>NZ_BMRZ01000006.1:0-334243 GCF_014648895.1 Streptomyces tanashiensis
CGCTACGAGGGCAGCGAGTTCGGGTACGGCGGCGAGACCGCCAACTACCCGCGCCTCGTGCTGACCTTCGGCCGTCAGGGCGTCGACCTCTCCGCCCCGACCACCATCCACGACACCGGCGCCGAGCTGAACTGGTCCGCGTACCAGGACAAGGACCCGATCGGGACCGCTGACGACCTCGTCGAGTACCAGGTCCACCGCTCGATCAGCCAGACCTTCACCCCGTCCGCCGCCACCCTGGTGGCGCCGGTCGCGCCGGGCACGACGTCCTTCACGGACACCTCCGCCGTGCCGACGAAGGGCGACGACCTCGACCCGTACGGCCGCGCCTACTACTACATGGTCGCGGCGAAGACGAAGGACGGGCAGGTCGTCGCCGCCCCCACCCAGCTCGTGCGCCTGCCGAAGGCCGGCCGCACGACGAAGGTACTGGACGCGACGCAGGACACCACCCTGTCCTCGGCCCGGACCACGTCGACCCACGACACGATCGACGACAGTGGGCCGAAGAACTGGCTGTCCGTCGGCAACAACTCCGCGACGTACGGCGACACGCGCGCCCTGCTGAAGTTCCCGGCCCTCGGCATCCCGGCCACGGCCCGGGTCCTGGACGCCAAGGTCCGCCTCTGGTCCACGCAGACCGCCCAGGACACCGCCGGCGCCGTCTACGAGCTCCGGCCGCTCACCCGTGACTTCGACGAAGCCACCGCCACCTGGGTCAAGGCGAACGCGACCACCAACTGGACCAGCGCGGGCGGTGACTTCGGCGCTGTCGCGGGCGACACGGGCGCGAAGACCAACGACCCCGCCCGCCACGACTGGAGCGTCACGTCCCTCGCGCAGTCCTGGGTGAACACCCCCGCCTCACAGCAGGGCGTCCTCCTCAAGATGGCCGACGAGGCCGCTTCCCAGGAGCGGACCCTGTTCCTGTCCTCCGAGGGCACCGAGCAGCGCCTGCGTCCGCGCATCGTGGTCACGTACATCGACTCGACGACGGAGTCGACGTACTACGCGCCGCAGACCCCCGCGCGCATGACGCCGAACACCGACTACACGGTCGACTTCACCCTCACCAACACCACCGCCTCCTCCTGGAACGCGGCCGACCACGTCCTCACCTACAAGTGGGCCCTGCCCGACGGCACCGACGTCACCAACGGCGGCAACCAGGTGCAGACCGCGCTGCCGGCGAACGTCGCGCCCGGTGACAGCGTCGACCTCCAGGCCGTGGTGAAGGCCCCGATCAACTCGGACAACGGAAACAAGCGCACCGACTACGTCCTGACCTGGGACGTCTACAACAAGACGACCGGCACGTGGACGTCGGGCACCTCCGGCATTCCAGGCCTGAAGCAGAACGTGGCGGTGGAGGACCCCACCTCCAACAGCCTCGGCCTGGAGAAGTTCTACTCCTACACGGGCAAGAACACCGGCGCCGGCTCGACCGTCATGAACAACCTGGCCTCGGGCAACACGGTCTGGTCGTACAACGCGTTCACCAACCCCGGCCGTGGCATCACCACCTTCGTCCGGTTCGCGTACAACAGCCTCGACACCTCCGACACCGTCTCCGGTCACGGCTGGTCCTTCCAGGCCTCCGGCCCGATCCGGCTGGGCGCACCGCTGGAGTTCCACCCGAAGCCGCACCCGACCGAGATCCGTCTCCCCGACGGCGACGGCACGACCCACGTCTTCCGTGAGCAGTCGGACGGCTCCTGGAAGGCCCCGGCGGGCGTCCACTACAAGCTGACGGCGAAGGCCGGGCTGGACTGCACGCCGCTGAAGGACCCGGTCCCCGACGCCTGGACGATGACCCGTCCCGACGGCACCCGGTTCCTGTTCGGCTGCGACGGCTACATGACGTCGCTGGTCGACAAGAACGGCAACACGCAGACGTACACCTACGAGGAACGCAAGTCGAACAACAAGCCGACCAAGTTCCTCAAGTACATCACCGACCCCGCCGGACGGCAGTCGCTGACGGTCGAGTACTACTCCAAGGCCGACAGCAACAACCCGAAGATCATCGACCACATCAAGTCGATTGCCGACATCGGGGGCCGCAAGACCACCTTCGAGTACTCCGACAAGGGCCTGCTCACCAAGTTCACCAACGGTGCCGGCTCCACCCAGCCGAAGGTGTTCGCCTTCGAGTACGACGCCACCCAGGGCAACAAGAACGTCAAGCTGGTCAAGGCCACCGACCCTCGCGGCAACGTCACCCAGCTGACGTACAACTACCCGCAGACCGGCGACGACCCGAAGTACCACTGGTGGACCAAGACGATCACCGACCGTCTCCAGGGCACCACGGGCTTCACCTACGCCGCGAACGCCGGCAACACCAAGTTCACCGACACCACCGCCACCGACGCCGAGTCGCACGCGACCAAGTACGTCATCGACGACTTCGGCCGGGGTGTGCAGACGACGAACGCCAACTCCCAGGTCACCAAGATGGGCTGGGACGCGGACAACAACGTCACCTACCTGGAGGAGAACAACGGCGCGAAGACGGCGTACTGCTACGACCAGAAGACCGGCTACCCCCTGTGGTCACGGGACGCGGAGAACAACAAGGCCGGTGTCCCGCCGTCCTCGGACTGCGCGCCCGGCGTGTTCCCGGCAGACTCGACGAGATTCGAGTACCGGACCCGGGTGGACGGCTACGCGGCGGACCTCGTCACCAAGACCTCTCCGGAGGGCCGCAAGTGGCAGTTCGGGTACGACTCGTTCGGCAACCTGAAGACGGTCACCGACCCCAAGGGCGTCGCCACCGCAACGGCCGGTGACTACACCTCCTCGTACGAGTACGACGCCTACGGCCAGCTGACCAAGGCGACCGACGCCAACGGGCATCCGACCGTCAACAGTGGCTTCGGACCCCATGGCTACCCGGCGAAGATCACGGACGCGCTGAACAACTCGATGTCGTACGTGTACGACGAGCGCGGCCAGGTCACCGAGGTCGTCGACCCGCTGGGGAAGAAGACCACGCAGACGTACGACACGTTCGGACGCCCGCTGGTCTCCACCCAGCCGAAGGACCAGGCCACCGGCGTGCTGATCACCTCGCCGGCTCCCGTCTACGACGCGAACGACAACGTGACCAGGTCGACCGCGCCCAACGGCGCGGTATCCACGGCGGTCTACGACGCGGCGGACCAGGTGGTGTCGGCGACCGCGCCGGCCAACAACACCACCGATCCGCGCACGTCGACGTACACCTACGACAAGGTCGGAAACCTGAAGACGTCCACCGAGCCACTGGGCTCGCTGACGACGTCGGACGCCACCGATCACATGACCTCGAACACCTATGACGCGATCTACCAGCTCACGGCGGTCGCGAACGCCGAGGGCCACAAGATCACCTACGCCTACGACAGCGTGGGCAACGTCAACAAGGTCATCGACCCGAAGAAGCACGCCACCGCCGACCCGGACGATTTCACGTCCTCGTCGCTGTACGACCTGAACCACCGGGCCGTGCAGGTCACGGACGCGGCCGGCAACTTCACCAAGCAGTCCTACGACAAGGACGGCCTCGTCGTCTCGACGACGGACAAGGAGAACAACACCACCACCATCACCTACGACGAGCGCGGCAAGCAGACCGAGGTCAAGGTCCCCCGTGAGGGCACCACGACGCGTTCGACGAAGTTCGAGTACGACCAGGTCGGCAACACGACCCGGGTGATCACCCCGCGCGGCACGGCCACGGCCGGCGCCGACGACTTCGCGGTCCGCACGACGTACGACGAGCTGAACCGTCCGAAGCGGAAGTACCAGCCGTACGACCCGAACGACGCCCGTCACAACAAGGCGGACGTCTACACCGAGACCACCTACGACGCCGTAGGCCGCGTGGTGAAGAGCTCCTCGCCGCCGTCGGAGGGTGAGACGGTCCGCAACGACACCACGTACACCTACTTCGACAACGGCTGGACCAAGTCCGCCACGGACCCGTGGGACATCGTCACCACGTTCGACTACAACGACATGGGCCAGCAGGTGCGGCGCACGCTCACCTCGGCGGGCGGATCCTCCGACCGCACCATGGCGTGGACCTACTACGTCGACGGCAGCCTGAAGTCGAAGTCGGACGACGGTGTGCCGGTCGGCAAGAGCGTGGTCCTCGTCGACAACTCGGACGCCCAGAACGTCTCCTCCACCGGTACGTGGGCAACGGGCGACCTCACCGGGCAGCACGGCTACGACCACCGCACGCACGCAGCGGGCAGTGGCACGGACGCGTTCACCTGGACCCTGCACATCCCGAAGGACGGCACGTACACCGCGTATGTGAAGTACCCGAAGGTGACCGGCGCGGCGACGGCCGCCACGTACACGCTGACCCACGGCACGACGACGGAGCCGTCGGCGACGAAGGACCAGAACGCGTCCGCCGGCACGTGGGTGTCGCTCGGTTCCTACAGCCTCAAGCAGGGCGAGGACACCAAGCTCAAGCTCGCCGAGAGCAGCGGTGGCGTGGTCGTCGCGGACGGGGTGAAGCTCGTCCGGGACACCACCGGTGAGACGGACACGGAGAAGAACTCCTTCACGTACGCCTACGACGTCAACGGCAACATGACGTCGATCGGCGACACCTCCTCCGGCACGAAGGTCGACGCGTACACGGTCGCGTACACGGGCCTCAACCAGGTCCAGAAGGTGACCGAGGCGCTGGCCGGCCAGGAGAAGAAGGTCACGTCCTTCACCTACGACGTCAACGGCCAGACCGACACCGTCACGCACCCCGATCAGTTCGCCAAGTACACCTACGACCTGCGTGAGCTGGTCAAGACGGTCTCCGTGGGCAAGTCGGCCACGGACACCTCGCCCAAGGTGTCGTCGTACACCTACACGGCCCGTGGCCAGAAGCTGAAGGAGACCAAGGCCAACGGCAACACCGTCGACCACACGTACCTCCTCGACGGAGCCGAGAAGACGACCACGGAGAAGAAGCCCAACGGCACGCTGGTCGCCTCCCACACCTACGCCTACGACGCCAACGGCAACAAGGCGCAGGACGTCGCGAGGAAGATGAACGCCGACAACCACGCGGCGTTCCTCGACTCCACGACGGACTACACCTACGACCCGGTCGACCGGCTCACCAAGACCGTCAAGACGGGCAACGGCGCGGGGACGGACACCTACGTCCACGACGACAACGCCAACGTCATCAGCCAGACGGTCGAGAACACCACGACCACGTACGAATACGACCGCAACCGGCTGCAGAGTGCCGCCGTGGGCGGCCAGAGCTCGACCTACACCTACGACCCGTTCGGCCGTCTCGAGACGGTCACCGCGGGCGGCAAGGTCATCGAGCGGAGCGTGTACGACGGCTTCGACCACGTCGTGGAGTCCCAGAAGGCGGACGGCGCGGGCGTACTGAAGTCGACGAAGTACACGTTCGACCCGCTGGACCGCACGTCGTCGAAGACGGCGGACGGGAAGACGACCGATTTCACCTACCTGGGCCTCTCCGGTGAGGTGCTCGGTGAGGAGGTCGCCGGCAAGGTCACCAAGTCGTACCAGTACAGCCCGTGGGGCGAGCGCCTGTCGCAGGTCAAGCACAACACCGACGGCACGACGGAGGACGGCTACTACGGCTACAACAGCCACACCGACGTCGAGACGCTCACCGACAAGAACGGTGACACCAAGGCCACCTACGGCTACACCGCCTACGGCTCGGACGACAAGGACGACTTCACCGGTATCGACAAGCCCGACACCGCCGACCCGACGAAGGAGGCCTACAACCCCTACCGCTTCAACTCCAAGCGCTGGGACGCCCAGTCCGGCACCTACGACATGGGCTTCCGCAACTACAACCCGGGGCTCAACCGCTTCACCACCCGGGACATGTACAACGGGGCACTCGCCGACATGAACCTCGGCAACGACCCGTTCACCGGAAACCGGTACGCCTTCGGCGGCGGCAACCCGGCCAGCAGCGTCGAGATCGACGGACACTTCGACTGCGGCGTCTGCTCCACCGTGGCCGACACCGCGAGCGACTGGCTGAAGAGCGCGGCCAACGAGGTGGACGACGTCGCCACCAAGGCGGCGTCCGGGGGGTCCGGCGCGCTGAGGTTCCTCGGCAAGGCGTCGGGAATCGGCACGGCGGTCTACGTCTTCCTCGATACGCTCGGTTTCGACCTCGACGGGTCGTCGACAGCGTCCCGTGAGTCGGAGATCGGCGAGGAGTACAACTACAACCTCGGACGCCTCACCACTCCGGACAAGGACGTCGAGTGGCGGCCGTACGCCGACCTGGCTCTGCGGCAGGACAACTGCAGCAAGGGCCAGAGTGCGATCTACTACCTGCCTCTCGACGGGCAGGGCCGAGCACAGGGCGGGCGCGCCTGCCTGACGGCCGGGGACTACAACTACGAGAAGGACGACGGTTCGGACGCGTTCCCGGGGGTCACGTCGAAGATCTTCGGTACCCGTACCCAGTTCCCGATCGACTGGTCGAAGGTTCCCAAGGGCTATTACAGCCGCCAGAATGCGGACCGGCAGGGGCTCGACTACGTTCAGCGCGGCCATCTGATCGGCAAGCAACTCGGTGGCAGTGGTACCGACATGCGTAATCTGGTGCCCCTGTACAACGAGGCGAACTCCCCGGTCATGTCGAGCTTCGAGAACGAGGTCGCCGCCCGAGTCAAGGCCGGTGAGACGATCTACTACCAGTCCGATGCCAACTACGTCGGGGACAGTCCGATCCCGGCCAGCATCTCCATCAGATGGACCAGTCTGACCACCGGTCAGTCAAAGGCCATTTCGATACCGAACGTGCCATGACCTCGATGAGAGGGAAGAGGCCGTCGCGGTAACCTGAGAACAGGCTCCGTCCCCGAGCGCCGGTGCGTGCTCGGGGACGGAGCCACCTTCGATTCCCCCACAAATGCGGAGCGTTGTGCAGATGTCATGGGTCCAGCAGATCCTGGAAGCAGTCGGCCGCCGGTCGGAAGACGTACACGTCGACTGGCCGACGGTGGAGTCGGAACTGGGCACGCCGCTTCCGGCGGATTTCAAGCAGTTGTGCGAGGTGTTCGGCCGGGGTGAGTTCAATGGCTTTCTGTATCTCTACACATCGAAGGGCGGTACTCACCTGGAGGTGATCGACAGCCTGCGGCGGCTCCATCGTGCGCTCGATCGCTTTCCCGAGGCCGAGAGTGTCTACGACCCCTACCGGATCTACGCCCCCGGGAAGGAGGGGCTCATCAGGTGGGCGGGGGCGGCAGCCGAGGGATACGAGTACTTCTGGCTCGCGAACGACCCGGATCCGGAGCACTGGCCGATCGTCGCGCGAACGGACCACACAGAGGAATGGCACACCTACCGGATGAGCACCTCCGAATTCGTCCACCGCATGCTGACGGATGAGGAGTTCAAGCCGTTCACCATGACCGGGTACGCGCCCTCGCCGAAGTATGCGTCCTACGCAGATCCTGAGTGACGAAACCGGCCCGCCCGAGTGCGGTGCGCCGTGGAGCCCGCGCACGAGGTGAGGGCAGGGGCCTCATCCGCGTCGCAGGAATGGCGGGACATCCGTGCTGCCCCACGCGCTGTGCCGCGCCGAACCGCCTACCTGCCGACGGCGACGCCGCACAAGTGACCGACGGACTTCGCCGTCACCTCGCGATCGCTGACGGGACCTGACTCACACCGGCACAGCCGCCCTCGTGAGCCAGGTCCCGTATGTCGTGGACCGCGATCAGCCCGTACTCAAGGCCGCGGTTCAGCCGTCCACGATGCGCGTCCGGACCACGACGCGCGACGATCCCGTCGCAGTCGGCAACGGCCTGAACCACTGAGCGGCTGCCGCGCTCTCCCGGTGGGGCGCGCCGTCTCGCGCCCGCAACACACGACCACGCCCTTCGGCCGGAAGACGCTCCAGCAGCCGCACGACCTCGGCGAGGTCCTCCCCGGGCGATGTCACCGCTCGCCCGCAAGGTCGAGATCGTCGCTGTGCTTCTCGGCCTCGATCTCGGCACGCCGGGGGCGCCGCCACGGACGCGGGATCGGACGGGACACCGCCTGCCACCAGGCCTCCCCGGGCAGCTTCCCCGCGGGCTCGAACGGCTCGCCGGGCCGGGGGAACGCCACCGCCTGGCCGGCCTCCTCCGCCGCGTCCTTCGTCCACTCCCCCGGCTCCGCCCACGCGTGCGGGGCCAGGTTGAACGTGCCCCAGTGGATCGGCAGCAGCACCCCGCCCGGGAGGCCTCCCTGCAGGTCGAGATGGGACCGGACCCCCTCGGCGGGCGTCATGTGGATGTCGGTCCAGAACTCCGAGTAGGCGCCGATCTGGATCATGGTGGCGTCGAAGGGGCCGTGCGCGGCACCGATGTCCTTGAAGCCGGAGAAGTAGCCGGTGTCGCCGCTGTGGAAGATCCGGTGGGCCGGTCCCTCCACGACCCAGGACGCCCAGAGCGTGTGCTGCGTGTTGCGCAGCCCCCGGCCGCAGAAGTGCCGGGCCGGGGTGGCCGTGAGCCTGAGCTCGCCGATCTCGGTGGACTCGTTCCAGTCCAGCTCGCGCAGACGGGAGGCGGACACGCCCCAGTGCTCCAGGTGCGCGCCGACGCCGAGCGGCACCGCGAAGAGCGTGTCGGTGCCGGCCAGGGCCTTGATCGTCGGCAGATCGAGGTGGTCGTAGTGGTCGTGCGAGATCACGACCACGTCGACCGGGCCGAGGGCGGCGAGCGGTACGGGCACGGGGTGGAGCCGCTTGGGGCCCGCGAAGGGGAACGGGGAGCAGCGGTCGCCCCAGACCGGGTCGAAGAGGACCCGGTGGCCGTCGATCTCCGCGAGGACGCCGGAGTGCCCCATCCAGGTCAGCCGCAGACCGGTGGCCGGGGGCCGGGCCAGGTCGGCGACGGTGGTGGGGTGGACGGGGATCGCGCCGGTGGGGGCTCGGCGCGCGCGTCCTTCCTTCTCGAAGTAGGTCTTGGCGAACTCGAGGCCGGACCCGGAGGGGCCGCGTCGCGCCGGTTCGGGGTTCTGGAAGATCCCGTCCGCGAAGTTCGGCGAGCGGCGGATCCGGGCGAGGCGCTCGCCCGTGGGTTCCGCGCCGAAGGACTCGGGGCGCAGCGCGCGCAGCCGGGCCCGTGGCGAACGGTCGGAGCCGGTACCGGTCACAGGACCTCCTGATCTCTGGGGGTCGTTCCATTATGGGCGGCCCGCGGCGGAGACTGCCGGACGGTCGGCCATACTGAATCAGCGTTCAGTACGGCTGCCCCGGCCGGCCCGCCCCCCACGAGGAGATCCGCGATGAGCCCCACCCCCTTGCTGTCCGTCCGCTGGACCGACCACGTGACCGGGAGCCGGGGCCACCTGGTGATCGACCGGCTGGTCCGCGGGGTGGCCAGCGGCGGCCTGCGGATGAGGGAGGGGTGCACGGCGGAGGAGGTCGCCGGGCTCGCCCGCGGCATGACCATGAAGGAGGCGCTGCACTACGACCCGTCCGCCCGGTACGTCCCGCTGGGCGGCGCCAAGGGCGGCATCGACTGCGATCCCCGGTCCCCCGAGGCGTACGGCGTGCTCGTGCGCTATCTGCGGGCGATGCGGCCGTACGTCGAGCGGTTCTGGACCACCGGGGAGGACCTCGGGCTCACACAGGACCTGGTGGACCGCGCCGCGGCCGAGGCCGGGCTCGTCTCCTCGGTGCAGGCCGTGTACCCGCTCCTGGAGGACGAGGCGGAGGCCCGGAAGCGGCTCGCCGACGCGTTCGCGATCGAGGTGGACGGCATCGGTCTCGACGAGCTGGTCGGCGGCCTCGGGGTCGCCGAGTCCGTGCTCGTCGCCCTCGACCGGGCCGGGCGGGCGTACGAGGGCACCCGGGTGTCCCTCCAGGGCCTCGGCACCATGGGCGGAGCGACCGCCCGCTTCCTGGCCCGGGCCGGGCTGCGGGTGGTGGCCGTCGCCGACGTCCGGGGCACGATCGCGAACCCCGAGGGCCTCGACGTCGAGGCGCTGCTCGCCGCCCGGGACGCGCACGGGACCGTCGACCGCTCCGCGCTGCGGCCCGGCGACCGCGAGGAGCCCCGCGACGCCTGGCTCTCGGCCGACGCCGAGGTCCTCGTCCCGGCGGCCGTCTCGTACGCGATCGACTCCGTGAACCAGGAGCGGATCACCGCCCGCTGGATCGCCGAGGCGGCCAACATGCCGATCCTTCCGGAGGCCGAGGAGGCTCTCGCCTCGCGCGGCGTGACCGTGCTGCCGGACGTGGTCGTGAACTCGTGCACCAACGCCTGGTGGTGGTGGACCCTCTTCGGCGACATCGAGGCCGACGCGGACCAGGCCTTCGACCGGGTACGGCAGGCCATGCGGACCCTCGTCGGCGGCATGCTCGACCGGGCGGAGGCGGACGGCACGAGCCCGCGCGCCGCGGCGCACGCGCTGGTGGAGGAGCGGCTGCCGGTGATCGCCGAACGCTACGGCTGGTACTGAACCGGACACCCACCGGAGCTGTTGACGATCATGCCCGCGTCACGTGCTGTGTAGGCTGCACCGCGTGGCGAGAGTGCGGTTGAGCGTGGCCGAGCGGCGGGACGAGCTGCTGACGGCCGCCGTGGAGCAGATCGAGGCGCGCGGTGTCGCGGCCGTCCGGATCTCCGACGTGGCCGCCGCCCTCGGGGTGAGCAACGCGCTCGTGCTCTACCACTTCTCGTCGAAGGAACAGCTGGTCGCCGCCGCCTTCGCGCACGCCGCCGAGGCCGACCTCGCCCAGCTGCGGCGGGTGCTGGGGCGGCGCTCCACGGCGGTGCGGCGGCTGCGGGCCGCGGTGCGCTGGTACGCCCCGACCGGCCAGGCCAAGGGCTGGCGGCTGTGGATCGAGGGCTGGGCGGTCTCGCTGCGCGATCCGGAGCTGCGCCGGGTCGCCGCCTCCCTCGACCGCGAGTGGAAGGCGGCGCTGGCCGGGGTGATCGAGGAGGGGGCCGCGGCCGGGGAGTTCCGCTGCGAGGATCCGGCCGGGGCGGCCTGGCGGCTCACGGCCTTCCTGGACGGCCTCGCCGTGCAGACGACGGCCTACGCCGGCTCCCTCTCGCGCGCCGCGATGCTGCGCTGGGCGGACGCGGCCCTCGCCCGGGAACTGCACCTCCCGGACACGGACCCGGCCCCCGAACACCCCGAACCGGCCCCCGAAGACCCGGAGCCGGCGCCCGAGGCCGGACTCCCCGCCGGGACCCCGCCGACCGGGTCCGGCGGTCGGGCCCACGAGACCGTGGCGACCGGGCGCGGGCGGGAGACCGACGGCGCCCCGCCGACCGGGCCCGGGCTGGCGACCCACGAGGCCGCCCCCGCGACCGGGCCCGGGCAGGGGACCGGCGACGGTCCCGGTCAGATCAGCTCGTAGACCGCCGAGACGGTGACCTGCTCCTCGATCTCGCCCGGCGCCAGCGGAACGCTCGGTTCGTCCGTGGAGACCGCGGGGGCCGCGCCGGGGCCCGGGCGCACGGACTCGCCCTCGCTCAGCGAGACGAGCCGGCCGAGCCGGTGACCGCTCAGCCGGGCGTGCTGCGAGGCCTTGTCGTACGCGTCCCGGTAGGCGGCCTCCCGGGCCTTCGCCCGCAGCGCCGAGGGGTCGGCGACGTCGAAGACGACGCCGTTGACCCGGCCCGCGTTCCCGGCGGCCTCGTTGACGGCGCCGATGACCTGACCGGTCCTGTCGAGGTCGCGGACCTTCACCGAGAAGGACTGCCCCGCCTGATAGCCCGTCACCTTGCTGCTCCCGTCCTTGGTCTGGGTGTAGACCGGGGCCAGCGAGAGGCTGTCGGTACGGATGTCCCGGTCGGGGATCCCCTGCTTGTGCAGCACGTCGAGCAGCGCCTCGGCCGCGGTGGTCTGCGCCGCCATCGCCTCCTTCGCCGTCGGGCGGGTGGACTCGACCCCGGCGGACAGGATCGCCAGGTCGGGCGCGGCGGACGCGCGGCCGTTCCCCGTGACGGTGACCGTGGCCGTGGCCGTGTCCGGGGCGGCCTTCCGGGCGGCGGCGCGGGGGGCGGTCCGCTCGGGCGCGGCGGCCAGGGCGGGGGCCGCGGTGCCGGCGAGGAGGCCGCCGAGCACGGCGGTGGCGGCGAGCAGACGGGCGGTGCGGGCGGCGCTGGGCCGGCGGATCGTCACAGGCGGTCCCTTCGGGGGTGGGTGCCGGGGCTCCGGCGCGCACATCCCAGCACCCGGCGCCGCCGCCTCCCGCGCGCCACTCCTGACCGGCGGCTCCCTTCACCTCTCCGCACCAACCGTGCCCGGTCCCGGCGCGCGCTCAGGTCTGGACGAGCGGCTCGTACGCCTCGGGCCGGAGCCCGAAGGTCCAGGCGACGCCCTCCCGCGCGGTCCGGGTCGTGGGCGGCACCCGCAGCCAGTACGTGCGGTGGGTGCCGTCCGGCTCGGGCGTGGAGTTGACGACCTCGACCATCACCACGTCCTCGTCGTCTGCGAGTTCGATCCGCCAGAGGACGCCGGTCTCGTCGCTGTGCTCGTGCCGGGCCCCGGAGGCGGCGAGGTAGCGGTCGTAGCCGTAGTACTCCAGCATCACGCGCCGCAGTTCGGCGTTCTCCTCGGTGCGGATCCGTTCGGGGGTGAGGTCGGCGAGGCCGGCGAGGAACTCGGCCGGCACCGCCATGCCCCGCCAGGCGTGGAGGGCGAACCCGTCGGGGAAGGCGAGCGCGGGGCCGTCGCCCCGGTCGAGGCGGCCGGCCTCGTCCCGGTGGAGTTCGACGGGCCGCTCGCAGACCACGACGGCGTTCTCGTAGGGCCACCACCAGCCGGCGTGCTCGGCGACGGCTGCGAGGCCGGCGAGCCGGGCACCGCGCCCTTCGAAGGCGGCGAGCCAGGCGGCGTCGTGCTGGCCGAGCACGGCGTCGAGCAGCAGCATCCGCACACCGGCCGCGCCGACGCCCGCGTGTTCCGTGCCCCCTGCCCGTACCCCGTCGGCACCCGCCTCTTCCGTCACCCCCGCCCGTATCCGGTCGGCGAGGCTGCGCGTCTGGTCCCACAGCCGCGCCCCGGTCGCCTGCCAGTGGGCGGCCCAGCCGGCCGGGCCGAGCGCGTCGTGGAGGCGGCGGCGCTCCTCGGCCCACGGCCGGGTGCGCACCTCCTCCCGCACCGAACGGCCCCGGTCCGCGAGGCTCCGTACGAGCGTGACGGCCGCGAGCGGCGAGTCCGCCCACAGGACGCGCTCGGGCTCGGCGAGCCCCGCCGTCCGGTACGCGAGCCGGAGGCCGGCCTCGGCGGCGGTGCGGTCGGCGGGCCCGGTGGCGGCGGCGACGGCCCGCCACTTGTCCGCTGCGGTGGTGCGGTTCATCTCGTTCTCCCCCATGTCCTCACTCCTCTCCGGCGGACGTCAGTCCGCGACGATCCGGTACGCGCCGGGGACGTACTCCCGCTGCCGCACCACCCGGTACCGGCCCTTCGGGAGCGGTATCGGCGCGTGCTCCTCGTGCACCACCCGCCCGCCCTCGGGCAGTTCGAGCAGCAGCGGCCCGAAGGGCCCCGGCTCCCGCACGAGCCGGCCGGGGCCGGGGATCGCGTGGGCGTGCCCGGTGACCTCGCCGAGGGCGAGGACCAGGCGGCCCCGGGCGTCCCTCGGCTCCCCCGCCGCCCCCTTCACCCGCTCCGGAACGGCCGTCTCCGCGACGGGCGCGATCAGTACGTCTCCCTGCCGGTACATGGCTCTCCCCTCCCCGTCCGGCACGTGCGGCCGAACACGAGAACGACGCTAGGGCCCGCCACTGACAACCGGTCCGGAGGCGACCCGGCGAGGGGGTTGTCGGTGCCGCTTGGTAGAACTCTCTCCGTCAGCCGACCCACCGCGACCGTTGTCTGGAGCACCGCCATGACCGTTGGCACCTATCTGCAGGAATTCCACGGCCTGCCCGTGTTCGACTTCCCGGGCGCGGACGTGCGGGTCGAGCTGCCCGCGACGGACACGGTCGCCTGGCGGATCTCCGCCCCGACCTACTCCGACCCCGGGGACGAGCTGTGGGGGCCGCAGTTCGAGCGGTTCCTGAAGACGGTCGACACGGGCCGGGTGCGCGCCCTGGTGGTCGGCGGCTGGGACGAGGCCTACGAGAACTCGTCCGCCGACATCGTCACCGCGCTGATCGGCGCCAACGACCGGCTGACGGCCCTGGAGGCGGTGTTCCTCGGCGACATGACCGGCGAGGACTGCGAGATCTCGTGGATCATCCAGTCCGATGTGACGCCGCTCCTCGCGGCCTACCCGGCCCTGCGGGAATTCGGCGTGCGGGGTGGCTCGGAGCTGGCGTTCCCCTCCCTCCGGCACTCCGCTCTGCGGACCCTGGTCGTGCAGACCGGCGGTCTCCCCGCCGACGTGGTGCGCGGCATCGTCGGCAGCGACCTGCCCGCCCTGGAGAAGCTGGAACTCTGGCTCGGCACCGACGAGTACGGCGGCGACAGCTCCGTCGAGGACCTGGCACCGCTGCTCGCCGGCACGGCCTTCCCCGCCCTGCGCGAGCTGGGCCTGTGCGACAGCGTGATCCAGGACGCCGTGGCCGCGGCCGTCGCGGGCGCACCCGTCGTCGCCCGGATCGAGCGGCTCGACCTGTCGATGGGTGTGCTCACCGACGAGGGCGCGGCGGCCCTCCTCGACGGGCAGCCGCTGACCCATCTCAGCCACCTCGACCTCTCCCACCACTACCTGTCGGCGGCGATGTGCGAGCGGGTCCGCGCCGCGCTCGTCCCGCACGGCGTGACCGTCGACCTCGACGACGCGCAGGTGGCGGAGGACGACGGCGACGGGGACGTCTGGCGCTACGTCGCGGTCGCCGAATGACCTCCGGCCCGCGCCTCGTGGTCGTCGGCGATCCGGCGGGCCGCCGCGTCGCGTTCTTCCAGGACGCGCTGCGGACCGCCGGGCTGCCCGGGGCGCGGGCGGTGTCCTGGCCGGACGTGCTCCGGGGGCGGGCGCGGTTCGCCGAGGGCGAGACCGTGCGGCTGGATTCTCCCGGCGAGGATCCGGAGGCCGACCGTCTGCTGCGCGGGGTCGACGATCCGGCCCGGGTGGAGGGCACCGGCCGCTGGTACGGACGGTTCACCGCCGCCGTGGCGGACCTCGCCCGCTCCGTCGCGCGGGCGGGTGCCGTCCTCGTCGACGACCCCGCCGAGCTCGCGGTGCTGTTCGACAAGCGGCTGAGCCACGGCCGGCTGCGGGCGGCCGGGGTTCCGGTGCCCGAGTCGCCGACCTCGGGACCCGGCGCCCCGGCCGTGCGCGGCTGGGCGGACGTCAGGGCGCTCACCGCCGGGGCCGGTCTGCGCCGGGTGTTCGTGAAGCTCGCGCACGGCTCCTCGGCCTCCGGGGTGCTGGCGCTGGAGACGAACGGCGCGGGCCGGGTCCAGGCGACCACCTCGGTGGAGCGCGGAGCCGACGGACGGCTCTTCAACTCCCTGCGGGTCCGCCGCTATACGACCGAGCACGAGGTCGCCTCGGTCGTGGACGCCCTGGCCCCCGACGGCCTGCACGTCGAGCGCTGGCTGCCGAAGGCCACGCAGGGCGGCAGGGCCGCCGACCTGCGGGTGGTGGTGATCGACGGACGCGCCACCCACGCCGTGCTCCGCACGAGCCGTTTCCCCATGACCAATCTTCATCTGGGCGGAGCACGGGGCGATCTGGCCGCCGCACGGGCGGCGATCGCCGCGGCCGGGGGCCGCTGGGAGGACGCGCTCGGGGTGTGCGAGCGGGCCGCCGCCGCCTTCCCGGGCACCCGGTGCGTGGGCGTCGACCTGCTGCCGGCGAGTGGCTGGCGGCGGTTCGCCGTGGGCGAGGTGAACGCCTTCGGCGATCTGCTGCCCGGTCTCACGGGCCTGCCCGGCCGCGGCGCCGAGGGACTCGACACCTACGGGGCTCAGGTCGCGGCGCAGTTCGTGGACGGCCCACCCGTTTCACCCTTCACCAGCACCACCCGCACCACAGGAACGAGCACCACGTGAACCAGCCCGACATGAACGAGATCGTCGGCAGCCACGACCTGCTCCTGGTCACCCTCGACACCCTCCGGTACGACGTGGCGGCCGAGCTCGCCGCCGAGGGCCGCATCCCGAACCTGGCCCGCCACCTCCCCGGCGGCGCCTGGGAGCGGCGCCACGCGCCCGGGAGCTTCACGTACGCCTCCCACCAGGCGATCTTCGCCGGTTTCCTGCCGACGCCCGCGGCCCAGGGACCTCACCCCCGGCTGTTCGCGGCCCGTTTCGCGGGCAGCGAGTCGACGGCGGACGGCACCTGGGTCCACGACACCCCGGACTTCGTGTCCGCGCTGGCGGGCGAGGGATACCGGACGGTCTGCGTCGGCGGGGTGGGCTTCTTCAACAAGCAGCCTCCGCTCGGCTCCGTGCTCCCCGGCCTGTTCCGGGAGAGCCACTGGGAGCCCTCCTTCGGTGTCGCCTCCCCCCGCTCCTTCGAGTCGCAGGTCGCGCGGGCCGAGGAGGTGGTCGCCGGCATGCCCCGGGAGGAGCGTCTCTTCCTCTTCGTCAACGTGTCCGCGCTGCACCAGCCCAACTGGTTCCATCTGCCGGGTGCTACCCGCGAGGCCGGCGACACCCGGGAGACCCACGCGGCGGCCCTGGAGTACGTCGACCGGCACATCGGGCGCCTCTTCGCCGCGATGAGCGGCCGCCGCCCCTGTTTCGCGATCGTCTGCTCCGACCACGGCACCGCCTACGGGGAGGACGGCTTCACCGGGCACCGGCTGGGCCACGAGGTCGTGTGGACCGTGCCGTACGCGCAGTTCGTCCTGCCGGGACCCGAGAGCGAGGTGGCGGCGTGACCGACATCCCCCGCCCGTACCGGAGCTACGTCTATGCCTACCCGCACAAGACGGCGTACCGCTCGCTCCCCGAGCGCCCCGAGCTGGCCGCGCTCTGGGCCGGGGAGCCGAAGGACGCCCTCTCCCTGTACGCGCACATACCGTTCTGCGAGGTCCGCTGCGGCTTCTGCAATCTCTTCACCCGGATCGGCGCCCCGGACGAGCTGACCACCCGCTACCTCGACGCCCTGGACCGCCAGGCCGCCGCGGTCCGGGAGGCCCTCGGGGACGCGTCGCCGGTGCGGTTCGCCACGGCCGCGTTCGGCGGCGGCACGCCGACCTTCCTCACGGCCGCCGAGCTGGAGCGGCTCTGCGACATCGCCGAGAAGCGGACGGGTGTGGACCTGCGGGCGGTGCCGCTGTCCGTGGAGACCTCACCGGCGACCGCGACCGCCGACCGGCTCGCGCTCCTCGCGGACCGGGGCGCGACCCGGCTCAGCATCGGTGTGCAGAGCTTCGTGGAGGCGGAGGCGCGGGCGGCGGTCCGGCCGCAGCACCGCGCGGACGTCGAGGCGGCGCTCGGCCGGATCCGGGACACCGGCGTGCCCGTGCTCAACATCGACCTGATCTACGGCATCGACGGGCAGACCGAGCGGTCCTGGCGGGTCTCCCTGGACGCGGCCCTCGCCTGGCGTCCCGAGGAGCTGTACCTCTATCCGCTGTACGTGCGCCCGCTCACCGGTCTCGGCCGGATCCAGGACCCGGCGGCCGCCGACCGGGAGTGGGACGAGCGGCGTCTCCGTCTCTACCGGTACGGCCGGGACCATCTCCTCGCGCACGGCTACGAGCAGGTGTCGATGCGGATGTTCCGCCGTGCGGACGCCGGTCCCGCCGGCCCGGACGACTACGCCTGCCAGACGGACGGCATGATCGGCCTGGGCTGCGGCGCCCGCTCGTACACCTCGGCGCTGCACTACTCCTTCGACTACGCCGTCGACATGCGGGAGATCCGCTCGATCATCGACGCGTACACGGAGACGGAGGACTTCTCCCGCGCCGAGGTGGGCCGGGCGGTGGACGGGGACGAGGCCCGTCGCCGGCATCTGCTGCAGTCGCTGCTCCAGGCCGAGGGCATGCCGGTCGCCGGATACGAGGAGCGGTTCGGATCCTCGCCGTTCGCGGACTTCGCCGGGGAGCTCGGCCGCTTCGAGGCGTTCGGCTGGCTGGACGAGGGCGCCCCGGCGGGCCTGCTGCGGCTGTCGCCCGAGGGGCTCGCGCACTCGGACGGGCTCGGCCCCGAGCTGTTCTCCCCCGCCGTGCGGGCGGCGATGGCCGCGTACGAGACGAAGTAGGCGGCGACCGTGGATCTCACCCTGCTCTACCGGGGCCCGCTCTCCTCCTGCGACTTCGACTGCCCGTACTGTCCCTTCGCGAAGCGCCGGGACAGCCGGGAGCAGCTGCGCGCCGACCGGGCGGCGCTCGAACGCTTCACCGGCTGGGCCGCCGCGCAGACCGGGGACCGGCTGCGGATCCTGTTCACCCCCTGGGGCGAGGGTCTGGTGCGCTCCTGGTACCGGCGGGCACTGGTCGAGCTGTCCCGGCTGCCGCACGTGGAGCGGGTGGCGATCCAGACCAATCTGAGCTGCCGGACGGAGTGGCTGGCCGAGGCGGACCCGGAGAGCGTGGCCCTCTGGTGCACGTTCCACCCGGGGCAGACGCCGCCGGAGCGGTTCCTCGGGAAGTGCCGGGAGCTCGCGGAGCGGGGCGTGCGGTACAGCGTCGGCGTGGTCGGTCTTCCCGAGCACCGGGAGGACGCCCGCCGGCTGCGGGCCGCGCTGCCGCCGCACGTCTACCTCTGGGTGAACGCGGCCGAGGGCCACACGTACACCGACGCGGAGGCGGAGGGCTGGACGGAGCTCGACCCGCTGTTCCCGTACAGCCGGCATCCGCACCGCTCGGCGGGGCTGCCCTGCCGCACCGGCGAGTCGGTGATCTCGGTGGACGGCGAGGGGACGGTGCGGCGCTGCCATTTCGTCAAGGCCGAGCTGGGGAACCTGTACGACGGCTCGTACCGCGCCGCCCTGCATCCCCGCGCCTGCCCCCTCGCCGTGTGCGACTGCCACATCGGCTACGTCCACCTGGAGACGCTGCCGCTGTACGACGTGTTCGCGGGCGGGGTCCTGGAGCGGATCCCCGCCGCGCCGCCGGCCAGGGCCCGTCCGACCCTGATCCGCCCGGCAGGCCCTACAGGGGCATGAGGTCGGGGCGCTTGGCCTCGACGTGGTCGCCCGAGCTCTCGCCGCGCAGCCGGCGCCCGATCCACGGCACCAGGTACTCCCTGGCCCAGTGGATGTCGTCGCGGCGCACCTCCAGCGTGCCGCGCGGCGGGACCGGCGGCCAGGGCTGGTCCGGGTCGGCGGGCACCGGCAGGCCGAGGACCTGGGCGGCGCGCAGGGCGACGCGGGTGTGCCCCTCGGGCGAGAGGTGCAGCCGGTCGTCGTCCCAGGCGCGGCGGTCCTGGACGGACTTCAGCGACCACAGGTCGAGGACCGGGCAGTCGTAGCGGTCGGCGATGGCCCGGACGTGACCGTTGTAGGTGGCGATCTTGCCGCGCAGGTGCTTGAGGAGGGTCACGCCGCGGGTGTCGAAGCCGGTGGTCACCATCACGGTACCGACGGCGGAGGTCAGTTCGGCGACGGCGCGCTCGAAGCGCTCGGCCACCTCGTCCGGGTCCGTTCCGGGGCGGATGATGTCGTTGCCGCCCGCGCAGAAGGTCACCAGGTCGGGGGCGAGCTCCTTCGCCCGGGGGACCTGTTCCGCCACGATCTGGTCGAGAAGGCGCCCGCGTACGGCCAGGTTGGCGTAGCGGAAGGCGTCGTGCTCCGGCAGCTGGTCGGCGAGCAGGACCGCGAAGCGGTCCGCCCAGCCGACGAACGTCCCGTCGGGCCCGGGGTCTCCGACGCCCTCGGTGAAGCTGTCACCGATCGCCGCGTACGACCCGAATGCGTTGTTGTCTGTTGATCTCGAATCGTCTGCCACGGGAGCACATCCTTCCCTTTCGGATGTGACCTACGCGACCGTAAGGAGGGGTTGACGCGGGGTGACATATGCCACCGATAAAGATTCCGCCAAGCCGGAATACACCGGAGGCCCGGCACCTACGTGCCGGGCCTCCGGAGGGCAGGCGCGCTGACGTGACGTCAGATGCTCACGCCGTGCTGGCGCAGAGCGGCCAGCGGGTCGATGTCGGAGCCGTACTCCGGCCCGGTGCGCATCTCGAAGTGCAGGTGCGGGCCGGTGACGTTGCCGGTCGCACCGGAGAGGCCGATCTGCTGGCCGCCGGTGACGGTCTCGCCGGCGGAGACGGAGATCGAGGACAGGTGGGCGTACTGCGAGAAGGTGCCGTCGGCGTGCTGGATGACGACCTGGTTGCCGTACGCGCCGCCGTCGCCGGCGGAGTAGACGGTGCCGGGGCCGACCGCGACGACGGTGGTGCCGGTGGAGGCCATGAAGTCGACACCGGTGTGGTAGCCGGAGGACCACATGGAGCCCGCGGCGCGGTACGGGGTGGACATGCCGCCGCTGACGGGGGCGAACCAGCCGGAGGAGGAGGTCGTGCCGGCCGACGAGGACGGCGCGGAGGCGGACGACGAGGTGGAGGTCGTCTCGGCGGCGGCCGGGGCCGCGGGGCGCTCGCCGCCGCGGGAGGCGCGCGTGGTGTCGCCGTTCTTGCCGGAGCTCTGCGTGCTCTTGTGCGTGGTCGCCTTCGGCGCGGCGGCCTTGGCGGTGCTCTTCGCACCGAGGGTGAGCTTCATGCCGGGCAGGATGAGCGAGGGGTTCTCGCCGACGACCTGGCGGTTGTCCTTGTAGAGCTTCTGCCAGCCGCCCGCGAGGTGGTGCTCGGCGGCGATCTTCGACAGGTAGTCGCCGCGGACGACGGAGTACGTCTTCGGCGCGGCCTTCGCGGTGGTGGGCGCGGCCTCGACGGCGGCGGCCCTGACCTGGGCGACGGCCTGGGCGGGAGCGGCGGCCGGGACGGCCTGCTCGGCGGCGTGGGCGCCGGTGGCTCCGAGGAGCGGGAGGGCGACGACGGCCCCGCCGGTACCGGCGGCGGCGATGCCGCGGGTGAGGCGGTTGGACTTGGTGCGGCGGTGCTTACCCTTCGCGGGCATGGCGAATTCCTCTCCGGCGCCTGCGAGGTGAGCTGTCGGGTTCGGACTGGAGATGTCCGGCCGCGTTCTCACGCGGCTTCACCCCGAGCCGTCCTTCTTCGAGGGATCGGCGACTTACCTGGGTCCCCCGCTCCTGCCTTCTACGGGTGAGTGCGGATTCCGGTCGGTGGCAGGATTCGGCGGTCCGTCCGGAGTGAGCGAGACGCTAGACGAGTGGGGTCGGCGCGAACAAGCCACGGTTTTCAAGTGCTCCGGTATTCCGTGATATCCGGCCGGAATTCCGGTCACCCTCCGTGGATGACGGTCCCTCGATCTCCTTTTCCCGGGGGGTATTTGGAAAAGACGATCAGGCACGGTCCGTCACGGTTATGACGCTGCTCACGCGCCGATCCCCATCTCCCCTGCAACCGGGGCGGGTTATGCCTAACACCTCAATACGGACAGATCGCCCATTCCCGTCCGAGGGGGTGCGTGCCGCGGCCCGCACCCGAGATGATTGCCCCAGGAACCGATCTACAGAACAGGAGCAGCCGTGACGCAGCAGCTGCCGCAGGTCCCGCCCACCGAGGTCGACGAGCCCGAGCTGACGGAGGTCCGCAACTTCCGGGACGTGGGCGGCCTGCCGACGACGGACGGGCGCGCGGTCCGCCCCGGCCGGCTCTTCCGCAGCGGCCACCTGGCCCACGCGACGGCGGACGACGCCGCCTTCCTGGCCTCGCTCGGCCTGCACACCGTCTTCGACTTCCGCAACGAGTCGGACCGGAAGGTCGAGGGCGCGGACGTCGACCTGCCCGGCGTGCGGAACGTGAACATACCCCTCAACGACCCGGCCGACGGCAAGGAGTTCTGGAAGCTGGTGCGCGACGGCGAGATCGCGCAGCTGCGGGAGATCCTCGGCGACGGCAAGGCGGCCGCCCGGATGTCCGATTCGTACCGGAAGATGATCGTCGAGCGGACCTCGGAACACAGCCGGATCCTCCACTCCATGGCGGAGGAGAGCGTCCCGGCCCTCATGCACTGCGCGGCCGGGAAGGACCGGGCCGGGCTCGCCATCGCGATCACCCTGCTCGCGGTCGGGGTCGAGCGGGAGGCGATCGAGGCGGACTACGTGAAGTCGAACGACCCGCACCGCCGCTACAAGGTGCGCCGCAGCTCCACCTCCCCGGACGCGATGTCGCCCGAGGTGATGGAGCTGCTGAGCCCGCTGTTCGACGCGCGGGTGGAGTATCTGCGGGCCGCCTTCGAGACGATCGAGGCGACCTGGGGCTCGGTGGACACCTACCTCGCCGAGGGCCTCAAGCTGACCCCGGAGACCCGCGAGCGGCTGCGGGAGCGCCTGCTCACGGAGGCGTAGCCCCGGCTACTGGTTCTGCCCGCCCAGCATGAAGAGCAGGTACAGGAAGCCGGCGAAGAGGTGGCCTGCGATCAGGTAGGCGAACAGTCGGAGCACGAGCCCCTTGGGGAACTTGCCCTCACCGCGCTCCTCGCCGGTGACCGGTACGGACTTCTCGGACATCTCGTTCCTTTCTGATGGGTCAGCGCCGGTGCGGGGTCCCGTCACCGAGGCACAGCTCGGCGGCGGGGCTCTGCATCAGGGTGTGGACGAAGAGCAGCTCGGCCCCGCCGGGTGTGGCGGCGCCGATCCGGTGCGGGGTCAGCGAGTCGAAGTGCGCGCTGTCCCCGGGATCGAGGACGTGGACGGCCTCGCCGAGGGCGAGCCGCACCCGTCCCTCCAGGACGTGGATCCACTCCTCGCCGGGGTGGACGCGCACGATGTCGGCCCGGGTGGCGTACGGCACGTGCACCCGCAGGCACTGGAGGGCGCGCCCGGCGCCGCCCGCCTGGCGGTAGATCCAGCCGTCGGCCTCGACGGGTTCGGAGCGGCCGGCCCGGACGACGGGGTCGCGCTCGGGGGGCGCCTCGCCCAGGAGCTCGGAGACCGTCGTACCGTAGATACGGGACAGGGCCAGCAGCATCGGCAGCGAGGGCTGCCGGTTCCCCGTCTCCAGGCGCGAGAGGTGGGCCGGCGAGAGACCGGCCCGCTGGGCGGCGGCCTCCAGGGTGAGTCCCCGGCGGCGGCGCAGGGCCCGCAGCTGCGGGGCGACGTCGGGCAGGACGCCGGGGGTGGCGGGGTCCGGGGAGGTCTCCCCGGGGACGTGGTCCATGCGTCCATTCCGCCAGGATCGTGCCTCTGAGGCAAGTTTATTGCCTCAGAGGCAAACCCTTGTCGGGAATCGGTGTCGAGATCCGGTCAGCGCTGCGCGACCGCCTGCTTGACCAGCGTCTTCCCGAAGTCCCACATCAGCCCGCCGCCGCCGTGGGCGTCGTCCATGACCGCGGTGAAGGCCGTGACGAAGCGGTCCACGTCCGCCTCGTCGATGACCAGCGGCGGGATCAGCTTGATCACCTCCAGGTGGTCCCCGGAGACCTGGGTGAGGATCCGGTGCCGCTGGAGCAGCGGGACGACGACCATCTGGGCGAAGAGACCCTTGCGGGCCGCCTGGAGCATCGTCCAGCGCCCGCGCAGCCCGAGCGAGGACGGCCTCCCGAACTCGATCCCGATCATCAGACCGCGCCCGCGGATCTCGTGCAGCAGCTCGTACCGCGGCACGAGCTCCCTCAGACGGCCCGAGAGCAGGTCGCCGATCCGCCGGGCGTGGGCGACGGTGCCCTCGTCCTCCATGACCGAGAGGACGGCGAGCCCGGCGGCCATGGCCTGCGCGTTCGATCCGAAGCTCGCCGAGTGCACCAGGACCCGGTCCATCGAGGAGTAGACCTTCTTGAAGATCCAGTCCTTGCCGAGGGTCGCCCCGACCGGCACGTAGCCGCCGGAGAGCGCCTTGGCGACGCAGACCAGATCCGGCTCGACGCCCTCCTCGTGCTGGTAGGCGTAGAAGTCTCCCGTCCTGCCGAGCCCCGTCTGCACCTCGTCCGCGACGAGCAGCGCGCCGTGCCGGTGCAGCAGCTCCTGGGCGCCCCGGAGGAAGCCCGGCGGCGCCTCGTGGACGCCCTTGCCCTGGATGGGCTCGACCACGAAGGCGGCCACGTCCCCCTTGCGCAGCTCCCGCTCCAGGGCGTCGAGGTCGCCCAGGGCGATCTCCGTGTCCGGCAGGAGCGGCTCGAAACCCTCCCGGAAGCCCTGCTCGCCGTTGACGGAGAGGGAGCCGGTGGTGAGCCCGTGGAAGGCGTGGGCACAGTAGAGGACCCTCGGCCGCCCGGTGGCGTACCGGGCGAACTTGAGGGCGGTCTCCACGGCCTCGGTGCCGCTGTTGCCGAAGAAGACCCGGTCGAGGTGCGGGCTGTGGCTGAGCAGCTTCTCGGCGAGCAGCCCCGGCAGCGGCTGGCAGTCGAAGCGGGTGAGGTCGGCGAGCTGGGCGTCCAGCACGTCGTGGAGGGCCTGGCGGACGACGGGGTGGTGCCGTCCGAGGCCCATCACGCCGAAGCCGGCGAGCATGTCGAGGTGGTCGACGCCGTCGGCGTCCCAGAAGTGGGCGCCCTCGGCCCGCTCGTAGACCTTGTCGAAGCCGATGGTGTGCAGCATGCGCGGCAGCTGGTGGTTGAGGTACCGGGCGTGCAGCTCGTACCGCTCCGCGCCGCGCTCGGAGAGCAGCGCCCGCAGGTCGAACCCACCGGTCATGACGTGCTGTTCCCGGAGACCGTCTCCCGGATCGCGCGCAGGGACTCCTTGAGGGAACCCATGGTGGCGAGGACGGCGGTGGGCTCGTAGCCGCAGTGCGCCATGCAGTTGGCGCAGCGGGGGTCCTTGCCGCGGCCGTACTTGTCCCAGTCGGTGTCCTCGACGAGTTCGCGGTACGTGGGGACGTATCCGTCGCTCATCAGATAGCAGGGTCGCTGCCAGCCGAAGAGGGAGTAGTTGGGAATGGCCCAGGCGGTGCAGGGGAAGTCCGCCTTTCCTTCCAGGAAGTCCAGGAAGAGCGGCGAGTGGTTGAGCCGCCAGCGGCGGCGGTTCCCGCCGGCGAACGCCTTCTTGAAGAGTTCCCGGGTCTGCTCGACGCCGAGGAAGTGCTCCTGGTCGGGGGCCTTCTCGTAGGCGTAGGCGGGCGAGATCATCATTTCGTCGACCTGGAGGTCGTCGTTGAGGAAATTGAGCACCTCGATGATGGTCTGCGGGGTGTCGGTGTTGAAGAAGGTCGAATTGGTGGTGACCCGGAAGCCGCGCCGCTTGGCCTCCTTGATGGCCGCCACCGCCTCGTCGAACACGCCCTCCTTGGCGACGGACTCGTCGTGCCGCTCGCGCAGGCCGTCGATGTGGACGGCGAAGGCGAAGTACGGGGAGGGGGTGAACTTCTCCAGCTTCTTGCGCAGCAGCATGGCGTTGGTGCAGAGGAAGACGTACTTCCGCCGGGCCACCAACTGGCGGACGATCTCGTCGATCTGAGGATGCATCAGGGGCTCGCCGCCCGCGATGGAGACCATGGGGGCGCCGGACTCCAGGACCGCGCCGACCGCCTGGGCGACCGGCATGCGCTGCTTGAGGACACCCGCCGGGTGCTGGATCTTTCCGCAGCCCTCGCACTTCAGGTTGCAGGCGTAGAGCGGCTCCAGCTCGACGATCAGCGGGAACTTGTCTCGCTTGCGGAGCTTCTGTTCGAAGAGGTAGGTCCCGACCCGGATGGACTGACGGAGCGGCATGGCCATAACTCGTTCACCTCCTGGGGAGCAGCAAAGAACGGTGCCATTCGAAGAATGCGGGAAGGACGGCACGAAGGACACGGAAGGCTGATATTCCCCCGCGCACCGTGCCGATCCGGACCAGTTCATGTTCCGGAGCGTCCACGACCACCCGGACGGCCGCAACCGGGCGGGCGTCCGGCCCGTCCCCGAGCCCTCCGGCGGCCCGGGCGGTGCGGAGCGTGGCGGCGGACTCCATGTCGACGGCGATCGCGCCGCCGGCCCGCAGCGCGGCCCGCTCGGGGCCGCGCACCACGTGGTCGGAGCCGATCAGCGGCCCGGTGTGGACGGCATGCCCGGGCACCGCCTTGACCAGGGCCTTCACCAGGAGGTCGGTCCCGGTGCAGAGGGTCGTGCCGTCGGGGGCGCGGGTCTCCTCGGCGACGATCAGGTCCCCCGGGTGCATGCCCGGGGCGAGGCCCGCGCAGAAGCCGGAGGCGATCACCGCCGCGTCCCGCCAGCGCTCCTCGCCGAGCGTCCGGGACACGGCCCGGTGGGCCCGTTCGGGTCCCATGCCGGTGCGCAGCACGGTGACCGGGCCCGGTGCGCCGCCCCGGTCCCCGCTGCGCAGGGCGAAGTGCTCGATGCCGAGCGCGCAGGCGATCAGCAGCGGCGGACCGGCGCCCGGACCGGGCTCGCGGCCCATCAGCCCTCCTTGCGCGGCGCGGGCTCCCCGTACACATAGCGCCCGAGCGCCGTGAGCGGGAACACCTGCCGGTAGAGGTGGTAGTTGATGGAGAAGTCCCAGGGGAAGCCGGTGCCGGTGAAATGGGGCTCGTCCCAGGAGCCGTCCTCCCGCTGGGCCGCGGTCAGCCAGGCGACACCGCGCCGGACCGGCTCGGAGTCGCGGTCGCCCGCGGCGAGGAGGGCGATCAGGGCCCAGGCGGTCTGTGAGGCGGTGGACGGCCCGCGCCCGACCCACTCCTCCTCCTTGTACGAGCGGAGGTCCTCGCCCCAGCCGCCGTCGTCGTTCTGGACGGATCCCAGCCAGCCGACGGCCCGGCGGATCGCGGGGTGGGAGCCGGGCAGCCCGGCGGCGGCGAGCGCCGGGACCACCGAGCCCGTGCCGTAGACGTGGTTGACGCCCCAGCGGCCGAACCAGGCGCCGTTGGGCTCCTGTTCGGCGAGCAGCCACTCGATGCCGCGGCGGGCGCGCGGGTCCTGGGCCCTCCCCTCGTACGCGAGCATCTCCACCACGTGGGCGGTGACGTCTGCGGAGGGCGGGTCGATGACCTCGCCGAAGTCGCAGAACGGCAGCTTGTTGGGGAAGACGCTGGTGTTGTCGGCGTCGAAGGCTCCCCAGGCGCCGTTCTTCGACTGCATGCCGAGGGTCCAGCGGGCGCCCCGGGCGACGGCCGCCTCCACCCGGGCGGGGTCGGGGTGCCGGACCCGCCGCAGGGCGAGCAGCACCTCGGCGGTGTCGTCGATGTCGGGATAGTTGTCGTTGTGGAACTCGAACGCCCAGCCGCCCGGCGGGAGTCCGGGCCTCCGCACCGCCCAGTCCCCGGTCCGGGTGATCTCCTCGTCGAGCATCCAGTCCACGGCCTTCACGAGCGCCGGGTGGTCGGGGCTCAGCCCGGCGTCGGCGAGCGCGATGGTGGCGAGGCAGGTGTCCCAGACGGGCGACTGGCAGGCCTCGATCATCCGCGAGCCGTCCTCGCGCCAGACCGCGAACCGGTCGAGCGACTCCAGGCCGGCCCGCATGACGGGATGCTCCAGGTCGTACCCGAGGAGGTGGAGGGCGATGACCGAGTAGACGGCGGGCGGCTGGATGCCGCCCCAGCAGCCGTCGTTCTCCTGGCGCTCGACGATCCACCGGGCGGCGACGTTCATGGCGGTGCCGCGGACCCCGCGCGGGGCGAAGCGGTGGTAGACGTGCAGCGCCCTGTCGAGCCGCTGGAAGATCCCGTCCCAGCCGGTGGCCGGGGCGAGCGGCCGGGGCGGGTTCGGCCGCGCCGGGTCGGTGTGCAGTTCGTCCAGCGGGAAGGGCGCGGGCCGGACCGGGCGCTTCGCGGAGACGACGGTGAGCGGCACGATCGTCTGCCGGGCCCAGCAGCCGAAGTCGTAGATGTTGAGCGGGAACCACTTCGGCAGGAAGAGCAGCTCCGGCGGCAGCTCGGGCAGGTCCTCCCAGCGCCACCAGCCGAAGAGGGCCAGCCAGATCCGGGTGAAGACCCGGGCGCCGGCGATCCCGCCCCGGGCGCGGACCCACGCGGAGGCGCGGGCCATGTGCGGGGCCTCGGGCGGGTCTCCGGCGAGCCGCAGCGCCACATAGGCCTCGACGGTGGCGGAGAGCTCGCCGGGCCCGCCGTAGAAGGTGGCCCAGGCGCCGTCCTCGCGCTGCTCGCGGCGGATGTGGAGGGCTGCGGCGCGGGTGGTGCCGGCGTCGAGGATGCCCAGGAACTGGCGGAGCAGAAGGTCCTCGGCGTCCATGGTGACGTTGGTCTCCAGGTCGCCCTTCCACCAGCCCGCCGGGTCCTGCCGGGCGAGCAGGTGCTCGACCGCCCGTGCGGTGGCCCGCGCGGCGCTCGCGTCGAGCCCCTCCGGCGCGGTGGTGTCGTTCGTCGTGCTGGCCGCGGCTGCCCGGGGGCCCACGGCCCCGGCGCTTCCGTCGGTCGTCGCTGTCATGGCTTCCCCTTTGCGCAGTCGGTTTCTTCTGCTTCTACGGGTCTGCCGTCGGCCGGCGCCGGAAGGCACCGGCCGGCGACCGCGAACTCATATCAGGGTGATGGTGATCATCTCTTCCGTACGACCACGAAGTCGGCCAGGGCGACGAGCTGGTCCCGCACGCGGGCGGGCATGTCCACCTCGTTCAGGGCCTCGATCGCGATCGCGTGCTGGCGGCGGGCCTCCTGGGAGGTCCACTCGCGTCCTCCGGCCTCCTCGATGAGGGCCGCGCGGGTGGCGAACTCCTCCTCGGAGAAGGTGTCGAAGTCGTTGGACTTGGCGTCCGCGGCGAGCAGTTCGCCGAGCCGCTCGGAGGCCGGGCCGCCCGCGGCGAGGGCGGCGACGACCGGGAGGGACTTCTTGCGCTGGCGCAGATCGCTCCAGGTCTGCTTGCCGGTGGCCTCCGGGTCGCCCCAGATGCCGAGCAGGTCGTCGACGGCCTGGAAGGCGAGGCCCAGGTG
The DNA here is from genome assembly GCF_014648895.1 of Streptomyces tanashiensis. Classification (GTDB taxonomy): domain Bacteria; phylum Actinomycetota; class Actinomycetes; order Streptomycetales; family Streptomycetaceae; genus Streptomyces; species Streptomyces tanashiensis. The sequence continues at coordinate 28,771 of NZ_BMRZ01000006.1, forward strand.
GTAGCCGTACTCCTCCAGCTTGTCGGCGGTGCGGTCGTCGGCCCCGCCGAGGACCGCACCGATGGAGACGGCGCAGGCGAGCAGGGCGCCCGTCTTGTTGCCCTCCATCTCCAGGCACTCCTCGACGGTGACCCGCTCGCGGTGCTCGTACGAGATGTCCTGGGCCTGGCCGTCGATGAGCTTGCGGCTGGCGGTGGTCAGCCGGCGGGTGGCGCGGCCGGCCTCGACGGTGCCGAGTTCGAGCAGGATCTCGTTGGCGAGGGCGAAGAGGGCGTCGCCGACGAGGATCGCCTGCGCGGGGCCGTGGACCTTCCACACCGTGTCGCGGTGGCGGCGCTGCTCGTCACCGTCCATCAGGTCGTCGTGGAGCAGCGAGAAGTTGTGCACGAGCTCCACGGCGACGGCGCCGGGGATCCCGACCTCGGGCGCGGCGCCCGCGGCCTCGGCCGACAGCAGGGCGAGCGCCGGGCGGACGGCCTTGCCGCCGTCGCCGTCGGCGGGGTTGCCCTGCGCGTCGATCCAGCCGAAGTGGTAGGCGGCCACGGTGTCCATGGGCGGCGCGAGGCGGTCGACGGCCGCCCGCAGTACGGGGGTGGACAGGGTCCGCCCCCGCTCCAGCAGTGCGGACACGTCCGCGGTGTCGACGGCCGGATGTCCCGGCGGCACTGTCGGCACGGTCTCTCCTCTTGTTCCGGTACTCACACTCATACCGCCTCCTGCAGCGGATGGTCATGGCGGCGGCCGAGGGCGGAGAGCGCGGCGCCCGCGGCGCTGAAACCACTGCGGACGGCACCCTCCATGGTCGCGGGCCAGCCGGTGGCGGTCCAGGCCCCGGCCAGATACAGCCCCGGGGCCCTGGTGCGGGCGCCGGGCCGGAGCCGGCCGACGCCCGGGGTGGGGGCGAACGTGGCCGTCCGCTCCCTGGTGACGAAGAAGTCGCGGATCCCGGCGCCGCGGGCGGCGGGCAGGAGCCGTTCCAGCTCGGGGAGGTACTTCGCGCGCAGGGCGGCGACGGGCTCGTCGATCTCGTCCTGGGCGGCGGACTGGGAGACGGCGAGGTACTGGCCTCCGCCGGCGAGTCCGGAGGAGTCCGTGCGGTCGAAGACCCACTGCACCGGCGAGCCGAGCGCGGTGAAGAAGGGCCGCTTCAGCACCTTGCGGTCGTAGACGACGTGCAGGTTGAGGATGGGCGCGGTGTCGATGTCGAGGAGCCGGTCGGGGTCGTCGAGGGCGCCTTCGGGCAGCAGACCGTGGGTCTCGTGCTGCGGGACGGCGAGGACGACCGCGTCGGCCTCGATCCGCTCCCCCGGCACGTCGACGGCCCAACGCCCGTCGTCGGTCCGGGAGATCCGCTCGGCCTTGGCGCGCAGCAAGGTGCGGACGCCGAGGGCGTCGAGCTCCTTCGCGGCCCGGGTGTCGTGGAGTTCGCCGAGCGGGACGTGGGCCCAGCCGATGTCGGCGGCGCCGGGCTCGGAGAGGAGTCCGGTCTTGAAGACCATGGCGGCGAGCCCCATGGAGGCCTGCGGGGCGGGGGCGTTGAGGGTGGGGATGCCGACGAGGTCCCAGAGGGCCTCGACGGTCCGCGGGGACTGTCCGTGCCGGCCGAGCCAGGTGGCGAAGTCGATGCCGTCGAGCGCCGGGTCGGCGGGGTCGAGCTTCTTCAGGGCGAGCGCGGCCCGGCCGACCGAGGCGCGCTCGGCGAGGGAGAGGTGCGGGTACGTGGCGAGGCTGCGCGCGAGGTGCAGCGGCACGGGCAGGCTGTCGCGGCGGATCCGGCCGAGCCGGGGGCCGCGGGGGTGCGCGACGTCGAGGACGGGGACGTCGAGGCGGTCCTGGAGGGGGGCGAGCCGGGCGCCGTCGACCCGGTCGAGGAACCAGCGGTAGGCGGTGCAGCAGCGCAGGTAGACGTGCTGGCCGTTGTCGACGGTCAGATCGCCCCGGCGGAAGGAGAAGGCGAGGCCGCCGAGCCGGGGCCGGCCTTCGAGCAGGGTGACGTGGACGCCGCTCTCGGAGAGCTGGAGCGCGGCGGTGATCCCGGCGAGCCCACCGCCGACGACGACGGCGCGGGGCTGCCGGGCGTTCCGCTCGGTTCCTTCGTGGTTCACCAGGCCTCCTTTCGGGTCGTCGCGGTCGGATTCCGGGGCGTCTCGGGCAGGGACGCCGGGGCGGCGCCCGGGGTTGCCCGGCGGGCGGGGGCGCACGGGCGCATCAGGGACGCCTCCTGACGGTGCGCCGGGCGATGTTGCGGGTGTCGAGGCCGGAGAGCCCGCGCACCGCGACGTACGCCTTCTCGCGGCCCGGCAGGGAGACACGTCCGCGCAGCACGGCCTCGGGGTCGCGCTCGATCCGGTCGAGGAGGCGCCGGTAGATGCCGGCCATGGCGGCGACGCAGGCGCCGCTGCGCCGGTCGAGCATGGGCAGGAGCCGGTAGCCCTCGGCGAACAGGGCGCGGGCGCGGCGCACTTCGAAGTGGACGAGCCCGGCGAAGTCGGCGCCGGGGGGCGGGGTGTCGCTGCCGAAGCCGTCCGAGCAGCCGAACTTGGCGAGGTCGTCGGCGGGCAGATAGGTGCGCCCGTTCCCGGCGTCCTCGCGTACGTCCCTGAGGATGTTGGTGAGTTGGAGCGCGAGGCCCAGGGTGTCGGCGTACTCGGGCGCGCGGTCGGCGCCCTGGGCGCCGGGCTGGGTGCCGAAGACGCCGAGGGAGAGACGGCCGATCGCGCCGGCGACGCAGCGGCAGTAGACCTTGAGGTCGTCCCAGGTCTCGTAGGTGGCGCCGCGCACGTCCATGAGGACGCCGTCGATGAGCTCGTCGAGGCCGTCGAGCGGGATCGGGAAGCGGCGGGCCGAGTCGGCGAGGGCGACGGCGACGGGGTCGGTGTCGTCCTCCTCGACCAGGCCCTTGCGGACGCGGTCGAGGACGTCACGGGTGGCTTCGAGCCGCTCCCGCTTGTCCTCGGTCGCGAGGGTGCCGTCGCCGATGTCGTCGACGCGCCGCGAGAAGGCGTACAGCGCGGACATCGCCTGTCGCTTCTCGGCCGGCAGCAGCCGGATCCCGTAGGCGAAGTTGCGGGCCTGCTGTCCGGTGACCGCCTCGCAGTAGCTGTAGGCGGCCTGGACCGGTGCGGACGGCTGGTGCTGTGCCTCCACGGTCGCGCTCACCCCTCTCTCCGCGCCCGGAGCAGAACCGCTCCCGCCTGGCGCATCAGGCTCGGCTTGGTGGACTTCGGTGGGCCGGCCAGCACGTCGTATCCGGCGTCGGCGACGGCGTCGAGCGCCGCGAGCCCCCCGGCGGTGAAGCCGGCGAGGAGGAGGCGGAGCCGGCCGTGGACGCTGCCGACGAGCGGGAGGCCCGCGTGCAGGAGGGCGCGGGCCCGCTCGGCCTCGAAGGCGATCAGGGCCCGTACGGAGGCGCCGGCGGTGGGCTCGGCGAGGTCGCGCTCGGTGACGTGGAAGCGCTTGAGGTCCTCGGCGGGCAGGTAGATCCGGTCGCGGGCGAGGTCCTCGGCGACGTCCTGGAGGTGCTCGACGATCTGCAGGGCGGTGCAGATCTCGTCGGAGCGCCGGATCCGCTCGGGGGTGTCGGTGCCGGTGATCGCGAGGACGAGCCGGCCGACGGGGTTGGCGGAGAGCTCGCAGTACGCGAGGAGGTCGTCGTACGTCTCGTAGCGGCGGACCAGCTGGTCCTGCCGGTTGGCGGCGATCAGGCCGAGGAAGGGCCCGGGGGTGAGCCCGCGCCGGCGGACGGTCGGCTGGAGGGCGCGCAGCAGGGGGTGGTGCGGGGTGGAGTCGAAGACCCGGTGGAGGTCGGTCTCCAGGGCGTCGAGGAGGACGAGCCGGTCCTCCGCGGCCGCCGGGCCGACGCCGAGGTGCCGGGCGTCGGCGCCGCCGGGGGCGAGGTCGCCGTCGCCGATGTCGTCGACGAGCCGGGCGTAGCCGTAGACGGCCATCAGGTCGTCCCGCCAGGCGCGGGGCAGGAAGAAGGGGGCCACGGGGAAGTTCTCGTCCGCGGCCTTGCCGAGTGTGGCGCGCGAGGAGGCGTCGGTGCGCGCCTGCCGGGTCTCCGTCACTGGGCGCTTCCCGACGGAGGGACGGCGACACCCTCGTGGAGCTGGAGAATCTGCGTCATGGCCGTCACGTCTCCCGTTCTACACTGCCGATCCAATCCATCCTATTTCGGACACGCCGCCGACCCCCGCCCGTAGGGCCGCCACCCCGGGGGCCCGATGGCCGCGGGGTATCGCCCTACTTGCCGCGAAACAGACCGGTCCAGCTTACGTTGTACGACGACCTTCGCCATTCCGGGGTGGCGGGCGTCGCGAACCTCACTCGCACGATCCGTCAACTGCCGTGCACCGCAAGAGAGTTCGGGCTCAGTCGGACCCCGCTCCGGAGACCACCATGGCGAGGGTCGCCTCGACGGCCACCCTCCTGCCCTGCGCGGAGAGCCGGCGGAGCGGACCGTCGACCAGGAGGAGTGACAGCCCGTGCACGGCCGACCACGCGGCGGCACCGGTGGCGGGGCGGGCGCCGGGACGCGCGGTGCCGAGCGCCGTGAGCGCTTCGAGTGCCTCCCTGAGCAGGGTGTAGGCGCGGATCTCGGGCTCGGCGGGCGGCCTGGCGGGCCCGGGTTCGCACGCCGAGGCGGGACGGGGCACACAGAACGCGGCCCGGTAGAGGCCGGGATGCTCCACGGCGAAGCCGACGTACGCCCGGCAGAGCGCGGTGACCCGGCGCTCCGCCGCGAGCACGGGGTCGTCGGCGCCCGGCTCGCGCGCGGCGGCCCGCTCCATGGAGGCGGCGAGCTCCCGCCGGGCATGGGTCCGCACGGTACGGAGGAGCTCACCGCGCCCGTCGAAGTGCCGGTAGGCGGCGGTGGGCGAGACGCCGACCCGGCGGGCCGCCTCCCGCAGGACGACCCGCTCGGGGCCGCCTTCTCCGGCGAGGTCGACGGCCGCGCAGATGAGCGCGTTGCGCAGGTCGCCGTGGTGGTAGGTCTTTCCCGCCGAGGTCGCTGCCATGGGCTCATCCTGCCCGAAGTTAACCGCATGAACATTCCAGGTGGGGCAGCGACGCGCGGAAAACGGAGGAACCCCTACCGGATGCTTCCGGCAGGGGTTCGCGGGTCCGGGGGACTAGCGCGCGGTCTCGCGCTCGTACGCCTTGAGGACCTCGTCCGTGGGGCCGTCCATCAGGAGCTGCCCCTTCTCCAGCCAGAGCACCCGGTCGCAGGTGTCCCGGATGGACTTGTTGCTGTGGCTCACCAGGAAGACCGTGCCGGCCTCCTTGCGGAGCTCGCGGATGCGCTCCTCGGAGCGGATCTGGAACTTGCGGTCACCGGTCGCCAGCGCCTCGTCGATGAGGAGGACGTCGTGGTTCTTGGCCGCCGCGATGGCGAAGCGGAGCCGGGCGCCCATGCCGGAGGAGTACGTCCGCATCGGCAGGCTGATGAAGTCGCCCTTCTCGTTGATGCCGGAGAAGTCGACGATGTCCTCGTAGCGGGAGCGCACCTCCTCGCGGCTCATGCCCATGGCGAGGCCGCCCAGGATGACGTTGCGCTCGCCCGTGAGGTCGTTCATGAGGGCCGCGTTGACGCCCAGGAGCGACGGCTGCCCGTCGGTGTAGACCCTGCCGCTCTCGGTGGGGAGCAGACCGGCGATCGCCCGCAGGAGCGTGGACTTGCCGGAGCCGTTGGTGCCGATGAGGCCGATGGCCTCGCCCCGGTACGCGGTGAAGGTGACGCCGCGGACCGCGTGGACCTTGCGGACACCCCGGGACACCTCGGCCTTGCCGCGGCCGACGATCCGGCTGAGCGCCGCCGTGGCGCTGCCCTTGCCGCCGCCTCCGGCGTTGACCCGGTAGACGATGTGGACGTCGTCGCAGATGACGGTGGGGACGTTGCTGCGGTTCGTGTCAGCCACGGCCGTACCTCTCCTCGGCCTTCCAGAAGTAGACGAAGCCGCCGATGCCGAAGACCAGGGCCCAGCCGAGGGCGGTCATCCAGACATGGTCCGGCAGGTTGTGCGCGCTGTAGCCCTCGATGAGGGCGTACCGGATGAGGTCCATGTAGACCGCCGCCGGGTTGTACATGAGGATGTCGGCGATCCAGTCCGGCTTGTCGCGGAGCATGACCGGGATCGAGAACATGACGCCGGACGCGTACATCCAGGTGCGCATGATGAACGGCATCAGCTGGGCGAGGTCGGGCGTCTTGGCACCCATCCTGGCCACGATCATGGCGAGTCCGATGTTGAACACGAACTGCAGGGCAAGCGCCGGGACCACGAGCAGCCAGCGCGGCGACGGGTAGCTGCCGAAGGAGACCGCGACCGCCACGAGCACGATCATCGAGAACAGCAGCTGCTGGAGCTGCTGGAGCGAGAAGGAGATCGGCAGGGTGGCGCGCGGGAAGTGCAGGGCCCGGACGAGTCCGAGGTTGCCCGAGATCGCCCGGACGCCCGCCATGACCGAGCTCTGGGTGAAGGTGAACACGAAGATGCCGGTGACGAGGAAGGGGATGTAGACGTCCTTGCTCATCCCCTGTCCCGCGCCCAGGATCAGCCCGAAGATCAGGTAGTAGACCAGGGCGTTCAGCAGGGGGGTCGCCACCTGCCACACCTGGCCGAGCTTGGCCTGGCTGTACTGCGCGGTCAGCTTGGCCGAGGAGAAGGCCAGGATGAAGTGGCGACGGCTCCACAGGTCCCGGACGTACTCGAACAGACCGGGCCGGGCGCCACTGACCGAGAGGCCGTACTTCGCGGCGAGGGCGGCCGGGGCCAGGTCCTCGCCGACGGAGGACGGAGGCGCGCTGGTCGCGACCGCTCCGCCCTGGTGTGTGTCACTCACAGTCGAAACTTTCGTGTTCAAGATGCGCGGCACGAGGGGTACCACGATGTCAGACGACCGGTGGACGACCCAGCCGGGTCAGCCGCCACACCGTACGCCACCTCATGGGGCGGCGCGGTCCGCAGGGGGTCGCCCAGCCCGCGCGGAATCCGCCGAGCCACGCCTTCAGCGCGGAGAGCGAGGGCCGCCGGGCCAGGGTGAGCAGGAGCCAGACGCCGAGATAGACCGGCACCAGGGGCGCGGGCAGATTGCGACGTGCCAGCCACACTCGGTTGCGGGCCACGTTGAAGTGGTACGAGGCGTGCCGGGACGGGGCTGTGGTGGGGTGCAGCAGCACCATGTCGGAACGGTAGTCGATCATCCAGTCGGCGTCGAGCGCGCGCCAGGCGAGGTCGGTCTCCTCGTGCGCGTAGAAGAACTCGTCCGGCAGACCGCCGACTTCGGCGAAGACCTTGGTGCGGACGGCGTTGGCGCCGCCGAGGAAGGTGGTCACCCGCGAGGAGCGCATCGGATCGGCCGAGCGGAGCCGCGGCACGTGCCGGCGCTGGGTGACTCCGGTCTCCGGATCGGCGATCCGGAAGCTGATGATGCCCAGGCGCGGGTCGGCGGTGAAGGCCTGCCGGACCAGTTCGGCGGTGTCCGTGTGGGCGAGCAGCCCGTCGTCGTCGAGGAAGAGCAGGACGTCGACGTCGGTGCCGCCGGGACCGAAGGCCTCGATGCCGACGTTCCGGCCGCCCGGGATGCCCAGGTTCTCGGGCAGGTCGACGGTCCGCACCCAGTCGGGCACCCCGGTGACCGGGGTGCCCTGACCGACGACGACGACCTCGACCGGGTCGCCCTCCTGCTTGGCGACCGAGTCGATCAGCGCGCGCAGGTCGTCGGGGCGGTTGCCCATCGTGATGATGACGGCACCCACCCTGAGCGGCGTACTCACGGCCGGCCTCACTTCAGCCTGCTGGAGACCATGATCGACACCAGGTGCAGCACGGTCTGGAGCAGCGCGATGCCGGCGAGGACGGCGACACCGAGCCGGGTGAAGAAGAGGTCTCCCCTGATCTGGTCCGCGATCGCCAGGACCACGATGAGCAGCGAGGCCTCGATGCCGAGGACCAGCCGGTGGAACTTGAGCGCGGCGGCGGCCCGGCGGGCCAGCGCCATGCCCGAGGAGCGCGGCTCGGACGCCGCCTCCTTGACCGGCGGCAGACCGCCCTGGTGGCGGGCGACACCGACGAGGTCGGTCTCGGCCTTGATCAGGATGGCGCCGAGGGCGGCGAGCGTGCCCAGGAAGGCCCACAGCCAGTCGATCCGGCCCGAGCCCCACAGGTCGGCGGCGCGCAGGCCGAAGCCGACGAGGACGGCCGCGTCGCACAGATAGGCGCCCACCCGGTCGAGGTACACCCCGGCGAGCGAGAACTGCTTCTTCCAGCGGGCCACCTCGCCGTCGACGCAGTCGAGCAGCAGGTAGAGCTGGACCATGAGCGCGCCCAGCAGCGCTCCGGGGATCCCGGGCACCAGCAGGGCCGGTGCGGCCAGGACGCCCGCGAGCGTCATGACGTAGGTGAGCTGGTTCGGCGTGACCTTGGTGCCGACGAGCTGACGGGTGATCCTGAGCGAGATCTCCCGCATGTAGAGCCGGCCGCCCCAGTGCTCACCGCTCCGCCGGTCCTTCACACCCGGGGGGTGGACGACCGGGCGGAGCTCGGCGACGGTCGGCTTCCGCACGGGACGGAGCTCAGCTACCGATGGATTTGGCATAGTCGGCGTACGCGTCCCTGATCTCGTCGTCGGACAGGTCGAGGTGTTCGAGGATGGTGAAGCGGCCCGGCCGGGTCTGCGGGGCGAAGGACACCGCCTGGACGAACTCGTCCACGGTGAAGCCCATCTCCTCCGGCAGGACGGGAAGTCCGTGCCGGCGCAGGGTCTCGACCATCAGCGCGGATCCGCCGCGGTCGCCGCGCAGGTGCATGGCGAAGGCCGCGCCGAGACCGCACTGCTCGCCGTGGCTGGCGGCGCGGGCCGGGAAGAGCAGGTCGAAGGCGTGGCTGATCTCGTGGCAGGCGCCCGAGGAGGGGCGGCTGTCACCGCTGATCGACATGGCGATGCCGGACATCACCAGGCCCTCGGAGAGCGTGACGAGGAAGTCGTCGTCGCCGACGCCGCCGGGGTGGCGGAGCACGGCCTCGCCGGCGCTGCGGGCCATGGCGGCCGCGAGGCCGTCGACCTTCTCGCCGGTCTCGCGGTGCGAGAGCTCCCAGTCCGCGATGGCGGAGAGGTTGGAGATCGCGTCGCCGATGCCGGAGCGGACGTACCGCACGGGGGCGTCCCGGATCACGTCGAGGTCGATGACCAGCGCGATCGGGGTGGGCACCCCGTAGGAGCCGCGCCCGTTGTCGTTGTCCAGCGTGGAGATCGGCGAGCAGATCCCGTCGTGCGACAGGTTGGTGGCGATGGCCACCAGCGGCAGCCCGACCCGGGCCGCCGCGTACTTCGTCACGTCGATGATCTTGCCGCCGCCGAGGGCGACCACGGCGTCGTACCGCTTGCCGCGCATGGCGTCGGCGAGCTTCACGGCCTCGTCGATCGTGCCGCCCGAGACCGGGTACCAGTCGGCGCCGGGCAGCTCGGGGGCGAAGTGGTCACGCAGCTTGAGGCCCGAGCCGCCGCTGATGGCGACGGCGATCTTGCCGTTGCTGGAGATCCGCTGGTCCGCGAGGAGCGCGGACAGGTCGTCCAGCGCTCCCCTGCGGATGTCGACGACGACCGGCGAAGGGATCAGCCGGGTCAGTACTGGCACGCGATCTCACGGCCCTTCGCGAGGTCGTCGTGGTTGTCGATCTCGACCCACTTGACGTCGCCGATGGGGGCCACGTCGACGGTGAAGCCGCGGTTGACCAGCTCCTGGTAGCCGTCCTCGTAGTAGAGGTCGGGGTCGCGCTCGAAGGTGGCCTTGAGGGCGTCGGCGAGCTCCTCGGCGGCCTCGGCCTCGATGAGGGTGACGCCGATGTACTCGCCGGTGGCGGTGGCCGGGTCCATGAGCTTGGTGATGCGCTGGACGCCCTTGCCCTCGGCGGTGATGACCTTCATCTCCTCGTCGGCGAGGTTCTTCACCGTGTCGAGGGCGAGGATGATCTTCTGGCCGTTGCCGCGGGCGGCGAGGAGGGTCTTCTCGACGGAGACCGGGTGGACGGTGTCGCCGTTGGCGAGGATCACACCGCGCTTGAGGACCTCACGGGCGCACCACAGGGAGTAGGCGTTGTTCCACTCCTCGGCCTTGTCGTTGTCGACGAGGGTGATCTTGAGGCCGTACTTGGCCTCCAGGGCGTCCTTGCGGTCGTAGACGGCCTCCTTGCGGTAGCCGACGACGATGGCGACCTCGGTGAGGCCGATCTCGGCGAAGTTCTTGAGCGTGCCGTCGAGGATGGTCAGCTCGTTCTCGGTGCCCTCGCCGGACACGGGCACGAGGGCCTTCGGAAGCGTCTCGGTGTAGGGGCGCAGACGCCGTCCGGCACCGGCTGCCAGTACGAGGCCGATCATGCTGTTTCTCCTTCGTCGTGAACGGCGGGTGCTCCGGAGGAGACCCAGAAGCGGATGGACTCCACGAGCACCACCAGTGCGACGGCGACCGCGAGCGCGGTCAGTGCCAGGGTGAAGTCGTCGCCGCGGTCCGCCAGCAGGGCGGCGAGGACGGTCACCAGGAGCGTGCGCCCCTCGTGTCCGCCGGTGACGCGCACCAGCCAGGCGGGCGGCGCGCCGGTGCCGCCGCGGATGCGGTACACCGTGTCGTAGTGATGGTAGGCGACCGCCGCGACCAGCCCGAATGCGGCGGGCAGGGCGTGCGGGGAGTCGGAGCGGGCCGCGAGGACGAGGACGGTGGTGTACTCGGCGGCACGGAAGAGCGGGGGGACCAGCCAGTCGAGGGCGCCCTTGAGGGGGCGGGCGACGGCGGCGCCGGCGAACATCACGTACAGGGCCGCGGCGACGACGGTCCCGCGGTCCCCGAAGGGGCGGCCGAGGACCGCGGGGATCAACACGCCCGCCGCGACGAAGGCGAGGACGAACCCGGGGAGCATCTGGAGTCCGGCGCGGCCGAAGATCCGGCCCGCGATCCCGGCCAGCGGGCCCGAGTCCGCGAGGTCGGCCAGTGCCTGGGCCGCCCGGTCGGTCCGCTTCGCCTTGCGGGTCAGGGAGCGCAGGACGCGGCCGGCCGTGGTGTAGCAGGCGCCGAAGGCGCAGCCGACGATCAGCGCCCAGAAGACGATCCGGGGGCTGGTGAAGGCGGTGAGGACGGCGATCATCGCCCAGCGCTCGCCGATCGGCAGGATGATCATGCGGCGGGCCCAGACCGTCCAGCCGACGCTGTCGAGCCGGTTGGAGAGGGAGGCCGTGGGGCTCGTGTTGGCCGTCGCGTCGTGGTTGGCCTCGTTGAACGAGAAGTCCACGACGTGCCGGCAGGTCATGAGGACCATGGCGCCGAGCGCGAGGGCCCAGACGTCGTCGCCGTTGCGGGCGGCGCCGAGGGCGAGGCCCGCGTAGAAGGCGTACTCCTTGGCCCGGTCGAAGGTGGCGTCGAGCCAGGCGCCCATCGTCGAGTACTTGAGCGCGTAGCGGGCGAGCTGCCCGTCCGTGCAGTCGAGGACGAAGGAGACCAGCAGCAGGACGCCGGCGGCGATGTAGCCGCCGCGCTCGCCGGTCGCCGCGCAGCCGGCCGCGATCAGGGCGGTGAGCAGCGAGGCGGTGGTGACCTGGTTGGGGGTCAGTCCGCGGCGCGCGCACCAGCGGGCGATGTAGCGCGAGTACGGACTGATGAAGAAGGTGGTGAAGAAGCCGTCGTGCGCCTTGACGGCTGAGCGCAGGCGTACGGCCTCGTCGTCGACGGCGTCCACGGCGGCGCGGGCCTCGTGGCGGGCCTCCGCGTCGGTGGGCACGGTGGCGACGAGGGTGCCGAGCTGGGGCCGGTGCACGGCGACGCCGTCGGCGTCGAGGGCCTCGGCGAGCGAGTCGGTGAGGCCGTCGGTGAGCGTGCCGGCTCCGGCGCCGGTCCCGGAGGTCGCGGAGACCGCGTCCAGGGCGCGGGCGAGCGCGGGGCGGGCCTCGCGCTGCGCGGTGAGCGCGCCGGGGGCGGCGGCCGCGGGGAAGCGGGGGTCGGTCAGGGTGAGGCGCAGCGCGTGCAGGTGGCCGACGAACCGGGGGTCGACGAGCGCGACGCGCTCGCCCGCCGGGACGGCGGCCAGCAGGGCGCCGGCCTCCTCGGCGCCGGAGGCGATCCGGACGTCGAAGCCGAGCGACCGCAGATCACCGTCGAGCGAGGATCCGGGTGCCGGCGGGCCGGTGAGGATGGCGGTCGACAGACGAACTCACTCCTTGGAGCTGACGGAGGGGCCGGCGGGGCCATGGCGGCCCCGGCGCGGCGGTGCGGCCCGGCACCGGGCGGCGACACGTCGGCTGAGGCTATCGGATGAACGGAAGGCGAGTTCACCGAGGCTTCTCCGGCAGGACTCCCCCGGGACCGTCCGTGTCCGTCCGGGTGCGCCGCGTCCTGTGGAGATCATCATGGGCGATCGGCGGCCCACCCCACAAACCCCGTTCCGGGAGGCCGGTGGCCGGATCCCCCCGATCGGACGTCGTCGCAGGTCAGAGCATATGACAACGGTGTTCAGTACCGTGTTGCACATACCCCCCACCCGTAGTTCACTTGCGAATCGGGGCACACACACGACACGACCGGGAGGCCTTGTCATGGGGGCTGGACACGACCACGGGCACAGCCACGGCGGCCCGCCGCCGACGGGTACGGCGGGCGCCGCGTACAGGAACCGACTGCGGATCGCGCTCGGCATCACGCTCTCCGTGATGGTGATCGAGATCATCGGCGGCCTGGTCGCCGACTCGCTCGCGCTGATCGCCGACGCGGCGCACATGGCGACCGACGCCGTCGGCCTCGCGATGGCGCTCCTCGCGATCCACTTCGCGAACCGGCCGCCCTCGGGGAACCGCACGTTCGGGTTCGCCCGGGCCGAGATCCTGGCGGCGCTCGCCAACTGCCTGCTGCTCCTCGTCGTCGGCGGCTACGTGCTGTACGAGGCGGTCCAGCGGTTCCTGGAGCCGGCCGAGACCAAGGGCGGTCTGGCGATCGCCTTCGCCGCGGTCGGCCTGGTGGCCAACGTGATCTCGCTGTCGCTGCTCATGCGGGGCCAGAAGGAGAGCCTCAACGTGCGCGGGGCGTATCTGGAGGTGCTCGCGGACGCGCTGGGCTCGGTCACCGTGATCGTCGCCTCCGGGATCATCCTGGCGACGGGCTGGCAGTACGCCGACCCGATCGCCTCGATCCTGATCGGCCTGATGATCGTGCCCCGTACGCTCAAGCTGCTGCGCGAGACCCTGGACGTGCTCCTGGAGGCGGCCCCCAAGGGCGTCGACATGGCGGAGGTACGGGCGCACATCCTGGCCCTGCCGGGCGTCGAGGACGTGCACGACCTGCACGCCTGGACGATCACCTCGGGGATGCCGGTGCTCTCCGCGCACGTGGTCGTCGACCAGGGCGCGCTGGACTCGGTCGGGCACGAGAAGATGCTGCACGACCTCCAGGGCTGCCTGGGCTCGCACTTCGACGTGGAGCACTGCACCTTCCAGCTGGAGCCCGCCGGGCACGCGGAGCACGAGGCGAAGCTCTGCCTCTGAGCGGCTCCGCCCCGGGAGCCCGGGGAGCGGATGCCCTCCCCGGGCCGACCGCCACCTGTTAGTCTTTTCGTACGAACACGTGTGGAGAGGAGCTGAGGTTGATGACCGTCGCGATGGAGGCTGCCCAGTGCGGCAGCGCCCGGTCGTCCCTCAGCCTCCGGGTCTCCGGCTGACCTGATCCCGGTCTTCCCACCGGTACGTCACGTCGTCGGCCGGGACCCTCGTCACCAAGGGTTTCCCACGTTGTCCGACAACGCTCTGCACGACTCCTTCTTCGCCCTGCACCACGGTCTGCCGCGGCAGGGTCCCGGCTCCGACACCACCACCCGCCGGCTCCTCGCGCTCGCGGGGAGGCTTCCGGAGCGCCCGCGCGTGCTCGACCTGGGCTGCGGCCCCGGCCGTTCCGCGCTGCTCCTGGCCGCCGAGGCGGGCGCCGAGGTGACCGCCGTCGACACCCACGAACCGTTCCTCGCGGAGCTGCGGGAGACCGCCGCCGCCCGCGGGCTCGACGGTTCGGTCCACACCCTGAACGCCGACATGGGCGCACTGCCGTTCCCCGACGGCTCCTTCGACCTGGTCTGGGCCGAGAGCTCGGTCTTCGTCCTCGGCTTCGACCGGGCACTGGCCGAATGGCGCAGGCTCCTGGCCCCCGGGGGCACCCTGGTGCTCACCGAGTGCGTCTGGACCACCGAGGAGCCGGGCCCGGCGGCCCGGGGCTTCTGGGAGGACCACTACCGGCTCCGTACCGTCGCCGGGAACGCGGCGGCGGCGATCGAGGCCGGCTACCACGTCCTGGGCACCGTCCCGCAGCCCGACGGCGACTGGGACGAGTACTACGTCCCGCTCGCCGCGCACGCCGACGCGGCGGACACCACCGTGCCCGGCATGGCCGAGGCGGTGGCCGGGGCCCGCGCCGAGATCGCGCTGCGCCGCGACCACGGCTCCGACTACGGGTACGCCGGCTTCGTCCTGCGGCCCGCCGATCCGCGCTGGCGCACCCGCCCCGAGACCGACGCGGACGCGGCGGACATCCGCCGGGTCGTGGCCACGGCCTTCGGGTCGGAGGCGGCGCCCTCGGAGACGGAGGCCGATCTCGTCGAGGCGCTCCGCGTCCACGACGCCTGGCTGCCGGGTCTGTCGTACGTGGCCGAGGCCCCGGACGGCACGGTCGCGGCGCACGCGATGATCACCCGCTGCCTGGTGGACGGCGTCCCCGCGGCCGCGCTCGCCCCGGTCTCGGTGGCTCCCGCGCACCAGCGGACGGGGGCCGGGCAGGCCGTCGTCCGGGCCGTGCTCGACGCGGCCCGGCTGCGGGGCGAACCGCTCGTGCTCGTCCTGGGCCATCCGGAGTACTACCCGCGGTTCGGGTTCGTACGGGCGTCCGAGTATGGAATCAAGCCAGGTTTCGAGGTCCCGGACGAGGCGATGATGGCGCTCGTCCTGGACGGTTCGACACCCGTCCCGCCGGGCACACTCGTCTATCCGGCACCTTTCGGGGTGTAGTGCCCCGTAGAGTCCCTCCCGCTCCCGCCGCACCGGCTGTACTCCGGTGTGGTGGGAGCGGCCACGTCCGGCCGCCGAAGTACGGACAAGCCGCTTTTGTACGGCAGACTGTGGTGGCCCCACCGGGCCGAGGACCGATGCGAAGGATGGGTATGCCGACCACACCAGCCACCGCGGCTCAGATCTCGCCGGAGATCGCGTCGAACGGTGTCCAGCCGTCCGGAGTCCCGGCGCCGATCATGCTCGAACTGGTCGACGAGGAGGGGAGGACCATCGGCACCGCGGAGAAGCTCGCCGCGCACCAGGCTCCGGGGCAGCTCCACCGCGCCTTCTCCGTCTTCCTCTTCGACGAGTCGGGCCGGCTGCTGCTCCAGCGGCGGGCGCTCGGCAAGTACCACTCCCCCGGCGTCTGGTCGAACACCTGCTGCGGCCATCCCTACCCCGGCGAGGCCCCCTTCGCCGCGGCGGCCCGGCGCACCTTCGAGGAGCTGGGCGTCTCGCCGACGCTGCTCGCGGAGGCCGGCACCGTCCGCTACAACCACCCGGACCCGGCCTCGGGTCTGGTGGAGCAGGAGTTCAACCACCTCTTCGTCGGCCTGGTGCAGGCCGAGCCGCGGCCGGACCCCGAGGAGATCGAGTCCACCGCCTTCGTGACCGCCGACGAGCTGGTCGAGCGGCACGCCGCCGCGCCCTTCTCCGCCTGGTTCATGACGGTCCTGGACGCGGCGCGTCCGGCGATCAGGGAGCTGACGGGTCCGTCCGGGGGCTGGTGACCACCCACGCCGGACACACCCCTCCCGGCCCCGGTGCCATCGGGGCCGGGGCCCGTCCGACCGTGCGCGCCGCCCCGGCGGGAACCGTCAGACGGGCCCCAGGGGCAGCGCCGCCCAGATGATCTTCCCGCCGCTCGCGGTGTGCTCGACGTCGCAGGCGCCGCCGGCCTCCTGCGCGATCTCACGGACCAGGAGGAGCCCACGGCCGCCGGTCTGCCCCCAGTCCGCCTCCAGGGCCTTGGGACGGTACGGGTGGTTGTCCTCGACGGACACCCTGATCCATTCGGGGCCGATCGCGACCTCGACCGCTATTTCCGGGGAGAGCAGCGCCGCGTGCCGCACGGCGTTGGTCACCAGCTCGGAGACGATCAGCAGCAGGCCGTCCATGATCTCCTGATGGACCGGGACGCCCTGGCGGACCAGCAGGTCGCGTACCGCGTGCCGGGCCTGCGGGACGGAGACGTCGACCGCTGCAGCGGTGAAGCGCCAGACTCCTTCGTAGGACGGTTGCCCGGCGGGGGCGCCTCCGTGGGTCTCCACGGTCCCGTTCCCACCTTCGTGCTCGATTCTCGCCACGGATCGAGTCTTGGCAATGCGCGCGGGCCGACCTACCTACTGACCAGAAGTCGACACTTATCGGCCACCTTCTGATCGGCCGAGTATGCCAACGTCAGTTGTTCGACTGATCCTGCACGGTTTCTGAGAACTCCGGAGGCGGGCTCGCGGCTCCGGCCGCACTGCGGCCCGCACACCACCCACCCCACCCTTCCTGATCGTACGTTCGGGCCCGGCGGATAGCATCCGCCCCATGGAGCCGCAGCTGAAGGACAGCGTCACGGACGGGATCGCCACCGTCGTCATCGCCAACCCCGCCAAGCGCAACGCGATGAGCGCCGGAATGTGGCGCGCCCTGCCCGGCCTCCTGGAGCGGCTCGCCGCCGACCCCGCCGTCCGGGTCCTGGTCCTCACCGGCGAGGGCGACACCTTCTGCGCCGGGGCGGACATCTCGGCGCTGCGGGAGCCCGGTGACGAGCAGCAGACGCTCGCGGTACGGGCCGAGGAGGCGCTCGCGGCCTTCCCGAAGCCGACGCTCGCCGCCGTCCGCGGCTTCTGCGTCGGGGGCGGCAGCCAGCTCGCCGCCGCCTGCGACCTCCGCTTCGCCGAGGAGGGCGCCCGCTTCGGGATCACGCCCTCGAAGCTCGGGATCGTCTACCCGTCCTCGTCGACCCGCAGGCTCACCGCCCTGGTCGGCCCCTCGACCGCCAAGTACCTGCTGTTCTCCGGCGAGTTGATGGAGGCCGAGCGGGCGCTGCGGACCGGGTTCGTGGACGAGCTGCACCCGGCGGGCGCACTGGACAAGCGGGTGGCCGAATTCGCCCGGGTGCTCGCCTCCCGCTCCCTGCTCACCCAGGCGGCGGCCAAGGAGTTCGCCGACGGGCGGCTGGACCGGGACGCCCACTGGGCCGAGCAGGCGCGCGGCAGCGGCGACACCGCCGAGGGTGTCGCCGCCTTCCTGGAGCGCCGCGCACCCCGCTTCACGTACGGGCTCTGAGGCCCGGCGGGCCTTCGCTCAGCTCCCCTGGGGGAGGTCCTCCGTCCTCACGCTCCGCCACCGCGCGACGATCGCGGCCGGGGCCTTCTCCGGCGAGCCCGCGTCGTACGGCGGCTGCGGGTCGTACTCGGTGAGCAGCTGGATCGTCTGGGCGGTCTCGTCCCCGGCGATCCGGCCGAGCAGGTGCAGCGCCATGTCGATGCCGGAGGAGACGCCGGCGGCCGTGACGTACTTGCCGTCGAAGACGACCCGCTCGCCGGTGGGCTCGACGCCGAGGGCGCGCAGTTCGTCGAAGGCGAGCCAGTGGGTGGTCGCCCGGCGGTCCTTCAGCAGGCCCGCCGAGGCGAGGATCAGCGAGCCGGTGCAGACGGAGGTGGTCCAGGTGCTGGTGGCGTCGGCCGTACGGAGCCAGTCGAGGGTCTCCTGGTCGTGCATGGCGACGCGCGCGTCGGGGCCGCCGGGGACCAGGACGATGTCCGGGCGCGGGACCTCGGCGAGGCTCCGGTCGGCGACGAGCGCGAGGCTGCCCTGGTCGTTGCGGACCGGGCCCGCCTCCTTGGCCACGAAGACGGTCTCGGCGCCGGGGAGGCGGGCGAGCAGCTCGTACGGGCCGACGGCGTCGAGGGTGGTGAAGCGGTCGTAGAGCAGGACGGCGATCTGCACGGAGGTCCCTTTCGGTTCAGTGGAGTCGGTCGACAGGCGAGTGGAAGCGGCGGCGGTACTCCGCGGGGCCGGTCCCCAGGGCTTTGAGGAAGGCGCGGCGCATCGCCTCGGGCGTGCCGTACCCGGAGGCGCGGGCGACCTCCTCGACGCCGCGCGAGGTCTCCTCCAGGAGGCGGCGGGCGTGTTCGAGCCGGACCCGGTCGACGTAGCGGCCGGGCGGGGTGCCGGTCTCCGCGTGGAAGGCGCGGGCGAAGTGGCGTGGCGAGAGCCGGGCACGGGCGGCGAGCGCCTCGACGGAGAGGTCCTCACCGGGGTGCTCGCTGATCCACTGCTGGAGGTCCCGCAGCGGCTCCCTGCGGGCGGTCTGGGCGGACAGCTGGGCGCTGAACTGGGCCTGGTTGCCCGGGCGGCGCAGGAAGACGACCAGGTGGCGGGCGACGGTGAGGGCGACGTCCCGTCCGAGGTCCTCCTCGACCAGGGCGAGGGCCAGGTCGATGCCGGCGGTGACCCCGGCGGAGGTGGAGAGCCGCCCGTCCCGTACGAAGATGGGGTCCGGGTCCACGTCGACCCCGGGGTAGCGGCGGGCGAGGTGGTCGCAGGCGATCCAGTGGGTGGTGGCCCGGCGCCCGTCGAGGAGCCCGGCCTCGGCGAGGAGCAGGGCCCCGGTGCAGACGGAGACCAGGCGTTCGGCCTGCGGGGCGTGGGTGCGCAGCCAGTCGATCAGGGCCGGGTCGGGGGCGCGGGTGCCCTCGCCGCCGGGGACGACGAGGGTGTGCGGGGGCCCGTCGGCGACCGCGGCGTCGAGGCCGGTGTCGGGGAGCAGGCGCAGTCCGCTGTGCGTACGGACCGGTCCGCCGTCCAGGGAGGCGGTGCGGATCGGGTAGGCGGACGGGTCCCCGGCGGCGCGGGCGGCACCGGCGAACACCTCGACGGGGCCGGTGACGTCGAGGCTCTGGACGTCGTCGAAGAGGACGACGAGGACGGGTCGCTGCGTCATGGCTCCATCCTTGGCGGGTCCCGTGACGTCCGCAACGACGGAGAACCCACCTTTCCTGCCATCCCGGCGTCCACTCGGGTCGGCCCGGCCGTTCCCGTCGTACCGACCAGTCGGTAACGTTCGGCTCCATGACGACTGCTCTCCCCCCGCGCGCGGGACGCCGCTGCCACAACGCCCTCAACCCGCTGCACTCCACGCTGTACTTCTCGCCCGACCTGGACCGCGAGTTCGCCGCCCTCGGATTCACCGACCCGAGCGCGATGCGGCTCGCCGCGCGGAGCGCCGCGCTCGGCGCGGTGGGCGCGGGCACGGTCGCCGCGGCCTTCTACAACTACAACCACGAGCTGCTCGCCCGGCACCTCCCGGGCGTCTGGGAGACCGCCTCCCCCGCCGAGGTCCTGGACGCGCGCCTGCGGACCGTGGACGCGACCCTGCGCCGGCTGCTCGGCGACGAGGCCGTCGCCTCCCCGGAGATGGCCGAGGCGGCGGAGCTCGCCCTGCGCGCCACCGAGGCCTGCACCCGGCACGCCCGGCCGCTCTACTCCGCCCACGCCGACCTGCCGGTGCCCGAGGAGCCCCACCTCGCCTACTGGTACGCCGCCACCCTGCTCCGCGAGCACCGGGGCGACGGCCACCTCTCCGCGCTGCTCTCCGCCGGGCTCGACCCCGTCGAGGCCCTCGCCTCGCACACCGCCACCGGCAAGGGCATGGCCCCGCGCTGGGTCCTCGGCACGCGCGGCTGGGGCCGCGCCGACTGGGAGGCGGCGACGGAGCGGCTGCGCGGGCGCGGACTCCTCGACGCGGACGGCGAGCTGACGGACTCGGGCACGGCGCTGCGCGCCGAGCTGGAGGAGCACACCGACCGCCTCGACTCCGCCCCGTACGAGCACCTCGGCGCGGCCGGTGTCGAGCGCCTCACCGAGCTGGGACGCGGCTTCCTGTTCACGGCGGCCGGCGCGGGCGCCTTCCCGGCGGACCTGGTCGGCAAGGGCTGACCCGGCGGACCGGTGACGCGCGGGACGGGTCGGTTGCCGCGTCCGGGTGACCGACCCGGCAGAATGCACTCGCAAGCTTGAGGCACGAGAAGGCGAGTCGGGACACCGTGACGACGTCCATCGAAGCAAGGATCGCCGAGGAGCTCGGCGTACGCGAGCGACAGGTGAAGGCAGCCGTCGAGCTCCTCGACGGCGGTTCGACCGTGCCGTTCATCGCGCGCTACCGCAAGGAAGCGACCGAGATGCTCGACGACGCGCAACTGCGCACGCTCGAGGAGCGGCTGCGCTATCTGCGCGAGCTGGAGGACCGCCGGTCGGCGATCCTCGACTCGGTCCGCGAGCAGGGGAAGCTGACGGACGAGCTGGAGGCGAGCATCCGGGCCGCCGACACCAAGGCGCGCCTGGAGGACATCTACCTGCCGTTCAAGCCGAAGCGCCGGACGAAGGCCCAGATCGCCCGCGAGGCCGGTCTGGAGCCGCTGGCCGAGGGCCTGCTCGGCGACCCGTCCGTCGAGCCGGCGGCCGCCGCGGCGGCCTTCGTGGACGCGGACAAGGGCGTCGCGGACGCCGCCGCGGCCCTGGAGGGGGCGCGGGCGATCCTCGCCGAGAAGTTCTCCGAGGACGCCGACCTCATCGGCGAGCTGCGCGAGCGCATGTGGGGCCGCGGGCGGCTCGTGGCGAAGGTGCGCGAGGGCCAGGAGGAGGCCGGAGCGAAGTTCGCCGACTACTTCGACTTCGCCGAGCCCTTCACCGCGCTGCCCTCGCACCGGGTGCTCGCCATGCTGCGCGGCGAGAAGGAGGACGCCCTCAGCCTGGAGCTGGAGCCGGAGGAGCCCACCGAGGGCCCTTCCTCGTACGAGGGGATCGTCGCGGGCCGCTTCGGCGTCGCCGACCGGGGCCGCCCCGGGGACAAGTGGCTCCGGGACACGGTCCGCTGGGCCTGGCGGACCCGCATCCTGGTGCACCTCGGGATCGACCTGCGGCTGCGGCTGCGGACGGCCGCCGAGGACGAGGCGGTCCGGGTCTTCGCGGCGAACCTGCGGGACCTGCTCCTCGCCGCGCCGGCCGGCACCCGCGCCACGCTCGGGCTCGACCCCGGTTTCCGTACGGGCGTGAAGGTCGCCGTCGTCGACGCGACCGGCAAGGTCGTCGCCACCGACACGATCTACCCGCACGTCCCCGCCAACAAGTGGGACCAGGCGCTGGAGAAGCTGGCGCGGCTCGCGAAGGAGCACGCGGTCGAGCTGGTCGCGATCGGCAACGGCACGGCCTCGCGCGAGACCGACAAGCTGGCGGCCGAACTCCTCGCCAAGCACCCCGAGCTGAAGCTGACCAAGGTCATGGTCTCCGAGGCCGGCGCCTCGGTCTACTCGGCCTCCGCCTTCGCCTCGCAGGAACTCCCGGGCCTCGACGTGTCGTTGCGCGGTGCCGTCTCCATCGCCCGGCGGCTCCAGGACCCGCTGGCCGAGCTGGTGAAGATCGACCCGAAGTCCATCGGCGTCGGCCAGTACCAGCACGACCTGGCCGAGGTGAAGCTCTCCCGCTCGCTCGACGCGGTCGTCGAGGACTGTGTGAACGGTGTCGGCGTGGACGTCAACACCGCCTCGGCGCCGCTGCTTTCGCGGGTCTCGGGCATCAGCTCCGGCCTCGCGGAGAACATCGTCGCGCACCGGGACGCCAATGGCCCGTTCCGCTCCCGCCGGGCGCTCAAGGACGTGGCCCGGCTCGGGCCGAAGGCGTACGAGCAGTGCGCGGGCTTCCTGCGCATCCGGGGCGGCGACGACCCGCTCGACGCCTCCTCGGTCCACCCGGAGGCGTATCCGGTGGTGCGCCGGATGGTGAAGACGACCGGCGGCGAGGTCGCGGCGCTGATCGGCGACACGGGCACGCTGCGCTCGCTGCGCGCGGACGACTTCGTCGACGAGACCTTCGGTCTGCCGACGGTGACGGACATCCTGCGCGAGCTGGAGAAGCCCGGGCGCGACCCGCGCCCGGCGTTCCGTACGGCCACCTTCAAGGAGGGCGTCGAGAAGATCGGCGACCTCGCGTCCGGGATGGTCCTGGAGGGTGTCGTCACCAACGTGGCCGCGTTCGGCGCGTTCGTGGACGTCGGTGTGCACCAGGACGGTCTGGTCCACGTGTCGGCGATGTCGAAGACCTTCGTCAAGGACCCGCGCGACGTGGTGAAGCCCGGCGACGTGGTCAAGGTGAAGGTCCTGGACGTGGACATCCCACGCAAGCGGATCTCGCTGACGCTGCGGCTCGACGACGAGGCGGGCGCCGACGCCCAGGGCGGCGCGCCCCGGCGCGAGCGGGGCGAGCGCGGCGACCGGGGCGAGCGCTCCGGCCGGCCGCCGCAGCAGCGTCAGGGCGGTGGCCGGCGGGCCGAGGGCGGAAACCGGAACGACCGCGGGGACCGCGGCGGCCGGGACCGTTCGGCGGCGCCCGCGCCCGCCAACAGCGCGATGGCGGACGCCCTCCGCAAGGCCGGCCTGCTCGGCGAGGGCGGTAAGAAGCGCCGATAGACGCGCAGGTCGGATGTGGTTTCCGACATGCGGGGCGAGGCGTCCCCGCGCTCCCGGACAAGGGGGCGCGGGGACGACCGGGGAGCAACCGGGCATCGCAACGAGGCGGCCCGTTTTGCCCGTTGACGCGCTCAGGACAGGCGACCATGATCGTCTTCGGCCTCCACGGGGGAGGCGCATGATTCCTGCTCCTGGAGGTCGTTCCACTCATGAAGCGCATGATCGCGAGGATCGCCGGCGTCGCCGCCGCCGCCATGACCATGGCCCTCGTCCCGCTCGCCGGCACCTCGTACGCCGCCGGCTGCTCCGGCGCCGGCTGTGACAACCGTGGCCCCGTCTCCATGGGCTGCGACGCCGACGCCGTCACCAAGGGCAGCGCGACGTCCCGCACCCACTCCGGCCTCAGGGTCGAGCTGCGCTGGTCCCCCACCTGCCAGGCGGCCTGGGCCCGGGTCACCGCCACCGGTGAGCAGTGGTACGAGCGGTACGGCGTCATCGAGAAGTGGTCGGGCAAGGGCTCCGGGTTCCAGCGCAGCCTCCAGGTGACGTTCCCCAACCCGGGCTCGGACTGGACCAACATGCTGGGCAGCCCCACCGCCTACTACCGCGCCTGCATCAGCGCCCCCGCCGCCACGGACGAGGTGGACTGCACCCCCTTCTGGTAAACCCGCCGACCCCCGCGTCCGCGTGTCCGAGCTCGTCCACTCCCAGAGGAAACAACCACAGATGAAGCGCATGATCGCGAAGGTCGCGGGCATCTCCGCCGCCGCGATGACCATGGCCCTCGTCCCGCTCGCGGGCACCTCGTACGCGGCCGGCTGCTCCGGCAGCGGCTGCGACAACCGCGGCCCCGTCTCCATGGGCTGCGACGCCGGCGCCACGACCAAGGCGTCGACCGTCAACGGCAACGGCTTCAAGGCCGAGCTGCGCTGGTCCGACGCATGTCAGGCCGGGTGGGTCCGCACCACGTCCCCCGACGGCAGCCAGTGGTGGCCCCGGTACGGCTCCATCGAGAAGTGGTTGGGCCCCGGCACCGACTTCCAGCGCAGCCTCTCGGTGCAGTTCCCCTACGAGGCGGGCACCGACTGGTCCAACATGCTGGGCAGCGGCAGCGCCTACTACCGCGTGTGCATCAGTGACAACGGCAACGTGACCTGCAGCAACTTCTGGTAGACCGCTGCCCCCACGTCCGCACGAGTGAGGCCACAGCCCATCGGGCCGTGGCCTCCCCGCGCGGGACCCCGAGGCGGTCCGACCAGCCATTGACGTGGACAGGACAGACCGCCATGATCGGCCCGGCCTCCTCGTGAGGCCACGACGTCCCCCCTCCTGGAAATGGCACCAGCTCATGAAGCGCTTCCTCGCGAAGACGGCGGCGGTCTCCGCCGCCGCGATGACCCTCGCCCTCGTCCCCCTCGCGGGCACCTCGTACGCCGCCGGCTGCTCCGGCGCCGGCTGTGACAACCGCGGCCCCGTCTCCATGGGCTGCGACGGCGACGCCGTGACGAAGCAGACCGCCTACGCCGACGGCAGCCTCAAGGCCGAGCTGCGCTGGTCGCCCGCGTGTCAGGCCGCCTGGGTCCGCGTCACCGACCCGTCCGGCCCCAACGCCTGGTGGGACAAGTACGGCTACATCGAGAAGTGGTCGGGCTACGGCACCGGCTTCCAGCGCAGCCTCCAGGTCACCTTCCCCGACCCGGGCAGCGACTGGTCGAACATGCTCGGCGGCAGCACGTACTACTACCGCGTCTGCATCAAGGACTCCGGCACGGGCCAGATCGACTGCAGCAACTTCTGGTAGAGCGCCGGCCCCCGCGCCCGCATGAGTGAGGCCACAGCCCTGCAGGGCTGTGGCCTCTTCGCGTGCCGCCCGGCTACGGGAGGAAGCGCAGCGCCCAGTCGGCGCGGTTGGCGACGGAGAGGTCCTCGTCCTCCGTCATCGGCTGGAGCAGACGGCGCGCCGCCTGCGGGTCCGCCTGGACCAGCTCGACGATCTCGGCGGCCAGGCCGTCCTGGTCGTCGCCGAGGTCGACCGCGGAGGCGCGGATCAGGGTCGGGAGGGCGTCCGGGCCGCCGAGGGCGGCGAGGACGCCGCCGAGCAGCTCCCGGGCATAGGCGTTCCGCTCGGTGAGGGCGCGGTCCAGCTCCGCCTGGAGGCGCGGCAGGAGACCGGCGTCGCCGGAGGCCGCGATCTCGTCGGCGAGGTCGATCGTCTCGTCCACGTCGGCGTCCAGATCGTCCAGCATCTCGGTCAGCCGGGTCAGTAGGTCGGTCATGGTGCCTCCTGGAATGCGCCGTCCACGAGGAAGGGCACGGCCGTCGAGCGGTCGATCTCGGCGGCCACCGCCACGTCCTGCGGAAAGCCGTACTCGTACAGTTCACGGCCCGAGTCGCAGCCGTGCAAGGCGGCGACCGGGTCCTCGGTCGCGTCCCACAGCGTGGCCGCCGCGGTCGCCTCCGGGGTCAGGGTGCGCGGGCCTCCCGCGGCCCGCAGTCCGGCGAGGACGGCGCCCGCGCCCAGCAGGTCCTCGAGCGCCGGGCGCAGCGAGCCGTCGGGCCACCGCTCGCCGGAGGCGATGACGGCGAGCGGGCGGTCCGCCGTGCCGTACCCCTCGTGGGCGAGCCGGCGGGCCACGGCCGAGTGGTTGCGCAGGGAGGCCGCGACGACGGTCGCGCCGCGCGCGGTGGCCTCCGCGGCGATGGTGGAGCCGTTCGGGGACGGCAGGACCAGGCGGTCGGGCATCGGCACGGGCGCGCTGCGCAGGGCGGCCGGGGAGAGCGACCACGGGTGCGCCTCGGTGGCCTCGCGCCGGCCGACGGCGAGCACGGCGTCCCGCTCCCGCGCGTACGCGGCGGCCGTCGCGTCCCTCCAGCGGTACGGGAGGACGGCGGTGCCGCCCTCGACGGCGACGCCCACGGCGGTGGTGAAGGAGAGCACGTCGACGACGACCACGCAGGCTGCCGCCGGGCCGAGGGCCCGCGCCTCGACCGGGCCCCAGCCGAAGGAGACCGTCATCGCGCGCTCCGCAGGGGGAGGACCGGCATCAGAGCTCGGTCACCTTGCCGTCGGCGACCTCGATGCGGCGGGTGGTGCGGACCGCGTCGAGCATGCGCCGGTCGTGGGTGACGAGGAGCAGCGTGCCGGTGTACGAGTCGAGGGCGGACTCCAGCTGCTCGATGGCCGGCAGGTCCAGGTGGTTGGTCGGCTCGTCGAGGACGAGCAGGTTCACGCCCCGGCCCTGGAGCAGGGCGAGCGCGGCGCGGGTCCGCTCGCCCGGGGAGAGCGTGGTGGCGGGCCGCATGACGTGGACGGCCTTGAGGCCGAACTTGGCGAGCAGCGTCCGGACCTCGGCGGGCTCGGTGTCGGGCACGGCCGCGCAGAACGCCTCCAGGAGCGTCTCCGTGCCGTGGAAGAGCTTGCGGGCCTGGTCGACCTCGCCGACGACGACGCCCGAGCCGAGGACCGCGTCGCCGGAGTCCAGCGGCAGCCGGCCGAGGAGGGCGGCGAGCAGGGTCGACTTCCCGGCGCCGTTGGCGCCGGTGACGGCGACCCGGTCGGCCCAGTCGATCTGGAGGGTGACGGGACCGAAGGAGAAGTCGCCCCGGCGCACCTCCGCCTCGCGGAGGGTCGCGACGACCGAGCCGGAGCGGGGCGCGGCGGCGATCTCCATCCGCAGCTCCCACTCCTTGCGGGGCTCGTCGACGACGTCGAGGCGCTCGATCATGCGCTGGGTCTGCCGGGCCTTGGCGGCCTGCTTCTCGCTGGCCTCGCTGCGGGCGTTGCGGCCGAGCTTGTCGCCGTCGGTGGCCTTGCGGCGGGCGTTCTTGACGCCCTTGTCCATCCAGGACCGCTGCATGTGGCCGCGCGCCTCGAGGGCGGCCTTCTTGCCGGCGTACTCCTCGTAGTCCTCGCGCGCGTGGCGCCGGGCGGTGTCCCGCTCCTCCAGGTACGCCTCGTAACCGCCGCCGTACAGGGTGATCTGCTGCTGGGCGAGGTCGAGTTCGAGGACCTTGGTGACGGTGCGGGTGAGGAACTCGCGGTCGTGGCTGATGACGACCGTCCCGGCGCGCAGCCCCTTCACGAAGGACTCCAGGCGCTCCAGGCCTTCGAGGTCCAGGTCGTTGGTGGGCTCGTCGAGCAGGAAGACGTCGTAGCGGGAGAGCAGGAGGGAGGCGAGGCCGGCGCGAGCCGCCTGGCCGCCGGAGAGCGAGGTCATCGGCTGGTCGAGGCCGACGGTGAGGCCGAGGGAGTCGGCGACCTCCTCGGCGCGCTCGTCGAGGTCGGCGCCGCCGAGGTTCAGCCAGCGCTCCAGGGTGATCGCGTACGCGTCGTCGGATCCGGGCGTGCCGTCGACGAGCCCCTGGGTGGCCTCGTCCATGGCGGCCTGGGCGGCGGCGACGCCGGTGCGGCGGGCGAGGAACTCCCGCACGGTCTCCCCGGCGCGCCGCTCGGGCTCCTGCGGGAGGTGGCCGACGGCGGCGGTGGGCGGGGAGAGCCGCAGCTCGCCCTCCTCCGGGGTGTCGAGCCCGGCGAGGAGCCGCAGCAGGGTCGACTTGCCGGCGCCGTTGACGCCGACGAGGCCGATGACGTCGCCGGGGGCGACGACGAGGTCGAGCCCGGCGAAGAGGGTGCGTTCGCCGTGGCCGGCGGCGAGGTCCTTGGCGACGAGGGTTGCAGTCATCAGGGAACGAATCCTAGGCGACGCGGCGACACGCCGAGGATTCGAGGAGCCGGAGCAGTACGGAGCGGTAGGCCGCGGCATGGAAGCGGTAAGGGCCGACGCCGGGGTAGCCCTCGCGCTCGGGGTCGGCGGTGGGGCCGGTCTGCCAGGCGAAGTCGCGCCAGACGACGTCCCCGCCCTCGCGCGCGACGACGGCGGTGACCGCGCCGCAGCCGGGGTCCTCGCAGTCGGGGCAGGAGTGGATCACCTGGCGGCTGCCGTCCGCCAGGAGGAGGCGGTGGGCGTGCTCGGCGCGGACGGTGGGCGGAAGGTCCGCCGCGAGGGGCGAGACGGTGTCGAAGCCGTCGGTCTCGTCGAGCCGGTGGAGCAGCGGCCTGCCGTCGACGAGGAAGTCGTGGTGGAGGTGCTCCCCGCCCGGACGGGCGGCGGAGACGAGGTCGAGGGGCGTGTGCGGGACCGGCATGACTCCAGTGTTTCCGCCTTCCGTGGCCGCACGGTCCCGGAAATGTCCCGGTCCCGGTACGGTCCGGATCATGAGGAGCGACGTGATCGTGGTGGGCGGCGGGGTCGTCGGACTGGCGACGGCCACGACCCTGGCGGAGCGCGGGCTGCGGGTACGGATCTGGTCGCGGGACGCCGTGACCGGGACGACCTCGGCGGTGGCCGGCGCCCTGTGGTGGCCGTACCGGATCGAGCCGGCGGCCGAGGCCGGCGCCTGGGCGCTCGACTCCCTGCGGGTGTACGGGGAGTTGGCGGCCGATCCGGAGCGGAGCGGGGTCCGGTGGGTGGCCGGGGTCCACGCGGACACCGTCCTCGACGGTCTCGGTCCGTGGGCCGAGGAGGTCGAGGGGCTGCGGGAGTTGGCGCCGGAGGAGGTGCCGGGGCCGTACCGCACGGGGCTCGCGGCGCGTCTGCCGCTGATCGACATGCCGGTCCATCTGGCGTTTCTGCGGGACCGGTTCGAGGCCCTGGGCGGGGTCTTCGAGCGGCGCGAGGCGCGCGCGCTCGACGAGGCGGCGGAGGAGGCCCCGGTGGTGGTCGACTGCGCGGGGCTCGCTGCGCGCGAGCTCGTACCGGATCCCGGACTGCGGCCGGTGCGGGGGCAGTTGGTCCTGGTGGAGAACCCCGGGATCGAGGAGTGGTTCACGGCGGCGGACGAGTCGGCGGGCGAGACCACGTACTTCTTCCCGCATCCCGACCGGCTGGTGCTGGGCGGGACGGCCGAGGAGGGCGACGAGCGGCTCGCTCCGGATCCGGCGACGGCGGCGGCGATCGTGGCGCGGTGCGCGCGGGTGCGGCCGGAGATCGCGGAGGCGCGGATCCTCGGGCACCGGGTGGGGCTGCGGCCCGGGCGGGTGGGCGGGGTGCGGATCGAGGCGGTGCCGCTGCCGGGCGGCGGACGGCTCGTCCACCACTACGGGCACGGTGGCGCGGGGGTGACGGTGGCCTGGGGCTGCGCGGCGGCCGCGGCGGATCTGGTCGTCGGCTGACGCCGGAACGACCGCGGGGCGGTCGCCGTCCTTTCGGATGGCAACCGCCCCGCGTGACGTACTACTTCCAGAGCGGCGGCTTGCTGTTGTTGTCCGCGTCGGCGCACGCCTTGGCCTGGCGCTCCAGCGCGTCGGCGCGGGCGAAGGCCTTGCGGGCCTCCGTCGTGGCGCCGAGGCGCTTGAGCTGGTTGCCGCGGTCGCGCTCCTTGTGGGCGTCGGCCCGCAGCTTGCCGACGTTGCAGGTGATCGTCCTGGCGGCGGCCGGCTCGGCCGTCACCGTCTGTCCGAGCAGCACGCCCCCGGCGAGCAGCGTCGTGGCGAGCAGAGCCGTCAGGGTTCGGCGTGCGGGCTTGGTGTGGCGCATGGTGGTTCTCCAACTTCAAGGCCTTGTGGGCCTGTTCGAGGCATGGTCAGTACCAGCAAGTAACTTTACCTCGGCAAACATCGGAATCACGCCACGCCTGGCCGGGAGCACCCGATCGTCAACACCTCTCCACAGGACTCCCACTGACGAGGTGATAGCTCGCACGCGCGTCCAGGAGCAGCGGGACCAGCGCGCGCTGCGACTGGCGCAGCGGCACGAGGGCTCCGGCGCCCTCCGCCCGTACGGTCACGCCGTGCAGGGCGAGTTCGTCGCCCACTTCGGCGTACTGCGCGGCGTCCAGGCGGTAGCCGCAGGGCGGGTCGGCGAGGATCTCCGCCGGCTCGGCCGGGTCGTTGTCGGCGCCGCCGAGGTAGACCGGGCCCCGGTCGGCGAAGCCGGTGCGCCGGGCGAGGGAGGTGGCCGCCGTGAGCGGCCCGCGCCGCTCGTCGAGGTAGGCGAAGGCTCCCTTCAGGGCGGCGTGCTGGGTGGCGACGCGACGCCGGTGGTTGCGGGCCGGGTCGTCCTTCTCGGCCTGGTCGAGGGCGTCCACCCGGGTCTCGACGAGCAGGCCGGCGGAGTGCTTGATGCCGGCCGTGTTGCGCAGGATCCGCTCCTGGCCGTCACCGGCGACCTGCTTGATCGGCTCCCCGGTGAGGGGGTCGGTCCAGATGCCGTAGATGCCGCTGCTGTAGCCGGCGAGCCCGGCGGTGGGCCGGACGTAGGACTCGGAGAGCGTCCGGGACTCGTCGTGGACGTGCGGGTCGGCGTCGAGGCTGCGCGGCCAGAGGGCGAGCAGGTCCTTGTCGTAGTAGCGGGGGGTGGCACCGTACTCGTGGAGGTCGTAGACGAGCGCGGGCCGCCGGTCGCGGACGACGGCGGCGATCGCTCGCGCCTCTGCGGTCCGCAGGGCGAGGTGGTCGCGGTTGACGTCGACGCCGTCGCCGTTGCCCCGGGTGTCGGCCTCCCGGCCGTCGGGGTTCGCGGTGGGGACGACGAGGAGGGTGGTGCGCGCGAGGAAGCGCCGCGTCTCCGCGTCCCGGGCGTACGCGAGGTCGCGCACGGTGCTCAGACAGGCCTCGCGGCCGGCCGGCTCGTCGCCGTGCTGACTGCACACGAGCAGGACGGTCGTGCCGCCGTGGCCCGCGCCGAGCGTGGCGAGCCGCAGCGGGCGGCCCTGCCCGGTGGTGCCGATCTCGCGCAGCGACACCCGGTCGCTCCCCCGGTCGACCGCCGCGAGGAAGTCCCCCTCCTCGGCCTCGGTGGTCCACCGGGCGCCCCCGCTCTCCTCGAAGCCGGTGCGCGGCAGGGGCCGCGCGGGCGCGCTGTCCGCCGCCTTGGCGGGGACGGTGACGAGCGGCAGGGCGAGCGCGGCGGCACCCACCGCGAGGGCGAGTGTCCGCCGGGAACCGCGGCGCACGGTACGGCTGTTCATCGGCGGCTCCCGATCCTGACCGACGGGGTACGGGGGTTCATCGGGCGGCTCCCGGAGGGACGGCGTCCGCCGCGCCGGGCAGGCGCGGTCCGCTGACGGCGACCGGCGGGGCGCTGCCGGTCAGGGACGGGGCGTAGGGGGGCGACGGCACGGCCGGGGCCGGTCCCGTCGTCGCCCGGTCGAAGGCCCCGGCACCGCCGACGAGGGGCAGCCTCGCCCAGGTGCGGGAGAGGTCGAGGATGACGGTCGGGGTGGTCGACGGAGGGTCGAGGAGGTCCTTGTCGGTGCCGCCGACGATCAGGGCGAGCCGGTGACCGGCCGGGACGACGTGGTCGGTCGCGGCGAGGTCGAGGGTGAGGGTGTACGCCCTTCCGGGGGTCAGCGGGCGCTCCTCGCGCGGGTCGGCCCAGGTGCCGAGGTCGGCCCAGCCCCGGCTGACGACCGTGGACGCGACGTCGGTGGTCCGGGCGGCCGTCTCCCTGAAGCAGGCGCTGTCGCCCGGGGTGCTCGCGCCCCAGCAGGTGCGGTCGGTGAGCGTGGTGATGCCCTCGCCGGTCGCGGCGTAGTCCCGGATCGTGTCGGGCCCGAGGTCGACGAGGACGGCGGAGAGGTGCGCGGTGGAGGTGGTGGGGGTCGCGGTGACGGTCACCTTCGAGGAGCCGGAGATCCGCAGGTCCCGGGAGAGCGGCCGGGTGACGAACCCGGCCTTCTCGGGGGTCGGGGCGTCGATCCGCGCGGCCCAGTCCAGCTCGCCCAGGCCCGGGTCGTCGGTGAAGACCGCGGTGGAGCCGGGAGCGGCGGGCGCACGGCCGAGGACGCCCGGACCGGAGACGGCACCGGGGGCGGGGCGCAGGGTCGTGGTCGCGGTGGCGCGCGGCGGCCACTGCCGGTCGGTCGTCCAGACGTCCGGGGCGCGCTCGATGTCGGCGACGGGCTCGCGGTCGATGCCGTTGTCGTAGCCGAGGAGGTAGTGGTCGAACCAGCGGTGCAGGGTGCGGACCCAGTCGGCGCGCCGGAAGTCGAAGGGGTCGACGTGGCCGGTCTGGGAGAGCCAGATCTTCCGCTCGACGCCGTGGGAGGCGAGCGCGTCCCACCAGCGGCCGAACTGGCCGGCGCGGACGTTGAGGTCCTGCTGCCCGTGGACGACGAAGACGCTGGCCCTGACCTTGCCGGCGTCCTTCACGTGGTCGCGCTCGGTCCAGGCCGGGGTCCAGTCGCCGCTGTAGGGGGTGCCTGCGGTGATCCGGTCCTGGACGGCGCCGCAGCGGCCCTGTGCCTCGGGGCTGTTCACGTACTCGGAGAGCCAGCTGGGGTTGGCGTTGTAGAGCGGTGCCCCCTGCGAGTGGAAGTAGTCGTACCAGGAGGAGATGGCCCCGATCGGAACGATCGTTTTCAGCCCTTCCACGCCGGTGGCGGCGACGCCGTTGGCGATGGTGCCGTCCCAGCTCTTGCCGATCATGCCGACGTTCCCGGTGCTCCAGGCGGTGGCGCGGGCCGGCGTCCCTCCGGTGCGGGAGGTGTAGCCGCGGGCGCGGCCGTTCAGCCAGTCGACGACGGCCCTGGCCGACCGGACGTCGGAGCGCCCGCCGACGTCGTCGCAGCCGTCGGAGCGGTTGGTGCCGGCGAGGTCGACGGCGACGAAGGCGTAGCCGCGCGGGACGAAGTAGTTGTCGTAGAAGAGCGGGAGCTGGACGGGGTTCCCGTCGGCGTCGTAGGTCTTCTTCTGGCCCTCGTTGCCCCGTCCGCAGCAGGCGTAGTAGGGGCTGGCGTCCATGATGACCGGGATCTTCCGGCCGGCCGCCGCGGGCTCGCGGGGGCGCACGATGTCGACGGCGACCCGGTCGGCGCGTCCGTCGCCGTCGCCGTCGAGGCCGGTGTCGACCCAGACGGACTCGCGGACGGCGTCGGCGTACGAGTGGACCGGCCGGGACTCGCGCACGAAGGACGCCGCGGGCGCGGTGGGCTCCGGCCGTGCCCCGGCGGGCGTCACCAGGGTCGCGAACAGGGCGGCCGTGGCCGCGGACACGAGGGTTCCGTACGTCAGTCGGGCTCCGCGGGTTCTCCGCTTTCGCATCGGCATGCGCCGGAACGTACCCCGGTCAACTCCCGGGCAAAAGAGTGCCGGAGGGAATCGGACGGGATTCAGGGGCATTCCGGTGACGGACGGGTTCATGTCGGCCGAATGGCGATCGTGTGACGGGGCGTCCTCTGGACGTGACGGTGCGTCGGGGGGCTGAATAAGGTCCGAACTAAGGACCGACGACCACCCGCGCGTCTTACGTTTCTTATGACTTGGGGAGCACCTGTGCACCGCAGAATCATCGTTCCGAGCGCCCTCGCGGCCTCCCTGCTGCTGGCGATCCCGGCATCGGCGGCCGACTTCACGCCTGGCGCCCCGGGCATCGGCGACTCCTACTACCCCGCCAGCGGCAACGGCGGCTACGACGTCTCCCACTACGACCTGCGCCTGACGTACCAGCCCGCCACGGACCTCCTGGAGGGCACGGCGACGATCCTCGCCACCGCCAAGCAGAACCTGTCCCGCTTCAACCTGGACCTCGGTCTGAAGGTCAGTGAGATCCGGGTCAACGGCCGCGTCGCGAAGTTCACCGCCTCGGGCGACCACGAGCTGGAGGTCACCCCGGCGAGCCCGCTGGCGAGGAACACCCCCCTCACGGTGGTCGTCCGCTACGCGGGCAAGCCCTCCGAGTTCAAGATCGACGGCTGGTCCGCCTGGGCCCGCACCCCGGACGGCGGCGTCGCCGCGCAGGAGCCGGACTCGGCCGTCTGGTGGTTCCCGTCCAACGACCACCCGCTGGACAAGGCCACCTTCGACGTGTCGGTCTCGGTGCCGGACGGCACCCAGGCCATCAGCAACGGCGTGCTGCAGTCGCAGTCCTCACGCCTCGGCTGGACCCGCTTCAACTGGCGCTCCAACAAGCCGCAGGCGACCTATCTGGCGACGCTGGCCGTCGGCAAGTTCGACATCACGACGGACAGGACCGCGAACGGGCTGCCCGTCCTCAACGCGTACAGCAAGGACCTCGGCGACAACGCGGGCGCGGCGCGCGCCTCGATCGAGCGCACGACCGAGGTGGCCGAGTGGCTGGAGTCGGTCTTCGGGCCGTACCCCTTCAACTCCCTCGGCGGCTACGTGCCGAACGTGACCAGCGGTTTCGCCCTGGAGACGCAGACCCGCCCGTTCTACAGCCCGCGGCAGTTCGCCAACGGCGCGAACGTCTCGGTGGTCGTCCACGAGCTGGCGCACCAGTGGTACGGCGACAGCGTGTCCGTCCGCGACTGGAAGGACATCTGGGTCAACGAGGGCTTCGCCCGCTACAGCCAGTGGCTGTGGTCGGAGAAGGAGGGCGAGGGCACGGCCCAGGAGCTGGCGGACTACGTGTACGCCACGCGGACGGCCGACGACCCGTTCTGGACGGTGAAGCCCGGCGACCCGGGCGCCGAGAACCAGTTCCACATCGCCGTCTACGACCGGGGCGCGCTGGCGCTCCAGGCGCTGCGCAACGAGATCGGCGACGAGGACTTCTTCGCGATCCTGAAGGGCTGGCCGCAGGAGTTCGCCTACGGCAACGCGCGGGTCGCCGACTTCGTGCGGTACGCGGAGCGGGTCTCCGGCAAGCCGCTGGCCGGGCTCTTCGACACCTGGCTGTACCAGCCGGTGAAGCCTGCCGCTCCGGTGGCGACCGCGGCGGGCCTCTCCGCCCCCGCCGCCGCGCCGTCGGCCCGCTCGGCCGCGAAGCCGGCGAAGCCGGTGCAGCCGAAGTCGTGGAAGAAGATCGCGGCGACGAACACGATCCACGAGAACGAGGCGCACGAGGGCCACGCCGGGCGCTGATCCCGAGCGTCCGGTCCCGCGGGGCCGTCCGTCAGCGCTGCGCGCGGCGGGCGGCCTCGCGGGCCTTTCGGGCGAGCGGCAGATAGCGCAGGCGCTCGGGGAGGACCGGGACCACGGCCCTCACGACCCGGGCGAACCGGCGCAGGGCGCGCTCCTGCGCGTCCGTCCACTCCAGGCCGATGGCCTCCCGGGCGTCCGGCGGCATCAGGCCGACGGTGAGGAAGGCGCGCGCCCGGAGGAAGGGGCGGCGGAGGACGGGCCAGAGGAGGCGGAGGGCGAGCCGGAGCGGCAGCGGGCCCCGGTCGGGGGCGGGCAGCGGCAGGTCGGTGTCGAGCAGCTCGCGTACGACGGCGGTGGCCTCGATCTCCTCGGCGAGGACCTTCCGGTAGTACGGCCAGAACGCCTCGATCGTCTGCGGCATGTCCCGGTCGTGGATGCCGAGGATCCGGCCGACCTGGAGCCACTCGGCGTACAGCTGCCGTTCCTGCGCCTCGGTGAGCGGGCGGGCGAGGAGACGGAGCCCGTGCCGGTAGACGGGGAAGCCGGTCGCGTGCACCCAGGAGTAGTAGGCCGGGGTGAGGGCGTGGTAGCGGCGGCCGTGGGCGTCGGTGCCCTGGATGGTCCGGTGCAGCTCCCGGAGCCGGCGGCCTTCCCTGGCGGCCTCCTCGCCACCGTAGATCCACAGCTGGAGCGAGCGCAGCGAGCGCTCGCCGCGGCCCCAGGGGTCGGTGCGGAAGACGGAGTGGTCGTCGACGCCGGCGCCGATCGCCGGATGGGCGACCTGCAGGGTGAGGGCGGCGGGCAGCATCAGCAGCGCGCGGACGTCTCCCGCGACGCTCCAGAGCACTCCGCCGACGGGCGGCGGCACGGGGTCGTGGCCCGCCGGGGCCCGGTCGAGCGGCTTCACACGGTCCATCGCCTTCTCCTCACGTGTCCAGGCTGCACCCATGACGAAGGGGCCGTCACCCTGGCACTGCGGCCCGGGTGACGGCCCCTTCCGGGGAGTGCGGGGTCAGGCGCGGTCGGCGCCGACCGGCTCGCCGACGATACGGGCGGCGAGGGCGTGGGCCCAGGCGTCGACGTCGGCGTTGAGCTCGCGCTCGGCGGCGGCGCGCTCCTCGGCGATCTTGGCGGTGCCGGCGGCGAGGATCGCGTCGCGCTCGGCGACGCCCTCGGCGCGGGCGGCGGCGATGGCGGCCGAGCCCTGCTCGGTGGCCTGGGAGCGGATCCGCGCGGCCTCGTGGCGGGCCTCGGCGAGCTCCGCCTCGTACTGCTCGCGGATCGCGGTGGCCTCGGAGCGCAGGTCGTCGGCGCGCCCGGTGCCGCCCTCGATGGCGTCGTCACGCTCGTCGAGCGTGCGCTTGATCTTCGGAAGGATGGCCTTCGCCATGATGAGGAAGGTGAGCCCGAACAACACCAGGCCGAGGATGAGCTCGGCCCAGACGGGGTTGAGCGGACCGAGGTCCATCTTGAAGACAGTGGAGTTCGCGAGGGTCATGCGCGCATTCTACCTGCTCCAAAAAGTGACAAATCAGACACCGGGACGAGAGTTGGCGTGATCTTGCGAG
Source organism: Streptomyces tanashiensis (assembly GCF_014648895.1). Lineage (GTDB taxonomy): Bacteria > Actinomycetota > Actinomycetes > Streptomycetales > Streptomycetaceae > Streptomyces > Streptomyces tanashiensis. The sequence goes on from NZ_BMRZ01000006.1 coordinate 64,692, forward strand.
CTCGGCAAGATTCCCGGCACCCAGAGGCTACCGGAAGGTAACCACGGCTGATTGTATGTGCGGCGCCAGTCCAACCCCCCACACAATCATGGGAGTTCACGTGTCGTTCGCCGCGCTCCGCCGCGCCCCCGGCGCCGCCCTTTCGCTCGCGCTCGCCGCCGCCACCCTGGCGACGGCCGCCCCGGCCGCGTCCGCCGCCTCCACCGAGGCCCCGCGGCTGAAGGTGCTCACGTACAACACGTTCCTGTTCTCCAAGACCCTGTACCCGAACTGGGGCCAGGACCACCGGGCCAAGGCGATCCCCGCCGCCTCCTTCTTCCAGGGGCAGGACGTCGTCGTGCTCCAGGAGACCTTCGACAACTCCTCCTCGGACGCCCTCAAGGCGAACGCCGCCGCGCAGTACCCGTACCAGACCCCCGTCGTGGGCCGCAGCAAGTCCGGCTGGGACGCCACCGGCGGGTCCTACTCCTCGACCACGCCCGAGGACGGCGGGGTGACGATCCTCAGCAAGTGGCCGATCGTCCGCAAGGAGCAGTACGTCTACAAGGACGCCTGCGGCGCCGACTGGTACTCGAACAAGGGCTTCGCCTACACCGTCCTGAACGTCAACGGCAGCCTCGTCCACGTCGTCGGCACGCACGCCCAGTCGACCGACCCGGGCTGCTCGGCGGGCGAGGCCGCGCAGATGCGCAGCCGCCAGTTCAAGGCGATCGACGCCTTCCTGGACGCCAAGAACATCCCGGCGAACGAGCAGGTGATCGTCGCCGGCGACATGAACGTCGACTCGCACACCCCCGAGTACGGCACGATGCTCGCCGACGCGGGCCTGGCGGGGGCCGACGCCCGCACCGGCCACCCGTACTCCTTCGACACCGAGCTGAACTCGATCGCCTCCGAGCGCTACCCGGACGACCCGCGCGAGGACCTCGACTACGTCCTCTACCGCTCCGGGAACGCCCGGCCCGCCGGCTGGACCAACCACGTGGTCCTGGAGCAGAGCGCGCCGTGGACGGTCTCCAGCTGGGGCAAGCAGTACACCTACTCCAACCTCTCCGACCACTACCCCGTCACCGGCTTCTGACCGGAGCGTCCCCTCAGTAGGGGTAACCGCCGAAGAGGCTGTACAGCCAGGCACCGAGCACCCCGGCGACACACAGCAGGACGAACCAGGAACCGGGACTGGTGTGCCGCTCCCTACGGGGGCGGCGGCCGGGACGGGCGGCACGCGCCGCCCGTCCCGGCTTCTCCTGCTTCCCGGGCCTCCCGGCGCGGGACGGACCCGGAGCGGTCTCGGCGGCCGCGGCGACGTCGGCGAGCAGGCCGCGGCAGACGGCCGCGAGCTCCGCGGTCCCGGCCGTCAGGTCGACCACCACCTCCGTACGGGCCGGGGCGGTCGTCCCGCCGTCCAGGATCCGCCCGGCCCGCAGCAGCGCCCTGTCCTTGCCCCCGGTCGGCGCGAGGCTGATCCAGCGGCGCACGTGCTCGCCCCGGATCACCACACCGCCGCCCCGCTCCCGGTAGACGGTGTGCTCCCGCCACAGGACCCCGGCCAACTCGTCGGCCGTCTCCCTGAGTTGCGCGTACATCTGAACCCCCTGCTTCCGTGCCCCCGATTCGAACAGCCGCCGACTCTAGCCCGCACCGCCGCACGCCCCCACGACACCCCGCCCCCGCGTCCCTTAGGCGCCGAAGTCGTACACGGTGACCGGTATCCCCCGCTCCACGAGCCGCCGGAGCACCAGGGGCTCGACCTTCGCCCAGGAACCACCGGCGAGCCCGCAGCCGATGCGCGGCATGTGCACGGACGCACCGAGCTCGACCGCCTTGTCCGCGAGCGGTCCGAGGGCGGCGTCGATCGCCTCGTACCGCACGGGCGCGCCGGTGCTCCGCGCCGTCCGTATCCCCCGCTGCCCCACCAGGTTGGCCACCCAGACGTACGGCTCGACCTGGACGAACTGGGCCGCGCCGAGTCCGAAGTCGTTGCCCGCCCGCTCGCGGTGCCAGCGCCGGAAGGCCGCCTCCGGCTCCGGCCAGCGCCGCGACAGCGCGAGGACGAAGCCCTTGCCCCAGCCCCCGAGGTCGTTGCAGACGTGCGCCACGATCTTGACGCCCTTGGCCTGGGGCGCGGTGGCGTCCCCCCGTACGTACGCGATCTCGGTCATGGAGTCACCGTAGGAGGCGGCACTGACAGCGGGGGCGGCAGGCAGGGCGTCAACCAAGGTTGACACCCTTCCGTCTGTCAACCTACATTGACAGCATGACCGATGCGACCGATCTCGCCGCACGGGCCGGCGACCGCGACCCCCGGGTCGGACTGCGGGCCGTGTCCGCGCTGCGGCGACTGCTGGAACAGCTGGAGGCCGTCCAGGTGCGCAGCGCGCGCAACCACGGGTGGTCGTGGCAGGAGATCGCGACCGAGCTGGGTGTCAGCCGGCAGGCCGTCCACAAGAAGTACGGGAGGCAGTGATGTTCGAACGGTTCACGAAGGCCGCGCGCGCCACGGTGAAGGGCGCGGCCGCGCACGCGGAGCGCGGCGGCGCGGCCGTCGTCACCCCGGAGCACCTCCTCCTGGCCCTGCTCGACCGCGAGGACACCCGCGCGGCGGCGGTGCTCGGGCGGCTCTGCCCGCCGGAGCGCCGCCCGTCCCTGCTCACCGCGCTCTCCGACGCGCGGCGCCGGGCGGGGCTCTCCCGGGCGGACGCGGAGGCCCTGGCCGGCCTCGGCATCGACGTCGGCGCGATCGTCGAGCGCGTCGAGGAGACCCACGGCGCGGGCGCGCTGGCCGGCGACCGCAAGGACGCCGGGTGGTGGTCGGGCCGCCTCACCTTCTCCCGCGAGGCGAAGACCGTCCTGGAGAAGTCGCTCCGCGTGGCCCTGGCCCGCAAGGACCGCGAGATCGGCGACGAGCACCTCCTGCTGGCCCTCACCGCCCTCGGCGGCGTCGTCGCCGAGGCGCTGGCCGACCACGGCGTCACCTTCGCCTCCGTCGACACGGCACTCTCCTCGCCCGCGCCCCTCTGATCCCCCGAACCCCGCTGAGGGGCCGACCGGTGAGACGAGCCCTTCGGGGGCTTTTACAGCAGTGGTGAGACAGCAATACTGTCCAACATGGAGCAGCTGAGCGACGGACAGGCGCCCGTGTACACCGTGGACGAGCTGGCCGCCCGGGCCGGGGTCACGGTGCGGACCGTACGGTTCTACGGGACCCGGGGGCTGCTGCCGCCGCCCGTCATCGGCGCGCGCCGGGTGGGGCACTACGGGCAGGACCATCTGTCGCGGCTCGCGCTGATCGAGGAGCTCCAGCGGCAGGGGATGACGCTGGCGGCGATCGAGCGGTACCTGGAGCAGCTGCCGCCGGACCTCAGCGCGCAGGACCTCGCGATCCACCGGGCCCTGGTGGCCTCCTGGGCGCCCGAGTCCGCCGAGACGATCACCCGGCGCGAGCTGGAGCGGCGGGCCGGGCGGACGCTCACCGAGCAGGACGTGGACCGGCTGGCCGCGATGGGCGTGCTCGACCGCACCGACGACGCCGACACGTACCGGCTCGACGGGGCGCTGCTGCGCCTCGGTGTGGAACTGCTCGACGTGCCCATCGAGCACGAGACGATCCTCGCCTCCCGGACCGTGCTCCTGGAGCACGCGCGCGCGGCGGCGCAGGAGCTGTCCCGGCTCTTCCGGGACGAGGTGTGGAGCCCGTACCGGGAGAGCGGGGAGGACCCGGACCACCTGAGCGCGATGAAGTCGCTCTCGGCGCACATGCAGCCGATGGTGGTCCAGGCCCTCCTCACCGCTTTTCAGCGCTCACTGAGCGAGGAGCTGCGGAGCGCCTTCAGGAGTCGCTGAAGGTCTCGCCGCGCTCGGCCTTCTCCACCAGGAGGGCCGGCGGGGCGAACCGCTCGCCGTACGTCTCCGCCAGCTCGCGCGCCCGGGCGACGAAGCCCGCGACGCCGCCCTCGTAGCCGTTGATGTACTGGAGGATTCCGCCGGTCCAGGCCGGGAAGCCGATGCCCATGATGGAGCCGATGTTGGCGTCGGCGACCGAGGTCAGGACGCCCTCCTCCAGGAGCCGGACGGTGTCCAGCGCCTCGGAGAACAGCATCCGCTCCTGCATGTCGCGGAACGGGATCTCGTACCCCGGCTTGGCGAAGTGCTCGCGCAGCCCCGGCCAGAGCTTGCCGCGCCTGCCGTCCTCGCCGTACTCGTAGAAGCCGGCGCCGCCGCTGCGGCCGGGGCGGCCGAACTCGTCGACCATGCGGTCGATGACGGCCTCGCCCGGGTGCGTGACCCAGGTCCCGCCGGCCTCCTCGACGGCCTTCCTCGTCTCGTTGCGGATCTTGCGCGGCAGGGTGAGGGTCAGCTCGTCCATGAGGGAGAGGACCTTCGCCGGGTAGCCGGCCTGGGCGGCGGCCTGCTCGATCGAGGCGGGCTCGATGCCCTCGCCGACCATGGCGACGCCCTCGTTGATGAAGTGGCCGATCACCCGGGAGGTGAAGAAGCCGCGCGAGTCGTTGACGACGATCGGCGTCTTGTTGATCTGGCGGACCAGGTCGAAGGCGCGGGCGAGGGCCTCGTCGCCGGTCCGCTCGCCCTTGATGATCTCGACGAGCGGCATCTTGTCGACCGGCGAGAAGAAGTGCAGGCCGATGAAGTCGGTCTGGCGCTCGACGCCCTCGGCGAGGACGGAGATCGGCAGGGTCGAGGTGTTGGAGCAGAGCAGCGCGTCGGGCTCGACGACGTGCTGGATCTCCTGGAAGACCTTGTGCTTGAGCGAGGTGTCCTCGAAGACCGCCTCGATGACCGCGTCGCAGCCGGCCAGGTCCGCCACCTCGGCGGTGGGCGTGATGCGGGCGAGGAGGGCGTCCGCCTTCTCCTGCGTGGTGCGGCCCCGGGAGACGGCCTTGGCGCAGAGCTTCTCGGAGTACGCCTTGCCCTTCGCCGCGGACTCGGCGGAGACGTCCTTGAGGACGACCTCGATGCCGGCGCGGGCGCAGGAGTACGCGATGCCGGCGCCCATCATGCCCGCGCCGAGCACGGCGACCTTGCGGACCTGCCTCTTCGCCACGTCCTTCGGGCGGCTCGCGCCCGAGTTCACGGCCTGGAGGTCGAAGAAGAACGCCTGGATCATGTTCTTCGCGGTCTGGCCGATGACCAGCTCGGTGAAGTAGCGGCTCTCGATGACGAGCGCGGTCTCGAAGTCGACCTGGGAGCCCTCGACGGCGGCGGCCATGATGGCGCGGGGCGCCGGGTAGGGCGCGCCGTTCAGCTGCTTGCGCAGGTTGGCCGGGAAGGCGGGCAGGTTCGCGGCGAACTTCGGGTTCGACGGAGTGCCGCCGGGGATGCGGTGGCCGGGGACGTCCCAGGGCTGGTGGGACTCCGGGTGGGCGTCGATGAAGGCGATGGCCTTGGCCATCATCTCCTCGGGGGTGGCGGCCACCTCGTGGACGAGCCCGCTGTCCAGGGCGCGCTTCGGGGCGTACTGGGTGCCCTGGAGCAGCACCTTGAGGAGGGCGTCGGTGATGCCCATGAGGCGGACGGTGCGGGCGACGCCGCCACCGCCCGGCAGCAGGCCGAGGGTGACCTCGGGCAGGCCGATCTTGGAGCCGGGGGCGTCGAGCGCGACGCGGTGGTGCGAGGCGAGGGCGATCTCGTAGCCGCCGCCGAGCGCGGCGCCGTTGATGGCGGCGACGACGGGCTTGCCGAGGGTCTCGATGCGGCGCAGCGCCGTCTTGATCTCGATGGCCGAGTCGAAGATGTCCTGGGCGTGCTCGGGGCCCGCCTTGACCATGTCCTTGAGGTCTCCGCCCGCGAAGAAGGTCTTCTTCGCGGAGGTGTAGATGATGCCGCGGATGGAGTCCTTCTCGGCCTCCACGCGGTCGGCGATCGCCTTGATCGAGGCCCGGAAGGCCTGGTTCATGGTGTTGGCGGACTGGTTGGGGTCGTCGAGGACGAGGGTGACGATCCCGGTCTCGTCCTGTTCCCAGCGGATGGTGGTGCTCTCGCTCATGACTGCTGCTTCTCCGTAAGAAAAGGGGTGCGGACGGGACGGTCAGACGCGCTCGACGACGGTGGCGATGCCCATGCCGCCGCCCACGCAGAGGGTGGCGAGGCCGTAGCGCTTGTCCTGGCGCTCCAGCTCGTCGACGAGGGTGCCGAGGATCATCGCGCCGGTGGCGCCGAGCGGGTGGCCGAGCGCGATGGCGCCGCCGTTGACGTTGACCTTGTCCAGGGAGACGCCCATGTCCTTGACGAACCGCAGGACGACGGCGGCGAAGGCCTCGTTGATCTCGATGAGGTCGATGTCGTCGATGGTGAGGCCGGCCTTGGCGAGGGCCTTGCGGGTGGCCGGGGCGGGGCCGGTGAGCATGATGGTCGGCTCCGAGCCGGAGACGGCGGCCGAGACGATCCGGGCGCGGGGCCTCAGCCCGTACCGCTCGCCGACCTCCTTGGAGCCGATGGCGACGAGGGAGGCGCCGTCGACGATGCCGGAGGAGTTGCCGGCGTGGTGGACGTGGTTGATCTCCTCGACCCAGTGGTACTTCTGCAGGGCGACCGCGTCGAAGCCGCCGAGCTCGCCGATGTCGGCGAAGGAGGGCTTGAGGCGGGCGAGGGAGTCGGCGGTGGTGCCTGGGCGCAGGAACTCGTCGTGGTCGAGGACGGTGAGCCCGGCGCGGTCCTTGACGGGGACGATCGAGCGGGAGAAGCGGCCGTCCTTGACGGCGGCCGCGGCGCGCTCCTGGGAGAGCGCGGCGTACTCGTCGACGTCGCGGCGGGAGAAGCCCTCGATGGTGGCGATGAGGTCGGCGCCGATGCCCTGGGGGACGAAGTTGGTCTCCAGGTTGGTCATCGGGTCGGCGAACCAGGCGCCGCCGTCGGAGGCCATCGGGACGCGGGACATGGACTCGACGCCGCCGGCGAGGACGAGGTCCTCCCAGCCGGAGCGGACCTTCATCGCGGCCATGTTGACCGCTTCGAGGCCGGAGGCGCAGAAGCGGTTCTCCTGGACGCCGGCGACGGTGTCGGGGAGGCCGGCGGCGATGCCGGCGATCCGGGCGATGTCGGAGCCCTGGTCGCCGACCGGGCCGACGACGCCGAGGACGATGTCGTCGATGGCGGCCGGGTCGAGTTCCGGGTTGCGGGCCTGGATCTCCCGGATGAGGCCGACGACCAGGTCGATGGGCTTGGTGCCGTGCAGGGAGCCGTTGGCCTTGCCGCGTCCGCGCGGGGTGCGGATCGCGTCGTACACGTACGCTTCGGTGCTCACGGAAAGCCTTTCGCGATGAGGGTGGGGAGGAACGGGCGGCGGGAGGTCAGCCGAGGAGGGAACGGCCGATGATCTCCTTCATGATCTCGGTGGTGCCGCCGTAGATGGTCTGGATCCGGCCGTCGGTGAAGGCACGGGCGACCGGGAATTCGCTCATGTAGCCGTACCCGCCGTGCAGTTGCAGGCAGCGGTCGGCGACCCGCTTCTGGAGTTCGGTCGCCCACCACTTGGCCATGGAGGCGTGGACGGCGTCGAGGGCCCCGTTCGCGTGCTCCTCGATGCAGCGGTCGACGAAGGTCCGGGTGACGGCGCACTCGGTGGCCATCTCGGCGATCTCGAAGCGGATGTGCTGGAGCCGGGAGAGCGGGCGGCCGAAGGCCTCGCGCTCCTTGACGTAGGTGGTGGTGAGCTCCAGGAGGTGCTCGGCCCCGGCGATGCCGGCGACGGCGATGGCCAGACGCTCCTGGGCGAGGTTGGTCATGAGGTGGATGAAGGCGCCGTTGAGCTCGCCGAGCAGGTTCTCCTTCGGGACGCGGACGTCGTTGAAGAAGAGTTCCGCGGTGTCCTGGGACTTCTGGCCGATCTTGTCGAGGTTCCGGCCGCGCTCGAAGCCCTCCGCCCCGCGCTCGACCACGAGGAGGGAGAGGCCGTGGGCGCCGCCCTCCGGGGTGGTGCGGGCGACGACGACGACCAGGTCGGCGAGGATGCCGTTGGAGATGAAGGTCTTGGAGCCGTTGAGGATCCAGTGGTCGCCGTGGTCCTCGGCGGTGGTGCGGATGCCCTGGAGGTCGGAGCCGGCGCCGGGTTCCGTCATGGCGATGGCGGTGACGAGCTCGCCGGAGCAGAAGCCGGGCAGCCAGCGCCGCTTCTGCTCCTCGGTGCCGAGCGAGGTCAGGTACGGGCCGATGATGTCGTTGTGCAGGCCGATGGCGAGTCCGGGGGCGCCGGCCCGGGTGAACTCCTCCGCGAGGACGGCGCCGTAGCGGAAGTCGGGGTTGCCGCCGCCTCCGTACTCCTCGTCGACGGCGATCCCGAGCAGCCCCTGCCGTCCGGCGGCGAGCCAGACCTCGCGGGAGACGATGCCGTCCTTCTCCCACTGCGCGTAGTGGGGCAGCACCTCCTTGTCCAGGAAGGTGCGGACGACCGCCCGGAAGGCCTCGTGGTCGGCGGTGTACAGCTGACGCTTCATGCTTCGGGCTCCTGGATCTTCAGGGCGGGGACGGCCCAGTCGCGGGCGACCTCGGCGGTGTCGGCACCGGGCAGGGCGGGGCCCGTGCGGAGGGTGCCGGGGGTGACGGAGAAGCGGGGCGCGGGGGCGGGCTGGGCGATCCCGTCCCGCTCCTCGAAGGTGGCGCGGGCCGCCAGGTGCGGGTGCGAGGGGGCCTCGCGCAGCGAGAGGACGGGGGCGACGCAGGCGTCGGAGCCGTCGAAGACGGCGGTCCATTCTTCGCGGGTACGGCTCCGGAAGCGGTCGGCGACGGCCGTGCGCAGCTCGGGCCAGCGGGCGAGGTCGCGGCGGGCGGGGGCCAGGTCCTCGATGCCGAGGAGGCGGACGAAGTCGGCGTAGAACCGCTCCTCCAGGGCGCCGACCGCCATGTGGCCGCCGTCGGCGGTCTCGTACACGCCGTAGAAGGGGCAGCCCCCGTCGAGCAGGTTGACGCCCCTCCGGTCCTGCCAGCCGCCGGCCGCGAGCATCGCGTGGATCATGGTGGTGAGGTGCGCGGTGCCGTCGACGATGGCGGCGTCGACGACCTGGCCCTCGCCGTGCGTCCGGGCGTGCTGGAGGGCGGCGAGGACGCCGATGACGAGGTAGAGGGAGCCGCCCGCGTAGTCGCCGACGAGGTTGGCGGGGATGGTGGGCGGGCCGTCGGGGTCGGGGCCGATCATGCCGAGGGCGCCGGTGATCGCGATGTACCCGATGTCGTGGCCGGCGGTCGGGGCGAGCGGTCCGTCCTGGCCCCAGCCGGTCATCCGGCCGTAGACGAGGCGCGGGTTGCGGGCGAGGCAGGCCTCGGGGCCGACGCCGAGGCGTTCGGCGACGCCGGGACGGTAGCCCTCGACCAGGATGTCGGCCCGCTCGACGAGGTCGAGCACGGTGGCGGGGCCGTCCTCGGCCTTGAGGTCCACGAGGACGGAGCGCTTGTTGCGGTTGGTGAGGTCGCGGGCGGGGTCGATGCCGAGGCCGGCGCCGCCGGGGCGGTCGACGCGGACGACGTCGGCGCCGAGGTCGGCGAGGAGCATGGTGGCGAACGGGCCGGGTCCGATGCCGGCGAGTTCGACCACGCGCACCCCTGTGAGCGGGCCGTTGCGGGCGGTGTGCGTCGTGCTCATCGAGCCCCCAGGCATGTGTGACACCAATGATGTAACACCGGAGATGCTAGGAACGTGTTCCATTCGGCACAAGCCCCCCGGCCGAGCAAGCGCTTGGAAATTGCGGAGGCCGGGCTCCGGGCGGGAGCGCGCCCGGGGGCGGGGAGGCCGGGGCCGCCGGGGTCCGGGCGGGAGCCCCGCCCGGTTCCGCTATCCTCCGCCGACGACAACCGCGCGCGGCGGCGCGGTACGGCCGAGACGAGGGTCTTGATGGAGACAGGGGCGGGCGTGGGGCGCGAGACCGGAGCCAGACCGTACGACGTGGTCCTCTTCGGGGCGACCGGCTTCGTGGGCGAGCTCACCGCGGAGTATCTGGCCGAGCACGCCCCCGCGGAGTGCCGCTGGGCGCTCGCCGGGCGCAGCCTCGGAAAGCTGGAGGCGCTGCGGGACCGGCTCGCCGCCGGGCGACCCCGACTGGCCGGCCTGCCGCTGGTGGTCGCCGACTCGGCAGACGCGGGCTCGCTGCGGGAACTCGCCGAGTCCGCTCGGGTGGTGGCGACGACGGTCGGCCCGTACGTCTGGTACGGAGAGGGGCTCGTCGCGGCCTGCGCGGAGGCGGGCACGGACTATCTCGACCTGACGGGCGAGTCCGAGTTCGTGGACCTCATGTTCGTACGGCACGACGCGCGGGCCCGGGAGACCGGCGCCCGGATCGTGCACGCCTGCGGTTTCGACTCCGTCCCGCACGACCTGGGCGTGTACTTCACCGTGCGGCAGCTGCCCGAGGACGTGCCCCTGCGGGTCGACGGCTTCGTCCGGGCCGGGGCCACGTTCTCCGGCGGCACCTTCGCCTCGGCGCTGACCGCGTTCGGCCGGGGCCGGGAGATCCTGCGGGCGGCGCACGAACGCCGCCTGCACGAGCCGCGCCTGGTGGGCCGCAGGGCCCGCGCACCGTTGGGCGGACCGCGGTTCAGCCCGCAGACGGGCACCTGGGCGCTGCCGCTGCCGACGCTCGACCCGCAGGTCGTGGCGCGCTCGGCGGCGGCGCTGGAACGCTACGGACCGGACTTCCGCTACCGGCACTACGCCTCCGTGAAGACGCTCCCGATGGCCCTCGGGGGCGCCGCCGTCGTCGGTGCGGGCGTGGCCGCCGCCCAACTCCCGCCGGTCCGCTCCTGGCTGATGGAGCGTTACTCGTCGGGCCAGGGACCTTCGGCCGAGCGGCGCGCCCGCAGCTGGTTCTCGGTCCGGTTCGTCGGCGAGGGCGGCGGACGACGGGTCTTCACCGAGGTCTCGGGCGGCGACCCGGGCTACGACGAGACGGCGCGGATGCTCGCCGAGTCGGCGCTCTGCCTCGCCTTCGACCCCCTGCCGAAGACCGCCGGCCAGGTGACGACGGCGGTGGCGATGGGCGACGCCCTGACCGAGCGCCTGCGGGCGGCGGGCATCCGCTTCCGGGTGGCGCACCGGGGCTGAGACCCGCTGTTCGGGCGTCGTCAGAGCCGTACGAGCCGGAAGGGGTGGCCGGCCGGGTCCGCGTAGACGCGCCAGGGGACGTCGCCGGTCTCCCCGTCGAGCGGCACGGCTCCGAGGGCGAGGACGGCCTCGTGGGCGCCGGACAGGTCGTCGACCCGCACGTCGAGGAGGAACTGCTGCTCGGGCGCCCCCCAGACGGGCGGGCGGTGGTCGGCGACGCCCTGGAAGGCGAGGACCGGGCCGCCGCCGTCGCCGCGCAGGACGGCGGAGCCCTCGCCGACGGCCCACCGCGGATCGGGGCTCTCGACCTCGCCGCCGATCAGCCGCCGGTAGAACTCCGCCAGTTCGAGGGCGTCGGGGCAGTCGAGGACGACGCACCGGAGCCGCCCGATCACCCGAGCGTCCAGCTGGTGAGGACGTACAGGATGGCGCAGGTCCAGGCCAGGGCGAGCACACCGGCGCCGGCGAGGACCAGAGTCAGGCCGCGTCCGGTCGAACGCGGCGGAACGGAAAGGGGAGTTGTCATGAGCCCCACTCTGCCGGGCCGGGCGGCGGACCGGAATCCGTACGCGTACTCAGACCTCCCCGTGGCACCTCACGGCCCGGCCGGGTGTCTTCGCTCAGTCCTCCCCGAGCGCACCTCACGGCCCGGCCGGGTGTCTCCTCTCAGTCCTCCCCGAGCGCTTCCTTCAGGGCCCGGCGGCAGAGCGAGTCCGCGCGGCGCGTGGTCTCGGGGATCCGGTAGCGCGGGGCGAGATGGAGGGTCTGGGCGCAGGCGTTGGCGAGGGAGACGCGGTGGCCCACCGAGACGAACACCGGCTTCACACGGGCCTGGGTGCGCACGGCCCGGCCCACCTCCTCGCCCTCGGCGAGCAGCGGGGCCGCGTCGCCGCGGGCGGGGCCCGGCTCCGCGTAGGTGAAGGTGAACGGGTTCTTGGCGACGCCGATGGACGCCCGCCCGGTGAGCACCCCGAGGTGGCTGGCGAGCCCGAAGCGGCGGGGGTGGGCGAGGCCGTAGCCGTCGCAGACCAGGAGGCCCGGGTCCGCGGTCAGGGCGTCGAGCGCGGCGAGCACGGTCGGGATCTCCCGGAAGGCGAGGAGCCCGGGGACGTACGGGAAGGAGACCCGGCCGACCGCCGTGGCCTCCTCCACCACCTCCAGGGTCCGGGCGTCGAGCACGACGGCCGCCGCGGCGACGAGGTCCCGCTCGTCGTCGTAGGCCACGTCGAGGCCGGTGACGTGGCCCTCACCGACCGCCGGGCCCTCCTCGTCGCGCACCAGCCGTCCGCGCAGCTCCCGCTGGACGGCCCGGGCGGTGGTCTCGTCGGCGGGCCAGCCCGCCGGAATCTCGATGATCGTCATGATGCGGGCCACCCTACGGCCGGCGGGGCGGCCGTTCCGAGGGCTGGGACGTCCCGGCCCCGGCCGGGTGGCGGCCGGTAGCCTGGCGATCATGTTCGTACTGGAATTGACCTACACCGCACCCGTCGAGCGGGTGGACGCGCTGCTCGACGCGCACGTCGAGTGGCTCGACGCGCAGTACGCCGAGGGCGTGTTCCTGGCGTCGGGGCGGAAGAACCCGCGGGACGGCGGGGTGATCCTGGCCGCCGGGGTCGACCGCGCGGAGATCGAGAGGATCGCGGCGGCCGACCCGTTCAGCGTCGAGGGCGTGTGCGCCTACCGGATCACGGAGTTCTACGCGACCAAGACGGCCGACGGGATCGCCGCGTACCGGGAGGAGCTGCCCGCCTAGGGCCTGGTGGCCAGCCGGGCTATGCGGCCCTTCTCGCCCGAGGCCCAGCAGGAGCCGTCCGAGGTGCAGTCGACCGTGTCGTACGAGCCGGTGTCGACCGTGCGCCAGGTGCGTCCGCCGTCCGTCGTGAGGTCGGTGCCGGTCGGGCCGACGGCGAGCGCGGCGGTCCTGCTGTGCGGGAGCCAGGCGACGCCGGAGCGGTAGGCGGGCGGCGGCGTGGCCGAGGGGCGCCAGGTGCGGCCCCCGTCGGTGCTGACCGCGCCGGCCTGCGGGGACGGCTGGTCCTTGCGGTAGTCGCCGCCGACGGCGATGCCGTGCGTCCGGTCGCGGAAGGCGAGCCCGAAGACGCCGCGGGCCGGGTCGCCGGCCGGGACGGGCGTGTCGGTGGCGGTCCAGGTCAGGCCGCGGTCGGCGGAGTGCAGCACGCGCGCGGTGGCCCCGCCGCCCGTGGCGAGCCACACGTCCCGGGGCCCGGCCGAGACCAGGCACTGGCCGCTCGCGGCGAAGCCCGCCTCGCCGGGGAGCGCGTCGGGCATGCCGGCGCTCGGCAGGACCTGCCAGGACCGGCCGCCGTCGCGGGTGGAGAGGATGCGGTACTTGCCGTCGACCGGGTCGCTCATGGCGAGTCCGTGCCGTCGGTCGAAGAAGGTCATGCAGTCGTAGAAGGCCCGCGCGTCGGTGTTGCGGAAGGACTCGGTCCAGGTGGCGCCGCCGTCCTCGGTGCGCAGCACCCGGGAGGCCTCGCCCTCCCCGATGGCGAGGACGACGGCCCGGCGGGCGTCGAAGGCCTCGACATCACGGAACTCCAGGTCGCCCGCGCCGGCCGGCGACACGTTCCGCCAGCTCCGGCCGCCGTCGGTGGTGCGCAGCACCGTGCCCTTCGAACCCGCGGCCCACGCGGTCCCGCGGTCGACCGGGGCGAGCCCCCGGAAGCGGGCGTCGGTGCCGGTCGGTGTCACCTGCCAGCCGGCCGCTGCCGTGGGGGTCTCCCCGGCCCGCGCCGGGGCGGCCAGGGTCAGCGCGAGCGCCGCCCCGATCAGCCCCACCGACATCATTCGTCTCGTCTTCCCCATGGACGTCATGGCGCCGGAAGCTAGTGCCCCGGGCCGCTCCGCGTCCAGGGTGCGTCCCCGGCCGGGCGTTCCTAGGCTGGTCACATGAGCGACCGTGCGACCGACCCGACGAGCGAGCGGGCGGGCGACGAGAAGCCGAGGCTCAAGGAGTACGAGGGCGAGGGCATCACCGTCACCTTCGAGCCGCGCCGTTGTCTGCACGCGGCGGAGTGCGTCCACGGCCTGCCGGAGGTCTTCGACCTGTCCCGGCGCCCGTGGGTGCTGCCCGACGCCGCCGAACCGGCCCGGGTCGCGGAGGTCGTCCGGCGCTGCCCCTCGGGAGCCCTCCAGTACCACCACCGCCCCGAGGACGCCGTGGCCGAGCCCCCGGACTCCCCCACCACGGTGCGCCGCAACCCCGCCGGCCAGCTGGTGGTCCGCGGCGACCTGGTCGTGACGGGCGCGTACGGTGACCGCCACGAGACCCGGGCGATGCTCTGCGGGTGCGGGGCCTCGGGAAATCAGCCGTACTGCGACCACTCCGGCCCCTGCGCGGAACCGGAGGACGACGACGTCCCGGAGCAACGCTGACGCCCGGCTCGGCCGGGTGCGCGCATCGACCCCAGCCGGCCCGCACACACCCGCCCACCCCGGCCACGCGCGCGAGCACGCCCGACGGCATCAGCCCACCACCGCCCTCGCACCGGACGCGCTTCGGGACCCCCGGTGACACAGGTCACGTAGGGGCCGAGTGCACGTTCCCGCCGTCCCGCTCGTCTAGAGGGGTGTCAGGTGCCCTGGTGTCGGGGAGACGCACAGGATCCGAAGCCCGCGTGAGAGGAGCCGGTCTTGTCCGCCGTCATCGAGCAGGCCGTGCAGGCCCGTCTGGTCGCGTCCGCGCCCCGGATGGAGACCGTCCCCGCCACCCTTCGGTACGACCGCGGGGATCCGTACGCCGTGAGCATGGCCTTCCCCCCGCCGGCGACCCTGGAGGGCGTGGAGGTCTCCTGGGCCTTCGCGCGCGAGCTGCTCGTCCAGGGGGTCGAGCGCCCGGCCGGGGTCGGGGACGTGCGGCTGCGTCCGTACGGGTACGACCGCACGGTGGTCGAGTTCCACGCCCCGGAGGGGGTGGCGATGGTCCATGTCCGGACCTCCGAGCTGCGCCGCTTCCTGGAGCGCTCGCAGCACCTCGTCCCGGCGGGGCGCGAGCACCAGTACCTGGACTGGGACCAGGACCTGGCGGAGCTGCTCCGCGACCACCCGTAGGCGGACCGCGTTAAATCGTTTGCCGCCCCTCCGATGCGAGGCGTACGGTCGTTCCTGACCTTGTCGTCACCCGATCGGAGAAGGACGTTGCTCGTCTGAGGTTGCGAGACACCGAGCCGCGCGTGCCCCCTGTGCCGCGTGTGCCGTTCTCGACCTCGGCGTACGAGCCGTTCTCCACACTGCCCGCGCCCCGGTGTCTCTCGCGTTGCTCCCTTTCCACGCTCGCGCGACCCGGAGGCCTGCATGGCGCATCACCCCACTTTCATCACCTGTTCCTCCCTCTCCTTCTCCTGGCCGGACGGCACCACCGTCCTGGACGACTTCCGCCTCTCGGTCGGCCCCGGCCGCACCGGGCTCGTCGGGCTCAACGGCTCCGGCAAGTCCACGCTCCTGAAGCTGATCGCGGGTGAACTGACCCCGCAGGACGGCACGGTCCGGGTCACCGGTGAGCTCGGGTACCTCCCGCAGAACCTGGTCCTGGACACCTCACGGCGGGTGGACGAGATCCTCGGCATCGCCGACGCGCGGGCCGCCCTGCACGCCATCGAGGCGGGCGACCCCTCGGAGGAGCACTTCACCACCATCGGCGACGACTGGGACGTGGAGGAGCGGGCCCGGGCGGTCCTCGACCAGCTCGGCCTCGACCACGTCGGCCTGGACCGGACCGTGGGCGAGATCTCGGGCGGCGAGTCCGTGCTGCTGCGCCTCGCCGCGCTGCTGCTCGCCCGACCTGACGTACTCCTGCTCGACGAGCCCACCAACAATCTGGATCTGCACGCCCGCGCGCGCCTCTACGAAGCGGTGGAGAAGTGGTCCGGCGTCCTGGTCGTCGTCAGCCACGACCGTGAACTCCTGGAGCGGGTCGACCAGATCGCCGACCTGCGCGACGGCGAGGTCGAGTGGTACGGGGGCAACTGGTCCGCGTACGAGACGGCGCTCGCCGCCGAACAGGAGGCCGCCGAGCGGATGGTGCGGGTCGCCGAGGCCGACGTGCAGCGCCAGAAGCGCGAACTCGCCGACACCCAGATGAAGCTGGCGCGCCGCAAGCGCTACGGCCAGAAGAGCTTCGACAACAAGGTCGCCTCCAAGATCGTGGCGAACGGGCGCAAGCGCGACGCGCAGGTCACGGCCGGCAAGCAGCGCACGCTGCACGCGGAGCGCCTCTCGGAGGCCCGGGAGCGGCTCGACGCGGCGGTGGAGGCGGTACGGGACGACGACGAGATCCGCATCGAGCTGCCCCGTACCTCCGTGCCGCCGGGCCGCGAGGTCCTGCACCTGCGGGACCTGGAGCTGCGCCACGGGTCCCGGGTCGACGGCGCCTTCGAGCTGCGCGGCCCGGAGCGGATCGCCCTGGTCGGCCGGAACGGCGCCGGCAAGACGACGCTGCTCCGGACGATCGCCGGGGAGCTGGAGCCGCTGTCGGGCGAGACGGACGCACGGGTGCCGCTGCGCTTCCTGCCGCAGCGGCTCGACGTGCTCGACGACGGGCTGAGCGTGGTGGAGAACGTGGCCCGCTTCGCGCCCACGGCGACGGGCAACGCGATCAGGGCGCGGCTCGCCCGGTTCCTGTTCCGAGGGGCGCGGGCCGATCAGCCCGTCGGGACCCTGTCGGGCGGGGAGCGGTTCCGGGCGACGCTGGCCGCGCTGCTCCTCGCGGAGCCGGCTCCGCAGCTGCTGATGCTGGACGAGCCGACGAACAACCTGGACATGGCGTCGGTACGGAAGCTGACCGCGGCCCTCGACGCCTACGAGGGGGCGCTGATCGTGGCGAGCCACGACGTGACGTTCCTGGAGTCGCTGGGGATCACCCGCTGGCTGCTGCTCGACGGTGAGCTGCGGCCGACGACCGCGGAGGAGGTCAGGGACATGACCCCGAGCCCTCGCCGGAGTGAAGCCGGCATCTAGGCGGAGGGGTCCGGGGTCCGGGCGCCGGAGTTCGGGCCCGGGGTCTGGGCCCGGGAGTCTTGGCACCGAGAAGGGGTCTGGTGCCGGGAGTCCGGCTCCGCGTTCTAGCGGTGGAGTAAGGCCCAGGACTTGGTGCCCCCGCCGGGGGTGAGGACGGGGGCCAGTCCCCAGTCCCCGCCGTGCGCGTCGACCGCCGCGGCCAGCAGCCACATGCTGCGGCTGCGGCGGTCGCGGCATTCCTCGGCCGCGTGGGGCGAGGAATGGGCCGGGTGCTGGTCGTAGAGGACGATCCGCAGGGCCTCGAACTGCCAGCGGACGCGGAGGATCATCTCCTGGTCGGGGGTGAACCGGTAGGCGGCCGAGACGAGTTCGGAGGCGGCGAGCGCGGCGGTCTCGCAGAGGTCGGAGAGGCCGTGCCGGTCGAGGAGCGAGCGGACCGCCTCGCGCGCGAGTCTCGCGCAGTAGGCGCCGCCGGGGAGCAGCATCGAGTAGCTGAGGTTCTCCGCGGCGGGAGGTATGGGCCCGGCCGCGGCGGCGGTCGGGAGGCAACGCAGGGCGCCCTTCATCGGTTTGCTCACATTTCCTGGTGCATGGGGGGGTACCTGCACACGGTCACGGTAGCCCCGTGTGAGACTGGCGCTACCGACCGTAGCGCACGACCGGAGCACAGTGCTACTACTTGCGGGTAGTCATGCCATTCCGGCCAAAACGGCGGCTCACGGGGAGTCGCGGCGTCACGGAGCGAAAGGGAGACAGAGCGTGCCACCCAGGAGCAGCCCGACCGCGCGACAGCAGCGCCTCGGGAGCGAACTGCGCAAACTGCGCGAACAATCGGGGATGTCGGCCCAGCAGGCCGCCGCCCTCCTGGGCGTCGACCGCACCCGCATCCCGAACATCGAGTCGGGCCGCTTCGGGATCAGCGCCGAACGCGTCCGCACCCTCGCGTTCAACTACGGCTGTCCGGACGCCGGACTCGTCGACCTCCTCGCCGGCATGGCCCGGGAGCGGGACCGGGGCTGGTGGGAGGAGCACCGCGGAATGCTGCCGCCCGCGCTCCTCGACATCGCCGAACTGGAGTTCCACGCCACGGAGTTGGAGACCTCCGTGACCACCCACATCCCGGGTCTCCTGCAGACCGAGGAGCACGCCCGGGCGGTCTTCGACACGGCCGTCCCCGCACTGCCCGAACCCGACCTGGAGGCCCGGCTCGCCCTGCGGCTGCGTCGCCGGCAGGTCCTGGAGCGGGAGAGGCCGGTGCGGTACGAGGCGGTGATCCACGAGGCGGCGCTGCGCATGCAGTTCGGCGGACCGAAGGTCGCGCGGGCCCAGCTGGAGCACATCCTGACGCACACCGAGCGGGACACCGTCTCCGTACGCGTGATCCCCTTCGCCGCGGGGGGTTTCCCCGGGGCGGGCCAGTCGTTCACCTATGTGTCCGCGCCGGTGCCGCAGCTCGATACCGTGCAGCTCGATTCCTCACACGGCTCGCTCCTCCTCGACACCGACATGCAACTGCGCCGGTACCGCGGCCTGCTGGACCGGCTGCGGGGGCTCGCCCTGCCGGCGGCCGAATCCCGCGCGTTCGTCCGCGCCATATCCCAGGATCTGTGAAGGACCCCCACCATGAACGTCACGACCGGCGCCCCCGCCGCCCCGTCCGCCCCCGCCGCCGTCGCGATCGACTGGAACGAGGCCTTCTGCAGCGAGGGCGCGAACTGCTTCCGCTTCGGTCTCGACGACGCCGGCCGGGCCTACATCGGCTCGACGCTCTCCCCCGACGTGTACGTCAGCGACTCCGTCGAGGCGCTCCGGGCGCTGATCTCGGCCGTGAAGGCCGGAGCGGCCGATCACCTGCTCTGACTCACCTGCCCTGGATCACCCGCTCCGGTCACCCGCCCCGATCGCCTGCTCCGATCACCCACTCCGAGCCGCCGGGTGTCTCCGCTGCGTAGTCGGCCGCATGGCCGACAACCGCCGCCGAGGACGTGACCTGCGTCTCCGGCACCACGCCGGAGCAGCGCACATAACGGAACGTAACCGGACATCGCCGGGACGGGCTTGGCCGACGCCTTACGGAGCCTTAACCTACGGTTTCGTAACCTACGAATCCGTAGGTATGCCCGTATGCCCTTCTCCGTCCCCAGGAGTTCCCGTGACGCTCACCTCTCCCCACCTCGGCAGCTCGGCGGAGTGGACCGACGCGCGCCTGCTCTACGCGCTGGAAGAGGTCGTCGAGAAGGAGCTCAACCGGCACCTCAAGGTCACCAAGGACTGGATGCCGCACGAGTACGTGCCGTGGTCCGACGGCCGCAACTTCCCCGGCTTCTTCGAGGACGGCGAGGCCTGGGAGCCGTCGCAGTCCAAGGTGACCGACATCGGCAAGATCGCCCTCGTGGTCAACCTGCTCACCGAGGACAACCTCCCGAGCTACCACCACGAGATCGCCAGCCTCTTCGGCCGCGACGGCGCCTGGGGCACCTGGGTGCACCGCTGGACCGCCGAGGAGGGCCGTCACGGCATCGTGATGCGCGACTACCTGCTCGCCTCGCGCGCCGTCGACCCGGACAAGCTGGAGCAGTTCCGGATGGCCCACATGAGCGAGGGCTTCGAGTCCGACAACCGGCACTCGATGCTGCACTCCGTCGCGTACGTGGCCTTCCAGGAGCTCGCCACCCGCATCTCGCACCGCAACACCGGCCACCAGTCCGGCGACCCGGTCTGCGACCGGATGCTGAGCCGCATCGCGCTCGACGAGAACCTCCACATGATCTTCTACCGCAACCTGCTGGGCGCGGCCTTCGAGCTCGCCCCCGACCTGACCATGCAGGCCGTGCGCGACGTGGTGGTCAACTTCCGGATGCCCGGACACGGCATGCCTGGCTTCGAGCGGGCGGCCGCGCAGATGGCGATCGGCGAGATCTACAACATGCGCATCCACCACGACGACGTCCTCCAGCCCGTCCTGCGCTTCCTCAAGGTCCTCCAGATCGAGGGCCTCGGCCCGGACGGCCTGCGCGCCCAGGAGGAGCTGGGGCTCTACATGAACGGCCTGGACAGCGAGGCGAGCAAGTTCGACGAGAAGCTCGCCGCCCGCAAGGCCCGGATGGCCTCCCGCGCGGCCGGCTGACCCACCGACCCGTCGCCGGGCGGCTCAGCGGCTCTGCCGCTTGAGCCGCCCGCGCTCCTTCTCGGAGAGCCCGCCCCACACCCCGAACCTCTCGTCGTGGGTCAGCGCGTACTCGAGGCACGCCACGCGCCCCTCGCACGCCCCGCACAACTGCTTCGCCTCGCGCGTCGACGAGCCGGGCGCCGGGAAGAAGAACTCGGGGCCGGCCTGGGCGCACAGGGCGTTCTCGCGCCAGGAGAGGTCGGGGGCGGTCAGCACGTCGGTATCCGTCTGCATGAAGGACAGCCTGCCGGGGTGCCGTAAACACGCCATCAACGTTCGATCAATGGCGGATACCCAGTGCCGGGAGCACTGTTTCGGCGACCCGGTACGCCTCCTCCAGGAGCGGGTTGCCCGACAGGATGAAGGTGTCCACTCCCAGGTCCTGGTACTCCTTGAGCCGTTCCACGACCTGGGCCGTGGAGCCCACGACGGCCGTGCCGGGGCCGGGCCGGAACAGGCTCATGCCGGGCCAGAGGTTCGGGTGCGTCTCCAGTTCGCGTGCCCGCGCCGGGACCTTGCCGCCGTGCTGGCGGAACTGGCGCTGCCAGCCGACGCCGTCCTCGCCCGCGCGGTCGCCGAGCTGCCGGGCGTACGTCGCCTCGCTGGTGACGTCCAGGAGCCGGTCGGCGGCGGCCCAGGCCTCGTCCTCGGTGTCGCGGACGATCAGGTGGAGCCGCAGCCCGATCCGGAGGGTGCGGCCGTGGGCGGCTGCCCTGGCCCGGACGTGGTCGAGCTTCTCCTTCAGCAGGTGCGGGGGTTCGCCCCAGGTGAGGTAGACGTCGACGTGCTCGGCGGCCATCTCGATGCCGGGCGCCGAGGAGCCGCCGAACCAGAGCGGAACGTGCGGGGCCTGGACGGGGCGCAGGTCGCCGAAGGAGGCGCCGGCGCCCTTGAGGTCGTAGAACTTCCCCTTGTGGTCGAAGACCTCGCCGGCCGTGAGCCGCTTGACGATCGACCAGTACTCGGCGCTCAGCTCGTACCGCTCGTCGTGCTCGACGTGCAGGCCGTACTCCCGCAGGGAGTTCGTCGAGCCGTTGACGACGTTGAACCGGAGCCGGCCGCCGAAGAGGTTGTCGAAGCTGAGCGCCATCTTGGCCAGGAGCGTCGGCGAGATCAGGCCCGGGTGGACGGCGAGCAGCGGCTTGAAGCGCGTGCTGGTGGAGGCGGCGAGCGCGGAGCCGAGCGGCCACACGTCGTAGAGGTCGGTGGCGAGCAGCGCACCGGTGTAGCCGAGGCGTTCGACCGTGCCGGCGAGCTGGGTGAGATAGCCGAGATCGACGGGGCGGCGCCCGTCCGGCTCCCACGGGTAGGCGCCTTCGCGCGGGATCACGTACCAGAGGACTTCGGGGGCCTGGTGCGTCATCGGTTCAGGCCTTCCGGGGCAGGGCGTCGGCGACGGTGATCGCGCGGTCGACGAATCCGGTCCGGTGGAAGATGTCCGCCGCCCGCTGCTGCTCGGCGATGAACTCCTCGGTGACCGCCTCGATGGTCCAGGGCAGGGCGCGCAGGGCCGTCTCCCAGTCCTCGACCGTGCCGCCCTGGTCGGCGGCGGCGATCTCGGCGGCCTCGCGCGGGTGCGCGGCGGCCCACGCGTCGGCCCGCCGCAGCGCACGGGTGAGCGCCTCGACGAGCTCGGGCCGCCGCTCGGCCAGGTCGCGGCGGGTGAAGAAGACGGACCGGTCGCTGATGACGTCGCCGGTGCGGATCAGGGTCCGCAGGCCGCCGGTGCGGCGGGCGGCGGCGAGCTCCGCGCCCTGCGCGACCCAGGCGGTGATCTCGCCGGCGCGGAGCTTCGCCTCGCTGCCGGAGTCCCCGCGTACGGGGGTGATGTCGGTGGCGTACGAGAGGCCGGCGTCGTCGAGCGCCTTGGCGACGAGGTGCGTCTGCCAGGAGCCGACGGCGAGGTGGACGGTGCCGCCCTTGAGGTCGGCGACGGTGCGGACCGGGCTGTCCTCGGGGACGAGGAGGGCGCCGTGGTCGGGGCGGGGCGCGGAGACGGACGTGTAGACGATGTCGTGGCCCGCGGCCTGCGCGGTGACGGGCGGCGTGGAGCCGGTGCCGCCGAAGTCGATGGTGCCGTCGGCGAGGTGGGCGCCGGTGCGGACTCCGTCGGTGTACGGGTGCCAGGTCACGGTCTCGCCGAGGGCGGCGAGCTCCTCCTCCGCGTAGCCGAGGCGGGAGAGGTGGTAGAGGGAGGGGTTGCTGCGGTGGACGCCGATGACGACGGTCATGCCGGGGCTCCTTCGAGAGAGGGGGTCGGGGATGCTTCGGGCGCGTGGACGCCGAGGTCGGCGAGGAGGCGGCGGCGCAGGGCCACGAAGGCCGGGTCGCCGGGGTCGCGGGGACGGGCGACGGTCACGGGTTCGTCGGTGACGAGCCGGCCGTCGCGCAGCACGGCGACCCGGTCGGCGAGGCGCACGGCCTCGTCGACGTCGTGGGTGACGAGCAGGACGGCGGGCCGGTGGATCCGGCGCAGTTCGCCCACCAGGTCCTGCATGCGGAGCCGGGTCAGCGCGTCGAGCGCGGCGAACGGTTCGTCGAGCAGGAGGAGTTCGGGCTCGCGGACCAGGGCCCGGGCCAGTGCGACGCGCTGGGCCTCGCCGCCGGAGAGCGTGGCGGGCCAGGCCTCGGCGTGCCGCTCCAGGCCGACCTCGGCGAGCGCCCGCAGCCCGGTCGCCCGCGTCGCCGCGCCGCGCGGCAGTCCGACGGTGACGTTGGCGAGGACCTTCTTGGAGGGGATGAGCCGGGGCTCCTGGAAGACGACGGTGCGGGCGGCGGGGACGAGGGCCTCTCCCCCGTCGGCCCCGTCGAGGGCGCCGAGGATGCGCAGCAGGGTGGTCTTGCCGCTGCCGCTGGCGCCGAGCAGGGCGACGAACTCGCCGCGCCCGATGGTCAGGTCGAGGCCGTCGAGGACGGCGCGGTCGCCGAAGACCCGGCGCAGTCCCCTGACCCGTACGGCGGTCATGTCGTGCCTCCCGGTCCGGCGGTGCGCCAGGGCATGAGGATCCGCTCCAGGCCGCGGACGAGGACGTCGGCGGTGAGGCCGAGGAGTCCGTAGACGAGGATGCAGACGGCGAGGATGTCGGTGCGGGCGTAGCTCTGGGCCTGGGACATCAGATAGCCGATGCCCTCGGTGGCGTTGATCTCCTCGGCGGCGATCAGCGCGATGACGCTGAGCGTCATGGAGAGCCGCAGTCCGGCGAGGAGCGAGGGAAGGGCGCCGGGCAGGACGACCTGGCGGACGATCGCGAGCCGGCCGAGCCCGAAACTGCGCATGGCCTCGACGAGTTTGCGGTCGGTGTTGCGGACGCCCCCGGTGGTGGAGACGTACATCGGGAAGGTGGTGGCGACCGCGATGAGCAGGATCTTCGCGGCCTCGTTGATCCCGAACCAGACCATGAAGAGGGGGACGAGGGAGAGGAAGGGGATGGTGCGCAGGGTCTGGAGGGAGGAGTCGAGGAGTTCGTCGCCGAGGCGGGTGAAGCCGGTGGTGATGCCCAGGGCGAGTCCGGCGGCGAGGCCGATGACGAGGCCGAGTCCGGAGCGGGTGAGGGAGGTGGCGAGCGCGTCGGGCAGTTGCCCGTTGCCCCACAACTCGCCCACCGCGTCGATCACTTGGGTGGGTGAGGCGAGGACATCGGGGGTGAGGAGACCGGTGGCCGAGGAGGTCCACCACAGGGCGAGCAGGGCGACCGGGCCGAGGGCGCGGACGGTGACGGCGTACGGACGGGAACGGGCGCGGCGGACCGGTGGGCGCGGCGCGACGAGCCCGTCCGGGTGCGTCTCCTCCGTACCGGCGGCCGTCATGACAGCTTCTCGACGTCGAGGAGGTGGGCGGTGATGTCGACCTTGCCCGGGGTGACCTTCTGGTCGGCGTAGAACCGGGCGACGGTCTCGAAGCGCTCGATGTCCTCGGGGCCGATGGGGTCGACGGTGCCTCCCTTGCCGGTGAAGGCGATCTGGACGTCCTTGGCCTTGCCGTTGACGGCGGTCGGGCCGGCGTCCGTGAAGACGTTGAGGTAGGCGGCCGGGTCCTTCCTCTCCTTGGCGCTGTGCTCGTGGAGGTAGGCGTAGAGCGCCTTGACGATCTCGGGGTGCTCCTTCGCGAAGTCCGAACGGACGGCGTTGAGGCTGTAGTTGTCGGAGCCGATGGCGGCTCCGTCGGCGACGAAGCGGGCCTTGCCCGTGCCGATCTCGGCGACGGCGTAGGTGGACCAGACGGCCCAGGCGTCGACCTGTCCCGCGTTGAAGACGGCGGCGGTCTGGTCGGGGCGCAGATAGACGCGCTCGACCTTGTCGGCGGGGATCCCGGCCTTCGCGAGGGCCTTGAGGAGCAGGTACTCGCCGGTGCCGCCCTTGTTGACGGCGACCTTGCGGCCGACGAGGTCCTGGACGGAGGTGATGTCCGAGCCCTCGCGGACGAGGATGCCCTCGCCGACGGGGTCGGGATCGGTGGCGGTGAAGAAGGCGAAGCCGGGGCTCTGGGAGAGGGAGGTGATGCCGGAGGTGATGGAGCCGGTCGCGATGTCGAGTTGGTCGGCGTTCATCGCCTGGGCGGCCGGGGCGAAGGGTCCGGCGCTGCCGGTCCAGGCCACCTTGGCACCGACGGCGGCGAGGGCCTTGTCGAGGCTGCCGTCCTTCTTGCCGCGGGCGAGGACGCCGGCGTTTCCGGGGTCGGGGATGCGGACGGTGACCGTCCCCTGTCCGCTCTTGCCCTTCGGGTCGCCGTCGCCGTCCGCGCCGCCGCAGGCGGTGACGGTGGAGAGGGCGGCGAGGGCCGCCAGAGCGGCGAGCGGGGTCAGTGGGCGCATGGCGGTCTTCCTCCGGGGAGCGGGAGATGGCGGGACGGGGGGTGCGGGGCGGCTGTCACGGGACGGGCCGGGTGGGGGGTTCCTGCGTGAGCCGTTACGGGACGGGCGGGCGGTTCCGGCGCGGGCCGCTACCGGACGGGCGGTTCTGGCGTGAGCCGTTACGGGACGGGTGGACGGTTCCGGCGCGGGCCGCTACCGGACGGGCGGTTCTGGCGTGAGCCGTTACCGGACGGGTGGACGGTTCCGGCGCGGGCCCTTACGGCACGGGCCGGGCGAGCGGTTCCGGCGTGCCGGTGGCCGCGATCCGGTGGGCGCGGCGCAGGGGCTCCGGGTCGGCCCAGGCGCGTACGTCCACCGCCTCGGGCAGGAAGCCGTGGGCGCGCAGGGCCCGCTCCTGCCGGGCGAGCAGGTCGAGCCGGGTCTCGGACAGGTCGGGGTGGAGGGTGCGGTGGGTGCCGGGCCGGTAGGCGCCCGCGACGCCCTCGGCGCCCGCCCCGGTCTCGGCGCCGAGGATGCGGGCGACCTCGGCGGGCTCGCCGGCGGCCCAGTCGGCGGCGCGGAGCAGTACGGCGAGGAAGCGCGCCACGAGCTCGGGGTGTTCGTCCAGGAGGTCCTGGTGGACGGTGAGGGGGCGCGGGGTGCCGTTGTTGACGCGGTGCGCGGGGTCGGGCAGGTCGTCGAGCTCGACGGCCACCTCGGCACCGGCGCGTCGGGCCGCCTCGACGGCGAGGGCCCCCTTCACGTAGACCGCGTCGACCTCGCCCCGGCGCAGGGCGTCGAGCTCGGCGGCCCACTGCCCCCGATGACCGTCGGCCGGTACGTCGACGAGGACGGCGTCGCCGAGTCCGTACCCCGCAGAGGCGAGGGCGCCCTCGAAGCCGCGCAGGGCCATCGCCCGCCAGAAGTCGATGGGCACGGAGTGGCGCGGGACGGCGAGCCGGAGTCCGCGCAGGGCGGCGGCTCCGCGCACCGGGGAGCCGGGGGCGACGAGCACCGCCTGGCGCTCCTCGATCCAGGTCAGCCCCACGAGCCGGGTGCGCTCGCCCCGCGAACGGGCCCACAGGGCGGGCACGTTGCCGCCCTCGCGGAAGAGCCCGGGCAGGGCGTGGGTGAAGTGGGTGGCGCGGTCGGCGCCTGGTTCGGCGTCCTGGAGCGAGCGGACGGCGATGTCGTCGGGGGCGAACTCCCCGGCCAGCCAGCCCCGGTCGGCGGCGACGCCGGTGGCGGTGGGGACGGGGCAGCGGGTGAACCAGAGCGTGTCGGGAACGCGGGCGTACGGCATGGAGGGCATCCCGGGGTGTGAAGGGTCGGGAGACGGCGGCGGGGCACGGCCGCCCGTGAAGGAGGGAGGGGTCGGGTCGGCGGGCACGGTGGACCGGCCGCCGGGGAGGACCGGCTGCCACGCAGGACCGGCGGACGACCGGCGGGCGTGGGCACGGGCTCTCAGCGCGTTCGGCGCCGACGGCGTGGCTCGAAAGCTACTGCCGGACGCGTCGGCGAACGCCCGGTGCCGGGCGGAGGGAGCTGTCGGGCGAAGGCCGGGTGTCAGCGACAGCCGGCGCCGGCGAAGCGCGCCAGGTCGATGTGGCGGCGCCGGGTGAGGGCGAGCGGTGCGCGGAGGGCGTCCGGCGCGTGTCGTGCGTTCATCGGCGGCCTGCTCCTTCCGGCTCGGTGCCGCTGTCGGGTGTTGGCCGGAACCTTGCCACGGTTCTTCGACCGCCCACAACTCTGCTCCCACGATGTGGGATTGCTTGTGAACGGAGTGTTTCCGACCTTGCCCCGAGCCTGATTCGGCTCCCGCCATGTGGGAGCGTGGGAGCCCGATCACCCACGGGGAGCGAACCCTATGACGACCGAGGCCGGCATCGTCCGACCCCCGGCGGGCGCCCAGGCGGTCCGCCGCGCACTGGACGTGCTGCACTGTTTCCACGACAACGGGCCCGACCTGAGCGCCTCCGACCTCGCGCGCCGGCTCGGCCTTTCCACCTCGACGGCGCACCGGCTGGCCCGCACCCTGCTCGGTGCGGGCTTCCTGGAGCAGGACGCCCGGACCGCGCGCTACCGGCTGGGTCCGGCGATGACGGAGCTGGGCCGTCTCTCGTACCACCAGCGGGGGCTGCACCTGGCCGCGCCCGAGCTGTCCGATCTGGCCGAACGGACCGGCGCCACCGCCGACTTGGCCCTGCGCAGCGGTCCGCACGTGGTGATCGTGGCGGGTGGTTCGGTGACCCCGAAGGTGGGGTTGCGCCGGCCGCTGCACTCGACGGCGCTCGGGAAGGTGCTGCTCGCCTGGCCCCGGGCGGGCGAGGGCGGCCCGCGCTCCCTGCCGCCGCTGTACGCGTTCACGGAGCGGACCATCGTCGAACCTCCCGCCCTGGCCGCCGAGTTGGCACGCGTACGGGAGGCGGGGTACGCCCTCAACGACGGCGAGTCGGCCCTCGGGGTGCGGACGGTGGCCGTGCCGGTCCTGGAGCGCGCGGGGCACGCGCGGTTCGCGCTCGCCGTCCGCGCGACGCCCGAGCTGATCACCGACGCGCGGCTCGACTGGTACGTGGCGCAGGCGCGGTCCTGCGCGCGGGCCCTGGAGGTGCTCCTGCTGGCCCCGGCGGAGCGGCGGGACCCGGGAGAGCGGGCCGGGTAGCCCCGGCGGGCGCCAAGATGTCCGCACGGTCGTGCGTTCAGTACGATGGGGGCATGAGCGGCAGCACCGGAAGCGGCACCGGCACCAAGACGGACGGACGCGTCGAGCGGGGCAACCAGACCCGGCGTCTCGTCCTGGGCCGGACGATGGACATCGCCTCGGTCGAGGGGCTCGAGGGCTTGTCCCTGGGGCGGATCGCGACCGAGCTGGAGCTGAGCAAGAGCGGTGTCTTCGCCCTCTTCGGCTCCAAGGAGGAGCTCCAGCTCGCCACCGTCAGGGCCGCCGTCGCCGTCTTCGCCGACCGCGTCGTCACCCCGCTCAAGGAGCTTCCGCCCGGCGCGCGGCGGGTGCGCGAACTGTGCCGGAACTGGCTCGCGTACTCCTCGGAGCGGGTCTTCGCGGGCGGCTGCTTCTTCTACGCGGTCTCGGCCGAGTTCGACGCCCGCACGGGCCCGGTCCACGACGCCGTCGCCGGAACCCGCCGCGACTGGACCACGTACGTGGAGGGGGCCCTGACCGAGGCGCGTGCCGTCGGGGAGTTCGCCGAGGACCTGGACGTGGAGCAGCTGGCCTTCGAGGTGATCGCCCTCATGGAGGCGGCCAACGCCCGGTCGGTGCTGTTCGGCGACCCCGGCTCGTACGCCCGCGCCGAGCGGGGCATCACGGCCCGCCTGCTCTCCTCGGTCACCGACAAGGGCCGCGAAGCCCTTGCCGATCCGGCCTGACCCGCACGCGTCCAAGGCTCCTTCCTCTCACGCCCCCGTGCTCCCCGCATCCCGGGCCACCCGCCCGGTTACGGCGCTCTCGCCGATCGAGTGAGGGCGGGGTGTCGCCCGCGCGCACGCCCGGGCGCCGCCGCAGGGTGAGCGCGTCGGACGGAATCGTCGGCAACCCGCCCCCGGTCCGGTCCGGCCCGTGAGAGGAGCGCGTATGTCCGACTCGGACGCCCCGCCGGGCACCCGCCGCAGACCCGCCCTGCGAAGAACGCTCGGGACGGCCGCCGCCCTGGCCACCGCCCTGCTGCTGCCCGGCCTCGGCCTGTCCGCCCCGTCCCCCGCGCACGCCGACGGCGCGGTGGCACGGGACATCCGTACGGCTCCGCCGGGCACCGCCCTCAC
Source organism: Streptomyces tanashiensis (assembly GCF_014648895.1). Lineage (GTDB taxonomy): Bacteria > Actinomycetota > Actinomycetes > Streptomycetales > Streptomycetaceae > Streptomyces > Streptomyces tanashiensis. Next base: position 93,454 of record NZ_BMRZ01000006.1, read on the forward strand.
CTGGGGGAACAACGCGGGCGGTCAGCTCGGCGACGGCAGCACCGCCGGGTCGAGCAGCGTCCCCGGGCGGGCCTGCGGGAACGCGATCTGCACCACGCCGCTCGGCAAGGCCGTGCAGGTCGCGGGCGGTGACGACCACAGCATCGCCCTCCTCGAGGACGGTTCCGTCGTCGCCTGGGGCGCCAACCTCAGCGGCCAGCTCGGCGACGGCACGAACACCGCCCGCACCACGCCCGTCAAGGTGTGCGCCGTCGGCGAGACCGCGCCGTGCGCGTCCTTCCTGAAGGGCGTCGTCGCCGTCGCGGCCGGCGACGTCCACAGCCTCGCGCTGCTCACCGACGGGACCGTCGTGTCCTGGGGCAACAACGGCTTCGGCCAGCTCGGCGAGGGCAGCGCGGTCAACCACGAGACGACGCCGGTCCGGGTCTGCGCCGTGGGTGGGACCGCCCCGTGCACGTCGTACCTGAGCAATGTCACCAGCATCGCGGGCGGTTACCAGCACAGCCTCGCGCTGCTGTCGGACGGCCACGTCCGCTCCTGGGGCCTCAACGACACCGGCCAGCTCGGCGACGGCACCACCGACTTCCGCATCTCCCCCGTGGCGGTCGGGAGCCTGTCCGACGTGGTCTCCATCGCGGCCGGCACCACCCACAGCGTCGCGTCGCGGAGCGACGGCTCCGCCTTCACCTGGGGCTCGGGAGAGGCTCTGGGCGACGGCAGCGGCGCGTTGGCCACGAACCCCGTACAGGTCTGCGCGATCGGGCAGGTCGCGCCCTGCGGTGCCTTCCTCTCGGGGGTGAGGTCCGTGGGGGCCGGTGCCTACCACAGCCTGGCGGCCCGCAGCGACGGCACCGCCGTCGCCTGGGGGTACAACGCCGACGGCCAGCTCGGCGTCGGGGACACCTTCAACAGATCCGTCCCTGTCCAGGTGTGCGCCCCCGGCGGCTGCGCGGGCGTCCTGACGGGCGTCACCGCCGTCGCCGGAGGCCCGAACGGCCTGCACAGCCTCGCGCTGCGGTCCGACGGCTCCGTCCGGGCCTGGGGCGCCAACGACCAGGGGCAGCTCGGTGACGGGACCAGGACCGACCGCCACACGCCCATCCGGGTCTGCGCCCTCGGCCAGACCTCGCCCTGCCTCCAGTACCTCGAGGGCGTCACCTCGCTCTCGGCCGGCAACACGCACAGCATCGCCGTGACCCGGCCGCTCGCCGACCTGGCCGCCTCGATCGCGGCCAGCCCCGAGCCGGTGGCCAACGGGGGGACCCTCACCTACACCATCCGGGTGAGGAACCAGGGCCCGACGGCGGCGGAGGACGTGGTCCTCACCGACAACCTCCCGGCGAACGTCCGCTTCACCACGGCCACGCCGTCCACCGGCACGTGCGACACCCCGCCGGCGGGCAGTACGGACACCGTGACCTGCCACTTCGGCAGTCTGGCCAACGGCGGGACGGCCACCCTCACGCTCAAGGTGATGGTCCGCTCGACGGGGGCCGTCACGAACGGGGCCTCCGCGACCGGCTCGACCCCGGATCCCCGGTCCGGCAACAACTCGGCGGCGATCACCACGCCGTTGAACTGACTCCGTCGCGTGCCCTGACCGCCGGTTCCGCGTCGGAGCCGGCGGTCGCGAACGCCACCGCCTCGGCCACGACGTCCGGATCCGTGAGGATGCGGCGGTGGCCGAGGCCCCGGGTGACGACGAGCCGGGCCCTGTCTCCGTGGGCCCGGGCGAGGAACCGCGCCTGGGCCAGGGGCACCATGTCGTCGCCCTCGTCGTGGAACAGCAGGACGGGCGCACCGAGTTCGTCCGGCGCGTGGTCGGCGCCGAAGCGGTCCCAGACGCCCGGCTCGCCCGGGACGAGGCGCCGCTCGACGTACCCGCGCATGGCCCGCACCACCCGCTCGTCCAGACGGAGTCCGGCCCGGAAGCCCTCCAGGAGCATGGTGAAGGAGCCGACGCCGCCGAGGCCCACGAAGCGGGCCGTGCGGACGCCGTCGCGGAGGGCGAAGAGGGAGGCGAGGACGCCGAAGGAGTGGGCGACGACGGCCTCGAAGTCGCCGTGCCGGGCGTGCAACTCCCGGATGATCTCCCGGTATTCGGCGATGTTGCTCGCCTTGCCCGAGGAATCGCCGTGGCCGGGTGCGTCGAAGGCGACCGGACTGTACCCGCGCGCGAGGAGCTCCTCGGCGAAGGCGCCGAGCCGTGAGGCGCGGGAGGACCAGCCGTGGACGAGCAGGACGGGCCGCCGGCCGTCGCCCCAGGCGTACGTGACGACCTCCTGGCCCCGGACGTGGAGGGTGCCGGTACGGGCGGCGGCGAGGAGCGTCCGTTCTCCGGGTTTCACCTTCGCTCTGCCGAGCGGGCGGACGAAGAGCCGGAAGGCCCACCGGCCGGCCGGGCCCGGGGCGACGCGCGCGGCGGTGTTCAGGGCGGTGCGGATGAGCGGAGCCATCGGGTACATGCCGGATCTCCTCGGTCGTCCTGGGTACGGAAAAATGCTAGCACGACCGTTCGTGTTGTTTTAGGGTGACGATCGAGGGCCGGTGACGCCCACCCGGAGGCGCCCCGGCCCTCGGCCCCTACCCCTCTTCGGGCTCCTTCTTCGCCCGGCTCGGCTGCACCCTCTTCGGCTCGCCCGGCATCTTGGGGTACTCCGGCGGATACGGAAGGTCACCGAGGCCGTGCTCCGCCTCGTCGCGCCGGGCCAGTTCGAGCAGCGACTCCAGGCTGAACCGCTCGTCGTCCATGTCCGCGTGGACGTCGCCGGCCTGCGCGTACCGGGCGGGCATCGTCCTGATGTCGAAATCCCGCGGCACGGCGTCGTCGATCTCCTCCCAGCGCAGCGGCGCCGAGACGGGGGCGTGCGGGCGGGGGCGTACGGAGTAGGCGGAGGCGATGGTGCGGTCCCGGGCCGTCTGGTTGTAGTCGACGAAGATCCGCTCGCCGCGCTCCTCCTTCCACCACTTGATGGTGACCCGGTCCGGCATCCGCCGCTCCAGCTCCCGGCCACAGGCGATCGCCGCCCGTCTGACCTGCGTGAACGTCCACTCGGGGACGATCGGCACGAAGACATGGAGGCCTCGGCCGCCCGAGGTCTTCGGCCAGCCGCGCAGCCCGTGCTCGTCGAGGACCGCGCGCAGCTCGTGGGCGGCGCGGACGGCGTCGGCGTAGTCCGTGCCGGGCTGCGGGTCGAGGTCGATGCGCAGTTCGTCGGGATGATCGGTGTCGTCCCGGCGTACCGGCCAGGGGTGGAAGGTGACCGCGCCGAGGTTGGCCGCCCAGAGCACGGCCGCCGGCTCGGTGGGACACATCTCGTCGGCCGACCGGCCGCTGGGGAAGGTGATGTGGGCCGTGGGGATCCAGTCGGGCAGGTACTTCGGGGCGCGCTTCTGGAAGAAGGACTCGCCGGTCACCCCGTCGGGGTAGCGCTCCAGGGTGGTGGGCCGGTTCCGCAGGGCGCGCGTGACGCCGTCGCCCACGGCCAGGTAGTACTGGACCATGTCCATCTTGGTGTAGCCGGGTTCGGGGAAGTAGACCTTGTCGGGGTTGGAGACCCGTACGGTCCGGTCGCCGACTTCCAGTTCCACCGCTGCCGCCTTGCCTGCCATGCCGGTCAGCCTAGGGCTCGCCGACACCTCGCGCATACCGGACAATCACCCCATGGATCTTCCGGTGATGCCGCCCGTGAAACCGATGCTCGCCAAGGCCGTGAAGCGGATCCCGCCCGGCATGCAGTACGAGGCGAAGTGGGACGGCTTCCGCGCGATCGTGCACCGGGACGGGCCGGAGCTCGTCATCGGCAGCCGTACGGGCAAGCCGCTCACCCGCTACTTCCCCGAGCTGGTCGAGGCGCTCGCGGCCCGGCTGCCGGAGCGCTGCGTCGTCGACGGGGAGATCGTGATCGAGCACGCCGGGCGGCTCGACTTCGACCGGCTCTCCGAGCGGATCCATCCGGCCGACTCCCGGGTCCGGATGCTGGCCGGGACCACCCCGGCCCGGTTCATCGCCTTCGACGTGCTCGCCCTCGGGGACGACTCGCTGCTCGACACCCCGCTGAGCGAGCGCCGGGCGGCCCTGGAGCGGATCCTCGACGGGGTCGACGCGCCGGTCCACCTCGCGCCCGCGACCCGGGACCCCGAGCTCGCCGCCCGCTGGTTCGAGCAGTACGAGGGCGCCGGCCTCGACGGGGTGATCGCCAAGCCGCTCGACCTGCCGTACCGGCCGGACGCCCGCCTCATGTACAAGATCAAGCACGAGCGGACGGCCGACGTCGTCGTGGCCGGATACCGCTTCCACAAGAGCGGGCCGGTGGTCGGCTCGCTGCTGCTCGGCCTGTACGACGACGGGGGCGTCCTCCAGCACGTCGGGGTGTGCGCGGCCTTCACCGCCGTCCGCCGCGCGGAGCTCGTCGAGGAGCTGGAGCCGCTCCGGATGGATCCCCCGGACGGTCACCCGTGGGCGGCGTGGACGGACGAGGCGGCGCACGAGGGCGCCAGGCTGCCGGGTGCCCCGAGCCGCTGGTCGGGCAAGAAGGACCTGTCGTGGGTGGCGCTGCGGCCGGAGCGCGTGTGCGAGGTCGGATACGACCACATGGAGGGCGACCGCTTCCGCCACACCGCCCAGTTCAAGCGGTGGCGCCCGGACCGGACGCCGGAGTCCTGCGGCTACGGACAGCTGGACGAGCCCGTCTCGTACGACCTGGCCGAGATCCTCACCTAGCCGCGGGAGACGGCCCGGGAGCCGCCCGACCGCAACGTGAGATGCCACACATTCCGCGAACGGAAGACCCGCCCCTGGCACCCCGCTCCGACAGCACGTTCGACGAACTCCCGAGCGAAACGCAAGGACGGTGCGCAATGCGGCGCCGGCCACCCGCCCCCGTACCTGCGGGAACGCGTCCGGCCGCGGCCGGCGCCCGCGCACGGTCCGCGCCCCGGGGGCCCGCGCACGCCTTCGAGGGCGCGCTCCGTCGTTGCCCGCCCGGGACATCGCCGTACCGGAACCCGCACGGCGATCCGGTACGTATGGAGAGGAGACCCTTCCGTACCCTCCCCGGACCGACTAGGACTGACCCGTGATCACCTCGCCCTCGCGCCTCGTTCCCGTCCCGATCCCCGACAGCGTGGCCGCGATGATCGGCGCCTGCCTGCCGCTGCACGTCCTCCAGGCCGAGGTCGACGCGGACTGCGCGGCACGCGAGGTGTACCGCTTCCGGGGGCCGCTCTGCGCGGAGGACCGGGCGGACCGCGAGCACTCGCTCGCCGCCCTCGCGCGGGCCAACAAGATCCTCGCCAAGCACCACCCCCGACTGCCCGTCACCCCCTGACGGGGTACACCGGTTCGGCCGTCCCCCGCATGCGTGAGGGCGGTGGCGATGTGACGCTGCGAGAGTGACCACGACCAGCGACGCAGCGCCCGCGCCCTCGGCCGCCACCGAGCCACCCGTGCTCGACAGCCGCCGCCGCAACATCGTCTTCGGCACGATCATGCTGGGCGTCCTCCTCGCCGCCCTCGACCAGACGATCGTCGGCACCGCGCTGCCCACGATCGTCTCGGACCTCGGCGGCGCCGCCCACATGTCGTGGGTGGTCACCTCGTACCTGCTCGCGGAGACCGTCGCGACCGTCCTCGTCGGCAAGTTCGGCGACCTGTTCGGCCGCAAGGTGATCTTCCAGATCTCCGCGATCGTCTTCATCACCGGCTCGTTCCTCTGCGGACTCGCCACCAACATGACGCTGCTGATCGTCTGGCGTGGTCTCCAGGGCATCGGCGCCGGCGGTCTGATGGTCACCTCGATGGCGCTCATCGCCGATGTGATCCCGCTGCGCGAACGCGGTAAGTACCAGGGCGCGATCGGAGCCGTGTTCGGTGTCTCGACCGTCATCGGCCCGCTCCTCGGCGGTCTCTTCACCGACCACCTCAGCTGGCGCTGGGCCTTCTACGTCAACGTCCCCATCGCGATCCTGGTCGTCATCGCCGCCGCCCGCACGATCCCCTCCGTACGCTCCGCGAGCCGGCCGGTCATCGACTACGCGGGCATCGCGCTCGTCGCCGTCGGATCCAGCGCCCTGATCCTGGCGACCAGTTGGGGCGGCAACGAGTACGCCTGGGGATCCGGCGTCATCATCGGGCTCTTCGTCGGCGGTATCGTCGCCCTGGCCCTGTTCTGCTGGGTGGAGACCCGGGCGCCCGAACCCATGCTGCCCATGCGGCTGTTCGGGAACCCCGTCTTCACGGTCTGCTCCGTGCTCAGCTTCGTCGTCGGCTTCGCCATGCTCGGCGCGATGACCTTCCTGCCGACCTATCTGCAGTACGTCGACGGGGAGTCGGCGACCATGTCCGGCATCCGCACCCTGCCCATGGTCGTCGGCCTGCTCATCGCCTCCATCTTCAGCGGCAACGTCGTCAGCAAGACCGGCCACTACCGGATCTTCCCGATCGTCGGCAGTCTCGTGATGGGCGTCGGCCTCTTCCTGCTCTCCCTCATGGGGCCGGAGACCAGCACCTGGCTGGAGTCGCTGTACATGTTCGTCCTCGGCACCGGCATCGGCCTGTGCATGCAGGTCCTCACCATCGCCGTGCAGAACACCGTCGACTACGCCGACCTCGGCACCGCCACCTCCGGCGTCACCTTCTTCCGCACCCTCGGCAGCTCCTTCGGCACCGCCGTCTTCGGCACGATCTACGCCAACTCCCTCAAGCCCAACCTCGCGGCCGGCGTCGGAGAGGCCGCCGCCGTCGCCGGGAGTCTCGGCATCGACCCGGCCGGCCTGGCGCAGGCCGCGCAGAGCCCGGCCGGGCTGCACGCACTGCCCGACCGGGTGGCGGAGCCGATCGTCCAGGCCTACGCCGACACCCTCCACACCGTCTTCCTCTGGACCGTGCCCGTCGCCGCCGTCGGCTTCGTGGTGGCCCTCTTCTTGAAGCAGGTGACGCTCCGCGACTCGGCCCGCGCGGCAGCCCCCGACATGGGCGAGGGCTTCGGCTCCCCCACCACGTCCGGCGACTCCGAGAAGCTCCTCGAACTGTCCGTCGGCCGCATCCTGCGCCGCACCGACTACGAGACCGCGCGGACGATCGTCGCCGCGTCCGACACCCGGCTCGACACGGCCGGCGCCTGGGCCGTGATGCAGGTCGAACTCTTCACGCGGACCGTCGGGCACGCGAGCCTCGGCCTGATCTCGGCCGGCCGGCGGGTGCCGCCCGAGGTGCTGCTTCCGGTCTTCGACCGGATGGTCGACGAGGGCTTCCTCACCCGCGACGGCAACCTGCTGTCCCACACGACGGCCGGCAAGCGCGAGGCCGACGTCATCACGCACGCCTGGGGCGACTGGCTCTCCGACGTCGTCGCACAGGAACGCGGCCGGCCCAGCGGCCCCGAGCTGCGCGTGGCGACGGACGCCATCGCCAAGAAGATCGTCGCCGAGGACCTCGCGAGCGGCCTCCCGAGGGGACGGGTCACCGCGGGCACGAGCGTGCGCTGAGGTGCGCCCTGCCCGATGAAGGCGTGCACCGTGTCCGATGCAGGCGTGCGGCCCTGTCGGATGAAGGCGTGCACCCTGTCGGATGAAGGCGTGCGCCCTGTCCATTGAAGGCGTGCGCCCCGACGCTGAAAGCCGGGCGCCCTACTCGATGAAGTCGCCGTCCACGTACACCCACGCGCCCTCTTGGCGGGCGAAGCGGCTCCGCTCGTGCAGGGCGCCGGGTTCGCCGCCGTGGACGTACCGGGCCGTGAAGGTGACGGTGCCGTGTCGGTGGAAGGCGGTGCCCTCGCCGGTCTCCTCGATCTCCAGGCCGGCCCAGCGCATCCCCGGGTCGAATTCGACCTCGCCCGGCCGGGTCTCCGGAGCCCAGGTGCGCAGCAGATACGCCTCGTCGCGGACGACGAAGGCGCTGTAGCGGGAGCGCATCAGGAGCTCGGCGGTGGGCGCCGTGCCGCCGCCCGAGTGGAACCGGCCGCAGCACGCGCCGTACTCGGCGTCGAGACCGCAGGGGCAGGGCGAGGCCCCGGTCACGGCCGGTGCGGCGGCGGCACGCGGAGACGTACGGGAGGCCGGGGACGTACGGGGGCGGGTCTTGCGTCGGGACATGACGCCATTCTCCCCCACCCCGCGCGAGGGGCGGACGCCCGGCATGTGGACGCCCGCGTGGACGGAGCGCCGGAATCCCGCTGCTCAGAGGGCCCGTCCGAGTAGCGTACGCACATGAAACTGACGATTCTCGGAGGCGGCGGATTCCGGGTGCCGCTGGTGTACGGCGCTCTCCTCGGCGACCACGCCGAGGGGCGGGTCACCCACGTCACCCTGTACGACCTCGACGAGGGACGGCTCTCGGCCATCGCGCGGGTCCTCGCGGACCAGGCGGAAGGGGTACGGGGCGCGCCGGTGGTGACGGCGACCGCGGACCTGGACGAGGCGCTGCGCGGGGCGGACTTCGTGTTCTCCGCGATCCGGGTCGGCGGCCTGGAGGGCCGGGCCGCCGACGAGCGGATCGCGCTCGCCGAGGGCGTGCTCGGCCAGGAGACGGTGGGCGCCGGCGGCATCGCGTACGGGCTGCGGACCGTGCCCGTCGCGCTGCGCATCGCCCGGAGGATCGCCGAACTCGCCCCGGACGCCTGGGTCATCAACTTCACCAACCCGGCCGGTCTCGTCACGGAGGCGATGTCCCGGGTGCTCGGCGACCGGGTCGTCGGCATCTGCGACTCGCCCGTGGGCCTCGGCCGCCGGGTCGCCCGCATCCTCGGCGCGAACCCCGACGAGGCCTGGATCGACTACGTGGGCCTCAACCACCTGGGCTGGCTGCGCGGGCTGCGGGTCGGCGGCCGGGACGAGCTGCCGCGGCTGCTCGCCGACGAGCAGGCGCTCGGCTCCTTCGAGGAGGGCCGGCTCTTCGGCCCGGAGTGGCTGCGCTCGCTCGGCGCGATCCCCAACGAGTACCTGCACTACTACTACTTCAACCGGGAGGCGGTCCACGCCTACCGGACGGCCGAGCGGACGCGCGGCGCGTACCTGCGCGACCAGCAGGGCGCCTTCTACGAGGAGATGGGCAAGCCCGACACCCCCGCGCTGGCCGCCTGGCACCGTACGCTCGCCGACCGGGAGGCCACCTACATGGCGGCCAACCGGGAGGCCGCCGGGATCGGGGAACGCGACGAGGAGGACCTGGAGTCCGGCGGCTACGAGAAGGTCGCGCTCGCCCTCATGCGGGCGATCGCCCGGGACGAGCGGACCACCCTGATCCTCAACGTGCGCAACGGCACGACGCTCTCGGTGCTCGACGCGGACGCGGTGATCGAGGTGCCGTGCTTCGTGGACGCGAACGGCGCCCACCCGGTGTCGGTGGCCCCGCTGCCCTACCACGCCGTCGGTCTGGTGACCGCCGTGAAGGGGGTCGAGCGCGAGGTCCTCGCGGCGGTGGAGAGCGGCTCACGGGCGACGGCCGTCAAGGCCTTCGCGCTGCATCCGCTGGTGGACTCGGTGGCGGTGGCCCGGCGCCTGGTGGACGGCTACACGGCGGAGCACCCGGGCCTTGCCTGGCTCCGAAGCTGAGGTGGCCGGGCGACGAACGGACGGCTGACGAACACCTTTACGAGGTCGGGGGCGCGGCCTAGGCTCGCGCCCCATGACCTCACAGCGCAAGGGAGTTCGACGTGCGGCGGCCCGCCTCGCCGCGGTCTGTCTGCTGGCCGCCGGCCTGGTGGGAACCACGCCGGCGGCCGCCGGGACACCCACGTCCGGTGAGGGGCCGGCCGTCGTTCCCGTACAGACCACCGGGCCCGCCGACAGACGGTTCAACCTGGTGTTCATGGGCGACGGCTACACCGCGGCGGAGATGCCGGCGTTCCGGGCCGACCTGGAACGGCACCTGAACACCCTGTGGAGCATCGAGCCCTTCGCCTCCTACCGCTCGTACGTCAACGTGTGGGCCGTGGAGGTCCCCTCGGCGGAGTCCGGCGTCGACTGCGACCCGGGCCTCACCGCCCCCGCCCGCGACACGGCGCTCGACATGGGCTTCTGGGGCGGCTGCGATCCGGACAGCGTGCAGCGGCTCCTCACCGTCGACAGCCGCAAGGCCGCCGCGCTCGCCGACCTCGTCCCCGGCACCAGCCGCGCCAACCGCCAGATCGTCGCCCTCGCCCACAGCGACACCTACGGCGGCGCGGGCGGGAGTTACGCCACGGCCTCCGGCGGCAACGCGCTCTCCTCTCTCATCACCCCCCACGAGATAGGGCATTCGCTCGGCGGCCTCCAGGACGAGTACGACTACTACGCGCGCGGGGTCCCGGGCGAGACCTACGAAGGCCCCGAACCCTCCTCCGTCCACCACACGCTCCTGACGGAGCCGCAGATGCGGGAGCAGCGGGCCAAGTGGTGGCGCTGGCTCGGCGAGAAGAGCGAGTCCGGCGGGGTCATCGGCCGCCACGAGGGCGGCATGTACAGCACGAAGGGCGTCTGGCGCCCGAGCCGCCACTCCCTCATGAAGACCCTCGGCTACGCCTTCGACCAGGTGGAGCGCGAGGTGATGGTCCGGGCGATCTCCTCGAAGGTGAACCTGGTCCAGGACCACACCCCGAACACGACACCGATCGGGGCGGACCGCACGGTGTGGGTGGACACCCTGCACCCGGTGGGCGGCGCGCTCGCCGTCACCTGGAAGCTCGACGGGCGCGGCCTCGACACCCGCGGCGCCCGCACCGTCGACCTGCGGAGGCTGCGGGTCTCCCCCGGGACGCACACCCTGACGGCCACGGTCACGGACCCGACGCCCTTCGTCCGCGACCCGGCGGTCCGCGCCTCGGCGGCGCTCACCCGGACCGTCGCCTGGACGGTGGACACCTCGCTGACCACGGTGCGGGGCCCGGAGACTCCCGGCTTCACCGGGCACACCCCGACCGGGTCGCCCGTCGGCGCCCGCAGCGTCGTCCACGCGGACACCACCCACGCGGTGGACGGCACCCCCGCCGTGCGCTGGCTTCTGGACGGACGGCCGGTCTCGACGTACGGCCGCGACGACCGTGACCTGGACCTGGGCGCCCTGCGGATCGCGCCGGGCACCCACACGCTCACGGCCCGTCTCGCGGGCACGGACGAGGAGCTGAGCTGGACGGTGGACGCCCGCCCGGCCACCGCAGCGTACGAACTCTCCGAGCCGCTGCGTACGGTACGGCGTCCCGGGCGCCCGGTGGAGTACGTCTACGACGGCGCGTTCACGATGCGGCTGACCGCGCGGGACGACCGGGACGGTGCCGTGGTCGGCCAGTTCCGGGTCGACGGCGACGGCTGGTACACGTACTACGGCTGGCCGACGGACGCCGACGCGCCGTTCCGCTTCTCTCCGGGCGGCACGGTGATCGACGACCTCGTGTACGGGAAGCTGGGCCGGAGCCGGGCGGTGCCGTGGGACGACGCGACCCCGGACTACGGCACGCACACCGTCGAGTACCGGACGATCGACGCGGCCGGCAACATCAGCCGGCCCGGGAGCTTCCTGGTGACGCTGGTGAAGCCGTAGAAGCGGAAGGGGCCCGCTCGGCGTCGCCGAGCGGGCCCCTCCTTCCAGAGGTCCTCGCGGGTCAGGGCTTGCGGGCCACCGCGGCCCACCCCGGGATGGGGTCGTCGCCCTGGACGGGGACGGGCTCGCCCAGCTCCGGGTGCCACTCGGCGGTGAGCGAGACCCCGGGCTCGACGAACTCCAGGCCGTCGAAGAACGCGGCCAGCTCGTCGCGCGAGCGGGGCCGCAGGGTCAGCCCGCGCGCCCTGTACATGGCACTCGCCTTCGCCGCGCCCTCGGGGTCGAAGTCCCCGGTGACATGGGAGAGGACGAGATAGCTGCCCGGCGCGAGCTTCTCGACGATCTTGGAGACCAGTTCGTACGCACCGTCCTCGTCCCCCACGAAGTGCAGCAGGGCGAGCATCGACAGGGCGATGGGCTGGTCGAAATCAAGGACCTTTCCGGCCCTTTCGAGGATGACCTCGGGCTCGCGGGCGTCCGCCTGGATGTACTCGGTGGCCCCCTCCGGGGTCGAGCGCAGCAGGGCGGCCGCGTGCGCGAGCACGATCGGGTCGTTGTCGCAGTAGACAATGCGGGACTCCGGCGCGGCCTCCTGCGCGATCTGGTGCAGGTTGGGCTCGGTCGGGATGCCCGTGCCGACGTCCAGGTACTGCCGGACGCCGTGGGCGCTGAGCCAGCGGATGGCGCGGTGCATGAAGGCCCGGTTGACGCGGGCCATGTCCCGGCCCCGGGCGTCGACGGTGAGCAGCTGACGTGCCATCGCCTCGTCGACCGGGTAGTTGTCCTTGCCGCCCAGGAACCAGTCGTACATCCGCGCGGGATGCGGCTTGCTGGTGTCGATGCTCTGTCCGCTCTTTGGGGCTGCGGGGTCCTGGGTCATCGGCTCTCCTGGTCGGGATGAACGGGCGGCACTGCAACAAGAGTTACGCGATGGTAGGGGCGGGACGGAAGGGGTCAGGTGAGCAGAAAGTCAGCCTGGCCGGATTTGGCGCCCTGGATGAAAGCGGCGATCTCCCCGTGGGTGTAGATGAGCGCTGGTCCTTCAGGGTCTGCGGACTGTCGCACGGCGACTCTGCCGTCGGCCAGCTTCATGGCCTCCACGCAGTTGCCCCCGTTCCCGCCGCTCCAGGGCTTGTGCCAACCCTCGGCACCGAGCTCAGCGGCGGGCATGCCGTTGTATATGCGATCCATTCACAGCTCCTTGCGGAGATCCCGGAGAATCTCCTTCGTGCGTTGTGCAGTCGCGGCCTGCGCCGCCATGCGGTCCATGACCTCCAGGTGGGACGCCACCTCGGGACGCGCGTCGAGGTAGACCGCGCCGGTCAGGTACTCGCTGTAGACCATGTCCGGGAGTTCGGGCATGGCGAAGCGGAAGAGGACGAACGGCCCGTAGGTACCGGGATGGTGGCCGGACGCGAACTCCGCGATCTGCAGGGTGACGTTCGGCAGCTCCGACGCCTCGAGCAGCCGGTCGAGCTGGTCGCGCATCACTTCGGGCCCGTCACCGACCGGTCGGCGGAACACCGTCTCGTCCATGATCACCCAGAGCTTCGGAGCGTCGTCCCTGGTCAGCAGGGACTGGCGCTCCATCCACAGGGCTACATGCCGCTCGGCGTCCTCGTCCTTGCCGGCATCGCTGCCGCCACCGACCGCCCCGCTGCGCAGAATGGCGCGGGCGTAGTCCTCGGTCTGGAGCAGACCGGGAACGAACTGGGGTTCATAGGCCCGGATGAGGCTGGCCGCCCCCTCCAGGCTGACGTACATGGAGAACCAGCCGGGCAGCACGTCGTGGAACCGCTGCCACCAGCCGGGGAGGTTGGCCTCCTCCGCGAGGGCGACGAAGCCCTCGGCCTCGGAGTCCGTGATCCCGTACTCCTTCAACAGGAGCTGCACGTACGGAATCTTCAGCGCGACCTCGGCGGTCTCCATCCGCCGGACGGTGGCCGGGGCCACCCGGAGGATCTTCGCGGCCTCTTCCCGCTTCATGCCGGCCCGCTCGCGCAGGTCCTGCAGACGCCTTCCGAGGACGACCTGTCCCACCGTGGGGGCGGACCGCGGCTCGCTCACTCTCAGACCTCCCCGACGCACTGTTTCGACGAGTGTGCCACGAAGCACGGCCAGAGAGAACACAGCACTCTGCAATTTTCAGAGTGCCACTTGCCAAGTGTCCGAACCAGGAGGACAGTGTTCCGGTGAACCAGTACACGCTGCCGCCGTGCGCCACCGCGCCACGGCGACAGCGCCGTACGGCAGTCCTGCCCACTGTTGTGAGGAACCGGTCGTGGCTTCTGGTAACGCGCAGCCCTCAGGTCTCATGAGCCCTCGAGCCCCTCGGGTCATGGCCCAGCGCCCACAGCAGCACACCGATCCCGTCCGCCGCTTCGCCTTCGAGCTCCCGGCCCGCACCTCCTCCGTCGCCCGCGCCCGCAGACTCGCCGAGGAACGCCTCATCCTCTGGGGCTGCGGCCCCGACATACGTGACACCGTCGCCCTCGTCGTCTCCGAACTCGTCACCAACGCCGTCGTGCACACCGCGAGCGACCGCGTCGTCTGCGAACTCCGCGAGGGCGAGGAGACCCTGCGCATAGCCGTACGCGACGAGGGCGGCCCCGCCGACCCCCGGATACGCGACTGCGGCGAGGAGGAACGCGGCCGCGGACTCCTCATCGTCGACGCGCTCTGCACCGCCTGGGGAGCCGACCGCACCGGCCACGGCACGGCACAGATCGTCTGGGCGGAACTCGCCCACGGCACGGGGGAACCATGCTGAGGTCGATCCGCATCTTCCCGCGCATCCTCAGAACCCCCGAGGCCCCCTCCGTACCGCCCCAGCGCCGCTCACCCGAATCCCTCGTCACCCCGCACCCCCGCGGTGCGTCGGGCCCGGCCCACCCGCGCGAGCTCGGCGCCACCCGCCTCGCCGTCCCCGTCGGACTCCACACCGGCCTCGGCTGCGACGCCGTCGGCGTCCCCGCCCGCTTCGGCTTCAAGATCCTCTCCCGGCTCCCCTCCAAGGGCTGCGTCTACGCCGACTCCGACTGGTGGTGGTGGCTCGTCCCCGCCGGCTCCGACCTCGACCTCACCTGGCCGCTGCCCGCCTGCTACGCCCCCGGCGCCGAGATCCCCGACCGCCACCCGCGCCTCATCCACCACCCCGACGGCACCTCCCCCTACACCCCGCCGATCCCCCTCTACCTCCTCGTCTGCCAGCTGACCGGCATCGCCCCGTCCTGGCCGGCACCCCCGGTACGCAGCGCGCTCTGACCCGTACGACCCGTGACAACTCAGGGGTGTCCTCCCCCCGAGTTCCACCCCACCGGCAGGGCACCCCCTAGGCTCGGAGCCATGTTCACCCCGCAGGGCCCCAGCCTCCGCGAGCTGACCGTCCAGGCCCTCTCCTCCGTCGAGCACGGCTACGACCTGCTCGCGAGCAAGTTCGACGCGACCCCCTTCCGCACCTCCGACCGTCTCCTCACCGCGGTCACCAGCACCCTGGAGACCCTCGGCCCCTTCGACTCCGGCCTCGACGTCTGCTGCGGCACCGGCGCCGGCCTCGGCGTCCTCCGCTCCGTCTGCGCGGGCCGCATCACGGGCGTCGACTTCAGTACGGGCATGCTGACCCGGGCCCGGAACGCCCACCCGACCGCCGACCTGGTCCGCGCCGACGCCCTGGCCCTCCCCTTCGCCCCGGCCTTCGACCTCGCGGTCAGTTTCGGCGCCTTCGGCCACTTCCTCCCGGCCGACCAGCGCACCCTCTTCGCCCAGGTCCACGCCGCCCTGCGCCCGGGCGGCACCTTCGCCTTCCCGCTCCCCGCCCCACCACCGGTCGGCTCCCGCCTCTACTGGACGCTGTGGGGCTTCGACGCGGCGATGCGCGTCAGGAACGCCGTCTGGCGCCCGCCGTTCGTCATGTACTACCGCACCTTCCGCCTCGCGGACGTCCGCACCCGCCTGGAGGCGACCGGCTTCGAGGTCTCCCTCACCGCGATCGAGCCCCTGGGCCGCCGGGAGGACGGCAGCCCGCACTGCCGGCTGGTCGTGGCGCGCAGGAAGTAGGCGAGCGATGTCGTGTCGATCCGGCCCGGCAGCTCGGGGAGCCGGGATCTGGTCTCGGTGTGCTGGGACCTGGTCTCAGGGTGCTGGGACCTGGTCTCGGGGCGACGGGACCTTGTCTCGGGGCGCCGAGACCCGAGCCCAGGGTGCCGAGACCCGAGCTCAGGGCGCCTGAACCCGGCCGATCCAGAAGGCGGAGGGACGGTCGAAGCCGACCTTCACCTCGACCTCGAGCGCCGCCCTACCGGAAGGCGGAACGTCGAAGCCGTAGACGGCGACGGCGCTCCGACCGGGCAGGACGCTCCCGGTGAGGCCCGGTCCGACGTGGTGCTCGTCATCGAAGACCCGCGTCACCTCCCGGCCGTCGCCGTCCCGCGCCGTCACCGTCACGAGCGCCAGGTCCAGCCGCGCATCGGTCCCGTTGCGCACGGTGACCTGGATCGTCACCGCCGTGTTCCCGGCCTCGTGCCCGGCCGCGCCCCGGGACGGAGTGAACGGGACGGGCGCGCCGACGCCGACCTCGACGCCGTCCCCGTACCGCTGCGTGTCACCGAAGGCGTGCAGACCGTCGGCGGAGGAGGGGTCGGTCGACGCGGGAGGGGTGGTGGTCCCGGCGGTCCGGGGTGCGGGCGGCGGGAGCGTCGCCGCTCCGGCGCTCTGCCCCGTCCCCCGCCCACCGTCGTCAAAGGCTCCCGCGCCCATCAGGACGCCCACGACACCCACGACGAGGACGATCCCGCCGATCAGCGCGAGGAGGAGGCGCTGTCCCCGTCTTCGCGGGGGTCTTTCCGGGGGCGGGCCGCTCAGGGGCCCGGAGGGCGGGCCGGCAGGAGGGGGTCCGGATGAGGTGTTGCCGTCGGTGCCGTCGACCATGGGATACCTCCGCCGCTCGGTGCGCGACGTACGAACACCTCAGCGTAGGACGACGACCGGGCACCCCGCGCGGCGAACCCCGGCAGCGCCCGCGGACCCGCGTCAGGCCTTCTTGACCACGCTGGACTTGAGCTGCATGGCGCCGAAGCCGTCGATGCGGCAGTCGATGTCGTGTCCGTCGACGCCGTCGACGAGACGTATGTTGCGCACCTTGGTACCGGCCTTGATACCGGACGGGTTGCCCTTGACCTTCAGCGCCTTCACGACGGTCACGGTGTCGCCGTCGCTGAGCACGTTGCCGACGGCGTCCTTGATCACACGCTCCCCGGCGGTGTCGGCGGAGCTCGTGGCGTCCTCGGTGGCCGGGACCCACTCGTGGCCGCACTCCGGGCACACCAGCAGCTCGTTCATCGGGTACGTGTACTCGCCGGCACACTGCGGGCAGGGAGGAAGGTTCTCGTTCACTCCCCCAGGATAGGCGGCGTGCACCCTCTGTGATCGCGGGCGAAGCCCGCCTGTGGATAACGCGAAAGTGCCGGTCGATACGAGATTGACCGGCACTTTCGTGTGGTGTCCGAGGGGGGACTTGAACCCCCACGCCCGATAAAGGGCACTAGCACCTCAAGCTAGCGCGTCTGCCATTCCGCCACCCGGACAAGGTGTCTGTCGCTCCGGGGTTTCCCCCGCGGCGACAGAGATAACTCTACCAGGGGTTCGAGGTGCCTTTCACCAGCGTTTTCCATGGTCAGTGGGGTGGGACGGCCCTGTCCGCCCCGATCGGACCGGGACCGCCCCACCCCCCGTACGGGGTGCTCACCCCCGTGCGCGCAGGGTGACGGAGAGAGCCGCCGGGTCAGCGGCCCTTCTCGCGCAGGGAGTGGAGGTGCTCGCTGGACCTGCGGGCGAAGGAGAGGGAGTCGACGGGGTTGTCACGCTCGGTCTGCCAGTGATGGGCGTTCCTCCCGTGCCGGGTACGGTTCACCGCGGAGATGAACCGCCGGTAGTCGATGTCCCCGTCCCCGACGTCCGTCATGCGGTAGCCGTAGGGGACCGCCGAGTCGTCACGGTCGCCGTCCTTCACGTGGAAGAGCGGATAGCGGTGGGGCTGGGCGAGGACGTAGTCGAGGGGGTCGAAGGGCGCGGGGGTCCCGTCCGGACGGACGGAGTAGCGGTACTGGCCGACGTACGCCCAGAAGATGTCCATCTCCAGGTGCACGAGCTCGGGGTCGGTCTCGGCGAGGAGGACGTCGTAGAGCCGGACGTCGGGGCGGTCGGTGGCGAAGGAGAACTCCTCCGAGTGGTTGTGCTGGTAGAACTTCATGCCGCGCTTGCGCGCCTCGGCGCCGAAATGGTTGAACTCCTCGGCACAGCGCTTCCAGCCGTCGACGGTGGAGCCGTAGCGCCACGGCCCGGAGGCGGTGCCGATGTGGGGCAGGCCCAGGGCGGCGGCGTCGTCGAGGACCTGGTCGAGGTTCTGGGCGAAGGTGTACGCGGCGGGGTCGCTCGCGTAGTAGCCGACGTGACTGCCGATGGCCCGCAGCCCGTGGTCGCGGGTGAGCCTCTTCAGCTCGGCGAGGGTCAGCGCGCCGACGGCGCCCTGGCTGTAGCCGGCGTACTCGACCTCGTCGTAGCCGTACTTCTGGAGCTCCGCGAAGACGGCGGCGAAGCCGAGGGTGGCGACCTTGTCGCGCAGCGAGTACAGCTGGATGCCGAGCCGCCCGGGCGGCAGGACGGGGCGCCCGTGCCCCTGCCCCCGGGACGCGGGGTCGGCGGTGGCGGCCGCTGCGGCGGGGGCCGCGGCACCGAGGAGGGCGGCGGCGGTCGCGCCGGCGGCGACGCCGAGCATGTTGCGCCGGCTGAGCCGGTGGACGAGCTCGGGATCGGCGGCAGTGTCGGTACGGCCGGTGCGACGGATGCGACTCATCTGTGGATAACTCCTTGGCTGTCGTCGGGGTCTGCTTCACTGGAATCCGGTCGGGGCCTCACGCGACTCCGGCCAGCCTGAGCAGCAGGTTCTTCACATCGGTGGCCGCGACGCGGCCGCTTACGGCGCGGGGGGTGGAGCACAGAATGAGCGGACTTTCGTCCTCGCTCGTGGGGAGGCGGCCATGGCTGCCGCGAAGAGGTGACGGGTCGAGAGGGACGACCGCGAGCCGGTAGCGCATACCGAGCTTCTTGCGCGCGATCTCCTTGGCCGCCCTGATCCGGACGTACGGGTCGAGCGGGTCCATGAGCAGCTCGGCGGGGTCGTAGCCGGGCTTGCGGTGGATCTCGACGAGCTGCGCGAAGTCGGGGGCGCGGGCATCGTCCAGCCAGTAGTAGTACGTGAACCAGGCGTCGGGCTCGGCGAGGGCGACCAGCTCCCCCGAGCGCGGGTGGTCGAGGCCGTACTCCTTCTTGCCGTCGTCGTCGAGGAGCGCTTCGAGACCGGGGAGGTCCGCGAGCGCCTCCCGGACGGCCGGCAGGTCGCCGGGGCGCCGGACGTACACATGGGCGATCTGGTGGTCGGCCACGGCGAACGCCCGGGAGGCCATGGGGTCCAGGTACTCCATGCCGTCCTGGGTGTGGACCTCCAGGAGCCCTGCGCGGCGCAGTGCCCGGTTGATGTCGACGGGCCGGTGGACACGGGTGATGCCGTACTCGGAGAGGGCGACGACCGTGCGGCCCTCGGCCCGGGCGTCGGCGAGGAGCGGGGCGAGCACGGCGTCGAGCTCGGCGGCGGCGCGGAAGGAGCGCGGATCGTCGGGGCCGTGACGCTGGAGGTCGTAGTCGAGGTGCGGGACGTAGCAGAGGGCGAGGTCGGGGCGGCGGGTGCGCAGGATGTGACGGGTCGCGTCGACGATCCACCGGCTCGATTCGAGGTCGGCGCCGGGGCCCCAGAAGTGGAAGAGGGGGAAGGTGCCGAACTTCTCGGTGAGCTCGTCGTGGAGGGCGGGGGGCCGGGTGTAGCAGTCGGGTTCCTTGCGTCCGTCGGCGTAGTAGACGGGCCGGGGGGTGACGGTGATGTCGGTGTCGGCGCCCATGGCGTACCACCAGCAGATGTTGGCGACGGTGTAGCCGGGGTGGGAGCGGCGGGCGGCGTCCCAGAGACGGTCGCCGGAGACGAGGCCGTTGTGCTGGCGCCACAGCAGGACGTCGCCGAGTTCGCGGAAGTACCAGCCGTTGCCGACGATGCCGTGCTCGGCGGGGAGGGTGCCGGTGAGGAAGGTGGTCTGGGCGGTGCAGGTGACGGCGGGCAGGACGGTGGAGAGCGGGGCCTGGGACCCGGCGCGGGCGAGGGCGGACAGGTGCGGCATGTGCGGGAGGAGTCGTGGGGTGAGACCGACGACGTCCAGGACCAGGAGGGGGGTGGGCCGCTTGTCGGTCATGGCAGTTCCTTGAGGCCGAGGTCGGTCAGCAGGTCGCGGGCCAGGGTCAGTTCGGCGGCGATGCCGTCCGCGAGCCGGGCCCGGGTGCGGGGGCGCCGGTCGGGAGGGAGGGCCTGCCAGGTGTAGGTCTCGACCTCCAGGTGGCGGGTGCGCGGGTGCGGGCCGCCGACGAGGAGGGCGAGCGTGTCCCGGAGGACGGGCAGCGTGGAGGCGAGCGGAGGAGCGGGGGGAGCATGCAGGGGTACGTGGAAGTGGGCGCGCCAGGGCGTCGCGTCGGGGAGCCCGGGGGTGTCTCCGGGGTCGGGGCCGGGAGGTCGGGCGGGGCTCGCGCCCGAGGCTTGGGCGGGGCTCGCGCCGGGGGATTCGGCAGGGCTCGCGCCGGGGGATGCGGTGGGACTCTCGCCGGAGGTTGCGGCGGGGCCGTGGCTCCGGGTGGCGAGGGCTTCGGGGAGGTCGTCGGTGCCGCGCAGTCCGGCGGCGGTCCGGGTACGGGTCTGGTGGAGGAAGCGGGGTTCCGCGAAGGCGGCGAGCGCGGCCCTGACCTCGGGGAGATGCGGGTGCTCGGCGTGGAGCGCGGCGGAGAGCTGGGCCTTGGGGACGGCGATGCCGGCGGCGGCGAGCGACTCCAGGGCGGTGCGCGGGTCCTCGAACGAGGTCGCGAGATGGCAGGTGTCGAGGCAGACACCGATCCGGGGGCTGCGGAGGCCCGGTGGGGAGGTCAGGGCGGCGACGGCGTCGGCGACGGTCTCGACGGTGCAGCCGGGTTCCGGTTCGAGACCGATCCGGATGCTCTTCCCGGTGAGTTCCTCCAGGGCGTCGAGGCGCGCGGCGAGGGTGGACAGGGCGGTGCGGGCGGTGGCGGCGGCCGTGGCCGTCCAAGGGGTTCGCCAGCCGAGCGGCAGGGTGGAGACGGAGCCTTCGGTGACGTCCTCGGGAAGCAGCGCGGCGAGGAGCCGGGCCAGGTCGGTGGTGTGGGCGAGGCGTTCGGGGCGGGTCCAGTCGGGCTGGTAGACCCGGTACTTGACCTCGTCGGCGCCGAAGCCCTCGTAGGGGAAGCCGTTCAGGGTGACCACTTCGAGGCCCCGGCGGTCGAGCTCGGCGCGCAGCGCCCGGAGGGAGGCCGGGTCGGCGGTCAGGGAGTGCGCGGCGTCCCGGGCGAGCCAGAGGCCGATGCCGAGGCGGTCGCGGCCGAGCCGGCGGCGGACCGGCTCGCAGTGGTCGCGGAGCTGGGCGAGGACGCCGTCGAGGGTCTCGGCCGGGTGCACGTTGGTGCAGTAGGCGAGGTGGACGGTGGAGCCGTCGGGGTGCCGGAAGCGCATCCGTGGCGCCTCATTCCCCGCCGCGAAGGACCGAGTTGCCCTCGTGCAGGTCCGGTGGGGTGGGGAGGTCGAGGTGGAGGCGTCCGCTGAGGCCGTAGAAGGCGACGGGGTTGCGCCACAGGACCTGGTCGACGTCGTCGTCCGTGAAGCCGGCGACGAGCATGGCGTCGGCGACCGCCCGGGTCCTGAGGGGGTCGCTTCTCCCCCAGTCGGCGGCCGAGTTCACGAGAATGCGTCCGGTGCCGTACTCCTTCAGGATCGCGACCGTCCGGTGCTCGTCCATCTTGGTGTCGGGGTAGACGGAGAAGCCGAGCCAGGCGCCGCTGTCGGCGGCTTCCTTGACGGTCGTCTCGTTGAGGTGGTCGAGGAGGACACGGTCCGGGGGCAGGACGGACTCGCGGACGACGTCGATCGTGCGGCGCAGACCGGTGAGCTTGTCGCGGTGCGGGGTGTGGACGAGGGCGGGCAGACCGTGGTCGGCGGCGAGCTGGAGCTGGGCGGCGAGGGCCGTGTCCTCGGCGGGGGTCAGGGAGTCGTAGCCGATCTCGCCGACGGCGACGACGCCGTCCTTGGCGAGATACCGCGGCAGTTCGTCCAGGACGGGGACGCAGCGGGGGTCGTTGGCCTCCTTGGGGTTGAGGGCGAGGGCGCAGTGGTGGGTGATGCCGTGCTGGGCGGCCCGGAAGGGTTCCCAGCCGAGGAGGGAGTCGAAGTGGTCGAGGAAGGTGGCGGGCGAGGTGCGGGGCTGGCCGAGCCAGAAGGAGGGTTCGACGAGGGCGCGGACACCGGCGTCGTACATCGCCCGGTAGTCGTCCGTGGTGCGCGAGGTCATGTGGATGTGCGGGTCGAAGATGCGCATCAGGACTCCTCGGCGGGGGTGGTGAGGGCGAGGACGCGGGACAGACCGTCGGGGAGGGGACGGCCGGCGGCGGTGCGTTCGGCGGCGTGGTCGATGAGCATGCGGGCGAGTTCGGTGTCACCGGCGGCGCGCTCGGCGAGACCGGCGACGGCGGTGACGGGCACTCCGGTGAACAGGCACTTGAGGAGGGCGTGGCGCCAGGCGTGGGCGGGGAGGTGGGTGGCGGCGTAGGGGCCGAGGGCGGCGGCGATGAGGGTGGTGTCGTGGGTGCGCAGGGCGTCCTCGACGAGGGGCAGGGCCTCGGGGCCGGGGACGAGAGCGGGGAGGGCCAGGAGGACGGCGCGGCGTTCGGCCGCGGTGCCGTGGTGGTAGAGGCGGGCGAGGGTGTCGGGTCCGGCACCGGCGGCCCTGAGGAGTCGGGTGCGGGCCTCGTCCGCGTGCGCGGGGCCGCAGTGCCGTCCGGCGGCCACGAAGTACGGCTCCCATGCGGGGGTGCCGGTGGCGGCCTCGCCGAGGGCGGAGTCCAGCCAGGCGCGGGTGGGTTCGGTCAGCATGCCGGGGTCTCCTGGCGCAGGAAGGAGAGGGAGGAGCGGGCGAGTTCGGGGCCGGCGTGGGAGTGCCGGGGCAGTTCGACGACCGTCAGCCCCGGGTAGCCGGCGGCGGTGAGTTCCGCGAGGGCGGCCAGGACGGGCGGGAAGTCGATCTCTCCGTCACCGAACGGGAGGTGTTCGTGGACTCCGCGTCGCATGTCCTCGATCTGGACGTGGTGGATCCAGGGAGCGGCGGCGCGGACGCAGTCGGCGGGAGGGAGGGGTTCGAGGCACTGGCAGTGGCCGATGTCGAGGGTGAGACCGAGAACGGCGGGCGGGGGTTCGCCGAGGAGACCGCGCAGCTGGTGGAAGTCGTCGAGGGTGGAGAGGAGATGACCGGGTTCGGGTTCGACGGCGAGGGGCACGCGGGCGGCTTCCGCGGCTTCCAGTACGGGGGACAGTGAGGTGACGAGCCGCTTCCAGGCCTCGTCGGGCGGGGTGCCGGCGGGGAGGGTGCCGCTGAAGCAGTGCACGGCGTGCGCGCCGAGGTCGGCGGCCACCCGCACGGCCCGCAGGAGGAGGCGCACGCGGGCCGCGCGGTCCTCCGGGTCCGGGTCGAGCAGGGACGGCCCGTGCTTGCGGCGCGGGTCCAGGACGTAGCGGGCCCCGGTCTCGACGGTCACACCGAGCCCGAGCTCGCCCAGGCGCCGGGCGACCCGGGCGGTGCGGGCGACCAGGTCGGGCGCGAGGGGGTCGAGGTGCATGTGGTCGAGGGTCAGCCCGACCCCGTCGTAGCCGAGATCGGCGAGGAGCCCGAGGGCCTCGTCGAGGCGGAGGTCGCCGAGGCCGTTGGTGCCGTAGCCGAGGCGGAGGGCCGCCGGGCCGCCGCTGCCGTGATCGCCCCGGAAGGCGGTGCGGTCGGCCGGGCCCGAGTAGGGGGCCGTTCGGCTGTCGGCGCGGCCGGACGTGCCGAAGAGGGGGTGGGCTTGGACGTCGGCGCGGTCGGCCGGGCCCGAGCGGGGGGCCGTTCGGCTGTCGGCTCGGGCGGCCGGGCCCGAGCGGGGGTGGGCTGGGACGTCGGTGCGGGAGTGGGGGTGGGCGTGGGTCATGTCGGGCTCACCTTCCGGGCGAGGGCGCGGGCGGCCGGGATCAGACCGAGCAGCGCGAGCGCGGTCCCCGGCGCCCCGCCTCGGGCGGCGAGCGCGGCCTGGAGCGGGATCGTCGCCCGGATCCCGCCCCCGACTGCCCGCTCGGTGAGCGGCGCCGAGGGGTTGAGCGCGGCATGCAGGAGGAGGGTGGCGGGGGTACGGGCGTAGGCGAGGGCGAGCAACGGCCCGAGCCGACGGGAGAGGGGGGAGGCGGGCACGGGGAGGGTGGGGCGGGGGCGGGGGGCGGGGCGGGGGCCCCCGGGGGGAGGGGGTTCCGGGGTGGCATCGGTGCCGGGGGCCTTCGAGCCTCCCGAGGTCGCTCCGGCCACCGCCAGGGTCACGGCGAGTGCCGCGAGTGGAGCGCGGGTGGATCCGCCCCGGGTCTCGTGGCGGGAGACGGCGGTCACGGCGTAGGTGTGGGCGCCGAGCAGGGCGGCGGAGGGGAGGGCCCGGGCGGCGTGGAGGCCCGGTCGCGGTGTGGCGGTCGTCGAGGCGATCGCGCCGAGGAGGAGGTCGAGGGCGCGGGCGGTGGCCATGGTGGCGGGGCCGGCGGGGGTGTGCTTGAGGCCGAGGTCGTAGGCCCAGACCGTGGTGGCGAGGGCGGTGGCCGTCGCGAGGGCGGGGCGGCCCGCGCGGGAGGCGAGGCCGAGGCCGGTGAGGGTCAGGGCCGCCGAGGCGGCCAGGGCGGCGCGGGGTGTGATGCGGCCGGAGGGAAGGGGCCGGTGGGGGCGTTCGAGGGCGTCCTCCTCGCGGTCGGCCCAGTCGTTGAGGGCCATGCCCGCCTCGTACAGGCAGAGGGAGGCTCCGATGGCGCGGAGGGTGCCACGGTCGGGGCGGGCCCCGGCGGCGGCGGCTCCGGCGAGGGCGTCGCCGGGTACGGAGAGGAGTGCGGAGACGCGGAGCAGTTCCGCCCAGGCGTGTGACCTGCCGGTGGCACGGCCGCTGCTCGGGCGCCCGCTCCCCACGGTTCGCCCACTCCCCACGGTTCGCCCGCTCCCCACGGTTCGCCCACTCCCCACGGTTCGGCCTGTCCCCACGGTTCGGCCGCTCGTCGTGCCCCCGCTCCCTGCGGTTCGCCCACTCCCCGCGGTTCGGGCGGTCATCGGGGCTGGTCCTTCGGGGTGTGGTCGCTCAGTGTTCGACCGAAGGCGAGGAGCCGGTGGTACTGGTCGGCGAGGGAGGCCGGTGGGGTGCCTTCGGGGTCCTTGAAGTAGAAGGCGAGGTCGTGGAGGGGGCCGGTGAGGCCGGTTTCGTGGGCGCGGGCGGTGAGGCGTGCGAGGTCGAGGACGAGGGGTGCGGCGAGGGCCGAGTCACAGCCCTGCCAGAGGGTCTGGAGGATCATGCGGGTGCCGAGGAAGCCGTCGAAGGCGATGTGGTCCCAGGCGGTCTTCCACTCCCCCAGGGCGGGGACGTCGTCGATGTGGACCTGGCCCTCGACGGTGGTGCCGAGGGTGTCGGTGAGGACGCGTTCCTTGCCGGCGTTCTTCGCGGCGGCCGCGGCCGGGTCGGCGAGGGCTGCTCCGTCGCCGCCGCCGAGGAGGTTGCTGCCGGACCAGGCGCGTACGGTCAGGGCGCGCTGGCGGAACATCGGGGCGAGTACGGCGCGGAGGAGGGTCTGCCCGGTCTTGCCGTCGCGGCCCGCGTGGGGCAGTCGGCTCGTGGCGAGGGGTGCGGCGAGGGCGGGGTGGCGCAGGCCGGTGGAGGGGGTGAAGTTGATGTACGGGCAGCCGGCGCGGAGTGCCGCGGCGGCGTAGAGGGTGCTGGGTGGGAGCCCGGCGCCCCCCGACGCCGGCTCCGTGGAGGCCACATTGACGACCACGACGCGGTCCAGGCCAATCCTTCGGCGGAAGTCCGTCAGGTCGGCGGTGAAGGTGGTGATGAGCTGTTCGTCGGTGCGGGGGTCGCCGGGGACGGGTCCGCCGGGGCGGATCTCGCGGTCGGCGGCTTCGAGTTCGGTGGCGAGGGTGTGGGAGAGGCCGTGGGGGAGGACTCCGGCGGTGGTGAGCTGTTCGGCGCGCTTGGGGAGGGGGCAGTCGGTGGTGTCGTGGCCGCCGAAGACGAGGGAGGCGAGTGGGGGGAGGCCGGCGTCGGCGAGTTCGGGGGTTTCGGTGGCCATGCCGGTGGGTGGGTGGAGTCCGGCGACGAGGGCGGCGCAGCCGGCCACGGTGGTGGTGGCGACGGAGCCTCTCGCGCCGATGAGCCAGATTCCGGTGCGTGGTGTGGTGGTCACGTCGTCGGCCTCCCTCGGGGGAAAGGTGGGGTGGTGGCGGTGGGCGGGGGGTACGGCGCCTCCCCGCCCACCGCCGGCTGGTGGGGCTCCCGTCAGGAGGGGAGTTCCTTGATCCGGATGTCGCGGAAGGCGGCCTGGTCTGCGGCTCCGTGGTTCTGGATGCCGATGTGGCCGTCGGTGAGGCTGCGGGCCGGGTCGGTGTTGGTGAAGTCGTTGATCTTGATGCCGTTGAGGAAGACCTGGAGGCGTTCGCCCGTGACACGGATTTCGTAGGTGTTCCATTGGCCGGGCGGGCGGAGGGCCTGGTCGCGGGCCTTGAGGTTGGCGGACTTGAAGCCGTAGACGGCTCCGGTGGTGCGGTCGGGGGTGTCGGTGGCGTCGATCTGGATCTCGTAGCCGTTGTTCACGGCGGACCAGGGGTCGTCGCTGGCGGGGAAGCCGACGAAGATGCCGGAGTTGGAGTCGCCGGTGAGTTTCCAGTCGAGGGTGAGGGAGTAGGAGTGGAACTCCTTTGCCTGGTACCAGAGGAGGCCCATGCCGCCGGTGGAGCGGAGTTCGCCGTCGGTGACGTCGAAGGTTCCCGGTCCGGCCTGCTTCCAGCCTTCGCGGGTCTCGCCGTTGAAGAGGCTGCGGGTGCCGGTCTGGGGCCGGCAGTCGGCCTTGGTCCGGCCGGTGGCGTACTGGAGGCCGCCGAGGAGGTGCTGCCGGAAGGCGGGTTCGGTGTAGGACTCCTTGGTGTGGCCGCCTCCGGTGTAGAAGGAGCGGCCGCCGCCGTAGGTCTGGCACCAGGCGATGGGGTGGTCGCCCTTCATGGTGCCGCCCGTGTAGGTGGTCTCGTCGAGGGTGGCGAGGACGCGGGCCTGTCCGCGGGGGTTGGTGCGGTAGTTGTACCACTCGTCGGTGCGCTGCCAGGGGCCGTCGAGGTGGGCGGTGGCGGGGTGGTCGTGGTCTTCGGCGCGGACGGTGGCGGGCTGGATCTGGGGGTGGGACTGGAAGTAGGCGCCGACGAGTCCGCCGTAGAAGCCCCAGTCGTATTCGGTGTCGGCGGCCGCGTGGATGCCCATGTAGCCGCCGCCGGTGGAGACGTAGTTCTCGAAGGCGGTCTGCTGGTCGGTGTCGAGGACGTCGCCGGTGGTGGAGAGGAAGACGACGGCGTCGTAGCGGGCGAGGTTGGCGGTGGTGAACTGGCGGGGTTCTTCGGTGGCGTCGACGACGATGTCGTTGGCTGCGCCGAGTTCCTTGAGGGCGGTGACTCCGCTGGGGATGGAGTCGTGGCGGAAGCCGGCGGTCTTGGAGAAGACGAGGACGCGCTTGGTGGTGCGGTTGACCGGGGTGCTGGAGAAGGTGAAGTCGTCGAGGTCGTAGAGGGCGCCGGTGCCGCCCTTGAAGACGAGGAAGAGTTCGGTGGTCTTGCGGGGGAGGTTCCGCAGGGGGACGTCGATGTCCTGGAAGGTCTCCCAGCTTCCGGTGACGGGGACGGGTGCGGAGCCGTGGAGGGGGCCGGTGGGTGAGCCGGTGCGGACTTCGAGGAAGCCGCCGTTGCCGCCGGAGGAGATGCGGGCGGTGAGTTTGGTGGCTCCGTTGATGTTGTAGGGCTTGAAGGAGATCCAGTCGCCGTCGTTGATGTCACCTACGGTGCGTCCGCCGTTGGCCTGGGTCTTGTCGAAGAGGTTGACGCCGTTCTGGGCGTCGAAGTGCTCGGCCTGGCGGTGGCGGGGCTGGAGTTTGGCCTGGTCGTTGCCGGTGAGGGCGGCCTGTCCGCCGCCTCCGCCGTCGGTGTATTCGGCGTTGAAGACGGCGAAGATGTTGGCGTCGTCGTCGTGGCCTCCGTCGGCGGAGGTCTTGATGGTGCCGGTGCAGCCGTTGGCGGTGGTGACGGGGTGGCCGTGGCTGTCGTGGCCGAGGACGTAGGTGACCTTGACCTTGGCGCAGTCGATGGTGCCGTCTTCGGGGTCGGTCACCTTGACGGTGAAGGGGATGTCGTCGCCGAAGGAGAAGAGGGCTCCTTCTGCGGGGAGTTCGAGGGTGACCTTGGGTGCGGTGTTGCCGACGACGAGGTGGACGGAGGCGGAGCCGGTGCGGCCGCTCGCGTCCTTCGCGGTGACGGTCGCCGTGTAGGTGCCGTTCTCGCGGTACGTGTGGGTGGGGTTGGCGGCTGTGGAGGTGCTGCCGTCGCCGAAGTCCCAGGTGTAGGTGAGGGTGTCGCCGTCGCCGTCGGTGGTGCCGGCGGAGGAGAAGGCGACCTTCAGCGGGGCGGTGCCGGAGGTCTTGTCGGCGGCGGCCTCGGCGACCGGGGAGCGTCCGCCGGTGGCGTTCTCGATGCGGTAGAGGCCGGAGTTGTGGTCGCCGCCGAACCAGGCGGTGCCGTAGTCGAGGACGTAGAGGGCGCCGTCGGGTCCGAAGGCCATGTCCATGATCTGGGTGCCGGTCCAGGGGACGTCGTTGATGGAGGCGACGGTGCCGTCGGCGTCCTGGTCGATGCGCTTGATCCAGCGGCGGCCGAATTCGCCGGCGAAGAAGTCGCCGTCGTAGGCCTCGGGGAATTTGACGGGGGAGGTGTTGGCGGGGTCGTAGCGGTAGACGGGGCCGCCCATGGGTGATTCGGATCCGGTGCCGAACTCGGGTACGGAGCCGCCGTTGTAGGGGATCCAGGCGGGTTCGGCCGGGGGCAGGTCGACGAGTCCGGTGTTGTACGGGGATTCGTTCTTCAGTGCGGCGCAGTCGAAGGTGGCGCCGGAGGTCTTGGTGGCGAAGTCGTAGGCGACGTAGGGGTCGTTGTCGCCGGTGCAGAAGGGCCAGCCGAAGTTGCCGGGCTTGGTGACGCGGGCGAATTCGACCTGTCCGGCGGGGCCGCGCCGGGGGTCGGCGGCGCCTGCGTCGGGGCCGTAGTCGCCGACGTAGAGGATGCCGGTGGCCTTGTCGACGCTGAAGCGGAAGGGGTTGCGGAAGCCCATGGCGTAGATCTCGGGGCGGGTCTTCGCGGTGCCGGGGGCGAAGAGGTTGCCGTCGGGGACGGTGTAGGTGCCGTCGTCGGCGACCTTGATGCGGAGGATCTTGCCGCGGAGGTCGTTGGTGTTGCCGGAGGTGCGGCGGGCGTCGAAGGCGGGGTTGCGGCCGGGGCGGTCGTCCATGGGGGTGAAGCCGTCGGAGGCGAAGGGGTTGGAGTCGTCGCCGGTCGACAGGTAGAGGTTGCCCTGGGCGTCGAAGTCGATGTCGCCGCCGACGTGGCAGCAGATGCCGCGGGTGGCGGGGATGTCGAGGACCTTCTTCTCGCTGCTGTTGTCGAGGGTGAGGTCGGCGTTGAGTGTGAAGCGGGAGAGGCGGTTGACGCCGTCGTAGGGGGCGAGCTGTTCGGGGGTGCCGTTCTCGGGGGCGTCGCCTGCGGGGGTGTTCAGGGGTGGGGCGTAGTAGAGGTAGATGGCTCTGTTGTGGGCGAAGTCGGGGTCGAGGCCGATGCCCTGGAGGCCTTCTTCGTCGTGGGAGTAGACGGGGACGGTTCCGATGACGGTGGTGTTGCCGGCGGCGTCGGTGCGGCGGAGTTCGCCGCCGCGGTCGGTGTGGAGGACGCTGCGGTCGGGGAGTACGGCGAGGGACATGGGTTCGCCGACTTCTTCGCCGCCCTTGGCGAGGGTGACCTGCTGGAATGCCTCGTCGGCCGAGGCGGCCGAGGAGACCGAGGCGGCCGAAGCGCCCGGGGAGGCCGGGGCGGCGGGGGCGGCGTGGTCTTCCGGTTCGGCCGCGAGGCCCTGGGGGGCGCCGAGGGCGAGGAGTCCGATCGTGAGGAGGGCGAGGGTCTTCCTGGCTCGGAGTCGTTGTCTGTGCACGGATGTCCTCCGGAGTAGGGGTGTGCGGGTGTCCGGGGACCGGCGTGCGCCGTCACGCTGGTCGAGTGGGCCAGTTACGCCATGTACACATCAGGGACCGTAGCGAGGTTCGTCCACTCCGTGAACCCCTTGTGCACGCTTCCATCGAACTTTCCACCGCGAGAGGACAAAGACTCCCGCGGTGGTAGCGGGGGACGTCAGTCACCCCTCCCGAAGGCGGCGTCGAACGAGGCCGCCGGGGGGTCGAAGTCGTACTTCTTGAGGAAGGCGAGCGCCTCGGGCGCGCCCGTCAGCCGGTCCATGCCGGCGTCCTCCCACTCCACCGAGACCGGTCCGCCGTAGCCGATGGAGCGCAGCATCCGGAAGACGTCCTCCCAGGGCACGTCGCCGTGCCCGGCGGAGACGAAGTCCCAGCCGCGCCGGGGGTCGCCCCAGGGCAGGTGGGAGCCGAGCCGCCCGTTGCGCCCGTCGAGCCGCCTGCGGGCCTCCTTGCAGTCCACGTGGTAGATCCGGTCGCGGAAGTCCCACAGGAAGCCGACGGGGTCGAGGTCCTGCCAGACGAAGTGGCTCGGGTCGAAGTTGAGCCCGAAGGCGGGGCGTCTCCCGACGGCGTCCAGGGCCCGCTGGGTGGTCCAGTAGTCGTAGGCGATCTCGCTGGGGTGCACCTCGTGGGCGAACCGCACGCCCTCGGCGTCGAAGACGTCGAGGATCGGGTTCCACCGTGCGGCGAAGTCCTCGAAGCCGCGCTCGATCATGCGCTCGGGGACGGGTGGGAACATCGCCACGAGGTGCCAGATCGAGGAGCCGGTGAAGCCGACGACGGTGTCGACGCCGAGCGCCGCGGCGGCGCGCGCGGTGTCCGCGAGCTCGCGGGCGGCCCGCCGGCGTACCCCTTCGGCGTCGCCGTCGCCCCAGATCCGGGCGGGCACGATCGCCTGGTGGCGTTCGTCGATCGGATGGTCGCAGACGGCCTGCCCCACCAGGTGGTTGGAGATCGCCCAGCACTTCAGGCCGTAGGCGTCGAGGAGTTCGCGTCTGCCCTTGACGTACGCGGGGTCGGCGAGGGCCTTGTCGATCTCGAAGTGATCTCCCCAGCATGCGAGTTCGAGTCCGTCGTAGCCGAAGTCGCGGGCGAGCCGGCAGACCTCCTCCAGGGGGAGGTCGGCCCATTGGCCGGTGAAGAGCGTGAAGGGTCGTGGCACGGTCGGGCGCCTCCTAGCCGGATACGGGGATGGCGGGTACGGGGGTGTAGACGGCGCTGTTCCGGGCGCTGTCCTCCACGGCGGCCAGGACCCGCTGGACCTGGAGGCCGTCGGCGAAGGAGGGCGCCGGGGCGGTGCCGGTCGCGATGGCGTGGACCAGGTCGCGGGCCTGGTGGGCGAAGGTGTGCTCGTAGCCGAGTCCGTGACCGGGCGGCCACCAGCCCTCCAGGTACGGGTGGGCGGGCTCGGTCACGAGGATGCGGCGGAAGCCGGCGGAGACGGCGGGCTCGGTGTGGTCGTGGAAGGAGAGTTCGTTGAGCCGCTCCAGGTCGAAGGCGAGGGAGCCCTTCTCTCCGTTGATCTCCAGGCGCAGCGCGTTCTTGCGTCCGGAGGCCATGCGGGTGGCCTCGAAGGAGGCGAGGGCCCCGGAGGCGAGGCGCCCGGTGAACAGGGCGGCGTCGTCGACCGTGACCTGCCCGTACGCCTCCGATCCCGCTCCCCCGCCGAGACCGCCCGTGGTGGCGCCCGCGAGCCGCGGCCGTTTCCGTACGAAGGTCTCGGTGAGTGCCGAGACGCCGACGAGCGGCTCCCCCGCGAGGTGCTGGGCGAGGTCGACGGCGTGGGCGCCCAGGTCCCCGAGCGCGCCCGAGCCCGCGTGCTCGCGCTCCAGGCGCCAGGTCAGCGGGAAGTCGGGGTCGACGAGCCAGTCCTGGAGGTACGTGACGCGGACGTGCCGCAGTGCGCCGAGGCGGCCGTCCGCGACGAGGCTCCGGGCGTACGCGAGGGCGGGCACCCTGCGGTAGTTGAAGCCGACCATGGCGATCTGGCCTCGGGCGGCGGCGGCCTCGGCGGCCGCCGCCATCGTCTCGGCCTCGGCCACCGAGTTCGCGAGCGGTTTCTCGCACAGCACGTGCTTGCCGGCCTCCAGGGCGGCGACGGCGATCTCCGCATGGCTGTCGCCCGGGGTGCAGACGTCGACGAGCTGGACGTCCTCGCGGGAGATCAGGGCCCGCCAGTCGGTCTCCGCGGCGGCCCAGCCGTGCCGGCGGGCGGCGGCCCGGACGGCTGTGGCGTCGCGGCCGGCGACGGCGGCGAGGACGGGCCGCAGCGGGAGGTCGAAGGCGCGGCCCGCGGTGCGCCAGCCCTGTGAGTGGGCGGCGCCCATGAACGCGTAGCCGACCATGCCGACGCCGAGTGTCGGCGGTGCGGCCCCGCTCTCCGTCTGTTCCATACGGTTCCTCCGTTTCGTGGTGCGCGACGGGTCGTTCCCTGGGCCGGCGAGGTCAGTTGAAGCCGGTGGGGAGGTACTCGTCGACGTTCTCCTTGGTGACGACGGCCGAGTAGAGGGTGATCGAGGCGGGGATCTCCAGCTCGGCCATGCCGCCGATCCCCTTCTTCTGGCCGAGGGCGCGCGCGAGGTCGATCGCGGAGGCGGCCATGGTCGGCGGGTAGAGGACGGTGGCCTTGAGGACGCTGTCGTCGGCCTTGATGGCGTCCATGGCGGACTTGGCCCCGGCGCCGCCGACCATCAGGAAGTCCTTGCGGCCGGCCTGGGCGATGGCGCGGAGCGCGCCGACGCCCTGGTCGTCGTCGTGGTTCCACAGGGCGTCGAACTTCGGCTGCGCCTGCAGGAGTTGTGCCATCTTCGCCTGGCCGGACTCGACGGTGAAGTCGGCGGCCTGGCGGGCGACCTTGCGGATGTTGGGGTAGTTCTTGAGGGCGTCGTCGAAGCCCTGGGTGCGCTGCTTGGTGAGTTCCAGGCTGTCCATGCCGGCGAGTTCGACGACGGTGGCGTTCGGCTTGTCCTTGAGCTGTTCGCCGATGAAGCGGCCGGCGTTGAGGCCCATGCCGTAGTTGTCGCCGCCGATCCAGCAGCGGTAGGCCTGCGGGGAGGCGAAGATCCGGTCGAGGTTGACGACGGGGATGCCGGCCTTCATGGCCTGGAGGCCGACCTGGGTGAGGGCCTTGCCGTCGGCGGGGAGGACGACGAGGACGTCGACCTTCTTGTTGATGAGGGTCTGGACCTGGCCGATCTGGGCGGCGGTGTCGTTGGAGCCCTCGGTGATCTCCAGGGTGACGTCGCTGTACTTCTTCGCGCGCCGTTCGGCGTTCTCGTTGATGGCGTTGAGCCAGCCGTGGTCGGCCTGCGGTCCGGCGAAGCCGATGGTGACGGGGGTGCCGGGCTTGTCGTCGGCGGCGGGGGCGGCGCTCGCGACGGGGGCCTGGTTCTTGGGATCGTTGCTCGTACAGGCGGTGAGGAGGGCTCCGGCGGAGACGGCGGCGCCGCCGAGGAGGAGGTGTCTGCGGCTGGTTTCGGGCATGGCGGATCAACCCTTCGGGGGGGAGCTGCGGGGTGGGAGGCTCAGGCTTCGCTGTCGCGGACCGTGCGGCGCTGGACCAGGACGGCGGCGACGATGATCGCGCCCTTGGCGATCTGCTGGACGTCGCTCTGCAGGTTGTTGAGGGCGAAGATGTTGGTGATCGTGGTGAAGACGAGGACGCCGAGGACGGAGCCGACGATGGTGCCGCGGCCGCCGCTGAGGAGGGTGCCGCCGATGATGGCGGCGGCGATGGCGTCGAGTTCGTACAGGTTGCCGTTGGTGTTCTGGCCCGATCCCGCGAGCACGATCAGGAGGAAGGCGGCGATGCCGCAGCACAGGCCGGAGAGGAGGTAGAGGAGGAGGCGCTGGCGGCGGACGTCGATGCCGGCGAGGCGGGCGGCCTCGGGGTTGCCGCCGACGGCGATCGTGCGGCGGCCGAAGGTGGTGCGGTTGAGCAGGAGCCATCCGGCGGCGGTGACGGCGGCGAAGACGAGGACGAGCGGGGGGATTCCGAGGACGTAGGCGTCGGGGACGCCGAGGTCGAGGACGGACGGGACGGTGACGATCTGCGTCCTGCCGTCGGTGATCTGGAGGGCGAGGCCGCGGGCGGAGGCGAGCATCGCGAGGGTGGCGATGAAGGGGACCATCCCGCCGTACGCGACGAGGACGCCGTTCACCAGGCCGCAGCCGAGGCCGACGGCGACCGCGGTGAAGAGGATCCCGGCGAAGCCGAACTCCTGGGTGGCGAGGGTGGTGGCCCAGACGGAGGCGAGGGCGACGATCGCGCCGACGGAGAGGTCGATGCCGCCGCTGGTGATGACGAAGGTCATGCCGACGGTGACGACGCCGATGACGGAGGCCTGGGTGAGGACGAGTTGGAGGTTGGAGCCGGCGAGGAACTCGGCGGGCCGGGTGAGGCCGCCGACGGCGACCAGGGCGGCGAGGACACCGAGGAGGGACAGGTTGCGGACGTCGGCCCTGAGGCCCAGTGCGCGCCGGCGGCCGTCCCGGGCCGGTGCCTCGGCGGGGGTGGTGAGCGTCATGCCGTCGGGCTCCCTTCCATCACGAGGTCGAGTACGCGGTGTTCGTCGAGGTCGCGGGCGGGCGCCTCGTGGACGACCCGGCCCTCGCGCAGGACGAGGACGCGGTCGGCGAGGCCGAGGACTTCGGGGACCTCGCTGGAGACGAGGAGGACGGCGAGGCCGTCGTCGGCGAGGCGGCGGATGACGGCGTACAGCTCGGCGCGGGCGCCGACGTCGACGCCGCGGGTGGGTTCGTCGAGGAGGAGGACGCGGCAGCCGCGGAGCAGCCAGCGGGCGAGGACGGCCTTCTGCTGGTTGCCGCCGGAGAGGGTGCGGACGCGGGCGTCGGGGTGGTCGGGGCGGAGGGACAGTGCGCGGGTCGCGGTCCTGGCGGTGTCGCGTTCGGCGGTGCGGTCGATCCAGCCGGCGCGGGAGAAGCGGGCGAGGGAGGAGACGGAGACGTTGCGGGTGACGGATTCGAGGAGGAGCAGGCCCTGGGCCTTGCGTTCCTCGGGGGCGAGGCCGAGGCCGGCGCGGACGGCGGCGGGGACGCTGCCGGGCCGCAGGGGCCGGCCGTCGACGAGGACCCGGCCGGCGGTGGGTCTCCGGGCTCCGTAGACGGTCTCCAGGATCTCGGAGCGTCCGGAGCCGACGAGCCCGGCGAGGCCGACGATCTCCCCGGGGCGGAGTTCGAGGTCGAGTGCCTCGAACTCCCCTTTTCTGGCGAGGCCCTGGACGCGGAGGACGGGTTCGGCGGCGGGGGGTGCGGCGGGCCTGTCGGGGAAGACGTACGGGACGTCCCGGCCGGTCATGAGGGCGACGACCTCGCGGGTGGGGGTGGCCGCGGCGGGCAGTCCGCGGGCGACGGCGCGGCCGTCCTTGAGGACGGTGACGCGGTCGCCGATGCGGCGGATCTCCTCCAGGCGGTGGGAGATGTAGACGACGGCGACGCCGTCGGCGGTGAGGTCGGCGACGATCCGGAAGAGGTTGGCGACCTCGTCGGGGTCGAGGGCGGCGGAGGGTTCGTCCATGACGATGAGGCGGACGTCGTGGGAGAGGGCGCGGGCCATGGAGACGATCTGCCGTTGGGCGGCGGAGAGTTCGCCGACGCGGCGGGCGGGGTCGATCTCGGGGTGACCGAGCCGTTTCAGGAGGGCGGTGGTGGTGTCGTGTGCGGCGCGGGTGCGGACGAAGCCGGCGGTGGTGGGCTCGTGTCCGAGGTGGACGTTCTCGGCGACGGAGAGGCCTTCGACGAGGTCGAGTTCCTGGTAGATGGTGGCGATGCCGAGGCGGACGGCGGCGCTCGGGGAGCGGAGCCGGACGGGTTCGCCGTTCCAGGTGATGCGGCCGTCGTCGGGTTGGTGGGCGCCGGCGAGGACCTTGATGAGGGTGGATTTGCCGGCGCCGTTCTGGCCGAGGAGGCAGTGGACTTCGCCGGGGGCGACGTCGAGGTCCACGCCGTCGAGGGCGCGGACGCCGGGGAAGGTCTTGGTGATGCCTTCCATGGTGAGCAGGGGTGGTGGTTGTTCTGGGGCCATGACGAAGTTCCCCTCGGCGGGTGCGGGCGGCCGGCCGCACGGGTGCGGGCGGCGCCTGGGCGAGTGGGGTGGCGACGTGGGCGGGCGGGGTGCGGCCCGGGTGGGCGCGCACCACCGGGCCGGGCCGGCGGACTACACGGAGGTGTTACGCCGGGGAGAAGAGGTGGTCGCTGATGAGGCGGGCCGCGCCGGTGACGCCGGCGGTCTGGCCGAGTTCTCCGAGGACGATGGGGAGGTTGCCGGTGGCCAGGGGCAGTGACTGCCGGTAGACCTGGGTGCGGACACTGGCGAGGAGGTTGTGACCGAGGCCGGTGACGCCGCCGCCGATCACCACCAGACCGGGGTTGAAGAAGCTGACGAGTCCGGCGATGACCTGCCCGACCCGGTTGCCGCCCTCGCGGATGAGGGCGAGTGAGGTGGCGTCGCCGGCGGCGGCGGCCGCGGCGACGTCGGCGGCGGTGAGGTGTCCGGCCGCCGTGAGGCGGGCGGCGAGTTCCTCGGAGCGGCCCGCGCGGGCCGCGTCCTCGGCGTCGCGGGCCAGGGCGGCGCCGCTGAAGTGGGCTTCCAGGCAGCCGTTGTTGCCGCAGGCGCAGGGGCGGCCGTCGGGTTGGACCTGGATGTGTCCGATGTCGCCGGCGCTGCCCGTCGTGCCGCGGTAGACCTCGCCGCCGACGACGATGCCGCAGCCGATGCCGGTTCCGATCTTGACGCAGAGGAAGTCGCCGACGGAGCGGGCGACTCCGGCGTGCTGCTCCCCCATGGCCATGAGGTTCACGTCGTTGTCGACCATGACGGGGCAGCCGAGTTCCTGGCTGAGTGCCTCCCGTACGGGGAAACCGTCCCAGCCGGGCATGATCGGGGGTGCGACGGGGACGCCCTCGGGGAAGCGGACGGGTCCGGGGACGCCGATGCCGGCGCCGTCGAATCCTTCCGCAATGCCCGTGGAGCGGAGTTTCGCGGCCATCGACAGGGCCTGTTCGAAGACGGCGACGGGGCCCTCGCGGACGTCCATGGGGTGGTTGAGGTGCCCGAGCACCTCCAACTCGGCGTTGGTGACGGCGACGTCGATGGAGGTGGCGCCGATGTCGATGCCGAGGAAGCGGAGTTCGGGCGCGAGGCGGATGTTGTGCGAGCGGCGTCCGCCCCGGGAGGCGGCGAGGCCGTCGGCGACGACGAGGCCGGTCTCCAGGAGCCGGTCGACCTCGACGGCGAGCTTGGAGCGCGAGAGGTCGATCTGGTCTCCCAGCTGTGCGCGGGAGTTGGGTCCTCCGTCGCGCAACAGCCGGAGGAGCCGCGCCTGGTGCCGGTTGGCAGGTCGTGCCGTCATGCGCCTCACGCGCCCCTCCCTCTCGCACACGCTCGTGTTCGGGCTTTCGAGGGGAACGTAGCAGCGGCGTACCGGGGTGGGAAGAAGTTGAGCAGGAATCCACCCCGACTTTTTCCCGGTTGGGGACAAAGGCGGGGGCGTGGCGGGAGAAGGGGGTGGTCAGCGCACGTCGACGAGGCGGGCCGAGACCACCACGTTCCCCGCGTAGCCGTTCTCCTGGGTGAAGGTGCCGCCGCAGGTGATGAGCCGCAGTTCGGGGACGCCGGTGCCGCCGTAGACGCGTTCGGCGGGGAAGCCCTCCTTGGGGACGACCTCGACCCCGTACACGGCGAAGACGGCGGTCCTGCCGTCGCGGCGGGCGATCTCGACGCGGTGCCCCTTGGCGAGGGCGCCGAGGTCGTAGAAGACGGCGGGGCCGCCCGGGGTGTCGACGTGGCCGACGACGACGGCGGTGCCGCGCTCGCCGGGGGTGACGGCGCCGGTGAACCAGCCCGCGAGCCGGTCGTCCTCGGGCGGCGGGGCCTCGATCCAGCCGTCGGCGTCGAGCCCGACCGCGGTGACGGGCGCGTCGACGCGGACGGCGGGGACGCGGACGCGGACCGGGGGCGAGGCGGGCAGCGGATCGGGTACGGAGAGGGGGGCGAGGGCGGAGACGTCGGCCCGGGTCCCGTCGGGCGCGGCCGCGGCGAGCGGCTGCGGCGGGCCGTCGGCCCGGAACTCCTCCGCGCCGCCGCGCACGAGGTGCACGCCGACGAGCAGGACGACGGCGATGACGCCCCAGGCGCCGCGCCGTCCGGTGCCGTCCGGGCGCCCCGTGGCCTCGGCGCGTCCGGTGTCCTCCGCCCGTCCCGCCGGGTCCTCCGCGCGTCCCGTACCGTCCGAACGCCCCACGTCCTCCGCCCTCCTCGCTCCCCTGCGGTACCTCCCGTCGCGCTGCCCCGCACGTGCTGGCGCCCCTCCGCCCCGGACCTCGTCACACCGGGGCGGAGGGGCCGTTTCAGGGCCCCCGGGTCCCGGCCGTCAGGCGCGGCCGCCGGCGCGGCGGCGGGTGAGCACGACGGCGGCGCCGAGCGCTCCGGCGATGAGCAGGACGCCCGTGACCACCTCGGTGGTGCCGAGCCCGTCGGTGTCGGTGCCGGAGGCGGCGGTGGTTCCGTAACCCGCCTTCACGCCCTTGTGGGCTCCGGTGTGCGTGCCGGTGTCGCCGCCCTGGGCGATGGTGAGCGGGGTGGTGCCCCGCTCGCCCTTGCAGTCGAAGGTGATCTCGTACTGGGCTCCGGCCTTGGCGTCGACGTCGACGGTCGCGGTGCCCGGGCGGCCCTCGGTGAGGGTCACGGTGTCGAACACGCCGGAGGTGACGGTCACGGACGGCACTTCGCAGCCGTCGGAGGTGAGGGTGACGGTGCCGCCGGGGGTGATCGTCGCGGGGGTGACGGAGAAACCGAACGACGTGATGTTGTTGTTGCCGTCACCGGCCAGGGCCAGGGGCGCGGCCGACATGAGGGCGACGGCGCTGAGCAGGGCGGCGGAAGCGGCGCGTATCGCGCGCATGGCGGTCCTCCAGATCGCGCGAGGGCCCGGTCGCGGAGCGATTCCGCGTCCGGAAAGGGACGACCCTCACCGCGATCGAAGCTAGGTCCGCCCCCGGCGCGCCGCCACCGGGCTCCGCCGAACGGGTCACGGGGCCGGCCGTCCGGCGGACCGGGCGGCCTTGCTCCCGGCGGACCTTACGGGACGCGGACGACCTGTCCGG
The DNA here is from genome assembly GCF_014648895.1 of Streptomyces tanashiensis. Taxonomy (GTDB): domain Bacteria; phylum Actinomycetota; class Actinomycetes; order Streptomycetales; family Streptomycetaceae; genus Streptomyces; species Streptomyces tanashiensis. The sequence continues at coordinate 132,336 of NZ_BMRZ01000006.1, forward strand.
CGTACGAGAGGTTGCCGCCGAAGCCGAAGAGGAGGACGGGGGCGCCGGAGGGCAGTTCGCCGCGTTCGACCAGCTTGGCCAGGGCCAGCGGGATGGAGGCGGCCGAGGTGTTGCCGGAGTCGACGACGTCCCGGGCGACGACCGCGTTGACGGCGCCGATCTTCGCGGCGAGCGGCTCGATGATCCGCAGGTTGGCCTGGTGCAGGACGACGCCCGCGAGCTCCTCGGGGGCGATGCCGGAGCGCTCGCAGGTCTGCCGGGCGAGGGCGGGCAGCTGCTGGGTGGCCCAGCGGTAGACGGACTGGCCCTCCTGGGCGAAGCGGGGCGGGGTGCCCTCGATGCGGACGGCGTGGCCCATCTCCGGGACCGAGCCCCACAGGACGGGGCCGATGGCGCCGGTGTCGGTCTCGGTGGCCTCGACGATCGCGGCGCCGGCCCCGTCACCCGTGAGGACGCAGGTGGTGCGGTCGGTCCAGTCGGTGATCTCGGTCATCTTGTCGGCGCCGATGACGAGGGCGCGGCGGGCCGCCCCGGCCCGGACCGCGTGGTCGGCGGTGGCGAGCGCGTGGGTGAAGCCGGCGCAGACCACGTTGAGGTCCATGGTGGCGGGCGAGCCCATGCCGAGGCGGGCGGCGACCCGGGCGGCGGTGTTGGGCGAGCGGTCGATCGCGGTGGAGGTGGCGACGAGGACGAGGTCGATGTCGCCGGCGGCGAGGCCGGCGGCGGCGAGGGCCTTGCCGCCCGCGTGGGCGGCGAGCTCGTCGACGGGCTCGTCGGGCCCGGCGACGTGCCGGGTGCGGATGCCGACCCGGCTGAGGATCCACTCGTCGCTCGTGTCGACCAGCTCGGCCAGGTCGTGGTTGGTCAGCACCTTGGCGGGCTGGTAGTGCCCGAGCGCGGCAATGCGAGTGCCCGTCATACTCGGGACCCCCTAGGTGGTTCGTTCGTCCGGCAGGATCCCCCAGTCTTGCCAGCGACTGATCAGTAACAGGTGACGTAAACCACCAACATTCACCCGTACCGCTTGGCCGACCGTGACAAGGCCCCGGGCCCCGCACGGGTTCCCCGGCCGGCCCCGGACGCGCGTTCGGAGGAGGAGTGTGGCGGAGAATGGGGCGGTCAGGGCCTTCCCGGCCTTCCCTGCGGAGAGAATCGAGTGCGGTCACGATGGGACGGGTCACCGAGCGACGGCGTGTCCTGCGGATCAGGGGCGGTGCGGTCAACAGCCGGCCGGACACCCTGGTGGCGGAGGAGCCGCTGGAGATCCGGCTGAACGGGCGGCCGATCGCGATCACCATGCGCACACCGGGCGACGACTTCGCCCTCGCGGCCGGTTTCCTGGTGAGCGAAGGGGTCCTGGCGGCGGCGTCGGACGTGCGGAACATCGTGTACTGCGCGGGCGCCACGGACGACGGCCGGAACACGTACAACGTGGTGGACGTGCAGCTGGCCCCCGGGGTGACGGTCCCGGACATCACGCTGGAGCGGAACGTCTACACGACGTCCTCGTGCGGGCTGTGCGGCAAGGCGAGCCTGGACGCGGTCCGCACCACGGCCCGCTTCCCGATCGCCGACACTCCCCCGGTCCGGCTGACCCCCGAGCTGCTCTCGCTGCTCCCGGAGCGGCTGCGGGCCGCGCAGCGGGTCTTCGACTCGACCGGCGGGCTGCACGCGGCGGCGCTGTTCACGGAGGACGGCGAGCTGCTCGACGTACGGGAGGACGTCGGCCGGCACAACGCCGTGGACAAGCTCGTCGGGCGGGCGCTGCGCGAGGGGCTGCTGCCGCTGGAGCGGGCAGTGCTGCTCGTGTCGGGGCGGGCCTCGTTCGAGCTGGCGCAGAAGGCGGTGATGGCGGGGATCCCGGTGCTCGCCGCGGTGTCCGCGCCGTCCTCGCTCGCCGTGGACCTGGCCGCCGAGACGGGCCTGACGCTGGTCGGCTTCCTGCGCGGGCCGGACATGAACGTGTACGCGGGCGAGCACCGGATCGACGTGAAGGCTCCCTAGTTCTTCGGCGGGTCGATCATCTGGAGGGCGAGGGTGGCCGGTGGCGGGCTGACGCCGGGGCCGCCGGCCTCGGTCCAGGCGAGGACCTCGTCGAGGCAGTCGTCGTCCGCGCTCCAGCCGATCCAGGCGGCCCGGCCGCCCCGGCGCCGTCCCTCGGTGGAGGGCTGGACGACGAGGACGTTGGCCTGGGCGCAGGGACCGAGACAGTCGCTGGTACGGACGAGCAGGCGGCCCCCGGAGGCCGCGGCGGCCGCGCGCAGGCGGGCCAGCTGGCCCGCGTGGTCCATGCCCGGGTTCTTGCGGGGGTCGCCGCAGCAGCAGCCCCGGCAGACGACCAGGGAGCAGGGGCGGGCCCCGTACCGTATCGGGACCGGGGTCACTCGGGGCCGCCCAGGGTGATCGCGGAGGCGGCGGCGACCGTGCCGAGGCGCGGGAAGTCGAGGTCGACGGAGGCGCGGTGCTCGTCGGCGGTGAGGGCGGCCATGGCGTCCTCGGCGAAGACCAGCTCGTAGCCCAGGTCGCAGGCGGCGCGGGCCGTGGACTCCACGCCGAGGTTGGTGGCGATGCCGCCGAGGACCAGGGTGGTCGCGCCGAGTCCGGCGAGCAGCTCGTGGAGGCCGGTGTCCTGGAAGCCGCCGATGGTGCGCTTGACGACGACGTGGTCACCGTCCCGGACGAGGTCGGGGACGAGCTCGCTGCCGGGCGGCTGGGTGTCGACGTGGGGCCGCTCGACGCGGATGTGGACGACGGGCGCGCCGGCGTCCCGGAAGGCGTCGGCGAGGCGGGCGGACGCGGCGAGGACGTCGGTGCCGGGACGGGGGGCGAGGGGCAGCGCGACGATGCGTTCCATCAGGTCGACGAGGACCAGCGCGGTGCTGCCGGGATCGAGTGCGGGCATGGGAGCACCGTAGCGGCCCGGATGATCATCACGGGTGGGGCGTGGGCGTGATCCGGCCGACAGACCGCACCGGGGTCACGTGCCGGTCGACGGGACCTCGGGGGCGGGTACGGCTCCGGGGGCGGCGGCCGCCGCGGGCGTCCCCGGGATCCCGGCGGGCTCCGGATCGCGCGAACGGCGCTTCGCGATGACCGCGCAGACCATCAGCTGCATCTGGTGGAAGAGCATCAGCGGGAGCACGGCGAGGGAGGCCTGGGGGCCGAAGAGGACGCTCGCCATCGGCAGCCCGGCGGCCAGGCTCTTCTTGGAGCCGGCGAACTGGATGGCGATCCGGTCGGCCCGGCCGAAGCCGAGACGCCCGGCCCCGTACCAGGTCAGGGCCAGCATCAAAGCGAGGAGCACGGCCTCGACGGCGAGCAGCGTGCCGAGCCGCGCGGGGGTCACCAGGTGCCAGATGCCGGCGACCATGCCCTGGCTGAAGGCGGTGTGGACGACGAGGAGGATCGACCCCCGGTCGACGTGTCCGAGGACCTTCTTGTGGCGGACCAGGAAGGCTCCGACCCAGCGGCGCAGGATCTGCCCGGCCAGGAACGGCACGAGGAGTTGGAGCACGATCTTCAGGAGCGCGTCGGCGGAGAGGCCGCCCGCGCTGTTCCCGAGGAGCAGGGCCGCGAGCAGCGGGGTGAGGACGATGCCGGCGAGCGAGGAGAACGAGCCGGCACAGATCGCGGCGGGCACGTTGCCCCGGGCGATCGACGTGAACGCGATGGAGGACTGGATGGTGGACGGCACCAGACAGAGGAAGAGGAAGCCGCTGTAGAGCTGGGGGGTGAGGACGCCGGGCACGAGGCCGCGCGCGGCGAGGCCGAGGAGCGGGAAGAGCAGGAAGGTGGCGCCGAGGACGGTGAGGTGGAGCCGCCAGTGCTTGAGGCCGTCGAGGGCCTCGCGGGTGGAGAGCCGGGCCCCGTAGAGGAAGAAGAGCAGGGCGACGGCCCCGGTCGACGCGCCTTCCGTGACGCTCGCGGCGGCCCCGGAGGCGGGGAGGAGCGCGGCGAGGGCGACCGTGCCGAGCAGGGCGAGGACGTACCCGTCGACGGGCAGCCGGGACGGCAGGCGGAGGGGACGGCGGGCGGTGCGGCCGGTCGTGCGGGGGGTCATGGGCTCCACTGCTCTGTGTACTGCGGGGTGGGTCGCGCCCGTCCATCCTGCTCCACGGGCCGGTGATCGGGAATCCCGTACAGTGCTCTGACTGTCATCACGGTTCGCGATAGCCTCGGGGGGTGTACGAGCCCACCCAGCTGCGCACCTTCCTCGCCGTGGCCCAGACGCTGAGCTTCACGCGGGCCGCGGACCGTCTCGGGCTGCGCCAGTCCACCGTCAGCCAGCACGTGCGGCGCCTGGAGGAGGCGACGGGCCGTCCGCTGTTCGCCCGGGACACGCACCGCGTGGAGCTGACGGAGGACGGCGAGGCGATGCTCGGCTTCGCGCGCACGATCCTCCAGGCGCACGAGCGGGCGGCGGCCTTCTTCGGCGGGACGCGGCTGCGGGGGCGGCTGCGGTTCGGCGCGTCGGAGGACTTCGTGACGACGCGGCTGCCGGAGATCCTGGAGTCCTTCCGGCGCGAGCACCCGGAGGTCGACCTGGAGCTGACGGTCGAACTGTCCGGGACGCTCCAGGCCCGGCTGGCGGCCGGCCGGCTGGATCTGATCCTGGCCAAGCGGCGCGGGACGGAGAGCGAGGGCCGGCTCGTGTGGGAGGACACGCTCGTCTGGATCGGGGCGCCGGGGCTGCGGCTCGACCCGGACCGTCCGGTGCCGCTGATCCTGTACCCGCCGCCGGGGATCACCCGGGCGCGGGCCCTGGAGGCCCTGGAGGCGCAGGGCAGGGCGTGGCGGATCGCGTGCACGAGTTCCAGCCTGAGCGCGAACGTGGCGGCGGCCCGCGCGGGGCTCGGGGTCATGGCGCACACACGGGGCCTGGTGCCGCCGGGGCTCGTGCCGGTGCCGGCCCGCGCGGGGCTTCCGGAGCTCGGGGACGTGGGTTTCGTGCTCCGCAGGGGGCGCCGGGGCGGGGAGACCCAGGAGGCGGCGGACGCCCTCGCGGAGGCGATCCTGGCGGGCGGCGACCGGCTGCACCGCCCCCGCTGAGCGGACGGCGAGAAGGCGCCACCGGGGCGCTTCGGGTGCGGGGCGTGAGCGGCCGGTACAGATTCCGTGGAGATTCGCGCCCGCCGGACGTACCGTCCGGTCGGCAACGACCCCGGGACACCCTCGACTTGGCCGCCTCACCAGTCCTGACCTGTGAGAACGCGGAATGTCCCGGCTTGGTGAAGGCCCTCCCGCCGACCGGTCCCGTGGGGTACCGTCACCGGCGCCGTACGGAGTGCGACAACGGGCTTTTCCAGCCACCGGGCCGTCGAAGCCACCGAGCCGTCGAGGAGCAGGTCAGTGCGCGAGTTCACCGTGCCGCCCGTCGAGGCGGCGCCTCAGGTCGGCGGTCTGGCGGACGCCGTGTTCGAGCACGCCCTCGCCGATCCGGGCCGGATCGCCTTCGGCCGGAAGGGCCCGGACGGGGAGTGGCGCGACGTGACCGCGGCGCGGTTCCGGGACGAGGTCCTGGGCCTCGCGAAGGGACTGATCGCGGAGGGCGTGCGGTTCGGCGACCGGGTCGCGATCATGGCCCGGACCCGGTACGAGTGGACGCTCTTCGACTTCGCGCTGTGGACGCTGGGCGCGCAGCCCGTGCCGATCTATCCGACCTCCTCCGCCGAGCAGGTCTTCTGGATGCTGCACGACGCCGAGGTCACGGCGTGCGTGGTGGAGCACGAGGACCACGCGATGACGATCGGCTCGGTGATCGACCGGCTGCCCCGGCTCCAGCGGCTGTGGCAGCTGGACGCGGACGCGGTGGGCGAGCTGACGGCGGCGGGCACGGAGATCGACGAGGAGGTCGTGCACCGGCACCGGCGGGCGGTCACCCCGGAGACGGTGGCGACGATCATCTACACCTCGGGGACGACCGGCCGCCCCAAGGGCTGTGTGATCAGCCACGCGAACCTGATGTTCGAGACGGACATGGTGATGGGCCGCTGGGAGCCGGTGTTCCGCTCCCGGTCCGACGAGCCGGCCTCGACGCTGCTGTTCCTGCCGCTGGCGCACGTCTTCGGGCGGATGGTGGAGGTGGCCGCGGTCCGGGGCGGGGTGAAGCTGGGGCACCAGCCGGTGATGGCGGCGGCCGAGCTGCTGCCGGACCTGGTGTCGTTCCGGCCGAGTTTCGTGCTCGCCGTGCCGTACGTCTTCGAGAAGGTCTTCCGCGCGGCCCGCCGCAAGGCGGAGAGCGAGGGGAAGGCGGGCCCCTTCGACAAGGCCGTGGAGGTGGCGGTCGCGTACGCGGAGGCGCTGGAGCAGAAGGTCTTCGGGACGGGTCCGGGGCCCTCGGCGGCGCTGCGCGTGCAGCACCAGTTCTTCGAGAAGACGGTGTACGGCAAGGTGCGGGCGGCCCTGGGCGGGCGGGTGCGGCACGCGATGTCGGGCGGTTCGGCCATGGACCGCAGGCAGGGGCTGTTCTTCGCGGGCGCGGGGATCACGGTCTTCGAGGGGTACGGGCTGACCGAGTCCTCGGCCGCCGCCACGGCGAATCCGCCCGGGCGGACCAAGTACGGCACCGTGGGCCAGCCGGTCCCCGGGACGACGGTCCACATCGCGGAGGACGGCGAGGTGTGGCTGCACGGCGGCCAGGTCTTCTCCGGCTATCTGAACGCTCCGGAGGCGACGGCCGCCGTCCTCAACGACGGCTGGCTGGCCACCGGGGACATCGGCGCCCTCGACGCGGACGGCTATCTGACGATCACCGGGCGGAAGAAGGAGATCCTGGTGACCTCGGGCGGCAAGAGCGTCTCGCCCACCGCCCTGGAGGAGCGGGTGCGGGCGCATCCGCTGATCGCCCAGTGCATCGTGGTCGGCAACGACCGGCCGTACATCGCGGCTCTCGTGACGGTCGACCAGGAGGCGGTGGAGCACTGGCTCGCGATGCAGGGGCGGGCGCCGCTGTCCCCGGCCGAGCTGGTGCGCGATCCGGCTCTGGAGACGGAGATCCGGCGGGGGGTCGTGGCGGCGAACACGCTGGTCTCGCAGGCGGAGTCGATCCGGACGTTCCGGATCCTGGCCCATCCGTTCAGCGAGGAGCACGGGCTGCTCACCCCGTCGCTGAAGCTGAAGCGGAAGGCGATCGAGCGAGCGTACGCGACGGAGGTCGCGGCGCTGTACGGCTGAGGGAAGGCGGTGCGGGGGCCGGAGGACGGCGTGGCGGGGGCCGGAGGACGCGGGGCGGCACCGGAGGAGCGCGGCGCGGGGCGGGAGGGACGCGGTGGGGGCCGGAGGAATTCCGGGCGGTCCGTGATCGTTGACCGAGAGTACCCGGGTACCCGTATGCCCGGTACGACTCGTACGACCCGCGACGACGTAAGGATCCACCCGACGTGAGCACGGACAGCAACGTTCCCTCGGTCACCCTGAACAACGGCGTGAGCATGCCGCAGCTGGGCTTCGGTGTCTGGCAGGTGCCGGACGACGAGGCGACGGCGGCCGTGACGACGGCCCTGGAGGCCGGGTACCGCTCGATCGACACCGCCGCGATCTACGCGAACGAGCGGGGCACGGGCCGTGCCGTCGCCGACTCGGGGATCGCCCGCGAGGAGCTGTTCGTCACCACGAAGCTGTGGAACAGCGAGCAGGGCCACGACTCGACCCTCCGCGCCTTCGACGCCTCGCTCGACAAGCTGGGGCTCGACTACGTCGACCTGTACCTGATCCACTGGCCGGTGCCGGCGAAGGACGCGTACGTCGACACGTACCGGGCCTTCGAGAAGATCCTCGCGGACGGGCGCGCGAAGGCGATCGGCGTCTCGAACTTCCTCCCGGAGCACCTGGAGCGGCTGATCGGCGAGACCTCGGTCGTGCCGGCCGTCAACCAGATCGAGCTGCACCCGCAGCTGTCCCAGGCCGCGTCGCGCGAGGCGCACGCCCGGTACGGCATCGCGACCGAGGCGTGGTCGCCGCTCGGCCAGGGCAAGGGGCTCCTGGACGTCCCGGCGATCGTCGCGATCGGCCGCAAGCACGGGCGGACGCCGGCCCAGGTGGTGCTGCGCTGGCACCTCCAGCTGGGGAACGTGGTGATCCCGAAGTCGGTCACCCCCTCGCGCATCCGCGAGAACATCGACGTCTTCGGCTTCGAGCTGGACGCCGAGGACCTGGCGGCGATCGCCGCCCTCGACGAGAGCCGCCGTCTGGGCCCGAACCCGGCGGAGTTCAACGTCGGCGCCTGAAGGAGGCGGAGGGGGTGGGGCCGGCGCGGCGCGTCGGCGGTGCGCCGGCTCAGTAACCGTCCACGCCGAGCTCGGTGATCGAGGCGAAGAGGTGCTCCCACACCCCGGCGCCGGGCGCACCGTCGGTCAGCGGCCCGGCGTCCACCTCGGTCATCGCCCGGAGGAACGTCTTCACGCCCTCCTCCCCCGGGTACGGGTCCCAGCAGACGCCCATGTGACGGCGGACGCCCTCGAGGAACCGGACGAAGGACTCCAGGTCGCGAACGAGCGGGAAGACGGCGTCGCCGCCGGGGCCGTGGCTGCCGTCCGGCTGGCGCAGGCCGACGGCGCCGGTCCCGGGGTGGACGAGGACCTCCCCGGGGTCGCAGTACCCGAGGTCGAACTCCCCCACGCGCAACAGGCCCTCGGGGCCCGGGGCCAGCAGCTCGGCGGCGAGCGCGAAGGACGTGACGCCGGCCGCCCAGTGGCGGGGCAGTCCGGCCTCGGTGAGCAGCTCCCTGGTCGGTGCGTGCGTGAGGGCGGCGGGCAGCTCGGCCGCCGGGACGCGGAGCACCCCGGAGGGGCCGAAGACCCCGTCGAGCCGGGCCGCGGTGAGCGGTCCGTCCGTGTTCCTCGTGCCGGGCCGGAACCACGGACCGCCGTCCGTCGGTGCCGGGCCCGAGGAATCGGCCCCGCCCGTCGGCCAGTCGGCGAGAGCCGTGTCGTTCCGCTCCACCACCGCCACTCCGCGCGCGTCGAGAAAGACGTGGCGGCCGCCGTCCAGTGGGATCGGCTCCTCCCAGCCGTCGGGGCCGCGCAGCGCCCAGGACGCGTCGTCGGCGTCGAACAGCCAGGGCCCGTCCGGCTCGTGCTCCTCGTACGGTTCGGCCGTGCCCTCGGCGGGGGCGGGCCGGGGCCGGCCGGTGGCGAGGTCGAACCAGGCGTCCTCGCACCACAGGGCCCAGACCTTCAGGAGCGGGGTGCCCCCGGCCTCGTACACCTCGGCGGAGCGGTCGCCGCTGAGGTTCGGCGCGGCCTCGTGGGCGCCGACCGGCCGCCACCAGGCCCACACCGTCCGCCACGGCAGCCCCGGTTCGGCGGCGGCCACACGCTCGGCGTACTCCCGGTGGCCGAGGACGGTCGCCGCGAACTGCAGCCAGGAGGCGAACTCGGCGGAGGTCACCGGGGCGCTCCCGAACACCGCCTCGGCCTGGGTGAACACCTCGCGGCCGACGCCGCCTTGCTCCTCCGGCAGGGCGTCGATGCGGGCACGGAGCTCGGCGCGGTCGTGGCGCAGGACCTCGGCGGGGTCGTCGAGCAGGGTACGGAGATCGGGTTCGGTCACCCGCCCATCGTGCCGGCCGGCCGGGCCGGGAGGGGCGGCGGCCGGGGCCGTTGTCGTACCCGGGACGTAGGGTCGAGGACGGCCCCCGAGGGGTGCGGCGCGGTGCTGAGGACCGCGCGGCGCGGCTGCGCGGCGAGATGAAGGAGTCGGTACGGTGAGCGGTGCCCCGGAGCCCGTCGAGGCGGGCCTCTACCGGGTACGGAACGTGGCGAGCGGGCTGCTCCTGGAGGTGTACCAGGGGTCGGGCCGCAGCGGCGCGAAGGTGCAGCAGGGCACCGGGAACGGAACTCCCGGGCAGCACTGGCACATCACGCCCGTGCCGAACGGCGGCGGGCTCCACCACCTGGTCAACGCGGCGAGCGGCAAGCGGCTCGACGTCGCGAACGCGTCCACGGAGAACGGCGCCCCCGTCCAGCAGTGGAGGGCGAACAACTTCGGCGCGCAGGAGTGGATCATCGAGCAGGACCTCCAGTCGCCGGGGACCGTGGCCCTGGTGAGCTTCGTCAGCGGCCTCCTCCTGGAGGTCGCCGACGAGTCGACGGAGGACGGGGGCGGCGTCCGGCAGTGGGAGGACACCGACTCGCCGTTCCAGTGGTGGCGGCTGGAGCCGGTGTCCTGACCCGGACGGCTCGGGGGCTCAGCCCTTGCGGGCGGTGTGGACCGTGTGCGCGGTGAGGTGGAACAGGTCCGTGCGGTGGTGCAGGGAGAGCGGGTCGGCCGGGTCGAGCAGCCGGTCGAGCGTCTCCTTGTCGTCGGCGTCGAGCCGGGCCGCCAGACCGTCGCGCAGGCGACCGTAGTGGGCGAGGGCCAGCTCCCGGACGGCCGGGGCGACCGGCGCGGGAACGTCGACGAGGAACGTGCGGGTGCCGGCCGGGGTGAGGCCGGCGCCGGCGAGCAGGGCCCGCCAGTCGTCCGGCTCGTCCTTGGCCTCCGGGAGCTCGGCGCGCATCTCGCCGAACCAGGTGGCGTGGGCGGCGTCGAGCCGGGCTTCCAGGCCGGGCCTGCCGATCCCGATGTGCTGGGGCAGGTGCCGCCGGGGCAGACCGCCCTCGACGAGGACCATCAGGCCGCCGGGGTTCAGGAGGCCGGCGAACTCCGCGAGGGCGGCGCCCTGGTCGCCTATGTGGTGCAGGGAGTTGCCGGCCCAGATGAGGTCGGCGTTCCCCAGGGTGCCGATGTCCGCGGGGAGTTCGGCGTGGAGGGTGGAGACGCGGGCTCCGAGGCCGCGGGCCTCGGCGCGGGCCCGGGCCCGGGCGAGGAGCTCGGGGGCGCCGTCGACGGCGACGGTCTCGGCGGCCGGGAACGCCTCGGCGAGCAGGCCGGTCACCACACCGGGTCCGCTGCCGACGTCGAGGATCCGGCGGACGCCCTGGACCGGCGCGAGGGTGCCGAGCCAGGCGGCGGCCTCCCCGTAGGCGGGGCTCGCGATCTCGGCCTGCCGCTCCAGGAGCGAGGCCAAGTCGCTCCAGTCGAGGTGGGTGCCGTCGTGGTGGTGGCCGTGGCCCTGCTGGTGGCCGTGGCCCTCGCCGTGCGAGTGGCCGGGGTGGGACGCGTGATGCTGGCTCATGGCTCCCAGGGTGCGACGGGACGGCCGGAAGCGCGAGAAATGTTGCCGGTCTGGCAACAATGCACGGCACCCTCGCCCGACGTGATCTCCCGGTGCCGTCAGCCGCGCCCCCGGTGTTCCTGCGGGCTGATGCCCCGTACGCGTTTGAAGGCGGCGCTCAGGGCGAAGGCGCCGCTGTAGCCGACCTGGCGGGCGACGGACTCGACGGTGGCGTCGGTCTCGCGGAGCAGGTCGGCGGCGAGCGCGAGCCGCCATCCGGTGAGGTACGCCATCGGGGGCTCCCCGACGAGTTCGGTGAACCGGCGGGCGAGCGCGGCCCGGGAGACTCCCGACTTCGTGGCGAGCGAGGCGACGGTCCACGGGTGGGCGGGGTCGTTCTGGAGCAGCCGGAGGGCCCGGCCGACCACGGGGTCGCCCATCGCGCGGTACCAGGCGGGGGCCTCGGCGCCCGGCCGGGAGAACCAGGCGCGGACGGCGGCGATGAGGAGCAGGTCGAGGACCCGGTCGAGGACGACGCTCTGGCCGGGTTCGTCGCGGGAGATCTCCTCGTCGAGGAAGGGCATGAGGGGGCAGTTCCACACCTCGGCGGGCAGGTGCACCAGGCGCGGCAGGGCGTCGAGGAGTCTGCGGCCGACCTCGCCGTCCATGAGGTAGGTGCCGACGAGGACCGTGGTGCCGCCGTCGGGGGCGTTGCCCCAGGTGCGGACGCCGAGGCGCATGGACTGGGAGAGCGGCTCCCCGGAGAGGGTGGTGCATCCGCCGTCGGGGCCGATCCTGGCGTGGGGCGGGGCCTCGGGGGTGTGGGCGACGGTGTACGGCTCGGGGCCGCGGGCGATGGCGATGTCCCCGGGGCGGAGCAGGACGGGTGTCCCGGTGTCGGGGACGATCCAGGCCTCGCCGTCGGTCACGCACATGAGGCAGATCGGGGCCTCGTCCTCGATGCGCACGGACCACGGCGGCTCCATGATCATGCGGAGCAGGAAGGCGCCCTTGGCGCGTGGCCCGTCGAGGAGTCCGGCGAGTGCGTCCATGGTGGGCAAGCGTAGGGCGTCGGCGGGGAGTTCCTGAGACGGATGCGTAGGCGGGTGAGACGGCAGAGCATGGGCGGGCGGGGCTCCGGGCGGGAGTCTTGAGCCATGACGACGCACACGGACAACACCCAGAACCCGCTGAACACGACGATCCTGGTGACGAGCGCCACCGGCAAGACCGGGCGGCGGGTGGCCGAGCGGCTGGCCGCCCGCGGAGTGCCGGTCCGGGCCGGGTCCCGGACCGGGGCTACGGTCTTCGACTGGGAGGCCCCGGAGACCTGGGCGCCCGCGCTGCGGGGCGCGGACGCCGCGTACGTGGCCTACTACCCGGACCTGGCGGCCCCCGGCGCGGTCGAGGCGATGGACGCCTTCGGCCGGCTGGCCGCGGAGAACGGGGTCCGGCGGCTCACCCTTCTCTCCGGGCGCGGGGAGCCGGAGGCGGTCCTGGCGGAGGAGGCCCTGCGGGCGGCGGCGTCCGGGGTCGAACTGACCGTCGTGCGGGCCTCGTTCTTCGCGCAGAACTTCTCCGAGGGGCTGCTGGCGGAGGGCGTCGCGGAGGGTGCGGTGGTCTTCCCCGCCGGTGACACGGCCGAGCCGTTCATCGACGCGGACGACCTGGCGGACGTCGTCGTGGAGACCCTGACGGCGGACGGGCACGCGGGGCGGGTGCACGAGGTGACGGGGCCCCGGCCGGTGGGGTTCGCGGAGGTGGCGGCGGCGATCTCCCGCGCCTCGGGCCGTCCGGTGGTCTACCAGGCGGTGTCCCCTGCCGAGTACGCCGGGCTGCTCGCCGGGTTCGGGCTCCCGGCCGGCGAGGCGGAGTGGCTCGCGGCGCTGTTCGCGACGCTCCTCGACGGGCACAACGCCTCGGCGACGGACGGGGTGAAGCGGATCCTGGGCCGCGAGCCGCGCTCCTTCGCCGACTTCGCGGCGGAGGCCTGGGGCGGGCCGGAGGCCTGACGGTTCCGGTCAGGCGTACCGGCGCGCCAGGGTCCGTACGGTCGCGGCGATGCGGTCGCGGAGGTCCTCGGGGGCGAGGACCTCCACCTCGGCGCCGAGTCCGAGGAAGGTGTCGTGGGCGTGTTCGGGCGATTCGACGGGGAGGACGGCGCGGGTCCAGCCGTCGGGTTCGGGGGTGCCGGTGGCGGCGAGTGCCCGGGCGGCTGCGCCGGTGAGCCGGGCGGCGCCGCGCGCGGAGATCCGTACGACGGCCTCGCCCTGGTGGAGCCGCCGGTGGAAGTCGGTCCGGCTCGCCCGCCAGTGCGCGGCGAGGTCGAAGTCCTCGGGGAGGACGGCCTCCTCGTCGGTGACGGTGAGGGCGAGGATCTGGTCGACGCGGTAGGTGCGGGGTCCGGGCCCGGCGACCAGGTACCAGCGGCCCGCCTTGAGGACGAGACCGTACGGTTCGAGGCGCCGGTCGACGTCGGTCGGTTCCTTCCAGCGCCGGTAGCGGACCTCCAGGACGCGTCCGGTGCGGACCGCGTCGGCGACCTCGGGCAGGAACGGGGCCTCGGCGCCCTCGTCGTACCAGCCGGGGGCGTCGATGTGGAAGCGGGCGGCGAGACGGTCGACGTGTTCGCGCAGGGCGGCCGGGAGGGCCGCGCGGAGTTTCAGCCGGGCGTCGGCGAAGTGCGGGCCGAGTCCGAGTCCTTCGGCGGCCCCGGGCATGCCGGCGAGGACCAGCGCCTCGGCCTCCTGGGCGAAGAGGCCGGTGAGGCGGGTGCGGCTGCCGGGCAGGAGGCGGTAGCCGCCGCGGTGTCCGGCGTCGCCGTAGAGGGGCACCCCGGCGGCGTGCAGTGCCTCGACGTCGCGGTAGACGGTGCGGACGGAGACCCCGAGCTCCTCGGCGAGCCGTCCGGCGGTCATCCGGCCGCCGGTCTGGAGCAGGAGCAGGATCGAGAGGAGACGGCTGGACTTCACTGACACAAGGTGTCAGTGAAGGGTTCCTACAGTCCAGCCATGGCTTTCGCAGAGAAGAATCTCCTCGCGCTGCCGCCGGTCGAGATCGGCGGGCGGCACCTCAAGCGCTACCACGTCACCGCCGGTTCCGCGGGCATCGAACCGGAGGTGGAGGAGGCGGCGTACGCGCTGCTTCCGGAGCTGTTGCCGGAGCCGGACGGCACCCCGGCGGCGGGCTTCGTGGTGCTGCACCGGGGCGGTGACAGCGGCGCGTACCTCAATGTGTACAGCTGGGTGTGGGACAACGTGCTCCACTTCGGCGGCGGGGCCGCCGGCCAGCCCGCCCTGGACTGCCCGGACACCGATCCGACGCACTTCGTCCGGGTCGACCGGTCGTGGATCGGCTGTGTGTGGGAGCTCGATCCGCTCGGGCACGAACGGAACGCCTGGGTGCGGCACATGCTGTCCCCGGAGACGCCGGATCTGGCCGGCTACCTCGGGGACGCGCTGCCCTCCGGTCCGACGGGGGCGGGCGCGTGACACACCGCGGTTTCGACTTCCTCGACGGCGCGCGACGTGTGGGTGACGAACCGGGTGACGGAGTTCAGCCGCGCCTGACGAAGCTCGCGAGCCGGTAGCGGGGGTCGGCTCGGGGGCGGTCCTGGTCCGGGAGGGCGGCCAGCTCGGCGGCGAGCGTCTCGACGGTCGCCGGGTCGCCGTCGAACCAGGAGGCGAAGTAGCCGGCGCGCAGCTTCCGGACGGTGTCGCGCGGGGTGCTGCCCTGTCCGTAGCCGGTGAAGCGGGTGCCGGGGGCGGGGTCGAGGCCGTGGGCGGCCGCGGACGCGGCGATCAGGTCGCCCCGGTCGGAGGCCGCGGCGGACGAGCGGTACGGGCCGAGGACCGCGTCGATGTCGCTGCCGACGTCGTGGGCCGCGTCCTTGTCGACGGTGGCGACGAGGACGCCGCCGGGGCGCAGCACCCGGGCGGCCTCGGCGACGATGTCCGCCGCGAAGGGGACGAGGTGCAGCAGCCAGACGGCCGCGACGGCGTCCAGGGAGGCTTCGGGCAGCGGCAGCCGCCGGGCGTCGGCGCGTACGGTGCGGCCGGGGGCCCGGCCGGCGGCGACCCGCGCCATGGCGTGGGCGGAGTCGGCGCCGTAGACGCGCAGGCCGGGCCGACCGAGGCGCTCGGTGACGAGGCCGGTGCCGCAGGCGAGGTCGAGCAGGGTGCGTGCGCCGGGCGGGACGAGTCGCAGGACGGCTTCGGCGGCCGCCTCGGCCCGGGGCACGCCGCCGCGGGTCCGGTCGTAGTGCGCTGCCTCTGCCTCGTAGTCGAGCACGGTCTCCCCCATGCCCGTGATCCTAATGAAGGGTCAGTTCGCGCCGTGGCCCGGGGCGATCCGTTCGACGCGGTCGGCGAGTTCGAAGTCCTTCTCGGTGACGGCGCCGCCGGCGGAGTGGGTGTTCACGGCGAGGGCGACCGTGTTGTAGCCGAGGGTGAGGTCGGAGTGGTGGTCGAGCTCCTGCTGGATCTGGGCCACGTGGACGACGAGCGCGGTCGCCGCGAAGTGGTCGCCGAGCCGGTAGGTCCGGGTGAGCCGGTCGGCGTCGACGGACCAGCCGGGGAGCTCCCTCAGGCGGTCCTCGATCTCCTTCTGCGACAGCGGCTGTGTGGGCACGGCGGTGCTCCCTCCGGTCGGGTGGTGCGCGGGGTGACGGACAGGGGCCCCGGGGGAGAACTACCCGGGGTCCCCCTCTGGGATACCGTCTGGCCATGACAACTGTCGTGACCGACACGGGGGTGGGGCCGCTGCTGCGCGGGTGGCGTGAGCAGCGGAGGCTGAGCCAGCTGGAGCTGGCGCTCCGCGCGGACTCCTCGGCGCGGCACATCTCGTTCGTGGAGACGGGCCGTTCCCGGCCGAGCGAGGAGATGGTCCTGAAGCTCGCCGAGCACCTGGAGGTGCCGGTGCGCGAGCGGAACGCGCTGCTGCTCGCGGCGGGATACGCGCCCCGGTACGCGGAGTCGCCGCTGGACGCGCCGCGTCTGGAGACGCTGCGCTGGGGCATCCGGCAGCTGCTCGACGGGTACGAGCCGTACCCGGCGCTCGTGGTCGACGGCACGTACACGGTGGTGGCGGCCAACCGGGGGATCGAGCTGCTGCTCGGCGGCGTTGCGGAGCATCTGCTGACCCCGCCGATGAACGCGATGCGGCTCACTCTGCACCCGGAGGGCCTGGCGCCCCGGATCCGGAACCTGCGGGAGTGGCGGGGCCACCTCCTGGCCCAGATGGAGCGTCAGATCGCGCTGGCCCGTTCGGAGCCGCTGCGGGAGCTGTACGAGGAGGTGGCGGCGTATCCGCTGCCGGAGCGGGTCGACCCGGAGGACCGGCCGGACGCGGAGCCGTATCCGTACTTCGCGCTGCCGCTGCGGATCGAGCACGACGGTCGGGTGCTGTCGTTCGTGTCGTCGATCTCGACGTTCAACACGCCGATGGACGTGACCGTCGCCGAGCTGGCCATCGAGACGTTCCTCCCGGCCGACCCGGAGACGGTCGCGTACCTGCGGTCGCTCGCCGCGTCCTCGACGGGCGGCTGAGCCTCAGCGGGTCGCGGACGCGGCGGCCCTGAGGGCGGCCCACTGGAGTCCGGCGAAACCGGCGACGGTGGCCGCCTGCATCGGGGTCCACAGCAGGCCGGCGGTGGTCGGCTCCAGCCAGGCCACGAGGGCGACGACGCTGAGGACGGCCCAGAGCACGTTGGCGTCGACGACGAGCTTCACGGCGAGCGCCGGGGGCTGCGGGCGGCTCGCGAGCCAGGCGACGCCCGCGGCGAACACGGTGAGGAAGACGCCGAGTTCGAGGAGGAGTCCCGCGTCGACGCCGAGGAGTTCGCCGAGGGGACCGGAGGCGGTGAGGTAGGCGATCCCGTTGGCCCCGGTGACGACGGCGTCGAGGGCGAGGAAGCGGCGCACCGCGGACTGGGGCCGGGTGGTGCGGGCGAGGCCGGCGAGCAGGGCCTGGGACATGACGGATCACCCTCCATAGGGGACGTTCGTGCTGGCGGTGGGCCCGGAGCCCGAGCGGAGTGCGCCGCCCGGGTTCCGGTGTCCCCGAGCATGCCGGGCGGCGCGGAGGGGGTCGATTACGCCGGAGGTAATGACGGAGGTCATGCCGGTCTCCGGACAGTCGTGTCGTCGCATCTCCGGTGTGAGTAGTCTTCGCGCCGGGGTGGCCGGAACCGGCGCCCTCAAGGGGGAGGACGCAGATGGCGTGGAACAGGGAACGGGCCCGCATGGTGGCCACCGAGGACGATCACAAGGTGACGCCCGCGGAGCTCTTCTTCGACCTGGTGTTCGTGTACGCGATCACCCAGGTCACCGCACTCATGGCGGCCGCGCCCTCGCCGATGCGGATGGTGGGTGCGATGGTCGTGCTCGCGCTGCTGTGGTGGTGCTGGTGCGCCTTCGCCTGGCTGGGCAATGTCGTACGGGCCGATTCCGGCGCCCTGTTCGGCGTCCTCGTCACCGTCATGGCCGTCGTCCTGATCGTGTCCCTGGCCGTGCCCGACGTCTTCACGGACGCGCCGGGCGGGCTCTCGGTGCCCCTGGTGTTCGTGCTCTGCTACGGCGCCGTGCGCACCCTGCACCTGACCTCGTACTGGCTGTCCAGCCCGGGTGACGCCGCGCTGCGGGTCACCCTGCGGCGTACGGCCATGGCGTCGGTGCTGCCGCCGCTGGTGCTGCTGCTGATCGGCTGCGCGTTCGACGGGAAGGTCCAACTCCTCTGGTGGCTGGGGGCGGTGGCCGTCGACTACGGCGGCATCTACGTCACCGGTTCCTCCGGCTGGCGGGTCAACTCCCCCGGGCACTTCGCCGAGCGGCACGGCCTGATCGTGATCATCGCCCTGGGCGAGTCGATCGTCGCGATGGGCGTCGGCGTCTCCGGATTCCCCCTCTCGTACGCCGTGCTCGGTGCCTCGGCCGCCGGACTGCTCCTCTCGGCCGGGCTGTGGCGGCTGTACTTCCGGCAGCTCGGCGAGGCCGCCGAGCACCGTCTCACGGCGCTCGACGGCGACGACCGCACCCGCTTCGCGCGGGACGTCTACACCTTCCTGCATCTGCCGCTGGTCGCGGGGGTCGTGCTCTGCGCGCTCGGGATGAAGAAGGTCCTCCAGCAGGTCGCCGACACCGGGCACTACGGTCTCGCCGAGCCGCTGCACGGCGTCGTGGCCTGGTCGCTGACCGGGGGTGTCGGCGTCTATCTGCTCGGCGCCGCCGCGATCGTGCTGCGCACCTCCGGCCGGCGGCCTACCGCGCTGGCCGTGGGCGGGGTGTGCTGCCTGGCGGCGGGCCCGCTGGTCGGCCTCGTCCCGGCCCTGGTGGCCCTCACGGCCCTCGCCGCGACGGCCGCGGTCCTCGTGGGGCTGCACACCAGGCGGGGCGGGCGGACGTTCACGGCCGTGGAAGCGGCCTGAGGACCCGGGCCGCCCGGTCCGGCCCCCGGGGTCGGACCGGGTGTGACCTGCGTCGATACGCGCGTCGGGTCGGCCGTAGGCCGGTGGTCGGGCGTAAGCCGGTGGCCGGGCGCAGGCCAATGGTCCGGCGCAGGCCAATGGTCGGGCGGGAGTCGTGCGCGGACGGGTGCCGGTGGTCGGGTGGGAGTCGGGGCGCGGGTCCGGCGTGGGTCCGGCGGGGCGATCGGGGCTGGTGTTCCGGTCGGTCGAGGTCGTCGGATCGGCCTCGTACGTCCGGACACCCGTGCGCGAACCGGATTCTCGCCGTGGCCCGCGCCGGGCCGTCCGCCGGCCTCGCGGAGGTGTGCTCCGGGAGGCCGGTACCGGGGGTTCAGTGCCGGGTTTCAGTGCCGGGGGCCCTCCCGGCGGACGCCGTCCTCCCGGTGGGCGGGCGGCTCGGGCGTCCGGGCGGGCAGCTCGGAGGTCCGGGCCGGTGCCGGGGCTCCGGGCTCGGGGGCGGTGCGTTCGGTGCGCCGGGCGCGGGAGGCCTCGGCGCGCAGCAGGGCCTGGAGGACGGCGTACGGGTCGACGGGCATGGCGGAGCTCCTCGTGGTGCGGGGGTGATGTCGGGGGACTGCGGGGAGGCGGGGCCTCTCAGCAGCGCATCACCACGCACCGGAGCGCGTCGCCGCGCGGGGCGGGTACGGGGGTGGGGTCCGGGGTGGGGCGGGGGCCCTCGGGGCGGGGTCCGGGCCGGACGGGGCGGAGGCGCGTGACATGCCGTCGGGTCCGGCCGGGGAGTCCGGCCTCGGTGCCGGCCGGGTCGTGGGTCTCGCCGCCCGGGTCGGAGGCCGGGGCGGCGGTCGCGGCGCGCGTCTCTGCCGTGGGGGGTGTGCCGGCGGCCCCGGTGCCGAACAGGGCGGCGAGGACGAGGAACAGCGCGATCCACCGGTGCCTGCCCCGGTCCGGGCGTGCCCGGAGCCCCGCCGGGTCGGCGGGCGCGGCGGGCGTCTGGTGCGCGGGGCTCACGGAGATCCGTACTGCCCCGCCGGGGTCCGCGTGCGGCGCCCGGCGGCCGAGATCCGCCCGGGCAGCCTACGCGCGGCGCCCCGGATTCACCCCTGGGGGGCAGTGCGCTGCTTGCGGGCGGCCATCCACGCGTACACGAGCACGCCGGCGAAGAGGAACAGGACGCCCTGGTAGACGGCGGCGTAGCCGGCGCCGGCGACCAGCCACAGGGAGAAGCCGAAGGCGGCGAGGGCGAGGACGCCGTCGCGGGCGAGCCGGGCCCGGGAGACCTTCTCGGACTGTCCGGACAGCAGGAAGTAGATCTGGGCGGCCGTGGAGAGCAGGTAGGGCACGGTGGCGGTGAAGGTGGTGACGAGGACGAGGATCTCGAAGACGCCCTGTGTGCCGGCCGTGTAGTTGTAGACCGTCAGGAGAGAGGCGAGGACGACGGTGACGAGGACGCCGGCCGTCGGCACACCGCGCCGCTTGACCGTGAAGACCTTCGGGAAGAGTCCGTCGCGGGCGGCCGCGTAGGGGGTCTGGGCGCTCAGCAGGGTCCAGCCGTTGAGGGCGCCGAGCATGGAGACCATGGCCATGCAGGCGACGGCGGCGCCGCCCCAGGCTCCGCCGAACATGGCGTTCACGGCGTCGGAGAAGGGCGCGGTGGAGGTGACCAGCTTGTCGTGGGCGACGGTGCCGAAGACGGCGAGGGTGCCGAGCAGGTAGACCGCGGCGGCGCCGAGGGTGCCGAGGACGGTGGCGCGGCCGACGTTGCGGCGGGGGTCGCGGACCTCGCCGGCGCTGACGGCGGCGGACTCGACGCCGAGGTAGCTGAAGAGGAGGATCGCGGCGGAGGCGGAGACCGCGCCGAGCGCGCTCCCCTCCCCCGGGTGGAACGGGCCGAGGTTGGCGCTGTCGAAGAAGAACAGGCCGCCGACGGCGACGAGGATCAGCGGGACGAACTTGAGCACGGTCGCGACGATCTGCACCGCGCCGACGTAGCGGGTGCCGGCCAGGTTGGCGAGCGCGGGCAGCCACTGGAAGAGCAGCGCGGCGGCGATGGTGGCGGGCTTGGACTCGTGGACGGGCACGAGGACGTCGAGGTAGCCGACGGCGGCGACGGCGAGGGCGGCGTTGGAGACCCAGGCGGTGATCCAGTACGACCAGGCGGCGAGGAAGCCGGCGAAGTCGCCGAAGGCGGCGCGGGCGTAGACGTAGGGTCCGCCGGTCTGCGGGAGGCGGTGGGCGAGGCGGCCGAAGACGAGGGCGAGGGCGATCGCGCCGAGGGTGAGGACGCCGAAGGCGACGAGGCTGATGGTGCCGTAGGGGGCGACGGAGGCGGGCAGCAGGAAGATGCCGCCGCCGATGATGTTGCCCATGACCAGGGCGGTCGCGATGGGGAGTCCGAAGCGGCGGGCGTGCCGGTCGGCCGGCGCGGTGTCCGTGTCGGGTCCGCTCTGTGGAGTTGTGGTGGCCGTGCTCATGGGGTGGTGCGCCTTCCGTCGTGCAAATCCGGAACATCGTCCGGTAACGGCGAACAGGCGTCCAAATCAGTGGTTTTTGTCCTGCGCGACCGGGTCCTCAACCGGAAGAAGTGATTCCGAAGCGCCCGTGGACGGGGAAATCTCCAGCGGACCGAGCGGCACCTGCGGCCCCGAGGACTCGCGCAGCCAGCGCCGCAGCACCCGGTGCACGTGCTCCGCACCCACCAGCTCCTCCCCCGCCCCGACCGGCGGCGAGAGGTCCGGCGGCGAGAGCAGGAACGCGTGCGACTGCTCGCCGCCCAGACCGCCGTGCGAGCCGATCTGCTCCTCGAAGGCGTGCACGGTCCCCGTCGCCGGGTCGTACATGGAGTTCACCATGATGTCCGCGACGTGCGGGAAACCGTCCGTGCGCCGCACCGCCCGGGCCGCGCCCCGCCCGAAGACCGCGAGCGGTCCGTCGTCCGCGAGCTCGGCGACCGGCACCTCCACCCCGTCACGGGCGAGCACCACCGAGCCGTGCTCGGCGCTCGCCACGAGCACGAAGCCGATGCCCGGGTGGTGCGCGAGGGTCCGGAGCAGCGCCGGATGGCGGCGGTCGATCTCCTCCCGGGTCATCCGGTGCGGCACGTCGGGGAAGGAGACGAGACCCAGATTGCCGGAGGCGAGGACCACCGGCTCGGAGGGGCGGGCGGGCAGCTCCCGCGCCGACTCGCCGCTCTCGTCCACCGGCCGGTGCAGCGCGCTGCGCAGCGCGTCCCTGGCCGCGTCCCGCGCCTCCGACCCTCCCCCGGACTCCGTCTGGGGGTGCCCCCATCCGGTGCGCCGCACCCGGCGCGGCACCGGAAGCCCGCACCCGGCCCGTACGAGGTCCTTGAGGGTCAGTCCGTACGCCGACTCGAAGGTCTCGCCGGGGCTCTGCCCGTGGTCGGAGAGGAGCACGATCCGGTACGGCCGCGGGGCGTGCTCGGCGACGGTGGCGATGAGCGCGATCGCCCGGTCGAGGCGCGCGAGGACCTGGTCCGTGTCCTTGCCGTGCGGTCCCGAGTGGTGCGCCACCTCGTCGTAGGCCACGAGGTCGGCGTAGACGGCGGTCCGCCCGGCCAGCATGTCCCCCATCACGGCGGAGACCACGACGTCCCGCTCGACGACCGTCGCGAAGGCGCGGACGAAGGGGTACGTGCCGCCGCGCGAGACCCTCGGGGTCTCCCGGCGCAGCCGTGCCCGCGTCGACTGGTACATCTCGCGGACGCACTCGGTGACGAGCGATCCGGCGGTGCGGACGGCGTTGGCCGGGTCGGCGAAGTACGCGAAGTAGCCGGCCCGGGAGCGGTTGCGGCGACCCCGGCGGGCGGCCATCGACAGGACGAGGGCGAGCTGGTCGGCGCCGCCGCTGAAGAGGTTGCCCCGGGAGGCCCCGTCGACGGTGAGGAGACCCCCGTCCCCGGTGCGGCGCACGGCCCGGCGCTGGAGCTCGACGGCGCTCGCCGGGCGGTTCGACACCATGAGCCGGCCGGTGTCCTTCTCGTACCAGCGGAAGGCGGGCACGTCCTCGTTGGAGCCGTGCAGGATGCCGAGCTGGCTGGCGCCGGTCTGGCTGGACCAGTCGGTGCGCCAGGGGGTGAGCCGGTGTCCGGCGTCGAGCCAGCCCGCGACGGTCGGCATGAGGCCGTCGGCGACGGCTCCGCGCAGCACGTGGTGGCCGACGCCGTCGAGCTGGAGGAAGACCGTGCCGGGCACGGCCCCCGCCGTGTCGCCGGGGTCGCGGGGGCGGGTGCGGCCGGTGAGCCGGTAGAGCCGGCGCCGGTAGGCGTCGTCGTCGCGGACGGCGAGGGCCGTGGAGGTCGCGGAGGCGACGGCGGACATGACGGCGGCGACCACGACGGCGGTCTCGGGGTCGGCGGCGCCGCGCCCGTCGGGGATCAGCCACAGCGCGAGGAGCAGCAGCGAGCCGTTGAGGAAGAAGACGAGCACGCCGAGGACGAGGGCCGGGACGAGCAGCAGGGCCCGCACGACCACGGGCCAGACGAGCGCGCCGAGGAGGCCGAACGCCCCGGCGGCCCACGCGGCGGTGAGCGCCGTCCTGGTCAGGCTGTCACCGTCGGCGGACTGGAGCTCGAAGTCGGGGAGCAGTCCGGCGAGGAGGAGCAGGGTGAGCGTGGACACCGCCCAGACCACGACCACCCGCGTCAGTGTTCTGCCCGCGGACCGCCAGCGGTCGGCGCCACCCCATCGCCCGTCACCCACGCCCGCTTCACCTTTCGCACGTTTCCTGCCTCAAGCGTGGCACAACGGCCGCGATCGGGCGGGACGGGTGTGTCCCGGGGGCCCTGGCTGAGGGAGGGGGGTCAGGGTGAGGGAGGGATTTCAGGAGCCGTCGTATCCGGCGGTGGGCATCGAGAGCCTCCGGTGCACGCCCGCCTTGGCCGCCGTGTCGTACGGGGGTTCGTCAAGTCCGACGGTCTCCACCCGCACGCCCCGCCGCTCGCACTCGGCGCGGAAGCCCGGCACGGAGGTCAGCGCGCGGGCGAGGACCCTCTCGCTGGGGGCCACGAAGAGGTCCACCGTCCCGGCCTCCACATCGGCCCAGAGCTCCGCGTGGTCCGGGCGGATCCCGTAACAGAACAGCTGACGGGCCAGCACGTACCCCTTGTCGTCGGCCCAGCGGGCACACACCGCGTGCTGGCCGCGCGTGTCCACGAGGAAGGGGTCGGTGTCCAGCTCTTCGAGCGGGGTGAGGCTGGCGATCGCCGCCACCCGAACGTCGTCCATGCGCCGACCCTACTGCCGGAAGGTGACGCCCGAACATCCTCCGGAGCGCGCTCCGGACATTTACCCTCGTTTACGGAACGAGCACGCACGAGGGACGGCAGAAGGGCGGCATGCCGGTGGAGGTCACCTGGTGGGGCCACGCGACCTGCACGGTCGAGGACTCCGGGGTCCGCTTCCTCACCGATCCGCTGTTCGCACGGCGGCTCGCCCATCTGCGCCGGCGGCGCGGCGCCCTGCCGCCGCCCGAGGCCGCCCGCGCCGAGGCCGTCCTCGTCTCCCACCTGCACGCCGACCACCTCCACCTCCCCTCGCTCGCCCTGCTCCCGCCGGGGACGCGGATCCTCGTGCCGCGCGGCGCGCCGGCCGCCGTGCCCGGGCTGCGCCGGCTCGACCGGGGCGGGCTGCGGCTGACCGAGGTGGCGCCGGGCGACGCGGTGACGGTGGAGGGCGTGACGGTACGGGCCGTCCCGGCGCTCCACGACGGACGGCGGCTGCCGGTGGGGCCGCACCGCGCGCCCGCGCTCGGCTATGTCGTCGAGGGGGAGGCGCGCACGTACTTCGCCGGGGACACCGGTCTGTTCGACGGCATGGCGGAGGCGGTGGGCCCGGTGGACGTGGCCCTGCTGCCGGTCGGCGGCTGGGGCCCCTACCTCGGCCACGGCCACCTGGACGCGGGGCGGGCGGCCCAGGCGCTCGCCGCGCTGTCACCGGCGGCGGCGGTGCCGGTGCACTACGGCACGTACTGGCCGATCGGGCTCGACGGGGTCCGGCCGCACGAGTTCCACGCTCCGGGCGACGAGTTCGTCCGGCACGCGGCCCGGCTCGCGCCGAAGGTCGCCGTCCACCTCCTCGGCCACGGCGACCGGGTGCGGCCGGAGGTCGCGCGGTGACCCGCGGTCACGCCAGGTCCGGCCGGTCCGTGCGGCCGGGGGTCGCCCGGTGATCGGTGGTCTCACCGGCATGGTCATGGCGGTGCGCGAGCTGCCGCCGGAGTCGACCCAGCAGGCGGTCGGCTATCCCTCGCTGTTCCTGCTCGTGGCGCTCGGCGCGCTGGTGCCGGTCGTGCCGACGGGCGCGATCGTCAGCTCGGCGGCGGTGGTCGCCTTCCACCAGTCCTCGCCGCTCTCGCTGCTGTACGTCTTCCTGGTGGCGGCGTCCGCCGCGTTCCTCGGGGACACGGCGCTGTACTGGCTCGGGCAGCGCGGGGTCCGTTCCCGCAACGGCTCGCGGTGGCTCGCCGCGCTGCGGTCGCGGGTGACGCCGGACCGGCTCGCGCACGCGCAGGAGCGGCTCGACACGCACCAGGTGTCGGTGCTCGTGCTGTCCCGGCTGGTGCCGGCGGGCCGGATCCCGGTGATGCTGGCGTGCCTGCTCGCGGAGATGCCGCTGCGCAGCTTCGCCCGGGGGGACGCGGCGGCGTGCCTGGCGTGGGCGGCGACGTACCAGCTGATCGGGATCCTGGGCGGTTCGCTCTTCCCGGAGCCGTGGCAGGGAGTGGTCGCGGCGGTGGGTCTGACGGTGCTGATCAGCGCGGTCCCGGCGCTGTGGCGGCGGGTGCGGGGCACGCAGCGGGAGGCCCCGTCAGGGCACGAGCACCCGTGAGCCGCCGATCGGCAGGTCCCACAGGTCCTCGCGGGGCAGACCGGCCTTCTCCCAGGCGGCCCTGACCCGGGTGAGGGGTTCGAGGACCGGTTCGGAGGAGAGCACGAAGGTGGCCCAGTGCATGGGCGCCATCCGCCGCGCACCGAGGTCCTGGTGGGCGCGGACCGCCTCCTCGGGGTCGGTGTGGACGTCGCTGAGCCACCAGCGCGGGTCGTAGGCGCCGATCGGGAGCAGTGCCAGGTCGATGCCGGGCAGGCGGCGGCCGATCTCGGCGAACCAGTGGCCGTATCCGGTGTCCCCGGCGAAGTGGATCCGGCGCCCGGTCCGGTCGGTGAGCACCCAGCCGCCCCACAGGGAGCGGCAGGTGTCCAGGAGGGTGCGCTTGGACCAGTGGTGCGCGGGGACGAAGTCGAAGCGGACGCCGTCGAGTTCGGCGGCCTCCCACCAGTCGAGCTCGGTCACGCGGCTGAACCGGCGGCGGGTGAACCAGCGGCCGAGTCCGGCCGGGACGAAGACCGGGGTGTGCCGGGGCAGCCGCTTGAGGGTCGGGCCGTCGAGGTGGTCGAAGTGGTTGTGGCTGATGACGACGGCGTCGACGGGCGGCAGGTCCTCCCAGCGGACCCCGACGGGGGTGAGCCGGGCCGGTGTGCCGAAGATGCGGCGGGACCAGACCGGGTCGGTGAGGACGGTGAGTCCGCCGACGCGCAGGATCCAGCTGGCGTGTCCGGCCCAGGTGACGGCGAGGGTGTCGGCTCCCGCGGGCGGCAGCGGGCCGGGCTCGAAGGGCAGCAGGGGGATGTCGCGGAGGCCCTCGGGGCGGGGGCGTACGGCTCCTTCGCGGGCGAGGCGGGCCAGGGCCCGGACGCCGGGGAGGGGGGCGGTGAGCCGGTCGGCGAAGGTGCGGGGCCAGTCCTGCCGCAGCCGGCCGAGGGGCTGGAGGACGGGCGCCGGGACGGGGGGCGCGGGGACGGGGGGCGCGACCTGGCCGTGGTCGTACGGGGGCTGTCCGGCCCGGGCGGGAGGTGCCGTCCGTTCGGTCATCTGCGGACTCCGTTCCGCTCGTGCTCGGCGCAGCGTGGCGTGGTCGTGGGAGGTCTGCGTACGACCGGGGTGGCTGTCGTCGTTGCCGCCGTCGTCCTCATCGGAGTTCCTCCAGGGCCCCTCGGAAGCCCTCCAACGCGCGCGCCACGTGCGGCAGTTCCGTGGGGTCCGGCGCCGCCAGGGTCTCGGCGCGCTCCTCCTCGGTGGTTCCCAGGAACATGCCGGTGCCGAACCTGACGCGCAGCGCGCCGAGTTCGTCGCCGAAGCGGTGGCCGCCGGTCGCCGGGGCACCGAGGCGGGCGGTGAGGTGGCTCTCCAGTTCCAGGGAGTCGGTGACGCCCCGGGCGGCGAGCCCGGCGCGCAGCGGTCCGAGGTCGGCGTAGAGGTGGCGGCCGGCCTGCGGGGGCCGGGCGAGGGCTCCGGCGGCGAGGACGGCGCGGTACGCCGCTCCGGCGAGGCGTCCGTGGACGTCGGCGGCGCGCCGGGCCCGTTCGGTGATGTCCTCGGGTTCGTCGAGGGCGTGGGCCATCGCGGGGGCCACGGGCCCGGGGACGAGGGCTCCGAGGGCGGTGAGCACGTCGAGGACGCGGGCCCTGCGGTCGGTCCAGCGGTCGGCGCGGGACGGGTCGGTGGGCGGGAAGCGGGCGACGGCGCAGGGCCAGGCGGCGGGGGTGAGGGCGCCACCGAGGTCGGCGAGGACGGTGACGTCGTCGGGGCACATCTCGGCGGGGCTGAGCAGCACGGTGTCGTGCGGGTGGTGGAGGGTGTCGCGCCAGGTCTCGTCGCTGATGACGTGGAGGCCCTCGGCGACGGCGGCCTCGCAGGCCTCGCGGACGAGTTCGGGCGGGGGAACGGTGGCGGTGGGGTCGTCGGCGACGGAGAGCAGCAGGAGGCGGGGGTCGCCGCCCTCGGCGCGGATCCGCCGGACGGTCTCCAGGAGGGCGTACGGGTCGGGGACGCCGCCCGCCTCGGCGGGGGTGGGCACGTGGTAGGCGGGGCGGCCGAGGAGCCGGGCCTGCGGGGTCCACCAGGCGGGGCAGGGGCGGGGCAGCAGGAGGTCGCCGCCGTGGGCGGCGAGCAGGGCCAGGAGGAGGGCGGGGGCACCGGGAGCGGCCACCACGTCCTCGGGATGGGTGCGCAGGCCGCGGCGCCACCAGTAGCCGGCGGCGGCCTCGCGCAGGACGGGTCCACCGCCGGGCGGCTCGGGGGCGGTCCGCCCGGCGGCGGCGGCGAGGAGCCCGGCGAGGCCGGGCAGGACGGGGAG
Organism: Streptomyces tanashiensis; assembly: GCF_014648895.1. Lineage (GTDB taxonomy): Bacteria > Actinomycetota > Actinomycetes > Streptomycetales > Streptomycetaceae > Streptomyces > Streptomyces tanashiensis. Next base: position 160,001 of record NZ_BMRZ01000006.1, read on the forward strand.
GCCGGTGTCGGGTGCGGGAGGCCCGTAGCGCACCGGGCCGCGGCCTTCCGGAGCCGTCTGCCGCATGTCCCGTACCTCCTGAGCACACGGGGGCGCCGGGCAGGCACCCCCGTGCCCTTTATACGAAGGTTCGGGCGGTTCCGCTCCTTCAGACGAGGGTGACCGGGTGACGCACGACCGCGTTGAAGAGGTACCCCTGGGTGTTGTGGACGGCCCGCTCGGGCTGGGTGTTGCCGGCGGCGTCGGTGGTGCGGGAGAGCAGCGTGACCTGCCCGGTGGCGTGCGGGCGCCAGGGCACGCTCCAGCGGACCCAGCCGTCGCGGCGCGGGGTGTCGTGGAGCCGGGCGTGCCGCCAGTGGGCGCCGCCGTCGGTGGAGACCTCCACGGTCCGTACGGGCGCGAGGGCGGACCAGGCGCGGCCGGTGAGCCGGTGGAGGCGGCCGGCCTCCAGGGTGGCGCCGAAGGGCAGCTGGTAGGCGGACTTGAGGGTCTGGCGGCTGATCGGGGCGCTCCCGCCGGCGGGGTGGGCGTCGCCGAAGAGGCGGTACCAGTCGGTGGACCAGGGCGAGGTGAGCGGCCGGGTGGAGACCTCGATGTCGCCGAGCCACTTGATCGAGGCGATGCCGACCCAGGAGGGCACGACGAGCCGGACCGGGTACCCGTGGTCGTACGGGAGCGGCTCGCCGTTCATCTCGTACGCGAGGAGCACGTCGTCGAAGGCCTTGGCGACGGGCAGCGGGCGGCGGACCCGGCCGAAGTCGACGCCGCCGGAGACGTGCGGGTCGTCGAGTCCGCGCGGCTGGAGGTCGACGGCGTCGTGGGCGATCCCGGCGCGCCGGAGGACGTCGGAGAGGCGGACGCCCCGCCAGCGGGCGGCTCCGACGGCGCCGAGGGTCCAGGGGGTGCCGGTGACCGGCTCGCCCTGCTGGGTGGCGTAGAGGCTGCGGCCGTTGCCGGCGCACTCGATGAGGGCCGTCCGGGTGACGGAGGGCAGGTCGCGCAGCCCGCCGTAGGTGAAGTGGACGGGGCTCCGGCCGTGGAGTCCGTCGCCCCAGAGGGTCAGCCGCCAGTCGGCGGCGTCGAGGACGGGGGTGGAGGTGTGGTTGCGGACGAAGAAGCGGTCGGCGGGGGTGAGGAGGCCGGTGTCCCCGAAGGCGTCGAACCGTGCCTCGGCGTTGGTGCCCCGGACGGTGAAGTGCTCGGGCGGGAGGGCCTTGACGATCCCGGGTGCGGCGAGCGGTACCGGTGCCGCGTGCGCGGGGGCGGCGGTGGCGAGCCCGCCGAGGGCGGAGACCGCCGGACCCGCTGCGAGCAGCTTCAGGAGGGAGCGGCGGGCGGGCGCGGGCGAGTACGGCACGGGACTCCTCGGCACGGGGAGGGGCGGGCCGCCGGGTGGCGGCGGGCCCACCCTAGGGGCGCGGGGGCGGCCGGGACGGTCCGTTCACGGTGCTGTCACACGAGGGTTCGTCAGGTCGGCGCGGCGCCTCCTGAATCCGCGGGCGGACCGGGCACCCTCCGGGCCAGAATGCGGCATGCCGATACGTGAAGCTCTTCCCGAGGACGCCGCGGCCCTCGCCGCCGTGCACGTCCTGTCCTGGCGGGCCGCCTACCGCGATCTGGTCCCCGCCGCCTACCTCGACGCCCTGGACGTCGAGGAGCGGGCCGCCGTGTGGCACGCCCGTCTCACGGCCCCGGACCGGGCCGCGGTGCTCGTGGCGACGGACGACGACGGGCGGGTGGTCGCCTTCTCCTGCTTCCGGGCCTGGCCGGACGAGGAGTTCGCGGCCGGGAGCACGGCCGAGCTCGCGGCGCTGTACGCCCTGCCGGAGGCCTGGGGCACGGGTGTCGGGCGGGCGCTGCTGTCGGCGTCCACGGAGGCGCTCGTCGCGGACGGGTTCCGGGCGGCGGCGCTCTGGGTGTTCGCGGGCAACGCGCGGGGCCGGAGGTTCTACGAGGCCGCGGGCTGGCGGCCGGACGGCACATCGGTGCGGGAGGAGACGGGCGGCCGGGTCCTGGAGGAACTCCGTTACCGGCGGGACCTGTTCGCCTGAACCTCTGTCCACATCTCAAGACACAGGTCTCACGATGCGGCCGCGCGGCATACGGTGGGGACACGCACCCACACCGAGGGAGTCGCTCCGATGACGCACGCCTCCGCGCAGCCCGCGGCCCATGAGACCGCCGTCTACACGCATGGCCATCACGAGTCCGTCCTGCGCTCGCACAGCTGGCGGACCGCCGCCAACTCCGCCGCCTATCTGCTGCCCGAACTGCGCGCGGGCCTGGACGTCCTGGACGTGGGCTGCGGGCCCGGCACCATCACCGCCGACCTGGCCGCGCTGGTCGCGCCGGGCCGGGTGACGGCGGTCGACGCGGCCGAGGACGTGCTGGCGAAGGCCCGCACGGTGGCTGCCGAACGCGGCCTGCAGAACGTCGAGTTCGCGGTCGCCGACGTCCACGCCCTGGACTTCCCCGACGACTCCTTCGACGTCGTCCACGCCCATCAGGTGCTGCAGCACGTCGGCGACCCGGTCCAGGCGCTGCGCGAGATGCGGCGGGTGTGCCGGCCCGGCGGGGTCGTCGCGGCCCGCGACAGCGACTACGGGGCCTTCGCCTGGTTCCCCGAACTGCCCGCCCTGGACGGGTGGTCGGACCTGTACCGCCGGGTCGCGCGCGCCAACGGCGGCGAACCGGACGCGGGACGGCGGCTGTTCTCCTGGGCCCGGCAGGCCGGCTTCACCGAGATCACGACGACGGCCGCCACCTGGTGTTTCGCCACCCCCGAGGAGCGGGACTGGTGGAGCGGCCTGTGGGCGGACCGTACGACCGCGTCCGTCTACGCCGAACTGGCCGTCGACGGCGGGCACGCGACCTCCGCCGAACTGACGGCGATCGCCGGGGCCTGGCGGGAGTGGGGCAAGCGGGAGGACGCCTGGTTCATGGTCCCGCACGGCGAGATCCTGTGCCGGGTGTCCTGACGTCTCGCCCCTTCCCCACCCGGAGGGCCGCGGGCCCGCCCGGCACACCGGGCAGGCCCGCCCCTCCCCCGCACGTCAGCTCGGACGCATCCGGAACTCGTAGGCGTCCGGCAGGAGTTCGTCGGTGAGCTCCGCCCAGACCTCGCCGAGGATCTCCGCACCCTCGCGCAGGTCCGCGACCTCGAAGCCCTCGTCGAAGACGGCGCGGGCCTCGCCCGGCCGGCCCTCGGCGAGCAGGATCCGGATTTCGAGCAGCCGGAAGGCGCCCCTCCCCCGGACCTCGGCCGGCAGCCGGGCCCACAGCTCCCGGGCGGGGCCCGCCCGGCCCGTGGCGAGCAGCGCCGCCACGCCCTCGCGCCCGAGAGCGGCGGCCACGGCCTCCCCCGCGTCGTGGCCGGCGTGCTCGTCGTGTCCGGCGTGCTCGGCGTGCTCGTCGTGGTCGGCGTGGTCGGCGAAGGCCTCCGCGAACCGTTCGGCGGCCCGCTCCGGGTGGCCGTCCTCCCGGTCGGCGACGGCCAGGCAGTACAGCAGGGGCCAGCGCACCTCGGCCCGGTGGAGTCCGCGCTCCCAGCTCCGTACCGCCTGGGCACGGTCACCGGCGTGCCACTGGGCGATGCCGAGGTGGTACTCGGTGGACGGGTCGGCCGGGGCGGTCTCCAGCATGTCCCGCCAGGGGTCGGCGACCAGCGGGGCGCCGGGGCCCGCGCCCTTCGCCGGGGGCGGCAGGACGCCGGTGCGCAGAAGCTCCCGCCACGGTTCCTGGTCCGGGCCGAGCGTCGACTCGGGGAAGGGCGTTCCGGGCAACGCGTGGCCCCCGCGCAGGACTTCGAGGGCTCCCCAGCCCGAGCCGGCCGCCAGGACGGTCTCCGGCTCGGCGTCCGCCGCACCCTCCCGCCAGGCGGTGTACGCGGCGTCGACGGCGGTCCGGGGAAGCGCCGCCGCCAGGCGCCCCTCGACCTCCGCGCGGGCGGCGGCCCAGTCGTCGCCGAGCGCCGCGGCGGGATCGGCGGCGAGCGGTCCGTACGCCTCCAGCCAGCTGAACTCCGCTCCGCCCGCGAGCTCCAGGTGCTCCAGCTGGGTGCGGGCGAGTCCCGCCTGTATCTCGGCGTAGCCGGGGGCGCCCGGCTCGGTCAGCCACTCCTGCCAGCGCCGGCCGCCGCGCTCCGTGCCCCACAGGAAGAGCTTGCGTCCGCGCAGCGGGTCGGTGGAGGTCTGGACGAGCCCCGCGCCGTCCGCGTCGAGGGCGGCGATCCAGCGGCGCTGCTCCTCGGGCAGGTCGTAGAAGAAGTCGGCGGCGTGGGCACCGTTGAGCGGGTACGAGAGGTCGGCGCCCTCCTCGGTGACGGGCACGGGGACGCGGTTCAGGCCGCGTTCGTAGCCGTGGTGCCAGGCCGCGTCGGCGGGCACGAGGACCCTGCGCTCCTCGGGGACGGCGATGTTGGACCACCAGTAGGCGGGGACCGTCCGCTCGTGGGGGTTGCGGATGCGGACGCCGACGAACAGGAAGTCGGAGCCCTCCGGGAGCCACAGGTCGACCTGGAAGGGCAGGTCGCGCAGGCGCTCCCACTCCCAGAGGCGGAGCATCGGGCCGCCGTCGGGGGCGCGGACGGTCGCCGCGTGGAGGGGCGAGCAGGAGAGGGTGGTGTGGCCGGTGGCCCCGATGTTCCACTCGATGCCGCCGGAGAACCAGGCGCCGTTGAGGGCGAAGGCGGCGGGCTGGAGGACGGGGTTGCGGTAGAGGAGTTCGCGTCCGGTCGCCTTGTGGTGCAGGGAGTGGACGCGCCCGCCGAGACCGGGCAGCACGGTCACCCGGAGCCGGTCGTTCTCGATCACGATCGTGTCGAGGTCCGCGGGGGTGCGCTCGCGGCCGTAGCCGTCGCGCACGGGGGCGGGGAGCAGGCTGCGCAGGGGCGCCCGTCCGATGCCCCTGGCCATGTCGCGCGGGAGCTCCGCGAGGGTCCGCGCGTCGACCGCGTGGGCCCCGGCGCCGGCGGGGGCCCGCAGTGCGGGAAGAGGGTTGTCCGGGCCCAACGGGGCCGCGGGCAGCGTCAGTACGGCACGTCGTACGGTCGTCATTGATCCATGGAACACGCCGGAGCCGGTCCTGACCAGGGGTTCTCCACGTCAGGCTTCGGCAAAGGAGCGGGGTGGGGGCGCCCGGATATTCCGGGCGAAGGCGGTGCGCTCCGCCGTAGTGTGGACGGTCGGCCCGCCGCCGCGGCGGGCGTGGACCAGGCACAGGGAGTACGAGGAATGGGCACGCAGCACACCTACCGGGTCATCGTGCGCGGCACGTTCGACGGTCTGTCGGAGGAGAGCCGTACCCGGCTGCTCGCCGAGGTGGACGCGCACGGGCTGACCGCGATGCAGTTCACGGAGGAGGGCTCGCTGGCCTACGACCGGACGCTGAAGCACTTCTCGTACCGCCTGGTCGTCGTCTCGGACGCCGAGGACGGCGACGAGATGGCGGGCGCGATCGCGGAGGACCGGGTGGAGACGGCCCTCGCGGAGCTGGGCCACGGGTACAAGGCGCTGCGCTCGACGGTGACGGACCTCGACACGATGAAGATCAACTACAAGCGTCAGTGACCGTCGGGCGCGGTGATCGCCCAGCGTTCGTGGTCCCGCCAGGCCCCGTCGATGTGCAGCATCGCGGGTGAGAAGCCCTCCAGGCGGAAGCCTGCGCGGCGGACGAGGGCGCGCGAGGCGGTGTTGCCGGGCTGGATGTTCGCCTCCAGCCGGTGCAGCTCCAGGGGCCCGAAGGCGTGCTCCAGGACCAGGCCCAGGGCCTCGGTCAGCAGACCGCGTCCGGCGGCGTGCGCGAAGGCGCCGTAGCCGAGGGCGCCGCTGCGGAAGGCGCCCCGGACGATGTTGTTGATGTTGACGAAGCCGGCGATCCCGCCGTCGGTGTGCTCGCACACCAGGAAGCCCGCGCGGGCCGGGTCCTCGATCAGGGTGCCCGCGTAGGCGGCGTACGCCTCGGGCGTGCACGGCGGGAAGAGCCAGGGGCGGTGGAGCTCCCGGCTCTCGCGGGCACGGGCGGTGAACTCCTCGGCGTCGGCGAGGGAGAAGGGACGCAGGCCCACGCGGGGCCCGGCGGCGAGGCAGGTGCCGGGGTCGTCGGACATGCGGCCAGGCTATGCGGACCGCGGGGGCGGCGCGTACGGCCACCGCTACGCGCGGCGCCGGGCGTCGCGGGGCGGGGCGGGGCGGAGGAGGCCCGGTATGCGTCGCGGGCGCGGGGCGGGCGGACTCCCGGTATGCGTCGCGGGCGCGGGGCGGGAGAACACCCTCGGTGGCGGGCGTCGCGGACGCGAGGTTGGCGGGGCGGACGCCCGGCGTGCGTCGCCGGCGCAGGGCGGGAGAGCGCCCTCAGCGGCGGGCGTCGCGGACGCGGGGCGGGCAGGTCTCCCCCTTGCGTACGACTCCGATCATGACCGTGGTCCGCCGGTCGAGCTCCGTTCCCGCCGCCGGGTACTGGGTGCAGACCTGCCAGCGCGGCGGCCACAGCACCCGCCGGTCGCGGCCGCTCACGTCGTGGACGTCGAGCCGGGTCCGGCGGTCCAGACGGGTGAAGACCTGCCACAGGCCCCGGCCGAGGAAGTCCGGCATCGGCCGTGTCCCGGGCTCGTCGCCGGCTTCGGCGGCCTCCTCCGCCGAGGAGGCGGCGACGGCCGCGAGCGCGAGCACCGCGCCGCCGAGCACGACGGCGGCCCGCCTCACTTCCGCCTCCGGTCGGCGAAGGCGTAGCCGCAGGCGGCGCCGAGGAGGGCGGTCGCGAGCAGGGCCAGGTAGAGCGCCATGGTGACTTCGGGGATCAGCAGGCGGATCTTGACCTCGCGGGTGTTCTCGAAGATGAAGACGAGGGTGAGGACCGCGACCACGATCATCGCGATGCGTCCCCGTGTGAAGGCTCCGGCGAACCGGGACGTGCCCCCGCCCGATGTCCGTGGCGTCTCCTTGGGACTCATGCCCGGCCCCTCTCCTCCGTCGTGCCGTCGGTCGTACCCGTCCACAGCCGTGGGACCAGAATGGGACGCGCGGCGCCTCCCCGTGACGGCGAGGAGAGCCGTACGGGTGACTTGTCAGACAACGTGGGCCGACTACCGTGGTGCGAGGACCGGCGGAGAGCGGGCCGGGGACGAGACGAGGAGGGGCCGTGGCGGTCAGCGGACAGCGGCGGCGACCGGTCGTGGCGCTCTACGAGCGCATCGCGGACGCCGTCCACGACGGCACCTACCCGCCGGGCTCCACGCTCCCGTCCGAGCCGAAGCTCGCCGCCGAGCTGGGCGTCAGCCGGCCGGCCCTGCGCGAGGCACTGCTGCTCCTCCAGGAGGACGGCGTCCTCACGGTCCGGCGGGGCGTGGGCCGGACCGTCAACGACCGGCCGCCCCGGCGCGGCTTCGAGCACGTCCAGCCGCTGGAGGAGCTGATCGGCGGGGGCGCCCCGCTGCGGGTGCGGGCGCTGCTCAGGTCCGTCGAGGAGCCGACCGACTTCACCACCCAGCACCTGCTCGCGCCCGCCCGCGCCGAGCTCCGGTTCTGGGAGTCCGTCCTGACCGGGGAGGGCGCGGCGGCGGCGCTGAGCCACGAGTGGGCGGCGCCCGACGCCCTGCTCGACCGGGTGCACCCGGAGTTCGCGCGGGCGCTGCGGGAGGCCGAGGCGGACTCCGGCGGTGCGGTCTCGATGCTCGCGGTCCTGGTCGCGGCCTCGCGGGAGACCGCCCTGAACGCCCACAGCGGCATCACGGCGACGCTGCTCGGGCGGCGGCGCGGGGAGCAGCTGGGCCGCCCGGCGGACACCCCCGCGGTCCTGGTCACCCAGGTCGTACGGGTCGGCGAGACCCCGGTCCTGGCCGCCAAGCACATGCTGCCGACGGGCACGCCCGCGCTGCCGGTGCTGCAGTCGCACTGAGCCCCGGACGACCCCGCCCCGGGGCCCGGGCGGCGCGGAGGCCCCGCCCCGCAACAGCCCCCGGCCCGCACCAGCACCAGCACCCACCCCGGCCCCGCACGAGCGCCCGCCCCCGACCCCGCACAGACGCCCGCTCCCCGCCCCGTACAGGCGCCCGTCGGGGTCGTCACAGCGGCTCGCGCGGCCGTGGCGTACACTTCCCCGCCATGCACTTGTCTGACAACCCTGCCACGCCTGCCGCCACCACCGTCTCCGAGTGGATCCGCCGGGCCCCCAAGGCCGTCCTCCACGACCACCTCGACGGCGGGCTGCGCCCCGCGACGATCGTCGAGCTGGCGCGGGAGTGCGGCTACACCGCGCTGCCGACCGAGGACCCGGCCGAGCTCGCGGTCTGGTTCCGGGACGCCGCGGACTCCGGTTCGCTGGAGCGCTACCTGGAGACCTTCGCCCACACCTGCGCGGTCATGCAGACCCGCGAGGCGCTCGCGCGCATCGCGGCCGAGTGCGCCGAGGACCTGGCGGCGGACGGCGTCGTCTACGCCGAGATCCGCTACGCCCCCGAGCAGCACCTGGAGGGCGGCCTCACCCTCGACGAGGTCGTCGAGGCGGTCAACGACGGCTTCCGCGAGGGTGAGCGCCGCGCCGGTGGCCGGATCACCGTCCGCACCCTGCTCACCGGCATGCGCCACACCGACCGCTCCCTGGAGATCGCGGAGCTCACGGTCGCGCACCGGGACAACGGCGTGGCGGGCTTCGACATAGCGGGCGGCGAGATCGGCAACCCGCCGGCCCGCCACCTGGCCGCCTTCCAGCACCTGAAGCGGGAGAACTGCCACTTCACGATCCACGCCGGCGAGGCCGTGGGCGCGGAGTCGATCCACGAGGCCGTGCAGGTCTGCGGCACCGAGCGGATCGGCCACGGCGTGCGGATCACGGACGACATCGCCGAGGACGGCACGCTGGGCCGGCTCGCCTCGTACGTCCGGGACAACCGCATCGCGCTGGAGGTCTGCCCGACGTCCAACCTCCAGACGGGCGCGGCGAAGGACTACGCCTCGCACCCGATCGACGAGCTGCGTCGCCTGGGCTTCCGGATCACGCTGAACACGGACAACCGGCTGGTCTCCGGCACCACCATGAGCGAGGAGTTCCAGCACATGGTGGACGCCTTCGGGTACGGCCCGGAGGTCTTCGAGGAGTTCACGGTCGCCGCCCTGGAGGCCGCGTTCCTGCCGCTGCCGGAGCGGCGGCGGCTCGTCGACGAGGTCGTCCGCCCGGGGTACGCGGCGCTGTAGGCCCTAGCCGACCCTCCCCTCCACCAGGGGGAGGGAGAGCGTCCCCGTGGACTCGGGGGCGCTGACGACGGTCACCGGCTTGATGCCCCGGTTGCCGGAGTACGCGGTGTCGCTCCCCGCGACGACGAACTCCAGCCGGTGGCCCGTCTCGTAGCGGTGGACGATGCCCGGCAGCTCGACGGTGAAGGGGCGGGTGACGTCGGGGACGCGCACCGGCGCGACGAGCCGGTTGACCAGGGTCTTCGTCCCGTCGGGCGCGATGTCGTAGAGCTTCGCGAAGAGGACGAGCCTGTCGGCGGCGTCGCCGGAGTCCTGGACGCGTTCGGTGGCCGGGGAGACGACCTGGAGGGTCGCCCTCGGCGCGCCGACGAGGTCGACGGGCTCGGCGAGCGGGGCGCTGGTCCAGCCGAGGTAGGTGCCGGGGGTGTCGTAGGGCCGGGGGTCGGGGAGCCCGATCGTCCCGGCGAGCGAGGACTCCGAATGACTGGTCGGGAAAAGCCAGTTGCTGTACTGGCGGGAGCCGCGGACGACCTTCGTACGGTTGTCGACGAGCTTGGCGTCGCCGGAGAGGTACAGCTTCTGGCTGAGCGCCGGGACCCGGTCCGCGGTGCCGTAGCCGCTCCGGCCCTCGCGGTACCAGGCGAAGGCGGGGCCGGTGTCCGCGGCGGCGTTCTTCCGCAGGTACCGGTCGAACCAGGCGAGGACGCGCTGTCCGACGTAACTCCCCTCCGGGTCGCCGAGGTCGAGTTCGCCCGGCCGCTGTCCCCCGCTGTGGCCCCAGGACTGCCAGATCATCCGGGTGTCGACGCCTCGCTCGCGCAGCCGGTCGTAGGTGGCGCGGGCCTCGTTGAGGTTGAACAGGCTGTCGGACTGGCCCTGGATGATCAGGGTGGGGGCGTCGACCCGCTCCAGGTAGGAGACCGGGGAGACGCCGCGGGCGTAGGCGAGCATCTTCTCGGTCGCGGCGGTGGGGAGACGGCCGGAGTTGAGCAGCTTCACGGTGTCGCAGGCGTCGGTGACGAAGTGCAGACAGCCGAGGGAGTTGATCCGGCTGGGGTCGAGCGAAGGGGCGAGCAGGGGCTGGCCCTCGCCGATGAGGTAGAAGCCGTTGGCCCACTGCCATTTGAAGACGCCGGGGGTGGCGCGGTCGGCGGCGTTGGGGGCGAGCGAGTAGGCGAGGTCGTTCCAGGTGATGAGGGGGACGAGGGCGTCGATACGGGGATCGACGGAGGCGGCGGCGAGTTGGACGGCTCCGCCGTAGGAGCCGCCGACCATGCCGACGCGCGGGTCTCCCGCCCCGTCCCGGGTGACGAAGCCGGCGCGGGTGCCGTCGTCGGCGGCGCGGGTCCCGGCGAGGAAGTCCACGAGGCGGGCGGCGGCCCGGCCGTCGGCCTCCGGGGCGTCGAGGGAGATCAGACAGCCGGACTTCCCGAAGCCGAGGCCGGAGTAGACGAGGCCGACGTAGCCGCGCTCGGCGAAGGCCTTGCCGATGGCGGCGGTGGAACCGTCGCTCTTGCTGCCGCCGAAGCCGTTGGTGGCGAGGACGGCGGGCGCGGGGTGGGCGTCGTCCACGCCGGCCGGCCGGTAGAGGTCGGCGTCGACCGCGCAACTCCTGCCGCCCGCCTCGACGGTGAACCGGAGCGGGGTGACGGTGTAGGAGGCGCCGGGCCCCTCCGCACCGGCGGCGGGGACGGCCGACACGAGCGGCGCGGCGAGCACGGCCGCACCGGCGACGAGTGCGAGGACCTTGCGGGATCGGGGCACGGCACGGGACACAGAGACCTCCACGCTGAGGACGACGCCGAGAGACCCACCGCACCTACCGCCTGGTAGGCACCGGGCAGCGCCCATGCTGTGACACGTGTCATAACCTCGTCAACGCGCCGGACCAAGGTTGTTGACGGAGATTCAGTGAAGGCGGCGCACCCCGCCCCGGTGGCCGGGTCCTGCCGGTCGTCGCGTGTTCCTCGATGGGAGAATGGCGGTATGACAGGCGCTGAGGAGTTCAAGCCCGAATCGGAGCGGGTGACGCGTGCCCTGCGCGATCAGATCATCGACGGGACCCGGGCACCCGGCAGCAGGCTGGTGGAGCGGGAGATCGCGGCCGAGCTGGACGTGAGCCGGCTGCCCGTCCGCGACGCCCTGCGGGACCTGGTCGCGGAGGGTCTGGTGACGCCGCGCCCGCGCACCTGGGCCGTGGTCCGTGAGTTCACCGCCTCCGACATCTCGGACCTCGGCGAGGTCAGGTCCGCCCTGGAGATCCTCGGCTTCCGGCTCGCCGCACAGCGCCGCACCCGGGCCGGGCTCGCCAGGCTCCGCGCCGACCTCGACGCCGAGCTCGCGGCCGCGGCCAAGGGCGACGGCCAGGCCGCCCGGCGGGCGGCGGCCGACTTCCACGAGACCGTCACGGAGCTGGCGGACAACGCCCTGCTCAGCGAGCTCAACGCGACGCTGCGCAGCCGGATGCGCTGGATGCTCGGGCAGCACGACGACTTCGCCGTCGTGGCCGAGGAGCACGCGGAGCTGTACCGGGGGATCGAGGCGCGGGACGTGGAGCGCGTCGAGAGGCTGGCGCTGCGCCACCTGGAGACCAGCCGGGACGAGGCCGCCGCGCACCACCGCAGGACGGCGCCGGAGTAGGAGCCCGTGCGCCGTCGACCTTGCCGGTTCGCGAACGAGCGAGCGGGCGATCAGACGGTGTTGCCGGAACGTGCGGCGCCGCCGCGCTCCTCGCAACCGGCGCCGGCGTGACGGACCGCGCCCCCCGCCCTCGGCCGGCGCGACGGCAGCGTACGCGTCGGAATCGGGCGGGCGCGGCGCCCGCTCAGCGCAGGGCCGGTACGTCCAGGGTGAGCGTGCCGGTGTCCGCGTCGAGTACGGCGGGGACGCCGAGCGGCACGGTCCGCGCCGTGGGGCTGTGCCCGAAGCCCATCTCCTCCACGACGGGCACGCCGAGGCCGCCCAGCCGGTCGGCGAGGACCGCCCGCACCTCCTCGTAGGGACCGCACTCCTCCCAGGAGCCGAGGCCGATGCCCGCGACCCCGTCGAGCCATCCGGAGCGGAGCAGTTGGGTGAGGATGCGGTCGAGGCGGTACGGCTCCTCCCCCACGTCCTCCAGGAACAGGAGCCCGCCGCGCGCCGAGGGCCGCCCGTGCGGGGTGCCGAGGTCGGCGGCGAGGAGGCTGGCGCAGCCGCCGAGCGTCACGCCCCGGGCGCGGCCGGGCACCAGGGTCCGTGCCGTCTCCGGGGCGAGCGTCCGGACGGATTCCGGCTCGAGGAGGGTCGCGCGCAGCGACTCCTGGGTGGCCGGGTCCGACAGGAACGTGCCGGCGGCGACCATCGGTCCGTGCAGGCCGGCGAAGCCGGCGCGGACGGCGAGGGCCTCGTGCAGGGCGGTGACGTCGCTGTAGCCGACGAACGCCTTGGGCCCGGCGGCCCGGATCGCCGCCCAGTCCACCAGGTCCGCCATGCGCTGGGCCCCGAATCCGCCGCGTGCGCAGAGCACGGCGGAGACCGTGGGATCGCACCAGGCCTCGGTCAGATCGCGGGCCCTGGCCCGGTCCGCGCCCGCGAGGTGGCCGAGCGTGGGGTGGCTGTCCAGGACGTGCGGGGCGACCACCGGTTCGAGACCCCAGCCGCGCAGGATGTCGAGCCCCGCCGCGAGCCGCTCCTCGGGGACGGGCCCGCTGGGGGCGACGACGGCGACCCGTGCCCCGGGCCGGAGCCGCTCGCCCCGGGCCAGGGCGTCCACCGGGGTCACGAGCGGTACTCCAGGGCCGGCGCGTCCGGGCGTTCGATGCCGAAGACCCGTACGTACAGGGAGAGTTCGGCTTCGAGGGCCCGGACCATGGTGTCGTCCCTCCGGAAGCCGTGCCCCTCCCCCTCGAAGGCGAGGTAGGCGTGCGGGACGCCCCGGCCGGCCGTGCGGGCGAGGAAGCGCTCGGCCTGCGCGGGCGGGCAGATGACGTCGTCGAGGCCCTGGAGCAGGAGGAACGGGGCCGTGACGCGGTCGACGTGCTCCAGGGGCGAGCGCTCCTTGTAGCGGGCGGGCACCTCGTCGAGGGGGCCGATCAGCCCGTGGAGGTACTGGGACTCGAAGTCGTGGGTCTCGTCGGTGGCCCAGCCCCGCAGGTCCAGGATGGGGTAGATGATCGTCCCGCAGGCGTACACGTCGGTGGAGACGAGGGACGCGGCGGCCGTCCAGCCGCCCGCGCTGCCGCCGCGCACGGCCAGTCGGGCCGGGTCGGCGGTGCCCTCGGCCGCGAGCGCCGCCGCGACGGCCGCGCAGTCCTCGACGTCGACGACGCCCCACTGCTCGCGCAGCCGCTCCCGGTACTCCCGGCCGTAGCCGGTCGAGCCGCCGTAGTTGACCTCGGCGACGCCGATGCCGCGCGAGGTGAAATAGGCGATCTCCAGGTCGAGGACGAGCGGGGCGTGTCCGGTGGGTCCGCCGTGCGCCCAGATCACGTAGGGCGGCAGCTCGCCCTCGGGTCCACTGCGCCCGGGGTGGTGCGGCGGGTACACCTGCGCGTGGATCTCCCGTCCGCCGGGGCCGGTGAAGGTACGGATCCGGGGCTCGGGGAGGTACGCGGGGTCGACGGCCTCGGTGTGGGCGGCTCCGACCACCCGGCTGCGACCGGTGCGGGTGTCGAGCTCGACGAGCTCGTAGGAGCGGTGGGGCGAGGCGGCGACGCCGACGACCCGGGTGCCGTGCGCGGCGAGGGTGGAGGCCCACTCCGTACGGGTCCCGCCGGCGTCGACGAGGGCACGGCGCTCGGGGTCGAGGATCCCGAGGGTGGTGGTGCCCCTGCCGTGGACGACGGCGATCAGCCCGTTCTCCAGGGGCGCGAACCAGCGCAGTCCGATCTTCCAGAGCGGGCCGCCGAACTCCTCGGCGCGGGGGCAGAGCGCCTCCGGTTCGGCGAGGGCCCCGTCGGCGTCGACCTCCGCGCGGTAGAGGTTCCACCAGCCGGTCCGGTCGCTGACGAGGAGCAGCCGGCCGGCGGCGTCCCAGTCGACCTGCGGGATCGACTCCGCGGGTCCCCCGGCGACGGTCCGGGCCTCGCGGAAGGTGCCGTCGGGGTTGACCTCGGCGAGCTGGACCTCGGTGCCGTCCCAGGGCATCCGGGGGTGGTCCCAGGCGATCCAGGCCGCCCGGCGGCCGTCCGGGGAGAGCCGGGGGCCGGTCACGAACCGGTGGCGCCCGTCGGAGAGCTCACGGACGGCGGTGCGGTCGTCGGCGGCCGAGCCGTCGAGGGGCACGGCGGCGAGGACGCGGCGCACATCGGTCGGCGCGGGACCGGTGAACTCCTCCAGGACGCACCACACCTCGCCCCGGTCCGGGTGGATCACCGGGTCCACCCAGCGCAGTCCGCCGCCGACGGCGGAGACCGGGGTGAGCGGCCGGGGCCGGGTGCCGGGGGCGGCGTCGGGCTCGTGGGCGTAGAGCCGCTGGTCGGTGAAGTGGCAGAACACGGCGAGCGGTCCGCCGGTGGGGCGGGCGACCGCCGCCCAGGGCTGCCCGCCGTACTCGACGACCCGGCTGCGGACGTTCCACGGGGCGGGCAGCAGGCTCTCCTCGGTGCCGTCGGCGCGCCGCCGGACGAGGGCGCGCCGGCCGCCCTCGGCGGGCCGGGGCGCGGTCCACCAGAGTTCGTCGCCGACGGCGCCGAGGTACTCGGGCCGACCGTCGCGGGCGGCGGCGAGCGCGGCGCTGACGGGTGACGGCCAGGTGCCGTGGGCGGCCGTGGTCGTGGCCATGTCTGTTCCCCCTGTCACGGTTCCGGTCCCCCTCTGTCCTACGCGGACTTCAGATAGTGGTCGAGCACCCGGACGCCGAAGTGCAGGGCGTCCACCGGGACGCGCTCGTCGACGCCGTGGAAGAGCGCTCCGTAGTCGAGGTCCGGGGGCAGCCGGAGCGGCGAGAAGCCGTAGCCGGTGATGCCGAGCCGGGAGAACTGCTTGGCGTCGGTGCCGCCGGACATCGTGAAGGGCACGACGTGCCCGGCGGGGTCGAAGCGCTCGACGGCGGCCCGGAGCTTGGCGAAGGTCGGCGAGTCGACCGGGGCCTCCAGGGGCACCTCGCGGTGGTGGAACTCCCACTCCACGTCGGGCCCGGTGAGCTCGTCCATGGTCGCGGCGAACTCCTCCTCGGCGCCCGGCAGCATCCGCCCGTCGATGTGGGCGACGGCCTGGCCCGGGATGACGTTGATCTTGTAGCCGGCGTCGAGCATCGTCGGGTTGGCGCTGTTGCGGACGGTCGGCGCGACGAGGGCGGCGGCCGGTCCGAGCTTGTCGAGGAGGAGGTCGACGTCGAGGTCGGGGGCGCTCGTGTCGACGTCGATGCCGTACAGCGCGGCCAGTTCGGTGAGGGCCGCGCGGACGGTCGTGGTGAGGCGGACCGGCCAGGTGTGGGTGCCGATCCGGGCGACGGCCGTGGCGAGGCGGGTGACGGCGTTCGCCGTGTTCACCTTGGAGCCGTGGCCCGCCCGGCCGTGGGCGGTGAGCTTGAGCCAGGCGGTGCCCCGCTCGCCGGCCGCGATCGGGTAGAGGGTGGTGCCGGGCTGCGGGTGGAAGCTGAACGCCCCGGATTCGCTGATGCCCTCCGTACAGCCCTCGAAGAGCGCCGCGTGCCGGTCGGCGAGGAAGCCGGAGCCGTCCTCGGCGCTGGCCTCCTCGTCGGCGGTGTAGGCGAGGACGATGTCCCGGCGGGGCCTGATGCCGTGGCGGGCCCAGGAGCGGACGACGGCCAGGACCATCGCGTCCATGTTCTTCATGTCGACGGCGCCGCGCCCCCAGACGACCCCGTCGCGGACCTCGCCGGAGAAGGGGTGCACGGTCCATTCGGCGGGGTCGGCGGGCACCACGTCCAGGTGGCCGTGGACGAGGAGTGCCTCGGCCGAGGGGTCGGTGCCGGGGATCCGGGCCACCACGTTGGTGCGGCCGGGTGTCCGCTCCAGGAGGGTGGGCTCGATCCCGGCGTCCGCGAGCCGCTCGGCGACGTACTCGGCGGCCGGCCGCTCGCGGCAGTCGCCGCCGCCCCGGTTGGTGGTGTCGATGCGGATGAGCTCGGAGGTGAAGGTGACCACCTCGTCGAGCGCCGTCGTGTCCGGGCCCCGGACCTCCTCAGCCATACTGCTCCTCCACCGCGGCCGAGACGATGGTCGTGACCGCCTTGAACGTGCGAATTGCCTCGTACATCGTCTCGCTGGTGTACGCGACGCGCCGCTCGCCGCTCCGCGCCACGCCGGGAACCACCGTGGCGGCGGCGCCCAGGTGCTCGGCGTCGAACTCCAGCTCCACGGTGAACGGGCCGCCCCGGACCGGCTCGTGCCGGACGGCGAGCGCGGCGCCGGTCTTCGCCGCGGCGCGGATGTCGGCGGCGGTCCTGGCCGGGGGGCGGCACACCGCCGCGTACCGCGAGACGTGGTCCTTGACGGCGACCTTGGGGGCCTCCGGCGCGTACCCGAGGGCGTCCTCGCAGGTCAGGTCGTCCCCGGTGACGAGGACGACGGGGACGCCGTACTCCGCGACCACGTGGGCGTTGAGCACGCCCTCGCTCGCCCGCTCGCCGTTGAGCCAGACCCCGGTGATGGAGTTCGCGAGGTAGGTGTGCGCGAGGACGCCCTCCGCACCCGCGCCGGTGTGGTAGCCGACGAAGGCGATGCCGTCGACGTCCCCGTGCTGCACGCCCTCGACCATCGAGAGCGACTTGTGCCGGCCGGTGAGCATCTCGGCCCGCTCGTCGAGCCGCTCCAGGAGCAGGTTCCGCATGGACGAGTGCGCCTCGTTGATCAGGACCTCGTCCGCGCCGCCGTCGAAGAAGCCGAGCACGGCGGCGTTCACGTCGGAGGTGAACATCGCGCGGCACCGCTCCCACTGGGGCGTACCGGGCAGCACGTCGGCGGGCCAGGTCACACCGGTCGCGCCCTCCATGTCGGCGCTGATGAGGATCTTCATGCCTGGCACCGTACGCGCCGCCCGGCCGCCCTACCACCCCTGTGGATAACCGCCGTTGGAGTGGACCACTGGCACCCGCCGGAAGGCGGTACGGAACATCCGGCCGGTTCCGGATACCCCCGGTCGGGGAGAATCGGTGTCCGCACGGCGGCCCGGCGCGCCACCCCATCGGCGGTCCTCGAATCGGACGAAACATCGCCAAGGGGTGCGTATAGGCTGTCGGCCGCAGTTGTCGTTGTCGACCTTCCGGAGAGCCCTCGGTGACCATCGCCTTCACCCCGTCCGAATCCGCGCCCGTGGAGACCGGGCCCGTCGTCGTTCCCGAGCCCGCCGGGCCCGTCATGGCGGCGGAGCCGGAGTTCTGGGAGCCGTCGGCCCCGGGGCCCCAGGAGGCCCCTGCACCCCAGGAGGCCCCCGAGCCCCACGCCGAGGACGGCCGGGACCACGACCCCGTCGTCGTGCGGGACGCCCGGGACTTCGGCGTCTACGCGCGGACCGGTGGCTGGGCGTTCGCGCTGAAGGTGGCCCGGAGCGTCCGGCCCGGCGGGCAGGCCGCCGAGGGGACGGCCCGGACCAAGGTCTCGGCGAAGGCCTTCGCCGAGCTCGCCGGGTGCTCCCCGGAGCGGGTCATGCGCTACTACAAGGCCTGGGACATGGCGGCCGACGACGGTCTGGTCCCGCAGTTCGAGGTGCTGGTCCCGGGCGAGGACATCGAGCTGCCGGACGCGGACGTCTGGCTCTCGTACTACACCTCCCGCAACAGCGCGTCCTCCGTGCGCGGCCAGGCGATCAGCGCGGCGGCCGAGGCGGAGGGCATCCGGCCGACGAAGGCCCTGGAGGTCGCGGAGAACCCGACGGCGCTGCGGGCGGCGATCCTCGCCGACCCCGGGACGGCGGAGGCCGCGCGCGGGGCGCTGCTCGACCGGATGAAGGAGGACCCGGCCCTCCAGACCGAGATGGCCCGGGCGATCGCCCGTACCGACGACCTGAAGAAGGCGGTGGCGAGCGAGGCGAAGGCGGCCGACCGCATCGGGTACGTGCGGCAGATCGTCGAGAACGGCCAGATCAGGACCCCCGCCGGGCAGACCGTGGAGGCGCCGGCCGAGCTGCGGGCCGAGGCCGAGCGGCACCTGTCGCTCCTCGACGAGCTGGACGACTCGGAGGAGGCGGGCGAGTGGGCCGGCGAGGCCTACGACACGGTGAAGGGCCTGGTCGCCAAGGCGGTCGAGGAGGATCCGGCGCTGCGCGTCCAGGAGCGGCGGACGAAGTTCTACAACAGCCTGCAGAAGGCGACGAAGGTCTTCGAGGAGCTGACGCTGGACGAGGTGATGGAGGAGGACATCTACGAGGCGGACATGCTCCAGCGCCTCGAGGCCCTCCAGGAGGCGATCGGCACCTGCATCAGCGCGCTGCGCAAGGCCACGACCACCTCCTGAGGGCGGTCGGTCAGTCCTCGTGGCCGAGCTGGAGGTCGCGCTCGGTGCGGCCGCCGCCGGCCACCTGGAGGACGGTGGCGACGGGCGGGTACCCGGCGGCGATGACCGTGTACTCGCCGGAGGACAGGTCGATGAAGCGGAAGGTGCCGTCGGCCCCGGTGGTGAGGGTGTCGACGACGTTGCCCGCGGCGTCGAGGAGGGTGACGCGGGCGTCCTCCACGGGCCGCCCGCCCCCGGCCCTCACGGTGCCGCGCAGCACCGCTCCGCCGGCCAGTTCGATGTCCTGGCGGGTCTCGCGGGAGGCCTGGACGCTCACGGGGAGGGCGGCGGGCCGGAAGGCGGGGGCGCTGGCGGCGAGCGTGTACTCGCCGGCGACCAGTTCGCCGATCACGTATCCGCCCTCGCGCCCGCTGCGGGTGGAGGCGACGACCTCGCCGCGCACGTCGGTGAGGGTGACGGCCGCGTCACGCACGGGCGTGCCGTCGGCGGTGACGACGCTGCCCGCGAGCCGTCCGGCGCCGCCGAGGACGACGTCGAGCTCGACCGGCCGGTCGCCGACGGTGACGGAGACGGCCTGCGGCTGGTGTCCGCCGGCCGCCGCGATCAGGACGTACGCGCCGCCGCCGGGGACGCTCAGCGCGTACCGGCCGTCCTCACCGCTCGCGCCGCGGCCGATCTGCCGCCCCTGGACGTCGATGAGGGTGAGCGCGGCCCGGGGGACGCGGCTGCCGTCGTGGTGCTGGACGACACCGCAGACGGGCACTCCGGAGTGCACGGGGGTGGCGGCGGGGGCCGGGGCGGCGTGGCGGGCGTGCGGGACCGCCTGGGTGACACCCGGGTCGGTGACCCCGGTGGCCTCGGCGAGGGGGCTGTGGTGGGACACCAGCGGTTTCTCCTTGAGGAAGAAGGCGAGGACGAGGCCGAGCACGAGGACCGGCACCAGGTAGAGGAAGATCCGCGGCATCGCGTCCGCGTACGCCTGGATGTACGCGTCGCGCAGGGCGGGCGGCAGGCTGTGGACGGTCCCCGGGGTGATCGACTCGGGCGGCGGCGGTGACGCGGAGCCGCCCTGCGCGAGGACGCCCGCGAGCCGGTCGCCGAGGGCATCGTCGAGCCGGGAGGCGAAGAGGGTGCCGAAGACCGCGGCGCCGATGCTGCCGCCGATCTGGCGGAAGTAGGTGTGGGCGCTGGTGGCGGTGCCCAGGTCAGCGGGGCGGACGGAGTTCTGCACGGCGAGCACGAGCACGGGCATGACCAGGCCGATGCCGGTGCCGAGGACCGCCTGCCAGAGGCTGTGCTGGAGGCGCGGGGTGTCGGTGTCCATGCGGGAGAGGAGCCACATGCCGAGGACGGAGACGGCCCCGCCGACCACCGGGTAGATCTTGTAGTGGCCGGTGCGGCTGATGAGCTGGCCGGAGACGACGGAGGCGATGACGATGCCGCCCATGAGGGGCAGCATCAGGAGGCCGGACTCGGTGGCGCTGGCGCCCTCGACCATCTGCAGGAAGCTGGGCAGGTAGCTGGCGGCGCCGAAGAGCGCGATGCCGACGACGGCTCCGACGAGGGCGGTGACGGTGAAGACGGAGTCGCGGAACAGCCGGAGCGGGATGAGGGGTTCGGGCGCGAAGTGCTCGACGACCAGGAAGAGCAGGGTCGTTCCGGCGGCTCCGCAGGCGAGGGCGAGGATGACCCGGGAGTCCCAGGCGTACTCGGTGCCGCCCCAGCTCGTGAGGAGGACCAGGCAGGTGGAGGCGGCGGCGAGGAGCAGCGCGCCGAGGACGTCGAAGCGCGCGCGTGCGGTGGGTTTCGGGAGCTTGAGGACGGCGGCGACCACGGCGAGGGTGACGAGCCCGAAGGGCACGTTGAAGTAGAAGCACCAGCGCCAGGAGACGTGGTCGGTGAAGAAGCCGCCCAGCAGGGGTCCCGCGACGGAGGCGAGGCCGAAGGCGGCGCCGATCAGTCCCATGTAGCGGCCGCGTTCCCGGGCCGGGACGATGTCGGCGATGATCGCCTGGACGCCGATCATGAGGCCGCCGGCGCCGGCGCCCTGGATCGCGCGGAAGGCGATGAGCTGGTCCATCGTGCGGGACCAGCCGGCGAGACCGGAGCCGATGACGAAGACGACGATCGCGAAGAGGAAGACGCCCTTGCGGCCGAGGAGGTCGCCGAGCTTTCCGTACACCGGCAGGCCGATGGTGGAGGTCAGCAGGTAGGCGGTGATCGCCCAGGACATCCGGTCCAGGCCCTGGAGTTCGCCGACGATCTTCGGCAGGGCCGTGGCGACGATCATCTGCTCGAGCGCGGCGAGGAGCAGCGCGAGCATGAGTCCGCAGAAGACGAGCCGGACGCGGCGGGGGTCGAGGCCGGCGGATCCCGGCCCGGCCGGTGGCGCGGGGTCGGCGTGCGGTCCGTCCGGGGCGAACGGTGGCGCGCCTTCCCCGGCGTCCTCGACGCCTTTGACCATCGTGATCGCACCCACGTGTCTGCTCCCGTCGTCGCGGCGTCTGCGCCGCGCCATTCTTCGCATTGCACGCGAAGGGGGAGCAAGTCGGGCGGTACGGGAGGACGGTGGCGGCCCGAGGGGTCAAACCCCCCTACGGGGCGGCGCACTTGGGTCGCTCATCAGCGCGTTTGCGAGAAGGCCCGCGCCCCCCGGTGCGCGGGGGCGCCGGTACGGGGGGTGCGGGCGATCCACTCGAATCGGTGAACGCTCCGGGCGTTACTTCTCGACCTCGTCCGCCAGCTTGGCGAGGACGGCGTCGTAGATGCGGCCGAGACCCTTGGGCGCGAAGGTCTTCTCGAAGAAGCCGCCGATGCCGCCGGCGCCGTTCCAGACGGTGGTCACGACGGCTCGGGACTTGCCCTCGCCGGCGGGGGTCACGGTCCAGGTGGTGACCATGGAGGAGTTGCGGTCCTTCTCGACGAGCTGCCCGTCGGTGGGCTCGGTGACCTCCAGCAGGCAGTCGCGGACGCGCTTGCTGGTGGCCTGGAGCTTCCAGTGGACGAGGGTGCCCTCGCCGTCGCCGCCCTCCCGCACCTCGTACTCGCTGAAGTGCTCGGGGAGCACCTTCTCGCGCGTACCGCTGTAGTCGGCCAGCGCGTCGAACACCGTCTCCGCGTCCGCGGCGATGATCCGTTCCGTGGTGGCCTCGACCTGCGCCATTGACTTCCTCCAGCTCGATGATTCCTCGGGGGTGTGGGCCAAGCGAACCACGTGGGCTCCGGGGGGCGAAATCCGGGTTGCGACGATCAAGGGAACAGATGTTCTATTCTGAGCGAACGGTCGAGCCCGAGCCACCGAGGAGGCGTCCATGCGCTGGGACAATCTGGGCGACACCCCTGCCGCCCCCGCCGACATCACTCTGTTCGGCACGGACGCGGTCACCACCCGCACCTTCGACACCCCCGAGTTCCGGGGCATCACCTTCCACGAGGTCCGGGCCCGCTCGATCCTGAACCGGGTGCCCGGCGCCTCCCGGATGCCCTTCGAGTGGACGGTCAACCCGTACCGGGGCTGCACGCACGCGTGCGTGTACTGCTTCGCCCGCAAGACCCACAGCTATCTCGACCTCGACACCGGCCTCGGCTTCGACTCCCAGATCGTCGTCAAGATCAACGCCCCGGAGCTCCTCGCCCGGCAGCTCGCCTCCGCCCGCTGGCAGGGCGCGCACGTCGCCATGGGCACCAACGTCGACTGCTACCAGCGCGCCGAGGGCCGCTACCGCCTGATGCCGGGCATCCTCACGGCCCTGCGGGACCGCGCCAACCCGTTCTCGATCCTCACCAAGGGCACCCTGATCCTGCGCGACCTGGAGCTCCTCACCCAGGCCGCCCGGGTCACCGAGGTCGGCATCTCCGTGTCCGTCGGCTTCACCGACCAGGAGCTGTGGCGGACGATCGAGCCCGGCACCCCCTCGCCCCAGCGCCGCCTCGACGTCGTCCGCACCCTCGGCGAGCACGGCATCGACTGCGGGGTCCTGATGGCGCCCGTGGTGCCCTTCCTCGGCGACCGGCCCGAGCAGCTGCGGGCGACGGTCCGCGCGATCGCCGAGGCCGGCGCGAGCTCGGTCACCCCGCTCGTCCTGCACCTGCGGCCGGGCGCCCGCGAGTGGTTCATGACCTGGCTGCGCGCCCACCACCCGGGCCTGGTGCGGCGGTACGAGCGGATGTACGCGGACGGGGCCTACGCGCCGACCTGGTACCAGCGGCGGATCACCCGTCAGGTGCACGAGCTGGCGGCCGAGTTCGGCATCGGACCCGCCCACCGGGGTGCGACACGCCGGATCCCCGTGCCGGAGGAACCCTCCCTGGCGGCCGCCCCCGAGCAGCTCACCCTTCTCTGAGCACTCTCCTGCGATCATCGGACCGGTCAGCTGACACGCCGTCGGATCCGCCTCCGTTCGGGTCAACTCTCGGCGAAACAGGTCCTCTCCACGCCGGTTCGGGACACAAACGCCCTATGACCCCACGCGCAGGAATGCTGATCGCCGCTGGAGCGCTGGTCGCCGGGACGGTCACCGTCCTGCCCGCCGCCCCGGCCGACGCCGGTGAACCGACCCCCCGCCCCCTCGCCCCGCTCGCCTGGACGGACTGCGCCACGCAGGCGTACCCCCGGCTCCAGTGCGCCACCCTGAAGGTGCCGCTCAACCACGACGACCCGGCCGGGCGGAAGATCACCCTCGCCCTCACCCGGGTCCCGCACACGGCCGGGACCTCCCAGGGCCCGCTGCTCGTGAACCCGGGCGGGCCGGGCGGCAGCGGGCGCGGCATGGCCGGGTACGTGGCGGCCTCGCTGCCCCCGAAGGTGGCCGCCGAGTACGACGTGATCGGCTTCGACCCGCGCGGGGTCGGCAAGAGCGAGCCCGCGCTCGACTGCAAGCCCGGCCACTTCGCGCCGGTGCGGGCGGACTCGGTGCCGAGCGGGGCCGCGGCCGAGCGGGCCGCCGTCGAGCGGGCGCAGTCCTTCGCCCAGGCGTGCGGCAGGAAGTACGCGGACGTGCTGCCGTACATCGACACCGTGAGCACCGCCCGGGACCTGGACGCGATCCGTCACGCGCTCGGCGCGCCGAAGATCAACTACCTCGGGTACTCGTACGGCACCTACCTGGGCTCGGTGTACGCGCGCCTGTACCCGGACCGGGTGCGGCGGATGGCGCTCGACTCCGTCGTGAACCCGCACGGCGTCTGGTACGAGGACAACATCGCGCAGGACTACGCCTTCGACACCCGGCACAAGGACTTCATGGCCTGGGTGGCCCGGCAGAACGCCGTGTACAAGCTGGGCAGCGACCCGGCGGCGGTCGAGGCCGCCTGGTACCGGATGCGCGACGCCCTGCGCGCGACCCCGGCCGGCGGCAAGGTCGGCCCCGGCGAGCTGGAGGACACCTACCTGCCGGGCGGGTACTACAACGGCTACTGGCCCAAGCTCGCGAGCGCCTTCGCCGCGTACGTCAACGACGCGGACCCGAAGCCGCTGACGGAGGCGTACGAGCGGTACGGGGAGGCCGACGCGGCCGCCGACAACGGCTACTCGGTCTACACGAGCGTGCAGTGCCGGGACGCGGGCTGGCCCCGCGACTGGAACGTCTGGCGCAAGGACAGCTGGGAGGTGCACGCGAAGGCGCCGTTCTCGACCTGGAACAACGCCTGGTACAACGCCCCGTGCGCCTTCTGGCCGGTGGACTCCCTGACCCCGCCGGACGTGACCAACGACCAGCTGCCGCCGGTCCTCATCCTCCAGGCCACGGACGACGCCGCGACGCCGTACGAGGGCGGGGTCGCCCTGCACCGTCTGATGCGCGGCTCCAGCCTCGTCGTCGAGGAGGGCGGCGGGAACCACGGGGTGACCCTCGGCGGGAACGACTGCCTCGACGGACACCTCGCCGCCTACCTCGCCACGGGCAAGGTCCCGCGCGGCGAGGACGGCGCCGAGGTGGACGCGTTCTGCGCCGCGCTCCCCGAGCCCGAGCCGGAGCCCGTGACCGCGGCGGCGCCGGCGACGACGACGCCGGAGAAGAGCGGCAGGCGGGCGGGCGCCGTGCGCGCGGAGCCGGCCGGCGTCGCCCTCCACGGCCTCCTGGGCCACGTCCGCTGACGGCCCTCCGAACCGACGGTGCCCGCTCCCCGCAAGGGGTGGCGGGCACTGTCAGTGGCGTGCGCGAGGATGTGGGGCATGACGAGCCACCTCACCCACGTGCCCGCCCCCGACGGCCTCGCACCCAGCCCGCAGTACAGCCACGTCGTGTGGGGCACGGGCCGGTTCGTCGCGATATCCGGGCAGTGCGCCCTCGACGCCTCCGGCGCGGTGGTCGGGGAGGGCGACGCGGTGGCCCAGGCCCACCAGGTCTTCGCGAACCTGGAGCGGTGCCTCGCGGCGGCCGGCGCGGGCTTCGGGGACGTCGTGAAGCTGACCTACTTCGTCACGGACGTGGCCCACCTCCCGGCGGTGCGGGACGCCCGGGACGCCCACTTCGCGGGCTCGCCCCTGCCCGCGAGCTCGGCGGTGCAGGTGTCGGCGCTCGTCAGGCCGGAGCTGCTCGTGGAGATCGAGGCGTTCGCGCTGGTACCGGAGCAGGCGGGCGCGGCAGCCGGCGAGACCGGGGCGGGGCTCCGTCTGGTCCCCTGACGCCCACGCCCGGGGTCAGCCGGCCGGGTCGAGCCGGGTCAGCGACCGTCCGGCCGCGGCGCCGAGCCGGGGGTGCGGGAGCGCGGCCTCCAGGGCGGGGCGGGCGCGGGGGTCCCCGAGGGTGCCCAGACCCTCGACGCAGGCGAGGCCGACCCGCCAGTGGGGGTCGTCGGCCCGAAGTCGCCGCCCGAGGACGGTGATCAGGGCGGGCACGGACTCGGGGGCGCGGAGTTCGGCGAGCAGCCGGACCGGCAGCAGGGCGTAGGCGACCCGGAGTTCATTGGTGGCGAGGGCCGCGGCCGCGCGCGCGGTGCGCGGGTCGCCGAGCCGGGCCAGGGCGTGGGCGGCGGTGACGCAGCGCTCGGGGTCGCGGTGGTTGAGCAGGAGGACGAGGGCCTCGAAGGCGCGCGGGTCGCCGGCGACGCCGAGGGTGTAGGCGGCGATCTCGCGGGCCCAGAGCGGCTGCCCCGGTGCGGTGAGGACGCGGTGCAGTTCCTCGGGATCGTCCGTCGCGGCGAGTTCCTCGAATGCCTCCGGGACTTCTCCGGTGTCATTCTCGATCTCGTCCCGCAATCGATCGATCATCGAGCAGAATTCCGGATCCTCGGAGATTTCCATGAATCCGACCCTATCCGCGATCCAGATCACATTTTCCCAACTTCCCGGGACTGGCGCGCTCGTTACCGGCCGGTTAGTCTCAGGTGAGCGGGCACCACCCGCACTTCGCACAACGGCCTGGTGACGCAGCCGTTGTGTTCGCTAGTCGGTTCGGCAGTTTCGACGTGGCTCCGGGACAGAGTCCGTCGCCCCTTTTCCAGGGCACCGCCCTGCTTTCCCGGGCACCGCCCTCGCACTTTCCCGCGCCCTTTCGTGCGCGCACTGCCCTCAGTCGTCACTCTTCCTCTGGAGTCCCCTGATGGACACCCCTCTCTCCACCATCGCCGTCGTCGGTCTCGGCACCATGGGCACGGGTATCGCCGATGTCCTCGCCCGGGCCGGCCGCGAGGTCATCGGCATCGACATCAGCGACACCGCCGCCGCCCGGGCCGTCGCGGCCCTGGAGGCCTCCACCGCCCGTGCGGTGGCCCGCGAGCGGATCACCGAGGAGGAGCGGCAGGACGTCCTGGCCCGCTTCCGTACCTTCTCCGACCTCCACGCGGCCGCCGAGGCCGACCTCGTCATCGAGGTCGTGCCCGAGTCGTACGAGGCGAAGCAGGAGGTCTTCCGGGCCCTCGACGGGATCGTCCGGCCCGACGCGATCCTGGCCACCGGCACCAACGCCCTCTCCGTGACCCGGCTCGCCGCCGACTCGGCGCACCCCGAGCGGGTCCTCGGTCTGCACTTCTTCGCCCCGGTCCAGGCCATGAAGCTGGTCGAGGTGGTCTCCTCCGTGCTGACCGACCCGCGGGCCGTCGACGCCGTCACCCGGCTCGCCCAGGACCTCGGCAAGGAGCCCGTGGCGGTCGGCGACCGGGCCGGCTTCATCGCGGACGGGCTGCTCTTCGGCTACCTGAACCAGGCCGCCGCCATGTACGAGGCCAAGTACGCCTCCCGCGAGGACATCGACGCGGCGATGAAGCTGGGCTGCGGCCTGCCGATGGGGCCGCTGGCGCTGCTCGACCTGATCGGCGTCGACACGGCCCGTACGGTCCTGGAGGCCATGTACGCGGCCTCGCACGACCGGCTGCACGCCCCCGCCCCGATCCTCAAGCAGCTCAGCGAGGCGGGTCTGACCGGCCGCAAGGCGGGCCGCGGCTTCTACACGTACGCGGCGCCGGGCTCCGCCGAGGTCGTGCGCGACGCGCTGACCCCGCTCACCTCGGCCGAGGCCGGCACGGGCCGCGAGATCCGCTCGGTCGGCGTCGCCGGCTCGGGCACCATGGCCTCCGGCATCGCCGAGGTCTTCGCCAAGGCCGGGTACGCGGTCGTGCTCGCCGCCCGTTCCCAGGAGAAGGCGGACACCGCCAAGGCGCGGATCGCCAAGTCCCTGGCCCGCTCGGTCGACAAGGGCCGGATGACGGGCGAGGCGCGCGACGCGACGCTCGCCCTGATCACCCCGGCCGGCACCCTGGACGCCTTCGCCGACGTCGACCTGGCCCTGGAGGCGGTCGCCGAGGACCTGGAGATCAAGCAGGAGCTGTTCGCGCGGCTCGACAAGATCTGCAAGCCGGGCGCGGTGCTGGCCACCACGACCTCCTCGCTGCCGGTCGTGGCCTGTGCCCGCGCCACCTCGCGCCCGCAGGACGTCATCGGGATGCACTTCTTCAACCCGGCGCCGGCGATGAAGCTGGTCGAGATCGTCCGCACGGTGCTGACCGGCGACGACGTCCACGCGACCGTCCGCGAGGTCACCACGAAGATCCGCAAGCACCCGGTGGACTGCGGCGACCGCGCCGGCTTCATCGTGAACGCGCTGCTCTTCCCGTACCTGAACAACGCGATCAAGATGGTCCAGGAGCACTACGCGACCCTGGACGACATCGACGCGGCCATGAAGCTGGGCGGGGGCTACCCGATGGGCCCGTTCGAGCTGCTCGACGTGGTCGGTCTGGACGTCTCGCTCGCGATCGAGCAGGTGCTGCACCGCGAGTTCCGCGACCCGGGCCTCGCCCCCGCCCCGCTCCTGGAGCACCTGGTGGCGGCGGGCTGCCTGGGCCGCAAGACGGGTCGCGGCTTCCGCGAATATGCCCGACGCTGAGCCCCGCACCGCCGGCTGGGGCGGTCTGCTGAGTCCCCCGGGCACCGCCGGTTCCCCGGGGGCCTCCCCGCCCCCACCTGGGCACACTCCCACTCCGATGCAGTACGTTCGGACCATGCCCAAGGCCGCGAAGACACCCCGTGCCACGTCCCCGTCCGACGCTCCGGAGAGCACGGCCGGCACTCGTGCCGCCGCGCAGCGGCTCAAGATGCGCCGGGAGCTCGCCGCCGCCGCGATGGAGCTCTTCGCGACCAAGGGGTACGAGGCGACGACCGTCGACGAGATCGCGGCCACGGCCGGGGTCGCGCGGCGGACGTTCTTCCGGCACTTCCGGTCCAAGGAAGAGGCGATCTTCCCCGACCACGACGACACCCTCGTGCGGGCGGAGGCGGTGCTGAACGCGGCCCCGCCGCACGAGCACCCGCTCGACACGGTGTGCCGGGGCATCAAGGAAGTCATGAAGATGTACGCCGGGTCCCCCGCGGTCTCCGTGGAGCGCTACCGACTGACCCGTGAGGTGCCGACCCTGCGGGAGCGGGAGATCGCCTCGGTGGCCCGCTACGAGCGCCTCTTCACCCGCTATCTCCTCGGGCACTTCGACGAGCGGGACCACCACGACGGCAACGACGACCCGCTGCTCGCCGAGGTGGCCGCCTCCGCGGTCGTCACCGCCCACAACCACGTGCTGCGCCGCTGGCTGCGGGCGGGCGGGCAGGGTGACGTGGAGGCCCAGCTCGACCACGCCTTCGCGATCGTCCGGGAGACCTTCGGCACCGGCATAGGCGGCCGGCCGCTCTCCTCCGCCGCGCAGGCCGGACAGGCGGCGCAGGCCGAGCAGCCGGGGCAGGCAGGGCAGCCGGGGCAGGCAGGGCAGGCGCAGGCCTCGGCACAGATCGCCGGCCCGGCCGAGCCGGCGCCCGTCGCCCGGGTCTCCACCACGGGCGACGTGGTGGTCGCCGTGGCCCGCACGGACGCTCCGCTCGACGAGGTCATGCGCACGATCCAGCAGGCGCTCCAGAAGGCCTGAGCACCGCTTCACGAAGAGGGCCGCCCCCGGAATCCGGGGGCGGCCCTCTTGGTGTTCCCGCAGCTCACGGGCCATTTCGATCGATCATCGCTCATCCGTGACGGGCAGATTGCATCTGAGTGAAATTGTTGGCACGCAGTGCCTTGTCAGGTGACACGCCGTGCCATACGTTGATGTTGTCCGGGCGGCCGGCGAGCAGAGATCACCTCGTTCGCCGGCTGTCCCCACAAGCCAACGGCTCGTGCGCCCGGACGCCTGCGTCACAGGCACCCTCGCGCTCCACCACACAGCGCCGCCACCGCACCACCGCGCCGAACCGACGGCACACCTCCACAACAGCACGTACCGCCGTAACCCTCAGGCGTCCCTCCCTCAGGACGCTCACCGCCGGAGGCAACCCGTGAAGGAAATCCTGGACGCGATCCAGTCCCCGGACTCCACGTCCGCCGACTTCGCGAACATCAAGCTCCCCGAGTCGTACCGGGCCGTCACCGTCCACAAGGACGAGGCGGAGATGTTCGCCGGCGTCGAGAGCCGCGACAAGGACCCGCGCAAGTCGCTCCACCTCGACGACGTGGCGCTCCCCGAGCTCGGCCCGGGCGAGGCGCTCGTGGCCGTCATGGCGAGCTCCGTCAACTACAACTCGGTCTGGACCTCGATCTTCGAGCCGGTCTCGACCTTCGGCTTCCTGGAGCGCTACGGCCGGCTCTCCGAGCTCACCAAGCGCCACGACCTGCCGTACCACGTCATCGGCTCCGACCTCGCGGGCGTCGTCCTGCGCACCGGCCCGGGCGTCAACGCCTGGCAGCCCGGCGACGAGGTCGTCGCCCACTGCCTCTCGGTCGAGCTGGAGTCCTCGGACGGCCACAACGACACGATGCTCGACCCCGAGCAGCGCATCTGGGGCTTCGAGACCAACTTCGGCGGACTCGCCGAGATCGCCCTCGTCAAGTCCAACCAGCTGATGCCGAAGCCCGGCCACCTCAGCTGGGAGGAGGCGGCGGCCCCCGGCCTCGTCAACTCCACCGCCTACCGCCAGCTGGTCTCCAACAACGGCGCCGGCATGAAGCAGGGCGACAACGTCCTCATCTGGGGCGCGAGCGGCGGACTCGGCTCGTACGCCACGCAGTTCGCCCTGGCCGGCGGCGCCAACCCGATCTGTGTCGTCTCCTCCCCCGAGAAGGCCGACATCTGCCGCTCCATGGGCGCGGAGGCGGTCATCGACCGCAACGCCGAGGGCTACAAGTTCTGGAAGGACGAGAACACCCAGGACCCGCGCGAGTGGAAGCGCTTCGGCTCCAAGATCCGTGAGCTGACCGGCGGCGAGGACATCGACATCGTCTTCGAGCACCCGGGCCGCGAGACCTTCGGCGCCTCCGTGTACGTCACCCGCAAGGGCGGCACCATCACCACCTGCGCCTCGACCTCGGGCTACATGCACCAGTACGACAACCGCTACCTGTGGATGTCGCTGAAGCGGATCATCGGCTCGCACTTCGCCAACTACCGCGAGGCGTGGGAGGCCAACCGCCTGATCGCCAAGGGCAAGATCCACCCGACCCTGTCGAAGGTCTACTCCCTGGAGGAGACCGGCCAGGCCGCCTACGACGTCCACCGCAACCTCCACCAGGGCAAGGTCGGCGTCCTCGCCCTCGCGCCGCAGGAGGGCCTGGGCGTGAGCAACCCGGAGCTCCGGGCCCAGCACATCGACGCCATCAACCGCTTCCGGAACATCTGAGGTCCCGAAGATGACAGAGCGCCAGAAGGACCGGCCGTGGCTCATGCGGACGTACGCCGGTCACTCGACCGCCGAGGCGTCCAACGAGCTGTACCGGCGCAACCTCGCCAAGGGTCAGACCGGCCTCTCGGTCGCGTTCGACCTGCCGACGCAGACCGGGTACGACCCCGACCACATCCTCGCCCGCGGCGAGGTCGGCCGGGTCGGCGTCCCCGTCTCGCACCTCGGTGACATGCGCCGGCTGTTCCAGGACATCCCCCTGGAGCAGATGAACACCTCGATGACCATCAACGCCACGGCCATGTGGCTTCTGGCGCTCTACCAGGTGGCCGCCGAGGAGCAGGGCGCGGACATCACCAAGCTCCAGGGCACCACCCAGAACGACATCGTGAAGGAGTACCTGTCGCGCGGGACGCACGTCTTCCCGCCCGGCCCCTCGCTCCGCCTCACGACGGACATGATCGCGTACACGGTCAACCACATCCCGAAGTGGAACCCGATCAACATCTGCAGCTACCACCTGCAGGAGGCCGGGGCCACGCCGGTCCAGGAGATCTCGTACGCGATGGCGACCGCGATCGCTGTCCTCGACTCGGTCCGCGACTCCGGCCAGGTCCCCGAGGACCGCTTCGGCGAGGTCGTCGCCCGCATCTCCTTCTTCGTGAACGCGGGCGTCCGCTTCATCGAGGAGATGTGCAAGATGCGCGCCTTCGGCCGCATCTGGGACAAGATCACGCTGGAGCGGTACGGCATCGAGAACGCCAAGCAGCGCCGGTTCCGCTACGGCGTCCAGGTCAACTCGCTCGGCCTGACCGAGGCCCAGCCGGAGAACAACGTCCAGCGGATCGTCCTGGAGATGCTGGCCGTCACCCTCTCCAAGGACGCCCGCGCGCGTGCCGTGCAGCTCCCGGCCTGGAACGAGGCCCTCGGCCTCCCCCGGCCCTGGGACCAGCAGTGGTCGCTCCGCATCCAGCAGGTGCTCGCCCACGAGTCCGACCTGCTGGAGTACGAGGACATCTTCGCCGGCTCGCACGTGATCGAGGCCAAGGTGGAGGCCCTCGTCGAGGAGTGCCTGACCGAGATCGACCGGATCCAGGAGATGGGCGGCGCGATGGCCGCCGTCGAGTCCGGCTACCTCAAGTCGCAGCTGGTCTCCTCGCACGCCGAGCGGCGCGCCCGGATCGAGGCCGGCGACGAGAAGATCGTCGGCGTCAACATCTTCCAGTCGACCGAGGAGAACCCCCTCACCGCCGACCTGGACACCGCGATCATGACGGTCGACCCGGCGGTCGAGGCCCGGGTCACCGGCTCGCTGAAGACCTGGCGCGACAACCGCTACCAGCCGCCGTTCAACCACCCGCGGCCCTGCAAGGCCCTGGAGCGCCTCAAGGAGGCCGCCAAGGGCACGGACAACCTCATGGAGGCCACCCTGGAGTGCGCCCGCGCCGGGGTCACCACCGGCGAGTGGGCGGGGGCCCTGCGCGAGGTGTTCGGCGAGTTCCGCGCCCCGACGGGCGTCTCCTCCGCCCCGGTCGCCGTGACGGCCGAGGCGGGCACGCCGCTCGCGCTCGTCCGCGACAAGGTGGCCCGGACCGCCGAGGAGCTGAACTGCGGCCGGCTGCGGCTGCTCGTCGGCAAGCCCGGCCTGGACGGGCACTCCAACGGGGCCGAGCAGATCGCCGTACGCGCGCGTGACGCCGGTTTCGAGGTGGTCTACCAGGGCATCCGGCTGACCCCCGAGCAGATCGTCAGCGCCGCCCTGGCGGAGGATGTGCACTGCGTGGGTCTGTCGATCCTCTCCGGCTCGCACGCCGAGCTGGTCCCGGACGTCCTGGAGCGCCTCCGCGAGGCGGGCGCGACCGATGTGCCGGTCATCGTCGGCGGCATCATCCCCAACGCCGACGCCGCAGAACTGAAGCGTGCGGGTGTCGCCGCCGTCTTCACACCGAAGGACTTCGGCATCACGGAGATCATCGGCCGTATCGTCGACGAGATCCGCACAGCTCACAAGCTCAGCCCCCTTGAAAGTACGGAGGTCCCCGCATGACCAGCCCCGTGAACCGGCTCCGCCCCCGCCGCTCCTGCCTGGCGGTCCCCGGCTCCAACCCGCGCTTCCTCGAGAAGGCCCAGGGCCTCGCGGCCGACCAGGTCTTCCTGGACCTGGAGGACGCGTGCGCCCCGCTGGCCAAGCCCGAGGCCCGGCACACCATCGTGAAGTTCCTGAACGAGGGCGACTGGACCGGCAAGACCCGCGTGGTCCGCGTCAACGACTGGACGACCCACTGGACCTACCGTGACGTCGTCACGGTCGTCGAGGGCGCCGGCCAGAACCTCGACTGCATCATGCTGCCGAAGGTCCAGGACGCCCAGCAGATCGTCGCCCTCGACCTGCTGCTCACGCAGATCGAGAAGACCATGGGCTTCGAGGTCGGCAAGATCGGCATCGAGGCGCAGATCGAGAACGCCCAGGGCCTGACCAACGTCAACGCGATCGCGCAGGCCTCCCAGCGCGTCGAGACGATCATCTTCGGCCCGGCCGACTTCATGGCCTCCATCAACATGAAGTCCCTCGTCGTGGGCGAGCAGCCGCCCGGCTACCCGGCGGACGCGTACCACCACATCCTGATGAGCATCCTGATGGCGGCCCGCGCCAACAACCTGCAGGCGATCGACGGCCCCTACCTGCAGATCCGCAACCAGGAGGGCTACAAGGCCGTGGCGCAGCGCGCCGCCGCCCTGGGCTTCGACGGCAAGTGGGTGCTGCACCCGGACCAGGTCGCCGCCGCGAACGAGATCTTCTCGCCCTCGCAGGAGGACTACGACCACGCCGAGCTGATCCTCGACGCGTACGACTACTACACGTCCGAGGCCGGCGGGAAGAAGGGCTCCGCGATGCTCGGCGACGAGATGATCGACGAGGCCTCCCGCAAGATGGCCCTGGTCATCTCCGGCAAGGGCCGCGCCGCCGGCATGCAGCGCACCAGCAAGTTCGAGATCCCGGAGGCCTGAGAGCGATGCAGTTCGGCCGTACCTACGAAGAGTTCGAAGTCGGTGCCGTCTACAAGCACTGGCCCGGAAAGACGGTCACCGAGTACGACGACCACCTCTTCTGTCTGCTGACGATGAACCACCATCCGCTGCACATGGATGTGAATTACGCCGAGAACACGACGGACTTCGGAAAGAACGTCGTCGTCGGCAATTACATCTATTCGCTGCTGCTCGGCATGTCCGTGCCGGACGTCTCCGGCAAGGCCATCGCCAACCTGGAGATCGAGTCGCTGCGGCACGTGGCGCCGACCTTCCACGGCGACACGATCTACGGCGAGACCACGGTCCTCGACAAGACCCCGTCGAAGTCGAAGAACGACCGCGGCATCGTCTACGTGGAGACCAAGGGCTACAAGCAGGACGGCACCCTCGTGTGCGTCTTCCGCCGCAAGGTGATGGTCCCCACCGAGACGTACATCAAGGAGCGCGGCGGCGAGCAGCCCGGCCGCCCCGAGCTCAAGGAACAGGGGAAGTAGTCATGGCGCGACTCGCCCAGACCCACGGTCTGACCGATGTCCAGCAGGAGATCCTCGCCACGGTCCGGGACTTCGTCGACAAGGAGATCATCCCGGTCGCGACGGAGCTGGAGCACCGCGACGAGTACCCGCAGCAGATCGTCGACGGGCTCAAGGAGCTCGGCGTCTTCGGCCTGATGATCCCCGAGGAGTACGGGGGCCTGGGCGAGTCGCTGCTCACCTACGCGCTGTGCGTGGAGGAGATCGCCCGTGGCTGGATGTCGGTCTCCGGCATCATCAACACGCACTTCATCGTGGCGTACATGCTCAAGCAGCACGGCACCCAGGAGCAGAAGGAGTACTTCCTTCCGCGGATGGCGGCCGGCGAGACCCGCGGCGCGTTCTCGATGTCGGAGCCGGGCCTCGGCTCGGACGTGTCGGCGATCACGTCGAAGGCGGTCAAGGACGGCGACGAGTACGTCCTCAACGGCCAGAAGATGTGGCTGACGAACGGCGGCACGTCAACGCTGGTGGCCGTTCTCGTCCGAAGTGACGAAGGACACCCGGAGGGCACGGCCCCCCACAAGTCGATGACGACCTTCCTCGTCGAGAAGGAGCCCGGCTTCGGAGAGGTCCGCCCGGGCCTCACGATCCCCGGGAAGATCGACAAGATGGGTTACAAGGGCGTCGACACGACCGAACTCATCATGGACGGACTGCGCATTCCGGCCAATCGCGTACTCGGCGGGGTCACCGGCCGAGGGTTTTACCAAATGATGGACGGCGTCGAGGTCGGCCGCGTGAACGTGGCGGCCCGTGGTTGCGGTGTCGCGCAGCGTGCTTTCGAACTGGGTGTCTCATATGCCCAGCAACGTCACACTTTCGGCAAGGCGATCGCCCAGCACCAGGCGATTCAGTTCAAGCTGGCCGAGATGGCTACCAAGGTCGAGGCCGCGCATGCCATGATGGTGAATGCAGCACGCAAAAAGGACTCCGGGGAACGAAACGACCTCGAAGCAGGGATGGCGAAGTACCTCGCCTCCGAGTACTGCAAGGAGGTCGTCGAGGATGCCTTCCGCATCCACGGTGGATACGGGTTCTCGAAGGAGTACGAGATCGAGCGTCTCTACAGGGAGGCGCCGATGCTGCTCATCGGTGAAGGTACCGCCGAGATCCAGAAAATGATCATTGGTCGTCGGCTGCTCGAGGAGTACCGATTCCAGGGTTGATTGTCGCTTTTGAGTCGGTTCGGCCGCGAAGAAGATCACACCCTGTGTTCGTCTTCCGGCCGTCGACTCGGTTCCTGGCTTGCCCAGTTGCGCCCCGCAACCGATAGCATCGCCGGAAAGCCGCCGTCCCCCGTTGCCAGTGCGGCATCATCCGCTACGAAGGTCATCCATGCCCCACAGCCAAACCTCTGCACACCGCGACAGCCTCTCCGGCGTACGCCTCGCGCGCGGAGCATCGCCGTGGCTCCTCCCGACCGTCGCCACCGCGGCGCTCAGCCTCGTGCGCGCGCGCAAGTCGAGGCGTGCCGCGGCCATCGCCGTGCCGACCACCGCGCTCGCGGCCGGCATGCTGTGGTTCTTCCGCGACCCCGAGCGCGAGATCGCTCAGGGCCGGGTCATCTCCCCCGCCGACGGTGTGGTGCAGAGCATCATGCCGTGGAAGGACGGACGCACCCGGGTCGCCATCTTCATGAGCCCGCTGAACGTCCACGTCAACCGCGCGCCGCTGGCCGGCACGGTGACGTCCGTGGAGCACATCCCCGGCGGGTTCGTCCCGGCGTTCAACAAGGAGAGCGAGAACAACGAGCGCGTTGTCTGGCACTTCGACACCGAGCTCGGCGACATCGAGATGGTCCAGATCGCGGGCGCCGTCGCCCGGCGGATCGTGCCGTACATCCCCCAGGGGACCAAGGTCGAGCAGGGTGACCGTATCGGTCTGATCCGCTTCGGCTCGCGCGTCGACATCTACCTCCCCGAGGGTGTCGAGGTCGCCGTCGAGGTCGGCCAGGCCACCACAGCGGGGGTGACTCGCATTGACCGTGATTGATCCCGACACACGGGCTGCCGACTGGGTCGCCGACTCCGAGACGGAGACGGCCGAAGAGGCCGAGGAGATGCCGCTGTCGCTGAGGCTGTCCATAGCGGACGCCCTCACGCTCGGTAACGCCACGTGCGGCTTCATGGCGGTGTACTTCACCACCACCGGCATCCTCATCCCGCACCTCACGGGCAGCAGCGAGACCGGCATGGCGCGCAACAGCGCCGCCACCGCCGTGATCCTGATGCTGGCCGCGGCGATCTTCGACCTTTTCGACGGCATCGTGGCGCGCAAGCTCCGCAGCTCGCCGATGGGTGCCGAGCTCGACAACCTGTCGGACCTGATCAGCTTCGGTCTGGCCCCGGCCTACTTCGTGCTCGTGTACGGCATGGTCGCGGACGACGCGCAGCAGAAGGTCTCGGCCGTGGCCGCGATCGTGGTGCTGCTCGCCGTGGTGCTGAGGCTCGCGAGATTCTCGTGCGTGACGATGAAGGACGGCATGTTCCAGGGCATGCCGAGCCCCTTCGGCGCGCTGACGGTCGTCTCGATCGTGCTGCTCGAGCTGCCCTTCATCCCGACGCTGCTCGCGATCATCGGAGTGGCGTGGCTGATGGTCAGCCGGGTCGAGTACCCGAAGCCGCGGGGCGTCCTCGCGGTGGCGATGCTGAGCTGGATCGTCGGTGCGATGGCCATGCTGGCGGCCTGGGCGTTCGACGCCCCGGGCGGGGCGTTCCTGCTCCAGACCGGCTGCGCGCTCCAGGTCGTGCTGGGCGCCGTGATCCCCCTCTTCGCGACGGCCCGCCGGGTGAACACCTTCCGCGGCAACCGGCGTGAGAGCCGGGAGGCGCGGGCGGCCCAGCTGCCGTAGCGGACAGCGTACGAAGGGCCCCGGGAGGCGAACCGCCTCCCGGGGCCCTTTCGCGTGCCCGACCAGGGCCTGTCTAGCCCAGGCGCTTGTAGTAGAGCGTGGTGGCGCGGAGGGTGCCGGCCGGGTCGGCGGCGAAGTCCGGGATCGTCCCGGCGGCCGTCCAGCCCGCGCCCCGGTAGAGGTGCTCGGCGGGGCTGTCGGTCTGGGTGTCCAGGACGAGCAGCCGGAGGCCGGTGGCGGCGGCGTGGGCCTCGGCGGTGGCGAGCAGACGGCGCCCGAGGCCCCGGCCGCGGGCCGATCGGTGCACGAGGAGCCGGGCGATCTCGCCGCGGTGCCGGCCGTTCTCCGCGTCGGCGCGGACGAGGGTGACGACGCCGGTCGGGCGCCCGTCCGGGCCGAGGGCCGCCCACACGTCCCGTACGCCCGCCGCCGCCTCCTCGGCGACCCCCGACCACCAGGAGACCGCCGCGACCCGGTCCAGCGGCGCCAGGAAGCCCACGGAGGCCCCGCCGTCCACGGCGTCCACGAGCAGGGCGGCGAGGCCGTCGGCGTGGGCCCGTACGACGTCGGGGGACAGCCGCTCGACGACGTCGAGCGGCTTCTCCAGACAGAGGAGGTCCGGCCGGCCGTCCCAGGGCTCCACGGTCGCGAAGCCGAGGCTCCGGTAGAGGGCCAGCGGTTCGTCCCGCCAGGACCAGACGGTGAGGCGCACGGCGGGCGCTCCGGACGCGGCGGCCCGGCGCAGCGCCTCGGCCATGAGCGCCCTCGCGAGGCCCTTCCGCCGGGCCTCGGGCGCCACCCAGAGCCGCTTGATCTCGGGGGCGCGGCCGTCTCGGGGGGCCTTGAGGACGACGCAGCCGGCCGGGGCGTCGGCTCCGGACGGCGTGGCGAGCAGGACGGTGTCGGCGGCGAAGGCGCCCGCCGGGTCCTCCGCCTCGACGCGGTATACGGCCGGGAGGTCGGCCGCCGTCTCCACCGCCGTCCCCTTCTCGGCCTGGTTGACCAGATGGTAGGCGGCGAGCAGGTCAGGGAGGTGCGGGTGGGAGCGGTTCTCCTCGATGTGTGCGGTCATGGGCAGAGCTTCACACCGGCGTGTTTCGGGGAGGTGAAGAACTCCCCGGGCCGGGCCCGGGGCGCGGTCGGCGCCCCGGGCCCGGGTCTCTCGGACGGGTCCCGCCCGTCAGGGCGTGTAGGTCTTCGCCGCGTCCGAGACGAAGGGCTGCCGGACCGTGCGCATGCCGCCGGGGACGGACTTGTCCGGCTGGATGATGACGGACTCGCGGGACGACGGTGCCGTCGGGTCGCCGAGGTCGTGGGTCATGCCGAAGCCGGCGTCGTGGGCGTTCAGGGAGAGGAGCGCCCTGTCGACTCCCTCGCGGGTGAGGTCCTTGTCGAGGCAGGCCTTCTTCAGGGCCTCGCCGAAGACGCTCGCGGCGGTCCAGCCGGCGACGATGCCGTTGTCGAGGCCGTCGTCCGGGTAGGCCGCCCGGTACTCCGCGACCAGCTTCTTCGCGGTCGGGGTGTCCGCGCCGATGGGCAGGCTCGGGGAGGCGAACCAGTACATCTTCTCCAGGGCGGGCCCGGCCTGGGTGCCGAGGAGCTGCGGGGCGAAGGCCGAGTTGTTGCCGACGACCGGGACCCTGAGGCCGGTCGCGGCGGCGACGCCGACGAGGGAGGCGGCCTGGCGGGGGCCCGCGCTGATGACGACGGCCTTGACCCCGGCCTGCTTGAGCGCCGCGACCTGCGCCGACATGTCGTTGTCGGTGGGCTTGATCTTCTGCTCGACGACGGTCAGGCCCGCCTTGCCGGCCGCGTACTTCGAGCCCTTCAGGGCGTTCTCGCCGTAGTCGCCCTCGAAGTAGACGTGGCCGAGCCTGTCGCCCGCCTTGAGGCCCTTCTCTTTCAGCAGGAAGTCGACGGCGTTGATCGTCTCGACGTCGTAGGTGGCGCCCAGGACCCGGATGTACGGGGAGCCGAGCAGCGAGGCCGACCAGGCCTGCGGCAGCACGAGGCCCTTGTCCTGGGCGTCGACCCGCTGCTTGACGGCGGCGACGAACGGGGAGCCGATGAACTGGGTGTAGCCGACGACCTTCGGCTCCAGCTCGGTGTAGGCCGCGAGCGCCTTCTGCGGGTCGTAGCCGTGGTCGCGGACGGTCAGCTCCAGCTTCCGGCCGCAGATCCCGCCGGCGGCGTTGACCTGCTTCACGTACAGCTGCTGGGACTGGGTGACGCTCTTGCCGAGGGTGGCGTACACGCCGGTCATGTCGGTGAGCGCGCCGAGCGAGATCGTCCCGTCGGTGACGCCCTCCCCGGTCTTCACCCCGCCCGCTCCGGTCTGCTTGCCGTCGCCGCTCTTCGCCTTGGAGCTGCATCCGGCGGCGGTGAGGGCGACCAGTGCGGCGAGCGCGGCGGCCAGGCCCCGCACGGCCTGTCGTCTGTGGTTCATCGTGCCTCTCCTGAGGGTTCGGTCGACTTGGGGGTCTCGGGTGTCCGGGCGGCGAGGCGGACCAGGCCGCCGGGCAGGAACAGCACCACCGCGACGACGGCGGCGCCGTACAGATAGCGGGCGGCCTCTCCCGGCGCGATCCCGCCCGTCCCTGGGGCGGAGACCAGGGGAAGGGCGTCGCTGTACCGGGTGAGGAGCTGCGGCAGGAGGGAGACGAAGACGGCTCCCGCGACCGCGCCGGCGACCGAGCCGAGACCGCCGATGACGATCATGGCCAGGTATTCGAGGGAGAGCGCCATGCCGAAGTACTCCGGCACCGTGCGCTGGAAGACCAGGGCGAGCAGGACGCCCGCGAGGCCCGCGTACATGGAGGACAGGACGAAGACGGCGGCGCGGTGGCGGGCCACGGGGATGCCCATGACCCCGGCGGCGATCCGGTGGTCCCGGATGGCGTTCATGGCGCGGCCGGGGCGGCCCCGCAGCACTCCCCTGGCGAACAGCACCCCGCCCAGGAGCAGCGCGAGACCGAGGTACCAGAGCTTCTCCACCGCCCCGAACGGCACCTGGGCGACGAGGAGTTCGCTGTCGTCGAAGGTGAGGCCGAAGAGGGTGAGGGGCGGGACGGCGCGCCCGTTGTAGCCGCCGGTGAGGTCGTGGGCGTTGAAGAGCACGTGCTGGCCGATGAAGATCAGCGCGAGGGTGGCGATGCCGAGGTACGCGCCGCGCAGCCGGCCGGCGATGGGGCTGAACACCCCGCCGGCCAGGCCCGCGAGGGCGACGGCGAGGACGGCGGCGAGCCAGCCGGGCAGGCCGAGGCCGGCGAGGCCGTCGGTGCCGTCCCCGGCGAAGGCGCAGTAGCCGTAGGCGCCGACGGCGAGGAAGAAGGCGTGGCCCATGGAGAGTTGGCCGGTGGCGCCGGTCAGCAGGTTGATCCCGAGGGCTCCGAGGGCGGCGGCCATCGCGAACAGACCGGCCTGGAGCCAGAAGCGGTCCAGGTAGAAGGGGAGGACGGCGAGGACGAGACCGGCGGCGGTCCACGCGTACGCCCTGGTGGGGACGGCCCGGAGCCGGGCGGACCGGAGCGTCTCAGACACGGGCGGGCTCCTTCGTGCCGAAGAGACCGGCGGGGCGGATCAGCAGCACCGCGACCATCACCAGATAGGGGGCGAGGTCGCCGATCCCCCTGCCGAGGAAGGCCAGGTCGCCCTGGTAGCCGGTGGCGAGGGACTCGGTGACGCCGACGAGGAGGCCGCCGACGAGGGCTCCGGTGGTGGAGTCGAGGCCGCCGAGGATGGCCGCCGGGAAGGCCTTGAGGGCGGCGAGCGAGGTGGCCCGCTCCAGGCCGGGGGTCGGGAAGACGGTGAGGAACAGCGCGGCGACGGCGGCCAGTCCGCCCGCGACGGCCCAGGCGCCGAGGGAGACCCGGCCGAGCCGGATGCCCATGAGCGCGGCGGTCTCCTGCCTCTCGGCGGCGGCGCGCATCGCGACGCCCCAGGAGGTGTACCGGAAGGCCAGCAGGAAGGCGGTGATGAGCAGGGCCGCGGCGAGGAGGGCGGCGATCCGGGTCTCGGCGATCGTCACCGGTCCGACCGTGACGACGGCGTCCCCCCAGGGGTCGCCGAGCGCGAGGATGTCGGTGCCGATGCGCCGGGTCAGCTCGGTGGCGAGCAGGATGTCGACGCCGATCGTGACGATCGCGAGGACGCTGTGGTCGCCGCCGCGGTGGCGGCGCATCACGAGGAACTCGACGGCTGCGCCGACCAGCGCCGCGCCCGCGACGCCGGCGAGCAGGGCGGGCCAGAAGCCGATGTCGTCGTGGAGGACGGCGGTGACGTAGCCGCCGGCCAGGAGGAGGGAGGCGTGGGCGAAGTTGACGACCTCGGTGGCCCGGAAGATGACCACGAAGCCGAGGGCGATGAGGGCGTAGATCGAGCCCAGGGAGACGCCGTTGATCAGGAACTCGGCGAAGGTGCTCACGCGGCGGACTCCTCTCCGAGGTAGGCGCGGACGACCGCCGGGTCGTTCTGGACGTCGGCGGGGGCCCCGTCGGCGATCCGGCGGCCGAATTCGAGGACGGTGACGGAGTCGGCGAGCCGCATCACGAGCCCCATGTCGTGCTCGACGAGGAGCACCGAGATGCCGAGGCTGTCGCGGACGCCCGCGATGACGGAGGCCGTACGGCGGCGCTCGTCCGCGGTCATGCCGGCGACGGGCTCGTCGAGCAGGAGGAGCTCCGGCTCCATGCAGAGCGCGCGGGCGAGTTCGGCGAGCTTCTGCTGTCCGTACGGGAGGGAGCCCGCGGGTCGCGCGAGCTGCTCCTCCAGGCCGACGAAGGCGGCGATCTCCCGGACCCTGGCCCGGTGGCGGGCCTCCTCGCGGGCGGCGGAGGGGAGCCGGAGCCCGGCCGCGAGGAAGCCGGTGCGGGTCAGCCGGTGGCGGCCGAGCATGAGGCTGTCCTCGACGGTGGCGCGGGGCGGCAGGGCCAGGTTCTGGAAGATCCGGCCGACGCCGAGGCCCGCGATCCGGTGCGGGGGCAGGGCGGTCAGCTCGTGCGGGCCGAGGCGGACGGAGCCGGAGGTGGCCCGGTAGACGCCGGAGAGCACGTTGAAGCAGGTGGACTTGCCGGCGCCGTTGGGGCCGATGAGGGCGTGGACGGTACCGGGCCGGACGGTGAAGCCGACGCCGTCGAGAGCGGTGAGCCCGGCGAACCGGACGGTCAGGTCCCGTACGTCGAGGGCGGGCGGGATGCGGGTCGCGGTGCGGGGTGTCGGGTCGCCGGTCATCGGGCCTCCTCCCAGCGGGACAGGAGCGGGTGGGCGGTGGCGGCGCGGGCCGCGTCCTCGGCGGCGTCCTCGTCGACCACGCCCAGGTAGCGGCGGCGCACCTCGTCGGAGGCGGCGAGTTCGGCGGCGGGACCGGAGAGGGTGACCTCGCCGACCTCCAGGACGTACGCGAGGGAGGCGAGCCGCAGCGCGAGCGCCGCGTTCTGCTCGATCAGGAGCACCGCCGTCCCCTGGGCGTTGATCTGGCGGACGGCGTCCGCGATCCGGGCCGCCATCAGCGGGGCGAGACCGAGCGACGGCTCGTCGAGGAGGAGCAGGCCGGGCCCGGCCATGAGGGCGCGGCCGACGGCGAGCATCTGCTGCTCGCCGCCGGAGAGCAGCCCGGCCGGCTGGCGGGCGCGGTCGGCGAGGACCGGGAAGAGCTCGTGCACCCGGCGCAGGGCGGCGGCCTTCGCGGTCCGGCCGCCGCGGCTGCCGAGGGCGCCCGCGCGCAGGTTGTCCTCGACCGTCATCCGGGCGAAGACCTGCCGTCCCTCCGGCACCTGGGAGACGCCGGCGGCGACGACCCGGTCCGGCGGCAGTCCGTCGAGCGGCCGGCCGTCGCGGCTCACCGTGCCGGAGACCACGGCACCGCCGTGGAACCGCAGGGTGCGCGAGACCGCCCGCAGCAGTGTGGACTTGCCGGCGCCGTTGCCGCCCAGGACGGTGACGACGGCACCCGCCGGCACGGTCAGCGACACCCGTCGCAGCGCGTGCACGGGCCCGTATCCCGCCGTCAGGTCCGTCACCTGAAGGGCGGGTGCGGTACCTCCCATGGCTCCCCTTTCCCCGGCCGCGGTGGTCACCCGGCCGTCCGGTGGCGCTCACCCCAGCACCGCGCCGGACCGCGCGTCCACGTCCCGCGTCCGAAACGCTGCCGGTGACCAGCGGGCGCGGCGGGAGGCTGTGCATGCGCACAACGCTGCGCGTCAGGGCTGTGCCGGGGGGCGGGGGCGGTGTTGGCTCCGGGCATGGGACGGCGCAGAAGGCGGACCGGTGACGACTGGAAGGTGCTCGCCCAGGCGTGCACGGCGCTCCTGGAGCGGGTGCCGGAGCTGGTGGACGAGCACCTGAGGGAACTCCACGCGTACGAGCCCGCCTACGGGCGGATCCTGCCGTACGACCAGCACTGGCAGGAGGCGCGGGAGGCGATGCGGATCGGGATCGAGATGATCTCGGCGCCGCGCAACTCGCCGCGGCGGGACCTGGAGCACGCGGACGGGATGGGACGGCGGCGGGCCGCGCAGGGCATGCCGCTCGACCTGGTCGTCCACGCCTACCGGCATGCCGGTCATCTGGTGTGGGACGCGCTGATCGAGGGCGCGGGGGCGGACGCGGCGCAGCTGGCGGCGCTCATGCAGTCGGCGACGATCGTCTGGTCGGCGGTGGACGCGCAGGCGGACACGGCGTCGGAGGCGTACCGGGCGGCGGAGCTGGAGCTGCGGCGCCGGACGGACGAGCAGCTCCAGGCGCTCCTGGACGCGCTGCTCCAGGGCCGGCGGTCGCCCGAGCTGGTGTCGCGGGCGGCGGCGGGCCTGGACCTGCCGGAGCAGGGGCGGTACGCGGTGGTGGTGCTGCGCTACGACCGGCGGGAGGAGCGGGAGCCGTTCCACCGGCAGGTGCGGGGCGAGGGGGTGCGGTTCCTGTGGCGGATGGGGGCCGACGGCGAGCTGGGGGTGGTGGCGCTCGCCGGGGACACCGGTCTGGACGCGCTGTCGGAGCTCCTCGACGGGCGGTGCCCGGGGCCGGG
Organism: Streptomyces tanashiensis; assembly: GCF_014648895.1. Lineage (GTDB taxonomy): Bacteria > Actinomycetota > Actinomycetes > Streptomycetales > Streptomycetaceae > Streptomyces > Streptomyces tanashiensis. The sequence continues at coordinate 204,110 of NZ_BMRZ01000006.1, forward strand.
CGGGATCAGTCCGGTCGTGGTGGGCCTGGCCGAGCTGGGCCGGGCGCGGCGCCTCGCGGAACTGGCCCTGCGGACCTGCCCGCCCGGGAGCCGCGAGATCGTGCGCCTGGACCGGCGCCTCGCGGGCGCGCTGGTCGTGGGCCAGCCGGAGATGGCGAGCCTGCTGGTCTCGGACGTCCTCGGCGGTCTGCTCGAACTGGACCCGGCGGACCGGGCGGTGCTCCTGGAGACGCTGGACGCGTGGCTGGACTGCGAGGGGTCGGCGGGGCGGGCCGCGGGGCGGCTCTACTGCCACCGGAACACGGTCTTCAACCGGCTGCGGCGGCTGGAGCAGCTGACGTCGAGGTCGCTGTCCCGGCCGCGGGACCTCACGGAGATGACGCTGGCGCTCGACGCCTTCCGGCTGACGGCCCCGGGCGGTCTCGTGTGACGGCCCGGGGCGGCTCGGGCGACGCGCAGTCCGAAGGGAGCTGCCAGGATGGGCCCGTGACGATCACTGTGGGCATACGTACGGACCGCACCCGCCACCGGGGCCTCGGTCAGGTGCTGTTGGCCGGAGGGGCCGCGGCGGGGGTCGCGTGCCTGGTGGGGCCATGGCTCGCCGAGTCGTCGGGGCTGCTGGTCCTCGCCGGCGCCTTCGAGTACCGCTGGCCGAGTTTCCTCGTGGCGGCCGTGCTGCTCGGCGCGGCGGTGCGGCTGCTGACGGACCGGCAGGCGGTCCGGACACCGGTGATCGCGGTGTGCGCGGTGGCGGTCGTCGGCGCGGTGTGGTTCCGGCTGGTCCTCTTCCCGGTGGTCGGCGCCGCCTGGGAGGAGACGGGCCGGACGCCCGCGCCGGGGGGCGTGGACCGGTACCTCGTGGTGGAGGAGGGTGCGGCCATGATCGACCCGCTCTGGCGGGTGTCGGTCGTCGACGGGTCGGGGCTCGGCGCGCAGATCTGGCGCGTCGCCCACTTCGACGGCGACACCGCCGATGGCGCGTTGTCCCGGGTCACCTGGTCGGGGCCGGACGCCCTCGTCCTCACGACCGCGGACGGCGAGGCGACGACCGTCCGTCTCGATCCGCGCACCGGGAAGCCGGAGCGGCAGCTGTCCAGGCCGTAGGACCGGGCTCGCCGTACCGGCCGGGAAGGGTTCCCGCCGGTACGGTCGGTGTGCCGTCGCCGGTGCTACGCGAGGAAGTCCCGGGCGATGTCCGACGCCACGTCCTCCAGGAGCGGGCCGGCGTTCGCGATGCACTTCGCCGTGTCCGGCTCCAGGGCCGTGAGGGGGTACGCGCGGCGGATGCCGGCCGTGCCCAGGGCCTCGGGCGGCAGGGCGAGGCGGCCGCAGACCGCGACGACCTCCTTGCCTGCGGCGCGGGCGGCGGCGGCGACGCCGGCCGGGGCCTTGCCGTGGAGGGTCTGCTCGTCGAGTGAGCCCTCGCCGGTGATGACGAGGGTGGCGCGCTCCAGGGCGGGGGCGAAGCCGAGGACCTCCAGCATCAGCTCGATGCCGGGCCGGAAGCTCGCGCCGAGGATGAGCGCGCCGTAGCCGATGCCGCCCGCGCCGCCCGCGCCGGGCGCGACGGCCGCCTCGGCGGCCTTGGGGCCGATGGCCTTCTCCAGGACGGTGGCGAAGTGGGCGAGGGCCGCGTCGAGGGTGCGGACGTCGTCCGGGGTGGCGCCCTTCTGCGGACCGTAGACGGCGGGGGCGCCCTTGGGACCGGTGAGCGGGTTGTCGACGTCGCTCGCGAGGATCAGGTCGACGGAGGCGAAGCGGGGGTCGAGGCCGCTGAGGTCGGCCGTGGCGAGGTCGGCGAGGGGCGCGCCGCCGGGGCCGACGGGCTCGCCGGCCGCGTCGAGGAAGCGGGCGCCGAGCGCGGCGAGCATGCCGGAGCCGCCGTCGGTGGTGGCGCTGCCGCCGACGCCGAAGACGAGGGTGGTCGCGCCGGCGTCGAGGGCGGCGCGGAGCAGTTCTCCGGAGCCGTACGTGGTCGACGTCAGGGGGGCGAACACGCCGGGCGGGAGCAGCTGGAGGCCGGAGGCCTCGGCCATCTCGACGACCGCGGTGGTGCCGCGCAGTGCGTACGCCGCGGTGACCGGCTCGCCGAGCGGGCCCGTCACGCGGACCTCGCGCCGTTCGAAGCCGGCCGCGACGGCCGCCGCGACGGTGCCGTCGCCGCCGTCCGCGACGGGCAGTGTCTCCACCGTGACCTCGGGGACGACCCGTCGCAGTCCTGCTGTGACCCGCTCCGCGACCTGTACGGCCGTGAGCGAGCCCTTGAACTTGTCGGCCGCCACGAGCACGTGAGCGACCTGAGTTGCTGCTCCGTCCGTCACCTTGCATCCCTTGCTTTCGAACGTGCAGTCGCGCCGAGGCTGACCCTATCCGCACGGCCAGACGGCGTGCCACCCCCTGATAAAGCGATATTCCGCACCATAGTGGGGTCACATGAGTACGGAAAAGATCGTTCCCGATGGCACGCCCGACGGCAAGGTCATCGGGATCGGGATCGTCGCGGTCGTCGCGGTCGTCGGCTGGGCGGCGCTGGGCGAGGATTCCTTCGACAGCGCGTCCTCCTCCGCCCTGAAGTGGGTGCTGGCGAATTTCGCCTGGCTCTTCGTGGTCGCCGCGGACACCTTCCTGGTGCTGTGCGTGGTGATCGCGGCGAGCCGCTTCGGCCGGATCAGGCTGGGTGCGGACGACTCGGAGCCGGAGTTCACGAACCTGGCGTGGATCGCGATGATGTTCAGCGCCGGGATGGGCATCGGTCTGATGTTCTACGGGGTCGGGGAGCCGCTGACGCATTTCCTGTTCCCTCCCCCGGCCAGCGGGGTCGCGCCGGGGACGGGCGCGGCGGCCAGGACGGCCCTGGAGTACTCGTTCTTCCACTGGACGCTGACCCCGTGGGCGATCTACGGCATCGCGGGCCTCGCGCTCGCGTACGCGGGCTTCCGCAAGGGCCGGGGGAACCGGCTGAGCTCCGCCTTCGTGCCGCTGATGGGCGCGCGCCGGGCGGATTCCTGGCCGGGAAAGGCGATCGACCTGCTCGCGGTCTTCGCGACGGTGTTCGGCACGGCGACGAGTCTGGGGCTCGGCGCGCTCCAGGTCGCCGAGGGGCTGAACCTGACCATGGACGTGGAGAACACCACGGCCACCCAGCTGATCATCATCGTGGCGCTGTCCGGGGCGTTCGTCCTGTCCGCGTTCTCCGGCCTGCACAAGGGCGTGAAGTGGCTGTCCACGCTGAACATCGTCCTCGCGGCCTGTCTGATGCTCTTCGTGTTCCTGCTCGGCCCGACCGTCTACATCCTGGACACGATCCCGGCCTCCGTCGGCGGCTATCTGCACGAGCTGCTGCCGATGGCCAGCCGTACCGGCGCCTTCACCGACCGTGAGTGGCTGGGCGCGTGGACGATCTTCTACTGGGCGTGGTGGCTGTCCTGGGCCCCGTTCGTCGGCACCTTCATCGCCCGGATCTCGCGGGGCCGGACGATCCGCGAGTTCCTGGTGGGGGTGCTGCTCGTGCCGTCGGGGGCGACGGTGGTGTGGTTCTGCGTGATGGGCGGGACCGCGATCAGGCTGCAGTCGACGGGCGCGGCGGACCTGGCGACGGCGCTGAAGGACGGCGCCGAGGCCTCGCTGTTCGCGATGCTGGAGGCGCTGCCGATCGGGACGGTGACCTCGGTCGTCGCGATGCTCCTGGTGATGACGTACTTCATCACGAGTGCGGACTCGGCCTCGCTGGTGATGGGCTCGCTGACGAGCCGCGGCTCGCTCCACCCGCCGACCTGGCTCGTGGTGACCTGGGGCGTCCTGATGGCCGCGGTGGCGGCGGTGCTGCTCGTGGCGGGCGGTCTGAAGTCGCTGCAGACGGCGACGATCCTGGTGGCGCTGCCCTTCGTGATCGTGATGCTGGTGCTGTGCTTCGCGCTCCTGAAGGAGCTGCGGGAGGACCCGGGGGCGGGCCCGTCCCGGCAGCACGCCCTGCACGGGCTGCGGGACGCGGTGCGCACGCTGGTCGGGGAGGCGATGACCGAGCAGGGCGCCGACCGCCACCACGGGCCGCGGCGGGCGGCGGAGGACCGTACCGGGACGGAGCCCCCCGAGGGCCGGAACTGAGGGCCCGGCGCGCGCCGGTCCCCGGGATTCGGTACACCGGAGGTATGGGGTTCGCACGCGGGGAGCTCGGGGACCGGATCCTGGGCGGCTGGACGGGCCGGATCGCCGGGAACATGCTCGGCAAGCCCGTGGAGCGCGGCGACCACTGGACCCGGGAGCGCATCGACGCGTATCTGCGGCTGGCCGGGGCGCTCCCGCTGACGGACTACCTCCCTCCCCCGCCGCCGGGGGCGGCGGGCTTCGAGCTGCGGCCCGAGTGGGAGCGGTGCGTACGGGGCGGGATCGACGGCAGCTGCCGGGACGACGACGTCGACTGGTCGGTCCTGGGGCTGCACCTCCTGGAGACGTACGGCTTCGCGTTCACGACCGAGCAGGTCGGCGAGGAGTGGCTGCTGCGGCTGCCGTACCTGCAGACGTTCACGGCGGAGCGGGTCGCCTACCGGAACCTCGCCGACGGGCTGCGGCCGCCGCTGACGGCCACGTACGACAATCCGTACCAGGAGTGGATCGGGGCGCTGATCAGGGCCGACGTGTACGGCTGGACCTGCCCGGGCGACCCGCGCCGCGCCGCCTCGCTCGCCCGCCGCGACGCGGTCCTCTCGCACACCGGGAACGGCGTGTACGGGGCGATGTGGGCGGCGGCCCTGATCGCGGCGGCCTTCACCGCGCCCGACGTGCGGTCGGCGCTGGAGACGAGCCTGGAGCGGGTGCCGGCGAGCAGCCGGCTGGCCCGGACCGTACGGGGCACGATCGCGCTGTACGAGGCGGGGCTCGGCTGGTCCGAGACGCTCACGGAAGTGACCGAGCGGACGGCGGGCCTCGGCTGGATCCACACCGTCCCGAACGCGGCCGTCCTGACGGCCGGACTCCTGTACGGCGAAGGGGACTTCACCCGCACGATCACGCTGACGGTGCGCGGTGGCCTGGACACCGACTCCAACGGGGCGACGGCGGGCTCGGTCGCCGGAGTCCGCTGCGGCGCGGCCGCGATCCCGCCGCAGTGGTCGGAGCCGCTGCGGGACCGGGTGCGCAGCGCGGTCTTCGGCTTCGACGGCGTCCGCATCGGCGAACTGGCGGAACGGACGCTGAGGTTGGCCGAGCGGCCGAGATGACGGCCGGCTCGGCGGGGCTCAGCCCTGCGGGGGCTCCGGCGGGACGATCTCGCCGGTGCGCTGCGGTTCGTCCCGGCTGACGGCCCGCGCCTCGGTGCGGTGGCCGCGGGCGATGTAGTCGCGGACCACTGCCTCGACGGCGTCCTGGGGGTTGCCGATGCCGGACAGAACCATGACTTCCACGACGAGTTCGGCGTCGAGACCGATGTTCACCTTGGCCATGGCGGGAACCTAGCACCGGGAAACCCGCTCGCGGGAGCGGTTCCGCGGTGCCTAGGGTCCTCGTATGACGATGGTCGCGATCTTCACTGGCGCCGGTGTCTCCACGGACTCCGGCATCCCCGACTACCGGGGTCCGAACGGCATGTGGCGGCAGGACCCCGGGGCCGAGCAGCTCGTCACGTACGGGCCGTACATGGCCGACGCGGAGATCCGCCGCCGCTCGTGGCGGATGCGGCTCGACGGTCCGGTCCTGGATGCCGAGCCGAACGTGGCGCACCGCGCGATCGCCGCGTACGAGCGGACCAGCGGCAACCCGCTGCGGGTGATCACGCAGAACGTGGACGGACTGCACCAGGCCGCCGGGGTCTCCGCGCGGAAGGTCCTCGAACTCCACGGCTCGGCACGGTCGGTGGTGTGCACGGCCTGCCACGCGCGCTCGGCGATGGCGGAGGCGCTCGACCGGGTGCGGACCGGTGAGGACGATCCGGCGTGCCGGGCGTGCGGCGGGATCCTGAAGCCGGCGACGGTGATGTTCGGGCAGCGGCTCGATCCGGTGGTGCTGGGCAACGCCATGTCGATCGCCAAGGCCACCGAGGTGTTCGTCGTGGTCGGCAGCAGCCTCCAGGTCCAGCCGGCGGCCTCCCTCGCGGGGATCGCGGCCGAGCACGGCGCCCGGCTGATCATCGTGAACGCCGAGCCCACCCCGTACGACCCCGTCGCGGACGAGGTGGTGCGCGAGCCGATCGGCACGGCACTGCCGGCGCTGCTCGACCGGCTCCGCTAGAACAGGGCGGCCGGTTCCGCCGTTCCCGATTCGAAGGCGAGCAGTCGCTGCTTGCGGTCCAGGCCGCCGCCGTAGCCGGTGAGGCTGCCGCCCGCCCCGATCACCCGGTGGCAGGGGACGATGATGCTGACGGGGTTCTTGCCGTTGGCGAGGCCCACGGCCCGGGAGGCGCCGGGGTTGCCGAGTTCCTCGGCGAGTTCGCCGTACGTCCGGGTCTCCCCGTACGGGATGCGCAGCAGCCCTTCCCAGACCCGCAGCTGGAACGGGGTGCCGATCAGGTTCAACGGCAGGTCGAAATCGGTGAGTTCACCCGCGAAGTAGGCGTCGAGCTGGCGGATCGCCTCCCCGAAGGGGCGCGGGTCGGGCTCGCCGAAGGTCTCCTCCGGCGGGCGGTGGCGCTGGCCGGTCATGTGGACGCGGCTGAGGACGCCGTCGACGGCGACGAGGGTCAGCGGGTCGTACGGGCTGTCCACGACGGTGTGCTGGATGGCGGGCATGGGAGGGGTCCTCACGGTCCTTTACGCGGGCAGATGGTTGATCGGGTGGTCGTCGGTCGCCCAGAGGTACTGGACGGCGTAGGCGCGCCAGGGGCGCCAGTGCGCGGCGCGGGCGGTGAGCGCGGCCGGGGTGCCGGGCAGTCCGAGTCCTTCGGCGGCGCGGCGGACGCCGAGGTCGCCGGGGAGGAAGGCGTCGGGGTCGCCGAGGGCCCGCATGGCGATGATCTCGGTGGTCCAGGGGCCGAAGCCGGGCAGGGCGAGCAGCCGGGCGCGGGCCTCCTCGCGGTCGTCGGCGGGACCGAGCGGGAGCGAGCCGTCGGCGAGGGCCCGCACGAGGGTGAGGAGGGTGGTGCGGCGGCTGCGCGGCAGGGCGAGGGTCTCGGGGTCGAGGGCGGCGAGCGCCTCGGGGCCCGGGAAGAGGTGGGTGAGTCCGCCTTCGGGGTCGTCGACGGGGACGCCGTGCGCGGTGACCAGGCGGGCGGCGTGGGTGCGGGCGGCGGCGGTGGAGACCTGCTGGCCGAGGACGGCCCGTACCGCGAACTCGGCGGGGTCGACCGTCCCGGGCACCCGGCGGCCGGGCGCCTTGTCGACGAGCGGGGCGAGCAGCGGGTCGGCGCGGAGCCGCTCGTCGACGGCGACGGGGTCGGCGTCGAGGTCGAGGAGGCGACGGCAGCGGCTGATCGCGTTCGTGAGGTCGCGCGGGTCCGTGAGGGACAGCCGGCAGGCGATGTGGCCGTCGCGCGGGGCGAGGGCGACGATGCCGTGTCCGTACGGGAGGCTCAGCGTCCGCCGGTAGGCACCGTCGCGCCATTCCTCGACGCCGGGGACGGCGGTCGCGGCGAGGTGCCCGAAGAGGTTGGAGGGTTCCAGGGGGGCGCGGTACGGCAGCCGGAGGCTGATCACGCCGGGGGTCGCGGCGGCCCGGACCGGTGACCGGCGGGCGGCGCGGGCGCGGAGCTCGCCGGGGGTGAGGGCGAAGACCTCGCGGACGGTGTCGTTGAAGGTGCGGATGGAGGAGAAGCCGGCCGCGAAGGCGATCTCGCCGAAGGGCATCGAGGTGGTCTCGATGAGGAGCCGGGCGGTCTGGGCGCGCTGGGCGCGGGCCAGGGCGAGCGGTCCGGCGCCCAGTTCGGCGAGGAGCTGGCGCTCGATCTGGCGGGTGGACCAGCCGAGCCGCCGGGCGAGGCCGGGGACGCCCTCACGGTCGACGACGCCGTCCTGGATGAGCCGGACGGCGCGGGCGACGGCATCGGCCCGGACGTTCCACTCGGGGGAGCCGGGGCTGGTGTCGGGCCGGCACCGCTTGCAGGCCCGGAAGCCGGCGCGCTGGCAGGAGGCGGCGCTGGGGTGGAACTCCATGTTCTCGGGCTTGGGCGGGACGGCGGGGCAGCTGGGCCGGCAGTAGATCCGGGTGGTGCGGACGGCGGTGAAGAAGACGCCGTCGAAGCGGGCCTCCTTCGACTGGACGGCCCGTACGCAGCGCTCGGTGTCGGTGTGCATGGTTCCAGGATCGGGGACGGACGGCTCGCGGGCTGGCGAGAAAACGACATCGACGTCCGCCCCCGGTCAGGGCGGGGTCAGCCGGTGACGGTCCGGTAGTGGGTGGTCAGCCGGCCGTCCTCGCCGAGGACGTGGAAGGCGAGGCCGGGCGGCAGGTCGAGGTGGACGTGCGGGTTCTCGGCGCCCGGGCTCTCCCAGGGGAGCCGGAGGGCGGAGACGACCCCGGGTGCGACGAGGAGCGGGCGCCCGGCGAAGGTCGTGGCGGCGGCCGTGTGGGCGTGGCCGGCGAGGAAGGCGGTGAGGTGGGGGTGGCGGTCGGCGAGCGCGGCGAGCCGCTCCTCGCCGAACTGCCGGATCCCGTCCACGTACGGGGTGTGCAGCGGGACCGGCGGGTGGTGGAAGGCGACCAGGACGGGCACCTCGTGCGGGGTGGCGGCCAGTTCGCCGTCGAGCCAGGCGAGCGTCTCGTCCTCCAGGAGGCCCTGGTCCTCGCCGGGTACCGACGAGTCGCAGAGGGCGATGACGAAACCCGCGCCGCGGAGCACCTGGTTGACGGGGGCGTACGGGCGCGCCGCGGTCGCTTCGGGGAGGGTCTGCCCGGGCAGGAGGCCCTTGCGGAAGGCCGCGCGGTCGTCGTGGTTCCCGGGGCAGACGAGCAGCGGGTGGCGGGAGGTCAGCAGTTCCCGCGCCACCGCGTACTCGTCCGGGGCCCCGTGGTCGGCGACGTCACCGGTGACGAGGACGGCCGCCAGGTCGTACGGCAGCTCCTCCAGGTACCGCAGGACGGCGCGGGTGCGGTCCGCGCTGCGCTGCTCGCCGTCGATGTGGACGTCGCTGACGTGGGCGATGACGATCATGCGGCCGGACCTCCGTGGGTGCGCGGGAAGGGGCGTTCCCGCGACCGTACGGCGGTCACGGCCGGGCCGGGAAGGGCCGCTTCGGGACCGGTGGACCGCTTCCCCCGCCGCCTACTCGAAGCGGGTGGTGTCCCCCGCGCCGCGCCGGACGATCTCGGGCTCGCCGCTGGAGAAGTCGACGACGGTGGTGGGCTCGGTGCCGCAGTCGCCGGAGTCGAGCACCGCGTCGACCTGGTGGTCGAGCCGCTCCTTGATCTCCCAGCCCTGGGTCAGCGGTTCGGCCTCGTCGGGCAGGAGCAGGGTGCTGGAGAGCAGGGGTTCGCCGAGTTCGGCGAGGAGCGCCTGGGTGACGACGTGGTCGGGGATGCGGACGCCGACCGTCTTCTTCTTGGGGTGGAGCAGCTGGCGCGGCACCTCCTTCGTCGCGGGGAGGATGAAGGTGTACGCGCCGGGCGTGGACGCCTTGACCGCGCGGAAGACGTCGTTGTCGATGTGCACGAGCTGGCCCAGCTGGGCGAAGTTCGCGCACATCAGCGTGAAGTGGTGCCGGTCGTCGAGGTCGCGGATGGTGCGGATGCGGCTGATGCCGTCGCGGCTGCCGAGCCGGGTGCCGAGCGCGTAGCAGGAGTCGGTCGGGTACGCGACGAGCGCCCCGTTCCGGATGGAGTCGGCCACCGCGCCGATGGTGCGGGGCTGGGGGTTGTCGGGGTGCACGTCGAAGTACTTGGCCATGGGCCCAGTCTATTTTCGCAGGCTCCGCCATACGGCCTTCGCCGCGTTGTGCCCGGACATGCCGTGCACGCCGGGGCCGGGCGGGGTCGCGGAGGAGCAGAGGAAGACCGCCGGGTGCGGGGTGGCGTAGGGGCGGAGGGAGAGCGTGGGGCGCAGCAGGAGCTGGAGCCCGCGGGCCGCGCCGCAGGCGATGTCCCCGCCGATGTAGTTGGCGTTCCGCTCGGCGAGCACGGCCGGGCCCGCGGTGGCGCGGGCCAGGACGCGGTCGCGGAATCCGGGGGCGAAGCGCTCGATCTGACGCTCGATCGCCTCGGTGAGGTCGCCGCGCCAGCCGTTCGGCACATGGCCGTACGCCCAGAACACGTGCTTGCCCTCGGGGGCGCGGGAGGGGTCGACGAGGCTGGGCTGGGCGGTGATGAGGAAGGGTGTCTCGGGGGCCGTGCCGGAGGAGGCCTCGCGCAGGGCGGTGCCGATCTCGCCGGCGGTGGGGCCGATCTGGACGGTGCCGGCCCGGCGGGCCTCCTCGGCGGTCCAGGGCACGGGCCCGTCGAGCGCGTAGTCGATCTTGAAGGCGGCGGCGCCGTACTTGTAGTGGTCGTAGTGCCCGCCGAAGCCCGCGATCCGGGCGAGGGCCCTGGGCGAGGTGTCGAAGACGTAGGCGCGGGCCGGCGGCAGGTCGTCGAGCCGCTTGACCTCGAAGTCGGTGTGGACGGCGCCGCCGAGGTCCTTGAGGTAGGCGGCGAGCGCGTCGGAGATCGACTGCGAGCCGCCCCGGGGCATCGGCCAGCCGCCCGCGTGCGCGGCCAGCGCGAAGACCAGGCCGACGGCGCCGGTGGCGATGCCGTCGAGCGGCGCGATGACATGGCCGACGAGTCCGGCGAAGAGCGCGCGGGCCTTCTCGTCCCGGAACCTTCGCATCAGCCAGGTGGACGGCGGGAGTCCGGCGAGGCCGAAGCGGGCGAGGGTGACCGGGTCACGGGGCAGCGCGGTGAGCGGCAGCTGCATGAAGTCGCTCGCCAGGGTGTCCCACTTGCCGTGGAAGGGGGCGACGAGCCTGCGGTACGTCCCGGCGTCGCGCGGGCCGAAGGAGGCGGCGGTCTCGGCGACGGAGCGGGCGAGCACGGCGGCGGTGCCGTCGTCCCAGGGGTGGGCCATGGGCAGTTCGGGGTGGAGCCACTCCAGTCCGTACCGGTCGAGCGGCATCGTCCTGAAGACGGGCGAGCCGGCGCCGAGCGGGTGGACGGCGGAGCACGGATCGTGCCGGAAGCCGGGGAGGGTGAGCTCCTCGGTCCTGGCGCCGCCGCCGACGGTGGACTTGGCCTCGAAGACGGCCACGGAGAGGCCGCGCCGGGCCAGTTCGACGGCGGCCGTCAGTCCGTTGGGCCCGGCCCCCACGACGACGGCGTCGAGCATCGGCGTCTCGTTCGTCACCTTCGGACTCCTTCGTCGGCCGATGCCAGGGCTCCCAGGATAGGCGGGTGGCGAACGGCGCCTCACGCGCCCCCGAGGAGCGTCCGGATCCGCTCGGCGGTCGCCGCGTCACGGGCGGTCGTGAACGGCAGCGCGTTCCCCCCGGCGATCCGGAAGGGCTCCCCCGCGATCGTGGTGGTCGCGCCGCCCGCCTCGGCGACCAGGAGGAGTCCGGCGGCGTGGTCCCACGCGTACTCCCAGCTGAACGCGGTGCCGTCGAGCGCTCCGCGCGCCACGGCGAGGTACTCGAGACCGGCGGAGCCGCAGGGGCGCGGGTGGACGCCCTCGACGGTCAGACCGAGCAGCGCCCGCTTCTGGTCCGGGGTGGTGTAGTCGGGGTGCGATGTGGCGACCTCGAGGGCCGCGCCGGGCGCCGGCGAACCGGACCGTATCGGCTGCCCGTTGAGCGTGGCGCCGTGCCCGCGCACGGCGACGGCGAACTCCTCCAGGGCGGGGGCGAAGGTCCAGGAGGCCAGGATCTCGCCGTGGTGGGCGAGGGCGACGAGGGTGCAGAAGGCGGGGTCGCCGTGGACGAACTGGCGGGTGCCGTCGACGGGGTCGACGATCCAGACGGGGGCGTCGCCGCGCAGCGCCGCGTACACGGCGGGGTCGGCGTGGACGGCCTCCTCGCCGACGACCACGGAGCCGGGCAGCAGGGCGGTGAGGGACGCGGTGAGATGGGCCTCGGCGGCCCGGTCGGCGACGGTGACCAGGTCGTGCGGCCCGTTCTTCTCGACGATGTCGTCGGCCGCGAGCTGCCGGAAGCGCGGCATGATCTCGGCGGCGGCCGCCTTGCGGACGGCCTCCTCGACCTCGGTCGTACGGCCGCCGAGGACGTGCTCAAGGAAGTCTTCGATCATGCCTCCAGCTAAGCACGGGGGGCTGACAACCGGAATGCCGCACTTGTCACCCGCTGTTTCCCCGGGGAGTACCCTTTGGCCGAGTTCACCCCTTACATGCAGGGAGGGTTCCCGTGCACGGCGCGTACCACGGCGAGTACAAGGTCCCCGGCGGAAAGCTGGTGGTCGTCGACCTCGACACCGAGGACGGGGTCCTGCGGAACGTCCGGGTCGCGGGCGACTTCTTCCTGGAACCGGACGAGGCGATCCTGGCGATCGACGGGGCCCTCGAAGGCGCTCCGGCCGACACGGACGCCCCGGGGCTCGCCGCGCGGATCGACGCGGCGCTCCCGCCGGGCACGCACATGTTCGGCCTGACGTCGGAGGGTGTCGGGGTCGCGGTCCGGCGCGCCCTCGCCCACGCCACGGACTGGACCGACTACGACTGGCAGCTGATCCACGAGCCGCCGCAGTCCCCCGCGCTGCACATGGCGCTCGACGAGGTCCTGACGGCCGAGGTGGCGGCCGGCCGGCGCCCGCCGACCCTGCGGGTCTGGGAGTGGGGCGCCCCGGCGGTGGTGATCGGCAGCTTCCAGTCCCTGCGCAACGAGGTGGACCCGGAGGCGGCGGAGCGGCACGGCATCCAGGTGGTGCGCCGGATCAGCGGCGGCGGGGCCATGTTCATCGAGCCGGGCAACACGATCACGTACTCGCTCTCGGTCCCCGACGCCCTGGTCCAGGGGCTGTCCTTCACCGACAGCTACGCCTACCTCGACGACTGGGTGCTCGGCGCGCTCGGCGACATGGGCGTCCGGGCCTGGTACCAGCCGCTCAACGACATCGCCACGGACGCGGGCAAGATCGCGGGGGCGGCGCAGAAGCGGCTCGTGGCCGGTGAGGGCGCGGTCCTGCACCACGTGACGATGGCGTACGACATCGACGCGGACAAGATGACCGAGGTGCTGCGGATCGGCCGGGAGAAGCTCTCCGACAAGGGCACGAAGAGCGCGAAGAAGCGCGTGGACCCCCTCCGCCGCCAGACCGGCCTCCCGCGCGAGGCGGTGATCGAGCGGATGATCGCGTCCTTCCGGAACCGCTACGGCCTCACGGAGGGCATCCTCACCGAGGAGGAACTGACCCGTGCGAAGGAGCTGGCGGAGACCAAGTTCGGCACGGCGGAATGGACGTCCCGCGTGCCGTAGCCCCCGGCGAGGGTGACCGCTCACCGCCCCGTTCGTTGATGCCCACGCGGGCCGTGACGGACGTGCGGAAACGTCTCCGCACACCGCCGGCCCCGAGAACACGGCGTCGACGGTACGGAGATCAGGTGGGACGGGCGAGGAAGCTCATGGCGGCGGTCGCGGGAGCGGTGATGGGGGTGTGTCCCCTCGGCATCGCACCACCCGCGTCCGCGGTCGTCGGTGGTCAGGAGGCGCGGCCCCATCAGTACCCGTTCATGGTGGGGCTCGTGGACCTGGCCGAGCGGCGGGTGATGTGCGGCGGGGCGCTGGTCGGCGACCGGTACGTGCTCACCGCCGCGCACTGTCTGACCGGCTCGTACAGCGACACCGCGCGCGTGGGGGTGCTCCTCGGCGACCACGACCTGACGCGCGGGGACGACAGCCCGAACGCCGTGCTCGCGACCCCGGCCTCCTTCCTCCCGCACCCGGACTACGACCCGGCCACCCAGCGCGACGACATCGCGCTGGTCCGGCTGGCCGAGCCGGTGGTGTCCGGCCGTGACGTGCGGCCGGTCGCCCTGCCCGCCCGGTACGCCCACGGCACCTTCGACCACACGCAGGTCGAGGCCCCCGGCTGGGGCGCCACCTCGTTCGGGGGCCGTACCTCCGACGTCCTGCGGACCGTGGTCCTCGGCACCATGAGCAACCCGACGTGCGGGGCCCGGGGCATGTCCCAGGTCACCGCCGCCCAGCTCTGCACGTACGCGCCGGGGCGGGACACCTGTCAGTACGACTCGGGCGGCCCCCTGGTCCACACGATCGCGGGGACGCCGTACCTGGTGGGTCTCGTCTCGTACGGGAAGGGGTGCGCGACCGACACCCCCGCCGTGAACACCCGGGTCTGGTCCTACCTCAGCTGGATCGGGAGGACGGCCGGGCGGCTGCCCCGCGCCTCATGAGGACGGTGTGGATGAGGAGCGCGGCGGCGAGGCCGACGGCCCAGCCGTAGTCGGCGAGGGGCTTCAGGAAGGGGATCAGCCCGTCCTCGGGGAACGGGCCGGTCCCCGGCGCCGAGTGGGAACCGCCGACCGCGAGGACGCCGCCGACCAGGAAGGCGAGGACGGCCACCGGGTTCCAGCCTCCCCGGTACCAGTAGGGGCCGTCGGCCCGGTAGAGGCCTTCGAGGTCGAGGACGGTGCGGCGGACGAGCCAGTAGTCGGCGATGAGGATGCCGGCGACCGTGCCGAGGAGGCCGCCGACCAGGCCGAGCCAGGTGAAGATGTACAGCTCCGGGGTGGCGGTGAGCTTCCACGGCATGATGAGGACACCGACGACGCCGGTGATCAGCGCGCCCGTGCGGAAGTTCACCAGCCGCGGGGCGAGGTTGGCGAGGTCGTACGCCGGGGAGACCACGTTCGCCGCGAGGTTCACCGACAGGGTGGCGACGAGCACGGTGACCAGGGCGAAGAGCAGACCGAAGACGTTGTCGGTCTTCGCGGCGAGCGCCACCGGGTCCCAGACGGGTGCCCCGTACACGGCCTGCGAGCCGGAGGTGACGAGCACCGACAGCAGCGCGAACAGGGTCATGGTGGTGGGCAACCCGAGGGTCTGCCCCAGGACTTGTGAGCGCTGGCCCGCGCCGAAACGGGTGAAGTCCGGGATGTTGAGGCTCAGGGTCGCCCAGAAGGCGATCATGCCCATGAGGGCGGGGAAGAAGACGGGCCAGAAGTCGGCGCCCCAGCCCAGCTTCGACGGCTGGTCGAGGAGCGGACCGAGGCCGCCGGCCTTCACCGTGATCCACACGAGGAGGGCGAGCGCGCCGACGATCACGAAGGGCGCGGCCCAGTTCTCGAAGCGGCGCAGGGCCTCCATTCCCCGGTGGATGACGGCGAGTTCGAGCGCCCAGAAGAGGACGAAGCAGAGCCACAGGGTCCAGGGCTGTCCGCCGATCCTCGACGCCTCCGCCCAGCCGCCGCCGAAGACCTTGTCGAGCAGCACGAAGACGCCCTGGCCGCCGATCCAGGTCTGGATGCCGAACCAGGCGCAGGCGACGCCGGCGCGGACGAGAGCGGGCAGGTTCGCCCCGCGGAGCCCGAAGGAGGCACGGGCGAGGACGGGGAAGGGAATGCCGTACTTCGGTCCGGCGTGCCCGGTGAGCAGCATCGGCACGAGGACGACGACATTGGCCAGGGCGATGGTGAGGACGGCCTGCTTCCAGTCCATGCCGAGGGCGACGAGACCGGAGGCGAGCATCCATGAGGGGATGTTGTGGGCCATGCCGACCCAGAGGGCGGCGAAGTTGTACGTGGTCCAGCGTCGCTCGGCCACGGGGACGGGGAGCAGGTCGTCGTTGACGAAGCGGGGGTCGGCGGGGGCCGTGCCGGGCGTGAGCTCGACGGGGCCGGCACCGGGGCCGGAGGGGCCGGGTCTGCCGGAGGACGCGGTTGTGGTCATGGACGGAACCCTTCGTTCGGGGGACGGAACGAGGCCGTGCGGGGCGTGGGGTTCTTGACCGTGCGGAGTCTTGTCCCGCGGGGCAGGGGCGTCAAGGAGGCGGAACGGCCCGATCACCTGTTCAGCGGGCTCCCTCCACGGCGCGGGCGTTCATGTCCGTATTGCGTGGGCGTTTGACAGGGCGCGCTCCGCGTGATGAACAATCCCCCCTGCCGTGATCCGACCGGAATGCGGCTCGAAGGACCGTAGGGGGCTCAGAGGTGGCAACGCTTTCGGCGATACGGGCCCTGCTGGGCGAATCCCGGTTCAACTGGGCGGACCCGGCGCCGTGGACCGCACTGGAGCGGGAGCTCGGCGTCCAGTTCCCCGCCGACTTCCGCGAGATCGTCGACGCCTACGGTTCGGTCGTGATCAACGGGCAGTTGTATCTGCAGCACCCCGCCCCTCGTCTTCTGCACGATCTGGGAACGATGATCAGGCAGGATCTGGAGTTCTGGCGCGAGGAGGACATGGCCGAGTTCCTGCCGGATCCGGCAGGGACGAACCCCGGTGAACTGCTGCCGGTGGCGACGGCCACGACGGGGGAGATGATCTTCCTCCGAGTCCCCGAGGAGCCCTCGTCGCCCTGGCGCGTCCTGGTCCAGGAGATGGACAGCCCGTCGTGGACTCTGTACGACATGACGTTCGGCGCGTGGTTGCTGGCGTATCTCAAGGGCAGGGACGTGACGCTGTGCGCCCGCGACCGGGCGCCCGACGGCCCGACCTACGAGTTCCTTCCCCAGCACCCGGCACGCTAGTCCGTGCGGCCCGTCGCCGCGACCGTCACCCCGAGGCCGATCATCGTCAGCCCGCCGACGCCGCCGACCATGGCGAGCCGCCGGGGCGAGCCGGCGAACCAGTTCCGGGTGGTGGCCGCGACCAGACCCCACACGCTGTCCGAGGCCACCGCGACGACGTTGAAGACGAGGCCGAGGACGAGCATCTGCAGGGTCACGTGCCCCTGGTCGCGGTCGACGAACTGGGGCAGCACGGCGGCGAAGAACACGATCGTCTTCGGGTTCGCCACGCCGACCGCGAACCCCTCCCACAGGGTGCGCAGACTGCCGTGCTCCGGTCCGTCGCCGGTGAACGCGGCCTGCAGCGAACGACGCTGCCGCACCGCCTTGACCCCGAGATAGACCAGGTACGCGGCTCCCACGAGCTTCAGCGCCGTGAAGACGAGGACCGAGCGCTCGACGACGGCCCCGACCCCGAGCGCCACGGCCACGACGAGCACATAGGCCCCGAGCGAGTTCCCCGCGACCGTGGTCAGCGCGGCGCGGCGCCCCTGGGCCAGGGCCCGTCCGATCACGAACAGCACGCTGGGGCCGGGTATGACGATCAGCAGGAAGGACATGGCCGCGAAGGCCAGCAGTCGGTCGGTGGACACCATGACCCCATGAAACAGGGAGAGGTGCGCGTCCGCAGCCCTTTCCGGCCCGGAACTAGCCGTTGACGGCGGGGATGATGTCGGAGCCGTACGCGTCGATCGTCCCCTCGCGGTTGTCGTGCATGTTGTAGACGGCGAACTGGTCGACGCCCAGGCTCTTGAGGTGGCGGAGCTTCTCGATGTGGGCCTCGGCGGGGCCCAGCAGGCAGAAGCGGTCGACGATCTCGTCGGGGACGAACTCGGTGTCGGGGTTCCCGGCGCGGCCGTGGTGGCTGTAGTCGTAGCCGTGCCGGTCCTTGATGTAGGCGGTGAGCTCCTCCGGGACCATGTCGGAGTGTTCGCCGTACTTGGCGACGAGGTCGGCGACGTGGTTGCCGACCATCCCGCCGAACCAGCGGCACTGGTCCCGGGCGTGGGCCAGGTCGTCCCCCACGTACGCGGGGGCGGCGACGCAGACGGTCAGGGCGTCGGGGTCGCGGCCGGCGTCGGCGGCGGCCTGGCGGACGGCCTTGACCATCCACTCGGTGAGGAAGGGGTCGGCGAGCTGGAGGATGAAGCCGTCGGCCTTCTGCCCGGCGAGCGCGAGCGCCTTGGGTCCGTACGCCGCCATCCAGACGGGCAGCTTGCCGTTCTTGATCCACGGGATGTGGATCGGACTGCCGTCGACGGTCGCCTCGCGGCCCTCCGCGAGGTCGCGGATGACGTCGATGGCCTCGCCGAGGCGGGCCAGGGTGTTGGGCCTGCGGCCGGCGACGCGCATGGCGGAGTCGCCCCGCCCGATGCCGCAGACGGTCCGGTTGCCGTACATGTCGTTGAGGGTGGCGAAGGTGGAGGCGGTCACCTCCCAGGTGCGGGTGCCCGGGTTGGTGACCATCGGGCCGACGTGGAGCTTGGTGGTGTGTTCGAGGATGCGGCTGTAGATGACGAAGGGTTCCTGCCAGAGCACGGCGGAGTCGAAGGTCCAGCCGTAGCGGAATCCGTTGCGCTCCGCCCGGCGCATCAGCCCGACGACCTCTGAGGCGGGCGGGTCGGTCTGCAGGACGAGTCCGAAGTCCAACGTCGTTCTCCTAGTTCAGGTACTGGCAGGTGGAGCGGGGGGTGAAGGCGCCGTGTCCGGCGCGGCCGGTGAACTTCCGCTGGTCGATGACGGGTTCGCCGCGCGAGAGGACCGTCTCGACCTGGCCGGTGACCGTCTTCCCCTCGTACGCGGAGTAGTCGACGTTCATGTGGTGGGTGGCCGCGGAGATCGTCTGGCGGGCGTGCGGGTCGTAGATGACGATGTCCGCGTCGGAACCGGGCGCGATCGTGCCCTTCTGCGGGTAGAGGCCGAACATCCGGGCCGGGGTGGCGCAGGCGATCTCGATCCAGCGGCGGCGGCTGATGTGCCCGTCGACGACGGCCTGGTGGAGGAGGTCCATGCGGTTCTCCACCCCCGGCAGGCCGTTGGGGATCTTGGAGAAGTCGCCGCGGCCGAGGTCCTTCTGGCCCACGAAGCAGAAGGGGCAGTGGTCGGTGGAGACGACCTGGAGGTCGTTCGTCCGCAGCCCCCGCCACAGGGCCGCCTGGTGCTCCTTGGGCCGCAGCGGAGTGCTGCACACGTACTTGGCGCCCTCGAAGTCCGGCTCCGCGAGGTTGTCGGTGGAGAGGAAGAGGTACTGGGGACAGGTCTCGCCGAAGACGGGCAGCCCCTTGTCACGGGCGGCGGCGATCTCGGCGACGGCCTCCTCGGCGGAGACGTGGACGACGTAGAGCGGGGCTCCGGCGACCCGGGAGAGCTGGATCGCGCGGTGGGTGGCCTCGGCCTCCAGGAGGGCCTTGCGGACCTCGCCGTGGAAGCGGGGGTCGGTCTCGCCGCGGGCGAGGGCCTGCTCGACGAGGACGTCGATGGCGATGCCGTTCTCGGCGTGCATCATGATCAGCCCGCCGTTGTCGGCGGAGCGCTGCATGGCGCGCAGGATCCGGCCGTCGTCGCTGTAGAAGACGCCGGGGTAGGCCATGAAGAGCTTGAAGGAGGTGATGCCCTCCTGGACGAGCCGGTCCATCTCCTTGAGCGTGTGCTCGTTGACGTCGGAGAGGATCATGTGGAAGGCGTAGTCGATGGCGCAGTTGCCGTCGGCCTTGGCGTACCAGGCGTCGAGCCCTTCGCGGAGGCTGTGGCCGACGCTCTGGACGGCGAAGTCGACGATGGTGGTGGTGCCGCCCCAGGCGGCGGCGCGGGTGCCGGTCTCGAAGGTGTCGGAGGCGAAGGTGCCGCCGAAGGGCAGTTCCATGTGGGTGTGGGCGTCGACGCCGCCGGGCAGCACGTAGCGGTCGGTGGCGTCGATGGTCCGGTCGGCGGTCCAGCCGGCCGCCACGTCCGAGCCGTGGGCGGCGAGGGCGACGACGCGGCCGTCCTCGATCAGCACGTCGGCGTGGACTTCGTCGGCGGCGGTGACGACGAGACCGCCGCGGATGAGGGTGCGGGTGCTCACGGGACTTCTCCCCTGCGAACTAGAGGTTTCGGAGGGCCTGTTCGAGGATCGCGGCGCCTTCCTCGGCCTCGGCGACGGTGAGCGAGAGCGGCGGGGCGATGCGCAGGGTGCTGGTGTTGTGGCCGCCGCCCTTGCCGATGAGCAGGCCGTTCTCGCGGGCGGCCTCCAGGACGGCGCCGGCCGCGTCCGGGTTCGGGCGGTCGGTGCCCGGCTCGGTGAGCTCGATGCCGATCATCAGGCCGCGGCCGCGGACCTCCCGTACCGCCTCGACGCCCGCGGCGGCCGCCCGGACGCGTTCGATGAGGAGGCCGCCGACGCGGCGGGCGTTGCCCTGGAGGTCGTTCTCCAGGAGGTACGCGAGGTTGGCGAGGCCCGCGGCCATGGTGACGGGTGAGCCGCCGAAGGTGGAGATGGAGTTGGCGTCGAGGCAGTTCATGATCTCGGCGCGGGCGACGACCCCGCCGACCGACATGCCGTTGCCGATGCCCTTGGCGAAGGTGAGGATGTCGGGCGGTCCGGCCTGGCCGTGGGCCTGCCAGCCCCAGAAGTGCTCGCCGGTCCGGCCCCAGCCTGTCTGCACCTCGTCGGAGATCCAGAGGATCCCGTGCCGGTCGAGGACGCGCCGGAAGGCGGCGTAGAGACCGTCGGGCGGGGAGGTGAAGCCGCCGACGCCCTGGATCGGTTCGGCGATGAGGGCGGCGACGTCCCGGGTGTGGCCGAGGAGGTCCTCGAGGTCGGCGACGCAGGCCTCGATGAACCGCTCGTCGGAGTACTCGGCGTAGGGGCCGCGGGTGCGGACGCCGCCGTGCACGTACAGGGTCTGGAGCGGGGAGAGGCCGGTGGGCGACCAGGTGCGGTTGCCGGTGATGCCGACCGTGGAGAAGGAGCGGCCGTGGTAGCTGTTGCGCATCGCCAGGATCTGGTTCGTGCGGCGGTACGCGGTGGCGAGGAGGAGGGCCGTGTCGTTGGCCTCGGTCCCGGAGGTGGTGAAGAAGACCCGGGCGTCGGGGATGCCGGAGAGGCCGGCGACGCGCTCGGCGAGCTCCACCATGGGGCGGTTGAGGTAGAGCGTCGAGGAGTGGATGATCCGCCCGGCCTGCTCGGCGACGGCCTTGGTGACCTCGGGCAGGGCGTGGGCGGTCATGGTGGTGAGGATGCCGCCGAAGAAGTCGAGGTACCTGCGCCCGTCGGCGTCCCAGACGTGGCGGCCCTCACCGTGGGTGATCTCCAGGGGGTCGCGGTAGTAGAGGGCGACCCAGTCCGGGATGACGGCCTTGTGCCGGTCGTAGAGGCTGCTCACGGCTGCACCAGCCCGTCGTACGCGTCGGGGCGGCGGTCGCGGTAGAAGGCCCACTGCTGCCGGACCTCGTCGATGAGGCCGAAGTCGAGGTCGCGGACGACGAGCTCCTCGGTCTTGTCGGAGGCGACCTCGCCGACGAACCGGCCGCGCGGGTCGACGAAGTAGCTGGTGCCGTAGAAGTCGTTGTCGCCGTACTCCTCCTGGCCGACCCGGTTGATGGCGGCGACGAAGTACTCGTTGGCGACGGCGGCGGCGGGCTGTTCCAGCTGCCAGAGGTAGGACGAGAGTCCGCGCGAGGTGGCGGACGGGTTGTAGACCAACTGGGCTCCGTTGAGACCGAGTTGGCGCCAGCCTTCCGGGAAGTGACGGTCGTAGCAGATATAGACGCCGACCTTGCCGACGGCGGTGTCGAAGACCGGCCAGCCGGCGTTCCCCGGGCGGAAGTAGTACTTCTCCCAGAAGCCCCTGACCTGCGGGATGTGGTGCTTGCGGTACTTGCCGAGGTAGGAGCCGTCGGCGTCGACGACCGCCGCGGTGTTGTAGTAGAAGCCGGAGTCCTCGATCTCGAAGACGGGGACGACGATCACCATGCCGGTCTCGCGGGCGAGGTCCTGCATCCGGCGGACGGTCGGGCCGTCGGGGACGGGCTCGGCCCAGCGGTAGTGCTCGGGCTCCTGGACCTGACAGAAGTAGGGAGCGTTGAACACCTCCTGGAAGCCGATCACCTTGGCGCCCTGCCGGGCGGCCTCCCGGGCGTACTCCTCGTGTTTGGCGATCATGGATTCGGTGTCGCCGGTCCAGGTCGCCTGGACGAGCGCGGCGCGTACGACGTCGGTCATGAGCTGCTCCTTCGGCACGGCGTCAGAGAGCCTCTACGCACGTAGACGCGATGCGTAGGAGGAGAACGTAAGCCCCGTCACACCCCGGAGCAAGACCGCGGCCCTGAAGCGGCCGGGTCGATCATGTTTCATACCCGAGTGGTCCACGTCGGACACGTACCGACACGTACGGACCCGTGCGGACCCGTCCCGACTCGCGCGGAGAGGACCCCGGCCGCCGTCTCCTTCCCGGCCCGGGGCGGCGGGACCGAGGGCCCCGCCCCTCACGCCCCGGCCAGGCCCGCCACCCTCAGGGCGTGGAGCAGGTCGCGCTCCCGGGACGCGGACACCGCGCGCGCCGCGGCGAGCAGTTGAGGGACGAGCCCGTGCGGGTCGGCACCCGCGAGCCGGGCGGCGTCCTCGGGGGCACGGACCCGGACGAAGGCAGTGAGCAGGGCATGGGCCTCGCGGTGGTGGTCCTCGGCGTGCAGCGCGGCGCACGCCCCGGCGAGCTCCTCGACCGGGCGGGCCACGCCCTGCCGCAGCAGCTGCTCGCAGTCGGCCGTCCGGCCCGCGTCGGCGAGGACGCCCGCGACGGCGGCGAGCCGGCCGGGCGGCAGAGAGGCGGCCTCCCAGAGCAGGGTGGACCAGTCGGCACCGAGCCCGGCCCGGTGCAGCTCCGCAGCGAGGGCGGGCAGCCGGGCGGGCGGCCCGCCGAGCGCCTCGCAGAGCAGGGCGTGGGCCTCGCCGCTGCGGCCCTGGGCGCGGAGGCGCCGGAGGGCGTAGACCGCGTTGGCCGCGGCACGGTCGGCCTCGGCGGGGTCCGCCACGGGGACCTCGGCGACGACGGGTTCGACGCCGCCGAACCGGGCGCCTCGGGGCGCCGCTCCCCCGGTCGGCAGCGCGGGCAGCGGCGCCGGCTCGTCGACGCTCTCCTCCAGCCAGGCGTACCGGGCGCCCCGGGGGCGCCGCTTGACCTTGGCGGGCACGGCGCCGCCCACGGACGCTCCGGCCGCGGGGGCGGGGGCGGGCCGGCCGATCGGGGGCGCGGTGGGCGCGGGAGCGGGCGCCACGGCTACCGGGGGCGCGGTGCGCGCCGGTGGCGCGGGCGGGACGGCGTTCTGGGTCGCGGTGTGCGCGGGAGCGGACTGGCCGACGACCGGGGCCGCGGTGCGCACAGGCGGTGCGGGCCGGCCCGCGACCGGGGTCGCGGTGTACGCGGAAGCGGGAGTCGCGGCTACCGGGGCCGCGGTGCGCGCCGGTGGTTCGGGCCGCGTCGGGGCGGCGCCTCCCGTCGGGGTCCCGGCGCCGCGGGCCGACGTGCCGGGCGGTCCCGCTCCCAGCCGGGCCAGCCGGCCCGTCAGTTCCCTGACGCGGGACGTGGCCCGGGCGTGGTCGTCGCGGGTCCAGGCGAGGTCGCGCTCCAGGCGGGACGCCTCCGCCGGGTCCGGGGCCGCCCTGAGCCGTTCGCCCAGTTCGCGGGTGCGGGACTCGGCGTAGCGGCGTTCGCCCTCCATCAGGTCCCGGCGTTCGGCGAGGGCCGCCGCCCCACCGGGGCGGCGGTCATGGGCCGCGGCGGCCGCCGCGTACAGCGCTCGCCCCCGAGCGGCGAACGGCCCGTCGGCGGTCTCCCCGGCGTCCTGGAGGAGGGACTCGACGACGTCCCAGGGCAGGATCTCGATCCCGTCGAAGCAGGCGCGCAGGCCCTCCGGATCGCGCGCGGCGAAGACCCCGTACCAGCCGCCGTCCGGCCGGACACGCCTGACGAGCTCCGTCAGCCAGTGCCTGAACGTGGCTACTTCCACCGGGAGTTGATACACCGTCATGCGATCCGCACCTGCCCCGCCGTCGACTGGAACCTTCCGGTCCGCGGGTATTGGACCGCAGTCGTGTTACGGGACGACTACGGACCGTTTTCAGAACGTGACGACGATCCCGGTGTGCGGGCGCCTGCCGAGCCGGACGATCATGGCCGGAACGTCGGTCAGCCAGTACTGCCAGGTGTACTTGCGCGAGAGCAGCCGCCGGATCAGGCGCAGCTCCTCCCCCTCCACCAGGCGACCCGTGCCGGCGAACCGCTGGGCGCCCTCGGCGACGTTGCCGCGCAGGTCGCAGACGGCGACCTCGACCCGGGAGTCGTTGCGCAGGCGCTTGACCTTCCAGGAATCGGAGCGGGTCCAGACGTACAGCGCGGAGCCCTCCACCGCGTACCAGACGGGTGTCGCGACCCCCGTGCCGTTCTTCCGGAAAGTGGTCAGGCTGACGTAGCGGCCGCGCCGCAGCTCTTCGGGCATCATGCCCGGCAGCCTAGGCGGGGTCGGGTCCTTCGCTACGTCACGGGGCTCGTCCGCTCGTACGCGCTGCGCGCCTCGGTGACCTGGGAGGCGTGGGTGCGCGCCCAGTCACAGGCCGTGTCGAGCGGGCCGAGGAGGGACCGGCCGAGGCCGGTGAGGGCGTACTCGACGCGGGGCGGGTTCTCGTCGTGGACGGTGCGGGTGAGGAAGCCGTCGCGCTCCATGGCGCGGAGGGTCTCGGTGAGGACCTTGGGGGTGATCCAGTGCAGGGGGACGCGGAGTTCGGAGAAGCGGCGGGGCGTCCCGTCCTCCAGACAGCGCAGCACCATCGCCGTCCACTTGCCGCCGACGCGGAGGGGCTGTGCGGAGCCCGCGCCGCAGTCGGGGTCGGGGAAGAAGGAGGGGCTCAGCGACTGCGGGGAGTGCTGTTCGATCATGCGGCCGACGCTAGCCCAGTACCGTTGAAGTAACCAGGGGTGCCCGTTCTACGGTCCGGCCATGGACATCGACACCAGCGACAACAGCAGCGGGAACATCGTGGTCTTCGGCGCCGGAGGGCGGGTCGGCCGGGCGGTCGTGGCGGAGGCGGTGGCCCGGGGCCGCCGGGTGACCGCCGTGGTCCGCGACCCGGCCGCCCACCGCGACCTGGAGGGAGCGGGAGTCGCGCTCGTACGGGGGGACGCGACGGACGCGGCCTCGGTGGCGGCGCTCGCGGCGGGCCACGACGCGGCGGTGAACGCGGCGGTCCGGCTCGACGTGCCCTCGGCCGACTTCTTCACGGCCGCCGCGCGGGCCCTGGTCACCGGCCTGACCGCGGCGGGGGTCGGGCGGCTGCTCACCCTGGGCATCGCCACGACCCTGGAGACCGCTCCGGGGGTGCGGCTGATGGACGCGCCCGGCTTCCCCGAGGAGTGGCGGACGTTCTCCCAGGGACACGTGGCCGAGTTCGAGCTGCTCGCGGCGGAGGCCGGGCCCGGGCTCGACTGGCTGATGGTGGTGCCGCCGATGGACCTGAACGCGGAGGCGGAGCGGACCGGCGGCTACCGCACGGCGGTGGGCGCGGTGATCGACGGCCCGGGCCGCATCGCCCACGCCGATCTGGCGCTCGCCCTCCTGGACGAGATCGAGCGCCCGCGCCACAGCCGTGTGCAGCTGGCGGTCTCCGTCTGAGCCGGGCGGGCGGCTCAGACGGGGGCCGGGGTGCAGTGCACCACGAGCTCGTCCATGGAGAGTCCGAGGACTCCGGCCAGGGCCGCGACGGTGAAGAAGGCCGGGGTAGGAGCCCTGCCGGTCTCGATCTTGCGGAGGGTCTCGGCGGAGAGGCCGGCGGCGGCGGCGATCTCGACCATGGACCGCTCGCCGCGCGCCTCGCGCAGGAGCAGGCCCAGGCGCTCGCCGCGCTCGCGCTCTTCGGGGGTCAGGGGTGTACGCACCATGCGGCCATTCTAATACCGGTATAGTAATTGGTCATGGTGGAGATCAAGACGAACGAATCCCTGGCGGCCATGCGCGAGTCGGGCCGTGTGGTGGCCCGCGCCCTGGCGGCCGTACGAGAGAAGGCGGCGCCCGGCGTCCCGCTCACCGAGCTCGACCGCGCCGCGCGCGCCGTGCTCGCCGAGGCGGGGGCCGGCTCGCCCTTCCTCGACTACCACCCGGAGTGGGCCCCGGTGCCCTTCCCCGCGGTCGTGTGCGTCTCCGTGAACGACGCCATCGTGCACGGCATCCCGGACGGGACCCGGCTGGCCCCGGGCGACCTGGTCTCCGTGGACTGCGGGGCGACGCTGGGCGGCTGGGCGGGCGACGCGGCGGTCAGCTTCACCGTCGGCCCGGCCCGGCCGGAGGACACCCGGCTGATCGCCGCGGCGGAGGAGGCCCTGGAGGCCGGCATCGCGGCGGCCGTCGTCGGCAACCGCATCGGCGACATCGCCCACGCGATCGGCCGGGTCTGCCGGGCCGCGGGATACGGCATCCCCGACGGATTCGGCGGGCACGGGATCGGCCGCGCCATGCACGAGGACCCGGGCGTCCCCAACGAGGGACGCCCGGGCCGGGGCATGAGGCTGCGCCACGGGATGGTGCTCGCGATCGAGCCGATGCTCATCGGCGGCGGCACGGACGAGCACTACACGGCGCGGGACGGCTGGACGATCCGTACGTCCGACGGCTCCCGCGCCTCCCACGCCGAGCACACGGTGGCGATCACGGACGACGGCCCGCGCGTCCTGACGGCCCTGTAGCCGGCCGGGGCGCGGGGCCGCGGCGGGCGCACGACCGCGACCGCGCGGCTCCGGAAACCGGGACCGTGACCGCGCGGCTCGGGAAACCGCGACCTCGACCGCGCGACTCCAGGCCGCGCGGTCGGGGGCGCGTCGCTAGGACGCCGGACGTACGACCATCGCCGAGCCGCCGCCCCTGCGGACGGTCTCCGCGGCGGCCACCCAGCGGCCGTCGGGGAGCCGCTGGACACCGGTCGCCGCACCGATCTCCGGGTTCTGCCGGAAGCCGTGCCCGATGCCCTCCAGCTCCGCCCTCAGCGGGCTGTTCCACAGGGCCGGTTCGAGTTCGGTGGTGGCCTGGTTGCGCTGGCTGGCGCGCGGCGCGGCGATCGCGTCGACGAGCGGCAGACCCCGGTCGACGACCCCGGTGAGGGTCTGGAGGACCGTGGTGATGATGGTGGCGCCGCCCGGGGAGCCGAGCGCCAGGACGGGCCGGTCGTGCCGGTCGAGGACGATCGTCGGGGAGATCGAGGAGCGCGGCCGCTTGCCGGGGCCGGGCAGGTTGGGGTCGTGGACGGCCGCGCCGGCCGGGGCGAAGGAGAAGTCGGTCAGCTCGTTGTTGAGCAGGAAGCCCCGGCCGGGCACGGTGATGCCGCTTCCCCCAGTGGACTCGATGGTGAGGGTGTAGGCGACGATGTTGCCCCACTTGTCCGCCACCGTCAGATGGGTGGTGTTCTCGCCCTCGTACGTGGTCGGGGCGGCCGTGCCCCCGGTCGCGCAGGGCGCGGGACGCGCGGGGTCGCCCGGTGCGAGCGGGCTGGTGAGGGCGGCGTCGTCGCGGATCAGGCAGGCCCGGGAGTCGGCGAACCGCTGGGAGAGCAGGCCCCGCGTCGGCACGGATTCGAAGGCCGGGTCGCCGACCCAGCGGCCCCGGTCGGCGAAGGCGATGCGGCTGGCCTCGATGTAGCGGTGCAGGTAGCGGGCCTGGGAGGCCGCCGAGAGGTCGGTGCCCTCCAGGATGTTGAGCGCCTCGCCGACGCTGGTGCCGCCGGAGGAGGAGGGGGCCATGCCGTAGACGTCGAGCCCCCGGTACGAGACCTTCGTGGGCCTGCGGGACTCGGTGCGGTACGCGGCGAGGTCGGCCTCCGTCAGATCGCCGGGGCGGACGGTCCGGGTCGCGCCCTCGCGGAGCGGGGGCGTGCGCACGGTGTCGACGATGTCCCGGGCCAGCGGCCCCCGGTAGAGGGCGCCGACGCCGTTGCGGCCGAGCGTCTCGTACGTGCGGGCCAGGTCGGGGTTCTTGAAGACGCTGCCGACCACGGGCAGTTGCCCGCCGGGCAGGAACAGTGCGGAGGTGGCCGGGAAGTCACGGAACCGGGCCTCGTTGGCGGCGGTCTGGGCGCGGAACGTGGGGTCGACGGTGAAGCCCTCGCGGGCCAGCCGCTCGGCGGGTTCGAGCAGGGTGCCGAGCCGCTTGCTGCCCCAGGCGTCGAGGGCGGCCTTCCAGGTGGCGGGGGTGCCGGGGGTGCCGACGCCGAGTCCGCTGGTCTGGCCCTCCTCGAAGGGGATGGGCTTTCCGTTCTCCACGAAGAGCCCGGCGTCGGCCGAACGGGGGGCGGTCTCCCGTCCGTCGATGGTCCGCACGGTACGGCTCTTCGCGTCGTAGTACACGAAGTAGCCGCCGCCCCCGATGCCCGCCGAGTACGGCTCGGTGACGCCGAGGGCGGCCGCGACGGCGACGGCGGCGTCGACCGCGTTGCCGCCCTTGCGGAGCACCTCGATGCCGGCGGCCGAGGCGTCGGCGTCGACACTGGCGACGGCACCGCCGTACCCGACGGCGACGGGTTCCTTGACGGGTGGGGCCTGGACGGGCGGGGCCTTCGACGGCGCGGCGGCGCCCATCGAGAGCACCGTCGCCGCGACGGCGAGCAGCGAGACCTTGCCTGCGGCGGAGCGACGCATTCCTACCTCCAGTCAACGACCGTCCGCGCAGCGTAACTTCCCGCGCCGCCTCCCGTCAGGACCGCCTCGAACTGGAGGCCGGATCGCCGCTAGCATGCGCGCCTATGAACGAAGACCTGCGCAACGTGGTGCTCGGGGTCCTGGCCACCGGAGTCAGTGGTTCCCTGGGGTGGCTGACCCGGGCCTACCTCTGGCGGCGGCGGCTACGCCGCAAGCAGGCCTTCTTCGGGCTGCCCTCCGGTTCCGAGTGTCTGCTCGTGGTGAACCGTCTGGCCGGCAGCGAGCGCGGGGTGCACGCCACCGACGTGTCGGCGCTGCTCGAACTGTCGGCGCTGATCAAGGACTGCGGGGCGCGGCCCCGTGTCGTACAGCACGACACGGCCCGTCAGGGCCTGGGGCAGATAGCCGAGTTCTGCATCGGCGGCCCCTACTCCAACCGGCGCATGGCGGCCCATCTGCCCAACCTGTTGCCGGGACTCACGATGAACGTCGAGCAGGAGCCGCGCGAGGACCGGGGGATGATCACCGTCGCGGGCGAGACCTACCGCCCGGAGTGGGGGGTCGACGAGTACGTCGTCCTCGCCCGCCTCACCCGCGGCGAGGGCGGTCGGCCGGTGTTCCTTCTCTGCGGCCAGGCAGCGGTCACCAATCAGGCCGCGGCGCGGCATCTGGCCCGCCATCACAAGGCGCTGGCCGGCAAGTACGGGCCGGACGGCTCCTTCGTGCTCCTCCTGAAGGTGGTCAACTCGCAGGCGTACGGCCCCGATGTGATGGAGCTGGTCGCCGACGTCACGAGCGCGGCGCGGACGGCTCCAGCGGTCGAACCGGCAGCGACTTGATCCCGTTGACGAAGTTGGAGACGAGGCGCCGGGGCGGTCCCGCGAGGATCAGTCCGCCGCAGGCCGCGCGCGTCTCCTCGTAGAGCACGCGGAGCTGGAGCCGGGCGAAGTGGGCGCCGAGGCAGACGTGCGGGCCGTCGCCGAAGGAGACGTGCGGGTTGGGGGTCCGGGCGAGGTCCAGGCGGTGCGGGTCCACGAAGACGCGTTCGTCGTGGTTGGCGGAGGCGTGGAAGACGACGACCTTGTCGCCGGCCCGGATCCTCCGCCCGGCCAGTTCGGTGTCCTGGGCGGCGGTGCGCCGGAAGGAGAGCACGGGCGGGTGCACGCGCAGGAGTTCGTCCACGGCCGTGTCCATGGGGACCTCCCCCGCCCACAAGTTCCGCTGCTGCGCCGGGTGTTCGGCGAGGGCGAGGATTCCGCCGGGGGCGGCGCTGCGCACGGTGTCGTTGCCGGCGACGGTCAGCAGGAAGAAGAACATCTCCAGTTCTGCATCGTCGAGTTCGGAGGCGGCGAGCACGCTCATGACGTCGTCGGCCGGGTGGGCGCGTTTGTGGGCGGCGAGCTCCTGGGCGTAGCCGAACATCTCGGCGAGCATGGCGGGTGAGCGGGGGTTGACCGGCCGCCCCTCGGCGTCGAGGACCGGCGGCTCGTCGGGGTCCTGGTAGGCGATGACCCGCTCGGTCCAGGTGTGCAGCAGTCCCCGGTCGCTCGCGGGCACCCCGAGCAGGTCGGTGAGGTTGAGCAGCGCGTAGTCGTCGGTGACGGCCCGGACGAGGTCCACCTCGCCGCCGTCCGCGAACGCGGCCGCCAGCAGCTCACGGGCCCGGTCGCGGGCGGTGACGGTGAAGCGCTCGATCCGCCCGGGCGTGAACGCCCGGCTGACGAGCCGCCTCAGCCGGCCCTGTGCCGGGGGATCCTGATTGAGCATCATGCGGCGGACGAAGGGCAGGTCGGCCGGGTCGGGGTCGCGGATCTGGGTGGCGCCGAGGTGCGAGGAGTACGTCCCCGAGTCCTTGAGGACCCGCACGACGTCGGCGTGCCGGGTGACGGCCCAGAAGCCCGGCCCCGCGGGCCAGCCGAGGATCTCCGGCTCGTCCTGCCGGGCGACGGGGGCCCGGTCGCGCAGGGCGCGGAAGCGGTCGTGCGGGATGCCGGACGCGTAGATCCGGGGGTCGAAGACATCGGGTACCTCGTCCGGATCCCCCACCGTGCCTCCCGCCAGAACCGATCCAGAGGTCAAGACGTTCCCATCATGACAGGTCAGGGGCCTTTTTCGTAGGACGGAACGCACAGTTCGTGAGCCTTGTCCGGCCTGCCCCGCGACTCCCAGAATCTCCGTCGTGCATCACGCGGAGAACAGGGGGCACATGGGCGACACACGGAAGCCCGACGAGGACGCGGTCATGCGGGCGCGGGTCCTGCTGCTCGGATCCGACCGGCCGAGCAGCCGGGAGCAGGTCGAGGCGTACCGGATCCTGGTGCAGGTCAACCCACGGGCCTATCTGGCCAAGTTGACCCACGCGCTGGTCATCCGCACGTGGGACACCAGGGATCCGAAGCAGCACGTGGCGCTGTACGCGGAGGCGGTGGACGCGATGCGGCGGTACGGCGGGGAGGTGCCGGGCGGGAAGGACGAGCTGAGCAGCGCCCTGCAGGGCTATCAGCGCGCGCTGTTCGGCGACGGCCGGCGGTCCGAGGGGCGTGCGGTGTGCGAGGAGTTGGCGGCGGCCGGCCTGTACGGGCGCCTCGCGGTCGTCCTGGCGGAGGAGGGGCGCCACGCGGAGGCGGCCGATCTGCACGCCCGGCACATCGTGCCCGGGGAGGCGGACGTGTCCGAGTGGACGCTGATCGAGTGGGCGGCCGAACTGGACGCGGCCGGACGGCACGAGGAGGCCCTGGAGGTGTTCGCGCGTGTCGTCGACGAGGCCCGGCGCACGGCGGCGGAGGACCTCGCCCCGCTGGCGGCCCTGGTGTGGAAGCTGGACCAGTACGCCCGGATGCTCCGGACCGCCGGACGGACGGCCGAGGAGGCGGCCGCGCGGCGCGAGACGCTGACCCTCCTCGCCCGTCTCGCGGAGGGCGGGGAGCCGGTGAGCTGGAGCAACATCCAGGCCTGGTGGGTGACCCTGCTGCTCCTCTCGGGCCGGCCGGCCGAACCGGCCGCCACTCCCGAGGCCCCCCTGCCGGCGTTCGGGGTCCACCCTCACCACGGCTGGTCTCCCGACATACGGGAGGCCTGGTTCGCCTCGATCCCCGCCCTCGAAGGCCGGACCGCCGCCCTGCGGGAGTCCGGTGATCTTCCCGCGCTGATCGCCGCCCAGCGTCGCCTCACCGTCCGCCGGGCGCTCCGCTGGGAGACGTCCGGCCACCGGGCCGAGGACGCGCTCCGCCCGGCCTTCGACGAGGGCGTGCGTCTCGCCCGCCGACCGGACGGCGGCACGAGCGCCCTGGTCCGCGCGCTCACCGACCGGTCCATGTTCCTCCTCGCCGTCAAGCGGTACGAGGAGGCGCACGCGGACTTCGCCGAGGCCGTCGCCCTCCGGGGTGACGCGCCACCAATCGTTACCCGCACGTAACTTACCGACCAGTTACCACGGGTAAGGCGTCGCGGTTACCGTCGGGTCACTTTCACTGCCCCCCAACAGTGTCCCCAGTGAGGAGTGCCCCGTGCGCAGATCCCTGGTCCTCGCCGTCTCGGCCGCCCTCGTGGCCGGGACGGCCCTCGGGTTCGCCCCGGCCACCCAGGCCGCCGACACCGCCGGATCCCTCCGCTTCGTCGACATCGCCGGGGAGGGCGGCACCGTCCTCAAGGCGAACGTCGTCACGCCGGCCGGAGCCGACGCCGCCACCCGCCATCCCCTGATCGTTCTGCCCACCAGCTGGGCCATGCCCCAGGTCGAGTACCTCGCCCAGGCCAAGAAGCTCGCCGACTCCGGCTACGTCGTGGTGAGTTACAACTCGCGCGGCTTCTGGCAGTCCGGCGGCGAGATCGAGACCGCGGGCCCCAAGGACGTCGCGGACGCCTCCAAGGTGATCGACTGGGCCCTCGCGAACACCCCGTCCGACCCCGACCACGTGGGCATGGCGGGCGTCTCGTACGGCGCGGGCATCAGCCTGCTCGCCGCCGCGAACGACCCGCGGATCAAGGCCGTCGCCGCGCTCAGCGGCTGGGCCGACCTGATCGAGTCCATCTACAGCGGCCGCACCCAGCACCTCCAGGCCGCCGCCCTGCTCGGCGGCGCCGGCTATCTCACCGGCCGCCCGGGCCCCGAACTCCAGCAGATCCTCGGCGACTTCCTCTCCTCCGACCTGACCAAGGAGGAGGACATGATCGCCTGGGGCCGCAAGCGCTCCGCCGTCGAGCAGCTCGACCGGATCAACGCCAACGGCGCCGCCATCATGCTCGGCAACGCCTGGGGCGACACCATCTTCCCGCCCAACCAGTACGCGAGCTTCTACGAGAAGCTCACCGGCCCCAAGCGGCTGGAGTTCCGGCCCGGCGACCACGCCACCGCCGAGGCCACCGGCCTCCTCGGCCTGCCCAACGACACCTGGACCAGCGCCCACCGCTGGTTCGACCACTACCTCAAGGGCGTCGACAACGGCATCGACCGCGAGCGGCCCGTCCAGCTGAAGCCCCGCTCCGACGCCGGCTACGAGGGCTACCCGGACTGGAAGTCCCTCGACGCGAACCGGCGGAAGTTCGACCTCGGCGGTACGCAGCGGATACGGGCGAACGTCGACTCCGGCGCCAACGGCGGTGTCGTCATGCTCTCCAACCTCCTGGACCAGTTCTTCCAGGCCCCGCCCGTCGCCTCCGTGCCCCTCCTCCCCCGCGCCTTCGCCGGCGTCTGGCAGTCGGAGCGGTACGACGCCCCGCAGCGGGTGCGCGGCACCGTGAAGGTGCACACCACGGTCAGCTCCACCGAGGAGAGCGGCACCCTCGTGGCGTACCTCTACGACGTGGGCCCGCTCGGGCTCGGCAAGCTCGTCAGCAACGCCCCGTACACCTTCCACGACCGCACGCCCGGGCAGCCGTTCGGCGTCGATCTGGACCTCTTCTCGACGGCCTACGACGTCCCCGCCGGGCACCGGCTCGCGCTGGTCGTCGACACCGTCGACCCGCTCTACATCGAGCACAACCCGACCGGCGCGCGGCTCACCTTCTCCTCCCCCGCGACCGACCCGTCGTACGTGTCGGTCCCGCTGCGGGCGGAGTGACCACCGGCCGCTGCCGGGCGGGGGCGGCTCCCTGCCCGGGGGCGGCGGGGGTTCAGTACTCGGAGGCCTCCGCGTACACCTGGGAGAGCTGCGGCGCGCCCGTCATCGCCCAGTCCAGACCGGCCTCGACGACCTGGATCTCCCGGCCCGAGGCGAGCCGCACCACGGGGCC
Organism: Streptomyces tanashiensis; assembly: GCF_014648895.1. Lineage (GTDB taxonomy): Bacteria > Actinomycetota > Actinomycetes > Streptomycetales > Streptomycetaceae > Streptomyces > Streptomyces tanashiensis. The sequence goes on from NZ_BMRZ01000006.1 coordinate 237,584, forward strand.
ACCGCCCGGCCACACCTGCCACCGGGCGCCCGGCACGTTCCGGACGATCACGGTGCCGAGGTAGAGCCCGGCGTCGTTCCCGAACCAGGGGAGCTCTTCCGGATCGTTTCGCCAGCGGGGCGGCAGCTGGTCGAGCTCCTGGAGGGAGCCCGGGGTGTCGTCCAGGACCACCCCGGCCTCCCCTGCACGGGAACGCAGCAGCTCGCACTCCGAGAGGAGCTCGGCCACTCCCTCCGGATCCCGGTCGAAGGCCGCGGCCAGGGGGGCCTCCGCGGGCTCGGGCTCATGCCGCTTTCGCCAATGGTCCAGAAAGGGGATGTTCATCGGAACAGCGTCGCACCGCCACCTGTCGGTCGACCACCCGGCGCGCGGAGATGATCTCCGCACACGGGGCCGAAAGGACCGGTCAGACGTCGAGGTCGACCACGACGGGGGCGTGGTCCGAGGCGCCCTTGCCCTTGCGCTCCTCGCGGTCCACGTAGCTGTCGGAGACCGCCTCGGCGAAGGGCTTGTTCCCGTAGACCAGGTCGATGCGCATGCCCTTGTTCTTCGGGAAGCAGAGCTGGCGGTAGTCCCAGTACGTGAAGGGGTGGTCGTACTTGAGGGGGCGCGGGACGACGTCGGTGAGACCGGTGTCGCGGAGCCCGGCGAGCGCGGCCCGCTCCGGCTCCGTCACGTGCGTGGCGCCCTCGAAGACGCCGATGTCCCAGACGTCCTCGTCGGTCGGGGCGATGTTGTAGTCGCCGAGGACCGCGAAGGGGCGCTCCCCGGCCGCGTCCTCCGCGACGGCCGCCTTGAGCGCCTCCAGCCAGCGCAGCTTGTACGCGTAGTGGTCGTGGGCCACCTCGCGGCCGTTCGGCACGTACACCGACCAGACGCGGACCGGGCCGCAGGTCGCGGAGATCGCCCGGGGCTCCTCCGCCCCGTCGTACTCCGGGCCGCCGGGCAGGCCGGTGACCACGTCGGCGAGGCCGACCCGGGAGAGCAGGGCCACGCCGTTCCACCGCCCGGTGGCGTTCACCACCGACTCGTAGCCCAGGGCGCGCAGCTCCTCGGCGGGGAACTGCTCGGCGGTGCACTTGGTCTCCTGGATGCACAGCACGTCGGTGCCGCTGCTCTCCAGCCAGGCCAGGAGCCGGGGCAGCCGGGCGGTGATCGAATTGACGTTCCAGGTGGCGATGCGCATGTGCGCAAGCCTACTGGCGGGGTGTGACAGTCGGCCCTCGCCGCTCAGAGCTCGGCGGACGCGCCGGACGCGAGGCGCTCGTGGCGGGTGCCGCCGAGCTCTCCGATCTGGCGGTCGTAGATGGGCCGGGCGAGATCGGTGAGCAGGGCGTCGTGGATGTCGTACGCCCGGCGCGGCCGGACCTCGCGCACGTAGTCGATGACCTCGGAGATCTTGTTCCAGGGCGCCATGACGGGCAGCAGCAGGGTGTCGACCGGGTGGTCGGGCACGGTCAGCGCGTCGCCGGGGTGGAAGACGGAGCCGTCGACGAGATAGCCCACGTTGGTGATGCGCGGGATGTCCGGGTGGATCACCGCGTGCAGCTCGCCGTGGACCTGGACGTCGAAGCCGGCCGCCGTGAAGGTGTCGCCGTGCCCGACGGTGTGCACCCGTCCCGGGAAGGCCGCCGAGAGCCGGTCGGCGACGCTGCGCAGCGTCCAGATCTCGGCGGCCGCGTTCGCGTCCAGGGCGGCGCGCAGCCGGCCCTCGTCGAAGTGGTCGGGGTGCTCGTGGGTGACGAGCAGCGCGTCGGCTCCGAGGACGGCGTCCTCCTCGGTGAACATGCCGGGGTCGAGGACGAGCGTGCGGCCGTCCTTCTCCAGCCGCACGCAGGCGTGGGACTTCTTCGTCAGCTTCACGGGCCCAGGCTACGCCGGGGGTGTCGTCTCCTCGGCGATGGCGCGGGTGACGACCCGCAGCGCCGTCTCCGCGGCCGGGAGGCCGCAGTACACGCCCGCGTGGAGGACGATCTCGCGGAGCTCCTCGGGGGACAGGCCGTTGCGGAGGGCGGCGCGGGTGTGGTCGGCGAGGGCTTCCCGGTGGCCTCCGGCGATGAGCGCGGTGAGCGTGACGGCGCTGCGGGTGCGCCGGTCGAGTCCCTCGCGGCTCCAGACCTCGCCCCAGGCGTAGCGGGTGACCAGTTCCTGGAAGGCTCCGTCGGCGTCGTCGGCGAGGGCCTGGTCGACATGGGCGTCGCCGAGGACCTCGCGGCGCAGCCCGAGCCCCTTCTCGTACGGGTCGGGCCGGCCGCTCTCGGTGGGCTCGGCGGGCACGGCGGCCGGCGCGGGCACGGCGGCGGGGACGGGCGGCGCGAGCGGGGGCGGGACGGCGAGGGTGCCGCTGGCCTCCTGGGCGATGCCGGAGAAGTGCTCGGTGAGCAGGTCGGTGACGGCGGCGGGCTGTTCGACGGGGGCGAGGTGCGAGGCGCCGGGGACGACGGCGAGGCGGGCGTCGGCGATGCCGGCGACCAGGGTGCGGGCCTCGGCGGGTCCGGTGACCTGGTCCTCGGAGCCGACGAGGACGAGGGCGGGGATGCCGATGCTGCCGAGGGCCTCGCGGACGTCGAAGACGGCGAGGGCCTCGCAGGCGGCGATGTAGCAGGCGGGGTCGGTCGTCCGCACCATCTGGACGGCCCAGTCGACGATGGCGGGCTGCGCGCCGGCGAAGAGGGGCGTGAACCACTGCTCGGGGGCGGTGCGGGCCATCGGCTCCAGGCCGTTGGCCCGGACGATGACACCGCGCTGGCGGAACTCGTCGGCGGTGCCGAACCGGGGTGAGGTGGCGACCAGGGCGAGCGAGGCGACGCGGTGGGGAGCGCGGAGGGCGAGGTCGAGGCCGACGGCGCCGCCGAAGGAGCAGCCCGCGTATCCGAAGCGCTGGACGCCGAGCGCGTCGAGGGTGGCGAGGAGCCGGTCGCCGAGCTCGGCGACGGAGGTGAAGGGCTCCGCGGGCGCGCCCCCGTGCCCCGGGAGGTCGAAGCGGACGACCCGCCAGTCGCGGGTGAGCTCCGGTATCTGCCGGTCCCACATGTGGAAGGTCGTGCCGAGGGACGGTCCCAGGACCAGGACCGGAGCGTCGTCTCGCCCGTCGACGCGGTACTGCAGGGTTTCAGCGTTCGTCTCACTCACCCGCCCACGCTCCCACATCCCGGATCGCGTCAGGGGTGGGGGGCGAGGGTGCATCACCACGAGGCGCCACCTGGCACCGATCGACACAGGTTGGCACCACAATGGACTTGCGATGGCGCCATTCTGATGCCACTCTCTTCCTCATGGACCTGACCCCGCACATCGAACAGCTCCGCCGTGAACTCGCGGCCGCCGGCGAGATCGGCGGGGACGACACGCGCGCGCTGGCCGAGCGGCTGGCCGCCCCCCTGGAGTCGGCCGCCCGGCTGACCCTGCTGGACGCACTGTCCGCCGCCTCGGACGCGATCACCCGCGACCTGGCGCCGGGATCGGTGCACATGCGCCTGCGGGGGCTGGACCCCGAGTTCGTGGTGACAGCACCGCCCCTGCCGATGGCGCCACCCATGGCGCCAATGGCACCACGGGTGGCCGACGGCGAGGAGGCCGGCGGCACGGCCAGGATCAACTTCCGGCTCCCGGCCCCCCTCAAGGCCCGCGTCGAGGACGCGGCCACCCAGGAGGCCCTGTCGGTCAACGCCTGGCTCGTACGGGCGGTGGCCATCGCCCTGGAGCCGAACGGACCGGCCGAACCCGCCGCCGACGCCGCCTGACCGGGGCGGATCCACCCCGGTCGCGACCACCGGCCCCAGGGCCCCCGCACGACCCTCACGAAGACTCCACACCCGATCCGTCTCCGGGTGCCTCCGGCATGCCGCCGGCGGCATGCCGGCCCTACCGACAGGACTCCTCCACCGTGGCCACCTTCCTCTCCCGACTGGGCCGCTTCGCCTTCCGAAGGCGGGGCCTGGTCGTCGTCCTCTGGCTCCTGGCCTTCTTCGGCGCGGGCTTCGCGGCCTCCACCGCCGCCGCCCCGCCCGCCGACACCTTCTCGATGCCGGGCACGGAGTCGCAGAAGGCGTTCGACCTCCTCCAGGAGAAGTTCCCCGACGCCCGCGCGGACGGCGCCGCCGCCCGCGTCGTCGTCCGCGCACCCGGCGCCGAGAAGATCACCTCCCCCGCCCGCAAGGCCCAGGTCGAGCGGCTCGTCGCCGACCTGGCCAAGGCGCCCCAGGTCGCCGTCGTGGCCGACCCCTTCGTGACGAACGCCGTGAGCGGCGACCGTACGACCGTCTACGCCTACGTCACGTACAAGGCGAAGGCCACCGAGCTGACCGACGCGGCGCACGACGGCCTCGCAGGCGCGATGGAGCGGGCCAGGGACGCGGGCCTCGCCGTCGAGGCGGGCGGCGACGCCGTCGAGATCGAGCAGGCGATGAGCGGCACGGGCGAGAAGCTGGGCATCCTCGTCTCCGCCGTCGTCCTGCTCCTCACCTTCGGATCCCTGATCGCCGCCGGAATGCCGCTGCTCACGGCCATGATCGGCGTCGGCATCGGCATCAGCGCCATCACCGCGCTCGGCAGCACGCTCGGCCTGTCCTCCACCACCTCGACGCTCGCGATGATGATCGGCCTCGCCGTCGGCATCGACTACGCCCTGTTCATCGTCTCCCGCTACCGCTCCGAGATCGCCGAGGGACGCGAACGCGCGGACGCCGCCTCGCTGGCCGTGGGCACCGCGGGCTCGGCCGTCGTCTTCGCCGGTCTCACCGTGATCATCGCCCTGGCGGGGCTCGCGGTGGTCGACGTCCCGATGCTCACCAAGATGGGCCTCACCGCGGCCGGCACCGTCGCCGTGGCCGTCCTCGTCGCGATCACGTTCGTGCCCGCGCTGCTCGGCTTCGCCCCCGTCAGGGTGCTCGCCCGCCGCGACCGCAAGCAGTACACCGGCAAGCCGCTGTCCCCGCGGCAGCAGCGCAAGGCCGACAAGCGCGCGGCCCGCAGCAAGCCCAACCTCGGCGCCCGCTGGGCCGGATTCGTCCTGCGCCGGCCCGTCGCCGTCCTCCTCCTCGGCGTCCTGGGCCTGGGCGCCGCCGCCGTACCCGCCGCGAGCCTCGAACTGGGCCTGCCGGGCGAGGGCTCGATGGCCCCGCACACCACCCAGCGCAAGGCGTACGACATGCTGTCCGGCTCCTTCGGTCCCGGCTTCAACGGGCCGCTGACGGTCACCGTCGAGGCGAAGGACGCGAAGCGGGCGGCCGAGGCGGTCCGCACGACCCTGGAAGGGGTCCGCGGAGTCGCGAGCGTCTCCCCCGCGACCACCAACCCGTCGAACGACACCGCCGTCGTCACCGTCGTCCCCGCCACCGGCCCCACGGACACCAGGACCGAGGACCTGGTGCGCTCCCTGCGCGCGACGGCCGACGGGACCGAGAAGCGGACCGGCGCCACCGAGATCCTGGTCGCCGGCCAGACCGCGATGTTCATCGACTTCTCGCAGACCCTGGACGACGCGCTGCTCCCCTACCTCGCCCTGGTCGTCGGCCTGGCCTTCCTCCTGCTGATGCTGGTCTTCCGCTCCGTGCTCGTCCCCCTCAAGGCGGCCCTCGGCTTCCTCCTGTCCGTGAGCGCCGCCCTCGGTGCCGTCGTCGCCGTGTTCCAGTGGGGCTGGCTCGCCGACCTCTTCGGCGTCGACCAGCCGGGCCCGGTCATGAGCACCCTTCCCATCTTCATGATCGGCGTCGTGTTCGGCCTCGCGATGGACTACGAGGTCTTCCTGGTGTCCCGGATGCGTGAGGCGTACGTCCACGGCGCCCGCCCCGCCGAGGCGGTCGCCACCGGCTTCCGGTACGGCGGCCGGGTCGTCAGCGCCGCCGCGATCATCATGACCAGCGTCTTCTCCGGCTTCATCGTGGAGGACAACGACTTCGTCAAGATGATCGGCTTCGGCCTCGCCGCCGCCGTCCTCTTCGACGCCTTCGTCGTCCGCATGACCCTCGTGCCCGCCCTGTTCGCCCTGCTCGGCAGGTCCGCCTGGTGGCTGCCGAAGTGGCTCGACCGGATCCTGCCGAACATCGACGTGGAGGGCGAGCAGCTGACGCGGCCGGGGATCCCCTCGGGGCACCCCGCGCGGGAGAACCACCTCGTGGGCTGACCGCCGGAGGTCACTCCCGGTCCGTGCCGAGATACCGGTCGAGCGGGGGCTCCTGGGCCAGGACCGCGCCGATGGTGAAGGCGAAGGTGAGCGAGGCGCAGACCACGATCAGCCAGGACAGCATGGTCAGGACCAGGCCAAGCGAGCCGTACTCGGCCAGGGCACGGTCGAGGGCGGTCGGCATGTAGAGATGCGCCGTGATGCCGAGGACGGTCGAGGCCGTGCCCGCCAGCAGGGCGCCCGGCAGGAGGGGCAGCCAGGGCACCCGCTTGACGAGCAGCAGGTGCTGGGTCCACAGCCACACCCCCGTGCTGACCAGGAAGTACAGCGGCAGGCCCAGCCAGGCCCCCGCCCCGAAGCCGTCGCGGATGGGGGCCTGGAGGAACACCAGGAGGACCAGCGCGAGCAGCCACACGGTCCACCGCCAGGCCGCGATCCGGGTCCCCGCCTTGGGAAGGCCCCAGGCCCGCTCGCACACCCTGGCCATGGCGCGGCTGAAGCTCGTGGCCGAGATCAGGGCGACGATGGCACCCACGATGCCGGTGGTCTCGCGCAGTCCACCGGCGTCACCGCCGTTCAGGACCTGCTGAAGTTCCTGGTCCGCGGCGCCCCGCAGGCCGAACATGGCACGGAGCGACTCGCGCAGCTGGTCGCGCGCGCTGCTCGGGGCGAAGGCGGCGACGGCGAAGAGGAGGGGCACGGCGGCCAGGAAGGCCTGGGCCGCGAGCCGTGTCCCGGAGTCCAGCAGGTTCCCGCTGACCAGCCTGCTGGTCAGTTCCGTGAGAACGGGAAAACGCTTCTCGGCTCCGGTCCGGATGCGCCGCACCCGGGTCGCCCACGACATCCCGCCTCCCGACCCCGCCCGGCCCGTCCCGCCATTGGACGTGAAGCCGGGCACGCGCGCGAGCCGGGCGGTTCCTTCGGGGGAACCCGGGGCGTCAGGGGCTCGTCGTCGAGACCGCGTACACGCGGGGGAAGGCGGGGTCCGTGAGGTCGACGGTGATGTCGGTGCGCGGGCGCGGCTCCTCCCGGGTGACGGTGGTGCCCGCCCAGGTCATGCCGTCGGCGAAGGTCCAGCCGGCGATGTCGGCGTCCCGCTCGCCGACGGTGATCCGGCCCGGCGTGAGCGCCGAGCGGGAGGTCCCGGACTCGGCGAGGAAGGCGTCGAGTCCGCCGGCGTTCGTCGTGAACTGGACGTACAGCCGGCTGGTCTTCCAGTTGCTGGTCTCGTAGTAGGCGACGCCCCAGGCCCCCGCGGGGACCGGGACCTCGAAGACCCGGCGCTTCATCAGCGAGGGCCAGTTGTCCTGGAGGCCGGCCGCCGAGGACTCGCGCTCCTTGTCCCGGCCGCTGTCGCGGCTCTGGCCGGCGGAGATGACGAGGTAGCCGGCCGGGATGCCGACGAGGAGCACGATGATGACCGCCGTCAGCCAGCGGCGGCGGATCATGTGCCGGCGGTCCTCGGGCAGCTTCTCCCGCGGGGTGCGGGGCGGGGCGGACTGGTGGGGCAGGGTCATGAAGGCGGGTCCTCGGGGGTGCGTGCGGCCCGGCCCGAGGTCCCGTTGCGCAGGGCCTGGGCGTAGCGCTCGTACCGTTCGTACCGCTCGACGCGGCGCCGGTTGGCGCGGCGGAAGCGGCGGGCGACGAGCCGGGCGAGGTCGGCGGCGCCGACCATCCCGGCCTCGGGGCCGAGCTGGGCGCGGGTGATGCGGGCCTCGGGACGGTAGCCGCGGCCGGTGAGGTGGCGGCGGAAGGCGTCCCTCGCGGGGCCGATGAGCAGGTCGTCGGCGGCGGAGACGCCTCCGCCGATGACGAAGCAGGAGGGGTCGAGGGCGGCGGCGAGGTTGGCGATGCCGACGCCGAGCCACTGGCCGATGTCCTGGAGCAGCTCCACGCACATGGCGTCGCCCTCGCGGGCGAGCTCGGTGATGAGGGGGCCGGTGATCTCGGGAATGTTCCCCTTGACCCGCTCGATGATCTCGTACGCGACCGGGGAGTCGGCCGCGGCGAGCTCGCGGGCCTCGCGGACCAGCGCGTTCCCGGAGCTGTACTGCTCCCAGCAGCCGCGGTTGCCGCAGGGGCAGCGGTGGCCGCCGGGGACGACCTGCATGTGGCCGAACTCTCCGGCGACGCCGTACTTGCCCCGCTTGACCTGGCCGTCCTCCAGGATGGCGCCGCCGATGCCGGTGCCGAGGGTGATCATGACGAGGTGGTCCTCGCCGCGTCCGGCGCCGAAGCGCCACTCGGCCCACGCGGCGGTGTTGGCGTCGTTGTCGACCATGACGGGGACGGCGAGGCGGCCCTGGAGGGCGTCGCGCAGGGGTTCGTTGCGCCAGGCGAGGTGCGGGGCGAAGAGCACCCGGGCCCGGTCGGCGTCGACCCAGCCGGCCGCGCCGATGCCGACGGCGTGCACGTCGTGCCGGTCGGAGAGGTCCAGGACCAGTTCGACGATGGTGTCCTCGACGACCTTGGGGCTCTTGGACTTGTCCGGGGTCTCCGTGCGGAGCTTCTCCAGGATGTTGCCGTCGGCGTCGACGACGCCGGCCATCACCTTCGTACCGCCGATGTCGATGCCGACGGTCGGCACCCGGGGCGCCGTCAGGTGGGAGCGGCGCTCCCGGGTCCCGACGGTCCGCAGCACGGTCCCGCGGGCGGCTCCCCGGTGGGCGAGGTCACGGTAGGTACTCATCGGCTCCGATTCTGCCAGGTGGGGTGTGAAGGGGCCGTCATGTCGCGGAGGGGCCGGTCACGGTCCGGTCGGCCGCTCCAGCTCGTGGCGCAGGTCCTCCAGCTCGCTGCCGCCCGCCATCTGCCGGGTCAACTCGTCGAGCGTGACGGAGTCCTTGGTGTGGCTCGCCGCCATGACGCCGCGCTTCAGGAGGACGAAACGGTCGCCGACGAGGTAGGCGTGGTGCGGGTTGTGCGTGATGAGGACCACGCCGAGGCCCTGGTCGCGGGCGGCGGCGACGTACTTCAGGACGACCCCGGACTGCTTGACGCCGAGGGCGGCGGTCGGCTCGTCGAGGACGAGGACCTTGGCGCCGAAGTGGACGGCGCGGGCGATGGCCACGCACTGGCGCTCGCCGCCGGAGAGGGTACCGATCGGCTGGTCCACGTCACGGAGGTCGATGCCCATGCGGAGCAGCGCCTCACGGGTCGTGGACCGCATCAGGTCGACGTCGAGCCGCTTGAAGGGGCCGGAGCCCTTCGTCGGCTCGGAGCCGAGGAAGAAGTTCCGCCAGACCGGCATGAGGGGGACGACGGCGAGGTCCTGGTAGACGGTGGCGATGCCCCGGTCGAGGGCGTCGCGCGGGTTGGCGAGGGTGACCTCCTCGCCCTCGATGCGGAAGGTTCCGGCGTCGTGCCGGTGGAGGCCGGCGACGATCTTGATGAGGGTGGACTTGCCGGCGCCGTTGTCCCCGAGGACGCAGGAGATCTCGCCCGCGCGGACCTCCAGGGAGACGCCTTCGAGGGCGCGGATGTTGCCGTAGTACTTGCTGACGTCGTCGAGCTCGACGAGCGCGGTGGCCTCCGTCGTCACTTGGTCGCCTCCACGCGCTTGCGGATCCAGGCGTTCAGCAGGGTCGCCAGGAGGAGCATCGCTCCCAGGAAGAACTTGAACCAGTCGGGGTTCCACTCGGCGTACACGATGCCCTTGCTGGTCATGCCGAAGATGAGGGCGCCGACCGCCGAGCCGATGGCGGAGCCGTATCCGCCGGTGATCAGACAGCCGCCGATGACGGCCGCGATGATGTAGATCAGCTCGTTGCCGACGCCTTCGCCCGACTGGACGACGTCGAAGGAGAAGAGCAGGTGCTGGCCGGAGATCCAGGCGCAGAAGGCCACGCCCATGTAGAGGCCGATCTTCGTGCGGTAGACCGGGACGCCGACCGCGCGGGCCGCGTCGGCGCCGCCGCCGACGGCGAAGATCCAGTTGCCGAAGCGGGTGCGGAGCAGGATCCAGGTGGCGAGGGCGACGAGGCCGAACCACCACAGGATGGTGACCTCGAGCTCGACGCCGCCGATCGTCACCTCCGAGGCGAAGAGCTTCCGGGCGGAGGAGAAGCCCTCCATGTCGGCGATGCTCTTGGTGGAGACGGTGCCGCTGATCAGCTTGGTGAGGCCCAGGTTCAGGCCGGTCAGCATGAGGAAGGTGCCGAGCGTGATGATGAAGCTGGGCAGCTTGGTGCGGGTCAGCATGAAGCCGTTGAAGACGCCGATCGCCAGGGTGACGAGCAGCGAGACGCCGACGCCGACCCAGACGTTCGCCGTCATCTGGTAGCTGAACATCGACGAGACGAGCGCGGAGCTGGTGACCATGACACCGGCGGAGAGGTCGAACTCTCCGCCGATCATCAGCAGGCTGACCGGGACGGCCATGATGCCGATGGTGGAGGCCGCGTAGAGGACGGTGCCGAGGCTGGAGGGCTTCAGGAAGCCGTCGGCGACCACCGCGAAGAACACGAAGACGGCGATCGCGCCGACGACCGAGCCGAGCTCGGGGCGGGCGAGCAGCTTCTTCAGCGGGGTGGTGCGGAGCAGCCGTTCGTCGACGTGGTCGACACCGTCCGAGGACGGGGCGGTGGAGCTCATCGGGTGCCCCGATCCGCGTACTGCTTCAGCGCGGCGGCCTGGTCCTTGGTGATGATCTGGGGGCCGGTCAGGACCGGCTTCCCGCCGCCGAGGACGTCGGCGTTGTAGCGGTAGAGCCAGAGCAGGTCGACGGCCTCGTAGCCCTGGAGGTAGGGCTGCTGGTCGACGGCGAAGCCGAGGGTGCCGGCCTCCAGGGCGGTCGCGACCTTGGCGTTGAGGTCGAAGGTGTCGACCTCGGCCTTGCTGCCGGCGCTCTTCGCGGCCTGGACGGCGGTGTCGGCGAAGGGGGCGCCGAGGGTGACGACGGCGTCGACGTCCTTGTCGGACTGGAGCTTGGCCTCGATGGAGGCCTTGACGTCGGGCATGTTGGTGCCGTCGACGTACAGGTTCACGAGCTCGCCGTCGAAGGTCTTCTTCACTCCCGCGCAGCGCTGCTCGTGGCCGACGTTGCCCTGCTCGTGCAGGACGCACAGGGCCTTCTTCTTCCCGCGCTTGTCGAGCTCCTCGCCCACGGCCTCGCCGGCGACGGTCTCGTCCTGGCCGATGTGGGTGAGCGCCCCGTAGGCCTTGGACTGCTCGGCGCCCGAGTTCACGGTGATCACCGGGATGCCGGCCTTGACGGCCTTCTCGACGGCGGCCTTCATGGCGTCGGGCTTGGCGAGGGTGACGATCAGTCCGTCGACGCCCTTGGCGACGTACGAGTCGATCAGCTGCGCCTGCTGCTGCGCCTCGTCGCTGTGGGCGTAGAGGAAGTTGATGTTGTCCTTGGCGGCGGCCTGCTTGGCGCCCTTCTGGACGATGTCCCAGAAGGTGTCCCCGTCACCCGAGTGGGTCACCATGGCGAAGGTCCACCGGGGGGTGTCGACGGCGGCCCTCCCCTGGGCCTCGGCGGCCTTGCGGGCATCCTCCGCCCGCTTTCCGCCGGTGCTGCTGCACCCGGCGAGCGCCGCGGTGAGTGCGAGGGCGAGCACGGCGCCGACTGCGGCGCGTACCCCTCCTGTCCGAAGCCTGGTCACGAGGCCGTGCCCTCCTTTGTGTCCTTCTGCGTGCATTGCAGTATCGGTCATGCGGGTCGCGGCACTGGTGAGGGGCCCCCTCGAGTGGCTACGGACGGACCATCAGCTGGAACTCGAAGGAGTAGCGGGTGGCCCGGTAGAGGTGGGAGCCGTACTCGACGGCGCGTCCGGTGGCGTCGAAGGTGACGCGCTCCATGGTGAGCAGCGGGGCACCCACGGGCTCGTCGAGGAGCGCGGCCTCCTCGGCGGTCGCGGCGCGGGCGCCGACGACCTGCCGGGCGCTGTGCAGGGTGAGCGCGGCGGAGCGGAGCAGGCGGTAGAGGCCGGTGGTCTCCAGGAGTCCGGTGTCGGGGTCGGCGATCCCCGCGGGCAGGTGGTTGCGGAGGAGGGCCATGGGCTCGCCGTGCGCGGTGCGGATCCGTTCCAGGTAGCGGACCTCGGTGCCCTCGGGTACGCCGAGGGCGGCGGCGACGGGTCCCTCCGCGGGTTCGAGGCGGTTGGCCAGGACCCGGGTGGCGGGGCGCTGCCCGGCCGCGGCGAGGTCGTCGTAGAGGCTGCTGAGCTCCATCGGGCGCCGGACCCTGCTGTGCAGGACCTGGGTGCCGACACCCCGGCGGCGGACCAGCAGGCCCTTGTCGACGAGGGACTGGATGGCCTGGCGGACGGTGGGCCGGGAGAGGCCGAGGCGGGTGGCGAGGTCGATCTCGTTGCCGAGGAGGGTGCCCGGGGTCAGTGTCCCGTTCTCCACGGCGCTCTCCAGCTGCTGGGCGAGCTGGAAGTAGAGCGGGACCGGACTGGTGCGGTCCACGGAGAGCGGGGGCAGGGGGGAGCCGGACTGCTTGGGCACGGGGGGAGCGTAGCCCGGGGCGCTGATGACGGGAAGTCGTGACGTCCGGTTGTCCTGACAAATCCTTGACACCCGGGGCCGCCCGGCTCCACGGTGGGGCCATGCGCATCGGACTGATCGGTACGGGACGGATCGGGAGCTTCCACGCGGGTGTGCTGGCCCGGCACCCGGAGGTCGAGTCGCTGGTCGTGGCCGACGCGGACGCCGTCCGGGCGGCCGGGGTCGCGGGGGCGCTCGGGGCGGAGGCGGCGCCGGACGTGGACGCGCTGCTCGGGCACGCCCTGGACGCCGTGGTGATCGCCTCGGCGACGGCCGCGCACGCGGAACTGATCGCCCGCGCCGCGGGGGCGGGGCTGCCGGCCTTCTGCGAGAAGCCGATCGCCCTGGACGTACCGGGGACGCTGGCCGCGCTGGACGCGGTGGCGGAGGCGGGCACGGTGCTCCAGCTGGGGTTCATGCGCCGCTTCGACGCGGGGTACCGGGCGGCGCGCGAGGCGGTGCGGTCGGGACGGCTCGGCCGGCTGCACACCGTGCGGGCGGTCACCTCCGACCCGGAGCCGCCGCCCGCCGCGTACCTGCCGCTCTCCGGCGGGCTCTTCCGCGACTGTCTCGTGCACGACTTCGACATCGTCCGCTGGGTGACCGGGCGGGAGGTCGTCGAGGTGTACGCGACGGGGTCGGACGCGGGCCCGGCGATGTTCCGCGAGGCCGGAGACGTGGACACGGCCGCGGCCGTGCTCACGCTGGACGACGGCACGCTGGCGACGGCGACCGCGACCCGGTGCAACGGCGCCGGGTACGACGTCCGGATGGAGCTGGCCGGCGAGCGGGACCAGATCGTGGTGGGCCTGGACGACCGGACCCCGCTCACCTCCGTGGAGCCGCAGGGCCCGCCCGCCCCGGGCAAGCCCTGGCCCGGCTTCCTGGAGCGCTTCGCCCCCGCGTACGAGGCGGAGCTGGACGCCTTCGTGCGCCTGGTGCGCGGCGAGGCGCCCAACCCCTGCGACGGCCGGGAGGCCCTGGCGGCGCTCCGGATCGCCGAGGCGTGCGAGCGCTCGCGCCGGGAGCGGGTTCCGGTGCGGGTCGGGTCCTAGACGGGCGGTGTCACCCCGCGAACCCGGCCCGGGACGGTCTCACCCCGCGAACCCGGCTTGGGACGGTGTCGCCCCGCGCGCCCGGCCCGGGACGGGTGTCACCAGCGGACCGGGAGGTGACGGACGCCGCGCATCAGGAGGCCCGGCAGCCATTCCCAGGGCGCGCCCTCGGGGTCGAGTTCGAGCCGGGGGAAGCGGTCCAGGAGTGTCCGGAGGGCGATCCTGCCCTCCAGACGGGCGAGCGGGGCGCCCAGGCAGTAGTGGATGCCGTGGCCGAAGGCGAGGTGGCCCCTGGTGTCGCGGCGGATGTCGAAGCGGTCCGGCTCGGGGAAGCGGGCCGGGTCCCGGTCGAGCGCGCCGATCCCCACGAGGACGCTCTGTCCGGCCGGGATGACGGTGTCGCCGATGGTGACGGGCTCCCCGGTGAAGCGGAAGGTGCCGGTCTCCACCGGCCCGTCGTACCGCAGGGACTCCTCGATCGCGCCGTCGAGGAGGTCCGGGTCGGCGCGCAGGGCGGCGAGCTGCTCGGGGTGGGTGAGCAGGTTGCGGACGGTGTTGGAGATCAGGTTGACGGTGGTCTCGTGGCCGGCGATGAGCAAGAGGTAGGCCATGGCCCGGAGTTCGGGTCCGGACAGCCGGTCGCCGTCCTCGGCGCGGGCGGCGATCAGGCCGGAGAGCAGGTCGTCGGCGGGGCCGGCGGCCCGCTTGTCCTCGATGAGCCCGTCGAGGTAGCCGCCGAAGCCCTCCAGGGCGTCGAGGATGCCCCGTTCGCCGGTCGGGGTGACGAGCTCGTTCGACCAGCCGCGGAAGGTCTCGCGGTCCTCGGCCGGGACGCCGAGCAGTTCGCAGATGACGGTGATCGGCAGCGGGAACGCGTAGGCGTCGACGAGGTCGGCGCGTCCGGCCGGTTCCATGGCGTCGGCGAGTTCGTGGGTGAGCCGCTCGATGCGGGGGCGCAGGCTCTCGACCCGGCGGCCGGTGAACTCCGCCGTGACCAGGCGGCGCAGCCGGGTGTGGTCGGGTGCGTCCGCCGCGAGGAGGTGGACGCCGATGATGTCCTCCTCCGGCGGCCGGACGCCGATGACGGACGGTGACTTGGCGAGCCGGGGATCGGCCAGCGCCGCGCGCCCTTCCTCGTGGCCGACGACCAGCCAGAACTGGAAGCCGTCGGGCATCCGGACCTCGTGGACGGGACCTGCTTCACGGAGCTTCGCGTAGTAGGGGTACGGGTTCGCGGTGAAGTCCGCGCCGTACTCCCCCAGTTCGATGACGGACATCGAAGCAGACTATCCGACTAGTCGTTCTCGTCCGGGTCGACGAGGCCCGCGTCGTGGACGAGGAGCGCGATCTGGACACGGTTGTTGAGGCCGAGCTTGGCGAGGATCCGGGAGACGTGCGCCTTGACCGTGGGGACGCCCATGTACAGCTCGGCGGCGATCTCCGCGTTGGACCGGCCGTGGCCGACGGCGACGGCCACCTCCCGTTCGCGGTCGGCGAGTTCGGCGAGCCGGGCGGTGGCCGTGGCGCGCCGCGACCGCTCCGGCGGCTCCGGCCGCTCCGCGACGTGGGTCATGAGCTGGCGGGTGACGGCGGGCGAGAGGACGGGGTCGCCCGCGGCGACCCGGCGGACGGCGCCGACGATCTCGGCGGGCGGGGTGTCCTTGAGGACGAACCCGGCGGCGCCGGCCCGCAGGGCGCGCAGCACCTGTTCGTCGGCGTGGAAGGTGGTGAGGACGACGACCTCGGGGGCGCCGGGGTGGGCGCGGAGCCGCTCGGTGGCCGTGAGGCCGTCCACGTGGGGCATGCGGATGTCCATGAGGACGACGTCCGGGGCGTGCCGGGCGACGAGTTCGGGGACCTCGCGTCCGTCGGCGCCCTCTCCCACGATCTCGAGGTCCTCGGCGCCGCCGAGCATGAAGGTGAGGCCCGCGCGGACCAGGGGGTCGTCGTCGACGATGAGCAGCCGGATGGTCATGGGGGCCACGGTAGCCAGGCGTGCAGGGCGAATCCGCCGTCGGGGGCCGGACCGTGTTCCATCCGGCCGCCGGCGAGGGCGGCGCGTTCGGTCAGGCCGATGAGCCCCTGGCCGGAGCCGGGGACGTGCGGGACGGGCCCCGCGGGGGCCGGGTTGTGGATGTCGACGGTGAGGCCTTCGCCGGGGCGGCCCCGGACGGTGACGGTGACCGTGGTGCCGGGGGCGTGCTTGCGGGCGTTGGTGAGGCCCTCCTGCGCGATGCGGTAGACGGTGCGGCCGGTGGCGGCGGGCACGGCGGCCGGGTCGTCGACGGTGCTGTCGAGGACGACCTCCGTGCCGGCCTCGCGGGACTCGTCGACCAGCGCGTCGAGGGTGACGAGGGTGGGCTGGGGCCGGTCGCCGTCGCCGTTCTCGCCGGGGGCGCGCAGGACGCCGATGATCTCGCGGAGGTCCTGGAGGGCTTCGTGGGCGCTGTCGCGGATGACTCCGGCGGCGCGGGCGATCTGCTCGGGCGGGGCGTCCGGCCGGAACTCCAGGGCGCCGGCGTGCACGCTCAGCAGGGTGAGCCGGTGGGCGAGCACGTCGTGCATCTCGCGGGCGATGGCCTCGCGGGCGAGCCGCTGGGCCTGCGCGGCGCGCAGCTCGGCCTCGGCCTCGGCGCGGCGGGCCCGCTCCCTGAGGGCCTCGACGAGCTGGCGCCGGGAGCGGACGAGCATGCCCCAGGCGGTGACGAGCAGGATGAGGATGAAGCCGAGGCCGATGGAGAGCCCGACGTTGGTGGTGGGGTCGGGGCGGACGAAGACCTGGACGGTGGAGGTGGCGGCGGCGAACGCCACGATCCAGCCGACCTCGCGGAAGGGGCGGCGCACGGCGACGCTGAAGAGGCTCGCGAGGAGGGCGCCCGCGGCGACCGGGGCGACGATGTTCACCACGGACAGGGCGACCGCGAGCCCGGCCGGCCAGCGGCGGCGCCCCCAGAGCGCGCAGCAGGCGGCGGCGCCGGCGAGCTGGTCGAAGAGGGTGACGGGCTCGCTGGTGTACTGCGCGCTGGCGTCGGCGGCGAGGAGGCCGACGAGGGCGGCGAGCAGGAACAGAGTGGTGTCCACGATCCAGTCGCGGACGGTACGGCGGGGCCGGGCGGCCCCGCTCCCGCCCGGCTCGACCAGGTGGGAGGGGAGCAGCCAGCGCTGCCGGTCCGTGCGAGTCATGTCGGCAAATGTACGCAGGCCGGGGGCGGTCCACCGGTCCCGCGGGCCGTCCCGCTACCGGAGTCGCGGAGGTCGATACTTTGGTATCGGCCGCCCGAGACGTCCGGCCGACGCGGCCGGCCGGCCCTCGCCTCCATGATCGGATCATGAAGAAGTTCCTTGAGGGCCTCGGAGCACTCCTGCTCGTGGCCGGCGTGGCAGGAGTGATCCGCGAGATGACCGACGGCTGGTTCCACTTCCTGGGTCTGACCCGGTTCCTCACGGAGAACGTGGGGTTCCTGGAGGGCCGGGAGCTGTTCGCGAACATCGTCGTCGCGGTCCTCGGCCTGGCCCTCGCGATAGGCGCGAGCCGCATGGCGGCGGACTGAGACGGGCGCTTCCGGCGTTCTTCCGGATGCGGTCAGGCGCTCGCCCGGTCGAGGCGGTTGACCTCGGCCAGGTGCTCGGCCATGCGGTGGGAGACGGCGCCGCTCGTGTAGAGGACGGCGCCGACGACGGCGAGGGGGACGGAGCCACCGAGGATCGCGAGCGTCCCGGGCCAGTCGCGGGAGGCGACGCAGTCCTTCTCGTGGACGTAGTCGCTGCTGAGGAGGGCGGGGCAGGGGCTGCCGCCGCCGTCCTCGTCCTCGTACGGGGTGAGGAGGAGGACGCCGAGCCAGACCCAGAGCAGTCCGGCCACGGCGAGCAGCCCCAGGCCCCAGCCCTGCGTGCGCCGCGCGCGGGCGCGGAACGCGTTGTCGTACACCAGTGAACGCATGGTCGAAGAACCTACCGGGCGTCGCCGTCGGCCGTGCGACGGCCCCAACTGGTGCCCGCGAGAACGAGGATCGCGCCCACGAGCCCGAGGACACCGGGGCGGTCGCCGGCGAGCGCGATGCCCGCGGCGGCGGCCCAGAGCGGCTCCGTGCCGAGGAGGAGGCTGACGCGGGAGGGCGAGGTGCGGCGGACGGCCCACATCTGCACGAAGAAGGCGAAAAGCGTGCAGAGGACGGAGAGGAAGAGGAGCCCCGCCCACTCGCGCGGGCCGAAGTCGAGGGCCACGGCCCAGGGCGAGGCGCCGGTGCCGGGGAAGGCGGCGATGACGGCGAACACGGCGACGGCGGAGCCGAGCTGGACGGTGGTGAGGGAGAGCGAGTCGGCCGACCGGACCGCCTTGATCCGGGACATGGCCAGGACGTGGACGGTACGGGCGAGGGCGGCGAGCAGCATGAGCAGATCGCCGAGGGAGGGGGCGGTGAAACCGCCGCCCTGGGTCAGCAGGACGACACCGGCGACGGAGAGCCCGGCGGCGGCGAGGAAGGCGCGGGGAGGCCGGACGCGGGTGACGGCGGCCTCGGCGAGCGGGGTGAAGATCATGGTGAGGCTGATGATCAGGCCCGCGTTGGTGGCGGAGGTGTGGACGACGCCGTACGTCTCCAGGAGGAAGATCCCGCTGAGGATCAGCCCGAGGGTCGCGGCGCCGCGCCACTGGGCCGCGCTCAGGGCGCGGAGCCTGCGCCGTCCGGCGGCGACGAGGACGGGCAGCACCACGGCGAACCGCAGCACGAGGACCGCGATGACGGTGTGGCCGGTGGTGATGCCCTTGGCCGCGAGATAGCTGGCGCCCCAGACGACGGCGACGAGCAGGACGGGCAGGTCGGTGAGCCAGGCCCGGCGCGGGGCGCCGAGGGGCACGGGAGCGGCGATCGAGGACATCGCGGCCGATTCTCCAACTCTTCGGGCGGGGTGGAGACTTCGACGGCTCGCACTCGGAGCGATCACCGTACCCGGACGGGCCCGTGGCGGCTACACCTTTCCCGCGGCCTCCGGCTCAGTAGCTGCCGTACGTGGGGCGGCCGGCCAGCTCGTAGGTGTGGAGGGCGACACCCGTGCTGCTGACGCGCGTGTCGGTGAGGCGGAAGGCCGTGGGGCGGACGCCTTCGCTGAACAGGCGGCGGCCGGTGCCCAGGACCACGGGGAAGACGTGCAGATGGAGGGTGTCGATGAGGTCGTGGTCGAGGAGGGTCCGGGCCAGGCCCGCGCTGCCGTGCATCTGGATCTCGCCGTCGATCCGCTCCTTGAGGGCGGCGACCTCCTCGACGACGTCACCGCGGAGCAGGGTGGTGTTCTCCCAGTCCGCCGAGGTGAGGGTGGTCGTGGCGACGTACTTGGGGAGGGCGTTGAGCTTGGAGGCGACGGGGTCGGTGGGGTCGGTGTGCTTCGGCCAGTAGCCCGCGAAGATGTCGTACGTGTGGCGGCCGAGGAGGAAGGCGGTCGGCCGGGCGAAGATCTCGGTGATGCGCTGCCCGAAGTCCTCGTCGCCGAACGGCACGGACCAGCCGCCGTGTTCGAAACCGCTGCTGCGGTCCTCGTCGGGACCTCCGGGCGCCTGGATGACGCCGTCGAGGGTGAGGAACTGGGTGAGGCTGAGCGTGGCCATGGCGGATGCCTTTCTCTTCTGCGGACCATCGTGTCCCACCCCTTTCGACTCCGCCGCCCGGCGGAAGTCATCGGTGATCGGGTCGGCGTCCGATTCCCGCCAGCTTCCGGGCGCCTCGCCGACTTTCATTGAACCCGCAACCACTTGGTACTTCTCTCGGAGGTTTCGGATGTCCACGATGAACGGCACGGCGGCCCTGGTGACGGGTGGCAGCCGGGGGATCGGCGCGGCGACGGCGGTGCGTCTGGCTCAGGAGGGCGCCGATGTGGCCTTCACCTACGTCCAGGACGAGGCGCGCGCCAAGGAGGTCACCGCACGGATCGAGGCGACCGGCCGCAAGGCGCTGCCCCTGCGGGCCGACGCGGCCGACGCCGGGGACGCGGCGGGCGCGGTGGAGTGGGCGGCGGACGCCCTCGGACGCCTCGACGTCCTGGTGAACAACGTCGGCGCCGGCGTCCTCGGGCCGCTGGGCTCGCTCTCCCTCGCGGAGGTGGACCGGGTCCTGGCGGTGAACGTCCGGGCGGCCTTCCTCGCCTCGCAGGCGGCGGCCGCGCGCTTCGCCGAGGGCGGCCGGATCGTCACGATCGGCACCTGCATGACCCAGCGGGTACCGGGCCCCGGCGGGACGCTCTACACGATGAGCAAGGCGGCCCTTATCGGTATGACGAAGGCGCTCGCGCGGGAGCTGGGCGGGCTCGGCATCACGGCGAACATCGTCCACCCCGGTCCTGTCGACACCGACATGAACCCGGCGGACGGGCCGTACGCGGAGGGGCAGGCCGCCATGACGGCGCTCGGCCGCTTCGGCACCCCGGACGAGGTGGCGGCGATGGTCGCCTTCCTCGCGGGACCCGGCGGGCGGTACGTGACGGGCGCCGAGTTCTCGGTGGACGGCGGGCACGCCGCGTAACCCCTGGCCGGAGCCCGGAGGGTGAGCCGAAGGTCGCCGCAGGGACGTGAGCCCGGCTCGGGGCGCCCGGAGGCGAACCGGGCCCGGAAAGAGGGGAGCGCGAGGGCGCACCGGTGCTGTCGGGTCGGTGCGCCCTCGCGGGCCGGGCGGGGTGTCGTGCCCGCCCAGTCGGTGGAGGAGCCGGCTAGCCGCCGAGCTCCTGGTGGCGGGCGGTCAGCCGCGCCGTACCGGCCTCCGTGAGGGAGCCGAAGAGACGGAGGCGGGAGATGCCGCCGTCCGGGTAGATGTCGATCCGGACGCGGGAGCCGACCGCCGGGGTGTCGAGCACGAACCGGTGGTTGGTGTCGGGCTGGAGGCGGGTCCGGGGCAGGATCTCGGTCCACTCCTCCGAGCCCTCGGCCGCGACGGAGAGGGCGACCCAGCCCGCGCTGTTGCCCTTGAGGTAGGCGGTGTCGATCTCGACGGCGCGGATCTCGGACTCGGCGACCAGGCCGTAGCGGATCCAGTCGTTGCCCTTGTCGCGGCGGCGGCGGGTCTCCCAGCCGTCGTCCATCTTGCGGGAGCGGCCCGGCTGGATGGTGTTGGTGGCCGGGGAGTAGAAGCGGTCGGAGGCGTCCTCGACCTGGCCGCCGTTCTCCAGGGCCGCGAGGTCGAAGGTGCCGAGGACGCCGAGCCACGCCGGGTCCGGGGCGACCTCGCCGTAGACGCGGAGGCGGGCGATGCCGCCGTCCGGGTGCTGGTTGACGCGCAGGTGGGTGAAGCGCTGCTCGACGTCGACGGCGAAGCCGTTGGCGGCGTGGCCGCCGACCGCGGTGCGCGGGACGAGCGTCGTCCACTTCACGTCGTCGGCGAGGAGCTCCTCGGGCGAGGGCGAGCCGGCCACGGAGGTCGCCTCGACGGAGACGGCCTGCGGGTAGTTGCCGCGGAAGTGGGCGGTGTCGAGGACGATGCCGCGGACGACGCCGGGCGCGCCGAGGCGTACGAGGGCCCAGTCGTGGTCGTCCTCGGTGGGGTGCGGCTGCTGGGCCGAGACGCCGCGGCGGCGGCGGGTCTCCCAGCCGTCCATGATCTTGCCCTTGTGGCCGAAGTGCTCGGGGTCGAACTCGGCGGCCTCGGGCTTCAGCAGGTTCTCGCGCTCGGCGAAGAACTCGTCGTTGGCCGCGATGACGCCGGCGCCCAGACGCCGGTCCGCGAGGTCCGCGTACTGGGTGAAGGGGAAGTCGGCCGTCCGGTAGTCGGCGTACGGGTCGCCGCCGCCGTAGGGGCTGGCGTCACCGGTGAAGCTGGGTATGGACGACACGTCAGTTGTTCCTTTCGAGGAGGCGGCCGGAGGGCTCGGCGAGGGTGCCGTGGTCGGCGATCCGCTCGCCGCGCAGCCAGGTGGAGGTGACGACGCCGCTGAGGGTCCTGCCCGCGTAGGCGGTGATCCGGTTGCGGTGCTGGAGCTCGGCCGGGTCGACGGTGAACGTGGCGTCGGGGGCCAGGACGGCGAAGTCGGCGTCCCGGCCGGCCTCGATCGCACCCTTGCGGGTGAGTCCGGCCAGCCGCGCCGGGCCCTCGGACATCCAGCGGACCACGTCCTCCAGGGTGTGGCCGCGGCGGCGGGCCTCGGTCCAGATCGCGGGCAGCCCCAGCTGCAGCGAGGAGATCCCGCCCCACGCGGAGGCGAAGTCCGGGGTCTTCAGATCGGCCGTGGACGGCGAGTGGTCGGAGACGATGCAGTCGATCGTGCCGTCCGCAAGGCCCTGCCACAGCGCGTCCTGGTTGACCGCCTCACGGATCGGCGGACAGCACTTGAACTCCGTCGCGCCGTCCGGGATCTCCTCCGCGGTGAGCGTGAGGAAGTGCGGACACGACTCCACCGTGATCTTGACCCCCTCGGCCCTGGCCGCCGCGATCGGCGCCAGCGCGTCCGAGGACGACAGGTGCAGGACGTGGACGCGGGCGTCCAGCCGGCGGGCCTGGTTGATCAGGTTCTCGATCGCCGTGTTCTCCGCGTCCCGGGGACGCGAGGCCAGGAAGTCGGCATACGCGCCGCCCGACCGCTGCGGCGCCGCCGCCAGATGATGCGGGTCCTCGGCGTGCACGATCATCAGACCGCCGAAGCCGGAGATCTCCGCCAGCGAGGTCGCCAGCTGCTCCTGGTCCAGCTCCGGGAACTCCTCCACGCCCGAGGGCGACAGGAAGCACTTGAAACCGAAGACACCGGCGTCGTGCAGGGGACGCAGGTCCTTGACGTTGTCCGGCAGCGCGCCGCCCCAGAAACCGACGTCGACGTGCGCCTTGCTCCGCGCCACCTCCTGCTTGACCCGCAGGTTGTCCACGGTGGTGGTCGGCGGCAGCGAGTTCAGCGGCATGTCGAGCAGGGTGGTGATGCCACCGGCGGCCGCCGCGCGGGTGGCCGTCCAGAAGCCCTCCCACTCCGTCCGGCCCGGATCGTTCACATGCACGTGCGTGTCGACCAGACCGGGCAGGACCACGTCGTCACCGACGTCCTCCAGCCGGGCACCGGCCGGCACCTCCGCGTCGTACGCCAGCACGGCCGCGATCGTCCCACCGGAGACGGCGATCGACGCCGGGCGCGTCCCCTCGGGGGTGATGACACGCGTCGAACGCAGGACCAGGTTGACGTCCACCCGTACCCCTATCTTCAAGCGATCCGCAGAGGGAGCGAGAAATTCAACGAACTGTTGAAAAGGAGTCTTCACTTCCGGGCGACAGGTCGTCAAGGGCACACTTCCAGCATCGGCCGTCGGCGAACCCGACTTAGAGGTTTCCACAAAGTGGAATGGAAATTCCGTACAGTAGAACGTAGCTCCGCACATGCGGGCCAGACCCGGATCGCTCCGGGCCGTCACCGACACCGGACAAACACCCCCTGACCGGCGCTGACGCCGGGACCGGGACCGTGTGCCCCGGCCGGCGGCCCGGTAGGCTGCTGCCTTGCCCGCCTGCCCCGAAAGGACCGTTGACGTGCCGACGTCCAGCGCCAGCACCACCGACGCCGCCAAGCCCGCCGCGAGCGGAGGCGTCCAGTCCCTCGAGCGCGCCTTCGACCTCCTGGAGCGGATGGCCGACGCCGGGGGCGAGGTCGGGCTGAGCGAGCTCTCCGCCAGCAGCGGACTCCCGCTCCCCACCATCCACCGCCTCATGCGCACCCTCGTGGCCTGCGGCTACGTGCGCCAGCAGCCCAACCGGCGGTACGCGCTCGGCCCCCGGCTCATCCGGCTCGGCGAGTCCGCCTCCCGCCTCCTCGGCACTTGGGCCCGCCCCTACCTGGCGCGCCTCGTCGAGGAGACCGGCGAGACGGCGAACATGGCGCTGCTCGACGGGGACGAGATCGTGTACGTCGCGCAGGTGCCGTCCAAGCACTCGATGCGCATGTTCACCGAGGTCGGCCGCCGGGTCCTGCCCCACTCCACCGGCGTCGGCAAGGCGCTCCTCGCGCACACGCCGGCGGAGGAGGTACGGGCGCTGCTCGCCCGCACCGGCATGCCGGCCGCGACCGAGAAGACCATCACCACGCCGGACGGCTTCCTCGACGCGCTCGTCGCGGTCCGCGAGACCGGGTACGCGGTCGACGACAACGAGCAGGAGATAGGAGTCCGCTGCCTCGCGGTCTCCGTACCGGACTCCCCCACGGCGGCGGCCATCTCCATCTCGGGCCCGGCGGGCCGGGTCACCGAGGCGGCCACGGAGAAGATCGTCCCGATCCTCCAGGAAGTCGCCCGCGAACTGTCGGCGGCCCTCGCGAACACCACGGGCAACGGCCAGGGCTGAGACCCCCGTGGGAGCCGACATCGACGGGGTCGTCGAGGTGCGCGAGCGCGACGGCCGATGGCGGTTCGCGCTCGGCCTCCCGGAGTCCGCGCTCGTACGCGACCGGCACGCCAGGGAGGTCCTCTTCGGCTACGGCGGGGCCCTCCAGGTGGAGCGGCCCCTGTTCGACCGGCGGGGATGCCCGGACGACGTCTCGGACGTGGTCCCCAGCACCTGCGAGGAGCTCCACCACAGCCACTCGTACGCCACCTGGGCCGAGATCGCGGCGGTCGACTGGGACGGGCCGCTCTGCGACGGCCCCGACGGGAACCACATCGGCGCATGGCGGCCGGGGCCCGACGGTTCGCTCGTCCTCCACGACGTGCCCTGGACGCCGGTCGAGGTCCTCGACGCGGCGGAGGAGCTCTTCGGCGAGGACCTGATGCCACCGGAGTGGCCGGCGGGCGGCGAGGTCCACTGGAACGGCGCCGTGTACCGCCCCGTGACCTGGACGCCCCGCATGTTCGTCCCGCCGGACGGCGACTGGGGCCCGGTGTGGACCGTGATGCGGGAACTCGCGACCGCCCACGGGGACGAGAACGTCCGCCTGGTCGTCTGGTTCTGCTGACACCACGACCGACCGGTCCGCCGGGCCCTGCGCCCCCGGACCGAAGGCTCAGGGCCCGGTCCGCCGGATCGGCCCCCGCCCCGTTCCGCCCCGGCCCGGTCCCGGTCGTCTCCGGTCGGGCGGGGGGCAGGGCGGAGGGGGACGCCCGGCCCCGGGGCGTCCCCGGGCGGTGTCGCCCGGCCCCCCGGGCTCAGGCCCGTACGGAATCCGTCAGCCGCCCGTCCTGGACCGTCACCGTGCGGTCGGTACGGGCCAGATGGGTGCGGTCGTGGGTGACCAGGACCGTCGCCGTGCCCCGCTCGGCCGTCAGCGTGGCCAGGAGGTCCATGACCGCCGCCCCCCGCTCGTGGTCCAGGGCGCTCGTCGGCTCGTCCACCAGGAGCACGGACGGCTCGTTCATCAGCGCCCGCGCGATGTTCACGCGCTGCCGCTGCCCGCCCGACAGCTGGTGCGGCCTCCGGTGCGCCTGGTCCGCGAGGCCCACCGCGTCGAGGAGGTCCCCGGCCCGGCCGCGGAAGGACTTCGGCGCCCGGCCCGACAGATGGGCCATCACCTGGAGCTGCTCCAGCGCGCTGAGCGACGGCAGCAGATTCGGCTGCTGGAAGACGATCCCGATGTGCTCGCGGCGCAGCTCCGCCTTGGCGGCGGCGGTGAGCACCCCCGTGTCCGTACCCGCGACGGCGACCCGGCCCGAGTCCGGGGTCACCAGGGTGGCGGCGACCGCGAGGAGGCTGGACTTGCCGGAGCCGGAGGGGCCGACGACGGCCGTGAGCGTACCGGCGGGGACGGTGAGGGAGACGGCGTCGAGGGCGGTGAGCCGGCCTTCGCCGTCGGGGTAGGTGAGGGTGACGTCGTCGAGGACGAGGCTCATCGGGCGCTCCCGAGGGCGGTGAGGGGGTCGACGGCGGTGATCCGCCGGATGGACAGGGCGGCGCCGAGGACACCGAGGACGACGATCACGGCGGCGGGCCCCAGGACGGTCAGCGGCTCCAGGACGAAGGGCACGTTCCCGCCGCTGACGAGGGCGCCGATGCCGACCGCGAGCGCGGTGCCGAGCAGGGTGCCGCCGGTGAGCATGAGGACGGCCTGTCCGAGGGCGTCCTTGAGGAGGTACGGGGTGGAGGCGCCGAGCGCCTTGAGGACGGCGACGTCACCGCTGCGCTGGATGGTCCAGACGGTGAAGAAGGCTCCTATGACCAGCGCGGAGATGGCGAAGAGGAAGCCGCGCATCAGCTGCAGCGAACCGTTCTCGGCCTGGTAGGACCCTATGGCGGTGAGGGCGCCGTCGGGGGTGCGGGCCTCGGTGCCGGCGGCCTTGTCGCCGGCCGCCCAGTCGACGCCGTCGCCACTCAGCGCGATGACGGTGGCCTGGTCCTGCGGGGTGGTGCCGCTGTGGCCGAGCTTCTGCCAGTCGTCGAGCGAGGTCCACACCACGGGCGTGTGGCTGTACGAGGCGTCGCCGGACACCGCGGAGACGGTGACCTCCAGCGGGCCGAGGCGGACGATGTCGCCGGCGCGCACGTCCAGCTCCTCCGCCGCCGACTCGGACAGGACCGCCCTGCCCGCGCCGACGGAACCGGGGGCCAGGCCCGCGTCCGGCTCCGAACCGAAGGCGGAGACGGCCGCGGTGCGGTCACCGGCGGCGGCGTTGAGGGTACGGATCCCGAGGGGATCGGCCTCCGTCACCCCGGGCCGCTCCGCCCAGCCGCGCCACTGCTCCTCCGTCACCGTCGAATTGGTGAAGGAGACCGACTGCCCGGACGGCGGTGCCGCGAAGGCCAGCCGGTCGGCGGGCAGACCGGTGATCGCGGAGATGTTCTCTCGCGCGAGTCCGGCCGTCAGCCCGGACAGCAACCCCACGAGCAGGGTGATCAGCACGATCACCGTGCCCATGAGGGTGAACCGCCCCTTGGCGAATCTCAGGTCTCTCCATGCCACGAACATGCTGACCAGAGTGGTCCCGGAGGCCCCCGGCGGGCATCGCGCCACGGATGGCTCCGCAATCAAACTTTCGGTTGAGTCCGGATTGTCGCCCGGTGTCTACGCTGGAGAAACCATGGACCCCCGCTCACTCACCCCCGCCCTGCGCGCCCTGCGCGTCTGCCTGCACCTCCTCATGGCGGGCCTGCTCGTCCTGGCGGCGGTACGGGCGGACTCGGCCGCCGGGACGGTCATGGCGGCGGTGACGGGCGCGGTCTACGCGGCCGGCTCGTACCTGCCGTCCGTGCGGAGCTCCCAGCGGGCCGCCGCCGTCTGGCTCGCGGTCCTCGGGGCGTCCTGGCTGGCGCTGCTCTGGCTGACGCCGGAGGCGCTCTGGCTGGCCTTCCCCCTGTACTTCCTCCAGCTGCACCTGCTGCCCACCCGCTGGTCGCTGCCGGCCGTGACGCTCACGGCGGGCGCGGCGATCCTCTCGTACGTGGGCCACGGCGCCGCGCTCAACCCGGGTGTCTTCATCGGGCCGCTGCTCGGTGCGGCGGTCGCGGTGGCGACGGTCCTCGGCTATCAGGCCCTGTACCGGGAGAGCGAGCGGCGGCGCCGGCTCATCGAGGAACTGATCGAGACGCGGGCGGAGCTCGCGGCCGCGGAGCGGCACGCGGGGACGCTCGCCGAGCGGGAGCGGCTCGCCCGGGAGATCCACGACACGCTCGCGCAGGGCCTGTCCTCGATCCAGCTGCTGCTTCGGGCGGCCGAGCGGGTGCTCCCGCCGGACTCCCCCGCCGCGGGCCACATCGGCCGGGCCCGCGAGGCGGCGCAGGACAACCTGGCGGAGGCGCGGCGCTTCGTCCGGGCGCTGTCGCCGCCGGACCTGGAGCGCGGCTCGCTCGCGGCGGCCCTGGAGCGCCTGTGCGAGCCGGTCACCGGGGTGACTCCGGGACCCGGGCCGCGGGTGCGGTTCTCGGCGAGCGGCACACCGGTCGAGCTGCCGACCCCGTACGAGGTGGCGCTGCTGCGGATCGCGCAGTCGGCGCTCGCGAACACGGTGCGGCACGCCTCGGCCTCGCGGGCGGAGATCACCTTGTCGTTCATGGACGCGTCGGTGACCCTGGACGTCGTCGACGACGGCAACGGCTTCGACCCCGCTTCCGTACGCCCCTCCTCCGACGGCGGCTTCGGGCTTCCGGCGATGCGCTCGCGGGCGGAGTCGCTGGGCGGCACGTTCACCGTCGAGTCGGCGCCCGGCCAGGGCACCGCCGTCGCCGTCTCCCTCCCCCTCCCCGCTGGAGCCACCGCATGACCATCCGACTCCTCCTCGCCGACGACCACCCGGTGGTACGGGCGGGCCTGCGCGCGGTCCTCGACACCGAGCCGGACTTCGCGGTGGTCGCGGAGGCGGCCACGGCCGAGCGCGCGGTGGAGCTCGCCGCCGCCGGGGACGTGGACGTGGTCCTGATGGACCTGCAGTTCGGCCCGGGCATGCACGGCTCCGAGGCGACGGCGGCGATCACCGGCGTGCCGGGCGGGCCGAAGGTGCTGGTCCTGACGACGTACGACACGGACGCGGACATCCTGGCGGCGGTGGAGGCGGGTGCCTCCGGCTACCTCCTGAAGGACGCGCCGCCCGAGGAACTGGCGGCGGCGGTCCGGACGGCGGCGGCCGGGCAGTCGGCCCTCGCGCCGGCGGTGGCGCACCGGCTGATGGACCGGATGCGGACACCGGCGGAGGCCCTGACCAAGCGCGAGCTGGAGGTCCTCCAGCTGGTCGGCGAGGGCCTGTCGAACCAGCAGATCAGCAAGGCGCTGTTCCTGAGCCAGGCGACGGTGAAGTCCCACCTGGTGCACATCTTCGCGAAGCTGGGCGTGGACTCGCGCACGGCGGCGGTCGCGACGGCGACCGCGCGGCGGCTGATCAGGCGGTGAGGCCGTCCGCCCGGCCCTCGGCCGACGAGGCGGCCCTGGCTCCCATCAGGTCCTGGAGGGACCGCATGCACGGCAGACAGTGCCGGTCCGTCGGCTCTCCGTCCGCGCGGCGGTCGACGGTCTGACCGCAGAGGCTGCTGACCGCCTCCTTGGCGATCACGTGCCAGACCAGAAGTCCGCTGGAGTGGTCGGGCGCGATGTGCATCTCGTACATGGCAGGTTCCGTTCTCCGGGGGTCCGTGTCCCACCCAACTCGTGCCTGGCGGCACCGGCACGGCGGCCAGGTCAACCGGGTGAAACAGAAGCACTCGGACCCCCGGGGATCCCCGGGCTCACCCGGACTTGGCGGGCGAGGCGGACTTCCGGCCCCGGGCGGGGGGCGCGGACGGCCCGGGCTTGGCCTTCTTGGCCGCGGGCTTCTTGGGTGCGGGCTTCGTGGGTGCGGGCTTGTTCGGTGCGGGCTTCTTGGCCGCGGGCTTCTTCGGTGCGGGCTTCTTCGGTGCGGGCTTCTTGGGCGCGGGCTTCCTGGGCTCCGCCTTCTTCACCTCCGCCTTCTTCGGCGCGGGTGCCTTGGTCCCGGAAGCCTTGGCCTCGTCGTCCATCCGCCACTTCAGCTCGATCTCCAGCTCGATCTCGCCGTCCTCGACCTCGAACTCCACCTCGGCGCGGAGCGTGTCGGGGATCTTCAGGCTCAGCACGCCGGGCCCCCACCGGAGCTCGGCGTCCTCACCCTCCCTGAGTGCGCGAGCGAGCGACTCGAGCTGCTCCGCGGCCTCGGCACGGGACAGGGAGCTCTTCTGCTCGAACTTCAGGTCGCTCACGACTGCCTCCCGGTGGCCGAGCCGCCCATGTCGTCCCCGCGGTCGACGCACAGGGCCCAGATGATGAACCCGGACATCGCGATCATGATGACGGACCACCACGGGTAGTACGGCAGCGACAGGAAGTTCGCGATGATGACCAGCGCGGCGATGCCCACGCCGGTGTACCGCGCCCAGGCGGCCGCCTGGAAGAGCCCGAAGCTGACGAGCAGGGCGACGATGCCGAGGCAGAGATGGATCCATCCCCAGCCGGTGAGGTCGAACCGGAAGACGTAGTTGGGCGTGCTGACGAAGATGTCGTCCTCGGCGATCGCCATGATCCCTCGGAAGATGCCGAGCAGCCCTGCCAGAGCGAGCATGACGCCGGCGAACATCCGGAGGCCTCCGGCCCACGCGTGCTTCGCCGATGACACCTGGGCGCTGTGCGCGGTGGTCATCTCGGTCCCCTTTCCTTTCCCCGGGCCCGTCTCAAGGACTCGGGGTGGTGGTGCCGGTGCCCGTGTCGGCGCCGGTGCCGGCGGGCGTGGACGGCCGGTCGTCGCTCAGGACGAGCTCCTTGGCCCTGCGGAACTCCTCCTCGCTGATGTCGCCGCGGGTGCGGAGCTCGGAGAGCCGGGAGAGTTCGTCCGCGTGGCTGGGACGGGCGCCGCCGCCGGCGGTCTGGCGGACGTAGGAGTCGAACGCCTCCTGCTTCTTGATGGCGTGCTCGACCTCCCGCTGCCCCATCTGCTTGCCCCGGGCGATGACGTAGACCAGCACGCCGAGGAAGGGCAGCAGGATGACGAACGCCAGCCATCCGGCCTTGCCCCAGCCACCCATGCTGTCGTCCCGGAAGATGTCCCAGATGATCCGGAAGAGCAGGATGAACCACAGGATCCACAGGAAGAACCACAGCATGGTCCAGAAGGCACTCAGCAGTGGGTAGTCGTAGGCGAGGTAGGTCGGTGTGTCCATGTCCGCGCTCCGTTCCGGGTCCTTCTCGTGTCGGGGTCCGCCGCGGTCACTCCGGCAGCCGCCGCAGTTCCACCACGTGCAGTCCGAGCGACTGGAAGCGGGCCAGCAGGCCGTACAGGTGAGCCTCGTCCACGAGCGGGCCGTACAGCAGCGTCTGGCCGGAGATCATCACGTGCTCCAACTCGGGGAAGGATCCGATCAGCGTCTCCGACATGTGCCCGTCGACGCGGATCTCGTACTGCATGGCGTGCCCCCTCTCGGGGTGGCGGTCACCTGGCCGGTCGTGCCCTTGGCTTCGATGGTCCGCCTCCGTGTGTCCGCCTGCCTCACCCCGCACGGGTGAATCACGGGCCGGCGGGGCCGGGCTCCGGCGGCTCGGGGTCCGTGGCGTCCGGCTCGCGGCGCTCGCCGCCGGTCCCGCCACCGGTCCCGCCGGCGCCGGGCAGACCGCGCGTCACGAAGAAGCTCGCCAGGGTGATGCCCCCGGTCGCGAGGACGGCTGCCTTGAGGCCGTCGAGCTGGGCCGAGGCGTACGCGTCGGTGACGGCGTCCACCTCGTGCGGCGGAAGCCCCGCGCTCTCCGCCGCCGAGCGGACCTGGTCGGTGGGGACGAAGTTGATCCCGGCCTCCAGGGCGACGCTCGTCTGCTGCCGGGCCGCGTCCGAGAGCCGCGGGTCCTCTTCGACCTGGGTCGTGAAGGCCTGGGCCAGGGCTCCGATCAGCAGGGAGCCGATGAGGGCCGTGCCCAGTGCGGACCCCAGGTTCTGGGCGGTGAACTGCAGGCCGCCGACCTCGCTGCGCTCCTCCTCCCCCACGCTCGACTGGACGACGTTGCCGAGCTGCGAGGCGAGCAGCCCGACGCCCAGGCCGAGGAGCGCCATGGCCCAGAAGAACTGGGCGTCGTCGAGCTCGGGGTCGATGGTGGCGACGAGCCAGCCGATGGCGACGAGCAGCACCGCCAGGGCCAGGCGCACGATCCGCCGCGGGCCGGCCCTGCGCCCGAGCCGCGCGCCGCCCAGGGAGGCCACGAGCATGGTGACGGAGACCGGCAGGAGCCTCAGTCCGGTCTCGAAGGCGTCCAGGCCCTGCACCACCTGCAGGTACAGCGGGATCGTGAAGAACAGCCCCAGCAGGATGAGGTTCTGGCTCAGCAGGCTCATCAGCCCCGAGCTCAGAGCGGGTCTGCGGAACAGGGCCAGATGGACCAGGGGGTCGGCACCGCGGGCCTCCCGCCTCTCCTCCCACACGCGGAAGAAGTACAGGACCACGACGCCGGCCCCGACCACGAACAGCGTGGGGGCGAAGCCGAAGACCGTGAAGGGAGGGTTCCGCGGCTGCACCCATCCCCAGCTGCTGCTCTGGAGCACACCGAGCACACCGAGCCCCAGACCGGCCGCCGACAGCACGGCGCCGACGACGTCCATGCCGGGACGGCGGCCCGCCGGGGGCCGCTTCGGGATCGCCCCCTGGAACAGGAGCACGGCCAGCACCACCACGACCTCGCCCGCGAAGACGAGGCGCCAGGTGAGGTACGTCGTCACCCAGCCGCCGAGCAGCGGACCCACCGCGATGCCGGCCCCGGCCAGGCCGCCGATCACGCCGTACGCGACGGAGCGGTCGCGGCCCCGGTAGGACTCGGCGACGAGGGCCGCCATGGACGGCAGCACCAGTGCGGCGCCGAGCCCCTCGATGACCGACCAGCCCAGGGCCAGGACCCACAGGGTGGGCGCGACGGAGGTCAGGGCCGATCCGACGCCGTAGACCGCCATGCCGATCAGGAAGACGCGGCGCCGGCCCAGGATGTCCCCGAACCTGCCCCCGATGAGCATGAAGGCGGCCATGACCAGGGCGTACAGGGTGATGACGGCCTGGATCGCGGTCACCTCGGTGTCGAAGTCCTCGACCAGCTGGCTGATGGAGACGTTCATGACGGAGGTGTCCAGCACCATCAGGAACTGGGCCGCCCCCAGCACGATCAGAGCACGCCAACGTCTCACGGTCGCCACCTCGCCGGACCCTGACTGCCGGTACCGCCGGCAGCGGAGAAGGTGAGCACACCCTCGTCGCCATCACACCGGAAACGGCCGGCGGCCGCCTCACCCGCTGCGGGTGACGCCCGGCGTCGGGGCGCCCGCCCCGTCGCCGCCGGGCGTCCGGTCACAGCAGCCCCAGCTCACGGGCGCGGCGGACGGCGTCGTTGCGCCGGTGCACGGACAGCTTCCGGTAGACGCTCTTGAGGTGGGTCTTCACCGTGTTCACCGACACGTACAGGTCGGCGGCGATGTCCTCGGTCGACATCGCCCGGGCCAGCCGCTCCAGGACGTCGCGCTCCCGCTCGCTGAGCTCCTCCACCGGCATACCCGGCCCGGGGCCGCCCGGGGCCGGGCCGTCCGGCGCCTCCGGGTCGGGAACGAGCCATCCGAGCGCCGACGCCCGCAGCGACGGCTCCGCCAGGAACGCGTCGATCCAGGGCCCGGCGCTGCGGAAGGGGCGTCTGAGCTCCTCGCGGCGGCCCTCGGCGAGGGCCTGCGCGAGGAGTCGGCGCACGGTGGCGGTGTCTCCCTCCAGCGCCGCCGCCTGGGCCCGTACCAGCGCGGCGGGCACCGCCACCCCCGGTCCCGACCGCCCGTGGGCCTCCAGACCGTCGAGCAGGCGGAGGGCCGTACGGGGGTCCCCGGCGGCGAGATACGCCCGCGCCAGGCCGACGGTGCACAGCGGCTGGTCCCCGGCGACCTGCCGGAGGGCCTCGACGGCCGCGTCCGGACGGCCCTCGGCCAGGAGGGCCTCCGAGACGACCAGGGCGGCGGTGCCCTGCGCCCAGGGTGAGTCGTCGGCGGCCGGAACGGGCCGGGCCGCGACGGCCAGCGCGGCGCCCGTCCGGCCCCGGGCCAGCAGCACACCGGCGGTGACGGCGCGGCCGGCCGCCGCCGGCACCGGGTCCGCCGACCGCGGACCGGGCGCGTCGGCGAGGAGGGCCTCGGCATGGTCCACGTCGTCCCGGCCGAGTGCCACCGCGGCCAGGACCACCTGCCCGAGTCCGGAACCCCACGGCTGGGCCAGGCCGTACCGCTCGGCCTCGGCCGTCATGGCGGAGACCTTGCGTTCCGCCGCGCCCGGCCGCCCGTCGAGGTGGTCGACGAGCGCCAGGTGTTCGAGTGCCTCCATCCGCGGGAGCGCGGTGGACGCCGTACGGGGACCGCGGGCCACCGCGGTGAGGTCGGTCCGGGCGTCTTCGTAGCGTCCGGCCCAGAGCGCGGACGAGCCTCTGTGGGTGAGCAGCAGGGCGTCGAGTTCCGGGTGTCCTTCCAGCAGCCGGGAGGGCATCCGGGGCATCAGCTGCCGGGCCGACCGGGTGGCCCGTTCGGCGCGTCCCGCCGAGCCGGCCAGGCGCCCGGCCAGTGCCTCCAGGACGGCCCAGCTCAGCCGGGCGGCCGGGAAGTCCCGGCCGTCGGACGCCAGCTGTTCCTCGGCGCGGCGCAGGTGCGCCAGGCCCCGGTCGAGATCGGACCGGGACAGCTCGCAGGCGGCGCGGACGAGGTTCGTGGCCGGGTCGGGCGTCTCGCCCTCCATCCCGGCGAACCAGTCGACGGGCTCCCCCGAGCCCGGGCCGGTGATGAGCCGCCCGATCTCCAGATCCTCGACCAGGACCCGGGCCATGTACGTCCAGTCCCTGGCGGCGGCGCCGTGGGCCAGCATCTCGGGCAGGGTTCCGGAGCGCCGCAGCCAGTGCGCGGCGCGCCGGTGCAGCTCCGTCTCCAGGCCGGGGGCGCGCCGCCGCAGATGGACCAGGAGGATCTCCCGGAAGAGCGGATGGAGCCGGTACCAGCCGTGCCCGAAGTCCTCGACGAAGGCGTTCGCACGGTGGAGTTCCGCCAGGATCGTCGCGGCGTCGCGCCGCTGGGTCAGCGCGTCCGCCAGGCCGGGGCAGAAGCGGTCCAGGACGCTGATCCGCAGCAGCAGGGCCTGGGTCTCGGGGGTCTGCCGTTCCAGCACCTCGGCGAGGAGGAAGTCGGCGATCGTGCCCTGTCCCGCCTCGAACTGCTTCAGGTAGAGCTCGGGGTCCGGGCTCGACCGCGCCGCCAGGGCGCTCAGCCGGAGGCCGGCCGCCCATCCCCGGGTGCGCTCCACCAGGGCTCCGGCCACCGGAACGGCCAGCGACAGCCCGTGCAGCTCCAGGAGCTCGACCGCCTCCTCCGTGGTGAAGGCCAGATCGGCGTCACGGATCTCGGTCATCTCGCCGGCGAGGCGGTAGCGGTGGAGCGGGAGGAGGGGTTCGGTACGGCTGACGAGGACGAGGCGGAGCCCCGGCCGCGCGTGCCGCAGGACGAACTCCAGCTGCCGTGCGACCTCGGGGTCGGTCATCCGCTCGAACTCGTCGATCACCACGGTGACGGGCCGGTCGTGCCCGGCGAGTTCCCAGGCGAGCCGGCTCAGGAGCGTGTGGTGGACCCGGGTCGCGTCGGCGGGGAAGTCGATGGCGGTGGGTACCGGTACTCCGCAGGCGTTGAGGGACTGGAGCAGCTGCGCCCAGAACATTCCGGGGCCCTCGACCGCCGCGTCGAGCGTGAGCCAGGCGACCGGCCGCCCGAGGTGTGCGGCCCAGTCGGCGACCAGGAGGGACTTGCCGGCCCCGGCGGAGCCGTTGACCACGGTCAGCGGGGTCAGCAGGGCCTGCCCGAGGTGCTCGACCAGGCGGTCGCGGCGCAGGAACGTGCCGGGGCGCCCCGGCAGGGCGAACCGGGTCCGTAGGAAGGGGTCGCCGAGGGGGTCGGCGCCGCCGGGTACGGGGGCGCCCCGCGGGACCTCGCGATCCGTGGCCGCCACGTCCACCACCGCCTTCCGGCCGGCCCGCCGAGGGCGGAGTCTCCCCTCCAGGATGGAAGTGTTCTCCCGGAATCGGCCACCGGACAGGGCCCCGCAAACCCCTCGCGGGTACCCGAAGGTCCCGCACCGGAGGGACCTTCCGGGGAACCGCCCGGGCCGGGAGGTGCGCCCGGCCCGGCCGCGGGGCCTCCTACTGTCCGGGCTGCGGGGGCCCGAAGAGCTCGACGGCACGCCGGACCCCCGCGAGGCCCTCGGCGAGCGCGCTGACGGAGCCGACGGAGCCCGCGACGATCAGCAGGGAGCGGCGCAGCCGCCGTACCTCGGGGTCGCCGCTGAGCGCCATGGCGTCCAGCGCGGCGAGCTCGTCCTCGGCGATCCCCCGGTCGGCGAACTCGACCCGGTGTGCGGCCAGTTCACGCCGGAGCCGGGACACGGCGGACCGCAGTTCGGCCACCCTGGGGTCCACACCCTCGCCGGTCACTCGCCTCTGCCCCACGCTTCGCAACATGGTTCTCCCCCTCGCACGACACTGTGCGCAGAACTCCGTACGACGAACACTCCGGACACTCCGAGCCGACCCCCCGGACGGCGGTCGGGCGCCGTGAGTGGGGGTCAGTTAACTCCTTCGCCACCCCGGCGCGCCACCCTTGGTGGACGGAATTCAGGCGACCGTGTGATTCCGCCTCATGGGGTATGCAGGTGGCATGACAGCTGCAGAAGATCGAACCCCCGTCGTCGCCGGACTGCTGCTCGCCGCCGGGGGCGGGAGGCGGCTCGGGGGGCGGCCCAAGGCGCTGCTCCCGCACCGGGGGCGGCCGCTGGTGGAACACGCCGTGGGGGTGCTGCGCGAGGCCGGGTGCGAGGTGGTGCACGTGGTGCTGGGCGCGTCGGTGGAGCTCGTACGGGAGCGGGCGGAGCTGCCCGGGTGTGTGCTCGTGGACAACCCGGAGTGGGCGGAGGGCATGGGTTCCTCGCTGCGGGCCGGGCTCGCCTCGCTGGCCGCCGATCCGTGCGGCGTGGACGCGGCGCTCGTCCTGCTGGTGGACCAGCCGGGGATCGGGGCGGAGGCCGTGGCCCGGGTCCGGGCGGCGTACGGCTCACGGGATTCCCTGGCGGCCGCCTCGTACGACGGGGAGCGGGGCCATCCGGTGCTGTTCGGCGCCGGGCACTGGGCGGGCATCGCGGAGACGGCGGTGGGCGACCGGGGTGCACGGGACTATCTGGCGGCGCACCGGGATGCGATCACCCCGGTGGACTGCTCGGATGTGGCCGAGCCCTACGACATCGACACCGAGGCGGACCTGGCGCACCTGGAGTGAACGGGCTGGCACCGAGCGCCATGTTCTGTCGATCCGGAGAATCTCGACATCAACAAACCATTGAACTTCCACCATGAGGAAACTAGTATCCACTGTTCAGAAGCGCCTGCTCGTTCAGAAGGCGCTCGCGGCCGTATCTCGGCGCCTGCGGCACTCCGTGCCGATCCGCGACGCCCGGCGGCCGCCTGGCACCGCCCGTGAAGTCCGCTGAAGGAAGTGACAGTTCATGTCCGCACCAGCGCCGTCCCCCCTGGCCGTCGTCGATGCCGAGCCCCTCCCGCGTCAGGAGGAGGTGCTCACCGAGGCCGCCCTGGCCTTCGTCGCCGAACTGCACCGGCGGTTCACCCCGCGCCGGGACGAGCTCCTCGCCCGCCGAGCGGAGCGTCGCGCCGAGATCGCCCGTACGTCCACCCTGGACTTCCTTCCGGAGACCGCCGCGATCCGCGCCGACGACTCCTGGAAGGTCGCGCCGGCCCCGGCGGCCCTGAACGACCGCCGTGTCGAGATCACCGGCCCGACCGACCGCAAGATGACGATCAACGCCCTCAACTCCGGCGCGAAGGTCTGGCTCGCCGACTTCGAGGACGCCTCGGCGCCGACCTGGGAGAACGTCGTCCTCGGCCAGGTCAACCTGATCGACGCCTACACCCGGAAGATCGACTTCACGGACCCGAGGTCGGGCAAGTCGTACGCGCTCAAGCCGGCCGGTGAGCTCGCCACCGTCGTCATGCGGCCGCGCGGCTGGCACCTGGAGGAGCGTCACCTCACCTTCGACGGACGGCCGGTGCCCGGCGCGCTCGTCGACTTCGGCCTGTACTTCTTCCACAACGCCCAGCGTCTGATCGACCTCGGCAAGGGCCCGTACTTCTACCTCCCGAAGACGGAGTCGCACCTGGAGGCCCGCCTCTGGAACGACATCTTCGTCTTCGCGCAGGACTACGTCGGCATCCCGCAGGGCACCGTCCGCGCCACGGTCCTCATCGAGACCATCACGGCCGCGTACGAGATGGAGGAGATCCTCTACGAGCTCCGCGACCACGCCGCCGGCCTGAACGCGGGCCGCTGGGACTACCTCTTCTCCATCGTCAAGAACTTCCGTGACGGCGGGGCCAAGTTCGTCCTTCCGGACCGCAACGCGGTCACGATGACCGCCCCGTTCATGCGCGCGTACACCGAACTCCTCGTGCGCACCTGCCACAAGCGCGGCGCGCACGCGATCGGCGGCATGGCGGCGTTCATCCCGTCCCGCAAGGACGCCGAGGTCAACAAGGTCGCATTCGAGAAGGTCAAGGCCGACAAGGACCGCGAGGCCGGCGACGGCTTCGACGGCTCCTGGGTCGCCCACCCCGACCTGGTCCCGATCGCGATGGCCTCCTTCGACGCGGTCCTCGGCGACAGGCCGAACCAGAAGGACCGTCTCCGCGAGGACGTCTCCGTCGCGCCCGGCGACCTCATCGCCATCGACTCGCTCGACGCCAAGCCCACCTACGGCGGCCTCGTCAGCGCCGTCCAGGTCGGCATCCGCTACATCGAGGCGTGGCTGCGCGGCCTCGGCGCCGTCGCCATCTTCAACCTGATGGAGGACGCGGCCACCGCCGAGATCTCCCGCTCCCAGATCTGGCAGTGGATCAACGCGGGTGTCGAGTTCGAGCACGCCGGGAAGACCGTGACCGCCACCCCCGAGCTCGCCCGCAAGGTCGCCGCCGAGGAGCTGGCCGCGATCCGCGCCGAGATCGGCGAGGAGGCCTTCGCGGCCGGCAGGTGGCAGCAGGCCCACGACCTGCTCCTGCACGTCTCCCTCGACGCGGACTACGCGGACTTCCTGACCCTTCCCGCGTACGAGCAGCTGGTCGGCTGACCCGACCCGTACGGCTGACTCGGCTGCCCGCACAGCCGCCGACAGCAACCTGAGCAGGGCTTCGTCACCGGTGTCGCACAGCACCGGAGGCGGGGCCCTGTTCCCGTTCCTGTGACCTCACAGGCGACGTGACGGAACCGAGATATGCAGCTACCTAGCGGTAACAAGCCACGCCGTGCGAGATTCCGCCATGCCACCGGCCGGCGGCTG
Source organism: Streptomyces tanashiensis (assembly GCF_014648895.1). Lineage (GTDB taxonomy): Bacteria > Actinomycetota > Actinomycetes > Streptomycetales > Streptomycetaceae > Streptomyces > Streptomyces tanashiensis. The sequence goes on from NZ_BMRZ01000006.1 coordinate 276,001, forward strand.
TCCCCCACGTCACTGCGTCACCGCATACCGCAGGAGCACAGCCATGCCTTCGACCCCCCACCGTGCGCTGCGCGCACTCCTGGCACTGTGTACCGCCGCCGGGCTCGCCTCCGTCGCCGCCCCCACGGCCACCGCCGCCCCCGGCACCGGCCCCACCGCCGTCGTCGCCATGGGCGACAGCTACATCTCCGGCGAGGCCGGCCGCTGGCAGGGCAACAGCCTCACCAACTCCGGCAGCCGCAACGGCACCGACCGCGCCTGGACGGGCAGCGCCTACGACCCCTCCCGGGTGTACGGCTCCACCGCCGGCGGCTGTCACCGCTCGGACACCTCCGAGGTGCGGAGCGCCGGTCCGATCGCGAGCTCCCTGATCAACCTCGCCTGCTCCGGGGCGACGACGAAGAACGTCTTCCGCGCCTCCCAGGGCGGCCAGGCCTACAAGGGCGAGGCGCCCCAGGCCGACCAGCTGGCGGCCGTCGCCGCCGCGAACGACGTCGAGCTGATCGCGCTGTCCATCGGCGGCAACGACCTCGGCTTCGCCGACATCATCACCACCTGCGCCACCGACTACATCGTCTGGTACTCCTACTGCCACGACGACCAGCAGGCCGAGGTCGACGCGCGGATCGACGGCGTGATGGCCGACGTCGGCAAGTCCGTCGACGAGATCCGGGCGGTCATGACCGCCGCCGGATACGCCGCCTCCGACTACCGGATCGTCCTCCAGTCGTACCCGTCCCCCATCCCCCGCGCCGCCGACAACCGGTACGGGGAGAGCGGCTGGGCCCGCACCAACACCGGCGGCTGCCCCTTCTGGAACGCCGACTCGGACTGGGCCCGCGACTCCCTGGTCCCCCAGCTCGCCTCCCGCCTCAAGGGCGTCGCCACGGCCAAGGGCGTGCAGTTCCTGGACCTGCGGGACGCGCTCCAGGGCCGTGAGGTCTGCGCGAAGGCCGCCAAGCAGGTGACGGCGACCGTGCCCCCGTCGGGGACGACCAGCGAGTGGGCGCGGTGGATCGACAGCCAGAGCACACAGGGTCTCGTCCAGGAGTCGATGCACCCCAACGCCTACGGCCAGCAGGCCCTCGGCCGCTGCCTGGCCCTGATCAGCGCCCGCCCGACGGGGAACCAGAGCTGCCGGAACACGGCGGGGTCGGGGCCGTCGGGGATGTACCTCACGGCGGGGTGACGTCCGCCGCGCTCACGGGAGGGTGATGCCGAGCGGGCGGAGGACCCGCTCGGTCTCGTGCCGGTCCGCCGCGGCCATCGCGCGGACCAGGGCCGCGGAACCGCCCGGCCAGGCGGCCGCCGCGGTGTCGAAGGCGGCGCGGCGGGACTCCAGGGGGCCCTTCTTCCCGGGCAGCGCGTCGAGGACGTGCAGGGCCCGGGCGGAGGTCCGGACCTGGATCGGGTCCGCCGGCTCGCCCCGGTCGCGCAGGGCGTCCAGGACGTACGCGCCGACGACGGGGTCGCGCAGGGCACCGCGCAGGGCCTCGGGCGGGGCACCGGCCGTGTCCAGGACGGCGAAGAGGCCGCGGGTGGCGGCCGCGTCGGAGGTGCCGGAGTGGACGGTGCCGAGGGCGGCGAGCAGCTGGGACCAGGCGTCGGAGGTGTCCCCGCGCGCGTGGAGCCAGTCGGCGAGCACGCGCGCGGCGACGGACGCGGACCAGCCGCCGGCGGCGGCGACCACGTCCGGCGCGGCCCAGGCGAGGGCCTCGGCGGCGTCGGGCGCGACGACCCCGCGCACTCCGAGCAGATAGCGCACGACGCCCGCGCCGCGCGGGGTGAGCCCGAAGGCGTCGCCGGTGCGGAAGACCAGGCCGGTGGCGGCGAGGCGGTCGAGGACCGTGGCGAGGTCGCGGGCCGGTCCTTCGAGCCGCGCCCGGTCGGCCTCGTTCGGCTCCGCCGTGCCGAGGAGCCGTACGAGCTCCGGCAGGGGCGGGACGGTGTACGCGTCAGGTGCCGCGTCCGGCACGGTGACGGGCAGGTCCTCCAGGGCCGGGTCGACGGGCCAGTCCTCGTACTCGGCTGCCTTGCGGGCGACGGACTCGGCGGAGCAGCCGCGCTGGTAGACCGCGTACAGCAGGTGCGGTGCCTCGCCCCCGTAGGGCTCGAACTCCTCCTCCGCGAGCTCCTCGACGGCGGCGATGAGGGTGTCCGCGTCCTCCTCCACGGGCCCGGCCTCGATCGCGGGCGGCGGGGGTGCGGGGGCGGCGGGGTCCCCGTAGTAGTCGAGGTGTTCGTCGAGGAGGGCGTCGGCGAGGACGAGGTGGGGGAAGGCGTCGGGTCCCGGCGCGAACCGCGCGTACGGGCCGGCGAGCTGCTCGGCGAGTCCGGCGGCGGTCCACCGGTCCTGGAGCGCGGCGGCGAGCTGCCCGATGCCGGCCGCGACGGCGTGGTCGGTGAGCAGCGGACCGGCGGCCGGGGGCGCCTCGGCGTCCCGCACGTACGCGCGCGTGAGCGCCTCGGCGAGCAGCACGTCGGCGAGGGCGGTCCGGCCCATGAGGTGGGCGCGGCGCACCCCGTCGGGCAGCGGCGCGCCGTCGAGGGCGGAGAGCCGGCGCCGTACGTCCTCGGGGTCGGCGAGGTCGGCACCGCAGGTGCGCAGGAGCGAGGCGTACCAGCGGTGCCAGGTGAGGTTGCCGGGGTCGGTCATGGCGCGCTCGAAGTCGGGCGCGGAATCGGCGACGACCACGGCGATCTTCTCGCGCCGTCCGCCGTCGAACCGTGCGGCGAGGGCCCCGAGGACGGCCGGGTAGGCGGCGAGCTCGCCGGGCGGCGCGTACACGAAGGCCGGCAGGTCCTCCACGAGGAGCTGCCGCACGAGTCCGGGCGTCGGCTCGGGCAGCCCCGTCGCGCGGTCGGCGCCGCGCAGGGCGAGCAGTCCCAGTACCGCTTCGGCGGCCCGCGCGAAGGCGGGGTCATGACGCTCGGGCGCTCCGTCGAGGAAGCCGTCGAGCCCGGTGTTGGTGAGAACGGTCCCGGCCACGCTTCCCAGGGTAGTTCGGGGGAGCCGGTTCCGGCGGGCAAGGGCCGGGGGTCAGGAGTGTCGCCGCAGGGTGCGGACGACGTGGGTGAGGTGCTGGATGTGGCCGTGGCCGATCCAGAAGTCGGGGTGGCCGGTGCCGGGGAGGTCCCGGCCGTCCGCGCAGGCGCGGAGCCAGCGCTCGCCCTCGCTGTACTCCGCTCCCCTGAAGTCGGGGCCGTCGACGATCTCGCGGGCCAGGGCGCGGACCGTCAGGTGGTGGTGGGACTCGGCGGGCACCTCGCCGATGAGGAAGGTGTGCGCGGTGGTGTAGCGCAGCGCGCCCCGGAAGGGGTCGTCGCCGGTGTCGGAGACCCGGTCGGCGCTCGCCGCGTCGTGCGCCCCGTAGTCGCCGTATGCGGGTCGGGGACCCTGTCCGCCGGCGGCGTGGCGGAGCAGTTCGGGGAGGTGACGGTCGGTCCGGTACGTCTCGGCCAGGGGTGCCCCGTACCCCTCGGGGTGGGTGCGGGGGAAGGCGCCGGCGAGGAGTACGACGGTGCGCCAGGGGTGGAGGGTGCCGAGGTGGTCGAGGAGGTCGAGGGTGTGGAGCGCCGTGCGTTCGGCGCCCGGGTCCTCGTCGACGGCGCCCAGGTCGACGAGGAGGTCCAGCGGGCAGCGTGCGAACGCGATCCGGTCCAGGAGGCGGCAGAGTGCCTCCGCCGTGGAGTCGACGGCGTCCGGGCGTATCCGGATGCCGAGGCCGGTGCCACCGGCACGGGCCGCCTCGGCGCAGGCCACCTGCTGGGCGGCGGCGCGGTCGATGCCGGTCACTGGCCTCAGCGGGGTGCGGCCGGAGCCGATGCCGGGGAATCCCGGCTCGCGCTCGATGTGGCGGGTGTCGACCCAGGCGGGGCGACCGCGCTGGGCCCGTCCGATGAGGTCCAGGGTGTCGCGGGCGTGGCGGGCGAGTGCGGCGGGGTCGGGGTCGAGGGGGTGGGACGGCCCGCGGCCGGGGGTGCGCTCGCGGCCGACGCGCGGCGGGACGGTCCAGAGCGGCACGAGGGCGGCCCTGATGTCCGGCGTCAGCAGGTGGTAGGCGCCGAGCGCGCTCGGCCGGGCGGGCAGGGCGGGTACGTAGATCGGCTCGGACGACGGCTCGGACGACCGTTCTGACGACGGCTCCGACGGCGGCTCGGACATCGCCTCGGACATCGGCTCGGACATCGGCTCTGGCATCGGCTCGGACATCGGCTCTGGCATCGGCGCCCCCCAGCGGCCCGTCGCATCCCCTGGTCGCAGGGTGAGGGGCGTCGGTTCTCGGCGAAAGGGTGCGATTCCGGCCAAGGGCCCTGGAGTTCAGCGCACGACCACGGTCCTCGGTGCCGAGAAGTCGCCCCAGGTGCCGTCCGGGAGCTGGGCGCGCAGGGTGACCGTGTAGCGGGTGCCCGGCGGGTCCTGGACCGGGAAGGTGTACGTCGCGCGGCCGGGGGGCGGGGTGGTGCCCCAGACGATGGTGGTGGCGAACCGGCCGTCGAGGTGGAGTTCGTGGTGGGTGACGGGGGCGCCCGTCCTCGGCGGTGTCCAGGTGAGGGTGATCTCGCCCTTGCGGGCCGTGGCGGTGAGGTCTCGGGGGGCGGTGTTCGGCGGGGCGCCCGGGGAGGGGGCGGTGGTGAGGTCGGCCGGCGCGCTGTCCGGGGACGAGTTCTCGGCGGCGTCGCGGGCGCGGACGGTGAACGCGTAGGCGGTGCCGGGGCGCAGGCCCGTCAGGTGGGCGGTGGTCGCGGTGCCGGGGACGGTGTGGATGCGGGTGTCGGCCTGGTAGACGTCGTACGCGGTGACCCGGGTGTCGTCACGGGCCGGGGACCAGCGGAGGGTGGCGGCGCGGCTGCCGTCGGCGGTGACGCGGAGGGCGGTCGGGGTGGTGGGAGGCCTGCGGTCCTCGGCGGCGGCGCGGAGGGTGGTGGCGGTGACGGTGGCGCTGGGGGGCGAGACGTTGCCGGCGGCGTCGCGGGCGCGGACGCTGAAGCGGTGGGGGGTCGCGGGGGCGAGGCCCACGACGTCGGTCATCAGCGTGGTGGCGGGGAGGTCCTTGACCTTGCGGCCCTCGCGGTAGACGGCGTATCCGGTGACGGCGCGGTCGTCGGTGGCCGCGCTCCACATGACGTGGACGGTGCTCGCGCTGCCGGCGGTGGCGGTGACTCCGCTGGGGACGGTGGGTGCCCGGGTGTCCTTCGGCGCGGGGGCGGCGGCGCCGGCGCAGGCGGTGAGGGAGAACGTCATCGTGAGCGCGAGTGCGGTCAACAGGCTTGCGGCGAGCGGGCGTTGCACGGGCCGGCCTCCGTCCGTCGGAAAGGTCCAGACCTATATCGCACAGTCGGCGTCGACTCGGCAAGGGGGCGTTGTCAGTGGGGTGCGCTTCACTGGAATCGTCACGCTGAGTAGTCGACGAGGGGGGAATCATGACGGACCGTACGACCTATGTGTCGCTCGCCGGGGTGCGGGGGCGCGGCTGGACCGACGCGATGGTGCAGGATCTGCTCGGCACGCCCGATGTACAGGGGCGCGATCCGCGCCGCTGGTCCCTCGCGCCGGTGCGGCTCTACCTCCTGGCCCGGGTGGAGACGGTGGAGCGGACGCCCGAGTTCGCCGAGACGGCCGCGCTCTGCAGGGCGCGGGCCTCGGCCTCCGGGGTCCACGCCGAGCGGCGGCGGGCCGCCGTCCTGAGCGCGATCCGAGCGGAACCGATCGAGGTGCCCCGGCTCCCCCGGCCCGAACTGGAGCGGCGGGCCGTGCGGCACCGGCATCTGCTGGGAGCCCGAAGTCCCGGGCCGCGGCGCGAGGGGGCACCGCCCGGTGCACCCGCACCCGCGCCCGCGCCGGCCGGGGCGCTGGTGCGCTGGCAGGTGAGCTATCTGCGGCACGCCCTGTCGCGGTACGAGGCGCTGCTCGACGGGCTGTACGGGGAGAGCGGGCGGGGCGAGGCCGAACGGCTGCTGAGGCAGCGGCTGTACGAGGCGATCGCCGCCGCCTACCCCGCGCTGGCCCGGGAGTGCCGTCGCCGGATCGCGGTGGAGGAGCGGTGAGCGCCGCCGTGCCGCCGCGCCGGGCCGGTGAGTGCCGTCATCGGACGGTCGGTCCGCCGGTCCGGCGGTCCGTCAGCAGCCGGGTGATCGCGCGGCAGGCCGCCGGGATCGGGGCGACGACCCGGACCGCGCAGCGGGCGTGGAGTGCCTCGGCCGCCTCGCCCAGCGGGCCGCCGCCGATGACGACGGCGCGGGCCCCGTCGCGTTCGGCGCAGGCGCGGACGGCGCGCTCCAGCCGGTCGAGGAGGAGCTCCGGGTCGGCGGAGAGGCGTTCGGGGGCGCCCGCGGTGAGCCGCAGGCCGGTGTACCGGTCGGCGAGGCCGAGGGCGTTCACGCGGGCGTGGATGGCGTCGGCGAGGAGCGGGGTGGTGGTGGCGATGCCGAAGGGCGTGCCGCCGGCGGCGGCTTCGAGCAGCGCCGCCTCGCCGATGCCGACGACGGGGATGCCGGACGTGGGGGCGCCGGACGTGAGGGTGCCGGACGTGAGGGTGCCGGACGTGAGGGTGCCGGACGTGGGGATGCCGACCTCCCGGATGCCGGACGCGGGGGTGCCCGTCGCCCCGTACGCTCCGCTCGCCCCGGCCAACCCGTGCACCCCGCTCGCACCGGCTCCCGTCGTGGCCGCGCGGAGGGCTGTGAGGCCCGGGTCTCCGAAGGCGGCGACGAGGAGGGCGGCGCAGTCGCCCCCGGCCGTGGCCCGGAGGCCGGCGGCGAGGACCTCGGGGGCGGCGGCCCGCAGGGCCTCCGGATCGGTGAGCATGCGCGGCCCCCGGGCGACGGTCACGCCCCGGACGGGAAGGGCGGGCCCCAGGGTGCGCCGGGCGATGGCGGTCATCATCGCGGTCGTGGCGGTGGAGGAGTTGGGGTTGATCAGCACCACGGCCCCGGGCCCCGCGGCGTGCGCGGGGACCAGGGCGGTCGGTGGGACGAGGAGCGGGCTCAGTGGACGTGCGCCGCCTTCGCCGAGGCGCTGCCGGAGATCTCCTCGCCGGGCTCCATGGGCGCGGTGACCTCGTCGGCGTCGCGGCCGCGGCCCAGGTGGTTGAAGACCACGTTGAGCAGGACGGCGGCGACGCAGCCGGTCGAGATGCCGGAGTCCAGGATGATCTGCGCGGTCTCCGGGAAGGCGTGGTAGAAGTCCGGCTTGGTGATCGGGATGATGCCGACGGCCAGCGAGACGGCCACGATCAGCACGTTGTTGTCCTTCTCCAGGCCGGCCTTGACCAGGGTCTGGATGCCGCTGGCGGCGACCGAGCCGAAGAGGACGACGCCCGCGCCGCCGAGGACCGGCCGGGGCACGACCGAGATGAGCGAGGCGGCGACCGGCGAGAGGCCCATGAGGACCAGGAAGCCACCACCGGCGGCGACGACGAAGCGGCTGCGGATCCTGGTCATGGCGACCAGACCGATGTTCTGCGCGAAGGCGCTGCACATGAAGCCGTTGAAGAGCGGGCTGATCGCGGAGCCGAGGGTGTCGGCACGCAGTCCGGCGGCGATGGTCTTCTCGTCGGCGGGCCGCTCGACGATCTCGCCGAGCGCCAGCATGTCGGCGGTCGACTCGGTCATGGAGACCAGCATGACCACACACATGGAGATGATCGCGGCGAGGGCGAACTGCGGGGCGCCGAAGTGGAAGGGGGACGGGAAACCGACGATGTCGGCCTCCTGCACCGGGCTGAAGTCGGTGACCCCGAACGGTATGGCGATGAGCGTGCCGATGACGAGGCCGACCAGGACCGCGACCTGCTTGAGGAAGCCGCGGGTGAAGCGGCGGAGCAGCAGGACCACGACGAGCGTGATGCCGGCGAGCGAGAGGTGCGTGGTCGAACCGTAGTCCTTGGCCGTGGGGTTGGGCCCCTGGGCCCAGCCGAACGCGACCGGGAGGAGGGAGACGCCGATGAGGGTGATCACGGTGCCGGTGACGACGGGCGGGAAGAACCGCACGAGCCGGGAGAAGAAGGGTGCCGCGGCGAAGCCGAGGAGACCGGCGACGATGATCGCCCCGAAGATCACGGGGAGCGCGTCGGCCTTGTTCTCGGTGGTGTCGACGATCGCCAGCATGGGCGCGACGCCGGCGAAGGTGACGCCGTTGACGAACGGCAGCTTGGCGCCGATCTTCCAGACGCCGAGGGTCTGGAGGAAGGTGGCGAGGCCGGCGGTGAAGAGGCTGGCGCCGGTGAGGAAGGTGAGCTCGGTGCCGGAGAGGCCGACGGCCGCTCCGACGATCAGGGGCGGGGCGACGACGCCCGCGTACATGGCGGCGACGTGCTGGAGGCCGCTGGTGAGCATCTTGAGTGGGGGCAGCGTCTCGTCGACCGGATGCTTCTCTCGGTCTTCGGGGGCGGAGCCTGCTTCTGGTGCATTGCGAACCTGGGGCTTGGCGGCCACGGGGTTCCTCCGGTCGGTTACACGTCGGCGGTGACGCGGGGTTCATGGAGGTGGTGCGAAGCGGTGCGAAGTGCAGGAGGTGCGGCTCGGTGCGGGGTGAAGAGGGTGGAGCGGGGTGCGCGCGGAGGGGTGCGACGCGGGGACGGGTGCCCGGTGTGGGGGTGCGGGCGTACTTCACCGTCCCGGGTGGTGCCGTAGGTCTTCTGCGTACGGCACCACCCGGTCGGGCTGCCGCGGACCCCGCTCGGGTCCGCGGCGACCGACCGAGGGCCGTCCCCCTCGGTCGGACTCCATGGGGAGGGTCAGCTCTGGGCCGTGATCCGGGCCAGGCGCTGCGCCTCCGCTCGCGCGTCACGCGCGATCTGCTCCTCGTCGGCGAACAGGAGTCGGTTGTTCTCGACGATCTGCTTGCCGTTGACGAAGGAGGCGGTGACCGGGGCCGCCGCGCCGAAGACGATGGCGGTGACCGGGTCGGCGATCGAGGAGTGGCCGAGGCCGTCGATCTTCCAGAGGACGAAGTCCGCGAGCTTGCCGGCCTCGAGGGAGCCGATGTTGTCGGCGCGGCCGAGGACCTGGGCGCCGCCGTAGGTGCCGAGGCGCAGGGCCTGGCGGGCGTTGAGCGCGGCCTCGCGGTGGGCGCCGAGCCGGTTGATGAGGAGCGCGTTGCGCAGCTCGGTGTGGAGCTCGCCGGACTCGTTGGAGGCGGTGCCGTCGACGCCGAGGCCGACGGGGACGCCCGCCTTGAGCATGTCCGGTACGCGGGCGATGCCGGCGGCGAGGCGCGCGTTGGAGGAGGGACAGTGCGCCACACCGGTCTTGGTGCGGGCGAAGGCCTCGATGTCGGAGTCGTTCATGTGGACGCAGTGCGCCATCCACACGTCCTCGCCGAGGAAGCCGGTGGACTCGAAGTAGTCCGTCGGGCCCATGCCGAAGAGCTCGTGGCAGAACTTCTCCTCCTCCACGGTCTCCGAGCCGTGGGTGTGCATGCGCACGCCGAGGCGGCGGCCGAGCGCGGCGCCCTCGCGGAGCAGCTCGGTGGAGATGGAGAAGGGCGAGCAGGGGGCGACGGCGACCTGGGTCATCGCGTCGAAGGAGGCGTCGTGGTACTTCCGCACCGTCTCCTCGGTCGCGGCGAGCGCGCCCTCGGTGGTCTCGACGGCGAAGTCCGGCGGCAGGCCGCCGTCCTTCTCGCTGCGGTCCATGGAGCCGCGGGCCAGGGTGAAGCGGACACCCATGTCGGCGGCCGCGCCGATGATGGCGCCGGAGAGGTCGCCGGAGCCCTGCGGGTAGACGTAGTGGTGGTCCATGGCCGTGGTGACACCGCCGCGGGCCATCATCGCCAGGGAGCCCTGGGCGGCGACGCGGACCATCGACTCGTCGATGCGGGACCACGTCGGGTAGAGCGCGACCAGCCAGTTGAAGAGGTTGTGGTCGGTGGCCAGACCTCGGGTGATCCACTGGTAGAAGTGGTGGTGGGTGTTGACCAGGCCGGGCGTCACCAGATGACCGGTGGCGTCGATCCGGCGGACCACGTTCTCCAGGCCCTCGGGCGCCTTGCCGGCGCCGATGGACTCGATCCTGTTGTCGGCGACGACGAGGTGGCCGGAGGCGTACTCGGTGTCGTTCGCGTCGACGGTCGCGATCGCCGCGTTCTCGATGACGATGCGCTGGGCTGCCGAAGGTGCTGCCATGGCGGTGCTTCCTTCATTCCTCGGGGGTGGTGTGGGCACGGCAGGACCCTAGGAGGATTTGAGTGCCGGAGCCGTGTGACGGCTCCGGGTGCCGAGATGGTGGAAGAACAGGTTGAGCAGGACCGCGACGAGCGCGCCCGCGCTGATGCCGGAGCCGAGCACGGTCTGCGCCCAGGCGGGGAAGCCGGCGTAGAAGGTGGGCGCGGCGAGCGGGATGATGCCCGCTCCGAGCGCGACGGCCACCAGGATGATGTTGGAGCTGTCGTCGAGTCCGGCCTCGGACAGGGTACGGATGCCGCTGACCGCGATGGAGCCGAAGAGGACGATGCCGGCGCCGCCGAGGACGGGCATGGGGACCATGGAGACGACCGCGCCGAGGACGGGGAAGGCGCCGAGGACGAGCAGGGCTCCGCCGGCGACGGCGACCACGTACCGGGAGCGGACCCGGGTCAGCGAGACGACGCCGACGTTCTGGGCGAAGGCGGAGGTCGGGAAGCCGCCGAAGACCGGGCCGAGCAGGGTGGCGATGCCGTCGGTGCGCAGGCCGCGGGTGATGGTCCTGCCGTCGCTGCGGCGCTCGCAGATCTCGCCGAGGGCGAGCATGCCGGCGCTGGACTCGGTCATGAGGACCAGCATCACGATGCACAGGGAGAGGATCGCGGCGGGCTGGAACTCGGGGGCGCCGAAGGCGAAGGGCGCGGGGAGGGCGGCGACGGGCGCCTCACGCAGGGCGCTGAAGTCGGCCATCCCGAAGGGGATCGCGGCGAGGGTGCCGATGAGCAGGCCGAGCAGCAGGGCGATCTGCTTGACGAAGCCCTTGCCGAAGCGCTGGAAGAGCAGGATGACGACGAGGGTGAAGCCGGCGAGTGCCAGGTACTTCATGGCGCCGAAGTCGGCGGCGGTCTTGTCGCCGCCCTGGGCCCAGCCGACGGGCACGGGCATCAGGGTGACCCCGATGAGGGTGATGACGACGCCGGTGACGAGCGGCGGGAAGAAGCGCAGGAGCCTGCCGAAGAAGGGTCCGACGGCGAGGCAGAAGACTCCGGCGACCATCACCGCGCCGTAGATGGCGGGGAGTTGGTGTCCGGGGGCGCTCGTCTCGGCGATGGCGAGCATCGGGGCGATGCCCGCGGACGAGGCGGCGTTGACGAACGGGAGCCGGTTGCCGGCGAAGCGTCCGAGGCCGAGGGTCTGCAGGATCGTCGCGCACCCGGCGATGAGCAGGCTGGCCGCGATGAGCCGCGTCATTCCGGCGGCGTCCAGGCCGACGGCCTGGCCGATGATGAGCGGAGGGGTGACGACGCCGGCGTACATGGCGGCGATGTGCTGGAGCGCCGCGGGGACGAGCCGCGAGGCGGGGAGCTTCTCGTCCACCGGGTGGCACGCGGCCGGGGCCGGGGCGGTGGTGGACGGCGGAGTGGAACACGGGCCTTCGGCGTGCGCCGGCCCCTTTGCGGGCTGTGCCATGGAAATGCCTCCGCTCTGGTGCGGGCCCCGCCCGACTGCGGGCGGGCGGGGCCGTCACTCAGATGCCGCTTAGAGGTTGGTCATGTCGACCGGGATCAGCGCCGTGGCTCCGTCGCGGAGGACGGTGGCCTCGATGAGGCCGTACATGCGGTCGGCGGCGTAGTAGACCTCGTTGTCGTTCTTCAGGCCGAAGGGCTCGAGGTCCACCAGGAAGTGGTGCTTGTTCGGGAGCGAGAAGCGGACTTCGTCGATCTCCGAGCGGTGGTTGATGATGCGCGTGGCCATCTGGTACAGCGTCTGCTGGAGGGAGTACGAGTACGTCTCCGAGAAGGCCTCGAGCATGTGCTTCCGGGTCTGCTCGTAGGACCGCTCCCAGTTGGGCATGCGCTGGTCGTCGTCGGTCCAGTTGAACCGCCAGCGGGCGGACACCTGGGTCGCCAGGATGCGGTCGTACGCCTCCTGGAGGGTGGTGTACTGGTCCTTGATGTAGCCCCAGAACTCCGAGTTGGTGGAGTTCATGACGACGAGGTCCTTGAGGCCGGAGATGACCTCCCACTTCTCGCCGTCGTAGGTGATCTGGGTGACGCGGGTCTCCTGGCCCTTGCGGGCGAAGGAGTGGTTCACCTCGTCGGAGCCGATGAACTTGGAGTTGGCGTCGGAGGAGGCGATGCGCTCCCAGGCGTACTCCTCGATCCGGATGCGCGCCCTCTTGATCGGCTCCTGGCTCGTCACGAAGTGGCGGGCGAGGTGGATGCCGAACTGCTCGGCGGACTCGATGCCGTGCTCCTTGGCGAACGCGAAGATGGTGTTCTTCGTCGTGTCGGTGGGGAGGCAGTGGGCGTTGGAGCCGGTGAGGTGGACGTCGTCGAGGTCGCCGGAGAGGGCGACGGAGACGTTCAGGTCCTTGATGTGGTGGGTGGCGCCGTCCCGCGTGATCTTGACGACGCGGTTCTCTGCTTTGCCGTACTGGTTCTGGCCGAGAATCGTGGGCATGTCTGCTAGCTCCCTCGGTAAACGGAGTAGCCGAACGGGTTGAGCAGCAGCGGTACGTGGTAGTGCTCGCCCGGCTTGACGGCGAACGTGATCGCCACCTCCGGGAAGAACGCACCGCTGTCCCTTACGCGGGGGGCGTCCTGCTGCGCCTCGGCTTGCTTCTTGGCGAAGTACGTCTCGGTCTCGAAGTCGAGACGCACGTGGGTGGTTTCTTCCGGCAGCGCCGGCAGGTCCTTGCAGCGCCCGTCCGCGTCGGTGGCGGAGCCGCCGAGCGTGACCCACTCCGCGTCGGAGCCGCTGCGGGCCGCGAGCGTGATGGCCACGCCCTCGGCCGGCCGGCCGATGCTGGTGTCCAGGATGTGTGTGGACACCGAGGCGGTGGTGTCGGTGCTCATCGGGAGCTCTCTTCCTCGGGGGTCTCGGGAGTCTCCACGAGACGGGTCAGCCGGATGCGGTTGATCTTGCCCAGTTCGGTGCGGACGATCTCCCGCTCCCGCTCGGGCGAGTTCGAGATCCGCTCCCGGACCGCGTCGCGCATCTGCTCGCCGGTCCTGCCGGTGGCGCAGATGAGGAAGACATGACCGAACTTGTCCTGGTAGGCCAGGTTGAGTTCGAGCATCTCGGCCTTGAGCTCCGCGGAGGCGCCGGCCATCCCGCTCTGTTCGCGGGAGGAGGTCGGGTCCCCGGCCTTCGGACGACCGATCGGCGGGTGCCCCGCCATCGCCTCGGCCAGGTCCTCGGCGGTCAGCTCGGCCATGGCGGCGTCACTGGCGAGGAAGAGGGCTTCGGCGGTGGTGTACGGGCGCTGGGCGAGAATCCTGCTCCCCCACGCCGAACTGGAACACACCTCGTGGAGCGTGGCGACGGCCTCGCTGTCCGAGGAGGTGTTGAACCGGGTGAGGCCCGGTGTCGTACCTGAAGTCACGGGAAGCCTCCGTGGCTGTTTTTCGCTGTGCGTCGGACGGGCTGCGGATAGCTAACGCCCTCCGCAACACAACGTCAACACTTTGTTGAAAACTCGGCCACACAAAAGCCGTCGTCCCGACATCTGGACGACGGCTCATGGTCAAACATGATCAACTACTCGCTCTTGGTGGCCTTTTCCCTGTTCAGGGCGGTCTCCCGGTTCAGGTAGTTGTACACGGTGAAACGACTGACACCGAGCGCGCCGGCCACCGTCTCCACTCCATGACGCACGGAGAAGGCACCGCGTGCCTCCAGGATCCGGACGACCTCCTGCTTCGCCTTGCGGTCCAGTTCGGCCAGCGGCATCCCGTGCCGCCGCTCCATCGCCGCGAGGATGTGGTCCAGGGAGTCCGAGAGCTGCGGCAGCCGCACGGCCAGCACGTCCTCCCCCTCCCAGGACAGGACGACGTCGTCCCCCTCCGCCTGCGCGGGGACCAGCAGCTCGGCGCCCATGGCGTCCACCAGCGGCTTCACGGCCGCGACCAAGGGGTGCTCGCTCACTTCTCGCCCTCCCCGATCACATTGACCTGGAGCGAGACGCGCGTGGCGCCGGCCGCGAGCGACCTGCGCAGCAGGGCGTCGACGGCGGTGAGCACCGCGTCGGCGCCGCCTTCCGCCGTGTTGCCGAAGGGGCCGACGTCGACCGCGTCCAGCTCGGCCGACTGGATGACCTCACGAGCCACGACCGCGTGCGCCGGCGCCTCGTCGAGGTCGAACGGCTCGGTCGTGAACTCCACTCTCAAACGCTCCATGGCCCCACGCTACGGCCCCACCTCGCGCTACGGGAGCCCCGGACCTGCGGGGACCTCTTGACAAGTGTGTCGCCCGCCTTGCAACATTCCGTCAGACAGAAACTTACTTCCGCAATACGGAAGGAGCGCCGCCCCTCATGGGATACACGGACCAGCGCTTCGATGTGAACCTGTCGATCCTCTTCACGGAACTCCCGCTCCTGGAGCGCCCCGCGGCCGCCGCCGCGGCGGGCTTCACCGCGGTCGAGCTGTGGTGGCCCTGGATCGACACCGCCACCCCCGAGCAGAGCGAGCTCGACGCCCTCAAGAAGGCTCTTGAGGACGCCGGCACCCAGCTGGTGGGCCTGAACTTCTACGCCGGGCAGCTCCCCGGCCCGGACCGCGGAGCCCTCTCCGTGCCCGGGGAAGAGTCGGACCGCTTCCGCGCCAACATCGAGGTGGCCGCAGACTTCGCCGCCTCGGTCGGCTGCAAGGCGCTCAACGCGCTCTACGGCAACCGCGTCGAGGGCGTGGACCCGCAGATCCAGGACACCCTCGCCCTGGAGAACCTGGTCCTGGCCGCCCGCGCGGCCGACCGCATCGGCGCGATCCTCCTCGTCGAGACCCTCAACAAGCCGGAGTCGCCGCTCTACCCGCTGGTGAGCGCCCCCTCCGCGATCGAGGTCGTCGACAAGGTCAACGCCGCCACCGGCCTCGGCAACGCCAAGTTCCTCCTCGACATCTACCACCTGTCGATGAACGGCGAGGACGTCAGCCAGGTCATCGCGGAGTACGCGGCCAAGACCGGCCACGTCCAGATCGCGGACAACCCGGGCCGCGGCGCGCCGGGCACCGGCGACCTGCCGCTCGAGCAGCTCCTCGACGAGCTCAGGAAGGCCGGTTACGACGGCTGGGTCGGCCTGGAGTACAAGGCCGCCGACGCCGCCGCGTCCTTCGCATGGCTGCCGGCCGAGGCCCGCGCCGCCCGCTGACGCAGGCTCCCTCCCCGTACCACCTTGTTTTGAGAGGCACCCTCACCATGAGCACTCTTCCCAAGATCGCTTGGATCGGCCTCGGCATCATGGGCTCCCCCATGTCCGAGAACCTCCTGAAGGCCGGCTACTCGGTCACCGGCTTCACCCTGGAGCAGGACAAGCTGGACCGCCTGGCCAAGGCCGGCGGCTCCGTGGCCGGCTCGATCGCCGAGGCCGTCAAGGACGCCGACGTCATCATCACGATGGTGCCCGCCTCCCCGCAGGTCGAGGCCATCTCCTACGGCCCCGAGGGCATCCTGGAGAACGCGAAGCAGGGCGCGCTGATCGTCGACATGTCGTCGATCACCCCGCAGACCTCGGTCGACCTGGCGAAGAACGCGGCCGAGAAGGGCATCCGCGTCATCGACGCCCCGGTGTCCGGCGGCGAGGCCGGCGCGATCGAGGCCGTGCTCTCGATCATGGTCGGCGGCGGGCAGGCCGACTTCGACGAGGCCCTCCCGATCCTGGAGGCCCTCGGCAAGACCATCGTGCTCTGCGGCCCGCACGGCTCCGGCCAGACGGTGAAGGCCGCCAACCAGCTGATCGTCGCGGTCAACATCCAGGCCTGCGCCGAGGCCGTCGTCTTCCTCGAGAAGTCCGGCGTGAACCTCCAGGCCGCCCTGGACGTCCTCAACGGCGGCCTGGCCGGCTCGACCGTGCTGACCCGCAAGAAGGACAACTTCCTGAACCGGGACTTCAAGCCCGGCTTCCGGATCGACCTGCACCACAAGGACATGGGCATCGTCACCGACGCCGCCCGCAACGTCGGTGCGGCCCTCCCGGTCGGCGCGGTCGTCGCCCAGCTCGTCGCCTCGCTGCGCGCGCAGGGTGACGGCGGCCTGGACCACTCGGCCCTGCTGCGCGCCGTCGAGCGCCTCTCCGGCCAGCAGGTCTGACCCTCCGCCCCGTCACCGGGGCCCCTGATTTCCGGTCGGCGGCGGCGCTGACAACCTGTCCTGTCGCGCCCAGGCGTCGTCGCCGACCGGAACACCACACTTCATTTTCAACAAACTGTTGACGTGCTGTTCGAGCCGAATTTACGCTCCTCGGACCGTCAGCAGAGCTCCCGTACGGAAGGTCACGATGTCGAAGCGCGTGCTTACGACCGAGTCCGGCGCCCCCGTCGCCGACAACCAGAACTCCGCCACCGCCGGCGTCGGTGGCCCTCTCCTCCTCCAGGACCAGCACCTGCTGGAGAAGCTCGCGCGCTTCAACCGTGAGCGGATCCCGGAGCGCGTGGTGCACGCCCGCGGCTCCGGCGCGTACGGCTACTTCGAGGTGACCGACGACGTCACCGCGTACACCAAGGCGGACTTCCTCGGTGAGGTCGGCAAGAAGACCGAGACCTTCCTCCGCTTCTCCACCGTGGCCGACTCGCTCGGCGGCGCGGACGCGGTGCGCGACCCCCGCGGCTTCGCCCTGAAGTTCTACACCGAAGAGGGCAACTACGACCTCGTCGGCAACAACACCCCGGTGTTCTTCATCAAGGACCCGATCAAGTTCCCCGACTTCATCCACTCGCAGAAGCGCGACCCCTTCACGGGCAAGCAGGAGCCGGACAACGTCTGGGACTTCTGGGCGCACGCCCCCGAGGCCACCCACCAGATCACCTGGCTCATGGGCGACCGCGGCATCCCGGCCTCGTACCGTCACATGAACGGCTACGGCTCGCACACCTACCAGTGGACCAACGCGGCGGGCGAGGCCTTCTTCGTCAAGTACCACTTCAAGACGAACCAGGGCATCCGCTCCCTCTCCGCCGAGCAGGCCGCCGAGCTCGTCGGCAAGGACGCCAACTCGCACCAGACCGACCTGCTCCAGGCCATCGAGCGCGGCGTGAACCCCTCGTGGACCCTGTACGTCCAGGTGATGCCGGCCGCCGAGGCCGCGGACTACCGCTTCAACCCGTTCGACCTCACCAAGGTGTGGCCGCACAGCGACTACCCGCTGCAGCGCGTGGGCCGCCTGGTCCTCGACCGCAACCCGGACAACGTCTTCGCCGAGGTCGAGCAGGCCGCGTTCTCCCCGAACAACTTCGTGCCGGGCATCGGTCCCTCGCCGGACAAGATGCTCCAGGGCCGACTCTTCGCCTACGCCGACGCCCACCGCTACCGCCTCGGTGTGAACCACACCCAGCTCCCGGTGAACGCCCCCAAGGCGACCGTGGCCGAGAACTACGGCCGCGACGGCGCCATGGCCACCCGCCAGGGCTCGCGCCACGACAAGAACTACGAGCCCAACTCGTACTCGGGCCCGGCCCAGACCGACGCCGCGCTCTCCGCGCCGCTCGCGATCCACGGCTGGACCGGCACCCACGAGGCGCCCGCGCACACCAAGGACGACGACTTCTTCCAGGCCGGTGAGCTCTACCGCCTGATGTCCGAGGACGAGAAGAAGCGCCTGATCGCCAACATCGCCGGCGGTCTCTCCCAGGTGTCCCGCGAGGACGTCATCGAGAAGAACCTCGCGCACTTCGCCGCCGCCGACGCGGACTACGGCAAGCGCGTCCGCGAGGCCGTCGAGGCCCTGCGCGAGGACTGACCGCACAGCAGCACCCAGACTGCGTACGGCACCTGACGGGAGGTCAGTGCCGTACGTGGTCCGGATCGCCGGCCCGGATGAGGGGTGGTCGGCGAACCGGACAAGCGTGAGGACCGCGGCGGCTCCGAGCCAGTGCGGTGGTAAGGACGCCGGGCCCCCTTCCTGACCTGAAGGAAGGGGAACCGCCACGGCGCCCGTCGGCACCGCCGCGGTCCCAACGCCCCCCTTCCGAGGGGATCCCAAGACTCCGCCCGGCGACGCGAACGTCCTGTCGCGCCAGCCTCGTGCCGTCGGGCGGTCACAACGGGAGAGCGCGGAACCAGGTTTACGGTCCCTGGTTCCGCGCTCTTCTTCTTTGTACGGCCCCGCTCAGGCCGTTCGCCGGCGCTCCCCGCGAGGAGCCGGTCGTGCCGCGCCCGACGGCACTCCCCCGGGTTCCCCGGGCTCCCCGCCGCGCTCCGCCCGGGCCAGCAGGAACGTCACGGTGAGCGAGGCGAGGGCGAGCAGCACCATGCCCGTGCGCGGTGAGGTGTACTGGGCGAGGGTGCCGGCCAGCGCCGCGCTCACTCCCTGGAGCGCGAGCATCCCCGAGGTGTGCAGCCCGAGGGCGTGACCGCTCAGTTCCTCCGGCACCAGGGCCATCAGCCGCTCCTGGTGCAGCAGGCTCGCCGCGTACCCGACCGCCGACACGGTCACGAGGACGAGCGCCAGGGGCAGTGCGGGATCGAGGGCGAACAGCAGGAACGGGGCCGCCAGCAGCGCCTGGAGCGGGAAGCGGATCCGGTCGCGCAGCCGCGCCGGGAGGAAGCGGCCGACGGTGGTGTCCCCGGCCAGCATCCCGAGCGCGCCGCAGGCGAAGAGGAGCCCGGCGCGCTCGGGGGCGTACGGCACGAAGAGCGACTCGCAGCCGACGACGAGGCCGTTCGGCACCCAGAGCGCGAGGTAGGCCCTGCGGCGGGCGGGCACGGCCCAGAGCCGTCCGTTGGTGCGCCAGGTCTCGGCGACCGAGGGCCGCCCGGCCACGCGGGGCGGCCGGGCCCCGAGACCGAGGCGGGCGGCCAGGGCGGCGGCGAGGTAGAGCCCCGCGCCGGCGAGGACCGTGCCGCGCGGCGAGAGCAGGGCGACGAGGAGTCCGCCGGTGGCGAAGCCGCCGATCTGGAAGGCGCCGGTGGACATGTTCATCACGGAGCGGCCGAGGAGGTACTCCTCGCGCGGAAGGATCTCGTTCAGGAGCCCGTGGCGCACCCCGCCGCCCAGTGAGGCCGCGAGCCCCTCGGCGAGCAGGATCAGGAAGACCGCCCAGGTCGGCAGGGCGGGGACCGCCAGGACGGCGGTGCCCAGGGCGAAGAAGAGGGCGATGCCGGAGATCGCGGCGCGCGGCGGCAGCCGGTCGGCGGCGGAGAGCAGGGTGGTCGCGCCGAGCAGCTGGGCGAGCGAGGGGCCGAAGAGGGCGAGGGCGGAGAGGAGGGGGGATCCGGTCGCGCGGAAGACGAGCGTGGCGAGACCGAGTCCGGCGACCGTCTGGGCGGCGGTGTGGGCGGAGCCGGTGACGAAGAGCGGGGTGAATTCGGGCGTGCGGAAGAGCGCGCGGTAGCGGGGCATGGTGCGGAGTCTCGGAGCCCGCGCGGACCCGTCGGTATTGTTTCGCGGGGAGGCGAAACATGGGCTGGTGGCAGATCGGCACGGACACGCTGGCGGGGAGCTCGTTCGTGCTGTCGCCGCTCGCCGAGACGGTGGCCTCGCTCAAGGTCCTGCACGCGGCGTCGGCGGCGCACCCGGGTGAGCGTGCCTGGCTCGACCGGCACCTGTCCGCGTACCGGGAGCGGCTGGCGGCGGAGCCGCTCGACGCGTTGCTCGTGCGGGCGGCGATCGGCCCCAGCTGGAACGCGGACTTCCTCACCCCGACCCCGCTGGGCGACCGCGAGCGGAGCTTCGAGGAGGAGGTCGTGGCGGTGCGGGCGACCCGACCGGCCGACGCCGTGGACCAGTTGGCGGTGGCGATCGGCGGCCCGGTGCCGGAGCCGCTGCGTTCGGCGCGGGATCTTCCGGACCGACTCGCGGGCGTGCTCGGGTGGGTGTGGCGGGAGACGGTGCGGCCGGAGTGGGCGCGCCGGCGGCGGATCCTGGAGGCCGACGTGGTGGCGCGGACGGCGATGCTGAGCCGGGGCGGCTGGGCGGCGGCGCTCGACGAGCTGTGCCCGGGGAAGATGCGCTGGCTCGGCGACGGCCGGCTCCAGGTCAACACCCGTGACTATCCGCCGCGTTCGGTCGACCGGGGCCGGTTGCTGTTCGTGCCGGTGACACCGGCGAAGGGCTGGGTGTCGTGGGAGGGGACGGAGCGCTACGCGATCGTCTACCCCTGCGCGGGCGCTCTGGCGGACGCGGCCGGTCCGGCCGTGCCGCGGGCCCTGGGGGCCTTGCTCGGGACGGCCCGCGCCGGGGTGCTCGTACGGCTCGGGAGTCCACTGTCCACCAGCCAGTTGGTGGCGCTGACGGGGCAGGGGCTCGGGTCTGTGGGCCGGCATCTGAAGGTGCTGCTCGACGCCGGGCTCGTCCGGCGGGGGCGGGCGGGCCGCTCGGTGCTGTACGAGTGGACGGAGGCGGGTGCCGTGCTGGTGACGGCACAGGGAGACCCCCGCCCCGGTGCTCCTCGGGGCGGGGGCCGTCTCACGGCTCCGTGATCAGACCTGGAGGGCCTTGATCGCGGTCGGCGCGTGGCCGGGCTCGGTGGCCAGGTCCTCGAACTCGGTGACGTCGCTCATGTCGACCGTCTTGCTCATGGCGATGTTGGTGATGCGCTCCAGGATGGCCTCGACGACGACCGGGACCTGGTGCTCGACGGCCAGCTTCTTGGCCTCCTCGAACGCCTCGCCCAGCTTGTCGGGGTCGGTGACGCGGATGGCCTTGACGCCGAGGCCCTCGGCGACCTTGACGTGGTCGACGCCGTAGACGCCGATCTCGGGGGTGTTGATGTTCTCGAACTCGAGGTTGACCTCGAAGTTGATGCCGAGGTTGCCCTGCGCCTGGCGGATCAGACCGAGGTAGGCGTTGTTCACGAGGACGTGGACGTAGGGGACCTTGTGCTGGGCGGCGACCGCCAGCTCCTCGATCATGAACTGGAAGTCGTAGTCGCCGGAGAGGGCGACGATCGGCGTCTCCGGGTCGGCGGTGGCGGCACCGATGGCGGCCGGGATGGTCCAGCCGAGCGGGCCGGCCTGGCCGCAGTTGATCCAGTGGCGCGGCTTGTAGACGTGCAGGAACTGCGCGGCGGCGATCTGGGAGAGACCGATGGTGGTGACGTAGCGGGTCTCCGGGCCGAAGGCCCTGTTCATCTCCTCGTAGACGCGCTGCGGCTTCAGGGGGATGTTGTCGAAGTGCGTACGGCGCTGCAGGGTGGCCTTGCGCTCCTGCGCGGAGGCGGCCCAGGCGGAGAAGTCCGGCAGCTTGCCGGCGGCCTTGAGCTCCTCGGCGATCTCGATGAAGAGTTCCAGGGCGACCTTGGCGTCGGAGGCGATGCCGTAGTCGGGGGCGAAGATCTTGCCGATCTGGGTCGGCTCGATGTCGACGTGGACGAACTTCCGGCCCTTGGTGTAGGCGTCCATGTTGTAGCCGGTGTGGCGGTTGGCCCAGCGGTTGCCGATGCCGAGGACGAAGTCCGACTCCAGGAAGGTCGCGTTGCCGTAGCGGTGCGCGGTCTGGACGCCGACCATGCCGGCGGCGAGCTCGTGGTCGTCCGGGATGGTGCCCCAGCCCATGAGGGTGGAGATGACCGGGATGCCGGTGAGCTCGGCGAACTCGACGAGGAGGTCGGAGGCGTCGGCGTTGATGATGCCGCCGCCGGCGACGATCAGCGGACGCTCGGACTCCAGCAGGAAGTTCAGCGCCTTCGCGGCCTGCGCGCGGGTGGCCTGCGGCTTGTAGACCGGCAGCGGCTCGTAGGTCTCCGGGTCGAACTCGATCTCGGTCAGCTGGACGTCGATCGGGAGGTCGATGAGGACCGGGCCGGGACGGCCGGAGCGCATCAGGTGGAAGGCCTGCTGGAAGACGCCGGGGACCTGCGCGGCCTCCAGGACGGTCGTGGCGGCCTTCGTGACGGGCTTGGCGATGGCGGCGATGTCGACGGCCTGGAAGTCCTCCTTGTGGAGCTTCGAGACCGGCGCCTGGCCGGTGATGCAGAGGATCGGGATGGAGTCCGCGATGGCCGAGTACAGGCCGGTGATCATGTCGGTGCCGGCGGGGCCGGACGTACCGATGCAGACGCCGATGTTGCCGGCCTTGGCGCGGGTGTAGCCCTCGGCCATGTGGGACGCGCCCTCGACGTGGCGGGCGAGCGTGTGGCCGACGCCGCCCACGTTCTTGAGCTCGCGGTAGAAGGGGTTGATCGCCGCGCCGGGGACGCCGAACGCCTGGGTGACGCCTTCGCGCTTGAGGATCTCAACGGCCGCTGCGGCGGCGGTCATACGAGGCATGGGAGTGCTCCTGCTTCGGCCGGGCGGATCCAGGCGGGCGCCCCGTCTCGGGAGGCCCGACCGCCTGTTTCCGTAATGCGGAAATACTGTTCTGCTATACGGAAGCAATGTAGGTCGGGCTGCGGAGAGCCGTCAAGAGAAGTCCGTACGGCGGGATCACCGAAGTGGCCGAACAGCCTCCCCCGGGGTGCCGGATGGGTGGACGATGGGGCGGAACGACAGGGGGTTGGGCTGTGGGCGAGTCGGTGCCGGTGAACTGTCCGGAGTGCCTGCGCACGCACGCGTACGCGGCACCCGCCCTCCCCTGCGTGTGCGGAAGCCCGGTCGCCCCACCGGTGGCGGCGGGCGCGGTCGCGCAGCCGATCACGCACCGGAACTGGACGGACGAGTGGGTCACCGTCCGCTGCGAGGCCTGCGGCCGCGAGAACGACTGGCCCCACCCGGAACTCGGCTGCCCGTGCGGGACCGTGCTGCGGGTACCGGTACGACCGGTGGAGCCGGGGCCGTGGCCGGCGGGCGGGACGGCTACGGAGGCCGGCGGCACCCCGCCCGGCACGGCGGGCGGTGTGGCCGGAACCGGTGGGGGCGCCGCACCGGCGCGGGACCCGGGTCCGTCCCCGTCGCCGCCGCGGACGGACCCCGGCTCACCGCTGCCGACGTCTGAGGGACGGGACCTTGGTCCACGGCCGGGGACGGGCCGCCACGGAACCTCCGGCAGCGCGGCCGGCGGCACGACGGACGGCGCCCGCGGCGCCGGCGGCGGCCGGTCCGACGGCGGACGGTCCGGCGGCGGCAGGCCCGGCGGCCCGGCCGGCGACGGCACTTCCGCCGGCGACAGCACTTCCGCCGGTGAAGGCACCTCCGCCGGTGAAGGTCCCGCCGACACCCCGGCCGTGCCCGGGTCCCCGTGGTTCGGGCCGGGGCCGGGCGCCCGGGGCGGGGCCGGTGCGGCCGGGCTCGGGGCGGACGGGCCCGGCCCGGCGGCGCCCCGCACCTTCGCCGAGCGGTACCCCGCGCACATCCCGCTGCCGGTCACGGCCCCGCGCCCGGCTCCGCTGCGCGGGGCCTTCCGGCCCGTGACGATCCGGACCTCGCGGGACGCGGTCGCGGCGGCGGCCGGGTACCTGCGCTGGCTCGGCTTCCGGGACGTCGTCCAGCCCGAGGAGCGCCCCGCGTCCGGCGTGGACCTGCGGGCGCCCGGTCTGGTCGCCCAGGTCGACCCGAGCACCCGGCCGACCGGGCTGCGGGCCGTCGAGTGCCTCTGGCTCAACGGCCTGAGCGCCTCCGCCGTGAGCGTGTTCTTCTCGCTCGCGGGCTACACCCCGGAAGCCCGCTCGCGCGCCGCCGAGCTCGGTCTCCCGCTCTTCGTCCTCGACCTGACGGGCACCCCGCAGCCGGTCAGCGACGCCGCGGAAGGCCTGGCGGCGGGCGGCGCCTGAGCACGGGAGGCGCCGGGCGGGCCGCCCCGGGGGCCCACACAACTCCTCGGCATCCGAAATCGGCCATTCACGCGTGACGATCACGCTCCCCCGGGCACAACACCCTCGGGGGGTGGGCGTCATGCCGACGGGGACATGGTGGTTCATCGGGGCGGCCTGGGGAGAGCTGCTGCTCGCCACCCTGCTGCTGACCGCGCGCGGAACCCGCAGCAGGGACAGCGGTACGGCGGACGGGGATGCCGTGCCCGCGCCGCAGGCCCTCGCGCTGCTGCGGGGCGGGCGGCGGGCGGCCGTCACGGTCGCCCTGGTGGCGCTGCACCAGCGCGGGGCGGTCGCGGCGGGCCGCAAACATACGATTCGGGCCAATGGCGGACCGGGCCGCACGCGCGACCCCGTCCAGCTCGGAGTCCACGGGGCCCTGCACCGGGCGCTCGCGCTGCGGGCCCTCGCGCTGCGCCCCGAGGCGCGGCGGGCGGTGGACACGCTGCGCGGCGAGCTGCGCGGGGCCGGGCTGCTGCGGCCGCTCACCCGGCTGTGGGCGGCCCGGGCTCTGCTGGGGTGCGTACCGCTGACCGTGCTGGCGGGGCCGTTCGCGACCGGGGCCTCCGGGACGGGCCTGGCCGGGGCGCTCACGGCCGGGCTGCCGCCGGTCCTCGTGGCGGTGGCGCTGCTGCGCCTGCCGGCCACGACCAGGGCGGCGCGGCGGCTCCTCCACGGCCTGCGGGATCGGTATCCGCTGCCGGCCCACCGGCGGGAGGTGACGGACGGACGGCTGGTCCAGCTGTACGTGGCGCTGTACGGCGATCCGGCGCTGGCCCTGTTCCTGCCCCGCTTCTCGCGCGACGGCGGCCTTCTCGACCGGCCCCGGGAGCACGAGGGCCCCCGGGGCGACGACCGGAACCGGCCGCCGGCGGACGGTGGTCCGGGCGCGGGCGGTCCGGTGCGCTGAGGCCGCGCCATACTGTCGTATGCGCATCAGAGCGGCCGCTCCGGCCGAACTCCCGCTGCTCCAGGACATCGAACGAGCGGCGGGCGAGCCGTTCCGCACTCTCGGCATGGCGGCGATCGCCGACGACGACCCGCTGCCCCTGGACGTCCTGGAGGCCTACCGCAGTGCGGGCCGGGCCTGGGTGGCGGTGGACGCCGCCGACCGCCCGGTGGCGTACCTGCTCACGGACACCGTGGACGGCGCGGCCCACATCGAGCAGGTGTCGGTGCACCCGGACGCCGCCCGCAGGGGCGTCGGCCGGGCGCTGATCGAGCACCTGGCGGCGGCCGCCAGGGAGCAGGGCCTGGCGGCCCTGACGCTGACGACCTTCACCGAGGTGCCGTGGAACGCGCCGTACTACACGCGGCTCGGCTTCCGCCCGCTCTCCGACGCCGACCCGGCGCTCACGGAGGGGCTGCGCGCCATCAGCCGGGCCGAGGCGGCCCACGGCCTGTCGGTCTGGCCCCGCGTCTGCATGCGGCGGGAGCTCGTCCGGGACCGGCCCTAGGAGCCGTACGTCTGGCGCAGTTCCACCTTCCGCACCTTGCCGCTCACCGTCATCGGGAACTCGGTGAGGATCTCCACCCTGCGCGGGATCTTGTAGTGGGCGAGCCGGTCCCGGCAGAAGGCGGTGAGCTCCTCCAGGGTGGGCGGGGCGGCGGGGTCGCGGGGGATCACGCAGGCGAGGATCTCCTCGCCGTACCGCTCGTCGGGGACGCCGACGACCTGCACGTCCGCGATCTTGGGGTGGCCGTAGAGGAACTCCTCGATCTCGCGCGGGTACACGTTCTCCCCGCCCCGGATGATCATGTCCTTGATGCGGCCGACGATCTGCACGTATCCGTCGTCCCGCATGACCGCGAGGTCGCCGGTGTGCATCCAGCGGCCCGGGTCGATCGCCTCGGCGGTCTTCTCCGGCTCGTCCCAGTAGCCGAGCATCACGCTGTAGCCGCGGGTGCACAGCTCGCCCGCCGTGCCGCGCTCGGTGGTCAGTCCGGTCGCCGGGTCGACGACCTTCACCTCGACGTGCGGCATGACCCGGCCGACCGTGCCGGTGCGGCGCTCCAGGTCGTCGTCACGGCGGGTCTGGGTGGAGACGGGCGAGGTCTCGGTCATGCCGTAGCAGATCGACACCTCCGCCATGTTCATCTCGGCGACGACCCGCTTCATCACCTCGACCGGGCACGGCGAGCCCGCCATGATGCCAGTGCGGAGCGTGGAGAGGTCGTACGCGGCGAAGTCGGGCAGGTTGAGCTCGGCGATGAACATCGTCGGCACCCCGTACAGCGAGGTGCAGCGCTCGTCCTGGACCGCCCGGAGGGTGGCGGCGGGGTCGAAGGAGGCGGCCGGGATCACGATGCAGGCGCCGTGCGAGGTGGCCGCGAGGTTCCCCATGACCATGCCGAAGCAGTGGTAGAAGGGCACCGGGACGCAGATGCGGTCCTGCTCGCTGTAGGCGATCATCTCGCCCACGAAGTAGCCGTTGTTGAGGATGTTGTGGTGGGAGAGGGTGGCGCCCTTCGGGAAGCCCGTCGTCCCCGAGGTGTACTGGATGTTGACGGGCTCGTCGCAGGAGAGCGGCTCCGGCCGCAGCTCCCCGGGCGTACGGGCGAGCAGTGCGTCCCAGGTGGGGTCGCCGAAGTACACGGCCTCGCGCAACTCGGGGCAGGTGTCGCGCACTTGCTCGACCAGGGCCCGGTAGTCGCTGGTCTTGTGGGCGAGGGAGGCGAAGAGCAGCGAGATGCCGGCCTGTTGGAGCACGTACTCCAACTCGTGGGCGCGGTAGGCCGGGTTGATGTTCACCATGATGGCGCCGATGCGGGCGGTGGCGTACTGGACGAGCACCCACTCGGCGCAGTTCACCGCCCAGATGCCGACCCGGTCGCCCTTGGCGACCCCGCTGCCCAGCAGCGCGTCCGCCAGCCGGTCGACGTCGGCGCCGAATGCGGCGTACGTCCAGCGGCGTCCGGTGGGGACGTCGACGAGGGCCTCCCGGTCGGGCCAGGCGGCGACGGCGCGGTCGAGGTTGGCGCCGATGGTGTCGCCGAGGAGCGGCGTGTCCGACACTCCGTGCGCGTACGAGAGGTTCATGCGAGGTCGCCTTCCACGTGCGAGAGGTTCACGGCGGTCATGCGAGGTCACCCTCCGCGTACTCCTTGCCGCCGCCCTCCGCGGTCAGCCGGCGCAGTTCGACACGCCGGATCTTGCCGGAGACGGTCTTCGGCAGGTCGGCGAACTCGATGCGGCGGACCCGCTTGTACGGGGCGAGCACCGCGCGCGAGTGGGCGAACAGGACCTTCGCGGTCTCCTCGTCCGGCTCCCAGCCCGCCGCCAGGACGACGTACGCCTTGGGGACGGCGAGCCGCAGCGGGTCGGGGGCGGGGACGACGGCCGCCTCGGCGACGGCCTCGTGCTCCAGGAGGGCGCTCTCCAGCTCGAAGGGGCTGATCTTGTAGTCGGAGGCCTTGAAGACGTCGTCGGCGCGCCCGATGTAGGTGATGTAGCCGTCCGCGTCGCGGGAGCCGATGTCGCCGGTGCGGTAGTGGCCGCCCGCCATCGCCTCGGCCGTGCGCTCCGGGTCGCCGTGGTAGCCCGTCATCAGACCCACCGGGTTGGCGGCGAGGTCGAGACAGATCTCGCCCTCCTCGACGTCCGGCGTGCCGCTCACCGGGTCGACGAGGGTGACCCGGAAGCCGGGGCTCGGGCGCCCCATGGAGCCCTGCTTGAGCCGCTGGCCGGGGCTGTTGGACACCTGGACGGCGGTCTCCGTCTGGCCGAAGCCGTCCCGGATCGTGACGCCCCAGGCGCGCCGCACCGACTCGATGACCTCGGGGTTGAGCGGCTCGCCGGCGGCGACGACCTCGCGCGGCGGGGTCTTCAGCCGGGTCAGGTCGGACTGGATCAGCATGCGCCACACGGTCGGCGGGGCGCAGAAGCTGGTGACGCCGTTGCGCTCCATCTCGTCCATGAGGCGGGCCGGGTCGAAGCGGGTGTAGTTGTGGATGAAGACGGTCGCCTCGGCGTTCCACGGCGCGAAGAGGTTGGACCAGGCGTGCTTCGCCCAGCCCGGCGAGGAGATGTTGAGGTGCACGTCGCCGGGCTTGAGCCCGATCCAGTACATCGTCGACAGGTGACCGACGGGGTACGAGGTGTGGGTGTGCTCCACCAGCTTGGGGCGGGCGGTCGTGCCGGAGGTGAAGTACAGCATCAGGGTGTCGTCGGCGAGGGTCACTCCGTCGGGCTCGAACACGTCCGACGCCTGGGCGGCGTGCTCGTACCCCAGCCAGCTCACCCCGTCGCCGCCGACCGCGATCCGGGTGTACTCCCCGGGGACGTCGTCGAACTTGGCGGTGTCCTCGGCCCGCACGATCACGTGCCGGGCGCGGCCCCGGTCGACGCGGTCGCGCAGGTCGGCGGGGCCGAGGAGCGGGGTGGCGGGGATGAGGACGGCGCGCAGCTTCATGGCGGCGAGGACGGTCTCCCAGAGCTCGACCTGGTTGCCGAGCATCAGGATGATCCGGTCGCCGGCGCGCACGCCCTGGGCCCGGAGCCAGTTCGCGACCCTGTTCGAGCGGGCGGACATCTCGGCGAAGCTCACCCGCGTCTCGGAGCCGTCCTCCTCGACGATGTGCAGCGCGGTCCTGTCGTTGTCCCGCGCGATGACGTCGAACCATTCGAGCGCCCAGTTGAAACGGTCGGGCCGGGGCCAGGCGAAGCCCTCGTAGGCCGTCTCGTAGTCCTCGCGATGCTGCAGCAGGAAGTCCCGGGCGGCCCGGAACCCCTCCGTCGCGCCGGTCGCGCTCGTGGGCGTCATGTGTCCTCCTCATTGCGGGACCTGTCCCGGACATCGTGTAATCGGTGACCCAGGTCTCACTACCCCCGTTCGGGGGTGAAGGAGTGGTCCCGTGCCCGAGAAGACGGAAGCGGTGGAGTTGCGGACGGCGCTGCTGCGGCTCAGGCGCGCCAGCGGGCTGCCCGTCGTCTTCGGCGGACTGCTCCAGGAGGGCCGCACCCTGCGGATCGCCGAGCTGAGCGGGGCCGTGACGCCGGCGCTGAGCGGGCTCGCGATCTCGGCCGGCTACGGCCTCGGCGGGAAGTGCCTGGCGCTGTCGCGGCCGTGCGCGGTCACGGACTACCCGTCCTCGCGGCACATCACCCACGAGTACGACGGGCCGGTCTCGGCGGAGGGCCTGCGCGCGGTGATCGCGGTCCCCGTCGTCGTGCGCCGCAAGGTGCGCGGTGTGCTCTACGGGGCGCTGCGCGAGTCCCTCCCGATCGGCGAACGCGTCTTCGACGCGGCGATGGCGGCGGCGCGTGACGTGGAGCAGGCCCTCGCGGTACGGGACGAGGTACGGCAGCTGCTGGCGCCGCCGCCGCCCGGACCGTCCTGGGAGGAGGTCCGCCAGGCGTACGGGGAGCTGCGCGAACTGGCCCCGAAGGTCGTCGACCCCGCGCTCCGGGAGCGGCTCCTCGCCGTCTGCGGCCGCCTGGAGTCGGCCTCCGGCGGCGCGCCCGCCGCTCCCGGGGTCTCCCTGACCCCCCGCGAGACGGACGTCCTCGCGGCGGTCGCCTCCGGCGCGACGAACGCGACGGCGGCGGAGCGCCTGGGCCTGCGGCCGGAGACGGTGAAGGGCTACCTCCGCTCGGCGATGCGCAAGCTCGGCGCCCACACCCGCCTGGAGGCGGTGGTGGCGGCCCGGCGGGCGGGGGCGCTGCCGTAGCGGGCCCCGGGCCCGCTGTCAGACGAAATGGTGCCGCGCGTCCTCCAGGGGGCCGCGCAGCAGACGGCCGACGGCCTCGTAGGGGTCCGCTCCGAGGTAGGAGGGGCCGGTGTGGTGCAGGAGGAAGAAGCGCCCGGTCTCGTCGATGAGGACCATGGCCCCGTCGAAGGTCTCGTATCCGACGGGGAAGAGCCTCCTCCCCAGGTTCCGGGCGAGTTCGGCCACGTCCTCGCCGCTCTCCTCGTAGATCCAGTGCGGGGTGAATCCGACGGAGTCCGGCGGCGTCCCGGGGATGACCAGACGCAGTCCGCCGAACTCCCGGACGAAGTCCCCGGCCGCGGGGAACGCTTCGACGGGGTGGCCCTCCTCGGCGAACCGTTCGGTCACGAAGGCCAGCATCCCCGGGAGCCGCGCGCCGACGTCACGCCCCGGGAACCAGCCCGCTTCCGTCAGGACGGCCTCGACCTCCTCCGGAGTCACCCGGCCACCTCCGCGGTGACGATGTCGTACGGGACGTCCGCCGGCGCCAGGAGGCGCAGGGTGCGCTCCGCCTCGGCCGTGAGCGCCGCGCGTTCCGCGCGCGTCACTCGTGCGAAGGGCTCGATGGTGAGCGTGGTGCGGTCCTTCGCCTCGTCGAGGCGCCAGAGCCCGGCGAGGAAGCCGTCGAGGAGGAAGACGCGGTGGGCCTGGTTGCCGGTCCAGGTGCGGGTGCGGTACTCGGCGGGGACGACACGGGTGCGGTCGGCGTGCGAGAGGAGCAGGTTGTCGAACTCGGGGAGGAAGCGGGGCGGGGCGGGGGTGTCCTCGTCGGGGCGGGGCGCGTCGGGGAGGTCGAAGAGCTCGGTGCCCTGCTCGTCCCGGAAGACGAGGAGCTCGGACCGCAGCCGCTCGAAGGCCGGGCGGAGGCGGGTGAGACCGCACCAGAGCTGCATGTCCTTGACGGAGGCGGGGCCGAAGGCGCCGAGGTAGCGCAGGACGGTCTCGTCCAGGTCGGCGGCTTCGTCCTCGGGCCCGTCGAACCAGGTCCGGACGGTGGTGAGCGCGACCTGCCCGCTGCGCCGCCAGAGGCCGCGCGGGGTGACCTGCACCATCAGGAGCAGACAGCGGGCGGCGATGGTGAGCGCCAGCGGGTCGGCGTCCGGCCACTCCTGGAGCAGGTGCTCCCGCAGGTCCTTGGGGGTGCGGGGCTGTTCCTCGACGTACGCGGTGGCCAGGGCGGTGAGCCGGTCGAGGTCGACGCCGTCGAGCCCCTTCCGGAACATCTTCAGCTCCCGGTCGATGGCCCCGGCCTGGACGAGCCGGCGCAGGCCGACGGCGTCGCGGGCGGTGTGGGTGTGGACGGTGGACCGGAGCGAGACGATACGGGCGACCCGCCGGGACTCCATCAGGGCGGACAGGTCCTCGGGCCGGAACCCGTCGAGGCGGGCGGCGAGCGCGTAGTACGGGGGCTTGGTGTTCTGGGCCTGGAGGCCGA
Organism: Streptomyces tanashiensis; assembly: GCF_014648895.1. Lineage (GTDB taxonomy): Bacteria > Actinomycetota > Actinomycetes > Streptomycetales > Streptomycetaceae > Streptomyces > Streptomyces tanashiensis. The sequence goes on from NZ_BMRZ01000006.1 coordinate 306,951, forward strand.
CGAGGTGGGCGACGGCCTCCTCGACGCCGAGCGGGGCGGGGCGCAGGAGCAGCTGCCGGTCGAGGGTGGCACGGTTCAGGGCGCGGGCACCGAGCACGGGGTGGGTCGTCTTGAGGGCCATGATCCGTACGCTACCGAGAGTTGCGGACAGATTCCGTCCTCAAGGCGTATCGAAGGGGTCCGAGCGGGATCCCAGGAGGGGTGGGACGGGACCGGGGAGACCGGGACGGGACCGAGGGCAGGCCGGGTCGGAATCGAGGGAACACCGGGGCGGGACCGGGCGGAGGCCGGGTCGGGATCGAGGGGAGACGGGGACGGTATCCGGACGGGAGTGATTCGCCCCATATATCCTGCTCTCGGTCCACCGACCGAGGAGGAGGTGCACGACGATGTCCGACCGTCGCCCCCGCGCGGCCTGGCGCCGCCGGCCCGAACCGCCGCCCGCGGCCTCGTCCGCGCGGCCGCCCTCGGTACAGCCCAGCGTGGTGCAGTCGACGCTCTACCGCGACGGTCGCCGGGTCTCCTCCCCCCTCACCCTCGCGGACACCTTCCGCCAGCTGCGCGAGCACCCCGACGGCATGGCCTGGATCGGCCTCCAGCGCCCGACCGAGGAGGAACTCCACTCCCTGGCAGCCGAGTTCGACCTGCACGAGCTGGCCGTCGAGGACGCGCTGGAGGCCCATCAGCGTCCCAAGCTGGAGCGGTACGGCGACACGCTCTTCGTCGTCCTGCGCGCCGCCCGCTACCTCGACGCCCAGGAGGAGGTCGACTTCGGCGAGCTCCATGTCTTCGTGGGCCCGGACTTCCTCATCACGGTCCGGCACGGCGCCGCCCCGGACCTCACGGCCGTCCGCCGCCGCATGGAGCAGAACCCGGACCTGCTGGCCCTGGGACCCGAAGCGGTCCTGTACGCGATCCTCGACGCGGTGGTCGACGGCTACGCCCCGGTGGTGGCGGGCGTCCAGAACGACATCGACGAGATCGAGACGGAGGTCTTCGGCGGCGACCCGGCGGTCTCCCGCCGCATCTACGAACTCTCCCGCGAGATGGTCGAGTTCCAGCGCGCCACCCGCCCCCTGGTGGGCATGCTGCACGCCCTGATGGCCGGCTTCGCCAAGTACGGCACGGACGAGGAGCTCCAGCGCTACCTCCGCGACGTCGCCGACCACGTCACCCACACCAGCGAGCGCGTCGACGGCTTCCGCCAGGCCCTGGCGGACATCCTCACGGTCAACGCGACCCTGGTCACCCAGCAGCAGAACGCCGAGATGCGCGCCCTGGCGGAAGCCGGCTTCGAGCAGAACGAGGAGATCAAGAAGATCTCCGCGTGGGCCGCCATCCTCTTCGCGCCGACGCTGGTGGGAACGATCTACGGGATGAACTTCGACAACATGCCGGAGCTGCACTGGGCGGGCGGGTATCCGTTCGCGGTGGTGCTGATGGCGGTGGTGTGCGTGAGCCTGTACGTCGTCTTCAAGAAGAAGGACTGGCTGTAGAGGAAGGAAAGGAGCAGCGGGCCATGGGTGACCTCCTCCTGATCCGCCACGGTGAGACCGAGTGGAGCGCCACCGGGCGGCACACCGGCCGTACCGATCTGCCGCTCACGCCCGACGGCGAGGCGGAGGCGCGTACGCTCGCGCCGTTCTTCACGGGCCGTCCCTTCGCGTTCGTGCTCACCAGTCCGCTGCGGCGGGCCCGGCACACGGCCGAGCTGGCCGGTCTGCGGGGCGCCTCGGCGGACGAGGACCTGTGCGAGTGGGACTACGGCGGGTACGAGGGGCTGACCACGGCCCGCATCCACGAGTCCCGGCCCGACTGGTCGCTGTGGCGCGACGGTGTGCCCCCGCACCCCGACGGGCGGCCCGGTGAGACCGCCGAGGACGTGGGGCGGCGGGCGGACCGGGTCCTGGCGCGCGCCGCACCGCTGCTCGCGGGCTCCGGGGACGACGGTGTGGTGGTGGCGCACGCGCATCTGCTGCGCGTCCTCACCGCCCGGTATCTGGGCCTGCCCGCGCCCGAGGGGCGGCTGTTCCTCCTGACGACGGCGACGGTCGGCCGGCTGTCGACGGAGCACGGGCTGCCGGTGGTCGCGGGCTGGAACCAGCGCCCCCTTCCCCTCGCGTGACGCGGGCCCCGGCCGAGGTGGGCGGGAGCGGGGCGGGGCGTGCGTGGTGGGCGGAGCTGCCGCCGGCGGCCGGGGCCGCGGTGCTCGCCACCGGCATCCTGTCGGTCGGGCTCCACCTGACCGGTTTCGAAGGGGTCTCGGTGGTGGCGCTGTGCCTGGCCACCGCGCTGTGGCTGCTGCTCGCGTTCGACTTCTCGACCCTGCTCCTCGGGGACCGGCGCCGCTGGGCGGCGAACGCCGACACCCCGCCGGCGCTCACCGCCGTGGCCGCCACGACGGTGCTCGGCGCCCGGTTCGAGCTCCTCGGCCGCACTCCGGTGGCGGTGGCGTTCCTGGTCCTGGCCTCCGCGGTCTGGCCGGTGCTGCTGGCCACCGTGCTACGGCACCTGACCCGGCGGGCACCGGGCGCCGCGTTCCTGGTCTGTGTGGCCACCCAGGGGCTCGCGGTGCTGTCCGCGCTCCTCGCGCCGGAGACCGGTGACTGGCTCGCACGGGTGGCCCTCGTCCTCTTCCTGCTGGGTCTCGCGCTGTACGCCGACGCGCTGGCCCGCTTCGACGTCCGCCAGGTGGTGACGGGCGCGGGCGACCACTGGATCGCGGGCGGGGCGATGGCGATCTCGGCACTCGCCGGGTCGAAGCTCCTCACCTCGGGCGCCTGGTCGGGCGGGGCGGAGACGGCCCTGCGGAGGACGACGTTCGTCCTGCTCGCCCTCGACCTGACCTGGTACGCGGTCCTGCTCTGCGGCGAGCTCGCCCACCGGCGTCTCCGCTACGACGTCCTCCGCTGGGCGACGGTCTTCCCGCTCGGCATGACGGCGGTGGCGTCCCTGTCGACCGCGGCGGCGACGGGAGTGGACTGGCTGGGGACGCTGGGCCGGGTCCTGCTGTGGATCGCGGTCGCCGCCTGGCTCCTGACCGCGTACGGCCTGATCCGCACCTTCACGGGGCGGCCCGCCGGCACCCCCTAGGCCGGCGGAGGGCTCCTCGGGCGAGGCGGTGGGCGGCCGTGGGGCGGAGCCCGGACGGTTCGCCGCTCCGCTACCGCGACGCCCCGGCCGGCCGCTCCACCCGGCCGAACGCGAGGTCGAGGATCCGCCGCCATCGCACGGGCGGCACGGGTGCGGGGACGCCGGGCCGGTCGCGCGGCACCAGGACCCGCAGGGCGCCCGGGCGCAGGGTGCACACGACCGGGGTGGGCATCCGCAGCGCCTCGCCGTCCACCGCCACGGGGATCTCCTCCGTATCGGCGGTCACCTCGACGCGGTGTGCGGTCAGGACCGTGAGGGCCGTGGACTGGGAGCCCCGGACGGCCAGGTCGGCGGCCTGCGCCGCGTCCTCCACCCGGATCCCGAGCACCCCCAGCTCGCCGTCGTCCAGGCTGGGGCGGCGGCCGCCGCCGCTGAACTCGTCGGGCGAGACGTACGGGTTGTTGCTGACGAGCAGGGCCTGCTGGGACGAGAGCACCGTGCCGTCGATCCGCGCGTCCAGCCGCCGCACGCCCTCGCCGAGCAGCAGGTCCGGCATGACGGTGAGGATCGTGCCCGCCTTGGCGTCGCGGTACTCGGGGCGTTGCACGACGTCGGCGTACACCCCGAAGGACACGGTGTTGACGAAGGCCCGGCCGGCGACGTCGCCGAGGTCGATCCGGAGCTCCTCGCCGTCGGTCAGCGCGTCGAGGCAGCGGGACGGGTCGGTGCGGTCGAGGCCCAGGTCCATGGCGAAGTGGTTGCGGGTTCCGGCGGAGACCACGAGGAACGGCAGGTCGTGCTCGGCGGCCACCGCCGCGACCAGCGCCTGGGTGCCGTCGCCGCCCGCGACGCCGAGCAGGTCCGCGCCGTCGGCCACGGCCCCGCGGGCCAGCTCGGCGACGTCGGCGGGGGCGGAGGGGTCGAGCAGGATCACCCGCGCTCCGAGCTCCTCCGCCCGCTCGACGAGCCCGAAGCGGCCGACCTTCCCGCCTCCGGACTTCGGGTTCATGATCAGGACCGCTCGCTCCGGGCGGGGCGCCGCGACCGCGCGCGTCGACCGCTCCGGACTCGATCTGCGCAGCGCCGCCCGCGCGCAGGCCAGGGCCACGCCCCAGCACAGGACCAGCAGCAGCGCCGTCAGCCACAGGCCGTCGTACGCGTAGAGGACCACGACGCCGACGGGCGCGGCGACCGCGAGCAGCGCCCCCAGGAGGCGTACCGCGCCGCGGTGCGCCACGAACCACCAGAGGCCGACGGCGCAGAGGACGATGCCGAGGAGCCCGGCCAGGACCACTTCGAGGCCGCCGTCGCCGAGCGCGAGCAGGAGCACCACCAGCGAACCGACCGCCGCGAGCACCGCCAGCCGCGCGAGCAGTCGCGCGGCCCCGTCCACGCCGGGGTCCGTTCCACGCGTCCTGCCCATGGTGTCCCCCTTCGTGGTGTCCCGCCGCGAGCACGGTCCGGGGCACCAGCCTGCACGCGGCGGGGCGGGAAGGCATCCCGGCCGGGCCGTGCGGATGAAGGGGCGGGAGCGGGTGCGTGAAGCGACCGGGCCGGGCGCGTGAAGGGGCAGGACCGAGCGCGTGAAGCGACCCGGGCCGGGCCGCGTCCGTCGGCCGGGCCTGGCCCCGTGACGTGCCGGGCCCGGCCGCCGCTCCCTCCCCGCCGGTGTCAGATGACGCCCTGCGCCAGCATGGCCTCCGCGACCCTCAGGAAGCCCGACACATTGGCGCCGAGCACGTAGTCGTCCGCGTCGGTGCCGTACGCCTCGGCGGTGGCGCGGCACTGGGTGTGGACGTCGCGCATGACCTGGGCGAGCCGGGACTCGGTCTGCTCGAAGGACCAGGTGTCGCGGGCGGCGTTCTGCTGCATCTCCAGGGCGGAGGTGGCCACGCCGCCGGCGTTGGCCGCCTTCCCGGGGCCGAAGAGGATCCCGGCCTCCCGGAACACCTCGACCGCCTCGGGCGTGCAGGGCATGTTCGCCCCCTCGGCCACCGCGCGGACCCCGTTCTTGACCAGGGCCACGGCGTCCTCGCGGCGCAGCTCGTTCTGCGTGGCGCAGGGCAGGGCGACGTCGCACCGGACGTCGTACACCGTGCCGCGGGCCGAGAAGACCGCGGCCGGCCTGGCCTCCGCGTACGCGGAGAGCCGGGCGCGACGCACCTCCTTGACCTCCTTCAGGAGCTCCAGGTCGATGCCGTTCTCGTCGACGAGGTAACCGCTGGAGTCGCTGCAGGCCACCACACGGCCGCCCAGGGCGTGGACCTTCTCCACGGCGTACACGGCGACGTTCCCGGACCCGGAGACCACCACGCGGCGACCGTCGAAGCCCTCGCCGCGGGTGGCGAGCATCTCCTGGGCGAAGTAGACCGCGCCGTAGCCCGTGGCCTCGGTGCGGGCGTGCGAACCGCCCCAGGCCACCGGCTTGCCGGTGAGGACCCCCGACTCGTACCGGTTGGTGATCCGCTTGTACTGGCCGAAGAGGTAGCCGATCTCCCGCGCGCCGACGCCGATGTCCCCGGCGGGCACGTCGGTGTGCTCGCCCAGGTGGCGGTACAGCTCGGTCATGAAGGACTGGCAGAAGCGCATGATCTCGCCGTCCGAGCGGCCCTTGGGGTCGAAGTCCGCGCCGCCCTTGCCGCCGCCGATCGCCATCCCGGTCAAGGCGTTCTTGAAGATCTGCTCGAAGCCCAGGAACTTCACGATGCCGAGGTTGACGCTCGGGTGGAACCGCAGGCCTCCCTTGTACGGGCCGAGGGCGCTGTTGAATTCCACCCGGAAGCCCCGGTTGACGCGCACGGTTCCCTGGTCGTCGACCCAGGGAACCCGGAACATCAGCTGCCGCTCAGGCTCGACGAGCCGCTCCACGATCCCGGCCCCGGCGTACTCGGGGTGCCGGTCGAGCGCGGGCCCGAGGGACTCCAGCACCTCGGCCGCCGCCTGGTGGAACTCGGGCTCGCCGGGGTTGCGCCGGCGGACCTCGGCGTAGACGGACTCGATGTGCGCGCTGACGTTCATGGGCGTGTCTCTCCCTTTCGAACAAGATTCCGCTTGAGCGGATGACTACGGCTTACGCCATCCCCTGAACCGTTCCAACCAGTTTTCACGTCGAAGTGATCGGACCTCCGGTCGGCCGGCCGTACCCGCGCGCGGGTACGGCCGGGGAGCCGGGCCGCCCGGTGCGGCCGGTGGTCAGGCGCGGCAGCGCAGGAGCTCGAAGGGCGGGTTGGCGAGGCAGTCCGCCCAGAACTCCGCGCCGAACTCACGGAGGCCGGCCTCGGACACCTCCAGCGGCACCCAGGTCAGGTCGCCGAACCCGGCCGCGCGCAGGGAGTTCTCGTAGACCTCCCGGCGCGGACAGGCGCCGACGAACGAGATCGGCGGGTCGAGCAGCGCCGTGATCCGGACGCGCGGTCCGGTCTCGATCTCCTCGCCGGTCGCCTCGCAGAGGAAGCCGTACCTGGCGAGCGACGGCCCGTCGAAGCGGTAGTCGGGCTTCTGCACGAGCAGGAAGAACTCGCCCCCGGGCTTCAGGCTCCGGTGCACGTGGGCGCACATCCGCTCCATGGTGGAGATGTCCGGCGCGTAGTTGAGCGCCTGGACCCCCAGCGCGATGTCGAAGCGTTCGTCGAGGGGCCGCAGTTCGGCGAGATCGCCCACCTCGTAGCGCACGCCGAGCGGTTCGCTCTCCTCGAACGCCCGGGCCGCGGCCACCATCTCCCCCGAGATGTCGACGCCGAGCACGTCCGTGGCGCCGCGCCGCTTGAACTCCCTGCTGTAGAAGCCGGTGCCGGAGGCGAGGTCGAGAATCGACCTGCCCCGTACGTCACCGACCAGGGCCAGGAAGCTCGGCACCTCCCCGTACTGCGTCAGCGGCAGGGACTTGAATCCCTCGAACGCCTCACCGATCTCGTCGTAGAGCTGCACACTCATCGCGCTGTCCTTCCCCGTGCTCGGTCATGCCCCCTGGTGGACTGTCAGGCCCTGGCAGTCTTGCCGGATCGCGACGGAAGTCCGTACTGGCGGAAGCCACGAAGGCCCGGACGTCGCCCTGGCATCCCGTACGGAAGGACGCGCGGCTCCGGGGGCCGTCGGGGATTCCGGAAACTCCTCCGCCGATTCCTGTTATCGGACCGCCTCCCCGGGATCTCCCAGATGTTGGCCGTCGACGACAGCGGGAACAGGCAGGGTGATTCGGAGCATGGGCGCACAGCACGGTACGGAACTGGTCAGGGCGGCACAGAGCGGAGACCCGCGGGCGCAGGACCGGCTCATCGCGCTCCATCTGCCCCTGGTCTACAACATCGTGGGCCGGGCGATGAACGGCCACCACGACGTCGACGACGTCGTGCAGGAGACGATGCTGCGGGCGCTCGCCGGACTCGGCGACCTGCGCTCCCCCGACAGCTTCAGGTCCTGGCTGGTCGCCATCACCATGAACGGCGTCCGCAGCCACTGGCACCGGCAGCAGCAGGCCGGTCTCCCCACGGGCGGCCTCGACGACGCCCGCGAGATCGCGCAGCCGGGGTCCGACTTCGTGGAGCTGGCCGTGGTCCGGCTGAACCTGTCCGGCCAGCGCCGCGAGACCGCCGAGGCGACCCGCTGGATGGAGCCGGAGGACAGGGACCTCCTGTCGCTGTGGTGGCTGGAATGCGCCGGCGAGCTGAGCCGCCACGAGGTGGCCGCCGCCCTGCAGCTGTCCCCGCAGCACACCGCCGTGCGGGTCCAGCGGATGAAGGAACGGCTGGAGGCCTCGCGGGTCGTCGTGCGGGCCCTCTCGCAGAACCCGCCCTGCCCGACCCTGCGGTACGAGATCGACACCTGGGACGGCCGTCCCTCCGCCCTCTGGCGCAAGCGCATGGCCCGGCACGCGCGCGCGTGCGCGCACTGCGCCGGGCTGTGGAGCGGGCTCGTCCCGGCGGAGGGGCTGCTCGCCGGACTCCTTCTGGTGCCCCCGGCGGCGCTGCTCCTCGCGGGCGTCCGCGAGCGGGCCGGCTTCGAGGCCGTGGCCGCGACGGCCCAGCTCGGCGCCCCGCTCGCCCCTCCGGGGCACGGCGCCGACGCCGCCACCGGGCCGGGTGGTGGGACCGGGCCGGGCGTTGGGGCCGCGGGCCGCGGTGCCCGGAGCACCCGCGCCGTCCGGCGGCGGCGCCGGCAGCGGCGGCAGGGCCGCAGGCGCGTCGTCATCGCCGCGGGCATAGCCGTGGTGGCGGTCACCGGCGGCGCCTTCACCCTGACCACCGGCCCGGACGAGGGGACGGAGGGCAGGGGCACGACCCTCGCCGCGACCGCCGACACCGGACTCCCCACCGCGCAGGAGCCGACGGCGACCCCGACGGCCGGCTCCTCCTCGGCCACCCCTTCCCCGTCGGCGTCGAAGACTCCCCGCAAGACCCCCAAGCCCTCGCGCCCCACGCCGACCGCCTCCCGCACCTCGCCGCCGGCACCGCCCCGGCCGACGCGCACGACCGCGCCCGCGCCCACCCCGACCGCCACGCGGACGACATCCGGATCGGGCTCCGGTTCCGGTTCGGGTTCCGGTTCCGGATCCGGTACGGGTTCGGGCTCCACCGAGCAGCAGGTGATCAGCCTGGTCAACTCGGAACGGGCCAAGGCGGGCTGCGGGCCGCTGACCGAGCACCCCCTGCTGACCAAGGCCGCCCAGGGGCATTCCGACGACATGGCCGCGCGAAACTTCTTCGACCACACCAACCCCGACGGCGACGGCCCGGGCGAGCGCGTCACGGCCGCCGGGTACGCGTGGTCGACGTACGGCGAGAACATCGCGCAGGGCCAGACCACCGCGGCGCAGGTGATGGACTCCTGGATGAACAGCCCCGGCCACCGGGCGAACATCCTGAACTGCGACTTCAAGGAGATCGGCATCGGCCTCCACACCGCCGGCGGCCCTTACTGGACGCAGGTCTTCGGCGCCCGCTGAGGCCCACGTGAGGCCCACGAGGACCCCGGTGTGACAAGCATGACGTCCGACAGGGGGATCTTGACGCTTCCCTGACGCGTGACCCCGGGTCGGCGGCTCGCGGTCTGCTTAGGCTTGCCCGGCCGTCCGTCGGATGGCCGAAAGCCGACACCCACCGCACCCCCAGGGACACCCGATGGCCACCACGAACGACGCCCGCACCGGACGATTGCGTGCGTGGATGCTGGAGGGTCTCTCCGACATGGGGAAGGGCAAGCCCTCCCGGCCGGTGGAGTCGGCCCCGGACGCCGGGCACAAGGGCCAGCGCTGGTGGCGGGTGATGTGCCTGACCGGCGTCGACTACTTCTCCACCCTCGGCTACCAGCCCGGCATCGCGGCCCTGGCCGCCGGACTGCTCTCCCCCGTCGCCACGATCGTCCTGGTGATCGTCACCCTGGCCGGCGCCCTGCCCGTCTACCGGCGGGTCGCCGAGGAGAGCCCGCGCGGCGAGGGCTCGATCGCCATGCTGTCGCGCCTGCTCTCCTTCTGGAAGGGCAAGCTGTTCGTCCTCACCCTGCTCGGCTTCGCCGCGACCGACTTCCTCATCACCATCACCCTGTCGGCGGCCGACGCCTCCACCCACCTCGTCGAGAACCCCCACCTCGAAGAGGCACTCCACAACAAACAGATGATCATCACGCTCGTGCTGATCGCCCTGCTCGGCGCGGTGTTCCTCAAGGGCTTCCTCGAAGCCATCGGCGTCGCCGTCGTCCTCGTCGGCATCTACCTCGGCCTCAACGTGGTCGTCGTCATCAGCGGCCTCTGGCACGTCCTCACCGAGGGCCATGTCGTCACCGACTGGACCACCGCCCTGACCGCCGAGCACGGCAACGTCTTCGCCATGGTCGGCGTCGCCCTCCTCGTCTTCCCCAAGCTCGCGCTCGGCCTGTCGGGCTTCGAGACCGGTGTGGCGGTCATGCCGCACGTGAAGGGCGACCCTGACGACACCGAGGAGAAGCCGACCGGCCGCATCCGCGACACCAAGAAGCTCCTGACCACCGCCGCGCTGATCATGAGCGTCTTCCTGATCTGCACGAGCTTCATCACCACCGTGCTCATCCCGGAGAAGGAGTTCGAGTCCGGCGGCCAGGCCAACGGCCGCGCGCTCGCCTACCTCGCCCACGAATACCTCGGCAACACCTTCGGCACCGTCTACGACATCTCCACCATCGCCATCCTCTGGTTCGCCGGCGCCTCCGCCATGGCCGGACTGCTCAACCTGATGCCCCGCTACCTGCCCAAATACGGCATGGCACCCCACTGGGCCCGCGCCGTGCGCCCCATGGTCATCGTCTTCACCCTGGTCGCCTTCCTCGTCACCTGGATCTTCGACGCCGACGTCGACGCCCAGGGCGGCGCGTACGCCACCGGCGTCCTCGTCCTGATCTGCTCCGCCGCCATCGCCGTGACCATCGCCGCCCGCAAGGCCGGCCAGCGCGGCTGGAGCATCGGCTTCGGCGTCATCTCCGCCGTCTTCCTCTACACCACCGTCGTCAACGTCATCGAACGCCCCGACGGCGTGAAGATCGGCGCCTGCTTCATCGCCGGCATCATCCTCATCTCGCTCCTCTCGCGCCTCGGCCGCGCCTTCGAACTCCGCGTCACCCACATCGAGCTCGACGACATGGCCGAGCGCTTCATCCAGGACATCTCCCGCCGCACCCCGCGCTTCATCGCCAACGAACCCGACAACCGCGACATCGCCGAGTACCGCGACAAGATCGAGCAGATCCGCGCCGACAACGACCTCCCCACCACCGAGGACTTCGTCTTCATCGAGGTCACCGTCACCGACCCCTCCGAGTTCGAGGCGGGCCTGACCGTGCGCGGCGAGGTCATGCACGACCGCTACCGCGTCCTCACCGTCGAGTCCTCCTCCATCCCCAACGCCCTGGCCGCGCTCCTCCTCCACGCCCGCGACCTCACCGGTGTGAGCCCCCACATCTACTTCGAGTGGACCGAGGGCAACCCCTTCGCCAACTTCCTCCGCTTCTTCCTCCTCGGCCAGGGCGAGGTCGCCCCCGTCACCCGAGAAGTCCTCCGCGAGGCCGAACCCGACCGGAACCGCCGCCCCCGCGTCCACGTCGGCTGACGGAGCCCGGCGGAGCTCTGACGGCGGGATCTCACACCTGATCGGGCCCGTGCGTGCGGGGGGTGTAACGCCCGGGGCTCCCGAGGTGTGACGGACCGAAATTCGATCTTCCTACGGTGCTGGTCACGGGGCCGTTCCGGTACGACGGCACGGCCCCTTCCGGACGGTACGCGCACCGTGAGGTGGGGGATTTCGGTGGGATCTGGCTCGAACGCCGGCATGAGCGACGGCAGCGTCCGCACCGTCTGCTCCTACTGCGGGGTCGGCTGCGGGATCGTCCTGGACGTGCGGCGGGACCCCGCCGACGGGCGCCGCCGCGCGGTGAAGGCGTCCGGCGACAAGGCGCACCCCGCCAACGCGGGGCGGCTGTGCACCAAGGGGGCGACGAGCGCGGACATGCTGGCGGCGCCCGGGCGGGCGGAGAAGGCGCTGGTGCGTCCCGAGCGCGGTGCGCAGCCGGTGGAGACGGACGTGGACGAGGCGATCGCCTCGGTCGCCGCCCGGCTGAAGGCGGTCCTGGACGAGCACGGGCCGGACGCGCTGGCCCTGTACGTGTCGGGGCAGATGTCCCTGGAGGCGCAGTACCTGGCGAACAAGCTGGCCAAGGGCTTCGTCCGCACCCGTCACATCGAGTCGAACTCCCGGCTCTGCATGGCCTCGGCCGGTTCCGGCTACAAGCTGTCGCTGGGCGCGGACGGCCCGCCCGGCTCGTACCAGGACCTCGATCACGCGGACGTGATCCTCGTGATCGGCTCCAACATGGCGGACTGCCACCCGATCCTGTTCCTGCGCATGATGGACCGGGTCAAGGCCGGTGCGAAGCTGATCGTCGTCGATCCGCGCCGCAGCGCCACCGCCGACAAGGCGGACCTGTATCTGGCGATCCGGCCCGGCACCGACCTGGCCCTCCTCAACGGCCTGCTGCACCTGCTCGTCGAGAACGGCCACACCGACGAGGAGTTCATCGCCGAGTTCACCGAGGGCTGGGAGCACATGCCCGGCTTCCTCGCCGACCATCCGCCGCACCGGGTCGCGGAGATCACCGGCCTCGCCGAGGAGGACATCCGGCGGGCCGCCCGGTGGATCGGCGAGGCCGGCGCGTGGACGAGCTGCTGGACCATGGGCCTGAACCAGTCCACGCACGGCACCTGGAACACCAATGCCCTGGTGAACCTGCACCTCGCGACCGGTGCGATCTGCCGTCCCGGCGCGGGCCCCTTCTCGCTGACCGGCCAGCCCAACGCCATGGGCGGCCGTGAGATGGGGTACATGGGGCCGGGTCTGCCCGGCCAGCGCTCGGTGCTCGTCGACGACGAACGCGCCTTCGTGGAGCGGTTGTGGGACATCCCCGAGGGCTCGCTGCGCACCGAGGCCGGAAGCGGCACGATCGAGATGTTCGAGCGGATGGCGGCGGGCGACATCAAGGCCTGCTGGATCATCTGCACCAACCCCGTCGCCTCCGTCGCCAACCGGAAGACCGTCATCGCCGGTCTGGAGGCCGCCGAGCTCGTCGTCACCCAGGACGTGTTCGCCGAGACGGAGACGAACGCGTACGCCGACCTGGTCCTTCCGGCGACGTTGTGGGCGGAGTCCGACGGTGTCCTGGTCAACTCCGAGCGGAACCTCACCCTGGTCCAGGGGGTCGTCGACCCGCCGGGGCAGGCCCTGCCGGACTGGGAGCTGATCGCCCGGGTCGCCCGCGCGATGGGATTCGCCGAGGCCTTCGCGTACTCCTCCGCCGAGGAGATCTTCGAGGAGCTCAAGCGGGCGTGGAACCCCGCGACCGGCTGGGACCTGCGCGGCGTCACGTACGAGCGGCTGCGCGCCACCCCGGTCCAGTGGCCCGCCCCCGTCGCCGACGGCCCGGACCGCAACCCGATCCGCTACCTGAACGACGGCTCCAGCCAGACCCTCCTGGAGCGCGCGGACGGCAGCCGTCCCCGGCTGGCCTTCCCGACCGCGAGCGGACGCGCCCGCTTCTTCGCGCGTCCGCACCTGCCGGCGGCCGAACTCCCCGACGACGACTACCCGTTCGTCCTCAACACGGGCCGCCTCCAGCACCACTGGCACACCATGACGAAGACCGGCAAGGTCGCGAAGCTGGCCAGGCTGCACCCGGGCCCGTTCGTCGAGATCCACCCCGAGGACGCCGGAGCCCTCGGGATCGCGGAGGGCGACCACGTGGAGATCGCCTCCCGCCGCGGGCGCGCCGTCCTGCCCGCCGTGGTCACCGACCGGGTCCTGCCGGGGACCTGCTTCGCGCCCTTCCACTGGAACGACCTCTTCGGCGAGTACGTCAGCATCAACGCCGTCACCCACGACGCCGTCGACCCCGTCTCCTTCCAGCCCGGGTTCAAGGCCTGTGCCGTCACCCTCACCAGGACGGCCGCGCCGGTGACGGACGACGAGCCCGCGGGCACGGCACCGGAACCCGCGCTCACGCCCACGTCCGCCGCCGCGGCCCCCGTGGCCGCGCTCGCCGCGCTGTTCGGGGTCGACGACCTCGCCCCCGTCCCCCTCGGCGGACCGGAGCGCCGCTACCTCGCCGGCTACCTGTCGGGGCTCGCTCTCGCCCCGCCCGACGGACGCGTCCCGGTGCTGCCGCCCGACGCGCCCTTCGCCCCGGACCCCGCCGCGTGGGTCAACGGCGTGCTCGCCGGGATGTTCTCCCGTACGACCGCACCCACACCCGCGCCCCCGTCCGGCCCGTCCCTCTCGACCCTCACGTCCCCCGGCGCGCCGGAGGCGGACCCGGCCGCGCCCGCCCGCCGTCTGCTGATCCTGTGGGCCTCGCAGACCGGCAACGCCGAGGAGTTCGCCGCCGCCGTCGCCGCACGCCTGACCGAGGCGGGGAAGCTCCCCGAACTGCTCCCCATGACGGACATCGCCCCGGCCCGGCTCACCCCCGACACCGACCTGCTCGTCGTCACCAGCACCTTCGGCGACGGGGACGCCCCCGACAACGGCGCCGGTTTCTGGGAGGCGCTGTCCGCCCCGGAGGCCACGTCCCTGGAGGGTGTCCGGTACGCCGTGCTCGCCTTCGGCGACACCGCCTACGACGACTTCTGCGGCCACGGCCGCCGCGTCGACGAACGGCTCGCGGCGCTCGGCGGCACCCGTCTGCTCCCGCGTACGGACTGCGAGCCCGACTTCGAGGAGGCGGCCGAGGCGTGGCTCGGCCACGTCGTCACGGCCCTGGCCGGGGGCGGGGTGCGACAGGCCGCCGGCGCGCCCGCGCGCACCACCGCCGCCGCTCCCGCCGTCACCGCGGTCGTCGCACCGCCCGTCCCCACCAAGGCGTCGCCCTTCGCCACCCTCCTCGTCGGCAACAGGCTGCTGAGCCTGCCCGGTTCACAGAAGGAGGTGCGGGAGTTCGCCTTCGACACCCGCGACGGCGAGCTCGCCTACGAGGCCGGGGACGCCCTCGGGGTGTGGCCGGTCAACGGCGCCGGGCTCGTGGCCGAGTGGCTGGCGCTCACCGGCCTCGACCCCGCCGGGCCCGTGGACCTCGGGGACGGGACGCCGCTGCCCTTCGAGGAGGCCCTGCGCTCCCGTCTGGACATCTCCCGCATCAGCCCCGAGCTCCTGAGGTTCCTGGCGGCGCGCACCGGGAGTCACGAGCTGAAGCGGCTGCTGCGCCCGGACAACAAGGAGGCTCTCGCGAAGTGGAGTTGGGGCCGGCAGGCCGCCGACGTCGTCGCCGCGTTCCCCGTCCGGGCCTCCGCCGCGGAGTGGACCGCCGCCCTGGGACGGCTGCGGCCCCGCCTGTACTCGATCTCCTCCAGCCCGCTCGCCCACCCCGGCGAGGTGCGGCTCACCGTCTCCGTGGTCCGCTACACGAACGACCTCGGCCGGGACCGCAGGGGCGTGTGCTCGACCTATCTGGCGGACCGTGCCGACGACGGCCCGGTGCAGGTCTTCGTCCGGCGCTCGCCGGGATTCCGCCCGCCCGCCGACCCCTCGACGCCCATGGTCATGGTCGGTCCCGGCACCGGCGTGGCCCCGTTCATCGGCTTCCTCCAGGACCGGCTGGCCCGCGGCCACACGGCTCCCAACTGGCTCTTCTTCGGTGAGCAGCACGAGGCCACCGACTTCTACCACCGTCGGGAGCTGGAGGCGTACCTGGAGTCCGGCCACCTCGACCGGCTGGACCTCGCCTTCTCGCGCGACCGGCGGAACAAGGTGTACGTCCAGGACCGGATGCGGGAGAACGGCGCCCGTCTGTGGCAGTGGCTCCGGGACGGCGCCCACTTCTACGTGTGCGGCGACGCGGAGCGCATGGCCAAGGACGTCGACCGGGCGCTCAGGGACGTCGTCGCCGCCCACGGCGGCATGGACGCCGACGAGGCCGCCGCCTATGTCAGGCGGCTCGCCGCGGACAAGCGCTACGTCCGGGACGTCTACTGACGCGGCGGCACGTCGCCGGGTGCTACGGCCGGTCCAGCCGGGCCAGTTCCACCTCGACGGCCTCCCGCAGGAGGGTGCGCGCGTGGTCGATCGCGAGGCCGCCGCTCAGCCAGCGCATGCTGAGGCCTTCGAGGAGGGCGGTGAGCCGCTCCGCCGAGGCGGCGAGGGTGGCCGCGGGCGCCATCGGCCGCACCTGGCCCAGGAGCCCCGCCACCTCCTGCACCCAGACCAGGGTCGCGCGGGCGAGGTCCTCGCGCAGGACGGGATCGAAGACGGCGCTCGCCCGCAGCTCGCCCCAGGCCGAGCTGTTCTCCCGCACCTCGGGGGTGTCCTGGAGCTCCAGGAGGAGGACCTGGTCGAGTTCCTCGCGCGGGGTGAGCGGCTCGGCGTCGGGGTCCTGCGTGCTGGTGTACCGCTCGGCGCGGTCGTTGATGAACTCCAGCGTGTGGCGCAGGATTCCGGTGCGGTCCTTGAAGTGGTAGTAGATCAGGCCGGTGGAGACCCCGGCCTCGGCGGCCAGTTCCTCCACACGGAGCCCACGGACCCCGCGCCGGGCGATCACCCGGGCGGCCGCTTCAAGGATCTGAGTACTACGAGACGCCATGCCCCGAACCCTATCCGCAGCGGCGGGCGGAGTGATCGTCGGCCGCTCACTCGTCCTTCCGGTACTGGCTCAGGACCACGGTGACCGGGCCGTCGCCCGGGGTCCCTTCGACGACGCGCGCGACGACGAGGCGCCGGGCGTCCTGGCTGCGGACGCAGAAGGGCCGTTCGTCGGCGAGGTCGTCGAGGGGCAGGCTCGTGACGGGTTCCGTCTCGATGCCCCGCTCGCAGTCCTCGGGGCTCAGCACGTACCCGGAGGCGACGAAGGCGTCCGCCTCCTCGGGCAGCACGAACGCGCCCTTCTCGCGGCTCAGGTACCAGTCGGCGGTCTCGGCGGGGACCACCTTGCCGGCGCCGAGGTCGAACTCGTACCCGTCGTCGGGCGCGGTCAGCTCGACGTCGGCGTACCCCGGCGTGAACGAGGCGTCCGCCGCGGTGCCGGTCCCGTCGAACCAGTACACGGCACCGGCCGCCGTCGCGAGCAGGCCGACGCCGGTGACGCACGCGATCAGGGCCGTGCGTCCGCGCCGGCGTCGGGAGCGGCGCGCCGGGGGCGTGCCGGGGGCCCGGTGGGCCGCGGGGCGGGGCTCCGGCACCGGCTCCGTGGGGGTGGGGAGGGTCCCGGCGTGGGTGGGCCGGTCGTGGAGCGACGGCGTACCGGTGGAACCCGCCCGCCCCCACCCGGCCGGGCCCGGCAGCTCGCTCCGTACCGCGCCCGGCAGCCAGCCCTCGGTGAACTCGGGGGCGGGGCCGACGGCCGGGTGCGCGTGCGCGGCGGCGATGAGTTCGGCCGGGGTCGGCCGCTCCTCCGGCCGCTTGGCGAGGCAGCGCTCCAGGAGGTCGTGGAGTTCGCCGGGGACGCAGGCGAGGTCGGCCGGCTCGTGGACGACGCGGTACAGCGCGGCCGACTCGGGACCGGCGCCGAACGGCAGCGTCGCCCCGGCCACGTAGGCGGCGAGCGCGCCGAGCGCGAAGACGTCGGTCGCGGGGGTCACCGCGTGGCCGAGGGCCTGCTCGGGTGCCATGTAGGCGGCGGTGCCGATGGTGATGCCGGTGCCGGTGAGTCCGGTGGCGTCGGCCGCCCGGGCGATGCCGAAGTCGATGACGCGCGGGCCGTCCTCGGCGATGAGGACGTTGGCGGGCTTGAGGTCGCGGTGGACGACGCCCGCGCCGTGGATGGCCTGGAGGGCCTCCGCGATCCCGGCGACGAGGAGCAGCACCGTGCGGACGGGAAGCGGGCCGTGGCGCTCGACCACCTGCTGGAGCGAGGGTCCGGGGACGTAGGCGGTGGCGAGCCAGGGGACGGGGTCGTCGGCGCCGTGGTCCACCACCTGCGCGGTGAAGAGGCCGTGGATGCGGCTCGCGCTGGCGACCTCCTGGGCGAAGCGCCGCCGGAACTCGGGGTCGGCGGCGAAGTCCTCGCGCACCGCCTTGAGGGCGATGGGCCGCCCGCCCGGGGTGTGGGCGAGGTAGACGACGCCCATGCCGCCGGCGCCGAGCCTGGCCTGGATCCGGTAGCCGCCGATCTCTCGGGGGTCGTCGGGCGCCGGCGGCGCGTGGGCCGGCCGCGGCCCGGGAGGATACGTGGAGGACATGGGCACGATCGTGCCTTTGACTAAAGTTTCAGTCAACATGGACCTGTACGAGCCACCCCCGGACCGCGCGACACCGGGGTCGCGCACCTCTCCCCCGCCCCTGCGCCGACCGGGCGACACCGGGCCCGCCGCACGGTGCGTCCATTTGACTGAAAATCCGGTCAGTGCCACAGTGACGTCCACGGCCACCCCCACTCACGCCCACCGCGCCGCCCGCACCGAGGGCGCCCGCCACCCGCGTGAGGCCAGGCCCGCGATTCCCGCCGCCGCGCGTCACGCGATCCGCCCGCCGCCGGACAGTCTCGCCGCCGATGATCGGAGCACACCGTGTCCCACCGCCCCCTCTCCCGCCGCACGGCCCTGCGCGCCTTCGCCGGAATCGGCGGTGCCCTCGCCCTCGGAGCCGCCGCCTGCGGCCCCGACGGCGCCGCGCAGGGCGGTGCCGCCGCCGGCACGAGCCGCGCCCCGGCCACCCCCGCCGCGGACGGCGAGCGGCGCTTCGGCGCCGAATGGGAGAGCCACACCCGTACGTTCATGTCCTGGCCCGCCCTCGACTCCGTCTGGGGGGACGAGCTCCCCTCCGTACGGGAGGACATCGCCCGCATCGCCCGGGCCGTCTCGGAGTACGAGGAGGTCGTGATGATGGCCCGCCCGGCGCAGCTGGCGGCGGCCCAGCAGGCCTGCGGCTCGCAGGTCGAGGTCATCGCGATGCCCGTCGACGACCTGTGGGCCCGCGACACCGTCCCCGTCTTCGTCGAGGACGACGGCGAGCTCGTCGGCATCGACTTCAACTTCAACGGCTGGGGCGACAAGCAGACCCACGACAACGACGCCCTGGTGGGCCGCAGGCTGCTCGCGAAGTACGGCATCCCCCGCGAGGTGGCACCGCTCACCGCCGAGGGCGGCTCGTTCGAGACCGACGGCGAGGGCACCCTCCTCGTCACCGAGAGCTCGATCGTCAACGACAACCGCAACCGCGGGAAGACACGGGACCAGATCGAGGACGAGCTGATCGAGACGCTCGGCGTGGAGAAGGTCGTCTGGCTGGCCGGCGTCCGCGGCGAGGACATCACCGACGCGCACGTGGACAGCCTCGTACGGTTCACCGCGCCCGGCGTGGTCCTGCTCGACCAGGCCTTCCCCGGCTCTCCCCCGGACTCCTGGTCCCGCTCCGCCGACCAGGCCCGCGCGGTGCTGAGCAAGGCCACCGACGCCCACGGCCGGCGCTTCGAGATCATCGACCTGCCGCAGCCCGACCTCGACCTGATCACCGGCGAGGGCGACGACTTCGTGTCGACGTACGCCAACTTCTACGTCGCCAACGACTCCCTCTTCATGCCCAGGTTCGGCGACCGGAAGGCCGACGACCGCGCCCGCGGCATCCTCCAGGAGCAGTTCCCGAAGCGCGAGATCGTGCAGATCCAGATCGACACCATCGCCTCCGGAGGCGGCGGCATCCACTGCGCGACCCACGACCAGCCCGGCAAGCCGGCCGCCTGACCCCTGCCGGGGCGGCGGCCCGGCCGCGGCGGCTCAGGGCAGCTGGACGATCTGGATCAGATTGCCGCAGGTGTCGTCCAGGACCGCCGTGGTGACCGGGCCCGCCTCCGTCGGCTCCTGGGTGAAGCGGACGCCGAGGGCGCGCAGCCGCTCGTACTCGGCGCGGACGTCGTCCACGGCGAAGGACGTGGCCGGGACGCCGTCGCGAGCAGGGCGTTCATGTACTGCTTGGCGGCGGGGTGCGCGTCGGGCTCCAGGAGCAGTTCGGTGCCGTCCGGGGCCTGCGGCGAGACGACGGTCAGCCAGCGGTAGTCGCCGAGGGGGACCTCCGTCTTCTTCACGAAGCCCAGCTTCTCCGTGTAGAAGGCGAGGGCCTTGTCCTGGTCGTCGACGAAGACACTGGTCACGTGGATCCGCATGGTTCTCCTCCTTGGGTACGGGCCTGAGCCACCGACGTAACCACCTGCCCGCCGCCCCGCGGGAGCCCGACACGCGTCGACCGTCGACCGTCGACCGTCGACCGTCGACCGTCGACCGTCGACCGTCGACCGGAGAAGTCGGCCCGTGGGGCACGGGAGTTCCCGGTGCGCTCTTGTGGGACGCACCACATCTCGCGTAGGCATGGGGACGACAGGTCGAGGGGGCGGCCGAGGTGGTGAGACCCGCCCGCACACCTCCGAAAGGGGTGCAAGGATGGGCGCGCCATGACACCAGGCCGATGTTCCCGAGCCGTGCGCGCCGCGATGTTCGCGGCCGTCTGCGTGCTGCTCGCGGCCACCGGCCACATCCTCATGTCGGGCCGTGCCGTTCCCGGCGGGACGCTGGGGGCGGCCCTCGTCGGTACGGCCGCGGGGGCGTGGTTCCTGGGCGGGCGTGAGCGCGGGCTCCTGGCCGTGACCTCCGCCGCCGTCGCCTTCCAGTCCGTGCTGCACCTGGTCTTCTCGTGGTCGCAGACGCCCGCCGCCGCACCGCCGACGGGCGGGTCGGCCGTGGACCACTCGGCCATGGACCACTCCGCCATGGGCCACATGCCCATGGACCACCTGTCCATGCGTCACATGACGATGGACCACATGGCCTCGGGGTCCTCCCCCCTGGGGCACCTGGCGGCCGTGCCCTCCACGGACGTGATGTCCGACGGCCCGCTCTCCGCCGGCCTGCTCTCCGCCGCCGTGCCCTCCGGGCACGACATGACGGACATGGCCTCCTCGGCGGGGATGCTCGCCGCCCACCTCCTCGCCGCACTGCTGAGCGGGCTCTGGCTCGCGCACGGCGAGCGGGCCGTGTTCCGTCTGCTGCGCACCGTGCCCGCCCGGCTCTTCCGGCCCCTGGCGCTGCTCCTCGCGGTGCCGCCCACGGCCGCGGACCGGCCTCGGGTGCGGCGCGCGCGGACCGGTGACGGGTGGGTTCCCCGGCGTCTCCTCCTCGCACGCGCGCTGCTCACCAGAGGGCCCCCTCGGGCGATCGCTGTCCTCTGACAGCCGGATCCCCGAGGGCGACGGTCCCTGCACCCCGCCCCGGGCACCGGCCTGCCCCGCGGCAGGCCGTACGACGCACCGGCGGCGCCCGCGCGGCACGCCGGACCCCTCTTGCCCTAAGGACCTGTGGCGATGACTCCTGCCCGGAACACCCCTGCCCACCACAAGCTTGTGAACGCACGCACAAGCTCTCCGCGCACCCTGCCCACGGCCGAGAGCGACGCGGCGACGACCCTCCTCGCGCTGGCCGCCCGGGACGGCGGGCCCTCCCAAACCGATCTGTTCGTGCGGGCGCTGCACCGGGACGTCTGGCGATACGTGGCGTACCTCAGTGCCGACCGGCAGGCGGCGGACGACCTCACGCAGGAGGTCTTCCTGCGGGCTCTCACCGCGCTGCCCCGTTTCGAGGGACGTTCCTCCGCGCGCACCTGGCTGCTGTCCATCGCCCGCCGCACGGTCGTGGACAGCCTGCGGCGCGCGGCGGCCCGGCCCCGGCTCTCGGACCAGGACGACTGGCAGACGGCCGCCGAGCGGGCGCAGCCCCGTGGGCTTCCCGGCTTCGAGGACGGCATCGCCCTGGCGGAGCTTCTGGCGGCGATCCCGGAGGAGCGCCGCGAGGCCTTCGTCCTGACCCAACTCCTCGGCCTGTCCTACGCGGAGGCCGCCGAGACCGCGGGCTGCCCGGTCGGCACCATACGGTCCCGGGTCGCGCGGGCCCGCGCGTCGCTCGTCGCACTGCTGACCGCCGGCGAGGAGCGGGATCCCGCCGCCGCGCCGGCCGGGGAGGACGGCTCCGCGCGGCGGCACGGGTCGTACGCGCTGCCGGTCCTCGTCTGATCCGGGAGCCCTTGGTGCCGTCGGCCGACGGCGCCAAGGGCTTTACCCGGGACGGTGCTCGACGAGTGGTCAGGTGATGGCCAGCGGGTCGTTCGGGGCGAGGGCCGCCGCGATGCGCTGGGCGACGACCTCGGCCATGTTGCCGTCGGGGGTGGTCGCGGTCTTCGTCGCGGAGACCGCGATGGCGAGCCGCTTCGACGGAAGGTACGCCTGGATCGCCGCGTACCCGGAGAACGACGGATTCTGCAGCACCCATCCGTTGACGACGATGACGCCGAGTCCGAAGTGCTTGGCCTCGGTCTGCTTCAGGCAGATCGAGGCGGGGCACGTGGCGCTCGCGCCGCCGAGGCCGACCGTGCCCGGGTTCAGCAGGGTGCGGTAGGAGCGGTGCGAGAGGAGCTCACCGCTGCCGATGGCCCGCGCCGACGTGGCCAGGTCGCAGATGTGGGTGGTGATGACCGCGCCGGGCGCGGTGGTCCACGAGGGGT
Organism: Streptomyces tanashiensis; assembly: GCF_014648895.1. Taxonomy (GTDB): domain Bacteria; phylum Actinomycetota; class Actinomycetes; order Streptomycetales; family Streptomycetaceae; genus Streptomyces; species Streptomyces tanashiensis. The sequence goes on from NZ_BMRZ01000006.1 coordinate 329,024, forward strand.
TCCAGAACGTGGACTCCTCGTAGAAGCCGCGGTCCGAGGTGAAGGCGTGCAGGACCCGGCGCGGGACGTCGGGGGTGAAGTTGTTCCGGGTGTCGCGCATTCCGAGGGGGCCGGTGACGCGTTCCCTCACGAGCCGGTCGATCCGGATGCCGGTGATCTTCTCGAGCGCGGCGACGAGGAGGACGTAGTTGGCGTGGGAGTAGCTCCAGCTCTTGCCCGGCTCGTACCAGAAGGAGTGGCTGTAGGGGTAGGCGAGGAGCTGCGCCGGGGTCCAGTGGCGGAAGGGGTGCGCCTCCAGTTCGGCGACGAAGGCCGGGTCGGTGACGTAGTCGTGGAGGCCGGTGGTGTTGGTGGCGAGCATCCGCAGGGTGATCCGGTTCGCCTGGGGCACGGTGGGCAGCCACTGCTCCACGGTGTCGTCGAGGTCGACCTTCCCCTCCTCGACGAGCTGGAGGAGGGCCGTGCCGATGTGGGCGAAGGCCACGGAGCCGGCCCGGAAGTGCATGTCGGGCTCGGCGGGGACGCCGGTCATGGACTCGCCGAGGGCGTCGGTGAGGACCTCGCGTCCGTCGATGGTGACCCGCAGCTCGACGGAGTTGAGCTTGAGGTCGCTCTTGGCCTTGCGGGTGATGTCCAGGATCCGGCGGGCCTTGCCGTCGAGGGGCCGCTCGGTCCGCACGCAGTCGCGCCCGCCGGGTCCGCCGGGGCCGTCCTGTCCGCCGGGGCCCTGGGAGCGGGAGGCGAGGGCCGGGGCGGCGGCGGTCTGGACGGTGAGGGCGAGGAGCGCGGCGCAGAGGAGGGCTCTGCGGGACCGGGTCCGGTTCCGGGTGGGGGTGGGTCTCATGCCTCGCACTATGTCGGGAAGAACCACCACGAACCGGTCGAACACTCCACAGTCGGGACGAGAGGCATCCATGTGGGGCAGACGGAAGAGCCGGTGCCCTGGGGCACCGGCTCTTCCGTGGGGGTACGGGCGTCAGGCGACGAGTTCCTTCTCCTCCGTCTCGTCGTCGGCGGCGGGGGCGGGCTTGGTGTCCCGCATGACCAGGGTGGCGAGGACGGCCGCCGCGAGGACACCGACGGCGCTGATGGTGAAGGTGGTGGACATCGAGGAGGTGAAGGCCTCGCGGGCGGCGGTGGCCAGTCCGGCGTCGCCCTGGGCGACGGCCAGCGCGCCGCCGATGGACTGCTTCGCCTGCTCGGGGGCGTCGGCCGGCATCTCGGCGGAGAAGGTGCTGGTGAGCAGCGAGCCGAGGATGGCGATGCCGAGCGCGGTGCCGGCCTGCTGGATGGTGTCGTTGAGGGCGGAGCCGACGCCGGCCTTCTCCTCGGGGATGGTGCTCATCAGGGCGCCGACGGCGGCCGGCATCGCGAGGCCGGCGCCGAGGCCGAGCAGTCCGAGGGCGACGGCCGGGACGGTGAAGCCGGAGTGGGCGTCGACTGTGGTGAGCAGGGCGAAGGAGGCGGCCATGACCAGCATGCCGGCGAGGATGAGGAGGCGGTTGCCGATCTTGGCGGCGAGGCCGGCGCCGGCGCCGTTGCCGATGAGGGCGGCGACGGCGAGCGGGACGAAGGCGAGACCGGCCTTGACGGGCGAGTAGCCGAGGACGAACTGCAGGTACTGGGTGAGGACGAGGAGCAGTCCGCCGTTGCCGATCTGCACGAGGGTCAGGGAGAGCGAACCGCCGCTGAAGTTGCGGTGCTTGAAGAGGACCAGCGGCACCATCGGCTCGGGGGTGACGTTCTCCCAGATCACGAACCCGCCGAGGGTGACGACGGCGACCGCGAGGGTGATGAGCGAGCGGCCCTCGAAGGCGCCGTGCTGCGGGATCTCGATGATCCACCAGATCAGCGCGGTCATGCCGACGGCGGAGAGGATCGCGCCGAGCGGGTCGGGCTTCTGCCACGGCCCCTTCGACTCGGGCATCAGGGTGAGGGCGGCGAGGACGGCGAGGGCGACGACCGGGACGTTGATGAAGAAGATCGAGTGCCAGGAGAAGTGGTCGATCAGGACGCCGCCGAGGACGGGGCTGCCGACGAGGCCGAGCATGGACACGGAGCCCCAGGCGGCCATGGCGCGGGGCCGCTCGTCCTCGTCGAAGACGGTGATGAGGATGGAGAGCGTCGAGGGCATGATCAGCGCGCCGCCGACGCCCATCGTGATCCGGGCGGCGATGACCTCGCCGGGGGTGGTGCAGACGGTGGCGGCGAGTGAGGCCGCTCCGAAGAGCAGCAGGCCGATGATCATGATCTTTCGGCGGCCGAAGCGGTCACCGAGGCTTCCCGAGGTGAGCAGGAGCCCCGCGAAGACCAGGATGTAGGAGTCCAGGATCCACTGGATGTCCTGGGCGCTCGCGCCGATGTCCTCGGTCATGGACGGCACGGCGACGGTGAGCGCCATGCTGTCGACGACCAGGACCAGGGTGCTGAGGCACAGCACGACCAGGATCCACCAGCGGCGTGGGTTGCGGGTTTCCATCGGGAGTTCCCCCTCGGGTTTCGTTCGCGCCCCTCGGAGCGCCCCTTCGATGCGAACACTGTACGCAGCTGCGCACAGTGTTCGCAACCCCGGAGACCTGTACGCTGAATGCGAACGCCGTACGCACCGAAGGTCGCACGCAGTGAGCGAATGCCGTGCGCAGTGAAGGAGGACCATGGCCGCCAAGGCGAACCCCGTCCCGTCCGTATGGGCCCGCGAGCAGTCCGCCCCCGACCAGCCCGCGCTCAGCCGGGCCGCGATCGTCCGCGAGGCGGTCGTCATGCTCGACGCCGACGGCATCGAGGCGCTCAGCATGCGCAAGCTCGGCGCCCGCCTGAACGCCGGCGCGACCTCCCTCTACCGCCATGTCGCCACCAAGGACGAGCTGATGGAGCTCGCCGTGGACGAGGTCGCCGCCGAGATCACCGTCCCGCCCGCGGGCAGCCCCTGGCGGGCCGCCGCCGCCGAGGCCGCCGAGTCCTTCCGCGCGACGGCCCTGCGCCACCCCTGGCTCTCGTCGACCCTCGGCCAGGCGGGGCTCGCCTACCTCGGCCCCAACCTGATGTCGTACTCGGAGCGCCTCGCCGCCCTGTTCACGGCCGCCGGCTTCCCCGAGCCGAGCCGCGCCATCGACACCCTCCTGTCGTACGTCATCGGCATGAGCACCACGGAGGCCGCCTGGCTCACCACGGTCGCCCGCTCCGGGGAGACCGAGGCCGGGTTCATCGCCCGCCTCATGCCGGCGGCCCAGCAGGCGGCGTCCGGCCACGACCACCTCGCCGAGGCGTACGCCGACGCCGCCACCCGCGTGGCGGTCGACCCGGTCACCGTCCGGGACGCCAAGTTCGCCTACGGCCTGGAGGTGGTCCTGGACGGCCTGGAGATGCGGCTCCCGCGCTGACCCGGCCCCGGCGGCCACCGCCGGTGCAGCGCGTCGATGTGGAACGCGTGCGCGTGGTGTCCCCCGGCCCCCGCCAGATGCGGGTGGCCGGCCGGGAGTTCGGGGTGGACGTGCTCCAGCTCGGCCGGGTCCTCGCGGGGCCAGAGCCGCACCGCGCCCACGGCGCCGAGGAGCGCGAGGGCGGCGAGCACGGCCGCCGAGACGGCGGGTCCCGCCCGGGCGGCGAGCACACCGGCGAGCGGGTACGCGAGCAGCCAGCAGGCGTGCGAGAGCGAGAACCGGGCCGCGAAGGCGGCCGGCAGGTCGCCACCGCCCGCCGAACGGCGCACCACCCGGCCGCCGGGGGTGAGGACGGCGGAACCGGCCGCGCCGACGACCAGCCAGACCGCGAGCAGCGCGGGCCACGACCAGGCACCGGGTGCGGCGGTGAGACCGAGGGCGAGGAGCGCGAGGGCCGCGGGCAGGACGAGGGCCGCCCGCACCATGACGGCGCGGTCGTCCGCCCGGCTCAGGACACGCGGCAGCAGCAGCGCCGCGGCCATCGAGCCCGCCCCGTACGCCCCGAGCGCGAGCGGGACGTCGCCGGCGGGGCGGCCGAGGGTGTCGCGGACCAGGAGCACGGTGTCGACGAGGACCACGGCCCCGGCCGCGGCGACGGCGAGGTCGAGGGCGAGCAGCGCGCGCAGACGCGGGGTGGCGAGCAGCAGCCGGATCCCGAAGGCCGCCCTGGCGTACAGCCGCCGCCCGTCGGCGGCTCCGGGCGCGGGCGGCGCGGGCAGGGCGGTCGTCCGGACGAGCACGGCGGAGACGAGGAACCCGGCGGCGGTGCCGGCGAAGAGCCAGGAGTACGGGAGGACGGTGAGCAGCGCGGCGGCCAGCACGGGGCTGACCAGGCTCTCCAGGTCGTAGGCGAGCCGGGAGAGGGAGAGGGCCTCGGTGTAGTCGCGCTCCTCCGGCAGCACCTGGGGGATCGTCGCCTGGAACGCCGGGGTGAAGGCGGCGGAAGCGGCCTGGAGCAGAAGAATCAGGAGGTAGACCTGCCAGACCCGGGAGACGAACGGCAGGGCGAGCACGACGGTCGCCCGCGCCAGGTCCGCCGAGACGAGCAGCGCACGCCGGGGCACGCGGTCGGCGAGCGCGCCGGCGAGCGGGGCGATCGCCACGTACGCGGCCATCTTGAGGGCGAGGGCGGTGCCGAGCACCGCGGCGGCGTCCGCTCCGGCGAGGTCGTACGCGAGGAGGCTCAGGGCCACCGTCGCCAGGCCGGTGCCCGCGAGGGCGACGACCTGCGCGCCGAAGAGGCGCCGGTAGGTGCGGTTGCGCAGGACGGACAGCATGGAGGCGCCCCCGGTCGGCCACGGCGGACGGCTGAGGTCTCCACCGTAGCCGACATGTGCACGAGTGCGCACATGTTCACGTCAGTCGTGCCAGGGCTCCCCGGTCACCTGGTGGTCGGCCCGGCTGATCGCCTCGACGACCAGCCGCTTCAGATGCCCGTCCGGCATCGCGTACACGACCCGCCGGCCGTCCTTGCGGGTCGTGACGAGCCCGCCGAGGCGCAGCTTGGCGAGGTGCTGGCTGACGGCGGGACGCGCGGCCCCGCACGCCTCGGTCAGGGCGGTGACGTCGGCCTCGCCCCGGGTGAGCAGCCACACCAGATGGAGCCGGGTGGGGTCGGAGAGCAGGCCGAACACCTCGGCGGCCGCCGCGAGTTCGCGCGCTCCGGGGGTCCGCTCGTGCGGACGGGACGCGGCTGCGGGATCGGGCGCTGCGGGCTCGGGCGTGGACATGCGCCCACCGTACCCAGGAAGCGGATGAGGGGCGCCGGGCGGCCGCCCCC
>NZ_BMRZ01000006.1:334255-360022 GCF_014648895.1 Streptomyces tanashiensis
CCCCCCCCCCCCCCCCCCCCCGAGCGAGGACGAGCACCGGACCGACCCCGGGCAGGACAAGCGCCCAGCCTTCCTCCGCGCAGGACGAGCACCCGGCCGGCCCCGGGCAGGACGAGCACCCACCGGCCTCCGCGCCCGGGGACGCGGCCTGGGTCAGAGGCGGAGGTCCTTCGCCTCGAAGCGGCCGTCGCCGAGGACCAGGACGAAGGAGACCTGCTGCCCCTCGGAGACCGTCCGCTCCTTGCCCTCGATCTCCTCGGCGCTGAAGTACACCTGCTCCTCGGAGCCCACGGGGACGACGAAGCCGTACCCGCCGAGACGGTTGAAGGACTGCACGAACCCTTTGCTTCTGCCTTCCACGGCGGCCTCCTCGTCGTCACCGGGGGCGCGGACGCGGGTGTCCGCGCCTCAGGGGAGATGTACCCCGTCCACCGGCCCTTCGCCACCGCCGCCGCCCGGGCGAACCAGCCCCGATGATCTAGTAGAATGTTAAACAGAGGCCCGCTGCCGGAGATCCCCCGTGTCCGTCAGCGGGCCTCACCCTTTTCCGTCAGGGCCGGACCCAGACCGTGCCGCGCGCCTCGTACTCGAGCATGGCCTCCAGACCGTTCGCCGCGTCGGGGCCGAGCTCCCGGCGGACGAGCCAGAGCGCGAGCTCCAGACCCGAGGTGACGCCGCCGGCGGTCACCAGGTCACCGTCGTCCACCACCCGTGCCCCCTTCAGGACGCCGCCCTGCCGCTCCAGGTCCGGCCGGGCCTTGTGGTGGGTGGTGCAGGGGCGGCCACGGGTGAGTCCCGCGGCGGAGAGCAGCATGACGCCGGTGCACAGGGCGCCGACGGTGAGCCCCGGCCGGACCGCCGCCGCGAGGGCGCGGGGCAGTGTGCCCCGGTCGATCTCCGCCCAGACCCCCGGACTGTCCCGGCGCGCGTAGCCGCCGCCCGGCACGACGAGCAGGTCGGCCTCGCGCGGGGCCCAGGGGTGGTCGACGCGGACCTTCGTCCCGTAGGCGGCGGTGACAGTGCCGGGCCCGGTGGCGGAGACGTAGCGGACGTCCACCGGGCGCTCGGAGAAGAACCCGGCGGCGGAGAGGACCTCGTAGGGGGCGGCGAAGTCGATCTCCTCGACGCCGTCGAAGAGCACGAGATGGACGCGGAGCGGGCGGCGCGTGGACGGCGGGGCGGCGTGGGCGGTCCCGCTCGTGGCGGTGACGCCCGCGAGGGCGCCCGTGGCGCCGAGGGCGGAGCCGGCGCGGAGCAGGTTGCGGCGGTTCATGGTTCTCCCCCAGGGGGTGGAAGGGCCCGACGGTTCTGTCGCGTCGAGGCAGTCGGCCGCCGCCGCTTCCGGGTTCCCGCGCCCGTACCGGCGCCGCGCCCCTTCCGTGAGGCCCTTCGTCAGGCGCGGGCGCCCGGGTAGGCGATCCGTGCCGTGATCCCGGCGATGCGCCGCGCGGACTGCTCCGGCGGGGCCACCGGCTGGACGATGTGGCTCACGGTGAGCCGCACGATCGTCTCGACGGCGAGGCCCCGGGACTCCTCGTCGACATCGGGCCAGGCCTCGGTCGCGTACGCGTCGAGCATGGCCATCGCGGTGCCGAAGACCGGCTCCGGGCGGGTCGTGAGATAGGCGAGGAGGTCGTCCTCGCCGCCGCGCGCGGCGAGCAGGACGCTCTTGATGAGGGGGTTGTCCACGGCCTGCTGGAGCGTGTAGCCGACGCCCGCGGCGGCCGCGGCCTCCAACTCTCCGCGATGGGCGTCGAGTTCGCGCTGGATGCCGACGAGGAAACCTTCCAGCTCGCGCTGGACCAGGGCCTTGCCGATGGCCTCCTTCGAGCCGAACTCGTTGTAGAGCGTCTGGCGGCTGATGCCGGCGGCCCGCGCGACACCGGCCATGCGCAACCCGCCCCAGCCGTCGGCGGCGACGAGCCGGTAGGCGGCGTCGAGCACCTGCTCGCGCAGGAGGGACCGAACACTCTCGCGGAATCGTGTCATCGTGCCCCCACTTTATCCATCGGGCACTGTCCAGAGCATTGACGTTCCCCGTCCCATCCGTCTATCAACTGGACAGTAGGCATGTGAAGTGTCCACCCTCTGAGGAGCCGGTCTTGGCCCTGCACAGCGACTCCCCCGAAGCCCCCGCCGCCTGGCGCGACCCCAAGCGCCTGCTCTGGCTGCTCGGCCTGCTCATCCCCTCCTTCCCCTTCCTCTCGTGGGGGCTGGTGGCCGCCACCGGGCTCCACGTCTTCTGGTGGACCGGGATCCTCGTCCTGTACGTGATCTTCCCGGTCGTCGACCACCTCATCGGCAAGGACTCCGCCAACCCGCCGGACAGCGCCATCGCCCACCTCGAACAGGACCGCTACTACCGGTGGTGCACCTATCTCTACCTCCCCCTCCAGTACGCCGGTCTCGTCCTCGGCTGCTGGCTGATCACCCGGGGCGACCTCGGCCTCGTGGACCGGATCGGGCTGACGTTCACCCTCGGCGGGGTGGCCGGCATCGCCATCAACACCGCCCACGAACTGGGGCACAAGACCGAGGCCCTGGAGCGCAGGCTCTCCCGGATCGCGCTCGCCCAGACCTGGTACGGCCACTTCTACGTCGAGCACAACCACGGCCACCACATCCGCGTCGCCACCCCGGAGGACCCGGCGAGCGCCCGGCTCGGCGAGAGCTTCTGGCGCTTCCTGCCCCGGACCGTCCTCGGCAGCCTCAGCTCCGCCTGGCGCCTGGAGAAGCGCCGGCTCGCCCGGCGGGGCCGGTCCGTCTGGAGCCCGCGCAACACGGTCCTCGGCTCCTGGGCGCTGTCGTTCGCGCTCTTCACGGGCCTCGCGCTCGCCTTCGGGCCGGGGGTCCTGCCGTACCTCGCGGTCCAGGCGGTCTTCGGCTTCTGCCTGCTCGAGGTCATCAACTACACCGAGCACTACGGTCTCCGGCGGGAGCGCACGGCGAGCGGGCGGTACGAGCGGTGCGCCCCGCGCCACAGCTGGAACAGCGACAACGTCGCCTCGAACGTCTTCCTCTACCACCTCCAGCGGCACAGCGACCACCACGCCCACCCCACCCGGCGCTACCAGTCGCTGCGCCACTTCGACGAGGCCCCCGAGATGCCGACGGGGTACGCGGGGATGATCGTCCTCGCGTACGTGCCCCCGCTCTGGCGCCGGGTCATGGACCCCAGGGTGCTCGCCCACTACGGCGGGGACGTGACCCGGGCGAATCTCCAGCCGTCCCGCAGGGCCCGTCTGCTCGCGCGGTACGGCACCACCGCCGGCTGAACGGCGTTCGCCCGGACGGGACATGAGGAGGTGCCACGGCGCGTCGCCGCTCCCTTTTTCGGTCCCGGTCGGGGGTGGGGCCGGGGGGAGGCGGCGGTGCGCCGTGGCACCGGTCGGGGGACCCCGAGGGGTCAGGAGGCGATGCTCGTATCCGGGTCGAGGGCGGCGGCCCCTCCACCGAGCACCTCGCCGCCGAGACCCGCGCCGCCGAGGACCTCGCCGCCGAGACCCCCGCCGCCGAGGACCTCGGCCGCGGGCACGGCCGGGCGGGCGGCGCGGCCGAGGGCGGTGGCCTGACGGAGGGTCTCCGTCAGGTTCTGCCGGTCGACGGCGGGGCGGGTGTCGTGGCGGCCGAGGATCAGGGAGGCGTTCCAGCGCATCCGGGGCACGCCGGGGAGGGGGCGCAGGCCTCCGGCCTCCTCGTGGTCGGCGGCGAGGGCCGTCGGGAGCATGGCGCAGCCGAGGCCGGACTGGGTGGCGGCGCGGACGCCCGCCATGGAGCCGAGTTCGTGGATCTCGGGCGGGCTGTCGCAGCGGAGCCGGAGGAATTCGGGGAGCCAGCGCTGGGAGGGACAGTCGGGGTCGGCGATGACGACCTGGCGGCCGTGGCCCCCGGGGCGCCGTCCGACGCCGGTGACGGGGACGAACTCGACCTCCTGGAGCCGTACTTCGGTGAGGTCGTCGGAGCGGTCGGCGTACTGCTGCTCGCCTAACAGGTCGGCCGGGTCGTCGGCGTCGACGACGGTGAGGACGAGGGCGCCGTCGATCGCGCCGGCCTTGAAGGCGTCGTGGACCTCGGCCGTCCCCATGATGCGCAGGGCGAGTTGGACGCCGGAGAGGAGCCGCCGCCCGATGTGGGTGACGCGGGCGAGCTGCTGCCCGTACGCGAGGGCGGGGACGATGCCGACGGTGAGGCGCGGCGGGTTGGCCGCGGGGCGGCGCAGGGCGGTCTCCATCTCGCCGACGAGGGTGAGGATCTGGCGCGCGTAGTCACGCAGGACGATTCCGGAGTGGGTGAGCCGGACGCCGTTGGGGAGCCGTTCGAAGACGGGTTCGCCCACCTGCCTCTCCAGGGCACGCATCTGTGCCGTGACGCTGGACTGCGAGTACCCGAGGCGTCGCGCCGCCTGGGTGAAGGACCCGGTGAGGGTCACCTCGCGGAAGGTCCGAAGGGTTCTTGCGTCGATGTCCACGTGAATTCCCCCCTGCCGCGCGGGCGGCAGTGTCCTCGCACCAGGTGGTTGGTCGGCCACCCGCTTCGATCGCCCCAGTCGGTCAGTCGCACAAGCCGCAGGGGTGCCGGACGCGTCCTCGCGCCCGGCACCCCTGCTCGGCCGCGACGACTTTACTCGGCGAGCTGGGCCGGGACCAACGGAAAGTCCAAGTCCGGCTGCGCAACGTGATTGAAGAAGTTCGACAGCACGTTGAGCGCGACGTGGCCGACGACCTCCGCGATCTCGGCGTCGGTCACCCCGGCGGCGCGTGCGTCGGCGAGGGACTCGTCGGTGACGCGGCCGGCGGTGGCCATGACGGCGCCGGTGAAGCGGAGCACCTGGTCCATGTGGGGGTCGCCGGCGTCGGTGCCGTGCCGGGTGTCGAGCAGTTCCTGCTCGCTCAGGCCGACCTTGCCGCCGCGCAGGGTGTGCGCGGAGACGCAGTAGGTGCAGTCGTTGCGCTGCGCGATGTAGAGCGCGAGCTGTTCCCGCTGGCGGGCGCTGAAGCTGCCGCCGACGAGGGCCTCGCGCATGGCGAGGTAACCGCGGAGCGCGGCGGGCCCGTTGGCGAGGGAGGCGTACAGGTTGGGCAGCTTGCCGAGCTGCTTGAGGGTGCCTTCGAGCAGCTCGCGCTGCTCCTCGTTGGCGGTCTCGACGGTCAGTTGGGGCAGGCGGGGCATGGAGCTCTCCTTGAGCCGGACCAAGACGGAACTGATCGGTACCATCAGGACGGTACCGATCGGTTCCGTCGTGCGCAACGGGAGGGGCCCGCTCCGCCTTCGGCGGCGGCGTTCGGATCAGGATCACTGATACGGCACCGAGTGGTACCGTCTGGTATGGCCACGAACGCGAAAGAACGGCTCCTCAGCGCGGCGGAGCGTCTGTTCTACGAAGAGGGGATCCGGGCCGTCGGGATCGAACGGATCCTGTCCGAGTCCGGAGTCGGCCGCGCCTCCTTCTACCGCCACTTCCCCAGCAAGGACGACGTCGTCGTCGAGGTCCTGCGGCGCCGCGACGGCATGTGGCGCGCCTGGCTCGACGGCCGGATCACGGCGAGCGAGCGCTCCCCCGAGGAGCTGCCGCTCGCGCTCTTCGACGGACTCGCCGAGCGGTTCGCCGCCGCCGAGTTCCGTGGCTGCGCCTTCATCAACACCATGGTCGAGACGGCCGACCCCGACAGCCCGGCGCACCACGTGGCCGCCGAGCACAAGGAGAAGGTCATCGCGGTCCTCGACCGGCTGCTCACCGAGGGCGGCTACCGCGACCACGAGGCCCTGGCCCGCCAGCTCGCCCTGCTCGGCGACGGCGCGATCGTCACCGCCGTGCGCGAGGGCACACCGGAGGCGGCGGTACGGGCCAGGGGCGTGGCGGAGGTCCTGCTCCGCACGGCCGCCCGGGAACCGGCCAGGACGTAGCGGCCCGGGCGTCGGGGGCTCGCCGGCCGGAGCCCGTCGGCGGCCGGCGGGTCGACCCCGTCAGCGGCCCCCCGGGCCCGGGGTCAGTGCGCCGCGCCGGACCTTGCCCGAGCGGGTGCGGGGCAGGCGGGGGACGACCTCGACGCCGCGCGGCACGAAGACGGGCGCGAGCCGCTCGGCGGCCAGGGCGAGGAGCTCGTCCCCGACCCGCCGGTGCCGGTCGCCGGACGACTCGGACCCTGCCCCCGGTGCCGCTCCGGGTCCCCCGGCGGGCGCCCCGTGAAGCTCCACCACCGCGTACGGCGCCAGGCCGCCGTGCGGGTCGGGCCGGGGGACCACCGCCGCGTCGGCGACCTCCGGGTGGGTGCGCAGGACCGCCTCGATCTCCGGCGGGGAGACCCGGTGGCCGTGGGACTTGAAGACCTCGTCCATCCGCCCGAGCAGCCGGATGGAGCCGTCCGCGCACCGCTCGCCCCGGTCGCCCGTGCGGTACAGGCCGCCGGCGAAGGCCTCCGCCGTGCGTTCGGGCAGGTCGGCGTAGCCCCGCATGAGGCCGGGCGGACGGTCGGTCAGGTCCACGCACACCTCCCCCGTCTCGCCCTGCTCCCCCGTCTCCGGGTCCCGCAGCACGATCCGGTAGCCGGGGAGCGGGTGCCCGAGCGGGGCGAGCGGTTCGGCACCGCCGGGGGCGCGGCCGATGAGGGCGGTCGCCTCGGTCTGGCCGTACCCGTCCCGTATCCGTACCCCCCAGGCCGCCTCGACGCGCGCCGCGGTCTCGGCCGTCAGGGGCTCACCGGCGGCCGTCGCCTCGCGCAGCCGGGGGGCTCCGGGGCCGCCGGTGACGTACGGGAGCATCGCCCGCCACGCGCTGGGCGGCGCGCAGAGACTGGTGACGCCGTGCGTGGCGAGGACCCGGGGCAGGACGTCCGGCGGGAGCCCGCCGTCCGGGGGTGCGAGGACGGTCGCCTCCGCCGCCCAGGGCACGAAGAAGCTCGACCAGGAGTGCTTGGCCCAGCCGGGGGCGGAGAGGTTGAGGTGCCGGTCGCCGGGGCGCAGCCCGCTCCAGTACAGGCTGGAGAGGTGTCCGACGCCGTACCCGGCGTGGCTGTGCTCGACGAGCTTCGGCAGGGAGGTCGTCCCCGAGGTGAAGTAGCAGAAGGACGGGTCGGCGGCGCGGGTGGGCCCGTCCGGCAGGAAGGGCCGCCTGCCGGGGGCGCGCGTGTCGGGGTACGGGGACCAGCCGGCCCGGTCGGCACCGGGCGCCGTCCGGTGCCCCGGCACGGGCAACGCGTCGAGCAGGGGCACGAGTTCGGGGGCGCAGACCAGGTGCCGGATGCGGCCCCGGGTGATGCGGTCGGCCGCCTCGTCCCGGGTCAGGTCCTGGTAGCCGGGGACGACGACGGCGCCGAGCTTCACGCAGCCGAGGAGCGTCTCCCACAGTTCGGTCCTGGTGCCGAGCAGGACGAGGACGCGGTCGCCCCGGGCGACCCCCCGCTCCCGGAGGGCGGTCGCCAGGGCATCGGAGCGGGCGGAGAGTTCGGCGAAGGAGACCCGGTCGACGACGGGGACCGAACCGTCCTCGGCCGGCCGGCCGAGGAGTTCGAGAGCCGGCCGGTCGTTGCCCTCGGCGATGACGTCGAACCAGTCGAGGGCCCAGTTGAAGTGCTCGGCGCGCGGCCACCGGAAGGCGGCGCGGGCCGCCTCGTGGTCGCCGCGCAGCCGGAGCAGCAGGTCACGGGCGGCCCGGTACTCCTCGTGGGCGGACGTGCGGTCGGCGCTCATGCGGCGCCGCCCCCGAGGAGGGCCGCGGCGATCGCGTCCGCGTCCCGGGTGAAGGAGCCCCAGGGTCCCGGCCGGCCGCTGCCGACCTGGGTGAACCAGCGGGTGTGCTCGCTGGGGATGCCGATGACGTGCGTGCTGGTGTCGACCGAGCCGTCCGCGCGGACCGGGTGGAAGGGGGAGTCGGTGCAGTCGAGGCCGCCGGTGGCGAACTCCCCCGCGCCCTCGGCCGCGTTGGTGAAGGTGCGGATCTCGCCGTCGACCATCAGGCCCCGGATCAGGGGGTCCCGGTCCGCCGCCAGGTCGGTGCCCGGCACGCGGGCGTCGACGACGACGTCCAGCGCCACCCAGGAGTTCTCGACCTGCGCGGACTCCACGGCGAACCGGCCCTCGACGGGATCGGCCTGGAACCGGGCGCCGGGGCCGACCGGTTCGAGGACCCCGGCGGCGAGCAGCGCGAGGAACTGCTCCGAGCGCAGCTGCGGCGGCCCGGTCGAGACCATCGCGGCGACGGGGCCGAACTCGGCGAGGAACCAGCGGTGCGAGTCGGGCGTGAGCCCGCCGAAGTCGACCACCGTCCGGATCGTCTGCCGGACGTCCCGCAGCACGTCGGCGGCCGCCTTCAGGGGGCCGTCGGCGTTCCCCCGGCGGGCCTCCGCCAGGTCGGCGCGGAGCCACTCGGTGAGCACCTTGTGGTACTCGGCCGAGGAGCCGAAGCGCCGCCCGGCGAAGGGGCGGGCGAGCGCGTCGAGCCCGGTGAGCGGCCGGGCGTCGATCCGGTGTCCGGCGGCGAGCCGCTCCAGGAGCCGGGGGCGCGGATCGGACCGGCCGTCGAGGAGGGCCACGCCGCGCTCGGTGAACTCCTCGGCCGCCTCCGGGCCGTGGGCGTGGCGGATCCGGGTGGCGAGGAGGACCAGGTTCACCTCGGCGAGCAGCCAGGGCAGCACGGTCCGCTCGAAGTCGAGCGGTGCTCCGCCGGCCCTGAGGGCGGCCATCCGCTCGGGGGTGAACAGCCGTGCGCGGTAGCGGTGTTCGGGACCCTTCTGGTTGGCGCCCCGGGTCAGCAGCGGCACGCCCCCGCGCGAACCGGCCAGGATCCGGGGCTCCTTGCCGCTGGGCAGGTAGAGGAGTCCCTCCTCGCCCTCGGTGAAGGTGCCGCCGCGCCCGAGGGTGAGCTCGGTGAGGATGTCGTAGAAGGTGAGCCCCATGCCGAGGATGCCCACGCTCGCGCCCGCCGGGATCTCGGCGAGCGGCATCTCGCTCGCCGAGCCGCCGGCCACGTACTTGACGGGCCGGGCGGGGGTGCTGTGCTCCTTGGCGAACCGCTGCCAGGCGCGCTGCTCCGCGTCGAGCTCGGTGAGGGGGTGTCCGGTGGCGAGGACGAGCCGGTCGACGGTGAGGACGTCACCCCGGTCGAGCCGCAGCCGGTGCGCCCCGGCGTCCGGGCCGTCCCCCTCCCGTGCCCGGTCCGCGCAGATGACCCGGGCGGGGACCCGGTGGACGGTGAGCCAGGGCGGCAGGGTCTCCTCGATCCGCGCCATGACGTACGTCAGATAGCGTCCGTAGACGGCGCGCGGCGCGTAGCCCTCGGGCTCGGCGCCCGCCGGGTCCTCCTCCGCCCACCACTCGCCGAGGGTGGGTCCGGCGCCGGGTCTGTGGGGTCCGTCGTCGGCGGGCCCGGAGAACATGGTGACCTCCTGGGCCGGGGTGTTCATGAGGAACCAGGGCGACTGGTCCGTGCGCCAGATCCGGCCGGCGCCCGCCTCGTACGGATCGACCGCGAACACCTCCAGGGGCCGTGCGGGCGGCTCCTCGGCGCAGCGGGCGGCGAGCCGCTCCAGCACGGAGAGGCCGCGCGGGCCCATGCCGGCGAACGCGACGCGCAGCGGCGCGGCGGACGGCGGCGGGGAGGCGCGGGGCGCCGGGTCGGGGGCCGGGCGGGCCGCGGCCGCCCGGTCGTGCTCGCGGGCGACACGGTCGAGCATGCCGGAGAGCTGGCGCGAGGTCATCGGGATGGTCCTCCTGCTGGTGGTGAGCAGCGGCAGCCCGCCCAGGTCGGTCCACTGCAGGCGCCCGTCGGGTGCGACGGTGGACCGGACGGCGCCCCGGTTGTCCGGGTGCAGGCAGAAAGGCACGTCGAGGAGGCCCCGGTCGAAGGCCTTCAGCAGGGCGACGCCGAGGTCGTCGGAGAGCGTGAGGACGGCGGTGACCAGGGTGCGGGCCTCGGCGAACGTCTCCTCGGCGTCGGCGCCCGACGGGCGGGCGCCGGGTGTGCCGCGGGCGGCGCGGGCCGCTTCGGCGGCGATCCGCAGGGCGGTGAGGTTCTCCTGGACGGTGGGGATGCGGTGCGCCTCGGTCTCGGTCTTCACGATGAGGCGCTGCGCCCCGCCGCGTACGGCGAGTTCGGCACTGCGGCGCAGGAGCAGCCGGGCGCCGGGCACGGTCCTCGGGTACACGCCCATGTACGTGTAGAGCACGATGTGGCGGTCGACGGCCGGCGGCAGGAACTCGTCGGCGAGCCTCCGCAGCGCGGTGAGGGCGCCGGTGTCCTGGGCGGGGTGGGTCTGCTGGGCGTAGCTGAGGGAGACGCTGGTCGCGCCGTTGGCGACGAAGAAGAGGCATTCGAGGACCGAGACGGCGACGAGCAGCGAGGGCGGGCAGAGCTGGCCGAGCAGGCAGCCGCCGAAGGATTCGAGGTGGGCGCGGCGGCCGTGCGCGCGGCTCTCCTCCGTCAGGAACTGGACGGAGTCGCGCCAGGCGGCGACGGATTCGGCGAGCGGGGTGCGGCCGTAGGGCAGGCAGTACGAGACGGGGCCGCCCTCGGAGGCGGCGAGCCCGGCGGCGGCCATGGTGCGGAAGATGGCCATCGGGTCGGCGGAGCCGTGCCGGACCTGGACGGGGGTGCCGCGTCCGGCCGCCGCCGCGACCCGGGCGCCGGTCCTCGGGCCATGGCTGACCAGCGGGAATCCATTGAGGGGCCGTCCTGCGCGGACGGCGGCGGTGGCGGCCGCGTGGTCGCCGACGCGGGTGTAGCTGTCGATGGTGAGGGTGGCGACGGTCCGCTCGGGCAGGGCCGCGACGGCGGCGACTCCGCGGGCCATCTCCTCGGGTCCGACCATGCCCATGCGGGGCTGGACGACCAGTTCGCCGGCGTCGGCCGACTCCTGGACGAAGGCACCGAGGTCGCCGGGGGCGAGCGGGGGCGGGGACGGGGGCGGGGTGGAGGTCGTCAAGCCGCGGCCCGCCCGGTACACGCGCCGCCGAGGCCGGCGAGGCGGCGCAGCAGCGCCGTGGGCGGGGTGCCGTCCTCGTAGACCTCGTCGTATCCGGCGTCGAGGAGTTCGGCGGTGCGGTCGGCGGCGCCCTCCGGGGAGATGCCGAGGAGTCCGCCGATGACCATCGGGACGGACCGGGTCCGGTGGTCGGCGCGCAGGGCGCGGGCGGCGCGCAGCCCGTCCTGGTGGCCGTGGCCGTTGACGGAGGAGAGGACGACGAGGTCGGGGCTCGTCATCCGGGCGGTGTCGACGAGCAGCTGCTCGGGGACGCAGGGGCCCAGGTTGAGCACGGAGTGTCCGTGCTCCTCCAGGAAGAGCTGGAGGTGGACGAGGTTCCAGGTGTGGGCGTCGGAGGAACCGGTGGTGAGCAGGACCCGGCGGGAGGGCTCGGGACTGCGCAGGGACTGAGGCCGTGCGGACGGTGTCATGGCGTCTCTCTCCGAAGGGTGTGCGGGCGGGGCTGCGGGTACGGAGCGAGGCCGCCGGGCCCGTGTGCGGGGCCCGGTGGCCTCGGGGTTCCTCGGGGGTGTCAGGCGCCGGCGCCGATTCCCGTGGTGATCTCGCCGGCCTCCGGGGTGCGGGCGGCGGCGGGGCGGGCGCGGACGGCGAGGACGGTGCAGCCCTCGGCGCTGGACATCTGGTGCCGGGTGCCCGGTTCCTCGACGACGAGGTCGCCGCGGTGGAAGCGGCGCCCGTCGCTGTGGTCGAGGGTGCCGTCGAGGACGAGCATCAGTTCGTGGCCGAGGTGCTCGTGGAAGTCGCCGTGCGCGCCGGGCGGGAAGCGCAGCAGGAGGGAGGCGGAGTCCTCGTCCTCGGCGGGGTCGGGGCCCCAGAGCACGACGTACTCGACGCCGACGCGGCCGGGTTCGGTCCACGGCACCCAGGGCAGGTCGGTCTGGTCGAAGCCGTCGCGGAGCACGTTGCGGAACACGGTGACGTCAGGCACGGGCGGGGACCTCCGGGGCGCGCTGGGCGACGATGGACGGGGTGCCGTCGGGGCCCCAGGGCTGGGGGCCGTTGACGATGGGGGCGCCGATGAGGGAGCCGAACTCGCGCCAGGCGCCGTCGTAGTTGCGGATGTCGGGGAGGCCGAGGAGCTCGCTCAGGACGAACCAGCTGTGGGCGGAGCGCCAGCCGACGCGGCAGTAGAGGACGGTGGGGGCGTCGGTGCGGACGGCCGCGTAGGCGCGGGCCAGTTCCTCGTCGTCGCGGAAGGTGCCGTCGGAATGGACGGCGGTGTGCCAGGGGATGTGTTCGGCGGAGAGGGCGTGGCCGCAGCGGACGCCGAGGTCCTCGGGCACGCCGGGCGGGGTGTTGCTCCGCCCGAGGTACTCCTCCAGGGAGCGCACGTCGAGGAGTTGGTGGCGGCCGATGTGGTCGAGCATGTCCTCGCGGCGGGCGCGGACGGTCTCGTCGGCGG
This sequence comes from Streptomyces tanashiensis, assembly GCF_014648895.1. Lineage (GTDB taxonomy): Bacteria > Actinomycetota > Actinomycetes > Streptomycetales > Streptomycetaceae > Streptomyces > Streptomyces tanashiensis. The sequence continues at coordinate 346,634 of NZ_BMRZ01000006.1, forward strand.
CGGGTACGGGGTAGGTGACGGGCTCGCGCTCCGGGACGTCCGGGGTGAGGGGGCCGCCGAGGGCCTCCCAGCGGAGCCGGCCGCCGTCGAGGAGCCGGAGCTCCTGGTGGCCGTACAGCCTGAACTGCCAGTATCCGGCGGCGGCCCACCAGTTGTTGTTGCCGCTGAGGAAGACGACGGTGTGCTCTGCGGTGATGCCGTGCCGGCCGAGGAGCGCGGCGAAGGCCTCGGGGCCGATGACGTCCCGGCGTACCGGGTCCTGGAGGTCGCCGGTCCAGTCGAGGCGGACGGAGCCGGGGACGCGCCCCGGTTCGCCGCCGCCGTCGGTGATCTCGACGAGGACCGTGCGCTCGTCCCGGGTGGTGGGGTTCCGCAGCTGTTCCATGACCTGCTCGCAGCTGACGAGCAGTCTGTCTCGGTTCACGGGAGCTCCGTTGAGGGTGTTGGCGGACGGGGTGCGGGGGTCACCACCAGTACGTCGGGTACTTGCCGATCACGCCGAGCCGGGAGGCGAGCAGGCCCACGAGGACGAGCAGGGCGCTGCCGACGGCGAGCAGGACGAGGAAGCGCAGGGGCGCGGGGTCCTGGAGGACGGCGAGGACGGCGGTGGCGGCGGCGGGCGCGTGGACGGCCCGCAGGAGCAGCATCAGGGCGACGCTGAGTCCGGCGGCGACGGCGGCCACCCAGAGGGAGTGGCCGAAGACGGCGACGGCGACGAGGCCGAGGACGCCGGAGCCGACCTGGCCGAGGAGGACGCCCCGGGGCTGGGCCGGGGGCAGTGCGGGGGTGCTGCAGATGATCATCGCGGTGGCGGCGAGCGGGGCGATCATCAGAAGGTGGCCGGTGGCCTCGCCGAGCGCCACGAGGATCAGCAGCGACACGACGGTGGCGAGGGTGCCGAGTGCGGCGGGCCGGGTGCCGGGGAAGGGCGGGGCGCCGCCCGCCCAGCGGCTCCGGGCGGGCGGGGCCGGCGCGCCCGCGGGGGTCTGGGTCTGGTTGCTCACGGTGTACTCCTCGTACTCCTCGGGCGGCGGGGACGGGTCAGCGGTGGGAGCCGGTGAAGTAGCGCATGGCCTGGCGGTGGACGACCTTGCCGATGCGGTGGCCCATCTCGATGCCGGGCTCGTTGTCGAAGCTCCAGTGCATGCCGCCGTACACGCGGGAGATGCCGGCCTGGTGCGCGGCCTCGCTGAAGGTGGGCCAGTGCAGGACGACGTCGGTGCGCGGGGTGAGGCCCGGCTCGACGGTGGAGGCGCCCGCCTTGAAGCGGTACGAGTCGCCGAAGGAGTCCGAGCCGGTGAAGCGGCGGAGGAACTCGGCGGCGGCGCCGGAGAAGGTGCTGTGTCCGGAGACGGTGGCGGGGAACGGAGGGACGGCCACGTACGCCTGCCAGTCCACTCCGTCCATGGTGACGGTGCCCCGGCCGGGCCCGCCCCAGGCCTGGATCCGCTGCCCGCGCCGGTCGTAGGGGATGAGGGTGGAGGGGCGGGCGAAGTCGTACTGGGCCTTGACCGCCCAGGAGCCGATGGCGGCGTCGCACTCGGCCATGTTGAGGCCGAAGAAGAGCCGCGCGTCCTCGTCGACGCCGTGGCCGTCGCGGGCGGAGACGTACCGTCCCCACATCTGCTGCGCGCCGGGCGGGGTGACGTCGTCGTTGAGCCAGAACTCGGCGATCGCCTTCTGCTCGTCCGTCAGGCCGGCGCTGATGTCGAGGAGTTCCTCGATGGCGGCGGTCATGCGGACGGAGGGGTACGCGGGCGGGGCGGGGACCGTGAACTGGTCGGGGCGGCTCAGGGCGAAGGGCTTCATCACCGCGAACTGCGGGGTGAGGTACCGCTGCGTCTTGCCGTTCACGATCAGCGGGGTCCAGTGCGCCGGGTCCGTGACCGTGGCCGGGTCGAAGGCCCCGGCGGTCTGCGGGCTGTTGCGCGGCTGGTATCCGGTGGTGTCGGTGTAGGCGGGCGTGCCGAGCTGGTTGGCGCCGTCGGCGTGCCGGTACGCGAGGACGGCGCGGGCGGTGCGCAGACCGATCCAGGCGGGGCTGTACGGGCGGGGGTCCGTGAGCTCCGGGTCGCCGCCGAGGCTGCGCAGCATGGAGTCGATGGCGACCTTGTACTCGGGGTAGAGGTCGAGCAGGGCGAGGTGCGCCGCGTAGCTGATGGCCTCGTTCTTGTTGTCGAGGGTGCGCTCGGCGCGGGGCCGGCGCAGCGAGCCGCCGAAGCGGGTGCCGACGGCGTGGCGGTCGTAGCAGGCCCAGGCGTCGTAGATGGCGTTGTGGACGATCGCGAGGGCGCGGGCGTTGACGGTGGCGGGGCCGAAGCGGTTGCCGGCGGCCTGGTAGCGGCCGAGGATCGCGTCCATCGCGGCCTGGTTCCAGCGGATGACGACGCTGGGGTCGGTCACGGCTCCGGGGGCGCGGCGGCCGGTGCGGGTCTCCGCCTCGAAGCTGGTGGGGACGGCGAGGGCCGAGGTGCCGGGCAGGGCGAGTGCCCCGGCCGCGGCGGCGGACGTGGTGAGCACCCGGCGACGGGTGAGCGGGGTGCGGGCGGGAGCGGCGGGTCGGTGGGTCACCGTGGATTCCTTCGCGGGTGCCGGGAGCGGACGGACTCGGTCCGGGTCTGTGCGTCGGCCACGGAACAGCCGGGGATCAAACACAAACTCGAACAGTCCTCAGGCTGGCGAGAATTGATCGCGTCCGGCAACGGCCGATCGACTTCTTCCATTGCGGGCATGCAAGGAAGCGATGGGCGTCGCGGGGGTCCTCGGGAGCTCGTTAGCGTGGACACACGGCGTCCGCCCCTCCGGCCGCGATTTCGGCGTGATCCGAGCGGTCCGCCGCCCGGCTCCGCCCCGTCCGGCCTCGATCCGCCCCGTCCGGCCCCGTCCGGCCCCGCGTCGACTCGTGTTGGAGATGCCCGCGCATGACCGTTTCCTCCGAACTGACACCACCCGCCACGGCCTCCGAACCGACACCGCCCGTCCCCGCCGCCGAACCGGCCCCGCCCGCCGGCGCCTTCGACCGGATCGCACCACGGCTGCACCACTACGGCCTGGGCATGCTCCGGGCCGGTCTCGGCGGGGTGTTCGTCTGGTTCGGCGTGCTCAAGGTCATCGGGCTGAGCCCGGCGGCCGCGCTCGTCGTCGCCGTCCTGCCGTTCCCCGCCGGGGACTGGTTCGTCCCCGCGCTCGGCTGGGCGGAGGTGGCCCTCGGCCTGTGGCTGGTGTCGGGCCGCGCCCGCGCCGCCGCGCTCCCCGTGCTCGCCGCCCACCTCTGCGGCACCTTCGCGGTGCTCGTCCTCACGCCCTCGGTCGCCTTCGCCCACTCCAACCCGCTGCTGCTCACGCTGGTGGGCGAGTTCGTCGTCAAGAACGTGGTGCTGCTCGCGGGCGCGGTGGTGGTCCTGACCCACCCGCGGCGTACCGGCGGACACTGACAACGGCCGTGCGTACGGGGCCGGTTCCGCCCCGCCGTCCCGGGACGGTCCGGGACTCCCCCTGGGACACCGCGCGTCACCCGCTTCCCGTAGTGTCCCGCGTGCAAGCACGCGGAAGGGGGACTGCGTGAGCCGGGGGGCCGTGCTGCCGATTCTCCCTTCCGCGTGAGTTCTCCTCACGCAAGGACCACCGTGAACCTCATACGAAGAGGCATCGCCGCCTCGGCGGCGCTTGCCGCCGGAGCGATGCTGACCGGCCTGACACAGCCGGTCTCCTGGGCCCGGGAAGCGGGCGCCCCTCCGGCGTCACCGAGCGCCGGAGACCGGCCCGCCGCCGAGGCGCCGAGCGTCCCGGGCCCGGACCGCGACCGCGTCCTGGGGAAGGACTGGAAGCGCTCCGACGACCTCGCCTGGACCACCTCCGGGGACTCCCGGGGCTTCCACCTCCTCACGGCGCGCCGCGCCGACGGCTACACCTGGCGCACCGCCGCCACCCTCTCGGAGCCCGGCTTCGACGCGGACGCGTGGATCGGCAACGTCTGCGTGACCGCCTCGGGCCAGCGCGCGGTCGCCGTCTACGCGCCCCGCTCCTTCACCAACGACCAGCAACTGATGGCGCGCGGCGGCTTCACGGCCGTCGTCGACCTCCGCTCCGGCAAGGTCACCAAACTCGACGTGCAGGCCTCGCTCTCGTACTACAGCCCCGGCTGCGGCACGGGTGAGCAGGCCGTGCTGACCCAGTCCGGCACGGACGACCGCCCCGGCACCCGGCTGATCACCGTGGACGCCGTCACGGGCGCGCTGTCCTCCCCCCTCTCCGCGACGTCACAGGTGACCTCGGCCGTTCCCGCCGGGGGCGGGGACGTCGTCGCCGCCGACGGCGCGCGGCTCGTCCGGCTGGCCCGGGACGGGAAGCGGACGACGACGCTCGCCCGGACGGACGGCGTGCCGTACCGCATCACGCCGGACTCCGCCGGCGGTGTGGTCTTCCTCGACCGCGGCCGGGGCAAGGAGGCCGGGACGACGCGGGTCAAGCGGCTCGCCACGGTGACGGCGCCCTCCCGTGCGGTGCGCGGGCCCGAGGCCCCGGCCGCGCGTGCGGGCCAGTCCGCCGCCCGCGCCGGCGCACCGTCCCCGGTGCGGATCCTGGGCCGTGGCGGACTGCGGACCACCGGCCTGACGTCGAGCGCGGGCACGGTGTACATCACCGGAACCGGCACCACGGCCGGCGCGCTGCCGGCCTCGGTCCGGCGCCTCGACGGGGTCCCGAAGGAGTCCACCGTCACCACGCGCGGGACCTCCGTGGTGACCGCCACGCGCTGGGCCGACGGGAAGGACTCCCGCTTCCGCGCGGCCGACCCGGGCCGTCCGCGGCCGGTCGGCATCGACCTGCGGGTGCTGCCGACGCAGCGGTCCGCCGCCTTCACCGTGGATCCGGCGAAGCGGCCGAGCACGCACATCGCCGCCGGCGGGGTGCCCTCGCCGCGGCTGACCCGGGCCCACGGGTCCCGGACCGCCTCGGCCGGGACGCGGGCCACGGCGGCGGCCGCCGCGGGCGACCCCACCGACCCGGTGGAGGCCGAGCGCACCTGCTCGGTCCCGCGCAACGACGTGCGCAACCAGGCGATGCAGCCCAAGCCCCGGCAGGTCGAGTGGGCCGTGGACCAGGCGGTCACCGGCTACCTCAACGCGAAGATCTCCCGGCCCGCCGACTGGAAGGAGCTCGGGATGCCCGCCTACCAGCCGCAGACGCTCTTCCCGGCTCCGCCCCTGGACGGCGGCGGCCGCGTGCCCGCGCAGGTCCTCCTCGGCCTCGCCGCGCAGGAGTCGAACATGTGGCAGGCCGCGCGCATGGTCGTGCCGGGCGTCACGGGCAACCCCCTCATCGGCAACTACTACGGCATCAACCTGTACGACAGCGACTCGTCCAACGACTGGGACGTCGACTGGGCGAAGGCCGACTGCGGTTACGGCATCACGCAGGTGACGGACCACATGCGGATGGCCGGACGTGAGGACGGGCACGGCGGCTCCGCCTGGGACTACCAGAAGCAGCGCGCCGTCGCCCTCGACTACACGGTCAACATCGCCGCCGGTCTGCAGATCCTCTCCTCCAAGTGGAACGAGACCCGCTCCGCCGGCCTGAAGCTCAACGACGGCCTGTCCTCGCGCCTGGAGAACTGGTACTACGCCCTGTGGGCGTACAACTCCGGTTTCCACCCGCAGACCGAGGCCGCGGCCAACTCCGGCGCCTGGGGCCTGGGCTGGTTCAACAACCCGGCCAACCCCGAGTGGGACGCCGCCCGGCTGCCCTTCATGGAGAAGGCCGACGGCACGGACGACGCCTCGGCCGCCGCGCATCCGCAGTACTGGCCCTACCCGGAGAAGGTCCTGGGCTTCGCCGCCCACCCGCCGGCCTATCTGGAGTCCCCCGGCACGATGGTCGCGGGCTTCCGCGCGGCCTGGTGGAACGGCACCGACAAGGCCGTCACCGTCGCGGGCAGCGCCAAGTACAACCGGGCCCGCGTGAAGCCGCCGGAGAACCTCTTCTGCGACTTCTCCAACAACTGCGACGGCTCCCTCATCTCCGACACCGCGAGCAACAGCAGCAACGTGACCGGTCCGTGCGGACGGGTCGACTTCAAGTGCTGGTGGAACAAGTCGGCGGTCTGGAAGGACGACTGCTCCTACAGCTGCGGCAACGAGTTCATGCGCTTCAACAACACCTACGCGGAGGAGCCGGACGGCACCGCGTACCCGCCGGTCTGCGGCGGGACGGGGCTTCCGTCGAACGCGATCGTCGTGGACGACGTCCCCACCCAGTCGCCCACGGCCAGGCCCAACTGCCCCAAGTACTGGGACAGCAACGGCACCTTCACCCTCGACTTCAGCAGCGGCAGTGACGGCACCCTGTACCCGGCCAAGGTGGACACCCACCAGCTGGGCGCCGGCTTCGGCGGCCACTTCTACTTCGCCCACACCCGCCAGGACGACGAGAAGGGCCGGCGTCTCAAGGTGACGGCCAAGTGGCGTCCCGGATCCGTGGTCGGCCCCCAGGCCAAGGTCATGGTCCATCTGCCCGACCACGGGGCGCAGACCGCCCGGGCCCGGTACGAGATCGACACGGCGCTCGGCACCGAGACCCGGATCGTGAACCAGAAGGGCACCGGCAACCGCTGGGTGGAGCTCGGCGTCTACCGCTTCGGCTCCAACCCCGAGGTCCGGCTCTCCTCGATCACCGACGACGGGACCGGGGACCAGGACATCGCCTTCGACGCCGTCGCGTTCATCCCCGGCACCTACGACGTGCCCGGGGCCGTGCCGGACATCCGGCTGCCCGAGCCGAACCCGCTCGCGCCGCAGCCGAACGACGAGGACCAGCCGATCGACCTGCTGCCCGGCGGCCCGTTCGGCGGGGCGGGGGTCTCGGCCCGCACCCAGGGCGCGATGACCGCCCAGGACGCCGCCCGTCTCCTCGACGCGTCCGCGCCCAAGGCGGGCTGCAAGCCGGTCAAGGGCAAGCCGGGCACCGAACTCTGCATCGTTCCCCGGGCCTGGGAACCGCCCGCGAGGTCCTCGGCACGCCCCTCGGACGAGCTCAGGGCGGGCACCGCGGCCACGGCCTCGGCGGCCACACCGTTCTGCTCCAGCAACTCCGCGGCCCGGTTCTTCACCCGGACCAAGGGCTGCATGCAGACCCGGTTCGACGTGCAGCAGATCGTCAACGGCACCCTGTTCGCGAGCTGGACGTTCACCTATCAGCACGAGATCGACCTGCTCATCAACAGCACCACGTTCACCCAGCGGATCTCGCTCACCCCGTCCCGCACGGACCTCAAGATGGTGGCCGTCAGCATCGACATCGACCCGAAGTGCAGCCCCAACTGCACCACCGGGCCGATCAGCTGGTCCTCGCCGAGCCTCTGGGCGACCGCGACGGACCTCCACACGGCGACCGCCACCGTGGACCAGACGTGGACCGGCACCGGCGGCAACGACCGGCTGAAGCTCGACTGGACCCTGTCGGGCCGCATCGAGGGCAAGCAGACCTCGACCCTCTCGTACTCGTCGAACGAGATGTCCGTACGGTGCGACCGCGAGGCGAAGTCCTCGCCGAAGCCCGGCTGCGTCTTCCCCGACTACACGCCGACGTATCTCGTGAACTCGGAGGAGAACCCGTCCGCGGCGGCCTTCTACTGGATCCTCATGCAGAAGCTGCCCTCGCACCCGGGCAGCCGCGCCCACAACGCGCCACTGAACTACCTGGCCTCCACGGCCCGGCAGGACGCGAACCGCAAGGTGATCTGCCCGACGAGCGGTCCGGACCGCTGGGTGGGCAACCCCGTGTCGAACCCACCCGGTACGAAGTCGAGTTGTGACGAGTACCCCTTCGCCGCCACGTACCAGAGCGGTGGCATGCCTCCGCAGGCCGTCAACAACGGCAAGGAGTGCCTGCAGCTGTACGCGTCCCCGCTCGCCGGCGGCGGATGGACCCTCCTGGAGGACACCAACTACAGCCGGGTCAACACCTGGAACGAGATCTGCGGCCGGGCCAGCGTCCCGAACGACGAGAACTCGGGCGCGGCCAACCGCATCGGCCTGCGCTTCGTCCCCGCGAACCGGATGCTCGACAAGGACAAGTTCTTCGTCAGCACGCCCGGGTTCGAGGAGTGCACCGACCTCAGCCAGATCTGCTGGGTCCGCACCCGCACGTAAGGACCGGCGACAGCGGCGCGGAGGCCGTCCTGCTCCCTCAGGGGAGGAGGACGGCCTCCGTCGTCCCGTGCTCCAGGGTCCGCCGGGGCAGCGAAAGGCCGAACGCCCGCTCCGCCGCGGCGAGCATCCACGCCCCGTCGGTGTCGTGCCCCGGGACCGGGGTGCCGTCCCCGGCGAGCAGCCCCGCGGCGGCCAGCGTGTCCCGCAGGGCGTCCGGAGCGGCCCCGGACCAGTCCTCGGCGGGCGTGCCCGGCTCGAAGGAGGCGAGCAGGACACCGTCCCCGGCGTGCAGGAACGCCTCGGGCCCGGTGCTGCTGACGAGCACGACGGACTCCGTTCCGGCGGAGACCCGCTCCAGGGCCTTCCGCTCCGCCCCCTCGTGGCTCCAGAGCTCGACGGCGAAGGCCCAGCCCGCGCAGGTGCCGAGGAGCGCCACCGAGCCCTGGTCCATGGCCCAGGAGAAGGCCTCGTCCACCGAGACGTCCCGTCGTACCCGCGCCGGGTCCCCGCCGAGCCGCCGCACCAGTGCGGCGACGTCCAGGTCCCGGGCGAACGTCACGCAGTACGCGTCGAACACCTCGGCGATCCACTGGATCCCGTCCTCGGCCATCGGCCCCCCTGAAAAGTGCGGCTCACGTGGTGACGTACGCGATTCGACCCTAAAGCACCCCGGAAGCTCACCAACGGCTCGTACAATACCAATCAGTCGGTTTTGAGGTCGTCGGGTGGCACGGCGCGACGGGGCGCAAGCCGCTGCCGCCGAGACGCATGGCACTACTGGAGCCATTGGTGACCAAACAAGAGCGGGCCACACGGACCCGCGACGCGCTGATCAAGTCTGCGGCCAGGGAGTTCGAGCGGCACGGCTACGCCCTGGCCACCTTGTCCGCGATCAGCTCGGGAGCGGGCGTGAGCCCCGGTGCGCTCCACTTCCACTTCGAGAACAAGGCGGCGGTCGCCGGAGCCGTCGAGGACGAGGCCTGCGCCACCCTGCGCCGGATCGCCCGGATCGTCTACGGGCGACGGTCGAACGCGCTGCAGAACCTCGCCGACACCTCGCACGCCCTCGCGCGGCTGCTCCGCGACGACATCGTCGTCCGCGCCGGCTTCCGGCTCAGCTGCGCCGACGACTCCCGTACGGAGCTCAATCTGCGCCAGGAGTGGCAGAGCTGCGTGCAGCAGCGGCTCGCGGAGGCGGCCGACGAAGGCCTGCTCGCCGCCGGCATCGGGCGGCAACAGGACCTCGCCCGCACGATCGTGGCCGCCACGATCGGCCTGGAGGCCCTCTGCCGCGACAACGGCGAATGGCTCTCGCCCAGATCCGTCACGGGCCTGTGGCGCACGCTGCTTCCGATGCTGGCGGGCCCGGAGTCGCTCGCCGGCCTCGAACCCGCGGGCAGCCCGGCCGTCACCTCGCTCGCGCACGCGCCCGTCGGCTGAGCACCCGGCCTCCGAGCCCGCCCGCCGCGCCCCTCGACGGGCGCGGCGGGCGGCAGGCGTCAGGGCGTCAGAGCCAGCTGCCGCCCGTCGCGTCCACGTACTGGCCCGTGACCCAGCGTGCGTCGTCCGAGACGAGGAAGCCGACCACGTCGGCGACGTCCGCAGGCGTCCCGATCCGGTTGAAGACCGAGTGGGCCGCGAGGGCGGCACTCGCCTCGGGCGTCGCGCGCCGGCGCGCGTTCATGTCCGTCGCGACATAGCCGGGGGCCACGGTGTTGACCGTGATCCCGCGGGGCCCCAGCTCCTGGGCGAGGGCCAGGGTCATGGTGTCGACGGCGCCCTTGGTCATCGCGTAGGTGACCGAGTCGGGAAACGCGTGCCGCGTCGCCGCCGAGGAGATGTTGACGATCCGGCCGCCGTCGGCGAGTCGGTCGAGACCCCGCTGGATGAGGAAGAGCGGGGCCTTGACGTTGATAGCGAAGAGCCGGTCGAAGACCTCGGTGGTCAGCTGGTGGATCCGGCCCGAGCCGCTCGCCGCCGCGTTGTTGACGAGGATGTCGAAGCCCGGACCCGCGCCCTGTTCCGCGAGACCCGCGTCCAGGGCGGCGTAGAACGTGTCCACGGCGTCCGGCGCCTCCAGTTCCGCGCGGAACGCGAAGGCCCGGCCGCCCGCCTCCTCGATGGTCTTCACCGTCTCGCGGCCGGCCGCCTCGTTGCTGCCGTAGTGCACGGCCACCAGGGCGCCGTCCCGGGCCAGCCGCTCGGCGATGCCTCTTCCGATGCCGCGACTCGCCCCGGTGACGATCGCGGTCCTTCCGTCCAGCGCGGACATACCCGTGGTGCTTCCTTCTGTCGGGTGGCGGTTTCTTCGTCAGGAGTGGTCGAGGAGGCCCCGGTACCACGGTGTGTGGTCCGCGATCCTCGCGGCGAAACCCGGTCCCGGGTCGCGGCCCCAGTCACGCCAGGGGCGGTCGTCCTCGAACCAGTGGTCGGTGGCGAGCATGGCGAGGTGGTGCTGCGCGAAGGGGAGGTCCGCGAGCAGCGCGCGGGCCCCGGCGATGTCCACCGTCGGCCCCCGGGTCCCGGACGGCCCGGCGAGGAGCTCCTCGGCGGCCCCGAGCAGCTCCGCCACCGGGACCGGCTCCGGGTGGTTGACGTAGTAGGGGCCGGGCAGCGTCCGCGGGGAGAGCGCCGCGTCGCACAGGGCCCTCGCCAGGCTGTCCACGTCGATCAGGGAGTGCAGCGAGTCGCCGCCGTCGAGCGGGCCGGGCAGGGCGGCGAGCAGCCGGACGATGCCCGGCATCAGCTGCCGGTCGCCCGTGCCGTACACGAGGTGGGGCCGCAGCACGGTCCCGCCGGCGTCCAGGACGTACCGCTCCCCCGCCGCGCGGGTGCGGCTGGTCGCCGAGCCCGGGGCGAGGGGCAGGGTTCCCGGGGCTGCCGCCCGGAAGGGGCCGCGGCCGTGGACGGAGGCGGTGCTCAGGGAGACGATCCGGGTCACCCCGGCGCGTACGGCCGCGTCGACCAGGTCCCGTGTCCCCTCGTCGTTGACCGCGCGGGACACCTCCTCGTCCGCGCCGATCGCCGAGGCGCAGTGGATCAGCGTGTCGACCCCCTCGCAGGCCCGGCGCAGCGACGCGGGGTCCCGGAGGTCCCCCGGGACGGTCTCCACCTCGGGACCGGCCCCCGGGCCGGTCGGCGGGGCGGTCGGGCGGCGGGCGAGCAGCCGCAGATGTGCCGGCTCCGCCGCGGCGGCGGCCGTGGCCGCGACCCGGCCGCCGATGAATCCGGTCGCGCCGGTGACGAGTATGCGTGGCCCCATGGTTCCGGTCCGGTTCAGCCCGCCAGGCGGCTGTCGAGGCCGGCGGCGGCCACGGCCAGGTCCCGGGACGGGGAGGTGAGCGTGCAGAGGAAGACCGGCTGTCCGTCCTGGTGGCCGGTGACTCTGACGGTGGCCGCGTCGGCGGCGGTGCCGGGCAGGATCTCGGCCTCGATCCAGCAGGGGCTGTCGAGTTCGACGTAGCGCGAGAAGGAGACGTCCATGACGGTGGGCACGTACGCCGCGCTCCCCAGCGTCAGGGTGGCCGCCTGCCGCGCGGCTTCGAGGAGCAGCATGCCGGGCACGTGGTCGTTCGGGCGCCGGAAGAGGGTGGGATGGGCGGTGTTGACGCGCAGCTGCCACTGGCCGGGGCGGGTCCCCGGGGCCAGGACGACGTCCTTGGTGCGCTCGCGGCCGACCAGGTGCGGTGCCACGCCGGGGATCAGGGGGACGGGGCGGCCGAGCGCGGCCATCCGCTCGCCGCGGATCCTGCGGTACGCGAGGGCGGAGGTGCAGCGCGACAGGGTGCCACCGGTGGCGAGGTGCCGGCCGTCGCGGGTGAGCACCATGGTGGTGCGCAGGTTCCGCAGACTGCCGCGGCGGCTGTCGAGGTCGGAGCAGACGACGTCGACGGTGACGTCCGAGGAGAGGCCGCTCACGGCGAGCGCCTCGGCGTCGGCCGTGTAGTGGAGGCCCCACATGACGAACTGATCCTCGACGGGTACCCCGAATTCGGCATGAGCGACGAGCATGGTGGTCTGGCGTATCGTCTCGGCCACCAGTACGGGGTCGTGCCGGTCCCCTGCCACCGGAGAGAAGAAGGGATGTGCGGCAGGCCAGCGAGCGGAGACGGAGAACCGGTTCTCTGCCAACTGGGTCCACCCCGTGGGGATGATGTCCGCGGGATCCGCTCGGTGGACGAACTCCCCGGGGACGTAGGTCGACGTCGCTCCTCGAAAGTTCTGTTCCATGGATCCCCCTACGCATCCCCGCGCCCCTGGGCGGCGTGTCCGCCCGACCTAGAATACGTACAGCCCGGTTTTCTTTTCAATGCTTCACGTCACACGACGAGCACAGACAGCGATACAGCGGGAGGCGCCTTGGCTCAGCAAGCGCGTGCAATCAAGACCCGGCGGGCGATCCTGGAGTCGGCCGCGACCGTCTTCGCGGAGCGCGGCTACGAGCGGACGACCATCGGAGAGATCCTGGTGCGCGCCGGGGTGACCAAGGGAGCTCTCTACTTCCACTTTGCTTCCAAGGAAGATCTCGCCCTCGGCGTGCTCGACGCCCAGATGCTGGACGAGCCGATGACGCCTCAGCCCATCAAGCTCCAGGAACTCGCGGACCAGGCCTTCCTGCTCGCCCATCGGCTGCAGCACGACGCGCTCGTGCGCGCCAGCGTGGCGCTCGCCCTGGACAGCGGCGCGGTCAGCGTGGACCGCGCGGCACCCTTCCGGGCGTGGATCGATCAGCTGTCGGAGATCCTGACCGTCGCGAAGGCGCGGGGGGAACTCCTCGTCCACGTGGACGTGACGGACACCGCGGAGCTCTTCTCGGGCGCGTACGCGGGGATCCAGACGATGTCCCAGATCCTGTGCGATCGCGAAGACCTTCTCCACCGGGTCGCCGTCCTGCTGCAGTGCCTGCTGCCCAGCATCTGCACGCCGGCCCTGCTGACCGGACTCGACCTGACCGAGGGCCGCGCCCGGCAGCTCGCGGTGGAGTACGACGCGAGCAAGCTCCGCCGCGAGGGCTGATCACCGCACGTACATCCCCTGTTAAGAAAACCGACCGATCGGTACCGAAGTGCCCCGACGCAGAACAGCGTCGGGGCGCTCTGGCGTCATGGCACTGAGTGTGTTTTGCTGAGGGTACTCAGTGCCACAAGCGTCTAGGGGAGCTCCACATCATGGGTAAGGACTTCGACCTGTACCGGCCTTCCGAGGAGCACGACATGCTCCGGGAGTCGGTGCGTGCCCT
>NZ_BMRZ01000007.1 GCF_014648895.1 Streptomyces tanashiensis
AACAATTTTTAGCCTCAACCCCCGGACTTTGTCCGGGGGTTGAGGCATTTTTGCGTTCTGCGGCCAGGCGGTGCCCCCTGTGCGCGGCGGTCTTGTGGCTGAGGGTAAGGTCAGGGGGCATCGTCCGTACGTTCCCAGCAGGAGGCCCCCGGGTGGAGGTCCAGGAGACTCGCGTTCAGACCGACCGGGTCCTCACCATCCCCAATATTCTGAGCATGGCTCGGCTTGTGGGGGTGCCGCTCTTCCTGTGGCTGATCCTGCGGCCCGTGTTCGGCGGTCCCAACAGCGATGGCTGGGCCTTGCTCGTGCTGATGCTCAGCGGCGTCAGCGACTATCTCGACGGGAAGCTCGCCCGGCGCTGGAACCAGATCAGCAACCTGGGCCGGCTCCTCGACCCCGCTGCCGACCGGCTCTACATCGTCTCCACGCTCATCGGGCTGACCTGGCGCGAGATCCTGCCGCTCTGGCTGACCGCCGCGCTTTTCGCCCGCGAGTTGATGTTGCTCGTGATGGTGGGAATCCTCCGCCGGCACGGCTACCCGCCGCCGCAGGTGAACTTCCTCGGAAAAGCTGCGACTTTCAACTTGATGTACGCCTTCCCGCTGCTGCTTCTCAGTGACGGAACGGGCTGGCTTTCGTCACTCGCTGAAGTTTTCGGGTGGGCCTTCGCCGGATGGGGTACAACTCTGTATTGGTGGGCAGGGATCCTCTACGTGGTCCAGGTCCGCCGACTCGTGAAGGCGGATACCGCGGCCGATTGAGCCCGTCTGTCCTGTGTCGAGCAGTGTCGCCGGCAACAACGAGGACCTCAGAGGGCCCCTGAACGGACAGGTGAAGTCGGCAGGACCGTCGTCTCTTCAAGGAGGACGCTTCCGACATGAAGGCCGTCGTGATGGCCGGTGGCGAAGGAACCCGCCTTCGCCCCATGACCTCGAGCATGCCCAAGCCTCTGCTGCCGGTGGTGAACCGGCCGATCATGGAGCACGTCCTACGACTGCTCAAGAGGCACGGTCTCAACGAGACCGTCGTCACCGTGCAGTTTCTCGCCTCTCTCGTCAGGAACTACTTCGGCGACGGAGAAGAGCTCGGCATGGAGCTCACGTATGCCAACGAGGAAAAGCCACTCGGTACAGCGGGAAGTGTGAAGAACGCCGAGGAAGCGTTGAAGGACGACGCTTTCCTCGTCATCTCGGGTGATGCACTCACCGATTTCGATCTCTCCGATCTCATCGCCTTCCACAAGGAGAAGGGCGCCCTCGTCACCGTCTGTCTGACCCGGGTGCCGAATCCACTGGAATTCGGGATCACGATCGTCGACGAAGAGGGCAAGGTCGAGCGCTTCCTGGAGAAACCCACCTGGGGACAGGTCTTCTCGGACACCGTGAACACGGGCATCTACGTGATGGAGCCCGAGGTCTTCGACTACGTCCAGGCGGACGTTCCGGTCGACTGGTCGGGTGATGTCTTCCCGCAGCTCATGAAGGAGGGCAAGCCGATCTACGGCTATGTCGCCGAGGGCTACTGGGAGGACGTGGGCACCCACGAGAGCTATGTGAAGGCGCAGGCGGACGTCCTGGAGGGCAAGGTCCAGGTCGACATCGACGGCTTCGAGATCTCGCCCGGCGTGTGGGTCGCGGAAGGCGCCGAGGTCCACCCCGACGCCGTGCTCCGCGGACCGCTCTACATCGGTGACTACGCCAAGGTCGAGGCGGGCGCCGAGATCCGCGAGCACACCGTCATCGGCTCGAACGTGGTCGTGAAGAGCGGTGCCTTCCTGCACAAGGCGGTCATCCACGACAACGTCTACATCGGGCAGCAGTGCAATCTGCGCGGCTGTGTGATCGGGAAGAACACCGACATCATGCGGGCCGCACGGATCGAGGACGGAGCCGTCATCGGGGACGAGTGCCTCGTCGGCGAAGAATCGATCGTGCAGGGGAACGTGCGCGTCTACCCCTTCAAGACGATCGAGGCCGGCGCGTTCGTCAACACCTCGGTCATCTGGGAGTCCCGGGGGCAGGCCCATCTCTTCGGGGCGCGCGGGGTCTCCGGCATCCTGAACGTCGAGATCACCCCTGAGCTGGCCGTCCGGCTGGCGGGGGCGTACGCGACGACCCTGAAGAAGGGTTCGACCGTCACCACCGCGCGCGACCACTCCCGGGGTGCCCGGGCGCTGAAGCGGGCGGTGATCTCCGCGCTGCAGGCCAGTGCCATCGACGTACGGGACCTGGAGAACGTCCCGCTGCCGGTGGCGCGGCAGCAGACGGCGCGGGGGAGCGCCGGCGGGATCATGGTGCGGACCTCGCCGGGGGTGCCCGATTCCGTGGACATCATGTTCTTCGACGAACGGGGAGCGGACCTTTCGCAGGGCGGGCAGCGGAAGCTGGACCGGGTGTTCGCGCGGCAGGAGTACCGGCGGGCCTTCCCCGGTGAGATCGGCGATCTGTCCTTCCCGGCGAGTGTCTTCGACTCGTACACCGGGTCGCTGCTGCGGAATGTGGACACCACCGGGATCGCGGAGGCCGGGCTGAAGGTCGTCGTGGACGCCTCCAACGGCAGCGCCGGGCTCGTCCTGCCCAGCCTGCTCGGCCGGCTCCAGGTCGATTCCCTGACCATCAACCCCGGACTCGACGAGTCCCGGCCCACGGAGTCGGCCGAGAGCCGGCGGGCCGGGCTCGTGCGGCTCGGGGAGATCGTGGCCTCGGCGCGGGCCGCGTTCGGGGTGCGGTTCGACCCGGTCGGCGAGCGGCTCTCGCTCGTGGACGAGAGGGGCCGGATCATCGAGGACGACCGGGCGCTCCTGGTGATGCTGGACCTGGTGGCGGCCGAGCGGCGCTCCGGGCGGGTCGCGCTGCCGGTCACCACGACGCGTATCGCCGAGCAGGTCGCCGCGTACCACGGCACTCAGGTCGAGTGGACGACCACCTCGCCCGACGACCTCACGAGGGTCGGACGTGAGGAGTCGACGATCTTCGGCGGCGACGGGCGCGGCGGGTTCATCGTGCCCGAGTTCAGCAGCGTCTTCGACGGGGCCGCCGCCTTCGTGCGGCTGATCGGCCTCGTGGCACGGACGCAGCTCACGCTGAGCCAGATCGATGCCCGGATCCCGCGGGCGCACGTCCTGAAGAAGGACATCGCGACTCCGTGGGCCGTGAAGGGACTGGTGATGCGCCGGGTGGTGGAGGCGGCGGGCAGCCGCTCCGTGGACACCACCGACGGAGTACGGGTGGTCGAGGCCGACGGGCGGTGGGTGATGGTGCTGCCCGACCCCGCCGAGGCGGTCACCCATCTGTGGGCGGAGGGGCCGGACGACGCCTCCGCGCAGGCCCTGCTCGACGAGTGGGCCGAGGTGGTCGACAGCGCAGGTCGCTGACGGTTCGGGCCGGTTCCGGCCGGGAGGTGCCCCAGGGGTGCCTCCCGGCCGTAGGGAGGGGCCATTCGGCGGTACGCCGTGCGACGTGCGACGATGTGCGGCATGTCGCAGCAGCCCCCCGTTCGGAGCACCGGATCACCGCCGCCGCGTCCGGACGCGTCCATGTCGCTGCTGAACAACGTGATCGATCACGCGCTCGACGACGGCTACGCCGAGGCGACCGCCCGTCGAGCGGCCGAGGGTGGTGGGCTGCCCCGTAATCTGCGGGCCAAACTGGGTGTCGCCGCGGGTCTTCTGCTGGCCGCCGCCGTGGTGACCGTCGGCGCCGCCGAGGCGCGGGTCTCCGCGCCGGTCGTCGCCAAGGAGCGGCAGGACCTGATCGACCGGATCGAGCGTGAGACGTCGACCGCCGACCAGCTGGAGGAGGACGTCGAGCGGATCCGGGCCGAGGTCGGGGAGCGCCAGCGGCAGGCTCTGCAGCACCACGGCGGGGACCAGGCCGAGCTGGTGGCACTGCTGTCGGGCGCGACGCCCGTGCACGGCCCCGGCGTGAAGCTCGTCGTCGACGACGCCAAGGGCACCGACACCGGTGGCGGGGGGCCGAGGGAGAGCAGTGGCTTCTCCGACACGGGCCGGGTCCGCGACCGGGACATGCAGCGGGTGATCAACGGGCTGTGGGAGTCGGGTGCCGAGGCCGTCGCGATCAACGGGCAGCGGCTGACATCGCTGTCCGCGATCCGGGCCGCCGGTGACGCCATACTGGTCGACAACAAGCCGCTGGTGCCGCCGTACACCGTCCTCGCGATCGGGGACGGGCAGCGGCTGAGCACCGCGTTCCAGGACAGCGCCGACGGGCAGTATCTGCACGCGCTGGTGGAGAACTTCGGGATCAGGAGCAGGATCTCGGCCGAGGGCGATGTACGCCTGCCGGCCGCGCCGAGCCTGACCGTACGTACCGCAGAGCCGAGGGGGGCCGGGGTGGCGACGCCCTCCGGCCGGGCCACGGCCGACACAGGGAAGGGCACATCGTGATCGCCGTACTGGGCCTGATCGTCGGAGTCGTGGTCGGACTGTTGGTCCGCCCCGAGGTTCCGGCGGTGGTCGAGCCCTATCTTCCGATCGCCGTGGTCGCCGCCCTCGACGCGGTCTTCGGCGGCCTGCGGGCCATGCTCGACGGGATCTTCGTCGACAAGGTCTTCGTGGTCTCGTTCCTGTCCAACGTGGTCGTGGCCGCGCTGATCGTCTTCCTCGGGGACAAGCTGGGCGTGGGCGCGCAGCTGTCGACCGGTGTGGTCGTCGTGCTCGGCATCCGGATCTTCTCCAACGCTGCCGCCATCCGGCGTCACGTCTTCCGGGCGTGAGGCCGATGAGCGAGAACCCTCAGAACTCCGAGAACCCCCAGGACCCCGAGCACGCTCAGGACCCGGAGAAGCCTCAGGACCCGGAGAGGCCTCAGGCCCCCGAGAAGCCTCAGGCCCCCGAGAACGCTCAGGACCGTGAGCCCTCCGAGAAGCCCGACGTGTCGGGGCGGACCGGAGGCGACGAGCCCGAGGCCGTGAAGGCCCCGGCCCCGGCCGTGGACTCCGAGGCACCCGAGGTCTCCGTCGCGGCCGAGGCGCCGGCCGCCGCCGCGCCGAGTGGGCGGCGGAGGCTCGCCTCCGCCCTGTGGCCGCCGCGGGTGACCCGGGCCCAACTCGTCGTCGCACTGCTGCTGTTCGTCCTCGGTCTGGGCCTGGCCATCCAGGTGTCCTCCACGAGCGAGAACAGCGCGCTGCGCGGGGCCCGGCAGGAGGACCTCGTGCGGATCCTCGACGAGCTCGACGACCGCACGCAGCGCCTGGAGGACGAGAAGGCCCGTCTGGAGAAGCAGCGCTCCGAGCTGGAGTCCAGCTCGGACCAGGCCGAGGAGGCGCGCAAGCAGACCCAGGAGAAGGAGCGGCAGCTCGGCATCCTGGCCGGCACCGTCGCCGCCGAGGGACCGGGCATCACCCTCACGGTCGGTGATCCCACCGGGGCGGTCGAGTCGGACATGCTGCTCGACGCCATCCAGGAGCTGCGCGCGGCGGGTGCCGAGGCGATCCAGGTGAACGGTGTCCGGGTGGTGGCGGACAGTTATTTCACCGGTAGCGGTGATGACATGCGGATCGATGGAACGAAGGTGGCCGCTCCGTACGTCTTCAAGGTCATCGGCAAGCCGGAGGATCTCGAGCCCGCGCTCAACATTCCCGGCGGTGTCGTGCAGACCCTGGAGAAGGAGCAGGCCACAGCCACGGTGGAGCGGTCGGCGAAGATCGTCGTCGACGCCTTGCGACCCGCGAAGCGGCCTGACTACGCTCAGTCGTCCTCCCAGTGAGAGGGGGACGAGGGGGGTCCCGCGACAAGGGCAAGACGTTGCGGGGGGTCGGCGCACCACAACGGTGGTGCGTGGTGGAAACTGTCCGGAGGATACGGACGTTGTGAAGGTGTCCGGGTCGGCAGGTGTGAAGGATCTCGGTTCGTCCTGCCCCACGGGCGGGTCTGTTTCGGTCAAGGGGAATCGCCCGTGAAGTTGTTTGCGAAGTTGTTCGGCAAGAGCGCACGCGAGGACGGCGGCAACGCCAGGCACGCCGCGCCGCGCCACGCCCAGAGCGAGGAGCAGGGCGGCGAGCGCCCGCTCTTCCGTGACGAGGTCGATGGCCGGGGCGGTGACATTCCGGGCGCGCAGGGCGCGTCTTCTGTTGACCCCGCCGGGGCCGCCCGCATAGGTTTCGGAGAACCATCAACCTCAGGTACGGGTGGAGGGTTTACGCCCGACCCGTACGCGACACAGACCTCCGCGGGGCAGCCGCGGCAGGAGGATGCGTCCATGCCGGTGTGTACGAGGTGCGGTCACCGCAACACGGCCGACAGCCGCTTCTGCTCCCACTGCGGCACGCCGCTGCGGGGCGGGGTCGCCGCCGAGCGGGCGTCGGAGACGACGTCGACGATCTCCATCTCGGGGCTCGAGGCGTACGACGCGGAGGTCACGGGCCAGACCGCGCTTCCGTCGCTGTCTCCCGAGGCGCTGGCCGCCGTGGAGGCGCTGCCCCTGGGCTCCGCGCTCCTCGTGGTGCGCCGGGGGCCGAACTCGGGCAGCCGGTTCCTCCTCGACGGTGAGCTGACGACGGCCGGCCGTCACCCGCAGAGCGACATCTTCCTGGACGACTTCACCGTCTCCCGGCGTCATGTCGAGTTCCGGCGGGCCCAGGACGGCAGCTTCACCGTCGCCGATGTCGGCAGCCTCAACGGCACGTACGTCAACCGTGAGCCGATCGACTCGGTCGTTCTGTCCAACGGCGACGAGGTGCAGATCGGCAAGTACCGGCTGGTCTTCTACTCGAGCCAGCGAGGCGTGTGACGCCTCGGGGAAGCCCCTTCAGGGAAGGTCCATGCTGCGAACACCGACGGGCGGTGCCGGATCCGGCACCGCCACCGCGGGCGACCGGCTGGTCAGCATCGGCACGGTGCTGAACCAGCTGCGCGACGAATTTCCCGAAGTGACGATCTCCAAGATCCGGTTCCTGGAGGCCGAGGGGCTGGTCGAGCCCCGGCGGACGGCCTCCGGCTACCGGAAGTTCAGCCCGCAGGACGTGGAGCGGCTCGCCCGCATCCTGCGGATGCAGCGGGACCATTATCTTCCGCTGAAGGTCATCCGCGAGCATCTCGACGCCCTCGAAAGGGGTGAGCAGATCAAGCTCCCGGCGCCCGGGCGCCGGCGGGATCTGCTCGAAGGGCCCTGGGAGCAGGACGAGGAGGAGTCGCCCGCCGCCGTGCGGCTCGGGCGGGCCGAGCTGATCGCCGCCGCCGAGGTGACCGAGACCGAGCTCGCCGAGTGGGAGTCGTACGGTCTCATCGCGGAGGCGGAGGGCGGTGGCTTCGACGCCGAGACCGTGACCGTCGCCAGGCTTGTCGCGGATCTGGGGAGATTCGGTCTGGAGCCCCGGCACCTGCGGGCCGTCAAAGCGGCGGCGGATCGGGAGGCCGGGCTGATCGAGCAGGTGGTGGCGCCGCTGCGCCGGCACCGTAACCCGCAGACCAGAGCCCATGCGGAGGCCACCGCGAAGGAGCTCGCCGCGCAGTCGGTGCGGTTGCACGCGGCTCTCGTCCAGACGGCTCTGGGTGTCCGGCTGCAGTGATCGGGGACGGTGGCCCAGGGGGCGCCGGAGAGGGGCCTCGGAGGGCCCCGACTATCCAAACCGGTCGGGCACGTCCTAGGGTTGCTGTGTGAACGAGCTCGACGTTGTGGGTGTCCGGGTGGAAATGCCCTCCAACCAGCCGATCGTGCTCCTGCGTGAAGTGGGAGGCGATCGGTACCTCCCCATCTGGATCGGACCGGGGGAGGCGACCGCGATCGCCTTCGCCCAGCAGGGGATGGCCCCGCCGCGGCCGCTGACGCACGACCTGTTCAAGGACGTGCTGGAGGCCGTGGGGCAGCAGCTCACCGAGGTCCGCATCACGGATCTGCGCGATGGTGTCTTCTACGCCGAGCTGGTCTTCGCCAGCGGCGTCGAGGTGAGCGCGCGGCCGTCGGACGCGATAGCACTGGCCCTGCGGACCGGGACGCCGATCTTCGGCAGTGACGGTGTGCTGGACGACGCCGGTATCGCGATTCCGGATGAGCAGGAGGACGAGGTGGAGAAGTTCCGCGAGTTCCTCGACCAGATCTCACCGGAGGACTTCGGGACCAACAGCCAGTGAGGCGGAGCGGTGCGGCCGGAGGCCGTTCGCGGGGTGCCGTCAGAGCATTCGAGTAGCCTTTCCCCGGAGAGAGACACGCGAAACCACTCTCAGGGTGATTATCACTCGGCGTGCCGAGTGTGGCGATCGTTGACGCACCCCGAGTGACTGCCTACCTTCGTGTGGGCAGGTCAAGGACGGAGGGTCGGCGTGATGAGCAGCGCGGACGGTACGGCAGGGAGCTCGCTCGGACGCGTGTCCGGGGAGAGCGGTCCGTATCCGCTTCACGGCAGTGTGGGCGACTTCGGGACGGACACCGGTGCCGGCGCCGCCGACGCGGTGATCGGCTATCGCGGTCCGACGGCCTGCGCGGCCGCCGGGATCACCTATCGACAGCTGGACTACTGGGCGCGCACCGGGCTCGTGGAGCCGAGCGTGCGGCCCGCGTACGGGTCGGGGACACAGCGGCTGTACAGCTTCCGCGACGTCGTCGTGCTGAAGATCGTCAAGCGTTTCCTCGACACCGGGGTGGCCCTGCAGAACATCCGGGCCGCGGTGCAGCACCTGCGCGCGCGGGGTTTCCGGGACCTGGAGCGGATGACGCTCATGAGCGACGGCGCCACGGTGTACGAGTGCTCCTCGCCCGACGAGGTCGTCGACCTCCTCCAGGGCGGGCAGGGCGTCTTCGGCATCGCCGTCGGGGTGGTCTGGCGCGACGTCGAGGCCGCGCTCTCGCAGCTCCACGGCGAGCGGGTCGACACCGGCGAGACGCTGGTCAGGCACAACCCGGGCGACGAGCTGGCGCGCCGGCGGCGCGACAAGGCGGTCTGAGGGCGGTTCCCGTCCGGTCGGGGCCTCCAGGGTCCTAGGAGCCTCCGGCGGTTCGCCGGGGGCTCCCGGGCGTTCCGCGGGGGCGTTGTCAGTGGCGTAGGGCAGCATCGGACGTGTGAGAGCCGCGCCCACGATCCTGCATCTCGACATGGATGCCTTCTTCGCCGCCGCCGAGCAGGCGTCGAAGCCCAGCCTGCGCGGAAAGCCCGTGGTCGTCGGCGGTCTCGGGCCGCGGGGTGTGGTCGCCACCGCCTCCTACGAGGCCCGCCGCTTCGGGGTGCACTCGGCCATGCCGACGGGCCAGGCGCGGCGGCTCGCGCCGAACGCCGCCTATCTCGTGCCGCGCTTCGCCTTCTACCGCTCGATCAGCGAGCAGGTCATGGAGCTGCTCCGGCGGCTCTCCCCACTCGTGGAGCCCCTCAGCCTCGACGAGGCCTTCGTCGACCTCGAGGCCGGTGGCGTCGCCGACGACAGCGCGAGCGCGCGGGCCGCGGGGGAGCGGCTGCGGGTCGACATCCTCGCGACGACGGGGCTCACCGGGTCGGTGGGGCTCGCCGGGTCCAAGATGATCGCGAAGATCGCCTCGGAGGAGGCCAAGCCGGACGGGCTCGTCCTCATCGAGCCCGGGACCGAGCGGGAGCTGCTCGGGCCGCGGTCGGTGCGCATCCTCCCCGGGATCGGTCCGGCCACCGGGGAGCATCTGCGGCGGGCCGGGATGACCACCGTCACCGATCTCGTGGAGGCGGGCGAGGACGAGCTCGTACGGCTCCTGGGGCGGGCGCACGGGGCCTCGCTGTACCGGATGGCGCAGGGGTACGACGACCGGCCCGTGGTGGCCGAGCGGGACGCCAAGTCGGTGTCGGTCGAGGACACCTTCGACGTGGACCTGCACGACCGGGTCCGGATCCGGATCGAGGTCGAGCGGCTCGCGGAGCGGTGCGTGGGGCGGCTGCGGGCCTCCGGGCACTCCGGGCGGACCATCGTCCTGAAGGTGCGGCGGTACGACTTCTCGACGCTCACCCGGTCCGAGACGCTGCGGGGGCCGACGGACGACCCGGGCGTCGTGCGGGAGGCCGCGGGGCGGCTCCTGGAGGCCGTGGACACGACCGGGGGCGTGCGGTTGCTGGGGGTGGGGGTGAGCGGACTCGCGGACTACACGCAGGAGGACCTGTTCGCCCAGGCGGACGCCGCGGCCGCCGGCGAGGCCGGGGCCGAGGCGGCGCCGGGAGACGGTCCCGAGGCGGAGGCCGTGGAGCTCGTCGAGCCGGCGGAGCACGGTCCCGTGGAGAGGCACTGGGCGCCCGGGAACGACGTGCGGCACGCGGTGTACGGGGCCGGGTGGGTCCAGGGGAGCGGGGTCGGACGGGTCACGGTGCGGTTCGAGGAGCCGTGGTCCGGGCCGGGGCGGGTGCGGACGTTCTCCGTGGACGATCCGGAGCTGGAGCCGTCGGAGCCGCTGCCGCTGGTGCGGGGGGACGCGGCGGCGTGAGGGCGGGCCTGCCCGGCCGTGCGGCCGGGCAGGCCCGCCACCCGCGCCCTCGCGGAGGTGCGGGTGGTGTTGTCGGTGGCTGATGTGCTCGTCGGGGCTCTCAGGCGCCGTCCTGGCCCGCCAGGCGGCCGAAGTCCGTGTCCGGCGCGTCCGTGGGCGGGAGAGCGAGGCTGTAGTGGCGGTAGAGCTGGAGTTCCTGCTCGGGGGAGAGATGGCGGCCCACGCCGAAGTCGGGGGCGTCCTTGATGAGCGCCCTCTCGTACGGGATGTGGAGGCCGTCGTCGAGCAGGGAGCTCGGCTCCAGGGGGACGAAGGCGTCCCGGCTGAACAGGCCCGTGCGGACCGCGGCCCATTCGGGGATGCCGGTCGCGTCGTCCAGGTACACCTCGTCCACGGTTCCGATCTTGTGCCCGCTCCGGTCGAACGCCTTGCGGCCGATCAGGCTGCGCGGATCGATATCGGTCTGCACGGTCCCTCCAACTGGTCGCAACTGCTCTACACCCCTACGAAAGTGCACAACTGGGATGTCGGCCACTTGAGCGATGGGAGCCGCAACCTCGCTGGTAGGCTGGTTGTGGCTGTCGACCCTGTGCGGGAGAGTCCCCCGGAGAAACCTTCCGGTGGGCGCCGAAGGAGCAAATCCTCCCCGGAATCTCTCAGGCCCCTGTACCGCGCGGACGAGGTCACTCTGGAAAGCAGAGCGGATGCCGACGGCATCTCGCTCTCACCGACGGTGAAAGCCGGCGTGCCGCGAGGCGTGCCGGTGAAACTCTCAGGTTGAGATGACAGAGGGGGAGGCCGTCCGGGTACCCGCGCCGTGGTGCCCCTCGCAGGTCGTGACGACCAGGAGGCCTCCGTACATGACCGCCAACCGCACTCCGCTCTCCGAGCTCGAACAGGGCATCCCGTTCGAGCAGCGGCACATCGGGCCCGACGCCGAGGCCCGGGCCAAGATGCTCGCCCAGGTCGGTTACGGCTCGCTCGACGAGCTCACGGCCGCCGCGGTGCCGGACGTGATCAAGAACGCCGAGGCGCTGGGCCTGCCGGCCGCGCGCACCGAGGCCGAGGTCCTCGCCGAGCTGCGCACGCTCGCCGACCGCAACCAGGTCCTCGCCCCGATGATCGGCCTCGGCTACTACGGCACCTTCACGCCGCCGGTCATCCTCCGGAACGTGATGGAGAACCCCGCCTGGTACACGGCCTACACGCCGTACCAGCCGGAGATCTCGCAGGGCCGCCTGGAGGCGCTGCTCAACTTCCAGACCATGGTCGCCGACCTGACCGGTCTGCCCACCTCCGGCGCCTCCCTCCTCGACGAGGGCACCGCCGCCGCCGAGGCCATGGCGCTGGCCCGCCGCGTCGGCAAGGTCAAGAACGGCGTCTTCCTCATCGACGCCGACGCCCTGCCGCAGACCATCGCCGTCATCGAGACCCGCGCCGAGCCGACCGGTGTCGAGGTCGTCGTCGCCGACCTGAGCGAGGGCATCCCCGCCGAGGTCGCCGAGCGCGGGGTCTTCGGTGTGCTGCTCCAGTACCCGGGCGCCTCCGGTGCCGTCCGCGACATCAAGCCGCTGATCGACGCCGCGCACGAGCTCGGCGCGATCGTCACCGTCGCCGCCGACCTGCTCGCGCTCACCCTGCTCACCTCCCCGGGCGAGCTGGGCGCCGACATCGCCGTCGGTACGACGCAGCGGTTCGGCGTCCCCATGGGCTTCGGCGGTCCGCACGCCGGTTACATGGCCGTGCAGGACAAGCACGCCCGCTCCCTGCCCGGCCGCCTCGTGGGCGTCTCCGTCGACGCCGACGGCAACCGCGCCTACCGCCTGGCCCTGCAGACCCGCGAGCAGCACATCCGCCGCGAGAAGGCCACCAGCAACATCTGTACGGCCCAGGTGCTGCTCGCCGTCATGGCCGGCATGTACGCCGTCTACCACGGCCCGGACGGTCTCAAGCAGATCGCCGAGCGCACCCACCGGTACGCCACGGTCCTGGCCGCGGGTCTGACCGCCGGTGGCGTCGAGGTCGTGCACGGCTCGTACTTCGACACCCTCACCGTCCGCGTGCCCGGCAAGGCCGACGAGGTCGTCGCCGCCGCCCGCGAGGCCGGGGTGAACCTCCACCGCGTCGACGCCGACCTCGTCTCGATCTCCTGCGACGAGACCACCGGGCGCGCGCAGCTCGCCGCCGTCTGGGGCGCCTTCGGCGTCACCGCCGACGTCGAGGCCCTGGACGCGGCCGTGGAGGACACCCTCCCCGCCGGTCTGCTGCGCTCCGACGCGTACCTGACCCACCCGGTCTTCCACGCGCACCGCTCCGAGACCTCGATGCTGCGCTACCTGCGCAAGCTCGCGGACCGCGACTACGCGCTCGACCGCGGCATGATCCCGCTCGGCTCCTGCACGATGAAGCTGAACGCGACGACCGAGATGGAGGCGGTGACCTGGCCCGAGTTCGGTCAGATGCACCCCTTCGCCCCGGTCGAGCAGGCGCAGGGCTACGTCACGCTCATCACCGAGCTGGAGGAGCGCCTCGCCGAGGTCACCGGCTACGACAAGGTCTCGATCCAGCCGAACGCGGGTTCGCAGGGCGAGCTGGCCGGTCTCCTCGCGGTCCGCGCCTACCACCGTGCCAACGGTGACGAGCAGCGCACCGTCTGCCTCATCCCGTCCTCCGCGCACGGCACGAACGCCGCCTCCGCGGTGATGGCCGGCATGAAGGTCGTCGTCGTCAAGACCGCCGACGACGGCGAGGTCGACGTCGAGGACCTGCGCGCCAAGATCGCCCAGTACCGCGACGAGCTGTCCGTGCTGATGATCACCTACCCGTCGACGCACGGCGTCTTCGAGGAGCACGTCGCCGACATCTGCGCCGAGGTCCACGAGGCCGGTGGCCAGGTGTACGTCGACGGCGCCAACCTCAACGCGCTCGTCGGTCTCGCCAAGCCGGGGCACTTCGGCGGCGACGTCTCGCACCTGAACCTGCACAAGACCTTCTGCATCCCGCACGGCGGTGGCGGCCCGGGTGTCGGCCCGGTCGGCGTCCGCGCCCACCTCGCCCCGTACCTGCCGAACCACCCGCTCCAGCCCACCGCGGGCCCGGAGACCGGCGTCGGTCCGATCTCGGCCGCCCCCTGGGGCTCCGCCGGCATCCTGCCGATCTCCTGGTCGTACGTGCGCCTCATGGGCGGCGAGGGCCTCAAGCGCGCCACGCAGGTCGCCGTCCTCGCGGCGAACTACATCGCCAAGCGCCTGGAGCCGCACTTCCCGGTGCTCTACACCGGCCCGGCCGGTCTGGTCGCCCACGAGTGCATCGTGGACCTGCGTCCGCTCTCGAAGGAGACGGGCGTCACGGTCGACGACATCGCCAAGCGGCTGATCGACTACGGCTTCCACGCGCCGACGATGTCCTTCCCGGTGGCCGGCACGCTGATGATCGAGCCCACCGAGTCCGAGGACCTCACCGAGCTCGACCGCTTCTGCGACACCATGATCGCGATCCGCGGCGAGATCGAGAAGGTCGCCTCGGGCCAGTGGCCCGGCGACGACAACCCGCTGCACAACGCGCCGCACACCGCGGCCGCGCTGGGCGGGGAGTGGAACCACCCGTACACCCGCGACGAGGCGGTCTTCCCGGCCGGTGTCTCGGCCGCCGACAAGTACTGGCCGCCGGTGCGCCGGATCGACGGCGCCTTCGGCGACCGCAACCTGGTCTGCTCCTGCCCGCCGATGGACGAGTACGACAACTGAGCACGGGCCGAGGGCCGGTTCGGAGGATCTCCTCCGGGCCGGCCCTCGGCGTTTCCCTCGCACGGTCGTCCACCCCGCCGCCCTCAGGCGGCGGTGGTCACCTGTCCCGCCGTCAGCGGCCGGTGCGGGGCGATGATCTGCCCGTCCGGCAGCAGCTCACCGGTGTCCTCGAAGAGCAGGACGCCGTTGCACAGCAGGCTCCAGCCCTGCTCCGGGTGGTGTGCCATCAGTCGGGCCGCCTCCCGGTCGGCGGAGTCGGCGGTCGGACAGGCAGGCTGGTGCTGGCACATGGGTGGGTTCTTTCGCTGCGTCGTGGTGGATGTCCTGCGGCTCTGCGCGTTCATGGCCGCCCCCGTCGGTC
This sequence comes from Streptomyces tanashiensis, assembly GCF_014648895.1. Taxonomy (GTDB): domain Bacteria; phylum Actinomycetota; class Actinomycetes; order Streptomycetales; family Streptomycetaceae; genus Streptomyces; species Streptomyces tanashiensis. The sequence continues at coordinate 14,496 of NZ_BMRZ01000007.1, forward strand.
GGTTCGGTTCCGGTCCCAGTCTTGCCCCACGGACGGTCTTCCGCAGGGATTTCGCGGCAGCTCGTCCTTTCCTGGGAAGACGCATCACCCGCAGGGGCGGTTCAGGTCAACTGCACCGTCTCTTCGGGTGGTTCGGAGTGGTCCGAGCGGGCTAGTCCGTACGGGAGGGGCGTTCGGGAGGCGCGTTCGGGCGCATGCCTCGGACACGAGTGCGCCCCGTGACCCGGCCGGGTCACGGGGCGGGGACGCGCGTGCGGTGGTGGATCAGGCGGGCGCCGGCGAGCCCAGGAGGGGCGGCGGCGCGAGTCGTGTGCTGAGCACGGGCAGGAGATCGGAGACCTGGTACGGGCGGTGGGCCGCGATCCCCGGGGGTGCGGGGGCCAGGGGCACCATGAGGTCGGCCGCGGCCGGGGCGACGGTCGTGCCGTCCGCCTCCGGGTCGGCCTGCAGCCAGAGCGTCAGCATGTAGAGCTCCGGTACGGAGAGCAGCCTCGGCCGGTACGTGGCGGGCAGGGCCTCGGCCTGGAGCAGGGCCCGTTCCGTGGCGGAGACGTACGGCCCCTCGAAGAAGTGCGCGAAGGCCCAGCCGTCCGGTGTGAGCATGGTGTCCGCGGCGGCGATCGCCCGGTCCCCGTTCCGGATCAGGAAGCGCCAGCCGGCGAGCCGGGTGCGGGGTGCGAGCCCCGGTGCCCCGGTGACGCCGAGGACGTGCACGGGCAGGGGGTGTTCGGGGCTCAGCGGTCCCTGTGCTGCCCGCAGTGCGGGAGTTCGCGGCTCGCGGACGGCGGTGGGTGAGCCGAGGGCCGCGAGGACACTGCGGAGGGCCGGCGCAGGGGCCGGGGAGGGTCGGAGCATGGTGGGTCGCCTCTCACTCAGGAGACACGGTGACGCGTGGGCAGGTACGACGGCGCTGTCGGCGGCGGGGCCAGAGAGGGGCCATGAGGCCATGGCCGGGCGCCAACACTCTGCCTCGTCCGCGGAGTTTATACGACACGTGTTCACACAGTGTTTCCGCTAGACCTCGCGGATATTCCTGACAAGACGTCATCAGGCCGTAATCGGAGGGAGTTGAAGCGGAATCAGGAGGACGATACCGCTCCCACCTGCGTATTCCCCGCGAAGGCGGACGGCCGAATTCCGACCCGGGGTCTCCGGAAAATACGACATTGGTATATGTCGCGCGTTCCTTGCCTTCGGGATGTGCCGGTGGAGTGCTCTGTCCAGCCTATCCTCCGACAGGCCGGTTCCGCAGGCGTTGTGGATCAGTCGGGTGGGCATCATCGTCCGTGACGCGCGGCCGTCGTGGCGGCTGCCCACTCGGGGAGGGACGCTTCGATGGGGGAGAAGGTCGTGGCCGACGGGTTCGGCCCGTCCGACCGGCAGCAGTACCGGAGAAAGCTCCAGCAGTGTCTCGCGGGGCTCGCGCGGCTGCTGGCGGAGAAGAGGTTCGACCGGCCGCGCAATCTCATGGGCGTGGAGATCGAACTCAATCTCGCCGGCACCGACGGGCTCCCCAGGATGCTGAACGGACCGGTTCTCGAAAAGATCGCCAGCGCCGATTTCCAGACGGAACTCGGAATGTTCAACCTCGAAGTGAACATCGCGCCCCACCAGCTCGACGGGCGCGTATTCGACCGGCTCGCGGAAGAGATCGGGACCGGCATCGGATATGCCGACCGCAAGGCGGCGGAACTCGACGCAGGCGTCGTCATGATCGGCATACTGCCCACGCTCGCACAGCGCGACCTGGTCCCCGAGAACCTCTCGGACAACGACCGCTACACGCTCCTCAACGACCAGATACTCGCCGCCCGCGGCGAGGACTTCACCCTCGACATCCACGGCGTCGAACGCCTCCTGTGCACCTCGGACTCGATCGTGCCCGAGGCGGCCTGCACCTCGGTGCAGCTCCACCTCCAGGTGACACCGGCCCGCTTCGCCGCCGTCTGGAACGCGGCGCAGGCCGTCTCCGGAGTCCAGATCGCGCTCGGCGCCAACGCGCCCTTCGTCTTCGGGCGCGAGCTGTGGCGCGAGTCCCGCCCGCCGCTCTTCCAGCAGGCCACCGACACCCGGCCGCCCGAGCTGCAGTCCCAGGGCGTACGGCCGCGCACCTGGTTCGGCGAGCGGTGGGTGGACTCGGTGTACGACCTCTTCGAGGAGAACGTCCGCTACTTCCCGGCCCTGCTGCCGCTCTGCGACGAGGAGGACCCGCTGCTCGTCCTCGACCGGGGCGGGGTGCCGCGCCTGCAGGAGCTGGTCCTGCACAACGGCACCGTCTACCGCTGGAACCGGCCGGTGTACGGCTGGGTCGACGGGGTCCCGCACCTGCGGGTCGAGAACCGGGTGCTGCCGGCGGGCCCGACCGTCACCGACGTGATCGCGAACGCGGCCTTCTACTACGGGCTCGTCCGCTCGCTCGCCGACGACCCCCGCCCGGTGTGGAAGCGGATGACCTTCCAGGACGCCGAGGCCAACTTCGACACCGCCTGCCGGCACGGCATCGAGGCGGAGCTGCGCTGGCCCCGCTCGGGCCGCGCCGGCGGCATCGCGACCATGCCGGCCGTACGGCTCGTCCTCGACGAGCTGCTGCCGCTCGCCGCGGCGGGGCTCGACGCCTGGCACATCGAGCCGGCGGACCGGGACTTCTACCTCGGAGTGATCGAGCAGCGCTGTCTGCGACGGGTGAACGGCGCCTCCTGGCAGACCGACACCTTCCACCGGGCCCTGGAGTCGGGCCTCGACCGGGAGGCGGCCCTCGCGGCGACCACCCGCCGCTACCGGACGCTCATGCTCCAGGGCGAGCCCGTGCACACCTGGCCGGTGGGGATCGACTGACCGCGTCCCCGGCCGGGCCCCGGCTCGCCGGGCTCTCCCGGCGGAGCATGGGTGATCATGTCAGGGTGGTCCCGGCAGGCCGGGGCCGCCGGAACGGCATGAGCCCGCGAGGGGGAAGTGGAGACAGGTGTGGTGGCGGAGCAAGGACTGAGGGACGCTTCCCTTCCCCCCGGCGGTCTGTCGCGCGGTGTGCTGCGCTCCGAGACGCTCATCGTGCTCGCGCTCTCGCTCGGCGCGAGCGCGGTGTCGGCGTTCATCAGCTTCGTCGGCTCCCTGACCAAGCCGGGCTCGCTGAAGGAGCAGGCGGCGACGCTCAACGGCTCGTACGCTCCCGGGCGGCCCTGGCTCGACCTGTCCTGGCAGCTTTTCGGCATCGCCACCGCGCTCGTCCCGGTCGTGCTCGTCGCCCATCTGCTGATGCGGGAGGGCGCCGGGCTGCGGGCCATCGGCTTCGACCGGACCCGGCCGTGGTCCGACCTCGGGCGCGGGACGCTGGTCGCGGCGGGGATCGGGAGCGCGGGCCTGGCCTTCTACCTGGCGGCGCGGGCGTCCGGGTTCAACCTGACGGTGGTGCCCGAGTCGCTGCCCGACGTGTGGTGGAAGTACCCCGTGCTCATCCTCTCGGCGGTGCAGAACTCCGTCCTGGAGGAGGTCATCGTCGTCGGGTATCTGCTGCGCAGACTGGGCCAGTTGGGCTGGTCGCCGATGGCCGCCCTGATGGCGAGTGCGGTGCTGCGCGGCTCGTACCACCTCTACCAGGGGGTCGGCGGCTTCATCGGCAACATGGTGATGGGCGTGGTCTTCGTGCTGCTGTACCGCCGCTGGGGGCGGGTCGGGCCGCTGGTCGTGGCCCACGCGCTGCTCGACATCGTGGCCTTCGTCGGATACGGGCTGCTCGCCGGGAGGGTGGACTGGCTGCCCACCGTGTGACGGGAGGCGAGGAGGGGGTGTGCGGCCGGAGCCGTACACCCCCTCCCGTACGTCCGTCAGGCGCGCAGGTCGCCCTCGACGACCGTGACGGCGTGGCCGTTCAGAAGAGTGCGGTCGCCGTTCGGACGGGTGCGGACGAGCCCCGTCCGGGCGCCGCCCTGGAAGCCGGTGAGCTCCTCGCGGCCGAACCTGGCCGACCAGTAGGGGGCGAGCGCGGTGTGGGCGCTGCCGGTCACCGGGTCCTCGTCGATCCCGACGGCCGGGAAGAAGCCGCGCGAGACGAAGTCGTATCCGCTGTCCGGGCGTTCGGCGGCGGCGGTCGCGATGACGCCGCGCGAGGAGAGGACCTTCAGCGCGGCGAAGTCCGGCGTGAGGGAGCGGACGGTGGCCTCGTCGCGCAGCTCGACGAGCAGGTCGCCGATGTGGTCGGCGGTGTCGTGGACCGCGACGATCTCGGCGCCGAGCGCCTTCTCCAGGCCCTCGGGGACGGGGATCGGGGTGAGGGAGGAGGTCGGGAAGTCCATCGTGATCGTGCCGTCGGCCTCGGCGGTGGTGATCAGGATGCCGCAGCGGGCCGCGAAGCGGACGGTGCCGCCCGCGGTGCCGGTGGTGTGCAGGACGTGTGCCGTGGCCAGGGTGGCGTGGCCGCACATGTCGACCTCGGTGGTGGGGGTGAACCAGCGCAGGGCCCAGTCCGCCTCGCCGCCGGCGGGCAGCGGGTGGGCGAAGGCCGTCTCGGAGAGGTTGACCTCCGCCGCGACCTTCTGGAGCCAGGCGTCGTCGGGGAAGGAGTCGAGGAGCAGGACGCCGGCCGGGTTGCCGGAGAAGGGCTGGTCGGTGAAGGCGTCGACGATTCGGATGCGCATGCCGCCGACGGTACCGGGGGCGGGAATCCGCGGACCAAGGCCAATCGCGGAGAACTGGACCCGTTCGTCCGTGCGTCGTCCTGGGCGGTCGTGCGTGGGGACGAGGGGACCGGGGGGCTTCGATGATGTTCGGGTACGGGGACGAGTGGTGGGTGCCGCTCTTCTATCCGGTGCTGCTGTGGGTGCCGTTCGGGCCCTTCCTCATGGGCGCGGTGGGGGTGTGGTGCGCCCGGCGGCCCGGTCTGTGGCCGCGGCTGTGGACGGTGCTGCTGCCGCTGGTGCCGGTGGGGGTCTCCGCGACCGCCATGCTCCAGCCGTGGAGCGAGCCCACCCGCACCGACGACCTCGTCGGCTACCTCCTCGTGTACGTCCTCGGGATCACGGTGCTGCCGTGGGTCCTGGGGTACGGGATCACGCGGGTGGTGCGTGCGGTGCGGGCTCGCCGTGGCGGGGGAGGAGAGGTCACAGAGGAGCGAGGATCATGAGGATCTCGTCGCGGTCGTCGCCGTCCGCCAGGCGCAGGGCTCCGGGCCAGCGGCCGATCTCCCGCCAGCCGAGCCCGCCGTAGAAGTCCTCCAGGCCCACGCCGCCGCGCGCCGCGAGCCGCAGCTGCTCCAGGCCCATGTCCTCCCGGGCGATCGCACGGGCGTGCCGCACCAGGCCAGCGCCGATGCCCCGCCCCCGTACCCCGAGGCGGGTCTGGACGTGGTGCAGGGTGCCCCAGTGCGCGACGAGCGGAAATGTGTCGCGGCGGAGGCGGAGCCAGCCCGCGAGGGCGCCGTCGACCGTGGCGACCACGAGACGGCTGCTCGCGGGGTCGAGTCCCGTGACGATGCGGTCGACCGCGGCGGTGACCTTGGCGGGATCGACCGGGGGGAAGGGGAATCCGGCCGCTCCGCCCGCGTCGCTCACCTCGGTCCAGCAGTCGACGAGGGCCGGCGCGAGGCCGTCGGGGACCGTCTCAGGGGCGGTGAACTGGGTGAAGAGCGGGGTGCTTTCGGCGTGCATGGCACGAGGGTCGCAGAGAATCACGGGCGCGTCGGCTCGTCCCGGACGAGCTCCAGGGAGAGCTGGGCGCCCAGGTCCTCGAAGCCCAGCGCGGCGGCGACCCGCCGGGAGGCCGGGAGACGGGCCCGCCACTGCGGAAGGAGACCTGCGGCGAGGGCGTCGGCGACCGCCGCCGAGGCCACGGTCCGCGCGAGTCCGCGGCCGCGTGCCTCCGGGGCCGTGAGCACGCTGAGGTGTGCCGTGCGCCGGGGCCAGGCCCGGTGTCCGGCGGCGGCCACGACCCTGCCGTGCTCATGGACCACGAACGCGGGCGAGGTGATGTCGTCCAGGGACGCCTCCGCGGAGTCGTCCTGGCCGGCGGCCTCTTCGAGGGCGCGCAGTGCCGGATGTCCGCCGGGCAGCCGCTCGGCCCTCGACGGACCGGTGACCGGGCGGAAGCCCTCGGGGGAGGCGTACGAGAGCGCCGCGGGGCCGAGCACCCCGGTCACGGGCAGGACCTCGCGGACGGCGGCCGCGTCCACCAGGGCCTCCGCCGTCAGGCCCGCCAGGGCGCCGCGCACGGTCGCGGCGGTGCTCTCGGTCTCCACGGTCACCAGCGCCGATCCTCCGAGAGCCACCACACCGACCCAGCCGGGCGGGCACAGCCGCGATTCCGGGGACACGACCACCCTGGTGCCGCCCGCGGTCGGGAACGACCGTGGTGCGTGGGCCAGTTCCTCCCACAGGCGGTGGGCTTCGAGCAGCAGCGGATGCGTCGACATGGCGGAGATCCTGCCAGGCGCCGTCGTCTCATCCGCGCGCGCGGAGGTATGCCTCCAGTTCGGCGGCGCCGGCCAGCATCGCGCGCCCGCGGGCGGAGAGCCGTCCGTGCCAGTCGGTCAGTGCGGCCTCCAGGGGCTCCAGGCCGCCGGCCGACCGTACCTGGGTGATCAACGGGGCGATCCGGTCCAGCGGGTAGCCGCCGCGCCTGAGCTGGTGGGCCAGCCGGGCGTCCCGTACGGCGGCGTCGTCGTAGACGCGGTACCCGGTCCTGGGGTCGCGTCGGGGGCGCACCAGACCGGCGTCCTCCCACTTGCGCAGCGTCGCGGGACGGATGCCGAGCTTCTCCGCCAGCGGCCCGATGAACGTGCCGCCGGGGTCGGGCGTCGTGGCGGGCACCCGGTCCGGGCCGCCGAGGTCGAGGTCGCGCAGGGCGCTCTCGACGGCGCGGAGGGTCCGCCGGTCGTCGAGGAGTTGGGCGTGGCTCTCGTCGATCAGGAGGAAGGCCTCGTCGGCCGCGCCCCGGTTCACGGCCCGCATGATCGACGTCGCCGTCGGGTGGCCGTGGCCGGGCAGCAGGGCCAGGAACGCGCGCAGGGCCCCGGCGTGCAGCGGGGTGTAGGTGCGGTAGCCGTGCGGTGTGCGCTCGGCGGTGGGGAGGACGCCGGCCTCCTCGTAGTTCCTGATCGCCTGCGTGGACAGACCGTGGCCACGCGCCAGATCGACCGGCCTCAGCCGTACACCGCTTTGAAGGTTTCTCCCCATGAGACCGACCATAGCGCGGGTCGATGACGAAAAAGTCTCCACCGAATGTTCAACGATAGCGTGGAAGGCATGGCGACTGACATCAAGGACACCACCCATGCCGTCGACGCTGCCGCCCTCATGGGGCTGCTCCCGAACCGGCCCCGGCTGCTCGCCCTGGGCGAGCCCACCCACGGCGAGGACACGCTGCTCGACCTGCGCAACGAGCTCTTCCGGCAGCTCGTCGAGCAGGAGGGCTACCGCACGATCGTGCTGGAGACCGACTGCCTGAGGGGCCTGATGGTGGACGACCACGTCACCTCGGGCACCGGCACCCTCGACGAGGTCATGGAGCACGGCTTCAGCCACGACTGGGGCGCCTTCGCTCCCAACCGCGAGCTCGTGCGCTGGATGCGCGCGTACAACGAGGACCGGCCCGCGGCCGAGCGGCTCCGCTTCGCCGGGTTCGACGGACCCCTGGAGATCACCGGCGCCGAGAGCCCGCGGGAGGCGCTCACCGCACTCCACGGCTACCTCGCGGCCCACGTGGACGCGGACCTGCTCCCCTGCACCGCGGACACGCTCGACGCGCTGCTCGGCGGTGACGACCGGTGGACCGAGCCGGCCGCGATGACGGACCCGGCCCGGTCGGTGGGGCGGTCGGAGCCGGCGGTCCGGCTGCGGCCGATCGCCGACGACCTGGCGGCGCTGCTCGACGAGCAGTGGCCGCACCTGATCGAGGTGAGCCCGGCGGAGGACCGGGAGCGAGCGCGGCTGTACGGCCGCACCGCGCTCGGTCTGCTCCGCTACCACCACTGGATGGCCGACACCTCGCCGGCCCGCCTGGCCCGGCTGGTGGGGGTGCGGGACCACCTGATGTCCCTGAACCTCCTCGCGCTCGCCGAGCGGGGCCCGACGCTGGTCTTCGCCCACAACGGCCACCTCCAGCGGGCGAAGAGCTCGATGCGGATGGGCGGGAGGCGGCTGGAGTGGTGGAGCGCCGGTGCGCTGGTGAGTGCCGGGCTCGGCGCGGAGTACGCCTTCGTGGCGACGGCCCTGGGCACGATCCGGCACCAGGGGGTGGACGTGCCGCCGCCGGACACCGTCGAAGGGCTCCTCCACGCGCTCCCGGAGGACCGCTGTGTCGTCGACGTCCGGCGGCTCGCCGCCGTCCTCGGCGACACCCGGCCCGCGGCGCGGGTGTCGCCCTGGTTCGGGTACGCCCCGCTCGACCCGGCCCGTCTCGCGGACAGCGACGGCCTCGTCTTCGTCAGGGACGTCCCGCCGCTGTAGCGACTCTTCCGTCACCGACCCGTCGGGTCTTGCTCGGTGAACAGTCCCGATATATCGTTGAGGCATCGCGACAGTTCGACGATGGATTCCCGACGAAAGGAGCGTTGCGATGCGTTCACATGGACACGAGCACGGAAGCGGGCACGGACACGGCCGTGGAGGCTGCGGCCCCGGTCCTCGGGGGGACTTCGAGGGGCGGCGCGCCGCGTTCGGGTCGTTCGGACCCGGTTTCGGCGGCGGGCCGTTCGGTGGCGGCCCCTTCGGCGGGCGGGGCCGCGGTGGCGGCCGGGGGCGGGCGCGGCGCGGTGACGTGCGCGCCTCGATCCTGGCGCTCCTGAAGGACCGCCCGATGCACGGCTACGAGATGATCCGGGAGATCGGCGAGCGCAGCGACGGGGCGTGGAAGCCCAGTCCGGGCTCGGTCTACCCGACCCTCCAGATGCTGGAGGACGAGGGGCTGATCACCAGCGCGAGCGAGGGCGGCAAGAAGCTGTTCACGCTCACCGACACCGGGCGCGCCGAGGCCGAGGAAGGCCCGGACGCGCCGTGGGAGGAGGCCGGGCGCGGGGTCGACTGGGATGCCGTGAACGAGATCCGGCAGGCCGGATTCGGCCTGATGGAGGCGTTCGGGCAGGTCTGGAAGACCGGCAGCCCCGAGCAGCGCCAGAAGGCGGTCGCCGTGATCAACGAGGCCCGCAAGAAGCTGTACCTGATCCTCGCCGACGAGGCCTGAGGCGGACAGCGGCCGGGGCCCCGCGACCGTCGTCGCGGGGCCCCGGCGTTTCCGGCGGTACGGCTCAGACCACCAGGCCCGAGAGCTTGCGCAGGGACTCGGTCAGCGCCGCCGTCGCCGAGTCCTTGAGCTTGCCCGCCATCAGGGAGACCGCCGCACCGGTGAACTCCCCGTCGATCCGCACCGTCGTCGTGTCCCCCTCCGCCGCCAGCGAGTAGCGCGTGGCGACGACGACCCCCATCGGGCCCTTGCCCCTGATGGCGAACGCCCGCTCGGACTCCAGCTCCTCCACCGTCCACAGCACCTCGGCGGGGAAGCCCATCAGCTTCATGTTCTCCGTGAAGGTGGCGCCCGCCTCCAGGGCGGCCGGACCGCCGTTCGGGAAGCTGGTGTGGGTGGCGTTCCACTCGCCGTACGAGGAGAAGTCCGTGAGCCGCGCCCAGACCTTCCCGGCCGGCGCCTCGATCCGTGCCTCCGCGCTGACTTCGGCCATGAGACCACCCCTTCACGCGTGCCAACTGGGTTCCGGTGTCGCGGAACGTAGCGGGGCGGCCGCGAACATTCAATACTGATGAACCGTCAGTTCTGCGGCCGTCGGTCCCGCGCCGTCGCCGATCCACCAGATCTCGGCCGCGTCGAAGCTGTCCGAGGCACGCGGCGCCCCGTCCTCCTCGTGGCAGTGGAAGGCCGCCCAGAACAGATCGGCCGGCAGCGCCTCCCGGGGTGCGTACACCCGGTACACGTACTGCCGCCCGTCGCATGAGAGCAGAGCCACCATCCAGAACACGACCGGAGGACGAGCGGAGGAGGGCCCGTGGTTGCAAGGGGGGCGTAAAGCAAGGCGGCGCGCGCCCCTCGGGGTCGATGCGCGCGATCTCATCCGTAAGGAGGAGGAACCGTGCGCCCGTGCCCAACTCCGGTGGGATGCGGACATGCTTCTCCCCGGTGATGTTCCGGCCGCCCCGGCCTGATGAGGTGGAAGGGTGCACCATCCCGTCCCGCGCCCTCAGCCCCTTCCGTCCTCCGTCGCCCCGCGCGCGGAGCTCGCGCCCCTCCTGACGCCGTCGCTCGCGGCGGTCGTGTCGGGCGCGCGCCGCAGGGCGCTCAGGGACGGTGACCGTCAGATCGACACCGCCCATCTCCTGCACTCGCTCGTCGAGTCCGACCCCGAGGTCGGCGCCGCCTTCGAGGGCGGCCACCAGCTCGCCCGCGTCCTCGGCTACCTCGCCCAGCGGTCCATCGGCTACGGCCTGCGCTGGCAGCGCGCGGAGGAGCAGTCGGCCGATCGGCGGCTGCTGCCCGCCGCGCGCACCGCGGAGTCCCCGGGCGCCCGCACCTCCCCCTGGTCGCCGGCCGCGGCCGCCGCCCTGGAGGGCGCCTTCCGGCGGGCGGCCGAGCGGGGCGAGCCGCAGGCCCGCGGCCTCGATCTGCTCGCCGCCGTCGCCGCCGATCCCGAGAGCCGGGCCGTCGAGGTGCTGCGCCGCGCGGGGGTCGAACCGGCCGCGCTGACCGCCCGTGTCGCCGCCCTTCCGGCTGCCCTCGACGAGGAGCCGTCTCAACAGGTGTAACGGGGGTTACGCCCCTGACCGCGCCCTGTCATGATGGCCCGATGCACGCGTCTCAGGGGAGAAGCGCCGGCCTGGGACTCGCCCTGGCCTCGGCCTTCGCATTCGGTGGTTCAGGAGTGGCGGCCAAGCCGCTCATCGAGGCGGGCCTCGACCCGCTCCACGTGGTGTGGCTCCGGGTCACCGGCGCCGCGCTCGTCCTGCTGCCCGTGGCCTGGCGCCACCGGGACCTCCTGCGCCGCAAACCCGCGCTCCTCGTGGGCTTCGGCCTGCTCGCCGTCGCCGGAGTCCAGGCCTTCTACTTCGCCTCGCTCTCCCGCATCCCCGTCGGCGTCGCCCTGCTCATCGAGTACCTCGCCCCCGCCCTCGTCCTCGGCTGGGTCCGCTTCGTCCAGCGCCGGCCCGTCACCCGTGCCGCCGCCCTCGGCGTCGTCCTCGCCGCCGGCGGACTCGCGTGCGTCGTACAGGTCTGGTCCGGGCTGAGCTTCGACGTCCTCGGCCTGCTCCTGGCCCTCGCCGCCGCCTGCTGCCAGGTCGGCTACTTCGTCCTCTCCGACCAGGGCGCCGACGAGGCCGAGCAGGCCGAGCGCGCCGATCCGGTGGGCGTCATCGCGTACGGACTGCTCATCGGCGCGCTCGTCCTCACCGTCGTGGCCCGGCCCTGGGGCATGGACTGGGGCGTCCTCGGCGATCGCGCCGACATGAACGGGACCAGCGTGCCCGCGTGGCTGCTGCTCGGCTGGATCGTGCTCGTCGCCACCGTCCTCGCGTACGTCACCGGCGTCATCTCGGTGCGCCGGCTCTCCCCGCAGGTGGCGGGCGTCGTGGCCTGTCTGGAGGCCGTCATCGCGACCGTCCTGGCCTGGGTCCTGCTCGGCGAGCACCTCGGCGCGCCGCAGATCATCGGCGGCGCGGTAGTCCTGATCGGGGCCTTCATCGCCCAGTCCTCCACGCCGAAGGCGCCGGCGAGCGGCCCGGTGGCCGGCTCCGGTCCGGCGGCCGGCGCGGCGGAGGCCGCGGAGCGGGACGCGGAGTTGTCGGCCGGGCGGACCGCCCCGTAGGGTGCCGATCATGCATTCGACCGTGCTTCCGCCTCCCGCCGCCTAGCGCGCGCGCGGGGACTCTCCTCGACGAAGACCGGGCTCGGACGGCGACTCCTCGCCGCCGAGCGGTTCGTCGCTGCCCGCGCGCGGAGCCCAGCGACCACCTCCCCTCCTGTCTTCCACGGAGAAATCACGTGTCGAACACCTCGGGATCCGCCCTGTCCGTCGGGCGGAGCCTCCTCTATCTGATCGTCGCCGGGATCGCCTGGGGCACGGCCGGTGCCGCCGCCTCGCTGATCTTCCGCGTCAGCGACATGGGCCCGCTGGCCCTCTCCTTCTGGCGCTGCGTCGGCGGCCTCGTCCTGCTCCTGGGCGCGCTGGCGCTGCGGCCCCGGCGCGCCGCCGCCCGCCCGTCCGACGCCTCGCGCGGCCGGCGGACGGCCCGCATCCTGGGCACGGGCATCGGTCTCACCGTCTTCCAGAGCGCCTACTTCGCCGCCGTCGAGGCCACGGGCCTCGCGGTCGGCACCGTCGTGACCCTGGGTGCCGGACCCGTCCTCATCGCGATCGGCGCCCGGCTCACCATGGGGGAGCGGCTCGGCCGCGGCGGGGTCGCCGCCGTCGCCGGCGCGCTCGCCGGGCTCTTCGTCCTCGTCCTGGGCGGCGGGGCCGCGGAGGTGCGCCCGCTCGGTGTCGTCCTCGCGGTGGTCTCGGCGGCCGGATACGCGGCGATCACCCTGCTCACCCGGTGGCTCGGCCGTGACGGCGGCGGTGGGGACGCCCTGGCGACGACCACCTGGGCCTTCGCGATCGGCGCCGTGGGGCTGCTGCCCGTGGCGTTCGCCGAGGGACTCGTCCCGCACACCGACGCGCCGGTGAGCGTGGTGCTGCTGCTGGTGTACGTGGCGGCGGTGCCGACCGCGCTCGCGTACGCGCTGTACTTCGCCGGGGCGGCCGTGGTCCGGGCCGCCACCGTCTCCGTCATCATGCTGCTCGAGCCGGTGAGCGCGGCCCTGATCGCGGTCTCGCTGCTCGGTGAGCGGCTCACCGCCGCGATCGTGCTCGGCACCCTGCTGCTGCTCGCCGCCGTGACGGGCCTCGCCCTGGCGGAGGCGCGCACGGCGGCGGTGGCGCGCAGGCGGGAGCCCGTGGCGGTCTAGGGCCCCTGTCCGGCGGATCTGGGTCGGACAGGCCCTAGGCGGTGTCCTACGGGGCTTGAGCGTCACCTCGTCGGGGGCGGGGGCCGTCGTGGCCCCCGCCCCCGACGGGTGTCAGCCGTTCGCGCGGCGGCGCCGCTGGTGGGCCCGGGCGTTCAGGTCGCCGGGGCCGGACCGCTCGGCGAGCCGCTCCGACACCCGGTCCTGGACCTCCTGCGGCTTGTTGCCCGCGTACTTGAACTTCGCCCGTACGTCGGTCACCTCCAGGCTCAGCACCCGGATCCCCGACAGGAGCCTGCCGAACGGGGCCTCGCCCGGAGCGACGGCCGCTGTGCCGCCCTCCGGCTGGAAGTGTTCGACCTGACGGTTGAGCAGGGCCGCCTTCTCCTCGGGATCGTCGACCACGCGCGCGGTGCAGCGCAGCTGGACGGCCGCGTAGTACGAGGTCGGGGTGCCGTGCTCGGACGGCGCGCCCTCGGGGGCGGTCCAGTGCCCCGGTACGTAGACGTAGTCGTCGACCACGCTCAGGAGCACCGCCGGGTTCGCCTCCAGGGCGCGCCAGAGCGGGTTGGGGCGCGCCAGGTGGGCCAGGGCCCGGCCGTACGGGCCGGGTTCGGGGTCGTACCGGAAGTGCGTCGGCTGCACCCACGGCGGCTCGCCGTCCAGGCCGTTGACGGCGAGCTGGCCGAAGTCGTGCCGGGCGAGCCAGTCGCGCCACTCGCCCTCGTCGTGGGCGGCGTCCCAGGGGTGGATCAGCATCGTCGGTCCGTCCTTCTCCGCTCAGAGCGCGGCGAGGTAGCCGGGCAGGGCGACGGACGGGTCGAGGTCGTCGGCCGGGGCCGGCGTGCCGTAACCGCCCTGTACGGGGATCACGCCCGACCAGTACGGGAGGGCGAGGTCCTCGGGGTCGTCGTTGGGGCCGCCGGTGCGGACCTTCGCCGAGACCTCGTCCAGGTCGAGCCGGATCACGGCGGTCGCCGCGAGCTCCTTGGCGTTCCCGGGGCGGGAGTCGGCGGAACGGCCCGGGACGACGTGGTCCACGAGGGCGTCGAGGGCCGTCCGCAGCTCCTCGGGGTCGGTGACCTGGTGGGCGGTGCCGTGGACGACGACCGAGCGGTAGTTGAGCGAGTGGTGGAAGGCGGAGCGGGCGAGGACGAGGCCGTCGACGTGCGTCACGGTCAGGCAGACGGGCAGGCCGGGGGCCGAGGTGCCGTCGCCGGCCGCGCGCAGCGGGCGCGAGCCGGTGGAGCCGTGGACGTAGAGGCGCTCGCCGACCCGGCCGAAGAGTGTCGGGAGGACGACCGGCGCGCCGTCGCGGACGAAGCCGAGGTGGCAGACGTAGGCCTCGTCGAGTATCGAGTGGACGAGCTCCTTGTCGTACGAGGCGCGCTGCCGGGAGCGGGTGGGCACGGTCCGGTCGGTCGGCGTGTACGTGTCGTCCGGCGCGTGCGTCTCGGAGACGGTGCTCGTGTCGGCGGCGGCGCTCATTGCGTACTCCATTGCACTAGTGCATACTCATGTTTGTGCTAGGAGAGTATCGGATCGAAGGCCGTCGCGCATCGGACATCGCCGCCAGCGTCGAGCGGGGAGTGGGAGCAGGGGCGCTGCAGCCCGGCCAACTGCTGCCGCCCATGCGGGAATTGGCGCTCACGCTGGGGGTGAACCCGAACACCGTCGCCGCCGCCTACCGCACCCTGCGCGAGCGCGGGGTCATCGAGACGGACGGGCGGCGCGGCAGCCGGGTGCGGCCGCGCCCCGCCACGACCGCGCGCGGCTCGATCCGGGTGGAGGCGCCCGCCGGAGTCCGGGACGTCAGCAACGGCAGCCCCGACCCCGCCCTGCTGCCACCCCTCGGCGAGGCCTTCGCGGAGGTCGCCCGGCGGTACGCCGAACAGCCCGTCATGTACGGAGAGCTCCCCGTCGACGAGGAGTTCGGACGGCTCGCGCGCGCCGCCTTCGACGCCGACGGGGTGCCCGCCGGACCGATCGGCGCCGCCTCGGGCTCCCTCGACGCGATCGAGCGGGTGCTCACCGCCCACCTCAGGCCCGGCGACGCCGTCGCCGTCGAGGACCCGGGCTGGGGCAGCCTTCTCGACCTCGTGCCCGCCCTCGGACTGCGCCCGGTGCCGATCGCCGTCGACGACGAGGGACCCCTCCCCGAGGCCGTCGACCGCGCGGTCCGGCAGGGCGGCGCGCGGGCCGTGATCGTCACCGACCGGGCGCAGAACCCGACCGGGGCGTGCGTCACCGAGGAGCGCGCCCGGGAGCTGCGGCGGGTCCTCGCCGCGCACCCCGGCGTCCTGCTCGTCGAGGACGACCACGGGCACGGCATCGTCGCCCAGCCCCTCCACCCGCTGGCCGGTGTCACCGACCGCTGGGTGCTCGTCCGCTCGGTCGCCAAGGCCTACGGCCCCGACCTGCGGATCGCCGCCTTCACCGGGGACGCCGAGACCGTCGACCGGGTGCTCGGACGGCAGCGGCTCGGCCCCGGCTGGGTCAGCAAGCTGCTCCAGCGGGCCGTCGCCCACCTCTGGGCCACGGACGCCGTGGACCCGGCCGTCGTCGCGCGTTCCTACGGGAAGCGGCGCGACGGACTCGTGCGGGCGCTCGCCCGGCGGGGAGTCGAGGCGCACGGACGCGGCGGGATGAACGTCTGGGTGCCGGTGTCCGACGAGACCGGCGCGGTGGCCCGGCTGCTCGCCGCGGGCTGGGCGGTCGCGCCGGGCGCCCGCTTCCGGATGGAGGCGGGGCCGGCGGTCCGGCTGACCGTCTCGGGGCTCGCCGTCGCGGACGTGGAGGCGCTGGCCGAGGCGGTGGCGGGGGCGGTGGGGCCGATGCCGGCGCGGAGCTACGGGTGAGGGAGGCCGCGGGGCCGGCGCGTCGATCCGGACGTCGGCTCCCCATCTTCCGCGCGGGGCACGGCCGTTCCTCGCGCAAGTGACGTTTCTCTGGCGGCGGCGGCACGGCGGGCAGTGATCACGACGGCAGCGCCGTCGACGCCCTGGAGGCCCTCTTCGGTGGTGTGCGACCGGGCGGCGACTGACGCCCGGCGCGAACGGAGCGGCCGGACACCGCCCTCGTGGTGTCCGGCCGCTCCCGTGCCCCGGCGTCCGCTGCCGTCAGTCCTCCAGGACGTCGGGGAGACCCAGCTCGTCGAGCTCGACGGGCTCCGGGCCGTCCATGGGGGCGACGGCGGACACGGCGCCGGCGGAGGCCGCCTGGGCCGGGCCGGCGAAGCCGAGGAAGGCGCCGCCCAGGGCGAGGGCGGCGACGAGGGTTCGGGAGATCGTGGTGAGGTTCATGCCCGGGGAACGATCTTGCCTTCACGGGGGTGACGGAGAGTGACGCGGGAGAGGGAGAGGCGCCCGGCCGCGGTCCGCGCGCCCCCCGATCGGGCGATGCCTCAGGTGCGGGACGCGGGCTGCCGTGCGGCGGCGGGCTCGGGCTCGGGTGCGCGCAGGGGCTCCGTGCGCAGGGGCTCCGCGCGCGTCGGCTCCGTGGGCGTCGGAGCGGCAGGCCTTCGGCGGGAGGTGCGGGTCTGGGTGAGGGCCGCGCCTGCCAGGACCACCAGCGCGCCCACCGGGGTGTTCCACGTGAGCCGCTCGTCCAGCAGGGCGACGCCCGCCGCCGTGGCGATCACCGGGATGAAGTACGTGACCATCGCCGCCGTCGTCGGGCCGACCTCCGCGACGACGCCGTACTGGAGCAGCATCGCGTATCCCGTACCGAGCGCGCCGAGCGCGATCACCGCCAGGAGCGGCACGAGGTCGATCGACGTCGGGAGCGAGGTGAACAGGGGAGTGACCACGGCCAGTTGCAGCGTCGCGAGTCCCACCTGGGAGCCGGCGAGCGAGAGGTTCGAGGCGCCGGTGCCGCTCAGGGTCCTGCGGACGTAGATCCAGCCGACCGCGTAGCTGAACGAGGCGAGCAGGGCCAGGGCCGTGCCGGTCACGTCGAGGCCGGAGAAGCCCTGCCAGGCGCCGAGCACGGTGAGGACGCCGATGAAGCCGATGCCCAGGCCGGCCGCGCGGACCCGGGTCGGGCGGTCCTCGGAGAGCGCCACGAGGGAGAGGAGCATGCCCCAGAGCGGGGTCGTGGCGTTGCAGATGCCCGCCAGGGTGGAGGGGATGGTCAGCTCCGCGTACGCGAAGAGCGAGAACGGCAGTGCGTTCAGGAGGAAGGCCGCGACCGTCAGGTGCCCCCAGACGCGGGCCCCGCGCGGCAGCCGGTCGCGCTTCACGACGATCGCGACGGCGAGCACCGCCGTACCGAACAGGAGCCGCCCGAAGGTCACCTGGAAGGGCGCGAAGCCCTCCGTGCCGACCTTGATGAAGAGGAAGCTGAAGCCCCAGATGAGGGCGAGGGCGCCGAACCGGACGCGCCAGTCGAGGAGGCGTGAGGTGGGGGCGGGGGACGGGGAGGGCGGGGCTGCGGGGCTCATGCACTCAGGGTGACGGGAACGATGTCTTAGAACAAGCGAGAATTCCTCGACCCCTCCCCTTAGTATCGCTTACATGTTGAACCTGGAGCGCCTCCGCACCCTCGACGCCGTCGCCCGGCACGGTTCGGTCAGCGGCGCGGCCGACGGGCTGCACGTCACCACCTCGGCCGTCTCCCAGCAGCTGTCCAAGCTGGAGCGCGAGGTCGGGCAGCAGCTGCTCGCCAAGAACGGCCGCGGCGTGCGGCTCACCGACGCCGGGCTGCTGCTCGCCGAGCACGCCGCCCGGATCCTGTCCCAGGTCCAGATGGCCCAGGCCGACATCGAGGCCCAGCAGGGGCGGGTGGTGGGCGAGGTGCGGCTCGCCGCCTTCCCGACGGCGGCGCGCGGCCTGTTCCCGGCCGCGCTCGCCGCCCTGCGCGCCGGTCACCCCGAGCTCCGCGTCCGTACCACGGAGCTGGAGCCGGAACCGGGCGTGCGGGCGGTCCTGCGCGGCGACGCGGACCTGGCGATCGTCCTGGACTGGAGCAACAAGCGCGCGCCCGTCCCCGGCGGCCTGGAGCGCGCGCACCTCCTGGACGACTCCGCCGACGTGGCCCTGCCCGCCGGGCACCCGCTGGCCGGGCGGGACGCGGTGGGCCTGGAGGACTTCGCCGACGAGGAGTGGGTGTCCTGGCCCGAGGGCGAGTTCTGCCACGACTGGCTGATGTTCACGCTCCGCTCGCAGGGCATCGAGCCGCGCATCGGGCACTTCGCGGGGGAGCACCACACCCAGCTGGCCCTGGTCGCGGCCGGGCTGGGGGTGTGCGTCACGCCCCGGCTCGGGCGGCCGGTGCCGGACGGGGTCGTCTTCGTTCCCGTACGGCAGAAGGTCCGGCGTCACATCTACGCCACCTGGCGCGCCGACGCCGGCCGCCGCCCCTCCGTGCGGGCGGTCGTCGCGGCGCTGCGGGCGGCGGCGGAGCCCCTGGCGAGCTGAGGCGGGCGCGCCGGGTCAGAGATCCGCGAGCTTGCGGAAGTCCCAGGACGCGATGGCGTCCGGGGTCAGCCGGAGCCAGGCGTGGCGGCCGTCGTGCGGCATGGTGTCCAGGCCGAAGTTCTTGGCGGTGAAGAGCTGTTCGGGCACGTCGAGCTCGGGGCACGGCTCCCCGGTGCGCGGCGCCTCGCCGACGAAGACGGCCGTCCCCGACAGCTCCACGCCGCGCAGCTCCCCGTACTCCTCGCCGTCGTCCACCACGACCGCGATCCTCGGGTCGGCGCGCAGCTCCGCCCAGCGGCGGCTGCGCGTCAGCGAGTACAGCCACAGCGAGGAGCCGTCCCACACGAACCAGAGCGCGCTGACGTGCGGGCGGCCGTCGGCGGAGACGGTCGCGACCCGGCAGGTGCGCTGTTCGGCGAGGAAGGAGTCGAGCTCGGCCGGAGTCATCATGATCCGGCGTCCACGGCGCTGCGCGACGGTCATCGTCCGCACCCTTCTGGATTTCTGATGAGACGTCAGAAAGCATGGGGGGTCATGCACGCGCGTGCAAGGGGAGGTCGGGAGAGCCATGGGTCAGAGTCCGAGAGAACGGCTCGGTGAACGGATCCGCCCGGACGGCGGAGTCGTCCTGCTCACCGTCGAGTGTCAGGAGGGTGTCGTCGGAACCGACAGCGCCCTGCCCGAACTGGCTGCCGTCGCCCGCGCGTCGGGCGCCCTGCGGAACGTCGCCCGGCTCGTCGCCGCCGCGCACGCGGCCGACGTCCAGGTGATCCACGCCGTCGCCGAGCGGCGCCCCGACGGGCGGGGCGCCAACCGCAACGCACGGCTCTTCGCGGCCGCCGCCCGGCTGCCCGTGCAGCAGCACAGCGGCAGCCGGGCCGTCCGCGTCGCGGCGCCGATCGAGGTCGCGGACGAGGACCTCGTCGTCCGCCGCCTGCACGGGCTCTCGCCGCTCGCCGGCACCGACGTCGGCCCGCTGCTCCGCAACCTCGGCTGCCGCACGCTCGTCGTCACGGGCGTCTCCGCCAACGTGGCCGTGCCCAACGCCGTCTTCGACGCCGTGAACCTCGGCTACACGGTGGTCGTGCCCGGGGACGCCATCGCGGGGGTGCCGGCCGACTACACCCCCGCGATGATCCGTCACACCCTCGCGCTCGTCGCCACGATCACCACGACCGACGAGGTGCTGGGGTGCTGGAAGGCCCCCAGGGGGTCCGCGGGTTCCGGAGGCGCGGTCAGCCGAGGCTGATCTCCTCGCCCACCACCTGGATCGGCTCCGGCGGCAGCGGCGCGGTCGCCGGGCCGGACTTCACGCTGCCGTCCGAGACGTCGAACTGGCTCTGGTGGCACGGGCAGACGATGACCCCGTCCTTGATGCTGCTCACGGCGCAGCCCGCGTGGGTGCACTTGGAGGAGAAGGCCTTGAACTCGCCGGCCTTCGGCTGGGTGATCACCAGGCCCTTGTCGGCGAGGATCTTCCCGCCGCCCACCGGGATGTCCCCGGTCCGCGCGAGGGGTGTGCCCTCGGGTGCCGCGTTCTTGTCGTCCGCGCCGCCCCCGCAGGCGGCGAGCGCCGCCGCGAGGCCTGCGCTGCCCGCCGCCGCGACCACCGTCCGGCGTGCCACTCCGCTCATGTACTGCCCCTCTTCCCTCGCTGTGTCCGTGCACGGGTGTGCCGGCACCCGACGGTACGGCTGTGACCTGTGTCCCGTTCACAGGATGCGCACTTCGGGAGCCTTACAGTTCTGAGTAGAGTGTCAGAACCTGGACATCCTTCGATGAAAGTGTCTAGCTTCGGTGAACGCGTCGGTCAGCACCCATCACCTCCGGGCCGTACTCCTCGGCGCCGAGCGGCGCGGT
Source organism: Streptomyces tanashiensis (assembly GCF_014648895.1). GTDB lineage: Bacteria > Actinomycetota > Actinomycetes > Streptomycetales > Streptomycetaceae > Streptomyces > Streptomyces tanashiensis. The sequence continues at coordinate 34,706 of NZ_BMRZ01000007.1, forward strand.
CTCGCCCCCGGACCGCTGCTCGCCCGCGCCGGACTGCCCGCCGCGCTCCTGGAGGAGTCCCGGGCCAGGGTCCCGGCGGAACAGTTCGGACAGCTCGTCAGGACCCTGTGGGCCACGCTCGACGACGAGCTGATCGGCTTCGGCGGCGCGCCCAGCAAGGTCGGGACCTTCGCGATGATGGCCCACGTCGTGGTCCACGGCAGCCGGGACCTGCGCGAGGCGCTCCGGCGCGCCCAGACCTTCTACCACCTCTTCCCCGCGGGGCCGCGCTTCCGGCTCCTGGAGCCCGGCGCGGGCGGGACCGGGGGACCCGACGAGGCGCGGATGGAGTTCGACGTCTCCGGGTACGACGACCCCCTGCACTTCGGCGCCGAGTCCACCGTCCTCGTCGCCCACCGCTTCGCCGGCTGGCTCGTCCGGCGCCGGATCGGCCTGCGGCGGGTCGAGTTCGTCCACACCGAGCCCCCGCACGCCCGCGAGTACGCCGTGCTCTTCGGCGCGCCCTGCGTCTTCGGCGCGGAACGGACGGCGGCCGTCTTCGACCGGGCCGACCTCGACGAACCCGTCCTGCGGGACGCGGCGGCGCTCAAGGTCTTCCTCCGCCGCGCCCCGGTCGACGTGCTGGTCTGCGCCGACTACGGCAGCACGGTGACCGGCCGGGTGCGGCACCTGATCGGCCGGGCGCTGCCCGCCGGGCCGGTGCCGACGCCCGAGCAGCTCGCCGACCGGCTGTCCGTCAGCCCGCAGACCCTGCGGCGCCAACTGGCCGCCGAGGGAACGACGTACCAGCGGCTCCGCGACCAGGTCCGGCGCGACCACGCCATCGCCGAGCTGACCGCCGGGCGGGTGTCGATCGAGCGGCTCTCCCGGCAGCTCGGCTTCTCCGAACCGAGCGCCTTCCACCGGGCGTTCAGGCGCTGGACCGGTGAGACGCCCCGGTCTTATCAGACGCGCGGTCAACAACCCTGAGCGGTACGGTCACAGCGGCCGCCCGCCGCCCGCCCTACCGTCCCGCCATGACCGAAATCGACCGGTCCGGTGGCGTCCGGCCGCCGGACCTCCGACGCCGATGAACCCGCGCCGGGCGGCGGGTGCCGTCCTCGGGACCGGAACCGTGCTCTGCCTGCTCGCCGGCGTGGCCGTCACGGCCCTCGCCGTCCGGGTCGACGGCACGAGCATGGCCCCCACCCTCCACCAGGGCGACCGCGTTCTCGTCGCTCCCGGCTCGGCGGGCCGGGCACGCCGGTTCGACGTGGTGCTGCTGCGGGCCGCCGGGAAGGAGGCCCTCCTGGTCAAGCGGGTGATCGCGCTGCCCGGCGACCGGGTGGCGATCGTCTCCACGCCGGACGCGCCCTTCCAGGTCCTTCTCCAGGAGCGGGGCGAGGGTCCGGTGCGCCGGGTGGTGGCGCCCCAGTGGGCGGCGCAGGCCCACCGCACGGGCGCCTGCTGCGGGCCCGACGGCACCCGGTCGGCGCGGCCCGAGCTGCGGACCGTGCCCGAGGGCGCGTTCTTCTACCTGGGCGACAACCCCGACCTGTCGGACGACTCGCGGGCGTACGGCTGGGGCGCGCTCGACCGGGTGGAGGGCCGGGTCGGGGTGCGCGCCTTCCCCGTCTCGGCGTCGCCCGGCATCGGCAACCGGCCCGTCCTGGAGGAGTACCGGGGGCCGGGCCCCTGACGCTATCGGGGGATCCGCTCCCGGCCCGTGCTCAGGGCGACCCGGACCACCGTGTCCGCGACGCGGCGGGCCGACTCCTCGGGTGAGGGGCCCGCCTGGACGATGTGACTGGCGGTCAGCCGGACTGCCGCGTCCACGGCCAGCTCGCGCGCCACCGGGTCGATGGTGGGCCAGGCCTCCGTGACGTACGCGTCGGCCATGGCCGTCGCCAGGTCGAAGGCCGCGGCGGACCGGGTCGTGAGGTACGAGAGGAGTCCGTCCTCGCCGGTGCTGGTGAGCATGGCCTTGATCAGCGGGTTGCGGCCGGCCAGCGTGAGGGTGAAGCCGACGGCCGCCTCGACGGCCGCGCGCAGGTCGTCCCGGTGCGCGTCCAGGCCCTGCTGGATGCCGACGAGGCAGCGCTCCAGCTCGCGCTGGAACAGGGCTTCGCCGACCGCCTCCTTGGAGGGGAACTCCGAGTACAGCGTCTGCCGGCTGACGCCGACCGCGCTCGCCAGGTGTGCCATGCGCAGCTTGTCGAAGCCGCGGTCCGCGACCGCCTCGTAGGCGGCGTCGAGCAGCCGCTCGCGCAGCAGTGTCCGGACCGTCTCCCTGAACCGTGGCATCGGCCAAGCCTAGTCCAGGCGGAAATCTCTCCAGGATTGTCAGAAGTGTTGACACTTCTCAAGGAAGTGTCCAATTCTCGAGCAGGGAGCCGCAAAGTGTCATTCGACCAGTGCGGCACGACGGTTGGAGATCACATGCAGCACGAGACCCGGGGCGTCACCCGCTGGCGCAGATCGGCGTTCCTCGCCGTGCCCGCGACGGCAGCCATCGCCGCCATGGCCACGGCCATGGTGCAGGGCGCGCTCGCCGCGAACCTCTCGCTCACGAGCGTCCCCTTCACCCTCAGCTCCAAGACGGTCGCCGCCCCGCAGGGCATCGGCGCGGTCATGCACACGATCGACGCCGGCGGGGCCAAGGGCGCCGCCGAGGTCGGCATCGCCAAGGCGGGCCTCGACGGCATCTGCGTCCACGCCGTCCAGTCGGTGAACCTCCCGGTCATCGGCAGCCTCGGCACCTGGTCCCTCAACATCTCCTCGCCCGCCGCCGCGACCCCGCTCACCAGCGACCAGCTCGTCGCCGGTGCCGGGCTCCAGGCGAACAAGCTCGTGCTCGACGCCCAGGCGCTCAAGGCGGCCACGGCGACGCTCAACGCGAGCGACACCACCCCGAACGTCATCGGCGCGGCCGCCGACGGCGCCGGGATCAAGGGCACCGGCATCAACGACGGCACCCCCGGCCAGTTCGGCCTCGACGCCACCGGCGGCCGGACCGACATCAAGAACCTCAACGCCGACGCCAACGGCGCCACGATCGCCGGCGCGATCACCCTGCCGGACCTCGCGATCGGCATCGCCCACGGCGACAAGACCTGCGGCGCCTGACCCACGCACCACCCCGGGGCTCCGCGCCTCCCGTACGGCGCGGGGCCCCGGCCCTCCCCACCCCACCCACCGCTGCGAGGCCCCCATGACCACCGATCCGCCGCCCGAGCCGACCGAAGGGCCCGCCCGGGGCCGTGCGCGCCGCGCCTTCCGCCGCTGGCGCCGCACCCGGCCGTTCTGGGCGGCCCTCTGGACCGGACTCGGCGGCTTCGTCATCTTCTTCCTGCCGATGGCGCCGCTCGGCAGGATCCTCCAGGTCGGCGTCGGAGGCATCGCCGGCATGGCCGGCGGTGTCGTCCTGATGGCGATGGCCCTGCTCGTCCTGCTGCTGCCCGGACAGCGCCACACCGCCGGTGTCATCGCGGTGATCGCGGGCGTCGCCTCCTTCCCGCTCTCCAACCTCGGCGGCCTCTTCATCGGCATGTTCCTCTCCGTCCTCGGCGGCTCCATGGCCTTCGCCTGGCTGCCGGAGAAGCCCGCCCGCCGCCGCGGCCGCCTCTCCCGTACGGCTCCGGCCGCCGAAGGGAGCGGAACCGCGTGAACCCCCTCACCTCCGGAGCCCGGGCGGGCCTCAGCGCCGCCGCCGACTGGAACGCCCGGATGCTCGCCCAGGCCGCCGACGGCACCCGCCGCGGCACCCGCTGGGGCCGCGGCGCACTCGCCCTCGTCCCCTCGGTCCTCGCCGTCGGCGCCCTCGGCACCGCCCTCGCGCAGGGCGCGCTCGCCGCCAACTTCAGCGTCACCGGGCAGCCCTTCACGCTGACCTCCAACGGGGTCGAGGGCAGCGGCTTCGGCGCCATCGTCAACACCCCCGCCGTCGGGCGCCCCGACGGCACCACCACCACCAGTACCGCGATGGCGCGCGTCGGCTTCGCCAGCGCCGGCCTCGCCGGACTCTGCGGCATCGTCCACCAGACGATCGCCGGAGTCCCGTACTCGCTGCTCCTGACGGGCGGCCAGAAGGTGACGGCGAGCCCGCCCACCGCCTTCACCACCGACATCGACGCCTCGAACCTCTACATCCAGGCCACCGAACTCCAGGCGTACGGACCCACCACCCTCCAGAACGCCGTGCTCGGCCAGTCCGCCGACCAGGTCACCGTCGCCGGCAAACCCCTCACCGGCGCCCTGCCCGGCGGCTTCGGACTCGGCTCGGCGGGCGGCGAGGGCGGCAGCTCCATCACGCTGCACGGACTGAACGCCACCGCCTACGACGCCGAGATGGCCGGGGCGCTCGTCCTGCCCGACCTGAAGATCAGGGTCGTCGCGGGAACGGCGACGACATGCTGAGCCGGGCGCGGGCGGCGCACGCCTGGTTCCGCGCGTTCCGCCGCACCCGGCCGTTCTGGGGCGGGGTGTGGCTGGTCGCCGGCGGCTGGACCGTCCTCAAGTTCTCCCTCAGTTCCCTGCAGTTGATCGTGAGCACGGGCTTCGGGGGAGTGGCCGGCTACCTCGTCGGCGGCGGCATGATCCTCTGCGGCCTCATCCCGCTCGCGCTGCCCGCCCAGCGGTACACCTTCGGGCTCATCGGCGCGGTCCTCGCCGTCGTCTCCCTCGTCGTCTCCAACCTGGGCGGCTTCCTGCTCGGCATGGCGCTCGGCGTCCTCGGCGGCTCCATGATGGTCGGCTGGGGTGTCAAACGCCCGCGCGGCCGGGCGGTGGAAGGGTGAGGGCCCGGCCGTGCGGGGCGCGGACCGCGCCCGTCACACGGCGCACCCCGGCCGGCCGGCGCGCCCTCGCCGTGACGGCGGCCCTGGCGCTCGCCGTCGGCACGGCCGTCTGGTCGGGACAGCCGAGCAGCGCCTCGGGCGGGGCCGCCACGGTCGAGCCGCTCGGCGTGCCCTTCCTGCCTTCCCCGGACCCGCTGCACGTCACCATCGGCAGCATGGTCGCCGTCTCCATGACGGTCCAGAAGAACGTCACCATCCGGCTCTCCGACGGCTCGACGCGCACCACCACCCAGTACACCTTCACCAAACTCAAGATCCGCTCGCACATGAACGTCGTCCAGCGGGCGGCCGGACACACCGTCACCATCGACGTGCCCGGAGAAGGCTCGCTCGGCGGCTACGACAGCGCCGGCAAGGCCGAGACGACGACGATGTGGGGGAACATCACCAACGTCTGCGTCCGCGTCCTCGTCAAGATCTGCGGAGTGCAGGGACTGCTCGACTTCTTCGGCTCGCTCATCCCGCTCACCGCGGGAGCCGAGGACTTCACCGGCGACATCTACGCGATCCGGACGGTCGACGACCACGCGGCCCTCGACTCCACCGACAACCCCGTCCACCTCCCCGGAACCATCACGGTGACCACACCATGAGGACCCCCGGGGAAGGACGCACCCACTGGCGCCGGTCCCTCGCCGTCGCCCTGCCCGCGCTCCTCGCCGCCGGCGGCCTCGGCTCCGCCATGGCGACCGGAGCGCTGGCCGTCGGCCTCCGCATCCAGGACCGGCCCGTCGACTTCACCACCAGCAGCCTGTACGGGACGCAGTACGGCGCCGCCGTCGTCGACCAGCCCGTCGTCCGGCCCGACGGCTCCACCGGCAGCGAACGCGTGCTCCGCATGGGCTTCGCGGACGGCGTCATCAACGGCCTCTGCCTGAGCCGACGGCAGCAGATCGCCGGAGCCACGTACACCCTGCTGCTCACCCTCGGCGACGACGACCCGGGCTCCTGGGAGATCAGGACGAAGAACACCGTCCTCGACCTGCGCGGAGCCACCGGCGTACTCGACATGGACGGCATCGTCGACCTCAACACCAACGGCGCCGACGTGAGGACCGTCAAGGACGCCACCGGCGCGTACGTCGTCAACCCGCTCGGCAGCCCGCAGCACCGCTTCGGCATCCAGGCGCGCTACGCCAAGTTCGACCGGATCACCGGCACCGCCCAGGACTTCCAGATCCCGGGCCTCCTCACGACGCCCGAGCTCTCGCTCTCCGTACGGCCCGGCACGGTCGCCTGCCCCGCCCCCGCGGCGCCCACGGGGACGCCCGGCACGCCCTGACCGTGCCGCCCCGCGCCCGACCGCGCTGTCACTCCGGATCGTTCCGGATGTCGTCCCCGGTGCCCCCGCCCCTACCGTGGCGACGGCGTTGGCGCACCCCCCCGACAGAAAGGCCCCTGATGCCAAGAGACTTGTTACGCCGTGTGCTCACCCGAGTGGCCGTCGTCGCCGGTGCCGGGGCGCTGGCCGTCGGGGCGATCACCCCGGCCGCCACGGCCCGGCCCGTCCCCGAGCCGGGCCCGGGCAAGGACCGGCACGGCGTCTCCCGGTACTTCGGCGGCCCGGAGGGCTTCGCCATCCCGACCGTGCCCTGCGACCCGGCCGGACCGTCGGCCACCGACGGCCTCCTGGCCGACCAGCTCAACCCGCAGCTGAACGCGAAGATGGCCGGCTATCTCGACGCGTACAAGATGTCCTGCGCGCGGAGGGTGACGCAGGCGGTCAAGGACCGCGGGCTCAACCCGAGGGCCGCGGCGATCGCCATCGCCACGATCATCGTGGAGAGCAGCATGAACAACTACTCCCAGGCCGTCGACTACACCAGCCTCGGGCTGTTCCAGCAGCAGGACTGGTGGGGCAGCCGGGAGCAGCGTCTCGACCCGGTGTACGCCGCCAACGCCTTCTTCGACGAGGTGGAACGCCAGTACCCGGGCGGCTCGTGGAACGACGAGGCGATCGGCGAGGTGTGCTGGCACGTCCAGCGTCCCCGGGAGGACCTGCGGTACCTGTACGGAGTCGAGGCGGGCGACGCGACGCTCATCGCCAACGCCCTCTGGTCCGGCATGACCATCGGCCCCGAGCACCCCTCCGGCTCGGGCCGTGTGGTGTCCGGGCGGTCCGTCGACGGGCGCCTGGAGGCCTTCGCCGCCGGCGCCGACGGTGTCTACCACGCCTGGCAGACCGCGGTGAACGGCGGCTGGTCGCCGTGGCGGTTCGAGGGCGGACCGCGCAACGCGCAGCTGGCGGTGGCGGCCAACGCGGACGGCCGGCTCGAACTGTTCGCGCTGTCGGCCGGCACCTTCGACCACATGTGGCAGACCGGGCCCGGTGCCGGGTGGTCCGGCTGGGCGAACTTCGGCACCGGCGGATACCGGCTGGCCGCCGGCACCAACGCCGACGGCCGCATCGAAGTCTTCGCCTCCAACGCCGACGGCGTGTTCCACCGCTGGCAGACGGCACCCAGCGGCGGCTGGGCCGGCTGGGAGGGAACGGGCGGCGGTCCGGCCGACGCGCGACTGGCCATGGAGAACGCGCCCGACGGGCGCCTGGAGGTCTTCGCCCTGTCGGACACGACGTTCCGGCACCTCTACCAGACCGCGGTCAGCGGAGGCTGGTCCGCGTGGGAGGACTTCGGCGGCGGCGGGCACGACGTCGCCGTCAGCCACAACCAGGACGGCCGCCTGGAGGTCTTCGCCTCCAACGCCACCGGTGTCTTCCACCGCTGGCAGACGAGCCCGACCTCCTGGTCGGCGTGGACGGGCACCGGCGGGATCCCCGACGCCGAACTGACCACCGCGCGCTCGGTCGACGGCAGGGTCGAGGTGTTCGCGATCAACTCCGCCACCGCGAGTCACGCCTGGCAGACCGGCCCGAACGCCGCCTACTCCGCGTGGGAGACCTTCGGCGGCGGTGGCACCGAGATCGGCGCGAGCAACAACGCCGACGGCCGCATCGAGGTGTTCGGCACCAGCCACGCCGGGGTCTACCACCGGTGGCAGACCGGCTTCACCACCTGGGCGGAATGGGGCTGGCTGAGCGATTCGGGGCCCGCGATCGACTAGGACTTGTCCGGTCGATCATGTGACTATCACCCGCCGTGCTCGTTGGTCCGGGCATGGGGCGGGGAGCCGGAGGCGCCCGCTGAGATGGCGGTGGCGGGACGCCGGGGTGCGCCTCTCGGGTGGCCGGGAGGAGGTGATCATGCGGCGGGTCCGGCAGGTGAACGCGGACGTCGGAGGGGCCTACCCGGGGTGTCCCCCGGGTAGGCCCCTCCGCCGACTTCCGCACTCTGCTACTGGCGTGCCGTTCCCAGCGTTGCCGGCCGGGTCCGCAGCAGTGCGCGCACCGGCAGGCCCGTCGAGCCGAGGCAGAGCAGCACGGTGCCGACGGCCAGTGGCAGGGCGAGCATCGGCGGCACGTGGGGGGCGGAGCCGGTCACGCCCCGGGTGACGGGTACCAGCGTGAGCCCGGCGATCGACGCGCCGACCGCGAGCCCGGTCACGGCCACCAGCAGCGCCTCCCAGCGCATCATGTGGCGCACCTGGCGCCGGGTGGTGCCGGCCAGCCGCAGCAGCGCAACCTCGCGGCGCCGGTCGATCACCGTCATGACCAGGGTGTTGGCGGCGCTGACGGCGGCGAACCCGCCGAGCACGGCCGCCATCACGGTGTTGGCCCAGCCGCTGAGTTCCAGGTCCTTGTCCGCCTGGGCGACGAACCCGGCCCGGTCGGTCACGGCCGTCCCGGGCAGCGCGCCCAGGCCGGCGGCCAGGGCCGGGCGGTCGGCGCCCGGCGCGGCGGCGACCAGCACCTGGCTGTCGTAGGCGGCGGTGACGTGCGAGGCGACCGCGGCCCGGGGCAGCAGCGCCTGGCCGACGCCTAGCCCTCGCTCGTACACCGCGACCACCGCGGGCCGGACCGCGGTGCCGTCGCCGAGCCACAGCGGCACCCGGTCGCCGACCTTCGCGCCGAGTGCGCCGGACAGGGTTGTGCTCAGCGCGATCGTGTCAGGGGCGCGGCCGAGGTCGGCGAGGGCACCTGTGCGCACGTCGAGGTCGAGCACCTTCGGCAGCCGGGCCGGGTCGCCGCCCACGCCGAGGGCGGGGGCGGAGCTCAGCATGTCGCCGCTCTCGTAGACCACGCCGGTGCGCAGCAGGCCGATGGCGGTGTCCACACCGGGCACCCGGGCGGCCGTCTCCGCGGTTGCGGCGGGCAGGCCGGGGCCGGTGGTGGTGATCACGTGGTCGGCGGTGACGCCGGCCTTGACGTTCTCGCCGGTGGTGTGGCGCACGGTGCTCTGGAGGATCAGCAGGGTGCCGCAGAAGGCGGTGACCAAAACGATGGGGGTGATCGCGGAGGCCAGTCTGCGGGCGTTGGCGCGGGCGTTGTCGGCGGCGAGCGAGCCGGGCGCGCCGCCGGCCCGCAGCGGGGCGCCGAGCAGCGCGGCGGCTGCTGCGGCGAGCCGGGGACCGAGCAGGGCGACGGTCACCATGAAGCACATAACCACGCCGAGTGCGGTCTGGGCGGCTTTCTCGCCGTCCAGGGCGTTGGCAACGACGGCGGCCGTGCAGCCGCCGGCGGCGAAGAGCACGCCGAGGACGGTGCGCACCTTGCCGGGGCGGGGTGCTTCGACGGCGGCGTCGCCGAGTGCCTGGGCGGCCCGCATCCGGGAGGGGCGGCGGGCGGCCTGGAAGCCGGCGGTCAGCGCGGCGAGGGTGCACAGGAGCACGGCGGCGAGCATCGGCAGCGGGCCGATGTCGAGACGGACGTCTGCGGGTACGGCGCCGCGGTCGGCCAGCTGGCCGAACCACCAGCGGGCGAGGGCCAGTCCGGGCAGGATGCCGAGCGCGGCGGCGAGGGGCGCTACCAGCATCGCCTCGGTGGCGATGGTGCGGCGGATCTGGCGTGGGGTGGCGCCGATGGCGCGCAGCAGCGCGAATTCGCGGGCGCGCTGGCCCGTGGCGAGGGCGATGGTGCTCATCACCACGAACACGGCGGTCATGGTGGCGTAGCCGCCGAAGGTGCCGCCGAGGGCCGTCAGCATGCTGCGGGCACTGCTGAGGGCGGGGCGTTCGACGGTGCCCCGGCCGTCCCCGGTGAAGGTCCTGGCGTCGCCGCCGAGGGCCCGGCGGACCTGGGCCGCCAGTTCGGTGGTGGGAACGCCTTCGCGGGGCTGTACCGCGATGGCGTCGATGCGGCCGGGGTGGCCGGAGAGGCGGTCGGCGGTGTTGTCGGCGAACCAGGCGGTGGGGCCGCTCCGCTGGGCGGCGGCCAGACCGGAGATCCGGTAGTGCGCGGTGCCGCCGGGCGCGGTGAGCGCGAGGCTCGCGCCGGGTGCGAGATCGGCGGCACGCGCCGTGTCGGTGTCCAGCACTATCTCGTTCGCGCCGGGTGCGCGGCCCTCGACCAGCTTGTCGCCGGGTCCGGCGATCCCGAGTGCGGCGAAGCCCCGGCCGGTCATGGCCGGTGTCCTCTCCCCGGCGGGCAGCGGGAAGGCCGTGTCGGGGCGGGCCGCCGCGACCGCGGGCAGGGCGGTCAGCCGGCCGACCAGCGCGGCGTCCGTGCGGGCCCGTTCCGGGGTGGCCTGCTCCTGGGTTTCGGTCTCCCCACCGGTCTTGCGCTCAATCTTGACCGCCTGGTCGGCTGTGACCACCACGGGGGCGGCGGCGTACCGTTCGGGCTTCAGACTCGCGGTCAGGCCGGTCTGCAGCAGCGTGCCGCAGGCCACCACCACGGCGGCGCCCAGCAGCAGGGCGACCAGGGTTCCCACGAAGGACCCGGGCCGGAAGCGCACCGAGGCGCGGGCGAGTCCGTTCGTCATGCCGCCGCTCCCACCGGGTGGGCGGTCAGCGCGATCATCCGGTCCGCGACGGTCTGCGGGGTCGGGTACGGCAGGTCGTCCGCGATCGCGCCGCCGGCCAGGAACAGCACCCGGTCGGCGAAGGAGGCGGCCACCGGGTCGTGGGTCACCATGACCACGGTCGCGCCGAGCGAGTCCACGGCCTGCCGCAGCAGGCCCAGTACCTCGTGCGCGGTGGTGGTGTCCAGCGCGCCGGTCGGCTCGTCGGCGAACACCACGTCCGGGTGAGTGATCAGCGCGCGGGCGATCGCCACCCGCTGCTGCTGGCCGCCGGACAGCTGTCCCGGGCGGCGCGACGCGTGCTCGCCCAGGCCCACCCGCGTGAGCAGTTCCCGCGCCCTGGCCCGGTCCTGGCGCTTCCCAGCGAGGCGCTGCGGGAGCAGCACGTTCTGCTCGACGCTCAGCGAGGGCAGCAGGTTGAAGGACTGGAAGACGAAGCCGATGCGGGAGCGGCGCAGCTTGGTGAGCCGGTCCTCGCTCAGTGTGGTGATGTCCTCGCCGCCGAGCCGGACCTGTCCCTCGTCCGGGCGGTCCAGGCCCGCCGCGCACTGCAGGAAGGTGGACTTGCCGGAGCCGGAGGGGCCCATGACGGCGGTGAAGCTGCCGCGGGCGAGCGCCAGGTCGATCCCGCGCAGTGCGTGCACCGTCGCCGCGCCGCTTCCGTAAATCCGGCGCACACCCCGAAGTTCGATCGCGGGCTCCGCGGACGGGGCCCCGAGGCGCGGGGCCGAGCCGTACGGGTGCGCGGTGAACGAGGCTGCGGTGTACGGGGCCGTTCCGGGCCCGTCAGTCCTGTGGTCTCGGTGGCGTGCCATGCAGGGGTCTTCCTTCGGTTCTGCGGCGCTCGTTGTCAACGTCCTCAAACCTAGGAAGCACGGGCCGCGCGGACCATGCAGGCCACCGGCGGAACGGAGGTGGGGTTATCCCCCCACTCCCCGGCGGCGGGAAACCGCAGGTGGGAGGTCCGGCGCTTGGCGAGGACGGGTACGCGAAGCCGGACCGTCCACGGCTGCCGACGGTCGCGGTCGGCGTCCGCTTCGCCGCGAACGTGGTGGCGAAGCGGCTGCCGACCGCTGCACGACCCGCAAAGAGCCTTCTGACGCAGGCTGGTGCAGGGCAAAGAAGGAGGCGCAGCAGGTCGGCAGCCGGGCCCAGTGCGCCGGCGGCGACAGCTGAGAACCCGGTCCTCTTGAACGCGCCCGGCCCGAACACCGGCCACGCCCACCGTCCGACCATGGCGGCCGAGGACGGCCCGGCCGGTCCATGAGGCGGCCACCGCAGCGAAAAGCTGACGACCGACCAGGCACGCTGCATCGGCGTCTCGACGAACCACTGGCGGATGAAGGCGGCCTACCGGCCGGGCCGCCCTTGCAGGCCGCTGCACCAAGGGCCCTTCTGCGCCGTGTACGGCCGCGCGGTCCCGGAGCCGCTCGAACACCGCCCATCCCTCTTCTCCCACCACCGGCTCGCAGTCCAGCCCCGTTCCCGCTGGCACTGGTCCCGAGCCGCCTGCTCGATCCCGGGGAAGGCCGCCGTGAGGCCAGCGCCGCAGCGCGAGCGCAGTAACACCCGGCCTCCGGGCTGTGCGCCAGGGCCGACTCTGCCGCCGTTCCCCAAACCGCGGTACCTCTCAGAGACAGGCGATTGCGGAGCTCCGGGTGACTTCAGGGAGAAGCCAGCCGGATACGGCGGCCGACGGGGGCCGACCACCAGTCGCCGATAGCCGCTCGACTCCAGCCGAGCGACCTGCTTAACGCCCGTTCACGACCAGGAGCGGGGTCCTACCACCCCGCCCGTCGGCGGGTGGGGCAAACCCCCGGGCCGATCGGGGGGTGCAGCGGATGGTGCGAGGATCTCCCGGGCGGCGAGGGTTGGGGCCATGATCACACGCAAGTTCCTGCTCGCCGCTCTGCTTGTCCCGCTCGGTGCCACCTTGGCTGTCGCTCCGGCCGCCTCCGCCGCCGCTCCACCCGCCGCGTCCGCGGCGTCGGCCTCACCCGACGCCGTCGCGTTCCGCTCTCCCGAAGCCGCCCTCGACCGGGTGGCACACCCGCTGCGCACCACCGAACCCCGGGGCAACGTCGCCGACCTGCGCCCGTTCGGCACGATGGTCGGCGACGCCACCGTGGTGGGCGTGGGCGAGGCCACCCACAGCTCGCACGAGTTCGTCACCCTCAAGCACCGGATGCTGCGGTACCTGGTCGAGGAGAAGGGCTTCCGCACCTTCGCCCTCGAAGCCGCCTGGAGCAGCGGACTGCGGATCGACGCCTACCTCACCCGGGGCGAGGGCGACCTGAAGCAGATTATGGACGAGGAGTTCCAGGGCACCTACCGCTGGTGGAACAACGCCGAGTACCGCGACCTGCTCCAGTGGGCGCGCTCCTACAACATCCAGCACCCCGGTGACCCCGTCCGCTTCGTCGGCGACGACAACGGCTTCGCCGGCCCGCAGCTGTACGACAAGGTGAACACGTTCGCGGCCGCGTCCAGCCCCGAACTCGCCGCGCAGATCACCGAGCTGTACCAAGGACTGCGGCCCACCATCAGCGCCGAGACCTACGTCAACGACTACTTCGCGAAGCCGCTCGCCGAGCGCAAGGCGATCGCCGAGCGGACCGGCCGTGCGGTGGACCTGCTCAAGCAGCACCCCGGTGCCGACCCCGACGCCCATGCCTGGGCCGTGCAGCACGCCAGCGCGATTCACCAGATGACCACCCTCTACGCCTTCGACTGGGACGACCCCCGGAACATCCCCGGCGCCATGCTCTACCGCGACCGCGTCATGGCAGACAACATCGCCTGGTGGCAGCAGCGCACCGGCAGCAAGATCATGATCTCCGCCCACAACAGCCACACCGCCCTCAAGACCTACGCCCCCGCCAGCCACCCCCGCGTCCAGGGCGAGTTCCTGCGCGAGCAACTGGGCACCGGCTACCTGAGCGTGGGCCTCACCTTCAACCAGGGCACGTTCAACGCCTTCAACCACGACGGCGCCCCGCAGCGCTTCACCGCCGCACCCGCCGCACCCGGCACCGCCGAACACACCCTCGACAAGGTCCGCCACCGCGACTACGTCGTCGACCTGCGCACCGCCCCCACCGCGGCCCGCGCCTGGCTCGCCGAGCCCCACACCATCAAGAACATCGGCGCCACCTACCCCGGCATCGCCGACGCCCCCCAGATCCGCCTCACCCAGACCCACGACGTCCTCATCCACCTCCATCAGGTCCAGGCCGCCCACATGCTCAACTAGGACTCGCCCGCCCGATCATGTGACTATCGCTCCACTCGCTCGTTGGTTCGAGCGTGGGGCGGGGTGATCTGACAGACGTCGAGTGGGAACGGTTGAGGCCGTTCCTGCCGGTCAGCAACAGGCGTTGTGGCCGGTGGCGGGACCGTAGGCAGGTGATCGACGGGATACTGCACCGGGTGCGGACCGGCGTGCAGTGGTCTACGAACGCCACCGGCTGTGGTCGGCCGACGGGACCTGGGAGCGCCTGCTTCGGCAGGTCCAGGCTGAAGCGGACGCGGCCGGTGAGGTCGACTGGGACATCTCGGTCGACTCCACCATCGTGCGCGCCCACCAGCACGCGGCCGGCGCTCGCACCAATCCGCCACCAGCCCTTTCCTCGAAGGGGGATGGGCCAGGGGAACACCAGGACGAGACGCTGTGGCAGAGCCTTGTCGCCCGGCTGGTGGAGGTGGTGCTGGAGGTGAGGGCCTGGGCCGCTCGCGGGGCGGGGTCACCAGCAAGATCCACCTGCGCGCGGACGGCTGCTGCCGCCCGTTGTCCCTGATCGTCACACCAGGGCAGAGGGCGGACTGCACCCAGTTCATGACCGTACTGGAGAAGATCCGAGTCCCGCGGATCGGCCGAGGCAAGCCCCGCAAGAAACCCGACAGCCTGGCCGCCGATAGGGCATACAGCAACGGCCCATGCCGCGACTTTCTGCGCAGACGCGGCATCCGGCACACGATTCCGGAGAAGACTGACAGCCAGGCCGCCCGCCTGCGCAAGGGATCACGCGGCGGTCGGCCACCAGGCTTCGACGAGGACCGGTACAAGAAACGCAACACCGTCGAGAGGGCCATCAACAAGCTGAAGAACTCCCGTGCGGTCGCGACCCGTTACGACAAGCGCGGGTACGTCTACCTCGGCACCGTCACTGCGGCAGCCCTCGTCATCTGGCTTCGCACGTGATCGCCCGGACAAGTCCTAGTCCCGGCGCACCCGGGACGCCGACGGCCGGCTCACCCTCCGGGGACGGGGCACCCCGGCAGCGTCGGGCGGTCCTTCGTGCGGACGGCGGGGAGCCAGGCCGCGGGGTACGCGGAGCCCCGCGGCAGGCGGACGCGGAACCAGAGGGTGGACCGCAGGTCCTCCTCGTCGATGACGGGCTGTCCGTCGGGCAGCCGGCAGTCGGCGGTGAGGACGTCGCCGTGCCACACCCGGGTCGGCACGACGTTGCCGGCGGCGTACGGCCTGAGGGGATCGATCGCCAGGCCCAGACTGCACTGCCGGTCCCTGTCGGCCCGGTCCTGGCAGCCGCGCTCCGCGTTGAAGACCTTGACGGTGCCGCCCGGCGAGGCCGAGACGCCGTCCCGGACCGCGTCCGAGCCCAGGACCGCGCCGACGGTCCCGCAGAGCACGGCGGCGAGGACGGCGGCCCGGGCCCGTCCCCGCCGCCCGGCCCCGGTGTCGCGCGGTCCCGGTACGCGGGCCTCCGTGCCGGGCGGCCCAGCGCCCTCCGTGTCGTGCGGCCCAGCGCCCTCCGTCCCCCTGTCGCGCGTGGCCTCCCCGGCGGCGATGCGGGCGAGGAGGCTCTCCGCCGTGTGCGGGGCGCGCGCCGCGTGCGTCGGGGCCAGACAGTCGGCCGCCAGCGCCCGCCAGAACGGCGGGACCGCGAGGTCCATGCGCAGCGGCGCGCGCCCCTCGCCGTACTCCTGCACGGCGGCCCCCCGCGCCACCGGTGTGGCACCGGGGAACGGCGAGGTACCCGAGGCGAACACCTCGTGGATCACGATCCCGAGCGCCCAGATGTCGGCGCTCGGCCGGACCTGCACGCCGAGCTCCCCGAGGGGCGCCCGCCAGCGCTCGGGCGGGAGGTAGTCCAGGGTCCCCATCGGAGGCACGTACCCGTGCGTCCCCGTCAGCTCCGTGGCCAGGCCGAAGTCCGAGAGCTTCACCGAACCGTCCCTGCCCAGCAGGACGTTCTCCGGCTTCAGGTCGGCGTGCACCCAGCCCGAGCGGTGGAGATGGGCCAGCCCCTCGCAGATCCCCTCGATCAGACGGCCGCGCTCGGCCCCGGACACCCCCGCGTCCAGGAGTTCGCGCAGACTGCCGGCGGCCCGCTCCATGACCAGCACGATCGCGCCGTCCACGGCCGGCAGGTCCGGCGCGGCGAGGACGAAGGACTCCCGGAGGCCGATCAGCCGGGGATGTCCGGCCCCGTGCCCGAGTGCGACCTCGCGGCGCGCGGACTCCACGATCCTGCGGGCCTGGCGCGGAGCGAGCCCGGCGGTCGGCATGATCTTCAGCGCGACCTCGGCCGGCCCCGCCGGCCCGCCGGCACCTTCGCGCCGTCCCTCAGCCGGACGGGCCGCGTACACCGTGGACCAGCCCCCGGCCCCGATCAGCTCCGTGACCACCCAGTCGCCGACCCGACGGCCGGGCGGGAGCAGCTCCGTACGGTCGTGTTCCGTGGTGTCCTCCGGCCCGCGCGGCGGTGTCATCGCGGCCTCTGCCGCTCCCGCCCGCCGCCCGCCGGGGACGGCAGCAGCGCGAGGTGCTCCTCCCGCACCAGACCGAACCGCAGCGCGAGCCCGACGATCTCCTCACGCTTGCCGTTGCGGCGCTCGCCCCTGCCCGGTTCCCGGTCGTCCAGGACACCGATGCGCAGCTTCTCCTCGGCGAGGTAGTCGATGTGCGAGCTGACGGCCCGCGCGGTCGGCGCGCCGCCGGGGACGTGTCCCCCGAGCCGCTCCACGATCTGCGGCGTGGTGGGGACCGCCACACGGGACTGGTCGCGCAGACGGGGCTCGCAGAGCGCGACGAGCACGAGGAAGTACGTCGCCGACTCGTCCAGGGAGTACGCCGTGACCGTACGGCTGCCCCAGGGCGCGCCCGTCGCGTCCGGGTCCAGATAGACGTGGTCGGGCGCGAACACCTGGAAGGAGACGGTGAGATCACCGCGCGTGGGAAGCACCACGCGCGAGAACTCGAAGGGCACGGGCGCCCCGACGCGCCGCGGCGGGACCCTCAGGTACTCGCCCGCTCCCTCGGGGTTCTCCACCAGATAGCTGTGGGTGGAGCTGTGGTTCGTCAGCTGCCAGTGGTCGTCGGTCGCGCGGATCTCCCCGGCGAGCCGGGAGATCGCCGGGTCCGCGAGACGGAGCTCGACCGGAGTCCTCGCGGAACCCCGTCCGAAGCGGGCGACCTGGCCGGGGCCCAGCCGCAGCGTCACCGCGTCGCCGCACGGTTCGCCGCCGTCGGCGCCACCGCTTCCCCGCGGCAGATGGACGACTACGCCGCTCACCGCTCCCCCTCTTCGTCCCGTCGCGGTTGTCGGACGAGCGGAACGATACTCACCAGTCAGGAGAGTTCACCGGCGTGCTTCGGCCACTTCGGAAGGTCCGGGCCCCAGCGGCCGGCAGCGGCACTCCGCGGCCGCGCGGAACCCTCCGCCGGGCCCGGCCGGGGCATCCGTCGGAGCTTCCCGCGGCACCTCCCCACGCTGTGACCCGGACCACCCGAGCGCCTTGTCCCGGCGGTGATTTGACGCTGTTTCAGGTGCTCTGCGGCGCCGCTCCGGCCGGCGACCGCGCACGGCGCCGGGAACGCGGTCCGCCGGGTCAGGCGACCCGCCCCGGGCGAGGGCCCGGCGGCCCGCCGCACACAAGGTGGGACAGGTCACGGCGCCGGGAGGGGGAGTAAAGGCCGATCCGGGAGGTTCGTGAGGGGGTCGGACCGCCGGCGCGCTCCGCGGACATGGCGCAATCCGTACGGAGCGCTGTCCGGTCGGTACTCAGAGTGGGGGACCGCCCGACGCGAGGAGGGCGACCGGGCGATCGCCGAAGGCCGTCCACGGCCGCCACCCGCCGCTCGGCCGGTCCTGGACCCGGCTCCGGACCGGACCCTCCGTCGTCTGCTGACCGGAGGCATCCGTCTCCCCTCAGCCGATCCCGGGTCCCGCGGTGCTGTTGACCCAGACCCAGGAGGACCAGGTCGAGAAGCCGGTCTGCCAGATGTGGTACGTGCCGGCGTGGCTGGTGCCGAAGACCTCGATCCGGCCGTCGGCGTTCGAGGCCGCGGTGACCTCGGTGCCGCCGCCGCCGAAGGTCTCCCACGGGCCGTACGGCGCGTTCACCCCGGTCTGCCAGGTGTGCATGGCCGTCTCGCCGTTCATGGCGAAGACCTCGACCCGGCCGTCGGCCGTGCGCTCGCTGCTGAGCCGGGAGTCCGCGGGGCCGCCGGTGCCCTCCCACCCGGACCAACTGGTGGGACTCGTCTGGTACTTGTGGAACACGCCGACCGGCCCGGAGGCGAAGACCTCGATGCGGCCGTCCGCGTTGTGGTCGACCGTGAGGTCGTGACCGCCGCCGCCGAAGTCCTCCCATGCGGACCAGCCGCCGTTCGGGGCCGTCTGGTACAGGTGCTGGAACGTGCCGCCGTCGAGGGCGAACACCTCCAGACGGCCGTCGGGCGACTTCTCCATCTCGATGCGGCCGTCGGCGGGCCCGCCACCCGTCGGTTCCCACGCCGACCAGCCGCCGTTCGGCGCCAGCTGGTACCGGTGGAACACACCGACCGGGCCGGAGGCGAAGACCTCGATGCGGCCGTCGGCGTTCACCCCGGCCGCGATGTCGCGGCCGCCGCCGCCGAAGTCCTCCCAGTCGGACCAGGCGCCCGACGGGGAGAGCTGGTAGCGGTGCCGGAAGGTGTTCCCGTCGATGGCGAACATCTCCAGGCGGCCGTCCGCGTTCGGGGCGATCGCCAGCTCGGCGTTCACGGGCCCGCCGAGCCGCTCCCACTCCGACCAGTCGCGGTTCGCCTCCCGCTGCCAGGCGTGGTGGACGCCGTCCGCGCCCGCGGCGAACAGCTCCAGGCGCCCGTCCGCCGACCGCGCCGACACCACCCGGCCCGACTCGGCCGGGTACACCAGGGGCACGGGGCGCGGACCGCTGCCGGGGACGCAGGGCAGGGTGATGCCGCCCTCCGCGAGATAGACCTCGGGGTCGATCCCGTACGAGAAGGAGTCGTCCCCCCAGATCCGCAGATGGAGGTGGGGGCCGTCGGCGTTGCCCTCGGCGCCCATCAGGGCGATCTGCTGGCCGGCCACGACATGGTCGCCGACCGACACGTCCCGCCGGTACATGTGCCCGTACTCGGAGGTCCGGCCGTCCGGGTGCCGGACACGGATCCACTGGCCGTAGTCGCCGACGTACCCGGAGATGGTCACCACGCCGTCGCCCACGGCGTGGATCGGGGTGCCGAGGGGGGCGGCGATGTCGACGCCGTTGTGCCCGGGGTGGAACGGCTGGCTGACGAAACCGGTGCTCGGGCAGGCGGTGGCCGAGCCGGTGGTCCCGGCCGTGGCCGGGGTCGCGGCGGCCAGCGCCGGCAGCAGGGCCGCCGCGGCCGCGAGAACCCGGGCCGGCGCGCGCCGGGACAGTCCGCGCAGCACGGGCTCAGGCCTTCCGGAGGCGGGCGATGACGCCGTCGATGTCGCGCTGCATCATGTCGTGGCGGATGAAGTGGCCGCCGGGCAGCTCGTACCACTCGTGCGGGATCCCCGCGTTGCCCAGCAGGGAGCGGAACTCCCGCTGGCCCGCGAGCACCTGGGTCTCGTTGGCCGTGTCGAACCAGTTGATCGGGTCGGGGCTGGTGCCGGCGACCAGGAAGACCCGCTTGTTGCGGTAACTCTCGATCCGCTGCACCGGGTTGTCCGCGCTGACCCGGGCCTCGTCCCAGAACGGCACACCGTAGATCGTGCCGCCGTTCAGGTCGAGCGCCGCGGAGCTCGCGTTGGCCCAGTGCCCCACGAGGCCGTTGTCCCGGCGCAGGCTGGCCGGGCCGGAGTGGGCGCTGACCGACGCGAAGTGGCCGTAGTACTTGGCGGCGTACTTCAGCGCGCCGAATCCGCCCATCGAGAAGCCGGACACGGCACGGCCGTCGTACTCGGCGTACGTGCGGAAGTTCGCGTCGATCCACGGGATCAGCTGGGAGATGTGGAACTGCTCCCAGTTCCGCGGGCCGACGTTGGAGCTCACGGGGTTGGAGTACCAGCCCGCGTGCCCGCCGTCGGGCATGACGACGATGAGCGGCCTGCCCGCGGTCCACGCGCGGATGCCCTCGCGGTCGAAGGTGATGAAGTCCTGGTCCGTGCCGCCGCCGTGGAAGAGGTAGAGCACCGGGTACCTGCGTCCGCTCCAGTGGTAGTCGTCGGGCAGGAGCACGTTGACGCCGGGGTTCCAGCCGATGGCGCCGGTCTGGAAGCGGTAGTACCACATGCGCGCGTCGGCCTCGTTGCGGTCCACGATGTGCAGGCCGAAGCCGTCCCCGGCGGCGGCGGCCGGCGAGGCCGCCCCGAGGACGCCTCCGGCGCCCAGGGCCATCGCGGCCGAGAGGCCTCCGGCGGTCTTGAGGATGTTCCGGCGGGTGGGGTTCTTCGCGCTCAACGTGACCTCCGGTCGGGAGCAGGACGACGGTCCGGAAGGTAGCAACGCGACCGTGCCGGGGGACCCCGGAAGATTGCGGACTGACAGGCGGCGGCGCGTCGGCTAGGAGAGCGTCCTCGAAGAGCGCCGTGGGCACGCGCGGCAAGCAGTCCGGTCCCTCAGAGGTCTTCGGCGACCAGCGCCGCCGCCCGCCGCGGGTCCCCGCCGGCGCGGACGAGCAGGGCATCCGCGTTCCACGTCGCCCCGCCCCCGCCGGCGGTGACGAGCCGCAGCGTCAGATGCGCCTCGAAGCGCGAGGCCACGAGGGCCGCGTCCGCCGAGGGCAGCAGGTCGTACACCACGTCCAGCAGAGCGCCCGCCGCGGCGTCGCGGCGTTCCCGGGCGGCCGGGTCGCAGCACCCGAGGGCCTCGCCGACACCGGGATCCGCCGGGTCGAACTTCCGCAGGGCGGGCAGCAGCCCGGGGTCGCCCAGCACCGCCGCCGCGGTGAACGTCTGCACATACGCCGTCGGCTCCTGGAGCAGCGCCGCGAGCAGCGGCACGGCGCCCGGATCACGGCGCACCGCCAGACCGCGTACGGCTTCCTCGTGCGTCTCCGTGTCCTCGTCGCCGACACGCCGCCACAGGGCCGCCCTGATGTCCGGGCCGTCCACCTCGGCGAGCTGTCCCCGCGCGAAGGCGGCCTGCTCGCGCACGCGCGCCTCGTCGTCGGAGGTCAGCCGGACCAGAGCCGCCAGTGCGGGATCGTCCGCCCGCCCCGACAGGGCGGCGGGAAGCTCGCTCGCCACCTCGGCACGCACCTCGGGGTCCTCGTCACCGGCTCGACCGATGAGGGCAGCGATCTCTTCCGCGTTCATGCGCTCATCGTCCCGCAGCCGCGCCCGCCTCCGGAGCGTCGGGGCGGCGGAGCGCGTCCGCCGGTCGCCCCTCGCCGTGATCACCCCCGGTTACTATGCCGATCGGAACTCCCCGGACTTCCCCCGGCGCCGTCGACCGGCAGATTCCGGCTCCTGCCCCCGGGGAAGCCTTCCGGGGTGCGGGATCGAAGAGATGGGTGGCCTGGGAAGTGTTGGAAGAGGTCGTAGCGACCCGCTATGTCACGCCTTTGCGTGAGGGCGGCTCGCTCCCCGGGATCGTCGAGGCCGACGACCTCGGCACGTACGTCATGGAGTTGTCCACGTGGTGGCGCTGACCTGCATAGATGCGGCTGTGTCCACCCCTGACCTGCGCGGATAAGTCTTTCAGCGTCTTTCGGGTTCGTGCTGCGTTACGCGGTCGATTCTCCCCACACGCTCCCCAGGACCGTCGATACTCCCCAGATTCTCCCCAGGAAGTGACGTTGCGGAGGGCCGTGGTGGCACCGGACGTCGTTCCGCCGGGGCGCTGCCACGGGAACACTGAGTGACTGCCTGCGAGGGCGGGGCAGAGCGCACGCGCCCTGGCCCGATGCCGTAAGCCTTTCGTCATCGGGCCCGGGCTGTCCGGCGAGCCTTCGATCACCTTGAATGGCGGACGAAGGCGTACAGCGGACACGGAGGAGGGGCGTCGTGGGGCGCGTCACGAGGAAACAGCGATGGGGTGCGGTGGTCATCGCGGGTCTGGCGGTGGCGGTGGCCGGGTTGCTGTGGTTCAAGCCCTGGGCGCTGTGGGTGGACGAAACGGTGAACGAGGCGCTGCCCTCCGCGAACGCGACCTCGCAGGCACCGGCGACGGGTGCGCCGCCCTCCGCGTCGGCAGCGCCCGCACCGTTCGGCCCGGTCACCGTCGCGCAGGGCAGCTTCATCAGCCACGAGCACGCCACCACGGGTGTGGTGAAGGTCGTCCGGCTCACGGACGGCACCCACACGCTCCGCCTCGAGGGTCTGGACACGAGTAACGGCCCGGATCTACGCGTCTGGCTGAGCGACGCGCCCGTGAAGGAGGGCAAGGAGGGCTGGGACGTCTTCGACGACGGGAAGTACGTCAACCTTGCCAAGTTGAAGGGCAACAAGGGCGACCAGAACTACCCCTTGCCCGCCGAGTTCGACTGGTCGAAGTACCCGAGCGTCAGCATCTGGTGCGACCGCTTCGACGTCTCCTTCGGAGCTGCGACGCTCACTCGTACCTGACATCGGTACGACAGATGCGTGCCGTCGGCGCCCCGGAGCGGACTGCGTGCCCGGTCAGTCCGTCCCGCGATCCGGCCCATGGCCTGGTCGAACATCACCCGCGGGCGGGGGCACGTGGTGGCCGCACCTGTTCCCGGTCGGGGGCGGTCACAAGACTGCGGAATCAGGACGGACGGCCAGGAGCCCCGTCACCCTCGACGTTGGCCACCATCCTGCGCAGCACCCTGAGCGCGGCCACGTACTCCTCGTCGCTGATGCCCTCATGGACTACGGCGCGTACCTCGGTCGCCAGCTCGCGGAGCCGCACTCTGGCGGCCTCTCCGGCATCCGTGAGGTGCAGGCGCTGCCCGTCGTCGATCCGGAGCCATGCGCGGTGGAGCAGCTGGTCGAGGACCCTGCCTATCTCGTGGGGCCCGTCGGCGAGGTGTGCCAGTTGGGCGACGACCTCCTCGCGGCTCGGTGCTGCGGGGCCGCCGTTCACGCGGTTGAGTACCCAGTACTGCGGCTGCGTGACGTCGATCTTGGCCATGGCGTCACGCAGATGCCGGGTGACGGCCGTCTGCGCCAGGCCGCACCAGTAGCCGACCGGCTGAGTGGCCAGCATGTCATCGGTGGCGTTCGGGTTCGCCGGCGCCTGGTCGGTGGCGGATCCATTCGGTAATTCCATGATCGCGAGGCTACCTTCCGCCGACGTGCCGCGCTGTCGGAGTTCGGTACTCACCACAACCCGCCCCGGACGTGCGCCGGAGCCGTCGGCCGCCGTGCTTCTCGGGTCCGCCGCAGCCTCGCGCGCCACCATGCCCGATCTGAGGCAGCCATCCCGGGCGGCGGCTCGCCCGCGCAGCCGACGGGTGGATCACGAAATGCACTGAATCGCTAGGACGTCTGTCCTATACTCACGCCAGGAGCTAGGACGATTGTCCTAGCGAGGGGTCAAGGCTGTGGGGGTACGGGGTGGCTGAGAACGCGGGTACGCGGGCCCAGATCATCGATGCCGCGAACCGGCTCTTCTACGTGAAGGGTTTCGAGCACACGTCGTTCGCGGCGATCGCCGAGACGGTGGGCATCTCGCGGGGCAACTTCTATCACCACTTCAAGAGCAAGGACGAGATCCTCGGCGCGGTCATCGAGTCCCGGCTCCGAAGCACGCGCGCGATGCTCGCGGAGTGGGACCAGGAGGAGCCGGGTCCCGCCGAGCGGGTGCGACGGTTCGTGGAGATCGTCATCACCAACGGCACGGACATCCAGAACTTCGGCTGCCCGGTCGGGACTCTCACCAACGAGCTCGCCAAACTCGGTCATCCCGCACGGGCCCAGGCCGTCTCCGTCTTCGACCTGTTCCGGACGTGGCTCCGGACGCAGTTCGAGGAGCTCGGCTTCGCCGTCGAGGCCGACGTTCTCGCGATGCACGTCCTCGCCTTCAGTCAGGGCGTGGCAACCGTGTCCAACGCCTTCCATGACGGCGAGTTCGTGCAGCGGGAGGTCGACCGCCTACACGCCTGGCTCGACGAGCGCCTCGCGCACGGCCCGGCTCCGCGCTCCGCCCACTGAACCTGACCTCTTCCACTACCCGGCAGTCGAAGGAGATTTCCGTGTTCGTCGTCCTGCTCCGCTTCGCGGCCAACAAGAGCCAGGCGCCTGATCACATGGCAGAACACCAGAAGTGGATCCGGCAAGGCGTGGAGGACGGGGTCTTCCTGCTGGTCGGAAGCCTCCAGGCCGGCCGGGGTGGTGCCGTGCTGGCCCATGGCGCGACCCTCGACGAGTTGGAGGAGCGGGTCGCGGCGGATCCGTTCGTCGCCCACGAGGTCGTCTCGGCCGAGATCATCGAGATCGCGCCGAACACCACGGATCCCCGGCTCGCGTTCCTGACGGCCTGAGCCATGGCCGTGTTCATCGCACCCGACGGCGACCGACGATGCGGGTGGGTCGGCAGCGCCCCCGAGTTCCTCGACTATCACGACAGGGAGTGGGGCTACCCGGTCGTCGACGATCAGCGGCTGTTCGAGAAGATCAGCCTGGAGGGGTTCCAGTCGGGGCTCAGCTGGCGCACCATCCTGGCCAAGCGGGAGAACTTCCGGAAGGCGTTCGCCGGCTTCGACTTCCACCTGGTCGCGGAGTTCACCGAGGCCGATGTGGACCGACTCCTCCAGGATTCGGGGATCGTCCGCCACCGGGGCAAGATCGAAGCCGTCGTCAACAACGCGCGCCGCGCGGTCGATCTGGCCGCCGAGGAGGGCTCACTGGCCGCCTTCTTCTGGCGCAGCGAACCCAACCCGGACGAGGTGAACCCACCGCAGACGGTCTCCACCTCGCCGGCCTCGATCGCCCTGTCCAAGGACCTGAAGAAACGGGGCTGGAAGTTCGTCGGACCCACCACCGTCTTCGCGTTCATGCAGGCCATGGGGCTCGTCAACGACCACGTGGCCGAGTGCGTCATCCGCCTTCGGGTGGAGGCGGAGCGGTCGGCGTTTGCCCGGCCCCGCTGAATGTCGACCCCGGGGGCTTGCGGCACGGCGGCTGTGCGACGGCTTGACAGTCTGGCTGTCTTGCCGCATGGCTGACGAGGTCACTCGCCAGATCAGACGGCGGCCACGGCGCTGACGGGCCGATGCGGAGGGGACCTTCCGGATATCCACCGCATCGGTCCTCAGCCGCCGACCCTCAGCCCAGCCGGTCGAGTGCGGCCAGGATGTCGGCCGGTTCGGCGCGGGTGGTGTAGTCCGTGTTCACGAAGGCCCAGCGGATCGTGCCGTCGCGGTCGATGACGTAGGTCGCCGGCACGGGCAGGGTGCGTGGGTGGCCGGCGTTCGAGCGGTCCAGGTCGATGCCGAAGCCGGCGTAGACGGCCGCGAGGTCGTCCGGCAGGTCGAAGGCGAGGCCGAACTGCTTGGCGGTGTCGGAGCCGAGGTCGCTGAGCACGCCGAAGGCCAGCTCGTTCTTCTCGGCGTACGACAGGGACTCGTCGGGGACCTGGGGTGAGACGGCGACCAGCCGGGCGCCGCGGGCGGTGATGGCGTCGTGGTGCTGCTGCAGGGAGCGCAGGGCGATGTTGCAGTAGGGGCACCAGGTGCCGCGGTAGAAGGTCAGCACCACCGGGCCGTCGGCGAGCAGGTCGGCCAGGGCGACGGTCTGGCCGGTGGCCGAGGGCAAGGCGAAGGACGGCGCCGTCGCGCCGACGGGCAGCGCTTGGTCCGCCTGGCCGGAGTCGGCCAGTTCCGCCGCTGCCCGCTGCATCACGGCTCGGATGTCGGCGGGGATCTGCTGCCGGCGGCTTTCGAAGAAGGCGCGCAGCTCGGCGTTGACGCTCATGGGTCTCCTCCCGGAGGGATCTTGGAACGTTCGTTTCAAGATAGGGATTGGAGTGCACTCCATGTCAATGGGTGGAGCGGGTATCTTGGAATCATCGGTTCAAGATGGAGTGGTGGGCATGGCGGACATCAAGCACTTCGATCCGGACGCGACACTGGACACGGTGGTGCGGCTGTTCTGGCGGCAGGGTGTGGCCACCACAGGGATCCAGGACATCGTCAACGCCACCGGGCTCAACCGGTCCAGCCTGTACGCGACCTACGGCGGCAAGCATGAGCTGTACCGCGCGGCCCTCGAACGGTACGTCCAGGACCGGTCACGGCTCGGCCTGCTGGAGGAGGACGACCGCGGCCTGCCGGCTATCACCGACTTCTTCACCGGGCTGATCGAGACCCGCTGCACCGGCGAGTTCGCAGGCTGGGGCTGCATGATCTCCAACGCCCACGCGGGCACCGAGAACGCCGACCCCGCCGTCCGCGCCATCCTCGACCGGCAGCACCAGCGCCTGCGCACCGCCCTCCACACCGCGCTCCTGTCGGCACAGTGGCAGCGACAACTCGCCGAGGACGCCGACCCGGACTCCGCGGCCGACGTCCTGGCCCTCCTGGCACACGGCGTGAACCTGCGCTCCCGAGCCGGCGCGGACGCCCAGCAGTTGCACAGAACCGTCGCTGCGGCGATCACCGCTGTGGCTCGCAGAGCTTGATCCCCTTGCCGACGCTGGGGCGTGGTCCCCGCACGCCGTCGTGCGACGACTGTCCATCGCGGGTGCACCATCGGGGAAGTTCGTGATCCTGTGCCTGCCGGTCAGGCGTGCTGTTCTCCGTGCGGGCGGGGAGCCGGCCCGCTGCTTCGAGCCGGGTCAGCCGCTGGTGCCCGGTCGGCCCAGCGTCGGACCCGGTCGGGTTTCAGCGGGGTGTCGTGGCCGACGTGGAGACTGGTGGGGTTCAGGGCGAGCATCTTCCGCAGGCTGGCGAGGTTGCGCAGCGGATCGTCGTGAAAGGGACGGCTGGCGGGGCGACCCCGCACGAGACCAAAGGGGGAGTTGGCGATCAGGTCGCCGGCGACGAGGTCTCCCCGGTCGGTGAGGAGCGGTCATAGTCCGCTGGGTGACGACCGAGCAGTTCGGCCAGTCCACGGCGGGTGGTGGCGATGACAACGCGGTCGTCGGGGTGCAGGACGTATCCGGGCTGGAGGTTCCAGAGGAGTTGGGGCTGGTCGCCGTCGTGAGGGGCGGAGGCGAGGTCGGGGCGGCGGGCGGTGGGAGCGGTGGTGTCGAGGGCCAGGACGCGCCAGGCGCCCGGGCGGAAGGATTCGGCGACGGTGCGGCCTTGGAGCTGGGGGTGTCCGGCGACGAGGAGGGCGGCGAAGAGGAGGACCTTGCGTTCGACGGGGATGGCGCCGAGGATCTGGCGGCCCATCATGGCGCCGGCGAAGGCGGGGGCGGCGAGGTGGGTGACGCTGCGGCTGCGGGTGACGGCGTCGGGGTGGGCGGAGCGCAGGGTGCGGTAGACCGCGGTGGCGAAGTCGTCTTCGTAGAGGCGGAGCGCGACGCGCAGGTCGTTCTTGAGGGTCCGGGCGGCGAGGGTGGCCTCCAGGTTGGTCGTGTCGGAGCTGGTGAGGGCGAGCAGGGCGTCGGCCCGGTGGATGCGGGCTGCTTCCAGTACGCCGTCGTCGGTCACGTCGCCGAGGACCACGGGGACGCCGAGGTCGCGGGCAAGCGGGATGCCGCGGGCGTCCGGGTCCTGCTCCACGCAGACGACGGGGATGTCGAGCTCCCGCAGCCGGGTCAGGACTCGGGCGCCGATCTTGCCGAGGCCGAGGAGCACGATGTGGCCGGACAGTGCGCGCGGCGGGCGGCGCAGCGCGCCGGTCGTGCGGAAGGTGCCCAGTGCCTCCAGGGCCCCTGCGACGAGGAGGGGCAGGAGGGCGAGGCCGACCAGGCCGGAAAGGAGCTGGAGGATCTGCCGTGTGGAGGAGTCGCCCAGGGCGGGGTCGTTGATCGAGAACAGGTCGAGGAGGGTCAGATAGGCGGCGTGCACCGGGTCGGCATCCGTGAGGACGGCGGTGGTGGCGGTGAGGGCTAGGACCGCGGCGACGATGCCGGCGAGCGACCAGCGCAGGCGTGCGGAGAACACCTCCCCGAGCGGGGCGCCGCGCCGGGCGAGCCGACGGGGCGGCACCTGCGGCCCCGTGCGACGGACGGCTTCGAGAACGACGGTGCCGCGGCCCGCCGAGCCCTCGACGGCCTGGTCGTCGGGCAGGAGCTCCGGACCTTGCGCACCGCTCGTGTCCGATCCCTCGCTGCCGGCCGGGTCGGTGGTGGTCGAGGAGAGCAGGGCCAGGGTGCACAGTCCGGGATCCGGGACTTCGCCCCGGCCGGGCGAGGGGCGTTCGGCGGCGCGGAGCAGCAGCCCGTCCGCCTGTACGACCTTGTTGGTGTCGGCGACCGCGGTGGCCACGAGCGCCGGGGCGGCGGTGTCCGCGTCGGAGAGGACGGTCGTGGACGCGTCCAGGACCGTACGGTCACGGCCGGGCGCGGCCACGAGGGCTGCCTGGTCGAGGAGTTCCTCCAAGTGGTGGCCGAGTTTGCGGTTGTACATGCGGACGACCAGGCGCAGCCCCGGGTTGAGCCGACGGGCGGCGAGAGCGGCCCGCAGGTTCGTCTCGTCATCCTCGTAGAGCAGGGCCAGCGCCGCCGCCCGGTCCACACCGGCACGAAGTAGTGCCTCCCGGGTCGGCGCCGGTGCCACCACCTCGAGCGGGGGCTGTGGCGTTCCGGCGATGCGGGGCTGTGCATTGTGCGGCGCCGTCATCGGGTCGTCGGCCTCGTCGGCCGGGACCAGGAGGACGACGTGCTGGCGGTAGACATCGCGCAGTTCGGCCGCGAGCCGGCGCGCCAGCCCGTCGTCACCGCAGACCACCATGTGGGCGCCGCCCCGCGGGCCTTCCTGGCGTGGCAGTGCCGTCATGCTTCCCCCGATGTCCCGTGTCCGGATGCACCCGCTGTCGCTCGCTCGGCAGGTTCAGTGTCAGGTGTCTGCCTCCCCGTGCGCGGACCTGCGGCCAGGCCGACGGCGGGCTGTCAGAGGTCGTGCCAGGAGGACGAGCCAGGCGGCGGCCGGCCGGTCGCGAGTGCCGAGGCTGGGATCCGGGGTGCCCAGTCGTCCAGCTTCCCGAAGACGAGCGTCAGGGCGCCGCCGCCGACCGCGATGAGACCGTAGATCGCGAACATGGTGCGCTGGCCCTGTTTGCCCAGCTCCTCGTACTGGCTCCGGCTGACTGCGATGTTCCGGCGCTGCGGGTCGGTGGTGTCGACCGCGTAATAGTGTCCCTGGGAGGCGTCGGTGGCCTGGAGGCCCGAGTCGTCCGAGAACATCCCGGAGAGCAGCAGGCCCCCGGCCAGACCCAGTGCGACGAGGAGGCCGTGCACCCGGTGGGGCAGGGCCTTCAGAGCACGCCACTGATTCGTCTTGCTGCTCGCGTGGCCCCTGACACGGAAATCCAGAGCGATGCTGCGGTAGATCGTCGCGGCGTGGAGCGGGAAGAGCAACGCGAAGCCGGTCCCGATCAGTACTTCCTCGTACGGGAAAGGGGGAAGCCGGGGGGCGGCGGTGTAGGCGGACGCACACAACGCTGCCGCGCCCAGAGCCAGTTGCAGCCCCGCGTGCACCGTGAAGCTCTTTCGCATGCCGTCCCCCCGGTCGGACTGGTGTCTCAGTCGGTGATCTCGACCGGTGTGCTGGGAGCCGCGGGCGCCACCGCGGTTTCGGGCGTCGGCTTCTTCTGAGTGATGCCCTGGAGCAGCGAGGCGAGGTCGACACCGGTGGCGGAGGAGAGCAGTTCCATGCCCTGGGCGACGTTGTCCGTGACCGTGCGGGTCAACTGGCTCGCTCCGTCTGTGGAGATGACGGTCATCTTGTCGACGGCGGCGAGCGGCTCGGCGGCCTTGGCGACGACCTGCGGGAGGACCTCGACGAGCATCTGCAGGACGGCGGCGTCGCCGTACTGGGCGAAGGCGTCAGCCTTCTTCCGCATCGCCTCGGCCTCGGCAGAGCCCTTCGCGCCGATGGCGGCTGCCTGGGCCTCGCCCTCGATGCGTACGGCGTCTGCGAGCGCGGAGCGTTGGGCCTTCTCGCCCTCACCGGTCAGCCGGGCCCGCTCGGCGTCGGCCTCGGCCTCCTTGACCAGGGCGATGCGGCGGGCCTCGGCCTCCTGCTCGGCCTGGTAGCGGGCGGCGTCGGCGGGCTTGCGGACCTGGGTGTCGAGTTGACGATCGGTCAGTGCCGCCTGCCGTTCTGCGACCTTCTCCTGCTCGCTGAGGATGTCCTGCTGCCGGGCCGCCTCGGCGAGCGGGCCGGCGGCGTTCGCCTGGGCGGTGGCCTCGTCGGTCTGGGCCTTGATCTCGGCCTGCTTCAGATAGAGGGTCCGCTGCGCGACCGCGATCTCCTCCTCCGCCTTCAGCCGCGCCTGCTCGGCGGCGCGGCGGGCGACGGCCTCGGCGATGTCCGCCTCCTGCTTGGCACGGGCGGCCTCCGGGCGACCGAGGTCTTCGAGGTAGGAGCCCTCGGTGGTGATGTCCTGGATCTGGAAGGCGTCGAGCACCAGGCCCTGCCCGGAGAGGCTCGCCTCGGCCTCCTCGGCGACTTGTCCGGCGAAGGCGGCCCGGTCGCGGATGATGTCCTCCACCGACATCCGGCCGACGATCGACCGCAGGGCGCCGGACAGCACCTCCTGGGTGAAGCCGACGATGCCGTCCTGCTGCATCAGGAACCGCTGGGCCGCGGCCCGAATCGAGTCCTCGGTGCCGCCGACCTTCACGATCGCGACACCCTCCAGATTCGCCTTCACACCCCGCAGCGTGACCGCGCCCCGCACAGCGACCGGGATGTGCCGGCTGGACAGATCGAGGCTGAACTTCTGCTGCACGAACGGCACGACGAACACGCCGCCGCCGACCACGACCTTCTGGCCGCTGTTGTCCGTGTACTCCCGGCCGGTGGCCGGGTCGGTGGTCTTCTTGCCGCGCCGGCCGGTGATGATGAACGCCTCGCTGGGACCGGCGACCTTGTAACGCGTGATGACGACGAGGCCGAGCAGGACGACCAGGACGATGATGCCCACCACAGAGGTGAGGACAGGGCTCATGACGAAACCCCCTTCGATCAGAACGAACGATGAAGAACAGCAGCCGACGAGTGGTCAGCGTTCGACGGGGCGGACGGTCACCGACGTCGGCGAGAGAACGGACTCGACCCACACCTCGGTGCCACGTGCGACGGGTGCGTCGGCCTTCGCCGCGTACTTCACCGGCTGGCCCGCGAGATGCAGCAGCACCTCGCCGTAACCGCCGGCCGGGATCGCCGTCACCACCGAACCCGACGTCCCCGCCAGGTCCTCGCCACGCGGTGCGGGCGCGGAACCGTCGCGCATCAGCGCCCGGCTGAACCTCCAAGTCAGCCAGGCCACGCCGACCCCCGTGACCACGCCCGCACCGGTGGCGACTCCCGCCCCCGTACCGGTGGTTCCGAGCACGATCGCCCCCGTGAAACCGAGGGCCGACACGAACCCGGCGATCACCGGCAACGACAGAAACCCGTCCAGCCGCCCGCCGAACCCGTCGAGGACCCCCTCCAACAGGCCGTCGAAGACCAGGGACAGGACCAGCAGCACCAGACCCCCGATGCCGAGACCGAGAAACCAGACCATGTCCCGCTCCTTGGGCTGCTGGGCCACTTCCGCCGTCCGGGGCATCGTCACACTGAACCGCACACGAGTTCACTGCCGTACTTCGGCAATCTTTACGCGCTCTTGATGCCGTCCTTACGCGCACAGCACTCGGTCGTCATCGCACCGTTCACGTTCTCGCGGGCGACGGAAGCCTTCACAGCGCGTCCCTGCCCACTAGGATCACCGCTGGTGAGCCGGGAAGTCTGGTCGGCACTGCCTTCCGCCTGCCCCGAAGGACACGCCCGTGCCGCTCACCCTGATCCTTATCGCCCTGTTCGCGCTTGCCTTCCTGATGTTCAACATCGTCGTCAGCGTGCGCGTGTGGTGGCTCACCGAGCTGCCGACGTGGCGGCGGATCCTGCCCACGCTGCTGCTGTGCGCCGGGCTGGCGGCGAGCGCCAGCCGCGTCACCGGAACCATCATCGTCGCCGAGACCCTGGCCTTCCCGATGAACCTGGCCACCACGCTGATCGGCCTGTTCGAACTGAACCGTCACCGCGCCCGGCGGACGGCAGAAGGCGACAGACCGGAGGCGTCGGCGTGAGTTCCTGGGGCAGCTGGGGCGTGGTCGCCGGCGGTGCCGTGCTCATCCTGACGCCGAGCGTCGCCGTCCTGGCCGGCTGGCGGCCCGGACCCGTCCGGCGCGCCCGGGCGCCGGTGCCGTTCCTCGGCATGGCCGGCCTCGCTGCGTACGGGGCGGTGCTGGCCGACGAGGTCCCGCGCCTGGCCGGTGCGTCCGGCGGGGTGCGTTTGACCTGCGCGTACATCGCCCTGGGGCTGATCGCCGTGGCCATCGCGCTCGTCATCCTCTACGACTTCCTCTCGGGCCGGGCCCGACGGGGCCGACCGTGACGATGCAGGGCGGGGAGATGAGGGACAGGTACGTGGAGGAGTACGGAGCGCTGTTCGCGGACATCGCGGAGAGCGGGCGCCGCCTGAACCGGGACGAGGTGCGACAGCGCCGCGAGTCCGGTGAGCAGGCAGCCCGCGAGGGGCTCGCCCTGCGGGCGCTCATCGGTCACCACCTGGCGGCGGTCCGCGAAGCCTGGCCCGAGCAGCCCCTGTCTCGCAGGACGACCCTCGACCTGCTCGCTGTCGTCGAGCAGTCCGTCGACGCGTTCTCTGGCGGCTTCGAACGGGCCCAGCGCCTCGCGGTGCGGCAGGAGGAGGCCCAGCGGCGGGAGTTCATCGATGACCTGCTGTACGGGCGCAGCGACCTGGGACGGATAGCGGAGCGGGCCGAACGCTTCGGCCTGCGCCTCTCCCACGCCCACGCCGTCGCGGTCGCCCGCGGCCCGCAGGCGTACGGCGAGGCCGACCCGGTCCCGCAGCAGGTCGAGCGGGCCCTGATCGGCAGGTTCGGCGACCGGCACATTCTGCTCACCACCAAGGGCGGCCGGATCGTGTGCGTCGCCCCCGGCGACCAGGACGACGTCCTGGCCTACTTCGCCAAGCAGGCGTACGCCGCCACCGGCGGCGGGCAGGCGGCCATCGGCCGGCCCCAGCCCGGACCCAGAGGGGTCGTCCATTCCTACGAGGAAGCACTCGGCGCCCTCGATCTCGCCGACCGCCTCGACCTCGACACCCCTGTGCTGCGCGCCGCTGATCTCCTCGTCTACCCGGTCCTCACCCGCGACCGCCAGGCCATGGAAGACCTCGTCCGCAGCGTCCTCGGCCCTCTCCAGTCAGCCCGTGGCGGCGCCGAACCGCTCCTGGTCACCCTTACCGCCTTCTTCGACAACGGCTGCGTCACCACCCAGACCGCCCGCCACCTCAACCTGTCCGTACGAGCGGTCACCTACCGCCTCGACCGCATCCACCGGCTCACCGGCGCCGACCCCGCCGACCCCGCGAGCCGCTACACCCTCCAGACCGCCGTGATCGGCGCTCGGCTCCTCGGATGGCCCTCCAAGGACGTCTGAACCCACTGGTGTAACTCCCTCAGCAGGTGGATAGCCCTTTGTGCTCCCCGTTCACACTGCCTCGGTGACCCCTCCAGATCCCCTTCGCCATCACGCCTGTCTCCTGGGTCGGAGCCGGTACGGAGGTGAGCGCGGCGGGGATACGGCGCTGGGTGCACCTGTGCGGACAGGGCGAACGGGGCTGCCCCGGTGTCCGTGGTGTCAGATGGTGGAGTGCCGTTGGCGCCGAGGACGGCGGTGAGGATCAGGCCCAGCGGAGCGATGACGATGAGCGCGATCACGGCCACCGTCCGGCGCGACCGGTGGGACCGCCCCGCGCCGCTGGCCGACGATGACGGGAGCTGGGGGCCGTCCTGCGGGAACTGCTCGTTCA
Source organism: Streptomyces tanashiensis (assembly GCF_014648895.1). Lineage (GTDB taxonomy): Bacteria > Actinomycetota > Actinomycetes > Streptomycetales > Streptomycetaceae > Streptomyces > Streptomyces tanashiensis. The sequence goes on from NZ_BMRZ01000007.1 coordinate 68,522, forward strand.
GCGTGGTCATCAGCGCGTCGAGGCCGGGATCGTCCCGGGCGAGACCGCGCTCGATGTCCCCGAGGGCACGCCAGCCGAAGATCAAGGGCGACATGCCGTGACCGGCATTATGAACGCGTCAAGACTGCCGAGCTGTGGCAGTGCGCCGGCGAGCTGTGCCGAGCCAGGGTGGCGGAGCGAGGATGGCCGGGTGTGCGCCCGTTGCCGGGATCGCGCAAACCGTCAGGGGGCAGTATGGCCAAGCGCGTACACGCGGCGATCGGGGACAACTGGATCAGCTGCCTCGTCTGCGACGGCGACACCTTCAGGCGGCGCGAGGTGAAGCTGAACAGCACAGGGATGGAATTGTTCAACCTGGCCTGGGCGAACGAGTCGGCCACCGGGCTGATCTGCTGGTCGTGCGGTTACGTCCACCTGTTCACCGGCGGTGCTTTGAGAGTCTACCGAGCCCGGTAGACCACGCCCCTCGCCCCGCCCGCGCATCGGGAGCCACCTGGTGAGCCGTCGTCTCGCCCGATAGGGTGTAAAGAACGCGTCAAAGTGACGCTGGTGTGCCGGGAAGTCTGGTCGGCGTCCGAGGGGCCCGTGTGCCCAACCGCCGACATGCCCCGGAGGTCTTAGCCCCATGACCGCCCCGCGCCGACGCACTGTGTTCCTCGGCCTGCTGCCCTGGCCGGAACGCAATGCCGTCACGGAAGCCCTGCGCACGGAGACCGTCGGCGGACTGGTCCTCCTCGCGGCCGCGGTCGTCGCCCTCGTGTGGGCCAACAGCCCGTGGAGCGAGGCGTACGAGCGGATACGGGACTTCCACTTCGGCATACCGGCCCTTGGCCTGGACCTGTCCGTCGCGCACTGGACCGCTGACGGCCTCCTCGCCGTCTTCTTCCTCGTCGCCGGAATCGAGCTGAAACGCGAGCTCGTCGCCGGTGAACTGCGCACCCCGGCCACCGCGGCACTACCAGTAATCGCCGCCGCCTGCGGCATGGCCGTCCCCGCCGGCTTCTACGTGCTCGTCGCCTCGGCGGGCGGCGGCAGCCTGAACGGCTGGGCGATCCCGATGGCCACCGACATCGCCTTCGCCCTCGCGGTCCTCGCGGTCATCAGCACCCACCTGCCCGCCGCCCTGCGCGCGTTCCTGCTCACCCTCGCGGTTGTCGACGACCTCGGCGCGATCCTCATCATCGCCGTCTTCTTCACCTCCGACCTCAACGGCTGGGCCCTCGGGGGCGCCTTCGCCGGCCTCGTCGTCTTCTACGTCCTCCAGCGGCTACGCGTACGCGGCTGGTGGTGGTACGTACCCCTCGGCATCGCGATCTGGGCGCTGATGTACAACGGCGGCGTCCATGCCACCATCGCGGGGGTCGCGATGGGCCTGATCCTGCGCACCACCCGCGACAAGGGCGAGGACGTCTCGCCGGCGGCCAGGGTCTCCCTCCGGATCCATCCCTTCTCGGCCGGCGTCGCCGTCCCGCTGTTCGCGCTCTTCGCCGCCGGCGTGAGCGTCTCCGGGAACGCCCTCGCCCAGGTATTCACCGATCCGGAGCCGCTCGCGGTCCTGATCGGACTCGTCGTCGGCAAGATGCTCGGCGTCTTCCTCGGTACCTACCTCGCCGCCCGCTTCACCCGCGCCCAGCTCAACCCCGACCTCGCCTGGGCCGACGTCCTGGGCCTCGCGATCCTGGCCGGCATCGGCTTCACCATCGCCCTGCTGATCGGCGAGCTGTCGTTCCCCGTCGCGGCGCAGGTCGAGCACGTCAAGGCGGCCGTCCTCATCGGCTCCCTCACCGCCGCCTTCCTCGCCGCCCTCGTGCTGCGCCGCCGAAACCGGGTCTACAAGCGGCTGTACGAGGAGGAGAACCTGGACGCGGACGCCGACGGCATCCCCGACGTCTACCAGACCGGCCTGCAACCGAACGGCACTCCGTGACAGCGGACGACATGGGACCGGCCCTGCTCGGCACGGCCATCGTGCTCGCACTCCTCGTCGTCCGTACGGCTGTACGCGAGCTGAAGGCTCCGGGCAGCGCCAGGAGCGAGTGGAGTTTTCTCCGTGACCCGACGGCCATGACGCTCGGTGCGGCGACGGGCCTGCTCTGCGGCATCCTGGCCTGGGCGCTCTCCGGTCCGGCCGGTCTGCCCTGGGCGGTCCTGGCCGGCCTTCTCGTCGCGCGCATCAATGGCAGGAGAGGGTGAGCGGAAATATTCCACGGTGTGGATCGCGGTGTCGACGGCCGTGCTGATACCGCTGGGCGTCGCCTCGCTGCGGGGCTGGTCACCCAGCCGGGCACCTTCGTCCAGCTCGCGCGTCACCACCGCACAGGGGATCGCCGCCTTCGCCCTGTACGCGAGCTGCCTCACCACGGCGGCACTCGCTCTGGCGGGCGTGCCGGCCGACGCACTGCTCCCGCTCCGCATCGCGGGCGGCCCGCTGCTCATCCTCCTCGCCGTCGGTCTCGTGGTCCGGGCCTCCCTCATGGAACGGAGCGGGCCAGGCCGACGTCGCGGGACTAGGACGGCCCCAGAGGCCCGGACCGGAGGAAATTCCTCAGGTCTGAGGTGGCCCGGGCTGTCGTGCCCGCACGCGGGGTCGGCTTCGACCTCCACTTCGCCTATTGCCCTGAACCTCCTGCCGACAGGTAACGCTCCAAGCCCATCCTGCGCATGACCGTGCGCGCCTGGTCGGGGGCATGGGTGACGGTGAGCGTGATGCCCTGCCCACGAGCCCCGTGTGCGGTGAGGAAGAGGGGCAGCGTCCCTTCCGGGCTCAGATGCGTGACGCGGGAGAGGTCGATCTCCAGTGCCTTCGGCGCATCACGCAGGGCTGTGCGCAGCACGCGGTCGGTGTGTTGTACCGACGCGGCGTCGAGGTCGCCTTTCAGACGTGCGACGATCAGCTTGCGGCGCGGGTGGAGTCGTCGAAGGAGGGCGTGCGAACAGTCTCTGAAGCGGTCGGCGAGGGGCAGAGAGGGTGGCATTGAAGGCTCCGGGCAGGGGGCATCGGTTGCCGACCAGGCTTCCCGGCACTCCTGGCTCGGAGAGTACGCGCTGTCCCATCAGCCCGCTCGGCGCCGAAAGGACCTTGGGGCTCGGAATGTTGCCGGGGGTCGGCAACCAAGAACGCGATCGGGTGCGCGTCAAGGACCTGTCAACGTCGCATAAGGAACGTGTAAGGTCCGTTGTGGAGTGCCGGGAAGTCTGGTCGGCGAACAAGGGACACGTGTCTTTTCTGCCGATCGGGGGACTTCCGTCATGGTGCTCATCGCTGTCTTCGGGGCCGCGTTGCTTGTCGCGGTGCTGCTGTCCGGGCTCGCCGCCCGGACGGTTCTGTCCACTTCTCTGCTGTTTCTGGTCGGCGGGGCGCTGGTCAGCGACGGGTTTTTCGGACTGATCCACATCTCGCCGGAGAGCGAGATCGTGTCGGTCACCGCCGACCTGGCGCTGTTCGCGGTGCTGTTCACCGACGGCATGCACGTCTCCTTCGCCAAGCTGCGCGCCAACTGGCGCAACCCGGCGCGCGCGTTGGGCCTTGGGATGCCGCTCGCGTGTGTCGGCATGGCGCTGGTCACCCACTACCTCGTCGGACTGGACTGGACGACCTCGTTCCTCGTCGGCGCGGTCCTCGCGCCGACCGACCCGGTGTTCGCCTCCGCGATCGTGGGTCGCAAGGAGGTCCCCGCCCGGCTGCGCGAGCTGCTGAACGTCGAGAGCGGGATCAACGACGGTCTCGCCCTGCCCGTCGTCCTCATCCTCATCGCCGCTGCCGGCTCGACCGCCGGCCACGCGGAAGCATCCTTCGGGAAGATCGCGCTGGAGCTGGGCCTGGGCCTGGCCTTCGGCGTGCTGCTCCCACTGCTCGTCAACGGGCTTGTACGGTTCCGGCTGCTCGGCGCGGAGCCTAAGCTCCAGCCGCTGCTGCCGCTGGCGACCGGGATCATCCTGTACGCGGCCTGCCACCTGACGCACGCCAACCCGTACCTGGCGGCGTTCTCCGCGGGCGCGGTGCTGGCCGCCGTATCGCCGGAGTCGCAGAAGGCGTTCGAGCCGCTGGGGGAGTCGCTGGCCGAACTGGCCAAGTTCGCGGCCCTGCTGGTCTTCGGCGCGCTGCTGACCCCACAGTTGTTCGGCGACCTGTCGATCGGCGGGTATGCGGCTGTGGTGCTGGCGATCGTGCTCATCCGCCCGGCGTCGCTGCTGATCTCGCTGTGGGGTACGCGGATCGACCGTCGGGAGAAGCTGGTCGCGGCCTGGTTCGGGCCGAAGGGATTCGCCTCGGTCGTCTACGGCCTGCTGGTCCTCCAGGCCGGCATCCCGCAGGGCCAGGAGGCGTACACGGTCATCGCGGTCTGCATCGCCTTCTCGATCATTGCCCACAGCAGCACCGACGTGCCCATCGCCCGCTTGTTCCACGTCGACGACCTCGTCGACACCGGCGCTGAGCAGGCGCCCCGCACTGTCCCCAAGACGACGACCGAGGCTCTCCCGCATGTCCGCACGTGACCTCGCCTGGCCCTGCACCCCGCTACGGCCGGACACCACGCTGCGGGAGGCGGCTGCCCTTCTGGTCCGTGAACGGGCCCCGGCGATCGTCGTGGTGAGCGAGGACGGGCATCCCCTGACGGTCCTGCCCGCGGCGCGGGTTCTGACAGCCACCCTGCCTGAATCCGTGGTGGAGGACCCGCTCCTCGCCGCCGCCGCGGGCGCATCGCTCGACGACGCCGTGCGGGCCCGGGCCTCATCGCTTCGGCTCGCCGATCTCCTGCCCCAGCGCCCACCCGTGCTGCCAGTGGTGAGTCCTGATGCCTCACCCGTCCACATGGCCGCATTCATGGAGCGCACCGGCAGCTCTGTGGTCCTGGTCGTCGAGTACGACGACGACCAGCCGCACGTGCTCGGCACCGTCGACGCGGCCACCCTGCTCCACCACTACCTCTGACCGGCCCGCCGGCCGCCCCCACCTCAACGACCTTCCCCGGGGAACCATGAACTCCCAGCGCCGCGCCGCCACCACCTTCGTTCTCCTCGGCCTCCTCCAGGCCACCCTCGGCACCGTCTTCACCATCGCCGAGAGCAAGGACTTCGCCGCCCCGCTCTTCTGGTGTGCCACATTCAGCTTCGCCTGCGCCTGGTTCTCCGAGCGCCGGGCCACCAGGACATGAGCCCGCAGAGCCGCATCATCTGGCACCGGACATGGGGAGGTGCCGCCGCGCTCATGGGCCTCGTCGTTCTCGTGGTCTCGGCCGCCGGAATCGCCGCGGTGCCCCAGACCGTGGCGGACGAGCGCCTCTATCTCCAGGCCAGGCCATGCCCGGGCAGCGTCCCCGCACCGACGGAGAACTGCCTCCACGCCAGAACGGCACGGGTGGCCGGGGTCGTCATCCGGGACGAACCGAAGCACGAGGAGTTCACCCTCCGCCTGCGGGCAGCCCCGGGGCTGCCCGAGGAGATCGACATGGGTAGCAGGGGCCCTCTCCTCCAACACCTCACCCCGGGCGACGAGGTGACCCTCACTCTGTGGCGTGACTACGCCGTCGCCGTGGCCCGCGACGGAGCAGTCCAGGAGACGGCGGACACCCCAGAGGGCGAGGCGGCGTTCATCACGGCCTTCGTCCTCGCCCTGACCTCCGCCGGTGTGTTCCTCCTGCACACCGGAGGCTCCGCGCTCGCCCATGCCCGCACATGGGCGACGTACGGCACCCCGGCCGTGCTCGTGTTCCGGACGAAGTGGGCCTTCGGCTCCGCGCTCTGCGCACTCCCGGCCCTCGTCCTGGCCACCCTGTCCGGGCTCGGGCCGGTCGCCGAGATCCTGGCCTGGTGTGCCATGGTCCCGCTCGTCCGCCGGTACCTGCGCTGGAAGTCCGACCGCGAACGGGGCCGCCACGCACGCCCCCTCACGACAAGGAGTCCGATCCGATGAACGACGACGAACCGGTCTTCAAGAAGAGCCGGTGGGGCACCAACCGCTACGTCTACAACCCGAACAACCCGGTCGGCCTCTTCCTGATCATCGCCAGCAGCGTCTTCGCCATCGTCATGATCCTCCTCATGGAGAACCGAGCCGGCCCGTTCGCACCGGCCCCTTCCCCGACCTGGAGTCCGCCGCCCGCACAGGACCCCTGGCCCTTCCCCTCGAGCACGCCGTGAACCCGCGCCATCGCGGTCCGTCCGACGACGGAGCACCAGGAATGAGGACGACGTGAAGTGGAACCGACGGACAAAGGCAGCTGCGGCGGCTCTCCTGCTCGCCACGGGCGCCGCGGTCTGGAGCCTCGTGCTTCAGGGCGGTTCTGAGGACCCCTTGAACGGAAGCTGCCGCGGCTCGCTGGCCGTCGACGAGGCGAGCGGCTTCTTCGACGGCGCCGAGCTGGAGTCCCGGGGGCATACGGCGGAGTGGGTCGGCCACGACGTCGAATACTGCTCCGTGTGGGCACGGGAGGACCAGCACGGCGCCACCCTCCGGCTGCAGATACGCCCCGCAGCCGCCCACCGGACCAGCGGGGCGGCCGAGGAAGCCGGTGCCGCACCCCTCGGGTACGGCTGGAACGGCTCGTTCGTCATCCGCGGCCGACCCCAGGCCGCCGTGCTCGTGGACTGCGCACCCATGGCAGGCAAGGGACTGCTCGTGCTCACCGAGGCCACGAAGGACGCCGACGAGCTCACCACCGACCAGGTTCTCGACGTCGCCCGCCTGGCCACCGAGACCGCCCGCCGCGCCGCCGAACGCTTCCACTGCGAAGGGAACCTGGGGCAGCGCCCTGACACGGTCGACACGGCCGGGGCGGCGAAACGGCCGGTCGCCGAGGCGCGCGAAACCTGCCGCGGAGTCGTCAGCCAGAACAGCGCCCAGGTCCTGGGAGCCGCCACCGTCGCCGAGTACCGGGCGGGCCGCGCGCTGACAGAGGAGTGCGACGTGAAGCTGCGGCAAGGCGGCCATGTCCGCGTCAACGCCTACTACGGCCCCTCCGCCCAGCAGGAGACCTACCTCGACACCCGCTACCCCGGCAGTGTCGTCGGCATCGTCACCCGCTCCCGCGCCTGCCCGGGCGGCCTCGGCACCGCGTACTTCAAAGTCACACCGCCCAAGGGGTCCGACGGCAAGCCCGCCTCGCTCGACGGCCCGAAGCGCGAGGCGCTGAACGAACTCCTCGCGTCCTTCGCCGCAGCCTCCGGAGCGCGCCACGACTGCTCCACCACCTGACGGGGAGCGCGAGCCGCGCCCTGTCAGGAACCCGCCGTGACCGAAGGTGCCTCCAGCCGGGTACGGAGGGTGGCTTCGAAGTCTTCGGCGCGGGCCAGCTGGACGCGGAGCTTCTCGACCTGTTCGGCGGCGGCCTGCTGGTAGGCGCGGACGCGTTCCAGGAGGGCTTCGCGCTCGGCGGTGCCGAGTTCGTCGTCCGCGTCGAGGCGGTCGGTGGAGTCGAGTAGGTCGCGCATCTGGTCCAGGGTGAAGCCGAGCGGCTTCATCCGGCGGATGACCATGAGGCGGGCCACGTCGTTCTCGGTGTAGAGGCGGAAGCCGCCCTGGGAACGGGCGGAGGGAACGACCAGGCCGGCCTCCTCGTAGTGCCGGATCGTACGCAGGGACAGCTCGGTCCGAGCGGCGACCTCGCCGATCTGCATGTGCTTGCCGTCCACGCCGGTGATCCTCTGGCCCTTCTCGTGACTGCCGGTCGGGGCCCGAGCGGGCGCCGCCGATCTCTACTCTAACGTTAGGGTAGAGTTGCTGAAGGTGAGGGCAGCGTGCCGCAGCCCTGCCGTTGCCGTGTCGGGGCCGATGGTGCCCCGGCGAAGATTCGATTCTTGCAGGAGAGAAGCGTGCGCGAGCCCATGCCGCCCGGCGCCGCCGCCTGCCCGCCGTGACGCTTCACCCCTGGACGTGAGCCCCGGCGCCACCGCACCCGGGCCTGCTCCGTCACCACTCGATCTTCCGGCTCCGCACTCATGGAGCCGCCCGCGGGGCGCCGACCCGGCTCCACCGCGCCCTCCCGCTCGCCCCGGCCTGCCGAACGGGCGTGCCCGAGTACGACAGGTTCCGTCTCCCTTGTCTTCCTCTGCCACTGCTGTGTCCCCGGCCGCGCGCCTGCGTGGCCTGAAGCCCGACTGGATCGCCGATCCGAAGGTCTGGCGGACGGAGGTCCTGGCCGGCCTGGTCGTCGCCCTCGCGCTGATCCCCGAGGCGATCTCGTTCTCGATCATCGCCGGTGTCGATCCCGCGCTCGGCCTGTTCGCTTCCTTCACGATGGCCGTGACGATCTCGATCGTCGGCGGTCGGCGAGCGATGATCTCCGCCGCCACGGGCGCAGTCGCCCTCGTCATCGCCCCGCTCAACCGCGAGCACGGCCTCGGCTACCTGGTCGCGGCCGTCATTCTGGCCGGCGTCTTCCAGGTCGTGCTGGGCGCGCTCGGGGTGGCGAAGCTGATGCGCTTCATCCCGCGCTCGGTAATGGTCGGCTTCGTCAACTCCCTCGCCATCCTGATCTTTATGGCCCAGGTCCCCGAGATGACCGACGTGCCCTGGTCGGTGTACCCGCTGATCGCCGCCGGCCTGGCGCTCATGGTCTTCTTCCCGAAGATCACCACCGTGATCCCGGCGCCGCTCGTCTCCATCGTCATCCTGACCGTGATCACCGTCGGTGCGGCCATCGCTGTGCCGACCGTCGGCGACAAGGGCGAACTGCCGTCCTCCCTGCCCGTGCCGGGCCTGCCGGACGTGCCGTTCACGCTGGACACCCTGACGACGATCGCCCCGTACGCGTTCGCGATGGCGCTGGTCGGTCTGATGGAGTCGCTGATGACCGCGAAGCTGGTCGACGACATCACCGACACCCATTCCAACAAGACCCGCGAGTCCATCGGCCAGGGCGTCGCCAACATCGTCACCGGCTTCTTCGGCGGCATGGGCGGCTGCGCCATGATCGGCCAGACGATGATCAACGTGAAGGTCTCCGGGGCCCGCACCCGCGTCTCGACCTTCCTTGCCGGGGCGTTCCTGATGGTGCTGTGCATCGTCTTCGGCCCCGTCGTCTCCGACATCCCCATGGCCGCCCTGGTCGCCGTCATGATCATGGTGTCGTTCGCGACCTTCGACTGGCACTCCATCGCCCCGAAGACCCTCAAGCGGATGCCCGGCGGCGAGATCGCCGTCATGGTGATCACCGTCGCCGCGGTCGTCGCCACCCACAACCTCGCCATCGGCGTCGTCCTGGGCTCCGTCACAGCCGTGGTCATCTTCGCCAAGCGCGTCGCCCACCTCGCCGAGGTCACCGCCGTACTCGACCCGGATGGCACCACCGTCATCTACCGCGTCACCGGCCAGCTCTTCTTCGCCTCCTCCAACGACCTCGTCGGTCAGTTTGATTACGCCGGCGACCCGGACAAGGTGATCATCGACCTCGGCGCAGCTCATATCTGGGACGCCTCCTCCGTCGCCGCCCTCGACGCGATCGAGGCCAAATACGTCCAGCGCGGCAAGACCGTCGAGATCACGGGCCTCAACACCCCCAGCGCCGACCTCCACGGCAAGCTCACAGGCGAACTCGCAGCCGGACACTGACCGTCGCCGTCGGTCGTCCTGAAGAGGAAGATCGGCCGGGTGTGGGTCATGGCTTGGCGTCATCAGGCAGCGTCCGGTCCAACCGCCGTGGCAGGCGGCAGGAAGATCTGGTAGGCGGCGGTCGCGGTGTAGGGGGGCGGAGTCGGCCGCGCTCGGGTGGAGGGAGGCGGCGGCGCGAGCATCGTCGGGGCCGCGTTCCTGTGCCCTGTGACCCACGCCACATGCGGTTCCTGTCAGGGATCGGGGAGCTGTTCCGCTCAAGTCACCGACAGGGAGCAAGCGAACCGACAGGAGCGTCACATGAAGCACCGCATCGTCGTCCTTGGCGCCGGTTATGCCGGGGCCTACGCGGCCGGGACCCTCGCCCGCCGGCTGTCCCCGGCGGACGCCGAGATCACCGTGGTCAACGCCGAGCCGGACTTCGTCCAGCGGCTGCGGCTGCACCAGCTCGCGGCCGGCCAGGAGATCGAGGCACCGAAGCTCACCGACGTCTTCGCGGGCACGGAGGTACGGCTGCGCCTGGCCCGGGTCACCACCGTCGACCCCGAGCGTCAGGTCGTCACCCTGGCCGACGCCGACGGCGGCGGCGAGCTCGATTACGACACGCTGCTCTACGCGCTCGGCAGCCACGGCGCCGACCACGGCGTCCCCGGCGTGGCCGAGCACGCCTTCGATGTCGCCGCCCGGCCCTCCGCGCTGCGCCTGCGTGAGCGCCTGGACAGCCTGTGCAAGGGGGACGAAGGCGGCCGTGTGCTGGTCGTCGGCGACGGGTTGACCGGAATCGAGACCGCCACCGAGATCGCCGAATCCCGCCCCGGCCTGTCCGTGACGCTGGTCGCCCGCGGTGAGCTGGGCGCCGCGCTCTCCGCCGGGGCCCGCGGCCACCTGCGCCAGGTCTGCGACCGGCTGGGCGTCACCGTCCTGGAGCACACCAGCGTCGAAGTCGTCGAAGCGACGCGGGTGCTGTGTGCCGACGGCGCCGCTCTGGCGTCCGACGCGACCGTGTGGACGGCCGGGTTCGCGGTCAGCCCCATCGCCACTGCCGCCGGTCTCGAGGTCACCGAGAACGGTCGGATCGTCGTCGATCGCACGATGCGGTCGGTCTCGCACCCGAACGTCTACGCTGCCGGCGACAGTGTGTACGTCATCGGCGACAGCGGCCGGTCCCTGCCGATGTCCTGCGCTTCGGCCGGCTACACCGGCATGCAGGCCACGGCCGCGATCGTGGGACGGCTGACCGGCTGCAAGATTCCGAACATCAAGCTGGAATACCACGGCAACCACATCAGCCTCGGGCGGCGGGACGGGATCCTGCAGATGGTGGACGGCGAAGCGCAGGCGACGCCGAAGTTCATGGGCGGCCGGAAGGCCGCGCGGATCAAGGCAGCCATCGTCAGGATGTCGCTGTGGACCACCTCGCACCCGACCTTCGGCCTGCCCAAGCGCAAGCACCACCTGGCCGCCGTGCCGGATGTGTCCGCCGAGAAGGCGGCCGCGTAGCCGCGCCCCCGACCTCACTGGGCAATACACCGAGGTCGTCATGCAGGACCTTCAGCCACTCGACGCCGTGGTCGCACGTGAATCCACCGTGGTCAACGGCAACCCCGAACTCATCCCCTGCCGGACCGCGAACTCGACGGCGTCCTGGCGGCCCGTGTCGAGAAGGCCCGCATCAGCGCCTTCTGGTCCCGTCCGCACTTCGGAAACGCCGGGCCGCGTCTAGTCCGAAACCCCGCTCACCCGGCGATGAACTCCCTCCTCTGAAGGAGAAGGCATGTCCACTCAGGCAGCGCCTGCAACCCACGCGTCGCCCTCACCCTGGCCGACCGTGGCCAGGGCAGTCGCCTTGCTCACGGTGAGCATCAGCCTGCTGCTCACCGCTTTCGCCTGGCCGTCGGTACGCTCATCGGTGCACGATGTGCCGATAGCCGTCGCAGGGCCCACCCCCGCCGTCAAGCGGATCACGCCCCTCCTCGACCAACGGCTCCCCGACGGCTTCGAGGTCACCGAGGTCGCCGACACCGCCGCCGCCGAGCGGCTGATCCGTGACCGCGAGGTGTACGGGGCGATCGACCTGAGCTCCGGCACCCCACAGGTCATCACCGCATCTGCCGGAAGCACCGCCGTCGCCCAGACCCTGAACAGGGTCGCGACCGGCCTCGGCCAGGCGCAGGGAACCGGCGCCGCGGTCGCCGCCCGCGACCTCGTTCCGCTGCCGGCCGACGACCCGCGCGGCGCCGGACTGGCCGCCGGGGTCCTGCCGTTGGTCATGGGTGGCCTGCTCGCCGCCCTGCTGTTGACCAGGCTCGTGCGCGGCGGCGTCCGCCGTGTCACCGGAGCGCTCGCCTTCGCCGTCACCGGCGGGCTTGCCATGGCGGCGATCCTGCAGTTCTGGTTCGGCTCACTCGACGGCTCCTACTGGGCCAACTGCGGCGCCATCGCCCTGACCATCGCGGCCATCGCCCTGACCATCCTCGGCTTCGAGTCACTGCTCGGGTACGTCGGCTTCGGCCTCGGCGCCGCCGTCATGATGCTCATCGGCAACCCCCTGTCGGGCACCGCGACCGCACCCGAGATGCTCCCCGGCTGGTCCGGCACCCTCGGCCAACTGCTCCCGCCCGGGGCCGGTGGCCAGTTGCTGCGCTCCACCGCCTTCTTCGACGGCCACGGCGCGACCCATTCCGCCACTGTCCTGGCGATCTGGCTCACGCTCGGTACGGTGCTGTGCCTGGCCGGCAACCTGCGCCGGCCTACCGCCACCGTCGAAGACACGGTCGCACTGCCTGCAGGGCCCGCGCGGATCCGGCCGGACGCGGGGCGATCATCACGGAACTGGGTTCAACCGCCAGCACCGTTTGCGGCGGTTCGTAGGAGCCGGTGCTGGCACCTACGTTGATCACCGTCGCGACGTCGCCGCACCGACCCAGCGCGCAACACCCCACCCGTGCAGGCGAAATGCCCCGAGCTGAACCTTCCGCAGCACCCCTTAGGGTGGTCCGCATGGACAGCACCGCCACTGATCGCTTCGACACCAGTCGGTTCGAGGCCGGCCGGAACCGGCTGGCCTCGCTGGCGTACCGGCTCCTCGGCTCCGCCGCCGACGCCGAAGACGCGGTGCAGGATGCGTTCTTGCACTGGCAGGCCGCCGACCGGCAGCGGATCAAGGTCCCGGAGGCATGGCTGACCAAGGTCGTCACCAACCTGTGCCTGGACCGGCTCCGCTCGGCGCAAGTCCGCCGTGAACGCGCAGTTGGCGCGTGGCTGCCCGAACCGCTCCTCGACGGCGACCCGATGCTCGGCCCGGCCGATACCTTCGAGCAGCGCGAATCGGTCTCCCTGGCCGTGCTGACCCTGATGGAGCGTCTGTCACCCGTCGAGCGGGCGGTCTACGTCCTGCGCGAAGCGTTCTCCTACAGCCACGCCGAGATCGCCGAGATCCTCGACATCACCGAGTCCGCGAGCCAGCAGCACCTCCACCGGGCCCGGCGCCGCATTACCGCCGCGCGCCGCGGTGGCGGCAAAGCCGACCTGGCATCCGCCCGCAGGATCGTCGAGGAATTCCTCGCCGCCGCCTCCTCGGGCCGCACCGAACGGCTGGTGGCACTGCTCACCGACGACGCGATCGCGATCTCCGACGGCGCCGGCCTGACCGAGAAGCTGTTGCGCTACGACACTCCGCAGCGCATCGCGGCCATCGCGCGGGCCGGTTTCAAGTCCACCCCCGCGAAGCAGCGTCTCGCCGGCGGTGTCTCCACTGTCCACTACGCGCTCGTCAACGGCGCCCCCGCCATCCTCTTCGTGCCCGGCGGCCGGGTCGTCGGTGCCGTGACGTTCGACATCACAGACGGCAAGATCGCAACCGTGCGCGGCATCGCGGCCCCCGCCCGCCTCGTGCGCCTCACCGAAGCCTGGCGGCAGCACGGACCGGACACGCCTCTCATCGCCGAGTGGTGACCGACGCCGACCGCGGCCAGGCACAGCTCCCGCGCTGCGATGAACCGATCTTGCTCGACGTGTCCACCTCGCCTGCGCGCAGCCAGGCCCGGTGTCTCTCCTGAGGAGCCAATAGTCCACCAGCAGGGCCTCACTGAGCTCTCGCGCCCGGAGGAGGCCCTCCGCGGCGGCTCCGGGGCGACGGGTGTGTGCGGGGGACTCGGCCTTTCGGTCATGTACACGCCCGGGGTCGGCCATTCCGCTGCGGTACGGACCATTCCCGTGGACGGATCGCGCCATGATCTCGCCGCCACCGGACGTGTGGTGATCAGCCGACGTGATCACAAGGAGCATCGTGATGGCACCCACCTCTCGACACCGGCTCAGAGCCCTGGCAGTCGCCGCCGTCCTGGCGACGACCGGCACGGTGCTGACCGTTGCCCCGCAACCGGCCCAGGCCGCGCTGCCTCCGCAGACCATCAAGGACCCCGTCCACTACTGGAACGACGTCCTGCTGAACGTGGTCCGGCGCGAGGGTGGCGGCCCCGGCCCGATGTCCCGGGCCGCGGCCATGATGAACGCCGCGATCTACGACGCGGAGAGCTCCTACCAGCTCAAGTGGAAGGGGAAGATCACCTCGGAGCCGTACATCCACGCCGAGAAGTACGTCGGCTGGATCGAAGGCCCGGACGAGGAGGAGCGGGTCATCGGGCGCACGGCCTACAACATCCTGCTCAGGCTGTACGGGAAGAACCAGACGGCCTACCTCGACGCCCGCTTCCGGGAGCGGTTCGGCACCGAGCCCACCGAGTTCGACCTCCTCGACGCGACCGTCGTCAGCAAGATGGTGACGCAGATGACGGACGCGCGGAACGGCGACGGCTCGGACGACGACCGCGTGTACGTGGGCGACTCCGCGCCCGGGGCGTGGCGGCCGACGAGCTACCCCGACATGGAGGATCCGAACTGCTCCCAGCACAGCCAGGCCGTCACCCCGTACTGGGGCCTGCTGAAGCCGTTTGCGCTGACTTCCGGATCGCAGTTCCGGCCGCCGACGCCCGGCCTGTACGGCACGTACGAGAAGCTGCTGGCGAGCGACGCCTACAAGGCCCAGGTGGAAGCAGTCCGCTCGGCGGGCGCCGACAAGCCGACCGCGAAGACCCCGGTGATCAACCGCACCGCCGACCAGGAGGCCGCCGCCTGGTTCTGGGCCAACGACAACGACGGCACGTACAAGCCGCCGGGTCAGCTGCTCCAGGCCACGCGGGAGATCGCGGCCGCCCGCGGTCTGAACACCTATGAGAACGCCCGCCTGTTCGCGCTCGTGTCGATCGCGATGGCCGATGCCGGAATCGCCGTCCGGGACGTGAAGTTCCTGACCCCCATCGACCTGTGGCGCCCCGTCTCGGCGATCCGTGAGGGCGGTCTCGACCCGGAGTGGAAGCCCCTCCTGAAGAATCCCGCCGGGGTCAACGTCAATCCCTGCTTCCCTGCATGGGCGTCGGGGCACGCCACCTTCGGTGCGGCGTGGGCCGGCATCATGAAGCGGTACTTCGGTTCGGACGGCATCACCTTCGACATGACGACGGACGAACCGCGCTCGCCCGTCAGGTCCCGCCACTTCACCAGCTTCAGCGCGGCGGCGCGTGAGGACGCCAACAGCAGGGTTTGGCTCGGCGTCCACTTCCCCTGGGACGCCGAGGACGGTCTCACCCTCGGCGAGAACGTCGCCCACCACGTCTTCACCACGAAGCTCCGCAGGCTCTGAGCGGAACGCCGGCTCGGTGACGTACGTCCTTCGCCACCGGGCCGGCAGGGCTCGGGCGGCCCTGGCCCTGGGCCCTCGGGGGACGAGACAGCGGGCGTGGCCCTGCGAAGTCCGCTGCCGAGCTCAGTGCTCCAGTAGCGCCTTGAGTGCTGCGAGGTCTTTGTTCTGTGCGCGGCGCATGGCCGCCGCCATCATCGGGGCGCCCAGGGAGGCGAATCCGCTGGGCTCGCCGCGATTGCGCAGCGTCATGCGGGTGTGCTCGCCGATTTCGCCGTACGGCTCCCAGGTGTAGGTGGTCTCCATGGGGAAGGGGCCCTCGTCCGTGCGCATCACCAGCCGGCGTCCGGGCTCGTGGACGGTGATCTCGTACGTGTAGGCCAGGCGCCTGCCGAGGAAGCGGGCGGTGAACGCGACCTTGGAGCCGGCCGCCATCGGCGGCGGCGTCAGCCATTCCACGGAGGTGATGTTGGCGTACCACCGCGGGGCGTGCGACGGGTCGGCCGCATAGGCGGCGACTCGCTCGCACGGGGCGGCGATCACGGTCTCGGCCAGTACGTCGACTTTCATCGCGGGCTCGCAGGCCGGGAGGTCAGACAGTGAAGAAGGGGTTCGACGCGCCGGTCTCGGCGTAGTCCTTGAGGCGGTTCAGCCCCCGAAGCCTGCGCGGCGCACCAGGAGGGCTGGCGGCACTACGTCACCCGCCTGGCCGCCCTCGCCGAAGGCGGCGATCCCGGCCCGGACGCCTGGATGCAGCAGCCCGCGCACTGACCGCATGCCGGGCGGTCAGGTCCCTGTCACGCCGGCCATCGCTTCGATCGCCGCATTGACTGATCGCTGCAGTCGGCGAAGACGCCCAGGTGACGTGCGTCGACGTTGTATGGCGCCCAAGGGAGGCACTGGGGGCCTCGAGTGGGCGTGTCACGGGCCCGGCCCGGTTTCCGGTGCGGGATGTTCGTCTTCGACGATCGGCGAGTGTGCGGAGGTGTCCCGGTGGAGGCGAGCCACGGCAAGCGGATTCGGCCGGAGCCCTCATCCTCGGCGCCGTCGGAGCCTGTGAAGCGGCCGGCTCCGCTGACGCGTCTGCGGACTGCCGTGTCAGAGCCCCCGCCGGGGCCGGCGAGGCCGGAGTTCTGGCGCAGCCCACTGCGGGGGCTGTGGCTCACCTCCGTGCTAGGGCTGGTCCTGCTGGTCGGTGTCACGCTGCTGTTCGTGACGGGCCTGCTGTCGTATGCCGCGTACAACCCGGATCTCTCGCCGGTCAACGACCAGACGCCGGACAAGGGGTGGCTCGGCTTCTACCTGTTCTCCTGGCCGACCTCGCCGTACTGGCTCTACCGGGTGAACCAGGGTGTGCACGTGGTCCTCGGCGTCGTCCTCGTGCCGGTCCTGCTGGCGAAGTTGTGGTCGGTCATCCCCAAGATGTTCCAGTGGCCACCCGTACGGTCGGTGAGCCACGGCATCGAGCGCCTGTCCCTGCTCCTGCTGGTGGGCGGCGCCATCTTCGAGTTCGCCACGGGCATCCTCAACGTGCAGCTGCACTACATCTTCCCGGGCTCCTTCTACGTCCTGCACTTCTACGGAGCGTGGGTGTTCATCGGTGCCTTCGTCGTGCACGTGGCCTTCCGGCTGCCGCGTGCCCTCCGCGCGCTGAGGTACGGACGCGAGCTGCCGGAAGCCGGTACGGAGGAGGCGGCCGGCCTTGCGTCGCCCCGGCCGGTGCCCCCGACCATCTCACGCCGGGGCGCCCTGGGCATGATCGGACTGGGGTCCCTCGCGTTGTTCGTGGTGACCGCCGGGCAGAGCGTGGGCGGCTGGTGGCGCCAGACGGCGCTGCTCGCCCCGCACGGCCGCGATCCCGGTGCAGGGCCGAACGGTTTCCAGATCAACAAGACCGCGGCCTCCGTGGGGATCAGGCCCAGCGACATCGGCCCCGCCTGGCGGCTGACCGTATGCAGCGGGGGCGGCCAGGTTGTGCTGACCCGAGACGAGCTTCTGGCCATGGAGCAGCGCGAAGCAGCTCTGCCCATCGCCTGCGTGGAGGGCTGGTCGACCCCTGACCAGCTGTGGAGCGGCGTTCGGCTCACCGACCTGGCCGCCCTGGTGGGGCGGGGGACGGACACCCCGCGGGCCCTGGTGGAATCGGTACAGAGGGGAGGGTCGTTCCGCTCCGTCGTCCTGAGGGACAACCAGGTACGCGACCACCGTTCACTCCTGGCCGTGCGCGTCAACGGTGCCGTCCTCTCGCAGGACCACGGCTACCCGGCCCGTGTGATCGTCCCGGGCGCGCCCGGCGTCCACAACACCAAATGGGTCACCCGGATCACCTTCGGAGAGCCGGCATGAGCGCCATGACCGCCTTCCGCCGCCGCTACGGAGCCTCGCCGCTCCACCTGCTCCTGGTCCTGGCCTCCTTCGCCCTCGCCGCCTACGCAGGCGTGCGACTGCTCAAGGGAGACACCCTGGGCGTGGCCCTGTGGTTCGTCGGGGCGGCGCTCCTCCACGACCTCGTCCTGCTCCCCCTGTACGTGGTGACGGACCGGGCCGCGCAGCGCCTGTTCAGAGAGAAGGCAGGTGTGGGGGAGGGGGCGCCGAGGCCGAGCGTCAACTACGTACGTGTTCCGGTTTTCGTCTCGGGGCTTCTGCTGTTGGTCTGGTGGCCACTGATCCTGGGCCGGGTCGACCACTACACCGCGTACACGGGGCTCCCGGCCGACGGGTTCCTGGGACGCTGGCTGCTGATCACAGCCGCCCTCTTCGTGGCCTCGGCAGCGACCCTCCTCGTCCGGGGATGGCATGAATCGGCGCCTCGACGACGTGCCGCACGCCGCGAGCGACGCGCACGCGAGGCCGCGCGTTGACGGAGGGCCGGCGCCTCAGACCCGCGCGGTGCCGGTCGACTCATGGCCTCTCCCGCAGGGCGCGTCGCCGGGTCGTGCGGAAGAGTGGGTTCCATGACGTATGACGAAGGGCTGGCCCAGCGGATCAGGGAGGGGCTGGGCGAGCGGTCGGGCTTCACGGAGAAGCGGATGTTCGGCGGCCTGGCCTTCCTGCTGGGCGGGAACATGACCGTGGGCGTGGTCGGCGACGAGCTGATAGCCCGCGTGGGTCCCGAGCGGGCCGAGGAGGCACTGGCCCGCCCGGAGGCCCGCCCGATGGATTTCACCGGCAAGCCGATGCGCGGCTGGGTGACCGTCGGCGGCCCCGCCCTCGCAGAGGACCGGGTCCTCGACCACTGGATCGCCACGGCCGTGGGTTTCGCGAGCACGCTGCCGCCCAAGTAACGGGCGAGCGCCGGTACGTCGCCTGCGTCTGGTCCGCAGCGGACTCCCCTCCCCGGAGGCATGCGCCGCGCACGCCGAGGGCCGGCGCCACTACGTCGGCCGGCTCGCGGTCCGGGCCGAGGGTGGCGACCCTGGCCCCGATGTCTGGATGGAGATGCCTTCGGGCCGGCGCGTTCCGGTTCCGCGACGCCGCCGCATGGCAGCGGCCGCGAGGACGAGGAGGGCCGCGGCACCGTACGCGATCGCGGCCGTCGGCTCCCGCTGGGCGAAGACCCGGCCGAAGACGTAGACGGCTGGGCCGGCCAGGGCGACGCCCAGCCATTCCCAGCGTCCGTCCAGTGCGACGAGGGCGACCAGGAGCAGGGCGTACCAGGAGTAGCCGGGTGTGAGGAGGGCGAACGCCCACCCCGTGACCAGGAGTGCCCCGCTCCACGGCCGTTGCGGGTCACCGCGCCGCATCACGTACAAGGACACGACCGCCATGACGGCGAGGACCACGGGCAACGCCCAGCTGTCGGGCAGGACCAGGCGGAGCAGCGCGTACCGTGCTCCGGCCGCGGGGTCGTCGTAACCTTCCTCCTCCACATAGCCGCCGAGATAGCCGAATACGGAGCCGTCCGAGAGGAGGACGTACGGCAGGTAGGCGAGCACGGTGAACGCGGCGGCGGGAAGCAGCACGGCGCCGGCGTCGCGGACGCGGCGGACTCCGGACAGCGCGCCCGGCAGGACGATGGCGGGCATGAGCTTGGTGGCGATGGCGGCGCCGATGACCAGCCCGCCGGCCGAGCGGCGGTTCGGAAGGACGGCGAGGAGCCCGAGTCCGGTCACGGCCAGCAGCGCCCCGAGGACGTCCACATGCGCGTTGTTGACCGCCTCGATGGGCACGGCGGGACACCACGCCCAGTACGCGGCCCGGCGCGGGTCCGTGCCCCTGCGGCGCAGGATCAGCAGCACCGCACCGGTCACGCCCAGGGCGATCAGGCCGGAGCCGATCTGGAGGGGCTTGTGGCGGGCGCCTTCCGGGGAGAGCTGGTCGACGGTCAGGAAGTACGCCTCGGCGACGGGCGGGTAGATGGTGTGTACGGCGGGCCGGTTGAGACGCGTGCAGTGCGGTTCCGGTCCGGTGTGGGGGATGTGGGCGCGGTCGGGACCGGTGCAGGCCGTCCCTGTGGGGAAGAGCCACGAGTCGCGCAGCCGGACAAGCTCCGGGTCTTGCGGAGCGTGGTCGTACGGGGAGACGCCGGCCGACTGGACGCGGCCGTCCCAGGCGTAGCGGTACGAGTCGGTGCTGGTCCGGGGCGGTGCCACGAGACCGGTCACCGTGACGGCGATCGCTCCGGCCACGAGCAGGGGCACGACATGGGAGGACGGAACCCGGCGCAGCGCGAGCAGAGCGCCGGCGAAGAGCACCCAGCACGCCGCGTACCGCCAGAACAGTCCGCCGGGGTCGGCGCGGTAACCGTCGTATCGGATGGTGAGGACGAGGACGGTGCTGAGGGCGGCGAGGGCCGTCGCGGTGAGGGCGGTGCGCGGGTTCACGTCCGCAGCGTTCCAGGAACGGTACTGGAAGTGGGGTCGGGCGCCCCGCGCGTCCGTGTTTCGTAAGGTGTTCCGACCACCCACACGGGTGTGTCCGGGGGTGTCATGGGCTCATGCGCTTCACTCAGCCTCCTGGACCGTCGATCACCTTCAAGCCGCGCCTGCATGATGCCCGTACCGCGACCGTGATCGGTCGATGGCTCGGGCTCGCCGTCGTCATCTGTTTCGCGACCGGCGTGCTCAGCCACTACCTCCAGCACCCGCCCGCCTGGCTCGCCGACCGGCTGCCGAGCCGCCCGTACTGGGGATACCGGCTCACCCAGGGACTGCACGTGGCCTCGGGCATCGCCGCGATCCCGCTGCTTCTGGCCAAGTTGTGGGCGGTCTACCCACGGCTCTTCGCGTGGCCGCCGATCCGTTCGGTCCGGCACGCGCTGGAACGCCTCTCGGTGGCCGTGCTCGTTGCCGCCGGGATCTTCGAGCTGTTCACCGGGCTGCTGAACACCTTCCAGTGGTACCCCTGGCCGTTCTCCTTCGTACCCGTCCACTACGCCGTCGGCTGGCTCCTGGTGGGAGCGCTGCTGCTCCACGTCGCCGTTCGATGGCCCCGCATCCGTGACCACTTCACCCGCCGCTCACCCGGCACCCTCGCCCTCCCCTCCGCCGACGGGCCGGACCGCCGTCAGCTGCTGGCGGCCCTCGCGGCCGGGGTCGGCGCCGTAACGCTGACGACCGTCGGCCAGTCCGTCACCGCGCTCGGTCCGCTGGAGCTGTTCGGCCCGCGCAGTCCGGACCACGGGCCGCAGGGACTGCCGGTCAACCGCACGGCCGCCGCGGCACGCGTCACGGAGGCGTCGCTGACCGACTGGCGGTTGACCGTCGCCGGGCCGCGCCCGTACAGCCTCACTCTGGAGGAACTGCGCGCGATGCCGCAGCACGAGGTGACGCTGCCCATCGCGTGCGTGGAAGGGTGGAGCAAGTCCGCCCGCTGGACGGGGGTACGGGTGCGCGACCTGCTGGACCGGGCGGGAGGCGACCCGCGTGCCGGGTGCCGGGTGGTGTCACTGGAGGCGGCGGGCGCGTACCGGGTGATGGAGATGGGCCGCACGTACGCCCAGGACCCGCTCACCCTGCTGGCGTTGGGCCTGAACGGCGAGGTGCTGTCCCTGGACCACGGCTACCCGGCGCGGATCATCGCCCCGAACCGGCCCGGGGTGCTCCAGACCAAGTGGGTCGGCCGACTGGAGGTGCGGTGATGGCGTACCGGTACCTGGTGGGCGGCTGTGGGATCGTGCTGATGGCCTTCGGCGGTGCTCTGCTGCTGGAGCAGCCCGAGCCGTGGCGGGTCGGCGTGTGGCTCGCGGGTGGGGCCCTCGTGCACGACGGGCTGATCGCACCGCTCGTCTTCGCGATCGCCGCGCTCGCAGTGGCGGCGGGTCTGCGTCTGCGCGGTGTTCCGCGCGCCGCGCTGATCGTCGCGGGCTCGCTGACGGTGATCGCCCTCCCGCCGCTCCTGCGCCCTGGAGGCGTGGCCAACGCGACGGTGCTGCCGCTGGACTACGCACGGAACTGGTTGCTCGCGATGGCGGCCGTCGCCGTGATCACCGTGGCGTACGTCGGACTGCGCGCGTGCCTGCGAAGGGCGGCTCGGCGGCGCTGAGTCGTGGCAGAGCCATGGAGAAGGGGCCGACGGGGTGTCAGGCGTCGGCCCCTTCAGGTCGTGTCGTCAGCGGCGTAGGACCACGAAGCTGCGGCCCGCGGCCTGCCAGGTGAGGGCGCGGGTCCAGCCGGCCTCCGGGGCCTCGGCGCAGAGTGCCCGCGTGCCGAGCCGGGCCCACCGGAAGGGCGTTCCGCGGCCGCCGCGGCCGTCGTCGACGTGGACCTCGACGCGTTCGTCGACGTCGACGGCGGCCACCTCGACCAGCAGGGAGCCGGACGGTGAGGCGAGTCGGGCGGCGCGGCGGAGCAGGGCGGCCGGGTCGCCTCCGATGCCGATGTTGCCGTCGATGAGCAGCACGGTGTCCCAGCGGCCCTCACGAGGCAGGGGATCGAAGACCGATCTGCACAGGGCGCTGCCTCCCGCGCGGACTGCGCGGGCCACCGCCTCCGGGGTGACGTCCACCCCGAGAGCCCGGTGTCCGCGTGCGGCGAGGGCTGTGACGAGGCGGCCGGGTCCACACCCGATGTCCAGGACCGGGCCGTCGCAGCGGTCGAGGACGGTGGTGTCGGCCGCGTCGGGTTCGGCGCACCATCGCTCGACCTCGAGCGGCAGCAGCCAGCCGTCGTCTCGGCGCAGGTAGAGAGGGCCACGGCCGGTGCGGAGCGCCTTGGCGTACGGGTCGGCCCGCCAGGCGAGGGCGGGCTCGGTCAGTTGGGCGGTCACCGCGTCACCGCGCCCAGCCGGTCGTGGAGGGTGGCGAAGCGGGTGCCGGGTATGGCGGCCGCGACCTGTGCCGCGTCGGCCGGGGTGTCCACGTCGCACAGCTCGGGCAGGTCCCGTACCGCGCGCCCGGACGCGGTCAGCCGTCGGCGCTGCTCGCGCCCGGTGTGTGCCACCGACATGGGGACGCCGAGCAAGAGTGCCGGGTCGGGCTCGGCCAGGCCGAGCGCCCAGAATCCGCCGTCGTCGGCCGGGCCGAACCAGGCATCGGTCTCGCTGAAGTCGAGGCCCTGGGCGAGGAGGTCGGGGGTGACCTGAGGGGTGTCCATGCCGATGAGCAGGGCGGGCCCTTCGACGTGGGAGAAGGCCGCGGCCAGTCGGGCGTCCAGGCTCCCGACGCCTTGCGGAAGGACCTCGATGCCCTCGGGCACCCACGGCCCCGGTCGCCCTTCGAGGACCAGAACACGACGCCCGACGGAGGCGTACAGCACGGCCGCGAGCGTGTCCTGGAGGGCGGCTCGGGCCAGCTCGGCTGCCTGTTCCGGGGTGAAGTGCGGGGTGAGGCGTGTCTTGACCCGGCCCGCCACGGGCGCCTTGGCGATGACGAGGAGGGTGCTCATACGGAGACCTCTCCGGCCGCGACGGACGGTGCGCCGGGCGGCTCCGCCAGGACCCGGCGCATGTCGCGCACGGCGTGCCAGGTGCCCCGCCAGGTCCCGGTGACCTTCGACTTCCCCGAGCGGGGCAGGTACGGGACGTCCGTCTCGGCGACCCGCCAGCCCGCATCCGAAGCCCGTACGACCATTTGGAGCGGGTAGCCGCTGCGCCGGTCGGTCAGCCCCAGCCCAAGCAGCGCCTCTCGTCGTGCCACCCGCATCGGGCCGAGGTCGTGCAGCCGCAGCCCGGTGCGGTGACGCAGCATGCGCGCGAGGGCCAGGTTCCCGGCGCGGGCATGCAGGGGCCAGGCACCTCGCCCCTGCGGGCGCCGACGCCCGAGCACCAGATCGGCCTCGCCCGATGCCACGCGGGCGGCCATCGGGGCGAGCAGTCCTGGGTCCATCGAGGCGTCGCAGTCGCAGAAGCAGACCAGGTCGGCGCGGGCCGCGAGCAGCCCGGCGTGGCAGGCGGCACCGAAACCACGCCGGCTCTCGTGGACGACGGTCGCCCCGAGGCTTCGGGCGATCTCCGCGGAGCCGTCGGTCGAGCCGTTGTCGACGACGATGGCCCGCCACCCGGCGGGCACCCGCGCCAGCACCCAGGGGAGCGCTTCGGCTTCGTCGAGGCACGGCAGTACGAGGTCCGCGCGGGGCGGCGGGCAAGCAGATGCAGTCACCCTCCACACCGTAGGAACCGAGGAGCGGGAAATGCCCCTTCCAGTCCTTACGAAACGCGGACGCCATCCCGGGGGAGGGGTGCCTGTGCCAGAGCCACGGCCGGACGGGTGACAACCTGGGGCCATGGCAGTGACCGACGGGGAGAGCCCGTACGAAGGACACCACGCCGATGGTGTCGACGGGGCCGGTGCCCTGGGCAGGGTCCTCGTGGTGGACGACGATCCGACCGTCTCGGAAGTCGTGGCCGAGTACCTGAAGCGGGCTGGTTTCGCAGTAAGCCTGGCCGCCGACGGGCCGGCCGCGCTGAGCGCCGCCGAGGAGCTCCGGCCCGACCTCGTGGTGCTGGACCTGATGCTGCCAGGCATGGACGGGCTGGAGGTCTGCCGCCGGCTGCGCGCACGGGAGAACGGCAGCCCACCGGTCCCGGTCATCATGCTGACCGCGCGAGGTGACGAGGACGAACGGATCCTGGGCCTGGAGGTCGGCGCGGACGACTACGTGACCAAACCCTTCAGCCCGCGAGAGCTCGTCCTGCGTGTGCGGTCGGTCCTGCGTCGCGCGGCCGCCGCCGCTCCGGCCGATGGGCAACGGCTCGACGCGGCGGGGCTGTCCTTGGACGCAACGGCCCGCCGCGTCACCAAGAACGGGAAGGAACTCACGCTCACCCTGAGGGAGTTCGACCTCCTCACCTACTTCCTGCGGCACCCGGGGCAGGTCTGCGACCGGGAGCGGCTGATGCGCGAGGTCTGGGGCTGGGACTTCGGAGATCTTTCCACCGTGACCGTCCACGTGCGCCGGCTCCGCGGAAAGGTCGAGGACGACCCGGCGAACCCGCGGCTGATCCAGACCGTCTGGGGCGTCGGCTACCGCTTCGAGGCGAGCCCGGAGGCCACATCGGCCGGCGAGAGGGCGGCCGACGATGCGTGACCTGCTGTTGATCGCCCTGTACGCCTTGCTCGGGGCGGGCGCCGCCGGCCTTATGGGAGCCGTGGCGCTGCGGCTCCTGAGGCACCGGAGCGTCGCGGTGTCCCTCGCCGTCGTCGCTGCCGTCGCCGTGTCCGCGATGCTCGCCGGGACGCTCGCGGTGGCGTGGGCGATGTTCCTGTCGTCCCACGACCTGGCCGTGGTGACCATGGTCGTCGCGATGGCGGCCGTCGTGTCGCTGGCCACCGCGCTGCTCCTGGGCCGCCAGGTCGTCCGGCGATGCCGGGAACTCGTCGGAGCGGCCCGCAGCTTCGGGGAGCAGGGCACGTTCACCCCACCGCTCGTACCCGCCCCCGCCGAATTCGAGGCGCTGAGCCGCGAGCTCGCCCTCACCAGCGAACGGCTGGCCGCCTCCCGCGAACGCGAGCGCGCCCTGGAGACCTCGCGGCGCGAGCTCGTGGCCTGGATCTCGCACGACCTGCGCACCCCACTGGCCGGGTTGCGCGCCATGTCGGAGGCGCTGGAGGACGGCATGGCGGCCGATCCCGCCCGCTACCACCGCCAGATGCGCACGGAGGTCGACCGCCTCAACTCCATGGTCGGCGACCTCTTCGAGCTCTCCCGCATCCACGCGGGCGCGCTGACCCTCAGCCCCACCCGGATGTCCCTCTACGATCTCGTCGGAGACGCCCTGGCCGGCGCCGACGCCCTCGCACGAGAACACGGCGTGCGCCTCGCGGGCGAGAACGTCGCACCGCTCCCGGTGGAGGTGGACGGCAAGGAGATGACCCGAGTCCTCTCCAACCTCCTCGTGAACGCCATCCACCACACCCCCGCCGACGGTACGGTCGCGATCGCGGCCGAACGCCGCGCGGACTCCGTGGTCCTCTCGGTCACCGACGCCTGCGGAGGCATCCCCGAGGAAGACCTCCCGCGCGTCTTCGACACCGGCTGGCGCGGCACCCCGGCGCGCACTCCACCCTCGGGGGCTGGCCTCGGCCTGGCGATCGTCCGGGGCATCGTCGAGGCACACGCCGGCCGGGCCGACGTCCGCAACGTCTCCGGCGGCTGCCGCTTCGAACTGACCCTGCCGGTACCGGTGGGGTAGGCGGTGTCCCAGGTCAGCCCACTGCTGCCCTACGGCTGCCGGGCGAGCCCGGCCTCCCGCGCGGCCGGGCCTTCCGTGCCGCCCGCGAGTTCGGCCATCCCGTCGGCGAACGACACCGTCGGGCGCCATCCCAGCTCGCGGCGCAGCCGCCCCGAGTCGGCGGTGATGTGCCGGACGTCGCCCAGCCGGTACTCGCCGGTCACGACCGGGGACGGCCCCGCGCACGCGGCGGCCAGCGCCTCGGCCATGTCGCCGACGGTCCGTGGATCGCCGCTGCCGACGTTGTACGCGGCGAAGCCCGGCCCAGCGGCCAGCGCCTCCAGCGCCGTCGCGTTGGCCGAGGCCACGTCCCGTACGTGGACGAAGTCCCGCCGCTGACCACCGTCCTCGAAGACGCGCGGCGATTCGCCGCGCGCGAGCGCGGACCGGAACAGGGCGGCCACGCCCGCGTACGGGGTGTCGCGGGGCATCCCCAGGCCGTAGACGTTGTGGTAGCGCAGCGCGATCAC
The DNA here is from genome assembly GCF_014648895.1 of Streptomyces tanashiensis. Lineage (GTDB taxonomy): Bacteria > Actinomycetota > Actinomycetes > Streptomycetales > Streptomycetaceae > Streptomyces > Streptomyces tanashiensis. The sequence goes on from NZ_BMRZ01000007.1 coordinate 94,848, forward strand.
GCGTCCGTCGACCGCCCGGGCCCACGAGGACGCGAGGTGTTCCTGCGCCAGCTTGGTGGTGGCGTAGACGTTCCGGGGGTCCATCGGCGCGTCCTCCGCGACCAGACCGGGGGCAAGGTCGGCACCGCAGTCCGGACAACGCGGCTCGAACCGACCCCCCTTCAGATCGGCCTCGGCCCGCGGACCGGGCCGGACCACGCCGTGCGCGGCACACTCGTACCGCCCCTCGCCGTAGACGACCATCGACCCGGCGAGCAGCAGCCGCCGCACGCCGGCATCCGCCATCTGGGCCAGCAGGACCGCCGTACCGAGGTCATTGACCGACACGTAGCCGGGTGCGTCCCCGAAGTCCTTGCCCAGGCCCACCTTGGCCGCCTGGTGACAGACCGCGTCGACCCCGGCCAAGGCGTCCAGCACCGCCTTCGGGTCCCGTACGTCCCGCCCGTCCATCGTCATGTCGAACACCACAGGGTCGTGCCCGCGTCCGATCAGCTCGGCGACGACGTGCGAGCCGATGAAGCCCGCTCCTCCAGTCACAAGTACGCGCATGCCCCGAAGCTATGCCGCCCCGGTCCCGGTGAGGTGCCCGACGGGCCGCGCGTCACGGATCCGTAAGAGGATCCTCAGCCCCGTCAGTTCAGCAGCACAGGACGCGCACGGACCCGGGGTGCACGACGCGGGTGCGGGACATGAAGTCCGGGAACCCGGGTGGGACGAGAAGAGCGCGTGGCGCCATCCGGTGCGGCCCGCGCCTGATCTGCATCGCCGGCGACTTCGATCACCCTCGGTTACTATGCTCACTTCATGCCGGAAGCCGGCAGCAAGGGGCGCGGCACCATCGACGGGTCTGCTGGGGGAGCGGGGAGACCGGCTCACCGGCCGAAACTCCCCGGATTCTCCCCGGCACCGGTGATTCCTGCCTCTACGCCCCGGAGAAGTCGTCCGTAGATTGTAAGGCTGAAGAGATGGGTGGCCTGGGAAAGTGTTGGAAGAGGTCGTAGCGACCCGCTATGTCACGCCTTTGCGTGAGGGCGGTTCGCTCCCCGGGATCGTCGAGGCCGACGATCTCGGCACTTATGTTATGAAATTCACCGGTGCCGGCCAGGGCCGCAAGACCCTGGTCGCCGAGGTCATCTGCGGGCAGCTGGCCCGCAGGCTCGGTCTGCGGGTGCCCGAGCTCGTCACCATCCAGCTCGACCCGGTCATCGGGCTCTCCGAACCCGACCAGGAGGTGCAGGAGCTGCTCAAGGCGAGCGGCGGGCTCAACCTGGGCATGGACTTCCTGCCGGGCTCGCTGGGCTTCGACCCGCTCGCGTACGAGGTCGACCCCCAGGAGGCCGGCAGGGTCGTCTGGTTCGACGCGGTGATCAACAACGTCGACCGGTCCTGGCGCAACCCGAACATGCTCGTGTGGCACGGCGACCTGTGGCTCATCGACCACGGCGCCACCATGATCTGGCACCACAACTGGCCGGGCGCCCAGGCCTCCGCCGCGAAGCCGTACGACGCCTCCGACCACGCGCTCGCTCCCTTCGCCCCGGACATCGCCGCCGCGGCCGCCGAGCTCGCTCCGCTGGTCACCCGCGAGCTCCTGGAGGAGGTCGCCGCCGACGTCCCCGACGAGTGGCTCGTCGACGAGCCCGGCTTCGACAGCACGGACGAGGTGCGCGCCGCCTACGTCGCGGCGCTGCTGCCGCGCGCCGCCACCATCCACGAGCGGATCACGCTCGGGCCCCGCAGCGAGAGCCGCCCGCAGCAGCCGCCCGGCTGGCTCGCCGACCGCCTCGCGCCCCGGACGCACCCCACCGAGAAGGACAGCACGACGTGACCGACCGCGATGTCTTCGAGTACGCGCTGCTGCGCGTCGTCCCGCGAGTGGAGCGCGGCGAGTGCTTCAACGCGGGAGTGGTCGTCTACTGCCGCGCCCGGTCCTTCGTCGCCGCGCGGACGCATCTGGACGAGGCCAAGCTGACGGTGCTCGACCCGGCGGCCGACGTGACCGGCGTACGGGCCGCGCTGCGTGCCGTCGAGGGGGTCTGCCTGGGCGGTGACGCGGCGGGCCAGGCCGCGCGCGACGACGCGGGGCGGCGCTTCCGCTGGCTGATCGCGCCGCGCTCCACGGTGGTGCAGCCGGGGCCCGTGCACACGGGTCTGACGGCCGACCCCGAGGCCGAGGTGGAGCGGCTGCTCGACCTTCTCGTCCGGTAGTCGTCCGGTGCTCGTCCCGTAGTCGTCCGGTAGCCGTCCGGTACTCGTCCGGTAGGAGCAAGGGGAGTGACCTGGTGCACCCGGTGTGCCGTTGACACCGGGTGCCAGGGCTTCTAGCGTCTCGTCTGCGGACGATACTAAGCGGTCGCTCATGTGCGGGACGCAGGAGCGGCGACCGGTTCGGCCGCGACCAGGGACGATCCAAGGGCGAGGAGAACCAAGCATGTCCACCACCGAGCAGCGCGTAGCCGTCGTCACGGGTGCCGCACGGGGCATCGGCGCGGCCACCGCGCTCCGCCTGGCGGCCGAGGGCCGCGCCGTCGCCGTACTCGACCTCGACGAGGCGGCCTGCAAGGACACCGTCGAGAAGATCACCGCCGCGGGCGGCACCGCTCTCGCCGTCGGCTGCGACGTCTCGGACAGCGCGCAGGTGGAGGCCGCCGTCGCGCGGGTCGCCGCCGAGCTCGGCGCGCCGACGATCCTCGTCAACAACGCGGGTGTGCTCCGCGACAACCTGCTCTTCAAGATGTCCGAGTCCGACTGGGACATCGTCATGAACGTCCACCTCAAGGGCGCCTTCCTGATGGCCAAGGCCGTCCAGAAGCACATGGTGGACGCGGGCTTCGGCCGGATCGTCTCCCTCTCCTCCTCCTCGGCGCTCGGCAACCGCGGCCAGGCCAACTACTCGGCCGTCAAGGCGGGTCTCCAGGGCCTCACCAAGACCCTCGCCAAGGAGCTCGGCAAGTTCGGCGTCACCGCCAACGCCGTCGCCCCGGGCTTCATCGTCACCGAGATGACCGCGCAGACCGCCGAGCGCGTCGGCATGGGCTTCGAGGAGTTCCAGGCGGCCGCCGCCTCCATGATCCCGGTGCAGCGGGTCGGCCGCCCCGAGGACGTCGCCAACGCGATCGCCTTCTTCACGGGCGACGACGCCGGCTTTGTCTCCGGCCAGGTCATGTACGTGGCCGGCGGCCCGCTCAACTGACGTCCGGCAGCGAGAGGAGGAGACGCGCATGAGCGCTCAGGAACGGCCGGAGCTGTCCGGCAAGGTCGCCCTCGTCACCGGAGCCAGCCGGGGCATCGGCTACGGCATCGCCGAGGCGCTGGTCGCCCGCGGCGACCGGGTCGTCATCACCGGGCGGGGCGAGGAGGCACTCAAGGAGGCCGTCGAGCGGCTCGGGGCCGACCGGGCCATCGGTGTCCCCGGCAAGGCGCACGACGAGGCCCACCAGGCCGCCGCCGTCGAGGCGGCGATGGACGGCTTCGGCCGGGTGGACTTCCTGATCAACAACGCCGGTACGAACCCGGTCTTCGGCCCCATCGCCGACCTGGACCTCGGGGTGGCCCGCAAGGTCTTCGAGACCAACGTGGTCTCCGCGCTCGGCTTCGCCCAGCGGACCTGGCACGCCTGGCAGAAGGAGCACGGCGGGGCGATCGTGAACATCGCCTCGGTCGCCGGCGTCTCGGCCTCGCCCTTCATCGGCGCATACGGAATCAGCAAGGCCGCGATGATCAATCTGACCATCCAGCTGGCCCATGAATTCGCCCCGCTCGTGCGGGTCAACGCGATCGCTCCGGCCGTCGTGAAGACGAAATTCGCGCAGGCGCTCTACGAGGGCCGTGAGGCGGAGGCGGCCGCCGCCTATCCGCTCGGCCGGCTCGGCGAGCCCGAGGACATCGGCGGCGCGGCCGCCTTCCTGACCTCGTCCCAGTCGGAGTGGATCACCGGCCAGACGCTGGTCGTCGACGGCGGGATTTTCCTGAACGCCGGAGTCGGGTGACCGATAATCGGACACTTTCCGGATTTCGTGTCCGGATTGGGCCCGGTTATACGTCGAATGCCTCAAGTGCCCCGTCGGGCTCGAACATTGACCTGACGGGGTGCTGCGGTATCGTCGGCCGACCCCTGGCTGAACGAGGAGCGTGCACGTGTTCAACCGGACCAGTCTGCAGGCCGCTGCAGCCCTTGTGTCCATATCCCTGGTAACCGGATGCGGTGTCTTCTCGGACAGCGAATCCGCCGGGGATCAGAGAATCGTCATCGGTACGACGAGTTCTCCCACCACGCTTGATCCGGCCGCCGCCTGGGACAATTCCTGGGAGCTCTTCCGGAATGTCTTCCAGACCCTGGTCGCTTTCCCCACGGGCAGCACCACCCCGCAGTCGGACGCCGCCGACTGCAAGTTCACCGACACCTCCAGCCGGGTCTTCGAGTGCAAGCTCGTGGAGGGCCTCACGTTCTCCAACGGGCACAAGCTGGACGCCGAGGCCGTGAAGTACTCGATCGAGCGCATCCGCACGATCAACCACAAGGGCGGCCCCAACGGGATGCTCGGCTCGCTCGACAAGATCGACACCGTCGGCGACCGCACCGTCGTCTTCCGGCTGAACAAGTCGGACGCCACCTTCCCGTTCGTCCTGGCCACCCCCGCCATGTCGCTGGTGGACCCGGCCGAGTACCCGGCCGACAAGCTCCGCAAGGACGGCAAGATCATGGGCTCCGGCCCGTACGTCCTCGACTCGTACACCGAGCGCGAGAAGGCGGAGCTGACCAAGAACCCGACCTACAAGGGCTTCGCCGACCGTAAGAACGGCGGAGTCACCATCCGGTACTTCGACGACTCCGAGGCGATGGTCGCCGCGCTCCGGAAGGACGAGATCGACGCCACCTACCGCGGCCTCACCGCCGACGAGGTCGTCGCCCTCCAGGAGGACAAGCCCGAGAACAAGGGCCTCCAGATCGTCGAGTCGACCGGCGCCGACATCCGCTACCTGGTCTTCAACACCCAGGACGAGTCCGTCGCCAAGCTCCCCGTCCGCAAGGCCATCGCCCAGCTCGTCGACCGCGACGAACTGGTCAGCAAGGTCTACCAGGGCACCGCCGAGCCCCTGTACTCCATGGTGCCCAAGGGGATCGCCGCCCACACCACCAAGTTCTTCGACCGCTTCGGCACGCCCAGCAAGGAGAAGGCGGAGCGCATCCTCCGCAAGGGCGGCATCACCGAGACCGTCGAGCTGGACTTCTGGTACACCACCGACCGGTACGGCTCCTCGACGGCCGCCGAGTTCGCCGAGCTCAAGCGGCAGCTGGAGGAGTCCGGCCTCTTCAAGGTCACCCTGCACGGCAAGCCGTGGAAGGAGTTCCAGGCGGGCTACCAGAAGGGCGAGTACCCGGTCTTCGGCCGCGGCTGGTTCCCCGACTTCCCGGACCCGGACAACTTCGTCGCCCCCTTCGTGGGCAAGGAGAACGTCCTGGGCACGCCCTACGAGAGCTCCCGGATCACCAACGAACTGCTGCCGAAGTCCCGCCGCGAGAGCGACCGCGGGACCGTCACGGACGAGTTCGTGGAGGCTCAGGAGATCATGGTCGGGGACGTCCGGCTGCTGCCCCTGTGGCAGGGCAAGCTGTACATCGCGGCCGGCGAGGACATCGGCGGCGGAGAGCGCGCCCTCGACCCGCAGACCGTCATGCAGGTGTGGGAGCTGAGCCGCCGGGCCAGCTGGTAGCAGACCTGAGGGGGCCACTGTCAGTGGCCCCCTATAGGTTCTCGGACGGAGTAACAGGAACGTCCACCGGAGGTTGTGACCGTGACCGACACCAGCATGCTGCCCGAGTCCTGGCGGGGTGTCCTCGGCGAGGAGCTGCAGAAGCCGTACTTCGCCCAGCTCGCCGAGTTCGTCGAGGAGGAGCGCGCGAGGGGACCGGTCTTCCCGCCGAAGGACGAGGTCTTCGCCGCCCTCGACGCCACCCCGTACGACAAGGTGAAGGTCCTGATCCTCGGTCAGGACCCGTACCACGGCGAGGGGCAGGGTCACGGCCTCTGCTTCTCCGTCCGCCCCGGCGTGAAGACCCCGCCCTCCCTGCGGAACATCTACAAGGAGATGCAGGCGGAGCTCGGCCACCCCATCCCGGACAACGGCTATCTGATGCCGTGGGCCGAGCAGGGCGTCCTCCTGCTGAACGCCGTGCTGACGGTCCGGTCCGGCGAGGCGAACTCGCACAAGAACAAGGGCTGGGAGAAGTTCACGGACGCGGTCATCACCGCCGTCGCCTCCCGCCCCGACCCCGCCGTCTTCGTCCTGTGGGGCAACTACGCGCAGAAGAAGCTGCCGCTCATCGACGAGGAGCGGCACGTCGTGGTGAAGGGGGCGCACCCCTCGCCGCTGTCGGCGAAGAAGTTCTTCGGATCGCAGCCCTTCACCCAGATCGACGCGGCCGTCGCGGCCCAGGGGCACGAGCCGATCGACTGGCGGATCCCGGACCTCGGCTGAGCCTCGGCCCGATCCGGGCCGGGTGCGGCTAGCGTCGTCACTCCCAGTGGGTGAGCGGGTGGAGGTCGCGGTGACCGAGCAGCAGCAGGTGTCCGACGAGGGCATCATGACCAGGATCGGGCAGGCCATGATGCTGCTCCACGGCGGCGACCGCGAGGAGGCCCGCAATCGCTTCGGGCTGCTCTGGCAGCAGATCGGCCCGGACGGCGACCCCCTGCACCGCTGCACCCTCGCGCACTACATGGCGGACGCCCAGGACGATCCCGACACCGAGCTGGCCTGGGACCTGCGGGCGCTGAGCGCGGCCGAGGGCCTCGCGGAGGAGCGGCTCGCCGCGCACGATTCGGCCGCCGCCCTCCGGGCGCTGTATCCCTCGCTCCATCTCAACCTGGCCGCCGACTACGTCAAGCTCCAGCGGCCCGACGCCGCGCGGGTCCATCTGGACCGGGCCCGCACGGCCTCGGACCACCTCGACGACGACGGCTACGGGAACGGGGTGCGGGCCGCGATCGAGCGCCTGGAGCTGCGGCTCAGGGACGCCTGACGGGGCCCGGTTCCCCCGGGGGACCCCTACCGGCCGTACGCGCCGTGACAGATCCTGGCCGGATCGCTGCCGGGCCCCCAGCCCCCGTACCGCTCGCCCAGATCGCAGACGTCCGTCCGGGAGACCGGCGGGTTCCCCGGCAGCCTCCGGAGCTCCCGCAGTCCGGGCGGTTCGGGCAGGTCCGGCCGGACCGCCGACCGCGGGCGCTCGCGCCGGTGCGGTACGGAGTCGGGGTGCGGGGTCTCGGGGCGGGGAGGTGTCACCGCCCGCCGGTGGTGCTCCGCCGAGGGCGAGGCGCGGGGCGCCGCGGACGGCGGGGGAGCGGGCAGCGCCGCTTCGAGGGCCTCGCGGGCCGGGCCCTCGACGATCTGCGGTGCCACGTCCTGGGCGGGGCGTACGGTGTCGGCCGCGGGCGCGGGCGCGGGCGCGGGGGTGGGCGCCGTCGGCGGGGCGTCCACCGAGACGCAGCCCGCCAGGGCGGCGACCGCCGCCCCGACCAGGATCTTCACTGTGGTTCGGGTTCCATGCACCCGCGCAACTCTGCTGGGCCGCGCGTGATCTTCGCGCCCCTACCGGCGGGGAATACCCCGCACGGGTGAGCCGTGCGGGGCCCGGTCTTGACCGGCGCGGCCGGGCGGAGCGGCTCCGCCCGGCGGGGTCAGTCGCCGGTCGCGCCGTCGATCCGCTCGCGGATGAGGTCCGCGTGGCCGTTGTGGCGGGCGTACTCCTCGATCATGTGGAGGTAGATCCACCGGAGGTTGAAGCGCTCGCCGGAGCGGTGCTCGCCCGCCCCCAGGTCGTCGAGGCCACGGCCGGCGGCCAGGGTGCGCGCACGGGCGATCTCGGCCTGCCAGGTGGCGTGGGCCTCCTCGTAGGTGTCCTCGTCCGTGGCGTGGATGTCCCGGTCGTGGTCCTCCTTCGTCGAGTAGATCCACGGCGCGTCCTCGCCGGCCAGGACGCGGCGGAACCAGCCGCGCTCGACCTCGGCCATGTGCCGGACCAGGCCCAGCAGGTTGAGGTCCGACGGCGGCGCGGACGGGGTGCGGAGCTGGGCGTCGTCGAGCCCCTCGCACTTCATCGCGAGGGTCGCGCGGTGGAAGTCGAGCCACTGCTCCAGGGCCTCGCGCTCGCCCGTGGTGGTGGCCGGGTCGACGCGCGGGGCGGTTTCGGTGCGTTCGGTGGTCATGGGCGGCATCGTCTCCCATGCCGTCCGGTGGCGCCAGGGGTCTCGCCGCAGGCCGGAGCCGTGCCGGCTCGCCTGCGTCAGGGCCGGTTCCCGAGCATGCCGCGCAGCAACTCGTCGAAGCCGGTGCGCAGTTCCGCGCGGCTCGGCACGGCCGCGTGGAAGGAGCCCGCCGCGCAGGAGAACATCAGCCCCTCGCTCCAGGCGATCAGGGAGAGCGCGTGCCGTTCGGGCTCCGGCGAGCCGGCCGCCGTCATCATCGCGATCAGCGGGGTGTGGAAGGCCGAGCCGGCCGTGTCGAAGAAGCTCCGGAGTTCCGGCCGGCGGGTGGCTTCGAGGGCCAGCTCGTAGCGGGAGACCAGCAGGGAGCGGTGGTCGGTGAGATAGCGGTGGAGGGAGCGGGCGAGCGCGTCGACGAGAGCGTCGCCGCCGCTCTCCGGGCCCGGCAGCTCGTGCGGGGTGAGGACCTCGGCCTCGCGCTGGACCTGGCGCCGCACGGCCGTCTCCAGGAGGGCCTGGCGGGTGCGGGCGTGGTTGGACGTCGAGCCCTGCGGCAGCCCCGCCCGCTCGTCCACGGCGCGGTGGGTCAGGCCCCGCATCCCCCGCTCGACCAGGAGGGCGAGGGCGGCGTCGCCGATCCGCTCGGCGCGGGAGGCGGGGGACTCCGGGGCCGGGGTCCCGGCGGTGGCTGAGGTCATGGGGGACAACCTACTACCGGCCCCTACCGACGGAACTACACCTGTAGTACGGTCGCGGTGTCGGGCTCACTACACCTGTAGTGAGCCGTCGATCCGACCGTCCCGAGCCGAGGAGCAGCCATGGAACAGCAGCGCCGTGCCGTCGTCGTCGGAGCCGGCATCGGTGGACTCACCGCCGCCGTCGCCCTGCACCGGCGCGGCTGGCAGGTCACCGTCCTCGAACGCGCCGCCGGCCTCGCCCCCGTCGGAGCCGGCATCGGCCTCGCCCCGAACGCGCAGCGCGCCCTCGACGCCGTCGGCCTCGGCGACCGCGTCCGCGCCCTCTCCGCCTGGCAGGGCGACGGCGGCATGCGCACCCCCGGCGGCCGCTGGCTCGCCCGCACCGACGCCAAGGCGGCCGCCGCCCGCTTCGGCGGGCCCCTCGTCCTCCTCCACCGCGCCACCCTCGTCGAGATCCTCACCTCCGCCCTCCCCGAGGGCGTCGTCCGCACCGGAGCCGCCGCCACCGTCACCGACTTCGGCGACGACGACCGTCCCGCCCGCGTCACCGTCGCGGACACCGGCACCGGCACGCGCGGCGAACTCGAGGCCGAACTCGTCCTCGGCGCCGACGGCATCCACTCCGCGACCCGCCGGGCGCTCTTCCCCGGACACCCCGGCCCCCGCTACTCCGGCACCACCACCTGGCGCGTCGTCGTCCCCGCCCCCGCGCGGCCCTTCGCCCCGCACGAGACCTGGGGCGCCGGCAGGCTGTGGGGCAGCCAGCCCCTCAAGGACGGCCGGGTCTACGCGTACGCCATGGCCGTGGCCCCCGCCGGCGCCCACGCGCCCGACGACGAGAAGGCCGAACTGCTGCGGCTGTTCGGGGACTGGCACCACCCCGTCCCCGAGATCCTCGCCGGTGTCGCCCCCGACCGGATCCTCCGGCACGACGTGCACCACCTGCCCGACCCGCTGCCCGCCTTCCACCGGGGCCGGGTCGCCCTCCTCGGCGACGCCGCGCACGCGATGATGCCGAGCCTCGGCCAGGGCGGGAACCAGGCCATCGAGGACGCCGTCGTCCTCGCCCACCACGCCGGCACCGCCCCCGGGTTCCAGCCGGGCCGCGCGCTCGCCGCGTACACCGCCGACCGGCTGCCGCGCACCACCGCCATCGTCCGCAGGGCCGCCCGCACCGGAGCGCTCACCATGCTCTCCGCCCGCCCCGCCGTCGTCCTGCGCGACACGGCCGTCAGCGCCGTCTCCCGCTTCGGGCCCGGCCTCGCCCTGCGCGGCTTCGACGGCATCTGCGACTGGCGGCCGCCCGTCGACCCCGTCCCCCGGTCAGGGCATGATCCCTCCCGCGTAAGCTGACCGGCGCGAACGGCCGTCACGGCCAGGGCCGGCGAACGACGACAAGGGAGACCCCGTGAAGGTTGGCTGCATCGGACTCGGCGACATCGCGCAGAAGGCCTACCTTCCCGTCCTCGGCGCCCTCCCCGACGTCGAACTGCACCTCCAGACCCGCACCCCGGCGACCCTGGAGCGCGTGGCCGACACCCTGCACCTGCCCGCCGAGCGGCGCCACACCGACCTCGACTCGCTGATCTCCGCCGGGCTCGACGCGGCCTTCGTGCACGCCTCCACCGCCGCCCACGCCGAGATCGCCGGCCGGCTCGTCGAGGCCGGCGTCCCCACCTACGTCGACAAGCCCCTGGCGTACGAGTACGCCGACTCCGAGCGGATCGTGGAGCTCGCCGAGAAGCACCGGGTCAGCCTCGCCGTCGGCTTCAACCGGCGCCTCGCCCCCGGCTACGCCCAGTGCGTCGAGCACCCGCGGGAGCTGATCCTCCTCCAGAAGAACCGGATCGGCCTGCCCGAGGACCCCCGCACCTTCGTCCTCGACGACTTCATCCACGTCGTCGACACCCTCCGCTTCCTGCTGCCCGGCGAGATCGAGCACGTCGACGTGCGCGCCCGGATCCGTGAGGGGCTCATGCACCACGTGGTGCTGCAGCTCTCCGGCGACGGCTTCACCGCCATCGGCATGATGAACCGGATGAACGGCTCCACCGAGGAGATCCTGGAGGTGTCGGGGCAGGACACCAAGCGCCAGGTCCTCAACCTCGCCGAGGTCGTCGACCACAAGGGCCAGCCCACCGTGCGCCGGCGCGGCGACTGGGTGCCGGTGGCCCGGCAGCGCGGCATCGAGCAGGCGGTCCTCGCCTTCCTCGACTCGGTACGCGAGGGCCGGGTGCTCAGCGCCCGCGACGCCCTGCTGACCCACGAGCTGTGCGAGCGCGTCGTCCGCGAGGCGCTGACCCAGGCGGGCTGAACGCCCCCGAGGCCCCGGCGGCGACCACGCCGCCGACCACCACGAGCGCGCCGTACAACGGCCAGTCGCCCCACCGGACATAGAACGTCGTCGTCTCCGAGAGCGGCAGCTCGCGCACGACGGCGACGCTCGCGCCGGTGCCCTGCGCCGGGCCGATCCGCCGCCCGTCGGGACCGTACGCGGCACTGATCCCCGTGAGCGTCGCGTGGACCACGGGCCGGCCGGTCTCGGCCGCCCGCAGCGCCGCGAGCGAGGCGTGCTGGGCGGGCGCCCAGCTGTCCTGGAAGGTACTGGTCGCCGACTGCACGACCAGCAGCGCGGCCCCGTCGCGCACGAGGCGGCGGCTCATGTCGGGGAACGCGGACTCGAAGCAGACGAGCGGCCCGACCCGGAGCGGGGGCGCGCCGGCCTCGCGGGCGGGCAGGGTCATCACGACGGGCTCGGTCCCCCGCCGCCGGTCCTCCTCGGCCGCGCGGCCGGCGGACGTCACCCAGCCCAGGACTCCACGCGCGGGGACGTACTCGCCGAAGGGGACGAGCCGCATCTTGTCGTACCGGTCGCCCGTGAGGCCCTTCGGGTCGACAAGGACGGCGCTCTTGTAGATGCCGGGGCGGTCGGCGCCCCGCGCGTCCACGTTCACCAGGAGCGGCGCGTCCACCGCCCGCGACAGGGCGGTGAGCCGGGCCGCCAGCACCGGGTCGCCCGTCGGATCGGCACCGACCCCGCTCTCCCCCCACACGACCAGGTCGAGTGGCCTGCCGGCGAGCGAGCGGGTCAGCGCCTCGGCCCGGGCGAGGCGCCGCTCCGGCCCCTCGGGCCCGTCGAAGACCCCCGGCTGCACGAGACCGACCCGTACCGTCCCGCTCCGGTCCGGGACCGGCACGCCCCAGGCGGCCGTCCCGGCCACCAGGGCGCAGGCGGCGATCCCGGCGACCCCGACGAGACGCTGCCCCGGCGCCGCCACCAGCAGGACCACGGCCGTGTTCACCGCCACCACCAGGAGGCTCACCAGCCAGACCCCGCCGACCGAGGCGAGCCGCAGCGCCGCCGTGACCTGCCACTGGCTCGCGCCGAGGAGGCCCCACGGGCCGCCCAGCCCCTCCCAGGAACGGGCCAGCTCCACCAGCAGCCACCCCGAGGGCACCGCGAGCAGCGCCACGGACGCGCGGAGCGCCGACGGGGTCCCGCCGAGCAGCGCCCGGACGAGCCACCCCCAGGGCAGCCACAGCAGTCCGAGCAGCGCGGCGAGCGGGAGCAGGAAGACGTGCAGGCTCGGCAGCAGCCAGTGGTGCATCGCCAGCATGAATCCGAGGCCGCCGAACCAGCCGTCGAGACCGGCGCGCCGGGCCCCCGGCGCGGTGCGGATCAGCAGCAGCCACGGCACGAGCGCCAGGTACGCCCACCACCAGAGCCCGGGGGCCGGGAAGGCGAGCGCGGGCAGGGCGCCGCAGCCGACGGCGAGCAGGGAGCGCCCCACCCCGTGCCCGGCGCGCCGAGGGGCGCGGGTGCGGTCGGCCCGGCCTCCGCGGCGGCGGATCACGAACGGACCACGCATGACGTGCCTCCCGTCGATGCCTCCAGTGTCCGCGACGCTCCGTTGTCCGGGGTCAGCTGTGGCGGCGCCAGCGCTCGTCGACGACGACGGAGGCCAGGCGCCAGCCGTCGGCGGTGCGGCGCGCCGCGAAGGCGTAGCGCCCGCCGCAGACGAAGTCCTCGCCGGAGGCGAACCGCATCGGGTTGACGTAGTCGGCGCCGATGTCCGCCCGGTCCCCGGTCTCCGGGTAGCCGCCCGGCTCCCGGAACCGCACCCGCCGGTTCACGATGAGGTGCTGGCGTACGGGGAACAGGGGCAGCGTCGCGGCGAGCCAGTCGGCGACCTCCGCCGCGGGCCCCTCGATCCCGCCCGAGCCGCGGTAGTCGGCCCTGCCGGCCGGGGCGAAGAGCCCCCGGTAGGCGCTCCAGTCGCCCTCGTCCACGGCCGCCGCGTAGCCGGTGATCAGGTCGTCGAGGGCGAATCGGTCCATCACGGTCGCGAGGTCCACGCGCTGCGTCATCGGCTCAGTGTCGGGCAGCGGACGCCAGGGGCCAAGGGCCGTGCGGGACGGATGTGCGCGGGCGCCGGTCATACTGGCCGCCATGCGCGTGAACATCGACCCCGAACTGACCGACCGCACCTCCTTCTACCGGCTGCTGACCGCCACCGTCGTGCCCCGGCCCATCGCCTGGGTGTCCACGGCCTCGGCCGACGGGACGGACAACCTCGCCCCGCACTCCTTCTTCACCATCTCCTCGGTCGCCCCGCCGGTCGTGCAGTTCACGTCGGTCGGCCGCAAGGACTCGCTGCGCAACGTGGAGGAGACGGGGGAGTTCGTGGTGAACCTCGCCCCCGAGGGGCTCTTCGAGCGGATCAACGCCACGGCGACGGACTTCCCGCGCGGGGTGAGCGAGTTCGACGCGTGCGGCGTCGAGCGGGAGCCGAGCCTGCGGGTGAAGCCGCCGCGGGTCGCCCAGTCGCCGGTGGCGCTGGAGTGCGAGCTGCACAGCACGCTGCGGATCGGTGACTCCACGGTCGTCTTCGGCCGGGTCGTGCACGCGGCGGTCGACGCGTCGGTCATGGTCGACGGCCATCCCGAGATGACCCTGATGCGCCCGCTGACCCGGCTCGGGAAGAACGAATGGGGCACCCTGGGCGGGATCGAGGAGATCGCCAGGGTGCCCTACGGGAGCTGAGCCGCCCCCACCGGGGCCAGGGCGTCAGCCCCCGGACTCGCCGGCGTGCGGGCTCAGCACGCCGGCCGAGACCAGCACGATGAGCAGGATGCCGAGCAGGATCCGGTAGATCACGAAGGGCATGAACGACTTCGTGGTGATGAACTTCATGAACCACGCGATCACCGCGTAGCCGACGCCGAACGCGACGATCGTGGCGAAGATCGTCGGTCCCCAGGAGATGTGGCCGCTCTCGCCCGCGTCCTTGAGCTCGAACGCGCCCGAGGCGAGCACCGCCGGGATCGCGAGCAGGAAGGAGTACCGGGCCGCCGCCTCACGGGTGTAGCCCATGAACAGACCGCCGGAGATCGTCGCGCCGGACCGGGAGACACCCGGGATCAGGGCCATCGCCTGGCAGAGGCCGTAGATCAGGCCGTCCTTCACGCCGAGGTCCTTGAGGGTCTTGCGCTCGCGCATCGCGCGGTGCCGGCCGCCGATCTCGTCCCGGGCGGCCATCCGGTCGGCGATGCCGAGGACGATGCCCATCACGATGAGGGTGGTCGCCGTGATCCGCAGATCGCGGAAGGGGCCCTCGATCTGGTCCTTGAGCGTCACGCCGAGGACACCGATCGGGATCGAGCCGACGATCACCAGCCAGCCCATCTGAGCGTCGTGGTCGGACCGCATCGACTTGTCGGTGAGGGAACGGAACCAGGCCGAGACGATCCGCGCGATGTCCTTGCGGAAGTAGATCAGGACCGCGGTCTCCGTGCCGATCTGGGTGATCGCGGTGAAGGCCGCCCCCGGGTCCTCCCAGCCGGCGAAGGCCGCCGTGAGGCGGAGGTGCGCGCTGGAGGAGATGGGAAGGAACTCCGTCAGCCCCTGGACGAGTCCCAGGATGAACGATTCGAACCAACTCATGGGGCTAGGGCCGTCCCGATTATGTACGTGTGCGGTCAGAAGGTCGTGCGCAGCGTACATGCCGAAGATGACGTGCCCGTGGCGAGCGCGTGGAGCTACGGGAGGGCCGGCTCCCGCACCGGCTCGGGCGTCGCCCCGGACTCCGGCGCCGGGGCCGACGCGGCCGCCCGCAGGCCGTGCCGCTTGCGCCAGGCCACCACCGCCGCGCCGAGGCCCGACAGGACGATGAACCCCGCCGAGAAGAGGAACGCCGGCGAACCCGGCGACCCGGCCTGGGCACCCGCCACCACGTACGCCGCCGTGTTCGGCAGCGAGCCGAGCGCCGTCGCCAGGAGGAACGGCACGTACCCCATCCGGGAGACGGCCGCGCAGTAGTTGGCCGCCGCGAACGGCACTCCCGGGAACAGCCGGATCGCCAGCATCGACCGGAAACCGTGCCGGCTCAGCTGCCCGTCCGCCGCCGTCAGCCAGCGGCCCCGCACCAGCGGACGCAGCGCGTCCTGCCCCAGGAACCGGCCGAGGGTGAAGGCGATCCCCGCGCCGAGCACCGTCCCCGCGACGGCCCCCGTCAGACCGGCCGCGGACCCGAAGAGCGCGCCCGCCGCCAGGTTGAGCACCGGGCGCGGTACGAACGCCGCCGCGCACACCCCGTACGCAAGACCGAAGAGCAGCACCGCCCCGGCGCCGCTCGTGTGCGGCGGCCAGCCCGAGGCGAGCATCCGCTGAGGCTCGTAGAGCACCACGAGGGTGGCCGCCGTGAGCAGCAGAAGAGCCAGCAACGAGAGCCGCGCGCGGGGGGCGAGCAGGGCCCGGGAGAAGCGGACGGCAGGGGAGCCCGGCGGCCGGGGGACGGGAGCGAGCATTCGGGGAGAGTAACGGACGCGTCCGTAGGAGCGCCGTAATGTGCGTCATGTCCGTCCGGGGCGCACCCGGAGAGCGCCGTGACCGAGAGGGCCCCATGACCGACACCGCGCCGCCCGCGAGCGCCCTCGCCGACACCGTCCTGGCACGGCTCACCACGGTCTACCCCGCCGCGGGGAACCCTTTCCGGGCCCAGGAGATGGTCGCGTACATGAAGGGCGCGGCCCCCTTCCTCGGCATCCGCACGCCCGAGCGCCGCGCCCTGTCCCGCACGGTCCTCGACGGCACCCCGCGCCCCGACGAGACCGACTGCGCCGCGATCGCCCTGCGCTGCTTCGCCCTGCCCGAGCGCGAGTACCACTACTTCGCCGTCGACTACCTCCGCCGGCACGTGAAGCGCTGCTCCTCCGGCTTCCTGCCGGTCGCCCGCCGGCTCGTCACCACCGTCTCCTGGTGGGACACGGTGGACCACCTCGCCGCCCACGTCGTCGGCGGACTCGTGGCGGCCGCCCCCGCCCTCGCCGGCGAGATGGCCGCGTGGATCGACGACGAGGACCTGTGGGTCGCCCGCACCGCCCTCCTCCACCAGCTCCGCTTCAAGGACGCCACCGACGCCGACCGGCTCTTCGCCTACTGCCTGCGCCGCTCGGCCCACCCCGACTTCTTCATCCGCAAGGCCATCGGCTGGAGCCTGCGCGAGTACGGCAAGACGGCCCCCGCGGAGGTCCGCTCCTTCGTCGCCGCCCACGGCTCCCGCCTCTCCCCGCTCTCCGTCCGCGAGGCCCTGAAGAATCTCTAGGCCCCCCGGGTGCCGGGCGGCCCAACTGCTGCGTCAGACTGGGCACATGACGCGTACGGGGAAGCGGACGGCGCTGGTGCTCGGGGCCGGTGGGCTCGTCGGCGCGGGGTGGGAGATCGGGGTCCTGCGCGGACTCCTCGACGCGGGGGTCGACCTGACCACCGCCGACCTGATCGTCGGCAGCTCGGCGGGCGCGGTCGTCGGGGCGCGGCTCGCCTGCGGGCGGGGCGGGCTCGACGCGCTGTACGAGCAGCAGCTCGACGGGGAGGCCACCGAGCCCGCCGCACGGCTCGGGGTCCCCACGATCGTCCGGTACGCCGTCGCCGTCCTCAGGTCCCGCACCCCCGAGGAGTACGGACGCAGGCTCGGCCGGCTCGCCCTCGCCGCGCCCACCGTCGCCGAGACCGACCGCCGCGCGACCGTCGCCCGGCGGCTCGGCCGGGTCACCGACTGGCCCGCCCGGCCGCTGCTGATCACCGCGGTCGACGCCGCGACCGGCGAGCTCACCGCCTACGACGAGAACAGCGGGGTCCCCCTCACGGACGCCGTCACCGCGAGCTGCGCCATCCCCGGCGTCTGGCCCCCGGCGAGCATCGGCGGGCGCCGCTGGATCGACGGCGGCATCCACTCCACGGCCAACGCCCACCTCGCCGCCGGCTACGACCGGATCGTCGTCATCGCCCCCAGCGCCCGGGGCAGCAAGGTGGTGCTCTCCCCGGCCCGGCAGGGCGCCGACCTCGCCGCCGCCGGGGCGCGCGTCGAGGTGATCACCCCCGACGCAGGCTCCCGCAAGGCGATGGGCCGCAACGTCCTCGACCCCGCGCACCGCGCCGCGGCGGCCCGCGCGGGGCGGGCACAGGGCACCTCTCGCGCCGAGGAGGTCGCCGCGGTCTGGACGGGCTGACGGTCCGCACACCCACGGCATCCCCGGACGGCCGCCCCCGGCACAATGAGAGCGTGAACGAGCACATCCCCGTCATCCGCGAGGTCGACCAGGGCACCGCGCGCCTCATGCCCGACGTGGACCGGGAGCGGGCCTGGCTGCTCACGGTCGACGGAGCGCCCCAGTCGTACGTCGACCTGGACGATCCGGCGTACCTGGAGTTCGAGTACGCGCGGCGCCTCGCCCATGTCGTCGACGGCGCCGCCGAGTCCGGCGCGCCCCTCGACGTCCTGCACCTGGGCGGCGGGGCGCTCTCGCTGCCCCGGTACGTCGCCGTCACCCGGCCCGGCTCGCGCCAGGACGTCGTCGAGGCCGACCGGGGGCTGCTCGCCCTGGTGGAGGAGCACCTGCCCCTGCCCGAGGGCTCGGGGACCACCGTGCACGGGGCGGACGCCCGGGCCTGGCTGGAGGCGGCACCGGACGCCTCGGCCGATCTGATCGTGGGCGACGTCTTCGGCGGCTCGCGCGTGCCCGCGCACCTCACCTCCGTCGAGTACGCGCGCGAGGTCCGGCGCGTCCTGCGGCCCGGAGGGCTCTACGCCGCCAACCTGGCCGACGGGGCCCCCTTCCCCTTCCTCCGCTCCCAGCTCGCCACCTTCGCCGCCGTCTTCCCGGAACTCGCGCTCGTCGCGGAGCCCGCAGTACTGCGCGGGCGCCGCTTCGGGAACGCCGTCCTGGTCGCCTCCGGCCGGGAGATCGACATCGCCCACCTCGCGCGCCGCGCGGCGGCCGACGCCTTCCCCGCGCGCGTGGAGCACGGGGAGACGCTCGACCGCTTCACCGCCGGGGCGGAACCGGTCCTCGACGCGGGGGCCGTCCCGTCACCCGTTCCCCCGGAGGGCGCCTTCGGCATCGGCTGAGGCGTCCCGGACAGGGGCGCCCTCCGGGGCGCCGGCGACCGCCTTCGCGTGCGGGCGCCGCGTCAGCTTCCGTACGTCCGGCACGAGGAGGACGAGCGCGGTGACGAGCACCATCAGGGCCGCCGCGCCCCACAGCGCCTCGCTCCGGCCGAACGCGCTCTCCGCCGGGCCCGCGAGGGCCGTGGACAGCGGCAGCAGCGCCGTGGAGCCGAACCAGTCGTAGGCGGAGACCCGGGACAGCTTCTCCTCCGGGATCTCCTGGTGCATGGTCGTCATCCAGGAGACGCCGAAGACCTCGATCGCGACTCCGCTGACGAACATCGCGGCCGTCAGTCCCGCCGCGTCGAGCGGCACGGCGAGCGCGGCCGAGGGCAGCGCGATGGGGAAGACGCACAGGGTTCCGACGAAGAGCATCCGGCGCGGTTTCCACCGGGTCATCAGGACGGCGCCCATGACCGTCCCCGCCCCGTACGCGGCGAGCGCGATGCCCCAGGGGCGCGAGCCGCCCAGCTCGTCCCGGGCGACCAGCGGGCCGAACACGGACTCCACCGCGCCGATGAGGCCCACCACCACCGAGAACTGGGCGACGATCGACCACAGCCAGGGCCGGCCGATGAACTCCTGCCAGCCCTCCCGCAGATCCGCGAAGAGCCCGCCGCCGGGGGCGCGGTCCGGGATGCCGCTCACGTCGAGGAAGGCCCGCAGACCGCCCGCGACGGCGAAGGCGACCGCGTCGATCGCGAGGACCCAGCCCGGTCCGACGAAGGCGACGAGCGCGCCGCCGAGCGCGGCGCCACCGATGGCGGCGCCGTGCATCGCCATGCGGAAGACGGCGAAGGCGCGGCTCGCCTGTTCCCCGCTGACGGTGGCCATGAGCATGCCCTCGGCCGCCGGGTTGAAGAAGGCCTGGCCGGTGCCGCAGAGCGCGGTGAGCACCATCATCTGCCAGATGCGGGCCTCGCCGGAGAGAACGAGGACGGCGAAGGCGGCCTGCGAGACGCAGTTGAGCGCGTTGGCCGCGACCATCACCCGGTGCCGGGGCACCCGGTCGGCCACCGCGCCGCCGATGAGCAGGAAGAGGACCAGCGGCAGGAACCGGGCCATGGCCACGAGACCCACGTCGCCCGCGTCGCCCCCGGAGTCGAAGACCGCCCAGGTCGTGGCGATCAGCGCGCCGTGCGTGCCGAGGTTGGTCACGATCGTGGCGGCGGTGAGCAGGAGGTAGTTGCGGCCGGCCCAGTCGGGACGGCGGGAGCGGGGAGGAGCCTGGTGCGGGGAGGCGGCGGGTGTGGTCACCCCGGGACTATCCCTGTCTCCTCCCCGGAGTGCCAACCCGATATCCGGACGGTCCGTCAGGCTCCGGGGGGCCGGTGGGCGCGAGGCCGGCCGGAGGGACCACCGGGACCGGCGCGGCCGGGCCCGGTGGCCGGAGGGTCAGGCGGCGGGGGCGAGCCGGACCGTGGAGAGGATCTGCCGGATCGTCTCGTCGGACAGCTCGTCCTTGACGCCGTCGGCCCCGTAGAGCACCCACGTCGAGAAGTCGCCGGCACCGTTCTTGAAGGTGAAGGCGTAGGACTTGCCGTCCGTCTCGCACTTGTTGCGCTTCTTGACGCCCGGCGCCGTGGCGGTCGCCAGGCTGCCGGTGAGGCCGGACTTCGTCTTGTACGGCACGGGCTTGGTGATCTTGATGGTGCTCTGCGGCATGTGCTGCGCGTAGCCGCCCCACACCCAGGTGCCGGCCTCGCCGCGCGCGGCGGACGCGGTGTCCTTGGCGCCCTGGCCGCCCTTGGTGCCGGCGGAGGCCAGGCCCCAGGTCTCCTCGGTGCCGTTCTTGTCGACGTCGTACGTGCACCACTTGCTCTTGAGGCGGGTGGGCCCGGACATCGTCACCAGCGGGCTGCCGTCGTTCTTCTTCTCGTCCTCGAAGAAGGTGATCGCGCCCGGCTTCATGACCTCCCACTCCGGCGGTACGTCGAAGAGGGTGCCGTACTTCGGGTTGTAGACGACCTTCCAGCCGGGGATCGTCGGCTGCTGCGCCGCGCCGTCGCGCGGGTTGGCGATCCCGGAGGACTGGCTCGGGTCGGGCGCCGGGGCGGACGAGGGGTCCCCGGAGGCGGTGGCCGTGACGGACGGCTTGGGGTCGTCCGCGGTGTCCTTCTTGTCGTCGTCCTTGCCGAGCACCAGGAATCCGGTGACGCCGGCCGCGACGACCACGGCGGTGGCGGCGACGATCGCCACGAGCGTCGTCTGCTTCTTCTTGCCGCCGTCCGGCCCGCCGGGCTGTCCGGGGGCGGGCACCGCGTACTGCTGCGGCACCGTCGGCTGCTGGTACGGGTTCGGGTATCCCGGCTGCTGGGCGTACCCCTGCTGAGGGTGACCCGGCTGCGTCGGCGGCTGCTGCGGGTAACCGGGCTGCGCCGGCGGCTGCTGCGGGTAGCCCGGCTGCGTCGGCGGCTGCTGATACGGGTTCGGCTGCTGGTACCCCGACTGCTGGTACGGGTTCTGACTCTGGTCCTGCGGGTTCTGCTCGCCCCCGGGCGGCTGCTGTCCTGGCCACATGGCCAGTAACCATAGAGGTGCGGGGGCCGCACGACCACGCCCGCCCCCTGGCCGGGCGCGGGCGGGGGATGGCCAAGTCTGCTACTCGTGGGTAACATCACGGTCCATGAGCGCAGACCAGATGTCCGTCGGCGAGATGCTCGCCGCCACGGTCCCCATGGCCGGAACCCTCAACCTGGAGTTCCTGGAGACCACCGCCGAGCGCGCCGTCGTGCGCCTCCCGGACCAGCCCGCCTACCACAACCACGTCGGCGGCCCGCACGCCGGAGCGATGTTCACCCTGGCCGAGTCCGCCAGCGGCGCCATCGTGCTCGCCGCCTTCGGCGACCAGCTCGGCCGCGCGGTCCCGCTCGCCGTCAGCGCCGAGATCGGCTACAAGAAGCTGGCCATGGGCGTCGTCACGGCCACCGCCACCCTCGGCCGCCCCGCCGCCGAGGTCGTCGCCGAACTCGACGCCGGAGAGCGTCCGGAGTTCCCGGTGCGGATCGACATCACCCGCGAGGACGGTGCCGTGACCGGCGAGATGACCGTCGTCTGGACCCTGCGCCCCAACTCCTGACCGGGACGCCGCCACGCCGCCCCCGCCCCCTCCCCGGGGTGCGGGGGCGGTGCGCGTTCCCGGCGGTGCCACCTCGGCGTCGAGGCCCGTTCGTCCCGACCGGGTAGGCTTCCCCGGCGTGCCCGCCGACATGCGTGCCGGGCGATCGAACAGCTGAGCAGCCGACACGGGAGGAACCGCGTTGCACGTCCAGGAGTGGCTGGAGACGATCCCCGCGGTCGCCGTCTACGTCCTTGTGGGAGTGGTGATCGGGCTGGAGAGCCTGGGCATCCCGCTCCCCGGGGAGATCGTGCTCGTGAGCTCGGCGCTGCTCGCCTCGCAGCACGGCGACATCAATCCGTACGTCCTCGGTGCCTGCGCCACCGCCGGCGCGATCATCGGCGACTCGATCGGCTACGCGATCGGCCGCAAGGGCGGACGGCCGCTGCTGGCCTGGCTGGGCAGGAAGTTCCCCAAGCACTTCAGCGAGGCCAACATCGGGCTCGCCGAGAGCTCCTTCCAGAAGTGGGGCATGTGGGCGGTCTTCTTCGGCCGCTTCATCGCCCTGCTCCGCATCTTCGCGGGGCCGCTCGCCGGCGTGCTGCACATGCCGTACTGGAAGTTCCTGATCGCCAACGTCCTCGGCGGCATCCTGTGGGCCGGCGGCACCACGGCCGTCATCTACTCGGTCGGCGTCGTCGCCGAGGCCTGGCTCAAGCGCTTCTCCTGGCTGGGCCTGGTCCTCGCCGTGCTGATCGGCATCGCCTCGATGCTGGTCGTCAAGAACCGCGCCAAGAAGGCGGCGGCGCAGCGGGCCGAGACTCCGGAGCCGGTCCCGGCGGCGGACTGAGCGCGGACCGTACTCGGAGCCGGACACGGACGCGGACAGGGACACGGACACGGCGGAGGGCGGCACCCGGGATCGGGTGCCGCCCTCCGCCGTACCGGACGACGGACTCAGTCCTCGAAGGCCTCGGCGTGGCCCTTGGCGAGCAGCAGGTACATCTCGGCGTTCAGCTGGATGCCGGCCTTCTCCTCGTCGGTCAGCGGGCGGCGCACCTTGGCGGGGACGCCCGCGACCAGGGAGCCGGGCGGGATCTCCATCCCCTGCGGGACGAGCGCCTGGGCGGCGACGAGCGAGCCGGCGCCGATCCGGGCCCCGTTGAGGACCGTCGCGCCCATGCCGACGAGCACGTCGTCCTCGATCACGCAGCCGTGCACGGTCGCGTTGTGGCCGACGGTCACCCGGTCACCGATCGAGACGGGGAAGCCGGGGTCGACGTGGACCGTGCAGTTGTCCTGGATGTTGGAGTCCTCGCCGATCGCGATCGGTCCGCAGTCCGCCCGCAGCACCGCGTGGTACCAGATGCTGGCACGGGCGCCGAGCGTGACCTCGCCGAGCACCACGGAGGTCGGGGCGGTGAAGGCGGTCGGGTCGATCTGCGGCTCCTTGCCGCCCACTCCCTTGATCAACGCCTCTGTCATGGTTCGCTCCTGATCGTCAGCCGTCACGTCACGCCCGGGGGGTGCCCCCGGGCGCAGCCTATGCCGTGCCCATGACGGACATCACAGCGCACCGAATCGATCAGGTGCGACGGCGCCGACTACGGTGGCCGGGTGCCCAGGAACAGAAACACGTTCTCATCCCTCGCCGCCTGGCGGCGCCGGGTCCTCGCCCGTGCCGTGCAGGGCGGCTGGCGCTGGGTGCAGCAGGCCGGCTCCGTCACCGCCGAACACCCGGGGAGACTGCGGTTCCGCCGCCTCGGCGCGGGCACCCGGCTCGCCTTCCCGCAGGGCACGGTCTTCGGCGAGCCGTGGATCGAGATCGGCGAGTGCTGCATCATCGCCGAACAGGTCACGCTGACGGCCGGGATGCTGCCGGACCTCGACCTCGGGGCGGACACGGTCCTCACCCTCGGGGACGGGGTGGTCCTCGGGCGGGGCAGCCACGTCATCGCCGACGCGAAGGTGACCATCGGCTCGGACACGTACTGCGGTCCGTACGTCTACATCACCTCGACCAACCACAGTTACGACGACCCGGACGAGCCCGTGGGCCGCCAGTGGCCCCGCTCGGAACCGGTCTCCATCGGCCCCGGTTGCTGGCTGGGCACGGGCGCGGTGATCCTTCCCGGCGCGCGCCTCGGCCGGAACGTCGTCGTCGCGGCGGGCGCGGTGGTGCGCGGTGAGGTCCCGGACCACGCGGTCGTGGCGGGCGCCCCGGCGAAGGTCGTCCGCCGCTGGACCCCGGAGGCCGGCTGGCAGCCCCCGCTCCGCACCCCCGCCCCGACCCCGATCCCGGAGCACGTCACCCCGGAACAGCTGGCGGCGCTCGCGGTGTGGGAGGCGCAGCGCGCCGCCGGCTCCGAGTCCGTGCCGTCCTGACCCGACCGGCGGACGGCGGATCGTACGGCTAACCCGTCGCCAGGAGGACCGTGCCCACCAGGGCGAGGCCCGCGCCCGCCGCCTGGATCCCGCGGAGCCGTTCCTTCAGGACGCCGCGGGCCGCGAGGGCCGTGACGACCGGGTAGAGGCTGGCGAGGACCGCGGCGACCGTGACCGGGCCCTGCTGCGCGGCGATCGCGTACGTGCCGTTGGCGGCGACGTCCGCGAGGCCCACGAAGGCGAGGGCCGGGAGCGCGGCGCGGACGACCCCGCGGCCGCCCTCCGGGAGCGCGAGGCCGCCGCGCCTCACCGAGGCGTACAGGGCTCCGCCGCCGACCACGACGTTCGTGACGCGCTGGACGAACAGGGCGAGGAACAGGCCCGTGACGGTCGTGGACGCCTCGGCGATGAGCGCCATCACCGAGCCGAAGCCGAAGGCCGCGACCAGGGTCAGCAGGACCGCCTGGCGCTGGACGGGCGCCCCGCGCAGCTCGGGTCCGCCCGCGAGCACCACGCCGAGGATCGCCACCGCGATCCCGGCGAACTGGAGCAGGCCCGGCCGGTCGCCGACGAGGAGGCCGACGGAGACGGGGACGACGACGCCGAGGGAGCCGAGCGGGGAGACGACGCCCATCGGGCCGAGCGCGAGCGCCTTGTAGAAGGCGAGCATGGCCGCGGGGCCGACGACGCCCGCCCCGACGGCGTACCAGAGCTGGGGTCCCGCCTCGGTCCAGGCGCCGGTCGCGAGGACGATCGTGCCGAGGACGAGGACCGCGAGGACCTGTGAGACCACGACGACGGTGAGGGCGGGGATCCGCCGGGTGAGGAGCCCGCCCCCGAAGTCGGCGAGGCCCCACAGAAGGCTGGTGGCCAGGGCGAACAGGGCGGTCATGAATCCTCGCAGGGGCGTGCGGCAGTACAGTGCAGTGAACCATCGGGTGCAGCCCACCGTAGTTCAGTGTAGTGAACTCTGTCATCCAGAATATTGGACGGAATGTGTCGGACCTCGACCAGCTCACGCAGTCGCTCGCCCGGAACCTGAAGCGCTGGCGCAAGGAGCGGGGACTCACCCTGGACGCGCTCGCCGCGCGCGCGGGCGTCAGTCGCGGCATGATCATCCAGATCGAGCAGGCCCGGACCAACCCCAGCGTCGGCACCACCGTGAAGCTGGCCGACGCCCTCGGCGTCTCCATCACGACCCTCCTCGACTACGAGCAGGGCCCCCAGGTCCGGCTCGTGCCGCCCGGCCAGGCCGTCCGCATGTGGTCCACCTCCACCGGCAGCCACACCACCCTCCTCGTCGGCACCGAGGCCCGGGGCCCGCTGGAGCTCTGGTCCTGGACCCTGATGCCGGGCGACGGCAGCGCCTCCGACCCGCACCCCGAGGGCACGGTCGAGCTGCTGCACGTCACCGCCGGGACGCTCACCCTGGTCGTGGACGGCGAGGAGCACCCGCTGCCCGCCGGCACGTCCGCCGTCTTCGAGGCCAACGTCGCGCACTCCTACCGCAACGACGGCGACGAACCGGCCGAGATGACGATGGCCGTCTCCATCCCGCCGGTCCGCTGACGGCCGTACGCAGACCTGGCCGCCGTGGACCGGGCGTCCGCGCGCCGGACCACCGTGGGCCGGACCGCCGCGGACCGGACCGCCGTGGGCCTGCGCTCGTACCCTGAGACGGATCCCCGTACCCCCGGCGGCGGTTGTTAGCGTGAGGCGCATGCGCGCACCCATCGGAGACTTCGAAGACGCCCGGCCCGCCCATGACAGCCTCGACCTGCTGACCGGCCCCGTCGCGGCCGCCGTCCGCGCCTGGACGGGCCCCGTCCCGGCCGGTCAGCTGCTGTACGTGGACACCGACCCGGCCATCGCCGACACGGCCGTCTTCGTGGAGCACCACGGGGCCGCGCTCCTCGACGCGTCCGCCAACTGCGTGGTCGTCGCGGGCAGGCGCGGGGAGACGACGACCCTCGCCGCCTGCCTCGTGAAGTCGGCGACCCGGGTCGACGTCAACGGCGTCGTCCGCAAGCATCTCGGCGCCCGCAAGGCCTCGTTCGCGCCGATGGACACCGCGACCGGCGAGACCGGCATGGAGTACGGCGGGATCACCCCGATCGGCCTCCCGGCCGACTGGCCCCTCCTCGTCGACGCCGCCGTCCTCGACACCGAGTGGGTCCTCGTCGGCAGCGGCAGCCGCCGGGGCAAGCTCATCGTCCCCGGCAAGGCCTTCGCCCGACTCCCCGGCGCCGTCGTCCTGGAGGGCCTCGGCGTCCCCGTCGCCTGAGGCCGGGCGCCGGGCGGTCGGCGGCTCAGCCCAGGCGCGGGATCTCGATCGCGGGGCAGCGGTCCATGATCATGTCGAGGCCGGCCTCGCGGGTCCGGGCGAACGCGTCGTCGTCGATGACGTCCAGCTGGAACCAGACCGCCTTCGCGCCGATCGCGACGGCCTCGTCGGCGACGGCGCCCGCCAGCTCGCTGTTCACGAAGACGTCGACGACGTCCACCGGGAACGGGATGTCGGCCAGCGTGGCGTACCCCTGCTCGCCGTGGACCGTCTCCGCCTTCGGGTGCACCGGGACGATCCGCTTGCCGAAGCGCTGGAGGACGGCCGCCACCCCGTACGCGGCGCGGGCCCGGTTCGAGGACAGGCCGACCACCGCCCATGTGTCGCCCGTGGACGTCAGGATCCGCCGCACCGTCTCCGCCGCGGAGTACGCCGTGGGGTCCGTGTCCGTGGTCGTGGTGTCTGCGCTCATCGCTTCTGCTGCCTCTCGTCGGCGCGGCCCGTCCCTCACGTGAACGAGCCGCGCCGGGCCGTGATTCCCGAACGGGGGGATCGGCGCTCCCCGGGACGGATCAGATCTCCCACGCCCGCCGTTCGGCCTCGCGCGGCGCCTCGACCAGGGACGGCACCCCCGGGCCGAAGGTCATCACCGGACGGGCCGGGTCCCACGGCCGCCAGCCCGGGTCACCGGTCTTCGCGAACGCCACCCAGGCCGCGTGCATGGCCGTGGCCAGCGCCCGCGGAGCGTCCGGGCCCGTCAGCGCGCGCGTCTCCGGCAGGTCGAGCGTGTCGAAGACGAAGCCGAGTTCGAGCGCGTGGCAGGCGCGGAGGCCGAGGACGGGCAAGGGCCAGCCGAACTCGTACAGATACGTCGCGGCGGTCCTTCCGGCCAGTCGGTAGTCCGCCAGCATGTTCTGCGGGATCCGCAGCAGCTTGTCCGCCGCGAGCACACCCAGGACCTCGCCCGGCTTCTCCTGCGGCCGGCCCTCCCGGTACACCTTCGCCACGCGGGGCGATATCCGCCCCTTCCGGAGCAGGAACCGCTGCGCCAGGGACCCCACCCGCTCGGTGTGCCCGCCCGGCACGAACCACAGCCGGTACTCGTCCGTGTTCGTGCCCATCAGCAGCTCCACGTCCGCCGAAGCGCCGTCCGCGAGCAGGTCCCCCGGATGGTCCGGCAGGACGTCGCCGTCCACGACGATGTGGAAGGCGTGGCCGCTGAGCACCGGATTGCCCTTGCCCGTCACCGCGGTCTGCGCCGCGAGCAGCCGCTCTGGGTCCACACCGGCGAACGCCTCCGCCGTCGCCGGCACCTTGAGCCGCGCGGCGATCGCCTCCGTGGTCCTCCGGGCGACGTCGATCGACCGGGCGCTCGGCGCCCCGCTCTGGATCACGGCCCGCCGGAACAGGCCCTTGGCGAGCGGCGAGGCCAGCAGGGCGGCGATGGAGATCGCCCCGGCCGACTCGCCGAACACGGTCACCCGGTCCGGGTCCCCGCCGAAGGCCGCGATGTTCTCCCGTACCCAGGTCAGCGCGGCGATCTGGTCGCGCAGACCGAGATTGGCGGGCGCGTCGGGGAAGACCCCGAACCCCTCGATGCCGAGCCGGTAGTTGACCGAGACGAGGACCACGCCGTCCCGGGCGAAGGCGGTGCCGTCGTAGACGGGGACCGCCGAGGAGCCGTGGATCAGCGACCCGCCGTGGATCCAGACCATGACGGCCCGCCCGCCGTCGCCGGGACCGGCGGCCGGCCAGGGGGTCCAGACGTTGAGGTTGAGGCAGTGGTCGCCCGCGACCTCGGGGTCGGGGAGCAGCGCGTCGAGCGGCGGGGCGTACGGGCGCTTGGGCGCCGTCGCCCCGAAGGCGGTGGCCTCCCGTATCCCCTCCCAGGGCTCCGCCGGCTCCGGAGCGCGGAACCGCAGCGCCCCGACGGGGGCCTGCGCGTAGGGGATTCCGAGGAACGACGCCACGCCGTCCTTCAGGGCGCCGCGCAGAACGCCGTTCGGCGTGCGGACCCCGGGACCGTCCTGGACGTGTTCCGCGACGTACTCCGACATCGATTCACCTCTCCGTGGGGTCGACGGTGACGCACCGTCCAGATCATGCGGTCAGGGCGGGGCCTCCGGTCAACCCCGCGACACCAGGGCGCGCTTGAGGACCTTGCCCGTCGGGCCGAGCGGCAACTCCTCGACGAAACGCACGATCCGGGGGTACTTGTGGCGGCCGAGCCGCTCCCGCGACCAGTCCACGAGCTCCTCCTCGGAGAGCGGGGCGGCGCCCTCCCGGCGTACCACCACGGCGCACACCTCCTCGCCCCTGGCCTCGTCGGGGACGCCGATCACCGCCACCTCCGAGACCGAGGGGTGGCGCACGAGGACCTCCTCGACCTCGCGCGGGTAGATGTTGAAGCCGCCCCGGATCACCAGGTCCTTCTTCCGGTCCACGATCCGCAGGAAGCCGTCCTCGTCCCGGACGCCCAGGTCGCCCGTCCGGAACCAGCCGTCCACGACCGCCGCCGCGGTCGCCGCCGGGTCGTCGAGGTACCCGGCGAAGACGTTGTGCCCGCGCACCACCACCTCGCCGACCTCACCGTCCGCGAGCAGCCGGATCGCGCCCTCGACGGCCGCGTCCGCGACGCCCACCTCGACCCCCCACACCGGGTGCCCCACCGTCCCCGGCCTGCGGCCGATGTGCGGCTGGTTGAAGGTGGCGACCGGCGAGGTCTCCGTCAGGCCGTACCCCTCCAGGACCTGGGTGTCGAAGGTCTCCTCGAACCGCTCCAGGACCGCGACCGGCAGCGCCGCACCGCCCGACACGGCGGCACGCAGCGCCTCCGGACGCAGCTCGGACACGGCCGCCGCCTCCACCAGGGCGTGGTACATCGTCGGCACGCCCATGAAGACCGTCACGCCCTCGTCGACGAGCACCCGGAGCGCCGCCGGGCCGCTGAACCGGGGCATCAGGACGAGCGTCGCGCCCTGGCGCAGCGTCCCGTTCATCGCGCAGGTCTGCCCGTAGCTGTGGAAGAGCGGCAGACAGCCGAGGACCACGTCGCCGCTGCCGAGACCCAGCAGGTCCTGCGAGGTCACCGAGGCGTTCATGACGATGTTGAGGTGGGTCAGCAGCGCGCCCTTGGGGCGGCCCGTCGTCCCGCTCGTGTAGAGGATCACCGCCGTGTCCGACGGCTCGGCCGGCTCGGCCGCGGCAAGCGGCGCCGCCGCCGACGGCGCACCCTGGAAGGCCCGGACCCCCGCGGCGCGCGCGGCCTCGTCGGCCACCGCCCACAGCGGCCCGCCGCTGACGATGCCGACCGCGCCGCTGTGCTCCAGGACGTACCGCACCTCGTCGGCGACGAGCAGCGCGTGCACCGGCACGACCGTAGCGCCCGCCGCGAGCGCCCCGTAGTACACGCGCAGGAACTCGGTCGTGTTCGGCAGCAGGACCGCCAGCCTGTCGCCCGGCTTCACGCCCGCCTCCCGCAGCCCGGCGGCGCAGCGCAGGGCCTCCGTCCAGAGCTCCCGGTAGGTGAGCCGGGTCGCGCCCTCGACGACCGCGATCCGGTCGGGGAAGTGACGGGCGGACTCGCCCAGCACGCCGGCGACGCTCAGTGACATGACACGCTCCAGGGACACGGAGGCGACAGCGGGGTTACGGCGCTGTCGACGATCGGCTGACACCGCACAGACTCCTGCGCAGGGCCCCCGGGACGCCATGTGCAGCTGCCCATCATCCGGGCGCCCGAGCTGGGCAGGGGCCCCGCCGTCGCGCCCACCCCGTGGCAATCGCCAAATCCCGGCGTTACCGTGCGAGCCATGACGCACAGCTCGGCCACGGCCGGCGAGCCCGGAGGGGCACGGTCCGGTGGCATCCACACCCCCCTCAGCGGCGCCGGCGGCTCCGGAGCGCTCCGCCGCTCCCTCGCCACGGCGATGCTCGCCGACGTCGACCGGCTCACCGACCGCGCCGTCGACGACATCCGCGCCCACTCCGGTACGTACGCCTCCGGCGCCCCCGTCACCCGTGAGGACCTCTGGGAGATCTGCCGGGACAACCTCCTGCGGGCCCTGGAGGACTTCGGCGGCCTCGCCCCCACCGGCGGCGACTTCGAGTGGGCGGCCCGCGAGACCGGCCGCCGCCGCGCCGAGCAGGGCGTCCCGCTCGACACCGTGCTCCAGGCCTACCGGCGGGGCGGCCGGGTGCTCTGGCAGGTCATGGCCGAGCACCTCCGGATCCGGGCCGGGCGGGGGACCGGCAGCCGGGACCTCGAACTCGACATGGCGAGCGGGGTCTGGGAGACCATCGACCGGTACTCGGTCGCGATGGCCGACGCGTACCGGATCGCCCAGCTGGAGCTGCAGAGCCGCCAGGACACCCGGCGCGTCGCCCTCTTCGAGGCCCTGCTCGACGGGCGCGCCGACGACCCCGCCGTCGCCTCCGCCGCGGCGACCGCGCTCGGCGTCCCCGCGGTCGACCGGTACGTCGTCGTGGTCGCCGCGCAGGACCCGGCCGCCCCGCCGCACCCCGCGCCCGCCCTGGAGGCGCAGGGCATGTGGTCCTTCTGGCGGCCGCGCTCCGGCCGCTATGCCGGCATCGTCCGGCTGCCCCGGCGCGTCACGCCCGCCGGGCGGCCGGCGGCCGCGGCCGGCTGCGGCGCCGACCCGGCCGTGCGGACCCTGCTGGCCGCCCTGCGGGAACGGACCGGCGCCACCGCCGGGGTCTCCCCGGAGTTCGAGCGCCTCTCCCAGGCAGGGCGCGCCCTGCGGCTCGCCGAGCAGACCCTCCGTACGCTCCCCGCCGGCAGCGGCGAGGCCGCCGTCTTCGACGACCGGCTCGCCCAGGTGCTGCTCAGCGGGCGCACCGACATCGCCGAGCGCATCGTCACCGTCCACCTCGGGCCGGTGCTCGCCACCGGCGGTGAGCGGGCCGCGCTCCTCACCACCCTCCGGGCCTGGCTCGACCACGGCTGCTCGGCCTCCCGGGCCGCCGAGCAGCTCTACTGCCACCGCAACACCGTCCTCAACCGCATCGGCCGCATCGCCGAACTCACCGGCCGCTCCAGCGAGTCGGGTGACGCCCGCCTCGGCTGGGCCCTGGCGCTCCGCGCCCTCCCGTACGCCGGACTCGGGCCGGAAGCGGTCGCACCGGAACCGGCCGCCGGACCCGCACCCACCGCCCCGGACCGCGAGGCCGACGGAACGTAGCGCGCCGGAACGGCCGCCGGGGAAGGGCCCGCCGGGACACCCCGGGCCCGACGGAGCGCCGCCCGCCCGGAACGGCCGCCGGAAAGCCCCGCCCGGACGGAACGTAGGCTGGTCGGATGCAGGAGCAGTACCGCACTCTGGCCCGCGAGGGCGTGCACGAGACCGAGATCAACCGCTCGCGCTTCCTCTGCGCGCTCGCGCCCGTCGCCGACGAGCGGGAGGCGCAGGAGTTCGTCGCGCGGATCCGCAGGGAGCACCCGACCGCCACCCACAACTGCTTCGCGTACGTCCTCGGCGCCGACGCCTCCGTGCAGAAGGCGAGCGACGACGGCGAGCCCGGCGGCACGGCGGGCGTCCCCATGCTCCAGATGCTGCTGCGCCGCGAGATGCGGTACGTCGCCGCCGTCGTGACCCGCTACTACGGCGGGGTGAAGCTCGGCGCCGGAGGCCTGATCCGCGCGTACGGCGGGGTGGTCGGCGAGGCGCTCGACGCGCTCGGCACCGTCACCCGGCAGCGCTTCCGGCTCGCCACCGTCACCGTCGACCACCAGCGCGCGGGCAAGCTGGAGAACGACCTGCGGGCCACCGGCCGCGCCGTGCGCGACGTGCGCTACTCCGAGGCCGTCACGATCGAGATCGGCCTCCCGGACGCGGACGTCCCCGCCTTCCGCGGCTGGCTGGCCGACGCCACGGCGGGCACGGCCTCCTTCGCGCTCGGCGGCGAGGCGTACGGGGACGCGTGATGCGTCACACGTGACGTCCCGCACGTGCCGCGTCCCACGTCATCCGCGCACCGGGGCCCCGGCCCGCCGGGTTCCCGGCGCCGCGCCCACCGCAGCGCCCCGAACCGGGGCGGGTCCGCCCGCACGCGCCCGCGTGGACCGGCCCCGCCGCCCCTCCCGCTCGGGATAGCGTGGTGGGCGCACAGCAACGGGAACCGGCGGCGAGGAGCGGCGCACATGCGGGGTGGGACGGCATCGTGAGGCTCCTGCACACCTCGGACTGGCATCTCGGCCGGTCCTTCCACCGCGTCGGTCTCCTCGACGCCCAGGCCGCCTTCCTCGACCACCTCGTGGCGACCGTCCACGCGCACGACGTGGACGCCGTCCTCGTCGCCGGTGACGTCTACGACCGGGCCGTGCCACCGCTGCCCGCCGTCGAGCTCTTCGACACCGCGCTGCACCGCCTCGCCGAGGCCGGGGTGCCCACCGTCATGATCTCCGGCAACCACGACTCGGCCCGGCGGCTCGGCGTCGGCGCCGGACTCATCGAGCGGGCCGGCATCCACCTCCGTACCGACCCCGACGGCATCGGCACCCCCGTCGTCCTCTCCGACGCCCACGGCGAGGTCGCCCTCTACGGCCTGCCCTATCTCGAACCCGCGCTCGTCCGCGAGCGGCTCGGCGCCGAGAAGGCCGGGCACGAGGCCGTCCTCACCGCCGCGATGGACCGGGTCCGCACCGACCTCGCAGGGCGGCCCGCCGGCACCCGCTCCGTCGTCCTCGCCCATGCCTTCGTCGCGGGCGGCGCACCCAGCGACAGCGAGCGGGACATCACGGTCGGCGGCGTCGCCGCCGTCCCCACCGGGATCTTCGACGGCGTCGACTACGTCGCCCTCGGCCACCTCCACGGCAGCCAGGTCCTCACCCCGCGCGTCCGCTACTCCGGCTCCCCCCTCGCCTACTCCTTCTCCGAGGCCGGCCACCGGAAGACGATGTGGCTGATCGACCTCGGCGAGGACGGGTCGATCACCGGCGACGTACGCCTCGACTGCCCCGTCCCTCGCCCCCTCGCCCGCGTCCGCGGACGGCTCGACGACCTCCTCGCCGACCCCGCGCTCGCCCCGCACGAGCAGTCCTGGGTGGAGGCCACCCTCACGGACCCGGTGCGGCCCGCCGAGCCGATGGCCCGGCTCACCGCACGCTTCCCCCACACCCTCAACCTGGTCTTCGACCCCGAGCGGACCGGGGACGACCCCGGCGCCTCCTACGCCCAGCGGCTCCGGGACCGCAGCGACCAGCAGATCGCGGAGGACTTCGTGGCCCATGTGCGCGGCGGCGCCGCCCTCGACGGCGACGAACGGGCGGTCCTCCACGGCGCCTTCGACGACGTCCGCGTCGACACGGCCGAGCGCGAGGTGGGCCGGTGAGGCTGCACCGCCTGGAGATCACCGCCTTCGGCCCCTTCGGGACCACGCAGAAGGTCGACTTCGACGCCCTGTCCGCCGCCGGGCTCTTCCTCCTCCACGGGCCGACCGGCGCCGGCAAGACCTCCGTCCTCGACGCCGTCTGCTTCGCCCTGTACGGGAGCGTCCCCGGCGTCCGCCAGAACCCCGGCACCTCCCTGCGCAGCGACCACGCGCCCGTCGGCACGTACACCGAGGTCCTCCTCGAACTGACCGTGGGGGACCGGCGGCTGGAGATCACCCGCCGCCCGGCCCAGCAGCGCCCCAAGAAGCGCGGCGGCGGCTTCACCACCGAGAAGGCGCAGACCTGGCTCCGCCAGTACGACCCCGCCACCGGCGAGTGGGCCGGCCTCAGCCGCTCCCACCAGGAGATCGGGGAGGAGATCACCCAGCTCGTCGGCATGAGCCGCGAGCAGTTCTGCCAGGTCGTCCTCCTCCCGCAGGGCGACTTCGCCCGCTTCCTCCGCGCCGACGCCGAGGCCCGGGGCAAGCTCCTCGGCCGCCTCTTCGACACCCGCCGCTTCGCCGCCGTCGAGGAACGCCTCGCGGAGCTGCGCCGCGCCGCCCAGCAGGAGGTCGAGGACGGGGACACGCGGCTGCTCACCCTCGCCCACCGCATGACCCAGGCCGCCGGCAACCTCGCCGTCGCCCGCACCCCCGTCGAGGGCAGGCCCGGCGATCCCGGGCTCGCCGAGTCCGTCCTCACCTGGGCCGCCCTCGCCCGCACCGAGGCCCTGGAGGTCCTCGACATCGCGGGCGTGCGCCTCGCCGCGGCCGAGGGCGGGCAGGCCGCCGCGCGCGCCGCCCTCGACGCGCAGAACGACCTCGCCGCCCGGCAGGCCCGGCACGCCGACGCCCTCCGGCGCCGCGAGCGGCTCACCGAGCAGGCGCCCGAGCGCGACCGGTTCCAGGACTCCCTCGACCGCAGCCTCAAGGCCGACCGGGTGGCGCCCGCGCTCGGACTGCGCCGGGACGCCGCGCGCGAGCACGGCGCCGCGCACACCGCCCGGGAGCGTGCCGGCGCCCTGCTGCCCCCCGACCTCGCCGACGCCGGCGCCGAGCAGCTCTCCGCCCTCGAACACCGGCTGCGCGAGGAGCTCGGCGGACTCGAAGCGGCCCGCCGGGCCGAGCGCCGCGCGGCCGCCGTCGCCGAGGAGCGCGCCGTACTCGCCCGGGAGGCACGCGCCGACGAGGACGCCCTCCGGGACGCGGCCGACTGGCTCGCCGGCTGGGAACCCCGCCGCACGGCCCTCACCGAACGGGTCGAGGCGGCCCGGGACGCCGCCGCCCGCGCCGAACACCTCGCGGGCCGTCTGGAGCCGGCCCGCCGCCGCCTCGCCGCGGCCCGCCGCCGTGACTCCCTCGCCGAGGACACCCGGGCCGCCGAGGCCCGTCTCGCGGCTGCCCGCGAGCTCCGCAACGGCGCCCACGAGAGCTGGCTCGACGTCAAGTCCCGCCGCCTGGAGGGCATCGCCGCCGAACTCGCCGTCACGCTCAGCGCCGGCGATCCCTGCCAGGTCTGCGGCTCCACCGCCCACCCGGCCCCCGCCCGCACCACCGCCGGCCACGTCGACCGCGCCACGGAGGACGCCGCCTACGCGGCCTACACCCGCGCCGAGGAGACCCGCACGGCCGCCGAACGCGAACTGGCCGTCACCCGCGAGTCCTGGTCCGCGGCCCGTACGGAGGCGCTGGCCGGCCCCGAGGGCGCGGCGCCCGACACCGAGCCCACCGCCCTCGAACTCGCTTCCGAGGCAGAAGAGTTGACCCGTCTGCACGCCGAGGCGCACACGCTCGCCGGGCAGACGCACAGCGCGCGGGAGGCGCTCGCGCGGGCCGAGCGGGAGCACGAGGAACGCGTCGCCGCGCAGCGGGAGGCGGAGCGCCGGGTCGCCGCGCGGACCTCGCGGCGGGAGGCCCTGGAACGGGAGCAGTCCGCGCTCGACGAGGAACTCGCCCGGGGTCGCGGCGCGTTCGCCAGTGTGGCCGAACACGCCTCCCGCCTGGAGCGGCGGATCGCCCTCCTGGTCGACGCCGCCGGAACCGTACGCACCGCCGAACTCGCCGCCCAGCGCCTCAAGGAGGCCGACGACCGGCTCG
The DNA here is from genome assembly GCF_014648895.1 of Streptomyces tanashiensis. Lineage (GTDB taxonomy): Bacteria > Actinomycetota > Actinomycetes > Streptomycetales > Streptomycetaceae > Streptomyces > Streptomyces tanashiensis. Next base: position 130,412 of record NZ_BMRZ01000007.1, read on the forward strand.
CCGACGCCGCCTACCGGGCGGGCTTCGCCACCCCGGCCGAGGCCGCCGGCGCCCTCCTCGGCGAGGTGGAACGCCGCACCCTCCAGCAGCGCGTGGACGCCTGGCAGGCCGAGGCCGCCGCCGTCGCGGACCGGCTCGCCGAGCCCGGCACGGCCGAGGCCGCCGCCCAGCCGCCCGCCGACCCCGTCGGTGCCGAGGCCGCGCACCGGGCGGCGGAACGCGCGCTCCGCGAGGCCGACTCGGCCCTGGCCACCGCCCGCGAGCGGGCCGGCGGACTCGCCGGACTCTCCCGGCAGGCCGTCACCGAGGTCCGCCGCCTGGGGCCGCTGCGCGAGGAGTACGACCGGGTGGCCCGCCTCGCCGCCCTCACCGCCGGCACCTCCGCGGAGAACGAGCGCCGGATGCGCCTGGAGTCGTACGTGCTCGCCGCCCGGCTCGAACAGGTCGCGGCGGCCGCGAGCGCCCGGCTCCAGCGCATGTCCTCGGGCCGCTACACCCTCGTCCACTCCGACGCGCGCTCCGGCGGCAGGCGGTCCGGCCTCGGACTGCACGTCGTCGACGCCTGGACCGGGAACGAACGCGACACGGCGACGCTCTCCGGCGGCGAGACCTTCTTCGCCTCGCTCGCGCTCGCCCTCGGCCTCGCCGACGTCGTCACCGACGAGGCCGGCGGCGTCCGGCTGGACACCCTCTTCATCGACGAGGGCTTCGGCAGCCTCGACGAGCAGACGCTCGACGAGGTCCTCGACGTCCTCGACTCGCTGCGCGAGCGGGACCGCAGCGTCGGCATCGTCAGCCATGTCGGCGACCTGCGCCGCCGGATCCCGGCCCAGCTGGAGGTCGTCAAGGCGCGGCAGGGCTCGGCGGTGCGGCTGCGTACCGGAGGGGAAGCGCTCAGCGGCTGAGCGAGCGCCGCGGCAGCGGGGAGGAGTAGACGACGCTGGTGGTGACCGCGCCGAGCGTGGCGATCTTCCCGGTGATCCCCTCCAGGTGCTTCATGGAGCGGGCGGCGACCTTGAGGACGAAGCAGTCGTCACCGGTGACGTGGTGGGCTTCGAGGACCTCGGGCGTGGTGTCGAGCAGGTCGTGGAACGGCTTGTAGTTGCCGTGCGGGTAGCGCAGCCGGACGAAGGCGAGGATGGGCAGGCCCAGACGGTCCTGGTCGACGATCGCCGTGTACCCGGTGATCACCCCGGCGTCCTCCAGGCGCCGCACCCGCTCGGTCACCGCGGACGGTGACATCGACACCGCGCGGGCGAGCTCGGCGAAGCTGGCGCGGCCCTCGGCCTGGAGGGCTTCGAGGATGCGCCAGTCGGTGGCGTCGGGGGTGTATTCGGTGGTCATGGGGGAGAGCCTGCAGGGGAATCCCCGGTCGATCAAGTGAGCGACCGGGGATTCTCGCCATCCGAACGGTTCAGAGGCGGGAGATCTCGTCCACCAGGTCGTCCAGACCCAGCGGGCCCTGGGAGAGCGCCGCCATGTGCCAGGCCTTCGCGTCGAACGCCTCGCCGTGCGCCGCCCGCGCGTTGGCGCGGCCGAGCAGCCAGGCGCGTTCGCCCAGCTTGTAGCCGATGGCCTGGCCCGGCATCGACAGATAGCGGGTCATCTCGCTCTCCACGAACGACGGCGGGCGGCTGCTGTGCAGCTGGAAGAACTCCTGGGCGAGCTCCGGCGTCCACCGCTCGCCCGGATGGAAGGGCGACTCCGCGGGGATCTCCAGGCCGAGGTGCATGCCGATGTCCACGATCACCCGGCACGCGCGCATCATCTGGCCGTCGAGGTAGCCGAGGCGCCGCTCCGCGTCGGGCAGGAAGCCCAGCTCGTCCATCAGGCGCTCCGCGTACAGCGCCCAGCCCTCCGAGTTCGCGCTGACCTTGCCGATGGTCGCCTGGTAGCGCGAGAGCCGGTCGGCGACGTGCACCCACTGCGCGAGCTGGAGGTGATGGCCGGGCACGCCCTCGTGGTACCAGGTCGACACCAGGTCGTACACCGGGAAGCGGGTCGTGCCGTCGACGGGCAGCCAGGTGCGGCCGGGGCGCGAGAAGTCCTCGGACGGACCGGTGTAGTACGGCGCGGCGGCGCCGCCCGGCGGGGCGATCCGGGACTCCACCCGCCGTACGCGGTCGGCGAGTTCGAAGTGAAGGCCGTCGAGCGCCTCGATGGCCTCGTCCATGAGCTCCTGGAGCCAGACCCGGACCTCCTCCACGCCCTCGATGTGCGTGCCGTGCTCGTCGAGGTGGGCGAGCGCCTCCCAGGGGCCCGCGCCCGGCAGGATCCGCTCGGCCTCGGTCCTCATCTCGCCGAGGAGACGGTGGTACTCGGTCCAGCCGTACGCGTACGCCTGGTCGAGGTCCAGGTCGGTGCCGTTGAAGAAGCGGGTCCAGCGCTGGTAGCGCTCGCGACCCACCGTGTTCGGCGCGCCGGCGACGGCCGGCGCGTACACGTCCCGCATCCAGTCCCGCAGCGCCTCGACGGCCGCGGTGGCCCCCTTCGCTGCCGCCGCGAGCTCGGTCCTCAGCTCCTCCGGGAGCGTGGCCGGGCCGGCGGCGGCGAACTCCTCGAACCAGCCCGGCCCCCCGCCCGCCCCGCCCGCCCACTCGGTGAGCTGCTCGACGAAGGTGGCGGTGGGGCGCGGCCCGCCGTGGAGCTTGCGCTCCAGGCCCAGCGCGAGCGCGGCGCGGTACCCCTCGAACGCGTCCGGGACCGCGCGCAACCGGGCGGCGACCGCCGTCCAGTCCTCCTCGGTCTCCGTCGGCATCACGGTGAAGACGATGCGGACGCTGTGCGCGGGCGAGCGCATGTTGCTGACCGTGCAGAGGTTCTCCTCGGCCTCGTGCATGGCGAGTTCCGCCGTCAGCCGCTCCCGCAGCAGCCGGGCACAGCGCCGCTCGGCATCGCTGTCCGCACCCGGAGTCCGCTCCGCATCGTCGAGCCGGGCGAGCGTGCGGCGGGCGAGCTCGGCCACCGCCCGCTGCCCGGCGGGCGAGAAGTCCGGCAGCCGTCCGGCGCTCTCCTTGACTCCCAGGTACGTACCGGTGATCGGGTCGAGGGCGATGAGTGCGTCGACGTGGTCGTCGGCGACCTGGCGGGGCAGCGGGCTGCTGGAAGTGTCTGGCATGGGGGTCATCCTGGCGTCTCCGGCGAGCCGCGTCACCCACGTCCGGCCTCAGTCGGCTGACAAGGAAGGGCCGGGAGAGGGCGGCAGAAGAGGGCCGCACTCCCACTGCTGGAAGATCAGCCGGGTCTCCACGCGGGCCACCTCGCGGCGCGAGGTGAACTCGTCGAGGACGAGACGCTGCAGGTCGGCGGGGTCCGCCACGGCCACGTGCACCAGGTAGTCGTCGGGCCCCGTGAGGTGGAAGAGCGCCCGGGACTCGGGCAGGGCGCGGATCCGGTCGACGAACGGACCGATCAGTTCACGCCGGTGGGGGCGTACCTGGACGAGAAGGAGCGCTTCGAGCCCGCGCCCGAGTTTGGCCGGATCTAGTCGTAGCTGGTGTCCGAGGATCACGCCCGTGCGGCGCAGCCGCGCCACCCGGTCGAGGCAGGTGGAGGGTGCGACGCCGACCTCGGCGGCGAGTTCGCGGTACGTGCTCCGGGCGTCGTTCTGCAGGAGGCGAAGAATGTGCAGATCGACCGCGTCCAGTACGACAGAATCGGCCATCTGGCGAACGTAGCACGGCGATTTCCCGCTACTTCCCGGTATCCGTTCACAGTGCCGCCATGGACGCCATGGATCACGGCCTCTCGGTCACCCCGAGGGCCCTTGCCACCGAAGCCGTGCACGCCGGCCGCGAAGACCTCGCCGGACTCGGGGTGCACGCCCCGCCGCTCGACCTGTCCACCACCTACCCCTCGTACGACGCCCGGGCCGAGGCCGCCCGGATCGACGAGTTCGCCACCACCGGCGCCCGGCTCGACGGCCCGCCCGTCTACGCCCGGCTCGACAACCCGACGGTGGCCCGCTTCGAGGAGGCCCTCGCCCGCCTGGAGGGCGCCGAGGCCGGCGTCGCCTTCGCCAGCGGCATGGCCGCCCTCACCGCCGTGCTCCTCGCCCGGGCGAGCCAGGGCCTGCGCCACGTCGTCGCGGTCCGCCCGCTCTACGGCTGCAGCGACCACCTCCTCGACGCCGGGCTGCTCGGCACCGAGGTGACCTGGACCGACCCGGCGGGCATCGCCGACGCGATACGGCCCGACACCGGGCTCGTCATGGTGGAGTCGCCCGCCAACCCGACCCTCGCCGAGGCCGACATCCGGGCCATCGCCCACTCCTGCGGCTCCGTCCCGCTCCTCGTCGACAACACCTTCGCCACGCCGGTGCTCCAGCGCCCCGTCGAGCTGGGCGCCCGCATCGTGCTGCACAGCGCGACCAAGTACCTGGGCGGCCACGGCGACGTCATGGGCGGGATCGTCGCCTGCGACGAGGAGTTCGCCCGTACCCTCCGGCAGGTCCGCTTCGCCACCGGCGGAGTGCTCCACCCCCTCGCCGGCTACCTGCTGCTGCGCGGTCTCTCCACCCTCCCGGTACGGGTCAGGGCGGCGTCCTCCTCGGCGGCGGAGCTGGTCCGACGGCTCGCCACCGACCCCCGCATCGCCCGCGTGCACTACCCGCGGATCGGCGGCGCGATGATCGCCTTCGAGGTGTACGGGGACCCGCACGACGTCATCGCCGGGGTGCGCCTGATCACCCCGGCGGTCAGCCTCGGCAGCGTCGACACCCTCATCCAGCACCCGGCCTCCATCAGCCACCGGATCGTGGCCGAGGGAGACCGGCGCTCGGCGGGCGTCAGCGACCGGCTCCTCCGGATGTCCGTCGGTCTGGAGGACGTCGAGGACCTGTGGCGCGACCTGACCCAGGCGCTCAGCGCTCCGCCCGCCGGGCCCCTTCGTGCGGCTGCTCCTGGGTCCGAGCGGCCGGTCGCGGTGCCGGGGCCAGCCGCGCGGTGATCACCAGGGTGCCCTCCTCGATCTGGTAGTCGAGGGGGAGGTTCAGCGCCCGCATCGCGGCCACCATCCCCGTGTTGGAGGACTGCGTCACGGCGTACACGCTGTCGCAGCCGGTCTCCTCGGCCATCGCCACCAGCCGGCCGAGGAGCTCGGAGCCGATGCCGCGCCGCTGCCAGTCGTCCTCGACCATCAGCGCGACCTCCGTCTCGTCGCCGTCCCAGAGCAGATGGCCGAGGGCGACGAGACGGCCCGAGGCCGTCTGGACGGCGAGGGTGCGGCCGAAGCGGGGGCTGAGCAGGTGGTCGAGGTAGCGGTCGGCGTCCCCGACCGGGCCGTGGTAGCGCAGGCCCAGGGTGCGGGCCGAGCAGCGGTCGTGCATGGCGCGCGCGGCGGCCAGGTCGCGCCGGTCGGCGCGGCGGACGGTGATCTCGTTCCCCTCGGGCAGGGTGAGGACGTCCTGGCTGCGCGGGACGCGGGGGCCGAGCCGTGCGTCGAGCTCGACGAGGGCGCGGGCCCGGGCGAACTCGGTCGGGGTGAAGGGCAGATGGGGCCGCTCGATGACGAGGGTGCCGCCGTGCGGGTCGCGCAGCCGCATCACGGTCTCCTCCAGGACGCCTTCGACCGGGGCCTGTTCGCCGGTGGGGCGGCCGGTCAGGGAGACGGCCGGCACGGAGTGGAGGGTGCAGCGGCCGAGGAGCTGGCGCAGCGCGAGCGGCAGTTCGGCCGCGTCGAGGGCGGTACGGGTGGCCAGGCCGAGGACCCGGGTGGGGGTGTCCACCAGGTCGTGGGCGTCGGCCCGCTCGGTCCAGGTGTCGCGGCCGCCGGCCGCCGCGGTCTCGCGGGCGAGGGCCTTCGCGGAGAGGTCTGCGGGGGCACGCAGCAGGAACTCGTCGACGGTGCCGTCGGCGAGCGGGTGGGTCTGGAGGGTGAGGATGTCCACGCCCAGACGGGCCAGGACCGTGCACAGCGCGGCGAGGCTGCCCGGGGTGTCCGCGACGGTGGTCCGCATCCGCCACAGCGTCGTCTCGACCGGCGGTCCGGACTCCTCCTCCGTCTCCTTGTCGTTCCGCGTGGACCCGGCCGCGGCCGGGAGGTCCGCGGTGGGGCGCCCGCCGGTGGCACCGGCGGGCGGGGCATGACTGGCATGTCCGTGCCTCCGCGCCCACCAGGTGTGGAACGCGGCGGTGGCGACCAGCGCGATCGCCGAGAAGACCAGGAGGTAGGGGCCGTCGGGGCCCTTGGCGATGGTCTTGGCGATCGTGTCGGCCACCACCACGGCGGTGAACAGGGCGGCGAGCTCGATCAGGTCGTGCCGCCAGTGGTGCGGGCGGCGGGTGCTCTTCGAAGACGTCACATCGGTCATGGCTTCACTGTGACCCAGCGGTGTTGCGTGATCACGAACGCTTTGTGACTGACGGGTTAAGCGCCGATCTGGCGGCTTAAAGGCCGATTCGGACCGGTTCTGTCAGAGACTGATCGACCCCTTGATGGAGTCCTGACCGGCCCCTTGGCGGAGTGCGCCCAGCAGCCGTCTGGCCTGCACCATCAGCTGCGAGGAACCCCGTCCCGCGGCGAGCGCGCCGAGCCCGGCGACCTCGCCGCCGGCCCCGCACCGCTCCACGCAGTCGGCGGCGACCGCGAGGACCTCGCCGAGCCCCCGCACCGGTTGCGCCGGGGCGAGCAGCTCGGGAAGCATCCCCGCCAGCACCGCCCAGACCGTCCCGTACGCGCCCGTGGTGGCCGCCGTCCGGGCCGCGTCCGCCACGCGGTTCGGCTTCACCGACCCCTCCGCGACCAGCCGGGCCAGCTCCGTGCCGAGCCCACCGGCGTCCAGCTCGCCCCTCGCCGCCAGTACGAGGACGGCGTCCACCGCGCGCAGCCGGTCGTCCGCGTCCACACAGCCGAGACCGAACGCCAGGGCCAGCAGCACCGCCCGCCCGACCGGACCGTCGGCCTCGGCCAGCGCGGTCAGCGGTTCGGTCGCGCCGCGCGAGTCCCCCTCGACAGAGGCCGCGAGGGTCGGCAGGAGACAGGCCGCGAACACCTCACGGTCGGCCGGCAGCACCGCGGCCCACTGCGCGCGGCTCTCGACCCAGTGGTGGCATCGGCGGGGGGTCGCCTCCAGGGCGCCGCCGAGCCACTGGAAGGCGGGCGGGAACTCCGCCCGCACCGCCGGACGCCCGCCCAGGTCGACCACGATCCGGTCGCTCGGCCAGAACCTCCGCGACGCCGGGTCCTCGTCCCGCCGGAGGAACCGCACGCCCGCCCCGACCGGACCGGCACCGGGCACGGCGCCGTCTCCTGCCGTCTCCGGCCGCAGCCAGTCGGCGAGCCTCCCTCCGGCCGGGGTGCCGAGCGCCGCCGCCTCCTCGGCCGCCCGTCCCGCCGACGGGTCGGCCCTCGCCACCCGGAGCAGCGCCTGCGCGAGATCGGACGGAGCCGGCTCGACACCCGCCTCCCGGTACTCCCGCAGCCGCTCCACCAGGACGAGCGGGTCGATCGCCCCGGTGTGCCGGGTCGGCGCCGCGAGGAGGAACGGCAGCGCGCCCGTGCCGACCAGACCGGCGGCCTCCCAGAGCCGGGCGTCGAGAACCCCCGACAGGGCCTGGTGGAGACAGCAGTCCGCGCCGGGCCCCTTCGTGCGGTGGAAGTCGACGAGCGCCGGGTTCAGCAGACCGAGAACACCCGCCAGCACCACATGGATCCCGTGGGCCTCGTGGGTGAAGTAGTGGGTCTGCTGCTCCCACCCGGCCGAGGGGAAGGCCGCACGGACGGCCTCCGCCACCGCCGCCCGGTCCCGGTGCGCGTGCCGCACCAGCCCGTCGAGCACCCGCTCGAACGCCACGGGCTCCTCCGAGAGCCCCTTCACCACCAGCTCCGCGACCAGTTCCTCGACGGTCGTCGCCGGGGGCGCGACCCGCTGTGCCTCCGGCACCGGCGGCAGGATCTCCTCGTACGGAAGGACCGCCTCGCGCGCCAGGTCCGCACCGAACAGCTCCTCGGCGGCCCGCCGGTGCGTCGGGCCCAGCAGCCCGGCCGCCTCGGCCAGCTCGCGCCGCACCCGCGCGTCCACCGCCGGCAGGTGCCGGCCGACCAGCGTGAGCGCCCGCTCCTGCACCTCCGTGTCCTCGTTCCCGAAGGCCTCCGTCACGGCGGGCAGCAGCTCCCCGGCCGCGCCGGGCTCCCGCGCCAGCACCTTGCCGACCAGCGCCAACTGGGCCCGTACGAGCTTCTTCTCGGTACGGAAGAGAACACCGGACGTCATCTCGGCCAGCGCCCCGACCGGCAGCGTCCCCGCCGAGGCGAGCTCCACCAGGACGTCCTGGGCGTACCCGGCGACCGGCGACGGCGCGTCGGCCGCGATCCCGACCCAGTCCGGGATCCGCTCCCGCAGCTCCTCCGCGTCCGGCACGAGCAGCCGCACCATCTCCAGCGGAAGCCGCAGGTTCCGGACGGGGCCGCCGCGCAGCAGCCGGGAGACGCACACGTCCAGGATCCGCGCGCGGTCCAGAACCCCCTCCCCGACGAGGACCAGCAGCGCCGAGGGCCAGTGCCGCGCCGGCCGCCGGCCGACCGGCCGGGTCAGCGGCTCCGGTGCCTCCGCCATGCCGAGCGCGTGCGCCACGAGCGCCGGCGCCTGCGGGTCCTCCCGGAGCCGCTCCACGAGCCGGTCGTCGGTGATGTGCCAGGTCCACCCGGTGACGTAACCGTCGGTCGGGGGAACGGCGTACCCGGAGCGGACGATCAGCCCGTGGAGCAGGGCGTAGCTGTGCTCCGCCACGGCCCGCCGCCCGGCGAGACGCCCCGCCAGATCCGCCGCCCACTCCGGGTCCCGGTCGCCCAGCGCCGCGAGGGCCAGGGGCTTGTCCTCCGCCCGGATCTGCAGGTCGCGCGCGCCGAGCCAGCTCGCGGCCGCCGCGGCCGTCGGCAGACAGCCGGCCCCCGCCACGTACAGCGCACCGCGGATGCGGTCCGGTACGTGCGGAGGTGTCGCCCACTTCCCGGCGCGCACCTCGGCGCGCAGTGCCTTCAGCCGGACGAGCGCGGCCTCGCGCGCGGCGGCGTCCAGTGGTTCCAGGAGCGCCGGCACCTCACCGGACTCACCGGCGCGCACCGCGGCGAGCAGCTTCTCGACACCGTTCTCCATCTCGTCCCCCATCCCGCTCCCCACTCCCGCCGCCCCGCCCGCCGGGGCACCGGCGGACGGCGGCGAGCGCCGGTACGGATCGCGTCATGGGTACGACGTTAGGCGCCCCCACTGACAATCACCTGGGCAGGAGCTACTGCCCCACCCGCCCCGGCTGGAGCACCTTGCTGAACAGCACCGTCCCGCCCTCGGCCCGCAGCCGTACCGTCAGCTCCCCGCTGTGGCCGTCGATGTCGACCTCGCCGAAGTACTGCGGGCTCTCCATCGGCGACAGGTTCGCCCGCTCCGGCGCCCGCACGAACACCCGCTCCGGGCCGAAGGTCGCGTCCAGCGCGTTCGCCGGGAACCCGCCCGCGGCCAGCGGCCCGGACACGAACTCCCAGAACGGGGCGAAGTCCTGGAAGGCCGCCCGCTCCGGCGCGTAGTGCTGTGCCGAGGTGTAGTGGACGTCCGCCGTCAGCCACACCGTGCCGGTGATCCGCCGGTGCTTCACGAAGCGCAGCAGCTCGGCGATCTGGAGCTCCCGGCCCAGCGGCGCACCCGGGTCGCCCTGCGCGATCGCCTCGAAGTTCGCGGCGCCGTCCGGGACGACCAGACCGATCGGCATGTCCGCCGCGAGCACCTTCCACACGGCCCGGGACGCGGCCAGCTCCCGCTTGAGCCAGGCCAGCTGCTCGGCACCGAGGATGCCGGTGGTGTCGTCGGCCTGCCGGCCGGGCGAGTTGGCGTTCCGGTACGAGCGCATGTCGAGCACGAACACGTCGAGCAGCGGCCCGTACCGCACGACCCGGTGCATCCGCCGCTCGCGCCCGTCCCCGCGCGCGTGGAGCGTGGAGACCGGGAAGTACTCGCCGAACGCGCGCGAGGCGCGGGCCGCGAGGACGTCCACGTCCTTCTCGGTGTAGCGGGCGTCGTCCAGGATCTGGCCCGGGTACCAGTTGTTGCGCACCTCGTGGTCGTCCCACTGCACCACCGACGGCACCTGCGCGTTGAACGCCCGGACGTTGTGGTCGAGGAGGTTGTAGCGGAAGTTGCCCCGGTACTCGTCGAGCGTCTCGGCGACCTTCGCCTTCTCCGGCGTCGTGACGTTCCGCCAGACCCGCCCGTCCGGCAGGGTCACGCTCGGCTGGATGACCCCGTCGGCGTAGATCGTGTCGCCGCTGCACAGGAAGAAGTCCGGGTCGAGCCGGCGCATCTCCTCGTAGGCGCGGAAGCCCCCGATGTCCGGGTTGATGCCCCAGCCCTGCCCCGCGATGTCGCCCGACCACAGGAAGCGCACCCCGTCGCGGCGCCGGTCCGGGGCCGTACGGAACGTGCCGAGGACCGGCTCGCCCGTCCGGCGCGGATCGTCCGGGTCGACGAGGGTGACGCGGTAGTGGATCTGCTCGCCCGCCGGCAGCCCGCGCAGGGCGGTCGTGCCGGTGAAGTCCGTGCCCGCGCCGATCAGCGGCCCCAGATGGCGGCGCGCGTGCCGGAAGGACTCGGTCGCCGAGGTCTCCACGAGCATCCGCGCGGGCCGGTCCGCACGCACCCACACCAGACCGGAGGAGGCCGTGACGTCACCCGCCTGCACGCCCCACTCGGCCCGGGGCCGGCCCGAGAGCGCGAACGCCGGGGCGGCGAGCCCGGTTCCGCCGAGGGTGAGCGCCGCCGACGCGGCCAGCGAGCCGCGCAGGACGCTGCGCCGCGCGGGGGAGGGCGAGGAGCCGGGCACGGGAAGGGACATGGAAACGCCTCCGGGGTCGGTCGTTCGGTCGAGGACGGTGCGCGCCGACCCGTGCCTGACGGCCGGGGTGCGCCTGCCCATGCCTAACGGCCGGGTGCGGCGCCCGCGCGAACCCCGCGTGAACAGATCGCCGTTCGGGCCTCTGGATCTCGGGCTTGCGGTCGCCCGGGCCCGAACTCCTCCTCCCGGATCCAAGATCCAGTATCCGAATTCCGAATATGGGACCCAGGATCCTGGATCCGATATTCGGATGCTGGATCTTGGATCCAGTCACCCGTTCCCCAACGCCCCCGACACCAGCCGGATCCCCGTCGCGATCACCGAGGGCGCCAGGTGCGCGTACCCGATGACGAGCCGTACGTCCCCGTCCGAGGGCCGCGCGGTGCCGTACTCCTCCAGGGGCCGCAGTGCCACCCCCGCCTCCGCCGCCCGCGCGAGGAACCGCTCCGGGGGCCCGAACCGCCCCGGTACGCGCGCGATGACGTGGAGTCCGGCCGCGATGCCGCTCACCCGGGTGCCGGGCAGGTGATCCGCGAGCGCGGCCAGCAGCGCGTCCCGCCGCTCCCGGTAGGCGCGTTGGCAGCGGCGCAGCTGCCGGTCGTACCCGCCCCGCGTCACGAACTCCGCGAGGACGGCCTGGTCGAGCGCGGGATTGCCGAGGTCCATCGTCCGCTTGCGCTCGACGACCTCGTCGAGCAGCGCCTCGGGGACGAGCATCCAGCCGAGCCGCAGCCCCGGAGCGAGCGACTTGCTGACCGAGCCCGCGTACGCGACCCGCTCCGGGTCGAGGCCCTGGAGCGCGCCGACGGGGGCACGGTCGTAGCGGAAGTCGCCGTCGTAGTCGTCCTCCAGGACGTACCCGTCGACCGCGCGCGCCCAGTCGAGGAGCGAGGCCCGGCGCTCCGCCGACCAGCTGATGCCGGACGGGAACTGGTGCGAGGGCGTGACCACCACGGCCCGCACCCCGGAGCCGGCGAGCGGCCCCGGCCGCAGCCCCTCCTCGTCCAGCGGCAGCCACACCGTCTCCATGCCGGTCGAGGCGAACAGCCGCCCGTGCTCCGGGCTGCCGGGGTCCTCGATCCCGATCCGGCGCAGCCCGCGCGCGTGCAGCACGAATCCGAGCAGCGTCGACGCCTGCGCCACGCCCGAACAGACCACGAGCCGCTCCGGATCGGCCACCACACCCCGGCGCCGCGTCAGCAGCGCGGCCAGCGCCTCGCGCAGTGCGGGCAGCCCGCGCGGGTCCGGGTAGCCGAGCGCCGCGTGGGGGAGTGCGGCGAGCACGGACCGCTGTGCCGCCGCCCAGGCGCTCCTCGGGAACAGCGACAGGTCGGGGGTCCCCGGGCGGAAGTCCACCCGGACGCCGGGCGCCCCGGCGGACAGGTCGCGGGCCCCGCGCACGGCCGCCCTGGCCGCGCCGCCCACCCAGGTTCCCGCACCCCGGTCGCTGCGGAGGTAGCCCTCGGCCGTCAGCTGCTCGTACGCCTCGGTGACGAGCCCCCGTGAGACGCCCAGGTCGGCCGCGAGTTCGCGGGTCGACGGCAGCCGCGTCCCGGCCGGGAGCCGCCCCGAACGCACCGCGCCGCGCAGCGCCTCCTGCAGGGCCCGCCCCCGCCGCCGCGCCGGAGCGCCGGCGGCCGGCAGCAGCAGTTCCCACGCGGCCTGCCCCTCGCCCCTCATGTCCCATGGCCCTTCTCGCCGTGCCGGGCCGGGAGTCCGTCGATCAGTCCCGGTCGGGGTCCATGATGCCGAGGCCGCCGGTGGGCTCGTGGCGCACGTCCACGGAGAGGTGTCCGGACAGTGCGCGGAGGAAGTCGGGCGCGTCGAAGATCGCGCCGGCCGAGGCGACTCCGGTCGTCCGGGTCCGGCCGGTGAGGATCCGGTGGACCGCCTCCACCGCGAGCGGCGCCGTGACGGCGTAGATGTCCTGGCCGGCGGCGACCGCCCGGCGTTCCGTGTCCCCGGAGCGCACGACGACGTCCACCAGGAAGGTCTGCGCGGACCGGCCGCGCGCGTCGACGGCGGTCGGTGCCGACGCGTCCGGCGCCGACAGGTCCTGGGCCGCGTCGACCGCCATGTACGTGCGGACCTCGGGCACCGCCAGGTGGCTGGGGACGGTCACGACGTCGGCCATCGTGAACTCGCCGATGACGGGCCGGGTGCCCAGGGGGGCGGGGAAGGGCCACTCCTGGACCGGGAGGGCGTCGTCGTGGTACTCGAGCCGCCCGCCGGTGTGGCGGACGTGCCGGCCGTTCCGCCGCTCCCGGGAGACCTTGCCGGCCGCGAGGGTGCCGGCGGTGGGGTGCCAGCTGCTCAGCCCGTACGCGACGTGCACCTCGTCGGCCGCCGTCCAGTCGCCCATGGCCGTGGTGGCGAGGAGGTCGCCGAGGCCTCCGTAGAAGGCCATCGCGGGGACGACGACCGTCCCCGCGGCGCGGGCCCGGTCGGCGAAGCGCGCGAAGGTGTCGGCGTTGGCCTCGATCTCGGCCGCCACGTCCACGTACGGGATCCCGGCGCGCAGCGCGGCCTCGATCACCGGGGCACCGGTCACGGCGAACGGCCCGGCGCAGTTGACGACGGCCGCCGCGCCCGCCAGCGCCCGGTCGAGCGAGGCCGGGTCGTCGACCGAGGCCGGGCGGACGTCGAGCCCCTCGTGGGAGGCGGCGAGCTCCCGCAGCCTGTCGGCGTCGCGGCCGGAGAGCGCCGGGACGTAGCCCCGCTCGAGCAGCTCCGCCACCACGAAGCGCCCGGTGTGACCGTAGGCGCCGAACACCACGACCGTCTGACCCGATTCCATGACTTCTCCCGCGTTCCCGTTTATCGAATCTTCAACTACCCACATCCTGGCGCCCGGTGGGGATCGCCGCGAGTGTCCGGAACGCCATGCCCCGTACAATTACGGACATGGGTACGCTCGCGCTGGCCGTCACCGACGGCATGCTGCACTTCGAACTCTCCCTCGCGTACGAGGTCTTCGGCTCCCCGCCGTCCGCTGTGGCCGTCCCCTGGTACGACGTGACCGTCTGCGGACCGGGACCCGTCCAGGTCGAGCGGTTCCGCCTGGAACCCGACCGGGGGCTCGACCGGCTCCCGTACGCGGACACCGTGATCGTCCCCGGCTGGGCCGACGTCGACGAGGAGCCGCCCGCCGACCTGGTCGACGCGGTGCGCGCGGCCCACGACGCGGGCGCGCGCGTGGCCTCCCTGTGCACGGGCGCGTTCGTCCTGGCCGCCGCCGGGCTGCTCGACGGCCGCCGCGCCACCACGCACTGGGCGCACACCGAGGTCCTGGCCGAGCGGTACCCCCGGGTCGAGGTCGACCCCGACGTGCTCTACGTCGACAACGGCCGGGTGCTCACCTCCGCCGGCAAGGCCGCCGCGATGGACCTCTGCCTGCACCTCGTCCGCCTCGACCACGGCTCGGCCGTCGCCAACACGGTCGCCCGCCGCCTGGTCGTGCCCCCGCACCGGGACGGCGGCCAGGCCCAGTTCGTCACCGCCCCCGTGCCCACCCGGGAGGACCACCCGCTCACCGAGCTGCTGCCCTGGGCCGTCGAACGGCTCGGCGAGCCGCTGACCGTGGAGGACCTGGCCCGCCGGGCGCGGATGAGCTCCCGCCACCTGGGCCGCCACTTCCGCGCGGCGACCGGCACCACCCCGCTGCAATGGCTCCTCACCCAGCGGATCCGCCGCGCCCAGGAGCTCCTGGAGGCCACTGACGACAGCGTCGACGCCATCGCGGAAGCGACCGGCATGGGCACCGCCACGACCCTCCGCCGGCACTTCAACCGCACGGTCGGCGTGCCCCCGGACACCTACCGCCGCACCTTCCGCTCCCGCACCCGCCCCGCGCCGGACGGGTGAGGGCAGGGGTGCAGGACTGCATTCCTGCGACACGGCCCGGCTGCCGGCGTGCGGCCCTGCCCGGCCCCAGGGGTGGCCCGAGACCCACCCGTGACCTGCGGAAAGATCAACGACGGGGGTTTCCGCCGGTTTCGCCGCCACGCGCACAGGATCGTCACCGAAACGACATACCGAGTGGTCGGAATCCCCTTACGCGGGGGCTATACCCATGAGTAACGTACGCGGACCACCAGCGCCACCCGCCCGTCCCCGGGGCGGCAAGGAGCAAGATCGATGTCGTACCACCAGTCTTTCCCCGGCCCACCGCCCATACCCCAGCACCCGAATGCCGGGCGGCACCGCCAAGAGGCGGCGTCGCAGTCCTGGGAGGGTGGATCGCCGTCCTGGGGCGCCGATCCACAGGCAGCCCGGTACTCGTCCCCGCGAGCGTGGGACT
The DNA here is from genome assembly GCF_014648895.1 of Streptomyces tanashiensis. Taxonomy (GTDB): domain Bacteria; phylum Actinomycetota; class Actinomycetes; order Streptomycetales; family Streptomycetaceae; genus Streptomyces; species Streptomyces tanashiensis. The sequence continues at coordinate 145,532 of NZ_BMRZ01000007.1, forward strand.
CCTCGCCACAGGGCTGGGACTCCGCGCAGCAGCCCTGGGGGGACGCGGCCCCGCAGCCGCAGCCGCAGCCGCCCGCCGCCGGCGACGATCGTGATGATCTGCACCGGCTCGGATCGGCTTACCGCAGGCTCCGCCGCGTCGCCACCTTCACCGCGCTCGGCTACTTCGCCGTCTTCCTCCTCCTGTCCGGCTACGCCCCCTCGATGATGACCGGCAACATCACCGGTGGTCTCACCATCGGTCTGGTCCTGGGGCTCCTCCAGCTGCCCGTGGCGCTGGCTGCGATCGCGCTGTACGAGCGGATCGCGCGCAACCGCGTCGACCCACTCGCCGCGACGATCCGCGAACGAGCCGAGCAGGCGGCCGCGGCAGCCGCGCCCCCGCCGGAGCGCCAGAGCCGCTCCGGACGTCCCGTGTGGAAGCAGCCCACCGGAGGTGCGCGCGCATGACCAGCTTCAGCTCCGAGGCCCAGACCATGTCGCTGATCGCGTTCATCGCGGTCATCACCGTCACGCTGCTGCTGTGCGTGATGACCGGCCCCGACCGTGACGACCTGGGCGATTTCTACACCGGCTACCGCTCGCTCTCCCCCGTGCAGAGCGGCCTCGCGATCGCCGGCGACTACATCTCCGCCGGCACCGTGCTGGGCACCATCGGCATCATCGCGCTCGTCGGCTACGACGGCGTCACGCTCGCCCTGAGCACCGCGCTCTCGCTGGTCCTGATGATGTTCCTGCTCGCCGAACCGCTGCGTAACGCCGGCCGGTTCACGATCGGCGACGTCCTCACCCGGCGTCTCCCCGGCCCCGCCGTGCGGATCACCACGGCCGCGGTCACCCTGACCGCACTGCTGCCGCTGGTGGTCTTCCAGCTCGCGGGCGCCGGCGATCTCCTCTCCGTCGTCCTCGGCTTCCACTCCGACGGCTTCAAGACCGGGGCGATCGTCTTCCTGGGCCTGCTGATGATCGCGTACGCGGCGATCGGCGGCATGAAGGGCACCGCCTTCATCCAGATCGTCAAGACCGTCGCCCTGTTCGGCGCGTCCCTCGCGATCGCCGCGCTCATCCTCAACCGCTTCGACTTCAGCCTGCCCTCCCTGCTGGACGCCGCCAAGCGCGGCAGCGGGGCGGGAGACGCCTATCTCGCCTCCGGTCTGCAGTTCGGCGGCAACGAACTCGACATGATCAGCACTCAGTTGACGGTCGTGCTCGGCGCCGCGGTGCTGCCGCAGATCACCATGCGCATGTTCACCGCGCGCAGCGCGGCAGCCGTGCGGCGCTCGATGTCCTGGGCGGTGTCGACCGTCGTCGTGACCTGTCTGCTGATCGCCGTCATCGGCTTCGGCGCGGCGGCGATCGTCGGCCGCCAGGAGATCGTCGCCGGTGACCCGCAGGGCAAGACAGCGTTCCTCATGGTCAGCCAGGCCGTCATGGGCACGGACCAGACGACCTTCGAGACGCTGCTGTTCACGGTCGTGTCGACAGCCATCTTCCTCACCCTGCTGGCCTCGGTCGCCGGGATCACCCTCGCCTGCGCCAACACCCTGGCGCACGACCTCATCACGCACGGGTTGCGCCGCAAGGCGCAACTGAAGGGCTCCGTGGAGATGGCCATCGCCCGGACCGCCGCGGCGGGCGTCGGGTTCGTGGCGATCGCGATCGCCGCCGGTGCACGGCATCTGAACCTTCAGGCACTGCTCACCCTGTCGTTCTGCATCGGCGCGTCCGCGGTCGCACCGGCCCTCGTCTACAGCCTCTTCTGGCGCCGCTACTCCCGAACGGGACTTCTCTGCACCCTCATCGTGGGCAGCGCCTCCGCGTTCATCCTCATGACCGGCAGCAACCTGGTGTCCGGATCGCCCCAGGCGATCTTCCCCGACCAGGACTTCAACTGGTTCCCGTTCACCACGTCGGGCATCCTCTCGGCCCCGCTGGGCTTCCTCGCGGGCTGGCTCGGCACGGTGCTCCGCGAACGTGACCCGGCCGACCAGCGCATGGGGTACGAAGCGGTGGAGGAGATGATCCTGGCCGGCGCCCCCGCGGCGAACAGCGCCTCCGCGTCCTGACGCGTACGCCCCGACGAAAGGGCGCCCGGCCTGAAGTTCCAGGCCGGGCGCCCTCTCGGCTGTCCCGAAGTGTCCAGGGGGTGTCGTGTCGATCAGGCCGGGCTCGCGCGCCCGGCGCTCCGAAGTGGTCCCCGATGGCGCGACGGAAGTGGACCTTCAACGGGGCCGCGCCGCTTCCTAGCGTCGGAGGCATGAACGCGAACGCCCTGCGCGGGGTCCTCCTGGTGACCCTCGCCTACGCCCTCGTCGGTGCCTCCTTCACCGCCAACAGCCTGCTCGGCTCCTACCCGTACGCGGGTGGACAGGCGCTCCGCTACGGCGCCGCCTGTCTGCTCCTCCTCCCGCTGCTCGGCCGCGGCGGACTCGCTCCGCTGCGGCTCCTGACCACCCGTCACTGGCTGCGGCTGGCCGCCCTGGCGGCCGTCGGCATGGTCGGCTTCAACCTCGCCGTCCTCGCCGCCGAGCGGACCGCCGAACCCGCCGTCCCCGGCGTCCTGGTCGGCTGCGCCCCGGTGGTCGTCGCCGTCCTGGTCCCGCTGACCGAGGGCCGCAGGCCCGCTCCCGCCGTGCTGTACGGGGCGCTGCTCGTCGCCGCCGGCGCCTTCACCGTGCAGGGCTGGGGGCGTACCGACCTGGCCGGGATCGGCTGGTCGGTGGCGGCCCTCGCGGGCGAGGTGGGCTTCACCGTCCTCGCCGTCCCGGTCCTCAGGGTGCTTGGGCCGAAGCTGCTCACGGCGGCCGTGTGCGGGATCGGTGCGGCCGAGGCGGCGCTCGTCGGCCTGGCCGTGGACGGCGCCGGGCTCGTGCGGATGCCGACGGCCGTGGAGGCGGGCGCCCTGGTCTGGCAGGCGGCCCTGGCCACGGTCGTCGGATTCGTCCTCTTCTACATGGGTGTCCAGCGCGTCGGTATGGAGAGGGCCACTCTCTACACCGGGGCGATCCCGATCGCCGCCGCTCTGAGCGCCGCCCTGGTCGGAGGCGCCGCCTTCGGCCTCCCGCAGGCGGCCGGCAGTCTCCTCGTGGGCGCCGGCGCCGCCCTGGGGACCGGCCTGTTCACGCGGTCGGCCCGCCAGGTCTCAGCGGCTGCCGTCCAGGATCACGCGTGCGACCAGGGCCGGGTCGTCGTTCATCGGCACATGGCCGCAGCCGGGCAGCCGGACCAGGCGCGCGGCGGGCAGGGTGTGCTTGGCGCGCACGCCCTGGCGGCGCAGCAGCAGCCGGTCGCGGGTGCCCCAGGCGACGGTGACGGGGACCGCGGGGACGTCGTCGCGGAAGAGGGCGGTCCGGCCCGCGGCCAGGGTCTGGTGGAAGCCGGCGGCCTTGCGCAGCGCGAGCGTCTCGGCGACGACGGCCTCGGGTGACCGGCGGCCGGGCCGCGCGTAGATGGTGCTGGTGAGCACGGTGCGCCCGGCGGCCGTACGCGAGAGGCGCTCGATCGCCGGCACGGGCAGCGACAGGGCGGCGCCGCGCATGGCGCGCAGCGTCCCGAAGGCGTACCGCCGCTCGGCCTCCGACCAGAAGCCCGCGGGGGAGAGGGCGGTGACCGAGCGCACCAGCTTCTCCCGGCCGAGCTCCAGGGCGAGCAGCCCGCCCAGGGAGTTCCCGGCGACGTGCGGACGCTCGAAGCCGACGGCCTCGCAGAAGGCGCCGAGCACGGGGACGACGGTGGACAGGTCGTAGGGGACGCCCTCCGGCAGCCCGTCGGAGGCCCCGAAGCCGGGCAGGTCGGCGGCGATCACCTCGCGCTCGGCGGCGAGAATGTCGAGGACGGGCTCCCAGGCCTGCCAGTGGTGCCCGATGCCGTGGAGCAGCAGCAGGGGTTCGCCCGCGCCCCGCCGTTCGTACGTCATGGACGTGGTGCGGGGACCCGCCGGGGTCTCGATCGTGAACGCGATCCGTGCGGGCATGCGGGCTCCTCGCTTCCTCGTGGACGGCACGCCGGTGGTGGACTCCCTCCGGAGCGCCGTCGCGGGCCCCGTCTTTAGACGACCCGTCAGTAACAATTACCGCTCAGTAGCCAGGAGTTCAAGACGGGGGCCGGAAACTGGACAGGGCCGGTGTCGTGGGCTGGGATGGGCGGGTGCCCACCGACACCACCGACACCCTGACCGAACTCTTCGAGGAGCACCGTCCGATGCTCCTCGGCGTCGCCTACCGGATGCTCGGCCGCACCGCCGACGCCGAGGACGTCGTCCAGGAGGCCTGGCTGCGCTGGACCGCCGCGGACCGGGCCGCCGTCCGCGAGCCGCGCGCCTTCCTCGTACGGATCACCACGAGGCTCGCCATCGACCGGCTCCGCCAGGCGCAGGCGCGCCGCGAGTCCTACGTCGGCCCCTGGCTCCCCGAGCCCCTCGTCACCGACTTCGGCCCCGCCACCCCCGACAGCGCCGAGCGCGCGCTGCTCGCCGACTCCGTCTCCCTCGCGGTCCTCGTGGTGCTCGAATCCCTCTCCCCCCTGGAGCGGGCCGTCTTCGTGCTGCGCGAGGCCTTCGGCTTCCCGTACGGAGAGATCGCCACCGCCCTCGACCGCACCGAGGCGGCCGTGCGCCAGCTCGCCGGGCGCGCCCGGCGCCACGTCGACGAGGGCAGGCCGCGCTACGACGTCGACCCGGCCGAGCGCCGCGACCTCACCGAGCGCTTCCTCTCCGCCGCCGCCGGCGGCGATCTCGGCGAGCTCCTCGCGCTCCTCGCCCCCGACGTCCGGCTCGTCGGCGACAGCGGAGGCAAGTCCAAGGCGCCGCTGCGGATCATCGAGAGCGCCGACAAGGTCGGCCGCTTCCTCGCCGCCGTCACCCAGGGCGCGGACGCCGCCTTCGAGGTGCGCTTCCTGGAGCTGAACGGCGCTCCCGCCGTGCTCGTCCTCGCCGACGGGAAGCCCGACTCCGTCTTCCAGGTCGAGCTGCGCGACGGACTCGTCCAGTGCGTCTACATCATCCGCAACCCCGACAAGCTCCAGGGCCTCGCCGATCCCGCCGAGGTCTGACCGCGATCACGCCATTCGGCTCGATCTCGCCCCGTCTCCCCTCCCGGGAGGCGGGGCCTTTTGCTGCGCGGGGCTCACAAGGGCGCGAACGTCCTGTGAACGATCTAGGTCAGAGGGTCACATTCAGGGGCGTTCGACGGAGGATTGGTCTTGACCAAGGGGGTGGCTCGCCTTATGGTCGCAGAGTTAGTGCAGGAACCTTTAATAAACAAGGGCGCGGAAAAACGCCGCGGGACACGGCGAATTGCGGAGGATCAGGGTGGGGACCACGCAGCTGGCATCGGTACCGGAGCCGAAGTACCAGCACCTCAAGACAGTCATCGGCGAAGCGCTCGACTCGGACTTCGCCGTCGGGGAGATCCTGCCCAACGAGCGCGAGCTCGCGGCGCGCTTCGGCGTCGCCCGTGCCACGCTCCGCCAGGCCCTGGAGCAGCTGGAGCTGGAAGGGCGCCTGCAGCGCCGCCGCGGCGTCGGCACCACGGTCGCCCCGCCGCGCGTCGGCGTCGACGTCTCCACCACCCAGCACGCCTGGCCCGGTGTCGGCGACGACGCCTGGCAGCCCCAGGACTCCGCGGCCGACGTGGCCCCGGCCGCCGTCGCGCGCGTCCTGGAGACCGGCACCGACGAGCAGGTGCACGTCGTGCGCCGCCTCCGGATCAGCCAGGGCCAGCCGGTCGCGGCCGAGCTGCTCTACGTGCCGGCCGGATCCGTCCCGGGCCTCAGCGCCATCGACGCGCCCGCCGGCCCCGCCCGCGCCCGCGCCGTCCTCCGTGAACTCCAGCACCTCGTCCTCGACGGGCAGGACCGCTCCGTGGAGCTCGGCTCCGCCCGCGCCGACGACGCCAAGGAGCTCGACCGGCTGCCGGGCGCGCCCGTCCTCGTCGTGACGACCCGCTACCTCTCCGCCGGGCGCACCGCCGCCGTCTCCGTGGCCACCTACCGCGCCGACACCTGCCGCCTCACCTTCGGCGACTCCGTCGACCTGGTCATGGCCTCGTAGGACGCGGTCCACCCACCGCCGACAGACGCCGGCCCGTCGCCAGGAGTACTCCTAGCGGCGGGCCGTCACCGTGCCGTCGACGGCGAAGAGCTGCTCCTCGACATGGTCGAGGGCCAGCCGCAGGGCGCCCGTGCCCACCGCGGCCTCGCCGAGCAGGGACAGCACCACCCGGGGCGGCCGCAGACAGAACCGCGCCAGCTCCTCGCGCAGCGGCTGGAGCACCCCGTCGAGGCCGGCCGCCCAGCCGCCGACCACCACCAGCTCGGGGTCGATGGCGAGCACCAGGGCCGCCACGTCGTGCACGAGGCGCTGGATGAACCGCTCCACCGCGGCCTCCGCGCGCGCGTCGCCCTTGCGGGCCAGCGCGAAGACCTCGGCGACCGCCTGCTCGTCCAGCGGGTGCAGCGGCTCGTCCGTGGTCGAGAGGAGATGCTCGGGGGTGACGCCCCGGCCCAGCAGGTGCAGGGCGCCGATCTCCCCGGCCGCCCCGCCGAAGCCGCGGTGCAGCCGGCCGCCGATCAGCGACCCGGCACCGGGGCTGAGGCCTGCGAGGACGAAGACGATGTCGTCGGAGTCGGTCGCGGCACCCTTCCAGTGCTCGGCGACGGCCGCCGCGTTGGCGTCGTTCTCCACGATCACCGGGCAGCGGAAGGAGCGCCTCAGGCGCTCGCCGAGCGCCAGGCCCGTCCAGCCGGGCAGCGCCGTACCGAGACGCACCGTGCCGTCGGCCTCCACGATGCCGGGCGTGCCGACGCCGACGGCCCGCAGATTGGACCGGGCGACGCCGGCCCTGCGCAGCACGTCGGCCACGACCGTACGCACCCGGTCCAGGCGCTCGTCCTCGGGCGCCGTCTCCGACACCTCGCGGGACCCGGCGCCGATGATGCGCCCGTCCAGACCGGACAGCAGGGCCGCCACACGGTGCGGACCGATCTCGATGCCCAGCAGATGGCCGGCCTCGGCGCGGAAACGGAACCTCCGTGCCGGACGTCCCTGCCGCCGTGCCTCACCCTCCTCGGGCGCCGCCTCGACGACGAGACCGCCCTCCATCAGGCCCTCGACGACCCCCTCGACCGTGGGCCGCGACAGGCCCGTGATCCGGGTCAGATCCGTGAGCGTGGGCGCGTCGGCGCCCCGCAGCGCATGGAGTACCACTGCGGAGTTGATCCGCCGCAGCAGAGACGGATCCCCGCCGGTCAGCCGCCCCACAGTAAGTCCTCCCAGCTCGTGCGCCTCTCCGGCGGATGGTACTCAATGGGCCCGGTCGCGGCGAGTGCCGCCCCCGGCACGCACCGGATCCGGCGCCCCCGCACCCGGACCGCGCACCGCTCCCGGGGTCCGGCCCGTTCCTGACGCCACGCCAACTGTCAGTGGTGGGGGCTTTACTGGAGCCATGACCACGGCAGATCATCTGGCGGCGATCGACTTACTCAGGGCCCGGGGATTCGACGGCGGCCAGGACCACCACCTGGCGGAGCTCGCGACCAGCGAGGACTTCTGGGAGGACGACGGCACGCGGCGCCCGGTCGTCGAGGACCAGTACGAAGCGGAACGGGACGGGCTCGGCGCCCTGCTCACCGCGCGCTGGGGTGAGCCCCGGGAGGTCGACCTGTGGCCCGTCCTGGAGCGGAGCATGGAGGGCGAGCCGATACCCGAGCCCTGGTCCACCCTCAGCTGCCACACCCCCGACCTGCGCCTGTGGCGGGCCGACGGACTCTGGATCGGCCTCGGCGTCTCCCAGTGGGACAAGGAACTGCCGTTCCAGCTCCTCGCCGTACTCACCACCGTCGACCCGCCGACGGAGGTGTGAGCCGCCGCCCGCTCAGGCGTCGTGGGCGTCCGGGACCCCGGCGGCCTCCCGGAGGCGGGCGTACTCCTCGGCCATCGTCGCCGCCGTCCAGTGCGCGTTGAGGCCGCTCGGGTTGGGCAGCGCCCAGACCCGGGTGGATCCGATCATGCGCTCCTGCGGCCCGATCGCGGCCTTCGGCTCGCCGAAGGCCGTGCGGTACGCGGTGACGCCAACGACCGCGAGCCAGCGTGGCGCCAGCCGCTCCACCTTCCCGACGAGGATCCGGCCGCCCTCCCGGTACTCCTCGGCCGTCAGCTCGTCGGCCCGCGCGGTCGCCCGTGCCACCACGTTCGTGATCCCGAGCCCGTACGACAGGAGCTCGTCCTGCTCGTCCGGGCGCAGCTGCCTCGGGGTGAACCCGGACAGGTGCAGCACCGGCCAGAAGCGGTTGCCCGGCCGGGCGAAGTGGTGGCCCGTCGCCGCCGTCATGAGACCCGGGTTGATCCCGCAGAACAGCACGGAAAGGCCGCCCGCGGCCACGTCGGGAACGACGCGGTCGCGGGCGGCCTCCAGCTGCTCCTTGGTGAACCGGGGAGTCCCGGTCAGAGGATCGCGCCGGGGGTGTAGGCGGCGGCCTCCGGGTGCTGCTTGAGGATCTCCTCGATGCGGGAGACCACGGACGCGACCTGGTCGGCGGCGGCGCCCGTGAAGGACAGCTTGTCCGCCATCAGCTCGTCGAGCTGCGCCCGGTCCAGCGGGATCCGCTCGTCCGCGGCCAGCTTGTCGAGGAGCTCGTTCTGCACGGTGCCCTGCTCGCGCATGGCGAGGGCGGAGGCGACGGCGTTCTCCTTGATGGCCTCGTGGGCGACCTCGCGGCCGACGCCGGCGCGGACGGCACCCATGAGGACCTTGGTGGTCGCCAGGAAGGGCAGGTAGCGGTCGAGCTCGCGGGCGACGACGGCCGGGAAGGCGCCGAACTCGTCGAGCACGGTGAGGAAGGTCTCCAGGAGGCCGTCCAGCGCGAAGAAGGCGTCCGGCAGCGCGACCCGGCGGACCACGGAGCAGGACACGTCGCCCTCGTTCCACTGGTCGCCCGCCAGCTCGCCGGTCATCGAGGCGTAGCCGCGCAGGATGACCATGAGGCCGTTCACGCGCTCGCAGGAGCGGGTGTTCATCTTGTGCGGCATCGCCGAGGAGCCGACCTGGCCGGGCTTGAAGCCCTCGGTGACCAGCTCGTGGCCCGCCATCAGACGGATCGTCTTGGCGATCGAGGAGGGCGCGGCGGCCAGCTGCACCAGCGAGGTGACCACGTCGTAGTCGAGCGAGCGCGGGTAGACCTGGCCGACCGAGGTGAAGGCGTGCGCGAAGCCGAGGTGACCGGCGATCCGCTGCTCGAGCTCGGCGAGCTTGCCGGCGTCGCCGCCGAGCAGGTCCAGCATGTCCTGCGCGGTGCCGACCGGGCCCTTGATGCCGCGCAGCGGGTAGCGGCCGAGCAGCTCCTCCAGGCGGGCGTACGCCACGAGCAGCTCGTCCGCCGCCGTCGCGAAACGCTTGCCGAGGGTGGTCGCCTGGGCCGCCACGTTGTGCGAGCGGCCGGCCATGACCAGCTCCGCGTACTCGGCGGAGAGCTTGCCGAGGCGGGCGAGGACGGCGACCGTACGGTCCCGCATGAGCTCCAGGGAGAGCCGGATCTGCAGCTGCTCGACGTTCTCGGTGAGGTCGCGCGAGGTCATGCCCTTGTGGACGTGCTCGTGGCCGGCGAGGGCGTTGAACTCCTCGATCCGGGCCTTCACGTCGTGCCGGGTGACCTTCTCGCGCTCGGCGATGGAACCGAGGTCGACCTGGTCGAGAACGCGCTCGTAGTCGGCGAGGGCGGCGTCCGGAACCTCGATCCCGAGGTCCTTCTGCGCACGCAGCACGGCGAGCCACAGCTGACGCTCCAGCTTCACCTTCTGCTCGGGGGACCAGAGGACGGCGAGCTCCGCGGAGGCGTAGCGGCCGGCCAGAACGTTGGGGATGCGGGGCTTCGCAGTCACAGCAGTCACGTGGACAGAGTTTACTGGTGGTTTCTGCAGGCCAGCGCCACGGTCCCGTGTGGAGCTTGCTACGAGACGCAGGTCACGCGCGCGCGTGGACGCCGCGGCTACGCACCGGCCGGGGGCTCGTACGGCAGCAGCTCGGGGCGCTTGGGGGCGCGGCCGTCGCCCGACGAGCGGCCGGTCAGGCGCCGTCCGATCCACGGCCCCAGGTGCTCCTTGGCGAAGCGGGCGTCCGCGATCCGGCGGCTCGCCCAGCCGGGCCGCACGGCCGGGGGCAGCGGTGTGCGCCAGTCCTCCTCGGGCGCGAGGCCGAGCGACTGCCACACGGCCTCGGCGACCCGCCGGTGCCCGTCCGCCGTCAGGTGGAGCCGGTCCACGTCCCAGAGCCGGGGGTCGCCGAGCGACGGCGCCCCGTACAGGTCGACGACCAGCGCGCCGTGTGCGGCGGCGAGCCCGTCGATGTGGGTGAACAGCTCCTCCATCCGCGGACGGAAGCGCTCCATGACCGGGCCGTTGCGGCCGGGGCTGCGCATGAGGACCAGCTGCCCGCAGGAGGGTGTGAGGCGTTCCACTGCCTCGGTGAGCAGGTCCCGCACCCGGACCATGTCGACCTTGGGGCGCAGGGTGTCGTTGAGCCCGCCGACCAGGGTCACCACATCGGCCTTCATGCCTGCGGCCAGGTCGACTTGCTCGTCGACGATCTGGCCGATGAGCTTGCCGCGCACGGCGAGGTTGGCGTAGCGGAAGCCGGGGGAGCGGGCGGCGAGACGGCCCGCGAGGACGTCGGCCCAGCCCCGGTAGGAACCGTCGGGCTTCTGGTCCGACATACCCTCGGTGAAGCTGTCCCCGACGGCGACGAGACTGTTGTACGTGGCATTGATCTCCATGGCGGAGCGATCATACCGTGCGGTATGCGCGGGATGCCGTGGAGACCCCGGGAGGGAAGATCCGATGAGCGACGCGCTCCTGAGCACGCTGGCCGAGGCGCTGGCGGAGCTGGTGACGGCGGTCGAGACCTCCGGCGACGAGGACCTCGATCCGGACACGGCGGTGAAGTGGCTGGAGAAGACCGGGCACACCCTGGGCGGACTCGGCGCCGCCGACCGCCGCGCCCTCGACGGCCTGTTCCGCGAGGCCGCGCTGCGGCAGCCGCCCGGCCCCTGGCGCGAGGAGCTCCTGAAGGTCTCCGCGGGCTTCGGGCTGACCGAGGGGCTGAACGGGGAGCCGACCGACGGGCTGAAGGCCGGGCTCACCGAGGGGCTGACCGGCGGGCTCGCCGAGCGGCTGAACAGCGGGCTCAGCGGCGAACTCGCCGAGCGGCTGAACAGTGGGCTCACCGCCGACCTCACCGAGGCCCCCCACCCGGCCACCTGCGACGCGGCCCTGGAGAGCGTCCGGCGCTTCGCCGAGACCGTCCGCGCGGCCGACCCCACGACCCCCGTCCCCACCTGCCCCGACTGGACCCTCGCGGACCTCACCCGGCACCTCGGCACCGTGCACCGCTGGGCCGAACACCTCGTACGCACCCGCGCGAGGGCCCGGGTCCTCGCCCGTGACGTCCCGCTCGACCTGCCGGCCGACCCCGCCGCGTACCCCGACTGGCTCACCGCCGGAGCCGAGCGTTTCGCCGCCACCGCGCGCGAGGCCGACCCGGACGCCCCGGTCTGGTCGCCCGGTGCCGACCCGCACGTCCGCCACTACCCCCGCCACGTCCTCTTCGAGACCCTGGTCCACCTCGCCGACGCCGAACTCGCCGTCGCCGGGACGGCGGGCCCCCTCGACCCCGGCACGGCGGCCGACGCCATCGACCACTTCCTCGGGAACGCGCCGTACATCCCCTGGATCGCCGAACCGCTCGCCCATCTCGACCGCGACGGCGCCGTCCTCCGCCTCGCCGCACGCGACACCGGCGCCGTCTGGACGGTCGCCCTCGGCGGGGGCGGCTTCACATGGAGCCGAGACAACCGAGACAGCCGGGGGATCGGGGCGCGCCGCGGCGCGGAGCCGACCGCCGGCGTCGCGGCGGACACCGGGGAGCTGCTGCTCCTGCTGCACCGCAGGTACCCGGCCGACGACCCGCGCTTCACGCACTCCGGCGACCGGGACCTGCTCGACGACTGGCTCGCCGCCACCGCGCTCTGACATGCCGGAGGGCCCCCGGGATTCCTCCCGGGGGCCCTCCGCGTCAGGCCGTCACGGCGCCGCCGGGCGCCCCACCAGCTCGCGCAGCACGTCCTCCATCGCCACGAGGCCGGCCGGCTTGCCGTCCTCGTCGAGCACGGCCGCCAGATGGGTCCGGCTGCGGCGCATCGCGGTGAGGACGTCGTCCAGCGGGGTCACCGCCCGGACCCGGGCGATCGGCCGCAGCGCCGACACCGGGAACGGCAGATCGCGCGGGGTGGCGTCGAGGGCGTCCTTGACGTGCAGATAGCCCAGGATGCGCCGCTCGGTGTCGACCACCGGGAAGCGGGAGTACCCGGTCCGCGCCGACAGCGCCTCCAGCTCCTCCGGAGTGGTGCCGACCCGCGCGTACACGACCTTCTCCGCCGGCATCACGACGTCCCGGACCGGACGCCGGCCCAGCTCCAGGGCGTCGTGCAGCCGCTCGGCGGCCCGGTCGTCCAGGAGACCCGCGTCGCCGGCGTCGGTGACCATCCGGGCCAGCTCGTCGTCCGAGAAGGTCGCCGAGACCTCGTCCTTGACGTCCACCCGCAGGAGCTTGAGCAGGGTGTTGGCGAAGGCGTTGATCGTGAAGATCACCGGCCGCAGCGCCCGCGCGAGCGTCACCAGCGGCGGTCCGAGGAGCAGCGCGGAGCGCGTCGGCTCGGCGAGCGCGATGTTCTTCGGCACCATCTCGCCGAGCAGCATGTGCAGGTACGTCGCGACCGACAGCGCGATCACGAACGAGATCGGGTGCACCAGGCCGTGCGGGACACCGACCGCGTCGAAGACCGGTTCGAGCAGGTGGGCGATGGCCGGCTCGGCGACGATGCCGAGGACCAGGGTGCAGAGCGTGATGCCGAGCTGCGCCGCCGCGAGCATCGCGGAGACGTGCTCCAGGCCCCAGACGACGCTGCGCGCCCGCCGGTTCCCGGACTCGGCCAGGGGCTCGATCTGACTGCGGCGGACCGAGATCAGGGCGAACTCGGCGCCGACGAAGAAGGCGTTGACGACCAGCGTGAGCAGACCGATCAACAGCTGGATCGCGATCATCGGCCGGCCTCCCCGGACTCGTCCTGAGTGTCGTGCGCGGGCGCGTGCAGCAGCACGCGCGCCGCGCGCCGGCCCTGGGCGTCGACGACGTCGAGCCGCCAGCCGGCCAGCTCCACGCTGTCGCCGGCGGCGGGGATGCGGCCGAGCTCATGGGCGACGACACCCGCGAGCGTCTCGTACGGGCCGTCCGGCACGCGCAGGCCGATCGCGGCCAGCTGGTCCGTACGGGCGGCGCCGTCGGCGGACCACAGCTCGCGCCCGTCCGCGTCCTCGCCCGCCCGGGCCAGGTCGGCCGTCTCGTGCGGGTCGTGCTCGTCGCGTACCTCGCCGACGACCTCCTCGACGATGTCCTCCAGGGTGACGACCCCGGCCGTGCCGCCGTACTCGTCGATGACCACGGCCATCGTCTGCCTGCCCGACAGGCGGTCGAGCAGCCGGTCCACGGTGAGCGTCTCGGGGACGAGCAGCGGCTCGCGCAGCATCTCGCCGATCCGGCGGCGGGGCCGATCCTCGGCCGGTATCGCGAGCACGTCCTTGATGTGGGCGATGCCGACGACCGCGTCGAGGCTGCCCCGGTAGACGGGGAAGCGGGACAGGCCGGTCGCGCGGGTCGCGTTGGCGACGTCCTCGGCGGTGGCCTGCACCTCCAGGGCGGTGACCTGTACGCGGGGCGTCATCACGTTCTCCGCGGTGAGCTCCGCCAGGTTGAGGGTACGGACGAACAGCTCGGCCGTGTCCGCCTCCAGGGCGCCCTCCTTCGCGGAGTGCCGGGCGAGCGCGACCAGCTCCTGCGGGGAGCGTGCCGAGGCCAGCTCCTCGGTCGGCTCCATGCCGAGGCGGCGCAGGATCCGGTTCGCCGTGTTGTTGAGGTGGCTGATCAGCGGCTTGAAGGCGGCCGTGAACACGCGCTGCGGGGTGGCCACCGCCTTCGCGACGGCGAGCGGCGAGGAGATCGCCCAGTTCTTGGGGACCAGCTCGCCGACGACCATCAGGACGACGGTCGACAGGGCGGTGCCCAGGACGAGGGCGACCGAGGAGGCCACCGAGGAGGAGAGGCCGATCGACTCCAGGGGGCCGCTGATCAGCGCGGCGATCGAGGGCTCGGAGAGCATGCCGACGACCAGGTTGGTCACGGTGATGCCGAGCTGGGCGCCGGAGAGCTGGAAGGTGAGCGAGCGGACGGCCTTCAGCGCGCTCGCCGCGCCGCGCTCGCCGCGCTCCACGGCCGCCTCGAGCTCGCCGCGCTCGACCGTGGTCAGCGAGAACTCGGCCGCCACGAACGCGCCGCACGCGAGCGAGAGCAGGAGCGCGACCACGAGCAGAAGCACTTCGGTCATCGGTTCACCTCCGTCCCATGATCAGTCAGCGGGAGAGGGATCGCTCGATGTCGATGGTCGGAACCAGTGCTACTGGGAGGCTCGCCCATGGGCGGACGCTCACACCTTTCGGTCGTCGGGAGGAGACACCATGGTAAAGGATCGGCAAAGCGGGTGGTGATCGCCCCCCGCGGTCACGCGGGGAACGGCTTCACCCACCGGCGCCACTTCTCCTGCCGCTCGTACCCCGCGGCACCCCACGCCGCGTGCGCCGTCTCGTTCGCCACCAGGACCATGGCGTCCGCCCGGCGCCCGCCGAGCGCGGCGAAACGGTCCTCCGCCGCGCGCAGGAGCGCGGTCGAGATGCCCTGCCGGCGGTGCGAGGGCAGCACCGCGAGCCGGTAGAGCGAGGCCCGCCAGCCGTCCCAGCCCGCGATCACGGACCCCACGATCCGCCCGTCGGGCAGGGTGGCCAGGAGCAGCGCCTCGGGATCGCGCTCCAGGAGGCGGGTCACCCCGCCCAGGTCGTCCGAGATGGACGTGCCCTCGGCGGACTCCCGCCAGAAGGCCAGGACGGCCTCCGCCTCGTCGGTCACGGCGGCGCGAATCTTCACATCGATCATGGCCCGATCCCATCACGCGGCCCGGCCGCGCTGCCAGGATTTACCGCCGGGCCGTGCCCAGGACACAGGGGGAGGACGGCAGCCGGGGACCCTGCTCCGGAACGTCGAAGGAGCGGTACGAGACGAGGTCGAAACCCGCCGCCCCGATCGCCGCGAGCGGGGCCCGGGAGGTGTGACAGCCGCCGAACAGCAGCGGCCAGACCGTGCGGTCGAGGCCCCGCTGCACCCGGGCGAGCCCCGGCGTGTCCGCCGCCCCGTGCTCGAAGAACCGCAGCTCGCCGCCGGGACGCAGGACCCGCCGCAGCTCGGCGAGGACCGCCGGCACGTCCCGTACGGTGCACAGCACCAGCGAGGCCACCGCCGCGTCGAACGAACCGTCCGGCCCCGGCAGCGCCTCGGCCGTGCCCGGCACCACGGTCACCGGGACGGCGGCCCGGCGCGCGGCCTCCTCGGCGAGCCGGCGCAGATGGGGCTCCGGTTCGACGGCGACGACCTCCGTGACCCCGGACGGATAGTGCGCGAAGTTCAGACCGTTCCCCGCGCCGATCTCGACGACCCGGCCGGCGAGCCCGGCGAGCAGCTCCGTCCGCAGGGCGCCGAGCCCGCCCCGCGCGTCGGCGGAGGCGCTGAACCGGGCGTAGAAGCGGGCGAACAGCGGATGGTGCACGCGAGGAGCCGGGGCCGCCGGGCGGTTCGGAGCCATCGGAGCCGCCCCTCAGCCCGTCACGAAGCAGAACTCGTTGCCCTCCGGGTCCCGCATGACCTGGAAGGAGCCCTGCTCGTCCGTGACGAGCCCCCCGACCGTGACCGCCCCCATCGCCAGCGCCTCCTCGGCCGCCCGTGCCGGGTCCGGCACCTCCAGATCGAGGTGGACCCGGTTCTTCACGGCCTTGCCCTCCGGCACCCGCTGGAAGGCGATCCGTACGAACTCCGGCGGATCCACGTACGACCAGTCGGGGCTCCGGTCGACGGACTCGCCGCCGAGGAGCCCGGCCCAGAAGCGGACGAGCGCCGCCGGGGCGGCGCAGTCGAAGACGATCTCCTGAACGTGTGCGCGCATACGGTCAGCCTACGGAGACCGGTGGCGCCTGCGCCCCCGCGAACGCCTCCGCGTCCCAGGCGCCGCCGAGCGCCGGCGCCAGCCAGTCGCCCGCCGCCGCCCGGAACTCGGCCGGGTCGAGCGCCCCCGAACCCTCCGGCACGGCCCCGAGCAGCGGAGCGCCCGCCGACTCCGGCAGGTCCGCGAGGTTGCAGCGCGCCGCCAGGTCCGGCTCGGCCGGCCAGCTGCCGACGACCACGCCGAGCTGCTCGATCCCGCGCGCCCGCAGGGCCTCGGCGGTCAGGGTCGTCGAATTGAGCGTCCCCAGACCGGCCGGGACCACCACCAGGACCGGCGCGCCGAGCAGCGCGGCCACGTCGGCGAGCGTGCCGCCCTCCTCGTCGAAGCGGACGAGCAGCCCGCCCGCCCCCTCCACGAGGACCAGGTCGTGGTCGGCGGCCAGCTTCCGGGCGGCCTCGGCGACCTCCCGGGGCCCGACCGGGGCGAGCCCGGCCCGCCGGGCGGCCGTGCCGGGGGCCAGCGGCTCCGGGAAGCGGCCCAGCTCGGCGGAGGCCGCGGCGCCCGAGAGCCGTACGACCTCGTCCGCGTCGCCCCGCTCGTCGGGCCCGACACCCGTCTGCGCGGGCTTCAGGACGGCGACGGACCGCCCGGCGGCCGTGGCGACGGCGGCGACGGCCGCGGTGACGACGGTCTTGCCGATCTCGGTGCCGGTACCGCTGACGACGATGACGGTCATGAGGAGTCCTCTCTTGCTGTGATGTACGAGGCGAGGAAGGAGGTGTGCGGGGGGCGGTGCGCGAGGAGAGGAGGACGGGACCGGGGCCACCGGGCGGCGAAGCCCGCAGGGCGCACGGTCCCGCCCGGGATCAGCCCGCGGCCGCGGCCGCCCGCACCGCCGCGCAGATGCGGGCCAGGTCCTCGTCGCCCGTCACGTACGGCGGCATCGTGTAGATCAGGTCCCGGAACGGGCGCAGCCACACGCCCTCCCGGACCGCCGCGCGCGTCGCCGCCGCCATGTCGACCTCGTGGTCGAGCTGGACGACGCCGATCGCGCCGAGCACCCGCACCTCGCGGACGCCCGGGAGCTCGGCCGCCGGGGCGAGCCCGTCCCGCAGGCCCGCCTCGATCCGCTTGACCTCGACCTGCCAGTCCTGGGAGAGCAGCAGGTCGATGGAGGCGAGGGCGACCGCCGACGCCAGCGGGTTCCCCATGAAGGTCGGCCCGTGCGCCAGGACCGGGACCTCGCCCCGCGAGATCCCGTCGGCGACGCGACGCGTGCAGAGCGTCGCCGCCATCGACAGATAGCCGCCGGTCAGCGCCTTGCCCACGCACATCACATCCGGGGAGACCCCGGCCTGGTCGGCGGCGAACAGCGCGCCCGTCCGCCCGAACCCGGTCGCGATCTCGTCGAAGACGAGCAGCACGTCGTGCGCGTCGCAGGCCTCGCGCAGCACCCGCAGATACGCCGGGTCGTGGAAGCGCATGCCCCCCGCGCCCTGCACGACCGGCTCCACGACCACCGCGGCGAGCTCGTGCGCGTGCTCGGCGATCCGGGTCCGCAGCTGCTCCGCGTACGACTCCTCGTACGCGGCCGGCGGGGCGTCCACGAACACCTGCCGCTGGAGCACGCCCGTCCACAGCTCGTGCATCCCGCCCTGCGGGTCGCACACGGACATCGGCTGCCAGGTGTCCCCGTGGTAGCCGCCGCGCCAGGTGAGGAGCCGCTGCTTCTCGGGACGGCCCAGGGAACGCCAGTACTGCAGGCACATCTTGGCCGCCACCTCGACCGAGACGGAGCCCGAGTCGCTGAGGAAGACGTGCCGCAGCGGCTCCGGGGTGATCTCCACGAGCCGGGCGGCGAGCCGGACGGCCGGCTCGTGGGTGAGCCCGCCGAACATGACGTGGCTCATCTTCTCCAGCTGGCCGCGCACCGCCTCGTTGAGCACGGGGTGGTTGTAGCCGTGGATCGCCGACCACCACGAGGACATGCCGTCGACCAACTCGTCCCGGCCCTCGGCGGCTTCGGCGAGCTTGAGGCGCACGCCGGACGCGGACGCGACGACCAGCGGCTCGGCACGGCCCGGCATGGGGCCGTACGGATGCCAGACGTGCGCCCGGTCCAGGGCGAGGAGTTCGTCGTCACGCATTCGGGGCGAGGTCCGTTCCGGCGCCGCGGCGGCGCACGGCCACCAGGTCGGTGCGGGCCTCGTCGGCGGTGCGCGCCGGGGAGGACGCGGGCGCCGCCGGCGCCGCGTGACCGCCGCAGGGGCCGCAGCCGCCGCCCTCCTCCGCGTGCGCACCGCAGCCGCCGCCCTCCGCGGAGGCCTCGGAACCGCAGCCCGCCGAGGCCTTCGAGCCGCAGCCGCCCGTGGCACCCGCCGCCGCGAGCGCGTCCGCGCGGTGCTTCGGCAGCGTGGTCGTGCCCGCGCCCTCCACCTCGAAGCCCGCGTCCGCGATCATGTCCAGGTCGGCCTGGCCTGCCTGGCCCTCGCTGGTCAGGTAGTCGCCGAGGAAGATCGAGTTCGCGATGTTCAGCGCGAGCGGCTGCATCGAGCGCAGGTGCACCTCGCGGCCACCCGCGATCCGCACCTCGACGTCGGGGCAGACGAACCGGACCATCGCGAGGATCCGCAGGCAGCGCTGCGGGGTGAGGTTCCACTCCTTGGCCAGCGGGGTGCCCTCGAAGGGGATCAGGAAGTTGACCGGCACGGAGTCGGAGTCGAGCTCGCGCAGCGCGTACACGACGTCGACCAGGTCCTCGTCGGTCTCGCCCATGCCCGCGATCAGACCCGAGCAGGCCGACAGGCCGGCCGCGTGCGCCTTCTGCACGGTGTCCACGCGGTCCGCGTACGTGTGGGTCTTGGTGATGCCCTCGTACGTCGCCTCGGACGTGTTCAGGTTGTGGTTGTACGCGTCGGCGCCGGCCTCCCGCAGCCGCTCCGCCTGGCCGTCCGAGAGCAGACCGAGACAGGCGCACACCTCGACGCCCTCGTTCTGCTCCTTGATCGCCTCGATCGTCTTCCCGACGCGCTCCACGTCCCGGTCCGTCGGACCGCGGCCGCTGGCCACCAGGCAGACCCGCTTCGCCCCGCCCGCGACACCGGCCGCGGCGGCCTGGGAGGCCTCGTCAGGCTTCAGCCACGTGTACTTCAGGATCTCGGCCTTCGAGCCGAGCCGCTGCGAGCAGTACGAGCAGTCCTCGGGACAGAGACCGGACTTCAGGTTGACCAGGTAGTTGAGCTTCACCCGGCGCCCGAACCACTGACGGCGCACCTTCCCGGCCGCCGCCACCACATCGAGCAGTTCGTCGTCGGAGGTCGCCAGGACGGCGAGCGCTTCTTCACGGGTCGGCAGCTCGCGCCGCAGCCCCTTCTCCACCAGCGTGTTCAGCAGGTCCATAACCGCAGATCCTTGCCTACCGCCCGCCCCCGGGCCAAGGAGGATCCGAACAAACGCCCCCGATCGAGGTGTGTGGATGACCACATCCCGACCTCGGCATCCTGCGGTTAGGGTCTGTGCGCTGCCTACAAAAGGATCGCCGCATGCCACTCGACGGGGACGCACGCGCCGCGGGCGCCGACGACGCACGGGCCGCGGGCCCGCGCCGTACCGCCTTCGACTGGACCGACGCAGAGGCGCGGCGCCGCGCCGAGGCCGGTCTCGTCCGTACGCTGCGGCCCCGGGCGGCCGAGTCGGACCTCCTGGACCTGGCGAGCAACGACTACCTCGGCCTCACCCGCCGCCCCGAGGTCACCGAGGCGGCGGCCGAGGCGGCCAGGCGCTGGGGCGCCGGCTCCACCGGCTCGCGGCTCGTCACCGGCACCACCCGGCTGCACACCCGCCTGGAGCGCGAACTCGCCGAGTTCTGCGGCTTCGAGGCGGCCCTCGTCTTCTCCTCCGGCTACACCGCCAACCTCGCCGCGCTCACCGCGCTCGGCGGCCGGGACTCCCTGATCGTCTCCGACGCCTCCAACCACGCCTCGATCGTGGACGGCTGCCGCCTCGCGCGCGCCGAGGCCGCCGTCGTCCCGCACACCGACCCCGAGGCCGTCGCCAAGACCCTGGACGCCCACCCGGGGCGCAGGGCCCTGGTCGTCAGCGACTCCGTCTTCTCCGTCGACGGCGACAAGGCCCCGCTCCGCGAGCTCGCCGAGGCCTGCCGCGCGCACGGCGCCGGGCTCGTCGTCGACGACGCCCACGGCTTCGGCGTCCTCGGCGACGGCGGTCGGGGCGCCCTGCACGAGGCAGGGCTCGCGGGCGACGAGGACGTCGTCGCCACCCTCACCCTCTCCAAGTCCCTCGGCAGCCAGGGCGGTGCCGTCCTCGGCCCGGCCCGGGTGATCGAGCACCTGGTGAACGCCGCCCGCACCTTCATCTTCGACACCGGGCTCGCCCCGGCGGCCGCCGGCGGCGCGCTCGCGAGCCTGCGCCTGATCGCGGCCGAGCCGGGCCTCGCCGAGCGGGCCCGTACCGTCGCCACCACCCTGCACCGGCGGCTCACGGCGGCCGGGCTCACCGCGGCCCGGCCCGACGCGGCCGTCGTCTCGGTGCACGCGCCCTCCCCGGATGCGGCGCTGCGCTGGGCGGCGGACTGCCGCGAACAGGGTCTGGCCGTCGGCTGCTTCCGTCCCCCGTCCGTGCCCGACGGCATCTCACGCCTGCGCCTCACGGCCCGGGCCGATCTGACGCACGCGGAGATCGGTCAGGCGGTGGAGACGATCCTTCGGACCGCACCGAAGGTCTGACGGACCGTCGGGACGTCCAAGGGCGTTCACGGGCAGCAGAGTTCACCGCTTCGGGCGACAGATGGGGACATATCTTGGTGGAACGCCTGCCGGGGCGGCACCATCGGTGGGACTCTGACGCGTAGCGCGATCCGGGGCCGAAGCCCCGGCGGGAAAGGGACAGCGTCGCCATGGCAGACCACCAGGAAGCATCCGTCACGCTGCCGAGCGATCCCGCGTCGGTCCCCACGGCCCGGCGGTTCGTCGCGGAGGTCCTCGACGGCTGGGGCCTCGACGATGCCGGCGACCTGGCCGACGGGATCCGCCTGATGGTCTCGGAGCTGGCCACCAACGCCGTCCTGCACACCTTCGGGCAGTCGCCCACCTTCACGGTCGACGTCCGCCTGGAGCGCGAGGAGCGCCTCCGGATCGGCGTGACCGACAGCCACCCGCGCTGGCCCCGCCGGCTCCCGGCGGCGGTCCAGCAGGACAACGGCCGGGGCATGGTCATCATCCGCTCCCTGGCGGCGGAGGCCGGCGGCCGTCTCTCGGTCTCTCCGACGGAGGAGGGCGGCAAGACGGTTTGGATCACCCTCCCGTGGACCGCCGCCCCGGTCCCGACGCGCTAGCCGGCGTGCAGCTCCTCCGAGGGCCAGGAGCCTCCGGCGAAGTGACGGGCCCAGTAGTACGGGTTGACCTCGGCCAGCGTGCGGGGCTGCCAGCGGGTCGGGTCCTCCGGGTCGGGGACGCCCACCTCGACGTCGGGGCCCCAGAGGGCGAGCCGCTCCTGGCAGATGCCGCACGGCGGCAGGACGACGAACCGGCCGTCCTCCGGGGCGCGGAAGACGCAGACGGAGGCGGTGACCCGCCGGTCGAGGGTGTAGGCCTGGCAGTAGGCGCCGGTCTCCTGGCAGAGGGTCACGCCGGCGTTGATGTTGTCCAGCGCCACGCTGGTGAGGATGCGGCCGTCGTCCAGGTAGACGGCGGCGGCTCCGCCGGGCTCGTCCGGGGGCCAGCGCTTCTCCAGCTGGGCGATGGCGGCGTCGACGAGTGCTTGGTCGAGTTTCATCGCGGCATCCTACGGAGGGAGCTGTCGGGGCGGTACGGCCCGGGCGGGCGGGGTGCGGCGGCGCCACCGCACCCCGCCCGCCCGGTTCAGTGCCCGGCGGGCGTCAGCGGACGCGGCCGTAGTAGACCTTCGACGTCCAGATCCTGTCGAGCTTCACCCAGGATCCCGTCTTGGGCGAGTGCCAGATCTTGCCGCTGCCGGCGTAGATGCCCACGTGGTAGACGCTCCCGCCGGAGTGGAAGAAGACCAGGTCCCCCTTCTGTCTGCTGGACGCGGAGATGTGCCGGGTCTTGTTGTACTGCTGCTGCGCGGTGCGGGGCAGCGACTTGCCCGCCTTCTTGTACGCGTAGAGCGTCAGACCGGAGCAGTCGAACCGGGTGGGTCCCGTGCTCCCGTACCGGTACGGAGCTCCCTTCTTGGACGCGGCGACGCTCAGTGCCTTGTTCGCGTATGTGGTCGCTGCCTGGGCCTCGGGTGCCGCACCTGGTGCGAGCAGCGTGCCGCCGACGGCGGCGAGGGTGAGAGCCGAGACGGCTCCGGCCCGGGACAGCAGGGACGGGACGTGCATCTGCGCAGTCATGCGCAACCCTTCGTCAGCCGCCTGCGAAGGATGACCTGTCGGGTTCGGGCTGGCGAAGATGCCCGGCCGCGGCTGCGGCTTCACCCCAAGGGACGGCCCCGCTGCGGAAACAGCGCGTACGTCCCGTACTGCTCGGGTCCTCCACTCCTGCCGATCCACTCCTGTCGACCAGACGTCCGGGACAGCGGCAGGACTCGGCGTCCGCCCGGACCGCCCCGCCTCGGATGGCGGGGGCTTGTCGTCGACAGGGATCTTGACCCACACCCAGGGCGAAAACCGAGCTGAAACGGCGATATGTGAGGCTCCTCACGACTGATCCATTCAGGTGGACAGGGTGCTTTCGTGATCGTCGGAGGTTTGGCCTACGAGCCCCGTACCAGCGATGGAATGTCCCATTCCGCCAGATGCGTACACCTGTTGCGCAACTCACCCCGCGCAATTGTCGACTCGTCGACTACGCCGAACGGGGGAGCGATTCTGCGTTGCGTGTCGGCCGTCCGGACCTCGACACGACATGCCGGAATGTCAACTTGCCCGCGTGCGGGGGACGGTGACGCGGTCGGTGCGGCGCTCGCCGTCCAACACCCGTAGGGCGCGGGCCAGAGTCTCCGCGTGCACCTCGCTCTCGCCCCGCATATGCATGAGCGTCAGGGCCTCGCGCAGCGCCTCCGCGCGGCTCACCAGGGCCTGAGCCGCCCGGAGTGCCCCATAGGTATGCGTACCCCTGGATGGGTTGATCTTCCCGAGGAGGTCGACGACTTCGAGGTAGGCGTCGATCAACTCGCCCTCGGCCCGCGTCAGCGCGGGCAGCGGCGGCAGGTCGGGCACCACGGCCGGGTCACCGGGCCGCGCCGGCGTCGCGCCGGCTCGTGATCACGTGGTCGACCAGGCCGTACGCGGCGGCGGACGGCGCGTCCAGGACGGTGAGGCGGTCGATGTCGGCGTCGACCCGCTCCCGGCTCTGCCCGGTGTACTCGGTGAGCATTCCGGCCACCAGGGCGCGCAGTCGCAGCAGTTCGCTCGCGTGGATGGCGAGATCGCTCGGCTGCCCCTGGAGGGGTTCGTCCATGACCGGCTGGCGGAGCGTGATCCGCGCTCCGGGGAGCATCATCCGCTTGCCGGGGGCGCCGGCGGCGAGCAGGACGGCGGCGGTGGACTCGGCCTGGCCCAGGCAGGTGGTCTCCACGTCGCAGGAGAGCGTCCGCATCGTGTCGTGAATGGCCGTCATGGCGGTGATCGAGCCGCCGGGCGAGTTGATGTAGAGCGAGATGTCCTGACCCGGGGCCGCGTGGTCGAGGTGCAGGAACTGGGCGATGACGTCGTTGGCCGAGATCTCGTCGATCGGCGTGCCGAGGAAGACGATCCGGGATTCGAGGAGCTTCGCGTACGGGTCGAGGGTCCGGGTCCCGAAGCTGGTCCGCTCCGTGAACTCGGGCAGGACATGGCGGGCGTCCATGGCTGAGCACCTCCAGCTGTCTGTAGAAAATGTACAGGATGTACAGACCGTAAGATGTGGAGCATGACCTACGAGATCCCGGTGACGCAAGCGCGGGCTGAGCTCGCCGACCTCATCAACCGCGTCGTGTACGGCGGCGAACGCGTCGTCGTCACCCGCCACGGGAAGCCGCTCGTCGCCCTGGTCTCCGCCGCTGACCTGGAACAACTCGAGGCGGCGGAGAAGCCCGCCGACGAGCAGGTGGTCAGTTCGCTCTCCGGCCTCCACCCGGTCGACTCCGCTCCGGGCGAACAGCGCCGCTTCGGCATCGCCGCCCACCACCGCGAGCCCGGCACCTCCTGACCGCCTCTCCGGTCGCCCCTCCCGGTCGCCCCCGGTCGCCCGTCCCTGTCGCCCCTCCTGACCGGCTCTCCTGACCGCCCCTCCCGGCGGACGGCGCGAAAAAGCCGCGTACCCCCGTCCGCTACAGCGGGGGTACGCGGCCGTTCTTCGGGTGCGGGCCTCAGCCCACGGGCACGGGAGCCGGCGTCGGCTCCGGCGTGGGAGCCTCCGCCCGGCGGCGCCGGGAGCCGAGCGCGGTCGCGGTCAGACCCGCCGCGGCCCAGAGGGAGAGGACGAGGAGCGGGCCGCCCGCCGCCGCGCCGTCGAAGGCGGACACCGACCGGAGGGCCGAGCCCCCGGCGCCCGGCGGCAGCCACTGGCCGAGCGCGCCCACCCCGGTGGGCAGCAGCTCCGGCGCGCTCGACATCCCCGAGAACGCGTTGCCGAGCAGGATCGTCAGGGCGGCCCCGAGCCCGAAACCGGGCTTGCCGAGCAGGGTGGCGAGCCCCGCGAAGGCCGAGCCGATCGCCAGGACCGTCAGGCCGAGGACCCCGGCCTCGGCCCACCAGGAACCGGTCAGCGCGCCGAGCCAGCTGTCGGCGAGCGCCGCGCCGACGAGACCCGCGAGCGCCGCCGCGCCCACCAGGGTCGCGACGGCCCTGGCCCCGCGCAGCCCGAGCAGCACGGTGGCGACGCCCGAGGCCGCTCCGACGAGGGCGAGGGGCAGCAGGCTCGCGCCGAGCACGGCGCCGCGCGGGTCTCCGGCCGGTGCGGCGACCACGTCCGTGACCTGGACCCGCGCCCCCGCCGGGGCCTGCGCGGTCACGGCCTCGCGCAGCAGTCCGGCCACGACGGGGCTCCCCGCCGAGGCGGTGAGGAGTTCCGTACCGCCCGGGGTGACGACCACCGCTCCGTATACATCGCGGTCCTCGATCGCGGCCCGGGCGGCGCCGCCGTCCTCGTAACGGTGGATCTCGAAGGCCCCCTCGTGCCGTCCGAGCTCCCGCTCCACCGCGTCGGCCACGGTGGCGGGCCCGGCCACGCCGATCGGCAGGTCGCGGGGCGCGATCCGCGCGGCGGGCCAGGCGAAGACCCAGAGGGCGAGGGCGGCGACGGCCGGTATCAGGACGAGCACCGCGAGGGTTCTGCGCCCCGCGGCGGCCGAGGGGGCGGTGGCGGCGGGCATGACGGCCTCGATTCAAAGAGAAGGAGCGTTCGTTTTACTTCGCCCTCAGCCTGCGGCGCCGTCCGGAAGTTGTCAAGAATGAATATTCGTTTTAGGTTCGGCCCATGGCACGCGTCTCCCAGGAACACCTCGATGCCCGCCGGCGCCAGATCCTCGACGGCGCCGCGCGCTGCTTCGCCCGCAACGGCTTCCACGCCACGTCCATGCAGGACGTGCTCGCCGAGGTGGGACTGTCCGCGGGTGCGGTCTACCGCTACTTCCGGGGCAAGGAGGAGCTGATCGGTGCCATCGCGACCGAGGCCTTCACCGCGATCCGGAGCGCCTTCGAGGAGGCCTCCCGCGCCACTCCGCCGCCCACCCCCGACGTCCTCCTCGGCGCGGTGCTCCGCCTCTTCCTGGAGGAGCGGGTCGAGGGTGCCGACCGGCAGGCCTTCGCGCGCCTGATCATCCAGGTGTGGACGGAGACCCTGCGCAACGAGGAGCTGGCCGGGACCCTCTCCGAGGGCTACGACGGGATGCGGGTCGCCTGGACGAGGCTCGTGACGGCCTACCGGGAGAACGGCCTCCTGCACGCCGACGTCCCCGCCGACCACGTGGCCCGCACCCTCATCGCCACCGCCCAGGGCTTCATCGCCCAGCAGGCCCTCTTCGGCGACGTGGCCGTCGAGGTCCTGGAGGACGGGCTGCGGGGGCTCATGTCCATGTCCGTGCCCCAGGACGACGAGCCGATCTGATGATCATGGGAACGCAAAGCCGGAGTTAACGAGCCGGAAAAACTTCCGCCCTAACGTGCAATGTCTGGCCGCGCACCGCATCTCCGCAGTTCAACAAGGTGTTGACGGTCGGTAGGGTCCGCAGCTGTCCGGGTGCCGTCCCGGTCGACGACTGTGAGGTGGAAGAGTGCAACTGAGCCCGCACGAGCAGGAACGCCTGCTCATCCATGTGGCGGCCGACGTGGCCGAGAAGCGCCGGGCCCGCGGGGTGCGCCTCAATCACCCCGAGGCCGTCGCGCTCCTCACCTCCCACATCCTGGAAGGCGCGCGGGACGGCCGCACCGTCGCCGAACTGATGGCCTCCGGGCGCAAGGTGCTCACCCGCGACGAGGTCATGGACGGCATCCCCGAGATGATCCACGACGTCCAGGTCGAGGCCACCTTCCCGGACGGCACCAAGCTCGTCACCGTCCACGACCCCATCGTCTGACGGGCGGCCGCCGATGATCCCCGGAGAGATCCTGTACGCGGACGGCCCCGTCGCCCTCAACGAAGGACGCCCCGTCACCCGCCTCACCGTGCTCAACGCCGCCGACCGGCCGGTCCAGGTGGGCTCCCACTACCACTTCGCCGAGGTCAACCCCAGCCTGGACTTCGACCGCGCCGCCGCCCGCGGGCAGCGGCTGCACATCGCCGCCGGCACCGCCGTCCGCTTCGAGCCCGGCATCCCCGTCGAGGTCGAGCTCGTGCCGATCGCCGGCCGCCGGATCGTGCCCGGCCTGCGCGGCGAGACCGCGGGCCCGCTCGACACCACCACCGAGCAGGACCAGGACCAGGACAAGGACGGCGACCGTGCCTGACCTCCACCGCGCCGTCTACGCCGACCTGTTCGGCCCCACCACCGGCGACCGCGTCCGGCTCGCCGACACCGACCTCCTCGTCGAGATCGAGGAGGACCGCTGCGGCGGCCCCGGCCGCGCCGGCGAGGAAGCCGTCTTCGGCGGCGGCAAGGTCGTCCGCGAGTCCATGGGCCAGGCCCGCACCACCCGCGCCGAGGGCGCCCCCGACACCGTCATCACCGGCGCCGTGGTCATCGACCACTGGGGCGTCGTCAAGGCGGACATCGGCATCCGCGACGGCCGGATCACCGCCCTCGGCAAGGCCGGCAACCCCGACACCATGGACGGCGTCCACCCCGACCTCGTCATCGGCCCCGAGACCGAGATCATCGTCGGCAACGGCCGCATCGTCACCGCCGGCGCCGTCGACACCCACGTCCACTTCATCTCGCCGACCGTCGTCGAGCAGGCCCTCGCCACCGGCGTCACCACCCTCGTCGGCGGCGGCACCGGACCGGCCGAGGGAACCAAGGCGACCACGATCACGCCCGGCCCCTGGCACATGGCCCGGATGTTCGAGGCCCTGGACACCTTCCCCGTCAACATCGGCCTGCTCGGCAAGGGCAACACGATGTCCCGGGAGGCGATGCACTCCCAGCTGCGCGGCGGCGCGCTCGGCTTCAAGATCCACGAGGACTGGGGTGCCACCCCCGCCGTCATCGACGCCTGTCTCGGTGTGTGCGAGGAGACCGGCGCCCAGCTCGCCATCCACACCGACACCCTGAACGAGGCGGGCTTCGTCGGCGACACCCTCGCCGCCATCGCCGGACGCACGATCCACGCGTACCACACGGAAGGCGCCGGAGGCGGGCACGCCCCCGACATCATCACGGTCGTCTCCGAGCCGTACGTCCTGCCCAGCTCGACCAACCCGACCCGGCCGCACACCGTCAACACCATCGAGGAACACCTCGACATGCTGATGGTCTGCCACCACCTCAACCCGGCCGTCCCCGAGGACCTCGCCTTCGCGGAATCCCGCATCCGGCCCTCCACCATCGCCGCCGAGGACGTCCTCCACGACCTGGGCGCGATCTCGATCATCTCCTCCGACTCCCAGGCCATGGGCCGGATCGGCGAGGTGATCATGCGCACCTGGCAGACCGCCCACGTGATGAAGAAGCGCCGAGGCGCCCTGCCCGGCGACGGCCGCGCCGACAACCACCGGGCCCGTCGCTATGTCGCCAAGTACACGATCAACCCGGCCGTCGCCCAGGGCATGGACCACCTCATCGGCTCGGTCGAGCCCGGCAAGCTCGCCGACCTGGTCCTCTGGGAGCCCGCCTTCTTCGGGGTGAAGCCCCTCGTCGTCGTGAAGGGCGGCCAGATCGCCTACGCCCAGATGGGCGATGCCAACGCCTCCATCCCGACGCCCCAGCCGGTCCTTCCGCGCCCGATGTTCGGCGCGCTCGGCCGCGCCGCCGCGGCCGGTTCGGTCAACTTCACCGCCCAGGCGGCGATCGAGGACGACCTGCCCCGCAGGCTCGGACTGCACAAGGAGTTCGTCGCCATCGGCTCCACCCGGGGGGTGACCAAGGCCGACATGCGCGAGAACGACGCCATGCCCCGGGTCGAGGTCGACGCCGACACCTTCTCGGTGAGCATCGACGGCGAGACCGTCGAACCGGCACCCGCCGTCGAACTGCCCATGGCCCAGCGTTACTTCCTCTTCTGATGTCACGCTCCGCCCTGCTCGTGCTCGCCGACGGACGCTTCCCCGCCGGCGGCCACGCCCACTCCGGTGGCGCCGAGGCCGCCGTCCGGGCCGGCCGCATCCAGGACGCCGCCGGCCTGGAGTCCTTCTGCCGGGGCCGCCTGCACACCACGGGCCTCACCTCGGCGGCGCTCGCCGCCGGAGCCGCGCACGGGCTCGACCCGTACGAGCTCGACGCGGCGGCCGACGCCCGCACCCCCTCACCGGCCCTGCGCGCCGCCGCCCGCCGACTCGGCCGCCAGCTGATGCGGGCCGCCCGCGCCACCTGGCCGAGCCCCGAACTCGACGCGCTCGCGGCCGCGTTCCCGCGCGGCGCCCACCAGCCCGTCGTCCTCGGCACCGCCGCCCGGACCGCCGGACTCGGCCCCGAGGACGCGGCGCACTGCGTCGCGTACGAGACGGTCGGCGGCCCGGCGACCGCGGCCGTCCGCCTCCTCAGCCTCGACCCCTACCAGGCCACCGCCGTCCTCGCCCGCCTCGCGCCCGAGATGGACCAGGTGGCCGAACGCGCCGCCGCGGCCGCCCGGCAGGGCGTCGACGCCCTGCCCGCCGCCTCCGCGCCGCTGCTCGACCTCACCGCCGAACAGCACGCGGCCTGGCCCGTCCGCCTCTTCGCCTCCTGAGACCCCTGGAGCCCACCCGTGCACCTCGATCACGCCCACACCCACCACGGCGCCCTCTCCGCCGACGCCCACCGACCCGACGGCACCCGCCGCGCCCTGCGCATCGGGCTCGGCGGACCGGTCGGCTCCGGCAAGACCGCCACCGTCGCCGCACTCTGCCGGGAGCTGCGCGACACCCTCTCCCTCGCGGTCGTCACCAACGACATCTACACCCGCGAGGACGCCGAGTTCCTGCTCCGCAACGCCGTCCTGCCGCCCGAGCGCATCCAGGCCGTGGAGACCGGCGCCTGCCCGCACACCGCCATCCGCGACGACATCTCCGCCAACCTCGAGGCCGTCGAGGACCTGGAGGACACCGTCGGACCGCTCGACCTCATCCTCGTGGAGTCCGGCGGCGACAACCTCACCGCCACCTTCTCCAAGGGGCTCGTCGACGCCCAGGTCTTCGTCATCGACGTGGCCGGCGGCGACGACATCCCCCGCAAGGGCGGGCCCGGCGTCACCACCGCCGACCTCCTCGTGATCAACAAGACCGACCTTGCCCCCCATGTCGGCTCCGACCTGGAGCGGATGGCCCGCGACGCGAAGGAGCAGCGCGGCGAACTGCCCGTCGCCTTCACCTCCCTGCGCGGCGAGAACGGCGTGGCGCCCGTCGCCGACTGGGTCCGGGCACAGCTCGCGGCATGGACCGCGTGAGCCTGCGCGCCACCGCCCGGATCGTCGCCGACGCCGACGGGGGACTGCCGCTCCTGGTGAGCGACGGGCCCCTCGCCCTGCGCCGCACCCGGGCCGCCGGACCGTACACCCGGGTCACCGTCGTCGGGGCGATGAGCGCCCCGCTCGGCGGCGACCGGCTCGCGATCGAGACCGAGGTACGGGACGGGGCGCGGCTCCTGGTCGACTCGGCCGCCGCCACCCTGGCCCTGCCCGGCCGGAGCACCGACCCCGCCGCTTACGACGTCCGGATCTCCGTCGGCGACGAGGGGGAGCTCCGCTGGCTGCCCGAGCAGCTCGTCTCCGCCGCCGGGTCGCACCTGCGGATGCGCACCACCGTCGACCTCGCGCCCACGGCACGGCTCGTCCTCCGGGAGGAGCAGGTCCTCGGTCGGCACGGCGAGCCGCCCGGCACCCTCGTCACGCGCCTCACCGTCCGCCGGGCCGGCCGCGCCCTGCTCGACCAGGAGCTGGCCTTCGGCCCCGGCGCGTCCGGCGGCTGGGACGGCGGTGCGGTGCTGGGCGGCCACCGGGCCACCGGTCAACTCCTGGTGGTCGACCCGGCGTTCGCCGAGAAGCCGGTGGAGTCACGGCTCTATGGGGAGAACGCCGTGGTCAGCCCGCTCGCCGGGCCCGCCGCCCTCGCCACCGCCGTCGCCCCGGACGCGCTCGCGCTGCGCCGTCTCCTCGACGAAGTACTTGTCGCACTCGTCCCGTTCTGACGGTATCCGCACGTTCACCGCTCAGCGGTACACCTGTCACCGGTTATTGGTTCGGCAAAGAAACACGTGTACGCCCTTTCATCATGAGCCCCAGGGACGAAAGGATCCCCCGGACACACAGACTCCTTCTGGGGGAGGACCATTGAGACGCACAGCAGTGCTCGGCTCGGCCGGCACTCTGATAGCGGGCACGCTCATGGCGACCGCGCTCGCGGCGCCTACGGCCGGTGCCGCCACCGGCCACGACCGGGACGACGAGGCGCGCGGCGCGGCCATCGCCGCCGCCCAGGCCGCCAAGACCGGCATCGACTGGCAGGACTGCCCGGCCGACTGGGGCTTCGCGAAGCCCATCCAGTGCGGCTGGGTCACCGTCCCGGTCGACTACGCCAAGCCCAACGGCAAGAAGATCAAGATCGCGGTGGACCGCGCCAAGTCCACCGGCACCGCCGGCGAGCGCCAGGGCGCCCTGCTCTACAACCCCGGCGGCCCCGGCGGCTCCGGCCTGCGCTTCCCGCGCCGGGTCACCACCAACAGCCCGCTCTGGGTGAACACCGCGAAGGCGTACGACTTCGTGGGCTTCGACCCGCGCGGTGTCGGCCACTCGGCGCCCATCTCCTGCGTCGACCCGACCGAGTTCGTCAAGGGCCCCAAGGCGGACCCGGTCCCGGACAGCGAGGCGGACAAGCTCGCCCAGCGCAAGCTGGCCGCCGAGTACGCCAAGGGCTGCGCCGAGAAGAGCGGCGACATGCTGCCGTTCATGACGACGCGCAACACCGCCCGTGACCTCGACGTCATCCGGGCCGCGCTCGGCGAGAAGAAGCTCAACTTCATCGGCGTCTCCTACGGCACCTACCTGGGCGCCGTCTACGGCACGCTGTACCCGAGCCACGTGCGTCGCATGATCGTCGACAGCGTGGTCAACCCGGCGAAGAGCAACATCTGGTACCAGGCCAACCTGGAGCAGGACATCGCCTTCGAGGGTCGCCTCAAGGACTGGATGAACTGGGTCGCCCAGAACGACGCCACCTACCACCTGGGCGACACCCTGGCGGAGGTCCAGCAGCAGTGGGTGACCCTGCGCGCCGCCGCCAAGAAGGAGCCCCTGGGCGGCAAGGTCGGACCGGCCGAGCTCATCGGCTTCTTCCAGAGCGCCCCGTACTACGACTCCTCGTGGGCCCCGGTCGCGGAGGCCTGGAGCGCGTACGCCGCGGGTGACCCGCAGCCGCTCATCGACGGTGCCGCCGCGGACCTCACCGACACCGCCGGCAACGCCGCCTCGGAGAACGGCAACGCCGTCTACACCGCGGTCGAGTGCGCCGACGCCCCGTGGCCGACGAGCTGGAAGAAGTGGGACCGGGACAACTCCCGCCTCCACCGGCAGTACCCGTTCATGACCTGGGCGAACGCCTGGATGAACCTGCCGTGCGCCACCTGGTCCGCGCCCAGGCAGAAGCCGACCGAGGTCAAGACCGGCAAGGGCCTGCCGCCGGTGCTCATCGTCCAGTCCGAGCGTGACGCGGCCACGCCGTACGCCGGCGCGGTCGAGCTGCACAAGCGCTTCAAGGGCTCGCGTCTCATCACCGAGCAGAACGCGGGTTCGCACGGCGTCACCGGTCTGGTGAACCCGTGCATCAACCCGAAGGTCGAGACGTACCTGCTGACCGGCAAGGTCGACGCGACGGACCAGACGTGCGCCCCGCACGCCACTCCGACGCCGTAACACCGCCCGAAGCCGGGTGAGGGAGGGGCGGGCCGTCCGGCGGCCCGCCCCTCCCGCCTGTCAGCGCGAGGCGAGCCAGGCGTCCTCGGCCGCGTAGTCGAACCAGTCCTGCCCGTACTTGGCGAGGTTCGGGAAGGCCTCCAGCCACTCCCGGCCCGCGAGCCGCTCCGCCAGCCACTCCACCGTCGCCGGCAGCGACTCCGCGTACCCCACCACCGGCCGGTAGCCCAACTCGCGCTCGGCCGCCGTCATGTCGTACACGATCGGCGCGTCCAGGCCCCAGGGCGTCTCACCCACGATGCCCACCGGCGGCGGCCCGTCCACGAGCACCGTCTCGCTCTCCACGCCCACGACCGCGTCCACCGCCGAGGCGATCTCCGCGACCGTCGGTGCCTCCCCGTCCGCCGCGTTCAGCACGCGTGTGCCCGGACGCGCCGCCGCGAGCCGGATCAGCTCGGCCAGGTTGTCCACGTGCGCCGGATGGAAGCGCGACACTCCGCCGTAGGCGAGGACCCGCACCGGGCGCCGGTCGAGCGACCGCTTCACGAAGAACAGTTCGCGCGGCGACCGGCAGTGCGGTCCGTGGATCGCGCCCGCCCGCAGCAGCGTCGTCGGCAGCAGCTCCCCGGCCTCCGTCAGCGCCCGCTCCAGGGCGATCTTCCGGGTGCCGTACGTGCCCTCGCCCGGGGCCACCGTCGCCAGGGACTCCGGGATCGGCACCGGGTAGCGCGGGAAGCCGTCCGGCTGGTCCTGGGTGTCGAAGCTGCGCCCCTTCTCGTCCTGGTAGACCGCCCCGCTGGAGATCACCACCGCCGAGCCGATCCGGTCGGCGAGACCGGTCAACTGGGCGGCGTGCCCGGCGTCGTACGCCACCATGTCCACCAGCACGTCGGTGCCCTCGCCGAGCGCCGCCGCCAGCGCGCCCTCCTCGTTCCGGTCGAGCCGGACCGACCGGACCCCCTCCGGCCACCCGTCGTCCCTGGCGCCGCCCCGTGAGGCGGCCGTCACCTCCCAGCCGTCCGCGACGAGCGCCCTCACGGCCGCCCGCCCCACCTGTCCCGTCGCACCCAGCACGAACGCGTTTCCCTTGGTCATGACGGGGACGCTACGGGTGCGCCGGACGGCGGCCCAGAGGATTCCGCCGTGCGCGGATCCGCCCTCAGCGTTCCCCGCGCGGGAACTCGTCGGAGGGGGCGTCACCACCGGACTCCGCGGCCTTGACCACCGCCGCGTACGCGTCCACGTACTCCTGGCCCGACAGGCGCAGGATCTCGTACATGATCTCGTCCGTCACCGCGCGGACCACGGCCTTCTCCCCGGCCGATCCGGCGAACCGGGAGAAGTCCAGCGGCTCCCCGAACCGGATGGTGACCCGGCGGATCCTCGGCACGACCTTCCCGGGCGGCTGGATCTCGAAGGTCCCCACCATCGCGCACGGCACCACCGGCACCCCGGCGGTCAGCGCCATCACGGCCACCCCCACCTTGCCCTTGTACAGCCGTCCGTCGTGCGAGCGCGTCCCCTCGGGATAGATCCCGAGCAGCTCGCCGCGGCTCAGGACGCCGAGACCCTCGCGGATCGCCGCCTTCCCGGCCTCCTTCCCGGACCGGTCCACCGGGATCTGCCCGGCGGCACGGAAGAAGGCGGCCGTGAGCCGGCCCTTGAGCCCCGGCCCCGTGAAGTACTCCTGCTTCGCGAGGAAGGTGATCCGCCGGTCGAGGACGACCGGCATCAGGAAGTGGTCGGAGAAGGAGAGGTGATTGCCCGCGACGATCGCGGCGCCCTCCTCCGGGATGTGCTCCAGTCCCTCGATCCGCGGCCGGAACAGCAGCCTGAGGAGCGGTCCGAGCAGGACGTGCTTCATCAGCTGGTAGAACACGCGCGACCCCCGTTCGACGTCCGTCACGCCCGTTGTATCCCCCCACGGGCCCGTGGTCCACTGGTGGGGGAGCGTCACATGACAGGCGAGCGCGGGGTCAGGCGCCCCGGCCGCGTCCTCACCGCGCTGCTGTGCGCGCTGACGGCGGCCGGGCTGTACGGCTGCTCCGGCCCGGGCCCGTCGGAGCCGAGCCCCACGCCGACGACCGCGCCCGCCACCCCGCCGCCCACCCGGCCCGCCACGCCCACCGGCGTCTCGCCCTTCACGGGACTCCCCGCGCGGCCCGCCCCCGTCCTGGCGGTGAAGATCGACAACGTGCCGGCCGCCCGCCCCCACACCGGCCTCGGCGCGGCCGACCTCGTCTACGTCGAACAGGTCGAGGGCGGGGTGACCCGGCTCCTGGCCGTCTACTCCTCCCGCCTCCCCGACCTCACCGGACCCGTCCGCAGCGCCCGCGAGTCCGACATCGCCCTGCTCGGCGACTTCGGCCGCCCGGTCCTCGCCTACTCCGGCGCCCAGTCCGCGCTGAACCCGCTCCTCCGGGCCGCGTCCCTGGACCTCGTCACGGAGAGCGGCGCACCCCAGGCCTTCCGGCGCTCACCGGACCGGCCCGCCCCGCACAACCTCTACCTGCGTCCCGGCGCCGCCCTCGCCGCCGCCCCCGGGGCCGACGACGCCCGGGACATCGGCTTCCGCTTCGGGCCCGCCCCGCCCGGCGGCACCCCCGTCGAGAGCTCGACCGTGCGGTACCCGGCGGCCCGCTACACCTTCACCTGGTCCGCCGCCGACCGCGCCTGGCGGGTGGCCATGGACGGCCGCGAGGCCCGCGCCACCGACACGGGCCCGCTCACCCCGTCGACGGTCGTCGTCCAGCGCGTGACGGTCCGCCCCTCCCGGTTCCACGACCGGTTGGGCTCGGTCTCCCCGTACAGCGAGACCGTCGGCAGCGGCACCGCGCTCGTCCTGCGCGACGGACGCGCCCACGAGGCCCGCTGGTCCCGCCCCACGGCCACGTCCGGCACCACCTTCACCACCCCGGCCGGAGCGCCCCTGCCCTTCGCCCCGGGCCAGGTCTGGATCGTCCTGGCCCCGAACGCCTAGGGCCTGTCAGCGGCGCTCGCCCAGGTCCAGGAGGTCGGCCGGGCCCGCGGCGGCGAAGGCCGCCACCAGCTCGTCGGCCCCCTCCGTGAAGTGGGCCCAGCCGTCGTAGTGGACGGGGACGACCCGGCGGGCGCCGAGGATCCCGGCGGCCTCGGCGGCCCGGGCGCTGTCCACGCCCTGCAACCGCTATCTGCTGCGCCACGGCCGCCGGCACTGGTGCTCGGTCCGCTGCGGCGACCGCGCCCGCGCCGCCCGCGCCTACGCCCGCCGCACCCGGGCCGCGACGGACCGACCCGGCCGGTCCCTCAGGGGCCGGTGGGGCCCGGCGGGCGGGGCCGTGGACGGGGAGCGGGCGGTACGGCGCTGTCCGCCGCCGCCATCCCGATCGTCGCCACGATCAGCACCACCAGGCCGAACCAGAGCCAGCCGCTGCTGCCGAGCGCCACGGTGTAGGCCGTCGTCAGCACCAGCGCGGCGCAGGTGAGCACCGTCATCGTCTTCGTGGGACCGGACATCAGCCCGCCCTCCTCCCGACCGAGGCCGCGGAAGCCGCCCCGCCCATCGTGACCCCGCGAGAGGGGCGCGCGCTACTCCCCGGACGCTCCGGCGTGCGCCGGAACGCGAAACCGGGCGCCGGACGGCTCGGGCCGGAACGCGAAACCGGGCGCCGGACGGGAGGGCCCGGAACGCGAACCGGGTCCGGCGCCGCGAGCGGCACCGGACCCGGAGGTGGTCCATGGAGAGACGGCGTCAGCGGCTCCGCGCCTGCAGCGAGGCCAGATACGCGTTGTACTCCTCCAGCTCCTTGTCGCCGTCGCGGTCGGCGGCCCGGTCCTTGCGGACGGCCTGCCGCTGCTCGGAGTGGTACCACTGGTAGACCAGCGCGATCAGGACCAGCACGGACGGGATCTCGCTGAACGCCCAGGCGATGCCGCCCGCCGCGCTCTGGTCGGTGAGGGCGTCGATCCCGAGCGAGGCCGGCGGGTTCTTGTACGCCTCCACCAGGGGCTCCGACGCCATCATCATCGCGATGCCGAAGAACGCGTGGAACGGCATGCCCGCGAAAAGCTCCAGCATCCGCATCACGTACCCCGGCCGGTGCGGGCCCGGGTCCACACCCATGATCGGCCAGAAGAAGATCAGGCCGACCATCAGGAAGTGGACCATCATGCCGATGTGCCCGGCCTTCGACTCCATCAGGAAGTCGAAGAGCGAGGAGAAGTACAGCCCGTACAGGCTCGCGATGAACATGGAGATCGTGAACGCCGGGTGCGTGATCACCCGCATGTACCGGCTGTGCAGCAGCTTCAGGAGCAGCTCGCGCGGCCCCGTCGAACCCCGGCCCGCCACCGGCAGCGCCCGCAGCGCGAGCGTCACCGGCGCCCCGAGCAGCAGCAGGATCGGCGACAGCATGGAGATCACCATGTGCTGCACCATGTGCACGCTGAACATGACCATGCCGTAGTCGTTGAGCCTGGTGCACATCACCAGCGCGATGGACAGCACGCCGACGGTGAAGAGCACCGTCCGTCCGACCGGCCACGCGTCACCGCGCCGCCGCAGCCGCGCCACGCCCCACCCGTAGAGACCGAGCGCCGCCAGGCATCCGATCAGGAAGAAGAGGTCGGGAGAGAACTCCAGGCCCCGCCCCAGCGTGAACGGCGGCAGATCCGTGGTCATGCCGTGCCCGCTGTGATCCATCCGTACACTCCTGGAGCCCGATTCGCGCTTGTTGTCCGCACCAGACTAGAACCGCCCCCGGCCGCGACTGCGACCGGGGGCGGGTGTCACGTACGGGAGCCCGTCAGAGCACGCACTCCGCCTCGGCGTACCGGTCGGCCGGGACGGTCTTGAGGGTCTCCACGGCCTGGGCCAGCGGGACCATCGTGATCTCCGTGCCGCGCAGCGCGGTCAGCATGCCGAACTCGCCGCGGTGCGCCGCCTCCACCGCGTGCCAGCCGAAGCGGGTCGCGAGGACGCGGTCGTACGCGGTCGGCGTGCCGCCGCGCTGGACGTGACCGAGGATGACCGGGCGGGCCTCCTTGCCGAGGCGCCGCTCCAGTTCGGCGGAGAGCTGGTTGGCGATGCCGGTGAAGCGCTCGTGGCCGTAGATGTCGGTGCCGGCGGTCTTGAAGTCCATCGAGCCCTCGCGCGGCTTCGCGCCCTCGGCGACGACCACGATCGCGAAGCGCTTGCCGGCCTCGAAGCGCTCGCCGACCCGGGAGGTCAGCTCGTCGATGTCGAAGGGGCGCTCGGGGACGACCACGGCGTGCGCGCCGGCGGCCATGCCGGAGTGCAGCGCTATCCAGCCGGTGTGGCGGCCCATGACCTCGACGACGAGGACCCGCTGGTGGGACTCGGCGGTGGTCTTCAGCCGGTCGAGGGCCTCGGTGGCGACGGTGACGGCCGTGTCGAAGCCGAAGGTGACGTCGGTGGAGGCGATGTCGTTGTCGATCGTCTTCGGGACGCCGACGATCGGGAGCCCCGCCTCGGACAGCAGGTTCGCCGCCTTCAGGGTGCCCTCGCCGCCGATCGGGATGATGGCGTCGAGCCCCAGGTCGGCGACATGGCCCTTGGCGCGCTCGACGCCGCCGACCAGGTGCGCGGGCTGGACCCGCGAGGAGCCGAGGATGGTGCCGCCCCGGGCGAGGATGCCGCCCACCGCGTCCAGATCGAGCTTCCGGTAGTCGCACTCCAGGAGGCCCTTCCACCCGTCGTGGAAACCGATGACCTCGTCGCCGTGGTCGACGACGGCGCGGTGAACGACGGAACGGATGACAGCGTTCAGACCGGGGCAGTCTCCGCCGGAGGTGAGCACGCCAATGCGCATAGCCCAAAAACCTTTGCAACGTGGGCCGACTCCCGGACCACGTCGTCCGGCTGGATCCCCGCCACCCTATCGCCGCAGGGTGGCGGGGCCGAACCGGATGTCCGCACAGTGGACAACGTACGTTCGTACGAGGGACCAACGGCGGTCCGCGCGCTGACTCAGGCGGGCTGCGTGGCCGCCGCGATGCGCTCGGCGCGCAGCGCCTCGTACCAGCGGTCGTCGGTCGGCGGCAGCGCGTTCACGTCGAGGGCCAGCTTCAGGAGCAGGTCCGCGATCTGCGGGTTCCGCGCCATGACGGGGCCGTGCATGTACGTACCGAAGACGGTGTCGTTGTACGCGCCCTCGGTGCCGTCGCCGGTCCCGTTGCCGTTGCCGAACACGGTCCGGGCGAACGGGCGGGCCGTCGGGCCGAGATGGGTGATGCCCTGGTGGTTCTCGAAACCGGTCAGCTGGGGGAGGCCCAGGCGCGGGTCGATGTCCGCCAGGACGTCGCCGACGCAGCGGGCGCCCTCGCCGCGGGTCGAGATCACGTCGATGAGCCCGAGGCCGGCCTCGCGCTCGCCGAGGTCGTTGATGAACTCGTGGCCCAGGATCTGGTACCCGGCGCAGACCGAGAAGATGATCGCGCCGTTGGAGGCGGCCCGGCTCAGGCCGCCGTCCCGCCGCAGCCGCTCGGCCGCGAGCCGCTGCGGACGGTCCTCGCCGCCGCCGATCAGGTAGATGTCGCCCGAGGTCGGCACCGGCTGGTCGCTGCGGACGTCGACGCGCTCGACGCTGAGGCCGCGCTGTTCGGCACGGCGCTGGACGACGAGGACGTTGCCCTGGTCGCCGTAGGTGCTGAGCAGGTCCGGGTAGACCCAGACCAGGCGCAGGCTGCTGTCACTCATGCTGCAAGTCCTCTACGGGTCAGTTGCCGACGCGGCGGCGGACGTCCTGGAAGGCGGTGTAGTTGGCGATCAGCTCGATCTGCCCGGGCGGGGCCATCGCGACGGCCTCGTCCAGCGTCTCGCAGACGCGGAAGTCCACTCCCGCGACCTCCAGGCGGACCGCGAGGTCCAGCTTCCGGTCGCCGATCACCATGATCGGGTGGCCGGCGAGCCGGCCGTAGTCCACGTCCCACAGCCAGGAGGTGTCGGTGCCGTCGGCGCCCCGCGCGTTGACCGAGAGGATCACCGGGGCGGGCGGCCCGTCGATGAGGGAAAACGTTTCGAGCCAGCCGGCCGGGTTCTTCGCGAGGAGCAGGCGCAGGTCGCGGTTCTGGAAGGAGACCACGTCGTAGCGCCCGGCGACGGCCTGCACCTGGTACATGCGCTCCAGGGCCACCTGCGGCGGCACCCCGAAGACCGCGGCGACGGCGGCCGAGGTCGCGGCGTTCGCCTTGTTGGCGCGGCCGGGCAGCTGGAGGCGGATCGGCCAGGCCGAACCGTGCGGGTCGAGCACGTGGTCGCCGCTGAGCGCCCAGCTCGGCGCGGGACGGCGGAAGCCGCACTCGCCGCAGAACCAGTCGTCGCCGGGACGCTGCATCACACCGCCGCAGGCGGGGCACGACCAGGCGTCGTCCTTCCACTCCTGGCCGGCGGCGACCCACACCACGTTCGGCGAGGAGGAGGCGGCCCACACGATGAGCGGGTCGTCGGCGTTGGCGATGACCACGGCCTTGGTGCCGTTGAGGCCCTCGCGCCACTTCTCGGCGAGCATCCGCGTCTCGGCGGCGCGGTCGAGCTGGTCGCGGGAGAGGTTGAGCAGTGCGATCGCCTTGGGCGTGGTGTCACGGGCGACGCCGGCGAGGTACTTCTCGTCGACCTCGATCACACCGAACTTGGAGTCCGAGCCGCCGGCCAGCGCCGAGGTGATGCCGGCGGGCATGTTGGCGCCCAGGGCGTTCGAGACGACGGGACCGGCGGCGCGCAGCGCCTCCGCGATCAGCCGGGTCGTCGTGGTCTTGCCGTTCGTCGCCGACACCAGGACGACGTCCAGATGCTGCGCGAGCCGTCCGAGCAGGTCGGGGTCGAGCTTCAGCGCCACCCGGCCGCCGATCACCGATCCGCTGCCGCGCCCCGCCGCACGCGACACCGCGGCCGCGGCCTTGCCCGCCGTCACGGCCAGCTTGGCGCGCGGCGACAGCGGCTCTGGATTACCGGGGTGTCCTGACATCGTTCTTGTTCCTCCTTGCGTCGGTCCGGGCTCAGCCTATCGAGATCCGGCCAGCAGCCCGAACAGCGGCACCGTCGAGCGGCCGCACGAAACCGGGAGGTCACAGTGGACCGTACCCTTACCGCCATGCGAAACCGCCCCATCCCCGGCAGTTCCGGCCTCGTCCGAGCGATGACGCTCCTCGGCGACCCCGTGCTGCACACGCCCTGCGCGCCCGTCACCGACTTCGGCCCCGAACTGGCCCGGCTCGTCGAGGACATGTTCGCCACGATGTACGCGGCGCACGGCGTGGGCCTGGCGGCGAACCAGGTCGGCGTGGGCCTGCGGGTCTTCGTGTACGACTGCCCCGACGACGACGAGAACCGTCACCTGGGCCATGTGGTGAACCCGCGTCTGGTGGAGGCGGACGGCGACGAGATCCGAGGCCCCGAGGGCTGCCTCTCGCTGCCCGGCCTGGAGGCGCCGACGCCCCGCTTCGACCGCGCGGTGGTCGAGGGCGTCCGCCTGGACGGCACTCCGATACGGATCGAGGGCACGGGTTTCTTCGCCCGCTGCCTCCAGCACGAGACGGACCACCTGGAGGGCGGGGTCTACGCCGACCACGTCACGGGGTGGCGCAAGTCACGTCTGCTCCGCACGATCCGCAAGCAGCCGTGGGGGAGCGGAGCGGACCGGATCGCCTAGGAGACCCCGATCTCCCGGGACCGGATCGCCTGAGAGCGCCCGATCTCCCGGGAACGGATCGCCGAGGAGCGCCGGATCTCCCGGGAACGGCTCTCCCCCGGCGCCGGACCCTAGAAGCCGGGCCCGCCCGGGCGGTCGTCGGCCTCGGCGAGGCGGCCCCACAGGAGGTCGGCCAGGCTCTTGACGAGCTCCGCGCGGGAGCAGGGGCGCTCGCCGAGCCACCAGTCGCCGGCCGCGTGCATCATGCCGACGATGCCGTGTCCCCAGATCCGGGCCTGGGCCTCGGCGGCCGGGCCCAGGTCGACGCGCTCGGCGATGACCTGGCCGAGCTCCTCGCCCATGCGGCGGAGCAGCGGCGCCGAGTGGCGGCCGACGTCGAAGCCCTGCTCGGTCTGGTGGGACTCCTCCGCCGGGTGCATGAGGAAGCGGTAGACCTGGGGCATCGCCTCGATGGACGCCAGGTAGGTGTCGAGGGTGGCCTCGACGCGGCGGCGCCGGTCGGCGGGCGCGTCGAGCGAGGCGCGGAGCGAGGAGAGCAGCGCGTCCGTGTGCCGGGTGGCGAGGGCGCGGTAGAGGCCGCCCTTGTCGCCGAAGTGGCGGTAGAGGATCGGCTTGGTGATGCCGGCCTCGGCCGCGATCGCGTTCATGGAGGCCTTGGGGCCGTCCCGGAGCACCACCCGGTCCGCCGCCTCCAGCAGCTCGCGGCGCCGCTGCTCGGCGGGCGTCTGCTGGTCGGTGGCCCGGTGTGCGATGTCCATGTGCGTGTCTCCCCGCCCGTGCGATTCGTGAGGCTGTCGCAACGTAACACCCGGCCGGGATCCGGCGTCGGTCGGGCCGAACCCCTCCACCGCAGGTTGACAGCCTCTACCCACCGGTAACAGACTGCTGTTACCGCAAGTAACGTCATGCTGGGAGGGAACATGGGCGAGTTCACGCTCGAACTCAACGAGGACCAGAAGCAGGTCCGCGACTGGCTCCACGGCTTCGCCGCCGATGTGATGCGCCCCGCGGCCGCCGAGTGGGACGAGCGTGAGGAGACTCCCTGGCCGATCATCCAGGAAGCGGCCAAGCTCGGCATCTACTCCCTCGATTTCTACGCCC
Organism: Streptomyces tanashiensis; assembly: GCF_014648895.1. Taxonomy (GTDB): domain Bacteria; phylum Actinomycetota; class Actinomycetes; order Streptomycetales; family Streptomycetaceae; genus Streptomyces; species Streptomyces tanashiensis. The sequence continues at coordinate 187,810 of NZ_BMRZ01000007.1, forward strand.
AGCAGTTCTTCGACCCGACCGGCCTCGGCATCCCGATGGCGATGGAGGAGCTCTTCTGGGGCGACGCCGGAATCGCCCTCTCCATCGTCGGCACCGGCCTCGCCGCCGTCGGCGTCCTCGCCAACGGTACCGAGGAGCAGATCGGCACCTGGGTCCCGCAGATGTACGGCGACGCGAACGACGTCAAGGTCGCCGCCTTCTGCTCCTCCGAGCCCGACGCCGGCTCGGACGTCGCCTCCATGCGCACCCGGGCCGTGTACGACGAGGCCAAGGACGAGTGGGTCCTCAACGGCACCAAGACCTGGGCGACCAACGGCGGCATCGCCAACGTCCACGTCGTCGTCGCCGTCGTCGACGCGGAGCTCGGCTCCAAGGGCCACGCCTCCTTCATCGTGCCGCCGAACACCCCCGGCCTGTCCCAGGGCCAGAAGTTCCAGAAGCACGGCATCCGCGCCTCCCACACCGCCGAGGTCGTCCTGGAGGACGTCCGCGTCCCCGGCTCCTGCCTGCTCGGCGGCAAGGACAAGCTGGACGAGCGGCTCGCCCGCGCCCGGGAGAAGGCCAAGGCGGGCGGCGAGCGCGTGAAGAACGCCGCCATGGCCACCTTCGAGGCCTCCCGCCCGGCCGTCGGCGCCATGGCCGTCGGCACCGCCCGCGCCGCGTACGAGGTCGCCCTCGACTACGCGAAGACCCGTGTCCAGTTCGGCCGCCCCATCATCGAGAACCAGGGCGTCGCCTTCCAGCTCGCCGACATGGCCACCCAGATCGACGCCGCCCGCCTGCTCGTCTGGCGCGCCTCCTGGATGGCCACCGCCGGCAAGCCCTTCACCGCGGCCGAGGGCTCCATGTCCAAGCTGTACGCGAGCGAGGTCGCCAAGAAGGTCACCGCCCAGGCCATCCAGATCCTCGGCGGCAACGGCTACACCCGCGAGTACCCGGTGGAGCGCATGCACCGCGACGCCGCCATCTACACGATCTTCGAGGGCACGAGCGAGATCCAGCGCATGGTCATCAGCCGCGCGCTCGCGAAGTAGCCGTCCCGGTCCTCAGACGAGGCAGAACTCGTTGCCCTCCGGGTCCTGGAGGACCACCGCGTAGTAGTCCATGCCGTTCGGCTCGTCCATCGTGTACAGCACGGTCGCGCCGAGCGCCGTCAGCCGGGCCACCTCGCCGTCCACGCGCTCGCGGCGGAGGGCGAGGGGAACCTCCCGGCCGCCGCCGACCTTGAGGTCGAGGTGGACGCGGTTCTTGACGGTCTTGGGCTCCGGGACGCGCTGGAACCAGACGCGGGGGCCCACCCCCTTCGGGTCGACGATGGACTCCGGGAGCTCCCCGGCGTCCCCGCCCAGCTCGTCCTCCGGCACGCCGATCGCCTCCCAGTACGCCCGCCAGGTCGCGTGGCCGGCGGGCGGCGGGTCGGGGACGTAGCGCAGGGCGTCCATCCAGAAGGGCACCAGGCGCTGGGGGTCGGCGCAGTCGATGGTCAGTTGCAGCGTCAGCTCGGGTCGCTCCATGACGACGAGCCTCCCAGACGCCACTGACAACGGCGGGGAGGACGAGCGGTCGGCCCCTTCGTACCAACGGGCCGGAATCGATTCGCCGTTCGGCACCGGCTACCCGCGAGTCACTTCCTGAGGGACAATCACCGGGCCAGTGACGACCAAGGGGGAACCGCTCATGGCCACCACCACCGGAACCGCAGCACCCCAGCTCGCGGGAAGCCCGCTCCTCGGCTCCCTGCTCGACCTCAAGAAGGACTCGCTGGGCACCTTCCTGCGCGCACGGCACGAGCACGGAGACGTCGTGAAGCTGACCGCGGGCCCGCCCGGGATCCGCGCCACCTTCTACGGCGTCTTCTCCGCCGAGGGCGCCCAGCAGGTCCTCGCCGGCGAGTCCGCCAACTTCCGCAAGGACAACGCCTTCTACCAGGAGATCCGCGAGTCCTTCGGCAACGGCCTGCTGACCAGCCAGGACGAGGACTACCTCCGGCAGCGCCGGCTCGTGCAGCCCCTCTTCACCAAGCGCCGCGTCGACGGCTACGCGGCGGCCGTCGCCGCCGAGGTCACCACCCTGATCGGCGAGTGGCGGGACGGCGGCGACGGGACGGTCGACGTCCACCACGAGATGACCCGCTTCGCGCTGCGCGCCGTCGCCCGCATCCTCTTCGGCACGGACGTCGACGCGGCCGTCGAGATCGTCGAGCGCAGCTTCCCCGAGCTCGGCGCCTATGTGCTGAGCCGCGGGTACGCCCCGCTCAAGGTGCCCCGCGACTGGCCCACGCCCGGCAACCGCAAGGCCGCCGCCGTCCACCGGGCGCTGTACGAGGTCTGCGACCGGATCATCGCCGAGCGGCGCGCCTCCGGCCGGTCCTCCACCGAGGGCGACGACCTCCTCACCCTGCTCGTCGGGGCCGAGAGCGCCGAGGACGGCAGCTTCGACGCCACCGAGCTGCGCGAACAGGTCCTCGTCTTCCTGCTCGCCGGGCACGAGACCACGGCCACCTCCCTCGCCTTCGCCCTGCACCTCCTCGGCCGGCACCCGGAGGCGCTGAAGCAGGCCCATGAAGAGGTCGACCGGGTCCTCGCCGGCCGTACCCCCGGTGCCGCCGACCTCGACGCGCTGCCCTACGTCACCCAGGTCCTCAAGGAGACCATGCGTCTCTTCCCCGCCGCCCCGGCCATCGGCCGACGAGCCGTCGCCGCCACCGTGATCGACGGCGTCACCATCCCGGCCGGCGCGGACGTCATCGTCTCCTCCTGGGTCACCCACCGGCACCCCGCCTACTGGGAGGACCCCGAGCGCTTCGACCCGGAGCGCTTCACGCCCGAGGCGGAGGCCGCCCGCCCCCGCTACGCCTGGTTCCCCTTCGGCGGCGGCCCGCGCGCCTGCATCGGGCAGCACTTCTCGATGCTGGAATCGGTGATCGCGCTGGCGATGATCCTGCAGAAGTACGGCTTCGAGACCGTCGACACGGAGGTGCCCGTGGGCTCCGCGATCACCCTCACCACGGAGGGCCCGGCCCGCTGCCGCCTGGTGCCCAGGACGGCGTGACCGGGGAGGGGCGGCCCGGCCCGGGCCGCCCCTCCGTCCCGCCCTACGGCCGGGTCGCGACGACGATCGTCGCCCACCACTCCTCGGAGGTGACGACCCGCGGCGTCAGACCGGCGGCGGACATCACCGCGAGGGCCGAGTCCGCCTGCCGCTCGCTCGTCTCCACCAGCAGGTGCCCGCCCGGCGCCAGCCACTCGGGCGCCTCGCCGGCGACCCGGCGCAGCACGTCCAGCCCGTCCGCGCCGCCGTCGAGCGTGACGAGCGGCTCGTGGTCGCGGGCCTCGGGCGGCAGCAGCCCGATCTCCTCGGTCGGCACGTACGGCACGTTGGCGACCAGCACCCCGACGCGGCCCCGCAGCTCCCGCGGCAGCGGCGCGAAGAGGTCCCCCTCGTACACCCGCCCGCCGCGCGGCTCGACGTTCCGCCGGGCGCAGCGCACGGCCGCCGGCTCGATGTCCGAGGCGTGCACCTCCGCGCCCTCGACCTCGGCGAGCAGCACCGCGCCCGCCGCCCCGGAGCCGCAGCACAGGTCGACGCAGACGGCGCCGGGCCGGGCCAGATCCACGGCGTGGCCGACGAGGAACTCCGTACGCCGCCGGGGCACGAAGACGCCGCCGTCGACCTCGATCCGCAGCCCGGCGAACGAGGCCCAGCCCACGACGTGCTCCAGGGGCAGGCCAGAGGCCCGCCGCTCGACCATCAGGTCGAGCTCGTCGGGCCCGGCCGCGGTCGAGAGGAGCATCTCCGCCTCCTCCTCGGCGAAGACGCACCCGGCGGCCCGCAGCCGCTCGACGACCCCGGTGACCCCGCCCGCGTCAGACAAGCTGCGCCTCGATCGCCGCCACGATCTCGGCGGCGTCCGGCTCGGTGCGCGGACGGAAGCGGGTGACCCGGCCGTCACGGCCGATGAGGAACTTCTCGAAGTTCCACTGCACGTCACCGGCCTCGCCCTCGGCGTCGGCGACCTTCACCAGCTCCGAGTAGAGCGGGTGACGGCCGTCGCCGTTGACGTCCGTCTTCTCCAGGAGCGGGAAGGACACCCCGTACGTCGCCGAACAGAAGGTCGCGATCTCCTCGGCGCTGCCCGGCTCCTGCCCGGCGAACTGGTTGCAGGGCACGCCCAGCACGGTGAAGCCGCGCTCCCCGTACTCCTTCTGCAGCCGCTCCAGACCGGCGTACTGCGGGGTGAGCCCGCACTTGGAGGCCACGTTCACGACCAGGACCGCGCGGTCCCGGTAGTCGGCGAGGGAGACCGGCTCGCCGGTCAGCGTCTTCAGGGGGATCTCGTACAGGCTCATGGGCTGCTCCTCGTCGGAATGGGGTTTGATCTCAGCATGGGAGACGAACCACTGGCAATCGCGATCGATTCCACGGCGGAGGAAGGACCGCGCCGGGTGTACTGCCGGCTCTGCGGCCGCCCCCTGACCGGAGCCGGCTCCCGGCGCACGGGACTGGGCCCCACCTGCGACGCCAAGCTCCACCCGCCGGCCCCCGACATCCGCACCCGGCGCCACGAGGTGGCACAGGACACACTGCCCGGCCTGGACCCGCCGGCCGGCTGAGCGACCCTTCCGCACGCGTGGGCTACGCGCCGGCCCGCCGGCCTTCGACGAGGGGCGTCAGACCGTCGAGGAGTGCCTGGAGGCCGAAGGCGAAGAGCGCGTCGAGACGCAGGTCGTAGCCGTCCTCGAAGGCGCCGAGCACCTTGGCGAAGGCCGGGAAGCGGCCGGATTCCACCGGTTCCCGGAGGGCGGGGCCGCGGCTGTCCATCCACTGCTCCTCCGACTGCCCCGTCGCGGCCTCGGCGTGCGCCTCCTTCTCCAGGTGCATCGCCAGGCCCTGGACATGGCTGTAGAGCAGGACGTGGACGTCGAACAGCGTCGTGGGGTCGAGTCCGTGGCCGTCGAGGGCGGCCAGCATCCACTCGCCGTGGACGATCAGACCGGGTACGAGCAACGGGCGCGTCAGGGTGTCGAGGTGGGCCAGCCACGGGTGCTTCCGGTACAGGCCCCACAGGGTCCGGGCACCCAGCTCGACGCGGCCGCGCCAGTCCTCGGGGCGTCCGGGGGGTAGGACGCCTCGCCGAAGGCGGCGTCGGCCATGTGCAGGACGAGGTCCTCCTTGCTCGGGACGTACCGGTAGGTCGACATGACCGCGACGCCGAGGCGGGCCGCGACGCCGCGCATGGAGAGCGCCGGGAGCCCCTGCGCAGATAGGGCGGATCGCCGGCTGCCCCTGTGGCCTTCGTCACCATGCACCGCCTCCGAGAACCCCGGCGGACCCGCCTCGGAGGAATCCGTCGAGCGCGCGAAGAACGCACTCTCCTTGGACGGCTGAACCCCGGCGCGGAGAAGCGGACCCGGGGGAGGCGCCCGCGGGAATCGCGCGACGCTACCAGCCGTCAAAACCGTTGGGCCACAGGTTTCCCGACCCGCCAGGGTGAGCCGCGATGAGACCGAAACCCGAGCATCCGGAGTCCTGAACCATGTCCACCCTGCGCGTCACCGCCGAAGTCCTGACCGTCCATCCGCATCCGAACGCCGACGCCCTGGAGCTCGCCCAGGTCGGCCTCTACCGGGCCGTCGTCGGCAAGGGGATCTACCGGACGGGCGACGTCGCCGTCTACATCCCCGAGCAGGCCGTGCTGCCCCTCCCGCTCGTCGCGGAGCTGGGGCTCACCGGGCGGCTCGCCGGAGGGAACGCGGACCGGGTCAAGGCGGTACGACTGCGCGGGGAGCTGTCGCAGGGCATCGTGTGCCGCCCCGGCGCGCTCGCCGGCACCGACCTGGCACGGGCCGCGGCCGAGGGCACCGACTTCGCGGAGACGCTCGGGATCACCAAGTGGGTGCCGCCGATACCGCCGACGATGAGCGGGGACGTGGAGCCCGCACCCGACCTGCTGCCCTGGGTCGACATCGAGAACCTGGGCCGCTATCCCGAGGTGTTCGAGCCCGGCGAGCCCGTCGTCCTGACGGAGAAGCTGCACGGCACCGCCTGCCTGCTGACCTTCCACGCCGAGGAGGGGCGGGTGCAGGTCTCCTCCAAGGGGTTCGGGTCCAAGGGCCTCGCCCTCCGGGAGGACCCGCGCAACCTGTACTGGCGCGCCGTCCACGGTCACGGCCTCGCCGGCGTCGCCGAGCGGCTCGCGAAGCGCCTCGGCGCCCGCCGGGTCGGGCTCTTCGGCGAGGTGTACGGCTCCGGGGTGCAGGACCTCGCCTACGGCGCCGACGCCCGCTCCGAGACCGTCGGCTACGCCCTGTTCGACGTGTCGGCCGAGATCGACGGGCAGGTCCGCTGGCTGGACCCGGAGGAGGTCGTCGAGGCGGGCGAGGTCCCGCTCGTCCCGCGGCTGTACGCGGGGCCGTACGACCTGGACACGGTCCTCGCGCACGCGAGCGGCCGGGAGACCGTCTCCGGCCGCGAGACCCATCTGCGGGAGGGCGTCGTCATCCGGCCCGCGACCGAGCGGTACAGCCCGGTCGTCGGCGGCCGGGCCATCGCCAAGGCGGTCAGCCCGGCCTACCTGACCCGCAAGGGCGGCACCGAGTACGAGTGACCCGGGAGGGTCAGAGCTTCCTGAACAGGCCCTCCTGGACCACCGACACCAGCAGCCTGCCCTCGCGGTCGTAGATCCGGCCCCGCGCGAGTCCCCGGCCGCCCGTGGCGATCGGGGACTCCTGGTCGTACAGGAACCACTCGTCCGCCCGGAACGGCCGGTGGAACCACATCGCGTGGTCCAGCGAGGCCATGTCGAAGCCGCGCGGGCCCCACAGCGGCTCGACCGGGATCCGGACGGCGTCCAGGAGCGTCATGTCCGAGGCGTACGTCAGGGCGCAGGTGTGGATCAGCGGGTCGTCGCCCAGCGGCCCCACGGCCCGCATCCACACCGCGCTCCGCGGGTCCGCGCCCTTGACCTCCTCCGGCGTCCAGCGCAGCCGGTCCACGTACCGGATGTCGAAGGGCTGCCGGCGGGCCATCCGCTCCAGGGCCTCCGGCAGCGTGCCCAGGTGCTGACGGACCTCGTCGGCGAGGTTCGGCAGGCTCTCCGGGTCGGTCAGGTGCCGCGGCGGCAGCTGATGCTCGATGCCGTCCTCCTCGGGCCGGTGGAAGGAGGCCGTCAGATTGAAGATCGTCCGCCCTTCCTGGACCGCCGTGACCCGGCGGGTCGTGAACGAGCGCCCGTCGCGCACCCGCTCCACCTGGTACACGATCGGCACCCCCGGCCGGCCCGGCCGCAGGAAGTAGGCGTGCAGCGAGTGCACCGGGCGGTCGCCCTCCGTGGTGCGGCCGGCCGCCACCAGGGCCTGCCCGGCGACCTGCCCGCCGAAGACCCGCTGGAGCGACTCCTGCGGGCTGCGCCCGCGGAAGATGTTGACCTCGATCTGCTCCAGGTCGAGCAGATCCACGAGCCTCTCGGCGGGGTTGGTCACCACTGAACTCCTCTACAGCTGTCCGACGGACGTCACACGGAGCACGGCCCGGCCCTCTTCGTCGGAGGCCGCGAGGTCCACCTCCGCGCTGATGCCCCAGTCATGGTCGCCGTTCGGGTCGGCGAAGGTCTGCCGGACGCGCCACAGGCCGTGCGCCGCGTCCTCCTCGATCGCGAGCAGCTTCGGGCCGCGCGCGTCCGGACCCGTTCCCAGGTCGTCGTACTCGTCCCAGTACGCGTCCATCGCCTCGCCCCACGCGTCCGCGTCCCAGCCGGACTCGGCGTCCAGCTCGCCCAGCGCGTCGACGTTGTCGAGGGCGGCCAGCTCCACGCGGCGGAACATGGCGTTGCGCACCAGGACCCGGAAGGCGCGGGCGTTCGCCGTGACCGGCTTGACCTGGTCGGCCTTCTCCTGGGCCTCCTCGGCCGTCTGGATCTCCGGGTTCGCCAGCTGCTCCCACTCGTCGAGCAGCGAGGAGTCCACCTGGCGCACCATCTCGCCGAGCCAGGCGATCAGGTCCTCCAGGTCCTCGGTCTTCAGGTCGTCCGGGATGGTGTGGTCGAGCGCCTTGTACGCGCTCGCCAGGTACCGCAGCACGATGCCCTCGGTCCGCGCCAGCTCGTACCAGGACGTGAACTCGGTGAAGGTCAGCGCCCGTTCGTACATGTCACGGATGACGGACTTCGGCGACACCGGGTGGTCGCCGACCCACGGGTGCGACTTCCGGTAGACGTTGTACGCGTGCCAGAGCAGCTCCTCCAGGGGCTTCGGGTACGAGATGTCCTGGAGCCGCTCCATCCGCTCCTCGTACTCGACGCCGTCCGCCTTCATCTGCCCGACGGCCTCGCCGCGCGCCTTGTTCTGCATGGCGGCGAGGATCTGGCGCGGGTCGTCGAGCGTCGACTCGACGACGGACACCATGTCCAGGGCGTACGAGGGGGACTCCGGGTCGAGCAGGTCGAAGGCGGCGAGCGCGAACGTCGACAGCGGCTGGTTGAGCGCGAAGTCCTGCTGGAGGTCGACCGTCAGACGGATCGTGCGGCCCTCGGCGTCCGGCTCGTCGAGCTGCTCCACCACACCGCCGTCGAGCAGCGAGCGGTAGATCGCGATGGCCCGGCGGATGTGCCGCAGCTGCGCCTTGCGCGGCTCGTGGTTGTCCTCCAGGAGCTTGCGCATCGCCTCGAAGGCGTTGCCCGGCCGGGCGATCACCGAGAGCAGCATGATGTTGGTGACCTTGAAGCGGGAGGTCAGCGGCTCCGGCTCGGCCGCGATCAGCTTCTCGAAGGTGGTGTCGCTCCAGGCGACGAAGCCCTCGGGGGCCTTCTTGCGGACGACCTTGCGGCGCTTCTTCGGGTCGTCGCCGGCCTTCGCGAGCGCCTTCTCGTTCTCGATGACGTGCTCGGGGGCCTGCGCCACGACGAAGCCGGCGGTGTCGAAGCCGGCGCGGCCGGCCCGGCCCGCGATCTGGTGGAACTCTCGGGCGCGCAGGGTGCGCACCCGGTTGCCGTCGTACTTGGTGAGGGCCGTGAAGAGCACCGTGCGGATCGGCACGTTCACGCCGACGCCCAGGGTGTCCGTCCCGCAGATCACCTTCAGGAGGCCCGCCTGGGCGAGCTTCTCCACGAGCCGCCGGTACTTCGGCAGCATGCCCGCGTGGTGGACGCCGATGCCGTGGCGGACGTACCGCGAGAGGTTCTGGCCGAACTTGGTGGTGAAGCGGAAATTGCCGATGAGCTCGGCGATCTGGTCCTTCTCCTCGCGCGTGCACATGTTGATGCTCATCAGCGACTGCGCGCGCTCGACGGCCTGCGCCTGCGTGAAGTGCACGATGTAGACGGGCGCCTGCTTGGTCTCCAGGAGCTCGGTCAGGGTGTCCGTGATGGGCGTGAGGCGGTACTCGTACGACAGCGGCACCGGCCGGGTCGCCGAGCGGACCACCGACGTCGGCCGCCCGGTGCGCCGGGTGAGGTCCTTCTCGAACATCGACACGTCGCCGAGCGTCGCCGACATGAGGACGAACTGCGCCTGGGGGAGTTCGAGCAGCGGGATCTGCCACGCCCAGCCGCGGTCCTGCTCGGCGTAGAAGTGGAACTCGTCCATGACGACCTGGCCGATGTCGGCGTACTTGCCGTCCCGCAGGGCGATCGACGCGAGCACCTCCGCCGTGCAGCAGATCACCGGGGCGTCCGCGTTCACGGAGGCGTCGCCGGTCAGCATGCCGACGTTCTCCGTGCCGAAGAGCTTGCACAGGTCGAAGAACTTCTCCGACACCAGCGCCTTGATCGGCGCGGTGTAGAAGGTCACCTGGTCGTTCGCGAGCGCGGTGAAGTGCGCACCCGCCGCGACCAGCGACTTTCCCGATCCGGTGGGTGTGGACAAGATCACGTTCGCCCCGGAGACGACCTCGATCAGCGCCTCTTCCTGGGCCGGGTAGAGCGTGATGCCCCGGTCCTCGGCCCAGGAGGAGAAGGCCTCGAAGAGGGCGTCGGGGTCGGCGGTCGGCGGCAGCTGATCGATAAGGGTCACGCCCCCATCTTGCCCGCATTCCGCTCGGATGAGGGAACCGGCCATCAGCAGTCTTGATCACGGACGATAGGCTCGTCCGTCGACCGGTCGTCAACTGAGCGCCGGCAGGGGAGAAACGGGGCGGGCCAACCATGATGGGACCGGCGCACTCGCTGTCCGGAGCGGCGGCCTGGCTGGGCGTCGGAGCGGCGGCCGCCGCCTTCGACCACCCGATGCCCTGGCCGGTTCTCGTCGTCGGCGCGCTCATCTGCGCGGGCGCCGCGCTCGCCCCCGACCTCGACCACAAGTCGGCGACCATCTCCCGCGCCTTCGGACCGGTCTCCCGGGGCCTGTGCGAGATCGTCGACAAGCTGTCGTACGCCGTCTACAAGGCGACCCGCTCCTCGGCCGACCCCCGCAGGTCCGGCGGGCACCGGACCCTCACCCACACCTGGCTCTGGGCGGTCCTGATCGGCGCCGGGGCGTCCGTCGCGGCGGTCACCGGAGGCCGCTGGGCCGTCCTCGCGATCCTCTTCGTGCACCTGGTCCTCGCCGTGGAGGGCCTGCTGTGGCGGGCCGCCCGGATGTCCAGCGACGTCCTGGTCTGGCTGCTCGGCGCCACGAGCGCCTGGATCCTCGCGGGCGTCCTCGACAAGGCCGGCAACGGCTCGGACTGGTTCTTCACCGGCCCCGGCCAGGAGTACCTGTGGCTGGGCCTGCCCATCGTCCTGGGCGCGCTCGTGCACGACATCGGCGACGCCCTGACCGTCTCCGGCTGCCCGATCCTGTGGCCCATCCCCGTCGGCCGCAAGCGCTGGTACCCGCTCGGCCCGCCCAAGGGCATGCGCTTCCGGGCGGGCAGCTGGGTCGAGCTCAAGGTCCTGATGCCCGCCTTCATGGTCCTCGGCGGCGTGGGCGGAGCCTCGGCGCTCGGTTTCTTCTAGGTGCCTTCCGGGCGCGGGACGCCGAGCGTCGTCACGAGCCGCGCCAGCTCCTCCTCGAAGAGCTTGTCCGGGCTCGCCGTCTGCCGGCCCAGATGCCCGTACACCTCCAGCGCCACGAGCCCGTGCAGGTGCCCCCAGAGGCGCAGGGCGAGCGCGACGCCGGCGGGCGGCAGCTCGGGGAAGGCCGGGCGCACCTTGTCGAGCAGTCCGGCGTCGAAGTCGGACCAGGTGAACGCGCTGTCCCGGTAGAGGGGTTCGGCGTGCGGCCAGGCCGCCGCCGCGAGGCCGGCGAGCCCGGTGCACACCCGGCGGGCCGCGTCGGGGGCGGGTCCCGCCTCGGGGGCCCGGTAGCCCGGCACGGGGTCGCCGTAGACGAGGCGGAACCCCTCGGGGTTCGTCAGGGCCCAGGTGCGGAAGGCGCGGGCCCAGGCCAGGATCCGGGCGGCCGGGTCCTGCGCGCCGGCGGTGCTCCAGGCCGTCTCCACGGCGTCGGCGAGCGCCGAGTACACGTCGTCGATGAGGCGGGTGACGAGGTCGTCCCGGGTGGCGAAGTAGCCGTAGATCGCGTTGGCCGTCATGCCCATCTCGCGGGCGATGGCCCGCAGGGTGATCGCGTCGGGGCCGCCCGAGGCCATCAGGCGCAGGGCCGTGTCCTTGATCTCGGCCGTCGTCTCGGCCCGTAGCCGCTCACGGCGTCCCCGGGTGGCCGGAGCCGCCCCCGTCCGTGTCTCCGAAGTCCCGCTCATCCGGGCATCCTATCGCTTCCTTGGTGGACGTATGGAAACTGCACGCCGTGAACTTCACGGCGTATAGTTTTCGCACGCCGTCACGTCAGATGTGATCACAGGGGAGAGTCATGCACATCGGAGTCATCGGAGCCACCGGCACCCTCGGCAGCCGCGTCGTCGCGGAGGCACTGGAGCGCGGGCACCACATCAGGGCCTTCGGCCGCGACGCCACGGGGGCGGCGGCCGGAGAGACCCGCGAGAACATCACCTGGGCGAGCCTCGACGTCCTCGACCCCGAAGCCGTCGCCGCCGTCCTGCCCGGACTCGACGTCCTCGTCAGCGCCTTCCAGCCCGGGAACGCCTCCCGCGACCTGGAGGACACCGTGCGCCGCTCCATCGCCGACGCCGGGGTCTACGCCACCGCGGCACGGTCCCTGCTCAAGGCCCTGGAGAGCCACCCCAGGACCCGGCTGATCGTGATCGGCGGCGCGGGCAGCCTGGAGGTCGCGCCCGGAGTGGTCCTCGCCGACGCCGAGGACCGGCTCCACGAGACCCTCGACGGCGTCGGCCTCCCCCGTGCCTACGCGGCGGCCGTACGGGGCCACCGGGACGCGCTGAACGTGCTGCGCACCTCCAACCGCCGGTGGACCTACTTCAGCCCCGCCGAGGACATCGCCCCCGGCACCCGCACCGGCCGCTTCCGCATCGGCGAGGACCAGCCGGTCCGGGACGCCGAGGGGCGCAGCCGCGTCTCGGCGGAGGACGCCGCCGTGGCCCTCGTCGACGAGGCGGAGCTGCCCCGCTTCGTCCAGCGCCGCTTCACGATCGGCTACTGAAGGCCGCCGGGCCGGGCCGTCGCGCGACGGCCCGGCCCGGCACCCCCTCCACGCCTCCGCGCGTCAGCCGTGCCAGGACCGCCACAGCGCCGCGTACGCGCCGTCCGCCGCGACCAGCTCGTCGTGGCTGCCGAGCTCGCTGATCCGGCCCGACTCGACCACCGCGATCAGATCGGCGTCGTGCGCGGTGTGCAGCCGGTGCGCGATGGCCACGACCGTACGGCCGTCCAGGACCCGGCCGAGCGAGCGCTCCAGGTTCCGGGCCGCGCGCGGGTCCAGCAGCGAGGTCGCCTCGTCGAGGACCAGGGTGTGCGGGTCCGCGAGGACGAGCCGGGCCAGCGCGATCTGCTGGGCCTGCGCCGGGGTCAACGAGCGGCCGCCCGAGCCGACCTCGGTGTCCAGGCCCTCGTCGAGACCACGGGCCCAGACCTCCGCGTCCACCGCCGCGAGCGCCGCCCACAGGTCGGTGTCGGCCGCCCCGGCCCTGGCGAGCAGCAGGTTGTCGCGGAGGGAGCCCACGAAGACGTGGTGCTCCTGGTTGACCAGGGCCACATGCTCGCGGACCCGCTCGGCGGGCATCCGGGCCAGCTCGGCGGCGCCGAGGGTGACCGACCCGGTCCTCGGGGCGTAGATCCCCGCGAGCAGCCGGCCGAGCGTGGACTTGCCCGCGCCGGACGGGCCGACCAGGGCCAGCCGGGTGCCGGGCGCCACCGTCAGGGACACCTCGTGCAGCACGTCGACGCCCTCGCGGTACCCGAACCGGACCTCGTCCGCCCGCACCGCCCGGCCCTCGGGCCGCACCTCCCGGTCGCCCGCGTCCGGCTCGATGTCCCGGACGCCGACGAGCCGGGCCAGCGACACCTGCGCGACCTGGAGCTCGTCGTACCAGCGGAGCACGATCCCGATCGGGTCCACCAGCATCTGCGAGAGCAGCGCACCCGTCGTCAGCTGGCCCACGTCGATCCAGCCCCGCAGCACGAACACCCCGCCCAGCAGCAGGACCGCGCACAGCACCGTCGTATGGGTGAGGTTGACGACGGGGAAGAGCACTGAGCGCAGGAAGAGCGTGTACCGCTCCCACGCCACCCACTCCGAGATCCGCCGGTCCGAGAGCGCGATCCGCCGCGCGCCGAGGCGGTGCGCCTCGACCGTGCGGCCCGCGTCGACGGTCTCGGCGAGCGCCGCGGCCACCGCCGCGTACCCCGCGGACTCCGAGCGGTACGCGGACGGCGCCCGCCTGAAGTACCACCGGCCGCCCACGATCAGCACTGGCGCGGCGAGCAGCGCGGCGAGCGCGAGCGGCGGCGCGGTCACCGCGAGGCCGCCGAGCAGCAGCCCCGCCCAGACGACGCCGATGGCCAGCTGGGGCACGGCCTCGCGCATCGCGTTCGCCAGCCGGTCGACGTCCGTGGTGATCCGGGAGAGCAGGTCGCCCGTCCCGGCCCGTTCGAGGACGCCCGGCGGCAGCCGGACCGCGCGGACGAGGAAGTCCTCGCGCAGATCCGCGAGCATCTCCTCGCCGAGCATCGCGCCGCGCAGCCGGACGAGCCGCACGAACACCGTCTGGACGAGCAGGGCGACCGCGAACAGCGCGACCGTACGCTCCAGGTGGAGGTCACGCGCGCCGTCCGCGAGGCCGTCCACCACCGAGCCGAGCAGGTACGGGCCGGCCATCGAGGCGGTCACGGCGACCGCGTTCACCCCGATGAGCAGCGCGAACGCCCTGCGGTGCCGCCTCAACAGCTCGCGGACGTACGCGCGGACGGTGGAGGTCCTGGCGACGGGCAGCGTCGTCGCCGTCTTCGGGGCCGCCGGGTCGTACTCCGGCGGCGCCAGGCCGATCATGCCGATTCCCCTTCCAGTGCTTCGAGTTCGCCCGCGCCCCGGGAGGCGGTGGCGAGCTCCTCGTCCGTCTCGCGGGTGACGACCGCGCGGTAGCGGGGTTCCCCGGCGAGCAGCTCGCGGTGGGTGCCGACCGCGACCGCCTGGCCCTCGTGGACCAGGACGACCCGGTCGGCGCGGTCCAGGAGCAGCGGCGAGGAGGCCAGGACCACGGTGGTCCTGGTCCTCCGCAGCTCCGCGATCCCGGCGGCCACGGCGGCCTCGGTGTGCGCGTCGACCGCCGAGGTCGGCTCGTCGAGGACGAGCACCTCCGGGTCGGCCACGAGGGACCGGGCCAGCGCGAGCCGCTGGCGCTGGCCGCCGGAGAGCGAGCGGCCCCGCTCGGTGATGCGGGTGCGCATCGCGTCGCCGCCGGTGCCCACGGAGGCCTGCGCGAGCGCGTCGAGGACGTCGTCGCACCGGGCGGCGGCAAGCGCCTCCTCGGCCCTGACGGCGCCCGAGGCGGGCACGTCGAGCAGGTCGCGGAGGGTGCCCGAGAGCAGCACCGGTTCCTTGTCCTGGACGAGGACGACGGTACGGGCGTCGGCGAGCGGCAGTTCGTCGAGCGGCACGCCGCCGAGGAGCACCGAGGTGTGGCCGGCGTCCGCCTCCGCCGGATGCCCCCCGAGCCGGTCCGCGAGCCGCCCGGCCACGTCCGGATCTCCGCAGACCACGGCCGTGAACAGCCCGGCGGGGGCGCGCAGTCCGGTCAGCGGGTCGTACAGGTCGCCGGTGGCCCGGCGCTCCCCGTCCCCGGGCTCGACCGTGGTGGTGGTCGTCCGGGCCAGCGCGAGGACCCGGGCGGCCCGCCGCGCGGACGGCCGCGAGAAGGAGAAGGCCTGGGCGATCTCCTCGAAGTTGCGCAGCGCGTGATGGGTCAGGGCCACCGCGCTGTAGACCGTGACCAGCTCGCCGACCTCGATCCGCCCGTCGAGCGCGAGCCGGGTCCCGTACGCCACCACGGCGATGAGCAGCAGGCCCGGCAGCACCACCTGGATCGCGGCGATCAGGGCCCACATCCGCGCACTGTGCACGGCGGCCCCGCGGACCTCCTGGGAGGCGGCGCGGTAGCGGCCGAGGAAGAGCTCCTCGCCGCCGATGCCGCGCAGCACCCGGAGTCCGGCGACCGTGTCGGAGGCCAGCTCGGTGGCCCGGCCCGCCTTCTCGCGCTGGACGTCGGCCCGGCGGGTCGCGCGGGGGAGGAGCGGCAGCACGGCGAGGGCGAGGACGGGGATGCCGACGGCCACCACCACACCCAGGGCCGGCTGGTAGACGACGAGGCCCACGCAGATGACGACGAGGGTGACGGCGGCCGCGGCGAACCGGGAGAGCGCCTCGACGAACCATCCGATCCGCTCGACGTCACCCGTCGACACGGCGACGACCTCGCCCGCGGCGACCCGGCGGGTCAGGACGGATCCCAGTTCGGCGGTCTTGCGGGAGAGGAGCTGCTGCACGCGGGCCGCCGCGGTGATCCAGTTGGTGACGGCGGTGCGGTGGAGCATCACGTCACCGGCCGCGATCGCGGAGCCGAGGACCACGAGCAGCACCCCGGCGAGCGCGAGCCGTCCGCCGTCGCGGTCCACGACCGCCTGGACGGCCAGCCCGACGCCGAGCGGCAGACCGGCGATGCCCAGATGGTGCAGCAGCCCCCAGAGCAGGGACTTCACCTGTCCGCCGAGCTGTTGTCGGCCGAGCCAGAGGAGGAACCGGGTGCCCGAACGGACATCGGGGACCCCCGGGTCGGCATAGGGAAGATCTCGAATCTGCATGGCTGCCCAGGATCTCCGGGTCTGTCTGGGGGGAACGCGCGCCGGAGGTGTGCGACGGCGGCGTGGAAACCGTGCAAGGTTCGCTTTTCTGCCGTGGAGCGGCAATCGATTTTCCCCAAGAGGGAACAGATCGCGCCATGTCCGCTCATCGTCCTCTGGACCGCACCGCACGACCACGCTTCACTTCCGGCCCATGAGATCACTCAAGATCACGAGCGTGATCGGCGGTCTGGTGCTCGCCGCCGGCGCGCTGTTCACCGCCCACCCGGCCGCCGCCGACGGTCCGAACGGCCCGACGCCCCCGGCCGAGTTCACCAGCGACTGGCACGACCCGGTCACCGCCGCCCCGCCCGTCGGCACCCCCGGAACCCGCAGCTGCGAGGTCACCCTCGCCGCCGCCCAGTTCCGCGACTTCACCCCCTACCAGGGCGACTACACCCCGCCGAAGGAGTGCGGCACCCGCTGGAACAAGGTCGTCCTGCGTCTGGAGGGACAGGTCAAGGGCCGCCAGTACGATCGGCTCGGCCACCTCTCCGTCGGCGGCGTGGAGATCCTCCGCACCTCCACGCCCCAGCCCTCGCCCGACGGCATCGCCTGGTCGGTCGAGAAGGACGTCACCCGCTACCGGGATACCCTCAGCCGCCCGCAGCCCGTCGAGATGCTCATCGGCAATGTCGTGAACGAGACGTACACCGGTGTCATCGACGTCCGCGTCACCCTCACCTTCCACACCGCCGAGGGCCGGGTGAAGCCCGCCGCCGGCACCCCCGACCGGGTCGTCCCGCTCACCGGCGCCACCCTCACCACCCCGCGCAACACCGAACGCGTCCTCGCCGAGGTGTACGCCACCGGCTCGGGCGGCGGCTGCGAGGAGTACTGGTACCTCTCCGTTCCGGACGCCGCCCCCTACTCCTGCCGGGCGACCGACGGACCGCACCGCGAGGTCCGGGTCTCCGTCGACGGCCGGCTCGCGGGCATCGCCGCACCCTTCCCCACGGTCTGGACCGGCGGCTGGTCCAACCCCTTCCTCTGGTACGTCACCCCCGGGCCGCGCGCCTTCGACGTGCAGCCGGTCGTCTACGACCTGACGCCCTTCGCCGCCCTCCTCAACGACGGGAACGCCCACCGCGTGGAGGTCTCGGTCGCCGGCGTCCCGGCCGGTCTGAGCGGCTGGTCGACCCCCACCAACGTGCTGCTCTGGCAGGACGAGGGCAGCCGTGTCGTCACCGGCGGCCTCGACCGCCACGAGGAGAGCGCCCCGCGCAACTCCTCCGTGTACACGGCGGGTTCACCGCAGCGGGTCGACACGGAGGCGAGCCACCGGCTCACCGTCGCCGGCCACCTGAACACCTCGCACGGCCGGGTCGACACCACCGTGAGCAGGACCGTCGCCAGTGACATCGTCCACCGCTGGGGCCAGGACGAGAACCCGGACGCGCTCACCGCGCGCTGGACCGACCGGGAGACCGTGACCAGCGGCCGGACCGTCACCCGCGTCGACCGCACCTACACGATGGACGGCGAGACCACGATCGGCGCCGGCGACCGGCTGCGGACGGTCCTCACCCTCGGGGACCGCGCCGACACCGTCGTCCTGCGCGACGGGCGGCGGCTCTCCTGGTCACGGCTCGACGACACGTACACCGGGGACGCCACGTACACCACGGGTGTGCCGCGCGACCAGCGGCACGCGGTCGGCACGACGAGCGAGCGCTACCGGCTGTACGGCTCGGCCGGCTGCCACGACCGGACCCTGACCACCGTCCAGGGCACGGTCACCCAGGACCTGCGCCGCTGCTGAACGCGACGGTGCCCGGCCCCGCTCGGCAGAGCCGGGGCCGGGCACCGCACCGCACGTCAGGTGCGGGCGGGCTTCGCCGAGTCCACGCCCGAGCGGGTCTTCGTCCACTCGCCGCGCGTGAAGTCGGGGATCTCCTGCGGCGCCCCGTTCGCCTTGATCGAGGCGTGGCTCAGCGGCACCGGAGCCGTCCAGGTGGCGGCGTCGTACACGTCGAAGTCCGGCGGAAGGCCCAGCTGGAGACACTGCATCAGGCGGTAGAGCATGATGTAGTCCATGCCGCCGTGGCCGCCCGGCGGATTGGCGTGCTCCTTCCACAGCCAGTGGTCGAACTCGGCCGCGTACGCCGAGAAGTCGCCCCACACGTCGTCCTTGTGGTCCGGCTCCAGATAGATCCGGGCCGGGTAGTCCTCGAACACGCCCCGGGTGCCGCCCAGGCTGTTGATCCTGCTGTAGGGGTGCGGGGTGGAGACGTCGTGCTCCAGGCGGATCAGCCGGCCCTTGGCCGTCCGGACCACGCTGATCGTCCGGTCGCTCTCGATGTACGTCTCCTTCCAGCTCGGGTCACCGGCCGGCATGTGCGCCGCGCGGTACTCGGCGAGCCCGAGCGCCGGAGTGCCGAAGCTGCTGATGCTCACCACCCGGTCGCCCCGGTTGACGTCCATGTAGTTGGCGACCGGACCGAAGCCGTGGTTCGGGTAGAGGTCCCCGCGCAGCCGCGTGTGCCACAGCCGGCGCCAGGGCCCCTCGTAGTACGTCGGCGAGAACATCAGGCCGCGCAGGTCGTGGTTGTACGCCCCCGCGCCGTGCAGCAGCTCCCCGAACCTGCCGGCGTGCGCCATCCGCAGCACCCGCATCTCGTTCCGCCCGTAGCAGCAGTTCTCCAGCTGCATGCAGTGGCGGCGGGTCTGCTCCGACAGGTCGACGAGCTCCCACAGCTCGTCGAGCTCCATCGCGATCGGACACTCCACGCCGACGTGCTTGCCGTGGAGCATCGCCGACCTGGCGATCGCGAAGTGGCTGTCCCAGGGGGTCGCCACGTGCACGAAGTCGACGTCGGTGCGGGTGAAGAGGTTCTCGTAGTCGTCCTCACCGTGGGTGTACAGGGCGGGGGCCGGCTGTCCGGCGGCGACGACCACCGCGGCGGCCTTCTCGGCCTTCTCGCGGACCGGGTCGCAGACGGCGACCACCCGGACCCAGGGGAGGGCGAGATAGTTGTTGATCATGCTGCCGCCGCGGTTGCCGAGCCCGACGAGGGCGACCCGGACCGTGGAACGGCCCTCGAAGGGGACCCCCGCCATGGTGGCGCCCCGGCGCTTCCGCACGGCCGCGGTCGCGGCCTCCGGCGAGACGGCGGGGGCGGATCCGGTGGCGGCCTGGGCGATCTGTCCGGCGCCGCCCGCGGCGGCGATGCCGAGCCCTGCCCCGGCCGCTCCCGCGGTGGTCCTGAGGACCTTGCGGCGGCTCGGGGTGCGCGGTGTCTGCTCGTTCATGGAACCTCCCGGAGCTGTGTGCACGGTTGTTTCATGGAGCCCGCACAGGACCCTGGCCCCGGTGGCCGATGGTGCGCAAGGGCGCCGATAGGACTCTTGCGACGGGTGGTTGGACTTTACTGTTCCGGTTCCCTCGTCGAGCCGCACCGTCCGCAGATGATCACCCGAACATACGAAGGACCCCTCACCGCCTGGGGTGAGGGGCCTCGTCCGCCCGGGAACCGGGCGGGTCGACGGAGGGTCAGGGGCGGGTGGCGCGCTCCAGGGCGAGAAGCACCGATCCGTAGCTCCGGCCCGTCGCCCGGTCCATCCCGATCTCGCACATCCGGTTGGCCGAGAAGTGCGCGTCGAACGGCCGGGCCGTGACCTCGGCCGCCTCACGGGCCGTCGCCGAGGCCGTCAGCTCCGGGTGCAGCATGCCCCGGTCTCCCGCGAAGGCGCAGCAGCCCGCGTCGACCGGGACGACGACCTCCTCCGCGCAGGCCTCGGCGAGCGCGGTGAGCTTGTCCTCGTCGCCCAGGTGCCGCATCGAGCAGGTCGGATGGACCACGGCCGAGGCGACGCGGC
Organism: Streptomyces tanashiensis; assembly: GCF_014648895.1. Taxonomy (GTDB): domain Bacteria; phylum Actinomycetota; class Actinomycetes; order Streptomycetales; family Streptomycetaceae; genus Streptomyces; species Streptomyces tanashiensis. The sequence goes on from NZ_BMRZ01000007.1 coordinate 207,815, forward strand.
GCCGCACGTCGAGCCGGGGGAGCAGTTCGTCCGCCGCCCACACCAGGGAGTCCACCACGGTCAGTTCGGCGTGCAGCTCCCGGTTGTCCTCCGTCAGGTAGGGCACCACCTCGTGCGCGATCCCGAGGGTGCACGAGGAGGCGTCGACCACGAGCGGCAGCTTTCCGCCGGCCGTCCACCCCCAGGCGGCCTCGACGATCCGGTTCGCCATCACCTCGTCGCCCCGCTCGTACCCCTTGGAGTGCCAGATCGTCGCGCAGCACGTTCCGGCCACGTCGTCCGGGATCCACACCGGCCGCCCGGCCCGCGCGGACACCGCGACGACGGCCTCCGGGAGCGAGGGGCCGCGCTCGCCCTCCGGATCGCCGAAGATGCGGTTCACACAGGCCGGGTAGTAGACGGCGACCGCCGCCGGACGGTGGGTGCGGGGCAGCCGCCGCGCCGCCGCGCCCGGGATCTCCGGCAGCCACTCCGGTACGAGGTCGGGGCGGACGGTCCTGCGGGCGAGGCCCGTCACGGCCTCCAGGACCCGGTCGCCGATCCGGTCCGCGGCGGCGACCGCGAGCCGCGCGGAGGCCTCCACGGCCCGGAAGTTCCTGGCCGCGAGGGCCGCGACCCGCTCCTCGCGCGGAGAGTGGCGCTCGTGCCGGAACTCCTTCATGAGCGCCCCGGTGTCGATCCCGACCGGGCAGGCCAGCTTGCAGGTGGAGTCGCCGGCGCAGGTGTCGACGGCGTCGTAGCCGTACGACTCGAGCAGCCGGGCCTCGACGGGGGAGCCGTCGGACTGGCGCATCATCTCCCGGCGCAGCACGATCCGCTGGCGCGGAGTGGTCGTCAGGTCGTGGCTGGGACAGGTCGGTTCGCAGAAGCCGCACTCGATGCAGGGATCGGCGATCCGCTCCACGGAGGGGATCGTCTTCAGGCCGCGCAGATGGGCCTGCGGGTCACGGTCCAGGACGATCCGCGGGGCGAGCACCCCGGCGGGGTCGAGGGCCTCCTTGACCCGCCACATCAGATCCGTCGCCTTCGTGCCCCACTCCAGCTCCAGGAAGGGCGCGATGTTGCGGCCGGTGGCGTGCTCCGCCTTCAGCGAGCCGTCGAAGCGCTCCACGGTGAGCTTGCAGAACTCGTCCATGAAGGCCGCGTACCGCTCGACGTCGGAGGGGTCGGCCGCGTCGAAGGCGAGCAGGAAGTGGAGGTTGCCGTGGGCCGCGTGGCCGGCCACGGCCGCGTCGAAGCCGTGCCGGGCCTGGAGGCCGAGCAGCGCCTCGCAGGCCTCCGCGAGCCGGTCCGGCGGCACCGCGAAGTCCTCGGTGATCAGGGTCGTACCGGAGGGGCGGGAGCCGCCGACCGCCGTCACGAAGGCCTTGCGGGCCTTCCAGTAGCCGGAGATCCGCTTCGGGTCCCGGGTGAAGGAGTTCTCCACGGAGGCGACCGGGGCGACCGTGTCGAGACCGGCGAGCACGGTCTCCGCCGCCCGTTCGTACGCCTTCAGGGCCGGCGTGTCCGGGGCCCGGAACTCGACCAGGAGCGCCGCCGTCTCCTTCGGCAGCTCCGCCCAGTCGGCGGGCACGCCCGCCACGCTCACCGAGGCCCGCAGCGTGTTGCCGTCCATGAGCTCGACGGCGAGCGCCCCGGCGTCGTTGAACAGGGGCACCGCCGCGGCGGCGGCCGGCAGGGAGGGGAAGAACAGCAGGGCCGTGGACACCTCGCGGTCCAGGGGCACGGTGTCGAAGACGACCTCGGAGATGAAGCCGAAGGTCCCCTCGGAGCCGACCATCAGACCGCGCAGGATCCGCACCGGGGTGTCGCCGTCGAGGAAGGCGTCGAGCCGGTAGCCGTTGGTGTTCTTGATGGCGTACTTGGCGCGGATCCGCGCGGTCAGCTCGGCGTCCGCCTCGATCTCCGCCTTCAGCGCCAGCAGCTCCGCGCACAGCCTCGGCTCGGCGCGCGCGAGCTCCTCGTCGGCGTCCGGGTCGGCCGTGTCGACCACGGTCCCGCTCGGCAGCACCACGGTGAGGGAGGAGACGGTCCGGTACGAGTTCCGGGTGGTGCCGGCCGTCATGCCCGAGGCGTTGTTGGCGACGACCCCGCCGATCGTGCAGGCGATCGCGCTGGCCGGATCGGGCCCCAGGACCCGGCCGTGCGGGGCGAGCGCGGCATTGGCCCGCACCACGGTGGTGCCGGGCCGGATCCGGGCCCGGGACCCGCCGTCCAGGACCTCGACGCCCGCCCAGTGCCGGCGCACGTCGACGAGGATGTCCTCGCCCTGCGCCTGGCCGTTGAGGCTGGTCCCGGCGGCCCGGAAGACCACCTCACGCCCCTTGCCGTGAGCGTAGGACAGGACGGTGGAGATGTCGTCGATGTCCTCGGCGACCACGACGACCTGCGGGACGAAGCGGTACGGGCTCGCGTCCGAGGCGTAGCGCACCAGGTCGGAGATCTTCGACAGGACCTTCCCCGGCCCGAGGAGCTCGGTCAGCTCCTCGCGCAGCCGCCGCGGCGTGCCCCGGGCCTGGAGCTCCGGCACGCGGTCGGGGGCGGGGGTCCGCTTCGTACCGGGACGCAGAGCCTGCGGGTTCGGCTCGAGGAATGGCATGTCACGGCTCCCCTTCGGCGCGTCCCCGCACCCGACGGATCAGCAGCCGCGCTCCGGGCCGGGGTCGACCAGGGCGGACAGCAGACCTTCGAGCACCTCGCGCTGTTCGACGGTCAATGGAGCAAGGATGTCCTCTGCGGCGGCCCGGCGCGCGCTGCGCAGCTCGCGCAGCGTGGCGCGGCCCGCGTCGGTGAGCTCGATCCGCACCACCCGGCGGTTGCTCGGGTCGGGCACCCGGCGCACCCGGTCGCCCGCCTCCAGTCCGTCGACGAGACTGGTCACGGCCCTCGGTACGACCTCCAGGCGGGCGGCGAGGTCGGCCATCCGGGGCGGTTCCCCGAAGTGGGCGACCGTGCGCAGGAGCCGGGACTGCGCGGGGGTGATGCCGACCGGCTCCAGGTGGCGCTTCTGGATGCGGTGCAGGCGCCGGGTGAGCCGCAGCAGCTGCTCGGCGAGGAGGCCGTCGGCGTCGGTCCCGCCCGGACGGTCGGAGGTGTTCATACGGGAACAATATCAGGACCATGTGCATTGTGAGCATAGGTAACAATGAGCTATGGTCTCTATCGACCGCCGAATCTCCCGAAGGAGCCCATGCGCCCCCACGACCAGTCCGACTGGACGCCCCCGCCTCGCGACTCCGGCCAGCCCAAGGAGCCCGCCCAGGTGCGGCGGATCCTGCGGCTCTTCCGCCCCTACCGCGCGCGCCTCGCGCTCGTCGGCCTCCTGGTCGGCGCCGCCTCGCTCGTGTCGGTCGCCTCGCCGTTCCTCCTCCGGGAGATCCTGGACACCGCGATCCCCCAGGGCCGCACCGGGCTGCTCAGCCTGCTCGCCCTCGGCATGATCGCCACCGCCGTCCTGACCAGCGTCTTCGGCGTGCTCCAGACCCTCATCTCGACCACCGTCGGCCAGCGCGTCATGCACGACCTGCGCACCGGGGTCTACGAGCAGCTCCAGCGGATGCCGCTCGCCTTCTTCACGCGCACGCGGACCGGCGAGGTCCAGTCCCGCATCGCCAACGACATCGGCGGCATGCAGGCGACCGTGACCTCCACGGCCACCTCCCTCGTCTCGAACCTCACCGCCGTCGTCGCGACCGTCGTCGCCATGCTCGCCCTCGACTGGCGCCTCACCCTGGTCTCGCTGCTCCTGCTCCCGGTCTTCGTCTGGATCAGCCGGCGCGTCGGCCGCGAGCGCAAGACGATCACCACCCAGCGCCAGAAGCAGATGGCCGCCATGGCCGCCACCGTCACCGAGTCCCTCTCGGTCAGCGGCATCCTGCTCGGCCGCACCATGGGCCGCGCCGACTCGCTCACCAAGTCCTTCGCCGAGGAGTCCGAGCGCCTCGTCGACCTCGAAGTGCGCTCCTCCATGGCCGGCCGGTGGCGGATGTCCACCATCGGGATCGTCATGGCCGCCATGCCCGCCCTGATCTACTGGGCCGCCGGCATCGCCCTCGGCCGGGGCGCCTCCGAGATCTCGCTCGGCACGCTCGTCGCCTTCGTCTCGCTCCAGCAGGGCCTCTTCCGGCCCGCCGTCAGCCTGCTCTCCACGGGGGTGCAGGTGCAGACGTCCCTCGCGCTCTTCCAGCGCATCTTCGAGTACCTCGACCTGCCCGTCGACATCACCGAACCGGACGAGCCGGTCCGGCTGCAGAAGGTCCGCGGCGAGGTCTCCTTCGAGAAGGTCGAGTTCCACTACGACCCCGAGGGCCAGAGCCGCCCGACCCTGGACGGCATCGACCTGACCGTCCCCGCCGGCGGAAGCCTGGCCGTCGTCGGCCCCACCGGCTCCGGCAAGTCCACCCTGAGCTACCTCGTGCCCCGGCTGTACGACGTCACCGGCGGCCGCGTCACCCTCGACGGGGTCGACGTGCGCGACCTGGACTTCGACACCCTGGCCCGCGCGGTCGGCGTCGTCTCCCAGGAGACGTACCTCTTCCACGCCTCCGTCGCCGACAACCTCCGCTTCGCCAAGCCGGACGCCACCGACGAGGAGATCGAGGCCGCCGCGCGCGCCGCCCAGATCCACGACCACATCGCCTCGCTCCCCGACGGGTACGACACCCTCGTCGGCGAGCGCGGCTACCGCTTCTCGGGCGGCGAGAAGCAGCGCCTCGCCATCGCGCGCACCATCCTGCGCGATCCGCCGGTGCTGATCCTCGACGAGGCGACCAGCGCCCTCGACACCCGGACCGAGCACGCGGTGCAGAGCGCCATCGACGCCCTGTCCGCCGGCCGCACCACCATCACCATCGCCCACCGGCTCTCCACCGTCCGCGACGCCGACCAGATCGTCGTCCTGGAGGCGGGCGGGATCGCCGAGCGAGGGACGCACGAGGAGCTGCTCGCCCGGGACGGGCGGTACGCGGCCCTGGTCCGCCGGGACGCCCGGACCGAACAGGCGAACGTGGGAGCGGTTGTTCCCCAGAACGTGTGATCGTTCCGGGATTCGTTGCCCGACCACCGGCAGGCATCGGAAGATTACGGAGTGCGAGCGACGGGCTGCAGACCGCGACCGCACGGTCCCACTGATGTACCTGTACGAGGAGAAGCACCACCATGAACGTCATCACCAACCTGCTCGCCGGCGTCCTCCACTTCCTGGGCTGGCTCGTCTGACGATCGCAGTGCCCGGCGCCGTCGGTCCCCCGTCCCAGGGGACCGGCGGCGCCGCCGCGTGCGCGGGTTCCCCGGATTCGCGTACGGATCGGGTTAGCGTGCGGCCATGACGTACCGGCCGTCCTCCCCGTACGCACCCCCGCGCCGTCCCCGCCGCCCCTCCCTGCCCCGGCCGCCCCGCCCCGCCCGCCTCACCCGGCGCGGCCGGCTGGCTCTGCTCCTCGGAGCCGTCCTCACCGTGGCCGCCGGCGTCACCGTCCCCCTGCTGCTCACCCGGGAGGAACCGGCCGCCGAGCAGCCCCGCACCCTCCTCGTCCCCGAGGGCCGGCGGGCCGGCGAGGTCTACACGGCCGTCGACCGCGCCCTCCACCTGCCCGACGGCACCGCACGGAAGACCGCGACCACCCCCGGCGTCCTCCCGCTGCCCGCCGCGGCCGGCGGCAACCCCGAGGGCTACCTCTTCCCCGCGACCTACCCGGTGCTCTCGGCCACCACCCCGGAGGCGCTGCTGCGCTTCATGGTGGACACCGCCGCCAAGCGCTACGGCACCGCGCGGATCGCCGAGGGGGCCCGGGCGCACGGACTCAGCGTGTACGAGACGGTCGTCGCGGCCAGCATCGTGCAGGCCGAGGCCGACAACCCGGAGGACATGGCCAAGGTGGCCCGCGTCGTCCACAACCGGCTCGCCCGGGGGATGGCGCTCCAGATGGACTCGACCCTCCACTACGCCCTCGGCCGCAGCACCGTCGACACGAGCTTCGCGGACACGAAGTCCGAGAGCCCGTACAACACCTACGCGCGCAAGGGCCTGCCGCCGACCCCCATCGGGAACCCGGGCGACGAGGCCCTGGACGCGGTGATCCGGCCGGCGGACGGCGACTGGCTCTATTTCGTCACGGTGGCCCCGGGGGACACCCGCTTCACCGCCGACTACGCGGCCCACCGGGCGAACGTGGCCGAGTTCAACGCCGACCGGAGCGCCGGGAGGCGCTGACCGGGCGGCTCAGCCGGTCGGTGCGGCCACCCGTTCACGGCGGAGGAGGCGGCGGATGTCGGAGACGGCCGCGCGGCCCGCCCGGTTGGCGCCGATCGTCGAGGCCGAGGGGCCGTAGCCGACGAGGTGGACGCGCTCGTCCCGTACCGCGCGCGTGCCCTCCACCCGGATGCCGCCGCCGGACTCCCGCAGCCGCAGCGGCGCCAGGTGGTCGATCGCCGCCCGGAAACCGGTCGCCCACAGGATGACGTCCACGTCGACGGTCCGGCCGTCGTCCCAGGCCACCCCGGTCGGGGTGATCCGGTCGAACATCGGCAGCCGGTCCAGGATCCCGCGCTCGCGTGCCGCGCGGATCGCGTCGTTCAGGGGAAGCCCGGTGACCGAGACGACGCTCTGCGGAGGCAGCCCCCGCCGTACCCGGTCCTCGACGAGCGCGACGGCCGCGCGGCCCTCCGCCTCGCCGAAGGAGCCCTCGCGCCAGACGGGCTCGCGCCGGGTCACCCAGGTGGTCTCCGCGGCGACCTCGGCGATCTCCATGAGGTGCTGGGTGCCGGAGGCCCCGCCGCCCACGACCAGCACCCGCTGCCCGGCGAACGCCTCGGGGCCCGGGTACCCGGCGGTGTGCAGCTGACGGCCCCGGAAGGTCTCCTGACCCGGGTAGCGCGGCCAGAACGGGCGGTCCCAGGTGCCCGTCGCGTTGATCAGGGCCCGCGTCGCGTACACGCCCTCCGAGGTCTCGACCCGGAGCCGGCCGTCCTCGCCCTCCCGGACGGCCGTGACGTCGACGGGCCGGTGGATCCGCAGGTCGAAGGTCCGCTCGTACGTGTCGAAGTACGCCCCGATCACCTCCGAGGAGGGGCGCGCGGGGTCGGCGCCGGTCAGCTCCATGCCGGGCAGCGCGTGCATCCCGTGGACCTTGCCGTACGTGAGGGAGGGCCAGCGGAACTGCCAGGCGCCGCCCGGGTCGGGCGCGTGGTCCAGGACGACGAAGTCCCGGTCCGGCTCCAGGCCGGACCGCCGCAGATGGAAGGCGGCGGAAAGCCCCGCCTGTCCGGCGCCGATGACGACGACGTCCACCGTCCTGACCGCTTCGAACCCGAAATCGTTCACGTTTCCACCAACCGGGGCGGGGGTCCGGTTCTTCCCGGCCTCCGGACCCCCGCCCGCCGGTGGCTTCCTACCGCCCGCCCGGCACAAGGAGCGGCGCGCCGCCCGGGGCCGAGGCCGGGCGGCCGTTCGTGGCCGGGACACCGAGCAGCGGGGACGCCGGGGCCGACGCGAGGAGGTCGCGTGCCGCCAGTTCGGGCGTCACGCCCTCACCGAACCAGTACGCCTCCTCCAGGTGCGGGTACCCGGACAGGACGAAGTGCTCCACCCCCAGGTCGTGGTACTCCTCGATCCGGTCCGCCACATCGGCGTGGCTGCCGACCAGCGCGGTCCCGGCCCCGCCCCGTACCAGACCGACGCCCGCCCACAGGTTCGGCGAGATCTCCAGCCGGTCGCGGTCGAGCGAACCGCCGCCGTGCAGCGCCAGCATCCGCTGCTGGCCGACCGACTCGCTCCGGCCGAGCAGCTCCTGGGCCGCCGCGACGGTCTCCGCGTCGAGATCGGAGAGCAGCCGCTCCGCCGTCGCCCAGGCCTCGCGGGCCGAGTCGCGCGAGATCGTGTGCAGCCGGATCCCGAACCGGACCGTCCGGCCGCGCTCCTCCGCGAGCCGCCGGATCCAGTCGATCTTCTCCTTCACCTGCCACGGAGGCTCGCCCCAGGTCAGGTACACGTCCGCGTGCTCCGCCGCCACGGGACCGGCCGCCGCCGACGAGCCGCCGAAGAAGATCTCGGGCAGCGGGTCCGGGGGCAGCGCCGTGAGCCCGCCCTCGATCCGGAAGTGCTCGCCCTCGAAGTCGAACGGCCGTCCGCCCCAGACGCCCCGCACCACCGAGAGGAACTCCGCCGTGCGCGCGTACCGCCGGTCGTGGTCGAGATGGTCGCCGAAGCGGCGCTGCTCGGCCGAGTCCCCGCCGGTCACGACGTTGAGCAGGAGCCGGCCACGGGTGATCCGCTGGTAGGTGGAGGCCATCTGGGCGGCGAGCACCGGGGAGATCACCCCCGGCCGGAACGCCACCAGGAACTTCAGCCGCTCGGTGTGCTGGGCCAGCGCGACCGTCGTCAGCCAGGCGTCCTCGCACCAGGTGCCGGTCGGGGTCAGCACGGCCTCGAAGCCCAGCTGTTCGGCCGCCTTGGCGATCTGGACGAGGTAGTCGATGTCGGGCGCGCGCACCCCGGACACGGCCCGGTCCCGGGTGATCCCCCCGTCCGTGTAGGCGTGCCGGTCGACGAGGGTCCGGCCGTCGCCGCCGGTCGGCAGGAACCAGTGCAGATGGACGGTCATCAGGAGGCCTTTCCGTAGCTGCGCGCCGGGGTGGTGGACGGCGGCAGGTCCTTGTTGAAGCGGGTGTCGACGTAGTCGGCGAAGCGGAACGCGCGGGGGACGAGCTTGAGCGCGGCGAAGGTGTCGGCGATCCTCTGCTCGGAGGCGATCGCCGCGTCGTCGAGGGCGACGGGGATCCGGGTGCCGTTGCTGCGCTTCACGGCGGCCAGCGCCACCTCGTACGGCAGCCCGGTCTCCTTCGCCCACACCTTCGCCCAGTCCTCCGGGTGGTCGAACACCCAGCCCTGGGCGCGGCGCAGCCGCTCGACGAAGTCGCCGATCGCCTTCGCCTTCTCCTGGTCGGCCAGCGCCGAGGGGGCGGCGACCTGGAAGCCGAGACCGTTGACGAGGCCGCGGCCGTCGGTCAGCACCCGGCCCTTGCCGCCGAGCAGGACCTGGGAGGTGTACGGGTCCCAGACCGCCCAGGCGTCGACCTTGCCGCTCGTGAACGCGGCCAGGGCGTCGGCCGGCTGCAACAGGCTGACCCGGACGTCGGACAGCCCCAGACCGGCCTTCCGGAGCGAGGCGATCAGCTGGAAGTGCGCGGAGCTCCCCTGGGCGACGGCGACCCTCTTCCCCTTCAGGTCCCGCGCGGTGCGCAGCGGCGAGTCCTTCGGGACGAGGATCGCCTCGCCGGCGGAGTCGCCGTGCGTCGCGGCGACCAGGGTGATCTTCGAGCCGGCGCCGGCCGCGAAGACGGGCGGCGTGTTGCCGACGGATCCGAAGTCGACGGCTCCGGCGTTCACCGCTTCGAGGAGCGGTGGGCCGGAGGTGAACGTCGACCACTTCACCCGGTACGGGAGGTCGTCGAGCTCACCGGCGGCGCGCAGCAGGGCCTCCGAGCCGCCTTTCTGGTCGCCGACGTTCAGGACGAGGGAGCCCTTGCCGTCGGTGTTCGAGGCGCCGCCTGCCGCGGAGGCGCCGGAGCAGGCGGAGGCGAGCAGGGCGAGCGGCACGAGCAGCGCCGCGGCGGACAGTCGGAAGGACTTCACGGTTGTCTCCTCGGGTGACGGTGGGGGCGCATCGGTCAGGCCGTCGCGCTCTCGGCGAACTCGCCCTCGGTCACGCCGAGTTCGGCGAGCAGCCGGGTGCGGAGTCCGGCGAGCGCGGGATCGCCGGGGGAGCGGGGGCGGTCGAGGTCGACGGCGGTGTCGTACGCGATCACGCCGTCCCGCATCACCAGCGCGCGGTCCGCGAGCAGCAGCGCCTCGTCGACGTCGTGCGTGACGAGCAGGACCGTGCAGCCGCGCCGCTGCCACAGCTCGGCCACGAGCCGCTGGGCCTTGAGCCGTGTCAGCGCGTCGAGCGCGCCGAACGGTTCGTCGAGCAGCAGCAGGTCCGGGTCCCGTACCAACGCACGGGCGAGGGAGGCGCGTTGGGCCTCACCGCCCGACAGGGTCTTCGGCCACGCCCCCGAGCGGTGACCGAGCCCCACCTCGTCGAGCGCCTTCTCCGCGACGGCCCGGCCCGGCTTCCCCGGCAGCCCGAGCAGCACGTTCCGCCAGACCTTCTTCCAGGGCATGAGGCGCGGCGCCTGGAAGGCGACGGCGCGGCGGCGCGGCACGAGGACCGTGCCGGAGATCTCCCGGTCGAGCCCCGCGAGGATCCGCAGAAGGGTCGACTTGCCGCAGCCGCTGTGCCCGAGGAGGGCCGTGAACTGCCCGGCGCGCAGGGTCAGATCGAGCCCGTCGACGACGGGACGCCCGTCGAAGGAGCGGGTCAGACCCTGGACGGTCACTGCCCGGTGAAGGTCGGTCGCCATTGCAGCAGCAGCCTTTCGAGAGTGCGGACGAGGGCGTCGGCGAGCAGGCCGAGGAAGGCGTAGACGACCAGGCAGACGACGATCACGTCCGTGCGGAAGAACTCCCGTGCCTGGTTCATGAGGAAGCCGATCCCCGCGTCGGCGTTGATCGACTCGCCGAAGACCAGCGCGAGCCAGGCCGTGGCCAGGGAGTACCGCAGGCCGGTCATCGCCCCGGGCAGCGCGCCCGGCAGGACGACATGGCGGACCAGGCCCCAGCGGCCGAGCCCCAGGGACTCGCCCGCCTCGACGAGTCGGGCGTCGACGCCCCGGATCCCGGCGTACACGTTCAGGTAGAGGTGGAAGGCGACACCGAGGGCGATCAGCGCCACCTTGGGCGCCTCGCCGATCCCCAGCCAGATGATGAACAGCGGGATGAGCCCGACCCACGGAACCGTCCGCAGCATCTGCACGGGGGCGTCGACGAGGTCCTCCCCGAGCCGTGAGAGGCCGGACACCAGGGCCAGCGCGATCCCCGCCACCCCGCCGAGCAGCAGCCCCGCGGCGACCCGCCGCAGCGAGACGCCCATCGCGGTCGGCAGCGTCCCGTCCCCGACGAGCTCACCGGCGGCCCGCGCGATGGTCCCCGGTGACGCGAGGACGTCCGCCGGCAGCACCCCCGTCGCACTGCACGACTGCCAGAGGACGAGCAGCAGCACCGGGCCGACGGCCCGGCGCAGCCAGCGGGGGACGGACGGGACGCGGCCCGGGGCCCGGGCGGGAGTCAGGGACTCGACATCCGGCAAAGGCGATATGTCGGGCGGAGCGGAAGGCGGGGCATGGTCGACCGTCATGACGGACTCCGGGGGAGAGGGAGGTGAAGGTACGCGTCAGCGCCCGTGGGCGCGGAACGGACACGCGCGCACGGCGATCAGGGCGTCAGAGGTGTGGTGAAGGTGAAAGGGCGTCAGCGGCCGCGGCGACACGCGGCGGAGGCCACCCGCAGCAGGTCGATGTGACCGCGCGAAGTGAGCAGGGCTGTACGCAACATGGCGCGAACGTAGCGGCCGTCACGCGCGGGGTCAACGGCGTCTCGTCCCGTGGACGCGCGGTTCCGGCGGTCGGCCCGCGGTCCTCCCGCTGTCCTTCCTGTTTCCTTCCGGAGACCTTCCGGCGCCGGGCCCGCGCGGCCCGCGCCTGCCGAACCGACGTGCGACCGTGCCCCACGTGTGATCAGGGCGCCCTAGTCTCCAGCTGTCCGGGTGCACCCGGACTGGTCGTTCACGACGGGGGGACAGGACATGACGTACCGGCGCGCGGTGACACCCGCACTGATCGGTGGGCTGTTGCTCACCGCACTCCTGTGGTGGGCGGGTGCCAGTGCGGACGCGCTGCACCTGCCCGGCAGCGGCGGGACGCTGGGGCCCGAGGTGGTCGCCGAGCTCCAGCGCTGGCTGACCCCGTGGGCGTACGACCCCCCGTCCTTCCTCGACGCCGGTGCGGCGGTCTCCGGCTATGTCGGGGACACGGCGGGCGGCGACCGCCGGGACCACTACGCGGGGCTGTACACGACGGCGCTGCAGATACGGTTCGGCGCCCTGTTCGTCTTCTTCGTGCTCGGCGCGCTGCTCCTGATCCGCAGGCTGCCGCCGGTGCGCGGGCGCACGACCGCCGCGTTCCTCGCGCTGTGGGCCTGGGGCATGGTCGCCGGGGCGCTGGCGGTCACCGTGTCCGCGCCGTGGCTGATCGCCTCGACCGGGCACGGCAGTTACCGCTTCCTGCCCCAGCTGGCGAACGTGATCGCCTCCGGGCGGCAGCTCCCCGTGGTCGTCGCCCTCGTCGCGGCCGGAGCGGCCGTCCTGGTCGCACGGATCACCGCCGACGCCGCGGAACCCCTGCCCCGGACGGACGTCCCGGCCCGCGCCGCACGCCGGGCCGCCACCGCGGGGACCGCCGTGATCGCGCTGTCCGCCGTCGTCCTCTCGTACCAGTCGGTCGCCGCCGCCCTCCAGACGTTCTCCCCGGACGGCGGACTCCTCGCCGAGCCGGGCGACCTGCTGCGCCAGTGGCTGCTGCTCGGCGCCTGGTCCGGCCCTGCGGGCGGCCCGCTCGGCGACTGGCTCCTCCACCGCGCCTCCGACGTCCTCCTGCTCGCCGTCGTCTGGTGGGCCCTGCGCCGGCTCCCCGGACTCCTCACCCGGGTCACGCTCCCCGCCATGGCGGCCGGCACCGTCTGCGCCACCGTCCTCGGCCTCCTCGCGAGCCAGCTCCTCCGGATCGCGGTGGTCCAGACGGGCCCCCATCAGGGCCTCCTGTACTCCTCCGCCGGCCTCGGCAACGGCATCCCGGCCGCCCTCACCTTCGGACTCGTCGCCGGCGTCACCGCCACCACGGTCCTCCGGCTCTCCCTGCGCGGCGCGCCGGACCCCGCGCCCTAAGCTGCGGTGGACCACAGCCCCCGACCCCAGGAGCGCACCCCCATGAACGACCGCGACCGGCGGCACCCGTACCCCGACGCCCTCCGGGCGGACGAGGCGCCCGCGCCGCACGCGCTGCTCGCCCCGGTGGCCGGACTGCTCGGGACCTGGGTGGGACGCGGGCGGGGCGGCTATCCGACGCTCGCCGAGGAGTTCGCGTACGAGCAGGAGGTGACCTTCAGCCATGACGGCCGCCCCTTCCTGCACTACGAGGCGCGGGCCTGGCTGATCGACGAGGACGGCACCCCGCTCCGCCCGTCCGCCCGGGAGAGCGGCTGGTGGCGGCTGCAGCCCGAGGGCCGCGTGGAGGCGCTGATCACCCAGCCCACCGGCATCGCGGAGATCGCCGTCGGCCGCGCGGACGGCACCGCCGTCGACCTCACCACCGACCAGGTCGCGCTCGCCCCCACCGCCAAGCAGGTCGACGCCACCCGCCGTCGCTACACGCTGACCGGTGAGGACACCCTCGACTTCGTCCACGACCTCGCCGCGGTCGGCAGGCCGCTCCAGCACCACCTCGCGGTCCGGCTCCACCGCGAGAACCGGAACTGAGGCGGGCTCCCGGCGGCCGGGCCTGCACAATACGGGGGTGAGCGATGACGACCCGTACCTGTGGCTGGAAGACATCTCCGGCGAGGCCGCCCTCGCGTGGGTGGCCGAGCGGAACGCCGAGACGGCGGACGTGCTGGCCGCCGACGCCGGGTTCGCCCCGCTGAAGGCGCGCCTGAGGGAGGTGCTCGACGCCTCGGACCGCATCCCGTACACCGTGCGGCGCGGAGCGTTCCTCTACAACTTCTGGCGCGACGCCGAGCACGTGCGCGGGGTGTGGCGGCGCACGACCCTGGAGCAGTACCGCAAGGACGCACCCGAGTGGGAGGTGCTCCTCGACGTCGACGCGCTGGCGGCCGCCGAGGACGAGAAGTGGGTGTGGGACGGCGCGCGGGTGCGCCGTCCCGCCTACGACCGGGCCCTGGTCCGGCTGTCGCGGGACGGCGGCGACGCCGTCGTCGTCCGCGAATTCGACCTCACCACGCGGGAGTTCGTCGCGGACGGCTTCGAGGTCCCCGAGGCGAAGACGCGCGTCGGCTGGATCGACGCCGACACCGTCTTCGTCGGCACGGACACCGGGCCCGGCTCGCTGACCGACTCCGGCTATCCGCGCACGGTCCGCCGCTGGCGGCGCGGCACGCCCCTCGACGAGTCCGAGCTCGTCTACGAGGCCGAGGACGCCGACGTGTCGGCCTGGGGCTACCGCGACGACACCCCCGGCTTCGAGCGGGACTTCGTCGGCCGCTCCCTGGACTTCTTCCGCAGCGAGACGTACCTCCTGGAGCCCGACGGCACGACCGTACGCATCGACGTCCCCGACGACGCCCTCGTCCACGCCCACCGCCGGCACCTGCTGGTCACCCTGAAGTCCGACTGGCTCGGGCAGCCCACCGGCTCCCTCCTCGCGTTCGACCTGGAGGCCTTCCTCGCCGGCGACCGCACCCACGAGGTGCTGTTCACCCCCGACGCGAGGACGGCCCTCGCCGGTCACTCCTGGACCCGCCACCACCTGATCCTGGAGACGATGCGGGACGTCAGCGCCCACATCGAGGTGCTCACCCCGGGCCGCGACGGCGCCGGCTGGACGCGTACCCCGCTCGTCGGCGTCCCGGCGCTGTCCGCCGTCGGCGTCGTGGACACGGATCCGGACGTCTCCGACGAGTACTTCCTCGACGTGTCCGGCTTCCTCCAGCCCTCCAGTCTCCACCGCGGGCACATCGGAGGCGACACGGAGGTCCTCAAGCAGGCCCCGGACCGCTTCGACACCGCCGGCCTCACCGTCGCGCAGTACTTCGCGACCTCTCCCGACGGCACCCGCGTGCCGTACTTCGTCATCGGCCCCGACCACGCCGCCACCGGCCCCGGCCCCACCCTGCTCTACGGCTACGGCGGCTTCGAGGTCTCCCTCACCCCCTACTACGGCGCCGTCACCGGCCGGGCGTGGCTGGAGGGCGGCGGCACGTACGTCATCGCGAACATCCGGGGCGGCGGCGAGTACGGACCGGACTGGCACCAGGCCGCGCTGGGCGCCGACCGGCCGCGCGCCTTCGAGGACTTCGCGGCCGTCGCCGAGGACCTCGTCGCGCGGGGCATCACCACCCCGGACCGGCTCGGCGCCTCGGGCGGCAGCAACGGCGGCCTGCTCATGGGCGCGATGCTCACCCGCCGGCCGGAGCTGTTCGGCGCGATCGTCGCGCAGGTCCCGCTGCTCGACATGACCCGCTTCCACAAACTCCTCGCGGGAGCGTCCTGGATCGCCGAGTACGGCGACCCGGACGACGCGACCGACCTCGCCCACCTGCGCGCACTGTCCCCGTACCACCGCCTCACGGCCGACCGGACCTATCCGCCGGTGCTCCTGATGACCTCCACCCGCGACGACCGCGTCCACCCCGGGCACGCGCGCAAGGCGGCGGCGCGGCTGCGGGAACTCGGCCATCCGGTGCTGTTCCACGAGAACACCGGCGGCGGCCACGCGGGCGCCGGCGACAACGAACAGGCCGCCCACAACAGCGCCCTCGTGCACACCTTCCTGCGGCGGCACCTCACCTGAGCCTCAGAGCCACCCCTGGCGCTGCGCCTGCAGCGCCATCTGGAAACGGCTCGTGGCGCCGAGCCGGGCCATGAGGACCTGGATCCGGCGGAAGAGCGTCCGACGGCTGACCCCGATCTCCCGGGCGATGACGTCGTCGCTCGCGCCGCCCGCGAGCAGCCACAGCAGCCGGCGGTCGGCGGGCAGCAGCCCGGCGGGCAGCACGCCCGCCGGGCGGGCCGTGCGGCCGTGGAACGGAAGCGCGCCCTGCCAGGTCTGCTCGAACAGGGCGATGAGCGCGGAGAGGAGCCCGCACGGCTGCACGACCAGCATCGTGTTGTGCACGTCGGCCTCCTTGATCGACAGCGACACCAGCGCGTACGCCTCGTCGATGATCATGAGCTTGACCGGCAGCTGCGGCAGCACCCGGGCCTGTTCGCCCGCCTCGATGCACGGCTCGATGACCGTCCGCATCTTGTCCGGGTGCTCCAGCGACGCCTGCGAGTAGATGACCCGCTGCGTCACCCCCCGGGCCAGCGTCGCCAGCGCGTCGTCGGTCGAGCCCGGGATGTGCGTGTACGGGGGCGTGTCGAACTGCCGGATCTGCTCGCGGGCACTGCCCCAGGCCTGCCGGCTCCGGGGCCCGATCGCGTCGCCGGTGACGACCTCGACGAGATCGTCGTTGTACGCGGCGAGCCGCTGCCGCCGGAACGACTCGAAGGCGCCGCCGACGGTGATCCGCGACTCGTCGAGCTCGGCCGCCCGGTGCCGCCCCAGGATCTCCAGGCCCGCGGCCGGAGGCACCGGGGCCACCAGGTCCGGGCCCTGCGCCGCCGGACTCGCCAGGCCCGCGTCGACCAGTTCGCCGTACGCCGCCGACAGCTCGGCACCGCCGAGACCGGCGGCGTCACCGATGGCGCTCAGCGGCGCGGGACCGAGCTCCAGGAGCCGGATGTAGACCCGGCGGGCCTCGTCCCCGATCCCCAGGAACCGGAGCGCCTCACTGAGCTTCTCGTTCGCCATGGACCGCATTATCGGCCCGCCGGGGGAGCCCTCGCCGCCCGGGGTGTGGCCGATCCGTGCCACTGACCGATCCGGGCACCGGGCGGGCCCGGCGCGGAGTACCGTCCGGATGCCGCCGACGACCGGCGGCCGAGAACGTACCCGGAAGAAGGTGCAGGACGTGGCGAAGGGTCGCAAGAACGGCCTCTACGAAGGCGTCTCCGAGGAGCTTTCCGCTCTGATGAGGACGGGGTGGGCGGACACCGAGCGGCACGACCTCGAACCGGCCGAGCAGGCCCCGTACGCGGCCGCACGCCGCGTCGCGCTCTCCGCGCTCTTCCCCGGCGAGCGCCTGATCGTCCCCTCGGGGAACCTCAAGACCCGCTCCAACGACGACACCTACCCGTTCCGCCCGTACTCCGGTTATGTGCACATGACCGGCGACCAGGCCCGCGACGGGGCGCTCGTCCTCGAACCCCGCGCCGACGGCGGCCACGACGCCTACTGCTACCAGCTGCCCCGCGACAGCCGCGACAACGACGAGTTCTGGATCGGCTACACGGCCGAGCTGTGGATGGGCCGCCGCCGCTCCCTCGCCGAGGCCGAGACCGTCCTGGGACTGCCCTGCCGCGACGTCCGCACCATCACCGAGGACCTGGCCGCCGGATCCGGCGTCCCGACCCGGATCGTCCGCGGCGTCGACCCGGCCCTCGAAGCCGCCGTCACCACCGACGAGGAGCGCGACGTCGAGCTGGAGGGAGCGCTCAGCGACCTCCGCCTCGTCAAGGACACGTGGGAGCTCGGCGAGATGCGCAAGGCGGTGGACTCCACCGTGCGCGGCTTCACCGACTGCGTCGCCGAACTCTCCCGTGCCGTCGCCTCCTCCGAGCGGTGGATCGAGGGCACCTTCTTCCGCCGCGCCCGCCTGGAGGGCAACCACGTCGGCTACGGCTCGATCTGCGCCGCCGGCGACCACGCCACGATCATGCACTGGACGGACAACGACGGCCCGGTGCGCCCCGGCGAGCTGCTCCTCCTCGACGCCGGCGTGGAGACGCACTCCCTCTACACCGCCGACGTCACCCGCACCCTCCCCATCAGCGGCACCTTCACCCCGGTCCAGCGCCAGGTGTACGACGCGGTGTACGAGGCCCAGGAGGCGGGCATGGCCGCGGTGAAGCCGGGCGCCCCGTACCGCGACTTCCACGAGGCCTCGCAGCGCCACCTGACGGCGCGCCTCGTCGAGTGGGGCTTCATCGAGGGGCCCGTCGACCGTGCGTACGCCCTCGGCCTCCAGCGCCGCTTCACCATGGCCGGCACCGGCCACATGCTCGGCCTGGACGTCCACGACTGCGCGCAGGCCCGCACGGAGGAGTACGTCGACGGCGTCCTCGAACCGGGCATGGTGCTCACGGTCGAGCCCGGCCTGTACTTCCAGCCGGACGACCTGACCGTGCCCGAGGAGTGGCGCGGCATCGGCGTCCGGATCGAGGACGACCTGGTCGTCACCGAGGAGGGCCACGAGAACCTGTCGGCCGGTCTGCCGCGCTCCTCGGCCGAGGTCGAGGCGTGGATGGCCCGGTTCGCCGGCTGAGACCCCACCGTTCCGCACGAGGGTCGTCCGCGTGATGTCACGCGGACGGCCCCTCGTGTTGCCCCTGAGTTCGCCCGGTCGTCCCGTCGGGCGGGGATCGTGGGGCGAATGGGTCGAAGGGTGACGGCAGGGGGACCTGCGGGACGGGTGACCGCGGGCGGTCTCCGGCTGCTCGTCCTGCCGGTCGTGGGGCTCGTCCTCGCGGGGCTGGGCGTCGCGGGATCCGGCTCGGATGACCCCGGACCGCCGGGGGCGAGGGCCGGGTGCGAGGCGTCGGTCCCGTACACCGCCGGCGTGGGCGGCTACGCGAACTACCGCATTCCCGCGGTCGTGCGGACCCCTGCCGGGACCGTGCTCGCCTTCGCCGAGGGGCGGACCGGCGGGGCAGGGGACAGCGGCGACATCGACATCGTGGTGCGGCGGTCCGACGACGGAGGCTGCGCCTGGGGGCCGTTGCTCGTCGTGGCCGACGGGCACGGTGACACGCGCGGGAACCCCGCACCGGTCGTGGATCCCCGCTCGGGCGACGTGGTGCTGCTCAGCTCGTACAACGGCGCGGAGGCGACGGAGGGGCGGATCCTGCGCGGAGGGGTCCCCGAGGCGCGCGGCCGCCGGGTGTTCGTCCAGCGCAGCGCGGACGACGGACGGACCTTCTCCGCTCCGAGGGAGATCACCGCGCGCGTGAAGAAGCCCGGATGGCGCTGGTACGCCACCGGACCGGGCCACGCCCTCGCCCTCACCCGGGGCCCGCACGCCGGGCGGCTCGTCGTGCCCGCGAACCACTCGGCGGCGCCGCCCCCGGGATCCACGGACACCGGCGAGGAGCCCCGGTACTACGGGGCGCACGCCCTCACCAGCGACGACGGCGGCCGGACCTGGTCTCTCGGCTACGTGGACGACACGTACGACGGGTTCGTCAACGCCAACGAGTCCACGGCGGCCGAACTCCCCGACGGAAGCCTGTACCTCAGCTCCCGTGACCAGCTGGGGACGAGTCCCGGCAACCGCGCGGACGCCTCCTCGGACGACGGCGGAGCGAGCCTCGACCGCCCCTTCGCGCCCCAGCGCGCCCTGGACCGCGTACCCGTGGTGCAGGGCAGCCTCCTGTACGTGGGCGGCCGTGACGGGGTCCTGCTGTTCTCGGCCCCCTCGGTGCCGGACGCCCGCGCGGAGCCGGCCCTCTGGAGGAGTACGGACGGCGGGCGGACCTTCGCGAAGGCGCTGACCGTGTCCGGGAGGAGGGCCGCCTACTCGGACCTGGTGGCGCTGGACGCCGCGACGACCGGCCTCCTCCACGAGACCGGGACGAGGAGCCCGTACGAGACCGTGGAGTTCCGCCGCATTCCGACGGCGGCGCTCATGGGCGGCGCGCGATAGCGGCACCGGCCGCACGCGCGCGTGCGGAGGGGGCGCCGCTCCGTACACAGGTCCGGTCCACGCGCGTCCGAACGAGAGAAAGAGGGCCGGATGTTCACCGATTCAGGTGACAGCGGTCGAGGCGAAACGTCCCTCCCGACGGCGGGGCGGCCACGCTCGACGTGACACATGGAGCCACCCTGTGGAGCGTTCGATGCAGCTGATCCCCCGTCATGACCCGTACCTCGACGTCCGCTCGACCGGCGGTCGCACGGTCGCGGCCCTCCGGGGCGAGCTCGACCTCGTCCTGGTGCGGCACCTGCGGCCCGAGCTCGACGCCCTCGTCCGGGAGTCCGACGACCTGACCGTCGACATCCGGCGCCTCACCTTCTGCGACGCCACCGGCCTCGGACTCCTCGCCCACTGCGCCGGGCGCATGCACCGGCGCGGGGCGCGCTGGCGGCTCGTCTGCGACCAGCCGTGGATCCTGCGCCTGATCAGACTGACCGAGCTGAGCGACCTGCTCCGCCCCGAGGACGGGACGCCGTACCCCGCTCAGCCGGACGCGCTCGGCCCGGTGGTTCCGCTTCCGGCCGAGCCCGGGGTGACGAGACCCGTCTCGTAGGCCG
This sequence comes from Streptomyces tanashiensis, assembly GCF_014648895.1. GTDB lineage: Bacteria > Actinomycetota > Actinomycetes > Streptomycetales > Streptomycetaceae > Streptomyces > Streptomyces tanashiensis. Next base: position 227,834 of record NZ_BMRZ01000007.1, read on the forward strand.
CGATCACCGCCTGGGCCCGGTCGCGCAGCCGGAGCTTCTGGAGAATGCGGGCCACGTGCGTCTTCACCGTCGCCTCGCTCAGCCGGAAGCGCGCCGCCAGTTCGGCGTTGGTGTGGCCGCGCGCCAGGGCCTCCAGGACCTCCAGCTCGCGCGGCGTGAGCGTGGCCAGTTCGCGGTGCGGGGCGGTCGCCGGCCGGCCCGCTCCCGTACCGGTCGCGGCGAAGCGCTCCACCAGGCGGCGGGTAATCGCCGGGGCGAGCAGGGCGTCCCCGGAGCGGACGAGCCGGACCGCCGCCGTCAGGTGCTCGGGGGTGACGTCCTTGAGCAGGAAGCCGCTCGCGCCCGCCGCGAGCGCCGCGTACACGTACTGGTCGAGGTCGTACGTGGTGAGGACGACGATCCTCGGCGGCGCCGTCTCGTCCGCGAGGATGCGCCGCGTGGCCTCCAGGCCGTCCGTGCCCGGCATCCGGATGTCCATCAGGACCACGTCCGGCCGGGTCCTGCGGACCGCCGCCACCGCCGCGTCGCCGTCGGCGGCCTCCGCGACCACGTCGATGCCGTCGGCGGCGAGGATCATCCGGAAACCGGTCCGCACCAACGCCTGGTCGTCGACGATCACCACGCGCGGAGCGCCGGCCACGGTCACGGAACCTCCCACGGAATCACCGCACGGACCCGGTACCCGCCGTGCGGGCGGCTGCCCGCGTCGAGCGTACCGCCGTACACCGCGAGCCGTGCCCGCAGTCCCGGCAGCCCGCGGCCGCCGCCCGGCTCCGCCGTCCGCGGCCGGCGCCCGCCCGTGTCGGACACCTCCACCCGCAGCCGGTCCTCCCCGTACTCCACCGTCACCGACACGCACGCGCCCTCCGCGTGCCTCACCGCGTTCGTCAGCGCCTCCTGCACCACCCGGTACGCGGCGAGGTCGACACCCGCGGGCAGCTCCACCCGTGCGCCCCGCACCTCCACCTCCACCGGCACCCCCGAGGCGCGCACCCGGTCCGTCAGCTCCGTCAGCCGGTCCAGGCCGGGCTGCGGGGCGAGCTCCACGTCGACGGCAGGATCGGGACCGTCCACCGCCATCGTGAGCAGCCCCATCACGTGCCGCAGCTCCGACAGAGCCGTCCGCCCGGCCGCCTCCACCGCGAGCATCGCCTCCCGGGCCTGATCGGGGGAGGTGGCGAGGACCGTGCGCGCCGCACCGGCCTGAATCGTCATCATGCTCACGTTGTGGGTGACGACGTCGTGCAGCTCCCGGGCGATCCGGGCGCGCTCGGCCTCCACGGCCCGGCGCAGCGCCGCCTCCTGTTCCGCGCGCAGCGCCCGCTCCCGCTGCCGCCACAGATGGACGCCGTGCGAGGCGAGGGCGAGCGGGAGCAGGACGAGGACGGGCACCAGGTCGCTGTCGACGTCCGGGACCAGCGGGAAGACCGCGTAGAGCAGGACCCCGGCCAGCAGCGAGGCCGCCACGGACCTGCGGTGCGGGCTGTACATCGCCGCGCTGTACGCCGCGACGAGCCCCGAGGCGAACGTGACCCGCGTGGCGTCGTCGGCGGCGTCCCCGAGGTGGAGGACCACCGCGGCGACCGTCACCACCCAGTACACGGACAGCGGGAAGCGGCGCCGCAGCACCAGCGGCAGCGCGGTCAGCACCACCGCGACCGCCTCCCAGGCCTCCACCGGCGGCAGCACGTGCTCCACGGCCGGCACCGGGCGCGGGCCCGCCGGAACGCCCGGCAGGTCCGGGGGCGCGGGCGGCGTCGGGAGCTGCCCCGGCACCGGCGTCTTCGCCCCGGCCAGATCGGGCCGCAGCTCCACGTACGCGCGGTTCAGGTTCCCGACGATCGTGGCGACCGCCAGCGACAGCGCGAGCAGCCCGTCGGCCACCCACGCCCAACGGGACAGCGGGGGCGGCGCGCCGATGGCCCGCGACCCGCGCACCCGGCCCATGAATTCCTCGTACCTGCTCACCGGGGCAGTGTGCCAAGCGTGCCCGCCGGGGCGAATCGGCCCGCAGGACCAGGGCACCGTCCGCGCGGTGTACATCGCGCGGATGACCCGCCCGCGCCTCCGCCGCACACGGTACGGATCTTCGCCACCGCGGCCGACGCGCCGCCGGGCTGGCCGCTCCTAGCGTCGGCCGTGGCCCGGCCGGCCCCGACCGCACATCCCGACCCCAGCCCTGGAGGGCCCCATGACCCCATCCGAAGCGGAGCCCCTGATCGACCTGAGCGAGGTCGGCAGGACGTACGACGACGGGCCCGCGGCGCTCGCGGGACTGAACCTGCGGGTGGCGCGAGGAGAGGCGCTCGCCGTCCTCGGCCCCTCCGGCAGCGGCAAGTCGACCCTGCTCAACCTCCTCGCCGGACTCGACCGGCCGAGCACCGGCCACGTGACCGTGGACGGGCTGCGCGTCGACACGCTGAGCGAGACGGCCTCCGCCCGCTACCGGCGCGGGCGCGTCGGCATGGTCTTCCAGTTCTTCAACCTCCTCGACGACCTCACCGTCCTCGACAACGTGCTGCTCCCCGCCCAGCTGGCCGGCGCGGCGCGCGGCCGGGCGGCCGCGCGCGCCGCCGAACTCCTCGAACGGCTCGGCGTCGCCCGCCACGCGCGCGTGCGTCCCGGCCGTCTCTCCGGCGGCGAGCGGCAGCGCGTCGCCGTCGCCCGCGCCCTGATGAACCGGCCTCCGCTGCTCCTCGCCGACGAGCCCACCGGAGCCCTGGACTCCGCGTCCGGCGCGGACGTCCGCGACCTCCTGCGCGACCTCAACGCCGAAGGCCAGACGATCGTCCTCGTCACCCACGACCTCGCGCTCGCCGAGGCCTGCGCGACGCGCACGATCGAACTCGTCGACGGCCGCGTCACCCGCGACGTCCGGGCGGTGGCCCGATGAACGCGGTTCCCGTGCGGGGAAGCGGAAGGAGCGCCGACGGGGCCCTCGGCCGGACCGGCGCGCATCCCGCGAGCGACAGCGGAAGGAGCGGCGGGGGAGGGGCCCTCGGCCGGGTCGTGCGGGCCGGGGTCGGACGGCGCCGGACACAGACCGCCGTGATGGTCCTCACCACGCTGCTCTCCGTCGCCTCCGCCGTCCTGGCCCTCGGCCTCCTCGTCGCCTCCGGCGCGCCCTTCGACCGGGCCTTCGCCCGGCAGCAGGGCGCCCACCTGACCGTGCGGTTCGACGGTGCGGCCGTCACCCCGGAGCGGCTCGCCGCCACCGCCCGCGCGTCCGCAGTGGCCGCGGCCTCGGGCCCCTTCGCCGTCGCCTCCCTGCGCCTGAGCGCGGACCGGGCGGCCCCGCCCGGGTTCGCGCCGCCACCGCTCACGGTCGTCGGCCGCGCCTCCCCCGCAGGCCCCGTGGACGCGGTGACCCTCACGGAGGGCCGGTGGGCCACGGCACCCGGCGAGATCGTCCTGGAGCGCGGATCCGAACCGCCGAGCTCGGGCCCGGGGGCCCGGCTCACCTCCGGCGGCGTCACCCTCACGGTCGTGGGCATCGCCGAGTCGGTCGGCGAGAGCGCCGACGCCTGGGTCGTACCCGAGCAGCTCACGGCGCTCGCGGGTGGGCGACCCGCCGCGCTCCAGATGCTCTACCGACTCACCGCCGCCGGCACCGCCGACGAGGTGACGGCGGGACAGAAGGCCGTCACCGCCGCCGCGCCGGCCGGATCGGTCACCGGCACCCGTTCGTACCTCGACGTGCGGGAGACGGCGCGCGAGTCCACGGCCGCCTTCGTGCCCTTCGTCACCGCCTTCGCGCTCCTGGGCCTGGCGATGTCGGTGCTGGTGATCGGCATCGTGGTGAGCGGAGCGGTCGGCGCCGCGACGCGCCGGATCGGGATCCTCAAGTCCCTCGGCTTCACCCCGTTCCAGGTGGGACGCGCGTACGTGGCCCAGGCCCTGATCCCCGGCACGGTGGGTGCCGTGCTCGGCGTGGGCCTCGGCAACGCGCTCGCCGTGCCCCTCATGGCGGAGGTGGCCGAGGTGTACGGGACGACGGAGGTCCTCGTCCCCGTGTGGGTGGACCTCGTCGTACCGGCCGCCGCCCTGGCCCTCGTGGCCGCCACCGCCCTCGCCCCCGCCCTGCGCGCGGCCCGGCTGCCGACCGCGACGGTCCTCCGTGTCGGCCCCGCCGACGGCGGCGGCCGGGGCCACCGGATCCGCGGCCTGCTCGGGCGTCTGCCGCTGCCCCGGCCGGTGACCCTCGGCCTCGCCGCGCCCTTCGCCCGCCCCGCGCGGGCGGCGAGCACGGCAGCGGCGGTGACCTTCGGAGCCCTCGCGGTGACCTTCGCCGTGGGACTCGGCAGCACGCTCGTCGCCGTCAAGGCCGACGGCGATCCCGACCGGGGCGGCGACGTCACCGTCCGCACGGTCGCCCTCCCCCGGGGGAACCCCGACACGCCGGGCGGGGCAGTGCCCCTGCCCGGGAAGCCGGCCGATCCGGCCGCCGTGGCGGCGGTGATCGCCGGGCTCCCGGGGACGGACTCGGTGTACCGGACGGCCCGCGCGCAACTGGACGTGGCCGGGCTGAAGGGCGGCGCGCCCCTCGTCGCCTACGAGGGGGACACGGCCGGCAGCCGCCACACGATGGTCTCCGGCCGCTGGTTCGGGGCCACCGGGGAGGCCGTCGCGGCGACCCGCTTCCTGCGCGCCACCGGGGTCCGCGTCGGGGACGCGGTCACCCTCTCCGAACAGGGCCGCACGGTCCGCGTCCGGATCGTCGGCGAGGTCTTCGACCTCGGCGACGAGGGCATGACCCTGCGCACCGGAGCGGCGTCCGTCGCCGCGCTCCGGGCCCGCCACCAGCCCGCCGACTTCGCCGTGACCGTCACCGCCGGCACCGACGCGGCACGCTACGCGGAGCGCCTCGACGCCGCCGTGCGACCGCTCGGAGCCGAGGCCGCCGTCACCGGGGAGAGCAAGTCGAGCGTCATCCGGGCCATGCAGGCCCTGATCGTCATGCTCACCCTGATGCTGGTCGTCGTCGCCTGCCTCGGGGTGCTCAACACCGTGGTCCTCGACAGCCGCGACCGCGTCCGTGACCTGGGCGTCTTCAAGGCCCTGGGGATGACCCCGCGGCAGACCGTCGCGCAGGTCCTCACCTCCGTCGGCGCCATCGGTCTCGTGTCGGGCCTCGTCGGAGTGCCGCTCGGCGTGGCTCTCCACGGCGCCGTGATGCCCGCGATGGGCCGCGCGGTCGGCACCACGATCCCGCCCGCCGACATCGACGTGTACGGCACGCCGCTGCTCGTGCTCCTCGCGACGGCGGGTGTCGTGATCGCGACGGCCGGCGCGCTGCTCCCGGCGGGCTGGGCGGCCCGGACGGCCACGGCGCGGGCGCTGCGGGCGGAGTAGCGGGGGAGAGGGGTTCGCCCCGGTCCCCGCCCCGACCCGCCGCGATACGGTCGCCGCATGTCTGAAGTCCGGTTGACCACGCCCTCCTACCTCGTGCTCGGCATCATCGACAAGCTGGGCGAGGCCAGTCCGTACGACGTGAAGGTGGAGGCCGCGCGGACGGTGGCCCCGTTCTGGTCCATGCCGCACGCGCAGGTGTACGCGCAGTGCGACCGGCTTCTGGAGGGGGGGCTGCTGTCGGAGGTGCGGCAGCCGGGGGGCCGCAACCGGCGCCTGATGAGCCTCACGGAGGAGGGGGCGGCGGCCCTGCGCGGCTGGCTGGCCGACCCCGCCTTCGTCCCGGTCGAGGCGCGCGAACGGGGCATCCTCAAGCTGTGGTTCGGGGCCAGCCCGCGCGTCCACGCCCCGGTCCAGATCGACGAGCACCGCAGGACCCTGGACGAGTACGAGGGACTGGCCCACGACGTGGGCGAGTTGCTGACGCGCGGGCAGCGCGAGGCGCTGGAGTTCGGCATCCGGTACGAGCGGATGATGGTCGACTTCTGGCAGTGGGTGGAGAGCCGCGAGCCCTGAGGCCCTGGTCGACGACGCGTTGTTACCGACCGGTTGACCCCGGTCGCCGCCGGCCCTACCTTCCTCCATAGTCCAGACAGGACTATCGAGGAAGAGGTGTCGCCATGAGGCGTCCGACCGGCACGCGTTGGGGATGGGGGAGGACGGCCACCGTCGCGGTGACCGTGGTCTGCCTCGCGTACGCGCCGATCGCCATGACCGAGCTCTGGCCGTACGCGAGGCCGGGAGCACCCGCGCCCGGCGAGTGGCTCCTCGGCCGTTCCGTCTCCCCCGAGTTCGTGGCCGAGGCCGTGCGCGACCGGATGGGACCGTACGGGCGCAGCCTGGTCCCCCTGATCGTGCACTCGGTCCTGGGCGGCCTCCTCATGATCCTCGGCCCCGTCCAACTGCTCTCCGCCGTCCGGCGCCGCATCCGGCTGCACCGGATCGCCGGGACCGTCTTCGCCGTGACGGTGTACGTGTCGATGGCGGGCGCCGCCCTCTACCTGGTGCGCACCCCGCCGGCGGAGGCCTTCAGCGGGGCCGCGTTCTGGATCGTCCTCGCCACCATCCTGGCCGGCACCGTCGGCAGCGTGACCTTCGGCGTCCTCGCCGCCGTCCGCGGCTTCCCGGACCTCCACCAGCGCTGGATGCTGCTCTGCTACGGCTTCCTGATGACCGCTCCGCTGCTGCGCGTCGAATGGGGCCTGCTGCCCTCGCTCTACCCCGGGCTCGACCTCCGTGACATCAACCGCGTCGCGATCATGCACCTCGGCGCGCTCGTCTCCTTCGGCGCGCTCCTCGCCTCCCGCGCCCTCGACCGGCGTACCGACGTCCCCGGTCTGACCGGCACCTGGTGCCCCCTCCCGGTGCGGGTCGTCACCCATCTCGCGGGCGTGGCGGGCCTGGTGTGGATCACGGCGGCGTTCCTCGACGAGGGAACCGCCGGGCGGCGACTGCTCCTCGCGTACCTCGTCCCGTACGCCGTGACGTACGCCGTCATCGCGGCACGGGCCGCACGCGCCGGCTCCCGGGGCGCCCACTGGGCGCGCGAGGAGTGGTCGCTGCACCTCGCCGCCCTGTGCCTGGCCCCCGCCTTCTCGGCGGTGACCGTGCCCGTGCTCGAACGGACCCTGGGCCTCGACCGGATCACCGCCCTCGTCGCGGGCGTCGGCATCGGCTGCGGCATGCTCGCCTACGCGGCCGTCACCGTGGTGAGCCTGAGGATCCTCCACGCCCGTGAACTCCTGAAACGGCAGGGGGATGTCGCGGACCGTCCGACGAGCGCGGCGCCGCCCGCGGCGACAGCGGTCGTCGCGGGCCCGGCCCGGGAAGGAGCCCAGGGATGAGCATCGCTCCGCAGGAGACGGACAGGAGCGCCGGAACCCCCGACGGCCGTGCGCTGTCGCCCGCCGTCGTGGTCCTGAGCGGCGTCGTCGGAGGCATCAGCGCCACCGTGGGCACCCTGCTCGCCGTGGCGGGCCTGACCGGGCACGCGGCGGGCGCCTGGGTCTCGCCCGAGGCGCTGAGCCCCGGCCTCGTCGGGGCGGCCATGGCGGGCGTGGCGCCCGCGCTGTTCACCGTCGGCCGGGCCCGGGTCTGGGAGGAGGTCCGGTGCCTGGTGCTGCCGCTCGCGATCGTCCTCGTCGGCCTGTTCACGGTCACCCTGCTGAACGCCGGCACGCTCCAGGCCGTACGGGGCGGCCCGCTGTTCCTCGCCCTGTTCAGCCTCGGCTGGGTCGCCACCCTGGGCGTCCTCGCCCTCGCCGCGGTCGGCTGCCTGGCCGCGCAGTACCGCAGACGGCCCGCGGGCGCGGGGACGGAAGCGCGCCGCCCGGCCGTCCCGCTGCCCGCCTGGTCGAAGCCGCCGCTCGCCGTGCTCGGCTCGGGATGGCTCGGCATCGGCGCGGGTCTGCTGTTCTTCCCCGCCTTCTGGGGCGCCCTGCTCCCGTGGACGGTGAACCGCGCCGACGCGCAGGGCCTCGGCGTGTGGGCGCTCGCCCTCGGGGTCGGCGTCCTCGGCTCCCTGGTGGAGGACGACCTGGCCCGTATCCGCCCCGCCCTGGGGGCCGTTCCGGCGGTGGCCCTCGCGCTCGCCGTGGTCCTCGCCGTCCGTTCCTCCGCGGTCGACTGGACCTCGGGTCCCGGCGCCGCCCTCGCCACGCTCGTCGCCGGACTCCTCGTCACGGGCGTCTCGGGCCGGTGGCTGCTCGCCCGGGCCACCCGGAGGGCCGAGGACGGAGCGCCGGGGGAGGACGGCTGACCAGGGCCTGTCCGGCGGATCGCGGCCGGGGCCGCGCAGGCCCTAGCCCTTCGCGTCCGGCGTCCATTCGCTCGCCAGGAGACCGAGCAGCACCTCGTCGAGGAACTCGCCCAGCACCCAGGCCGAGGAGCGGAGGACGCCCTCGCGGACGAAGCCGTTGCGCTCGGCCGAGCGCAGCATCGCGGTGTTGTCCGCCAGGGTCTCGATCTGCAGCCGCTGCAGACCGCGCACGATGAAGCCGTAGTGGCAGAGGACCGCGACCACGTCCGTGCCGTAGCCCTTGCCGCGGGCGGAGGGGAGCAGCCCGAGGCCGATGTGCGCGGACCGGCTGTGGTGGTCGATGCCCCAGAGCGTCGCGGTGCCGACCAGGGTGCCGCCCTCCGACTCCACGACGGAGAAGGGGACGTTCCGCTCGTCGGTGTCGTCCACCACGAGCCGTGGATCCTTCGAGCCGGGCGTGATCGGCCGCCAGGGCCCGCTCTCGGCCCGCGAGCCGTTGACCACGTCGTCGTAGAGCTCGGTCCGCAGGATCGGGATGTCGTCCTCGTGCCGGGCCCGGAGCCCGACGGTGCTACCTCTCGGCATGCGGGCTCCCTGTCCGACGGCGCCGGCCACGGCAAACGGATAACCGCGGATGCTCACGGCCGCCAGCGCGGTGCCCCGTCGTCCGGGGTGTCCGGGCTCCCGAAGTGGAAGGGCACCGAGAGGTGTTCGGCCAGGGCCCGGCCGGCCGCCCCGGCGGCGGTGGCCTCCGGATGGAGCGCCCTCTCGTCCCGCGCGTCGCCCAGGTACCGTACGGCCGTCTCCCGGTAGACCGTGGCGAGAGGGTGCTCGCCCGCGGGCTCGGCGGAGACGGCGAGGAGGATCACGAACCAGTCGTGGACCGTGTCGCCGTCCCAGACCGCCTCGATCGCGACCACCGAACCGGGGCAGCCGGAGGCCCGTGCGGCCAGGGACTCCAGGTCGAGGGGGCTCAGCGGGGTGCGCGCGATCCGGTCGCCGTGGTGGAGGTACCGCGCGTGGACGACCTCCTCCGCCTCGTGCAGCCCCAGACCGCGGCCCCGGCAGGTCTGCCAGACGATCCGCACCGCCTGGAACCTGGCGTCCTGGAGGACGTACCCGTCGACCTGACCGCGAATGCCGTCCGGCAGCAGCTCCCACCACTCGGACGTCGTCGACTCGGCCACGTGGATCCTCCCTTGTCCTGGCCCGTGAGCGTACCCGCAGGTCCGGGGCGTGCGCACGCGGGTTCTCCGCCCCTCCGGCGGGGCGAAATCCCGTGGCGGGCGGGGCCGGTGGGAGTGATGATGACCGGATGACCCAGCGCGTTGAGCCCGTGGATGCCCTCATCGTCGTCGACGTGCAGTCGGCCTTCGTCACCGGCGAGGGGGCCGTGCCGGCCGCCGGCCGGCTCGTCGACCGGACGACCGATCTGATCGCCCGCGCCCGGCGGGACGGGGCGTTCATCGCCCACCTGCAGAACGACGGGCCGCCCGGCTCCGACGACGAACCGCACACGCCCGGCTGGGAGCTCCACCACCCCGTCGCCCCCGGACCCACCGAGGTCGTGATCCGCAAGCCCTATGACGACGGGTTCGAGGAGACCGCGCTCGGCACGGTCCTCACGGACGCGGGGGTCCGGGCGCTGGCCGTCTGCGGCGTCATGTCGGAGATGTGCGTGCAGGCGACGGCCCGTACGGCCCTGGCGCTCGGCTACCGGGTCGTCGTCCCGCACGACGCCCACGCCACCCAGGACATCCCGGCGGCACCGGGCATCGCCGAGGCCGTCCCGGCCGCGACGGTCTCCCGCGTCGCGGCGTACGCCCTCGGCAGCGACGCCGAGACCACCGTGCCCGCCGCCGCCGTCACGTTCACGGCCCCGTCGGCCTCCTGAGGCGTTCCCTCGCCCCTCTCAGTCCTCCTCCTGGTCCGGCTGGATGCCCGCGAGGAGGTTGAAGGCGCCGGTGAGGAGGTTGAGGGTGACCACCCCGACCACCTCCGCGATCACGCGGTCGCTCCAGCCGTGTGCCCGGACCTCCCGGACGTCCTCGTCGGACAGGGAGCCCGGTTCGGCGAGGACCCGGAGCGCGAGGCCGATCAGGGCGGCCTCGCGCGGGTCGGTCGAGGTGCCCTGGCGGGCGAGTCCGATGTCGGTCGCGGTCAGTCCCGCCGCGCGGCCGGCCTCGATGTGCGCCTCGCGGCAGGTGCCGCAGCCGATCCACTCCTGGACGGCGAGCGACAGCTTCTCGCTCAGGGCGCGCGGGATCCTCACCCGCTTCATGGCGCGCGAGAGGCCGAGATAGCCGTCGAGCAGCGCGGGCGAGTGCGCCATCGTGGACACCATCTCGCCGACGGAGCCGTGCCGTTCGACGAGGTCGGTCAACAGCTCGCGTGCGCGTCCGGGTGCCTGCTCGGGGGTGAGCGCGGGCAGTCGTCTCGTGGTCATGGAACCCCTCCTCTGGATACCCTTGGGGGGTATAACGCTGGAGGGTGGGGAGGGGTTCCCGGGGCGCCTTGGGCGTCTGAGGGGTCCGAGGGAACTCGTCCACCGCCTGCGGCAACAGGCCCGGGACCGAGCGCAGTTCCTCCCGGACGTCCGGGTGCGCGAGGAGGACGCGCACCGCCTTGCCGATCAGCCCTTGTCCACTCGGTCAGCCATCCGCTCCCCGCTCGCTCCCCCGGGCTCCCCGGTGTTCGGGGTGCGGCCGGAGGGTCGGCGTCGGCAGGGCGTGCGGCGGGGCGGCGGGGACGGGCCGCCGCGCGCGGGCGAAGCGTCCGGGGGTGGTGCCCACGATCCGTCTGAACGAGCGGTTCAGATGCGACTGGTCGTAGAAGCCGGTCGCGGCCGCCACCTCGACCGGCGGCCGTCCGTCCAGCAGCAGCCGCCGGGCCCGGTCGATCCGGCGGGCCGTCAGGTACTGGTGCGGCGCGATGCCGAAGGCGCCGCTGAACGCCCGTACGAGATGCGCGGGGTGGGCGTGGAGCAGCAGGGCGGCCTCGTCCAGGGTGACGCCCTCGACGAGGCGCGCGTCCAGGAGCTCCCGCAGACCGTGTGCCAGGCCGGGATCGGCGCCACGCGCGGGCGTGACGAGCCGGGGCCGCAGATGGCCGCGCAGCCGGTCGCCGATCAGGGCGAGGCGGCTCTGCGCCTCCAGTTCGTCACCGGGCTCCGCGAGCGCGGTGTGCAGCTGCCCGACGCGCCGCCGCAGCAGCGGGTCGACCAGGTCGGGCGCGTCCACCGCCGGACCGATGAGGCTCTCGTCCAGCTGGGTCAGGTCCAGGTAGAGGACCCGCTTCCGGAAGCCGTCGGAGGTGGCGGGCGAGCCGTTGTGCGGGACCTGCGGCGGGAGCAGGGACACCGTGTCGCCGGGAGTGCCGCGCTCGTGCCGGTCGAGGTCGTAGCGGACCGCGCCGTCGTCGACGATGAGCAGCGTCCACACGTCGTGCACGTGCATCGGGTACGCGTGTTCGGTGAAACGGGCGTGGAACACCTCCACGACACCCGGCACGCCCGGGCGCCACGCCGAGACCTCCTGCCGGGTCACCGTGCGGGCCACCATGCAAGAAATGTACAAGACCGCGCGGCGGGCCCGGCGGCAGTCTCGGACCATGACGACCACCGACCACACGCCCGTACGTTTCGACACGAAGATCGCCGTGCTGCTGCGCGAGGACCTGGAGACCTGGCAGCGGCTGAACGTGACGGCCTTCCTGGTCAGCGGCCTCGGCACGGAGCTCCCCGAGGTGATCGGCGAGCCGTACGCCGACGCGGACGGCACCCCTTACCTGCCGATGTTCCGACAGCCCGTCCTGGTCTTCGAGGGGGCCGAGGAGACGCTGACCGCCGCGCACGGCCGGGCCCTCTCCCGCGGGCTGCCCCGCGCCGTGTTCACCACCGACCTCTTCACCACCGGCAACGACCGGGACAACCGCGCGGCCGTACGGGCCGTCGGCGCGGGAGAGCTCGATCTGGCGGGGCTCGCCGTGTACGGGCCGCGCAACGCCGTCGACAAGGTGCTCAAGGGGGCCCGGATGCACCCCTGAGCGGGCGCCCGGGCTCCGCGCCCCCGTCAGCCGGCCGCGCGCTCCGCGCACTCCAGGAGGGTGGGCAGCGCGGCGGCCAGCGCCTCCGTCCCGTGCGCGTACGGCAGCCTCAGCCGGTCCCGGAAGCCGTCCACCGGCGAGAACGCCGCCCCGGGGACGACCGACACCCCGTGCCGCCGCGCCAGCTGGGCGAGGGCCTCCGTGTCGGCGCCGGGGATCCGCACCCACAGGGCGGGGCCGCCCGCCGGCCTGGTCCACTCCCAGTGCGGGGCCGCCCCGCGCACCAGGGCCTCGGCCGCGTCCCGCTGCCCCCGCAGCTCGGCCCTGCGCCGGGCGCGGGCCTCGGGCAGCCGGTCGAGGAGGCGGACGGCGACGAGCTGGTCCATCACCGAGCAGGCCAGGTCCACCGAGGTCTTGATCTTCGCGAGCCGGGCCACGACCTGCGGCGAGGACCGCACCCAGCCCACCCGCAGCCCGCCCCAGAACAGCTTCGAGAGGGTCCCGACGGTGACCGTCGAGCCCATCGGGAGGCCGGCCACGAGCGGAACCGGGGCGCCGGCCCCGTCGCTCCCCCCGTCCCCCAGGGCGAGTTCGGCGCAGGCCGTGTCCTCGACCGTGAAGAGCTCATGCTCCGCGAGGACCCGCCGCCACTCCCGGCGCGCCGCGCCGCCGAGGGTGCGTCCGGTCGGATTGTGGACCGTCGGCTGGAGGTACACGAGCCGCGGCCGCCCGTGGGCGCAGAGCCGCCGCAGCTCCGCCGGACCCGTCCCGCCCGCGCCGCCTTCCGCCCCGTCCCCGCCGACCGGGACGAGACGGGCGCCCCGGGCCCGCAGGGCCTCCAGGGCTCCCCGGTAGGTGGGGTCCTCCACGACCACCGTGTCGCCCGGCTCGACCAGCGCCTGCGCCACCAGCCACACCGCCTGCTGCGAACCCGAGGTCACCAGGATCTGCTCCGCATCCGTCGCCACCCCCGCCGCCCGGTAGTACGCGGCGATGCCCTCCCGCAACGCGGGAATCCCGTACGGGTGGTAGCCGTCGTCCCCGAGCAGTCCGCCCAGGTCGCCGTGGGTCAGCGCCCCGACGGCCTCGCCGACCGCGTCGAGCCCGGGCAGCGCCCCGCTCGACAGGTCCGCGGTGCCGGAGCCTCCCGACCGCGCGCTGAAGCTCACGAGCCGGCCCTCGGCGACGTACCGGTCGAGCGCGCCCGACCCGCGCAGCCGCGAGCCGCTGCCGCGCACGCTCTCCAGCCACCCCTCGCCCTCCAGGAGCCCGTACGCGGCCGTCACGGTGGACCGGCTCACCCCCAGCACCAGGGCCAGTTCGCGCTGCGAGGGCAGCACGCTGCCGCCGGGCACGTCCCCGCGCTCGGCCAACTCCCGCAGCGCGTCCGCGAGCCGCCGTGGCAGCGGGCCCGCACCCTCCGACGACCAGCCGGTGAGGAGTCGGGACAGACGGGTCGAAGCAATCCTGGCCATGACACCCATCCTGCTGCACGGCTCCCGCTCGGCGATCTCCACGACGCAGGCCAATCCGCCCCGACTGGTCGTTGTCGTCGCAGGTCACCCGACGGAGGATCGACACCGGCGGGACCGGGGCACGGGACCGGGACACGGGTACGGGACCGGGAGAAGGGTGAGGGCATGGCGACCGTCGTGCTGGTCGGCACACTGGACACCAAGGGGGAGGAGTACGCCTGGCTGCGCGAGCGGCTCAGGGAGTACGGCAGCGAGGTCCTCCTCGTCGACACCGGGATCCTGCCGCCGCCGGCCCACGCGCCGGCGGCCGACGTCCCCGCCGACGTCGTCGCGCGGGCCGCGGGACACGACCTGGCGCGGCTCAGGGCCGCCGGGGACCGCGGCGCGGCCGTCACCGCCATGGCGCAGGGCCTCAGCAGGATCGTCGTCGACCTCTACCGCAAGGGAAAGCTGCACGCCGTGCTCGCCGCGGCCGGCAGCGGCGGCTCCGCGATCGCCGCCCAGGCCATGCGGGCGCTGCCCATCGGCGTGCCGAAGGTGCTCGTCAGCACCATGGCCGGGGGTGACGTCGCCCCGTACGTCGACAGCAGCGACCTCACCATGATGTACAGCGTCGTCGACATCTCCGGGCTCAACTCGGTGTCCTGCCAGGTCCTCGGCAACGCCGCCGCGGCCGCCGCGGGCATGGCCCGCCGCCACGAGCGCAACCACGACGAGTCCGCCGGCCGGGGACGGCCGGTCGTCGCGGCCACCATGTTCGGCGTGACCACCCCGGCCGTCGACACGGCCCGCGCCCGGCTCGCCGAACTCGGCTACGAGGTCCTCGTCTTCCACGCCACCGGCGCCGGCGGCCGGGCCGTCGAGAAGCTCGCCCGGGACGGCATGCTCGACGGCGTCCTCGACCTGACCACCACCGAGCTCGCCGACGAGCTCGTCGGCGGCGTGCTCAGCGCGGGCCCGTCCCGGCTCACCGCCGCCGGCGCCATGGGCATCCCGCAGGTCGTCGCCCCCGGAGCGCTCGACATGGTCAACTTCGGGCCGGTCGCGACCGTCCCCGAGCGCTTCACCGAACGGCACCTGCTCGTCCACAACGCGACGGTCACCCTGATGCGGACCACCGCACCCGAGATGGCCGACCTCGGCACCGTCATGGGCCGCAAACTCCGCACCGCGCGCGGCCCCGCCGAGGTCTTCTGGCCGCTGCGCGGCGTCTCCGCCGTGGACGTGGCCGACGGGCCCTTCGAGCACCCGGAGGCGAACCGCGCCGGGCTCGACGCGCTGCGCGCCGCCGTCCGGGGCGGCGAGGTCCGCGTCCACGAACTCGACGCGCACGTGAACGACCCCTCCTTCGCGGTCGCCATGGCCGACCGCCTCCACCAGCTGATCACCGAGGACGCCCGCCGCGCCACCCACTGAGACACGGCGCAGACACCGAGGAGCGAACACCACCGTGAACACCATCAGCCGTCAGGACGTGCTCGACCGGCTGCGCGCCCAGGTCGCCGCGGGCCGCCCGATCGTCGGCGCGGGCGCGGGAACCGGCCTCTCCGCCAAGTGCGCCGAGGCCGGCGGGGTCGACCTGCTGATCCTCTACAACTCCGGCCGCTACCGGATGGCCGGGCGCGGCTCGCTCGCCGGTCTCCTCCCGTACGGCGACGCCAACGCGATCGTCCAGGACATGGCCCGCGAGGTGCTGCCCGTGGTCCGCGACACCCCCGTCCTCGCCGGCGTCTGCGGCACCGACCCCTTCCGGCGCATGGACCTCTTCCTCGACGAGCTCAAGGCCATGGGCTTCGCGGGGGTGCAGAACTTCCCCACGGTCGGCCTGTACGACGGCACCTTCCGGGTCAACCTGGAGGAGACCGGCATGGGGTACGGCCTGGAGGTCGACATGGTCCGCGCCGCCCACGAGCGCGACCTGCTCACCGCCCCGTACGTGTTCGATCCGCAGCAGGCCGCCGACATGGCTGCCGCAGGAGCCGACGTCCTGGTGCCGCACGTCGGGCTCACCACCAAGGGGTCCATCGGCGCGGGCACGGCCATGACGCTCGACCAGGCCGCCGCGGCCGTCCAGGAGATGCACGACGCGGCCAAGCGGGTGAACCCCGACATCCTCGTGCTCTGCCACGGCGGACCCATCGCCGAACCCGAGGACGCCCGCCACGTCCTGGAGCACACCACCGGCGTCGTCGGCTTCTTCGGGGCGTCGTCGATCGAGCGCCTGCCCACGGAGCGGGCCATCACCGAACAGACCCGCGCCTTCAAGGCCCTCGCCACCGGCTGAGACCGCTGTCGGTGCCGTGCCGTACAACTGAGAGCGGGGCAGGAGCGGGACAGGGGACAGTACGTGGACACTTTCGCGGACCGGGGGCGCGTCGACCGCGCGCCCTTCGTCGGACGCAACCGGGAACTCGACCGGCTCGACGCCCTGTCGCGCGGCCGGCACGGCGGCGCGGGCCCGGCGGCCGTGGACGTCACGGGTGAGCCGGGCATCGGCAAGACACGCCTGCTCGCCGAGTTCGCGGTACGGGCCGGGCGGCGCGGGGCGACGGTCCTGCGCGGCCGGGCGGACGCCACCACGCCCGACACCACCCCCTTCCAGCCGTTCGTGGACGCCTTCGCCGACCTCGACCACCGCGACCGCGCCACGGCACCGGACCTGGCCGGGGTCGCGGAGCTCGTCGAGCGCGGCGGACCGGTGCGGCGCGTCGCGGGGGCGGTGGAGAGGATCGCGGCACCCGGGCTCGTGCTCGTGCTCGACGACCTCCACGCCGCCGATCCGGCCTCCGTCGCGCTCGTGGACCATCTGCTCCGGCATCCGCCGAAGGCCCCCGTCCTCCTCGTCCTGGCCCGCCGCGAGCGCCAGACCCCGCCCGCCCTGGCCTCCGTCCTCGCGCACGCCGACGACACGGGGGTCCTCGCACGGCTGACGCTCGCCCCGCTGACGCCCGAGGACTGCGCCGGGGGACTCGGCACCGGGCTGCCGCCGGGGCCGGCGCGGGAGATCCACGCCGCCAGCCGCGGAAACCCGCTCTACTTCCGCGCCCTCGCCCTCACCCGCACCCGCCGGGAGCAGGCGCCCGGCACCGGCCCGGTCGCCGCCCTCCTCGACGAACTCGCCCCGCTCCGCCCGGCGGAGCGGGCGGCCGTGGAGGCGGTCGCGGTGCTGGGCGACCGCGCGACGCCCGAGCTGCTCGCGGCCGTCACCCGGGACGGCCCGGGCGCGGCGGCCGGCGCGCCGGGGCACGTCACGTCGCCGTGCCCCGCGCCGGGGCACGTCACGTCGTCGTGCCCGACCGGGCCGGAGGCCGTGGGGCAGGCCCTCCGTGAGCCCGTGCGCCGTGATCTCGTCCGGGCCGGCCGGGACGACCGCGTTCTCGCCCTGCGGCATCCCGCCCTGGCCGAGCTGCTCCTCGGCGCGCTCGACCCGTGGCGCCGCCGCGAACTGCACCGGCGGGCGGCGGCGGCGCTCGCCAAGGCCGGGGCGCCCGTGACCGAGCGGGCCCCGCACCTCGTGCGGGCCGCCACCGCCTGGGACCCGACCACCGCCGCCGAGCTGGCCGAGGCGGCCGAGCGGATCGCGGCGGCCGACCCGGCCCGCGCCGCCGACTGGCTGGGTGCCGTGCTCGACCTGTTGCCCGACGCCCCCGCACACCACGCCACCCGGCGCGAACTGACGCTCCGGCGGGCCCGCGCCCTCGGATCGGCGGGCCGCGTCGCGGAGAGCCGGGACCTCCTCCACGACCTCATCGACGGCGGCCATGGCGCGGAAGAGGGATCCGAGGAGGCGGAGCTGCGGACCTCGGCCGTGCTGCTCTGCGCGTTCATGGAGCGTCACCTCGGCCGCTACCCCGAGGCGGACGCCCTGCTCCGCCGCGAACTGGAGCGCACCCCCGGCCCCCGGCCGGACCTGCGGACCTGGCTCGTCGTCGAGTGGGGCTGCCGGGCGCTGTTCGCCGCCCGCTACCCCGAGGTCCGCCCCGTGGTCGTGGAGAACCTCGACGAGGCCCGGCGGCGCCGCGACGAGGCGGGGACGGCCGAGGTCCTCACCCTCGCCGCCCTCGGCGAGGCCTACGAGGGCGAGACCGGGGCCGCCCGCGCCCACGCCGCCGAGGCCGCCGCCCTCACCGACGCCTTCACCGACGGCCGACTGGCCGGCCACGCCGAGTCGTTGGTGCGCCTCGGCTGGAGCGAGGTCTTCCTGGAGCGGTACGGGACGGCCGAGCGGCACACCACCCGGGGCATCGTGATGGCCCGCCGCGCCGGACGCCCCTTCGCCCTCTCCCAGCTCCTGCTCTGCTCGGCGTACGTCCACCTCCTGACGGGCAGGGTGGGCACCGCACTCGACCGGGCCGAGGAGTCCCTCGCGGTGGCCCGCACCCTCGGCGGCGCCGAACTCATCGGATTCAGCCGGGCGATCCGGGCCACCGTGCTCCTGCACGCCCGGCCCCTCGGCGACCCCGAGGCGCCCGCCGACGCGGAGGAGGCCGCCGCGACCGTCGGGACCGCCGAAGGCTGGTGGGCCACCCAGGCCCGCTGCATGCTCGCCCACGCCCTCCCGCTCGACCAGGACCCGCACCGGGTGCGGGACGTGCTCGTGCGCGCCGGGGGCGACCGGGACCTCTCCCGGCTCCAGCCCTCGCTGCGCCCCGGCTACCTCGAAGTCCTCACGGGCGCGGCCCTCGCCTCGGGGGACCTCCCGGAGGCCGAGCGGGTCGCCCGCCGGGCCCTCGCGGAGGCCGAGCCGCTCGGCCTGCCCGTCCAGCGCGGGGCGGCGCACCGCGCCTGGGGCCGGGTCCTGGCCGCGCGGGGCGAACCGGCCGCCGCCGCACGGGCGTTCACGGAGGCGGCCAGGGACAGCGCGCGCTCCGGGGCGGTCCTGCGCGAGGCCCAGAGCCTGCTCCTCGCCGCCCCGCAGCTCCAGGCCTCGGGCGAGGGGCCGCAGGCCGCCGCCCTGTGGCGCCGGGGCCGTCGGCTGGCCGCCGAGGGAGGTGCCCGCATGCTGGTGGACGTGGCCGACCGCACCAGGCCCGCACCGCCCCGCGGCGACGGCACCGGCGGCCGGCTCGCCGTCCTCACCCCGCGCGAGCGGGAGATATCGGCCCTGGTCGCCGAGGGGCTCACCAACCAGGCCATGGCCGACCGGCTCTGTCTGAGCCCCCGCACGGTCGAGAGCCACGTCGCCCGGGTCTACCGCAAGACGGGGGTGGAGACCCGGGCCGCACTGGCCTCCCTGGTCGTCAGGGACGGGGCGGTGGCCGGTCAGTCCTTGCGGGGATAGGTGGCGGTCACCCGACCCTTGGCGTCGGCCTTCAGATAGGCGACGCCGTACGTGTCGGACAGGTAGACGCTCAGCCCCGCCTCGAATCCGGTGAGCGTCGAGGCCGGGGTGAGGACGACATAGCGGCTCGTCGGCTTCTCGACGCCGAGCTCCTTGTCGGCGTGCTTCATGAGCGCCGGCAGCGCGCCCCACGAGAACGTGTCCAGGTCGACCGGGACGGAGCCAGGGAAGGCGGTGCCGCCGGGCCCCTCCCGGACGGCCACGTCACCGCCCCGGTACACGTACCGGTCGTACCGCTTCGTACTGCCCTTGACCAGCGACTCGGCCACCGCGTAGTCCGGGTACACGACGAAGCCGGTGACCTTCGCCCCGCCCGAGGCCGCCTTGACGGCCGCCACGGCGGTCCGGACCCCGTCGGCCGTCAGCAGGTCGAGCTTCTCGGGAGCCGTCTCCTTCGCGGGCGCCGACGACGCCGGGGGCCGCCCCGAGGGAGGAGCGGTGCTCGGCCCGCTCGCGGGGTCGGCCGGCCGCCACTCCCAGCTCATCGCGGCCACGGGAACCCCGACGGCGAGCACGACCACGGCCGCCGACCCCAGGAACCGTGCGACGCGCCCCCGCCGACGCCGTCCGGCGGCGGGCGCGGGAGCGGCCCCCACCGGAGCCGTGGCCGGCGCGCCGCCGGACGGGGGATCGGGGGCGGAGACGGGACCGGCGGCCGGAGCGGCCGTCGGGGCAGGGGCGGAGACGTCCGGCGGCGCCAGCCGGAACGACGTCGTCCCCCCTTCCCCGGAGACTCCTTCCCCGGAGACCTCGTCCCCGCAGACCTCGTCCCCGGAGACCTCCGGGGCCTCCGCCGCGACGGCGGCCAGCGCGCGGTCGAGCGCGTCGGCGTCGGGCCGGGCGGCTGGGTCCCGTACCAGCAGCCGGGTCAGTACGCCGGTCAGCGCACCCGCCCGCAGGGGAGCGGGCACGTCGTCGGAGAGGACGGCGGCGAGGGTGGCCAGGGTGTTCTCCCGGCGCAGCGGATGGCGGCCCTCCACCGCCACGTACAGGAGCATGGCCAGCGACCAGAGGTCGGCGGCCGGGCCGCTCGTGCCGCCCCGGATCCGCTCGGGCGCCATGTAGTCGGGCGAGCCGATGATCGAACCCGAGGCCGTCAGGACGGTGGACTCGCGGATCGCCGCGATGCCGAAGTCGGTGAGCACCGGCCGCCCGTCCGGCCGTAGAAGGACGTTGGCGGGCTTCACGTCACGGTGCTCGATGTCCCGCTCGTGGGCGGCGCGCAGGGCGGACAGCAGCTCGCGGCCGAGCGCGGCGGCCTCGGCCGGAGTCATCGTGCCCCGTTCCAGCCGGTCCTGGAGGGAGCCGCCGGTGACCAGCTCCATCACGAGCCACGGGTAGGTCCCCTCGCCCGCGTCCACGATGTGATGGATCGTCACCACGTTGGGGTGGTCGATCCTGGCCAGCGCACGGGCCTCGCGCAGCACGCGCGCCCGCAGGGTCCGGGCGCCCTCGACGTCGTGCTCGGCCATCGCGGGGTCCGGCGGACGCACCTCCTTGACGGCCACGTCACGATGGAGGGCCAGGTCGCGGGCGCGCCACACCGTTCCCATCCCCCCGCCGCCCAGCCGCTCCACGAGCTCGAAGCGGCCGTCGATCACTCTGCTCACACGCACCCCTGTACTCGGCTCACGCTCTGCTCCTCGGGGCGTCGCCGGCCGCGCGGCCCGGCCCCGGTCCCGGCCCTGCCCGAGGTGCGCGGCCCGGTCCCGGCCCCGCCCACCTCGCCGTACACGCCCACCTGGTAGCGGCCGGGCGGCCCGTACGGCTCGGGGAGCCCGCGCAACCACCCCCGGGCGCCGTCCGGTTCCCCGTCGTCGCCCGGCAGCCCGCGCGCGGCCTCCCGCAGGGCCTCCTCCTCGACCACCTCGGCGGCGTCCGCGCCCCACACCTCCCGTACCCGCCGGGCCCGGGAGCGCAGGGAGCGGGCGGCGGAGGCGTGGTCGCCCACCGACCGCCACAGGTCCGCCGCCCGTTCGTAGGCGCGGGCCGCCTTCTCCGGTGACACGTCCGCGCAGAGGGCGTACGCGGTCAGGTGGCTCAGGGCCGCGCCGTGGCGCCGGTCGTCCCACCGGCGCGCCTCCGCCGCCGCGCGCGCGAACTCCCGTGCGGCCCGGCCGGGTTCGCCGAGGCACAGCGCGCAGTACGCGAGCCAGGCCCTGGCCCGTACCCGTGCCGTCTCGTCGTCTTCGCCGTCCTCGGCGAGCCCGGACAGGGCCTCCTCCAGAACGGCGGAGGCCTCGCGCCAACGACCGTGCTCCGCCCGCGCGATGCCGAGCGCCAGACGTGCGAGGGTGCTCAGCCGGCTGTCCCCGGCGACCGCGTCGGCATGCCGGACGGCCTCCGCGAGCAGCGCGACCTCCTCGGCCCGGTCCGGCCCGCCGTCGGCCCCGCCGAGGGTGCGCGCGAGGGCGAGACAGAGCCGCGCCCGGTCGGCACCGTGAAGGGACGTGGCGGTGGCCGTCGCGCCGAGCGCGGCCCGGAGGAGCGCCGCCGCCTCCTGGTGGGCGCCGGTGGCGCGGAGCACCCCGGCGAGCAGCAGCCGGCTCTCCGCCGCCTGCCACGGCCGGCCCCCGGCGCGGTGGTCCGCCACCGCGGCCCGCAGCCCCGAGAGGGCGGCGGCCGGGTCGTCGGGCGCGGTGACGCGGCCGAGCAGCGCCCGGGTCTCCGCGAGCACGGCGAGGACCGCGGGGGCGGCCCGGTGCGGCGCGGCGAAGGCGATCAGGCCCGTGAGCTCCCCGCGCAGCGCGGCGGCCTCGGTGACCGGGTCCGGGCCGGTGTCGAGCAGGTCCGCGCGGGCCCGGCAGCGCAGCAGGAGCACGGTCGCGGTCTCGGCCGCGGTGGCCTGCCCGGTGGCGTGCAGGCTGGTCGCCCGCTCGCCCAGCTCCTCCAGTCCGGCACAGACCGTCGCCCCCGGCTCCGGACCGCTCAGCAGCGCCCGCGCCCGCGAGACCAGTGCCTTGCCGCGCTGTCCGGCCCGCTCGTGCAGGTCGGCGGCGCGGGAGAAGAGCGTGCCCGCCGCCGGCCGGGCGCGGCCCCGGCAGTCGAGCGCCGTGGCGTCCAGGGCGTCGGCGTGGTCGCCGGGCGTGATGGAGCCGCCCGCTCGCCGCAGGGCCGTCGCCGCCCGCTCCCAGGCGCCGCCGGCCGCGGGGTGCCCGTCGGCGGTGAGCCGTCGGGCCCGGTGGAGCAGCTCGTGCGGGTCCACCGGCTCCCTGCCCGCGCGGGGCCTCCGGTCGTACAGAGGCGCGCCGAGGCGGAACTCGTCGGGCGAGCGGCTGCTCATGCGGGCTGCTCCGGGGGAGAGGGAAGGACGGGGAGGGGAGGACGGGGCGGGGGAGGAGCGGGTCGGCGGGAGGCACGTACACAGAGGTCGGACCGACTCTCGCAGCCCCGCCCCGTCCCGCACATCCGTAGAACTACGGAACCCTCACCGGCACCCCCGCGCGAGGTCCGGAGCGTCCTCGTCCGCACGGGCGGGGACCCGGGGGCGTACCGATCGGCCGCACTGCGCAGCGCCCGCCGCCTGCTCCTCGGCTAGGGTGATTCGATAGGGAATGCGCCCTCTGGGGCCAGGCCGATGCGTAGGTCGATGCGTTGGAGACTCATCAGTCGTCGAGCAGGGTTCCGCAGCCGCCCCGGGCGGCCGTCGGGGACGCGGGCGTGCTCCGCGAGCTGCTGCCGATCGCCCTCTGGCGGGAGGACGCCGAGGGCCGGATCGTCGAGTGGTCGCTCGCCGCTCAGGACCTCCTCGGCCACCGCCCCGAGCACGTCCTCGGGAGGCTCGCGGCCCCGCTCCTCGTCCCCGACGCCAACCGTGAACTCGCCGAACGGCTGACCGACCGCGTCCAGGCGGGCGAGACCATGGTCGGCACGCTGCCCGTCCGCCACCGGGACGGCCACACGGTCGCCATGGAGATGTGGATCGTCCCGGCCGCCGACCCGGAGGGACGCCCGGGGGCGATGCTCATCGCCGTGGAGACCTCCGAGGTCCTGCGCATGCGGGAGAACCTGGCGGCGATGGAGAGCCTCTTCACCCAGTCCCCGATCGGGCTCGCACTGCTCGGCCCCGATCTGCGCTTCCTGCGCGTCAACGACGCCCTGGCCCGGATGAACGGCGTCCCGGCCGCCCGCCACGTGGGCCACCGGCTCACCGAGGTCGTGCCCGGGGTCAACGCCACCTCGCTCGAAGCCCTCATGCGCCAGGTCCTGGAGAGCGGTACGGCCGTGGTGGACGCCCGCCGGGTCGGCCGCACCCCCGCCGACCCCGACCG
The DNA here is from genome assembly GCF_014648895.1 of Streptomyces tanashiensis. Taxonomy (GTDB): domain Bacteria; phylum Actinomycetota; class Actinomycetes; order Streptomycetales; family Streptomycetaceae; genus Streptomyces; species Streptomyces tanashiensis. Next base: position 251,132 of record NZ_BMRZ01000007.1, read on the forward strand.
GGACCACATCTGGTCCTGCTCGTACGCCCCGCTCGTCGACCGCGCCGAGCGCCGCCCGCTCGGGCTCATCGCCTCCCTGGTCGACATCACCGAGAGCCAGGAGGCGCACACCGAGGTCGAGCGCGCCCGTCACCGCTTCGCCCTGCTCGCCGAGGCCGGCGCCCGGATCGGCACGACCCTGGACCTGAAGCAGACCGCCGAGGAGGCCGTCCGCTTCCTCGTGCCCCAACTCGCCGACTCGGCCGACGTGCAGATCCTGGAGTCCGTGCTCGAACCCGACGACCCGGCGGCCTCCACCCGCGGAGTGCTGCGGCGGCTCGCGGCCAGGTTCCCCGACCCGACCGCGCCCACGGCCCTCCTCGTGCCGGGCCAGACCTTCCAGATCCCTCTCGACTCCGTCTACGAGCGCGTGGTCGTCCGCGGACGACCCACGAACCTCTACACGTCGGACATCCCGGCGCTCTTCACCGATCCGCGCACCGAGGCGCTCCGGACCTACTTCGCCACCCGCATCGGCTCGGCCCGGCTCGTCCCCCTGGTGGCCCGGGGCCAGGTCCTCGGGGCGATCACGGTGACCCGACTGCGGACCCGCGAGCCCTTCGACGAGCAGGACTGCGTGCTCATCGACGAGGTCGTCGCCCGTGCCGCGCTCAACATCGACAACGCCCGGCTCTACACCACCCAGCGGGAGGCCGCCCTCACCCTGCAGCGCAGCCTCACCAACAACGAACTCCCCGACGTCCCCGGGCTCGAACTCACCGGCCGCTACCTCCCCGCGAGCTCCCACGACGTCGGCGGCGACTGGTTCGACGTCATCGCGCTGCCCGGCGGCAGGACGGGTCTGGTCATCGGCGACGTGATGGGCCACGGCATCCACGCGGCGGCCGTCATGGGCCAACTGCGCACCGCCGTAAGGACCCTGGCCCGTCACGACATCCCGCCGGCGCGGATGCTCAGCTCCCTGGACGCCGTCGTGGCCGACCTCGGCGAGGACGAGATGGCGACCTGCGTCTACGCGGTGCACGACCCGGCCACCGGCGGCTGGGTCATCGCCCGCGCGGGGCATCCGCCGCCGGCCGTCGCCACCCCGGACGGCACCATCACCTTCCTCGACGGACCGCCCGGGACCCCGCTGGGGACCGGAGCCCACGACTTCGGCACGGAGGAGGTCGCCCTGCCCGGGGGCGGACTCCTCGTCCTCTACACGGACGGGCTCATCGAGGCCCGCGACCGGGACCTGGACCAGGGCATGCGGCAGCTCGCCGAGGCGCTGCGGCCCCTCGACCGGCCGCTGGACACCCTGTGCGACGAGGTCCTGGTGCGGCTCCTCGCGGGCCCCGCCCAGGACGACGTGGCGATGCTCCTGGCCCGCACCACCCGCTGAACTCCCTTACGGGAGAAGCCGGTGGAGGTCCCGGAGGAGGGCGATCTCGGCCCCGTGGTGCAGGAGCTCCTGGTTGACCCACCAGACGATCTCCAGGAAGGGGTTCTCCGCGTCGCTGCCGTGCGGGTAGGTGCAGTGGCCGACCGTGTCGAGGGCCTTGTCGTCGACGGAGAGCAGCGCCTCGCGCCAGGCGGTGGCGGCGGCGTCGAAGGCCGCGACGGCGGTGGCGACGTCCCCGGCGACCGGGTGGTCGTCGCGGGTCAGGCGGCGGCTGCCGTTCGTGTGGTCGGCGCGCAGCGCGAGCATCTCGGAGAGGTGGCTCAGCCGCCAGGCGATCGTCGTGAACGGCGGCGGCGTGGGGTGCGGCGGAGGCGTCGTGTCCCGGCCCCACTCACCGGCCCCCACCAGGAGGGTCGCGCGGGCTCCGGGCCCGTCGGCGTGCCGCCGGACGGACCAGCAGCCGGGCCCCGGCTCCCACAGGTACTCGGCGTCGGTCATGGGGCCGACCTCGATGTCCGTGCCGTTGCCGCTGTCCATCACCGGTCCGGCCATCCGGTCGGTGAGCCGCTTCCGGGCGAAGTCGAACTGGTCGAGGAGGGGTATGAGCCGCTCGGGCAGGGGCACGGGACGCTCCGGATCACGTGGGTGCAGGGCGGTCGTACCCTGCCACAGAAGCCCGCCCGCCGCCCCCGAATATCCCGCCCGTTCCCGGTTCTTGACGGGCCTTCACGGAGGTGTCAGGTGCGGTCGATGTGCACGCTGGTCGATTTCACCCGGGCGGTGGCCTGCATGCCGACCTCCAGGCCCAGCTCCTCCACCGCCTCGCGGGTGAGCAGCGAGACGAGCCGGTGCGGGCCGGCCTGGATCTCGACCTGGGCGGCGATGTCGCCGAGCTTGACGGCGGTCACGATCCCGGGGAAGGCGTTGCGGGCCGAGGTGTACGGCTCCTCCTCGTCCCCGGGGGAGCCCTGCCCGACCTCGACGGAGAAGGCGGCGAGATCGCGGCCGTCGATGAGACGCCGGCCGTTCTCGTCGCGGTGGGTCGTGAACCGGCCGGCGTCGGCCCAGCGGCGTGCCGTGTCGGGGCTGACGCCGAGCAGACGGGCCGCCTGGCCGATGGTGTAGGACTGCATGACGGTCACCGTAGGCCGTAGAGGGTCTCATCTGCAAGGGATGCGTGCATTTTGCATGGCATCTGCCAGCCTGCTTGGGTGAACCGGTCGAGCGGAGCGATGACTCAGACCGTCCCCGACCGTCGTCCGACCGCCTCCACCAGCGGCAGCAGGCGGTGCGCCACCCGCTCGCGCAGCGCGATCTCGGTCCGGGTGCGGACCACCCCGGGCAGCTGGATCAGCCGCTGGATGACGTCCTCCAGATGCCCGGCGTCCCGGGCCACCACCCGGGTGAGGAGGTCGCCGCCGCCGGTGATGGAGAAGGCCTCCACGATCTCCGGCACGGCCGCGAGCGCGTCGCCGACCTCGTCCAGATGCCCCTGGGTCACCTCGACGTGCACGAAGGCGAGCACCGGGTGGCCGAGGGCGGCGGGGGAGAGGACCGGCCCGGTCGCCGTGATGACCCCGTCCCGCTCCAGGCGGTCGATCCTCGCCTGCACGGTGCCCCGTGCCACCCCGAGGATCCGCGCGTACTCGCGCACGCTGGTCCTCGGCTGCTCGATCAGCAGCCGCAGGATCCGCGTGTCGAGTTCGTCCACCGCCATGCTCCGTCGGCCTCCTTCGTCCCGGCTCGTCCGGATTCCGACTGTACCCATGCCCGCCGGTGGCGCTTGAGCCCGGGAGACACTCCTCCGTTCGCGGGACGGAGCGATCTGGGAGAGGCTCGTCGGGACCGGCTGAGGCGCGGCCGTGCACGTCCGGCGGGAGCGACGACGAGTGGACGCATACCGGGAGCAGGATCAGGCGGGTACGCCCCCGTACGAGGCGGCCGTGCCCTGGGGGACGGAGACCGCGTGGGGCGACGCGGTCCTCGACGCCGTCTTCACCCAGTCCGACATCGGACTCCACGTCCTGGACACGGACCTGCGCATCGTGCGCGTGAACGCCGTCGCCGCTGGACTCCACGGGATCCCCGCCGAACGCGTCCTCGGCATGCCGGCGGTCGAGGCGTACGCCTCCTTCGCGGGCGTGCGCGTCGACGAAGCGGCGCTGCGTGCGGTCCTCGCGACGGGCCGCTCGACGACCGACCGGCTGGTCTCCGGGCGCTCACCGGGCGCGGAGCACCGCGAGCACGTCTACTCGGCCTCGGCGCACCGCGTCCAGGACGGCGAGGGCCGTGTGCTCGGCGTGGTCGTGACCAGCACCGACGTCACCGACCGCGAGCAGGCACAGGCCCGGCTGCGGCTGCTGCACGACGCCCACGAGCGGATCGGCACCAGCCTGGACGTGGACCGCACCGCCCGGGAGCTCGTCGCCGTGACCGTGCCGGCGTTCGCCGACTCCGTCGTGGTCGCCCTCACCGACGCCGTCTTCCGGGGGCAGGACCCAGCCCTCCAGGCCCGCGAGACGGTCCCGCTGCTGCGCTGCGCGGCCACCGGCAGGACGGGGGACGGGCCCGAGGTCCCGGAGGCCGGTGCCGTCCTGCTGCCGGGGATCTTCGGGGAGCGGCTGCCGACGGCGGCCCGCCCGTTCCCTCCGGCGGCGGAGTCCGGCGACCCGGCGACACGCCTCCTGGTGCCCCTGACCGTACGCGGGCAGATCTTCGGCGCGGTCTCCTTCCGGCGCCTCGACGACGCGGAGCCGTACGGCCCCGACGACCGGGTCCTCGCCGACGCCCTCGCGTCCCGCACGGCGAGCTGTCTGGAGAACGCGCTGCGGTACACCCGCGAGCACATCGTCATGACCGCCCTGCAGAGCTGGCCACCGCCCAGGGAGGAGGCCACCCAGAACGCCGTCGACGTCGCGCGCCGCCACCGGCCCGGCGGCAGCGGCGCGGGCTCCTGGTGCGATGTGATCCCCCTGCCGGGCGCGCGCGTGGCCCTGGTCGTGGGACACGTGGAGTCCCGGGAGCCCGGTGCCGTCGCCACCATGAGCCGCCTGCGGACCGCCGTCCACAGCCTGAGCACGCTCGACCTCGACCCGCACGAGCTCCTCGCCCGCCTCCACGCGACCACCCTCCGGCTGGCCGCGGAGGGCGCGGAGGCGGCGGTGGGCACGCCCGGCCTCGCGGAGGGAACCGCCGCCCCGCCCGGGGCCGGGTTCGACGGGGTGCCGTCCCCGGGCGTCCACCCCGTCGCGGGCTGCACGATCGCCGTCCACGACCCCGTCGACGGGCGGCTCGACGTCGCGCGCGCCGGTGCGTCGCTGCTCGTCGTGGTCCACCCCGACGGTTCGGCGGACGCCCGGCCGCTCGACGACGGGCCCCTGCTGGGCGGCGAAGGGCCGCCGTTCGCCTGCGCGACGCTCTTCCTGCCCGAGGGCAGCACGCTCTGTCTGGCGTCCGGCGGCGAGGGTCCCCGGACGGAGGACCTCATGGCGGCCCTCGCCCACCCGGAGCGCGACCCGGAGGCGATGGCCGACGACGTGGAACGGCTCCTCGCTCCCGACCGGGTCCTGCTCCTGGCCCGCACCCGGCACCTGCCCCCGGAAGAGCTCGCCGAGTGGGAGATCCCGTACGACCTGTCCGCCGTGGCCACCGCGCGGGCCCAGGTCGAGGAGCGCCTCGGGGAGTGGAACCACCCCGCCGAGCCGTTCACGGTGGCGCTCGTCGTCAGCGAGCTCGTCACCAACGCCCTCCGGTACGGCGCCGCCCCCGTCACGCTCCGCCTCATCGCCGACGGCCCGTCCCTCACCTGCGAGGTCAGTGACGCCGGGCAGGCCGCACCCCACCTCCGGCACGCCAAAGCCGTCGACGAGGGCGGCCGGGGCCTGCTGATCTGCGCCTCCCTCGCGGACAACTGGGGCGTGCGGTACACCGACGAGGGCAAGACGGTCTGGGCCGAACTGGTCGGGGACGGCCCCCCGTAGAGCTTCGTCACCCCCGCGCCGACTCCGGCCGTGCGGTCACGACGTGCCGTACGCGGCCATGAACATGTCCAGCAGCCCGTCGATCGCGGCCTCGTCGACCGGATGGGGCGTCAGGAGGTGGCGGTAGTACAGGGTCCCGCACAACACCTCGGCCGCGAAGGTGAGATCCACGTCCGCACGCAGCTGCCCGGCGCGCTGAGCACGGGTGACCTGCTCCAGGGTGCTCTGCTCGACGGTGCGCAGGAACCGCTCGTGCAGCGCCGCCCGCGCCGCGGGGTCGGACTGCGCCTCGGCGATGACGGCCCGGTAGACCGGGTCGAGCGGAGGACTGGTCAGGGCGGACACGGACCGCAGGAACTGCTCGCGGAGGTCGGTGTGCAGGTCGCCGGTGGGCCGGTAGTCGAGGTCCCTGGTCCAGACCCGCTGGAGCGCGTCCAGGAGGAGGGCAGCCTTGGTCGGCCAGCGCCGGTAGACCGTGTGCTTGCCCACCCCGGCCCGTCGGGCGATGGCCTCGATGCTGAGACCCGCGTACCCGACCTCCGTGGCCAGATCGAGCGTCACCTGGAGCAGCGCCTCGGTGCGTACGGCGCCCCGGCGTCGGGGCGCCGAGGATTCGTTCGGCATGCGCGCATCCTAACGGCACGCCCCATGCCGTTGACAGTGCAGCCCGGCCCGGCCCATCATGATCAGCACGCATCGTGCCGTTCCGGGGCTCCGCCCGCGACCGACGGGAAGGCGCACATGGCGGCCCCCGCGGGACCGTACGGCGGTGTCACCGCCGCCACACCCACCCCGAGGGTGAGCCGTCCGGAGGAGGGGGAGAACACCGATGACCGACGTGGTCGGGGCAGGCGCCGTCGATCGCGGGCCGGCCGGCCTCAGCGGCCGGGACCACGAACGGGAAGTCCTGGACGGGCTCCTGGCGGGAGCCTGGGAGAGCCGGGGCGGGGCCGTCGTGCTCCTCGGCGAAGCGGGGTCGGGCAAGACCGCACTGCTCGACAGCTGCGCCAGGGCGGCCTCGGGCCGTGCCCGGCTGCTGCGGTGCACGGGCGTCCAGTCGGAGGCGGAGCTGCCGTACGCCGGTCTGCAGGTGCTCCTCCGGGGCACCCTGAACGGCGTCCGGAGCCTGCCGGAGCGTCAGCTGCTGGCGCTGCGCGGGGCGATCGCGCCGGACGAGGCGCCCGCGGGGGACCGCTTCCTGGTCGGGGTCGCGACGCTGGGCCTGCTCGACGAGCTGGCCGAGGAGCGTCCGGCCGTGGTCCTGGTCGACGACGCGCACTGGCTGGACCTGGAGACCATGGACGCGCTGCTGTTCGCGGCCCGCCGGCTCGGCATGGGGCGGGTCGCCGTGGTCTTCGCCGCGCACGAGGACGCGGCGGCCTTCGACGGCGCGCCGGGCCTGCCCGTGCTGCACCTCGGACCGCTGACCGACGGGGAGGGGGCGGCGCTGCTGGCCGGCCGGGCGCCCGATCTGCATCCCGCCGTGAGCAGCCGGATCCTCGGGCTCGCCCAGGGCAACCCGCTCGCCCTGGTGGAGCTGGTGGCGGCCCTGACGCCGGCCCAGCGGGACGGGAGCGAGCCGCTGGACGCCCGCGAGATCGCCGTGCTGCCGGCCTCGTGGCGGGTACGGCGGATCTTCGACGAGCGGATCCGGGCGCTGCCCGCGCCGACCCGCCTGTTGCTGACGGCCGCCGCGGCGGACGACACCGGTGACGTGGCGCTGCTGGTGGCGGCGGGGGAACGGCTGGGCGTGGCCGCACGGGACCTCGGGCCGGCCGAGGCGGCGGACCTCGTGAGGGTGTCCGGGCGCCGGCTGGGCTTCCGGCATCCGCTGGCGAGGGCCGCCGCGTACCAGGGGGCGGTACTGGTCGAGCGGACCGCCGCGCACCGGGCGCTCGCCGAAGCGGCTTCGGCCGCCGGGGACATGGGCCGCCGCGCCTGGCACCTGGCCGCGGCGACCGTCGGCTACGACGAGGAGGTCGCCGCCGAACTGGAGCGCAGCGCCGAGCTGTTCCGCTCGCGGGGCGGGCGGGCGGCGGTCGCCGCCGCCTACCGGAGGTCCGCACGGCTGACCGAGGACCAGGCGGCCCGGTCGCTGCGGCTGGCCGCGGCGTCGGCCGCCGCGGCCGAGGCGGGGCAGGCGGAGCTCGCGGGGACGCTCGCCGACGAGGCGGGGCCGGTGAGCAGTCCGGCGGCGTTCGCCCGGCTCGCCAGCGTCCGGGCGGCGCTCGAACACGAGCAGGGCCGCGCGGAGTCGGCACGCCTGCTGCTCGTCGAGGCGACGTCCCGGGTGACGGCGGACCGCCCCGCCATGGGGGCCTGGCTGCTGTTCGAGTCCGCCGCGATGGCCTGGGCCGCGCCGGACCCGGTCGCGGCCGCCCGGGACACACGGGCGCGGGCGGCACCTCTGGACTTCGGCGGGCATCCCGTGCACCGGGGCGCCTCCGGGGTGCTCGACATGCTGGCGGGTGATCCGGTGGGCGGGGTGGCGGCGATCAGGGAGTTCGCCGGGTACGTCGTGCGGACCCGGCACGAGCGCAGCCTGACCGATCAGGTACGGCTCCACGGCTGGGACATGCTGCTCGGCGAGTTCCGCGCGGTGCACGACGAGGCCGTGGTCCTGGAACGGGAGTGCCGGGCGGAGGGGGCCGTCGGCGTGCTGCCGCGGGTGCTGCTGCGGCTGGCGCGCCTGCGACTGTTCCTGGGCCGGCATCGGGACGCGTACACGACGGCCGTCGAAGGTCTGGAGATCGCCTGCGACACCGGCCAGCACCATCTCGCCGCCATGCTCAGCGGGGTCCTGGCGGTGCTGGCCGCGCTCGACGGGGAGGAGCCGGACGGCACGCACGGACCGGGAGGGGGCGAAGGGCCGCGAAGGACCGCCGTACCGGGAGGGGACGACGGGCCGGACGGCGGGGATCGGCAGGCCGGCGGGCCGAGTTCCGCCGGGCGGGCGGGGCGGGACCTGTGCCCCCATGCCGCGCCGGTCCCGATCTGGCTGACCAGGGCACAGGCCCTGCTCGACCTCGGACTCGGCCGGTACGACCGGGCGCTGCACCGCTTCACGGTCCTCACCGGCGGCCCGTACCGGCACCTCATGGTCTCCGTGCACAGCCTGCCCGACCAGGTGGAGGCCGCAGTCCGGACCGACCGGGCCGCCGGCGCCGGGCCGGCCGCCGAGCGCTTCGCGCGCTGGGCCGAGGCCACCGGGACCGTGTGGGCGGCGGCCGTGGAGCTGCGCTGCCGCGCCCTGCTCGCCGCCGACGACGCGGGAGCCGAGGAGCTCTACGAGCGGGCGCTCGCGGCCCACGAGGGGGACGGCCGCCCGTTCGAGGAGGCGCGCACCCGGCTGCTGTACGGGGAGTGGCTGCGCCGGGCGAAGCGCCGGGCCGCCGCCCGCGAGGCGCTGACCGCGGCGCTGGAGTCGTTCGAACGGATGCCGGCCGCCGCCTGGGCGAACCGCGCCCGCACCGAGCTGCGCGCCCTCGGTGCCGCGCCGGCCGCGCCGCCGCCGGGCGCGGATCCCGTCGGCCGGCTGACCGCGCAGGAGCTGCGGGTGGTCCGGCTCGCGGCGACGGGGCTGAGCAACCGGGACATCGGCGCGCGCCTGTTCCTGAGCCCGCGCACGGTCGGCTACCACCTCTCCAACGCCTACCCGAAGCTCGGCGTGACGTCGCGGGCCGCGCTGGGAACGCTCGACCTGGGCTGACGTCCGCCGGTGGCCGGGCAGCACCCACGTCGACCGGGTCGGCCTCCGGTCCTGCCGCGTACGAACGCCGGTACACACCCCGGTCGTTCGACGGATCCGCGGGGCCCGGCGCCGTTCCTACTGTTCTCCCGTTCGAGAAACGTCCGCATGGGAGGGTTCATGAAGGTTCTGGTGCTCGGTGCCACGGGTTACATCGGCTCCGCGGTGGTGTCGCGACTGACGCGGGAGGGCCACGACGTGGTGCCCCTGGTCAAGAACGCCGCCGCGCTGCATCCGGACGCGCCGGTGCGGGTCGGCGACCTGGCCGACCCGGCCTCGTTGCGCGCGGCGGTGACGGACGACGTGGACGCAGTGGTCAACCTGGCCACGCCGACCGGCGACGAGGCGGTGGACACCGCCGCCCTGGAGGCCCTGCTCGCGCCGCTGCGCGGCACGGGCCGGGCGTTCGTCTACACCAGCGGCGTGTGGGTGCTCGGCGCCACCGGGGACGTCCCGCTGACCGAGGACGCCGGCACCGACCCCATCGCGATCGTCGGCTACCGGCCGCGGATCGAGCAGCGCGTGCTGGCCACCGCCGGGGACGACGTGCGGGCCGTGGTGATACGCCCGGGCATCGTGTACGGCCGGGACGGCGGCATCCCCGCCCTGATGACCGGCTGGGCCCGGGAGCACGGCACGGGCCGCTACGTGGGCCCGGTCGCGACCCGCTGGCCGATGGTGCACGTCGACGACCTCGCCGAGCTGTACGCCCTCGCGCTCTCCAAGGCCGCCCCGGGCGACCTCCTGCACGGCGTGGCGTGGGAGTCCGTCCCGGCCGCCGCGATCGCGGCGGCCGCCGACATCGCCGCGGGCGGCACCGGCCGGGCCGAGCCCTGGCCGCTCGCCGAAGCCGCCGAGGTGCTCGGGGTCCCGTTCGCCGAGGCGCTCGCCCTCGACCAGGTCGTGTCGGGACGGCGCGCCGTCGACGAGCTGGGCTGGCGGCCGAGCCGCCCGTACGTCCTCACCGAGATCGCCGGAGGCACCCGTGGCTGACACCGCCGTCCCGGCACCCCCGATCTGCCGCGCCTGCGGCACCCAGTACGCCGACGCGCGCCCGGACTGTCCCGTCTGCCTGGACGAGCGCCAGTACCTGGGCCCCGGCGGCCAGCGGTGGACGACGCTCGACGGGCTGCGCGAGGAGGGCCACGGCGGCCGCTTCGAGGAGCAGGGGCCCGGCGTGCTCGGCATCGGCGTCACCCCGCAGTTCGCCATCGGCCAGCGGGCCCTCCTGCTGCGCACCGCCGCCGGGAACGTGCTGTGGGACTGCGTGCCGTACCTCGACGACGCGATGGTGCGGGCGGTCGAGGAGCTCGGCGGCGTCGACCACATCGCGATCAGCCACCCGCACTTCTACTCCTCGATGGTGGAGTGGGCGCACGCCTTCGACGCGCCGGTCCATGTGCACGAGGCCGACCGGAGCTGGGTGGGCCGGCCGGACCCGGCCGTGCGGTTCTGGAACGGGCGCACGCTCCGGCTCACCGACGAGGTGACCCTCATCAACCCGGGCGTGCACTTCCCGGGCAGCGCGGTGCTGCACTGGAGCGCGGGCGACGGGGCGCTGTTCACCGGCGACGTGGTCAACGTCTGCCCGGACAACCGCTGGGTGTCCTTCATGTACAGCTACCCCAACCACATCCCGGAGCGCCCGGAGGCGGTCCGCGCGGCGGCGGACCTGCTCGCCGGCCACCGCTTCGAGCGGATCTACGGCGCCTGGTGGCACCGGGTCGTCACCTCCCGGGGCAACGAGGTCCTGGCCCGGTCCGCCGAACGCTACCTCCGCTTCGAGCAGGCGGCGACGACGGTCCCGGGGCGGGGGTAAGGGGCGGCAGCCCGGCCGGATCCCGCGCGTCGCCGCCGGATCCGGTACGGGCGGCATGGGCCAATGGCTCCGTCCGGTCACTCCCGCCGCCACGGCGGTGGGCCATTGGCCCACCGTTTCGCCCGTCGGTTGAGCCGCTGTACCCCCCTCTGTCTATCCTTGTAGCCATCACACACCTTCGGCGCCGCGCAGCGCCGTCCGGCGACGAGGCCGGACCGGCCCGCGGTGCCTTCGTCGTGTCCGAGCCCCCACCACCCCAGGGGAGCCTCGTGCGCGGTGAGGAACAGATCAAGGGGGGCGGGATTGGCCGCCGTACACACGTATTTCATGGCCCCGGATCCGGGGCTCGTCCGGCTCAGGATCTCGCTCCGTGCCGTCCTCGGCGTCGCGCTCGCGGTCGCCCTGGCCGAGCTGCTCGGTCTGTCCCTCGTCGCGTCCATCACCGCAGGCCTCGCCGCACTGCTCGCCCTGTTCACGGTCGGCGACCCCACGGTGCGCCGTCAGGCCGTCACCACCGCCCTGCTGCCGACGGTCGGCTTCCCCGTGCTCGCCCTCGCGGCGCTCCTGCACGGCGCGCCGCTCGTGCGCGACGCGGCCTGGCTGCTCGTGATCTTCGCGGGCGTGTACGCGCGCCGCTGGGGGCCGCGCGGCCACGCGCTCGGCATCTTCGCCTTCATGCAGTTCTTCGTGACCCAGTTCCTGCACGCCCTCCCCGCCCAGCTCCCCGAGCTGTACGCGGCCACCGGCATCGCCCTGGGCGCGGCCGCCACCGTGCGCTTCGTGCTGTGGCCCATCGAGCGCCGGGTCCCGCCGCCGGCCGTGCCCGCCGCCCTCGCCGGGACGGGACTCGCCCGGGCCACCACCCGCCAGGCCGTCCAGGTCGCCGTCGCCTCGGGGGCGGCCCTCGTCATCGGACAGTTCCTCTCGGAGGAGCGCTGGTACTGGGCCGTCGGCACCGTCTGGTGGATCTTCGTCAACACGTCCTCACGGGGCGAGACGCTCGTACGGGGCTTCCGCCGGGTCCTCGGCACGGTCACCGGCATCGCCGGCGGGTTCCTCGTCGCCGTCCCGTTGGGCGGCGGCGCGCCCGCCCTCACCGCGGTGCTGGTCGCCGTGTGCGTGTTCGGGATCTTCTACACCGCCGCCGTGTCGTACAGCTGGATGATCCTCGCGGTCACCGTGATGGCCAGCCTGCTCTACGGGCTGCTCGGGGTGCTGGACGGCGCGCTGCTCCTCCTGCGCGTGGCCGAGACCGGCGTCGGGGCCGTGTGCGCCGGTCTCGCCGTGACGCTGGTCCTTCCCGTCCGGACGCACACCACGAACGACGCGTGGATCCAGCGCGCGCTCCTCTGCGTCCGGTCCGCGACGTCGGCGTCCGTCCGGCGTCTCGCCGGCGAGCAGGCCGCCGACCCGACGCCGCACGCCGCCGAGCTGGAGGCGCTGCTCGGGCGCGTACGGCTCTCGCTGGCTCCGCTCGTGCATCCGCTGAACCCCTTCCGGGGGAGGAAGCAGCGGGCCCGCCGAGTCCTCGGGCTCCTCGACGAGGCGGCCGGAGAGGTGCGGGGACTCGTCTCCGTGGCCGCCGACCCGGACGCCGGTCACGACGCCCGCCTGGCCGCCGCCTGCTGGCGGGTCGAGGCGGCCGTGGAAGCCCTCACCTCGCGCGACGGGGCCGCGGTGGAGCCGGACGCTCATCACCGGAGCGAGAGCGACGTCCACGCGGGCGCGCCCGCTCTCGCCCACGCCAGGGGGCTCGCTCGCGTGCTCACCGAGCTGGACGCTCCGCTGCGCACTCCGCCGGGTGCGTGGGTGGTGCGTTCCTGAGGTCTCTTCCTGAGGGCCGCCCCGAGGCCCGTCCCGAGGTCCGTGCCGAGGTCCGTGCCGAGGTCCGCCCCGAGGCCCGTCCCGGGGCGAGCCCTGAGGCCTGCCCCGAGGTCCGTCCCCCTGAGGTCCGGAACCCCTCCGCTCTGGTCTAGACCGCCTGCTACCGTCGGCCCGACGAGACGACGGCCGGTCGACCGCGACCGGCCGCGGGGACTGGGGAGGCGCCGTGGGCGGCACAGGGACGGATCAGGGCCGGAACGGGGTACGGGCGTACATCGGCTCCTTCACCTCGGCGGGGGGCCGCGGCGTCCTCGCCGCCGACGTGGACGAGGAGACGGGCGCGCTGACCGTCACCGGGGTCAGTGACGCCGTCGCCGACCCGTCCTTCCTCGCCCTCGAAGGAGCCGTGCTCCACGCCGTGTCCGAGACCCGGGCGGGCGCCGTCGCCGCCTTCGACGTCACCGGACCCGCACCCCGGCCGCTCGGCGCCCCCGTCCCCGTCGACGGCGCGGGCCCCACCCATCTCGCGCTCGCCGCCGGACACCTCCTCACCGCCAACTACACCTCCGGCAGCGTCACCGCCCTGCCCCTGGCCGGGGACGGCACCGCCCGCCCCGCCTCGGCGGTCCTGCGGCACGAGGGCAGCGGCCCCGTCGCCGACCGCCAGGGCGGCCCGCACGCCCACCAGGTCCTCCCCGATCCCAGCGGTGACTGGGTCGTCAGCGTGGACCTCGGCACCGACTCCGTACGGATCTGCGCCCTCGACCCCGCGACGGGGGAGCTCCGCCTCCACGGCGAGACCGCGCTGCGCCCCGGCACCGGACCGCGCCACCTCGCCTTCCACCCGGCCGGCACGCACGCCTACGTCCTGAACGAGCTGGAGCCCACCCTCACCGTCTGCCGCTGGGACGCCGCCCGGGGCGCGCTCGAACCGCTCGGCGAGACCCCGGTCGTCCCCGAGGGCACGACCGGCCCCAGCTACCCCTCCGAGGTGGTCGTCGCCTCCGACGGCCGCTTCCTCTGGGCCGCCGTGCGCGGCGACGACACCCTCGCCGTCCTCGCCCTCGGGGCGGACGGCGCCGAGGCCCGTCTCGTCGCCACCGTGCCCTGCGGCGGCACCTGGCCCCGCGACCTGACCCTGGACCCCTCCGGGCGGCGTCTGTACGCGGCGAACGAGCGCTCCGGCGACGTCACCTGGTTCACCCTCGACCCGGACACGGGCATCCCGTCCCGCGCGGGCGCGATCGAGGCGCCCGCCGCCTCCTGCGTCGTCCTCGGCTGAGCCGGCCGGTTCCGCCGGACACGACGAAGGGCCCGCACCGGATGAATCCGGAGCGGGCCCTTCCGTACGACCGGGGGTCGCCGGCCGTCGCGCGGCCTCAGAGCGAGGGCGCGCCCTGCGGCTGCTGCGGCGGGATGCCCAGCGCGGCCGTGTACTGCGAGAGCACCAGCTTGCCGATGGCCGGGTAGGCACCCAGCGGCTCGGCGGCGGCGCAGCCCGCCTCCTTCGACGCCTCGTCGAGGAGGCCGTCGGCCAGCTCGGGGCCGATCAGGTACGGGGCGAGGGCCAGCTGCTCCGCGCCGGCGGCGCGCAGCTGCTCGGCCACGGAGGCGATGGAACCCTCCTGGTCGAGCGCGGCGGCCATCACCGGGACGGCCAGGCGGGCGGCGAGCAGCATGCCGGTGATGCCGGCGGCCTGCACGGCCTCCTCGCCACCGACGGTGGCCAGGATGATGCCGTCGGCGGCCGTCGCGACCGTGAAGAGGCGGGCGCGGTCGGCGCGGGCCAGACCGGCCTCGGAGAGACGCACGTGCAGCGCCTCGGCGAGCAGCGGGTGCGGGCCGAGGACGTCGGTCAGCTCGGCGGTGTTGCCGCCGTCCATCAGGGCCTGGCGCACCTGGCGCATCTGGGCGCTGTCCGGGCCCGCGAGCAGCGGGACGACGACCGCGGCGGGGCCCGTCGGGGCGGTGGCCTCGCGGCCGGCGGCCAGGGCCAGCTCGTACCGCTCGGTGCGCAGCGTGGCGGTCGCCGTGAGGACGGTCGCGAGCGAGGGGTACTCGGTGTCGTCGCCCTCGAGGAAGCCGATCGCGGCCTCCAGGCCGGGCAGCTCGGAGCGGGCGATGCTCACGACCTCTTCGGCCAGCGAGCGTATGGCGGCGGACGGCGCGCCGGGCACGGCGAGAACCAGCGCGGGAGCGCCCTCGGGCGCCGCCGCGGGTTCGGGGCGACGGTGCCGCCCGGACTGGCGGGGTCGAGGCATTCGTACAGGCAGGCCGGAAGCAGGCCCAGTGGGGGAGCTCATGGCGCCGCATGCTACTGGTTTCGCCCGCCGCGCAGTTGGCTGAGGTGCGGTCACGCGCCTTCTGCCCCCCTATGTCCGCTCTCGATCGCGGCTTCCGTTCCGCTTCCCCTCCGCGCCCGCTCCGCCGGCCTTCCCCCACCACCCCCTCCGGGCCCGCGCCCGCTCCGGCGCACCGCCTCCCACCTGGGCGGACGGCCCTGCCTAGGCGGCCTTGGTGTCGAACACCCGGAGCAGCGAGGGGTCTTCCGGCAGGCGCAGGGTGCCGTCGGCGAGCGCGGAGGCGAGGGTGACCGCCCCGGCGAGCGGGTCTCCGGCCGGTTCCACGGTCCGGGCCCGCGGCAGCAGCTCTCCGAGGGCGGTCCGCAGGGGGGCGAGCAGGGGCTCGCCCATCTTGAAGAGCCCCCCGGTGAGGGCCACCAGGGCTCCCGGCTCCACCGGGCACGCGGCCTCGGCGGCCTCGGCGATGTGCGCGCCGGCCCGCGCGAGGATGCCGGCCGCCACGGGATCCACCGCGGCGCACCGCCCCACCTCGGGGGCGAAGGAGGCCAGCACCGCGGGCCGGTCCGTACGCGGGTAGAGCACGCCCGGCAGTCCCGCCGCCGGTCCGAAGAGCTTCTCGGCCAGGCCCAGGAGCGCCGCCGAGCCTCCGCGCCGCCCGTCGTGCGCGCGCATCGCCGCCTCCAGGCCCGCCCGGCCGATCCAGGCGCCGCTGCCGCAGTCGCCGAGGAGGTGCCCCCAGCCGTCGGCCCGCCGCCAGGACGTCAGATCCGTGCCGAGCGCGATCAGACCCGTACCGCCCGCCACGACGGCTCCCGGCCGCTGACCGAGCGCCCCGGCGTACGCGGTGACCGCGTCGGCCGCGAGGGCGAGCCGGCGCACGCCCCACGCCTCCGCGAGGGCGCCCGGCAGTTCGGCCCGCAGCTCGTCCCCGAGGGTCGCCATCCCCGCGGCGCCCACGGCCGCGGCGGCCACCGGCCGCGCGCCGGCCCGCTCCCGCAGGGCGGCGACGGCGGGCAGGACCTGCTCCAGGAAGTGACCGGCGGAGATCCCGCCGGGTCCCGTCCGCACCGGTTCCCGGGAGGAGACGGTCTCCAGCACGGTGCCGCTCGCCGCCTCGGCCAGGGCGACGCGGAGCCCCGATCCACCGGAGTCGACGCCGACGACGAGGTCTTCGGAGGAATCATTCACGGAAGCCACGGTGCACCGTCCTCACGACAGGTCGAGCGGGGGAGTGCGCGGAGTCTAGGGGGTGGCCCGGGGTCCGGGTCGGACCGGGCTGTCGGTGTAGGCCGGTAGAGTGACGGACCGTGACAGCGCGACCCTTGAACGAACTGGTGGAGCCCGGCTGGGCGGAGGCCCTGAGCCCCGTCGCGGGGCGTGTCGCCGCGATGGGCGACTTCCTGCGGGCGGAGATCGCCGCGGGCCGGACGTACCTCCCGTCCGGGCCGAACGTGCTGCGGGCCTTCCAGCAGCCCTTCGACGAGGTGCGGGTCCTGATCGTGGGTCAGGATCCGTATCACACGCCGGGGATGCCGATGGGGCTCAGCTTCTCGGTCGCGCCCGAGGTCCGCTCGCTGCCCCCCAGCCTGGAGAACATCTTCCGGGAGCTGCACACCGACCTCGGTCTGCCCCGGCCGTCGAACGGCGACCTGACGCCGTGGACCCGCCAGGGAGTCCTGCTGCTCAACAGGGCGCTGACCACGGCCCCGCGCAAGGCGGGCGCCCACCGGGGCAAGGGCTGGGAAGAGGTCACCGAGCAGGCCATCCGCGCGCTGGCCGCCCGGGGCAAGCCCCTGGTGTCGATCCTCTGGGGAAGCGACGCCCGCAGGGCCCGTCCGCTCCTGGGGAACCTGCCGGCGGTCGAGTCCGCGCACCCGTCCCCGATGTCGGCGGACCGGGGCTTCTTCGGCTCCCGCCCGTTCAGCCGGGCGAACGAGATGCTCCTCGGCATGGGCGCCCAGCCGGTGGACTGGCGCCTGCCCTGATGCCGGGAGGGGCGCCGGACGGACCGGCGCCCCGGGAGTGGGTCAGACCCGCTTGAAGTAGAAGTTCTGGTTGGAGTTGGGCCGGTAGGTGCAGTCCCACAGCCGCGCCGGGGCGCCGTTGTCGGTGCGCCAGTCGGCGATCTCCAGGCACTTGCTCGACGCGTAGTTGAAGTCGGGGTAGATCTGGCCGGAGTTGCCGTACCAGGTCTGGTTGGCGCCGTAGTGGCAGTCCCACTGGTCGGCCAGGGCGCCGTTGTACGTGGCCCAGTCCTTGATCTCCAGGCACTTGTTGCTGTTCAGGTTCTTGTACCAGTAGGGGCCGGTGGAGGAACCGGGCGCGTAGTACCGCGCCCACCGCTGGTTGGGCTTGCCGGTGCAGTCCCACTGGCGCACCGCGGCGCCGTTCGCCTGGCTCCAGTCGGCGACCTCCAGGCACTTGCCGGAGGTGTGGAGGGGCTGGAGCTCGAATATGCCGTCGAGGACGAGGTCCTGGGCCTGCGCGGGAGCGGCCGTGAGTCCGAAGAGCATGCCGATGGTGGCCGCGAGCACGAGCAGGCCGCGGCGGGCGTGGGAGAACAGGCTGGGCTTCATGGTCCTCTGCAATCAGGGAGGCCCCGGCCGACGGCCGGGAGAGCGGCCTCATGATCGCATAGCTGTGCGAACGAACTCCCCTCTACTTACCGGTACTTGACCATCCCCGGCGGAATCCGGAATTCCGTCAGATCACCGCCGCCCGCACGCACAGCACGTCCGGCAGGTGCTCCGCGAGCAGCCGCCAGCTGTCCCCGTCGTCGGCGCTCGCGTACAGCTCGCCGTTCCGGTTGCCGAAGTAGACGCCCGCCGGATCCGCGTCGTCCGTGCAGAGCGCGTCCCGCAGCACGGTGCCGTAGTGGTCGCCCTCGGGCAGCCCCCGGGACAGCGGCTCCCAGGTCTCGCCCGCGTCCGTCGTGCGGTAGACGCGGCAGCGGTGGTCCGCCGGGACCCGGTCGGAGTCGGCGGTGATCGGGAAGACGTAGGCGGTGTCGGGGCGGTGCGGGTGCGCGGCGATCGCGAACCCGAAGTCGGAGGGGAGCCCCGAGCCGATGTCGGACCAGCTCGCGCCCGCGTCGTCGCTGCGGAAGACCCCCCAGTGGTTCTGGAGGTAGAGCCGGTCCCTGTCGCCCGCGTCCTGGGCGATCTTGTGGACGCACTGCCCGAACTCGGGGTCCGGGTCGGGCAGGAAGACGGCGGACACCCCCTGGTTGGAGGGCGCCCACGCCGCCCCGCCGTCCCGCGAGCGGAAGACCCCCGCGGTCGACACCGCGACCGTCAGCGCCTCCGGGTCGCGCGGGTCGGTGACGACGGTGTGCACGGCCTCGCCGCCTCCGCCGGGCACCCACCGCGAGCGCGTCGGATGCTCCCAGAGGGGGCGGACCAGCTCGAAGGACTCGCCGCCGTCCGCCGACCGGAAGAGCGCGGCCGGCTCGGTCCCCGCGTACACGACGTCGGGGGAGTGCTGCGGCGCCGGGTGGAGCTGCCAGACGCGCTCCAGGGAGGCCCCGGTGTCCTCGGGGAACTTCACCGCCGGCCGGGCCGGTTCGGTCCAGCTCCTGCCGAGGTCGTCGGAGTGGAAGACGGAGGGGCCCCAGTGGCTGCTGTCCCCGCCCACGAGCAGCCGCGGGGTCGGCCGCCGGGTGTCGATGGCGACGGAGTAGACCGCCTGGGCGGGGAAGGAGGGATCGTCGAACTCCCACCGCCCGTCGTGTCGCCGGCCGATGAAGAGGCCCTTGCGGGTGCCTACGGTGAGGAGTACGTCGGGCATGGCTGCCACCTCCAGGACGCCGTTGTCGCGGATACGGGCCAGTCTGCACCCGGCCACTGACAACGGCTCCCGGAGACACTCCGGCCCCGGCACCCGCCCTGCCGTGGCAGCCCCGGCACCCGGGGGCGCCGATCGGAGACGGCGCCTGCCCCGCCGTGGCAGCCCCGGCACCGGAGGCCCCACCCGGAGACGGCGCCCGCCCCGCGACCCGCGCCGGCCTCTCGGCCCGCCCCGCCGGCGCGGTCAGATCGCCCAGGCGTACTGCGGCGGGGCCGGGGTCTCCGCGCCCAGTTCGCGGGCGGCGCGGCGCGGCCAGGAGGCGTCGCGCAGCAGCTCGCGGCCGAGGAGGACCGCGTCGGCCTCGCCGTCGGCGAGGATCTTCTCGGCCTGCCCGCTCTCGGTGATCAGGCCGACGGCGGCGACGGGCAGCCCGGTCTCCGCCCTGACGCGGGCGGCGAAGGGCACCTGGTAGCCGGGGCCCACCGGGATCTCGGCCGGTCCGCCGTTGCCGCCGCTGGAGACGTCGAGGAGGTCGACGCCGTGCTCGCGCAGGAGGGCGGCGAACCGGACGGTCTCGTCGGCCGTCCAGCCCCGCTCCTCCAGCCAGTCGGTCGCGGAGATCCGGAAGAGGAGGGGCAGTTCCTCGGGCCAGACGGCGCGCACGGCGTCGACGACCTCCAGGGCGAGGCGGGTCCGGTTCTCGAACGAGCCGCCGTACGCGTCCGTGCGGTGGTTGCTGTGCGGGGAGAGGAACTCGCCGATGAGGTAGCCGTGCGCGCCGTGCACCTCCAGGACCTCGAAGCCGGCTTCCAGGGCGCGTCGGGCCGCGTCCGCGAACCGGCCGGTGATCTCCCGGATCCGTTCCGCGGTCAGCTCGGTCGGCACCGGGTGGCCCTCCGCGAACGCGACGGGGCTCGGGCCGACGGGCTGCCAGCCCTCGGACGCGTCGACCGGGCCGCGGCCCTCCCAGGGGCGGTTGGTGGAGGCCTTGCGTCCGGCGTGGCCGATCTGGATGCCGGGCACGGTGCCGTGCTCCTTGAGGAATCCGGAGATCCGGCGCAGTCCCTCGATCTGCGCGTCGTTCCAGAGGCCGAGGTCCGCCGGGCTGATCCGGCCCTCGGGGGCGACGGCGGTCGCCTCGACGAGGATCAGCCCGGCGCCGCCGGTGGCGCGGGCCGCGTAGTGGGCGAAGTGCCAGTCCCCGGCGACCCCCGCGTTCGGTCCGCTCGCCTCCGCCGAGTACTGGCACATGGGCGCCATCCAGACGCGGTTGGGCACGGTCAGGGAACGCAGGGTGAACGGCTCGAAGAGGGCGACGCTCATGACGGACTCCGTTTCGGGGTGCCTCGAAGGTCCTCGTACGATAACCATCGTAGTACGGCGCCTGTCAAACTACGAGAGCCCTCGTACAATGGACCGCATCCCGGATGAAGTGGAGCCGCCGCCATGACGACCACCACCAACGCGCGCGTCCTCGAGCACCCCACGCGTGACCAGATCCGCCTCGAAGAGGTGCTGCACGCCCTCGCGGACAGCGTGCGCCTTCGGATCGTGCGGGACATGGCGCGCGAGAGCACCGAACTCAGCTGCTCGTACTTCGACCTCCCGGTGACCAAGTCCACGACCACGCACCACTTCCGGGTGCTCCGTGAGAGCGGTGTCATCCAGCAGATGTACCGGGGCACGGCCAAGCTCAACTGCCTGCGCAGGAGCGACCTCGACGCCCTCTTCCCCGGTCTCCTCGACTCCGTCCTGGCCGCCGCCGACGCCCAGGACGGGCGCGTGGGAGAGACGGGCTGACGGCCGGCGCCCCTCCCCGTTCCCCCTGGAGGGAGCGCGGCTAGAGGGAGCGCATCCGGTTGATCTCCGAGGTCTGCTGGGCGATCACGTCGTTCGCCATCTCCTCCACGAGGACGTTGTTCCCCTCGCTCAGTACCTCGGCGGCCATCGTCACGGCCCCTTCGTGGTGCGTGATCATGAGCTTCAGGAAGAGCTCGTCGAAGGCCTTGCCCTTCGCGCTCCGCAACTCCTTCAGCTGGGCCTCGGACGCCATGCCCGGCATCGAGTGATGGTCGTGGGTGCCCTGTTCGCGCGGACCACCGTTGTTTTTCAGCCAACCTTCCATCGCGTCGATCTCCGGCCGCTGCGACGCCGAGATCCGCTCGGCGACCTTCTTCACCGCGGGCGAGGACGCCCGGTCCGGTGCCAGGGCGGTCATCGTCAGGGCCTGCCGGTGGTGCGCGATCATCATCTGCGCGTACCGGAAGTCCGCGCCGTTCGGGCTCTCGTCCGGGAGCAGCCGCGCGGCCTCCTCCGGGGATATCCGCCGGGCCGGTTCGCCGGGCTTCCCCGGTGCCACCACCGCGGGACCGGTCGAGGCCCCGGCCTGCGGCGCGCCCTTGTCGGGCCCCGACTCGCAGGCACTCAGGGCGAGTACGGCGACGGCGGACAGGGCCACGGCGACGACGGCACGCTGACGGCGGATCAACAACGCGACCTCCAGATTTTCTTGCGGGGACAGTGACCGTTCCTAGCACCTTTCTCGCAGGGACCGATCAAAAACCTTCATTACGTCTGTGTTGCCATCTGTTGAGATGTGCACGCCACGGAAGATACTGCCGGGGTCCAACACCCGTTCACAGCTGAACGGATACCAGGGAGGACGGAGTGACTTCGTTGCGTACCCCGCGTACCACGTCCGACACGCGCGACCCGCGTGCCCGGTTCAGACGCCTGGGCGTGGCATCCGCTGCCGCCGGGCTGCTGGCCACACTGCTCGCGGCAGGCCCCGCGGCCGCCACCCCCGACCCCGGAGACGCCGGCCCCGCACAGGGCGCCGTCTCCTCCCAGCAGGCGGCCGAGGCGCGCTCCGCCATCCAGAGCGGTGAGATACCCGGCGTGGACGAGATAGTCCACAGCCAGAACATCGAGCACCTCGCGAACGTCCCCAAGGAGGCTCTCCAGAGCCTCAACACGGACCTCGCCTTCCAGGGCAAGTACGCCTTCGCCGGCAACTACGACGGCTTCCGGATCTACGACATCAGCAACCCGAAGGCCCCGAAGACCGTCGCGCAGGTCCTCTGCCCGGGTTCCCAGAACGACATCTCCGTCTCCGGGAACCTGCTCTTCCTCTCCACCGACTCCTCCCGGAGCGACAACTCGTGCGCCAGCACGACGCAGCCCGCCTCGGTGAAGGAATCCTGGGAGGGCATGAAGATCTTCGACATCAGCGACATCGCCAACCCGAAGTACGTCGCCGCCGTCGAGACCGCCTGCGGTTCGCACACCCACACGATCCTGCCCAAGGGCAAGAACGTGTACGTCTACGTCTCCTCCTACTCGCCCAACGCGGCCTTCCCGGACTGCCAGCCCCCGCACGACGGCATCTCCGTCATCAAGGTGCCGCGCAAGGCCCCCGAGAAGGCGGCCGTCGTCAACTTCCCCGTCCTCTTCCCGGGCGAGGGCCCGGACGGCGGCGGCAACCCGGGCGGTCCCACCAACCCGGGCGTCTCCAAGACCACCGGTTGCCACGACATCACCGTGCTGCCGGAGAAGGACCTCGCGGCCGGCGCCTGCATGGGTGACGGCATCCTCTTCGACATCGAGGACCCCGAGCACCCGCGGGTGATCGACCGGGTCCAGGACAACGTCAACTTCGCGTTCTGGCACTCCGCGACCTTCAACCAGAAGGCGAACAAGGTCGTCTTCACCGACGAGCTCGGCGGCGGCGGCGCTGCCACCTGCAACGCCGTGGTCGGCCCGAACCGGGGTGCCGACGGCATCTACGACATCGTCGGCAAGGGCGACAAGCGCAAGCTCGTCTTCCGCAGCTACTTCAAGATCCCGCGCCACCAGGCCGACACCGAGAACTGCGTCGCCCACAACGGCTCACTGATCCCGGTCAAGGGCAAGGACCTCATGGTCCAGGCCTGGTACCAGGGCGGCGTCTCCGTCTGGGACTTCACCGACTCGTCCGCCCCGAAGGAGATCGCCTACTTCGAGCGCGGCCCGCTGTCCGCCACCACCATCACGACGGGCGGCTCGTGGTCCGCGTACTACTACAACGGCCACATCTACTCGAACGACATCGCGAAGGGCTTCGACGTCCTGAAGCTCTCCGACCGTCGTACGGACCCGGCGAAGCGGATCCGGATGGACCAGCTCAACGTCCAGACCCAGCCGGACTACTTCGACGACTTCAAGCACTGATCACCGTGTCATGACCGAGGCGTGCCGTCGGGCGGACCCCCGTCCGGCGGCATGCCCGCCTCCCAGTCGAGGCCGTACCGCTGGAACAGCTCCCACCGCAGGCGCGCCAGCGGCATCGGGGCCCCCGGCAGCAGCACCGCCACCACCGAACCCATCAGCAGCGCGCGCAGCATCGGGTAGTCCGTGTCCACGTCCGCGGAGCCGTACCGCGTGACCGTGTCCCGCAGCAGGAACGCCAGGCGCTGCTGCTCCTCGCACTGCACGAACCCGTCGGCCTGCAGGATGCCCGCCATGTGGGTCCGCATCAGGGTGGGCCGCGTCACCGCCAGCCCCAGGATCGCGTCGATCGCCCGCGCCAGCCGCTCGCGGCCGTCGTCCGTGCGCGGCTCCCGTTCCAGCGCCTCCGCCAGGGTGAGGTGCATCAGCCGGTGCACCGCCGCCTGGAGCAGTACGTGCTTGCCGGGGAAGTAGTACGAGATCAGCCCCCGCGCCGTACCGGCCCGCTCCGCTATGTCACCGAGCGTGGTCGCCTCGTAGCCGTGAGCGTCGACAAGGTCCACGGTGGCCTGGAGAATCCGCTCCCGCGAACGCCGCCGAAGCTCTTCATTGACCGATGGGCTACGCGGGGACATGCTGGACTCCTGCGTTGACTGGCTGCGAGCCAATATACTCGGCGCATTCCGTCGGCATGCCCGTGTGGCATACCGCCGGGGATGCCGTCTGTTCTGGGCGACACGGGGGATCGTCCAGAACAGGCGGCTTCATCGTCTTTCTCCCATTCTGCTCCCGCTGCTCCCCGCGCCGCCGCCACCGTTCCCGGGGGAGAGCCCGGCCGCTCCGCGCCGCTCGCTCCACCGGTACGTGAGCACCGCCGCGGCCACGCAGCACCAGCCGAGCAGCCAGCCCTCGACGACGTCCGAGGGCCAGTGCACCCCCAGATAGACCCGCGTCCAGCCGACCCCGAGCACCGAGACGGCGGCGGCGCCCGCCAGAGTGCCCCAGCCGCGCCACTCCTCCCGCCAGTGCAGGGCGAGGACCCACAGCAGCAGCCCGCAGGTGACCGTCGCCGTCATCGCGTGGCCCGACGGGAAGGCGGCGTACCTTGCCGAGTCGACGGGGTCGGTCCACTGCGGCCGCTCCCGCCCCACCAGGGCCTTGAGGGCCTGCTGGAGTCCGACGGCCAGGAGGCTGGTCCCCGCCACCCACAGGGCCGCCCGCCGCTCCCGCCGCCACCACAGCAGCACGGTGGCGCCGGCGGCCAGG
The DNA here is from genome assembly GCF_014648895.1 of Streptomyces tanashiensis. GTDB lineage: Bacteria > Actinomycetota > Actinomycetes > Streptomycetales > Streptomycetaceae > Streptomyces > Streptomyces tanashiensis. Next base: position 275,448 of record NZ_BMRZ01000007.1, read on the forward strand.
GCGCGCATCGTCCACGGGTCCCAGACCCAGTCGCTGAGGACACGGTTGGCGTGGGTGAACCCGGGATGGGCCAGGGCGCTGCGGTGGAGCGCCTCGGCGACCGAGCGGTCGACGGAGAGCAGTGGCGACCACCCCGCGACGACGAGCACGAGCAGGGCCGAGGCGAGGACCCCGGAGATCACGGCGGAGGAACGCATGCGCCGATCCTGCCCGACGATCAGCTCCGGGCCGTCCTCCGTGCGGCCGTCGCGCGTCGCCGTCCGCGTCCCGTCCGCCGTGCGCCCCACCCGGCTGCCGCTATCCCAGCGCGCTGAGCGCCGGAGCGAAGGCCACGAGCACGGGGACCACGGGCACCAGGGACGCGGCGGCCGTCAGCCGGAGCCGGCGCCCGGCGGTGAGCCGGGGCGCGGCGGTCAGCAGCCGGTTCACGCGCTGCGGCAGATCGGCGGCGGGGCCCGGCCCGGGGCCGAACACCCCGCGGTCCTCGTTCAGTTCGACCAGCGCGAGCGCGATCGTCAGCCGGCCGAAGCGGCGCGAGGCCACGTCGTCGGCGGCCAGCTCCACCAGGCGGTGCATCTCCTCGCGGAAGGCGGTGAAGACCGGGATGCCCGGGAAGCCGGCGGCCAGCGCCCCCGACCCGTTCAGGAGCCAGTCGTGCCGGGCCCGTGCGTGGCCCTGCTCGTGCGCCAGGACCGCGTCCAGCTGACGGCCCTTGAGGCGGCGGAGCGCCGCCGTCGTGATGACCAGCTGCGGCGTGGAGCCGCCCATCCACCAGGCGTCGGCCCGCTCTCCCTCCAGGACGACGAGCCGCTCGCTGCCCGGCCGTTCCCCGGGCAACAGGGGTGACCGGACGAGCAGATCGCAGCGGCGCTGCCTGCGCCGGGCGCGGGCCCGGCCGATCTCGCGGCCCAGCATCGCCCCGGACCAGAGCCCGCCGGCGGCGAGGGCCACCGCGAGCACCGCGGACCAGGGCCCGGACGTGCCGAGTTCGTAGGCGTCGACCACCGCGCGCGGCGCGGGGGCGAACAGCTGCCCGCGGACGGCCTGCCAGGCCGCGGAGGCGCTGAAGGTCATGGAGAGCGCGAAACTCAGCAGGACGGCGGCGACCACGCACTGCCACACCCACAGGGCCACCACGGGTTCTCGCTCCACCCAGTCGGCCCGGGACAGCAGCCGGGGGGCCGCGAGGGCGGTCAGGACGCCGAGCAGGAACAGCGCGAGGGAGACCCACATGGCGTCAGCCTATGAGCGCGGTACTCGCCGGGGGTATGGGCGCGGACGGCAAGTGACGTACGCCACGGTTTGGTTGGCCGGAAGGTGTCTGTGCCGGGCCGGATCGCGCGGGGGCATCGGCCCGCCGCGTCGCCGGCCTCACAGGGTCACCAGCATCGCGAGCATCGCCAGCGCCATGGAGAGCCGGCAGGCGAGCGTCAGCTCCGGCCGGGTCGCCCAGGCGGGGCCGGGGCCCGCGGCGGTCGCCGCCAGGGGGACCAGCCGCGTCCCCGAGCGGAGCACGTACGCCGTGTAATAGAGGAGGAGTCCGCCCGTGAGCACGGGTATGCCGCCCGCCGCGCCCGGCGTGTGCCCCGTGTGCGCCCCCGCCGTGCCCGGAGCCGCCATCGCCACCGCCATGTAGACCATGGCGACCGAGCCCACCAGATGGTGCAGATGATGACCGCCGCGCCGGACCGCGAGGAGGCCGTGGAGCGCCGCCGTGCCGAACACCGCCGCGTACACCGGCAGGACCCACTCCGGCGGGGTCAGGACGGCGGCGGGCAGCGCCATGAACGCCATCCCGAACCCCATCACCGCCTCACCGCCCGCGGCCTTCCGCTCCTCACCGGCGCAGGCGCGCATCCGCAGCAGGCAGTACACGCCCGTCGCCGCGCACAGCGCGACCAGCAGCCACCCGGACAGGCCCGGTCCGTGCACGGCACACCCCCCCTCGACGCCGTCCCCTCACGTGAGGGATGCCCGCCGCCCGTGCGCCGCACGCGGGCGCACGGGCGCGCACAGGTGTACGAGGGGAGCGAAAGGTGCGCGCGTTAGGCTCGGGACGATCGCGCACGCCGATCGTCAGCGCCCGAGGGGAGCCCCGTTACATGGACACCGTCACGTCCCAGGAGACCGGCCGGATCAGCTACCGCGAAGCGGTCCTCGACGACGTCCCGGCGCTCGTCCCGCTCGTCGAGTCGGCCTACCGGGGAGACGCCAGCCGGGGCGGCTGGACGACGGAGGCGGACATCCTCCAGGGGCAGCGCACCGACCCCGAGGGCGTGGCCGCGGTCATCACCGCCCCCGGCAGCCGGCTCCTGGTCGTCGAGCGCGACGGTGAGCTCGTCGCCTGCTGCCAGCTGGAGCACCGGGGCGAGGCCGCCTACTTCGGCATGTTCGCGGTCCGGCCCGAGCTGCAGGGCGCGGGTCTGGGCAAGCAGATCATCGCGGAGGCCGAGCGCCGCGTGCGCGAGCTGTGGGACGCGCGCGAGATGCACATGACGGTGATCTCCGTCCGCGAGGAGCTGATCGCCTGGTACGAGCGGCGAGGCTACCGGCGCACGGGCCGGATGACGCCGTTCCCGTACGGCGACGAGCGGTTCGGTCTGCCCCAGCGCGACGACCTGGAGTTCGAGCTGCTGATCAAGCCGCTCGGCTGATCCGTACGGCGGAAGCGTGGCTTCGACCCTGGTGGACAGGAAAAACTTCTGCCGCCAGGGGGGTCGCACAGGATAATTTCTCTTGCTGCTCTTGTGGGAAAGAAGCGTCGACGGTTACGGTGTTTTGACGCAAGGTTCTCCTGTGGAGGAAGAGGCATGACGGAAATTCTTGTGCAGGACGTGACCGGTGGGGGTATAGCCACCGACGCCCGGGTGATCGACCACCCGGCTTGGGCCGAGCTCAAGAATGCCGTGGAGGAGATCCGTCCCTGGCAGAGCGCGGACGGCTCCATCGACTTCGAGGCCGAGGGCGCTCCCGCCCGCGCGCTCGTCGAGCTGACCGTGGACCGCCTGGTCGCGGCCGTCGAGCAGCTCTCCCCGCTCGTCCCGCACGACGGCGCGTACCACCGCGCCCTCGTCGCGGACCTGCGCAAGTGGGTCGAGAGCGGCTTCACCGTGCCGGACTTCCTGGACTCCCTCATGGAGTTCCACCCCTCCGCGGGCCGTGCCGACGGGCTCCAGCACCTCGTGCTCTTCCCGATGTACACGCAGAACGGCAACCTGGACCGCAACTTCGAGGCCGTCGTGCTCCGCATGGTCTGGCCGGAGTGGCTCTCCGAGCTGGAGCGCACCCGCTACGACAACCCGGGCTTCTGCGGCATCACCTTCGAGGACTTCACCGCCGGGTACGACACCAACTCGGCCGTCCTCTTCCCCGAGACCGTCGCCGTCCGCGAGGTCCCGGAGCGCTTCACCTGGGGCGGCATCTTCTGCGACCGCGAGGCCGCGCGCTTCCGCAAGGTCACCGAGGCCGCGGTCGACACCCTCGGCGTGAAGCTGCCCGAGGACATCGCCGTCATGCTCGGCGACCAGAAGCGCTGCGAGCAGGCCTTCGCGCTCTGGGACCTGGTCCACGACCGCGCGCACAGCCGCGGCGACCTGCCCTTCGACCCCTTCATGATCAAGCAGCGCCAGCCCTTCTGGATGTACGGCCTGGAGGAGCTCCGCTGCGACCTCACCGCCTTCAAGGAGGCCGTGAAGCTGGAGGCCGAGGGCAACGCGCACGGCCGTGACGTGCAGTACGCGGTCCTCTTCGACCGGATGTTCCGCTTCCCGCTCACCGGCGACCGTAACCGCAACTACGACGGTCTGGGCGGCCAGCTCCTCTTCGCGTACCTCCACAAGAACGACGTGGTGCGCTGGACGGACAACATCCTCAGGATCGACTGGGAGCGGGCCCCCGAGGTCACCAACCGCCTCTGCTCCGAGATCGAGACCCTCTACCGCGAGGGCATCGACCGCCCGAAGCTGGTCCACTGGTTCAAGGCGTACGAGTTCGTCACCACCTACCTCGCCCCCCACCCGGGATCGAAGTGGGCCAAGGGTCCCGACGCCCTCGACCTGTCCCTCCCGCCCCGCAAGCTCGTCGACGACGTGCTTCCGGACGAGTTTCCGCTCAGCATGTTCTTTGAGGCCCTCGCCAAGAAGCTGAAGGGCGTGATCGCCGACACCAAGGGGATCACCGCCGCCGACGTCCCGAGCACCGAGCGGGCCGCCGCGTGAGCGACCTCACCGAGAACACCGAGGAGGCGTCGCCCATGAACGCCAACGGAAACGGCGGGCCGCTCGACGGCGCCGTCATCGCGGTCGCCGGCGCGGCCGGCCCCGCGGGCCGCGCGACGCTGCTGCGCCTCGCCGAGGCGGGCGCCACGGTCGTCGCCTCCGACGCCGACCCGGCGCGCCTCGCGGAGGCCGTCGACGCCGCCCGCTACGCGCACGGCGGAGCCAAGGTCGTCGGCGACACGGTCGACCTGCTCGACCTGGACGCCACGCGCGACTGGGCCGCGAAGACCGAGAAGGAGTTCGGCCGGATCGACGGCCTGGTCCACCTCGTCGGCGGCTGGCGCGGGGCCCCCTCCTTCACGGAGAGCGACCTCGCGGACTGGGACTTCCTGGAGAAGCTCCTGATCCGCACCGTCCAGCACACCTCGCTCGCCTTCCACGACGGGCTGCTGCGCGCCGGCGGGCGCGGCCGGTACGCCCTGATCAGCCAGTCCGGCGCGCACAAGCCGGTCGCCAACAACGCCGCGTACAACGCCGGCAAGGCGGCCGCCGAGGCCTGGACCCTCGCCATGGCCGACTCCTTCCGCAAGCTGGGGGGCGACGACGGCCCGCAGGCGGCGGCTGCCATCCTGGTGATCAAGGCATTGGTGCACGACGCGATGCGCGCCGAACGCCCCAACGCGAAGTTCGCGGGCTTCACCGACGTCAAGGACCTGGCCGACGAGATCGCCGGGCTCTGGGACAAGCCCGCCCAGGAAGTGAATGGACAGCGTCTGTGGCTGACCCCCAAGCCGTGACCGCGGCACTCGGCCCCAGGACCGACGCACGTCGTCACCACGACCCGTCGGTCCGGGGCTTCGCCAGCGACAACTACGCCGGCGCCCACCCCGAGGTCCTCGCGGCCCTCGCCCTCGCCAACGAAGGCCACCAGGTCGCCTACGGCGAGGACCAGTACACCGAGCACCTCCAGCGGATCATGCACAGCCACTTCGGCCCCACCGCCGAGGCCTTCCCGGTCTTCAACGGGACCGGGGCGAACGTGACCGCGCTCCAGGCGCTGACCGATCGCTGGGGCGCCGTGATCTGCGCCGAGTCCGCCCACATCAACGTGGACGAGGGCGGCGCGCCGGAGCGGATGGGCGGCCTCAAGCTGCTCACCGTCCCCACCCCGGACGGCAAGCTCACCCCCGAGCTCATCGACCGGCAGGCCTGGGGCTGGGAGGACGAGCACCGGGCCATGCCCCAGGTGGTCTCGATCACCCAGAACACGGAGCTCGGCACCGTCTACACGGTGGAGGAGATCCGCGCGATCGTCGAGCACGCCCACGCCAAGGGCATGAAGGTGCACCTCGACGGGGCCCGGATAGCCAACGCCGCCGCCTCGCTCGACGTGCCCATGCGCGCGTTCACCAACGCGGTCGGCGTGGACGTGATCTCGTACGGCGGTACGAAGAACGGCATGCTCTTCGGCGAGGCCGTCGTCGTCCTGAACCCCGACGCGGTCAGCCACATGAAGCACCTGCGCAAGCTGTCCATGCAGCTCGCCTCGAAGATGCGCTTCGTGTCGGTGCAGCTGGAGGCCCTCCTCGCGAAGGACCTGTGGCTGCGCAACGCCCGCCACGCCAACGCGATGGCCCAGCGCCTCGCCGCCGGCGTGCGCGGGGTCGACGGGGTGGAGATCCTCTACCCGGTGCAGGCCAACGCGGTCTTCGCCCGCCTTCCGCACGAGGTGAGCCGACGACTGCAGGAACGGTTCCGCTTCTACTTCTGGGACGAGGCCGCCGGCGATGTGCGCTGGATGTGCGCCTTCGACACCAAGGAGGACGACGTGGACGCCTTCCTCCAGGCGCTGAAGGAAGAGATGGCCCGCTAGCCGCGGATGAATGAATATACGGCCGGACGGAAAGTCATTGACTCCGTCCGGCCGTCTTCATAGGGTCGTCCCGCATGGAACTGATCCAGCAGAACCCTGACATCGAGGCCTATCTCGCGGCGGGCGAGGCCGTCGACCATGAGCACCCGCTCGTCAGGGAGGTGTCCGAGCGCCTCGCCGACGCACACCCCGACGCATACGCATACGCCGAAGCCGCCTTCGCGTTCGTCCGCGACACCGTCCCGCACTCCATGGACTCCGGCGATCTCCGCGTCACCTGGCGCGCCTCCGACGTCCTGGGGCGGCGCACCGGGATCTGTTACGCCAAGTCCGTCGCCTACGCCGCGCTCCTGCGGGCCCGCGGCATTCCCGCCGCCCTCTGCTACCAGCGGCTCACCGAGGACGACGGCTCGGACCCGGTGATCCACGGCCTGGTCGCCGTCCTGCTGCCCGGTGAGCGCGCCTGGGCCCGCCAGGACGTGCGGGGCAACAAGCCGGGCATCGACGCCCGGTTCTCGCTGGGCGAGGAACGCCTCGCCTGGACCGTGCGGCCGGAGCTCGGCGAGGTCGACCACCCCGAGCTGTACGCCGAGCCGCACCCGGTCGTCCTGGCCGCCCTGAAGGCCGCCCCGGACCGCCCGTCACTGGAGCGGACGCTGCCGGCCGGGCTCTGACGGGCGGTGCAGGAACGGTTCCGTCAGCCGGCTTCCTTGACCTGGGCCGGCGTCGGAGCCGTACCGCCGAGGTGTGCGGGAATCCACCAGGTGTCGTTCGCGTCCTTCGGGCGCACCGGGTAGGCGCGCTGCGCGGCCTCCAGGAGCTCCTGGACGCGCTCGCGCAGGCGGCGGGTGATCGCGCCCGCGTACTGGTCCGCGGGAGCCTCGACCGGCTCGCCGACGCGGATGGTCACCGGGATGTGGCTCCGCTTGAAGTTCCGCGGGCGGCCCTTCGTCCACAGCCGCTGGGTGCCCCAGAGCGCCATCGGGATCAGCGGGACGCCCGCCTCCTGCGCCAGGCGCGCCGCACCCGTCTTGAAGCCCTTCAGGGTGAAGGACTGCGAGATGGTCGCCTCGGGGAAGACGCCGACGATCTCGCCGGCCCGCAGGGACTCCAGGGCGTGCTTGTAGGCGTGCTCGCCCTGGGAGCGGTCCACCGGGATGTGCTTCATGCCGCGCATGAGCGGTCCCGAGACCTTGTGCCTGAAGACGGAGTCCTTCGCCATGAAGCGCACCAGGCGCTTCTGCGGCAGGGCCGCGAGTCCGGTGAAGATGAAGTCCAGATAGCTGATGTGGTTGCTCACGAGCACCGCCCCTCCCGTCCGGGGGATGTGCTCCGAACCCTGCGTGTCGATCTTCAGGTCGAGCGCCTTGAACAGGGTCAGCGCGGCACCGACGACCGGTCGATAGACGAGTTCTGCCATCGGAGAGGAACCTCTTCTTCATGTGCCCGGAGCGGGTTCTCCCGGCGAAGTTACGCGGCCGTAGGTTTTCGGCTTTGGGCAGATCGTGCCCCATGTGGGGCCCCGTGACCAGTCCAGACGGCTTCGTACAGGGAGATTCTCGTCACTCGCGGTGGTCGTGGCGGGAATCGATCGGCGGCGTGCGACGCTGCACCGGAGGAACGGGTGAGCGAAGGGGAGTGGGATGACCGAGGTCCTGGGGCCGGAGGCGCTGGGCGCCGCACTGGGGGAGCGGGCCACCCTCGTCCAGTTCTCGACGGCCTTCTGCCAGCCCTGCCGGGCCACCCGCCGGACCCTCGCCGAGGTCGCCGCGATGGTGCCGGGCGTGGGCCACGTGGAGATCGACGCGGAGGAGCGGCTCGACCTGGTGCGCGAGCTGGGCATCGCCCGTACCCCCACCGTCCTCGTCCTGGACGCCGCCGGGCGCGTCGTCCGCAGGGCCGCCGGGCAGCCCCGCAGGGCGGACGTCATCGCCGCCCTGGGCCGGGCCGTCTGACGCCGTGACACTTCTCCCACATCCCGGTACGCACTTGACTGCACCGTCCATCGATCGTCACCCTGACGGGGTGCCCATAGAACTCCTTCTCTACGGCCGGGCCCACGTGGACCTGGCCCGCAACGCGAGCGCGCGCTGTCCGGGTGTCTGACCACCCCAGGACCCCTCTCATGACGCCCGCGCAGAAGGACAACTCCATGACGGTCACTCCGGACCTCCAGCTCAGTACCGTTCCCACGATCGGCGCACCCCGGCAGGCCTCTCCCGATCTGCTCCGCTCCGTCTTCCGCCGGCACGCGGCCGGTGTCGCGGTCATCACCGCGCACGGCGAGCGGCCGGTCGGTTTCACCGCCACCTCGCTCAACTCCGTCGCCGCCGAGCCCCCGCTGATCTCCTTCGGGGTGGGCACGGGCTCCTCCAGCTGGCCCGTGGTCTCCGAGGCCGAGTTCATCGGCGTGCACATACTCGGCGAGCACCAGCAGGAGCTCGCGGCCACCTTCGCGCGCAGCGGCGCCGACCGCTTCGGCGAGGGCACGCGCTGGAGCGTCGGTCCCGAGGGCGTGCCCGTGCTCGACGGCGTCCTCGCCTGGCTGGTCTGCCGTGTGGTGGCCCGGGTGCCCGCCGGCGACCACCGGATCGTCATCGCGCAGGCGGTCGCGGGGGACCCGGACGGGGCCGGCCGGCCGCTCCTCTACCACCACGGCCGCTTCAACGCGCTGCGCGACTGAGAGTTCCCGTGCGCGCCGCTCTCCGCGCGTTGGCAAGGTCACATGCCTGAGCGCTTGCTCAGCGGTAACGAACTGGGTGTACTGACGAGTAATATTCCGGTCGGGGCGTGTGGCGCCCCGACCGGAAACCCGCCCTTCAGGCGCCTATGCTGCGAGCAACAAGGCAGCCCAGTAATGACCGATGCAGTAGGAGAGCCGGCGTGAGCTTGAGGATCGTTGTCTGTGTGAAGTACGTGCCCGACGCCACCGGCGACCGGCACTTCGCCGATGACCTGACCGTCGACCGCGACGACGTCGACGGCCTGCTGTCGGAGCTCGACGAGTACGCCGTCGAGCAGGCCCTGCAGATCGCCGAAGAGGCCGACGACGCCGAGGTCACCGTGCTCACGGTCGGCCCCGAGGACGCCAAGGACGCGCTCCGCAAGGCGCTCTCCATGGGCGCCGACAAGGCCGTCCACGTCGAGGACGACGACCTGCACGGCACCGACGTCATGGGCACCTCGCTGGTGCTCGCCAAGGCGATCGAGAAGGTCGGCTACGACGTCGTCATCGCCGGCATGGCCTCCACCGACGGCACCATGGGTGTCCTCCCGGCGATCCTCGCCGAGCGTCTGGGCGTCCCGCAGGTCACGCTGCTCTCCGAGGTCTCCATCGAGGACGGCGTCGTGAAGGGCCGCCGCGACGGCGACACCGCCTCCGAGCAGCTGGAGGCCTCGCTTCCGGCCGTCGTCTCCGTGACGGACCAGTCGGGCGAGGCCCGCTACCCGTCCTTCAAGGGCATCATGGCCGCCAAGAAGAAGCCGGTGGAGTCCCTGGAGCTGGACGACCTGGACATCGACGCGGACGAGGTCGGCCTCGCCGGCGCCTGGACCGCGGTCGACTCCGCCGCCGAGCGTCCGGCGCGCACCGCGGGCACGATCGTCAAGGACGAGGGCGAGGGCGGCAAGCAGCTGGCCGAGTACCTCGCGAGCCAGAAGTTCATCTAAGGCTCGCGCGAGCCCCTCAGACCGCCCCTTTCGTTCGCAGGAGATTGAAGTCCCATGGCTGAGATTCTCGTCTACGTCGACCACGTCGACGGAGCCGTCCGCAAGCCCACCCTCGAGCTGCTGACCCTCGCCCGCCGCATCGGCGACCCGGTCGCCGTCGCGCTCGGCAACGGCGCCGCCGACACCGCCGCCGCGCTCGCCGAGCACGGCGCGGTGAAGGTCCTCACGGCCGACGCCCCCGAGTTCGCCGAGTACCTCGTCGTCCCGAAGGTCGACGCGCTCCAGGCCGCCGTCGCCGCCGTCTCTCCGGCCGCCGTGCTCGTCCCGTCCTCCGCCGAGGGCAAGGAGATCGCCGCCCGCCTCGCGGTGCGCATCGGCTCCGGCATCATCACGGACGCCGTGGACCTGGAGGCCGGTGACGAGGGCCCGGTCGCGACGCAGTCCGCGTTCGCCGCGTCCTTCACCACCAAGTCCCGTGTCTCCAAGGGCACTCCGGTCATCACGGTCAAGCCGAACTCGGCCCCCGTGGAGGCCGCCCCGGCCGCCGGCGCCGTCGAGGCCCTCGCGGTCTCCTTCGGTGCGCTGGCCACCGGCACCAAGGTCACGGCCCGCACCCCGCGCGAGTCGACCGGCCGCCCGGAGCTGACCGAGGCCGCGATCGTGGTCTCCGGCGGCCGCGGCGTCAACGGTGCCGAGAACTTCGCGATCATCGAGGCGCTCGCCGACTCGCTCGGTGCCGCCGTCGGCGCCTCGCGCGCCGCCGTCGACGCCGGCTGGTACCCGCACTCCAACCAGGTCGGCCAGACCGGCAAGTCGGTCTCGCCGCAGCTGTACATCGCCTCCGGCATCTCCGGCGCGATCCAGCACCGCGCGGGCATGCAGACCTCGAAGACCATCGTCGCCATCAACAAGGACGCCGAGGCTCCGATCTTCGACCTCGTCGACTACGGCGTCGTGGGCGACCTCTTCGACGTCGTCCCGCAGCTGACCGAAGAGGTCAAGTCCCGCAAGGGCTGATGACCTGCGGTTCTGTCGGTCCCGGGGGCCGCACGGCGATCTGTCGCCGTGCGGCCCTCGGCCGTTTCGGACAACCATTGACTCAGGTCCCGACGGCCTACTAACTTCGCTATACGGATTGTTGATTCCGTGCAGCGGAAAACAGGAGGATGCAGGATGGGTCAGCAGGAGAAGGTGTCGACGAGCCTCGCCGGCGCGGTCAGCGAGGGCATCAGCGCCTCCCTCGCAGCGGTGGACGCCGAGCTCGACCGGCGCTACCCGGGAGACCCCGGCACCCGCCAGCCCGTCCACACCGTCTACGTCCCCGGCAACGCCTTCGAGGCCGGCACCATCCGCTCCTGGGGCGACCAGGCCCTCGCCGCCCTCGACGAGCACGCCCCCGACGCCGCCTCCTTCGCCGCCGTCCTCGGCCTCTCCGACGACCTCGCCGAGGACGTCTACGGCCGCGTACGGGCCAAGCTGGAGCGCGAGCCCATCGAGGACCTCCGCGTCGACTTCGAGGACGGGTACGCGGGCCAGGACGAGGATCAGGACGCCGCCCGCGCCGCCCGCCTGATCTCCGAGGCGTACGAGAACGGCACCGCCGCCCCGTACATGGGCATCCGGATGAAGTGCATGGAGTCCGCCGTGCGCGACCGCGGCATCCGGACCACCGACGTCTTCCTCACCGGACTCCTGGAGAACGGCGGCCTCCCCGACGGCCTCGTCCTCACCCTCCCCAAGGTCACCTACCCCGAGCAGGTCTCCGCCTTCGTCCGCCTCCTGGAGGCCTTCGAGAAGGCCCACGGCCTCGACGCGGGCCGCCTCGGCTTCGAGATCCAGATCGAGACCAGCCAGTCCATCCTGGCCACCGACGGCACCGCCGCCGTCGCCCGCATGATCGGCGCCGCCGAGGGCCGCGCCACCGGACTGCACTACGGCACCTTCGACTACAGCGCCTGCCTCGGCGTCTCCGCCGCCTACCAGGCCAGCGACCACCCGGCCGCCGACCACGCCAAGGCGATCATGCAGGTCGCCGCCGCCGGCACCGGCGTCCGCGTCTCCGACGGCTCCACGAACGTCCTGCCCGTCGGCTCCACCGAGCACGTCCACGAGGCCTGGCGCCTGCACTACGGCCTCACCCGCCGCGCCCTCGCCCGCGCCTACTACCAGGGCTGGGACATGCACCCCGGCCACATCCCCACCCGCTACGCCGCCGTCTTCGCCTTCTACCGCGAGGGCTTCGAGGCCGCCGCCAAGCGCCTCTCCGCCTACGCCAACCACGCCGGCGGCGACGTGATGGACGAGCCCGCCACCGCCAAGGCCCTCAGCTCCTACCTGCTGCGCGGCATCGACTGCGGCGCGCTCGACACCGCCGAGGTCGACGCCCTCACCGGCATGACCCGCGCCGACCTCGACCGCTTCGCCGCCCCGCGCCGAGGCGACCTCACGGTCACCACTGATCGCTAAACGGTCACTTTCGCGCCAACTGCCCCGTACTCTTGTCGAGTTCACATGATCGACAGGGGACGGGGCAGCGGTGTCATCGGGGGAGAACGGGCGGCTCGCGGGCCGCTACAGAATCGTGCGGCAGCTCGGGCGCGGAGGCATGGGCGTCGTCTGGCGGGCCGTCGACGAGGTGCTCGGCCGTGAGGTCGCCGTCAAGGAACTCCGTACGTACACGGACGCGGCCGCGCCCGAACTGGCCGACCTGCGCCTGCGGATGACCCGCGAGGCACGCGCCGCCGCCCGGGTCCGCCACCCCGGAGTCGTGGCCGTCCACGACGTCACCGAGCACGAGGGCCGGCCCGTCATCGTCATGGAGCTCGTCGACGGGCCCTCCCTCGACGACGTCCTCGGCGAACGCGGCACCGTCGACCCCGTCGAGGCCGCCCGCATCGGCGCCCACGTCCTGGAGGCGCTGGCCGCCGCGCACGACGTGGGCGTCCTCCACCGCGACGTGAAGCCCGGCAACATCCTGCTCGACCGCTCGGGCCGGATCGTCCTCACCGACTTCGGCATCGCCACGATGGAGGACCCCGGCGACGGCTCCGCGACCCACCTCACCCGCAGCGGCGAGATCGTCGGCTCCCTCGACTTCCTCGCCCCCGAGCGCGCCCGCGGCCAGGACCCGGGCCCCGCTTCGGACGTGTGGGCGCTGGGCGCGACCCTGTACGCGGCGGTCGAGGGCGCCTCGCCCTTCCGTCGTACGTCGACCTGGTCGACCCTGGCCGCCATCGTCACCGAACCCCTCCCGGAGCCCCGACGCGCCGGACCCCTCGCCCCGGTCCTGCTCCGCCTCCTGGACAAGGACCCCGCCTCCCGCCCGACCGCCCGCGAGGCGGCACGGCTCCTGGGCGCGGTGGGGGAGCCGACACCGGAACCGGAAGGCGCGCCGGAGGCGATGACGGGCGGAGCCGGGCTCGCCGCCGAGGCGCCCACGCCGGGGGCCCCGGCCCCGGACCCGTACGCGGGTCCCGTGGACCCGAACCCGCACGCGGCTTCCGCGGAGCCGAGTGCGTACGCGGGTCCGGCAGGCGCGAATCCCGGCGCGGGTCCCGTGGGCCCGAACCCGTACGCGGCTTCCGCGGACCAGAACCCTTACGCGCCTCCGGCGGACGTGAGCCCCCACGCGGCTTCCGCCGAGCCGCATCCGTACGCCGCTTCCGCGGAGCGGAACCCGTACGCGGGGACGGCCGAAGGCTCGGTGCCCGGGCCCGCGGTCGCTCCGCACGGTGCCGCTCCGCTCGGCGGGGCCTTCGGGCCCGCCGTCCCCGTGCCACCCGTGGGGCCGGAGACCGGACCCGGCGCCCGCGCCGGGACGCGGGCCGCCCGGCGCGCCGGGACGAAGCCCCGCCGGGGGAACGTGCTGATCGCCGCCGCCGTGGCCGCGGTCCTGCTGGCCGGCGGAGGCGTCACGTACGCCCTCATGGACCACGACAACAGCACGCGGGCCACCGGCGAGACCCCGCAGGACGGCGACCGGGGCGGCGCCGCCGGCGGCGACCCCGGCCGCGTCCTGGATCCGGGCAGCAGCAACGCGCCCTCCGGGCGGCCGAGCGGCACCGCGACCCCCTCCGCCGGTGCCACCCCCTCGGGCCGGGAGTCCGGCGCGGCGGCCGGCGGGGCGACGGCCACCGGCGACCCCGGCTCCGAAGGATCGGACCGGGACCCGGCGGCGGGTGGCCCGGCCGCGGGCGGTACGGATGCGGAGACGGCGTCCGGAGCGGGCGGCGGAGGCGGCGCCACGACTGCCCCCGGCAAGCCCGGCGGAGGCGCCGCCGCGGCCGGTGGTTCGAGCACGACCGGCAGCTCCTCCGGCGGCGGCGCCACGACGCAGCCCACCACCGAGGCCCCGCCGCCCGCCTCCGGGTGCACCGCCTCCGGCTCCTCGGCGAGCTGCCAGGTGGTGCGCAGCGCCACCACCACCCGTTACGACGGCGGCGAGATGGGCACGGTCGGCGCCGGTCCGCACACCTTCTCCTGCCAGGTCGATCTGGACCGGACCGAGACGTACGGCGGAAGCACCAGCCGCTGGTTCGCCCGCACCGACGACGACAGCGGCAACACGAACGTCTACCTCAGCGTGCTCCACCTGTCGGGCGGTGCGGGCGGGGGCCCCGTGGCGGGCCTGCGGATCTGCTGAGCGAGCGACCTCAGACGTCCGACGGCGCGATCTCGCCCGATCCACGGGCGAGCAGCGTCGTGCCGAGCACCAGCCGCTCCGGCGCCTCCTCGGCTCCGTCGAGGCGCCGGAAGAGCCGCTCCGCCGCGGTCCTGCCGAGCGCGGCGGCGTCCTGGGCGACGACCGTGACGCCGAGCAGATCGGCCAGTTCGATGTCGTCGAAGCCCACCAGGGCGACCGGCTGCCCGTGCCGGGCGAGGGCCCGGACCACCGTCACGGTGACCCGGTTGTTCCCCGAGAACAGGGCCGTCACGGGCTCGGATGCCGCCAACATCTCCCGTACCGCCGTGCTCACGCGCTCCGGGTCGGTGGACCCGAGGGAGACCCAGGCGTCCCGGACCGGGAGGCCCGCGTCCTCCATCGCCGCCCGGTAGCCACGCAGCCGCTCGGCCGCGGTGTGGATGCGGGGACGGTCGCCGATGAAGCCGATCCGGCGGTGGCCGTGTGCGATCAGATGGGCCACCCCGCCGCGCGCCCCGCCGAAGCTGTCCGAGAGGACGGCGTCGGCGTCGATCCGACCGGCGGGCCGGTCGACGAAGACCGTGGCGACGCCCGCCCTCATCTCGGGCTCCAGATACCGGTGGTCGTCACCGGCGGGGATGACGATGAGACCGTCGACCCGGCGCGCGCACAGCGCGAGCGCCAACTCCTGCTCCCGTTCCGGGTCCTCGGCGCTGGAGCCGTTGAACAGCAGCGCCCCGTGCGCCCGCGCGACCTCCTCGACCGCCCGGCTGAGCGGCCCGTAGAAGGGGTCCGCGAGATCCTCCAGGACCAGACCGACGGTCGCCGTCCTGCCCTTGCGCAGGACCCGCGCGCTGTCGTTGCGGCGGAAGCCGAGGATCTCGATGGCCTCCCGCACCCGGCGCTCGGTGTCCGGGGTGACGCCCGGTTCGCCGTTGACGACCCGGGAGACCGTCTTGAGACCGACGCCCGCCCGGGCGGCGACGTCCTTCATCGTGGGCCGGTTGCCGTAGCGGTGCTCGGTGCGGCGGGCGATGTCGGCCACGGTGTGCGGTTCCTCCGTAGGGTGTCGAGTCGATCTCGGTTCGAGCATAGGCCCTGGACAACGTTGTCACCGCACGGAAGACTGTGAAGACCGCACGGAACGACCTGACGTTCTTCCCGGCCGCCGACTGGAGACCTCGCGCCCATGCACACCGACCCCGCCACGGGCCTCGTCGCCGCCCTCGACATCGGGGGCACCAAGATCGCAGGCGCCCTGGTCGACGGCGAGGGCCGCATCCGCGTGCGTGCCCAGCGGCCCACGCCCGCGCGTGAGGACGGCGAGACGGTGATGGCGGCGGTCGAGGCGGTGCTCGCCGACCTCGCGGCCTCCCCGCTCTGGGCGTCCGCAGGGACCGTCGGCATCGGCAGCGCGGGGCCGGTCGACGCCTCCCGAGGGACCGTCAGCCCCGTGAACGTGCCCGGCTGGCGCGCCTACCCGCTCGTCGAGCGGGTCCGCCGGGCCACGGCGGGCCGGCCGGTCACCCTCGTCGGCGACGGCGTCGCCATGACGGCCGCCGAACACTGGCTCGGGGCGGCCCGGGGCCACGCCAACGCGCTCTGTCTCGTGGTCTCCACGGGCGTCGGAGGCGGCCTCGTCCTCGACGGCCGGGTCCGCCCCGGACCCACCGGCAACGCCGGTCACATCGGCCACGTCCCGGTGGACCTCGACGGCGAGCCCTGCGCCTGCGGCGGGCGCGGCTGCGTCGAACGCATCGCCAGCGGCCCGCACCTCGCCCGCCGCGCCCTGGACAACGGCTGGCGGCCGGGGCCCGACGGCGACGTCTCCGCCGCCGCCGTGGCCGCCTCCGCGCACGCCGGGGACCCGGTCGCCCTCGCCTCGTTCGAGCGCGCGGCCCAGGCGCTCGCGGCGGGCATCGCCGCCACCGCCGCCCTCGTCGAGATCGACATCGCGGTCGTCGGCGGCGGGGTGGCGGGCGCGGGCGAGGTCCTCTTCGCCCCGCTCCGGCGCAGCCTCGGCGCCTACGCCACGCTCTCCTTCGTCCGGAACCTGACGGTCGTCCCCGCCGTCACCGGCACGGACGCGGGCCTCCTCGGGGCCGCGGCGGCGGCGATGCACGCCGGGTCGGGAGCCACGGGCTGAGGGGCCACGGCCCCGCACCCACGCCCGTCCCCGTACCCGTACCCGTACCCGCGTTCATCACCGCACCCGGGCCGGTACGCACCCCCGTACCCGGGCCGGTACGCACCCCCGCACCCGGGCCGCCGCTCACTCCCGTACCCGTTCCGGCGTCCGTTGCTCGACGACCACCAGGAACGTGTCGGACTCCAGGTCCATCACGACCCGGGCCGGCACCCCCTCCTCGCGCCGCGCCCCGGCGAACTCCTCCGCCGGCCAGCTGCCCCGCGGGCCGCCGGCCGGAAACCGTTCGAGAACCGTACGACTCATCTCCGCACCCCCTCGTGCTCGCCGTTCTCAACGACGGCCGCACGGAAGTGTCACGCACATGCCGAGACATGTGTTCGTGGTTTCCGTGGCAGGGTGTTGCGGGCAAGCCACTGGGGGCTATCGATGAGGGGGAAACGTGATCGTCTGGATCAACGGTACGTTCGGCGCGGGAAAATCGAGCACCGCGCGCGAGCTGGTCGATCTGATCCCGAACAGCACCCTGTACGACCCCGAGGTCACCGGCGGAGGGCTGCGCGGGCTCCTGCCGGCCAAGCGGCTCGCCGAGGTCGAGGACTATCAGGACCTGCCGATCTGGCGCCGCCTGGTCGTCGACACCGCCGCCGCCCTGCTCGCCGAGGTCGGCGGCGTCCTCGTCGTGCCGATGACCCTGCTCCGCCAGGAGTACCGGGACGAGATCTTCGGTGGGCTCGCCGCCCGCCGCATCGACGTGCGCCATGTGCTGCTCGCCCCGGAGGAAACGATCCTGCGGGAGCGGATAGACGGCCGGGCGGAGTACGGAGACCCCGAGGTCGACGCGCGCGTCCGGGAGTGGTGCCACGAGCACCTGCCGCCGTACCGCGCCGCCCTCGACTGGCTCGCCGCCGACGCCTACACGCTCGACACCTCGGCACTCACCGTGGCCGAGGCCGCCCGGGCCGTCGCCGACGCGGTCCGGGGCGGGGACATCGCACCCTGCGGCATCGTCCAGACGCCCGAGCCGACCGGCGAGACCCTCGCCGCCGGCGTCCTGCTCTTCGACGAACAGGACCGCTTCCTGCTCGTCGACCCCACCTACAAGCCCGGCTGGGAGTTCCCCGGCGGCGTCGTCGAACCCGGCGAGGCCCCGGCCCGGGCCGGTATGCGCGAGGTGGCCGAGGAGATCGGCCTCGAACTCGAGGCCGTCCCCCGTCTGCTGCTCGTCGACTGGGAGCGCCCCCAGCCCCCGGGCTACGGCGGGCTGCGTCTCCTCTTCGACGGCGGCACCCTCCGCACCGCCGACACCGAGCGCCTCCGCCTCCCCGGCGCCGAACTCCGCGGCTGGCGGTTCGTCACCGAGGAGGAGGCCGCGGAGCTGCTGCCCCCCGTCCGCTACCGCCGCCTCCGCTGGGCCCTCCGCGCCCGCGAACGCGGCACGGTCCTCAACCTGGAGGCGGGCGTACCGGTGGGCTGATCTCCCGGCCGGCTTCTCCAGCCGGCTTCTCCACCCGGCCTCTTCACCCGCCCCCTGCGCCCGCGCCCTGCGCCGCGGCTACGCCCGGGCCTCCGCCGCGGCCGCCGTCAGCCGGTCCGCCGTGTCCGTGGTCACCGGCGCCCCGTGCCCGCAGCACAGCACCGAGGGGGCGAGCTTCGCGAGCGCCCGCATCGAGTCCAGGGCGAGGGCGCGGTCGACGTGGAAGACGCCGAACATCACATCCGGCACCGAGGCCACCGTGTCCCCGCCGAACAGCACGCCGTGGCGCGGCAGATGGACGGCGATCGAGCCGGGCGTGTGGCCCGGGGCGTGCACCACCACGGCGCCGTCGCCGAAGCCGAGCTCCTCGCCGTCCTCGACCTCCCGGTCGACCCGGGTCGGCGGCGCCTCGGGGGTGGTGAGACCGTGCGCGAAGAGGGGGCGTTCCCAGTCCAGGAGGTCGGGCTCCGGGACCGGGGCCTCACCCCGGATCACCGGCGCGTCGAGCCGGTGCGCGAGGATCTCGGCCCCGTGCCGGTCCGCCAGCTCCTGGGCCGAGCCCACGTGGTCCCGGTGGCAGTGGGTCAGCACGATCCGGCGCAACAGGTCCGGGTCCAGGCCGGCCGAGCGGATCGCCGCGGCCGTGCCGTCCGCCGTGCCGGCCCAGCCGGCGTCGATCAGGGTCAGCTCCTCCTCGTCCTGCCACAGGTAGGCCTGGCCGATGGAGAAGTCGAGGAGGTGCAACCGCGGTGTGATCCTGCTGAGTTCGATGGATGCCATACGGCGAACCTACGCATCCGGGCAGGTCCGCCGTATGTTTCTACGCTCTCGGCGAGCTTCGCCGAGCGCTGAACCGATCGAGTGTCAGACCTGCTTCGAGCGGGCGTAGTTGACGAGGAAGTGCGCCTCGGCCACCGAGAGCCGCTCCAGCTCCTCCGGCGAGACGGACTCGTTCGGCGCGTGGATCTGCGCCTCCGGCTCGCTCAGGCCGATCAGCAGGATCTCCGACTCCGGGTAGAGCGAGGCCAGCGTGTTGCACAGCGGGATCGAGCCGCCCATGCCCGCCGTCTGCATCTCCTCGCCGGGGTACGCGATCCGCATCGCCTCCGCCATCGACGCGTACGCCGGGCTGGTGGTGTCCGCCTGGAACGGCTGGCCCTGGCCGACCTGCTCCAGGGACACCCGGGCGTCCCACGGGGTGTGCTTCTCGATGTGGGCGAAGAGGAGCTTCGTCACCTCGGCCGCGTCCTCGCCCGGCGGCACCCGCAGGCTGATCTGCGCGCGGGCCGACTTCGGGACCGACGGGGTCGCGCCGGCCACCGGGTGGCAGTCGATGCCGATGACCGTGACCGCGGGGCGCGCCCAGATCCGGTCGGCGACCGTGCCGGCACCCGGCAGGGACACGCCCGCGAGCACCTTGGCGTCCTGGCGGAAGTCCTCCTCCGGGTACTGGAGGCCCTCCCATACCTGGTCGCCCGCGAGGCCGTCGATGACGGTGGAGCCGTCGGGGCCCCGCAGCGAGTCCAGGACGCGGATCAGCGCGGCCAGCGCGTCGGGCGCCGCGCCACCGAACTGACCGGAGTGCAGATTGCCCTCCAGGGTGTCGATCGTGACCCGGATCATCGTCATGCCGCGCAGGGTCGCGGTCACGGTCGGCAGGCCCACGCGGAAGTTGCCCGCGTCGCCGATCACGATGGCGTCGGCCGTGAGGAGCTCGGGGTGCTGCTCCGCGTACCGCTCCAGACCGCCGGTGCCCTGCTCCTCGGAGCCCTCGACGATGACCTTGACCGTCACCGGCACGCCGCCGTTCGCCTTGAGGGCGCGCAGCGCGAGCAGGTGCATGATGAAGCCGCCCTTGCAGTCGGCGGTGCCGCGCCCGTACCAGCGGCCGTCCCGCTCGGTCAGCGTGAACGGCGGGGAGAGCCACACCGACTCGTCCAGCTTCGGCTGGACGTCGTAGTGCGCGTACAGGAGGACGGTCGGCGCGCCCGCCGGGCCGGGCAGGACGCCGTACACGGACTGCGAGCCGTCCGGCGTGTCGAGCAGCGCCACGTCCTGGAAGTCCTCGGCGCGCAGGGCGTCCGCGACCCAGTTCGCGGCGCCCTCGCACTCGCTGCGGGGCGCCACGGCCTCGTCCGCCACCGACTCGAAGGCCACGAGCTCCGTGAGCTCGGCCTTGGCCCGGGGCATCAGTGACCGGACGGTCTCGGCGATCGGATTCGAGGTCATGGGCACGCTCCTGATGGGTGCGACGTTACGACGTAAGGAGGACGTTCGTCGTATGTCGTGGTACGGCGAACGCACCGTCGATCCTACGGGCGGGGCCCTGGCTACCGCGCCGTAGGATGCGTCAGGAGCAGACCACCGGTCGGATCAGGAGCAGAAGCACACGTGAGCAGCGAGCACGCAGAGAACGCCGGTCCGGAGCACATCGAGCCCGAAGGCGCGGCTGCCGAGGCCCCCGGGAGCGCCGCCGGGAGCACGGGCGCCGAGCCGGCGGCCCTCCCGGCCGACGCGGCTGACGCGGCGTCGGACGAGGCACCGGCCCCGGCGGGCGACGAGCCGGCCGACGGGCCGGCGGAGGTCTGGGACGTCGTGGTCGTCGGCGCGGGTCCCGCCGGCGCGTCCGCGGCCTACGCGGCGGCGGTCGCCGGCCGCCGGGTGCTGCTTCTGGAGAAGTCCGAGCTCCCCCGGTACAAGACCTGCGGCGGCGGCATCATCGGCCCCTCGCGCGACACGCTCCCGCCGGGCTTCGAACTGCCCCTCCAGGACCGGGTCCACGCCGTCACCTTCTCCCTGGACGGACGCTTCGCCCGCACCCGCCGCTCGCGCCGGATGCTCTTCGGGCTCATCAACCGTCCGGAGTTCGACGCGCAGCTCGTCGAGCACGCGCAGAAGGCCGGCGCCGAACTGCGGACCGGCGCCACGGTGACCCGGGTGGAGCAGCACGGCCCGGCCGTGCCGGACCGGCGGACCGTCGCCGTCGTCCTCGCCGACGGTGAGACCGTCCTCGCGCGCGCGGTCGTCGGCGCCGACGGCAGCGCCAGCCGGATAGGCGCTCATGTGGGGGTGAAGCTCGGCCAGGTCGACCTCGGCCTGGAGGCGGAGATTCCCGTGCCGCCGTCGGTGGCGGAGGACTGGAAGGGGCGGGTCCTCATCGACTGGGGTCCGATGCCCGGCAGTTACGGCTGGGTGTTCCCCAAGGGCGACACGCTGACCGTCGGCGTCATCTCGGCGCGCGGCGAGGGCGCCGCCACCAAGCGGTACATGGAGGACTTCGTGGCCCGGCTCGGCCTGGCCGGCTTCGAGCCCACGATCTCCTCCGGGCATCTGACGCGCTGCCGCACCGACGACTCGCCGCTCTCCCGCGGCCGGGTCCTGGTCTGCGGCGACGCGGCCGGTCTCCTGGAGCCGTGGACCCGCGAGGGCATCTCGTACGCGCTGCGCTCGGGCCGTCTCGCGGGCGAGTGGGCGGTCCGGGTCGCCGAGTCGAACGACGCGGTCGACGCGCGGCGCCAGGCCCTGAACTACGCCTTCGCCATCAAGGCGGGGCTGGGCGTCGAGATGGCGGTCGGGCGGCGGATGCTCGCGATCTTCGAGCGGCGCCCGGGGCTGCTGCACGCGACGATCACGGGACTGCGGCCCGCGTGGAACGCCTTCGCCGACATCACCCGCGGCTCGGCCACGCTCGGTGGCATGGTCCGCTCGAACGGCATGGCCCGGCGGGCCCTGGAGCTCCTCGACAAACGCATGGACACCTCGTCCGGCGTCGGCCCGGCGGGGCGGGGCGTCAGCGCGCGCGACCGCGCGGCCTCCGAGCCGGAGGGGGAGCAGGCCCCGGAAGAGGTCTGACCGCGGCGCACACCGAGGATCGACGGGTACGGGCTCCGCTGCCCCGGCCGGCTCACGCCGCCGGGGTGGCGGGGCCCGTCGTCGTGATGCGGAAGACGGGGTGCCTGGGCGCGATCGCCCGCAGCTCCTCGTCGGAGGAGTCGGGGCCGACGCCGCCGAAGAAGACACCGACCTCGGCCTTCCAGCGCTTGAGGTAGGCGCGGAGCAGGGCGGGCTTGTCGTCGTCGCCCACCTCGACGGCGGTGAACTCCTGGACGTGCTTGCCGAGGTGCAGCTGCCCGCCGCCGGCCGCCCGCATGTTGTGGGTCCACTGGACGTGGCCGCGGGGGGCGACGAGGTACTGGGCGCCGTCCACCGTCAGGAGGTTGACGGGGGTGCGGCGCCATTCGCCGCTCTTGCGGCCGCGGACGGCGAGCACGCGGGAGCCCCAGACGCTGATGCCGCGGCGGGTCATCCAGGCGACGGCGCGGTTGAAGACGTTCACCGTGAACCAGCCGGGCTTCATGACGTGGGCGGCGGCGGGGGAGGGGGTGGAGCCGGCGGGCTGGGCGGACATGGGAGCCTCCTGGGGCTTCAAAGTGTGAGCACTGCTCTCGCTTGAGATCAGTGTGCACGGTTCGGCGCTCACAAGCAAGAGCGGTGCTCTCGTTTCATTCCAGTGCTCTGAAAGTGGCACACTGCTCTCCATGACGACCGTTCGAGGAGCCCGCGCCCGCGCCCGTATCGAGATCACCGCCGCCATCAAGGACGAGGCCCGCACCCAGCTCGCCGCCGAAGGCGCCGCCAAGCTGTCCCTGCGGGCCGTCGCCCGCGAACTGGGCATGGTGTCCTCCGCGCTCTACCGCTACTTCCCCAGCCGCGACGACCTGCTCACCGCTCTCATCGTCGACGCCTACGACTCCGTCGGCGCCGCCGCCGAACAGGCCGCGGCCGCGGCCGAGCAGGAACGCCCCCTCGACCGCTGGACCGCCGTCTGCCGGGCGGTGCGCGCCTGGGCCGTCGCCCACCCCCACGAGTACGCCCTGATCTACGGCTCCCCGGTCCCCGGCTACACCGCGCCCCAGGACACGATCGTGCCCGCCTCCCGCGTCGGCCTCGTCCTCATCGACATCGCCCGCCGGGCCCACACGGGCGAGGGCGTCGCGCTCCCGCCGCTGCCGGACGACCTGCGCCCCGAAGCCGTCCGCATCAGCGCCGACATCGCCCCGGACCTGCCGCCCGCCCTCGCCGTCGCGCTCGTCGCCGCCTGGTCGCAGCTCTTCGGCCTCGTCTCCTTCGAGGTCTTCGGCCAGTTCCACCGCGTCGTCGAGGACCGCGACACCTTCTTCGCGACCGCGGCCCGCCGCCTGGGCCAGGACGTGGGCCTGCTCCCGCGCGGCTGACCCGACGGCCCGCCGCCGGCCTCGTACTCCCGGGGGAGTAGGGGCGACCACCCCGCCGGGCTGACGTGCGCGCGGGGCGGGCGCGGCTAGCGTGACCGATATGGACGCCGGGATGCACGAGGAGCGGCCGCGCGGGCCCTGGGAGCGGTGGGAGCGCGGCGGCGGCCTGCCCTGGCGGTCGACGCTGCTGATCGCCGTCCTCGTCATGGCGGGAACCGGGTTCGCCGCGCGGAACCAGCCGGACCGGGAGGCGCTCGACGCCGTCGGGCGGCTCCTGCTCCTGCTCGGGGCGGTCCCGCTGCTGTTCCGTCACCGCAGGCCCGTGCCGGTGGTGTTCGCCGTCACGGCCGTCACCCTCGGCTACCTCGTGGCCGGATACCCGTACGGCCCGGTCTTCGTCATGGTCGCCGTCGCCTGCTTCGCGGCCGTCGTCCACGGTCACCGGACCGCCGCCTGGTGGGCCATCGGCCTGCTCTGGGCGGGTCATCTGCTGCTCTCGCACTGGCTGTACCGGTGGCTGCCGCCCGCCGGTGACGGGCCCGCTCCCTGGGGGCAGGAGCTGCCGGCCGCGGCGTTCGCCGTGGCCGTGCTCGCCGCCTCCGAGGCCGTCCGGGTGCGGCGCGAGCAGGGCGCTCAGCAACGGGCCGAGCGGGCCGCCGCCGAGCGGCGCCGCGCCGACGAGGAACGGCTCCGCATCGCCCGTGAACTCCACGACGTGCTCGCCCACTCGATCTCCGTGATCAACGTGCAGGCGGGCGTCGGTCTCGCCCTCCTGGACTCCGACCCGGAGCAGGCCAGGACCGCGCTGACCACCATCAAGGCGGCCAGCAAGGAGGCGCTCGGCGAGGTCCGGCAGGTCCTCGACACCCTCCGTACCCCCGGTGACGCCCCCCGCTCCCCGGCCCCCGGCCTCGACCGGCTCCCCGACCTCGTCGAGCAGGCCGCCGCCGCGGGCCTCACCGTCGCCGTCGCGTCGAGCGGCCCCCCGGCCGCTCTCCCGCCCGGCGCCGACCTCGCCGCCTTCCGGATCGTGCAGGAGGCGCTCACGAACGTGGTGCGCCACTCCGGTTCGCGTACCGCACGGGTGCGGATCGGGCACGGCTCGGGACGGCTGGAGCTGACCGTCGACGACGACGGCCCCGCCACCGGCACGGAGGCCGGCGGCAGCGGCAACGGACTGGCCGGAATGCGGGAACGGGCCGCCGCCCTCGGTGGCACCATCGAGGCGGGCGCCCGCCCGGACGGCGGCTTCCGCGTCCACGCCGTGCTCCCGCTCCGCCCGCGGGAGACGCCATGACCGGAGACGCCATGACCGGAGATGCCGTGTCCGGAGATGCCCTGTCCGGAGATGCCATGCCGGGAGATGCCGTGACCGGAGGAGCCCCAGTGTCCGCCGACATGACCCCAGGAGACTCGTCCGTGATCCGTGTCCTGCTCGCCGACGACCAGTCGCTGGTACGGGCGGGCTTCCGGGCGCTGCTCGACGCCCAGCCCGACATCGAGGTGGCCGGCGAGGCCGCCGACGGCGACGAGGCCGTGGACCGGGTCCGCGCCCTGCGCCCGGACGTCGTCCTCATGGACATCCGGATGCCCCGGCTCGACGGCCTGGAGGCGACCCGGCGCATCACCGACGACCCGGACCTCGGTGAGGTCCGGGTCGTCATGCTGACCACCTTCGAACTCGACGAGTACGTCTTCGAGGCGATCCGGGCCGGCGCCTCCGGCTTCCTGGTCAAGGACACCGAGCCGGAGGAGCTCCTGCGGGCCGTCCGCGCGGTCGTCCACGGGGACGCGCTGCTCTCCCCGGGCGTCACCCGCCGGCTCATCGAGGAGTTCGCGGCTCGCTCCAAGGCGCCGGCGGCGACGGCCGCGCTCGGCGCCCTGACCGAGCGGGAGCGGGAGGTCATGGCCCTGGTGGGGATCGGTCTGTCGAACGAGGAGATCGCCCGCCGGCTGGTGGTGAGCCCGCTCACCGCCAAGACCCATGTGAGCCGCGCCATGGTGAAGCTGGGCGCCCGGGACCGCGCCCAACTCGTCGTCCTCGCCTACGAATCGGGCCTCGTCAGGCCCGGCTGGCTGGGCTGAGCGGCTCAGTCGCGGGCCGCTGCCTTCGCCGGGGAGACCTCGGCGACGGCGGCCGCGGACCGCGCCACCACGACCGACTCGGCCGGCGGCCGCTTCCGGCGCAGGCCGGGCAGAGTGATGAGCAGTCCGGCGAGGGCGATGGCCGTGACCACGGCCAGGCCGGGACGGAAGTCGTCCAGGACGGCCTGCGGGGAGGCGGCCGCGTCGCCGCCGTCCGCGGTGATGACGGCGGTGGTCACGGCGAGGAAGAGCGCTCCGCCGACCTGGATCGAGGTGTTGAGCAGGCCCGACACCATGCCCTGTTCCTCGTCGTCCACGCCGTTGGTGGCCTGGATGTTGAGGGAGGGGAACACCAGGGCGCAGGCCGCGCCGAGCAGCAGCATCGACGGCAGGATCACGGCCGCGTACTGCGGGGTGAGGGAGATCCGCAGGAAGAGCGCGTAGGCGACGACGAGCAGGGCGAAACCGGTCGCGATCACCCGGGGAGTACCGAAGCGGTCCACGATCCCGCCGATCTTCGTGGAGGAGAGCGCCACGAGCACGCCGGCCGGCAGGAAGGCGAGCGCGGTCTGCAGTGCCGACCAGCCGAGCAGGGACTGCATGTACTGGGTCACGATGAACTGGAAGGCCACGTACGAGCCGAAGAACGCCGCCGCGCCGAGCTGGGCCCGGATCTGCGAGCCGGAGCGCAGTACCCCGAGCCGTACGAGGGGACTCGGGCTGCGCCGTTCGATGAGGACGAAGGCGACGAGCAGGGCGGCGGCGACCAGGAAGGACAGCAGCGTGCGGGCGGTGGCCCAGCCCTTCTCGGGGGCCTCGACGACGGTGAAGACGAGGAGCAGCATCGCGGCCGTGCCGGTGACGGCGCCCGGCAGGTCGTAGCCGCCGGAGGAGTTCTCGCGGGCGCTGTGCGGGATGAGACGCAGTGCGAAGACGAGGGCGATCAGGGCGACGGGGGCCGGGAGGAGCATGGTCCAGCGCCAGCTGAGCTCGGTGAGCAGTCCGGAGAGGACGAGGCCCATGGAGAAGCCGGTGGCGGCGCAGGTGGTGTAGATGGACAGGGCCCGGTTGCGCTGCGGGCCCTCCTTGAACGTCGTGGTGATGATCGACAGGCCGGCGGGGGCGGTGAAGGCGGCGCTGAGTCCCTTGATGAAGCGGCTGGCGATGAGGAGGGGCCCGGAGTCGACGAGTCCGCCGAGGAGGGAGGCGAGCGCGAAGACCGCGAGGGCGACGAGGAAGACCCGGCGCCGGCCGAGGAGGTCGGCGGCGCGGCCGCCGAGGAGCAGCAGGCCTCCGTAGCCGAGGATGTAGCCGCTCACGATCCACTGGAGGGTGGAGGTGGAGAGGCCGAGGTCGGTGGCGATCGAGGGCAGGGCGACGCCGACCATGGAGACGTCGAGGGCGTCGAGGAACATCGCGGCGCAGAGCACGAGCAGGGTGCCCCAGAGGCGCGGGCTCCAGCGTTCCCCGTCGGCCGTGGGTGAGGCGGTGAGCGGTGAGGTCATGCGCAGCACCGTTACATGCACGTGCATTGAATGCAAATGCATTTAATTCCCCTGCAACAAAAGAAGCCGCCTCTGCTACCGTGCGGTCATGGCAGCGAACAAGTCCGAACGCGCGCTCGTGGACGAGTGGCGTGACGTCCTCGCCCTGCACGCCCGTACGACCTGTGAGCTCGACCGTGCTCTCCAGCCGTACGGGATCGGCGCCAGCGACTTCGAGGTCCTCGACGTCCTCGCCGAGGGCACGACCGGGGAGGGCCCCGCCGCCTGGCGCGTCCAGGAGCTCGCGGGGCGCGTTCACCTCAGCCAGAGCGCGCTGTCCCGGCTCGTCGCGCGGCTGGAGAAGGACGGCCTGGTCCTGCGGGGGATGTGCCCCGAGGACCGGCGCGGTGTCCAGGTGAAACTCACGGAGAAGGGCATCGCCCGCCACGCCGAGGCGCAGCCCCACCAGCGCGAGGTGCTGACCAGGATGCTGGACGGCACCTCCTAGGGCTCAGGGGCGGGAGCCCGGGATCAGCCGATCGCCGAGGTCTCCCGCCAGAGCCGGGCGAGCTCCTCGTCGCCGGTCAGGGGCACGGCCTCGATCGGCAGCCGGTTCCACAGGGTCAGATACAGCCGGTCGGCGGGGCCGCTCAGTTCGGTGTCGGCCGGAGCGTCCGCGCCCCGGTCGCCCCGCTCCGTCCGGGGCGCCTCCGTCGGCGACAGGCGCACGGTCCAGACGTCACCGGTGTCCGTCGCCCGCACCCGCAGGGTCCGGGGCCCGGGTGTGCGCACCCGGCTGCGGTCGCCGGCGTGGAAGGCGCCGAACAGCTCGTCGATGCCGTCGGCGGCGACCGCCGGATCCACCGGACCCGGTCCGCTCGCGAGCGCAGACTCGGCGTCCGCGCGGTGCACGGTCGTCTCGTGCGTCTGCCGCCGTGCCCAGAAGGCCAGGGGCGAGCGCGCGGGCAGGAAGGTCCAGCACTCCAGGTTCTCCGGCGCGGCGCGCAGGGCGGCGACCAGCCGCGCGTGCCCCTCGCGGAAGTGGGCGAGGAGCTCCTCGCCGTCGAGCGTCGTCTCGCCGTCGCCCGGGTGGTACGCGGTGCGGGCCTCGGCCACGAGGGTCGTGGCCCAGCGGTGGACCATGGCCGTGTGCCGGAGGAGGTCGCGGACCCGCCACCCGGGGCAGGTCGGCACCTCCGCGTCGGGCCCGGCCTCGGCCGCGGCGTCCGCGAGACCGCGGCCCGCCGCATCCAGCGCCTCGATGTACTCCGTGATCTTCAGGGTCTCCCCGGTGTTCTCGTCCATGGGGCGGATTCTCGCAGGAGGGGAGGAGCGGAGGCGCGGCTCAACTCTCCCGCGCCGCTCCCGCGTTGCGCGCCCAGTAGCCCATGGCGGCCGCACCGGCCGCGAGCACCGCGACCGTCGTGAGGGCCACCGGCAGGGAGAACCAGTCGGCGAGGAAGCCGATGGAGGGCGGGCCGAGCAGCATGCCCCCGTAGCCGAGGGTGGAGGCCGTCGCCACTCCGCCGGGGCCGGCGACCGCGCCCGCGCGGGCCACGGCGACGGGGAAGATGTTGGCGAGGCCGAGGCCGGTGACCGCGAAGCCGAGGAGCGTGGCCCAGACGCTCGGCGCGAGCGCGCCGAGGAGCATGCCGGCGGCGGCGGTCGCACCGCCCGCGACCAGGGTGCGGGTCTGACCGAGGCGTTCGAGCAGCGCGGTGCCGGAGAGCCGGCCTGCGGTCATGGTCAGCGCGAAGACGGAGTATCCGGCGGCGGCCACCCCGGGGTGCGCGTGCAGGTCCTGCGCGAGGTGGAGCGCGCCCCAGTCGGCCAGTGCCCCTTCGCCGTACGCCGTGCAGAGCGCGATCACCCCGAAGACGAGGACCGTGCGGCGCGACCCGGCCGCCCGCGCGCCGGGGGTTCCGGAGGCGGCCGGCGCCGGGAGGGACTCGGGCCGCACGGGCGAGGGGTGTCGCAGCAGTACGGGACCGGCGGCGGCCGTCAGGGCCAGGCCGACGACCGTGAGGCCGAGGAGGTGGGCGGTGGGGGACAGGCTCCCGGCGAGCAGCCCGCCGAGGCCCGCGCCGAGCATGCCGCCGAGGCTGAACGCGGCGTGGAAGCTCGGCATCACCGGCCGCCGGAGCGCGGTCACGAGGTCCACGGCGGCGCTGTTCATGGCCACGTTGATCCCGCCGTACGCGGCGCCGAAGACGAGCAGCACGAGGCCGAGCGCGAGCGGGGACCGGGTGAGGGCGGGGAGGGCGACGGAGAGGGAGAGCAGGACGGCGGTGGCGACGGTGACCGCGTGGGAGCCGTGGCGGCGGCAGAGCCGGCCGGTCAGCGCCATCGTGATCACGGCGCCCGCGGAGACGCCCAGGAGGGCGAGGCCGAGGTCGCCGGCCGAGGCGCCGGTCTGCTGCTTGACGGCGGGGATCCGGACCACCCAGCCGGCGAAGAGGAAGCCGTCGAGGGCGAAGAACAGGGTCAGGGCGGAGCGGAGGCGGGACAGGGAACGGGTGGCGGTGTCTCCGCCGGAGCCCCCCGATACGGCCGTCCGTACTTTGTTTAGTAGCGGCACAAACTCAGGATAGGGGCCGAGGGGCGGAGGAATCAACCGGGCGGGGACGGCGCCCCGGCCCGATCATGGGAGACTCACCCCCATGAACGGCAAGGCGACGACGACCCGGACACGGCTGGACAGGGGGCGTAACGCGCTCGGCCCCGCGCTGGAACTGGTGCACACCGGCAGGGCTCCGACCCGGGCCGTCCTCACCGCCGAACTCGGCGTCACCCGGGCCACCGCCGGCGCCGTCGCCGCCGAGCTGGAGGCCCTCGGCCTCATCCGCGTCGACTCCAACCCCGGCGCCGCCGCGGGCTCCCAGGGGCGCCCCTCGCACCGCCTCGCCGTCGACGAGAAGGGCCCCGTCGCCCTCGCCGCCCAGGTCCACGCGGACGGCTTCCGCGCCGCCCTCGTCGGCCTCGGCGGCACCATCGTGGCCACCGCCCCCGGCTGCGTCACCGTCTCCGCCGACCCCGCGCAGGTCCTCGGCGCCGTCGTCGACGCGGGGGCCGCACTGCTCGAGGAGAGCGGCCGCCGCTGCGTCGGGGCCGGTCTCGCCGCCCCCTCCGCCGTGGCCGAGCCCGAGGGGACCGCGCTCAATCCGCTGCACCTCGCCTGGCCCGCCGGGGCGCCCGTCCGGGAGATCTTCGCCGAGCGGGTACGGGCCGCGGGCATCGAGGGCCCCGCCTTCACCGGCAACGACGTGAACCTCGCCGCGCTCGCCGAGCACCGCCACGGAGCGGGGCGCGGCGCCCGCGACCTGCTCTGCGTGGCCACCGGTCACCGGGGCGTCGGCGGCGCGCTCGTCCTCGACGGACGTCTGCACACGGGGAGTTCGGGCCTGGCCCTGGAGGTCGGCCATCTGACGGTCAACCCCGAGGGCCGCCCCTGCCACTGCGGCAGCCGCGGCTGCCTCGACGTCGAGACCGACCCGCTCGCCTTCCTCACGGCCGCCGGCCGGGTCCCCGGCCCCGAGGTCTCCCTGCTCCAGCAGTCCCGCGACCTGCTGCGCACGAGCCCCGACGACCCGGGTGTCCGGGTCGCGGTGGGGGAGCTGATCGACCGTCTGGGTCTGGGTCTCGCCGGGCTCGTGAACATCCTCAACCCGGACCGCATCATCCTCGGCGGGCTCCACCGCGAGCTCCTCGACGCCGACCCCGAGCGGCTCCGCGCGGTCGTCGCCGACCGCAGCCTCTGGGGCCGCAGCGGCGGCGTCCCGATCCTCCCCTGCACCCTGGACCACAACAGCCTCGTCGGCGCCGCCGAACTGGCCTGGCAGCCGGTGCTCGACGACCCGCTCGCCGCCCTGGGGCGCGAGCCGGTCTGAGCCTCCTCGGACCGTAGATCCCTTCTTGGCGCGGTTGCGGTTCGTGATGCGCACCAGGGCCGCCGCCGCGACGGCGGGTCACCCCCGGGAGTCGGGGCGCCCCTCCGTCAGGGCGGCCAGCCGGTCCAGGGCCATCCGGGTGCCGGTCTCGTTGTCGGCCGGCGGCACGGCGTCCGGAACCCCCTCGTGCACGACCCGCACCTCGGTGCCGCCCTCGATGGCCGTCAGCGTCGTCGTGAGGATCATGGTGCCGTGCAGCAGGGGGTCCGGCGTCTCGAACTCGATGCTCTCCACCACCCGCTCGTACGGCACGAGCTCCAGGAAGGTGCCGTGGTACGTGTCCGTGCGGGCCCCCGACTTCCCGGCCCCCTCGGGCGACTCGTACCGCAAGGACACCCGGAACGCGCCCCCTTCGCGCGCCTCGAAGGCGTGCACCTCGCAGGTCATGCCGTACGGAACCCGCCAGCGGGCGACGGCGTCCGGATCGAGGAGCGACCGGTAGACGACCGAGGCGGGGGCGTCGATGTGGCGGGACACGCGCGTCGTGTACACGTCTTCCAGGCTAACCGCGCACCCGCGCGGACGCCGTCGGAAAGCCGGTGTGCGGGACGGGCCGCAGGACGTAGTGTTCCCTTTCATGATCACTTCCGATTCCTCGTCCGACCTCCCTCCGCGCCTCGGCAGCCTCGTCTTCCACGGCCCCCTCTCCGAGGCCCGGGCCACCCGCATGATCGAGCGGCTCGCGGCCACCGCGCCCGCCGACGTGCTCGACATCGGCTGCGGCTGGGGCGAATTGCTCCTCCGCGTCCTGGAAGCGGCCCCCGACGCCAAGGGCGCCGGGATCGACATCAACGCCGAGGACCTGGCCCGCGGGCGGGCGCTCGCCGAGGAACGCGGACTCGCGGACCGCGTGACCTTCGTCGAGGAGTCGGCGCTCGGCACCGACCGGGGCCCCGTCGACGCGATCCTCTGTCTCGGCTCCAGCCAGGCGCTCTGCGACCCCGACCTGCCGCACGACCCCGCCGTCGCCCTGCGCGAACTGCGCCGGCTCGTCCGGCCCGGCGGGCGGGTCGTGCTCGGCGAGGGCTTCTGGGAGCGCACGCCCACCGAGACGGAGCTCGCCGGGATGTGGCCCGGCGCGCACACCGGCGAGCACCACTCCCTCGGCGCCCTCGTCGACCTCGCCATAGAGGCGGGATTCCGGCCCGCGTGGATCGAGACGGCGAGCACGGACGAGTGGGAGGAGTTCGAGTCCGGCTACCGCTACGACACCGAGGTCTGGCTCGCCGCCCACCCCGACCACCCGCTCGCCGACGAGACGCGCGAGCGCGTCGACCGCCAGCGCTCCAGCTGGCTGAACGGCTACCGGCGGGCCCTCGGCATCGCCTACCTCACCCTCGTCGCCGTGGCCTGAGCCGCCGGTCCGCCCCGAGGGCTCCCTGGCGCCGGTACGTCACGACCGGCCCGCCGGTGCCACGGAAGGCCACCACGGGCTCATCGGTGCCGGGCCGCCACCACGGGCTCAGCGGCCCCGGGCCGCCGCCACGGGCTCGCCCGCGCCGGGCAGCCACCACCGGCTCAGCCGCGCCGGGCCGCCACCACCCGGCTCACCACTGCCGGCCGGTGCCCAGCGCCGCCCGGCCCGGAGCCGACAGATGCAGTACCCGGAAGCGCTCGCCCTCGTCGGCGGGCGCTTCCGCGCCCGCCCACAGGGTGAAGGTGAGCAGCTCCCAGTGGCGAGGGTCCACCGCCAGGGCGGAGGCCACCACCCCGTCCCGCCGCGCCTCGCGCGCGTGCCGGGCCACCGCCTCCGCCACGGCCTCGCCCGGCGCGACCGCCTCCCCGAGCGGAGTCCTGCGGCGCGTCGCCGTGCCCGGCGCCGACGCGGCCGCCGGCCCCTCCTCGTACGCCAGGCCCGTCCAGTGCTGCACCACCGGCCGGCCGAAGTCGTTCACGATGCCCTGGAAGCCGGGGCCCCAGAGGAAGGCGTTCATGCCCTCGGGAGCGGCCCACAGATAGAACGGCGCGTACTGGTTGACGGGCGACCCGGCCTCCCGCTCCCGGACCAGGTACGCCTTCAGGCCGAGCCCGGGGAAGGCGTCGAGGAGATGTCCCCGGGTCGCCACCCGCTCGCGGATGATCTCCATGTCGTAGTCGGCGGGCAGGGTGATCTCGTACTGCATGGCGTGCACGGGAAGAACTCCGTTCCTTCGGGACGCGGTCGAGGGGGTCACGGCGCGGCGGCGCGCGGGGCGAGCAGGGCCAGCAGCCCGCGTACGGCACTGTCGAAGGGCGCCCGTCCCCCCGTCGCGCGGGCCAGCACGTAGCCGCCCTGCAAGGTCGCCAGGACGGCCGCCGCGATCTCGTCCGGATCGAGGGCGCCGCTCAACTCGCCGCTGTCCACGCCCTCCCGGACCACCTCGGCGAGCCTGCCGCGCACCCGGCCGAGCACCTCCTCGACCGGTGCGCGCAGTTCAGGGTGCGCGATCACCTCCGGGTCCATGGTCAGCCGCCCCATCGGGCAGCCGCGCAGGACGTCGCGCTCGCGCAGCAGATACGCCTCGATGCGGGCGTACGCCGAGCCCCCGCCGCCCAGAACCGCCTCGGTCGCCGCCCCCAGCTCCTCGGCCGAGCGGCGGATCGCCGCGAGGGCGAGGTCCTGCTTGCCGGCGAAGTGGTGGTACATGCTGCCCTGGCCCGCCCCCGCCGCCTGCTGGACGGCCTTGGGGCTGGTGCCGACGTAGCCCCGCTCCCACAGCAGCTCGCGGGCCGCCTCGATGAGCCGCTCCGAGGTGTTCATGGTCATGGCCGCACTGTACATACCAGTAGGTACAGAACGGAAGCAGTGCCCGGGCGGGCCGCGTACTCCCCGTGTCGTACGCCGGAAGCCGCTGCCCGTACGACGACCCGGACCCCCTCCCGGGGCGACTCTCGAACCACGGAGAACACCACAGCCCACACCGCACCGAGGAGCTGAACCTCATGAACACACTCGCCCACGCGGGCCCCGGCCCGTGGGTCCTCTTCTTCCCCCTCGTCTGGGCCGCCGTCGTGATCGGGATCGTCACCGTCGCCCGCCGCGCCGGATGGCGGCGCGGACGCGGCTTCGGCCCCGGCGGCCCCTTCCGCCCCGGGAACGGACCGGACGAGAACTCGCCCCTCACCCTGCTCGGCCACCGCTTCGCGGCCGGGGAGATCGACGAGGACGAGTACTGGCGCCGCCTGAGCGTCCTGGAGGAGCAGTTCGGCCGGGACAGGGACTCCAAGGGGCGCCGGACATGACCACCCACGCCCCGCTCCCCGCCGCCCGCGTCGTCGACGCCGTCAAGGTCTACGGGCGCGGCGACACCGAGGTCAGGGCCCTCGACGGGGTGAGCGTCGACTTCCCCGCCGGCCGCTTCACCGCCGTCATGGGCCCGTCCGGATCCGGCAAGTCCACCCTGATGCACTGCGCCGCCGGACTCGACACCCTCACCTCCGGCGCCGCCCTCGTCGGCGACACCGACCTCTCCACCCTCGACGACCGGCGTCTGACCCTGCTGCGCCGCGACCGGATCGGCTTCGTCTTCCAGGCCTTCAACCTGCTGCCGACGCTCACCGTCGCCGAGAACATCACCCTCCCGCTCGATCTCGCGGGGCACGCCGTCGACCGGCGGCGGTTCGACCGGCTCGTCGACACCGTCGGCCTGCGCGACCGCCTCCACCACCGGCCGAGCGAACTCTCCGGCGGACAGCAGCAACGCGTCGCCGTCGCCCGGGCCTTCGCCGGCGACCCCGATGTCGTCTTCGCCGACGAACCCACCGGCAACCTCGACTCGCGCTCCGGCGAGGAGGTCCTCCGGCTGCTCGGCCGCACGGTCCGCGACACCGGCCGCACGGTCGTCATGGTCACCCACGACCCGGTCGCCGCCGCCCACGCCGACGAGGTGATCTTCCTCGCGGACGGGCGGCTCGTCGACCGCATGACCGGCCCCACGGCCGACCGGGTCCTCGACCGCATGAAGGCCTTCGACACGGGAACCGGTCCGGGGGCCGGACACCCGGCGGCACCCGCCCTGTCCCGTGGAGGTGCGACATGAACGCCCCCGCCACCCTCCGGCTCGCCCGGTCCTCACTGCGCGCGCACCGGCGCCGCTTCCTCGGCACCTTCGCCGCCGTCCTCCTCGGCGTCGCCTTCCTCACCGGCACGCTCGTCATGGGCGACACCCTCCGCGCGAGCTTCGACTCGATGTTCACCGGTGCCACCCGCGGCACCGACGCCGTCGTCCGCAGCGCCACCACCGTGACCGCCGCCGGCGAGGCCCAGGGCACCCGCGGACCCGTCGACGCCGCCCTCGCCGAGCGCCTCGCCCGGGTCCCCGGGGTCGCGGCCGCCGCTCCCCGGATCGAGGGCGCGGGCCAGCTCCTCGCCGCCGACGGCACCCCCGTCGGCGGCAAGGGCCCGCCCACCCTCGCGGGCAACTGGATCGAGGACGACGCCCTCAACCCGTACCGCCTCGCGGAGGGCCGCGAGCCGACCGCCCCCGGCGAGGCCGTCGTCAACCGGGGCGCGGCGAAGGCGGCCGGTCTCACCGTCGGCGACACGACGGTCCTGCGCACCCCCGACCCGGTGAAGGTCACCGTCGTCGGCCTGGCCACCTTCGGCGGCGCGGACGGCATGGGACAGGTCACCTGGACCGGCCTCACCCGCGCCGACGCCGAGAGGTACCTGACGGCGCGCCCGGGGGAGGCGACGAGCATCGCCGTACGCGCCGGGCCCGGCGTCTCCCAGGACGAGCTGGTCGCCGCACTGACGCCCGCGCTGCCCGACGGCGTCGAGGCGATCACCGGACAGCGGGCCGCCGAGGAGAACACCGAGATGGTCTCCGGCCGCTTCCTCGACCTCTTCACCACCTTCCTGCTGGTGTTCAGCGGGGTCGCCGTGCTCGTCTCCGTCTTCACCATCCACAACACCTTCGCCGTCCTCGTCGCCCAGCGGACCCGCGAGAACGCCCTCCTGCGCGCCCTCGGCGCCGCCCGCCGCCAGGTCGTCACCGGCACCCTCGCCGAGGCCCTCGCCGTCGGCCTGCTCGCCTCCCTCTCCGGGCTCCTCGCCGGGATCGGAGTGGCCGCCGGGCTCCAGGCGCTCTTCCCCGCGGTCGGCTTCCCCTTCCCCGAGGGCGACCTCGTCGTGGCCGGCACCTCCCTCGCCCTGCCGCTCGGCGTCGGGCTCGCGGTCTGCGCCGGTTCGGCACTCCTGCCGGCCGTACGCGCCGGGCGCACGGCCCCGCTCGCCGCGCTCCGCGAGACGGACGTGGACGGCTCGGGCACCTCCCGCCGCCGCGCGCTGACCGGGAGCGCCCTGCTCGCCACCGCCGTCGGCACCGTCCTCGCCGGCGTCCTCGGCACCCCGTCCCTGTGGCTCGCCGCCACCGGGGCGGCGCTCGCCGTCGCCGCGTTCGTGGTCCTCGGACCGGTCGCGGCCTCCCTCGCCGTACGGATGCTGGGCCGACCGCTGCGCGGCGCCAACCGGGGCCTCGCCCGCCGCAACGCCCTGCGCAGCCCGGGCCGTACGGCGGCGACGGCCACCGCTCTGATGGTCGGCGTCGCCGTCGTCACCCTCTTCACGGTCTTCGGCGCCTCCCTCAAAGCGACCATGGACCGCACCGTCGACCGCTCCTTCGCCGGTGACGTCGCCATCGGCGCGCCCTCGTTCGGCGCGGGCGGCAGCGGGCTCAGCCCCCGCCTCGCCCCGGCCGTCGCGGCACTGCCCGAGGTCGACACCGCCGTGGGTCTGGGCCGCGGGGTCGCGGAGGTGGACGGCCGGGGCCGCGCGCTCACGGTCACCGACCCGGTCGCGCTCGCCCGCACGCTGGACCTGGGAGAGGTACGCGGCTCGCTCACCGGACTCGGTACGGACGGGCTCGCCGTCGCCGCCGACGAGGCGGCCGACAACGGTCTCGCACCCGGCCGGACAGCCGAGTTGACCTTCACCGACGGCAGCCGCCGCACCTTCACGGTCCGCGCGGTCTACGAACGCTCCGACCTCGCCGGCGACTACCTCGTCACCCGGGAGGCCTGGGCCCCGCACCGCACCCAGGACGCCGACCGGCTGGTCGCCGTCTCCTTCGCGGAGGGGGTCGGCGCCGAGGACGGCAAGGCCGCCGTGACCGAGGTCGCCGACCGGTACGGCCATCCGGAGGTGCAGACCCGGGACGAGTACGCGGCGGCGTCGGCGGGCGGCATCGACATGATGCTCACCCTCGTCTACGCGCTCCTCGCGCTCGCGGTCCTCATCGCGCTGCTCGGCATCGCGAACACGCTGACGCTCTCCGTCCACGAACGGACCCGCGAGCTCGGCCTGTTGCGGGCCGTCGGACAGACCCGGGCGCAGCTGCGGGCCATGGTCCGCTGGGAGTCCGTCCTGGTGGCCGCCTTCGGGACGGTCGGCGGTCTCGTCCTCGGCGGCTTCCTCGGCTGGGTCCTCGTCCGCGCCACGGACGGCTCGGGCGACAGCGCCCTCGCGTTCGCCGTACCCGCCGTGCGGCTCGCGGCCGTGGCCCTGGTCGGACTGATGGCCGGGGCCGTGGCGGCCTGGCGCCCGGCCCGCCGGGCGGCCCGTCTGGAGATCCTCCGGGCGATCGCCACGGAGTGACGGGCCCCGCGGGCCGTGTCAGCCCGCCCGGCCCGCCAGGACCGGGCGGGCCAGCGACGGGGCCGGCACCGACTCGGCCGGCGAGCTGAGCGGCACGCCGGGGAACCGGCTGTAGCCGACGTCCGCGAACAGGCCCTCGGCCGTGGCACCGCACCCGGCGTGCGCGCACTCCTCGACGGGGCCGCCGACCGGCGGCGCCGTGAGGGTGAACCACACGACCTTGCCGGCGGCGCCGCACGGCCGGATTCCCCAGCTCTCGCTGACCGCCCCGACGATGCCGAGGCCCCGGCCGGAGGTGGCGAGCGCTTCGACGTCGTCCACCGGATCGAAGGGGTCCGCGTGGCGGACCTCGGGAAGCCGGGGATCGTGGTCCCGGACGGAGACGGTGAGACGGTCGAGCAGCAGCTCGAGCTCGACCGTGCACTCCTTGTCCGGCTGGGCGTGGCGGTGCACGTTCGTCAGCAGCTCGGTCACGCCGAGGACGGCCTGGTCGATCAGGGCGTCCAGCTGCCAATGTCGGAGATGGGCGGAGATGATGCGGCGGACCTGTCCGATCCGCGACGGCAGGGCCTGAAGCTCCACCGCGTAGTACCTGCTCGGCTCGCTGATCACGGCTGCGACTCCCCGAAGTGGTCCGGAAGAAGACGAAGATTCGGATCTGTCAATGCGGTACAGAAGGGGCGGTGACCCGATCGCAGCGTCACCACCGCAGAACCCTCAGTGAGGTGGGTTCCAGCCTGGACCAGCCGTGACCGCCCCGCAACTCGCCGCGAGCCGTCGCAGCTCAGGACCGCCCCGAGGCCCTCTTCAGTGCCGCGAGGAATCGCCCCGACGCCTGTGACCCGTCGTCACGACCGCGGTCGTGATCCTGGAGCGTCAGCCGGTACTTCGTGCCGTTCACGGTCGCCACCGTCTCGTCCGACTTCGCGAACCACGGCCGCCCCGCCCGTACCGCCGAGACCGGCGCGCTGTCGATCTCGCTGCCGTAACTCGTGAGGAGCGCGAGGCGGCCGTCCTCGATCCGCACCTCTCCCGCGCGCGTCAGCGAGCGCGGCCAGCGCGCGATCCGCACGCCCCTTGCGCTGAACTCGGGCTCCGCCATGCCGATCCGCCCCTTTCACCCGGTTGTCGTACCCAGTGTGCCGGGCCGTCGCCGCCCGCACCAGTAGCCCTCCGCGAACCCTTCCACAAGGCAGGCCTATGGATCGTCAAAGGGAACGTTTGCCCAGGTGAGAGCGGTATTGTCGGCAGTGGGGGAACCACGGGGCGACCCATGAGGAGAGGGACGGATGAGCACCACCCACGAGGCCGCCGCCGGCGCGGTCACCGTCGACGTCGACCGCAGCGACCCGGCGTACCGGTCCTGGCTGAAGGAGGCCGTGCGCAAGGTCCAGGCCGACGCCAACCGCTCCGCCGACACCCACCTGCTGCGCTTCCCCCTCCCCGAGAAGTGGGGCATCGACCTCTACCTCAAGGACGAGTCGACCCACCCCACGGGCAGCCTCAAGCACCGCCTCGCCCGCTCCCTCTTCCTGTACGGCCTCTGCAACGGCTGGATCCGTCCCGGAAAGCCCGTCATCGAGGCCTCCAGCGGCTCGACCGCCGTCTCCGAGGCGTACTTCGCGAAGCTCATCGGCGTCCCCTTCATCGCCGTCATGCCCCGCACGACCAGCCCCGAGAAGTGCCGGCTCATCGAGTTCCACGGCGGTCAGTGCCACTTCGTCGACGACTCGCGCACGATGTACGAGGAGGCCGCGGCGCTCGCCGAGCGCACCGGCGGTCACTACATGGACCAGTTCACGTACGCGGAGCGGGCCACCGACTGGCGCGGCAACAACAACATCGCCGAGTCGATGTACCAGCAGCTGAAGCTGGAGCGGTACCCGGAGCCCGCATGGATCGTCGCGACCGCCGGGACCGGGGGCACCTCCGCGACCATCGCCCGCTACGTCCACTACATGCAGCACGACACCCGGATCTGTGTCGCCGACCCCGAGAACTCCTGTTTCTTCGACGGCTGGACGCACCACGACCCGCACGCCACCGCCGACTGCGGTTCGCGCATCGAGGGCATCGGCCGCCCGCGCATGGAGCCCAGCTTCGTGCCCGGGGCCGTCGACCGGATGATGAAGGTCCCCGACGCGGCCAGCGTCGCCGCCGTCCGCGCCCTGGAGACCGCGATCGGCCGCAAGGCGGGCGGCTCCACCGGCACCGGCCTGTGGAGCGCCTTCAAGATCGTGGCCGAGATGGTCGCCCACGAGCGCACCGGCAGCGTGGTCACCCTGATCTGCGACGGCGGCGAGCGGTACCTCGACAAGTACTACTCCGACGAATGGCTGGCCGCCCAGGGCCTGGACATCGCCCCGTACACCGCCGTCATCGAGCGCTTCCTGGCGACGGGGGCCTGGCCGGAGTGAGCCGCCGGTCGAGCCGGCGGGCCGCGTCCCGGAAGGAGAACCCCACGCCGGGCGCCGCCAGGCGCAGCGCGAGCCGGAAGGCCGCCGCGCCGTCGGCGGCCATCGTCCACCGCAGACGGGTCCCCGTCCCGGTGGGGGAGAGGGTCCACTCCTCCGCCATGGCCGCCACGCCGGGGGCGTTCGTCGCGTCCACGCGGTAGGCGTAGCGGAGGTCGGGCTCGGAGGCCAGGATCGTCTCCTCGAAGGCGATCCCGCCCCGCAGCCGGACGGTCCGGCCCGCACCGTCGCCCGTCGGCACGGCGGAGGCGACCGCGGTGAACCAGGACGGCAGGCTCCCCACCTCCACGGCCACCGACCGGTAGACGGCCGAGGGCGGTGCGGCGAGGGTGGCGCTGAAGACCAGGCGGACGGGGGCGGACGCGGTGAAGTCGAGCTCCACCGGCCTCAGTCGGCGCGGCATGGACCCTCCCGGGGGGACGCGAGCGGATGCAGCACCATAGCTGACGCCTTGTCAACATCACAGCCCCGCGCCTCTGTGGGCCGGCGCCCCGCCCCGTGTGGGCCCGCGCCGCGCCCGTGTGGGCCCGCGCCGCGCCCGTGTGGGCCCGCGCCCGGCCCGTGTGGGCCCGCGGCCGCGCCCGTGTGGGCAATTGTCCCGCAGGGCGGGACGGGTGGGCACACGGGACGGCGCCCTTCAGCGGCGCCTCCGCGTTCCGCGCCTTGACCCGCACCACCAGCGCAGCGCACCAGGGGTGCGGGTTCAGGCTCGGGAGCCTCTGGCGCCGGCAAGGGCGCCGTTCCGTTGTGCCCACCCGTTCCGCCCCTTGCGGAACGCCTGCCCACAACGGGGGGCGCCGTCCGTAGCGGGTGGGCACCGCCCCGGCGGATCGATTGCCCGCAACGGGGCGGCGTCACGCCGCGTTCAGGAGGTTCGTCAGGGCCCGGGCGAAGAGGTGGCGGCCCGCCGCCGCCAGCACCGGGTCGAAGGCCCGGGGCACCCCCCGTACCGAGAGCTCCTCCGTCCACACCACCCGCGAGCCGCCACCCGGCACCCCCGTCACCTCGACGAGCGCCCAGCCCCGCACGACCCGGCCGGATTTCGCCAGACGGCAGACGCCCGGCCGGTCCGCCGCCGGGGGTTCCCAGCGCACGACCTCCATGGGGTCGTCGAAGGACAGCCGGCCGATGCCCGTCCGGGCGGTGAACCGGGTCCCCGCCGCGTTCGGCCCCGGCGTCAGCACCCTCGTCCGGGTCAGCGGCACCTGGCGGCCGTGCGCCGGCCAGTCGGTGAGGCGCCGCCACACCTCCTCCGGCGCCAGCGGCGACGACCGCTCGAGCCGGAAACGGCTCACGCCTGCTCCTCGCCCGGCACCACGAGGCCGGGCAGGTGCTCGGTCACTTCAACCCTCACCCCTTCGGGCAGGCCGCGGTCCGTCACCCAGGTGTCGACCTCGTCCAGGGCGGCGAAGGAACTCAGCCCCACCGTCCCCCACTTGGTGTGGTCGGCGACGACCACGACCCGGCGCGCCGAGCGCATCAGGCACCGGTTGGTCTCGGCCTCCGCCAGGTTCGGCGTGGAGAGCCCGGCCTCCACCGACACACCGTGCACGCCGAGGAAGAGCAGGTCGAAGTGGAGCGAGCGGATCGCGCGGTCCGCCACGGGCCCCACCAGGGCGTCGGACGGGGTGCGCACGCCGCCGGTCAGGACGACGGTCGCCGCCCCGCGCCGCGACTCGCCTCCGCCGCCCGACTGCTGGGCCTCGTGGAACACGTCGGCGACCCGCACCGAGTTGGTGACCACCGTCAGGTCCGGCACGTCGAGCAGGTGCCGGGCGAGGGCGTAGGTCGTCGTCCCGCCGGAGAGGGCGATCGCCGTGCCCGGCGCGACCAGTGCCGCCGCCGTACGGGCGATCTCGTCCTTGGCGCTCGGTTCGAGCACCGACTTGGCCTCGAAGCCCGGTTCGTGGGTGCTCGCCTCGACCACCGGAACGGCCCCGCCGTGCA
This sequence comes from Streptomyces tanashiensis, assembly GCF_014648895.1. Classification (GTDB taxonomy): domain Bacteria; phylum Actinomycetota; class Actinomycetes; order Streptomycetales; family Streptomycetaceae; genus Streptomyces; species Streptomyces tanashiensis. Next base: position 317,217 of record NZ_BMRZ01000007.1, read on the forward strand.
CCTTGGCGACCATGCCCTGCCGGGCCAGCGCGTCCAGGTCGCGGCGGATCGTCATGTCCGAGACGTTCAGACGACGGGTCAGTTCGTTGACCCGTACGCCGCCACGCCGCCGTACCTCGTCGAGGATCAGGGCGCGCCGCTGCTCCGCGAGGAGGTTCTGGTTGTCAGTCACCGCCGGGGCCGGTCCTTCCGCAGGAGACAAGGGGATGAGTGTCGGATTCCGTGAGAGTCCGTGCGCGGTCGCACGGCCTTCCGCGATCCTGTTGCCGACGTCGCATCTTCCCACTCTGAGAGGAAGTCCCCTCAGTGTCCCCTGCCACACCCGCCCCGGAGAGCGGGGGCGCGGCGCTCGAACTCCTCGTCCACGGAGTCGGCGGAGCCACCCCCCAGGACATGCTCGACGATCCCAGGACCGTGCGGGTCACCGGTGACCGGACCGCCGCCGTGTACCGGCGGGCCGAGGACCTCGACGCCGAGGCGCACCCCGAGCGGTACGAGGCCCGCCCCGTCCCGGAGGCGTACTGCTGGTCCAATCTGACCTCCGGCAACGGCGCCCGGGCCCTGTGGCTGCTGCTCCTGCCCTTCATGGTGGCCAATCTGGCGCACTGGATGCGGCCGCCCGCCCAGGGCCGGCCGGGGCTCGTGCGGCTCTACGGGGTCCTCGTCCGGCTCGTCGCCCTCACCCTCACCGTGCTCCTCACCGCCGCCGCCTGCGAGGTCGCGCTCGACCTGACGGCCTGGCAGTGCGCCGCCACCACCGCCTGCACCGACGCGTACTCCTGGCTCGGCTTCCTCTCCGCCGGGCGCGGCGGCTGGTGGTCCCCGCCGGGCCGCCGGCTCGCCCTCGCCGCCGTCGTGCCGGCCGCGCTCGTCGGGCTGCTCTGGTACCTCTCCAACCGGACCTGGAGCGCCTACGAGGCGCAGCGCCCGCCCACCGGGTACGACGCCCCCGTCCCCGACCCCCCGTCCGACACGGAGGCCGCGGACGCCGCCGACCCCGCCGGCCCCGTCGAGCTCCGCCCCGCGCTCGGCCGCCCGGGCTTCTGGTACGGCCGCCGGCTGGTCGCCCGCCTCAGGGCCGCCCACACCGCCGCCGGCTTCCTCACGGTCGCCGCCGCGCTCGTCACGGCGGCCGCCCGCCACGACGCCGGTGCCCCCGGCCTCCGCGTCGTCCTCGGCTGGGTCCTCCAGGCAGCCGTCGCCGTCCTCGCCGTCGTCGTGCTGTGGGTGGTCTGCCGGCGCGGCCGCAGCGAGCGCCGCCTCGACCTGCGCGTCGAACGGGCCCTCGTCACCTGGCTCCCCGCCGCCTCCCTCGTCCTGCTCGCGCTGACCGCCCTGTACGCCGGCTGGTCCCGCCCCGGCTGGACCTCCTCCGGAACCCTCCCCGGCGACGCGGCCTTCGGCGCCCTCACCCTGGCCCAGGGCGGGCTCGTCGTCGCCCTCGGCGTCGTCGCCCTGCTCCTCCAGCGGCCCCGCAGGGACCCCCGTACCGCACTGCGCGGACTCGGCGGGCCGGCCGTCGCCATGCTCGCCTGCGCACTCGCCGGGGTCATGTCCGGGGGAGTCGCGCAGCGCGTCGCGGACTGGCTCGACGGCCCCGCCACCCCCGGCATGGGCGACCACGGCGGCCCCAGGATCGGACCGCCCGTCCTGCTCAGCTGGCAGGCCTCGGTCATCCCCGTCCTGCTCCTGCTGCTCCTCGCCCCGGCCGCCCTCCTCGCCGTACGGACGGTCCTCGACGCCCGGCGCCTGCGCTCCTCCGTCGAGGCCGACTACGACGCCGCGGACGAGCGCGACCCGGTCCGCACCGGGCAGATCGCGACCGGCCGGGCCCGCGCCTCGCTCACCGACTCCGCCCCCGTCCTCGTCGGTGTCGTCTCCGGCGCGACCCTCCTCCTCGGGGCCGCGTCCGTCGCCGGCGCCTGGGCCAGCGGCAACGTCCCCGGCCGGGCCTTCGACGGGGCCCACCCGGCGATCGCCTCCCTCGCCTCCGCCACCCAGGCCCTCGGCTCCTGGATGATCGGCCTGGGCTTCCTGCTCTTCGTCACCTGGGGCCGCCGGGCCTACAAGGACGCCTCCGCCCGCCGCACCATCGGCATCCTCTGGGACGTCGGCACCTTCTGGCCCCGCGCCGCCCACCCCTTCGCCCCGCCGTGCTACGCCGAGCGCGCCGTCCCCGACCTCACCTGGCGGATGAGCTCCTGGACCCGCGGCACCGGCGGCCGGCTCGTGATCTCCGGCCACTCCCAGGGCAGCGTCCTCGCCGCGGCCGCCGTCTGGCAGCTGCGGCCCGCCACGCGGAGCCGGGTCGCCCTGCTCACCTACGGCTCCCCCCTGGAGCGGCTCTACGGCCGCTGGTTCCCCGCCTACTTCGGCCCCGAGGCGCTGAGCGGCCTGAACCGCACGGTGCACTGCTGGAGCAACCTGTACCGCGCCACCGACCCCATCGGAGGCCCCGTCCGGGTGCCCGCCGAGGACGGCCGCCCGGCCGTCGACGGCGCCGTGCTGCTCGACCCGGTCGCGTACGGCCGCACCCGCGAACACCCGCTGCCCGAACCGATCCTGGGTCACTCCGACTACCAGGCCGACCCGGCGTTCGCCCGGCACCGCGCGGCACTCCTCGACCGGCTCCCGCCCGCCCTTCCGCACCAGCGCGTTCCGGACGAGGCCGCGGATCAGGGGAGTTCGGGCAGATCCTCCGGGTAGAGCAGGGTCAGGTCGTCCGTGCTCGCCTCGGCGAGCTCGGCGACCCGGCCCGCGTGCCGTTCCACCATCGACTCGAAGGTCTGCCGCGCCGTGCGGCCGTTGCCGAACGCCGGGCCCTTGGGGAGCTTCTCGAAGTACGTGAGCAGCGCCTCGTCCGTGCCCGGGGAGAGCCGGTACTCGTGCTCGTCCGCCTGCTGGCCGACGATCCGCAGCAGTTCCTCCGGCTCGTAGTCCCCGAAGGTGATGGTCCGTGAGAAGCGCGAGGCCACGCCCGGATTGACCGTGAGGAAGCGCTCCATCTCCGCCGTGTACCCGGCGACGATGACCACCACGGCGTCCCGGTGGTCCTCCATCAGCTTCACGAGCGTGTCGATCGCCTCACGGCCGAAGTCCCGCCCCGAGTCCTCCGGCGACAGCGCGTACGCCTCGTCGACGAAGAGGACCCCGCCGCGCGCCCGGTCGAAGGCCTCCTGCGTGCGGATCGCCGTCGAGCCGATGTGCTCGCCGACCAGGTCCACCCGGGAGACCTCCACCAGGTGCCCGCGCTCCAGGACCCCGAGCGAGGCGAGGATCTCGCCGTACAGCCGGGCCACCGTCGTCTTGCCCGTGCCCGGGTTGCCCGTGAAGACCAGATGGCGGCGGACCGAGGCCGCCTTGAGGCCCGCCTCCTGGCGCCGGCGGCCCACCTCGATCATGTTGGTGAGGGTCCGCACCTCCAGCTTGACGCTCTCCAGGCCCACCAGCGCGTCCAGCTCGCCCAGTACGTCCTGCGAGGAACGGGTGTCCGGCGCGGGCTCCGGCGCGGCCGGGACGGCCACCGGGGGGCGCGGCGCGGGCACCGTGCCGAGCAGCCCCGCCGACTGCGTGGCCGTCAGGACCGTCCCGCCGTCGGGCACGGAGGAGCGGACCGCGCTCTCGTCGCTGGTGCAGTCCTCCGCGCTCGCGCCCTCCTCCGGGAACTCGTAACCGCCGCGCGCGCACCGCTCGGTACGGCACTTGCGGAGGATCGTCCGGCAGCCGTCCGTGACGTGGAAGCCGTACCCGCCGCTGCCCGTCACCCGGCAGCCGTGGAAGGAGCCCCGGCCCTCCGCCGACACGTAGAAGCCGGCCTCGGCGGGGGAGGTGACCACGCACCGGTCGATCGTGGGGTCGGCGCCCTTGGTGACGATGACCCCGGTCTGCACGGAGTCGATGGTGCAGCCGCCGAGGGTGCCGCCGCTGCCGTGGTCCCGGAACCAGGCGCCCGTGGAGGCCTCCCGGATCCGGCAGTCGTCGAGCTGGGCGGTGGCCCCGTCGCTCACCGACACCGCCGTGTTCCGCACCTGCGTCAGGTCGCTGTCGACGACGTCGACCCGTGAGCCCCGGTCGAGGACGAACAGCGCGTCGGGCACGTCGTGCACCCGGCAGGCGTCGAGGACGGCGGTCGCGCCGTCGCTCACCCACACCGCGGGGTAGTCGCCCGTACTGTCGTGGATCTCGCACTGGTTGGCGTCCACCCGCGTCCCCGGGTCCCACACCGACAGGCCGTTGCGCCCGAAGCGGCGGACCGTCGACCGGGTCAGCGTCAGGACCGAGCGCGAGCGCAGGTCGACCGCGTTCTCCGGGACGTCGTGGATGTCGCAGTCCGAGAGCGTGAGCACCGCGTCGGTGTCGAGGGTGATGCCGTCCGCCGAGGTGCGGTGCACCGAGGAGTCGGTGAGGTGGGCGGTGGCACGGGCCGCGATCTGCAGACCGGCGCCCTTGATCTCGTACACCTCGCAGCCGACGCCCTCCAGGGCGCTGCCCTCGCCGGTCACGGCGATCCCCGCGCCGGAGGCGTGGTGCACCCGGCAGCGTTCGAGGCGCGGATGCGCCCCGCCGCGCACCGAGACGCCCGCCTGCCCGGCGGAGACCACCTCGCACTCCTCGAAGACCCCGCCGGCACCGTCGAGCACGGCGATGCCGATGCCGGCCGGATTGTCGACCGTGCAGCGGCGGACCGTCGGCCGGGCGGCGCCCCGCACCTCGATGCCGGCGGCCGAACGCGTCATGATCCGCAGGTCGAGGAGTTCGGGCGTGCCGTCCTCGACGAGCAGCGCGGGTGCGGCGACGTCCTGCCCCTCGATGTGCAGGTCCTGCACGGTGACGGAGGCGCGGAGGGTCAGCGGCACCCCGTCCGGGGGCGCGATCCGCACCGAGCCGACCCCGCCCTCGGGGCCGCGCAGGGTGACGGCCCGCCGGATCACGAGGTTCTCCCGGTAGGTGCCGGGCGCGACGGTGAGGACGTCTCCGTCGCTCGCGGCCTCCAGGGCGGCGGCGAGAGAGGGGTACTCACCCGTGCGGCGCCGCCACCGCGATGTGCCGGTGTGCGTCACCTGGACCGTGCCCTGTGCCATGGGTGTGTCCTGCCCCCGCCTCATGCCTCGCCGCTGATCCGATGCCCCACCGTAGCGCGCGCGGCGCCACCGGGTTGACGGGTCGCCGACCCGCGCCCGTACGGGAAGCGGACCACCGCCCGGCACGCGTCACGGCCGGTCCGGGGCGGTCCGGACCGGTCGCGCTCGGTCGCCGACCGGTCGAACCCGAACGCGGTCCGGAGGAGTGCGGGGTTCAGCTTCCCGTGCCCGTACGGCCCCAGTCGGGACCCGCCGCCGCCCACGCCCGGTCGAGGCGCGCGTACCGCCGGAGCACCAGTCTGCGGACGGCGAGGCGCCGGACGAGCTCCACCATGAGGCCGGCGAGGAGCGCGGCCGTCGCCCCGGCGATGATCGCGTGCGCTCGCGCCGTCCCCGTCTGCATCGGCGGTCCCACCGGGCGCCCGTCCCGGTCCGTCCAGAGCCGGAAGGAGGAGCCCGGCGCGGAGTGCTGCCGGGCCGTCGCCACCGTCCCCGTACGGGCCGAGCCGTCCGGGGCGGTCCAGCGGGCCACGACGGAGCGCCGCAGCCGCTCCTCGCCCGCGGTCTCGACGGACCGGGGGCCGCTCACGGGGCCTTCGGCGAGCCGCACCACCCGGGCCGTCGTCGGCAGCCGCTGCTCCTGCTGCGCACGGACCGCGCGGGACAGCGAGCCGTAGGCCGAGGTACCGGCCGCCCAGCCGGTCAGGGGCACCGCGAGGCAGAGGAGCACGGCCGCCGCGAAGGCGACCCACGCCTCGACGAGATCAGTGGTCCGGCGCAGGGGATTGTGCCGCCAGCGCCAGAGTCCGGTGGCTGCGCGCACGTGTGGACCCCCTCGTTGTAGCCGCTCCTCCAACGAGTGTGCCCCGGGGGTGGGTTCCCCGCCTGTCGGGCCGTGAGTGTGACGCGCGTCCTCAGTCCAGGATCTTGACTTCGTCGCCGACCCGGACCGTGCCGGTGTGCTCGGGGACGAGGTTCTGGCCGAAGATGACCCGGCCGTCGCTCTTGCGGTGCCGGGCGAGGGTCCGCAGGGGTTCCTTGCCCCGCTCCGCGGTGAGCTGGTTCGTCGTGGTGACGACGCAGCGCCCGCAGGGCCTGGCGACCCGGAAGGTGACCTCTCCGACGGCGAGCCGCGTCCAGCCGTCCTCCGCCCAGGGGCCGGTGCCCTCGACGACCAGGTTCGGCCGGAACCGGTTCATCGGCAGCGGGCCCTCGTCGGCTTGGTCGCCCTGGGCGATCAGGGAGTTGAGGGCGTCGAGCGAGGCGGTGGTGGTGACGAGCAGGGGGTACCCGTCCGCGAAGCTGACGGTCTCGCCGGGCAGCGCGTAGTCGGGGTCGACCGGTCGCCTGCGCTCGGGGGCGTCCATGTGCACGAGCCGTACGTCGCTCTCCAGGTACGCCGAGAGCCAGGCGGCCGCGGCGGGGCCGGCCGGGACCGCCTCCACGGGCTTGTCGAAGATCTCCACCGTGATGGTGGTCGAGGGGTGCGGTACCTCGACCACCAGCGTGGGGTGTCCGGGTGCGGACAGGGAGACACCGCCGCCCGGCAGCGGCTCGGCCGTGGCCAACGCCATCCGGGGGTGACGGCGTTGGGTCACGACCTTGTTCGCGGCGTCGACGACGGTCCAGCGGCGGTCCCCGGCCAGCCCCCAGGGCTGCACCTCGGCCTCCGTGCGGGCCAGCGCGCGCATGGCTTTCACCGGGTGGACGTGGACGGAGCGGAGCAGAGGAGTCGGCATGCCCTCATCCTGCCAGCCGCCCCGGCCCCTCCGTCGGCCGGTGTGCGAAGCCGGTCAGTAACCTCCGCCCTGGTAGGGGCGGTTGTACGGGTCGTCGTACGGCGCGGGGGCCGGGACCGGTGCGGGCCGGGGGGCCGCCGGGCGCATCGCCTCGTAACCGGCGGCGGCCGGGCGGGGCTGCTGCGGGTACGGGTTGCCCGGGTAGCCGCGCGGGGCCACCTGCTGCTGCGGGATGTACGGGGTCGGGGCGTGCTGCAGCGGGACGGGGGCCATCTGCGGCGAGGGCTGGGGGTAGCCGTAGCCGCCGTTGTAGGCGGGGGCGGGCTGCGGGCTGGGCGCCGCCGGGAGGGCGGGCAGTGCCGCGGGGAGCGCCGGCAGGTAGGAGCCGCTCACGGGGAAGCTGCTGCCGGTGTCGTAGGCGGCGGGCACTCGGATCGGGGCGATCTGAGGCGTGCCCCGCTCCGCGACCAGGGAGTCGTAGATCGGGGTGTCCGGGAAGGACGGCGCGGTGTGGTAACCGCCTCCATAGGTGGAGCGGGGGGAGGTCATGGCACATAAGTTAAGCCCACGATGTGCTGGTTGGGGAGCCCGATTAGCGGGTTGTTTGACGGGCTTCGTGAAGTGATGGATCCCCAATGCGAGCGAACGTGACAAAAACGGGCGGCGCTCCGAGCCAAGATCGTGTAAACGCCGAGTTCGGAGGGGGTTACCGGCGGGTCGGGGCCCCTCGCGGCCGATGCGTACCCCCGGCATGAAGAACGCATAAAGAAAAGGTGCCGGGAAGGCGTGGAGGAAGTGATCATGGGCATGATTAAGCGTCAATCCCGCGATGCCCGAGGCGATGTGTACACGCCGAATTGACGGCGCTACTCCCCGTGTCGGAAAAGCCAATTCGGTGAAGGGGGCACGGAAGCCGGGGCGTTCAACGGTCGGGCGCCGCCTCCGGGCGCGCGTACGTCCGGCCCTTCCACGCCGCCCCCCGTCCCCGGTGATGACGGACCGCCGAGTCCACCGTCATCAGGAGATAGAGGAACGCGGTGAACGGCAGCAGCGGGGCGAGCCACAGCGGCTGCCGGTAGTGGCGGAGCATCGGCACGTACGTCCCCGTCATCACCGCCCACGCGACACCGCCCGCCCAGGCCGCCACCGCGTCCCCGCCCCAGACGCCCGCCACCAGGGCCACCGGCGGCACCAGATAGACGAGGACCAGACCCGCAACCGTCCCCACGAGCAGCAGCGGACTGTGCCGCAGCTGCGCGTACGCGCTCCGCGCGACCATCCGCCACAGCTCGCCGAGCCCCGGATACGGGCGGACGCTGTCGACCCGCTCCGCGAGCCCCAGCCAGATCCGCCCCCCGGCCCGCCGCACCGCCCGCGCGAGCGACACGTCGTCGATCACCGCCTGCCGGATCACCTCCGGCACGTCCGCGGCCACCGCCGTCTCCGTCCGTAGCAGCACACACCCGCCCGCGGCGGCCGTCGCCAGGGGCCGCGCCCGGTTGATCCAGCGGAAGGGGTAGAGCTGGGCGAAGAAGTAGACGAACGCCGGAACGACCAGACGCTCCCACAGGCTCGCGACCCGGAGCCGGGCCATCTGCGACACCAGGTCCAGGTCGTGGTCCACCGCCGCAGCCACCAGCCGCCGCAGACTGTCCGGCTCGTGTGCGATGTCCGCGTCCGTCAGGAGCAGGAACTCCGGTCCACGCGCGCGTGCCAGCGCCATGCCGTGCCGCAGCGCCCACAGCTTCCCCGTCCAGCCAGGCTCCGGCTCGCCCGGCGACACGACGGTCAGCCGCAGCCCGCCGTACCGGCCCGACAGCTCGACGGCCAGCCTCCCCGTACCGTCCGTACTCCCGTCGTCGACGAGGAACACCTCCGCATCCCCCGGATAGTCCTGCGCGAGCAGCGACGGCAGGCTCAGCGGCAGCACCTCGGCCTCGTCCCGCGCCGGGACCACGACGGCGACCCTCGGCCACGCGTCGGGCGGTGTCCGTCGCGGCGGCGGCAGCCGCTGATCGGTGCGCCAGAAGAAGCCCTGGCCGAGGAGCAGCCAGATCCACGCGGCCAAGGAGGCGATCGAGAGCCAGGCGAGGGTGCTCATTCGCGGCAGTCTGCCCCAGATCGCGGGGGACGAACGGCTCATCGGCTAGGGTGACCGGGTGAAGATCGCGCTCATGGACTCCGGAATCGGCCTCCTCCCGGCGGCGGCCGCGGTGCGGCGGCTCCGGCCGGACGCGGACATCCTCCTCTCCAACGACCCCGACGGAATGCCGTGGGGCCCGCGCACCCCCGAGGACCTGACCGGGCGCGCCCTCGACGTCGCCCTCGCCGCCGCCGAGCACCGCCCGCAGGCGCTCATCGTGGCCTGCAACACCGCGACCGTGCACGCCCTGCCCGCCCTGCGCGCCGCCCTCGAACCCGCCATCCCCGTCATCGGCACCGTGCCCGCGATCAAGCCCGCCGCCGCGGCCGGCGGCAAGGTCGCCATCTGGGCCACCCCCGCCACGACCGGCAGCGCCTACCAGCGCGGACTCATCCGCGACTTCGCCGACGGCGCCGAGGTCACCGAGGTGCCCTGCCCGGGCCTCGCCGACGCCGTGGAGCACGTCGACCGGGACGCCGTGGACGCGGCCGTGGACGCCGCCGCCGCCCTCACCCCGCCCGACGTCCGCGCCGTCGTCCTCGGCTGCACCCACTACGAACTGGTCGAGGAGCGGATCCTCGCCGCCCTGGAGGCACGCCGCCGCGCCGGACTGCCGCCGATCGTCTTCCACGGCTCCGCCGACGCCGTCGTCGCACAGGCCCTGCGCCGGATCGGCGCCGAACCCGCGCCCGACGCGGACCCCACCGGCACCCTCTCCGTCCTGCTCAGCGGACGGCCCGGACAGCTCCCCGCCACCGCCCTCGGCTACGCCGAGGGGCGGGCCCTGGCGACCACGGCCGCCGCGCGCTGATCCCCGAACCGGGGCCGAATTTCGAGCGTCACCCTGCGACCGCGCGCCGAGCCCCCGAACAGGGGCGGATCACCGAGCGTCACCCCGCGACCGCTCTCCGGGGCGCCGACCCGGACGAACCTGGGTACGCTCCCCTTATGAGGGAGCATTCCCGGAACTCGACCCCACGCGCCGACGAGCCCGCACCCGCCGTCTGGACCGGCCGTGCCACCAACCGGTTCCAATGGGTCGCGGCCGTCGCAGGAGCAGCCTTCATGGCCCTGGGCATCACGCTCGCCGTCGAGTCCCCGTGGACCTCCGGCATCGCCGCCCTCCTCATGGCCGTGATCGGCTGCGTCGCGGCCGGACTCCTCGTCCTCTTCGGCACCCTCGCCTTCGTCCACGTCGCCGTGAAGGTCGACGACCGCGCCATGGAGGTCCGCTGCGGCCACATGGGCGTGCCGCGCCGCCGCATCCTCCTCACCCAGGTCGTCGGCGCCGACTTCGCACCCAGCGTCACCCCGCGCCAGTGGGGCGGCTGGGGCTACCGCTGGCGGCCCGAGAAGGGCACGGCCGTGATCGTCCGGCGCGGCGAGGGCCTGGTCCTGCGGCTCGGCGACGGCCTCACCTTCACGGTCACCGTCGACGACGCCGAGTCCGCGGTCCGCGTCATCCGCGCCCGCCTCCGCGACACCGCCCCGCCGGTGCCCCCCGCCGCGACCGGCGTCTGACCGGCCGGACGCGACAGCCCGTACGACCTCCCGGGAGCCGCTCCGCGCCGGGCCGCACCTCCGCCGCCGCCCACAGGGGCGGCACGTAGACTCCCCAAGGTGAGCGCCACCATCACCCCCGTCGACGCGTCCGGACCCGACACCGCACCCACGCCGGCCTCCCGGCTGCGCCGGTTCGTACGGCCCGGGGCGGCACTGCTGTCCGGCTTCCTGCTCTACCTGAGCTTCCCGCCGCGCCCCCTGTGGTGGCTCGCGCTGCCCGCCTTCGCCCTGCTCGGCTGGACCCTGCGGGGCCGCCGTCTCCGGGCCGGCTTCGGCCTCGGCTACCTCGCCGGCCTCGGCTTCCTGCTGCCGCTCCTCGTGTGGACCGGCGAGGAGGTCGGCGCCGGCCCCTGGCTCGCCCTCGCCGCGGTCGAGGCGCTCTTCGTGGGCGCCGCGGGCCTCGGTATCGCGGCCGTCTCCCGGCTTCCCTGGTGGCCGTTCTTCGCCGCCGGGGTGTGGATCCTCGCGGAGGGGGCACGCGCGCGCGTGCCCTTCGGCGGCTTCCCGTGGGGCAAGGTCGCCTTCGGGCAGGCGGACGGCTTCTTCCTGCCGCTCGCCGCCGTCGGCGGCACCCCCGTGCTCGGCTTCGCCGTCGCCCTCTGCGGCTTCGGCCTGTACGAGGCGTACCGGCGGTTCCGCGCGTACCGCGCCACCGGCACCGTCCCGCGCGGCCCGCTCGCCGCCGCGGCGCTCTCCATCCTCGTCCCGGTCACCGGCGCCCTCGCCGCCCTGCCCCTCGTCGACGACTCCGCCGAGGACGGCACCGCCACCGTGGCCGCCGTGCAGGGCAACGTGCCCCGCCTGGGCCTCGACTTCAACGCCCAGCGCCGGGCCGTCCTCGACAACCACGCGGCCCGCACCCGAGAGCTCGCCCGGGCCGTCGAGGAGGGCCGCGAGCCGCAGCCCGACTTCGTGCTGTGGCCGGAGAACTCCTCCGACATCGACCCGTACGCGAACGCCGACGCCGCCGACGTCATCGACGCCGCCGTCAGGGCGATCGGCGTGCCCACCGTGATCGGCGCCGTCGTCACCCCCGAGACCGGCAAGCTCCGCAACACCCTCATCGAGTGGGACCCCGAGCGCGGCCCCGTCGCCACCTACGACAAGCGGCACGTCCAGCCCTTCGGCGAGTACATCCCGATGCGCTCCTTCGTACGGATCTTCAACAGCAACGTCGACCGGGTCAGCCGCGACTTCGGCGCCGGCACGAAGGTCGGCGTCTTCGACCTCGCCGGCACCAAGGTCGGCCTCGCGACCTGCTACGAGGCGGCCTTCGACTGGGCCGTGCGCGACACCGTCACCCACGGCGCCCAGCTGATCTCCGTGCCCAGCAACAACGCCACCTTCGGCCGCAGCGAGATGACCTACCAGCAGCTCGCGATGAGCCGGGTGCGCGCGGTCGAGCACAGCCGGTCGGTCGTCGTGCCCGTCACCAGCGGGGTGAGCGCGATCATCCGCCCCGACGGCGAGATCGTCGCGCAGACGAAGATGTTCACCCCGGACGTCCTCGTCGAGAAGGTGCCGCTGCGCTCCTCGCAGACCCCCGCGACCCGCCTGGGCACCCTGCCCGAGGCCCTGCTCGCGGCGCTCGCGGCGGCCGGCCTCGGCTGGGCCGGCGCCCGCGCGCTGCGCGCCCGCCGGACCCCGGGGGCCTGAGCGGGGACCCGGCCCCGTCCCGTAGATGATCTAGGGTCGGGGCATGGGTACTCCTGACTTCATCCGCGAACTGCGCAAGACGGCCGGGCACCAGCTGCTCTTCCTGCCGGGCGTCAGCGCCGTCGTCTTCGACGACCGGGGCCGGGTCCTGCTCGGCAAGAGGGCGGACAACGGCCTCTGGGCGGTCGTCGGCGGCATCGTCGACCCGGGGGAGCAGCCCGCCGACGCCGTGGTGCGCGAGGTGCACGAGGAGACCGCCGTGCGCTGCGTGCCCGAGCGGATCCTGCTCGTGGAGACCCTGCGCAAGCCCGTCGTCTACCCCAACGGCGACACCTGCCAGTACATGGACGTCGCGTTCCGCTGCCGGGCGGTCGGGGGCGAGGCGCGGGTCAACGACGACGAGTCGACCGAGGTCGGCTGGTTCGAGGTGGACGCGCTGCCCGAGATGAAGCGCTTCTCGTACCTGCGGATCGAGAAGGCCCTGGCCGACGAACCCACATGGTTCCGCACCACAGCAACCGGCTGAACTATGGGCCCGGCGCACATCGGTGGGGGAGGGGCCCGTTCATAGGGTGCGGAGCATGAGCGCACCCATCACCGTCCCCGGCACCGAGCCCGGTGCGGACGTCGCCTCGCCCCTGCCCCGCGCCGCGGGCCTCGCCCTCGACCTCACCGGCCGCACCGCGCTCGTCACCGGCGCGGCCGGCGGCATCGGGCGGGCCTGCGCGCTGCGGCTCGCCGCCGCCGGGGCCCGGGTCAGAGCCGTCGACCGGGCCGCCGAGGGCCTGGAGACGCTGGCCGAGGAGGCCGGAGCGCTCCCCGGCAGCCTCGAACCGCGCCTCCTCGACCTGACCGACCTGGACGCGGCCGAGGCGGTGGCAGCCGGCACCGACATCCTCGTCAACAACGCCGGGCTCCAGCTGGTCCGCCCCATCGAGGAGTTCCCGCCGGACGTCTTCCACACCGTGCTCACCGTGATGCTGGAGGCGCCGTTCCGGCTCATCCGGGGCGCCCTGCCCCACATGTACGGCCAGGGCTGGGGGCGGATCGTGAACCTCTCCTCCGTCCACGGACTGCGCGCCTCCGCCTTCAAGTCCGCCTATGTGGCCGCCAAACACGGTCTGGAGGGGCTCTCCAAGACCGCCGCCCTCGAAGGCGCGCCGCACGGAGTCACCTCCAACTGCGTCAACCCCGGCTACGTCCGTACCCCGCTCGTCGAACGGCAGATCGCCGACCAGGCCGCCGCCCACGGCATCCCGCCCGAGCGCGTCCTCGCCGAGGTCCTCCTCAAGGACTCGGCGCTCAAGCGGCTCATCGAGCCGGAGGAGGTCGCCGAGGCCGTCCTCTACCTCTGCACCCCGCAGGCCTCGTTCATGACCGGCACCTCCCTCACCCTCGACGGCGGCTGGACCGCCCACTGAGGCAGCCCTCCCGCGCGGCTCGTCCACAGGGGTGGTGCGACCACACGTACGGCAGGTATCCCTGTGTCCATGTCCCACGAACACGTCTCCTACCTGGAACTCCTCGCCCGGGGAGCGGCGACGGAGGCCTACGACCGGCCCGTGCTGCTCGCCCGCGCGAGCGGCGCGGGCCCCGAGGCGCTGGCCGACCTCGAAGAGGCCAAGCAGCTCGCGCTGCGGGTCCGGGCCGAGCTGGAGGGGCGGCGGCGCCGCGAGGCGGAGCTCTCCGCCCTCTTCGCCACCGCCCACGACCTCGCGGGACTCCGCGACCTCGACGCGGTCCTGCGCGCGATCGTCCAGCGCGCCCGCTCGCTCCTCGGCACCGAGGTCGCCTACCTCAGCCTCAACGACCCGACGGCCGGCGACACGTACATGCGGGTCACCGAGGGCTCCGTCTCCGCCCGCTTCCAGCAGCTGCGGCTGGGCATGGGCGAGGGGCTCGGCGGGCTGGTCGCCCAGACCGCCCGCCCGTACGTCACCGACGACTACTTCCACGACGCGCGCTTCCAGCACACCCGCACCATCGACACGGCCGTACGGGACGAGGGCCTCGTCGCCATCCTCGGGGTGCCGCTCAGCCTCGGCAGCCAGGTCATCGGCGTGCTGTTCGCCGCGGACCGCAGGGCCAGGGTCTTCGAGCGCGAGCAGGTCGCGCTGCTCGGCTCCTTCGCCGCGCACGCCGCCGTCGCCATCGACACCGCCAACCTGCTCGCCGAGACCCGCTCGGCCCTCGCCGAGCTGGAACGCGCCAACGACATCATCCGCGAGCACAGCGCTGTCATCGAGCGGGCCTCGGAGGTCCACGACCGGCTCTCCGAGCTCGTCCTGCACGGCGGTGGCGTCCACGACGTGGCCCACGCCGTCTCCGAGGTCCTCGGCGGAACCGTCGCGTTCACCGAGGAGGGCGCCGGCTCCGCCCGCCGCGCCGGGGGCCACGCGGTCCGCGAGGGCGACGACTGGGTGGCCGCCGTGTCCGCCGGCGGCGAGACGCTGGGCGCGCTCGTCCTGCACGGGCAGCCCGACCTCGACCCGGTCGACCAGCGGACCCTGGAGCGGGCCGCCCTGGTGACCTCCCTGCTGCTGCTCGCCCGCCGCTCCGCGGGCGAGGCCGAGCAGCGGGTGCGCGGCGAGCTCCTCGACGACCTCCTCGACGCTCCCGACCGGGACCGTCGCCTGCTGCGCGAGCGCGCCGCCCGCCTCCGTACCGACAGCGAGGCCCCGCACGTCGTGCTCGCCGCCCGGATCGACCGGGCCGCCGGGGGCGCCGCCGACTCCGACGCCGGCCGCCGCGAGAGCGCCGACCGCCAGCGCCTGTGGTCGGCCGCCTCGCACCTGGCCGCCACCCGTCACGGTCTCGCCTCGGCACGTGACGGCGGTACGGTCCTGCTGCTGCCGCTCGGCCCGGGGGAGAGCGCCGCCGATCTGGCCCGCCAGACCGCCAGGACCCTCGGCGGGACCCTGCGCGAGCCGGTCACCGTCGGTGCCTCCGCGCCCGTACGGACGTTCCTCGACCGGCCGGACCAGGTGGCTGTCGCGTACGAGGAGGCCCGCCGCTGCCTGGACGCGCTCGTCCTGCTGCACCGCTCGGGCCAGGGCGCGGCCGCCGAGGACCTCGGCTTCCTCGGCCTTCTGCTCGCCGACGGGCGGGACATCGACGGCTTCGTGGGCCGGACGATCGGTCAGGTCGTCGACTACGACCGGCGGCGCGGCACGGAGCTGGTCCGCACCCTGGACGCCTACTTCGCCGGCGGCATGAGCCCGGCCCGCACCAAGGACGCGCTGCACGTCCACGTGAACACGGTGGCCCAGCGTCTGGAGCGCGTCGGCCGGCTCCTCGGCCCCGACTGGCAGTCCCCGGCGAGGGCCCTGGAGATCCAGCTGGCCCTGCGGCTGCACGCGATGTCGGCGGCCGTCGCCCGCTGAACGGCGGGGACGTGCCGCGCCGGTGGGATCCAGCCAATGAGTTGGCGGCTTGACTGCGTTTCATGGCAGCCGAATTGACGAGCAGTTAGCCTGGCCGCAGAGAGTGACACGTCTGTTCGGAGGTCTCATTGGCTGCCTCGCTCGCAGCGTGGCCCCGGCCCGCCGGCTTATGCCGGACGCGCTGACCGGTCCACACCATGGAGCACACCCACCGCGGTGAGGTGTGCCCCTGCCCGAGCGAACAACAAGTCAATGGAGGCACCGTCGTGTCGGCTCATGCCACTCAGTCGAACATCTGCAGGCATCCCGGACGTGACGTGGCGATCGTCGCCCTGTCCGCCGTCGTCGTGGCCCTCGTCGCCGTCGTCGTCGTCATGGCGGTGAACGGCGGCCCCCTGGCCATCCTCGGAGCGGGTGGCACCAGCCTGGCCGCGAGCTTCACCGTGGGCATGGGCGTCCTACAACACCTCAAGCCCGGCAGCTAGACACCGCCGACGCCGAGGGGCCCCTCCGCCCGGTGGACGGAGAGGCCGCTCGGTGTCGGTGTCGGGGCTCAGGTCAGACGTCGGCGCGGACCGGGGCGGCGGCCTGCGGGGCGTCCTCGGCGACCTCGGACAGGTCGCGCTCGCGGGTCTCGCGGGCGCAGGCGAGGGCGACGACGGTGAGCACCGCGGCGGCGATCACGTACAGGGCGATCGGGGTCGAGGAGCCGTGGTCGGCGAGGAGCGCGGTCGCGATGAGCGGCGCGGGGGCTCCGGCGGCCACGGAGGAGAACTGGGCGCCGATGGAGGCGCCGGAGTAGCGCATCCGCGTCGCGAACATCTCGGAGAAGAAGGCCGCCTGGGGCGCGTACATCGCCCCGTGCAGCACGAGACCGACCGTGACGGCGAGCAGCAGGGAGCCGAAGCCGCCCCGGTCGATCAGCAGGAAGAACGGGAACATCCAGGCACCGACGCCGACGGCGCCGATCAGGTAGACCGGGCGGCGGCCGATCCGGTCCGAGAGCGCGCCCCAGGCGGGGATGACGGCGAAGTGGACGGCGGAGGCGATGAGGACGGCGTTCAGGGCGGTCTGTTTGGTCAGCCCGACCTGGGTGGTCGCGTACACGAGGATGAACGCGGTGATCACGTAGTACGAGATGTTCTCCGCCATGCGGGCGCCCATCGCGATCAGCACGTCCCGCCAGTGGTGCTTCAGGACCGCGACCAGCGGCATCTTCTCGACCTGCCCGGCGACCGCCTTGCGCTCCTCCGCGGCGGCGAGCGCCGCCTTGAAGACGGGCGACTCGTCGACCGAGAGCCGGATCCACAGGCCGACGATCACCAGGACGCCGGAGAGCAGGAACGGCACGCGCCAGCCCCAGGAGAGGAAGGCGGCGTCGGAGAGCAGCGCGGTCAGCGCGGACAGCACGCCGGTCGCGAGCAGCTGTCCGGCCGGCGCCCCGGTCTGCGGCCAGGACGCCCAGAACCCGCGCCGCTTCGCGTCCCCGTGCTCGGACACGAGCAGGACGGCCCCGCCCCACTCGCCGCCGAGCGCGAAGCCCTGGACGAGGCGCAGCACCGTGAGCAGCACCGGAGCGGCGGACCCGACGGCGGCGTGCGTCGGCAGCAGCCCGATCGCGAACGTCGCCCCGCCCATCATCAGCAGGCTCAGGACCAGCAGCTTCTTCCGCCCGAGCCGGTCCCCGTAGTGCCCGAAGACGAGCGCGCCGAGCGGTCGCGCGGCGAATCCGACCGCGTACGTCAGGAACGACAGCAGCGTCCCGACCAGGGGATCGGACTCGGGGAAGAACAGCTTGTTGAACACCAGCGCGGCGGCCGACCCGTAGAGGAAGAAGTCGTACCACTCGATGGTGGTGCCGATGAGACTCGCGGCGACGATGCGCTTGAGGGAACCGGGGGGTGTGGGAGCGGTTGTTGCGGCGGCCATGTGCACCACTTCCAGGCTGGTACGGGGACGTATCGGTGTCGCCACACCGTAGGAAGACGCAGGTCAGGGGCGTATGTGGTGGGACCCCATAGTTCGGGCTACGCGCATGCGCGGGGGCACCATGTCAGACCGCCGAGGCATGCCTCCGTCGCCGGAATTCCTCGGCAGGCGTTAGGTTGGCGGCACCGGACACGAGGGGGACGAGTGACGGACCAACAGCCGCTGTACCGCGCGGAGTCGGACCCGGACTGGAACACGGTCGCAGCCGGCACCGCGCGTGTCACCCTGCATCCGGACGAGAGCGCCCCCGAGGTCATCGTCGTCAGCGGTCCCTGCCCGCGCTGCCACCACGAGACCGTGCACGCCGAGCCGCTGATCACGTACGCCAACGCCCTCGACGGTTCCGGTCTGCTCGCCCGTCTCCTGCTCCGCCGGGCCGCCGCGACCGGCTCGCGCGACGTCGAGGTCATCTGCGCCTGTACCGCCACCCACCCCGAGGCCGGCGAGCGCAGCGGATGCGGGGCCTCCTGGGTCCTGCACGTCGAGTGGGGTGTCTGATGGCGGTCCGCGTCACGGCCGGCGCGCCCAGCACGCCGGCCAGTCGGTCACGGGCCGACGCGTCCCGCGGCCTCCTGGCGGGCGAGCTGGCCAGGGTCCGCGCCCAGGCCGAGAACTGGCGCAACGGCCTGGCGGCCCTGCTCGGCCTGCTGACCGCGGTCGGGATCGTCAAGGGTCCCGACACCCTGCAGGGGCTGTCGGGCGGGGCGCGCGGGGCGGTGGGACTGCTCCTGCTGGGGGGACTCCTGCTCGCCGCGGGCGGGGCCTTCTTCGCCATGCGCGCCGCCTTCGGGCTGCCGAGGCGGCGCGTCGCCGACGCCTCGCTCGAAGAGCTGCTCACCCGGGAGCGGCTGACCGTGCGCCGCGCCGTCCGGGACCTGCGGCGGGCCATCGCCGCCGGGTTCCTGGCGCTGGCCGTGGTCACCGCGGGCATCGGTCTGACCTGGTACGGCCCCCGGCCCGGGGAGCCGGGGGTGCAGATCGTGCTGACCGACGGGAGCGCGCTGTGCGGCACGCTTGTCGGGATGGACGCGAAGGGCCTGCGGATACGCGTCAAGGAGGTGGAGCGGAGGGTGCCGTCCGGGCGGGTCGGCTCCGCGAAGTCGGTGCCTAGCTGCCCCTAGCCGGCTAGCGGTTGGCCGTCCAGCGGGCGTCGGGGACGGCGCCCTGCCGGTGGAGTTCGGTGATCACGGGCGCGGTCTGCTCCCAGAGGACGTCCACGATCTCCTGGATCGCCGCGCCCAGCTGAAGGAGCGGTGCCGCGTCCTCGCCCAGCTGCTGCTTGGCGTGCTCGCGCACGATGTGGCGTCGGAGGCCGGTCGGCGGATGGGTCGAGGGCCCGGGGCGCGGATCGTCCCCGCCGGTCATCAGCAGGAGCACGGCCCGCTCCAGGACCTCGCAGGCGGAGAAGAACAGCTCGACGCCCGCGTGGGGAAGCGACGGGCCGAATCTCTCGCTCATCGCCATCAGGCACAGGTTCCAGCCGATGAGGTCGGCCACGCCCTCCTGCTCCCACATCCAGGCGACCTCGGTGACGTCGGCGTCTTCTGTCCCCAGCATGCGCCGCGGGGTCCTCCGGTCGGCCACGTGCTCCTCCATGACGTGGCCGTACTCGTGGCCGAGGACGAAGAGTTCCATCCCGTCCCGGAGGATGGCGCCCATCACCCGGACGATCTGCGACGGGATGTACGGGCGCGCCCGGCTCGGCCGGCCGTGCAGGAGATAGGCGAGTACGACGTCGCGGAAGCGGTGGACGGCCTCCGGTGAGTCCCGCAGATGACGACGGACCTGGTCGGTGTCCACCGAGAACGCGACCCCTTCGGCGGCGCTCCCCTCGTACGGCATCGCCAGGGCCACGGCCTTGCTGAACAGGTTGGCGAAGTTGAAGAGCTCGTTCTCGAAGACCACGAGGTGAGCCTGCGAGTCGGGGGCGAGGAGCGTCACGGCGTTGATCTCGCCGGTGGCCAGCATGCCGAGCGCGGGACGGGTGAAGGAGTCGGGGGGAAAGGACTTCTCCAGGCGATCCGCCAGCGAGTGGATCATCGAGTATCCCCATAAGGGTTCGTCGGGCCCGCACGGCGGCCAGTGTTCCTGGGGTGTCGTCCCCAACTCGACGGCCCGCTGAAGCACGTCCTCCGGCACGTCGGGCATCTGCCTCCCGGTCTCGAGGAGGCGCTCCTTCCAGTCCGAATTCTCCGCGAGGTGCTCCAGGCCGGTCGCCCGGGCCACCTGGGCCTGCAACTCCCACAGAAAGGCCCGCGCCTTCTCCGTCTCCGACGTCATCCCGCCGTCCCCCGTCCTTCTCGCCTCCCGCCAGTCTGGCGGCGGCCGGGCGGCGACGTCAGCGGAATCGGCACAGAGCCGGCACCGCACCGGCCGGACGACGCGGAACAGCCCACTCTGGATGCTGCGTTCACGCCCCATGCGTGAGGCGGCCAATGTGTGGTTCGCCCCTATGCCCTGCACGCGCACCTGCGCCTACCGTGTGCGGACCCGGTGCCGGGACGGCCATCGGGCGGACGCGCCAGGAGCGCACGAGTGGGGGAGGCCGGAACATGGCCGACAGAAGAAGTCCGGGGCGCCGGTGGAGACTGCGCGCGGCCCGGATCATGGCCGTGGTGGGGGTCGTCGCGGCCGCCGTGGTGGCGTCACCCGCCGCGGCGAGCGGCGCGGCCGCTCCCTCCTACCTGACCCTGGAGGCGAGCTACGGAGCGGGGACCGTCACCAACGGCTGGGAGCGAGTCGAGCGCTATCTCGACACGACCACCGGATTCCGCACCGAGGGCTTCCCGGCGGACGGCCGCGGCGACCAGGACGGCAAGCGCGTCACCTACTTCGGTGGCGCCACCCGGCCCTCCTCGGGCCGGTTCCTGCTGTACTCGGCCCCCGGCTGGAACACCGGCAGCCGCACCACACCCGTCCTCCTCGTGCACGGCGCGAACGACACCGCGGACCGCGCCTGGGCCAACCCCGGCGAATCGGGCGGCTACGGCTGCGGCGCCGCCTC
Source organism: Streptomyces tanashiensis (assembly GCF_014648895.1). Classification (GTDB taxonomy): domain Bacteria; phylum Actinomycetota; class Actinomycetes; order Streptomycetales; family Streptomycetaceae; genus Streptomyces; species Streptomyces tanashiensis. The sequence continues at coordinate 337,775 of NZ_BMRZ01000007.1, forward strand.
GTGCCCCTCCACCGGACTCATGCAGTACCTCTCCGGGCGCGGTCACCGCGTCTTCGCCGTCGGCTTCGCGCACAAGCAGGGCGACAACCTGATGCAGGCGCAGATCGTCGGCGACGCGATCGCCGTCATCAAGGCGAAGCTGGGCGTCGACAAGGTCGACCTGGTCGGCTGGAGCAAGGGTGAGATGTCGACCCGCGCGTACGTGTCGTCCCTGAAGCCCGGCTGGGGACGGGCCTACGCCGGCGACGTCCGCCGGCTGATCACCCTCGGCGGCCCCAACGGCGGCTACGACTACCCGTACGCCCACGGCTGGGCCCACGACTTCTCCATCTGGCCGGAGTGCGGAGGCAAGGTCAACGCGCCCTCCCCGCACTCCCACATGACCTGCTACGGCCTGTACACCGCACACCCCGAGTTCTCCATGACCCCCTCCGGCGGTCAGGACAACTACCCCGGCCAGCGCCAGATGCTGGCCCGCTGGGACGGGGTCTACGGAGTCGACGGCGCCGCGCAGGACTGGTACACGACGTACTACGGCGGCCAGGGCTTCGCCACCGCGGGCAGCGGCATCCAGGCCGCCATCGACGCCGGTTCGCTCATCGCCCCGCTGCACAGCGCCGGCGTCCCGGCCTCCGTCACCACCTACCTGCTCGCCGGCGGATCCGCCGACATCGTGGGCATCTTCAACGAGAACCGCGGCCCCAGCGACGGGGTCGTCTTCACCTCCAGCGCGCTCGACACCACCGGCATCCCCACCGTCGGCGGCAAGGCCACCATCGCGGCCGCCAACCACCTCGAACTGGGCTGGCACAGCTCCGCCGCCGCCCAGGTCGCCACCTGGCTCTCCTGAAGACCCGCGACAAGGACCCGAGGACCATGACCACGCTCCACACCCGCCGCGTCACCACCGGCAGACTGACCCAGCAGATCACCGAGGCCAGGTCCGAGGGCGAAGCCGTCGTCTTCGTCCACGGCAACGTCTCCTCCTCCGCGTTCTGGCACAGCACCCTGACCACGCTGCCGGACACCTACCGCCCCCTCGCCGTCGACCTGCGCGGCTTCGGCGGCACCGACCCCCTGCCCGTCGACGCCACACGCGGCCTCCGGGACTACGCCGACGACCTCGCCGAACTGCTCGCGGCGCTCGGCATCGACCGCGCCCACCTGGTCGGCTGGTCCATGGGCGGCGGCGTCGTCATGCAGTACCTGCGCGACCACCCGGCTGCCGTGCGCTCCCTCACCCTGGTCAGCCCGGTCTCCCCGTACGGCTTCGGCGGCACCCACGGAGCGGACGGAACCCTCAACTCCGAGGACGGGGCCGGATCGGGCGGCGGCACGGCCAACCCGGACTTCGTCCGGCTGCTCGCCGAGGGCGACCGGGGCGAGGACTCCCCGCTCTCGCCGCGCTCCGTCCTGACGTCCTGCTACGTCAAGCCGCCGCTCCGCCCCGAGCGCGAGGACGAGTACGTCGAGTCGATGCTCGCCACGCGACTCGGCGACGACCACTACCCGGGCGACAGCACGCCGTCCCCCGCCTGGCCCGGCATCGCGCCCGGCACGCGCGGCGTCCTCAACTGCATGGCCCCGACCCACTTCCGCGTCGACGACCTGCACCTGATCGACCCCAAGCCGCCGGTGCTGTGGATCCGGGGCGAGGACGACATCATCGTCTCGGACACCTCGATGTTCGACCTGGCGCACCTCGGCTCGATCGGCGCGGTACCGGGCTGGGACGGCACCCCGGCGCAGCCGATGCTGGCGCAGACACGGCACGTCCTGGACCGCTACGCGGCGGCCGGCGGCGCCGTGCGGGAGGTCGCCGTGGCCGACGTGGGGCACGCCGTCCACCTCGAACGCCCCGAGGAGTTCGGCAAGGCGCTCATCGAGGTGCTGTCCGCGTGACGGTGTGCCGCACGCGGCAGGGGGAGGTCCGCGGCCGGACCTCCCCCGACGGGGTGACCTCCTTCCTCGGCATCCCGTACGCGGCTCCGCCCTTCGGTGCGCGACGGTTCAGGCCGCCCGCCCCGCCGGAGCCCTGGACGGGCGTACGGGAGGCCACGGCCCACGGGCCGACGCCGCCGCACGCCCCGTACGCGCCGCCCTTCGACACCCTCATCCCGGAGCACGCCGTCCCGGGGGAGGACTGTCTGAACCTGGGCGTCTGGACCCCGGTCCCGGAGCCGGGCGCCGGCCTCCCCGTGATGGTGTGGCTGCACGGAGGGGCGTTCACCAACGGCTCGGGGTCGGCGTCCGCCTACGACGGAGGCGCCTTCGCCCGGGACGGCGTCGTCTGCGTCACGCTCAACTACCGCCTGGGGACGGACGGATTCCTGCGCCTCCCGGGCCGCCCCGACAACCGGGGTCTGCTCGACCAGATCGCCGGACTCCGCTGGGTCCGGGACAACATCGCCTCCTTCGGCGGCGATCCGGACCTGGTGACCGTCTTCGGCGAGTCGGCGGGCGCGATGAGCATCGGCGCCCTCCTGACCACCGAAGCGGCCCGGGGCCTGTTCCGCAGGGCGATCCTGCAGAGCGGGGCCTGTCACCACTTCCTGCGCCCGGCCTCGGCGGCGCTGATCGCGGCCCGGCTCGCGGAGAAGCTGGGCATCGCGGCGGCCCCGGAGGCCTTCGAGGCCGTCCCGCTCAAGGAACTCCTCCCGGCCCAGGCCGAGTTGCGCGCCGAGATCGGCGCCGATCCGGACCCGGCGCGGTGGGGCGAGGCCGTCCTCAACATGATGCCCTTCGAGCCGGTCCTCCCGGGTCTCACCCTCCCCGGCCCGGACTGCGACGTCGACCTCCTCATCGGCAGCAACCGCGAGGAGTACCGGCTGTTCCTGGTCCCGACGGAGCGCCTGCACGTCTTCCCCGAGACCTCGCTCCGCGCGATGACCGCGGGCTACGGACTCGACCCGGCCGAGGCGCTCCCCGTCTACCGGGCCGCCCGGCCGGACGCCACGCCGGGCGAACTCCTCGACGCGGTGGCGACCGACTGGTTCTACCGGATCCCCGCCGTCCGCCTGGCCGAGTCCGTCCCGGGCTCCCACCTCTACGAATTCGCCTGGCGCTCACCCCGGTTCGACGGCACCCTCGGCGCCTGCCACGCCCTCGAACTGCCCTTCGTCTTCGACCGCCTCCACGACCCGTCGTACGCGGGGCTGCTCGGCGCCGACCCGCCCCAGGCCCTCGCGGACGCCGTGCACGGAGCCTGGGTCTCCTTCGCGAAGACGGGCAGCCCCGGCTGGAAGGCGTACGACAGGACGACCCGCACGACGATGACCTTCACCGCCGCACCGGGGCCCGCCCCCGTCGACGACCCGCGGGCACGGGAGCGGCTCCTCTGGGAGGGGGTGCGCTGAGGGACCGGGCGCCGGCTCGGGGACGGCGCGCCGGGAACCCTGTCGGCCGGCACCCGCGCCCTGCACAATCGCTCCCATGACGATCACCACGGTCGCGTCGCCCGCACCCCGTCAACCGGCAGCCCTGGCACGGGGGTTCCTGACGGGCGGCGTGATCGGGACGTCCCTCGCCGCTCTCGTCGTCGGCGGGATCGTCGAGAGCGTGCCGCTGTTCGTCGCGGGACTGGTCCTGCCCGCGCTCTACGGCCTGCTCCGCTTCCTCGCCGGTGCGCCGCGGCGCGCCCGGGAGGCGGCCGTCGTTCCCCGTACGGCTCTCGCGTCGATCGAGGACCGGCACGTCGTCGGAGGTGAGACGAGCGACGTACCGGTGCGCTTCGGACTCACCGTCGCACCGGACGACGCGCCGGCCTTCCGGGTGGAGGTCACGCAGGACATCAACATCGTCGATCTGCCCGACCACCGGCCCGGCGGCATCGTCGTGGTCACCTATCCACCGGACCGGCCGTGGCGGGTGAGGATCGTGAAACGGCCGACACCGGAGTGGGAGGACCGTGCGGCCGGGGCCCGCCTCGACCCCGCGCCCGGGCCGGCCGTGGTGAGGGAACCCCAGGAGAGCGGTGCCGTCGGCTTCGTCAGGCTCTTCGGCCTGCTGCTCGGCGCGACCGCCGTGATCCTGCTGTTCCGCGCGGAGCTGTTCGACGAGGACACCGCCGCCGGACGAGCGCCCGCCTCCTCGAAGCCGTCCGTCTCCGCCACCTCCTGGACCGTGGTCGTGTCCTCCGGCTCCGGCACCGTCGCTCTCGGTCCCGACCGGTCGTTCCTCGACGAGGGCGAGCTGGGCCGGGCCATCGGTTCCCTCACCGACGGCCCGGGAACGCGCGAGGTGCTGACCGTCGTCGTACAGGAACGCCTGCTGTCGGTGGTGTTCTCTCCCACCGGTACGCGAGGCCCGCGGTTCGACCCGCGATCCCTGCCCCACGAACGGATCCCCGGCCTGGTCGAGGAGGCCACCACCACGCTCGGTGTCCACTCCCCGCTGACCTGGCAGCTCACCGCCGACCGCCTCGGCGGCTCCCTCAGGATCAGGGTCGGCGTGACCGGCCCCGAAGGCACGGCCTCCCTGGAGGCGGACGGACGGGGCACGGTGGTGCGGCGCACACCGGCACGGTGAGGTGACGTGGGAGCGCGCGGTACTCGGACGGCAGGGCCCGGTGGGCCGTCCCCGGAGCGGCTGGAGGAAGAGGACGCATGGACCTGCACGGGTATCTGGCGCTGTGGTGCGGGGCGTTCGGCGCTCTGGCGCTGATCGGGTACGGGCGGTCGCTGGCCGGGGCGACCCGGGCCCAGCGGACCGTGACGGCGGTGGGGCGGATCGGCCGGGTGCGCGAGCCCCGGCACGGAAGCTCCCCGAAGGACGGGATATCCGTCGTCGTCACCTTCCACGACCCGTCCACCGTCGGACCCCGCCGCCGCGTACGGCAGGGACGTCGCGGTCCACTACGCGCCCGCCGACCCGGCCGTCTTCACCCTGGACGCCGAAGCCGAACGCCGTCACCCGAAGCAGTACATCGTCCTCAACGCCGTGGTCCTGCTCGTGGTGGTGGCGACGACCGCCGTGGGCGTGGTCGCCCTGTGACGTGCGTCCAGGGCACGGGCAGGTCCCGCGAGGCCGTCCCGGGTGGTGTCCTCAGGCCGCCCGGTACCGGTCCCGGACCTCGGGGCGGCGCAGGAAGCCGGCCGACGCGTAGGTCGCGACGGCGCCCACGTTGGAGCTCGGCGTGCAGACGAGCGCGCTCGACGCGCCCAGCTCCCGGAGGGCCGCCGCGGCGGCGACGCTGATCGCCCTGCCGTGACCCCGGCGGCGATGGTCCGGGTGCACGCCCATCGGTTCGAGCAGTCCGGGCCTGCCGGGGCCGGCCGACCACACCGTCACCGCCGCCACCGCCTCGCCGCGGTCGTCGTACGCCACCAGACTCCGGGCGTCGGCGTAGGGAAGGCCGGACGCCATCGCGTGCCAGCGCCGCTCCGTGAACGTCGACCCCTCGAACGCCGCCCGCTGCACCGCGGCGAACGCGTGCGCCCGCTCCGGCCCGACCACCTCGATCCGTACACAGGGATCCCCCACGGGCTCCGTGAGGTCGTGGCGCAGCGGTGTCCACGGCTCGTCGAGGTCCCAGCCGTGCCCGGACAGCAGGTCCTGGACCAGCGCGCCGACCGGTGCCTCGATGTTCACCCGTCCCTCCGGCAGGACACCGCGCCCGGGGTCCGTCACGTCCTCGACCAGGCGCCGTGCCAGCTCCTCGTCCCGGAGGACGTCCGGCGCGAGCGTCAGGCGCAGGAGCCCGGGGCCGTCCAGGAGCCCGACGGCGAGGAGCCGCCCGTCCCGGCTCCAGGTCCTGACCGCGGCGGCGGTGGCCTCCGCACCGGACCGCCAGAACCAGCCCAGGTCCCCCGGGTGCAGCTGTGTCTGCGCCCCCTCGTCCTGCCACTCCCGCAGCACGGCCACGGCCTTGCCCAGTCCCTCGACTTCCGGCTCGCCCAAGATGATCGCCATGCCCCGATCACACACCACCGCGACGGAGGCCCGCACCTGGTTTCCGGGGCGCCGGCAGGGGGCTCAGCCCGACACGGAGGTCTCGTGGCGCCGCCGGTCGCCACGCGTCTCCGACCGGGCCACGACGACGGCCGCGACGCTCAGGGGGAAGGCGGTGCCGGCCGGTTCGGGGAGGTGTCGGTGACGACCGCGCCGAAGAGCGCCAGGCCCTTGATCACGACGCGTGGCGTGCCCGGCCTGCCGACGCGCCGGGCCGCGCGCCTGCCGACGAGGCCGAAGAGCCCGAACCCCCGTACCTCGACGTCGACGTCCGCCGGGACCACGATCTTGGTGCCGCCCCACAGGGCGACGGCGCGGATCACGGTGTCCTGACTGCTGAAGCGCGCCTCGGTGAGGTCGACCCTGCCGCCGCCCCACATCGACCAGAGGGTCATGCGGGGCGGCACGACCCATGCGCCCGTGCGCTCGAAGCCGCCGAAGACACCGGCGACGAAGGCGCCCGAGGTCGGCGGCCGGTCCACCACGAGCGCGTCCCGCGGGCCGGGGCTCGGCAGACCGCGGCAGGCCGCCTCCAGCTCGCCCCGGGTGCGCGAGGCGTGCACCTCGTCGAGCCGGGCGGTCAGATCGGCCAGCGGCAGCCGGCCGTTCTCGACGGCGGCGCGCAGCCGTTCCTCGGCGTCGGTGCGTTCGCGGTCCGAGGCGAGGATGTCGAGGTCGTGCTGCGTCATGGGGTCGACCCTCCGAGATGGGCGGCGAGGACAGAGGACAGTGCGGTGCGGTAGGCGGCGTCGTGCCCGGGATCGTCCGGGTCGTGCCCGAGGGAGGTGAGCCAGTAGCGCCGGCCGAGGGCGTAGCCGTAGGCGCCGGACATGGCCAGCAGGACGACCCTCTCGATCCGCGCCCGGTCGGGGCCCTCGGGCGGGGGGAGCACCGCGTGGACGCCCTCCTCGATGGCGTCGACGAGGCGGGAGAGGTCCGTGGGGGAGTCCGGGGTTGTCTCGTGGTCCCAGCCGTGGAGCTGGGACCACGTCCAGAGCCGGACGAAGCGCTCGTCGGCGAGGATGTCGAAGAGGACCTCGGTCATCGCGTCCGCGTACGGCACGCTCCCGTCGGCCCGCAGGCGTTCCCGTACGCGCTCCCGCTTGCGCTCGTTCTCGCGTTCCAGGACGGCCCGCACCAGCGCCCGGTAGGTGCCGAAGTAGTGGGTGACGAGCCCGTGCGTCACCCCCGCCGCCTCCGCGACCCGGCGCAGTCCCACTCCGTCGGGGCCGTGTCGCGCGATCAGCTCGGTGGCGGCGTCCAGGATCTCGGCGCGTGCCTGGTCCGGGGTGCGCCGGCGTCGTGGTGCGGGCATGCGGCCTTCCTTGTTGGCAAGGTGGACAACAACCTGTTGTCCAGCTTGCCGACAAGCTGAGGTCCGGTCAACTCGCGCTGTTCTCGCGGGGGTGTCGCGGGTGGCCGGTTCTGGCGGGGCCCCTCCCGGCGCCCTCGCGCGCAGTCGTCGGCTCCTGGGTGGCCCTGACCGGGGTCCTCCGGGGTGACGCGCGTGTGTCCGCATGCAGGTGTCACGTCACCGGGTTCCGGAAACCGTTTGGCCTGAATGGCTCGACGGAAGGGGCCCCGATCATGGAAACTGTCGTCAACGGCCCTACAAGTGGGCCCAGTTCGACAAGAACTGACAAATGCGGGGGGATAACATGGCACGACTTGCACTTCGTCGTTCGGCGCGCATAGCAGGCGCGATGGCCGGAGCTGCGCTGATCGTCGGGGGTACGGCCGGGGTCTCGAACGCCGCGGTGACCCCTCCTCCGGGGGCGACCGCGTTCACCGGTGCGGGGAACTACGGGGTGGTCACGAGCGAGCACCCCGACACCACGGGCTGCAACGGCTACAAGGTGGTCGGCTCGGGGACCGTCACCGGCAACCGGATCACCGGCGGTGGCACCTGGACGCAGAAGGAGGACGCGTGTACCGCGACCGTCCCCGGCAAGTGGGACATCAACGGCACGGTGACCATCAAGGAGGCGGACGGTGACCAGCTCTTCTTCACCTACCACCTCAGCGCGCCGCTGACGGCGGACACCATGGTCTACCCGACCGGCACGTTCACGATCACCGGCGGCACCGGCAGCTTCGACGAGGCGGTCGGCGGCGGCAAGATGAACGCCACGGTCAACCTGCTGGACAAGGATCACGTCAGCGCCGTCCTCGACGGCTCCATGGGCTTCCGCTGGCAGATCTGAGTCACCGTCGCATGAATGCGCCTGACGGAACGGTGCCGTGAGGTGCGAGCGGAGCCGGCTTCCCAGCGGAGGCCGGCTCCGCTTATTTGTGCGCGACGCCGGGGTCGAATGCCTCGACGGAAGGGCCCCCGATCAGGGAAGCTTGTCCCCAACAGCCCTTGAGATAGGGCCAGTTGGGCACCATCTGACAAGTTCGGGGGAGAACATGAAGAGAGTCGCCCGCAGATGGCCGGCGCGCATGGCAGGCGTGGCAGCCGGAGCGGTACTGATCGCCGGAGGCACGACCGGTGTCACCTTCGCCGCCGAGACCGGCCACACGGCCGCCGTCGCCGCGGCGTACCTCCCGACGGTCGACATCACCAGCAATTTCGCGGTGGTCGCGACCACGCATCCCGACACCGTGGGCTGCAACGGCTACAACGTGACCGGGACGGGGACCTCCACCGGCAAGCCGGTCACCAGCGCGACCTGGACCCAGCAAGAGGTCGTGTGCACCGCGACGCTCCCCGGCAAGTACGACATCAAGGGGACCGCGACGATGACGGAGGCCGACGGCGACAAGCTCGTCATCAGCTACTCGCTCACCGCGCCGCTCACGTCGGACACCATGGTCTACCCGTCCGGCACGTTCAAGATCCTCAACGGCGCCGGCAGCTACGCCTTCGTGTCCGGCAGCGGCAAGATGACCGCCCGCGTCAACCTGCTGGACCACGGCCACGTCAGCAGCACGCTGCTGGGCGACATCCAGTACACGGGCTGACCCCACCGGCGTCGATCCCTGCCGGGCGACGTCGGCCCGGGCCGACCCGAGGCCGGTCCACGCCGGCCGACGATCGGTCCACCCCGGGTGGCGGCGGCGCGTCGCCGCCACCCGCTGTCAGAGCCGGCCCCGCCGTCCGGGGCCGGCTTCGCCATGCTCACCACACTTTCCGAGGGGCCGCACCATGAAGAGCACGATGCAGGACCGCGAACTGCTGGTTCGCGACATCCTCGCGCACGGACAACGCGTCTACGGGGACAGCCGGGTGGTGCGATGTGCCGACGGGCCGACCGCACGGTCCTTACAGTCCTTCGCCGACATCGCCCGCCAGGCCGAGCAGCTGGCCGCGGCGCTCACCCGGCTCGGCGTACAGCTCGGCGAGCGGGTCGCCACACTGGCCTGGAACACCCCCGAGCACCTGGTGGCGTACCTCGCCGTACCGAGCATGGGAGCGGTGCTCCACACCCTCAACCTGCGTCTCCACCAGGACCAGTTGGGCTACATCGTCGAACACGCCGAGGACGCCGTCCTCCTCGTCGACGCGACCCTCCTCGACATGCTCACCCCCCTGCGGGACCGGCTGGGCGGCGTACGCCACGTCGTCGTCATCGGCGACGCGCCCGAGCCGGACCTGCCCGCGCACATCGCCGTCCACCGCTGGGACGCACTCCTCGCCGCCGAGCGGCCCGGATTCGACTGGCCCGACCTCGACGAACGGGAGGCGGCGGCGCTCTGCTACACCACCGGCACCACCGGCGACCCCAAAGGCGTGGCCTACAGCCACCGCTCGATCATCCTGCACACGCTGGGCGTCTCCACCGGCGCCGGATTCGCGATGCACGACGGCGACCGCGTCCTGCCGATCGTGCCCATGTTCCACGCCAACGCCTGGGGCTGGCCGTACGCCGCCTGGCTGGCGGGCTCCGACCTGATCATGAACGGCCGGCAGCTGCACACCCCGGACCTGGCCCGGATCATCAACGAGGAACGGCCCACCGCGGTCGCGGCGATCTGCACGATCTGGAACGCCCTCGTCCACCACGGCGAGGAGCATCCGCTCGACCTGAGCGCCGTACGGCTCGCCGGCTGCGGCGGCGCCACCCCGCCGCGCGCCCTGCTCCAGCAGCTCAAGGACCGCTACGGAGTCCGCCTGAAGCAGGGCTGGGGACTCACCGAGACCAGCCCCCTCGCCACCTTCGCCGTCCCCCCGTACGGCACCCCGGACGAGGACGAGGTCCACTGGCTGGCCAAGAGCGGCCGCGTGATGCCCTTCGTCGAGGTGCGGCTGATCGCGGAGGACGGCGGCGAACAGCCCTGGGACGGAACCTCCGTGGGCGAACTGGAGCTGCGCGGACCCTGGGTCACCGGCTCGTACCTCCACACCGAGGACTCGCCGGAGAAGTTCCACGACGGCTGGCTGCGCACCGGCGACCTGGGAGTGATCGAACCCGGCGGCTGGGTCGTGGTCAGCGACCGGCTCAAGGACGGCATCAAGAGCGGCGGCGAGTGGATCTCCACCATCGAGCTCGAGAACGCGATCATCGAACACCCCGCCGTCCTGGAGGCGGTCGTGGTCGGCGTGCCCGACCCGCGCTGGGAGGAACGCCCGCTGGCCTGCGTGTCGCTGGTGCCGGGCGCCGGGGTCGACGGGGACGAGCTGCGCGCGTTCCTGACCGGCCGGGTGGCGCGCTGGTGGATACCCGAGCGGTGGTCCTTCGTGGACGCCGTCCCCAAGACCAGCGTCGGTAAGTACGACAAGAGGGCCGTGCGGACCCTGTACGGGGACGGGGCACTGGACGTCTGGACGCCGGGCGGCTCCGGGGCAGCGCGGGAGTGAGCGCGAAGGCGGCGCCCCGGATCACCCGGAGCGCCGCCTCCCGTACGTCTCAGACAGTCGGCAGAGCCTCCGCCAGCAGCTCCCGCTGCCCGTCGGGGCCCAGGCCCAGCTCCCGTACCCAGCGGAGGGTCAGGACGAGGCGCGCCTGCATCGTCCGCTCGGGGTCCAGGTGCGCACCGCCCCGCACCGGCTCGTCGCCCAGGCCGTCGGCGACCAGGCGTTCGAGGGCCGCGGCGTCGAAGTCCTCCGCGCCGGCCTCCAGCGAGCCGAGGAACTCCGCGACGTACGCGCTGATCTCCCCAGCCGTCGCGCCCCGCGGGAAGCGGCGGCGGGCCGCGAGCCCGAAGGCGGCGCCGACCGCCTGCCCGTACTGCGCGTCGGTGGGGTCGAGGGCGGCGGACTTCTGAGCGAACCCGATGAAGTCGAACGCCAGCAGCGCGCCGAGTACGTCGAGTTCCGTCGTGGCGGCGGTCGTCATGCCGGCTCACCTTCTGCCGTGGGAGAAGCGGTCGTGGTGCTCTGGGCGGCGGCGGTGATCGCCGCCGCGGCGCGCTCGGCGTCCCGGCCGACGAAGCCGATCAGCGCCGAGCCGCGGGTACGCATCCGGTAGAGCCCCAGGTAGTGGCTGCCGGGCAGCACCCCCGTGCCCTCGGTGTGCCGGGGCTGCCCCTCGTCGTCGAGCATCTCCGGGTCGAGCCAGCTCCAGTCGGTGAGATAGCCGGTCGCCCAGATCACCGCGGACGGCTTCACGCGCTCACCGTCCGAGACCAGCAGCTCGGCACCCTCGGCCCCGGTGACCCGGCCCACCGTGCGCATCCGGCCCGCCGCCACCAGCTCCGGCACCCGGTCGCCGACGATCGGATCCGGCGCCTGCATGTTCACCGGCAGGCTCATCACGCCGAGGACGCTCATCCACCAGAACATGTCCCGGCCGACGACCGTCTGCGGCAGGGGCGGGGAGACCGCCTCGCTGCAGCTGAGCACCACACTGTGGGTCTCGGAGAGCTCCGCCGCGATCTGCCGGCCGGAGTTGCCGTCGCCGACGACCACCACGGTGCCCGGCGGCACCTGGGCGGCGCCCTGGTACTCGCTGGTGTGCAGGGTGGGCACGTCCGGGCTCAGCCCGGCGGCGAAGTCCGGGACCCGCGCCGCGCCGAACGCGCCGGTCGCGATCACGACCTGCTCGGCCCGGCAGTCGCCGTGCGCGGTGGTCAGCAGATAGCCGTCACCGTCCCTGCGCAGCGACAGCACCCGGTGGTCGGTCAGCACGGGGAGGTCGAACCGCTCGGCGTAGTCCCGCAGATACGCCACCACCTCGTCCTTGCCGGGGTAGTGCGCGCGGTCGCCGGGGAAGGGCAGGCCCGGCAGCCCGGAGAACTGCGCGGACGTGAACAGCTTCAACGACTCCCAGCGCCGCTGCCAGGTCTCGCCGACCTCGCTCCCCGCGTCGAGCACCACACACGCGATCCCGGCCTGCCGCAGGTGGTACGCGGCGGCGAGGCCGGACTGGCCCGCCCCGATGACGGCGACCCGTACGGTGGCCGGCAAGGTGCTGGTCGGCCGCCTCGTCGGGTCGGCCTGATCTTTTCGCATACGGAATGTCCTCACTTCTTGGACCTGGACCCCGCGGAACCGCGGGACCGGTCCGGGGTGCATCGGCCGGACCGGGGCGAACCCGGTCCGGGGTGGACCGGCCGGGCCGCCTCGCGGGCGGCCCGGCCGGTTCGGGTCAGTGCGCGTCGAGGGCCCGGCGCAGCTCGCCGGCCAGGACGCGCAGCCGCTCGCCGCGCATCACCGTGTAGTGGTCACCGGGGACGTCGACGAGGGCGGCGTCACCGGGGAAGTACCGCATCCAGCGGTTCGCGGTCTCGACCGTCGCACCGCCGTCCGCGGCCCGCAGCGACACCACGCGCCCGGCGAAGGCGCTCGGCGTGTGGCGCAGGAGGGCCCGGTAGTTGTTCCGGAACCGGCCGACGATCCCGCTCAGCGTGTCGAGGTCGATGTCCTCGGACAGCGCCCCCGCGGCACGCGCCTCGGCGTGCAGCACCTCCACCGGCGGACGGCCGTCGAAGGCCTCCGGCGCCAGCGCCCAGTCGACCCCGGCGAGACCCGCCAGGTCGCGGGCGAACCAGGACAGCAGCGTCTCGTCGGAGACGGGCGCCCCCTCGGCCGGTCCGGGCTCCACCATCAGGTCGATCACGGTGAGCAGTTCGACCTCGGCGCCCGCCGCGGTGAGCTGGGCCGCCATCTCCAGGGCGATCACGCCGCCCATCGACCAGCCGCCGAGCCGGTACGGACCGTCCGGCAGCGCCTCGCGGACCGCCGCGACGTAGTGGCCGGCCATGGCCTCGACGCTGAGCAGTTCCGTGTCCGGCAGCTGCAGCGCGTAGAACGGCTGGTCCTCGCCGAGGAGTTCGGCGAGCTCCGCGTAGCAGAGCACGTCACCGCCGACCGGGTGGACGAACACCAGAGGAGTCCGCGCGCCACCGGTGCGCACCGGCACCAGCGCCTTCCGGCCCGCCTCGCCGCTCCCGGCCTCCCGGACCGCCTGCGCGAGCAGCTCGATCGTCGGCCGGGCGAACAGCGTGGACAGCGGCAGGCTGCGGCCGAGACCGCGCGCGATCCTGGCCATCAGCCGCACCGCGAGCAGCGAGTCCCCGCCGAGGTCGAAGAAGCTCGCGGTCACCCCGATCTCGCCGACGCCGAAGAACTCCGCCCAGATCTCCGCGAGCCCGCGCTCCACCTCGTCGCGGGGCGCCACGAAGCCGGCGCCTTCCGCGGCGACCTCGTCCGCTGCCGGCAGAGCCGCCCGGTTGACCTTCCCGTTGTCGCTGAGCGGCAGCTCGTCCAGGACGAGGACGCGCTGCGGCACCAGGTGCGCCGGGACCAGCGCGCGCAGCGCCTCGGTGATCTGCTGCTCCGTGTCGTCACGCCCCTCGTCGAGGACGACGTACGCGATCAGCCGCTTGGGACCGTGCTGCTCGCCCGCCGCGACGACCGCGGCGCTCCGCACCCCCTCGCACTGGGTGAGCGCGCACTCCACCTCGCCCAGCTCGATCCGGTAGCCCTGGATCTTCACCTGGGAGTCCAGCCGGCCGAGGAACTCGATGGTGCCGTCGGGCAGGAAGCGTCCCATGTCGCCGGTGCGGTAGAGACGCTCACCGGTGACCGGGTGGTGCAGGAACGCGGCGTTGGTCTTGGCCTCGTCGTTCAGGTAGCCGCGGGCCAGACCGACCCCCGCGATGTAGAGGTCGCCCGGCACCCACACGGGGCAGGGGCGCATCGCGCTGTCCAGCACGTGGAAGCGCTGGTTACGCATCGCCTTGCCGTACGGGATGCTCACGCAGTCGTCCGCGACGTCGCCGATGGGGTGCAGGATCGACCAGATCGACGCCTCCGTGGCGCCGCCGAGGCTCCACTGCTCGGCGTCCGGCAGCAGCAGCCGGATCCGTCCGGGCAGCGACACCGGGATCCAGTCACCGCTCATCATGACGAGCCGCACCGGCAGCCCGGTCAGCCCGTTCGAGAGGGCGTGCTCGGTGAACATCTCCATCAGCGCGGGCACGCTGTTCCAGATCGTCACCTTGTGCTCGGTGACGAGTTCCGCCCAGCGGGCGGGCTCACGGTGCGCCGCCGGCTCCGGCAGGACGAGGGCGCCGCCCACCGAGAGCAGTCCGAAGACGTCGTAGACCGACAGATCGAAGTGCATCGCGGACAGCCCGAGGGCCCGGTCCGCCGCGGTGACGCCGTACCGCTCGTTGACGTCGACCACCGTGTTCAGGGCCGCGCCGTGCTCGATCATCACCCCCTTGGGCAGCCCGGTGGAGCCCGAGGTGAAGATCACGTAGGCGAGGTCGCCCGGCTTGGCACCGGACTCGCCGAGCGGGGCCTCCTCGCCCGCGTCGTCGGCCCGCACCACGGTCCTGGTCACGCCCTGCGGCCAGTCGGCCGTCTCCTCCACCCACGGCTGGGTGACGACCTGGCTGATCCCGGCACTGTCGAGCAGCACGTGCAGCCGCTCGACCGGCACCCGGGCGTCGATCGGGACGTACGCCGCCCCGGCCCGCAGGATGCCGAGCGCCGCGACGACCTGCTCCCAGCCCTTGTCCATGACGATCGCCACCAGGTCGCCGGGACCGGCTCCCTGGGCGCGCAGCGCGTGCCCCACCTGGTTCGACCTGCGGTCGAGCTCCCCGTACGTCAGGGTCAGCGCCTGCGAGATGACGGCGGGCGCGTCGGGCGTGGCCTCGGCCTGGGCGAGCACCGCGTCGTGCAGCAGTCCGTCGGGCACGGGCCCGTCGGTGTCGTTGGCCTCGGCCCGCACGTCCAGGTCGGCGGCCGGCACGAGCGCCGGCCTGGGCCGCTGCCAGGCCGCCGGGTCGGCGGCCAGCTCGTGCAGCATCCGCTGGTACGCGGCGAACATGGCGTCCACACAGCCCGCCGGGAACAGCTCCTCGATCACGTCCCAGTTCAGGACGAGCTCACCGGCCTCCTCGACCGCCTGGTGGTCCAGCCACACCTGCGGCGTGCGGACCGAACTGCTCACCTGGCGGCCGTTCTCACCGATCCCGGCGAGGTACTGCACGACTCCGCGGCGCTCGCTGTCCTGCTGGCCCGCGAAGTTCACCAGGCTCGTGAAGACCACCGGCGCGGCGGCCCGCATCGAGGCGCCGCGCGCCCGGTTCAGCTCCCGGAGCACCTGCACACCACTGACCTGGCTGTGCTCCATGTCGCTCCACAGCCGCGCCTGCACCTCGTTCGCGCGGGTGGCGAACGTGTCGTCGGCGGAGTCGCGGATCTCCAGCATCAGAGTGGTGGAGAAGTTGCCGATGACGTCGCCGACCTGCCGGTGCAGGGGCAGCCGGTTGAAGTACAGCAGGTTCAGCGAGAAGTCGGGCGTGGCGCTCCACTCCGCGATCACCTGCGAGTACGCGGTGCACAGCGCCGCGGACGGGCTCACCCCGGCCGTCGCCGCGTGCTCCTTGAACCGGTCCCACTCCTCCTTCGGGAGCGTCGCCCCACGGTGGTTGAACACCGGCCGGTCGAGACTCGACGGGGCCACGGCCAGCGGCAGCTGGGGCGCGGGCGGAAGGGTGTCGAGCCGGTCACGCCAGTAGGCGAGCGCCCGGTCGTACTCGGGGCCGCACTCCAGCTCACGGGCCTGCCGGACGTAGTCCCGGTAGCGCAGCTCCAGCTCGGGCAGCTCCTCGCCGCGGTAGTGCGCGGCCCACTCCTTGAACAGGATCGACGTGCTGAAACCGTCGATGACCAGGGCGTCGAAGCCGGCGTGCAGCCGGATCACCCGGTCGTCGATCCGGGTCACCCGCACGTCGAACAGCGGCCAGCGGGCCGTGTCGAGGACCTGGTGCCGCATCTCCTCGTGGACGGCGACCAGCGCGGCCTCCCGCTCGGCCGCAGCCAGGCCGGAGACATCGGTCTCACGGATCACATAGGCCGGGACCTCGCGCTGGACGCGCTGCTCGCCCTCGGCGGTGAAGACGGCCCGCAGCATGTCGTGGCGCTCGATCATCGCCCGGAAGGACGCGCCGAGCCGGTCCAGGTCCACCTGCTCCAGGTCGATCTCGATCTGGAAGTACGTGGAGGTGTTGCCGAGCTCGAAGGCGTCACCACGGCCGACGAGGTACGCCTGCTGGAGATCGGTCAGGGCGAACGGCTCGTAGCGCTCCGCGTCGTCGCCGCCGGGCACGGCGGCCTCCTCGTCCGTCCGCGGGGCCTCCGCCTCGGTTCCGGCGCCGAGGGCGTCGAGGACGTCCCCGGCGATGTCCTCGGTGCTGCGGCCGTTCAGGAAGGACGTCATGGGCAGCAGGACGTCGAACTCCCGGTTCAGCGCCGTCCGGATCTTCATCGCGATCAGCGAGTCCAGACCGAGCGCCTGCAGCGAGTGCCCGACGTCGAGCCGGGCCGCCACGGTGCCCAGCGCCTGGGCGACGGTCCGCGTCACGAGGGCGCGCACCGCCTCGGGCGCCACGGCGGGCGAGACCTCCGGCGCTTCGGCCGGAGCGGGGGCCGGGGGCCGGGCCGCCGGAACGACGGACCGCCGCTCCGGTTCCGACACGACCGGGGGTACGAGGCCGGCCTCGGGTGCACGGGTCGCGGCGAGCTCCGCCGCCGGCCGGTTCAGGGCCGGGACGAAGCGCACGCCGTCGGCCTCGGCGACCAGCCGGCCCTGCGCGGTGAGGAGCCGGATACGCGCCCGGGTCCCGCCGTCGAACAGTTCGGCATGACATCGGAGCCCGTCCTGGGCCCCGCCGCGGTCGTAGTGGACGAAGCGGTCGAGACCGGCCGGCACGAGCGCCGGACCGTCCGTGGCGAAGCAGACGAGCGCCGTCTGGAACATCGCGTCCACGAGCCCGGGGTGGATCAGGTACCGATCCGCCTCGCCGGGCAGCGCGGACCGGATCTCGGCCGTGGCCTCGCCCCGGCCGAGCCTGATCCGCTCCACCCAGCGGGCGGCGGAGCCCAGATACAGGGCGCGCTGCCACAGCAGCCGGTACAGCTCGTCGCCGCTCAGCTCGCGGCCCGAACCCACCGGCGCGAGCGTCACCGTGGGGGCGGCGGACGCACCCGCCCTGGCCCGGCCCTGTGCGTGCAGCTGCCAGCCGCCGGCCGCGTCCTGGGCGTAGTAGCGGAACAGGTCACCGTCCACGATGAGCTGGGCGGCGCGGTCGGCGTCGTCCGACGACCGGTCGATGCCGACCGGTTCGAGCACCAGGTCGACAGGGAGTTCCAGGTCCTCGACGGACACCGGCCCCGCCCCGGCGAGCTCGGTGACCGCCTCGATCAACGACTCCACGAGCACACCGGCGCTGACCACCGGACGTCCGCCGACCACGAAGTCGCCCAGGCTGGGGTGCGCCACCGGGTCGAGCCGCGGGGCGAACTGCGCCTGTGCGAGCGGAGACGACGGCAGCCGCGCACCCAACAGGCGCACCTGCTCCGCGGGTTCCGTCACCGGCCGCGACTCGCCGCGCGGAGCGGCGACGGGTGCGTTCAGGAGCCAGAAGTGCTGTCGCTGGAACGGGTAGGAGGGCAGCTCGACGGCACGGGCCTCGTACGGGGCGAGGAGCGCGGGCCAGTCGACGGTGACGCCGTGGGACCAGGCTTCGGCGGCGGAGGTGACGAAGCGGTC
>NZ_BMRZ01000008.1 GCF_014648895.1 Streptomyces tanashiensis
CCGCGCCACCACCGCCTACGGCGACATCACCGCCCGCAGCCTCTAACCCACCCCCGCCCCCCCAGTCCCCCAGTCCCCCAGTCGGCGTCCTGAGCGGATGGGCGGCGTACCCCCGACACCCACGTCGGCATACGCCGCCCCCTTCGCGTTCACGGCCTCGGGGCCGCGCCGA
This sequence comes from Streptomyces tanashiensis, assembly GCF_014648895.1. Classification (GTDB taxonomy): domain Bacteria; phylum Actinomycetota; class Actinomycetes; order Streptomycetales; family Streptomycetaceae; genus Streptomyces; species Streptomyces tanashiensis. Next base: position 173 of record NZ_BMRZ01000008.1, read on the forward strand.
CCGCGCCGTCGTCCAGCACCGAGGCTGCCTGAGCGGCCAGATCGGCGGCGACCAGGCCGACGTCGTCGGAGGAGGTGGCGGAGCGGGCCAGGCGGGTGGTGCCGTGCAGCCGCTCCAGATGGGTGGCGTCCGTGACCGCGACCCGCTTCATCGTCCGTCCGTGTGCCGCCAGTTGGGAGACCATCAGGCCGACCGCGAGGAGCAGGACGGCGATCTCGACGTCGGCGCGGTCCTGGATGTGGAAGCTCTGGTACGGCTCGGTGTGGAACAAGTCGAACCACGCGGCGGCCGACAGGGCGGCGAGCGCGCCGGCGAAGCGGTTGCCGAACGCCAGTCCCTCTCTGCCCCCGACACGTCAAGCCTCCGCCCGGTGCGGCGTGGAGGGCACCGGGCGGAGGAGTCCTTGACGGATCTCTGACGACAGACCCTGAAGGGGCGGTCGCGGTCAGCAGCGGAAGCGGAGCCGGCAGACGACGGCGTTCGTGTCGCGGCGGACGGCGTGGGCGACGACCGCGCCGCGCTGGTTCTGCAGGGCGCGCTGCCAGAGGCGCTCGGGTTCGGCCTCCGGGATGAGGACGGTGACCCGGGTGCCGGGTTCGGTCGTTCCCAGGTCGCGCACGTACACCGTGATGGGCCGGCCGAGGGAGCGGCGCTCGGAGGGGAGCCGTACGAGAGGAACGCCGGGGTTCCACAGGGCCCAGTCGCGTTCGAGGGCCTCGGTGGCCTCCTGGTCCTCGAGGTCGGGGTGGCAGACGGTGAGGGCGCGGACCTCGTCACCGAGGGAGACGGCGGCGGTCAGGGCCTCGCTGGTGACGCGGGTGAGGGAGGAGACGGGGACGAGGACGAGGGAGCGTTCGCGGTGCGGGGGCTCGGGGATCCGGCCGACGCCGAGGCGCTCGCCGATCTTCCCGTACGCGCGGTGCACGGCTTCGAAGGCAAAAACCAGGACCGGGAGGGCGATGACGATCAGCCACGCGCCGTCGTGGAACTTGGTGGCCGTCACGACGACCGCGGAGACACCGGTGAGGACGGCACCGAGACCGTTGAGCACGGACTTCGCCATCCACTTGGGTCCGCGTTCGCGGCGCCAGTGGAGGACCATGCCGGTCTGGGCGATCGTGAAGCCGACGAAGACGCCGATCGCGAAGAGCGGGACGAGCGTGTTGGTGTCACCGCCGGAGAAGACCAGCAGTCCGGCGGAGACGACGGCGAGCCAGACGACGCCGTGGCGGTGGACCTGGCGGTCCGCCTTCAGGCCGAAGACGTGCGGCAGATAGTTGTCGCGGGCGAGGAGCTTCAGCAGGACGGGCAGGCCGCCGAAGGAGGTGTTCGCGGACAGCGCGAGCAGCACCATCGTGGCGAACTGGATGACGTAGAAGGCCCAGTTGTGGCCGAGGGAGGCGTCGGCCAGCTGCGCGAGGACGGTGACGCCCTCGACCGGCTGGAGCCCGAAGCGGGAGATCAGCACGGACAGGCCGATCAGCATCACGCCGAGCAGCGCGCCCAGCGCGACCTCGGCGCGCATGGCCCGTCTGGCGGCGGGGGCACGGAACGACGGCACCGCGTTCGCTATCGCCTCCACACCGGTGAGCGCGGAGCAGCCGGAGGCGAAGGCCCTGAGGAGGAGCAGGGCGCCCACGGTGGTGGCGTTGTCGGCGAGGACGGAGGCGTGGCCGTCGGAGGCGGCCGTGGAGACCGGTGCGTCGCGGAAGAGGCCGACGACGATCAGTACGAGGATCGCGCCGATGAAGACGGCGGTCGGGAGGATGAACGCGCGTGCCGAGTCGACGATCCCGCGCAGGTTCACTCCCGTGATGAGCACGAGCACGGCCAGGCAGATCCACAGGCGGTCCCCGTAGAGCTCGGGGAACGCCGAGGTGAGGGCGGCGACACCGGCCGTCACGGCCACCGCCACGTTCAGGACGTAGTCCAGGACCAGGGAGCCGGCGGCCACGAGGCTCGTCCGGCGGCCCAGGTGCGCCCTGGCGACCGCGTAGGAGCCGCCGCCGTCCGGGAACGCCGCGATGACCTGCCGGTACGAGGCGACCAGGACGGCCAGCAGACCGGCGATGGCCAGCGTGACCGGGAGCGTGAAACCGAGGCCGTAGCCGCCTGCCGCCGCGAGGACGAGCACGATGGCCTCGGGGCCGTACGCGACCGAGGCCATCGCGTCGAGCGACAGCGCGGCAAGCCCGGTGACGGCCGTCAGCTTGTGGCGCGCGCCGGTGTCCGGGGGCTCCCCGACGGCGGGCGTGGCCCCGTTCTCGATGGTCAGAGCGGACATGCGGGGTGGTCTCCTTCGTACTCAGGTCCGCTCAGGCTCTCCCCCGGCCGGCGTGGTTCCCGGACTTCCTTGCGCCTTCTTGGCGCCGGGCACCCGTCCCCTCACGCCTTCTTGACGCGAGCGGCCTCGTGCCACGCCCGGAGGTACCGTCGTGATCATGGAAAACGCGATCACGAATCCCTCGGCCGGCAGCCCCACCGACCAGGCACCGGCCGACCCCTCCGCCACGGACGACATGCTCGCCACCCAGCCGATCGGCTACTGGAGCGGGCTCGCCCACACGACGGTCACCCGGCATCTGCGGGACGCCATGGCCAGGATCGACGTGACCCAGCCGCAGTACTGGGTGCTCAACCGCGTCGACGGCGGGCCCGCGGCCCCGACCCGGGCGGAGGTGGTGGCCCAGCTGACCCCCCTCGCCGACGGACCGCACGAGATGTCCCGGGTCGTCGACCAGCTGAACCACCGGGGCTGGCTTCGCATCGACGCCGAGGAGCGCCTCCACCTCACCGAAGCGGGGGAGGCGGCCCGGGTACGGCTGCGCGCGATGGTGACCGGGTTGCGGGCCGTGGTCCACAGGGGCATCAGCGACGAGGAGTACGTGGCCGCGCTGAAGGTGCTCCGCACGATGGTCGCCAACGTCGAGGGCGAGAGGGGAGCCCCGTAACGCGAGGTTCGATATCAAGTGAAGACCGTCGAGACTTTCACCCCGCACCACCGCGACCCCAGGACTGATATCGTTTGACACCCGAGGGGCGGAGGGGAGCACGGAATGCTTGCGGAGGACCGGCAGCGCGCGATCGTCGATGCGGTGCGGGAGCGGGGCTCGGTCAGGATCAGCGAGCTCGCAGAGGAGCTGAACGTCGCGGCCGTCACCGTGCGCGGCGACGTGCGCGAGCTGGCGCGGCGCGGCAAGGTCACCCGCGTCCACGGCGGGGTGGCGTGGCCCTCCGAGCGGTCGGAGGACAGCCTCTCGGGGCCGGCCTCCGGCGGAGCCCTCGCGTCGGCCGAGGAGCCGTCGGACGGGCGCGCGGCGCGGCAGCCCGCCCGGACGTACAGCCTGGGCATGGTGGTCCCGCACTCGTCGTACTACTACCCGGAGGTCGTCAGCGGCGCGAAGGCCGCCGCGGAGTCGTTCGGCGCGACGCTCAGCGTGGAGGTGTCCCAGAACGCCTTCGCCGAGAAGGCCCTGGTGACCAGGATGCTGCGGTCGGGCGTCGACGGACTGCTCCTGACGACGGCCGAGGACCCCCGCACCTCGCCCGCCACCGAGGCCTGGCTGAGGGAGCTTCCGGTCCCCGTCGTCCTCGCCGAGCGCCGTGTCGGATTCGACACGGGCGCCGTCGAACACGTCGCCACCAACCACGAGTTCGGCGCGTACCTCGCCCTGCGCCATCTGACCGCCATGGGCCGCGAGCGCATCGCGCTGCTGCAGTTCGCCACCCTGACCTCCCCCATGCTGGAGACCGGGTACCGGCAGGCCCTGGCCGCGCTGAACCTGGAGCCCCGCTCGTCCGAGGTCCCCAGCGTCCTCTCGGAGAACGACCCCGCGGACCTCGACGACAAGTGCGCCCAGCTGGTGCGCTGCGTGAAGAGCGGCCAGGTCGACGCGGTCCTGGTCCACAACGACTCGATCGCGCTGCCGCTGGTGAGCCGGCTCCAGGCCTCCGGGATCCGCGTCCCCGACGACCTGGCCGTCGTCACCTACGACGACGAGCTGGCCGCCCTCGCCGACCCCCCGCTCACCGCCGTCGCGCCGCCCCGCCGCGCGGTGGGCGCCGAGGCCGTGGAACTGCTCGTCAGGAGACTGGAGGACCCCGACCGGCCGGCGCACCACCTCATGCTGCGTCCCGCCCTGAACGTCCGGGGCTGACCGGCGGGACGGGCGTGTCCTGGACGCAACGTCACTCTTCTCGCGCCCCTTCCGGGTAAGTCAGTCGCATGACTGAGTAGAAGTGCTGCATGCAGACAGCGACAAGAGTCCAGACAGTCGAATTGGTACGGTGACCGAGTCCGGCGCTTACGCTGTGTCATCGGCTCGCCCGGACACCGTCAACCGCCCCCGGTGGCAGGCGTCCGCCCTCGTCCGCACAATTTCCCTATGGGGACCGATGTCGACGCGTTCCTGGCTCGTGTGGCTCGGGAGTTCAGGCCGCGGACGAACCAGTCGGCCGACGTCTTGCTGCGTCGCATACGCGACGAGGTTCCCGAGCCGTCACTCGAGGAGGACATCACCGCCCTCGTGGCCGAGGAGACGGCCGGACACGTCGCCGCGTTCCTGGACGTGCTCGAACACGGCGCCGACGCGGGCGATTTCACGGCGCTGCCCCAGGCCGTGGAGGTCGCACGCCGGTACGCCCGGAGCGGGGTGCCGATCAGTTCGCTCCTGCGCGCCTACCGGCTCGGCCACCTCACCATGCTCCAGCTGCTCCAGGCGGAGATCCCCCGGCTCACCGAGGACCGGGAACTGATCGACGCGGCGACGATGCGACTGCTGGAGGACGGGTTCGCCTACGTGGACCGGGGCTCCGAGCACGTCGTCGCGGCGTACCAGGAGGAGCGCGACCGCCGGCTCCAGCACCGGCTCACCCTCACGAACGAGGCCGGGCGGCGGATCGGCACCACGCTCGACGTCGGCCGCACCGCCCAGGAGCTGGCGGACGTCGGCACCACCGGCTTCGCCGCCCTCGTCACCGTCGACCTCCTCGACTCCGCCCTCGGCGGCGAGGAGGCGCGGACGCCGTCGGATCCGCCGCCGCTGCGACGCGTCGCCCAGCGGTCCGCAGCGGGCGACGACTCCGCCGCCCCACCCACCGACCGGCGCCGGACGCACACGTATCCGGTGGACTCGGAGCCGGCTCACGCGCTGGCCACGGGACACCCCCTGCTTCACCACGCCGCGGCGTCCGACACCCCCGACTGGTGGCCGCCGACCCCGGACCGGGAGCCCCTCCGCTTCACCTCGGCCCTGCTGCTCCCCCTGGTGGCCCGCGGCGACACCCTGGGCCTGGCCCAGTTCTTCCGCGACGAGAGCGCGGCGCCCTTCGACGAGGACGACCTCCTCCTCGCCCAGGAGATCGCGGCCAGGGCGGCCGTGTCCGTCGACAACGCCCGCCGGTACACGCACGAACGTTCCACGGCGCTCGCCCTCCAGCGCAGCCTGCTGCCGCCCCGCCCGGTGGAACAGTCCGCCGTCGTGGCGGCCTCCCGATACCTGCCGAGCGGTTCCCTCGCGGGCGTGGGCGGCGACTGGTACGACCTCATCCCCCTGTCCGGGGCCCGGGTCGCGCTCGTCGTGGGGGACGTCGTCGGCCGGGGGCTCCACGCCGCCGCCACCATGGGCCGTCTGCGGACGGCCGTCCGCGCCTTCGCCGACATCGACCTGATGCCCGACGAGCTGCTCACCCACCTCGACGACGTGGTCATCCGGCTGCAGCGCGAGGAGGCACGCGAGGACGGCGAGCTGGGCGCCACCTGCCTCTACGCGGTCTACGACCCGGTCTCCCGGATCTGCTCCCTGGCCAGCGCGGGGCACGTCCTGCCAGCCCTGGCCACGCCCGCTCCGGCGGCCGGATCCGACGACGGCGACACGGCCCCGCGGTCGGCCGAGTTCCTCGACATGCCCATCGGACCACCGCTCGGCCTCGGCGGACTCCCCTTCGAGACGGCACAGTTCGAACTGGCGGAAGGCAGCCTGCTCGCCCTGTACACCGACGGCCTCATCGAGCGGCGGACCCAGGACGTGGACGCCGCCCGCACCCTCCTGTGCGAGCTCCTCGCCCGGGCGCCGGGGACGCCGGACGAGGTCTGCGACCGGCTCCTCGCCGCGCTGCTGTCCGGCCGCCCCGCCGACGACGTCGCCCTGCTGGTGGCGCGCACCCTGGCGCTCGACCCGGGGCACGTCGCCACCCTCGACCTCCCGTCCGACCCGGCGGCCGTCTCCGGGGCCCGCCGGTTCACCTCCGAGACGCTGTCCGCCTGGGGACTCGAAGAGCTGGCCTTCAGTACCGAACTCGTGGTCAGCGAGCTCGTGACGAACGCGATCCGCTACGGCAAGAGCCCCGTCCGGCTCCGTCTCATCCGTCAGTCCTCCCTGACCTGCGAGGTCTTCGACGCGAGCAGCACCTCGCCGCACCTGCGCCGGGCCCGCACCTTCGACGAGGGAGGCCGCGGCCTGCTTCTCGTCGCCCAGCTCGCCGAGCGCTGGGGCACGCGGCACAGCCGCGAGGGAAAGGTCATCTGGGCCGAGCAGGCCCTGTCGCACTGAACACGTCGCCACCCAGAAGCCGCACAACGGCGGCTACAACTGCGTCGCGAGCCAGGTCGTCGTGGTCAGCGGGGACTGGACGCAGAAGGACCGGTTCCTGGCCCACCTGCGCGCGGCGCCGTCCGACGCCCCCGCGCGCCCCGCCTGCTACCCGGGCAGCGACGACGGGGTGGCCGGCGCCCTCGCGTCGTACGCCGACGCGGAACGCATCGGCAGCACGAACCTGATCGCGCATCCGCGCACCGTCTCCGCCCTCAGGCCCGCGCTCGACGAGGCGATCGCCGAGCTCCGCCACGGCACGATCGCGCTGAACGCCTGGACCGCAGTCGGCTGTCTGACGGCGACCGCCGGCTGGGGCGCCTTCCCCGGCCACACCCCCGACGACGTGCAGAGCGGCATCGGCGTCACATCGGCCCGGAGGAGAAGCACCGGATCAGCGCACGCGCCCCCGGGCCTTGAGCGGGGTCGGGGGGACCTCCGGGGCGTCGAGGCGGTCGCCGTCGTAGCCCTTGACCTCGCCGAAGCGGTCGCCCTTCATCCAGTCCTCGCGGGCCGTGCGGATCTCCTCGTCCGTGCGGCCCACGAAGTTCCACCACATGACGATCTCCTCCTCGAAGGGCTCGCCGCCGAGGAGCATCAGGCCCGCGTCCGTCGCGGCCCGGAGGGGGAGCTCGGTGCGGCCGCAGCCGAGGTAGAGCATGGAGCCGGGCAGTACGGGGACGCCGTCGACGTGGGCCTCGCCCGACATGGCGAGGACCGCGTACTCGAAGTCGGGATCCAGCGGCAGGCTCGTCTCGGCGCCCGCCGTGAGAGCGAGGTCGGCGCCGACGAGCGGGGTGTACGTGGTGCCCGGCGAGGCGGCTCCGTCGAGCGCGCCGAGGATCACCGTGGCCGTCAGGCCGGGCGCGGTGACCCGGGGCAGTTCGGCATGGTGCTCGAAGTGCGGTGCGACGTGCCGGTGGGCGTCGGGGAGGGCGACCCAGAGCTGTGCGCCGTGCAGGAAGCGGGCGTGCGGCCGGGGGCTCTCCTCCGAGTGGGAGATCGCCCGGCCGGAGGTCATGAGGCCCAGTTCGCGCGGGCGGATCGTCTGCAGCCCGCCCGTGGAGTCGCGGTGCAGCACCTCGCCCTCGTGGAGCCAGCTGACGGTCTGCAGGCCCATGTGCGGATGTGGCGGGACCTGCATGCCGGGCTCGTCTGCGATGTCGTCGGGTCCGTAGTGGTCGACGAAGGCCCAGGCTCCGACCATGCGCCGGCCCAGGTTCGGGAGCAGTCTGCGGACCTCGGTCGACTCGCCGAGCTGGACGCGGCGGGGGCTGAGCAGCTCCCGTACCGGTTCGGCGACGACGAAGCCGCGGCCGCCGCACACGGTCAGCGCGGCCTGACGATCGAGATTGCTCATGTCACTCAACCATCCTTAGTGGAATGTTCAACCAACTGGCGGTGTTGACCTGGTCGACCACCCCACAGGGTGGCAGATCCGGAGCTCTGGAAAGGGCGGGCAAGTGAGCGACACGTACTACGAGTTCGGAACGGCCGGGGAACGCTGGGACCGCGCTCAGCTGTTCTTCGAGGCGAAGGAGTACGGAACAGCCGTCCGCCTCCTGCGCGGCCTCGTCGCCGAGCACCCGGACCAGACGGCCCAGCGGCTCCTCCTCGCCCGCGCCTACTACCACTCCGCGCGGCTCTCGCAGGCCGAGACCGAGCTGCGCGCCGTCCTGGAGCGCGACCCGGTCGAGCACTACGCCCGGCTGATGCTCGGCCGCACCCTGGAGCGCCAGGGCCGGCCGGACGAGGCCGCGCCGCACCTGCGGATGGCCGCCGCCATGACGGGCGAGACCCTGTCCTGACCCCGGACCCCGTACCGGCCGGAGCCTGACCCGGCCTATGTCGTGACCCTGCCCCGACGTCGCCCCGGCGCCGCCCCGGCCCCGTCCTGACGCGCGACTGATACCCCCACACGGTATATTCGCCGCCGGGAGGTCATGACTGTGCGTACACACCGAGCGGAACGCGGTGGACGGGCGGGAGGTGCCGTGGCGCACCTCCTGCTCGTCGTCGTGCTCGCGCTCGGGGTGTTCCTCATGCACGCCGTCGGCCACCCCGAGGGCTCCGGCGGCGGCACGGGCACCGCTGCCGCCGCGCACCACGGCGCCGCGGCGCACGCCGCCGCCCCGCACGACGGCGGGGACTCCGACGTCCGGCACGAACCGGGTACGGGGATGGACATGACCACGCTCTGCGTGGCGGTCCTCGGCGTCTGGCTCCTCGCGGGACTCGTCCGGGCCGCGCTCGGACGCCGCCCCGACTGGCTCGCCCTCCTCCTCGCGCGGCTCACGCCCGCGCTCGGCCCGCACGCCCCGCCGCGCCGGCCCCCCGACCTCGCCCAGCTGTCCGTCCTGCGGATCTAGGCCGTACCGCCACCGCGGGAGCGCCCCGCGCTGCCCGTGAACGCATCGGCCTGCCCCTTTCCGTACGCGTACTCCGTACGTACGAACAGCACACGAGGTATCACCCACATGCGTGCCTTCACCCACCGCACCGCCCGGAAGTCCGCCCTCGCGGGCGCCGTCACCGCCACCGCCCTCCTGCTCGCCGCCTGCGGCGCCGAGGACGGCACGAGCGGGATGGACCACGGCGGCGCCTCCACGTCGGTCACCGTGTCCCCCTCCGCCACCACCACGCCGGGGGCCGGCGCCGAGGCCGGAGCGCCGGGCGCCTTCAACGACGCGGACGTCATGTTCGCGCAGATGATGATCCCCCACCACCAGCAGGCCCTGGAGATGGCGAAGCTCGCCGACGGCCGGGCCGAGGACCCCGAGGTCAAGAAGCTGGTCGCCGCCATCGAGCGGGCCCAGGACCCGGAGATCCAGAAGATGAAGGCCTGGCTGAAGGGCTGGGGCAAGCCCGAGTCCGCCGCCCACGGCTCCGGACACGGCATGTCCGGGATGATGTCCGACCAGGACATGCAGGACCTCGCCGCCGCCAAGGGCAAGGCCTTCGACCGCACCTTCGCCGAGCTGATGATCGCCCACCACGACGGCGCCGTCGCCATGGCGAAGGACGAGCAGAAGAACGGCCGCAACGCCACGGCCAGGAAGCTCGCCGACGACGTCGTGCGGACCCAGTCCGCCGAGGTCGCCCAGCTGCGGACGATCCTCGACCGGCTCTGAGTCATTCCTTCCCCTCCCCCGGCCACGCGCGCGCGTGCGTCACGGGCGGCCCGTCCCTCCCGGGGACGGGCCGCCCCCGCCGCCGTGCCCCGGGGACTCCCGTACCCCTGGCGAAAGAACGATGAAGACGTACTTCTCCGGCCGCTCGGCCGCACCTCTCGGCGCCGCCCTCGCCGCCGCCCTCGCCCTGACCCTCACCGCCTGCTCCGCCGGGGACCCGGCACCCGCCGACGACGCCGGATCGACCCTCAGCCACATCCACGGCCTCGGACTGCGTGGCGACACCCTCTACGTGGCCACCCACCAGGGCATCCACAGCCCGGACGCCGACGGGCGACCGGCCCTCGTCGGCGACCGCCGCGACGACTTCATGGGGTTCACGGTCACCGCCGGGGGCGACTTCCTCGCCAGCGGGCACCCTGCACCCGGCGACGACCGCCCCGCCGACCTCGGACTCATCGCGTCCACGGACGCCGGCCGCACCTGGCGGGAGAAGTCCCTGGCGGGGAAGGTCGACTTCCACGCCCTCGACACCGCGTCCGACGCCACCGTCTACGGCTACGACAGCGCCGCAGGTCTGCTGCGGGTCAGCCCCGACGGCGTCACCTGGGACGACCGCGCCGCGCTGCGCGCCCTCGACATCGCCGTCTCCCCCACCGCCCCGGACACCGTCCTCGCCACCACCGAGACCGGCGTGGTCCGCTCCACGGACGGCGGCCGGACCTTCGCCCCGGTCTCCGGGCGGGTCCTCGCGTACGTCTCCTGGGCCGCCCCCGACGCACTCTTCGGCATCGACCCGGACGGCGTCCTCTTCCGGGGGACGGGCGGGGGAACCTCCTGGACACGGGTCGGCACCGTGCCGGGCGGCGCCCCGCAGGCGCTCACAGCCGTGGACGCCGGCCGCCTGCTCGTCGCGACGCAGGACGGGGTGTACGAGTCCCGTGACGGGGGCCGCCGCTTCGACCGGCGCATGGCGGCGGAGTCCGGGGACGGCGGCCACTGAGCGGAACCTGCGGGCGCTGACCGGCGAGCCGGCGGGCGTGGCTCGGCAGCCGGGCCCCTACCGGCTGCCCTGGGCGCCCCGGCCGGCAGGCCGGGGCGCCCGGGCCGGCTCCCCACGCTCCCGGCCGACAGGCCAGCGCGCCCCGGCCGGCTCCCCAGGCCCCCGGCCGACAGGCCAGCGCGCCCGGGCCAGCTCCCCAGGCTCCCGACCGACTGGCCGAGGTGCCCCGGCCGAATCCCTATGCCCCCGGCCGACAGGCCAGCGCGCCCCAGCCTGCTCCCTAGGCTCCCCGCCCTCGGTCCACGACCACCTCGCCGCCGACCACGACCGTCTCCGCCACCGTGCCCGGGATCTCCTCGGGGGCGATCCGCAGGATGTCGCGGGAGAGGACGACGAAGTCGGCCAGCTTGCCCACCGTCAGGGAGCCCCGTTCGTGCTCCAGGAAGTTGGCGTAGGCCGAGCCCATCGTGTAGCCCTCGACGGCGGTGGCGACGTCGATCGTCTCGCCCGCCGTCCAGGCCTCGCCGCCGCCGGGCGGGCGGCGGGTGACGGCGGCGTGGATGCCGACCATCGGGTCCATCTCGGCGACGTTCCAGTCGCTGGAGAGGGCGAGGACCGCGCCGGCCGCGTGCAGGCTGCGCAGCGGCCAGGCCTTGTGCCAGCGCTCGGGGCCGACGTTCTCGGCCCAGTCCTGGCCGGGTCCGGCGATGTCGGGGGCGGCGTGCCGGGGCTGCATGCAGGCGACGACGCCGAGCGCGGCGAAGCGCGGGGTGTCGGCGGGGTCGAGGCACTCGACGTGGACGACCTGGTGGCGGGCGTCGCGCGGCCCGTTGACGGCGCGGGCCCGTTCGACGGCGTCGAGGACGGTGCGGATGCCCCGGTCCCCGGTGGCGTGGACGAAGCACTGGAAGCCGCGCGCGTCGAGCCGGGTGAGCAGCTCGGCGAACTCCTCGGGCGGGTAGAAGGTGTCGCCGCGGTGGTGGGAGCATCCGGCGTACGGCTCGAGGAGGGCGGCGGTGCGGGGCTCGACGACGTCGTCGATGTACAGCTTGAGCGGGCCCACCCGCAGCCGGTCGTCGGCGTACTCGTCGGCCGCGGCCTCGAAGGCGTCCAGGTCCGCCTCGGTGGTGCCGCGCGGGTGGAAGAGCGCGGCGACGATCCGGGAGCGCAGCCGGCCCTCGTGGCGGGCGCGCTCGAAGAGGGCGAGGTCGTCGAGGGAGTTCTGCGGCTCCACGACGGTGGTGATGCCGTAGCCGATGGCGTCGTCCAGGCTCTTGGCGAGCCGTCCGTACTGGCGGTCGGGCGAGGCCCAGGGGAGGCCGAGCTCGCGCAGGGCGCGGTGGCCCTCGCGGGAGAGGCCCTTGATCGCGAAGTCCTTGACGAATCCGGTGGGCTCGCCGGTGGCGGGGTCGGTGACGGCCCGCCCGAAGGGCAGCTCGGTGTGGTCGCGGTCGACGCCGAGCGCGCGGAGGGCCGCGGTGTTGAGCCAGGCGGTGTGGACGTCGTAGCTGAGGACGAGGGCGGGGGTGTTCCCGGTGGCCGGGTCGAGGTCGGCGGCGGTGGGCATCCGCCCGTCGGGTATCGCGGAGTAGTCGAAGGCCTCGGCCTCGATCCACGCGGCGTCGGGGTGGGCCTCGTGCCAGGTACGGATGCGCTCGTGGATCGCGTCGAGGGTGCGGGCTCCGGCGAGCTGGACGCAGGCGTCGTCGGAGCCGAGGCGCACGTGGTTGTGGGCGTCGACGAAGCCGGGCAGGACGAGTCGCCCGCCGGCGTCGAGGATCCGGGTGTCGGGGCCCGTCCAGTCGGCCGCCTCGGCGTCGGGGCCGATCCAGACGATCCGGCCGGCGCGGACGGCGAGGGCCTGGGCCTCGGGGAGCGCCGGGTCGACGGTGTGGATGCGGGCCCCGGTGAGGACGAGGTCGGCGGGGGCGGTGCGGTTCATGGGGTGGGACTCCGGTGTCGTACGAGGGGGGGTTACTAAACGGGGGTGACGCGCCCGCGGGCGAGGAGCACGTACACCAGGGCGGAGACGAGCGCGCCGAGGAGCGTGAGGTCCGCGCCGCCGAGCGGGGCGACGAGGGGGCCGGTCCACAGCTCGGAGTCGCAGGTGAGCGCGGAGAAGAGGAGGCCGGCGAGGAGCGCGGTCAGGCCGGCCGGGTGCCAGCCCGAGCGGTACCAGTAGGCGCCGCCGGTGTCCGCGTGCAGTCCGGCGGAGTCGTAGGTGCAGCGGCGCAGGACCATGTCGGCGAGGAAGACCCCGCCCCAGGGGGCGAAGACGATGATCAGGAGGGAGAGGAAGGAGAGGAGGGAGGTGGTGAAGTCGGTGAGGAAGAGCGCGCCGAGGGAGCCGACGGCGGTGACGGCGGCGCTGATGACGATGGCGCGGGCGCGGCTCCAGGGGATGCCGAGGACCTGGAGGTTCAGGCTCGACGAGTAGAGCGTGATGATCGAGTTGGTGACGGAGCCGCCGAGGACCAGGGCGAGGAAGAGGGGCTGGAACCAGCCGGGGAGGAGGCTCTCGGTGCCCGCGACGGCGTCGGTCATGTCGACCTGGGTCGCGGCGGCCACGCCGGCGACGCCGAGGGCGACGGAGGAGACGAAGCCGCCGAGGGCGCCGCTCCAGGTGAGGGCCTTGAGGCTGGTGGTGCGCGGCAGATAGCGGGTGTAGTCGGCGGGCATGGGGAGGTACGAGAAGGGCCCGGCGAGCATGACGACGAAGGCGAGGCTCCAGCCGGAGGCGCCGGGCGCGGCGGCGGGGGCCGCGGTGTCGGTGCCCGGCAGGACGAGGACGAGCAGGGCGGCGAAGCCGACGGCGAGGACGTAGGCCATCCAGCGCTCGGCGAACTGGACGGTGGCGTGGCCCCAGAGGGCGACGGCGAAGGTCAGCGCGAGGGTGACGGCGAGCGCGAGGGCGCGGGCGGCGGGTCCGCCGTGCCAGCCGAGGTCGGCGAAGAAGGCTTCGAGGGCGAGGGTGCCCACCACGGTGTTGACGATGGTGTAGCCGATGCTGACGATCCAGTTCAGCAGGCCGGCGGGCCAGTTGCCGCGTCGGCCGAAGGCGGCGCGCGAGATCACGAGGGTGGCGGTTCCGGTGCGCACTCCGCTGAGTCCGGCCGCGCCGATGGCGAGGAAGGAGAGGCCGCCGATCACGACGACGGCGGTGGCCTGCCAGAAGGAGAGCCCGAAGGCGACGGCGAGGGCGCCGTTGATGACGTAGGTGAAGGTGAGGTTCGAGCCGAACCAGAGCCAGAAGACGTCCTTGGCCCCGCCGTGCCGCTCGGCGTCGGGGATGGGGTCGATGCCGTGCTCCTCGACCTGGAAGACCTCGTCGGTCGCAGTCCGGCCCGTGGTCACGGGCGCCGTCTCGCGTTCGAGCACATCGCGCTCCTGTCGTGGATCGATCTTGAATGCTGTTCTAAGTTTTAGAACGGCATTCAAGATGTGCGATGGGTTCGGGCCACGTCAAGACCTTCGGAGGTTGCGGTTAAGGTCGATCCCGCAGGCAGAGGGCGCGGTGGACCCGCGACGTACAGGACGGGGACGGCGGCGGTGGCAGGCGCGGCACGACGGCGGGACGGACACGTCACCCAGGAGCGGATGCTGGAGGAGGCCATGGCGGCGATCGCCGAGAACGGCCTCGCCACTCTCACCATGTCGGCTCTCGCGGAGCGGCTCGGCACCAGCGGCGGCCACATCCTCTACTACTTCGGCAGCAAGGACCTGCTGCTGCTCGCCGCCCTCCGGTGGAGCGAGGCCGCGCTCGCCGAGGAGCGGCGCGCGCTGCTCGCCCGGCGGATCACGGCCGAGCGCAAGCTCGACCTCTTCCTGCGGCTCTACCTCCCGCGCGGCCCGCGCGATCCGCGCTGGACCCTGTGGATCGAGCTCTGGGCCCGCACCCCCGGCAACGCCGCACTCCGCGAGGCGCAGGCCGAACTGGACACGGGCTGGCAGGAGGATCTGGAGGCCCTGCTCGCGGCGGGCGCGGCGCGCCGGCGTTTCGCCCCACTGGACGCCGGCGCCCGCGCCTCGGAACTCCTGGCCCTGCTCGACGGGTTGAGCACCCGGGTCGTCCTCGGCCAGGAGACGGGGCCGGATCCCCGGCCCGCCCTGGAGACCGCACGCTCGGCGGCGCGCGCCCTGATCCCTCCGTACGAGGAGGACGACTCCTCAGCGGGCAAGGGGATGTGACCTCGCATCACTCTCCCTCCACCGCAAGGAGGGTGACAGGACATCAGCCCCGATAGGCCTCCAGGAGACGCAGCCACGCCTCGCTCAGCGTCGGATACGCGGGGACGGCGTGCCACAGACGCGCGATCGGCACCTCGCCGACGACGGCGACCGTCGCCGAATGGAGGAGCTCTCCGATGCCGGGCCCGACGAAGGCGGCGCCGAGGACCACCTCCCGCTCCAGGTCCACGACCATCCGGGCGTGCCCCCGGTACCCCTGGGCGTACAGGTCGGCACCGGCGACCTGCCGCATGTCGAGGTCCACGGCCCGCACCCGGTGGCCGGCCCGCTCCGCCTCCGCGAGCGTGAGCCCGACGGAGGCCGCCTCGGGGTCGCTGAAGACGACCTGCGGCACGGCGGCGTGGTCGGCGGTGGCCGCGTGCGCGCCCCACCGTCCGGCGTCCAGGGAGTCGTCGCCGTGCGCGCGGGCGGCGATCGCGGCGCCCGCGATCCGTGCCTGGTACTTGCCCTGATGGGTCATGAGCGCACGGTGGTTGACGTCGCCGACGGCGTAGAGCCAGTCGGTTCCGGTGACCCGGAGGCTGTCGTCGACGTCGAGCCAGGAGCCCGGGGTCAGGCCGACCGTCTCCAGGCCGATGTCCTCGGTGCGCGGCCTCCGGCCGGTCGCGAAGAGCACCTCGTCGCCCTCGACGTGGTCGCCGCCCTCCAGGACCACGGTGACCGGCCCGGTTCCCCCGTCCCGTACCACCGCGCTCACCGCCGCGCCGGTACGGATGTCGGCGCCGCGCGTGACGAGCGCGGCGGCCACGTGCTCGCCGAGGAACGGCTCCATGCGCGGCAGCAGCCCTCCGCCCCGTACGAGCAGGGTCACCTTCGCGCCCAGCGCCTGCCAGGCGGTGGCCATCTCCACGCCCACCACTCCCCCGCCGACCACGACGAGCCGCTCGGGCACCCGGTCGGCGCTGGTCGCCTCGCGGCTGGTCCAGGGGTGCGCCCCGGGCAGTCCCGGCAGCTCCGGGAGGAGGGCGCGGGTGCCGGTGCAGACGACGACGGCGTGCCGGGCGGTGAGCACATGACGCTCGCCCTCGGGGCTCGTGACCTCGACCCGGCGCGGCCCGAGGAGCCGGCCGTGGCCCCGGAGGACCCGGACGCCGATCGAGTCCAGCCAGTCGATCTGGCCGTCGTCCTTCCAGTGGCCGACGACGTCGTCCCGGTGGGTGAAGACCTCCATCGCGTCCAGCGGCCCGTAGACCGACTCGCGCAGCCCGGCGACCTTGCGGGCGTCGGAGCGGGCGATCGCGGGGCGCAGCAGTGCCTTGCTGGGCATGCACGCCCAGTACGAGCACTCGCCGCCGATCAGTTCGCTCTCGACGATCGCCGCGGTGAGGCCGCCCGCCCGCACCCGGTCGACGACGTTCTCGCCGACGGGGCCCGCGCCGATCACCACCACGTCGTAGCCGTGCTCGTCTTCCACCGTTCGTGTCATGGGTCCCAGTCTGGTGGCAGCGGTGCGGAATAGCGCGGCTCGATACGCCGTTGTGCCGGGCGAGTCCCCAGGGGACCGTGAGGACACCGCCAGGAGACCGAAAGGCAGGCAGCATGAGCACCGTAGAGCTCACCAAGGACAACTTCGACGAGATCGTGAGCGGAGGCGACTTCGTCCTGATCGACTTCTGGGCTTCCTGGTGCGGTCCCTGCCGTCAGTTCGCCCCGGTCTTCGAGGCCGCGTCCGAGCGCCACCAGGACCTCGTCTTCGCGAAGGTCGACACCGAGGCGCAGCAGGAGCTCGCGGCGGCGTTCGAGATCCGCTCGATCCCGACCCTGATGATCGTCCGCGACAACGTGGCCGTGTTCGCGCAGCCCGGCGCCCTGCCGGAGGCCGCCCTGGAGGACGTCATCGGGCAGGCCCGCAAGCTGGACATGGACGAGGTCCGCAAGTCCATCGCGGACGCGCAGGCGAAGTGACCCACCGCGAGGGGGGTACGGGAGAACCTCCCGTACCCCCCTCGCGTCATGTCCGCGGGCTCGTCGCCCTCACCGCTCCGGCGCCGGCGTCACCGCTCCAGGACCAGCGCGAGGCCCTGGCCGACGCCGATGCAGAGCGCCGCGAGGCCCGTTCCGGAGCCGGCGGCCGCGAGCTGGTGCGCCACCGAGCCGGCCAGGCGCGCACCGGACGCGCCCAGCGGGTGCCCGATCGCGACCGCCCCGCCGCGAGGATTCACGATCTTGGGGTCGAGTTCCGGCCATTCCGCGAGGCAGCCGAGCGCCTGGGCCGCGAAGGCCTCGTTGAGCTCGAAGGTCGTCAGGTCCGCGAAGGAGCGCCCGGCCTTCTCCAGGGCCCGGCGCACCGCCGCGACGGGGCCGAGGCCGAAGAGCTGGGGCTCGATCCCGGTGACGGCGGAGGTGCGGATCCGGGCGAGCGGTTCGCGGCCGGTCTCGCGCAGTCCCTCCTCGTCGACGAGGAGCAGGGCGGCCGCGCCGTCGTTGAGCGGCGAGGAGTTGCCCGGGGTGACGGTGCCGCCGTCGGGGCGGAAGGCGGGCTTGAGCTTGGCGAGGGCCTCCATGGACGTCGTGTCGCGGATGCACTCGTCGCGGGTGAGGTCCACGCCCGCGTACGGGACGACCTCGTCGTCGTACAGCCCCTTCGCCCAGGCCTCGGCGGCCTTCTGGTGGCTGGCGAGGGCGAAGGCGTCCTGCTGTTCGCGGGTGATGCCGTGCCGGTCGGCGACGAGCTCCGCGCCCTCGCCCAGCGCGACCGTCCACTCGGCGGGCATCCTCGGGTTCGTCATGCGCCAGCCGAGGGTCGTGGAGTGGAGCTGCTGGTGGCCGGCGGGGAAGGCCCGCTCGGGCTTCTGCAGCACCCAGGGGGCGCGGGACATCGACTCGACGCCGCCCGCGATCGCCACGGAGGCGTCGCCGAGGGCGATGGCGCGGGCCGCCTGGATCACGGCCTCCAGGCCGGAGCCGCAGAGGCGGTTGACGGTGACGCCGGGGACGGTGACGGGCAGTCCGGCGAGGAGGACGGCCATGCGCGCGACGTCGCGGTTGTCCTCGCCCGCGCCGTTGGCGTCGCCGAAGTAGACGTCGTCCACGCGCGCGGGGTCGAGCGCGGGCGAGCGGTCGACGAGCGCGCGGACGACGTGCGCCGCGAGGTCGTCGGGGCGCACGGAGGCGAGGGCACCCCCGAACTTCCCGATCGGGGTGCGGACGGCGTCGACGATGTAGACGTCGCGGATGCTCATCGGTTCTCTCCCACGTGACCGGCGGAACGACTCTGTTCGCCTGGTGAAACAATCTTCGCCCGATGGGGCGCGGAGAGTCTCTGCCGGGCGGCCCGCCATGTCAACGGGCTGTTTCGGGACGTACCGCCGGTTCCGGACACGTGGGAAGGTCAGCCTGGCGCGGCGAGGCGGACCAGGGCAGTGAGGCCGTAGTCCAGCTCCCGGCCGTCGACGAGCAGCGCCTCGACGGTGCCCGTCTCGGGGTCGATGTCGGCGCGGATGCCGTGTCCCTCGTAGATCGGATAACCCGACTCGCCGTGCCGTCCGGTGGCCTCGACGACGGCCGAGCGGACGGCGCTGTCCGCGACGGTGGCACCGCCGCGGTCCTCGACGTGCGCGGGCACCAGCAGGATCTCGAACCGCTTCGGAACTGTGCTCATGCACCGAAGCTAAGCGCTCGGCCGGGCTCCCGCCGGGCGACGCCGGCTCCCGTCCTACCGGGCGACGCCGCTCCCGTCCTGCCGGGCGACGCCGCTCCCGCTCCTGCCGGCGGCGCGTCCCGCGCTCAGCTGGACTCCCGCCGGACGACCCGCGAGTCCAGCAGGTCGCGGGTGAGGGGCGCGGCGCCCGGTTCCCGTACGGCGCGGTCGACCAGCTCCGCCAGCTCGCGGCCGACCACCATGTCGATCCGTACGGTGCTCAGCCGGGGCCGCAGCAGCCGGCCCAGGAGCAGGTCGTCGGCGCCGATGACGGCGGTCTCCCCGGGGATGGAGATCCCGGCGTCCTGGAGCGACCGCATCAGGAGCATCGCGTACTCGTCGTTGTACGCGAAGACGCCGTCGAGGCCCAGCTCGCGCCACCGCGCGGCGAGCGCGTCGGCCGACTCCTCCTCGTACCGCAGCGGCAGGGGGACGACGGTGGCGCCGGCGCCCTCGGCCGCGCGGCGCGCGCCGTCGAGGCGGGGCCCGGAGAACATGGTGAGGCCCGGCTCCTCGGGCACGACGACGCCGATCCGGCGCCGGCCGGTCGCGAGGAGGTGCTCGGTGGCCACCTCGCCGACGCGTCCCTGGTCCATGACGAGGGCGTGGGTGCCCTCGACGCGCTGGGTGCCGAGGGTGATCACGGCGCGGGCCCCGGACCGCTTCAGGATCTCGACCCCCTGCCCGGTGAGCTCGACCTCGCCGAGGGAGACCACGGCCACCGGCCGCAGCTCGGCCCAGGCGCGGGCGGCCTCCTCGGCCTCCAGGCCGACGCTGCCGTACTGGACGACCGTGTAGTCGAGGCGGCGCAGGGCCCACTGGAAGTCGTTGAAGAACTGGCTGTACAGCGGCCCGACCGGGACGTGCGAGGTCGGGAGCAGCACCATGCGGCTGTGGCCCGCGCGCAGGCTGCGCGCGGCGGCGTGCGGCACGTAGCCCAGCTCCTCCGCCGCCTCGCGCACCCGCTGCCTGGTGGGCTCGCTGATGCGGACGGCCGAGGTGTTGTTCAGGACGTACGAGACGGTGGCCCGGGAGACGCCCGCGAGCCGCGCGACATCGGCGCTGGTCGGGACCGCACGCCCGGAGGGGCGTTCGGGGGACTGTTCGGTTGGCTGACTCATCGATCCGGCATCTTTCCAGAACAATCCGGCGCAGGGTCTGGCGGATGGCCGGATTTGGGTGCTACACAATGCTCACACGTGCCACTGACACGTGTCACCCCCCTTGTTCCATCCGTTCCTCGCCCCCTTTTCGGGCGATCTCCTCAGGAGGGCAAAGTGGCCCTTTCCTCCCCCGGGACCGGCTCCGACACGGGCGCCCCCGGCACCGCCGTCCCCGGCTCCCCCGCGGCCCCCCGGCCCACGCGCGGCCTGCTGACCCTGCTGCTCGCCGGCAACACCGCGATGTACGCGCTGTACATCGGCGTCCCCGGCATGCTCCTCGCGCTCCAGATCGAGGACATCGACCCCGCCGACAAGGTGGCGAACTTCGGCCTCGTCTCCGGGATATCCGCGATCTTCGCCACCGTCTTCAACCCGGTCGCGGGCGCCCTCTCGGACCGCTCGGGCCGGCGGAACCCGTGGATCCTCGCCGGCGGCCTGCTCGCCCTGCCCGTGATGCTGCTCCTCGGCAGCGTCCACACGATCCTGCTGGTCACCATCGCCTGGTGTCTGGGGCAGGCCGTCATGAACATCTACCAGGCGGCCATCACCTCCGTGGTCCCCGACCGGGTCCCCCTGGCCGCGCGGGGCAAGGCCTCGGCCGCCGTCGGCCTCGGCCTCCCCATCGGCTCCACGATCGGCGCCCTCGTCGGCGCGGCCTTCTCCGACCACTACCGCACCGGCTACCTCGTCTTCGGCGCGATCGTCGCCGCCACCGCCGTGCTGTTCACCGCCTGCGCCCGCGAGGAGCGGATGGCGCCGAAGGCGCCGCTGCCGGTCAAGGAGCAGATCGCGGCCTTCGGCAGCGCCCTCAAGGACCACGACTTCCGCTGGGCCTTCATCGGCCGCGCCCTGCTCGTCCTCGGCTACTTCGCCGTGGCGGGCTTCCAGCTGTACATCCTCAAGGACCACACCGACCTGCCCGCCGGGCTGAGCCCCGAGGAGGCCGTGGCGATCCTCATGCCGGTCAACTCCGTCGCCATGGTCGTCTCCACCGTCCTCGGCGGCTGGCTCTCGGACCGGTTCGACCGCCGCAAGCTCTTCGTCGGCGCCTCCGCCGTGCTCGCCGCCGCCGCGCTGCTCATCCCGGCCGTCTCGACGAGCTGGCCCGCGATGCTGGCCTTCTCCGTCGTCAACGGCCTCGGCTTCGGCTGCTACATGGCCGTCGACACCGCCCTGGTGACCATGGTGCTGCCCAAGGCCGAGGACGCGGCCCGGGACATGGGCGTCCTCAACGTCGCCAACGCCGGCCCGCAGATCGTCGCCCCCTTCGTGGCCTCCCTCGTCGTCTCGCTGAGTGGCGGATACACGGCGCTCTTCCTGGTCGCGGCCGTACTGTCGGTACTCGGCGCGCTGGCCGTGCGCCCCATCCGCAGCGTGCGCTGACCCCGTCGGCCGCGCACCGTACGCAGCGGGTGCCGGCCCAAGTCGGCGCCCGCCGAGCACCGCAGGAAAGGCGGCACCGTGCGCCTGCACACCACCACGTGGGGATCCGGCGACCGGACGGCCCTGCTCGTCCACGGCATCATGGCCGACCACCGCACCTGGCGCCGGGTCGCACCGGCGCTCGCGGAGCGCGGCTACCGGGTGATCGCCGTGGACCTGCGGGGACACGGGGCGAGCGACCGGGCCGCGGGCCCGGAGGCGTACGGCCCGGAGGACCACGCGGACGACCTCGCCGAATCCCTGCCCTCCGGGGCGGAGTTGGCGATCGGGCACTCGCTCGGCGGGCTCGTGCTCGCCCGGGCGGTGGAGCGCCTGGCGCCGGCCCGTGCGGTGTACTCCGACCCGGCCTGGCACCTGGCGGCCGGTCCCTGCGGCTACCGGGCCGAGCTGTTCGTCCGGGGCAAGTCGATGACCCGGGAGCAGATCAAGGGGTTCAACCCGCACTGGCCGGACGAGGACGTCGACGTGGAGATGGCGTCGGTACGGGACTGGGACGAGCGGACGGCGCACGGCCTGACGGCGTTCGTGGGCGCCGACATGTGGCCGGCCCGGCCCGTGGTGCCCTCCCTCGTCACCCTCGCCGATCCGAGCACGCTGGTCCGGCCGGAGCACGCCCGGATGCTGGCGGACCGCGGATTCGAGCTCCGTACGGTGAAGGGGGCGGGGCACACGATCCACCGGGACGACTTCGACGGGTTCATGTCCGCCCTGGAGGGCTGGATCTGACGTACCGTTCAGCCATGGACGAAGCGTCGATGGACAGCTCGATGGTGGGACTGCTCGGCCGGGTGACCGGCACCGTCGGCCCCGGCCTCGTCGGCGAGGTGATCGTCCGGATCCGCGGCGGAGCCGAGCACTTCCTCGCGCATCCCGCCTCCCCGAAGGAGCGGATCGAGGTCGGCACGGTCGTGATGGTCATGGAACATCTCCCTCCACGCACCGTCTATGTCACAGCCGCGTACGACAGTTGACCGAACCGTTGAGTGGCGCCCGCCACAGGCGCACACTCCCTTCACCGGGTCCGCTCGGCTCCGGTGAAGGGGGACCTTGTCCATGGGCATCGGCATTCTGGCGGGCGTCGTCGTCGGCGCGCTCGCCGTTCTGATCGGTGTGTTCAAAATGATGTGGCGCGTCGCGGAACCCAACGAGGCGCTGATCATCTCCGGTTCCAACCACAAGAACGAGGGCCTCGGCGCGGGCATGGGGTTCCGCATCGTCACCGGTCGCGGCACCCTCGTGCTCCCCGGCGTCCAGGCGGTGCGGAAGCTCTCGCTGGACCTCAACGAGACGCAGCTGTCCGTCGAGTGCGTCACCCACCAGGGCATTCCGCTCAAGGTCCGCGGTGTGGTGATCTTCAAGGTCGGCGACGACTTCGTGTCGATCGCCAACGCCGCCCGCCGCTTCCTCGACCAGCAGAAGCTGATGTCGGAGCGGGTGCACATCGTCTTCGCCGGTCATCTCCGCGCCATCGTCGGCGGGTTGACCGTGGAGGACATGATCCGTGACCGGGAGAAGCTGACCGGGCAGGCGCGGTCGGCCTGTGGCACGGAGATGGAGAAGCTCGGTCTGATCGTCGACTCGCTGCAGATCCACGAGATCGAGGACCCGACCGGGTACATCAAGAACCTGGCCGCTCCGCACGCGGCCGCCGTCCAGCGGGACGCGCGGATCGCGCAGGCCGAGGCGAACCGGCGGGCGACCGAGGCCGAGCAGCAGGCCGCGGCGCGGATGTCGGAGGCGACCCGCGACAGCGAGATCCTCCAGGCGGGCTACCAGGCCGAGCGGGACCAGGCCTCCGCGCGGGCCCGGCAGGCCGGCCCGCTGGCCGACGCCGCCTCGCGCCAGGAGGTCGTCGTCCAGGAGACCCGGGTCGCCGAACTGGAGGGTCACCGCAAGGAGCAGCAGCTCCAGGCGGAGGTCCGCAAGCCGGCCGACGCGATGGCGTACGAGACCCGGACGCTGGCCGCGGCCGAGCGTGACGCCCGGATCTCGGCCGCCGAGGCCGAGGCGAAGGAGACGGAGCTGGCGAGCGCGGCCAAGGCCACGGCGACCCGGCTCACCGGTGAGGCGGAGGCGGCGGCGCAGCACGCCAAGGGCCTCGCGATCGCCGAGGCCACGCGCGCGAAGGGTCTGGCGGAGGCCGAGGCGATCAAGGCCCGTGCGGCGGCGCTCGCGGAGAACCAGGAGGCCGTGGTCGCCCAGCAGCTGGCCGAGAAGTGGCCGGAGATCGTGTCCGCGGGTGCCTCCGCCTTCGGGAACGTCGACCAGATGGTGCTGCTCAACGGCGCCGACGGCATGGCGGACGTGTTCGCCAAGGCGCTGACCATGGGCGGTACGGGACTCGGTCTGGCCCGGCAGCTCCTCGCCACGATGAGCCCGGCCGCCCAGGAGAAGCTGGGCGGGGCGGCTCTGCCGGTTCCGCCGGCCCAGCGCTCGGAAGGGAGCGTGGAGATCCCGGTCGGCGACGGGGAGTGACCGCACGCGCGAGGGCCCGGTGCCACCACGGCACCGGGCCCTTTCGTGTGATGCGCTCGGCGTCAGTTGTGGCCGAACTTGCGCTCCTTGCGGTGGGACGCGTGCTCGACGAGGGGCATCGGTGCCTCTCTCGTGGGGGCCGGCGCGCTCTTCTCCTTCGCCGCCGCGTCGGTACGGTGCTCATGGCCGCCGGTACGGGCTCCCCGGTTCGTCCGGGTCTGTTTCTTGCCCACGATCGTGCCTCCCGTGACGGGTGTCGGACGGTGGTCCGTATCCCCTCAGCCTTGCACGGGGGCAGAAGACCCGCATGTCAGAGCGGGTCGCCGAGGACCCGCTCGAAGGCGGCGAGCGTGGGTGTGCCGGAGGCGCGGTCCAGGACGGCGAAGACGATCTCCTCGAAGTGGCCGGCGAAGCGGCCCTCGCCCGTGAGGAGCGCCTTGAAGGCGCCGGCGACCTCGGCCGGGTCGTTCCGGAAGACTCCGCAGCCCCAGGCGCCCAGGACGAGCCGGCGGTATCCGGCTGCGGCGGCCGTCTCCAGGACGCGTTCGGCGCGGGAGGCGAGGGCGGCGGGCAGGCGGTCGGCGAGCTCGGGGGTGTTGCGGCGGACGACGCCCGCGTTGGGCGCGGGGGAGGTGAGGAAGCCGACCGTGAAGGGCTCGGCGAGCAGGGTGCCCCGGTCGTCGCGGAAGACGGGGACCCGGGGCGAGTGGATGACCCGATCGGTGTAGAGGGCGTCCCTCTCGGCGCGGTGGTGGGCGTAGTAGGCGGGGGCGCGCAGCAGGGTGGCGTGGAGGGCGGAGGCCCGGCAGAGGGCCTCCTCCTGGGCCTGGGCGCCGTTGAGGTAGCCGCCGCCCGGGTTGCGGGCCGAGGCGAAGTTGAGGACGGCGACCGGGCGGGTGGTGTCGGCCGCGGTCATCCGGCGGGCCGCCGCGAGGCTGCTCTCGGGGGTGACGGTGAGGGTGGGCGTGCGGTCGGTGTCCGGGGTGACCGGGACGGGTTCGGGGCCGTGGAGGCGGGTTCCGGACAGGGCCGCGGCCAGGTCCTCGATCAGGGAGACCGTCCGGCCGTCGGGGGCGCGGTAGTGGCCCGCCGCGACGATCTCCTCGGTCCGCCGCGCGATCTCGCGCAGTCGTGCACTCATGCCCCTCAGCATGATCGTTTCGTTCCGGTGGGGACAAAGGGTTTTCCGTGGGTTGCCGGGGCTGCGGGGAATTTTGGACGGGTGGGGGCACAGGGGGCGCGTGCGGGCCGTCGGGGGCGCTCTTGCACGCCGCCCGGTGGTGGCTTTAGGTGGAAGCAGCAACTCACCGGGACGGGTCCTCGCGGGACCCCGAGACCAGGAGGTGCACGGATGTCGCCGAGCGGCATACCGCGTGGCGGCCCCCCTCTCACCGAGGCGGAGGCGGAGGACCTGCTGCGATGTATCTGCTTCAAGACCGGCCCGCCCCGCACGGTGGGGGTGGAGCTGGAGTGGCTCGTGCACGAACTGCGCGATCCCCGCCTTCCCGTACGGCCGCCGAGACTCGCGGCCGCGCTGGACACCGTACGGGCCCTGCCTCTGGTGTCGGCCCTGACGTTCGAACCCGGTGGGCAGCTGGAGCTCAGCTCGCGCCCGGCCGGCTCCCTCATGGAGTGCCTCGACTCGCTCGCCGCCGATCTGGCCGCGGTGCGGGCGGCGCTCGGACCGCTCGGTCTCACCCTCAGCGGATACGGGGTGGACCCCTGGCACGCGCCGCGCGGCCGGGTGCTCCACGAGCCGCGGTACGACGCGATGGAGACCGCGCTCGACCGGACCGGACCGGCCGGGCGGGCGATGATGTGCGACTCGGCCTCGGTGCAGATCTGCCTCGACGCCGGGCTCGAGGAGCCGGGCCCGCTCGGGTACCACCGGCGCTGGCAGCTCGCCCATCTGCTCGGGGCGGTGCTCGTGGCGGCCTTCGCCAACTCTCCGGTGCACGGTGGGCGCCGCACCGGCTGGCGCTCGACGCGGCAGGCGCTGTGGACGGATCTCGACCCCCGGCGGGCGCTCGCGCCGCCGCCGGACGGCGAGCCGCGCGCGGAGTGGGCGGCGCACGTCCTGGACACTCCGGTGATGTGCGTACGGGCCGAGGAGGGTCCGTGGGCGGTGCCGGAGGGCCTGACGTTCCGGGACTGGCTGCGCACGGACGTCCCCCGTCCGGCCGACGCCGACGACCTGCGCTATCACATGACGACCCTGTTCCCGCCGGTGCGGCCGCGCGGTCATCTGGAGCTGCGGATGGTGGACGCGCAGCCGGGCCCGGACGGCTGGATGGTGCCGGTGGCGGTGACGACGGCCGTCTTCGACGACCCGGAGGCGGCGGAGACCGTGTACCGGGCGGTGAAGCCCCTCGCGGAGCAGGCGGGTCCCGGTCCCGCCCCGCGCAATCCGCTGTGGCGGGCGGCGGCCCGCGACGGCCTCGCCGATCCCGGGCTGCACGCCGCCGCCCGGGCGGTGTTCTCCGCCGCGCTCGACGCGCTGCCCCGGATCGGGGCGAGCGAGGAGGTGCGGCGGGCCGTCGCCGCCTTCCACGAGCGGTACGTGATCCCCGGGAGCTGCCCGGCCGACAACCTCCAGGTGGTGACGTCATGACGGCGACCGAGACGGGCGCCGGGCCCGAGGCCCTGCGGCGGCGGGCCCTCGACGCCCTCACCACCGCGCGGGACCGCACCGCGCTCCTCACCTCCTGCGTGGAGGACGGCGAGCTCACCGCGCAGCACTCGCCCCTGATGTCGCCGCTGGTCTGGGATCTGGCGCACATCGGAAATCAGGAGGAGCAGTGGCTGTGGCGGGCCGTCGCGGGGCGCGACGCGCTGCGGCCCGAGATCGACTCGCTGTACGACGCCTTCCAGCACCCGCGCGCCTCCCGTCCTTCGCTGCCGCTGCTCTCGCCGGTCGAGGCGCGCGGCTACGCGGCGGACGTCCGGCTCCGGGTCCTCGACGTGCTCGAACGGACCCCGCTGGAGGGGCGGCCGCTGCTCGACGCGGGCTTCGCCTTCGGCATGATCGCCCAGCACGAACAGCAGCACGACGAGACGATGCTGATCACCCATCAGCTGCGGAAGGGGCCCGCGGCGCTGACCGCTCCCCCGCCCCCGGTCCTGCGGTCCGGTCCGCTGCCCCCCGAAGTCCTCGTCCCCGGCGGCCCGTTCACCATGGGCACCTCGGACGAGCCGTGGGCCCTGGACAACGAACGCCCCGCGCACGCCCGCGTCGTCCCCGCCTTCCACATCGACACGACCCCCGTCACGAACGGCGCCTACCTCGCCTTCATGGCCGACGGCGGCTACACGGACCGACGCTGGTGGCGGCCGGAGGGCTGGGCGCAGATACGGGAGCACGGCATCGGGGCTCCCCTGTTCTGGCGCCGGGACGGCGGCCAGTGGCTGCGCCGGCGCTTCGGGGTGACGGAACCGGTGCCCGAGGAGGAGCCGGTCCTGCACGTCAGCTGGTACGAGGCGGACGCCTACGCCCGCTGGGCGGGGCGACGGCTCCCGACCGAGGCGGAGTGGGAGAAGGCGGCCCGTCACGACCCGGTCTCCGGGCGCTCCCGCCGCTATCCGTGGGGCGACGCCGATCCGGGCCCCGCGCACGCGAACCTCGGCCAGCGGCACCTGCGGCCCGCGGCGGCGGGCAGCTATCCGGCGGGTGCCTCGCCCCTCGGGGTTCGGCAGCTGATCGGTGACGTGTGGGAGTGGACGGCGAGCGACTTCCTGCCGTACCCGGGCTTCACGGCCTTCCCGTACAAGGAGTACTCGGAGGTGTTCTTCGGGCCGGAGTACAAGGTGCTGCGGGGCGGTTCGTTCGCGGTGGACCCGGTCGCCTGCCGGGGCACCTTCCGCAACTGGGACCTGCCGGTGCGGCGCCAGATCTTCTCCGGCTTCCGGACGGCGCGGACCGCGGAGCTCGACTGATGTGCCGTCATGTCGCTTACGTGGGCGGGCCGGTGGCGCTGGGAGAGCTGCTGGTCCGGCCGGTGCACGCCCTGCTGCGCCAGTCCTGGGAACCCCGTACGCAGGACAGCGGAGTGGTGAACGCCGACGGCTTCGGCGTGGGCTGGTACGGCGAGGGGGATCCGGTGCCCGCGCGGTACCGCCGGCCCGGCCCGATCTGGGGCGACCTGTCCTTCGCCGACCTCGCCCGGGTGGTGCGCTCCGGCGCCTTCCTCGGGGCGGTCCGGGGGGCCACGCTCCCCGGCGCCGACGGGGAGGCCGCGGCGGCGCCGTTCACCGCCGGGCCCTGGCTGTTCAGCCACAACGGCGCGGTCGGGGGCTGGCCGGACTCCCTCACGGCGCTCGCCGCCGCGCTGCCCGCCGGGGAGCTGCTGCGCCTGGAGGCGCGCACGGACTCGGCGCTGCTCTGGGCGCTCGTGCTGCACCGGCTGCGGGCCGGTGACGCGCCGGGGGCCGCGCTGGCCGACACGGTGCGGGAGGTCGCGGCCGCGGCCCCCGGCTCCCGGCTGAACCTGCTGCTCACCGACGGCGAGCGGATCGCCGCGACCGCCTGGCGGAACAGCCTCTGGTACCTGACGGGCCCCGGCCGTGTGGTCGTGGCCTCCGAACCGTACGACGACGATCCGCGCTGGCGGGAGGTGCCCGAGCACACGCTCGTCACCGCCGATCGCGCCGATGTCACCCTCTCCCCGCTCAAGGAGCCGTCCGCGTGAGCCCGTTCCAGCTGACCCGCACCCTCGCCGCGGACGCCGCCGGCGCCGATCTTCGCGCCGACGTCCTCCACGGACTGACCCGCTCCCCGAAGGAGCTGCCGCCCAAGTGGTTCTACGACGCCCGGGGCAGCGAGCTCTTCGAGGAGATCACCCGGCTGCCCGAGTACTACCCCACGCGCGCGGAGCGGGAGATCCTGGCCGCGCGTGCCCCGGAGATCGCCGCCGCGACCGGCGCCCGGACGCTGGTGGAGCTGGGCTCCGGCTCCTCCGAGAAGACACGGTTCCTGATCGACGCGCTGCTGCCGGATCTGGACGCGTACGTGCCCGTGGACGTGAGCGAGTCCGCCCTGACCGGGGCGGCCGAGTCGCTGCTCGCGGACCGGCCGGGGCTGTGGGTGCACGCCCTGGTCGCCGACTTCACCCGGGGGCTCGCGCTGCCGGGGACGCCCGGGCCGCGTCTGGTGGCCTTCCTCGGGGGCACGATCGGCAATCTGCTCCCCACCGAGCGGCACACCTTCCTGCGTTCGGTCCGCGCCATGCTCACGCCGGGCGACGCGCTGCTGCTCGGCACGGACCTGGTGAAGGACGAGGCGACCCTCGTGGCGGCCTACGACGACGCGGCCGGGGTGACGGCGGAGTTCAACAAGAACGTGCTGTCCGTGATCGACCGGGAGCTGGGTGCGGACGCCGATCCGGCCGCCTTCGACCACGTGGCGGTCTGGGACGCCGAGCGGGAGTGGATCGAGATGCGGCTGCGCGCCCGCCGCGCGCTGACCGTGAAGATCCCGGAGCTGGATCTCGTGGTGCCGTTCGCGGCGGGCGAGGAGATGCGGACGGAGGTCTCGGCGAAGTTCCGTCAGGCGGGTGTACGGAAGGAGCTGGCGGCGGTCGGCCTCGAACTGACCCGCTGGTGGACGGACAGCGAGGACAGGTTCGCGCTGTCCTTGGCGACGGTGGGCTGAGGGACGGTCGGGCGAGGGACGCCGGGCTCGGGGGCGGTCTGCTCGGGGACGGTCTGCTCGGTGGCGGTCTGCTCGGGGACGGTCGGGCGGGCGACGGCCCGCTCGGCCGCGGCGGCCAGGGCACGGCGGTCCGGATACTGGATGCTGGATATCGGATCCAGTATTCGGATACTGGCCACCATGCGCCGCGCCGTGACCACCCTCCACAGCGACGCGCCGAGCGGATCGTCCCCGACGTACGCGGCGGCTCCGGTCGGCCCGTAGTCGAGCCGTACCGGAAGCACGGCGGATCCACTGTCCAGAGCGGCCTGGAACGCGGCGGGCCGGAAGCGCCCCCGCGCCCGCCCGCACCAGGTCGATCCCTCGGGGAAGACCACCACCCGGCCCCCGTCGGCGAGCACCCCGGACATCGCCCTGACGGTGGCCGGCAGGGCCCGGAGCCGGTCCCGGTCGATGAAGAGGGTGCCGCCGAGCGCAGCGAGCGTGCCGAGCACGGGCCAGCGGCGGACCTCCGTCTTGGCCACCATCCGGCCGGGCAGCACGGCGGCGACGAGGGGGATGTCCAGCCAGGAGACGTGGTTGGCGACGACGAGGAGCGGGCCGGTGACCGCGTCGGCCGTCCCCTCGTACCGCACGCGTACGCCGAAGGCGCGGACGACCGCCCGCACCCAGCTCCGGACGAGGGCGAGCCGGGCGGCCGCGGGGAGCAGCCCCGCGGCCGGGGCGAGCAGGACGCCGACGAGGACGGCGCCGATCCCGGCCGTCAGCCGGGCCGCGGCGAGGACGGCACCGGCCCGCTCGGCCGGGTGGTCACGGCCGGTCTCCGGGTGGGCGGCGCAGCGGCCCGGGGTGCACGGCGCCGTGGGGAGCCACGGCGGGAGTGCCGTGGAGCCGTTCACCGCGCCGGGGCGAGCGAGAGGAAGTGGTTGAGGTAGCGCGGGTTCGTGCGGCGCAGCGAGAGCAGCACGTAGAGGTCGGCGACGCCGAAGTCGGGGTCGTGCGCGGGGGCGCCGCAGACCCAGGCGCCGAGCCGCAGATAGCCGCGGAGCAGCGGGGGGAGTTCGGTGCGGCCTTCGGGGCGGGTGATGCCGTCGGGGCTCCACAGCTTGTGCGGGGTGACCCAGTACTCCTCGGGGGCGAGGTGCTTGGCCTTGACGGTGTCCCAGGTGGCGGCGGCCAGGGTGCCGCCGTCGGCGAGCGGGATCGAGCAGCAGCCGGCGAGCCAGTTGTGGCCGGTCCGGGTCATGTAGCGGGCGAGGCCGGCCCAGATGAGGGCGATCACGGCGCCGTTGCGGTGGGCGGGGTGGACGCAGGAGCGGCCGACCTCCACCAGGTCGTGCCGGACGGGGGCGAGCCGGGTGAGGTCGAACTCGCTCTCGGAGTAGAGGCGCCCGGCGACGGCGGCCCGGTCGGGCGGGAGGATCCGGTAGGTGCCGACGACCTCGCCGGTGCCCTCCTCCCGAACGAGGAGGTGGTCGCAGTACGCGTCGAAGGCGTCGGTGTCGAGGCCGGGCTCGGGACTGTCGAGCAGGGCGCCCAGCTCACCGGCGAAGACCTGGTGGCGCAGCCGCTGGGCGGCCCGTACGTCCTCCTGGTCCCGGGCGAGACCGACGACGTACCGGGGCGTGGGCGGCTCGGCCGGGGCCTGCGGCTGTGCGGGGACGGCCTGGGCCTGTGCGGGGACGGCGAGCGTGGGCGTCGGTGCGGACATGGCGGGCTCCTCCGGCGGACGGAAGGGGAAGGGGCGGGACCGGGCCGCGTGAGCGGTGGCCCGGCTCCTTACTTCTTCCGTCACCGGCTGGATTCGACATGACCGTCCGGGGGCTCGCGGGTGTGCGAACGCTGAATGCTATTCGGCGAGGGTGTCCGTGATCGCGGTCGAGGCCTCCTTGGCCGCCTTGACGGGGTTCTCGCCCTGGAGGACGGCCGTCATGTACGGCTTGATGGGGTTGTCGGCCTCGACGTTCGCCCACTGCGGGGAGTTGGGGGTGGCCCGGCCGCGCGCGGCGCCCTTCGCCATGACGGCGGTGGCCTCCTGGCCGGCGACGACGGAGGCGAGCCCCTTCTTGTTGGGCACGTAGCCCATGGCGCGGGCGAGTTCGGACTGCCACTTCTCGCCCGCGAGCGCCTTGACGACGTCGAGGGCGGCGCCGCGCTGGGGTGCGTTCTCCGGGATGATGAGGTCGGAGCCGCCGGTGAAGACGGCGCAGGGCTGGCCGGCCTTCTTGCCGGGTATCGGGAAGTAGCCGAGCTTGTCCTTGAGGTCCGGGTTGGCCTTGAGGATGGCGGCGACGGCGCTGGGCGTGGCGATGAGCTGGGCGACGTCGCCCTTGGCGAAGACGTCGGCCTGCGGCGGGGTCTGCTCGTCGGCGTTCTTCGGGCCGGCGCCGAGGGCCTGGAGGTCCTTGTAGAAGGCCATGCCGCGCTGGGCGGCCGGGCTGTCGAGCGCGCCGGTCCACTGGCCGCCCTTGTCGACGGCGAGTTCGCCGCCCTCGTCCCAGATGAAGCCGGCGAGGGTGTACCAGTCCTGTCCGGCGAGGTAGATGCCCTGGGTGTCGTTCTTGTTGAGCTTCTCGGTGTCGGCGAGCCACTGGGAGCGGGTGGCCGGGAGCTTGTCGATCCCGGCGTCCTCGAAGAGGTCCTTGTTGTAGATGACGATGCGGTTGGCCGCGTACCAGGGGATGCCGTACTGGGCTCCGGCGATGCTGCCGGGCTCGGCGAGACCGGGCAGCCAGTCCTCGCTGCCGAGGTCGCGCACGGACTCCAGGGTGAGGTCGAAGAGCTTCTCGGTGTCGGCGTACTGGGCGACCTGGGTGTTGCCGACCTCGATGACGTCGGGGCCGCCGGAGCCCTGGATGGCCTCGGTGACCTTCTTCCCGATGCCGGTCCACTCCTGGATGGTGAACTCGAGCTCGACCCCGTCGTGCTCCTGCTCGTACGCCTCGGTGAAGCGCGAGAGGAAGTCCTCGCTGACGCTGTCCCGCATCAGCCAGATGTTCACGGTCTTCGTCCCGCCGTCGCCGCCCGGCAGCATCCCGCAGCCCGCGAGGGCGAGCGCGGTGGCGGCGGCCAGGGGGCAGGCGAGATGGCGGTTCTTCACGTAGGTCACCTTCTGCGGTTCAGCACAGGGTCGTGCGGCATGGGGGCTGACCCGACATGGGGGGACCGAACGGGGTGTTCGCGCGGGTATGTGGCCTGGATTCTGGTCTGGACCAACGAGATGGTCAAGTCCTTGACGATCCCGTTCCGCACCCGGACGGACGATCTGTTCCGTTACCGTCGGTAGTTACTCGCGGGTCGCGTCGGCCCCCGTCGTGTCGCGCGCCGACGCGCCCTGGGGCACCGTGGAGGGAACGCACCGAGAGGAGTTCGGCCCCCATGTCGAATCACACCTACCGCGTCACCGAGATCGTCGGCACCTCCACCGAGGGCGTCGACGCGGCCATCCGCAACGGCATCAAGCGCGCCTCGCAGACCCTGAGGGGACTCGACTGGTTCGAGGTGACGCAGGTACGCGGCCACCTCGTCGACGGCGCGATCGAGCACTACCAGGTCGGCCTGAAGGTCGGCTTCCGCCTGGAGGACGAGGACTGACGGGGTCCGCACGGCCCCCCGACGCCGGGGGGCCGACCGACGCCGGGGGCCGACCGGGCCCGGAACGACTCCCGGCCGGCGTCAGGTGCGGCCCTCCTTCTCCTGAGCCTCCCTCAGCGCCTCGGAGGGCTCCGCCCAACGGGCGCGTACGACAGGGAAGCCCGCCGCCTCCGCCGCGTCGCACACCGCGAGGTCGTCGTCGACCAGCATCCTGACCGTGCGGTCGGCGGCGAGGCGGCGCAGGATCTCCACCTTGGTCACCCGGGCGGGCCGGAAGTCCCGGTTGCGCCGCATGTGGACGGGCCCCGCCGGCAGCCCCTGCCCGGCCAGCCACTCCACGGTCGAACGGCGGCAGCGCTCGGGCCGCCCGGTGAGGTAGACCACCTCGCACTCCTCGGCCGCCTCGCGGCACAGCGCGACGCCCTCGTCCAGCGGCGGATCGTCGGGGGCCGCCGCGAAGAAGGCGTCCCAGTCCTTGGGCTTGCGCTCCAGGAAGTGCTGGCGGTGCGCGGTCGCGGCCAGCGTGTTGTCGAGGTCGAAGACGGCCAGGGGCCTGTTGTCCGATGTCACGGACCCAGCGTAGGAGCCGCGCGGCCGGGGGCGCCCGGGATCGCGGGCGGGCACGGAACACGGCGGGTCGGAGCATGCCCGGGACCCTGCCCGGGACCCCATTCCCAGCGCCGCACTCGGCTGCCGCGGTCCCTCGGACGCCGGATAGGGTGAGCGGGCTCCGGAGGGCCGGAGCCGGATCTTGTGTGGGGTGGGAATGTCGAAGCACCGACTGTCCAAGAAGGGGCGCTACATAGCCCTGGCGACGACGGGGGTCGCGGTCGTGGCCGCCGCCGGAGTCGCGGCGCAGACCTCGATGGCGGCTTCGGCGTGGCCGGCCCAGAAGACCTACACGGGCCGGGCCTTCGACGCCTGCACGGCGCCCTCGCTCACCGCGATGAAGGCGTGGAAGAAGGACGCGTACTACGGCGGCGTCGCGGTCTACATCGGCGGCAGGAACCGCGGCTGCGCCCAGCCCAACCTGACCAGGTCGTGGGTCAAGTCGGTCGACACGCTCGGCTGGCGGGTCATCCCCCTCTACGTCGGCGCCCAGCCGCCCTGCCAGAAGAGCGGGAACAAGGAGAGGTTCACCGCGGCCACCGCCGCCTCGGTCGGGGCGAGCAACGCCAACGACGCCGTCGCCAAGGCCTCGGCGCTCGGCATGAAGGCCGGCAGCCCGATCTACCTCAACATGGAGCCGTACGACATCGCCGACAAGGCGTGCAACGACGCGACCCTGGCCTACGTCCGGTCCTTCACCAAGACCCTGCGCGCCAAGACCTACCGCGCCGGCCTCTACGGCTTCAGCAGCTCCAGCGCCAAGGCGATCGCCACCGCCAAGGACCGCACCGACCTGCCGGGCAACCTCTGGTACGCGCTGTGGAACGGCCAGGAGACCACCACGAAGGACTGGCCCTGGGATCCCAAGCTGTACACCGACCACAGCCGGGGCCACCAGTACAAGGCCAACAGCAAGGAGACCCGGGGCGGTTACACCATCAACGTCGACCGCAACGCCTGGGACGCCCCGGTCGCCATCGTCGGCTGACCACCCGGTCGACCGTGTCGGTGACGGTGGGCGAGGCTCCCGTCACCGGCCGTCACGGGCGAAATCGTCATCTAAGATACAACGCGGTCGCGTGGCCACCGGCGTGCGTCTCAGTGGTGCGGAAGCCCAGCTCACCCGCCCATGAACAGAAGACCCCCAGGGAGAAGTGAGGTATGCCGGTGATCTGCGTCGGAGGCATGATCGGCATCGGCAAGACGAGTGTGGCCGAGGTGCTCGCCAAGGCGCTGGGCAGCGAAGTCTTCTACGAGAGCGTCGACGACAATCCGATCCTTCCGCTCTTCTACTCGGCGAGCCCCGAGGAGATCGAGGCCAAGCGCTACCCCTTCCTCCTCCAGCTGTACTTCCTCCAGACGCGCTTCGCCGCGATCAAGGAGGCGTACAAGCAGGGCGACAACGTGCTCGACCGCTCCATCTACGAGGACTGGTACTTCGCCAAGGTCAACCACGACCTCGGCCGCATCAGCTCCCTCGAGATGCAGGTGTACGAGGGGCTGCTCGGCGAGATGATGCGCGAGATCGACGGCCTGCCGTACCGCAAGGCGCCCGACCTCATGGTCTACCTCAAGGCGGACTTCGAGACGGTGCTGCACCGCATCGGACTGCGGGGACGCGACTTCGAGCAGGACGAGAGCCTCGTCGAGTACTACCGGACGCTGTGGTCCGGCTACGACGACTGGGTGCACAAGCACTACTCGGCCAGCGAGGTCCTCGTCGTCGACATGAACCACACCGACGTGGTCAACAACCCCGAGGACGCGGTCCGCGTGGCACAGCAGGTCAAGGACGCCCTGGCGGCCACCGGCCGCCGCGCCTGAGCCTCGGCTCCACGACGCCCCCGTCCGGGCCCGGCGGGCCCGGACGGCGACCGCCACCGGGAGCGTCAGGAGGGGTGATCGCCGTCCCCCCTGCCGGGACCGGCGCCGAGGTACGCCTCCCGCACCGCCGGGTCGGCGCGGACCTCGGCCGCCGTCCCTTCGGCGAGGACGCGGCCGAGGTCGAGCACCACCACGCGCGAACACAGCTCCATCACGAAGGCGACGTCGTGCTCGACGAGCAGCACCGCGCAGTTCTCCTCGTCGGCCATGTGCCGGATGACGGCCGCGAGTTCGCGACGCTCCCCTGCGGTCGTCCCGGACGCGGGCTCGTCCAGGAGCAGGACCCGGGGCGGATCGGCGAGCGCGCGGGCCAGCTCGACCATGCGGGCCCGGCCGACGGGCAGGCCGCCCGCGTACGATCCGGCGAGCTCGTCGAGCCCGCACTCGTGCAGCACGGCGGCGGCCCGCTCCCGGCGGCGTGCCGCGTGGCGCACTCCGCCGCGCCAGTCCTGCGCCACGACCAGATTGTCCTCGACGGTCAACTGACCGAAGAGCTGCTGGCGTTGGAAGGTCCTGCGGATGCCGTGCCGAGCCCGCCAGACGGAGGACCGGCGGGTGATGTCCGTACCGTCGTACGCGATCGCTCCCGCGTCCGGCCGCCGCATCCCCGACAGCACGTCGAACAGCGTCGTCTTGCCCGCGCCGTTCGGCCCGATGAGGCCGCAGATCTCACCGGGGCCGACCGAGACGGTCACGTCGCGCAGGGCGTGGACGCCGCCGAAGCGGACGTCGATCCCGCTCGCGCGGAGCAGGCCGGGGCTCATCGGCGGACCCCCGTCCCCAGGTAGGCCTCGGCGAGCCGCTCCCGGTCGACCTCGGACCGGGGCCCGGACCAGGCGATCTCGCCCTGTGCGAGGTACGCGACGGTGTCGGCGATGCCGAGCACCTCGGCCGCCTTCTCCTCGACGAGGAGAAGTGCGGTGCCGTGGTCGCGGAGTTCGGTCAGGAGGTGGAAGACCTCGTCCACGACGCGCGGCGCGAGACCGAGGGACGGTTCGTCGGCGACGAGGACCGCCGGTGGCCGTTGGAGGAGCGGGGCGAGGGCGAGGAGCTGCTGCTCGCCGCCCGACAGGGACCCGGCGGCGACCGTGCGGCGGGCGGCGAGCGCGGGGAACCGCGCGTACACCGCGTCGCGGTCCTCGGCTGCCGTCAGCTGCAGTGCCAGGTTGTCGTCGATCGAGAGCCCGGCGAAGATCCCCCGTCCCTCGGGGGCCAGCCGCACCCCGCGGCGCGCCCGGGCGACCGTCGCGTCGCGGGTGGCGTCCTCACCCCGTACCCGCACGAGACCGCCGGCCGGTCGCAGCAGTCCCGCCGCCACCCGGCAGAGGGTGGACTTCCCGGCCCCGTTGGGCCCGAGCAGGACCAGCACCTCTCCGCCGCGCACCGCGAGATCGACGCCGTGCAGCACGGGCGCGCCGCCGTAGCCGGCGCGCACGCCGCTCAGTTCGAGCGCGCTCGGCACCTCGCGGGGGCCGCCGCCCGTTCCCGTATCCCCGGCACCGACGACGCACGGCCCGGCCGTCCGCGCGGACGGGCGGTCGCCCTCCCCCGCCACGAGCGGTGCGGGAACGGTCCCCGTCGCGGGCCCCCGAGCCGCGAGGGCTGGGGGAACGGTCCCCGGGGCCACGCGGGGTGAGGGGACAGCGCCTGTCACCGCCGCCCGCTTCGCGGCCCGCCGGGCCGCCAGTCTCGACGGCAGCGCGGCGCAGTATCCGTCCGGGTCGTTCGCCAGCGCGAGCCCCGCCAGGCCGAAGAGGATCACCGGCAGATGCGCGGACTCCGTCACGTACGTCGTCAGCAGATGCGGGGCCGCCGCGAAGACCAGCCCCGCCACCACCGCGAACTGCGGTCTGCGCACCCCCGCGGCGACCACGACCGCCAGCCACACCAGGCCCGTCATCGCCGTGAAGTCCGTGGCCGTGATCCTCGTGTTGTACGAGGCGTAGAGCACCCCTCCGAAGCCCGCGAGTCCCGCCGACACCGTGAAGAGCAGGAGCTTCGTCCGTACCACCGACACCCCCGAGGCCGCGGCGGCCTCCGGGGCCGAACGGACCGCCAGCATGGCCCGGCCCCAGCGGGAACCGCGCAGCCGGGTGAGCAGCGCGACGAGCACCCCGCTGAGCAGCACGAGCGCGAGTCCCATGGCCCGGTCGTCGCCCAGGTCCACGGGTCCGGCGACCGGCCGCGGGATCTCCCAGCCGGTGTCGCCGTTGCGCAGCCACCCGAGCTGGAAGAGCACCTGATCCGCCAGGAAGGCGAGCGCCAGGGTGGCCAGGGCCAGTGACCTCCCTCCGAGCCGCAGGGCGGGCAGCGCGACCACCGCGCCGAGCAGGGCCGCCGCCGCCGTGCCGGCCGCCGCGGCGGCGACGAAGGGCCAGCCGTGGCTCATCAGCAGCCCCGCGACCAGGGCGGAGCCGGTCACGAACGTCCCCTGGGCCAGCGACACCATCGCGCCGAGACCGGTGACCACCGTGAACGACATGAACACGAGCCCGATCGCCAGCCCCTGGGCCAGGATCCCGCTCCAGAAGGGTGTGGTGACGGTGTAGAACGCCGTGCCGAGGAGCACGCCCGCGACCAGCCACGCGCCCCAGCGGCGGCCCCACCCCTTCCCGGCGAGGTACTCGGCCGGCGGTGGGTCCGCGGCCGCCGTGCCCGCCGCGCGGCGGCGGCGCCGCCCCAGGACGAGGAGACCGGCGAAGAGGATGAGGAACGGTACCGCCGTACGGAAGCCGGTGATGTCCTCGGCGAACGACGCGTACCCCGCCACCAGATTCTGCAGCACCCCGAGTCCGAGGCCGCCCGCGAAGGCGAGCGGCACCGACGCGAAGCGTCCGAGGACCGCGGCGGTGGCCGAGACGAACAGGAACAGCGTGTAGTCGTGCGCGGAGAGCCCGAGGAGCGGGGTCGCGAGGACACCGGCGAGGCCCGCGAGGCCGGACGACAGCATCCACGCGGTCGAGGACAGCCGGTCCGCGCTGATGCCCCGGAGTTCGGTCAGCGCACGGTTGTCGACGGCCGCGCGCAGCCGCAGGCCGAGCCGGGTGTGCCGCATCAGGATCCAGAGGCCCGCCGCCGCGAGGGCGGTGGCGATCCAGGTGATCAGCTGGTCGGAGTCGATGCCCACGCCGTCGAGCGGCTGCCAGGAGACCGCGGGGCTGGGCCCGACGCCCGGCAGCCCGAACTGGTTCTCGGCGGGCTGGACCGGGGCGCCCGCCCGCTCCAGGAGTTCGACCACCCACAGTCCTGCCGCGGGCAGCGCGACCAGCAGACCGATCGTGGCGACGATCTGGGCCGTCTCGCCGACCCCGGCCAGCTTTCTGAACATCAGCCGGTCCAGGCCCCAGCCGAGGCCGGGCGCCACCACGCACACCAGGAGCAGAGCGGTGGGGACGGCCGGCCAGCCGAAGCCGGAGTGGAGCTCGTAGAACGCCAGCGCGCACAGATAGGCGGTGGCGCCGTGCGCGAAGTTGAAGAGCCCGGAGGCGGAGGAGGACAGCACGAGGCCGGTCGCGAGCAGCGCGTACAGCGCGCCCGAGACCAGCCCGCTCAGGACGAAGCCCAGTAGGTCACCCACGCGGCGCGCCCCTCAGCCGAAGGGGA
This sequence comes from Streptomyces tanashiensis, assembly GCF_014648895.1. Lineage (GTDB taxonomy): Bacteria > Actinomycetota > Actinomycetes > Streptomycetales > Streptomycetaceae > Streptomyces > Streptomyces tanashiensis. The sequence continues at coordinate 39,203 of NZ_BMRZ01000008.1, forward strand.
TCGGCGGATAGCACCTGAAGGGCACCGCCACCTCGTACCGCCCGTTCTTCAGCCGGACGAGCGCTCCGCAGCCGAAGCTCTCCTTCTGGCCCTTGGGCTCGGCGCGGTCGCCCACGAGCGTCCCGGTGTCGGAGAAGCCGGCGGCGGCCTTCTGGAAGGACTCGACGGTGAGGTCCTTGCCGGCCTTCGCGGCGATCGACAGGAAGAGGTCGGCGCTCATGTACCCCGTCATGGCATGCATGTTGAGGGGTACGTCCTTGCCTCCGGCGGCCTTCCTGATGTCGGCCTTGAACTGTCGCATCGCGGGGCTGTCCGACTCGAAGGGCTGGAACTGCAGCAGCACGTGCACCCCGTCGAGGGCCTGCTTCGTCGCGTCCTTGGCGAGCAGCCCGGGGTCGTAGTCGGTGGGGTCGGAGATGACCCCCTTGTAGCCGGACCGCTTGAGCGCGGTGAACAGGCCGATGTTGTACGGCGTCTGCATCACGGAGACCACGGCGTCGGGCGCTCGGCCGCCGGGGCCCGAGCGGAGGATCTCCTTGGTGTACGCCGACCAGTCGCTGGGCATCGAGGTCGCCGGCACCGCGGCCTTGGCGTACGCGACCTGGAAGCCTGCCGCCTTGAAGCCCTGGGTGAAGGTACGGATGCCGAACTTCCCGGCGTCGTTGTCGCCGGCGATCAGCGCGACCGACTTGCCGCGCGCGCCGCCGAGGACGGCCGCGAGTCCTTCGGGCCAGGTCTGGTTGAGGGTGCCGCCGGGCGTCGGGACGAGGCAGCCGTTGAAGCCGTAGAGATGCGCCGGCCCGCAGAACGAGGGGAGGGTGCCCCAGCCCACCGTCGGGACCTTCTGGGCGTCGAGGAAGCCGGCCCCCGCGAAGGTGACCGAGCTCATCGGGGAGACGGCGAAGACCTTGTCCTGCTGCACGAGTCTGCGGGCCGCGGCCAGGTTCCTGGCGGGGTCCTGGCCGTCGTCCTCGGCTCCCAGGTACTCGATCCTCCGTCCGTTGATCCCGCCCTCGGCGTTGGCCCGGTCGTAGCGGGCCCGGGCGCCGAGGTCGGTGTCCTTCTTGGAGTAGCCGCTGGCGGTCGTCATGGAGACGATGCCGCCGACCCTGATCGAGTCTGCGGTGACTCCGCGGACGGAGGAGGGGGCGGTTCCTCCGCTCGAAGCGGAGTTGCAGGCGGTGACGAGCAGCAGGGCGAAGGTGGCGGCGATGACGCGCAACGGTCGAGGCACGGGCGATCCCTCCGTCGGGGACCGCATTCTGTGACCGGGCCGATGAACCGTCAATAACTGATACACCATCAATTGACGATGCGTCAGGAAATCAGACCGCCGGTGCACCGCCCTCCGCGGGGGCCGGGCGGCGGGCGTAGGTGAAGAGGTGGTCCTCGGGAGCCGCGCGGTCGTCGTCCGGGTCGAAGACCGACAGCTCGTGGTGGAGCACGTCGAGGCCGCAGTCCTCCCGCTGGAGGCGCAGGTACTCCTCGACCGAGAAGCTGGAGACCCTGACCGGGCGCTCCATCCAGACGATCTCCACGTCCTCCACGTCCGCCGGCACGGTCGCCGTGACCAGGAAGCCGCCCGGCGCGAGCCAGCCCGCCAGGCGCTTCAGGGTGGCGGCCGCCTCCGCCCGGCTCATCATCATCAGCGGGAAGAACGCGCACACCGCGTCGTAGTGGCCCTCGGGCGCGTCGAAGGCGCGCACGTCGCACTGCTCGAAGCGGGCCCCGGGCACCTGTGCGCTCGCGAGGGCGACCATCTCGCCGGACACGTCGATGCCGGTCACCTCGCAGCCGGCGCGCGCCAGCAGGTCGGCCACCGGGCGTCCGGTACCGCTGCCGACGTCGAGGACCCTGGCCCCCGCCCCCAGCCGTGCCGTGAGCCACTCGACCGCCTCCAGCTGGGCCGGCAGCCGGACGAAGGCGTGCTCGTACTCGATCCCCAGGCCGTCGAACAGCTCCGCCGCCGACACCGGCCGCCCCTCCGTACCGTCGTGGTCCATTCCGAGTCCCTTCCGTCGCGGGGTGCGTACCTGGGGTTTCGTACCACAGGCGGGACTCCCCGCCCCCCGCTTTCCGGCAATGCGGAGAGCCGCTCACAAAGGTTGCGACTCCTTGCACGATCCTCCTGACGGCCGGTCCGTGGCGCCTGATCCGTGTTCAGATCGGGAACGTCCGGTCCGGACCATCCCATCGAGAGCGTGAAGAGGAACCAGCAATGAGCGACCCGACGAATCGTCGTCCGCTGCCGCACGACTTCCACCCGCCGGTGCCCGAACTGTCGGTCGGCAGCGAGGACCTGACCCACGGCGGCGTCCTGCCGGAGGCGCACGTGTACGCCAAGGGGAACTCCTCGCCGCAGCTGGGCTGGTCGGCCGGGCCCGAGGGCACCCGGGGCTACGCGGTCACGTGCTACGACCCCGACGCTCCGACCGGCAGCGGGTTCTGGCACTGGACGGTGTTCGACATCCCGGCGGATGTCACCGAGCTCCCGGCCGGAGCCGGGACCGGGGACTTCACGGGGTTGCCGGCGGGGGCCGTGCAGGCCCGGAACGACTACGGCAGCAGGGACTTCGGCGGGGCCGCGCCGCCGCCGGGGGACGGTCCGCACCGCTACGTCTTCACGGTGCACGCCGTGGACCGGGAGAAGCTGGGACCGGACGCGGACGCGTCACCGGCCCTCGTCGGCTTCCATCTCCGCTTCCGCACCGTCGCCCGCGGTCAGCTGATCGCCGAGTACGAGGAGGCCGGGGAGTAGCCACCCCCGATGCGCGACCGGCCTGTCACGATCTCCGCGCGTCCTTGCACGATCCTCTCGCCTGCGGGAGGACGATGCGAGGCTCGTGATGAGATGGGATCATGTCCCTCGACGAGCTTCGCGACCTGCTGGAGCGGCACGCGCGGCCCGACCTGACCACGGCCGTCGACGGCGTCCGGATCTGCCGGGCCGAGCCGGGAGCCGAGCCCGAGTACACGATGTCCGGCGTGATGCTGGCGGTCATCGCCCAGGGCGCCAAGCGGCTCGCCCTGGGCGACCGGGTGTACGAGTACGGAGTCGGCCAGTATCTCGTCACCTCGGCCGATCTGCCGGTGACCGGACGCGTCGCACCGGGCGGGCCGGAACTCGGTTTCGGGATGACGCTGGAGCCCGCCGTCATCGCGGAGCTGATGCTGCGGGCCGGACCTGGTGACCTGCCGCGTTCGACCGCCTCGCCCCGGCCGGGGATCACGGTCAGCGAGGCCCCGGCGGAGCTCATCGACGCGATCGTCCGCCTGCTGCGGCTGCTGGACCGGCCGCGCGACCGCCGGGTCCTGGTCCCCTTGATCAAGCGCGAGATCCTGTGGCTGCTGATGACGGGAGAGCAGGGCGAGGCGGTCCGCCAGCTGGGACTCGCGGACAGCAGCCTGAACCACGTCACCCGGGCGGTCGACTGGATCCGGGACAACTACACCGAGTCCTTCCGCGTCGAGGACCTGGCGCAGTCCTCCGGGATGAGCGTCTCCGCGTTCCACCGGAACTTCCAGTCGGTGACGGCGATGAGCCCGATCCAGTTCCAGAAGCAGATCCGCCTGCAGGCGGCGCGACTCCTGCTGGCCAACCGCCCGCACGACGTGAGCGGCGTCGGCCACCGGGTGGGGTACGACAGCCCCTCGCAGTTCAGCCGCGAGTACAAGCGCCAGTTCGGTGCGCCGCCGAGCATCGACGCGGCACGCATGCGCGAGCGCGTCGCCCACGCGGCCGCCGCGGCGCCCTGACCGCGATCGACCGCGATCCTCGGCACGGCCGACCGCCCCTGGCAGCGGGCCGCGCGACACGGCTGCCCGTGGACCCGGCCTGAGCCCGACCCGGTCTGCCCCCGGCCCGGCCGACCCTCGACCCGGTCTGCCCTCGCCCCGTCCCGCCCCCGTCCCGGGCGCCGGGAGGGCGACCGGGAATCCCTGCCGGCCCAGCGCGTTGAAGCCTCCGTGAGCACCTGCCCCGATGGCATCCGCTTCTCCGTCCTCGACCGCTCCCGCACCCGGGAGGGCGAGGACGCTCCTCAGGCGCTGCGCGACACCGCGCGCCTCGCGCGGGAGGTGGAGGCCCTCGGCTACCACCGCTTCTGGGCGCACCGTGCACCCTGCTAGCGAGATACCTTGCAGGTCAGAGCCACTAGACCTCCCTACCGGCCGCCAGCCGCCATGCGACCGCTTCAAACCAAGGCCGCGCCCTCGTGAGCACCATCAAGCACCGCCCCGGGGTCCTCGCGCCGGCGACGTCGTCGTCGTCGTCGTCGACCACACCTACCGCCAAGCCATCACCACAGCCGGCTCCGGCTGCGCAACGCCCCTCGACGCCGAGCGCTACCTCGCCGCCCTCAGCGACAGCAGCACCAACGTCGACATGGCACAGGTCGACGCCTGACTGACTGGCCCCCACCCGCGGGTGGGGGCCAGCGTTCACGCCACCGACGTACGGCCCCGGCTCTTCCACGCGGCCTCCGCATCACAGCCGAGGTCGCTTCGAAGCCGGCCGGATGGCCGAGCGCGCCGCTGGCCGCCAGCGTCGCGCACGTCGAGCACTCCCCCAGACGAAGGCACTGCCTCCGCAGCGCGAACTGCTTCAAGCGCCAAGCCGCTTGTGCCGTGAGAGCAACTCGCCGAAGAACGTGTGCAGCATGGCGGAAGCATCTGGGCGAGCAAGCTCGTGGCCGCCGAAGCGGTAGATGTCGTAGCCCATGAGGCTGAGCCGCCGGTCCTCGGCGGCCATCTCCGAATAGAGCCTGGGCGACGCCTTCCCGGTTGCGTCGGAGCGGCTGCCGCGCCACCGGTGTCAGGCTCGCCGCCTCCGTGTCCGCACCCGCTCGGATGTGTGTCGGCCACCGCGCGGTGGTGTATCAGGCGTGTATCAGCCCAGGTCGGAGGCGTGCCGACGGCCCTCCGGCCGTGCCGGAGGTGCGTGAGGGTGAGGCATGATGGAGGACCTGTCCCGTCCCGTGCCCGAGGGATGTACATGTCTGATTCCGTGTCGGCGCCCGCGCCCGCGCCCGTGACGGTCCTGCTCGTCGAGGACGACGAGGTGATCCGGCGGTCCGTCGCGATGGCCCTGGAGCGCTACGGCTACCGCGTGCTCGTCGCGGCCGACGGACTGACCGGGCTCGAACTCTTCCGGGAGGGGCGGCACGACCTGCTGCTGCTCGACGTGATGCTGCCGGGCCTGGACGGCATCGGGCTGTGCCGGCGCATCCGGGAGACGGCCACGGACCCGATCCTGATGATGTCGGCGCGCGGCGACGCCCTCGACGTGGTGTCCGGCCTGGAGGCCGGGGCCGACGACTACGTGGTCAAGCCCGTCGACACCCCTGTCCTGGTGGCGCGGATCCGTTCGCTGCTGCGCCGGGCCGCCTTCGTGCCCCCGGTAGCCGAACCGGCCGGCCCCGCGGAGCCGGCCGGCCCGCTGGTCTTCGGCGACCTCTCCCTCGACCCTGCGGCCCTGGAGGTCCGCAGGGGCGGCGAGCGGATCGCTCTCGCCCCCACCGAGCTGCGGCTTCTGCTCGAATTCGCCGCGCACCCCGGGATCGTGCTGGACCGTCAGACCCTGCTGCGCGAAGTGTGGGACTACGGCTGGGACGGCGACACCCGGGTCGTCGACCTGTGCGTGCAGCGACTGCGCAAGAAGATCGGCGCCGAGCACGTCGAGACGGTCCGGGGCTTCGGCTACAAGTGGAAGCGGTGAGCGGGGGTCCCCGGGGAGCGGACAGGGGCCTGGTGCCGCACTTCCGCTCGCTGCGCTGGAAGATCGTCCTCCTGGCGGCGCTGGCCTGTGCTTCGATGGCGCTGACGGTCGGCGTGCTGGTGCACGACTCGGTGCTGCGGCGGTCCATGCACGAGGGCGCGGGCAGGGCCCACGTGGCGCTGGCGACAGCCTTGGAGGACGCCACGGTCGCAGGTGAGGACGGGCCCCGGGTGTCCCCCGGGGAGCTGCCCGAGGCCCTGCTGAGGCAGGTCGAGCACGGCGGCGAGGCCACACTCTACGAGAACGAGCCCCCGGCCCCCGTCTTCTGGGCGGCCCGGCGGGAGGGCGGGAAGTTGTACGCGGTCGAGGTCGACATGACCGCCGACCTGCTGACCCGGCAGGCCTTGGACCGTCACATGTGGAAGTACTCGCTGCTCACGCTGGGCGTCGTCGTCCCCGCCACGGCCCTGGCGACGGAGCTCCCCGCCCGGCGGCTGCGCCGGGTGGCCCGCACGGCCCGCCGCATCACGGCGGGCGACCTCGACGCCCGGACGGGGACGGTCCGCGGGGGCGACGAGGTCGCCGAGATCTCGGCCGTGGTCGACTCGATGGCCGACAGCCTCCAGCAGCGGATCGACACCGAGCAGCGCTTCACCGCCGACGTCGCACACGAGCTGCGCACCCCGCTGATGGGCCTGGTCACGTCGGCGGAACTGCTGCCCGAGGGCGAGGTGACGGACATGGTCCAGAGTCGGGTGCGGGTGCTGCGCGACCTGGTGGAGGACCTCCTCGAGATCTCCCGGCTCGACGCGGGCGCCGAGACGTCCCAGCCGGGACCGGTCGACCTGGCCGCCCTCGTCCGGGACTCGGTGGCGCGGACGGGCCTCGCGGCGCGGGTGACCGAACGGGAGGCGGCAGTGGTCGAGTCGGACCCCCGGCGCCTGGACCGTATCGTCTCCAACCTCGTCGTCAACGCCCACCGGCACGGCGCAGGCCGGGTGGAAATCGCCGTCGCCGGCCGGACGGTGACGGTCCGGGACCACGGCCCCGGCTTCCCGGCCGACCTGCTGTCCCACGGCCCCCAGCGGTTCCGTACGGGCTCGGCCGAGCGGGGGCACGGGCACGGCCTGGGCCTGACGATCGCGTCCGGCCAGGCGAGGGTGATCGGGGCGACCCTGGACTTCGCCAACGCCCCGGACGGAGGGGCGGTCGCGACCCTGAGCCTGCCCCAGGACGGGCCACCTTCCGAGGTGTGACCCCATCCCTGGGACGGCCCGCCGGCGGGTGGCCCGGCGGTACCGGGACGGCCTGCCCGTCGAGGCACGATTCGGCGTCCCCGGGAGCTCCGCCTGTCGGGGCCGGCCCCGTTCCCGGGACGGCGCACCGGCCGGTGGCCCGGCCGTACCGGGACGGTCTGCCTGCCGGCGAACGACCCTCGCCGTCCCGGGCCGGTCGCCTGTCGGACGTTCCCGCCCTCGGGCACTCGCTCCGCGTCGCCCGGCCGGGCCGCCGCCACACCCCGCCGATGCGTCGAACTCGCCGGCCAGCGCGCGTCCGCTCGCCGCCGCCCCGTTGATACACGACCGATGGGTTCCCGAGCGCGGGCCGAGCTCTCCCGACCGTGGGGCGGAGACCTCGTCCCCGGAGTCTTGCTGCCGTACCGATCCCGTACCGCAGCCCCTGGAGGCGGCCCGTGTCCCTTCCCCGTACCCCCCGTCATCGCCTCGTCAGCGGTGCCCTTTCCCTGGCCCTGCTGACGGCCCTGGGCATCGCCGTAGCCTCGCCCTCCGGTGCGCCTCCGATGACGGGTGACGAGCGACTGCCGGTTTCCGATGTCGGCCCGCTCCCGTGGCCGCAGGACGGCCAGAGCGCCGTCGAGCTCGAAGGGACCGGTTCGCTGGGCGAGCGGGGCGGGCATCGGCCAGTACCGATCGCGAGCCTGACGAAGGTGATGACCGCCTACGTCATCCTCAAGGAGCACCCGCTGCGGCCTGACGAGGGAGGTCCCCTGATCGAAGTGGATCGGACGGCCGCGTACGAGGCGGGGGTCGGCGGCGAGTCGACCGTCCCTGTACGGCCTGGCGAACGCTACTCCCAGCGCCGGCTGCTGGAACTGCTCCTGATCCCCTCCGGAAACAACGTCGCCCGTCTGCTGGCCCGCTGGGACTCCGGCAGCCAGGCGGCCTTCGTGGCGAAGATGCGGCGCGCCGCCGGACGGCTCGGCATGAAGGACACGGTCTACACGGGGGCGAGCGGCATCGAGCCGACGACCACGAGCACCGCGGCCGACCAGGTGAGGCTGACGCGGGCCGCGATGGAGCACCCGGTCTTCCGGGAGATCGTGGCCACCCGCGAGACCACCGTCCCCGGCCTCGGGACGATCACCAACACCAATCCCCTGCTGGACACCCCGGGCGTTCTCGGCGTCAAGACCGGCTCCAGCACCCCGGCGGGCGGGAACCTCCTGTGGGCCTGCGAGGTGCGCGTCGGCGGTACGCCCCGGCTGCTGGTGGGCGCCGTCCTGCACCAGCGGGCGAACACGACGCCCGCCGAGGGGCTCCGCGCCGCAGTCGACGCCAGCCGCGGCCTGCTCACCGCCGTCCGCGACCGGCTGGCCGCCGCCGGAACGGAGGGCCGGGGACGATGACCGCGACGACACGCCCGGACCCCGCCGCGGCGCCGGACGGCACGGCGGCACGGTCCCTTCCCTCCACCGGGGCGGGCGGCACGACGGTCGGCCCGGACCGCGCCCCCGGGGCCTCGGACCGCGCGGCGGACGCCGGGGCGCGCCGACGATGGTGGCGACGCCGCGGGGTGGCGGTCACGGGCTGCTCCGTCCTCCTCGCGGTGGGCGTCGCGGGCCACGGGCTGCTCCCCAGGCTGCCCGGACGGCTGAGCAGTCTGGCCGAGACCCTGCTGCCCTGGAGCGCACTGGCCGTGCCCGTGCTGGTGGCCGCGGCCCTGCTGCGGCGGGCGCGGGTGGCGGCGGCGGTGGCCCTCGTGGTGCCGGCGGCGGCCTGGCTGGCGGTCTTCGGCGGGGCCCTCGCCGACAAGACGTCCCCCGGCGGGGACCTCACGCTGGTCAGCCACAACGTCAACCAGGCCAACCCCGACCCCGAGGGAACCGTGCGAAGCCTGCTCGCCGCCGGGGCGGACGTACTGGCGCTGGAGGAGCTGAGTCCGGCCACGGCGCCCGCCTACGAGCAGGCCCTCGCGGAGGCCTACCCGTACCACTTCTACCAGGGCACGGTGGGCCTGTGGAGCGTCCATCCGCTGAGGGACGCGCGGGCCGTGCCGATCATGCCGTGGACGCGGGCGATGCGGGCCACGGTGGACGCGCCCGGCGGGCGACTGGCCGTGTACGTCGCCCACCTGCCGTCCGTCCGCGTGGGCCCGGCCGGATTCACCGCCGGGGCGCGCGACGAGGCGCTGGGCCTGCTTGCGGCGGAGGTACGGGCCGAGCCCGTCCGGCGCGTCGTCGTCATGGGCGACCTCAACGGCTCCACCGACGACCGCGCACTGCGGCCCCTCACCGACCGTCTTGCCTCAGCACAGGCCGCGGCGGGCGCGGGCTTCGGCTTCACCTGGCCGGCGCGCCTGCCGGCCGTCCGGATCGACCAGATCCTTCTCGGGGGCGTCCGGGCCGCTTCGGCATGGACCCTCCCCGCGACGGCCAGCGACCACCTTCCGGTAGCGGCCCGGATCCACCTCTCCCCGGACCCCGCTCCCTGATGATGGGTGGGTGGTCGTTGGGTGCGAGGTGGGGCGAAGCGGCGACCGCTCTTGTCCTCGCTGAGCGCTGGGAGGTTGCGGACACGGCATACGACCGTGCCCTCGTCGCCGAGCCCCCCAGGCGCCGCGCATCGCCCCGCAGCAGCGGGAGTTCACCCGCCCCAGGGGCAGCCCGCCGTTCCAACGGTACTCGGCCGAATCCGGGTCCCGGCTCACTCGGCCGGCCACGCACCCGCCCCACGGCGGTGGCCGCGGACAAGGCCTACCCGCCGAGGGCCTGCGGGTGCCGCCCTTCGTGCTCGCGACCGGGGAGGGCGCCGGGATCGCCGCGGCGGCCGGGCTGCCCCTGGTGATCGGTGACCTGCGCGGCCGGGACAGGCTGCTGAACGCCGTCGACACGTACCGCGCCTCGTTCCGCCCGTCCCCCTGGGCGGCCGAGCCGTACGTGGTCGTCGCGGGGACGGTCGCGGTGGCCGCCGCCGAGGCGGAGGCGCGGCGGCTGCTGATCCCGGAGGCCTGGTCGCTCGCGTACTCGCGGACCCGCGGCGTCTTCCCGGCGCTCGCCGCGCCCGAACGGATCGGGGTCCTGCCGATGACGGAGAAGCAGCGCGGCCTGTACGAGGCGGGGCTCGAAGGGCATGTGCACGGCACGGAGGAGCAGGTGGCCGAAGCGCTGCAGCGAGCGGTGAAGGAGACCGGGGCGCAGGAGGTGCTGGTCACCACGAGCACGTACGACCGGGCGGCGCCGAGCGAGTCGTACCGCCGGCTCGCCCGGGCCGTCGGTCTGACGCCGCGGATCCCCTGACGCATCCGCCCGTGTCCGCCGGGGTCGTCGCGACCCCGGGGGACCCATCGGGGCAAACGCGGACCATTCGATAAGGTCGCCCCATGCAAGACTCCCCCCACGATCCGTACGTCCGCGTCCGCGGTGCCCGTGAGCACAATCTCGCCGGGGTCGACGTCGACATCCCGCGTGACGCGCTCGTCGCGTTCACCGGGGTCTCCGGTTCCGGCAAGTCGTCGCTGGCCTTCGGGACGATCTACGCCGAGGCCCAGCGCCGCTACTTCGAGTCGGTGGCCCCGTACGCGCGGCGGCTGATCCACCAGGTGGGGGCGCCCGCGGTCGGTGAGATCACCGGGCTGCCGCCGGCGGTCTCGCTGGAGCAGCGCCGGTCGTCCCCGAACGCCCGCTCCTCCGTGGGGACGGTGACCACTCTCTCCAACTCCCTGCGGATGCTGTTCTCGCGGGCCGGGCGCTATCCGGCGGGTGCGGAGCGGCTCGACTCCGACGCCTTCTCCCCCAACACGGCCGCGGGCGCGTGCCCTTCGTGTCACGGCCTCGGGCTGATCCACGACACCAGCGAGGAACTCCTGGTCCCCGACCCGGATCTGTCGATCCGTCAGGGTGCGATCGCCGCCTGGCCGGGCGCCTGGCAGGGGAAGAACCTCCGGGACGTCCTCGACACCCTGGGGTACGACGTCGACCGGCCGTGGCGGGAGCTCGACGCGAAGGACCGGGAGTGGATCCTCTTCACGGACGAGCAGCCGGTCGTCACCGTGCACCCGGTGCGGGAGGCGGGCCGTATCCAACGCCCTTACCAGGGTACGTACATGAGCGCGCGCCGCTATGTGCTGCGCACCTTCTCCGACTCGAAGAGCCCGTCCCTGCGCACGAAGGCGGAGCGCTTCCTCACCAGCGCGCCCTGCCCGGCCTGCGGCGGCGGCCGGCTGCGGCCCGAGGCGCTCGCGGTCACCTTCGCCGGCCGGAACGTCGCCGAGCTCGCCGCGCTGCCGCTCACGGCCCTGTCCGCTCTTCTCTCGACGGCCGCGGCGACGGCGGCGGAACCCGCGGAGACGGCTCGGGTCCTCACCGAGGACCTCGTCGCGCGGATCGGCACGGTCACCGAACTCGGGCTCGGGTATCTCAGCCTGGACCGCGCCACCCCCACCCTCTCCAACGGCGAGCTCCAGCGGCTGCGGCTCGCCACGCAGCTGCGCTCCGGCCTCTTCGGCGTGGTGTACGTCCTCGACGAGCCCTCCGCCGGGCTGCATCCCGCGGACACCGAGGCGCTGCTCGTCGTCCTCGACCGGCTCAAGGCGGCCGGGAACTCGGTCTTCGTCGTCGAGCACCACCTCGATGTCGTACGGCACGCCGACTGGCTCGTGGACGTCGGGCCGCGCGCCGGTGTGCACGGCGGGCGGGTGCTGCACAGCGGGCCGCCGGAGGAGCTGGCCGGCGTCGAGGCGTCCGCGACCCGGCGGTTCCTCTTCGACCGGGCACCGGCGCCCGCGCGGGCCGTACGGGAACCGGCGGGCTGGCTGCGGCCGGGCCCGGTCACCCGGCACAACCTGCGGGCGGTGGACACGGCCTTCCCGGTCGGCGTCCTCACCGCCGTCACCGGCGTCTCGGGCTCCGGGAAGTCCACCCTCGTCGACGCGCTGACCGAGGAGGTGGCGGGCGTGGCACGCCTGGTGGCGGTGGACCAGCGGCCGATCGGCCGGACGCCGCGCTCCAACCTCGCCACGTACACGGGCCTCTTCGACGTCGTGCGCAAGCTGTTCACGGACACCGAGGAGGCCCGGGCGCGCGGGTACAAGGCGGGCCGGTTCTCCTTCAACGTGCCCGGTGGCCGCTGCGAGACCTGCCAGGGCGAGGGCTTCGTCTCGGTGGAACTGCTCTTCCTGCCCAGTACGTACTCCCCCTGCCCCGACTGCCGCGGCGCCCGCTACAACCCCGAGACCCTGCAGGTGCGGCTGCGCGGCCTCAGCATCGCCGAGGTGCTCGACCTGACCGTCGAGTCGGCGGCGGCGTTCTTCGACGACACCCCCGCGGCGGCACGGAGCCTGCGCGCCCTCCTCGACGTGGGACTCGGGTATCTGCGGCTCGGGCAGCCCGCCACCGAGCTGTCCGGCGGCGAGGCGCAGCGCATCAAGCTCGCCTCGGAGCTCCAGCGGCCGCGCGGCGCCCCCACGCTCTACGTGCTGGACGAGCCGACGACCGGCCTGCACCCGGCCGACGTGGAGGTCCTGATGCGCCAGCTCCACGGCCTCGTGGACGCCGGGCACTCGGTGGTCGTCGTCGAGCACGACATGGACGTCGTCGCCACCGCCGACTGGGTCGTCGACCTGGGTCCCGGCGGCGGCGACGAGGGCGGCCGGGTGGTGGCGGCGGGTCCCCCGGACCGGGTGGCGCGGGCGGCGGAGAGCCGCACCGCGCCGTACCTGGCCCGGGCCCTGGGGTTCGGCGAGCGGCGCTGACCGCTCCCCCGCGATCAGGCCGCGGTGTCGAACGTGTAGTGGCGGGTGTGGTCCAGCATGTCCGCCGGAGTCACGTCGTTCCACGGACGCATGGTGTCGCCGAGGTCGACGACGTTCGCGGTGCCGGCGGCCGGCAGGTACGTCGACCGGGGGTGGCGGGCCTGCCAGTCGGCCCACAGCTTGTCCACGAAGGCGTGGTGCATCCAGAACACGGGGTCGTTCGGGGAGACTCCGGTGGCCATCTGGCCGCCGACCCAGACGTGGACGCGGTTGTGGAGGTTCACCCCGCGCCAGCCCTCCAGGTGGTTGCGGAAGCCGTCCGACGAGCTGTTCCAGGGGGCCATGTCGTAGGTCTCCATGGCGAGCACGGAGTCCACCTCGGCGCGGGTGGGCAGCTGGCGGCCGCCGGCGCCCAGGTCGCGGCGGAGGTAGTCGCGCCCGTCGACGCGGACGTTGATCGTCCAGCGGTTCCCGGTGCGGGCGAACGGGCCGTCCGTCACCTGGCCGTCCCGGGCCCGGCCGGTCCCGCCGAGGAAGTCGGGCGCCCACAGCGAGGAGCGGGAGGTGCGGTCGGCGGTCCAGTCCCAGTACGGCAGGGTGACGGTGGCGTCGACGGACTGCAGGGCCTGCTCGAACTGTATGAGGAAGCGGCGGTGCCAGGGCAGGAACGACGGCGAGCGGTGGCCGACGCGGTCGCCGTTGTCGGTGTCGCTCATGATGAACGCGTTGTGCGTGGTGACGAAGGTGTCGTACTGCCCGGAGCGCTTGAGCTCCAGGAGGGCGTTGACGAAGCGCCGCTTCTCGTCGGCGGTGAGGGTGGCCTGGTTCTTGCGTACGGTCATGGTGGTGCGCTCCTGGATCGGTCAGGCGAGGGTGAGGGGAACGAGCGGGGCGCCCTGGAGTTCGCGGACGGCCGCGCGGGCCACCGCCTTGGGCGTGGCCACCGGCTCGTAGTGGTTGATCACGCTGATCCAGGTGCCGTCGGCGTTCTGCATGACGTGCAGTTCCTCGCCGTCGATCGTCACGGAGTAGCCGCCTCCGTGGTGTCCCCCGTGGTGGCCGCCGCCCGAGGGCCCGCCCTTGATGCGGCGGCCCTGGTAGACCTCGTCGAACGAGGCCGGGGCGGCCGCGGGAGCGGCGGCCCGGGGAGCGGCGACGGCCTGGCCGGCCAGGGCGAGGCCCGCGGCGGCGCCTGCCGCGCCGGCGGCGACGCCGAGGGCCCGGCGGCGGGTGATGCTGGACATGAAACCCCCAAATGGTCTGTGCGACCGGGGGGTTCGGTCATGTCCCCCCGGCGGTTCTCACCGGGGGGTTCGGTCATGCCCCCCCCGGCGGTTCTCATCAGTACCCGGGGGTGTCGGCGCGCCGGAAATCATCGGGGGCCGGTTGGCTGCGAAGTGGACAAGATGCCACGATAAGTACAGGTTTGAACGGAGTTGATCTTGCTGTCGCGCGGGACAGGAGCACCCCGGAGCGAAGATCCTACGGAGAAAGTGATCCTTTTGTGAATGATCTTCGGTTCCGGGGCGCGCGGTGTGGCGGAGCCCACGCCGCCAGACTGTCCGGATCCGGTCAGCCCCGGGGGGCCTTGCGGAGTGCCCGCAGCCACTCCTTGTTCATCGCCGCGATCGACGGCAGCGGGATGCCCTTCGGGCAGGCCGTGGCGCACTCGCCCGTCAGCGTGCAGCCGCCGAAGCCCTCGGCGTCCATCTGCGCCACCATGTCGAGGACGCGGGTCTCGCGCTCGGGGGAGCCCTGGGGCAGGACGTTGAGGTGGTTGATCTTGGCGGAGGTGAAGAGCATGGCGGAGCCGTTGGGGCAGGCGGCCACGCAGGCGCCGCAGCCGATGCATTCGGCGTGCTCGAAGGCGGAGTCCGCGTCGGCCTTGGGTACGGGGGTGGCGTGGGCCTCGGGGGCGGACCCGGTGGGGGCGGAGATGTAGCCGCCGGCCTGGATGACGCGGTCGAAGGCGGAGCGGTCCACCACCAGGTCCTTGACCACCGGGAACGCGGACGCGCGCCAGGGCTCGACGTCGATGGTGTCGCCGTCCCGGAAGGAACGCATGTGGAGCTGGCAGGTCGTGGTGCGCTCGGGGCCGTGCGCCTCGCCGTCGATGACGAGGCTGCACGCGCCGCAGATGCCCTCGCGGCAGTCGTGGTCGAAGGCCACGGGGTCCTCACCGCGCAGGATGAGGTCCTCGTTGAGGGTGTCGAGCATCTCCAGGAACGACATGTCGGGAGAGACCCCGTCCACCTCGTAGGTGGCCATGGCGCCCTCGGTGCCGGCGTTCTTCTGGCGCCAGACGCGCAGGTTGAGCCTCATGCGTAGCTCCGCTGGGTGGGGTGGACGTACTCGAAGGTGAGGTCCTCCTTGTGGAGGACGGGGGCGGCGCCGCTGAACTCCCAGGCCGCCGCGTACGCGAACTCCTCGTCGCGGCGGGCCGCTTCGCCGTCCGGGGTCTGGGACTCCTCCCGGAAGTGGCCGCCGCAGGACTCGGCGCGGTGGAGCGCGTCGAGGCACATGAGCTCGGCGAGCTCCAGGTAGTCGACGATCCGGTTGGCCTTCTCCAGCGACTGGTTGAACTCCTCGCCGGTGCCGGGGACCTTGATGCGGCTCCAGAACTCCTCGCGGATCTCGGGGATGCGGCGCAGGGCCTTGGTCAGGCCCTCCTCGGTGCGCGCCATCCCGCAGTACTCCCACATGAGTTCGCCGAGTTCGCGGTGGAAGGAGTCGGGGGTGCGGTCGCCGTCGACGGAGAGGAGGAGGTGGAGGCGGTCCTCGGTCTCGGCGAGGACCTCGCGGACCACCGGGTGGTCGTCGTCGAGGGGTTCGCTGGACGGGTGGCGGGCCAGGTAGTCGTTGATGGTCGCCGGCAGGACGAAGTAGCCGTCCGCGAGACCCTGCATGAGGGCGGAGGCGCCGAGCCGGTTGGCCCCGTGGTCGGAGAAGTTGGCCTCGCCGATGGCGAAGAGGCCCGGGACCGTGGTCTGGAGGTCGTAGTCGACCCAGAGCCCGCCCATCGTGTAGTGGACGGCGGGGTAGATCCGCATGGGGACCTCGTACGGGTTCTCGGCGGTGATCCGCGCGTACATGTCGAAGAGGTTGCCGTACTTCTCCTCGACCTTCGCCCGGCCCATCCGGCGGATCGCGTCGGCGAAGTCCAGGTAGACGCCCTGGCCGCCCGGGCCCACTCCCCTGCCCTCGTCGCAGACGTTCTTCGCGGCGCGGGAGGCGATGTCGCGGGGGACGAGGTTGCCGAAGGAGGGGTAGATCCGCTCCAGGTAGTAGTCGCGCTCGTCCTCGGGGATGTCGGCGGCGGGCCGCGTGTCGCCCTTGGACCTCGGCACCCAGATGCGGCCGTCGTTGCGCAGCGACTCGCTCATCAGGGTCAGCTTGGACTGGTGGTCGCCGGTGCGCGGGATGCAGGTGGGGTGGATCTGGGTGAAGCAGGGGTTGGCGAAGTACGCGCCGCGCCGGTGGGCCCGCCAGACGGCGGTGGCGTTGGAGTTCATGGCGTTCGTCGACAGGTAGAAGACGTTGCCGTAGCCACCGCTGGCGAGGACCACCGCGTCGGCGTAGTGGGTGGAGACCTCTCCGGTGATCAGGTCGCGGGCGACGATGCCGCGGGCCCGCCCGTCGACGACGATCAGATCGAGCATCTCCGTACGGGCGTGCATCTCGACGTTGCCGGCGGCGATCTGCCGGGAGAGCGCCTGGTAGGCGCCGAGCAGGAGCTGCTGGCCGGTCTGGCCGCGGGCGTAGAAGGTGCGGGAGACCTGGACGCCGCCGAAGGAGCGGGTGTCGAGGAGGCCGCCGTACTCGCGGGCGAAGGGGACGCCCTGGGCGACGCACTGGTCGATGATCTCGACGGAGATCTGGGCGAGCCGGTGGACGTTGGACTCGCGGGCCCGGAAGTCGCCGCCCTTGACGGTGTCGTAGAAGAGGCGGTGGATCGAGTCGCCGTCGTTGCGGTAGTTCTTGGCGGCGTTGATGCCGCCCTGGGCGGCGATCGAGTGGGCGCGGCGCGGGGAGTCCTGGAAGCAGAACTGGACGACCTGGTAGCCCTGTTCGGCGAGGGTGGCGCCGGCGGATCCGCCGGCGAGGCCGGTGCCGACGACGATGATCCGGTGCTTGCGGCGGTTGGCGGGGTTGACCAGCCTGGCCTCGAAGCGGCGGGTGTCCCAGCGGTCGGCGATGGGCCCGGCGGGAGCCTTGGTGTCGGTGATCGGCTCACCGGTGGTGTAGTCGGGGTAGCTCATGTCAGCTCACCACTCCGGTCATGACGGCGAGGGGGACGGAGACGAAGCCCGCGGTCAGGACGAGCGCGAGGGCGTTGGCGAGCACCTTGAGGAGGCGTTCGCGGCGGGCGCTGCCGACGCCCAGGGTCTGGGCGGCGCTCCAGAAGCCGTGGCGGACGTGGAGGCCGAGGGCGAGCATGGCGACGATGTAGACGACGTTGCCGTACCAGGTGGAGAAGGTGTCCACGACGTTCTGGTAGGGCTTGCCCTCCTCGAAGCCGCCGGGGTGGACGGTCCCGGTGGTCAGGTCGAGCACGTGCCAGACGATGAAGAGGGCGAGGATGATCCCGCCCCAGCGCATGGTGCGGGTGGCGTACGAGGAGCGCTTGCGGCGGTGGACGTACGCGGTCGGGCGGGCCTTGATGTCGCGCCGGCTGAGCTGGTACGCGGAGACGGCGTGGGCGACGACGGCGGCGAGGAGCACGATCCGGACGAGCCAGAGGGCCCACTCGTGGTGCAGGACGGGGGCGCCCATGACCCGCAGCCAGTGGCCGTAGGCGTTGAACTCCTCGGGGCCGAAGAAGACCTTCAGGTTGCCGGCGACGTGCGCGACGAGGTAGCCGAGCATGATCAGACCGCTGACGGCCATGACCGTCTTCTTGCCGAGGGTCGACGACCAGAATCCGCGGGACGGTGTGGGGGAAGGCGGGCGGGCGGCCGTCCGCTCCCTCGTGGGTGCCAGAGCCATGTTCCCGACGCTAGGGCCGAAGGGCCCAAGAGGTCCAAGACATGGTCTGGCTGATCTCGATAGGCTGAACCTATTCACGTCCTCTACGCTGGGACCATGCAGTTCCAGCAGCTCCTCTACTTCGTCGCCGTGGCCGAGACCCGTCACTTCACCCGGGCCGCCGAGCGCGTCCACGTCTCGCAGCCCTCGCTCTCCCAGCAGATCAAGGCCCTGGAGCAGGAGCTGGGCGCGGAGCTGTTCAGCCGGGCCCGGGGGAACATCACCCTCACCGACGCGGGCGAGGCCCTGCTGCCGCTCGCGCGCCGGATCCTCGCCGACACCGAGACGGCCCGCCTGGAGGTGCAGGAGCTGGCCCAGCTCAAGCGGGGCCGGGTGCGGCTCGGCGCGACGCCGAGCCTGTGCACGGGACTCCTCCCGGACGTGCTGCGGTCCTTCCACGACCTGCACCCCGGGATCGAGCTCCTGATCGAGGAGGGCGGCTCGCACGATCTCGTACGGGAGCTGGCGCGCGGGGCGCTCGACCTCGCCCTCGTGGTGCTGCCGCTGCCGACCCCGTCACCCGCCCTGACGACGGTCGAGCTGCTCCGGGAGGACCTGGTGGTGGTCTCCGCCGCCTCGGAGCCGGCGCCCCGCAGGCCGGTGCGCATCAAGGATCTGCGGGACCAGCCGCTCGTGATGTTCCGGCACGGCTACGACCTGCGGGAACTGACCGTGGCGGCATGCCGGGCGGAGGGCTTCGAGCCCACGTTCACCGTGGAGGGCGGGGAGCTGGACGCCGTGCTCGGTTTTGTACGGGCCGGGCTCGGGCTCGCGGTCGTCCCGGCGATGGTCGCGGGCCGCGCGGGCCGCGACCTCCGGGTGACGGCCCTCGCCCGGCCGGGCCTGCGCCGCACCATCGCGCTCGCCCACCGCAGCGACGTGGCCCCGCCGCGGGCGGCCCGGGAGCTCCAGAGGCTGCTCATGGCCACCCGCCGGCGCGTGTGACGCGCCGGGCGCTGCGATGCGATCGGCGCCTTCTCAAGGAGAGGCGCCCTGTGCCAGTCTCCCCGTCGGAAGGAACGATCTCACCCGCCCTCACCGATGGGACGTCACCATGCCCTGGAACCGCACCACTTCGCTCGTCGCCGTCGCCGCGGCCGTCGCCGTCGGCCTGCTCGGGCTGACCGCCTGCGGGTCCGACGCCGGTGACGCGAAGGGCGCCTCCTCCGCGACCGCCCCGGCCCCGGCCCCGACGACGCCGGACGCACCGCCCGTCACCGGCGGGGTGAAGAAGCCCGACGACCTGCCCGCGGGCCTGCCGCTCCCCTCCGGAGAGCTGACCTCGGTGACCGGCGGGAAGGGCGCCTACGTCCTGACCTTCGGCGCCGCCGACCCGAAGGCCGCCGTCGGCGCGTACCGCGCGGCGCTCGAGGACGCCGGGTACCAGGTGGTGGATGTCGCCGGCATCTTCACGGCCACGTCGGACAAGACGTCGGTGTCGGTGGCGACGGGCGGCGACACGGTGGTCCTGACCCTCGCCACGCTCTGACCACCACCGTTGTGGGCAGTCGTTCCGCTGGGGCGGTGCCCCCCCGTTGTGGGCAGTCGTTCCTCCCCCAGACTTCGTCCGGGAGGTGCCCCCAGGGCGGAACGGGTGGGCACAACGGAACGGCGCCCTTGCCGGCGCCAGAGGCTCCCGCGCCTTGACCCGCACCCCGGTGCGCCGTCACGGGGGTGCGGGTCCAGGCGCGGAACGCGGAGGCGCCGCTGGAGGGCGCCGTCCCGTGCGCCCACCCGTCCCGCCCTGCGGGACAATTGCCCACACGGCAGTGGCGCCGTCCCGCCCAAGGCGCGGGAGCACACGGCGGTGGGCGCCGTCCCGCCCGGGCCGCCGGACGGTGGCTACACCGCGTCCGCCAGGAGGAGGGAGTGGATGCGGTCCGGGGCGCCCGGGCGGGCGTAGTACCAGCCCTGGGCCGTGTCGCAGCCGAGGTCACGGAGCTGCCGCGCCTGCGCCCCCGTCTCCACGCCCTCGACCGTGACGGCGAGTTCCAGGCTGTGCGCCAGCGAGACGATCCCCTCGACGATCTTGAGGTCGACCGGGTCCACCGGGTGCTGCTGCATGCCCCGGGTGAAGGAGCGGTCGAGCTTCAGGACGCTCACCGGCAGGCGCCGCAGATTCGCCAGGTTCGAGTAGCCGGTGCCGAAGTCGTCGAGGGCGATGTCCACGCCCATCTCGGCGAGCTGCCGCAGCGGCTTCAGCAGGTCCTCGTCGGCGCCGATCAGGGCCGACTCGGTGACCTCCAGGCAGAGTGCGCCCGGTTCGAGCCCCGACCGCTCCAGGACGTCGACGGTGTCGGCGACCAGGCGCGGATGGTGGAGCTGCGTCGGGGAGAGGTTGACGTTGATCCGCAGCGGGCCGCCGTCGGAGTGCCGGGTCTGCCAGAAACGGGCCTGGCGCACGGCCTCCTGGAGCACCCAGCGGCCGAGCGGCACGATGAGGCCGGTGTCCTCGGCGAGCGGGATGAAGCGGTCGGGGCCGAGCACCCCGTGCTGCGGGTGGCACCACCGGACGAGGGCCTCGGCGCCGTGCACGCTGCCGTCGTCGAGGTGGACGAGCGGCTGGTACTCGATGAAGAACTCGCCGCGCTCCAGGGCCGTCGGCAGGGCCGTGGTGAGCCCGTGCCTGGTGATGGCGCGGGCGTCGGCCTCCGGGTCGGCGAGTTCGAAGCGGTTGCCGCCCGCCGACTTGGCCCGGTACATCGTGATGTCGGCGCTGCGGAGCACCTCGGCCGGGGTCCGCTCCCCCGCCGGGCCCTCGACCACGCCGAGGCTGCCGCGCACGGTGAGTTCGCGGCCTTCGATGCGGAGGGGGGTGGCGAGGGCGGCGAGGATGCGGTCGGCGAGTTCGGTGACGTCCCGTTCCCCGCCGGGGGCGGTGGTGAGGGCGACGAACTCGTCGCCGCCGAGCCGGGCCACCATCTCGCCCGCTCCGGTGACGCAGCTCTGCAGCCGGTCGGCGACCTCGACGAGCAGCCGGTCGCCGGTGGAGTGCCCGAGGCTGTCGTTGATGACCTTGAAGCCGTCGAGGTCGAGGTAGCAGAGGCCGAAGCGGGCGTTCTCGCCGGGGGCGAGGGCCTTCTCCAGGCGTTCGAAGAACAGGGTCCGGTTGGGCAGTCCGGTGAGCGCGTCGTGGGTGGCCTCGTACCGCAGGCGCAGGTGGAGCAGGCGCCGTTCGGTGGTGTCCTCCATGAGGGCCAGCTGGTACTGGGGGCGGCCCTCGGCGTCCCGGAGGAGCGAGACGGTGAGGTTGGTCCACAGAACCGTTCCGTCACCCCGGTAGTACGGCTTCTCGACGCGGTAGTGCTCGCGCTCGCCGCGGACCAGCTCCTCGTACAGCTTCCAGACGTGGGGCCCGTCCTCCGGGTGGACCCACTCGCTGACGTTCCGGCTGCGCACCTGGCCCTCCATCCCGCCGAACATGCGGGTGAGGGTCTCGTTGACCTCCAGGACGTTGCCTTCGAGGTCGGCGATGCCGATGCCGATCGCCGCCCCGTCGAAGACCGCGCGGAAGCGGCTCTCGGTGGCGTGCAGGGCGATCTCGGCGGCGCTGCGGGCGGCCAGCGCGGAGCGGGCGATCGCCTCCTGCTCGGCGCGGGTCCGCTCGCGCAGGGCCTGGGCGTAGCCGGCGGCCATGGCGTGCTGGAGCCGGGAGCAGCGGGCGCGCAGTTCCTCGGCCGCGAGGTCCGACTCCGCACCGCAGTAGAGCACCAGGTACGAGTCGACGACGCCGAGGCTGCGGCCGAGCGCGTCCGGGTCGGTGCAGTGGGCGGCGACGAGGGCCGCGCCGGTGCGCTGGGCCGGTGCCGTGTCGAAGGGGCGGGCGTGCAGGGCGTCGCACAGGGTGCGGGCCAGCGGCAGCAGATGCCCCTCGAACTCGGTGCGGGTCAGCGAGGTGGCCGTCACCGGGAAGATCGCGCGGCTCCAGATGGTGACGAACCGCCTGAGTCTGTCCTCCGGGCCGTCCGCTTCGGCGACGGCGCCGGACGGCTGCGACGGGACCTTCACGCCTTGCGCCCCACCCCTGCGAACCCGGAGAAGGCGTACGGATCCTCCTCCTCGGCCGGACTGTCCGGCCGCCAGAGCGGCATCGGGACGAGTCCGGGCTCGACCAGTTCGGTGCCCTCGAAGAAGCGGGTGATCTCACCGCTCGACCGCATCACCAGGGGGTTGCGGATGTTGCGGTAGACCCCGACGGTGCCGCCGGCCTGCTCCTCGGAGAGCGGGATGCCCTCGTACGAGGCGTGGGTGAGGACGACGAGGCTGCCGGGGGCGAGGGCCTCGATGAGTTCGGCGACGGCCTCGTAGGGCCGGTCCTGGTCCTCCAGGAAGTGCAGCACGGCGACGAGGAGCAGGGCCACCGGCCGGTCCAGGTCGAGGAGTCGGGTCACCTCGGGGCCGTACAGGATGTCGGCCGGCTTGCGCAGGTCGGCGGCGACGACGGCCGCGCTGTCGTCTCCCTCCAGGACGGCGCGGCTGTGGGCCACGGCGACGGGGTCGTGGTCGACGTAGACGACCCGGGCGGCGGGGTCGGCCGCCCGGGCGACCTCGTGCACGTTGCCGAAGGTGGGTATGCCGGAGCCGATGTCGAGGAACTGGGTGACGTCGTTGTCAACGGCGTGGCGGACGGCGCGCCGCATGAAGGCACGGTTCGCCTGCATGATCTTGGGCAGGCCCGGCATGAACTCCATGGCCTTGCGCGCCGCTTCCCGGTCCACCTCGAAATTGTGCGAGCCGCCCAGATAGAAGTCGTACATACGGGACACGCTCGGTACCGAAATGTCGATACCGGGCGGAGCCCAGGCGGGACGCTCCATCAATGTCTCCAACAAGTCGCCACGGGATGCGGCCATGTGTTCGCGGCCGGTGTTCGAGGTGAGGCTACTGATCGCCCGCCGGGAGAGCGAGTAGAAACGGAAATTCGCGGTCCGTTCTTGGTCACACGCCATTGGCACGTGCTCTTGGAACGCAGAGTTCACGCCTTCAGGCTGTGCAAATTCACGTGCATATGATCGTGCGTCGGTTCCCGGGAGGATGCCGGTCGCGCCCGGCGGAGCCTCAGGCCCCCGCCGTACCTCGGCTGTTGCCGTCCCAGGGGCCCTGTCGCCGGTGCAGGATGCCCTGTCGGCCGTCCCGTCCGACAGGGCGACAACCGGACAGTTCTGCGCCGGGAGGCCTGAACGGGCCCTGTCGGCCACCCGTCCGGAATCATCACGCCCGCCAATACCGGGCATTGTGCCGAATCCGTCACCGACACCCGGCGAAACGTCAAGCCCACACATCCGGAGATCCCCTCCATCTGGCGAATCCCACCCGAATCCGCCCCGGCGCGCCGCCGTTGTGATCAAGCTCGACGGCGTGTCTCTGTACGGATCACTCCTCGCGCGGCCGCTCGCGGCCCTCGGGCTCGTGTGGCTGCTCGCCGCACCGGTGCCCGCCGCCGCCGACGCCTGCGCCTACGCCTCGACCGACTCGGGCGGTTCGCGGATCGCGGTGGCGGTCGCCGGCGGCGGCCACCACGACGGCGACGGCCACGGGAACGGCGACGGTCACGGGAACGGCGACGGGAAGGGCCACGGCAAGGGCAAGGGCCACGACCACCACGGCGACGGCAAGGGGAAGGGGCACGGGCATCACCACCACCACCCGAAGCCCTGCGACCCCGAACCGCCCCCGCCGTGCCCGTCGCCCACGCCCACACCGACGCCCACGCCCTCCCCGACGCCGAAGCCCACACCGAAGCCGACGCCGAAGCCCGAACCCCCGTCCCCTTCCCCGACACCGACGCCGAAGCCGCCCCCGCCGCCCGAGCCGGTTCCGCCGCGGCCCGCGCCGAAGCCGCCGGCCGCCCGGCCCGCACCCCGTCCGGAGCCGCCGTCCCCCGCGCCTCCGTCCCCGAGGCCGCCGGAGCCCGCGCCCGCGCCGCCTCCCCCGTCCCCCACGCCGACGCCCACCGCGCGGCCCCGGCCACCGGCCCCCTCGCCCGTGGCGCTGCCCCACTACCGCCAGGCGACGCAGACCAAGAAGCAGGGAGGCACCTCCGTCGTCACGGCGACGCTGATGATCACCGCCCCCGCCGTGCTCGCGACGGCGATCCTGCGCCCCCGGTCCAAGTGACCCGCGGCACCGGCGATCCGACCGATCCCACCGACTCACCGCCCCTCTGAATCCCGCCGGAGGAATCCATGTCCGAATGGCTTGTTCTCTCTCTCGCGATGGCCGCCGCATGCGCCGTCGTGCTCACCATCGTCGTCATCAACAACCGCCGCATCCCCGAGGACGACGATCCGAGCGAAACCCCCGACGTCATCGAGTACATGACGATGATGATCGGCGTGATCTACGCGATCGTCCTCGGTCTGGCCATCGCCGGCGTCTGGGAGGCCCGGGGGGCCGCCCAGGAGACCGTGCGTCAGGAGGCCCAGGCGATGCACGAGATCTCGGCACGCGCCGAGGTGTACCCGCAGGCGGTCCGCGACCGGATCCGCGCCGACGTCGACGCGTACGTCTCGTACGTGGTGCACGACGAGTGGACGCACATGGCCGAGAAGGGCGAGCTCAGCGACGAGGGCACCGCGCTCCTTGAGCGGGTGCGGCGCAGCGTCACCGACTACCAGCCGGCCAACGACTTCGAGGGGCAGGCGTACCAGCCGCTGGTGGACCAGGTGGCCGCCGCCGACGACGCCCGGGGCGCGCGCGGGCAGAACGCGGGGGCGACGATGCCGGGAGTCGTCTGGTTCGGCCTGATCATCGGGGCCCTGGTCACGGTCGGCCTGATCTTCACGCTGCAGATCCGCAGAACCGGCCGGGAGCTGCTGCTCGCCGGGCTCTTCAGCGTGCTGATCGCCTTCCTGCTGTTCCTCATCTGGGACTTCGACGCTCCGTTCGGCCGGGGCATCTCGGCCACCGCCGCGCCGTTCACCGATCTGTTCCCGCAGATCACAGGGTGAGCCGGGCCGTGCGGGTGGGCCACCCGGGGGACATCGGTGCCCCATTCGCACGTCTGGGATCGCGGTTGTGATAGTGCGCTCCTAGCGTTTCGGGCAACGAGGTGCACGGCCCTTCGCGGGACCCCCTTCCGCGGCTGCCCCTCGGGACCCGGAGGATTCACCATGCGCGCGATACGTGCCGCGACCACTGCCCTGTTGGGGGCGGCCGCCCTCGCCCTGGCCGCCCCCGCCGCCCTCGCGGCGGACGGTGCTCCCGCGACCGGTCCGCGGGCACCCAGGGCCAAGGCACCGGGCGATTTCGTCGTGTCGCCCGCCGTCGTCGCCCCGGGCGGCCGGCTGACGCTGAGCGCCCCCGGCTGCGCCAGTACGGCGAGGGCCTCGGCCGGCATCTTCGACACCGTCACCATCGCACCGGGCGCGACGGCCTCGGCCACGGTGGACACGGACGCCAAGCGCGGGGCCGTCTACACGGTGCTGTTCAACTGCACGGGCGGCGTGCAGGACACCGTCGCCCTGACGATCAGCGGCTCCCCCACCGCCACCCCGACCATCAGCGCCACGATCCTCACGCCCCCGCGCGGGGTGCGGGGCGGTCTCGGCGGTTCGATGGCCCCCAGCTCCACCGAACTGGCCGTCGGCGGGGCGCTGGTCCTGGCCGCCGCCTCGGGCGGCGCGGTCTACGCGGTCCGCCGCCGCTCCGGCGCCGGCCGGGGTCACTGAACGGGCGTCGTGGCGGCCCGGACCGGAGCGGTGCACGGCGCTTCCCGACGCCGGTGGACCGGTGCGCACCGCCCCCGGACGCCCGTCGCCCCCGGGTCCCTGCGGGGGGACTCGGGGGCGACGGGCACAGCGGGCCGACCGGGAGGTTCGGCCGGTCAGACTCCTGCGCCGGTCATGCGTCGGCGGCGGGCGATGAAGACTCCGCCACCGAGAGCGGCCGCGGCGACGAGAGAACCGCCGATGGCCATCTCCGTGGAGCTCGGAGCCATCGAACCGCCGAGGCCACCCTGCGCGCCCTGGCCGGCGAGGACCCGGAACGGCTGGGTGAGCGTACGGCCGTTGCACTGCACGGCCAGGTTGTACTGGCCGGGCGTGGCGTTGTTGAAGATGCGGGGAGTGGCGGTGGAGACCCCGTTGACGGCCGGGGAGAGCGTGGTCGTCGCGAAGGCGTTCGACGTGACCGTGCCACCGGCGCAGCCCCGGACGGTGACCGTGAGGATCGCGCCCTGGTGGACCGCGAAGGGGGACACGGATACGCCGTTGGAACCGTCTCCGCCCCGCTCGGCCTGGAGAGGGCTGACCGTCACGTTGCTGGGCCCGTTGGTGGCGGTGGCGAGGGGGGCCGCGAGTCCGAGCGCCGCGAACGCGGTCGCCGTCACCGCCAGAGTGCGTGCAGCACGCATGGTTGAACCTCCTGTGGAAGACGCCCCAAAGCGGTGCTCCGGGAGATTCGACGAGTACGCCTTCCATGACGAACCATCACAAACCGGGGCGAGCCGTGCATGTCGACACTGGGCCACCCCGGTGAGGCGACCCACCGGGCCAAGGCCCCCCTGAGGCAGCGGAGCCGCAGGTCACAGCCGTTCAGGATGCTTATCTGACGATTACTCGGATGGGTCAGCCGCCCTGTCACCCACCTGCACCCCGCGCCCCCTTCGGCGTTCGCTCCGGCGCTCTCCCCCGCGTCCACCCGCTCTCGCTCCGGCGCTCGCCTCGGTCGAGGCCGGCCGAGACCCTCCGTCCGCACGTCCGTCGGCGGGCCGGACACCCGTCCGGCGGCGGCCCCCACCCGTTCGCGCCGTCCGGCGCGACGGCCCGGGTGACCGCACTTACCGTTCTGACGACGCCGAGAAGGGAGAACCATGCCCCCGAAGGACTTCCGCGTCTTCGAGCGCAGGAGACGCCGACCCTGGGGCGTCCTGGCCCTCGCCATGCTGTCCGGGCTCGCGATGATGCGCAACGGGGTGGACGTCGCCCTCGGGCCGCCTCAACCCGCCGCGGCCGCCCGGCCGGTGGCGCACCCGGTCGCCCCGCCGCCACCCGCCGCGAGTGCCGGTCTGGAGCCGTTGCCGTTCGCACCGGCGTCCCGGATCAAGATCCCGGCGATCCAGGTGGCGGCCCCCGTCATGGACGTGGGCCTGGACGCGGACGACTGGGTGGCGGCGCCGCCCCCGGAGGACCCCAACCTCGCCGGCTGGTACCAGAACGGCATCGCCCCCGGCCAGCGCGGCACCAGCGTCATCGTCGGCCACGTCGACAACGCGAAGGGACCGGCGGTCTTCTACGGCCTGGGCTCCCTCCAGAAGGGCCAGCACATCGAGGTCGAGCGGTACGACGGCCGGGTCGCGGTCTTCGAGATCTACGGAGTCGAGGTGTACGCCAAGGACAACTTCCCCGGCGTGCAGGTCTACGCCGACAACGGCGAGCCGGAGCTGCGGGTGATCACCTGCGGCGGCGGCTACACGCGCGCGCGTGGCTACGACGGGAACGTCGTCGTCTACGCGCGCATGGTCGGCTCGCGCTGACCGCGCGGTCACACAGGAGGGCCCCGGCACCCGAGGTGCCGGGGCCCTTCCGCCGTACCCGCGCGGTCAGCGCCGGGGGACGGTGATGTGGTAGCCGGCGTCGAGGAGTTCGGGCAGGTAGCGGCGGAGCGCGGCCACGCTCTGGGAGCGGTTGCCGCCGGCGTCGTGGGAGAGGACGACGACGCCGGGTGCGGCACCGTCGAGGACGCGGCGGACGATGGTGCCGGTGCCGGGTTCCTTCCAGTCCAGGGTGTCGACGGTCCAGGCGAGCGGTTCCATGCCGAGTTCGGCGCCGATCTCGAAGGAGTGCCGGTTCCAGGCCCCGTAGGGCGCGCGGTACCAGAGCGGGGCCGTGCCGAGGGCCCGCTCGACGACCTCGCTGGTGGAACCCAGCTCGTCGCGGATCCGGGAGGGCCTCAGTTTCGGGATGAGCGGGTGGGACCAGGAGTGGTTGCCGACGACGTGCCCGTCCGCGGCCATCTCCCGCAGCAGGTCCTGGTTCTCCACGGCCATCTCGCCGCAGACGAAGAACATCGCCCGGCAGTCGTACCGGCGCAGGGTCTCCAGGATGCCGGGGGTGTAGCGGGGGTCGGGCCCGTCGTCGAAGGTCAGCACCATCGAGCGGCCGACGCCGGACATGCTGAGGAAGGGCCGCTGCCGCACCGGCGGGACCGCGCGCCGGAAGGCGGGGGGCGCGTACGCGGTCATGGGCTGGAGCCGGTA
The DNA here is from genome assembly GCF_014648895.1 of Streptomyces tanashiensis. Classification (GTDB taxonomy): domain Bacteria; phylum Actinomycetota; class Actinomycetes; order Streptomycetales; family Streptomycetaceae; genus Streptomyces; species Streptomyces tanashiensis. The sequence continues at coordinate 67,132 of NZ_BMRZ01000008.1, forward strand.
CGCGGACGGGCGCGGACGTCCGGCCTGGGCCTGCGGGCCCGCGGCCGGGCCGGCGCGCCCCGGGCCGGACGTGCCCCGGGGGGTGGAGGCGGCGCCGGCGGCCGTATCGGGCGCGGCGAAACGGTCCGCCGCGAAGACTCCGACGGTGGCGGTGGCCCCGAGGGCGGCGGCGAGCCGCAGCACCGTCCGGCGCCCATGAGGCATCTGATCCTTTTTCATGACCAATGGTTCCTACGGGCGACGCTTCGCGCGGCTCCACGACACCGGCCCCCTGTCCGAAAGCACCCGATGAGCCGATAGCCTCGAAGGGTGAGCGCACAGCAGCCCGGCCGGTTCGAGCGCGGCACCGACGGCCCGAAAGTGATCATGGCGGGGGTCGACGGCTCCGCCTCCTCCCTGCGCGCCGCGGCGTACGCGGCCGGGCTCGCCCGGCGCCAGAACGCCCTGCTCGCGCTCGTGTACGTGCAGCCCGTGATCCCGGCGGGCGCGGCGCTCGGCGCCCCGGTGACCGGGACGACCGAGGAGATCGCCGAGGACCTCGTCGCGGAGATCCGGGCCTCCGCCGAGCGGGTCAAGGACCTGTGGCGGATCCGGTGGGAGTTCCGCACCTTCCGCGGCGACGCCCACGCGGGCCTGGTCCAGGCGGCGGAGGAACTGACGGCGGACGCCGTGGTGGTGGGCGCCTCGGAGTCGGCGGGGCACCGCTTCGTCGGCTCGGTGGCCGTCCGGCTGGTGAAGGCGGGCCGCTGGCCGGTCACCGTCGTCCCGTGACCGGCCGGGCGTACCCCTCGCCCTACTCCCCCATCACCAGTCCGTCCTTGCCGGCCCCCCGGCCGAGGACGACCTGACGGATCGTGTCGCGGAGGGCCGCCCGGCGCGCGTCCCCGTCGTCCGCCGCGCCGAGGTTCACCACACGGCCTTGCGCGGTGTCGAACCACTGGGGGACGAACTCCGCCTTCGTGACCTCCCAGCGTCCGCCGGCGGTCCTGGGCGGGGCGAAGGTGAAGCGGCCGATGCTGCTCTGGTTGCCGCGCGGGTCGTGGGCGCCCTCGTGGTTGATCATGTCTCCGGCGATCTGGTCGCCCATCCCGTAGACGATCCAGGCCCCGTTGACCTTCTCGTACGCCTGCGGGACGTGGGCGTGCGTACCGATGATCAGATCGATGTCCGGGCGGCCGCCGGTGCGCGAGGCGGTCAGGGCGCGGCCGAGGGAGAGCTGCCGCTCGTCGGGTTCGGTCTGCCACTCGCTGCCCCAGTGGACGCTGACCACGACCACGTCGGCGCCGGCCGCGCGGGCGGCGCGGGCGTCGGCGATCACCTTGTCCTCGTGAAGGAGCTGGACGGCCCAGGGCTGCCCCTCGGGCATCGGGTAGCCGTTGGTGTCGTAGGTGTAGGCGAGCTGGGCGACCGTGGCGCCGCCGGCCTTGAGCAGGGTGGGCCGTGCCGCCTCCTCGGCCGTACGGGCGGAGCCGGCGTGCCGGACACCGGCCCGGTCGAGCGCGTCGAGGGTGCGGCCGAGGCCCGCGGCCCCGTCGTCGAGGGTGTGGTTGGACGCGGTCGAGCAGGAGTCGTAGCCGGTGGCCTTCAGCGCGGCGGCGATCTCGGGGGGCGACTTGAAGGCGGGGTAGCCGGTGTAGGGCCCGCCCTCCTCGCCGTACACGGTCTCCATGTGGCAGATGGCAAGGTCGGCGCGGGAGACGACGGACCTGACGCCGGAGAGCATCGGGCCGAAGTCGTACCCGGCCCCGTCCGCGTCCTCGCTCGCCCGCCGGATGACCGAGTCGTGCGGGAGGATGTCGCCGGAGGCCACGAGGGTGAAACCGGCGGGGGCGGGGGCCCCGCCGGGGGCGGCCGACGGGGCACCGGTCCGCCCGGCCGCCGCCCCCGGGGTGTCCGTCCCTCCCGCCGGGCCGCTCCCGCCGGTGCAGCCGGTCGCCGCGGCGAGCAGGAGCGCGGCGAACGACGCCGCCCCCGCGTGTCTGGTGCGTGAGGTCATGTCCGGCACTCCGCCCAATTCATGTGATGAACATCTGTTCTGATGAATTCATCTTCTGGGAAAGCCGCAGTCAAGGGTCAAGGCCGCATGGGGTAACGAACCCCGCCGAAACGGACGCACCGGCTCCGCCCGACCGTTCGCCGTGCCATTCGCCGCTCGGTGCGACCGTTCGCCGCAGACCGCTGTCCGTTCCCTGTCGCCCGCTGTCCGGATGCGCTCGTATACGCCCCGGACGACGAGCCGCGGGAGAGGCGGGCACGATGACGACGGCGACGACGGCGACGACCGACGAGCGGACCCTGGAGGAGCTGCAGCGTGACCACGGTCCGGCGCTGCTCTCCTTCCTGCTCGGCCTGACCCACGGGGACAGGCAGCGGGCCGAGGACCTCGCCCAGGAGACCCTGGTACGGGCCTGGCTCCACCCCGAGGCCTTCGACGGCCCCTACACCTCGATGCGCCCCTGGCTCTTCACCGTGGCCCGCCGCCTCGCGATCGACGCGCGCCGCTCACGCCTCGCCCGGCCCGCCGAGACCGGCGACGGCGTCCTCGCGGTGACGCCCGACCCGGCCGACGCCACCGCCTCGGCCGATGCCGCCCTCGACGTACGGGCCGCCGTGCGGGAGCTGAGCCCCGAGCACCGCGCGGTGCTCGTCCGGCTGTACTTCCACGGCCTCACCGTCAACGAGGCGGCCGTCGAGCTCGGCATCCCCGCCGGGACCGTCAAGTCCCGCTCCCACTACGCGCTGCGGCAGCTCGGCCGCTCCCTGCCCGGCTACCGGCCGCGCCGCGCGGCCGTTGCCCGGGCCCGTGCCGGGACCCCACAATGACGCCGTGACGCTGACACTCACCGCCGCCGAACAGGTCCTCGCCGACAACTTCGCCCCCTGGGTCCTCGATCTGGGACTCACCGTCGAATCCGTCGTGACCGCCGAAGCCGCCGACGGCCACGAGGCCGTCCTCCGCCTCCCCTGGTCGGACCGGCTCGCCCGGGAGGGCGGTGGCCTCTCCGGACAGGCGCTGATGGCAGCCGCCGACACCGCGACGGTGATCGCGGTCGCCGCGGCCCGGGGCGGCTTCGTGCCGATGACCACCGTCCAGCAGTCCATCAGCTTCCAGCGCGCGGTCATCGGCGCCGACGTCCTCGTGCGCGCCCGGCTCACCAAGACCGGGAAGCGGATGGCCTTCGCCGACATCACCATGACGGCCGAGGGCACGGAGGAGACCGCCGCCCACGCGACCGCCGTCTACGCGCTCCTCGGCTGAGCCGCCGGATCTCCCGCCCCACCCGCCACCACCGACCCGCCCGGCACCAGCAATCCCATCGGTACCGATCCGGCCGGGAAACGTATCCGAAACCACACGGGCGAGTTGAGCAAAGCGGGACCCGCGGGCGCCCTTCACGGAGGAGGCTCTCCCCCGAGCCCCTGACGTCCGGGGCCCTCACGTCCGGGAGAAGGTGGGAGCGTTGCTGCCCGAGAGCACGAACGGCGCCGGTGGCACGAGCGGCGGCGGCCTCGCCGTCCCGATGGCCTGGCTGTGCGCCGAGTACCTGGCCGACGAGGTGCTGCGGGCCGCCGCACTCGTGGCCCCCGGCTCCCTGGAGTACCGGGCCGGCCTCCAGGCCCTGGCCCTCACCGTCCACCTCGCCGGGGAACCGGACGGACCGGCCGACGCGTGGGCGCCCCGCCGGGTCGACGAGTGGCTACGGCACACGGCGTACGACCGGCCCTGGCCGCCCTGGGTCGAGGAGCGGCTCGCCGCGCGACAGGCGGCCGGCGGCGACGGCCCCGACCTGGCGCTCGCGCGGACCGCCTGGCGCCGCCTGCGGGACACCTGGATCCGCGCCGCCGACCTCGACGGCCGCACCGACCCGGAGAGCCCCGTCGACGAGGCCGAGCAGATCTGGCTCCCCGCCTGGAAGCTGGGCCTGCCGCTGGCCCATCTCTCGCTGCACCTGCGCTGACGGCTCAGGGTGCCGAAGGGTGCACCCCCGGACGGTACTTGGGTACGCGTACCGTCACCTTCATCCCGGCACCGACCCCGGTCTCGATGACGAGACCGTGCTCCGCCCCGTACACCTGGCGCAGCCGCTCGTCCACGTTGGACAGGCCGATGCCGGAGCCCGCCGGATGCTCCCCGCGGAGCACGGCGCGCAGCAGTTCCGGGTCCATGCCGATGCCGTCGTCCTCGACGGTCACCACCGCCTCGGCGCCCGCGTCCCGGGCGGCGATGGTGACCCGGCAGCCCCGTTCCCGGTCCTGGAGGCCGTGCTTGACGGCGTTCTCCACGAGCGGCTGGAGGCAGAGGAACGGCAGGGTCACCGGCAGCACCTCGGGGGCGATCTGCAGGGTCACCTTCAGACGGTCCCCGAAGCGGGCCCCCGCGAGCGCCAAGTACTGCTCGATGGAGCGCAGTTCGTCGGCGAGCTGGGCGAACTCGCCGTGCCTGCGGAAGGAGTAGCGGGTGAAGTCGGCGAACTCCAGGAGGAGCTCCCTGGCCCGCTCGGGGTCGGTGCGGACGAACGAGGCGATGGCCGCGAGGGAGTTGAAGATGAAGTGCGGGGAGATCTGGGCGCGCAGGGCACGGATCTCGGCCTCCACGATCCGGGTCCGCGAGCGGTCCAGTTCGGCCAGCTCCAGCTGGACCGAGACCCAGCGGGCCACCTCGGTCGCGGCCCGCACCAGGACGGCCGACTCCCGCGAGCCGTAGGCGACGAGCGCGCCGAGCACCCCGTCCTCCCCGGTGAGCGGGGCGATCACCGCCCAGCGCAGCGGGCACGCCGGATCGGCGCAGCCGCTGTGCGCGGAGCGGCTGCGGCCGGTCGCCAGGGTCTCGGCGGCCTGCTCCGGCACGTGCGCGCGGTGGTGCTCCTCGCCCGGCCCGTCCCAGGCGAGGACCGCGCCGCGGTCGGTGAGGCACAGCGCCTCGGTGCCGAGCAGCGAGCGGAGCGTGCGGGCCGCCTTGCGCGCGGTCTCCTCGGTGAGCCCGGCACGCAGCGGGGGCGCGGCGAGCGAGGCGGTGTGCAGGGTGTGGAAGGTGGCGCGCTCGACGGGGGTGCCGAGGTCGGGGTCGGCGGCGCGGCCGCCGCGCCGGGCGGCGAACCGGCCCAGGACGAAGCCCGCGGCGAGCAGCACGGCCCCAGCGGCGGCCGCGGCGGCGAGGGCGATGCCGCTCATCGGAGGGCCTCTCGGGCGGTCATCGGCGGGCCTCCTGGGCGGGGACGGTTCCGGTGATCTCCTCCGGGAGGTGGAGCCGGGCGAGGATGGCGGGGGTGCCGGGCGGGATGCGCCGGGGGGTGGCGAGCGAGACGAGCACCATGCTCAGGAAGCCCAGCGGGACCGACCAGACCGCCGGCCAGGCCATCAGGGTGTGCGGCCAGCCCCCGGGAGCGAGCCCGGCCCGGGTCGCCATCACGGCCGCGAGGGCGGAGCCGCCGCCGAGCAGCAGCCCGGCGACGGCACCGGGCGGGGTGAGCCGGCGCCACCAGATCCCGAGGACGAGCAGCGGGCAGAAGGAGGAGGCGGAGACCGCGAAGGCGAGGCCGACCGCGTCGGCGACCGGGACCTTGGAGGCGACCACCCCGACGGCCAGGGGGACGGCGGTGGCGAGCAGCGTCGCGAGGCGGAAGTGCCGTACGCCGCGGGAGGGCAGGACGTCCTGGGTGAGGACCCCGGCGACCGACATGGTGAGCCCGGAGGCGGTGGAGAGGAAGGCCGCGAAGGCGCCGGCCGCGAGGAGCGCCCCGAGGAGGTCGCCGAGGAGGCCGCCGATGATCCGGTCGGGCAGGACGAGGACGGCGGCGTCGGCGGAGCCGGTCAGGGCGAGTTCGGGCGCGTAGATCCGGCCGAGGGCGCCGTACAGGGGTGGCAGCAGGTAGAACGCGCCGACGAGTCCGAGCACGACGAGGGTGGTGCGCCGGGCGGCGCGGCCGTGCGGACTGGTGTAGAAGCGGACGGCGACGTGCGGCAGGCCCATGGTGCCGAGGAAGGTCGCGAGGATCAGTCCGTACGTGGCGTAGAGCTGGTGTCCGTCGCGGCCCCCGGCGAGCGGCTGGGACCAGCCGAGGGGATCGGCCCCGGTGGCCGCCCGCTCGGGCAGGGGGACGCCCGGCGCGAAGGACAGCGAGGTGCCGCCGAGGACGTGGTGGGTGCCGGGGGCGAGGGTGACGGTCCGCCCGGTGTACGCGACGGAGTCCACGCTGCCGGTGACGGTCACCGTGAGCGGGTCGTCGAGCCCGATCCGTACCGTGTCGGCGACCTCGACGACGGTGTGGCCGCGCAGCACGGCGGGGGCGTCGAAGCGGGCCCGGGGCGCCCCGTCCCCGTACCAGGCGGCGAGCAGGAAGAGGGCGGGGACGAGCAGGGCGGTGAGCTTCAGCCAGTACTGGAAGGCCTGGACGAAGGTGATGCTGCGCATGCCGCCCGCGGCGACGGTGCCGGTGACGACGAGGGCGACGAGCAGACCGCCGACCCAGTCGGGGGCGCCGGTGAGGATCTCCAGGGTGAGTCCGGCGCCCTGGAGCTGCGGCAGCAGGTACAGCCAGCCGATGCCGACGACGAACAGACTCGCGAGCCGCCGGACCTGCGGGGATTCGAGGCGGGCCTCGGCGAAGTCGGAGAGGGTGTACGCCCCGGAGCGGCGCAGCGGGGCGGCGACGAGGACGAGCAGCACGAGGTATCCGGCGGTGTAGCCGACCGGGTACCAGAGCATGGCGGGGCCCTGGACGAGGACGAGTCCGGCGATGCCGAGGAAGGAGGCGGCGGAGAGGTACTCGCCGCTGATGGCGGCGGCGTTGAGGCCCGGCCGGACGGTCCGCGAGGCGACGTAGAAGTCGGAGGTGGTGCGGGAGACGCGCAGGCCGAGGGCGCCGATGAGGACGGTGGCGAGGACGACGGCGGTGACGGCGGCGACCGCGTAGGTCTGGTTCATACGGGACGGTCGACCGTTCTCAGCGCTCGACGAGGCCGGTGAAGTCGCGCTCGTTGCGCTCGGCGCGCCGGACGTACCAGTGGGCGATGGCCCACACGACCGGGTAGACGCCGAAGCCGAGGGCGGCCCAGACGAGCGCCTCGGGTGCGGGCAGCGCGAGCAGCAGCGGCAGCGAGCCGACGAGCAGGGCGAGGGCCCCGAGCGCGGTGAGGGCGGCGCGGAGCTGGCTGCGCATCAGGGAGCGGACGTACGTGTGGCCGAGGGTGGTCTGCTCGTCGATCTCGGACCGGGCCGGCGGGTGGACGGGGCGCCGCCCGCCGGGTGGGGGCACGGCTCCCGGGCCGTGGGCGGAGGCGTAGGTGACGGTCTCGCGCCGGGGCCTGCGCGGGGGGTGGTGCTCCGGCATCGGCGTCCGCTCTCTGACTGGCTCCTTGGAGCGTGGAGTGTACGCAGAGGGGGTGCGGCGCCGGTAGGGGTGCGCGGCTCAGCCGCCGGCCCGTCGCATCAGGAGGTCCCGCAGGTGGCGGGCGTGGCGGCGGCTGACGGCCAGGTCGGTGCCGCCGATCCGTACCGAGGTGGCGCCGCCGTCGAGCCGCAGCTCGTCGATCCGGCCGAGGGCCACGAGGTGGCTGCGGTGGATGCGGACGAAGCCCCGGTCGGCCCAGCGCTCCTCCAGGGTGGAGAGCGGGATGCGGACGAGGTGGCTGCCGTGGTCGGTGTGGAGGCGGGCGTAGTCGCCGTGGGCCTCGACGTAGGCGATGTCGTCGACGGGGACGAAGCGGGTGACGCCGCCGAGTTCGACGGGGATCTGCTCGGGGACGGCCGCGGCGGCGGGCGCGACGGTGGCGTGGACGAGCTCGTGGACGCGGCGGACGGCTTCGGCGAGCCGCTCGCGGCGGACCGGCTTGAGGACGTAGTCGACCGCCTTGAGGTCGAAGGCCTGGAGGGCGAAGCCCTCGTGGGCGGTGACGAAGACGATGTGCGGGGGCCGGACGAAGCCGGCGAGCAGCCGGGCCAGTTCGAGTCCGGTGAGGCCGGGCATGTGGATGTCGAGGAAGACGACGTCGACGGCCTCGTCGCCCTCGGGCCCCGACTCCAGGGCGCGCCCGATCCTGCGGAGCGCGGCGGTCGCGTCGCCCGCGCCCTCGGCGGTGCGCACCCGGGGGTCGGCGCGCAGCAGGTAGAGCAGCTCCCCGAGGGCGGGCTCCTCGTCGTCGACGGCCAGGACACGCAGCATGCGCGGGAGTCTATGTGAAGGGCGCGGGGGTCTATTTGAGGAGTTTCGACAGGCGGCGGTCGGCGAGGATCTTCCCGCCGGTCTGGCAGGTGGGGCAGTACTGGAGGGAGGAGTCGCTGAAGGAGACCTCGCGGATGGTGTCGCCGCAGACCGGGCAGGCCTCGCCGGTGCGGCCGTGGACGTGCAGGCCGCTCTTCTTCTCGGCCTTGAGCCTGCCGGCGGCGAGGCCGTGGGAGCGTTCGACGGCCTCGCGGAGGGTGCTGCGCATCGCCGTGTACAGGGCGGCGGTCTCCTCGGGGGTGAGGTTCTGGGTGGGTTTGAACGGCGAGGTCCTCGCCGCGTGGAGGATCTCGTCGCTGTAGGCGTTGCCGATGCCCGCGATGAGGCTCTGGTCGCGCAGCGCGCCCTTGATCTGGCGCCGCTCGCCGGCGAGGAGGGCGGCGAACTCCTCGGGGCCGAAGTCCTCGGCGAGCGGGTCGGGGCCGAGGCGGGCGACGCCGGGAACCTCCCGCGGGTCGTGGACCAGGTGGACGGCGAGGCGTTTGGTGGTGCCGGCCTCGGTGAGGTCGAAGCCGTCGCCGCCGGTCAGGGCGGTACGCAGCGCCAGCGGGCCCCTGCCGGGCTTCGGCGGGCCGGAGGGCAGCGGGTCCTGCCAGCGGAGCCAGCCCGCGCGGGCCAGGTGGACGAGGAGGTGCAGTTCGCCCGCGGGTCCGGTGGTGGTGAGGTCGAGGAACTTCCCGTGCCGGCCGACCGCGGTGAACTCGGCGCCCTCGACGGCGCTCAGCGGCGGGTCGTACGTCTTGAGGACGCTGATCGCGACGGGCAGGACGCGGGCGATCTCCTTGCCCACCAGGTGCGTGTCGAGGAAGGCGCGGAGCGCTTCCACCTCGGGGAGTTCGGGCATGGTTCCACCCTGCCGCATGCTCCACCCCGCCGCACCGGGGATCGGGCCGCGCGGCGGGCAGCGCTTAGGGTGTGCGACGTGCGTGTACTGCTCGTCGAGGACGACGAAGACCTCCGTTTCGGCGTGGCCGCCGCGCTGCGGGCCGCCGGGCTGGCCGTCGACGAGGCCTCCGATCTGCCCCGGGCCGACGAGGCGCTGTTCGTCACCGCGTACGACTGCGCGGTCTTCGACCGGATGCTGCCGTCCGGGGACGCCGCCGCGTACGTCGACGGTCTGCGGCGCGCCGGCCGGGACGTGCCCGTGCTGTTCCTGACCGCGCGCGACACGGTGGCGGACCGGGTGGAGGGCTTCGCGAGCGGCGGGGACGACTACCTCGTCAAGCCGTTCGCCGTGCCCGAGCTGGTCGCCCGGGTGCGGAGCCTGTGCCGCCGGTCCGCGGTCGTGCGCCCGCCGGTGCACCGCGTCGGCGACCTGGAGATCGACACCGCCCGGCGGCACGTCCGCCGGTCCGGGGTGCTGCTCACGCTGACGAGCAGGGAGTTCGCGGTCCTGGAGGTCCTCGTGGCCCGCTCGGACCAGGCGGTCTCCCGTGCCGAGCTGATCGAGAGCTGCTGGGACGAGATGGCCGAACCCCAGTCCAACGTCCTGGAGGTGCTCGTCTCCCAGCTCCGCCGCAAGCTCGGGGACCCGCCGCTGATCCACACCGTGCGCGGGGTCGGCTACCGGCTCTCGCCCGACGCCTCGCGGTGAGTCCCGCACGCCTGCGCGGGTCGTGGAGCCGTCGGCGGAGCCGGGCCCGCGACCGGTCGCGGACGCTGACGCCGACCGCCCGGGTGCTGCGGCTGCGGCGGCGGATCAGCCTGCTGTTCGCGCTGACCAGTGCCGTGGGACTGGTCGCGATGGCCGTGCTCGCCGTGCGCAGCGACAGCGGCCGCTGGCGGGAGCAGCTCGACCACACGATGGACGCGGACACCAGCTGGGCCCTCGGGCTCCTGGAGACCGACGCCGACGGACAGCTCGTCCTGGACGTCCTGGCGGACTCGGTGGACACCGCCTGCCCTCCGCTGACCGTGCTCCTCGTGGACGGGGACGACCCGGCCGCGCTGACGGTCGAGCACGCGCCGGCGAAGCCCTGCCTGACCGTGAGCCGGGCCGTGGTCCTGGAGGCCGGCCGTGCGGCGGTACGGGCCGACGGCGTGCGGGCGTTCGACGGACGGACCACGGACGGCGGTCCGGTCCGCGTGTTCGCGCAGCCCTTCTACGCGCCGGAGGCGGCGGACGACGCGGGGCCGCAGGGCGTGCTCGTGACCGTGGCCGACGCGACCGCCCAACGGGACGACCACCGGCGGCTCGTGTGGCTGGTGTCGGGCGGCTGCGCGGTGCTCGTCCTGCTGTCGGCGGGCGTCGGGCACGTCCTGTCGGGACGGGCGGTCAGGCCCGCGCTCGCCGCGCTGGACCGGCAGGAGGCGTTCCTCGCGGACGCCGCGCACGATCTGCGGACCCCGGCCGCCTCGCTCCGGACGCTCGCCGAGACGGCGCTGCGCGGCGAGACGGACGGCGCGGACGTGCACCGGCGGACGCTGCGGCTGGCGGAGGGCATGGGCCGGCTCGTCGACGGGCTGCTCACCCGTGCCCGTCTCATGTCCGGTACGGCAGCGGTGGCGCGGCAGCCGCTGCGTCTCGACCAGTTGGTGGAGGCGGTCGCGGAGGAGGTGGTCGAGGCCTCCTCGGAGGGCCATCGGGTACGGGTCGAGGCCGAGGAGACGGTCGTGGTCGCCGACCCCGACCTCGTACGCCGGGCCGTCGGCAATCTCCTCGACAACGCGCTCGCGCACGGCCACGCGCCGGGCGTCCCCGCGGACGTGCTCGTCACCGTGGCCCGGGACGGCACGCTGACGGTGGAGGACGCCGGTCCCGGTCTGCCGCCGGAGGTCGCGGGCGCGCTGTTCGAGCGGTTCCGCAGCGGTTCCGGGTCCACCGGTCTCGGTCTGTCGATCGCCTCCTGGGTCGCCCACGCGCACGGCGGCACGCTCACGGCGGGACGCGGCGATCGGGGCGGGGCGCGGTTCGTCCTCCGGCTGCCGTCCCCGGACTGACCGAGGACCCTTCCTGGAAGGAGCCTCCTCGGGAGGACCTGCCCCGGAAGGAGCCTCCCGGGAAGAACCTCCCCGGGAAGAACCTCTTCAGCAAAACCTCAGCATCCGTGCGTGATCCTTCCCCGGACCGACCATCCAGGGGAGTTCCTCGTGTTCCGCACCACCACCCGCCAGCGTGTCCTCGCCCTCGCCCTCGCCGTCCTCGGCGCCACGTCCCTGGCCGCCTGCACGACCGGGCCGGGCCAGGACGGGAACCGGCCGCGGGCCTCGGCGGCCCCCGCCGACCCGGCCGCCCGGCCCGACCTCCGGCGCTTCTACGGCCAGAAGCTCAGCTGGCGGCCCTGCGGCGACGTCCAGTGCGCTTCGCTCACCGTGCCCATGGACTACGCGCGTCCCGGCGACGGCAGGACCTTCGTCCTGCCCCTGGCGAGGGCGGCCACCGCGGTCGAGGGCAAGCGCCTCGGTTCGCTCGTGCTCAACCCCGGCGGACCGGGCGAATCCGGCGTGAAGCTCGTCGAGGACGGCGTCGCCGAGGACCTCGGCCGCGGCGTGCGGGAGCGGTTCGACGTCGTGTCCTTCGACCCGCGCGGCGTCGGCCGGAGCACACCCGCGCTGACCTGCCTCACCGGGAACCGGGCCGAGGACGAGGAAGCCGCCGTGGACGAGGCGCCGCTCCTTCCCCGTACGGACGCCGAGCGCACCGCGGCCCTCGCCGGTGCGCGGGCACAGGCCGCCGCCTGCCGGAAGGCCAGCGGTCCGCTGCTGCCGCACGTCGGGACGCAGGACGCGGCCCGGGACCTGGACGTGCTGAGGGCGGCCCTCGGCGAGCGGCGGCTGACGTACGTCGGCTGGTCGTACGGCACCAGCCTGGGCACCTCGTACGCCGAGCAGTTCCCCCGCCGCGTACGGGCGATGGTCCTGGACGGGGCGGTCGACCCGTCGCTGGACTGGCGGCAGCGGGTGCTCGGCCAGTCGGCCGGCTTCCGGGACGCGGTCGAGGAGTACGCCGCGTCCTGCGCCGACGTGGTCGGCGAGGGCTGCCCCGGCGCGTCGCCGGAGGAGATACGCGCCCTGATCGACCGGCTCCTGGAGCGGACGCGGCGCGAGCCGCTGCCGGTCGACGGCTCCGAGGACGGTCTGGACGCGGCGGGCCTGGTCGGCGCGCTCAGCCTGTCGATGTACACGCCGGAGGCGCAGTGGGAGGGGCTGTCCGAGGCGTTGCGCGCGGCGGACGACGGGGACGGTACGCGGCTGGCGGCCCTGGCGGCGGGCGACGAGGAGGCCCCGGACGCCGGCGCCGACGCCGGCGCCGACGCCGAGGAGGACGCCGAGGAGGACGCCGAGGAGGACGGCCCCGACGCGAGCGACGTGCCGGAGGACAACAGCGAGGCGGCCCTGATCGCCGTCAACTGCCTCGACGTCCCGCACCCGCGCGACCCGCGGGCCTACTGGGACGCGCTGGCCCCCGCCCGTGAGGCGGCGGGTGACTACGGCACGTCGGGGGTGACGAGCGAGCTGGTCTGCGCGGACTGGCCGGCCGGCACACAGCGGCCGCACCGGGTGGACGCGGCGGGTGTTCCGCCGGTCCTCGTCGTGGGCACCACGGGCGACCCGGCGACGCCGTACGACGAGGCGGTGGGCCTGGCCCGGCAGTTCCCCGGCGGCATGCTGCTGTCCTTCGACGCGCCCGGGCACACCGGGTACGGCCGCGACGCCTGTGTCGACCGGAAGGTCGAGGCCTATCTGGTCTCGCTCACGAAGGTCCGCCCCGGCACTCGGTGCGCGTCGTAGGGTCCGGCGGGTCGAGCAGGTCGAGTTCGGCGGTGAGCGCGGCGGCCAGCGCGTCGAGGTCGGGGACGGCCTCGCCGTCGGCGACCAGGCCGATGTGGACCCGGCCGCCGTACGGGGACATGGCGACGGCGAGGGACTGGCCGCGGGCGAGCGGGGCCATCGGGTAGAGCGCGCGCAGCGGGGCGCCGCCGAGGGAGAGCGCGGAGCGGGGCAGCGGCACCTGGGTGACCAGGAGGTCGAAGAGGAGCCGGGCGGCGCCGGCGGCGAGGGGGGCGCCGAAGCGGTGGGCGAGCGGGTGCAGCTGGTCGGCGAGGAGGGCGACGGCGCCCGCGCCCCGGAAGGGTCCGGCGGCCTTGTTGCGGTCCATGGCGGTCCGCACGGCGGCGAGCCGGGCGGCCGGGTCGGGTTCGGTGACCGGCAGGTCGAGGAGGTAGCCGGAGAGGCTGTTCCCGGGGCCGGCCGGGGCGCCGGGGCGGCGGCGGGAGACGGGGACGAGGGCCCTGGGGTCGGCGGCCGGGAGGGGCATGCCGCGCCCGTCGAACCAGCGGCGCAGGGCACCGGCGACGAGGGCGAGGAGGACGTCGTTGGCGGTGCCGCCGGTGGTGCGGCGGATCCGGTGGACGCGGTCGAGGGGCAGGGTGGCGGTGGCGATCCGGCGCGTTCCGCTGGATTCGGCGGCGAGCGGGGTGGTGGGGCGCGCGTCGAGGCGGCCGGCGCGGGCGACGGAGGAGCCGAGGACCGAGGCGCCGACCTCGACGGCCCGGCCGAGGTCGCCGAGGCGGTCGCGGGCGATGCCGAGGAGGTGGCCGGGCCCGGGGAGCCAGGACCGCGGAGGGACGGGGCGGGCGCGGCGCGCCGGGCGTCGGCCCGCGGCGATCTCGTCGAAAATCCCGGCGCCGATGGCGACGGCCCGCATGCCGTCGGCGAGGGCGTGGTGGAGTTTGACGAGGACGGCGAAGGAGCCGTCGGGGGCGCCGCTGAGCAGGTACATCTCCCAGGGCGGGAGGCCGCGGGCGACGGGGCGTTCCATGAGTTCGGCGGCGAGCCGGGCGGTCTCGGCGGGGAAGTCGGTGCCGGGGAGGGTGATCTCGCGGACGTGCCGGCGTACGTCGAAGTCGGGATCGGCGCTCCAGGCGGCGCCTCCGACGGGGAACAGGACGTCGCGGACGCGCATCCGGAGCCGAGGGACAGCGGCGGCGCGCACGGCGAGCAGTTCCAGGAGGTCGCCGGGTTCCCGTCCGGCGGCGGTGGGTGGGGGTCCGAAGTGGGCGAGGGCCCCGAGGTGCAGGGGGTGCTCGGTGGATTCCAGGTGCCAGAAGGCCAGGTCCAGGGGTGCCAGTAGCTCGCTGCTCACGGTGTCCTCTTGTCCTGCGATGTCACGCGGTGTCCTGCGGAGCCGTACGGGGGTCCTGCGGGTGTCCTGCTGTCCCGTGCGGGGGGACGGGTGAGCGAAGTCAATCGCGTACCGTCAGTTACGGTCAAGTACGATCAGTTCACGCTCAGTTAACACGTTCAGTGCTCCACGGTGAACTCGCACCACACACACTTGCCGCCACCCCGGGACTCCACACCCCAGGTGTCGGAGAGCTGGTCGACCAGGAGCAGCCCCCGCCCGGACACCCCCGCCTCCCCCGCCTCGCGTCGCCGGGGCAGGGCGCTGGACCGGTCCTCCACCTCGACCCGCAGCCTCCGCGGAGGCCCGGTCAGGATCCGCAGGGTCACGATCGCCCCGCCGTCGGTGTGCATCAGGGCGTTGGTCATCAGCTCGTCGGCGACCAGTTCGATCTCGTCGGCGCGCTCCCCCGCGCCCCAGGCGCGGACGGCGGCGCGGATCATGTGCCGGGCCGAGCTGAGCGCCTCCGGGTCGTTCTGGGCCACGTGCTGCTGGAAGCGGCCGGTGCCCTGCGGGTGGTACGTGCCGTGGCGGCGCAGCAGCAGGATCGCGACGTCGTCCTCGCCGCCCCGGTCGGCGACCACGTCGCACAGGTGGTCGGCGAGCTCCTTGAGGTCGGAGGGGCCGCGCCGGACGAGCGAGGAGAGCCACTGGAGACCCTCGTCGAGGTCGGATCCGGGCTTCTCGACGAGCCCGTCGGTGTAGAGCATCAGCGTCTGGCCGGGGTCCAGCTCCAGGGTGGTCACCGGATAGTCCAGGCGGCCGAACTCCGCGGAGAGCCCGAGCGGCAGCCCGCCCTCGACGGGCAGCCTGCGGCAGCGGCCGTCGACCTCCCTGATCAGCGGGTCGACATGGCCGGCGCGCACCACCTGGACGACCCCGGTGGCGAGGTCGACCTCCGCGTAGGTGCAGGTGGCGAAGCGTTCGGTGTCGAGCTCGTGGAGGAAGACCGAGGCCCGGGCCATCACCGTGGCCGGGGGGTGGCCCTCGGCGGCGTAGGCGCGCAGCACGATCCGCAGCTGGCCCATGACGGCCGCCGCGTGGGTGTCGTGGCCCTGCACGTCGCCGATGACGGCGCCGACCCGCCCGCCGGGCAGCGCGATGACGTCGTACCAGTCGCCCCCGATGTCCCGGCCGAGGCGGGCCGAGCGGTAGCGGACGGCCGTCTGGGCGCCGGGCACCTCGGGGATCCGGCGGGGCAGCATCGCCTGCTGGAGCCCCTCGGCGAGGTCGTGCTCCTGCTCGTAGAGCATGGCCCGCTGGAGGCTCTGGGCGATGCTGCTGCCGAGGGCGACGAGCAGGGTCCGCTCGTCCTCGCTGAAGCCGGTCTTGTCGCTGTAGAGCAGGCCGAGTGCGCCGATGGGCCGGGCCTGGGCGATGAGCGGCAGGTAGGCGGCGGCGGTGATGCCGAGGCCGCTGATGTGCGGCCAGAGCACCGGGAAGGACTCGGCGAAGTCCCGGGGCGAGTCGATGAACCGGGGGCGCAGGGTCCGGATGACCTCGCTCATCGGGTACGGCTCGTCCACCCGGGTGAACCGGGTGCCCGGCACGAAGGCGCCGTCCGGTCCCTCGGCGACCAGGTGGATCCGGCCGGCGTCGAGGAGGCCCATGACGAGACTGGCGGCGCCGAAGTGTTCCAGCGCGTGCGAGTCGTTGAGCAGGTCGATGACGTCCTGCACGGTCCGGGCGTAGGCGAGGGCCGCGGTGGTGCCCTCGACGACGCCGGCGCGCCGTCTGCGCCCTTCGTCGAGGCCGAGCCGGGCGGCGGACTCGGTGAGTTCGTGCGTGGCGTCGCGCAGGATGCCGATGATGCGGACGGGCCGGCCGGTGGCGTCGCGGTGGACCATGCCCTGGGTGTGGGTCCACTGGTGGCTGCCGTCGCGCCGGCGGATGCGGAAGTACGCGCCGTACTGCTCGCTGCCGTCCTTGAGCGCCTGGGCCACCAGGGTGTCGAGCTGGCGGCCCTCGTCCGGCAGCACCCGCGGGCCCAGGCTCTCAGGTCGGCCGTCGTACTCGTCGGGGTCCATGTCGAAGACGTCGAGGGCGGCGGGGTCCAGGGTCATGGTGCCCGTGAGCAGGTCCCAGTCGAATCCGCCCATCCGGAAGGCGGCGCCGTAGTCGGCCAGGATCCGTGTCCCGGCCGCCGACTCCTCCGGCGCCTGGCGCCTCCGCGCGATCGCCTCCCCGCCCCCGTTGCCCGCGTTCATGGGGCCACGCTAGGCGCAGCCCCGCGCGGGCGCACCAGGAAGATCCGTTTCACCCCTGGAAGGTCTCCGGCTGGTCGGGCACAGGACCGGCCGGGAAGAGCTCGTCGGGCATGTCCCCGTCCGGGGCGGTGGGCGGCCCGGACGGTTCCGCGAAGGGGTCGGGGAAGGGCTCGGTACGGGGATCCTCGTACGGGTCGGGGTACGGCTCCGTGTACGGATCGGGGGTCGGCGGTTCGGTGCCGGTGCCGCCGGTCCCGGACGGGTCGGGGGCGTCGGGCACGGGGGCCGTCGACCCCGGCGGCACGGGGGCCGGGGAGGCGGGGTCCTGGGACCCGTCGCGGCCCGGGGCGGTCGGGTCGGGCGTGCCGGAACCGGTGAGGGCGCAGGTGTCGGGGTCGCAGGCCGGTTCCACGGCGGGCTTGCGGTCCTCGTCGCCGTCGCTGCCCGTCCGCCGTTCGATCCAGGTGCTGTCCGTGGTGTTCACGATGACCAGGCTGGTGACGACGGAGGCGGTGGGCCGGACGACGATCACGCGGTCGGGGTCGAAGCCGTCCCAGGGTTCGCCCTGGTGGATGCCGCCCGGGTCGGCGCCGGGGCTGCGGAGCGGGTTGCCGCAGGCGCAGCGCACGCGCGGGGAGCCGTACTGGTCGACGAGGACCGAGGTACCGGTCTGGAGGACGGCCTGGAAGGCGTCGGCCCGGCCCTCGCGGTAGCGGTGGTCGGTGACGCGGGTGTCGGCGCGCAGGGCGACCGGGGTGAGGCCGCGGAGCCAGCCGGCGACGTTGGCCTCGGGGATGCCGGCGGCCTCGGCGAAGGCCCGCGCCTTGGTCCGGTCGGCGGCGAGGAGGGCGACCTGCCGTTCGACGTCGCAGCTGCCCACCGCGCGCGTACCGCCGTAGAGGCCGGGGGCGGAGCCGGTGACCTCCCGGACCCGGGGAGCGCCGTCGTCCGGCCCGCGGTCGGGGGCGGCGGGGGCGGCGGTGTTCCGGACGGTGGAGGCGGTGAAGGGGTCGGGGCCGTGGGCGCCGAGCGGCTGCAGGAGGACGTCCTGGACGGGGGCAGCGGCCGGTTCGCCGCCGGCGCCTTCCCACGCGGAGGAGCAGCCCGCGAGCAGCAGGGTCGTGACGAGCGCCGCGGCGGCGAGACCGGTTCGCCGCGTCCGGCGGAGGGATGAGCGCACCTGGTTCTCCCGACTTTCTCTCCTCCGGGCCCGGCGCCCGGTTGCGGCCAGTCCTCCATGTCTGTCGCAGCGCGTGAGGACCCGCAAGCGGAGGGCATCCGACCGGGTAGGGCGGAGCAGCGACTTGAACACGTTCAAGAAAGGCCCTACGCTCGACCCGCCGGTTGAACGCGTTCAAGTGGGGGTGGTGACGCATGACCGCGCTGTCGGTCCTGGTGAGTCCGGTCGTGATGATCGGCATGTTCTGGGTCGTACCGACGGGCCTCGCGCTCCTCGACGGGCCCCGGCCACCGGGGTGGGACCCGCTCCGGCGCGCCTGGCCCCTGCTCGCCGCCCCGGGGGCCCTGGCCCTCTGGCTCCCCCGCTCGCCGGTCTCGGCCACGCTCGCCGGCGTCTACGCCCTCGCCACCCTGGCACTCGCACTCCAGGCCCCGGGCCGGCTGATCCTGACCCGCTCGCTCCGGCCGAGCGAGATCGCGGTCCTCTCCGCCCTGGTGGCGCCGTCCGTCGCCGGTCTGGCGCTCGTCGCCGAGCGGGCCTCGTACCCGCTCTTCGGCTTCGACCTCGACCTCCTCGCGCTGACCGTCCCGCACTTCCACTTCGCGGGCTTCGCCGCCGCCCTCGTCGCCGGACTCGTCAGCCGCGCCTCCGACGGTCCCACCGCCCGCTTCGCCGCGCTCAGCGTCCCCGCCGGCACCCTGCTCGTCCTGCTCGGCTACTTCGTCGACGACTGGGCCGAGCTGGCGGGGGCCGTCGTACTGACGGCCGGCATGGCCGCGGTGTCCGTGCTGACCCTGCGGGAGCGCCGCGACCTCGCCGCCGACCCGCTCGCCCGCGGCCTCCTCGCCGTCTCGGCCCTGGTCCTCGCCGTCACCATGCTGCTCGCGCTCAGCTGGGCGCTCGGCGAGGCGACCGGCCTCCCGCACCTCTCCCTGACCTGGACGGCCGCCACGCACGGCCTGGGCAACGCCCTCGGCTTCGCCGTCTGCGCGCTGCTCGCCCGGCGCCGCCTCCGGACGGACCGCGCCTTCCCGCCCCTTCCGACCCTCCCGCGAACGGAGCTCCCGGCATGACCCGCCTCACGCAGAGCCTCTCCCGTCCCGCACTCCCCCGCCCGAGCCTCACCTACCGCGAGGTCGGCGCCACCCGCACCCCGGAGGAGCTCCCCGCGGACTACCACCACCTGCGGCACAGCACGGTCGTCGGCCGCGGCAGGGCCGCCTTCGAGACCGCGGGGGCGGCCGTCACCACCTGGCGGATGCACCGCGCCTCCGGAGCGCGCGTCCACTCCGACGCCGAGCGTGCCTGGCCCGGCGTCCGGCTGGAGGTGGCGCTGGGCGCCGGCCCGCTCCGGCTCGGCGTCCCCTGCGCGGTCATCTGGACGGCGTACGAGAAGGACCGCGTCGGCTTCGCCTACGGCACCCTGAGCGGGCACGCGGAGTGCGGCGAGGAGTCCTTCGTCGTCGAGCTGGAGCCGGACGGCACGGTCCGCTTCACGGTCACCGCGTTCAGCCGTCCCGCCGCCTGGTACACCCGGCTCGCCGGGCCCCTGGTCCCCCGACTCCAGCACGCGTACGCACGCCGCCTCGGCCGGACCCTCGCGCGCCTCGTCAGGACGTGATCCCGGGCCGATACTGGTAGCGATGGAGTGGTTCACCGCACCCGACCAGTGGCTGAGCCGGATCGTCTTCCAGCGGGGCCTCGCCGGGCTGTACTGCGTGGCGTTCCTTTCGGCAGCCCTCCAGTTCCGGGCGCTGATCGGTGAGCGCGGCATGCTCCCCGTACCGGAGTACGTGCGCAGGACCCGCCCGCGCAGCACCCCCTCGCTCTTCCACTGGCGCTACTCCGACCGCCTCTTCGCGACCGTCTCCTGGTCCGGCGCCGCCCTCGCGCTCGCGCTCGTCGCGGGCGCCGGGGACGCCGTGCCGCTGCCGGTCTCGATGCTGCTCTGGCTGGTGCTGTGGGCGCTGTACCTGTCGATCGTGAACGTGGGACAGACCTGGTACTCCTTCGGCTGGGAGTCACTGCTCCTGGAGACGGGTCTCCTCGCCGTCTTCCTCGGCAACGACGACACCGGACCACCCGTCCTCGTCCTGTTCCTGCTGCGGTGGCTGCTCTTCCGGGTCGAGTTCGGCGCCGGACTCATCAAGATCCGCGGCGATCCCTGCTGGCGGAACCTGACCTGCCTCTACCACCACCACGAGACCCAGCCGATGCCCGGCCCGCTGAGCTGGTTCTTCCACCATCTGCCGCGCCCGCTGCACCGGGCCGAGGTCGCCGCCAACCACGTCGTCCAGCTGCTCGTGCCGTTCCTGCTCTTCACCCCGCAGCCGGTGGCCACGGTCGCGGCCTGCCTGATGGTGGCGACCCAGCTGTGGCTGGTGCTCTCCGGCAACTTCGCCTGGCTGAACTGGCTCACGATCGTGCTCGCGCTCTCCGTCGTGGACGCCTCCCCGCTCACCGGCGAGCACCCGCAGCCGGATCCGCCGCTCTGGTACGTGGTCGTGGTCGTCGCGGTGACCGCCCTCGTCCTGGTCCGCAGCTACCGCCCGGCGCGCAACCTGCTCTCCAAGCACCAGGCGATGAACCGCTCCTACGACCCGTACCACCTGGTCAACAGCTACGGCGCGTTCGGCACCGTCGGGCGGATCCGGGACGAGATCGTCGTCGAGGGCACCGACGACCCTGTGCCGCACGCGGGCACGGTGTGGCGGGAGTACGGCTTCAAGGGCAAGCCGGGCGATCCGCGCCGGCTGCCCCGCCAGTTCGCCCCGTACCACCTGCGGCTCGACTGGCTGATGTGGTTCGCCGCGCTCTCCCCCGGGTACGCGCGCGAGTGGTTCGGGCCCTTCGTCGAGCGGCTGCTCGACGGCGACCGGGACACCCTGCGGCTGCTCGCCCACAATCCGTTCCCGGACGCGCCGCCGGCCCTCGTCCGCGCCCGGCTCTACCGCTACCGGTACACGACCTGGCACGAGCTCCGGACGACCGGGGCCTGGTGGCACCGGACGCTGGTACGGGAGTACCTGCCGCCGATCCGCCTGCGGGAACCCACGGACACCGCCCGCTGAACGCGCCGGTGCCCCCGGACCGCGAACGGCCGGGGGCACCCGGGGTGAAACGAGGGGATCAGTCGATGCCGGGCAGGATGTGGGGCTCGGCGAGGTCCTCCTCGTAGCCCGCGAGCCGGATCGGAGCCGCGTGGGCCCACACTTCCAGGCTGCCCAGTTCGCCGTTCCGGCGCGGCCGGTCCTTGGGTTCGGCCGGTCGCGGTTCCTGCTTCGTCAGTTCGGGTGTCACCGCGCACTCCTTTGTGTCGCGTACCTGTGGGACAAGTGCCGGTTCGGTCGCGGTGGCGCCGTTCTTGGCGGGACCGCGGCCTTGGTGGCAGGCCTGTCCCAGGAAGGCCGTGAGGAAGTTGTGTGTCCTCGGTGGCCGTCCGTGTGCCTCACATTAACCAAATGAGCACGTCCGCGCTCTACCGGGCTCCAAAGTGTGATGCGATCGAGTGAACGGAGCCGAAAGAGCGCCCCACCGGGCCGGTGGAGCGCTCTTGTCAGGACTGCGGAAACGGCTGTACGGGGGCTCGTCCGGAACCACGGAGGCCCGTCGTACGGAAGGCCTACCAGTTGGCGGGGGCGTAGTCCTTCAGGAAGCAGCCGTAGAGGTCCTCGCCGGCCTCACCGCGCACGACCGGGTCGTACACCCGGGCCGCGCCGTCGACCAGGTCGAGCGGGGCGTGGAAACCGGCCTCCGCGAGGCGCAGCTTGTCGTAGTGGGGACGCTCGTCGGTGATCCAGCCCGTGTCGACCGAGGTCATGAGAATGCCGTCGCTCTCGAACATCTCCTGGCCGCTGGTCCGCGTCACCATGTTCATCGCGGCCTTCGCGGCATTGGTGTTCGGGTGGCCGGCGCCCTTGTAGCCGCGGCTGAAGACACCCTCCATCGCCGACACGTTCACGACGTAGGCACGGCCGCTGGCCGCCTTCTTCGCCGCCTCGGCCATCGACGCCCTCAGCTTGCTGATGAGGATGAACGGGGCGGTGTAGTTGCAGAGCTGGGTCTCCAGGAGCTCCACCGGGGAGATCTGCTCGATGCTCTGCACCCAGGTGTTGGTCTCGACGACGTCGGGCACGAGGCCGCCCGCGTCGATGGCGGTGCCGTCGAGGTGCCGGGCGATGCTGGCGTTGCCCGCGACCAGGGCCAGGTCGGCGACCTGCTGGGCCTCCAGGTCGCGCACGCCGGCGGGAAGCTCGGACGATCCGACGAGCTCGCCGACCGCGCCGGAGTTGAACGCGCCGATGACGTGGTGGGCGGGGAGCTCACCGGCCGGCAGCGGGGCGCTCTCGCCCTCGACGAGGGCGGAGTAGGCGGAGGGCAGGCGGCGCACGGTCTGCGTCGCGTTGTTGATGAGGATGTCCAGCGGACCGGCCTCGGCCATCTGGTCCGCGAGCGCCACGGCCTGCGCGGGGTCGCGCAGGTCGATGCCGACGACCTCCAGGCGGTGCATCCAGTCCGCGGAGTCCTCCATCGCCTTGAAGCGGCGGATGGCGTCCTTGGGGAAGCGGGTGGTGATGGTGGTGTGGGCACCGTCGCGCAGCAGCCGCAGCGCGATGTACATGCCGATCTTGGCCCGGCCGCCGGTGAGCAGCGCGCGCTTGCCGGTGAGGTCGGCGCCGGCGTCGCGCTTGGCCCGGTTCAGCGCCGCGCACGGCTGGCAGAGCTGGTGGTAGAAGTAGTCGACCTCGACGAACCGCGTCTTGCAGACGTAGCAGGAGCGCGGACGCTGGAGTATCCCCGCGATCCGGCCCTCCTCGGTGACGGAGCTGGGCAGCAGCCCCTCGGTCTCGTCGTCGATGCGCTGGGCGGAACCGGTGGCCGTGGCCTCGGTGACCGCCTTGTCGTTGGCGGTCTTCGCGGCCCGGCGCTCCTGGCGGCGGCGCTGCTTCACGGTCCGGTAGATCCCGGCGGTCGCGCGGCGGACGGCGATCGCGTCCGGGTGGTCGACCTCGATCTTGTCGAGCTCGTCGAGGACGCTCAGGCAGACGGCCAGGCGCTCGGGGTCGATACCCGGCCCGTAGTCCTGGAATTCTTCGGTCACCGTCATGGCCTTCGGGTTCCTCGTTCGCTCGTACGTCGCCGTTCGCGGGCTTTCAAAGACCCAACTTTACGGAGCGGGGGGCCGCGCCTCCAAACCCGTTCGGGGTGCGTGGTCGAAGACACAGTCGCCGCACAGCCCGCCGCCCGGGCAGCGGTAGTAGAGGCAGCAGCTGGTCCGGCGCAGCCGGGGGCCGCGGACCGTCCCGGCGAGGTCCGGGTGGTCCAGGAGTCCGGAGACCAGGACGGCGGCCCGCTCGGCTGCCTCCGGCCGCCCCTGGGCGCGCGCCCAGCGGGTCAGCTCGCGCAGGGCGCCGGCGAGGGCCGAGCCGGCGTTGCCCCACAGGAGACGCGGGGAGATGTTCCCGTCGCGGCGCAGTGCCGCGTGGAGCGGGACGAGATGGGCCTCCTGGACGGCCGCCCGCAGCTCGTCCACGGTCCCGGGGCGGGTGGCGGAGCCGGCCCACCACAGGTCGTCGGGCGAGGTCAGCGCCCCGTCCCAGTGCAGCTCGGCGGGGTCGAGGTCCGGGAAGCGGCCGTGGAGCGCGGCGGGGCCGAGGGCGGTGGACCAGAGCCGGGCGGCGAGCCCGAGGTGGGCGACGGAGGCCCCCACGCGCCGCTCGGGTGCGCCGAGCCGGGCGGCGACGCGGTCCACGCGCGCGGTGAGAGGCCCGTCCTCCCCCGCGTACAGGCGGGCGAGCGGCCGGTGCGCGCCGCCGGCCGGCGGTGTGCCGGTGCGCAGGGCGAAGAAGCCGCCCGGCGATCCGCCGTCGTCGCTCGCGCCGAGATCCATGCGCACGCCCCCCGCCCCGGAGTCCTGTGGTCGGCTCCCACCGTAACTTCTCCGAAGTCTCCCGAAATCTCTTCCCGGACTCTTCCGGAGCCGCTCCGAGATGATCGGAAAGCCTGCTTTGCACCCGTTCCGACCTGCACGGGTGTACATCCGGAGGCGTATGCGCGGGGCGTGTACTGCGTCGGTGGTACCCGCGAAGACGTCCCCTGGTACGACGACGCGGACCGCCGGGAAGAGAGATCGTGGAAGGTATGAGTCCACTCATGCTGTCCGTCGCCCTGGCCCTGGCCTCCGCGGTCGCCTACGCGGCCGCGGCGATCGTGCAGGAGCGCGTCGCGGCCTCCGCCGCGGGTCCGCGCTACGCGCCGCTGCGCAGCCCGGCCTGGTGGGTGTCCGTCCTGCTGAACGGTATCGGCGCGACGCTGCACGTCGCCGCCCTGGCGTACGGGCCGCTCAGCCTGGTCCAGCCGCTGGGTGCGCTCACGATCGTCTTCGCGCTGCCCATGGCGGCCCTGTTCGTCGGCCGCAGGGCCGGGCGGCGGGCCTGGCGCGGCGCGCTGATGGCCACGGTGGGTCTCGCCGGGCTGCTGAGCCTCACGAGCGGCGCCGAGGCCCGGTCGCTCTCCGACGGGGAGCGGTGGCTGCTCGCGGGGGCCACGTTCGCCGCGGTGGCGGTCCTGTTCACGGCCGCGCGCGTGGTCGGCCGGTCCGTGCTGCGCAGCGTCGTGCTCGCCGCGGCGGCGGGCGTCGCCTTCGGCATGGCCTCGGTCCTCACGAAGTCGGTGGCCGAGGAGTGGACGTCCACGGCCCCGCTCGCCGAGTGGACGGGGCTGCTCGTGCTCTCCGCGTTCGCGGTGACCGGCCTGCTGCTGTCCCAGGCCTCGTACCGGGGTGCGGGGCTCGCCGCCCCGCTGGCCACCGTCACGGTGGTGAACCCGGTGGTCGCCGCCGCGGTGGGCGTGACGCTCTTCGGCGAGAGCTTCCGCTACGGCGCGGCGGGCACCGTCGCCGCGCTGATCTGCGGCGCGGTCGCGGCGGGCGGCCTCGTCCAGCTCACGCTCGACCGCATGACGGCCTCGCCGGAGTCGCTGTCGGTGTCATCGGCCTCGTCGTCCGACTCGACGATCGCGTCAGACGGAGACTCCCCGCGCCCTGAGGTAGGCCAGGGGGTCGATGTCGGATCCGTACCCGGGACCCGTCCGAATCTCGAAGTGGAGGTGCGGTCCCGAGCTGTTGCCGGTCGATCCTGAGCGCGCGATGCGCTGTCCGGCGTGCACCCGCTGGCCCTCGCGGACGGTGAGCGCGGAGAGGTGCGCGTACTGGCTGTAGCGGCCGTCGTCGTGACGCAGGACGATCTGGTAGCCGTACGCACCGCCCCACCCGGCGGAGACGACCCGGCCGCCGGCGACGGCCTTGACCGAGGTGCCGGTGGGCACGGGGAAGTCGACTCCGGTGTGGTAGCCGCTGGACCAGGAGGAACCGCGGGTGCCGTAGCGGGTGCCGATGTCCGCGGAGACGGGCGCGGAGTAGCCGGCCTCGGAAGGCCGGGTGGCCGGCTTGGGCGCGGGCCTGGGCGCGGGCTTGTGGCTCGCCTGGGTACGGGGCTTGGTGCTCGGCTTGGTGCCCGGCTTCGGGGTGTGCTGGGTGTGCGGCTTGGCGGCGGGCTTCGTGGAGGGGTGGGCGTCGGGCCGGGCCGCGGGGGCCTTGGGGACCACGGCCTCGGGGGGCGTGGCCTTGACCGGCCGGACGGACTTCTCGGCCGCCTTCCCCGCTTCCTTCTCGGCGGCCTTGCCCGCGGTCTTGCCCGCGGTCTTCTCCGGTCTCTCCGGCGTCACCGGCTTCTTCGGCGCCGAGATGCGCAGCGTCAGGCGCTGGCCCGGGTGGATGAGGTCGGGGTCGTCGCCGACGACCGGCCGGTTGGCCTCGTACAGGCGCTGCCAGCCGCCCTTGACGTGCTCCTCGCGGGCGATCTTCGACAGGGAGTCGCCGGGCGCCACCGTGTACATCTCGCGCACGGTGGGCACGGTGGTCGGACTCGCGCTCCGCGCCGTCTGTTCGGGTAAGAGGCGCTGGCCCGGGAGGGAAGCGGTACGGACGGCGTTCCCGCCGCCGGTCGGCTCGGCGGTCGTGACGTCCGGTGCCGCCCCGCCCCGGGCGAGCCCAGCGCGGGGGCCGCAGGAAGGCCAGGCCCCGGGGCCCTGGCCCTTCAGGACGCGCTCGGCGACGGCGATCTGCTGGTCCTTGGAGGCGAGGTCGGCCCGCGGCGCGTAGTGCGTGCCGCCGTACCGCTCCCAGGTGGACTGGCTGAACTGGAGGCCGCCGAAGTAGCCGTTGCCGGTGTTGATGTGCCAGCTGGAGGAGGACTCGCAGGACGCGACCTTCTCCCAGACGTCGAGGGAAGCGGCCTGCGCGGTGCCCGCGCCGATCAGCGGCAGCGCCATTCCGGCGCCTCCCGCCGTGACGGTGAGCGAGGCACGGTTGATCCGGCTCGGCTGGTGGCGGCGGTGACGTCCGGCCATGGGCCCCCCTTGAACACAGCGACAGCCGTCCAAGTTAGGGGTTGCGCACGCTCCGTGACAAGGGCCGGGCGAAAGCTCAAGCTCCTTCTGTCACCTCTGAATTGACCCGGTCACCCGCCGGCGGGACCGGGTTCGGGCTGTGGTTCGGGCGGCGGTACGGGCCCGCCCGGCTGCGGCGCCGGCGGGGGCGACGGATCCGGAGGGACCGGCACCGGGTTGGGCGGGGGCATGGGCGGCGAGGGCACCGGCGGCGGGATCGGCGACGGGGGCAGCGGATCGGGGAAGGGGTGGGTCATCACGGACCTCTCGGTCGACGCGGGCCCCAGGTGCGGGGGCTCCCTCTCCAGGGTGGCCCCGCCGCCACGGCCCCGCCCGCCGGACCCCGCCCTCCGGGTCACCCGGCCCCTCGTGACGGGGCCGGGTGACCGGGCGGTGACGGGCCGCGTTCTCAGATCCGGGTGGGCACGGCGTGCGGGCCGCGCACGGTGTCGCTGCCGGGAACCGGCGCGGACGCGTCGCTCCCGAGTTCCACGATGCGGTTGTCACCGTCGACGTGGACGACGCGCGGCACGAAGCTCCGCGCCTCCGCGTCCTCGACCTGCGCGTAGCTGATGAGGATCACCAGGTCGCCGGGGTGCACGAGGTGGGCGGCGGCGCCGTTGATCCCGATGACGCCGGAGCCGCGCTCGCCCTCGATGACGTAGGTCTCGAGGCGGGCGCCGTTGTCGATGTCGACGATGTGGACCAGCTCACCGGGCAGCAGGTCGGCCGCCTCCATCAGCTCGGCGTCGACGGTGACCGAACCGACGTAGTGCAGGTCGGCCTGGGTCACGGTGGCACGGTGGATCTTCGACTTGAACAGGGTACGCAACACGGAGAAACTCCCGATCTGTCTGCTCCCTGCCTGCTTTCTGCAGGTCAAGGGCGTTCGTCGGAGCGTACAACGAGGCGCGGGGGCGGGCGGGGGGCCGCGGGTGTTGCGGAGCTCACGCCGATCCCGTCCGAGCCGGTCCGTTCCGGGGCCCGGTGCTCTACCGTCGCCTCCATGCGACCTCCGCTGCTGCACCGGCGCTGCCCCGAACTGGCCGGCTCGCTCCCCTTTCTCCGGCTGGGTGCGGCGCCCACCCCCGTGCGGCCGCTCCCCGGGCCGGGCACGCGGGCCGAGCTGTGGGTCAAGGACGAGAGCGGGTACGGCGACGGCGGCTGGGGCGGCAACAAGGTCCGCAAACTGGAGTGGCTGCTGCCGGAGGCCCGCCGGCGCGGCGCGAGGACCCTCCTCACGGTCGGGGGCCTCGGGACCAACTGGGGCCTCGCCGCCGCGCGGTACGCACGGGGGCAGGGCCTGGAGGTCGCCCTCGGTCTGATCGACCACCCGGTCGACGAGCACGTGCGGGCCCAGCTGGAGCGGCTGCGCTCCTCCGGTGCCTCGCTGCACTTCCTCCACACCAAGGCCAGGCTGATCCTGGCCGCGCCCTGGCTCTTCGCCCGGCACGCCCACGGCCTCTCCCTGCCGTACTACCTGCCGGCGGGCGGCTCCTCGCCGCTCGGCACGCTCGGTGCCGTCGAGATCGCGCTGGAGCTGGGCGCCCAGGTCGAGGCCGGTGAGCTGCCGGAGCCGGCGTGGCTGGTCACCGCCGTCGGATCCGGCGGCACCACCGCGGGACTTGCCCTCGGACTGCGGCTCGCCGGGCTGCGCACCCGTGTGCTCGGCATCGTGGTCAACGACACCCTGAGGCTGGACTCCCGCTCCCTCCTCAGGACGGCCCGCCGCTCCGCGGCCCTGCTCCGGGCCCGCGGCGCCGACGTGACCGGTGCCGTACCCGCCGCCGACGCGATCTGCGTCGAGACGGGCTGGCTGGGGGACGGCTACGCCCACCCCACCGCCGCCGGCGATCAGGCCCTCGACCGCGCCTCGGCGCAGGCGGGTCTGACCCTGGAGCGCACCTACACCGCCAAGGCGTTCGCCGCCCTGCTCGACCTCGACGCGGCCGGGGGCCTGAGTGGCGGCCCGGTGGTGTTTCTGCAGACCCACGGACCGCGCTGACGCGATGTCAGGGCAGGGGCGGCCGGCACGCCGTGGCGGCGGCCCCGGTGGATCCGGGGCCGCCGCGACGTGGACCGCGGTGCTACGGCAGGGTCCAGCGCTGGTTGGCGCCGCCGTTGCACGTCCAGATGACCAGCTGGGTGCCGTCCGTGGTACTGGCGGCCGGGTCGTCGAGGCAGAGGCCGGACTGGACGCCCTTCAGGGTGCCGTCGGCCTGCGGGGTCCACTGCTGGTTGCCGCCGCCGTGGCAGGTCCACAGGCCGACGAGGGTGCCGTCGCTCGTACCCTGGCCGACCACGTCCAGGCACTTGCCGCCCTGCAGGAGCCGGCCGTTGTCCCAGGTCCAGGTCTGCCCGGGGTCGGTGTCGTCGCAGCTCCGGATGACGGCCCGGGCGCCGTCGGCGGCGAGGCACGTGCCGGACACGCCCGAGGGGACCGGGCCGGTGAACGAGCCGCCTCCGGTGCCGGGGGTGAGGGCGAACCCGTCGAACTGCTGCGTCTGGTACCCGGTCACGGCCAGGCCGGCCATGCCGGACGTGAACGAGTGGTCGGTGACGGTGCCGACCGTCCGCCCGTCGATCGCGGCGGTCAGGGTCGAGCCCTGCAGGGTGAGGGCCATGCGGTGCCAGGTGTTCAGGCCGGGCGCGGTGACCGTGCCGGAGGCCAGGGTGGTGGAGTTCCAGGCGAGGTCGGTCTTGAGGATCGCCCAGTCACCGGTGTCGCTGAGGCGCAGGTGGTAGGCGTTGAGGCCGTTGTTGTTGCGCGCCTGCTGGTTGACGCGGCCGAGGACCTCGGTGGAGCCGGCCTGCTCGAACAGGGTGTCCGCGCTGACGGTGTAGTTCACCCAGCTGCTGTCACCGACGATCGAGTAGGGCATGTTGTTCGACTCGTCGGTCCAGCGGATCGGGGAGACCGGAGCCATCTGGCGCAGACACGCGGCGGTGCGGCCGCCGCCGCAGGGCACGGTCTGGAAGGCGCCGTTCATGTCGGAGAAGTACTTCGGTGACGGCGTCGCGGCGGGCTTGTCGAAGTCGTCGGCGTACGGGAGGTTCAGCGGCGCGGGTGCCGGCGGGGTGGTGGCGCCCTTGCCCTGGCCGGTGGTGGTGGTCACCGTGTAGACGCGGCCGGGCTGGAGGGTGAGGGTGTACGTGCCGCCGACCGGCTTGACGTCCGGCTGCCGGACGAAGTCGTCGGAGGGGTCGGCGGTCGACAGGTCGGTCGCCCAGACGTGCACCCGCCCGGTGGACAGGCCGCCGGTGACCGTGAACGTCGCGGTCTGCGGCACGGTGGCGTCCACGGTCTCGATGACCGTGGAGTAGTCGCCGCCCTTCGGCGACCTCAGCGCGACATAGCTGCCGTTGGCCCGGTCGCCGCCCAGGTAGCCGACGGCCGAGTCGAGGTACGTCCAGCCGGGCCGGGTGAACTGGGTGGTGTGCGCCGTGACCCAGGTGGTCCGGCCGACGGAGTAGTTGCCGGACCAGGGCTGCGCGGCGAGCGAGAGACCGTCGGTGGAGAAGTAGAGGTTCTGGTAGAGCGCGGCGACGACCGGCCAGTTCATGTACGACGTCATCCGGCCGTCGATGTAGTCGCGGTTGATCGCGCGGGCCACCGCCGGGGCGCCGGCGTTGTGGTCCTGGGAGCCGCTCTCGCTGGCCCAGATCGGCTTGCCGAGGGCCTTCGCGGCCGCGGTGCTGTCGCAGGTGGCCATCGCGCCGAGGTAGCCGCAGGGGTAGTGCATGCCGAGGACGTCGATGGCGGAACGGAGCTCCGGGTCGCCGGCCATCTCCGTGGCGAGGTCCCAGTCGTAGCTGTCCGCCGCGACGACCTTGGTCTTCGCGTGGCCGCCGGCGACCAGCGTCTTCTTGAGCTTCTTGTACCAGGCGGCGTCGTACTCGCGCTCGTTCCAGCCGCCGATGTAGTCGATCGGCAGGTGGTGACGGGCGGCGCAGTCGAACCAGCCCATGATGTAGTCGAGCATGTCCTGGGACCAGAAGTACGGCTTCCCGGGCGAGGGGTTGGCGGGGTCGTCGACGCCGATCCAGCCGGGCGCGCCCCAGGCGAGGCCGTAGAGCTTGATGTCGGGGTTACGGGCCTTGGCCTGCTCGGCCAGCCACCATTCGTAGCCCTGGCCGCAGTCGACCACGCCCCGGGTGTGCTGGTAGCTGGCCTCGGCGCCGTCGGTGGAGTTGGTGTCGCCGCCTATCTCGATCTTGAGCGACTGGAGGGCGGCGCCGTATCCGGGCTTGAAGAGGTAGTCGAGGAGCTGGCTGCGCTGCGGCTCGGGATAGTCGATCAGCAGACGGGAGTTGCCGCCTCCGCCGCTGGCGGCGCCGACACCGTCGAAGACCCGGCCGGTCTTGGCGCCGTCCACGGTGATCCGGGTGCCCGCCGGGGGCGCGGCGGCATCGGCGGGGGTGGCCGCGGGTCCGGCGACGAGTCCGGTGAACAGGAGGAGCGAGGCGGCGAGTGCCGCTCTTCTGAGGATGCGTCCAGGGGTGGTCAGGACACGGAGGGGCCCGTGCATGAAGAAGCCTTTCGTCCGAGGCCGGGAAACGATGTGCCGCGCACCTCTGCCGAGCGGGTGGGTGGGCGGATCACACGACTGTCACTCAAAATCAAACAGATTCGACCGCATCCGAACGTTAGAGTGCGAGGCATCGATGGTCAATGGTTCGTCCCGCGCTTTTCCGTCGCGTGATTCCGCTCGCCCACTCGGACCGTGATTCCGGTCGCCCACCCGGGCCTGACGGTGATTACTCCGCCGCCGATTGCCGATCGAGAACCAGGGAAATGGATTTCCGGGTGGTGCGGAGTTTCCTGAGCACGCTCGCCACGTGGTTCTCGACGGTCCTCGGGGAGAGCCGCAGCGTGGTGGCGATGTGCTGGTTGGTGGCGCGGGCCGCCAGCAGTTCGGCCACCTGCCGCTCGCGGGGCGAGAGCCGGTCGCCGTAGCCCCGGCGGCCGGGCGAGGGCGCACGGGAGAGCCCGAGGTCGTGCGTCAGCCGCCGGCAGCGGCGCAGGTCGCCGTCGGCTCCCAGCCGGGCATAGCCGTCCACGGCCTCGGCAAGGACGGCCGCCGCCTCGGGCCGGTCCGCGCGGGCCAGGGCGGCCCCGTTCCGCTCCGCGGCGCGGGCGGCGTCATAGGGCCGGCCGATGCTCCGCCACGCCCGCCGCGCGGCGGCGAAGTGCTCGGCCGCGGAACCGGGCTCGGCGTCGAGCAGCAGCAGACCCCGGGCGAGGTGCAGTTCGGCGTCGGCGGCCGGGGCGTCCAGGCCGCGCAGTGCCTGTTCCGCGTCGGCGGCGAGGCCTTCCGCGAAGGCACGGTCCCCGCAGGCCAGCGCGGCTTCGACCGCCGCCGGGACCAGTCCGCTCGCCTTCGGCCACGTGGCGCCGCGGCGCAGCAGGGCGGCGGCCGGGACGGCCGCGGCCATCGCCTCCTGCGGCGCGCCCTGGGCGAGGAGCACCGAGGCGAGGCCGGCGGCGGTGCGCAGGGCCACCGAAGCGGTGGGACGGTGCGCCGCCGGTGCCTCCGTCCGGGCGAAGTGGTGCAGCGCGTGTCCGCCGCGCCCGCGCGCCTGGGACAGCAGGCCCAGGGCGAGCGACCGCTCGGCGTCGGGCCGCGCGAGACCGGGACAGCCCGCGGCGAGGGTGTCGACGGTCAGCGAGTCGAAGCGTTCGGGCAGGCCGTCCCAGCGGCCGGCGAGGAGGTCGAGGCGGAGCCGGCCGGCCTGGCCGTGGAGGGCGAGCACCGGGGTGTCGGTGAGTTCGGCCAGGCGGACGCTCTCGGCGAGCAGCCCGGCCGCGCGGAGGTCGTG
Source organism: Streptomyces tanashiensis (assembly GCF_014648895.1). Classification (GTDB taxonomy): domain Bacteria; phylum Actinomycetota; class Actinomycetes; order Streptomycetales; family Streptomycetaceae; genus Streptomyces; species Streptomyces tanashiensis. Next base: position 99,133 of record NZ_BMRZ01000008.1, read on the forward strand.
TCCGAGCGCCGTGGCGCTGTCGCCCGCGTCGCCCAGGGCTCGCGCGGTCCGCCTGCGGGCTGCGATGTCCGCGCCGTCGCGCGGGAGCCGGTCGAGCAGGGGCCAGGCGGACGGATCGCCCCGCCCGCAGCGGAGGGTGAGCCGCGCCATGGGCACGGCCGCGCGGGCGCCGGTGTCGGGGCTGCCGTCGAGTGCCGTCTCGGCCCGTTCGAGCCATGTCCCGGACCGGTCGGGGGGTTCGGCCTCGTCCAGGGCCAGGGCGAGCGCGGCGCGGGCGGCCGGTTCCGGGTGGTCGGCGAGGTCCGGTACGGCCGCGCGCAGTTCGGTGATGCCGGCCCGGTCCCCGTCGCGGTCGAGCAGCACCAGCCCCAGGGCGAGCCGGACGGCACCCCGGGCGGCGGCGGGCAGTCCCGGCGGCTCCAGGAGGGTCCGCAGCCGGGCCGTGTCCACCGCACGGCCGAGGCCGTCGCCCGCGAGCCGGGCGAGGGCGAGCGCGGCCCGCTCGTATCGGACCGGGTCCAGGCCGGGCTGGTCGAGGATGCCGCAGAGCAGCGTCACGGCGGCCGCCGGGTCGCCGTCTCCCGCGGCCTCGGCGGCCGCTTCCTCGGCCGCGCCCAGCCACGCGGCCCGCTCTCCGAGGGCCAGCCGGTGGTGGGCGATCCGCGCCCGCGGAGCGGGGGCCGACCGCTCCAGGACCTGGACGGCGCGCCGGTGCAGGCGGAGCCGGCGGGGCAGCGGCACGAGGTCGTACACGGCCCGTGCGGCGAGCGGCTGCCGGACGTCGTAGTGCGGGCCACCGGCCTCGCGGAGCAGGGCGGCGCGCAGGGCCTCGGCCAGCCCGCGTCCGGCGGCGTCGGCATCGAGTCCGGCGACCTCGGCCAGTACCGGCTCCTCGGCGGGACCGGCGAGCACCGCCGCCGCCTCGACGAGCGCGGTGCCCTGCGGGGAGAGCCCGGCGATCCGCTCGGAGACCGCCTCCCGCAGGCCACGGGGTACGGCGGCGGCGCGCAACCGCGCCACCTCGTCCTCGGTCCCGGGCCCACCGGGGGCGGTCCCGCCCAGCAGGGCGAGGTCCTCCTCCACCACCAGCGGCAGGCCCTGGCTGCGCTCGTAGAGCGCCGCGACGAGCGCCCCGGTGACCGGCCTGCCGAGCGCCGCCACTGCCAGCTCCCGGACGTCGGCGAGGGTCAGGGGCCGGAGGCCGATGGTCGTGCCGCCGGTGCCGGGCGGGCGGCGGTAGGCGGAGCCGAGCGGGAGCCGGCCGGGCGGAAGGTCCTCGGTGCGATGGGTGAGGACCAGGCTGAGCTGCTCCGGGAGGTCGCGGGCGAGGAGCAGGAGCAGGTCCCGCGAGGCGTCGTCGGCCCATTGGAGGTCCTCGACGACCAGCACGGCCGGGCCGAGTCCGCGGAGCAGGGCGCGGACGGCCGCGAGCAGCTCGGACGGCCCGGTCCCGTGCGGGCCGGCACCGGTGCTCCCCCGCGGCGGCCGGTCCGCCTTCGTGGCCGGCGGGGCGGCCGCCCGGTGGAGGACGGTGTCGCCGAGCGAGGGCTCGGCCTTGTCGAGGGCATCGGTCAGCGGCCCGTACGGGGAGGGCTCGCGCAGCGGGTGACAGAAGCCGGTGAGGACCGGGCGGCCCTCGGCACGCAACACGGAGGCCGCCTCGGCGACCAGTCGTGATTTGCCGGCGCCCGCCTCGCCTTCGACCAGCGCCACCGCCGGAGGCCTGCGGATCGTGTCGAGCAGACGGCCCAGCTCGGGGCCGCGGCCGACGTGGGGGTACGCACCGGCTCCGGCGATCTCCTCCGGAGTGGGTGGTCGCGCCATGTGTCCGCCTCTCCGCCCTCGGTGTCAGGTGATCCACCCTCGGCCACGGGACTCCAGAAAAACCATCCGTATGTCCTCGACTCCGGGTACTCAATCAATGAATTCGAATTTCTTGAGTACTCCCCTTCATAGGTATCGGTAACGAAGCGATATCGGGCGGGAGTCGAATGTTTTGGGCTCTTGACGGCAGAGTGAACCGGCGGTTTTGCTGAGACGCATCGCGTTTGAAAGTGATGACATGTGATCGATCGTGTTTGGATCCGCTTGTCTCACTCATCCCCTCTGGAGCCGCCCCATGTCCCCTGTCCGCGCCCGTCTGCTCCCCGCCGCCGCGCTGGGACTGTCCACCGTCCTCGGCCTGACCGCCTGCTCCTCGGGCCAGACCGCCGACGGTCCGGACAGCCAGGCCACACCCGTCAGCGGCAAGATCTCGCTGACCTACCTGCAGAAGCAGGGCGACCAGGAGTACTTCGTCGGCGAGGCCGCCGGAGCCAAGGCCAGGGCCGCCGAGCTCGGCATCGACCTCAAGGTGGTCAACCTCGGCAGCGACGCCAACAAGACGGTCGGCGAGGTGCAGTCGGCGATCGCGCAGAAGAGCAACGGTCTGATCGTCGTGGTGCCGGACCCGGCGGTCGGCCCGCAGATCGTGCAGACCGCCCGGGACGCCGAGGTCGCGCTGCTCACCTCCGACGACCAGGTCTGCGCCACCGGCCCCTCCCCCGCCTCCTGCGCCAAGGGCGACCTCGTGCCGCGCATCGGCTTCAGCGGCGAGCAGATGGGGGCCGAGGTCGGCAAGCGGGCCGCCGCGGAGTACAGGAAGGCCGGCTGGAAGGCGGAAGACACCCGGATCATCTCCGCCTGGAAGCAGGACGTCACCGTCTGCGGCGACCGCGTCAAGGCCGCCGGGGCGGCCTTCGACGCCGCCGTCCCGGGCGTGCGGACCCTCGACGTCGCCACCGACAACACGCCCACCGGCGCCCAGGACAAGGTCGCGGCGACCGTCACCGCCAACCCCGGCGTCAAGCACTGGGTGGTCTGGGGCTGCAACGACGAGAACGTCCAGGGCGGCGTCACCGCACTGCGGAACGCCGGCATCGGCCCGCAGGACATCGACGGTGTCGGCCTCGGCGCGTACCTGGCCTGCAAGGAGTGGAAGTCCGGCAAGCCGTCCGGGATGAAGGCCGCGCTGTTCATCAACTGCAAGGACGTCGGCGCCCTCGCCGTCCAGACCATGTACGACCGCCTCAAGAACGGCAAGGAGTTCCCCGCCGAGGCGTTCGCTCCCACAAAGATGGTCGACGCCGCCACCTGGCAGGCCGCGGGCGTCAGCTGCGGCTGACCCACCGTCGGGAGCCGGTGCGGCCCACAACCCCACCCGCCGCACCGGCTCTCCTCCCCCGGCCGCCCCGGCCGCCCTGCCGCCTGTCCGCCTGTCCGCCCGGCCGCACCGGCGCTCCGTCCCGGCCGGGCGGGCTCGCGCGCCCGCCGCCCCTCCCGCCCCACCCGTACCGCACCGCCAGTTGAGGCCATGATGACCACACCCAGCCGCTCGCCCGCCGCGCCGGCCCACCCGCCCGGCCTGACCGCAGAGAACGTCGGCAAACGCTTCGGCGCCGTCCAGGCGCTGCGCGGCGTCGACCTGAACTTCCCGCCCGGGCAGGTCACCGCCCTGATGGGCGAGAACGGCGCCGGGAAGTCCACCCTGCTGCGCATCCTGACCGGCGACCACCGGCCCAGCGAGGGCCGGGTCCTGCTCGACGGCGAGGTGCTCGACCTGAACTCGCCGATCGACGCCCGGCACGCCGGGATCCGGATCATCCCCCAGGAGCCGGAGATCATCCCGCACGTCTCGGTCGCCGAGAACGTCTACGCCGGCGCCCTGCCGCGCCGCGCGGGCCGCCGCCTGGACCGCGCCGAGCTGCGCCGCCGGATCACCGCCGACCTGGACCGCCTCGGCTTCGCCAAGGTCCTCGACCCCGATCTTCTGGGATCGGAACTCACCGCCGCACAGCGCCAGTTGGTCGAGATCCTGCGTGCTCTCACCGGCGACACCCCTGCCCGCGTGATCGCCTTCGACGAGCCCACGTCCTCGCTCTCCGAGCACGAGGTCGAAGCGCTCTTCGCGCTGATCGAGCGCCTGCGCTCGCAGGGCATCGCGGTCGTCTACGTCTCCCACCGGATGAAGGAGATCTTCCGGCTCGCCGACCGGATCGCGGTCCTGCGCGACGGCACGCTCGCCGGTGTGGCGGACGCCGCCGAGACGGACGAGAACGACCTGGTCCGGCTCATGGTCGGCCGCGACCTGGCCGACCTGTTCGTCCGTCAGAACGTCGCCACCGAGCGGGTGGTGCTCCAGGTGGACGGCCTCGGCACCGACGACGTCCACGACGTCTCGCTCACCGTCCACGCCGGCGAGGTCGTCGCCCTGGCGGGCCTGATCGGCGCCGGCCGCTCCGAGCTCGCCCTCGCCCTCGCGGGTGACGCACCGGTCCGCACCGGCACGGTCGCCCTCTCCGGCCGGCGGCTGCGCCTCGGCAGCCCGCGCCGGGCGATCCGGGCCGGCATCGGCCTCGCGCCCGAGGAGCGCAAGGCCCAGGCGCTGTTCCTGCACCGCACCATCCGGGACAACACCTCGCTGGTCAGTCTCGAACGCCTGCGCCGGCGGCGCTTCGTCAGGCTCCGCGCCGAGAAGGACCTCGCCCAGCGCTACGCCGACCGCCTGAGAGTGCGCGCCCCCTCGATCGAGACCGAGGTGCGGACCCTGTCCGGCGGCAACCAGCAGAAGGTGGTGCTCGCCCGCTGGCTGGCCCGCCGGCCCGATCTGCTGATCCTGGACGAGCCCACGCGGGGCGTGGACATCGGCGCCAAGGCCGAGATCTACCAGATCATCGCCGACCTCGCCCGGGACGGCGTCGCCGTGCTCGTCATCTCCTCCGAACTCCCCGAGGTGCTCGGCCTCGCCGACCGCGTCGTCGTCATGCAGAACGGCCGGGTCACCGGAGAGCTCAGCCGCTCCGAAGCCTCCGAGGAGGCCGTACTCGCCCTCGCGATGGCCGACGACCTGACCACCGACTCCCGAACCGACCACCACGCCAGCACCGGAGCACAGAAGCCATGACCACCAGCACCGCCCCCACCACCGCACCGCAGCGGCCCGCCCGCGCCCGGGCGCTGCTCGGCTCCGTCGGCGGCCAGAACCTCAGCCTGATCGGCGCCCTCGCCGCCGTCGTCGTCCTCTTCGGCTCGCTCGACCCCAACTTCCTGGGCTGGGACAACATCCAGGTGATCGCCGAGGCGGCCACCATCGCCGGCCTGCTCGCCGTCGTCCAGACCGTCGTCATCATCTGCGGCGGCCTGGACATCTCGGTCGGCTCGCAGGCCGGTCTGGCGTCCGTGGTCAGCGCCATGGTGTTCACCGCGGCCGGCTCCAGCGCCCCGGCGGGCATCGGCTCCGCACTCGCCGTCGGCACGGCCGTGGGCCTGTTCAACGGCGTCGTGATCATCTACGGCCGGGTCAACCCCACCATCGCCACCCTCGCCGGCCTCGCCGCCTACAAGGGCGTCGCCCAGCTCGTCTCCGACGGCCGCGCCCAGGGGTACGTGCTGGGCGACCCGATCTTCCTCTTCCTCAGCCGCGGGAAGATCGCCGGCCTGCCCACCATGATCTGGATCCTGATCCTGGTGGCCGCCGCCGTCCACGTGCTGCTCACCTACACCGACATCGGCCGCAACATCTACGCCATCGGCGGCAACGACACCGCCGCCCGTCTGGCGGGCATCAACCTCAACAAGTACCTGATCTCCGCGTACGCCCTCAGCGGTGCCGTCGCCGCCCTCGCCGGCGTCCTGCTCACCGCCCGCACCGGAAGCGGCCAGCCGGTCTCCGGCAGCGAAGGGCTCGAGCTCCAGTCCATCACCGCCGCCGCGCTCGGCGGCTGCGCCCTCAAGGGCGGCAAGGGCGGCATCGGCGGCACCCTGCTCGCCGTCGCCCTGCTCGGTGCCCTTCAGAACGGCCTCACCGTCCAGGGCATCAACAGCTTCTGGCAGAACGTCGCCCAGGGCACCCTCCTGGTCGCCGCCGTGGTGATCCAGCAGCGGCGCAACCGCGAACGCGCCGTCGGCCTGCCGGCCTGACGGGCGGGCGGGCGACTGCCCGAGGCCGATGTCGCCGCCCGGGGCCCGGGCGGCGACATCGGCATCGGCCGTCTCAGGACCGGTTCACCCGGCGTCCGCTCGTCCCGGGTAGGCGGCCGCGACCCGCTTCCGGTCCGTGCCGAGCTTCCGCAGCACCTTGGCGACGTGGTTCTCCACCGTCCGCGGCGACAGGAAGAGCGCCTCGGCGATGCTCTGGTTGGTGGCACCGGCCGCGAGCAGCCCGGCGACCTGGTGCTCGCGCGGCGACAGGCTGCCGCCGTACCCCCGCCGGCCCGGGCCTCGGCGGGCGACGCCGAGGTCGCGCAGGACCCGCCCGCAGCGAGCGGCGTCCGCGGTGGCGCCCAGCTCCGTGAAGACGGCCACCGCCTCGGTGAACGGCCCGGCCGCCGCGCCGGGGTCGCGTCCCAGCAGGGCACTGCCCTGCCGCTCGAACGCGCGGGCCCTCTCGTACGGCCGGCCGATCTCCTGCCACCGGTCCGCCGCGGCGGCGAAATGCCCTGCGGCGGCGTCCGGTTCGGCCTCCCGGCGCAGCAGGCCGTGGACGGTCTCCAGGTCGGCGACGGCAGCGGGAGCGTCACGTCCGAGGATGCCGTGCCCGGCCTCGGCGGCCAGCCGCTCGGCGTCCTCACGGCCGCCGCAGGCCAGCGCCGCCTCGACCGCGGCCGACAGCAGCCCGGCCGCCCGGGGCCAGGCGCCGGTCCGCCGGACGGTGGCGACCGCCCGCTCGGCGACCGCCCGGGCCCGCGGCGCCTCGCCCCTGGCCAGGTGGACGTCGCTCAGGCCGGCGGCCGCCCGCAGCTCCGGCCCCACCAGCAGCAGGCCGGCGCCGGCCTTCGCGGCCTCCTCGTACAGCTCCTCCGCTCGGGCGTACTGCCCCCGGGACGTGGCGAGGGTCCCGACGAGCAGGGCCCGCTCGGCGTGCGCGGCGACGGCGGTCGGGTAGCCGTCGACCAGCGCGTCCAGACGCTCCTCAAGTCCTTCCCACCGGCCGGCGAAGGCGTCGAGCCTCAACAGCGTGCCACGGGACAGGAATTCCGAGATCGAGCTGCCGACCCGGGCCGCCACCTGCCCGGCCTCCGTGGCCAGCGCGACGCCGCGCCGGTCGTGCCCCAGGTAGACGGCGGTGTCGGAGACGTTCTGCAGGGCGCGGCCCGTCTGCCGGAGCACCTCCCGGTCCTCCGCGTGACGGGGCAGGGAGGCGAGCGACTCCCAGAGCCTGGCGTCTCCCTGACAGGCCGTCAGGGTGAGGCGGGTGGCGCGGACCGCCGCTCTGAGCGCCTCGTTCGCGCTGTCGCGGACCTTGGCCTCGGCGCGCTCCAGCCAGGCCTGGGTGTACGCGGGCCCTTCCGCCTCCTTGAGAGCCAGCGCGACCATCGCCCGCACGGCGCGCTCGGGACGGCAGGTCTCCAGTTCACCGACGGCCCGTTCCACCTCGTCGAACCCGGCGGGGTCGGCGTTCTCGTTGAGCATGCCGAGGCCCAGACCGAGGCGGATCTCGCCGCGGACCTCCTCGGACAGCCGGGGGTCGCCGAGGAGCCGGCGCAGCAGCCGGGCGTCGGTGCGGAAGTCGACGCTGGAGGAGGCGATCCCGGCCAGGGCCAGGGCGGCCCGGGAGCGTGCCTCGCCCTCCAGCTCCGGCCGGTCGAGCATCTGGCGGAGCAGCGTGGCCGCCGTGCCGCCGTCGCGGACGGCGATCGCCTCGTCGACGGCGTCCTGGGCGCAGAGCAGCCAGCCGGCCCGGTCTCCCGCCGCCAGGGTGTGGTGGGCGATCTGCACCGACGGGGCCGGTGTACGGCTGCGCAGCGCCTCGACGGCACGGAGGTGCAGGCGCCGCCGGGCGGGGCCGGGAATGTTCCGGTGGACGACCTGCTGGGCGAGCACATGGCGGAACACGTACGCGCCGTGGTCGGCCTCGCGCAGGAGGGAGGCCCGGAGCAGCTCGATCAGCGCCCCGGCGCCCTGTTCCTCGTCCAGCCCGGCCAGAGCGGTCAGCGACTCCTCGGGCGCCGGGGTCGCGAGCACGGCTGCGGCCTCCGCCAGCGCGTTGGCCTGCGGCGACAGCGTTCCGAGGCGCTCGACGACGGTCTCGCGCAGGCCGCGCGGGGCGTCCGCGTCCTGAAGCCGTTCCACCGCCTCGCCGTATCCGTGGGTTCCGCTGTACTCGGCGAGGGTGATCAGGTCCTCCTCGGCGACCAGCGGCAGGCCCTCGCTGCGCCGGTACAGGGCGGCACCGAGGGCGGTGGTGGCGTGCGGGCCCAGGGCGGCGGACGCCAGCTCCTGGACCTCGGACTCCACCAGCGGGCCGAGCCGGATCACCGCGCCCGCGGTGCCGGGCGGATGACGGTAGGCGGCGCCGAGCACGGTGCCTCCCGGCGGCAGGTCCTCGGCCCGGTAGGTGAGGACGAGGCTCAGCCGGGGCGGCAGGTCGCGCGCGAGCAGCAGGAGCAGGTCGCGGGTGGCCTCGTCCGCCCAGTGCAGATCCTCGACGATCAGGGTCGTCGGGCCGAGTCCGGTCAGGAACGACCGTACGGCCTGGAGCAGTCGGAAGCGCCGGCCGGAGGCGTCGGCCGGCTGCTCCGGAGGGGGCGGGAGCCGGTCGGCCAGGTCGGGCAGCAGCGGTGTCAGGGCGCCGGCGGTCGGCGGGAAGGCGGGGCGACCCGTCAGGTCGGCCTTGCGCAGCGCGTCGATCACGGGCCCGTACGGGAACGGCTCGCGCAGGGGGTGGCAGAATCCGGTCAGCACCTGCTGACGCTCGCCGGCGAGCTCGATCGACGCCTCACGGATCAGGCGGGACTTGCCGACGCCGGCCTCTCCCTCGACCAGCACGACCGCCGGCGGCCGGCGCACGGCGTCGAGGAGCTGCCCGAGCTGCCGCCGCCGGCCCACCAGCCGGAATCGGCCGCCGCGGCCCTGCGTCGCGTCCCCGGGCTCCCGTGTCACCTGATCACCGTCCCGCACCAGGTACGCACCACAGAGAACTCCCCGTCTGTCTGCTGCCTGCCTGCTTTCTGCAGGTCAGGGGCGGTGTTCGGAGCGTACACGCTGGGCCCGCCCGGCCGGCCGCCGTGTGGTGTTCCGGTACTCACACCCGCCCGTCACCGCTCCCACGACGCCCGCGGCGGAGCCGCCGCCCTCACGGGAGACGCCCGCCCGAAGCAGTCGGAAACCGACAGTCTGATCGGCCGTCACTGTCCCCGGGTGTCACCGCTTCAGGCGCTGTTGGCGTCCAGGAGGCGGCGGGTGCGGTCGCTCGCGCCGCTGAGGGTGAGGGGGACGCCGAGGCCGGCGCACATGCGGTGGGCGCGGGCGAGGGCGCTGAGGGTGGCGGGGCTGGGGTCGGCCGCCGGGAGCGTGATGACCACCCCGGCGGGCCGGTGCTCCTGGACGAGGGCCTGGATCTGGAGGGCGGCCGCGGCACGGTTGGTGACGTCCAGGTCGTGGTGGAGCGTCACGTGCAGGGCGTCGTGGCGTACGGCGTGGGTGATGAGCAAGGTGTCCCTCCGCGCAGGAGACGGGGAAGGCCCACGGGGGACGACGGCGTGGGCGGTTCGTCCGAGGATGTCACGAGTGGCGGCTCTGTGGCGCTCTCGTGGCGCTGACGGCGCGGAGTGTCCGTCCGGACCGCATGGATACGCCGGGGCCTCCGAGTGCTCCGGGCGTGCGGCCGCGACGGTGGGCTGCCCCGTGAGAAGGGGCCGGAGCCCGGGCCGCGCAGCGGGCCCGGGCTCCGGCGGGGTGCACGTGAGCCGTACACCGGCGTGCTGCCCGCCTCCCGGACGGGCGTCACGCTCGTGAGTTTCAGTGCCAGTACTTCATGGTCGAACCTCCTCCCCCGCTCGTGGACGCAGAGTGACCTCGAAGCGGTCGAGACCGCGGAGAGTCAGATTGCGCCGGTGGTCCGGTTCCGCGACTGCCCGTGCGTCCGGGTAGTCCCTGGCCAGGGTCCCGAGGACCGATCCGGCGAGCCGGATCGCCATGGACGCGCCCAGACAGGCATGGGCCCCGCGTCCGAACCCGAGGTGCGGGTTCGGGGTGCGGTCGAGTCGCAGGTCTGTGGGGTGGTCGAACCGCAGCGGGTCGTGGTTGGCCGCGCCCAGGAAGAGCGTGACCGGATCACCCGCCTTGATGGTGACGCCACCCAGGTCGGTGTCGGCGACGCAGACCCGGGCGTCCGCCTGGACCGGTGCGTCGTACCGGATGAGTTCGTCCACGGCCGGGGCCGGGCTCGCCCGGAACGCGTCGAGCGCGCCGGGGGTGGTGAGGAGAGCCGCCGCGGCGTTGCCGAGGAGTCGTGAGGCGGATTCGTAGCCCGCGTGGAGGACGGCGCGCAGACTGTTCCGCAGAACCGTTTCTGCCACGCCGCTGTCCGCCGCGTGCTCCGCCACGTAGGCGATGAGCCCCTCCTTGGGCGGATCCGCGAGCCACCCGCCGGCGTACTCCGCGAGCCGGGCCCGGGCCGCGACGGCGGGCTCGTGCTTCTCGGGCCACAGCCCGGCGTCCATGCCGTCGACGACGGTACGGGACATGGGCACGAACCAGTCGAGCTCGGGCGCCGGGACGCCCAGGAAGGCCGTGACGAAGCGCAGGGCGACCGGTTCGGCGAGCTCTCCGACGAAGTCGAAGGAGGGCCGCCCGGCCAACTCGGCGAGCAGGTCCGCGATCTGGAGCTCCAGGCCGTCGTGCAGGGCCTGGCGGTCCTGGGCTCGGAAGCCGTCGAGCAGCAGGTGCCGGATGGCGGTGTGCTCGGGCGGGTCGAGGGTCTGGACGCTCAGCAGCGGTGCGGGGATGTCCTCGCCGGCGCGGCGCCAGTCGGAGGCGAACCGGTTGCTGTCGGTGAGCACCGCGAGGCAGTCGGCATGGCGGGTGAGGACCCAGGAACCGAGCAGTTCGTGCCAGAAGACCGGCGCGGTCTCCCGCATCCGGGCATAGGCGGGGTAGGGGTTCCGCAGGATCGACGGGCGGACCAGATCAAGGATCGGGTCCACTGCTGCCGCTTGCTCCACGAAACGTCTCCCCCTGTGCGTCGGGCCTGGTTGAGGCCTTGACTGCCGACAAGTCGTGCTGCGCGAGACGCCGGATCACCGGTGGGTGGAACGCCTCGTTGGTGCTTCACCGGCGGTTCGCCGGTCCTTCCCCGTACATCATCCGAGCCGAGCGCCGGTGACGCTACCACGCAACTGGGGTGGCTGGTATGACTACCTGCCAGAGATCTTTCACAAAGCTTCGGGGAGTTACGGAAGATGACCGGCCAAGACCAGACAATCGTTCACGATGTCCCGGTAAATGTTGCTCAACAGCCCAACCCCTACCCGCTCTTCGAGCGCATCCGTGAGCACGGAGTCGTTCAGCGCGTACGGCTGAATCCCACTCTTGAAGTCTGGATGGTCACGGGTTACGACGAGGCGGTGGCGGCGCTCACCGACGCGCGCCTCAGCAGCAGTCCCGTCGGGGTCACCGGCCTCGAGGAGGAGATGGCCCACCAGGAGCGCACCAACGTCCTGATGGCCAGCATGCTGGTGGCCAACGGCGAGGACCACACCCGGCTGCGCAACCTCGTCTCGAAGGCCTTCACCTTCCGCCGCGTGGAGGCGCTCGCGCCCCGCGTCCAGGCGCACACCGACGCCTTCCTCGACGCGATCGCCCAGCGCGGATCCGCCGACCTCGTCTCCGAGTTCGCGCTCCCGCTGCCGATGGCCGTCCTCAGTGAACTCATCGGCATCCCGGCCGAGGGACAGCCCGACTTCGCCCGTCTCGCGGTCGGCCTCATCATGCCGCCCAACACGCCGGAGCGGCTCGCCAAGGGAGCGCGGGCGCGCGCCGAACTCACCGAGTTCTTCGAGCCGTTGATCGCCGCGCGCAAGGCGGACCCGAAGGACGACCTGCTGAGCGCGCTCTGCGCGGCGCAGGCCGAGGAGAAGATCAGCGACCGCGAGCTGACGGCCATGGCCATCCTGCTCACGCTCGCCGGTCACGAGACGACGGCGAGCCTCATCGCGAACGGCGTCCACGCCCTCCTGCGCCACCCGGAGCAGTTCGCCGCGCTGCGCGACGACCCCTCGCTGCTGCCGGGGGCGATCGAGGAACTCCTGCGATTCGAGGGACCGGTGAGCCGCGGAGTCGCGCGCTTCACGGTCGACCCGTACGAGATCGGCGGGGTCACCGTCCCGGCCGGCGAGATGATCATCATCGGGCTCGCCGCGGCCAACCGCGACCCGGGGCGTTACGACCGTCCCGACATCCTCGACGTGGCCCGCCGCGAGGTGCCGCAACAGCTCGCTTTCGGCCATGGTGTGCATTTCTGCCTGGGTGCTCCGCTGGCCCGCGCGGAGGCCAGGATCGCCATCGGCACCCTGCTGCGGCGCTTCCCCGACCTCCGGCTCGCCGACCCGGACGCCGACCTGAGCCGGCGCGAGGGCATCCTGCGCGGCATGGCGACGCTGCCCGTGACCTTCACGCCGGAGGCGTGAGGTGGGGACGGTGACCTCTCCCTCTCCGAGACGCCAGGCGGCCGAGTTCGACGAGATCGCCCCGGTGTACGACGAGTCGCGCGGCGGTACGGTGCGCGCGGCCGGTTTCGCGGAGCAACTCGCCCCGCTGCTCGACCCCGCGCGCCCGGTGCTGGACATCGGCGTCGGGACGGGCATCGTGGCGGCCGAGCTGACGGCGCGGGGCCACACCGTGCACGGCATCGACCTCTCACCCGGAATGCTCGCGCGGGCGAAGGCCCGGCTCGGCGCCCGGGTGGCGGTGGGCGACGCCTGCCGGCTGCCCGTGCGGAGCGGGTCGGTGGACCAGGCGGTGTCGACCTGGCTGCTGCACGCGGGACCGGACAACCGGGCCGTCCTCGCCGAGGTGGCGCGGGTCCTGCGGCCGGGCGGCCGCTATCTGGTCGTCCCGGCGGGCGGCACACGCCCGGCGGACGACATCGGCCTCCTCGTCGGGGAGTTGGAGGACCGCCTCGATCCGGAGGGCAGCCGCCGCGACGGCCCGGAGTGGCTGGCCCCGATCGCCGCCGCACACGGTCTCGTCTACGAGGGGACGGCGTCGGAACGCCCCACGTCCTTCCAGGTGTCGCCCCGGTCGATGGCCGAGTCGCTGACGCGCGGCCTGTTCACCGGCGCCTGGGCGGTGGGCGGCGAGGCCGGCCGTCTGGTCGACGAGACCAGGTCACGACTGCTCGCCCTGCCCGATCCGGACGCGCCCCGGGTCCGACGGTCGGCGGACGTCGTCCTGGTCTTCCGCCGGGAACCCTGACGCGCCCGCGCCGCTGCCCGTTGTGGGCCATCGTCCCGCCGGGGCGGTGCCCACCGTTGTGGGCATGCGTTCCGCCGGGGCGGTGCCCACCCCGTACGGACGGCGCCCGCCGTTGTGGGCAGGCGTTCCGCAAGGGGCGGAACGGGTGGGCACAACGGAACGGCGCCCTTGCCGGCGCCAGAGGCTCACGCGCCTGAACCCGCACCCTGTGCACCGTCGCCGGTGGTGCGGGTCCAGGCGCGGAACGCGGAGGCGCCGCGAAGGGCGCCGTCCCGTGTGCCCACCCTCCCCCAAGCTCTCGGCTTCGCTCGAGCAGGGGGGACCCCCATCGCCCTGCGGGACGATTGCCCACACGGGGGCCCGTCAGGCGCGGCCGCGCAAGGCCGCCTCGTAGGCCTCGTCGGGGTCGAGGCGGCGCAGCTCCTCGGCGATCAGCTCCGCGGTGGTCCGGACCTTCAGGGCGAGGACCCTGTTGGGCTGGCCGGGGATGGCGAGCCGCGCGACCGGGCCCTCGGGCCGGTCGATGCGGATCTCGCCGTCGGTGGTGCCCATGCGGACGGCCGTGACGACGGGGCCGTCGGTGACGACGCGGTCGACGGGGACGCCGAGCCGGACCTCGAACCAGCGGGCCAGCAGTTCGGCGCTGGGGTTCTCCGCCTCGCTCTCGACGGCGGCCGAAGTGACGGTGAGCGGCGCCTGGTCGAGGGACGCGGCCAGCATCGAGCGCCACGGGGTGAGCCGGGTCCAGGCGAGGTCGGTGTCGCCGGGGGCGTACGAGGCGGCGCGCTTCTCCAGGGCGGCGAGGGGGTCCTCGACCGCGTACATGTCGGTGATGCGGCGCTGCGCGAGCGAGCCCAGCGGGTCCCGGGAGGGGACTTCGGGCGCGTCGACGGGCCACCAGACGACGACGGGCGCGTCCGGCAGGAGCAGCGGCAGGACCACGGAGTCGGCGCGGGCGCCGAGTTCGCCGTACAGCCGGAGCAGGACCGTCTCGCCCGAGCCGGCGTCGGAGCCGAGCCTGACCTCGGCGTCGAGCCGGGTCTCGTACCGCTCGCGGGGGGTGCGGGCGTGGCGCTTGATGACGACGAGGGTGCGGGAAGGGTGTTCCCGGGAGGCCTCGTTGGCCGCCTTGACGGAGTCGTAGGCGTTCTCCTCGTCGGTCACGACGATGAGTGTGAGCACGGCGCCGACGGCGGGGGTGCCGACGGCCCTGCGACCCTGCAGGATCGCCTTGTTGATCTTGCTGGAGTCGGTGTCCGTCAGATCGATCTTCATGTGCGGCGCCCGTCCCTTCCTCTGCGGCGAGCCTAACCCTCCCGCGCGGTGGACACGTGCGGGTCCCCCTGCGGGACGCTTCTACTCCGGTTCCGACTCCGGTTCCGGGGCGGGGGAGGCCTGTTCCTGGGCGCGGCGGCCGACGACGGCCGCGGCGGCGATCGCCGTGCCGAGGAAGGCGGTGGCGACCACCCAGGGGCGGTCGAGGACGTGTCCGGTGGCGTGGTCCAGGGAGTACCGTCCGGCGCCGGTGATGCCGATCGCTGCGGCGGTGAACCCGAGGAAGGCCGGGTACTCGTAGCCGCCGGCCTGGGCGAAGAAGCCGGCCGGGGCGTGGACGGCGACGGCTCCCGCCATAGCACCGGCCGCGGCGGCGCCGGCGGCCGGGGTGGCGAGGCCCAGGGCGAGAAGGACCCCGCCGCCCGCCTCGCCGAGACCGGCGGCGATCGCGCTCTCCCGGGGCGGGTGGAAGCCCATGGCCTCCATCGCCTTGCTGGTGCCCTCGATGCCGCCGCCCCCGAACCAGCCGAGGAGCTTCTGCGTGCCGTGCGCGGCGAGCACGGCACCGGTGCCGACCCTCAGCACGAGCAGCCCGAGATCGCGTCGGTTGGGGTGTGCCATGGGGTTCTCCAGGTGCGGGAGGCGGACACGTACGCCGTCCACTCTCGCCCCGCCCGCTCCCGGGCGCCCCCTGAGGCCACCTCTGAATAGCCCACTTGAGTCATGTTTTGCGGCGATTGCCCACTGTTGCTTGACTGAGTGGGCTTTCATCCCCGAGGGAAGTGGGTACGCATGTCCGCCGAGTCCACCGAGACCGCAGCCCTGCGGGAGAGGGTCCGGGCGCAGATGCCCCGGGCGAAGGAGGACCTGACCGCCCTCGTGGCGATGCGCTCGGTCGCCGACCCGCGCCAGTTCCCGCCCGAGGAGTGCGCCAAGACCGCGGACTTCCTCGTGCGGGCCTTCACGGAGGCCGGGCTCCGGGACATGCGCCGGGTGACGACACCGGACGGCACGGACGCGGTGGTGGGGCACGCGCCGGGCCCCGAAGGGGCGCCGACCGTACTGCTCTACTGCCACTACGACGTGCAGCCGCCGCTGGACGACGCCGCCTGGCGGACCCCGCCCTTCGAACTGACCGAGCGCGACGGCCGCTGGTACGGGCGCGGCTCCGCCGACTGCAAGGGCAACATCGCGATGCACCTGACGGCGCTGCGGGCACTCGGCGGGCCGGAGGGCCGGGGCTTCCCCGTGAACATCAAGTTCGTGGCGGAGGGTTCGGAGGAGCAGGGGACGGGCGGCCTGGAGCAGCTCGTACCGCTCCAGCCCGATCTCTTCGCCGCCGACACCCTGCTGGTCTGCGACACCGGCAACTTCGCCCTCGGCCTGCCCACCGCCACCACCTCGCTGCGCGGACTCACCAACGTCGTCGTGACCGTCTCCACCCTCAAGGGGGAGATGCACTCCGGCATGTTCGGCGGCCCGGCGCCCGACGCGCTGGCGGCGCTCGTCCGGATCCTCGACAGCCTCCGCGACCAGCACGGCAACACGGCGATCAAGGGCCTCGCCGGCGACGGCGTCTGGGACGGGGTCGACTACCCGGTCGAGCAGTTCCGCACCGATGTCGGCGTCCTGGACGGGGTGTCCCTCGTCGGCACCGGATCGGTCGCCGACGAACTGTGGGCCCGGCCCGCCGTCACCGTCCTCGGCATCGACTGCCCGCCGGTGGTGGGTTCCTCGGCCGCGATCCAGGCGAAGGTACGGGCCAGGGTCAGCCTGCGGGTGCCACCGGGGATCGACACGGACGACGCCCTGCGCGCCCTCACCGACCATCTGACCTCGGCCGCCCCGTGGGGCGCCCGGGTGGAGGTGGAGCCCGAGAGCGGCGGACAGCCCTTCCGGGCGCGGACCGACGGACCCGCCTACCGGGCCCTGGCGGCGGCGCTCCGCGAGGCGTACGGAAAGGACATGGTCCAGGCGGGGCAGGGCGGTTCGATCCCCCTGTGCAACGTGCTCGCCGCGCACTTCCCCGAGGCGGAGATCGCCCTGATCGGCGTGGAGGAGCCGGGCTGTCTCATCCACGCGCCGAACGAGAGCGTGGACCCCTCCGAGATCGAACACATGGCGCTGGCCGAGGCGCTCTTCCTGAGCTCCTACGCCACCCCGCTCTGAACCGCCCCCACCCGCGACGAAAGGACCGGTTGCGTCCCATGACTCAGACTCATGACAGTCCGTACGACCGCGCCACGCCGAGGGACGTGCCACCCGGTCCGCTGGTGATGCTGGCGGGCTTCGCCTGGCAGGCCCTGCTCGTCGCCGGGCTCGTCTCCCTGGTCCTCGGCGTCCTGGTCCTGGCCTGGCCGGAGGCCACCCTGACGGTGGTGGGGGTGCTCTTCGGTCTGTATCTGCTGTTCAGCGGTGTGGTGCAACTGGTCGCCGCCTTCGGCACGCACGCCACCACGGCGCTCCGGGTCATGGCCTTCATCAGCGGCGCACTGTCGATCCTGCTCGGTCTCTTCTGCTTCCGGGGCGCGACGCAGTCGATCCTGCTGCTCGCGCTGTGGATCGGGATCGGCTGGCTCTTCCGCGGCATCATGCAGACGGTCGCGGCCGCCTCCGACCCCGCGATGCCGGCGCGCGGCTGGCAGATCTTCCTCGGCATCGTCAGCGCGCTCGCCGGAATCGTGCTGATCGTGTCCCCGCTGGAGTCGGCCGCGGTGCTCACCGTCCTCGGCGGCATCTGGCTCCTCGTCGTCGGTGCGACCGAGATCATCACGGCCTTCATGGTCCGCTCCCGCGCCAAGGACCTTCCGCCGGGGGCCTGAGCACGCACTCCTCGCGTCCGCCCGCCGCCCGCCCGGCCTCCGAGCGGGCGGCGGGCGTCCTTGACGCGTGCGCTACATTTTGCCGGTCCTTGACCACCGATCGCCCGCGATCGCAACCCTTCGGAGCCGGCACTTCATGAGCGACATCGTCAACGGCCTCGGCCGGGCCGGCGCCTACGGCGCCCTCGGCGTGGTCCTGCTGATCCTCGGCATCGTGCTCGTGGACCTGCTGACCCCCGGCAAGCTCGGGCGCCAGATATGGGAGGACCGCAACCGCAACGCCGCGATCCTGCTCAGCTCGGCTCTCCTCGGCATCGGCGGCATCGTCTTCACCTCGATCTGGACGACGTACGAGAACTTCGGCAAGGGGCTCGTCTCGACGGCCGCGTTCGGTCTCCTCGGCCTGGTGATGATGGGGGTGGCCTTCCTCGTCGTCGACCTGGTCACGCCGGGAAAGCTCGGTGCCACGCTCGTCGAGCCCGAGCCGCACCCGGCGGTCTGGGTGACGGCCTCCTGCAACATCGCGGTCTCGGCGATCGTCTCCGCCTCGATCGCCTGATCCCCGCCCCCGGTCCGGCACATCAGGCCCCCATGGGCTCCACCTCCAGAAAGCGGCGGCCGCGCGGCCCCCGGTAGAGCAGGGCGTCCCAGCCGAGCCGCTCCAGGACCGGCACGCACGCGCCCAGGGCCGCCTCCTCCTCCTGGGCGACGCCCGCCCCCGGCGGGCCGAGCCACTCCACGACCGCCGTGCCGGGCCGCTCCCCCGCGCCGACCCGGTAGCCGGTGGAGACCCGCGCTCCGGCGGCGTCGACGGACGAGGGCGTGATCCCGCCGGACTCCAGGGCCAGGGCCACCGCGCGGACCGGCCTCCGGCGCTCCCACTCCGCGGGCACCGCCCTCGGGTCGCCTCCCTGGCGCAGCGTCAGCCGCCTGATCTGGAGCAGCCCGTCGACGGCGGCGCGGATCTCCCGCGAGCGCTGCTCGGCCTCGGCCGGCGGAAGCGGCGGCCCGTCGCCCGTGGCCGCCTCGAACACGCCCGAGCCGCTCCCCGCGCCGATCGTCACAGCAGCCGCCGGATGTCGCCGCGCACCCGGTAGAAGCCGCCCGCGGCCGGGTGCAGGGCATCCACCACGTACCGCGCGCCGGGCTCCCGGATCGCGCGCGGGAACTGCACGTTCCACGCGGAGTCGTATCCCTGGGAGACGACCCGCACCCGGGTCCGGCCCGACTCGGTCACGCACTCCACGACCACCGATCCGGCCGGGGCGTCACTGACGGCGGTCACGGCGGTCACGGTCGTCGCCGGCTCGTAGACCGGCAGGGCGGCGGCGAGCTTGATGTCCCGCGCGACCGGGACCGTCCCCTGCTGGGCGGCCTCGATCGCCGCCTCGCTCGCGTCCACGCAGACCAGCGAACCGTCCGTGGTCACCAGGTAGAGCCGCTCGTCCCGGTACTGCATGGAGAGCGCCGAACCGCCGCCCGTGCCGAGCTTCCACAGTCTGGTGCCGTCCTCCGCGAAGCAGTAGACGGAGGAGGCGGAGTCGGCGGCGAAGACGAACCGGCCGCCGGGCGAGGTGGCGCAGGAGTACACCGGGCTGTCGCAGGAGTACACCGCCTCCACGCGCCCGTCCTTCTTCGCGAGCCGCTGCACCTTCTTGCGCGACGTGCCCGCGTAGACCGCGGTGTCCTCCTGCCAGCCGAAGAGGACCCCGCCCTCGGTCGCGGTGTGCCACAGCTCGCCGCCGCCGTCCGGCGCGTGGGCCGCGACGCCCCGCGTGTCCCCGTAGTAGACGGCGTCCCCGTCGGCGCGGATCATCCAGGCGTGCTCTCCGGCGCCGGCACGCGCCCACTGGTGCTCGTCCTCGTGGTCGATGACGGTGAGCCGGCCGGAGCGGTCGGCGACGTGCAGGACGCCCTCGTGGATGTCGAGCCAGAAGATGTCGACGTCGGTGGCGATGTCGTACGCCGCGAACGGGAGCTTGGACGACAGGTCGTACACCTTGCCGTCGTCGCAGCCCGCGTAGATCCAGAAGTCGTCGGCGACCAGGCACTTGACGCCGTCCGGCAGGCTGAACCGGGCCTGCACCTCGCCGGCGCGGTCGAGCGTGAAGACGTCGCCCGCCTGATTGCCGACCCAGCAGCGCTCCTCGTCGACGTGGATGCCGAAGGCGGCCGAGCCGGTCCGGAAGCGCCAGAGGACGGGGGCGACGGCCCGTGCCGTGGAGGGCGCGGAGGTGACCTCGCGACGCGTCACGGGACGCGCGGCCCGCTGTCCGGGGACCGCGGGCGCGTATCCCTTGCGGACCTTCTCGCCGATCTTCTTCGCCGCCGCGGCCTGGGCCTTCGCCGCCGTCGGGAACGTGGAGCGCTGGGTCTGCCCGTCCGCGCCGATCCGGCCGTAACGGACCGACACCGTGAGCTGCTCGACGGTCACTTCATAGAACTTGTGGGCACCGCCGCCGTCCTGCGACAGCTCCAGATAGGTCGTCGTCGTCATGGTGAGAACGGTAGGGGCGACCACTGACAACGGCCTGCGGTGAAGCCTTGGCCATGGGACCAAAGGCCCGGGCATTCGGGACCTTCGTCGCGGCATTCCGGACATTCACCCCTGTGACCATGGTGCGTGAAGATCATCCGACGAGCCGTCACCTCAGGAACGGCCGGAAGGGCCTCATGACCGAGCTGCAGAAACGGGCCCTGCCCGTCCGCACCCGCCGGCACAGCGACGGCATACCGATGAACGACCTCTTCCGGACGACCAACCCGACCAAGAACCCGACGAAGAACCCGACGAAGGACCCCACGGCGAATCCGACACGGCCACAGTCGACGAACCCGGCGCCGGACCGAGCAACCGGCGGGCCCGCCGCGCCGGTGACGCTGCCCCGCCGCCCGCCGCCCGCCGAACCCGACCTGACGGAACGTCCGGGCCCGGCCGTCCCCGGCTGGGTCGCCGTCCTGACCGGCCTCACCGCCCTCACCGGCGCGGCGGCGGCACTCTGGCGGGCCCGCCCGCTGCGCACCGTCGAGCTGCCGCCGTGGCAGTGGGCCGCGCTCGCCTGCTGTGCCGTCGTCGCCGTCGTCTCCTTCGGCGGGCTGACCCGTGGCCGGACGGGCTCCGCCTGGGTGCTCTCGCTCTTCGGCCGCTACCGGGGCAGCGTCCGGCGCACCGGCCTCGTCTGGATCAGCCCGTTCGTGCTGCGCCGCCGGATCGACGTACGGCTGCGGCACTGGCGCAGCGAACCCATCGCCGTCGTCGACGCGGAGGGTTCGGCGCTGCGCGTCGTGGTCCTGGTCGTGTGGTCCGTGCGGGACACCGCCCGCGCCCTGCTCGCGGTCGACGACCACCTCGGCTATCTGCGCGAGCAGGTGGAGGCGGCGTCCGCGCGCGTGCTCTCGCAGCTGCCGGCGGACGCCTTCCGGGGTGACGCGCCGACCCTCCGGGACGCCGAGGCGGTCGGCGACGCGCTGACCCGGATGCTCGCCGCCGAGTGCCGTCCGGTCGGCATCGCCGTCTTCTCCGCCCAGCCCACCCGCATCGAGTACGCCCCCGAGGTCGCCGCCGCCATGCGCCGGCGTCAGATCGCCGTCCTGGACGCCAAGCACCGGGACTCGGTCCTGACCGGCGTGATCGACGCCGTGGACGACACCGTCACCCGGCTGACCACGCGGGGACTCGTCGAACTCGACGACTTCGAACGCCAGGCCCTGGTCAAGGACTTGACCGTGGCCTTCTACACCCGGAGTGGCGGCCCGGCCGAACCGAACCAGGAGTGACGAGGACCATGGACCCGAACAGCGACGCCTCCGGGCTCGACGCCCCCGCGTTCGACGTGCCCGCCTTCACCGACGAGACACCCGCGGGCTGCGCGTGCGCGGGCTGCGCCGAGGGGGCCCGGGCCGGCCGGGCACCGGGTGAACGGCGCGCCCTGCACGGAGTGCGCCGCGCGGTCGTCGCGACCGTGGGCGTCGTCGCCCTGGCCGGCGCGGGCACGGGCACGGCCGCCGCCGAACCCGCCCCGGCACACGCGGGCTGGGACGGCTCCAGGTACTGGTTCCGGAACGCGGCGGGCGAGTGGCGCTGGACCAGCCACTACGCCACGTACGCGCAGCGCACCGGCACCACGGGCGGCGGCGGACGGCAGGCCGCGGCGGACGGAGGGGGCCGCACGGGTGAACCCGTCTTCCACGGCCGGCAGGGCTGGGACGGACAGAGCCGGGTGTACTGGTACCCGTCACGCGGCCACTGGTACTGGACCAGTCACGCCTGGAAGTACGAGCAGCGGACGGGCCGCCCGGCACACCCGCCCGCACCGCCCGGCCCCACCACGCCCCCCGGTACCTCGCGGGGCTGGACGGTGCCGGTCACCTCGTACGTCTTCACCGGGTCCTACGGGCAGCCGGGTTCCTGGTCGAAGGGCTACCACACGGGGCAGGACTTCGCGGTGCCGTCCGGCACGGCGGTCCGGGCGGCGGGCCCCGGCCGGGTGGTGACGGCCGGATACGGCCGCTCGTACGGCTACGAGGTGGTGATCCGCCACCCGGACGGCCGCCACACCCAGTACGCGCACCTCTCGCGGATCGACGTGTCGCCCGGGCAGAGCGTGTCGGGCGGGCAGCGGATCGCGCGGTCGGGGGCGACCGGGCGGGTGACGGGTCCGCACCTGCACTTCGAGGTGCGGACCACGCCGTACTTCGGCTCGGACATCGATCCGCTGGCCTATCTGCGCGGCCACGGCGTGTCCGTGTAGGGCGGTCCCGGTCAGGCCTCGACCCGGTCCCGTCCGTGCGGTGCGGTCCCGGTCAGGCCTCGACCCGGTCCGCCGTCGTCCGCCGGTTCTCCTTGATCGTGATCCGGCCCTTCCGGATCGTGGCCAGGCGGGGGGCACGGCGGGCGACGGCGCTGTCGTGGGTGACCATGACGAAGGTCAGCCCGTGCTCGTCGCAGAGCCCTTCGAGCAGGTCCACGATCTCGTCGCGCATGGACTCGTCGAGGTTGCCGGTGGGTTCGTCGGCGAGGAGCACCTTCGGCCGCTTCACCAGGGCGCGGGCGATGGCCACGCGCTGCTGCTGCCCTCCGGAGAGCTCGGACGGCAGGTGCCCGAGGCGCTCGCCGAGGCCGACCGACTCCAGCGCCTCGGCGGCCCGGATGCGCCGCTCGGCGGCCTTGACGCCGAGCGGGACGAGGGCGGTCTCCACGTTCTCCTGGGCGGTGAGCGTGGGGATGAGGTTGAAGCTCTGGAAGACGAAGCCGATGGTCTGGCCGCGCACGGCCGTCAGCCGGCGCTCGGAGAGCGCGGCCAGGTCGGTGCCGTCGAGCAGGACGCGGCCCGAGGTGGGGCGGTCGAGGCCGCCGAGCATCTGGAGGAGGGTGGACTTGCCGCCGCCCGTGGGGCCCTGGATGACGAGACGGTCCCCCTGGGCGAGGGTGAGGTCGATCCCGGCGAGCGCGTCGACTCTCTGCTGTCCCCGCCGGTACTGCTTGGTGACGCCGATGAGTTCGTACATGGTGGGACTCCTGTGGTCCGTGGGTGGGTTCGGGCGGTCGGCTACTCGACGCGGCGCAGCGCGTCGGCGGGGCGCAGCCGCGAGGCGCGCCAGGCGCCGAAGGCGCCCGCGACCAGTCCGCCGCCGAGGGCGAGGAGGACGGCGAGACCCACGGTGGTGACGCTGACGGGGGCGGTGAGCGCGATGTCGACCGTCTTGCCGACCGCCGTACGGGCTCCGCCGGGGCCGCCGCCGAAGACCATGCCTCCGCCGCGTCCGCCGCCGAACCCGCCACCGCTCGCGCCGAGTTCGGCGGTGAGGGTCGGGCTCGCGGCGGTGACGGCGTACGCTCCGGCGAGGCCGATCGCGATGCCGAGCGCGCCGCCGATGACGCCGTTGACGAGTGCCTCGCCGACGACCTGGCGGGTGACCCTGCCGCTCCTCCAGCCGAGGGCCTTGAGGGTGCCGAACTCGCGGACCCTGCGGCCGACGGCGGCCGAGGTGAGGAGTCCGGCGACGAGGACGGCGGCGAGCAGCACGGCGTACGAGAGCCACTTGCCGACGTTCGCGGCGAGGTCGGCCGCGGTGTCGAGCGAGCCGGAGACCGTCTGCGCGAGGTCGGCGGAGGTGGTGACGGTGGTGCCGGAGACGTTCTTCTGGATGGCGGTCTTGACCGCGTCGATGCGCGTCGAGTCGGTCGCCTTCACGTAGATCGTGGTGATCTTGGCAGCGGAACCGGAGAGCGTCTGCGCCTGCTTGAGGGGCAGGTAGACCTGGGCGGCGGACTGCCCGCTGTCGGCCGTCGCGATCCCGATGATCGCGAACTTCACGCCCTTGACGGTCAGTTCGTCGCCGACGGAGAGGTCCTTCTCCTGTGCGTAGGCGCTGTCCACGACGGCGACCTCGGCGTCGGTCTCGGTGGTCGTGAAGGTGCGGCCCGTGGAGACGGTGGAGGTGGTGAGGGGGCCGAGGTCGGGGGCGGTGACGTCGGTGCCGTAGATCGTGAAGGAGTCGACGTCGAAGGCCGCGCCTCCGCCGGTCACGGTGTCGCCGGGGCCGCCGGTGCCGCCGCCCGGGCCGCCGCGCTGGGTCTGCCCGCCCTCGCCGCGCTGGATCTCGCCGCGCTTGAACTCGCCGTTGATCTTCAGGTTGACCAGGCTCAGGCCGCCGACGGCCTTGTCGACGCCCCGCTGCTTCGCGACCGTGCCGACGGTGGAGTCGGCGAGGGTCTGGAAGCCCTGGACCATCAGCCGGTCGCTGCTCTGCTCCTTGCCGTCCTCCTTGCCCTGGAACTCGAACCGGGGCCGCTGCGGCTGCGCGCCGGCCTCGGGCCGCTCCTGCGCCTTGGTCACCGTCAGGTCCGTGCCGAGACCGTAGAGGGACTCCAGGACCTTGCCCTGGGCCCGGCTCATGCCGGAGGAGACGGAGTTGACGACGATGACCAGCGCGATGCCGAGCGCGAGCCCGGAGGCGACGACGAGCGCCGCCTTTCTGCGACGGCGCAGTTCGCGCCGGAGGTAGGTGAAGAACATGGGCGCGAAGCTAGGGGCGGCGTGTGATGACGGGATAAGGCCCGCGTGAGAGCGCGATGAGAGCCGCAGGGGTACGCCACGCGGTATCCGGGACGATCGGGCGACCCGGCACTCGGCTCCGGCCAGGACGCGCGCCCCGTCAGGCGCCCGGGCCCTGCCAGGGACTCGGTCCTGTCAGGGACCCGGGTGCTGCCAGGAGCGCACGCCGTCAGGGACTCGCGCCCTGTCAGGCGTCCGGTCGGGACGCGCGCCCCGTCAGGGACTCGGTTACGGCCAGGTACTCAGGCCCGTCGGGGATTCGGCCCCCGTCAGGCGCCCGGTGCCACCGTATGGGCCAGGGGGTCGGCCAGGATGTCGTGGAGCACCAGGGCCGCCGCGCCGCGCGCCGCGTCCGTGGCGGCGGACGCCGGACGGAGACGCTCCGCGTCCGGGGTCCAGAGGCCGGAGACGACACGGTCGGCGAGCTCCGACGCGAGGGCGGCCGTCAGCCAGGGCATCAACCGCGGGTAGATGCCGCCCAGGACGACGGCCTCGGGGTCGAGGAGGTTCACGGCCGCCGACAGGGCCCGGCCGAGCATCCGGCCCGCCTCGGCGAGGGCGGCGAGGGCGCGCGGCTCGGCGGCCTCGGCGCGGCGCGCGAGGTCCGGCACGCCGCCGGCGTCCGCCGCGGCGAGGAGGGCGGCCTGTCCCGCGTACTGCTCCAGGCAGCCGCGGGAGCCGCAGCGGCAGAGCGGACCTGCGGCGTCGACGACGAGGTGCCCGATCTCGCCGGCGAAGCCGTGGGCGCCCCGCAGCAGTTCGCCGTGGACGACGATCGCGCCGCCGACGCCGATCTCCCCGGTCAGGTACAGGAAGGTGCGGAGGTCTCCGAGGGAGCCGGACCACAGCTCGGCGAGGGCCGCCATGTTGGCCTCGTTGTCGGAGGTGAAGGGGAGACCGGCGGTGTCGGGGCGCAGTGCGGTGAGCGCCTTGCCGAAGAGGGCTTCGGCGGGGACCTCGTTCCAGCCGAGGTTGGGGGCCTGCCGGACGGTCCCGTCGCAGACGAGTCCGGGGAGGGCGAGTCCCGCTCCGGCCGGGACGAGGTGTTGCTCGGCCGCGGCGTCCAGGGCTTCCGCCGCGACGCGGGCGGCGCGGGCGAGGACGTCGCCGGCCTCGGGCTCCCGGTTGTCGAGGTGCTCGGTGCGGCGGACGCGGTCGGTGCCGGTCAGGTCGACGACGCGGACGGTGACGTAGTCGACGTTGATCTCGACGCCGAGGCCGGCGGGTCCGGTGTCCGCCGGTTTGAGCACGGTGCCCGGCCGGCCCGCCTGCCCGCTGAACGTCTTGCCCGACTCGACGAGGAAGCCGAGGTCGAGGAGCTGCTCGACGAGGGAGGAGACGGCGGGCCGGGTGAGCCCGACGCGGGCCGCGACCGCCGCCCGGGTCGTCTCGCCGGCCTCGTGGACGGTCCGCAGGACGAGGCTCAGGTTGTGCCGTCGCACTCCCGACTTGTCGGCCTTGGGCTCCGTGGGCTGGTTCATGGTGAGCGAGAGCCTAGTCGCCCCTTTCGCTCACAAGAAAACAGTTCGGTGACCGAACTCTTCTGCGCTAGGCTCCCGCCCATGACGCTTCCGCGTGACTACCGCGGCCAGACCTGTGCCCTCGCCCGCTCGATGGAGATCGTCGGCGAGCGCTGGACCCTGCTGATCCTGCGCGACGCCTTCTACGGGGTCCGCAGGTTCGGGGAGTTCGCCGGGCACCTGGGCGTCCCCCGGGCGGTCCTCACCGACCGGCTCGCCACGCTCACCGAGGCCGGCGTCCTGGCGCGCGGCCCCGGGACGGGCACGGGCCGCCGCGAGGTCTACGGGCTCACGCCCAAGGGGGTCGCCCTCTGGCCGGCCGTCCGCGCGCTCACCGCCTGGGGCGAGGAGTTCCACCCGGCGGAGGGCGGCCCGCGCCGCGTCTTCCTCCACGCGGGGGACGAGGCCCCGCTCGATCCGGACGGCCGCTGCACGGCGTGCGGCGCGGCCGTGCCGGTCCAGGACGTCCTGGTCGCCCCGGGCCCGGGGCTCGCTCCCCCGGCCCCGGACGACGACCCGGTGACGGCGGCCCTGGCCCGGCCGCACCGGCTGCTCACCCCTCTGCTCACCACCGCGCCCTCGGGGCGCTCCACGAAGGGTTCACCCTGATGAAGATCCTGGTCGTCGGCGCCGGTGCCACCGGTGGCTACTTCGGCGCGATGCTCGCCCGCGCCGGCGAGGACGTCACCTTCCTGGTCCGCCCGGCCCGGGCCGCCGCGCTGCGCGAGCGCGGGCTGCGGGTCGTGGGGCGGGACGAGGAGTGGACGGTGGAGCCCCGCCTCGTCACGGCCGGGGAGCTGCGCGAGCCGTACGACCTCGTCCTGCTGTCGGTGAAGTCCACCGGGCTCGACCGGGCGATCGAGGACGTCGCGCCGGCCGTCGGACCGGACACGGCCGTCATACCGCTCCTCAACGGCCTCGCCCACATCGACGCCCTCAACACCCGCTTCGGGGCACCGGCCGTCCTCGGCGGCGTGGCCAAGGTGGTGACCACCCTCGACGACTCGGGTGCCATCCGGCGGCTCGCGCCGCTGGCGCATCTGGCCTTCGGCGAGCAGGACGGGACGGTCTCCGCGCGCGTGGAGCGGATCCGCAAGCTCCTCGACGGGGCGGGCATCGACGCGCCGGTGCCGGCCGGCATCCTCACGGCGATGTGGCACAAGTGGGTCTTCATCACCACGTTCGGCGCGGTGACGAGCCTGATGCGCGGCACGGTCGGCGAGGTGTACGACGCTCCCGGCGGCCCCGCGCTCGGTCCGGCGCTGCTCGACGAGGCCTCGGCGGTCGCCGCCGCGGCAGGACACCCCGTACCGGAGGAGGAGCGGGCGGCGACGCTCGCCGTGGTGTCCGCGCCGGGGTCGCCGATGGTGCCGTCCCTCTACCGCGACCTGGCGGCGGGCCGCCCGACCGAGGTCGAGCACCTCTTCGGGGACCTGACCGCCCGGGCGCGCGCGCTCGGCGTGGCGACGCCGCTCCTGGACCTGGCGACCCTGCACCTGCGGGTCCATCAGCGCCGGGCGGACGGGGTCTGATCCTCGGCGGGGGTGAGGAGGAGGTCCCTCTCCCCCGCGCGGCGGAGGCGGAGCGGCTCCCGGGCCGATGTCCGGGGGCCAGGCCGGGCAGCATTCTGACGTCCATGATGAAGCTCAAGGCCCTGCCGGACGTGCCCCGTTGGGCCGTCGTCGCCGCCCATGCCGTACCGCTGATCGTCCTGCCGTCCGGCATCTGGCGCGTCGCGCTGACCTTCGGCGCGCCGCTGGCCCGGGTGGACGACCCGGGTCTCGGGCAGGGCGCCTTCCAGCTCGGGCTCACCGTGCTCGCCGAGCTGCTCGCGTTCCTGACGCTGGGTCTGGTCCGTGAGTGGGGCGAGGTGTTCCCCCGCCGGCTGCCCTTCCTCGGCGGGCGTCCGGTGGGCGCCCGGGGCGCGACCTTCGCGGCGCTCTCCGGGGTGTTCGGGCTCACCGCCCTCACCTGCTGGTTCGCGTACGTGGCGTACGCGGGCATCGGCGAAGGGTCCCCCGGCACCCACGTCGAGAGCACGTTCCAGCAGACCCTGTTCCACGTCTGCTACCTGCCGCTCGTGGCCTGGGCCCCCTTGCTCGCCGCGGTGGCGATCGCGTACCACCGCCGCCGCGTCTCCGCCTGAGAGGCCCCCGGAAGGAGCGTCGGTCCCCGCCGTCAGCGCAGCAGTGTCGGCGTCGCCGCGGCGAGTACGGCCGCGATCCGGTCCCAGGTCTCCTCGTCGCGGGGCACCGGAGGCAGGAGCGCTCCCGTTCCCGTGCCCCAGGCGGTGGCCAGGGCAACCGGGTCGGCGCCGGTGACGGCTCCCGCGGCGAGGGCGGCGGCGCCGAGGGCCACGAGTTCGTCGGCGGCGGGGACGACCACGGGGCGCCCGGAGAGCCTGCGGACGGTCTCGGTCCAGGTCCGGCCGCGGGCCCCGCCCCCGATCAGGCGCAGCGGACGGTCCCGCACGGCGGGTGCGACCGGGTCGAGGCCGCAGGCGGCGAGGAGTCCGTCGAGGGCGCGCAGCACGGTGTACGCCGCCCCCTCGTACGCGGCGCCGAGGACCGCCCGGGGGTCGGTGCCGTGCCGGAGTCCGGTGACGAGCCCGGCGGCGTGCGGCAGGTCGGGGGTGCGCTCGCCGTCGAGGTACGGGAGGACGACGACACCGCCGCCCGGTGCGGCGTCCTCGCGGTCGAGGCCGAGGAGGGTGGCGAACCGGTCCACGGCGAGCGTGCAGTTGAGGGTGCAGCCGAGCGGCAGGTACGTGCCGTCCGTCGCGGCGAAGCCGGCGAGTCCGGGGTCGGCGGGGCGGGCGCGGGTGGCCGCGAAGACCGTGCCGGAGGTGCCGAGGCTGACGACGGGGTGGTCGAGCAGGCCCGCGCCGCCGAGTCCGAGACCGACCGCGGCGGCCATGTTGTCGCCGGTCCCGGCGGCGACGGCGACCGTGCGGGGGAGGCCGAGGGCCTCGGCGGCGGCCGGGGTGAGGGTGCCGACGCGGGTGGCGCCGGAGGGGGCGACGGCCGGCAGCAGGGCCGGGTCCAGGCCGATGAGGTCCAGGACGTCCGGGTCGTAGGCGCCGGTGGCGGTCCCGTACCAGCAGGTGCCGGAGGCGTCCCCGGGGTCGGTGACGGCGGCTCCCGAGAGGAGCTCGGTGAGGTGGTCGTGCGGGAGGCGGACGCCTCGTACGGCCTCGGCGCGGTCCGGCTCGTGCTCGCGCAGCCACTGCCACTTGGCGGCGGTCATGGAGGCGACGGGGACGGAACCGGTCCGCTCCAGCCAGGACGCGGGGCCGCCGAGGCGGGCGGCGAGGGCGGCCGCCTGCGGTGCGGAGCGGGTGTCGTTCCAGAGCAGCGCGGGCCGCGACGGGCGGCCGTCGGCGCCGAGGGTGACGAGGCCGTGCTGCTGGCCGGCGACCGCGATGCCGGTGACGGACGCCGCCGGGACGTCCGCCTCCCGTACGGCTTCGCGGACGGCCGCGGCGAGTGCGGTCCACCATTCCCCGGGGTCGCTCTCGCGCGCCCCCGCGGCGCCGCCGACGGAGTGCGGGGCGCGGCCGAGAGCGAGGAGCTCGCCGGTGTCGGCGTCGACGGCGGCGGCCTTGGTGGACTGCGTGGAGCTGTCCACGCCGATCACGACGGAGCGGCTCGCGGGCACGCCCTCACCTCATCTCTCGACTCGTCCGGGGACTGGCGCCGAGCGGCCCCGTCCCGTATTAGTTATCTCAGAAAACAAATCCGTAGGCCAGTAGCTGGGAGTCACCATGCCGGAACGCTTCTCACCCACGCCCGAGGACCGGTTCACCTTCGGTCTGTGGACCGTCGGCTGGCAGGGCCGCGACCCCTTCGGCGAGGCCACCCGCCCCGCCCTCGACCCCGTGGAGGCCGTCGAGCGGCTCGCCGCCCTCGGCGCGTACGGCATCACCTTCCACGACGACGACCTGATCCCCTTCGGGGCGCCGGACGCCGAGCGGGACGCGATCGTCAAGCGCTTCCGGGCCGCCCTGGACCGCACCGGGCTCGCCGTGCCGATGGCGACCACGAACCTCTTCAGCCACCCCGTCTTCAAGGACGGCGCCTTCACCGCCAACGACCGGGACGTGCGCCGCTTCGCCCTGCGCAAGACCCTCCGCAACATCGATCTGGCCGTCGAGCTCGGCGCCACCACCTACGTCGCCTGGGGCGGCCGGGAGGGCTCCGAGTCCGGCGCGGCCAAGGACGTCCGGGTCGCGCTCGACCGCATGAAGGAGGCCTTCGACCTGCTCGGCCAGTACGTCACCGAGCAGGGCTACGACCTGCGCTTCGCGATCGAGCCCAAGCCGAACGAGCCGCGCGGCGACATCCTGCTGCCCACCATCGGGCACGCGCTCGCCTTCATCGAGCGCCTGGAGCGCCCCGAACTCGTCGGCGTGAACCCGGAGACGGGTCACGAGCAGATGGCCGGGCTCAACTTCCCGCACGGCATCGCGCAGGCTCTGTGGGCGGGCAAGCTCTTCCACATCGACCTGAACGGCCAGTCCGGCATCAAGTACGACCAGGACTTCCGCTTCGGGGCGGGCGACCTGCGCCAGGCGTTCTGGCTGGTGGACCTGCTGGAGACGGCCGGATACGAGGGCCCGCGCCACTTCGACTTCAAGCCGGTGCGCACGGACGGTTTCGACGGGGTGTGGGAGTCCGCGAAGAACTGCATGCGGAACTACCTGATCCTCAAGGAGCGCGCGGCCGCCTTCCGCGCCGACCCGGACGTCGTGGCGGCGCTCGCCGCCTCACGGCTGCCCGAGCTCGCCGTCCCCACCGCCGCCGACGGTCTCGCGGGGCTGCTCGCCGACCCCGCGGCGTACGAGACGTTCGACCCGGACGCGGCGGCGGCACGCTCGATGGCCTTCGAGCACCTGGACCAACTGGCCCTGGAGCACCTGCTCGGCGTGCGCTGACCGCCCGAACGGGCCGCCGGCCGCGGCCCGACGCGGCGGCTGGTCGCACGGACGCGGCCCTGCGACACTGCGTACCGCAGGGCGACGGCGCCGCCTGGGACAGGGCCGCCGCCCGAACCGGACCGTCCCCGAGGAACCCGTGATGCGTGTCGCCCTCTTCGTCACCTGCGTCAACGACGCCGTCTTCCCGTCGACGGGCGTGGCAACGGTCCGGCTCCTCGAACGGCTCGGCGTGACCGTCGACTTCCCGGCGGCGCAGTCCTGCTGCGGGCAGCCGCAGTTCAACACCGGCTACCGCGCGGAGACCGCGCCGCTGGTACGGCGCACGGTCCGGGCCTTCGAGGGGTACGACCACGTCGTCACCCCGTCCGGTTCGTGCGCGGCGATGGTGCGGCACCACTACCCGCCGTTCGGCGCGGAGGCCGGGGCCCTTGCCCCGCGCGTGCACGAGCTGACGGAGTTCCTGGTGGACGTGCTCGGCGTGACGGACGTCGGCGCGTACTTCCCGCACCGGGTGACGTACCACCCCTCCTGTCACGGCCTGCGGCTCCTCGGCCTCGGCGAGCGGCCCCGGCGGCTCCTGGAGGCCGTGAAGGGCCTGGAGCTCGTCGAGCTGCCGGGCGCGGAGGAGTGCTGCGGCTTCGGCGGCACCTTCGCGGTGAAGAACCCCGACGTCTCGGCGGCGATGGGCGCCGACAAGATCACGAACGCGCTGTCCACGGGCGCGGAGGTGCTGTGCGGCGCGGACAACTCCTGTCTGCTGCACGTGGGCGGCATGCTGAGACGCCAGGAGGCGCCGCTGCGGGCGCTGCACCTGGCGGAGATCCTGGCGAGCACGGAAGAGGAGCCCTGGCGGTGAGTGACAGGAAGGGGCGCGCGTCAGCGCGTGACGAGGGGCGGCGGCCGGGCGACGGGCGGGCCTTCCTCGGCATGCCGGCCTTTCCCGAGGCCGCGCGGGAGGCCGTGGGCGACGCGACGCTGCGCGCCACTCTCCGCCACGCCACCCACACCATCCGGGACAAGCGGGCGCGGGCCGTGGCCGAGCTGGACGACTGGGCCGCGCTCCGCGAGGCGGGCAGGCGGATCAAGGACGAGACGCTCCGTCATCTCGACACGCACCTGCTCCGGTTGGAGGAGTCGGTGACGGCGGCGGGCGGCACGGTGCACTGGGCGGCGGACGCGGCGGAGGCCAACCGGATCGTCACCGGACTCGTGCGGGCCACCGGAGAGACCGAGGTCGTCAAGGTCAAGTCGATGGCCACCCAGGAGATCGGGCTCAACGAGCACCTGGAGGCCGAGGGGATCGCCGCGTACGAGACGGATCTCGCGGAGCTGATCGTCCAGCTCGGCGAGGACCGCCCCTCACACATCCTGGTCCCCGCGATCCACCGCAACCGCGGTGAGATCCGTGACATCTTCCGCGAGAAGATGGGGAGTTGGGGCCGTCCCGCGCCGGAGGGGCTGAGCGACGCTCCGGCCGAACTGGCCGAGGCCGCCCGGCTGCACCTGCGGGAGAAGTTCCTGCGGGCCAAGGTCGGGATCTCCGGCGCGAACTTCATGGTCGCCGAGACCGGCACCCTCGTCGTCGTCGAGTCCGAGGGCAACGGACGGATGTGCCTGACCCTCCCCGAGACCCTCATCTCGGTCGTGGGCGTGGAGAAGGTCGTGCCGACCTGGCGGGACCTGGAGGTCTTCCTCCAGACGCTCCCCCGCTCCTCGACGGCCGAGCGGATGAACCCGTACACGAGCATGTGGACGGGCACCGCCGACGGCGACGGGCCGGGCACCTTCCACCTGGTCCTCCTCGACAACGGGCGCACCGACGCGCTCGCCGACGAGGTGGGGCGGCAGGCGCTGCGCTGCATCCGCTGCTCGGCCTGTCTCAACGTCTGCCCGGTGTACGAGCGGGCCGGGGGCCACGCGTACGGCTCGGTCTACCCCGGCCCGATCGGCGCGATCCTGACCCCGCAGCTGCGCGGCACGGCGAGCGAGGTCGACGCCTCCCTGCCGTACGCCTCCTCGCTGTGCGGCGCCTGCTACGAGGTGTGCCCCGTCGCCATCGACATCCCCGAGGTGCTCGTGCACCTGCGGGAGCGGGTGGCCGAGGAGGGCGGGAAGGGCCACCGCCTGGAGCGGGCCGCGATCAAGGCGTCCACCTGGGTCCTGGACCACCCCGGTGTGCTCGCCGCGGGCGAGCGCCTCGCGTCCGCGACCCGCAAGGCGCTCCCCAGGCGGCTGCCCGGCCCGGGCGCCCGCCAGTGGACCGACCACCGCGACCTGCCCGAACTGCCCGCCGAACCGTTCCGCGACTGGTGGAAGAAGAACCGCACATGACCGGCTCCCGCGCGGAACCCCGCCGGCGGGCGCCGCTCATGACCGACCTCCAGCCACGGAACCCCGCGAGGAGCAACCGCAGATGACCGACTCCCGCGCGCGGATCCTCGCCCGGATCCGTGCCGCCGTCGCCGACGCGCCCGAGGCCGAACCCGTCGCCCGCGACTACCGGACCAGCCACACCCCGGACGACCCGGACGCCCTCCTCGACCTGCTCCACGAGAACCTCGCCGACTACCGGGCTCACGTCCACCGCACCACCCCCGACGGTCTGGCCGGACTCCTCGCGAGGCTCCTCGCGGAGCGGGGCGCGCGCAGCGTCGTCGTGCCGCCCGGGCTGCCCGGGGAGTGGCTCTCCGCGGCCGAGGTGGAGCTGCGGTCGGACGAGCCCCGGGCGACCCCGTACGAACTGGACGGCACGGACGCCGTGGTGACGGGGTGCGCGGTCGCGATCGCCGAGACCGGCACGATCGTCCTCGACGGCGGTCCGGGCCAGGGCCGCCGGGCGCTCACGCTCGTCCCCGATCTGCACCTCTGTGTGGTGCGGGCCCCGGAGCAGGTGGTGGCCTCGGTGCCGCTCGCGCTCCCCCGGCTGGACCCGGCGCGCCCGCTGACCTGGATCTCGGGTCCTTCCGCGACGAGCGACATCGAACTGGACCGGGTGGAGGGCGTCCACGGGCCGCGGACCCTGGAGGTCGTCCTGGTGACCGGAGGCTGAGAGGGGGCTCCGGCCGCTCGTCAGTCGGCCTCCGGTTCGGCGAGCAGGTCGTCGACGAGGGCGAGGCGCGTCTCGGGGAAGTACTCCGCGATCGCCTCGCGCATCATCGCCTCGCCCTCCGGGTCGGGGGTTCCGCACTTCTCCCGGGTCTCCCGGTCGGGCCAGCGCGCGTACGCCACCCAGGTCCCGTCGTCCGCCTTGTGGAGCCGGGAGCCGTAGCTTCCGCACTCCTGGTGGATGGCCAGGGTCACCCGGTGCCAGCCGTCGATGAGCAACTGCTCCCGCCCCGGGCGCAGCCGCCACCGGTAGACCACCGCGAACATCTTCCGCCTCCCTCGTCACGGCCGACGGCCCGCGCCGACGCCGGGAACGACTGAACTATACCGACCAGTTCACCGTCAAGACTGAACGGTTCGGTCGATGGGAGCGATCCGGCGCCCGGATCACGCCCCGTCAGGCTCCGGCGACCACGCGCCTCCGCGGCAGGGCGACCAGCACGGCGGCTCCGACGAGAGCCGCACTCGTCCAGAGCGGGCCCCGGTCACCGGCCGCCGTGCCGAGGGCCACCGCCGCGAGGAGCGGACCGACGACGGCTCCGGCGTTGAGCGCGGCCGTCGCGTAGGCGCCGGCCAGGGTGGGGGCACCGTCGGCCTCGTGGAGGACCCGGGTGATCAGAGTGGCGCCCACCGCGAACGACAGCGCGCCCAGGACGAACACGAGGACCAGGAGGGCGCCCGGCCACGCGGCGAGCAGTGCCAGGGCCGGCCAGCCCGCGAGCAGCAGCGGGGCCCCGACGGCGAGGACGAACCCGGGGCGCCGGTCGGCGAGCCGTCCGGCGGCGGTCACCCCGGCGAAGGAGCCCGCGCCGAAGAGCACCAGGACGACGGGGACCCACACGGCGCCGAGCCCGGTCGTGCCGGTCACCAGGGGCGCGAGGAAGGTGAAGCTGCCGAAGGTGGCGGCGTTCACGAGTGCGCCGAGCAGCATGACCAGGAGGAGCCGCGGACGCCTCAGCCGCGAGAGCTCCGCCCGCAACGACGGCCGTCCCGCCTCGCCCCCTTCCGGGTCGGGGACGCCGCGGAGGATGCCGAGGACGGCGGGCAGGCAGAGGAGGGCGACCGCCCAGAACGCGGCACGCCAGCCGAACAGCGTGCCGAGCAGCGCGCCGCCGGGGACGCCGGCGATCGTGGCCGCGGTCGTGCCGGACAGCAGGACGGCGAGTGCGCGGCCCTTCCGCTCGGGCGGGACGAGGGCGGCTGCGGTGGTCAGGGCGACGGCGAGGAACCCGGCGTTCGCGAGGGCGGCGACGACACGCGTGGCGAGAAGCACGGGGAAGCTCGTGGTGAGGGCGGCCAGGACGTGGGCGGCCAGGAACACGAGGACGAACGCGAGGAGGCCGGACCTGCCGGACCGGCCGCGGGCGAGCACGGCCGTCAGGGGGGCGCCGGCGACCATCCCGACGGCGAAGGCCGAGGTGAGCAGACCGGCGGTCCCGACGGGGACGTCGAGCTCGGTGGCGATGTCCGGCAGGAGGCCGGCGAGCATGAACTCGGAGGTGCCCATGGCGAAGACGGCCAGGGCGAGCAGGTAGAGCGGGAGAGGCATCGAGGCTCCGGGGTGAGGAGAAGCACGAGAGGACTCGTCTCGTCACCGCGGTCAGCGCCCCAGGCGCGTGCCGGTGTACTCAGTGGTGCAGGGGGCTGACGGCGTGACCGAAAGCCCCCACCCTGGATGCTTCGGGGCTCGACATGCCGGGCAGGCTACCGTGCTCTCCCGCCCGGGGCATCCGGTTTTCCGGCCCGGCGGATCACGGTGTCGCCACCCAGGCGCCGTCGCGCATGATGTCCCGTCCCTCCAGCTCGGGCTCCTCCAGCCAGGCCTGGACGCCCGTCGGGCGCACGCGGAACCAGTGGTACGCGGGACCCGAGCCGCGGGGGTCCCAGCCCGTCTTCGTGTGGAAGGCGTCCGCGACCTCCACCGGCACCTCCCGCGGCCCGAAGGCCGTGACCTCGCCGTCGAGCAGGACGACGTCGCGCGTGTGCCCGAGCGCCAGCCGGGCCCGGCCCCCGGCGGCGAGGTTGCGGCCGGTGGGGTTGCCGATGCGGGTGCACAGCCAGAGGTGGGTGCCGTCCCAGAGGAAGGAGAGCGGCACGAGGTACGGCTCTCCGGCCGCGTCCGCCGTGGACACCCAGATGTCCTGTTCCTCGTCGAGACGACCGAGAACGTCCCGTACACGGCGGGCGGGGTCACGCGGAGTCTGAGTCTTCGTCATGCTCCAGACCGTACGGGGCCGTTCCGGGAAAGCCTCGCGCGGGGCCTGGTCACAGCACGGGCGCCCCGGCGCCCTCGTGCCCGACGACCGGTCCGGGATCAGGGGCGCAGCAGGGGGAATCCGGCCCGCTCCCAGAGCGCGCGGAGAACGACGGGACCGTCCGGCCCCTCGCCCTCGTCATCGGTCCGCCACACCTTCGCCCGCCCGGTGACGCAGTCGTACGGCGGCCAGCCGGGGTCTCCGGTGGCGGCGAAGTCGGCCCAGGCCCGCACCATCCGGCGGGCCAGTCCGTGGTCGGCGGTGGTGGGCGCGCCGCCGATGAGGAAGGCCACGCAGTCCTTGCCGACGTTGCCGAAGGCGAAGGGGACGTCCGCGCAGTGCCAGGCCCTCACGGCCTCGTGCGGGCCGCGGCGCCGGCGGTCGAAGCGCGCCAGGAACGCCCGGCCGCCGCCCCGGGTGTGCTGCTCGGCGAGCCGGTGGGCGTACTCCCCGAAGAGGAGGTCGCCGAAGACGGCCAGGTACACGTCGAGCACCGGGGCCTCGGGCCGCGCGGCGCGATAGCCGGCGACGAGTCCGTCCGGGAGCCCGAAGTCCTGCGCGAATCGGTCCAGTTGTTCCTGGGTGGTGACCTTCGCGCTGCTGCCGACGGCGTCGAGCAGCCAGTACTCCTCACTGGTGTGGCAGACGAGGAGGTCCACGTCCCGGCCCGCTCCGGCGGCGAGCCCGGTGAGCGGGTCGGCGGGCAGGACGTCCCCGTCGAGGACGGGGGCGTAGAGCGAGGGGTCGTAGTGGCGCGACCCGGAGGCGGGGTCGCGCCGGTACTTCTCGACGACCTGGTCGGAGGCGCTGACCAGGGCCTGCGGGGTCGCGGCGGCCAGGCCCTCGGCGGTGGCCGGGCAGCCCGCCGCGGCGGCCACCTCGCGGGTGGTCGCGGCGGCGATGTCGGGCGTGTAGTGGGGGCTGGCGGGGCTGTGGACGACGGCGCGGTGGAACAGGCCGCGCGCCCGGTCCATCACCATGAGGCAGGCGACCGAAGCCGCGCCGGAGGACTGGCCGGCGACCGTGACGTTCCCGGGGTCGCCGCCGAACGCGGCGATGTTCTCCCGCACCCAGCGCAGGGCCGCGACCTGGTCGAGCAGGCCCCGGTTGTCGGGGTACGACGTCCCTCCGGAGGCCGCGATGTGCCCGAACCCCTCGAAGCCGAGCCGGTGGTTGAGGGTGACCACGACCAGACCGGCGCGGGCCAGGGCGTCGCCGTCGAAGTCGGGCTGGGCCGAGGAGCCGAAGGGGTAGGCGCCGCCGTGGATCCAGACCAGGACGGGCAGCGAACCGCCGTCCGGGGCCGGGGTCCACACGTTGACGGTGAGGATGTCCTCGTCGCCGGGCGACCACACGGGCGAGCCGGGCAGCTCCGCCGACTGCGGGGCGACGGCGCCGAAGGCCGTGCAGTCCCGTACCCCGGTCCATGCGGCCGCCGGGGCGGGTTCCCGGAACCGGAGGCCGCCGAACGGCGGTGCGGCGTAGGGGATTCCGAGCACGGCGACGACGTCGGCGGAGGCCCGGAAGCCTCGCACCGCACCGCGCGTCGTCCTGAAGATGTCCATGGCCTCAGCCTGCCATCGCGCCCTTGACCGGCACCAACACCAAGATCACGCCGATTCACGCAGAACCGGTGTCAATGCCGGTGCGCAGGGGTCCCTCGCGCCGGCGCCGCCTGCCGTAGGCGACGGTCAGGACCGCCAGCAGCGGCCCCCACAGCACCAGCGGTGCGTAGCAGACGTAGTACGAGACGGCCGTCCAACCACCGGTCCGGCTCGGGAAGTCGGCGGGCAGGGTGTCGCCCCGGATGGTGGTGCCCATGATCTCGGTGGTGAGGGTCAGTACGGTCCACAGGAGCGTGAGCGCCGTGGCGCCGAGGGCGGCGGGGACGAGCACCGCGGCCGGAGGGATCCTTCGGCCGCGCAGGGCCGGGACCCAGGAGGGGACGACCTCGCCCCAGCGGGCGACGAGCCCGATCGCGGTGAACGCGACGGCTTCGGAGAAGAGCGAGAGGAAGACGATGTACAGGCGTTCGCCGATGCCGATCCCGGCGTCGAAGGCGGCGGGGAGTCGCCAGAGCCCGGCGGGGAGGACGGTGAACGGCACGGCGTAGGCCAGGAGTCGGGTGCGGCGCGAGACCCCCGGGACGGGCCGGTGGGCGGAGCGCCAGGCGGCACGGAACCGGCCGGGGGCGACCGGTGCGCGGTCCTCGCTGCGCGGAAGCGTCGTCATCACGCGGTCCTCGGTGTCGGTGGGCCGGCGGTCGGCCCCTCACCGACGACGATCCCGCCCGCGAGCTGCCGCCGGATCACCCACCGGACCGAACCCCCTCCGCCGCACGGACGAGAGGGGGTCGCCCCGAGGTCGCGGGCGCTCCCTTCGGCGGCGCCCCCTCGGCCTCAGCTCAGCCGGGTGTCCGCGTAGACGGTCATCGCGCGCCGCTGGTACTCGGCGAGACCGTCGGCGATCCGGTCGAAGTTCTCGCGGAACCGGCTGTCCTCGACGTAGGTCCGGGCCAGCCCCCGGTACGCCTCGGCGCACGGGGTCCAGAAACGGCAGACGTCGCGGTAGTGGGCCTCCACCTCGGCCTGGACCGCCGGGTCGGCGGCGGGCGTACCGGCGGCCATGTGCTCGGCGAAGCGGATCATCTGGGCGGTGACGTCGCGCTGCCACTGCTCGGTGGCCTCGGGGGTCAGCCCTTCGACGGCCTGCCGGGACTGCTCGTACGCCTCCGGCCACCGCTCCCGGGCCTCGGCCTCGATCCCGGGGTCGGCCTGGAAGCCCTCGAAGAGGTTCTCGGGGCGGTTGATGCTCACCATGTCCTGGTCCTCGCTTTCCTCGA
Source organism: Streptomyces tanashiensis (assembly GCF_014648895.1). Classification (GTDB taxonomy): domain Bacteria; phylum Actinomycetota; class Actinomycetes; order Streptomycetales; family Streptomycetaceae; genus Streptomyces; species Streptomyces tanashiensis. The sequence goes on from NZ_BMRZ01000008.1 coordinate 138,179, forward strand.
GTTCGGCGATGGTGCGGGCGACCGTGCGGGCCAGGGTGCCGAGCCGGTCCTGCTCCACGAGCAGCCGGGCGTGGTGCTCGCGCAGGACGGCCACGCGGTCGGCCCCGCTGTCCAGGACCTCCCGGATCTCGCGCAGGCCGAGGTCCAGCTCCCGCATGAGCAGGATCTGCTGGAGGCGCAGCAGCTGGGGCTCCTCGTAGTGGCGGTGCCCGTCGCTCGCGGTCCACGCGGGCGTCAGCAGACCGATCTCGTCGTAGTGCCGCAGCGTCCGGGAGGTCACCCCGGACATCCGGGCCACGTCCGCGATCGACCAGGCCATGACGGTGTCCTTCCTTCGCCGGGGGCCGGTGTCTCCGGCCCCGTACGAAGACCGTAGGAGTTGACGCCGCGTCAACCGCAAGTCCGTCAGGCCCCGCCGCCGGGGGCGAAGCCGCCCCGGAGGGTCGTGCGGCCGCCGTCGGGGCCGGTCAGGAGCACGGTGTACGTGTCGGCCGAGGCCTCGCGTACGCCTTCGGCGTGGTTGTACTGGGCGGCGAAGGTGTGGGGGCCGGGCGGCACCGTGCGGCCCGCCTTGAGCGTCCACGTGTAGACCAGGGCCCCTGGCTCCTCCGTCACCGTGACGGTGAAGTCCTCGGCGGGGCGGGTGCGCCAGTGGCCGGTGCTCACGACGCCGGGGGTACGGGCGATCCGCAGCTCGACGGTGAGGCCGGCGACCGGCGAGTCCGTCATCACGGCGAGGTCGCTCTGCGCCCACCAGCGGTTGCTGCCGGGGTCGATCGTGCCGGCCGCCCTGGCCGTGGGGCCGGGTGCGGGCAGGGCGGTGGCGGGCCCGGCGTGCCGGTCGTCGAGGGTGGTCACCGCGAGGCCGCCGAGGCCGACGACCCCCGCGACGGCCGCGGTGACGGCGACGACCGCGGTCCAGCGGCGTCGCCCGCTCCAGCGGCCCGGGGCCCGGGTGCGCCGCCCGGCCGGGGCGGGCGCGGCGAGGCCGCGTTCCACCCTGGCGAGGATGCGCGCGTGGTCGGGCCGGTGCGCGTGCGCCGCCTCCCGCAGCTCGCGGCGGAGCTGTGCCTCGTCCATCAGTGCCTCCCCGCGGCGAGTTCGGTGGCGGCCCGGTCGCCGAGCAGCCGCTGGAGTTCCGCCATGCCCTTGGAGGTCTGGCTCTTGACCGTGCCGACGGAGACGCCGAGCGCGAGGGCGGTGTCGCGTTCGGAGAGGTCGAAGGCGTGCCGGAGCACGACACAGGCGCGCTTGCGGAAGGGCAGCGCGCGCAGTGCGGTGCGGACGTCGACGACGGCGGGGACGTCCGGGTCCTCGGTGTGCTCCGGGCGCCGGTCCCAGAAGGCGGCGATCCGGCGCCGTTCACGGACGGTGCCGCGGATGCGGGTGCGGACGAGGTTGGTGACGACGCCCCGGGCGTAGGCGGCGGGGTGGTCGGCGGCGCGGACCCGGTCCCAGCGGTTCCAGAGGGCGAGCATGGCGTCGGCGGCGAGGTCGTCCGCGGCATCGGTCTCGCCGGTCAGCAGATGGGCGAGGCGCGCGAGTTCGGCGTAGTGGCGCTCGAAGAAGGCCCGGAACTCCGCCGCTCTGTCGTCGTCCTCATCGCCCGGCGCGAACACGACCGTCCTCGGTGCGCGAGAGGGCGCGGGCGCCGGCGGGGCGTGCGGCATCGGCGAGGGTGACCACGTACGCGCTCCTGGACGTTTCCCGGTGTTCCGGGCGTCCGCCCGACGATTCGGCTCCCGACCCTAGGCGTCGGCTCGACGAGCTGTCCAGCCGGGTCGGCCGAAGGCCGGGCGGACCCTTGCGGGGGCCGCCCGGCCTCGTCGTACGCGGAGCCCGCTCTCGCGGGGCGGCTGTTATTCGAGCAGCTCCGCGTACGAGCCCATGGCCAGGGCGATGTCCGCCTGGGCCCAGAACCGGTGGTACGTGAAGACGGGGGCGGCGCCGCCCGCCAGGTAGGCCTCGATCTTCGGCCAGGCCGGGTCGTTCTCGTAGAAGGAGCGGATCGAGGCGAAGGTCGACGAGGAGTTCACCGCATCGCCGTTCGGCATGGTGCCGGTCCAGCCGCTCGGCACGTACACGGGGTCGTCGAAGCGGTTGTAGTCGGCGCGGGTCTCCGGGACGGCGATGCCCAGCGGGTCCTGGTGGTGGTCCCACATGCCGTCGAGGAGTGCCTTCGCGACCCGCTCGGCCTCGGCGTGGCCGGACTTGGCCGCGTAGTAGGTGAGCGTCTTGGCGTAGGCGGCGGCGACGCCGACGTCGTCGGTGTAGTCGGCGACGGTGACGTGCAGTCCGGCGTTGGCTCCGGGGTTCGCCGCGTTCCAGGTGTCGGGCGCGCCGGACCACTGGAGGGTGGAGGGGATGCGGTAGGTGCCGTCCGGGTTGATCGTGGTCCTGGACAGGGCCCAGCTCACCCACTTGTCGAGGACGGTCTTCGCCTTCGTGTCGCCGGTCTGCTGGTAGTACTCGGCCACCCGCTCCATCGACCAGGCCTGGAAGCCGAACCACTGGTTCGACGCGGGGTCGTGGTAGACGGGCTTCTCGTCGTAGTACATGCCGTGGAAGGTGGGGGTGCCGGCCGGCGGGGTGGCGTAGCGGCCCTGCCAGCTGTTGGTGGCGCCGCCCGCGATGGCCCCCTCGTCCGACTGGAGCCACCGGTAGAACTCCAGTTGCCGGCCGAGGCTGGTCGCCCAGTCCGCCGCGCCCGTCGTCGACCTGGGCTTCAGCGGGGCGTAGGAGCTGAGGGCGTAGGCGGCGAGCGGATTCTGGTAGCCGCCGTGGGCGTGGCTGGAGCCGATGCGCCAGGACCAGCCGGCCGAGGTGTCGGTGGCGCCGCCCCAGGCGTAGTACCAGGACATCAGGTAGTGGGCGCTGTCCTTGCCCGTGCCGGCCGGGCAGGCGGTCGGTCCGACGCAGTCGCCGACCTTCTTGAAGTACTTGTCGAACATGGCGTAGCGCAGGTAGTCGCCCATCTTGGCGGCCTTGCCGACGGTCGCGGAGACCTGGCCGCCCTTGCCCTGCTGCTTGGCCCAGAGGTCGGCCCAGTAGGCGGCCTGGACGGCGCGGGCGTCGGCGTCGGGCGCGTTGGTGTACTTCCACTGCTTGGCGTAGGAGGCGTCCCCGGTGAAGAGGTCCAGGTAGCCGTTCTTCCCGCCGTAGGAGAAGGTGTCGCAGGTGGGGTGGGTGACGGTCTCCCAGACGGACTCCTGCGGGCCGCGCTGGAAGGTGTTGATGTACGAGGGGCCGGTCGCCGTCGGTCCGGCGGAGCACTTCCCGGGCTCGTTGCCGAAGCCGTACACGTTGTCGACGTCCTGGATCCAGTGCATGCCGTAGACGTCGTCGGTGCCGTAGGCGCTCTTGAGCTCGGCGGCGATCGGGTCGGAGCCGGAGGTGACGCCGGAGTCGAGCTTCGCCGGGTACTGGGAGGGGAGGTCCCACTCGGGGGCGTACGTCGCCGGCTTGGCCGCGTTGTAGGAGGAGGAGGTGGGCTGGTCGGCGTGGGCGGGGATCATGAATTTCTCCATGGTGTCCCAGGCGCCGTTGAACTTGGTCCAGTCGCCGGTGATCTTGCCGTACATGGCCTGGAGCCAGATGAGGTAGCTGTACGCCTCGGAGGTCGTCTCGTGCCCGTGGTCGGGCGCCTCGACGATCAGGGTCTCCACGGAGTGGTACGGGATGCCCTCGGGCGAGAAGTAGCCGTTGGCCGGGTCGGTGATCTTCCCGTGGAGGGCGAGGAAGCGGGCGTCGTACGTGGAGTTCGCGGCCAGCTGGGCGACGGTGACCTCCGCCTTGGTGTGGCCGGGGGCGGTCGCCGTGAAGACGGCCGATCCGGTGCCCGTGGACGCGGCGGCGACGGTCACCTTCTGGGCGGTGCTCCAGTTCGCCGGGGTGAAGGTGAGCGTGGCCGGGGTCGCGGTGAGGTTGGTGTTGCCGGAGGTACGGGCGATGCTCACGGTGACGTTGGCGGTGGGGGCGGTGGAGAGCCTCAGGTCGAAGGTGCCGGTGCTGCCCTGGCGTACGCCGAGCCGGCTCGGGGAGGCGACGAGCGCGGGTCCGGCGGCGACGGTGATGCCGACGGGCGCCGACTCCGCGGAGGCGCCGAGGCTGTCGTAGGCCTTGGCGTACAGGGAGTGCGTGCCGGTGGTGAGACCGCTCGCGCTGTGGGTGTAGGGCGCGGTGGTGTCGGTGCCGAGGAGGGTGGTGTCGCTGTAGAACTCCACCTTGCTCACGGTGGCGCTGTCGGCCGCGGCCGCGGTGGCGGCGAGCGGCACCGCGTCACCCTCGGTGTAGACCGCTCCGGGGGCCGGACTGGTCAGGACCGCGACCGGGGGCTGATGGGCGCCGGCGCACGGGGTGCCGTTGACGGCGAAGCCGGTGGGGGCCGCGTTCGTCCCGCTGTAGGTGAACTGGGCACCGGTGGTGGTGGCGGCGCCCGCGGCGAGGGTGCCGTTCCAGGACGCGTTGGTCACCGTGACGTTCCTGCCGGACTGCGACCAGACGCCGCTCCAGCCGTTGGTGAGTCTCTGGTCGCCGGCGTAGGAGTACGTCAGCGTCCAGCCGTTCAGGGGCTCGGCGGCCCGGTTGGTGAGCGTGAGTTCGGCGGTGAAGCCCGAACCCCAGTCGTTGGTCCTGTAGTCGACGCTGCACTGGACGGCGGCGGCCTGGGCCGTGGTGGCGCCGACGGCCGTGAGGCCGAGGGGGAGGGAGAGCGCGGCGGCCAGGGCGGTCAGCTGCCGGCGTGGTCGCGTTCGCGGTCGGAGGCGTGACATGTGGGTGGTTCTCCTCGCGGCTCGGGAGGTCGGGGATGCGAAGAGCTGGAAGGTGCGACAGTCAAGCTCTGAACCAGTGGGAGCGCTCCCACTGTGCAGTTGGGGCCCAACGCCGTCAAGGTGTGTGAGGAAGTCGAAGCCAAAAGCCGGGGAATTTACCCAACTCCTCTTTTCCTTGGCGGTAGTTGCCGCTACGGTCTGCCCCGACCCAGTGGGAGCGATTCCATCCAGTCGGCACACCGTCAGGAGTGTGCCCTCGCTGTGAGGACTCGCTCATGCGACATCCCCCACGTCTGTCCGCGCTGCTCGCAGGAGCGGCGCTCACGATGGCGAGCACCGCTCTCGCCGTCATGGGTACGGCCGCCGGAGCCTCGGCCGCACCCGCCTGCACGGTGGAGTACTCCGTCGTCGGCCAGTGGGCCGGCGGCTATCAGGGCGCCGTCACCGTCACCAACAACGGTGCCGCGCTGAGCGGTTGGAGCCTCGGCTTCGACTTCCCGGCCGGTCAGGTGGTCGGTCAGGGCTGGGGCGGGAAGTGGTCCCAGTCCGGAGCCTCCGTCACGGTCGTCAACGAGAGCTGGAACGGCGCGCTCGGCACGGGCGCGAAGGTCTCGGGCGGCTTCATCGCCTCCTGGACGGGTGCCAACACGGCGCCCACCGCGTTCACGCTCAACGGCACGCCGTGCGGCACGGACACCCCGACGCCGACACCCACCCCGACCTCCACGACGCCGACCCCGACGCCCACGCCCACGCCCACCACCCCGACGACCCCACCCACCACTCCCCCCACCACACCTCCGACCACGCCCCCGACCCCCGTGACCGGTGCGCCCGAACTCGGCGTCTCCGGCAACAGGTTCACCGACCAGAACGGCGCCACCCGACGCCTCCTCGGCGTCAACCGCTCCGGCGGCGAGTTCATGTGCGTCCAGGGCTACGGCTTCTTCGACGGTCCCGTCGACGACGCCTCCGTCAAGGCGATCGCCGACTGGAAGGCCAACACCGTCCGCATCCCCCTCAACGAGGAGTGCTGGCTCGGACTCGACAACATCGAGCCCGAGTACCGGGGCGCCCCCTACGTCGCCGCCGTCAAGGACCTGGTGGCCAAGGTGCTCGCCCACGGCATGACCCCCGTGGTCGAACTGCACTGGACCCACGGCCAGTACACCGGGAACTCGTCGGGCTGCTCCGACGTGCACGCCTCCTGCCAGAAGCCGATGCCCGGCGCCCAGTACACCCCGGCGTTCTGGACCTCGGTCGCGAACACCTTCAAGAACGACAGGCGGGTCGTCTTCGACCTGTTCAACGAGCCCTACCCGGACCGGGCCACCTCCACCGCGGCACAGGCCTGGTCCTGCTGGCGCGACGGAGGCACCTGCCCCGGCATCGGCTACGAGGTCGCCGGCATGCAGGACCTGGTCGACGCCGTCCGCGCCACGGGAGCGAGAAACCTCGTCCTCGTACCGGGCCTCGCGTACTCCAACGACCTGAGCCAGTGGCTCGCGCACCGCCGCACGGACCCGGCGGGCAATCTGGCCGCCGCCTGGCACGTCTACAACTTCAACACCTGCTCCGACGAGACGTGCTGGAGCGACACCCTCGCCCCGGTGGCCGCCCAGGTCCCCCTTCTCGCGGGCGAGATCGGCGAGAACACCTGCGGACACGCGTTCATCGACCGCGTCATGAAGTGGTTCGACGACCGCGGCCTCTCGTACCTGGGCTGGACCTGGAACACCTGGAACTGCAACTCCGGTCCCGCGCTGATCACTTCGTACGACGGCACGCCCACCGCGTTCGGCATCGGGCTGCGCGACCACCTGCGCGCCCTCACCCCCTGAACCGCACCTCCTGACCGCACCTCCCGCACCATACCTCCCGCACCACACCTCTGAAAGGAATCCCCACCCGCATGAGCCGCACCCGTCGCACCAGCCGCACCGCCCTCCTGGCGGCACTCGGCCTCATCACGGCCACCGGCGCCACCGCCACCGTCTTCGGCACCGCCGCCGCCGGCGCCGCCACCCCCGGCTGCAAGGTCGACTACCAGATCACCAACCAGTGGAACACCGGCTTCGGCGCCAACGTGACCGTCACCAACACCGGTGACCCGGTGGCCGCCTGGACCCTGGAGTGGTCCTACGCCGGCAACCAGCAGGTCACCCAGGGCTGGAACGCCACCCTCACCCAGTCCGGCGCAGCCGTGACCGCCAAGAACGTCTCCTACAACGGGACCCTGGCCACCGGAGGTTCCACCTCCTTCGGCTTCAACGGCTCCTACAGCGGCACCAACGCCGTACCGGCGACCTTCAAGCTCAACGGAGTCGTCTGCAACGGCGCCACCGAGCCGACGACACCCCCGACCACGCCGCCCACCACTCCCCCGACCACCCCGCCGACCACGCCGCCCACCACCCCGCCGGCCGGCACCAAGGCCGACAACCCGTACGCCGGCGCCAAGGTGTACGTGAACCCCGAGTGGTCCGCGAAGGCCGCGGCCGAGCCCGGAGGCACCAAGGTCTCCCAGCAGCCCACCGGCGTCTGGCTGGACCGGATCGCCGCGATCAACGGTTCGAGCACCTCCATGGGCCTGCGCGCCCACCTCGACGAAGCCCTGAAGCAGAAGGGTTCCGGCGAGCTCGTGGTCCAGCTCGTCATCTACAACCTGCCCGGCCGCGACTGCGCCGCCCTCGCCTCCAACGGCGAGCTCGGCCCGACGGAGATCGGCCGCTACAGGACCGAGTACATCGACCCGATCGCCGCGATCCTCGCCGACTCCAAGTACGCGGGGCTGCGGATCGTCACCACGGTCGAGATCGACTCCCTGCCCAACCTGGTCACCAACGTCTCCGGACGCCCCACCGCCACCGCCAACTGCGACGTCATGAAGGCGAACGGCAACTACATCACCGGCGTCGGCTACGCGCTCAAGAAGCTCGGCGCGATCGGCAACGTCTACAACTACATCGACGCCGGCCACCACGGCTGGCTGGGCTGGGACGACAACTTCGGCCCCTCCGCCGAACTCTTCAAGCAGGCCGCCACGGCCGAGGGCTCGACCCTCTCCAACGTGCACGGCTTCATCGTCAACACCGCCAACTACAGCGCCCTGAAGGAGGACCACTTCACAATCGGCGACAGCGTGAACGGCGTCTCCGTGCGCCAGTCCAAGTGGGTGGACTGGAACCGCTACACCGACGAACTGTCGTACGCCCAGGCCATGCGCACCAAGCTCGTGTCGCTCGGCTTCGACGCCGGCCTCGGCATGCTGATCGACACCTCCCGCAACGGCTGGGGCGGCACCGCCCGGCCCACCGGTCCGGGCGCCACGACCAGCGTCGACACGTACGTCAACGGCGGCCGCTACGACCGGCGCCTCAACCCCGGCAACTGGTGCAACCAGTCCGGTGCGGGCCTCGGCGAGCGCCCCCAGGCGGCCCCGGCCGCGGGCATCGACGCGTACGTCTGGATGAAGCCCCCGGGCGAGTCCGACGGCGCCTCGAAGGAGATCCCGAACGACGAGGGCAAGGGCTTCGACCGGATGTGCGACCCGACGTACACCGGCAACGTCCGTAACGGGAACAGCATGTCGGGCGCGCTGCCGGACGCCCCGCTCGCGGGCAAGTGGTTCTCGGCCCAGTTCCAGGAGCTCCTGAAGAACGCACACCCGGCGCTGTAGCTCCCGCCGCACCGGGCGGCCCCGGGGGATCCGGATCCCCCGGGGCCGCCCGTACGCGTGCCCCGGAGAGCCCGTCAGGAGGAGGCGCGGACCACGAGCTCCGTCGGCAGCACGTGCCGGCGCGGCTCCTCGGGCGCCCGCGCGATGTCCTGGAGGAGCATCCGCGCCATCGAGCGGCCCATCTCCTCGATGGGCTGCCGCACGCTCGTCAGCGGGGGGTCCATCAGCCGCGCCACCGGCGAGTCGTCGACGCCGACGAGGGCCACGTCCTCGGGCACCCGGCGGCCGGCCTCCCGCAGCACCCCGCGCGCGCCCGCCGCCATCACGTCGGAGGCGGCGAACACGGCGTCCAGGTCCGGCCTGCGGTCGAGCAGCAGCCGCATGGCCCGCCTGCCGCCCTCCTCGGTGAAGTCGCCGGCCTCCACCAGGGCCTCGTCGGGCGGGAGGCCGGCCTCGGCGAGACCGGCCCGGTAGCCGCCGAGGCGGGCCCGCGCCACGTACATGTCGAGGGGCCCGGTGACGGTCGCGACACGGCTCCGGCCGCGCCCCGCCAGGTGGGCGACGGCCGCCCGGCCGGCGCCGATGTTGTCGGAGTCCACGTACGGCACGGGTTCGGCCTCGGTGCGGCGGCCGTTCATCACGACCGGGAGGCCGAGGTCCCTGACGCGGTCGGGCAGCGGGTCGTCGCCGTGGACCGAGGCGAGCAGCACCCCGTCGACGCGCTGGGCCGCGAGGTACTGCTCGAAGCGCCGGCGCTCCCGCTCGCTGCGGACCAGGGTGAGCAGGAGCTGCTTGTCGGCCTCGGCGAGTTCGGCGCCGACACCGCGCATGAGGTCGAGGAAGTAGGGCTCCGCGAAGAGCCGGGCCTCGGCCTCGGGGATGACGAGCGCGATCGCGTCGGTCCTGCTGCCCGCCAGGGCACGGGCGGCCTGGTTGGGTACGTAGCCGAGTTCGGCGACGGCTCTGTCGACGGCCGTCCTGGTCCGCTCGCTCACCCGGGGGGAACCGTTGATCACCCGGGAGACCGTGCCCCGGCCGACCCCGGCCCTGGCCGCGACCTGCTCCAGGGTGGGTCTGCCGCTCTGCCGTCCGCTCACGACTCCCGAACTCCCCTCGTAGGACAACGCGCTGCTCACCGACGCCCACCAAGGCATGGGAGCGCTCCCACACTAGTCCACCGCCGCCTCGCCGCGCCACGCGCCCGCGTTCAGGAGATGACGGCCCGATGGCCGCGGGATGCCGCGAAACCCCCGGAAAACCTTCCGGTAACGAATCCGCGTTCATGTCTTGACACTCGCACCCGCCAGGCAGCAACCTTCCGGCAACGACGTGGGAGCGCTCCCATACGGGGCGCGACACAGCCTTGCCCCACAGACCCGGCAGGCGCCGCCGAGCCGCGATCAGCCGGCCGGGCCTCTTGGCGCACAGAGAGCACCACCTTGGACGAGGAGAGTGGAATGCGCACTTCCAGCAGCAGACGCGGACGCCGTGCGGCGATCGCGGCGGTCGCCGTCGTCGTGACCGGCACGGCCCTGCTCACCGGTTGCGGCAGCGACGAGGACGGCGGCAAGGGCGGCGCGAGCGGCCAGGGCTCCCCGAAGATCACGCTGCGGATCGGGACCTTCGGTTCCTTCGGCTACGACGACAAGACCGGCGCCAAGCTCTACGCCGAGTACGAGCGGCTGCACCCCGGCATCAAGATCGAGGAGTCGAACGTCTCCGACGGCCAGAAGTACTGGGACACGCTGAAGCTGCGCCTCTCCCGGAACAGCGGCCTCGCCGACATCCAGGCCGTCGAGGTGGGTTACATCGCCGAGGCGACCGGCCCGGCCATGGCCGGCAAGTGGGTCGACCTGGGCAAGGAGGGCGGCGCGGACCTCGGCGACTTCCTCGACTGGAAGGTCAAGCAGGCGACGACCGGGGACGGCAAGGTCATCGGCCTCGGCACCGACATCGGCCCCATGGCCATCTGCTACAACAAGGACCTCTTCGCCAAGGCCAAGCTGCCCACCGCCCGCGAGGAGGTGGCGAAGCTCTGGGCCGGCGACTGGTCCAAGTTCATCGAGACCGGCGAGAAGTACAAGGCGGCCGCGCCCGCCGGCACCGCCTTCCACGACTCCGCGAGCGGTCTCTTCAACGCCGTCGTCTCCAGCGACCCGGTGCAGTACGCCGACGCCGGCGGCACGCTCGACTGGGAGAACAGCCCCGGCGTGAAGAAGGCCTGGGAGACCGCCGTGAAGGCGGCCCAGGGCGGACTCACCGCCAAGCTGCGCCAGTTCGACGAGAAGGGAACGTGGAACGCGGCCTTCAAGAACTCGAAGTTCGCCACGGTCGCCTGCCCCAGCTGGATGACCGGCATCATCAAGGACCAGGCGGGACCCGCCAACCAGGGCAGGTGGGACATCGCCGCGCCGCCGGTGTCCGGCAACTGGGGCGGCTCCTTCCTCGCCGTCCCCAAGGCCGGGAAGCACACCAAGGAGGCCGCCGAGCTCGCCGCCTGGCTGACCGCCCCCGAGCAGCACGCCAAGGTGTTCGCGGTCAACGGCAACATCCCCTCGTCCAAGGACACGCTCCTCTCCTCCGCGGTCCAGGAGGCGAAGCTGCCGTACTTCGGCGACACGCCCGTCGGCAAGATCTTCTCCAGCGCGGCGGCCGGCATCACCCCCGCCGCCATCAGCCGCTACGACGGCCAGGTGAAGACCTTCCTCACCGACAACGGCATCCTCGACATCGAGCAGCGCGGCACCGACCCGGCGAAGGCCTGGGAGAACGTCAAGAAGCTGGTCGACGACAAGATCGACCAGTAGCGGGGGCGCCTGCCGGTCCGCCGCCGCCCGCGGGCGGCGGACCGGCACCGTCCGCACCACCGCACGCATCGACCTGGAAGGACGCCCCCGTGGCCACCTCCGTTCGGGCGAAGCGGGACGACTCCCCGCCGCCCGCCGCACCGCCCGCCTCCCCCGGCTCCCGGCGCCGCCGCTCCTCCCGGGGCGGCCTGCGCAGCACCCTCCACCGCTGGGACATCAAGGCGACCCCGTACGTCTTCATCGCCCCCTTCTTCCTCACCTTCGCGGCCTTCGGCCTCTTCCCGCTGATCTACACGGGCTGGCTGTCGCTGAACCGGGTCGAGCTCGGCGGCGACCCGACCTGGAAGGGCCTGGAGAACTACACCGACCTCGCCACCAGCGAGTTCTTCTGGAACGCGCTCCTCAACACCTTCACCATCGGGGTGATATCGACCGTTCCGCAGCTGCTCATGGCCCTGGGCCTGGCGCATCTGCTCAACTACAAGCTCCGCGGCCGCGGCTTCTTCCGGGTCGCGATCCTCGCCCCGTACGCCACCTCGATCGCGGCGGCGACCCTGGTCTTCGCCCAGCTGTTCAACACCGACTACGGGATGATCAACGGCCTCCTGGGCTGGGTCGGCATCGACCCGGTCGACTGGGAGTCGTCCAAGTGGCCGGCGCAGATCGCGATCTCGGTGATCGTCACCTGGCGCTGGACCGGGTACAACGCGCTGATCTACCTGGCCGCCATGCAGGCCGTGCCGCAGGACCTCTACGAGGCGGCCTCCCTCGACGGCGCCTCGCGCCTGCGCCAGTTCATCAGCGTGACCGTCCCGTCGATCAGGCCGACCATCCTCTTCACGATCATCGTCTCCACCATCGGAGCCACGCAGCTCTTCGGCGAGCCGATGCTCTACGGCGGAAGCGTCGGGATCAGCGGCGGCAGCGGCAACCAGTTCCAGACGCTGAGCCTGCTGATGTACGAGAAGGGCTGGGTGACCGGCGCGCTCGGCCAGGCCTCCGCGATCGCCTGGGTGATGCTCCTGCTGCTCCTCCTGATCGGCGGCGTCCAGGCGCTCGTCTCCCGCCGCGACCGCACGAAGCCGAGGGGATCGACCTCATGACCCGCACGCTCGACACCACACCCGTCGAGGCCGCGTCCCCGGCCCCCCGCCGCCGCTTCCGTCCGTCGGCCGGCCGCCAGCACCACGCGGGCCCGCTGACGTACGTCCTGCTCGTCGTCGCCGCCGTCGTCTCGCTCTTCCCGCTGTACTGGAACGTGGTCGCCGCCTCCCACACCGGCGAGCGGGTCGTGGAGGCCCCGGCGCCGCTGCTGCCCGGCAGGCGGCTCCTGGACAACCTGAGCTTCGCCTGGAACCAGGTCGACATGGGCGAGGCGCTGGTCAACACCACGATCGTGGCGAGCCTGGTGGCCCTGTCCACCGTGCTGTTCTCGACGCTCGCCGGCTTCGCCTTCGCCAGACTCCCCTTCCGGGGCCGGGGCATGCTGCTCTCGCTCGTGGTCGCGACGATGACGATCCCGCCGCAGCTCAGCGTGATCCCGCTCTACCAGATCATCACGGACCTCGGCTGGTTCGACCAGCTCCAGTCGGTGGTGCTGCCCTCGCTGGTCGCCGCCTTCGGCGTCTTCTTCATGCGTCAGTTCCTGGTGGAGGCGCTGCCGACGGAGCTGGTGGAGGCGGCCCGGATGGACGGGGCGCACAGCCTCCGGATCATCTGGCACGTGGTCTTCCCCGTGGCCCGGCCCGCCATGGCCGTCCTCGGCATGCTCGTCTTCGTCCAGGCCTGGAACGACTTCTTCTGGCCCTTCATCGCGCTCACCCCGGACGGCAACCCCACCCTGCAGGTGGCGCTCGCCGGCCTCGGCGCGGGCAATCACACCGTGGACCACGCCGTGGTGCTGACCGGCGCGCTCCTCTCCACCGTGCCGCTGCTGCTGGTCTTCGCCTTCCTCGGGAAGCACATCGTCGGCGGCATCACGGCCGGCGCCGTGAAGAGCTGACCGTCCACTCGTCTCCGTAACCCCGTACCCGTGTTGGGAGCCCTCTCCTATGACCGCGCCCGAAACCCGGCCGCTCACCGCCACCCGCTCGTTCCCCGCCGACTTCCTGTGGGGCGCCGCCACCGCCGCGTACCAGATCGAGGGAGCGGCGGCGGAGGACGGCCGCACCCCCTCCATCTGGGACACCTTCTCGCACACCCCCGGCAAGGTCTTCGAGGGGCACACCGGTGACGTGGCCGTCGACCACTACCACCGGTTCCGCGAGGACGTCGGGATCATGGCCGAACTCGGCCTGAACGCCTACCGGTTCTCCGTCTCCTGGTCCCGTGTCCAGCCCACCGGGCGGGGCCCGGCCGTCCAGCGGGGGCTCGACTTCTACCGGCGGCTCGTCGACGAGCTGCTCGCGGCCGGGATCGAGCCGGCCCTGACCCTCTACCACTGGGACCTGCCGCAGGAGCTGGAGGACGCGGGGGGCTGGCCGGAGCGGGCGACCGCCGAGCGGTTCGCCGAGTACGCGGGGATCGTCGCCGGCGCCGTCGGCGACCGGGTGAAGCGGTGGACGACGCTCAACGAGCCGTGGTGCAGCGCCTTCCTGGGGTACGGCTCCGGGGTGCACGCCCCGGGCCGGACCGATCCGGTGGCCTCGCTGCGCGCCGCCCACCACCTCAACCTCGGACACGGTCTCGCGGTGCAGGCGCTGCGTGCCGAGCTGCCGGCGGACCGGCAGCTCGCGGTCTCGCTCAACCTGCACGAGATCCGCCCGCTGACCGGTTCGGCGGAGGACCTGGACGCGGCCCGCCGCATCGACGCCGTCGGGAACAGGGTCTGGCTGGGCCCGATGCTGGAGGGCGCCTACCCGCAGGACCTGCTCGCCGACACGGCGCACCTGACCGACTGGTCCTTCGTCCGGGACGGCGACACCGCGGCGGCGAACCAGCCGCTGGACCTGCTCGCGATCAACTACTACACGCCGACGGTGGTCTCGCACGTGCCGGAGGGCGCGGAGAAGCCGCAGGACGACGGGCACGGCAACAGCGAGCACTCGCCGTGGCCCGGCGCGGACGCCGTCGCCTTCCACCGGGCGGGGGGCGAGCCGACGGCGATGGGCTGGGCGGTCGACCCGAGCGCGCTGTACGACCTGCTGACCCGGGTCTCCGCCGCGTACCCCGGTCTTCCGCTGGTGATCAGCGAGAACGGGGCGGCGTACGAGGACGTGGTCGGCCCGGACGGTTCGGTGCACGACCCGGAGCGGGCCGCCTATGTGCACGCGCACCTGGAGGCGGTGCACCGGGCGCTGTCGGACGGGGTGGACGTGCGCGGCTACTTCCTCTGGTCGCTGCTCGACAACTTCGAGTGGGCGTACGGCTACGCGAAGCGGTTCGGCGCGGTCCGGGTGGACTACGACACGCTGGAGCGCACGCCGAAGTCCAGTGCCCGCTGGTACGCGCGGGTGGCGCGCTCGGGCGAGCTGCACGCGCCCGGCGGCGACTGAGCCGGATGCGGGGGAAGGGCCGTGCCGGTCGACCGGCACGGCCCTTCCCCGTGTGCTGATGTCCGATCAGATGTCGACGACCCGGTAGCCGATGACGTACACGCCGCCGGAGCCCTCGACACTGCGCCACTGGGTCTCGGCGCCGACCTCGCTGCCGGTGACGAGCGTGGCGCCCAGCTTGTCGTCGCCGCTGGTGGAGTCGTAGTCCCACAGGGTCAGGGTGCGGGCCTGCTCCTTGCCGAGGATGAGCGCGGCGTTGCCGTTGCCGTCCGCCATGGAGCGGACGTAACCAGAGCCCATGGTCTGGTACTTGACGCCGTTGCCGGGCCAGACCTTGACGGCGTTGCCGTTGGCGTCGGTGATCTTGAGGTAGGCCTCGTCGTGGTCGCCCTCGCTGTTCTGCTGGCAGTGCAGCTCGAACAGTTCGATCTTCACGTAGTCGATCGGCTCGGCGTGCGCGGTGCCGGCGAAGGCGCCGAGGCTGCCGAGCCCGAGCAGGGCTGTGGCGGCGGCTCGGACGGCTCGGTTCTTGCGCATGTGGTTGTCCCCCCACACATCGGGTCACTCGCGTGACGTGGTGTCCGGTCCGCCTCCCCCGGCGGCCCCGGGTGCCGTTTCCCCCTGGCACGACAGTCACTGTGCCCGGCGGGCAGGCCCCGGCTCTACGCGCGTTCCACTGGACGGAACAGCGCCCGGAACTAGAGGACGAGGGCGGTCGGCGGGACCGGTCTTCGCTGTCCGCCGCGGGCGAGCGCGCGGGTGATCGCGGCACCCGCCTCGGCGACGGCCCGGGCGAGGTCGTCGAGTCCGCGGCCCGCGGGGACCATGCCGGCGAGGGCCGCGACCGTACGGCCGTCCGGGGCGCGGACCGGCAGCGAGGCGCAGCACACCCCCTCCATCACGTCCTCGCGGTCGAACACCGCCCCGCCCCGGAGCGGCCCGCGCAGCGCCTTCCCCGCGGCGGTGTCGAGGCGGAACGCGATGCCGTCGCGTACGGGGAGCAGCGGCTCCAGGTCGCCCGGCACGGAGCTCACCGTGATCGCCATGTCCTCGCGCATCACGGCGAGGACGACGCTGGCGCCGGTGACGGCCCGGAGGCGCTGGAGCGGCAGCCGGGCGGCGGGGCGCAGACCGGGGTGCGGTTCCCAGGCCTGGCCGAGGCGGTAGAGCTGCGGTCCGACCCGGTAGCGGTTGCCCCTGCGTTCGACGGCGCCGACCCCGACCAGCTGGTCGAGCAGCCGGTGGACGCTGCCCTTGGGCACCCCGCAGGCGAGCGCGAGTTCGGTCACGCCGGCCTCGTCGCCGTTCCTGCGCAGGGCGTCGAGCAGCGCGAACGCCCCTTCCAGCACGCCCCGGCCGCGCTCCTGGCGGCCCGGCGCGGCCGCCTCCGCGACGTCGCCCGTTCTCCGTGCCGTTCCGGTGTCCATGAGAGCCCCCTGACTCCGTACGCCCGGCCGTGGTCCCCCGATGGCACGACTGCGGGCACACGTCCCACCATGCCGCAGACCGGACGATTCGGCGAAAGGGCTCGGACCCGACGACGTGTCGTGTCGTACCTGCCGCTCGCGGGTTCCGTCGGAGACCAGGATTTGTCGACTCGTCACATCCCGCCCGGTGTGGGGACCCGGCGCGGCCACCGTCCGTACCTAAGCTCTGCGTCCATGAACCAGCTCCCGCTCCGCGCGCCCCGGCCCTGGATCCGCCGGCGCTTCGGTTACGGCCCGGCGGTGCTCGCCGCGGCCCTGGTCCTCGCCGCTCCCGCCTCCCTCTCCACCGCGCCGGCCGCGTACACACCGCGCGCCGCGGCGCCGCACCACCCGGCCGCGGGTACGCCCGCGGCGAGCCGATGGATCCGTGCGGCCGGGGCGCCGCTGACCGTGTTCGCCCATCGGGGCGCCTCGTCCGCCGCCCCCGAGAACACCCTGGTCTCCGAGGAGGTGGCCCGTCGTGGCGGGACGACGTGGATCGAGAACGACGTCCAGCCCAGCAAGGACGGCGTGCCGTACATCCTCCACGACACGACGGTCGACCGGACGACCGACGGCACGGGCGCGCTCCGCTCCCTGACCTCCGCCCAGGTGGACGCCCTGGACGCCGGCTCCTGGTTCGCCCCGTCCTTCGCCGGCGCGCGCGTGCCGACGCTCGCCGCCCAGTTGGCGGACCTGCGGACGCGCGGCGGCAACCTGCTCCTGGAGATCAAGGGCCGGCATTCCGAGGCCGAGGTGGCCCGGATCGTGCGGGAGGTCCGCGAGCAGGGCATGACCGGCCGGGTGTTCGTCCAGAGCTTCGACGTCACGTCCCTGCAGCGCGTGCACGACCAGGCGCCCGAACTGCCGTTGGGTCTGCTGCGGGACGTCCTGGACGCCGATCCGGTCGCCGTCGCGGCGGAGCTGCACCTGGCCGCGTACAACGTCGCGGACAAGGCTCTCTCCGTGCGTCCGGACGCCGTCGACGAGCTGCACGCGGCGGGCGTGGCCGTGAACGTGTGGACGGTCGACACCGCCGCCCGCTGGAAGGTCCTCGACGAACTCGGCGTGGACGGCGTCATCACCAACCGGCCCACGGAGCTCACGGGCTGGATCGCCGGCCGCCAGGCCTGAGGCGGCCCCGCGGCCGGCCGGTCGCGCCCGCCCCGCCCGTCAGGCTGGCCGTCCCCGTCAGTTCGGTGAGGAGGCCGGGGTTGACCACCCGGAGGATCGTCGCGATGTCTCCGGGGTCGGCCGCCGGCCACAGGACGGCCCTGGCCGCACGGTACTTGGCGGCGAGGCGTTCCCGCCGTGCGGGCGGAAGTGCGGCGGCCCGGTCGGCGCGGCTGTTGTGCGCGTTGTCGGCGATCTTCACGAGGGTGGCTTCGGGGTCACGGGCGATGAGGCGGATCTTCTCCTCGTATGCCGTGTCCGGGTGGTTGGTGACGGCTTCGACGAGGGCCACGACCCCGGCGGGGATCCCGGCGGCGCGCAGCCGCTCCGCCGTCCACTCCGTGTCCTCGATGACGTCGTGCAGGAGACCGGCCATGGCCAGGTGCGTGCCCAGGGGCTCCAGGCCGGCGGCGACGGCGCGCACATGGGCGACGTAGGGGACCCCGATGCCGTCGACCTGTCCGGCGTGCGCGCGGTCGGCCAGTGCGTCCACTTCGGCGAGCGTCTTCATGGGCCTCATCATGCCTGCCACACGCTGTTCACACGGAGACGGGAATGGCGGTCGCGGAGCGGCAGGTTGCCGAGTACATGACTCTTGGAGTGACGCTCGCCTCGACCTCCCGGCAGCTTCCGATCGACGACACGGTGCGGCTCGCGAGGGAGGCGCGCGACGCCGGCCTGCACTCGGCGTGGTTCGGCCAGTCCTTCGCCTACGACTCGCCCTCGCTCGCCGCGATCGTCGGGCGCGAGGTGCCCGGACTGCAGGTGGGGACGTCCGCGATCCCGGTCTTCGGCCGCCATCCGCTGCTCGTCTCCAGCCAGGCCCAGACCGCCCAGGCGGCCACCGGCGGCCGCTACCACCTCGGGCTCGCCCTCGGCACCCGGCATCTGACGGAGACGGGGTTCGGTCTCCCGTACGAGCGGCCCATCGGGCTGCTCAGGGAGTTCCTCACCGCCCTGCGGCCGCTCCTGGAGACGGGCGAGGCCGACTTCCACGGGGAGCTGCTGACCGCGACGACGCCCTATTCGGCGGCCGTTCCGGGGGCTCGTCCGACGGTGCCGGTGCTCGTCGCCGCGATGGGGCCGCAGGCCCTGCGGGTCAGCGGTGAACTGGCCGACGGCATCCTGCCGTTCCTCGCGGGGCCGCGTGCGCTCGCCGAGCACGTCGTCCCGGCCGTGACCGCCGCCGCCGAGGCGGCGGGCCGTCCGGCTCCCCGGATCGTGGCCCTCGTGCCGGGCGTGGTGACGGCGGACGCCGAGGGCGTACGGGAGAAGGCGGCCGAGGCGCTCGCGCTCTACGAGCGGATCCCCTCGTACCGGCGCGCGATCGAGCTCTCCGGCGCCGACGGGGCGGCCGGCCTGGCCGTGATCGGTGACGAGGAGGCCGTCGCCGCCGAGGTCCGGCGCTACCGCGAGGCGGGGGCGACGGAGGTGGTGTTCACCTCGACGGACCTGGGCGGCGAGGACGACCGCCGCCGCACCTGGAAGCTGCTCGGCGAGCTGGCGCGGGGCTGACGCCGGGGGGCCCGATCCCCGAAGGACGGGCTCTACGTCTTTCCGGCGCTCTGGGTCTCCTCCTCGGCCTGGAGCGCCTCTTCGCCCTCGGTGTCCAGGTGCGGCAGGATCCGGTCCAGCCAGGCGGGGCACCACCAGGCGTGGCTGCCGAGGAGGGTCATCACGGCGGGCACGAGGAGCAGGCGCACCACGGTGGCGTCGATGAGGACGCTGACGGCGAGGCCCAGGCCGAGCATCTTGATGACGACGTTGTCCGAGACGATGAAGGCCGCGAAGACGCTGACCATGATCAGGGCGGCGCAGGTGATGACCCGGGCGGTGATCTCCAGGGCGTGGGCCACGCTGGCCTTCGCGTCGCCCGTGCGCAGCCAGGCCTCGCGGACGCGGGACAGGAGGAAGATCTCGTAGTCCATGCTCAGGCCGAAGACGATGGCGAACATCATCATCGGGACGTAGCTCTCGATGGGCACCTTGCCGTTGACTCCGAGGGCGGGTCCTCCCCAGCCCCACTGGAACACGGCCACGACGACGCCGTACGAGGCGGCGATGGAGAGCACGTTGAGCACGGCCGCCTTCACCGCGACCAGGACGCCGCGGAAGACGATGAGGATGACGAGGAAGGCGAGCCCCACCACGACGGCGATGATCAGTGGCAGACGGCTGGAGACGATGTCCAGGAAGTCGACCTGGGCGGCCGTGTTCCCGGTGACGTAGGTCTGCGCGTCGGTGCCGGTCACCGCCTGCGGGAGGACGTCGTCGACCAGGTGGTTGGTCAGTTCGGTGGTCTTCTCGTCCTGCGGGGAGGCCACGGAGTAGGCGGTGCCGACGAGGACGTCCCCGTCGGAGGTGGTCTGGAGCGGGGTGATGTAGGCGGCGTCCGGGACGCCGGTCAGCGCGTCCTTGAGCTTGGTGGCGAGGTCGGCCCGGTCGGCGGACGGCACGGCCGACTGGTCGACGACCACCGTGAGCGGCCCGTTGGCGCCGGGGCCGAAGGACGTGGAGATCAGGTCGTAGGCCCGCCGGTCGGTGAACGATTCGGGGTCGGCGCCGTCGCCGATGTGGCCGAGCTGGATGAAGAGCAGGGGGAACGCCAGCACCAGCAGGACGAGGACGCCGCCGGTCAGGAACCACCAGGGGCGCTTCTCGACCCGTTGCGCGTAGCGGTGCCAGGTGCCGTGCGCGGTCGCTCCGGGCTCGGCGTCGGTCTCCGCGACGGGCTTGCGGACGTGGTAGCGGTCGATGTTCCTGCCGACGAGTCCGAGCATGGCCGGGACGAGGGTGAGTGCGGCGATGACGGCGGTGACGACCGTGAAGGCGGCCGCGAGGCCGAGTTTGCCGATGAAGGTGACGCCGGAGACCCAGAGGCCGGACAGGGCGATGATGACGGTGCAGCCGGAGACGAGGACGGCGCGGCCGCTGGTGGTGGTCGCGAGGGCGGCCGCGTCGGCGGGATCGTGGCCGTTCATGAGGTTCTGGCGGTGGCGGGTGATGAGGAACAGCGCGTAGTCGATGCCGACGCCCAGGCCGATCATGGTGGCCAGGGTGGGCGAGACGGTCCCGAAGGTGAACGCCGCCGCCATCAGGCCGAGCAGGGCCAGCCCGCAGACCGCTCCGAGCAGTGCGGTGATCAGCGGCATGACGGCGCCGATCACGCTGCCGAAGCCGATGAGGAGGACGACGATCGCGACGGCGAAGCCGATGGCCTCGCTGGTGCGGTCATCGGCCGTGGGGCGGGCGAGTTCGCCGAGCGAACCGCCGTACTCGACGTCGACGCCGGCGTCCCTGAGGGGCTGGACGGCCGCGTCGACGCCGTTCAGGTAGTCGGTGCCCAGGGTGGAAGGCGCCACGCTGAAGCGGACGGTGATGTAGCCGGTCCTGCCGTCGGTGGAGAGCGGGCCCACGTTGGGCGTGCCGGCCGGGAGCGGGGGCGGGGTGGTCCCGGGCGGCGGGAGGGGGTTCTGCGCGCCGATGACGTCCGGGAGCTTCGCCAGGGCGGCGACGGCGGAGTTGACCGCGGACGCCTCCTGGGTGAGGGGTTTGGACGTGTCGTTGAGGACGATCTGCGCGCTGTATCCGCCGGCCGCGGGATCGTGTGCCTTGAGGACGTCGAGTCCTTCGGCCGACTGCACTCCGGGGAGGGCGAAGTCGTCCTCGTACTCGCCGCCGACGGCCCGGTCGAGGACCTGCAGTCCCGCGACGGCCGCCAGCCAGAGGGCGATGACGATGAGGAAGTGGCGGGCGCACCAGTGACCGATGCGGTAGAGGGCGCCTCTGGAGGGTGCTGGCCGGCCCTTGGCCGGGCTTCCTGCGTTCATGGCGTGGCCGTGTCCGGATAGGGAAGTCCCCGAGCGGTTCCGGCACCCGCATCGCGCGCGGGCCTACGCCGTCCATGGTGCGCCTGCCGCGAGGCTCCGGCATCTCGGCCGCCCGTGTCCCGGCGGGGAGGCGCCGCGGGCGGCGGGCGCCGGCTCAGGTCAGCAGGTGGTCGGTGTGGGAGGCGCGGCGTGCGGCGGTGATGAGGGCGTGGATGCGGGGTGCGGCCTGGTCCATGTCCGTGAGGGGGGTGGGGAACGGCAGTCGGGCGTCCCGGTCGTGGCCGGTGCGGTGTTCGAGGCGCAGGGTGAGGCCGTACCGGTCCAGGGCGAGGGGCAGGACGCGGACGGTGTCCCGTTCGGGGCGGGGCCGGACGAGGCGGAGGAGCAGGGGGACGAGTTCGGCGTGGCGGTCGACGAGGTGGGTGAGCATGTTCGCCTCGGAGGTGGCCATCGGGTCGGGGTCGGTGGCCCTGATCTCGTCGAGCGTGACGAAGGTGCGTCCCTCGTGGTCCTCCAGGAGGGCCTGGCCGAACTCCACGCAGGTGCTCGTGGTGGTCTCCGTGGTGTACGGGGCGGAGAGGAGTCCCGTCAGGGTGACGCGGGCGCGCAGGCGCCGGCGGACGGGGGTGGGGGCGATGTCGGTGAGCTCCAGGCGGACGGGGATGCGCGCGGTCCGTCCGGCGGGGCAGTCCTCGGAGGGGTCGTGGAGGTGGATGTGTCCCATCGGTCCGGTGCCGTCGAGGCGGTGGACCTCCTGGTGCAGTCCGTCGGTGACGACGGTCATCGAGTGGGCGGCGGTCAGGATCGACCGGACGCGCTCGGCGGGCGTGGGCCGCGCGGCGTGGGCACTGAAGGGACGCATGCGTGTTCTCCCTGGCTGAGGTGACGAGGCCACCCTGACGCTGAACTTAGGCAAGCCTAACCTAATGCATCGCCCCGAAGAGAAGAAGGTCACAGTCGTACGCCCTCCTGATCCTTTGTCGATCTCCCCTAGCATCCGAGCCATGACGGTCCTGCCTGACGACGGGCTCTCCCTGGCGTCCGAATTCCCAGACGCGCCACATGAGCAGTGGCAACACCTCGTGGCGGGTGTCCTGCGCAAGTCGGGCAAGGAGGTCTCCGGCCCCGAAGCCGAGGACGCCCTGTCCACCCTCCTTGAGGACGGCCTCGACACCCGCCCGCTGTACACCGCGCGCGACACCGCGCCCGACCCCGGCCTCCCCGGTTTCGCGCCCTTCGTGCGCGGCGGGCGGGCCGAGGGCAACACCACCGGCGGCTGGGACGTGCGCCAGCGCCACCTGACGGCCGACGGCGAGGCCGTCCTCGCCGACCTGGAGAACGGCGTCACCTCCCTGTGGCTCGGCGTCGGCGGCACCGGCATCCCGGTCTCCTCGCTCGGCGCCGTCCTCGACGGCGTCTACCTCGATCTCGCGCCCGTCGTCCTCGACGCGGGCGACGAGACGGAGGCGGCCGCCGAGCGGCTCTTCCGGCTGTACGAGGAGCGGGGCGTCGCCCCGGAGGCGGCCCGGGGCAACCTGGGCGCGGACCCCCTGGGCCACGAGGCCCGCACCGGCAGCGCGTCCTACTCCCTCGCGTCCGTCGCCGGCCTCGCGCGCCGCTGCGCCGACACGTACCCGGGGCTGCGGGCCCTGACCGTGGACGCCCTGCCGTACCACGAGGCCGGCGGCTCGGCCGCGCAGGAGCTCGGCTGCTCGCTGGCGACCGGCGTCGCGTACCTGCGGGGTCTGACCGAGGCCGGACTGAGCGTCGCGGAGGCCTGCGGACAGCTGGAGTTCCGCTACGCGGCCACCGCCGACCAGTTCCTGACGATCGCCAAGCTGCGCGCCGCGCGCCGCCTCTGGGCGCGCGTCGCCGAGGCCTGCGGCGCCCCCGAGGCGGGCGCGCAGCGCCAGCACGCGGTGACCTCGCCGGTGATGATGACGCGCCGCGACCCGTGGGTGAACATGCTGCGCACCACCATCGCGACCCTCGCCGCCGGCGTGGGCGGCGCCGACAGCGTCACCGTGCTCCCCTTCGACGACGCGCTGGGCCTGCCGGACGCCTTCGCCCGCCGGATCGCCCGCAACACCTCCACCGTCCTCATCGAGGAGTCCCACCTCTCCCGGGTCATCGACCCGGCCGGCGGGTCCTGGTACGTGGAGCGCCTCACCGACGAACTCGCGCACGCCGCCTGGGACTTCTTCCAGAGCATCGAGCGGGAGGGCGGCCAGGAGGCCGCGCTGCGCTCCGGCACGATCGGCGAGCGGCTCGCCGAGACCTGGGCCGCACGCAGCAGGAAGCTCGCCACCCGCCGCGAACCGATCACCGGCGTCAGCGAGTTCCCGCACCTCGGCGAGAAGCCCGTCGACCGGGCGCCCGCGCCCGAGCCGCTGTCCGGGGGCCTCCCCCGCGTCCGGCGCGACGAGGCGTACGAGGAGCTGCGCGCCCGCTCCGACGCGCACCTCGCGGCGACCGGCGCCCGGCCCCGCGTCTACCTGGCCGCGCTCGGCCCGGCGGCCGCGCACTCGGCCCGGCTGACCTTCGCCGCCAACCTCTTCCAGGCGGGCGGCATCGAGGCCGTCACCGAGGGCACGTTCGAGGAGAGCGGCGCCCGCGAGGCCTGCCTCTGCTCCAGCGACGCTGTGTACGAGGAGAAGGCCGAGGCCACCGCCGGGGAGCTGCGCGCGTCGGGAGCCGAGCACGTCCTCCTCGCCGGGCGCCCCGCGTCGTACGCCGGAGTCGACTCGTACGTCTTCGCCGGCTGCGACGCCGTCGCCCTGCTCTCCACCGCCCTCGACCGCATGGGAGTGTCCTGATGTCCATCCCCGATTTCTCCGGGATCGAGCTCGGGGCACAGGCCGCCGCCGGCGGGCCCGACGAGTGGCGCTCGGCCGTGAAGAAGGCGGCGGGCGGTGACGACCTGCTCTGGGAGACCCCGGAGGGCATCGGCGTCAAGCCGCTCTACACCGGGCAGGACCTGGAGGGCCTGGACTTCCTGGACACCCGCCCGGGCATGGCCCCGTACCTGCGCGGCCCGTACCCGACGATGTACGTCAACCAGCCCTGGACGATCCGTCAGTACGCGGGTTTCTCCACGGCCGAGGAGTCGAACGCCTTCTACCGGCGCAACCTCGCCGCCGGCCAGAAGGGCCTGTCGGTCGCCTTCGACCTGCCGACCCACCGCGGCTACGACAGCGACCACCCGCGCGTCACCGGTGACGTCGGCATGGCCGGCGTGGCCATCGACTCGATCTACGACATGCGGCAGCTGTTCGACGGCATCCCGCTGGACAAGATGACGGTGTCGATGACGATGAACGGCGCCGTGCTGCCGGTCCTCGCGCTGTACATCGTGGCCGCCGAGGAGCAGGGCGTACCGCCCGAGAAGCTGGCCGGGACCATCCAGAACGACATCCTCAAGGAGTTCATGGTCCGCAACACGTACATCTATCCGCCCGGGCCGTCGATGCGGATCATCTCCGACATCTTCGCGTACACCTCGCAGCGGATGCCGCGCTACAACTCCATCTCCATCTCCGGGTACCACATCCAGGAGGCGGGCGCGACGGCCGACCTGGAGCTGGCCTACACGCTCGCGGACGGCGTGGAGTACATCCGCGCGGGCCGCGAGGCCGGGCTCGACGTGGACGCGTTCGCGCCGCGCCTGTCGTTCTTCTGGGCGATCGGCATGAACTTCTTCATGGAGATCGCCAAGCTGCGCGCCGCCCGGCTGCTCTGGGCGAAGCTGGTCAAGCAGTTCGACCCGCAGAACACCAAGTCGCTGTCCCTGCGGACCCACTCGCAGACCTCCGGCTGGTCGCTGACCGCGCAGGACGTCTTCAACAACGTGACGCGGACGTGCGTCGAGGCGATGGCCGCGACCCAGGGCCACACCCAGTCGCTGCACACGAACGCCCTCGACGAGGCGCTCGCGCTGCCCACCGACTTCTCCGCCCGCATCGCCCGCAACACCCAGCTGCTCCTCCAGCAGGAGTCGGGCACCTGCCGGTCCATCGACCCCTGGGGCGGCAGCGCGTACGTCGAGAAGCTCACCTACGACCTGGCCCGTCGCGCCTGGCAGCACATCCAGGAGGTCGAGCAGGCCGGCGGCATGGCCAAGGCCATCGACGCGGGCATCCCCAAGCTGCGCGTGGAGGAGGCCGCGGCCCGAACCCAGGCCCGGATCGACTCCGGACGGCAGCCGGTGATCGGCGTCAACAAGTACCGGGTCGCGTCCGACGAGCAGATCGACGTCCTCAAGGTCGACAACTCCTCCGTCCGCGCCCAGCAGATCGCCAAGCTGAAGCGGCTGCGCGAGGAGCGCGACGAGCGGGCCTGCCAGGACGCGCTCGACGCGCTCACCCGGGCGGCCGGAGGCGACGGCAACCTGCTCGAACTCGCGGTGAACGCGGCCCGCGCGATGGCGACGGTCGGCGAGATCTCCGACGCCCTGGAGAAGGTCTACGGACGGCACGCCGGCCAGATCCGTACGATCTCCGGTGTGTACCGCAACGAAGCAGGCGCTTCCCCCTCCGTGGAGCGCACCCGGGCCCTGGTCGACGCCTTCGGCGAGGCCGAGGGACGCCGGCCGCGCATCCTGGTCGCCAAGATGGGCCAGGACGGGCACGACCGCGGCCAGAAGGTCATCGCCACCGCCTTCGCCGACCTGGGCTTCGACGTGGACGTCGGCCCGCTGTTCCAGACCCCGGCCGAGGTGGCCCGCCAGGCCGTCGAGGCGGACGTGCACATCGTCGGGGTCTCCTCGCTGGCCGCGGGTCACCTCACCCTCGTGCCGGCGCTCCGCGAGGAGCTGGCGGCGGAGGGCCGCGAGGACATCATGATCGTGGTCGGCGGCGTCATCCCCCCGCAGGACGTGGCGACGCTCCTGGAGATGGGTGCGGCGGCCGTGTTCCCGCCGGGGACGGTGATCCCGGACGCGGCCCACGACCTGGTGAGCCGGCTCTCGGCCGACCTCGGACACGGCCTGTGATCGGTCTCGACACGTATGTGAAGGGCGTGCTCGACGGGAAGCGGGCGGTGATCGCCCGCGCGATCACCCTCGTCGAGTCGACCCGCCCCCAGCACCGTGCCCTCGCGCAGGAGCTCCTCACGGAGCTCCTGCCGCACAGCGGCAAGGCCGTGCGGATCGGGATCAGCGGGGTGCCCGGCGTCGGCAAGTCGACCTTCATCGACGCGTTCGGGACCATGCTGACCGGGCTCGGCCACCGGGTCGCGGTGCTCGCCGTCGACCCGTCCTCGACCCGCACGGGCGGCTCGATCCTCGGCGACAAGACGCGGATGGAGCGGCTCGCCGTCGATCCGGCGGCCTTCGTCCGCCCCTCCCCCAGCGCCGGCACGCTCGGCGGGGTCGCGAAGGCGACCCGCGAGTCGATGGTCGTGATGGAGGCCGCGGGGTACGACGTGGTGCTCGTGGAGACGGTGGGCGTCGGCCAGTCCGAGACCGCCGTCGCGAACATGGTCGACTCGTTCCTGCTGCTCACCCTGGCCCGCACGGGAGATCAGCTCCAGGGCATCAAGAAGGGCGTCCTGGAGCTGGCCGACGTGGTCGCCGTGAACAAGGCGGACGGCCCGCACGAGCGCGACGCCCGTGCCGCCGCCCGTGAACTGGCGGGCGCGCTGCGCCTGATGCACGGCGCCGACGCGGTCTGGACCCCGCCGGTCCTCAGCTGCAGCGCACGGGAGTCGGCGGGCCTCGACGAGGTCTGGGAGCGGCTGCGGCAGCACCGCGCGCTGCTCGACTCGACCGGCCGCCTCACCGCCAAGCGCCAGGACCAGCAGGTCGACTGGACCTGGACGATGGTCCGCGACGAGCTGCTCCGGCGGCTGAGCGCCGACCCGGCGGTCCAGGACGTCACGCCCTCCCTGGAGCGGCGGGTCAGGGACGGCGAGCTGACGGCGACGCTGGCCGCCGAGGAGATCCTCAGGACCTTCGGGGAGCGCGGGGACTGAGACAGCGGGTCCGGGACGCCGGGCCCGGGGGGACGATCCCCCGGGCTCAGGCGTCCTTCTCCATGCCCGGGCGCAGCCGGGCGAGCAGGGCGTAGAGGGTCGCGCTGTCCTCGGCGCCCAGGGTGTCGAGGGCGCCGTGGGTCGCCTGCATCTCCTCGCGGACCCGCCGGATGATCTCCCGGCCCTCGTCGGTCGCCACGACGTTCTTGACGCGCCGGTCGGAGGCGTCGGGCTCGCGGCGCACGAGACCGCGTCCCTCCAGGCGGTCGATGATCCCGGTGACGTTCGACGCGTCGCAGACCAGCAGGGTGGCGAGGGCGCGCATGGGCAGCGGGCCGTTCAGCTGGGCGAGGACCTTGGCCTGCGTGGACGTCAGCCCGTGGTGGGCGGCGGCCGCGGCGAAGTCGCGCCACTGGGCCGTGCCGATGGCGGCGAGGAGCTCCAGCAGCTGGAGCTTGGTGGGCGTCTCGGGGGTCGTCGCGCTCATGCTGCGAGCCTACTCAGGATCCTTGACATTATCAATTGTTTACTTAAGGACCTCAAGCATTTACTTGACCTCCTCAAGCATCGGGCCCTACCTTCGTCCTATTACTTGATGACATCAAACATCGACGATCTGAAGCACCGAGAAGGTCCCCCACACATGAGTCACGAGACCACCCAGCCCGCCGCCGATCCCCGGCGCGAGACCCTCGTCGTCTTCGCGCTGAGCCTCGCCGCCATGGTCGTGTCGATGATGCAGACCCTGCCGGTCCCGATCCTCGGCCTCATCCGCGCGGACCTCGGCACCTCGGCCGCGAACGTCAGCTGGGTGACCACCGCCACCCTGCTCTCCGCCGCCGTCTTCACCCCGCTGCTCGGCCGCTTCGGCGACCAGCACGGCAAGAAGCCCACCCTGGTCGCCGTCCTCGGCGTCATGGTCGCCGGCTCCGTCGTCGCGGCCCTGGCGACCTCCCTCCCCCTGCTGATCCTGGGCCGCGTCCTCCAGGGCGCCGCCACCGCGATCTTCCCGCTCGCCCTGTCCGTCCTGCGCGAGGAGGTCCGCCCGCAGAAGCTGCCCGGCGCGATGTCCCTCGTCAGCGGCACCCTCGCCTTCGGCAGCGGCCTCGCGCTCGTCGCCACCGGCCTGCTCACCTCCGGCTCCGACGCCGACTACCGCAGCGCCTTCTGGATGGCCACGGGCTTCGCCGCGATCGCCCTGCTCGCCGTCGTGTTCCTGGTCCCCGCGACCCGCCACAAGACCGGCGGCCGCACCGACTTCCTCGGCGCGCTCACCCTCGGCGCCACCCTGCTGCTGCTCCTGCTGCCCATCTCGCAGGGCCACGAGTGGGGCTGGACCTCCGGCCGCACCCTCGGCAGCTTCGCGGCCGCGGCCGTCATGACCGTCGTCTGGGTCCTCACCGAGCTCAAGGTCCGCGAGCCCCTCGTCGACATGCGGATGTTCGTGCACCGGCCGGTGCTCATGGCGAACCTGGCCGGCGTCCTCGTCGGCTTCGGCATGTTCGCGAACTTCCTCGGCGTCTCGTACCTCGTCCAGATGCCCGAGGCTCTCACCGGCTACGGTTTCGGCGCCTCCATCCTGCGCGCCTCCGTGGAGTTCCTGCTGCCCGGCGCGATCGTCTCCCTGCTCGCCTCGCCGATCGGCGGCCGGATCGTCCGCCACCGCGGCCCGCGCACGGCCCTGACCCTCGCCGCCGCCCTCGGCGCCGTGGGCTTCGGCTGGCTCGCCCTCGACCACGGCCACACCGCCTCGGTGATCGGCGCCGGCGTGATCGTCGGCGCGGCCGTGAGCTTCGGATACGCGGCCATGCCCGCCGTCATCATGGCGAGCGTCCCGCACCACCAGAGCGGCATCGCCAACGGCATCAACTCCATCTCCCGCTCCACCGGCAGCGCGATCGGCAGCGCCGTGGTCACCACGATCCTCGCCTCGCAGACGATCGAGCACCTGCCCGCCGGCGTCCCGGCGCTGCCCGCCGAGTCCGGCTTCACCCTCACCTTCTGGATCGGCGCCGCCGCCTTCGCCCTGGTCGCGGTCATCGCCCGCCTCGGCCTGCGGACCGGCCAGGCGCCCCGCACCGAGCGGGTGAGCGCGCCGGTCGCCGAGAAGGAGACCGCCCCGGCCGCATGACACGAGGGACGGGTCCGCCGGAAGGCGGGCCCGTCCCTCGACGGCGCGGGTGGTACGTCAGACGCGGTCGGCCGCGATCAGGACGTACTGGAAGGAGCCGTCCCTGTACGACTCGATGAACGCCTCCTCGATGCCGGTGACCAGCGAGGACGTGGCCCGCAGCTCCCAGTAGGGCAGGGTGTCCGGCGTCAGGTCGACGACCGCCTGCGGGACGAGGCGGTTGTCGGCCATCGCGCGCAGGTACTCACGGCGGGAGTGGATGTTGCACTCGAAGTGCGCGTTGATCTGCGAGACCCACTTCGAGGGCTGGCCGTACTTCGGGTTCCAGCAGCCGGTGATGGTCACGTAGCGGCCACCGACCTTGAGGAACCGGGCGTGCTCGGCGAACAGGTCGTCCAGGTCGACGTACATGCTCGACTCGTTGTTCCACGAGCCGGCGATGCTGCCCTTCTCGAAGGGGGTGTCGAGCATGTTGCAGACCTGGGCGTGCACGTGGTCGTCGATGCCCAGCTCCTTGGCGCGCCGGTTGCCGAACTCGGCCTGCGTGGAGGAGAGGGTGACGCCCTCGACCTTGCAGCCGAAGCGCTGGTGGGCCATGACGCTCGAACCGCCGCGGCCGCAGCCGGCGTCGACGAGGGTGTCCTCGCGGCCGATGGCGCCGAGGTGGTCCAGGAGGACCTCGGCCTGCGCCGACTCCAGCCGGTGCAGCTCGGTGATCAGCTTCTTCTCGTACTCGCTGTCCTCGACGTCCCCGAGGGCGGCGTGGTCGACGGCGCCGATGCCGTAGTGGTGGTGGTACAGCCCGTCGACGTCACCGAGGCGCAGGTTCACGGGCCTGGCCTCGGCGTTCCAGTAGCGGGCGATGTCTCCCTGGTACGGCGTCGCCGGGCTGGGGACGAACACGGACGTGCCGTTGACGGTGGGGAGCTCGGTGTTGGTCACTGATGAATCCGTTCTTACCAGAAATCGGGCAGGCTGTAGCGATACGTGTTGGTCTGATGCCAGTAGTGGTTGCCGTCCACCCACACGGCCACTCCCCGGAGGAAGCGGAGCACGCTGGGGACAGGGCAGGCGGCGGCCAGTTCGGCGGACGCGGCCTCGAAGTCCCGCATGAGGTCGTTGTGGACCTCGACCGCCTTCAGGTACGCGTCCTTCTCCGAGAGGGACTCCCGGTCCGCGAGCACCACGGGCAGGTTCATGTGCCGGCCGGGGCTCGCGAGTTCCTTGGTGTACGAGTACAGGTCGTTGACGATCGTGCTGGCGTTGCCCGCCAGCGCCAGGACCCGCTGCATGCCCGGCTGGGCGTGCAGGTCGGCGGGGAGCTCGTAACCGCCGACGGTGTCGGTGATGGTGGGGCAGGGGCGGAAGTTGTTGAACTGCCGCATGGCGAGGTACTCCCACACCTCCGGCACGTGGTTCGTCTCGTCCCACGCGGCCTCGGCGAGGTAGCCCAGGTGCAGCCGGGCCATGTCGTGCCGGAACCGGTCGGCCTGGGAGGGGGTCGCCTGGCGGACGAGGTACTCCATGGCCGAGCGGTAGGCGCGGCGCGGCGCGTCCGCGTGGAGCGACTCCGCCCACGCGGGCTGGTACTCGGCCGTCGAGTACAGCGGGTCGAGGGCGGTGTGCGCGAGGAGGAGCCGTCCGCCCAGACCGACGGGCGAGCCTCCCAGGTCCTCGCAGTAGCAGTCGTCGACCGCGTTCTCGGCGACCATCAGCCGGGTGGCGACCATGAGGTGGTCGATGGTCGGGGCGTCCGGGTGACAGGCCACCATGTAGCGCCCGACCTGGAACCCGTCGAAGTCGCCCTCCCAGTCCTCGGGATAGAGCTGGACCTCGTCGAGCGCCCAGGACTTGATCCGGAGACCGACCTCCTCGACCCGCACCGGGTCGGGCTCCGGCACGGGGTGCCAGTAGAGGCCCGGGATGATCAGGGCGTCCGCCTGCGCCGCTAGTGGCTCCGCCCGGAGTGCCGGGGCTTCCGCGCGGGGGGCCAACGACAGCCCCGCCGTCCCCAGCCCCTGGGGCCCCCGCGGAACCCACCCGGGATCGGGCGCGATCCGCCGGGGCACGGCGGAGGCCGCTCCGGAGCTCCCGGCGAGGGCCTCGGCGAGGACGCCGACGGCCCCTCCGGCTCCGGCTCCGGCTCCGGCTCCGGCTCCGGCTCCGGCTCCGGCTCCGGCTCCGGCGGGAACGTCCACCGGAAGCCCGGCGGAAGGCCCTGCGGGGACGCGTACGGGAACGGTGGGCATGCCGGCGGAGGCTCCGGAGGAGATCCCGGCGGCAGGACCGGACGGGAGACCGGCGGCAGGGCCCGCCAGGAGACCGGCGGGTGGTCCGGAAGGGAGACCGGCAGGGGCCCCGGTCGGGGCTTCCGGGCCCGTCTCGGCCGGGACGGTCCGCGCTTCGGCGAGGCCCTGGGGGACGGCGTGGCCGTGGGCCGCGGCGTCGGCGAGGACGCGGGCGGCGAAAGAGGCCGCGGCGCCGGGCAGGCTGGACTGCAGAGGGGAAGGCCCGGGATCGGGCATCCGTGACTCCTTGGAGAGGTGGGTGGGCCGTCCCGGATTCCGGGCATGCCGGCCCGGCCCGGATGGTCCGGGTGGTGGTGGCCTGCGGTGGGGGAAGCCCTAGTCGCGACGGCGCGCGATCTGCACGTTCTCCAGGACGCCGAGCGCGTTCGGGACCAGGACGGCGGCGGAGTAGTACGTCGTGACGAGGTACGACATGATCGCCTGCTCGCTGATGCCCATGAACCGCACCGACAGGCCCGGCTCGTACTCCTCCGGGAGACCGGTCTGGCGCAGACCGATGACACCCTGGTTGTCCTCGCCGAGACGCATGGCGAGGATCGAGCTGGTGTTCTCCTTGCTGATGGGGATCTTGTTGCAGGGCAGGATCGGGACCCCGCGCCAGGCCGGGACCCGGTGACCGTCGAGCTCGACGGTGTCGGGGTAGAGCCCGGCCCTGTTCCATTCGCGCCCGATGGCGGCGATCGTCCTGGGGTGGGCGAGGAAGAGCTTGGTGCTGCGGCGGCGGCAGAGCAGCTCGTCGAGGTCGTCCGGGGTGGGCGGGCCGGAGTGCGGCTGGATCCGCTGCTTGAAGTCGGCGTTGGGGAGCAGCCCGAACTCCGGGTTGTTGATCAGCTCGTACTCCTGGCGCTCGCGCAGCGCCTCGATGGTGAGCCTGAGCTGCTCCTCCGTCTGGTTCATCGGCCCGTTGTAGAGGTCGGCGACCCTGGTGTGGACCTTCAGGACGGTCTGTGCGACGGAGAGTTCGTACTCGCGCGGCTTGAGCTCGTAGTCGACGAAGGCGCCGGGGATCGCGGCCTCGCCCTTGTGGCCGGCCGACATGGCGATCTCGGCCTCGCCGTGCTTGTTCTGCCGCTGGAGGGGCAGCGAGCTGAAGTCCTGGATGTGGGCCCGGAGGCTCGGCGCCGAGGCGAGGATGTTCGCGAAGTCGGCGCGGGAGAGGGTGAGCAGGGTGCCCGCGGTCTCGGCGGTCGCGGTGTAGTCCCAGCCGGCGTCGCCGTCCAGCAGGGCGTTCTCGCCGAAGCGGTCGCCGTCGGCGAGCACGGCGACGGCCACCTCGTCGCCGTACTTGCCGAGGGAGGTCTGGCTGACGCGGCCGTGGGCGATGAGGTGGATCTGCTCGGCGGGCGCGCCGCGCTGCACGAGCACCTCGCCGGCCCGGAAGTCGCGCTGGACGCACCGGTCGGCGAGCGCGTTCAGCACGCCGTCGTCCTCGAAGCCGCGCAGCAGGGCCAGTTCGCCGAGTTCGCGGGGGATGACACGGACGCGGGAGCCGTCCTGGACGAACTCGATGCGTCCGTCGCCGACGGTGTAGCTCAGCCGGCGGTTGACCCGGTAGGCGCCGCCCTTGGTCTCCACCCAGGGGAGCATCCGCAGCAGCCAGCGGGAGCTGATCTCCTGCATCTGCGGGGCGGACTTGGTGGTGGTGGCGAGGTTGCGGGCGGCCGCGGTGCTCAGACTGGACTGCCGGGGCGGGTCCAGCTGTACGTCCGGGCGGTCGTCAACGGTCATCGAGCGAGCTCTCTTTCGCAAAGGCGGCTATCGGCGCACAGGCACGCCGAAAACCGATGAAAGAAGATGAAGGGGGCGAAGATCCGGGAATCCGTCCAGATCCCGGGGAACACTAACGGCCGTCGCGCCCGCCTCGCTCGAAGAGTCCGAGGGCATTACCTCCATGCAGTGATCTTGCTCGAAACGATGTTTATCCAGGCGATCGGTGTGTTCCGGCCAACCGATCGGGTGCCGGCCAACGACGCGCGACGGGGACGCTTCCGCCTCCGCGCGCGCGTCGCACCGACCGGCCGTCAGCGCCCCAGCTGTCCGTCCAGCCACTGGCGCACCTCGGGGGTCACCGGGTCGGTGATGTCGGCGAACTCCTCGTGCTTCTTGAGGAACTTCGCGACGTAGGGGCAGACGGGGACGATGCGCATCCCGGAGGCGCGGACGTCGGTGAGGGCCGCTTCGACGAGTATCGCGGCCAGGCCCTGGCCCGCGTAGGCCTCGTCGACCTCGGTGTGGAAGAAGACGCGCCGGTCGTCCCGGTCTCGGTAGGCGGTCAGGCCCGCGCGCTCGCCGTCGACGAGGATCTCGTACCGGTGCCGGGAGTCCACCCGCCGGACGACGGGGGCGGGGGCGGTGGTCTGCTCGGTCATGGGGAGTGCCTTTCGTGTGAGAGGAGGTCGTGCACGGAGTACGCCGGGCGTCAGCGGTGTGCGGGGTTCCTGCGGGGAGCGATCCGGGCGTTGGGCAGGACGGGGGCGGGGAGGCGGTCGCCGGGGTAGCCCTCGACCGAGCCGAAGCGGTCGGAGGCCTTCTCCCATTCCTCGCGGGCCTCGGCGATCTCCTCGTGGCTGCGGCCGATGAAGTTCCACCACATGACGATCTCCTCCTCGAACGGGGTTCCGCCGAGGAGGACCGCGCGGGCGGGGGCGTCCGACTCGTTCGTCAGGGTCAGCGTCTCGGCCCCGGTGCCGGCGTAGCCCAGCTCGGCGGGGCGCAGGAGCGTGCCGGCCAGGCGGAGCTCCCCCGTGTCGACGAGCAGGCCGTGTTCGAAGGCGGGGTCCGTCCGGAGGGTGACGGTCGCGCCCGGGTCGACGAGGAGCTCGGCGCCGAGGAGCGGCGTGAAGGTCCGGACCGGGGAGGTGGAGCCGGCGAGGGAGCCGAGGAACACCCTGACGTCCGCGCCGTCGACGCGGACGGTACCGGGGGCGTAGTGCTGGAAGTCCCGGGCCGTGTCACGGTGTTCCCCGGGAAGGGCCACCCACAGCTGCACGCCGTGCAGGACGGTCGTGCGGGCGGTGGAGACCTCGGTGTGGCTGATGCCGTGGCCGCCCGTCATGAGGTTGAGCTCGCCGGGGCGTACGTACGCGTGGCTGCCCAGGCTGTCGCGGTGCTCGATCTCGCCGCTGAACAGCCAGCTCACGGTCTGCAGTCCGATGTGCGGGTGCGGCGCGACGTCCATGCCGCCGGACTCGGCGACGTCGTCGGGGCCGTAGTGGTCGGCGAAGCACCAGGCCCCGATCAGCGTCCGGGCCCGCTGCGGGAGCGTGCGCCGTACGGTCATCGCCCTCGGCCCGCCCAGCGGGACGTCCCGCGCGGTCAGTACCTCGATCTCCGTGACGCTCATCGCCGACCCCTCCATGAAAATAGTTCCATTTTCAACAATCATGGACGATGATAGCCCCTGCGACGGTGACACGCACGGTCGGCGGACGAGGTCACGGGCCTCGGGAAGGAGCGCACGGTGAGCGACACGGCAGGAGCCCCGGCGAACGGACGGGTCTACGTCGACAAGCAGAGCCCCAAGGCCTATCACGCGCTGGTCCAGACGGCCGACGCGGTGCGCGCGACGGCCGCCGAGGCGGGGCTCGACCGCCTCCTGGTGGAGCTCGTCAACCTCCGTGTGTCCCAGATCAACGGCTGCGCGTACTGCCTCGACGTGCACACCAGGGCCGCTCTGCGCGCCGGGGAGACGACCCGCCGCCTGGGCGTGCTCGCCGCCTGGCGCGACACCGGGCTCTTCACGGCGCGGGAGCGCGCCGCCCTGGCCCTCGCGGAGGCCACCACCGCCCCCGCCGACGCCCTCGCGCAGGAGCGTGCCTACGAGGCCGCGCGCGGCTCCCTGACCGACGACGAGATCTCGGCGGTCGTCTGGGTGGCGATCACGATCAACGCCTTCAACCGGGTCTCGATCCTGAGCAAGCACCCCGTACGGGAAGCGGCCCCCGTCCTCTGAGCCGGCGCCGGACACGGCGAAGGTCCGGTGCCGCCGGGGCACCGGACCTTCGCGTCGGGGTTGTCGGGTCGGTCAGGTGGAGATCTCCGGGAGCACCCCGGTGGCCGGCGCCGCCAGGTCGGTCAGCTGGCGCAGCTGCCCCAGCTCGTTCACCCGGCTCAGACCGTTCAGCTGGCCGGCGATGCCGGGGAACTGCCCGCGGGACTCCTCGGGGATGCCGGTCATGGTGAGGGCGTCGAGCTCGCTGACGGGGTTCACCTTGGGGCCGAGCGGTCCGGTGGCGTCGGCGGCGTCCGCGGCGGAGGCCGCGGACGCGCCGAGGCACGAGAAGGCGGCGGCGACGGCGAGGATCGAGGAGATGCGTCGTGTTGAGGTCACACCCTCACAACGGGCCCGCCTGCCGTGGGACACGGGCCGCCCCCGCTCTCACCGTCCGAACGGGGGTCCCGCGACCGGGCTGAGGGGCGAGGAGAGCGAAGAGACTATTTTCAAGGGGTTTTGAGAAGGAAGCCTCTCCATGGCCTCGCCCGGGACGACCGTAGCATTCAGGCGGGGATCAGGTCGCGCAGATTTTCGGGCGTGAGGACGCGCGAGCCCGGCGGCAGGTCGGCGGGCCGTTCCAGACCGATGTACGTGACGGGTCCGTCCGGCGGTGTCGAGCCGTCCCACCAGGTCGTCGTGGTGGCGTCGGAGGCCATCAGGTCGACGAGGTGGCGGACCGTCAGCGGGGTGCGGGCGAGCAGGCCGCGGAGCAGGACCGCGACCGACACCTGGTTCTCCTCGACCTGGTTCTCGGACGGGTTCCCCCTCAGGTACAGGTGCAGCCACCGCGCGCGCCAGCCGCCGTCCTCGCCGCGCTCGAACGCGAGCGGCAGCGCGACCCTGCCGGGCCCGCGCAGGTCGGACTTCATCCGGACCGTGCGCGGCTCGAAGGGGCGGCCCCGCTGCTCGGCCTCGCGCAGCATGAAGCCGAAGAACGACTCCTCGACCTCCTCGAAGTCCTCGCCGGAGTAGAGGTTCACCTGCGGCACGATGTAGCTGCCGCGGACCGCGCCGAGGCGCAGGTCGATGAATTCCGAGGCGCCGTCGGGCGCGTCGGTGATGTCGCCGGAGTGCCGGCCCTCGACGGAGGTGAGGGCCGTGTACGAGAGCCAGGTGACCGTCGCGTAGTCGGCGTCGAGGACCAGTGCCGACAGGTCGTAGTCGGTGGAGCGGGAGGTCTGCTTCCAGTAGGTGAAGAAGCGCAGCAGCTCGCCGTCGACGGGCGAGACGGAGCCGCGCGGCAGGACTCCGAGCCCCGCCGCGGTCGCCCGGCCGCTGAGCGGGAGCGCCACGTCCAGGACGGCGGGGTCCACGAGGAGGTGTCCCGGGGCGGGGAGCCGGCGCCCCGTCTCGGCGTCGAGGACGGCGCACAGCCGCTCGCGCACGGCGGGCGGCAGCGGCGGCCGGGTGTCGGCGGTGACCCAGGCGGCGCCGAACCGGTTGACGAACACCCGCCGGTCCCCCGGCTCCCCCGTGCGGTTCTGGACGTGCTCGCGCAGGGAGAGGAGCACGCGGCCGGAGACCTGGGGGACGGCGCGCTCGAACGCGGCCAGGACGGCATCGAGTTCCTTCGGCCCGTCCGCCGCGCACAGGAGCCGGTCCAGGGCGCGCAGCAGCCTGCCGGGGGCCGACGTCAGGAGTCCGGCGGCCCCGACGACGTCGTCCCGGCCGAGGAGTTCCTCGACGCGGCTGTCGAAGGAGGGGGCCTTCCGCTCGCCCCGGGCGACGGCGAACACCTCGGCGGCGTGCGGCCACCGCGGGTACTCGTGCGGGTGCAGCCGCTCGCCGAGCCGCTTCCACGCCTCGCGGTGCGCGGCGACGTCGGCGAGCTTCGCGGGGGCTTCGGCGACGACGGCGTCGAGGCCGCCGAGCAGCGCGCGGCGGACGGGCCGGGACAGCGCGCGGAACCGGGTCGGCTCGCGCAGGGTGACGTCGCCGTCGGAGAGGGCGCAGGCCAGGCGCAGGACGTCGGTGACCGTGTCCA
The DNA here is from genome assembly GCF_014648895.1 of Streptomyces tanashiensis. GTDB lineage: Bacteria > Actinomycetota > Actinomycetes > Streptomycetales > Streptomycetaceae > Streptomyces > Streptomyces tanashiensis. The sequence goes on from NZ_BMRZ01000008.1 coordinate 175,788, forward strand.
GGAGGAGGTCCGCCCCGGCGTCGAGCCGGGCCCGGTTGACGACGGCGCGGTTCTCCCGGACCGGGATCGCCTCCGGCTGCGGCCCGTCGGCCCGGTGGGCGGCGAGCAGGGCCAGGTCGCGCAGGTGCTCGTCGCCGAGCGGGGTGGTGCTTCCGGCCAGGGACAGATAGAGGGCGGCGGTCTCCTCGTCGAGGGTGCCGCCGGGGTGCAGGACCGTCACGCGGTCACCGGCCGCGGCGATCAGTCCGTCCTGCGCGGCGAGCATCTCCTCGTACGTGTGGCGGTAGGTGCCGTACGAGGGGAGGGAGAGGAGGTCGAGCACGCCGGCGCGCAGCCGCTCGAGGACGCCGGGGCGCGCGGTGGCGTCGTCGAGGGCCTCGGCGACGCAGCGCGTCCAGAAGTCGACCGTGTCGGGCACGTTGGCCGGGAAGTCGATGAAGTAGACGTTGTGCCGGACGTGGTCGCCGACCGTCTCGCGGACGGTGTCGAGGGTGCGGGCGGCGACGGCGAGGACCGTCTCCTCCGGCAGCCGGGAGAGCTCTTCGAGCAGCCCGGCCGACAGCTTGAACCCGACCGACATCAGGGCGGCGTCGAACCGCCGCGCCGCGGCGTCTCCGCTCCCCTCGGCGGCGGAGGCCGCCGGGAGGGGAAGACGGTGGGTGTGCCGGACGACCAGACGTTCGAGAGCGTGGACCATTCCGGCATGCTGTCAGCCCCGCACGGCCCGGTGCATGCGGATTTCGGGCCGGGGGGGGCGGGCGGTCGGACGTCACGGGGAACCGGGGGACTGCGCTCAGGGGGCCGTGATGACCGGGAAGCTGAAGGCGTGTCCGTTCTCCTTGAGCCACGGCAGCACCTGCCGCAGGGCCTCGACGCTCTGGCTGCGGTCGCCGCCGCCGTCGTGGAAGAGGATCGTGGGCCCGTTGGACAGCTCGTTCTTGACGGTGTCGACGATGGCGGCCGTGCCCGGCTGCTCGAAGTCCTTCGTGTCCACGTTCCAGCCGAGGGGCCGCATCCCCGCGGCGGCGGCGATCTTGCGGCTGTCCGGGGTGAAGGCGCCGCCCGGAGCCCGGTAGTACTCGACCTTCGCTCCCCCGGCGGCCTTCTCGATCAGCCTCTTCGCGTCGAGGATCTGGCTCTTCTGGTACGCGACGGACTTCTTGTCCATCGTGGTGTCGTGGGTCATGGTGTGGTCGCAGAGCCGGTGCCCCTCCGCGACGACCCGCTTCACGAGGTCGGGGTGCTGCTCGGCCTGCGGCCCGATCATGCAGAACACGGCCTTGACGCCGTTCTGCTTGAGGATGTCGAGCATCTGCGGCGTCCATCGCGGGTCGGGCCCGTCGTCGATGGTGATGTTCACCGCCGTGCCGCCCGCCTCGGCGGCGTGCGCGATGCTCTCGGGCACCTTCCGCGGCGGTACCTTGGCCGGCGCCTGGGGCTTTCCGTCCGGCGCCTGCGAACTCGGCGCGTCCCCCATCTTCGCCGCGGCCTCACTGTCCATCAGCGCCGCGGCACCCCACACCGCCAGGCTCAGTCCGACCGCCGAAGCGACCACGGCTATGTGCGCGGTGTACTTGCCCTGCCCCATGGAATCCCCACTCCCCGTATGTTCCGACCATCTCCCTGGTGAGAGGACGGTACGAGGAGCTGCAAGGTTTCACCGAATCCCGACCAACTGCCGGAACGCACGGACGGCCGCGCGGGCCGCCACCCGCTGACTCCGGCTCAGCTCCCGGCGGGCGGCGCCGGTACGGAGCGAACGCCCCTCCCCCTCACTCCCGGTTCCCGCCGGCGCCGGCGCCGAGGGCGCGGACGATGGCCGCGGCGAAGGCGTCGAGGTCGCGCGGCCTGCGGGAGGTGATCAGGAGGTGGCCGCCGGAGGTGTCGACGACGACCTCCCGGTCCAGCCAGGTGCCTCCGGCGTTCTCCAGGTCGGGACGGATCGACGGGTACGAGGTCAGCTCGCGGTCCCTGGCGAGCCCGCTGTCGACGAGGAGCCACGGTCCGTGGCAGATCGCGGCGACCGGTTTGCCGGCCGCGGCGAAGGCCGACACGAGGCGTCGCGCGTCGGTGTCGGTCCGTAGCCGGTCGGCGTTCACGGTGCCGCCCGGCACGATCACGGCGTCGTACCCGTCCGCGGTCGCCTTCGCGAGGGTCGTGCCGGGCTGGACGACGGCGCCGGGACGGCGGTCGGAGACGAGGGTGTGCACGGCCTCGTCCTTCTGCGCGGCGATCGTGACCCGGGCCCCGTTCTCGCGCAGGGCGGCCACCGGCTTCCGCAGCTCGTCCTGCTCCGTGCCGTAGTTCGTCGTGAGGACGAGGACGCTCCGCCCGTCGAGCCTTCCGCCGGGTGACACGATGCGCTTCCTCTCGGTGTCGCGGCCCCCGTCACCTGTGCGCCTCACCCCATACGCGCGCCGCAAACCTCGTATCCCGCGCATGTTCTCCGGGGAAGGGGGCAACCGCGCTGGTACCGAGTTCCCGTGCCGACAACCGACCGGCCGGGCCCCGCAGGCAGCGGAGGTGCAGCCATGGTTCCCCTTCTCCTCGTACTCCTCGTGATTCTGGTGCTGTTCGGCGCGGGATTCGCCGTCGAAGTGCTCTGGTACGTCGCCATAGCCGTTCTCGTGCTGTGGCTGCTCGGCTTCCTGATGCGGAGCGGCAGCAGCCGCTGGTACCGGTGGTGAGCCGGGCCGCAGCCCGGCCCGTCAGAGCGCCGCACCGCCGCCCCGGACGCTGTCCGGGGCGGCGGTGCGGGGTTCCCGGGAACCGCGTTCCGGCATGTCCGGCGTATGGATCCGGGCCGGCGCCCGGTGCCTCACTCGTCCGTCCGTGATGCCTCCGCCCGGCGCCGCAGCCGACGGACGACCAGGAGCAGCATGCCGACGAGGGTCAGCACCCACACGATGCCGAACGCCCAGATCAGCCCCGGCGCCTCGGTGACGACCGCGAGGACGAGCAGGGCGAGCGTCGTGGCGCCGAGGACGGCGACACCGAGCGCGGGAAGGCGACGGCGGGCTCCGGAGACCGGGGGCGCGAACCGATGCGGGTCCGGTCGCATCGTGCGCAGCCGGCGCGCGAGCGACGCGTCCCGGTCCAGTTCTTCCTCGATCTCCGCCAGAACGCGCCGTTCGTGCGCCGAGAGCCGGGCTTCGTCCATCGCGGACACCTCCTCCCGATCACCACGGACCGACGCGAGCGCGTCGCATCCCTGCGGGTTCGCCCACCAATCGTGTCAAATTACTCCATAACGGGCATCCTCACTTCAGTACGACGTTCGACCGACGGACCGCGCCGCCGCCCCTTCAGCCGTGACGCAGGCTCCTCGCGACCGTCGAAGGAGCTCTCATGCCCACCGCCGGAAACCGCCCCGACCCCTCACCGACCACCACCGCCGCCGCCTGCCCGCGCCCCGGGACCGCCACCGTGGCGGGCACGGGTGCCTCCGGGGCCGCGACGCGCAGCAGGGCGCTGGACGGGCTTCCCGTGCCGGCCCGGCCGACCGCCGCCTCCACGGACGACGCCCGGACCCTGTCCGTGGCGCTGTTCGCACGGCTGCGGGCGCTGGAGGAGGGGACCCCGGAGTACGCGTACGTCCGCAACACGCTGGTGGAGCTCAACCTCAGCCTCGTCAAGTTCGCGGCCCGGAGGTTCAGGAACCGCGCCGAGCCCGCCGAGGACATCGTCCAGGTCGGCACGATCGGCCTGATCAAGGCGATCAACCGCTTCGACCCCGACCGCGCCGTCGACTTCTCCGCCTTCGCCCTCCCGACGATCGTCGGTGAGATGAAGCGCTTCTTCCGGGACACCAGCTGGGCCGTACGCGTTCCCCGCCGGCTGCAGGAGCTCCGTATCGACCTCGCGAAGGCGGCCGATTTCCTGGAGCAGGACCTCGGACGCCGGCCCAGCCGGGCGGAGCTGGCCGCGGAGCTGCACCTCACGGAGGAGGAGGTCGCCGAGGGCCAGCTCGCCGCCCACGGCTACGCGGCCCGGTCCCTGGACGTGCCCGCCGACGACGAGGACCCCGCCCCCGGCGTCGGTGCCCGCCACCTGGCGGACGCGGAGCCCTCGTACGAACTGATCGAGTCGCTGACGGCACTGCGGCCCCTGCTCGCCCGGCTCGACGACCGTGACCGGCGCATCCTGGAGCTCCGCTTCGGCGAGGAGCTCACGCAGGCGGACATAGGCGAACGGATCGGCCTCTCCCAGATGCACGTCTCACGGCTGCTCACGCACATCCTCGGCGAACTCAGGGACGGTCTCCTCCAGGACGACACCACGGGCGACGGCCCGGACGGGTGAGCACCATGGATGCCGGCGGCCGGACGGGCACACCGAGGGCGCCACGGGCGGACCGTCTCCGCGTGGAGATCCGCCCCGAGCGGAGCCCCGGCACCGTCGTCCTGACGCTCGACGGCGAGCTCGACCACGACACGGCCGAACCCCTCCGGAACGCGCTGGGGGAGAGTTCCGGGGCCGTCCGCGTCGTCGTGGACTGCTCGGGATTGCGGTTCTGCGACTCGACCGGGCAGAACGTCCTCCTGAAGGCACGGCTGCGGCTGCTCGCCGAGGGCGGGCGCGTGGACCTCGCCGGGCTGCGGCCGCCGGTGGACCGCATCTTCGAGGTCACCGGGGCGCTCCAGGTCTTCCGGGTGTACGAGGACGCGGACACCGCGCTCGGCGCCCCCGACCGCTAGCCGGTCGCCGGAACCGGCGCCCCGGGCGGTTCGCCGGGCCGGGGCGGGGCAGCCGCACCACATGACCAGTCCGCGGATGCGGCCCATGACCGACCGTACGCGCCGGTACGAGCTGGTGGCCGGCGACGGGGTGGTGCGGGAGTGCCGCGCGCACACGCGGCGGGCCCTGAGCGAGTGGTTCGGGCCCGCCGGCGATCCTGGAGAGGTCGCCGCCGAGGACGCGCTTCTGCTGGTGTCCGAGGTCGTCACCAACGCGCTCACGCACGGTGGCGTCCCCTACGAACTCCGGCTCGACCGCACCGACGGCCGGCTGTGGGTGCAGGTGAGCGACACGAGCGCGGTACGGCCCCGGCCCCACGGCCGGCACCACGCGGACCGCCCCTCCGGTCACGGCCTGTACCTCCTCGCGCGACTCTCGGCCGCCTGGGGGTGCCTTCCCCGGGGCGGCGGCAAGGCCGTCTGGTTCGAGGTGGAGGTGCCGGCCCGGCCCGCGCCCCGCCCCGGCCCGTGAGCGGAGAAAGGGTTCGGCCGCCCCGGCCACGTGCTCCGTTCGAGTGACCTGAATGGCTGGTCGGAGCGTGACTCTTTGTGATCATTTCCGTCCATTGGCGGGGATCTGCGTGTTCTCACGGCCGCGCGGTCCGCCGTGCGCCACCATGACGGACGCCGAAACCGTCACGATGAGCGGAAGAAGGACCCACGTGCCCGGCAGCGACAGCGAGAACCCGGCGATTCCCGCACCCACCCCCACCGAGACCCGGCCCAAGACCAACATGGACTGGTGGCCGAACCAGCTGGACCTCCAGGTCCTCCACCAGCACTCGCCCCTGTCCGACCCGATGGGCGAGGACTTCGACTACGCGGAGGAGTTCGCCGGCCTCGACGTCGACGCGCTCAAGCGGGACGTCATCGAGGTGATGACGAACTCCCAGGAGTGGTGGCCCGCCGACTACGGCCACTACGGGCCCCTCTTCATCCGGATGAGCTGGCACGCCGCGGGGACGTACCGCATCGCGGACGGCCGGGGCGGCGGCGGCCAGGGCGCCCAGCGCTTCGCCCCGCTCAACAGCTGGCCGGACAACGCGAGCCTCGACAAGGCGCGCCGGCTGCTGTGGCCGGTCAAGCAGAAGTACGGCCGGAAGATCTCCTGGGCCGATCTGCTGGTCTTCGCCGGCAACTGCGCCATGGAGTCCATGGGGTTCAGGACGTTCGGGTTCGGCTTCGGGCGCCCCGACATCTGGGAGCCCGAGGAGATCTTCTGGGGGGCCGAGGACACCTGGCTCGGGGACGAGCGCTACAGCGGCGACAGGGAGCTCACCGGTCCCTTCGGGGCCGTGCAGATGGGCCTGATCTACGTCAATCCGGAGGGCCCCAACGGCACCCCGGATCCGCTCGCCGCCGCACGGGACATCCGGGAGACGTTCGCGCGGATGGCGATGAACGACGAGGAGACCGTCGCGCTCATCGTCGGCGGCCACACCTTCGGCAAGTGCCACGGCGCGGTCGATCCGGAGTACGTCGGCCCGGAGCCCGAGGCCGCCCCCATGGAGCAGCAGGCGCTCGGCTGGCGGAACGCGTACGGCAGCGGCAAGGGCGCCGACACGATCACCAGCGGGCTCGAAGGGGCGTGGACCACCGAGCCCACGAAGTGGGACAACGGCTATCTCGACCATCTGTTCCGGTACGAGTGGGAGCTGACGACGAGCCCCGCCGGCGCCCAGCAGTGGACCCCCAAGGACGCGTCGGCCAAGGACACGGTGCCCGACGCGCACGATCCGTCGAAGCGGCACGCCCCGATGATGCTCACGACGGACCTCTCGCTGCGGCTGGACCCCGTCTACGCGCCGATCGCGAAGCGCTTCCACGAGAACCCGGACCAGCTCGCGGACGCGTTCGCCAAGGCCTGGTACAAGCTGCTGCACCGCGACATGGGCCCCCTCTCCCGCTACCTCGGCCCGTGGATCCCCGAGCCGCAGCTCTGGCAGGACCCCGTCCCCGCGGTCGACCACCCGCTGGTCGGGGAGGCGGACGTCACCGCCCTCAAGGCCAGGATCCTCGACTCGGGGCTCTCCCTCTCCCAGCTGGTCACCACCGCCTGGGCGTCGGCCGCGAGCTTCCGCGGCACCGACAAGCGCGGCGGGGCCAACGGGGCGCGGATCCGGCTCGCCCCGCAGAAGGACTGGGAGGTCAACGACCTGCCCGAGGTGGCGCGGACCGTCGCGACGCTGGAGGGGATCCGGGCGGACTTCGAGGGCTCGGCCGGCGGGGCGAGGATCTCGCTCGCCGACCTCATCGTCCTCGGCGGGTGCGCGGCCGTCGAGAAGGCCGCGAAGAACGCCGGGTACGAGCTCACGGTCCCGTTCGCTCCGGGGCGCACGGACGCCTCGCAGGAGCAGACCGACGTGGAGTCGTTCGCGGTGCTCGAACCGCGGGCGGACGGGTTCCGCAACTACCTCCGGGCGGGAGAGAAGCTGTCGCCGGAGACCCTGCTCCTCGACCGCGCCAACCTGCTGACGCTGACCGCGCCCGAGATGACGGCGCTCGTCGGCGGCATGCGGGTGCTCGGCACCGGGTTCGGGAAGGCGCCGCACGGGGTCTTCACCGCACGGCCGGAGTCGCTGACCAACGACTTCTTCGTCCAGCTCCTCGACATGGGCACGGAGTGGAAGGCGTCGACGTCCGACGAGAACGTCTTCGAGGGCCGCGACCGCGCGACGGGCGAGGTGCGGTGGACCGCCACCCCGGTCGACCTCGTCTTCGGCTCGCACTCCCAGCTGCGGGCCCTCGCCGAGGTGTACGCGTCCGCCGACGCGGGTGAGAAGTTCGCGCGTGACTTCGTGGCCGCGTGGGACAAGGTGATGAACCTCGACCGGTTCGACCTGCGCTGAGTCCGGCCCGTCGCGGGAGGCCCGGCCGGCCGGGCCTCCCGCGACGTCGCCGCGCTCCCGAGCCTGGTGGTGCCGACACCAGGTGCGGCACACACTGTCCGCGGCCGCCGACTGCTGACAGCGTGATCGCCATGACCCAGCACACCACTCTGATCACCGGCGTCACCCACGGCATGGGGCGCGCGCTCGCGCTCGACCTGGCGCCCCGCGGCGGCACCCTCCTCCTGCACGGCCGGAAGGCCGAACGGCTGGAGGCCGTGGCGGCCGAAGCCCGGGCCGCCGGCCCCGGCACCACGGTCCGTACGTATCTCGCCGACCTCTCCGACCTCGACCAGGTGCACGCGATGGCCGCGCGGATACGGGCCGCGGAGCCGCACCTCGACGGCCTCGTCCACAACGCGGTGGCCGGGGGCGGCTCTCGGCCGCTCGTCCGGGAGCTGAGCGGCCAGGGTCATGAACTCCGCTTCGCGGTCAACCACCTGGCTCCGTACGCGCTCACCCGTGCCCTGCTGCCGCTGCTCACCGCCTCGGCTCCGGCGCGGGTCGTCAACGTCGCCTCGATGGGGCAGGAGGCAGTCGATCTCGACGACGTGATGATGGAGCGCGACTACGAGGGCCTGCGCGCCTACTGCCGCAGCAAGCTGGCCATGATCATGGCGACCTTCGAGCTGGGCGCCGAACTGGCGGCCACCGGAGTCACGGTGAACGCCCTCCACCCGGCCCATCTGATGGACACGCCCGCCGTCCGCGCCTACGGCCTCACGCCCGTCACCACCACGGAGGAGGGCGTCCGCCCGACCGTGCGGCTGCTCCTGGACCCGGAGCTGGCCACGGTCACGGGCCGATACTTCGACCAGTTCACCGACGCGCGGGCCCACGACCAGGCGTACGACCGCGGGGTGCGCGAGCGCCTGATGAAGCTGACGCACGACCTGATCGGAACGGCGTGACGACCACGGTCGTACGGACGCGGGCGCGGCGCCGTCACCCCCTTGCACCGCGCACCGCGACGCGCCGCCCGCCGCACAGCAGACTCACTCTCAGTGATGCCCCTGAAGAGCCGAAGACGGATCGACACGGAAGAGAGCCATGAGCGAGAAGCCCACCATCGTCCTGGTCCACGGTTTCTGGGGCGGCGCCGCCCACTGGGCGAACGTCATCGTCGAGCTGAACAAGCGCGGCTACGACAGGATCCACGCCGTGGAGAACCCGCTCACCTCGCTCGCCGACGACGCCGAGCGCACCCGCAAGATGGTCAGGCAGGTCGACGGCCCCGTGGTCCTCGTGGGCCACTCGTACGGCGGCGCCGTCATCACCGAGGCGGGCGACCTCCCCCACGTCACCGCCCTCGTCTACATCGCGGCCTTCGCGCCCGACGCCGGGGAGAGCCCGGGCGGGATCACCGAGGAGAAGCCGCCCGCCGCCTTCGCGAACATCGCCCCCGACTCCGACGGCTACCTCTGGATCAAGCAGGACAAGTTCCACGAGAGCTTCGCCCAGGACCTCTCCCCCGACGCGGCGCTCGTCATGGCCGTCACCCAGAAGGCGCCGCTCGCCTCCGCCTTCGGCGACAAGGTCACCGCGCCGGCCTGGCGGAACAAGCCCGTCTGGTACCAGGTGTCCACCGAGGACCGCATGATCCACCCGGACAACGAGCGCCGCATGGCCGCGCGCATGAACCCGCGCAAGACCGTCGAACTCGACGCGAGCCACGCCTCCCTGGCCTCCCGCCCCGAGGACGTCGTCAACCTCATCGAGGACGCCGTGAACGGGACCGCGGACTGAACGGACCGCCCTCGCGGACCGGGCCGCCGCCGCGTTCCCGCGCGTCGGGGGCCCGGTTTGTCGCGTGGCGGCCCGGTCCGGTCGCGCGGCGGCCCGGTCCTGTCGCGCGGGCCTGACGGGTGATGTTCGCGCGGGTCGGCTCCGCGTCGGCCGCCGCGCGGGCGGCACCGGCGAATACTCCGGCCATGAGACCACCCCGTTCCACGCCCAGGGCGCGCCGTGCCGCGACCGCCGCCCTCGTCGCGCTCGTCACGCCGAGCGCCCCGGCCACGGCGGCCGGCACCCCGGCGGCCGACCCCGGTCACCGCCGGCCCTGCGTCGCCTCCCGGCTGCCCGACGGCGGCCCGGCCCGCGACATCCTGCGGATCGCCCAGCAGGCCAAGGCCGACATGGGCCTCGAGTCCGTGATCCTGCGGGTCACCGCCGACGGCCGCGAGATCGTCACCACCGCGCTCGGCGAGTCGATGACGGGCGTACCGGCGACGCCCGCCATGCATTTCCGGAACGGCAACATCGCCATCAGCTACATGGGCACCGCGCTGCTGCGCCTCGTCGACCAGGGCAGGGTCGGTCTCGACGACCCCGTCACCCGCTGGCTGCCCGGGCTCCAGGACGGCGACAGGATCACCCTGCGCATGCTGGCCGCCTCCACCACCGGTCTCGTCGACTACGTCCGCCTGCCCGAGTTCCAGCAGGCCGTCTCCGCCGACCCCTTCCGCCAGTGGACGGCCGAGGAGCTGGTGAGGCTCTCGACGAGCAAGGAGCGGTGGTACGAGCCGGGCACCAACTGGAGCTACTCGCACGCCAACTTCGTGCTGCTCGGCGCCGCTCTGGAGAAGATCACCGGGACCCGTCTGGACGTCCTGCTCCAGCGGGAGGTCCTCGGCCCGCTCCGCCTGCGCGAGACCCGGAACGGCTTCACCCCCGACATCCCCGAGCCCGTCCTGCACGCCTTCACCTCGGACCGGGGGACGTACGAGGAGTCCAGCTTCTGGAACCCCTCGTGGACCACCGCCCCCGGCGCCGTGGAGACCACCGACATCTGCGACCTGGCGAGCTCGGCCGCCGGCATCGGTTCGGGCCGGCTGCTCTCCCCGGCCGCGTACCGGGAGCTGCTGAACCCGGGGACCGTCGGCCTGGGCCACGCCACCGCGAGGTGCCCGGCGACGGTCTGCATCGCGCAGACCGAGGCCACCCACTACGGCATGGGCCTGCTCGTGCTGGGCGACTGGGTGTCCCAGCACCCGTTGTTCTTCGGGTACTCGGCGTCGCAGGCGTACCTGCCGTCGGAGCGCCTGTCCATCGCCGTCTCGACCACCAACGGCCCGGACGCCGCGGACGGCCACACGGCGCACGTGATCACCCAGCGCATCGCCGCCGCCCTGGCCCCGGGCCACCCCATCCCCGACTTCGGCTGAGCCCGGACGTCGGGGTCCGCGTCAGACCGCCGCCGGCTCCCCGTCCGGCGCGTGCCCGGCGGCCTCGGCGGCGGTGTGGGCGGACGCGAAGGTGAAGGCGCGGGGGGAGGGGCCGTGCGCCCGCAGGTGCGCGAGCCGTTCCACGGCCTCACCGACGGTCGGCACGTGCCCGGCGGGGACCCACCAGAGCACCAGGTGCGCCTCGACGTGCCGGTGGAACCAGTCACGGCGCTTCCGCATGACCTCCAGGTGCCCGCTGCGGTAGGCGAAGTCCCACAGGGCCTCCTGGGTCTCCCACACCGACAGGTTGACGATGACGTCGTCGCCCAGCGGGCGCAGGCCGGTGGCGTCGGCCTCCCCGTCCTCCACGAGCCGCCACACGAAGCCGGGGGCGGCGTCGGCGGCGTCGTTGACCGGATCGAGCATCTCGACGAACGGCGCCACGCGCGGGTCGTCGAGGGGGAAGCGGAGCTTGGCGACGTTGAGCTGCGCGAGGTGCGAAGCGGGCGTGGGTGTGGTCATGGCCTCATCCCAGCACGGGTCGCTTTTCTATGTCAATCATCGTTGTTTTTAGAAGCCTCGACGATCACGCAGCACTCCCCCGGCCGGGCGTCCAGGCGCGCACGGACGGGACCCTCCTCCCCCAGCAGCCCTTCCAGGAGGGCGAGGTTCATGCCGCAGACGAGCGGCGGGAAGCTCTCGGCGACGGCATGGAAGGGGCAGTTGCGCATCCGTACGACCGGACCGGCCCCCTCCTCGGCACCCTCCAGATACGGCTCGTAGCCCCGGGCCGCCAGCGTCTCCACGGCCTGGTCGAGGCCGCCGCAGGGCCCCGCCGAACCGCGCAGGGACTCGCCCCTGCGGCGCGCCGCCGCGCAGAGTCCCGCGTCGAGGCCGGCCAGCTCGGCGGCCTCGGCGAGCAGCTCGGCGGCGGTGCGGTAGTCGCGCGCGGGGAGCGACACCGAGCGCTCGCCCCGCGCCCGGGTGTACACCTTGGCGGGACGGCCGGCCCCGGGACCCGAGCGCCCGGAGAGCCGGCGGCTGCCGCTCTCGAGGAGTCCGGCGCCGGTCAGCTTGTCCAGATGGTGGGCGGCGAGCGTGCGCGCCACCCCGGTGGCCTCGGCGGCCTCGTTGCGGCCGACCTCGCGGCCTTGTGCCACCACATATTCGTACAGGCGGCGTCGTACAGGGTCCTGCAGCACCGCGATCGCGTCGATGTCCTCCACGCGCCCATTCTAGGAACAATGCCGATTGGCGATAGAAACGGGCGGCCCGTCCGGCAGCGGGCGTCACGCCCGACGGGGCCGGCTCCCGCGCACCCGGGTGTTACGTTCGCCCCTTCGGACGACCGGGAGCGTGTGGTGACAGAAGCGACGGAGCCGGAGCCGGGAGCGAAGCCGCGCGTGCGGAGGGAGCCTCGGCAGGCGCGCAGCCGGGCACGGGTCGAGGCCATCCTCGGCGCGGCCGACCGGCTTCTCTCCCAGGAGGGGTACGAGGCGCTGACGATGCGGCGGATCGCCGAGGACGCGGGCGTGCCGGTCGGCAGCATCTACCAGTTCTACCCGGACAAGGGCGCCGTGGTGGACGCGCTCGGCCGGCGATATCTGGAGGGTTTCGGAAGCGCCATCGACGAGCTCGTCGAGCGGGCCGTCGAGGGCGAACTGACCGATCTGGTGGGCACGATGGTCGACGTCTACTCCGAGTTGTTCCGGTCCCAGCCGGGCGGCATGGCGCTGTGGGCGGGGCGGCATCTCAGCCCCGAGCTGGCCCGGGCCGACGAGGCGAGCAACGCGCTCATCGCCGAGGGCCTGCGGCGCATCGTGGAGCACCTGACGGGCGGGCCCGGCGGTGAGCCGGTGCGCCGGGCGACGCGGATGGTGGTGTGGGCCGCCAACGCCGTGCTGCACGAGGTGTTCAAGGGCGACGGCGAGCCGGACCTGGAGACCGTGGACGAGCTCAAGCGGATGCTGGACTGCTACTGGGTGGACCTGCGCGGCCGGCTGGCCGCCGCCGAGGGGTGAATCCGCCGGGTCCGGACCGTAGAACGTGAACGAGTGTTCATGTTACGTTGCGGCCCACCTCGGACGGCGAGCAGCGAAGGCAGGTGCCCGTGACAACCAGCCCCATCGATCCCACCGCACTCCCCCGGCCTCCCCGGCTCCCGGCCGGCTTCGTCTGGGGCGCCTCGACCGCCGCGTACCAGATCGAGGGCGCGGCGGACGAGGACGGCAAGGGACCGTCGATCTGGGACACCTTCGTGCGGCGCCCCGGGGCCGTCCGGGACGGCCACACCGGCGACGTCGCCTGCGACCACTACCACCGGTTCGACGAGGACGTCGCGCTGATGCGTCGACTCGGGCTCGACGCGTACCGCTTCTCGGTCTCCTGGCCGCGCGTCCTGCCCACCGGTGCGGGCAAGGTCGAGCCGCGCGGCCTCGACTTCTACGACCGGCTGGTCGACGCGCTGCTCGGCGCCGGGATCGAGCCCACGCCCACCCTCTTCCACTGGGACCTGCCGCAGGCCCTGGAGGACGAGGGCGGGTGGCTGAACCGCGAGACCGCGCACCGGTTCGCCGAGTACGCGGCGGTGACGGCGGAGCGGCTCGGCGACCGGGTGAAGCGGTGGATCACCCTGAACGAGCCCTTCGTGCACATGTCCTTCGGCTACGCCTTCGGTGTCCACGCCCCCGGGCGCGCCCTGATGCTGGACGCGCTGCCCGTCGCACACCACCAGCTGCTCGGCCACGGCCTCGCGACCGCGGCGCTGCGGGCCGCGGTTCCGGACGGTCAGGTGCTGATCGCCAACAACTGCTCGCCCGTGCGCCTGCGCCCGGACGCCCGGTCGGAGGAGGACGCGGCGGCGGCCTCGGCCTACGACGCCCTGCACAACCGCCTCTTCAACGACCCGGTCCTCCTCGGGAGTTACCCCGACCTCTCGGCGTACGGCATGTCCGACCCGAGCTGGGGAGGCGTGGTGCGCGACGGCGATCTCGACGTCATCGCCGCGCCGCTGGACGGGCTCGGCCTCAACTACTACAACCCGACCTGGGTCACGGCCCCCGCCGATCCGGCCGCGGGGCTGCCCTTCGATCTGACCGAACCTCAGGAGGCGTACCGGCGCACCTCGTTCGACTGGCCGGTCGTCCCCGACGGGCTCACGGAGCTGCTCACCGGCCTCAAGGACCGCTACGGCGACGCCCTGCCCCCGGTGTGGATCACGGAGAGCGGCTGCTCGCAGCCCGCCGGGCCGGACGACCGGGAGCGCATCGACTACCTCGCCGGACACATCGCCGCGGTCGCGGACGCCGTCACCCGGGGCGTGGACGTGCGCGGCTACTTCACCTGGTCGCTGCTCGACAACTTCGAGTGGGCCGAGGGCTTCCACCAGCGCTTCGGCCTCGTCGAGGTCGACTTCGCCACCCGACGCCGCACCCCCCGGGCGAGCTTCGCGTGGTACCGCGACCTGATCGCCTCCCAGCAGCCCTGAGCGACGGAGTCATCATGGCCCACGCCCCCGCGGAGGACGCGGCGGCCGCGGCGGACGGCGCCGCCGTCCTCGCCGAGCCCACCGTCCCGGTCAAGGCCGGGTGGACCGCGAGCCTCTCGCTGGCCACCCTCGCCGTCTTCATGGCCTTCATGACGCCGATTCAGATCCTGCTGCCGCTCCAGCTGGAGCACATCGACCCGCAGGACAAGAACACGGCCCTGTCGCTCGTCACCGGCCTCGGCGCACTCGTCGCGGTCCTCGCCAATCCGCTCGCGGGTGCGTGGTCGGACCGGACCACGAGCCGGTTCGGCCGACGCCGGCCCTGGATCCTCGGCGGCGCCCTCGCCGGGGCGGCGGGCCTCGCGTTCACCGCGTCCCAGCACACCGTGGCGGGAGTCGCCGTCGGCTGGTGCCTCGCGCAGGCGGGGCTCAACGCGATGCTGGCCGGTGTCACCACCCCGATCGCCGACCGCGTGCCGCTCACCCAGCGCGCGGTGGTCTCCGGCTGGACAGGCCTCATGCAGTCCATCGGCCTGGTCCTCGGGGCGCTGATCACCACCCTCCTGGTCACCGGCGTCCGGTCCGGCTACGTCACGCTCGCCGTGCTCACCGTCGTCCTCGCCCTCCCCTTCGTCCTGCGCCAGACCGAGCCGGCCCTGCCCCGGGCGCTGCGCCCCGCCTTCGACGCCCGCGCCTTCGCCCGCTCGTTCTGGGTGAGTCCCCGGCGGCACCCCGACTTCGGCTGGGCCTGGCTCACCCGGTTCCTGATCAACCTCGGCAACGCCCTCGGCACCCTCTACCTGTTCTACTTCCTCGCCGACGCCGTCCACTACGGCGATCCCGGCACCGGCGTGCTGATCCTGACGGTGGTCTACACCCTCTGCGCCGCGCTCACGGCGATCCCGGTGGGGGTGCTGTCCGACCGCTCCGGACGCCGCAAGGGGTACGTCGTCCTCTGCTCGGTGGTGATGGGCGCCGCCGCGCTGCTGCTCGCGCTGCTCCACACCTGGCCGTCCGCCCTCGCCGCCGCGGCGGTCCTCGGCGCGGGCTACGGCGTCTACCTCGCCGTCGACCAGGCCCTGGTCACCCAGGTCCTGCCCGAGGCGGCCGACCGGGCCAAGGACCTCGGCGTCATCAACATCGCGAACTCCGGCCCCCAGGTCCTCGCCCCCGCCCTCGCCTCTCCGGTCATCGCCCACCTCGGCGGGTACACCGGCCTGTACGCCACCGCGGCCCTGGTCATCCTCGCCGGCGGTCTGCTCGTCCATCGCATCCGAGGTGTGGCCTGACCATCCGGGGTGCGACCCGGCCGTCCTCGGTGCCGCCCGGCGCGGACGCCCGGCACGGGAGGCGTCCCACTGACTGAAATTGTTCATTCAGAGTCTTGATCCCTGTTGGCCCCTATGCGAGATTCGGCGCACCGCAGCGCGGGCAGACGGCTGCGGTTCGTCCGGATACACAGGAATCGCTGCGGGGAGAGGTCTCCAACATGCCGGTCCAGCACACCCCCGGGGAACGACTCGCGATGGAGAGGCGCACCATCGAGGTCATTCCCGACGCCGAGCGGCACGGCACGCCGCGCAGTCAGTTCACGCTCTGGTTCGGCGCCAACATGCAGATCACCGCGATCGTCGACGGCGCGCTGTCCGTCGTCTTCGGCGCCGACGCGCTCTGGGCGATACCGGCCCTGCTGATCGGCAACGTCCTCGGCGGCATCGTAATGGCGCTGCACTCCGCGCAGGGCCCGCGGCTCGGCGTACCGCAGATGATCTCCAGCCGCGCGCAGTTCGGCGTCCACGGTGCGGTCCTGCCGCTGCTGCTCGTGATCCTCATGTACCTCGGCTTCGCCGCGACCGGCAGCGTGCTGGCCGGCCAGGCGCTGTCCGAGATGCTGCACATCGACGACGCGCGGGTCGGCATCCTCGTCTTCGGCGTACTGACCGCCGTGGTCGCCGTCACCGGCTACCGGCTCATCCACGCCGCCGGCCGCGTCGCCACCGTCGTCGGCGTGCTCGGCCTCGGCTATCTGCTGGTACGGGTGTTCACCCAGTACGACGTCGGCGCCCACGTCGGGAACAAGGGATTCGAGACGGCGACCTTCCTGCTCGCCGTGGGACTCGGCGCCGGATGGCAGCTGACCTTCGGCCCGTACGTCGCCGACTACTCGCGCTACCTGCCCCGCGACACCAGCACCCGCGCGACGTTCTGGTCCACGTTCGCCGGTTCCGTCATCGGCTCCCAGTGGGCCATGACCCTCGGGGCGCTCACGGCGGCCGTGGCGGGCAAGGCCTTCCTCACCGACCAGGTGGGCTTCCTCGGCGACCTGGCCGGACCCGCGGCCCTCGCCTTCCTCATCTACCTGGTGATCGTGGTCGGCAAGCTGACCGTCAACTGCCTCAACGCGTACGGCGGCTTCATGTCCATCCTGACGACCGTCACCGCCTTCGACGGCCGCTCACGGATCTCGGCCACCGCCCGCGCCGCCTACATCGTCGGCTTCACCGCGGTGTCGATCGGCATCGCGCTCGCCGCGAGCGCCGACTTCCTGAACAACTTCAAGAACTTCGTGCTCCTGATCCTGATGGTGTTCACCCCGTGGAGCGCGATCAACCTGGTCGACTACTACCTGGTCTCCCGCGAGCGGGTCGACATCCCCGCCCTGTACGACCCGGAGGGCCGCTACGGACGCTGGAACGTCACCGCGCTGACCTGTTACGTCGTGGGTGTCGCCGTACAGATCCCGTTCCTGGCCACCAAGCTGTACACCGGAGCGATCACCGAGAAGCTCGACGGCGCCGACATCTCGTGGATCGTCGGCCTGCTGGTCACCGCGGCCCTGTACTGGCTGTGGGTGCGGCGCACCGCCGACCCGCCCGCCGAGACCGTCCACCCGGCGGCCGGCGACGACGACCGCACGGCGGCGACGGTCGGCTGATCCGTACTCAGCTCACGGGCGGGACATCCGCCCACAGGGCGACGGCGTCGGGCGAGAGCGGTGCGAACGCTCCGCCCGGCGCCTCGTCACCCTCGTCCCACCACAGGCCCTGTCCGGCGGCCAGGGGGCTCTGCCCGGTCCCGGCCCGCCAGCGGCCGTCCAGGACGTAGAACACCCCGGCGTGGCCGCCGGGCGGCACGACGGGCCCGGTCACCCGGGCCACCCGGGCCGCCCGGCGGCCACGCCGCACCATGATGTTGAACGCCCGGCAGGCCCCGCCCCGCAGCTCGGCGGCGAGCTCCAGGTCGCCGGGGAACGCGAGGGGCTCCCCCGCGCGCGCCGTCCGGTCGAACAGCCCGGGGGCGCTCAGCCGCACACCGTCGCCCGCCACGAGGGTGAACGTCCGGTCGACCCCGGGGAACGCCGAGAACGGCCCGTCCCGGTCGATGTCGGCGACGCTCGCCCGCCACTCGAACTCCTCGCCGCCCACCGGCCACGAGACGATCTCCCTGGTGGCGCCCCCGCCGTTCCGCCACCGGCCCGCCACCAGGCTCTCGACGTCGAACTGGTGCATGCGGGCTCCCGTGCTGCGTGCGGTACGGCCGCGGATCACCCCCGACGGCGCATTCGAGGCCCCAGTGTGGCACGCCTGCGCACCTGCCGGACCGTCACCTTCCGCACGGTCGCGGTCACCCTCAGGAGTGATACATCGGGCGGTCGACGCGGCCACGAGGACGTGGGCAGAGGCGCGATACGGGGCCCGTTCGCACTGAGCCCGTATGCACCATCCCAAGTGGCAGGCGCTTCGGAGGCAGCTGACGGTGAGCCATGTCGCCGCGTATGAAGAGCCGACAGTGGGTCAGCTGACGCGGCGTACGGAAGGAAGTTCAGCGATGCGCTCTGCCCGCATTCTCTTCGCCGCGGCCGCCACCGCCGGCACCCTGGCGCTCGCCGCACCCGGCGCCTACGCGATCACCGCAGGCGACTGGGACGGCTCCTCCCAGAGCCAGGAAAGCGACCACGACAAGGGCGACAAGCCCGAGAAGGAGCACGACAAGGGCGGCTGGGAGAAGGAGCACGACAAGCCGAAGGGCGGCATGCACACCGGCTCCGGCGCCCTCTCCCTCATCGGCGGCGACGAGTGGTCGAAGGAGCAGGACAAGGGTGACAAGGGCGACAAGCCCGAGAAGGACCACGACAAGGGCGGCTGGGAGAAGGAGCACGACAAGCCCAAGGGCGGCATGCACACCGGCTCCGGCGCCCTCTCCCTCGTGAACGCCGACGACTGGACCAAGGACACGGAGAAGGACAAGCAGAAGGACTGGAGCAAGGACACCGAGAAGGACAAGTCGAAGGAAGACGGCGGCTACAAGCCGGAGAAGCCGAAGGGCGGCGTCCACACGGGCGGAGGCGGCCTCGCGAGCAGCACCACGAACGTGACCGGCGCGGCCCTGGTCGCCGGTGGAGTCGCCGGGTTCGTCCTGTACCGCCGCAGGAAGGCCGCCGGCGCGGCTGCGTGAGAAGAGCGGACGCAGGGGCCGCCTCCCGGACGGCGGCCCCCGCGTCCGGCCTCCCGCACCTCCGTACCCCACCCATCCCGGATCTTCCGCCCGAGTCCGAAGGAGCCCCTGGTGTCGACCCGACCGGATCCCGCTGAGGCGGGAGCCCCCCGGCGATTCCCGCGGTGGGTGGTCCCCGCCGTGTTCTGGACGCTGGTTCTCGCCGTGCTTCTGCTCGTCCTCCGTCCGGGGATGTCCGACCAGGACACGGAAGCGCCGGCCCGGCCCGCGGCCGCCGCCGAGTCCGGTCGCGCGGCCCCCGCCCCGTCGTCCCGCCCCGGCGCCTCGCGCCACGCCTCGCCGAGTGCCGCCCCGGCGGCCGGTCCGTCGATGCCGAGGTCGGCTCCCACCCGTCTGAGGATTCCCAGGATCGGAGTGGACGCGCCCTTCGTCGGTCTGAAGATCGGTTCGTCCGGTGCGCTCGACCCGCCCCCGGCGGACAACACGAACCTGGTGGGCTGGCAGGAGTCCGGCATCTCCCCCGGCGAACTGGGGACCTCGATCATCGCGGGCCACCTGGACACGGCCACCTCCCCCGCCGTCTTCGCCCGGCTCGACGAGCTCAAGGCCGGAGACACCTTCGAGGTGAGTCGCGCCGACGGCACCGAGGCCGTGTTCATGGTCGATTCGGTGGAGGAGTTCCAGAAGGACGACTTCCCGGATCAGCGGGTCTACGAGGACACCCCCAACGCGCTCGTCCGGCTCATCACGTGCGCGGGCCCCTACGACCGCAAGGCGAAGGACTACACCGAGAACCTCGTCGTCTTCGCCCACCTGGAGAAGCCCACCGACTGACCCGGAGCCGGTCCGGCGTCCGCGCCACGATCGCCCTCCGAGCCCAGGCCCGCCTCGGGTCCCCGGCTCAGAGGGCGATCGTGGCGCGCACCAGCGTTCCCTCTGCGGACCCCCGTACCGACGTGGCCGTGGCGTACGCCTCGACCAGCGCGAGGCCCCGGCCGAACGAGGCGTCCATGTCCACGTCCTCGCACCGCGGTGCCGTACGCGGCTGCCAGCGGCCTCCGTCACGGACCGAGACGGTCACGAAGGAGTCGTCCGCCTCGAACATCACCGCGAGATCGGGACTGCCGCTGTGCAGGACCACGTTGGTGGCCAGCTCCGTGACGATCACGGTGAGCGCTTCCTCCGCCGCCTCGGACAGCCGCCGCCGGCGGGCCACCGATCGCGCCAGACGGCGCAGGAGCGGCACGGAACACGGCGTCGCCGCCACCGCGCTCACGGCCAGCAGCCGCCTGGTGCGGGAAGGCGCCGGCGCGAGCTCGCGCCGCGGCGCCTCGACGGTTCCCCGGGGCGCACCGGCGGGGCTCGGACGGGTCATGCTTCTCACGCCGGACTCCTGCCTGCGCGGCCGATCGCGTCGGAAGCGGGCCCCGCCGACCCGACGGCCGTGGGGGCCTTACCGCACCCACGCTGCCCGCGGACCGGGGCACGCGGCAATCAGGGCAGACTGAGTACGGATACCCAAACAATTGGGCGAAGGTCCTGAAGACAGGGTGACGCGTCATGTCCGACACCGCCGGAACCGCGGACGAGGCCGAGGCCACGCTCCGCGGCAGGCTCAGGGCGGCGCTCTCGGCCGAAGCGCCCGGCCGCCCCCTGCTGGTCCTGGTCGAGGGCCCCGCGGGAACCGGCAAGAGCCGGCTGGTGGAACGGCTCCGGGAGGCGGCGCCCGACACGGCCCGCCGGGTGGCACTCGGCGAGCCCCTGCCCGCCGACCGGCCGGTTCTGCTGGTCGTCGAGGACGTGCACCGGGCGTCCGCCGAGCACGTCGCCGCGCTCCGGGCCCTGCTGGCCGACCCGCCCGCCCACCTGGTGTGCCTCCTCAGCTGCCGCCCGGAGGAGCTGCCCGTACCGGGGCTGATCCTCGGGCCGGACACGGAGTTCCCGGCGCGTCTCACGGTGGTACGGCACGTCGTCGGCCCCCTGGACCTCGCCGCCGTGCGCCGGAGGGCCGTGGACGCGCTCGGCGCGGACCGGTGTCCGGCCGGGCTCGCCGAGGCCCTGCACCACGCCTCCGGCGGTGTCGCCCAGACCGTCGCCGATCTGCTGGACCTGCTGACCGCCCGGGGCCCGGCCGCGGGCCAGCCGCGCCCCGCCGACGTGGCCGGGCTCGGCACGCCGCCCCGGCTCGCGGCCCTCACGCTGCGCCGCGTGGTCGCCGTGCCCGAGGAGCAGCGTGCGATCGTGCTCGCCGCCGCCGTCCTCGACGAGCCCGCGACCGCCGGGGAACTCGCCGCCGTCGCCGGGCTCGCCACGGCGCCGGGCCGGGACGCGCTGCTGACCGCCGTGCGGCGGGCCGCGCTCGACGTGCACGGCGAAGGCAGGTACGGCCTCTCCTCACCGCTCGCCGCCGACACCGTCCGGCGCTGGACGCCCGGCCCCGTCCTCGAACTGCTGCACCGGAGGGCCGCGCGCCTGCTGGCCACGCGCCAGCCGGTCCCCTGGGAACGACTCGCCGGTCACCGCCGTGCGTGCGGCGACGAACGCGGATGGCTCGTCGCCGTCGAGCGGGCCGCCCAGCGGTTCGAGGAGGACGGTGAGCAGCAGCGCGCCGCGCGCCTGCTCGAATCGGCGCTGGCGACCGGTCCGGTTCCCCGGCACGCCCGCCCCCGCCTCGCCACGCTCCTCGCCCGTTGCGCCGTGGTGGGTCTGCGGTCCGACCAGACGCACGACGTGCTGCGGCACATCGTGGCCGACGCCGGACTTCCGCCGGCCGTCCGGGGTGAGATCCGCCTGGACCTCGGTCTTCTGCTGTGCAACCAGATGGGCCAGGTCGTCGAGGGGAGGGCCGAGCTCGCGCGGGCGGTGGACGACCTCGCCGGCCGGCCGGTGCCGCTGGCCCGGGCGATGGCGGCACTCGCCATGCCGTACGGGCCGGACGCGCCGTTCGCCGAGAACATCGCCTGGATCGAGCGGGCCGTGAAGGTCGCCGACGCGTCGGGGGACCCCGTCATCCGGGCCGCCGTCGCCGCCAACCACGTGAGCGTCCTGCTGAACAGCGGCGACCCGGCCGCCTGGCCGCTGATCGACGGTCTTCCCCGGGACAGCGAGCTCGTCGGGTGCCGGCAGCACGCGGCCCGGGGACTGTGCAACGCCGCCGACGCGACGGTGTGGCTCGGCCACTACGAGCGGTCGCGCGACCTGCTGACCGAGGGAGTGGCCCTCGCGGCCCGCAGCGGCGCCGCGTACGCCGAGCAGACCGGACACGGCTGCACCCTCGTCCTGGACTGGGCGACCGGGCGCTGGCCGGGGCTCGCCGCCCGGGCCCGCACCTTCGTCGACGAGGCCGGCAACATGCCCTACCTCGTCGCCGACGCCCGGCTGGTCCTCGGCCTCCTGGCCCTCACCCGCGGTGAATGGGCCGACGCCGTCGACCATCTCACCGGGCCGGGCGCCGCCGACCTGGACAGCGGCCCGGTCCCCATCTCGGCGGCGGCCTCCGGCGCCCTGATCAGACTCGCGCTCGCCCACGAGGACGTCGACGCCGCCGCCTCCGAGGCCGCGGCGGCCTGGGACCGGCTGCGCACCAAGGGAATCTGGCCCTGGGCCGCCGAGCTGGCTCCCTGGGCGGTCGAGGCGACCGTACGCGCGGGAGCCACGGACACGGCCCGTGAGATGGCCGCCGAGTTCGCGGGCGGTCTGGACGGCAAGGACGCCCCGTCGGCCGCCGCCGCCCTCGCGTGGACCCACGCCGTCCTCGCCGAACGGACGGGGAGGACGGCCGAGGCCGAGGCCGCGTACGAGCGGAGCGCCGCCGCCTACACGGCCATCCGCCGGCCCTATCAGGCGGCCCTGACCCGCGTGGGCGCGGCCCGCTGCGCCCTCACGCAGGACGGCGACAGCGCCTCCGCCGTCGCGGTGCTCGCCGACTGCGCCACGGCCTTCGACACGCTCGGCGCCACCTGGGACGCCGCGCGCACCCGCTCCGAGCTGCGCCACCACCGTCCCGTCGCGGAGCCCCGCCCGCCCGGCCGTCCCCGGTACGGCGACCTGTTGTCCCCGCGTGAGGCGGAGGTCGCCGAACTCGCCGCCGCGGGGATGACCAACCGGGAGATCGCCGCCACGCTCCATCTGTCTCCGCGGACCGTCGAGCAGCACGTCGCCCGTGCCATCCAGAAGAGCGGCGCGCTCTCACGGCAGGGCCTCGGGCAGGCGCTCAAGGGGGCCGGGAATTGATTGCGTATCCGTGATGATCCCGTTCCGGACAGACCGGGAGCCCCTCTTCGCGCCATGATCGCTTCGGGCGGCGCCGCACTCACACCCCGTGCGGCGCCGCAACGGGCCTGCCACCCGCCGGGCCCCCGCAGCTGCCGCCCAAGAGGCGCGCCGTGCCCCTTGCTGCCCGCACCGATCCCGCCTACCTTCTGGTAACCCCTACGACCGGGAGCGATGCCGACATGCCTCACCCCACGGGAGACCGGAGGCTGCGGATCGCGGTGTTCGGCGCGGGCAGCATCGGCTGCTATCTCGGCGGCCACCTCGCGCAGCACGCCGACGTCACGCTGATCGGGCGGCCCTCCGTACTGGACGGGCTGCACGGAGGGGTGACGCTCAGCGGCGGAGGCCGCCCCGCGGTCCACCTCCCCCGGCAGCGGCTGACGCTCACGACGGAGCCGGACGCGGTGGCCGGCGCCGACTGCGTCCTGGTCACCGTGAAGTCCGCCGCCACGGTGACGGCCGGACGGGAACTGGCCGGACGGCTCCGCCCGGACGCCGTCGTCGTCAGCTTCCAGAACGGGCTGCACAACACCCGGCTGCTCCGGGACGAGCTCCCGGGCGTCACCGTGCTCGCGGGCATGGTGCCGTACAACGTCGCGCGGACCGCACCCGACACCTTCCACCAGGGCACGGGCGGGGCTCTGATGCTCGACGGCGGCGCCGCCTCGGCACCGCTCGTGGCCGCGCTGACCGCCGCCGGGCTGCCGGTCGAGCCGCGCGACGACATGCGCGAGGTGCAGCACGCGAAGCTGCTGATGAACCTCAACAACGCGGTGAACGCACTGTCCGGCCTGCCGCTGCGGGAACAGCTGGGCGCGCGCCCGTACCGGAGGTGTCTCGCACTGTGCCAGGAGGAGGCGCTGGCCGCCTTCGCCGCGGCGGGAGTGCGTCCGGCCCGGCTCGGCCCCGCACCGGCCCGTCTCATGCCACGGATCCTGCGCCTGCCCGACGGCCTGTTCCGCCGCGTCGCCGCCGCCGGCCTCCGGGTGGACGCCCAGGCGCGGTCCTCGATGTGGGACGACCTGGAGCAGGGGCGGGCCACGGAGGTCGACGGCCTCCAGGGCGAGGTCGTGGCCCTGGCGGAACGGCACGGTCTGACGGCACCCGTGAACGCACGGCTCGCGGCCCTGGTCCACGAGGCCGAACGCCCGGGCGGCCGCCGTTCCTGGTCCGGCCCGGAGCTGCTCGGCGCGCTGCGCCGGGCCTGAACCGACCGGCCCCGGTTCAGCCGGACGCGGGGGTCGCGGTCGGTTCGAGGAGGCGTCGCCGGAAGAGGTCGAGGACCTGGTCGAGCGCCTGGCGGGTGGGCTGGCCGGGTGCGTCGACGAGGTGCTCGGTCAGGACGGAGTGGGGCGGCAGCAGGCCGTCGGGGTTCGCCGAGTCGTCGTCGAGTTCCACGCCGACGAAGGCGTCCCCCAACTGCTCCCGGAGGTGGGCGAAGCGCGCTCCGGGGGCGAGGCGGTCGCCGCGGAAGCGCAGCCCGAGGACGGTCAGGCCCTCCTCGCAGCGCCGCCGGACGGTCCGCAGGTCGTCGGGTGAGATGTCGATCGAGCGGCGGTTGCGGTCGGTCACGGCCAGCGGGAGGGACGGCTGGCAGAGCACGGGCGCGAGGAGCCGGTCGTCCGTCGCCATGGCCAGGGCGAAACCGCCGGTCAGGCACATGCCCAGGGCCCCGACGCCCGGGCCGCCGCACCGTTCGTGCTCCTGGGCGGCCAGGGCGCGCAGCCACCCCACGACCGGGGAGGTGCGGCCGGCGGCGAGGAGGGTGAACTCCCGGCTGACGCACACCTGGGCGGCCGCGCGCAGGCCGGTCTTCGCGGCCCCCGCCCAGCCGTGCGCCTTCGGGTCGGGATCGCGCCCCGCGGTGCCGAACAGGTCGGGCAGGACGACGGTGCAGCCGATGTCCCGGACCTGACGCGCGAACCGGGCGACCTTCGGGGTGATGCCCGGGATCTCGGCCATGACGATCACGGCCGGACCGGTGCCGGAGCGCAGCACCCCGTGGGTGCGCCCCCCGTGCGTGAACCGTTCGTGGGTGAAATCCGGCAAGGCGTCGTCGGGCACGTGTCCTCCAGTTCCCGGAAGGGGATCGCCGTACGCGCGGGCATGCCGGCACCCGACACGTTACCCGCCGGTAGCTCCGCCCGCACCCCTTTCCCATGAGCGGCCGGAGGCGGCCCGGCCACCCCTGTTGATCGGAATTGTGACGTGCGTCTTGCAGTCGCATGACAGCCGCCTGCGATTGCTTCCCGTGGCGGAGACCGTGGGCCGGCAGAAGCAGCCGGGGTCCGTGCGCCCGGGCGACCGCGACGGACACCGCGGTCGCCCGGGCGGCCTCCCTCAGTTCTTCGGTACGACGGGGGCCTCGCGTATCCCGAGCAGCGTGCAGCCGGTCTCCGTGCTGATGCGGTGGACGCTGCCCGGCTCCTCGATCACCAGGTCGCCGACCCGGTAGCGGTCGCCGTTGTCGTTGAGCAGCTCTCCCTGGAGGACGAACATCAGCTCGTAGCCCAGGTGCTCGTGCAGATCCCCGTGGGCGCCCGGATCGAAGCGGATGAGCTGGGCCGTCGCGGGCCGGTCGTCGTCGGTCTCGTACAGGGCGTGGAGGGCGGTGCCGGTACGGCCCGGCTCCCGCCAGCGCCGCCATGCGGCGGAGTCCAGCGCCTCGGGGGACAGCAGGTCGCGCAGGACCGTCACGCTGCGCTGCGTACGGTTGCCGACGGGGTGCGGCGTCGTGGGCACGTCGGTGTTCTCCCTCTGCTTCTGCCGGTGCGCGCACGCGCGGACCGGTGTCGTGCGGTGGTTCCTCGGCCCGACCAGGTTCGCCGGAGGGAGGCGGCACGTCATCGCTCATCGGAGGAGACGGCGGGTCCCGCTCCTCCGGAGGAGTACGTCCATCGGCCGAGGTCCCGGCCCGCGGGCCGACGGGCCCGGGTCAGTCCGCCAGACGCAGCCCGAACGTGCCGGCCAGGCCGTCGGCGCCGTCCTCGGTCACATGGACGACCCGGGGGCTGGAGCCGTAGCGCAGCCAGCCCAGGGCGAAGAGCCGTGCGGTGAGTGCCGCGCCCACCGCGCCCGCGAGGTGGTGCCGCTGTTCGCTCCAGTCCACGCAGTAGCGGATCAGCGGCCGGCGGGCCGGCAGCCCGTCCAGGTCGAGGCCGAACCGGGCCAGCGTCTCCCGGCCGGTGTCGGTGAGGCGGTAGTCGACGTCGTGCCCGTATCCGGAGGCGCCGTCGCGCACCGACCGCCCGGGGTGGTGGGTGCCGTCGTGTCCTGCGAGCAGGCCGCCCGTGAGCAGGGACTCCAGCAGGGTCACCCCGAGTTGGCCGGCGAGGTGGTCGTAGCACGTGCGGGAACGGCGCAGGGCGCCGGCGGTGCTGCTCTCGCGCAGCGAGGTGACCGGGAGGGGCGGCGCGATGACGGCCAGCGCCTCCAGGGCGAGGCTGACGTCGGGGTTGGCCAGGCGGTAGTAGCGGCACCGGCCGACGCTCTCCATGTCGACCAGCCGCGCCTCGACGAGCTTGCCCAGATGGGCGCTCGCCGTCGCGGCGCTCACGCCCGCCTCGGCGGCGAGCACGCCGGCGGCCAGCGCGCGTCCGTCGCTGAGCGCCTTCAGCATCCGGGCGCGGGACGGATCGGCGATCAGATGCGCGGCCCTGGCGATGTCGGGCTGGTGGTGCACCTGGTCCCGGCGTCGACCGGTCGTCGTCCTTGCCATGCGGCAAGCGTACTCCGGCGACACTTCGACAGGCGACGAAGTGTTGCGCCCCGAGACTGGATCTCATGACCTCCACGGATCCCTCCCTCTCCCCGGCGCGCACCCCCGACGCGTCCGCCGCCCCGCCGCCGGGCCCCCCGCCCCTGTCGCTCCCGCCGCTCATCGCGCTGAGCCTCGGATACTTCCTGGTGATGCTCGACGTCACGGTGGTGAACGTCGCCGTGCCCGCCATCCAGGACTCGCTCGACGCCGGACCCTCGGACCTGCAGTGGATCGTCGACGGGTACAGCGCCTTCTTCGCCGGGCTGCTGCTGCTCGGCGGCGGACTCGGTGACCGCTTCGGGCACCGCACGCTGTTCCTCTCGGGTCTCGGGGTCTTCGCGGCCGCGTCGGTGGGCTGCGCGCTCGCGCCCTCGGCGGGGGTCCTGATCGCCGCCCGGCTGGCCCAGGGTGCCGGGGCCGCGCTGCTGGTGCCCGCGTCGTTCGCCCTGCTGCAGGCGGCCTATCCCGACCGGGCGCAGCGTGCCCGGGCGGTCGGCTACTGGGGTCTCGTCTCGGCCGTGGCCTTCGGTGCCGGGCCGGCGGTCGGCGGCCTGCTGGTCGCGGGGTTCGACTGGCGTGCGGTGTTCTGGGTGAACCTGCCCGTGGCCGCGGTGGCGGTGCTGCTGACCCTGCGTCACGTACCGGCCCCCGGCAGGCGGGCCCGGGCCGGCCGGATGGATCCGGCCGGTCTGGTGCTCGGCGTGCTCGGGCTGCTCGGCGTGGCCGGCGCGCTCAACGAGGCGGGGTCGGCGGGCTGGACCTCGCCGGAGGTGCTGGCCCTGTTCGCCGGGGGCGTCGTGTGCCTGGCCGCCTTCGTCGCCGTCGAACTGCGCCTGGAGAAGGGCTCGTCGGTGCGGCCCGACGGCAGGCGGCCCCTGCTGCCGCTGTCGCTCTTCCGCGAGGTGCGGCTCTCGGCGACGATCGTCATCGGCCTGCTGCTCAGCTTCGGCTACTACGGGCTGCTCTTCGTCGCCACGCTGTACTTCCAGCAGGAGCGTGAACTCAGCGCGCTGAGCACCGGGTTCGCCCTGCTGCCGTCGGTCTGCATGGGCTTCCTCGCGGCGCCGCTGTCGAGCCGGCTGACCGCGCGCACCGGTCCGTACGTCCCGATGGCCGGCGCGCTGCTGCTCGGGAGCGCCGGTTTCCTGGGCTGGCTCGCCGCCGGTCCCGACACCCCGTATGCGGTGCTGCTGTTCGCGCTCATGGCGACGGGTCTCGCGACGCCGGTCACCGTGGTGGCCTCCACCGTGGCCGTCATGGAGGCGAGTCCCACGGAGAAGGCGGGCACGGCGTCCGCGGTGTTCAACGTGTCCCGTCAGGTGGGCAGCGCGCTGGGGGTGGCCCTCTTCGGCACGCTCCTCGGCGCGACGGGCGGCCTGATCGGCGGGCTGCACACGTCGGCGGTCATCGCCGCGGTGGCGTTCCTGCTGGCCTCGGTACTGGCCGCGGTCACCGGGCGCCGGGCGGACGCCGCCCGCGCCGGGTGACACCGCGCCCGTCCCGTCGCCCCGGGCGGCGGGCCCCGACGCGTCCGGCACGGTCCGGCCGCCGACGGGCCCGCCGCCCGTTCTCGTGACCGTCCGCGCGCGCGGCCGGCGTATCGGCCCGGGCAGGGGTCCGGCGCGCGGATGATGATCTTTCCTCGGCAAGGATCTCCCCATCCGCGCCGCCAGGGCGTAGGCTGCGGCAGTCGATCGGGCAGCATCTCGGACAGGTCTCGGACGGATACCCGCGGGTATTCTGAACGGCGTTCCGCGATATCGAATGCGAGTGGAAACATGGTGCAGTCCGTTCAGCGTGCCGCACGCATCCTGAGGGAACTGTCGACACGCGGTCCCCGTCTGGGTGTCACCGAGCTCGCCGAGCGGATCGGCGTCTCCAAGCCGACCGTGCACGCACTGCTGCAGACCCTGGAGTCCGAGGGACTGGTGCGGCAGGAGAAGGGGACGAGCAAGTACCTCCTGGGCATGGCGCTCCTCAGCATGGGCAACGCCTACCTGGAGACTCAGGAGTTGCGGTCCCACTCGGTCGCCTGGGCGAACACCCTGGCCGAGCGCACCGGCGAGGCGGTGTGGGTCGCGGTGCTCGACGACGCCGGGCACATCCTCGTGGTGCACCACGCCTTCCGGCCCCAAAGCGGGGTGCAGATCCCGGACCTCGGCGCCAGCGTCCCGTGGAACACCTCCGCACTCGGGAAGGCCCTCGTGTCGTTCCTGCCCCAGCAGCGGCAGAAGGCGCTGCTGGAGGGCGGACTGGCCCGGCTGACCGGGAACAGCGTGGTCGACCCCGCCCTGCTGGCGGGCCAGTTGGAGGGGGCCCGGCAGACCGGTTACGCGCTGGAGGACCAGGAGAGCACCCTGGGCGAGGCCAGCATCGCGTCGCCGGTGTTCGACCGGTCGGGAGACGCGGCGGGCGCCATCGGCATCATCGGCCCCGTCGAGCGCCTTCTGTCCGAGCCGGACCGGCAGCGGCACGCCGTGGCCGTACGCGACGTGGCGACCCTGCTCTCCCGCGAGCTCGGGGCGGGCCGGGGCGTCGCCTGGCGCGTCACCGACTGACCCCCGGCCCCGCCCAGGGGCCGGAGGACGTCACGCAGCACGGGAAAGGGGCAGGTGCGCGGGAGCACCTCCCGCGCACCTGCCCCTCGGCCCCGGGGTCCGCCCTGCGGTCAGTCGCCGACCCGGCCGGCCACACCGTCCACCCAGCGGTCGGCGAAGCCGTCCGCGACGGCCTGGCTGCGCAGGGTGTACGTCTTCAGCAGCCAGCGCGAGCGGGACCGCTCGGGGTCGTTGACCTCGATCAGCTCGCGGCTGTGCAGCCCGTTCTGGTTGGCGAAGATCAGCAGGTCGCCCTCGAGGATGCGGTGCCGCTTCTTCTCCGCGCGGGTCAGCGCGTTCTTCAGCTCGATCAGGGCGTCCTTCGCCTCGCCCGGAGCGTCCGGCGCGACCGTGGTGTGCGTGTCCAGGTAGCGGATGCCGTAGTCGCCCTGGAAGATCGCGTGCTTCTCCGAGAGGGTCAGGCTGCTGTTGTTGTCCCGGGACACCACGTCGAAGGGGGTGACGAAGTGTGCCTCTCCCAGGATGCGCAGGGCGTCCTCGGGCAGCCCGGCGCGCAGGGTGCGGGCCTCGACGAGGCTCGTGCAGGTGTACTCCTCCACCGGGCAGCGCATCCCCAGCAGGCTGATGTAGTCGGCCCGCACCGGATGGGCGGTGCGGTCGTTGTGGTAGACGAGCTCGCCGTCGCTGTAACCGGTCTGCTTCCCGTGGTACCTGCTGATGGAGTACACGTCGGTGAAGAAGTCCCCGTTGAAGCGGGTCGCGTACGCCATCACGGGAGTACGGGTCAGCTGCGCGACGAGCTCCAGGAAGCCCTCGCCGACGAAGGTCCGCTTGCGGGCGTACTTGTCGGCCTGCGGATCGTCGTGCCCGAGCTCCGGAAGCTCCTTGTCCACCGGACAGTTGCGCAGCACGTGCGTGTCGGAGACGCCCTCCTCCCGGTCCCTCCGGATCCGTTCGGCGGCCCGGACCAGCGACTCGGGGACGTTGCCCTCCGTCGCCCTCCGTACGGCCGCGGAGAAGGCGTGGTAGTCGTCGTACGGCCGGGTCTCGACGGTCTCGAGAACCCCGTACAGTTCGTCCTTCTCCCGGTCGGTCATGAAGTGGAACGGCTGCATCGGCGTCACTCCCTCTCTTCGTTGTCGTTCTCACCGGCGGTCCCGGGCCGCCCCAACGCCGCGTCCACGGTGGTGACGTCGGCCGTGCGGCGCAGCACGGTCAGCGCCGCCTCGTGGAGTTCGGGGCTGGAGGTGGCGGTGGCGTCCTCCAGCACCTCCACGCGGAAGTCCAGGTCGTGGGCCTCGCGGGCGGTGGACAGGATGACGAGGTCCGTCGTCACGCCGGTCAGCAGCAGGGTGTCCACCCCGAGGGACCGCAGGATCAGTTCGAGGTGCGTTCCGCGGAACGGGCTGATCCGGCGCTTGGCGACGACCGGCTCACGCGGCTCGGGCTTGAGGGAGTCGTGGATCTCGGTCCCCCAGGTGCCCAGGATCAGCCGGTCGCCGTCGGCCGCCTCGGCGAACAGCGTCGACGCCGGCGACCAGTCCGCGAGCCCCGGGGAGAAGCCGACGACCACGTGGACCACCGGTATGCCGCGCTCGCGGGCGCGGTCGACGGCGCGGCGGGCGTGGCCGAGGACGCCTCTGCTCTCGATCTGGTCGAGGCAGACGTCGCTGTACTTCCCGTCGGGGTGGGCGACCTCGTTGATGAGGTCGAGCACCAGCAGGGCGGGTCGTCGGGTCATGCCGCGCTCCGTTTCGTCGTGGGCAGGAGCGGCCGGCGTCGCCGCTCGTGCGCGCTGATGTCCGCCTCGTGGCGCAGGGTGTCGCTGATGGTGTCCGCGCCGCGCAGCAGCCGGTCGCGCGCGCCCTCGTTGATCTGGAAGCTCTCGGTCCGGTCGGCGAACCGGACCTGCCGCAGCTCCAGGTCGACGGTGACCGGCGTGGTCGGATCGGCCTCGGCCAGCTCCCACAGCCGCTCCACGGCGTCCACCGGCAGGGCGACGGGCAGCAGGCCGCGCATGAGGGCGTTCTCGCGGAAGATGTCGCCGAAGCTGACGGCGATCACGGCGCGGAGGCCGGACTTCTGCAGGGCCCAGACGGCGGACTCCCGGGAGGAGCCGGTGGCGAACTCGTTGCCCGCGACGAGGATGGTGGCGCCCTGGTACTGGGGCAGGTTCGCCGGGAACGCCGGGTCGTCACGCCAGTCCCCGAACAGGCCGTTGCCGTGGCCGGTCGGGCTGAAGTAGGGGACGAAGCGGGCGGGGATGATCTGGTCGGTGTCGACGTTGCCGCGTCTGAGCGGCAGCGCCGTGCCGACGTGCACGGTGAACTGGTCCATGGCGGTGCGTGGCCTCACAGGTCGGTGGGTGCGGTGATCCGGCCGGTGACGGCACTGGCGGCGGCCACCGCCGGGGAGGCGATGTGGGTCCGCGCGCGCTTGCCCTGCCGGCCCTCGAAGTTGCGGTTGCTGGTGGACACGGCGCGCTGTCCGGGCCGCAGCCGGTCCTCGTTGAGGCCGCAGCACATGGAGCAGCCTGCGATGGGGCGGAAGTCCGCGCCGGCGCCGGTGAAGACCCGGTCGAGGCCCTCGTCCACGGCCTGCCGGTGCACGGCGGCCGAGCCGGGTACGACGAGCATGCGCACTCCGTCGGCGACCCGGCGGCCGCGCAGCACCTCGGCCGCGGCGCGCAGGTCCTCGATGCGCCCGTTGGTGCAGGAGCCCACGAAGACGGTGTCGATCCCGATGTCGGTCAGACGGCTGCCGGGCTCCAGGTCCATGTAGGCGAGGGCGCGTTCGGCCGCCGCGCGCTCGGCGGGGGTGGCGTGGTCGTCCGGGCTCGGCACGCGGGCGTCGAGGGGCAGGCTCTGCGCCGGGTTGGTTCCCCAGGAGACGTACGGCCGGACCGTCGAGGCGTCGAGGGTGACCTCCTTGTCGAACCGCGCGTCGGGGTCGGTGCGCAGGGAGGTCCAGTACGCGACCTCCGCCTCCCAGTCCGCGCCCCGGGGCATGCCGGGACGGGTGCGCAGATAGGCGAAGGTGGTGTCGTCGGGGGCGACGAGTCCCGCCTTGGAGCCGGCCTCCACCGACATGTTGCACAGGGTCATGCGTCCTTCCATCGAGAGTGCCTCGACGGCCGGACCCCGGTACTCGATGATGTGGCCCTGGCCGCCGCCCGTCCCGATGCGCGCGATCAGCGCCATCACCAGGTCCTTGGCCGTCACCCCGTCCGGGAGGGTCCCCGTGACGTCGACCGCCATGTCCTGCGGCCGGCGCGTCCACAGCGTCTGCGTGGCCAGGACGTGTTCCACCTGGCTGGTGCCGATGCCGAACGCGAGGGCGCCGAAGGCGCCCAGGGTGGTGGTGTGCGAGTCGCAGCACACGACCGTCATCCCCGGCCGGACCAGGCCCTGTTCCGGCCCGATGACGTGCACGATGCCGTGCCCCTCGTCACCGCGCCGGTGCATGGGGATCCCGAAGGCGCCGGAGTTGTCCCGGAGCAGGGCGGACTGGCGGCGGCCCGCGGGGTCGTCGAATCCGTCGAGGGGCGAGGTGGTGG
Source organism: Streptomyces tanashiensis (assembly GCF_014648895.1). Taxonomy (GTDB): domain Bacteria; phylum Actinomycetota; class Actinomycetes; order Streptomycetales; family Streptomycetaceae; genus Streptomyces; species Streptomyces tanashiensis. The sequence continues at coordinate 208,667 of NZ_BMRZ01000008.1, forward strand.
GGACGTTGTGGTCCTCGGTGCCCACCGTCAGCTCGGGGCGCCGCACGGTGCGTCCGGCGGCCCGCAGGCCGTCGAACGCCGCCGGCGTGTTCACCTCGTGGAGCAGGTGGAGGTCGACGTAGAGGAGGTCGTCCCCCTCTGCCTCACCCCTGCGGACCGTGTGATCGGCCCAGACCTTCTGCGCAAGCGTTGAACCCATGGCCGCCATGCTGGTGGCGGGCGGTGCGGGCGGGCATCGGCCGATGGTGGAGGCCTCCTCCGCCGGCGCACGGCGCTCCTCCTTCGGTGCGACGGAGCCCCGGTTCCTCTGTGGGTGGATGACAGGGTCGCGCGGGGCCGATCAGGATGGGGACGCGTCTCTCACCCGCTCGGTCTGCCGGCATCGCCGGAGAAGAAGAGAACGGACACGGTGCAGTGAACGGACACGGTGAAGCGAAGCGGCCCCCCGCCGCCCGGCACCCGGGCCCGACGGGAGCATCACCCGCGTCCGCGGTCCGGCTTCCGTCCCCGGTCACCCGGGAGGAGACCGGGGAGCTGCGGCGCCTGCTGGCCCGGGCCGCCACCGGCGAGTACCAGGTGATCCAGGCCGGTGGCGACGGTACGGAGGCACCCGCGGCCGTCGCCCGTCGGACGGGGCTCCTCGACGCGCTGGCCGGGATCATACGGGCGAACACCGGCAGACCGGTGGTACGGATAGACGGCGCCGCCGTGCCGGAGTCCCGGGAACGGCCCACCGGGGCGGCGGTGTGGACGAGCCACGAGGCCCTGGTCCTCGGCCACGAACCGCCCCTGCTCCGGGACACGCCCACGGCCCGGCCCCTGCTGGCGTCCACCCATCTGCCGTGGCTCGGCGAACCCGCCGGCCGGCCCGACGGCCCGACCGCCCGGCTGCTCGCGCGGATTTCCAACCCCCTGGCCTGCGAGGTCGGCCCCCGCACCACGGCCACCGCGCTGCTGCGCCTGTGCCGTGTGCTGGATCCCGGCCGGGAGCCCGGCCGTCTCACCCTCGTCTCCCGCATGGGCGTCTCCCACGTGGGGTCGGCGCTCCCCCGTCTCGTGACGGCCGTGCGGCGGGCCGGGTATCCGGCCGCGTGGCTGTGCGACCCGATGGGCGGGAACACCTTCACCGCCCGCTCGGGCCACCGCACCCAGTTGGTGTCGATGGTGATCGAGGAGGTCGTGGCCTTCCAGCGGGCCGTCGTCGAGGCGGGCGGAGTGGCCGCGGGACTGCGTCTGGAGACCACTCCCGACGCGGTGACGGAATGCGCCTGGGGCTTCGCCGACGTGGACCGGGTGACCGAGCGCCCCGCCTCGCCGTGCGGGCCGCGGCTCAATCCCGCGCAGGCGTTCACCGTGGCCGGCGCGTGGGGGGCTCCTCCGCCGACGGCCGCGGGGTGACGAGCAATACGGGTCCGGGTCCGAGTCCGGGTCCGGGTCCGAGTCCGGGTCCGGGTCCGTCCGGGTCCGGGTCCGCGGGAGGCGGTCCCCGCCTCACGCTCCGGTGGACGCGCCGGGGTTCACACGCCGGGCAGGCACCCGATCCGCCCGTGGAAGAGCGCCGGCTCCGGGCCGTTCGTGATCTCCTCGGCGAGTGCCCTGAAGAGCATCTCGGTGGAGACGGCGCCCGGGTCCAGGTGGCCGATGCTGCGATAGCCGAGATACGAGGCACGGCCCTTGCGGGCCTGCATCGAGACCGTGGACCGGGCTCCCGCCGCGGCCGCTTCGGCGGCGGCTGCCGCGGCCTCGCCGAGGCTTCGGCCGTGCGCGCACGCCTCGCGGAACGCCGCCACGGCGGGCGTGTAGGCGTCGACCATGGTCTTGTCGCCCGGGGCCGCCGCGCCCAGACGGACGACGGCGGTGAGCCCCTCCTGCAGCGCGTCGCCGAGCCCGGTCAGTCCGGTCCGGCCGTCCGGAAGCGCGGCGCCCATCGCCTGGAAGGTGCTGCCGTACAACGCCCCGGCCGCTCCGCCCACATGGGTCCGGAGTAACCGCCCGGCCGCGTCCAGCAGTTCGCCCATGGTGCCCGACCTTCCGTCCCTCAGCAGCATGCGGTGGACGTGGGAGGTACCCCGGCGCATGTTGATGCCGTGGTCTCCGTCGCCGATCGCGGAATCGAGAGCGGTGAGCCTGTCCGCGTCCGCCTCGACCGCCCGCGCGAACCCCCGGAGCCACGCTACGGCCAGCGCGTTGTCCTGCATGCTTCCCCCTCCGCTGCAGCGGCACACGGAAGCCGACACCCGACGTCGGTGGCGGGTGGCCCCCGATGCCCGACCGTAGGTGTGGACTCTGTTGGGCGTCAACAAACGCCAGATCAAGGAAAGATCAAGCAGTCGCCTTGGAAACGGAGGGCCACGGGGAAGCCGAGCCGTGACGCTCAACCCTGCGGAACGCTCGAATTTCGCCAAAACGCTGTTCATCATTGATGAACAGCGTTCCCGAATCTAGGCTTCTACGACAGAGATCGAACAATCTGACGAAGGGCGTACCTCATGTCTCTGGAACGTGATCTCTTCGGCGAGGAACACGCCGGGGACGACACAGCCCGCGTGCTGGTCGCGGATCACGACCCCATCTCCCGTCACGTCCTGACCCGCGTCCTCGGCGCCTCGGCCCACCTCGACGTGGTGGGCGGCGTGAACAACCAGCAGCCGCTTCGGCAGTGGCCGCTCGACCGCGTCGACGTGACCGTCCTGGCGGTCACCCCCCGCGAGGACGCGACCGGCCTGATCCGCCAGCTGAGCCAGCGTCAGGTGCGGGTGCTGGTCGTCGGCACCGGGTGGACCCAGCGGCGCCTCGACGCCTGCTTCGCGGCCGGCGCCACGGGCTGTCTCGTGAAGAACATCAAGGTCGCCAAGATCGCCACGGCCATCCGTGCGGTGGCTTCCGGCCACACGGTGCTCTCGCCCGAGCTGCGCTCTCTGTACGCCCGCCGCACGGCCGCCGCGCCGGCCCCCGTCTCCGCCGCTTCCCAGGACCTCCTGCACACGCTCACCTCCCGCGAACAGGAGGTGCTGCGCAACCTCACCGAGGGGATGTCGACGGCCGAGACAGCGATCCGCCTCAGGGTGTCACCGGCCACCGTCAAGAGCCACATCTCCCACGCGCTGACCAAACTGGGCGCCCGCAACCGGCTGGAGGCCGTCCTGCTGTTCCAGCGGTCCGGTGCCGCCGAGAGCGATGCCGTGCCCGCCACCCCGCCCCGGACGGCCGAGATGGCCTGAGGGCCTCCGCAGCGGAGGAGGGCGGGGAGGCCGTCACCCGTCAGTTGCCCGCCCATTGGGCGGCCAGCCGCGACAACCGCTCCCCCGCCCCCCGCAACACCTCGCGGGAGGCGGCGAACGACAGCCGGACGTACCCCTCGCCGCCCGCCCCGAAGGCCGAGCCCGGGGCCACGGTGACCGCGGCCTCGTCGAGCAGCCGCTGCGCGAAGGCGGCCGACGACAGCCCCGTCCCCCGTACGTCCGCGAACGCGTAGAACGCGCCCTCGGGAGCGGCGCAGGTGACACCGGGCAGCGCGTCCAGAGCGGAGACCGTCATGTCCCGGCGCACGGTGTACTCCTTCAGCATCGCCGCGACATCGTCGGCCGTACCGGTCAGCGCCGCCACACCGCCGCGCTGCACGAAGGACGCGGCGCAGCTCACCGTGTGCTCCTGGACCTTGAGCGCCTGCGAGATCAGGGGTTCGGGCCCCGCCAGATAGCCGAGCCGCCAGCCCGTCATCGCGTACGCCTTGGAGAAGCCGTTGACCGTGAGCGTCCGCTCCGCCGCTCCGGGCAGGCTCGCCAGGCTGAGGTGGACGCGCCCGTCGTACACGATCTTCTCGTAGATCTCGTCCACGACGAGCACGAGGTCGTGCTCGACCGCGAACGCCACGATCTCCTCGGCCTCCTCGCGGTCCAGCACGTGTCCCGTCGGGTTGGCCGGAGTGTTGACGACCAACGCCCGGGTACGGTCCGTCACCAGGTCCTCCAGGACCCGCCGCGACAGCCGGAACCCGTCCTCGGCGCTGAGCTCGGCCGACACCGCGCGGGCGCCGAGCAGACCGGCCATCGCCGGGTAGCTGACCCATGCCGGCGTGGGCACGATGACCTCGTCGCCCGGGTCGAGCACGGTCATCAGCGCGGTGAACAAGGCCTGCTTGGCCGAGGGCGTGACGATGACGCCGGTGGCCGGATCCACGTGGACGCCGTTCTCGACGGCCAGCTTGTCCGCCACCGCCCGCAGGAGCTCGGGGACGCCCCGGCTCGGGGTGTAGTGGGTGTCGCCGCCCTCCAGCGCCGAGACGGCCTCCTCGACCACGACCCCCGGTGTCGGGAAGTCCGGCTCGCCGCCACTGAGGTCCAGCACCTCGACACCGCTGCGCCGCAGTCGCTGGACCGTCTCCAGCAGGGCCACGGTCGCGGACCGCTCCACCCGCGCGAACCTCTGTGCCACGCGCACGCTCATCCCGCCTTCCTCTCCGGCGATCGCTCGCCTCCCGCCTCCGCGCCCGAGCCGACCAGCTCGGGGGTGTGCTCCCGTGGCACGCCGGCCCGGGTCACCGGGCGCAGCGCGTGCGCCGCGATCGCGTCCGCGTCGTGGACGAAGTCGCTCCACAGACCCGGCCTGCTGCTGCCCACCTGCATGAACCACCTGGTGTGCTCGGTGGGGATGCCGAGGACGTACATGCCCTCGTCGACGCCTCCGTCACGGTCCACGGGATGGAACGGGCTGCGGGTCACGGCGACGCCGCCGGTGTCGTAGCCCGTGTCGCCGCCGCGGTTGACATAGCTCGTCCACATGCCCGACTCGCGCAGCCGCCTGGTGAGCGGGCTGAGGTCGCCGCGCAGGTCGGGGCTGGGGATCCGCGCGTCGACGAGCGTCGTGACCGGGACGGCGGAACCCGGGACCTGCGGTGACGAGACCACGTAGGTGCCCGCCTCGGGGTCGCCGTCGAAGCGGGTCCCCGGCCCGACGATGCGCAGCAGTCCGCGGTCCAGCAGGGCGAGCACCTGCCGGAGGCGCTCCTCCGGCGGTCCGGCCGCGAGGAACGAGGCCCTGGGCACGTACCGGCCGAGGAAGTCCTCCTTCTGCGAACGCCCGGTCAGCCCGGCGAAGTCGACGAGCTCGCGGATGACCCATCGGGTGTCGCGCATGACGTCCAGAGCGGCCTTGAGCGGAGAGTCGACATTGCCCTCGACGGCGTGCGCGAGGTCCCGCTCGACCTCCTCGCGCAGCGCGCGCTCGAAGTCCTCCGGCCCTGCGAACGTCCGGTGCGCGAAGGGCCGTGCGAGCGCGCCGATGTCGATCGGCGGCACGCCCCGCAGTCCCAGCCCCGCCGCGATGTCCGCGACGGCCGGCACACCCTGCTCGGACGCGCTCCGCACCCGGGTCCCGAACCGCTCCGCGCCCTCGTCGCCGAAGGCACGCCGCAGGGCCGTGCCGTAGTACACGAGCTCGATCTCGGCGGTCAGCCACGGGAGGACCTGGCTCTGGAAGTCGAGCGGGCCGTACGGGTGGTGGGACCGGATCCGTCCGGGCGTGAACAGCACCGGGCGGTAGGAGTACCGGGGAGGTTTCTGGTTGCGGCCCCGGGCCGGCAGCGGCATCCCGCTGCGGGAACCGGCCACGATCACCGGCTCGTCGCCGCTCGGGTGGTAGACGAGCCCGCCGTCCTCGCCCGGTGCGAAGCGGCCGCCCCGGCCGATGGTGAGGGCCGCCATCACGTCGTAGAAGGACAGACCGAGTCCGATCACGCCGACGCCGGAGCCCGGCGCGATCTCGTGCAGGGGCATGTCGGCCGCCGACTCGCCCTGGATGTAGCGGAGTTCCGGGTGTTGCCGGGCGAGGTCGGCGAGCTCGCCCTCCCGGCCGGTGAGCCGGTGCCTGGAGTGTCCGGTGGCGAGGACGACCCGGTCGACGTCCAGCCGTTCGCCGCCCGACAGGACGACCCGGTACCGGCCGTCGAGCCGTACGACCTCCTCGACGCGCTCCTCGATGCTCCGCAGCTGTACGCCGGGCGGCAGGGAGTCCTCCACCGCGGCGAGCACGGACCGCAGGTAGCGGCCGTACTGCCCGCGCGGCGCGTAGCTGTCCGGGCCGGGGTAGTCCCCGACGGACTCCCACCACTGGCCGAACGAGGGACCGGCCCCGGCCCGTGCCGGCCCGGCGTCGGGCTCGCCCGAGTACGCGGAGCACTGCCCCGCCACGGTGTTCATCAGGAACCAGTCGGGCTGGTCGGTCCGGTAGACCTGGCCGGCCCCCGGCTCCACCGCGTCGATCAGGAACAGGTGCACGTCCCGGGAGGCCGGCTGCTCCCCGAGGCGGGCGGCGAGCCGTTCGAGCACCATCATCCCTCTGGGCCCGCTGCCGATCACAGCGATGCGTGTCGCACTCATGCGGCCGCCCTCTCCCCCTCGACCTCGCGGTCGACGATGTACGGATAACTCCCGAGCAGGCTCAGCGAATCGACGCCCTGACGCATCGCGTCGACCGCCTCCGCCAGACCCGGGTAAGCGATGTGCTGGTCGACCTCGACCAGGAAGTGGTAGCGCCCCCGCGCGGTCTGCCGGGGCCAGGACTGGATCCAGGCGATGGACACCTGTCTCCGGCTCAACTCGCCGAGGACACCGGTGAGCACACCCGGTGCGGAACGGTCGGAGGTGATCAGCAGGGCGGTGCGGTCCCGGCCCGTGGGCGGCTCGTCTGGGCCGCTGCGGCGCAGCGACACGAAACGCGTCATGGCGTCGTGGCGTGCGCCGATGTCGTGGGCCAGCACCCTCAGCCCGTACCGCGCGGCGGCCTCCGGGGCCGCGATCGCCGCATCGGTGGCGGGCCCTCCTCCGGCCAGGGCCGCGGCGGCGGCCGCGGTCGAGTCGGCGACGACCGCGTCCGCGTGCGGCAGGTGCCGCGCCACCCACTGCCGGCACTGGCCGAGCGCGTGCGGATGGCTCACCACCCGCCGTACGTCGGCCAGTCGTGCGCCCTCGGCCGCCATCAGCGCGAAGGTGACCCCGATGGTCACCTGGGCGTCGATCCTGAGCCGGCCGGCGTGCGCGACGAGCTCCCCCAGCGTGGGCGGGACCACGCCGCTGACGGAGTTCTCCAGCGGAATCACCGCCCGGGCGAACCCGCCCGACCGCAGGGCCTCCACCGCCGCCGGGACGGTGGGGAAGGGAACGGTCTGCCGGGCGGAGGGCGCGAGCCGCCGGACCGCGGACTCGGTGAAGGTGCCCTCCGGGCCCAGATACGCGTACCTCATCGCGCGGCTGCCACCGCCAGGCGCGTGCCGAGCTCCTCGGCGAGCCGCTCCCGCACGACCGAGAGGTCCTCGCAGTCGCCCTGCTCCCGCTCGGCGATGTGGACACGGTAGAGCTCGTCGAGCTCGGCCTCGTCGACGTCCACGTCGAGCTGCTCGATGAGGTGGCGCAGCACGGTCCGCCCGGAGTGCCGGCCGATGAGCAGGGAGCGTTCGCGGCCGAACCGCGCGGGCTCGACGTACTCGTAGGTGCTCGGGTCGCTGAGCATGCCCTGCTGGTGGATGCCGGCCGCGGTGCCGAAGACGTACTTGCCGAAGAGGGGCTTGTTGCGGGGCTCCTCCAGGCGGATGATCTCGCGCAGCCGGTTGTACGCCGCGTACATGGCCTCCAGGCGGACGCCCGTGGTCATGCCGAGCAGTTCGGTCTTGTACGCGAGGACCGCGGCGACCTCCTCCAGCGAGGTGTTGCCGGCCCGCTCGCCGATGCCGCCGAGGGCGACCTGGATCTCGTCCGCGCCGGCGGCGAGTCCGGCCAGCGTGTTGGCGGTGGCGAGGCCGAAGTCGTTGTGGCAGTGGGTGGATACCTTGACGGGCGCGGGCGCCCACCGCCGGATCTTCCCGATGAGGGTGCCGAACTCCTCGGGGGTGTGGCAGCCCGTGGTGTCGGCCAGGATGATGCAGGTCGCGCCCGCGTCCACGGCCGCCTCGGTCAGCGCCCGCAGCAGGTCGTCCTCGCCGCGGCTGGCGTCCTCGATGCCCACGGCGATGTCGGTGACGCCCAGGGAGACGGCGAACTCGACCGTGTCCACGACCTCCCGCACCGCCGCGTGCCGGGTGATGCCGCGCTTGTGCGTCAGGTGGATCTGGCTGCCGGTGGCCACCATCTGCACCTGGTGGTTCTCGGTGCCGCCGGCCTCGACGGCGATCTCGACGTCCCGGCGCGTGGTGCGGGAGAACGTGGCGAACTTCGCTCCCGACACATGCCGGGCGATCAGCCGGGTCGCCTCGAAGTCGCTGGGCGAGGAGGCGGGAAAGCCCGCCTCCACGGTGTCCACGCCCAGACCCGCGATCAGCTGGGCGAGTTCGAGCTTCTGCTCGGGGTTCATCGCGTTGCCCGGCGCCTGTTCGCCGTCGCGGAGCGTGGTGTCGAAGACGGATATGCGACGGGGTGCTGCGTTCTCGTTCACTTCTCCCCCAAGGGCCTGGGATGCACTCGGACTCCTCAGCCGAACACTCACCGATCCTTGGGAACCGGCGGCCGCGCGTCATCCGCTGATGGAGGAGCACCCGGCGCCGCACCGCACACTCGGCATCACTCCCGCGCCTTTGGTGGAGCGGGGGTCCACCAAAGGCCGTAGCGCCGCGCCGCGTTGCGCGCGTCCGCGACCGCCTCCGCGACCGAGTAGATGATCTTCGAGCGACCCTCTAACATGAACACCTCATCCGGTCCGCCCGCACAGCTGTCGCCGCCCGCACGGCTGTGTCCGGGGGCCGGCAGGAACAGGGGGAGTTCATGGAGATCGGTCTGGCGGACACCATCAAGGCCCTGCGCGGTGAGCTGTCGAGGGCCATGGCGGACGGCGAGGGCCGGCCGGTCCGGCTCCGTGTGCAGTCCGTGAAGCTGGACGTGCAGGTCGCCGTGACGGCGTCGGCGGAGGCCGGCGGCGGGGTCAAGTTCTGGGTCCTGACCGCCGACGGGAAGGCGACCGAGGCCACGTCCACCACGCACACGGTCTCGTTGGAGCTGACGGCGGAGACGGCCGACGGCGGCTCGGTGCTCACGGATTCGGCGCGTGGGGCCCGGCTGGAGGACTGACGCCGTGAGTGAGTCGGCCGACTGCCGAGGATTCCGGGCGGGTCCGAGATGACCGACACGCAGCGGGGTCTGGAGCGGGTCGCCATGGTGGTCCGCCGGGACCCCGACGGCACCCCTCGTTTCGCGGCGACCGCTTTTCTGCTGGCTCCCCGGCTGGCCATCTGCGCCGGTCACGGTTTCACCCGGCCCGAAGCGGTCCACGAGGTGCGCCTCCCCGGGCAGTCCGGGCAGCGGGCCGGCGTCGAGAAGGTGCTCCGGCACCGCGACCCTGGGGTGGATCTCGCCCTGCTGGTCCTCGGCGACGGAGGCGACGCGATCCCGCCGGCCCGGTGGGGTGTCGTACCTCCGGCGGTGGGTTCCCTCCCGTTCGTCGCCGTCGGGTTCCCCGACTTCGCCTCCCGCGGGGAGGTGCCCACGACACGGCAGATGACCGGTTCGATCCTCCTGGGCTCCTTCCTCGGAAGCCACGAGATGGAGCTGTCGCTCGCCAGCCCCGCCCCCCGGCAGGCGGGCGGATCCCCCTGGCAGGGGGTGTCGGGGGCCGGTGTCCTCACCCGGGACGGCGTGCTGGTGGGCGTGTGCACGAGCCATCACGTCCCCGCCGGTGCCGCGAGCCTCACGGCGACCGGCTTCTCCCGGCTGACCGAGGACCCGGAGTTCGAGCGGCTGCTGGGCGCACACGGGGTGGAGCGGGTCCCGTCGGGCTCGATCATGCCCCCGACCGAGGGCTACGACCTCCGCCGCCGCGTACGCACCCACGCCGAGGTGGTGCGGGATCTGCGCGGACGACGCAACTACCTGGACCAGGAGCGGCTCCCCTTCGTCCACCCGGGGGCGGACCACGACTCCCATCCCGACAGGCTCTTCGCCCGGCTGGGCGCCGGCCGGCCTCGCGGGGTGCTGCTGGTCGGACCGGCCGGATCGGGCAAGACGAGGACGTGCTTCGAGGTGGCGCAGCGGGCCGACCGCGCCGGCTGGCACGTCCTGCACGTCCAGGCCGACAGCTCGGTGGACGTCGACGACGTGGCGGCGTCCGTCCTGACCGGCGGGCGCAGCCGGGTGCTGCTGGTCCTGGACTATCTGGACGCCTGCCCGCAGCTGGACCTGCAGGCCCTCGACGAGGTGCTGATTCCGGAGACCAGGAGGCGCGGCGTGACCGTGGTCTGCCTGGCGTCGGTGCGGCCGGGCTCACTGCACACGGTCCATCTCCGCGGCAGCGCGCGCGTACTCGACGACGTCTTCGTACGGGACGACTGGCCCCATCAGTCGGCGATCATCACGCAGGTCCTGCGGCACGCGGCGCCCGACGCCGTGCGCCATTGGGGGCTGGAGGAACTGTCCCGGCTGTGCGGGCGCCGTCCCGTCACCGCCCTGCTGATCGCCCGGGCGATCGAGGAGCAGGGGCTGGGGTGGCTCCCCCTCGAAGTGACGGCCTCGGTCCGCCCCGGTGAACTGCTGGCATGGCTCCGGGAAGGAATGCGGCGGGACGCGCTCGCGACGAGTCTCGACGCTCCGGCCTCCCCGCTGGACGTGGCGACTCCCGACGTCGGACAGCTCGCGTTCGCCGTGGCGGTGGCTTCCGCCCCGCAGCCCCGGCGCACCGTCGAACAGACCGTCGACTCCCTTCTGGCCGCCGCCGGGGACCAGGGCAGGCGCTACACCGGGCGCCACGTGGTCGACACGCTGATCTCCCTGGGATGGCTCGACGAGGCCGACGGACGGTTGGTGGTCGTCCACGACATCGTCACCGACGAACTGCTGCTGCAGTCGCTGATGCCCGCTCCGGGGTGGAGCGTCCATCAGCCCTCCGCCGGCCCCCTGCTCGCCGCGGTGGCGCGGAATCCCCGCACCTTCGCCGTGTTCACCGGCCATCTCCGGCGTCTCGCCGCCGACCTGACCTCTCAGGGCCCCGCCCACCGCACCGCCGCCCTGGAGCGGTTCTGCGGTGAATGGCTGGTCGCCCATGCCGACTCGTTGGGGCGGCTCCTGGAGGGCGCCGGCCAGGACGGGGAGCACGCACTGCTGGCACTGGTGACGAGCGAGCCCTGGCACCGCACCGCGCCTTCGGTGTGGAACGCGCTCGTGGCACCGTGGCTCGTCCGGGCCGAGGACGGGTTCGTGGCGCAGCCCTTCCTGAGCGCCGCCCTCCGGGGCTCGGACGAGCCCTCGGCCGCCCTGGTCGAGGCGTCCCTCGGCTGGCTCGCGCGCCGCGGCCGGCAGACCGATGCCGAACATCTCCTCCGCGCCCTGCTGGCCCTCCCGGGCCTCTCGGCGGAGGCCGAGGAGCTGATCGTCGAGAGCACGCTCCGGTGGGTGCCGTCCCGGCCCGACTGGCGCTACACGCCCACCCTGCTGAAGCGCCTGCTGTCGATGGACCACCCGCCCGCCCGGCTGGCCCGGGTGATACCCGTGGCTCTGAGGTGGCTGACGCACTTCCGCACCGGCGCGGTCGGCCCCGTGATCCGTACCCTGCTCCAGCGTGAGGACGTCGACGACTCCGTCCGCGAGGAAGCGGTCAGCCGGGGGTTCGCCTGGTTGCGCTCGGGCGTGAAGGACGGCACGGACGTGGGTCATTCCGTGTGTGCTCTGCTGGAGTCCGACCGCCTGCCGGAAGCCGCCGGCACCGCGCTGTTCCACCTCACGCTGGAATGGCTGGGGACGTCCCTCGGACACGCGAGCACGGGCCGCGTCCTGCGCACGATTCTGGCCGACGAACGCTGTCCGACGGAGCTGAGGCCCCGGGCGGCCGAGCTGGCGCGAGCGTGGCTCGCCCGGGGCTCCGCCGAGACGGAGAGCTCGAACCGTTCCCAGGTCGTGCGGGCCCTGCTCGTCCACGACGACGCGCAGGACGCGGCCCTCCCCCTGCTGAACCAGCTGGCCACACAGCCTGATGCCCCCTCCGTCCCGGCGGTACTGCACCAGCTGCTGCTGCACCGCGAGAACCTCAGCCCGGACCTGGTTCGAGCGACCGTCGAGCATGCCTTCGCCTGGCTGAGGAACCATCAGGACCCCGACGTCCTCGGCGCCCTCCTCGGCCCCCTTCTCCGCGTGCCCGAACTGACCGACCACCAACTGCGGACGGTGCTCGACCACGGGTTCGCCCATCTCCTGGCCCACCCGCACGACCATGCGGTGATGGCCCTGATGCTGAGTCAGCGCCATGGTCTGACCACCGCGCAGGCCCGGGCGGTCGCCGACGTCGGCCTGCGATGGCTGCCCTCCCACAGTGGCAAGGCGCAGCGGGCCGTACTGGCGGCGTTCCTCACCCGTCCGGAGCTGTCCGCCGCACAGGAACGCGCCGGCATCGACATCGCCCTGGAGCGCATGACCGCCGACACGTCGGCCAAGTCGCGTTCCATCCTCCGCGGCCTCCTGCGGCACCCCGCTCTCGACGCGCACCAGCGCTCCCGCGCCGTGGACTCCGCGCTGCGATGGCTCGACCTGCACCGGAGACTTGCCAAGGCATGCCCGGTCCTCGAAGACCTGCTCTCCCTTCCGTCGCTGCCCGCCGGCGAAAGGAAGCTCGTCGTCCGCATGGCCGAGGAGTGGCTGGACCAGCACGCGGACCATCCGTTCGCCGGCGGACTGCGCGGCGCCATGAGGTCGGGCACCGCCGGGTCCGAGGCCTGAAGGACGTCCGCCCCCGTGCCGGTGACCCGGCCGGGGGCGGACGCCGCTGCCGTCCCGTCAGGAGACGGTGATGAACCGCGCGGTGCTCGGCACGCCGTGGGCGTCCAGGGCGAAGAGCATGTACGTGCCCGGCAGGACCACGCCCTTGTCGGCCGGGATGGACACCGTGTACGTACCGTTCCCCGCGGCCGTGGACGCCAGCGGGACCCTCCGCTGGTCGTTGTCCGTGGAGTGGGTGGCGGCCGCGGCCCGCATCAGGACGAAGGAGGCCACCGCCCCCTGGGTGTCGACGGTGAGCGAGGTGCCGGCCGCCGCCCGGGGCGGCACGCCGCCGGTGATGGCGGGACGCGGCTTGGGCGAGCCGTCCGCGTTGAGCAGGTACGGCGGAGTGAACACCGCCCCGTCGGCATGGTTGGTGGCGCAGTCCCCGCAGAGGCCGCCGCCGCCGGAGAAGATCCTCCCGTCGGGCAGGAGGTTCGCCACGCTGTGGTAGTTGCGCGGAACGGCCATGCTGGCGAGCGGGGTGAAGCTGCCGGTCGCCGGGTCCCACAGCTCGGGGGTGAGCACGGACGTGGCGTCGCTGAACGGCACGGGGTACGACTGCCCGCCGAACACGGCGACCTTGCCGTCGGGCAGGACGACGCTGTTGCCGAAGGCGCGCGCGTGGCCCATGTCGCCCGTCCGGGCGGCCTGGACCTGGTCGCCGTCGATGCTCACGGTGTACGCGCGCCGGGTCGCGGGCGTCTTCTCGTACGCGGGCGAGCCGCCCAGGGTGAGCAGCTTGCCGATGTCGTACGCGACGGCGTTGCCGGTCATGGCGTCCTGGCTGTCGGCCCGGGTGCCGGCGGAGGTGATGCTCCCGACCCCGTCGGTGGTGATCCAGTTCATCTGCTTGCTGGGGCCGAGCTGGAGGACCTTGCCGCCCGAGGAGGCGTACAGCCACATGTGGTTGTCGGCGCGGTAGGCGCCGGCCGGGTCGGCCGTCAGGGCCGGGGCGGCGGGGACACCGGGGAGCCTGCGCCAGGTGCCGGTCTCCGGGGACCAGACCTCACCGGACTTGTCGCCGGTGGCTCCGCTCCACGAACCACCGAGGACGAACGCCTCGCCGGTGGAGATCAGGGTCATGGCCTGGTAGCCGCGGGCCATGTTCATGTTGCTGGTCGCCGACCAGGAATCGGTGGCCGGGTCGTAGATGCTCGCCTTCTCCGCGTTGCTGCCGCCGGTGACCAGGACCCGGCCGTCGGCGAGCATCGCTATGCCCGGGCAGAACATGTCGTGGCCGGTGTTGTCGATGCGGCGCTGGGTGACCTTGCCCGTCTTCAGGTCCAGGATCGCGGTCTGGGTGTAGCCGTTGCTGCCGCCGAAGCGGTCCATCGCGTACGCCGACCAGGCCAGGAGCTTGTCGCCCGGCAGGACGGCGGTGGCCACCGGCACCAGGGGGAAGCCGGTGATGCGCCCCCAGGAGCCGTGGGTGGCCGGGTCGGCCGGTCCGCTCAGGCGTATCTCGGCGGCGGAGGTCCAGGGCCCGCGGTCCCCGGCCTCGCGGGTCACGGTCAGGCGTATGTAGCGGGCGTTCGCGGTGCGGGTGAAGGTGGCGGTCTTGACGGTGTCGTCGTCGCGCCAGGTGCCCGTGGCGACCGCTGTGCCGAAGGTGGTGCCGTCGGTGCTGGTGGTGATGGTGTACGCGCCCGCGCGCCCGTTGATGCCGTCCTTGCGGGGCTGGTAGACGAGGGCGGAGACGGCCGCCGTGCGGTGCATGTCGACGGTGATGCTGTGCGGCAGCGGGGCCGCGGTCCCGGACCACCTGCTGTGCCAGAGGGTGGCGGAGTCTCCGTCGAGGACGTTGGCCGCGCGGCCGTTCTCCTTGGCCGTCTCCTCGTCGCTCGCCGCGGCCGTCCATCCGGTGCGGGGCAGGTCGACGGTGGCGGCCGGGGTCCCGGGGTCGCCGAGCAGGTTGAGCTCCGCGGCGGAGGTCCAGGGGCCGCGCCTGCCGGCTTCGGTGACGGCGGTGAGCCGGACGAACCGGGCGCCCTGAGGGGCGAATCCGAGGGTCTTGGCGCTGCCGTCGTCCGCGAGGGTGCCGGTGGCGACGGGACTGCCCCAGTTCCGGCCGTCGGTGCTCACGCTGATGCTGTACTCGCCGACGCGCCCGTTGACCCCGACGGCGCGGGGCTGGTAGACGAGCGCCGAGACCACCGTCGTGCGGTGCATGTCGAGGGTGATGCTGTGCGGCAGCGGGGCCGCGGTCCCGGACCACCTGCTGTGCCAGAGGGTGGCGGTGTCACCGTCGAGGACGTTGGCCGCGCGGCCGTTCTCCTTGGCCGTCTCCTCGTCGCTCGCCGCGACCGTCCATCCGGTCCGGTCGAGCACGGGAGCCGTCGGCTCCATGGCGTTCGCCGGGGCCACGCCGTGATGCGGCGACTGCTTGGCCGGCTGTTGGCCGAGGGACCCCGGCGTCGGCCGGGGTGTCGGACCGTGGCCGCCCGGCCCCGCGCTCGCCACTCCCAGCCAGGGGGTGAACCCGACGAGCAGCGAGCCCAGGGCGAGGGCTATGAGCAGGGGGGAGCGGCGCAATGCGCCGGCGAGGGCGCGCACGCGTCTGGGCAGCAATCGGACCTCCTGGGACAACCGTGGACCGCGGCGAACCCCTAGAACATAGGTCAGAGCGGGTCAACCCAACCGTCGAACAGACGACTTGATACCAACCCGAGCCCCCGCACGTGAAGCCGCCCCCTGCACGGGACCGGCGATGGTCGCCGAGAATGGTCCAGAGGCCGTGTCGGAGCCGTCCGACACGGCCTCTCCTGGTGCGCGCGCCCCAGGGCGTGGGGACCCTCGGCAGGACGGAGACCCCGTCGGTACCCTCAGCGCGCCCCGGTCGCGGCACGCGTGACGTACGCGTCGAGGTGGGTCTGGGTGAGGGTGTTGCCGTGCGCGTCCGTCAGCTCCGCGCGCAGCGACACCGCCTTGCCGGGCCCCGGCGTCGTCACCGTGATCCGTCCGCCGGTCACCGGCGCATGCGTCCAGGTGGCGCCCCGGTCCGTCGACACGGACACGGTCAGCGAGCGCACGCCCGACCGCCGGGCCGCGCCCTCCACCGTCACCGCCACCCGGCTCGTGGTGTGCGCCGGGGCGGTGCCGTCGAGCGCGAGGTCGGGGCCGAAGCGTACGGCGCTCAGCGGAAGGTCGGTGGCGGTGGCCGTCGCGGCGGAGGTGAAGGTCCACGCCGCCGTGACGCTCCCGCGCGACTGCGTCGCGCTCGCCGTCAGCCGGTAGGCGGCCCGCCCCGCCGGCACCGTGAACGAGGCGTGCCCCGGCTTCTCGCCACGTCGGGTCGCCACCAGCGTGCCGTTGCGGTGCAGCGTGACCGTCGACGCGGTGAACAGGGGCGAGGACGGCACGTGGCCGTCGCCGTCGGCGAGCAGCGGCACCGTCAGGTCCAGGGTGTCGCCGGTGCGCTGCGCGACGGGCCGTGCGCCGGGCGAGCAGTCCAGGGCCGGGCCGAAGACCGGGAGGTCGAAGGTGTGCACCGTGGTGGAGCCGGGCGTGAACGAGCGCCCGAGGACGAAGTAGTGGTTGGTGGGCCCCTCCTCTCCGGACGGCGAGCCGTACACGAGGTCCCAGGTGCCGCGCTCGGGCGTGAGGAGGAACGTCCCGGTGCCCCCCGGCGGCACGGCCAGCCCCAGCGCCGGGGAGGGGCCCGCCGACGGCGAGAACTCGACGAGGGCCGTTCCCGGGCCGGACGCGGGCACCCCGGGGCGCACCACCAGCGTGGCCAGCTCGGCCTGCGTCGGGTGCCGGACCAGACCGTTCAGCGCCCGCTCGCCCCGGAAGGCGTAGCCGAGGGCGCAGACGCCGCCCGGCCGGCTCCAGTACGAGTCCACCCAGGTCCGCACGGCCCCGCGCTCGGCGTCCGGCCCCAGGTGCGCCACGCGCAGGTCGAGCGACATCGTCATCAGGTTCGCCAACCCGGTGACCCCCTCGTAGGTCACCTCGGCGAACGCCCCGGCCTGCTCGAACCTGGCGTCGCCGACCGGCGGCCGGATGTCCACCGGGCGCGCGACCCGGGCGTCGAGCACGAGGGTCATGTCACGGTCGACGTCCAGCCGGGGCTGCACGAGCCAGTCGTTCCCCCAGGTCCCCTCCCCCACCGGCCTGGTGGCGAGGGCGGAGTCGAGCAGGTATCGCCCGGCGGGCACCTGGACGGTGACGGTGCTGGGCAGGTTCTTCAGCTCCCGCCCGCTGCCGGCGTCGGGCCCGGACAGCGCGGTCAGCAGGGTGCGGTAGTCGGTGGTCGGCGCGCCGTCGCGGCCCAGGTGGACGAGGGTCAGCGCGTACGTGCCGGAGACGCCGCGCGTCCGCTCCCCGACGGGCGCGGCGTGGGCCGTGGCGGCCGGGAGGCAGACCGCGGCGGTGCCGGCGGCCGTCGCGGCACCGAGCCCGCGCAGCACGGACCGGCGCGACGCCGTCCGGGCGGGGACGGACGGAACGGAAAGGAAGGACGAGAGAGAGTGCTTCGAGAAGACGTTCATGATCAGCACTGGACCGACGGGCCCCCGCGTTCCCGTGAGCCGCGTCACATCCCCTTCGCGTCACCGAGGTGGCGGTCGCCGGCCCGCCAGGGGCGCGCACCGGCAGGAGGGGCGGAAGGCGTGGCCCGGCCGGGGACGCGCACGCTCTCTCACCATTTGAATCGCCAATGCCCTTTACGGGCAGCGAACTTAGCCGTCGCCCTCACCTTCTTCGCCCTGCCCTGACCGACTTGCAGCGGTGACATCCGCGCGTAGGATGATTCAGGTCCGTGCCCCAAAGAACCTCCGCCGCCACCTGCGCGCATCCGATGGGTCGAGGCGCGGAATCCAACCGCTCTGCATTCACCTCTGAAGGTCCCATGGACACCGAACTCAGGCACGTAGCGGTTGTCGGTGACTGCCCGATGATGCGCCACGGGCTCTGTCACCTGATCGACTCGGTGGAGGATCTTTCACTCGTCGCTTCCTGCGCATCGATCAGCGATTTCGACATTTCCACGACCCCAGCCGAAATCGTGATCCTCGACCTGCGGCTCCCCATGCGGGAACTGGCCGGCATCGTGTCCGGGCGGCTCGGCAGTGACCGATGCGCGGTGGTCGTCATCTCGGACCCCGTGCAGATCGACATCGCATCGATCGTCCGAGCCGGCGTGCGCGGCTGTCTGAGCAGGCGGGCGGACGAATCCGAGACCGTGGCCGCCCTCCGCGTGATCGGCTCCGGCGGCACCTTCGTCTCCCCCGATCTGACCTCGTATCTGCTGGTGGACGCCGGTCTCCTCACAGACCGGGAACGTCAGGTCCTGGAGCTGGTGGCCAAAGGCGAGCGAGACAGGGACATCGCCCTCCTGCTGGGCGTCAGCGAGAACACCGTCCACTCGCACCTGGACCGGCTGCGCAACAAGACAGGATGCCGCCGCCGAGCCGACCTCACCCGATTCGCGCTCCAGCAGGGGTTGACGTACAGGTCCACCGTGCCGTGAGTGGGTGGAAACACCCACACAAATAGGGGAACATTTCACTCTTGTCCGCCCTGAGGCCGATCAGGACAATGAATCCGGGGACGGAAATCTTGTGAGGCACCATGTCCGGAACAGACCCGTTGAGCGGCTTTACCGCACTCGGCGACAGACTGGAAGCCGCGTGGCGTTTCCGTGACTACTCCGAGGATGCGTTTCCCGGGATCTGCGCGGAAGAACTGGACCGCACGACAGCCCTCGACGGGTTCGATCCATTCGAATTCGCGGCAGAGGCAGCGTGCACGCCGGAACTACCACGCCAGGAGGACATCCGCGCCGAATTCGGCCAGCCCCCGCTCACGGTGTACCGGACGGACCGCTTCTACATCACCCTGCTGTACTGGCAGACATCGACGACGTCCGTCCACGAGCACGGATTCCAGGGCGCCTTCCGGGTGGCGTCGGGAGCGAGCCTGCACAGCGCATGGCGATTCGATCGAACGTCCGAGGTGTCGCGCCATCTGCTCATCGGCGAGGTCGAACGTACCTCCTCGGAACTTCTGACAGTCGGGGATGTCCGCCCGATCCGCCCGGGAGCCGCGGGGGCACACGCCCTCTTCCACCTCGATCACCCGTCGGTGACGCTCGTCGCGCGTACCCATGCCGATCCGCGAGCGCAGCCCCAGTACGAGTACCACCCGCCGTCACTGGCGGTCGACCCGTTCTTCGTCGACCCGACCATGAGCCGACGCATCCAGTTGCTCCGCCTGCTCCGGCGGGACGAACAGCGATACCGGCAGTGCATGTGCGCGTCGCTGGAGACGGCAGACCTGCTCTCCGCTGTCACGCTCATGTTCGAGGCCTGCCGCACGAACGTCGACGACGCGTTCATGAGCGACCTCCTCGCCGTGGTGGCCCGTCAGTACCCGGCGGCCGGCGAGCCGCTGAGGAGCGCCTGCAGGGAAGCGGTACACGAACTCCAGCTCACCGCGCTCCGGCAACGTGTACTGGACCCGGGTGCGCGCCTCGTCCTCGCTCTTGTCCTCAACGACCTGGACCGCGAGACCTCGTTGAGGCTCTTCGGCCGACGGCGCCCGGGAGACCCTGTCGCCGCGATGGCGGACGCGATCGGCACGCTGCTGTCGGAAGGCGAGGGGATCCACGTGGTGGAGCCCATACCCGAGATCCTTCGCAGCCTGCTACGGGGAGAGGCCGCGAACGACGCGCCGGAACCGTCCGCCGGTGGCTTCGAAGCCGCATCGGTCCGGACCATATCCGCTGTACTGGCCGGTTCGCCCTTGATCAGGAAGCTGCTGAGACCGGCGACGGTCTGAGCAGCTCGGACGAGGGAGAGCGCGGCAATTCGGAGGGAGTGTCACATGCCATCGGTGCCCGGAAAGGAAGACCTGGGGAGTGTTCTCGAATCGCTCTCCCAGAGCAAACTGCTCAATCTCGAGGACTCGGTGCGGAAGGACCTGACACCCGAGGTGCTCAAGGCAGCCTCGGAGGACGGGACAGCCGTCTTCTGCGGCACCAGCTTCATGCTGGTCCTACGGCCGCAGGTACCCGGGGGTCCTCACCCCCAGGTCTTCGTCGGCGGCCTCCCGGAGAAGTGAAGGACCGACCAGCGATCAGAAGGGAAACGTCATGCCCACACCAGACGCAGGCACGCCGGCACCGGATGCACCCCAGAAGAAGGACCTGGAGAGCATCATGAACGAACTCGCCGACAGCAAACTCCTCAACCTTGAGGCCTCGGTTCGCGACACCCTCCCGTCCGACTTCCTCCGGTCTGCCTCGGACGACGACGGGGTTCTCGTGGTGAACAACAACTACTTCCTGGTGGTCAAGCCCATTCCCCCGCTCAAGTAGTGGTTCGTACCGTCATCCATGCCTCTCGTCTTCATCTGGGGACTGCCGTGACCGCCTTCTGCCAGGATCCGCCCGCAAGCGATGCCCGTCTGTTCGCAGCGGACCTGAGTGCCCGGATCCACGGAGTGCTCTCGTTCGCCACAGGGCACCTGCGCGAGCTGGATCGGTATGCGGCGTTCTGGCACGACCGGAGCGACGAGCTTGTCCGCAAGCAGGACAAGCTCGTCGCCGAGACGGTGATGCTCCTACTGGTGTCGAAGCGCGCAGGCCTCGCGGACGACGACTCCTGGCAGGAGCTCGTGACGCATTGTGCGCGGTGGTGCCGAAGCGACCGCGTCAGATACTCGCTCGCCAGACACCCCAAGGCGGTCACCAGCTTGGGCACCGGACATCTGCTGCTGTCCGCCCTCGGGTACCCGGACGAACCCCTGGACAAGATCGTTGCCGGGGCACTGGACACGGGACAGGTCGAGCCGCACGAGCGTGTTCCGTTTCGCCAGTTGGAACAGCACTGGCTGGCATGGCAGGTGCCACCCGACAAATTCGAAAGGCCCGTATGCGGTTCACTTCCCCCCTGGGACCCGAGGATGTCGATCCTCGCCGTGGACCACCTCGGCATCTATGCCGGCCGGGAGGACTGTTACGCACTCACCCACACACTGATGTACGCCACCGACTTCGGAAAGCGGCAGCTCACCGGAATCGACCCGGTCGCGGTCAGATCAGCCGTCGCGTCAGCGATCTGCTTCGCCCTGGTCATCGGCGACTTCGACGTCCTGGGCGAATTGCTGCTCGCCGACGCGGTGATCCCCGGGAACGCGTCCAGCGCGGCCCACTGCGGATGGGCACTGCGCACGTCCGTGCTGAGCGGACGGGGAACCCTGCCGGACCCTTCGTTCCGGCAGGACGAGTACGACGGCACGAGCGGCGAGGAGCGGCGGGCCTACCGGTTCCTTCACCAGTACCACGTGGAGTACGTCGATGCGCTGCTGTGCGCCGTACTCCTGGCGCGCGGGTCGACCTGGCCCGGCGGGGCGGTCGAGCCGGAGAGCGCCGGTCGTACCCTCGATGTTCAGCACGTGGTGGACATCGCCTGGCCGCCCCGGACCGCTGACACCAGCTCGGCTGTCGTCGAGCAGCTGCGCGCGCTTCCTGTCCGTCCCGATCGGCTGGCCGAAACCGTCTGGGAGACCGCTGTGGTCGCCACGGTCCTGCGCTACGACCTGCGTGCGCTGCTGCGGTTGCTGCGGGAGTTCCGGGACACGCCGGCGGAATCGTCGAAGGGCTACCGCACGGCGGCCCGGTTCCTGTCGAACCAGGCGGCACTTCTCTGAATGCGCGTGCAGGCCGATACTCGCGCGCGAAAGGAGTGATCATGACTCCTGCCAACGGGGCCGTACCTCCCGCCGTTCCCCTGCCGCCGGACGCCGGTCCCACCGTCGACGACCCGACCGGTACCGGCACCACGGGACCGGCCTCCGCGACCACCCTCGCGACGTTCCTGCGTGGCACGGGTGGGCTGACCCTGGACGAGCGGACGCTGATCGTCGGCCAAGCCCTCGTCCTCCTGGAGCAGAACTACGTGCACCTGCCCCTCAAGACCGCGATGTACGCGGTGAACCCCGTGCAGCGACTGCGTCTGTTGAGGAGACGGCTCGAACGGCAGAGGGCGGGCACCATGCCCGTGGAGTGGCTCTTTCATGCCGAACTATCCGACATCTTCCATTCCGTACGGGATCTGCACACCAACTACCTCCTTCCCGAACCCTTCTCGGGCGCCGTTGCGTTCCTGCCGTTCCTCGTCGAGGAGTGCTTCGACACCGGCGGTCCTCACTATCTGGTGACACACATCGCCGAGGGCTTCACCGCACCACAGTTCGAACCAGGCGTGGAGGTCACGCACTGGAACGGCATCCCCATCCGTACCGCCATCGACCTCAATGCCGCCCGGTTCGCCGGCAGCAACCCGGCCGCTCGCAGGAGCCGTGGGCTGGAATCGCTCACCCTGCGCCCGCTTCTGATCCATCTCCCGCCGTCCGAGGAGTGGGTGACTCTGAGCTATGTCGGTGTCGACGGCAGACCCGCGGAACTACGTCAGGACTGGCAGGTCATGGTGAATCCGCCGCCGCCCGGCGGCGCAGGCGGCACCGGCTCCGCAGCTCTGGACGACGGTGTCGATCTCGAGACGGACGAAACCGGCAGGGCGAAGATCGCCCTCTTCGCCCCGCAGGTCATCGCCCGGGAACGCGCTGCCCCGGCCCCGCCCTCACCTGCGGGCGGGACGGACAGCACGGACGAGGTCGTGTCCTCCATGCCACGGGTGTTCCGGGCGAGGACGATCAGGACACCGTCCGGCACCTTCGGGCACCTTCGCATCTTCACCTTCAGCACCGAGTCACCCGCCGCCTTGGTCGGCGAGTTCGTGCGACTGCTGGACGAGTTGCCGCAGAACGGCCTCGTGATCGACGTACGCGACAACGGAGGCGGCAGCATCGGTGCGGCCGAATCCCTCCTGCAGACCCTCACCCCGCGCCGTATCTCGCCGGAGCCCATGCAGTTCATCAACACCCCCCTCAATCTGAGGCTCTGTCGCGGCAACCCCGCCCTCGGCGTCTGGGTGCCGTCGATGGAGCAGGCGACCGAGATCGGCGCGACGTTCTCCGGAGCGTTCCCCCTCACCTCGGATTCGGATGCCAATGCCATCGGGCAGCAGTACTTCGGGCCGGTCGTCCTGGTCACCAACGCACGCTGCTATTCGGCCACGGACATCTTCTCCGCGGGCTTCCAGGACCACCGGATCGGTGCCGTGCTCGGCACGGACGAGAACACCGGCGCCGGAGGTGCCAATGTCTGGACGCACCAGCGGCTCCTCGCCCAATTCGCCGACGGCGACGGAAGCCCGTACACGACACTGCCGAGGACCGCGGGCATGCGGGTGGCGATCCGCCGGACGCTCAGGGTCGGTGCCCAGTCGGGGACGCCGGTGGAGGATCTCGGCGTCGCCCCCGATGCGCTCCACCAGATGACCCGCAGGGACCTGTTGGAGGACAACGTCGACCTTCTCGCCGAGGCCGGCAGGATCCTCGCTGCCCGCCCCCGGCACGAACTCGCCATCAGGGGAGTGTCACCGGGTGACGCCTCCCTGACCCTCTCCGTCCGGACGGAGGCCATGGACCGGCTGGACGTCTACGTGGACGACCGCCCCCGCGCGTCGGTGGATGTCGTGGACGGCGAGACCGAGCTCGGTGTGCCGGGCGTGGTGACCACGGCCTCCGTCCGCATCGACGGATTCAGCGCAGGAGAGCTCGTGGGGAGACGCAGGGTCGTCCCCTCCGCGTGAACGGATGAGGAGGCTTGAGGGGAGAGGTCGGAAGCGAACCAGCCCTGCGCCGGGGTGTCCTCCTCAACCGGGACGACAACGACCTTGCGGTGGCGCGGGTCGTTGCCGTCCGTCCCTGCCCGTCCGCGGTTCGGGCGGCACGCGTCAGGCGCCGGCCCGGCGCCTGCCCCGCACGCGGCGCGGGTACGGGAAGAGTCGCGGAGAGCGTTTCGCGGCCACGTCCTCGACCCAGCCGAAGGTCAGCACCAGCAGTCCGATCAGTGGGATCGCCACCATCAGCGGAAACCACTGGCTGGTCAGCAGCCACTGGAAGTGCGCGTAGAAGAAGCCGACGGACCAGAGGGGGTCGATCAGCGGGATGGCGGCCACCAACGCGGCCTCGTGCCAGAGGTAGACGCTGACAGCGCGTGCGTTGAGCAGGCTGATCAGGCCGTTCCAGCGTTCCAGAGGTCGGGGCCAGTGTTCCCAGGAGGGACTGACGTGGAGCAGGATGGCGACGAAGCCGAAGGACCACAGGGCCTGGGCTATCGGCCAGCTCTCGATGTCGGTGGGCACGGTCGGGTCGACCGGTCGGGTCTGGAGGTACCACCAGCCGGCCACCATGATCAGCGGCGCGACGGACGGCACGACGTACTGCGGGATCTTCTTGAGCAGGCCCTCCTGGTGAGCCATGCCGAGGATCCAGCAGGAGCCGAAGGTGGCGAAGTCGCTGCCGGTCTCCCAGACGCGGCTGTAGACGAACTCCTGGTCGGTGAAGAACGTGTTCATCACGATCGACAGCGCGAGCGGCACGGACAGCGTCACCACCGGCATCCGCCGCAGCGCCCACAGCATCAACGGTGACAGCAGGACGAACCAGAGGTACGCGCGCAGGTACCAGAGCGGGACGATGACCTGCACCGCCCAGCCCTGCCCCACAAGATGGTCGAAACCGTTCAGTGATTCGGCGTACGGCGGAGTGCTCAGCGGCACGAGCCAGAACAGCAGCTTGCCCCACCACCAGTCGGGGTGCCCCTCGGCCTCGGGCCCCCAGCCGTCGGCGATCTCGAGGGTGAGCATGACCGCGCCGAACAGCCACATCGGCGGCAGCAGTCGGCGCAGGCGGCCCCGGACGACGCCGAGGGCGGGCCGGCTGAGGGACCGGGCCATCAGCGACCCGGCCAGCGCGAACATCACGCCCATCGACGGGAAGACGACGGGCAGCCAGAACCAGCCGAAGTTGTGGTAGAGCACCACGCGCACCAGTGCCAGGGCGCGCAGCAGGTCGAGATAGCGGTCCCGGCCGCCCTTGCGCGGGGACGGTGTCGACGGCTCCGGCTCCGGCCGGATCTCCTGTCGCAGCGCGGCGGGGATCCTCAGCCGGACGGTGTCCTGGGTTCCCCCGAACTCGAAGGATGCGGTCATGGTCAGGCCTCCACCGGTGCGGCGACCTCGCCGGTGCGCCGGAGCTTCTGCCAGCGCAGTCGGCCACCGGTCAGCGCCGTGATCGTGGACTGCAACAGGACGATGTACATCAGCTGCCGATAGACCAGCTGCTGGATCGGCAGGCTGATCAGATGCAGGGGCTTCTCGCCGTCGAGCCGGAAGGCGTACCACGACAGCACGGCCTGGAGCAGGATGAAGCCGCCCCAGCTGGCGAGGGTGATCGGGGCGTCCGCGAACAGCACGCCGTACAGCAGGAACATGTCGACCAGCGGCGCGAGCAGCGGGGCGACCACGCCGAACATCACGACGAGCGGCAGCCCGAGCCGGCCGAAGCGTCCGGCCGGGCCGCGGGAGGTCACGGCGCGGCGGTGCTTCCACATCGCCTGCATGCTGCCGTAGCTCCAGCGGTACCGCTGGGACCAGAGCTGCTGGAGGCTGGCGGGGGCCTCGGTCCAGGCGCGGGCGCGCTCGGCGTAGACGATCCGCCAGCCGTCGCAGAGCACCGCCATCGTGATGTCGGTGTCCTCGGCGAGGGTGTCGTCGCTCATCCCGCCGACCCGCCGCAGGGCCTCCTTGCGGAAGGCGCCGACCGCGCCGGGGATGGTCGGGATGACGTTCAGCATGTCGTACATCCGGCGGTCCAGGTTGTGGCCGAGGACGTACTCGATGTGCTGCCAGGCGCCGATCAGGCTCTCGCGGTTGCCGACCTTGGCGTTGCCCGCGACCGCGCCGATCGTCCCGTCGCCGAACGGCTGGACCAGCTCGCGCACGGTGGACGGCTCGAAGACGGTGTCGCCGTCCATCATCACGACGATGTCGTGCGACGCGGCCGCGATACCGGTGTTGAGCGCGGTGGACTTGCCGCCGTTGGCCTGGCGGATCAGCCGGACGAACGGCATGGCCATCGCCTCGACGATGTCCGCCGTGCCGTCCGTGGAGCCGTCGTCGATGACGATGACCTCGATCGGATAGTCACTGGCGGCCAGCGAGTTGAGGGTGTTCGCGATGCACTCGCGTTCGTTGTAGGCCGGGACGAGGACGGTGACGGGCTCGGTGACGGGTGGTCCCCACGCGTTCCGCCGCCGGGAGCGTCGGGCGTGGAGCGGTGCGAGGACGAGCATCAGCGCGAACCGGCCGAAGTTGAGGAAGCCGACGACAGCCAGCAGCGCGACCAGCACCGGCAGGGTGAGCACGGCGGCCTGGCTGGCCCAGATGTACCCCTTGCCCGCCCACAGCTGGTAGCCGTGCACGGGCACGGTGGCGTCGGTGGCGCCGAGCGCCTCGGAGATGGTGCCGAAGCGGTAGCCCTCGCCCTGCAGTTTGTCGATGATCTGCTCGAGCGCGGCGATGGTCTCGGTACGGTCACCACCCGCGTCGTGCAGCAGGATCAGCTCGCCCGCGCCGGGCCTGCGCGGCATCGCCGCCTTGACGATCGCGTCCACGCCGGGACGCTTCCAGTCGTGGGTGTCGCGGTCGATGAACGCGGTGAGGTAGCCGTGGGAACCCACGTACTTGATCACCGGGTAGTTCCAGTCGTCGAGCGCCGAGGCGTCGGAGGAGTACGGCGGGCGGAACAGCGCGCTGTGGACGCCCGCGACGCCGGCCAGCGCCAGCTGCGTCTGCGCCAGCTCCCAGCTGATCCGGGCTTCGGACTGGTACACCAGATCGGGGTGGGTGAAGGTGTGCACGCCGATCTCGTGGCCGCCCGCGACGATCTGCCGGATCAACTCCGGGTGGCGCGTGGTCATCGCGCCGGTCACGAAGAAGACCGCATGGATGTCGTGGGCCGCGAGCACGTCCAGGATCTTCGGGGTCCACTCCGGCGAGGGGCCGTCGTCGAAGCTCAGGACCACGGTGCGGTCGGGGACCCGATAGCTCACCGGGTGCTCGTTCTTGTCACCGCGCGCGTCGATGATCGGGCCGCCCTTGAGCAGGTTCTCCGGCACCGTCGTCTTGTCGACCGAGGTCGCGATCCGGGTGTCGTGGAACGCCTCGTTGGTGGCGAGGCCGCGGAGGACGAGGAGCGCGAGCAGACAGGCCAGCAGGGACAGCGGCATGAAGAAGCGCAGCGGCGGCGCAGCCAGTCGGCGCGGCCTCAGCAGGGACTGCCGACGACGCTGGTGGCGGGACAAGGGCGCTCCTGGAGATGGGTGGTGCGGACGGTCAGGCCGCTCGGCCGGCCCGCAGGCGTAGCTCCGGGCGGTACGACGGTCGCGGGTATGTCATGGAATGTCGCGACATTCGGCGTGATGGCCGAACTCTTCGGGTGAGGCGTCGCAGACCGTGCCCTCTAGCGGGAGGGCGACAAGGGCCCCCAGGCGGGCAGGTACGCGGGCTTCGGCGGTATCCCCATCGCCGGGGCGTCCGACTGCATGCCGATCAGGCTGCTGCCCATGGCGGCCGCCAGGATCGCTCCGACCACGGAGACCGGCCAGCCGAACCGTCGGAACAGACGGCTGCGCAGGCCCGACTGGTCGACGAACACCGGCGCCGGAGCGGGCTCCACCTGACGTGATTCGGCCACGTCGGGCTGTGCGGAGTACACCGATCCGCGCCCGGAGGATGTGGCGACTTGGCGCATTGTTTGTGGCCTTTTTGTGCAGGGTGTGGAGACCGCTGAAGCGTAGAGCGGACCGTAGCGCATGACACGCATCGATTGGTGTGCGATGTGCGCATTTGACATGATCCGATCGGGCGTCGTAACCGGATCGGTATCTCAACGGGCACATCCCGACCCGTGAGTGGCCGGGTCGTGAACACGAGGCGGGATGGCTTGAATCCTTCGCTAGGATGACCGCTCGATTCCTGCGATCAGCGGTGGATCCGCATGCAACGGGCGTGTCCAGTCACCGCCTCTACGCCCCAAGGAGCCTGTGTGAGCCAGCCCCGCCGCACCTCTCGTCGCCGAGCGTGGACCGCGTTCACGCTGCCCGCCCTCCTGTGCGTACTCGCCGCGTGTTCCGCCGACCCCGCGACCGGCGGGGGCGCCGACGCCGCCGGGCCCGCGCGGGACGCCTCGCCGACGCCCACCGGACCGCCGGGAACCCTGTTCGACGACTTCGACTACACCGGCGCCGACGACCCTTCCCTCGCCGCGCACGGCTGGGAGATCCGAACCGGCGGGGGCGGCCCGGGGATCAAGGACACCTGGAGCGCCGACGGCGCCGCCTTCCCCTCCGACCCGACGGCCGAGGGGGGCAAGGTCCTACGGCTGCGCTCCTCCACCGACGGCACCGAGCAGGGCACCACGCAGGTCGAGGTTCAGACCACGAGCCGGAACTTCTTCCGGGGAACCTTCGCCGCCCGGGTCCACCTCAGCGACAAGCCCACGAGCGGACGCGACGGCGACCACGTCGTCCAGACCTTCTTCCCGATCTCCCCCTCGGACTCCTCGGAGAAGTACAGCGAACTCGACTTCGAGTACCTGCCGAACGGCGGCTGGGGCTCGGTGGGTCCCCAGCTCGACAACGTCAGCTGGTACAAGGCCGATCCGCCGGACCGGGTCCACCACACCCTCGAGCGGCGCCTCGAGGGCTGGCACACCATGATGATCACCGCCATGGACGGAAAGGTCGCCTACTCCCTGGACGGCAAGGAGCTCTTCACCAGCTCCGGCAAGTACGTCCCGCGCGAGCAGATGGACATCCACTTCAGCAACTGGCTCATCGACCTCCCCTTCACCGGTGGCCCGCGCACCTGGGACATGAAGGTCGACTGGGTCTACTACAAGGCCGACGAGGCCGTCTCCCGGGCGGACGTCCAGAAGACGGTGGACGGCTTCCAGGGCACCGGCACCGACTACATCGACACCGTCCCGAAGCCCTGACCCCAACCGCGCCGGCTCAGGCACGCAGCCGTACGGCGAGCGTGGCGAGCCAGGCGCCGGGGCTGAACGTCACCGGGGGTACGCGCCGGACCCGAACGGCGTCCGCCCCAGCCTCGCGGTGCAGCTTCCGGTACGCCGTCGCCGCCTCGCTGCGCCACCGCGCCTCGCCCCGGTCGACGATCGCGTCCGTCCGGCGCACCTGCCCGTCGACGTACGTCCGCATGGCGTCCAGTGCTGCTCGGCGAAGTGGGCGTGGACGGCGTCGAGCAGGTGGCGGACGCGTGCGTGGGTCACGTAAGGCATGAGGGTGGCGAAGGCCGCGTCGAACTCTGCGGGCGTGCGGAACAGGTACAGGATGCGCTGCAACTCCCCGGCGAGGTTGCCGAGTCGCTCATGGCAGTCGGGGTGCTCGCTGGTCAGGACCTCGTCCAAGGCCTCGTCCACGCTGTCGTACTCCCCCGAGACCATCGACGAGACGAAGGCCGAGGTCAGCGGGAACCGTCCGCTCGCCTCCCAGTCGGACAACGGCAGCTCTGTCATGTCCGGGTAGGAACGGAACTGGCGTTCCCGGATGAGAGCGGCCAGCGAACGCAGGAACTCCGCCGCCGGATCGTCGCCGGCGGCCCTCGCGAGTGCCTGGCGGTACTCCGCGGGCCTGGTCTCGAACGCCTCGGTGCCGACCTCGTCGGCCAGGTGGTCGAGCAGCGAGGCCAGCACCGCGGACGGCATCGCCGCTGACGTCGCCCTGGAATCCAGCAGGAAGCGGGACAGGCGCTGGAGTTCGTCCTCCAGCGGTGCGGCCCCCCGGGCTACGGGACGCGACGGCGACGCGCAGCAGGAGCCCTACCGCGCCCTGGGTGAGGAACTGGGCGTTGAAACCCGCGAGGACGGCGGAGGACCGGGCCGAGGACCGCACCGAGGCCCTCGGCGATGCCGTCGGCGGGTCAACGTGCGCTTGAGTCAGTCAAGTGCGCTGGTCCCCAGCCGGTCCTCATGCCGACATTGCTGTTTTGCCATCAGGGAAGCGTGCACGTAAGGGAGGTCGTCGCGACGACCGACCCGCTCGGCAACACCGTCCATCAGAGCTGGGACCGCCACGACAACCTGCTCAGCCGTACGGACGCCCTGGGCCACACCACCCGTCTCGACTGGGACGAGCGCGGGAACCTGACCGCCGTGCGCAACCCCGACGGGACCGCGCTCTCCTGCGTCTACAACGACCTCGATCTGCCGCTGACCACCGTGCTTCCGGACGGCACGGAGCTGCGCCAGGAGTACGACGCGCGGGGCAACCGCATCCGGTCGACCGACGAGCACGGCGCCACGACCACGTTCGAGTACGACGGGTCGAGGCCGACGGGTCGGAGCAGAGTTGGACGTACGACGGGGAGGGCAACTGCCTGACCCACACCGACGCGCTGGGCGGCGTCGCACGGTTCACGTACACGCACTTCGACCTCATGCGCTCGCGTACCGCTCCGGACGGCGTGCGCCACGAGTTCGTGCACGACACCGAGCGGCGTCTCACCCAGGTGGTCAACCCCCAGGGAATGACCTGGAACTACTCCTACGACGCGGCGGGCCGGCTGGCCGGCGAGACCGACTTCGACGGCCGCTCCGTCGGGTACACGTACGACGCGGTGGGCCGCACGACCAGCCGTACCAATGCGCTGGGTCAGCAGGTCCGTTACGAGCACGACGCTCTCGGGCGGATCCTCCGGAAGGACGCCGACGGGCAGGTCACGGCCTTCGACTACGACCTGTGCGGTCGGCTCGTCGCGGCCACCGCTCCCGGTGTCACCCTGTCCATGACCCGGGACGAGTGGGGTCGGCCGACCGCGGAGTCCGTCAACGGGCGGACGCTTACGCACGCGTACGACGCCCTGGGCCACCGTACGGGTCGCACCACGCCCGTCGGGGTGACGAGCCAGTGGGCGTTCGACGCGGCAGGCAACCGCACCCGGCTGACCACGGCTGGGCGCACGATCGACTTCGGCTACGACGCGGCCGGACGCGAGACCACCCGGGACTTCGGAGGTGCTTTCACCCTCGCGCACGCCTACGACGAGCTGGGCCGTCTGACGACCCAGTCGGTACGGGACGCGGCCGGCCGGAGTCTCCACCGCCGCGACTACGGCTACCGCGCCGACCACACCCTCACGTACACGGACGACCAGCACACCGGACGGCGTACCTTCGACCTGGATGCCGTCGGCCGGGTCACGGCGGTCCACGCGGAGGGCTGGAGCGAGCGGTACGCCTACGACGAGGCGGGCAACCAGACCGAGGCCGACTGGCCCCGTGCCCACCCCGGTCATGAGGCGACGGGCGCGCGTTCCTACACCGGCACCCGGGTCGAACACGCCGGCCGGGTGCGCTACGAGCACGACGGCCAGGGTCGGGTCACCCTGCGCCGGAAGGCGCACCTCTCCGGCAAGGTGGAGAGCTGGCGCTACACCTGGGACGCCGAGGACCGGCTCGTGGGGGCCGTCACCCCGGACGGGACGCGCTGGCGCTACCTCTACGACCCGTCCGGGCGGCGGGTCGCCAAACAGCGGCTGGACGACGCGGGCGAGGTGGTCGAGCGTACCGACTTCACCTGGGACGGCCTGCTCCTGTGCGAGCAGGTGACCACCTCGGCCGAGCTGCCCCGTCCAGTCGCCCTCACCTGGGACCACCAGGGGACACGTCCCGTCGCCCAGACCGAGCACCTCGCCGGTCAGGACGAGGTCGACCACCGCTTCTTCGCGATCGTGACCGATCTCGTGGGCACACCGAGGGAACTGCTCGACGAGAACGGCGAAACGGCCTGGCGTACCCGCACCACCCTGTGGGGCACGACGACCTGGGCGGCGGACAGCGTCGCCCCCGCTGCGATTCCCGGGCCAGTACTTCGACCCGGAGACGGGCCTCAACTACAACCACTTCCGGCACTACGACCCCGAGGTGGCGCGCTACCTCACCTCCGACCCGCTGGGCCTGGCCCCGGAGTGCCCGACCTTCCCGATCTACCGGACGCCCAAGCACAAGGACAAGGAGTACGAGAAGGAGCACGGCCCGAACCCCGCGAACCACCAGCCGGGCGTGGACATGGGCGGCGGCTACCTCACCGACGGAAAGATCTACTTCGGTGAGCGGGACGTGGCCGCCGAGTATTGGAGCCCGAACGGCGGCGTCAACTTCGCGAATGGCATGGTGCGGTACGACATGCACCCGGACTTCCTGAAG
This sequence comes from Streptomyces tanashiensis, assembly GCF_014648895.1. Classification (GTDB taxonomy): domain Bacteria; phylum Actinomycetota; class Actinomycetes; order Streptomycetales; family Streptomycetaceae; genus Streptomyces; species Streptomyces tanashiensis. The sequence goes on from NZ_BMRZ01000008.1 coordinate 240,529, forward strand.
GAGTTCACAAGTTCCGAGTACATGAAGGTGTACGACACGAAGGGGAAGGACGGGGCGCCCCGCATCGAGTGGACGATTCCGGTGGACAAGTTCGACCGGTTCAACGAGCTGGTGATGAAGCGGACATGGATTCCGTATGGTGAGAAGGGGTGATGACGTGGTCAGGAACCACGATGAGTTCGACGTGGTGATCAAGGTGGTGACCATGGTGGGATCGTTCGTGACGATCGAAACCGCGGAAGGCGGGGACGGGTTCATCGACCAGGCCAAGCACCCCTCGTGGTGGTCGGAGGAGGCGCCGCCCCCGGCCGAGGGCGACCGGCTCCACGTGGTGGTCCTGGACGCTTCCAGGACCCCGCCGCGGCTGAGCGCGCTGGAGGATGACATCGAGATCGGGCGCCGGCTCCGCGGCGACGGCTGACCGGCATCCGGGAGTCAGCCGTCGGCTGCGAACCGTACCCGGACCGTGAGGCCGCCGCCCTCGTCGGCGGTGGCCTCCGCCGTCGCGCCGTGGGCGCGGGCGACTTATCGTTCTTCCCGGCCGCGGCGACCACTCGGGCCGTGTCCACCTCTCGCCCGCCGGCCGCCGGCCGCCGAGGAGGACGCACCGCCCTGCTCCGCGCCTCGAGACCCGACGTCGCCGCCTTCCTGTGCCGGACCGAAAGCATGACCCGGCGGCCGGGAGGGCGAGCGCCTCGACCTGGACGCCTTCGCCTCCCAGATCATGGATCGACGTCCATCCCCCTGCCCCACAGCGGTGGGAACCTTGTGTCGTGGCCCGGATGCGTACCGTGAACGCCAGGAGCCCTGGCCGCGGGGAGGTGCTACAACTGGGGTTGTGAGCCCGTCTCGTCTCTCGTGCCCGGCGTACCGGTGCGGTCGAACCTAGGCAGAAGATTCGGAAGCGTCGCCGGACAGGTCTTCGTCCTTCAGGTGGCGATCGTGGTGCTGCTCGCCGCCGGGGCCCTCCTGGCTCTGCTGCTGCAGTCGCGGTACGACATCGACCGTGAAGCGCGCAACCGGTCGGTTTCCGTGGCTCAGACCTTCGCGCACTCGCTGGGCCTGCAGGACGCGCTGAGTTCGCCGGACCCGTCCGCGATCCTGCAGCCCCTCGCCGAGGAGACACGCAAGGACGCGGGCGTGGACTTCATCGTGGTGATGGACACGAACGGCATCCGCTACAGCCACCCCCAGCCCGACCGCATCGGCGAGCGGTTCGTCGGCACGATCGAGCCCTCACTCGCCGGCGAGGTGTACACCGAGAGTGTGGAGGGGCCGCTCGGCAAGGAGATCCAGGCGATCGTCCCGGTCACCTCGCCCGAGGGTGAGGTGGTCGCCCTGGTCTCGGCAGGTCTGACGGTGGCGAGCGTGACCGGCATCGCCGACCGTCAGCTTCCGGTCATCCTCCTGGCCATCGCCATCGGTCTGGCTCTGGCCACCGTCGGCACGGCGCTGATCAGCCGAAGACTGCGCCGCCAGACCCACGGGCTCGGCACGCAGGAGATGACCCGCATGTACGAGCACCACGACGCGGTGCTCCACTCCGTCCGCGAAGGGGTGCTGATCACGGACGGCGAAGGACGACTACTCCTGGCGAACGACGAGGCCGGACGGCTGCTCGGCCTGTCGGACGACGCCGAAGGACGCCCCGTCGACGAGGTCGGCATGGATCGCCGAATGGCGGAACTGCTGCTGTCCGGCCGGGTGGCCACCGACGAGGTGCTGGAGGCAGGGGACCGGCTGCTCGTGGTCAATCAGCGGCCCACGCGCCCGCATGGCTCGGCTGTCACCATCCGCGACTCCACCGAGATGCAGCTCCTGAGCAGCCGGGCGGAGACGGCCCGCAAGCGGCTCAAGCTGCTGTACGACGCCGGGGGTGACATCGGCACCACCCTCGACGTGGTCCGCACCGCGAAGGAACTGGCCGACGTCGCCGTTCCCCAGTTCGCGGACTTCGTCACGGTCGACCTGGCCGACCCGGTACTGAAGGGCGACGAGCCCGGCCCGGGCGCCGACATGCGGCGCACGGCGGTCAGCGGCATCCGATCCGATCACCCGCTGTACCCGCTCGGCGCGCTGATCGACTTCCTTCCGTCCACACCGCAGGCCCGTGGCTACGGTACGGGCACGGCCGAACTCGTACCCGATCTCCATGATGCGCCGGGCTGGCACGCCCAGGACCCGCCGCGGACGTCCCGGATCGTCGACTACGGCATCCACTCGCTCATCGCGGCTCCGCTGAAGGCCAGAGGTGTCGTGCTCGGGATCGTCAACTTCTGGCGGTCGCAGAAGCCGGAACCGTTCGACGAGGACGACCTGTCCCTGGCCGAGGAGCTTGTCGGCCGCGCCGCGGTCACCATGGACAACGCCCGCCGCTACACCCGCGAACACAATCTCGCGGTGACGCTCCAGCGCAGCCTGCTGCCGCAGGATCTGCCCGAGCAGAGCGCGGTGGACGTCGCGCACTTCTACCAGCCCGCCCAGTCCGGAGTGGGCGGGGACTGGTTCGACGTGATCCCGCTGTCGGGCAGCCGCGTCGGGCTCGTCGTCGGAGACGTCGTCGGGCACGGCCTGCACGCCGCGGCCACCATGGGGCGGCTGCGCACGGCCGTGCACAACTTCTCCTCCTTGGATCTGCCGCCCGACGAACTCCTCGCCCGTCTCGACAACCTCGTCCAGCGCATGGACCAGGAAGGCGACAGCGCGCCCTCGGACGCCGGTGTCCTGGGCGCGACCTGCCTGTACGCCGTCTACGACCCGGTCTCCCAGAACTGCACCATGGCGCGGGCAGGACACATGCCACCGCTTGTGGTCGCCCCGGACGGCACGACAACGATCTCGGAACTGCCGGCCGGCCCCCCGCTGGGGCTGGGAGGCATGCCGTTCGAGACCATGGAACTGCACCTGGCGGAAGGCAGTCAGCTCGTCCTGTACACCGACGGGCTGGTCGAGGAGCGGAGCCGGGACATTTCAGTGGGCGTGGAAAAGCTGCGCACGGCGCTGAGCCACCCCGGCCGAGACCCGAAAGCCAGCCGCCGCGCCGTACTCGACGCCCTGCTCCCCGGCCGTCCGGCCGACGACATCGCCCTGCTCATCGCCCGGACACGGACTCTGGGCCCCGGCCGGGTCGCAGAGTGGGATGTACCGTTCGACCCGAGCGAGGTCGGCGCCATGCGCGGCCTCGTGGCCGAGCGACTGGAGGAGTGGGGCCTGCAGGAACTCGCCTTCACGACAGAACTGATCCTCAGCGAGCTCATCACCAACGCCATACGGTACGCCGCCCCGCCCGTTCGCGTTCGCCTGTTGCGCGATCGCACCCTGACCTGCGAGGTGTGGGACGGCAGCAGTACCGCCCCGCATCTGCGGTATGCCGCCACCACGGACGAGGGAGGCCGCGGGCTGTTCCTGGTGGCCCAGCTCAGCGAGCACTGGGGCACCCGGTACACGCAGGAAGGCAAGGTCATCTGGGCCGAACAGGTCCTGCCCGCCACTGACAGTGCCCTCTCCTAGACCGCAGTCGTCCTGCTGACCGCCGTCGCCCTCAGGACGCGCCCGTCGGACAGACGATCGGGGCGGCGTGCTGCCCGAGTGCGTTGCCGGAGTTGCAGCCGTTCTTCCCGACCGGGTCAAGGTGCGCTCAGACCGGTCGAGTGCACCAGTCTCTTGTGGAGTCGTACGCAGCCAAGCGCTGGTCCCCAACTGGTCCCCAACAACGAGTCAGAGGTCGTTTCAGATTGCTCTGAAACGACCTCTGCCCTGCGACTCTTTCGAGTCGGGACGACAGGATTTGAACCTGCGACCCCTTGACCCCCAGTCAAGTGCGCTACCAAGCTGCGCCACGTCCCGATGCGCGTCTCCGCGGGGTTTCTCCCGCGTCGCCGTGCAGGGAAAACATTACCTCACTCCGGACGGTGGGATGACGCACGGGCTGTCACCGCGTCCGAGGCGAGGAGGTCGGCGCCGCAGGTGGCGGCCAGGGCGGTGGCTTCGGCGAGGGTCGTGGCGGAGCCGGTGGCGCGGGCGAGGTCGAGGCGGGCGCGGGCTTCCTCGTAGCGGGACGGCGACGCCGCGAGGTGCTCGACGGCCCGCTCCAGGAGACGGCGGGACTCGGTCGGTTCTTCGAACAGGGCCAGGCAGCGGAGGGCTTCGCCGAGGGCGGTGTGCGTGCCGAGGCGTTCCGCGTGCGTGAGGGCCTCGCGGGCGATCCGGGCCGCGCGGTCCGGGTCGGTGGGCGCGAGGGCGCGGGCGAGGTCCAGAGGCCAGGGGGCCCACACGATGTGGTGGCGGCCCCGGACGGTCAGGGCCTCGGCCGCGCCCTCCAGGGTGGAGACGGCCTCTTCGACGCGGCCTTCGGCGAGCAGCAGCCGGCCGAGGACGCTGGGGCCGTCCGGCAGCACGATCGCGCCGGGCCAGGGCGGGCCGAAGGCGTACCGGTCGGCGACGGCCCGGGCCTCGGCGGTACGGCCCCGGGCGACGAGCGTGTCGATGAGGAGGCAGGCGGTGTCCCAGTGGACGGGCAGGCCGTCGCCGACGCGGTCGGCCAGCCGGAGGCCCTCCTCCAGGTGGTGCTGGGCGCGGGGCAGGTCGCCGCGGCGCCGGTGGACGAGGCCCAGGAGGGTGCGGCCGAAGGCGAGGTGGGCGCCGCTCCAGCCGGAGATCTCGAAGGCGCGGACCGCTTCGGTGAAGAGCGCCTCGGCCCGGTCGGGGCGGTCGGCGAAGGCGTACGCGATGCCGGTGAAGGCCGGGATCTCGAAGCCCCAGACGGGGTCGGTCCAGCCGAGGCCCCGGGCGGGTGCGCCGTCGACGAGGGAGAGGTCGCAGAGCCGTACGACCTCGGCGGCGGGTTCCCCGCGCATCGTCGCGTCGAAGCTGCGGACGGTGATGAGGGCCCGCTCGGAGTTGTCGGCTCCGGTGAGGCCGGCGGTGAGCTCGGCGAGGCGGCGGGAGCGGCCGGGGCCGTCCTCCTCGGACGCCTGGAACCCCTCGTAGATGAAGTGCGCGGCCTGCAGCCGTCGTCGGCCGGTGCCGGGTGGCGTCCGGGCGTACTCGACGGCGGCGGCCCGCGCGGCCTCCTGGAGCTCGTTGTTGTGGGCGAGTGCCTGGACGAGCCGGTAGGTCGCGTCGATGCGCAGCTCGTCGTCGAGGCCGGGCAGGTCGAGTGCGGAGCGCAGATGACGGACGGTGGCGGCGGGCGCGGTGAGCAGCGACGCGCAGCCGAGCTCGTACAGGACCCTGGCGTACGTGTCGGGGCCGGGCGGTTCGACGAGGGCCCGCTCCAGGCCGCGTCGGGGGCGCCGACGGCGAGGTGTTCGACGGCGGCGGCCCGCAGCCGGCTCACGACGTCCTGGTCGTCGTCGGGGTGCACTTCGAGGAGGTGCCGGGAGACGGCGGCCGGTCCGTGACCCGCCTGGGTGAGCGCCCAGGCCGCGCGTCCGTGCAGCGCGGTCCGTACGCCCGGGGGCACCGAGCCGTACACGGCGGTCGCGATGAGCGGGTGCGCGAACTCCAGCGGCGGGACGGGCACGAGGGCGAGTCCGTTCCGTCCGGTCGTCGGCGCCGTCACGATCCTGGCGGCCCGGAGGAGTTCGGTGTCCTCGGCGACCTGCTTCGCGCTCATGCCGGTGAGGGCCACGAGGAGCTCGGGCGTGCTGTCGGTGCCGAGGACGGCGGTCGCCCAGGCGAGGCGGGTCGGGCCGCTGCCGAGCTCCTCCAGGCGGGCGACGAGCCCGCCGCCGCGCGCCCCGGCGCCGAGGTCGCGGAGGAGGCCCGCGGAGCCGGCGACGGGTTCGAGCATGCGGTCGCGGGCGTTGGCGAGCAGTTCGACGGTCTCGTACGGGTTGCCGGAGGTCACCGTCCACAGCTCGCGGCAGAACGGCTCGTCCGCGTGCCCGCCGAGGGCGTCCCGGGCGAGTGCCGCGGTGGCCCCGGAGGTGAGGGCGTGCAGGCCGAGGGTGAGGACGGCGCGGTCCGCGAGCGCGGCGAGCGTCGCGGGCGCGCCGGGGCCCTTCGGCTCCCGTACGAAGGGGCGGTGGGCGAGCACGACGAGGACGGGCAGCCGGCGGTCGCGCCGGGTCCGGGTGAAGGTGTCGAGCCAGGACAGGGATTCGGCGTCGGCCCAGTGGACGTCGTCCACGAGCAGCACCGGAGGCCGGTCCCGCAGCCGTTCCGCGAGGCGGTCCAGGAGCCGGGCGAGGCCGAGCAGCACGCCCTGCGGGTCGGCGGGCACGTCCGAGGACGGCGGGGCGATGCCCAGCGCCGGGGCGAGCAGGTCGAAGTGGTCGCCGAAGAGCTCCCGGACCTCGTCGGCGCGGAAGCCGTCCAGGGCGGGCTGGAGCAGCTGACGGGTGAGGTGGAAGGGGACGGAGGTGAGGGTTTCGCCGCCCCGGGCGGTGAGGACGGTGCAGCGGTCCCGGGCGGTGCGATGTATCTCGGCGAGGAGCGCCGTCTTGCCGATGCCCGGCTCGCCCCGGTAGACGAGTATCCCGCCGCGTCCCGGGCCGCCCGCGGCTGCTCCGGCGACGAGTTCGTCGACGGCGTGGGCGGCCGCGGCGAGCTCCGGGTCGCGTTCGAGCAGGCCGGCCCGCTCGTCGGAGGCGCCCGGCACGAACGGCGTTGCGGGCGGCGACTGTTCGGGATCCGTCGGCACCGGTGACTCACTCCCCACACGAACTGTTGGCATGACGCGTCCGGCACCACCCGCGCGGACCGGAACAGCGCCGGACCGACGAGCCTAGCGGTCGTGATCGTCCGACGGGCGACAATGGGCGGGTGAACCGGACAACGGGTGACCACGAAGGCGTTCGCGGCGGGGCCGACGGCGGCCGCGGGGGCGGCGACGGGAGGGATCGCGACGAGGCCGGGCGCGCCCGCAGCGCCCGGCCGCGCGACGGGCTCGGCCGCCCGCTGCCCTACGGGGCGGAGGGAGTGCCCCGGCAGCCCGAGGGGGTCGTCCGCGGGCCCGAGGAGACCGTGCGCGAGGCGCAGCGGCTGCTCGACGCCGGAATGCCCTTCCACGCGCACGAGGTCTTCGAGGACGCCTGGAAGTCCGGTCCGGAGTCGGAGCGGGACCTCTGGCAGGGGCTCGCCCAGCTCGCCGTGGGTCTGACGCACGCGGCCCGCGGCAACGTGACGGGCGGGGCCAGGCTGCTGCGCCGGGGCGCCGACCGCCTGGCCGGCGGGAGCCCGGCCCCCGACACCCACGGGATCGATGTCGGCGGACTCGTGTCGTGGGCGCGCGAGTTGGCCGATCGCACGGAGGGTGGGGGCGCGGGCGGGGCCGTTCCGGACGCCGCCGCGGAGGCGCCCCGGCTACGCCCGGGTCGCCTCCAGTGAGCGCCGCAGTACGGAGGTGTGGCTCACGGACGGATCCTTCGCGGCCGTCAGGAGGGTGACGGTCCCCCGGGCGGCGAGGTCCCTGAGCCGGTCGAGGGCCGCGGCGGCCTCGGGGGCGTCGAGCTCGGCCTCGTAGCGGCGGCTGAACTCCTCGTACTCGCCCTCGGTGCCGTGGTACCAGCGGCGGAGTTCGGTGGACGGGGTGAGCGCCTTGGGCCACTCGTCGATGTGCGCGTCCGTCTTCTTGAGGCCGCGCGGCCAGAGCCGGTCGACGAGGACGCGCACCCCGTCGTCGGGTGACGGCTCCTCGTAGACGCGGCGGACGCGGACGGCGGGGTTGCTTGCGGCCATGGCTCCAGGGTGCGCGACGCAACGGGGTTCACCCCGATCGACGCGCGGCGGGGGCCGGGGTTCGCCCTCCCCGACACGCTGGCTTCCGCCTTGCGACGTACGGGCCCGGGGCCGGGGCTCGGGCCGCGGCGCTCGCGCCGGCCGGGGCTCAGGCCTCGACCAGCGCGCACCGGCCGGGGCTCAGCTCTCGACCGACGCCCGCCGGCCGGGGCTCAGCCCTCGACGCGCAGGGCCGGGAGGAGGACGGCGTCGACGAAGGTCCGCATGGTCGAGGCGTCCGCGAAGCGCTCCTCGAAGAGCCGCTCGATGCGGAGCATGCCCATGAAGCAGGGGGCGACGAAGCCGATCGCCGGGTTGTCGGCCGCGACCTCGCCCCGCTCGACCGCGCGGGCCATGACGGCGTCGATGGCCGCGACCTCGGGGGCGATGACGGTCTCGCGGAGGGCGGCGCGCAGGTCGGGGTGCTGCATGTAGGCCTGGGCGACGGCCTCCATGAGCTCGGCGTCCCGCTCGCGGTGGGAGGCGGCGATCCGGGCCGCCTCGCGCAGGTCACCGGCGAGGGTGCCGGTGTCGATGCCGGTGAAGACGGTGCAGCGGCGCTGGGCCAGGGCCGCGGTCACGAGCTGGGGTTTGGTGCCCCACTGCCGGTAGAGCGTGGCCTTGCCGCACTTGGTGCGGGCGGCGACGCCCTCCATGGTCACCGAGTCGTAGCCGCCCTCGCGGAGGAGGCAGAGGACGGCGTCGTAGAGCTCCGTCTCGCGCTCCGGCGTGATCTTGCTGCGACGGGCTGCGGCGGTCGCGGCCTGAGTGGACATCGATCCCTCCCGGACACCTCTGTCTCTGCACATACGAGAGTAGGGGGTGCACAATCGAGACGCAAACGTATCGAGACGCTTGCGTCTCGATGAAATCGGATCTAGGCTCACTCCGTTTGTTGGCGATTTGACGGATTAGAGGGCCGCGCGATGGCTGTCGGGATACGCGGGATACGAGGAACACGTCCTGCAGGACCGGGGATGCCTCCTACCCCCGGCCCCGCCGGGCTCGACGGGGCCGAGGACGCCGAGGACGCCGAAGCCTCCTCCGAACCCGAGCCGGCACCCCGCGACTCCTGGTCCGCGCCCGCCCGACCGCCGCTCCTGCGGGAGTTCCTGCTCGTCACCGCGCTCTTCCTCGTCTACAAGTTCGGCCGGCTCTTCGCCAACGGCCACGAGACCCGCGCCTTCCGGAACGCCGACCGCGTCTGGGACGCCGAGCGCGCGATCCACCTGCCGGGCGAGGGAACGGTCCAGCAGCTGCTCCTACACGGCGAACCGCTGATCAGGGCGGCCAACACGTACTACGCGGCCGTGCACTTTCCGGCCACCATCGCCTTCCTCGTCTGGCTGTACTGGCGCCGCCCCGCGCACTACCTGTGGTCGCGCCGGGTCCTCGCACTCCTCACCGGCGCCGCGCTCGCGCTGCACCTGCTGATGCCGCTCGCCCCGCCCCGGATGCTCGCCGCCTCCGGACTCGTCGACACGGCCCGCGTCTACGGCCCCTCCGTCTACGGAGCGACGCCGGAGACGGACTCGATGGCGAACCAGTTCGCGGCCATGCCGTCGCTGCACTTCGGCTGGGCCCTGATGGTCGCGATCGGCCTGATCGCCGCCACGCGCTCCCGCTGGCGGGTGCTCTGGCTGCTGCACCCGCTGCTCACCCTGCTCGTCATCGTCGGCACCGCCAACCATTACTGGTTCGACGCGCTCGCCGCCGCCGTCCTCCTCGGCCTCGCACTGCTCGCCGTCCGCGCCCCCGGCCACCGGACCGCACCCCCACCCGTCCCCCGCACGCTCGGTGCGGCGCCCCTCCCGGTCGGAGCCCTTCGATGAACCCCGCCGCAGGCACCGCGCTCGCGGTCCTCCTCTCCCTCGTCTCCGCCGCCGGGTACGCGCTCGCCGCCGTCGCCCAGTCCCGGCTCGCCGCCGCCTCCCCCGCCGCCCCCGACGGGCGCGGGGCCCTGCGCGCGCTGCTCGCGCGCGGGCAGTGGTGGTGGGCGGTCGGCCTCAACGCCGCCGGCGCCCTCGCCCATGTGGCCGCCCTGCACTACGGGCCGCTGACGCTGGTCCAGCCGCTCGGCGCGCTGACGCTGGTGGCGGCGCTGCCGCTGGGCGCCTACTGCGCGCGCCGCCGGGTGACCCGTACCGAATGGCGCGGAGCCCTCTGGACCCTGGGCGGGCTCGTCGGGCTCGTCGCCGTGACCGGACCCACCGCCCCCGGCGAGGCCCTCAGCCTGCGCGAGTCCCTGGTCGTCGCCGCGGCGACCGCGCTCCTGATCGCCGCGCTGGCCTCCGGGCGGCTGCAGGGGCGGGAGCGGCGCGGGAACGGCGGCCCGGCCGCGCGCGGCCTCGGGCACGCCACGGCGTCCGGGATCGCCTCGGGCGTCGCCTCGGCGCTCACCCAGACACTGACGGCCGCGCTCGCGCTCGACCTGCCCGGCACCGAGCCGACCTGGTGGCAGACCGCGCTGCTCGCGGTGCTGATATCCGGCTTCGCCTCCGGCGGCCTGCTGCTGTCCCAGGCCGCGTACCGGGGCGGGCTCGCGGCGCCGCTGGCCGTCGTCAACCTCTCCAACCCGGCGGCCGCCGCCGTGATCGGCGTGGCCCTGCTCGGCGAGACCTTCCGGGCGGGCGCCTGGGGCTGGCTGGTCGCGGCGGGCGCGTCGCTGGTCGCGGCGCGGGGCGTGGTCCTGCTGACGAAGGGCGGCACGCCGGAACCGACGGTGGTGGCGGTGGCGGTACCGGCCCCGACGGCGGCCCCGGCCCCGGCGGTTCCGGCCCCTGCGGCGACGGCGACGGCGATCCAGGCGGAGGCACGGCCGATGCCGATCCCCCGCATCCCCGACCTCACCGCGCCGGAGACCGAGCCGACCCCCGCGCCGGTCGGCGGCTGAACCGGAGGCCGAAGGAGCACGCGGGCAGCGCGGCACCTCGCATCAGAAGCCAAGGCGCACGCGAACGGCGCGGCACCTCGCGTCGGAGGCCGAAGGTGCACGGGGACGGCGCCGCCCTCCCGAATGCGTCACCTTGACGAAAACCGACCATGCCCCCTATCGTCAATATGACGACAAGGGGGTTCCATGGCTGACATCACCCGGCGGGCCGGCTGGCGCCATCTGCGCTCCGCGCCCACCGCCCACATCCGCCACCAGCGCCGCGGCCGGCTCGTCCACGACGGCGAGGGGCTGAGCTTCTGGTTCCGTCCGCTCAGCGCCGCCCTCTCCGAGGTGCCGGTGAACGACCGCGAGCTCGCGATGGCCTTCCACGCGCGCACCGCCGACTTCCAGGACGTGAGCGTGCAGTCCACCGTCACGTACCGGATCGGCGACCCCGGCGCGGCGGCCACCCGGCTGGACTTCTCCATCGACCCCGACACGGGGGCCTGGCGCGGCGCCCCGCTGGAGCAGCTCGCCACCCTCCTCACCGAGACCGCCCAGCAGCACGCGCTCGACGTCCTCGCCCGCACCACGCTCGCCGCCGCGCTCGTCGACGGCGTGGCGGCGGTACGGGACCGCATCGCCGCCGGACTCGCCGGCGAGCCGCGCCTTCCGGACACCGGCATCGAGGTCGTCGCGGTCCGGGTGGTCGCGATCCGCCCCGAGCCGGAGGTCGAGCGCGCCCTGCGCACCCCCGCCCGCGAGCAGATCCAGCAGGAGGCCGACCGGGCCACGTACGAGCGGCGCGCGGTCGCCGTCGAGCGGGAACGCGCCATCGCCGAGAACGAGCTCGCCAGCAAGATCGAGCTCGCCCGCCAGGAGGAGCGCCTGGTCGAGCAGCGCGGCACCAACGCGCGCCGCGAGGCCGAGGAGAACGCGGCCGCCGACGCGGTACGGGCCGAGGCCGAGGCCGTACGGAAGGTCCGGCTTGCCCGGGCCGAGGCGGAGGCGGCGCGGGAGGTCGGCGAGGCGCGCGCCGAAGCGCAGTCCGCGTGGCTGCGGGCGCACGCGGAGGCCGACCCGGCGACCCTGCACGCCCTGGCCGTGACCCGGGCGGCGGAGAACCTGCCGCGCATCGAGCACCTCACGCTCTCCCCGGACGTCCTGACCGGACTGCTCGCCAGGCTGGGCGGCGAGGGCGGGGCACGGCCGTGAGCCTCGCGCCGCGCGCGGTGCTCGTGCACCGGACCACGGAGTACGAGGAGCTGCTCGCCCGGCACGGCACGCACGGGCAGGCCGCGTTCTTCCTCTCCGCGCGCGGCCGCTCGGTCGACGCGGTGCGCGAGCGGCACGAGCGCACGCGGCGGGCGCTCGCCGAGGTGGCGGGCGCGGTTCCGCTGACGTGGCGCCAGACGCGGGTCGAGCGGGCCGACCTGGACAGGTTCCTGTTCGGGCCCGAGGACGTCGTGGTGGTGGTCGGGCAGGACGGTCTTGTCGCCAACGCGGCGAAGTACCTGACGGGGCAGCCCGTCATCGGCATCGACGCCGACCCCGGGCGCAATCCGGGCGTCCTGGTCCGGCACCGCCCGGACCGGGCACGGCGGCTGCTGCCGTACGCGGCGGGCACCGGGGCGGCGGTCGACGAGCTGACGATGGTCGAGGCCGTCACCGACGACGCGCAGCGGCTCCTCGCGCTGAACGAGATCTACGTCGGCCCGCCGGGACACCAGACCGCCCGCTACACGCTCGGGCTCGACGCCACGGACGCCCCGCCCGAGCCCCAGGCCTCCTCGGGCGTCCTGGTCGGCACCGGCACCGGCGCCACGGGCTGGCTCCGCTCCCTGTGGGAGCAGCGCTCCAGCCCGCTCGCCCTGCCGGCGCCGACGGACGCGCGGCTCGCCTGGTTCGTCCGCGAGGCCTGGCCGTCACCGACGACCGGCACCACCCGCGTCGAGGGCCTCCTGGACGCGGGCCGGGGCCTGCGGCTCACCGTCGAGTCGGACCGCCTGGTCGCCTTCGGCGACGGAGTCGAGTCGGACGCCCTCGAACTGACCTGGGGCCAGACGGTCCGCCTCACCGCCTCGGCGTCCCGCCTGCGACTGGTCCACTGAGCCGCGCCGCCCGCCCTCGTTGTGGGCATGCGTTCCTCCCCCAGACTTCGTCCGGGAGGTGCCCCCAGGGCGATGGGGGTCCCCCCTGCTCGAGCGGGACGATTGCCCACACGGGGGCGGGGCGGGCCCCACCCAGGGAGGCGGGCACCGCCCCGGCCGGAAACGATCGCCGGTGCGTCGGCGGGGCCGCGCGCGGCGTTATGCTCGGCGCGCTTCGCCCGGGTTCCCGCCCCGGCGTCCGCCCGCCTCCCGGCCGTCGAAGGACACCGCATGACCTCCGTCTCCTCCGGTTCGCTGTCCGTCTCGTCCGCCACCCCGCAGGAGTGGGCGCTCGTCCGGTCCTGGGCCGCCGAGGAGGGGTGGAACCCCGGGCTCTCCGACGTACCGGCGTTCTTCGCCCAGGACCCCGCCGGCTTCTTCCTCGGCCGGGTCGATGGGGAGCCGGTCTCCGCCATCTCGGTCGTCACGTACGACGACTCCTACGCCTTCCTCGGCTTCTACCTCGTCCGCCCCGCTTTCCGCGGCCTCGGACACGGCCTCGCCACCTGGCGCGCCGCCCTCGCCCACGCGGGCGGCCGGGCCGTCGGGCTCGACGGGGTGCCGGCGCAGCAGGACAACTACCGCCGCTCCAACTTCGCCACCGCGTACCGCACCGCGCGGTACGTGGGCGAGGTCCCTGCCCCCGACCGCCCGGTGGCCGGTGTGGTGGCCGCCGGGAAGGTCGACCGGGCCGCCCTCGCCGCGTACGACGGCGCCTGCCACCACGCCGACCGGCCCCGGTTCCTGGACGCCTGGCTGACCACTCCCGGCCATCGGGCGCTGGCCCGTGTCGTCGACGGACGTCTGACCGGGTACGGGCTGGTTCGTCCCGCGGAGGACGAGGCCCGCGTGGGGCCGCTCTTCGCGGACACCCCGGCGGACGCGGCGGCCCTGCTCGACGGGCTCGCCGCCGAGGCGCGGGAGTTCGGCGCGGCCCGGATCGCGGTCGACATGCCGGAGGCGAATCCGGCCGCGGCCGCGCTGGCCGAGGAGCGGGGCCTGGAGCCGACGTTCGAGACGGCCCGGATGTACACGGGCCCGGTCCGCCCGGTGGCCCGGGAGCGTGTCTTCGGGGTCACCACGCTCGAACTGGGCTGAGCAACCCGCCCACGCCACTTCGCCCAGATCAACCCAGATCCACCCAGATCCACCCGGGTCTAGCCCTATCTACCCCGGTTCATCCCAACTCATCACGCCCTCATCCCTCTCATCCGAATCCAGCCGCTTCGCCCGCTCCGCGCGACCCGGCCGCTCCGGCCGGAACCGCGACCCGAGGCCCCGCCGCACCCGCGCCGCTGACGCGCCCGCAGCCCTGCCAAGTCGGGGGCGGAACGCGGGAGAAGGGCCCCTCGTACGCTCCCCCTCCCCGGACCCCCACCGCCCGGTGAGGGGTGACAAGGGTTTTCCCCGTATCGGGTTCACCCCCCCGTTCCCTACTGTCCTCCGCACCGGCAGATATCATCCCCCGAGCGCACCCTGACAGGTGCATGCGGAGGGTGCTGTCCGCCGGTGACGGCCTTGACCCGGGCCGTCGCGCCGGTGGCGGCGCACGGGCCCCCCAAGCCCAGGGAACGACGGAAGCGACCCCACTTCGCCCCGCCCGTCCCGCGCCGCCGCCACTGCTCCGCAGTTACGTCGTACTCGAAAGGGCCACACCTTGAACGGTTCCAGGCGGAGAGTCATATCCGTGGTCGCGAGCGCCGCGATCCTCGGTGCCGCTGCCATGACCTCCGGGGCGTTCGCCGCCGCCCCGGTCGCTGCCACACCGAAGCCGGCTCCGGCTTCGCAGACGATGCGGGCGCTTCCCAACGCCCCCGTCGAGAAGGTGATCGTCACCTACAAGACCCGGACCGCCGAGGCCGGTTCCAACACCGCCGCGAAGAGCGACACGGCCGAGAAGGCCGCGAAGACGGGCGAGAAGCTCTCCTTCGAGCGCCGCCTCGCCGGCGGTGGCGCCCTCGTGAACCTGGGCGGCCAGGCGACCAAGCAGGACGTGACCGAGGTCATCGACGCGTTCCGCGCCGACCCGGCCGTCGCCTCGGTCGAGCCCGACATCCGCGCCTACGCGATGGCGGTCACCCCGAACGACACCGACTACGCCAAGCAGTGGGACCTCTTCGAGTCCACCGGCGGCATGAACGTTCCCGCGGCCTGGGACAAGACGACCGGCTCCGGCGTCACCGTCGCCGTCATCGACACCGGCTACGCGGCCCACACGGACCTGGCGAGCAACATCGTCTCGGGCTACGACTTCATCTCGACCTCCGCCGACGCCCGCGACGGCAACGGCCGCGACGCGGACCCGAAGGACGAGGGCGACTGGAACGCCACCGACAACGAGTGCGGCACCGGTTCCAAGGCCTCCAACTCCTCCTGGCACGGCACCCACGTGGCCGGCACCATCGCCGCGACCACGAACAACACCAAGGGCATCGCGGGCATCGCGTACAACGCGAAGATCCAGCCCGTGCGCGTGCTCGGCAAGTGCGGCGGCTCGTCCGCCGACATCGCCGACGCCATCACCTGGGCCTCCGGCGGCACCGTGCCCGGCGTCCCGGCCAACGCGAACCCGGCGAAGGTCATCAACCTGAGCCTGGGCGGCGCCAGCTCCACCTGCCCGAGCGTCTACCAGACCGCGATCAACGGCGCCGTCTCGCGCGGTACCACCGTCGTCGTCGCCGCGGGCAACAGCAACGCCAACGCCTCCGGCTTCACCCCCGCGAACTGCTCCAACGTCATCACCGTGGCGTCGACCAGCCGCGAGGGCAACCGGTCGTACTACTCCAACTACGGCACCATCGTGGACGTGGCCGCGCCCGGCGGCGAGACCCGTCGCTCGACGGACACGCCCGGTACCGTCACCACCCCCGAGAACGGCATCTACTCCACGCTGAACTCGGGCGCGACGACCCAGTCGGCCGAGACGTACAAGCCCTACCAGGGCACCTCGATGGCCGCGCCGCACATCGCCGGCCTGGCCGCGCTCCTGAAGTCGGCCAAGAGCACCCTCACCCCGGCCGAGATCGAGTCCGCGATCAAGACCAACGCCCGCCCGCTGCCCGGCACCTGCACCGGCGGCTGCGGCACCGGCATCGCCGACTCCGCGAAGTCCGTGGACGCGGTCCTCAACACCACCCCGCCGACCGGCACCGTCTTCACCAACGCGACGGACGTGCAGATCCCGGACAACACCACCGTGTCGTCCTCGATCGCCGTCACCGGCCGCGCGGGCAACGCCCCCGCCGCCCTCAAGGTCGGCGTGGACATCAAGCACACCTGGCGCGGGGACCTGGTCGTCGACCTGGTCGCCCCCGACGGCACGGTGCGCAACCTGAAGGCCTCGTCCTCCTCGGACAGCGCCGACAACGTCATCACCACGTACACGGTCGACGCGTCCAACGAGGTCGCCAACGGCACCTGGAAGCTCCAGGTCCGCGATGTCGCCTCGGGTGACACCGGCTACATCGACTCGTGGAGCCTCACCTTCTGACGCACCACCGCACCACCTCTGAACCACCCCCCACATCAGCATCATTGCTGGTCAGCGACGCGCCCGTGGTCTACACCACTGGCGCGTCCTGGCGTTGTGGGAGCACGCACCCACGACGCCCCTGTCCGTATGCCGGACACGGGGCCTGGACTGTGCCCGTGAGCTCCGTATTCTCTGCGCACGGGGTTCATGGGCCGGGCCCCGAGGGGCCGGAGGTGGTGGACAGTGACGACAGCTCCACAGAGCCCTGCGCCGGTGGGCCGGCACGAACTCCTCACCCGGCTCGAACGCGCCCTCCACACCCGGGGCCGCGCCCTGCTCACCGGCCCCGCCGGCGTCGGCAAGACCGAGGTCGCCCTCGCCGAGGCGACCCGCGCCGAGGCCCGCGGCGAGACCGTGCTGTGGCTCGCCACCCTGCCGTCCGACCGCGAGATACCCGGGGCGGCCGCCGCCGCGCTCGTGGCCTCGGTGGCGGCGACCGTGACCTGGCCGGGCCTCGGCACCGGCCGCCCCGTCCCGGAGCCCTCCCCGGCCGCGACGCCCGCGTCCGGGCCGTCCCTCGCCGGCGGACCCGCGTCCGGCGTGCTCGGCTCCGGGGTGCTCGACTCGGGGGTGCTCGCCTCCGGGGTCTTCGACCAACTGCCGGGCCCCCAGCGCACCGCCGTCGCCATGCTCTGCCGCGAGGCGCCGATCGACGCCGGCGGCTGGGACCCGATCGCGCTGCGCCTGGGCATCGCCAAGATCCTGCGCGCCCTGACCTGCCGGGGCCCCGTGCTGCTCGTCGTCGACGGCGTCCAGCACGTCGACGCGGACAGCGCGGACCTGCTCCGGTTCGCCCTCCATCTGGCCCCGCCCGCGCTGCGCGTGGTGGCGGTGGAGACCCCCGAGCCGTACGCCGAGACCCACGAGCCGTACCGCGAGGGCCACCGTGCCGAGGACCCGCACGCCGCGCACCTCTGGGTCCCCTCGGAGGCGGACGTGCTGCGCGTCCCGCCGCTGCACGCCGACGAGATCGCCGAACTCCTCATCCACCACCGGCTGCCCTCCCGGATGGCCGGCCGCATCCACCGCGCGAGCGGCGGCAATCCCCGGCTCGCGCTCGCCGTGGGCCGCTCGCTCGCCGACGCGCGGACCCCGGTGCACCACGCGGAGGCCCTGACGCTCTCCGGGCGCGCCCGCGACCTCGCCCGCCAGCTCCTGGGCGCCGCGCCCCCCGCCGTGCGCGAGACGCTGCTGCTCGCCGCGCTCGCGCTGCGCCCCTCGGCCACGCTGGTGCGCCGCGCCGGGCGGCCCACCGCGGAGGCGGACCTCGCCGCGGCCGAGCGGGCCGACCTGGTGTCGCTCTCCGAGGACGGCTCGGTGACCTTCACCGCCGGGCTGCTGCCCTCCACCCTGGTGCACGACGCGTGCTGGGCCGAGCGGAGCGCCGGGCACGCGGCACTGGCGGAGGTCGTGGACGATCCCGTCGAGGCGGTGCGGCACCGGGCGCTGGCCACCGAGCGGCCGGACGAGGAGCTGGCCGCCGAGGTCGCGGCCGCCGCCGACCTGGCCCGGCGGCGCGGGAACAGCGCGCTCGCCGCCGAACTGGCCCTGCTCGCGGCCGAGTCGACCCCCGGCCGGCACGGGACGCGGCGGATCGCGCGGCTCGTCGACGCCGCCGAGGAGGCCGCCCGCGCCGCCCGAGCCGACCTCGCGATGCGGGCCGCCACCGATCTGCTCGCCCGGGACGCGGTGCCGTCCGACCGGGTCAGGGCCCGGCTCGCCGTGCTCGACACGGCGGGCCAGGGGCTCACCGGGCTCGACGAGATGTACGTCCACGCCATGGAGGACTCCGAGGGCGACACCGCCCTGCGGGCCGCCGTGCAACTGCGCCTCGCCGTCAAGTACGTGCTCGCGGACGGCGATCCGGAGCGCTCGCGGACGGCGGCGGTCGAATCGGCGGCGCTGGCCGCCTCGATGGGCGATCCCCGGCTCGCGGCGCAGGCCCTGACCGTGCAGGCGCGGATGGAGCGGGCCCTCGGCTCGCCGGACGCCGAGACCGTGCTCGGCCAGGCGCGTGCCCTGGAGCGGGCGGAGCGCCCGCTGGGGATCCGCAACGCCGCCCAGATCCTGACGATCCGCCACGCCCTGTTCGACGACCGTCTCGACGACGCGCGGGACGAGCTGAACGCGCTGCTGCCGCTGGTCCAGCGGCGCGGTTCGGTGGAGGACACCATCGAGCTGTTCTCCACGCTGGCCGCGATCGAGTCCCGCAGGGGCGCCTGCGCGGCGGCCCTCGCGCACGCGGGCCAGTCCCTCGCGCTCACCCTGGAGGCGGGCCTCTCCCCCGGCCCCGCCTGGTACACGCTGGCGCTGGCGGAGACCGCGGGCGGCAGCTTCGCGCGCGCCGCGAGCTATGCCCGCCGCAGCGTCCAGGCCTCGGAGGAGGAGGGCGACCGGGTCTTCCTCTCGCGCAGCCGGTACGCGCTCGGCCGCGTCCAGCTGATCAACGGTGACGTCGCCGCCGCCCTGGAGACCCTGCGGCGGGTCCAGGCCGACGAGCGCGCCCAGTCGACGGTGGACCCCTCGATGCTGCGCTGGCACGAGGAGCTGGCCGAGGCGCTGCTCGCCCAGGACGCGGGCGACGAGGCCCTGGCGCTCCTCGCGGAGGTGCGGCCGGTGGCGGAGCGGCTCGGCCGGTCCACGGTCCTGCTCGGCTGCGACCGGGCGTACGCCCTGTGCCTGGCGGCGGAGGGGCGGACGGACGAGGCGTCCGAGCTGCTGACCCGCACGGCCGACAGCTTCGGCCGGGCCGGTCTGCCGCTGGAGCGTGGGCGGGCGCTGATCTCGCTGGCCCGGGTCGAGCGGCGCCGCCGGCGCCGGTCGGCGGCGCAGAGCGCCCTGCACGAGGCGGCCTCGGTGTTCGAGCGGGCCGGGGCGGCTCCGTGGCTGGCCCTGGCGAGCGAGACGCCGGCGGGCGAGACCGCGGGCCCCGGCGCCGGCGGCGAGGAGTCGGTTCCGGCGCTCTCCTCGCTGACGGAGGCGGAGCTGCGCCTGGCCCGGCTGGTGGGCCAGGGGGCGAGCAACCAGGAGGCGGCGGCGAAGCTGTACCTGAGCGTGAAGACGGTGGAGGCGCGGCTCACCCGCATCTACCAGAAGCTCGACGTCCGCTCCCGCGCCCAGCTGGCGACGGCGCTGCGCCCGTAGGTTCACGACGTACGACGCACCCGCCCCCTGCGGCCCGGCACCCGCACGACCGGCCCGGCGGCCGGGCCGCGGCGGACCACCACCACCCCGCCCCTCCGGACACGGCAGGCCCCTGCCGGAGCGCCGGACGGGCGGGGTCCGGTCTCCCGGACCCCGCCCGTGGGGTCACCGCCGCGGGGCTCAGCCCTTCGCGGTGCCGAACCACTCCGCGAGGCGGCCGTCGAGCTCCGCCTGGTCCTCGCCGGCCCAGACGACGTGGCCGTCCGGTCGCAACAGCACGGCGGGGGCGTCGAGTTCCTCGCTGACGTCGACGACATGGTCGACGCGGTCCGCCCAGCCCGCGGCCGAGAGCCGGCCGGTCTGGTCGAGCAGCAGTCCCCGGCCGTCGTGCGTCAGCTCGTAGAGCCGCCCCCGCTTCAGGGTCACGTCGCGCAGCCGCCGGCCGAGGAGTTCATGGCCCTCGCCGAGGTCGTAGCGGACGTCGACCGCGGTGATCATGCCGGTGATGTACCGGTTGACCTCCTCGAAGTCCATCAGCTTCGAGAACAGCTCCCGCAGCGCGGTCGGCCCGGCCTCGGCGCCGAGGAGCATCATCTGGGCGCGGGTGTTCTGCACCACGCGGGCGCCCACGGGGTGCCGTTCGGCCTCGTACGTGTCGAGCAGTCCCTCCGGCGCCCAGCCGTCGACCGCCGCGGCCAGCTTCCAGCCGAGGTTGAAGGCGTCCTGGATGCCGAGGTTGAGGCCCTGGCCACCGGTGGGCGGATGGATGTGCGCCGCGTCGCCGGCCAGGAACACCCGGCCGACGCGGTAGCGCTCGGCCTGCCGGGTGGCGTCGCCGAAGCGGGAGAGCCAGCGCGGCGAGTGCACGCCGAAGTCGGTGCCGGCGAAGGCCCGCAGCTGCTTCTTGAAGTCGTCGAGGGTGGCCGGGGTGGCACGGTCCTCGGCGATGCCGTCGGCGGGCGCGACGACGCGCCAGGTACCGTTCCCGAGCGGGGCGAGGCCGAAGCGCAGCTGGGTCTTGTGGACCTCGGCGACGGTGGCGGCGATCGACTCCGCGTCCGCCGTCACCTCCATGACGCCGAGGAGCGTCTCGACCGTCGCGGGCTCACCGGGGAAGGCGACGCCGAGCAGCTTGCGCACGGTGCTGCGGCCGCCGTCGCAGGCGGCGACGTAGCGGGCGCGCAGTGCGGTGCCGTCCGCGAGTTCGACGGTCACGCCGTCCTCGTCCTGGGTCAGTCCGACCACCTCGGTGCCGCACCGGATCTCCGCGCCGAGTTCCCGGGCGCGCTCGCCGAGGAGCCGCTCGGTGTCCGGCTGCGGCGTGGCGAGGCCGTACGGGTGGGCCGTGTCGAGCCGCTCGGGCCATGCCTTCATCACGCCGCCGAAGAGGCCGCCGACCTGGAACCTCTCGCTGATCGCGGCGAACCGCTCCAGGAGGCCGCGCTGGTCCATCATCTCGACGCTGCGCGCGTGCAGGCCCTGCCCGCGGGACTCCCCGGTCGGCTCGGCCAGCTTCTCGAGGACGACCACCCGCACGTCGTGCAGGCGCAGTTCGCTCGCCAGCATCAGGCCGGTCGGTCCGCCGCCTACCACAATCACATCAAACATCGTTGCGCCCCGTTTTCCGCAGTTCCTTGCTTCGAACGGAGATTCTGCGCCATGACCGGGGCCTTGCCGCAAGGCCCCCCGTGCGCTATATCTTGAGAGTGGCAAGGAGAGGTCTTCCCTCCTTGCCTTTGTGTTTTCCCGGGGCGAGCGGTTCTCCCGGAGCGCCGGCCTCAGATCGTGAAGGGGCGCTGGTCCAGGAAGTCCGGGGCCGGGGTGCCGGTCACGTAGAGGTTCGGGCTCTGGGTCGGGGGCAGCAGGCCCTGGATGTCCCGGTGGAAGGCACGGTAGCCGCCCCGGAAGGCACCCTCGTCCCACACCTGGAGCAGGGCCCCGGTGAACGCGCCGTTGACGGGGCCGTCGGCGGCGACCTGATCGTCCTGGCAGGCCGAGACGAGCAGGGCGTCGGGAGCCGTGCCGTCGGCGGGGGCGTCCTTCGCCAGGGTCGACCGGAGCTCCTCGAACCAGCTGCGGTCGCGGTCGTAGAGCTGACGCTGTCGCGGCTCCGGCATGAAACGGCCGGTGCCGTCCTCCGGCGCGCCGCCGGAGATCTCGATGGCGCTGCCGCTGTGGCAGCAGTCGAGGAAGGCGACGATCCGTACGCCCTCGACGAAGGCGCGGAAGGCGTGCTGGACCTCGTCGTCGAGGAACTGGCGGTCGTAGAGGACGAGGGTCTCGTCGAGGCGGTCGGGCTCGTCGTCGGGGCCGTCGAGGTCGGGGACCTGGCCGCCGTGGCCCGAGTAGGTGAAGAGCAGGATGTCGCCGGGGACGAGCCGGTCGGCGGCCTCGTGGAGCACGGAGGTGACGTTGGCGGCCGTGCCCTCCGCGGTGAGCAGGGTGATGACCTCGAACCCGGCGGTCCGGGCGAGCCGCGCCATGTCGTGGGCGTCGTTCTCGCAGGCGATCAGGGTGCCGGGCCAGCCCTCGTACCGGGCGGCGTCGACCTCGTTCAGTCCGACGTGCAGTGAGAGTCCGGTGGCCATGGGATGCCTCCTCTGATCGAGTGGCCTGCGGTCCGGCACCGAGCGCGGCCTTCTCCACGCGGTACCTACATCGTATGAACGCTTCCGAGTCGCCGCCCTCTCCCGGCCGGCCGTCCGCCGACGAGCGCCGTGCCGCCCTCGCCGGTCGCACCGGCTACGACGAGACCTTCCTCGGTCCCGTCGTCCCGCTGGCGCTCCCGGTCCGGGAGTCGGTCGAGACCGTGATCCTGCCGTACACCCACTTCACCGTGGTCTTCCGGCCCGACCGGCGGCTCGCGGCGTCGACGGCGGTCTGCATCGAGGGGCGGGAGCTCCTGCTGGACACGGGGCGGGAGGACGTCTGGGAGTACGACCCCCGGCTGCCGGAGGAGCGGCAGGCCGGCGACGAGATCTACCGGAACAACAGCCTGGACCGGGGTCACCTGGTCCGCCGGCTCGATCCGGTCTGGGGTGACCGGGCGACGGCGGCCCTGGCCAACACGGACACCTTCCACTTCACCAACGCGGCGCCCCAGGCGGACGTCTTCAACCAGGGCAAGGAGCTCTGGCAGGGGCTGGAGAACTACCTGCTCGACCACGCCGCCGCGTACGACCGGAAGCTGACGGTGCTCACCGGCCCGGTGCTCCAGGACTCCGATCCGCCGTACCGGGGGGTGCAGGTGCCGCTGCGGTTCTGGAAGGTGGCCGCGTTCGTCCAGGACGGGGCGCTCGCCGCCGCCGCGTACGTCCTGGACCAGAGCCCCGACCTGAGCCGGGACGCGGAGCGTGCCCTGGCGGGGGCGACGGTCGGTGCGCCGCCGCCGCTGGGCCCGTTCCGCACGTACCAGGTGCCCGTCTCGGACGTCGCGGAGATCACCGAGCTGGAGTTCGGGCCGCTGCCGGACGTGGACGTGCTGCCGCCGTTCCGCGAGCCGGAGGAGCGCTGGCGGCGTCTGGAGTCGTACGCGGACATCGTGCTGCACCCCTGACGCGGGGGCGCCCGCCGGGGAGCGATTGCGGCCGTCACCGCCCGGTGAAACGATGAGAGGGATCAGCCAGTTCGTCCGACCTCGACCGGTCACGTCCGGTCACGGCTGATCTCAGGTCCGGCGCCGGAGCGTCCGGCGCTGCGCGAAGAGCGCCGGGCAGGTGCGGTATGCCGCTCACCGAGACGGAGTGGGGGCTGGTCGCCGGCTGGGTGCGGGACCACCTCCTCGACACCCCAGAGCCGCGGGACCGGATGCTGCGCGCGGGCCTGCCCGCGGATTTCGTCGAGGACCTGCCGCTCACCCCGGACTCCGGCCGGAACGCCCTGATCGTCGTCGCCGCGGCCCGCCGGGACATCGCCCACCAGCGCCGGCTGCTCTCCGTGCTCGCCGGTCTCGACGCGCTGGCCGCGATCGACGATCCGCACGCCTTCGAGCAGGGCGCCGAGGCCCGGAACCTGCTGACCCGGCTCCGGGAGGACGAGCGGCTGCGCCGTTCCCCGCGGGACCCGTTCCGCAGCATGCTCCTGAAGCACGGCACGGAGGCGTTCCTGGACCGGCGCGAGCTGCGCGAGAAGCTCCGGGACTTCCTGGCCGACCCGGAGCAGACGGTCTTCGTCGTCGACGGGCCGCCGGACAGCGGCCGCTCCTACACCTACGAGCTGATCCGCCATCTCGGCCAGCACTGCGACTTCCGTCCGGTCCGGGTCACGCTCTCCCGCACGTCCACGGCGGCGCGCCTGATGGAGCGGCTCTCGGCCTTCGTGGCGGGTCCGGAGGCCGACCGGATCCCGTTGAATCCCACACGGTTGAACGATCCACTGCCCTGTTTCGAGGACGCCGCGCACCGGATCGTGGCCCGCGCGACCGCCGCCGAGGAGCGCTTCTGGCTGGTCCTCGACGACTGCGACCGGCTCGACCCGCACTCGGACGTGTGGGACTGCATCGGCGTCCTGGCGCGGGCGATCTACGAGCACACCCCGGTCCGCGGCGAGACCGTGCCGCGCCTGGTCCTGCTCGGCTACGCGACGACCATGCGCCAGCTCCCGTACGAGATACGGAAGAACGAGTGCCGTGACACCACCCGGCTCGCCGACGAGGACGATCTCCGGTCCTTCTTCCGGGAGTTCTTCACCGACGGGGCGCCCGCCGGGGAGGACGGGGCCGTCCGGGAGCTCACGGAGACGGCCGTGGCCGAGGTGCTGCGGGCCGTCGGCTCCCCCGACTCCACCGCGGACGGGGACAGTTACATGCGCCGGCTGTGCACGGCCGTGGAGGATGTCGTACGGCTCCACCGGACGCTTCCCCCGGCGTCACCGCCGCCGGGCGAGGCCGGTCATGTGCTGCGCGACGCCCTGCGCACCACGCTCGCCTCCCCCGACGTCGCGCTGCCCGATCTGCGCAGGTCCTATCGCGAAGCCGCCTGCCTGCTCCAGGAGTTCGACCCCGCGCTGCTACGGCTGCCCGGTGAGGAGCGTGCCACCGGGCGGGCCGTCCTGGAGCTCGTCGACGACTGCACGGCCGTGCCGTCGCCCGGGGCCACCGTGTGGACGCTCAAGCCCGAGATCCGCGACGCGGCGCTGGAGGGCCTCGCGGGCCCCGGCGCGGCCCTCCGCCTCCTGCGGGCCAACATCGGTCTGCGCCCCGAGGGCCCGGGCCCGGAGCGCACGGCGCTCGCCCTGCTGGCGGGCACGGGTCTGCCGCCGGCCGGCACGGGATCGCCTCCGGCGGGAGCGGGGCCCGCCGCTCCCCCGGCGGCCCCCGACGAGGTCGAGGCGCTCTCCGACGCGCTGCAGGCCACGCTCTGGCTGAGCCGGGTCCCGGGCGTCACCGGGCTGCCCGACGTCGACGAGGTGCACCAGAGCCTGGAGCGGGCCCGGTTGCTGGAGCCGATGCGCCGGCTCGTCCGGGGGACCTTCCACGGCCGCACGGCCGAGCTCGACGCCCTGCACGCCTATCTCGCGCTGCCCGAGGAGCCCGCCGAACCGCCCGTCCTCCTGCACGGCGTCGGCGGCATCGGCAAGAGCACCCTGCTCGCCAAGTTCCTCGTCGACGCGCTCGCCGCCGCCGGTCCCGCCGGATTCCCCTTCGCCTACATCGACTTCGCACGTCCGACGCTCTCCATCCACGAACCCGCCACGGTGATCGCGGAGATGGCCCGACAGCTCGGCGTCCACCACCCCGCCCACCGCGCCGCCTTCGAGGAGCTCGCGGACGAGTGCGAGCGGACGGCGGCGCTCCAGCGCGGCGAGCGCAACGAGCTCGACGAACTGTCCCAGCTGGCCGGCACCCGGGCGACGCTCGGCCGCGACCACTCGTCCGACTTCCACGCCCGGGCCAGCGCCCGCGAGCAGGAGCTCGCCCACCGGGCCGCCTCCCTGGTCGCCGAGGCCGTCCGTCCGGCGCCGGGCGACCCTCCCCCTCCGCTGGTCGTGGTCGTCGACGGCTTCGAGGAGGCCCAGTACCGGGGCTCTCCCGTCATCGCCCGCATGTGGGCCGTCTGGACGGCCCTGCGGGCGGCCTACTCACGCCTTCGGTTCGTCGTCTCGGGGCGCGCGCCGATCGACCACCCGGCCCGGGTCCTGACCCCGCGCACTATGGAGCTGACCGAGCTCGACCACGAGGCCTCGGTGGACCTGCTGATGTCCTCCGGGGTGGACGAGCCGCTCGCCGAGGACCTGGCCGAACGGATCGGCGGCCATCCGCTGAGCCTCAAGCTCGCCGCCAGGACGGCGGTCGCGCTGGGCACCGACTCGCCCTCGCTCGGCGGACTGCTGCGCGGACTGCCCTCCCGACGCCGCTACTTCGACCGGCAGGTCGACCAGATGCTCATCCAGGGCACGCTGTACGACCGGATCCTCAACCACATCGCGGAGGACGACGTCCGGGCGCTCGTCCAGGCGGGTCTGGCCCTCCGCTTCATCACCCCCGACCTCATCCGGGAGGTCCTCGCCGAGCCGGCGGGGCTGCGCGTCGAGAGCGCCGGGGAGGCCCGCCGGCTCTACGGGCTGCTGACCTCCCGGGTCGACCTGATGGAGTCGGCGGGCCCGGACGCCATCCGGCACCGGACCGACCTGCGGGCCATCATGCTGCGCCTGACGGACGGCGCCCGCACCGATCTGATGCGGGCCGTGGACCGGAGGGCCGTCACGTACTACGCGGCCCGCGAGGGGCCCCGGGAGCGCGCCGAGGAGATCTACCACCGGCTCCGGCTCGGCGAGAACCCCCGCACGGTGGAGGCCCGTTGGGAGCCCGGTGTCGTCCCGTACCTGGGCGGCTCGACCCACCACGAGATGGCGCACCGCTCGGCCGCGTTCCTCCTCGGCAGGATCGGCGGCCACGTGCCCGACCAGATCATGACCGCGGCCGACCAGGAGGACTGGGAGCGGATCGCGGCGCGCGAGGTCGAGGACCTCCTCACCCAGGGGTACGTGGAGGCCGCGGGCCAGCGGCTCGCGGAGCGGCGGCCGTGGACGCCGTGCAGCAGGCTGCACGCGCTGCTCGCCGAGACCCTCGCCCGCTCCGGGCGCACGGCGGAGGCCCGCGCGGGCGCCGAGCGGGCGGTGGACCGGGCGGAGGAGGCCGGCTGCGCGGAGACCCAGCTCGAACTGCTCCAGCTGTCGGCCCGGCTCGCCCAGGACACGGGCGACTTCGCGGCGGCGGACCGTGACCTCCAGGAGGCGGAGGAGATCGCCGCGGGCCTCGGACTGCGCTACGAGTCGCTGGGCGTCCTGGTGGCCCGGTCCCGGCTCGCGGCGCTCGCGGACCTCGACGCCGCGCCGGCGGAGGAGCGCCTCGCCCGGACGCTGCGCGGGATGCCGGACGCGGACCTGGCCCGGCAGCCGTACCTGGCCCGTACGGCCGCGGCCACGGCGTGCCGGGCGGACCCGGGCATCCTGGAGCACACGCTGCGGCTCGTGGGGCTCCCGGCGGACGAGGAGGCGGTGGTCACCGAGCTGGCCCTCTGGATCGACACCACCCTCACGGACGAGCCCGGCCTCCTCGTGCCGCTGACCCGCATCCTGGAGTCCGCCGCCGGCCGAGAGGGCGGGGCAGCCGCGGACGCCGGCCGTCCGGACCTGGAGCGGATCGAGCGGGACCTGCGGGAGGCCCGGCGGCGCGGGACCCTGGACGGCGTCGCCCGGGAGGCTCTGACGCTCCGGGACGGCAGCGGCGACCTGCTGCTCGGGGTGGCCTCGGCGATGGACGCGGGCCCGGCCGCGCGCGGGCCCGAGGCGGCCGGCCGGGTCGCGGAGCCGGGGCCCGGTCCGCACACCCGGCACGACGGTACGGGCCTGTGGACGCGCCCGCCGCCGAACGCGGCCGGTGCGGCCCTCCGCAAGGTGCCCTTCCTGGCGCAGGAGGAGCTGGTCCGGGTCCGCAACGCCGCCACGCAGGCCGGCCTCGCCGACCGGGCCCTGCGCCCGGCCCTGCTCAAGGGCATTCCCGGCTATTTCACGGCCACCTTCGAACCGCTGGCCGACCCCCGGGAGCAGGCGCACGCCGACCTCAACGCGATGAACCAGGTGGAGCGCCTCCTCGACGGTCTGGTGCCGCTGGAGATCTGGCTGCACAACGCGATCGAGCAGACCCACGAGCAGGGCCCCCGCGCCGTCCTGCAGGGCGCTCTGGACACGGTGGCCCGCGCGATCACCGGGGAGGCGGAGCTCCCGGCGGAGATGATGCCCGGGGAGATGAAGGAGGAGATCGTCCTCCAGGACGACACCGTGCCGTACGAGTTCCTGCACGGCGGCATCCGGGCCGGCGCCTCCGTCGCGCTGCTGCGGATCCCGCCGTACGAGTCGGGCGCGCCCCTCCTGCCCTCGTACCCGCACGGCGGCACCGGCTGGATGATCGCCCCCGGGCTGCTCGTCACCAACCACCATGTGGTGATGGCGCGTTCGTGGGAGTCGGGTGTCCGGCCGTACGTGAGCGACGAGGACCTGCGGCTCCAGGCGCTCATGTCTCGTTCGCGCTTCGACTTCGTCGAGGACGCGGCGGCCGCGCCGGAGGCGACGGCGGGCGAGCTGGCGGCCTGGGACGTGGCGCTCGACTACGCGATCGTGCGGCTCTCCGCCGACCAGGACGAGCGTCCGACGCTGCGCGTCGCGACCCGTCCGCTGCTCGTCGGGGAGCGGCAGCGCGTCCCGGTCAACATCATCCAGCACCCGGGCGGACTGCCGAAGCGGGTCGCGCTGCGCAACAACCTGGTCTACCGGGCGGACGAGCACGACATCCTGTACTTCACGGACACCCGGGGCGGCTCCTCCGGCTCCCCGGTCTGCCTCGACGACTGGACGGTCGTGGGGCTGCACCGGGGGACGCGGAAGGTGGACGAGGTCGAGTTCCAGGGCGCCCGCACGCGGTTCGTGAACGTGGGCACCCAGATGAGCGGCATCCTGGCCCATCTCAGGGAGTTCCGGCCGGAGTTGTACGAGGAGATCATGGCGGCCCAGTCGGGACGGCCGGTCCGGGGGAGAGCGAACGCGGAACCGAGGTGAGCGAGCATGCCGAACGGACCACGGAGCGTGTCGCCGGTGGAGACCGGCGCCGAGCGGATCTTCGGTGATCTGCGGGAGGTCGCCGCGCGGGTGCGCGCGGAGCTGGAGGCGGAGATCGCCGAGTCCGCGCTCGAACTGCCCGCCGCGGTGGCACCGGCGGCCGAGATCTCCCGCTTCGCCCGTGAGGAACGGGCACGCGTCCTGGAGGCGGGGGTCGGCGGCCTGGAGAAGATCGCCGGACACCGCGAGGACGAGCTCGACGAGGACGAGGCCTTCGGCGTGGAGGCGATCGTCCTCCTGGAGGGCCGGCCCGCGATCCTGGTCCAGCGCCAGGACTTCGCGCCGCAGCAGTACGAGTGGTCGGTCCTGGAGGCGCAGCGGCCCGCGATCAGGGAGTCCCTCGCGCGGGTCGGCCGGGTCGAGGTCACCGGGCACCCCAGTCTGGACTGGATCGGCACGGCGTTCCTGGTCGGCCCGCGCACGGTGATGACGAACCGTCATGTGGCGGCGGAGTTCAGCCGTTTCGAGGACGAGCGCTGGATGCTCGAGTTCGGCATGTCGGCGCGGGTCGACCCGGCGGAGGAGCTGCCCGCCGAGGGCGAGCCGCCCGGGCCCTCGGTGCCGTACGAGATCACGGACGTCATCGGCATCCACCCCGACGTCGACATGGCGCTGCTCCGCGTCGAGCCCTCGTCGGAGGACGGCCTGCCGACGCCGTTGGCGATCGCGGCGGACGCGCCGGCGAGCGTGCCGGGCCGTCCGGTGTACGTGATCGGCTACCCGGCCTGGGACGGCCGGCGCAACGAGCCCGAGTCGATGCGCCGGATCTTCATGGACGTCTACAACGTGAAGCGGCTCCAGCCGGGCGCGGCCACCGAGTTCACCCCCGGCGGCCTGGTGATGAAGCACGACTGCTCGACGCTCGGCGGCAACAGCGGCTCCCCCGTGTTCGACCTGACCGACCACCGGGTGCTCGGGCTGCACTTCGGCGGCCGGTACCGCACGGGGAACTTCGCCGTCGCGCTGTGGGAGCTGGTGGACGACCCGCTGCTGGCCAAGGCGGAGGTCAACTGGGTCTGAGGGACCGGCGGTCGGGCCGAGGCGCCGTGTGCGCCGGTTCCGGGCCGGCGCTACCGGCTCGCCTCCGCGAGGGCGACGGTGAACGCGCCGCGCGCGGTGGTCCCGTCGGAGAGGCGCCACTCGGCGGTGACCCGGCCGCGGCCCTGCCCGCCGTCCTCACCGTCGCGCAGGACGCGCCGCACCCGGAGGGTCAGCGGCTCGGCCGCGTCGGCCTCCCGCACCACCACGTCCGTGCGGTCGGCGCCCTCGGTGACCCGTACGAGCTCCGCTTCGGCACCGGCGGGGGCCAGCGAGGCGGCGACGGTGGGGTCGGTCGTGTTGTCCACGGACTGGGCCTGCGCCTCGGCGCGCCCGGCGAGCAGGGCGTACAACCGCTCGACGAGCACCGGGTCGTGGACGCCGTCGTAGATCCAGCGCGTGCCGAGGACGCCGTGCTCGGAGGTGCCGATGAGGGCGTGCTCGGCGCCCTCCAGGGGCGCGCCCCGGTAGGTCATCGGGACCAGGTAGGTGACCGCGTCGGGACCGGTGCCGTCGGTGACCGCCATGAACTCGATGCCCACCTCGCCCGCGGGGTCGTCCAGACGGAATCCGCCCGCCTTGGCCGGGCTCGGCCCGCCGGCCCCTCCGGCGTACCAGGGGCGGCCGGGCAGCCACTCGGCGAGCAGCTCCAGCTTGGTGGGCTGCATCGTGGTGTGGTGGATGACGGCCATCGTGCGCTTCTCCCTGTCGACCCGGGGCCAAGGAACCGCAACCTAACAGACGGGCAGGGTCGCGATGCGGGGGCGTCGGCGGCGACCTAGCCTGGAGATGGAGTGTTGTCCCCGGCCGGCAGGAGGCCCGCCGTGAGGTACTCGCACGCACGGAACCGGCGCGTCTGCGCGGCTCTCGCGGCCCTGGGCATCCTCGTCGCCCCCGTCGGCGCGGGTGCGGCCTTCGCGGCCGAACCCCCCGGCCCCGCCGCCCTCGTGGCGGCGGCCCCGTCGCCCTCGGCGGACGGGGACTTCCCGGAACTCACCCCCGTGGTCGCCGCCCGCCTGGACCGGGCGGTCCGGGACGTGATGAAGGAGACCGGCGTCCCGGGTGTCAGCGTCGCCCTCTCCGCTCCCGGCAAGGGCACGTACATCCGCTCCTTCGGCGTCGCCGACAAGGTCACGGACGAGCCCATGAACCCCGGGCTGTACATGCGGATCGGCAGCGAGACCAAGACCTTCACGGTGACCGCCCTGCTCGAACTGGTCGACCAGGGCAAGGTGAACCTGGACGACCCGATCTCGAAGTACGTCGACGGGGTGCCGAACGGCGACAAGATCACCCTGCGCAACCTGGCGTCGATGCGCAGCGGTCTCTTCAACTACTCTGCGGACGAGGGGTTCTACAAGGCGCTCACGTCCGATCCGTACCGGCCCTTCACCCCGCAGGAGCTGCTCGACTACTCCTTCAAGCACCCGATCCAGTTCCAGCCGGGCGCCGAGTTCGACTACTGCAACACGAATCTGATCCTGCTCGGGCTGGTCGTGGAGAAGGTCAGCGGGACCCCGCTCCACGAGTTCATCCAGAAGAACGTCGTCGAGCCGGCCGGACTGCGCCACACGGTGTTCCCGACGGACGCCGCGTTCCCGAGCCCGCACGCCCACGGCTACACCGAGCAGACCGCGTCGGGGAAGCTGGAGGACTCCACCGACTGGAATCCCTCCTGGGGCTGGGCGGCCGGTGCGATGATCTCCGACCTGGAGGACCTGCGCACCTGGGCCCGGGTGGTCGCGACCGGCACGCTGCTCACGCCGGCGACGCAGGCGGAGCGGCTGCACACGTACCCCTCGGGCGTCCCCGGCGCCGGTTACGGCCTCGGCATCTTCGACGTCCAGGGCTGGATCGGCCACAACGGCTCCCTGCCCGGCTACGAGTCGCTCACGATCTACCTCCCGGAGGCGAAGGCGACCCTGGTCGTCCTCCTCAACACGGACGTGCTGCACGACAACAACGAGCCCAGCACGCTCTTCGGTCAGGCCATCACGCGGATCGTGACCCCGGACCATGTCTTCGACATCCCGGTGACGGAGCCCAAGGCGAGTCCGAGCGGCAGCTGACGCGAGCCCCCCGCCCCTCCGGCCACGCGCCTGATAATCTCCGAATTGTCCTTAATGACCCTCGGCACACGTGGATGCCGCCGCAGTATCGGGAGCAGCAATGACCGGTGGACCCGAGCCCCTCAGCGCCGTCGCCCGCGAGGCGCTCCAGCGCGAGCTCGCCGATCTGCGCACCGAACGCGAGGCCGTCGCCGTCACCCTGCGGGGCGGCGGCGGGGACGAGGTCGGCGACCGGGCCGACCAGGCCGACGAGTTGCAGCGCGCCGACGAGCTCGACCGGCTCGACACCCGCATCACCGAGATCGAGGGGCGGCTGAAGGAGGGCGCCGTCGCGGGGGCTCCGTCCACCGACGCGGTCGGTGTGGGGAGCAGCGTGACCGTGCGGTTCGCGGACGGCACCGAGTCGACCGTCCAGATCGGCGAGCTGGCGAACGCCCTCGACGCCACCCTGGTCACCGCCGACAGCCCGCTCGGCCGGGCCCTGCTCGGCCACCGCGCCGGCGACACCGTCACGTACGACACGCCGGAGGGCCGGACGACCGCGGTCGTGGTCTCGCTCGGCTGACGGCGCGCCGGCGACCGCCGCACCCGGTCCCGGCGTCACCGGCCCTCGCCGTGCCCGCCCCGGTCAGCCGGTGACGATCCCGGTGACGAGGTTGATGGTGGTGGCCAGGATGCTGGCCCCGAAGACGTACGACAGCACGCAGTGCCGCAGGACCACCGACCTGACCGTGGGGCTGGACACGTTCGTGTCGGAGACCTGGTAGGTCATGCCGAGGTTGAAGCTGAAGTAGAGGAAGTCGCTGTACTTCGGCGGCAGCGGGGAGTTGAAGTCGATCCCGCCGCCGGGCTTCAGGGCGTAGTAGAGGTACGCGTACCGGGCGGCGTACGTGAGGTGGAGCGCCGCCCAGGCCATGAAGACGCCGCAGAGCGCGGTCGCGGCGGCCGCGTGGCTCAGGTCGGTGTTGCCGACCAGGAGCAGCACGACGATGGCGACGAGCCCGCACAGGGAGGCCGAGACGACGAGGAGTTCCTCGACGACGGGCCGGAACTCCTCGCGCCGGACGTTCCGGTGGGTCGTGGCGGCGTCCATGGGCCACAGCACGAGCCAGCCGGTGATGACGAAGAGGGTCTCGGCCGTGGCGATGCCCGCGAGGACGCCCAGGGGCACGTCGGTCGCGGCGGCGACGGCCGCGCCGGTCGCCGCGCCGACGAGCGCGGCCCCGGCGAGCCGGGGCACGGCGCCGAGGAGGCGTGGGTCCACGGCTCAGGGCTCCAGGACGACGACTGCCTCGTCGGTGTAGGTCAGGAAGGTCAGGGTCTCCTGGAGGTAGAGCTCGACGCTGGTCGCGTCGTGCGAGGTGTAGCCGACCGCCACGTCCTGGCCGATGCGCAGTTCGAAGTCGCCTCCCCGGGTGGAGAGGACGAAGCCGCCGTCGAGGGCGGGCGCCCAGATCGGGGAGCCGTCGAGCATCCGGGCGAGGTGGGCGGCGATGGGGTAGCCGTGGTCGGAGGTCTCGCTCACCGCCCGGTACTGGTCGGCGCCGAGCAGCAGCGCGTACGGACCGTCGACGCCGGCGAGCCGCAGGGAGGTGAGGGCCCTGCTGACGGCGTCGGGGTAGTCGCGGGGCTCGGCGGGCAGCCGCAGCACCGGGTTCGAGGTGCGGGCGCGCAGCCCTTCGACGCCCGCCGCCCCGTACCCGTCGAAGACCGTGCGGTCCTCGACGAAGGCCAGTGCGCGGGCCGCGTCCTTGACGGGCTGCCAGTCGGAGTCCTTCGAGCCGCGCTCGACGTCGTCGACGGCGGCCCGGTCGACGGTGAACGGCACCCGGAGTTCGACGAGGGGACGCGCCTCGCGCAGCCGCGCCGTGACGCCGGGCGAGGGCGGGGCGAGGTCGGAGAGGTGGCCGGTGCCGACGGCGGACAGCTCCGGGCCGGCCGGGCCGGGGACGTCGACGACGCGGCGGCCCGCGACGTTGCGGCGGAAGGTGCGGCGGGCCTCCTCCTCGATCTCGGCCCACGCGGCCGCGGTGATCGGGGCGAGTTCGCGGTGGAGGTTGCTGGTGGTCTCGGGGGACGTCATGGGGCGTGGACTCCTTTCAGGCTGCCGATGCCCAGGGACTCCCCCGGGACGGCGGCGGCCGAGGGGGCGGGGAGGTCGTCGAGGAGGCCGGCGCTCGGCACGAAGAACAGGCCGCCGGTCATGGCCCGGGAGAAGTCGAGGATGCGGTCCGTGTTCCCGGGCGGGTCGCCGAGGAACATGTTGCGGAGCATCCGCTCGGTCACGGCGGGCGTCCGCGCGTAGCCGGCGAAGTAGGTGCCGAACTCGCCGCTGCCGGCCTGGCCGAACGGCATGTTCGCGCGGAAGATCTGCTGCTGCACGCCGTCCTCGTCGGTGACCGTGTTCAGGGCGACGTGCGAGTCCGCGGGCTTGGCGTCGTCGGACAGTTCGATGTTGGACCCTTTGCCGCGCCCGATGACGTGCTCCTGCTGTTCGACGGTGAGCGCGTCCCAGGCCGCCATGTCGTGCACGTACTTCTGGACGATCACGTAGCTGCCGCCCCGGAAGTCCGGGTCCTCGTCGCCGATGTGGACCGCGCCGGCGGCCGTCACGCCCTCGGGGTTCTCGCTGCCGTCGACGAAACCGAGCAGGTCGCGGTCGTCGAAGTACGCGAAGCCGTGCACCTCGTCGACGACGGTCACGGCGGCACCGAGGGCGGCGACGATGTGCCGGGCCAGTTCGAAGCAGAGGTCCAGGCGCCGGGCCCGCAGATGGAGGAGGAGGTCGCCGGGGGTGGCCGGCGCGCGGTGGCGGGGGCCCCGCAGGGGCGGGAAACCGTGCAGCTCGCGGGGGCGGGGACCCCCGACGAGCCGGTCCCAGCCGTCGGAGCCGATGCCCACGACGCAGCTGAGGTGCGCGTCGGGCGCACGGAACGCCACCGAACGGGTCAGTCCCGTCACGTTCCGGAGCGCCTCCCGCACCGCGGTCTCACCGCCCGGGTTGACGGTGGCCACCAGGAAGACGGCCGCCCGGGCGGGCGGGGCGACGACGGGCTGGGGTACGGCCATGACGCTCCCACGAAAGACGACAAGTACGGAGGAAACAGACAGCGCCAGCGTAGGGGCCCATGATCCGGTACGCAGCACGGCGCGGGCGCCCGTCCGCGTTGAGTGGCAGGCCCCCAGCACCGGGCATAGCCTGCCCGAAGGGGTCCTTTTGTCCCACCATGCCCATGCGTCCGCAGGGCGAGAGGGTGAAGCGCCTTGAGCACCGACCAGGACGAGAGCATCGACCAGGACGAGCGGGAACCCCACGAACCCCGGGTGGGTCCGACCCCCGAGGGCGAGCCGGAGTTCCATCCGTACCACCACCCGGCCGCGGGCTGGGGCGCCGCGAAGAGCGTGACGAACTTCCTCGTGCGCGAGGGCGCGCTGGTCGACGGACCGCGCGCGATCATGCGGATGAACCACGAGAACACCGGTTTCGACTGTCCCGGCTGCGCCTGGCCCGACGACACCAAGGGTCTCCACCTGGACATCTGCGAGAACGGCATCAAGCACGTCACCTGGGAGATGACCCGCAAGCGGGTCGGGAGCGAGTTCTTCGCCGCCCACTCCGTGACCGAGCTCGCCGGATGGAGCGACTACGACCTGGAGAACGAGGGCCGCCTCACCGAACCGATGGTCTACGACCCGGAGTCGGACCACTACGTCCCTATCAGCTGGAAGGACGCCTTCTCGCTCGTCGGCCGCACCCTGCGCGGCCTGGCGGACCCGAACCAGGCCGCGTACTACACCTCCGGCCGGCTCGGCAACGAGGCCACCTTCCTCTACCAGCTGATGGCCCGCGAGCTGGGCACGAACAACCTGCCCGACTGCTCCAACATGTGCCACGAGGCCAGCGGCCGCGCTCTGCAGGCCTCCCTGGGCACCGGCAAGGGCACCGTCGACCTCCAGGACTGGGAGACCGCCGACGCGCTGTTCATCTTCGGCGTCAACGCCGCCTCGAACGCGCCCCGGATGCTCACGGCCCTGGCCGAGGCCTACCACCGCGGCGCACAGATCGTGCACGTCAACCCGCTCGTCGAGGCCGCCGCCACCCGCACCATCGTCCCGCACGACTTCACCGACATGGCCCTCTTCAAGACGACGAGGACCAGCACGCTCAACCTCCAGCCGCGCATCGGCGGCGACATGGCGCTGCTGCGCGGCATGGCCAAGGCGATCCTGGAGCAGTCGCCGACCGATCCGAAGGCCCTGGACCGGGAGTTCATCGAGCGGCACACCTCCGGCTTCGAGGAGTACCGCGCCCTGTGCGAGGCCACACCGTGGGAGGAACTCGAACGGCAGTCCGGGCTGAGCCGCGCGGACATCCTGAAGGCGGCCCGCGTGTACGGCGAGGCCGACCGCTCCATCGTCAGCTGGTGTCTCGGCATCACCCAGCACGAGCACGGCGTCGACACCGTACGGGAGATCGTCAACCTGCTGCTGCTCCGAGGCAACCTCGGCCGGGAGGGCGCCGGCCCCTCCCCCGTCCGCGGCCACAGCAACGTCCAGGGCAACCGCACCTGCGGCATCGACCACCGCCCGGCCGAGGAGTTCCTGGACCGGCTCGCCGAGGCCTGCGAGATCGAACCGCCCCGGGCCCACGGCAAGGACACCGTCGCGAGCATCAAGGCGATGCACGACGGCGAGATCAAGGTCTTCATCGGCATGGGCGGCAACTTCGCGCTCGCGGCCCCCGACACCCCGTACACCTACGCGGCGCTGCGCAACTGCGAGCTCACCGTCCAGGTCAGCACCAAGCTGAACCGCAGCCACCTCGTCCACGGCCGGCAGGCCCTCATCCTCCCCTGCCTCGGCCGGACCGAGAAGGACCACCAGCGCAAGGGGGTCCAGAGCACCTCCGTCGAGGACTCGATGAGCATGGTGCACCTGTCCATCGGCATGAAGAAGCCCGCCTCGCCGCACCTGCTCTCCGAGCCGGCCATCGTCGCCGGCATGGCGCGCGCCGCGCTGCCCGACAGCGCCACGCCCTGGGAGTGGTACATCGAGGACTACGACCGCATTCGGGACACCATGGCCCGGGCGCTCGACGGCTTCGAGGACTTCAACCGGCGCGTCCGGCTGCCGCTCGGCTTCCGCATCAAGCAGCCCGCCCGCGAACTGGTCTTCCTCACCCCGTCCGGGCGCGCCGAGTTCTCCAGCGCCGAGCTGCCCGACGTGGTGCCCGCCCCCGGCACCCTGGCACTGGGCACCATGCGCTCCCACGACCAGTGGAACACCACCATCTACTCCGACAACGACCGCTACCGGGGCATCAAGAACCTCCGCACGCTGGTCTTCATGAACCGGGCGGACATGCGCGAGCGCGGGATCGCCGACATGGGCGCCGTCGACATCACGAGCACCGCCAAGGACGGCAGCCGGCGGCACCTGAAGGGCTACCTCGCCGTCCCGTACGACATCCCGCGCGGCTGCGCGGCCGGCTACATGCCGGAGATGAACGTGCTGTGCGCCCTGGGCGACTACAGCACCCAGAGCGATCAGCCGATCATGAAGCACGTCAAGGTGACGATCGCGCCCGCCTCCTGACGCCCCGTCACCCCCGGCGGACCAGCCGGTCCAGGAGGAGGTACGCGCGACGCTCCGCGGCGGCGAGCTCGGTGGGGTCGATCTCCGCCGGCCACAGCTCGCCCGCCGCGGCGTCGTCCGCCTCCCGCAGCTCCACCGCGGCCGCCGCGAGGCGCGTCTGCACGAGCGGGAACGACCGCGGGTCGCCCTCCTCCAGGGCCCGCTCGGCCCGCTCCGAGGCCGCCGTGCAGGCGGCCAGCGCGCGCTCCGCCCGTACCGCCGCCCGGTCGTGGACCACCAGCAGGGCGCAGCCGAGCGCGACGGCGACGCCGAGCACGCTGCTCAGCGCCCGGTCCTGCACGAGGGACCCGGCCGGCGAGGGTGCGGCCAGGTCGGTCATGAGCAGCGCCAGCGGGGTGAGGAAGACGACGCCGAGGCCGTAGTTGCGTGCCACGACGTACTCCAGGAGGAACTCGAACAGCACGATCACGAGCACGAGTTCCACCGGCTCGGGCTCCAGGGCGAGGACGCCGAGGGCGAGCAGGAGGCCCGCGACCGTGCCGAGGGTGCGCTGGACGGCCCGCTGGGCCGCCGTCCGCACGTTGATCGAGTGGAGGACGGCGGCGGCGGAGATCGCCGCCCAGTAGCCGTGCCCGAGGCCCAGGAGGAGGGCCGCCCCGCCCGCGAGACCGGTGCCGAGGACCATGCGCAGGGCGGGCACGAGGAGCACCGCCGCCCGGCCGTGGGCCGGTCCCGTCACGAGGGCGGCGGCCCGGAGTTCGGCGGCGCGCAGGGTGGTCGGGCCGGCCCGGACGGGGCCGGGTCCTCCGGATCCTGTTCCTGTTCCTGCTCCTGCTCCTGCTCCGGGCTCGGGGCGGGCGAGCATGCCGGCCTGGGCGATCAGGACGGGGAGCGCCAGTTCGGGCAGGAGCCGCGGGGCCCGCCGGCGGCGGCTGACGAGCAGCCGCACCTGGCGGCGCAGGGTGCGGGCCAGACCGGTCGGGTCGTTCGGCGGGCGGCGGGCAGAACCGACGAGCAGCGACCAGGAGAGGTCGGTGAGGCGGACACAGGTGTCGCCCCGGCCGCGCCACTCGGCGCCCGAAGGGGGCAGGACGCCGAGCGTGCGGTACGCCTGGAGCACGGCGGCGGTCGCCCGGTGCCGTACGGGCCTGGCACCGTCGCCCGGACCACCGGCACCGCCCGGACCGGTACCACCGGGACCGGTACCGCCGGGACTCGTCCGGGTCGCGCCGCCCGGCCCCGTCCCGGTCGCGTCCCACAGGTCCGCGAGTTCGCGCAGGGCGGCGGCGACGGCGAGCCGCTGCGGACGGTCCGGGTGCACGAGCCGGCCCGCCACCGCGAGGACCCAGGCGACGGCCGCACCGCACGCGGCCAGACCGGCCTGGGGCAGGACGTCGGAGGGGGTGGAGGCGCCGTTGGCCGCCACCGCGAAGGAGAAGAGCAGCAGCACGGCGCCGAGGCCGCCGAGCCGGGCCGCGTCGCAGGCGAACTTCGCGAGGCCCGCCACCAGCGCGGTGGCCACGACCGTGAGGGCGGCGCCCGCTCCCCCGTTCCGTGGCTGGGCCCAGGCGGCGAGCGCCGCGCCGCAGCCCACGCACGCGGTCATCGCGACGGCGACGACGGCGAGCACACGGGCCCGGCGCGCGTAGGGCAGGTTGCGGCCGAACGTGGTGGTGAAGGAGCCCAGCATCGCGTAGACGGCCTGGTCGGCCCGCCCGGCGAGCGCCATCGGCAGCGCGGGCAGCGCCATGGCGAGGGCGGCGCGCAGGGCGAAGGAGAGGGCGCCGTCCACGCTCTGCAGGGCGAGCGCGCCCCTCGGGGAGAGCGCGCGCCCCAGGCGGGCGGCCGCGCGCCGCGGGCCGGTCAGCACGCGCCGACCCACTCCTCGGCACCGTCCGTGAAGACCTGGTGCTTCCAGATCGGCACCTGGTGCTTCAGGTCGTCGACGAGCCGCTCGCAGGCGGCGAAGGCCTCCGCACGGTGCGGGCAGGAGACGGCCGCGACGACGGCGACCTCGCCCACGGCGAGCAGGCCGGTGCGGTGGACGGCGGCGAGGGCGCGGACGGGGAAGTCGGCGGCGACCTTCTCGGCGACGCGGCGCAGCTCGGCCTCGGCGCCGGGGTGGGCGCTGTACCCCAGGGAGGTCACCGGCCGCCCGCCGTCGTGGTCGCGGACGGTGCCGACGAAGAGGGCGGTGCCGCCCGCGGCGTCGTCGCCCACGGCCGCGTACACCTCGTCGAGGGAGAGCGGGGTGTCGCGTACGGCGAGGAGCCGGACCGGGTCGGCGGGGTCGGGGCTGTGCGTCATGGTGCGGGTCCTGACGGGGTCGGGGCGGGATCGTGAGGGAGCAGGGGGTGGTCGGGGCGGGATCGTGAGGGAGCGGGAGGTACGGAGCTCAGCCGGCGGACAGGGGCAGGACCTCCACGGTCGCCCCGGCGTCCACGCCGCCGGGCGGGACCACGGCGAGGCCGTCGGCGCACGCGAGCCCCCGCAGCATCGCCGGTCCGTCGAACGGGAGCGGCCGCGCTCCCCGGTCCGTGCGTCGTACGGGAAGCAGCCGGGTGTCCCGCGGGTGCCCGGGCAGCGCGGCGGCCGCGGCGGTTCGGAGCGGTTCGGCGTCCGCGTGCCCGCCGAGGCGTCGCAGCAGCGGTACGGCGAGGGTGACCGTGCCGGCGACGGCGGCCAGCGGGTTGCCGGGCAGGCCCACCAGGAGGCGGGGCCTGCCGTCGGCGGCGGGCGGCAGCTCGGCGAGGAGCATCGGGTGGCCGGGCCGTACCGCGACGGAGTCGACGAGCAGCCGGGCGCCCGTCGCGGCGAGGGCGTCGTGCAGGAAGTCCACCGGTCCGGCGGCGGTGCTGCCGGTGGTGAGCACGACGTCGGCGGTGGAGTCCCGGAGGGCCGCGCGCAGCGGGGCCGGGTCGTCGGGGATCCGACGGTGGCCGACGAGCTCCGCGCCTCTGTCGCGCAGCCACGGCGCGAGCAGCGGGCCGAGGGCGTCCCTGACCCGGCCGTGCCGGGGCGGGCCGGAATCCAGCAACTCGTCGCCGAGGACGAGGAGTTCCACGGTGGGCCTGCGGTGCACGGCGAGCCGGTCGTACCCGGCCGCGGCCGCGAGGCCGAGGACCCGCGCGGTCACGGTCGTACCGGCGGGCAGCAGGACGTCGTCCGTCCGGCACTCCTGTCCCCTCGGCCGGATGTCCCGCCCGGGCACGGCCGTCCCGGCCGGGTGCTCGCTCAGGAGGCCGGTCGCCTCCTCGATCTCCCCGTGCTCCCGCCGGAGCACCGCGCTCGCCCCCGCCGGGACGGGGGCGCCGGTGGCGATGCGCACGGCGGTGCCGGCGCCGAGCGGTCCGGGCTCCTCGCCCGCACGCACGCCCCCCGCGCGCGGCCGCCACGGTCCGGGGCCCGCCACGGCCCAGCCGTCCATCGCAGAGGTGTCGAAGGGCGGCAGATCGGTGAGCGCCCTCAGCGGCGCCGCGAGGGCGTGCCCGAGGGCCTCGGCGAGGCCTCGGGTGACGGCGGGCAGCGGCGGCCCGGCGCTGTCGCGGGCCAGTTCCCCGGCCCGCTCCCAGTCGACGGCGGGAAGTGCCGGGTCGCCGCGCTCCGGGGTCGTCGTGCGGCTCATGGGCGACGTGCTCATCCGCTCAGCCTCCGATGGCCGACATGGGCCGTTCCGGGCGGCGGAACTCGGGGCCGCCGATGGCGTGGCCCGGACCCTTGCCGCGGATCGAGCTCCGCCAGGCGGCTTCGAGGGCCGCGTCGTCGGCGCCGCCGCGCAGCAGGGCCCTCAGGTCGGACTCCTCGGTGGCGAACAGGCAGTTGCGGAGCTGCCCGTCGGCGGTGAGCCGCACCCGGTCGCAGCCCCCGCAGAACGGGCGGGTGACGCTGGCGATGACGCCGACCACGGCGTCGGTGCCGGCGATCCGCCACTCCTCGGCGGGCGCGTTGTCCCGCCGGTCGGCCGGGACCAGGTCGAAGCGCTCGCCGAGGCGGCGCAGGATCTCTTCTGCGGTGACCATGCGGTCACGGTCCCAGGCACCCTGCGCGTCGAGCGGCATCGACTCGATGAACCGCGTCACGTATCCGTGCTCCGCGCCGAAGGCCGCCAGGTCGGCGATCTCGTCGTCGTTGACCCCGCGGACCGGGACCGCGTTGATCTTCACCGGGGCGAGGCCGGCGGCGCGGGCGGCGCGCAGCCCGTCCAGGACGTCGGCGAGCCGGTCGCGCCGGGTGATCTCGGCGAACCGCTCGGGGCGCAGGGTGTCGAGGCTGACGTTGACCCGGCTCAGTCCGGCCTCGCGCAGGGCGTCCGCGCTCCGCGCCAGGCCGATGCCGTTGGTGGTGAGGGACAGTTCGGGGGCGGGGTCCAGGGCGTGGAGGCGGGCGACGAGGCCGGGCAGGCCGCGGCGCAGGAGCGGTTCGCCGCCGGTCAGCCGTACGGCGGTGGTGCCCAGGCGCCGGACGGCGACGCGGACGAGGCGTACCACCTCGTCGTCGGTGAGCAGCTCGGGCCGGGGCAGCCAGTCGAGGCCCTCGGCCGGCATGCAGTACGCGCAGCGCAGGTTGCAGCGGTCGGTGAGCGAGACCCGCAGATCCGTGTGGACCCGGCCGAAGCGGTCCGCCGGCGGGGTGGGGTGCGGAAAAGAATTCATGGCCCGATCACCCTCGGAGAATTCTCCGCGCAAGTCAAAGAGGCATTTCCGATGACGCGATCGAATTCGCTTGTCCACCCCGGCGACCGAGCCATAGGCCGCACCTATCAGCTCATCGAGAACATCTCTTTGACTTTGCTCCGGAACGGGGGCGAATCTGCTCTGCGGCGAGAATCCGATATTCGCGAGGAAATGAGGCGGACCAGAGCATGAGCGGTATCGAGGACCCGGTCGACGACCTGAGGGTCACCCCGCCCAAGACCTGGGCGACGGGGCTGCCCGCCGTGACGCACGCGCTGGAGTACTCCCTGGGCCAGACGTCCCCGCGGCGCACGGCGCTGACGCTCCTGAACATCAACCAGCCCCGGGGCATCGACTGTCCGGGCTGCGCGTGGCCGGAGCCCGCGCCGGGCAAGCGGCACAGGAACGAGTACTGCGAGAACGGCGCCAAGCACATCAACGACGAGGCCACCTCCCGGCGCGTCACCCGGGACTTCTTCCGCGAGCACTCCATCGCGGAGCTCGACGGCATGTCCGACTACTGGCTCAATCAGCAGGGCCGGCTCACCGAGCCCATGGTGAAGCGGCCCGGCGCGACGCATTACGAGCCGATCGGCTGGGACGAGGCGCTCGGTCTGCTCGCCGGCGAGCTCAAGGCCCTCGACTCCCCCGACGAGGCTCTCTTCTACGTCTCCGGACGCCTGAACAACGAGGCCGCTTTCCTCCTCCAGCTCTTCGCGCGCGCCTACGGCACGAACAATCTGCCGGACTGCTCCAACATGTGTCACGAGTCCAGCGGTTCCGCGATGTCGGAGACGCTCGGCATCGGCAAGGGCAGCGTCTCCCTGGACGACATCCACCACTCCGACCTCGTCTTCGTCGTGGGGCAGAACCCGGGCACCAACCATCCCCGGATGCTGTCGGCCCTGGAGGAGACCAAGCGCAACGGCGGGCAGGTCGTGGCCGTCAACACGCTGCCCGAGGCCGGACTCATGCGGTTCAAGCACCCGCAGAAGGCGCGGGGGATCATCGGCCGGGGCACGCCGATCGCCGACCAGTTCCTGCACATCCGCGCGGGCGGCGACCTCGCCCTCTTCCAGGCCCTGAACCGGCTGCTCCTGGAGGCCGAGGACGCCGCCCCGGGCACGGTGCTCGACCGCTCCTTCATCGAGCGGAACACGACCGGTTTCGCGGAGTTCGCCGCGCACGCGCGGACGGTCTCCTGGGAGGACGTCCTGACGGCGACCGGGCTGTCCCGCGAGGAGATCCAGGAGGTCTTCGAACGGGTCCTGCGAAGCCAGCGGATCATCGTCTGCTGGGCGATGGGCCTCACCCAGCACAAGCACGGGGTCCCCACCATCCGCGAGGTCGTCAACTTCCTCCTCGCGCGCGGCAACATCGGCAGGCCCGGCGCGGGCGTGTGCCCGGTGCGCGGCCACAGCAACGTCCAGGGCGACCGCACGATGGGCGTGTGGGAGCGGATGCCGCAGGAGTTCCTCGACGCCCTGGAGCGGGAGTTCGGCTTCACCCCGCCCGCCCACCACGGTCTGGACGCGGTGAACGGCATCCGCGCCATGCACGAGGGGCGCGCGAAGGTCTTCCTGGGCGTCGCCGGGAACTTCGTACGGGCCACCCCCGACAGCGCGGTCACCGAGGAGGCGATGCGGGGGTGCCGCCTCACCGCGCACGTCTCCACCAAGCTCAACCGCTCCCACACGGTCTGCGGCGAGACCGCCCTGATCCTGCCCACACTGGGCCGCAGCGACCGGGACGTGCAGGGCGGCGTCGAGCAGTTCGTCACCGTCGAGGACTCCATGAGCGACGTCCACGCCTCCCGGGGGAAGCTGCCGCCCGCCTCCCCCGACCTGCTCAGCGAGGTCGCGATCGTCGCGCGTCTCGCGCGGGCGACCCTGGGCGACGCGCCGGAACTCCCCTGGGAGGACTTCGAGAACGACTACGGCACCGTCCGTGACCGGATCTCCCGGGTCGTGCCCGGCTTCGAGGACTTCAACGCGCGCGTGGACCGGCCGGGCGGCTTCCACCTGCCCAACCCGGTGAACGAGGGGGTCTTCCCCACCCCGAGCGGCAAGGCCGTCTTCACGCGCAACGCGTTCACGATGCCGCACGTCCCGGAGGGACACCTGCTGCTGCAGACCCTCCGCTCGCACGACCAGTGGAACACCGTCTGGTACGCCCCGAACGACCGCTACCGCGGCATCCACGACGCCCGCCGGGTGGTCCTCGTCAACCCGGCCGACCTCGACGCCCTCGGCCTCGCCGACCGCGAGCTCGTGGACCTGGTGGGCGTCTGGCACGACGGGCGGGAGCGGCGCGCGGAGGGCTTCCGGGTGGTCGCGTACCCCGCCAGCCGGGGTTCCGCGGCGGCCTACTACCCCGAGACCAACGTCCTGGTGCCGCTG
This sequence comes from Streptomyces tanashiensis, assembly GCF_014648895.1. Classification (GTDB taxonomy): domain Bacteria; phylum Actinomycetota; class Actinomycetes; order Streptomycetales; family Streptomycetaceae; genus Streptomyces; species Streptomyces tanashiensis. The sequence goes on from NZ_BMRZ01000008.1 coordinate 284,840, forward strand.
GACAGCGTCGCCGACATCAGCAACTGCCCGACGTCCAAGGGCGTCGTGGTCCGTCTGGAGCCGGCCCGTGCCCCCGCGCCGGAAGGGGCGGCTTCGGGCGGGAGGAGCGAACCGTGGGGCGAGTGACCGTGCGCCGTCGCGTGCTGCGCGTACGGGAGGGACACCCCTCCCACCGTCCGGACACCCTGGCCGCCGAGGAGCCGATGGAGATCCGCGTCGGCGGGCGGCCGCTGACCGTGACGATGCGCACCCCGGGCGACGACTTCGACCTGGCGGCCGGTTTCCTGGTGAGCGAGGGCGTGGTGCGTTCCGCCGAGGACGTGGCCGGCATCCGCTACTGCGCGGGCGCCACCTCCGACGGGGGCAACACGTACAACGTGGTCGACGTCGTCCTCGCGCCCGACGTGGCCGCCCCCGACGCCTCCCTGGAGCGGAACTTCTACACCACCTCCTCCTGCGGCCTGTGCGGCAAGGCGAGCCTGGACGCGGTGCGGACCACGGCCGCCTGGTCCGTCGCCGAGGACCCGCTGCGCGTCGGACCCGAGGTCCTGTCGGCGCTCCCCGACCGGCTGCGCGCGGCCCAGAAGGTCTTCGACCGCACCGGCGGGCTGCACGCGGCCGGGCTGTTCTCGGCCGAGGGCGAGCTGCTGTGCCTGCGGGAGGACGTCGGCCGGCACAACGCCGTCGACAAGGTCGTCGGGCACGCCCTGCGCTCGGGGCTCCTTCCGCTGCGCGGGACGGTGCTGATGGTGAGCGGCCGGGCCTCCTTCGAGCTGGTGCAGAAGGCGGTGATGGCCGGGATCCCGCTGCTCGCGGCCGTGTCCGCCCCCTCCTCGCTCGCCGTGGACCTCGCCGCGGAGAGCGGTCTCACCCTGGTCGGCTTCCTGCGCGGGACGTCGATGAACGTGTACTGCGGCGACGACCGCCTGGAGGCGGAGCCCGTGGCCGTGGGGTGACGGGGGCGTCGACTGGCGTTCCGGCAGGTGGTCCGGTAGACCCGTGGGGTGCTGTTCCGTCAACTCGAGTACCTGGTGGCCCTCTCGCGTGAACGCCACTTCGCCCGCGCCGCCCAGGCCTGCCACGTCTCCCAGCCGGCCCTCTCGGAGGCGATCCGGAAGCTGGAGGACGAGCTGGGCGTCCCGCTGGTGCTGCGCGGCCGGCGGTACGAGGGCCTCACGCCCGAGGGCGAGCGCGTCGTGGTGTGGGCGCAGCGGCTCCTGGCCGACCGTGACGCCCTGAAGAGCGAGGTCGGCGCCCTGCGGACGGGGCTGAGCGGCCGGATACGGATCGGCTCGGTGCCGACCGCGTCCGGCGCGGTCGCCCTGCTGACGGCGCCGTTCTGTCTGGCGCACCCGCTGGTGACCGTGGAGGTGGCGGCGGACCTCCGGTCGGAGGACATCCTGCGGCAGCTGCGGAACTTCGAGCTCGACGCCGGGGTGACGTATCTGCACAAGGGGCTCGCGGAGCACTTCCGGGCGGTGCCGCTGTACGAGGAGCGGTACGTGCTCCTCACCGGTACCGCCGACACCCCCGAGCACCGGTCGACGGCGACGTGGGCGGAGGCCTCGCGGCTGCCGCTCTGTCTGCTGACGGAGGCCATGCAGGGGCGGCAGGTGCTCGACGAGGTGTTCGCCGAGGCGGGGGTGCGGCCCTCGCCCCGGGTCGAGACGGACTCGGTGGCGGCCCTCTTCGCCCATGTGCGGACCGGCCGTTGGGCCGGGATCGTGCCGCACGCCTGGCTGCACGTCTTCGGGGTGCCGCACGGCATGCGGGCGGTGCCGATGACCGAGCCGGCGCGGTCGGTGCCCGTCGGTCTGGTGACGGTCGTCCGGGAGCCGGAGTCCGTGATGGCGCGGGCGCTGCGGGAGGTCGCCGGCCGCACCGATGTCGCCGCCGCCCTCGACCGGCTCCCGGGAGACCCCGTACCGCGGTGACTCGGTAGCCGGTCGGAAAAAGGGACATGGGGCCGCTCGGGACGACCCCATGCCCCTGCTCGTGCGCGGTGGCCCTCAGGCCGCCGCGGCGTCGCTCCCCACGTCCGCGTGCTTGCGGACCGTGCAGTGCAGCGAGTCGTCCACGACGTCGGCGACGATCGTGTCGCCGGGGTCGGCCTCGCCGCCGAGCAGCAGGGAGGCGACGCGGTTGTCGAGCTCCGTCTGGATCGTGCGGCGCAGCGGCCGGGCACCGAACGCCGGCTGGTAGCCGTGGGCGACGAGCAGCTTCTTCGCCGCCTCGGTGACCTCCAGGGTCATGCCCTGCGCGTGGACGCGGTGCTTGCTGCGGTCGAGGAGGTGGTCGACGATCTCCGACAGGTCCGCCTCGGTGAGGCTGTGGAAGACGATGATGTCGTCGATGCGGTTGAGGAACTCGGGCAGGAAGCGGCCCCGTAGGTCCTCCATCAGGTCGTCCTTCAGTTCGGCCGCGTCTCCCTCGTGGGCGAGGATCCGGTGGGCGCCGATGTTGGACGTCATGATGACGACGCAGTGGCGGAAGTCGACCGTGCGGCCCTGTCCGTCCGTGAGGCGCCCGTCGTCGAGGATCTGGAGCAGCGTGTTGAAGACGTCGGGGTGCCCCTTCTCGATCTCGTCGAAGAGCACGACGCTGTACGGCTGGCGCCGGACCTTCTCGGTGAGCTGGCCGGCCTCCTCGTAGCCGACGTATCCGGGAGGTGCGCCGACGAGCCGGGCTACGGTGTGCTTCTCCTGGAACTCGCTCATGTCGAACCGGATCATGCGGTCCTCGGCGCCGAAGAGCAGCTCGGCGAGGGTCTTGGCGAGCTCGGTCTTGCCGACTCCCGTGGGCCCGAGGAAGAGGAAGGAGCCGACGGGCCGGTTCGGGTCGCCCATGCCCGCCCGGTTGCGGCGCACGGCCTCGGAGACCGCGGTGACCGCCTCGTCCTGGCCGACGATCCTGGCGTGCATCTCCTCCTCCAGCTTGAGGAGCTTCTCCTTCTCGCTGGCGGTGAGCTGCGAGACGGGAATGCCGGTCCGGCGGGAGACGATGTCGGCGATGTCGGCGGCCGTGACCGAGACGACGCCCTCGCGGCGCTCCTCGATCCCGGCGAGCTCGCCCTCGACCTCGGCGATCTGGTCCTTGAGTTCCTTGGCCTTCTCGAAGTCCTCGCCGGCGACGGCCTGGTCCTTCTCGCGGCGGAGTTTCGCCAGCTTGTCCTGGCGGCTGACGACCTCGGTGGAGCGGCCGCCGCTGCGGAGCCGTACGCGCGCGCCGGCCTGGTCCATCAGGTCGATGGCCTTGTCGGGCAGGAAGCGGTCGCTGATGTAGCGGTCGGAGAGTTCGGCCGCCGCCGCGAGGGCACCGTCGGCGAAGCGGACCTGATGGTGGGCCTCGTAGGCGTCGCGGAGCCCTTCGAGGATCTGCACGGTCTCCTCGACGGTCGGCTCCGGGATGAGGACGGGCTGGAAGCGGCGTTCGAGGGCGGCGTCCTTCTCGATGTGCTTGCGGTACTCGTCGATGGTGGTGGCGCCCACGACGTGCAGTTCACCGCGGGCGAGGGCGGGCTTGAGCATGTTGCCCGCGTCCATCGAGCCCTCGCCGGTGGCGCCGGCGCCGACGACCGTGTGCAGCTCGTCGATGAAGAGGATGATGTCGCCGCTCGCCTCCTGGACGTCCTCGATGACCTTCTTGAGGCGTTCCTCGAACTGTCCCCGGTACTGCGCTCCGGCCACCATGCCGGACAGGTCCAGGGAGACGACCCGCTTGCCCTTCAGGGTGTCGGGGACCTCGTCCGCGACGATGCGCTGCGCGAGCCCCTCGACGATGGCGGTCTTGCCGACGCCGGGCTCTCCGATGAGCACGGGGTTGTTCTTGGAGCGGCGGGAGAGGATCTCGATGGTCTGCTCGATCTCGTCGGCCCGGCCGACGACGGGGTCGAGCCTGCCCGCCCTGGCCTCCTCCGTCAGGTCCCGGCCGTACTCGTCGAGGGTCGTGGCCGGCTGCTTCGCCGCGGCGGGGGCGCCGCCCGGCTCCGGGCGGGCCGCCTGGTCGGTGAGGCCGCGCAGCTTCCTCACGTCCAGGTCCTCGGCCCGCAGGAAGCGGGAGGCGCCGGAGTCGGCGTCGCCGAGGAGGGCGCTGAGGATGTGCTCGGGGCCGATGTAGGAGACGCCGGCCGCCTGCGAGTAGGCGTGGGCGGTGGCGAGGGTCCGCTTGGCCGCCGGGGTGAGTCCGGGCTCGGCGGAGGGCTCCGCGGACTCCCGGGGAAGCACCTCGGCGAGCTGCCCGGCGAGCCGGTCGGGGTCCACCCCGCCCTGGGCGAGCAGCCTGCGGGCCGGCTCGACCTGGGTCGCCGCCCACAGGAGGTGTTCGGTGTCGAGGTCGGAGCTGCCGTCCTCGTCGGCCTTGCGGGCGGCCGTGTTCAGCAGTTCGTGGGAGGACTCGGTCAGCAGCCGTCCGATGGGCACGCGCTGCACCGCGGGGGGCGACGACGCCGGCGACATGCCGAAGAACCGGTTGAACAGGTCGCTGAACGGATCCGACGAACCGAAGGACGAACCGAACGCCATCGACATGGCAGCTCCCGAAAGCGCGGAAAGGGGTCACACCCACTCAAACCCGGCACCCACCGCTCCGCAATCGGAGCGGGACCGGCGGTGCGTCCAGCGGCCGCCCGGCCCGCACCGGCCCTTCGCCACCTGGACCGCCCCGGACGCCCCTCGCCACCTGGACCGCCCACACGCCCCGCGGCACCCGGACCGACCCGCGCGACCCCCGACACGCCCACCCCCGCGCGCGCCCGAAATGCCCGGATCGCGGCGCGGGCCGTCGACCATGGCCCCATGACCTCCGCGATCCCGCCGAATGCCCCGGACGCCCCGGACGCCCCGGCTCCCGGCCCCCAGGTCCGTGCCACCACGCTCGTACGGCACGCCAAGCTGTGGCTCGTACCGACCGTCCTGTGCGCCCTGGTGTCGCTGCTGCTGTCGCTCCTCTACATGGGGGGCATCCTCAGCCCGGGCGACCACCTGAACCGGCTGCCCATCGCCCTGGTCGACGAGGACGAGGGCCGCCCGCTGCCGGGGCAGTCGGAGAACCTGGGGAAGCAGATCACCGACGCCATCGCCTCGACGGGCTCCTCGAAGACCACCGTCGACTGGCGTCGCCTCGACCGCGCGGCAGCCCAGGACGCGCTGGACTCCGGCAAGGTCTTCGGCGCCCTGGTCGTCCCGGCGGACTTCACGGCGTCCGTCGCCGCGCTGACCACGGAGCGGGCGACGGCCCGCCCGACGCTCACCGTCCTCACCAATCCCGGCCTCGGCAGCCTGGGCTCCTCACTCGCGTCCCAGATCAACCAGGGCGCGGCGCACCAGGCCTCGCTGACCATCGGCAAGCAGCTCTCGGCCTCCTCGGCCGTACCGACCACGCGGCTGCTGCTCGCCGACCCGGTCGCGGTCACCACCCGCGTCGGCCATCCCATCGGCCGGCACAGCGGACTGGGTCTGACCGCCTTCTACTACACGCTGCTGCTCGTCCTGGCCGGGTTCATCGGCGGCAACCTCGTCCACAGCGGCGTCGACACCGCGCTCGGCTACGCCGACAGCGAGATCGGGCCCTGGCACACCCGCCGGCCGACGGTCCCCGTCAACCGCACCCAGACGCTCGTCCTGAAGATGCTGATGACCGCCGGGATCTCGCTCCTGACCACCACGATCGTCATGGTCGCCACGATCGCGATCCTGGGCATGGACGCCGGCCACCTGCCGATGCTCTGGCTCTTCTCCTACTGCGCGACGGTCGCCGTCGGCCTGGGCGTCCAGGCCATCAACGCCGCCTTCGGCGGGATCGGCCAGCTCGTGTCCATGTTCGTCTTCATCGCACTGGCCCTCCCCTCCTCCGGGGCGACCGTCCCCCTGGAGGCCACCCCGGCCTTCTACCGCTTCCTCGGCGTCTTCGAGCCGATGCACCAGCTCAGCGCGGGCGTCCGGTCCATCCTGTACTTCGACGCCCGCGCCGACGCGGGACTCGCCCGCGGCTGGATCATGATCGCGGTCGGCGTGGTGGTGGCCCTGGCGTTCGGCTTCGCCATGACCCACTACTACGACCGCAGGGGGCTGCGCCGCCTCACGCCGCAGCCCGCGTGAGCGACTACCAGGGGCGGCTGAACTGGATGGAGCGGTTGTCGTTCCGGGTGTTCCACAGGGTGGAGTGGCCGGACCGGGCGCCGACCATGTCGAAGGCGCCCTTGTAGCCGGCGCTGTAGTAGACGGTGCCGATGTAGCCCTCGTACCAGTTGTAGGCGGAGGCGGCGTTGTTGCCGGCGACCTGGCCGCTGCCCGTGCCGGTGTTGGGGCAGAAGTAGAGCGGCCGGGCGGGGGAGTACGGCATCTTGAGGGCCAGCATGTCGTAGATGTTGTGGCCGATGTTGACCCAGGCGCCCTTGTAGTCGGGGCTGTAGTAGAGGCGGAAGCGGTACTCCTCCGACTGGTTGGCACACTTCTCCATCGACATGATGGTCATCTCGTCGCTGGAGATCCACGCGGTGGGGTCGCCCTCCGCGTGGGCCATGCCCGTGCCTGAGAAGGCGGAGGCGCCCATCACGGCGGCGACGAGGGCGGCGCGCAGGCGGCGCCGCGAGGTGGTCGAGGTCTGCATCGGTGTCTCCGGAGTGATCGTCGGTACGGAACAGGTGAAGGAAGGAAGCAGTGGGGTCAGGGGCGGGCAAGGACGTCCGTGGCCTTGCGCAGGGTGGCGTCGAGGGCGCGGCGGTCCGCCGCGAGCGCCGTGGCGTTGCTCGTGATCGACGCGTGCTGGATCCGGGTCTCCGCCTCGTGCCAGATCTCCGCGACCCTGTGCCTCACGCGGCAGCCGATGTCGGCGAGCGCCGTGTCGATCTCCGCGCGGGACGCACCCTCGGGTCGGGGCCGGAAGCGGGGGTCGTCGTTGGCCGCCATGGGAGCCGGGTACGTGTAGCCCTTGGCCTTCATGCAGGCGGACCAGCGCGCGAACACCGTCTTCACCAGGGGGTCTTCCATCGACCGGGGGTACGAGTCGTTCGTCAGCCGCTGCACCAGCGGAGAGGCGACCTGTGCTGAACCGCCCAGGGTCCGGCGGGCCTCGCCGAAGCAGCCGCCCTCGGGGATCCTCCGCCCCGCGTAGAAGCCCCGGCGAGCCTCCGGGCCCGCCTTCTGCCGGACCTCGGCGGGGACGTCGGTGCCGCCCAGGACCAGCTGGGCGTCGTCCGAGAGCCGGGGCTGCGCGTCGGCCTCACTCAACGCCCGTTCGTAGCGGGTCTGTTGGGCCGGGTCCACCTGGTAGCCGAACTTCGCGGACATCACGGCGTCGTGGATCCCGTACCGCCAGTCGAGCAGGTTCTTCGGGCCGATCGCGGGAAGCTCGGGGGCCGGCTTCCAGTCGATCCCGAATCCCTTGAGGCACCGGCCGACGAGCTTGTGCTCCGCGCGGGCCAGGGTCCTGGTCTGCTCGGTGGTGGGGCGGTACGCCTCCATGGGCAGGGTCCAGGTCGACGGGTCGGCGGCGGAGCCCGCGGTGACGGTGGCGGCGGCCGGGGCGGCGGGCCCCGCCTGCCCGGTGGAGCACCCGGTCAGGGCGAGGGCGGTCACGGCGAACGCCGCGCCCGTCCGCAGGATTCTGTCCCGGCTGCTCGTCATCGGCGGAAGGTTCCTCACATGAGGGGACGGGGGTTCTCGGGTCCGGACCGCCCGGAGCGGGTACGACTCCGGGGGCGGCGACCGGAAAGCTAACAGCGCGCTCCGGGCCCGTGCCGCCGCCCGTGACCGTGTCCCGCCTGTCCCACAGCCGTCCCGGAGGCCTTCCGTACAGCAGGCCGCCCCGCCGTCGTCGCAGGCCGGGGCTCAGCGGGAGCGTCCCTCCCGCCCCGCCCACGGGCTTGCCGCCGTGACGTCCCCCGTACGTCCCGGACCCCGTCCCGTGTCGCGTCCCGGCCCGCGCTCCTCCGTGCGCCCCCGCTCCCTCGGATTCCCCCCGCTCCCCCCGCTCCCCCGGATCCCCCGGATGCCCCGGATACCCCGGCGCGGAAACGGCCGGAGGCCGTATCGGATGTCTCCGATACGGCCTCCGTCGGACCGGGCGGTCCCGGTCTCCTGCTGCGGGCCCGGCTCTACTCGTCCTCGTCCCACGGCGGTTCGGGCTCGTCCATGTCGAACGGCGGTTCCTCGTCGTAGGACGGCGGGGCGTCCGGCTCCGCGCCCCGCGCCGGGGGCGCGGCAGCCGGAGCGGCGGGTGCGGGCGGAGCGCTCGCCCCGGCGCCGCCGGCCTCGGCCAGGGTGTCGAGCACGCCCTGGGCGTACTTGGTGAGCTTGGCCTCGCCGACGCCGCCGATGGTGCCGAGTTCCTGGACGGTGGCGGGCAGGTGGGTCGCGATCTCGCGGAGCGTCGCGTCGTGGAAGACGACGTACGCCGGCACGCCCTGCTCGCGCGCCGTCGCGGCCCGCCAGGCGCGGAGGGCCTCGAAGACCGGCACGGCGGCCGCGGGCAGGTCGACGGGCACACGGGCGCCCTTGCCGGAGCGGGCCCCGGACTCCTTGCGGGAGGCCGCGGGGGCCGCCTTCTCCTTGCGCATCGGGACCTGGCGGCGTCCTCCCAGCACCTCGCCGCTGTCCTCCGTGAGCACGAGCGTCCCGTAGTCGCCCTCCACCGCGAGCAGCCGCTGCGCGAGGAGCTGGCGGACGACCCCGCGCCATTCGGCGGTGCCGAGGTCCGAGCCGACGCCGAAGACCGAGAGCCCGTCGTGGTCGAACTGGATGACCTTGGCGGTCCTCTTGCCCTGGAGGATGTCGATGATCTGGCCCGCGCCGAACTTCTGGCGTCGTTCCTTGGCCAGCCGCCACACCGTGGACAGCAGCTTCTGCGCGGCGACGGTCCCGTCCCAGGACTCGCCCGGCGTCAGGCAGGTGTCGCAGTTGCCGCACGGCTTGCCGGTCTGTCCGAAGTACTCCAGGAGGCGCACGCGGCGGCAGTCGACCGTCTCGCAGAGGGCGAGCATCGCGTCCAGGTGCATGGCCAGGGAGCGGCGGTGCGTCTCGTCGCCCTCGGAGCCGTCGATCATCTTGCGCTGCTGGACGACGTCCTGGAGGCCGTACGCCAGCCAGGCCGTGGCCGGCTCCCCGTCGCGGCCGGCGCGGCCGGTCTCCTGGTAGTAGCCCTCGACCGACTTGGGCAGGTCGAGGTGGGCCACGAAGCGGACGTCCGGCTTGTCGATGCCCATGCCGAAGGCGATGGTCGCCACCACGACGACCCCGTCCTCGCGCAGGAAGCGGGCCTGGTTCGCGGCGCGGGTCCGGGCGTCCATGCCCGCGTGGTACGGGACGGCGTCGATGCCCTGCTCGACGAGGAGGGCCGCCGTCTTCTCCACCGAGGCGCGCGACAGGCAGTAGACGACGCCCGCGTCCCCGTCGTGCTCGGTCCTGATCAGCTCCAGGAGCTGCTTGACCGGGTTGTTCTTGGGGACGATGCGGTACTGGATGTTCGGCCGGTCGAAGCCGGCGACGAAGTGCCGGGCCTCCTCCAGGCCGAGCCGCTTCGCGATCTCGGCGTGGGTGGCCTCGGTGGCCGTCGCCGTCAGCGCGATCCTCGGCACCTTCGGCCACCGCTCGTGCAGCATCGAGAGGGCGAGGTAGTCGGGCCGGAAGTCGTGGCCCCACTGGGCGACGCAGTGCGCCTCGTCGATCGCGAAGAGCGACACCGTGCCCCGGTCGAGCAGCCGCTGGGTGCCCTCGGTGCGGAGCCGCTCGGGGGCCAGGTAGAGCAGGTCCAGCTCGTCCGCGAGGAACGCCTGCTCGACGGCCTGCCGCTCGTACGGGTCCTGCGTGGAGTTCAGGAAGCCGGCCCGCACCCCGAGCGCCCTGAGCGCGTCCACCTGGTCCTGCATCAGGGCGATCAGCGGCGAGATCACGACGCCCGTGCCCGCTCTGACCAGGGCCGGGATCTGGTAGCAGAGCGACTTGCCGCCGCCCGTCGGCATCAGGACGAGCGCGTCGCCGCCGCCGACGACCTGCTCGATGATCTCCTGCTGCTCCCCGCGGAAGGAGCTGTAGCCGAAGACGCGGTGGAGCACCCGGGCGGCGTCGGAGATCTCGTCAGAGGTGCCGGAGATCTCGTCGGAGGTGTCGGGAGCGTCGGAAAGGACCATTTCTGAAGCCTAGCCGTCCGGACCGACACCCCGGCCCCGCCCGGGGCAACCTGTGGAAAACCCCGAGCGGGCCTTGTCAGCGCAGGCGGGCCGCCGTGGGGGTGTCGTCGAGGAAGCCGCCCGACTGGTGCTGCCAGAGCTTCGCGTAGGCACCCTCGGCGGTGAGCAGCTCCTGGTGCGTGCCCTGCTCGACGATCCGTCCCCGGTCGAGGACGACGAGCCGGTCCATCGTGGCCACCGTGCTCAGCCGGTGGGCCACCACGAGCGCCGTCCGCCCGTCCATGAGCCGCCACAGCGCCTCCTGCACGAGGAGCTCGCTCTCCGAGTCGAGGGCGCTGGTCGCCTCGTCGAGGAGGAGGACGGGCGCGTCCCGCAGGATCGCCCGGGCGAGGGCGACCCGCTGGCGCTGCCCTCCGGAGAGCTTCACCCCGCGCTCGCCGACCATGGTCTCGAAGCCTTCGGGGAGGGCGTCCGCGAACTCCGTGACGTGCGCCGCCTCGGCCGCGCGCCGGATCTCGGCCTCGGTGGCGTCCGGCCGGGCGAAGGCGATGTTCTCCCTGAGGGTGCGGTGGAACATCGCGGGGTCCTGCGGCACGTACGCGATCTTGCTGCGCAGTTCGGTCTGGCGGAGCCGGCTGATGTCCTGGCCGCCGATCGTGATCCGGCCGCCGTCGATGTCCGTCATCCGGAGCAGCAGCCGGGTGAGCGTGGTCTTGCCGCCGCCGGACCGGCCCACGAAGCCGATCTTCGCGCCGCTGGGGACGTCCAGGTCGAGGTCCTCGAAGAGCGGCTTCGCACCCGCGTGGGCGAAGGTCACCTTCTGGAAGCGGACCTCGGCGCTCTCGGCCCGGAGGGGTTCCGGCTCCTCGGGGTCGAGGACGGTCGGCTGTTCGAGGAGGAGTTCGGTGAACTGCCCGGCCTCCGTCATGGAGCTTTCCAGGCGCCGGTAGATCTGGTTGAACTCGAACATGATCCGGGTCGCGTTGGCGTAGTACGTGAAGGCGACGATGACGGCCTCCACGCCGTGCTCTCCGCCGCCGAGGGTGACGGCGAGGACGAGACCGAGGACGTTCGTCAGGACGGACATCGGCGCGACGAGCGTGTCGATGCGCAGGTTGCCGTAGTCCCAGGAGCGCAGCGTGAGGCGCCGGGACTCCGCGACGCGGGACCGGTGTTCGGCGGCCTCGCGCCTCTCCGCTCCGAAGGACCGGACGGTGTCCATGTTGGTGAGGCTGTCGGCGACGTGGCCCGAGACCCGGGCGATCGCCTGTTCGCGCTGGGCGACGAGCACCTGCCGGCGCCGGATCAGCGGGGCCACGACGACGCCGGTGACCGTGATGAGGACCAGGAGTCCGACCACGAGCAGCGGGTCGTACTGCCAGAGCACCACCGACGCGAACAGCAGCGGTACGAGGCTGCCCATGACCGAGAAGGTCAGGGTGTCGACGAACTCCTCGAAGCGGGAGGCGAAGCTGAGGACCCGTTTGGTCAGCGATCCCGCGAAGTTGTCGTGGAAGAACGCGGCGTCCTTGGCGAAGAGTTTGTCCATGCCGATGACGTAGAGGTTCTCGATGCCGCGGGCGTCGAGGCGGTTCAGGCAGTGCAGCCCGACGCGCCACAGGGCCTCGCCGAGCAGCAGGACGCCGGCGAAGGCGAGGACGTAGGGAAGGAGCCGGCCGAGCCCTCCGCCGGTGCCGTCGCCGGCGATGCGGCCGACGAGCTTGGCGACGACGAGCGGAGCGATGTAGTTGATGCCGATGTTGCCGAGGGCCGGCAGCAGGAGAGCGGGAGCGGTCAGCCACCGGAGGCGGAGCAGTTCCCGTGCGTAGAAACGGAGTGCGAGGAGTACCGAGCCTTTGTTCGGCACACCTTCGTGCGATTGCGGTGATCCCATACCCAACCCTGTGATGTCGTGACGAAGGCGAGTAAAAGGAGTCTCCCGCGTGCGTGCTGTCGCGGTCCAAGCAATAAAAAACCACGTGGTGGCCGGGATGAATCCCGACCACCACGTGGTGTGTCTCTTGTGTCCGAGGGGGGACTTGAACCCCCACGCCCGATAAAGGGCACTAGCACCTCAAGCTAGCGCGTCTGCCATTCCGCCACCCGGACCGGTAGCCCGCCGCGATCGGCATTTCTGCTTGCCCGCGGCGACAGAGAACAATCTACCAGGCCTCCGGGGTGCTCTTCACCCACGTTTTCGGTGGTCAGCGGGGGTGAGGGGCGTCACGGCGAGACGGTGGCGGCCGGCGGGGTCCAGCGGCGGGTGCGGGGCGGGCCGGACGGGAGGCCGTAGTCCTTCCTGAGGTGCTCGGGGATGGCGTAGTGCATGACGCGTCCGCGGGTGAGGGAGGACAGTTCGAGGACGGTGGCGAGGTGGCCGAGCCGGTCCAGGGCCCAGGCGCCGAGCGGGGAGTGGTCCTCGATGGTCTCCAGGACGCCGAGGAGGTGGGGGACGGCCTTCACGACGGTGTCCCACGGGGTGCGGGGCACCTGCAGCCAGTCGCCGCAGGTGTCGCCGACGAGGTGGCGGATGAGCGCGGAGACGATCGGGTCGAAGAAGGTGCCGGGGACGACCTCCTCGTAGAGGCCGATGAGCTGCCGGGTCAGCTCGACGCCTTCGGGGGACGGCCCCATGTGGCGGATCATGTACAGGTCGAGGAAGCGGCGGGCCTCGTCGAGGGTCCTGGGGACGGCGTCCTGGTCGACGCCCAGCATCGCGCCGACCACGCGCCAGGCGTAGTAGTAGGCGTCGGCCCCCTCGGGGGACATGTGGATGCCGAGGCGGTGCAGGCTGTCGAGGACGAGCATCGAGAAGAACATCTGCCCGCCGATCATGTCCTCCTGACAGATCGGCACCCCCGCGGCCTCCACGTCCCAGCGGTCCTCGCGCCGGAGGTGGTGCCGGATGGAGGCGTGCAGCAGCCGGACCTTCTGCGCGGCGGGGATGAAGCGGCTGCCGGCCTCGAAGGCGTCGGGCCGCATCAGGTACACCGTGAACTGTCCGGTCTCCGCCATCCGCTTGGACGGGTACCTCAGGCCGTGCGTCGCCGACAGCAGTCTCGCCACGTGCGGGACGAGATAGCAGGCGGGCATGGACGCGAAGGAGAGCGCGGTGGAGATGTGCACGTTGTTGTCCATGAAGAACAGCCGAGCCCGCTCCATCTCCCCCCAGTCCACCCAGGACGGCGGGGCGCTCGTGGCGTGGAGGTACTCCCGGGCGACGTCGGGCAGCCCGTCGGGCAGGGGTGCGCCCGCGGTGGAGACGTACCGCATCAGGGTGTTGAAGGTGCCCACCTCTCCGCGTTCGAAGAGGGCGGCGACCGTGGCGTCGGCGAGTTCGTCACCGGTCCGCCGCAGGGCGTCCATCGACGCCTCGGTGGTGGTCATGGACAGGGCTCCTTGTCTCGGTCGGGGACGTGCTCTCCGCCGGGAAGCCGCTCTCCGCCGGGAACGTGTCTCCGTCAGGAACGGCGGACCGCCACCGCGTGCGCGAGGGCGGTGAGTGCGGTGGCGGGGGCGGCGGGCAGGTTCAGTCCGTCGAGGGCGCGGAGGGCATCCTCGACCCGCTCGCCGATCATGGCCTCGACGCGGTCGGGCGCCTTCAGCCGCCGCATCAGCTCGCGTACGGCCTCCAGGGCGTCCCCGTCGGGCTCGCGCGGGCGGAGCAGCTCGCGCAGCCGCCCGCGCTCCCCGTCGTCGGCGAGCCGCCAGGTCTCGGCGAGCAGGGCCGTGGGCCGGTGTCCCCGTACGTCGTCGGCGTCGGCCTTGCCGGTGGTCTCCGGGTCGCCGAAGAGGCCGAGCAGGTCGTCCCTCAGCTGGAACGCCTCGCCGAGCGGCACTCCGTAGGCGGAGCACCCCTCGCGCAGCCGCCCCCCGGCCCCGGCCAGGGCCGCGCCGATCAGCAGGGGCTGCTCGACGGTGTACTTGGCCGTCTTGTGGCGGACGACCTTCAGCGAGGCCGCCGTGTCCGGTGCGGCGCCGGTGTGCAGGATCTCCAGGCACTCCCCCGCGACGAGGTCCCGGGCCAGCGCCGCCCACAGGGGACGGGCGCGGCCGAGGTAGGCGGCGGGCAGGCCGCTGGTGACGAAGAGCTGCCCGGCGAGGGACATGAGCAGGTCGCCGACGAGCATCGCGAGGGACCGGGCTCCGGCTGCGGCGCGGGGGTGGTGTGCGACCGCGTCGCGCAGGGCCACGTGCGCGGTGGGGCGGCCGTGCCGCAGCGGGCTGTCGTCGATCAGATCGTCGTGCACGACGGCTGCCGCGTGCACGAGCTCCATGGAGGCCGCCGCCCGGACCAGCGCGTCGCTGTCGGGCTGTCCCGCCGCGCGCCAGCCCCAGTAGCAGAAGGCCGCCCGCAGCCGTTTGCCGTCCGCGACCGCCGACTCCAGCTGCTCCGCCACCGGTCCGAGCGCCGGGTCGACCGCCGTGAGTTCGTCGGCCTCGGCGGCGACGTGGCACCGGACGACCTCGTCGACGCGCGCCTTGAACGCGGCCGGCTCCCACCGCTCAGCCACCGTCGCCGGCCCGTCGCGCCTTCACGTGCCGGGCGAGGACCTCCAGGTGGGCCGGCGGCGGGGACACGTACCGGTCGAGCACCAGGCGGCCGCGCGCCTCCAGGTCCCGTCCGGCGTCGGCCGCCATCTCGGCGGTGTCCGAGCGCCTCAGCAGCCCGCGCACGATCCCGAGGCCCGTCCCCAGCGTGCTCACCGCCAGATCGGCGAGACCCGCCGCGAGCAGCACGGCCCGCTGGTCCGGTCCCCCGCCGGATCCCGTCTCTCGCGTCACACCCATCCCCCAGACACACAGCGTCGACGTCACTCCTCCCAGCCTCGCGCCGGAGGGGCGACGACCGCGGCGGAACTCACGAACGAGTGATCATCTCGCCGAAAGCCGGACACACACCCCCCTCAACCCCCCACGCCCTCTTGCCACTTGAGCGACTCCCTTCCAAGAATGCACATGACAACCGAAGGATTCTCGGTTGCACGGTCATTCAGAGGGGAACCCCCACATGAAGAAGCCTCTCGCCGGCGCGCTGCTCGCCCTGCTCCTGACAGGCGCCGCAGCGGTCCCGGCCGCCGCCTCCGCACCCCGGGAGACGGTCGCACAGGCCCCGGCCTCCGCCCCCGCACCCCAGGGTCAGGCCGTGGCCGCCGTCGACTTCGCGGGAACGGTCGCGCTCAGCAACTGTTCCGGCTCCGTCGTCCGCACCCCCAGCTCCCTGCCGAGCGACCCCGCGCTCGTCCTCTCCAACGGCCACTGCCTGGAGACCGGCATGCCGGGGCCGGGCCAGGTCGTCAAGGACCGGCGGTCCAGCCGTTCGTTCACCCTGCTCAACTCGGCCGGCACCGGCGTCGGGACGCTGCGCGCGAGCAAGATCGCGTACGGCACGATGACGGACACGGACATCTCGATCTACCAGCTGACCAAGACGTACGCGCAGATACAGAGCCAGTACGGCATCGCCGCCCTGACCCTCAACGACGCCCACCCGACGCAGGGTTCGGCGATCAAGGTGGTCTCCGGGTACTGGAAGCGGATCTACAGCTGCAACGTCGACGGCTTCGTCTACCGCATGAAGGAGGGCGACTGGACCTGGAAGGACTCGGTCCGCTACACCGCGGCGTGCAACACGATCGGCGGCACGTCCGGCTCGCCCGTGATCGACGCCACCACCGGCAAGGTCGTCGCCGTCAACAACACGGGCAACGAGAGCGGTGAGAGCTGCACCGTGAACAACCCGTGCGAGATCGACCAGAACGGCACCGTGACCGTCCGCCAGGGCATCAACTACGCCCAGGAGACGTACACCCTCGTTCCCTGCATCGGCCCCGGGAACGTGATCGACCTCAACCGCGCCGGCTGCACCCTGCCCAAGCCGTAGCTCCCCCGGAGGCTCCGCCGTCCGTCCGCACCCGGACGGACGGCGGAGGCTCCGCACCACTCACCAGCGAGTGAGTACGCGTACTCATCACGGGGACACCGCTCTCGCCGAGACTGATCGCACCAGCGAGAGAGGCCCGTGACAGTGACCACGCAGCAGACCCGAGACCCCCGTCCGCCCCGCCCCGCGACGGGCCGGACGCCCGCCCGCCGCGGCCTCGCCGGCCTCGTCCTGGCGAGCATCGGCGCGGCCCTCCTCCTGACGGGCTGCTCGCTCCAGGAACGCGTCTGCGGCTACGGCCGGTACCCGGTCAAGGCGGTCGGCGACGTCGGCGAGGACTGCGTGGCCGACGGCCAGGAGCCGCCCGAGGGCTGGGTCCGCTACCCCGCGGGCATGGTGCCCGAGTACATCGGCGACGCGTGGGACCGCCACTGGGACGGCGTCGTGGTGGACGCCGACGGCCGTCCGGTCGCGGGCTGACGGCGGCGTACGGTCAGGGCGTCATCTCGTACGCCCCCGACAGCGCCTCCACCCGCTGCCAGACGCGCCCCGACCGCGCCTCGTCGACCACGGGGCGCCGCACGGCGCCGAGCGCCCAGAGCTGCTGCTGCTCGGTCGCGGAGTCCTTGCCGTGCAGCTCGACCGCGTGGGCGGAGAAGTCGCGGACCAGGACGGCGAACAGCTCGTCGAGCACGTCCTCGTCGAGACCGGTCAGAGCGGCCTGCTCCAGGACCAGCTGCCCGTGGACGACCAGCGCGAAGAGCTGACCGACGGCGAGGAGCAGGTCGAGGTCACGGCTCTGCTCCTCGTCGGGAGCCGCCTTGAGGACGAACTCGCAGAGCGCGTCCGCCTGTTCGCGGAAGCGGGCGACGTTGGGCACATGGGCGTACGCCTCGTAGGCCGGCCGCCAGTCGTGGAAGCGGACCGAGCCGAGACCGCGCGCCGGGCCCTGACGGAAGAGGAAGGTGTCGTCGGCCGCGTCCTGACGGGTCGGGACGGGCTCGTACGCGACCGGGTCGAGGAGGTGGTTGCGCATGAACTTCAGGATCAGCGCCAGGTTGACGTGGACCGTCCCCTCCAGCTTCGGCAGGCCGCGGATCTCCACGGCGGCCTCGGCGAAGTAGTTGTCCTTCTCGAAGCCCTTGGCGGCGATGACGTCCCACATCAGGTCGATGACCTTCTCGCCCTCCGTGGTCACCTTCATCTTCGTCATCGGGTTGAAGAGGAGGTAGCGGCGGTCGTCGGGGCCCGCGGTGCGGAAGTAGTCGACGGCGCGGTCGCTGAACAGCTTCATGCCGACGAGCCGGACGTACGCGTCGGTCAACTCGCGCCGCACGTGCGGGAAGACGGTGACGGGGCGGCCGTACAGGATGCGGTTCTGCGCGTGGGTGACGGCCTCGTACATCGCGTGCTCGCAGATGCCGATCGAGGCGGTGCACAGGTTGAACTTGCCGACGTTGACGGTGTTGAGCGCGGCGTCGAAGGCGGCACGGCCGGTGTGCAGCACGTCCTCGGCGGCGACCGGGTACTCCTCCAGACGGAACTCGCTGACGTACTTCGAGGAGTCGACGACGTTCTTGACCAGGTGGTACGCCGGGTGGCGGCTGTCGGCGGCGAAGAAGACGTAGCCCTCGGGGCCCTCGACGTCGGTGCGGCGGCCGAAGACGGAGACGAGTCCGGCGGCGTTGCCGTTGCCGATGTAGTACTTGGAGCCGGTGGCGCGGAAGCCGCCCGCGCCGTCGGGCTCCAGGAGCATGTCCGTGGAGTAGATGTCGGCGCCGTGGGACTTCTCGGAGAGCCCGAACGCGAACACCTCCCCCTGGGAGAGGAGTTCGGCGGCGCGGGCGCGGGCGGCGGCGTTGTCGCTCTGCCAGACCGGGCCGAGGCCGAGGATCGTGACCTGCCAGGCGTACCAGTAGTCGAGGCCGTAGAAGCCGAGGATCTCGTTGAGGGCGGCGATGCGGGCGGTGTCCCAGCGCTTGTCGCCCTCGTGCTCACCGGCGGCGGAGGACGGCGTCAGGAAGGTCGCGAAGAGCCCTTCCTCGGCGGCGAAGGCCAGGAAGTCGCCGAGCCAGGCACGGGTCCGGTAGTCCTCGATGATCCGGCGCTTGCCGCGCGCCTCGAACCAGTCGACGGTGGCCCGCAGCAGCCGGCGGGTCTCCGGGTCGAAGTGCGCGGGGTCGTAGGTGTGCGGGTTGAACAGCAGCGGGTCGGCCATGACGTCCGCCTTTCCGGCTCGGGATGAGGGTGTGGTGGTGCGGGGGTGTGGTTCAGCGCCCGGCTTCGAACCGGGCGAGCGTGGCGAGGACGTCGTCGAGCCAGGCGATCATCATCCGCTCGTACGCGATGCCGCCGCGGAGC
The DNA here is from genome assembly GCF_014648895.1 of Streptomyces tanashiensis. Classification (GTDB taxonomy): domain Bacteria; phylum Actinomycetota; class Actinomycetes; order Streptomycetales; family Streptomycetaceae; genus Streptomyces; species Streptomyces tanashiensis. Next base: position 303,208 of record NZ_BMRZ01000008.1, read on the forward strand.
ACGGCGTGCTGGAGCTCCCGCTCGGCGTCGGGCGGACCGTCCGCGCCCGACGACGGGAAGTCCCGCGCCTCGCCCGCGCGGTAGTGCTCCAGGCGATCGGTGTGCGCCTGCCGGTGCCGCCGGACCTCGCCGATCAGTGCGGCCGGATCGTCGAAGGCGGCACCGCGGATCTTCACCGCGAGGTCGTGCCGCACGCTCTCGGGCTCGATCGGCGCGTGCAGCCACGCGGAGAGCGCGTCCCGGCCGGGCCCGGCGACGGAGTACTCCTTCTTGTCCGGGCGCCCCTGCTGCGGCACGTCCCGGACGTCCACCCAGCCGTCGCTCTCCATGCGCTTGAGCACGCGGTAGATCTGCTGGTGGGTGGCGGTCCAGAAGTACCCGATGGACCGCTCGAAGCGCCGGGCCAGCTCATAGCCGGATCCGGGCTTCTCGAGCAGGGAGACGAGGATCGCGTGGTCGAGCGCCATGCGCCAGATCTTGCTATGCAACGAGTTGCATAGCAAGCAGGGTCGGGCCGATGAGACACGGCTCACGGGCGTTGTCAGTGGTGCGCGATAGCTTCGAGAACGTTCGAAAGAGTGCACGAGGAGGGGGAATTCGTGGGTGTCGAGCGTGCGGTGAAGGTCGTTCTCGTCGATGTCAACGACGAGGTGGTGGAGGCCTGGCGGTCCGCGTTCGCGGACACGCCCGGGGTCGAGATCCGCAAGGGGTCCCTTCTCGACGTGGACGTCGACGCGTGGGTGTCCCCGACCAACGCGCGGGGGCGGATGGACGGAGGGGTCGACGCCGTCGTCAAGCGGCACCTCGGCGCCGGGGTCCAGGTGCGGGTGCAGCGGGCGATCCGTGACGGTTTCGGCGGGATTCTGCCGGTGGGCAGCGCGGTGTGCGTCCCGTCCGGGGCGGCCGTGCCCCGGTATCTGATCTCGACGCCGACGATGCGGCAGTCCTCGCAGGACGTCAGCGCCACCATGAACGTGGCGCTGGCGTGCGCGGCCGCGTTCCAGGCGGTGCACCTGCAGAATCTGGCGAAGCCCGGCAGCATCCGGTCGGTGGCACTCGTCGGGATGGGCGCGCGGACGGGGCAGGTGCCCGCCCAGGTGTGCGCCAACCTGATGTGGACGGGCTACACCCTCTTCCACGACCACGGATTCACGGACTACGACGAGCTGCGGGCGGCGGTGCTGGGGCAGCTCGACGACATCGAGGGCGCGGGGCCGGCGCAGCGGGTGCGGATCAAGGTGCCGGAGCAGAAGCCCGCCGCCGCGCCCTCGGACCCGCTGGGTCTTGCCGAGCTGTTCACCGGGGGAGGTGAGCCGTGGCTGCCGCTGCTCGGCCCGGTGATCGAGGCACAGCCGGGGGCCGGTGCCTTCATCGGCCCGAAGCGGAGCCCGGAGGTGGTTCCGGTGCGCGAGCTGACGTTCCAGGCGCTGAAGCCGCATCCGCCGCACAAGTGGAAGGTGGTCGCCTTCGGGCAGAACCCGTATCCGCGGGCGGAGAGCGCCACCGGCATCGCGATGTTCGACAACACCTTCCACGACTGGAAGGACAGCCAGTTCGGCCGGGTGGTCAGCATTCGCTGCCTCATCAAGGCGGCGGCGATGTGGAAGTACGGCATCGCCAAGAAGACGCCGATCGCCGACGTCCGGGCGCTGCTGAAGAAGGAGGACACGGTCCAGCCGCCGGAGTGGTTCCAGGCGATGCTGACGCAGGGTGTGCTCCTGCTGAACGCCTCCCTGACGGCGAGTGCGGACGGAGCGGTGCCGACCGATCAGCACACGTCCTTCTGGCGGCCCGTGGCCGAGCAGATCGTCGAGGAGATCCTCCGGGCGAAGCAGGACGCCGAGGGTGAGGACCGCGGGGTGGTGTTCGCCTGGTGGGGCGCGCACGCCCGGAGCCTGAAGCGGGTCGTCCAGCGGCTGGAGAAGAAGTACCCGGGCGTCGAGGTACGGCACCTGGACCACGCGAATCCGGCGGCGCAGGGGGACGTCTTCTGCGAGGGCGACCACTTCGCCCAGGTGAACGACGCCCTGGCGGCGGTGGGGGCCGAGCCGGTCGACTGGCTGCCGCGCAAGGGCTGGGACCAGGACACGAGTGGCGGCGCCGGGTCGGGCGGCGGCGGTGTCGCGGAGCGCATGGGCGCGTTCATCGCGTCGACGATGGAGCTGCACCAGCTCTATCTGGAGCGCCTCACGAGCGTCAAGGACGAGGGGCTCGTCCTGCCGCCGATCACCGGGGTGTTCGACCTGCCCGTGATGGACTTCCGGAAGGCCGTGGAGCCGGTGACTCGGGTCCTGGCGAACCTGGACGGGTACGTCGAGCGGTCGAGCCGGTTCGCGGAGACCAAGGTGGCGGAGGCGGAGGCCGCGGGCGGGCCCGGGCTGTCCGCCGACGCGATCTCGGCGCTGTACCTGTACACGTGCGAGTCGGCGTTCTACCGCGAGATCAACGCCGTGCTGCGGTCCCCGGACCGGGAGCGGCTGGTGCCGTACCTGCCGTACCTGCGCCTGCTGTTCTCGGCCGTCGCCGACCTTCCGGCGCAGACACGGCCGCTGTGGCGCGGTGTGGCGCTGGATCTGCGGTCGCAGTATCCGCTGGGCCGCACGGTAACCTGGTGGGGCGTCTCGTCGTGCACGTCCGAGCCCGGCGTGGCGCGGTCCTTCCTCGGGAGCCGCGGCCGGCGAACCCTGTTCGAGGTGACTCCGACGCGTGCGGTGGGGATCCGGCGGTTCTCCGCGTTCACGGGCGAGGAGGAGTACATCCTCACCCCCGGCACCCAGCTGAAGGTGACGGATGTGAAGACCGAGCGCGGCGGCCTGTGCACCGTGCGGCTGACCGAACTGGAGGGCCAGGGGCTGGTGTCGTAGGCCGCGACGGCCCGCGGGGGCGGGGCCGCCGGCCGGTCCCGCCCCTGCGCGGACGAGGCCGTGGACGACCGGCGTACGGGTAACCTGACCTGCATGCTTTACGGGAGGGATGCCGAGCGATCGGTCATAGGCAGGCTGCTGGAGGACGCCCGCACCGGGACGAGCGGTGTCCTGGTGGTCCGGGGTGAACCGGGCATCGGCAAAACGGCGTTGCTGGACTCGTTCGCCGTCCACGGCGACATGCTGGTGCTGCGGGGCGTGGGGATCGAGTCGGAGGCCGAGCTTCCCTTCGGCGGCCTGCACCTGCTGCTCCGTCCGGTGCTCGCGGAGCAGTTGAGGGGTCTCCCCGAGCCCCAACGCCAGGCGTTGGAAGGGGCGTTCGGTCTCGCCCTGGGCGTGCGCGCGGACCGGATGATGGTCGGCCTCGCCGTGCTGACCCTCCTGTCGGAGCTGGCCGAGGACGCCCCCGTACTGTGCCTGATCGACGACGCCCAGTGGCTGGATCGGCCCTCGGCCGAGGCGCTGCTGTTCGCGGCGAGGCGGCTGGGGGCCGAGGGCGTCGCCATGGTGTTCGCGGTCCGGGACGGCGAAGCCCCTTTCCCGACACCCGGGTTGACGGAACTGCGGCTGGAGGGGCTGTCCGGCGACGCGGCCGCCGCCCTGGTCGACGCCCGCGAGGGAGACCTGGCCTCGGAGGTCCGCCGGCGGGTCCTCACCGAGGCGGCGGGCAACCCCCTCGCCCTGATCGAACTGCCCACCGCACTCGCCACCTCCACGCCGGGACCCGCGCTCCCCCTCACCAACCGGCTGCGGCTGGCCTTCCACGCCCAGGCCGGCGGACTGCCCGAGGCGAGCCGGACCCTCCTCCTGGTGGCCGCCGCCGACGACACCGGCGACCTGGGCCTGCTGTTGAGAGCCGCGGAGTCGATGGGCGCGGGCATCGAGGACCTGCCCGCCGTGGAGAAGACGGGCCTGCTGCGGGTCGACGGCCCCCAGGTGACCTTCCGGCATCCCCTGGTACGGGCCGCGGTCTACCAGGGCACCCCCCTCGACCGACGCCTGCGCGCGCACCGGGCGTTGGCGGACGCGCTGGTCGACGCCGACCAGGCCGACCGGCGGGCCTGGCACCTGGCCTCCGCCGCCACGGGACCCGACGCCGACATCGCGGCCGAGCTGGAGCGCACCGCGTCGCTGGCCGCCGGACGCAAGGGGTACGCGGCGTCCGCCGCGGCCTACGAGCGGGCGGCCCAGCTGGCCGCCACGGCCGAGGTCCGCACCCGCCTGCTCACCCTCGCCGCCGAGACCGCCCTGGAGTCCGGCGCCCTCGCCCGGGCCCAGGCGCTGGCCGAGCGGGTCACCGACCCGGTGGCCCGCCGCGGCCTGGTCCGGGTCCGGGCGACGGCCGCGGCCGGGCAGGGCTTCCTGCGCCAGGCCCACGCCCTGCAGCTGGCGGAGGCCACGAGGCTCGCGGAGAGCGACCCCGTCGGGGCGGTCGAGGTGATGATGGACGCCCTGCACACCACCTGGTTCGCGGGCGAGCACGACCTCGCCACCGTGACGGCGAACCGGCTGGAGACGCTGCGGCCGCCCGCGGGCGATCCCGCGTGGTCGGTGCTGCGGCTCCAGGGCTGGCTGACGGCCCTGGCGCTCGGTCGCTCCACCGAGCGGCTGCCCGGCCTGGCGGAGGTCTTCGCGCAGGCGGCCGCCCTGCGGGCGCACGAGGCCAGGGACGTGCTGATGATCTGCGGCATCGGCCTGATGGGCGGCCTCGACACGGAAGCCGAGACCCTGGCGTCGGACGTCGCGGCCGCGGCACGGACCGCCGGCCGGGTCGGCGTACTCCCCTCGGCCCTGTACTACGCGGCGATCTCCCAGACCTTCCTGGGCCGCTACCGTGACGCCGCCACCAGCGCCGCGGAGGCCCTCGGCATCGCCGAGGCCACCGGACAGCCCCACTGGGTGAGTCACGCGCAGGGCGTACTGGCCTATCTCTCGGCGATCGAGGGCGACGAGGACCGCTGCCGCGACCTCGCCCGCCAGGCGCTGACCGACCCCGGCACGGGCGCCCGGCCCGCGGGCCTGCACCGGGCCAGATGGGCGCTCGGTCTGCTCGACCTCGGTCACGGCAGGGTCCGGGAGGCCCTGGATCACCTCTCGGTGCTGTACCACGGCCCGGCGCGGCACCAACTGCCCGCCGAACGCAGCCTGCCCGACCTGATCGAGGCCGCGGTACGCCTGGGCGAGGCCGACCTGGCCACGGGGGCGCTCGACCGGCTGACGGACCTGGCACACCGGGTGCCCGCACCCTCGATCGAGGCGCTCCTGCAGCGCTGCCGGGCCCTGCTCGACCCCCGGGACGACACCTTCGCCCTGGCGCTTCGACTCCACGACCGTGACAGCCGGCCCTTCGAACACGCCCGTACGCGGCTGTTGTACGGCGAGTGGCTGCGCCGGGACCGCCGCAAGTCCGAGGCGAGGACGCACCTGGCCGCGGCCCTGGAGGCCTTCGACGTGATCGGCGCCCGGGCCTGGGCCGACCGCGCCCAGACCGAACTGGAGGCCACCGGCGTCGCGACGGCTCCCCGTCGCGGCCCGGGTGTCCTCTCGCTGCTCACCCCGCAGGAGCTGCACATCGTCACGCTGGCGGCGGACGGCATGTCGAACAAGGACATCGCCGCCCAGCTGTTCATCAGCCCCAGGACGGTCGGACACCACCTCTACCGGGCCTACCCCAAGCTGGGCGTGGCCTCGCGCCATGAACTGCCGGACGTCATGGCCGCCCATCGGTAGCCGATGACTGATACGGCGGCCCCTGTCGGTCGCCGGGACAGGTAACGCAGGCCGATTCCCCGGGTGGGGGTGCTCCCTAGCGTGGAGACCACACCGATCCGAGGAGCTTTCCCCTTGTCCCAGCAGATCCACGTCGCCCCCGTGGCCTGGCTGTCGGCCGAACAGACCGCCGCCTGGCACGCCGTGGTCAGCGCCGCCGGCCGGCACGACCTTCCGGACCGGCCGACGCCCAGCCCCAAGCAGGTGCACGCCCAGCTCACCACGGCGGGCCTGGACAGCCACAGACTCTTCTGGCTGGCCACCGGACCCGACAGCACGGTCGTCGGTGTGGCGGGGCTGCGCCTCTTCACCTCACCCGGCCAGGACCACCTGGCCGAGCTGGAACTGCACGTCCACCCGGACGCCCGGCGCCGCGGCGTGGGCACCCAGCTGCTGTCCACGGCCGCCTTCGCCGCCCAGGTCGAACGGCGCCGCAGCATGCTGACCGTGACCACCGACGGCACCGCGGGCGACGCCTTCTGCACCGCGCGCTCCTTCCGCCGTGTCATGACGCTCCATCAACTCCTGCTGCCCGTCGCGGAGGCCGACGACACCGCGGCCGACACCGAGCACCCCGGCTACGAACTGGCCGGCTGGACCGGCACGGTCCCCGACCACCTCGCCGCCACCTTCGCCGCGGCGAAGAACGCGATGAACGACATGCCGACCGGGGACATGGACTACGGCCGCGTGAGCTGGGACGCCGACCGGGTCCGCAAGATGGCCCAGGTCCTCGCGGACCGGGGAGACACCCTGCTCACCCTCGCCGCCCTCAAGGGCGACACCATGGGCGGCTACACCGAGATCGTCATCCGCGCCGGGGAGACCCGCCGGGCTCTGCAGTACGACACCGCCGTGGTGCCCGCCCACCGCGGACACGGGCTCGGGCTGTGGCTGAAGGCCACCATGCTGCGCACCCTCAAGGACACCCACCCCGGCATCGTCGAGATCGAGACCGACAACGCCGACGACAACACCCACATGCTCGCCGTCAACCGGTGCCTCGGCTTCCGCCCCCAGCAGATCGTCCACGAGTACCAGCTCGACCTGCCGGCGCCTGACCACAGCACCCGAGGAGCATCCGTATGCGCAGACTGACCTCCTACCTCGCCGCCACCCTCGACCGCTACCTCGCGGGCCCCGGCGACCCGCACGCCATCGTCCCCGTCGAGGGCGAGAAGGCCGTGGCGACCGTCGTCGGCTTCCCCGGGACGACATCGACGCCCGCACGCGGGCCGCTGAGCGTCGCCGGCCGTCCGGCGACACGCTTCGACACGCTGGTCACCAGGCGCGGGACGTACCGGCCAGGGTTCGAACAGGCCCTACACGCATCTGCGGTAGTCACCGCCACCGCCTTCGCGAAGAAGCCGTCGTCAGCGGACGACCACCGATGACGAACGCGTCGACGCCTACCCCGGCCCACCACACACACCGCCCGAGGAACCCTCATGAACGTCTCCACCTCCACTCTCTCCCTGACCGTCGCCGACGTGGACGCCTCCCGCGCGTTCCTCTGCACCCATCTCGGCTATCAGGTCGCCATGGCCGACGACGGCTTCGCCTCCCTGACCCGCGAGGACGCCGCGGTCGACATCGTGCTGCTCCGCAAGGGCACCGAAGTCCTCCCCGCCGAGCAGCGGGACCGGGAGGCGACCGGCCTGATCCTCGCGCTCACGGTCACCGACCTCGCCGCCGAGGAGGCCAGGCTCCGTGCGGCGGGCGCGCCCATCACCATGCCGCTGCGCGAAGAGCCCTGGGGCGAGCGCCTGTTCCAGACGACCGACCCGAACGGAGTGGTCGTCCAGCTCGTCGAGTGGGCCGCGGCGGACGGGACCGAGGACCCCGCCGTACGGGTCATCACCCCCGCGGCCGAGCACGTGACCGTCTCCCCGAACGCCACCATGACCGGACGGGCCGCCCCCAGCCGCGGCAGCGCCGAACTCAGCACGTGGACGGTCGCGATGGAGGCCGGGGCGACGGGTCCCGAGCACTCCGTCAGCCGTGAACAGGTCTGGACGGTCACCACGGGAACCCTGGAGGTGACCTGCGACGACCGCACCGAGAAGGTCTCGGCCGGGCAGACCCTGGTCCTGCCGGCGGACCGGATCCGCCGGATCCACGCACCCGAGCGGGCCGAGGCCCACGTCGCGATGCGTGCCGACGGGGTCGCCTCCGTTCCCGGCGCCGAGGGCACGCGCGAACTCCCTTGGGCCCGGTAGTCGCGGGGCCCGGCGGCTCACCCCATCGGCCGCTCCGGCAGGCGGAAGCCGTTGAACAGGTCGTCCATGCCCCGCAGGGCCAGCCGGTCGGGGGTGGCACGCACCGCGAGGTCGCGGGCCGCCACGGCGAGCGGGTGCCGGAGGGCTCCCAGGCGGCCGACCCGGCGGGCGCGGACGCGCACGGCGTCGGTACGGTCACGGCGGGCCGCGGTGTACGCGGCGAGGGCGGCCGGAATGCCGTCGGCGCCGCGATCGCCGTCCGCGCCGCCACGGCCACCGCCGTCGTCGTCGCCGTCATCCCCCTCAGCGCCGGCTCCGACGGGCAGGAGGTGGGCGAGGACGACGGCGTCCTCGATGGCCTGGCAGCCGCCCTGGCCGAGGTTCGGGGCCATGGCGTGGGCCGCGTCGCCGAGCCAGGCGATCCGGCCGTGGTGCAGGCGCGGCAGCGGAGCGGCCAGCTCGTGGAGGTCGTGCCGGAGGACATCGGCGAGGGGCAGGCGGTCGACCCGGTCGAGCAGGGCGGGAATCGGGTCGTGCCACGACCCGAAGCGACGGCGGAGTTCGGCACGGGGGTCGTCCGACCGGATGCCGGCGGGCACGACCGCGGTGGCGTAGAGATAGAACCGGCCGTCGGTCAGCGGCGTCACGCCGAACCGTTCGCCCCGCCCCCAGGTCTCGCTCATGGCCTGGATCCCGAGATCAGGAGCTTCCACGAGGGCCCGCCAGGCGGTCTCGCCGAGGTAGCGCGGGACGGGGTGGTCGGGGAAGTGGGCACGGCGCGACGGGCTGTGGATCCCGTCGGCCGCGACGACCACGTCGGCGGGAAGCTCCGGGCCGGCTTCCGTACGCACGACCGGCCGGCCCGCGACCTCGTCGACGGCGGTCACGACGGTGCCGTACCGGAGTGCCTCCGGCGGCAGCACGGCGGCCAGAGCCGCCGTGAGGGCCGGGCGCGGGACGGCGATCGGGGGCATCCCGTAGCGCGCCGCCATGTCGGAGGTGCCGATCCGGGTGAGCCACCGGCCGTCGGGGCGGCGCACCCCCATCGTGGCCGGTACGGCTCCGCCGATGGCCCGGGTGATGTCGACGTCGACGGCCCGGAGCGCGCGCAGTGCGTTGGGGGCGAGGCCGATCCCGGCACCGGTGACGGGAGGTTCGGGGGCCCCTTCGCAGACGGTGACCTGCCAACCGCGCCGGTGCAGGGCCACCGCGGCCGTGAGGCCGCCGATCCCGGCTCCGACCACGACCACACGGCGTCTCGACACGGAAGCCCCTTCCCCCTTCGGTTCGCCCGGTCCGCCGCATGCTACGCATGCGGCGCCGGGCACGCTCACCTTCCGGTCGTCACCGCCTCGAACCGCTCGCCGCCGGTGAGGTACCGGCGGAAGAAGGCGGCGGTGTACGCCGCGCCGGCCCGGCGCTGGGCGGCTTCGCTCAGCTGGGTCTCGAAGGTGGAGCCACCGCGTTCGGTGCACTGGCCGGGACGGTCGGCGTCGTGGACGGCGTCGTCGCGGGCGGCGACCTCCCCGCTCTCCGGCGACCACTGCGTGTTGAAGTAGTTGTGGTTCGCGCCGCGCATCTCGAACGGGTGGAACCCGGCGGAGCTCCTGGCCGTCGCGTCGGCGGCGAAGGTGAGCGCCTCCGGGCCGACCTGGCCGTCGCAGGTCCCGCGGACCACGGCGAGGGGCGTGTCCGTGATCTCGTACGCGGTCATGTCCTCGGTCATGACGTTGTACGCGGGGGCCAGTGCAAGCACCGACCTGATCTTCACCCCGGCGGGCCACTGGTCCTTGTGACGGTCCGCCGCCTGCCAGGTCACTCCGGCGCCGGCGCGCGAGTGGCCCATGGTGCCGACCCTGTTCAGGTCGACGTGGCGCCTGAAGTCGACGCGCGCGGGCCTGCCCGTGGCCGCGTCGCGGAACGCGCCGGCGAGGGGGCCGCGACCCGAGGCGTCGAGCTGCTGCCACAGGGCGAGGTGCTTGTTGATCAGGCCGGCTCGCGCGGAGGCGTTCCCGTCGCTCTCGACCGACGAGGCGTTGATGCCGTTGGCACGGAGGGACACGACGACGAAGCCGTCGCCGGCCAGCTTCTCGCCGAGGTAGTCGTAGCCCCGGTCGCTGGCGATGGGCCGGGTGCCGGGGGCGCAGGGCCAGCTGTAGAGCTTGCGGCTGGCGGCCTCGTACGCGTCCCAGTCCCCGGCCTCCTCGGCGGCGGCACGGGCCGCCACCGCCGACCGGTCGGCGCAGGTCTCGTGCCAGCCGTGCAGCAGGACGACGAGGGGCCGCGGGGTGGTGCCGAGGTCCTTCGGGTAGTGCACGGTCCCGGCGATCTCGACGGGTTCCCCGGTCTCCGGCAGCCGATGGGCCTCGTCCCCCAGGTTGTAGGTGACGACGGCGACGCCCCGCGTCCCCTGGGCCGGATCGCCGGGGGTGGCGGCGGACGCGGGGCTCCCCGCCAGGACCTGCGGCAGGAGGAGCGCCGCCGTGGACGCGGTGAGCGCACGGGCCCGGAGCGGGCGGCGGCGAGTGGCGGTGGAGGTGTCTGGGTGCTTCAAAGGACGTTCTCTCCGTGGTCGGTGAGGAATGACGGCGGCGGACGGCCGCCGTCGGAACGAGCCCGATGAGGGCCTCGTTCCGACAGACGTCCGACGGGGCCCGGGGTTGCGCCTCCCCCGGAATCCGTTCTCAGAAGCCGTTCCTCCCCCGGTCCCCCGGCCCCGGTCTCAGAAGCCGCTCCTCCTCCGGTCGCCCGGCCCCGGTCTCAGAAGCCGCTCCTCCCCCGGTCCCCCGGCCCCGGTCTCAGAAGCCGCTCCTTCTCCGGTCGCCCGGCCCCGCGCTCAGGCGCCGTGCCTGAGGGTCTTCCGTATCCAGTCCGCGTAGGCGGGCACGTCCGTGTACAGACCCGGTCCGGCCGAGCACGGACCGCCCCCCGGCACTCCGGGTCCGGAGGTGGCCCCGACGAGCTCCCACCGCCCGTGCCTGCCCTTCTGGAGCTGCGGCCCGCCCGAGTCTCCGAAGCACGCCATGGCCTCGGGCACGCGGCTGATCGTGCACAGCCGGGTCCGGTCCGCGTAGCCCGGGGCGCACTCGGTGTCGGCGCCCCGGCGCGTCTCCAGCTCCTGCAGCCGCTCCGCGAACCTCAGTTCGGTGTCGGCGGTGGTGCCGAACCCCAGGATGCGGGTCGGGGTGCCGGGCCGCCCGGCCCGCCGCGCGATCCGGATCGGCTGCTCGGCGACCGGGCGGTCGAGGCGGACCAGGGCGATGTCGTCCTTGTTGGCGGCCTTGCCGTCACCGTTCACGTAACCGGGGTGGACGACGATCCGCTCGATGGCCCGGACGGTTCCGCCGGTCTTCCTCCTCTCGCTCCCGATCCGGACGATGCCGTCCAGCTCCAGGCCGTCACCCCGTACACAGTGAGCGGCCGTCAGCACCCACTGCGGATCGATCAGCGATGCCCCGCAGTTGCCGTCGTACAGACCGTGCCGCGGAGCCGACTCCGGGATCGTCGCCATGAACGGGTAACGCTCCGTGGAATCGGTCCCGTTGACGATCGCTCCGGCACTGCCGGTCATCAGGGTGGCGCAGGTCGCGGCGGCGAGAACACCGACGGCAGCGGTGCGCACGGCGCGGCGGGCGGCCGACTTCGGACTGAACACAGGGGGGCTCCTTGCCTCGTGGATCAGGGTGGTGCGTCCGTCCACCCTGCTCGGGCCGAGAGCCACCGGACCATCCGGACAGCTGCCCGAGTCCGGTGGGGATATCCCCTGGAGGAAGCCGGTGGCGCACCCCAGGGCGGTCCGCCCCACGGCACGCGAAGATCACTTCATCGGCTCGGGGAGCCGTCGTACGCAAGGAGTGATCAGCATGCAGGGGTACAGGAAGACGACCGGCCGACGGGGTTTCCTCGCGCTCACGGGAGGGCTCGCAGGAGGCATCGCCGCTTCGGCCCTGTCCGCGCCGGCCGCACGAGCGGCGTCGGCGGGACCCGCCGCGCCGGCCGGTTCGTCCGCCGCCGCCCCGACGAGCCGGGAAGCCGCCGTCGTACGGTCACTGGAACGGGTCGCGCACCCGCTGCGCACCACGGACCCCGGTGGCCGGACCGCCGATCTCCGGGCGCTGAGCGCCATGGTCGGGAAGGCGAAGGTGGTGGGTCTCGGCGAGGCGACGCACGGTTCGCACGAGTTCTTCGCCATGAAGGAGCGCGTCTTCCGGCACCTCGTCGAGGAATGCGGCTTCACCGCCTTCGCGCTGGAGATGAGCTGGTCGGCGGGGCTCCGGATCGACGAGTACCTCCAGGGCGGTCCCGGCGACCCGCGACGGATCGCGGAGGAGACGCTGGCCGGATCCCCCTGGGAGCGCGAGGAGTTCGTCAGCCTGATCGGCTGGATGCGCGAGCACAACCGTCGCCGGCCCGGCCGGCGGGTCCACTTCATGGGGGATGATCTCGGCGGTCCGAAGCTCGGTGACCACATCTTCGCGCGCGTGCTGTCGTCCGTCCGCGAGACCCGGCCGGAGGCGCTGCCCCGCCTCACCGCGCTGTACGCCGGACTTCGCCCGTTCGACGACATCTTCGGCTACCTCCGCAAACCGCTCGCGGAGCGCGAGGAGAACGCCGCGCGCGCCCAGGAGGCACTCGACCTGGTCGCCGAGGGCGGCGAGGCCGGCGAGGCCGGCGAGGAGCAGGCGTGGACGGTGCAGCACGCCCGGAACATCGCGCAGACCTTCGCCTTCGCCACAATCGACCTCGCCGACCCCGCGTCGGTCACCGCCGCCGAACGCCTGCGCGACCAGGCCATGGCCGACAACGTGCTGTGGTGGCAGCGGCACACGGGCCACCGGATGCTGCTGTCGGCCCACAACGGCCACATCGGATACCTGTCGACCCACCCGGACATGTACCCGCGGACCCAGGGCGCCGTCCTGCGCGAACGCCTGGGCCGCGACTACGCCGCGATCGGCTTCACCTTCGCCGGCGGCTCCTTCCTCACCAAGGACACCTCACTCGACGGGGACTGGAAGCCGGTCACCGTCCCGGCGGCGCGTCCCGGCATGAACGAGCACACCCTGGACCGGGTCGGGTACCGCGACTTCTACCTCGACCTGCGGACCGCGCCCGCCGCCGCGCACGACTGGCTCGACCGCCCCCGGCCCGTCTACGACGCCGGTTCGACCTTCACCCCGGACCCCCTGCCGACCCTGGCCCTCGGCCGGGCCTACGACATCCTCGTCCACCTTCACCGGGTCCGGGCGGCCGAGCGACTCTGACCCGCCCTCGCCCCGTACACCACCCGGAGCGGCGGCCGTCGGCGGAGGCGGACGGTCAGGCGGGGGTGCTCCTGCTGAACCAGCCGCTGAACCTCCGCGCCCCTGCTTCGGTCGTCGCGCGCGCACCGGTGTCCGCACCGTGGTCGCGCCGCACCGCCCGCGCCAGGACCCGTTCCGCCTCGGCCCGCCAGCTCGCCGCGTCCGCGCGGGGCGGCGGCAGGAAGGGGCCCCGCTCCGGCGCGTCGGCGGCGGCTCCGAAGAAGTCGCCGCCCTTGCGTTTCACGTCGTCCGTTCCCCAGGAGCGGCCGGAGCCGTGCGCGGGGACCCTCTGCAGGTGGGGGATGTGCTTGGCGCAGTGGATGTACGCCTCCTCGACGGTGATCACCACCCAGACCCGGGCCCGCCGGCCGGGCACCGGGTCGGTCGCGAGCGTGGGGTGGGCACGGCGCATGTCCTCGTCGGCCACGATCCCGGCCCGGCCGTTGACGTGGAGTCCGATGCGGTCGCGGAGGAAGTCCACCATGAGGACACCGACGTGCGGGTTCTCCTCGATGTTGCCCAGGCTGGCGTGGACGCCGTTGCCCCGGTACTCGGGGTAGGCCAGCGTCGTGTCGTCCAGGACGTGGAGGAAGCCGGGCGGGCCGGCCCGGAAGGTGTTGTCGCACGCGCCGTTCCGGTCGGCGGTGGCGAGGAAGAACATCTCCTGCCGCGCCACGAACTCCCGCATGCGCGGGTTGAGTCGTTCGAGGACCTGCTCGGCGTAGAAGCGGTCGGCACGCTCCGCGGTGCCCATCCGCTGCTGGACCAGGTGTTCGCCGTCGCTGCCCGGGCGGCTGGTGCGCAGGGGCGTCGCCTGTTCGAAAGTGCTCACGTCGTTGCCCCGACCAGTCCTTCGATGGAGTCGTGTCGTATGCGGCGGGGCGGGACGCCCATGCCCAGCAGGGTGTCGACGCCGCGTCGGATCATGCCGGGCGGGCCGGACAGGTACACGTCGTGGGTGTGCCACGAGCCGTACTCGCGCACCGCCTCGGGGAGTCCGCCGGACAGGCCGACGGAACCCTCGTCGACGACCGGCCGGACCGAGAGCCAGGGGTGGGACTGCTGCAGCCGCAGCATGGTGTCGAAGTCGTACAGGTCGTCGCTGCGGCGGGCGCCGTAGAACACGTCGACGGAGCGGTACCGGCCGTGCTGCACCACGTCCTCCACCAGGGCCTTGATGGGCGCGATGCCGGTGCCGCCGCCGAGGCAGAGCAGCCCGTTGTCGGTGGTGTGGTCGATCGTCATGGAGCCGGTGGGGGGACCGAGCCGGACGACGTCCCCGCGACGGGCGCGGTGGACGAGGGCGTTGGAGACCCAGCCCGCCGGCACGGCCTTGACGTGGAAGGAGAGCAGGCCGTCGGAGCGCGGGGCCGAGGCGAAGGAGTAGTGCCGCCACACCCGCGGCCACCAGGGCGTCTCCAGGGCCGTGTACTGCCCGGCGAGGAAGGGGTACGGCTGGTCGGGCCGGACCGTGACGACCGCGATGTCCTTCGTGCGCATCTCGTGGGCGACCACCTCCGCCTGCCACCACGCGGGGGCGCGCATCTCGTCCGCGGTCGCCGCGTCGATCATGATCTGGGAGATGGTCGTGTAGGCGCTGACCCACGCGGCTTCGGTCCTGGGCCCCCAGGTCGACGGCGCGTAGCGGCCGAGGGCGCCGATCAGGGCCTCGCCGACGGCCGGATAGTGCTCGGGCCGGGTGCCGTACTTGCGGTGGCCCCGGCCGAGGTCCGTCAGGTACGCGGTCAGGGTGGCGGGATCGTCGGCGTGGGTGGCGGCGGTGAGCAGCGCGGTGAAGAGCCGGTCGCGCTGGGTGTCCATCGCCGCGGGGAAGAGCGCCCGGAGGGCGGGGTGGCGGAGGAAGAGCAGCGCGTAGAAGTACGAGGTGACCGTGTCGGCGATCGGCTCGATCTCGGCCATCGTCCGGCGCAGCAGCGCGGTGTCGGAGGTGTCCCCGCCCGCGGCCGGCGGCCCGGTGCGGTCGCGCTGCCGCGGTACGGAACGGGGCGCGCGCGCAGGGCCGTTCGGGGGTGCGGATGCCGATGTCGCCCGGCTCGGGCCCGGCGCGAACCAGCCTCCGCCGTCCATGCCCCCGCCGGTGCGGTCGCCGTCGCCCGAAGCGGTGGCCGGAACTTCCATCGGTCTGCCTCGCCTCGAACGTCTGTGGTCGGTCTCTCGCCCTGGGCCGGTCGTCGCGCGGCGTACGCAAGGGCCGCGTCGTCCCCTCATCGATGCACCCGGTCCGGCGAACGCGGCCGACCATACCCCGGCCCGACGAAGACGGTGCGGGCCCTGATCCACGCCCGTCACATCTACGTTTTCGCTGGTCAGGCCGGGGTTACTGATGAGTCGGGCGGATGCGGCAGGCCCTTTCGACGCGATTCCGCACGCGATTCACCGACGGAAGACTCACGGAGTTCCCCGACCTCCTCCACATTTACGGGGCGGTCTTCACGAGCACTCCGGCCGGCGGGCGGCCGGAGGGGCGGCGCGACGCGTCCCCGGGACGCGGGGGTTCACAGGAACCTGCTCCGGAGGACCGTGGCCAGGTTGTCCGCGACGGCGAGGGTGTCCGGGTGATCGGCGCCCAGGACGCGCGTCATGCCGCTCAGGGCCTGCCGGTACAGGGGGACGGCCCGGTCGAGGTCCCCCGTCCACGCGTAGCCGTTGGCGAGTTGGTTGTACGAGTGGAGGGTGTCCTCGTGCTCGGCGCCCAGCACCCGGATACGGTCGTCCAGCGTCCGCCGGTACAGCGGGACGGCGCGGGCCGGATCCCCCGCCGCCGCGTAGGCGCCCGCGAGGTAGGTGCGCGCGGTGAGGGTGTCCGGGTGATCGGCGCCCAGCACCCTGGCCCGTTCGTCCACCGTCTGCCGGTACAGGGGGACGGCCCTGTCGAGGTCCCCCGCCAGTTCGTAGGCGGTGGCGAGGCTGCGCCCCGCGCTGAGCGTGTCCGGGTGGTCGGCGCCCAGGACCCTGGCCTTCTCGGCCATCGCCTGCTGGTACTGCGGGATCGCCCGGGCGAGGTCCCCCAACAGCTCGTAGGCGACGGCGAGGTTGCTCCGGGCGCTGAGGGTGCCCGGGTGGTCGGCCCCCAGGACCCGGATCCGGTCGTTCAGGGTCTGCTCCGAAAGGGGAAGGGCCCGCGCCGGATCGCCCGCCGAGAGGTAGGTGACAGCGAGGTTGTTGCGGGTGCTGAGGGTTTCCTCGTGGTCGGCGCCCAGCACCCGGATCCGGGCGTCCAGGGTCCGCCGGTACAGCCGGAGGGCTCGGTCGGGATCCCCCACCAGCTCGTAGCAGCCGGCGAGGTTGTCGCTCAGGGTGAGGGTTTCCGGGTGGTCGGCGCCCAGCACGCGTGTCATGTCCTTCAGGGTCTGCTCGTACAGCTGGACCGCCTCGTCCAGAGCCCCCGCCGACTCGTAGCCGCCGGCGAGGTTGTTGCGGGCGGTGAGAGTGTCCTCGTGCTCGACGCCCAGCACCCGCGCCCGGTCCTCGCAGACCTGCCGGTAGAGGGGAATGGCCCGCTCCGTGTCCCCCGTCGACTCGTAGGCCATGCCGAGGTTCCCGCGCGCGGTGAGGGTGTCCGGGTGATCGGCGCCCAGGAGCCGCACCCGGTCTTCCAGGGCGCGTTCGAGGTAGGGGGTCGCGCGCTCCTTCCGCCCCTGGCCGTGGAGGAAGAGTCCCGCCTGGTTGAGGACGGTCGCGGTGACGGCGGTGTCGGTGGCGGGGGATGTGTGGTCGGCCAGGGCCTCGATGTGCGGAAGGAAGCTCCGCCAGGTGGGCCAGGTCGCGGGATTCCGCCGCGCGGCGGGCAGGGCGGTGTGCAGGTGGGCGGCGGCCCGGTCGCGGGCGTGGGCGATGTCGGTGAGCCGGCGGTGGGGGTCCTCGGGGTCGGGCGTGCGGGCGAGTGCCTGGACGAGCCGGTGCACGGAGATCGTGTCCCCGGTGAGGGTGATCATGCTGTACGCGGCCAGGCGCCGGACCGCCCCGTGGACGGCGGGCGGGGTGCCGAGGGGGTCCAGGAGGGTGCGGGGGATGTCGTCGGGGGCGTACCAGGCGAGGGCGCGCAGGGCCTCGCCGGCGAGGGGGGTGTCGGACAGGCGGTCCAGGGTGATGCGCCAGACTCGGTCGACGGTCCTGTCCCTGCCGTGTCCCTCGCCGGCCTCGCGGTACATGTCGGCCGGGTGGTCGGCGAGCAGGCGGAGGTAGGCGCGGGGGTTCAGCCTGGCCTCGGCGATGTAGGCGCCGGCCTGCTCCAGAGCCAGCGGAAGATGGCCGAGTTCGGCGCACAACCGCTCGGCGCCGTCCAGGTCGGCGGGAACGCCGTCACGGGCGAGGATCCTGGTGAGCAGGTCGAGGGACGATGCGGGGGTCAGCACGTCCAGGGCGACGGGGGTGGCGATGTCGTGCCACCCGGAGGCGCGCCGACTGGTGATCAGGACACGGCCGTCGACGGCGCGTGCCAGGAGCGGGCGGACGGCAGCGGGATCGTCGACGTTGTCGAGGACGAGCAGCCATCCGCTGTGGGCGCCGAGCCACTGCACCGCCCTCTCCCGCAACTGGTCCTGCGGCAGGTGGGCCAGGGCGGGTTGCAGGGCGGCGGCCAGCTTCGCGAGACCGGTGTCCAGGTCCGCCGGGGTCTCGGCGGTGATCCACCAGACCGGGTTGTGGCGACGGACCCGCGTGAACGCCCAGTGCGCGGCCAGGGCGCTCTTGCCGACCCCTCCCAGTCCGTGCACGGCCTGCACCACCGCCGTGCCCGCTCCGCCCAGGACGGCGTCCAGCTGCTTCAGCTCCCGGGTACGCCCCACGAACACCCCGTGCCGGACCGGTAGGTTCGTCAACCCGCGCGGCGCGGCCACCTTCCGCACCGGACGCAGCTCCCCGGGGGGTGTCTGCACGATGGTCGCGTGGTCTCCCGTGACGGCGTTCCCCAGGAACGGGCCGCCCCCGGTGTCGATCGCGATCGACCGCTCGCCCGAGGCGGTGACCGTGCCTGCCGGTGCGTGCCCGGACCTGCGTCGGAAGGGCCACCTCACGGTCGGGCCCCGCCGTCCGGCCGGTCGCCCGTACGGATGTCGCCTTCCACCCCGCCGCCGACGGCGACCGAACGCGGACCCGACGCGTGCACCACCGTCCCGACGACCGCCGCCCGCCGGCGCGTCCCACGGCCCAAAGGTCCCACCCCCGGTTCCCTGACCGACCGAACGCGACCACCATGGCAGCCGGCGCCATACCCCGGAGGCCATACGGACAAAGACGAGTGACAGCCGGCTCCGCCGTGCCGCCATCGGCGCCGTCCGGGGGCGAGTTGGCCCCACCGTCCGGAACGAGCCAGAGGCGAATCGTTTCTCCGTGTCCCTTGTCAGAGAGTTCACCCCCTCCCTACCGTGGTTCAGCGAGTCCTTGGCCCAGCGGGCCCACCGGCCCGGGTCGGCCATTTTCCTGCTCCGCAGTGCACGACAGACCCTGGAGGCGTCACATGCCCTTAGCCGTGCCGGAACTTCTGGAAGCCGACGGATTCCGCGACGCGGGCCCGCTGGAGATCGACGACGAGGCGATCCCGTTCGAGGACGACGACCGCAGCGACCGCGAACACACGGCGTGTCTCGCCGACCCCTGGGTGACCGCCACCACCCGCTTCGCCTGTGACCTGAACTCGTAGCGGTGGCCGTTTCCATCACCGGCCGCCGCGGTTGGTCCGACGGCACATGGTCGTATCTGAACGATCCGCGGATGCCGGCGATGGAACACGGCTGGAAACTGCACGTCTCCACGCGCCCCGGCGACCTCGACACCGTGATCCGGCTCGTCCTGCCGGTACTGTCCCGGCACGTCTGCCACGCGAAGTTCGCCCGCGACCCGGAGACGCTGCGCCGCCTCAACTCCGGGGTGGTGAGCGCCGGAGCCGTCGGCAAGGCGATCACCGTGTATCCCCGGGACGGCACCGTGGTCGAGGTCGCCCGGGAACTCGCCGCCGTACTGCGCGACCGGGAGGGCCCGCGGGTCGTCAGCGATCGGCGGGTCGATCCGAGGGCCCCGGTCTACTACCGCTACGGCCCCTTCACCGGCGACTACCGGACCGGCCGGAGCGGGCGGCTCGAATCCATCATGACCGGGCCCGACGGCCGGATCTTCGACGGCCTGGCCGTCGGCCGCTACCGGTGCCCGCCCTGGGCCGAGGACCCCTTCACGAGCGTCTCCGGACATGGTGACGAACCGTCCGCGCAGGGCTTCGGCGGCGGCCGCTACACCGTCACCGCCGGCATCGCGCGCGCACCCCGGGGCAACGTCTACCGCGCGGTCGACCGCGCGCACCGACGGCCGGTCGTGGTCAAACAGGCGAGGGCCTTCGTGGGCGAGGACGAGTCCGGTACGGACGCCCGGCACCGGCTGCGCAACGAACGCACGGTCCTCACCGCGCTCGACGGCGTCGCGGGCGTGCCCCGCGCGCTGGACTACTTCGCCCACCAGGCGGACGAGTACCTGGTGATGAGCAGCTGCGGCGACCGGGACCTGCGCGGAGACGTTCTGCGGAACGGCCCCTACCGGGACGACGGCACCCGGCCGGAACGCGCCCTCTCCGTCCTCGCCCGCCGGCTCCTGAGCGTCCTGGACGGGATCCACGGCCGTAACGTGGTCGTCCGCGACCTCAAGCCGGACAACGTCGTGCTCGACGGCTCGGGACCCGGCGACTGCCACGTGATCGACTTCGGGATCAGCGAGTGGGACGGCACCGGTCCGGGAGGGGCGACCCCCGGATACAGCGAGCCCGTTCTGCACGCGACCGGTCCGGCCGCCCCCGCCGACGACCACTACGCCCTCGGCGCGACCCTCTTCTTCGCCGCCACCGGCATGGACCCGGTGATCGTCGACGCCGACCACGGGGTGAACCGGGACAGGACCCTGGCCTGCCTGGCATGGGCACTGCCCGGGCGCGCCCACCAGGCGGTCCGGTCGTGGATCACCGGCCTGATGAGCTTCGACCCGGCCGTACGGACCGCCGCCGCCGAGCGCCTGCGCACCGGCACGGCCCGCACCGTACGCCGGCCCGCGCGCCCCCGGATCGACAGCGGTCTGCTGGACGAGATCATCGAGCACACGACCGCGTTCTGCGTCGCTGAGGCCCGCGCCATCGTGGACCCGGTGCGGGCCGCACAGCTGAACGTCCCCACCTCGATCGACGTCTACGGCGGCAGTTCGGGACTCGGCCTCGAACTCCTCCATCACGCGCACCGGCCCCATGTGCGTTCCACCGTCGCCGCGTTGGCGCGGTGGACCGCGGACCAGTCCAGGAACCTGTCCCCCGGCTTCTACACGGGGCGCACCGGCGTCGAACTCTTCCTCGCGCAGGCGGGGCCGGAGACGGACCCCGGCGCCCGGTCCGAGGACCCCGTCCTCCCGGAACGCGCGCCGGACGGCGGGCCTCCGGAGGCGGACCTGATCGCGGGCGCCGCCGGAATCGGCCTCGGCCGGCTGCTGCTCGCCCGGCACGCCCTCCGGTCCGGCCACCGGCACGCCGCGGACCGGCACGTGGACGTCGCCGCCGGCTGCGACCGGATGCTGGCGTCGGGCACCGCCCGGCTGACGCCGGCCGGTTCGGACACGGCCGGCGGCGCCGCACTCCGCGAGGGCATCGCGCACGGCGAGGCGGGCGTCGCCCTCTTCCTGCTGGAGTACGGTGCCGCGACCGGGGACCCGGACGCGGTCGGCCGCTCCGGGAAGGCCGCCGCGCGCCTGGCCGCCGTGACACCGGACATCATCGCGGCGGCCGCCGAGCCGGGGGCGACACGCCGCTACGGCTCGTGGTGCCGGGGCCTGGCCGGCATCGGGAGCGTGCTCGTCGGAGCCGCCGAACACCTCGACGAGCCCGGGTACCTGGACCTCGCCCAGGGGGCCGCGCGCGCCTGCGCCGCACTGGCACCACGGATGCCGCTGGTCTCGCAGTGCTGCGGACTGGCCGGCGTGGGAGAGCTGATGGTGGACGTCGCGGCGGCGTCCGCGGCCGAGGAGTTCTGGGACGCGGCCGAGACCGTCGCCCTGCTCATCCTGAGCCGCAGCGGCGGCACCTGGTCCCGGCCCGTGTTCCCGGACACCGGTCTCGCCCGGCCGAGCGCCACCTGGGCCGGCGGCTCGGCGGGCGTGCTGGCCTTCTTCAGACGACTGCGCGACCGCGGCGGTCCACGACTCGGCCTCGCCACCTGACCACCGAGGGGGAAGGCCCCGGACGCAGGTTGGGCCGCCCTCCCATGCACCGCTCTTGGCCAGGCCGGGTTCCGGGCTTCGCTCGCACCGGTACCCGGCCTGGATCATGTCACCCGAAGGGGTGGGTCAGTTGATCGACCACAACTGGAGCGTCGATCCGGTGTCCGTCTGCTGGGTCACGAGCGCGCCGTTCGCGGTGGAAGCGGTGGTGAGGAGCAGCCCGCTCCGCACCGAGGCCACCTTGTACGTTCCGCCCGTCTGGGAGGTGACCCTCCAGCGCTGGTTGGTGCCCCCGGTGCAGGTCCACTGGATCACCTTGGCGCCGGCGGTGGTCGAGGCACTTTCGACGTCCGCGCAGAGTCCGGACTCGACATTGGCCACCTCGTAGGAGCCGTCGGCCTGCTGAGTGAACCTCCAGGACTGGTTGGCGCCGCCGGTGGGGGTCCAGGTGACGAACTGGGTGCCGGGCGTGGTGCTGTGGTCGGGGTTGTCGAGGGCCTTGCCGCCGGTGACGAGCGTGTGGTTGCCGTTGAGCGTCG
Source organism: Streptomyces tanashiensis (assembly GCF_014648895.1). Taxonomy (GTDB): domain Bacteria; phylum Actinomycetota; class Actinomycetes; order Streptomycetales; family Streptomycetaceae; genus Streptomyces; species Streptomyces tanashiensis. The sequence goes on from NZ_BMRZ01000008.1 coordinate 325,164, forward strand.
GGGCGGCCGCCCCGGTCTCGGTGAGGCTCAGGACCTGTTCGTTCGCGGTGCGCGTGCCGCCCACGGCGTTGCCGGTGGTGTTGGTCCAGGTGCGGGTGGGGGTGGTCTCGGTGAGCCGGCCCGCCGTGTCGGACAGGCCGATCACCAGACCGCTGTAGCGGTTGACCAGGCGGTAGCTCCCGGTGGGAGCGTCATCCGTGGCGGAGGCACCGGGAATCACAAACCACTGCTGGCCGACGGTGGGGCCACCGGTGGGCATGGTGGTGACCGTGGGCTTGGCTCCCCAGGCGCGGCTGGTGGTGGAGGAGGAGTCCACCCCCAGGAGCCGGCCGGTGGCGGCGTTGGCGATGCGGTGGGAACCGTCGCCGTTGGAGGTGAAGACCCACGACTCCAGCGAGGAACCGGTGGCGACGGGGACGGAAGAGGTGGCTGTACCGCCGGCGACCTGCGTGAGCACCTGGCCGTTGGCGGCGGCGATCCGATAGGTCTTGGTGGTGTCGACCGGAGCGGCGGGGGCGGAGGACTCGATCGAAAGGTTCACGTACTCGCTGGACGTGCCGCCCGAGCATCCGAAGGAGCAGTAGGAGCGGAAGTTCTTGCCGACGATGCCGGAGCCGGTCTTGTTCACGCTGTCGAGGAACCAGCGGTACCACGAGGCGTTCTTGTAGCTGCCGGTGTCTCCGAGCCGGAACCACTTCTGCTTGGTGAGGTCGTCGGTGGCGTAGATCTCCTGGGACGCGTTGCCGCTCTGGTCGACGGCCTGCGGCTCACCGATGTAGAGCCCGAGGTACGCGTTGTAGGTGATGTCCATGACGAACATGGGCGAGGTCGCCGGCATCGTGCCCGCGGCGACCTGCTGGCTGATGCTGCCGCTGGTCTGCGGGTTGTACTCCTTGGCCGGCGGGGTGTACCCGGTGGTGCTGGAGGCACCGACGGGAACCATGTTGCTTTCCTTGCCGCCCTTGCCGGGCTGCGACCAGCTGCCGTCGTACCACTTCTGCCATGAGGCGGGCGCCATCTTGCCGGCGATCGGCGCGCGGGCCACGTGGCTGTAGAAGGCCCCCCAGCCACCTCCCTTGTTCACGATGCGCGAGCCGTAGAAGGCGTAGAAGTAGCCCGACGCGGTGTCGACGAACAGACGCTGGTCGCCGTCGCCGTAGTCGTAGGTCTGCTGCGGGAACGCGGTGGTGTCGCCCCGGGTGGTGCCGTACGGGGAGGTGATGACGTGATCCTTGATCGACCACGTCCTGCCCTGGTCCTTCGAGACCGCGTAGTCGATGGCGTCGAAGTGGAGGCCGTCGCCGAAGGGCTGCGGGGTGAACTCGTTGTGGACGAGGCCGTACCAGTCCCCGGTGTCCGGATCGACCCACACACCGGCCAGGTCGCAGTAGTTCCGCTGGGCGTAGCCCGACCCGGTCGGCGCGTAGGTGGACTCCAGGCCGGTGGGGCTGTTGTTGCACCGCCAGGTGGTGTCGTTGTTCCTGTCGTTGGAGTTCGCCGGGTTGACCGCGTCGCTGATCGCCGTGGAGCGGGTGGCGGTGTCGAAGTTCGTCCCGGTGAAGAAGTCCCACTTCCGCGAGTCGCTCGCCCCGTAGAGGGCGTGTGCCTGCTGGAAGTAGAAGGTGCCGTCCTTGTCGATGTACGGCGCGGCCGGGGTGTCGTTCGGGTGGGTCCACGACCCCTTCGTCCCGACGGTGACGGTGTAGGTGGCGGCCTCGGCCGCCGCCGACGCCGGCGCGGGGGACAGGGCGGTACCGCAGGCCGCGGCAACGGTCAGGGCGACGAGCCCGCCGACCAGCCGTCGTCTGGGAGCTGACACAGGTACTCCTTGCGTGGTGGGGGGATGCTGCGAGATCGGCGGCCGCGTCCGAGGAGCTCGGCGGGATCGGCCGGGGTCCGGCTCGTCCTGCCGGCCCTGGCCGGGCCGCGTCGGTGTCTCTGGATGACCCCGGTACCCGCGGCGCTGCGTACGGGGGATTCCGACGGGTACCGAGGAGCGCGGGGCGCGCCCGCCTTCGACAGACGGAGCGCGGTGGTCCTCGACCCGCCGGCCTGGCGGGCATGAGGACACGAGGGTGTTTCCGGGTGGAGAGGGCCGACAGTCACCGGGGCGCGGGAGGAGCTTCGTATCGTCGTCGGCCGCCCGGGTCACGGACCTGCCGACAGAAGGGAACGTACGGCTCCTTTGACCGGTAAAACAAGGGTCCTGTCAAAATTCCCCGACAGAATCAAACACATGTGGACGAGGAACGTCCGTAGCCAAGGGGCCGGTCCCCGGGCGGCGTTGACCGGGGGCGCGGCCGGGACTACGTTGCTGACCTCGGCTTTCGACCGGTCGGATGAGGATCCTCATGGTGACGATGCAGGACGTGGCACGACGCGCCGGCGTCACGAAGCAGACGGTTTCCAACGTCGTCACGGGCCGCATCGCCGTCCGCCCGGTCACCGCGGCGCGCGTGCGGGCCGCGATCGACGAGCTCGGATACGTGCCGAACCTGGTTGCCCGGTCCCTGGCCACCGGCAGCACGCGCACGGTGGGCCTGTTCGTCCCCACGGTGGGCACAACCTTCTACGCCGACCTGGTCGAAGAGGCCGAGGACGCGCTGGACGAACACGGACACCACCTGCTGCTGTGCACCACCCGCCAGAACGGCGAGAGAGCGCGTCGGCACCTGGCGGGACTGACGAGCCGCTCGGTGGACGCCCTGCTCATCGCGGGCGACCAGGATCTGTCCGACCATCTGCCGCTGCTGTCCGAGGCCCGCTTCCCGGTCGCCCTGTGCGCCTGGGAGGCCGACGCGCCCGAGCAGTTCCCCATGGTCACCGTCGACTACGAGGACGGCGGCCACCTGGCGGGACGCCACCTCCGCGACCTGGGGCACGAGCACGTCGCGATCCTCGCGAGCCCCGCCCACACACGGCGCGTGGAGGGCTTCCGCAGGGCGTTCGCGGAGACGGGCCGGCCCCTGCCCGACAACGCCGTCCACCTCGCCCACGAGCCCACCTACCACGGCGGGTTCGACGCGGCCGGGACCGCCTTGGCCGCCACGCCCGGCGTGACGGCGCTCTTCGCCACCCATGACGTCCTTGCCGTGGGCGCGCTGGAGGCGGCCCGCGTGGCGGGCCGCTCCGTTCCGGACGACCTGTCCGTGGTCGCGTACGACGACTGCCCCGCCGGGCCGTCCTCCCGGCCCGCACTCACCAGCGTGGTCCTGCCGAGGCGCCGGATGGCGAGGGAGGCAGTGGCGCTCCTCCTCGACGCGGCGGGCGGCGGGGAACCGCTCCCCCGGCACCGGATGCTGCCGCCCGAGCTGGTGGTCCGGAACAGCACCGGCCGGGCATGCCCCGGACACGCCGCACCGCGGTAGCCACGCTGCGAGTGCTCAACACACAAACGGGCGAACAGCACCTGACGGTCCGGCACATCGGAACAGCGGTGCGCACCGTCGACGAGGAGTCCGGGCGGACGATCCGCTCCGTCAACCACCAGGAGTCCGTTGGGACGGAAGGCTACGGTCTCGGACCGCTGCACGGGCGTGGCGAGACCTGCCCCGGCTGCAAGGAAGCCCCCGTACGAACCAGCAGCCACGACGTAACCAGAACAGGAAGAAGGCCTCCCGCAGCGAGCCTTGAGGAGCACGCCCGACGCCGCGAACAGCCGGGCGGGAGGCTCCTCCCCCAGGAACGGGACCGGCCGTAGCGGCGAGGGCCAGAGGTGCTGCTCGGCCCACCCGCACCCTAACCCCCAATGGGCGGAAACCCGTCGGGGCCCCTCGTGGCGCTCCGCGACCCGAGGGGACGACGCCTCCCCCAGGGTTCGCCAAGGCGAACGTTTCAGCGATCACTCCTCACCCAGGCCGAGTTGGGCGCGCACCACGGAATTCCGGCCGTGGGAGCCTCGGGAAGGAATCCGGATGCCCGTGCCCACTCTTCCCTTCGCGGCGTATTCGGACTTTTCGCACACCGTGGCACTCTGACCACCGAAGTCGCCTTGCTCCGGACGGTGTTCACATGACAGCCTCATTCGCACAAGCATTCTGGTAAATGTTGTACGCACGGGGGGGATTTGGGTTCATGGCTGTCACGGTGCCGGACTGGGCTGACACGCTGCTGGATCTGGTGGGGGTGAACTGGCCCAACGTCGACGAGGACGCCTACCGGGAGATGGCGGACGCGTTGCGGGAGTTCGCGGACGATCTCGCCGATGACGGTCAGCTCGCCAACAACCACATGGAGCGTCTGCTGTCGTCGGGGCACGGCGAGGCGATGGACGCGCTCAACGAGCACTGGACCAAGGTCAAGGGCAAGCACCT
>NZ_BMRZ01000009.1 GCF_014648895.1 Streptomyces tanashiensis
AGGTGCGGACGCTTCCTTCGTTCCTGTTTCCAGGCCCTCCGGGCGCTTCCTTCGTTTCCAGCTTAGCAGATCCGATTTCCGTTTCTGCCACCCGCTGGAGCGGGCTGCTGGGGCAGGAATTCGCTTTTCGCGTTTTCCGTTCCCGGCGGGGTTGAACATTACCAGGCTTTCTCGGTCCCCCTGACCACATCCCCTGCGAGCACGCAGAGGTGTAGACCACTGGGGTTAGGATCTGGCTTGATAGGTGCTGCCGACCCGCGACCCAAAGCCGCGTTGGGGTCAGGCAGGAGTACGACAGTACATCCCACCGCCAGTAGAGGCAAATCGTTTCCGGTAGTCCCTAGCTCCGACCAACGGGTACGTCTCGTGCGGAACCGGGACTTCCTATGACATACGCTTCAGAACAGTACGCCGTCCAGGACAGGTAGTGACGGCGCCACACCATCTCCGCCCCTGGGAGGCTTCCCATGACAACCGTGACGTCGCCGCTTGCTGGACGCGCCATCGGTCTCGCCGCAGTTCCCGACCCGGTCTTCTCCGGTGCGATGGTCGGTCCCGGTACCGCCATCGATCCCGTACGTGAACCCTCGGAGGTCGTCTCCCCTCTCGACGGGGTCATCGTCTCCATGCACCCGCACGCCTTCGTCGTCGTGGACGACCAGGGACACGGTGTGCTGACCCACCTGGGAATCGACACCGTTCAGCTCAACGGCGAGGGCTTCGAGCTCCTCGTCAAGAAGGGTGACACCGTGACGCGCGGACAGGGCGTGGTGCGTTGGAACCCTGCCGCGGTCGAGGCCGCCGGCAAGTCCCCCATCTGTCCCGTCGTGGCCCTGGAGGCCACCGCCGAGTCGCTCTACGACGTCGTCGAGGACGGCGATGTGAAGGCCGACGACCAGCTCTTCGGCTGGAACTGAGCCGGTCCGTCCTCGTGACGACCGCGAGTTCGACATTCAACGCGGCGGCCGGGGCCGTCGCTCAATCGGAGACGGGTGAGATGGAGACAACGCTGCGAGGCGTCGGCGTCAGCCACGGAGTGGCGATCGGCGAGGTCCGGCACATGGGTACCGCGGTCCTGGAGCCGCCGGCCAAGCAGATCCCCGCGGACGAGGCGGAGCGCGAACAGGGGCGCGCCCGTCAGGCCGTGGAGGCTGTGGCCGCGGACCTGATTGCCCGGGGCAATCTGGCCGGTGGTGAGGCCCAGGCGGTTCTGGAGGCCCAGGCGATGATCGCCCAGGACCCGGAGCTCATCGCCGACGTCGACCGCCGGATCGCGGTCGGCAGCACCGCCGAGCGCGGTATCTACGACGCCTTCTCGCACTACCGCGAGCTGCTCGCGGGGGCCGGCGAGTACATGGCGGGCCGGGTCGCGGACCTGGACGACGTGCGGAACCGGATCGTCGCGCGGCTGCTCGGCGTGCCGATGCCCGGCGTGCCGGACAGCGACGAGCCGTACGTGCTGATCGCGCGGGACCTTGCGCCCGCCGACACGGCGCTGCTCGACCCGACGCTGGTGCTCGGGTTCGTGACGGAGGAGGGCGGACCGACCAGCCACAGCGCGATCCTCGCGCGGGCGCTGGGTGTGCCGGCCATCGTGGCGCTGCCGGGCGCGGGCGAGCTGGCCGAGGGCACGCTCATCGCGGTCGACGGTTCCACCGGTGAGATCTTCGTGGACCCGAGCGAGGAGAAGAAGGCGGAGCTGACGAAGGCCGCCGCCGAGCGCAAGGCCGCGCTGGCCACGTCCAGCGGTCCGGGCGCGACCTCCGACGGTCACAAGGTGCCGCTGCTCGCGAACGTCGGCGGTCCGGCGGACGTGCCGGCGGCGGTGGAGGCCGGCGCCGAGGGTGTCGGTCTGTTCCGTACGGAGTTCCTCTTCCTGGACGACAGCAAGAAGGCTCCGTCCGAGGAGAAGCAGGTCGAGGCGTACCGGAAGGTGCTCGAGGCGTTCCCCGAGGGCCGTGTGGTCGTGCGGGTGCTCGACGCGGGCGCCGACAAGCCGCTGGACTTCCTGACGCCGGTGGACGAGCCGAACCCGGCGCTCGGTGTGCGGGGTCTGCGGTCGCTGCTCGACCACCCGGAGGTGCTGCGGACGCAGCTGACCGCGCTGGCGAAGGCGGCCGAGGGGCTGCCGGTGTACCTCGAGGTCATGGCTCCGATGGTGGCCGACCGTACGGACGCGAAGGCGTTCGCCGACGCGTGCCGTGAGGCGGGGCTGCGGGCCAAGTTCGGTGCGATGGTCGAGATTCCCTCGGCCGCGCTGCGGGCGCGCTCGATCCTCCAGGAGGTCGAGTTCCTGTCGCTGGGCACGAACGACCTGGCGCAGTACACCTTCGCGGCCGACCGTCAGGTCGGTGCGGTGTCCCGGCTCCAGGACCCGTGGCAGCCGGCGCTGCTCGACCTGGTGGCGCTGTCCGCCGAGGCGGCCAAGGCCGAGGGCAAGAGCTGTGGTGTCTGTGGCGAGGCCGCTTCGGATCCGCTGCTCGCGTGTGTGCTGACGGGTCTGGGGGTCACCTCCCTGTCCATGGGTGCGGCGTCCATTCCGTACGTGCGGGCGACGCTGGCCAAGTACACGCTGGCGCAGTGCGAGCGGGCGGCGGCCGCGGCGCGTGCCGCGGACACGGCGCACGAGGCGCGGGTCGCCGCGCAGGCGGTGCTGTCCGGGGAGTGATCCCCTGAGTGCTCGATGAAGGGGCTTTCCGTCACCTGGTGGCGGGGAGCCCCTTCGTCGTGTCCTGCCGGGGGTCAGTGATGGGTGGTCCAGTCGTCGTCGGGGTCGGGGGCGAGGGGGTGGCCGGCGCGGTACTCGACGCCCGGTTCCGGGGAGAGGGGTTCGCCGGTGCGGGCGTCGGTGCAGTAGGCGGCGAAGACCTCGGCCTCGGTGAGGGGGGTCAGGGTGCCGTCCGTGAGGCGCCAGCCGTGGAGCCGGTCGGGGGTGCCGGGGGTGGTGGTGCGCAGGACGATGCCTCCGGGTGCCGCGAGGGCGATGCCTGCGGCGAGCACGGCGGTGAACTCCGGTCCGGTGGCGTCCTCGGGGGGTGTGGTGCCGTGGGTGTGGAGGACGGCGAGGAGTTGGTCGTCGGCGGCCTGGACGCTGCAGACGAGGTGGTGGGTGCCGGGACCGGCGGCTTCGAGGAGTCGTAGGAGCAGGCGGGCCGCCCGCTCGTACGCCGCTTTGCCGATGTCCTTGTCGCAGACGGCGCAGTCGCCGGCGGTGGCGAGGACGGTGGTGGCGTACTCCCAGGTGGCCTGTCGGACGGCGGTGTCGACGAGCTCGGGGAGGAGGGTGGTGAGGGGCTGGCCGGTGTAGGTGACGCGGGCGCCGGTGGTGGCCAGGTGGGCGGTGAAGCGGCTGCGGCTCGCGGGGTGGTCGGGGTCGGTGCCGGTCTCGGCGCACCAGAGCGCGTACTCCTCGGGGTCGAAGAGGGTGACGGTGGTGTGGCCGCCCTGGGTCGCGAGGGTCCTGAGGAGGGCCTCGATCTGCCGCAGGTAGGTGGCGTGGTCGTCGAAGGCGAAGGTGCGGTACCGGCGCATGGCCGCGAAGTCCTGCTCGTCGGCGAGGAGTCCGACGGTGCTGGGGACCTCGCGGCGCAGGGCGCGGCGGAGGTGTGCGGTGGTGGTGCCGGTGCGTGTCATGTCTCCCCCTGGTGACGCTCCGATCAGTGCTCACTCACCGTAACCTTCGGCACTGACAGTGACGGCTTGGTGAGGCGTCGGCGGACGAGGCGGTTCTGGGCGGCGGTGGTGGCGACCAGGGCGGCGCCGAGGAAGGGCCAGGCGAGGGGCCCTGCGGAGACCAGGCCGGTCATGAGGAGGGGGCCCGCGAAGCGCTGGGTGGACTGGGCCAGGCCGTGGACTCCGAGGTAGGCGCCCTGGGCGTCGTCGGGGGCGAGGGCGACGGAGATCTCCCAGGAGACGAGGGTGTGGATCATCTCGGCGAAGGTGAGGACGACGGCGGCCGTGGTCAGGGCGGTGATCGCGAGGGTGCGGCCGCCCAGGGCGGAGACGGCGAGGGCGAGCGTGCCGACGGCGAAGAGTCCGGCCAGGGGGCCGAGGAGGCGGCGGGCGGCGTCGGTGGTGGCGCCGAACCGGGAGAGCGGGACCTGGAAGAGCACGACGAGGGCGCTGTTGACCACCATCAGGAGCGGCGCGAGGCCGACGGGGGCGTCGGTGGCGTGGACGATCCACAGCGGGAGGGCGACCTGGAGGATCGAGTCGTGGAGGAAGAAGACCGCCTCGCCGGCGGTGAAGGCGAGGAAGCCTCGGTCGCGCCAGGGGTTGGAGGGCTTGCTCGTGGGGGTCGGGTCGGTGGAGGCGGCGGCGACGCGCGAGGACGCGGGGGCCGGGGGTTCGGCGCAGCGGAGGGTGAGGGCGGCCATCACGAGGTAGGACAGCGCGTCGCCCACGAGCAGGAGTTGGAAGGCGGTGGTGGAGCCGACGGCGAGCGCGGCGGCGGCGCCGAGGCCGCCGAGGGTCCAGCCGATGTTGGAGGTCGTGCGGTTGATGGCCTGGTAGCGGACGCGGTCGGGGCCGGCGACGCGGGCCGCGTAGAGCTTGGTGAGGACGTTGGTGGCGCGGTCGGGGAGGGCGCCGGCGGCGGAGAAGAGGACGAGCAGGAGGTAGTTGTCGGTGGCGAGGAGCGCGAGGAGGGCGGCGGCGCGGAGGAGTTGGGTGCAGATGATGACGCGGACGAGGGGGAAGCGGTCGGCGAGGCGCCCGCCGAGGGGGGCGCCGGCGATGCCCGCGGCGCCGGAGAGGGCGATGAGGAGGCCGACCTGGCCGAGGCCGAGGCCGGTGACGTAGGTGAAGTAGAGGGCCATGGCCGTGGACCAGAGTCCGGTGCCGCACTTGTCGATGAAGCCGATGAGGAGCATGCGGCGGCCGTCGGCGCCGCCGGGGATGCGGTCCTTGAAGGGTGGGCGGGCGGTTCGGGTGGTGCTGCGGCTCATGGATCCCCCTTGCGAACTGCTTTGTATTGATACATAATTGATTACGTGGCAGCACAATATGCGATCGAAGGGGCGACGGCCAAGGGGATTGCCGCGTCCGTGGAGCGGGGCGTGTCCGAGGGCGGACTCGCCCCGGGCGACGCCCTGCCGCCGGTGCGGCGGCTCGCCGACGAGCTGGGGGTGAGTCCGGGGACCGTCGCCACGGCCTACAAGGAGTTGCGGCAGCGGGGGCTGATCGTCACCCGGGGCCGGGGCGGGACGGTGGTGGCGGAGGTGCCGTCGGCGGCCTCGCGGCGTCCCCCGCGCGTGCCCGCGGGCCTGGTGGACCTGTCCACCGGGTTCCCGGACCCGGCCTTCCTCCCCGTACTGCGGCCCCCGGCGGCCGTCGACCCGGTGTACGGCTCCCATCGCGCCGCGCCCCGGCTCGCGCGCCTGGAGGCGCTGACCAGGGCCTGGTTCGAGCGGGACGGGGTGCCGGCGGAGCATGTGACGTTCGCTCACGGCGCCCTCGACTGCATCGCGCGGCTGCTCTCGACGGAGCTGCGGCCCGGCGACTCCGTGGCGGTCGAGGACCCCGGGTTCCACCATGTGCTCGACCTGGTGCCCGCGTTGGGACTGCGGGCGGTCCCGGTGGCCGTGGACGGCGAGGGGCTCGTACCGGAGTCGCTGCGGGCCGCGCTGCGGGGCGGGGTGCGCGCGGTGGTGTGCAGCCCGCGCGGGCAGTGTCCGACGGGTGCGTTCTTCACGCGCGCGCGGAGGGACGAACTGGTGGAGGTGCTCCGGGGGTTCCCCGAGGTGCTCGTCGTCGAGGACGATCACAACGCGGAGGTCGGCGGGGCCGCGGCGTACACGCTCGCGGCGGCCGGGCTCGACCGGTGGGCGCAGGTGCGGACCGTGTCGAAGCACCTCGGCATCGACCTGCGCTGGGCCGGGGTCGCGTGCGACGCGGTGACGCTGGCGCGGCACGACCGGCGGATGGTGATGACCTCGGGCTGGGTCAGTCACGTCCTGCAGGAGACGGTGGCCGGCCTGTTCGCCGACGAGGCCGTACGGGACCTGGTGGCGGCGGGCGAGGAGGCGTACGCGGAGCGGCGGACGGCGCTGATCGGCGCGCTCGGCGCGCACGGGATCCGTGCGGTCGGCGCGAGCGGCCTGAACGTGTGGGTGCCCGTGCGCGACGAGTCCGCGGTGGTCAACGGGCTGCGGACGCAGGGCTGGTGGGTCGCGGCCGGGGCGCGGTTCCGTGTGGCGGCCCCGCCGGCCGTACGGATCACCACGGCGAGGCTGGCACCCGTGGACGCGATGCGGTTCGCGGCGGACTTCGCCGAGGTCATGGGGGACGCGCAGGCGACGTACGGCGGGTGAGGGCGCGGGCCGGCGGGGCGTGTGGCCCAGGTCACGGGAACGCCGGCGAACCATCGCCCAGTGCCTTATGTGGAATCACCTATGAGAGATCGTTTCCGCGCCGGGGACCCCGCGGCGCTCGGAGAGGCGTACGACGAGCACGCACGCGTGCTGTACCACTACGCCTACCGGGTGTGCGGGGACCGGGCGGCCGCGGAGGACGTCGTGTCCGCCGCGTTCCTCGAGGCCTGGCGCTGCCGCGGCAAGGTGCACGCCGACGGCGGCAGCCTGCGCCCGTGGTTGCTCGGCATCGCGACCAACATCATGCGCGGCGCGGCCCGTGAGGCGCGCCGGCGGGACGCCGCGCTCGCCAGGATCCCCGAGCGCGGGGTCCTGCCGGACTTCGCCGACGACGTCCTCGCCCGGATGACGGACGGGGAGCAGATCCGTGCCGCCCGTGCCGCGCTCGGCAGGCTCAAGCGGCGTGAGCACGAGGTCTTCACGCTCGTGGTCTGGGCAGGTCTGGACTACGCCGCGGCCGGGGAGGCGCTGGGGATCCCGGTCGGCACCGTCCGCTCCAGGCTCTCCCGAGCCCGTGAACGGCTCCGGAAGCTCGCCGAGGCCGAACTGCGCGCGGGGCGGCGCCGGGAGCGGGCCGCCGCCTCCGCCGTCCGCTCCCCCGGGCGGCCCGTCCCGGGCGGCGCCCCGGCCCGGGCAGGAGGCCCGCCGCCCGCCGCCGGGAGCGCACCCGGATCCGTCTCCGCGCCGGCGTCCGTGCCCCAGCCCCTGCCCGTACCGGGCTCCGTCGCCGTCCGCTCGACCGTCCATCCGGCCCTCGCGCCCCGACCCACCCAGGAGACCCAGGCATGAACGCCTCCGCCCCCCGCCCGCCGCACGCCGACGCGGACGAGCTCCTGCGTGCCGAGCTCACCGAACTGCTGCCCCCGCCGCACGTCCCCGACCTGACGGCGGAGCGGAACCAGCACCTCAGGCACACCGTCCTGCGGACCGCCCTGGCCGCCGGGAACGGCGCGACCGCCCGCCCGGTCCGGGCGAGCCGGCCGCGTCCGGGGCTCCGACTCGGCTGGATCGCCGCTCCGATGGCCGCCTGCGCGGTCGTCGCCGGAGTGGCGGTGCTCGCGCCCCAGGACGGACCCGCCGGGTCCCCGGACCGGATCTCGGTCGGGCAGCCCGCCTCGCCCGAGGCGGTACGGATCCTGTCCGATGCCGCGCTCGCCGCCGCCGCCGCTCCCGCCCCGGACGCCCGGCCCGGTGGGTACGTCTACGTCAAGAGCCTCGTCGCCCACGCGGGGCGCGACGCGTCCGGCGGTCCCGCCACGCTGCCGCCCGCGCATCAGCGCGAGGTGTGGCTCTCCGTCGACGGCAGCCGGCCGGGGCTGCTGCGCGAGCCGGGCGCCGCCGACACCGAACTCGGCAGCGAGGCACCCGTGTACGAGGTGGACCGTCGCGGGGCCACGCCCCGGAGGACCACCCTGGAATCGGCGCCGCCCTCCGTCACGAACCCGACCCACGCGTACGTGGCGACCCTCCCCACGGATCCGGAGCTGCTGCTGCGTCTGATCCGGGACCAGACGCGCGCGGGCGAGGGCGACGCCGATCAGCGGGCGTTCACCGCGATCGGGACGATGCTCGCCGAGACCTGGGCCCCGCCCAAGGTGACCGCCGCACTGTACGAGGCGGCGGCGCGGATCCCCGGCGTGACCGTCCTCCCGTCCGCGAAGGACGCGGCCGGCCGCGAGGGCGTCGCCGTGGCCCGTACCGCCCACGGCGAGCAGACCCAGTGGATCTTCGACCGGACGACGTCGGCGTTCCTCGGTGAGCGCACCGTGCTCACCGCGACCACCTCGGCCGGCCGGGCGGGGACGGTCCTCGGGGTCTCGGCGGTGCTCGCCAAGGCGGCCGCCCCGGCGCCCGGCGAGCTGCCGAAGGACTGACGGAAAAGGGCCGCGGGCCCGCCGGTCCGGTCGGATCGGCGGGCCCCCGGCGTGTGCTCAGCGACGGCGGCGGTCGGCCGCGAGGGTCTCGTAGAAGTGGAGGAGGCCGAGGTCGTCGACGGAGCCGGCGTTGACGGCCTTGGCCAGCGGGGTGCCCTGGAGGAGGCGCTTGACCGGGACCTCGATGCGCTTGCCCGTGAGGGTGTGCGGGACGCCCGGGACCTCGATGATCTCGTCGGGCACGTGGCGCGGGGAGAGTTCGCTGCGGATCGTCCGCTTGATGCGGTCGATCAGGTCCTCGTCCAGGGTGACGCCCTCGACGAGGTGCACGAAGAGCGGCATCCAATATCCGCCGTCCGGCTCCTCCAGGCCGATGACGAGGGACTCGCGGATCTCGGGGAGGCGTTCGACGGCCTCATAGATATCGGCGCTCCCCATCCGGACGCCCTGGCGGTTCAGGGTGGAGTCGGACCGGCCGTGGATCACGACCGAGCCGTGGTCCGTGATCGTGATCCAGTCGCCGTGGCGCCAGACGCCCGGGAACATCTCGAAGTAGCTGTCCCGGTAGCGGCTGCCGTCGGGGTCGTTCCAGAAGTGGATGGGCATGGACGGCATGGGGTTGGTGACGACGAGTTCGCCGACCTCCCCGATCAGCGGCTTCCCGGAGGGGTCCCAGGACTGGAGGTCGGTGCCGAGGCCCGCCGCCTGGAGCTCGCCGATGTGGACGGGCAGCGTGGGGACGGCGCCCGCGAAGCAGGAGCAGACGTCCGTGCCGCCGCTGACGGAGGCGATCCAGAGGTTCTCGCGGACCTCGTCGTGGAGCCAGCGGAAGCCGTCGGGGGGCAGCGGGGAGCCGGTGGTGGCGACGCACTTCACGGCGGAGAGGTCGAAGTCCCGGCCGGGGTGGACGTCCGCCTTCGCGCAGGCCATCACATACGCGGCGGAGGTGCCGTAGAGGGTGGCCCGGGTGCGTTCGGCGACGCGCCACTGGGCCGCCGTGTCGGGGTAGCCGGGGCTGCCGTCGTACAGGACGACGGTCGTGCCGGTGAGGAGGCCGGAGACGAGGAAGTTCCACATCATCCAGCCGGTGGAGGTGTACCAGAAGAACACGTCCTCGGGCCCGAGGTCGCAGTGCAGGCCCAGCTGCTTGACGTGCTCGACGAGGATGCCGCCCTGGGACTGGACGATCGCCTTCGGCAGCCCGGTCGTGCCCGAGGAGTACAGGACCCACAGCGGGTGCGAGAACGGCACCTGCTCGTAGACCGGCTCGACGTCGGCGGCGACCAGGTCGGCCCATTCGAGGGTGCCCTCGGGGGCCGGGGTGCCGAGGAGCGGGATGTGGACGACGGCGCGGAGGGTGGGGAGCTCGGCGCGCAGTTCGGCCACGGTGTCGCGGCGGTCGTGCTCCTTGCCGCCGTAGCGGTAGCCGTCGACGGTGAAGAGGACGACCGGCTCGACCTGCTGGAAGCGGTCGAGGACGCTGCGGGCGCCGAAGTCGGGGGCGCAGGACGTCCACACGGCGCCGACCGCGGCGGTGGCGAGGAGCGCGACGACGGACTGCGGGACGTTGGGCAGGTAGCCGCTGACGCGGTCGCCGGGGTTCACGCCGAGGGCGCGCAGTTCGGCGGCGAGGGAGGCGACCTGGCGGCGGAGCTCGCCCCAGGTGGTCGGCGTCGGCTCTTGTGTTTCGTCCACATGGAGCAGGGCCGTGTCATGGGGACGCTCGTCGGCGGCGCGCAGGGCGTGCTCGGCGTAGTTGAGGGTGGCTCCGGGGAACCAGTCCGCGCCGGGCATGGAGCGGTCGCCGAGGACCCGCTCGTACGGGGTCGAGAACCGGACGTCGAACCACTCGGCGACGGCCTGCCAGAAGGCTTCGAGTTCCTCGACCGACCAGCGGTGGAACGCCGCGTACCCGCCCTCGGCGGGGGCGCCGTGGTGCTCGGCGGCCCAGGCCTGGAAGCGGGTGACGGCGGCCGTGGCGATGCGTTCCTCGTCCGGCTGCCAGAGGGGCTCGGTCGGCGCTGCGGATGTCATTGGGGCGGCTCCCTGGCTGTACGCGGGTCTGCGTGTGTCTCGCGCACGTGCTGGGGTGTGCGCGTGACGCGGCTGACAGGACGATGCCATGTGATCGTCTTTCGCACCAGGTCTGCCCGCCCATGGTCGGGCAGTTGAACATGTGCTCCCACCACGGGTGAACGCCGGCTGAACGGAGCTTGTTCGGCCTTCGGCGAGTGGCAGGGTGAGCTGCATGGACGGTCGGGAACTGGTGCGTTCGATGAAGGTGTTCGGTGCGGTGCAGGGCTTGCGGGCGGTGCGGTCGGCGTGGCGGCGGCGCCGTACGGATGCGTGGGGGCTGCCGCCCCTGGGGGCGGAGCGGGCCAGGGTGCCGGGGCTCGCGGTGGAGGCGAAGCCGGCTCCGGGCGGAGGGACCGTCCGGTTCGCCCGGTCCACGCTCCGGATCTGCGTGTCGTCGGGGGGCACCGTCTTCTGGGGATGGGACGGGGCCGGACCGCTCCCCTCGTACGCCCTGGCCGGCGAGGCACCCGACGCGGACCCGAGGGCCTTTCTGGAACCGGACACCGACGGCGGATGGCGGATCGTGTCGGAGCGGGTGACCGTGACGGTCTCCCGGCACGGGGCGGTGGAGCTCCGGACACCGGGCGGGGTGATGCTCCGCCGCGACCTGCCGCCGCGCTGGTGGGAGCCGGTGACCGGCCCGGGCGAGGACACGGCGGCGGGTGACGGCGGCGGGACGGTCGCGGGTGACGGCGAGGGGGCGCGCGCGGATGCCGGGGCGGGTGCCGTGGCAGGAAACGGTGCCGGGGCGGTGGTCCCGGGTTCCGCGCGGTGGGTGCAGCGCAGTGAGGTGCCGGCCGACGCGCGGTTCTTCGGTCTCGGCGGGCGGGCGGCGGGGCCGCGCCTGCGGGACGGCTCGTACCGGCTGTGGAACACCGACCCCAAGGGGGGCTTCGGCCCCGGGGACGATCCGCTCTACCTGACCATGCCCGTGCAGTTCGTGGTCTCGGACGCCGGTACGCACCTGGCGTTCCACGACAACTCCTGGGACGGCCGGGTGACCCTCGCCGAGGGCGAGGAGGGGGCCGGGTCGGGGCACGACCGGCCGGGGACCAGTGAGGTGCGGATGACGGGCGGGCCGCTGCGCTGCTGGGTGGTCGTCGGCACCCCCGCGCGCGTCCTGCACGGCTGGGCGGCGCTGACGGGCGCGCCCGCGCTGCCGCCGTCCTGGGCGCTCGGGCCGCAGCACGCGCGCTGGGGCTTCGGCAGCGCGCGTGAGGTGCGGCGGGTGGTGGCCGGGTACCGGGAGCGGGGGCTGCCGCTGTCCGCCGTGCACCTGGACATCGACCATTACGACGGGCACCGGGTGTTCACGGTCGACCGGGAGCGGTTCCCCGATCTGCCGGGGCTCGCGGAGGAGCTGCGGGAGCAGGGCGTGCGCCTGGTGTCGATCGTGGACCCGGCGGTGAAGGCGGAACCGGGCGACCCGCTCTACGACGGCGGCTCCGCGGCGGACGCCTTCGTGAAGGACGCGCGCGGGCAGGAGATCCGCGGGGTGGTGTGGCCGGGCGAGTGCGCCTACCCGGACTTCACCGACCCCGCCGTCCGGAAGTGGTGGGGCGGTCTGTACGAGGAGCGGCTGCGGCAGGGCTTCGCCGGGGTGTGGCACGACATGAACGAGCCGGTGTCCTTCGTCCCGTTCGGCGACCCGACCCTGCCCCGTTCGGCGCGGCACGCGCTGGAGGGCCGGGGCGGCGACCACCGGGAGGCGCACAACGTGTACGCGCTCACGATGGCCGAGGCCGGATACGAGGGGCTGCGCCGGCTGCGGCCCGACGAGCGGCCGTTCCTCTTCTCGCGCTCCGGCTGGGCGGGCATGCAGCGGTACGGGGGCACGTGGTCCGGCGACGTGGCGACGGGGTGGCCGGGGCTGCGGGCCTCGCTCTCCCTCGTCCTGGGCCTCGGGCTGTGCGGGGTGCCCTACTCGGGGCCGGACGTGGGCGGCTTCGACGGCAGTCCGTCCCCGGAGCTGTTCCTGCGCTGGTACCAGCTGGGCGCGTGGCTCCCCCTCTTCCGTACGCACGCGGCGATCGACGCGGGGCGGCGCGAGCCGTGGGAGTTCGGCCCCGAGGTCCTGGAGCACGCGCGTGCGGCGCTGGCCGAGCGGGAGCGGCTGCGGCCGTACTTCACGACGCTGGCCCGGCTGGCCCGGATGACGGGTGCGCCGTACGTGCGTCCGGTGTGGTGGGGGGCGCCCGAGGACCGGGTGCTGCGTGACTGCGAGGACGCCTTCCTCCTCGGCGACGCGCTGCTCGTGGCCCCGGTGCTGACGTCGGGCGCGGACCGGCGGGCGGTACGTCTGCCGCGCGGGCGCTGGTACGACACGGCGACGGGGCGGGCGTACGAGGGTCCCGGGCAGGTGCTGCTCGACGCGCCGCTCTCGCGTGTGCCGGTCCTGGCCCGGGCGGGTGCGGTGCTCCCCGTGCGGGGCGAGGGAGGCGAGCCGGAGCTGGAGGTGTGGGCGCCCGCGCCCGGGAGGACCGGGGGCGGGCTGGTCGTGCGGGACACCGGGGACGGCTGGGAGCCTGCCGCGATCGAGCGGTACCAGTCGCGGCTCGTGGACGGCCGGGTGGTGGTGGAGCGCGTCACGGACGACGGGGTGGAGGAGCCGGGGCTGCCGGTGCGGGTGCGGGGGCTGTGAGGGGCGTGGATCCAGAAGGTGGACGCACGCGGGGGTCCCGTGGGCGGATCCGCTGTCCGGGGAAACGGATCCCTCGTCCGGGGCCTGTCACCCGTACTCCCCCGCGAACCATTTCCGTACCGCCTCCGTGTGCAGCGGGAAGGCCAGTTCCCGGGGTGTCGTGAGCACGTGATGGCCGCTCGTCTCGTCCGTCGGTGTCGACGGCGGGAGTTGTGCGGCCGGGCGGGGCGGGAGGAGGCCGAAGAGGAGGAGGTGGCCGGCCGGGGAGCTGAGCGCGTCGGCGAGGCGGACCTCCTCGGCGGAGGCGGGGATGCCGGTCTCCTCGCGGAGTTCGCGGGCGACGGCGGCACGCCAGTCCTCGCCGTGGTCGATGAATCCGCCGGGCAGCGCGACCCCGCCGCGCGCGGGTTCGATGGTGCGGGTGATGACGACGAGGCCCGTTCCCGTTCCGTCCGTGACCGGGAGGAGCGCGACCGCGACGGGCAGCGGGTTGCGGTAGGCGGTGTGGCCGCAGGCCGGGCAGGTGCGGGGCCAGCCGGCGCCGGGCAGGTGGGCGGCGCCGCAGGCGGAGCAGTGGGTGTCCTTCACGGCCCGACGGTATGCGATCGGCCTTTCCCGGCGCTGCCGGAACTGATAGACGGTGCGCATGACAGGACTCGCCACCGCCCTCCGTACCCTCGCCGTCACGGCCGCGGCCGGGCTGCTCGCCGTCACCGGCACCCTCGCCGCGCCCGCTCCCCCGGCCTCGGCCGCACCCGAGCCCAGGGCTCCGAGGGAGTTCGTGGCCCTGAGTTCCGTGGACCGGACGATCCTCCAGGAGATGCGCTACGGGACGGAGCACAACTTCGTCGGCGAGCCGGTGGACGGCTACCGGCAGCCGCTGTGCATCCTGACCCGTCCCGCGGCCGAGGCGCTGCACCGCGCGCAGCTCCGGCTGCTCGCGCGGGGCTACACGCTGAAGGTGTACGACTGCTACCGGCCGCAGCGGGCCGTGGACCACTTCGTGCGGTGGGCGAAGGACCTGGAGGACGAGCGGATGAAGAAGGAGTTCTATCCGCTCGTCGACAAGTCGAGGCTGTTCACCGACGGATACATCGCGGAGAAGTCCGGGCACAGCCGGGGTTCGACGGTGGATCTGACGATCGTGCGGCTGCCGGCGGCGCCCACGCGCGCGTATGTGCCGGGCGAGGAGCTCGTGGAGTGCTGGGCCCCTCAGGAGGAGCGGTTTCCGGACAACTCCGTGGACATGGGGACCGGGTACGACTGCTTCGACACGCGCTCGCACACCGACGACCCGCGGATCCAGGGCGCGCAGCGGGCCCACCGGCAGCTGCTCAAGGGCGCCCTCGCCGAGCAGGGGTTCGTGAACCTGCCCGAGGAGTGGTGGCACTTCACCTTCAAGCCGGAGCCGTTCCCGAGCACGTTCTTCGACTTCCCGGTGGCGCGGAGGTCCGTGGCCGGGCACTGAGCCCTTCTCAGCACCGGTCTCCCGTGCCACACTTCTGACGCTTCGTCAGATCACGGGAGGTCCCGATGGCACGGACGCGCAGACCGGTGGTGGCCGGCTGGTTCACCGACGACACCGTGCCGGGGGCGGAGTTCCGCCTGCTCGGCACCCGCTGCACGGCCTGCGCGTCGGTCTTCTTCCCGCGCGAGGACGACTGGTGCCGCAACCCCGGCTGCCCGGGCGGCGGAGAGCTGGCGGAGGTCCCGCTCTCGCCGCGCGGCCGGGTCTGGTCCTACACCGACGGCCGGTACCGCCCGCCCGCCCCGTACGTCTCCGACCCGGACGAGCCCTGGGAGCCGTACACCCTCGTCGCGGTCGAGCTCGCGGCCGAGGCGATGGTGGTCCTCGGGCAGGCGGCCCCGGGCGTGTCGACGGCCGACCTGGCCGTCGGGACGGAGGTCGAGGTGGTGCCCGGTGTCCTGAACGAGGACGAGGAGCACACCTGGACCACCTGGAACTGGCGGCCCGTGGCACCGGAGCGCAAGGAGGAGCGGTCGTGAACGACATCGCCGTGCTCGGGGCCGGGATGCATCCCTGGGGCAAATGGGGGCGGAGCTTCGTCTCGTACGGGACGGCCGCCGCCCGGGCCGCACTCGCCGACGCCGGTCTGGAGTGGTCCGACATCGGCTCGGTCGTCGGCGCCGACACCATGCGGTGCGGATACCCGGGCTACGTGGCGGGGGCGACCTTCGCCCAGGCCCTCGGCTGGCAGGGGGCCCGGGTCACCAGCGTGTACGCCGCCTGCGCCTCGGGGGCCCAGGCCATCGGGACCGCCCGGGCCCAGATCCTGGCGGGCCTCGCCGACGTGGTCCTGGTCGTCGGGGCCGACTCGACGCCGAAGGGGTTCTTCGCCCCGGCCGGCGGCGAGCGGCCCGGCGACCCCGACTGGCTGCGCTTCCGGCTCCTCGGCGCGACCAACCCCGCGTACTTCGCTCTCTACGCGCGCCGCAGGATGGCGCTGTACGGCGACACGGCCGAGGACTTCGCCCAGGTGAAGGTGAAGAACGCGGCGGCCGGCGCGCTCAATCCGCTGGCCCGCTACCGCGCGCGCGTGACGGCCGAGGAGGTCGCGGCCTCCGCCGTCGTCGCCGATCCGCTGCGGCTCCTCGACATCTGCGCCACCTCGGACGGGGGTGCCGCGCTCGTGCTGTCCAGCATGGAGTTCGCGCGCCGGCACGGGCACGCCGACCCGGTCCGGGTCCGGGCGGTGTCCACCGTCTCCCCCACGTACCCGAAGGCGGTCCTCGACCTCCCCGACATCGCGACCGACTCGGCGGCGGCCGTCGACCCCGCCCCGCACACCTTCCGCGCCTCGATCGCCCGCGCCGCCTACGAGGAGGCGGGGATCGGCCCCGAGGACCTGTCCCTCGCGGAGGTGTACGACCTGTCCACCGCCCTGGAGCTGGAGTGGTACGAGAACATCGGGCTCTGCCCGCCGGGCGAGGGGGCCAAGCTGCTGCGGGACGGCGCGACGGCCCTCGGCGGGCGCCTGCCGGTGAACACCAGCGGCGGTCTCGGCTCCTTCGGGGAGGCGGTGCCGGCCCAGGCGATCGCCCAGGTCTGCGAGCTGACCTGGCAGCTGCGCGGCACGGCGGGCGACCGGCAGGTGCCGGGGGCACGGGTCGGGATCACCGCGAACCAGGGTCTGTTCGGGCACGGTTCGGCGGTGGTGGCGGTGCGCTGACCACCGCCGGGCACCGTGCCGTCAGGTGGTGACGGCCGAGGGGGTCCGGTCCGCGAGGACCAGGGCGTGCTGGACGACCGCCACGAGGACGTTCTTCACGGACTCGCGGTCCCGGGCGTCGCACATCAGCAGCTCCACCTCGGGGTCGAGGTCGAGCGCGCCGCGCACGCTCTCCGCGGGGAACCGCCGGGCGCCCTCGAAGCAGTTGACGGCCACCGTGAACGGGATGCCGCGCCGCTCGAAGTAGTCGATGGCCGCGAAGCTGTCCTCCAGGCGGCGGGTGTCCGCGAGGACGATCGCGCCCAGGGCTCCCTGCGCCAGCTCGTCCCACAGGAACCAGAACCGGTCCTGCCCCGGGGTGCCGAAGAGGTAGAGGACGAGGTCCTCGCGGAGGGTGATCCGGCCGAAGTCCATGGCGACCGTGGTGGTCGTCTTGGTCTCGACGCCGTGCAGGTCGTCGACGGGCCGCCCCGCCTCGCTGAGGATCTCCTCGGTCCGCAGCGGCCTGATCTCGCTGACCGCGCCCACCAGCGTCGTCTTGCCGACCCCGAACCCGCCCGCGACGAGGATCTTCAGGGTCACCGGCTCGACGAAGGGCTTCTTGCGGCTAGAGCGCCCGAAGGCCATTGATCACCTCGCGAAGGATGCTCACGTCCGGCAGCTCGGCCGGCGGAACGGGGCGGGTCACATGGACGAGTTCGTCCTCGACGAGGTCGCCGACGAGGACCCGGACCACCCCGACGGGGAGGTCGAGTCCGGCGGCGAGCTCGGCGATCGACTGGGGCTGCTCGGAGCAGCGTTCGACGATCTCCACGTGTTCCGGGGAGAGCGTCTGGTCCCGGCCGGGGTCGTCGGCGGCGGGTTCGGGAACGACCACCGCGATCAGGTCGAGCCGGTGGCGGGTGGCGGCGCTCGTCCGGCCGCGGGTCATCGCGTACGGACGGACCACCGGACCGGCGTCGTCGTCGAACCAGTGGTGGTGGCCGGGGGTCAGGTCCCGCTCGCGCTGGTTCCGCTCGGCTTCGTCACTCATGCCGTCCCACTCACCCTCCCGAGGGCAGGCCGGTCCGGGGAGCCGTCGTGAGGTGGGCCCCGACCCGCTTCACCATCAGCGTCATCTCGTAGGCGACCTGGCCGACGTCGGAGTCGGCGTCCGCGAGCACCGCCAGGCAGCTGCCGTCGCCGGCGGCCGTGACGAAGAGGAAGGCGTCCTCCAGCTCGACGACCGTCTGGCGGACCTTGCCCGCCTCGAAGTGGCGGCCGACGCCCTTGGCGAGGCTGTGGAAACCGGAGGCCACGGCGGCCAGGTGCTCGCCGTCCTCCCGGGTGAGCTCCTGGGAGGCGCCGGTGGGGAGGCCGTCGCTGGAGAGCACCAGGGCCTTCCGGATGGATCCGACGCGCTGGACGAGCTCGTCGAGGAGCCAGTTCAGCTCGCCGTTCCCGTGTCCGTGTCCGGAGGTCGTGCTGGGTGCTGCGGCGTTCGGTGCGGTCATCGACCGTCCCCCTCGGGTGTCGTTCCTGGTGCTGTCGGGTCGTCCGGTTCGGTGGTGTCCCGCCGGCCGCGCTGCCAGCCACGCTGCATGGCGGCCATGCGGGCGCGTACCTCCTCGGCGTCGCGCTCGAAGGAGTCGGGCCCGTCGGACGGCGCTCCCGCGCCCGTACGGGCGTCGCCGCCGGTTCCCGCGGCACGGCCGCCCTCGGTCTCGCGCAGCTGGGGCGCGAGGCTGGCCTGGCGGACCCGGCGGGGCAGCCCGACGAACGGCTCCGGGCTCTCCGGGGCCGCGGGACCCTCCGGCGGTACGGGGACGAGGACGGGACCGGCTCCGGGCGCCGGCGGAAGACCCCGCCGGCCGTCCTGCGCGAGGCCCGGCCGGTCACCCTGCGGAAGGCTCCGCCGGTCGTCCTGCCAGGATCCCCGACGGCCGTCCTGCGGGAGCTCCGTCCGGTGCTCCCGCGGGTGCGCGCGGTCCGGCTGCGGCTGGGAGCGGTCGGCCGGTCCGTGGGCGCGGCCCGGCTGGGGGTGCGCGCGGTCGGGCTGGGCGTGGGCGCCGTCCGGCTCGTCGAGGCGACGGCCGTGGTCCACGACGAGCGTCGGGGTGCGGCGGCGCGGCAGCGGCACGGGGCCGAGGAGCGTGGCGTCGGCGGGCGCGTCCTGTTCGGCGCGGCCGGCCGTCCGGTCCGGGGCCTGGTCGTGCTGCTCGCCGGCGGGCGCGAGCCCGGTGCGGCGGCGGTCGCGGGGCAGGAAGAGACCGCCGCGCTCGCTGTCGCTGTCGAGGAGGTCCGCGGACCGGTCGAGGAGGACGTCGAAGTCCTCGGCGCCGAGCGGTGCCTCCAGCTCCACGGGGCCGTCCATCGCTCCCGGGGCCTCGGTCACGTCGGGGACCTTCGTGAGGGCCGGGCGGCGCGTGGGAAGGACGCCCGCGTCGCCGGACGCGTCCTCGGTCCGCCCGGGGCGCTCCAGGGTCTTGCGGTCGAGCCGGAATCCGGCGCCCTGGGTCTCGGGCGCGTCGGTGAGCAGCGCGGCCGGGATGAAGACGACCGCGGTGGTCCCTCCGTACGGGGAGGTCTGCAGCGAGACCCGGACGTTCTGGCGCTGGGCGAGACGGCTGACGACGAAGAGGCCGAGCCGGTCGGTGTCCGAGAGCTCGAACTCGGGGGTCTCGGCGAGCCGGAGGTTGGCGTCGAGCAAGGCGTCGGGGTTCATGCCGAGGCCGCGGTCGTGGATCTCCAGGGTGAAACCGTTGGCGACCCGCTCGCCGAGCACCTGGACGGCGGTGTGCGGCGGCGAGTACACCGTGGCGTTCTCGAGGAGTTCGGCGATGAGGTGGGTGAGGTCCGCGACGGCGGGGCCGCCCACGCCGAGGCGGGGCAGCCGGCGCACCTCGATCCGCTCGTAGTCCTCGACCTCGGCGACGGCGGCGCGGACCACGTCCATGAGCTGGACGGGCTTGCGCCACTGGCGGGAGGGGGCGGCACCGGACAGGATGACGAGGCCCTCGGCGTGCCGGCGCATGCGGGTGGTGAGGTGGTCGAGGCGGAAGAGGTCGGCCAGCTCGTCGGTGTCCTCCGTGCGCCGCTCCATGGTGTCGAGGAGGGTCAGCTGACGGTGGAGCAGGACCTGGTTGCGGCGGGCGAGGTTGACGAACACCTCGGAGACGCCGCGGCGGAGTTCCGCCTGCTTGACGGCGGCCTCGACGGCGGCGCGCTGGAGGGTGTTGAGGGCCTGGCCGACCTGGCCGACCTCGTCCTCCCCGTACCGCAGATGGGGCACCTCGGTCCCGACGTCGACCTGCTCGCCGGCGGCGAGGCGGCGCATCACGCTGGGCAGCCGGACGCCGGAGACCTCCTGGGCCTCCTTCTGCAGGCGGCGCAGGTCGCGGATGAGTGCGCGGCCGATGCGGAGGGAGATGACGACCGAGGCGACGAGGGCGAGGAAGCCGAGGACGCCGGCGACGCCGACCTTGAGGAGGACGCTGTACGCGGCGGGCTGGACGCGGTCCTGGTAGCGGTCGCCGGCAGCGGTGTTCTCGCGGGCCAGGTCGTCGAGGACGGGGCTCGCCTGGTCCTGCCAGCGTTCGGCGGTGATGGCGCGCGGGCTGTCGGTGGGGCCCTCTTCGACGATCGCGTTCTCGGCGGTGCGCAGCGGCAGGGTCTTGGGGCTGCGCCAGTACTTCTCGAAGTGCTCGCGTTCGGCGGCGGGCAGGAGTTCGAGGTTGACCTCGTAGAACTGCTCGCGGTTGGCGACGAGGTCGGATATCTCCCGGATCTCCTCGGCGGTGACGCGGTCCGCGACGAGCGCGGAGAGGACGAGTGCGTCCTCGCGGGAGAGCAGCTCCCGCGCGCGCGTGATGCCGACGAGGGCGCGGCCCTGCTTGTCCATCTCCACGTTCTCGAGGGCGTGGAGGGTGATGAGGAAGCTGTAGCAGGGGTCGACGAGCCGGTTGTAGAAGTCGAGGGCCTGCATGCGGCCGATGTCCCGCTTCTCCACCGAGCGGCGCAGCGAGGCGAGGCCGTCGAGCGCGTCGAGGAGGGAGGTGAGCCGTTGGGCGGTGACGGGCCGCATCTCCTCGCGGACGCCGGGGTCGGCGGCGTTGGCGCGGATGCGGGCGATCTGCCGGTCGGTGGCGCGGCGGGTCTCGCGCAGGGCGGGGAGGGTGTCGGAGCCGCGGGGGTCGGCGAGGTAGATGAGCGACTGACGGCGTTCGATCTGGATGACCCGGGCGGTGTCCTCCAGGGGGTAGCCGACCTTGTCGACGATGTAGCCGACGTCGAGGAGCTGGTCGGCCTCACGGCCCGTCAGGACCGTGGCGAAACCCCACAGTCCGGTGAGGGAGACGAGCGGTACGAGCAGCAACGCCACGATCTTCCTGCGGATGGACTTCCCGCGAAAGCGCATGGCCTCCCCCAGCTCGGCCCCCGCGCGACGCGGGGGTCCTTCACGTTCGTGACGTCCGGCGTCAACACGCGGCGTCAACCTTGAATTTCAACAAACGGCGGCGCGAGCCTACTACTGCATCGCGGCCATCCCGAAGGCGTGTCCGAGCTATTTTCAGCCTGCCGAGTGAGTGTTGATCATGAGATGTCCTGGTATTACGGGAGTTGAGATTGGCCACTGTGGCGTAGGACACCTGATGGTGTGGCATTTCTCCGGCCTGCGCGGATGGCTGGAACTGTTCGTTCCGCGGGGATGTGAGCCGAGTTCGCCCCCACCCGGGCGAAACCTTTTCCCTCTCTCGTGCGTCAATGAGTACGGGGAGGGTTCTGTCCGCGTAAAGGCGCTCAAGACGGGCAACCGACCCTGAAGTCGTTCAGTGGTGGGGAGTGACAGGACAATGGAACACGAGGCGCGGTCGGCGCGGCAGTTGTGGGTGGAGGACGAACGGGCCCGACGGCGGATGCCCGATCCGGTGCGCAACGCCGCCGTGCGGGCCGTGATGATCACGTCGGTGACACTCGTCCAGGCCGTGGTGGCCTTCTTCTGCACGGTCGCGGGCGCGTGGCTGGCGTTTCCGGTGACCGTCACCGCGGTGGCCTCCACCGTCGTGGCGACCTGGAGCGTCCTCGACGTCTGGATCACCCGTCAGGTGTGGCGTCAGCGCAACGGCGTGGTGTCGGAGCCGAGCAGCACGGCGCGTCCCTCGATCCGGGACCGGCGCGACGAGGGCCGGACGGAGACGGCGCCGCTGTCCGAGGCGGCCTGAGAGAGAGCGAGGGCGAGCGGCCCGGTCCCCGGAAGGGGCCGGGCCGCTCGCCTTTGTGCGCCCAGGGTCACGCGTCGCCCGACGGGGCCGCCGGCTCGTCGGACTGGTGGCGGCGGAACATCCGCGTCGCCGTGATCTCGCCGTGGATCGTCTCCCCCGACGCGGCCGGCTGCGGCAGTCCGGGCCGGAGGTGCTCCTCCACGCTGATGTACTTCAGTCCGGCCCGCAGGTCCGCGTCGTTCCGCAGCCGGATCACCAGCGGGAACTCGGCGAGCGCCGTCGTGTCGAACAGGCCCGTCGTGTACAGGAGCTGGACGCCCAGCGCGTCCGACACGGCCCGCTGGAGCTCCAGGAGGTACGTGGCGTTGGCGCGGCCGATCGGGTTGTCGAGGAACAGCGTGCCCGCGTGCCGGTGCTTGTCGCGGCCCCGGTCGTTGGAGCGGAGCGCCGCCATCGTGCAGTACAGCGCGATGGCCGCGGTGAGCAGCTGGCCGCCGGAGAAGACGTCGCCCATCTGGCCGACGGGGACCCGCTCGGCGCGCAGCACCGCGTCCGGCTTGAGGATCTCGACCGAGACGCCCTTGGGCTCCAGGGCCGCCTGGACGCCCCTCAGGAGCAGCGACATGCCGTCGCGCCGCAGGTCGGAGTTCTTCTTGACGGCGGCGCGGGTCGCCTCGTCGACGACTTCGCCGAGCCGCTCGGCGAGCGTGGCCTGGTCGGGCTCCTCGAAGCGGATCCGCAGGAACTCCTGGCCGGACCACTCGCCGAGGCCCTCGGGGAGCCGGGAGAGCCGCTGGGCGGAGCGGAGCGTCGCGAGCGAGGACTCCACGAGGCCGCGCAGCCGGTCCACGATCGAGTCCCGGTTGCGCTCCAGCTGCTCCAGCTCGTCGGTGAGGACGCGCAGCCGGGGCGCGAAGGCCTCGGCCCACTTGGCGGCGTGCTCGGGCAGCGCGGACGCCGGCAGTTCGCGGATCTGCTGGCGGGCGGGGGTGCGGACCTGCTCGTAGCGGGTGGAGTTGGCGTGCCGCACGAGGATGTCGCTCGCCTCGCGCACGGAGGCGTCGGCGGCGGACAGCTCGGCGGTGCAGGCGCGCAGCGAGCGCCGGGCCTCCGCGGCCACCGTACGGGCCTCCTCCAGGGTTCCGCGGTACGGCTCGGTCTCCTCCCGCTCCTCGTCCGTGTGGTCGCGGAGCAGGTCCCGCAGCAGGGCCGCCGTCTCGTCGAAGCCGCCGGCCGCGTCCTCGGCGGCGCGGTGGTCACGGAGCAGTCCGGCGTGGGCGGCACGCGCCGCTTCCAGGGCGTCGGTGCGGGACGCGAGTTCGCCGGTCGCGGTACGGAGCAGGGCCTGGGCCCGCTCGGCGTCGGCGGGCACCAGCTCCTCGGGCAGCTCGGTGTGCGCCTCGCCGTCCTCGGGGGCCAGCCGCTCGGCCTCGCCGCGGAGCCGGCCGAGCTTCTCGCTCGCCTCCGAGGCGCGGGTCTCCAGCATCTGGACGAGGGCCTCGGCGCGGGCGGCGGCGGCCTGCCGGGACGGGCCGTCGGCGCCGTCGGTGGACTCCAGGAGCTGTTCGGCGCGGGTGCGGACCTTGTTGGTGAGGCGGTCGAGCTCCGCGAGGGCGGCGGACTCGTCGCTCTCGGCGCGGGCCTGCTCGGCGCGCAGGTCGGCGCCGACGCCGACCTTCTCGTACACCTGGGAGGCGGCCCGGTAGGCCTCGCGGAGGGTCGGGAGCGCGGCGCGGGGCGCGTCGGGCTCCTCCTCGGGGAGGGTCTCGGGGGCGCCGGCGATCTCGGCGCGCTCGGCCCGCAGGGCCCGGGCGGTGCGGTGGGCGTCGTCGGCCGCGCGCTGGGCGGCGCGGCGGTCCTCGTCGGCGGCGCGGGCGCGCTCCAGGCAGGTCTGGGCGCGGGCCTCGGACTCGGTGGCGTCGTCGGCGAGCTCGCGGAGCTTGGCCTGCCAGGCGGAGCGCTCGCGCAGCCGGAACGCCAGGCCCGCGAGCGCGTCGGCGACCCGCCGGGCACGCTGGGCGGCCTCCTGACGCTCGTCCCGGAGCCCTGCGGCCTCGGCGGCGGCCTCGTCGGCCTCCGTGCGGGCCGCGCGGGCCTCGTCGAGGGCGGCGGCCGCGGCCGCGGCGGTCTCGCGGGCGGTCGTGGCGACGGACGCGAGCTCGGCGAGCATCCCGAAGGGGCAGTCGGCGCGCCAGGCACCGATCCGGGAGGCGAGGGCGCGGTCGCCGGCGAGACGGGCCGCGAGGCCGCGGATCTCCTCGTCGCGGGCGGTCGCGCGGGCGCGCAGCGCGTGCCGCTCCTCGTCGGCCGCGTGCTCGTCGTGCATGGCCGGGTTCGGCGGCACGAGGAAGACCCCGCCGTCCTCCGCCGCGTCCTGGGCGGGCACGGGGGCGAGCAGGGCGGCGGCGGTGCCGACGGCGACGGCGGAGCGGGGCAGCAGGGCGGCGGTGCCGAGGACCTCGCGGGCTCGTCCGTACGAGACGGGGTCGGTGATCACGACGCCGTCGACGAGCTCGGGGCGGGCGGCGAGGACGCGGGCGTGGTCGGCGGGGTCGACGGCCTGGGCGAGGTAGCGCCAGCCGGGGAGGGCGGGGATGCCGTGCTCGCCGAGGTACTCGACGGTGGCGAGGACGTCGGGGCCGGGCGGCAGCAGGCCGCCGTCGCCGAGGGCACCGAGGATGCGGGAGTCGTCGGCGGCGGCGGTGCGCAGTTCGAACAGCTGGCGCTCGGCGGAGGTGACGGCCTGGTCGAGCAGGCCGCGCAGCTCGTCGGCGTACCGGTCGAACTCGGTGACGGTGAGCGGGCCCTGGGGCTCCGATCCGGTTCCCGTGTCCTCCTCGGGTTCGGCGTCGGAGCCGGTGGCGGCGCGCTGGCCCGGGAGCGGGGAGCCGGAGGACGGCAGGCTGAGCAGTTCGGCGAGGCGCTCCTCGGAGGCGAGGGACTCGGCGGCGCGCCGCTCCGCGTCGTAGGCGTTCCCGGCGGCCTCGGCGGCGTCCGCCGCACGGGCGGCGGCGAGTTCGGCGCGGGACTCGGCGCCGGCGGCCTCACGCGCGCGCTCGGCCGCGGTGCGGGCGGCCTCGCGGGCCGTGTCCCAGGCGGCGACCGTCGTCTTCTCGGCGTCGCTGGCGGCGAGCGCGGCGCGGGCCGGGTCCGCGTCGGGGGCGGTGTCGTCGAGCCAGCCGGCCCGTACGGCCTCGGCGGTCTCCTGCTCGACCTCGGCGAGCCGCTGGCGCAGGTGGCCGGCCTCGCTGCGGGCCCGCTGGGCCTCGGTGGCGGCGGTGGTGGCGTCGCGGTGGGCGGTCTCGCTCGCCTCCTGGAGGGCGGTGGAGCGTTCCTCCTCCTCCGCCGCGTGGCGCTCGCCCTCCTCGGCGGCGCCGGCGAGGGCCCGGACGAGATCGGCGGCGGCCTTGGCGCGGGCGGCCAGGGCGGGGGCGGCGTCGCGCTCGGCCTCGAGGATGGCGGCGGCCACGCGCGCGGAGCGGTCGCCCGCGGCACGGTGGCGGAGCACGACCTCGGCGGCCTGCCAGGCGGAGTGCATGGTCCGGGCGTCGACGAGTTCGCGGCGCTGGGCGGCGGCGCCCTTCTCGCCGGCGGTCAGGGCCAGGGAGGCGTGCCGGTAGGCGAGTTCGGCGGCGATGAGGGAGCTGCGGCTGCGGGCGGTCTCGGCCTCGGCGACGGCGTGCCCGGCCGAGGTGACCTGCTGGGCGAGTTCGGCGGCGCGGCCGCGTTCCTCGGCGGCGCGGGCGGAGAGCCGGCGGGCGAGCGAGCGGGTGCGGCGCTCGGCACCCGCGTGGACCTCGCGCGCGTGGGCCCGGGTCCCGGCGGCCTCGACGATCCGGCCGAGGAGGTCCACGGAGCCGGCCGTGAAGTCGCGCTCGGCGGTCAGTTCGGCGCGGCGGCCGAGCTTGTTGCCGAAGCCGCCGACGAGGTCGGCGAGGCCGTCGGTGTCACGGGTGTCGGTGACGGCGCGCAGCAGCAGGTCCGTGAAGTCGGAGTCCTTCTTGACCGCGAAGAGGCCGGCGGCCTCGCCCTCGTCGGCGTTCATCTCGCGCTGGTAGCGGAAGAGCTCCGGGTCGAGGCCGAGGTCGCCGAGGTGCTCGTTCCAGCGGTCGTGGATCTCCTCCCAGACCACCTCCAGGTGCGGGTAGGCCTTCCCGGCCTCGGTGAGCGCGTCGCGGAAGCCCTTCATGGTGCGGCGGCGGCCGGTCGCGCCGGAGGCGCCCTCGACGGGCGGGCGGACGGAGGTCGCCTCGGCGACGGGCAGGTTGTCCAGGCTGAGGCCGGGGCCGGGCCGGAAGGAGTACCAGGCCTCGGCGAACTTCCGCGGGTCGTTGGAGACCTGGCGGCCGCGCCACTCGCTGGCCTTGCCGACGACGACGAGTTCGCCGGTGAGGGTGTGCTGCCACTCCAGGGCCACGTGGCCGCAGTCGTCGGCGAGGAGGAACTTGCGCAGCACGCCGGAGCTGGCGCCGCCGAGGGTGTTGCGGTGGCCGGGGAGCATGACCGAGAAGATCAGCTTGAGGAGGACGGACTTCCCGCCGCCGTTCTCCAGGAAGAGCACGCCCGCGGGGGCGGGGCGGCGCGGCGGGCCGACCGGCTCCTCCTCGAAGAACTCCGCCTGGGTGGGGGCGGGATGGGGCACGGGCGCGCCGACTCCGCGCAGGTCCAGGACGGTGTCGGCGTAGCGCGCACCGGCGGGGCCGATGGAGTAGAGGCGGACCCGGGACAGCTCGTACATGGCGAGGGACTCTCGTGCTCGTCGTGCTCAGGAAGGTCGGTTGCGCGGGGAGGTCACGCGGGGGCGGTCACGCGGGGCGGTCACGCATGGAACGGCAGGCCCGCGTCGGCGGCGAGTTCCAGGTCGTCGCCCTCGGGCGGCGGGAGGAGGGTCGCGGAGCCGTCGCTGACGGGCACGACGCCGAGTTCGAGGAGTTCGGCCATGGCGGCGGAACCGGCCATGTCGCGGACCTGGAGCTGGTAGCGGGCGGTGGTGCGGTAGGAGCCGCCGCCCTCGTCGCCGGTGCGCTGGAGGAAGCCGGAGTCGGTGAGGAACGCGGCCGCCTTGCCGACGATGCCGGTGGTGGAGCCGGCGAGGCGGCGGGCGTCCTTGGTGGCTCCGGTGGCGCTCCGGCGGGCGTAGATCCGCCAGGCGGCCTCCAGGCCGGGGGCGTCGGAGGCCGGGTCGGTGTTCTCGCCCTGTTCCTCGGCGCGCTGCTCCAGGCGCAGACAGGCCTGGCGTACGAAGGCGTCGACGCCGTTGACCGTGAGGCGGCCGATGTACGCGTCGTCGGCGAGGTCCTCGGGCCGGGGGAAGGCCATGGCGGCGACCGCGAGGTGGGCCAGGCCGTGCAGGAACCGGTCGGCGGAGTCCGTGGAGGCGCGGCGGGCGTAGTCGCCCATGCGGACGGCGAAGACGGAGTCCTCGGCGGCGGTGACGGCCATGCCGGCGCGCGGGGACACCTCCAGGACGACGAGGCCGAGGCCGGTGGCGACGGCGTCGGCGAGGCGCGCGAAGGCGGGGTCCTCGCGGTAGCGGCGCAGGAGCTCGGTGTATTCGGCGTCGCGGGCCGGGAGCAGCTTGGGCTGGAGCCCGAACGAGACGAGCCGGGCCGCGTCGGCGGCGTCCGCGGGGGTGACGGCGGAGGCGGTGGAGGCGGCCGGG
Organism: Streptomyces tanashiensis; assembly: GCF_014648895.1. Classification (GTDB taxonomy): domain Bacteria; phylum Actinomycetota; class Actinomycetes; order Streptomycetales; family Streptomycetaceae; genus Streptomyces; species Streptomyces tanashiensis. Next base: position 27,017 of record NZ_BMRZ01000009.1, read on the forward strand.
GGCTGCTGGGGCTCCTGCTCGCTCCACGCGTCGGTGTACTCGGCGTGGGTTTCGCTCACGGCTGGGGCTCCTCGGTACGGCTCTCGGTCGGTACGGCGCGGGGGGCGGGTCGGGGTACGGGCAGCGGGACGGGGGTGACGGCCGCGGGGGCGGCTGCGCCGCTGCGGTCCACGGGCGCGGGTGGCTCGTCCGTGAGCCGCACGGCACGCACGGACGGCATGTCCCCGCGCCGGGCCTGCTGGGCCCGGGAAGGCATCGCCACCGTCCCGAACCGCGGCCGGGCGCCGCGGCCGCCGGCCGACTCCGGCGCGGCGGCGGGAGCGGGTACGCCGGGGTCCGCCGGCTCCGCCGGGGGCGCCGGTTCGGCGGCGGGCACGGGTGTGTCCTCGGCGGCGGCCGGTGCGGGTGCGTCCTCGGCGGCGGCCGGTACGGGTGCGGCGGCCGGGAGGGCGCCGTCCTCGGCTACGGGCGGTACGGGTACAGCCGGGAGGGCGTCGTCAGCGGCGGTGCCCGGTGCCGGTACCGCCGGGAGGACGCCGTCCTCGGGCGCGGTCGGTACGGGCACGGCCGGGAGAGCGTCGTCGGCGGCGATGCCCGGTGCGGGCACGGCCGGGAGGACGCCGTCCTCGGGGGCGGGGCCCGGTGCCGGTACGGCCGGGAGGGCGCCGTCCTCGGCCACGGCCGGTGCGGGTACAGCCGGAAGGGCGTCGTCGGCGGCGCTCGTCGGGGTCGGGGGGACGAGGGTCACGTGGCCTCCGTGCGGTCCGCGGCCATGCCCACCGCGTCGAGCAGCGCCGTGCCGACGATCAGGTCGGCGCCGCCGAACTCGGGGTCGTCGAGCGGGGTGCCGTCGTCGACGGCGAAGAGGAGGCGCTCCTCGCCCTGACGGTAGGCGGTGCCGACCGGCGGGCTCGCCGCGTGGACGGCGAGGAGGGCGACGAGGTACGGCAGGTCGGCGTCGAGACGGCGGGCCTCGGCGAGCAGACCGGAGAGGCGGCGCGGGGCGTCGTGCTCCAGGTCGAGCAGGCGCATGGCGCTCGCGAGCTGCTCCTCGCTGAAGCGGGAGTCGTCGGGGGTGGCGATGAGGTCGGGCTCGGGCATCTCCGCGCCGAGGTGCTCGCGCTCGACGGGCGGGGTGAGGAGCAGGTCGACGAGGTCGCCGAGGCGGACGGAGGCGGGGGTGCGCAGTCCGGTGCCGTGGGCGAAGAAGGCGTCGGTGACGCGGGTGGCCCCCTCGACCGGGAGCGGCAGGACGGGGGCGACGAGCTGCCCGTACAGATCGAGTCCGGTGTACGCGGCGGGGGCCGCGAAGGCCTGCCGGTCCTGTTCGGCGCGGAAGAGCGGCCCGGCCTCCAGGAGGCGGGACTGGAGCTGGGTGTGGCGCCGGATGCAGTCCTTGACTATGTCGACGAGCTCGGCGGCGCGCCGCTTGTGCTCGGCCGTCCTGACGTCGGCCGTGGCCTCGGCCTCGTCGCGGACCCTGCGGATGTTGGTGAGGATCGCGTTCTCGTGCCGGTAGCGGTCGGCGACGTGGTCGAGCGCCTCGGCGATCATGTCGGGGACCGTCTGGAGCCAGTCGACGGCGCGGACGTTGCGCCGGGTGGCCTCCAGGGTCTTGCGGAGGGTCTCGGCGTACTGCACGGTCCGGTAGCGGGCCTGCTCGGCGGCGAGCTGGGCGTCGGCGAGCCGGCCCCGGTTGATGAGGACCTCCAGCTTCACCTCGGCGGCGATCTGGGCGCTGGTGACGTCGGTGTCGAGGGCTCCGACGAGGACGTTGACCGCTTCGTCGGTGGTGCGGAGGTAGACCCCGCCGCCGTATCCGGGGACCTCTTCGATGAGCTTGAAGTCGTAGTCCCTGCGGGTGTAGACCCCGTCGGTGCCGAAGGTGCCGTAGACGGCGCGGAAGCCGCGGTCGACGCTGCCGACGTTGATCAGGTTCTCCAGGACCCAGCGGGCCACGCGCTCGTGCTCGGCGGTGGGGCGGGTGGGGGCCTGGGCGGCGACGCGGGGCAGCAGGCGGGTGACGATCTGCTCGTGGTCGGCGCCGGTGTCGAAGTCCATGTTCAGCGTGATGAGGTCGATCGCGGCGAGGGCCACCTCGGCCATCGCGTAGACCGTGTACTCGCCGGCGAGGTTCGCCTTGCGTGCGTCGAGGTCGTGCAGCGGCGCGGTGCACGCGAGCGCGCGGAGGCGCCGCGCGAGCCCTTCGTCGGCGGCCGGGCCCTGCGCGGGGCGCGGCCCCGCGCTGAGCTGGGGCGGAGCGAGGTCCGTCGAGGCAGGCGAAGTCACGGTGCACAGATTAGGTCCTCACCATGACAACGGTCGAAACGGCGCAGATGCGACCGGCCCGGCCGGTAGCCTCGTCCGGCCTGTGCGCTCAGCCCGCGGAGCCTGCCGGATCGTCGACGGCCTGGGCGTAGGCGGCGGCGACCCGGGTGCGGGAGTCGTCGAGGTAGCGGGCGAGGAGGCGCTCCGCCGAAGCCCGTTCCCCGGCGCGCAGGGCGTCCAGAATCTCCCGGTTCCTCCGGAGATAGGGCTCGTGCAGGGCGTGCGGGTCGTCGACGACGTGGAAGGCGAGGCGGAGTTCGGCGAGGACACCGCGCATCAGTTCGTCGGTGCGGGCGCTGCCCGCGAGGGCGACGAGTTCGCGGTGGAAGTGGATGTTGGCCGTGGAGACGCCCGTCCAGTCGTCGGCGCGGGCCGCGGCCTCGCCCTCGGCGACGGCGGCGGCGAGGCCGTCGACGGCGAACGGCGGCTGCCCCAGGCCCCGCACGACGGCGCACTCGACGAGCCGCCGGGTGCGGTAGATGTCGTCCACGTCACCGACGGCGAGGACGCGGACGAAGACACCCCGGTTGAGCTCGTGGACGAGCAGGCGCTCGTGCGTGAGGAGACGGAAGGCCTCGCGGAGTGTGTTGCGGGACACACCGAGGGCGCCGCCGATGCTCTCCTCCGAGAGCCGCGCCCCGGGCGGGAAGTAGCCCTCCGCGATCCGGGTGCGCAGGATGTCCGCCACCCGTTCCGCCGTGCTGGTGCGCCCCAGCAGCACACGGTCGTCCGTCAGCCCGCCGGCCCCACTCACGTCCACAGCGCCTCGTCCCTTCCGTCGTCCGCGGCCGAGTCAACCGCAGAAACGGATGAGCGACAACACGCCTCTTGTCGGATCGTTGAACAATCCTCTACCTTGACGGCACCGCACGGTTCCTCGGTACGCCTCTCAGGCACGCTCCTCCCCTCTCCTGCGAGGTGCAGATGAGCACGACACAGACCCGGCAGTACTCCCAGGGCGAACGGCCCGGCGACACGGGCACGTTCGCCTGGCTGCGCGGCCTCGGGCCGCGCGGCCGGCGCGCCTTCGGCGGCGCGTTCGGCGGATACGCCCTGGATTCCTACGACTTCTTCACCCTGCCCCTGTCGATGGTGGCCATCGCCGCCTACTTCCATCTCGACAAGGGCCAGACCGGCCTCCTGACCACCGTCACCCTCGTCGTCTCGGCGGTCGGCGGCGCGCTCGCCGGCGTCCTCGCCGACCGCGTCGGCCGGGTGAGGGCCCTGATGATCACGGTCGTCACGTACGCGCTCTTCACCGTGCTCTGCGGCTTCGCGCCCGACTACGAGACGCTGCTGGTCTTCCGGGCGCTCCAGGGCCTGGGCTTCGGCGGCGAGTGGGCCGTCGGCGCGATCCTGGTGGCCGAGTACGCCTCCGCCCGGCACCGCGGTCGGACGCTCGGCGCCGTCCAGAGCGCCTGGGCGGTCGGCTGGGCGCTCGCCGTGCTCGTCTACACCCTGGTCTTCCAGTGGGCCGACGCGGACCTCGCCTGGCGGATCCTCTTCTGGACGGGCGCACTGCCCGCACTGCTCGTCGTCTACGTGCGGCGGAACGTGGAGGACGCCCCGCAGGCGGCCGAAGCCCGCCGGGCCGGCGCCGGACGCGGCTCGTTCCGGGCCGTGTTCCGTCCCGGACTGCTGCGCATCACACTCTTCGCCACCCTGCTCTCCACCGGCGTCCAGGGCGGCTACTACACGCTCGCCACCTGGGTCCCGACCTTCCTGAAGACCGAGCGCGGCCTGACCGTGGTCGGCACCGGCGGCTATCTGACCCTGCTGATCTCCGGCGCCTTCACCGGCTATCTGACCGGCGGATACCTCACCGACCGGCTCGGCAGGAAGAAGAACATCGCCCTGTTCGCCGTGCTGTCCGCGGTGTCCGTCCTCGCCTACACCCACATCCCCGCCGGGGCGAACACCCTGCTCCTGCTGCTGGGCTTCCCGCTCGGCTTCTGCATGTCGGCCATCTTCAGCGGCTTCGGCTCCTTCCTCGCGGAGCTGTACCCGACGGCGGTGCGCGGCACCGGGCAGGGGCTCACGTACAACACGGGCCGTGCGGTCGGTGCCGTCTTCCCGACCCTGGTCGGCTTCCTCGCCGAGAGCTGGGGCGTCGGCGGGGCGCTGGTCTTCGGCGCCGTCGGCTACGGCCTCGCCGTGCTGGCCCTGTTCGGGCTGCCCGAGACCCGCGGGAGGGAACTCCCCTGACCACCGCACCACCAGGCGAGAGAGGAAACACCGCATGACCTGGGTCCCGATCGATCTCAACGCCGACCTCGGCGAGGGCTTCGGCCGCTGGACGCTGACCGACGACGAGCAGCTCCTGTCCGTCGTCACCAGCGCCAACGTGGCCTGCGGCTTCCACGCCGGCGACGCGGCCACCATGCGGCGGGTCTGCGAGCTCGCGGCGGCACGCGGGGTACGGATCGGGGCCCAGGTGTCCTACCGCGACCTGGCCGGCTTCGGACGGCGCGCGATGGACGTCCCGGCGGCGGAGCTGGCCGCCGAGGTGGCGTACCAGATCGGCGCCCTGGAGGTCTTCGCCCGGGCCGCGGGCTCGCGGGTCTCGTACGTGAAGCCGCACGGGGCGCTCTACAACCGGGTGGTCCGGGACGCGGAGCAGGCGGCGGCGGTCGTCGACGGCGTGCTGCTCGCGGACCGGACGCTGCCGGTCCTCGGGCTGCCGGGGTCCCGGCTGCACGAGGCCGCCGCGGCGGCCGGGCTCCCGGTCGTCGCCGAGGCCTTCGGCGACCGGGCCTACCGGGCGGACGGCTCCCTGCTGCCACGGGGGCAGGAGGGGGCCGTCGTCACGGATCCGGACGAGGTCGTCGAACGGGCGGTGTCCATGGCCCGGTTCGGGATCGTCACGGCGCACTGCGGGAGCTCGGTCACCGTCCGGGCCCGCTCGCTCTGTCTGCACGGGGACACCCCGGGCGCGGTGGGCCTCGCCCGGCGGGTCCGGGCGCAGCTGGAAGCCTCCGGCGTGCGCGTGGAGGCCTTCGCGTGAGGGTGCTGAGGGTGGGCGACCGCGCCCTCCTGGTGGAACTGGACGACGGCGCGGCGACCGAGGCCTTCCACGCCGAGCTGCTGCGGCGGCGCGCGGCCGGTGCGCTGCCTGCCGTACGGGAGCTCGTACCGGCGGCGCGGACCGTGCTCCTCGACGGGGTGGACGAACCGGAGCGGCTCGCGGCCGAGCTGACCGGCTGGGAGCCGGCGCCGCTCCACGCGCGCGTGGGCGAGGCCGTCGAGGTGCCGGTGCGGTACGACGGTCCCGACCTGGCGGAGGTGGCCGCGCTCTGGGGGGTGTCCGTGGAGGCGGCGGTACGGATCCACACGGCGGCCGAGTTCCGGGTCGCCTTCTGCGGGTTCGCGCCCGGCTTCGGCTATCTGACGGGGCTCGGCGAGCGGTACGAGGTACCGCGCCGGGCCACGCCGCGCACGGCCGTCCCGGCCGGCTCGGTCGCCCTGGCAGGCCCGTACACGGGGGTGTACCCGCGTTCCTCCCCCGGCGGCTGGCAGCTGATCGGCACCACGGACGTGGTGCTGTGGGACGCCGAGCGGGATCCGGCCGCGCTGCTCACGCCCGGCACCCGGGTCCGGTTCACGGCGGGGGGCGGGCGATGAGCGACCGGGCCGTCGCCGTCGTCCGGGCCGGGGCGCTGACCACCGTGCAGGACCTGGGGCGCCCGGGGTACGCGCATCTCGGCGTGCCCCGCTCCGGCGCCCTCGACCCGCCGGCCCTACGGCTCGTCAACCGGCTCGCCGGCAACGGGGAGGACGCGGCGGTCCTGGAGACCACCGTCGACGGGTGCGCGCTGCGGCCCCGGTGCGCGGTGACCGTGGCGGTCGGCGGCGCACCGTGCCCGGTCCGGGTGGACGGCCGTCCGGCCGCCTGGGGGACGACGGTCCGGGTCGGGGCCGGATCGGTCCTGGAGATCGGCGCGGCCGCGCGCGGGCTCCGCTCGTACGTGGCGCTCGGCGGCGGGATCGCCGTCCCGCCGGTGCTCGGCAGCCGCTCCACCGACCTGCTGTCGGGTCTCGGCCCGGCGCCGCTGGCGGACGGGGCGGTGCTGCCGCTGGGAGCGGCCGCGGCCGTACCGGGGTCGGTCGACGCTCCCCCCTGGCCGGGCCCGCCGGACGAACTCGTCCTGCGGGTCCGGCCGGGTCCCCGGGACGACTGGTTCACCGCCGAGGCGCTCCGCGCCTTCACCACGCGCGCGTACCGGGTGTCACCGGCGAGCAACCGGATCGGGCTGCGCCTGGAGGGCCCGGCCCTGGAGCGGGCGGTGCCGGGCGAGCTCGCCAGCGAGGGCATGGTCCTCGGCGCGGTGCAGGTGCCGCCGGACGGACGCCCGGTGGTGTTCCTGGCGGACCATCCGACGACCGGGGGCTATCCGGTCGTCGCGGTGGTGCGGGAGGCGGACCTGGGCGCTGCGGCGCAGGCGGTCCCGGGGACGCCGGTGCGGTTCGTGCGCGTGCGCTGACGGCTCGGTGGCGGGGCGGATCAGAGGGCTGGCGGGCCGTAGCCCCCGCCGCCCGGGGTGCGCAGGACGAGGACGTCGTCGGGGCCCACCTCCGTGGTGGCGGCGCCTCCGAGGTGCTCGACGGTGCCGTCGGCGCGTTCCACGAGGTTCTCGCCGAGGGCGCCCGGTTCACCGCCGGCCATCCCGTACGGCGGGACCCGGCGGTGACCGGTGAGCAGGGCCACCGTCATCGGCTCCAGGAACCGCAGGCGCCGCTCCACGCCGTGGCCGCCGTGCCACCGGCCGCGCCCGCCGCTGTCCTCCCGTACCGCGAAGGCGTCCACCCGGACCGGGTGGCGCCACTCCAGGATCTCGGGGTCGGTGAGCCGGGAGTTGGTCATGTGGGTCTGGACGGCGTCGGCGCCGTCGAAGCCGTCGCCCGCCCCCGAGCCGCTCGCGACGGTCTCGTAGTACTGCACGCGCGCGTTGCCGAAGGTGACGTTGTTCATCGTGCCGGAGCCCTCGGCCTGGACGCCGAGGGCCGCGTAGAGCGCGCCCGTGACGGCCTGGGAGGTCTCGACGTTCCCGGCGACCGTGGCCGCCGGGGCGACGGGGGCGAGCATGGAGCCGGGCGGGACGCGGACCTCCAGGGGTTCCAGGCAGCCGCTGTTGAGCGGGATGTCCTCGTCGACGAGGGTGCGGAAGACGTACAGGACGGCCGCCATGACGACGGCGGTGGGCGCGTTGGCGTTCCCGGGCAGCTGGGCGGAGGTTCCGGTGAAGTCGAGGACGGCGGAGCGCCGTTCGCGGTCGACCCGCACGGCGACCCGGATCACCGCGCCGCCGTCGGTCTCGTACCGGTACGCGCCGTCGTCGAGGCGCGCGACGATGCGCCTCACGGACTCCTCGGCGTTGGCGCGCACGTGCCGCATGTAGGCCCGGACGACGTCGAGACCGAACTCCTCGACCGTGCGGCGCAGTTCCTCGATGCCCTTCTCGTTGGCGGCGATCTGGGCGCGCAGGTCGGCGAGGTTGGTGTCCGGGTCGCGGGAGGGGTGGCGGGCGCCGGCGAGCAGGGCCCGGGTCTCGGTCTCGCGCAGCCGCCCGTCGCGCACGAGCGGCCAGTTGTCGAAGAGGACGCCCTCCTCGTCGACGGTCCGGCTGAACGCGGGCATGGAGCCGGGGGTGATGCCGCCGATCTCCGCGTGGTGCCCGCGCGAGGCGACCAGGAAGCGGAGTTCGTCTCCCGCGTCGTCGAACACCGGGGTGACGACGGTGACGTCGGGGAGATGGGTGCCGCCGTGGTACGGGTCGTTGATCGCGTACGCGTCGCCGGGGCGGAGGTCGTCCCCGCGCCGCCGCAGCACCTCCTTGATGGACTCCCCCATGGAGCCGAGGTGGACGGGGATGTGGGGCGCGTTGGCGATCAGGTTGCCCTCGGCGTCGAAGAGGGCGCAGGAGAAGTCGAGGCGTTCCTTGATGTTGACCGACTGGGCCGTGTTCTCCAGGCGGACGCCCATCTGCTCGGCGATCGACATGAAGAGGTTGTTGAAGACCTCCAGGAGGACGGGGTCCACGTCCGTGCCCGCGGCCACGCGGGCGGGGCGGGGCACGACACGCCGCAGCAGGAGGTGGCCGCCGTCGGTCGCGGTGGCCTGCCAGCCGGTGTCGACGACGGTCGTCGCGTCGGCCTCCGCGAGGATCGCGGGCCCGTCGACGGTGTCGCCCGGCAGCAGGTCCTCGCGCCGGTGGAGCGGGGCGTCGTGGGGCCCGCCCGCGCTGTGCATCCGGACGGTGGCCACGGGGGTGAGGGCGCCGGTCCGTTCTCCGGCGTCGACGAGGACGGGGCCGTGCGGACCGGCGCTGCCGACGGCCTCGACGGTCACGGCCTCGACGACGAGCGGCCGGTCCAGGGTGAAGGCGTACCGCGCGCGGTGCAGGTCCGTGAACCGGGTGGTCAGCTCGTCGGGCGGTGCGAGGTCGACGGGAAGGCTCGCGTCCGTGCCCGCGTAACGCAGGAGCACGCGTGCGCGCGTGGTGATCGCCGCGTCCGGCAGTCCGTCGGCCCGCAGCTCCTCGCGGGTGCGGTCGGCGAGTTCGGCGCAGAGGTCCGTCACGCGCGTGTGGGTGCCGGCGGCGTCGAGCTCGGCCTCGACGGACCGCTCCCGCATGGCGGTGGCGTCGGCGAGCCCGATCCCGTACGCCGAGAGCACCCCGGCCAGCGGGGGTACGAGGACGGTGTCGACGCCCAGGGCGTCGGCGACGGCGCAGGCGTGCTGGCCGCCGGCGCCGCCGAAGCTGGTGAGGGCGTACCGGGTGACGTCGTGGCCGCGCTCCACGGAGATCTTCTTGACGGCGTTGGCCATGTTGAGGACGGCGATCTCCAGGAAGCCCGCCGCGACGTCCTCGGGGGTGCGGCCGCCGCCGACCTCCCGGGCGAGGGCGGTGAAACGCTCCCGTACGACCTCGGCGTCCAGCGGAAGGTCCCCGCCCGCGCCGAAGACGGCGGGGAAGTGGGCGGGCTGGACCCGCCCGAGCATGACGTTGGCGTCGGTGACCGTCAGGGGTCCGCCGCCGCGGTAGCAGGCGGGCCCGGGGACGGCGCCGGCGGAGTCGGGTCCGACGCGGTAGCGGCGCCCGTCGTAGTGGAGGACGGAGCCGCCGCCGGCCGCGACGGTGTGGATGCTCATCATGGGCGCCCGCATCCGCACGCCGGCGACCTGTGTACCGAGTTCACGCTCGAAGGTGCCCGCGTAGTGCGACACGTCGGTGGAGGTGCCGCCCATGTCGAAGCCGATGACACGGTCGTGCCCCGCCCGCGCCGAGGTGCGGACCATGCCGACGACGCCGCCCGCCGGTCCCGACAGGACGGCGTCCTTGCCGCGGAAGTGGGCGGCCTCGCGCAGCCCTCCGTTGGACTGCATGAACATGAGGCGGATTCCGGCGAGTTCGCGGGCGACCTCGTCGACGTACCGGCGCAGGATCGGCGAGAGATAGGCGTCGACGACGGTGGTGTCCCCGCGCGGGATCAGTTTGATGAGCGGGCTGACCTCGTGCGAGCAGCTGATCTGCGGGAAGCCGGCGGCGCGGGCCGCCTCCGCGACCCGGGCCTCGTGCTCGGGGTGCCGGTAGCCGTGCATCAGGACGACGGCGGCGGAGCGGAAGCCGTCGCGGTACGCCTCGGCGAGTGCCCCGGCGACGGCGGGCTCGTCCAGCGGACGGACGACCCGGCCGTGCGCGTCCACCCGCTCGGGCACCTCGATCACGCGCGCGTAGACCGCCTCGGGCAGCACGATGTGGCGGTCGAACAGCCGGGGCCGGTTCTGGTAGGCGATGCGGAGCGCGTCGCGGAAGCCCTCGGTGATCAGCAGCACGGTCGGTTCGCCGCGGCGCTCCAGGAGGGCGTTGGTGGCGACGGTGGTGCCCATCTTGACGACGGCGATCCGGTCGGCGGGGACGGGTTCGTCGGGGGCGAGGCCGAGGAGGAGGCGGATGCCGGCCACGGCCGCGTCCCGTCGGCGGGCGGGGTCGTGGGAGAGCACCTTGCGGGTGACGAGCCGGCCGTCGGGCCGTCGCCCGACGACGTCGGTGAAGGTGCCGCCCCGGTCGATCCAGAACTCCCAGCGCCCGGTCATCTCCCCATTGTGGCCGCGAGCGCGGCCGCGAGGGCGTCGTCCGCGCGCGCGTCGAGGGGTCCCGTGCCGGTGCCGTCGGCCCAATGGCGCAGTTCGGCGCCGGCGAGCAGCAGGAGCTGCGGGAGCAGGTCGCGGCTCCGGCGCAGGACCCAGCCGGTGCCGGCGGTGGCGAGCCGGAGCAGGGCCTCGGTGCGGGTCGGCGGCGGCTGGAGGGGCTCCGGCGAGGGCGGTGCGCCCTGGGCGAGTCCCCGGGCGGCGAGCAGCCGGTGGAAGCCGCCGGCGACGGCCCGGTGCCCGCGCTCGCCGGGATGGAGCCGGTCGGCGCTCCACAGGGCGCGGTCCTCGGTCCAGGCCGGATCGGCGAGGTGGAGGTGCACGGCTCCGTACCGGGCGGTCAGCGCGTGCACGACCGCGTTGACGGAGCGCTGGCGGCGGGCGAGCGGGCGAGCCAGCGGCGGGGGCAGCCCGAGCATCCGGCCCGGATCGGGAAGGCAGGCCGTCAGGAGTACGGCTCCGACGGCGTCGAGATCGGCGCAGACGCGGTCCAGGCGGCGGGCGAGGAGCGCGATGTCGAAGGTGCGGCGCAGGGTGTCGTTCACCCCGACGACGACGGAGGCGAGGTGCGGCCGGAACGCGAGGGCGCGGGGGGCCTGCGTGTCGGCGACGTCCGCGCTGAGCGCCCCGCTGACGGCGAGGTTGAGGAAGGCCGGCCCCCGGCCCCCGGCCGCGAGCCCCTCGGCGAGCAGGGCCGCCCACCCCCGCCAGACCCCGTCGGCACGGTCCCCGACGCCTTCGCTGAAGGAGTCCCCGAGCACGACGAACCGAAGGGGCCCTGCGTCGTCGGCCCCGACGGGCCCGCCGCCGTCCCGGGCGGCGGGGACGGCGGACGCGGCGGCGGGGACGGCGGACAGGACGGCCGGGACGCCGGACAGGACGGGTGGGACGCAGGACGGGACGGGTGGGCCACCGGACAGGGCGGCGGGGACGACAGACAGGGCGGCCGGGACGCAGGACGGGACGGGCGGGGCGGCGGGCCGGGCCGGTGACGCGCCGGGCGCGGGCGGCGGGGCCGGCAGGGGCCCGGGTGCGGTGGCGGCCGTGGACGCGCCGGACTCCGCCTCCGCCGTCTCCGGTGTCATCGGCGGGCCTCCTCGGGGAAGAGCGGCCGGGGGACCGGGAGGGCGTCGTGGGCGTGGAGGAAGGCGGTGACGGCGCGGTCCCAGGAGAAGCCCTCCGCACGCGCGCGTGCGGCCCGGCGGCGGACCTCCTCCGGGACGGCGAGAAGACCCCGCACCCCGGCGGCGAAGGCCCCCGGTGTGTCGACGGCGGCCGCCCCCGCCGTGCCCACGACCTCGGGCAGGGCGGAGGAGGCGCTGACCACGACGGGGGTCCCGCAGGCGAGGGCCTCCAGGGCGGAGAGACCGAAGGTCTCCGCCGGCCCGGGGGCCAGGCACACGTCGGCCGACGCCTGGAGGTCCGCAAGGGCCTCCCGGTCGGCCACGTGCCCGAGGAACCGCACCGGCAGGCGCCGCTCGCGCGCCCGGCGCTCCAGGGTGCCCCTCAGCGGCCCGTCCCCCGCGACCACGAGCGCGGCCGCGACCCCCGTGCCCCGCAGCTCCTCCAGGGCGTCCAGGGCCGTGCCGGGCCGCTTCTCGACCGAGAGCCGCGAGCACAGCAGGAGCAGCACCCGCTCCCCGGCGGCGTACCGGGCCCGCAGCACGGTGCTGCGGCGACCGGGGCGGCAGCGCTCCAGGTCCACGCCGAGCGGAGCCCGTACGACGTTGCGGGCCCCGATCCGCACGAACTCGCGCTCGGCCCACTCCGTGGTGCACACGATCCGCGCGAAGGCCCACGCCGTGCGGCGGTTGAGCCGGTCCGCCGCGCGGGCCGCGACCGCGGGCGGCACGCCCCAGGTGCGGAGCACTCCGTCGGCCGTCTCGTGGGAGACCATCACCGACGGCACGCGCGCGCGTCGCGCCCACTCCCCCGTCCACCGCAGGGTGGTGCGGTCCGAGACCTCGATCCGGTCGGGGGCGAGTTCCTCCAGGAGCCGGCGGACCCGGCGCCGGTCGGCGAGGACCCGGTAGCCGCCGGTGCCCGGCAGTACGGGTCCGGGCAGGGTGACGACCCGGCCCTGCTCGGTGTGGTGGTCGCTCGCGACGTCGCCGGGGACGACGAGGACGGGTTCGTGGCCGGCGGCCAGGTAGCCGCGGCCGAGCTGGTCGAGGGCGGTGCGGAGGCCGCCCGAGGTGGGGGTCACGAAGTTCGCGAGACGGACGATCCGGAGCCCGGCGCGGCCGGCGCCGGCCTCCGCCCGGATGCCGCCGGCACCGAGGACCCCCGCGTGGACGCCGTTCACGCCGCCACCGCCGTCCGCTCGCGCAGGACCTCCAGGTAGTGGCCGATCAGCTCGTCGCCGAGCGCCTCCCAGGTGCGCCCCTCGACGGCGGCCCGGCCGGCCGGGCCGTACGCGGCGCGGGTCTCCGGCGCGGCGGCGAGCGCGGCGACGGCCTCGCGCAGGGCGTCCGGGTCGTCCGGGGGGACGAGGAGCCCGGTGCGGCCGTGGTCGACCAGGTCGAGGGGGCCGCCGGCGGCCGGGGCGACGACCGGGATCCCGCTCGCCATGGCCTCCTGGACGGTCTGGCAGAAGGTCTCGTACGGGCCGGTGTGGGCGAAGACGTCGAGCGAGGCGAAGATCCGGGCGAGGTCGGGTCCGGTGCGGCGGCCCAGGAACCGGGCGCCGGGCAGGGCCGCGCGGAGGGCGGGCGCGCTCGGCCCGTCCCCGACGACCACGACCCTGACGCCGGGCAGCGCGCAGACCCCGGCGAGCAGGTCGACCCGCTTCTCGGGGGCGAGGCGGCCCACGTAGCCGACGAGGAGCTCCCCGTCGGGGGCGAGCTCACGGCGCAGGGCGGGGTCGCGCCGTTCGGGGCGGAAGCGGACGGTGTCCACTCCGCGTCCCCAGAGCCGGACGCGGCCGATGCCGTGGGCCTCCAGGTCGCGCGCGGCGGCGGAGGACGGGGCGAGGGTACGGTCGGCGGCGCCGTGCACGGCGCGGAGGCGGCGCCAGGCGGCGCCCTCGCCGGTCCCGACGTACGTGCGCGCGTAGCCGGCGAGGTCGGTCTGGTAGACGGCGACGGCGGGTATGCCGAGGCGGGCGGCGGCGGTCATCCCCCGGACGCCGAGGACGAACGGGCCTGCGAGGTGGACGAGGTCGGCACGGTGGGCGGCGATGGCCGCGGCGACCCGGCGGCTGGGCAGGGCGACCCGTACCTGGGGATAGCCGGGCAGGGGGAGGGAGGGCACGCGGACGACGGCGCAGGGGGCGTCGGCGTCCGCGGCCGGGTCGGCGACGGCGGGGGCGATGACGAGCGGGGTGTGGCCCCGCCGGACGAGGTGGCGCGCGGTCTGCAGGGCGCAGTGCGCCACACCGTTGACGTCGGGAGGGAAGGATTCGGTGACGATGACGACACGCATACGGGTGTTGTCGTCGCGCTCGGCGTGTCCCCGCCAACGTGGATCTGGACGGGGAGGGAACGTCCCATGAGCGTTTCCCCCGGGCCCCGAAGGCAGGGTCCGGAGCCTGTGCGGGACGGCGCCGGTGCCGGTGCCGCCGCCCGGTGCCGGTCGCGGGCGGCGGGCCCGGGTGCCGGGCCAGAGACCGGGTCCGGGTCCAGGTCCGGCTCCGGGTCCGGGTCCGGGTCCGGGTCCGGGTCCGGGTCCGGATCCGGCTCCGGGTCCGGGTCCGGATCCGGGTCCGGGTCCGGGTCCGGGTCCGGGTCCGGGTCCGGGTCCGGGTCCGGATCCAGGATCCGCACCGCGTCCGGAGCTCCGGCTCCGGCTCCGGCTCCGGCTCCGGCTCCGGCTCCGGCTCCGGCTCCAGGATCCGCGCCGCGTCCGGATGACGCACCGGCCCCCGGGGCGGGGCCACGTTCGGCGGGTTCTCCGCCGCAGGCCGCGCCGCCCCGGGGGCCGGGTGGCGGGTGGCTCGGGTGCGCGAGGTCGGGCCGGGAGGGGTTGGTCGGACCTGTCGCTGCCCCGGAGCCGGGGTCAGACCTGGAGGTCCGGCCCTATCCGGTTGCGTACCGCCGTCTGGACCTCGACCTCTTCGGCCGGGTCCGCGGCGAGGCGGCGCAATCGTTCGGCGACGCGCACGTCACCGGTCTCTGCGTGCTGGGCCGCGACCTCGCGGGTGGTCTCCTCGCAGTCCCAGAGGCATTCGACGGCGAAGCCGGTCGCGAAGGTGGGGTCGGTGGCGGCGAGGGCGCGGGCCACACGGCCGCGCAGCTGGGAGGAGGTCGTCTCGCGGTAGACGTGGCGCAGCACGGGGGCCGCGCAGGCGACGTCGAGGCGTCCGGTGCCGTCGACGAGGCAGGCGAGCTCGGGGGCGTCGGGGCCCGCGGAGCGCACGGTGTCGCGCAGGGCGCCGAGGACGAGGGTGGCGTCCTGGGCGGTGCCGCGGCAGGCGAGGACCTCGGCGGCGGCCGTCCCGAGGGCGTCGGTGCGCCGGATCCACGCGCGGGCGCGGGCGACGGCGTCGTCGCCGCACATCCGCCGGTAGGCGGCGACGGCGGCGTCGGCGACCTCGCGGGAGTCGCCGTCGGCCGCGGCCTCGACGAGGTCGAGGACGGCGGGGTCCCGTGACTCGGCGAGGTGGTGCAGGGCGGCGCCGCGGGCTCCGGCCGCGCCGTACCGGGCGGCGGCCAGGATCTCGGGCCGGTCCTCGGGTCCGGCGACGGCGGTCAGGCAGCGGGCGGCGGGGCCGTAGAGGACGGCTCCGCGCTCGTACCCCTCCTGCGCCCAGTCGAGGACGGCCTTGACGCTCCAGCCGGGGCGGGGTCCGGCGGGGCGCATCTGGCGCTGCCAGCGGTCGAAGGACCCCTGTTCCTGGGCGGCCCTGACCCGGGCGCCGACGGTCTCGCGCCCGTCCTCGGCCCACAGCCGCCAGGGGCGGGGCTCGAAGGCGTCGCGGACGGTGCGCGCCAGCTCGGCGTCGCCTTCCGCGTCGGCCGGGAAGCGGGCCAGTACGGGCAGGGCGAGCGCGCGGAGCCCGGCGTCGTCGTCGCGGAGGGCCAGCTCGTCCAGGGCCCAGGCCCAGTTCACGCCGGTCGCCGCGTACCGCCGGAGCAGCAGCAGGGCGTCCTGGCGTCCGTAGGAGGCGAGGTGCCCGAGGACGGCGAGCGCGAGCCCGGTCCGGGACTCCTCGGTGTCGAGGTGGTCCTCGGCATCGAAGAGGTGCGCCTCGATCTCGTCCAGGCCTCCGTGGAGGTCCAGGTAGAGACGGGCGTAGTACAGGGAGCGGTTCTCGACCTGCCAGTCGTGGCGGGGGTCGTCGAGAACGCAGTGGTTGAGGGCCGCGAGGGCCTCGGCGCGTGGCGCGGCGAGCGCGTGCAGGGTGCCGTCGCCGCGGCCCCGCTGCAGCAGGCCGAGCAGGGTGCCGCTCGGCGCTATGACTGGATCGAACATGGGAAGACGCCTCACATCAAGCTGTCGACACGACCGGGGGATACCGGGGGGAGCCCGGTCGGGCGGTACATCGCCCGTACGCCTAGGCCGCGCGGCAACATTCGGGGCCGTCCGTCGTCGTCCTTCGCCTGCCAGTGACCATCTTCCTCAGCCTCTCGTCGGTGGCCCGTTTTGCCGGGCCCGACGTCATGATGACCCACCCATTTCGCCACCGCGACCACATTTACGACGCCGCTCCCACCTGGGGTTCAGCCGCCGTTCACCTGGCTCCGAAGAGTTCCAGGAGCTCGGCCTTGCCGAACATGCGGGCGGTGTCGAGCGCGGACGGAGTCCCTGCCTCCGGATTCGCGCCGCCGGCGAGGAGGGCGCGGATGACGGCGTCCTCGCCCTTGAAGACGGCGCCGGCGAGCGGGGTCTGGCCGCGGTCGTTGGCGCGGTCGGCCTCGGCGCCGCGCTCCAGGAGGGCGGTGACCGCGGCGGCGTGGCCGTGGTAGGCGGCGAGCATGACGAGGGTGTCGCCCTTGTCGTTGGTGAGGTTCGCGGGGACGCCCGCGTCGACGTAGGCGGCGAGGGCGTCGGCGTCACCCGTGCGTGCGAGGTCGAAGACCTTGGACGCCAGCTCGATGACCTCGGGGTCCGGAGTCTCGCTCATCGGGTGGGACCGCCTCTCTCTCCTGCTGTGTCGGCCTGTGCACGGCAAGCGCGGCCGTACGAGTGAATCGACAGGGTACTGCCCGTCCGGCGACATGACGGCGCCCGGCCGAGGCAAAGATCACGTCATCCCGCCCCGGGGTGCCTCTAGCGCATGCCGCGCATTTCGCCACCCGGCACGGCGTTCGATGTCTGCCGGTCAAGTGAAATCACCCGTTTTTCACTCTAATGCACCTTTAGTCACATAGATACTTGCTGTGAACCTGGAAGGACTCATGGTGACTGTCCCCTCAACCAGGAGAACAACCCATGATCCTGTCCATCTCAGGCGTCGTCCTGCTCGGCATCATCTGCTTCCTGTTCTTCAAGAAGGACGGGATGAAGGCCTCGCACGCCCTCGTCAGCTCGCTGTTCGGCTTCTACCTCGCGGGCACCGCCATCGCCCCGAGCATCACGGCGGGTGGGCAGAGCCTCGCCGGCCTCCTGGGCGGGATCAAGTTCTGACGCCCTTCAGTCCCTTCCACCGATTCAGGAGTACTTCGTGGCCCGGCGACCACTCCCCCGCATTCTGAGCAGCGGCAGCGCACAGATCGCTCGTAGTCGAGAGATCGCGCGCACGGCCGCCGACAGCGCCACCGACGTGCTCCATCCACTGATCACGGTCACCCGTGGTCTGCGGAAGCTGGCCGCGACCGCGCGCGCCAGGTGGGCCGCGACCCCCAAGGAACGGCGTGGTCCCACGCTGGCCCTGGTCGCGGCCTGCGTCCTGGTCGTCGCCCTCATGCCGTACGGGCCGCTGCTCGCGCTCGTCGTGCTCATGGGCGCCGCCGCCTGGAAGGGCCGTGAACGCCCGGTCGTCAAGACCGGGCCCGACGACGCGGAGATCGCCCGGCTCAAGGGCCTGTACGAGGCCCTCGTGCCGTACTTCTCCGTCCCCGACGACCCCGAACCGCTCTTCGCCCACGGCGGCGACTGGAGCGGCGCCTTCGCGGAGTACGCCTTCGACGAGGACGGCCGCCTCACCCGCCTCAGGATCGCGTACCCCCCGTACTTCACCGACGGCGAGCCCGCCGCCCGCGCCCGCATCGAGCAGCTGCTCCACGCCAAGTCGGGGCGCGGCCGCGAGTACCGCTTCGACTGGGACGAGGAGGGCAACCGGCTCGACCTGAGCGTGCTGCCCGCCCTGCCCACCACCATCGCCGCCCAGCGCTTCGTCACGGTGCCGGGCGAGACCGTCCTGGGCTTCACCGACGCGGACGCCGTGCAGCGGACCGTGCCCGTCGTCTCGGCGGACGGCACGGAGGACGCGCCCGCCGTCGTCTGGCGCACCGGCCCCCGCTCCACCGAGCCGCACCTGCTCGCCGTCGGCCAGCCCGGCAGCGGCACCACCTCCCTGCTGCGCTCGATCGCCCTCCAGGCGCTCCCCCACGGCGACGTGCTGATCGTCGACGGCGGCGGCACCGGCGAGTACGCGTGCCTGGCCGGCCGCGACGGAGTCCTCGCGATCGAGTGCGGGCTCTCCGGCGCCCTCACCACCCTGGAGTGGGCGGCCCACGAGACGGAGCGGCGGCTGATCGCCGCGAACCGGGCCCGGCAGGCCGGGCAGCCCGCGCCCGAGGACACCCGCCGCCCGCTGTGGATCCTGCTCGACCGGCCGAGCGTCCTCGGCCACCTGGCCGCCGCCGACGGCCGCCAGGACCCCCAGGACCTGCTCCAGGTGCCGCTGCGGCACGGGCGCGCGGCCCAGGTCACGGTGGTCGTGGCCGAGCAGTCCGACAGCACGGACACCCTGAGCGAGGCGGTACGGACCCACACCAGGGCCCGGATCGTCCTCGGCCCCGCCGCTCCCGAGCAGATCACGGCCGTCCTCGGTGCCCAGCCGCACACCACGCCGACGCCCGAGGTCCCGGCGGGCCGCGGCTACGCGCGCCTGGGCACCGGTCCGGTCCTCCGGCTCCAGGTGCCGGCGACGCCCGACCCGTACGACGACGCGACGAGCGAGGCGCACCGCCGGGCGGTCCTGGAGCTGCTCCCGGAGCGCCACGCGATCGCGGCGCCGCCCGCGCCCGCGGACCCGCCGACGGTCGCCGCCCCGACCGTGGTCACGGTCAAGGCCCCGGCCCCGGTCGCGGCCTCGGACACGGTGTCGATGCCGACCGCCGTGGTCGAGACGGTCCCCGGCTCGGCCCCCGAGCCGGCCCCGGCGCCCCGCGCCGAACAGGAGCCCGGTCCGGCCCCGTTCCACACCCCGGTCCCCGCGGAGGGCTGACGACGGACGTACGAAGGGTCCCCACGCGCGCGCGTGGGGACCCTTCGTACGTCCGCGTCACCGGCTATGCCACGAACGACCTCGGCGGTTCCGCTCCCCCGCCGCCCGCGCCGGACTCGACCAGGCGGGCCGCGGCGGCCAGCCGGGCGGCCGCCTCGTCGGCGACAGGTCCGCCGACCGTGAAGGGCAGCCGGACGAAGCCCTCGAAGGCGCCGTCGACGCCGAAGCGCGGCCCGGAGGGGACCCGGACGCCGACCCGCTCCCCCGCCTCGGCGAGCCGGGAGCCGGACAGGCCGCCGGTACGGACCCAGAGGGTCAGACCGCCGCGCGGGACCGAGAACTCCCACTCCGGGAGCTCCCGGCGGACGGCGGCGACGAGCGCGTCCCTGTTCTCCCTCGCCTGCTCGCGGCGGAGGCTCACGGCCTCCTCCCAGCCGCCCGTCCGCATCAGCCAGTTCACGCCGAGCTGCTCCAGGACGGGGGTGCCGAGATCGGCGTACGCGCGCGCGGCCACCAGGGAACGGATGACGTCGGGCGCGGCCCGGACCCAGCCGATCCGCATGCCCGCCCAGAAGGCCTTGCTGGCCGAGCCGACCGTGAGGACGGTGGCGCCCGCCGGGTCGAAGGCGCACACCGGCCGGGGCATCGCCACGTCCTCGTCGAGGTGCAGCTCGGCCATGGTCTCGTCGACGACGAGGACCGTGCCGGCCGAGCGGGCCGCCTCGACCAGCTGCCGCCGCTGGTCCTCGTCGGCGAGCGCGCCGGTCGGGTTGTGGAAGTCGGCGACGACGTACGCGAGGCGGGGCGCGGCGTCACGCAGCACCTGGCGCCAGCGGCCCAGGTCCCAGCTGCCCAGGCCCTCGGCCATGGCGACGGGCACGAGCCGGGCACCCGCCGAGCGCATGAGCTGGAGGATGTTGGCGTACGAGGGGGACTCGACGGCGATCCGTTCGCCGCGGCCCGCGAAGAGGTGGCAGATGGCGTCGATGGCGCCCATGGCGCCGGTCGTGACCATGATCTGCTCGGGCATGGTGGGGATCCCGCGCGCGGTGTACCGGTCGGCGAGCATCTGCCGCAGCGCGGGCAGCCCGGCCGGGTAGTCCCCGTGCGTGTGGGCGTAGGGCGGCAGCTCCTCCAGGGCCCCCTGGACACCCCGGGTGAGCCAGGGCTCGGGCGCGGGCAGCGCCGCGCAGCCGAGGTCGATCATCGAGCCGAGGGACTCGGGGGGCAGCGGTTCGAGGCCGCGCGCCGGCAGCGGGTTCCCGGCGGGCACGGCGGTCCAGCTGCCGGCGCCGCGCCGTGACTCCAGGAAGCCCTCGGTGCGGAGCGCCTCGTAGGCCGCGGCGACCGTGGTGCGGCTGACGGTGAGCGCGAGGGCGAGCTCCCGCTCGGCGGGCAGGCGGGCGGCGACCGGGACGCGGCCCTCCAGGACGAGCAGCCGGATGCCGTCGGCCAGGGCGCGGTAGGCGGGCGGCTTGCGGGCGCCGGGGCCGGCGGGCCGGGGCTGCTGCGCCTGGAGCTGCCGGGCGAGCTGAGCCGGTCCCACCGCCGAAGTCCACTGAGCCATGGAAATCAGTCCACCTTCCTCGAATTGGCCATGGTTGGCACCCGTTCCCCCGCCACAGAGTGTCATGAGTCAGTCCACTACCACCACCTTGGGGGGCAGTCCCTTGTCCATCGCCTCCGGCCTCCACGGCCGGCACCTCACCCGTCGGCTCGTCCAGCTGTACGCCGGACTCACGCTGTACGGGGTCAGCTCGGCGCTGCTCGTGCGCAGCGGGCTCGGCCTGGAGCCCTGGGGCGTCCTCCACCAGGGTCTCGCCGAGAAGACCGGGCTGACCATCGGCGTGGTGTCGATCATCGTCGGTGCGGTGGTGCTCCTCCTGTGGGTCCCGATCCGGCAGCGGCCCGGGCTCGGCACGGTCTCCAACGTGTTCGTGATCGGCCTGGCGATGGACGGCACCCTGGCCCTGGTCCCGGACGTCGACGGTCTGGTGGGGCAGGTTCCGCTGCTCGCGCTCGGCATCGTCCTCAACGGGGTCGCGACCGGCCTGTACATCGCGGCGCGGTTCGGGCCCGGTCCGCGGGACGGCCTGATGACCGGCCTGCACCGGCTCACCGGCCGGTCCATCCGGCTGGTGCGGACGGCGATCGAGGTGGTGGTGGTCGCCACCGGCTTCCTGCTCGGCGGCTCGGTCGGCGTCGGCACGGTCCTCTACGCGCTCGCGATCGGACCGCTCGCCCAGTTCTTCCTGCGCCGGTTCGCCGTCCCGGAGCCGGCCTCCGACAGCGCCGCGCCCTCCTCCGGGGCCGGGTCCGACAGCGCCGCGCTCACCCCCGGGCCGGACTCCGTCCCCTCCGCGGTCGCCACCGGGACACCGGAAGGCGCCATACTGCGGCCGTGACTCGCGTACGCCACCCTTACCTCGACCATCCCTCCCCCCTCGCGTTCGCCCATCGCGGCGGCACGGCGAACGGCCTGGAGAACACCGCGGCCGCCTTCCGCCGGGCCGCCGCGGCGGGCTACCGCTACTTCGAGACCGATGTGCACACGACCTCCGACGGGGTGCTCGTCGCGTTCCACGACGCGACCCTCGACCGGGTGACGGACACCGCGGGCCGGATCCGCGACCTGCCGTGGGCGGCCGTGCGGGAGGCCCGGGTGGCCGGGAAGGAACCGCTGCCGCTCTTCGAGGACCTCCTGGAGGAGTTCCCGGAGGCCCGCTGGAACGTCGACCTCAAGGCCGAGTCGGCGCTCCTCCCGCTGATCGACCTGATCCGGAGGAAGGGCGCCTGGGACCGGGTCTGCGTGGGTTCCTTCACCGAGTCCCGGGTGGCGCGGGCACAGCGTCTGGCCGGTCCGCGGCTCGCCACCTCGTTCGGGGTGCGCGGGGTGGTCGGCCTGCGGCTGCGCTCCTGGGGCATCCCCGCGGCGGTGCGGGCCGGAGCCGTGGCGGCGCAGGTTCCGGAGCGCCAGGGCGGTGTCCCGGTGGTCGACGGACGGTTCGTGCGGGAGGCGCACGCGCGCGGGCTCCAGGTCCACGTGTGGACGGTGAACGATCCGGCCCGCATGAACTCTCTCCTCGACCTGGGGGTCGATGGCATCATGACCGATCATCTGGAGACGCTGCGCTCGGTGCTGACCGAGCGGGGCGTGTGGGTCTGAGCAGGCGCGTCCCGTTTCCGGGGACGGCCACGAGGACCACGGGGACGAACGAGGGGGCGCGGCCTTGACCGCTGACACCACCGAGCCGGAGGAGTACACCGCCGGTCCCGCCGAGCGGCGGCGCGAGCAGCGGGGCTGGTACTTCTACGACTTCGCGTGCTCGGTGTACTCGACGAGCGTGATCACCGTCTTCCTCGGCCCCTACCTGACCTCGGTGGCGCGGGCGGCGGCCGACGCCGAGGGCTTTGTGCACCCGCTCGGCATACCCGTGCGGGCCGGCTCGCTCTTCGCGTACGCCGTCTCCGCCTCGCTGGTGGTCGCGATCCTGGCGATGCCGATGGTCGGCGCGATCGCGGACCGCACGGGCCGGAAGAAGCCGCTGCTGGCGGCCTCGGCCTACCTGGGGGCGACGGCGACGGCCGGCATGTTCTTCCTGGCGGGCGACCGGTATCTGCTCGGCGTCCTCCTGCTGATCGTCGCGAACGCCTCGCTGTCGGTCTCGATGGTGCTCTACAACGCCTATCTGCCGCAGATCGCCGAGCCCGACGAGCGGGACGCCGTCTCCTCGCGCGGGTGGGCCTTCGGCTACACCTCCGGGGCCCTGGTCCTCGTCCTGAACCTGGTCCTGTACTCGGGCCACGACTCCTTCGGGCTGACCGAGGGCGAGGCGGTCCGGATCTGCCTGGCCTCGGCCGGTGTGTGGTGGGGCGCCTTCACCCTCGTGCCGCTGCGGCGCCTGCGGGACCGGCGGCTCGGCCCGGCGGCCCCGGAGAGGGCCGGCGAGGGGGCGGTGGGCAGCGGCTGGCGCCAGCTGCGGGAGACGCTGAAGGACATGCGCCGGCACCCGCTGACGCTCTCCTTCCTCCTCGCGTACCTGATCTACAACGACGGCGTGCAGACGGTGATCTCGCAGGCCTCGATCTACGGCTCCGAGGAGCTGGGCCTCGACCAGACGACGCTCATCACGGCGGTCCTGCTGGTCCAGGTGCTCGCGGTGGCGGGGGCCCTCGGGATGGGGCGACTCGCCCGGGTGCACGGCGCCAAGCGGACGATTCTGGGCTCGCTGGCGGTCTGGACGCTGATCCTGGCGGCGGGCTACTTCCTGCCGGCCCGTTCACCGGTGTTCTTCTACTTCCTGGCGGCCGCGATCGGCCTGGTCCTGGGCGGCAGCCAGGCCCTGTCGCGTTCGCTGTTCTCGCATCTGGTGCCGCGCGGCAAGGAGGCGGAGTACTTCTCGGCGTACGAGATGAGCGACCGGGGGCTCAGCTGGCTGGGTCCGCTCGTGTTCGGTCTCGCGTATCAGCTGACCGGAAGCTACCGGGATGCCATCATCTCCCTGGTGATCTTCTTCGTCGTCGGTTTCGCGCTGCTCGCCAGGGTCCCGGTCCGGCGTGCGGTGGAGGCCGCGGGGAACCCGATACCCGACCGTATTTAGACGTGGCGGTGAAAGGGCGGTAGTGTACGCGTTTGGCCTGCCAGGCGGACCGTTACTGCGTGCTGCTTTGGTGAAGACACCGGGTCACATCTGCCGTCAGATGTGACAAAACGGGCACTGGTGGGTACAACAAGGGGCGGCACGACGGGCGACGCATGACCCGGCACGGGAATCTTTACCGCCGACCGGACGTTGACCGGATAACGACGACAGCGACACCTGTCCTGTGGGCGACAAGCCCGGGAGGCACGATTCATGAGTGAGCGAGCTCTTCGCGGCACGCGCCTCGTGGTGACGAGCTACGAGACCGACCGCGGCATCGATCTGGCCCCGCGCCAGGCGGTGGAGTACGCATGCGAGAAGGGACATCGTTTTGAGATGCCCTTCTCGGTCGAGGCGGAGATTCCGCCGGAGTGGGAGTGCAAGGTCTGCGGAATCCAGGCACTCCTGGTGGACGGGGACGGACCTGAGGAGAAGAAGGGCAAGCCTGCGCGTACGCACTGGGACATGCTCATGGAGCGCCGCACCCGCGAGGAGCTGGAGGAGGTCCTCGCCGAGAGGCTGGCCGTCCTGCGTTCCGGCGCCATGAACATCGCCGTGCATCCGCGCGACAGCCGCAAGTCCGCCTAGCGGACGGCCGCAAGAGCACCACGCCGCGGGGCCCGGTACACACATCGTGTACCGGGCCCCGCGGCGTTTCCGCGCGTCCGCCGCGGGGTGCGCGCGTTCCCGGGCCTCCCGGGCCTGTACGCGCGCCCCGCCCCGGCATACGCGTGCCCCGGTCCCGGCGTACGCGTGCCCCGGTCCCGGCGTACGCGTGCCCCGGTCCCGGCATGCGCGTGCCCCGCTCCCGAGGGGGGCGGGGCACGTGGGGGCGCGGGGATCAGGGCATCAGGGGCGGGCGGGGCTCCTCGGGCCTGCGAGGGCCCTGGGAGGCGTCCTCGCGGATGACCTCGCCCGGGACCACCTTCCCGTCCGGCCGGTGGATACGGGCCTGCTGGAAGGCGTCCTGGAGGCTTCCGGAAGGCGCGGCGCTCATCCGGCGCTCGACGGCCTTCTCCGCGTACCGCCCGAGGAGGGAGCGGACCTGCGGGATCAGCAGGAGCAGACCGGCCGCGTCGGAGATCAGGCCGGGGATCATCAGGAGGAGGCCGCCGAGCATCAGGAAGCCGTTGCGGTCGTCCGCGCCGGCCCGGTCGGCGGGCGAGGGCGTCACGCCGGCCTGCGCGGCCGCCTGGGCCTGCTGGAAGGTCGAGGAGAGGTTGCGGAAGGCACGGCGGCCCGCCCGCTTGACGACGACGGCGCCGAGCACGGCACCGCCGACGAGCAGGGCGAGGACGGTCAGTCCGCCCGCCGCGTTCGCCACCAGCGTGAGCAGCCAGATCTCCAGGACCAGCCAGGCGGCGACGCCGAGCGGAAGGAACGTACGCGCGCGTGAGCGCTTGCGGGCGAGGGGAGGCGGTGCGCCGGTCGTCATGGTGCCCAGTGTGCCTGGCGCCCCGCCGGAACGTCGTAAAGGAAGGATCAGTGCGGACGTCAGGAGGACTTGCGGCCGAGGAGCCTGCCGACCTTCTCCGCGCGAGCCGTCAGGCCCCAGCCGGTGACCCGCCACAGCGCCTCGACGACGATGTTGCGGCTCATCTTCGAGTCGCCGATCTCGCGCTCCACGAAGGTGATCGGGACCTCGACGACGTGGAAGCCGGCGGCGACCGCGCGGCGCGCCAGGTCGACCTGGAAGCAGTAGCCCGCCGAGGCCACGTCGTCCAGGCCCAGGCCCTCCAGGGTCTCCTTGCGGAAGGCCCGGTAGCCGCCGGTGACGTCGCGGATCGGCACGTCCAGCATCACGCGCGAGTAGAGGCTGCCGCCCCGGGAGATGAACTCGCGGGACTTCGGCCAGTTCACGATCCGGCCGCCCGGCACCCAGCGGGAGCCGAGGACCAGGTCCGCGCCCTTGAGGGCGGTGAGCAGCCGCGGGAGCTCCTCGGGCTGGTGGGAGCCGTCGGCGTCCATCTCGACGAGGACGCCGTAGCCGTGCTCGATGCCCCACCGGAAGCCGGCGAGGTAGGCGGCGCCGAGGCCTTCCTTGCCCTTGCGGTGCAGGACGTGCACATGGTCGTCCTCGGACGCGATCTCGTCCGCGAACTTGCCCGTGCCGTCAGGGCTGTTGTCGTCGGCGACGAGAACGTGCGCCTCGGGTACGGCTTCCCGCACCCGCGCGACGATCGGCTTGATGTTCTCCGCCTCGTTGTAGGTCGGAATGATCACCAAGGCCTTGCCGAGCGGGCCGTAACGCCTCTGGCCACCGTCGTTCACTACTGCCCCTTCGGATACATACGCAGGCCCCCACCATAGCGAGGTCCCCGGAGTGCTCCGGCGCGGCGGGTCGTGTGGGGCGGGTGACGTGCGGTGCGGGGCCCGGCGTCCTTCGGTCCGACCTGGGATCCGCTGGCTGCGGGTCGACCGAGAGCCGTTGTCTACTGAACGTCCGGGCCCCACCCGGGTCGCACCTACCGCCGGAGAAACCTTCCCTCGTGACCGAGGCGCGGGCGGCGTTCGGCTACGGCGTGGGAGTGCGGTCCGGTCGGACGTCCTGTGGTGGACGCCGTGAACCTACCCGCCCGTGACGGGCGACTGTCAACACCCGCTTGACCTGCGGAGACTCCTCAAAAGGCCAGGCCGGAGGGGAAGATCCGCAGGTCGGGGACAAGCGTGCGGGACCGTGCCGAGGGGTGCGAAATGTCCCCACATCACTCGTTCGGCCGTACGAACACCGTCTGTCCGTACACCACCGTGCGCAGGCAGACGGGGAGATCGACACCGGGGGTCAGATCGGGCAGACCGGGCGTTCCGGACCGGGGGTCGGTGGACCAGCGGGCGACCCGGTCGTCGGGCGCCTGGACGACGAGCTCCTCGGTGCGCCAGACCGCGTAGTCGGCGGGGGCGCCGGGGACCAGCGTCCCGGCGTCGTCCCGGCCCACGGCCCGCCAGCCGCCGCGGGTGTGGGCGGTGAAGGCGGCGCGGGCGGAGATCCGGTGCTCGGGGGTGCGGTGGAAGGCGGCGGCCCGGACGGTGCCCCAGGGGTCGAGCGGGGTCACCGGGCTGTCGGAGCCGAAGGCCAGCGGCACGCCGGCGCGGAGCAGCGCCGCGTACGGGTTGAGCGTGCGGGCCCGCTCGGCGCCGAGCCGGTCGGCGTACATGCCCTCCTCGCCGCCCCAGAGGGCGTCGAAGGCGGGCTGGACGGAGGCGGTGAGACCCAGCTCGGCGAAGGCGGCGATCGTCTCGGGGGTGAGCATCTCGACGTGCTCGACGCGGTGCCGGGCGGCCCTGATCCGGGCCAGGCCGAGCTTCTCGGCGGCCGCCCTGACGCCCTCGACGACGGCGGACACGGCGGCGTCCCCGATGGCGTGGAAGCCGGCCTGGAGGCCCGCCTCGGTGCAGGCGACGACATGCAGGGCGATGGAGGTCGCGTCCAGGTGGGCCGAGCCGCTGTGCCCGGCGTGGTCGGCGTACGGCTCGTGGAGGCAGGCCGTGTGGGAGCCGAGGGAGCCGTCGGCGAACAGGTCGCCGGCGGCGCCGAGGGCGCCCAGGGCCCTCGCCCGCTCGACGTCGAGGTCGGCCCAGTAGCCGACGACCCGCGGCCCGGCCTCCTCGCGCGCGAGGTCCAGGAGGCCCGTGAAGTCCTCCTCGGAGGAGATCTGCGGTCCGCCGCACTCGTGCAGGGTGCCGATGCCGAGGGAGGCGGCCTTGAGCCGGGCGGCGCGCTGCGCCTCGGTGCGCTGGCGCGGCGACACGGCGCCGAAGGCGGCCGCGCGCACGGCGTGATGGGCGTCACCGGTCAGGGGCTGCCGGCCGTCGTGGAAGCCGTCCAGGTCACGGACGCCGGGCACGAGGTCGAGGAGGGCCGTGGTGACGACGGCCGAGTGGACGTCGATCCGGGTCAGGTAGAGCGGGCGGCCGCCGGTGAGTTCATCGAGCTCGGAGCGGGTGAGCGGGCGGCGCTCGGGCCAGCGGGAGGCGTCCCAGCCGTGACCGATGAGGATGCGGTCCTCGGGGCGGGCGGCGGCGTGGGCCCGGATCAGCTCCGCGGCCTCGGCGAGCGAGGCGGCGGAGGACAGGTCGAGCCCGGTGAGGGCGAAGCCGGTGGCGGTGGTGTGCACGTGCGCGTCGACGAACGCCGGGGTGACGAGCGCGCCCTCCAGGTCGACCACCTCGTCCACGCCGGACGCGAAGGCGTCGGCGGCGCCCTCCGAGCCCACCCAGGCGACGTGACCGCGCTCCACCACCATGGCGGTGGCGAAGGGGTCGGCGGGGCTGTGGACTTCTCCACCGCGCAGCAGCACGGTGCGGTGTTCGCCGGGAGACGCGACAGGCATGGACTCACTCATGCCCACCAGGCTAGGACCTGCCGGAGGCCGGTTTGTCCGGCAGGTCCCCCTCGGCGGACCGGGCGCGTCAGATGCGCGGCGGTCTGGCCTCGTACGGCGTGGACAGGACGACGGTCGTGCGGCTGGACACCCCGGCCTGGGAACGGATGCGGCTGAGCAGGTGCTCCAGCTCCAGCGGGGTGGCGACGCGCACCTTGAGGATGTAGTTCTCGTCACCCGCGACGCTGTGGCAGGCCTCGATCTCCGGGATGTCGGCGAGCCGGTCGGGGGTGTCGTCGGGGGCGCTGGGGTCGAAGGGTTTGACCGAGATGAACGCGGTGAGCGGCAGACCCACGGCCTCCGGGTCGACGACGGCGGCGTAGCCGCGGATGACACCGCGCTGCTCCAGCCGGCGGACGCGCTGATGCACCGCCGACGTGGACAGGCCCGTGGCCTTGCCCAGGTCGGTGTAGCTCATGCGCCCGTCCTTGACGAGCAACTCCACGATCTGACGATCCAGCTCCTCCATGCGGTGACCCTATTGCGCCGCGCGGACGGGGGCACAGCCGGGGGCGCCCCGCGGAAGGCGCCGGGCGACCCATATGAGGGGCTATGGACAGTCACGGGGCACCTGCGACAGGCATGTGACGAACGCCACAGGTTTGCACCCTGCCTGGAGCACCGCCTCACGGTTATGCGGAGTTCCGCATGGGAAGTGCTTGCTGTGGTCGAGGCCGCACAGATCCGGCCGACCCAGCCGAGGGGGAGAATCCCAATGCAGGAGCCTGTTGAATCGGTCGACACGTCCGACGAGCTCGACGCGTACGACACCTTTGAGATGTTCCGGGTCGTCTGCCCGGAGTGCGTGCAGCCCATCGCGCTGCTCGCGGACGAGGACGCGCTGCCGGAGCACGCGCTCTGCCCGACGCCGTGGAACCCCTTCGTCCTGACGGTCTGCCCGGGCACGGGCCTCGCGGCTTCCGAGGCCCGCCCCACCGACGACGACCTCGGGGTCCAGGAGCAGGACACCGCGCTGCTCCTGACGCTCCCCCAGGGCCTCGACTGGCGCACGCAGCCCTTCTCGCACGTCGGCGGTCCGGGCTCGCGTCCGATCCGGGTGCCGCAGATGCGGCGCGCGGCCTGAGGCCGTCCGCTACCAGTAGCCTCCCCGCACCATCGCCGCGAGCGTGGCGTGGTGCAGGATCAGGCCGTCCGGGTCACCGGGCACCTCGACCTCGCCGAAGTGGGCCTGGCGGTACGCGATCCTGAGCATCACGATCGCGTGCCGCAGCGCCGCGTAGAGCGTGTGGAACTCCATGTCGCGCGGGGTGTGCCCGGTGAGCTCCGCGTACTGCCGCTCGACCGCGTCGCGCCGCAGGAAGCCGGGGAGGCCGGGCTGGCCGAAGCCGACGGTCAGGTCCTGGAAGAAGCGGTGCAGATAGACCGCCCAGCCGAGGTCGACCTCCCGGGGGACGTACGCCGCCATCTCCCAGTCGAGGACGGCGGCGGGCGTGAATCCGTCGTAGACGATGTTCCCGATGCGCGCGTCGCCCCAGCCGAGGACGGCGGGCCCCTCGTCGGCCGGCCAGTGCTCCTCCAGCCAGTCGAAGGCCGACTCGATGAGGGGCGAGGGCGCGAGTCCCTCCACCACCCAGGCGTAGTAGGCGCGTTGGGCGTCGACATGGCGGCGAAGCGGGCTCCCGGTGCCCTCGGGCAGCAGGAACTCGGCCTCCTTCGCGGGGAACTGGTCGTGCAGTCTGGCCAGCACGGAGACGGACTCGGCCTCCAGGAGGGCGCGTTCGGCGTCGGTGGCGGCGTGCAGCCAGTTCCCCTCGTACGTGTAGGGCATGACGTCCGGCGGGACGCGGCCCTCGGCGCGGGCCATCACGAAGAAGGGGGCGCCGAGCGGTTCCGGGTCCTCCTCCAGCCAGAGCACCCGGGGCACGGGGACGTCGGTGTGCTCGCCGACCAGGCGCATCACCCGGTACTGGCGGGCCATGTCGTAGACGGGGAAGACCGTGTACGCGGCGGGGTCGGCGGCGAGCCGCAGGGCGCAGCCGCGCACGGGGGCGTCCGGGTGGTCGAGGTCGAAGAGCAGGGTCTCGCTGGACATGCCGTTGGAGCCGGGGACGGCGAGGCCGCCGATCCTGGCTCCGGGCAGGTGCCGGTCCAGCCAGGCGGTGAGGCGCCGGCCGAGCTCCTCGGGGTCGCGGGTGGTGGTGCGGGGACGGGGCGCGGTGGCCAAGGGGCGCTCCTCAGATCGCGGTGGACGTGTGGTCGGCGAAGCCGCTGGGGTCGTGGCGGCCGAAGGAGCCGTGCTCGAAGATGCCGTGGCCGGTGCGGCCGTCGAGGGTGAAGCGGGCGGCGTGGTCGGTGACGCCGTACGCGGCCATGGGGTGGGCGGCGGGGTCGGAGAGGTCGTAGACGCGGCGGTCGGTCCAGCCGCGGCCCTGCCAGGTGCCGTGCTGCCAGTCGGTGGCGGGCGGGTATCCGGCGCCGACGGCGAGCGGTGAGGAGGCGAGGATCTCGACGCCGATCTCCAGAGGCTTTCCGGCCGGGTCCGTGAGGTGGACGGAGGCCCGCTCGGGGTGCCGGGTGCCCGGGCGGTACGTGATCTCGGTGCGGGGCCAGCCGAGTTGGGTGTCGCGGTGGCCGTTCCGTACGAGCAGGGCCTCGTTGAGGGTGCGGTAGCCGTCGGCGTCCTCCTGGGCGATGACCATCAGGAAGCGGTCCTCGAAGCGCATCGGGATCCAGAGCCAGTGGAAGCCCTCGGGGCGGAACTCCGCGGCGCGGCCGGGCTCCTCGCCGGGGAGCGGGCGGACTCCCCAGCTGCGGTCGCGGGTGCCGGTCCACTCCCCCGCCGTGACGGTGAACTCCTCGCCGCCGGCCCGGATGGTGCCCGCGCAGTGCCCGGCCTGGACGAAGCGGCGGCCTTCGAGGGTGAGCCGGCCGCCGTGGCGCTGGGTGTGGTGCGGCTCCCAGACGGTGGGGAAGTCGCCGGTCCAGGTGAGGTCGAAGGACAGCCCGTCGGGGTCGTCGGGGTCGGCCGCGCAGTGCAGGGAGAGGCGCTTGAGGGGTTCGTCGACGGTGATGGTCAGCGGGCCGACGGCGAGGTTCGTGCGGTCGTCGCCGAGGGCGTCGGAGGCGCGGACGGCGTGCAGCCGGTCGCCGGTGCGCAGGGTGGCGTAGGCGTCGACGACCCCGGTGTTGGGATAGACGCCGAGGCCGGCGATGAGCAGGGCGCGGCCGGTGTGGTCGAAGACGTGGAAGATGCAGCGGTCGTAGGCGTTGCGGTCGCCGCTGACGTGGTGCTTCATCGAGAGCGGTGCCTGGTGCACGGGGTATTCGTCGAGCGCGACGGGCCGGTCGTCGTCCACGGCTGACCTCCTGATCGGCGAGTGGGATCTGACGGTACGTCAGGTCTCGTCCGAGGGGCCAGAGCCGTGCAGCGGGTACCGGGCGAACTGCCGCTCGAATCCCCTCGGCGGTGACCCCGGCCGCCGGGGCGCGTTGGTCCGGGCATGACCACGCTGTACAGCACTCCCAGCGGTTACGGTCGGCACCGGCAGGCCGAACCGCGCGGTGAAGAATCGGTTCCTCAGTCGACGGTGACGGCGCCCGCACCGGCACCTCCACCTGCGCCCGCGCCGCCCCCCGTCCCTGTACCCGCGCCCGTCCCGGTCCCGGTACCGGCGCAGGGCCCGGCACAGGTGCGGGTGAAGCCCCCCGCCCCCGCCGACCCGCCCATCTACCGGGACGTGCTCTCCCTGTGGGCCAGCCAGGGCCGCACCCTGCCCGGCCACCGCGACCAGGAGTGGACCCGGCTCGCCGCGGGGCCGGTCTGGGCGGACCGCACCGTGCGCGTCAGCGGGACTCTGGTCCGACCAGGTGACGTGCGATGACCACGCGCTGGATCTGATTGGTCCCCTCGACGATCTGGAGCATCTTCGCCTCGCGCAGATACCGCTCCACGGGGAAGTCCGCCGTGTAGCCGTAGCCGCCGAGCACCTGCACCGCGTCCGTCGTGACCTGCATCGCGGCGTCCGTGCAGAAGAGCTTGGCCATCGCCGCGCACCGGCCGAAGGCCCGTCCCTCGTCCCGGAGCCGCGCCGCCTCCAGGTACAGGGCCCGGCCCGCCTCGACCCGGGTCGCCATGTCGGCGAGCAGGAAGCGCAGCCCCTGGAAGTCGGCGATCGGCCGGCCGAACTGACGGCGCTCCTTCGCGTACGCGACGGCCTCCTCCAGGGCCGCCTGGGCCAGGCCCACGGCGCAGGCGGCGATGCCGAGCCGCCCCGAGTCCAGGGCGTCGAGCGCGATCGAGAAGCCCTGCCCCTCCCCGCCGAGACGCCGGTCGTCACCGACCCGCACCCCGTCGAAGTGGAGCTGCGCGGTGGGGGACCCCTTCATGCCCATCTTCCGCTCGGGAGGGGCCGCGCTCAGCCCCGGCGCGTCCCCCGGCACGAGGAAGGCGGTGATGCCGCGCGCCCCCGGGCCGCCGGTGCGGGCCATGACCGTGCAGAAGTCGGCGATCCCGCCGTGGGTGATCCAGGCCTTCGTCCCGTCGATCACCCAGTCGTCGCCCTCCCGGACCGCGCGGGTCCGCAGGGCCGCCGCGTCCGATCCGGCGGAGGGTTCGGAGAGGCAGTACGCGCCGAGGAGTCCGCCCCCCAGCATCGCGGGCAGGTGCGCGGCCCGCTGCTCCTCGGTGCCGAAGCCCGCGAGCGCGTGGCAGGACAGGGTGTGGACGCTCACCCCCAGCCCGACGGTGAGCCGGGCGGCGGCGAGCTCCTCCAGGACCTGGAGGTAGACCTCGTACGGCTGGCCGCCCCCGCCGTGTCCGGGGTCGTACGGCAGTCCGAGCAGCCCGGAGCGGGAGAGCAGCGCGAACAGCTCGCGGGGGAAGCGGCCGGCGGCCTCCTCCTCCGCGGCGCGCGGGGCGATCTCCCGGCGGGCGATGTCACGCACCAGGGAGAGCAGTTCCCGGGCCTCGTCGGTGGGCAGCCGGCGTTCCACGCCGTCCGCGGTGCTGTCGGCCATGACCGGACGCTCCTCCCTGCCGGGCGCGCGCGGGGCGCGGCGACCGGGGGGAGTATGCCCGTTCCGTACCGGGGGATCACGCGGCCGGGAGGGATCCACACGGTTGCCGGTCGGTCTCAGGTCACATCAGGCCGGCCCGGGTGACGAGGACGGCGAGCAGGACGACCAGGGTCCAGCCGAGGACGTGCTCCAGGAGCTTGGGGCCGTCGTCGCGGGGTCCGCCGGTCCGTGCGCGGGTGAGGAGGCGGGCGTGGGTGGTGGAGGTCATGGCGACCACCTTGCGCCACGGGGGCGGCCCCGGGGTAGAGACGTCGGTCACGTCGCCCCGGGTCCGCCCCGCCGCATCGGACGACGCCGAGGGCCTCCGGGGCCTTGCGCCGGGCGGGTGAGGGCCGGTCGGGGGAAGGAGGGACCGCGGCCCCCACCTGTGCCGGACACCACTCCGCCGCTCGCGTCGTACCGCTCGGTACGGAACCAGAGGTTCTCCACAGGAGAGGGCGCCCCTCGCGGGACGGAGTCTCCCCCCCTCTCCCCACGCAAGCCGGCCGCCGACGCAGAGAACTGTCAGTTTCCGCGCCGCGAGGGGCAGGACCGGCCGGAAAGCACCCCAGACAACTGGGATGTCCGAGGGCCTGGGAGCTCGGACAGAATCGGTCCGCGGGCGCCGCTCAGCTGTTCGACGGCGGGACGGTCCGGCACGTCCGACGGTTCGGTATCCCGCCCAGCGCGAGAGCCACGAGTGACCGGAAGGCTCCATTGACCACTACAGCGTTTCGTCGGGCAACCATCCGATTCGCCCACATGAATGCCGGGGAGCTCGTCGACCGGTCATCGGTCGCGGCCTCCACGGCGGTGGACCGGGAATGGGCCTGGGGCGGGTCGCGCGGTGCGGGAATCCGGGTCTGCGTCATCGACAGCGGAGTCACGCCGGACCATCCCGAGATCGGGCCCCTGGAGGGGTCGTACGCGGTGGAACGCGTCGAGCAGGACGCCGAGGGGGACGGTCGGCCGGGCTACCGGATCGTCCCGGACGACGAGGGCGACGCCGCCGGCCACGGCACCGCGTGCGCGGCGATCATCCGGCGGATCGCGCCGGACGTGAGCCTGACCAGCGTACGCATCCTGGGTCCGCGGCTCGCGGGCGACGGCAACATGCTGCTGGCCGCCCTGCGCTGGGCGGTGGCGGAGCGCTTCCACGTCGTCAACCTCAGCCTCTCCTCACGCAAGGGCGACTTCAAGGCCTCGCTGCACGACATCGCGGACGAGGCGTACTTCAACCGGGTGGCGATCGTGGCCTCGGCGCACAACAGCCCGGTCCGCAGCTATCCCTGGATCTTCCCCTCGGTGATCTCCGTCGGGTCGCACGAGATCGCCGACGCCGAGCGCATCGAGGTCAGTCCGCAGCCCCCGGTCGAATTCTTCGCGGCCGGCGTCGGGATCGAGGTCCCCTGGACGGGCGGCGGCCGTTCGTACCTCTCCGGGAACAGCTTCGCGACGCCCCATGTCAGCGGATTCGTGGCCCGCATCCTCGGAAAGCATCCGCATCTTCCGGTGAGCGAGGTCAAGCACGTCCTCGCCTCCCTCTCGGACAACTTCACCGACGCGTCCGGCCCGGCCCGCGCCCCCACCCCTGCCACCGCTTCCGCCGTACCGGACCCGCCCGGTGAACCCGCCCGGTCCGACGTCTCCGCCATACCTGTCTCAGCCACCCCGTCCACCCCGTCCGCCGAAGGAGCCGGCCATGACGAATCCGGCGCATGACGCCCCACTCAGCGGCTCTCCGCTGTCCCGGCGCGACGAGGTGTTGCGCTCGACCGTACGGCTGGCCCGGCTTGTCTTCGGCGCTCCCGCCTCATCGGTCTTCCTGCACGACGCGGCGGGCGAGGCACTCGTCCTGGAGGCGATCTCCGACCCCCGGGAGGACAGCCTGGTCGGCTGGACCATCCCCGACTACAGCGGCATAGCCGGATGGGTCTTCCAGAGCGGGGAGGCGGTGATCGCCGACAACCTCGACAACCACCCGCAGTTCAACCGGGACTTCGCGGCCTCCACCGGCCGGATACCGAAGGCCATCATCGCCGCGCCGCTGGACACCGACGGGTCCGTCTTCGGCGTACTGGAGGTGCTCGACCCGGTGCTGGGCCCGCGCAGCGCGACCTCCGGCCTGGAGCTGGTCTCGGAGCTGGCGCGCCAGTGCGCGGCGGCCCTGGCGCTGGCGGGCCCGCGGCCCGGCCCCGCCGGACGGCACGCGGCGGCCGCCGAACGGCTGACCACCCTGGTGGCCGACCTGGCCAGCACCGACGACCCGAATGCCGCGCGGACGCTCGCCTCGCTCGAGGAGATCGCCAGCGCCCTGACATCGAGAAGGGGGTGAGCCCGTGCACCTGCTGGAAATCGGCGCCATCCGCAACAAGCCCGCCGCCGGCCTCTATCTGGCCCTGACCCGCCGCTGCCCGCTGTCGTGCGCCCACTGCTCCACCGACTCCTCCAGTACCAGCGAACAGCATCCCGAGACGCCGTTCCGCCGGCTCGTGGAGTCCTTCGACCACGAGACCCGGCCGGACCTGCTGCTGATGTCCGGCGGTGAGGCGCTGCTGCGGCCCGCGCTCGTCGCCGACCTCGCGCGCACCGCCCGGTCCGCGGGCTCCCGTTCGTACGTGCTGTCGGGCATGTGGTTCGCCCGGGAGAACCGGCGGCTGCCCGCCCCGGTGTCCGCGGCGATCCGCGAGGTGGACCACTTCGCGGCCAGCCTCGACGAGTTCCACGAGCGCGAGGTGGGCCGGGCCGACGTCTTCCGGGCGATGCACCGCATCCGCGAGCTGGTGCCGCAGGTGAGCTTCCAGCTCACCGGGCGGGGGGACGACGATCCCTACCTCCAGGGCCTGGTCGACGATGTGCGCCGCGAGTTCGACGACCACGTGCCCATCCTGGTGGGCACCTTGAGTCCCATCGGCCGTGGCCGCCAGCTCGGCGGGCTGACGCCCACGCCCACCTCCGGCGTCCCGGTCGCGCCCGTCGACCCGTGCGACCGGATCACCTGGCCGCTGGTCACCTACGACGGCACCGTCTACGCCTGCTGCAACCAGGACCTGGTGGAGCGGCGCGTGCCGGAGCACCTGATCCTCGGCCACGCGTCCCACCAGTCGTGGCCCGAACTGCGCGAGAAGTTCCTGCAGCGGGAGCTGTACCGGGCGCTGCGCGTGCTCGGACCCAGCTTCGTGGCCTCCCGGTTCTCGGACGGACCGTGCGACAAGGGCATGTGCGGCAACTGCGTCGCGCTGTCCGGCGACGCCGAAGCCGAGCGGCAGGTGACGGAGTACCTGCGCAGCGACTCCGGGCGGCAGGTGGAGGCCGCCGCCCGCCGCATGGTCGAGCAGGTGGACGGGACCGCCTTCTCGGAACGCCGCTCCGGCCGCTACGGCGGCCTGGTGTCCCTGGGATGGGAGGCGGACCGTGAACAGTCCTGCACGCGCTGACACCGACGCGGTCCGCACCCGCCCCACGCTGGCGGACACCGAGGCGATGCGCCGGCGTCGCGGCGAGTCGGTCCTGCTGTACATCACCGACCAGTGCCCGGTCGGCTGTGCGCACTGCTCGGTGGACGCCCGCGCGGACGGCGGCAGGGTCGCCGACTGGGAGGTGTTCCACGACGTCGTCGCCGGCATCGTCGCGCTGCCCGGCCTGCGGTCGGTGGCGGTCTCCGGCGGCGAGCCCTTCGCCGAGCAGCGGGCGCTGCCGTACGCGATCGGGGCGTTCGCCGACGCCGGTCTGGAGACCATCGTCTTCACCAGCGGGTACTGGGCGCGCGAGAGCGGCTCCGCGCCCGGCTGGGTGCGGCGGCTGCTGCCGCGGATCTCCACGCTCTTCCTGAGCACGGACGGCTTCCACCAGGGCGGTGTGTCGAGCCGGCGCTTCGTCGGCGCGCTGCGCGCGGCCCACCGGGCGGGCTGCCGCATCGTCGTCCAGGAACTGGACACGGGCGACGGCGCCCGGGTGGCCGAGGGGCTGCTGTCGGAGGCGCTCGGCCCGCGGTGGGCCGACGAGGCGGAGACCAAGCTGATCACCCCCCTGCGGTACGGGCGGGGCTCGGGGGTCTTCGCCCTCCAGAGCCGGCACGAGGTGGGGACGTTGGCGTCGTGCACCCTGCTCGGCTCGCCCACGGTGCGCTACGACGGGGTGGTGATCCCCTGCTGCAACGAGGGGCTGATCACCGGTCACGGGCCGTCCGCGCTGCGTGCCCCGGTCCGGCGGCCCGAGGGCGTGGCGCAGGCGCTGACCGGGTTCCGGGACGATCCGCTGCTGAAGGTGATGGGGCGCCTCGGCCCGGGGGCGGTGGCCGACCTGCCCGGCTTCGAGGCCCTGCGCGAGGAACGCTTCGAGAACGTCTGCGGCGGTTGCTGGAAGGCGTACGACATCGCCGGCCGCCCGGGGAGGGCCGCGGACTCCGTGAGAGCACTGGGCGTGGCCCTGAGGGAAGGCGGTTGACGGTGGAGGAGCAGACGAGGTCGCGGGCGCTGCGCCGCAAGATCGGGCTGCTGATGCCGGCGGTGGACGCCGCGTCCCGGCAGATGTGGACCCATCCGCACAGCGACCAGGTGTACCTGGAGTGGCTCAGGACGCTGCACGGGACGATCCGGGCCACGGTGCCGCTGATGCTGGCGGCCGTCGAGCAGTGCACGGCCCGTCAGGGCGACCCGGTGGCCGATCTGGTGGGCCGCTACCTGGCCAAGCACATCCGTGAGGAGTACGGGCACGACCAGTGGGTGGCCGAGGACTACGCGGTGGCCGGGGGTGATCCCGAGACGCTGCGCACGACGCTGCCGGGGGCGGCCATCGCCTCGCTGGTCGGCTCGCAGTACTACTGGCTGCGCCATGTGCATCCGGTGGCACTCGTGGGGCACATCGCGGTGCTGGAGGGCAACCCGCCCGGTCCCGGTCTTGCCGGTGACCTGGCGGCCCGGACCGGGCTGCCGGAGGCGTCGTTCCGCACCATCGCCCGGCACGCCCAGCTGGACGTGCAGCACCGCGACGACGTGCACCGGCTGATCGACCGGCTGCCGCTCGACCCGGCGCAGGAGGAACTGCTCGGTGTGAGCGCGCTGCACTCCATGAGGGGGCTGATCGAGGTGATGGAGGACGTCCTCGGCCGGGTCCACCGGCGCTCCCCGGTGGCCCTCGCCGGATGAGCCGCGCGCGGGTTCCGGGCCCGCTGGCGGGCCGCGACTTCCGGCTGCTGTACACCAGCACGGTGGTCTCCGGTCTGGGCGACTGGCTGGACCAGGTGGCCCTGCTGGTGCTGGTCACCACGGTCTGGCACGGCGGCGCGGGCGATCTGGCGCTGGTGGTGGCCGCGAGCATGCTGCCGCTGCTGGCGACCCCGTTCCTGGCCGTGCTGGTGGACCGCCGGCCGTCGCGCCGGGTGCTGATCCTCACCGACCTCGTGCAGGCGGGGCTCACCCTGGGCCTGGTGGTCGCCCCCGGGGTGTACTGGGCGGCCGGGCTGGTGCTGGTCCGTTCTGCGCTGGGCTCGGTCGGCGGGCTCGCGGGCCAGATCCAGCTGCGGGTCTCGGTGCCGCCCGACGGTGTCCAGGCCGCCACCGTGCTGCTCCAGACGGCGATGCAGTCGGTCAAGATCCTCGGGCCCGCGCTCGGTGGTCTGCTGATCGCCTTCATGTCGCCCCGGGCGGTGTTCGCGGCCAACGCGTGCACGTTTCTCGTCGGGGTGATCACCGCCCGTGCCCTGCGCACCACGTCGTCACCTTCCCCGAGCGCGGATCAGCACTATTTCAAAGAACTCGGGGAAGGATTCCGGCACGTTTTCGGATCGCGCCTTCTGCGTTCTCTTCTGTTCGTCATGTGCAGCCTGATGTTCGTCGTCTTCCTTTACGACTCCATGGCCGCCCTGATCGTGCCGGCACTGGGAATGGGCACGCCGTACATCGGCTACATGGTGTCCGCCGTCGGATTGGGCGGGGTCGCGGGATCGCTGCTCATGGGCCGTTTCGCAGGGCGCCTTCGGCCTTTCCTCACCATGGCGGGGTCGGTCCTCGTGATCGGCTGCATCATCGTCGTCATCGGATTCACCATCGTCCGCGACATACGCATTGACTCCGCCATATGGCTGTGTGTAATTTTCCTTCTGGGAATCGCAAGCGCCGGAATTCTCGTCACTTTTCCGAGCGTCGTACATTCCGAGACGCCGGTCGAACTGACCGGCCGGGTGTGGGCGCTCATGAATTCCGTGCCGGCCGTTCTGAACGTACTGGCCCCCATGACGGCGGCGGCCCTGGTCGCGTGGATCGGGCTCGGAAGCCTGCTGCTGCTGGCGGGTGCCGCCCTGCTGCTCACCGCCGTCGCGGTCGCCGCCCGCCTCGGCCGCGTACCGCCCACCGCTCCGCCGCCCACCGCCGCGCCGTCCGGCGCGGACGACGGTGCCGGCCGGGCCGAGGAGCCGGCTCCCGGCCCTGCCCCCCTGAACTCCGGTGCGCCGCACCGGGAAACCAGAGCCCCGTGCGTGAAACGCGCGGGCTCGTCAACCGAGGAGATCACCATGGCAGACAAGATCGACAAGCTGGCCGAAGCCGGTTTCTCCCTGACCGACGCCAACGACGCCCAGCAGGCGGTGCTCAAGTCCCTCACCGAGGACGAGGTCAACGTCCTGCTGAGCGTCAAGTCCCGCATCGAGGCCGCGGGTTCGGACGTGGAGGGCCATTCGCTCTCCGACCCCAGCGGCGGCTACCTCTGGTAGTGCCGGCCCTCGTCAGGGGATCGGCCCCGGACCGGTGACGTCTGGGCCGTAGCACAGACCGGGTGGTTCACGACGGGGCAAACGTCGTGAACCACCCGCTTGCCGCTCAGTGAACGGGGAGGACAGTATGACCAAGCCCACCGGTCCCATCGCAACCACCGCGAGCCGATGCACCGGCTGCGGTGTGGACAACCCGTCGGCGGCCCGCTTCTGCATGGCCTGCGGGGCGGAGATCGGCCTGCCCGCCACTCCCGCCAGCGGCCTGCGCTTCGTCTCCGTCGTCTTCTGCGACGTGGTCGGCTCCACCGGGCTGGCCACCTCCCTCGAACCCGACCGGTGGGCGGCCGTCCTGGACGGCTACTTCACCCTGGTCGGCTCGCTGGTGGAGGGGTACGGCGGCAAGGTGGAGAAGTTCATCGGCGACGCGGTCGTCGCCGTGTTCGGCGTCGAGGGGCACGGCGAGTCGGCCGCCGCCACCGCCGTCTCCGCCGCCACCGCCATCGCGCACCGCACCGGCGAGTACGCGCGGGGCCTGGGCGATCTCCTGCTGGGCGACTTCCCGGTACGGTGCGCGGTCGCCTCCGGTCACGTCGCGGTCAGCGGGCGGACGTCGAGCTTCGTCATCGGCTCGGTGCTCAACCGGGCGGCCCGGCTCCAGGCACACGCCCCCGACGACGGGGTGATCGTGGACCTGGCCACCCGGCTCCAGCTGCAGGACCACTTCCCGCTGCAAGCGATCGAACCGATCGCCGCCAAGGGCTTCGCCCGGCCCGTCCCGGCCTGGATCGTCGGGCCGGCCGACACCCAGGCCCCCGGCACGGGCACCGTCGGAAGGACCGGCCTGGTCGGCGAACTGGCCGCCCGCATCGGCGCGGCCGCCACGGCCGGCGGCCCGACCCTGATCCTGGTCGGGGGCCCCTCCGGGGTGGGCAAGTCCCGGCTGGTCACCGAGGCGCTCGACCACTGCACCGGCCTGGCCACAGCCATCCTGCGCTGCCCGCCCGCCGGGACCGGACTCGACCTGCTGGCCTGCTGTCTGTTCCTGGAGGAGATCGAGAACGCCGCACGGCAGGGCCACGACAGGGTGGACGTGACGGTGCAGCTGACCGGCGCCTCCACCCGCGCCGAGCAGGCCCTGGCCCAGGACCGCGGCGAGCTGGGCCGTGCGCTGACCGCTGCACTGGACCGCCTGCGGGGCGCGCGGCCCCTGCTTCTGGTGGTCGAGCACAGCGAGTGGACCCCGGGGGCGCTGGCCGACCTGCTCGACGAGCTGACCGCCGCACCGGGGCGGCCGGTCGTGGTGCTGCTGGTCGGGGTCTCGGCCCCCGAGGCGCTGGCCGGCCGCGGGGACCACCGGCTCACCGTGCCGCCACTCGAACGGCCCGACGCGCGGCGGCTGGCCCACCGGCTGCTCACCGCCCAGCACGACCCGACCGCCGCCGACCGCTCCCGGTCCGCCGGCACCGGGGCCCCTGGACAGGACCCGGCCCCTGCCGCCGTCCCCGCCCCCGACTCCGCCGCCGAGGAGATCGCCTCACGGGCCGGCGGCATCCCCCGGTACATCGAGCAGATGGTCGTCCTGAGCCGCTTCGCCGAGCCCGGCGACGACTGGGCGCCACCCAGCGCGCATGCCGCGCTCGGTGCCCGGCTGGACCGGCTGGACGCCGACTCACGGGAACTCCTGGTGCTGCTCGCCGCCGCCGGCCGGGACCTGTCCCTGGAAGACCTCGGGGCCCTGATGGACCCCGACCGGGTCGCCGCCGCCGCGGCCTGCCTCCTCGAAGCCGGTCTCGTGGAGTCCGCCGACGCCCACAAGGGCCGCCTGGCCCCCGCCTTCCCGGTCGTGGCCGAGGTGGCACTGCGGCGGCTGACGCTCTCCGAGACCGCCGACGTGCACGCCAGGCTCGCGCGCTCCCTGGAACCGGTGGCCGAACGGCGCCCCGCTGTCGCCGAGCTGCTGGCCGGGCACTGGGAGGCGGCGCACACCGCGTTGCGCGGGGTGGAGCCCGGCTCCGACCGAACGGCCCGGGCCGCCGAGTCCGCCGTGACCGCGTTCGGCGTCGCCGCCCGCTTCGTCCTCTCCCGCGGGCGACCGGAACGGGTGCCGACGCTCACCGGACGCGCCCGCGCACTGGCGGAGGCGGACGACGCGCAGGGCCACGACCTGGATGTCCTGGAGGCGTACGCCCTCGGCACGCAGGGAATGCCGCAGGCCGCCCTCGAACGCGTCGAGCGCGTACTGTCGGCCCCGGGCCGGGCCGCCCCGGCCGCCCGCATCCACGCCCGCCTCAACGCGCTGTACTCCCGCACCTATCTGACCGGCGACGCACCCGCCGTACCGGACGATCCGCACTACCTCGCCGCGGTCGCCTCCCCGGAGCCCGAGGCCCGGGTCGGCGCACACCTGTACGCCGGGCTCCAGTCCCTGCGGGCGGGCGACCACCCCGCCGCCGAGCGGGCGCTGCGCTCCGCGCTGCGCTCGGCCGACGGCGCCGGCACCTGCCTGGGCCTGACCGAGGTCTACGCCAACCTGGCGATGGCCCTGGTCAACGGCGACACCCCGGTCCCCGCCGCACTCGCCGACTGCGAGCGGCTGCATCAGGAGGTCGCCGGTTCCCGGCTGCTGAGCTCGGCCACCGGCGTCGCGCTGGCGCTGGTGCGCCACATGTCCGGCGACCGGGCGGCGGCCGACTCCGCGATGGACGAGGCCGAGGACGTGCTGCGCGATCTGGGCCAGGGCACCGGGGCCGCGACCATCGCGGGCTGGCGTGCCGTCCTGGCGGCCCGGTCCGGCGACTGGGGCGCCGCGGCCGACTGGTGGACCGCCCAGGGCGATCGCTGCGCCGCCCTCGGCATGGCCCGACAGGCGTCGCTGTCCCGCCTCCAGGCCGAGCTGGCCCGGGAGGCGTCCGGTGACGGACGGTCCGGCGGCACGCGGGGCGGGCCCGCGCTCGACGAGGTGGCCGTTCCGCCCCCCGAGGCCTGGGCGGAGTACACCGTCGCCCTGCAGGCCCGCGCCGTACGGGCCCTGCGGGCCGGCGAACCGGAACCGGCCGCGACGCACCTGGACGCCGTGGTCCGCCATCTGCGCACGGTGCGCGGTAGCGGCGCGGTCATCACCCCGCTGCTGTTCAGCGCCGTCCTCGCCCGCCGTACCGGCCTCCCGGTGGCCGGACGGGCGGTGACCGCGCTCCAGCGGGCGATCGACGCCAAACAGGACCTGGGCGTCCGCGCCCCGCAGGCATAGCCGTGCGCACCGCCCCACCGCACGACCCGTCCCCCGCGAGGGAACTCCGAGAAAGCAGCCGCCCGTGCGTGTCCTCCTGCTCTACGCCAACCCCCACCAGGTCCTGCCGGTCGGCCCGTACGGACTGGAGATCCTGCGGGCCGCGGTCACCGAAAGCGGACTGCCCGTCGAGGTGTCCGTGTGCAACCCGTTCCTCGAATCGCTCGACCACACCGGCCTGTTGACCGAGGTGCTCGACCGGGACCGTCCCGACCTCGTCGCACTGTCGATCCGCAACATCGACAACGCCGTGGTCGCCTGCGACACGGCGGCCGGCCCGGACGGGCGGTGGATCGACGTGGTGGACTACCTGGCGCCCGTCGCCGAGCTGACCGCGACGCTGCGCGCCTGGGACCCCGGACTGCCGGTGGTGGCGGGCGGCGCGGCGTTCACCTCCTGCCCGGTGGAGGTGATGGACCGGCTCGGCCTCGACTTCGGACTCGCCGGCCCCGGTGAGGCCGCGTTCACCGCGCTGCTGGCGCGCGTGGTCGCCGACGGCGGCGGACGGGGCGTGCGGCAGGTGGTCGCCGAGACGCTGTCCACGCTCCCCGGCGGCCTGGTGCGCACCGCCGACGGAGCCCTGGGGCCCGGCCTGCGGCCGCGGCCCGACGTGGTGTCCCGGCCCACCACCGCGCTGCCGCGGATCGCACCGGAGTACGTACTGTTCGCCAAGGCCCGGGGCATCCCCACCGCGCTGCGCAGCCACGCGGGCTGCCCGCTGCGCTGCTCGTA
Organism: Streptomyces tanashiensis; assembly: GCF_014648895.1. Classification (GTDB taxonomy): domain Bacteria; phylum Actinomycetota; class Actinomycetes; order Streptomycetales; family Streptomycetaceae; genus Streptomyces; species Streptomyces tanashiensis. The sequence goes on from NZ_BMRZ01000009.1 coordinate 70,594, forward strand.
CTGCGTCGATCCGCTGAACGTCGGCCGGGTGGACGCGCGCCCCGCCCGGGCCGTCGCCGCCGAGGCGGAACACTACGTCGAGCGGTACGGGCTGACCCACTTCCATCTGGCCGCCCCCGAGGTCAACCTCCCCTACGAAGGGGCGCTGACCGAGGTGTGCGAGGCGCTGGCCGGAAGCCGCCACGGCGAAGTGATCAGCTGGCACGGCTACTTCAACGTCAGGCCGTTCTCCGAGCGGCTGATGGACGCCTTGATCCGGTCCCGCTGCGTGCGGCCGAGTTTCTCGGTGGACGCCTTCGACGACCGGATGCTGCGCGGCCACCACAAGAACTACCGGATGTCCGACGTCGAGGACACCTTCGGTCTGCTGCTGCGGCATCGGCCGGAGTGGATGGACGTCCAGATCGGGGTGCTGTTCGGTCAGCCCGGCGAGACGGCCGCCACCCTGGAGAACGCGATCCGCCACATCCGCCGACTGGCCGACCGGGGCGTGTCGGTGGGCTACTCCTGCGGGTTGCGGGTCTACCCGCACACCCCGCTGGCCCGCACCCCTCTCGACCCCCGGCACCTGTACCGGGCGGACGGACCGCTCGCCCCGGCCGGTGCCGTCGGACCCCGCGCCCTCCCCGCGGCCGACCTGCTGACACCGCTGGTGTACTGCGAGCCGATGCCGCCCCGGGAGCTGGCGGCCCACCTGGCCGACCGGCTCTCCGACTGCCCCGGAGTGACCTTCATCGACGAGGGCCCGGTGAAGGAGGCCCGGCAGCCGGACTGGCTGCGCCCCCTCAACGTGGCCACCGTGCACCTCGCGCACGGGCGTTCGGAGCCGGCGGCCGAGATGCTGCGGCTGGTGCTGAGCTCGGGCGACGCGCGGGCGGCGGGCATGACGCGGCGACTGCTCCAGGAGGCGGCCGCACGGCCACCCGTACCGGTGGGCACCGGGGGCCTCCGGACCGCCCTCGCCTGACCGGGCCCGCCCGCCCCCACACCCCGCCCCTCCCCCTGCCGTACCGCCTTCCCCGTCCACGGAGGACACCCATGGAACTGACCTGGAGCACGGACGACTTCGCCGTCTTCGACGACTTCCTCGCCCCGGAGGCCGCGGCCACCCTGTGGGAGCGACTGCGCACCGAGGACTACCACTTCGTCCACGGACGCCGGGACGGGGCCTGGAACAAGGTCTACGGGCTGCTGGACGGCACTCCCCTCAGCGGGCCCGGCACGCTGAACGACCCGGAAGGCCACTTCACGGGACGCTTCGCCGACCACACTCCGCACCCGTCCGGCGGGGCGACGGACGCCGTGGCGAAGCAACTGACCGAGGAGGCGGCCCGCATCGAGCCGTGGACCGGGCGGTTCGGAACGGACTGGCACGCCTTCACCTGCCGCCCCTTCCTCTACCCGCAGGGCTCCGGACTCGCCTGGCACGACGACTCCGGCGACCGGGCCGCCTCGTTCGTGTTCTACGCGCACCCCGAGTGGCAGGCGTCCTGGGGCGCCGAACTGCTCGTCTCCAGCGGAACACCCGGGGCGCGGCCCGCCGACCAGAACGCCCATCTCACCTCACGGGTCGGACACTACGTCGCCCCGCACCCCAACCGGCTGGTCGTCCTGCGGTCCGGCGTACCGCACATGATCAAGAAGGTGGAGCCGCACGCCGGGGACCGGGTCCGGGGCTCCGTCGCCGGCTTCTTCCTGCGCCGCCCCGCCGCTCGGCCGCAGTGACCCGGCCGCCCCGGCACCCGGCCGCCGCCCGGACGGGCCGTCCCGCACGGTGCGGTCGGCCCTCAGACCTGGTCGTCGCGGGGTTCCGCCGCGGGCGGGGCCTCCTCCGCCCCGCGGGCACGCCGGGCGGCCGCCTCACGGACGGCGATCACGTCGATGAGGTCGCTGACGGTGCCGAGCGCCTCGGAGGAGAGCCCCACCGCACGCAGGGCCACGCTGCGCACCCCGGCGTCCCGCAGGGCGCCGAGGAGTTCGAGCTCCGCGGCGATCTTCGCACCGTGCTCGTCGTCGAAGAAGTAGGAGACCGGGACCTCGAAGTGGTCGGCCAGGGCCTCCAGATGGCGCTTGGTCGGGTTGTTCCTCCGCCCCGTGCGCAACTGCCACAGGTACGTGGTCGAGAAGGACACCCCCGTGGCCTCCCGGCACGCGGCGGCGACCTCCTCATTGCTGAACGGCAGGCCGTCGGGCCTGCGGGCGAGTCGGAAGAGTCCGTCGATCTTCCGGCTCAGCGACGACGGCTCGGGCTCCGCTTCGGCCACTGCCTACTCCCTTCGGCCGCCGCCCTCCAGTACGCCTACCCCCACAGGCGCAAGCAAATCCGTTGATTTTCACTGTAGTTGACACCCCCGAAGTCGACAGCCATGCTGAAACGGCAAACGGATATGAAAACTGCGAAATGGTTGTTCATCTCAGCTGAAACGCCTGGCTGTCCCCACCCGCCTGGGTCCACCCCCCGGAGCCGTCCTTGACGATCCCCGCGCCCTCATCTGTGACGAACGCCCGCCCGTCCGCTGCACGCCCACCCACCGCGTTCCCCGCCGACATGGTCGGACGGGACGCCGAGATCGCCGCGCTGTCGGCGCTGCTGACGGATCCGTCGACCCCCGGAGTGCTGCTGACCGGCGTCCCCGGGGCGGGCAAGACACGGCTCGCGGCCGAGGCGGCGGCGGCGTACCGCGCGTCGACCGGCGCCACCACCGTGCGCCTGGACACCGCGGAGGAGCCGTACGAGGACAGCGCGCTCGACCTCCTCGCCGGCCTCACCGCCGGCCGGGACGCGGGAGGGGCCCGGCCGCTCCTGCTCGTCGACGACCTCGACCGCTCGGACCACCACCGGCTGCTGCGGGCCTGCGCGGTCGCGTCCGTCGTGGTCCTCGGCACGGCCCGCCAGCCCCCCGCGGCCCACGGCCTCGTCCCCTTCCCGGTGGACCCGCTGCCCGTGCCGCTCGACTGCTCGGCGCTGGATCTCGGCGCACTGGCGCGCGTCCCCTCGGTGCAGGTCTACCTCGCCTGCCTGCGCACGATCAATCCCGCGTTCTCCCTCCAGCTGCACAATCAGCAGGTCATCGCCCGGACCTGCGTCGAGGTGGGCGGCAACCCCGGGGCGCTCTGCCGCACCGCGCGGGTCGCCGCACTGGAGAGCCCCGAGGTGGCGTGGGCCTCGCTCGGCGACCGGACCGTCCCGTACCCGGTCCACGCCGAGGACGGCGCACCCTGCGCGGCGCCCGGTGACGATCCGCCCGGCGCCCCTCCCCGGGACGCCGACGGGACGCCGGGCCGGCTGCTGGCCCACTGCCAGGTGTTCAGCGGCGGCTTCGGCCCCGAGGCGCTGCGCCACATCACGGCCGTCGCGCCTGAGGAGTTCTCCTCGGCGCTGGAGACCCTGCTGCGCGGCCATCTGCTCACCGCCTCCACCCTGCCGTCCGGCCGGCTGGACGGCACGGCCCGGTTCCGGCTCCGGCTGCCGCCGGACGGACCCGCGCACCGTCTCCCCCCGCCCGAGGACACCGCGGCCCGGCTGGCGCACGCCCGCTACTACGCGGCCCTGGCCCGCGCCGCCGCCGACCGGATCGTCTCGGGGCACCAGCACTCGGGCCTGACCGCCTTCTGGAGCGAGGAACGCAACCTCCGTACGGCACTGGAGACGCTGCTCCGCCACGGGCGCACCGGCGAGGCGCTCGACCTCGTCGACGGCATCCGCGTCTACTGGCGGGCAACGGGCGGCTGGAGCACCTGGGCCGAAGGGCGCCCCCGCCCCGACCCGTCGTGCACCGCGACCGGCCACCGCGACCGGATCCGCGTCGACCTCCTGCTCGGCGAGGCGGGCATCCTGGCGGGCCAGCCCGAGGCCGCCACGGACCTGCTGGACCGGATCACGGCGGATGCCGCCCACGACGCGGGGCTGTCCGCGCGGGTGACGCGCCTGCGAGCCCTGTGCGTCCTGGCCGCCGACCCCTGCCGCGGCGCTGCCCTGCTCCATGAGGCGGCCGACCGGTACCGGTCCGACGGCGACCGCCACGAGGCCCGCTACGTGTCACTGGAGGCCGCACTCGCGGGCTTCCGTCTCGGGGACACGGCGGCCGCGGCGGCCACCGCACTGGAGGTGCTGGCCGCGGCCCAGCAAGGACGCGACACGCTCGCCGCCGGTGCCGCCCTGCTCCACCTGGCCGTCTTCGCCGCCGCGGAGGGACGCGCGCAGGCCACGGCGCACTACTGCGAGCGTGCCCTGTCGGCCCTGCGCGTCCTGGGGCCGCCGGCCGTCCTGGGCGCCATCGCCACCACGCTGGGCAGTCCCGCCCTGCCCGACGTCGCCGAACGCGCCGTCGGCACCGCCCGCGGCCTGGGCGCCTTCCACACCTGGCGCGGCGCGTTCCCTGAGGAGGCGGGCACGCCCGACTTCGCCATGGCCCGGCTGGAGGAGCCGGTGCGGGAGCTGCTGGGCGACGCCGCCTTCTCCCGTGCCCTGGTCGAGGGTTCCAAGGTGTCGCTCCCGGACCTTCTGGCCTCCCTCGTCCCGGCCCCCGCCCCTCCCGTCGCCGCTCCCGCGGGCCCCTTATCCCCGGACACCCGCACCCGGATCGATCCACTGACGCCGCGCCAGACCGAGGTGTCGCGCCTGGTGACGGCCGGTCTGAGCAACCGGCAGATCGCCCACCGACTGGCGATCTCGGAGTGGACCGTGGTCAACCACATCAGGGACACGATGAAGAAGCTGGGCTGTTCCTCCCGAGTGGAGATAGCGAGCTGGATGCACCACTCCGGCCTGCGCCCGTCAACGGAACCGCCGCTGTTCCTCCGCACGGCCCTTCCGCCGTCCGCCCCCGCCCGGTCCGGACCGACGCTCATCCCGTCCTAGGCACTGTCGTCGACGTGACGCCGTCCGCCCAGGGCGGACGTGCCCTGCCTAGCGCCCGACCCGGTGGCGCATGTGCTCCACCAGCCCGGCCACGGTGAACGCCTCGGCCACCTGGACCAGCCACGCCGCCTCCTCCTCGACCGAGCAGTCGACCGGGTAGGCGAGCGCGACGTCCTGGTCGCCGGAGGCGCCGGGGCCGATCCTGGCGGACTCCAGTGCGGCGGCGATGACCGCGGCCTCGGCCATCGCCGCGCGGCCCGCGGGCGGCACGGGGAACCGGGCCAGCGCCGCGTCCGACAGGGCGCGGGCGTCGGGGGGAACGAAGGCACGGAGTTCCAGGTAGCCGTCCCGGATCTCGATCACCCGGCGATAGAGGGCGAACTCGGACCGGTGCAGGGAGAACAGACGCACCGACGGCCAGCCCAGGTCCAGGGCCGTCCCGGGGGAGACGGCCCGCAACGCCGACCACAGCGGCTCCAGGGCACGGTAGGTCCGGTAGGCCCGTAGCCACCGCCCGACCGCGGTGGTGGCGGAGACCCAGCCGCCGGCGGTGCCGCCCAGGACGCCCAGCACCAGACAGCACAGTCCGAGCATCCGGCCCACCGGGTCCAGCCCGGCGCTCTGCCGGTTGTCCAGGGCCATGGTGACGATCGCCGACACACCCCACAGGGCCCAGAGGAGGCCCACCGTGATGCTGGCCGTGATCAGCCGCAGGCCCGTGCGCAGCGCGCCCGCGCCCAGTCCCCGGGTGAACCGGTGCACGGGGACCAGGAACACGGCCAGGCACCACAGGCTGTAGCCGGTGAAGACCGTGTCGCTGGAGGCGAGGAGCACCGCTCCGGTCCCCTCCGCGAGAAGCGAGCCGTGCCGGATGCGTACGCCGGAGGAGAGGAACAGCACCGCGCACAGCACGAGGGCCGAGAAGGTGACGCCGACGTGCAGCCGGCCGGTCAGCGGTCGGGGCCGGGGCAGGCCGATCTCGATGACGGTCAGCGGGAGGAAGGCGAGGGCGGCCATCTCCATCTCGCGGCCCAGGAGATGGGTCGACTGCGGGGACCACGGCCACTCCAGGTGCATCGTCGGAGCGGCCAGCAGGGCCATCGCCGCGGCCATGCAGAATCCGAAGCGGCACAGGCAGCGCACCGCGTAGGGCGAGTCGCTTCCGTTGCGCAGCAGACGCAGTTCGTAGCAGCCCAGCCACAGCGCGGCGACGGCCGGGAGGTACGCGAGCAGGTCAGACACGTGACCGCTCGGGGCGGCGGGAGGAGGCCCCGACGAGGCTTCCGGCCCGTCCGTGGTCCGGTCCCGGCACGGGACCTTCCCTGAGCACGCGGTGCAGGATGAGAGAGGCGAGCAGTTCCGCCTCCCGCTCGGCGGGCTCGGCGTACACGGTGCGTCCCAGGACCCGGCGCACCAGGTCGGGGGAGAGTCCGGGCAGCAGCGCGCGTACGCCCGGCGTCTCGGGGGTGGGCAGCCGATCGTGCCCGCAGAGCAGGTGGGCCGCCTCGTGGACGAGGATGTGCTGCCGGTGGAGTGCGCTGGTCCCCGGGGTGCACAGGATGTAGTCGGCGCGGTCGGTCGTCACCAGCACACCGCACGGGATCGCCGCGTCCACCGCGACCGGCAGGACCTCGATCGGGCGGCCACGCCGTTCGGCCAGGAGGCCCAGGAAGGTCTCGGCCTCGAAGGGGTCCGGCAGTTCGAGCCCCTCCGAGAGGGCGCGAACCCTCCGCCAGAGGCGTCTGTGCGACCGATCGGCGAGCATCAGGGACCCCTCCCACCGGAACGGCGCCACCGCTCCGCCTCTGCTGTCCTCGAGCGACCCGACGTCCCTCCCCTGGGCCGCCCGGACATCCGCTCTGAAGGATCAACTCGACGATCAAGGATGATTTTTGCGATTGTATGCACGTCGAGTCGTACGCCGACAGAGCGCATGTGGCGCTCCCGATACCCGCCTCCGCCCCGCCCCGCCCGGACGACACCCGCCGGCGGGGCGGACGACAGACACCGGAGCGCCCGCGGACCGGAACGGGCCGCACCGCAGCCGGGGCAAGCGGCGCCAACCGCGGAGAGCGTAGGCTCGCAGCCCGAGGGCGCTTCGACCGGCGCGCCATGCCGTCCGGCTACAGCGGGCGAGCCCGTTGAGTGGCCCAGCGCATCCGTACAGAGAGGGGCAGCGGGGAATGAGTGTGGTGGAGAGCTGGTCCCGCGTGATGAGTCTTCTTCGGGAGTGTGCCCCGGCCGATCACGCGGATCTGCCCGGTCCGGCCACGGAACAGATGATCGCGGCCGCCGAGGAGCGGATGGGCGTCTCGCTGCCTCAGGATCTGCGGGCGTGGCTGCTGCAGAACAACCTCGATCTGCCCGAGGACGAAGCGGACGACGAGGTCGCCTGCTGCGGTTACGCCGGGTTCCCGGACGAGGGGAGCTTCTTTCTGGGCATCCGGGCGATGGAGAAGCTCTACGCGAACCACCCCCTGTCCGGTGGGGGCGAATGGCGCGAGGAGTGGATCCCGTTCCTGTCGGATCAGGACGGCTGGACGGGACGGTTCATCGACGCGAAGGACGGACGTATCGGCAGATGGTTCGTGGGTGAGCCCACGCTCACCGGCGAGTACGCGTCATTGGCCCACCACTTCGACTCCGTGGCGGAGATGCTGACGAGGATCGGCGCGGGGGACCATCCGACCTGTCCCGTCGTCGATGGGCGACTTGTCTGGTTGTGAGGCCACGACGCCGTGAAACACAAGTGCCCCCCGGAACCGAAGGTCGGCCGGGGGGCACTTCTCATGGTGCGGTTACGGAGTGGGTGCGGTGAATCCGGCGAGGTCGACCCAGTAGCCGTCGTCCTCCATCAAGCGCTGTTCCTTGATGAAGTCGCCGAACGGGCGCATCGACTGGGTGTTCTGCCAGTTCGACATCGAGGACCGGCCACACGGCTCGTTCCACGTCGGTGGCGTGGCACTCGGGCGCAGGCGGAGCGTCATGGTGTCGTCGGGGTTGCGCGCGACATAGGTCTGGATGCACTCCGCGCCGCTGTAACCGACGGGGTTGGGGCCCGCCGAGTTTCCGGCGCTCTGGGCGGCGTTGGCGAACACGAACTCGTCACAGCTCTTCGAGTCGGTACGCGGCTCCCCTGCGTCCAGGGACCACTTGTCACTGAACAGACCGGTGCCGCTGTAGGCCTTCCACTTCCTGCCGCAGATGAGCTGACGGTTGCGATCCGACTGGATCTTGCCCGAGCCGTCGACGGACATCTTGTTGCCCAGGTAGGTGAGCGGCTTTCCGTTGCTGGTGTGCTGACCAAACTTGATGTTGGTCTTGCGCCACATCATGTCGATGTGTGCAGCGGCCCCGGGGAACTTCTTGGAGTTCATGACGTACGTCGGCTTGTAGCCGGGGAACACACAGCCGGTGCCCGCGCTGGAGACCTCGGTGTCGCAGCGGATGATCAGCTGGCCACTCTCGAACTCGGTCGGATTCACGACCGTAGTGCTGTTGACCTTACCGCCGAGGGACAGGTACGGGGTGATCGAGTTCCTGGTGGCGCCCCCGCTGGGCGACCACTTGAACCGCGTGGTGACGGTCCGCAGGAGCGTGTCGCCCTTGGCGAAGGTCTTCGACCCGTTCCAGTCGACGCTGGTGATGTCGCAGTAACCGCGGCACTTGGCCGCGTAGTCGAAGGTGGCGGAGTTCACCGAACCGTCCATCGACTTCAGCCGGATCGTGGCGACCTGCGAGAACTCGGCACTCTTGGGGTCGAGGTAGTACGTCGCGTAGACGTCGAATCCCGCGCTTCCGAGCGGGACGACCGGGACGGTGTTCGAGTACTCCGTCATCCCGTAGTCGCTGTGGATACAGGCGGTGCTGCGCTTGCGGGTGAGGTTGTGGTTGACCGTCGAGCACGTCGCGGTGCTCATGGCTGCCATCGGCGCCACCGTGGCGGTCTTCGCCGAGAAGCTGCGGGCCGCGGAGAAGGAGCCGTTGGTGATGTCCTCCTCCGGCTCGACCGGCGCCGGATCCGGAGCGGTCGGGTCGGCCGTCATACTGCCGGTCAGCGCCTGACCTTCGTACGTGCCCGGGACGAACGCCACCGCGTCGAAGGCGATGTCCGCCGACCCGTTGCCGCCGTTGAAGTTGTCGAGCCGCACCTCGGGGATCTGGTCACCGAATTCATAGGCGCCCAGGTCCACCCACTTGTTGGCCTGGTTCGCCGTCTGCGAGATCGCCGCCTCCTCTTCCCCTTCGGGCGTCTGGATCCGGTACACGGCGTTGGTGGTCTGCGCCCCGTGGTCGGGTATGTGCGCGAAGATCTTCGCCTGGCGCGTGGTGTTGGTCAGCGGAGCGTTCAGCTTCCACGTGCCGGTCACCTTCAGACGCTCGGCGTCAGCCGGGTTCGACTCGGGCGAGCGGGTGTGCGTGAACCAGAAGTGGTTGCCGTAGCCCGCACCGATCTGATGCGTGTCGATCTTCCCCGGATACGTGGTGACGGTGGTCGGGTTGTCCGTACCGTCGTTGGTGAGATCCATCTGGGTGTCCCACGGGACATACGTGAAGTTGAACGTGCCGCTCGACTTCACCGCCCCGCATCCCCGCTTGGCGTCCACGCCGGCGGGTATGGTCCCGTCCGCCAGATCGTCGACCACGAGGGCGTTGGCGGGCAGAGCCGTGGTGACGCAGTTCGGCGGGTAGGAGCCGGCATCCGGCTGCTCGCCATAGGACGTCGGGAAGCGGTGCACACCGTTGCCGCACTTGGCCCCCGTGGTGCAGTTCTTCCACTGCGCCTCGGTGACCGGCTGGTTCCACCAGCAGTGCAGCCAGTGCGGGTTCGTCTTGCTGTTGCCCGCGTCCAGGGTGCAGGCACCCAGGCCCGGGTCGTTGGAGTCGTTGTCGCCGATCTTGGCCGGGTTGCAGTTGTTCGACGCGTTGCAGAACAGGTCGATCGGAGGCTTGGCGCTCGCGCGGTCCGCGTTGGAGTTCCACCATGCGCCCTTGTAGCCCGCTTGGAAGTCACCGGGAGCGAACATCGCTGAGATCGGGCGCGCCGCCCAGCCGATCACCTTCTCCTCGTACGGCCAGTCCTGCGGGTGCGCGGCGTGGCTGTAGTCGTCCTTGGAGGAGTCGGTGGCGTGCTGCAGGAACGGCACCCGGTTGGCCTTCCACAGCGGGTTAGCCGGGTTGTTCGTCCAGCCCACGCCCGAGTGCCCCGCGGAGTCGGCGGTGTCGTAGAAGCCGGAGTTGTACGCCCAGAGGGCGAAGAACCAGTTCTCGATCCACTTGGGGTGGCCGCCGTTGATCTTCATGCCGGCGTTGTACGTCTGGTTCCACTTCTCCGACAGGATCCGCACGCCGGCCGCGACGTTCGCGGTGTAGTCCAGCGCGACCGCTTCCTGGGCGACCGTGGACAGGGCGGTCTCGCCCGGCTTGGTCTTGCCCGCCAGGCGCATGCCGTCGGTGGCCTGGGTGATGCCGTAACCGCAGTCGGCGTCCGCCCAGTCGATCCGCCAGGGGTCGAGCTGCTCGCCCGAGGCGGCGTAGTCGACACCGTAGTAGTTGCCGATCAGGGAGTTGGCGGTGACACCGGGCACGGCGAAGCGGGTGGCCTGCCACATGTTCGACTCCTGCGCGGTGATGCCGAGCATCACCTGCGCGGGAATGTGCCACTTGTCGGTGACGGCCGGGTCCTCGTTGTCGAGCTTGCCGTTGGGGTCACCCGCGAGGACGGTCGGCGGGAACAGGCCCTGCGGCTGGTAGCCGCCGGCGATGCCGGTGTTCTTCCAGTTGCTGTCGCGGTAGAAGTTCAGCTCACCGACGACGGCCTGGTCCACGGCCCATTCGACCTGGCGCGGAGTGGGCTGGAACGCCTGCTTCTTCACGTCGTTGCGGGCCACCGCGCAGTAACGTTCCCCGGTGCCTTCGCTCGGGCTGTCGGCCTGCGCGGTGAGGGCCTGCGCACGGGCGCCCGGCGTGGACCGGCCGTCCGTGCTCTTCCTGCCCATGGCCGGGCCGGAGCCGACCGGGCCGCCGGTGGTGAGAGCGGGCGAAAGGGCGTGCCCCTGTGCCTCGCCCCCCACGCGGTGCGCGCCGGGGCGCAGGTCGAGGGTGACGGACTTGCCCGAGTCCAGCATGCGCAGGGCCGTACGGGCGGAGCGCGGCTTGGCGGCGTCCTCCGGGTTGACCAGGGTGGTCTTCCCGTCGGACCAGGTGGTGGTCAGGGCCGCCTGGGCGTGGCTGGAGATCGCCGCGCCCTTGGGGAGCTTGCCGGGGTTGTGCACCCGCTTGGGCAGGGCCTTGGACGTGGCGTCACCGGTGACGAACACCTCGCCGCGCGCCGAGCGGGTCAGGTCCCAGGCGTACAGCCCGCCGGAGGCGACGGTGACGGGCTCGGTCTTCTTGCCCTGCCTCACCTTCGTACGGTCCAGGTGCTTGGCCCAGGCGGCCGGCTTGACGGACGCCTTCTTGTCCAGCTCGCGGTCGATGAAGGTGATGCCGCCGTCGGCGTCGGCGGTGATCTGGAACGGCACCGTGGTGGTGGACGCCAGGGTCTTCTCGGCCGTGCCGTTGATCCGTACCAGCTTGTTGCCGTGGGCGGCGACGATGCCCGCGCCGGTGGGGATCGCCGAGGTGATCTGGCCGCCGAGCGTGACCGGCTTCGACTGCTTGCCGGTGGCCGCGTCGACGGTGATCAGACGGGTCTGCTGCTTTTCGTCGCCGTCATGGGTGAGCTGGGTGAACACCGCCTGATCGCCCTGGCCGCAGCCGGGCGAGAAGTAGGCGAGCGACGACTGGAACGGCAGCTTGGTGACCTTGCCCGAGGTCAGGTCGACCACGGCGGTGAAGGCACCGCGCACCATCAGCTCGGGCTTGTTGGTGAACATCCTCGGCGCGTACGAGACGGCCGCGTACTTGCCGGACTCGGTGACGCAGTGGTTGCCGATCCAGGTGTCCGAGGCGAAGCCGTCCTCGAACAGACTGGCCACCGTGCGGAGTTGGTAGCCGTCCTTCTCCTTGCCCGCAAGGAGATGGAAGCCGGTGCCGTCACCGGTCGTGGTGACCGCGGTGTCCGCGGACTTCTCGTAGCCCTTGCCGAGCAGGCCGGCGCGGTCCTTCGCGGGGATCACGGAGGGCTTCGGGGAGAGCTTCTTCCGCTGCTGGGTGGCGTCGTTCCACCCCTGCGCCGCTCCCTTGGGCGGCTTTGGTTCCTTGGCCTGCGCGGGCAGGCTCAGCGGTATCGCCAGCGCGGTGGTCACCACAAGGGTGATCGGCGCGCGCAGGCGACTACGTATCGGTCTCAACTGTGTTCCTTCTCTGGTTACTTGACTGCTTTCGCGGCCGCAAGGGCCTCACCCATCCGCTTCTTGACGGCGGCGAGCTGGTCCTTGTTCTCCTCGATCAGCCGCTTCTGGACGGCCGACTCCTCCTTGAACCAGACCTCGATCAGACGGGTCTGCTCCTTGCAGTCGATGTCGTCCAGCGCGAGCTCGATCGCGTTCTTGGTGGTGCCGTCGCCGTCGGCGTAGCCCTGCTCCATCGCCCGGTACGGATCGGCGGCCTTGCGGCCCTTGCCCTTCATGCAGGCCGACCAGCCCTTGAGAGCCTTCTCGACCGGCTTCAGCGGCCGGGACTCGGAGAGGCTCATCGAGGCGAGCCCGGAGACGAAGCCCGCATCCGCCTCGTTCACCTTGAGCCGCCGCTTCGACCAGCCGGCGCAGCCGCCCTCGTGCAGCTTCTTTCCGTTGTGCTCGGCGCGCGCGGGCTTCGGGACCCCGCCGAAGTGGCCGTCGGCGCCATGGGCACCCTTGGGCGGGGTGACCTCGGGCTTCTTCTGCCCGGTCAGGACCTCCACCTCGACGCCTGAAAGCCCCTCCTCGACGGGTTGGAGGCTCCGGGTCAGCTCCTTCGGCAGCCCGTACCCGTACTTCTGTGCCTGTGCGCGGTCGCTGAGGCCGTAACGCCGCTCGATCGAGACGGCGTTGCTGTAGGGCGGCGGGTTCGCGCCGGGACGCGGCAGATCGACGGTCAGCCCGTACTCGGACATGCACCGCGTCTCCAGGGTGCGCAGCGCGGTGTCGACGGCGACCTGATCCGCGTAGGAGGGCAGGTAGGACTCAAGCGGCAGCTCCAGGCCCTTGACCAGTCCGGAAGTGGGCACCTCCGCTGGCCAGTTGGCTTGGTCGACCGGGGCCTTGTCCTTCGGGGCCTTGTCCTTCGCCGAGTCGGAGGCCGATCCGGACGAGGAGCAGGCACCGAGCGAGATTGCCGCGAGCATGACAGCAGTGGCGACGGTCGTTCGCCTGAGGACGTGCATGGGTTTTCCTTCTCTACGTGACGTGAGGTGGTCCACGTGCGTGGCGCATGGCGGCCACGCTCCTTACGCTCAGCGGCGCGGCGCCTCTACCGGCGCGATGCGGGACTCGACTCCGCCGGCACGTCTCGTACGCCTGACGGGTACGGACCGAGCGTTGTGGCGACCTCGGCGCAGTCGCACCATCGGCATGAGTCTGCGCCTCGCCTCCGCACCTCTTCCGTGAGTCGTCCGTCGCGGATGGTGATCGTTCGTTCGCCCAACTGGGCCACTGCCGGATCGTGCGTAATGACAAGAATGGTCATGCCGGCCCCGCGCAAACGGCATCCCTTGATTTCACTCAAGCCGAGGGGGATCGTGCGCATCTGAGCGATAGTTGCACGGCGAGCGTCACCACTCGCATGAGTTGCGATACAGGCCGCATGAGCCCCCCGGCCTGCTGAAATCCATGTGGATCACCCTACACTCCGGGGCGGCCGATTCAAGATCCATAAAGCTGACCTGTCGTGCGATCAGGGGCAAACGGGATGACCGCTGATCCTTGACGCCGCTTTGATGGGCCCTCGACTACGGAATTCCGAATTCACGGAAGTCTGGGCCGAATTGTGCCGCAGCAGCCGCGTACGCACTCAGGGCGACGCCGCACGCAGTCAGCGGTGCAGGGCTCCGTCGCTCGCGCCCTTGGCCCGACGTCGTCGGCATGGGCCCGGTGCGGCATTCGTGATGGCTCGACAGATGCACGCGCAGGCAGGGCCTCCAGCGATCACGGAGTGTCGAGTTCGCTGATCACCACGACCGAGGACCGTGCCTGCCCGGTTCACACCCGTCGCCCCTGAGGTTGAAGGTGTGGGGTGACAGCGGACGTTGGCGGTGCTACGTCGTCGTCATGAAGTACGCGGATGGCGGCGGTCCGACGACACAACGCCCGCCGAACCGGAGGCCGCCCCTGCTGCGCTGGTGATGCGCCGCAAGGACAGCTCCGGAGAACACGCACCGAAATGCGCCCCGTCGAAGCATCGGAAAGAAGGAGGGTGGCGCGACATACTCGCGCCTGCTTCCCCTGAGCCATTCATCGACCGGCTTCCGATCCGCAATGCGAGCGGCGGACCACCGTATCCCGATCCTCTACGCAAGTCATGGGACCGCGCCATCAGGCGACTTGAGCCTCCCGCATACAGCCCGCACGAATTGCGGCACAAATGGACCACCGTGGCCCTGACCAACGGAGTGTCCGTTCACGAAGCGTCTCGCCGGCTCGGACATCGTTCGATCAAGGTCACGGTGGACCGGTACGGCCACCTCACGCAGGACGGCCAGGAGCGCTGCCGTCAGGTCGTCGGGACGACCGTCGGGCCGCACATGCTCACACCAGGCCGAGCGACCGCAGCACGCGGTGCTGGGTCGGGGCCGGCTCGGTGGGCCAGTAGACGTAGCAGACGCCGCCCGTACCGCCTCTGACCTTGCCGTTCGCGTCGTAGCGCTTCGTGCGGAGCCAGATGTTCTCCCACTCGCGGCGCCGGTAGACGCGGCGGACGGCCTCGTTGTCGGGGGAGGCGGGGTCGTTGGCGATGATGTCGCCGTCCGCCGTGAAGCCGATGACGGTCATCAGGTGGCCCGAGGTGCCGTATCCGGCTCCGGTCAGCTCCTCCTTGCGGAAGGACTGGGACGTTATGGCCGGGATGCCGGCCCGGATCAGCGATTCGAGTTCCGTGAGCGAGCTCAGCCGAGTGACCACGGCGTTCATCTCGGGGTAGGTGGCCGCGTAGGCGGCGTTGAAGGGCCAGTTGCCGCAGCCCTGGTACTGGTGGTCGTAGGTGAAGCGGGCCGCGTGGCAGACCTGCGGGTCGGCGAAGGACGGGTTCACCCAGGCCAGCTGCTCGGCCGAGGGCCGGCGCCCCCAGTACTCGACGATCATCTGGGAGGAGGTCGGGCTGCACCAGGCCTCGCCGCCGTTGTCGTACTCGGGGTACTGGCCCACGTGGGTGTTCTGGGAGTAGCGCGGGACGTCCAGCTCGTGCGCGAGGCCGGGCTCGGCGGCCGGAACGGTGAAGCGGTCGGGGATGTCCGAGGCCATGGCCCCGAGCCGCCAGACCGTCGGGGTGAGGTCGCTGCCCGGGGCGCGGTAGAGGGTCAGGCGCAGGCGGTACGAGCGCAGCCGCAGGCCGCTCGCCGCGTCGTCGATCGCGAAGGTGTCGGTCCAGACCGTGCTCTTCCCGTCGGTCTGGTCGTCGACCGAGGTGCGCCGGACGTCGTCGTCGCCGGAGGCCCAGCGGCCGAGCACGTACCAGGGGGTGGCGGTGGCGTCGGAGTACGTGCCGGACAGCTCGACCTGGAGCCAGGTGCCGGGCGGTGTGGCGGCGTTCCAGGAGGCGATGACCTCGGTGGCCGGCACGGCCGGGGTGTGGACCGGCGAGGTCCAGCTCGCGTACTCCCAGGCGGAGGTGAGGCCGGTGTGCGGGTCGGTGTAGTCGAGGCGCCCGGCGGGGGTGGCGAGGACGAGGCCGGGGCGGTGGCCGGCGACGGCCTTCGTACCGGCCGCCGTGCCGCACCTCCAGTCCGTGTACGAGGACCAGAAGCGGTTGTCGACGGGCCCTGGGGCGGGGGCGTGGCCCCGCCCGGCGCCGGCCGGCGCGGTGGAAAGGTCCGGTGCGGTGGGGCCGGCGGCGGTGGCGGGGCCGGCGGCGGCCGTTCCCGCGGCGGCCGCGAGCGCCGCGGCGAGGACGGTTCTGCGCGGGGTGGAGCTGGTCATGGGCGGTGACCCCCAGTCGAGAACGGTGGGCGTGCGAAAGTGCCGAGGCGTGGCCGTACGGGCCTCCACGCCGGTGGACGGACGGGGCTGCGCGGGCCCACTATCCCGGCTTCCGCGGGGCCTCCGCCAGCACTTCGCCCCGCGTCGCCGCACCAATATTGGTCTCCACCACTGACGGCGGCACCTCCCTGACCTGCGGCGGTCCCCCGCTCCCCTACCCTGGGGCCATGAACGACCTCGACCGCGCGGCGCACGCGCTGCTCCGGCTGCCGCCCTCCTGCGGACCGGTCCGGCTGGTCGCCGTCGACGGGCACGCGGGCTCCGGCAAGTCCACCCTCGCGGCCCGCCTCTCCGCCGCGCTGGGCGACGCCCCCGTCCTCCACCTCGACGACCTCGCCACGCACGAGGAGCTCTTCGCGTGGACCGGCCGGCTGCGGGAGCAGGTCCTGGAGCCGCTCTCGCGGGGCGAGACCGCCTCCTACCGCCCGTACGACTGGCGGCTGCGGCGCTTCGGGGAGGCGCGGGCGCTGCCCCCGGAGCCGGTGGTCCTCGTCGAGGGCGTCGGTGCGGGCCGACGGGTGGTGCGGCCGTTCCTTGCGTGGCTGCTGTGGATGGAGCGAGGCGCCGAGGAGTCCTGGGCGCGCGGGCGCCGGCGGGACGGACCGGAGCAGGCTTCCTTCTGGGACGGCTGGACCGTGGCGGAGACTCGCCATTTCGCCGAGGACCCCTCCCGGGCCTTCGCCGACACGCTGGTACGGGAGCGCCAGGAGGGGTACGACTGGCTCCCCGGGCCGTCCGTGACAGCGGGCGCGCACCAGATCATCACGCACGGTGACGGCTTCCTGTCCGTGAACTGAGCGGGCGGAAGTCCGCTTCCGCAAGTGCCTCAACTTCGCTTGACCCAAGGGGCGTACAGGTCTTACGTTCTGAATGTGCGGCTTTTCGGAGCCGCCGCGGACACGAAGCCCCCGGTTGTTCCCCCGTGATCGGGGGCTTCGTTCTGCCCTCCGAGCCCCTCTCCGGGGCCCCTCCCACCCCTTTCGCGGCCCCTGACGCTCACCCAGGGTCACCGCTTCCGGATCATGCGCTTCTCCTTAAGCGCGCACCCCCTGCGCAGGTACGATGCCCCCAGGTGCGGTCAAATCCCGTCCATGCGATGACGGTTGTGGGGGACCCGATGGACATCGGCACGCAGGGCTCGCAGGCCCCGGCCGAGCTCGCCTGGCTGCGCGGAGTCGACGCCTACACGATGGGCGCGTATCCGCAGGCGGAGGACGAGTTCCGGACGGCGGTACGGATCGATCCCGGGATGGCGGACGCCTGGCTCGGGCTGCACGCGCTCCGGGTCGACACCACGACCGCGCTGCTGCGCATGTACCGCAACCGCGATCGCTTCGGCGAGCAGCGGACCCGGTACCGGCGCACCCTGAACTCCTGGTACTGGCTGGGCTGGTGGGTGCAGCCGGTCCTGGAGAGCCCGCGCGACCTGTTGCTCGCGCACGCCTCCCACTGGCTCGACGGCCGCCATGTGCCGGAGCTCGACCGCGCCCTCGCGGGTCTCCCCCCGGTCGACACCGACCCGCAGGTGCGCTTCCTGCACGCCTGCCGCGCCTATCTCGTCAAGGACTGGGACCAGCTCGTCCGGCACACCGAGACCCTCGTCGACGATCCGCTGCTCGGCATCGAGGCCGGGCTGTTCGGCGGCATGGCCCGGGTGCGTCTGGAGATGTACAGCCAGGCCGAGCCGCTTCTGTCGGCCTCGCTGATGCGCTGCCGCAGCGAGCAGCCGCAGCGCAAGGAGCTGCGCTACTGGCTCGCCCGCGCCCACGAGGGCACCGGGCGCAGCGCCGCCGCCCTGCCCCTCTACCGGGCCGTGCACCGGATCGATCCGGCCTTCATGGACACGGCCGCCAGGCTCGCGGCCATCGCCGAGTACGACGGGTTCGAGGGGTACGACGGCGTGGACGACCCGGCCGGCCTCGCGACGGTCGCGATGGGCACCGTCGGCGGGGGCCTCGGCCAGGACGCGGCGGACACCGTGCCGGGTGCCGAGCCCGACGGCGGGCTCGGCGACGGGCTGCGGCTCGCGCCCGAGCCGGTGCCGCCCGCCGCCCCCGTCACGTCGCCGGAGACCGTACGGCAGAAGGCCCCGCTGCCCGGGCAGCCGGTGCCGCCGCGCTTCCCGGCGGGACCCACCGATCCGACGCTGCTCGCGGAGGCACTCGCCGAGCTGGAGGGCATGGTCGGGCTCGAACCGGTCAAGAGACAGGTCAAGGCGCTCTCGGCGCAGCTGGAGATGGCCCGGCTCCGGGCCGGAGAGGGCCTTCCGGTCCAGCCGCCCAAGCGCCACTTCGTCTTCTCCGGCCCCTCGGGCACCGGGAAGACCACCGTCGCCCGGATCCTGGGGCGGGTCTTCTACGCGCTCGGGCTGCTCGGCGGCGATCATCTCGTGGAGGCCCAACGGGCCGATCTGGTGGGCGAGTTCCTGGGGCAGACGGCCGTCAAGGCCAATGAGCTGATCGACTCGGCGGTCGGCGGCGTGCTGTTCGTGGACGAGGCCTACGCGCTCTCCAACACCGGCTACAGCAAGGGCGACGCGTACGGCGACGAGGCCCTCCAGGTGCTGCTGAAGCGCGCCGAGGACAACCGGGACCACCTGGTGGTCATCCTCGCCGGCTACCCCGAGGGCATGGACCGGCTCCTCAGCACCAACCCGGGCCTTTCCTCCCGGTTCACCACCCGTGTCGACTTCCCCTCGTACCGCCCGCTGGAACTCACCGCCATCGGCGAGGTCCTCGCGGCGGCGAACGGGGACGGCTGGGACGAGGAGGCCCGGGACGAGCTCCGCTCGATCAGCGGGCACGTCGTCGAGCAGGGCTGGATCGACGAGCTCGGCAACGGCCGCTTCCTGCGCACCCTGTACGAGAAGTCCTGCGCCTACCGGGACCTGCGGCTCTCCGGATACCCGGGAACCCCGAGCCGGGAGGACCTCGCCACCCTCCGGCTCGCCGACCTCATGCAGGCGTACGGCGAGGTCCTGTCGGGCCGCGGTCCGGTCGACCGCGGCCCTCAGCAGGAGCCCCCTGGCTACTAGGACCGAGCGGGTCCTGGGACCGAGCGGGCCCTAGGACCGACCGGATCCTAGGACCGACCGGACCCTAGGACCGACCGGACCCTAGGCGGCCGGGACAGGCTGCACGCGGTGCGCGGGGTCGCGGACCTCGCCCACCAGCATCTCCAGGACGTCCTCCAGGGCGACCAGGCCGAGGACCCGGCCCGAGCCGTCCGCGACCTGCGCCAGATGGGTGGCGGCGCGGCGCATCACGGTGAGGGCGTCGTCGAGGGGCAGCTCGGCGCGGAGCGTCGCCATCGGGCGCCACAGCCGCTGCGGCACCGCCCGCTCGCGCTCCTCCAGGTCCAGGACGTCCTTCACGT
The DNA here is from genome assembly GCF_014648895.1 of Streptomyces tanashiensis. Taxonomy (GTDB): domain Bacteria; phylum Actinomycetota; class Actinomycetes; order Streptomycetales; family Streptomycetaceae; genus Streptomyces; species Streptomyces tanashiensis. Next base: position 89,944 of record NZ_BMRZ01000009.1, read on the forward strand.
GCACGAAGCCCATGAAGGTCGCCCGGCCTTCGGCGCGGACCGGGAAGCGGGAGTACCCGGTCCGTACGGTCAGCTCCTCGATCTCGCGCGGGGTGACCGACGGCGGGACCGTGACGAGGGAGGCGGAGGCGATGAGGACGTCCGTCACCGGGCGGCTGCCCAGTTCGAGGGCGTCCTCGAGGCGCTCCTGCTCGACCGGGTCGAGCAGCCCCGCCTGGCCCGCGTCCTCCACGAGACGGCCGAGCTGGGCGCTGGTGAAGACCGCCTCCACCTCGTCCTTCGGCTCGACGTCGAACGCCCGCAGCACCAGCCGGGCGCAGGCCCCGAGCGCGGCCGTGACCGGCCGGCAGAGCCGGGCGAAGCCGACGAGGCCGGGGGCGAGCCAGAGGGCGGTGCGCTCGGGGTCGGCCATCGCCAGGTTCTTCGGGACCATCTCGCCGATGACGAGGTGGAGGAAGACGACCGCGGCGAGGGCGATGACGTAGCCGAGCGGATGGATCAGCCCCTCCGGGACACCGATCGAGTGGAAGACCGGTTCGAGGAGGTGGGCGACGGTCGGCTCGGCGACCGCGCCGAGCGTCAGGGAGCAGACGGTGATGCCGAACTGGGCGGCGGCCATCATCTGCGGCAGGTTCTCCAGGCCGTGCAGGACCTGCTTGGCCCTGGCGCCCCCGAGCGGTTCGATCTGGCTGCGCCGGACGGAGACGAGGGCGAACTCGGCCCCGACGAAGAAGCCGTTGGCGAGGACGAGGAGGAGGGCGAAGAGGAGTTGCAGGGTGCTCATCGGACCGCCTCCGCCGGAACGGGCACCGGGGCGGCGGGGGCCGCGACCGGGTCCGGGTCGGGGGCGGTACGGACGATCCGCACGCGCTCGGCGCGGTAGCGGTCGACCTGGCGCACCGAGAGCCGCCAGCCGGGGAGCTCGGCCCGGTCCCCGGGGGCCGGGATGCGCCCGAGGAGGTCGGCGACGAGCCCGGCGACGGTCTCGTACGGCCCGTCGGGCACGTCGAGGCCTATCCGGCGCAGGGTGTGGACCCGGCAGGAACCGTCGGCCTCCCAGGCGGGACGGCCGTCCTCGGCGGGCGCCGCGGCCAGCTCGGGCCGCCCGTCGGCGGCGGTGTCGTGCTCGTCGCGGACCTCGCCGACGAGCTCCTCGACGATGTCCTCCAGGGTGACGACGCCGGCCGTGCCGCCGTACTCGTCGACGACCACGGCGATCGGCTGCTCCCGGCGCAGCCGCTCCAGGAGCGTCTGGGCGGGGAGCGTCTCGGGGACGAGGAGCGGCGGGACCGCGATCCGTCCGACGGGGGTGCGCAGGCGGGCGTGCGGGGCGACGGCGAGCGCGTCCTTGAGGTGGACCATGCCGACGATCTCGTCGATGCGGTCGCGGTAGACCGGGAAGCGCGAGAGGCCGGTGGCCCGGGTGAGGTTGAGGACGTCGGCCGCGGTGGCGTCCCACTGGAGGGCGCTCACCTTCACGCGCGGGGTCATCACCTGTTCGGCGGTGAGGCCGCCGAGGCTCAGGGTCCGTACGAAGAGGTCGGCGGTGTCCTGTTCGAGCGCGCCGGCCAGGGCCGAGTGCCGGGCCAGCGAGACGAGCTCGCCGGGGGTGCGGACCGAGTCCAGCTCCTCGGTGGGCTCCACGCCCAGGAGCCGTACGAGCCGGTTGGCGACGCGGTTGAGCAGGGAGATCACCGGCCGGAACAGCGCCGAGAAGCGGCGCTGCGGGGTGGCGACGAAGCGGGCGACCTGGAGCGGCCGGGAGACCGCCCAGTTCTTCGGGACGAGCTCGCCGACCACCATCTGGACGGCGGAGGCGAGCAGCATGCCGACCACCACCGAGACCCCGGAGACGGCCCCTTCGGGCAGTCCGGTCGCGGTGAGCGGAGCGTGGAGGAGCCCGGCGAGCGCGGGCTCGGCGAGCATGCCGACCACGAGCGAGGTGATCGTGATGCCGAGCTGCGTGCCGGAGAGCTGGAAGGAGAGCTCGCGCAGCGCGGTGACGACGGTGCGGGCGCGCCGGTCACCGGCGGCCGCGGCCCGCTCGGCCTCGGCGCGCTCGACGGTCACGAGACCGAACTCGGCGGCCACGAAGAAGCCGTTGGCGAGGATCAGGAGGAAGGCCGCGACGAGCAGCAGGAGGGAGATGATCATGCCGCCGCCTCCAGGGAGGGGGCGGCGCAGGTACTACCGGACGATCCGTCCATTGCTGGAGGGAGTCACTCCTCGGGTCGAAGGGTGGTCTCGCGGGCCGCGGTCGCGGCCCTGCACACGCGAGACGGTGGTGCCGCTCGGCACCACCGTCTCCAGAGTAGTCACGTGAACGCCCCGAAGGGCAGGGGGTCGGCCCCGGATGGGGGACGGACCGGGGATTCCCCCGAGTGCGGCCGGGGCCTCAGCGGGTTTCCGTGCCCGTTCCGCGGCTGTCCGCGAGGGCCCGCAGGGCGCGGGCGTCGCGGATCGCCGTCTCCCTGGCGATGCCGGGCTGGATGCCCAGCGCGGGCATGCTGGTGCCGTCGCTCAGGTCGAGGAAGACCCAGGGGTCGCCGGGGCGGAGGTTGACCTTGAGGATCTCCGCCCAGGCCAGGCGCCGGCTCCTGGTGATGTTGACGACCGTGACGCCGTCCTCGTCGGCGACGACCTTCGGACGGCTCAGCAGGACCAGGACCCCGGAGAGCAGCGCGGCGGTGAGGACGAAGCTGGCCCGCTCCCCCGGTCCCAGGCGCTCCAGCAGCAGCGCCACGGCGGTGACGACGACGAACATCGAGACACCCAGGGTCAGCAGGACCGCCCGGGTGCGACCGGGACGGAAGGTGACCGGCAGGGTGGGCGTCGTGGGCTGCGACATCAGGGGTTCCTCGGTGCCTGGTGGGACGTGCGGGCCGGCGGCCGTCAGAGGCGGCAGGCGTGGATGGCGGTGGTGAGGATGGCGCGGGCGCCGATCTCGTACAGGTCGTCCATGATCCGCTGGGCCTCCTTGGCGGGGACCATCGCGCGGACGGCGACCCAGCCCTCGTTGTGCAGCGGGGAGACGGTCGGCGACTCCAGGCCCGGGGTGAGGGCGACGGCCTGCTCCAGGTGCTCGGCCCGGCAGTCGTAGTCCATCATCACGTAGCTGCGGGCGACGAGGACGCCCTGGAGGCGGCGCAGGAACTGCTGCACCTGCGGGTGGTCGTCCGTGGCGCCGTGGCGGCGGACGACGACGGCCTCGGAGGTGAGGATCGGCTCGCCGATGACCTCCAGGCCCGCGTTGCGCAGGCTGGTGCCGGTCTCCACGACGTCCGCGATGACCTGGGCGACGCCCAGCTGGATCGCGGTCTCGACGGCGCCGTCCAGGTGGACGACGGAGGCGTCGATGCCCTGGTCGGCGAGGTGCTTGGCGACGATGCCCTCGTACGAGGTGGCGATCGTCATGCCGCCGAAGTCCTCGGGACCGTTCGCGGTGCCCGGGCGGGTGGCGTAGCGGAAGGTGGAGCGGCCGAAGTTCAGCGCGAGGATCTCCTCGGCGCTCGCTCCGGAGTCCAGGAGCAGGTCACGGCCGGTGATGCCGATGTCCAGCTTCCCGGAGGCGACGTAGATCGCGATGTCCTTCGGCCGCAGGTAGAAGAACTCGACCTCGTTGTCGGGGTCGATGACCACCAGTTCCTTGGACTCCTTGCGCTGGCGGTAGCCGGCCTCATGGAGCATTGCCGACGCAGGTCCGGAGAGGGAACCCTTGTTGGGGACGGCGATGCGCAGCATGGGGTGAGCTTCCTTTGCCTGGGAGTTTTCGGGGAGTGGGGGACGTGTGTGCTCAGAGGTGGGCGTAGACGTCGTCGAGCGAGATCCCGCGGGCGACCATCATCACCTGGACGTGGTACAGCAGCTGCGAGATCTCCTCGGCGGCAGCTTCCTTGCCCTCGTACTCGGCGGCCATCCAGACCTCGGCGGCCTCCTCGACGACCTTCTTGCCGATGGCATGGACGCCCTTGTCCACCAGCTCCGCGGTGCGGGAGGTGGCCGGGTCGCCGGTCTCTGCCTTGAGCTTGAGCTCCGTGAAGAGCTCTTCGAAGCTTTTACGGGTTCCGTTCGCCATGATGGTCCTAAGAGTACGGGGTAAGGGTCACGTACTTAGCGCCAGGGTTCGCTGACGGTGCGCAGCGTGGTCGCGGTGGCGACGGCGGCGGTGACGGCCTCGTGGCCCTTGTCCTCGGTGGATCCTTCGAGGCCGGCCCGGTCCAGGGCCTGCTCCTCGTTGTCGACGGTGAGGACGCCGAATCCGACGGGTACGCCGGTGTCGATCGAGACCTGGGTGAGGCCGTGGGTGACGCCCTGGCACACGTACTCGAAGTGCGGCGTTCCGCCGCGGATGACGACGCCGAGCGCCACGATGGCATCGTAGCCGCGTCCGGCGAGGACCTTCGCCACGACCGGGAGCTCGAAGCTGCCGGGGACGCGCAGCAGCGTCGGCTCGTCGATGCCGAGCTCGCTGAGGGCGCGCAGGGCGCCGTCGACGAGACCGTCCATGATCTTCTCGTGCCACTGCGCCGCGATGACCGCGACCCGGAGGTCGCCGCAGTTCTTCACGCTGAGGACGGGTGCGCCCTTGCCGCTCATGTCTCTCCTAGCAGTTTCGTACGTACGTGATCACTGGTTGTTGCAGGTGGAGGCCGGGGAGCCGTCCAGCCACGGCAGGTCGTGGCCCATCCGGTCCCGCTTGGTGCGCAGGTAGCGGAGATTGTGCTCGCCGGCCTGGACCGGCATGGGCTCCCGGCCCTCGACGCGGAGGCCGTACCGGGCGAGGGCGTCGATCTTGTCGGGGTTGTTGGTCATCAGGCGCAGGCTGCGGACGCCGAGGTCGCCGAGGATCTGCGCGCCGGCCGCGTAGTCGCGGGCGTCGGCGGGCAGCCCGAGCTCCAGGTTGGCGTCGAGGGTGTCGCGGCCGCGCTCCTGGAGCTCGTACGCGCGCAGCTTGGACAGCAGGCCGATGCCGCGGCCCTCGTGGCCCCGCAGGTAGACGACGACACCGCGCCCGGCCTCGGTGATCCGGTCCATGGAGGCCTGCAGCTGGGGGCCGCAGTCACAGCGGAGCGAGTGGAAGATGTCGCCGGTCAGGCACTCGGAGTGGACCCGGACGAGGACGTCCTCGCCGTCGCCGATCTCGCCGTGGACGAGGGCGACGTGCTCGACGCCGTCGACGGTGGAGCGGTAGCCGTACGCGGTGAACTCGCCGTGCGCGGTGGGGAGCTGGACCTCGGCCTCGCGTCGGACGGTCGGCTCGGCGGAGCGGCGGTAGGCGATCAGGTCCTCGATGGAGATGATCGTCAGGCCGTGCTTGCGGGCGAAGGGGACCAGCTCGGGCAGGCGCAGCATCACGCCGTCCTCGCCCGCGATCTCGACGATCGCGCCGGCCGGGCGCAGGCCCGCGAGGCGGGCGAGGTCGACGGCGGCCTCGGTGTGTCCGTTGCGGACGAGGACGCCGCCGGGCTTGGCCCGCAGCGGGAAGATGTGGCCGGGGCGGACGAAGTCGGAGGGCTCGTGACTGCCGGAGGCCAGCATCCGCAGGGTGGTGGCGCGGTCGGCGGCGGAGATGCCGGTGCTGACGCCGTGGGCGGACGACGCGTCGACGGAGACGGTGAAGGCCGTCCGCATCGACTCGGTGTTGTGCGCGACCATCTGCGGGAGTTCGAGGCGCTCCAGCTCTTCGTCCTCCATGGGGGCGCAGATCAGACCGCGGCACTCGCTCATCATGAAGGCGACGATCTCGGGGGTGGCCTTCTCGGCGGCGATGACGAGGTCGCCCTCGTTCTCGCGGTCCTCGTCGTCGACGACGACGACGGGGCGGCCGGCGGCGATGTCGCGGATGGCCTGCTCGACGGGGTCGAGAGCGAGGTCGGTGGCGTCCCAGAGGGGATGTGCGCTCATGCGTGGGCTCCTTCCAGGGCGGTGCTGCGCGAGCGCAGCCACCAGTCGCGCAGGCCCCAGAGGACGAGCGCGCCGTAGATGACGTAGACGAAGCCGGAGAAGGCGTAGCCGTTGGCGAAGTTCAGCGGGACGCCGACCAGGTCGACGAGCAGCCAGGCGAACCAGAACTCGACCATGCCCCTGGCCTGGGCGTACATGGCCACGATGGTGCCCACGAAGATGTAGGCGTCGGGCCAGGGGTCCCAGGACAGGTCCGGGAAGGCCTCGAAGAGCAGGGCCACGCCGACGGTGCCGACGGCGGCCGCGGCGACCATGGCGGCGCGCTCGGTCCAGGTGGCGAAGCGCACGGCGATCTGGCCGTCCGCGCCCTGGCCCTTGCGGCGCTGCCACTGCCACCAGCCGTAGAGCGCCACGAGCATGACGACGACCTGCTTGCCGGCGCTGCCGGCGAGGTGCCCGTAGAAGGCCGCGAAGAGGACGAGGCCGGCGAGGAACTGGACGGGCCAGGTCCAGACGGAGCGGCGCCAGCCCAGGGTGAGGGCGACGAGTCCGAATATGTTGCCGATCATGTCGGACCAGATGATCTTCTGGTCGAGGACGGTGAACGCCTCGGAGTTGAGCCAGTTCAGCTGGGAGTCGAGCCAGTTCACTTCTCGTTCTCCTTGGCGTCGGCGCCGAGCAGCCGCTCGACGTACTTGGCGATGACGTCCACCTCGAGGTTGACCGGGGCGCCGGGCTGCTTGATGCCGAGCGTGGTCAGGTCGAGGGTGGTCGGGATGAGGCTGATGGTGAACCAGTCGTCGGCGACCTCGACGACGGTGAGGCTGACGCCGTCGACCGTGATCGAGCCCTTCTCGACGACGTACCGGGAGAGGTGGGCGGGCAGGCCGACCTTGACGAGTTCCCAGTGCTCGGACGGGGTCCGCTCCAGGATCGTGCCGGTGCCGTCGACGTGGCCCTGGACGATGTGACCGCCGAGGCGGCCGCCGACGGCCATGGGCCGCTCCAGGTTGACCCGGGAGCCGGTCTCCAGGGCGCCGAGGCTGGACCGCTTGAGGGTCTCGGCCATGACGTCGGCGGTGAACTCGCCGTCGCCGAACTCGACGACCGTGAGACAGACACCGTTGACGGCGATGGAGTCGCCGTGCTGGGCGCCTTCCGTGACCAGGGGTCCGCGCAGCCGGAAGCGGGAGGCGTCCTCCAGCTGCTCGACGGCGACGACCTCGCCCAGTTCTTCGACGATTCCGGTGAACACGGTCAGGCTCCCTTGAGGGTGGCGGTGATGCGGAGGTCGGATCCGATGCGCGCGGTCTCGGTGATGTCGAGCCGCAACGCTTCGGTGAGGGTGGAGATTCCGGCGTCGGCGAGGGCGTTGGGGCCCGCGCCGAGGAGGACCGGGGCGAGGTAGCCGACGACCTGGTCGACGGCGCCCGCGGCGAGGAAGGCGCCCGCGAGGGTGGGGCCGCCTTCGAGGAGGATCGAGCGGACGCCGCGCGCGTGGAGGGCGTCCAGGAGGGCGGGGACGGCGAGTCCGCGCTCGGCCCTGGGGAGCCGTACGACGTCCGTGAGGGTGGTCTCGGCGTCCTCGGCGATCGCGATCAGGGTGGGGGCGGCCTCGTCGAGGACCCGGGCGCCGGGCTTGACGGCGGTCGCCTCGGTGTCGACGACGACCCGCAGCGGCTGGACGGCGCCTTCGACGTTCCGTACGGCCAGGTGGGGGTCGTCGGCGCGGGCGGTGCCGGAGCCGACGACGACGGCGTCGGCCTCGGCGCGCAGCCGGTGGACGTCGGCGCGGGACTCGGCGGAGCTGATCCAGCGGGAGGTGCCGTCGGCGGCGGCGATCCGGCCGTCGAGGGTGGCGGCGTACTTCCAGCGGACGAAGGGGCGGCCGCGGCGCACGGAGGTGAGCCAGGCGATGTTGCCGGCCTCGGCCTCGTCGGCGAGGAGCCCCTGGGAGACCTCGATCCCGGCGGCGCGGAGGGTGTCGGCACCGCCCGTGGCCTGCGGGTTCGGGTCGCCGACCGCGTACACGACCCGGCTGATCCCGGCCTCGATCAGGGCCTGGGCGCAGGGGCCGGTGCGGCCGGTGTGATTGCAGGGTTCGAGGGTGACGTAGGCCGTGCCGCCGCGGGCCAGGACGCCGGCCGCGCGCAGGGCGTGGATCTCGGCGTGGGGGCCGCCGGCGCGCCGGTGGAAGCCTTCGCCGACCTGGTGTCCCGAGGCGTCGGTGATGACGCACCCGACGACCGGGTTGGGGCTGGTGGCGCCGAGACCGCGTGCGGCGAGCTCGACGGCGCGTCGCATGGCGGTGATGTCGGCCTGCTGGGCCACCGGGTCCTCCTGCCTCTTCGGGCACGGACTCCGGGGCCTGTCGATGACGACAGAGAGCGGGAAGGACGCCTCGCACAGGGTGCGCCGAGGCCGCGTCCTCCGGGTACGCCGATCGATCACGGAACGGCGTCCAGCGGACGTACGGCCGGCACACCCCTGGAAGGGGTCACCCGCCGCGCACTGCCTCCCATCCGGACTTTCACCGTCGGTCCAGGAATTTCACCTGGTCAACCGGCCGCTGGCTGCGGACGGGTCGCGGACTATACCGCCGGTTCGGAATTGCACCGACCCCGGAGTGCGCTGCTGCTGATACAGGGCCAGTGTGCCACGACCCGCGTGAGGCGATAGCCCCGGACCCTGTGGGCTGGCTCACAGACTCCCACAGAACCCTTCTTTGGTCCAGACCTATTGACGCACTGGTCTAGTCCTCTTAATCTCCGTGTCACCTCCGAGGTAACGGTCCGTCGGCGTGCGCACTCCACGGACCCAACACGACCCACCCCCTTGTTCGTTGTGTTCCATCACCTCCCCAGGAGGAACCGATCGTGTTGTCCCCCACGACGAAAAGAGCCTCGCTGCTCGCGTCCGGCGCGGCCGTCGCCGGGCTCCTGCTCAGCTCGCTCTCCGGCGGCGTCTCGTACGCCGCCGACAACGAGTCCTGTCGCCCCGACGGGCTCTACAAGACCCCGGGCGTCGACGTCCCCTACTGCTCGGTCTACGACACCGAGGGCCGCGAGAAGATGGGCGCGGACCACCAGCGCCGGGTCATCGGCTACTTCACCGGCTGGCGCGACGGCAAGAACGGCCAGCCCGCGTACCTGGCCAAGGACATCCCGTGGGACAAGATCACCCACATCAACTACGCCTTCGGCCACATCGGCGGGGACAACAAGCTCTCCGTCGGCACGGACGGTCCGAACAACGCGGCCACCGGGATGACCTGGCCCGGTGTCGCAGGCGCCGAGATGGACCCCGCCTACGCGTACAAGGGCCACTTCAACCTGCTCAACAAGTTCAAGAAGCAGCACCCGAACGTCAAGACGCTGATCTCGGTCGGCGGCTGGGCGGAGACCGGCGGCTACTTCGCGGACAACGGCGACCGGGTCAACTCCGGCGGCTTCTACTCGATGGCCACCAACGCCGACGGTTCGGTCAACCAGGCCGGGATCGACACCTTCGCGACCTCGGCCGTCGACTTCATCCGCAAGTACGGGTTCAACGGCGTCGACATCGACTACGAGTACCCGACCACGATGAAGGACGCGGGCAACCCGCTCGACTGGCAGCTCGCCAACGCGCGCCGCGCCGGGCTCGTGCAGGGCTACGCGGCCCTCATGAAGTCCCTGCGCGAGAAGCTGGACACGGCCGGCGCCGCCGACGGCAAGCACTACCTGCTGACCGTCGCCGCCCCCTCCTCCGGCTACCTGCTGCGCGGCATGGAGACCTTCCAGATGCAGAAGTATCTGGACTACGTCAACATCATGTCCTACGACCTGCACGGCGCCTGGAACGAGTACGTCGGCCCCAACGCCTCGCTCTTCGACGACGGCAAGGACGGCGAGCTCGCCGCCGCCAACGTGTACGGCTCCTCCCAGTACGGGAACATCGGCTACCTCAACACCGACTGGGCGTACCACTACTTCCGCGGCTCGATGCCGGCCGGCCGCATCAACATCGGCCTGCCGTACTACACCCGCGGCCACAAGAACGTGCAGGGCGGCACCGACGGTCTGTGGGGCAAGGCCTCCGCGACCACCTGCCCCGCCGGCGCCGGTCTGACGAAGTGCGGCGACGGCGCCAGCGGCATCGACAACCTGTGGCACGACAAGGACACCAACGGTGTCGAGTCGCCCGCCGGCTCCAACCCGATGTGGCACGCCAAGAACCTCGAGAAGGGGATCGTCGGCGACTACGTCACCCAGTACGGCTTCCCCGCGAACACCACGCTGACCGGCACCTACGCCCGCAGGTACGACTCGACCCTGGTCGCGCCGTGGCTGTGGAACGCGCAGAAGAAGGTCTTCCTCTCCACCGAGGACGAGCAGTCCGTGGCCGCGAAGGCCGACTACGTGGTCGACCGCGGCATCGGCGGCACCATGGTCTGGGAGATGGCCGGCGACTACGCCTGGAACGCGGCCAAGGGCCAGTACGAGATGGGCTCGACGCTCACCTCGCTGATGTACGACAAGTTCAAGGCGGCCACCCCGTACGGCGCGAAGAAGTCCAACAAGGCGCTGCCGACGCAGGCCGTGAAGATCGACGCCCAGTTCACCGAGTTCAAGCTGGGCGACTCGAACTACCCGATCACGCCGAAGATCAAGATCACCAACAACACGGCGACGACGCTGCCCGGCGGCACGGAGTTCCAGTTCGACTACGGCACCTCGGCGCCGTCCAACGCCTCCGACCAGTCCGGCTTCGGCACGAAGGTCATCAGCAGCGACCACACGGGCTCCAACGTGGGCGGCCTGAAGGGCGACTTCCACCGCGTCTCCCTGAAGCTCCCGGCCTGGCAGACGCTGGCCCCCGGCGCGACGGTCGACCTGGCCTTCAACTACTACCTGCCGGTGTCCACCCCCTCCAACTGGACCGTGAACATCAACGGCACGACGTACGCCCTCGCCGGTGACCTGGCGCGCGGCACGACGGTCGTGGAGCCGGGCACCACCACCCCGCCCACCACGCCGCCGACCACCCCGCCCACCACCCCGCCGACGACTCCCCCGACCACGCCTCCGACGACGCCGCCCACGGGCTGCACCGCCCCGGCGTACGTGGCCGGCACGGTCTACAACGCGGGCAACGAGGTCTCCCACAAGGGCAAGAAGTGGAAGGCCCAGTGGTGGACGCAGAACGAGGAGCCGGGCACGACCGGCGACTGGGGCGTCTGGAAGGACCTCGGCGCCTGCTGACGCACCCCGTCCGTTGAACCCCCGGCGGCGGACACTCACGGCCCTTGCCCACCGCCGGGCCCACCGCGCCGCGCCCCCCTGTCCGGGGCGCGGCGCGGTCGCGTTCGCGCGCCCGGGCGGTCAGGCTGAGGACATGAGCACGATCCTGGTGACCGGCGGCACGGGAACGCTCGGACGGCCCGTCTGCGAGCGGCTGCGCGCGGACGGCCACGAGGTGCGGGTGCTGAGCAGGCACTCACCGCCGTACGCCGTCGACCTGCGGCAGGGCGGACCGCTGCTCGACCGGGCGGTCGACGGGGTGGACGCGGTCGTCCACTGCAGCAACATCCTCCGCGGCGACAAGGAGGCCGCCCGCCTCCTGATCGAGGCCGCGCGGCGGGCCGGGGTGCCACACCTGCTGTACATCTCGATCGTCGGCGTCGACCGGATCCCCCTCGGCTACTACCGGACCAAGTACGCCGTGGAAGGCATGATCCGCGCGTCCGGCATCCCCTGGACCCTGCTCCGCACGACCCAGTTCCACGACCTGGTCCTGCGGCTGCTCCAGGGCCTCGCGAAGCCGCCCGTGATGCTGCTGCCCAAGGACGTCCGGGACCAGCCCCTGGAGGTCACGGAGGCGGCCGCACGCCTCGCCGAGCTGGCCGCGGGGCCACCGGCGGGCCGGGTGGAGGACATGGGCGGCCCGGAGATCCTCACCTTCACGGAGCTGGCCCACGCCTGGCTGCGGGCGACCGGGCGCCGGCGCCGCCTCGTGGAGGTGCCGCTGCCGGGCCGCGTCTACCAGGGGCTGCGCCACGGCCGTCATCTGGCGCCGGAACGGACGGTGGGCCGGGTGACCTTCGAGGAGTTCCTCGCACGGCGCTCCGCTCCGTGATCCCGCCGGACGGTTCTACGGGAACAGCTCCTCCTGGGCCGCGTCCCGCGCCCGGAGCAGGGCGCCCCGGAGGACCGCCGCGTCGCCGAGGGCGGTCGGGCGGACCTCCGTGCGCAGCGGGGAGAGCGCGGCGAGTTCGGTCTCCACGCGCGCGGCGAGTCCGGGGCCGCCCTGGTGGCCGGTCTCCCCGGCGAGGACCACGCAGCCGGGGTCCAGGACGGAGACGACGGCGGCCGCGCCGACGGCGAGGCGGCGGGCGAGGGCGTCGAGGAAGGGGCCGTGGCCCGAGGTGAGCGCCTCGGCCGGGTCGAGGCCGTGGGCGGCGGCGAGGGTGCCGACGGCCGCCGCACAGGCCAGCTCGTGGAAGCCGCCGTCACAGCCGGTGGCCGAGGGGAGTCCGGAGGTGCCGGGGACCGGAAGGAAGCCGATCTCCCCCGCGCCGCCGGAGGCTCCCCGGCGGAGGCGGCCGCCGAGGACGACGGCGGCGCCGACGCCCTGGCCGAGCCAGAGCAGGACGAAGTCCTCGCGGTCGCGGGCCGCTCCCTCGCGCAGTTCGGCGACGGCGGCGAGGTTGGTCTCGTTCTCGACGAGGACGCGGGCGGGCAGCCGTTCCTGGAGGACGCCGACGAGCCGGCGGTGCCAGGCGGGCAGCCCCGAGGAGTCGCGCAGCTCGCCGGTCGCGGGGTCGATGAGCCCGGGGGCGCCGACGGCGACGCTGTGCAGCCGGTCGGCGCCCGCCTCCTTCACGGTCCGCTCCAGGAGGGCGACCGCCTTCTCGACGGCCGGTCCCGTGCCGTGGTCGTCGCCGACGGGGACGGACGCCTCGGCGAGCGTGGTGCCGAGGAGGTCGGCGACGGTGACGGAGACGGAGCGGGTCCGGACGTCGAGGGCGGCGAGATGGGCGCGGTCGGCGACGATCCCGTACAGCTTGGCGTTGGGACCGCGGCGCTCGGCTCCGGCCTCGCCGACGACGTGGACGAGACCGGAGCCCCGGAGCCGCTCGACGAGGTCGGCGACGGTGGGGCGGGAGAGTCCGGTGAGCGTCTTGAGCTGAGTGGCCGTCAACGGGCCTTCGTCCTGGAGCAGTCGCAGGGCGAACCGGTCGTTGATGGCTCGTGCGGTGCTCGGGGATGCGGCCATGCGGCGATCCTCTCAGACTCGTGGGGAGCGGGACTCCTTCCGCGCTCTATTTATCAGGCAGGGTTCCTGATAGTTTACGCGGCACACCACGACCACAGGGAGGGCCCATGGCGGCGGAGACCGTCACCAGCACCGATCGCCTCCGGCGGGCGCGCTTCGCCGTCGCCGCCGTCTTCTGCGTGCACGGCTCGGTCACCGGCAGCTTCGCGACCCGGATCCCCTGGATCCAGGAGCACACGGGCGTCAGCGCCGGGCAGCTCGGACTCGCGCTCGCCTTCCCCGCGCTCGGCGCCTCCCTCGCGATGCCGCTCGCCGGGGCCGTCTCGCACCGCTTCGGCGCCCGCACGGCGCTGCGCGGCCTGCTCGCCCTGTGGACGCTCTCGCTCACCCTGCCCTCGCTCGCCCCGAACGTCTGGGGACTGTGCGGCGCGCTCTTCGTGTACGGGGCGACCGCGGGCATGTCCGACGTGGCGATGAACGCGCTCGGCGTCGAGACCGAGAACCGGCTCGGGAAGTCCATCATGTCGAGCCTGCACGGCATGTGGAGCGTGGGCGCCCTGCTCGGCTCCGCCGCCGGCACGGTCGCCGCCCACCTCGGCGGCGACGCCCGGCTGCACCACCTGATCGCGGCCCTCGTGCTCACCGCGCTCGGCCTGGTCCTCTGCCAGGGCGTGCTCGACGTCCGCAGCGCCCCGGAGGAGGAGCCGCCGCCGCGCTTCTCGCTGCCGCCGCGGTCCGCGCTGATCATCGGCGCCATCGGCTTCTGCGGAGTGTTCGCGGAGGGCGCCAGCCTCGACTGGTCGGCCGTCTACCTCCGGGACGAGCTGGGCAGCTCGGCGGGGCTCGCGGCCGCCTCCACGACCGCCTTCGCGCTGACGATGGCGGTGGCACGGCTGGCCGGCGACCGGGTGGTGGACCGCTTCGGAGCGGTCCGTACGGTACGGGTCGGGGGCGCCGTCGCCACCCTCGGCGGGGCCCTGGTGGTCCTCGCCCCGCACGCCGCCGTCGCGATGGCCGGTTTCGGTCTGATCGGGCTCGGCATCGCGGTCGTCGTCCCGCTGGCCTTCGCCGCGGCCGGGCGCAGCGGCCCGAACCCGAGCCAGGCCATCGCGGGCGTCGCCACCATCACGTACACCTCGGGGCTCATCGCCCCCTCCGCGATCGGCGGGATCGCCGACGCGACCTCCCTGGTGTTCTCCTTCGGCCTGGTCACCCTGCTGGCCCTCGGTCTGGTGCTCGGTGCGGGCGTGCTCAGGGCCGGCGGCCGGGAGGCGGCGTCGGCGACGCCCGAGCCCGCGAAGAGCGCCGGGTCGGTGGGGTAGGACCGTCCGTCGTCTCCGGTCCCCGGTGGTGCAGACCAGGCGCATACCATGTGGCTGATCTTTTGCGGTCGCGACACGGCCGCCGGAACCGGAGAACGGGAGCGACCTCATGAACCTCGGCGTGCGCTGGACCCTGCACGGCGACGGGAGAACACCGGCTCCTGGAGCCGTCGTCCGCCCGGACGAACGGCTCTCCTGGCCCCGTACGGCCGGCCTCGGCGCCCAGCACGTCGTCGCGATGTTCGGGGCGTCCTTCGTCGCCCCCGTCCTCATGGGTCTGGACCCGAACCTGGCGATCATGATGTCCGGCGTCGCGACCGTGATCTTCCTGCTCGCGACCCGTGGCACCGTGCCGTCCTACCTGGGCTGCTCGCTCTCCTTCGTCGGCGTCGCCGCCGCCATCCGCGCGTCCGGCGGCACCAGCGCCACCGTGACGGGCGCGGTCCTCGTCGTCGGCGCGGTGCTCTTCCTGGCCGGTCTCGCCGTCCGGAAGTTCGGCGCCCGGATCATCCACGCGGCGATGCCGCCGATCGTGACCGGCGCGGTCGTCATGCTGATCGGCTTCAACCTGGCGCCGGTGACCGCGTCGACGTACTGGCCTCAGGACCAGTGGACGGCCCTGCTCGTGATGCTGTTCACCGGTCTCGCCGTGGTCTGTCTGCGCGGCTTCTGGTCCCGGATCGCGATCTTCCTCGGTCTGGTCTTCGGCTACGCGATCTCCTGGATCTTCGACCTCGTCTTCGGGAAGATCCACTCGATGTCCGCGAGCGGTCAGGTCACCGACCACTGGCGGCTCGACCTCTCCGGCGTCGCCCAGGCCGACTGGGTCGGCCTGCCGTCCTTCCACGCCCCGAGCTTCGAGTGGTCCGCCATCCTGGTCGCGCTGCCCGTGGTCATCGCCCTGATCGCGGAGAACGCCGGACACGTCAAGGCCGTCGGCGAGATGACCGGCGACAACCTGGACGACAAGCTCGGCACCGCGATCGCCGCCGACGGCGCCGCCTCGATGCTTTCGACCGCCGTGGGCGGCCCGCCGAACACCACGTACTCCGAGAACATCGGCGTCATGGCCGCCACCCGGGTCTACTCGACCGCCGCCTACTGGGCCGCCGCCGGCTTCGCACTGCTCTTCGGCCTCTGCCCCAAGTTCGGCGCGGTCGTCGCCGCGATCCCCGGCGGTGTCCTCGGCGGCATCACCGTCATCCTGTACGGCATGATCGGCCTGCTCGGCGCCCAGATCTGGATCAACGCCAAGGTCGACCTGCGCAACCCGCTCAACCTGGTCCCGGCCGCCGCGGGCATCATCATCGGCGTCGGCGGCGTGAAGCTGACCTTCACCGACACGTTCGAGCTGGGCGGCATCGCGCTCGGCACGATCGTCGTCATCACCGGCTACCACGTGCTGCGGGCCTTCGCCCCGGCCCACCTCAAGACGCAGGAACCGCTCCTGGACTCCGGCACCAGCTCGTACGAGCCGAGCGCGGACGACGTGTCGAAGAACTGAGTGATTCGCCCGTTCTGGGTAAGCCGGGCCCGATGAGTTCCCTCCCGGGCCCGGCTGCTGGGAGCCTGCCCCCATGGCGCAGACCCAGCAGATCGGGCAGCAGATCGGACCGCGCATCGGCCAGTTCGTCGCGGTCGACCCCGTGGTGGACCGGATGCGGGCACTCCGCGCGGCCTGGCATCCGGCCGACGGGGTCGCCGTCTTCAACCGGGTCTACCTCACGGTCACCGAGGAGATCGGCCACGCCATCGAGGCGGGCACCTTCACCGACCGGCGGGCCGCCGCCACCCTCGACGTACGGTTCGCCGAGCGCTATCTCGCGGCGGTCGACGCCGTCACCACCGGCCGCCCCGCCCCCGCCTGCTGGCGGCCCCTCTTCCACTACCGGCGGCATCCCGGCGTACGGCCGCTGCAGTTCGCGCTCGCCGGGATCAACGCCCACATCGGCCACGACCTGGCGCTCGCGGTGGTCGACGCCTGCCGGATCCTGGACTGCGCCCCGGCCGACCTGGAGGACGAGTTCGACCGGGTCGGCGACATCCTCGTCCTCCTGGAGGAGCGCATCCGGGAGGAACTGATGCCGGGCCCGGACCTCCTGGAGATCGCGGACCCGCTGACACATCTGCTCGGCTGCTGGAGCCTGGACCGGGCCCGCGACGGGGCCTGGCTCGCCGCCCGCTCGCTCTGGCAGCTGCGGCGGCTGCCCGACCTGGCCGAGGAGTTCACCGAACGCCTCGACCGGTCGGTGGGCCTGGTGGGGCGGATGCTGCTCACGCCCCTGACCAGGCCCTGACGGGGATCAGTCCTCCGGCAGCTCGACCGGGGCGATCTCGTCGTACACGTCGCCCGGACCCGGGTTGGTGCCGTCGGTCGCGCCGCCGAAGTGGTGCATCACGCCCCAGACCGCGTTGAGCGCCGTCTGCACCGCGCCCTCGGCCCAGCCGGCCGTCCAGGAGATGTCGTCGCCGGCGAGGAAGATGCCCCGCTTGTCCTCGGGCAGCCGGTCCTGCATGAAGTGCGTGAACAGGCGGCGCTGGTAGCGGTAGTGGCCCGGCAGGTTCGCCTTGAAGGCGCCCATGAAGAAGGGCTCGTTCTCCCAGGAGACCGTCACCGGGTTGCCGATGATGTGCTTCCGGATGTCGACCTTCGGGTAGATCTCGCCGAGCGACTTCAGCATGACCTCCATGCGCTCGCTCGCCGAGAGCGGCAGCCACTTCAGGCTGTCGTCGCACCAGGTGTACGAGAGGCAGATGACGGCCGGCTTGTCCGGGCCCTCGTCCAGGAGGTAGGTGCCGCGGGTCATCCGGTCGGTCAGCGTCATCGACATGACGTCCCGGCCGGTCTCCTCGTCCTTGTCCAGCCAGAACGGCCGGTCCACGGGCACGAAGAGCTTCGAGGACTCCATGTAGTGGGTGCGCTCGATCGCGGTCCAGTGGTCGATCGGGAACAGCGAGTCGTCGCAGGCGATCTTGGAGAGCAGCATCCAGGACTGGGCGGTGAAGATCGCCGCCTGGAAGGTGCGGATGTCGCCGGAGGCGTCGGTGACCGTGATCCGGTTGCCGGCGGTCCGGTTCAGCCGCGTCACGGCCGGCTTCGGGGCGCCCCCGTGCAGGGAGCTGAGCGAGGTGCCCTGCGCCCAGTGGACGATCTTCTCCGGCTCGCGCTCCCACAGGCGCAGCGGCAGCTGCTGCGAGCCGCCGACGATGCCGCGGTGGTGGTCGTCGGCCTCGGTGTAGACGACGCGGAGGATCTCCAGGATGGAGTTCGGGAAGTCGGTGTCCCAGCCGCCGGTGCCGAAGCCGACCTGGCCGAAGATCTCGCGGTGCCGGAAGGACTTGAAGGCCTCGGACTCGCAGAGGAAGCCGTAGAAGGTCTGGTTGTCGAGCTTCTCGACGAGCTTCGACCAGATCTCGCGGATGCGCGGGACGTCGCGCTCGCGCATGGCCTGGTTCATGTCGGAGAAGTCGGCGCCCTCGTCCAGACAGGCGTTCCACGCGTTCATCACGTCGCGGTAGACCTGCGGGAGGTCGTCGACGGTGGTGGCGTAGTGCGACTCGCCCTTGAGGTCGACGACGGTCGACGGCGTCGACTCGGCCAGCGGGTTCGGGAAGGGCTTGGTCTCGAGGCCGACCAGGTCGATGTAGTGCTGGAGCGCGGTCGAGGAGGGCGGGAAGCGCATGGCGCCCATCTCGGCGGTGAGGCCCTCGGTGCCGGTGCCCTCGAAGCCGACGGTGCGCAGCCGGCCGCCGATCTCGTCGGCCTCGTAGACGACGGGCTTGAGGCCCATCTTCATGAGCTCGTACGCGGCGATGATGCCGGAGAGCCCGCCGCCGATGACGGCGACCTCGGTGCCGTGCTCGGTGGCCGGTATCTGGCCGAGCCCGGCCGGGTGGGCCAGGAAGTCGTCGTAGGCGTACGGGAAGTCCGGACCGAACATGGTGATCGGCGGCTGGCCGTCGCTGTGGGGGACGGCGGTCGTGGGCACCGTGGACGTCATGGGGTACGGACTCCTTGCACGGAAAAAAGGGTGAGGCGGGGGAGGGTGGGGGCGGCGGCGCGGCCCGGTTCAGACGAGGGGGCCGTAGAGACCCGGGCGCCGGTCGCGGAGGTAGGGGTTCTCCTCGCGGGAGGCCGCCAGGAACGCCGGGTCGACGTCGCCGAGGACGAGGTCCTCGCCGCGCCCGGCGCGGGCGCGGGCGGTGCCGTCGGGGCCGGCCAGGGTGGAGAGGCCGACGAACTCGAAGTCGCCCTCGGGGCCGGTCCGGTTGGCGTACGCGATGTACAGCTGGTTCTCGAAGGCGCGGACCGGCACCACGGACAGCGGGACGACCTCGGCGGGGTGCATGAGCGCGGTCGGTACGAGGAGGAGGTCCGTACCGGCCAGCGCGTGCGCCCGGACGTTCTCGGGGAACTCGACGTCGTAGCAGATCATCATTCCGACGGTGAGCCCGTCGAGCTCCGCCTGGACGACGGCCCGGTCACCGGGGGTGAACCACTTCAGCTCGAAGTCCCCGAAGAGGTGGGTCTTGCGGTACCGCACCAGCGGGACGCCGTCGGCGCCGATGAGCTGCGCGGAGTTGTACAGGACCCCGTGGCGCTCGGTGTCCCGCTCCGGGTAGCCGTAGCCGACGGCCAGGCCGTGGCGCACGGCGATCGCCGCGACGGCGCGGGCGGAGGGGCCGTCGGCCGGCTCGGCGAGCCGAGCGATGTCGGCGCCGATGGCGTAGCCGGTGAGGAACAGCTCGGGGGCGAGCAGCAGGCTCGCGCCGGCGGCCGCGGCGCGGGCGGCGGCCTCGTCGAGGGCCTTGAGATTGGCGGCCACGTCACCGAGCTCGCCGGAGCTCTGGAGCAGGGCGGTGCGCAGCGCGGGCATCGGCGTTCCTCGGGGGTCGGAAGTGCGGGGAGAAGTACAAGGGGAAGACGTCAAAAACGGTACGGTTTCGCGCTCGGCCGGGACAAGGCGGCAGCGTTGCGGACCGACCGTCGAACCGTTGCGCGATCGGCGGCCGTGGCGTCGATTCGTTGCGTACGGCTCCGCCCGGGGGCGTAGGGCTCCCCCGCCGCGCGGCGGAGAAGAGGACCGTCCTGCGGCCCGACGCCCGGGCGCGGTCCGCGCGGAAGAGTGGTGCTCGTCCGGAAGACCCCCGGACGACCTGCCGAAAGGGACCACGATGAACCGCCGTACGAAGATCGTCGCCGTATCCGCCGCCGTTCTGCTGACCCTCGGAGCCGGGGGTGTCGCCGTCGCCCAGGGAGGAGACGGCGGGCACGGGAACCACGGGGTCCGGGAGGCCGCCGCGCTGACCGGGACGGCCAAGCTCTACCGGCCGGCCGGGGACGACATCACGTTCAGCTTCGACGCGCACCTGGCGGCGAAGGACAACAAGGATCCGCAGGCCGCGACCGGCACCTTCCGCTTCAGCCACTACAAGAACGGGAAGGGCGGGTACGCGGTGGCGAAGGTCGACTGCCTCACCACGGGCGGCAAGGTGGCCGTGGTGACGGGCAAGGTGATCGAGACCGATGTGGACGCGTTCCGGAACAAGCGGGTCGGCGTCTCGGTGCACGACGACGGCAAGCGCGACCGGCTGGGCTACAGCTGGGTCGGGAGCGAGACGAACCTGGAGGTCCCGCCGTGCCTGAGCGCGGCCCCCTTCGAGAAGGTGCTGCCCGGCACCGGTGACTTCAAGGTGCTGCCCTGGCAGCTCGACTACCCGACCGAGTAGACCGCCCCACGGGGGTGGGCGGGCGGAGGACGGTGCGGGAACCACGGCCCGCACCGCCCCGGCCGCCCGGCCGCTCCCGAGACACCCCTAGGCGGGCGAGCCCGAGGAGAAGCGCCGCAGCAGCGGCGAGAGCACCAGGACGGACTTGGTGCGCTCCACGAAGGGCTCGCCCGCGATGCGTTCCAGGACGCGCTCGAAGTGGCGCATGTCCGAGGCGAAGACCTGGACGACGGCGTCCGCGTCACCGGTGACGGTCGACGCGGACACCACCTCGGGGTACCGCTCCAGACCTCGCCGGATGTCGTCCGGCGAGGTGTTGTGGCGGCAGTAGATCTCGACGAACCCCTCGGTCTCCCAGCCGAGCGCCGCCGGGTCCACCCGTACGGTGAAGCCGGTGATGGCACCCTCGGCACGGAGCCGGTCCACGCGCCGCTTCACGGCGGGCGCGGAGAGTCCCACGAGCGAGCCGATGTCGGCGTAGCTGCGGCGGGCGTCTTCCGCGAGGGCGTGGACGATGCGTTCGTCGAGGTCGTTGAGTCGCACTACGGGTGGATCACTTCTGTTCGGATGCCAGGCGGGAGCGGCGAATGCCGTACAGGAAGTAGAACACGAGCCCGGCGGCCATCCATCCACCGAAGTACTGCCAGGTGGCGGCGTCGAGGCCGAACATGTTGTACACGCAGAAGACCAGGCCGAGGATCGGGAAGACCGGTCCGAGGGCCACCTTGAAGGTGCGCGGCATGTCGGGGCGGGTGTAGCGGAGCACGATGACCGCGATGTTGACCAGGCCGAAGGCGAAGAGCGTGCCGATGCTGGTGGCGTCGACGAGCTTGAAGAGCGGGACGACCGAGGCCAGGACGGCGCAGAAGAGCGACACGATGACCGTGTTCACGCGCGGGGTGCCGGTCTTGCCGCTGACCTTGCCGAAGACCTTGGGGACCAGGCCGTCGCGGGACATGGCGAAGAGGATGCGGGTCTGCCCGTAGAGGACGGTGAGGACGACGCTGGCGATGGAGATGACCGCGCCGGCGGCGAGCATCGTGCCCCAGAAGGTCTGGCCGGTGACGTCGTTCATGATCGCCGCGAGCGTGGCCTCGGAGCCCGCGAACTCCTTCCAGTTCCACGCCCCGACCGCGACGGCGGCGACGAGGACGTAGAGGACGGTGACGATGAGCAGCGAGAGCATGATCGCGCGGGGCAGGTCGCGCTTGGGGTTCTTCGCCTCCTCGCCGGCCGTGGAGGCGGCGTCGAAGCCGATGTACGAGAAGAAGAGGCTGGCGCTCGCGGCGCCGACGCCGGTCATGCCGAGCGGCATGAAGTCCTTGTAGTTGCCCGACTTGAAGCCCATGAAGCCGATGGCGCAGAAGAGCACGAGCGCGGCGATCTTCACCACGACCATGATCGTGTTGACCACGGCGGACTCGCGGGCGCCGCCGAGCAGGAAGACCATCGCGAGCAGGACGACGATCAGACCGGGCAGGTTGATGTAGCCGCCCTCGCCCGGGGCCGAGGAGAGCGCGTCGGGGATGGTGACGCCGATGGTCCCGTCGAGCAGCTCGTTCAGGTACTCGCCCCAGCCGACGGCCACGGCGGCGACGGAGACGCCGTACTCCAGGACCAGACACCAGCCGCAGACCCAGGCGACGAGTTCGCCCATCGTTGCGTACGCGTACGAGTACGAGGACCCCGCGACCGGGATGGAGCCGGCCAGCTCGGCGTACGAGAGAGCCGAGAACAGCGCCGTGAGACCGGCGATGACGAAGGCGATCGTGACGGCGGGACCGGCCTTCGGGACGGCGCCACCGAGGACGACGAAGATGCCCGTGCCGAGCGTGGCACCGATGCTGATCATGGTCAGCTGCCACATCGAGAGCGAGCGGCGGAGATTGCCACCCTCACCCTGGCCACCCTCCTCGACCAGGCGTTCCACCGGCTTGCGGCGAACGAGAGCGCCGAGAGCGGAGGTCTTCGGGGTGGTCGTGTCGTCGACCGGTGGGGCTGCGCCTTGATCCAGCACTGCGGAGGCTCCTTATCGCTGCCTGTGGGGAAGGAGACGACCGCGGCGGTACGGGGGCATGCCGAAGCAGACCCACGGGGGAACGGAAACCGCCGAGCAGGCGGTCGCCGCCACTCCTGGTACGGGGCACGAGCCTAAGGGGCAGAGGTTCGCAGTCGTAATGCAGGGTTGTTGCGCAGTGCCGGATGATCATTGCGCGCTTCGGGCGCAGACGGGCAAACATTGCGCTCCCCCGCATGAATCGACACATCGGGGTGTGAACCGGCACGCGCACGCGTATGGACTCCTCATGCGCGATGACCGACGCTGCGAGCCCCTGACCGCCCCACGATCGGAGGCCCCGGTGCACTGGCTCGACCCGGCACCGTTCCTGCGCGGCACCGCCTGGCTGGACGGCGACCGGCCGGTACGCGCCGACCCCGACGACCTCGAACGGCTGCCGTGGGACATCGCCGAGCGGGCCGCGCTGCCCATCGGCGTACGGATCGAGTTCACGGCCGCGCCCGGCACGCGCGCGGTGGAGCTCCGCTACCGGGCGGCCGTCCCGGAGCCCGGCGACCCCCTGCGCGCGCTGCGCCACTGCTTCGCCCTCTGGCAGGGCACCCGGCTCGTCGGCGAGACCTGCGCCGCCCCGGCGCCCGAGGCCGTCGTCACGCTCCCGCTGCCCCCGCGGGGCGGTGTCTTCACCGTCCACCTCCCGGAGGGCCAGGCGCCCGTGCCGCTCGCCTTGCGGGCCCTCGGCGGTGCCCTCTCCCCCGCCCCCGCCAGGCCCCGCTGGCTCGTCCACGGCGACTCGATCACCGAGGGCTGGTGGGCGACCCGCCCGGCGCACTCCTGGCCCGCCACGACGGGCCGGCTCCTCGGCCTCGACCCGGTCAACCTGGGGTACGCGGGCGGGGCCCGGGGCGAACTGCCCCTCGCCGAACACCTGGCCCGGCTCCCGGGCGAGGTCATCACCCTCGCCTTCGGCACCAACTGCTGGTCACGGGTGCCCGCCACGGCCGACTGGCTCTACGCGACCGTCCGCGCCTTCGTCGGGCTCGTCCGCCGAGGCCATCCGTCGACGCCGCTCCTCATCGTCTCGCCGGTCCTGCGGCCGGAGGCCGAGCACACCCGCAACGCCCTCGGTGCCACGCTCACGGAGCTGCGCAGGGCCATGGAACGGGCGGGGCGGGACCTGGCGACGGAGGGCGACCCACACCTCCACGTCCTCCCGGGCCGCCCGCTGCTCGGCCCGGAACACCTGGCGGACGGGTTGCACCCGAACGACGCGGGGCATGCGCGCATGGCGCTGGCGGTGACGCACGCGCTGCGGGGGGCGCTGAAGCCCCAGTGAGGACCGCGGCCGTGTGGGGTCCGCCCCGCGGCGGGTTCGCGCCCGTGGGCGGCGCCCACGCGCCCCCCGTGTGGGCGATCGTCCCCAACGGCCCGTGGGCCCCCGGGAACGAGTCCCGGGGGCCCACGGCGTGCGGCTAGGAGCGACTAGCTCCAGCTCGCGTGGAGCGGCTTGCCCTCGGCGTAACCCGCCGCCGACTGGATGCCGACCACGGACTTCTCCTCGAACTCGGCGAGCGAGGCCGCACCCGCGTAGGTGCAGGAGGAGCGGACGCCCGCGATGATCGAGTCGATCAGGTCCTCGACGCCCGGACGCTGCGGGTCGAGGAACATGCGCGAGGTGGAGATGCCCTCCTCGAACAGCGCCTTGCGGGCGCGGTCGTAGGAGGACTCGTCGGAGGTCCGGTTCCGGACGGCGCGGGCCGAGGCCATGCCGAAGGACTCCTTGTACGCACGGCCCTTGGCGTCGTGCTGGAGGTCGCCCGGGGACTCGTACGTACCGGCGAACCAGGAGCCGATCATGACGTTGGACGCACCGGCGGCGAGCGCCATGGCGACGTCGCGCGGGTGACGGACACCGCCGTCGGCCCAGACGTGCTTGCCGTACTTCTTCGCCTCCGCGGCGCACTCCAGGACGGCCGAGAACTGCGGCCGGCCGACGCCGGTCATCATGCGGGTGGTGCACATGGCGCCGGGGCCGACGCCGACCTTGATGATGTCCGCGCCCGCCTCGATGAGGTCCTTGACGCCCTCGGCGGCGACGATGTTGCCCGCGACGATCGGGACCTGCGGGTCGAGCGCCCGCACGGTGCGGATCGCGCTGATCATCGACTCCTGGTGGCCGTGCGCGGTGTCGATGACGAGCGTGTCGACGCCCGCGTCGAGCAGCTGCTTGGCCTTGCCGGCGACGTCGCCGTTGATGCCGACGGCGGCGGCGATCCGCAGGTGGCCGTTCTTGTCGACGGCCGGGCTGTAGAGGGTCGCGCGCAGGGCGCCCTTGCGGGTGAGGATGCCGACGAGCTTGCCGTCCGCGTCCACGGCCGGGGCGTAGCGGCGGTTGGCGGCGTCGAGGGTGTTGAAGGCCTCGCGCGGGTCGATGTCGGCGTCCAGGAGCAGCAGGTCCTTGGACATGACCTCGGAGAGCTGGGTGAAGCGGTCCACGCCGGAGAGGTCGGCGTCGGTGACGACACCCACCGGGCGGCGGTTCTCGTCGACGACGACACCGGCGTCGTGGGCGCGCTTCGGCAGCAGGGAGAGCGCGTCGGCGACCGTCTGGTGGGGTTCGAGGACGATCGGGGTGTCGAGCACGTGGTGGCGGCTCTTGACCCACGAGATGACGTCGGTGACGACCTCGATCGGGATGTCCTGCGGGATGACGACCAGGCCGCCGCGGCGGGCGACGGTCTCGGCCATCCGGCGGCCGGCGATGGCGGTCATGTTGGCGACGACGAGCGGGATGGTCGTCCCGGTCCCGTCGGGCGAGGAGAGGTCCACGGCCTGGCGGGAACCGACGGCCGAGCGGCTCGGCACCATGAACACATCGTCGTACGTCAGGTCGTAGGGCGGCTTGACGTCATTGAGGAAACGCACGTGCTGACATCCCAGTCGTTCGGATCGGCCCCTAGGCATTTCAGCCAGGGGAAAAAGCACGTAGTTCATTGTCCCACGCCAGTACGAATACCAGCCCCGGGCTAATCATCCGAGTCTTGCGGCAGGTGGTTCGTCGGATCCTCCGAAGGCCCGCCCAGGGCGAGGAGGACGGTGAGGCGGCCGGGGCTCTCGTCGACCGCCGTGGCGAAGACCTCCTGGGCGGTCCGCCACTCGCGCGGGCGGGCCGTGGCGTACGCCTGCCAGTGGGTGACGACGAGGGTGACCGGACGGGGCAGGTCGGTGAGGCAGTCGGCGAGGGCGTCCCAGTTGCGGCCGAACCAGTCGGGCAGGTCGAGCGTGTCGGCGCACCGGTCCATGAGGGCGGCCTTGTCCGTGACGCCGGCCAGGTCGAGGACGACGGGGTCGTCAAGTCTCATCGGTGACCACCTCCCGGAAGGTCTCGTAGTGGTCGTCGGTGTAGTAGGTCTCGCCGCTCCGCCCGGTGACGATCCGGCGCGCTCCCCGGTCGCGTTCGCCGGGGGTCTTCACGGTGTACTCGTGGTAGTAGCCGCGCTCCCTGCGGGGCAGCACGCGCTCGAAGTTCGAGAAGACCGTGCCGTCCTTGGCGTACGGGAAGGGGCCGCCGCGCGCGATGAGGGCGAGCGTCCTCCGTGCCTCGGGCGGCAGGTCCGCGGCGCGTACGGCGGGGAGCCCGGAGGTGCCGGTGGGTGCGACGGCGGCCGCGGTCGTACGGGGGGAGGCGGGGGTGGCGGTGCCGGTCCCGCCGCCCGCCGAGGAGCACCCGGCCAGGAGGACGGCGAGGACGAGCGCGAGGAGAACGCGCGGGGGCCGGAGCGACATGTCCCGAACATACCGTTACGGGATGGCTCCGGCCCCTCCTCGAAAGGCGCGTTCAGCTGCCGTCGGGGTCCTTGCGGTCGAGCGCCGGGTGCGTGCCCGGGCTGGACTCGGTGAGCAGGTAGTCGGCCGCGGCGCGGTCGGTGACCAGGCTGGTGACGAGCCCGGAGCGGAGGACCGCCCCGATCGCCGCCGCCTTGCGCTGGCCGCCGGCGATCGCCACGACCTCGGGGATCCGGCGCAGCCGGTCGGCCTCGACGGTGATGCAGCGCTCGCCCAGGTCGCGGCCGACCCGGCGGCCCTCGGCGTCGAAGAGGTGCGCGGACATCTCGGCGGCGACGCCGAGCGAGGCGTAGTGGGCGCGCTCTGTGTCGGAGAGCATGTCGTGGACGGTCGAGATGCCGGGCTCCCAGGAGCCGATGGAGACGCAGGCGACCGTCACCTTGTCGAAGTACTCGAAGGCCCGCGCGATGCCGGTCTGGCTGCGCAGGGCGGCCGCGGTGGCCGGGTCGGGCAGCAGCATGGGCGCGTAGATGGGGTGGGCCTCGCCGCCGGAGACCTGTGCCGCGCGCCGCACGGCCTCGACCGAGCCGCGCTCGGCGGTCCCGGCGTCGTACACCCCGGTGAGCTGGACGACCGTGCAGGGCGGGAGCCGGTCGAGGGCCGCCGCCATGTGGATGGTGGAGCGGCCCCAGGCCAGGCCGAGGACGTCGCCCTCGGTGACGAGCTCGCCGAGCAGGTCGGCCGCGACCTCGCCGAGGTTCTCCGGGTCGGGCGACTCGTCGTCGCCCTCCGCCGGGGACTCGACGACGACAGCGTGGCGGAGCCCGTAGCGGGCGCGGAGCGCGTCGGAGCGCTCGGCGTCCAGCTCGGCCGGTACACGGATCTCGATCCGTACGAGATCGCGCTCCAGGGCGGTCTCCAGGACCCGGGCCACCTTGAAGCGGCTCACGCCGAACTCCTCGGCGATCTGGATCTTGGACTTGCCCTCGAGGTAGAAGCGGCGGGCCATGGCCGCCGCCTGCACCAGCTCCGCGGGGCCCATCCGCAGGGCTGACCGTCCCGCCGACATACCCGCCACCGCGATCTCCTCACTGCTGTTCACGTACCGCTGTTCACGTACGGCTGTCGTTCACACTCTGGCTCGCCGTTCATCCTGTCAGAAACGACGGGCCCTGATCAGTCCTGTCGGCGGCCCGACGGACCGCGTTCATCCGCCGGAGGCTCAGTGGCCACACGCCCACGCGGCGGAGGCGGTCGCGGCCTCCGCGCGGGCCCGGAGCGAGGCGACGGCCGCGGCCGGATCGGCCGCGCCGTACACCGCGGAACCGGCGACGAAGACGTCGGCTCCGGCCTCGGCGCACCGCTCGATCGTGGACTCGGCGACCCCTCCGTCGACCTGGAGCCACAGCTCCAGGCCGTGCTTGGAGATCAGCTCACGGGTACGGCGGATCTTGGGCAGCATGATGTCGAGGAAGGCCTGGCCGCCGAAGCCGGGCTCGACGGTCATGATGAGCAGCATGTCGAGCTCGGGGAGCAGGTCCTCGTACGGCTCGATGGGCGTGGCCGGCTTGAGCGCCATCGAGGCCCGCGCGCCCTTGGCCCGGATCTCCCGCGCGAGCCGCACCGGCGCGGCGGCCGCCTCGACGTGGAAGGTCACCGAACCGGCGCCCGCCTCCACGTACTGCGGGGCCCAGCGGTCGGGGTCCTCGATCATCAGGTGGCAGTCGAGCGGCGTGTCGGTCGCACGGGCCAGCGACTCCACGATCGGCACGCCCAGCGTCAGGTTGGGCACGAAGTGGTTGTCCATCACGTCGACGTGCAGCCAGTCGGCACCGCCGACGGCCTTCGCCTCATCGGCGAGCCGGGCGAAGTCCGCGGACAGGATGCTGGGGTTGATCTGCGCCATGTGCCAAGCCTCCCACGTTCTTGGGTACTTCTTTGCCGCTCAGCGGTTTCGAATCCGGTCCAGACCAATTTCGGTACGAAGCGACGAGACCGGGACCGGGACGGACCGGGAGATTGCGGTCAGATGATCGAAGGGTCGGGCGGCCGGAATCAGGCGGTCCGGCGCAGCAGCGCCAGATACATGGCGTCCGTGCCGTGCAGATGCGGCCACAGCTGGACGTCCGGGCCGTCGCCGAGCGCCGGGACGCCGGGCAGCAGCGGGCGGGCGTCGATCAGCTCGGCGCCGCCGACCTTCTTGAGGACGTCGTCGACGACCACCCGGGTCTCGGCGAGATGCGGCGAGCAGGTCGCGTAGCCGACGACGCCGCCGACGCGCACGGCGCTCAGCGCCTCGGTGAGCAGGGCGCGCTGCAGCGGCGCGAAGCCGTCCAGGTCCTCGGGGCGGCGGCGCCAGCGTGCCTCGGGGCGGCGGCGGAGGGCTCCGAGGCCCGAGCACGGCACGTCCATGAGGATCCGGTCGAAGGAGCCGGGGCGCCACGGCGGGCGGGTGCCGTCGGCGGTGATCACCTGGTACGGGCCGGGGTTGCCGGCCAGGGCGCGCTCGACCAGGCGGGCGCGGTGCTGCTGCTTCTCGGAGGCGAGCAGGAAGGCGCCGCGCTCGGCCGCGAGGGCGCCGAGCAGGGCGGCCTTGCCGCCGGGACCGGCGCAGCCGTCGAGCCAGCGGGTGTCGCTGCCCTCCAGAGGGGCGTTCGCGAGGGCGATGGCGACGAGCTGGCTGCCCTCGTCCTGGACGCCGGCCCGGCCCTCCTTGACGGCCTCGATGGCGCCGGGCTCGCCGCCCTCGGTCATCCGCAGGGCGTACGGAGACCAGCGGCCGGGCAGAGTCTCGGTGGCCGCGGCCAGCTCCTCGGTGGTGGAGCGGCCGGGGCGGGCGACGAGGGTGACCTCGGGGCGCTCGTTGTCGGCCTCCAGGAGGTCCTCGATGCCGGCGCGGCCGCCGCCGAGGGAGTCCCAGAGCGCCGAGACGACCCAGCGGGGGTGCGAGTGGACGACGGCGAGGTGGTCCTCGGCGTCGTCGTCGTACGGCGGGGCGACCTGCGCGACCCAGGCGTCGAGGTCCTGCTGCGAGATCTTCCGCAGGACGGCGTTCACGAACTTGGCGCGCCCGTCGCCCAGCACCACACGGGCCAGCTCGACGCTGGCGGAGACGGCGGCGTGGGTCGGGATCCGGGTGCCCAGGAGCTGGTGGGCACCGAGCGAGAGGACGTCGAGCACGGGCGGGTCGACCTCGCGCAGCGGCCGGTCGACGCAGGCGGAGATGATCGCGTCGTACGTGCCCTGGCGGCGCAGCGTCCCGTACACGAGCTCGGTCGCGAGCGCGGCGTCCCGCCCGTCGAAGTCGCCCTTCTCGCGGGCCTTCCGCAGCAGCGGCGGCAGTACCAGGTTCGCGTAGGCGTCCCGCTCGTCCACCGCCCTCAGCGCCTCGAAGGCGAGCATCCGGACGGGGTCCTTCTGGGGCCGCCGGTAGGGCTTGTGGGGACGACGACGTGCCTGCTCGCTCAAAGGTGCTCCGCGTGACGAAATGAAGAGGTCGAACGTTCTCAGCCTACGTCCGTCCGGCTCCCCCGGGAAAAACGGCCCCGCGCGGGCGGTTCCCCGCCCGGGGGACGGACCGCCCCCGCCCGCTCGTCGGGCGTGGGCGGGCGGAGGGCCGGGTCCGTGCGAGCGGCTACGCGCCCAGTCGCTCGCCCGGGGCGATGCGGACGCCGCGGGCCCAGTCGGCGGCCTTCATCGGCTTCTTGCCCTGGGGCTGGACCCAGAGCAGCTCGACGGCGTACGAGCCGGTGCCGGCGTACACGTTGTTCTTGCCCACCGCGAGCTCGCCCGGGGCGAGGTCCGTGCGGTCCGGGAGCGGGGCGACCTGGATCAGCTTGAGGCGCTCGCCTCGGAAGACCGTCCAGGCACCGGGGGCCGGGGTGCAGCCGCGGACCACGCGGTCCACCCGGAGCGCGGGGGCCGCGAAGTCGACGTGGGCGTCCTCGACCTGGATCTTCGGGGCGAGGGTGATGCCCTCGACCGGCTGCGGGACGGCCTTGAGCGTGCCGTCCTCGATGCCGTCCATGGTCGCCGCGAGCAGGCCGGCGCCGGCGAAGGCGAGCCGGGTGAGCAGATCGCCGCTGGTGTCGGTGGGGCGGACGTCCTCGGTGACGACGCCGTAGACCGGTCCGGAGTCGAGGCCCTCCTCGATGAGGAAGGTGGACGCGCCCGTCACCTGGTCGCCGGCCATCAGGGAGTGCTGCACGGGCGCCGCGCCGCGCCAGGCGGGCAGCAGCGAGAAGTGCAGGTTGACCCAGCCGCGGGCGGGGATGTCGAGGGCGACCTTGGGCAGCAGCGCGCCGTAGGCGACGACCGGGCAGCAGTCCGGCGCGATCTCCCTGAGCCGGGCGAGGAACTCCTCGTCGCGGGGCCTGGCCGGCTTCAGGACCTCGATCCCGGCCTCCTCCGCCCGCTGGGCCACCGGGCTGGCGACGAGCCGCCGGCCGCGCCCCGCCGGAGCGTCCGGCCGGGTGACCACGGCGGCCACCTCGTGCCGCCCGGAGGCGAGCAGGGCGTCCAGTGCGGGAACGGCGACCTCGGGGGTGCCTGCGAAGACGAGCTTCATGGGTGGCGACTGCCTGTCTCTCCGGGGGCGTTGCGGGCAGCGCACCAGTCTAGGCGGCCGAGGCTCAGGGGGTGTCGTGCGGGCCGGGCCGGATCAGCGAGCGGCGTCCTGGGGCCCCGGATCCAAGGCGGAGGAGGGAGGCATGACGGAGTCATGTTGACCGACGACAACGCGGGAGACGGGGTCGCAGGGCGTCGGGAGCCCGGCCCGGCCCGCACGACGCCCCCTCAGGGGGCGTACGGGAGGATGAGCGCCCCGCGCATATGCGTGTACGCCCCCGCAGCGTGACCCAACTCCCGGTGGCGCGTTGGTCAAGAGAGATTGACCGAATCGGGCCGCTGTTCCCCCCTGCGGCCCGCCCCCTTAAACGCCGGTTCGAGAGGCTTTCACATGGCCGACCACGCAACCCACGACGCCCAAGCCCGGGCAAGTCTGCATCTGTTGGTGCGGGACATCGAGCGGGTCCGGCGGCAGGTGGACGCACTGCGCACGCTCACGGCCCAGCTGGGCAATGTCTACCGCCCTCGCCGCTCCGGCCCGTCGACGGGCTTCGTCGTCTACGGGCGCGCGCCCGCCCCGACCGTACGTCTCGCCCAGGAGCTGCGGGACAGTGTCGAGACCCTGGTGACCGCGGCGGTCGACTTCGACCGCTCGCTCGGATTCTCCTGGGACGCGGTGGGTTCCGCGCTCGGGGTCACCAAGCAGGCCGTCCACCGCCGCTACGGAGCCCGCCGCGCGCCCCAGCCGGGCGTGACCGTGGACCAGGAGCACCCGGTGGAGCCGGGCACCACCCGCACGCTGCCCTCGGTCCCCGCCGCCCGTTCGATGCCGCCGCAGCCCACCTCGGGCAGCGCCGCCCTCCGCGAGGACCCGCGCCCGCCGGCCTTCCCCGGCCCGCGCAACGGCTGACCCACGAGACGACAGGCGAACGGCCGCCCGCCCCCGGAAGGGACGGGCGGCCGTTCGCGTGTCCGGGGGCGTCCCCGTCAGCCGATGTCCGGCGGGTCCACCCGGATCCGCACCGGATCCCCGCCGCCGCGCGCGAGCCGGCCCGCCCTGGCCTGTTTGAGCGAGGCCGCGAGGGCCGCGCCGCTGCCCGGCGGGACCCGGACCAGGGCCCGGTCCCACTGCTCGCCCGGCGGCGGGTCGCCCGGTCTGCGCGGCCCGCCGGGACGGACGACGGGCAGCGGTACGGGACCGAGGACCTCGGCGTCGGCGGGGAGCCCGGCCCCGGCCAGGAAGCCCTCGACGGCCTCCGGCGGCCCGGAGACGGCGGCCATCCGGGAGACCGGCGGGAAGCCCAGCTCGGCGCGCTCGGCCAGCTCCCGCCGGGCGTGCCCGACCGGGTCCCAGCGGACGAGCGCCTGGACGGGCCGCAGGGTCGGTTCGGCGACCACGACGACGGTGCCGCCCTCGGGCTGGCCGCGGACCAGCGAGGCCGCGTCGATCCAGCGGCGCAGCGCCTCCTCTCCCGCGCGCAGGTCGGGCCGGCCGAGCATGGCCCAGCCGTCGAGGAGCAGCGCGGCCGCGTAGCCGCCCTCGGCGACGGGTTCGGCTCCGGGGGTGGAGACGACGAGCGCGGGGCGCCCGGGCACGCTGTCCAGCACGTGGTCGCGTCCGGAGGTCCGTACCGGAACGGCGGGGAAGGCCCGGCCGAGCTCCTCCGCGGTCCGCCGGGCGCCGACCACCTGGGCCCTCAGCCGGGTCGAGCCGCACTCCACGCAGTGCCAGTCGGGGGCGCCGCGCCCGCACCAGCCGCACCGCAGCTCCTGCTGCTCGGGGGCTTCGAGGGGCCCGGCGCAGTGCCGGCAGCGGGCGGGCGTGCGGCAGCGCTCGCAGGACAGCCTCGGCACGTACCCCCGGCGGGGGACCTGCACGAGCACGGGCCCGGTCTTGAGGCCCTCCCGCACGGTCTGCCAGGCCAGCGAGGGCAGCCGGGCCGCCCGCGCGGCCTCGTCGCGGGCCAGTTCGCCGTCGCCGACGGTACGGATCAGGGGGGCGGCCCTGCGGACCTGCTCGCGTCCGGCGTCCAGGGCCTGGGCCCAGCCGGTCTCGACGAGCTGGGCGGCCTCGACGGTGCAGCTGGTGGAGCCGAGGAGGAAGGCGCACCGGTCGTGGGCGGCGCGCAGGAGCAGCACCTCGCGCGCGTGGGGCTGGGGGGCGTGCGGTTCGCTGTGGCTGCCGTCGCCGTCGTCCCAGATGACGGCGAGGCCGAGGTCCCGCACGGGGGCGAACATCGCGGCCCGGGTGCCGACGACGGCCCGCACGGCGCCGCGCCGCACGGCGAGCCATCGCGCGTACCGCTGCTCGGGGCCCGCCTCGGCGGTGAGCAGCGCGTGCCGCCCCTCGCCCAGGACCTCGGTCAGCGCCGCGTCGACCCGGCCGGCGGCCCTCCCGTCGGGGACGACGACGAGCGCGCCCCGCCCGGAGGCGAGGGTCGCGGCGACGGCCCGGGCGATCTCCTCGGCCCAGTGGGGGCCCGGCAGCGCGGTCCACACGGCCCGGGGCGCCCCGCCGCGCGCGAGGGAGTCCAGGAACGCGGGCCCGCGCTCGTACCGCGTCCAGCTCCCCGGCTCCGGGGCCCTCGGCGGCGGCTGCGGTGCGGGCGACGGGCGGCCCTCGGCCCGGGCGCTGCGCGGCGGCACGGCGAGCTGGAGCACGTCGGCGAGGCTTCCCGCGTACCGGTCGGCGACGGCCCGGGCGAGGCCGAGCAGCTCGGGTCCGAGCACCGGCTCGGGCGAGACGACGTCGGCGAGCGCGGCCAGCGGCCCGGAGTAGTCCGAGGTGGCCCGTCGCTCGACGAGGAACCCGTCGATGAGCCGTCCGCCCTCGCGCCGCCCGTTCTTCACCTGGTGGGCGCCCGCCCCGAACCGCACCCGGACCCGGACCCCGGGCCGGGCGACCTCGTCCAGCTCCTCGGGGACCGCGTAGTCGAAGAACTGGTCGAGGTGGAGCGCGCCCTTGTTCACGACGACCCGCGCGACCGGCAGCTCCTTGGCCAGCGCGGCCCCGCGCCAGGTCCGCGGCTTGGCCCGCGGCACCTTCGCCTTCCGGACGGTCTCCCGGATGAGCGCGAGCTGCTCGTGCTCCTCGGACTTCTCGTTCTCGCTGCTCACAGCCCCATACCTACCAGACGCCACCGACAGCCGGACATGACCGAAGCCCGGCACCCCCCACGGGGTACCGGGCTTCGTCGCCTGCGGCCTGGGACTACAGGCCGGCGGCCTGCTTCAGGGCGTCCACGCGGTCCGTGCGCTCCCAGGTGAAGTCCGGCAGCTCGCGGCCGAAGTGGCCGTAGGCGGCGGTCTGGGAGTAGATCGGGCGGAGCAGGTCGAGGTCGCGGATGATCGCGGCCGGGCGGAGGTCGAAGACCTCGGCGATGGCGTTCTCGATCTTCTCGTTGTCGACGGTGTTGGTGCCGAAGGTCTCGACGAAGAGACCGACGGGCTCGGCCTTGCCGATCGCGTAGGCGACCTGGACCTCGCAGCGCGAGGCGAGGCCCGCGGCGACGACGTTCTTGGCGACCCAGCGCATGGCGTAGGCGGCCGAGCGGTCGACCTTGGACGGGTCCTTGCCGGAGAAGGCGCCGCCACCGTGGCGGGCCATGCCGCCGTAGGTGTCGATGATGATCTTGCGGCCGGTGAGGCCGGCGTCGCCCATCGGGCCGCCGATCTCGAAGCGGCCGGTCGGGTTCACCAGCAGGCGGTAGCCGTCGGTGTCGAGCTTGATGCCGTCCTCGACGAGCTGCTTGAGCACGTGCTCGACGACGAACTCGCGGATGTCGGGCGCGAGCAGCGACTCGAGGTCGATGTCCGAGGCGTGCTGCGAGGAGACGACGACCGTGTCGAGGCGGACGGCCTTGTCGCCGTCGTACTCGATGGTGACCTGGGTCTTGCCGTCGGGACGCAGGTACGGGATGGTCCCGTTCTTGCGGACCTCGGTGAGGCGGCGGGAGAGCCGGTGCGCGATGTGGATCGGCAGCGGCATCAGCTCGGGGGTCTCGTCCGACGCGTAGCCGAACATCAGGCCCTGGTCGCCGGCGCCCTGCTTGTCGAGCTCGTCCTCGTCGCCCTCGACCCGCTTCTCGTACGCGGTGTCCACGCCCTGGGCGATGTCCGGGGACTGGGATCCGATGGACACCGACACGCCGCAGGAGGCGCCGTCGAAGCCCTTCTTCGAGGAGTCGTAACCGATCTCGAGGATCTTGTTCCGGACGAGGGTCGGGATGTCCGCCCACGCCTTCGTCGTCACCTCACCGGCGACGTGCACCAGGCCGGTGGTGATCAGCGTCTCGACGGCGACGCGCGAGGTGGGGTCCTCGCGCAGCAGTGCGTCGAGAATGGTGTCGCTGATCTGGTCAGCGATCTTGTCGGGGTGACCCTCGGTGACAGATTCCGAGGTGAACAGACGACGGGACACAACGCTCCCTGGGGTTGCAGCGGCTGCTGGCTACTCGTGACGCGGACCGGCAGGGGGCTGCGCCCCGCGACGTTCCACGAACAGTCTATCGGTCGTGGTCGGACAATGGACCAGGTGTCTCGCCTGTCGAATGCCGCCGAGCGGACGAAACCGGCCTCCAGCAAGGCAGAAGTGCCCGCCCGGGTGGGGCGCAAATCACTCCTGGCGCGGCGTTTCGCGCCTCCCCGTGTGCCGTTTCACGCCTCCCGGGAGCGACTTCGCGCCGACCTGGCGGCCGCCGTGGAGCCGCCCGGATCCGTCAGGTCGCGGGGCGCAGCCGCGGCAGGACCAGGTCCCAGACCGTCTCGGCGAGCGCTTCCTTCGGTCCGTACGGTACGGGGGTCTCGGCGCCGTCCGACGCGAGGACGACGGCCTCGTTCTCCTCGGAGCCGAAGGTCTTGTGCTCC
Organism: Streptomyces tanashiensis; assembly: GCF_014648895.1. Classification (GTDB taxonomy): domain Bacteria; phylum Actinomycetota; class Actinomycetes; order Streptomycetales; family Streptomycetaceae; genus Streptomyces; species Streptomyces tanashiensis. The sequence goes on from NZ_BMRZ01000009.1 coordinate 125,392, forward strand.
CCCACCTCGTTGACGACGAGCAGGTCGCAGCCCTTCCGGCGGAGCTTCGCCCGACCGTTGGCGAGGACGTCGTCGGTCTCCGCGGCGAAGCCGACGACCACCTGGCCGGGCAGGGCGCGGTCGGCGGCCAGCTCGGCGAGGATGTCGGGGTTGCGGACGAGTTCGATCGTCGGCGCTCCCCCGTCGTCCGTCTTCTTGATCTTGCCGGGGGCGTAGACGGCCGGGCGGAAGTCGGCGACGGCGGCGGCCATCACGACCGCGTCGGCGTCGGCCGCGGCCTTGAGCACGGCCTCGCGGAGCTGGACGGCGGTGCCGACGTGGACCACGTCGACGCCCGCCGGGTCGGCGATGCCGGTGTTCGCCTCGACGAGCGTGACCCGGGCGCCGCGGGCGGCGGCGGCCTTGGCGAGCGCGTAGCCCTGCTTCCCGGAGGAGCGGTTGCCGAGGTAGCGGACGGGGTCGAGGGGCTCGCGGGTACCGCCGGCGCTGACGACGACATGGCGGCCGGCGAGGTCGGGGGCGGCGGTGCCGCGGGCCAGGATCCTGCGGCAGACCTCGAAGATCTCCGCCGGGTCCGGGAGCCGGCCCTTGCCGGTGTCGACGCCGGTGAGGCGGCCGACGGCGGGCTCGATGACGACGGCGCCGCGGCGGCGCAGGGTCGCCACGTTCTCCTGGGTCGCCGGGTGCTCCCACATCTCGGTGTGCATGGCGGGGGCGAAGACGACCGGACAGCGCGCGGTGAGCAGCGTGTTGGTGAGCAGGTCGTCGGCGAGGCCGTGGGCGGCCTTGGCGAGCATGTCGGCGGTGGCGGGGGCGACGACGACGAGGTCGGCCGCCTGGCCGATCCGCACGTGCGGGACCTCGTGGACGGAGTCCCACACCTCGGTGGAGACGGGGTTGCCGGAGAGCGCGGACCAGGTCGCCGCGCCGACGAAGTGCAGCGCGGAGTCGGTGGGGACGACGCGCACGTCGTGGCCCGACTCGGTGAGCCTGCGGAGCAGCTCGCACGCCTTGTAGGCGGCGATGCCGCCGCTCACGCCCAGGACGACCTTCGGCTCGGACACGACTTCCACGACTCCCCGCACTCGGATGCGTACGACTCCATGAGACACCACAGGCCCGGCGGATGTTCCGCCGGGCCTGTGGTGACAAGTGTTACAAGCGCTACGTGCTCAGGTCGCGGGGCCCTCGATGGCCTCGGACGTCAGCAGACCCGCGTTGATCTCGCGCAGGGCGATCGAGAGCGGCTTCTCGTGGACGTGGGTGTCGACGAGCGGACCCACGTACTCCAGCAGGCCCTCGCCGAGCTGGGAGTAGTACGCATTGATCTGACGCGCGCGCTTGGCCGCGTAGATCACGAGGCTGTACTTCGAGTCCGTGGCCTCGAGCAGCTCGTCGATCGGCGGGTTGATGATGCCCTCGGGCGCGGTGATGGAAGAGGACACGCTCTACCTTCCGAAGATGGAAAAAAGATCAGACAACGTGCATCAACGTTAGCAGCTCGCGTGCGACGTCCTCGACGGAGGTGTTGACGAGGGTGGTGTCGAACTCCGACTCGGCGGCCAGCTCGACCTTCGCGGCCTCCAGACGGCGCGCGATGACCTCGGGCGACTCGGTGCCGCGGCCGGTGAGCCGGCGGACCAGCTCCTCCCAGCTCGGCGGAGCCAGGAAGACCAGCTGGGACTCGGGCATGGAGTCCTTCACCTGACGGGCGCCCTGGAGGTCGATCTCCAGGAGCACGGGCTCGCCGGAGTCCAGCCGCTCGAGGACGGCTCCGCGCGGGGTGCCGTAGCGGTTGCCCGCGAACTCGGCCCACTCGAGGAGCTCACCGTTGGCGATCAGCTTGTCGAACTCGTCGTCCGTGACGAAGAAGTAGTGGACGCCGTGCTTCTCGCCGGGGCGGGGCTTCCGTGTCGTCGCCGACACCGAGAGCCAGACCTCGGGGTGGACCTTGCGCATATGAGCGACGACCGTGCTCTTGCCGACCCCTGAGGGGCCGGAGAGCACGGTCAGCCGCGGACGTACCTCTGCTGCCATGCAGCGATTATTCCAGCTTCACCGGCATGCCCGGGACGCTTGCCCCGGAACGGGCGCCGGACCGGAAGCGGGTCCGGTCGCCGATCAGGCGCCGGAGCCGCCGAACTCGCGCTCCAGGGAGGCGATCTGGTTGGAGCCGAGACCGCGCACCCGGCGGCTCTCGGAGATGCCGAGCCGCTCCATGATCTGCTTGGCGCGGACCTTGCCGACGCCGGGCAGGGACTCAAGGAGCGCGGAGACCTTCATCTTGCCGATGACGTCGTTCTCCTGGCCGGTCTTGATGACCTCGTGCAGGGAGGCGCCGGAGTGCTTGAGTCGATTCTTGACCTCGGCCCGCTCCCGGCGAGCCGCGGCGGCCTTTTCGAGCGCGGCTGCGCGCTGTTCAGGGGTAAGGGGCGGAAGAGCCACGCCTACGTCACCTCGGATGTCGATCTGTCGGATACGGACCGGTGAGGAACCTGGACGCCCCACACCAGTGGAGCAACGATCAACGGAGTGGCCGTTGAACGCCTGCTCTGCCCCGGAGACTAGCGGCCGAGGCCGCTCCAGTCAGCGAGAACAGCGGAAAAGTCCTGGTCAGCATCGACCGACCAGGACTTTTCCGGCATAACGACTCGGTTTTGAGCCAAGATTTCGTCAAGTGGTGAGACGGCTCACCTTCGGGCGGCCCGTCCCCTCCGACCTGCGGATTGTCCGGGAGACCCGTCAGCCGGCGACGGCCGCGCGGATCTCGTCCGCGTACCGGTGCGCCGAGTCCCGCAGGGCGACCACGTCCGGGCCGTTCCTGAGGACCCCGCGGCTGACGTTCGGGACGACGTTGCCGACGGCCGCGCCGAAGACGGCCGGGAGGTCGGCGGGGGTCGCGCCCTGGGCGCCGATGCCGGGGGCGAGGAGCGGCCCGTTGATGTCCAGGTCGAAGGAGGACAGGTCGCCGAGGGTCGCGCCGACGACCGCGCCGAAGGAGCCCATCGGGGTCTCCCCCGCGTTCTCCTCGGCGAGGTGGGCGAGCATGGTCGCTCCGACGGTGCGGCCGTCCTCGCGGACCGCCCGCTGGACCTCCGCGCCCTCCGGGTTGGAGGTGAGGGCCAGCACGAAGAGGCCGGCTCCGGACTCCCGCGCCAGGTCGACGGCCGGCTTCAGGGCGCCGTAGCCGAGGTACGGGGAGACCGTCAGCGCGTCGGAGAAGAGCGGGGAGTCCTTGCGCAGGAAGGTCTCCGCGTAGGCGGCCATCGTGGAGCCGATGTCGCCGCGCTTCGCGTCCATGACGACCAGGCCGCCCGCGGCCCGCAGATCGGCCGTGGCGCGCTCCAGGACGGCGATGCCGCGGGAGCCGAAGCGCTCGAAGAAGGCGGACTGCGGCTTGAAGACGGCCACGGTCCCGGCGAGGGCCTCGACGACGGTGAAGGTGAAGCGCTCCAGGCCGGCGATGTCGTCGCTCAGGCCCCAGGAGTCGAGCAGCGCGGCGTGCGGGTCGATGCCGACGCAGAGCGGGCCGCGCTCGTCCATCGCGGAGCGCAGGCGGGTGCCGAAGGAGAGGGTCACTGGGCGGCCTTTCGGTTGTCGGCGCCGACGGCCTCGGCGAGGGTGGCGTACGGGGAGGCCGCGAGGCGCGCGGCGAGGCCCTTGTGGATCGCGCGGGCGTAGAACGGGCCCTCGTAGATGAAGGCGCTGTAGCCCTGGACGAGGGTGGCGCCCGCGAGGATGCGCTGCCAGGCGTCCTCGGCGTTCTCGATGCCGCCGACGCCCACCAGGACCAGACGGTCGCCCACGCGCGCGTGGAGGCGGCGCAGGACGGCCAGGGAGCGCTCCTTGACGGGCGCGCCGGACAGACCGCCGGTCTCCTTGACCAGCGCGGGGTCGGACTTCAGGCCGAGGCCCTCGCGCGCGATGGTGGTGTTGGTGGCGATGATGCCGTCGAGACCGAGCTCCAGGGCGAGGTCGGCGACCGCGTCGACGTCCTCGTCGGCCAGGTCGGGGGCGATCTTGACGAGGAGCGGGACGCGGCGGTCGGTGACCGTGCGGTCGGCGGCCTCGCGGACGGCCGTGAGGAGCGGGCGCAGGGACTCGGTGGCCTGGAGGTTGCGGAGGGCGGGGGTGTTCGGGGAGGAGACGTTGACGACGAGGTAGTCGGCGTGCGCGGCGAGGCGCTCGGTGGACTTCACGTAGTCGGCGGCGGCCTCGGCCTCGGGGACGACCTTGGTCTTGCCGATGTTGACGCCGACGGTGGTCCGGAAGACCGCCTTGCGGGCGCCCAGGCGCTCGGCGACGGCGGCGGAGCCCTCGTTGTTGAAGCCCATGCGGTTGATCAGGGCGCGGTCCGGGACGAGCCGGAAGAGGCGCTTCTTGGGGTTGCCGGGCTGGGCCTCGCCGGTGACGGTGCCGATCTCGACGTGGTCGAAGCCGAGCATCGCCATGCCGTCGATGGCGACGGCGTTCTTGTCGAAGCCGGCGGCGAGCCCGAAGGGGCCGTGCATCCGGAGGCCGAGGGCCTCGGTGCGCAGCTCCTTGTACCGGGGCGCGAGGACGGCGGCGACGAAGGTGCGCAGGACCGGGGTGCGAGCGGCGAGCCGGATCCAGCGGAAGGCCAGGTAGTGGGCCTCCTCCGGGTCCATCCGCTTGAAGACCAGGTGGAAGAAGAACTTGTACATGGGTCTGTCGTCCAAGTGTGCTCATGACGAGGGGGACACCGCAGGTCCTGCCGGTGTCCCCCTCCTCGTACGGGCTGCTAGTCGCGGGCCGCGGTCAGGTGCTCCGCGTGCTCCTGGAGCGAGCGGACGCCCACGTCTCCGTGGCCGAGCGCCTCGATGCCCTGGACGGCCGCGGCGAGCGCCTGGACCGTGGTGAGGCACGGGACGCTGCGCGCCACCGCGGCCGTACGGATCTCGTAGCCGTCGAGGCGGCCGCCGGTGCCGTACGGCGTGTTGACGATCAGGTCGACCTGGCCGTCGTGGATGAGCTGGACGATGGTCTTCTCGCCGTTCGGGCCCTCGCCCTCGCTGAGCTTGCGGACGACCGTGGCGTTGATGCCGTTGCGCTTGAGGACCTCGGCGGTGCCGGAGGTGGCGAGCAGCTCGAAGCCGTGGGCGACGAGCTCGCGGGCCGGGAAGATCATCGAGCGCTTGTCGCGGTTGGCGACCGAGATGAACGCGCGGCCCTTGGTGGGCAGCGGGCCGTAGGCGCCGGCCTGCGACTTGGCGTAGGCCGTGCCGAAGACCGCGTCGATTCCCATGACCTCGCCGGTGGAGCGCATCTCCGGGCCGAGGACGGTGTCGACGCCGCGGCCGTGCACGTCGCGGAAGCGCGACCACGGCATGACGGCCTCCTTGACGGAGATCGGCGCGTCGAGCGGCAGGGTGCCGCCGTCGCCGTTCTTCGGCAGCAGGCCCTCGGCGCGCAGCTCGGCGATGGTGGCGCCCAGCGAGATGCGGGCGGCGGCCTTCGCGAGCGGCACGGCGGTCGCCTTCGAGGTGAAGGGCACGGTCCGGGAGGCGCGCGGGTTCGCCTCCAGGACGTAGAGGATGTCGCCGGCCATGGCGAACTGGATGTTGATCAGGCCGCGGACGCCGACGCCCTTGGCGATGGCCTCGGTGGAGGCGCGCAGGCGCTTGATGTCGAAGCCGCCGAGGGTGATCGGGGGCAGGGCGCAGGCCGAGTCGCCGGAGTGGATGCCGGCCTCCTCGATGTGCTCCATGACGCCGCCGAGGTAGAGCTCCTCGCCGTCGTAGAGCGCGTCGACGTCGATCTCGATGGCGTCGTCGAGGAAGCGGTCGACCAGGACCGGCCGGGTGGGGCTGATCTCGGTGGACTCGGCGATGTACGACTCCAGGCGGGCCTCGTCGTACACGATCTCCATGCCGCGGCCGCCGAGCACGTACGAGGGGCGTACGAGGACCGGGTAGCCGATCTCGTCGGCGATGGCCTTGGCGCCGGCGAAGGTGGTCGCGGTGCCGTGCTTCGGCGCGGGGAGCCCGGCCTCGGCGAGGACGCGGCCGAAGGCGCCGCGGTCCTCGGCGGCGTGGATGGCCTCCGGGGAGGTGCCGACGACCGGCACGCCGTTGTCCTTGAGCGCCTGCGACAGGCCCAGGGGGGTCTGGCCGCCGAGCTGGACGACGACACCGGCGACGGGGCCGGCGAGGGTCTCGGCGTGGACGATCTCCAGCACGTCCTCGAGCGTCAGCGGCTCGAAGTACAGGCGGTCGGAGGTGTCGTAGTCCGTCGAGACGGTCTCCGGGTTGCAGTTGACCATCACGGTCTCGTAGCCCGCGTCGCTCAGGGCGAAGGAGGCGTGGACGCAGGAGTAGTCGAACTCGATGCCCTGGCCGATGCGGTTCGGGCCGGAGCCCAGGATGATCACCGCGGGCTTCTCGCGCGGCGCGACCTCGCTCTCCTCGTCGTACGAGGAGTAGAAGTACGGGGTCTTGGCGGCGAACTCGGCGGCGCAGGTGTCGACCGTCTTGTAGACCGGGCGGACGCCGAGGGCGTGCCGGACCTCGCGGACGACGTCCTCGCGCAGGCCGCGGATCTCGGCGATCTGGGCGTCGGAGAAGCCGTGGCGCTTGGCCTCGGCGAGCAGCTCGGGGTGGAGCTTCTCGGCGGCGGTCAGCTCGTCGGCGATCTCCTTGATCAGGAAGAGCTGGTCGACGAACCACGGGTCGATCTTCGTGGCGTCGAAGACCTCCTGCGGGGTGGCGCCGGCGCGGATGGCCTGCATGACGGTGTTGATGCGGCCGTCGGTCGGGCGGACCGACTCGCGGAGCAGCTCGGCCTTGTCGCCGGGCTCGCCCACGAAGGTGAACTGCGAGCCCTTCTTCTCCAGGGAGCGCAGGGCCTTCTGGAGGGCCTCGGTGAAGTTGCGGCCGATGGCCATGGCCTCGCCGACCGACTTCATGGTGGTGGTGAGGGTGGAGTCGGCCTGCGGGAACTTCTCGAAGGCGAAGCGCGGGGCCTTGACGACGACGTAGTCGAGCGTGGGCTCGAAGGACGCCGGAGTCTTCTCCGTGATGTCGTTCGGGATCTCGTCCAGCGTGTAGCCGACGGCGAGACGGGCCGCGATCTTGGCGATCGGGAAGCCGGTCGCCTTGGAGGCGAGCGCCGAGGAGCGGGAGACGCGGGGGTTCATCTCGATGACGATGATCCGGCCGTCGTCCGGGTTGACCGCGAACTGGATGTTGCAGCCGCCGGTGTCGACGCCGACCTCGCGGATGATCGCGATGCCGATGTCGCGGAGCCGCTGGTACTCGCGGTCGGTGAGCGTCATCGCCGGGGCGACGGTGATCGAGTCGCCGGTGTGGACGCCCATCGGGTCGAAGTTCTCGATGGAGCAGACGACCACGACGTTGTCGCTCTTGTCGCGCATGAGCTCCAGCTCGTACTCCTTCCAGCCGAGGATGGACTCCTCCAGGAGCACCTCGGTGGTCGGGGAGAGCGTGAGGCCCTGGCCGGCGATGCGGCGCAGCTCTTCCTCGTCGTGGGCGAAGCCGGAGCCGGCGCCGCCCATGGTGAAGGAGGGGCGGACGACGACGGGGTAGCCGCCGAGCGTCTCGACGCCCTTGAGGACGTCGTCCATGGAGTGGCAGATGACCGAGCGGGCGGACTCGCCGTACCCGATCTTGGCCTTGACGGCCTCGACGACGCCCTTGAAGAGGTCGCGGTCCTCGCCCTTGTTGATGGCCTCGACGTTGGCGCCGATGAGCTCGACGCCGTACTTCTCCAGCACACCCTGCTCGTGCATGGAGATCGCGGTGTTGAGCGCGGTCTGGCCGCCGAGGGTGGGCAGGAGCGCGTCGGGGCGCTCCTTGGCGATGATCTTCTCGACGAACTCGGGGGTGATCGGCTCGACGTACGTGGCGTCGGCGATCTCCGGGTCGGTCATGATCGTGGCCGGGTTGGAGTTGACCAGGATCACCCGCAGGCCCTCGGCCTTGAGGATGCGGCAGGCCTGGGTGCCGGAGTAGTCGAACTCGGCGGCCTGTCCGATGACGATCGGGCCGGAGCCGATGACCAGGACGGACTGGATATCGGTGCGCTTAGGCACGCTCGGCCTCCATCAGGGATACGAAGCGGTCGAAGAGGTACGCGGCGTCGTGCGGGCCCGCGGCCGCCTCGGGGTGGTACTGGACGGAGAAGGCCGGCTGGTCGAGCAGCTGGAGGCCTTCGACGACCTGGTCGTTCAGGCAGACGTGGGAGACCTCGGCACGCCCGTAGGGGGTGTCGGAGACCTTGTCGAGGGGCGCGTCGACGGCGAAGCCGTGGTTGTGCGCGGTGACCTCGACCTTGCCGGTGGTGCGGTCCTGGACCGGCTGGTTGATGCCCCGGTGGCCGTACTTCAGCTTGTAGGTGCCGAAGCCGAGGGCGCGGCCGAGGATCTGGTTGCCGAAGCAGATGCCGAAGAGGGGCGTCCTGCGCTCCAGGACGGCCTGCATGACGGCGACGGGGCCGTCGGCGGTGGCCGGGTCGCCCGGGCCGTTGGAGAAGAACACTCCGTCGGGCCGGACGGCGTAGATGTCCTCGGCGGTGGCGGTGGCGGGGAGGACGTGGACCTCGATGCCGCGCTCGGCCATCCGGTGCGGGGTCATGCCCTTGATGCCGAGGTCGACGGCGGCGACGGTGAACTTCTTCTCGCCGATCGCGGGGACGACGTAGGTCTCCTTGGTGGCGACCTCGGCGGAGAGGTTCGCGCCCTTCATCTGCGGCTGCGCCTGGACCTTCGCCAGGAGGGCGGCCTCGTCGGCGAGCGCGTCGCCGGAGAAGATGCCGACGCGCATGGCGCCGCGCTCGCGCAGGTGGCGGGTGAGGGCGCGGGTGTCGATGCCGGAGATGCCGACGACGCCCTGGCGCTCCAGCTCCTCGTCCAGCGAGCGCTGGGAGCGCCAGTTGGAGGAGACGCGTGCGGGGTCGCGGACGACGTATCCGGAGACCCAGATGCGGCCGGACTCGGGGTCCTCGTCGTTGACGCCGGTGTTGCCGACGTGCGGGGCCGTCATGACCACGACCTGCCGGTGGTACGACGGGTCGGTGAGGGTCTCCTGGTAGCCGGTCATGCCGGTGGAGAACACGGCCTCGCCGAAGGTCTCCCCCACGGCCCCGTAGGCGCGGCCGCGGAAGGCGCGGCCGTCCTCCAGGACGAGTACGGCGGGAGCCTTGGCGGCTCCCCTGGTGGAGGTCGTCATCGTGCGATGCCTTCCGTCGTGGTGGTTACGGCGTTCATGGAGTTGATGGCCTCGACCCAGGCCGTGTGCTCGGCCGCCCGGTCGGAGCGGAAGCCGGAGTCGAGCTGCTTGCCACCGTGCTCCCAGGTGACGATCAGGAGCCCGCCCTCGGCGAGGACCTTGCCGGCGATGCCCTTGTCGAGGCGGGCCTCGCGCAGGGCGGCGGCCGGCACGAAGAAGTCGTTCGCCCCGGGGCGCACGACCTCGATCCCGGCGTCGGTGAGCGTGAGCTCGACGCGGCTGCGGGTGCCGAGGCCGTGGGCGACGATCCGGTCGAGCCAGTGCCCGGCGGTCGTGGACCCGTGGTAGCGCCCGCTGAGAGTCAGTTTCGCCTCGCCGGTCGTGTCCGGCGCGGTGGGCAGCTCGGGCAGGTCCGACTGGAGGCTGCCGCGCCACTTCCATCCCTGGCGCATGAGCCAGTACACGAAGGCGACGAAGAGCAGCAGCCCGGCGACCCAGCCGAGCCGTCCGGCCCAGTCGGTCACCTCCGCCGACTTCTGCTCGGCAGCCTCTGCGGCGATTGCGATGAGTGGTGTCACGCCAGCTTCCCGTCCACGACCGTTGCCCGGCCCCGCAGGAAGGTGTGGGTGACGCGTCCCGGCAGCTCGCGGCCCTCGTAGGGGGTGTTGCGGCTGCGGGAGGCGAAGTCCGCGGGGTCCACGACACCACGGTAAGCCGGATCGACCAGCGTCAGGTTCGCGGGCTCACCTGCCGAGACGGGTCGTCCGTGGCCGTCGGCGGCTCCGATGCGGGCGGGCGCGAAGGACATCCGCTCGGCGACGCCGGCCCAGTCGAGGAGGCCGGTCTCGACCATCGTCTGCTGGACGACGGAGAGGGCGGTCTCCAGGCCGACCATGCCCATGGCGGCGGCGGCCCACTCGCAGTCCTTGTCCTCGTGCGGGTGCGGGGCGTGGTCGGTGGCGACGATGTCGATGGTGCCGTCGGCCAGCGCCTCGCGGAGCGCGAGGACGTCCTTCTCGGTGCGCAGCGGCGGGTTGACCTTGTAGACCGGGTTGTACGAGCGGACCAGCTCGTCCGTGAGGAGGAGGTGGTGGGGGGTGACCTCGGCGGTGACGTCGATGCCGCGGGACTTGGCCCAGCGGACGATCTCGACGGAGCCGGCGGTGGAGAGGTGGCAGATGTGGACGCGGGAGCCGACGTGCTCGGCGAGGAGGACGTCGCGGGCGATGATCGACTCCTCGGCGACGGCGGGCCAGCCGCCGAGACCCAGCTCCGCGGAGACGATGCCCTCGTTCATCTGGGCGCCCTCGGTGAGGCGGGGCTCCTGGGCGTGCTGGGCGACGACGCCGCCGAAGGCCTTCACGTACTCCAGGGCGCGGCGCATGATCACGGCGTCGTCGACGCACTTGCCGTCGTCGGAGAAGACGGTGACGCCGGCGGCGGAGTCGTGCATGGCGCCGAGCTCGGCGAGCTTCTTGCCCTCCAGGCCGACGGTGACGGCGCCGATGGGCTGGACGTCGCAGTAGCCGGACTCCTTGCCGAGGCGCCAGACCTGCTCGACGACACCGGCGGTGTCGGCGACCGGGTGGGTGTTGGCCATGGCGAAGACGGCGGTGTAGCCGCCGGAGGCGGCGGCGCGGGTGCCGGTGAGGACGGTCTCGGAGTCCTCGCGGCCGGGCTCGCGCAGGTGGGTGTGGAGGTCGACCAGGCCGGGCAGCAGGATCTGGCCGTCGGCCTCGATCACGGTCGCGCCCTCGGCGGACAGGCCCGTCCCGACCTCGGCGATGGTCTCGCCGTCGATGAGGACGTCCTGGGCCTCGCCGCCGAGGACCTTCGCACCGCGGATAAGGATCTTGCTCATGGTTACTTGCTCTCCTCGGTACGGGTGTGGCTGACGGCGGACTCGTTGCCGCCCAGAAGCAGGTAGAGGACCGCCATCCGGACGGAGACGCCGTTGGCGACCTGCTCGACGACCGTGCAGCGGTCGGAGTCGGCGACCTCGGCGGTGATCTCCATGCCGCGGACCATCGGGCCGGGGTGCATGACGATGGCGTGCTCGGGCATCTTCGCCATCCGCTCGCCGTCGAGCCCGTAGCGGCGCGAGTACTCGCGCTCGGTCGGGAAGAAGGCGGCGTTCATCCGCTCTCGCTGCACACGCAGCATCATCACCGCGTCGGACTTCGGCAGCACGCTGTCGAGGTCGTACGAGACGTCGCAGGGCCAGGTCTCGACGCCGACGGGGACCAGGGTGGGCGGGGCCACCAGGGTGACCTCGGCGCCGAGGGTGTGGAGCAGGTCGACGTTGGAGCGGGCGACCCGGCTGTGCAGGACGTCGCCCACGAGCGTGATCCGCTTGCCGGCGAGGTCCTGGCCGAGGCCGGCGTCGCGGCCGACGAGGCGGCGGCGCATGGTGAAGGCGTCCAGGAGGGCCTGGGTGGGGTGCTGGTGGGTGCCGTCGCCGGCGTTGATGACGGGCGCGTCGATCCAGCCGGAGGTGGCGAGCCGGTAGGGCGCGCCGGAGGCGCCGTGCCGGATGACGACCGCGTCGACGCCCATGGCCTCCAGGGTCTGCGCGGTGTCCTTGAGGGACTCGCCCTTGGAGACGCTGGAGCCCTTGGCCGCGAAGTTGATCACGTCGGCGGAGAGGCGCTTCTCGGCGGCCTCGAAGGAGATCCGGGTCCGGGTGGAGTCCTCGAAGAAGAGGTTGCAGATGGTCCGGCCGCGCAGGGTCGGCAGCTTCTTGATGGGCCGGTCGGCCACCCGGGCCATCTCCTCGGCGGTGTCGAGGATCTGGACGGCGTCGTCGCGGGTGAGGTCGGCGGCCGAGATGAGGTGACGCATCATCGGGGTTTCTCTCCGTGGTGGGGAGGTGTGAGGGCATGCGGGGGCACAGGGGTGTGCCCCGGCCCCCGGCGGGGAAGCCGGTCCGGCTAGGAGGCGGGCTTGGAGCCGAGCAGGACGGTGTCGCGACCGTCTTCCTCGGCGAGCTGCACCTTGACCGTCTCCCGCAGCGACGTGGGGAGGTTCTTGCCGACGTAGTCGGCGCGGATCGGAAGTTCGCGGTGGCCGCGGTCGACGAGGACCGCGAGCTGGACGGCGCGCGGGCGGCCGATGTCGCCGAGGGCGTCGAGGGCGGCGCGGATGGTGCGTCCGGAGAAGAGCACGTCGTCGACGAGGACGACGAGGCGGCCGTCGATGCCGTCACCGGGGATCTCGGTGCGGCCGATGGCGCGGGCCGGCTTCATCCGCAGGTCGTCCCGGTACATGGTGATGTCGAGGGAACCGACCGGGACCTTGGTGCCGGTGATCGATTCGAGCTTCTCGGCGAGCCGGCGGGCGAGGAAGACGCCACGGGTGGGGATGCCGAGGAGGACCACGTCGTCGGCGCCCTTGGCGCGCTCGACGATCTCGTGGGCGATGCGGGTGAGGACCCGCGCGATGTCGGGGGCCTCGAGAACGGGCCGGGCCTCGTCGCCGTACTGCTGCTGAGTGTCCATGGAAAACGGACCTCCTTCTCCGCCTCACGGGACGGCTCTTAAAGGACGTCGGATTTGCGCCGTTCACTCTACCAGGGGTGGGAGGGCCCGTCCCGCACACCCCTGCCGCCCCTCCGGGCGCCGTCCCCCGGGAGGGGGCGGTACGGACCATTCGGCTTGACGGGTAGGTGTAACGCTGCGTAACCTCACAGTGAGTTACCAGCCGCGCGGCGCAGCCGCATGTCGTCACAGCGTCCGGGAGCGTTATGTCCAGCGAATACGCAAAGCAGCTCGGGGCCAAACTCCGTGCCATCCGCACCCAGCAGGGTCTCTCGCTCCACGGGGTGGAGGAGAAGTCCCAGGGCCGCTGGAAGGCGGTCGTGGTCGGCTCGTACGAGCGCGGAGACCGCGCGGTGACCGTGCAGCGTCTTGCCGAGCTGGCCGACTTCTACGGGGTCCCGGTGCAGGAGCTCCTGCCGGGCACGACTCCGGGCGGGGCCGCCGAGCCGCCGCCGAAGCTGGTCCTGGACCTGGAGCGCCTGGCGCACGTCCCCCAGGAGAAGGCCGGTCCGCTCCAGCGCTACGCGGCGACGATCCAGTCGCAGCGCGGCGACTACAACGGCAAGGTGCTGTCGATCCGCCAGGACGACCTGCGCACGCTCGCCGTCATCTACGACCAGTCCCCCTCGGTCCTCACCGAGCAGCTGATCAGCTGGGGCGTCCTGGACGCCGACGCGCGCCGCGCCGTCGCCCACGAGGACAACTGACCCCTTACGAGGGCACAGCAGAAACGTACCGCCGGGCCCGTGGACGTCATCCGACGTCCACGGGCCCGTCGCCTTTCCGCCGTCCGGGCCGGCCCCCGGAGAACTCCGGGCCGGCCGCCGGAGAGCCGACGGGTGTGCGAAGGGGCCCGCAGCACCGAGTGCTGCGGGCCCCTTCGCGTGCCGTACGGGACTCAGACGTCCGCGTCCCGGCGCAGGCGCGGCTTCAGGTCCTTGAAGCGCGCCAGCAGACCGTTGACGAAGGTCGGGGACTCGTCGGTGGAGAACTCCTTGGCGAGCTGCACCGCCTCGTCGATCGCGACCGCGTCGGGCGTGCCGTCCTCCCAGATGACCTCGTACGCACCGAGGCGCACGATGTTCCGGTCGGCGACGGGCATCCGGTCGAGGTCCCAGTCCACCGCGTAGGTCGCGATGAGCTCGTCGATCCGCGCCACGTGGGCCGCGTATCCCTCGACCAGCTGCATGGTGAAGTCGTTGACCGGCGGCTGGCGGTCGTCGGACCGCGCGTGCCGGATCTGGTCCGCGAGAACCTCCTGGACGGAGGCACCACGCTGGTCCGCCTCGAAGAGGATCTGGAAGGCGCGCTTGCGGGCCTTGCTCCGAGCGGCCACGGTTACTTGTTCACCCGGCCGAGGTAGCTGCTGTCGCGCGTGTCGACCTTGACCTTCTCACCGGTGGTGACGAAGAGCGGGACCTGGATCTCGTGGCCGGTCTCCAGCGTCGCCGGCTTGGTGCCGCCGGTGGAGCGGTCGCCCTGGACGCCCGGGTCGGTGTGCTGGATCGTCAGCTCGACGGCGGCCGGGAGCTCGACGTAGAGCACCTCGCCCTCGTGCTGGGCGACGGAGGCGGTGAAGCCCTCGATGAGGAAGTTGGCAGAGTCGCCGACGGCCTTGCGGTCGACGTGCAGCTGGTCGTACGTCTCCATGTCCATGAAGACGAAGTAGTCGCCGTCCATGTAGGAGAACTGCATGTCGCGGCGGTCGATGGTGGCCGTGTCGACCTTCACACCGGCGTTGAAGGTCTTGTCGACGACCTTGCCGGACAGCACGTTCTTGAGCTTGGTGCGCACGAAGGCCGGGCCCTTGCCGGGCTTGACGTGCTGGAACTCGACGACGGACCAGAGCTGGCCGCCTTCGAGCTTGAGCACCATGCCGTTCTTGAGGTCGTTCGTGGAAGCCACGGTTGCGGAATCTCCTGGACTGACGTGGGACCTGGGAGGCGTACGCGCCTTACAGCGCGAGCAGCTCCTTGGTCGTGATGGTGAGTAGCTCGGGTCCGCCGTCCGCCTCCTGGCGCACGACGAGCGTGTCATCGATCCGGACCCCGCCCCGGCCCGGGAGGTGGACCCCCGGTTCGACGGTGACCGGCACACAAGCGTCCAGTTTACCCATGGCCGAGGGTGAGAGCTGCGGGTCCTCGTCGATTTCGAGCCCCACCCCGTGCCCGATCAGGGGCACGGCCGCCTCCGTGTGCCCGGCGGCGTCCAGGATCTGGCGGGCCGCCCGGTCCACGTCCCGGTATTCGGCCCCGGGTGCCAGGGACTCGCGTCCGGCCCGCTGAGCGGCGAAGACGAGCTCGTACAGCTCGATCTGCCAGTCGGCGGGGGTGGTGCCGATGACGAAGGTCCGGCCGATCTCGCACCGGTAGCCGCGGTAGTCCGCGCCGAGGCAGACGGAGAGGAAATCGCCCTCCTCGACCCGGCGGTCGGTGGGCCGGTGCCCCCGGCGCCCGGAGTGCGGGCCGGTCCCCACCGAGGTGGGGAAGGCGGCTCCGTCGGCGCCGTGGTCGACGAGCCGCCGCTCCAGCTCCAGGGCGAGGTGGCGCTCGGTCCGCCCCACGAGGATCGACTCCAGGAGCTCGCCGAGGGCCTGGTCGGCGATCTCCGCCGCGATCCTCAGGCAGGCGATCTCGTCCTCGTCCTTGACAATCCTGAGCTGCTCCACGGCGCAGGAGAGGTCGGCGAGACGCAGTCCGGGGGCGACGGAACCCATCGCCCGGTGCCGGGCCACCGTCAGGTGGTGCTCCTCGACCGCGAGCGCGTCGGCGCCGGCCCCGCGGGCCAGGTCGACGGCGGCGACCGCGGGGTCGCCTCCCCCGGTGGGCAGGACCTGCTGCCGGAGCAGCTCGTCGAGCCGTCCGTCGGCCGGTTCGCCACCGGGCGCGACGGGGCAGAGCAGGACGTCCGCCTCGGGCTCCGGCCCGACGAGCAGGACGGCGCCGGGCGGCGAACCACCCGCGAGATAGCGGACGTTGGCGGGGCGGGAGACCAGGGCCGCCGGGCTGCCCGCGGCCGCGCACCGGTCGCGCAGCCGTACACGGCGGTCCGCATACACCTCTGACATGCTCCGAGCCTACGAGCGTCCCGCCGCGACGGCCTGTTCAGAACGGCCGTCCGGGCGGGGTCACCAGGTGGGCGGGCTCGCGATCGCGCGGGCGAGGACGTCGTCGAGCACGCGCGCGGTGGTCTCGACGTCGTACGTGGAGTTGTCGATGATCGGCAGCCCCGAGCCGTACCAGCCGGCCATCCGGCCGTGGATGGCGGCGACCTCCTCGTCCGAGAGGCGCCGGTTGCCGCTGCGCTCGGCGTTGCGCTCCAGGACGACCTCCAGACCGGGCAGGAGGACGACGGGCAGCAGACCGGGTCCGACGTGGCGCTTCCAGCCGCCGAGGCCGACGACGGGCCGGTCCGGGAAGACGGCGTCGTCGACGATGCAGGAGATGCCGTTGGCGAGGAAGTTGCGCGCGGCGAAGCCGCAGGTGCGGCGGGCCAGCCGGTACTGCGCCTCGGAGTGCTCGTTCCAGCCGGACTGCGGGTCGGCGAAGCCGGAGCAGACCCACTCGCGGACGTCGTCGAGGCTGATGTGCGCGGTGGGCACGCGGCGGCGCTGCGCCCAGTGCCGGGCGACGGTCGTCTTGCCCGCGCCGGCGGGGCCGATGAGCAGGACGGCGAGGGTCGCCGCGCCGGTCCCGGCACCGTGCTCGACGGGCGGCGCGAGGGGCGCGCTCACGGGCGGCAGCGGAACGTGCCCGGTCAGGTCCCCCCGCGGCGGGGCCGCGGCGGGGTGCTGAGGGGCCGCGGGGTGCGGCCCCGAGGCCGGGTGCTGCGGGGCACCGGGATGCTGCGGAGGCCCCGGGTGCGGCGCACCGGCCGGGTGGGGGGCCGAGGGGTGCTGAGGGGCCGCCGGATGCTGAGGCACGCCTCCGGGAGTGCCCCAGCCCGGCGGGGCGTGCGGGGGCCGGGGAGCGCCGGTCTGGACCGTCGGGTGCACCCCGAGCCGGGGTGCGGACGGCGGCGCCTGGTACGGGGCGCCCGGCGGGACCGGCGGAGGAACGGGTGGCTGCCCGCCGGGCTCCCTGCCTCCCGCCCCGGGAACCGGAGCCGGAACGGAACCGGGCACGGGTCCCGGTCCGGCCACGGGCCCGGGACCGGTCGCCCGGCCCTGCCCCTCGGGCGGTGGCAGCGGACCCCCCACTGCGTGCTGCATCCGGTGCCACTCCGTCTCGTACGCCTGTCGGATCCTCGGACCGGTGTGTCCGTGGTCGGGCGGAACGTTACCGCCCCCGGCCCCCACAGGGGGAACGGCCGGGGACGCCCCCTGGTGCCCTGTCAGGCCCTGTCAGTCGGTGAGCTCCTCGGCGAGCGCCCGCAGCGCCAGCCGGTAGGACCCGATCCCGAACCCGGCGACCGTCCCGCTCGCCACGGCCGCGACGACCGAGGTGTGGCGGAACTCCTCACGGGCGTACGGGTTCGAGATGTGCACCTCGATCAGCGGAGCGGTCCGCTGGGCGGCGGCGTCCCGCATCCCGTACGAGTAGTGCGTGAACGCGCCGGGGTTGATCACCACCGGGATCGAGCCGTCCGCGGCCTCGTGGAGCCAGCGGATCATCTCGCCCTCGTCGTTGGTCTCCCGCACGTCGACGTCGAAGCCGAGCTCCGCGCCGAGCGCCCGGCAGGACTCGACGAGCCCCTTGTAGGACGTGGCACCGTAGATCTCGGGCTCGCGGGAGCCGAGCCGGCCCAGGTTCGGGCCGTTGAGCACGAGGACCGGGCGGCCCGGACGCGCCTCGCTCACGCCGACACCTCGCCGTACGCCGCGATCAGGACGGCCGGGTCGGGGCCCTCCAGGACGGTCGGCTTGCCGATCGCGTCGAGCACGATGAAGCGCAGCAGGTCACCGCGGGACTTCTTGTCGATCCGCATCGTCTCCAGGAGCTTCGGCCACTGGTCGCCGCGGTAGGTGAGCGGCAGACCGACGGACTCCAGGATCGCCCGGTGCCGGTCGGCGGTGGCGTCGTCGAGCCGGCCGGCGAGGCGGCCGAGCTCGGCGGCGAAGACCATGCCGACGGAGACGGCGGCGCCGTGGCGCCACTTGTACCGCTCGTTCTTCTCGATGGCGTGGGCGAGGGTGTGGCCGTAGTTGAGGATCTCCCGGTGGCCGGCCTCCTTGAGGTCTCCGGAGACGACCTCGGCCTTGACCCTGATCGAGCGGACGAGCAGCTCGGCGGTGTGCGGACCGGCCGGGGTGCGGGCGGCCTGCGGGTCCTCCTCGATGAGGTCGAGGATCACCGGGTCGGCGATGAAGCCGGCCTTGATGACCTCCGCGAGCCCGCTGACGTAGTCGTGCACCGGCAGCGAGTCGAGCGCCGCGAGGTCGCACAGGACCCCGGCGGGCGGGTGGAAGGCGCCGACGAGGTTCTTGCCCTCGGCGGTGTTGATGCCCGTCTTGCCGCCGACGGCCGCGTCGACCATGGCCAGGACGGTGGTGGGCACGGCGACCCAGCGCACGCCGCGCAGCCAGGTCGCGGCCACGAAGCCCGCCAGGTCGGTGGTCGCTCCGCCGCCGACGCCGACGACGACGTCGCTGCGGGTGAAGCCCGTCTGGCCCAGCGCCTTCCAGCAGTAGGCGGCGACCTCGGCGGTCTTCGCCTCCTCGGCGTTCGGCACCTGGATGGCGACCGCCTCGTAGCCCTGGTCGGCGAGGTCGGCGCGGAGCGCCTCGCCGGTGTCGGCGAGCGCCTCCGGGTGGATCACGGCGACCCGCCGGGCCTGGGTGCCGATCAGGGCGGGGAGCTCACCGAGGAGCTGCCGCCCGACCAGTACCTCGTACGGATCGGTGCCCGCGGAACCGCCGACCTGGATACGGGTCACCTGGTCCTGGTCCGTCATACGTCCTTCAACTCCAGTGCGTCGAGGACCGCCTGGGCGACCTCTTCGGGGGTGCGCTCGTCCGTGGTGACCACGACACGGGCGACTTCGGTGTACAGATGCCGGCGCGCGTCCATCAGTTCGCGCCACTGGCGGCGCGGGTTGACGGCGAGCAGCGGCCGCGCGGTGTTCAGGCCGACGCGGCGGACCGCCTCCTCGACGTCCATCGAGAGGTACGCGACGGGCAGCCCGGTGAGCAGGGCGCGGGTCCCGGCGTCCAGGATCGCGCCGCCGCCGAGGGCGAGGACGCCCTCGTGCTCGGCGACGGCCGCGGCGACCGCGGCCCGCTCCAGGGCGCGGAAGTGCTCCTCGCCGTCCTCGACGAAGATGTCGGAGATCTCGCGTCCTTCGGCGGCGACGATGTCGGCGTCGGTGTCCCGGTAGGCCGCGCCGAGCCGTTCGGCCAGGAGCACGCCCACCGTGGACTTGCCGGAGCCCATGGGCCCGACGAGGACGACCAGGGGTCCGGCGGTCACCGGATCGTCAGGTTGTCGAGGTACGACTGCACGTTGCGACGGGTCTCGGGGACGCTGTCGCCGCCGAACTTCTCGACGACCGCGTCCGCGAGGACGAGCGCGACCATGGCCTCGGCGACGATGCCGGCGGCGGGGACCGCGCACACGTCGGAGCGCTGGTGGTGGGCGGCCGCGGCCTCGCCGGTGGCGACGTCGATCGTGGCCAGGGCGCGCGGGACGGTCGCGATCGGCTTCATCGCGGCGCGGACGCGCAGCAGCTCGCCGGTGGTCAGTCCGCCCTCGGTGCCGCCGGAACGGCCGGAGGTGCGCTTGATGCCGTCCTCGGTGCGGACGATCTCGTCGTGGGCCTTCGAGCCGGGCACGCGGGCGAGGTCGAAACCGTCGCCGACCTCGACGCCCTTGATGGCCTGGATGCCCATGAGGGCGGCGGCGAGCCGGGCGTCGAGACGGCGGTCCCAGTGGACGTGCGAGCCGAGCCCGACGGGCACGCCGTAGGCGAGGACCTCGACGACGCCGCCGAGGGTGTCGCCGTCCTTGTGGGCCTGGTCGATCTCCGCGACCATCGCCTTCGACGCGTCGGCGTCGAGGCAGCGGACCGGGTCGGCGTCGAGCTTCTCGACGTCGCCGGGGGTCGGGTAGACGCCGTAGGGCGCCTTGGCGGCGGCCAGCTCGACCACGTGCGAGACGATCTCGATGCCGGCGGCCTCCTTGAGGAAGGACCGGGCGACGGCGCCGAGGGCGACACGGGCGGCGGTCTCCCGGGCGCTGGCGCGCTCCAGGATCGGCCGGGCCTCGTCGAAGCCGTACTTCTGCATTCCGGCGAGGTCGGCGTGGCCGGGGCGGGGCCGGGTCAGGGGCGCGTTGCGGCCCGTCTCCTTGAGCTCCGAGGGGTCGACCGGGTCGGCCGACATGACCTTCTCCCACTTGGGCCACTCGGTGTTGCCGACCATGACGGCGATCGGGGAGCCGAGGGAGAGTCCGTGCCGGACACCGCCGAGGAACGTGATCTCGTCCTGCTCGAACTTCATGCGGGCGCCACGTCCATAGCCGAGGCGTCGCCGCGCCAGGTGGTCCGCCACCAGCTCAGTGGTGACCGGGACGCCGGCGGGAAGACCCTCCAGCGTCGCGACCAGCGCGGGTCCGTGGGATTCCCCAGCGGTCAGCCAACGCAACCTGCTCAACGATGCTCCTCATGCTCGCGCCTGGCACTGCGACGGCGCGACCGGGTGCGCGGCCCTGGCCCGCCACCCAGATCCTCCCACGTTCGGGGGGCGAACCGGCCCTCCGGTCCAGCTATCGGACGTCGGCCTCGCTCTCGTGGACGACCTCGTCCTCGTCGGCGGGCCCGCCGAACCGCTCGCGGAGCCATCCCAGGCCGAGGTGGACGACCACGGCGCACCCGAACGCGAGCAGGGGGTATCTCACCCATTCGGGCAAGTCGTGGAAGACCAGGCTGAAGACCAGGCGCACGATGCCCCCGACGACGTCCCACCGGGACGCCAGCGCCCATTCCCCACCCGTGTCCACTGCCACTCCCCCCGGATCCCCTTGCTGAGGGGGAGATCCTAACGAGCGGCCAGCGCCCGCTCCCCCGCGGCCCTCATGGCCGCGAGAGGCGCCTCGGGGACGCCCGTCATCTGTTCGACCTGGAGGACCGCCTGGTGGACGAGGAGGTCGAGGCCGCCGACGACCTTGCCGCCGCGGTCGGCCCAGGCGGCCGCGAGCGGGGTCGGCCAGGGGTCGTAGAGGACGTCGAAGAGGGCGCCGACCCGGTCGGGGACGGCGGTCGCCAGGGCGTTCGTGGTGCCGGCCGGGGTGGTCGCGATGACCAGCGGTGCGTCGAAGGCCTCCGCGGCCCGTTCCCACTCGGCGGTCCGGACGTCCACGCCGAGCCGCTCGCCCCAGCCGCGCATCTCCTCGGCCCGCGCCTCGCTCCGGACGTACGCGGTGACGGGGCCGGCGCAGATCCGGGCGAGGGCGGCGAGCGCGGAGGATGCGGTGGCGCCGGCGCCGAGGACGGCCGCCGACTCCACCTTCTCGACGCCCTGCTCGCCCAGGGCGGCGACCATGCCGGGGATGTCGGTGTTGTCGCCGACCCGGCGCCCGTCCTCCCGGAGGACGACGGTGTTGACGGCCTCCACCGCGGCGGCCGTGCCGGTGATCTCGTCGAGCAGCGGGATGATCGCCCGCTTGAGCGGCATGGTCAGCGAGAGCCCGGCCCAGGTGCCGTCCAGCTCGCCGACGAAGCCGGGCAGTCCGGCCTCGTCGACCTCGAAGCGGTCGTACGTCCAGTCGTCGAGACCGAGCTCGGCGTACGCGGCCCGGTGCAGGACCGGGGAGAGCGAGTGGGCGATCGGCGAACCGAGGACGGCCGCGCGGCGGCCGGTCTCACTGGCCGGTGTTGGCATTGAACTTGTCCTTCAACCTGTTGTGCTCGGCGAGGGTCTTCGCGAACTCGGTCTTGTTCATGCCGTCGGTCGCGACGAAGTAGAGCCAGCCGTCGTTCGTGGGGTTGAGCATCGCGGCCAGCGCCTCGTTGCCCGGGTTGCCGATCGGTCCCGGCGGCAGCCCCTTGTGCTTGTACGTGTTGTACGGGTCGGTGTTGGTGTTCGCCTCCTGCTCGGAGATCTTGATCTCGCTCTGACCCTTCAGATAGTTCAGGGTCGAGTCGAACTGCAGGAGCTGGACGGTCTCGCGGTTGTCCGGCTTGAGGCGGTTGTAGACGACCTCGGCCATCTTGCGGAAGTCGTCGTGGGTCTTGCCCTCCGCCTGCACCAGGCTCGCGACCGTGATGAGCTCCCAGGGTCCCTTGACGCCCAGCTCCCTCGCCTTCGCGTCCAGGTCCAGCTTGGTGTACTCCTGGTTGGCGCGGCCGACCATCTTGCGCAGCGCGTCCTCGGGCTTGCTGCCCTTGGCGACGGGGTAGCTCGCGGGGAAGAGGAAGCCTTCCAGCGGGTCCTTGATCTCGTCGTGGTTCTTGGCCCAGTCGGGCAGCCCGAGGGAGTCCGCCTTCGCGAGTGCGATCTCCTTGGTGGTGCCCGGCTTGAGGTCCAGACGCTCGTCGAGCTTCTCGTACACCCAGGCGTTCCGCTTGCCCTCGGGAATGATGAGGTTGGCCTGGCTGGCCGGGTTCAGCATCAGCGTCACCGCGCTGTCGGCCGACATCTCCTTCTTCAGCGTGTAGGCACCCGCCTGGATGGAGAGACCCCGGGGGTTCTTCTGCTGCGCGGAGACGAAGGCGTCGACGCTCTTGACGACACCGGCCTTCTTGAGGATGTTGCCGATCTCGTAGCCGCCCGCGGACTTCGGGATCTCGACCTGGACCTCGCCGCTGCCGCTGCCCGCGTAGTCGGGCGCCGCGCCGAACTCGCCCTGCCAGAACTGGTAGCCGAAGTAGCCGATGCCGCCGACGCCGCCCACCATGACGAGCGCGACGACGAGGCAGGCCACGCCGTTCTTGCCTTTGCGTTTCTTCGCTTTGCTCCGGCGTTCACGGTCGCCGTCGCGGGAGCCGCGGCCACGCCTCGGCTCCTCCTCGTCGTCATAGCCGTCGTCGGAGTCGTCGTCGGAGCCACCGGTGAAGAAGGGGTGGTTCTCCTCCTCGGCCTCCGGCTCCGGCTGGGGCTGGGGCGCCTCTTCCTCCGGCGCCCAGTCGACGACCGGCTCCGGCGGGTTCTGCCGCCGGCCGGGCGGCTGGGGCGGCGGGTAGGCCTCGGGCGTCCCGTAGAGGTCCGGGTTCTGCCCGCCGTAAGGATCGGCCGGGGGCGCGCCGTAGGCCATCGCCGCCTGGCCGGTCTCCCAGCCGCTGTCGTACTGCTGTCCGAGATGCCCGGGCGTGTCGTAACCGCCCGGGTACCCCGTCTCGTACTGCTGCGGCTGCTGCGGCTGCTGGTACTGCTGATGCTGCTGCTGGTACTGAGGGTCGACGTACTGCTGCGGCTGCTGCTGGTACTGCTGCGCCTGCTGCTGGTACGGGTCGACCCCGTAGCCCTGGTCGACGTGACCGCCCTGGCCGTACGGATCCACGTAGCCCTGGGCCTGGTGGTCGTACTGGCTCGCCTGCTGGGGGTGCGGGTACTGCTGCTGACCCTCCCACCCCTGGTCCCCGTAGAGCGGGTCCCCGGGGTGCCACGGTTCGGAGCCAGGGCCCCGGCCATACTCAGTCATCGATCCCCAAACAGCCGCGAGGCTTCCGGACGATCCGCCTCTACGTAGTGCGGCAGCTGTTCGAACACCGCCGCATCGCGCGGAACGTTACCGTATCGCGATCAGATGACCACTTCGACGCCCTCGCCGGGCGGATTACCTGATACCCGTTCGGACTCAAGAGCGTTCTGAAGGATGATCACAGCGGCGGCCTGGTCGATGACGGACCGCCCCTTCTTCGCCTTCACGCCCGAGGCCCGCAGGCCCTGGGTCGCGGTGACCGTGGTCATCCGCTCGTCGACCAGGCGCACCGGCACCGGGGCGATGCCCTTCGCCATCTCCCGGGCGAAGGCGCGGCACTTGGCCGCGGCCGGGCCCTCCCGCCCGCTGAGCGAGCGGGGCAGACCCACGACGACCTCGATCGGCTCGTACTCCTCGACGATCTGGCGGAGCCGCCGGTGGGCGGCCGGGACGTCACGTCCCGGCACGGTCTCCACCGGCGTCGCGAGGACCCCGTCGGGGTCGCACGAGGCGACCCCGATCCGGGCGTCCCCGACGTCGACCGCGAGACGGCGGCCGCGGCGCATCGTCACGCCGTCTCCACCACGAGACGCTCGACGGCGGCGATGGCCTCGCCGACGGCCTCCGGGTTCTGGCCGCCGCCCTGGGCGACGTCCGGCTTGCCGCCGCCACCGCCACCGAGGGTCTTGGCGGCCGTGCGGACCAGCTCGCCGGCCTTGAGACCGCGCTCGCGGGCGGCCTCGTTGGTGGCGATGACCGTCAGCGGCTTGCCGTTGGCCGTGGTGAACAGGGCCACGACGGCCGGACGGCCGCCGGAGATGCGTCCCCGCACGTCCAGGACGAGCTTGCGGAGGTCGTCGGCGCCGGTGCCGTCCGGGACCTGCCCGGTGACGAGGGCGACGCCGCGGATGTCGCGGGCGGAGTCGACGAGACCGGCGGCGGCCTGGAGGACCTTCTCCGCGCGGAACTTCTCGATCTCCTTCTCGGCGTCCTTCAGCTTGCCGAGCATGGAGGAGATCTTCTCCGGCAGCTCCTCCGGGCGGCCCTTGACGAGCTCCTGGAGCTGGGCGACGACCGTGTGCTCACGGGCGAGGAAGTTGTAGGCGTCGACACCCACGAGGGCCTCGATGCGGCGCACGCCGGAGCCGATGGACGACTCGCCGAGCAGCTTCACCAGGCCCAGCTGGGCGGTGTTGCCGACGTGCGTGCCGCCGCACAGCTCCTTGGAGAAGTCGCCGATGGTGACGACGCGGACCTGCTCGCCGTACTTCTCGCCGAACTCGGCGATGGCACCCTGGCGCTTGGCCTCGTTGATCGGCATGACCTCGGCGTGGACCTCCAGCTCGCGCGAGAGGACCTCGTTGATCTTCTGCTCGACGTCGGTGAGGACCGCGCCCGGGACGGCGTTCGGCGAACCGAAGTCGAAGCGGAAGCGACCGGGCTGGTTCTCGGAACCGGCCTGGGCGGCCGTCGGGCCGAGAGCGTCGCGCAGCGCCTGGTGGGTCAGGTGCGTGGCGGAGTGGGCGCGGGCGATGGCCCGGCGGCGCTTGACGTCGATGGTGGCGTAGGCGGTGGAGCCCACGGTCACCTCGCCGACCTGCACGGAGCCCTTGTGGACGGAGACGCCCGGGACCGGCTGCTGGACGTCGCGGACCTCGATGACGGCACCGCTGTGCAGCTTGATGCGGCCCTGGTCGGCGATCTGACCGCCGCCCTCGGCGTAGAACGGGGTGCGGTCGAGGACGACCTCGACCTCGTCGCCCTCGGAGGCGGCCGGCGAGGAGACACCGTTGACGAGGAGACCGACGACCGTGCTCTCGCCCTCGGTGTTCGTGTAGCCGGTGAACTCGGTGGCGCCGTTGCTGTCGGCGATCTCCCGGTACGAGGTCATGTCGGCGTGGCCGGTCTTCTTCGCCTTGGCGTCGGCCTTGGCGCGGTCCCGCTGCTCCTTCATCAGGCGGCGGAAGCCGTCCTCGTCCACGGAGAGGCCCTGCTCGGCGGCCATCTCCAGGGTGAGGTCGATCGGGAAGCCCCACGTGTCGTGGAGCAGGAAGGCCTTCTCGCCGGCGAGGACGGAGCCGCCGGCGGCCTTGGTCTCGGTGACGGCGGTGTCGAGGATGTTGGTGCCGCCCTTGAGGGCCTTCAGGAAGGCGGCCTCTTCGGCGAGGGCGACGGTCTCGATGCGCTTGCGGTCGGTGACCAGCTCCGGGTACTGCTCGCCCATCGTGTTGATCACGGTGTCGACGAGTTCCTGGACGACCGGGCCGGTGGCGCCGAGCAGGCGCATGTTGCGGACGGCGCGGCGCATGATGCGGCGCAGCACGTAACCGCGGCCCTCGTTGCCGGGGGTGACGCCGTCGCCGATGAGCATGACGGACGTACGCATGTGGTCGGCGACCACGCGGAGCGAGACGTCGCTGTCGTGGGCCTTGCCGTAGGCGACGCCGGTGAGGGCGGTGGCCTTGTCGATGACGACCTGGAGGGTGTCCGTCTCGTACATGTTCTGGACGCCCTGGAGGATCATCGCCAGGCGCTCCAGGCCGAGGCCCGTGTCGATGTTCTTCGACGGCAGCTCGCCGAGGATCGGGAAGTCGTCCTTGCCCGAGCCCTCACCGCGCTCGTACTGCATGAAGACCAGGTTCCAGATCTCCACGTACCGCTCGTCGTTGACGGCCGGGCCGCCCTCGACGCCGAACTCGGGGCCGCGGTCGTAGTTGATCTCGGAGCACGGGCCGCAGGGTCCGGGGACGCCCATCGACCAGTAGTTGTCCTTCTTGCCGAGGCGCTGGATGCGCTCGGCCGGGACGCCGATGACGTCGCGCCAGATCTGCTCGGCCTCGTCGTCCTCCTGGTAGACGGTGATCCAGAGCTTCTCCGGCTCGAGCCCGTAGCCGCCGTGCTCCACCGGGGTGGTCAGCAGCTCCCAGGCGAGCTTGATGGCGCCTTCCTTGAAGTAGTCGCCGAAGGAGAAGTTGCCGCACATCTGGAAGAACGTGCCGTGCCGGGTGGTCTTGCCGACCTCCTCGATGTCCGGCGTGCGCACGCACTTCTGCACGCTGGAGGCGCGCGTGAAGGGGGGCTTGACCTCACCCAGGAAGTAGGGCTTGAACGGCACCATGCCGGCCGGGACGAGCAGCAGAGTCGGGTCGTCCGCGATGAGCGACGCCGAAGGGACGACGGTGTGCCCGCGCTCCTCGAAGAAGCTCAGCCAGCGGCGGCGGATTTCAGCCGACTCCATCAGTGGTCCTCATTCCGGTTGTACGAACTCGTAGGCATCTTGGAAAACGAATATGTGGTCGGCTGCGCGGCCTGGCCGAGCGCGGCCCTCCGGCGCGGCTCCGGCAGCTCCCGGCCCTGGTCCACGGGGGCTTCCAGGCCGAGCGCCTCGCCCAGCTCCGCCTCCCGCTGGACCATGCCCGCCCTCACGTCGAGGGCGAAGTCCTTGAGCCGGTGGCCGGTCTCGATCGCCTTGTTCGCCGCCTGGGCCGCGAGGCTCTCGGGGGTCAGCTGCTTCAGCTTCCGGTTGACCTTGGTGGTGGCCCACACGCCGGCGGCTGCGCCGGCCGTGAACCAGAACGTGCGGCGGAACATCGCGGCTCAGCCCTTCTGCTTCCGGCGTCGCGAGGACGGCACGGTACGGCCGACGATCACAGTACGGCGGACGGCGGCCCGCGGCGCGTCCTCCGCCTCACGGCCCCGGCCGAGCGCCTTGCGGACGCCGTAGCCGAAGGCGGCCACCTTGACGAGCGGGCCGCCGAAGGTGGAGGCGACGGTCGTGGACAGCGCGGAGGCGTTGGAGGTGACCTCCTGGACGTCCGAGGCGATGGCGTCGACCCGGTCGAGCTGGGTCTGCGCCGAGCGCACCGTCGCGGACGCGTCGGCGAGCAGGGGAACGGCCTGCTCGGTCACGTCCGCCACCAGCCGGGTGGTCGCCCTGAGCGTCTGCGCCAGCCTCACCAGCACCACGGCGAGGAAGGAGACGAGGATCGCCCAGAACACGGCCACCAGGATCCCGGCAACCTCTCCACCGGTCACTGTGCACCGCTCTCTGCTGTCGTTGGGCCCTGTGAAAAGTCGTCCCCCGACCCTATCGCGCCCGGGCTGTCCTGCCGTACCGCATTACCGCCCGTGGGACGGTGGTCACGAGAACCCGATTGTACGGAGCGCGCGCGGGTGAGTACGCTCCGTGTCCCATGCGACGGAGCAATCTCCCGGCGGAGCTGAACCGGTTCGTCGGACGGGCCGCCGAGCAGGCCGCACTGACGGCGCTCCTCGAGACATCCCGCCTGGTCACGGTCGTGGGCGTCGGCGGGGTCGGCAAGACACGGCTCGCGCTGCGGGCTGCCGCGGCGGCGCAGAAACGCTACGGCGAAGAGGTCGGGCTGGCCGAGCTCGCGCCGCTGCGCGACCCCGACCTGGTGGCGTACGCCCTGGTCGAGGCGCTCGGGCTGACCGACCACACCCCGAGGGCCCCGCGCGAGGTGCTGGTCGAGCATCTCGCCGAGCGGCGGATGCTGCTGGTGGTGGACGGTTTCGAACACCTGGTGGAGAGCTGCGCGCCGCTGGTGCGGGAGCTCCTCGCCCGGGCGCCCGGGCTCACCGTGCTCGCGGTCGGCCGGCGGCCCCTGCGGGTGGCGGGCGAGGCGGTGTTCCCGCTGGCCCCGATGGACGAGACGGACGCGGTCGCGCTCCTCGCCGAGCGCGCCGCGGAGGCGGGCGCGCCGGTCGCGACGGCGGTCCCCGGCCCGCCGGGCCTCCCGGGCACGGGAACGTCCGTGGCCCCGGGGCACGGCGCGGAGGCCGTGCGGGAGCTGTGCCGGCGCCTCGACGGCATCCCGCTCGCCCTGGAACTGGCCGCCGGCCGGCTCCCGCTCCTCCCGGTCGAGCAGATGCTGCTCCGTCTCGACGACCGCTTCCGTCTCCTGACGGACGGCGAGCGGGGGGTGCTCCCCCGCCATCAGACGCTGCGTACCGCGATCGGCTGGAGCCACGAGCTGTGCACCCCGGAGGAGCGGCTGCTCTGGGCGCGGCTCTCGGTGTTCGCCGGCCCCTTCGACCTGGAGGCGGTGGAGTACGTGTGCGGGAGCCGGGAGCTGCCGCCGGAGCGGATCCTCGACCACCTCGGGGGTCTGCTCGCGCAGTCCCTGGTGTCGCGGGAGGACACGCCCGCGGGTCCCGCCTACCGGCTCCTGGACACGGTCGCCGCGTACGGGGCGGAGTGGCTGGCGGCGCTCGGTGACACGGACCGGATGCGGCGGCGGCACCGCGACTGGTACATGGGGCTCGCCACCTGGTGCGAGCTGGAGTGGTTCAGCCCCCGCCAGGCGGAGGTCGCGGCCCGTACGGACGCGGCGCTGCCCAATCTGCGGGCCGCGCTGGACCTGTGCCTCGAACTCCCGGAGGACGCCCACCTCGCCCAGCACCTGGCGGGCACGCTCTGGTTCGCCTGGGTCGGCTGCGGCCGCCTGTCGGAGGGCCGGCACTGGCTGGAGCGGGCGCTCGCGCTGGAGTCCGGACACGAGGAGGCGCGGCTCAAGGCGCTGTGGGTGCTCGGGTACACGGCGGTCCTGCAGGGGGACGGCACGGCGGCGGTGGCGGCGCTCCACGAGTGCGGGGAGCGGGCCCGTTCCTCGCGGAACGCGCTGGCGGAGGCGTACGCGACGCACCGGATGGGCTGCCTCGCGCTGCTCTCGGACGATCTGCCGCGGGCCGAGTCGCTGATCGAGCGGGCCCTCGGCTCCTACCGGGAGCTCGGCGAGCTGAACAGCAACGTGCTGATGGGCCAGGTCGAGGTGGCCATGGCGCGGGCCTTCCGGGGCGACCTGGAGGGAGCGGTGGCGATCTGCCGGGAGGTACGGGAGGTCTGCGAGGAGCGCGGGGAGCTCTGGACCCGGGCCTACGCCCTGTACGTCCTGGCGTTCTCGGCGTGGACCAGGGACGCGTACGGGGAGGCGCGGGAGCTGCTCACCGAGTGCGTCTCGATCAACCACACCTTCCGTGACCTGGTCGGTCTCGTCCTGGCGATCGAGCTGCTCGCGCTGGTGACGGTGAGCGAGGGGGACGCGGCGGAGGCGGCGGTGCTCCAGGGGGCCGCGGTGCCGGTGTGGGACACGGTGGGCATCCGGCTCTTCGGCTCGGAGGCGTTCGACGGGCCGAGGGCGCTCTGCCGGCAGCGGGCGGAGGAGGTCCTGGGCGCGGAGGCGTTCGGCGTCGCGGTCCAGGAGGGCCGGCGGCTTTCGCTGGACGCGGTCGTGGAGCGCGCCCTCGCGGCGCGCCGGGCTCCGGCCGGCGGCGGCCCGGCGGAAGCGACGGCCCCGCGTCCGTTCCGTACGGCCAGGTCGGCGCGGGTCCCGGGAACGCGGAAGCCCGCCGGCTCCCCCACCGGAAAGGGCGGGGAGGCGGCGGGCTGAAACCGCGGGTGCGGTACTACTGCCGTGCCGAGATCAGCGGGCGTAGTACTCGACGACCAGCTGCTCGTCGCAGATGACCGGGATTTCCTTGCGGTTCGGGTCGCGGTCGAGGCGGAAGGCCAGGGCCTTCAGGTTGACCTGCAGGTAGCGCGGGGTCTCACCGTCGGCGGCGAAGCCACCCTCACGGGCCATCTCGAACAGCGGCTTGGTGCGGCTGCGCTCGCGGACCATCACGACGTCGTCGGGACGGACGCGGAACGACGGCTTGTCGACCTTGCCACCGTTGACCTGGATGTGACCGTGCACGACCATCTGGCGGGCCTGGTAGATGGTGCGGGCGATGCCCGAACGCAGGACCAGGGCGTCGAGGCGACGCTCGAGCTCGACGACCAGCGCCTCGCCCGTCTTGCCCTCGGCCTTCTTGGCGCGGTCGTAGGCACGCGCCATCTGGCGCTCGCTGATGTCGTACTGGGCGCGCAGACGCTGCTTCTCGAGCAGACGGACCTTGTAGTCCGAGTTCTGCTTGCGGCCACGGCCGTGCTCGCCCGGCGGGTAGGGGCGGGCCTCGAAGTACTTGACGGCCTTCGGGGTCAGCGCGATGCCGAGGGCACGCGACTTCTTGACCTTGGGACGGGACTGGTTCGGCATGAACCAACCTCTCTCATTGATACGAAAACGGCTTCACCAGGGTTAGGGGAGGTCGCATCCGCAGCCGGGAAACCCGCCTGGTCCGTACGGGACGGACCTGCCGGGCAGCCGCTCCCAGGTCTGGGCACATACGTGCAGCACGCGAACGACCCATCGCCGTTCCCGGGAATCCGGGGGGTGATGGGTGGCACGCGACACCTTCGAAGGTGCGCGACGCTCCTGGAAACCCCGCCCTGGGGCGGAGTCTCCGGCTGACTGTCCCGTTCTGGTGTGCCGACCGGAGCCGGACACGGGACGCAGCGATCCGGACCAGTGTACCGGGTCTCCGGGGCGCGCTCGCACCGAGGCCGACCGGGCTCCGCGACAGGTGTCCGGGAGCTCCCCGACGGCCGCGTCTACTCGGCGCCCTTCAGGCGGGCTCGGACCCGCTCCACCACGTCCGCGTATCGCGCCTCCGCCCCGTAGCGCGTGGGCTCGTAGTACTGGCGGCCGTGGATCGTGTCCGGGGCGTACTGCTGGGCGGCGATGCCACCCGGTACGTCGTGGGGGTACACGTACCCCTGGGCGTGGCCGAGCTTGGCCGCGCCCTTGTAGTGGCCGTCGCGCAGGTGCGGCGGGACCGAGCCCGCGAGGCCGCCCCGCACGTCGGCGAGGGCGGCGCCGATCGCGGTCGTCGCCGCGTTCGACTTCGGGGCCAGCGCCAGGGCGATGGTCGCGTGGCTCAGGGTGAGGGCCGCCTCGGGGAAGCCGATCATGGCGACGGCCTGGGCGGCGGCGACGGCGATCGGCAGGGCGTTGGGGTCGGCGAGGCCGATGTCCTCGCTCGCGGAGATCATCAGCCGGCGGGCGATGAAGCGCGGGTCCTCCCCCGCCTCGATCATCCGCGCCAGGTAGTGCAGGGCCGCGTCCACGTCCGAGCCGCGGATGGACTTGATGAGCGCGCTCGCCACGTCGTAGTGCTGGTCGCCGTCCCGGTCGTACTTCACGGCCGCGCGGTCGACGGTCTCCTCGACGGTCTCGAGGGTGATCTCCGGCTCGCCCTTGGCGATCGCCGCGCCCGCCGCCGCCTCCAGGGCGGTCAGGGCCCGCCGGGCGTCGCCGCCGGCGACGCGCAGGAGGTGCGCCTCGGCGTCCTCCGGCAGGGTGACGGCCCCGCCGAGCCCCCGCTCGCCGGTGAGCGCCCGGGCCATCAGGCCCTTCAGGTCCTCGTCGGTCAGCGGCTCCAGGGTGAGGAGCAGGGAGCGGGAGAGGAGCGGGGAGATCACGGAGAAGTAGGGGTTCTCGGTGGTGGCGGCGATCAGCGTCACCCAGCGGTTCTCGACGGCCGGGAGGAGCGAGTCCTGCTGGGCCTTGGAGAAGCGGTGGATCTCGTCGAGGAAGAGGACGGTCTCCTTGCCGAAGCCGCCCGCCGCGCGCCGGGCGCCGTCGATGACGGCCCGGACCTCCTTGACGCCCGCGGTGATCGCGGACAGCTCCACGAAGCGCTTGTTCGTGGCCTTCGACACGACGTACGCGAGGGTGGTCTTCCCGATGCCCGGCGGGCCCCAGAGGATCACCGAGGAGGCGCCGGCGGGACCGCCGTCGCCGTCCCCCACGAGTCGGCGCAGCGGCGATCCGGGCTTGAGCAGGTGCTGCTGGCCCACCACCTCGTCGAGGGTGCGCGGGCGCATCCGGACGGCCAGCGGGCTGCTGGACGGGTCCTTCTCCTGGCGGTCTTCGGCTGCTGCGGTAAAGAGGTCGGGCTCCACAGTCATGAAGCCTAGGTCACGGCACCGACAGTCCGGTTCTCCGTCAGCTGGTCCAGAAGTCCCACCAGCGGGTCAGGATGAGCATGCCGATGATCCCGATGTGCAGGACCGGCAGGATCCACGTGAACTCGTCGAAGAAGGTCTTCAGGCCGTCGGGGGCCGGGATCACGCCGAGGCGCACGTTGTGCGAGGTCACGTACCAGAACATGACGATGGTGGCGACCCAGGCGAGGCAGCACCAGAGGCAGAGCGAGTTGATCTCGTACAGCGACTGGTACATCAGCCAGGTGCAGAAGCCGACGCCGAAGAGGGTGCCGGCGTTGAGGCCGAGCCAGTACCAGCGGCGGTAGCGGGCTCCGGCGAGCAGGCCGACGCCGATCGCGATCACCACGGCGTACGTGACGAGGCCGAGCATCGGGTTCGGGAAGCCGAACACCGAGGCCTGCTCGCTCTTCATGATGTTGCCGCAGGAGACGATCGGGTTGAGGCTGCACCCCGGGGTGAAGGTGGGGTCCTCCAGGAGCTTGAACTTGTCGATGGTGATGACCCAGGCGGCGAGCAGTCCGGCCGCTCCGGTGATCACGAGGAGCCAGGAGAAGGCCCGGCTCGCCCCGATCGTGCCGCCGCCGTCCCGGCCGGACCCGACCTCGTCCACCGCTGCCTTCGCCATGTCACCTTTTCCCTCGCTCGACCGGCCTTGTGGGCACGGTCATTCTGCAACACCGATCTGTCGTTCGGCCGTTCGCGGGAGATAAGGACGGGCCCGGACCACACCGTGGTCCGGGCCCGCTCTCACGACGGATCAGGCCAGCTTGGCCCGCACCGCCTCCACCAGATCGTCCAGCGTGACGGCCTGCTGCTCGCCGGACTCCATGTCCTTGAGCTGCACGACGCCCTCGGCCAGGTCGCGCTCGCCCGCGACGACGGCGAGGCGGGCGCCCGAGCGGTTGGCGTCCTTCATGGCGCCCTTGAGGCCCTTGCCGCCGAAGGAGAAGTCGGCGGCGACGCCGGCCCTGCGGAGCTCGGTGACCTTGCCGAAGAGGAGGCGGCGGGCCTCCTCGCCGATGGCGACGGCGAAGACGCTGGTGGCGGCGGGGATGTCGAGCTCGACGCCCTCGGCCTCCAGGGCGAGGACCGTGCGGTCCACGCCGAGCGCCCAGCCCACCGACGGCAGCGCGGGGCCGCCGATCATCTCGGAGAGGCCGTCGTAGCGGCCGCCGCCGCCGACCGCCGACTGCGAGCCGAGACCGCCGTGGACGAACTCGAAGGTGGTGCGGGTGTAGTAGTCGAGGCCGCGGACCAGCTTGGGGTCGTCCTCGAAGACGACGCCCGCCGCGGTGATCAGGGCGCGCACCTCCTCGTGGTACGCCTTGCACGCGTCGCACAGGTAGTCGCGCAGGAGCGGCGCGTCGGTCAGCTGCTTCTGCACGGCCTCCCGCTTGTCGTCGAGGACGCGCAGCGGGTTGATCTCGGCGCGGCGCAGGGTCTCCTCGTCGAGGTCGAGCCCGCGCAGGAAGGTCTGGAGGGCCTCCCGGTAGACGGGACGGCACTCCTTGTCGCCGAGCGAGTTCAGCAGGATGCGGAAGTTCCGCAGGCCCAGCGAGCGGTACGCCTCGTCGGCCAGGATGATCAGCTCGGCGTCGAGCGCCGGGTCCTCGGCTCCGATCGCCTCGGCGCCGACCTGCGAGAAGTGGCGGTAGCGGCCCTTCTGCGGGCGCTCGTAGCGGTAGTACGAGCCCGAGTACCAGAGCTTGACCGGCAGGTTGCCCTGCTTGTGGAGGTTCGCCTCCAGCGCGGCGCGCAGCACGGACGCGGTGCCCTCCGGACGCAGGGCGAGCTTGTCGCCGCCCTTGGTCTCGAAGGCGTACATCTCCTTGCTGACGATGTCGGTGGACTCGCCGACGCCGCGGGCGAAGAGGTTCACGTCCTCGAAGCCGGGGGTCTCGACGTAGCCGTAGCCGGACTTCCGCAGGGGTCCGGAGATCGCGTCCCGGACCGCCAGGTACTTGGCGGAGTAGGGCGGGATCAGGTCGTACGTGCCCTTGGGGGCCTTGAAGGTGCTCACGTGAGTCGTCACATTCCTCGTCGGGGAGCGTCCGTGCTCCCGAGGCCGGCCGCCACGTCCCGCAGATAGGGGTTCGTGGCGCGCTCCTGGCCGATGGTCGTCTGGGGACCGTGTCCCGACAGCACCACGGTCGAGTTGTCCAGCGGCAGGCACACGCGGGCCAGCGACGCGAGCATCTCGTCCATGTCACCACCGGGAAGGTCGGTGCGTCCGATGGAGCCGGCGAACAGCAGATCCCCGGAGAAGAACACGGAGGGGATCTCCGTGGTCTCGGGCATCCGGAAGGTCACCGACCCCTTGGTATGACCGGGCGCGTGGGCGACGGAGAACTCCAGACCGGCGAGCTTCAGCTCGGCGCCGTCGGTGAGCTCGCGCACGTCGTCGGGCTCTCCCACGGTCAGCTCGCCCATGAGAGGCATCCCGATGGAGCGGCCGAGGGCCTTCTCCGGGTCGCTCATCATGTAGCGGTCGGACGGGTGGATCCACGCGGGGACGTCATGGGCGCCGCACACCGGAACGACGGAGGCGACGTGGTCGATGTGTCCATGGGTGAGGACGACGGCGACGGGCTTGAGCCGATGCTTCTTCAGCGTCTCCTCGACACCCTGGGTGGCCTGGTGGCCCGGGTCGATGATCACGCACTCCTCGCCTGCGGCGGGGGCGACCAGATAGCAGTTGGTCCCCCAGGCCCCGGCGGGGAACCCGGCAATCAGCACGTTCGTCCTTAGATGTCGTCCGGCCCGGAGGCGCGGAATCACGGAATGCGGCAGATCAGAGCCTACCGGCGGTGCCGGTTCCACAGCCAACCCGTATACGGTACGGGCACATCCGGCCAGGACAGGAACAGACGAGCGACAAGGAGCGGACCCGGTGGTCACCAGCGATCAGCGGCGGCGGCAGCTTGCCAGGGAGAAGTACGCACGTCAGCAGCAGCGGCGGGAGGAGAACCGGCTCAAGGCGAAGCGGCGCAACACCGTCATCGCGGCCGCCCTCGCGGTGGTGCTGGCCGCGGGCGGCGCCGTGTACGCCTCCGTGGCACTGACGGACGACTCCTCGAAGGGCTCGGCCGACGCGGCGGGAGACCCGACGGGTACCCCCAGCAGCCCGGCGCCCACG
The DNA here is from genome assembly GCF_014648895.1 of Streptomyces tanashiensis. Taxonomy (GTDB): domain Bacteria; phylum Actinomycetota; class Actinomycetes; order Streptomycetales; family Streptomycetaceae; genus Streptomyces; species Streptomyces tanashiensis. The sequence continues at coordinate 160,695 of NZ_BMRZ01000009.1, forward strand.
GAGAGCGAGTCGGCGAGCCCCGAGCCGAAGCTCACCGTGGACCAGAAGGCCACGTACGCGATGGCCCTCGGCACGAACGAGGGCGAGATCACGATCACCATGGACGCGGCGAAGACGCCGCACACGGTGAACTCCTTCAAGCACCTCGCCGACAAGAAGTACTTCGACGGGACCAAGTGCCACCGCCTCACGACCCAGGGCATCTTCGTGCTCCAGTGCGGCGACCCCAAGGGCGACGGCACCGGCGGCCCGGGCTACACGATCCCCGACGAGAACCTGACCGCCCTCGGCAAGGCGGGCGCGGACGGCACCGTGACCTTCCCGGCCGGCACCGTCGCCATGGCCAACACCGGGCAGCCGAGCACGGGCGGCTCGCAGTTCTTCCTCGTCTACAAGGACACCAAGCTGCCGCCGAGCTACACCCCCTTCGGGAAGATCGACGCGGCCGGTCTCAAGGCGGTCCAGGACGTGGCCGCGGCCGGTGTCGAGGGCGGCGCCACGGACGGCGCCCCGAAGAAGCCCGTCACCATCGCGAAGGCGACGGTCACGAAGAAGTGAGCCCGCTGGTCCGCACGCGCGCGTGACCGTGGAATCTCGGTCGCGCTGAGTGCGGACAGCCGGGCCGCGGTTCGCCTAGATTGGCGTTGTGCAGCGAGGGCCGTCGGCCGCGCTGCGATGGCGGGCGAGGCCCGCCGGGAAACTGTGGACGATGCCCGTGGGGTACGACCCCGCGACGGCATCATGGTGAGGAGGCGCTGTGAGCAGCGACCCGTGGGGCCGCGTCGACGAGACGGGCACCGTGTACGTGCGGACGGCCGAGGGCGAGAAGGTCGTCGGATCGTGGCAGGCCGGCACCCCTGAGGAGGCCCTGGCCTACTTCGAGCGCAAGTACGAGGGCTTGGTTGTCGAGATCGGCCTCCTCGAGAAGCGGGTGAGGACCACCGACCTCTCGGCGAAGGACGCCACCGCGGCGATCGAGCACATCCGCCAGCAGATCGACGAGCACCACGCCGTCGGCGACCTGGCCGCGCTCGCGACCCGTCTCGACAAGCTCGTCGAGACGGTCGACTCGCGCCGCGAGGAGCGCAAGGCCCAGAAGGCCAAGCAGACCGACGAGGCGCGCGCCGCCAAGGAGAAGCTCGTCACCGAGGCCGAGGAACTGGCCCAGAGCGAGCAGTGGCGCTCCGCGGGCGAGCGGCTGCGGGCGCTCGTGGACACCTGGAAGGGCCTCCCCCGGCTCGACCGCAAGTCCGACGACGAGCTGTGGCACCGCTTCTCGCACGCCCGCTCGGCGTTCTCGAAGCGCCGCAAGGCGCACTTCGCGTCGCTCGACGCCCAGCGCGAGGACGCCCGCAAGGCGAAGGAGCGTCTGGTCGCCGAGGCGGAGTCCCTGTCGAACTCCACCGACTGGGGCAACACGGCGGCCCGCTACCGCGAGCTCATGGCGGACTGGAAGGCGGCCGGCCGCGCCCAGCGCGAGCACGAGGACGACCTGTGGAACCGCTTCCGCGGTGCCCAGGACGTGTTCTTCGCGGCGCGCGGCGAGGTCTTCGCCGAGCGGGACGCGGAGCAGACCGAGAACCTCAAGCTGAAGGAGGAGCTCGCGACCGAGGCCGAGAAGCTGGTGCCGGTGACGGACCTGAAGGCGGCGCGTGCGGCCTTCCGTTCCCTCAACGAGCGCTGGGAGGCCGTCGGCCACGTCCCGCGTGACGCCCGTCCCAAGGTCGAGGGCCGGATGCACGCGGTGGAGCGGGCGATCCAGGAGGCCGAGGAGGCCGAGTGGCGCCGGACGAACCCGGAGGCGCGTGCGCGTGCCGCGGGTCTGACCGGTCAGCTGCAGGACGCGGTCGAGAAGCTGCGCAAGCAGATCGACGCGGCCCGCGCCGCGGGCAACGACGCCAAGGCCGACAAGCTGGCGCGTGAGCTGGAGGGCCGTCAGGCCCTGCTCGACCAGGCGCTGAAGGGCCTGGAGGAGTTCGGCGGCTGATTGCCGCGGTTCTCGGCGTACGAGGAAGGCCCCCGGCATCGCGCCGGGGGCCTTCCTCGTCCGTACGGCTACGGGCGCCGGGCGCTGGTGACGCGGTAGACGTCGTAGACGCCCTCCACGCCCCGCACGGCCTTCAGGACGTGGCCCAGGTGCTTCGGGTCGCCCATCTCGAAGGTGAAGCGGGAGGTGGCCACCCGGTCGCGGGAGGTCTGGACGGCCGCCGAGAGGATGTTGACGTGCTGGTCCGAGAGGACCCGGGTGACGTCCGAGAGGAGCCGGGAGCGGTCCAGGGCCTCGACCTGGATGGCGACGAGGAAGACCGAGGACTGGGTCGGGGCCCACTCGACCTCCAGGATCCGCTCCGGCTCGCGGGAGAGCGACTCGACGTTGACGCAGTCGCTGCGGTGGACCGATACGCCGCTGCCGCGGGTGACGAAGCCGATGATCGGGTCGCCGGGCACGGGCGTGCAGCAGCGGGCCAGCTTCACCCAGACGTCCTCGACGCCCTTGACGACGACGCCGGGGTCCGCGTTGGAGCGGCGCTTGGAGCGGCCGCGGGTCGGCGGGGCGACCTCCTCGATGTCCTCGGTGGCGGCCTCCTCGCCGCCGAGCGCCTGGACCAGCTTCTGCACGATGGACTGGGCGGTGACATGGCCCTCGCCGATCGCCGCGTACAGCGAGGAGATGTCGGTGTAGCGCATCTCGTGGGCGAGGGTGACGAGGGAGTCGCCGGTCAGGATCCGCTGGATCGGCAGGTTCTGCTTGCGCATGGCCCGCGCGATGGCGTCCTTGCCCTGCTCGATGGCCTCGTCGCGGCGCTCCTTGGAGAACCAGGCCCGGATCTTGTTCCGGGCGCGCGGGGACTTGACGAAGCCCAGCCAGTCGCGGGAGGGCCCGGCGCCGGCCGCCTTGGAGGTGAAGACCTCGACCAGGTCGCCGTTGTCGAGGGTCGATTCGAGCGGCACGAGCCGCCCGTTGACCCGCGCTCCTATCGTGCGGTGGCCGACCTCGGTGTGGACGGCGTACGAGAAGTCGACGGGGGTGGCGCCGGCGGGCAGCGCGATGACGTCGCCCTTCGGCGTGAAGACGAAGACCTCGTTGCGGGAGAGGTCGAAGCGCAGGGACTCCAGGAACTCGCTGGGGTCCTCGGTCTCCTTCTGCCAGTCGAGGAGCTGGCGCAGCCACGCCATGTCGTTGAGGTGGTCGTCCTTGCCGGCCTTCTTCGGCACGTCGGCGCGGACCTTGGAGGCGCCGGCGACGGCCTCCTGCTTGTACTTCCAGTGCGCGGCGATGCCGTACTCGGCGCGCCGGTGCATGTCGAAGGTCCGGATCTGGAGCTCGACGGGCTTGCCGTTGGGCCCGATGACCGTCGTGTGCAGCGACTGGTACATATTGAACTTCGGCATCGCGATGTAGTCCTTGAACCGGCCGGGGACCGGGTTCCATCGCGCGTGGACGGTGCCGAGGGCCGCGTAGCAGTCGCGGACGGTGTCCACGAGGACGCGGATGCCGACCAGGTCGTAGATCTCCGCGAAGTCACGGCCGCGGACGATCATCTTCTGGTAGACGCTGTAGTAGTGCTTGGGGCGGCCGGTGACGGTGGCCTTGATGCGGGCGGCCCGCAGGTCGGTCTGGACCTCGTCGGTCACTATGGCGAGGTACTCGTCCCGCTTGGGGGCGCGCTCGGCGACGAGCCGGACGATCTCGTCGTACATCTTGGGGTAGAGGATCGCGAAGGCGAGGTCCTCCAGCTCCCACTTGATGGTGTTCATGCCCAGGCGGTGGGCCAGCGGCGCGTAGATCTCGAGGGTCTCGCGGGCCTTCTTCTCCTGCTTCTCCCGCTTGAGGTAGCGCATGGTGCGCATGTTGTGCAGGCGGTCGGCGAGCTTGATGACCAGGACGCGCGGGTCCTTGGCCATGGCGACGACCATCTTGCGGACGGTCTCGGCCTGCGCGGCCTCGCCGAACCTGACCTTGTCGAGCTTGGTGACGCCGTCGACGAGCAGGGTGACCTGGTCGCCGAAGTCGCGGCGCAGGTCCTCCAGGCCGTACTCGGTGTCCTCGACGGTGTCGTGGAGCAGCCCCGCCATCAGGGTCGCCGGGTCCATGCCGAGCTCGGCGAGGATGGTGGTGACGGCGAGCGGGTGCGTGATGTACGGGTCGCCGCTCTTGCGCTTCTGGCCGCGGTGCCAGCGCTCGGCGACCTGGTAGGCCCGCTCGACCTGGCGGAGCGTGGCCGTCTCGATCTTGGGGTCGTTGGAGCGGACGATCCGCAGCAGCGGTTCGAGGACCGGGTTGTACGGGGAGGAGCGCTGGACGCCGAGCCGGGCGAGGCGGGCGCGGACGCGGTTGGACGAGCCGCCGGAGCGGGCGGGCGCGGGCCGCTCGGGGGCGGCGGGCGCGGGGGCGGGCGCAGCAGGCGTGGGCCTGGTCTCCGCTGGCTTGTTCTGGGGCGTGCCTGTCCCCGGCGCGGCCTTCTCGGCCTTCGGGTCGGGCTGCGCGGCGGAGAGTGACTGGGCCTCGTCGGGCAAGAGCGCTCCTCTGGGGGTCCCCCCGGACGGAGTCTGGGGGAGGTTCCGGGTCCCCCGGTCAGGCCCGGAAAGGCCATGGTATCGAGCCAACAGTTCCCGTGCCCACGCGCCCGGGTTTCGGACGGCTCCAGGAGGGGCAGCGCGGCGGGGCCGGGGCACGTCTGGGGGAACGCGAAGGGGCGCCCCGGGGATTCCCCGGAGCGCCCCTGTCGGGGTGAAACCCGATGTCAGACCGTGATCAGCGCCGTGAGCGGTGCGCCGTCCAGGGTCGGTTCCAGGCGGGCGCGGCCCGGGAGGAAGCCGAGCTCCATGAGGACGGCGACGCCCGCCACCTCGGCGCCCGCGCGGCGGATCAGCTCGATGGAGGCCTCGGCCGTGCCGCCGGTGGCGAGGACGTCGTCGATGACCATGACGCGGTCGCCCGCGGCCAGGTCCTCGGCGTGCACCTCGATCTCGGCGGTGCCGTACTCCAACTCGTACGCCTGGCGGAGCGTGGCCCCGGGGAGCTTGCCGGCCTTGCGGACCGGGATGAAGCCCAGGCCCGCGCGGACGGCCACCGGAGCGGCCAGGATGAAGCCGCGCGCCTCCAGGCCGACGATCTTCGTCGCGCCGTGCGCGGAGCACAGCCCGGCGAGGACGTCGGTGAGCGCCGTGAACGCGTCCGGGTCCGCGAGCAGCGGCGTGATGTCCTTGAACAGCACGCCCGGCTTCGGATAGTCGGGGACGTCACGGATGCGGCTGAGCAGGAGCTCGGTGACGCCCTGGGCCTCGGCGGTCATCCTCGGTGCTCCTGGGCGCCTCGACGGCTCGCCCGGGGACCCACGACGGCGGCCTCGGCGGACAGGTCGTCCGCCGCGTCCAGCGGCTCGCCCTTGGCCGCGGCGCTCGCGCGCTTGGCCAGGATGCGCTTCCTGAGCGCCTTGATCGACGGCTCGCGCTCCTTGAGGTCCGCCACGAGCGGGGTGGCGATGAAGATCGAGGAGTACGCACCGGCGGCGAGACCCACGAACAGCGACAGCGAGATGTCGTTGAGCATGCCGGCGCCGAGGAAGCCACCACCGATGAAGAGCAGGCCGGCGACCGGCAGCAGCGCGACGACGGTGGTGTTGATCGAACGGACCAGGGTGCCGTTGATCGAGCGGTTGGCCAGCTCGCTGTAGGTGAAGCGGGTCTGCTTCGTGATGTCCTTCGTCTGCTCCTTGAGGGAGTCGAAGACGACGACGGTGTCGTACAGCGAGTAGCCGAGGATCGTCAGCAGACCGATGACCGTACCGACCGTGACCTCGAAGCCGACCAGTGAGTAGATGCCCACCGTGATCGTGAGGTCGTGGATCAGGGCGACGAGCGCCGCGACCGCCATTCTCCACTCGAAGGCGATGGCCAGGTAGATCACCACGAGGATCATGAAGACCCCGAGACCGGTCCAGGCCTTGGTGGCGATCTGCTCACCCCAGCTGGGGCCGACGATCTCCGCCGCGATCTTGTCCTCGGGGACGTTCAGGTCCTTGGCGAGCTCCACGCGGACCTTGTCGGACTGCGCGGTGTCGAGGCCGCCGACCTGGATGCGCAGGGAGCCGTTGCCGAGCTGCTGGACGATCGCGTCGTGGCCGGAGGCCTCTTCCGCGTACTCCTGCGCCTGGCTGACGGAGACTTCCGACTTCGGGGTGGTGAAGACGGCTCCGCCCTGGAACTCGATGCCCATGTTGAGGCCGCGGACGGCCAGGGCCACGATGGCGGTGATCGTGATCAGGATGGACAGGCCATACCAGATCTTGCGGTTGCCGATGAAGTCGTAACCGACCTCACCGCGGTGGAGCCGGGCGCCGAGATCGCCGAGCTTCGACATCTCACGCCTCCTTCGCGTCGACGGGGGCGTGGGCACGGCGGGTGCGGCGCAGCGGCGGCTGGGCGCCGAGACGCTTCGGGTCCAGGCCGGACCAGGCGTGGCCGTTTCCGAAGAACTTGGTCCGCGCGAGGAGCGTCATGACCGGCTTGGTGAAGAGGAACACCACCACGATGTCGAGCAGGGTGGTCAGGCCGAGCGTGAACGCGAAGCCCTTGACCTTGCCGACGGTGACGATGAAGAGCACGGCCGCGGCCAGGAACGACACGAAGTCGGAGACCAGGATGGTGCGGCGGGCACGCGGCCAGGCGCGCTCGACGGCCGGGCGGAGCGTGCGGCCCTCACGGAGCTCGTCACGGATGCGTTCGAAGTAGACGATGAACGAGTCCGCGGTGATACCGATGGCGACGATGGCTCCACAGACGGCCGGCAGGTTCAGCGCGAAGCCGATGGCCGGGCCGAGCAGGGCCATGAGCACATAGGTGAGGAGCGCCGAGACCGCGAGGCTGAGGATGGCGATCAGCGACAGGCCGCGGTAGTAGACGACCAGGTAGATGATGACGAGACCGAGGCCGATGGCACCGGCGATGAGGCCGGCCTCCAGCTGGTCCCCGCCGAGCGCGGCGGTGACGGTGTCGACGCTCTGGGTCTGGAACGAGAGCGGCAGGGCGCCGTAGGACAGGATGTTCCCGAGGTCCTGGGCGGACTGCTGGTTGAAGCTGCCGGAGATCTGGGCGCTGGCGCTCAGCGTGGTCTGGACGCGGGGCGCGGAGACGACCTCGCCGTCCAGGACGATCGCGAACTGGTTCTGCGGCTCGGTCTGCTGCGACAGCTTGCTGGTGATCGACTGGAACTTCTTCGAGCCGCCGTCCGTGAACTCCATGTCCACGATCCACTGGCCGGTCCGCTGGTCCAGGCCGGCCTTGGCGTTGTCGACGTCCTTGCCGTCGACCTCGGCCGGGCCGAGGAGGTACTTCTCCCACTGGCCGATCGCGTTCTTGCCGCAGGCCACCGTGGGCTCGGACGCCTTGACGCCCTGCCCGGCGGCGGTGCGCTGCTTGGGGTCGAGGCAGTTCAGCGCGGTGAACTTCTTCTCCAGCGCCGCGGTGGCGGCGTCGGGCGTCGGAGTCGCCTGCGGGGTCCCGGTGGCCTTCGGCTTCGCCGAGGAGGTCGCGGTGGGCGTCGGGCTCGGGGCCTTGAGGGCCTCGGTGAGCGCACGGCCCTGCGTGGAGGCGGTGGCCGTCGGGGTGGCCGACTTCTCACCGACCGTCGCGCCGGAGGAGGCCGAGGAGGACGGCTTCGGCGAGGCAGAGGAACTGGCGCTCGGCGCCGGCGCGGGCGCACCGCTCGTCACGGCGAGAACGGGCCGGAAGTAGAGCTGGGCGGTGGTGCCGACCTGCTCGCGGGCCTGCTTCTCGTTCGTCCCGCGAGGGATGTTGACGATGATGTTCTCGGCGCCCTGCGTCTGAACCTCGGCCTCGGAGACACCCAGACCGTTGACACGGCGCTCGATGATGCCGACCGCCGTGTTCATGTTGGTCTCGTTGACCGCCGACTCCTGGCCGGGCTCGGCCTTCGCCTTGAGCGTGATCGACGTACCGCCGGCGAGGTCGATGCCGAGGCGCGGGGTCGTGTGACCCGACCAGAACATCCCGCCGGTGAGCGCGACCATGGCGATCAGGATGAGTGCCAGGGCGCGGCCCGGACGGCTCTGTCCCCCCGCCGGCCTTCGGCCCTTCTTCGGTGCTGCCACCTGTCGTATCTCCCTGTCCAACCGCCTCACGCCGGGTATGCGTGAGACGGCCACGAAGTGTGTGTGGGGACCTGCCCCCGCAGACGTGGAACCGTTCCGGGGCGCGCGCACGCCGGTGGGCGTGCGCGCGGTCCCCGGCCGCGACTACTTCGCGTCGGTCTCGCCGTCGGCCTTGCCGTCCTTCTGACCCTCGGCACCGGTCTCGGCCGCGTCCGACTTCTTCGTCAGGTCGGCCTTCGGCGCGTCCTCGACGGTCTCGGCGTCCTTGTCCGTGGCCTCGGCGGCCTCGGTCAGCGAGGAGGCGTCGTCCGGGACGACGGTGTCGGCGTCCGACTCCTCGTCGTCGCCGTGGACGATCCGGTTGTACTCGGAGTCCTCGAGGACCGCGCCGATCGCGTTCTTGGCGTAGACGGCGTGCACGCCGGGCGCGACCTCGAGGAGGACGGTCTCGTCGCCGATCTCCTTGACGGTGGCGTACATCCCCCCGATCGTCCGTACGCCGGTGCCGGGCTGCATCTCGTTGCGCATCTGCGCCGCCGCCTGCTGCTTCTTCTTGGCAGAGCGGGTCATCAGGAACATGGCCCCGATGAGGACGATGAAGGGGAGGAGGGTCACGATGCTCACGGGACGGGTTTCCTTCGCACGGTCGCGGAGAACCCGCGGCCTGATCTTCGGGGGTGGGCGCGCCGACCAGAAAGGGCGGCATCGGCGGAGTCTAGGCGAGTCCGCATCGATGGAACAACGTCCAGCATCGCACCCTGGTTCCGGTCCGGGCGAGTGTCCGCACCGTCACGCCCCGAAGAGCCCCTGTTGTCCCATTCCCGTGCCGTACCCTGCGCTCCCCGGGCCCGCTGCCTGCGGCGGAACGAGTCCGAGGTGCGTCCATGCCGCCGGAGTGGCGACCCGACCACGGGGCGTGCGGGCCAGCAGACCTTCGCGTACGAGGAAGGGCTCGGCGACCTCCTCGACGGTCTCCCGCTCCTCCCCCACGGCGACCGCGAGGGTCGACAGACCGACCGGTCCGCCGCCGAAGAGCTTGAGCAGGGCCTCCAGGACCGCGCGGTCGAGGCGGTCGAGGCCGCGGCTGTCGACCTCGTACACGCTGAGGGCCGCCTCGGAGACCTCCCGGGTGATCACTCCGTCGGCCCTGACCTGGGCGTAGTCGCGGACGCGGCGCAGCAGGCGGTTGGCGATGCGGGGCGTGCCGCGGGAGCGGCCGGCGATCTCGGCGGCGCCGGCGGGGTCGATCTCGACGTCGAGGAGTCCGGCGGAGCGGTGGATCACGCGCTGGAGCTCGGCCGGGTCGTAGAACTCCATGTGCGCGGTGAAGCCGAAGCGGTCGCGCAGCGGGGGCGGCAGGAGTCCGGCCCGGGTGGTCGCGCCGACCAGGGTGAAGGGCGGGAGCTCCAGGGGGATGGCGGTGGCGCCGGGACCCTTGCCGACGATGACGTCGACGCGGAAGTCCTCCATCGCCATGTAGAGCATCTCCTCGGCGGGCCGGGACATGCGGTGGATCTCGTCGAGGAAGAGGATCTCTCCTTCCTGGAGGGAGGAGAGGATCGCGGCGAGGTCGCCGGCGTGCTGGATGGCGGGGCCCGAGGTGATGCGGATCGGCGCGTTCATCTCGGCGGCGATGATCATCGAGAGGGTGGTCTTGCCGAGGCCGGGGGCGCCGGAGAGCAGGACGTGGTCGGCGGTGGCACCGCGCTGCCGGGCGGCCCTGAGGACCAGGTCGAGCTGCTGGCGGACCTTCTCCTGGCCGACGAACTCGCTGAGGTCCTTGGGGCGCAGAGCCGCCTCGACGGCCTGGTCGTCGCCCTCGGCGGAGGCGCCGACGATGCGCGCGTCCGGCTCGGCGGTGCTGTCGTCGTCCCAGTTCACGGTGATGGTCTTCCTCTTCGTACGGGAGGTCAGCGGGCCCGGTTCAGGGTCTGCAGGGCGGCGCGGAGCAGCTGCGGCACGGGCGCGGTGCCGGTCTCGGCGAGGGCGGCCTCGGCCTGCGGAGTGACGGCGCCGACGGCCTCCTCGGCCTCGCGGCTCGCGTAGCCGAGGCCGATCAGGGCGGCGGACAACTGCTCGGTCCAGGGCGCGGGTCCCGCGGCCGCGGCGCGCTGGGCGCCGACCAGGCCGCTGCTGCCGAGCGGGGCGCCGAGCTTGTCCTTCAGTTCGAGGAGGAGCTTCTGGGCGCCCTTCTTGCCGATGCCGGGGACGGCGGTGAGGGCCTTCTCGTCGCCGGTGGACACGGCGAGGCGCAGCGCGTCGGGGCTGTGCACCCCGAGCATCGCCTGGGCGAGACGGGGGCCGACGCCGCTGGCGGTCTGGAGGAGCTCGAAGACCTGCCGCTCGTCGTCGTCGGCGAAGCCGTACAGGGTGAGGGAGTCCTCGCGGACGACGAGGGAGGTGGCGAGCCGGGCGTGCTCACCGAGGCGCAGGCCGGCGATGGTGTTCGGGGTGCACTGGACGGCCATGCCCACTCCCCCGACCTCGACGACGGCGGTCGTGGGGGCGAGGGCGGCGACCGGGCCGCTCACGAAGGCGATCATCGGGTTCGGCCTTTCAGCGCGGTGACGGGCCGGGCAGCGGCGTGCTGGGCGACGGCCTGTTGCAGACGGTTCTGGGCGGGGGCCCGCCAGATGTGGCAGATGGCGAGGGCGAGGGCGTCGGCGGCGTCGGCCGGCTTGGGCGGGGCGGAGAGCCGGAGGAGCCGGGTCACCATGGCACCGACCTGGGCCTTGTCGGCGCGGCCGCTGCCGGTGACGGCGGCCTTGACCTCGCTGGGGGTGTGCAGGGCGACGGGGATGCCGCGCCGGGAGGCACAGAGCATGGCGACCGCGCTGGCCTGGGCCGTGCCCATCACCGTGCGCACGTTGTGCTGGCTGAACACCCGCTCCACGGCGACGAGTTCGGGCGAGAAGCGGTCCAGCCACTCCTCTATGCCCCGCTCGATGCCGACGAGGCGGACGCCGATGTCGGCGTCCGCGGCCGTGCGGACCACGCCGACGCCGAGCATGGTCAGGGGCCGGCCGGCGACGCCCTCGACGACACCGACGCCGCACCGGGTCAGTCCGGGGTCCACCCCGAGTACACGCACGCCGCCCCCTCCCTGATCACCAGCTGATCGCAAGTCTGTTTGTGCAGGCTATCGGCTGCCACTGACAACGCAGCGGGCCGACGGGGTGTGTCCCGTCGGCCCGCTGCTCGGAAGGTCCGCGATCAGGCGTCGACCTTCTCCATGACCTCGTCGCTGACGTCGAAGTTGGCGAAGACGTTCTGCACGTCGTCGCTGTCCTCCAGGGCGTCGATCAGCTTGAACATCTTGCGCGCGCCCTCCTCGTCGAGCTCGACCTGCATGGTCGGGACGAAGCTGGACTCGGCCGAGTCGTAGTCGATGCCGGCCTCCTGGAGGGCGGTACGGACCGCGACCAGGTCGGTGGCCTCGCTGATGATCTCGAAGGACTCGCCGAGGTCGTTGACCTCCTCGGCGCCGGCCTCGAGCACCGACTCCAGGACGTCGTCCTCGGACAGCTCGCCCTTGGGGAGCACGACGACGCCCTTGCGGTTGAACAGGTACGAGACCGAGCCCGGGTCGGCCATGGAGCCGCCGTTGCGGGTCATGGCGACGCGCACGTCGGAGGCGGCACGGTTGCGGTTGTCGGTGAGGCACTCGATGAGCACCGCGACACCGTTCGGGCCGTAACCCTCGTACATGATCGTGGCGTAGTCGACGCCGCCGGCCTCGAGGCCGCCGCCGCGCTTGACCGCGGAGTCGATGTTCTTGTTCGGGACCGAGCTCTTCTTCGCCTTCTGGATGGCGTCGTAGAGCGTCGGGTTGCCCTCCGGATCGGCGCCGCCGGTCCGGGCCGCGACCTCGATGTTCTTGATCAGCTTCGCGAAGAGCTTGCCGCGCTTGGCGTCGATCACGGCCTTCTTGTGCTTCGTCGTAGCCCATTTAGAGTGGCCGGACATCTGCCTGTCTCCTTCGCGTAACCAACTTCTTGAACGAACCCCAGAGATCCTACCGGGATCGTGTCACCGTTCCGCGCGCACCATGTCGACGAACAGCTCGTGGATGCGGTGATCGCCGGTGAGCTCGGGGTGGAAGGAGGTCGCCAGGGCGTTGCCCTGACGGACGGCGACGATGTGGCCCCCGTGCTCGGCCAGGACCTCGACCTGGGCGCCGACCGACTCGACCCAAGGGGCGCGGATGAAGACGCCCTCCACGGGGGAGTCGATGCCCGCCACGGTCACGCCGGCCTCGAAGGACTCGTTCTGCCGCCCGAAGGCGTTGCGGCGGACGATCATGTCGATGCCGCCGAAGGTCTCCTGGCCCGAGCGCGGGTCGAGGATCTTGTCGGCGAGCATGATCAGGCCGGCGCAGGTGCCGTACACGGGCATGCCGCCCGCGATCCGCTCACGGAGCGGCTCCATCAGGCCGAAGAGGACGGCCAGCTTGGAGATGGTGGTGGACTCGCCACCGGGGATGACCAGGCCGTCGATCTCGGCGAGCTCCTCGGGACGCCGGACCGGCCTGGCCACGGCGTCCGCCGCGGCCAGGGCGATCAGGTGCTCCCGTACGTCGCCCTGGAGGGCCAGGACACCGATTACGGGCGTGCTCATGGGTGCTTACCAGCCCCGGTTCGCGTAGCGCTCGGACTCGGGGAGGGTGTCGCAGTTGATGCCGACCATGGCCTCGCCCAGGTTGCGGGAGGCGTCCGCGATGACCTTCGGGTCGTCGTAGAAGGTGGTGGCCTTCACGATGGCGGCGGCGCGCTTGGCCGGGTCGCCCGACTTGAAGATGCCGGAGCCGACGAAGACGCCCTCGGCGCCGAGCTGGCGCATCAGCGCGGCGTCGGCGGGGGTGGCGACACCACCGGCGGAGAACAGCACGACCGGCAGCTTGCCGAGCTCGGCGACCTCCTTGACGAGCTCGTACGGGGCGCGCAGCTCCTTGGCGGCGGCGAACAGCTCGTTGTTGTCGAAGCCGCGCAGCTTGGCGATCTCGTTCTTGATCTGGCGCAGGTGGCGGACGGCCTCGACGACGTTGCCGGTGCCGGCCTCGCCCTTGGAGCGGATCATGGCCGCGCCCTCGGCGATGCGGCGCAGGGCCTCGCCCAGGTTGGTGGCACCACAGACGAAGGGGGTCGTGAAGGCCCACTTGTCGGAGTGGTTGACCTCGTCGGCCGGGGTCAGGACCTCGGACTCGTCGATGTAGTCGACGCCGAGGGACTGCAGGACCTGGGCCTCGACGAAGTGGCCGATGCGGGACTTGGCCATGACCGGGATGGAGACCGCGCCGATGATCTCTTCGATCATGTTCGGGTCGGACATGCGGGCGACGCCGCCGTCCTTGCGGATGTCCGCGGGGACCCGCTCCAGGGCCATGACGGCCACGGCGCCGGCGTCCTCGGCGATCTTCGCCTGCTCGGCGTTGACCACGTCCATGATCACGCCGCCCTTGAGCTGCTCGGCCATGCCGCGCTTGACGCGCGCGGTGCCGGTCTCGGGGGACTGGAAGGTGGTGGAAGGCGTGGTGGACACGGATACCTCACTCGTGACAACGGGGGTTGACGACAAGACGAGGAAACAGTCCACCTGGGGTCCACATCAAGGGCCAATGTGGACCCGGTGGATCGTTTTCCCAGGTTACGAGGGTCAGGCCGGACGATCAGCAAGGGCCACAGGCGGTTCGTCGTCCATTTCGAAGGCCAGCGGGAAGGGCGCGTGGCCCGCGAGCCGGAACCAGCGGACCTTGCGGTGGCGGCGCAGGGCGCGGGCGGCCCGTACGGCGTCGTTGTGGAAGCGGCGGGCCATCGGCACCCGGCGGACGGCCGCGGCCAGCTCTCCGGCGGCCTCCTCGCCACCGGGCGCCTCCCGGACGAGCTCCACCTGCTCGGGCTCGCCGAAGACGGCCCGCAGCGCCTGGCTCAGCTCGCTCTCGGCGACCTCCCGGTGGTCCTCCTCGGCCTGGCGGGCCGCGTGCGCGGCCTCGTACAGGACGATCGAGGCGGCCGGATCGAGGATGCCGGAGGTGGCGAGCTCCTGGGTGACCGAGGCCCGGCGCAGGAGCTGTGCGTCCAGGGCGGCGCGGGCGGCGTCGATGCGCGAGTGCAGGCGGTCGAGCCGCCCGGCGGTCCAGCTCAGATAGACGCCGATGAGGATCAGCGCGACGACGGTCCAGATCAGGGTTTCGGTCACGGGCGCACAGGCTACCGGGACGGCGGCAGCACCCCTTCCCAAAGGTCACGGTCATGGGCGAACAGGACACGCGCGGGACGGCCGCCGGCGAGCTCGCCGAGCCGGTCGAGCCAGGGGAGGTACGGGCTCCCGAACTCGTGGGCGAAGTCGTACGCCTGACCCGCGAGGACCGTGATCCGGTCGCCGTGGTCGAGGACGAGCGACTGGTGGCCCTCGGTGTGACCGGGCGTCGGCACGATCCGCACGCCCGGCGCGATCTCGTGCTCGCCGTCGAGCTCCTCGTACCGGACTCCGGGGAGGAGCGAGTCGATGGTGTACCCGCCGGCGCGGGCGCGGGCGAGCTCGGTGCGCTGGACGAGGACGGGCGTGGCGGGGAAGAGCTGGTTGCCGCCGATGTGGTCGAAGTGCAGGTGGCAGTTGACGACGAGGTCGACGTCGTCCGGGCCGACGGGCAGCGGGTGCCGGACGGGCCGGTAGTGCGCGTCCGTCTCGGGGGACCCGGTCCCCAGCCCGGTGTCGAAGAGCAGACGCACGCCCGCGTGGCGCACGAGATACCCGAGAACCGGCTCCACGCGGGCGTGGGGGCCGCACCATTCTTCGGCGGGGCGGGTGATGTGCCCGAGGTCCAGACAGGTGATCGCATCCATCCGGTCACCCTGCCCCGGACCTTCCGTTGTGGGCATGCGTTCCGCCCGGGGCGGAACGGGTGGGCACAACGGAACGGCGCCCTTGCCGGCGCCCGAGGCTCCCGCGCCTGGACCCGCACCTCTGGTGCAGTGCACGGGTGGTGCGGGTCCAGGCGCGGAACGCGGAGGCGCCGCTGAGGGCGCCGTCCCGTGTGCCCACCCGTCCCGCCCTGGGGGCACCTCCCGGACGAAGTCTGGGGGAGGGACGATTGCCCACACGGGGGGGGGGCGGGCCCGCACGGGCGTAGGGCCCCCGGCTACAGGCCCAGGCGGGCCCTCAGGCCGCCGACTCGTTCGTCCGTGTCCACCGCCGCCGCCCCGTCCGTGACCGTCTCGTACACGGCCAGGATGTCCGCACCCACCGTCGTCCAGTCGAAGCGCCGCACATGGGCCGAGCCGCGCGCGCTCAGCTCCGCGCGCCGCGGCGCGTCCCCGAGGAGGGCGATCGCCGCGTCGGCGAGCGCGTCGGCGTCCTCGTTGGCGAAGAGCTCGCCCGCCGCTCCCTGGTCGAGGACCTGGGCGAAGGCGTCCAGGTCGGAGGCGAGGACCGGCGCACCCGCCGAGAGCGCCTCGACGAGGATGATGCCGAAGCTCTCGCCGCCGGTGTTGGGCGCCACGTACACGTCGACGCTGCGCAGCAGCCGTGCCTTGTCCTCGTCGCTCACCATGCCGAGGAACTCCACCCGGGAGCGCATCTCGGCGGGCAGCGAGGCCACCGCCTCCTCCTCGTCACCGCGCCCGGCGACGAGGAGCCGTGCCCCGGGCCGCTCGGTGAGGATCTTCGGGAGCGCCCGCATGAGGACGGGCAGGCCCTTGCGCGGCTCGTCGATGCGGCCGATGAAGCCGAGGGTCTCGCCCTGCCACTCCTTCTTCGGCTCGGCGCGGGCGAAGAAGTCCACGTCGACACCGTTGGGGATGACGACCGCGTCGCCGCCGAGGTGCTCGACGAGCGTGCGCCGGGCGTACTCGCTGACCGCGATGCGGGCGCTGATCTTCTCCAGGGCGGGCTGGAGGATCGGATACGCGGCGATCATGGCCCGCGAGCGCGGGTTGGAGGTGTGGAAGGTGGCCACGATCGGCCCCTGCGCCGCCCAGCAGGTGAGCAGCCCCAGCGAGGGCGAGGTCGGCTCGTGGATGTGGACGACGTCGAAGGTGCCGTCGTGCAGCCAGCGGCGCACGCGCGCGGCGGAGAGGAAGCCGAAGCTGAGCCGGGCCACCGAGCCGTTGTACGACACGGGCACGGCACGGCCCGCGGAGACCACGTACGGCGGCAGCGGGGTGTCGTCGTCGGCGGGGGCGAGGACGGAGACCTCGTGGCCGAGCCGGATGAGGTGCTCGGCGAGATCGCGGATGTGGAACTGGACGCCGCCCGGCACGTCCCAGGAGTACGGGCAGACGATCCCGATCTTCACGCGCCCGGTCCCTCCCGCTCTTCCAGGTCCGCCAGCCACAGTCGTTGCAGCATGTGCCAGTCCTCCGGGTGGTCCGCGATGCCGGCGGCGAACGCGTCGGCGAGCGCCTGTGTCATGAGGGACGTCTTCTCGGCCCGCGTACCTGACTCGGGTACGTCGACGGGCGGGTGGATCCGCCCCTTCATGACCGGCGTGTCGTCGTACCAGAGCGTCACCGGCAGCAGCAGCGCGCCCGTCTGCTGGGCGAGGATCGCCGGGCCCGCCGGCATCCGCGCGGTGTCCCCGAAGAACGTGACCTCGGTGCCGGAGGCCGACAGGTCGCGGTCGGCGACGAGGCAGATCAGGCCGCCGGCCCGCAGCCGCCGTGCGAGAGTGCCGAAGGCGGAGCCGCCGGTGTGCGGCAGGACCTCCATGCCGAGGGACTCGCGGTAGGCGACGAACCGGTCGTAGAGCGACTCCGGTCTGAGGCGCTCGGCGACCGTCGTGAAGGGCACGCCGAGCGAGCGGGTCACCCACACGCCGGCGAGGTCCCAGTTGGCCAGGTGGGGCAGGGCGAGGATGACGCCGCGCCCGGCGGCGAGGCCGTCCTCCAGGTGGTGGCGGCCCTTGATGTCGATGGACCGCTCGACCCGCTCCTTGCTCCAGGTCGGCAGCCGGAAGGACTCCATCCAGTACCGCATGTACGAGCGCATGCCGGCCTGCGAGAGCTCGGCGAGCCGCTCGGGCGTGGCGTCCGGGACCACGCGTGCGAGGTTGGACTCGAGGCGCAGGACGCTCTTGCCGCGCCGCTTCCACGCGAAGTCGGCGATCCGCCGGCCGATGCCCGTCGCCACCGGCTCGGGCAGCTTCTTCACGGTCGCCCAGCCGGCGCCGTACAGCCCGTCGCTCAGGCGCTCCTTCAGGGTGCTCACGAGGCGGCCCCGCCGCCCCCGGCCGTGGCGGCGTCCGCCTCGGCCGCCTCCCGGCGCACGGTCACGACGCGCTGGCCCAGGGTCACGGCGCTGCCGACGGCCACGATCCACAGGGCGATCGGGAGGAGGACCTCGACCCCGGGCACCCCGAAGGTGTGGAGTCCGGCGAGACCGGCGGCGACCAGCGAGATCACCAGGCGCTCGGCGCGCTCGACCAGGCCGTTCACGGCGACGGGCAGGCCGATCGATTCACCTCGTGCCTTGGTGTACGAGACGACCTGGCCGCTCGCCAGGCAGAAGATCGCCACGGCGCACAGGATGTTGTCGTCGCCCTTGCCGGCGTACCAGAGCGCGAAGCCGCCGAAGATCGCGCCGTCGGCGACCCGGTCGAGCGTCGAGTCGAGGAAGGCTCCCCATCGGCTGGAGATCCCCGCCTGCCGGGCCATGTTGCCGTCGACGAGGTCGGAGAAGACGAACAGGGTGATGACGATGGTGCCCCAGAAGAATTCTCCACGGGGGAAGAAGACCAGCGCACCGGCCATCACCCCCGCCGTGCCGATGAGCGTGACAGCGTCGGGGCTGACGCCCCGGCGGAGCAGAAACGCGGCGAACGGTGTGAGGACACGCGTGAAAAAGGCACGCGCGTACTTGTTCAGCATGGCCTTCCCGAGGTTCGGTGGGCCGCGCGGCCCCTACGACCACCGGCTCACCCATCGTAGCCACGAGCGTCCCGGCGCACCGGAGGGCACCCGCCCCGCCGCGTCCGCGTCCCGCCGACAGCCCCTTGGGGGTCTCTGCCGTGTACGACGTATGGACGCTTCCTGGCGTCGGTGCAAAGCTCGAAGGACCACCGCGGGCACCGCAGGAGCCGTACCGCGACACACCTCTCCCCCGCGCCCGCGTCCCGCCGCATCGTGCGAGCAGTCGGGAGGAACACATCATGGGTGACAAGGCGAAGACGCCCGCCGGAGCCGCCGGCAGGGCTCCTACGGCCGACCGGCCCTCGGCCGTGCGGAACGTGGTGCTGGTCGGCCACAGCGGATCGGGCAAGACGACCCTCGTCGAGGCCCTCGCGCAGACCGCCGGAGCGGTCAACCGGGCCGGGCGGGTCGAGGACGGCGGCACCGTCTCCGACTACGACGAGATCGAGCACCGCCGGCAGCGGTCCGTACAGCTGTCCCTCGTCCCGGTCGGCTGGGACGGATACAAGATCAACCTCCTCGACACCCCCGGGTACGCCGACTTCGTCGGGGAGCTGAGGGCCGGTCTGCGCGCGGCGGACGCGGCCCTCTTCGTCGTCTCGGCCGCCCAGGAGGCCGACGCCGTCGCCGCCTCCACCCGCATGATCTGGGAGGAGTGCGCCGCCGTCGGGATGCCCCGCGCCATCGTCGTCACCCACCTCGACACCGCCCGCAC
This sequence comes from Streptomyces tanashiensis, assembly GCF_014648895.1. Lineage (GTDB taxonomy): Bacteria > Actinomycetota > Actinomycetes > Streptomycetales > Streptomycetaceae > Streptomyces > Streptomyces tanashiensis. The sequence goes on from NZ_BMRZ01000009.1 coordinate 179,429, forward strand.
CGACTTCACCGAGCTCACCGCCGTCTGCGCCGGGCTCTTCGGCCGCGACGACCCCGACGCCGTCCTCCCCCTGTATCTGCCGGTGCGCGGCGCCGAGGGCGCCGACGGCCACGCGCCCGCCACCGGTCTGGTCGGCCTGCTCTCGGAACGGATCTTTGACTACTCCTCGGGCGTGCGCCGGGAGAACCCGCCCGACGAGGCGCAGCGGGAGCTGATCGCGGAGGCCCGTGCCCGGCTCATCGAGGGGATCATCGCCGAGAGCGAGGACGAGACCCTCATGGACCGCTATCTCGGCGGCGAGGAGATCGACGTGAAGACCCTCGTCGACGACCTGGAGAAGGCCGTCGCCCGGGGTTCCTTCCATCCGGTGCTCGCGGCCGCCCCCGCCGCCGACGGCGGGACGCAGGGCCTCGGCACCCTGGAACTCCTGGAGCTGATCACCGGCGGTTTCCCCTCCCCCCTGGAGCACGAGCCGCCCGCCGTCACCACCCCCGACGGCCGCTCCCGGCCCCCGATCACCTGCGACCCCGAGGGCCCGCTGGTCGCCGAGGTCGTGAAGACGGCCGCCGACCCCTATGTGGGCCGGATCTCCCTGGTCCGGGTCTTCTCCGGCACCCTGCGCCCCGACGAGACCGTGCACGTCTCCGGCCACGGCCTCGCCGACCGGTCCCACAACGGCCACGAACTCCACGAGGCGGACGAGCGGATCGGCGGGCTCACCTCTCCCTTCGGCCGGCAGCAGCGCCCGCTCGCGGAGTGCATCGCCGGGGACCTCGCCTGCGTCGCCCGGCTGGGCCGGGCGGAGACCGGTGACACCGTCTCCGCCAAGGACGATCCGCTCCTGATGGAGCCGTGGACCATGCCGGAGCCGCTGCTGCCGCTGGCCGTCCAGGCCCATGGCAAGGCCGACGAGGACCGGCTCTCGCAGGGCCTCGCGCGGCTCGTCGCGGAGGACCCGGCCCTGCGGCTCGAACAGAACCAGGACACCCGGCAGGTGGTGCTGTGGTGCCTGGGCGAGGCGCATCAGGACGTCGCCCTGGAGCGGCTGCGCGGCCGGTACGGCGTGCAGGTCGACGCCGTGCCGTACAAGGTGGCGCTGCGCGAGACCTTCGGCGGAGCCTCCTCGGGCCGGGGCCGGCACGTCAAGCAGTCCGGCGGCCACGGCCAGTACGCCATCTGCGAGATCGACGTGGAGCCGCTGCCTCCGGGCAGCGGCATCGAGTTCGTCGACAAGGTGGTCGGCGGGTCCGTCCCGCGCCAGTTCGTCCCGTCGGTCGAGAAGGGGGTACGGGCGCAGGCCGCGCGCGGGCTCGCCACCGGCCATCCGCTCGTCGACATCCGGGTCACCCTGCGGGACGGCAAGGCCCACTCGGTGGACTCCTCCGACGCCGCCTTCCAGACCGCCGGGGCGCTCGCGCTGCGCGAGGCGGCGGCCGACGTGCCCGTCCACCTCCTGGAGCCGGTCGCCCAGGTCGAGGTCCTCGTCCCCGACGAGTACGTGGGCCCGGTCATGAGCGATCTGTCGGGACGGCGCGGCCGGGTCGTCGGCACCGACCAGGCGGGCCCGGGACGGACCGTGGTCAGGGCCGAGGTGCCGGAGATCGAGATCGGGCGGTACGCGATCGACCTGCGCTCGATCTCGCACGGCACCGGCCGGTTCGACCGCACGTACGCCCGGCACGAGCCGATGCCGCCGCACCTGGCGGAGAAGATCCGCGAACAGGCCGAAAACGGCTCCTAGTTGACGGAGCGACAGGGGTCCACGTCCGCCCGACGCCTGCCGGGCGGACGTCATTCGGCCGTCACCATCCACAGGCCGTGACGCATCCGGCCGTACCCGGTTACGCTGTGGTGCCCAGCTCAGAAGGTGTGCGGGGCGCGGCAGTTGGGAACAGCCCGCACAGGGACTCGCGCGCGATGGGGGCGGCAGTGGCGATCGACGGTTTTGGACCCGGGGCGCAGATTCCCCTGCAGAACACGGGCGGCGGCACGGGCGCGACGAACGCGCTCGCCTCCGCCGCGTACCGGGACAGCCCGCTCAAGACGATCCAGGAAGCCGACAACGACCTCTACAAGACCACGGTCAAGGAGGGGAAGTGGGGGCTCTTCAGCCCCGACCTCGGTGAGGCCTTCTCCCGCGCGGTCCAGGTCCGCATGCTCGGCGGCGCCCGCAAGGCCCTGATCCAGTCCTTCGGGGCCGAGCCGCAGCCGGTCGTCGAGCACTGCCTGGCCGCCACCCACCTGCGGCGGCAGCGTGACATCAAGCTGACCCTGGTCACCTTCTTCTGCGGTGTCCTCTTCCTGCCCGGCCTGCTGCTGTGGCTCGGCGTCATCCAGCTCCGCCGCCTCGTGGCCGGCTCCGAGAACAAGCGCAACAGCGCCGTCGGCACCGCCCTCCTCTGGGCCGCCGGGATCTTCGCGGCGCTCGTGCTGCTCAAGCTCCCCTTCGACGGGATCCTGCCGAACTACCTGCGCGCGATGGTCGTGGCCCCGGTCGTCGGCTGGTTCCTCGCGAGCCGGATCTGCCTGAACGCCGCCGTCGACCTGCGCGAGCGCTGGACCGGTCTGCTCGGCGGCGGCGGGGTCGGCCCGCACGTCCCCAAGTCCGTCCCCCAGGACCCGGGCGAGAAGTCGGCTGAGGCGCTCCGGGTCAACCTGGAGAAGCTCTCCGCGGAGCAGCAGTCCAACATCGTCTTCTACGCGGGCACCAAGGGGATCCTCGGCCTGGGCACCCGCTGGGGCAGCTGGACGCTCGCGGAGGAGCTGGTCCCCCAGCCCGGCAAGGAGCTCCACGCCTTCCGGGCCTGGGACGTCGTCCGCCGGATCCACGACGAGCTGGCGCTCCTGGAGCGCGGCTCCCTGAAGACCGGCTTCCCCAAGCCGACGGTCAAGCACTGGATCGTCTCCCCGGTCGGTGAGGGAGCCGACGAGGTCACCCGCCCGTCGGGCGACAACATCGTCCACTACCAGGTCAAGCCGCACGAGATACAGCGCATCTGCAACGACCAGCAGTTCGGCGCGGGCAACCGTCACTACCTCGGCGTGCAGTTCACGCTCTGGGACGGGAATCTCGTCCTGACCATGATGGTCACCGTCACCTCGCTCCACCACACGCTCCGGATCGAGGTCACCGGTCACGCGCTCGGCCCGGTCCACGGTCTCTTCACCACGAAGCCGAAGGCGAAGACCAAGGAGGTCTCGAAGACCGTCCGCTTCTGGGAGACGAAGGAGATCCAGCAGCCGCTGCTGACGACCAACGACATCGTCCGGCTGGCGGTGCGCGCGCCGCTCACCTGGTATCCGCCGGTCCTGGAGTTCCTCGGCGGCAAGATGTCGCTGCCCGAGCCGTTCGGTCTGCGGCACGTCTGGGCCGGGCCGCTCTGGAAGAACCGCTTCATGGCCGACGACGCGATCCGCATGGCCACGCCCGTCCTCCGGGCCGTCCACGCCGCGACGCTCAAGGTGCTCGACGAGCACAACGTGGAGACGGAGCGCTTCACCAACCGCTCGCTGGTCCTCGGCGGCGGCATCCAGGACCCGGGTCCGAAGAAGGCCGACGTCTACGACGCCTGACCCGGGTCCGCCGCGGCGTTCAGGGGTTCAGAGGGTGGCCGGCCAGGCGTCGGCCAGCATCTTCCGGGTGTCGGCGAGCAGCTGGGGCAGCACCTTGGTGTGTCCCACGACCGGCATGAAGTTCGTGTCGCCGCCCCAGCGGGGCACCACGTGCTGGTGCAGGTGGGCGGCGATGCCGGCGCCCGCGACGGCACCCTGGTTCATGCCGATGTTGAAGCCGTGCGCGCCGGACGCCGCCCGGAGCGCGACCATGGCGCGCTTGGTGAAGTCGGCGAGCTCGGCGGTCTCGGCCTCGTCGAGGTCGGTGTAGTCGGCGACGTGACGGTACGGGACGACCATGAGGTGACCGCCGTTGTACGGGTAGAGGTTGAGCACCGCGTAGACGCTCCGGCCCCGGGCGATCACCAGACCGTCCTCGTCCGACTTCGACGGAATCGCACAGAACGGACAGCCGTCCTCGGCCCCCGGCCCGGTCGGCTTGTTCTCGCCCTGGATGTACGCCATCCGGTGAGGCGTCCACAGGCGCTGGAACGCGTCCTGCGTCCCCACTCCGATCTGCTGTTCCGGCTCAGTCGTCATGCTGAGCAGCATATTGCGTCGCCCGTTCGGAACGTGTCGCCGGGGCGGAAGATCCCTGCAGGGGCCATGCTGATCGGATGAAGGACAGGCCGCCCATTCCTCCGAGGCAGGAGCGCTGGGACCGTCGTATGGAGATCCCGCTGACGGTGACCTCCCTCGTCTTCCTCGGCAGCTACGCGATGCGGGTCCTCGGCCGCGACCTGCCTGCAGGCTGGCGCGACTTCTGCCTCGCCCTCCTGTTCTCCTCCTGGGCCGTGTTCGTCGTCGACTACGCGGTACGCCTCAAGCTCAGCGGTCTCGGCCCGCTGCGCTTCGTGCGCCACCACTTCCTGGACACGGTGGTGCTGATCCTGCCGCTGCTGCGGCCGCTGCGCGTAGTGACCGCGTACGACCGGGCCCAGCGCCGGAATCAGGAGCCCCGGCTCACTCTCTACGCCCGCGTCATGGCGTACGCGGGGCTCTCCGCGACGCTGCTCGGCTTCGCCGGCGCGCTCACCGTCTACGACGTCGAGTACGGCGCGCCGGGCGCGTCCATCGTCACCTTCGGCGACGCGGTGTGGTGGGCCTGTGCGACGCTGGCGACCGTGGGCTACGGGGACGTGGTGCCCGTGACGCCGATGGGCCGACTGGTCGCGGTGGGCATCATGGCCTGCGGCCTGGCCCTGCTCGGCGCGGTGACAGGCTCGTTCTCGTCCTGGCTGATCCAGGTCTTCCGCCGGGAGGGCGAGGGCTGACTGGACCGACGTACGGGGAGGCCCCCGGGGCGATCCCCGGGGGCCTCCCGACCGCGATACGCGTGCGTCAGACCTGGACGCGGTCCTCGACGACCTTGGCGAGCTTGGCGATCGCCTCGTCGACGGGGATGCCGTTCTCCTGCGAGCCGTCGCGGTAGCGGAAGGAGACGGCGCCGGCGGCCATGTCCTCGTCACCCGCGATGATCATGAACGGGACCTTCTGCTTCTGCGCGTTCCGGATCTTCTTCTGCATCCGGTCCGAGGAGGAGTCGACGTCCACCCGCAGGCCCTGCTTCTTCGCCTTGGCGGCGAACTCGTGCAGGTAGTCGACGTGCGCGTCACCGATCGGGATGCCGGTCGCCTGGACCGGGGCCAGCCACGGCGGCATCGCGCCCGCGTAGTGCTCCAGGAGCACGGCGAAGAAGCGCTCGATCGAGCCGAAGAGCGCACGGTGGATCATGACCGGGCGCTGCTTGGTGCCGTCCGGGGCGGTGTACTCCAGGTCGAAGCGCTCCGGCAGGTTGAAGTCGAGCTGGACGGTCGACATCTGCCAGGTACGGCCGATGGCGTCCCGCGCCTGCACCGAGATCTTCGGGCCGTAGAACGCGGCGCCGCCCGGGTCGGGGGTCAGCGGCAGGCCCTGCTTCTCGGCGACCTGCTGGAGGACCGCGGTGGCCTCCTCCCAGACCTCGTCCGAGCCGACGAACTTCTCCGGGTCCTTGGTCGACAGCTCCAGGTAGAAGTCGTTCAGACCGTAGTCGCGGAGCAGGTTCAGGACGAAGGTGAGGGTCTTGTCGAGCTCCTCCGCCATCTGCTCACGGGTGCAGTAGATGTGCGCGTCGTCCTGGGTGAAGCCGCGGGCCCGGGTCAGGCCGTGGACGACGCCCGACTTCTCGTACCGGTACACGGTGCCGAACTCGAACAGGCGCAGCGGCAGCTCACGGTAGGAGCGCCCGCGCGCGTCGAAGATCAGGTTGTGCATCGGGCAGTTCATGGGCTTGAGGTAGTAGTCCACGCCCTCGTCGAGCTGCATGGGGGGGTACATGCCCTCGGCGTACCAGTCCAGGTGGCCGGACTTCTCGAACAGCTTGCCCTTGGTGGCGTGCGGCGAGTAGACGAACTCGTAGCCCTCCTCCTCGTGGCGCTTGCGCGAGTAGTCCTCCATGACCCGGCGGATGATGCCGCCCTTGGGGTGGAAGACGGCGAGGCCGGAGCCGATCTCGTCCGGGACGGAGAACAGGTCGAGCTCGTTGCCCAGCTTGCGGTGGTCGCGCTTCTCGGCCTCGGCCAGGAAGTCGAGGTGCGCCTTCAGCTCGTCCTTCGACGGCCAGGCGGTGCCGTAGATGCGCTGGAGCATCGGGTTCTTCTCGCTGCCCCGCCAGTAGGCGGCCGCGTTGCGCATCAGCTTGAACGCGGGGATGTTCCGGGTGGTCGGCAGGTGCGGACCACGGCAGAGGTCCTTCCAGCACAGCTCGCCGGTCTTGGCGTCGAGGTTGTCGTAGATGGTCAGCTCGGCGCCGCCCACCTCGACGTTCGCACCGTCGTCGGTCGACGCGGAGCCCTTGATGCCGATGAGCTCCAGCTTGTACGGCTCGTCCGCCAGCTCCTCGCGGGCGGCCTCGTCGGTCACCACGCGGCGGGCGAAGCGCTGGCCGCGCTTCTGGATCTCCTGCATCTTCTTCTCGATGACCTTGAGGTCCTCGGGGGTGAAGGGCTTCTCGACGTCGAAGTCGTAGTAGAAGCCGTCCCGGACCGGCGGGCCGATGCCCAGCTTGGCCTCGGGGAAGAGCTCCTGCACGGCCTGGGCCATGACGTGCGCGGTCGAGTGGCGCAGGATGTCGAGACCGTCCGGGGAGGAGATCTCGACGCCCTCGACGACATCGCCGTCGGCGAGCTCGTACGACAGGTCCTTCAGCTCGCCGCCCACGCGGGCGGCGATGACGGTGCGGTCGTCGGCGAACAGGGCGCCGGCGGTGGTGCCCGCGCTCACCGCCCTCTCCTCTGCTTCCGAGGCGGACTGGACGGTCACACGGACTTCAGACACGGGTACTCCGTACATAGGGGCGCAAGCAGACACGAGGTGCCGGCGCCGGCGACGCGCGGCAGAGACGAGGTGCCGCGTCGTCACCGATCTTACCGAGCGGTTCGCACCGCCCGCGAAACGGTTTCCCGGCCGGCACCGCTCCCGGCCCGGCCCCCGCCCGCGGCTCCCCGCCCGGCCCTCACTCCCCTCCGGCCCTCACTCCCCCTCCGGCCCGCACGCCTCCTCGAAGAAGTCGAGGTTCTCGTGCAGGGCCTTGAGGAGCCGGTCCCGCTCCGTCTCGTCGACCTGGACGGGAACGACCCCGGAGGCGTCCGTGAGGCGCCGGAAGCCGCCGCGGCTCTCCAGACGGCCCACGACCCGGATCGGAAGGCCGACGAGGTGGGCGTGGCCGGCCGTGCGGTACGCCTCCTCGTCGAGGGCGACCCGGACGTGCGGGACCTCCGCGCCGGCCAGCACCCGGAGCCGCACGATGCCCTCGCCGCGCGGCCCCGAGCGGCGCATGCGGACCACGGCACCGGTGAGCCGGACCGGGACGGAGGGCTCGTCGGTGAGATAGCGGGCGCTCGCCTCCCGCAGCGCGGGCAGGTCGCCGGGCGAGAACTCGACCGGTTCGGGCCGGGCCGCGCACCCCTCGGGCGCGCCGGCGGCCGGGGCCCACTCCAGGGCGATGCGGGCGCCCTCGGTGCCCCGGACGAGGGCGACGAGCGCCTCGGTCAGCTCACGGCTGACGCCCGCCTCGACGGCGGTGTCGAAGGCCTCCATGCCACCGGTGGCCCGCTGGTAGTCGGTGGCCTCGCGGGCCGCGTGGAGCGCGTGGTAGAGCCGGACGGCGATCGGCCGGCCGGGCTCGACCGGCAGGAAGGCGGTGAGGCCGCGCCCGCCGGGCGCCGCGCCGACGACGACGGTCTCCAGCGAGGACTGGGCGGCGCGCCGGTGGCGGGCGCCGTAGTAGCCGGCCCGGCCGCGCACGGCGAGGGCCCCGGCGAGGAGGAGCTGGCGGGCGGCGGACCTGAGCTGCTCCTGCACGGTCCAGGGGACGGTGCCGGCCGGGCCCGGGGGCACGTCCCGCCACCAGCGGATCTCGTCGCTGGGCACGGAGAGGCCGGTGAGGACCTCGCGGGCGGAGGGTGTGGCGCTGTGGGCGAGGGCGGTGAGCGCCTCGCCGAGCAGGTCCTCGCAGTCCGGGAAGGCGCGGCTCTCCGGGACGAGGAGGCTCGTGCCGGAGCCGCTGCCGGGCGGGGTCCAGCGGCTGTAGCGGCCGACGGCGCCGCCGCGCCGGCGCCAGCCGTGGCGGGCCAGCAGGGCGCCGAGGACCCTCGGGTCGACCCTGCCCGGGTCGGGTGCGCCCTGGGTGTCGGCCCAGGGCCCGATGGGCGGGGCGGGGACGCCGGTCCAGGGCCCGGGGGTCTCGCCGGGTGCCGGATGGGGCCGGTAGGGCGGGGGGACGGGGCCGTGCCCGGCCCCGTCCCCCTCGTGCCCGAACCCGGACTCGTCGATCGGTCGGTGCATCAAGGTCTCCCTCCCACGCCGACCCGGGTCATGATCTCGCAGAGCGCCCGGTCGTCGAAGATCCGCGCCGTCGGGATGCGCACGGTGGTCCGGCGCCGTCCCGTGACCGGGTGTCCGGCCAGATTGATCCAGTAGCAGCAGTGCCGCAGGTCGAGCCGGTCGTGGCTCGCTCGCAGCCAGTCCTCCGGTGACCTCGGGACGAGCATCACGACCAGGATCTTGTGCACGGACACCGGCGTCCGGGCGAGTTTCACCAGATGGTCGTTGTCGAGGGTGAACGAGAACGCCGCGGACGTGCTCCCCGGCACGCGCGGCGGCAGCTGGTAGGTGCACTTGAGCTGCACCTTGATGGTCACTTCGTCGTCGACGGTGTGCCCGGGAGCGCTGTGGCTCACGTGCCAGTCGATGCCGTTGTCCGGAAAGGGCTGGGACAGCGAGCAGCCGGCCGCGGCGGCGACGGCGTGCAGGTATCCCACCTGAAGGGTCTCCATGCAGGCGGTGGTGGCGAGTGAGCCGCGCGTCGGTGCCACCCGCTGGGGCGGCAGCCCTCCCGACTCGGGCTGGGCGAGCGCCATGTCGTCTTCCTTCCCCGTCCCTTGTGTTGTGACCGGTCCGCGTACGACGCAAACAGTCCGGGTATCACCGTTTCGGGGCAGGGGGTTGGCCATCTGCCGCACGTGTGCAGGGAGTTCGGGGATGTCGATGCACTGGTACGAAGGGCCCCTGGCCGCTTTCGACACGGAGACCACAGGAGTTGACGTCGAGGAGGACCGGATCGTCTCGGCCGCCCTCGTCGTCCAGGACACGGAGGGCGCGCGTCCGCGGGTGACGCGCTGGCTGGTCAATCCCGGCATACCCGTGCCGGAGGGGGCCACGGCCGTCCACGGCCTGACGGACGATCACCTCCAGCGGAACGGCCGGTGGCCGTCCCCCGTGATGGAGGAGCTGGCGCGCGCGCTGGCCGAGCAGTCGGCGGCGGGGCGCCCGCTGGTGGTGATGAACGCCCCGTTCGACCTGACGATCCTGGACCGCGAGCTCAGGCGGCACCGGGCGTCGACCCTGGGCGACTACACGGCGGGCAGCCCCCTGTGCGTGCTCGACCCGAGGGTCCTGGACAAGCACCTGGACCGCTACCGGAAGGGCCGCAGGACGCTGACGGACCTGTGCGCGCACTACGAGGTGGAGCTCGCGGGCGCGCACGACGCGGCGGCGGACGCGACCGCGGCGATGGATGTCGTACGGGCGGTGGCGCGGCGCTTCTCGTCCCGTCTCGAACGGCTGACTCCGGCGGAGCTCCACACGCTCCAGGCGGTGTGGCACGCGGCTCAGGCGCGGGGGCTCCAGGCCTGGTTCACCCGGCAGGGGACGCCGGAGACGGTGGACCCGGCGTGGCCGCTGCGGCCGGAGCTGCGTACGGCGGCGTGACACCCCGCCGTACGGGCCCGTCACATGACAGAGGCCGGTCCGTCTTTCGACGGACCGGCCTCTACCCGGTGGGCGATACTGGGATCGAACCAGTGACCCCTTCGGTGTGAACGAAGTGCTCTCCCGCTGAGCTAATCGCCCGGGAACGGGTTGAACCATACAGGCCTTCGCGCCTCCGGTTCAAACCGCGCGCAGGTGGGCCGCGAGTCCGCGCCGTCCGCCGCGCATCATCAGGGCGTGGTTGGCGCGGAAGAGGGGCCGTCCGGGGACGGCCAGGGCCCGCAGGAGCCGGGCGCGGACCTCGACCTCCTGCTCGTAGAGGGCGTGGGTGCCGTTCCCTTCCGGGGTGAGGGTCCAGCGGGCCCAGCCCTCCAGGTCCCCGCCGAGGCCGACCTCCAGCACGCGGGCGGCCGGGTCGCGGCGCAGGGCCCGGGCGGTGACGAGGAGGTCGTACGGCAGGACGGACCGGAAACGGGCGGTGCCGGTGGTCTCGTCGAGGGGGACGACCTCGCGGACCTGGGGCCACCAGCGGGGGTACTCCTCGGCACGTTCGAGGACCGCGTAGACGGCATCGGGCGGGGCGGCGAGCCGCCAGACGCAGCGGAAGCGGTACCGGCACCAGTCCATGCCTCCAGTGTGGGCGTACTCAGGCGGGAATCTGAGTACCGGGACGCATTCCGGCCGGCTGTGGCCGGGGCCACACTCCGGTTATGGACAACTCCTTGCCTCCCGCGGACGAGCTGGTGCTCGTCGACCGCGAGCTGGCACAACTCGACACGCGCCGGTCCCAGTTGCTGGCCCGCCGCGCCTGGCTGATCCAGGTGCTGTACCCGCCGGTCGCGGCGGCGGCCCCGCTCCGGCCGCGTCCGCCGGTCGCGGACTCGACGCCCCGGAGCGCGCAGAACGTGCTCCTGACGCTCGGCGGCACCCTGCTGACGATCGCGGCGGTCGCCTTCACCCTGGTGAGCTGGGGCTCGATGGGGATCGGCGCCCGTGCGACGGTGCTGGCCGTGGTGACCGGCGCGGCGCTCGCGGCGCCGGTGGCGCTGCTGCGCAAGGGCCTGGTGTCGACGGCCGAGGCGGTGGCGGCGCTCGGTCTCGTCCTGATGGTGCTCGACGCGTACGCGCTGCACCGGGTGGCGCTGTCGGAGACGGACGGCCTGGGGTACACGGCGGTGGCCTCGGCGGTCCTCGCGGCCGCGTGGACCGCGTACGGCTCGGCGCTGTCCCGGCTGCGGATCCCGCTGCCGGTGGCCGTGGCCGCGGCGCAGCTGTCGCTGCCGCTGGGTGTGCTCGCGGCGGGCGGCGGGTCGACGGCCTTCGCCTGGGCGGCGCTCCTCACGGCGACGGCGGACGCGGCGGTCGTCCTGTGGACCCGGCCGGTGGCGGTCCGGATCACGGCGGGCACGGCGGCGACCGCACTGGGCGGCTGGGCGCTGCTGACGGGCGGCTGGCTCTCGCTGGTCTCCCCGTGGAGCGGCGCTCCGCTCCTCCTGGCGGGAGCGGCGGTGACCCTCTACGGGGCGTGGCGCGTCCCCGCCTTCGCGGCGGCGGCTTCGGCGGTCGCGGGCCTGGCGGCCCTCACGGCGGTCGGCGGCCTCCTGCGCTCGGCGCTCCCCGCCGACTGGGCGGTGCCGGGGTATGTCCTGTGCGCGCTGGCCCTGGCCTCCGTGTGGCGCCTCGGCGGCGGGGCGGCGGCCGGGGACGGCGTGCCCGGCCCGGGCGGAAACGCTTCAGCGGCGGCCGGCGGCGCCGCGTCGCACGGTGCCGGATCGGACCCGGCGGTCCCGGCCGGTGCGGGTGTCCGTCCGCCGCGCGGGATCCGGCTCGGCCTCGCCGGCGCGGGCGCCGGTGTCGCGGCGCTCGGGCTCGTGTGGGCGCTGCCGCCGGTGGCGGCGGGGCTCCTCGGGCCGGTGGCCCGGACGACGGACGTCTGGTCGGGCGAGCACGCCGCGCGTGCGCTGACCTCCTTCCCGGCGACGGCGGTGCTGGTCCTGGCGGTGGCCCTCGCGGCTCTCGCGACCCTGCCCCGGCTCTGGGCCCGGTGCGGCGCCCTCGCCCTGGCCTGGGCCCTGCTGACGGCCCTGCCGGTGTCCTTCGAGCTCCCGTACGCGGCGACGCTCGCCCTCCAGCTGGTCACGACGGCGGCCGCGCTGTGGATCGCGGTCCGTCCGGGCCCGCTGACGCGAGGTCTGCGCGCGGTCACCGCTCCGGCCGGACACCCCGGCGCGCCCGGTACGGACACGCCGGACCCGCACGCCGCTCCCCGGGAAGCGGGCTCCACCACGCCGGAGGCCCCGGCCGCCGCGTCCGCGCCGGCGGCCGCCGGTCCCGCCGCCCCGCCGGTCCCCGGTCCCGGGACGCCCTGGGCCGCCTGGGCGCCCTCCCGGCCCCGGGCGCAGGCCCCGGCCGTGGAGCCCGCTACCGCCCTCGGGTGGACCGCGTACGTCGGCGGCCTCGCCTCCGCCGTGAGCGCGGTCGCCCTGGCCCTGGACGTCCGGGGCGCCACCTTCGCCGCGCTCGGCGTGGTCCTCGCCCTCCTCGCGGGGGTCGCGGTGCTCGGCACGGACGCGCGCCGGGTGGTCTCCGCCTGCGGGGCGGTGCTCGCGGCCACGGGGCTCGTGTTCGCGGTGGCGGCCGCCGGCGACTTCGAGGACCACTGGACGGCGCTCGCGCTGCTGCTCGTCCCGGCGGCGACCGCCGGCCTCGGCTCCAGGGCTCCGCGCCCGGTGGCCCTCGCGGTCGAGATCACGGGCGGGGCCGTGGGCGTGCTCGCCCTCGGGATCGCCGCGTCCCGGCCCGCCTTCCTCGCGCTCGCCCTCGCCCTGAGCGGGGTGATCGCGGCGGCGACGGCGGTCCGGCCGGAGCGCCGGCGGTTCGCCTCGTGGACGGCGGCGGTGCTGTTCCTGCTGGCCACCTGGGTGCGGCTCGCGGTCTGGGACGTGACGACCCCGGAGGCGTACACGCTCCCGGTGACGGTGCCGGCGCTGGCCGTCGGCTTCCTGCGGCGGCGCCGGGACCCTGAGGCCTCGTCCTGGACGGCGTACGGCCCCGGTCTCGCGGTGACGCTGCTGCCGAGCCTGCTCGCGGCCTGGACGGACCCGGAGTGGGCGCGCCCGCTGGCCCTGGGGGTCGCGGCCCTCGTGGTGACGCTGCTCGGCGCCCGCTTCCGGCTCCAGGCGCTCCTGGTGCTCGGCGGCGCGGTGCTCGCCCTGGACGGGCTGCACGAGCTGGCGCCGTACGTGGTGCAGGCGGTGGGCGCGCTGCCGCGCTGGCTGCCGCCGGCCCTGGCGGGGCTGCTGCTGCTCGCGGTGGGTGCCACGTACGAGCAGCGGCTGCGGGACGCGCGGAGGCTGCGGGAGCGGCTGGCGCGGATGCGATGAGACGCCGAAGGCCCGGAGACGGTGTTCCGTCTCCGGGCCTTCGATCCGGGTGGTGGGCGATACTGGGTTCGAACCAGTGACCCCTTCGGTGTGAACGAAGTGCTCTCCCACTGAGCTAATCGCCCGGGCGCACCGCAAACATTACCCCATGTCAGCGGGGCTCCCGAACCATCCGAAGGTCACTCGTCGATCTTCCACGGCATGACGAGGCCGAACTTCCAGAGGTAGACGCCGAGCAGCGCGGCGATGATCACCAGACCGACGGTGGTGAGGATGATGTTCCGGCGGCGGACCTTGGGATCGAGGGCGCGCTGGGCGGCCTCCGTGACCTTGCGCTTGGTCCAGCGGAGCACGAGCTGGGCCCAGACGAACTCGGTCGCCCAGATCGCCATGCCGCCGAAGATGACCAGCCAGCCGGGCCCGGGGAGCGGCAGCATCACCACTCCGGCGCCGACCACGGCGAGTCCCACGATGAAGACGCCGACCTGCCAGCTCAGATGCAGGCCTCGCCGGGACTTGATGAACTCCGGTGCGCGGGATCCCAGTTCGGCTTCCTTGCCGCCTGCGGACTCCCCGGTGCGCTCGTCACTCTCCGCATTCATGCTCCCCAACCTACCGGACGGGGAGCCCCCACCGGAATGGCGGTATTACCGCAGGTCACACGCCCCCATCCGAGCTACCTGAACGATCACAAAACCGACAGAGGGGTTTACAACGGCACCGGAGGTGGCATGTCGATTTCGCCGACGTGCGAATCCCCGAGCGCACACTGAGCGAAAGGCCCTGGCGCTTATGAACACCACGGTCAGCTGCGAGCTGCACCTGCGCCTCGTTGTGTCGAGCGAGTCCTCACTGCCTGTACCCGCGGGCCTGCGGTATGACACGGCCGATCCGTATGCCGTGCACGCCACCTTCCACACCGGAGCCGAAGAGACGGTCGAGTGGGTCTTCGCCCGCGACCTTCTCGCCGAGGGGCTGCACCGGCCCACCGGCACGGGCGACGTCCGCGTCTGGCCGTCCCGTAGTCACGGTCAGGGAGTCGTCTGCATCGCGTTGAGCTCCCCCGAGGGAGAAGCCCTGCTCGAGGCCCCGGCGAGGGCCCTGGAGTCGTTCCTGAAGAGGACCGACGCCGCTGTGCCACCGGGCACCGAGCACCGGCACTTCGATCTCGATACGGAGCTCTCCCACATCCTGGCCGACAGCTGAGCCAGGCCGAGAGCCGCACGGCGCCGTCCGACTCGGGGAGACGGCGCCGCTCGGTCAGTCACATAGGCACGAGATCCGGCGCTCCCACCGCGCAGCCGGCGCGGTGGAGGGCGCCGGTGTCGTTTTCCGGGGCGCGCTAAAGTCAGCGCCATTCCGCGGGCGCCCGCCCGCGGCCGGCCAGGGAGCGAATCGTGCTGATCCCCCACGACACCCGGATCGCCCTCGACACCGTCGTCGATCTGATGAACACCGCGCCCCAGGGCGAGCGGGCCGACGAGCTCGCGGACCTCCCGGAGCTCCACGACTTCCTGCACGCGCACAAGGTCAGCGGCGTGGGCGACCTCGGGCCCGACGACCTGCGCGCCGTGCGCGAGGTGCGTGAGAAGTTCGCGGCGGTCTTCTCCGCCCCCGAGGCGCGGATCGCCGCTCCCCTGATCAACCAGCTGGTGGCGGGTGCGGGTACCACCCCCCAGCTCACCGACCACGACGGCTACGACTGGCACGTGCACTACTTCGCGCCGGGCGCCTCGGTGGCGGACCACCTCGCGGCCGACTGCGGCATGGCCCTCGCGTTCATCGTCGTGGCGGGCGAGCAGGAGCGGCTGCGGCGCTGCGAGGCGCCGGACTGCGGCCGGGCCTTCGTGGACCTCTCGCGCAACCGCTCGCGCCGCTACTGCGACAGCCGCACCTGCGGCAACCGTCTGCACGTGGCCGCGTACCGGGCGCGCCGCAAGGAGGCCGCGGGCTGACGCGCCCCGCCCGGGGCGGCCGGTCCGCCCGGGGCCCGGGCCCGTCAGAGCACGAAGAGATCGTGCACCGCGGCCATCATCAGCAGACAGCCGATCACCCCGAGGAAGATCATCAGCGGCGGCTGGGAGAGCGCGAACAGGCAGCCGCGCGGCTCTTCGGCGGGGGCGTCGGTGGCGGCGGGCACGGGCTCCCGCGAGGTATCCAGCATCTCGGGGGGATGATCGCGCACGCCGGACCCGGCGAATCCCGCAACACGCCCCACCGCGGGGGCCGTTCACCCCTTCCCGTGGATCAGGGAACGGGGACGGACACCGGAATCGCCAGAAGTGATCAGATTCCGTGCTTCTTCAGAATCGCCTCGATGTCGCTGAAGTCCTCACCGGCGGACTGACCGGCCTGCGGCTTAGCCGTCACGGCACGGGAGGGCGCCGAAGCGGCCGGAGCCACGGCTCTCGGATCGGCTCCCCCGGCCGTCACCTCACGGCCGGCGCGACGCCGCTCCACGGCCCTGGTGGACAGGAAGAGCAACCAGGCGATCCCGAGTACGCCGAAGCCGGCCCAGGCCACCGGGCTGAAGGCCGTGTCGGCGATCCACTCGACCGCGCCCGTCATCACCAGACCGAGCGGCACCAGGGCGTAGGCCGCGGTCCGGGCGGCGGACAGGAACTTCTTCCGGTACGCCGAAATCGCGGCGATGCCCAGGCCCGCCGCGGACACCGCGGCACAGATGGTCTCGGCGAGCATGCGATCCTCCAGGTGCGGGGCCGATACGTCCCTTCCATCCTGCACCGCGGAGACCCCCCGGGGCCACGCCCCGAGCCCCGTATCAGGGAGATCTCCGGGTGATCCCGGCCGGGATCTCCTCCCCGGGGCACCCCCAGGTCCCGGTGAGGGAGACTGCTGTCATGAACGACTCCACCACCGCACCCGCCTCCCCCGTCGTCCTGGAGGCGTGGTTCGACCTCCAGTGCCCCGACTGCTTCCAGGCCCTCGACGACGTCCGCGCGCTCCGCGAGAAGTACGGCGACCGGCTCGACGTACAGCTGCGCCACTTCCCGCTGGCCAAGCACAAGCACGCGTACGCCGCCGCCCAGGCCGCCGAGGAGGCCGTCGAGCAGGGCAAGGGCTGGCCGTACGCGGAGGCGCTGCTCGCCAGGACCGCCGAGCTCGGCGAGCGGGGCGAGCCGGTCCTCCTGGAGGTGGCGACGGAACTCGGCCTGGACGCCGAGGAGTTCGACACCGCCCTGATCGACGGCCGGCACCTGCTGACCGTGGACGCCGACGAGGCCGAGGGCAAGGCGATCAAGGTCACCGGCACCCCGACCTACGTCATCGGCGGCGAGCGTCTGGACGGCGGCCAGAGCCAGGACGGCCTGCGGGAGCGGATCGAGGAGATCGCCGACCGGCTTCTGGCGGGCTAGTGCCCGTCCGGCCCTGATCCGGAGGACAGGCCCCAGGAGGGTCAGATCAGCGGCTTCGCGCTGTTGACGAGCGTCGTGCGGTAGCCGAGCGACTCGTAGAGCCGGATCGCCGGGGTGTTGCCCGCGAACACGTGCAGTTCGATCAGGCGCTCCCCGGCCTCCAGGGCGATGTGCTCGGCGAGCAGCATGAGGCCCCGGCCGTACCCCTTCCCGCGCTGCTCCTCGGCGACCTCGATCTCGAAGACGAAGCCCGTGCCCTTCCCGGGCTCGCGCTCCAGTCGGCCGACCCACAGGAAGCCGACGACCTGCCCGTCGCGCACGGCGACGGAGATGGTGACGCCCGGGGTCGCGAGGCCCTGCGGGAGGAAGCGGCGGCCGCTGTCCTCGGCCTTGGCGAGCGCCTGCTCCTCCGGGACGCCGCGGTCGATCCAGCTCTGTGCGAAGGCGGCCCGGGACTTCGCGGACCACTCCTCGAACTCCGCCTCGGTGACCGGGCGGTGCCCGAAGCCCTCCGGCAGCCTCGGCGGCTCGGACGGCAGCTCCTTGCGCATGTTCCGGCTGCGCTCGGTGTACCCCAGCGAGCGGGCCATCCGCAGCGCGGCCTCCGCCTCCGCGGGCACCGAGATCTGCACCTCGCCGCAGCCCCAGCCGCGCAGCACCTCCTCCGCGGCGAGCGCCGCCACCGTGCCCCGGCCCCGGCGCCGGTCGGGCTCGTCGACCAGGAGGCGCTCGATCAGGCCGGAGGCGGCGCCGAAGGCCTGATCGGTGGCGAGGTGGACGGATCCGACCCGGCGGCTGTTCACACAGATGTCGAAGGTGCGGGAACGGCCGCCGTCGGCGGACTGCTGAAGCGGCTCGGACGGCCGCAGGGTGGTGGTCATCACGGGTGTTCTACCCAGCCTGCCGCCACCCGTCATCCGGATTTACGCGAGCCTCGGGTCGCGGTCCGCGGCCGCCCGCTCGTCGAAGACCCGCATCGCCTTGGCGGTGACGGGGCCGGGCGCTGCCGCGAGCTCCCGGCCGTCGACCCGGTGCACGGCCTGGACGTCGCGGAGGGTCGAGGTCAGGAAGATCTCGTCGGCGCTCTCCAGCACGTCCAGCGGCAGGTCGGTCTCCTCCGCGCCGGTCCACTCCACGGCGAGCGCCCGGGTGATGCCCGCGAGGCAGCCGGAGGAGACGGGCGGGGTGAGGATCCGGCCGTCGACCACGACGAAGACGTTGGAGCCGGTGCCCTCGCAGAGCTGCCCCACGGTGTTGGCGAAGAGCGCCTCGGAGGCCCCCCGCTCGCGCGCCCTGGCGAGGGCGACGACGTTCTCGGCGTACGAGGTGGTCTTGAGTCCGGTGAGGGCGCCGCGTTCGTTGCGCGTCCAGGGGACGGTGATCACGGCGGTGGAGTCGGGGCGGCGGCCGGTCTCGCCGAGGGCGACGACCAGGCTCGGCCCGGCGTCGCCGCGCTCCGAGCCCAGCGGGGAGAGACCGCCGGTGTACGTGATGCGGAGCCGGCCGAGCTCCATCGGGTTGGCCTCCAGGACGGCGGCGCAGGCGCGGCGGACCTCGTCGAGGTCCGGGTCGGGCAGGCCGAGGCCGCGGGCGGAGCGGGTGAGCCGCTCCAGGTGGAGCGTGAGAGCAAACGTTTCGCCGCGCTCCGCCTTGACCGTCTCGAAGATGCCGTCGCCGACGGTCAGTCCGTGGTCCAGAACGGAGACCCGGGCGGTCTCCGCGTCGTGCAGCCCGCCGTTGACCCAGAGTTTCATCGAGAAGTGGCCTTTCCGCTCGCCTCAGAGGCGCCTGACTCGTAGGCGCCCGACGCTATCGCGACGAGCCGGTCCGCCTTCAGCTCGGTCTCCTCCCACTCGCGCTCCGGGTCGGAGCCCCAGGTGATCCCGGCGCCCGTGCCGAAGCGGAGCACGCCCTCGGCGCGGTCGATCCAGAAGGTGCGTATGCCGACGGCCAGCTCCGCGGTGCCCGCGTCGGCGTCGACCCAGCCGATGCCTCCGCAGTACGGGCCGCGGGGCGCGGTCTCCAGGGCCTCGATGATCCGCAGCGCGCTGGACTTGGGCGCGCCCGTGACGGAGCCGGGCGGGAAGGTGGCGGCGAGGAGTGCGGGCCAGCCGGCGTCCTCACGGAGGAGGCCGGTGACCGTGGAGACGAGGTGGACCAGGCCGGGGTGCTCCTCGACGGCGCAGAGTTCCGGGACGGCGACGGTGCCGGTCTCGCTGACGCGGCCCAGGTCGTTGCGGACCAGGTCGACGATCATCACGTTCTCCGCGTGGTCCTTGGGGAGGAGGTCGGCGGCGGTGCGGCCGGTCCCCTTGATGGGGCCGGAGGAGATCAGGGCCCCTTCCCTGCGCAGGTACAGCTCGGGGGACGCGGTGGCGATCTCCACTCCGTGCGCGGGCAGGCGGATCGTTCCGGCGTAGGGGGCGGGGTTCCCCCGGGCCAGGAGCGCGGTGAGGGCGTCGACGTCGGCGGCCGCCGGGTCCGGCAGCGGCGCGGTCAGCACCCGGCAGAGGTTCGCCTGGTAGACCTCGCCGCGCGCGATGTGCTCGCGCACGCGCCGTACGCCCGCGGTGTACGCGGCGCGGTCGAGCGAGGACGTCCAGTCACCGGCGGCGGGACCGCGCCAGCCGCCGGGGACGGGCGCGGGGACCGGGCCGGGCCGGACGTCCCCGAAGCGCGCGCAGGTGAGGCGCCCTTCGAAGTCCGCGCAGACGGCCCAGAAGCCTGCGGAGTCCAGTGCCTCGGGGTCGTGGGTGACGTCCCGGAGATCGGTCGCGACGAGGCCGCCGAAGCGGGCCAGAGGAGCAAGGTCGTGCACGCATCGAGTCTAGGTCGGCCGGAGGGGGAGCACGGGGTCGTGGACCGAGAGGCGTGGGAGGCGCAGGGGGCGGGGGCTCCCCGCCACCCCGGGGACACGGCGAGTGAACGCCACACGAACCCTCCGGGAGGCCCGGCCGGGCACCCTGAAGGGCTCGCAGGTCAGCACGCTGCGGAAACGCGTTTTTGTACTGGCCCAGGAATCCGCTAGAGTTCAACACGTCGCCGGGACGCGCAAGCGGAACGGAAACGACAAGCGGACGTGGCTCAGTTGGTAGAGCATCACCTTGCCAAGGTGAGGGTCGCGAGTTCGAATCTCGTCGTCCGCTCGATGTGGGGGATCTTCCCGAACCCCCTATTCACTCCTGGTGGAGTGGCCGAGAGGCGAGGCAACGGCCTGCAAAGCCGTCTACACGGGTTCAAATCCCGTCTCCACCTCCAAGGACGATTAGCTCAGCGGGAGAGCGCTTCCCTGACACGGAAGAGGTCACTGGTTCAATCCCAGTATCGTCCACTGGATCTTCGGATCCTGGATCTCCGGATCCCCCGCGCGATTAGCTCAGCGGGAGAGCGCTTCCCTGACACGGAAGAGGTCACTGGTTCAATCCCAGTATCGCGCACCACACTTCACGCACCCCTCGGGTGCGCCCGCGCGATTAGCTCAGCGGGAGAGCGCTTCCCTGACACGGAAGAGGTCACTGGTTCAATCCCAGTATCGCGCACGCAGTACCGACACCCTCGGGTGTACCCGCGCGATTAGCTCAGCGGGAGAGCGCTTCCCTGACACGGAAGAGGTCACTGGTTCAATCCCAGTATCGCGCACCACAGGAAGAAGCCCCCGGCCGCAGCTCGCGGCCGGGGGCTTCTTCGCGCCCGGTCAGGAGGAGAAGAGCATCCGCCCGAAGCCACGCTGACGGTAGTGGCCGCCGTGGTGACCACCGTGGTGGCCGCCCTGGTGCGGGGCGCCCCAGGCGGGCGCGGCGGGAGCGGCCTGCGCCGGGTAGGCCGGCGGGGCGGGCGCGGGCGGGGCCTGCTGGACCCACTGGGACTCCAGGCGGGTCAGGGCCTCCAGCTCGCCGTAGTCCAGGAATATGCCCCGGCAACCGCTGCACTGCTCGATCTGGACACCGTTGCGGTTGTACGTGTGCATGGCCGCATGGCACTTGGGACACTGCATGCTCGGCTCAACTCCCTGACATTGCCGTTCGAATGGTGGCTTCACCTTACGTGGACGCCGAAAGGGCCTACCCGGTTCGGTGCCCGGCGATGCGGGCGCAGGTGTCGATCATCACTTCCTCGACCTCGTCCAGCGGCCGGCGTTCGACCGTGGACTTGGCGAGGGCCAGCGCGGCGGTCTGGACCGTCAGCGCCCGTGCGGGCACGTCGAGTCGGCCCCACGGGTCGGCCTCCACGGCGGGGCCGCCGGCCTCCTGGTACGCGCCGAGGAAACGGGACCAGATCTCGGGCGGCAGGATCCCCGCGGCGAACCAGGCCGCGGGCCGCGCCAGATCCCAGGCGGGGTCGCCCAGGCCGAGGTCGTCGATGTCTATGAGCCGCCAGGCGGTGGGGGCGTCGACCGGCGCTCCGGCCTCCGGGCCGGCCGGGGGGCGGGTGGCCCGGACCAGCTGACCGAGGTGGAAGTCGCCGTGACAGAGCAGCCGGTACGGCGCCGGGGCCTCGGGGACCGTCCGCCAGGCGTCCAGGACGGTACCGGTCGCCGGGTGGTCCGGAGCCGTGCGGCGCATCCGGTCCACGGCGAGGGCCGCCTTCGCGGGGGCCCGCATGTCCGGGAGACGTCCGGCGCCGCCCGGCGGGGGCGGGGTGCGGTGCAGCAGGGCGAGGAGCCGTGCCGCCTCCTCCCACGGGGCGTCGTCGGGGTCCTCCGGGTCCACGGGCGGACCGTACGGCCAGAGGGTGACCGGGCGGCCGTCCAGCGCGTCGGAGCCGGACCCCGGCAGCGGCAGGGGCGGCAGGAAGACGCCGTCGACGTCCCGGTGCGCGGCCAGCGCGAGCCGTGCGCGATGCTCCTCCGGGTCCGTGCCGGGCGCGTGCGCCTTGGCGACGAGAGCCCCGTGCCGTACGACGGTCCCGTCGTCCCGGTCGGCCAGCACCCCGACGAGACCGCTCGGGCAACGGCAGGAGGCGTCCGCCGGGTGAGCCGCCGCACGGGCGAGGGCGGCGAGGCCGTGGAGCGGCGGCGAGGCGGAAGAGGTCGGGGGTGCTGAGTCCACTCCCGGAGCGTACGGGGTGCCCCGGCCGGATCCACCGGGCGGATTCACCGGCCGGAGTCACCGGCGAGATTCACTGGGCGGATTCACTGGGCGGATTCACTGGGCGGACGAAGCCCGTCGGGAACGCGCGAGGGCCGGTCAGCTCCCCAGCTGACCGGCCCCACGCTGCCGTCCGCCGCACCCCCGTCCCCACGGGGTTGAAGGCCGGATGTCCCGACCCGGGCCGCTCTCCCGGGTCCGGGGCGCCTCTCAGCGCCCCAGCATCACGCCCACGGACGACGCCTGTGTGACCACCGCTTCCCAGCCGCCGAAGACGACCACGAGCAGGGCCGCGAGAGGGAGGACCATGGCCGTGGCCACCAGGGGGTGACGGCGGCCCGAGGGCCGGGTGGTCGTCCGCGGTGCCGTGTAGGCCATGGTTCCTCTCCTGTCGTGTTCCGGCGCGGCGGGTGCGTGACCTCGGGGGACGAGTGCTGCACCCGCCGCTTGACCTCAACACTAGGGAGCGGGGGGCGCCGGGACGTCATGCCCGCGTACCGACTTCCGGGCCTCCCGGAGGATGACGCCCGCCCGTGCGGCGTACTCCCCTGGGTGGAGACGGGAGTCCGGAACCCCGGGTCTTCCCGGAGGGGACGCGCGGAACGGGCGCGGCGGCGTGACTTCGCTCACTTCCCCGGGCCCCGTGTTCCCGGGCGGGCCCCGCAACCCCTGGACCGGTCCCCCGAACCCGCCCCCGAGCCCTTCCGCCGGATCCGGCGCCGCTCGTCAAGTGGGTTTCCCTGACCGGGGGTTGGGCGCCGCATCCAGGGACGCCCCTCCCCCGCCTTCCCCCTCAGCACTGACAATCGATCCCGGTGCGAGGGCGCGGCCTATGAGCGCGTACGGGCGCCACTACGTAAGCTGTGCCACGTCGAACGGACGAGGGGACGGACATGGCGATGATGCGGCTCCGGCGCGAGGATCCGCGGATCGTCGGGTCGTTCCGGCTCCACCGCAGGCTGGGGGCCGGCGGGATGGGCGTCGTGTACCTGGGGTCCGACCGGCGCGGCCAGCGGGTGGCGCTGAAGGTGATCCGGCCCGACCTGGCCGAGGACCAGGAGTTCCGCTCGCGGTTCGCGCGCGAGGTGTCGGCGGCCCGGCGCATCCGCGGCGGCTGCACGGCCCGCCTCGTCGCCGCCGACCTGGAGGCCGAGCGCCCCTGGTTCGCCACCCAGTACGTGCCCGGACCTTCGCTGCACGACCGGGTCGCCGAGGAGGGCGGGCTGCGCGCCGCCGACGTCGCCTCGATCGGGGCCGCCCTGTCGGAGGGCCTCGTCGCCGTCCACGAGGCCGGGGTCGTGCACCGCGACCTGAAGCCCTCGAACATCCTGCTCTCCCCCAAGGGCCCCCGCATCATCGACTTCGGCATCGCCTGGGCCACCGGGGCCAGCACCCTGACCCATGTGGGCACGGCCGTCGGCTCGCCCGGCTTCCTCGCCCCCGAGCAGGTGCGCGGTGCGGCCGTCACCCCGGCCACCGACGTCTTCTCGCTCGGTGCCACCCTCGCGTACGCGGCCATGGCCGACTCGCCCTTCGGGCACGGCAGTTCCGAGGTCATGCTGTACCGCGTCGTGCACGAGGAGCCCCAGCTGCACGGGGTGCCGGACGCGCTGGCGCCGCTCATCAGGGCCTGTCTCGCGAAGGACCCGGAGGACCGTCCCAGCACGCTGCAGCTGTCGATGCGGCTCAAGGAGATCGCGGCGCGCGAGGCCCAGGGGCTGCCGGTCTCCCGGCCGCCCGTGCAGCGGGAACGGGCCGAGGAGCGGAACACCGTCCGGCCGACCGAGCGGTACACCGAGCGGGACGTGCCCGGCCGTGGGCCGGAGCGCGGCGGGGAGCGGGGTCCCGAGCGCGGTGAGCGCGGCGGGGAGCGTGAGCGGGGGCAGGGGCGTGCGACCGGTGCCTCGTCCCGGTCCTCGGCCGGGCCCCGGACCGGTGGCTCGCGCGGACCCCAGTCCCGTCCCGGGACCCGGCCCGGCGCGCGCTCCACGTCGACGGGCCGCCGCCCCGCCAACCCCCGGCTGCTGCGGCAGCGGCTCTTCGTCTTCGTGGTCGTGACCCTGGTGGTCGCCCTGGGCATCGCCGCCGCGCAGGCCCTTCAGGGGTAGGGCCGGCCGGGGTGCCGCTTCGGTCGTGGGTCAGGTCGGGTCGGGTCGTGCGCCGGGCCGCGGGGCCCCCTCGGGACGTGGGCCCGGCCGAAGGCCCGGCTAGGACTCCGGGCGGCCCGTCGCCACGGCGTAGAACGCGACGGCCGCCGCCGCGCCCACGTTGAGCGAGTCGACTCCGTGGGCCATCGGGATGCGCACCCACTCGTCGGCGGCGCGCAGGGCCTGCGTGGACAGGCCGTCGCCCTCCGCTCCGAGCATCAGCGCCACCCGGTCCAGGCGGTGCGGGGCGGCCTCGTCGATCGAGGTCGCCTTCTCCGCCGGGGTCAGCGCGAGCAGCTTGAATCCCGCCTCCCGTACGGTCTCCAGGCCGCGGGGCCAGCTCTCCAGACGGGCGTACGGGACGGAGAACACCGCGCCCATCGACACCTTCACCGAGCGCCGGTACAGCGGGTCCGCGCAGTCCGGGGACAGCAGCACCGCGTCCATGCCGAGCGCGGCGGCGCTGCGGAAGATGGCGCCGATGTTGGTGTGGTCGTTCACCGACTCCATGATCACCACACGGCGGGCGCCGGAGAGCAGTTCGGCGGCCTCCGGCAGCGGCTTGCGCTGCATCGAGGCCAGCGCGCCCCGGTGCACGTGGTAGCCGGTGACCCGCTCGGCGAGGTCCGGCTGGATCGCGTACACCGGCGCCGGGACCTCGTCGATGACGTCCCGCATGACGTCCACCCACTTGGCGGACAGCAGCATCGACCGCATCTCGTACCCGGCCTGCCTGGCCCGGCGGATGACCTTCTCGCCCTCCGCGATGAACAGGCCCTCGGCCGGCTCGCGCCTGCGGCGGAGCTCGACGTCGGTCAGGCCGGTGTAGTCGCGCAGGCGCGGGTCGTCGGGGTCGTCGATCGTGATGAGTTCGGCCACGAGGTGATACTGCCTTGTCCGGGGTGTGGTGCCAATGTGTGCGGAGGGGTGGCCTGCTGGCGGCCACCCCCGGTTGCTCGGCCGTCTCCTGCTGGTTCGGGCCTCGCGCTACTTCGTCAGTCTGTCCGGGCCCTCGGTGACCACGTCGCCGATCACGATGACCGCCGGCGGGCGGACCTCCTCCGCCTTCACGGTCTCCGCGACCGTCGCCAGCGTGGCGTCCACCCGGCGCTGCGTCGCCGTGGTGCCCTCCTGGACCAGGGCCAGCGGGGTGTCCGGGTTCTTGCCGTGGGCGATGAGCGCCTCGGCGATCTTGCCGATCTTGTCGACGCCCATGAGGATCACCAGCGTGCCCGTGAGCTTCGCCAGGGACGCCCAGTCGACCAGCGAGCGCGGGTCGTCGGGGGCCACGTGACCGCTGACCACCGTGAACTCGTGGGCCACCCCTCGGTGCGTCACCGGGATGCCGGCCGCGCCGGGGACCGAGATCGAGCTGGAGATGCCCGGGACCACCGTGCAGGCGATGCCCTCCGCCGCGAGGGCCTGGGCCTCCTCCATGCCCCGGCCGAAGACGAAGGGGTCGCCGCCCTTGAGGCGGACCACCGACTTGCCCTGCTTGGCGTGCTCGATGAGGGCGTTGTTGATGGCCTCCTGGGCCATGAAACGCCCGTACGGGATCTTCGCCGCGTCGATCACCTCGACGTGCGGCGGCAGCTCGTCCAGGAGGTCACGGGGGCCGAGCCGGTCCGCGATGACCACGTCCGCCTCGGTGAGCAGTCGGCGGCCCCGGACGGTGATCAGGTCCGGGTCGCCCGGGCCGCCGCCGACCAGGGCGACGAAGGGGGTGCGGGAGCGGTGCGCGGGCGCGGCGATCGAACCGTCGCGCAGACCCTCGACGATCGCGTCGCGCACGGCGGCGGAGCGGCGGGGGTCGTGGCCCGTGAGCACGGCCACCGTGACGCCCGCGTCCCGGCCGGTGGCCGGGGTCCAGGCCGTCGCCGCCTCCGCGTCGTCCGCTCGTACGCACCAGGTCCTGGTGCGCTCGGCCTCGGCCGAGGCGGCGGCGTTCGCGGTCGGGTCCGTGGTCGCCACCAGGGCGTACCAGGCGTCCGCGAGGTCGCCCTCCTCGTACCTCCGCTTGATCCAGGTGATCTCGCCCGTCTCCGCCATCACGTCCACGGACGGGGTCGCGGAGGGCGAGATCAGGGTGATCTCGGCGCCCGCGGCGATCAGGGCCGGGAGCCGGCGCTGGGCGACCTGGCCGCCGCCGAGGACGACGACGCGGCGGCCGGCGAGGCGCAGGCCGACGGGGTAGGCGGGGTGCTCGGCGTTCTCTGCCATGGGTGAGCGGCTCCTCGGGGCGTGGCATGTGCGGGGCCGCTGCGGCGGTGAAGCGGCTGGTGGGACGGGGCTCGGTCGCCCACCCCCACGATATCGGTGACGGGGCCCTGTCACGCTGTGACGGATCTCCCCGTTGTACGTCCCTGACGTGGGGGCCGCTCCGGAACCGTGTTCGGGACTGCATGACTTACGGCGCCTGCGGGGCCACCGAATTCCTGGACGCTTCTTACGCGCCACACATCACGCTCTACGTCCCGAACCCGGTTCCTGCGCGTCCCCCACTTCCCTGAGTGGGTGGGGGACGCGCCGGGGTGCTACTTCTCGGTGACTCCCGCCGAGTCGAACGTGGCCACCTCGTGCATCGCGCGTGCCGCGCTCTGCACCAGCGGGAGGGCGAGGAGGGCGCCGGTGCCCTCGCCCAGGCGGAGGTCCAGGTCCACCAGCGGGCGCAGGCCCAGCTTGTTCAGGGCCGCCACGTGGCCCGGCTCGGCGCTGCGGTGGCCCGCGATGCACGCCGCGAGGGACTCGGGGGCGATGGCGCGGGCGACGAGGGCCGCCGCGCCCGTGGAGACGCCGTCCAGGATCACCGGGGTACGGAGCGAGGCCGCGCCCAGGATCAGGCCGACCAGGGCCGCGTGCTCCAGGCCGCCGATCGCCGAGAGGACGCCGATCGGGTCGGCCGGGTCCGGCTTGTGCAGGTCGAGCGCGCGACGGACCACGTCCACCTTGCGGGCGTGCGTCTCGTCGTTGATGCCGGTGCCCCGGCCCGTGACCTCGGCCGCGTCCACGCCGGTGTAGACCGAGATCAGCGCGGCGGACGCGGTCGTGTTCGCGATGCCCATCTCGCCCGTGAGCAGTGCCTTGTTGCCGGCTGCCACGAGGTCGCGGGCCGTCTCGATGCCCACCTCGATCGCCGCCAGGACCTCGTCCCGGGTCATCGCGAGGCCGGTGGTGAAGTCGCCGGTTCCCGGGCGGACCTTGCGGGGCAGGAGGCCGGGCGTGGCCGGGAGCTCGGACGCCACGCCCACGTCGATGACGCAGACCTCGGCGCCGACCTGGTTCGCGAAGGCGTTGCAGACCGCTCCCCCACCCAGGAAGTTGGCCACCATCTGGCCGGTGACCTCCTGCGGCCACGGGGTGACGCCCTGGGCGTGGACACCGTGGTCGCCGGCGAAGATCGCCACGGCGGCCGGCTCCGGGATCGGAGGCGGGCAGACGCGGGAGAGACCCGAGAGCTGCGCGGAGATGATCTCCAGCATGCCCAGGGCGCCCGCGGGCTTGGTCATGCGCTTCTGGCGCTCCCAGGCCTCGCCGAGCGCCTTCGCGTCCAGCGGGCGGATGTTGGCGACGGTCTCCTGGAGGAGGTCGTGCGGCTCCTCGCCGGGCAGGGCGCGGCGGCCGTACGTCTCCTCGTGGACGACCCAGGCCAGCGGGCGGCGCTTGGACCAGCCCGCCTGCATCAGCTCGGGCTCGTCGGGGAACTCGTCGACGTAGCCCACGCAGAGGTACGCGACCACTTCGAGGTGCTCGGGAAGGCCGAGGGTACGGACCATCTCGCGCTCGTCGAAGAAGCTGACCCAGCCGACGCCGAGGCCCTCGGCGCGGGCCGCGAGCCAGAGGTTCTCGACGGCGAGCGCCGAGGAGTACGGGGCCATCTGCGGCTGCGTGTAGCGGCCCAGCGTGTGGCGGCCGCCCCGGGTCGGGTCGGCGGTCACGACGATGTTCACCGGGGTGTCGAGGATGGCCTCGATCTTCAGTTCCTTGAACTGCTTCGCCCGGGCCTTCGGCAGCGACTTGGCGTAGGCCTCGCGCTGACGCTGGGCCAGCTCGTGCATCGTCTGCCGGGTCTCGGCGGAGCGGATGACCACGAAGTCCCAGGGCTGCGAGTGGCCGACGCTGGGCGCCGTGTGGGCCGCTTCGAGGACGCGGAGGAGCACCTCGTGCGGGATCGGGTCGCTGCGGAAGCCGTTGCGGATGTCACGGCGCTCGCGCATCACGCGGAGGACCGCCTCGCGCTCGGCGTCGTCGTAGCCGGGGGCCGGGGCGTCCACCTCGGGGGCGTCCGCCACAAGGGCTTCCGCCGCCGGGGATTCCGCCGTCGGGGATTCCGGCTCCGGGGCGCCGGCCTCGGAGGCGGGCGCCTCGGGGGCCGGGGCCGGGGCGTCGGAAGCCTGGGCTTCCAGGTCCTGCTGCTCGGCGGTCGGCGCCTCGGGGGCGGCCTGAACCTCCGGCTCGGGGGCCCTCTCCGCCGGAGCGTCCTCGGCGACCACCGGGATCTCCTCGGCCACGGCCTCCAGCGGGGCCTCGGCCGGCTCCTCGGCCTGCGGCTGGGCCGGGGCTTCGGCCTGCGGCTGGGCCGGGGCCTCGACCGGGACCTCGGCAGGGATCTCCACGGGACCCTCGACGGGCGCGGGCTCCGTGAGTTCCTCCGCCGGCTCCGGCGCCGGGGCCTCGGCGGGCGCCGCTTCGGCGACCTCGGCCTCGGCCTGCTGGACCGGGGCGGGCTCCTCCACGGGCTGCGCGGGCTCGGCCGGGGCCTCGGCGGCCGGTTCGGCGGCCTGCGGCTCGGTCTCCTGGACCGGTACGACCACCTCGGCCGCGGGCTCGGCCTCGCGCGGGGCGGGGACCGTGGCCTGGGGTTCGGGGGTCTCTTCCGGGGTCTCGGGGGCCGTCTCCACGACGGCGGCGGGCGCCTCGGGGACCTCGGGCGCCTCCGGGGCCTCGGACGCCTCGGGCGTCTCCGGGACCTCGGGCGTCTCGGCGGCGGGCTCCTCGGCGGCCGGGGCCTGCGGCT
The DNA here is from genome assembly GCF_014648895.1 of Streptomyces tanashiensis. Classification (GTDB taxonomy): domain Bacteria; phylum Actinomycetota; class Actinomycetes; order Streptomycetales; family Streptomycetaceae; genus Streptomyces; species Streptomyces tanashiensis. The sequence continues at coordinate 208,301 of NZ_BMRZ01000009.1, forward strand.
CGACGGCCTGGGGTGCCTCCGGCGCCGGGATCGGGGCCAGGTGCGGGGCCGTCGGGACGGAGCCCTCGACCTGGACGAACTGGGCCGTCGGCGGGACGACCGTTTCTGCGGGTGCCTGCGGCGCGGGCTGCTCCTGCGGCTGCGCGACCCACGGCTCGGCGCCCTGCGGGGCCAGCTGCTGGTCCTGCGCGATCTCGAAGTACTCGGGGCCGGTGGTCGGCGGGCCCGGGTTGCGCAGCGGCATCGGGGCGGGGGCCGTGGCCACGACCGGCTCGGGGGCCGGTGCGGGCTGCGGCACGGGTGCGGGCGCGGCGGCGGCCGGGCCGCGGTCGGCGAGGGAGAGCACGACGCCACCGGTGGCGTCGGGCACCGGCGGGCCCATGTGCAGCGGGCGCCGGGCCGGCGGCGGGGTCGCTGCCGTGGCGGGCGGGGGCACGCGGACGCCGCCGAGGTCGACGGAGCCGGTGTCACGGCCGGCCGCCTCGTGGGCGCCGGTGTCGAGGATGCCCGGCTCGTAGCCGTGCTCGGTGAGGACCGGCTCCTGCGGGGCCACCGGGACGCCGTGCGCCGGGGTGCCGAGGTGCACCCCCTGCGGCGGGGTCTGGCCCTGCGGGGCGGTCAGCACGTCGGCGAGCGCGACCCCGTCGGGGAGCGGGCCCGTGAGCGGGTCCGGCAGCGGGTCGGTGAGCGGGTCGCCCATCGGGGCGGCCGCCTCCGGGGCGGCCGCGTGCGGCACGCCCTGGTTCGGGACGAGGTGCGGCGGCGGCACGGCGACCGGCGGCGCGGGCACGACGCCCGGCGGGTGCTCGCTCCAGGCGCCCTGGGCGCCCGGCATCAGGAGCAGGTCGTCGTCCTCGGTGGTGTGCTCGGAGGGGTCCAGGAAGGTGTACGCGCCCGGAGCGGGGATGCCCGGCTGCTCGACCATGCCTGCGTTCTCCGGCAGCCCCTCGCCCGGGACCTGGCCGGTGTCCGTCATGCGTACCCCTCGCCCATCGCTTGTGCTCCTTCAGACCTGCGCCCGTCGACAAGAACGAGCGTGCGCGCCGCGCGGCACGAAGCACACGCGGACACCCACACATTGTCGCGGCCCTCGGCCATCGTGGCAGGGAGATTTGCCACGGTGCGCTGTGGACTGCGCCACGTCGCGCGGTCCCCCCTGGTCGCGTACCACGTCAGTGGCGCAAAGCGGCCACCCATTCGGGACATTGACGAACAGAGTGCCGAACGTCCCGGTGCGGTACAACAATCGGCCAGCCTACCCTGCCCCGGTGGGGCGGCCGGGTCACGGGGCTCGGTCGATCCTGCGTCCGGACAGCAGGAACACGACCGAACGCTCGCGTTCCGACCAGTCGTCCGGGTCGAGTCCGACGGTCTGGAGGAGGAGGCTCTCGACGGTGTAGCCGCCGTCGGCGAGGGCGGCGCCGATCGCCTCGGCCTCGTCGCGGGTGGAGGCGTGCGCGACGATGCGCTCCGGGCGCCGGTCGGTGCAGGCGGTGACGACGGGGACGCCGCCGGCCGCGATTCGTACGACGTCGGGCTCGGGCAGGCTCTCCAGGACGTGCGGGGCGCGTCCCGGGACGGTCTGGAGGAGGACTCCGTGGCGGCGGGCGGCCCGTTCGGTGCGGGCGCAGGCCGCCGGGTCGGTGTCCACGGCGATGACGGCGGCGCCGAAGCGGGCGGCCTCGACGGAGAAGGCGCCGCCCGCGCAGCCGATGTCCCAGACGAGGTCGCCGGTGCGGGGCCCGAGGCGGGCCAGCTGGGCGGCTCGGAGGGCGGGGTCGGTGCCCGCGCCGGGGCGGGCCCGGCCGGTTCCCGGGCCTTCGCCCTCGGAGTCGTACTCCTCGGTGGGAAGGCCCCAGCCGCGGACCGTCCGGGCGGCCGGGTCCTGGCCCATCAGCCAGGGGGCGGCAGGGGTGCCGCCGACCGCGCCGCCGATGACGAGGACGACGTTCGGGTCGCGCCAGGCGTGGTCGGCGGCCTTGTCCGAGGTGAGGACGGAGACCTGTTCGCGGTCGGTGCCGAGCTCCTCGCAGATGACGAAGGTGCGGTGGACGCCTTCGAGGAGGAGAGCGAGTTCGGCGGGCCCCGCGCCCGGCGAGGTGAGGACGGCGACCTTGGGGTGGGCGCGGCAGACGTTGACGGCGCGGCGCAGGGTGCGCTGGTGGGCGACGACGATCCGCGCGTCCTCCCAGGGCATGCCGGCCCGTGCGAAGGCGGCGGCGACGGAGGAGACGGCGGGGACGACCTCGACCTCGAGGCCGTGCTCGGGCGCGCGCAGGGTGCGGACGACGCCGAAGAATCCGGGGTCTCCGTCGGCGAGGACGACGGCGGTGCCGCGGTGTCCCGCGATGCGGCGGGCGGCGAGGTCGACGCTGCCCAGGCGGATGCGTTCGGCGCCGGGGGGCACCTCGGGCAGCGCGAGGTGGTGGGCGGCGCCCGCCACGAGGGTCGCTGCGGAGAGCGCGGACCGGGCCGCCGCGGTGAGGGGCGAGCCGTCCCAGCCGATCACCGTGACGCGGTCGGCCATCGTCGTCTGTCTCCCTCGGGTGTTGTCGCAGGTCGGGGGCGTGCCGAGCGTACCCCGGGATCGTTCCGGGGCTCAGCTCCAGTCGGTGTACGAGGAGTAGCCCGCCTCGGCCATCTGGTCGGCGACGCCGTCGAGGTCCTCGGGGAGGAGGCCCCAGACGATGAAGTCGGTGCGCAGTTCGGCCCAGGTGCCGTCCTCGGTGCGGGTGCGGGCTATGCAGGCGTTGCGCAGGACGCCCTCGCTGATGCAGCCGATCTTCTGGGCGACCTGCTGGGAGGCGGTGTTGTCGGCGGCGGTGCGCAGTTCCAGGCGTTCGAACTTCTGGTCGCCGAAGAGCCACTGGGCGGTGGCGAGGGCGGCTTCGGAGGCGTAGCCCTCGCCCCTGGCCCAGGGGGCGATGATGTAGGACATCTCGGTGGAGCGGACCCGCCAGTTCGTGTTGCTCAGCTGGACGACGCCGACGAGACGCTGCGTCAGGAACTCGGTGACGGCGAGGTCGAGGCCCCGGCCGGCGGTGCGCTCAGTGGGGGCGTACTCGGTGATCCAGCCCCGTGCGGCGTCCTCGGTGTAGGGCTGGGGCACGGCCGTCCAGGCGGCGACCATCTCGTCGTTCATCATCTCGGCGAGGGCGGGGGCGTCCGCCTCCTCGAGCGCGCGCAGCACCAACCGGTCCGTGTTGATGGAGATGTCCGGAAAGGTGGTAGTCATGCGCAGCTCCATGCCGTGGACCGTCCGAATCGAGCGTGAACGCACAGCATGCAGCATGCGGCCGCCGGTGCGCATGGCCGGGTCGGATGTGGCGAAGGCCCCGCGCACCGGACGGGATGCGGGGGGCCTTCTGCTCAAGGACTGTACGGGGGAGCCGGTCTGACGGTCCCTCGGACGCGGAACCCGGTGGCGGGCCTTACTTGACGGCGCCGAAGGCCGGGATGACCGAGCCCTTGTAGGTGTCCTCGATGTACTTCTTCACCTCGGGCGAGTTGAGGAGCTCGGCGAGCTTCTGCACGCGGGCGTCCTTCTCGTTGCCCTCCTTGACGGCGAGGAAGTTGGCGTACGGGTTGCCGTCCGCCTTCTCCAGGACGAGGGCGTCCTTCGCCGGGGACAGCTTGGCCTCGATGGCGTAGTTGCCGTTGATGACGGCGGCGTCCACGTCGTTCAGGGCGCGGGGCACGGTGGCGGCCTCCAGCTCCTTGAACTCCAGGCCCTTCTTGTCGGTGATGTCGGAGAGCTTGGCGTTGGTGCCGACGCCCGGCTTGACGGTGATCAGGCCGTTCTCGGCGAGCAGCTGGAGCGCGCGGCCGCCGTTGGTGGTGTCGTTCGGCACGGCGATGGTCTGGCCGGGCTTGATGTCCTTCACCGACTTGAGGCTCTTGGAGTAGAGGCCCAGCGGCTCCAGGTGGACGTTGACCACCGGGACGATGTGGGTGTTGTTCTTCTTGTTGAAGTCGTCGAGGTACGGCTTGTGCTGGAAGAAGTTGGCGTCGACCTGGCCGGACTCGGTGGCGGTGTTCGGCAGGACGTAGTCCGTGAACTCCTTCACCTCCAGCTTCAGGCCGGCCTTCTCGGCCAGGTTGTCCTTGACGAAGTTGAGGATGTCGGCGTGCGGCGTCGGGGACGCGGCGACGACGAGGGGCTTGTCGGCGGAGCCGGCCGAGTCCTTGGCGGACGACGGGTCCGACGAGGTGCCGCAGGCGGTGAGGCCGAGGGCCAGGGCGGCGGTGGCGGCGATACCGGCGGTGAGCTTGATGTTCTTACGCACGAAGAGTGCCTCTTTCCGGTGGAGCGGTGGACGCCTGGACAACAAGTCCGGGCTGTTCTTCGAAAAACGAAGTCTTGGGTGGCCGGGGGCCGTTACGCGGTGCGGCCGCGGCGGGCGAGGAGCCGGACGACTCCGTCGCCGATGAGCTGGACGACGGTCACGATCGCGACCAGGACGACGACGGTGACCAGCATGAACGTGGTGTCGAAGCGCTGGTATCCGTAGGTGACGGCCTTGGAGCCGAGGCCTTCGCCGCCGACCGCGCCGGCCATCGCGGAGTACCCGATGAGCACGATCACGGTGGTGGTGACGCCCGAGACCAGCGAGGGCAGCGCCTGCGGCAGCAGCACCTTGCGGACGATGGTGGGGATGCCGCCGCCCATGGCCTGGACGGCTTCGACGAGTCCGTGGTCGACCTCGCGGATCGCCGTCTCGACGAGGCGCGCGAAGAAGGGGATGGCGCCGATGGCGAGCGGCACGATCATCGCGGTCGGGCCGATGAAGGTGCCGACGACGAAGGTCGTGAAGGGGATCAGGGCGATCAGCAGGATGATGAACGGCAGCGAACGCCCGATGTTCACGATCGCACCGACGACCTTGTTGACGGGCCGGTTCTGCAGCAGTCCGCCCTTGTCCGTGAGGACGAGGAGGATGCCGAGCGGCAGGCCGCCGAGAACGGTGACGACGGTGGCCCACAGGACCATGTAGAGCGTGTCGACGGTGCCCTGCTCCAGGAGGGGCTGCATCTCCGACCAGGTCACTTGGCACCATCCTTCACCAGCACGGGCGCGTCGGCCGGCTGCTGTGCGTCCTCATCCACGATCTCGACCTGGAGGCCCTGCTCGCGCAGGAAGCCGACCGGGACGACGTTGTCCTCGTACCGTCCGGGCAGTTCGATCCGCATCCGGCCGATCTGCTTCCCGCCGACGGTGTCCATCGCCGCCCCGAGGATCGAGATGTCGATGTTGTACGTGCGGGAGAGCTGGGAGATCACCGGCTGGGTCGCGGCCTCGCCGTGGAAGGTGACGTCGACGACGGTGCGGTCGGGGCCCGTGGGGGCGCCGCTGACCGGGAACAGCTCGGCCGCCAGCTGGGAGCCGGGGGTGGCGAGCAGTTCGCCGACGGTGCCGGACTCGACGACGCGGCCGTGCTGCATCAGGGCGGCGGAGTCGCAGATCGTCTTGACGACGTCCATCTCGTGCGTGATGAGCAGGACGGTGAGGCCGAGCTGCTGGTTGAGGTCGCGCAGGAGCTGGAGGATGGAGCGGGTGGTCTCCGGGTCGAGGGCGCTGGTGGCCTCGTCGGAGAGCAGGACCTTGGGCTTGCCGGCGAGGGCGCGGGCGATTCCGACGCGCTGCTTCTGGCCGCCGGAGAGCTGGCCGGGGTAGGACTTCGCCTTGTCGGCGAGGCCGACCAGGTCGAGGAGTTCCAGGGCGCGGCGGGAGCGCTCGGCGCCGGAGACGCCGAGGATCTCCAGGGGGAGCTCGATGTTGTCCTTCACCGTGCGGGAGGACAGCAGGTTGAAGTGCTGGAAGACCATGCCGATGCTGCTGCGCGCCCGGCGCAGGTCCTTGCCGGCGCGGCGGCTCCTGCCGGCGAGCGCGGTGAGGTCGACGCCGTCGACGGTCACGGTGCCGGAGGTGGGGCGCTCCAGGAGGTTGACGCAGCGGATGAGCGAGGACTTGCCGGCGCCGCTCTGGCCGATCACGCCGAACACCTCGCCCTCGCGGACGTGGAGGTCGACGCCGTCCAGAGCGGTGACCTGCCGGCCGCGCGACTCGTAGACCTTGGTCAGGCCCGAAGTGGTGATCACAGGGGTTTCCGTCACTGTCGAGTGCGCGACGCGGGGTCCGTCGTGCACGGGGCATTCGTCATTCGGACAGTCAGGCGCACGGTGGAGGCTGCTCCGGCTGGTGGCCGGGCGGCAGCGGTGCGCGGGGCAGGCACGGTCCGGCGCCGGGTGGCGGGCGGATCGGCTCGGCCGTCGGGGTCTCGCTTCGGGGCGCGAGGCTCAGGCGGGGGCCCTCAGAAGGCGCACATTCGACACATACAACGAGCACCGGGCGTCGTGTTCGCCTCGGTCGCAAGGGTGCGGCTGCTCGTCGTGGTCATGTCTGCAAGTAAAACATGCGCAGCTGCGAAGGGAAGCGGGGTGTCCGAATAGCGGACGCCGCTGAGACGCCATGCGGACGGGGCGGAGGCGCCGGTCGGCGCGCCTTTCCCCGCGTGGCCTGGAGGGAAGCGCCTCCGGGCGCGGACCCGGTGGGGAGGGTGATCGGGTACGGGATGTGGCCAAGGCCACGCGGTCGGCGGGCCCCGGACCGTCCCCCGGAGAGCCGGGGGGCGAGCGCATCGGGCCATTCGGCCCGTAATACCCTCGGGCGCATGCTTGACGCCCTGACGGTCGCGGTCTCCGTGGCCGCGCTCGCCCTCGCCGCCTGGTGCGGCTTCGCCGCCTTCCGGGACCAGCCGACCAAGGACTGGCACTTCATCGGCATGGCCGTGGTGTCCTTCCTGGTCCTGGTCCAGCTGATCGTCGGCATCGTGCAGCTGGCGCGCGGCGAGAAGGCCGAGGAGGGGACGACGATCTTCGTCGCCTATCTGCTCGGCGCGCTGTGTGCGGTGCCGATCGCCGGATTCATGTCGCTCGCGGAGCGGAGCCGGTGGGGTTCGGCGACGGTGGCGGCCGGCGCGGTCGTCCTGGCCGTGCTCGAAGTGCGTCTCTACGACATCTGGACGGTGGGCTGACCATGACCGAGACGCAGGAGCGGGCGGCGGGCGCGAAGACCCGTCTCGTCACAGGCCCGGGCATGCTGCTCGTCTGGCTGTACGGCGTGATGTCGGTCGGCGCGGTCTCCCGCTCGATCTACCAGATCGCCACCGAGTTCGACCGTGCGCCGCTCGCGTACAGCCTGTCGGCGGTGGCGGCGGTGGTCTACGTCTTCATCACGTACACGCTGGTACGGGGCGGGGAGAAGGCCCGCAGGGCGGCGCTGGTGTGCTGCGCCGCCGAGCTCGCGGGCGTACTGATCGTGGGCACCTGGACGCTGGTGGAGCCGTCCGCCTTCCCGGACGCCACGGTCTGGTCGGACTTCGGCTACGGCTACGTCTTCATCCCGGTGCTGCTGCCGCTGACCGGCATCTGGTGGCTGCGGAAGTCGGCCAGGACCGCCTAGGCGGCCGGGGGCGCTCTAGGCGGCCTTCTCCAGGGTCACCAGGGTGAGCCTCGGGCCGAGCTCGCGGGTGGCCACCTGCGCGTACCCCTTGCTGCGGTAGAGGCGCAGATTGCCCTCGCTGCGGTGGCCGGTGAACAGCTGGAAGCGCTTGGCGGAGGTCTCCGCCGGGGCCGTGGCCGCCGCGAAGTGGCGCTCTATGCCGTCGAGAAGGCGGCCGCCGAGGCCGTGCCGCTGCATGCGCGGGTGGACGATCAGCTTGGCGATCCGCACCGTGCCGTCCTCGTCGAGGCGGGCCCGCACGGAGGCGACGACCTCGTCGCCGAGCCGGGCCACGAGCCCGTGTCCCTCGTCCAGTTCGGCGCGCAGGGCGTCGAGCGACTGCGTGAGCGGCTCGATGGACCAGTCCCCGTACAGCTCCGCCTCGCTCTGGTAGCAGAGGTACTGCAGCTTCAGGATGTGCTCCGCGTCCTGCGCGTCCGCCGCTGAGATGGTCACACTCAGGCCCATGTGTGCACGCCTCCCGCTCATCTGGTCGATCATCGGTCTACCGCACCCTTCCCCGTCGACCGGGGGCGGGAACCTCTGCAGCCAGCATTCTGCGCAGGCATCCCAGGCAACGGGAACGCATCGGCCCCAGGCTGCCCTGTGAGATACCCAACTCTCCTGCGATTTCCCGGTAGGTGGGGTCCTCCGGGTCGAGCATCGCGGTGAGCACCTTCGGGCAGCGGCCGGGGGTCCTGGTGACGGCGGCGCGCAGGGTGCGGCGGCCCTCGGCGACCATCAGGGACTGCTCCGGGGAGCCGTGGGGCTCGGCGCCGCCCTGCTCGTGGACGGGTTCGTCCCGGTAGGGGCGTTCGCGGTCGTGGGTCCTGCGGGCGCGGCGCGCCTCCGCGCGGACGGCCCGGCGCAGCCATTCGGCGGGCCGCTCGGGGGCGGCGCCGGTCTCCTGGAGCTGCTCCAGGAGCCGGAGCCAGACGGCCTGTTCGAGGTCGCCCGGGTCGACGCCGGCGGCCGGTGCCTCGGCGTCGGACTCGGCGGAGAGCAGCGGGGCGAGGGCGGCGAGGAGGCCGGGGGCGGGGGCCTGGCCTCGTGCGGCCGGGGGTCGGGCGGCCGGGGGTCGGGCGGCCGGGGGTCGGGCGGCCGGGGCCTGGGGCGGGGCGAGCGGGGTCCGGGCCTGCGGGGTGGGGAGCGTCATGACCTGCACCATGCCGGGGTGCGCGGCCGTGGTTGCGGTGCGGGGCGTAAACCACCCGGGAGGGGGGCGTGCGGCCGGCGGCCCGGCCGTACGGCCCCCTCGTCGGGTCAGTCGCGGGCGGTGAGGTCCGCGGCGGCGAGCAGCGCCGTGTCCGGGTTGTCGGAGAAGATGCCGTCGATCCCGGTCTCCAGGTAGCGCTTGAGGGCGCCGAAGGAGTCGCCGTACGCCGTCGGGTCCGTGCCCTTGCGGAAGTCCGCGGGCAGGAAGGTGTTCTCGTTGCGGTGCGTGTACGGGTGGAGGATCAGCCCCTCGGCGTGCGCGTCGCGGACCAGGGTGGTCGGGGTGCCGAGCCGGCCGCTCGCGTCCTTCGGGATGACCAGGTCGAGCGTGGGGCCGATGCCCTGCGCGTACGAGGCGATCCAGCGCAGGCCCGCGGGCGTGACCAGGTCGGCGACCGTGCGCGGGTCCCCCGCCTCGACGAAGTCCCAGGGGCGGGTGCTCGGGCCGGAGAGCAGGACGACGCCGGGGGCGTCCACCAGCTTCGCCAGGCGCTGGATGCTGCTCGGCTCGAAGGACTGGAGGAAGACCGGGGAGTTCGCGCGGTGGCGTCCGTACCGGCGCAGGAGCTTCGCGAGGCGCTCCTCCAGGCCGAGGCCGAGGGAGCGGAAGTAGCTGGGGTGCTTGGTCTCGACGTGGAGCCAGATCTCGCGGCCCCTGCGGCGGCCCTCGTCCTCGGCCCAGCGGAGCACCTCCTCGAAGGTGGGGACCGTCCAGCGGCCGTCGTAGAGGGTGTTCTCCTGGCGGGTTCCGGGAATGCGCTCCTTGGCCCGCAGGGTCTTGAGCTCGGCGAGGGTGAAGTCCTCGGTGAACCAGCCGGTGAGCGTGACCCCGTCGACGGTCTTGGTGGTCTTCCGGGACGCGAACTCGGGGTGGTCGGCGACGTCGGTGGTGCCGGTGATGTCGTTCTCGTGGCGGCAGACCAGGTGTCCGTCCCGGGTGGGGACGAGGTCCTGCTCGACGACGTGGGCGCCGAGGTCGAGGGCGTGCCGGTAGGAGCCGAGGGTGTGCTCGGGGCGGTAGCCGCTGGCGCCCCGGTGGCCGATCACCGTGGGGACGGGGAGCGAGCGGTAGCCGTGGCCGCGGCCGGGCGTGCGGTCCGCGCCCCGGTCCGCGGCGGCGGCCTGCGCGGTGCCGGTGCCGGCCGCGAGGGCCGTGGAGGCGCCGAGGACGGTGGCGCCCGCCGCTCCGAGAACCGTCCGCCGTGCCGGGGTCCGGCGTTCGCCCTGGGTCATGAGGGATCCTCCTGTGTGAGCCGTGGTGTGATGTCCCGCACCTGTCAACGGTTGCCCCCGACGCTAGGCAGCGGGCCCCTACGGGCGGCAGACCTCGGCCGAACATGGCGGAAACACACGTCAACACTGCGTATCCACTCGGTGAACCCGATGTGCGCGTGAGGGTGACCCGCGAGTATCGTCACCAGCTGCAGCCGTCCGTTCGACAGGCTCGACCGACCCGCTTCCCACCGGAGGAACCGTTGTCCCGTCTCGCGATCATCAAGGCAGTGCTCGGGCCGGTCATGCGCCTGATGTTCCGCCCCCGCGTGGAGGGCGCCGAGAACATCCCGGGGACAGGTCCCGTGATCCTCGCGGGCAACCACCTGACCTTCATCGACTCGATGATCATGCCGATCTGCCTGGACCGTCCGGTCCACTTCATCGGCAAGGACGAGTACGTGACGGGCAAGGGCATCAAGGGCCGGGCGATGGCCTGGTTCTTCACCAGCGTCGGCATGATCCCGGTGGACCGGGACGGCGGCCGCGGTGGTGTGGCGGCGCTGATGACGGGCCGTCGCGTGCTGGAGGAGGGCAAGATCTTCTCGATCTACCCGGAGGGCACCCGCTCCCCCGACGGCCGCCTGTACCGGGGCCGTACGGGCATCGCGCGGCTGACCCTGATGACGGGCGCGCCGGTGATCCCGTTCGCGATGATCGGCACCGACAAGATCCAGCCGGGCGGTGCGGGCTTCCCGCGCCCGGGCAAGGTGACGGTCCGTTTCGGCGAGGCGATGGAGTTCTCGCGGTACGACGGGATGGACCGCGACCGGTACGTGCTCCGGGCGGTGACGGACTCGGTGATGGCCGAGGTGATGCGCCTCTCCGGGCAGGAGTACGTGGACATGTACGCCACGAAGGCGAAGGCGGCGTAACCACGCTCGTACACAGGGAAGTGCCCCGTACGCCTTTCGGCCGTACGGGGCACTTCCGTGTGCGGTGGGTGCGTCAGTGCTCGACGCCTTCCTCCAGCTTCTGGCCCCTCAGCAGGAACCAGGCCGCGACCGCCGTCGCGAGGAGGACCGCCGCGCCGACGCCGGCCGCGATCCGCAGGCCGTCGACGAAGGCCTCCTGGGCGGAGGACACCAGGGCTGTGGCCGTCTCGGGGGCGAGGCCGCCGGAGACGTCGACCGCGCCGCCGAGCGACTCGTGGGCGGCCGAGGCGATGTCCGAGGGGACACCGGCCGGGGTGGCGAAGCCCCGGTAGATTCCGGTCACGATCGAGCCGAGGATGGCGATGCCGAGCGCGGCGCCCAGTTCGTATGCGGTCTCGGAGACCGCGGAGGCGGAACCGGCCTGTTCCTTCGGGACGCTGGACAGGATCACGTCGGCGGTCACGGTGAAGGAGAAGCCCGCGCCCACGCCGACGACGAGGAGGCTCGCGCCGAGCAGCGGGTAGCCGGTGTGCTGGTCGAGGGTCGTCAGGACGGCCAGGGAGAGGCCGACCGCCGCGAGGCCGCCGGCCACCACGGACCGTACGGAGAAGCGGCGGGCCACGACACCGGCGACCAGACCGGCCGTCACCGCGCCGATCGCGGCGGGCAGTTCGGCGAGTCCGGCCTCCAGGGGCTGGCGGCCCTGGACCAGCTGGAAGAACTGGGACAGGAAGAACACCAGGCCGGAGAGGCCGAGGATGGTCAGCAGGTCGGCGAGGACGGCACCGGAGAAGCCGCGGTGGCGGAAGAGCCGCATGTCCAGGAGCGGCGTGGGCAGGGTCAGCTGCCTGCGGACGAACCAGGTCAGGGCGCCGGCGCCGATGAGGGCGGCCAGGCCCGCGTCGCCGGAGAGGCCGTGGGAGGCCAGTTCCTTGACCGCGTACACGACTCCGATGACGCCGACGAGGGAGAGGGCGACGCTGGGGAGGTCCCAGGGGCCGGGGTTCGGGTTCTTCGACTCGGGGATCAGCTTGGCGCCGACGAGGACCAGGACGGCCATGACGGGCAGGTTGATGAGGAAGACCGAGCCCCACCAGAAGTGCTCCAGGAGGAACCCGCCGACGATGGGGCCGACGGCGGCGCCGGCCGAGGCCATGGCACCCCAGATGCCGATGGCGAGGCTGCGCTCGCGGGGGTCGTGGAAGAGGTTCCGGATGAGGGCCAGGGTGGACGGCATCAGGGTCGCGCCGGCGACGCCGAGGAGGGCGCGGGCGACGATCATCATCTCGGGGCTGGTCGCGTAGGCGTTCAGGACCGAGACGGCGCCGAAGGCGGTGGCGCCGATGAGGAGCAGCTTCTTGCGGCCGATGCGGTCGCCGAGGCTGCCCATGGAGACCAGGAGTCCGGCGATGACGAAGGAGTAGACGTCGCCGATCCAGAGCAGCTGGTTGCCCGTGGGCTGCAGGTCCTCGGAGAGGAAGGGGGTGGCGAGGCCCAGCACCGTGGCGTCGACCGCCACGAGCAGGACGGCCAGGACGAGCACGGAGAGGGCGAGCCACCTGCCGGAGCGGTGCACGCCCTCGATATGGCTCTCCGTCTTGATGCTGGTGATCACTTCTCCACGCTCCTGCGCGCTCCGCCGAGCAGCAGCTCGACGATCATGTACTGGAAGTCCTTGGCGGCGACCCGGCCGTCCTGCACGGCCCAGGCGCCGGAACCGATGAGCCCGTAGAAGGCCTCGGTGAGCCAGGCGGGGGTCAGGTCGATGCGGAAGACGCCCTCTTCCTGGCCGCGCCGGAAGAGGGCGGAGACCCGGGCGTCGAGGCGTTCCCAGCCGTCGTTCTGCTGGTCGCCCTCGAAGAGCTGGTTCTCGGTGACGAGGAACGAGAGCAGTGGTGCCACGTCCTCGACCTCGCCGACGAGCCGTCGTACGGCCTCGTCGGCAGGGCCCTCCTGGGTGCGGGCCCGGTCGTGGGCCGCCTCCAGCTCCTGGATCCCGAGCTCTTCGAGCGCCCGCACCAGGGCGTCCCGTCCGGCGAAGTGCCGGTGCAGCGTGGCCCGGCCGATCCCGGCGGCCCGGGCGACCTCGTCCATGGTGGCGGTCGCCTTGCGGGTGAGCAGGGCGGCGGCGGCACGGAGCACCTGGGTGCGATCGACTGACATGAGACAACCATACACCCAATGAGACATCAATGTCTCATTCGATAAATCAGCGCCTCACCATGGGCGGGAACGGAAAGCTGTGACGATGACCAAGCCACTGCTGCTGATCGATGTCGACGGTCCACTGAATCCGTACGCGGCGCAACGCGAGCGGCGCCCGGAGGGGTACGCGACCCATCGGATGAGCCCCACGGCCTGGACGGGGGCGAAGCCGCTGCGGGTCTGGCTCCATCCGGACCACGGGGACGAGCTGATCGCGCTGGCCGAGGCGTACGAGCTCGTGTGGGCGACGACGTGGAAGGGTGAGGCGAACGAGTGGATCGGGCCGCGGCTCGGGCTGCCCGAGCTGCCGTTCATCGACTGGCCGACGATGCACGGGGCCGCCCCGCGCGGGACGTTCTGGAAGACCCAGTACATCCTGGAGTACGCGGCGGGGCGGCCGTTCGCATGGGTGGACGACGACATCACGCCGTACGACCACGAGTACGTGGAGCAGAAACACCTCGCCGCCGCCCTGTTGCTGCACGTCGATCCCCGGATCGGACTGATCCGGCCGGACTTCGACGCGCTCGCGGAGTGGGCGGCGGCGCTGTGACGTGCTGAGTGCTACTTCTTGGCCTCGGCCCAGGCGTGCTGGATCACCAGGTCCGCCTTGACCTCGACCAGCTGGGTGGCGACCGCCGAGGGGGCCGTGCCGCCCCGGCCGTCGCGGGAGGCGAGGGCGCCGGGGACGTTGAGGACGGAGCGGACCTCGGGCGTCAGGTGCTCGGAGATCTTCGCGAACTGCTCGTCCGTGAGCTCGTCCAGCTCCTTGCCCTCGGACTCGGCGACCTTCACGCACTCGCCGGCCACCTCGTGCGCCACCCGGAAGGGCACGCCCTGCTTGACCAGCCACTCGGCGATGTCGGTGGCGAGCGAGAAGCCGGCCGGGGCCAGCTCCTCCATGCGCTCCCGGTTGACCGTGAGCGTGGCCATCATGCCGGTGAAGGCGGGCAGCAGGATCTCCAGCTGGTCGCAGGAGTCGAAGACCGGCTCCTTGTCCTCCTGGAGGTCCCGGTTGTAGGCGAGCGGGAGGGCCTTGAGGGTGGCCATCAGGCCGGAGAGGTTGCCGATGAGGCGGCCGGACTTGCCCCGGGCCAGCTCGGCGATGTCGGGGTTCTTCTTCTGCGGCATGATCGACGAGCCGGTGGAGAAGGCGTCGTGCAGGGTCACGAAGGAGAACTCCTTCGTGTTCCAGATGATGATCTCCTCGGCGATCCGCGAGAGGTTGACGCCGATCATCGCCGTGATGAAGGCGAACTCGGCGACGAAGTCGCGGGAGGCCGTGCCGTCGATCGAGTTGCCCGCCGAACCCCGCTCGAAGCCGAGGTCCTTCGCCACCGCCTCCGGGTCGAGCCCGAGGGAGGAGCCCGCGAGGGCGCCGGAGCCGTACGGGGAGACCGCGGTCCGGGTGTCCCACTGCCGCAGCCGCTCGGCGTCCCGCGAGAGGGACTGGGCGTGGGCGAGGACGTGGTGGGCGAAGAGCACCGGCTGGGCGTGCTGGAGGTGCGTACGGCCGGGCATCGCGACGTCCGAGTGGGCCTCGGCGAGGCCGACGAGGGCGTCCTGGAGGTCGGCGACGAGGCCGCCGATGATCCGGGCGTGGTCGCGCAGGTACATCCGGAAGAGGGTCGCGACCTGGTCGTTCCTGGACCGGCCGGCGCGCAGCTTGCCGCCGAGGTCCGGGCCGAGGCGCTCCAGCAGGCCCCGCTCCAGGGCGGTGTGGACGTCCTCGTCGGCGATGGTGCCGACGAAGGAACCGTCGGCGACGTCCGCCTCCAGTTGGTCGAGCCCGGCGAGCATGCGGGTCAGCTCGTCCTCGGTGAGCAGGCCGGCCTTGTGCAGCACGCGCGCGTGGGCACGGGACCCGGCGATGTCGTACGGCGCGAGACGCCAGTCGAAGTGGACTGAGGCGGAGAGCTTCGCCAGGGCCTCGGCGGGGCCGTCGGCGAACCGTCCGCCCCAGAGCCGGACGTCACCGTTGTTGCTGCTCACAGCTACTGCTCCTCGGAAGGGTGGGGTGTACCGCTGGCATAACTATGCAATCCTCCGTATGTTTTGTCAATGCGGCATGGGGCCGCCCAGGGGGCTGCCCCCCTTATATCCGGCGAGATGCCCACCGCCCCGGATCCGGGGCCCGCGCCACGAGACGGGCGCGCCCCCGGGCCGGCGGTGCGGGCAGAATGCCTGTCATGGGCAAGACATATGAACGGATCGACGCGCGGCTGCGGGCCTTCATCGAGGACCAGCCGGTGTTCTTCACCGCCACCGCTCCCCTCTCCGGCGACGGGCACGTCAACCTCTCCCCCAAGGGCCGCCGGGGCACGCTGGTCGTGATCGACGAACTGACCCTCGCCTACGTCGACTTCGGCGGCAGCAGCGCCGAGACGATCGCGCATCTGCGGGAGCCGGGGAACGGGCGGATCACGCTGATGTGGACCGCGTTCTCCGGGCCTCCGACCGTCGTGCGGGTGCACGGCACCGGCGAGGCCGTGCTGCGGGACGACCCTCGCTGGGGCGAGCTGTTCGCGCGGTTCCCCGTCGAGGCCGTCGAAGGGCAGGGCAGCGCGCGGGCGATCGTCCTCGTCCACGCGCGGCGGGTCAGCGACGCCTGCGGGTTCGCCGTGCCGCTGATGGAGTATCAGGAGGACCGGGCGCTGCACGCCGAATACTTCAACCGGAAGACGGACGAGGAGTTCAACGCGTACTGCGAGCGGAAGGAGCACATCGCGAGCAGCCTCGACGGGCTGCCCGCGCTGCCGCTCCCGCTGCCGCCGCTGCCCGCCGAATAGCCCGTCACGGCCCGCACGTCGACGGGCAGGGGGCGACGCACATCGCCGCCGGAACGCGGGGCGTTCCGGCGGCGATCACCCGGTACAGGACCGGGTTCTCTACTTCTGGGCCAGCTTCAGCAGGTGGTCGGCGAGCGCCTGGCCGCCGGCCGGGTCGCGGCTGATGAGCAGCAGGGTGTCGTCACCCGCGATGGTGCCGAGGATGGCGTGGAGTTCGGCCTGGTCGATGGCCGACGCGAGGAACTGGGCGGCGCCCGGCGGGGTCCGCAGCACCACCAGGTTGGCGGAGGCCTCGGCGGAGATCAGCAGTTCGCCGGAGAGGCGGCGCATGCGCTCCTCCTTGGCGGACTCCCCGAGCGGCGCCTGCGGGGTGCGGAAACCGCCCTCGCTGGGCACCGCGTAGATCAACTCACCGCCGGTGTTGCGGATCTTCACCGCGCCGAGCTCGTCGAGGTCGCGGCTGAGCGTCGCCTGGGTGACGCTCAGTCCGTCGTCCGCGAGGAGCTTGGCGAGCTGGCTCTGCGAGCGCACCGGTTGCCGGTTGAGGATGTCGACGATCCTGCGGTGGCGTGCGGTGCGGGTCTGCGGAACGGACGGCCCGCCGTGCTCGTTCTCCTGCGCGTCGGTCATCGTCGTCTCATTCTCCGGTTCGTCCTTGCCCGTTCGCCTCGTCCAGGACTCCCGGCAGGGCCTGGAGGAAGGCGTCCGCCTCGGCGTCGGTGAGGACCAGCGGAGGCATGATCCGTACGACATCGGGGGCGGGCGCGTTCACCAGGAGGCCGGCGTCCTGGGCCGCCTGCTGCACCTGGGGTGCGAGGGGCCCGGTGAGCACGATACCCAGCAGGAGGCCCGCACCACGGACGTGGGAGACCAGCGGGTGGCCCAGACCCTCGATTCCCTGGCGCAGCCGCTCCCCCACGGCCTTCACGTGGTCGAGGGCGGCATCGGCGGCGAGGGTGTCCAGGACGGCGAGTCCGGCGGCGCAGGCGACCGGGTTGCCGCCGAACGTCGTGCCGTGGTGGCCGGGCGCGAAGAGCTCCGCCGCCTTGCCGAAGGCGACCGTCGCGCCGAGCGGGAGGCCGCCGCCCAGGCCCTTCGCGAGGGTCACGACGTCCGGCTCGACGCCCTCGTGGGCCTGGTGCTCGAACCAGTGGCCGCACCGGCCGATGCCGGTCTGCACCTCGTCGAGGACGAGCAGCGTGCCGGTGGCGCGGGTGATCTCCCGGGCGGCCCGGAGGTAGCCGGCGGGCGGGACGACGACGCCGTTCTCGCCCTGGATGGGCTCGATGATGACGAAGGCGGTGTCCTCGGTGACCGCGGCCCGCAGCGCCTCCACGTCCCCGTACGGCACGTGGGTGACGTCGCCGGGGAGCGGCAGGAAGGGGGTCTGCTTGCCGGGCTGGCCGGTGAGCGCCAGGGAGCCCATGGTCCGGCCGTGGAAGCCGCCGCCGGTGGCGACCATGTGGGAGCGGCCGGTGAGCCGGCCGATCTTGAACGCGGCCTCGTTGGCCTCGGCGCCGGAGTTGCAGAAGAAGACCTTGCCGGGCCGGCCGAAGAGGCCCAGGAGCCGCTCGGCGAGGGCGACGGGCGGCTCGGCGACGAAGAGGTTGGAGACGTGGCCGAGGCTCTGGATCTGCCGGGTGACGGCCTCGACGATCGCCGGGTGGCCGTGGCCGAGGGCGTTGACGGCGATGCCGCCGACGAAGTCCAGGTACTCCTTGCCGTCGGCGTCCCAGACCTTGGCGCCCTCACCGCGGACGAGCGGCAGCCGGGGGGTGCCGTAGTTGTTCATGAGAGCGCCCTGCCACCGCTGGGTCAGCTCCGTGTTGCCGGTCATTTCGCCCCCTGATCGTCCGGCACGACCATCGTGCCGATGCCCTCGTCGGTGAAGATCTCCAGCAGGATCGAGTGCTGGACCCGGCCGTCGATGACGCGGGCCGTGGTGACCCCGTTCCGAACGGCGTGCAGGCAGCCCTCCATCTTGGGGACCATGCCGCTGGAGAGCTCGGGCAGCAGCTTCTCCAGCTGGCTCGCGGTGAGCCTGCTGATGACCTCGTCGCTGTTCGGCCAGTCCTCGTAGAGGCCCTCGACGTCGGTCAGGACCATCAGGGTCTCGGCACCAAGCGCCGCAGCGAGTGCCGCAGCCGCCGTATCAGCATTGACGTTGTAGACATGTCCGTCGTCCTGGGAGCGGGCGATCGAGGAGATGACCGGGATCCGGCCGTCCTCCAGGAGCGCCTCGATGGCTCCGGTCTCGATGGCGGTGATCTCGCCGACGCGGCCGATGTCGACCCGCTCGCCCTCGATGACCGGCCGGTGCCGGGTGGCGGTGATGGTGTGGGCGTCCTCGCCGGTCATCCCGACGGCGAACGGGCCGTGCTGGTTGAGCAGCCCGACGAGCTCCCGCTGCACCTGGCCGGCGAGGACCATCCGTACGACGTCCATGGCCTCGGGGGTGGTGACCCGGAGGCCGGCCTTGAACTCGCTGACCAGGCCGGCCTGGTCGAGGGCCTTGTTGATCTGGGGGCCGCCGCCGTGCACCACGACCGGCTTGAGGCCGGCGTGGCGCAGGAAGACGACGTCCTGGGCGAAGGCGGCCTTGAGGTCCTCGTCGATCATGGCGTTGCCGCCGAACTTGATGACTACGGTCTTGCCGTGGTGGCGGGTGAGCCAGGGCAGGGCCTCGATGAGGATCTGGGCCTTCGGGAGGGCGGTGTGCTTCCGCGCGGTGTTGCTCATGACGAGTACGCGCTGTTCTCGTGGACGTAGTCGGCGGTGAGGTCGTTCGCCCAGATGACGGCGGACTCGTCGCCGGCGGCGAGGTCGGCGGTGATGGTGACCTCCCGGTAGCGCATGTCGACCAGGTCGCGGTCCTCGCCGACGGAGCCGTTCCTGCAGACCCAGACGCCGTTGATGGCGACGTTGAGGCGGTCGGGCTCGAAGGCCGCCTGCGTGGTGCCGATGGCGGAGAGCACCCGGCCCCAGTTGGGGTCCTCGCCGTGGATGGCGCACTTGAGGAGGTTGTTGCGGGCGATGGAGCGGCCCACCTCGACGGCGTCGTCCTCGGTCGCGGCGTTGATCACCTCGATGCGGATGTCCTTGCTGGCGCCCTCGGCGTCGCCGATGAGCTGGCGGGCGAGGTCGTCGCAGACGGACCGGACGGCCTCGGCGAACTCGTCCTGCGCGGGGGTGACGCCGGCGGCGCCGGAGGCGAGGAGGAGGACGGTGTCGTTGGTGGACATGCAGCCGTCGGAGTCGACCCGGTCGAAGGTGAGCCGGGTGGCGGTCCGCAGGGCCGCGTCGAGGCCCTTGGCGTCGACGTCGGCGTCGGTGGTGAGGACGACGAGCATGGTGGCGAGACCCGGGGCGAGCATGCCCGCGCCCTTGGCCATGCCGCCGACCGTCCAGCCGTCCTTCGTCACCACGGAGGTCTTGTGGACGGTGTCGGTGGTCTTGATGGCGATGGCGGCCTTCTCGCCGCCGTGCTCGGAGAGTTCGGCCGCGGCCTTCTCGACGCCGGGGAGCAGCTTGTCCATCGGGAGCAGGACGCCGATGAGGCCGGTGGAGGCGACGGCGACCTCGCCGGCGCCGATGCCCAGGCCCTTCTCGTTCAGGACGGCCGCGACCTTCTCGGCGGTGGCGTGGGTGTCCTGGAAGCCCTTCGGGCCGGTGCAGGCGTTCGCCCCGCCGGAGTTGAGGACGACCGCGGTCAGCTCGCCGTCGGCGAGGACCTGCTGGGACCAGAGGACGGGCGCGGCCTTGACGCGGTTGGAGGTGAAGACTCCCGCGGCGGCGCGGCGGGGCCCGGTGTTGACCACGAGGGCCAGGTCCGGGTTGCCGTTCTGCTTGATCCCGGCGGCGATGCCCGCCGCCGTGAATCCCTTCGCTGCGGTGACGCTCACGGAGCGACTCCAATCGTGGAAAGTCCGGTGGTCTCGGGAAGCCCGAGGGCGATGTTCATGCTCTGCACCGCGCCGCCGGCGGTGCCCTTGGTGAGGTTGTCGATGGCGCTGATGGCGATGATCCGGTTCGCGTTGGCGTCGTACGCGACCTGCACCTGAACGGCGTTGGAACCGTAGACGGACGCCGTGGCCGGCCACTGCCCCTCGGGAAGCAGGTGGACGAAGGGCTCGTCCGCGTAGGCCTTCGCGTACGCGGCCCGTACGGTCTCGGCGGTGACGCCGGGCTTCGCGGTGGCGGTGCAGGTGGCGAGGATGCCGCGGGGCATCGGGGCCAGGGTGGGCGTGAAGGAGACGGTGACCCGCTCCCCCGCCGGCCCGCTGAGGTTCTGGATCATCTCGGGCGTGTGGCGGTGGCCGCCTCCGACGCCGTACGGGGACATGTTGCCCATGACCTCGCTGCCGAGCAGGTGCGGCTTGGCCGCCTTGCCGGCGCCGGAGGTGCCGGAGGCGGCGACGATCACGGCCTCGGGCTCGGCGAGACCCTCCGCGTACGCCGGGAAGAGCGCGAGCGAGACGGCGGTCGGGTAGCAGCCGGGGACCGCGACGCGCTTGGACCCCTCCAGGGCGGCGCGGGCACCCGGCAGTTCGGGGAGGCCGTAGGGCCAGGTCCCGGCGTGCGGGGAGCCGTAGTACGTCTCCCAGTCGGCCGCGTCCTCGAGGCGGAAGTCGGCGCCCATGTCGACGACGAGGACGTCGGGCCCGAGCTGCTCGGCGACGGCGGCGGACTGGCCGTGCGGCAGCGCCAGGAAGACCACGTCGTGTCCGGCGAGCTCCTCGGCGGTGGTGGGCGCGAGGACGCGGTCGGCGAGCGGGAGCAGGTGGGGCTGGAGGGCCCCGAGTCGCTGGCCGGCGTTGGAGTGGCCGGTCAGTGTCCCGATCTCCACGTGGGGGTGGGCGACGAGGAGACGCAGGAGCTCTCCGCCCGCGTATCCGCTCGCACCCGCCACTGCTACTCGTACCGTCATCGAAACCCTCCTCATGGATGGCATGACTATACGTGTCGCCGAACTTTTATGCAACGACGCGGCGACAGGCGGACCCCGGGCCCGGAGCCCGCATATCCGGTCGCCCGCCTCGGTGCGGCCTGACAAGGTGTCCCCCATGAGCGCCGAGCCCACACCCCCCGGACCGGTCCGCCACCACGACCACGGCACCTGGCTCGTCCAGTTCACCGGGCGGGTGCTCGTCGTCTGCCCGAGGTGCGGCGGCCGCGCGCTCGTGACGCCCCGGCCCGACCTCCCGGCACCGAAGTACTTCAGCGCCCTGCTCTTCCAGCCCCGCCGCCTCACCTGCGGCGGCTGCGGCGCGGTGGCCGAGTGGGCCGCCGACCGCCGGGGCGCCGGACTGGTCGGCGCGGTGCCCGGCGGCACCGAGGATCCCTTCTTCCGGCGGCCGCTCTGGCTCCAGACCCGATGCGCGGGACGGATCCTCTGGGCCTACGACGAGGAACACGTCGACGCGCTCGCCGCCTACGTGGGAGCGCGGCTGCGCGAGCGCCACGCCTCCCCGACGATGGCGATGTTCGCGCGGCTGCCCGCCTGGATGAAGTCCGCCGACCGCCGCGAGGAGGTACTGGCCGGCCTGGCGACGCTCCGGAGCCTCGCCGCCCTCTCGGCCCCCGCCGACCGCTCGGACGCGGCCCACGAACGCGGCGACCGCCCCCGCCACCACGGCAGCCTGCTGTTCCGGGGCGGGCCGTACGAGTAGGGGGCGCAGGGCGGTCACGGGTGGCTCGTGGCGTCCGGTGGCCGAGGCGGGGGAACTGCCGCAGGATCGAAGGGGACCCGGGATGCCGAGCGGCTCCGCGAGGGCGTCATGCGCCTCTCCGTGAGCCCCGCCGCGCGCCCCTCGCGAGCCCCGCCCGCGCGCCGCTCGCGAGCCCGCCCGTGATCCCCTCGCGAGCCTTCGGGAAGCCACCCTTTGCATGACCATGCGAGATGATGCATACTCTTCCCATGTCCAAGGTCCTCACCTCCCTGCCCGCCGGCGAGCGCGTCGGCATCGCCTTCTCCGGCGGCCTCGACACGTCCGTCGCGGTCGCATGGATGCGCGACAAGGGCGCCATCCCGTGCACCTACACCGCCGACATCGGCCAGTACGACGAGCCCGACATCGCGTCGGTGCCCGGCCGCGCGAAGACCTACGGTGCCGAGATCGCGCGCCTGGTCGACTGCCGCGCCGCGCTGGTCGAGGAAGGCCTTGCCGCGCTCACCTGCGGCGCGTTCCACATCCGCTCGGGCGGCCGCGCCTACTTCAACACGACCCCGCTCGGCCGCGCCGTCACCGGCACCCTGCTGGTCCGGGCGATGCTCGAGGACGACGTCCAGATCTGGGGCGACGGCTCGACCTTCAAGGGCAACGACATCGAGCGGTTCTACCGCTACGGCCTGCTCGCCAACCCGCACCTGCGGATCTACAAGCCCTGGCTGGACGCGGACTTCGTGACCGAGCTGGGCGGCCGCAAGGAGATGTCGGAGTGGCTGCTCGCCCATGAGCTGCCCTACCGGGACAGCACCGAGAAGGCGTACTCCACCGACGCCAACATCTGGGGCGCCACGCACGAGGCCAAGACCCTGGAGCACCTGGACACGGGCGTCGAGACCGTCGACCCGATCATGGGTGTGAAGTTCTGGGACCCGTCGGTCGAGATCGCCACCGAGGACGTCACGATCGGCTTCGAGCAGGGCCGCCCGGTGACGATCAACGGCAAGGAGTTCCACTCCGCCGTCGACCTGGTGATGGAGGCCAACGCCATCGGCGGCCGCCACGGCATGGGCATGTCCGACCAGATCGAGAACCGGATCATCGAGGCCAAGAGCCGCGGCATCTACGAGGCCCCCGGCATGGCGCTGCTGCACGCCGCGTACGAGCGCCTGGTCAACGCGATCCACAACGAGGACACCCTCGCCCAGTACCACAACGAGGGCCGGCGCCTCGGCCGCCTCATGTACGAGGGCCGGTGGCTGGACCCGCAGGCCCTCATGGTCCGCGAGTCGCTCCAGCGCTGGGTCGGCGCGGCCGTCACCGGCGAGGTCACGCTGCGGCTGCGGCGCGGCGAGGACTACTCGATCCTCGACACCACGGGCCCGGCGTTCAGCTACCACCCGGACAAGCTGTCCATGGAGCGCACCGAGGACTCGGCCTTCGGCCCGGTGGACCGGATCGGCCAGCTCACCATGCGCAACCTCGACATCGCCGACTCGCGCGCCAAGCTGGAGCAGTACGCCGGCCTCGGCCTGATCGGCACCGGCAGCCCGTCCATCGGGGCCGCGCAGGCGGCCGCGACCGGCCTGATCGGCACCATGACGCAGCTGCCCGAGGGCGGCGCCGAGGCCATCGCCTCCCGCGGCGAGGTCTCGGACGACGAGGAGATGCTGGACCGGGCCGCGATGGAGTTCGGCACGGACTGACACACGGCACCCAGCCACGGAGGCCGGTTCGACACCTTGGTGTCGGACCGGCCTTTCCGCTGCCCGGATCCTCGTACGGCGCTGATCCCCGGAGTCTCCGGGGCGGCGGTCGTTGTCACATCCCGGCGGGCCCCCGCGTCAACGCGGTGACGGAACCGACGAGGAGTGAGGCGCCATGCACGACGACACGTTTCTGACCGCCCTGACCGGACGTTTCGACGCCCACGAGGAGCAGCTGCGGGCCGTCGCCCTGCGGATCACGGGGTCGCCGGTGGAGGCCGAGGAGGCGCTCGCCGCGGCTCGGGCCGGGCTCGGGCGGGACGGCGGTGCGACCGTGCGCGCCTGGCTGACGGCGGCCGTGGGCCAGGCCTGCGTGCGAAGGCTCCAGGGGCGGAGCGACGACGCCGGGGGCCCCGGCGGGGCGTCCGGGCCGGTGGCCGCCGGGCGGGACGAGATCGAGTCGCTGTGGCTGGCCCTGCTCGTGATGCTGGAGAGGCTCGGCAGTGAGGAGCGGCTCGCCTATGTCCTGCACGACGCGTTCGGGCTGCCGGCGCCCGAGACAGCGCGGATCACCGGCGGGTCCCCCGAAGCGGCGGCGCGGCTGGCCCGGCGGGCCCGCGAGTGGATCCGGGGCGGCGGAGCGGTCCGCACCGAGGGCGAGCGGGGACGGCAGCGTGCGGTGGTGGACCGGTTCCTGGCGGCCGCACGCGCGCGTGACGCCCGCGTCCTGGTGGCCGTGCTCGACCCGGACGTCGTCGCGTACTCCGAGGGCGGCCCCGTCCACGGGATCGCCGCGGTCGCCGAGACGGCCGCCGCCTTCGCTCGGGGCGCGGACGTGTCCCGGCCGGCGCTGGTCGACGGGGCCGTCGGGGCGGTCGGGTTCGCCGCCGGGCGACCGGTGTCGGCGTTCGCGGCCACCCTCCGCCGGGACCGGATCGTCACGCTCTCCCTCACCACCGGGGAGGAGGAGGTACGCGCGCTCGACCTGGCCTTTCCCGACTCCTGAGGGGCCGGCCGGGAGAAATCCCGGTGCGCCCGCCGCCGAGCTTCGTTAGCCTCGACGGCATGTCTACGCCCCGAATCTCCTAGCCGAGGACCCGCACTCACGCCACCCGTGTGTCCTCAAGCCTGTTCGGAGCGTTATCCCATGATCACCGTTCGTGGTGCCGACGTGCGCGTCGGCGCCCGGCTCCTGCTGTCCGGCGTCTCCTTCCACGTCGCCCCCGGCGACCGCATCGGCCTGGTCGGCCGCAACGGCGCCGGCAAGACCACCCTCCTCGACACCCTGGCCGGGCTCCGCGCCCCAGCCGCCGGCACCGTCACCCGTACCGGATCCCTCGGCCATCTCGCCCAGGATTCTCGGGCCGCCGACCCCGCCGTGACCGTCACCGACCGGATCCTCTCCGCGCGCGGCCTCGACCGGGCGGTCCGGCGGCTCGCGGAGGCCGCCCGCCGGCTCGGCGAGGCGCCCGACGCACGGGCGCTCGCCGCGTACGCCGAGGCCGAGGCCGCCTTCGAAGCGGGCGGCGGGTACGCGGCGGAGGCGGAGGCCGCCCGGGTCGCCGCCGGACTCGGTCTGCCCCACGAGCTCATGGACCGGCCCGTCGGCCGCCTGTCCGGCGGCCAGAAGCGCCGGGTCGAGCTGGCCCGGATCCTCTTCGCCGGTCACGGGCGGGACGGCACGCTGCTGCTCGACGAGCCGACCAACCACCTGGACGCCGACTCGGTCGGCTGGCTGCGCGGCCATCTCGCCGGCCACCGCGGCGGACTCGTGCTGATCAGCCACGACCTGCGGCTGATCGCCGACACCGTGAACCGGGTCTTCCACCTCGATCCGCGGCGTGCCGCGCTGGACGTCCACAACACCGGCTGGGACGCGTACCTCGCCCAGCGGGACGCCGACGAGCGGCGCCGGGTGCGCGAGCGCGCCAACGCGGAGCGGAAGGCGGCCGCCCTGCACGCGCAGGCGGACCGCATGAAGTCCCGGGTGGCGACGGCGACGACGGCCCGCAGCATGGCGCGCCGGGCCGACCGGATGCTCGCCGGGCTCGACCCGGAGCGGCAGGCCGAGCGGGTCGCCCGCATCCGGCTGCCCGAGCCCGCCCCCTGTGGCCGGACGCCGCTGGGCGCGGTCTCGCTCACCAAGGCGTACGGGCGGCGGCCGGTGCTCGACGGGGTGGATCTGGCCGTGGACCGGGGCAGCCGGCTGATCGTCCTCGGGCTCAACGGGGCAGGCAAGACGACCCTGTTGCGGCTCCTCGCCGGCCAGGAGGCTCCCGACGCGGGCCGGGTGGTGCGCGGGCACGGGCTGCGGCTCGGCTACTTCGCCCAGGAGCACGAGACGCTGGACCCGGAGCGTACGGTGCGGGAGAACCTCGCGGCGGCGGCTCCGCACCTGACGGACGGTGAGGTACGGACGGTGCTCGGCGCGTTCCTTTTCCGGGGCGACGACGCCGACAAGCGGGCCGGGGTGCTGTCCGGCGGCGAGAAGACACGGCTCGCCCTGGCCGCCCTGGTCCACTCCGGTGCGAACGTGCTGCTCCTGGACGAGCCCACCAACAACCTGGACCCCGCGTCGCGCGACGAGGTGCTGGCGGCCGTGGGCACCTATCCGGGCGCGATCGTGATGGTCACGCACGACGAGGGCGCGGTCGACGCGCTGCGCCCGGAGCGGGTCCTGCTGCTCCCGGACGCGGACGAGGACCTGTGGAGCGCGGAGTACCGGGAGCTGGTCGCCCTGGTGTGAGGCCGCGCCCGCGCCGGACGTCGAAGGGGCCGAGCGGGCGGCCGTTCGTCCTGGGGCGCTCCGGGAGGAGGGCCGGCGGGGCCGTGGACCCTGACCCTCGCGTCAGGGTCGACTCCGTGACGGGAGAGGGGGATCCCGGAGGACGGCCGCTGCCGGGCGGTTCTAGCCTGGGGGCATGATCATCGATGCGCAGACCCGGGTACGGGTCGCCCGCCCTTCGCGGGACCTCGCCGCCGCCGAGCGGTTCTACGTGGACGGGCTCGGCCTCGACGTGCAGTGGCGGAGCACCGAGCGGGTGCCCGGGGAGCACGACCTGCTCATGGTCGGGCCCGCGGACGGCAGCTGGCACTTCGAGCTGACCCATGACCCCGAGCACCCGCTGGAGCCCACCCCGACCGTCGACGACCTGTTCGTCGTCTACCTCGGCACGCCCGTCGAGGAGGAGCAGGTGGAGCGGCTGCTGGCCGCCGGCGGGACCCGGGTGCCCGCCCACAACCCGTACTGGGACGAGTACGGCGTCACCGTCGCCGACCCCGACGGGTACCGGCTGGTGCTGTGCTCGCGGTCCTGGAGCAGATGAACCGCGAGGGGGACCCGGGGGTGCCCGGCCCGTCAGGCGGGCACCCCCGGCGCACCTAGGCCTTGCGCACCGCGCGCAGCACCACGAACTTCGCGTCGCTCGCGACGAGTTCGCTGTTGCCGAAGATCCGGCGGAGCGTGACGTGGTAGCCGAGGTGGCGGTTGCCGATGACCCACAGTTCGCCGCCGGGCCGGAGCGCGCGCCGCGCGTCCGCGAACATGCGGCGGGCGGTGCGGTCGGTGGTGGCCTGGTGGCTGTGGAACGGCGGGTTGCAGAGGACGAGGTCCATCGAGCCGGAGGCCGACTCGGCGAGCCCGTCCCCGACGAGGAACTCGGCCTTGCGGCCCGCGCCCAGGTGGGCCCGGAAGTTCTCCTCGGCCGAGGCGACCGCCGGGTACGACTCGTCGGTGAAGACCAGCTCCGCCTCGGGTTCGTGGAGGGCGATGGCGATGCCGACGACGCCGTTGCCGCAGCCGAGGTCGGCGACCCGGGCTCCGCCGAGCCCGCCGGGCAGGTTCGCGAGGAAGAAGCGGGTGCCGATGTCGAGCCGGTCGGCGCAGAAGACCCCGGCGTGGTTGGTGACGGTCAGTCCGGGGAGACCGGGCGCGGGGGTGTCGGCCGGCAGGGCGTAGCGGTGGGGCCACGGGTTCGGCCCGGGCGTGAGGGCCGGGTCGGGGGTGGTGTGGATGAGCCGGGCCTTCTTGACCGCGAGCGAGGTGCGGGTGGGGCCGAGGATCCGCTCGAAGAGCCTGAGCGTGGAGGTGTGGATCTCCTTGACCATGCCCGTGCCGACGATCACGGTGTCCTCGTGCACGGCGGGCGCGAGCCGGTGCAGCTGGTCCTCCAGGAGCGCGAGGCTCTTGGGGACGCGGACGAGGAGCACGTCGACGCGCTCGGGCGGCGGGTCCTGGGTGGTGAGCAGCCGGACGGCGTCCGGGGCGGCCCCGGCGCGCGCGAGGTTGGCCCGGGTCGCCCGCACGCCGAGGTACGAGTCGGAGATCTGGACGAGTTCGCGGGGGCCCGCGGCCTGCAGCGCGGTGACGAGCGCTCCCCAGCGGTCGCCGACGACGGCGACGCTGCCGGAGAGGTCGGTCCCGGCCTCGGCGAGGTGCCCGAGAAGGTACTCGTCGGACGCGTCCCAGGCGCGCAGCTGGTCGCGCGGGTCCTCGGGGAAGCGGGTCAGCGTGAAGGCGCCCCATGACGTGCTCAAACGGTTCATCGTGCTCTCAGGCTAGCCGGTCGGGGGCCCGGTTCCCCACCTTCGCGCGCGGCCGGGTGCCGTCAGCACGGGGCGGTGGCGAGGTGGAGGTGCCAGAGGCCGGGGCGGCCGGTGAGGGTGACGGTGGAGAGGGGGCGGACGTCGACGTTCCAGTAGGTGGCGGGCGGTGCCTTGAGGGCGTACACGAGGGCGGCGCGTACGACGGAGGGTTCGGCGACGGCGACGATGGAGCCGTCCTCGGCGGGGCGGGTGTCGAGCCAGTTCCCTATCCGGGTGATGAAGGCGAGGAGGGGTTCGCCGCCGTGCGGGGCGGTGCGGGGGTCGCCGAGCCAGGCGTCGACGGCGGCCGGTTCGAGGGCGGCGACCTCGGCGAGGGTCAGGCCCCGCCAGCGGCCCATGTCGCAGTCGCGCAGCGCGGGCTGGGCGAGCGGCGCGTACCCGAGCGCGGTGCCGGTGGCGCGGCTGCGCGGGGTCGGGGAGCAGTAGCGCAGTTCGGCCGCGCCGAGCGGGATGAGCGCGGGCGCGGCCTGCTGCACCTCGTACCAGCCGGCCTCGTCGAGCGGCCGGTCGTCGTCGAAGCGTTCGGCGAGCAGGGAGGAGCTGCGTGCCGCCGTGACGAGCGTCACCCGAAGACTCATGGCCGCGATCGTGAGGCCGGTGACTCCGCTGGTCAAGGGGTCATGTGCCGGGTCCTGAGGGGGGCGGGCTCACTGCTGCCCGAGAGCCATCCACTTGTCCGGATTCTGCAGTGGCGTGAAACCCACCTTCTCGTAGACGCCGTGGGCGTCCGCGGTGGCGAGGAGGATGCGGCGCAGTCCGTACGGCGCGAGGTGGTCGCGGACGGCGGTGACGAGCGCGGTGCCGAGGCCGGTGCCGCGGGCCGGGCGGTCGACGTAGACGTCGCAGAGCCAGGCGAAGGTGGCGTAGTCGGTGACGACGCGCGCGTAGGCGCTCATCTCGCCGGTCTCGCGGTGGTAGGCGCCGAGGTTCAGCGAGCCGGCGATGGCACTGTCCTGCTTCTCCCGAGGTCGGCCGAGGGCCCAGTAGGCGTCGGTGGACAGCCAGTGGTGGACGCGGGCGGCGTCGATCCGGGCGGGGTCGGCTGAGATCTCGTACGCCCCGTGCATGACGGGCGCGCCGGGGGTGTCGGTGGTGGTGCTGTCGCTCATGGGCGAAGGCTTCCAGGGCCGCGCGGGCTTGTCAGGCGAATTTGCCCCCGGCCAGGGACGGGGGCCGGGCGGCGCCGGGATGCGCCGCCGCCCGGTTCCCGGGGTCAGGCGGTGAGCTCGTCCACCGCCGTCCGCAGCCGGCGCACGCCCTCGACGATCTCCGTGGGGCCCGCGACACCCGCGAAACTCAGCCGGATGTGGCCGGCGGGGGGTTCGGCGCAGAAGTACGGGCGGCCGGGGGCCGCGGTGACTCCCGCGCGCAGTCCGGCGGCGAGCAGGGAGGCCTCGGGGAGGGTGTCGGGGAGGCGCAGCCAGAGCTGGTACCCGCCGGAGGGGATGTACGGAAGGGCGAGTTCGGGGAGGTGGAGGGCGAGGGCACCGGTCATGACGTCCCGGCGGCTCTTGAGCTCCTGGGAGACGGCGCGGAGGTGGCGGGGCCAGGCCGGGGAGCCGACGAGTTCGAGCGCCGCCCCCTGGAGGGGGCGGGGGACGAAGAAGCTGTCGACGACCTGGATGGCGCGGAGCCGTTCCAGGACGGGTCCGCGGGCGGCGAGGGCGCCGACGCGGAGGCTCGCCGAGGTGATCTTGGTGAGCGAGCGGACGTGGACGACGACGCCGTCGGGGTCGTCGGCGACGAGCGGTTCGGGCAGGGGCGCCGCGTCCTCGTGGACGAGGCGGCGGGCGAAGTCGTCCTCGACGACGAAGGCCCCGGCGGCGCGGGCGATGCGGATGACCTCCCGGCGCCGCTCGGGCCGCAGGGCGGTCCCGGTCGGGTTCTGGAAGAGCGGCTGGCAGACGAAGACGCGGGCGCCGGTGGCGCGGAAGGCGGCTTCGAGGAGCTCGGGGCGGACTCCGTCGGTGTCGGTGGGCACGGGGACGGGGCGGAGTCCGGCGGCGCGGGCGACGGCGAGCATGCCGGGGTAGGTGGGCGACTCGACGAGGACGGGGGTGCCGGGCGGGGCGAGGGCGCGCAGGGCGGTGCTGATCGCGGACTGGCCGCCGGCGGTGACGAGGATGTCGGCGGCGGTGACGCTGCCGCCGATCTCGCGGGCGAACCATTCGCGCAGTTCGAGCAGGCCGTCGGTGGGGGGTCTGCCCCAGGCGCCGGGGCGGCGGCCGGCCCGGGCGAGGGCGGCGGCGAGGGCGCTCTCGGGCTGCAGGGAGGGGTGGAGGTAGCCGCCGTTGAACTCGATCACGCCGGGCGGGGGTGCGGAGAGGGTGACGAGGACGCCGGATGCGTCGACGGCACGGGGGACGAGTTCGGTGGCGGTGTCGGCACTGAGGGCGACCTCCTGCCAGGAGGTGTCGCCGGCGACCGGGGTGGGGGTGCGCGGCTCCGCGCGGAAGGCGCCGGCGCCGGGGCGGGTGACGACGAGCCCTTCGGCGGCGAGCTGGGCGAGGGCCCGGGTGACGGTGACCGGGGAGACGCGGTAGCGCTCGACGAGCGCCCGACTCGATGGCAGTTTCCCGCCGGGAGAGTAGCGGTTCAGCTCCGCTCTCAGGGATTTCGCCAGTTCCGCGACACTGCTACGCTCATGCATGAGAACACAGGATAGCGCTACTACCCCGACCACGATAGCGGTCACCGCTACCGGATCCCTCCGGGCCGGGTCCGCCGGCGCCGCCGCCCCCGAGGGCCGTGCCGCCGCCGACCCCCGGACCCGTGGCACCCTGCTCGCCGGGCTCGGCGTGCTCTCCTTCTCCCTCACCTTCCCGTCGACCGTCTGGGGCCTGGAGAGCTTCGGCCCCTGGTCGCTGGTGGCCGTGCGTTCCACCCTCGCCGCGCTGATCGCCGGCGCCTTCCTCCTCGCGGGCCGGGTCCCGCTGCCCGAGCGTCGCCACTGGGCGGGCCTCGCGGTGGTCGCCTGCGGTGTCGTCATCGGCTTTCCGCTCCTGACCACGCTGGCCCTGCAGACCTCCACCACCTCGCACGCCGCCGTGGTCGTGGGCCTCCTGCCGCTCACCACCGCGACCCTGGCCGCCGCGCGGACCGGGCGCCGGCCGTCCCGTACCTTCTGGATCGCGGCCGTCTCCGGCGCCGTGGTGGTGCTGGGCTTCACGCTCCAGCAGAGCGGCGGCTCGTTCTCCACGGGCGACCTGTACCTCTTCGGGGCGCTGCTGGTGTGCGCGGCCGGCTACACCGAGGGCGGCCGGCTCGCCGCGCTCATGCCGGGCTGGCAGGTCATCGGCTGGGCCCTGGTCCTCTGCCTGCCGCTGATGGTGGCCGCCTCGGCCGTCGCCCTGTCGATCGAGCCGGTCCACCTCAACGCGCACGGCGTCATCGGCCTCGTCTGGGTCGCCGCCGGCTCCACCTTCTTCGGCCTGTACGTCTGGTACCGCGGCATGGCCGCGATCGGCATCCCCAAGGCCAGCCAGCTCCAGCTCGCCCAGCCGCTCCTCACCCTCTTCTGGTCGGTCTTCCTCCTGGGCGAGACGCTGCCGCTGGCCGCGCCGGTCGCCGCGGTGGCCGTCCTGGTCTGCATCGCGGTCACCCAGCGGGCGAAGAGCTGACGCGACGAATCGGGGCGTACCGGGTCACAATGGCAGACAGAGACCCGGCGCAGTACAGGCCAGGAGAAGCCCGGTCGCGAGGAGGTCAGCCCGATGCAGGCGAGCGTGGGCGACAAGCTGCTGGTACACGGCCGGACCGTCGGTCATCACGACCGCACGGCCGAGGTCCTTCAGGTACTGGGGGAGAACGGCACTCCCCCGTACCGCGTGAAGTTCGACGACGACGGCCACGAGGCCCTGATGTCACCGGGCCCCGACACCGTCGTACGCCATCACCCGGAGGCCGGGGCCCGCTGAGCCCTACCTCGGAGGACGGGCCCTGGTCGGGTAGTGATCGGCCACCACCGTGGTCATCGCCCCGATCGGGTCCGCGGCGACCTCCTTCGCGGAGAAGAAGCAGTGACCGCCGACCGAGGGGTACGAGCGGGCGAGCTCCAGATGGCGTGACAGCTCCGCCGGGTCCTGCCAGGCCGCGGGCTGGGCGGGGTCCCCCGCCTTGTAGAGCGCCTCGCCGACGAAGAGGGCGACGCCGGTGTCCCGGACCACCGCGTCCCACCAGGGCAGCAGCTTGGCGTAGTCGGCGACGGGCAGCCCGATGTTCCAGTAGATCTGCGGGACCACGTAGTCGATCCAGCCCTCCCGGATCCACTTCCGGGTGTCGGCGTACAGGTCGTCGTACGTCTGGACCCCGGCGCGGGTGTCCGAGCCCTCCGGGTCGGTGGCGGCGTTCCGCCAGACCCCGAAGGGGCTGATGCCGAAGGCCGTGTGCCTCCTGGTCTCCTTGATCCGGGCGGACATCTCCGAGACCAGCAGATCGGTGTTGTTCCGCCGCCAGGACGCCTTGTCCGGGAAGTCCCCGCCGTACCGCGCGTACGTCTCGTCGTCGGCGAAGACCTGCCCGGCCACCGGGTACGGATAGAAGTAGTCGTCCCAGTGCACGGCGTCGATGTCGTAGCGGCGCAGCGCGTCCAGCATCGCGTCCTGGACGAAGCTCCGGACCTCGGGCAGCCCGGGGTCGTAGTACAGCTTCCCGCCGTAGGGCAGGACCCACTCCGGGTGGAGCCGCGCCGGATGGCCGGCGACGAGCCGGCTCGGGTCCGTGTGATTCGCCACGCGGTACGGGTTGAACCAGGCGTGCAGTTCGAGCCCCCGGGCGTGGGCCTCGTCGACTGCCGTGCCGAGCGGGTCCCAGCCGGGGTCCCGGCCCTGTGTGCCGGTCAGGTACTGGGCCCACGGCTCGTACGGCGAGGGCCAGAGCGCGTCGGCGGTCGGCCGGACCTGCAGGACCACCGTGTTGAGGCGGCGCTCGACCGCCGTGTCCAGATGGCCGAGGAGTTCGGTGCGCTGCTCTTCGGCGGTCAGGCCGGAGCGGGAGGGCCAGTCGCGGTTGGCGACCGTCGCCAGCCACATCCCGCGGAACTCCCGCCGGCGGTGCGGCTTCCTCGGTGCCGGCCGGGCGGCACCGGCCGGCGTCGCCCCTGTCGTTCCCGTCACGGCGAGGACCGCTCCGCCGGCGCCGGCCACGAACCTTCTTCTGCCGAAAGGCCGCACTTGTACCCCTCCTCTGTCGGATACGTCACACGCACCCGGACAGCATGCCCGCCCTGGACGATCGATCATCGGTTAATGAGCGGTAACGTCGTGGGGGTAGAGGCGGACGCACCCGGAATCACACGGGCCCCCGCCGCCGGAGAAGAGCGAAAGGCACGAGGTGACGGACTCCATGGCCGACATTGAGCGCGTCGGAGTGGTGGGCTGCGGCCAGATGGGCGCAGGCATCGCAGAGGTGTGTGCCCGGAGCGGGCTCGAGGTGAAGGTCGCCGAGACCACCGGCGAGGCGCTGGAGATCGGCCGCACCCGGCTCTACAACTCGCTGAACAAGGCCGCCGAACGCGGCAAGATCAGCGAGGAGGAGCGGGACGCGACGCTCGCCCGTCTCAGCTTCACCACCGACCTGGGCGAGTTCGCCGACCGCGACCTCGTCATCGAGGCGGTCGTCGAGAACGAGCAGGTCAAGACCGAGATCTTCCAGGTCCTCGACCAGGTGATGACCCGGCCGGACGCCATCCTGGCCTCGAACACCTCCTCCATCCCGCTGGTGAAGCTGGCCGTGGCGACCTCCCGCCCCGACCAGGTCATCGGCATCCACTTCTTCAACCCGGCCCCGGTGCAGAAGCTCGTCGAGCTGATCCCGGCCCTCACCACCTCCGAGGGCACGATCAGCCGGGCGCAGGCCTTCGCGGAGAAGGTCCTCGGCAAGCACGCGATCCGCGCCCAGGACCGCTCCGGCTTCGTGGTCAACGCGCTGCTCGTGCCGTACCTGCTCTCGGCGATCCGGATGTTCGAGTCGGGCATCGCGAGCCGCGAGGACATCGACAACGGCATGGAGTTCGGCTGCGCCCACCCGATGGGCCCGCTGAAGCTCTCCGACCTGATCGGCCTGGACACGATCGCGTCGATCGCCGACTCGATGTACTCCGAGTTCAAGGAGCCGCTGTACGCCGCTCCCCCGCTGCTCCAGCGCATGGTGGACGCGGGCCGGCTGGGCCGGAAGACCGGCTCGGGCTTCTACCCGTACTCCTGACCCGAAGCCACCCCCCAGACCCGGAGTGGCGGCGTCCGACCCCTGACGCCGTGACTCCGGCCGGACGGCCCGTTCCCCCGCACAGGTACGGGCCGTCCGGCACATCCCGCCCCGCGTCTCAGCCGAGGCGCAGATGGTGGAGCATCAGCAGTCCGGCGGCCATGTTGGCGGCCGGGATCTCGCCCCGGGCGATCATGTCGGGGATCTGCTTCAGCGGGATCCAGGCCCGTCGCGAGGACTCGAAGGCGTCCTCGGGCGGTCCGGTGTAGGTGGCCCGCTCCGCCCAGTAGAGGTGGTGGCGGGCGTCCGTGAGGCCGTTCGAGGGTTCGACGGTGAGGAGATGGCGCAGCGGCCCCGGCCGCCAGCCGGTCTCCTCCTCCATCTCGCGGGCGGCGGCGGTCTCGACGTCCTCGCCGTCCTCGACGACGCCGGCGGCCAGCTCCCAGCCCCAGCTGTCGGTGATGAAGCGGTGGCGCCAGAGCATCAGGACTTCGTCGGCCTCGTTGACGGCCGTCGCGACGGCGACCGGGCGGAGCCGGATCAGATAGTGGTCGAGGTGGCGGCCGTCGGGGAGTTCGACGTCCGCGAGGTTCACCCGGAACCAGCGGTTCTCATAGACAGAGCGTTCGCTCAGTTTCGTCCACTGCACGTTCTTGCCACCTTCCGATCGGTCGGTGCTTGTTTGGTGGCAATATCGCAGCAGTTGGCGCCTCACAGGGGAACGCGGAGCGCCCCGTCGATGAGTGCGGCGGCCTCCCGGGCGTCCCCGCCGCCGTTCGCGAGGAGATGCTCCCGCACCTGCGTCAGCCGGTCCCGCAGCCGCCGCGACTCCATCCCCCGCGCCCGCTCCGTCATCTCCACCGCCGTGCGCGCGGCCCGGTCGGCCTCCCCCTGGCTCAGCTCGATCCGGCACAGCATGGCGAGCCGGTGCACCCGCCCCCGGTCGTGCGAGGGCATGCCGACCGCCGCCGAGGCGTGCTCGTGGGCCCCCGCGAGATCACCCAGATCGAGCAGGGCCTCCGACACCTGGACGTTGACGAACCCCGGCTGGACGTAACCGGTCTCGACCGGCTCCTCCCCCCGGCTGATCCGCTCCGCCGCCGCCTCTGCCCGCCGGATGCACGCCAACGTGGCCGCGCCGTCGCCCAGATGCGCGTACGCCTTCGCCTGCATCGCCGACAGATCGGCGGCGAGAGCCGGGGTGATCTGCCGCCCCGCCGCCCGCAGCGCCGCCTCCGCGAACGCCACCGCCTGCCGGTACTCCCCCATGAACAGCGACTGGTTGACCAGGAGCGCGATCACGTACGCGCCGAGCCCCCGGTCCCCGCTCGCCTTCGCCAGCCGCAGCGCCTGGTGGAAATAGCGCTGGGCGAGGCCGTGCGCGTCCGCGTCGTACGCGCAGATCCCGGCCACCGCGACGAGCCCGCCGGTCGCGCGGTGCAGCCGGCGGCCGAGGGCGTCGCTGTAGGTGCCCCGGAGCAGCGGCGCGGTCTCGGTGTTGAGGAAACCGACGATCCGGGCCCTGGTGGCGATGCCCCCGGCCCTGCGGTACATGAGCTCGTAGTGCGACCGGGCCGCGCTCAGGACGGTGATGTCGGCCGCCGAGACCGCCGTCCGGCCCGTACGGGAGACGTCCATGTCCTCCGGCGGGTTCTCCCACTCCCACACCGGCATCACCGCCGGGGTGCCGGTCACGGCCGGGGCGGCGACTATGTGCGGCCGCTGCTGCTCGTCGGAGCGCCACAGCGCGGACGCCTGCTCCACGAACCCGGACAGCGGCGATCCGGCCGCCGGAAGGGGGCCGCCGGGCACCCCGAGACCGATGTCGTCCAGGGTCACCTGCCGGCGCAGCCGGGCGGCGAGCACCTCGCAGATCAGGTCCGGCACCTGGCCGCGCGGCCGCTGACCCTTCAACCAGCGGGCCACGGCGGTGTGTTCGTACCGCAGGGCGAGACCCCTGGCCCGGCCCGCCCGGTTCACATGGGCGGCCAGGCCGGCGTTCGAGACGCCCGCCTCGTCGAGCAGGGCGTCGAGCAAGGTGTTGGGCTGCATGGCCGCTCCGGTCGCTCGCATGGGCCGCTCCCCCGCTCGGTGAACTCAGCGTAGCGGCGGCCGATTTCGCACGGGGTGTGAACGAAGTACCCGTTCTCCCGGTCCGCGTACTCTGCCACGCTCGTCCCGGCCCCGGTTGACTGTGCTTCTCGCCGCAAGGCGACGACCGGGCCGCCGGCTCCCCCTCGTACAGTGCGGCCGCCCGGTCCGCGTCGCCCGCCCCGCTGATCTGCCCGACACTCCGTGGCGGGGCGGGCGGCGCCGGCCCCGGCCCCCTCCCCTCAGCAGTGGGAGGAGGGGGCGGGCCGGGAGCGGCGCAGCCCGGGTTCGGCGGGCTGCGCCGGTACCCGGACACGGTCGTTGCGTACGACGAGCAGCGCGATGTCGTCGGCGAGCCGGCCGCCCGTGTGGTGCAGCAGCGCCGCCTGGACCCGGCGGACCAGCGCGGCGGGCGCCTCCCCGGGCACCCCGGCGAGGGCGGCGTCGAGCGCGAAGAACCGGCCCCGGTGGTCACGGGCCTCCTCCGCGCCGTCGGTGTGCAGGACCAGCGCCTCGCCCGGCAGCAGCCGGGCCGCCGCGTACGGCACGATCCGGGCGGGCAGCGGCAACACCCCGAGCGGGGGCAGCGGGTCCCCGACCGGGAGCCGCTCCACCCGCTGTCCGAGGCGGTACGGGCCGGGGTGACCGCAGTTGAGGACGGCGAGGCGCCCGTCGGCGCGGACCTCCACGAGCAGCAGGGTGACGAACTCCTCCGCCACCGGATGCTCGGGCTCCGCCCCGGCCCGCGCCGGATGCTCGTCCCGCGCGCGCTCCCGCAGATGCCGCTCCAGGGCCCGCTCCAACCGACGCAGCACACCGGCGAGTTCGGGCTCGTCGTGGGCGGCCTCGCGGAAGCTGCCGAGGACCGCGACCACCGCACCGAGCGCGGCGAGCCCATGACCCCGGACGTCCCCGATGACGATCCGCACCCCGTAGGGGGTGGCCACCGCCTCGTACAGGTCCCCGCCGACCGACGCGCCCCGGGAGGCGGACAGCTGCCCCGCGGCCAGCGCGAGGCCGTCGAGACGGGCCGGCGGCGGGCGCAGCAGGACCCGCTGGGTGGCGGCCGCGACGGCCCGGACCCGCGCCAGCTCCCGCGCGAGCCCGTGGCGGAGGCCCAGCACCATCCCGATGCCGACGGTGAGGAAGACGACGCTGGTGGCGATCCGCATGGGCAGCCCCGGCTGCCGGGCCAGCGGGCAGCCGAACTTCCATGCCACGGCCACGCCGCCCCACGCGGTGGGAAGAGCGAGCGGGGCCAGCCGGCGGAGCCGGGAGCCATCGGCGAGCAACGACCTGGTACGGATCATGCACGGCCCTTCCCGAGCCCCGACAGCGCCCGAAGGCCCTGCGGCACACAGGTCCGCCCCTGCGGCCGCGTCGATTCTGCCGACCCCGCGGTCCGGCATGGAACACCCCCCGGGGATCTCACCCGAAGGAGTGAGCGCCAGGACCACGCCGGACCGCGCCACCGTCGCGCCACCCGCACATGCACGGGAATCCCGTACGGGTGCGCAGGCACGTCGGGCCGCCGTGCGCGACAGTCCGTCGTGCGGGGCGGGGCACCGTGCCGGTCGCGATGCCCACGACCCGTGCGTAGAGCCGTTCCGCTCCGGCGAGGTCGCCGCGCCGCTGCCGGACGGCGCCCAGGGCGCTCAACGGCGGAGTGAGGCGGGGGTCATCGGGGCCGTACGCCCGTTCGTAGAGATGCACCGCGAAGAGCAGGACCTCCTCCGCCTCGCTGGGCCGGCCCAGCGCTTCGAGCAGGATGCCCAGAGCCGACGCCGCCTCGGCCGCCTCGGCGGAGACGGGGCCGGCCGCGGTGCGGGCCAGCCGCAGGGCCGCGCGCAGGTCGCCCTCGGCCTCGGCGTACCGGCCCTCGGCCCCGTGCCGCCGGGCGCGGGCCAGGTGCCGGCGCACCCGCCGCCGTGTCGTCGTGTCCACGATGGCCGCCCCGGGGGCGCTAGGCGGGGACCTTCGTCCGGGCCCGGCCACGGCCGGCGGCGTCTCCGGCGAGCTTCTTCACCAGGTGGTCCACCACGTGCTCCGCGTCCCGGCCCGCACCACCGATGAGCATCGACGCGAAGGCGTACTGGAAGGCCAGGCCGACGAAGTACAGCCCCGGCGACGCGGCCACCACGCCGCGCCGTTCCAGCGGCCAGCCGTCCTCGCCGGTCACCGGGAGGTCGATCCAGGAGAAGTCCTGCCGGAAGCCGGTGCACCAGACGACGTTCGCGACGTCGAGAACGCGTCCGCCGTCGAGTACCGGGAGGCCGCCGCTCACGCCCGTCGTCCGCTCCGGCGCCAGCTCCACGCCGACACGGGTCAGGTCCGCCCGCTTGACGCGGATCAGCGGCCCGCCGTGGGCGCGGACGTCGGGTCGCATCCTGCGGCCGAGCGGCGTGCGCAGGGTCAGCACGTGCTGCGCGAGGAACCACAGCACCGGGAAGACCGCGTGCGCCGGCCCGCCCTCGATGTCGAACGGGATCTCACCGTGGATCGTGCCGCTGAGCACGGTCGGGTGTCCGGCCGAACCCGCCTCGTACGCGATGTCCCCGCCGGAGTGCGAGGCGCCGACCACGAGGACGCCGCCGGGCCGCAGCTGCGCCGGGTTCTTGTAGGCGCTGGAGTGCAGCTGCGTGATGCGCGGGTCGAGCCCGCCGGCGAAGCCGGGGACGTACGGAGTCCGGCCGAACGTGCCCGAGGCGACGACGACGTGGTCGCACACGTAGGTCGTCGTGCCGGTCACGACGACGTAGTTGCCGTCCTCCCGGCCCACCCGGGTGACGCGCTCGCCGGCGCGTACGGGCAGGTGGAAGGTCTCGGCGTACGTCTCCAGGAAGTCGGCCATCTCGTCCTTGGCGGGAAAGGACATCGGCGGCGCCGGGAAGCGCATCCCGGGGAGCGAGGCGACCTTCGCCGGGCTGAACAGCCGCAGCGAGTCCCAGTGGCACCGCCAGTTGTCGCCGACCCGGGCGTTCCCGTCCAGGATCACGAACGGCCGGCCGCGCCGGGCGAGGTGGTACCCGGTGGCGAGCCCCGCCTGCCCGGCTCCGATGACGACCGTCTCGATGTGTTCCGTCCTGTCGGTGGGGTTCATCGTCGGCCTCCTCGTTCGTTCCGTGTCCTCCACACTAGGAAGGTGGGAGCCGTGACGTCTTCGGGAGAACACCCCAATCCCGCGGCCCGCCGGCGATGGGTATTTCTGTCCAATGTGCCGGTGCCCGAGGCGCATCTGCTGGGCCTCGCCGTCGGCGCGGTGCTCCAGCGCACCCGCCCCTGGCCGCTGCCGGGACCGGGGTCCGCACACCGTCTCGTGGGCCTGCCGCTGTCCGCCGCGGGCGCGTGGCGGATCGCGCGGGCGGTGCGGGCCGCCCGTACCACTGCCCTCGCCGATCCGGACCTGCTCGTGGTGACGGGGCCGTACGCCACCGCGCGGAACCCCATGTACGTCGGCTGGGCGCTGCTGCACCTCGGCGCGGCGGTGGCCGGCGGCTGGGGCTGGGTGCTCGCTACGTACCCGCCGGTCGCCGCGTGGATGCACGGGGAGGTGCTGCGCGAGGAGCGCGCGCTCGACGACGCCTTCGGTGCGGAGTACCGGTGCTATCGGGCCACCGTGCCCCGCTACCTGCCCCGGCTCACCAGGTCGTGCTCGTAGGCGTAGGCCGTGGCCGCGGACCGGGAGCTCAGGTCGAGTTTGGCGAAGATGTTGCTCAGATGACGGGCCACGGTCTTCTCGCTGAGGACCAGCTCCACCGCGATCGCATGGTTGGTGCGGCCGGTGGCGACGAGGCGCAGGACCTCCAGCTCCCGGGGGCTGAGCCCGGCACCGGATCGGGGCCGCTCATGGGTGAGGGCGTCCAGCCGGGCCAGGTCCGGTGCCGCGCCGAGCCGCCGGAACACCTGACGCGCCCCGTCCAGTTCCAACCTGGCCGTGCCCACGTCGCCCAGCCGCCGCCGCGCGAGGGCGAGCAGCACGACGGAACGCGCGCGGTCGTACGGAGCCTCCAGCTCGTCCCAGGTCCGGCAGGCGTCCAGCAGGACGTCGAGCGCGGCCGCGGCGTCGTCCTCGGCCAGGAACACCGCCCCGCGCGCATGGGCGGAGACGGCGCGCAGCAACGGGGCGCCGATGTCGTCGGCGATCCGCGACAGCTCCTCCGAGGCGGCCCGCGCCCCGGGCACGTCGCCGGCGGCCAGCACGATCTCCACGTACGCGGACAGGACCCTCGCCCGGCCCAGCCGGTCCCGCCTCTCGTCCGCCGCGCCCCGGATCGCCGCGACGGCCTCGTCGACCCGGCCCTGGGCCATCCACAACTGCGCGAGCCCGGGCTGTGTCCGATGACCGCACTCGCCGGCCTGCCGGTAACCCTCCTCCGCACCGGCGAACGCGCCGCGCACCCGGTGCAGCTCCGCCTGTTGGTAGAGGGCCATGCCGAGCGCCGGCCGATTCGGCGGCTCGGAGAGCCGTTCGCAGGCCCGCCGCGCCTCCTCCATCGCGTCCGGCCACGCCCCACGGGTCTGGAGGACCTGGGAGCGGTGCACCAGGCACTGACCGCGGTAGGGCACGAGGTCCGGCTGGGCCGCGCACCAGTCGGACAGCGCCGCCGTCCACTCCTGCGCGCGGCGCAGGTCGAAGATCTCCTGACAGGCCTCGATCGTGCTGCAGTAGATCATCCCGGTCACCAGGGGCGACAGCTCGCCGGACGCCACCGCGACCATGGTCTCGTCGAGCAGCGCCATCCCGGCCGAGGGGTCGCCGCCCGCTATCACGGCCCGGCCCTGGCCGTGCCGTGCCAGGGCCACCAGGTCCGGGTCCCCGAAGCGTTCCCCTGTCGCGGCGGCCTCGCCGAAGGTGGCGAGCGCCGTCGCGGGGTCCTTGTGGACGAGCCGCATCCCTTCCGGGAACAGCAGATAGCCCTGTTCCACGCAGTCGATCCCGCCGTCGTCGAGGAGCCGTCGCGCCCGGGCGAGCCAGCCACCGCCCCGGGCCGTCTCACCCCGCAGGAGCAGCGGCACGGCCAGCCAGAAGGCACACCGCACCGCCGACGCCGTCCGACCGATGCTCAGGTACGCCTGATGCGCGCGCTCGGTCGCCGCGGCGCACTCCGTGTCGCGTCCGACCAGATGGGCGACGGTGGCGAGCCGCACGAGGTCGTCGGGCTCCAGCGGCTGTTCGTCATCGGCGTCCGAGAACCCGGTGTAGGCCTCCGACCACGCCTGGTGAGCGAAGGCGTCCCGGGCGCGTACGAGTTCCGCGGTCACGTCCATGACGACTCCCACGACCATTGCACCTCACGGCCGCGGTCTTGTCAGGCGGGACGGTGGGAGGCCCGGCCGGGGCGGACGCCGGAGTCCGGCACGGACCGACGCAAGAGGGGGCCGGCCCGGTGTGATCCGGGCCGGCCCCCTCCGGGGGTACGCGTGATCAGGCGCCGCGCAGGACGGCGCCCGTGCGCTCGGTGGCCAGGGCCACCGCGGCGTCGCGGGCCGCGCTGGCCTCGTCGACCGTCAGGGTGCGGTCCGTGGCGCGGAACTTCAGGGCGTACGCCAGGGACTTGCTGCCCTCGCCGAGCTGGTCGCCGGTGTAGACGTCGAACAGCCGGATGGACTCGAGGAGTTCACCCGCGCCCTCGGTGAGGGCGGCCTCGACCTCGGCGGCCGGGACGTTCCCCGCGACGACCAGGGCGACGTCCTGGGTGGCGACCGGGAAGGAGGAGATCCGGGGGGCCTTCAGGGGACCCTCGTTCGCCTTCTCCAGGAGGTCCAGGTCGATCTCCATCGCGCAGGCGCGGGCCGGGAGGCCGAACGCCTTCACCACGCGCGGGTGGAGCTCGCCGGCGTGGCCGACGAGGACCTTCTCGCCGTCCACCTCGACGTGGAACGCGGCGCAGCGGCCCGGGTGCCAGGGCGCGTGCTGGTCGGCGCTGATGATCAGCTCGACCCCGGCCTCGGCGGCCACGGTCCGGCCGGCCTCGACGGCGTCCGCCCAGTCGGACGGACGGCCCTTGCCCCACCAGCCGGCCTGCTCGCGCGCACCGGCGAGGACGACGGCGGCGCGGCGCGGCTGCGCGGGCAGCGCGGCGTTGACGCGGGCGATCTCCTCGTCGGTGGGACGGCGGTCGACGCCCAGGCGGACGGCGACGCCCGGCTGGTCGCCCGGCCGGAAGACCAGACCGGTCTCGAAGAGCGCCAGGTCGTGGCTGCCGCGGCTGTCGTTGCGACGGAGCGCGCCGAGCAGACCCGGGAGCAGCGTCGTGCGGAGCGCGGGCTCCTCGTCCGAGAGCGGGTTGACCAGCTTCACGAGGCGGCGACGGGCGTCGTCCGCGTCGAGACCGAGCTGGTCGAGGGCCTGCTCCCCGATGAACGGGTAGTTCAGGGCCTCGACGTAGCCGGCGCCGGCCAGGGCGCGGCCCACACGGCGGTGGACGCGCTGGCGCTCGGTGAGCCCGCGGCCGGCCGGGGGCTTCGGCAGCGTGGAGGGCAGGTTCTCGTAGCCCTCCAGGCGGATGACCTCTTCGGCGAGGTCGTTCGGCTCGTTGAGGTCGGGGCGCCACGAGGGCACGGTGACGATGAGCTCGTCCTGTCCGTAGACGTCGCAGCCGACCTCCTGGAGGCGGCGGACGACGGTCTCGCGGCCGTAGTCGACGCCCGCGACCTTGTCCGGGTGGTTCGCCGGCATGGCGATCGTCCGGGGCGCGGACGGGGCGGCGACCTCGGTGACGCCGGCCTCGGCCGTGCCGCCCGCGAGCAGCACGAGCAGGTCGACGCAGCGCTGCGCGGCAGCGGCGGCGGCCTGCGGGTCGACGCCGCGCTCGAAGCGCTTGGACGCCTCGGAGGACAGCTTGTGGCGGCGGGCCGTGCGGGCGATCGAGATCGCGTCGAAGTGCGCGGCCTCGATGACGACCTCGGAGCTGCCGGTGACGATCCCGGTCTCCGGGTCGGTCACCGGGTCGGCGATCTCCGTGTTGGCCCCGCCCATGACGCCGGCGATGCCGATGGGACCGCGGTTGTCGGTGATGACGAGGTCCGCGGCGTCCAGGACGCGCACGGTGCCGTCGAGCGTGGTGATCTTCTCGCCGGCCTCGGCACGGCGGACCCCGAGGGGACCGTCGAGACGGTTGCGGTCGTAGGCGTGGATCGGCTGCCCGAGCTCCAGCATCACGTAGTTGGTGATGTCGACGGCCAGCGAGATCGAGCGCATGCCGGCCTTCTGGAGGCGGCGCTGCAGCCAGATCGGGGAGCGGGCCTCGGGCGCCAGGCCGACGACGGTGCGCGCGGTGAAGCGGTCGCAGCCGATCGGGTCGGTGATCTGGACCGGGTAGCCGTACGAGTTCGGCGCGGGCACGTCGAGCAGCGCCGGGTCGCGCAGCGGCAGGCCGTAGGCGGTGGCCGTCTCGCGGGCGACTCCGCGCATCGAGAGGCAGTAGCCGCGGTCCGGGGTGACGGCGATGTCGAGGACCTCGTCGAACAGCTCCAGGAGGACCGTGGCGTCGGTGCCGACCTCGTGCTCCGGCGGCAGCACGATGATGCCGTGCGTGCCGTCGTCGCCCATGCCCAGCTCGTCGCCGGAGCAGATCATGCCCCGGGAGACGCGGCCGTAGGTCTTGCGCTCGGCGATCCGGAAGTCTCCGGGGAGCACGGCGCCGGGCAGCGCCACGACGACCTTGTCGCCCTCGGCGAAGTTCCGGGCGCCGCAGATGATCTCCTGGGGCTCGCCGGTGCCGTTGGCCTGGCCGACGTCGACGGTGCAGAAGCGGATGGGCTTCTTGAAGTCCGTCAGCTCCTCGATGGTGAGGACCTTGCCGACCACCAGCGGGCCGGTCAGGCCGGCGCCGAGCTGCTCGACGGTCTCGACCTCGAGGCCTGCCGAAATGAGCTTGGCCTGGACGTCGCGGCCGGTCTCCGTCGCCGGCAGGTCGACGTACTCCCGCAGCCAAGAAAGCGGGACCCGCATCAGATCTCCATCCCGAACGGCCGGGTGAACCGGACGTCACCCTCGACCATGTCTCGCATGTCGTCGACGTTGTGGCGGAACATCAGCATCCGCTCGATGCCGAACCCGAAGGCGAATCCGCTGTACTTCTCGGGGTCCACGCCGCAGGCGGTCAGCACCTTCGGGTTGACCATGCCGCAGCCGCCGAGCTCGATCCAGCCCTCGCTGCCGCAGGTGCGGCAGGGACGGTCCGGGTTGCCGACGGACTCGCCGCGGCAGACGTAGCAGAGCATGTCCATCTCGGCGGACGGCTCGGTGAACGGGAAGAAGTTCGGCCGGAGCCGGGTCTTCATGTCCGGGCCGAAGAGCGCCTGGACCATGTGGTCGAGGGTGCCCTTGAGGTCGGCCATGGTCAGGCCCTCGTCGACGGCGAGCAGCTCGATCTGGTGGAAGACCGGGGTGTGCGTGGCGTCGAGCTCGTCGGTGCGGTAGACGCGGCCGGGGCACACGACGTAGACCGGGGGCTCCCGGTCGATGAGCGTGCGGGCCTGGACCGGCGAGGTGTGCGTACGGAGCACGACGCCGGACTCGTCGCCCGTGGTGGCAGTTCCCTCGACAGAGGTTCCCTGGACGAAGAAGGTGTCCTGCATCTGCCGGGCCGGGTGGTCCGGGACGAAGTTGAGGGCGTCGAAGTTGAACCACTCCGCCTCGA
Source organism: Streptomyces tanashiensis (assembly GCF_014648895.1). Taxonomy (GTDB): domain Bacteria; phylum Actinomycetota; class Actinomycetes; order Streptomycetales; family Streptomycetaceae; genus Streptomyces; species Streptomyces tanashiensis. Next base: position 253,075 of record NZ_BMRZ01000009.1, read on the forward strand.
CCTCGGGGCCCTCGGCGACCTCGTACCCCATGGAGACGAAGACGTCGGAGACGCGCTCCATGAGCGTGGTCAGCGGGTGCCGGGCGCCGGCCGGGACGCGGTCGTACGGCAGGGTGACGTCGACGGCCTCCTCGACGAGGACGCGGGCGTCGCGCTCGGCCTCCAGCTCGCTCTGGCGGGTGGCGAGCGCCTTGGAGACGATGCCGCGGGCCTGGCCCACGATCTTTCCGGCGGCTGCCTTGGCCTGCGGGGGCAGGGCACCGATCTCCCGGTTGGCGAGCGCCAGCGGCGAGGTGCCACCGGTGTGCGCGGTCTTCGCATGCGCGAGCTCGTCGAGGTCGCCCGCGGCGGCGAAGGCGGCGAGCGCCTCGTCCCGCATGCGCTCGATCTCTTCCGGTTTCAGTGCCTCGACCTCAACCGGGTCGTACGACTTATTGGGTGCGGACATCTCTTCCCGTGCTTCCGTTGGCTGGCTGGGCGGCCCCGCTCGACGTCAAGGGCGCAAACGTGCCAAAGGACGAGTCTAACGGGGCGCGGGGACGCGAATGAGCCCGTGGGCGACCCGGGCGGCTCCTGATCTCGTACGGTCTCGACTGCTGAGACGTCAGAGAAGGTGGGCCGGGGTGCCGACGGGCAGGATAAATCGGAACTCGGCCCCGCCACGGGGGCCCCGTCCGACGGTGATGGTGCCGCCGTGGGCCTCGACGACGCCCTTGACGATGTAGAGGCCGAGGCCGGTCCCGCCGCGTTTGCTCCCCCGCCAGAAGCGGGTGAAGACGCGGCTCATCGACGCTTCGGGGATACCGGGTCCCTCGTCGCTCACGGTGACCTCCGTCCCCTCTTCTCCGTCGTCGCCCAGCGTGGTGGGTGCCACCTCGATGGTGACGGTTCCTTCGCCGTGGCGCACCGCATTTTCCAGGAGGTTCCCGAGGATCTGGTCGATCTTGTCGGGGTCGGCCCAGAGCGCGGGCAGCTGTGGCCTGATCCGTACGAAGAAACGGTCCGGGGACTCGCCGCCGGTGGTGTGCACCTGGATGTGGCGGCCGACGGCGGCGGCGATGTCGACGGGCTGGCGGCGCACTTCGAGGCGGCCGGAGTCGATCCGGGAGATGTCGAGGAGCTCGGCGATGAGCCGCTTGATGCGGCCCGCGTCGGCGTCGACCGTCTCCAGCATGAGCCGCTTCTGCTCGTCGTTGAACCGCTCCCACTTGTCGAGGAGGGTGGCGGTGAAGCCCTTCACCGAGGTGAGCGGCGAGCGCAGTTCATGGGCGACGGTGGCGATGAGCTCGGCGTGGCTGCGCTCGGTGCGGCGGCGGGCCTCGGTGCCGCGCAGGGAGACCACGACCCGGCGGACCGGCCCGGTGGGGTGCTCGCGGACGTACCGGGCGGAGACGAGGACCTCGCGGCCGCCGGGGAGCAGCAGGTTGCGCTCGGGCTGGCCGCGGCGGGTCGAGAGGCCGCCGTACGGGTCGGTCAGCGTCCACCAGCGCTGCCCCTTGAGGTCCTCCAGGGGCAGCGCCTGGTCGAGGGGGAGGCCGAGGGCTCGCTCTCCGGGGACGTCGGTGATGCGGCGGGCGGCGGCGTTGAAGCAGACGACGCGGCCGGTCTCGTCGGCGATGACGAGACCGTCGGGCAGGTCGTCGGGGTCGAGGCCGGCGAATCCGGCCGCCGCCGCGGGGCCGGGCGGCTCCGGGGCGTGCGGCGCGGCGCTCCGTGCCTGTGCGGGACTGTCCGTGCCGACCGTCATCCCCGTTCCCCACCCCTCCGTGTAGCGCAGTGGGCCCCCGAGTGCGTCACTCTACTGGGCGGGGAGGGCGGAATGGACCCCTCAGGCGGAGGTTCGGGGGCGCTGGGCGCGGGCGGAGGCGTACAGGCAGACCGCGGCGGCGGTGGCGAGGTTGAGGCTCTCGGCCTTGCCGTGGATCGGGACGCGGACGACGGCGTCGGCGAGCGCCCGGGTCTCCTCGGGCAGCCCCCAGGCCTCGTTGCCGAAGATCCAGGCGGTGGGCCCGCCCATGGTGCCGGCGTCCAGCTCGTCGTCGAGGTCGTCCTGGCCTGCGCCGTCGGCGGCGAGGATCCGTACGCCCGCGCTCTTGAGTCCGGCGACGGCCTGCTCGACGGGGACGCCGACGGCCACCGGGAGGTGGAAGAGGGAGCCGACGGAGGCGCGGACGGACTTGGGGTTGTAGAGGTCCACGGAGGCGTCGGTGAGGACGACGGCGTCGGCGCCGGCCGCGTCGGCGCAGCGCAGGACGGTGCCGGCGTTCCCGGGGTCGCGGACGTGCGCGAGGACGGCGACCAGCTTGGGCCGGGCGGCGATGATCTCCTCGAACGGCGAGTCGAGGAAGCGGCAGACGCCGACGAGGCCCTGCGGGGTGACGGTCTGGGAGACCTCGGCGAGGACGGCGTCGGAGGCGAAGTGGACGCGGGCGCCGGCGGCGCGGGCGGCGTCGACGATGGCGGCGTAGCGCTCGGCGGCCTCGACGGTGGTGAACAGCTCGACGAGGGTGGGCTCTCCGCCGGAGCCGCGGTGCTCGACGGCCTCGCGGACGGCCTGCGGGCCCTCGGCGATGAAGAGGCGGTCCTTGCCCCGGAAGTTGCGCTTGGCGAGCCGCCGGGCGGCGACGACGCGCGGGGAACGCGGGGAGATCAGCTCGGGGGTGGACATGTGCCTGCGGCTCTCTGACTCGTCGGGTACGGCGGCGGGGGCCCGATCCGACATGATCGCCAGTCGGGCCCTGGTGCGGTCAACGCGCCGGACCCGCAGGCGCGAGGCCTGCGGGTCCGGGCAGAAGTACTGCGGCCTGGAAGATCAGGCGGCGGCCTTCGGGGCGTTGACGTCGGCCGGGAGGGCCTTCTGCGCGACCTCGACCAGCGCGGCGAACGCGTTGATGTCGTTGACGGCCAGCTCGGCGAGGATCTTGCGGTCCACCTCGATGTTGGCGGCCTTCAGACCCTGGATGAGGCGGTTGTACGTCATGCCGTTCTGGCGGGCAGCGGCGTTGATGCGCTGGATCCACAGCTGACGGAAGTCGCCCTTGCGCTTCTTGCGGTCGTTGTAGTTGTAGACCAGAGAGTGGGTGACCTGCTCCTTGGCCTTGCGGTACAGGCGCGAACGCTGACCGCGGTAGCCGGAGGCCGCCTCGAGGATCGCCCGGCGCTTCTTGTGGGCGTTGACTGCCCGCTTGACGCGTGCCACTTGTTAACTCCTTGTAGCGGGGTCGTGGTTGGACTCACACGACCCGAAAAACGAATGGGTCCCGGACTTGGCCGGAAGCCCCCGTCACCGAGGGCAGGTGATCAGATCAGATGCCCAGCATCTTCTTGATCTTGGCCGCGTCGCCCGGGGCCATCTCGGCGTTGCCGGTGAGGCGACGCGTCAGCTTGGACGACTTGTGCTCGAGCAGGTGGCGCTTGCCGGCGCGCTCGCGCAGGATCTTGCCGGAGCCGGTGACCTTGAAGCGCTTCTTGGCACCGGAGTGCGTCTTGTTCTTCGGCATCGCGCCGTATCTCCTCGTCAGTGGCGCTCCCCCCGGTGCGGGCACCGGACATCCGGGAGCGTCAATTCTTCGTTTGGTGGTTCCGGGCGGGGCCCGGGGCTGCCTGGGTGGCAGCCCGGAGGGTCACGCCTCGGGGGTCTCGGCCGGAGCGTCGGCCGGAGCCTCCGCGACCGGAGCCTCGGACGTCTCCTCGGCGGAGACACCCTGACGCTCGGCCTTGCGTGCGGCCTGGGCCTCACGCGCCTCGGCCATGGCCTCGGTCTTCTTCTTGTGCGGACCGAGAACCATGATCATGTTCCGGCCGTCCTGCTTCGGGTTGGACTCGATGAAGCCAAGCTCCTCGACGTCCGACGCCAGCCGCTGCAGCAGTCGGAAACCAAGCTCGGGACGGGACTGCTCACGACCACGGAACATGATCGTGATCTTGACCTTGTCACCCTGCTTGAGGAACCGGACGACGTGACCCTTCTTGGTGTCGTAGTCGTGCGGGTCGATCTTCGGCCGGAGCTTCATCTCCTTGATGACCGTGTGCGCCTGGTTCTTGCGCGCCTCACGGGCCTTCATGGCCGACTCGTACTTGAACTTCCCGTAGTCCATGAGCTTGCACACGGGCGGACGGGCGTTCGCCGCGACCTCGACCAGGTCGAGGTCGTACTCCTGTGCGAGCTCCAGGGCCTTGGCAAGCGGAACAATCCCGACCTGCTCGCCGCTGGGTCCGACAAGTCGCACCTCGGGAACGCGAATCCTGTCGTTGATGCGGGGCTCGGCGCTGATGGATCCTCCTCGGTAGCACCACACGACCGCCTGGCGGACGGACGCGCAACGTCTGTTTCTGAGACCAACCGAGCCGGCACATGAAAAACGCCCCGGAACAGTACACAGGCGGGGCTCCACAGAAAACCGGAGCACCACCACGGTGAACCGCGGGGCGCACATCGGGCGGCTCCATCGTCCGTACGGAACGATGGGCGCCACCTGACCGGTGACCCGCCACCCGTGAGGGTGGTCAGGTGGGAGTACGGAGCCTCCACTTGTGGGCCGGACACGCAGATGTCCGGCCGGTCGTTACACAAGGTTAGCAGGACCCGGCGGTCGGCGCGAACCGTACGTCCGCTTATCGTGTGGGCATGAGCGAGACGCCCCAGAACGAGTCCACGGACTCCCCCGACTTCGAAAGCATGACCCGCGACATCGCGGAGGTCCCCGCCGTCGAGGTGATCGTGACCGTCGCCGTCAACCTGATGAGCGCCGCCGCCGTGAAGCTCGGGCTCACCGAGGAGGGCGAGAAGCACAAGGACCTCGACGAGGCGCGCAAGCTGATCCACGCGCTCGCGGGCCTCCTCGACGCCGGCGCGACGGAGGTCTCCTCCTTCCACGCGGCTCCCCTGCGGGACGGCCTGAAGTCCCTCCAGCTCGCCTTCCGCGAGGCCTCCCTGATCCCGGACGAGCCGGGCCAGGGTCCGGGCGAGAAGTACACCGGTCCGGTGTACGGCTAGGAACTACCTCACGTAAAAGGGCTCGCCCGGAGGCGTGGCCGAGGCCGGCAGGAGTGCCAGGTCGAGGCCCCGCACCAGGCGGGCCCTCAGTGTTTCGTCGGCGGCCAGGGCGCGGGCCACGCGCTGGGCGGCCTCCGCCGCGGAGGCGTCCTCGGCGAGGACGAGGGCGACGGTGCCGTCGGCGGTGCCGGGCCCCAGGTGGGCGCGGAGCACCGCGGGCTCGGCGGCCACGACGGCGCGCACGGCTTCCCGCACGGCCGGGTCGTCGAGCGGGTCGGTGCTGGAGCGGCCCTCGGCGAGGGCGAGCAGGGCGGAGCCGGTCACCTGGTACGGCACGGGGCCGGCCAGGTCCAGGACCAGGGTGTCGGCCTTCTCGTGGACGAGCGCGGCGAGCGCCTGCCGGGTGGGGACGGCCACGGGGCGGGCCTGAGGGTCCCACAGGGCGAGCGCGGCGATCGAGGTGAACGCGGGCAGGGCCCGCCGGTCGCCGGCCGTGAGGGTGGGGACGGCCATGTCGCTCGTCTTCTCCTGCTTCAGGCCCGTCTCGGGGTCGATCTCGACCTCGCCGAGGACGGCGACCACGGGGACGAGCAGCCGGGCCTCCTTCAGTGCTTCGAGGACGGGCCCGTGGGCGGTTCTGTCCTCCGCCCAGGCCGCCAGGGCCGCGGCGAGCCGCGGGTCGGCGGTGCCGTCGTCTTCGGAGAAACCGGGGTCCGGGATGTTCTTGAGCGCCACGCACCGAGCCTAACCGCCGGGCCCGGTCTCCCGGACACCCCCTGGTCAGGAGGACCGGTGGGAGCGCCGGACCATCACGGCGATGAGGAGCAGCAGGGCGCCGAGTCCGCCGGCGACGGGGGCGAGCAGGCCGAGGGGGCGGCTCTCCTCGACGGCGGCGACGGGGCCGGGCCCGAAGTACCGGCCCTGGTGGCCGGTGGCGGTGTTCTTGGGGTCGCCGCCCTTGATCCGGTCCCCGGCGGCGATCGCGGCGGCCGGGTCGACCGTCCCGTACCCCTTGGCGTCGCTGCGTCCGCCCTTCGGCCGGTTGCGGGCGGTGTCGATGAGCAGCCGCTTGATCTGGGCCGGGGTGAGGTCGGGGTGCGCGGAGCGGACGAGGGCGACGGCACCGGAGACGAACGCGGCGGCGGCGCTGGTGCCCCAGCCCTCGTAGTAGCGGCGGTCGGGGTCGGCGATGACGATGTCGTCGCCGGGGGCGCTGACGGTGGCGTACCAGCGGCGGGTGGAGAAGGAGGCGTGGGTGCCGTAGCGGTCGACGGCGGTGACCGCGATGACGCCGGGGTAGGCCGCGGGGTACGAGATGTGGTCGCCCTTCTCGCCGCCGTTGCCGGCGGAGGCGACGACGGAGACGCCCTTGGCGAGGGCGTACTGGACGGCGGCGTCCTCGCCCGCGTCGGGGTGGGCGGACTTGGAGTCGTCGCCGAGGGAGAGGTTGATGACGTCGGCGCCGTGGTCGGCGGCCCAGCGGATGCCTTCGGCGAGGGCGGTGCCCCGGCTCTTGCGGGCCTTGTCGCGGGAGGTGTCGGTGGACTCGAGGATGACCCGCACGGGGAGGATCCGGACGTCGGGGGCGACGCCGAGGACGCCGTCCTGGGCGCCGGGCCCGTGGCCGTGCCCGGCGATGATGCCGGCCATGGCCGTGCCGTGCCGGGCCCAGGCGCGGTCGCCCTTCGAGGCCCCGAAGCCGACGAGGTCGCGTCCGGCGAGGACGGAGCCGGAGAGGTCCGGGTGGTCGGCGTCGACGCCGGTGTCGAGGACGGCGACGGTGATGCCCTTGCCCTGGGTGGTGCGCCAGGCCTCCGTGGTGTGGAGGGCTTCGAGGCCCCACTGACGGGCCCGGATGGTGTCGGCGTGCGCGGGGGCGGTGGTGGCGGGCAGGACGGAGAAGGCGGCGGCGAGCAGGGCGACCGCGCCGCCGCGGGTCCGGCGGTGGGTGGGTCGGATCACCGGGCGTTCTCCTTGCCGGCCGAGGTGGCGGCCGTGCGCAGCAGTCGTACGAGGCGTTCGGTGATGCCCTTGGCCTCGTGGCCGAGGCCGGACTGGGCGGTGGCGTCGGTACGGTTCGCGGTCATGGCCCGGTCGGCGGGCACGGGGCCGCCGTCGATCTTCCGGCCGTCGGCGAAGCCGGAGACGGCGGTGACGACGACGGGGAGGTCGGCGGGGGCGTTCAGCCACCAGGCGGCGCGCTGGGGGGCGCCGAAGCGTTCGGCGACGGTGCCGGGTCCGGCGAGGGCCGGGGGGACGTCCGTGCCGAGGCGGATGGTGAGGTCCTGGCCGAGGGTGCGCTGGGTGGTGGCGTCGGCGCGGGTGAAGACGAGGCCGACGGTGATCACGCTGCTGGCGGTGGCGTCGGTGTAGGTGGCGCGCAGGACGCGTTCGCAGCCGAGGGGCCGGACGGTGGCGAGGAGGCCCTTGGCGAGCACGGCGGAGGTGCAGGGGGCGTCGGGGGCGACGACGATCCGGGTCCAGGTGCGTGCGGCGCCGCCGGGGCCGGCGCCGGGGCCGGCGAGGGTGCGGGGGAAGAGGGTGTCGACGGGGGCGTTGTGCCAGAGGTCCTTCGCCTCGGTGTACCCGACGGGTTCGACGGGCTTGCCGGGCTCGGCGGCGGCGAGCCACACGCCGGCGAGGGCGCCGCCGATGAGTCCGAACCCGAGCACGGCGCAGAGGGCGGCCGCGAGGGTCCGCCCGGTACGCCGCTCGCGCACGGGCCGCAGCCGTGTGGTGACCTCGACGGGTGCCTCGGGCGGCAGGGCACCGGGGCCGTAGGAGTGGCCGTACGGGGGGAGGCTCCGCGACCGCACGGACCCGGCGACGGGTGCGCCCATACCGGCGTCCGCCGGTCCGGCGGACACGGCCGCGGGCCTGACGGGGGCGGCCGGTCCGGCGGACCCCGCAGTAGGCCTGACGGGGGCGGCCGGTCCCGCGGACCCTGCTGCAGGCCGTACGGGCCCGCCGGCGGACTCACGGGGACCGGCCGCGGGCCAGGCGGGGGCAGCGGTGGGGCGCCTGGGGGCGTCGGCGGGGGCGGGTACGGGCCGGGCGGGGTCGGCTGCCGGCCGGGCGGGGTCGGCTGCCGGCCGGGCGGGGGCGCTCGTCGCCCCGGCGGGGGCCGTCGCGGGCCGGGGCGGAACCGCCGTCGCGCCGGGGGCGGTGGTCGCGGGACGGGCAGGACCGGCCGGGCGCCCGGCCGGGGCGGCCACAGGCCGGGGCGGGACGGACGGCATGGCGGTCGAAGGGTGCGGCGCGGGCGCGGCAGCCTGCGCAGGGGCGGCCGGGACGGACGGTGCCGGTGCAGCCGCGGCGGGCCGTGCAGGCGCGGCCGTGGCCGGGACGTGCTGCGCGGCAGCCTGCGCGGGCGCGGCCGAGACGGACGGTGCCGGTGCAGCCGGGACCGGCTGCGCGGCGGGCCGTGCAGGCGCGGGCGCGGCAGGGACGTGCTGCGCGGCAGCCTGCGCGGGCGCGGCCGAGACGGACGGTGCCGGTGCAGGCGCGACCGGCTGCGAGGCGGGCCGTGCAGGCGCGGCCGGGACGGACGGTGCCGGTGCAGCCGGGACGGGCTGCGGCGCGGGCGCGGCCGGGGCAGGCTGCGTCGGTCGTGGCGTCGGGGGCGGGCCCTGGGGTGGCGGGTCCGTCGGGGAGATCGGGCGGAGGCGGGTCGTCGTCTCCACCGCCGGGAGATCCGTGGCCTCCGGGGCCCGGAGCAGGGCGTCCGTGATGCGCGAGGCCGTGGGGCGGTGCTCGCCGGTCATCCCCGTCCCCCCGCTCGTGTCGACAATGCCCGTCACTCTACGGGCTGTTCCCCCGCGCACGGGAACCCAGGGGCTACCCACCCTCAAACCGGTCTGGCAAGCTCGGGCCATGACTCCCCGTGCCGCCGACCGGGCCCGTTACGACCGGGCCACCGCTCATCTCGACGCGCCGGTGGCGATCGTCGACCTGGAGGCCTTCGACGACAACGCGGCGGACCTCGTGCGCCGGGCCGGGGGCAAGCCGATCCGGGTGGCGAGCAAGTCGGTGCGGTGCCGGGCGCTGCTCGAACGGGTCCTCGCGCGGGACGGGTTCGCCGGGATCATGTCGTTCACGCTCGACGAGTCCCTGTGGCTGGCGCGGGCCGGCTTCGAGGACGTCCTCCTCGCGTACCCCTCCGCCGACCGCGCCGGGTTCGGGGAGCTCGCGCGGGATCCGAAGCTCGCCGCCGCCGTGACCGTGATGGTGGACGACGTGGCGCAGCTCGATCTGATCGACGCGGCCCGCGCGGGCGGGACGGAGGAGGTGCGGGTCTGTCTGGAGCTGGACACCGCGCTCCATCTGCTCGGCGGGCGGGTACGGGTCGGGGCGCGGCGCTCACCGCTGAGGGAGCCTGCCCAGCTGGCCGAGCTGGCCCGTTCGGTGGTGCGGCGGCCCGGCTTCCGGCTGGTCGGGATCATGGCGTACGAGGGGCATGTGGCGGGCGTCGGCGACGCCGTCGCGGGCCGGCCGCTGCGCTCGCGGGCGATCCGGCTGATGCAGTCCGCCGCCCGCAAGGAGCTGGCGGAGCGCAGGGCGGCCGTGGTGCGGGCCGTGCGGGCGGTGGCGCCGGAGCTGGAGTTCGTGAACGGCGGCGGCACGGGCAGCGTGCAGCACACGGCCGCCGAGGACGCGGTGACGGAGATCGCGGCCGGTTCGGGCCTCTTCGTGCCGCGCCTCTTCGACAACTACACGTCCTTCAGCGGACGCCCGGCCGCGCTCTTCGCGCAGCCGGTGGTCCGCCGCCCCGGTGTGGGGGTGGTGACGGTGCTCGGCGGCGGGTACCCGGCGTCGGGTGCCGCGGGCCCGGACCGGCTGCCCGTCCCGTATCTGCCGGAGGGGCTCCGGTACGACCCGCAGGAGGGTCCGGGCGAGGTGCAGACCCCGCTGCTCGGCTCCCCCGCCGACGATCTCCGGATCGGCGACAAGGTCTGGTTCCGGCACGCCAAGGCCGGGGAGCTGTGCGAGCGGTTCGAGAGCCTGCACCTGGTCGAGGGGGATCGCGTCACGGCGACCGTGCCCACGTACCGGGGCGAGGGCATGACCTTCCTCTAGAACGCCGTGTCCGCTAGAACACCGTGTCCGCCTGGTCCGGGACGATGCTGCCGTCGGTGCGCCGGACCGGCCCGGCGGTGCCGTCGCTCGCCGTCCAGCCGGTGGTGGAGCAGGGGTACGCGCTCGTCTTCCGCTTCTTCGGCTCGATGAACATGGGGTTCACGAGCCAGCGGCCGTCGCCGTTCTCGTACGCCCGGCACATGAGCTCGTTCTTGTTGCGGTTGAGGACCAGGCGCAGCCCGGTGGCGTCCCGCAGGAAGGAGATGTCGGTGTCGGAGTCGCCGGCGGCGAAGACCTGGCGGCGGGCGGCGGGCTGGACGCGCTCGGCGGCGGGTCCCCGGACGCCGAAGATCTCCTGGTTGATCCAGCAGCGCTTGCCGTCGATGTAGGTGATCATCGCGTCCTCGCCGTCCCGGACGCCGCCGCAGCCCTTGAGGTGGCTGGTGAGGCGGCCGCGGTCGGTGGTGTTGCGGATGCCGAGGGCGTGGGAGGGGTCGATGCCGACGCCCTTCGCCCAGACGTCGACGACGGGCTCGGGCGAGGCGGAGACGATCCAGACGTCGAAGCCACCGGCCTGGAGGGTGCGGATCAGGTCCCGCTGCTGGTCGTAGTAGCGGACCCAGCCGGTGACCCGCGCGGTGCCGACCTGCTGGGTGGCGCCCTGCGGGGCGGCGAGGTTCTCGGCGCGGGCGGCGGCGGCGAAGGAGGCGGCCTGGCGGGTGGTCCAGCCGTGCAGGAGCTGGGCGAGCCAGGCGTACTGGGGCTCCATGCGGCGGTGGTCGTAACCGGCGAAGGCGGTCTTCCCGCCGGTGGTGGCGCCCGAGCCGTAGACGGAGAGGAGTTCGTCGGCGCAGTCGGTGTCGGTGGCCGTGGGGAGGGTGCGTACGCCGGTGGGGCAGGCCTGTCCGAGGGCGGTCGCCGCCTCGGGGGTGAGGTGGCGGCTGGTGGTGGACCAGTCGCCGTGCTTCGGGGGCCGGATGCGGTCGTTGCGCAGCAGCCAGTAGAAGGTGGCGTCGCCGACGTCGTTCTTGATGACGGTGTTGTCCCAGTCGAAGACCGCGACGGGCTTCTTCCCGCGCCTGTCACGGTCCTCGCAGTGGTCGGCGATCAGGGCGTCGATGCGGGCCTTGTTGTCGCCGTACCAGCCCTCGGAGACCTTCAGGGTGGGGCATGCGGCGGGTCTGGCCTCGGCGTTCGCCCGGGCGTTCGCCTGGGCGTTCGTCGCGGGGAGGAGACCGGTGGCGGCGAGGGCGAGGGCGGCCGCGGCGGCGGAGCCGCGGAGCTTGTCGTTCATGATCACTCTCCTGGGTGTACGCAGGACAGCCGGGCGCCTTGCGACGCCCGGCTGTCGGGTGGGGGGATTCGAGGTGAACGGTTAGAGCGGGGTCACGTACGCGCCGGAGATGCCGCCGTCGACGAGGAAGTCGCTGGCGTTGACGAAGGAGGAGTCGTCGCTCGCGAGGAAGGCGACGGCGGCGGCGATCTCCTCGGCCTCGGCGAAGCGGCCGACGGGGATGTGGACGAGGCGGCGCGCGGCCCGCTCGGGGTCCTTGGCGAACAGTTCCTGGAGGAGCGGGGTGTTGACCGGCCCGGGGCAGAGGGCGTTGACGCGGATGCCCTCGCGGGCGAACTGGACGCCCAGCTCGCGGGACATGGCGAGGACGCCGCCCTTGGACGCGGTGTAGGAGATCTGGCTGGTGGCCGCGCCCATGATGGCGACGAAGGAGGCGGTGTTGATGATGGAGCCCTTGCCCTGGCGGCGCATGTAGGGCAGGGCGGCCTTGCAGCAGAGGTAGACGGAGGTGAGGTTGACGTCCTGGACGCGCTTCCAGGCCTCCAGGCCGGTCTCCAGGATGGAGTCGTCGTCGGGGGGCGAGATGCCGGCGTTGTTGAAGGCGATGTCGACGGAGCCGTAGGTCTCGAAGGCGGTGCGGAACAGCGCCTCGACCTCCTCCGGGTCGGTGACGTCGACCTTCACGAAGGTGCCGCCGACGGCCTCGGCGGCGGCCTTGCCGGCCACCTCGTCGATGTCGCCGCAGACGACGTTGGCGCCCTCGGAGGCGAAGCGGCGGGCGGTGGCGAGGCCGATGCCGCTGCCGGCTCCGGTGATGACGGCGGTGCGGCCGACGAGGCGGCGGCAGACGATCTCTTCGGTGGTCATGCGGTTCAGGCCTCCGTGCTGAGGAAGACGTTCTTGGTTTCGGTGAAGGCGGTCAGGGCGTCGGGGCCCAGTTCGCGGCCGAGGCCGGACTGCTGGTAGCCGCCGAACGGGGTCCAGTAGCGGACGCTGGAGTGGGAGTTGACGGAGAGGTTCCCGGCCCGGACGGCGCGGGAGGCGCGCAGGGCGCGGCCGACGTCACGGGTCCAGATCGAGCCGGACAGGCCGTACTCGGTGGCGTTGGCGAGGCGGATCGCGTCGGCCTCGTCCTCGAAGGGGAGGACGACGGCGACGGGTCCGAAGATCTCCTCGACGGCGCAGGGGGCGGTCTCGGCGACGCCGGTGAGGACGGTCGGCGGGAACCAGAAGCCGGGGCCCTCGGGGGCCTTGCCGCGGATCCCTTCGAGATCGTCGGTGACGTAGGAGCGGACGCGGTCGAGCTGGGCGCGGGAGATGAGCGGGCCCATCTGGGTGCGCTCGTCGGCGGGGTCGCCGACGACGATCTCCTCGACGGCGGGGGCGAGGAGCTCCAGGAAGCGGTCGTACGCGCTCCGCTGGACGAGGATGCGGGTGCGGGCGCAGCAGTCCTGGCCGCTGTTGTCGAGGAAGGCCATCGGCGCTGCTGCGGCGGCGGCCTCCAGGTCCGCGTCGGCGAAGACGATGTTGGGGCTCTTGCCGCCGAGTTCGAGGGTGACGCGCTTCACCTGGTCGGCGCACTTCGCCATGATCGACTTTCCGACCCGGGTGGAGCCGGTGAAGACGATCTTGGCGATGCCGGGGTGTTCGACGAGGGCGTTCCCGGCGACGGGGCCGGTGCCGGGGAGGACCTGGAAGAGGCCCTCGGGGAGACCGGCCTCCAGGGCGAGTTCGGCGAGTCGGAGCGCGGTGAGCGGGGTGGTCTCGGCCGGCTTGAGGAGGACGGCGTTGCCGGCGGCGAGGGCGGGTGCCGTGGCCCAGGCGGCGATCGGCATGGGGAAGTTCCAGGGGGCGATGACGCCGACGACCCCGAGGGGTTCGAGGATCGTGATGTCGAGGCCGCCGGCCACCGGGATCTGGCGGCCGTTGAGGCGCTCGACTCCCCCGGCGGCGAAGTCGAGCAGGTCCCGGACGTTGCCGGCCTCCCAGCGGGCGTTGCCGATGGTGTGGCCCGCCTCGGTGACCTCCAGGCGGGCCAGTTCCTCGATGTGGTCGTCGACGACGGCGGCGAAGCGGCGGAGCAGCCGGGCCCGGTCGGCGGGCGCGGCGGCGGCCCAGCCGCGCTGGGCGGCGGTGGCGCGCGCGACGGCGGCGTCGACGTCGGCCGGGGTGGCGGCGGGGACGGTGGCGACGAGTTCCTCGGTCGCCGGGTTCAGTACCTGGAGCAACTCATTCCTCTCAGAGGTGGTTCAGAGGCGTTCGAAGGCTCAGAGGCGCTCGAAGGAACGGCGCAGCTCCCAGTCGGTGACCGCCGCGTCGAAGGCGTCGAGCTCGACGCGGGCCATGTTGCGGTAGTGGGCGACGACCTCGGCGCCGAAGGCGGCCTTGGCGATCTCGCTGGTCTCCCAGAGTTCGGCGGCCTCGCGCAGGGTGGTGGGGACGTGCGCGTACTCGGCGGTGTACGCGTTCCCGGTACAGGGCGGGGGCAGTTCGAGGCGCTGCTCGATGCCGTACAGGCCGGCGGCGACCAGGCCGGCGACGGCCAGGTACGGGTTGACGTCGCCGCCGGGGAGGCGGTTCTCGAAACGGGTGGAGCGGCCGTGGCCGACGACCCGGAGCGAGCAGGTGCGGTTGTCGTGGCCCCAGGCGACGGCGGTGGGCGCGAAGGAGCCGGGCTGGAACCGCTTGTAGGAGTTGATGTTCGGGGCGTAGAGGAGGGAGAAGTCGCGGAGGGCGGCGAGCTGTCCCGCGAGGAAGTGCCGCATGGTCTCGGACATGCCGTGGGGGTCGTCCCCGGCCATCACGTTGTGCCCGTCGGCGTCCTGGAGCGAGAGGTGGATGTGACAGGAGTTGCCCTCGCGCTCGTTGTACTTCGCCATGAAGGTGAGCGAGCAGCCCTCCTGGGCGGCGATCTCCTTGGCGCCCGTCTTGTAGACGGCGTGCTGGTCGCAGGTGACGAGGGCCTCGTCGTACTTGAAGGCGATCTCGTGCTGGCCGGGGTTGCACTCGCCCTTGGCGGACTCGACGGTGAGTCCGGCGCCGGTCATCTCGTTGCGGATGCGGCGCAGGAGGGGTTCGATGCGTCCGGTACCGAGGACGGAGTAGTCGATGTTGTACTGATTGGCGGGGGTGAGGCCGCGGTAGTTCGCGTCCCAGGCCTGCTCGTAGCTGTCCTTGAAGACGATGAACTCGAGCTCGGTGCCGACGTGGGCGGTGAGGCCGAGCTCCGCGAGGCGCTCCAGCTGGCGGCGGAGGATCTGGCGGGGCGCGGCGACGACCGGGGTGCCGTCGGCCCAGGCGAGGTCGGCCGTCACCATGGCGGTGGCGTCGTTCCAGGGGAGGCGGCGGAGGGTGGTGAGGTCGGGGTGCATCGCGAAGTCGCCGTAGCCGCGGTCCCACGAGGACATCTCGTAGCCGTCGACGGTGTTCATGTCGGTGTCGACGGCGAGAAGGTAGTTGCAGCCCTCGGTGCCGTGGCCGAGGACCTCGTCCAGGAAGAACGGTGCGGCGAACCGCTTGCCCTGGAGCCGCCCCTGCATGTCGGGGAAGGCGAGGACGACGGTGTCGATCTCGCCGCTCGCGACGAGGGCACGGAGCTCCTCGACGGTGAGCGGGGGTGTGCGGTCTGCCACGGGATTGCTCCTCCTTCGGCCTGCCGGGAGCCATAAGGTATTGCGGAAGACCATTGCTTGGGAAGTGCTGGAGAAAGGGAAACGAGAACGTGGCCAGTACGAGTGAATCGGCGGACCGGCTGACGCCCGTGCTGCGGCCGGTGCGGGCGGGCAACGGATTCGAGGAGGCCCTGGAGCAGATCCTCCAGGTGGTACGCCTCGGTCTCGTGCCCGGCGGGGAGCGGCTGCCCGCCGAGCGGGAGCTCGCCGACCGGATGGGGATCAGCCGGGTGACCCTGCGCGAGGTCCTCAAGGTCCTCCAGGAGCAGGGCCTCGTGGAGAGCCGGCGCGGACGGTACGGCGGGACGTTCGTGCTGCCCCGGACGCAGACGGCCGACGAGGACGAGCTGCGCCGCCGGATCGCCACGGTCGACATGGAGGACACCCTGCGCTTCCGTGAGGTCCTGGAGGTGGGGGCCGCCGGGCTGTGCGCGGCCCACGGCCTCGACGCGGCGGGCGCCGAGCGGCTGCGGACGGCCGTCGCGGCGACCCATGACGCCCCGCTGGCCGACTACCGCCGCCAGGACACCCTGCTCCACCTCACCCTCGCGGAGCTCTCCGGCTCGCCGACCCTGACCGCCCAGTACGCCGCCGTGCGCGCGACGGTGAACGACCTGCTGGACTGCATCCCCCTGCTCGTACGCAATCTGGAGCACTCCCAGCACCAGCACACCGCCCTGGTGGAGGCGGTCCTCGACGGGGACGCGGACGCGGCGCGCGAGGTGATGCGGGAGCACTGCGCGGGCACGGCGGCGCTGCTGCGGGGCTTCCTGACCTGAGGAGGGCGTCCCCGGCGGCGTAACCCGAAAGTAACGCAGGGGGGTTGCGCTCCCCCGTCGGCCACCGCAAAGGTATGGCTCCAATCCATTGGGCCCGTTGCGGGGAGCTGACGCTGCCATGACGCTCGAAGACACCACGCCGACGAAGGACGACTACCTCGAACGCCGGGCCCTGCGCCGCGGCAGCGCCGGCTGGCTGCTGCTGACCGGGCTCGGCGTGGCGTACGTCGTGTCCGGGGACTTCTCCGGCTGGAACATCGGCCTGTCGAAGGGCGGCTTCGGCGGGCTCGCCGTCGCCACCGTCCTGATGGGCGCGATGTACGCCTGTCTGGTCTTCGCTCTCGCCGAGCTCTCCGCCATCCTGCCGACCGCGGGCGGCGGCTACGGCTTCGCCCGGCGGGCCCTGGGCACCTGGGGCGGCTTCCTCACCGGCACCGCGATCCTCATCGAGTACATCCTGGCCCCCGCCGCGATCTCCATCTTCATCGGCGACTACGTGGAGTCCCTCGGGCTCTTCGGCCTGGAGTCCGGCTGGCCGGTCTACCTGGTCTGCTTCGCGCTCTTCATCGGCATCCACCTGTGGGGCGTGGGCGAGGCGCTGCGCTTCAGCCTGATCGTCACGGCGATCGCCGTCGCGGCCCTCGTCGTCTTCGCGCTCGGCGCGTTCACCGACTTCCACGTCGACGGCCTGAACGACATCCCGGTCGACGGAGAGGCCTTCGGCTCGAACTCCTGGCTGCCGTTCGGCCTCCTCGGGATCTGGGCCGCCTTCCCCTTCGGCATGTGGTTCTTCCTCGGCGTCGAGGGGGTGCCGCTCGCCGCGGAGGAGGCGAAGGACCCGGTGCGGTCGATGCCGAGGGCGCTCGCGATCTCGATGGGCATCCTGGTGCTGCTCGCCGTCATGACCTTCTTCGCCGCCACCGGGGCGCGCGGTTCGGCCGCCGTCCAGGAGGCGGGCAACCCGCTGGTCGTGGCGCTCCAGGGCGACGGGGAGCCGACGGCGCTCAGCCGCTTCGTGAACTACGCCGGCCTCGCGGGCCTGGTCGCCTCCTTCTTCTCCCTCATCTACGCCGGGTCGCGCCAGCTGTTCGCCCTCTCCCGGGCGGGCTACCTGCCCCGGTTCCTCTCCCTGACCAGCCGCCGCAAGTCGCCGTACCTGGGGCTGCTCATCCCGGGCGCCATCGGCTTCGCCCTCGCGGCCGGGACCGGGAACGGGGCGCGGATGCTGAACATCGCGGTCTTCGGCGCCACCATCTCGTACGCCCTGATGGCGCTCTCCCACATCGTGCTGCGCCGCCGCGAGCCGGGCCTGCACCGGCCGTACCGCACGCCCGGCGGGATCGTGACCTCGTCCGTGGCCTTCGTCCTGGCCCTCTCGGCGCTGGTCGCGACCTTCCTGGTGGACCGGACGGCGGCGTTCATGGCGCTCGGGGTGTACGTGATCGCCCTCGCCTACTTCGCGTTCTACAGTCGGCATCATCTGGTGGCCAGGGCGCCCGAGGAGGAGTTCGCGGCGCTCGCCGCGGCCGAGGCCGAACTCGAACGCGACTGACCATCCGACGCTCCGCACCCGAGGAGGACGTTCCGTGACCAAGCCGCTCATCGGCGTGACCACCTACCTGGACCAGGCGCGCTGGGGGGTGTGGGACATGACCGCCGCGCTGCTTCCCGCTCAGTACCCGCGTCTCGTACGGGAGAGCGGCGGCCTCGCGGTGATGCTCCCGCCGGGCGGGCCCGAGGACGCGACGGCGGTCGTGGCCCGGCTCGACGGCCTGGTCGTCGCGGGCGGGGCGGACGTCGAGCCCGTACGGTACGGGGCCGAGCCCGACCCCCGCACCGGCCCCCCGGCCCGCGCCCGGGACACCTGGGAGCTGGCCCTGATCGACGCGGCCCTGGCCTCCGGCACCCCGCTCCTCGGCATCTGCCGGGGCATGCAGCTGCTGAACGTGGCCCTCGGCGGCACGCTGATCCAGCACCTGGACGGGCACGTGGAGGCGGTCGGAGTGATCGGCCGGCACGCGGTGAAGCCGGTGCCGGGCACGCGGTACGCCTCGCTGGTGCCCGAGCTCACCGAGGTCCCGACCTACCACCACCAGGCCGTGGACCGGCTGGGCGCGGGCCTCACGGCCTCGGCCCACGCGGAGGACGGCACGGTGGAGGCGGTGGAACTGGCCGAGCCGGCCTGGGCGCTCGGGGTGCAGTGGCACCCGGAGATGGGCGAGGACCTGCGCGTGATGCGGGGCCTGGTGGAGGCGGCGGCCGGCTAGGCGGTCGGCCGACGGACAGGAAGCGGGGCGACCGGGGTGGGCTCCGGTCGCCCCGCGGCATGCGGGGCGGGCTCGGGGGCGGCGGCCTCCGTCCCGTGGCCTCAGCTCGTCGCCGCCACCGCGCGGCGGCCGAGGAACACGTACAGGCCCGAGGCGACGGCCATGCCGACCGGCAGGGAGAGGTCGACGCCGCCGAGCGCAGAGGCGACCGGGCCGGTGTAGAGGGTGTTGACGCAGAGGGCGGCCGCGGCCACGCCCGTGATCAGGGCGAGGGCACCGGCCCGGTTGACGCCGCCGGTGAACCAGAAGGGGCTGCCGGGGCTCTCCTCCGAGAGCGCGCTGCCGTCGTACCGGTTCCGGCGCAGGAGGATGTCGGTGGCGTACACGGCCATGAGGGGACCGCTGAGGACGACGATCACCTGGAGGGCGTTGCTGACGGTGTCCAGGAAGTTGGAGACCAGCAGGCCGTAGAGGGTGAGCGCGACCGCGACGGTCCCGTCGAAGAGGACGCTGACGGTGCGTCGGATGCGCAGGCCGACGGCCTGGAGGGCGAGTCCGGCGCTGTACGCGGTCAGGGCGTTGATGGAGATCGTGCCGAGGACCAGGGCCAGCAGGAAGACGGGCACGAACCAGCCCGGCAGGATCTCCTGGAGCGCGTTCTGAGGGTCGGTCATGTCGACGGCGGTCGCCGCGAAGGCGCCGAGCGAGCAGACGACCACGCTGGGCACGAACGCGCCGAGGGCGGTCCAGCCGATGATCGCCTTCTTCGAGGCGGTGCGCGGCAGGTAGCGGGAGAAGTCGGCGCTCGTGGTGTACGAGAGCGGGCCCGAGGCGATCATCGTGGTGCCCGCGACGAGCAGGGCCCAGAGCTGGACGCCGGTGACCGGCTCGGCGGGCGTGTACGAGAAGTCGGCGTGGCGGAGGACCGCGAGCGCGACGACGGTGAACGCACCCGCCAGGGCCAGGGTGATCGGCAGGTACAGCTTGATGATCAGGGCGTGGCCGTAGACGCTGATCGCGAGGGTGAGCGCGGCGATGACCACGATCACCACCACCTTGACGGGCACGTTCGCGGTGATGCCCGCCTTCTCGACCAGTGCGAAGGCGGCGGTCGCGGCGGCGGCGAGGTTGAGCGCGAAGTAGCAGACGGAGACCAGCCAGCCACCGATCGCGTTGTTCACCCGGTTGCCGATGACGCCGTACAGGGCGCGGGTGATCACCTCGCTCGGCGCGCCCGCGGCCGGTCCCGAGGTGGCGAGGAGTCCGGTCAGCACCCAGAAGAGATTGCCCACGACGATCACGCCGACGGCCTGCCAGAGGCTCAGGCCCATCAGGACGAGGGCGCCGCCGATGACGAGGCTGAGGTAGTTGACGTTCGCCGCGGCCCACACGGAGAAGAGCTCGCGCGGATGTCCGTGGCGCTCGCTGTCGGGGATGTGATCGATGCCGTGGGCCTCGATGCGGCCGGGCCGGTCGACCGGCGGGGTGACCTCGGCGCGGGCGGCGCCGTGGTCGGGGATCGTGGAAGCCATGCGGCCCTCCGGATGCGTGTGTGCCCACCTGGTTGCTTATTGGTCGCACACTCAATAGCATCGCCGGTATGCCGTCAAGCGTCCAGCGCAAGAGAATTCGGAAAACGCCCGAAGCACGGAGGGCGGAGATCGTGGAGACCGCGGCCCGGGTCGCCCTGACCGAGGGCCTGGAGTGCGTCACGCTCCGGCGCATAGCCGATGAGCTCGCCGTACGCCCCGGTCTGATCAGCCACTACTTCCCTTCGGCGGAGGATCTGGTGGCCGAGGCGTTCAGCGTCGCCGCCACCGGCGAGCTCGACGCCCTGCTGCCCGCCGACCGCCCCGGCGGGACCCCCACGCAGTACCTCGCGCGCTACTTCGCCCTCTCGGGCGGTGAGGAGTACGACGACATCAGCCGGCTGTGGATCAACGCCCGGCACCTCAGCCGCTACCGGCCCGTCCTGCGCGACCGGGTCTCCGAGCAGGAGCTCGCCTCCGACGAGCGCATCGAGGGACTCATCCGCGAGGGCGTCGAGCGGGGCGAGTTCCGTACGGACGACCCGCGGACGGCGGCGATCCAGATCCTCGTGGTCCTCGACGGCCTCGGCTCCCACGCCAACACCGACCGGACCGACATCCCGGAGGCGGTCAAACGCATGGCGCTGACGACAGCGGAGCGGGAACTCGGGCTGCCGCACGGTGCCTTGAGCGACGTACCGCTGCCGGCCGAGCGGACCGGGACGGCGGAGCCGACCGAACAGGCCGACCCGACCGAGCAGGCCGAGCAGGCCGAGCCGCGCTGACGGCGGGGCCTCCGACGAGGCCCACCACCCTGCCCATCCCACCCCCTCCACCCACCCCCCATCCGCGATCTCCTGGAGCCACCGTGCGCACCCGACTCGTCCTGCTCTCCGCCCGACTGCTCGACCCCGGCACGGGGGCGTTCCTGCCGGAGTCCGCGCTCGCCGTCTCGGACGACGGCCGGATCTCCGCACTGGGCGACGACCGGGAGATCCGGGCACTGGCCGGTCCCGCGACCACCGTCGTCGACCTGAAGGGGGCCGTCGTCACCCCCGGCCTCGTCGACGGCCACATGCACCCGGTGTCCGGCGCCGAACTCACCCACGGCCTCGACCTGTCGTACTGCGCGGACCTCGACGACGTACGGGAGGCCCTGGCCCGCGAGGTGCGGAGCCTCGACCGCGGCCAGTGGCTGTTCGGCTGGGGTCTGGACCCGAACGTCTTCGGCGACCGGCCCGTCGGCACCGCCCCCTTCGACGCCGTCCTCGACGGCGTGCCGGCCTTCCTGCTGCTCTTCGACGCCCACTCGGCCCTGGCCAGCCGCCGGGCCCTCGAACTCGCCGGCGTCGACGGCCCCCGCACTTTCGACCAGGCCTCCGCCGAGGTCGTCTGCGACGCCGACGGCCGTCCGACCGGGCTGCTCCAGGAGGACGCGGCCTGTGAGCTGGTCGAGCGGGTCGCGCCCCGGCCGACGCGCGAGGAGAGCCGGCAGCGGCTCGCGGCGGCCCTGCGGTCCATGGCGGCGGCGGGCCTCACCGGCGGCCACGCCATGGACGCCAACGGCGACAGCCTCGCCCTGTACGGAGAGCTCGACGCGGCCGGTGAGCTGCCGCTGCGGCTGCGGGTCGCGCCCTGGTGCCAGCCGGGCACGGACGAGCTCGGGGTGCGGGAACTGATCGCCCTCCAGGGCATGGGCGGCGAGCTCTGGCAGGTCGCCGGCGTGAAGCTCTTCATGGACGGGACGATCGACAACGGCACCGCGTGGCTGGAGCGCCCCGACTGCCACGGCGAGTCCACGCACGCGTTCTGGCCGGACCCCGAGGCGTACACCCGCGTGATCGAGGAGCTGCACCGGGCGGGCGTGGCCACCGCGACGCACGCCATCGGCGACGCGGCCGTCCGGCACGTCCTCGACTCCGTCGAGAAGGCACGGACCGCGGGCGGCGAGGTACGGCACCGGGTCGAGCACATCGAGACGGTGCCGGACGACACGCTGCGCCGCTTCGCGGAGCTGGGGGTCCTGGCGTCCATGCAGCCCACGCACTGCTGCGACTTCACCCGCGCCGACCACACCGACAACTGGTCGCGGCGGCTCGGCGAGGAGCGGGCCGCGCGCGCGTGGCGCTGCCGGGACCTGACGGACTCGGGCGCCACGGTGGTCCTCGGCTCGGACTGGCCGATCGCGCCGTTCCCGCCGCTCGGTGTGATGGCCGGGGCCCGGCACCGGCGGCCGAGCCGTGACCTCGGCCAGGCGCCGCACGGTCCGGAGCAGGCGCTCACGCCGCTGGAGGCGCTGCGGGGCATGACGACGGCGCCGGCGTACGCGGCGGGCGAGGAGCACGAGGCGGGCCGCCTCGCGGTCGGCTACCGCGCCGACCTGACGGCCCTGGCGGCCGACCCGCTGACGACGCCGTCGACGGAACTCCCGGACGTCCCGGTACGGCTGACGACGGTGTCGGGCCGCATCACCTTCCGCGCGACGGACGTCTGACGGCCCCCGTTGTGGGCAATCGTTCCGCTGGGGCGGAACGGGTGGGCACAACGGAACGGCGCCCCTGCCGGCGCCAGAGGCTCCCGCGCCTGAACCCGCCCCCTGCGCACCGTCACTGGGGTGCGGGTCCAGGCGCGGAACGCGGAGGCGCCGCGAAGGGCGCCGTCCCGTGTGCCCACCCGTCCCTCCCCCAAGGACTTCGTCCAGGGGGGACCCCCATGCGGGACGATTGCCCACACGGGGGGGGCGGGGCGTGGCCCACAACGGCGGGTGGGCCAAGGCGCCGCCCTGTGCACGGCAGGGGCCGCGCGCGCCGGGGCCCCCGTCACCCCCGCGTCAGCGACAGCAGGTCTCGCGCCGGGCCCGTCGGCCGGTGGCCCGCCGGCCAGACCGCGCGGAGGTCACGGCGGAGCACCACGCCCTCCACCGGGATGGCCACGAGCCGGCGCGACGCCAGCTCCTCGGTGATCGCGAGTTCACTGAGGACGGCGGGCCCCGCCCCGCTCACCGCCGCGGCCTTCACCGCGGTCGTGGAGGCGAGTTCGAGCAGCGGCTGCGCGAGGCCGCCGTGCGCGGAGAGCGCCGCGTCGAGGACCTGCCGGGTGCCGGAGCCGCGTTCCCTGAGGACCAGCGGGGTCGCGGCCAGCTCCGCCGGGTCGAGCGGGCCGCGGCGCCGGGCCCAGGGGTGCGAGGGCGCGGCGACGACCGCGAGCCGGTCGTGCGCGACGACGACCCCGTCGAGGCCGTCGGGCACGGCGAGCCCCTCGACGAAGCCGACGTCGGCCTCGCCCGCGAAGAGGCGCTCGGCGACGGCAGCCGAGTTCCCGGCCTGGAGCGACACGGCGGTGTCGGGGCGCTCGGCGCGCAGCGCGATCAGCCAGCCCGGCAGCAGGTATTCGGCGATCGTCATGGACGCGGCGACCCGCAGCCGCGAGTCCCGCCGCCCGCGCAGCGCCTGCGCGCCCGCGTCGAAGGCCTCCGCGGCCTCCACGATCCGCCGCGCCCAGTCGGTGACGAGGGCGCCCGCGTCGGTGAGCCGGGAGCCGCGCGGGGAGCGGTCGAGCAGGGCCACGCCGAGCTGTCGCTCCATCGAGCGGATCCGGCTGCTGGCGGCGGGCTGGGTGATCCCGACGTCGCGGGCGGCCGCGCCGAGGCTCCCGTGCCGGGCGACGGCGAGGAGCAGCTCCAGGGCCCCGAGGTCCGGGACCCGGTGGTGGAGGGGGGTCGGGGTCACGCCCTGCTCGCTGCTCATAAAGGCAGCTTATGGCCTCATAGCCACAACATCCCTGGTGGGGGCGGTTCCGGCGCGAAACGATCGGGACATGGCAAGCCTCGCACCTTCACTTCCCGCCCTCCGCGCCACCACCCCCGGCGCCCGGGCGACCCGTTCCGTCCGTCACCTCGGGCCCAACTGGTACGCCTCCGTGATGGGCACGGCCATCGTCGCCAACGCGGGCGCCACCCTCCCGGTGGACGTCCCCGGCCTCCGTACGGCCTGCGCCGCGGTCTGGGCCCTGTCGCTCGCGATGCTGCTCGCCCTGGTCTCCGCCCGCGCCGTGCACTGGGCCCGGCACCGGGACCAGGCCCGCGCCCATCTCATGGACCCGGCGATGGCCCCGTTCTACGGCTGTCTGTCGATGGCGCTGCTCGCGGTCGGCGGCGGGGCGGTGATCGTGGGCCGGGACTGGATCGGGCTCCCCGCGGCCGTCGCCGTCGACACGGTCCTCTTCACCGCCGGAACGGTGATCGGCCTGGTGGCCGCGGTGGCCGTCCCGTACCTCATGGTGGTCCACCACCGCATCGAGGGCGCGTCGCCGGTGTGGCTGCTGCCGGTCGTCGCCCCCATGGTCTCCGCCGCGCTCGGCCCGCTGCTCGTGCCCCATCTGCCCGCCGGGCAGGCCCAGCAGACCCTGCTGATCGGCTGCTACGCGCTGTTCGGCGTCAGCCTGCTCGCCACCCTGGTCATGCTGCCGCTGGTCTTCGGGCGGCTCGTGACCGGCGGCCCCCTGCCGCTCGCGCTCACCCCCACCCTCTTCCTGGTCCTCGGCCCGCTGGGCCAGTCGACGACGGCCGCGAACAAGTTCGCCGACACGGCCGCGGGCGTGCTGCCCGCCCCGTACGCACACGGCTTCGCCGCCTTCGCCGTCCTCTACGGGGTCCCCGTGATGGGCTTCGCGCTGCTGTGGCTGGCGCTCGCCGGCGCGATGGTGCTGCGGGCGCGGCGGCGGGGCATGGGCTTCGCGATGACCTTCTGGGCCTTCACGTTCCCGGTGGGGACCTGTGTGACCGGCGCCGAGGGGCTGGCCCAGCACACCGGCCTGGCCGTGTTCCGGTGGCTCGCGATCGGTCTGTACGTGTTCCTCGTGGCGGCCTGGCTGGTGGCCGGTTTCCACACCTGGCGCGGGCTGGTCAGCGGTGCGCTGCTCGCAGGGCCCGGGCCAGTGCCCGCGGGGCCTCGGCCAGTGACGGCCCGTACCAGGTGAGCATGCGCCCGTCGACGAGGGCGGCGGCGGTCCCGGGGAAGGCCTCGGGGCCGTCGTCCCGCGTGAAGCGGTAGGGCTCGTCGGGCAGGACGACGAGGTCGGGACCCGTGGTGCGGAGCTCGTCGAGCGTGAGCCTCGGATAGCGCTCCGGGTGGCCGGCGTACAGGTTCCGGACGCCGAGGCGGGCGAGCAGGTCGCCCGCGAAGGTGTCACGGCCGAGGACCATCCAGGGCCGCCGCCAGATCGGGACGACGGCGGTGAGCGGTCCGAGCGGGTCGACGGCTTCCCAGGCGGCCTCGGCCTCGTCCAGCCAGCGGGGGCGCCGGGGCGCGCCGCAGGCGGCGAGGACCCGCTCCAGTTCCCGGAGCCCCTCGCCGAGGGTGCGGATCTCGGTGACGAGGACGTCGAGGCCGAGGGCCCGCAGGGCGGCGAGGTCGGGGGCGCGGTTCTCCTCCTCGTTGGCGAGGACGAGGTCGGGCCGGAGCGCGGCGATCGCCGCGGCGTCGGGGTTCTTGGTGCCGCCGACGCGGACGACGTCGAGGCCGGCGGGGTGGCTGCACCAGTCGGTCGCGCCGACGAGGAGGCCGGGCGCGGTGACGGCGACGGCTTCGGTGAGGGACGGCACGAGGGAGACGACCCTCATCGTCACGGGGTCCTCACTCCTCCTCGGCCTCGACGTGGTCGCCGATGGCGACGACGAGGAGCCGGGTGCCGGGCTCGGTGGCGCGCCAGCGGTGCCGTACGCCGCCGGAGAGGTAGAGCGTGTCGCCGCGGCCGAGCCGGTGGGCGCGGCCCTCGGCCTCGACCTCGGCGGCGCCGTCGGCCACGTACAGCAGTTCGTCGTTCCGGTGCTGGAACTCCCGTCCTGCGTCCTGCTCGCCGGTGAACTCCAGGGCGTGCAGCTGGTGGCGGCCGCGGACCAGCGCCCGGACGCCCGGGGGCATGCCCGGGGAGCGCTCGTCGGACCGTACGACGTCGACGGTGCGGGAGGCCTCCGCGGCGGCGAGGAGTTCGCCGGCGGTGGTCTCCAGGGCCTCGGCGACGAGTTCGAGGGAGCGGCGGCTGGGGCGGGCGCGCTCGTTCTCCACCTGGCTGAGGAAGGGCACGGAGAGGCCGCTGCGGGAGGCGACGACGGCCAGGGTCAGCTGGAGCGCTCTGCGGCGCCTCTTGACGGCCGCGCCCACGCGGGGTGCTTCCTTCTCGTCCATGTCGGCTCCCTCCCTCTGCTCGTACTGGTCGGTTACCTGAACCTTACGCAGCTTTGGGGCGGGGTTTCGCGTCGTGACGAAAAGGGGTGGTCGCCGAACACGTTCGGCGACCACCCCTTTTCGGCCAGTGAGAGCGGAGGGCTACTGCGGGGCGAGCTTCTCCGCGAGGCCCGGGTTCCGGTCCAGCCACGTCCGGACGGCCTGCTGCTCCTTGCCCTTGCCGGTCTCCTGGATGACGGCTTCGAGGTCGGTGAGCTGCTTCTCGGTCAGCGAGAAGTTCTTCAGCCAGGCGCCGACCTCGGGGTTCTCGGCGGCGAATCCCTTGCGGGCGAGGGTGTGGACGCCGTCGCCCTTGCCCCAGGAGCCCTTGGGGTCGTCGAGCTTCTTCAGGTCGTGGGCGGAGTAGGCCCAGTGCGGGGACCAGAGGGTGACGACGACGGGCTCCTTGCGCTCGTAGGCGCGCTTCAGCTCGGCGAGCATGCCGGGCGTGGAGCCGTCGACGACCTCGTACTCGCCCTCCAGGCCGTACTCCTTGAGGACCTTGTCCTTGAGGATGCCCATCATTCCGGCGCTGGGCTCGATGCCGACGATGCGGCCCTTGAACTGCCCGGCCTTGCCCTTGAGGTCGGCGAGGGAGTCGACGCCCTTGACGTACGAGGGGACGGAGAGCTCCAGGGAGGTGGGGCCGTACCAGGAGCCGAGGTCCTCCAGCTTGTTCTTGTACTTCTCCCAGTACTGCTGGTGCGTGACGGGGAGCCAGGCGTCGGTCTGGAAGTCGAGCTGCCCGCCGGCCAGGCCGGTGTAGAGGGCGCCGGCCTCCAGCTGCTTGGTCTCGACCTCGTAGCCGCGGCGCTCCAGGAGCTCCTTCCAGAGGTACGTGGAGGCGATGCCCTCGTCCCAGGGGATGTAGCCGATGCTGACCTTCTTGCCGTGGCCGCCGTTCGGGCCCGAGGCGGTGGTGGAGGTCGCGCCGCCGTTGCCGAGGAAGCCCATGCCGCCGGCGACGAGCGCGAGGACGACGACGCCGACGAGCGCGGCGACGGGCTGCGGGCGGTGGGCCCAGAGCTTGGCCCCCGGGCGCTTGGCGCTCAGCGCGGCGCGGGCCTTGGCGGCGGCGCGGCGGCCCAGCGGGGAGACCTGACGGCCGAGGGCGCCGGTCATCCGGTCCAGGTACATGGCGAGGACGACGATGGAGACGCCTGCCTCGAAGCCGAGGCCGATGTCGACGTTCCCGATGGCGCGGTAGACGGCGCCGCCGAGCCCGCCGCCGCCGACCATGCCCGCGATGACGACCATGGAGAGGCCGAGCATGATGACCTGGTTGACACCGGCCATGATCGTCGGGAGGGCGAGGGGCAGCTGCACGCGCAGCAGGGTGTTGCGCGGGGTGGTGCCGAACGCCTCGGCGGCCTCGACGAGTTCGCCGTCGACCTGACGGATGCCGAGCTCGGTCATCCGCACGCCCGGAGGCAGCGCGAAGACGATCGTGGCGATGATGCCGGGGACCACGCCGACGCCGAAGAAGATGATGCCCGGGATGAGGTAGACCATCGCGGGCATGGTCTGCATGAAGTCCAGGACGGGCCGCAGGACGGCGCTGACGGTCTTCGAGCGGGCCGCCCAGATGCCGAGCGGGACGGCGATCACCAGGGTGACGAGGGTGGCGACGAGGACGAGGGAGAGCGTGGCCATCGCCTCGTCCCACAGCTGGACCGAGTCGACGAGCGCGAAGCCGGCGAAGGCGAGCACACCGGCGGCGAGGCCGCGCAGCCACCAGGCGGCGACGGCGAGGATGCCGGCGAAGAGCAGCGGCTGGGGCGCGGACAGGACGGCGTCGATGCCGTCGTAGAGGCCGGTGACGCCGGTGCTGACGGCGTCGAAGAGCCAGGAGAACTGGCCCTGGAGCCAGTCGACGGAGCTGTCGACCCACTGGCCGAGGGGGAGCCTAGGCACGGGCGGTCACCTCCCGCGTCTCGGTGGACGGGGCATGCGTCGCGGCGACACCGCCCATGACGGCGAGGAGACGTTCGGTCGGTACGACTCCGAGGACGGAGCCGTCGGTGTCCTCGACGGTCACCGGGTGGGGGGCCAGGGCGGCGACGGCGCACAGGTCGGCGACGAGCGTGTCGGGTCCGACGGGCCGGCAGGCGCAGTCGTCGGGGCAGTCGGCCGGGGCGGCGGACCGCGTCATGACGGCGGAGGCGGTGAGCACCCGGGAGCGGTCGACGTCCTGGATGAAGGAGGCGACGTAGTCGTCGGCGGGGCGGACGAGGATGTCCTCGGCGGTGCCGAGCTGGACGATCCTGCCGTCGCGCATGACGGCGATCCGGTCGCCGAGGCGCATGGCCTCGTTGAGGTCGTGGGTGATGAAGACGATGGTCTTCTTCAGGCGCTGCTGGAGCACGAGGAGCTGGTCCTGCATGTCGCGGCGGATCAGCGGGTCGAGCGCGCTGAAGGACTCGTCCATCAGGAGCAGGTCGGCGTCGGTGGCGAGGGCGCGGGCCAG
The DNA here is from genome assembly GCF_014648895.1 of Streptomyces tanashiensis. Taxonomy (GTDB): domain Bacteria; phylum Actinomycetota; class Actinomycetes; order Streptomycetales; family Streptomycetaceae; genus Streptomyces; species Streptomyces tanashiensis. The sequence goes on from NZ_BMRZ01000009.1 coordinate 281,378, forward strand.
GCCGACGCGCTGCTGCATGCCGCCGGAGAGCTCGTCCGGCCAGGACTTCTCCCAGCCCGCGAGGCCGCACAGTTCGAGGGCCTCGGCGGCGCGGGTCTCGCGCTCGGCGCGGGGCACGCCCTGGACCTCCAGGCCGTAGGCGGCGTTCTCCAGGACGTTTCGGTGCGGGAAGAGCGCGAAGTGCTGGAAGACCATGCTGATCTTGGTGGAGCGGACCGCGCGCAGCTCGCGGGGGGAGAGCGCGGTGAGGTCGTGGCCGTCGTACAGGACGCGGCCCGCGGTCGGTTCGAGCAGGCCGTTCAGCATGCGCAGGAGGGTGGACTTCCCGGAGCCGGACAGGCCCATCACGACGAAGATCTGGCCGGGTTCGACGGTGAAGCCGGCGTCGACGACGGCGGCGGTCGTCCCTTCGGCGCGCAGCTCCTCGCGGTCGGCGCCGTCGGCGAGCCGGCGGACGGCTTCGTCGGGTCGTCTGCCGAACACCTTGTACAGGTGGTCTGCCTGGAGCCTGGACACATGCACCTCACGGGTAGAGACGAAGAACGGCCCCACCACCCCCGCGTGGCCGGCCGTGGAGCGGGCGGGATCGGCCCGCGGGCCCGTCGCGTACGGGGATCCGTATGCGTCGAATCTCGTACCGGGTTCCGCTCCGGGCTCGCGCCTGCCCGGCTTCACAGGGTGCAAACGCAAAGGTGACGGGGGTCACGCGAGGGGTCCCGAAGGGGCGCCGCGCGCGGGACGGAGGGTGCTGTCGGTGGGGTGCGGCATGATCGGGGTGTGACGCGACGCCTGATGCTCCTCGACACCGCCAGCCTCTACTTCCGCGCGTACTTCGGCGTGCCGGACTCGGTCCGGGCGCCGGACGGCACCCCGGTGAACGCCGTGCGGGGGCTCCTCGACTTCATCACCCGGCTCGTCCAGGACCACCGCCCCGACGATCTGGTGGCCTGCTGGGACGAGGACTGGCGACCGCAGTGGCGGGTGGACCTGATCCCCTCGTACAAGGCGCACCGGGTGGCCGTGGAGACGGAGACGGGACCGGACGAGGAGGAGATCCCGGACACGCTGTCCCCGCAGGTGCCGGTGATCGAGGAGGTCCTGGCGGCGCTCGGCATCGCGCGGGTCGGGGCGGCGGGGTACGAGGCGGACGACGTGATCGGGACGCTCGCGGGCCGCGCCGGGGGGCCCGTGGACATCGTCACGGGTGACCGCGACCTGTTCCAGCTGGTGGACGACGCCCGGGGCGTCCGCGTGCTGTACCCGCGCAAGGGCGTCGGCGACTGCGACCTGGTGGACGCGGAGCTGATCCGTACGAAGTACGGGGTGGAGCCCGGGCAGTACGCGGACTTCGCGGCGCTGCGCGGGGACGCGAGCGACGGCCTGCCCGGGGTGAAGGGCATCGGCGAGAAGACGGCGGCCCAGCTGATCACGGAGTACGGGGACCTGGCGGGCGTCCGGGCCGCCGCGGAGGACCGGACGTCGCGCCTGACGCCGGCGAAGCGGCGCGGGATCGTGGAGGCCGCCGCGTACCTGGACGTGGCGCCGACGGTGGTGCGGGTCGCCTCCGACGCACCGCTCCCGGAGTTCGACCCGGCCCTCCCGGCCGCCCCCCGGGACCCGGCCGCCCTGGAGGCGCTGGTGAAGCGCTGGGGTCTGGGCGGCGCGGTGGGGCGCCTGCTGCCGGTCCTGGAGCGCTGACGGAAAGGGCTACGGACCGCGTGGAACCATGCGCGGTCCGTCATCGCCCGAGCCTCTCTTGCCACGGGATGCTAGCTTAGGCATACCTAAGTACGCAGAGTCAGGAGAGCCCGTCGTGGCAGAGCAGCCGGCCCGCAAGGCACCGAAGGCCACCGAAGCACGTGTGGTGCACACCGAGCGGATCACTCCGCACATGGTGCGGGTCGTGCTGGGAGGCCCCGGACTCGACGGCTTCGCGGCGGACACCTACACCGACCACTACGTGAAGCTGCTCTTCGCCCCGGAGGGCGTCGCCTACCCGGAGCCGTTCGACATGGAGCGGATCCGGGCGGAGTTCCCCCGGGAGCAGTGGCCGACGACGCGGACGTACACCGTGCGGGCCTGGGACCCGGTCCACCACGAGCTGACCATCGACTTCGTGGTCCACGGCGACGAGGGCCTGGCGGGCCCCTGGGCGGCGCGCGCCCAGGCGGGCGAGACGGTGCGCTTCCTCGGCCCCGGCGGCGGCTACGCGCCGGACCCGGCGGCGGACTGGCACCTGCTCGTGGGTGACGAGAGCGCGCTGCCGGCGATCGCGGTGGCCCTTGAGCAGCTGCCCGAGGGCGCGCGGGCCCAGGTCCTCGTCGAGGTCTCGGACGCGGCCGAGGAGCAGAAGCTCGCGACGGCGACGGGCATCGACGTCACCTGGCTGCACCGGGGCGACCGCCCGGTGGGCGCGCTGCTGGTCGACGCGGTCACGGCCCTGGAGTTCCCGGCGGGCGAGGTGCACGCCTTCGTCCACGGCGAGGCGGGCTTCGTGAAGGAGCTGCGCCGGCACCTGCGGCTCGACCGGGGCGTGGCGCGCGAGCGCCTGTCGATCTCGGGCTACTGGCGCCAGGGCAAGTCCGACGAGGCCTGGCGTGCGATCAAGCGCGAGTGGAACGACCAGGTGGAGCGCGAGCAGGAGAACTGAGACGAGGGCCCGGGGCGGCGAAAGCCCCGGGCCCTCTCCGTCACCCCGCTCCCCCGCCCCTCGCCGTCACTCCGCTCCCCCGCCCCTCGTCGTCCGGCCGAACGTGCTGTCCGAGGCGTCCATGTGGGCCAGCCGGCGCAGCGAGGAGAAGATCGCGTCGCCGAGGACCGTGCCGACGACCGCGCTCTCCACGAGCTCCTCCCGCGCCACATGGCGCGCCACGTAGTCCAGGTCGGCCCGCGCGACCCCCTCCGCCGCGTCCGCGTACGTGTCCAGGACCTCGACGAACCGGCCGTGCCCGAGGTCGTCGAGCGCCACGATGGCCACCGCGAGGGCCTCCGCCGCCGGGCTGGACGGGTCGGCGTGCCAGCCGCGCGCCGCGATCAGCCCGGCGACCTTCTTCCGCGCCTCCTCGATGCCGTCGCCGGGTTCCCGGTCGTAGCGCGGCACCAGGGGATCCGTCGCCGCGCCCAGCACCTTGTGCACGGGCTGCTCCGCGTCGTCGACTGCCGTGACCACGCCACGGACCCCGGCCACGGACAGTCCGCCCACGTCGAGGAGCGCCCGGATCAGGCGGAGCCGCTGCACATGCGCCTCCCCGTACGAGGCCTGGTTCGGGCTCGTCAGCTCTCCGGCGGGCAGCAGTCCCTCCCGTACGTAGAACTTGATCGTCGGCACCGACACCCCGGTTCTCCGACTCAACTCTCCGATGCGCACCGCGTGTTCACCTTCCCGGTCTTTCTCCGGCCCTTGCCGACCGACACCCCCATCATAGATAGTGGCGCTATCAGATAGCGGCGAGTGCCACTATCCATACTTTCCCACGGGGGGATCCGTATGTCTTCGTCGAACCCACCGACCCCATCCGTCACCACGCCCCGGCTGCACCGCCCGCTGGTCTGGTTCTCCGCCTCGATGGTCGTCCTCGCTCTCGTCTCCGCCGTCGGCATCGCCGTCGACGACCGGATCCTCGTCGGCGTGCCGATCTGGACCAAGCCGTTCAAGTTCTCCGTCTCCTTCGTCGCCTACGGGCTCTCGCTCGCCTGGATGCTCTCGCTGCTCCCCCGCGGGCGGCGGGCCGGCTGGTGGGCAGGGACGGTGATCACCGTCGCGAGCGTCGTCGAGATGGCGCTCATCACCCTCCAGGTGATCCGCGGCACCCAGAGCCACTTCAACCAGGCCACCCCCTTCGACGGCGCCGTCTTCCAGGTCATGGGCGCCACCGTCGTCGTGCTGTGGCTGGGCGCCCTGGTCATCGCGGTGCTCCTGCTCCGCGCCCGGATCCTCGACCGGGCGATGGCCTGGTCCGTCCGGCTGTCCTCCCTGATCGCCCTGGCGGGCGCCGCCGTCGGCTTCCTGATGGTCCGTCCGACGCCGGACCAGCTGGCCGTCGACGACCCGCAGATCATCGGCGCCCACAGCGTCGGAGTCCCGGACGGCGGCCCGTCGATGGCGCTCACCGGCTGGGCGACCACCGGCGGCGACCTGCGCATCGCCCACTTCTTCGGCATGCACGCGCTTCAGCTGCTCCCGCTGCTGCTGATCGTCCTCGCCGCCCTGGCCGCGCGCTCCGCCCGCTTCCCGGTCCTGGCCCGCCTGGCCGACGAGCGGGTCCGGCTGCGCCTGACACTCACGGCCTCGGCGGCGTACGCGGCGACCTTCGCGCTGCTGACCTGGCAGGCGCTGCGCGGCCAGGCGCTGTTCGCGCCGGACGGCGTGACGCTCGCCGCGGCGGGGGCCGTCGTGGTCCTCGGCGGGGCGGCCGCCGCACTGTCCCTCCGCACCGGCACCGCCGCCCCCGCCCGCACCGAGGAGGTCGCGGCATGACCGGCTTCCTCTTCGAGCTGACGTTCCTGCTGGCGGCCCCGGTCTGGCTGCTCATGATCCTCGCGCCCGGCCGGCGGGTCACCGACCGGCTCGCGGCCTCGCCGCTGACCGTCCTGCCGATCCTGACCGTCTGGGCGGTCCTCGCCGCCCCCGTCCTGCCCGAACTGTGGGCGGCGGTCAGCAGTCCCGACCTCGACACCTTCCGCGAACTCACCGCACTCGCGAACGGCGCCGGCGCCCTCTGGGCCCAGGTCATCGCCTGGGACCTCCTCCTGGGCCAGTGGATGTACCGCGAGGCCCGCCGCCTCTCGATCCACCCGCTCCTGATGGCCCCCCTGCTCCTCCTGACCATCCTCCTCTCCCCCGTCGGACTACCCCTGTTCCTGGCCGTCCGCGCGCTCCGGACCGCCCGGCCGCCGGCAACGGTTCGCTGACCGGTACTCCGAGGTCCCGGCGCCTCAGGCCCGTGCGTGGATCGTGGCCAGGACGTCGCGGTCCGGCTGGAGGGTGAGGCTGGGGACCGGGTGTATCTCCTCGGGGGTGAGGTCCAGGTGGTAGCGGCGGGCCAGGACGGCGAGGACGAGGACCGCCTCGACGAGGGCGAAGCGGGTGCCCAGGCAGACGCGGGGCCCGCCGCCGAAGGGGAACCACGCGTACTCCGGTATCTCCTCGGCCGGTTCGCCGTCCTCGCCGGTGAGCCAGCGCTCGGGACGGAAGGCCTCGGGATCGCCGTACCAGCGGGGGTCGCGGTGGGTGGCCCACTGGCTGGACCAGACGCGGGTCCCGGCGGGGACGGGGGTTCCGCCGAGGGTGGCGCCCTCCTTGGCGAGGCCGGTGAGCAGCCAGATGGTGGGGTAGAGACGCAGGGTCTCCTTGATGACCGCCTGGGTGTAGGTCAGGGAGGCGTAGTCGTCGTACCCGGGCTCGTGGTCGGCGAGGACCCGGTCGAGCTCCTCGGTGAGGGCGTCGCGGACCCGGGGGTTGCGGGACAGCAGGTACCAGGTCCAGACGAGGGTGGAGCTGGTCGTCTCGTGGCCGCCGATGTAGAGGGTGACGGTCTCGTCGCGGATCTCCCGGTCCGAGAGGGGCGCGCCCGTCTCGTCCCGAGCGGCGAGCAGCCGGCTGAGGAGGTCGGGGCGATCCGTGTCGCCGTCACGGTGGCGGGAGACGACGCGGGAGACCTCCGCGTCGATGACGGCCGTCGCGCGCTTGATCCGGGCGCGTCCCGGAGTGGGGACCCAGTCGGGCAGCACCGCCCCGATGCCGCTGAACTCGGCGCCGATCTCGCGCTGCGCGATGTCCATCGCCTGCCCGATGGCTTCGGCGTCGGCGGCGGTGTCCACTCCGAAGATGGTGCGCACCGCGATGAGCTGGGTGAGGGCGGCCATCTCCTTCTTCACGTCGATGTGCCGGCCGTCGGCCCAGCTGTCGGCGAGCCCGACGGCGCACTCGGCCATCGTCGCCGCGTAGGAGCGGACCTGCTTGGGGCGGACCGAGGGCTGGACGAGGGAGCGCTTGCGTCGCCAGTCGGCTCCCTTGGAGACGATGACCCCGTCACCGAGGAGGGTCCGGAAGGCGATGCCCAGATCCGGCTGGTCGAAGCTCCGCTCGACCTCGGTGAGGAGTTCGCCCACGGTGTCGGGGTGGGCGATGAAGAGGCACTGCTTGCCGCCGAAGCGCCAGCGGACGAAGTCCCCGCGCTCCCGCAGCTGTTCGAAGAAGGCGAGGGGGTCCTTGCCGAAGGCGGGGAGGTTGCCCAGGAAGGGCACGCCTCGCGGTCCGTCGGCGAAGACCGGCGCCGGAACCCGCTCCGACGACTCCACCGGCCGCCCAGCCGACTGCCCCACCAGCCGCCCAGCCGACTGCCCCAGCGGCCGCCCAGCCGACCGCCTCGCCGGCTGCCCTTCGTCTCGCGCCCCGGCGTCCGGACCTGCCTGCGTGGTCATGCGCGTCCCCTCCCCAACTGGCTTCCCCTGCTTGCGAGTCCATGCAAGCGGAAGGCCGGGCCCCCGCGCCACCCCTGTGGACGACGGCCTGTGGACAACCCATGTCGGCAACATGCCAAAGGGAGCATGTGCGCGCCGCACGCCAAAGGTCCGTCGCACGCTCGGCACACCAAGGGGCCCGCGGCGCACGCGCCACGGGCCCCTTCGGAGAGCACGCCTCCGTCAGCCCACCGAGCTGTAGGCGACGACGCCGCGCAGCAGCGCGTCCACGGCCTTGCGGGCGTTCTTCGCGACGGTGCTGTTCTCCTTGGGCGCCGCCGCCGCGATCTGCCCGAGGACGTCGATCACCTGCTTGCACCAGCGGACGAAGTCGCCCGCGGGCATCTCCGCCTCGCGGAGCACCTCGTCGAGGCTCTTGTCGGAGGCCCACTGGTAGGCGGCCCAGGCGAAGCCGAGGTCGGGCTCGCGCTGGCCGACGCCCTCCGCCTGGTTGATCTTGAACTCCTCTTCGAGCGCGTCGAGACGGCCCCAGATCCGGACCATCTCGCCGAGCGCCGCCTTGGCGTTGCCCGTGGGCAGCTTGGGCGCGACGGCGTCGTCGGCCTGCCTCGCCTCGAACACCAACGCGGAGACGCAGGCGGCGAGTTCGGCCGGGGTGAGGCCCTCCCAGACACGGTCGCGGAGGCACTCGCTCGCCAGCAGGTCGAGTTCGCCGTAGAGCCGGGCGAGTCGCTTGCCGTTGTCCGTGACCTCGTCGCCGCGCAGATAGTCGAGCTCGGTGAGGAGCGCGACGATCCGGTCGAAGGTGCGGGCGATGGTGTTGGTACGGCCCTCGATGCGCCGCTCCAGCTGCTGGGTGTCGCGCTGGAGACGGTGGTAGCGCTCGGCCCAGCGGGCGTGGTCCTCGCGCTCGTCGCAGCCGTGGCAGGGGTGCGCGCGGAGCTCGGTGCGCAGCCGGGCGATCTCGCGGTCGTCGGCGGCGGCGGAGCGCTGCCGGTGGTGACGCTCGGGGTTGATGTGCCCGGCCTTGCTCCGCAGGGCGGAGGCGAGGTCGCGGCGGGACTGCGGGGAGCGCGGGTTGAAGGACTTGGGGATCCTCATCCGCTCCAGCGCCTCGACCGGGACCGGGAAGTCGATGGAGGCGAGCCTCTTGACCTGTCGCTCGGCGGTGAGGACGAGGGGGCGCGGCCCGTCGTGGTGCTCGAAGCCCCGGTGGCCGTTGGTGCGGCCGGCCGGGATGCCCGGGTCGAGGACGAGGGCCAGGCCCGCGAACTTGCCGGTGGGGACGTGGATGACGTCTCCGGGCTTGAGCTTCTCCAGCGAGCTCGCGGCCTGGGCGCGGCGCTGCGCGGCGCCCTGCCGGGCCAGTTCGGTCTCGCGGTCCTTGAGGTCGCGGCGGAGCCGCGCGTACTCCTCGAAGTCTCCGAGGTGGCAGGTCATGCCCTCGCGGTAGCCCTCCAGTCCCTCCTCGTTCCGCTGGACCTGGCGCGAGATGCCCACGACGGAGCGGTCGGCCTGGAACTGGGCGAAGGAGGTCTCCAGGAGCTCGCGGGAGCGGTGCCTGCCGAAGCCTTCGACGAGGTTGACCGCCATGTTGTACGAGGGCTTGAAGCTGGAGCGCAGCGGGTACGTGCGCGTGCCGGCGAGTCCGGCGAGGTGGTCGGGGTCGAGTCCGCGCTGCCAGAGCACGACGGCGTGGCCCTCGACGTCGATGCCGCGGCGGCCGGCGCGGCCGGTGAGCTGGGTGTACTCGCCGGGGGTGATGTCCGCGTGCTGCTCGCCGTTCCACTTGACGAGCTTCTCGAGGATGACGGTGCGCGCGGGCATGTTGATGCCGAGGGCGAGGGTCTCGGTGGCGAAGACGGCCTTCACGAGGCCGCGGACGAAGAGCTCCTCGACGACCTCCTTGAAGGTCGGGAGCATGCCGGCGTGGTGGGCGGCGATGCCCCGCTCCAGCGCTTCGAGCCACTCGTAGTAGCCGAGGACGTGGAGGTCCTCGGTGGGGATCGCGGCCGTGCGCGCCTCGACGATCTCGCGGACGCGCAGGCGTGCCTCGTCGTCGTTGAGCCGGAGTCCGGCGTAGAGGCACTGCTGGACGGCGGCCTCGCAGCCGGCGCGGCTGAAGATGAAGGTGATGGCGGGCAGGAGCCCTTCGGCGTCGAGACGCTCGATGACCTCGGGGCGGCCGGGGGTCCAGATCCGGGAGCGCTGGCGGCGCTCGCGCTCGCGGTCGGCCTCGCGGACCATCTTGCCGCGCCGCCGGTCGCGCGGGTTGTACGTGCGCGTGTTCTCGGTGCGGGCGAGGCGGAGGAGGTCGGGGTTGACCTCGCGCCGGGACGCGCCGCGGCCGCCGTGGTCGGTCTCCTCCTCGAAGAGGTCGTACATCCGGCGCCCGGCGAGGACGTGCTGCCAGAGGGGCACGGGCCGGCTCTCCGAGACGATGACCTCGGTGTCGCCGCGGACGGTGTCGAGCCAGTCGCCGAACTCCTCGGCGTTGGACACGGTCGCGGAGAGTGAGACCAGCGTGACGGATTCGGGGAGGTGGATGATCACTTCCTCCCAGACGGCGCCGCGGAAGCGGTCGGAGAGGTAGTGGACCTCGTCCATCACGACGTACCCGAGGCCGGAGAGGGCCTGGGAGCCCGCGTAGAGCATGTTGCGGAGGACTTCGGTGGTCATGACGACGATCGGGGCGTCGCCGTTGACGCTGTTGTCACCGGTGAGCAGGCCGACCTTGTCGGCGCCGTACCGCTTGACGAGGTCGGCGTACTTCTGGTTCGACAGCGCCTTGATGGGGGTCGTGTAGAAGCACTTGCGGCCCTGGGTGAGGGCGAGGTGGACGGCGAACTCGCCGACGATGGTCTTGCCGGAGCCCGTGGGCGCGGCGACGAGCACGCCCCTTCCCGCTTCGAGTGCCTGGCAGGCCTCGATCTGGAAGGGGTCCAGACCGAACTCGTACAGCTCGCGGAAGGGTGCCAGTGCGGTGGCCTGCTCGGCGTTGCGGGCGCGGGCGGCCGCGTACGCCTCGGCTGGTGTGAGGTCCTCTGTCATCTTGTTGTCGAGCCTACCCGCCACCTGTGACAGTGACGCGATCTTTATCGAGGGGAAGCGGAGGGCTCGGCTCCGGGGGTTGCCGGGGCGGTTCCGGAGGCTGCCGGGGCGAGGACGCGCAGGGCGTCCGGGACGCATTCGACGGTGAGCGGCAGCGGCCCGAGCGGCTCGCCGTCGGCGTAGCCGGTGATGCCGGGGGCGTCGAGGGTGAGGGAGCGGACCCGGTGGGTCGTGACCTTGGGGTGGCCGAGGTGGGTGCCCTTGTAGACGCGGGGGAAGACCTTGATCAGCGTGGTGCGGTCGCAGTCCCCGACGACGGTGACGTCGAGGAGTCCGTCGTCGGTGCGGGCGTCGGCGCAGATCCGCATGCCGCCGCCGTAGGAGGCGCCGTTGCCGACGGCGACGAGGGTGGCGTCGGTCTCCAGGACGCGCCCGTCGTCGAGGGTGAGGCGGTACGGGACGGGCCGGAAGGAGGCGAGCTCGGCGAGGATCGCGAGGTCGTACTTGAAGCGTCCGGCGGGGATGCGCATGCGGTTGCCGCGGTCGTTGACGCGGGAGTCGAAGCCGGAGGCGAGGACGGTGCCGTACCAGCGGGTGCGGGTGCCGCTCGTGACGCGCCCGAGGTCCGTCGCGCGGGCTCCTTCGCCCTTCAGGAGCCCGGCGGTGAGGCGGGCGGCGGCGGCAGGGTCGCGGAGGGGCAGGCCGAGTGTGCGGGCGAAGTCGTTGCCGGTGCCGGCGGGGATGATCCCGAGGGGGGTGGCGGTGCCCGCGACGGCCTGGAGCGCGAGGGAGATCATGCCGTCGCCGCCGACGGCGACCAGGGCGCCGGTGCCGTCGGCGACGGCCTCGCGCGCGCGTGCCAGGGCGTCGTCGGCGTCGAGCCCGAGGACGGTGCGGACGGAGAATCCGGCGTCCCTGAGCACCTGCGCGGCGGGCTGGGCGGCGTGGGCGCCGCGGCCGCGGCCTGCGGCGGGATTGACGAAGAGGGCGATGTCGCCGGTCATGAGAGGTCCCCCCGGACGGAGTCTGGGGGGACCTTACAAGCTCAGGTGATGTCGTCGTAACCGTTGAGCCGCTGCACGCTCGTCCCGTGGTCCCCGGTGGCCTGCTCGGGCAGGGCGCGGGCGGCGCTCACGGGCTCGACGGCCCCGACGGTCTCGGGGGTGAGGTCGAGCGAGGAGGCCTCGTCGTCGTCGAGTTCGGCGTCGGGGTTGGCGCGCCTGCGTCGCCGGTCGTTCAGCAGGGAGAAGCCGACGGCCCCGAAGTACAGGATGGTGATGGGCCCGGCGAGGGCGATCATGCCGACGGGGTCGGTGGTGGGGGTGATGACGGCGCCGAAGACGAAGACGCCCATGATCACGCCGCGCCACCAGCCGGCCATGCGGCGGCCGGTGAGGACGCCGGTGAGGTTCAGCATCACCAGGACGAGGGGGAGCTCGAAGGCGAGGCCGAAGACGAGCACCATGCGCAGGGTGAAGTCGAGGACGTCGTTCAGCGACAGGATGTTCGCGGAGCCGCTGGGCGTGAGGCTGATGAGGACCTTCACGCTGACGGGGAGGATCAGGTACGCGAGGTAGGCACCCGCGCCGAAGAGCGGCACGGCCGCGCCGACGAAGGCGTACGTGTACTTCTTCTCGTTCTTGTGCAGACCGGGCGCGACGAACGCCCACAGCTGGTAGAGCCAGACCGGGCTCGCGACGACGAGGCCCGCCGTCAGCGACAACTGGATCGTCGTGCTGAAGGGAGCCATCAGCGTGTTGAAGGAGACGATCGCGCAGTTGCCGCCGTCGCTGGTGACGCCCTTGGCGCAGGTGGGCACCGACTTCGTCAGGAACTGCATCAGCTCCTCGCTGTAGGCGAGGGCGACGATCGTCACCGCTGCGATGGCGAGGAGCCCCTTCGCCAGTCGGTTGCGGAGTTCACGCAGGTGTTCCACGAGGGGCATCCGGCCCTCGGGATCCTTCTCCTGCTTGCGGGCAGACTTGGGCAACCCACGTCCTCATCTCGTGCGGCAGGCCGCCGCCCGGTGCGGCGGCCGCGGCGGACCGGGTCAGCGCTTGGTGGTGTCCGAGGGCTCGGTCACGGGACGCGCGCTGGTCACGTCGCCGGGAGCGGCCTGGATGGTGCGCGGGGCGGGCTCCTGCGTGCCCGCGTGCGGCGGGTCGGCGGGGGCGCTCTGCTGGTCGTCCGCCTTCATGGCCTTGGCCTCGCTCTTGAGGATGCGGGCCGACTTGCCCAGGGAGCGGGCCATGTCCGGGAGCTTCTTGGCGCCGAACAGAAGAATGACCACGACGAGGATGAGAATGATCTCGGTGGGGCCGAGCCTACCCATAGCTGTTTACCTTCTTCACCGAGGCGACATGGAGTGCGTGCCCGGCGGGTCGGACATGCGTCCGGCCACCGCGCTGCCTGCGATCGTAACCCGCAGGAGTAAACGTGGGGCAATGCCCGTGCATACTCCCGATTGCGTCCCGCGTGCCCTGACCGGGGCCGCTTCGTGCAGCGTACGGCACGGCTCAGCGCAGCGAATCGCCGGTCCGGGCGAGGCCGACGGCGGCGTTTTCGAGCTCCTCGGCGGCCTGCTGGATCCGGTCTGTGGCGTGGGCCACTTGACGGCCGAGACGCTGGACCTCCAGGAAGACCCTGACGGCGAGGACGCCGAGGACGGCGATGCCGAGGAAGCCGAGGGCGATGGCGAGCATGGGCCAGAACATGTGCAGAGCCTAGACGCTGAGCGCGTACGGATCGTTCAGACGGTGGTGTGGAGACGCAGGGTCCGGACGCCGCCGCCGGTGAGGAGTTCGACGATGCGCTCGCCCGCGGGCTTGCGGACGGAGCTGCCGCACTCGGGGCAGGTGAAGGAGTAGAAGGTGGTGCGGCGGCTCGCCCCGATGGCGAGGCGCAGGGCGCTCGCGGAGAGCTCGAAGCGCGAGCGGCAGTCGGGGCAGGCGGCCTTGAAGAGGACCGGGGCCATGGACGCCGCAAAACCGTGCATCGCGGACATCTCCCTCATCTCGCTCGACTCTGGCATCACGTCAGTAACAGCGTCCCGGGAACGGAGAACGTCACACGCCCTCGTACGCGGCGAGCGCGGCGGCCGCCGCCGTCCTCGCGCTGTCGGCCAGCTCCGGCGGCGCGACGATCCGCCCGTCGCTGCCGAGACGCAGCGCCAGCCGGCGCAGCGAGGCCGGGTCCGGCGTCCGCAGCGTGATCCGCAGCCCGCCGTCCGGCAGCTCCTCGGCCCGGTCGTGCGGGTAGTACTCGGCGACCCAGCGCCCGCCGGGACCGACCTCGACGACGACCTCGGGGTCGTCGGCGGAGGGCTGGACCAGACCCGCGGAGAGATCGCGCAGCTCCAGCTCCGGCGGCGCCGCGTGCTCGTCGAGAATGCGGATCTCGGCCACGCGGTCGAGCCGGAAGGTGCGGCGCGCCTCGGAGAGCCGGCACCACGCCTCCATGTAGGTGTGGCCGACGGCGAAGAGCCGGATCGGGTCGACCTCGCGCTCGGTGAGCTCGTCGCGCGCGGGCGAGTAGTACCGCACCCACAGACGCCTGCGCTCCGAGATGGCCCGGTCGACCTCGGCGAAGACCCCGCCCTCGGACTCGAAGGTCACCGACAGCCGGGCGCTGGCCCCGGCGGCCTCGCCGGCCGCCGCCTCCAGCTTGGCCGTGGCACGCAGCAGGGCGTCCCGGTCGCTCTCGCGGAGTCCCGGCAGGGTGGCGACGGCCCGGGCGGCGACGAGCAGCGCGGTGGCCTCGTCGGCGGCGAGCCGCAGCGGCTCCGCCACGTCGTCCGGGTTGTGCCACCAGATCCGGTCGCCGTCGGTGTCGATGTCCAGCAGGTCGCCGCCCCGGAAGCTGGTGCCGCACATGGGCAGCACGTCCAGGTCGGAGATCAGCTCGTCCTCGGTGATGCCGAAGGCGCGCGCCACGTCGGCGACGTGGGCGCCGGGGCGCTCACGGAGATAGGTGACGAGGGAGAGCATCCGCCTCGTCTGGTCGATCGCGTTGGCAGCCATGCGGTACGTCTCCCCCTCAGCCCTTGGCCACGGCGCGCAGCCGCTCCACCACATCGGCCCGCAGATCGGCGGGTTCCAGCACGACGACGTCCGGACCGAACTCTACGAGCCAGGCGTCGAGCCCGTGCCCGTACGGGATCTCCAGCTCGTCCCAGCCGTCGCCGCCCTCGGTCACGGCCTGGGCACGGGCCCGCAGCGGGTAGCCGCAGCCGGCCCGCAGCCGGATCCGCGCGGAGCGGGTGGCGGTCTCGCCCGCCCAGCTCTCGACGGTCTCCCGGACGGTCACGACGTCGGGCACGGGCGCGGTGAAGGCGCCGGCCCGCGAGCGGACCTTGCCGGTGATCCGGGAGAGCCGGAAGACGCGCTCGGCACCGCGGTCGCGGTCCCAGCCGGCCAGGTACCAGTGGCCGCGCCAGCATTCCAGGGTCCAGGGCTCGACCTGGCGGGTCTCGGGGCGGGCGGCGTTGCCCTTGCGGTAGTCGAAGACGACCGGCCGGCGGTCGCGGCAGGCCAGCATGAGCGGCTCGAAGGCGGCCTCGTGGACCGGGATGCGCGGTTCGAGGGCGCTGGGCTGGATGTCGTACGAGTCCCCCGCCTCGGGCATGCCGGCGGCGCGCAGCTTCTGGAGGGCGCCGCTCGCGGCCCCGGCGAGCCGGGCCTGCTGCCACACCTTGGCGGCCAGGCCGAGCGCGGCGGCCTCCTCGGCGTCGAGGGTGATCGGCGGCAGCCGGTTGGAGTCGCGACGCGCGAGGTAGCCGGTCTCGCCCTCCAGGTTCTCGACGGTCTCGATGACCAGACCGAGCTCCCGCAGATCGTCCTTGTCCCGCTCGAACATGCGGTTGAAGGCGTCGTCCCCGCTCGCTTCGAGGTAGGCCTCGATGGAGCCGCGGAGCTCCCGCTTGCTCAGTGGGCGGCGCGTCCCGAGCAGGCACAGCGCGAGATTCATCAGCCGCTCGGACTTGGCAATCGCCATCGACGCCCTGCACCCTTCCGCCGGTTCCACTTCTCGGACGTCCGACCGTACCGCCCCGGGGTGTCGGGACAAAAGCCGAGGGCCCCCGCCACGGACGGCGGGGGCCCTCGGAACGACCTGGACGTCAGCCCTTCACGGCCACGAGGTCGCAGACGAAGATCAGCGTCTCGCCCGGGGCGATCGCGCTGCCGGCGCCGCGGTCGCCGTAGGCGAGGTGCGCGGGGATGATCAGCTGGCGGCGGCCGCCGACCTTCATGCCCTGGACACCCTGGTCCCAGCCGGCGATGACCTGGCCGACACCGAGCTTGAACTCGAGCGCGCTGCCGCGGTTCCAGGAGGCGTCGAACTCCTCACCGGTGGAGAAGGCCACGCCCACGTAGTGGACCTGCACGAACTGGCCGGCCTTGGCGACCTCGCCGTCGCCTTCCCAGAGGTCCTTGATCTCCAGGTCCTTCGGCGGCTCGCCACCCGGGAAGTCGATCTCGGGCTTCTCGATGCTCACTGAACTGCTCCTCATACCGATGAACTGCGCGATGGTGAACCGCGCGAACGGGACAGTCTTACATCTTCGTCAGGATGTCCACGGCGAAGACGAGCGTGGAGTTCTTCGGAATGCCCTGCTGCTCCTTGTCGCCGAACGCCTCCGACGGCGGGGCGACGATCAGGACACGGCTGCCGACCTTCTTGCCGACGAGACCGTCCTTGAGGCCCTTCAGCGTCAGCTGGGGCAGCGGGAAGTTCGCGGGCTTGCCCGAGGTGTAGGTCGAGTCGAAGACCTTGCCGTCCTTCCACAGGGCGGCGACGTAGTTCACGACGACCGTGTCGGTGGCCTTGACGGCCTCGCCCTTGGACTCGAGCACGTAGTTCGAGACCAGCTTGGTCGGCGGGTCGGTCTTCG
The DNA here is from genome assembly GCF_014648895.1 of Streptomyces tanashiensis. Taxonomy (GTDB): domain Bacteria; phylum Actinomycetota; class Actinomycetes; order Streptomycetales; family Streptomycetaceae; genus Streptomyces; species Streptomyces tanashiensis. Next base: position 296,742 of record NZ_BMRZ01000009.1, read on the forward strand.
GGACCGTCAGCGAGGGGGCCTTGCCGTCGGTGTTCGTCCCGACGATCGGCAGGTCCTTGTCGTCCTGGGCGACCGGGGTGCCCGTGGCCGACTTCGGGATCGTCACGGCCTTCAGGATGTCGACGACGAAGACGAGGGTGGCGTTCGGCTTGATGCTCGGAGGCGAGCCGGCCTCACCGTAACCGAGCTCCGGCGGGATGCCGATCTCCAGGCGGCTGCCGACCTTCTGGCCCTCCAGGCCCTGCTCCCAGCCCTTGATGACCTGACCGGCGCCCAGGGTGACGTCGAAGGGCTGACCGCGGTCGAAGCTGTTGTCGAAGGGGGTGGTGGAGTCCCAGGCCTGACCCAGGTAGTTCACCTGGAGCGCGTCGCCCTTCTTCGTCACCGGGCCCGTGCCCTCGCTGATGACGTTGACCTTGAGTTCCTTGGGCGGGTCACCCTCGCCCTTGGCAAGGGTCGGCTTCTCCCCGAACTTCTGCCCCGCGGTGATGGTGGGCAGCCCGTTCGTCATCGAGGCGGAATCGGAGCCCTTGTCGTCGCTGCCGCACGCCGCTGTGGAGAGCAGCAGCAGTGGGACGACGAGAAGGCCGGCAAGTCGGCGCACGTGTTCCTCAGATCTCAGACGGCACAGTAGTTGTGCCGACACTCTAGGCGCTCCTCCTGTCACGTCGAGGGCCCCGCACGCCGAACGTGCGGGGCCCGACCGGTCGACACGACCGGCCTACATTCCGGCGATCAGCTTTTCCACCCGGTCGTCGACGGAGCGGAACGGGTCCTTGCACAACACCGTTCGCTGCGCCTGGTCGTTGAGCTTGAGGTGGACCCAGTCGACGGTGAAGTCCCGCCGCTGCTCCTGCGCGCGGCGGATGAAGTCGCCGCGCAGCCGGGCCCGAGTGGTCTGCGGGGGCACCGACTTGCCCTCGAAGATCTTCAGGTCGTTGCAGATGCGTGCCGCCTGCCCGTTCTTCTGGAGCAGGTAGTAGAGCCCACGACGGCGGTGGATGTCGTGGTAGGCGAGGTCTATCTGGGCGACCCTCGGGTTCGACATGGTCATGTTGTGCTTGGCCCGGTACCGCTCGATGAGCCGGTGCTTCATGACCCAGTCGATCTCGGTCTCGATCCGGTCGAGCCGCTCGCTCTCGATGGCGTCGAGCGTGCGGCCCCACAGCTCCAGGACCTGGGCGACCGTGCCGGAGCGGATGCCCCTGCGGTCCACGAAGTCGACGGCCTTCTCGTAGTACTCGCGCTGGACCTCCAGGGCGGAGGCCTCGCGGCCGCTGGCGAGCCGGACCTTGCGCTGGCCCGTGATGTCGTGGCTGACCTCGCGGATCGCCCGGATCGGGTTCTCCAGGGTCAGGTCGCGCATCACCGTGCCCGCCTCGATCATGCGGAGCACGAGGTCGGTGGCGCCGACCTTGAGCAGCATGGTCGTCTCGGACATGTTGGAGTCGCCCACGATGACGTGCAGCCGGCGGTAGCGCTCGGCGTCGGCGTGCGGCTCGTCACGGGTGTTGATGATGGGCCGCGAGCGGGTGGTGGCCGAACTGACGCCCTCCCAGATGTGCTCGGCACGCTGGGAGACGCAGTAGACCGCGCCGCGCGGGGTCTGGAGGACCTTTCCCGCGCCGCAGATGAGCTGCCGCGTCACGAGGAAGGGAATGAGGATGTCCGCGAGCCGGGAGAACTCCCCGTGGCGGGCGACGAGATAGTTCTCGTGGCAGCCGTAGGAGTTTCCGGCCGAGTCGGTGTTGTTCTTGAAGAGGTAGACGTCGCCCGCGATTCCCTCCTCGTGCAGGCGGCGTTCGGCGTCGACGAGCAGGCCCTCGAGAATGCGCTCGCCGGCCTTGTCGTGGGTGACCAGTTCGGTCACGTTGTCGCATTCCGGTGTGGCGTATTCCGGATGCGAACCCACGTCGAGGTACAGGCGGGCGCCGTTCCGCAGGAAGACATTGCTGCTGCGGCCCCATGACACGACACGGCGGAAGAGGTAGCGCGCCACTTCGTCAGGAGACAGTCGGCGCTGTCCCCTGAACGTGCACGTGACGCCGTACTCGTTCTCCAGCCCGAAAATGCGGCGGTCCATGTCTGAACATTACGCCTGACGGCGTGCGCTGAAACCGGGTTGGACGTCCCCGTTTCGATCATTTTCCGATCAGTGCGTGTTCTTTTCGGCGTGTACGGAGGTGGGGACCGGTTCTCCGACGGCGTGTCGCGCGGCGGCCCCGGCCACGTCGGGGGCGGCGAGGACACGCCCGGTGGCGAGCAGCACGAGGAGTGCGACCAGGCCGCCCGCACCGGCCACGGCGAACCCGGCCACCGTTCCGGCCAGTTCGACCGCCGGTCCCGCGACGGCGGAGCCCAGGGCCGCGCCGACGCCGAACGTGGTGACGAGCCAGGAGAAGGCCTCGGTGACGGTGCCGCGCGGGGCGTGCCGGTCGACCACGATGAAGGCGCAGGCGAGGACGGGGGCGAGGAAGACCCCGGAGAGCACCGAGAGGCCGGTCATGGCGACGGGGCCGGGGGTGAGCATGAGGGGCAGGTAGCAGACCGCGAGGAGGCCCACGAGGACCCGCAGCCGCCGCTCGGGCGCCCCGGACCACTGCCGGGCGCCGTAGACGACGCCGCCGACCAGCGCGCCGAGGCCGAGGGCGGCCATCAGCCAGCCGTACACGGACGGTGTGCCCCGGTCGTCGGCGTAGGCGACGGCGGCGACCGTGATGGAGCCGAGGGCGAGGCCGACGAAGAAGAACGAGCCGAGGAGGGCGAGGAGGCCGGGCGAGCGCAGGGCGCCCAGCCAGTGGGCCTCGCGGGTGGCGGAGCGCCAGGTGCGGGAGGGCTCGGAGAGGACGACGGCGAGGGCGCCCAGGACCCCCAGGACGTTGATGACGAGGAGGGCGGCGGCGGGCGACCACAGGGCGACCAGGAGCGTCACCAGGAGCGGGCCCACGGTGAACATGACCTCCTGGGCGACCGCGTCCAGCGCGTACGCCCGGTGGACCCGGTCCTCCCGGCCCAGGACGCTCGGCCACAGGGCGCGGAGACCGCCCTCGAGCGGCGGGGTGAAGAGCCCGGCGAGCACGACGGCGGCGTAGGCGAGGGCCAGGTGTCCGATGCCGGTCAGGGCGAACAGGGCCATGCCGAGCGCGGAGAGGACGGCGGCGGGCAGCTGGACGCGGGGCTGCCCCTTGAGGTCGACGGCGCGGCCGAGGAGCGGCTGCCCGACGGCGTTGGAGACGCCGTAGGCCGCGATCAGCCCGCCGGCCAGGGTGTAGCTGCCGCCCAGGTCCCGGACGAACAGGGTCATGGCGATGGGGCCGGTGCCGTTGGGCAGGCGCCCCACGAGGGTCCCGGCGAGGAGCCGGGCGGCGTGCGGCGCCCTGAGTATGTCGAGATAGCCGCCGTGCGCGGGGGCCTCGGTGGCCATGTCACTCTCCCGTCGCCTCGGACCAGGCCGAGGTTTTACGTATAACGTCCGGGGTCATACGTACCATGTCGCCAGTACGCGGGTCCACCCCGCACCCGCCGCCCCGACCACCGTCCCACGCGGAGGCCCCCCGTGCATTCCCCCGACCCGCTCGGCGGCACCCGCCCCACCAGCCGGGACGTCGCCCGGATCGCGGGCGTCTCCCAGGCCACCGTCTCCCTCGTCCTCGGCGGCAAATGGCGCGGCCGGGTCTCCGAGCGCACCGCCGAGACGGTGCGCCTCGCCGCCCACGAACTGGGCTACCGGCCCAACCTCGCCGCCCGCAATCTGCGCCTCGGCCGCACCCGCACGGCGCTGCTCGTCGTGCCCGCCCTCACCAACGAGTTCTTCGCCCGCGTCCACACCGGCGCCGCCGCCGTGGCGGCACAGCACGGCTTCGGCGTCGTCCTCTACCCCTCCCCCGACGGCGTCGGCCCCGCCCGCGACCCCTTCGCCTCGGCCCAGGCCGCCCTGGACGGCGTGATCGCCTCCTCCATGGCCGCCGGCGCCCTCCAGGCCTTCCGGGGCACCAACCTCCCCCTCGTCATGCTCGACAGCGACCCGGCCGACCCCGGCGCCTCCGCCCATGTGAACCTCGACGTCGCCGACGGCATGCGACGGATCACCCGGCACCTGCTCGACCTGGGCCACCGCAGCTTCCTGCACATGGCGTCCGCCGTCCCGTCCTGGACCTTCGACGTACGGGCCGCCGCCCTCGCCGACACCCTGCGCGGGGCCGGGCTCCGCACCGTACGGGCCCCGCTGAACGTCGCCGACGCCCGCGAGGCCGCCCACCTCGCCCTCTCCGCCCCCGGCCCGCGCCCCACCGCGGTGATCTGCGACGACGACATCCTCGCCGTCGGCGTCGGCAAGGCCGCGCACCGCCTCGGCCTGCGCGTCCCCGACGACCTCTCGGTCACCGGCTTCGACGACATGACCCTGGCCACCGCGGTCGAACCCGAGCTCACCACGGTCCGGCTGCCCGCCGAGGAGTTCGGCCGGCGGGGGATGGAGGCGCTCCTCGCCGTCCTCGCGGGCGAACCGGCCCCGCCGGTCACCCTGCCCGTGGACCTCGTCCCGCGCGGCTCCACGGGCCCCGCACCGGCCGTCTGAGCCCGCGTACGCCGAAGGGCCCCGTCCACGCGCGCGTGGACGGGGCCCTTCGGGACAGGGCCGACTACTCCTCGGGAGCCTCGTCCGAAGGCTCGTCCGTCTTCGCCGCCGCCGCGTTGTCCGCCTCCAGGAGACGCGACAGCTGACGGCCGACGATCCGCTTGAACTTGCGCTGCTGCGGACGCGTGCGGTCCAGGACCGCCACCTCCAGGCGCTCCGCGGGGATCTCCCGCTCGGTGCCGTTGGTGTCCCGCGACAGCGCCTGCACGGCCAGCTTCAGGGCCTCGGCCAGCGACATGCCGTCCCGGTGCCGCTGGTCCAGGAAGGAGCTGATCTGCTCCGCGTTCCCGCCGACCGCGACCGAGCCGTGCTCGTCCACGATCGAGCCGTCGTGCGGCAGCCGGTAGATCTGGTCGCCCTCCGGCTCGGAGCCGACCTCGGCGACGACCAGCTCCACCTCGTACGGCTTCTCCCCCGCGCTGGAGAAGATCGTGCCCAGGGTCTGGGCGTAGACGTTGGCCAGGCCGCGCGCGGTGACGTCGTCCCGGTCGTAGGTGTAGCCCCGCAGGTCGGCGTAGCGCACACCGCCGATGCGGAGGTTCTCGTACTCGTTGTACTTGCCGGCGGCCGCGAAGCCGATCCGGTCGTAGATCTCGCTGAACTTGTGCAGCGCACGGGACGGGTTCTCACCGACGAAGACGATGCCGTCGGTGTACTGGAGGACGACCAGGCTGCGGCCGCGGGCGATGCCCTTGCGGGCGTACTCGGCCCGGTCGGCCATGGCCTGCTGGGGTGAGACATAGAACGGCGTGGACACCGGCTACCGTCCCTTTCTTCCGGTCTGAAGGGGCTTCTACGGGCGACGGACGGTCAGAGCAGTGCGGCGCGCGGCCCGTCGGGCTGCTCGAGACGCCGCTCGGTGACCGATCGGGCCAGCCCGGAGGACTCCGCCTCGCTGAGCCTGCGGAAGCCCTCCTCGGTGATGACGGTGACGATCGGGAAGATCCGGCGGGCCATGTCGGGACCACCGGTCGCCGAGTCGTCGTCCGCCGCGTCGTACAGCGCCTGCACCACGAGCGTGGTGGCCTGCTCCTCGGTCAGGTCGGCGCGGTACAGCTTCTTCATCGAGCCGCGCGCGAAGATCGAGCCGGAGCCGGTGGCGGCGAAGCCGTGCTCCTCGGAGCGGCCGCCGGTCACGTCGTACGAGAAGATCCGGCCCTTCTCCTTGCCCTCGTCCCAGCCCGCGAAGAGCGGCACGACGGCGAGGCCCTGCATGGCCATGCCCAGGTTCCCCCGGATCATGGTGGAGAGGCGGTTCGCCTTGCCCTCCAGGGAGAGCGTCGCGCCCTCCACCTTCTCGAAGTGCTCCAGCTCCAGCTGGAACAGCTTGACCATCTCCACGGCGAGGCCGGCGGTGCCGGCGATGCCGACGGCGGAGTACTCGTCGGCCGGGAACACCTTCTCGATGTCCCGCTGCGCGATCATGTTCCCCATGGTCGCCCGCCGGTCACCGGCGAGCACGACGCCACCGGGGAACGTGGCGGCCACGATGGTGGTGCCGTGCGGCGCCTCGACGACCCCCTCCGGCAGCTTCCGGTTCCCCGGGAGCAACTCGGGCGAGTGATCGGCCAGGAAGTCGATGAAGGACGAGGACCCCGGCGTCAGGAAGGCTGCCGGTAGACGCCCTGTGCTACGAGTGTTGGGTTCCACAGGTTTCCTTCCACGTATGCGGCCGCACGCCTTATGACATCCGGCCGATCCTTGAACTGCCCCAGCGCCGCGTTGCAACTGAAGCACAGCACGCCTCGGACCTTACCCGTCTGATGATCGTGATCCACATGCTCCGCCGGACCCTCCCGGCAGATCACGCAGACACCACCTTGAGCGGCGATCATCTGGTCGCGTTCGGCTTCGGTGATGCCGTACTGGCGCTTGAGATGCCTGGCTCGCCCCTGGGCCTTCTTGCAGGCCTTGCAGCAGGTGGCGAGGCCGTCCGAGGCGGTGGCGTTGCGATGCCAGTCGCCGTGCGGCTTGACCTGATCGCATTGCCGGCAGAGCTTGTGCCCCGCCGGCACGTCCGCCAGGCTTCGGACGGCCTTGCCCTTGGCTGCCTGCCTGATCCGGTAGCGCTCAGCCCCGTAGGCGGCTACGCATTCCCGGCACCTCGGCTGCAGTCCGTCCCCGCGATTGCAGTCCCGCGCGAAACCGGTCAGCGGGACATCCCGCCCGCAACCGCGGCAATACTTGACGGCCTCCGACATCTCCCCACCCTTGCGACTTCACCTTCGATTCGAAGGCTACTGGCCGCCTTTTTGCACGAAGCTTCGAACGAAGTCCTCCGCATTCTCCTCGAGCACGTCGTCGATCTCGTCCAGGACGGAGTCCACGTCGTCGCTCAGCTTCTCCTGGCGTTCCTTGAGGTCGGAGCTCGCCTCCGTGGTGGTCTCCTCGACCTCCTCCGTGGATCGCGTCGCCTTCTGCTGTCCGCCGCCGGTGTCCTTGGTCGCCATATCCCTCACCCCGCTCGAATCGGCCCGCTCGGTTGAGTCCGTACAAGATCAGACCCTATAGGTCGGGTCCGACTTCGGCCCCGCAGTTTCCACAACGCCCGGGCACTGATTCCATGATTCCCAGTGCCGGGGCATTTCAGGCCCGTACCGGGCCCCCGGTTCAGCCGCCGGACAGCACGCGGACCAGTTCCTCGGCGGTCCGGCAGCGGTCCAGGAGCGACTTCACGTGGGCCTTGGTGCCGCGCAGCGGCTCCAGGGTCGGGACGCGCTGGAGGGAGTCCCGGCCGGGCAGGTCGAAGATCACCGAGTCCCAGGAGGCCGCGGCGACGTCGTCGGCGTACTGCTCCAGGCAGCGGCCCCGGAAGTAGGCCCTGGTGTCCTCCGGAGGCGCCGTCTCGGCCCGCTCCACCTCGGTCTCGTCCAGGAGCCGCTTCATGCGCCCGCGGGCCACCAGACGGTTGTAGAGGCCCTTCTCGGGGCGTACGTCCGCGTACTGGAGGTCCACCAGGTGCAGCCGGGCCGCGTCCCAGTCCAGGCCGTCGCGGCGCCGGTAGCCCTCCATGAGCTCCCGCTTGGCGATCCAGTCCAGCTCGCCGGCGAGGCTCATCGGGTCGGTCTCCAGGCGCCCCAGGGTGTCCTCCCAGCGCGTGAGGACGTCCATGGTCTGCTCGTCCGCGTCCGAGCCGTACCGCTCCTCGACGTACTTCCTGGCCAGCTCGAAGTACTCCATCTGGAGCTGGACCGCGGTGAGTGTCCGGCCGCTGCGGAGCGTGATCAGGTACTGCAGCGTCGGGTCGTGCGAGACCTGGTGGAGGGTGCGGACCGGCTGGTCGACGGCGAGGTCGACCGTGATGAAGCCGTCCTCGATCATGGAGAGCACGAGGGCGGTGGTGCCGAGCTTGAGGTAGGTGGAGATCTCCGAGAGGTTCGCGTCGCCGATGATCACGTGCAGGCGGCGGTACTTCTCGGCGTCGGCGTGCGGCTCGTCCCGGGTGTTGATGATGGGCCGCTTCAGGGTGGTCTCCAGGCCCACCTCGACCTCGAAGTAGTCGGCCCGCTGGCTGATCTGGAAGCCGTTCTCCCGCCCGTCCTGGCCGATGCCGACCCGTCCCGCGCCGGTGACGACCTGGCGGGAGACGAAGAAGGGGGTCAGGTGGCGCACGATGTCCGAGAAGGGGGTCTCCCGCTTCATCAGGTAGTTCTCGTGCGTGCCGTAGGAGGCGCCCTTGTTGTCGGTGTTGTTCTTGTAGAGGTGGATGGGCTGGGCCCCGGGCAGCTGGGCGGCCCGCTCGGCCGCCTCCGCCATGATCCGCTCGCCGGCCTTGTCCCAGAGGACGGCGTCGCGGGGGTTGGTGACCTCGGGCGCGCTGTACTCGGGGTGGGCGTGGTCCACGTAGAGGCGGGCCCCGTTGGTGAGGATCACATTGGCCAGGCCGATGTCCTCGTCGGTGAGCTGGCTGGAGTCGGCGGCCTCGCGGGCGAGGTCGAAGCCGCGGGCGTCCCGCAGCGGATTCTCCTCCTCGAAGTCCCAGCGGGCGCGGCGCGCCCGGTGCATCGCCGCCGCGTAGGCGTTGACGATCTGGGACGAGGTGAGCATGGCATTGGCGTTCGGGTGTCCGGGGACGGAGATCCCGTACTCCGTCTCGATGCCCATTACTCGCCGTACGGTCATGCGGCCCTCCTTGCCCGGCGGCGCTCACTGTGCGCGACTCGGCGGGTACCGATGAGCCTAGAGCGGCTTCGCGCTGGTGGGGAGATCAGTTGCGGTATTTCCCTGTGATGCCGGGGGAAATGCTGGATGGAATGCGTCGGCTGCGGATGCCCGGTTTCCGGACATCCGCAGCCGGTGGGCGTTTTACAGGTACTGACCGGTATTGGCCACCGTGTCGATGGAGCGTCCGGTGTCCGCGCCCTGCTTTCCGGTGACGAGCGTGCGGATGAAGACGATCCGCTCGCCCTTCTTTCCGGAGATCCGGGCCCAGTCGTCGGGGTTGGTGGTGTTGGGCAGGTCCTCGTTCTCCTTGAACTCGTCCACGCACGCCTGGAGGAGGTGGGAGACCCGGATGCCCTTCTGGTTGTGGTCGAGGAAGGCCTTGATGGCCATCTTCTTGGCCCGGTCGACGATGTTCTGGATCATCGCGCCGGAGTTGAAGTCCTTGAAGTAGAGGACTTCCTTGTCACCGTTGGCGTACGTGACTTCGAGGAAGCGGTTCTCCTCGGATTCCGCGTACATCTGCTCGACGACGGACTGGATCATTCCGTGGGCGGCGGCAGCCTTCGAGCCACTGTGCTCGGAGATGTCGTCCGCGTGGAGCGGCAGGGTGGCCGTGAGGTACTTGGCGAAGATGTCCTTCGCGGCCTCCGCGTCCGGGCGCTCGATCTTGATCTTGACGTCGAGCCGGCCGGGCCGCAGGATCGCGGGGTCGATCATGTCCTCGCGGTTGGAGGCGCCGATGACGATGACGTTCTCCAGGCCTTCCACGCCGTCGATCTCGGCGAGCAGCTGCGGGACGATGGTGTTCTCCACGTCCGAGCTGACACCGGATCCGCGGGTGCGGAAGAGGGATTCCATCTCGTCGAAGAAGACGATGACGGGGGTGCCCTCGCTCGCCTTCTCCCGGGCACGCTGGAAGACGAGGCGGATGTGCCGCTCGGTCTCGCCGACGTACTTGTTGAGGAGCTCGGGGCCCTTGATGTTGAGGAAGTAGGACTTCCCCGCGGGCTGACCGGTCACCTCGGCGACCTTCTTGGCCAGGGAGTTGGCCACGGCCTTCGCGATGAGCGTCTTGCCGCAGCCCGGCGGGCCGTAGAGCAGGATGCCCTTGGGCGGCCGCAGTTCGTGCTCCTTGAAGAGGTCCGGGTAGAGGTACGGAAGCTCGACCGCGTCGCGGATCAGCTCGATCTGGTTGCCCAGACCGCCGATCTTGTCGTAGTCGACGTCCGGGACCTCTTCCAGAACGAGCTCTTCGACCTCGCTCTTGGGGACCACCTCGTAGACGTAGCCGGACCTGGAGTCGAGCAGCAGGGCGTCGCCGGCGCGGATGGTGACGTCCAGCAGAGGCTCGGCGAGCCTCACCACCCGCTCCTCGTCGGTGTGCCCCACCACCAGGGCGCGCTCGCCGTCCTCGAGGATCTCCTTGAGGGTGACGATGTCCCCGGCGCGCTCGAACTCCATGGCCTCGACCACGTTGAGCGCTTCGTTGAGCATGACTTCCTGGCCGCGCTTGAGCTCTTCGAGCTCGATGCTCGGGCTGACGTTCACCCGGAGCTTGCGGCCCCCGGTGAAGATGTCGCACGTGCCGTCCTCATTGGCCTGCAGGAAGACACCGAAGCCGGCCGGCGGCTGTGCGAGCCGGTCGACCTCCTCCTTGAGTGCCACGATCTGGTCGCGGGCCTCACGGAGCGTGTTCGCCAGTCGTTCGTTCTGCGCGGACACGCCGGCCAGGTTGGTCTGCAGCTCGACGATCCGCTCTTCGAGAATCCTCGTGTGGCGCGGAGAGTCGGCGAGCTTGCGGCGCAGGACGGCGATTTCCTGCTCGAGATAGGCAACCTGACCGGCGGGGTCTTCAGACCCCCGCCCCGGCCGGATGCCGCGGTTGATGTCGTCGTCGTGGGCTGCCACGGTCCTCACCTCCTCCAAGGGGAGCTGGACGCTTCCTGACCCTACCTGCGTGGGTGGTGATTGAAACCCCTAGATCAAAAAGACTCCGGGGTGTGTCCGATCTTCACCCTTGCGCTTCCCCTCTCGCCAGGGGAATACCCACCCTTCACCGTCTGAAAGCGGGCGGTTGTATCGTCGTCATTGGTCAACACCCGTCAGAGGTGGCCCGACTTATCGCGCGAAGCAGAAACGGCAGGAGATATGACCGTGCAGCACGAGGCTCCGTCCACGGGCGCCGAGGAGGCGCTGGAGGTCTGGATCGACCAGGACCTGTGCACCGGGGACGGGATCTGCGCGCAGTACGCTCCCGAGGTCTTCGAGCTCGACATCGACGGGCTCGCTTATGTGAAGAGCGCCGACGACGAGCTCCTCCAGGACGCGGGTGCCACCACCCCGGTGCCGCTGCCGCTGCTCCAGGACGTGGTGGACTCCGCGAAGGAGTGCCCGGGCGACTGCATCCATGTGCGCCGGGTCGCGGACAAGGTGGAGGTGTACGGCCCCGACGCCGAGTGAGTCTCAGACGCCGCGCGCGTCGGCCTGGTCTCCGCGGACGAAGGCGCCGCCCTGCCAGCGCCAGCTGACCTGCTCCTTCTCGTCGGGGCAGCAGCTGGGCACGTCGGGGGACGAGTAGCCGAGCAGGGTGGCGCGCACAGCCCCGTCGCGGACGGCGAGCTCGGTGACGTTCCGGTGCTGTTCCGGTGCGACGAGCGTGGCGACCACGCGCGCGGGGCTGCCGTTCTTCTTGCCCCGGGTGAGGACGTAGACGCCGCTGGGCGGCGTGCCGGAGCCGGCTTCGCAGTGCACGACCGCAATCGTCTCGGGGTTCCCGTCGCCGTCGAGGTCTCCGGCGACGCGCTGGGCGACCGTGCGGGGGCCTCCCCCGCACTCCAGGGGGTAGTCGGCTCCGGCGGCGTCCGGGGCGGGTGCCGGGCGGGGGGCGGCGGCCGGGGAGGCGCCGGCCTCGGCGGGGCCGGGCTGGAGCAGTCCGGCGAGGGCGACCACCGCGGCGGTCGCGGTGGCGGTGGCCAGCCAGTGGGCCGGCCGGGCGTGGGTGTGGGCGAGGTCCGCGAGGTCCGGGGCGGCGGAGGGCTGCACGCGAGACGTCTCCTGTGGGGTGGTGCGGCGGTGGTTTCCGGGCATCGTGCCACACGTCACAGGGGGACGGAACAGCTGGGGTGGGCGTCGTCCGGCAGGTCCGGGGCGGCGGCGAACATGAGGACGCCGCCGTCGAGTTCTCCCGCGTGGGCGGGGAACTCGACGGCGGCGCGGTGTGGATGTCGGGACGTCAGCCCTTGTTGGGGCCCTCGTAGTCCTCGCCGTAGGCGCCCTTGGCGGGGCGGCGGCGGCGCATCGGGGGCTCGACGCCGTCCGCGAGGCGGCGGGCGGTGACGAGGAAGCCGGTGTGGCCGATCATGCGGTGATCGGGGCGGACGGCGAGGCCCTCGACGTGCCAGTTGCGGATCATGGACTCCCAGGGCTGCGGCTCGGCGTAGCAGCCGAACTCGCGGATGGACTCCACGGTGCGCGCGAGCTGGGTGGTGGTCGCCACGTAGCAGCAGAGGATGCCGCCGGGGACGAGGGCCTTGGAGACGGCCTCCAGGCACTCCCAGGGCGCGAGCATGTCCAGGATGACGCGGTCGACGTCGGTGTCGGACAGGTTGTCCTGGAGGTCGCCGACGGTCAGCTGCCACGCGGGGTGGGGGCCGCCGAAGTAGCGCTCGACGTTGCCCTTCGCGATCTCGGCGAAGTCCTCGCGGCGCTCGTAGGAGTGCAGCATGCCGCTGTCTCCGATGGCGCGGAGGAGGAAGCTGCTCAGCGAGCCCGAGCCCACCCCGGCTTCCACGACGCGGGCGCCGGGGAAGATGTCGGCGAAGGCCAGGATCTGCCCCGCGTCCTTGGGGTAGACCACGGCGGCGCCGCGGGGCATGGACAGGACGTAGTCGGGGAGCAGGGGGCGCAGCGCGAGGTAGGCGACGTTTCCGGTGGTACGGACAACGCTGCCCTCGGGGGCGCCGATCAGTTCGTCGTGCGGGAAAGAACCCTTGTGGGTGTGGAAGTTCTTTCCCTCTTCGAGCGTGAACGTGTAGTGACGGCCCTTGGGGTCGGTCAGCTGAACCTGGTCCCCGACCTTGAAGGGCCCGCGTCGGCGGGCGGCACCGGTCGGTTCGGACATGTGAGCACCTTATCAAGGGCTCCCTCGCCTCCGGCCCGCTCAAGTCGGCGCCGACGGTCGACCGTGCCCGGAAGCCGTGTACCGGGGTTACGCGGACGGTCGTGCCATGGCCTGGACGAAGGCGCGCTCGACGTCGGTGGTGGCGAGGACGCCGTAGATCTCGCCGCCGTCCTCGACGACGAGGTACTCGGTGGCGGGGCTGGCGCGGAGGTGGTCGAGGAGGGGCTGGCCGGTGAGTTCGGCGGGGACCCGCATGCCGTCCGTGAGGTCCTGGGCGAGGGTGCTGACGGCGACCCAGGGGCGGCGGTGCTGGGGTACGGCGGCGATGGCGGCCTCGCGGACGATGCCGGTGGGTTCGCCGGCGCCGTCGACGACGACGAGGGCGCGGGCACCGGCCTCGTTGGCGCGGCGGAGGGCCTCGGAGAGCGGTGTGGTGGGTTCGACGGGGATGGCGCGGCGGGTGAGGGCGCGGGCCCGGAGCTCGGGGAGGTGCTCGCGCAGGCGGGCCATGCGGAGGCTGTTGCCGGCGCCGGTCCAAATGATCGCGGCGAGGATGGCGGCGAGGAGGGCGTCGGTGACGGTCTCGAAGCCGCTGATGTCGTCGGTGGAGTTGCCGAGGAGGCCGGTGCGGGTGAGCAGGGGCAGGCCGACCAGGACGAGGACGGCGAGGGCGCGGCCGGCCCAGGCGGCGGCGACGGTGCCGCTCATGGGCTTGCCGGTGATCTTCCAGACCACGGCGCGGAGCATGCGGCCGCCGTCGAGGGGGAGGCCGGGGAGCAGGTTGAAGATCGCGACGATCAGGTTGGAGATCATCAGGCCGGCGAGGAGGACGCCGGGGACGGTGCCGGGTTCGACGGCGTACAGGGAGAGGTAGAACACGCCGGCGAGGACGAGCGAGAGCAGGGGGCCGACGAAGGCGAGGACGAATTCGCGGCCGGGGGTCTCGGTCTCCTTCTCGATCTCGGAGACGCCGCCGAAGAACTGGAGCTGGATGCGGCGCACCGGGAGTTTGAAGCGGAGCGCGGCGATCGTGTGGGCCAGCTCGTGGACGAGCACGGAGGCGTAGAAGGCGACGGCGAAGAAGAGGGAGACGAGGTAGCGGGCGGCGCCGAGCTCGGGCAGGACGCGGTCGATCTGGTCGCCGAAGACCCAGGTGATGAGGGCGGCGACGAGGAACCAGCTGGGGGCGACGTAGACGGGCACGCCGAAGGGCCGTCCCATGAGGATCCCGCCGCCGGGCTCCTCGGTCCGCTGCGGCTTGGGCTCGTCCTGGTTCACGGGTTCCTTTCGTCGCGTGGTGTGACCTCGCGTCGGTACGTCACGGTTCGATCATGCAGTGCGACGGGGTCCCAGGTCGATGGTATTCCGCTCGTTGTCGGTCGCGGGTCGTAGGGTCTTCGTCATGAGTACGAGCGAGCAGGTGCCGGCGGAGCCCCGGGCGCCCATGTCGTTGTCGCCGTCGCGGGCGAGCGATTTCATGCAGTGTCCGCTGCTGTACCGGTTCCGGGTGATCGACCGGCTGCCGGAGAAGCCGAGTGCGGCGGCGACGCGGGGCACGCTGGTGCACGCGGTGCTCGAGCGGCTCTTCGACGATCCGGCGGCGGAGCGGACGGCGCCGCGGGCGAGGTCGATGGTTCCGGGGCAGTGGGACCGGCTCCTGGAGTCGAAGCCGGAGCTGGGCGAGCTGTTCGCGGAGGATCCGGACGGGGAGCGGCTCGCGGGCTGGCTGGGCGAGGCGGAGAAGCTGGTCGAGCGGTGGTTCACGCTGGAGGACCCGACGCGTCTGGAGCCGGCCGAGCGTGAGCTCTTCGTGGAGACGGAGCTCGCTTCGGGGCTGCGGCTGCGCGGGGTGATCGACCGGGTCGACGTGGCCCCTTCGGGCGAGGTGCGGATCGTCGACTACAAGACGGGGAAGGCGCCGCGGCCCGAGTACCGGGACGGCGCGCTGTTCCAGATGACCTTCTACGCGCTGGTGGTGTGGCGGCTGAAGCAGGTGATCCCGCGGCGGCTGCAGCTGGTCTACCTGGGCAGCGGGGAGGTGCTGACGTACGACCCGGTGGAGGCGGATCTGCTGCGGGTGGAGCGGAAGCTGCTCGCGCTGTGGGACGCGATCCGGCTGGCCACGGAGTCGGGTGACTGGCGGCCGCGGCCGACGAAGCTGTGCGGCTGGTGCGACCAT
This sequence comes from Streptomyces tanashiensis, assembly GCF_014648895.1. Classification (GTDB taxonomy): domain Bacteria; phylum Actinomycetota; class Actinomycetes; order Streptomycetales; family Streptomycetaceae; genus Streptomyces; species Streptomyces tanashiensis. The sequence continues at coordinate 311,841 of NZ_BMRZ01000009.1, forward strand.
CAGGCGGTCTGTCCGGAGTTCGGCGGGACTCCCCCGGTCTATCCGCTGAAGATCGTTTCCGCGCGCCCGCCGGAGTCGGGCGAATCCGGGCAGGGCAGAATGGACCCGGCCCAGCCGTCTTCCTGAGCACACCCCGCCCCGTGAAGGAGCCCTTGTGACGATCCGCGTCCTGTTGGTCGACGATCAGCCGCTGCTGCGGACCGGCTTCCGGATGATTCTGGAGGCGGAGCAGGACATCGCGGTGGTGGGTGAGGCCGGGGACGGCCTGCAGGCGCAGGAGCAGGTGCGCGCGCTGCAGCCGGACGTGGTGCTGATGGACATCCGGATGCCGCGGATGGACGGTGTGGAGGCGACCCGGCAGATCACGGGTCCGGGGCGGGACGGTCCGGCGAAGGTGCTGGTCCTGACGACCTTCGATCTGGACGAGTACGTGGTGGAGGCGCTGCGGGCGGGCGCCAGTGGCTTCCTCCTGAAGGACGCTCCGGCGAACGAGCTGGTGCAGGCGATCCGTGTGGTGGCGGCGGGCGAGGCGATGCTGGCGCCGTCGATCACGCGCCGGCTGCTCGACAAGTACTCGGCCCATCTGCCGACGGGCGAGGAGCAGGTTCCGGACACGCTGAACACCTTGACCGACCGCGAGGTCGAGGTCCTGAAGCTGGTGGCGCGGGGCCTGTCGAACGCGGAGATCGCGGCGGACCTCTTCGTCAGCGAGACCACGGTGAAGACGCACGTGGGTCATGTGCTGACGAAGCTGGGCCTGCGGGACCGGGTGCAGGCCGCGGTGTACGCGTACGAGAGCGGTCTGGTGCGGCCGGGGGCCGGCGGCCAGTAGCCACGAGGACGACGGCGGCAGGCGACCGCCGGTACGACGGGGGCCCGGTGCGCACACGCGCACCGGGCCCCTGTGTGTGGGCGCGGGGGTCAGCCCTTGCGGATCTCCCAGAAGCGGAAGACGGTCGAGGCGTCGAGGGTCCATTCGAGGCCGGTGACGTCGTCGCGGGCGACGGCGTACTGCTTGCCCTGCCAGAGCGGGAGCAGCGGGAGTTCCTCGGCGACGAGGTCCTGGAGCTTTCCGTACTCGTCGGCGGTGGCGGCGCGGTCGGGGGCGGCGGCGGTCTCCGGGAGGAGGGTGCCGGTGATGGTGGCGTTCTCGTAGTGGTTGCCGAGGACGTTGCCCTTGCCGAAGAAGGGGCCGGTGAAGTTGTCGGCGTCGGGGTAGTCGGGGACCCAGCCCTTGACGTAGACGCCGTACTTGCCGGCGGCGATGTCCTTCTCGTACTGGTCGTAGGCGACGGACTTGACGTCGGCGTCGAAGAGGCCGCTGGCGTTGAGCTGCTCGGCGATGGCCTTGAGCTCCTGGTCGGTGGCCGGGCCGTAGCGGCTGGGCGTGGACCAGAGGGTGAGCTTCACCTTGCCGGTGATGCCGGCGGAGCGGAGGGCCTTCTTCGCCTTGGCCGCGTCGGGGCTGCCGTAGGTGTCGAAGAAGGCGGTGTTGTGTCCGGCGATGCCGGCCGGGACGATCGAGTAGAGCGGGGTGGCCGTCGACTTGTAGACGTTCTCGACGAGGGCTTCGCGGTCGACGAGGTGGGCGATGGCCTTGCGGACGCCGAGCTTGCCGACGACCGGGTCCTTCAGGTTGAAGACGAGGTGCTGGACCTCGGCGCTGCTGCCCTGGACGACCTCGATGCCCTTGTCGGCCGTGGTCGCGGAGTTCTCGAGGGCGGCGATGTCGTCGGCGGAGAGGCCTCGGTAGGCGACGTCTATGTCGCCGTCGGTGAGGGCCTTGGAGAGGGCCGAGCGGTCGCCGCGGTAGAGCTTGAGGGTGACCGCGCCGTTCTTGGGCTTGGCGTTGCCCTTGTAGCCGGCGTTGGCGGAGAAGGTGGCCTCGGAGTCGCTGAAGGAGTCCAGCTTGTAGGGGCCGGAGCCGGTGGCCTTGCCGTCGGTGCGCAGCGCGTCGGCCGGGTAGTCGCGGTGGTCGACGATGGAGCCGGCACCGGAGGCGATCTTGCTGGGGAAGGTGGCGTCCGGGACCTTCAGGCGGAAGACGACGGTCCGCTCGTCCGGGGTCTCGATGGTGTCGATGGTGGAGAGCAGCGGCGCCGGGCCGGAGGGGTCGGCGATCTTGAGGGCCCGCTCGAAGGAGAACTTGACGTCCTCCGAGGTGAGCTTGTTGCCGTTGGAGAAGGTGAGGCCGTCGCGCAGGGTGCAGGTGTAGACCTTGCTGCCCGCGGAGAACTCGCACTCCTCGGCGGCCTCGGGCTCGGGCTCGGAGCCGCCCTTGGGGAAGGCGAGCAGGGACTGGAAGACGTTGTTGAACAACAGCCAGGAGCCGGGGTCGTAGCCGGCCGCCGGGTCGGTGGCGAGGATCTCGTCGGACATGCCGACGCGTACTCCGCTTCCGGAGCCCCCGGAGCCGCCACCCTGCTCGGTGCCGCAGCCGCTGAGGAGGGCGGCGGACAGGCCGGCGGCGAGCGGAGCCGTCAGCCACTTGTTGTGTGCCTTCACAGAACTTGCCTCTTGATCTCTTGTCAGGCCGGCCGCGCAGGGGCGCGCGGCCGGGACAACGAAGGGGTCAGGCGGTGCCGCGGCCCAGTTCCCACAGCAGCAGGTCGGAGGAGGTGTTGAGCGCGTACTCGACTCCGTTGAGGTCGTCGCGGGCGGCGACGTACTGCTTGCCCTGCCACAGGGGCAGGACGGGGACGTCCTCGGCGACGATCTTCTGGATCTGCGCGTAGACGGGGCTGGCGGCGTTGCGGTCGGCCTGGCGGCGCGAGCGCGGGATGAGCTTCTCGCGAACGGTCTTGTTCACGTAGGGGGTGTTGAGGAAGTTGTCGCTGTCGAGGAACGGCGCGATGTAGTTGTCCGGGTCCGGGTAGTCCGGGAACCAGCCGAGGCCGTAGACGGCGTAGTCGCCGCGCTTCTGGGCCGTGCGGAACTTGGACCACTCGACGCCCTGGACGGAGGCGTCGAAGAGCTCACTGGCGACGAGCTGCTTCTTGAGCGCCTCGAACTCCTGGGCGGTCTCGGCGCCGTAGTGGTCGGTGGTGTAGTTCAGGGTCACCTTGACCGGCGTCTTGACGCCCGCTTCCTTGAGGATCTTCGCGGCGCGGGCGGCGTCGGGCTCGCCGTACTCGTCGAAGAACGGGGTGGCGTGGCCGGTGATGCTGGAGGGGATCAGCGAGTAGAGCGGCTCGGCGGTGGGGCCGTAGACCAGGTTGACGAGGGCGCCCCGGTCGACGACGGCGGCCATGGCCTGGCGCACGGCCTTCTCCTGGACGGCGGGGGCCTTGGTGTTGAAGCCGAGGTAGCGGATCTCCAGGCCGGGGACCTCGGTGACGCGGATGCCGTCCTTGGGCGTCTCGGTGAGGTCCTTGATCTGCTTCTGCGACAGCGAGCGGGCCATCATGTCGATGTCGTCGCTCTCGAGGGCCGCGCCCATGGTGCCGGCGTCGGCGTAGGGGCGCAGTTCGACGGCGTCGTTGCGGAGGGTGATGTCGCCCTTGTACGCCGGGTTCTTGGTGAAGACGAAGCGGGTGGCCTTGTCGCCCTCGCGCTCGACCTTCATGGTGTACGGGCCCGAGCCGTCGACGTCGAAGCCGTCGCGGAGCTTGTCGGCGGCGTACTTGTCCTTGCTGAGGATGCCGGCGACGGGGGTGGAGAGCTTGTACGGGAAGGTCGCGTCGGGGGTCTTGAGGTGGAAGACGACCCCGTCGGTGCCCTGGGTCTCGACGGTGTCGATGTTCGAGAGGAGGGCGGCCGTGCCGTTGTCCGACTTGATCTTCAGGACGCGCTCGATGGAGTACTTGACGTCCTCGGCGGTGATGGGGGTGCCGTCGGCGAAGGTGAGGCCGGGGCGGAGCGTGCAGCGGTAGCTCTCGCTGGCCTTGTCGGAGAAGCCGCAGCTCTTGGCGGCCTCGGGGACGGGCTCGCCGCCGCCGCGGGGCACGTGCAGCAGGGTCTGGACGGTCTGGCGGAGGATGTTCCAGGCGCCGGTGTCGTAGGCGAAGGCCGGGTCGAGCGGCGCGGGGGCGTCCTGGGTGGCGATGAACTGGTCCGTGGTGCCGACGACGATCGCTCTGGCGTCCTCCGCTCCACCGCAGGCGGCGAGCAGAGGGGCGAGCAGTCCGGCCACGGCCGGCAGCACCAGGGTCTTGCGGTTCATCAGGGACGATCTCCTCATCCGGCACTGGGTACAGCGGTCAGTGGAACTCCGCCGCCTGCCGCCCGGTCGGGGCGGGAGCGATCGGGCCGGGTGTTGCGATCGTTCCTGTGTTCACGGCGACTTGGGTGTGTGCCGGTGCACGCGGTTATGCGGCGAAGTACTCGCGAAAGATTAGTGGGCGGCGCCGCTATTGCCGGACCACGGGCGGTCGTGGGGGTAATCGCACAGTGATCATGGATGCGGGCGGCTCGATAGTCATGCGCCGGATGATGCGGACGGCGCTGAGCGAATCGGGACACATGGGCGCACCGAAAAGGTCCTTTTTCGGTCACTGGACGCAGACAGGCCACCCACCGTCAGGCACTCTGGGTGACCAAGGTCACGTGGAGGGCCTTTCGGTGAATGGCCTGATCGCTTTCCCGGCGCGAAAGGGCATTCGGCCGGGGGGAAGCTCAGATAAAGCTCAGATTGCGGTGATCAGCGTGCGGAGGAAGGGCACGTCGACCTCTTCGAGGGAGCGCACGACGACCCGGCCCGGGGAGGGCGCGATCGGGGCGACGGAGGGCACCGCGACGACCCGGCAGCCCGCGGCCTCGGCGGCCGCCACGCCGGTCGCGGTGTCCTCGATGACGGCGCACAGCGCGGGGTCGGCCCCGACGCCCTGGGCGGCCGTCAGATACGGCTCGGGGTGGGGCTTGGTGCGGAGGACCTCGTCACCGGCGACGGTGAGGGCGAAGCGGTCGCGGCCGAGCGAGGCGAGGACCTTGTCGATGATCCGCCGGTGGGAGGCGGAGACCAGGGCGGTGGGGATGGAGTGCCGGGCCAGCTCGGCGAGCAGCCGCTCGGCGCCCGGCATGAGGGGGACGCCCCGCTCGATCCGCTGCTCGAACTTCTCGTTGAGCAGGACGGTCAGCTCCTCGATGGTGATGTCGGCGCCGGTGGAGTCGATGAGGTAGCCCGCGCTGCGGGTCATGGGGCCGCCGACGACGATGTCCCGCCAGGCCTCGTCCAGCCGATGTCCGAGGTCGGCGAAGACCTCCACCTCGGCGTCCCACCAGAACCCCTCCGTGTCGACGAGGGTCCCGTCCATGTCGAGGAAGACCGCCTGCAGGGCGGAGCTGCCGTTCGTACGGAACAGGGACGCGGGGACCGTACTGGTCATCCGGCACACCTCCATGGAGGGACGAGAAGGCCGGCCCCCCTCCCCGGTACGGGGAGGAAGACCGGCCTGCACTGGACCGACAAGTGTACGTCGCGATCACCGGGAACGCGCGGATTTACCCCGCGCGGTCACCATCCGGTCACCGGGCGTTGAAGTACTTCGCCTCGGGGTGATGGATGACGATGGCGTCGGTGGACTGCTCGGGGTGGAGCTGGAACTCCTCGGAGAGGTGGACGCCGATCCGCTCCGGACGCAGCAGGTCCGCGATCTTCGCACGGTCCTCCAGGTCGGGGCAGGCCCCGTAGCCCAGCGAGAAGCGGGCGCCGCGGTACTTCAGCGCGAACATGTCCTCGACGTTCTCCGGGTCCTCGCCGGCGAAGCCGAGCTCGGAGCGGACGCGGGCGTGCCAGTACTCGGCGAGGGCCTCGGCGAGCTGGACGGAGAGGCCGTGCAGCTCCAGGTAGTCGCGGTAGGAGTCGGACTCGAAGAGCTTGGCCGTGGCCTCGCCGATCTTCGAGCCGACGGTGACCACCTGGAGGCCGACGACGTCGGTCTCGCCGGACTCCTCCGGGCGGAAGAAGTCCGCGAGGCAGAGGCGGCGGCCCCGCCGCTGGCGCGGGAAGGAGAACCGGGTCCGCTCGTTGCCCTCCTCGTCCAGGATGATCAGGTCGTCGCCCTTGGAGACGCAGGGGAAGTAGCCGTGGACGACGGCCGCCTCCAGGAGGTTCTCGGTGTGGAGGCGCTCCAGCCAGCCGCGCAGCCGCGGCCGGCCCTCGGTCTCGACCAGCTCCTCGTACGCCGGTCCGTCGCCGGCCCGGTTCTGCTTGAGGCCCCACTGGCCCTTGAAGAGGGCGTCCTCGTCGAGCCAGGACGCGTACTCCTTCAGCGGGATGCCCTTGACGACGCGGGTGCCCCAGAAGGGCGGGGTCGGCACCGGGTTGTCGGTGGCCACGTCGGAACGGCCGCCGGGCTCCGGCTCCGAGACCTGGAGGGCGGCGGCGGTGTCGCGCTTGGCGACCCGGCGCTGCTTGAGCTCGGGGAGTACGGCGCCGGGGACGCCGCGCTTGACGCCGATGAGGGCGTCCATGAGGCGCAGGCCCTCGAAGGCGTCGCGGGCGTAGCGGACCTCGCCCTGGTAGATCTCGTGGAGGTCCTGCTCGACGTAGGCGCGGGTGAGGGCGGCGCCGCCGAGGATCACGGGGTACTTGGCGGCCAGCTCGCGCTGGTTCAGCTCCTCCAGGTTCTCCTTCATGATCACGGTGGACTTCACGAGGAGGCCGGACATGCCGATGACGTCGGCGTTGTGCTCCTCGGCGGCTTCCAGGATCGCGGAGACCGGCTGCTTGATGCCGATGTTGACGACGTTGTAGCCGTTGTT
>NZ_BMRZ01000010.1 GCF_014648895.1 Streptomyces tanashiensis
GCCTCACGCGGCGAGATCCCGAAGAACCCCGCATCGAACCGACCCGCCTCATGCAGGAAACCGCCCCGCTGCACATACGTCGTCCCCGGATTGTCCGGATCAGCGTCGAACAGACCCTCCAAGTCCCAACCACGATCCGTCGGGAACCCCGACAGACCCTCACGCCCCTCACTCACCATCCGCCACAAAGACTCCGGACCCGTCACACCACCCGGCAGACGACACGCCATCCCCACGATCGCGATCGGATCGTGCGGGTCGGTGTCCGTCCCTCCCGCGGCGGCCGCGTCGGCGTCCCACCACTCGGTGATCCCCAGGATCTCGGCGCGCAGGTGGGCGGCCAGGGCGCGCGGGGTCGGGTGGTCGAAGGTGATCGTGGTGGGCAGGCTCAGGCCGGTGTGGAGGACGAGCCGGTTGCGCAGTTCGACGACGGCGAGCGAAGTGAATCCCAGGTCGCGCAGGGCGCGGTCGGGGGTGATGTCCTCCGTCGCGGGAAGGCGGAGCACGTCGGCCGCCTGTGTGCGGACCAGCTCTTCGAGTACGCGCAGCTGTGCGTTCTCCTCGCGGCCCGCGAGGTCCGCCCGGAGGGCGGCGTGGACGGCGGGGTCGGGTTCGGCGAGCCGGAACGACCGGCCCGCGGTGTCGGCCGCGATCCTCAGGCGTCCGGGGACCTCCGCGAGGCGGTGCCGGACGACCTTCCCCGACGCCGTGCGGGGGATCGCCTCGATCTCGTGGATCTCCTCGGGGACCTTGTAGGCGGCCAGTCGGGCGCGGCAGTGCGCGAGGAGTGCTTCCGCGTCGAAGCCGGAGGGCGCGGGGACCACGTATGCGACGGGGACCTCGCCGAGCGCCTCATGCGGCTTCGCGGCGACGGCCGCGTCGGCGACGCCCGGGAAGGAGCGCACTGCCGTCTCGACCTCGACGGGGTGGATGTTCTCCCCGCCGCGGATGACGAGTTCCTTGATGCGGCCGCAGATGGTGAGGTGGCCGGCCTCGTCCCGGCGGGCGAGGTCGCCGGTGCGGAACCAGCCGTCGCGCAGGGCCTCGGCGGTGGCTTCCGGGCTGTTGTGATAGCCGACCATGACGTTCGGTCCCTGGACCCAGACCTCGCCTTCCTGCCCGGCCGGGACCTCCTCGCCCGTGCGGGGGTCGACGACGCGGACTCCGACGCCCGGGACGGGCAGACCGCAGGATCCCTCGACGCGGGTGCCGTGGGGGGCGTTGATGGCGATCGCGCCGCAGGTCTCGGTGCTGCCGTAGGCGTCGACGAGGGGCACGGCGAAGGTGTCCTCGAACGCCCGGCGCAGGGCGGCGGAGGTGACGCCGCCGCCGACGAGGCCGATGCGCAGGTCGGGCAGGGTGAAGCCGCCGTCCCTGAGGGCCTCGACGAGGTAGTGGTACGTCGTCGGGACGCCGGCGAGGAACGTCGACCGGTCGTCGCGGAGTGCGTCGAGGACGTCCTGCGGCGAGTGTCCGTCGAGGATGCGGGCGGTGGCGCCGGCCACGGTGACCGACAGGACGCAGGCGATGTGGGACAGGCTGTGGAACAGCGGCAGGGGCCACAGCACGCGGTCGTCGGCGGAGAGTTCCGGGACGGGGATGTAGCAGTTCAGCACGGACCAGAGGCAGTTGCGCTGGGTGGACAGCACGCCCTTGGGGAGCCCGGTGGTGCCGGAGGTGTAGAAGAGCCAGGCCACTTCGTCGGGCCCGAGGTCGTCGCGGGGGCGGGACGGGGCCGGCGCGGCCTCCGGGAGGACCGGTGCGTCACCCGACGGCGTCGGCGTACGGTCGCCCGACGGGGTTCCGGCGGCGAGTTCGTCGTACGAGAGGCAGCCCGCCGGCACCGGTCCGGCGCCGGTCACGAGCAGCGTGAGGGGGCCGAGCGGCGGGGCGTCGTCCGGGCGGTCGAGGAGCCGGGCGGCGTTCTGCGGGTCGGTGATGACGAACCGGGCGCCGCTGTCGCCGAGCATGTGGTCGAGTTCGCCGGCCGTGGAGCGCGGGTTGACGGGGACGCCGACACCGGCGGCGCGGACGACGGCGAGGTAACTCTCCACGGTGGCGACGGTGTTGCCGAGGAGGAGGGCGACGCGGTCGCCGCGCCGGAGGCCGAGGTCCGCCAGATGGCCGGCCAGCCGGGCCGTCCTCGCCTCCAGTTCCCGGTAGCCGACCGAGCGCCCCCGGTCGACGAAAGCGGTTTTGTCGCCGAATCGTTCGGCGTGCTCCAGAAGGAATTCCGGAAGGGTCTTGATGATTTCGCCCTGCACCATGACGTCACACCTTCCGGAATTACCAGAATCGTTCGAGAGAAGTCCCAAGACTGGACCTTTCGGCCAGGCTAGTTCGGGGGTCGGCGGCGCGACATCCCTCACCCTGGTAGGGCCTGGCAGGGCCCTTGCGGGGCCCCGGCGAGGGGGCTGATCACTACCAGACCGGGGGATGTCCGGCCGAAGGCGCCGCACTACCCTGAGGAAACCCCAGCCACGATGCCGTCCGCGTCATCACCCATGTCGACCGGGCGACGGCAATCGCAGGCGATTTTCGGCACGGTGACGGTGTTTCGGGACGCGGAACCCGTCCGTGGCATGTTCCCGGGCACCCTCGGACGCATTCCCGCCCAGGCGGGAGAACAGGAGATTCATGAATCCCCGACAGGCACCGGAATTCCCCGCATGGCCCCAGTTCGGCGATGACGAGCGGACCGGCCTGATCCGTGCGCTGGAGCAGGGCCAGTGGTGGCGCATGGGCGGCAGCGAGGTGGACTCCTTCGAGCGGGAGTTCGCGGCCCACCACGGTGCGCCGTTCGCGCTGGCGGTCACGAACGGAACCCATGCGCTGGAGCTCGCCCTCCAGGTGATGGGGATCGGCCCGGGCGACGAGGTCATCGTCCCCGCCTTCACCTTCATCTCCTCGTCGCAGGCCGTGCAGCGTCTGGGCGCCGTCGCGGTCCCCGTGGACGTCGACCCGGACACGTACAACATCGACCCGGTGACGGTGGCCGCCGCGATCACGCCGCGGACGCGGGCGATCATGCCCGTGCACATGGCCGGTCAGATCGCGGACATGGACGCGCTCGGCAAGCTGTCCGCCGACACGGGCGTCCCGCTGCTCCAGGACGCGGCGCACGCGCACGGCGCGCGCTGGGAGGGCAAGCGGGTCGGCGAGCTGAGCCCGGTGTCCGCGTTCAGCTTCCAGAACGGCAAGCTGATGACGGCGGGCGAGGGCGGCGCGGTGCTCCTCCCGGACGCGGAGACGTACGAGAAGGCGTTCATCCGCCACAGCTGCGGCCGTCCCCGTACCGACCGCCGGTACTTCCACGAGACGAGCGGCTCCAACTTCCGGCTCAACGAGTTCTCGGCGGCCGTCCTGCGCGCGCAGCTGGGGCGCCTGGACGCGCAGATCGCGACGCGTCAGCAGCGCTGGCCCGTGCTCCAGGAGCTGCTGCGCCAGATCCCCGGCGTGGTCCCGCAGACCGTGGACCCGCGCGCCGACCACAACTCGCACTACATGGCCATGTTCCGGATCCCCGGCATCTCCGAGGAGGGCCGCAACGCGCTGGTCGAGGCGCTCGTCGCCCGCGGGCTGCCGGCGTTCGTCGCCTTCCGCGCGGTCTACCGTACCGACGCGTTCTGGGAGACGGGCGCGCCGGACATGACGGTGGAGGAGCTCGCCGAGCTCTGCCCCCACACCGAGGCCATCACGCGGGACTGCGTCTGGCTCCAGCACCGCGTGCTCCTCGGCACCGAGGAGGACATGCACGTCACCGCGGCCATCGTGGCCGAGGTGGTGGCCGAGACCCTGGCCGCCCGATGAGCGTCCGGGTCGCGGTCGTCGGGCTCGGCTGGGCGGGCCGCGAACTGTGGCTGCCCCGGCTGCGGGAGCATCCCGCGTTCGACGTCGTGGCCGTCGTCGACCCGAGCCCGGCCTCCCGCGCCGCCTACGAGCAGGACGGCGCGCAGGACGGCGCGGGGGACGGTGTACGAGACGGTGCGCGGGACGGCGTTCGGGCGGGCGCGTCGGACCACTCCCGTCCCGCGGTCCTCGCCGACGTGGACGAGCTCGACCGCCGGTCGGTCGACCTCGCCGTGGTCGCCGTACCCAACCACCTGCACGCCGAGGTGGCCGTCGCCCTGCTCCAGCGGGGCATCCCGGTCTTCGTGGAGAAGCCGGTCTGCCTGAACTCGGCCGAGGCCGAGAAGCTGGCGCAGGCGGAGACCGACGGCGGTGCGATGCTGCTCGCCGGCAGTGCCTCGCGCTACCGGGGCGACATCGGTGTCCTGCTGGACCTGGTGCCGTCGCTGGGAACCGTCCGTCACGTGGAGCTCTCCTGGACGCGCGCCCGCGGCGTGCCGAAGTCCGGCGGCTGGTTCACCAGTCGCAGCCAGGCGGGCGGCGGTGTGCTGCTGGACCTCGGCTGGCATCTGCTGGACACCCTCGACGCGATCCTCGGGCCGGTTCCCATGGTCCAGGTCTCGGGCACCGTCTCCGACGACTTCGTCAACGACCCGTCGTGGGGCGCCGCCTGGCGCCAGGACGGCCCGCAGGCCGAGCTCCGCGGCGACGTGGAGGACACGGCCCGCGGATTCCTGGTGTCGGAGCACGGCACCTCGGTCGCGCTGCGCGCCAGCTGGGCCTCGCACGCGGCCCGCGACCTCACGCTGGTCCGGGTCGAGGGCAGTGCGGGCACCGCCACCCTCCGCTGCGTCTTCGGCTTCAGCCCGAACCGGGAGCCCGTGCCGACGCTCACGCTGACCCGCGAGGGCCGCACCGAGGACATCGCGCTGCCCGCCGAGCCGATCGGCGTGGAGTACGGCCGCCAGCTCGACGACCTGCCCCGGCTCCTCGCCGATCCCTCCCACCGCGGCAGCGCCGTGGCGGACATCCGCAGGAACATCCGGATCACGGAGCGCTTCTACGAGTCCGCCCTCGCGCTCGGCGCGTCCTCCCCCGAACCCTCTCCCCTCCTCCCCCTGGGAATGTCATGACAACGAGCCCGGTCGAACCGTCCGACACCACCACGGCGACGCTGATTCCGGTCAGGGACGCCGTGATCTTCGATCTGGACGGCGTCATCGTCGACAGCCTCGCCGTGATGAACGAGGCCTTCACCCGCGCCTACGCGGAGGTCGTCGGCGACGGCCCCGCGCCGTTCGAGGAGTACCAGCGCCACCAGGGCCGCTATTTCACCGACATCATGGAGATCATGGGGCTCCCGCTGGAGATGGAGGAGCCCTTCGTCCGTGAGAGCTATCGCCTCGCGAAGGAGGTACGGGTCTTCGACGGCATCGTCGAACTCCTGACGACCCTGCGCTCCCGCGGGCTGCGCCTCGCGATAGCCACCGGCAAGGCCGGCGAGCGGGCCCGTTCGCTGCTCGACGTCCTCGGCCTGCTCCCGTACTTCGACCATGTGATCGGATCGGACGAGATCCCCCGGCCGAAGCCCGCCCCGGACATCGTGCTCCACGCCCTCGATCTGCTCGGCGTGCCGGCCGAGCGCGCCGTCATGGTGGGCGACGCGCCCACCGACATGGCCAGCGCGCAGGGCGCGGGGGTCTCCACGGCCGCGGCCGTGTGGGCGACCATCGACGAGGAGGAGCTGCTCGCCTGCGGGCCGGACGTGGTCCTGCGCGGGCCCGCCGACCTGCTCGCGGTCTGCCCCGCGATCCCCGGTCACTGAAAGACGGGGACACACGCGGTGGATCGCACAGTGCGGACGGGACGTCACCTCGGCGTCGACGTCGGAGGCACCAAGGTCGCCTTCCGGGTCGAGTCCGAAGGAGAGGACCCGTACGAGGTGTCCTTCCCGTGGAACGAACGCCACAGCGCCACAGCGGATCTCGCGCAGCTCGCCGACGCCGTCGGCGGGCTGCGCGCTCGCATGGGCGGGGGGACGGATACGGGCACGGGCACGGGTGCCGGCACCGGCGGCGGGTTCCGGGCGGTGGGTGTCGCCATGCCCGCCACCGTGGACCCTGCGGGCCGGGTCCTGACCTGGCCGAGCCGGCCGGAGTGGACGGGCCTCGACCTGGCGGCGGCCCTGCGGGGGCTGTTCCCCGAGGCGGCCGTCGGCTGGGCCGACGACGGTGATCTGGGCGCGCTCGCCGAGGCGGAAGCCGCGGGCTGCGACCGGCTGCTCTACCTGGGGGTGGGCACCGGTGTCGGCGGCGGATTCGTCGCCGACGGCGCCATCTGCCCGGGGACTGCCCTCGGTTCCTTCGAGATCGGGCACGTCGTCGTCGAACGGGACGGCGCCCCGTGCGTCTGCGGGCGCCGGGGATGCGTGCAGGCCGTCGCCTCGGGCCCGGCCACGCTGCGGCGTGCCTCTCGACTGCGCGGCACGGACGTCACCTTCGAGGCGCTGCGTACGGGTGTGGTCCAGGGTGCGCCCTGGGCCCTGGCGGCCCTGGACGAGGCGGGCGCGGCGCTGGCCGCCGCGGTCGTCAGCGTGCACGAACTGCTCCATCCGCGGCTCACGCTGATCGGCGGGGGCTTCGCCGAGGGGATGCCCGGATTCGTCGACAGGGTGGCCCGGGAGGTCTCCCGGCTGGCCCGGGACGGCGGCCCGGCCACGCCGGTCCGCCCGGCCGTCCTCGGCGGCCTGTCCTCGCTGCGCGGCGCGTGCGCGCTGGCCCGCTCGCTCTGACGGCGGCGGGCGACGGCTCTCACGGAACAGCACGGAACAGAAAGGCCCGGTCGGGCGGGACGGCGTGTCAGCCGTTCCGCCCGACCGGGCCTTCTTCATGCTCTTTCAGAGCTGCTTCAGAGCTGCCTCAGAGCTCAGAGCTGCCTCAGAGCTGCTTCAGGGCGGCGAAGAGCTGGTCGAGGCGACCGAAGACGCGGGAACCCTCAAGGTGGTTGGTGTAGTTGCGCGACTCGATGATGAGCCCGTCGCGGACCCGGAGGACGTACACGCACGGCAGGGCGAGGTCCTTGCCGTTGACCGTGCCGCGGTAGGTGAACTCGGCGACGACGACCTCGGGGTCGGTCGACTCGTGGATGACCACGTCCTCCGCGCGGTAGTCGCGCAGGCCGGAGGCCGCGGACTTCCCGGGGCCCTCGGCGAAGTGCGTGCGCATGGCCTCGCGGGTGAGGATCGGGGTGTCGCCGACCGGCGCCATCGGGTGCTCCACGCGGGTCTCTTCGGCGTAGAGCGCGGCGAGCACGTCGGCCTGGGAGGCGTCGCCGGCGACCAGCTTGGGGACGGCGTCGATCACCCGGAGAAACACGTCGCGTGCGGTGAGCGTCTCGGACATGGGAACCTCCACGAGAGAAGTAGGAAACGGGGACTCGGTGTACGGGGGGAGAATCGAGGGAGGGACGGGGTCTCAGATCCCGAGCCGGGACCGTGGGGCCCGCGCCGCTCCGGTGAGCTGGGCCCGCAGGTCGTCGACGAGCGTCGCCGCCTCCGCAGCCCCCTTCGCCGCGCCGAAGACGTGGTAGTCGGGCCGGACCAGCAGGGTCGTACCGTCGCAGCGCCCCAGATGCGCGAGGTAGACGCCGTCCAGATCGGCCGCGGCGGAGCCGTCGTCACCGGCGTCACCGTTGTCACCACGGTCACCGCCGTCACCGCCTGAGGGCGGAACGAGACGGACCACGTGGGCACCCAGGCCCGCGAGGAATCCGAGCCGCTCCTCGCCGAGGGCGGCGAGCGGGTCCTCGGTGGTGAGCAGGGCGAAGCCGCGCCCCACCACCTCGTCGAACAGACCCGTACGCCCCCGGTACCGGACCCGGCCCTGCGGTGCGACGTCGCCGGCGGGCGGCTCGGTGACCCCGGTGAAGCGCTGGTAGAGCAGCCCTCCGGAGAGCGGCGGTGCGGGCTCGGGCCGGGTGCTCGTACCGGACGAGGCCCGCGCGAGCATCGCCGCGTCCCGGTCGGCCGCGGCGCCCGGATCGGACACGCAGATGACCTTGCCGAGCTTCACCGAGGAGCGGATCGACTCCTCCACCTGCTTCCGGCGTTCCGTGGTGTAGCTGTCGAGCACGGAGACGTCGGCCAGGCCGTGCAGGACGAGGTCGAGCTTCCACGCCAGATTGGCGACGTCCCGGATTCCGGAGCACATGCCCTGGCCCGCGAAGGGCGGCATGAGGTGCGCGGCGTCGCCGGCCAGCAGGACCCTGCCCACCCGCCACTGGTCCGCCCAGCGGGCCTGGAAGGTGTAGGTGGCCGTGCGCAGCAGGGTCGCGTTGGCCGGGGTGACGTCGAAGGGCGCGAGAAGCCGCCATGCCGTCTCGGGCCGCTCCAGTTCGGCGTTGCTCTCGCCGGGCAGGCGCATGAACTCCCAGCGGCGGTGGCCCGGGCCGCTGGCGACCAGGGTCGTCGGCCGCTTCGGGTCGCAGATCTGGACGTTGCTGGGGGTGAAGACGCGGGGCTCGGCGAGTTCGACGTCGCAGAGGAGCCAGTCGTACGAGAATCCGAGGTCCGTGACGGGGACGCCGAGCGCCTCGCGCACGAAGCTGCGGGCGCCGTCGCAGCCGACCACCCAGCGGGCGGTGACGGAGCGCGTCGCGCCGTCGGGGCCGCTGGTGGTCACCTCGACGCGCTCCCCGTCGTCGGCGAGACCGACGACCCGCTCCCCGCGCCTGATGTCCACGCCGGGGAGGGCGGACAGCCGGGCGGCGAGGCGTGCTTCGAGGGTCGGCTGGTGCATGGTGTTGGCGTCGGGCCAGCCGTACGGGCCGACGGCCGCGAAGTCGATGTCCAGCAGGGCCTGCCCGGCGGCGTTCTGCCAGCGGTAGCCGTCGGCCGGTTCGGTGAACTCGCCGATCTGGGGGCCGATGCCCGTGCCGGCGATGAGGCGGGCGGTCTCGCCGTCGAAGCTGGTGGCGCGCGGGAGGAGGTACGGCTGGGCGCGCTGTTCGAGCACGGTCACCCGCCGGCCGCGCTGGGCGAGCAGGATGGCCAGCACCCCGCCGACCGGCCCGTATCCGACGACGACGACATCGGTGTCGGTGTCGGTACCGGCGGCCGTGTCGGTGCCGGTTTCGGTGTCCGTGAGCATGCTGACTGGCCTCCGCGGCGTTGAGAGAGCGGGCGAGAGAAGGAAGTACGGGACCCGTCGCGGGTCAGCGGCCCTTGCGGGTCAGCAGCCCTTGCGGGTCAGCGGCCCTTTGCGGGGCAGCGGCCTTCGCGGGGCATCGCGCGGAGGCAGTCCATGACGGTCGCCTCGTCGATGTCGCGGACCAGTTCCGCCCCGGCCGGTCCGTCCAGGACGAAGGCCAGACCGGAGGTCGCCTTCTTGTCCCGCCGCATCAGTGCGACGAGTTCTCCGGCGTCCACGCCGGCCGGCAGGCGGGTCGGCAGGCCGTAGTGTCCGACGACCTCCAGGTGCTCGGCGACGCGCTCCGCGCCGATGCGTCCCAGCGCGCCGGCGAGCCGTCCGGCGAAGACCGTTCCGACGGCGACGGCCTCGCCGTGCCGCAGCGCGAAGTCGGTGGCCCGCTCCAGCGCGTGCCCGAGCGTGTGGCCGTAGTTGAGGATGTGACGCAGGCCCGTGTCGCGCTCGTCGGCGGCGACCACCTCGGCCTTACGGGCCACACTGGCCGCGATCTGCTCGTGCAGCGGCAGCCGCCGCAGGTCCCCGGCGCCGATGAAGTGGCAACGGGCGATCTCGCCGTAGCCGTTCAGCCGCTCGCGTGGGGGCAGGGTGTCGAGGTAGTCGGTGTCGCAGAGCACGGCCCTCGGCTGCCAGTAGGCGCCTACGAGGTTCTTGCCCGCGGGGAGGTTGACGCCCGTCTTGCCGCCGATGCTCGCGTCCACCTGCGCGAGGAGTGACGTCGGCAGATGGATGACCGGGGTGCCCCGGTGGTACAGGGACGCGGCGAGGCCGACGAGGTCGGTGGTGGTGCCGCCGCCGCAGGAGACGACGACGTCCTCCCTGGTCAGTCCGGACTCGGCGAACGACCGGCAGAGCGCCTCCACGGAGGCCAGGTTCTTGTGGTCCTCCCCGTCGGCGACCTCCACCACGTGGAAGGGGACACCCGGGTCGGGAACCGCCTCGGGCCCGCGCGCGGTCACCACCACGGCCCGGCGCGCGCCGGTGGCGGCCACCTCGCCGGCGAGCAGCATGCGTACGCCCGGCCCGATGTGCACGGCGTACGAGCGCTCGCCGAGCGCGACGTCGATCCTCCGCGACGTCTCCGGAACGGCCTGGGAGATCTCGCGGCGCTCCTCACTCGTGCCGGCGTTCACCGCGCTCAACCCGCCACGGCCGTCGTGGCGTTCCCGGCTGCCAGCCGGTCGGCGACCAGGGAGACGACGTCCGCGGCGCGGTCGGCGAGGAAGAAGTGGCCGCCGGGGAAGACGTGCAGGTCCGTCTCACCGGTGGTGTACTCGCGCCAGAGGTCCGCCTCGGCGGGAGCGACCCGCGGGTCGTCGTCCCCGGTCAGCACGGTGATGGGGCAGCTGAGCAGACCGTCGGACGCGAGCTGGTAGGTCTCGACGGCGCGGTAGTCGCTGCGGATCGCCGGCATGATCATGTCGAGCACGTCGGGGTCGTTCAGCATGGACTCGTCCGTGCCGTGCAGCGCCTTCAGTTCGTCGAGGATTCCGGCGTCCGAGCGCAGCCGGATGTCCTCGTCGCGACGGCAGGACGGCGCACGTCGGCCGGAGACGAAGAGCCGCACCGGGTCGGGAAGACCCGCGTCCCGCATCCGCAGGGCCAGTTCGTGGGCGAGGACGGCGCCCATGCTGTGGCCGAAGAGGGCGAGCGGCCGGTCCGTGAACGGCTGGAGCGCCTCGAAGATCCGGTCCGCAAGCTCCGGCAGGGACTCGATGCCGGGCTCGGCGAGGCGGTCCTGGCGGCCGGGGTACTGGACCGCCAGCACCTCGACGGCGGGCGACAGCGCCTTGGAGACCGGGAAGTAGAAGGTCGACGATCCGCCCGCGTGCGGCAGGCACACCAGACGCATCGGGCTGTCGGGGGCCGAGTGGTAGCGGCGAACCCACAGATCCTCGCGCGTGGACGCTTGCGTCATGGCCGGCGGCTCTCCTTTTTCGACAGGCGTGGAACGGACCGCGGATCGGCGAATCCTGAATCGGCTCGCCAATTCGGCGAATCGACTCGACCGATCGACCGATCGACGAATCTGCGATTCAGGCGCCGAATTCGGGTGATCCGCCCGCTCCCGGACGTTCGTGTGGCGAGGTCCCACATTAGTGAGCGGGATACCGGAGCGGCATCCCTCAGCCTGACAGTTCTCTTGGGCGGCCGGGGCAGCACTGTCAACCTGTGCGATGCCGAACACGTTGTGCGTCGCGCAGGATTGCGTGTACGTGCGCATGCGGCACAGGCTGTCTCACGCGCTCCTCGCCGCACTGCGCCCTTCCGATACAAGAGGTGGCCCTTGAGCGCAATTCTTCTTCTGAACGGTCCCAATCTCGGTATTCTCGGTGAACGCGAACCGGACGTGTACGGAACGGACACCCTGGCCGACATCGCGGCCGCCGTGGGCGACGAGCTCGCGGAGCGCGGGTGGAAGGTCCATTCGGTGCAGCACGATTCCGAGGGCGACCTGGTCCGCGCCGTGCACGAGCACCGGGCGAACACCGTGGGTGCCATCGTCAATCCGGGCGCCCTCATGATCGCCGGCTGGAGCCTGCGGGACGCGCTCGCCGCGTACCCGCGCCCCTGGATCGAGGTGCACCTCAGCAACGTCTGGGCGCGCGAGCGGTTCCGCCACGAGTCGGTGATGGCTCCGCTGGCGAGCGGTGTGGTGGTCGGCCTCGGCTCGTTCGGCTACCGGCTGGCCGCCCGGGCCCTGATGCACCTGAACCCCGCCGACAGCGGCGTACGAACCGAGCCCACCACGCACATGGAGCGGAACGCATGAACCACGAGACGGTCGAGGCACTGGCCGGGAGTCTGGCCGGCGAGGTCGTCCTGCCCGGCGACGAGACGTACGAAGAACTGCGCCATGTGTTCTCCCGCAAGGGCGAACCGGCGGCCGTGGTGCGCTGCCACGGCACGGACGACGTCCGCAGGGCGGTCCTGTTCGCGCGCGAGCGGGGTCTGGAGATCTCCGTCCGCAGCGGCAGGCACAGCCTGGCCGGCTACGGCACGGGCCGGGGCGGTCTCGTCGTCGACCTGTCGCCGATGAAGGCCGTCGAGCTCCTCGACGCCGAGCGGCACCGGGTGCGCGTCGAGCCGGGCGCCGTGTGGAGCGAGGTCGCCGCGTACCTGGCCGGACACGGCCTGGCGTTCTCCTCCGGGGACACGGCGTCGGTGGGTGTCGGCGGGCTGCTGCTCGGCGGCGGCATCGGCTGGACGGCCCGCGCCGACGGCCTGGCCCTCGACAACATGACCGCCGCCGAGCTCGTCACCGCCGACGGGCGCGTCGTGCGGGCGAGCGCCGAGGAGAACCCGGAGCTGTTCTGGGCGCTGCGCGGCGGAGGCGGGAACTTCGGGATCGTGACCTCTTTCGAGATCACCGCCCGCCCGCTGGAGCGCGTCCAGTACGGCCGGGTCGTGTACCCCGGCGCCGAGGCCGCCCAGGTGCTCAAGGGCTGGGCCCGGCACATGCGGCAGGCGCCCGACGCCCTCATGTCCCATGTGACGCTCTTCCCCACGCGCGGCGACACGCCGGCCCCGATCACGGTGATCTTCTGTTACGCGGGGGACGACGGCGACGAGGCGATCGCACCGCTCCTCGCCCTCGGCACGGCCGAGAGCAAGACCGTCGACCTGGTGCCGGTCCCGCAGGTGCTCGCACCGTCCGGCGGGCTCCCGCCGGGCTGGGAGCCGACGGTGCGCAGCCGGTTCGTGACCGAGTGCGTCGACGCGTTCGTCGACGCGGCGCTGGAGGGGGCGGGCGCCTTCCGCACCCTGTTCCTCGAGTTCCGCAGTCTCGGCGGCGCCGTGAACCGTGTGCCGGAGGACGCCACGGCCTTCGCGCACCGCGGTTCCGAGGTCCTGATGAACACGATCAACATGGGGACGCGGGAGGAGAACGAGGCGGCGGCACCCGCGCTCGCCGCGTTCTGGGAGTCGCTCTCCCCGTACGTGCGGGGTGCGTACAGCAACTTCCTCAGTGAGGCGGACGAGGAGGACATCGCCGCCGCCTATCCGCCGGCGACGTACGCGAGGCTCCAGGCCGTGAAGCGGGCCTACGACCCGGAGAACGTCTTCGCGCGCAATCCCAACGTGAAGCCCGCTCCCGCCGCACAGGTCTGACCGGGGGACGGTCCGGCCGGCGAGGGGGTGCGACACCACGTCATATTCCTTCGCCGGCGGCGCCGTCGACGTCCAGCAGGCTCCACTCCCGGGCGAGTTCGACGCGCGAGCCGACGCCGACCTTGCGGAAGATCTTGCGCAGGTGGAAGGCCACCGTGTGCCGGGACAGGAACAGCTGCTCCGCGGCCTGGCCGTTGGTGAACCCCTGTGCGGCGAGCTTGGCGACGGCGTACTCGGTGTCCGTCAGGCTGGGCACGCCGCTGCGCGGCAGGCCCGGGTCGCGGGGGTTCGGGTTCGCGTTGATGGAGCGCAGGCGGCTCCGGACCCGCGAGGAGTCCCGCACGGAGCCCGTGTCGAGGTAGATCCGCATGGCCTCCTCGTACGTCTGCGCGGCCTCGCAGCGGCCGGATTCCGTACGGGCCAGCACCATCGCCAGGTCTTCGAGCGCCGAGGCCCGTGCCCAGGGATCGACGTGCAGTTCCGCGGCCTTCCGGAGCTTCGCCGTGTCGTTCTCCAGCAGTCCGGCGGCGTGCAGGGCGGCCGAGGCGACGGAGTGGACCCCCGGGTTGCGCTCCGCGAGCCGGGTGGCCGCGCGGACGCCCTCGGCGGCCAGTGCCGTGTCGCCGGCGCTCAGCACGAGCCGTACGAGCCAGGGAACCGCTGCCGGTTCGGCGATGAAGAGCTGGCGGGTGACGGATCCCGACAGCAGGAGTTCCGCGCCGAGCCGCACGGTCCGCTCCCCGCCCCGGTCGGCCTCGGCGACCTGGACCACGGCCCAGGCGGACTGGCCCGCGGGCAGCATCTCGCGGCCGAACATGGCGTCTTCCTGCAGCTGGCGTGCGTACCGGATGGCGGTCGCCAGCTCGCCCTGGCGCAGCGCGGCCGAGGCGAGGACGAAGTGGCCCAGCGGGATCCAGGCCCGCAGGCCCGCCTCCTCCGCTGCGACCAGTCCGGCCCGGGCGAGGTCGACGGCCTTCGCCAGGTCTCCGGAGGCGGCGGTCACCTGCGCCCTGACCAGTACGGAGACGGCGAACTTCCGCCCGCCCTCGGCGGCGGCGCCGACGGCGTCGAGGATCTTCCAGGCCTGCTCGAACCTGCGGACCTGGGACAGGAGCAGCGCCAGCTTCATGTGCGCGTGGAACGCGCACTCGCCGGTCGACGCGTCGCACCCGATGCGGGTGGCCGATTCCGCGAGGGTGATGCCGTCCTCGAGCCGGCCGTCGCGCCAGGCCTCGTCGGAAAGGGCCAGCAGGCGCGCCGTGTCACATGCCCCCGACCCGCAGGGCGAGGGAAACGCCGCGCATCGGTCGATCACTGCGGTTGCTTCCACGAAACGATCAAAGCCCACTTCTCGGTCAAGCCTTTCAACTGGCGCCGGCCTGCGGCCTGTCGGGCCCGGGTGCGGCGGGCGCCTCGTACTTCAACGGCAAGGTTCCCGACGCGCTGTAGCACCCTCGGATCAAGGCAGCTGCCCGGCGCACGGGGTCGGGGTGCGCTCCCCCCAGGAGGAACATGATGAGATCGACGCGGCCTGCCGACTGCGCTTGGACCACGACATGCTCCAAGCCGTCCGCCTGTGTGGCGTGCGCCCACAGTCCGTCGGCCAGTTCGTTGGCGTCGTCCGGTCCGACGACCACCCCGGGCAAGGCGGTCAGGGACGCGTAGACGGCTTGCACCGTCTGTCAGCCCCAGGACAGGTCGTTCTGGACCTGGACCACCGGCGCGCTCATGTCGCTCGCGACCCATCCCTGGCCGGCCTCCGCGGCGGTGCCCGACTGGGCGGCCAGGAGAGCGGTGAGCGCGGTGGCGCAGACCGCGGCGAAGAGGGCGAGGCGAGGGGAGAAGGCCATGAGGGAAACCCTTACTCAAGTGACGGTAATGATCGTGCAAATTGCGAAGCCTTGTCCCGGCGGTTGATGCCGAGCGGCTCGAGATCCACTGTGAACGTCATCTGGCCATGGGGGAAGCCGCATCGGGCGACATCATCAGGTCTGACAGCTTGCTGCCAGCCGGGACCTCCGACCGACCCCGCACATGCCGCCTGACCTTGAATCATTCCGGACCTGCTGCCATGATCCTCAGCGCAGGAGACCCCTACGGGGGCCTCAGAACAAGGGGGAAACACCACGGTGCTCGAGACGCTTGGGCTGTCCGTACAAGCCAGTTCCATCTACCGGGCCATGCTCGATCAGCCCGAATCGGGTGTTGCGGAGTTGGCAGTTGCAACGTTACTGACCGAGAATCAAGTACGCGCCGCCCTGGACGAGCTCGGCCGGCTCATGCTCGTCCGCGTGTCCCGTGACCACCCCGGCGACCTGTGCGCCGTCAGCCCTCAGGTCGGGCTCGCGAACATCCTCCGTCAGCAGGAGGCCGAGCTGGCCCGAAGACAGGCGGAGCTGGCGGCCTCGCGCGCCGTCGTCACCGAGCTCTTCGCAGCTCACGCCGACGACGGCCGGCGAAACGGAGCCCACGGGGAGCGACTGCTGGGGCTCGACGCGATCCAGAACCGCCTCGAGATCATGGGCCGCACCATGACCGAGGAGTGCATGGGAGTGCACCCCGGCCGGGCACAGCGCGCCGAGGACCTGCTCGCCAGCCGGGAGCCCAACGCCGAGGCGCTGTCGCGCGGGGTCACGTTCCGCACGCTCTACCAGGACTGCGTACGCAACGACGCCGCCACCGTCGAGCACGCCAACTGGCTTCTGCGGCACGGCGGCGAGGTCCGCACGGCCCCGGTCGTCCCGCAGCGCATGGTCATCACCGACCGCAGCCACGCCCTGGTCCCGCTCGACCCGGCGGACAGCCGCAAGGGCGCGCTGTACGTCACCGAACCCGGCATCGTCCTCTCGCTGGTGACCCTCTTCGAGCAGTCCTGGTCGCAGGCGGAGCCCCTCGGGGCGTGCACCCGCCGCGACCCCGACACCGGCCTCAGCCCCGTTGAACGGCAGCTCCTGCGGCTGCTGGCGTCCGGCCTGACCGACGAGGCGGCGGGCCAGCGCCTCGGGGTCTCGGTCCGCACGGTCCGCCGTCAGATGGCGTCCATCATGGAACGTCTCGGCGCGACCAGCCGGTTCGAAGCCGGCCTCAAGGCGGCCCAGCGCTCCTGGCTATAGCACCCGGGTGAACGGCGCCCCCTCATCGCCGGCTCTCCCACCGAAGTGGCGAGGCCACAGCCGAACGGCCGTGACCTCGCCACGCGTGCTAGCCCCGGCTCTCGAACTCCAGCAGGGAGTTGCCGTCCGGACCGAGCGAGGTCACCTGGACGAGCCGCAGACCGGCCTCCTCCCCGAGTGCCTCGAACTCCTCGGCGGTGCGCTCCTGACCGCCGACCATGGCCAGCATGCAGAGGTCGCGCTGCGTGCTGATGAACGGCGCCGCGTGCCCCTCGAGGGCGATGACCTGGTCCACGACGAACACCTTGCCGGAACCGCCCGCCGCCTCGGCGCAGTTCCTCAGGATCTTCGCCGCCTCACCGGTCGGCCAGTTGTGCAGGACGTGCACGAGAAGGTAGACGTCGGCTCCCGCGGGCAGCGGCTCGAAGAAGCTCCGGCCGACGCCCTCGGCCCGGTCGGAGACCCCGGCCGCGTCGAAGATCGCGGCCGCCCTGGCCACGGTGTCGGGCAGATCGACGACCGTGCCCTTCAGATGGCCGTGCTCACGCAGGATGTTGGCCAGCAGCTGGCCGCTGCCGCCGCCGACGTCCACGACGCTGCCGACCGAGGACCACTCCCCGATCCCGGCCAGCCGCCGGCCCAGGATGTCGGCGTGCTGGGACATGGTGCGGTCGAACGAGGCCGACAGCTCCGGGTCCGCGGCCAGGCTCCCCCACAGGTCCTTCCCGAAGACGCTCCCCCAGGCGGCCGCGCCGGTGCGGATGGAGTCCGCCATGGCGGGGATCACCGCGTCGTTGGACCGGATGAACGCGTCGTTCTGGTCGAGGAAGTGGGCCATCCTCGCCGGGTGGGTCGAGCGGAGCGCCTCGCCCAGCTCGGTCAGCCGCAGTCCGTCCGGCCGGACCTCCTCGAACAGGCCGAGGTTGGCCAGGTGCCGGGTGAGCCGCCGCAGGGCGTCGGTGTCGGTTCCCGACCGCTTCGCCAGCTCCTCGACGCCGAGGACCCCCTCCGGTCCCTCGGCGATCAGGTCCGGCAGCCCCAGCGTCACCGCGGTCCTGAGCGACCACGGCGTGTAGAGGTTCGACATCTCGGCGAGACGTCGAACCATCGATCTGTCCGCCCCCGCTGCTGCCTGTTCCTTCATGATTCCCCCCTGTTGCGTCATGTGGTGTGTGGATGTACGCCCGGGATCCGGGTCAGTGCTTCGCCTTCGGGGCGATGGAGGCCAGCCTCGACCGCAGGTACTCGTGCGAGAGGACCGACGGGAAGCTCGTGCGGCCGATGGACGGCTCCATCGACTCGATGAGAGCGTTGTGGTTCGTCTCGAAGAAGTAGACGAGCGAGATCAGGTCGTCCTGGGGAGCGCTCGCCTGCGGAGGCAGGACACGGTGCCGGGTCGCGTGCCAGCGGTCGCCGGTCCAGCGGGCGAGGAGGTCGCCGATGTTCACGGTCAGGGCCTCGGGGACGTACGGCGCGTCCACCCAGGTGTCCTCGGACGTGTAGACCTGAAGACCACCGGGGCCGGGCTCGCGGTCCAGCACGGTGATGGTGCCGAAGTCGGTGTGCGGCGCGACGTTGAACTGCCCGGGCGCCGGCGGGCGCGTGGGGTCGACCGGCGGGTAGCGGTTGAAGTTGAAGCCGTACGTGGGGTGGTCGAGGTACGAGGCGAAGAAGTCCGCACCGAGCCCGAGGGCGACGGCGCACAGCGACATCAGCTCGTCGGACAGTGCGTGCATGCGCTCGATGTACTCCGTGACCACGGGGCGCATCCCCGGGACCTCGGCGGGCCAGGTGTTCGGCCGGAACCAGCGGGCGTCGACGGCGTCGTCACCGGTCACCCGGTCGGCGCCGAAGGAGAAGGACTCCTTCAGGTCGGGCGCCATCGAGGCGGTCCCCTCGTACCCCTCGGCCTCGGCGAAGCGGGGCGCGATCCAGCCCCGGCCGCCGAAGGCGATGGAGGAACGGCCCTTCACATCGGCGGGCAGCCGGAAGAACTCCCGCGCCACCGCCCGCGTCCGGTCCCTCAGCTCCGAGGGCACCCGGTGACCGGTGACCAGGAGGATTCCCGACGTCCGCAGGGCCTCGTCGACCTGCTTCGCGACCTCGGCCCGCTCGTCACCACCGCCTTCGAACCATGGCGTGAGGTCGATGACGGGAAAGATTTCCGGCATGCGTGAGCCCTTCGTGTCTCTGAGCGCTGTTGAGTACGCCGCAAGTCTGCATGCGGCCAAATTGCCTAAACATCCTCAGAGTTGACAGTTCGTAACCACACGCACACATCCGGACGAGTCGATTCCGCCGACAGCGGTGCGCGACTCGACGACGGAGCGCCTCACATACTGGTGGCGTGAACGTGAAGAAGGCCCCCGCCCGGCATCCGGCGCCCGAGAACGCGAGCGAGGCCTCATGAGCACGCAGCGGCAGGACCCCCTGCGCGATCCGCGCTTCTTCGCCGACCCTTACCCCACCTACGACCGGCTGCGCGAGGGCTGCCCGGTCCAGCGGATCCCCACCGGCTCCGGCGGACACCACGCGTACCTGATCACCGGTCACTCCGAGGCCCGCGAGGCGTTCACCGACCCCCGCCTGTCCAAGGACACGGCCCGCTTCTTCGCCGACCGGCCCTCGAACCGCGACCTGCACCCGGCGATCTCCCGCACCATGCTGACGAGCGACCCACCCGCGCACACGCGCCACCGCCGGGTGGCGACGCCGCTGTTCACCACGGGCCGGGTCCGGGAACTGCGCCCGTACATCACCCGGGTCGTCGACGACCTCATGAGCACATGGCGGCCGGGCACGCGGATCGACCTGGTGGCGGACCTTGCGGTCCCCCTGCCGGTCACCGTCGTCTGCGAACTCCTGGGCGTCCCGGAGGCCGACCGCACCACGCTCGCCGCCCGATCGCACGACCTCTTCGACGCGACCGACAACGGGATCATCGACGCCGCATCCCACCACATCGGCACCTACCTGACCGACCTCGTCGACACGGCCCGCGCCACCCCCGGCGACGGCCCGCTGCACTCCTTCCTGCGCGACTGCGAGGAAGGCGGCCTCGACCGCGACGAGAGCGTCTCCCTGGCCGCCCTGCTCCTGGTGGCGGGGCACGAGACCACCACCCACTTCATCGGCAACGCCGTCCTGGCCCTGCTCCGACACCCGGAGGCGCTCGACCGCCTGCGCCGGAACCCGGACCTGATCCCCGGCGCCCTCGACGAACTGCTCCGCTACGACTCCCCGGTGAGCGTGGCAACCTTCCGCCACAGCACGGCGGACCTGCGCATCGGCGACGTCGACATCCCAGCGGGCCACCCGATCCTGATCGCCCCGGGAGCGGCGAACCGCGACCCGGCGACCTTCCCCGACCCGAACCACCTGAACCTGGACCGCGACGCCGGCGCCCACCTCGCCTTCGGCCACGGCATCCACCGCTGCCCGGGCGCCCCACTGGCCCGAGCGGAAGCGGAAATCGCCCTGAGCACCCTACTGACCCGCTTCCCGAACACCCACCTGACCGCCCCCGCAGACCCCCTCCCCCACCACCGATCCCGCCTCACCCGAGGCCTGACCACCCTCCCCCTCACCCTCGCCTGACCACCGTGAGGCACCACCGCGTGACCTCGGACAGCGTCAGACCGACACCCTCGGATGGCGCGGGCAGTCGGCGTCGCGTGGCATCGGGACAGTGACCCGCGGGTCGGCGGTCGGGCCTTCCGGCAGCTGCCACGCGCTACGGATCGATCCCATCAGGTGCCGCGCACTGTACGGCGACACCTCCAGCTCCTGACGAGCGCGGCCGAGCAGCTCCAGGGCCCCGGAGGGGCCGCGGGCCGCTGCCTCGTCCCGACGGCGGGCGAAGTCGCCCCTGCCGAAGATGTCGAGCAGGGTCAGAGAGAACAAGGCGTAGGCCGAAGCCTCGTCGAGCAGTTCCCGGGCCTCGTCCGAGACCTCTGCGGCAGCCTCCTCCCCCAGGTGCCCGCCGAGGTCGTGGAAGGCCACGTGTTCCAGAGCCCACCGGAGCTCGGTCGAGCCGCAAGGACAAGCCGGACGCAGATGGTCCATCACGTTCCGGAAGGCGACGAGGATCGTGCCGGTCCGCGCCGTCCACCGCTGCTTGCCCAGGAGTGTGCGGAACCCGGCGAGCGTGTCGCTGAGCTCCTCGAGGATCAGTTGCCCCGCGATGTCGTCGAGTTCCACGAACCGCGTCTTGGCCTCGATCTCGTCCAGACGCAGGCCATAGCGGATCAGGTCCCTGGGCACTCCGCCCGAGAGGGCATGCGTGAGCGCCTTGTAGGGCTCGGAGAGACCGGACGCCCGACGCTCCAGGATCTCCTCGGACTCCTCCAGCGTGCACGGAAGAACGTGCACGATGTCGTCCAGCGAGCTGTCGGTGACCCCCCGATGAGGCAGCCCACGCCGCACGAAGGACGCACCGACGTCCTCGGCTACCGAGATCAGGTAGTGGACGTGGGGCACGCCGAGGATGGCCTTGATCTCGCCGAGGAAAGCGAGCGCCGCGGTATCGGAGCCCAGCCGGTCCACCTCATCGATCGCGATCACGACCCGCCGCTCCTGACGGTGCTGCTCGGCGGCGATCTCCTGCAGCAGCGTGCGGAAGTCGGAGACCAGTTCGGGGAAGTTCGGCGGCACCGTCGACAGCGACGTCGTCTGCGCGGCGAGCAGCTGCGGCGGTCCTGCCGTCACGGCGGAGGAAGCCGTCTGTACGGTCTGCAGCCTGAACAGCTCGTCACGGCACGTGGTGACGAGGGGCGGGATCGGGTTCGTCGGGCTCCATGTGGCTGTCTTGATCAGCATCAGGCCCAGGAGAGCGGCGGTGAGGCGGAGCGGATTCTCGGGGTCGGCCGCCAGAGCCCGCGTCAGGGGCATGGTGAAGAGCAACGCGAGCCCGGTGACGAAGAGGGCCCATCCGGCGGGACGCCGCCGGCGAGGGGCGAGGAGGACGCGCCCGCGGATCTCCCATGGCTGTTCGCTCAGCAGGATGGCAAGGCCGACCAGCGACACAGAAAGCAGGAAGAGCCCCTTCCCGCCGCCCCGGCCGACGGCCTCCCCCACGAGGGTGCGCAGGTCGTCGTCGCCGAACAGCGAGAAGAAGACGGCGACGATCAGGCCCAGACCCGCGACGACGAGGGTGACCCGGGCGTATCGGCGAACGGCACGCCACCGCTCCCACCGTCGCAGGCTCCACAGCAGGACGCCGGCGACGGCGACCAGGACCGCCGCGCCGATCCGCTCGCCCTCCCAGATGTCGACCACCACGTGCACCGCCTGGCGCCAGAGATCCACGGCCCGAGCGCGCACGGTCGGCCATTGCCGGTCCGTGAGGGAACGCACGGATGCGGCCAGGCCGAGGAAGACGAGTGAACCCGCCGCCAACCCGAAAGCCAGCAGCGTGAATCCCTTCCGCAGCGCCGGCAGCAGTCGGCGCGCCACTCTCCGGAAGGGCGAGAGCCGGAGGAACGCGGGAGGCACATGACCTTGGTGAACGAGGTAACTCTCGCAGGTCCGCACGTAGAGGGACAGCAGGAAGTCGTACGGCGAGTAGGTGGCCGGGGCCTGCACGACGACCGCGAACCCGGCCTCGCCCGCACAGGTCTCCAGGAGGGTCGACTTGCCCGCGCCCCGGGAGCCGCTGACGGCGATCGTCCCGCCGCTTTCGAGCTGAGCGATCTTGCGACGAAGGCTCCGGGCGGCCAGGCTCTCGACCACGTACCGCGGATTGCGCGGCGAGCGCAGGCCATGGAAGTTGTCCGCGAGGAGCAGCGAGTCGTGGTCCTCGCCGAGCAGCGCCTCGACCACCAGTTCCGTCAGCGGGCGAACGCCGTTCTCCTGGAGGTCCCGGCTCCAGGCGGCTGCCGCCCACGCGGTCCTTCTGTGCAGCAGGGCGGCGCGCGGACGCAGGGTCCACTCGCGCAGGTTGAGCAGGACGCGCATGCGCCACACCGGGTGCCGCCAGATCACCACCGCGGTCAGCGGCGGAGCCGCCGCGGCGGCGAGGGCCGTGGGCCATGAGGAGAAGACCGCTACGCCCAGGGCGAGCACGGTGATGGCACAGAGGACCACGGTCAGAGGATGTGTGCGGTCGTGGAGGTAGTCGAGCCGGCGACGCTGCCGCTCGCTGCGCTCCAGCAAGGCGCGAAAGCGCTCCTGGGTGGCCCTGCAAGGCGCGACGGCCTGTTCGACGTTGGGCTCGGTGAGCAGAGCCGCACGGGCGTTCTCGGCTGTGGCCTGGGGCCGCACTCCGAGGCGCCGTGCAACGGCGGGTACGGCCAGGCAGGCATCGACCGCCGCGAGGTACACCTCCGCCTCCCGCTCCAGGGCGAAGAAGTCGGCGACCTGCCAGGCGGGGCGCGGGCGGCGTCGGGACATGAACGAAGGGCCTTTCGGAGGGGGCGGGGTGTGGCGCGGGACGGGACGCGGTCACGGGCGGCGCGGTCGGAAAGCGGTGCGGCCCACCGTCATCCGCCGGTACGCGCGCGTACGAGGTCACGCCGCGTCAGACGCGTCCCCCGCTTGTGCTTGATCCGGAAACACTCCCCGAGCCCGGGCTCGTCCTTGCGGACGTCGCCATAGGTGACGGCGTGGGCGCCTCCGTCATCGAGCAGCCGCCCTACGCACTGGGCGAGCGTGTGGGGTCCCGAACCGTCGTACCCCCAGGACAGCCCTGGCGCGTCCATGACGGGAGCCGGGTAGAGCACTCCGTCATCGGTGCGCACCCAGATCGGGTCGTCGAGGATGACCTCCTTGAGCACCGTCCCCTCGGGCAGACGCTTGGGGGCCAGGCCTATGTAGGTGATCTCACGGACACTACGAAAGGCGAACTTCCCCTTCACCGCGACCACCGGGCTGCCTGTCACCGGATCCACGAAGGTGCCCACGGTGTCGTAGCTCTCCTCCCACACCCGGTGGAGAGCGGTCGGCGGGACGGCCCGCAGCCGGTTGATCCACTCGGCCGCGACCCGGGTGACGTCCGTTCGGGTCACCTGAAAAGTGCCACCGTAGGGTAGATCTTCGCTGCTCCAGGCACTGACATGTTCGAGACACTCCACGGCCAGGTCGTCCGTACGCCCGCAGAGTTCGGCGAGTCCGGCGCCGACGACAGCGTCCGTCGCGAGCTCTCCGGGGCCGAGGTCGGCCACGGCCGGAACGGCCGGATACTCCATCGAGTCGCCCGGCCCTGTCGACCAGGTGCGGAGGTTCTCCATCTCCCACGACGCGTGCTCCGCCGCACTGGTCCGTATGCGGTGGCCGATCGTGAAGCAGGCTCGTCGCACCGGGGAACCCTCGGGTTCCTGGCGCGCCAGCTCGTAGAGCGGTTCCCAGGAGGGATAGGTGGCCATGTCGACAGGGACGGGAGCGTCTCCGGGGGTCCATCCCGTGAGGTGGGCACGGCGCCGCAACGCGCTGGGCCACCACGGGACGGGACCACCCACATGCGAGGCCAGTTCGCTCCACGAAGGGTGGTAGACGAGCTCGGGCCGCTCCCGGTCCACCGCCTGCAGTTCAGGCCCGTCGAGGCCGTAGCGGTGCTCGACGACGACAACGCCGGCGGTGTCCGTGTGCACGTCGAGGAGGCTCCGCGCGTCGGGGACACCGCCGCACGGAAAGACGATGGCGATGACACCCTCCCGAGTGTCCCAACGCCCGGTGAAGTACTCGGCACGGACGTCCGTTCCGTCGTCCGCGTCGCGGTACTCGCCTCCCAGGTACCGGTACTCAGCCTCCGGTGCCGGGCGCAGCAGGAGAGGCACCATGCCCGCCAGTTCAGGATGGGCGGATGCGAGCCACCGCGCGAACGCGTATCCCGACCATCTCTTCGGACCGCCGGCGAGAGCCCCGTCGTCGAGAGGCCTGATCATGCCGTCCGCGAGACGCGTCCATACCTCTTCCGACAACCCGAACAGCTCCTTGAGCTGCGTGGCGGTCACCTTCTCCAACTCGGCCTCCGTCTCATGCGACTTACGCCCTCAATCATGGAGGTCGGGTCTGACAGAGCGCATCGGGCTACTTGTCACCGGCGAAAGCGACGTTCTGCCATGAGGTCTGGGGCTGTTCACAGTGGACGGCCCCAGGTTCACCAGTAGCGCTCGAGCACCCCCCGACGCTGGAGCTCCTGCACGTGTTCCGCCGCTCGCGCAGGTGCGGAGCCACCCGTGATAAGCACGCCTGCCTCTATGTTGCGGTCGACTCCCGAGAGAGTGAAGTTCGCGCTCGTCGTCAGGAGCGTGCGCCGGTCGGCCACCGCCAGTTTGGCGTGGGTCTTGGACCCTTTCTCGGTTCTGCGGCCTGTGGGCCAGTGCCAGAGGCGGATCCCGGTCACATCGGCGAATGCCGTTGCGGGCTCGACTCCCGTGAGGGCGTTGCCCGCGCCTTGCAGGGTCTCGACGACGACGTCGACGACGACACCCCGGGCGATCGCGGCCCGAAGGGCTTGTTCCAGCGGTGCGTAGCGTCTTGCCGAGTAGGTCATCAGGGTCAGCTCGGCCCTCGCCTCCGTGACGAGTTGGAGCAGCACCCGAGCTGTCGATCTCACGGGGACGCGATGGGTCGACGGTCCGCTCCACACCAGGGCGACGTCCTGCTCCAGCGCTCTGAGTTCATATCCCGCAGCAAGACCGTGCAGGTATGCCGCTGCCTCCTGCGGTGACGCCCCATCGGTTACCGCGGCGTCCAGGACCGCGGCCGCTGTCTCCATGTAGCCCGTCGAGGCACGGGCCGTCAGCAACTCTGCCCGAGGGCGACCCGACGCCATGGCGTCGGCCAGCGTCCTGAGTGCTTCGGCACCTATCGCGGC
The DNA here is from genome assembly GCF_014648895.1 of Streptomyces tanashiensis. Lineage (GTDB taxonomy): Bacteria > Actinomycetota > Actinomycetes > Streptomycetales > Streptomycetaceae > Streptomyces > Streptomyces tanashiensis. Next base: position 25,095 of record NZ_BMRZ01000010.1, read on the forward strand.
CAGCGCTTGCGAGGCTGCCGGATGCAGAGTCGCCGGCTTCACTTGAGGCCCTGGAGAAGCACGAGTTCCGGGTCGTCGATGGGGACGACGAATCGACGGTCCAGGAACCGGTTCCCTCGTTCACATGTCGTCTCGGAGACGAAGAGGCAGACATGGCAGGCCGCGCCGTGCAGGAAGTCCTCGTGCGGGGGGCGGGGCAGCCGGTCGGCACAGAGCGGGTCGGAGGAACAGCGCTGGGCGTCCCTGAGCGCGCGCTGGACGATCCGTACGAACTTCTCCGGCTCGGCAAGTGAGACCAGGCCACCCAGCGTTCCCTCCGCGTCCGGAACCGCCGTGTAGATGAGGATGCCGGTACGCCGGTCGTCCTCACGGCCGGCGTAGATCCGTTCGGACAGGCTCGCCAAGGAGTAGCCACATTCCAGGGAGATCGCACGGATCAGCAGGTGCGACAAGGTGTGCAGGGCGATGTAGCGGGCCCCGGGCCAACCGCGCAGAGGGTCGTCGGCATCCAGCACCCGGCCCGAGTACCGATTGCGGCGGAACTCGACGTAGGCGTCGCGATGGGCCGCGAGAGCGGCGGATCCCGCGACACGCTGTTCCCAGTCGGCGACCAGGGAGTCCTCGACGCGCAGGAAGATCCCCTCGCCACGCACCTCGCTGGCCGGCACCCATGAGGGGACCCGGGCACGGGACAGCGGGGCACGGGCCACGAGGGTCGGATCCTCGGGATCCGGCGCGTCGAGCCGGGTGAACCCGATGAGCGCGCGCACCTCTCGCAGCCGCTCCGCCTGGACCACGTGGGAGAACATGCCGCTCAGAGCCGAAGGGACGGGGACATCGTGGAGTGCGAAGTCCTCGGTCGGTTCGGGTACCTGCGGACTCGTGAAGATCTCCCACTCGGGGGTCAGGAGGTCGGGGTACGAGGGAAGCTGCGCGCCTGGCGTGTCCTGGGCCCCCGAGCGCTGTGCCTCGATCGCCTCCCATACCTCGGACTGGCTCCACTGGTGCAGATTGCGGAACTGCTGGAGCCCCCAGAAGGCGTTGAGGATCTCGGGAGAGGTCGCTGCCTGGAGGTCCCCCCACAGCTGCTCGACCTTGCCCTGGAGGGCGCTGCCGCTCGTCGGGGGAACGGCGAGCACACTGAGGGTCTGCGCGAACCACTGATTGGAGGCTCCGATGACCAGCGGCTTGGGGGACTGACGGCATCCCTGGGGGGCGAACGTCGCCAGGTGAGGGTGCCGGCCCCGGCAGCGCGGCAAGGTGGACTCGCCGCGCTGCCCCATGGCGTCACGGATGTTGCGGTCCTTGCCGCAGTTCACACAGCGCACCTTCACGTTGGCGGCCTGATTACCGCCATGGTCGAGCATCTCCAGACGGGGGTGACTCGCCTTGTCGCACTCGCCTCCCCGGTGCACGAACCAGGTGTAGGGAAAGTCGTCCAGATGTCCGTCGGAGCAGGTCAGGACGAAACGAGCGGCCACCGCGAGCGGACGCTTGCCCTTGCGCTTGGCCGTGCAGTTCTCGTGGAAGAAGCGGGCGTGGTCGGGACGGCGCGGCTTGGAGTTCTCGAACTTGAAGATCTTCGAGTCCAGTCCGCCGAGCGCGTTGCAGGCGGTACAGCGGAGCCACTGCGGGAACGGGAGAACGGGCACCCCCACTCTTGCGGCGGGGCCACTGGGGTCGGAGTCCGTCCCGTCCGTCCAAGGGGCCGGCCGCAGCTGGGTGACCTGCGATCCGTTCTGGTCGCCGAGGAGTCCGTTGACTGCCCGCAGCAGCCGAGGCTCCTTGAGTTCCGTCCAGTCGAAGGAGTCGTAGTTCCAGTCGTCGATTCCCCGAACGAGTACGGCGAAGTTGGGCAGGTCGACGAGCGCGCCGACACCACCGGTGAACATCAGGTGGCTGGGGCGCACCGAGCCGACGCGTCGGCGGTACTGGGGCTGGTCCGTCATGCCTGGGCCTTCTTCCCGTGCTGCCCGGCGGCTCCGGATCGGGTGTCCAGTACCGCGCCGGTCTCGTCTCCTTCGGGCGATTCCTCGTACCCGGTGCCGTCCGGTCCGCCCGAGCCGGAGTAGCTCCAGTCCGGGGCTCCGCCGACCACGTCGAACAGACCGCTGCCCGGCAGCAGCAGATTGATCTCGTTCTCCGTCTCACGCATCGACTGGGCGACTGTGAGTTCGTCCCAGCCGGCGCCTGTCGCACGGTTGAGCAGTCCGCTGAGCTGCTGCCCCTGCCACTTGGCCTCTTCGTAGCCGAGACGGGCGCTGCCTTGCTTCTTGCGTGCCCAGGCGTCCTTGAGCACCTCGATGCGTTCGGCCAGGTAGCCCCGGGCTCGTGGGCCGCCCACGACATCGGCCCGGGCCAGGAAGCGCTCGGTGACGCTCTGCGCGATCGCGCCGTCCAGGTCGACGTCGTACGCGTCCTGGTTACGGGAATGGGGTGCGGTCGCGTTGCGCACGGCGGCAATCCAGGCGGCCGCCGTCGTGCGGTCCAGGGAGCGGCGCGCGAACGGGGTGACGGAGAGAGCCTCGACCTGCCGGTAGAAGGTGGCGTGGTAGTGGCCGAAGTTCTCGAAGTGTGCCAGGTCCCGTGGCCGGGTCCAGTTGTAGAGCGTGACGACGAGTCCGGGGCGCTTGGCGTCACGGCCCACACGCGAGGACGCCTGGATGTACTCGGCGGTGTTCTTGGGCTGGCCCACCACCAGCATCAGGCCGAAGCGGGACACGTCCACACCGACCTGGAGCATGGAGGTGGCGAGCACCGCGTCCACGGCGCCGGCCCCCTCGTTGCGGAGGCCCAGCTTCGAGACGTCCAGACGCTGCTTGTGCTGCGCCGCCGCTTTCAGTTCCTCGACGACCGCCTGGCGGCGGATCGTCGTATCCATCTCTTCATCGAAGCCGATGTCCAGCCGGGCCAGCACCTCTGTGATGTCGCCCGAGGAGATACGGGAGGTGAGCTCCTGGACGGAGAGCATCTCGGTCCGGCGGAGCAGGCGGTTCGAGAGCCCCTTGCGAGTACCGTGGACGCGCACGCGCGTGGAGATATCGTCGTCCAGGAAGCGCCGCATACCGGCCAGTTCACGGGTGGCGTTGAAGTAGCCGACGAGCGTCATGTACGGGTCGGCGACGGCTCCGTGCTCGTCGAACAGCGTCTGGCCCGCCAGCAGGAGGATCTCCGCCACCCTGATCTCGGCCTGCTTCATCCTGACGCCGTGGGCGCAGATGCCGAGATAGCGACGGCCCGGAGCCTTCTCCGAGAGCTCGACCTGCTGCGAGAAGAACGTGTCACCGATGTCGATGACCTGGGGCGGGAAGATCGCCGACTTCCGCGCGAAGACGCCTGTGATCTGCTCCGCCGCGCGCTTGGTGGTCGCCGTGGAGGCGACGATCTTGGGCCCGACGAGCCGAAGGCCACCGTCCGGGGCGGGTGCGCGCCACGTGCACAGCTCGTCGACCGCCGCCTCGAAGAGCCCGACCGTCGTGCCCAGGGCACCCGAGATCAGGTGGAGTTCGTCCTGGATGATCAGGTCCGGCGGGCGTAGCCGGGTCACCTCCGTGCTCTTGACGGCCTCCAGCTTGCCCTTGGCGTGGTGTCGTTCGCCGCACTTCGTGCGGGCGTCTAGATCAGCGTGCCGGTAACCGTGGCGCGGGCAGAGGTCGGTGACCCGGCCGAAGAGCATGCCCGCCGCTCCGCGCCACGGCAGCTGCGCGAGCTTGTCCACGGTGGCGATCAGCAGGCTGGGCGCCAGCCGGTAGATCTCCTCGTCCACGGTGAGGATGGGCAGGCCCTCGCGGGGCGAGCGGCGCTTCGAGAAGGGGCAGGCGCCCTTGCCCTCGCCGTTGGCGCAGTAGAGGAGGACCCGGCGCAGGTCGTCGTCGGGGTGCAGGTCGTCCTGGGCGCTCAGGGCCGTGCCGCACCACGGGCAGGCGAGGGTCTGGAGCACCTTGGCGCCCCGCCCGTTGCCCGCCTGCTTCGCCTCGGCGATCTGCTGCGCGGCTTCCTCGTAGCGGTTCGGTGAGACCGCTCCGCCGACCCACAGCCCGATACGGAAGGGGGTGGCGCCCCATCGGTAGTCGCCCCCGTCGTACGCCTCACGGCGCAGCACCTCGGCGGCGCAGACCAGCGCGGCGGCACGCTGGAACTGCTGGGCGGTGAGCAGGCGCAAGGTGTACCGCATCAGAACGGCCACGCCCGCGTCGCCGCTGCGGGCGTCCTCACCTGTGCCGATGGTGCCCTGGAGTCTGCGGATGGCGAACGTGAAGGCGGCGAGCCCCAGGTAGGCCTCCGTCTTGCCACCACCGGTCGGGAAGAACAGCAGGTCGACCAAGGCGCCGGGAGCGGCTTCCCGCTCGCCCGAGGTGGGATTGGCGAGTGCCCTCAGGTTGAGCAGGACGAACGCCAGCTGGAACGGGCGCCAGGACGCGGCCTCCGGACCCTGCTCCGCTACCCGTTCGCGGGCTGCCTCGAAGCCGAGGCCCTCCCGCTCGCGGAGGGCAGCGATGGCCGTATGACGCCGCTGGAGCGCCATGGCCCGGTTGGCGAAGCGGAATGCCTCCAGGACGTCCGGACGGTCGGGGTGCGACAGCAGGTCCACGCCGAGTGCGATGCGGACGGACGAGTCCCGGGCTTGTCGCACAGCGTTCAGGGCGCTGTCCCGAAGGGCTCCCGGCAGCAGCTCGGCCTCGGACTCACGCTCGTCGAGCCACGCGCTGTATCCGTCCGCGAGCGGAGCGAGAGCCTCCCGCAGTGCCGCTGGTGGCAGCTGGGCGAGCTCGTCCATGGAGAGTTCGAGACCGTCCAGATGTGTCGCGTGCTCCCCGGACGGGGCGATCGTGGCCGGTACGTCGTGTGTGGGAAGCCAGGTCGTGGTGAGCACGTGTGCCCGGCGATTGCCGTCCTCGCGTATGACGTCCACGGCGACGTTGCGGCCGGCCGCGTGCTTCAGGCGGTCGCGGTAGAGGAGCGTGAGGTGCTGCTCCTCAGGGTCGTCGAGCCCCCAGGCGTCGTCGCTCTGCGATGCCTCGTCGAGAGGGTCGGAGATCGGAAGGAAGACGGGAGAGCCACCGTCCAGAGCCGTGATGTGCAGCTCCGTCTGGAACAGCCAGGCTGTGTCCTTGGCCGCCGGGGGCTCTTCCTGAGCGTTGACCAGGGCGAGCTCCACGACGCGGGTGGGTCCGGCGGGCCCTGGGCGGTGCCGGACCTCGGCGAGCAGACGGACTCCGGGCGCCGCCGGGTCGTCGGAGGTCAGCGGCAGCACCTGCCGGGCCGGGCCGTCGAGCCGGACCTCCCGGGTCTCCTCGACCTGCTCCCGCGTCCATGTCGACCGCGCCACACCTTCGTCGTTCAGCACCTGGGAACGGTGGTAGCGGCCCCAGCGGGCCCTGACGGAGATTGCGTCCACGCCCTCGTCCGCCGGTACGGCGCACATGAGGCCCATCGAGGAGGCCCACATGCGCCCGGCATTCTGCGTGGTGAGCCGTTCGGGAAGTCCCTGGTCGGTACCGTCACCCTCGCCATCGGAGTCGTCCAGGGTCTGGGTGTCGGCAGCCGCGAGCGAGGTGGTCAGCGCCCGCTTGGGGCCGATGAGCCCCACCAGATAGCGGTCCCGGGGGCCGGCGGCCCGGTAGTCGAATTCCTCGTCGGAGCCGCCCCAAGGTCCCAGCAGGTCACGGCTGATGAGTTCCCCCAGCTCCTCTCTGACCTGGTAGGACGTCGCGGGGCTGAACGACTGCGACACTTCACGGACCCGCTGGAGGAGGTCCTGCTCCAGCGATCCGGGCGACACGTCGGCGTTCCTGGTCGGCGGCATCCGCGGCGTCCCCTTCTCATCCCTCGTACGTGGCCCCGTGCCGGCCGTTCGATCGTGCGGCTGTGTCGCCGGGACCGTGACGACCCGCCACGGTCCCGATGCTAACGGCCTGCTCCGACAGTCAGTTCATCGGAACGGGCCCGGCCGGCGCCTGCTCAAGGAGCACGTGCACCAGAGCGGCGAGCGCCTCCTCACTGCCTCTTGCGCGCTCATCTGCGGCGGGACCGCTTCAGCGTCCAGGAGCCTCCATACGAGGAGGAGCTCGCCGGTCCGGATCTGCGGCCACAGCGCCCGGAGCGCCCGGGCCACCAGGGGCGGAGCGGATTTCCGTCAGGTGTGCGCGGCCAGTCCCCCGTCGAGCGTCCAGACCGTGGCATCCACGCCGGAGGTGCGGGCGAGGTAGCGGTCGCGCTCGATGAGGATGTTGACGTCTCCACAGCCGACCCTGTTGACGGCATGGTCCACGAGGCTCATTCCCGAGCTGCCGCCCACAATCAGTGCGTCGAGGTGGGCCGCGTTCCACTCGACTTCGTTCAGCGCCCACGGCGCCTCACCCGCCACGACCAAGCGCAGCACGGCGACGAACTTCTCCGCGCAGGTGCGGCGCTGAAACCCGTCGGCCAGCTGCGCGATGTGGTTGCCAGTCTCGATGACGGCGGTCACCGGGAGCAGGAGGTCGCAGTCGTGCGCCGCCAGCTTTCCCTGTAGTTCTTCCCTGACCTTCTCCAGGTCCTGGCATTTGCCCGGCACCTCGAGGAGGTTGCACAGGATCGATGTGTCGACGAATTCCACTCGGCGGGCCATGCCTCACCCGATCCCGAAGAGCCGGTTGAACTCGCTGTAGTCGCGCTCGGCCCGGCCGGCCAAGTCGAGCCGCCCCTGGGTGACGACGTCCCCCAACGAACCGGCCGCCATCGCCTTGGGGTAACCGTCGAGCTCGGTGAGCCGAGTGAGTCTGCTCGTGCCCGTCTTCCGGTCGCGGGAGCACACCACGACACCTTCGTGGTCGGTGTTGTCGAGAGCGGAGAGGAGCGCCGGGCTGTGCGTGGTGACGAGAACCTGGGTGCCATTGGCCGTGCTCGCGTCCCGTACGAGCTTGAGCACCTGGGACGCCTGGGTGGGGTGCAGTCCGTTCTCCAGCTCCTCGACCACCAGCATCAGGAACGTCCCCTCCTTGAAGATGGAGGAGGGCGAGGATCCGAGGTCGAGCCCGCCGCCGCCGGTGAGCAGCGCCGTGGTGATGGCGAGGAAGCGAAGCATTCCGTCGCTCATCTCCCGGGCGGGGGTCAGACCGAGAGCGCCCTCGTCGAGCGCGAGCATCACATCGCCGAGTTCGGACCTGGTGACGGACAGCCGTTCGATGTCGTGGTCGGCGAGGTCCCGGAGCTGGTGCACCAGGGTCTCGAACAGCTCGGGCTGGGTTCGCTGGATGCCGCCGACGGCTGCCGACAGGTTCTCTGCGGTACGCCGGAGGCTGCTGTCCCGGGACTGGACGTACTGGCGCATGAGGTGCGGCACCGGGTCCAGGTGGAAGACCCCGACGAGGGCGGCCAGCATGGCCTCGGCACACCAGATCGTCTCCACCTCTCCCTCGGTGTCGCCGGCGACGCGACCGGGGAGCTGGGAGGTCAGCAGGCGGGATCCGCGGAAGGGACCGCTGGGGTCCCTTCCCGACTTGCCGTTGCGCCAGGACGCCTGGATGTCGCCGGAGTACGGGCTCGGCTGGCCGCTGACGAGGATCTTTCGGAGCCCCTCGGCGGTACGCCTGGTCAGCCGCTCGTCGATGATCCGCACCTCGGGCTCCACCTGGACCGTCACGTCCAGGTCCAGTGGCCCGTCCTCGGTCCGCACCGTGCAACCGAGGGAGAACCGGTCGGACCCGTGCGGCACGCACCCGGCGAGGCCGCCGCGCACCGGTCCGGAGGAGCTGCGCCGGCTCTCCAGGGCCTCGATGATGTCCTCGCCCCGGGCGAGCCTGGACAGCACTTCGAGGCCGTCGAGCGCGTTCGACTTGCCGCTGCTGTTGCGCCCGATGAGGACGGTCAGCGGCGCGAGCGGGAATCTCTCGTCCCGGAAGCTCTTGAACGCGGTGAGGCGGACCTCTTCGATGGCCAGGGCAGTCACACCGGCCAAGTTACCGCAGCCCACTGCCTTCGGACCCGGTTGTCGTCGCCGTGCGATAGAACTGTCGTCGCACGTTCCATTGTTCGCACCCGCGACGCGGGGTACGGGAGGGGCGAAGTGACGAGCGGACTGGCACCACACCTCAAGTTCATCGCCGAAGGAATGATCAAGGGCGCGATGGGCCTGACCGACACCATGCGGGGGGCTCGGGACACCGCCATCGCCCTGTACCACGAGCTGGACCGGCAGCGCGGGATGGCAGGGGACGACGACGCGGGGCGCGCGTTCGCGAAGGTGTATCGATCGGCGGCCGCCGCCACGCTGGACAAGATCGGCTCCAGCTCGTACGTGCTCGGCGAGGCCAGCCGCGGGCTGATGCGCAACGCCCGCGAATTCATGGCCCAGGAGAGCGCCGTCGTGGCCGCGCTCCTCGGCAGGCAGGCCGATCTGACCGCCGGCATGGGCGACCCCGGGGAGGGCTGCCCCGAGAACTACCTCGGCCTGGGCCGGGAACTTCCGGAAGCGGTCGGGGAGACCGCGTGGTACGAGCAGTACGCCCCCGGCGGCGGCAGCGACCGTTACCGCGGATCACCCGAGAAGCTGCGCGAGGTGGCGGGGTCCTGGCGCCGTGGGGGCAGGCTGATGCTGCGGTTCCTGGAGGACGCCCAGGCATCGGCCATGACGGCCGACAAGGCGCACTCGGGTGAAGCCGCCGACGCGTTCCGGGCGTACTTCAAGACATCCGTCGGACTGACCTGCCCACCCGGCCAGGTCCAGGAGGAAGAGCCGCTCGTCGCCAACCTCGTGGCCGCCTGCAACGAGATCGCGAAGGCCTGCGACCGATACGCCGAGCACGTCGAAGCGGCCGAGTCGGCGATCCGGCAGCACAAGCTGGACCTCTTCGCGATGGACATGCCCTGGGACAGTCCGATGTTCGGCGGGAACGGCTTCGACGGCGGCCTTCTCGACGCGGTCCTGGGCGACCCCTGGATCCGGCGCCTGGGCGAGGTGGGACATGCCCTGGACTCGGCCGAGAAGCGGGTACGGCTGCCGGAGGACGGCGGTAGGGGTCCGAGCTCACCGGGTCTGCCGTTCCTGCCTCCGCTGATCCCTGTTCCGGTGCCGGTACCGGCACCTGTGCCGCTCGTCCTCGCCTCGTACACCGGCGGGATGCCGGGGATCGTGCCCGCGGTCTACCGGGACCCCGATCCAGGCATCCCGTGGCGGGATCCGATTCCGCCGGCCGCGGCACCTCCGCCACGGTTGCTCACGCCGGAGGAGCGGAAGGACTTCGTCAGCTGGGTCAACGGCCTGAAGCCGGCGGGCTTCGGGGGCAAGCCGGATGCCACCAGTCCGGAGAACGCCTACCAGCTGCGGATCGCCGGATACCCCGAGCGGATCATCCCCCTGCCCGCCGACTACGAGAAGCCGGCGATCGGCGCGGACGGCATGCGGCCCGCCGACGGGATGATGGTGGACGCCAAGTACGTCAAGGACGCCGACGACGACTGCCGGAAGAGCACGTGGCGTCGCCAGTCCACGTTCGAGATCGAGGACGAGTACAAGGAGGACGGGACGAAGAAGTGGAACAAGAAGGACGTCCTCATCGGCAAGGACGAGGGTGAACTCGAGAAGTACCGCCAGGCGATGAACGAGCACGACCAGATCCGGGGTCTGGAGATCGTCACCAACGACAAGGATTCCGTGCCGTACTGGCAGACGCTCATGGCCCTCCAGCAGGTGCCTGGCACGGCCCGTTATGTGAAGTGACGCGGGGTTCGTCGCCGCCCCGTTCCCCTTGCCTTCCTCCTGACCGTCCCCTCTCCTAAGGACTTACTCGTGACGCCCGATGACGACGACCGGACCACCTTTCTCTTCTACGCGCCGGAGCGGCAGCCGCATGCCTGGTCCCTGGACCTCGCCGGCCTGGGTGAAGCGCTGCGGCAGTCGTTCACCGAGGCCCGCTACAAGGTCCGCCAGGACCACACCCACCAGGGCGAGCCGTACCTCTCCTTCTGGGCTGCCACCGACGACGGCACCGAATACGACGGCACGGCCACCGTCCACGGGCGGGACTGCGTGGTGCTGGCCGACACGACGGCCGGTGAGGCCGCGCCCTTCCTGATCTGGCTGCGGGACAACCACCTGCCCGCTCCCGATCTGATCCGCTTCAGCAGCGAGGCGGCCGTTGACCAGGGCATCGAGACGGACTGGCGCCTGCCGGGTGCGGGCGACGCGGCGCGGGTGGCCGACGAACTGCGCCATCACCTGGCGGTCGTGGACGGGGCCTGACTCACGCGGCGGCGACCTCTCGGCAATCCCCGCAGGACGCGTCCGGGTCGTGACTGCGGAAGGCCCTCTCACAGCCGTCGCAGGTGACGAGGGGCGCGGGGCCGGGCGGCTGTGACTCCTCCGTAGGGAGGGGCGGCGGGAGGAGGTTTCTGAGCCGGTACTCCAGGAACCGGGCCGGGTGGTGGATTGGTACGGGCTCGGGCGGGAGGTTCGCGGTCAGAGTCCGGGTGATCTGGGCGGGTGTCGCGGCGCGAGAGAGCCAGGTCTCGACGGCGGGCGCGAGGCGCTGGACGTCTCCGGCGGAGAGCAGCAGGCGGGGGTCGGCGAGGCGGAGGCGGGCGAGGAGGTCGGCGGCGGGGCCGGTGGGAGGGTGCGGCGGCTCTGGACGGGCCGGGGGCTGGGGCTCGGGCTGCACCTGGGGACCGCTCGGTGCGGGAGCCTGCGCGGAGGCCGGTTTCGGCCTCGGCTTCGGCTCCGGTACGCAGCCGGGCTTGTCGTACGAGAACGTGCGGGTGGCGAACCTGCCGCCGCCGAGGGGGATGCGGGGGCGGGCGATGTATCCGGCGCGCTCCAGTTCGTTCAGGGCCCGGCGGATGGTCGTCTCGCCTTCGCTGAAGTGGAGCGCGAGGGCTTTGGCGGTCACGGAGACGTCGTCCGGGAGCGACTGGACGTAGACGGCGATGCCGATCGCGGCGGCGGAGAGCTCGGCGTGCTGGGCGAGGTGGTTGCCGACGACCGTGAAGCGCTCGGTGTGGCGATGCCGAATGTGGATCACGCCGGAGGGTGGAGCGTCGGCGGGGATCGCGGGGTACGCGGATGTGGCCGCGTTAGACTGCGGGTCAGCCATCGGGAAGCTTCTCTCTTCCAGATTGGTCAGGCCCTTGTCAGGATTCCCGTCCTGGCGAGGGCCGAATACGTTTATGAGGTTGTCGGGGCCGACCGTACCGCACCTGTCCGGGTTCCGGACGATCTGTCACCCGTGCGAGTGGGGGCGGGGATTGGTTGGGTGGGTTCTCACCCGGTTCTTTTTCTTTGGATGGCGCGCGAGACCGGGACGCGCCGGAGCGCGTCCCGGTAGGCGATCACGCGCGCTTGATCGCCTCGACGAAGGCGGCCCAGGCGGGAGTGGGGATGAGGAGGGCGGGGCCGGTGGGGTTCTTGCTGTCGCGGACGGGGATGGTGTGGGGGATGTTGTCAGCGATCTCTACGCAGTCGCCGCCACCCCCGTCGCTGAACGAGCTCTTCCGCCATGTCGCGGCCGCCAGGTCGACTCGGGTGTCCGTCATGCTCCGAATTCCTCCATCGCCTGCTGGATCAAGGCTGTTGACGCCTCTGGCGAGAGCGCTTGGGCGTGCACAAGATCGTATCGATACGAGTGCCGCGCAACCATGGCCCGGTCTTCGACCAGCTCACCCGAGTGCCCGGCCTCCAGGTAGGCCACATCGGGCCGATTCTCGAAGGACAGGACGGTGAGTGAGCCGCCCATCGCGGAGTGACCGCCTGCGGAGAACGGGAGCACCTGGATCTCAATGAACGGGGCCCTGGCTGCCTCGACCACCACGGCCAACTGCTCGCGCATGACGGCCCCGCCTCCTACCGAGCGTCGAATCACCGCCTCGTCCAGGACAACCCAGAGCAGGGGCGGCTGCTGCTTTCGTAGCAGCGACTGCCGCTTCATCCGGGCCGTGACCTTCGTCTCGATCTCCCCGGAGGTGCACCATGGCTGACCGCGATGCAGGACTTCGCGGGCGTACGCCGGTGTCTGAAGCAGGCCGGGCACGCTGGCCGCCACGTACTTGTGCATGCCGACGGCCTTGCTCTCGTACTCCATGAACTTGCTGGCCCAGTCCGGGAACGGCGTCCGGTGGATATGGCCCCACAGGTCCGTCAGGTCACCGTCCGCACCCAGGATCTTGTCCAGCTTGGCGTCCACATCCTCCGGCGGGACCTCGTTGCCCAGTTCGAACTGAGCGATCCGGCTGTGTGCGATGGGGACTTCAGCGCCTAACTGGCGTTGGGTGAGCCCGGCGCGCAAGCGGAGCTTGCGCAACTTCGCGCCATACAGGGCCGCGAGGGAGGCCGATGGGTCGAGTTCCTTCGGTGCGGGCACTGGCGATCCCCGTTTTCGCTCTGCGGTTCCGAAAACCGTTACCCCTAGTGATCGTAGCCACACGCATCCATGCTCGTCACAGGAAGTCACGGATGACGAGGAAGGTGCGCGAACTATGGGAACGGCGAGTCAGAGGGCGACTGTTGAGGCGATCGCGGACGCGAAGGCCGCGCGGGACGAACTGCGGCAGGCGCTGACGGAGGTGGACGTGCTGCTGCTGCCGTCCCTGGGACTCGACGCCGTGTCCCTGGCCAGTGCGTACGGGCCCGTGCTCGTGGACCTCGGGCGGTGCCGGCCGGATGTGGCGAGGCGGCTGGCGTCGGTGTTGCGGGGGTGTGCGGGATGAGGGTGGGGTGACGGCGTCCCGGGACAGGTTTCTCCTGGTGAGGCCGCCACCCTTCTCTTGCGGGTCAGAACAAACTCGGCGGTTCCTCGGCAGGAGGCTTCGACTGCCGCTTGGCGGGGGCCGCCGCCTTCTTCTTGGCGCCCTTCTTGTCGTGCAGGCCGGCCGCGACTTCGGCGGCGTAGCGGCGCTGGTTCTCTTCGAGGAGCCGGTCGAGGATCTCCTGGCGGACGACGGGGCCGACGGTGTAGCGGGGGCCCTGACGCGTGTCGTGGAAACCGTGGTCGAGCCCGCCGGGCTCGGTGAGGAGATCGTCCCAGCCGTAGGCGCGGGCGACTTCCTCGTCGATGGCGCGGTGGATCTCGCGGAGTTCGCCGATGTCGGGGTCGGCGCAGGTCTCGTCATGGACGAGGTTGTACGTGGCCGTCAGACCGGTACCGCGAGACAGCATGAGGCGTCGCCGGTAAGCGTCGACCATCTCACCCACGTCGCGCAGGGCCAACGTGTCAGGTCGGGGGAACGTCCAGAACACATCCGACGGAGAATAACTCAAGTCGGTGCGCATTTTGGCGGATCGAGAGATGGCCCACCAGTAGTGGAACGATGAGTTCAGCAGCGCCAGCAGCCCGGCGTCCTCCGAGGCGAAGACGATCAGCTTCTGGTCCAGCACAGTCTCGCCGGTCACGAACACAGGGACCGCGGTTTTGCTGACCTGAGCCATCACTAGAACGCGCTCAAGACCCTCCACCGCCTTCAGCATGGCCGGGCGCTTCTCGGCATACTGCCACCAATAATCCCGGTACACCCTACGGTTGTTCATAGCCCTTTCAGGTTTGACCAGCTGAAGGACTTGCCCATAAGCCTCGGGGTATCCCTTCGCCCGCTCCTCAGGCCAGTCATGAAAATTGATAACCCATCGAGTCGGCGTGAAATCCGGGCGAGTATTGAGGTCTTTTCCGTTGAGATACGGAAAGAGCACTTCCCGATAGCGACTGTCTTTGCCGATCAGAGCCGATGCACGATCAGGGTCTATCACGAAGCCCAACCCTAGGACGTAGGACCCGATGAACGCGAACCCCTGGTTCTCGTGCAAAGATTCCGGATTTACGGTGATCCGGGACATCGCATCGAGAGAGGTGCTGATTCCCGAGACTGATGCCCCATCCAGCAGGATGCGGGCCTCATTTCTCAACGGAACGCGACTCAGCCACACCGCGCAATACTCTAGCAGAGCGCTACGAGAGGGCCATGGCTCGCTCTTCACTGCGGCCCGCAGAGTTACACCTTCCGCGACCAGTTGGTCGAGCCCCGCCTGTCGGGTGTCTCCTTGGGCAAGTGAATTAGTAGCCACAAGAGCAGCCTGACCGTTCACATTCAATAGATCGCTCGCGCGCAACAGGAAGTAGGCGACGAGATCGATGATGCCTCGGGCGCCACGCCCTACGTCTCCAACCAGGTATTCACGGTACGTCTCTCCGAAAGCACCGGTAACCTTGGGCCCGCCCAAGAACGGCGGGTTCCCCACCACCGCGTCGAACCCGCCTCGTTCCTCCCACACCTCCGGGAAAACCAGCGGCAAGTGGACCGGCTCCCTATCGAACGCGCCCTCCGGCTGCCCCGTAGCCAGCCACCCCCGTGCCAGCCGCTCCGCCGCCCGCAGCTCCGCCGCCTCAGCGTCACCCTCCGGCGCATCCGCCACATTGTGTGCAGCGGTCACCGCCTCGAAGGACAGCCGGTCCTGCTCCTTCTCGCCCCGGCCCGCGCTCGCCAGCGCCGCGCCCACCACCAAATCGGCGTACACGCTCGCCTGCCGGGTCTTCTCCCTCACCGACGCCAGGATCGCGCGCTTCTCCGCCAGCTGCTCCAGGTCCGTGCCCGGAATCTTCGCCAACTCCCGCCGCTTCTCGGCGACCTCAGTCACCACCCGCCGTACACCGCCCGTGAAGTCGATGCCGTCCCCGTGGAGCTTCCGGCCCCGCACCGGGTCCAGGTGCATCGCCTCCAGCTGGTCCACCGACGTGACGCCCAGCAGTGAGTCACCTGCCACCAGCCTGTCGTCCAGGAACGTGAACGGGCGCTCTCGGTCCATCGAGACCAGCCACAGCGACAGCTTCGCCATCTCGACGGCCATCGGGTTGATGTCGACGCCGTACAAGCAGTGCTCTATGACCTGCCGACGGGCCTCGACCATCACCGGGTCCGCCTCCGCGTCCACCGCCGAGGCGGACAGCGAGGCCGCCGCCTCCAGGTAGGCCGCAGCCCGCTCGTCGCCCTCCCGGCTCCAGGCCTCCACGAGCGCGACGGCCAGGTACCGGCACGCCGCCACCAGGAACGCCGCCGAGCCCATCGCGATGTCCGCGACCTTCAGTTTCAGCAGGTCGTCCGCCAACTTCGGGCGCCACTGCGTCCGGTCCGCCGTCTGCAGCGGGCCGTATTCGTAGATCAGCGGCTCCAGCGCCCCGTCCGCGACCTGCTGGGCCAGGGTTTTCGGGGTGTAGTGCGTGCCCGTGTTCTTGCGGAGCGAGGACTCCGTCACGTACAGGGCTCGGACCGGATCACGACCGGGAGGCCGCGCAGGTCCGGGCGGATGATGCCGTGGAAGGGGAGCAGGCGCTCCGCGAGCTCCGCGTCACCGCCGGTCGCCGCGAGGAGCTTGCGGCGGGCCTCGCCCCGCGCCGCGTCGTCCAAGGGGGCCAACGCCTTCGTCACCTTGGCCGCCGCGCCCAGGCCCGTCGTCTTGTTGTACTCGTCCGCGAGGGCAGCGCCAAGGCCGTCCCCGTGCGTGCGGGACAGGGACTCCAGGCGGGTCAGGAGGACTTCCGCCTCCAGGCCCGGCTTGCCCACCAGGCCCACGATCGTGTCCTCGGCGCGCCGGCCCTGGTACGAGAGCAGGCCCTCGTACACGTAACCGATCTGCTCGACGTCCAGCGTGCGGAAGGTGAGGCGGCGGCGCTCGCGCTTCTTGCCCGTGCCGATCGAGACGTACTGGACGGACTGGAGCATGTGGAGGACGGTGCGGTCGTCGATCGGGAGCGGGTCCGTGGGATCGTCGGCGCCGGTGCCTCGGCCCTCCAGCCACGGAAAGGCGTTGGGGTCGAAGATCGAGCCGTCGTAGGCGTGCATCGACAACGACGGGTGGTCGACTCCGCCGTAGACCGCGTTGAAGAGGGCGATGAGCCGGTGCCAGCCGGCCCAGGAGAGCTCCAGGTCCTCTTCAGTGGTCTCAGCGGCCCGGTCCTCAAGGTCCTTGCTCAGCCTACCGGCCGAATAGGACTGGACGTACAGCTCGTTGTCGCTGGGGAGGAGGCCGCGTTCCTCGGCGAAGAGGAGGAAGACGACGCGCATCATGATGGCGACGGCGCCCCGGTAGACGTCGTGGGCGGGGACCTCGGCGAGTCCGCGGCGGCCTTCGGCGCGTTCGTTGATGTCGGCGCGGCCGATGGCCTCGACGAGGAGTTCGACGGCCTGGCGGACCTGGACGCCGAGGGCGTCAGTGACGTCTTCCTGGCTGTCCAGGGACTCGCGGAGCAGCGGTAGCAGCATCTCGTCGTCCTCGACGGAGAAGAAGCGGCGGCGGCTGAGGAGCGAGCGGAAGGCGCGGACGACCACGCGTTCGGCGGGGGCGGGCCAGTCGACGCTGTCGAAGACGGCGGAGGTGGTGACGCCGCCGCGCGGCGCCCACACAAGGGCCCACCAGCGGCCGTCGGTGACGAGGCCGAGCTCGATGCCGTGGTGGCGGCAGAGGTGGGCCATGCGGTCGATGGGGGTGGCCGACCAGGTGGAGGCGGGGACACGCTTGGCGGGGTGCTGGCCTGCGGGGACGGACAGGCCGAGGATCGCGCAGTCGGCGACCAGGGAGGCCGTGTCGGTGGCCGTGCTGCCGGGCTCCAGGAGGGCGAAGGTGGGGGCCGCCCGCTCGCCGTCGTGTTCCGGGATGTCGACGGCGAGGCGCTCGGTCAGGCTCGCGCCCGTCCGCAACGCGTCTCCCCAGCCGAGGAGTTCGCCGAGGATGAAGTCGGTCCACGCCTCCTGGCCGGCCGCCGGGTCGGAGAGCCAGACCCCGTGTTCGTAGCGGAGGCTCGTCCGTAGGGGCTTGTCGATCGCGTCGAGCTGTGGCCAGGCCTTGAGCAGGACGGGCAGGGTGAGGAAGGGGCCGGACACGTCGACCAGGCTGAGCCAGTCGAGGTGCTGCTGCTTGCCGTCGGGAGCCGCCGGGCGGAAGGCTCCGCCGCGGGCTCGGCCCCGGCCGCCGGGGCCGTTCGTACGGTTAGTGCTCACTTGACGGCCTCCCGGCGGGGAACGACGAAGACGACGGCGACGGGGAAGAGGAGCGGCTTGGGGTCGGCGTAGCGCGCGGCGACGGAGGCGAGTTCGCGTTCCTTCTCGCTCTCCAGGGCGTGGACGCGCCGCTCCCAGTTCTCGCGGTCGCGGCGCTGCTGCTCGGCCTCCTCGAACTCCAGCTCCAGCTGGCCTTCCTCGGTGTCCGTCCTGCCGATGGCGGCACGCAGGGAGTCCCGGAAGCGGTCGATCTGGGCGGAGATCCGCTCCGCCTCGTCGCGGCGGCGGTTCTCCAGGCGGCTCTCCAGGGCGGTCTGGCGGTTGCGAGCGCGCCACTCCAGCGAGGAGACGAGGCCCTCGCCCACGTGGGGCCAGGCCGTGGTGAGGCGGTCGCGGAGGAGCGGGGAGGCCTGGGTGGAGTCGGTGAGGGCGTCGTCGAGAATCTCGCGGACTGTGGTGACCTTCTCCAGACGGCTGAAGCGGGCCGGGGCTCCGGCCTCCTCGCGGAGCCAGCCGCCGGCCTGGAGCACCTCCTCGTGGAGGCGGATGCCGTCCGCGCCGACGAGGACGAAGCGGGCGAACGCGCCGACGAGGGTGGTCTCCAGCTCGGGGTGGTCGCTGACGACGGCGGCGACCCGGGCGAGGCCGGCCTGGTTCTTGTTCCACACGGCGGCGCGCAGCAGGCGCGTGGACATGGAGACCAGGGGGTGGCCGAGGTGGGCGAGGACCACGTCGTCGCGACCCTTCGCCGAGGCCGCGTCGAAGGTGATGGGGCGCTGGATCTCGGGGCGCAGCTTGTCCGCCAGGCCCTGCGTGGCA
This sequence comes from Streptomyces tanashiensis, assembly GCF_014648895.1. GTDB lineage: Bacteria > Actinomycetota > Actinomycetes > Streptomycetales > Streptomycetaceae > Streptomyces > Streptomyces tanashiensis. The sequence goes on from NZ_BMRZ01000010.1 coordinate 42,867, forward strand.
CGCTCCCAGGAGCTGGTGAGCGTGGGGACCTCGTAGAAGCCGTCCGCGCGACCCCGCTCGTCGGGGACCGGGCGGATGTCGTGCTGGCGGGCGAGCGGGAGGGCGGTGGAGACGACCCGGGCCACCCTGCCCGGGGTGATGCCGAGCGTGTCGACCGTGGCGTCGACCTGCTCCTTGAGGCGCTGGGCCTGGGCCTGGGCGTCGCGCTCGGCGGTGACGTTGCCGCCGCGCCGGGCCTTCTTGTTCGCGTACATCTCGGCCCGGTCGACGTCGAAGTCGGCGCCGAGGTCGCCGGTCATCCGCCGCTGGACGGCCTCGGCGAGGACGGCGTTGACCTTGCCCAGGTCCTCTTCCATACGGGCGACCTTGATGGCGACCCGGGAGAGGAATTCGAGGTCGGCGTCGTAGGTGTCGAGGGTCTTCTCGAAGCCGCTGCCGATGAAATGGACGATCTGCGGCGCGGTGGTCTGGCCGTAGCGGTCGATGCGGCCGATCCGCTGTTCCAGCTTGTTGGGGTTGAAGGGGATGTCGTAGTTGACCAGGCGGTGGCAGTGCCGCTGAAGGTCGATGCCCTCGCTGGCGGCGTCGGTGGCCAGCAGGATGCGGACGTCGTTCTCCGTGGGCTCGGCCTGGAAGGCGAGGCGGAGCTGCTCGCGTTCCTCGGCATTCATGCCGCCGTGGAGGAGGGCGACGCGGTCGCCGCCGAGGCCGTGGTCACGGAGGAGGTTCTGGAGCCAGATCTGGGTGTCGCGGTACTCGGTGAAGACGACCACACGCTCGTTGAGCCAGTGCCCGCCGTCGGCGGTCAGGCACTCCGCCTTGAGGTAGTCGATCAGTTCGCGGGCCTTGGAGTCGGCCTGGGCCTGGTGGCGGACGGCCCACTCCCGCATCTGCTCCAAGAGGCCGGCCTCGTCGCCGTCCGTACTGGGCTGGAGGGTGGTCGCGCGGGCGATGGCGTCATCCTCGGCATCCGCCAGGGGCTCGTCTTCGTAGTCCGCGTAGTCGTCGAAGAAGGTCTCCTGCCAGTCTTGGATCTCCTCGGCCGCCTCCTGCTTCCTGGTCCGCAGGGTCTCCAGGTAGACCTCGATGGTGCGGGCGAAGGCGTCCGGGGAGGAGAAGAGGCGCTTCTTCAGGAGCAGGGTGACGAGATCGGCGGCCTTGCGTCCGCCCTTGAAGCGGGTGCCGAGCTTGGCGCGGCGCAGCGCGGCGTACTCCTTGAGGAGCTGGTGGATGCGCCGCTCTTCCTCGGTGTAGTCGACGGGCAGCGCCTTGGTCCCGCGCTTCAGGAAGCGGCGTTCGCCGGTCTTCGGATCACGGATGTCGTCCTTGAGGCGGCGGACGACCGTGTCCTTGACCGCATCCGGGTCGGGCTCGACGCCCCGGGCGAAGCGCTGGCCGTCGATGATCTCCAGGAGGGCGGTGTACGACTCCTGGTAGCCGTTGTGCGGGGTGGCGGACAGGAAGAGCCGGTGCTCAAAGTACGGGGCGAGGCGGCGGATCAGCTTGGTCTGCTGCGAGTCGACGGGGTACAGCTGCTTGGGCGCGGAGGGGGCGACGTGGTGCGCCTCGTCGAGGATCAGCAGGTCGAAGGGGCGCTTGGCGGGTACGGCGGTGTCGGCGTCGGAGTCCTGGGCGGGCAGGACCTCGGAGAGCAGGCGCTGGGCCTTGGCGCCCCGCAGCCAGGGGAGGCTGACGATCGACAGCGGGTAGATGTTGAAGGGGTTGGCGGCGCTTCCGTGGGTGCGGCGGACCTCGGCGCTGCGCTCGGAGTCGATGACTGTGAAGTCCAGGCCGAACTTCTCGGCCATCTCGTCCCGCCACTTCACGGTGAGACCGGCCGGGCAGACGATCATGATCTTGTGGGCGCGGTTGCGGAGGATCAGCTCAAGGGCGACGAGGCCCGCCTCGATCGTCTTGCCGAGGCCGACGTCGTCGGCGAGGAGCAGGTTCACGCGGGGCGCCGCGATGGCCCGGGACACCGGTTCGAGCTGGTAGGGCTCGATGGCGACGCCGGACCGGAAGGGCGCCTGGAGCGTCCGTACGTCCGCCGAGGTGACCGCCGACCAGCGGACGGCGTCGAGGAAGGCGGCGAGCCGCTCCGGCGGGTCGAACTTGCCGGCCGAGACGTCGGGGAGGGAACCGGTGGGCAGCCGCCGGCGCCCCGGCTCGACCTCCCAGATCACGGAGAGGGTGTCGTTGTAGCGGCCCTCCTCGACGCTGTTGAGGGTCACCAGTGAGCCCGCGCCGGGCCTGCCGGTCCCACCGGTGTCGGCCCCGCCCTGGTCGACCTCGGCCACGACCCAGCGCAGGCCCCGGACCTCGACGAGGTCGCCGATCTCGGGGACCGCCCGCTCGTCCCGGGCCTCGGCGCTACGGCGGACCGCCCGGTGTGCCACACCTGCCAGGTCGGTGGTCGGCGTCGTCATCGCTCTCCGCACACTCCTCTTACCGCCCCGGCCTGGGCGAATACGTCAAACACAGCCATTCAAGCACGTGGGCGGCGGCCCACCGGGCCCACTCTGGCACGGCCGGACACCTGGCGTACCGGTGTTGTCACAGCACGTCGAAACCGGTGATCCGGGACAGCTCGTGATAGTTGCCGCGCCGTGTCAGGTCGCCCTCGATCCGGAGGTCCCGCCGGTCCCGGTGGGCGTCGGTGGCGCGGTCGTACTCGGCTTCCGTGAGGTGGATGTGGATCTGCCGCTCCTGACCGACGAGGTCGCCGTTCTCCCTCATCAGCCGGGCCACGACGGTCACATCGCCGGGGCCGATGTCTGCGGCGCGCTTGAGCTTCGTGGTCCGGCCCACGATCGTCACGCCGCGCTCGGGCGCCTGACGCCGGAGGTCCTGAGCGCCCTCGCGTAGGACGTGGACGTCCCTCGGGGAGAACGAAACCGGGGCGGTGTCGGCGGGAGCCGGCCAGCGCGGGGACCAGGCGAACGAGAGGGAGAAGCCGTGGAGCGTCGGCGAGTCTCGCCCATCGTGCCCGCCCATGCCGGCGAGGGCTTCGCAGAGGTCCGCCGAGATACCGAGGCGGGTGCCCGCCACGAACGGGTCGGAGTCGTCTCGCCTGTTCGCGAGCCCCGCTGCCCAGCGCGCGGCCGACACCGCCCCGTACATCCGGCGCGAGACCTTACGGGCGAACGGCTCCGGCGCCATGTCCCACTCGGGCACGTCCTCGAAGAGCTGTCCCGGCGACGCCGCCTCCTCCGGCAGGGGCACCTGCACCTGGAAGACGTAGCTTCCAGGACTCGACGGGCCGAACCGGGCCCTGTCGACGAAGTCCTTGGCCTTCTGGGGCTTGCGCCGCGGGTGGACCAGCCTCGGCCCGTCCAGCACGGTGTCGCACGCGGCCGCCATCAGCAGGTCCCGCGCGCTCGTGACCGCGAGCACCGCCGCTTGTACGGGGATGGTGCCCGAGGGCGTGCGCGGCATGGTCCGGATGTACTGCACGTCGAGGCCGGACAGGGTCAGGTCCTGGTGCACGGCGGCCGGGGGCCGCCCCTCCAGCTCGGCGAGCGCGCCGATCAGATCGGCCATGCGATCCGCATAGTCGGCGAGCTCGCTGTCCATGGGAAGCAGTACGCGGCGCGGCCGACCGTCCGACTCCCGCTCCCAGCGGGTGCTGTAGCGGACTCGGCCGCTCGGGCTCCAGCCCCTCTGTCGCAGATACCGTTCCACGTCGCGCGGCCGCAGCCGCTCCAGCTCGCGCTCGGGCACCCCTACTGCCGTCATGGTGCGGGTACCTCCTCGCACGCCCGGTGGAAGAAATCGTGCAGCGCGTCGACCGTGAGTAGATTCTCCCTCGGGACAGTGACAGTGACACTCTTCTGTCCCTGCTGAATCGGCAGCGGGCGGTCTTCCAGCGAGACCCAGTACGCGGCGTGCCAGAGGATCAACTCGAGCTCGCTCACCTGGATGTAGGAGGCGGGGTTCTGCGGCACGAGGACGACCACCAGATAGCAGGGCACCTGCCGGCGGCCGCGCAACCGCTTGAACTGGTCGATCGTCAGGGTGATCTTGAGGCCGTCGGTGACGTCGAGTTCGCCGATCCTCCGGGTCTTCACCTGAAGGGCGATCTGGACGTCGAGCTCGGGGTCCTCGTGGTCCCGCCCGAGGATCATGTCCTTGCCGATGTCCGGATAGGGCACAGCGACCTGGAATCCCGCCGCGGCGGCGATGACGGCCACGAAGGTCTCCCCGTACCACCCCTGGTGGTTGTTGTGCTCCATCCGCCCCCGCGCTCCGGTCGCAGGCCACCCGCCACGCACCCACGCCCGGAGTGACACCGATCACTGCCCGGCAGAGTAACCGAGCAGTGATCTTCCGTTAAGGGCAGATCCGGCCAGGGCCCTCGACTGTGTCAGGTCGCGTCGGGCGGGCTCACGCGGGACCCTCGGGAACGTCGTCGACGGGCCGACGGGCCTCCGCCAGCGCGACCGTGTGGACGAACCACTCCAGGACGCCTCGCAGCTCCTCGCCGTGGCCGGCGAAGACCTCCAGCGGGAACGAGGGACGCAGGTCCAGCTTCGCCTCCGCGAGGTCGACGCCCTCCACCTCGTTCAACCGCGCCATCAGCTCACGCCGCGGCATCTCGTCGTCGAAGGGCGGACGGCGCTTCAGGTGCTGGAAGACCACCTCGGCGGTGCCCGTCACCGGATACAGGGCCAGGGGCCAGAGCGATCGGGCAGGAGCGCCGCCCAGGGACAGCATCGGGAAGCAGCTGGTCTCACTCTTCTTCCCGTAGTCGAGGGAGCCTCCCTGCTCCTCCCAGAACCGCAGGCTCGCGAGCACTCCCTCCGCGGTGCCGGGCGTCTGGTTGTCGCGCAACAGCGTCTCGAAGCGTGCCGCCGCGGTCTCCCCGTCGCGGATATCTCCGGAGTCTCCCGCCCCCTCGGCGGTTCGGACCGGCGCCTCGTCCTCGAAGTCGTCCTTGCCCACCAGAGCGGCCAGGTCCGCCGCTGTGAGCCGATGGGCCCGGCGAGCGCGACCCCATTCGTCGAACGGAATGCCCTCGGACTCCAGAACGCGCCGCGGGTCGGGCGCGTTCTCCTGTCCCTCGGGCCAGCGGAAACCGGGCGAGATCTTGCCGTCGGCCATCAGCACGCGATAGGCACCGTGCAGGGCGGGACGGGTGCTGATGTGGCTGCCGACCGCGACGGCATGGGTACCGATGAGGGCGGCGAGGTCACCGTACGTCGTCCACGTACCGGCCGGCATGCTCAGCAGTGCCCGGCGCAGCTCTCCCCAGCCGAACCACTCGGCGTCGGCGTGGACCACCCCGTCGATGGGCCCGGGCCACAGCTCCACGGCCCGGTCGCTCATCTCCTCGGCGCGCGCGAGGATCTCCGCCCTCCCCCAGCGCTCCTGGGCCGCGATGTGCTGGTTCATGCGCAGGGCGCTGGAGTCGAGGATCTGCTGCTTGCGGTGGAAGGGGTGGTTGGAGAGACGGGTGTTGTCGCCGGAGAGCGTGAGGTTGCCGAGGGTGTGCACCAGCTGGCTGTGCAGCTCCTCCGGGCTCTCGGCCTCTCCGGCCTCCTCCGCGAGGAGGTCGAACCACTGCTGGGCGGGGTGCTGCGGCAGCACGTGCTCCACGGTGAGCTTCGCCTTGCCGTAGTCGACGGGCTCGCTGGCGGCGTAGCTCTCCTCGAAGCGGCGCAGAATCTCGAAGCGCTGGTGCGAACGCCCCGACTTGTAGAAGGGTCGGCTGCGGATCGACTCCCGTGTCACCGCGTCGGAGGGCCAGACCCGCGTCCCCGTCTTGGAGGACAGAGCGCGTCGCACCGCGTCCGCGAGCGAACACCCGTTCTCCAGTTCCTTCTCCACCTCCTTGGGCAGCTCCATGAAGGTGCGGTTGTTGCCCGTGGTGGAGTTCCCGGCGAACAGGCGACGCACCATGTAGCTCTCGGCGTACGCCAGGGCGGCGCTCGCTTCCTTGGGGTCGCAGTCCCCCTCGTCCAGCCGGTCGAGCAGCTGAAGCGCGAGCGGATAGTGGGTCTGGCCGCCCCAGCGGGCGAGCCGCTCCAGGACCTCGCGCAGACCAGGATCGCTCTCCCTCGACGGCTCGACGATCCGCATGAGGCGACCGGCCCGTACATACAGCCGCGAGACCTCCGCCTCCAGTGCGTCCTCGTCCGAACTGATCGGTTCGAGACGCTTCTTCTGGTCCCGGTAGATCTCGCTCTGCTTGGCCCGGTTGTCACCGTCGACGACCAGGTCGAGCCAGACGAGCAGCTCCAGCCTGGCCGGGCCGAGCAGCTCCTGCATCGGCAGCCATTGGGTGCGGTAGACGGCCTCGCCACGCTTGGGGAGGCACATGAAGAGGTAGTTGCGCAGCAGATCGCTCTGACTGAGGCCGACACCCGTGTTGTTGATGGACTCGAAGATCCGGTAGACGTTGTCGCCCTCGGCGGCGGTGATCGAGACGATGGAGAGGAAGTTCCTGAGCACGGACTCCACGGCGGCGGTCCACTCCTCGCCGGCGCGCTCCTCGCCCTCGGTCAGAGCGGCCAGGAAGAACCGGTACGCGCCACCGATGTTGCCCGGACCACCGGCGGTGGGGAGCGACTCCACACAGGCGACGAACGCCTCACGGTCGGCCTGCGTCGGCAGCAGACGGTAGTGGTCGTTCCCGTCCTGGTAGCCGTTGACCAGGATGAGGTCGTGAATCCGGGCTGCCTTCTTCTCCCGCCCCTGAGCCCGGTGCCGGTCCCGCAGGGCGGTGAAGGCGAGCATCAGCGTGGTCAGCCGCTGTTGGCCGTCCACGACGAGCCAGCGCTGCATCCCGCCCGCCGCGATCCGCTCGGGCGCGAGCACCACCGACCCGAGGAAGTGAGCCGCCGGCTCCCTGCCCTCCAGCTTGTCCTCGACGAGCTCCAGCACGTCGTCCCACAGCTGCCGCAGCTCGTCACGCTGCCAGGTGTAGGTGCGCTGATACAGCGGGACCTGGAACTGCGTCTCACCGTGCACCAGTTTGCTGAACGTCGTCTCCTGCGCGTGCACGCCCATCCCCTCCCCGACTCTTGCCCCGTCGGCCCGCCATTGTGCCGTACCCGGGTACGGTGATCAGCGGAATCGACGACCGTACGACCGGGGGCGCACTATGGCGACACTGGGAATCCACAAGGACTTCCTCCTGGAGTTCGCCAAGTTGGAGAAGCCTGTCCAGAAACGTGTGCATGAGGTCTTCGACAAGTTCCGGGAGCACCGGCACGCGGGCCTGCACCTGGAGAAGCTGGAGAAGTCCCGCGACCCGCGTATCCGGACCATCCGCATCAACCAGTTCATGCGCGGCGTGGTGCTGGCTCCGGAGGTGGGGGACAGCTTCCTCCTGCTCAAGGTCATGCCTCACGACGACGCCATCGCCTGGGCGGCCAAGCACAGGGCGACCGTCAACTCGGCCACCCATGGAATCGAGTTGCGCGACGACGTCGCTCTGGAACGCGCGACGGCCGGCATCGACCCCCTTCCGGACGACCGGCCCGGTTCCGCCGAAGGCACCGAGCGGCTGTTCGGAGGGGTCGCCGACAAGGACCTGATCAAGCTGGGCATCGATGCCGACCTGCTTCCCCTGGTCCGGCATCTCGGCACCGAAGCCCATCTCGACGCCCTGCACAAGATCCTTCCCGAGCAGCAGTACGACGTGCTGGCCGGGCTTGCGGCGGGCATGACGCCGGAGGACGTGTGGCGCGAGGTCGTCGCCGTACAGCTGGAGCAGCGCTCCGCGACACCGCGCGAAGCACGGGCTCCACGGACCGAGCCGCCCGCGACCCCGGTCGAGCAGGACGAGTTCTCCGCGGCCATGGCACGGTCCCAGGGGCGGATCGCGCTCGTCTCCGGCCCCGACGAGTTGACGGACATCCTGTCCCGGCCCTTCGATGCCTGGCGGATCTTCCTCCATCCCAGCCAGCGCAAGCTCGCCTACCGTTCCTCGTACACGGGTCCTGCACGCGTCACCGGCGGCCCCGGCACCGGGAAGACCGTGGTCGCGCTGCACCGTGCCCTGCACCTCGCCCAGCAGCTGCCGGCGGACGCACCCGACGAGGCGATCCTCCTGACCACCTTCACCCGCGACCTCGCGGCCGACCTGCGCAGCAACCTCGAACTCCTGATCCCCGAGCCCGCGCTGCGGGCGAAGATCCGAGTCGTCAACGTGGACGCCCTGGCCAACCAGATCGTCCGGGAGGACCACGGCGCACCGCTGGCGCTGGTAGCCGCACAGAAGGAGATCCTCACCCGCTGGAGCCGGGCGGCCCAGAGGCTGGAGATCGATTTCACCGACGTCTTCCTCGACCACGAATGGCGGCACGTCATCCTGGCCCAGGACCTCCGGTCGCCGGAGACATACCTGAAGGCTTCCCGCTCCGGGCGGGGAGCTGCCCTCAGCCCGCTCAAGCGGGCCCAGGTGTGGCGCGCCGTCGAAGCGTTCACCCAGGAGCTGCGCCGGGCCGGCGAGTGGACCTTCCTCCAGGTGTGCGCGGAGGCCGCACGCATCCTTCAGGACCGAGGCGGGGACCGCCCCTTCCGCCATGTGGTGATCGACGAGGCGCAGGACCTCCACCCTGCCCAGTGGCGCATGCTGCGCGCTCTTGTCGCCCCGGGGCCGGACGACCTCTTCATCGCGGGCGACACCCACCAACGGATCTACGGGAACCGGGTGTCCTTGCGTGGTCTCGGCATCTCGGTGTCCGGCCGGTCGACCCGGCTGCGCATCAACTACCGCACGACGAAGGAGATCCTGACCTGGTCGACCCGGCTCCTCGCCGACGCGAGCGTGGACGACATGGACGGCGGGCAGGAATCACTCGTCGGCTACCGGTCCGCGTACCGGGGCGCCAGGCCGGAACTCGGGGGCGCAGCCACCAAGCCAGAGGAGATCGCGGGCCTGGTCGCCCGGATCTCCGAGTGGATCGGGACGGGGGTCGCGCCGCACGAGATCGGTGTCGCCGTGCGGTACGTCCAGCTGGGCAAGGACATCGCCCAGGCCTTGGAGCAGGCGGGGATTCCCTCGCTCGTCCTGGGGGCGTCGGTGGCAGCCGGTGACGGAGTCCGGATCGGGACCATGCATCGCATGAAGGGGCTCGAATTCCGCTGCGTGGCCGTCGCCGGTGTGAGCGACACGGTCGTACCGATGCAGAGCGCCCTCACTCCGGAGGAGGTCGATCCCCAGCAGCACCGAGAGGATCTCATGGGCGAACTGAGTCTGCTGTTCGTCGCCTGCACGCGGGCGAGGGACGCCTTGCGTGTCTCCTGGCACGGCATCCCGAGCCCCTTCCTCCCCGAACGGGTCACCGCCTGAGGCCGCCGGCTCATGGGACAGAGCAACACCGGAACGGCCTGTCGGCCCTGGTTCACAGGCCGTGCTCGTCCCGGGCGGCCAGACGGAGGTAGGCGGTGAGGGCGTGCCAGGGCGGGACTCGCCGGCGACGGTGCGCTCCCCGCTGACGGTACCTGCGGAGTAGACCCGTCAATCAGCGCGATGCCGACCCCGCGAGGCATTGTTCCAGCACGTGGAGCAGCCTCCGAGTCATGTCAACTCACGCGACCCTGCGGCACCTTGCCCTCACCTGTAGTGTCGTCGGCAGCTCCTCCCCCCTCGGAGAGCTGCTGCAGGGCCAAGTCCGCAACGCCCACACCGCGCACCCACAAAACCCCAGGTCAGTCGCCCTTCTTCACCGGCTCCAGGATCGCCACGCACTCCACGTGGTGCGTCATCGGAAAGACGTCAGCCGAACCCGAGACCCTCATAGTCGCAGGTCACCGCGCTTCTGCGCCCGCTCCGAGCACCCTTTCTGCGGCCCGGAGCGTCAAATGAGCGTCATGGCCATCAGGGGACACGCCTCTCCGGACCTCAACGTCTTCCACAAGCAGACCGCCCACTCTCCTTGGTCACCATGTCATCTGCCGCCGTGCCTGCCGTTCCTTACTCTCCCTGCCGTGACCCCCCTTCGCGGCCGGCACATCGAGCGCAGGACGCCGCCGCGGGAGAAGCCGGCGCTCCTACCTCCAGCTCAGGGGAACCGACGCTGGTGGGCGAGCCGCCGACAATAAGTTCCCTGGCTCGATGCAAGGCCTCGCGGAGGGGTGCACACACCAAGGCAATGCTGGCGAGCCCAGCAGCACCCAAGAGATCGGGGACGATGCCCCCTTCCGGGAAGAGGAATGCCCCGACAACGAGGCCCACAGCCACAGCCATCCTTCCCAAACCCGCGAGTAGGCGGTCCCTAAGCGGCTCAGCCGTTGCCCCCACCACCTCCACCTCTGGCGCTTCCGCCAGGAGTACGCCCTCAATGATCACCAGACTGTCGTGCTGGTGACGTGGGCGGCAGCTCTGACGTAGAGCGCCCGCAGCGAGCAAGGCCATGTCTCGAACTGCTCTGTCGCGGTCTGCTCCCTGAGAGAAGAGGTAGCGCTGGCTTGCACTGGAAAGTGCCGCAATCAGGCGTTCTGCGGTGACCCTCGCCCCTTCACGGGCCTCCGGCGGCATCGTGCGGGTTGTGTGGCGTGCCTGCGCACTCAGAGAGTTACAGAGCCGACTGAGGCCCCTGCCGTATACCTCAAGTGCCGAATCCTGCGTACGGCGGTTGGCCGGGAAGAGGACCAACTCCAAGAAGCGGACTGAATCCACCGTAGCGACCCCAGCCGCGTCCGAAACAACGGCAGCCCTGTAGTCAGCCGCCATGAGCGTAAGCGAGATGGCAGTGAAGCCAGCAACGACCCCGGGCATCCAAGGCGCGACCGCGCCCCCGGACCACGCTGCCCACCAGAACGGAACCACCGTAACCACGACGGGAACCACCTGCAGAAGAGCTGAGACGCACCGCCCGGCGACGATACGGTGCCACCGGTCAACGAGGTCGCACCTGTCCGGCCAGGCTTCCGCCGGTACATCGAGGCGCTCCAGTTCAGCGAGCAGAGCATCGACGCGCCTTTCGGCAGCGTTGCGACGAACACGCCTCACCCCAGGTAGGCGATACACTCCGCCGCCCAGTACACGGGTGCGGCTCCGCCACAGCGTGGCGATCCACACGGCCTCGAAGAAAGTCCACCAGCCCCAGAGAAACGAGATGTTCCCGAATTCCGTGTGCGTCATGACCAGCAGGGTGACAGCTGCACTGACAGTGATGCCGCTTGACCTTCGATGGGCGCGACTCAACGACCACGCATCGCGCTAATCAGTCTGCCCACGGCGGTCGAGCGCGCCACAGTGCCACGACGAAGCCGCTGCTCCCCGATGCGGAACTGCGAAACCGGAACTCTGTTTGGATACAGCTACCGACGCTGTTCGTCAATCAGTTCGAGGTAGCGGGTGTATTGGACATCGGTGATCTGCCGGTTGCGGACGAGGCTTCCTTCTTCCATCCGGTAGGTTCGGTCGGGATCGCCCTTGAAGGAGAGCCAGTTGAAGGACGTGGTGACCCAGACGTCGTCGTAAACGAGGACCTTTGCGTGCGTGCTCTTCAGGCGGGTGAAGGTGAACTTGTCCTGGTATCGGGCGGCGAGGTTATTGAGCTTGCGGACGGCCGCCGGGTCGGTCTTGGTGTCGTTCTCCTCGTAACCGTAGGCGATGTCGATCTTCACGCCACGGTTCAGGCGGGCCTCCAGCTTGCCAAGGAACGAGGTGGTGATGATCGCGTTCTTAATCCACGGGGAGATGAGCAACAGACGGCGACGGGCGTGGGTGAGGGCTTGCTCAAGGATCTCCGGGTGCTCGAAGACACCAATGGCACGGATCTCGTCCGCCTGAGGCTCCAATGCCGCCGGCGGTGCTGGGGAAGGGTTCTGGGCGCCAAGCTGGAAGGCAGCTTGCTCCGCACGGTGCTGGGTGACTTCCTGAAGCGGCACCCGAGCTGCTTCCAGGTCGGCTTCGAGAACGGGGCGTTCGGGCGGCGGGGCAACGGTGATGCCGAGCGCCTTGGCGCCACCGTGGCCAATCAGGACAAGCTCGTGGGCGTGACTGAGCTCGCCGTCGACGACGACGCCGAGCTGGATGTCGGCGCGTTCTTCGTCGGCGTACACGAGGATCTTGACGGGCAGCACACGACGTGACGGGGCCTGGGAGATGCTCTTGACTTGGAGTACCTCGCGGTTGGTCGTGCCATTCTCGCGGAGCAGGGCGGTAATGTCGGCCGCGGTGATGTCGCCGTCCTCAACGGGCCCGGACCGGGCGGCGGGCAGCATGATCAGACCGTCATCCTCAGCCTGGCCGCGTCGCATGGTGGCGTTCCGGTTGTAGGGAGCCACCTTCCACAACATCTGGTCGTACACCACGGCCTGGTTGACGCGCACAGGCTCCACGGCAGCCGCCGTCTCGGCGGTGACGCGGCCCTTGTCCGTCAGTCGGAGCCGCAGGTTGGCGGGCTCGGTTCCTGGTGCCGGCGGAGCCCACCTGAGGTCGTCGGAACGGAACAACTCGGCGAGGGTCTGGTCGACCATGCGCTCAGGCAGGCCGAGCATTCCGGAGATGCCGCGTTGGCTGGTCACCCCCTGCTGGACCAGCCGCAGCACGAACTCGTCCAACAACGGCAGGTTCTTGCTGTCCTGGGCGAGTACGTCGGCCGTGACCAGGGCGACGGGCAACGCGGCATCGATGACGGTGATCAGCTCGAGGCCAGGGCGGGCGTTGTGAAAGCGGACAGCCAGCAGGCTGTCCGGGCTGAAACTATGCGTCACGGATCTCGCACTCCTGCGGGTGAGCGCCGATGTAGTCGAGGACGTCGCGCAGGGCCCCGGGCTTGCTGCGGCAGAAGCCGGCGTCACCAACGATAATCAGACCGAAGCGGGCGCGGCTGAGGGCGACATTGATGCGGCGCCAGTAGGGCTGGCCGAGGAACCCGAAACGTCCCTGGGCGTTGCTGCGGGTCACGGAAAACACGGCGAGGTCGCATTCACGGCCCTGCACGGCGTCCACCGACAGAACCTCTGGGGTGATGTGCTTGAGCTTCAGAGAAGCCAGTCGTCGTGTGAGCTCTGTGACCTGGCGCCCGTACGGGGCAATGACCAGCACGTCCAGCTTCCTGCTGCCGGGAACCTGGATGACCTTCTTGTCGATGGCCTGGTCGATGACCTCCAAACGGCTCATCGCCAGCCTGCTCTCCAGGGGATTGGAGATGCTGGTTTCGGCAGAGCTCCGGTCGGACTCACGTCGGCCGGGCAGCGCGCTGGTGTCCAGCCAAAGCACCGGCTTGTTGATCGTGGCATATCCGGTTAGCTCATGGTTGCTGGGCGAGATCAGCTGTCCCTTGTAGAAACAGGTACTGATCATGTTGCCGATCGCCGGCGTCATCCGATACTGCTCGCGCAGCAGGTGTTTGACCGGCTCATTCGTGTGGTTGGCGAGGTACTGGAACAGCGTGGTCTGCACGAGCTCAGGAATGAGCTGATGGTCAGCCATGACCTTCTCGTCGCGCAGCAGATCCTCATCGATGGGCGGCAGCTGGTTGGTGTCGCCGACCAGGACCCATCGCTTGGCACGGGCCAGCGGTACTAGCGCCTCGGTCGCGGTCGCCTTCGACGCCTCGTCGAAGATGCACAGATCGAACTCCAGATCCCTGACTGCGCGGTGGCCGAGGAACCCCAGGGCCGTACCGCCGATGACTTGCCGGGTGCGGAGAAACGCGCCGATGAGGTTCTGGTCGGTGCCGATGCGCTGCAGCCACTCACCCTGCAGGCGCAGCAGATCCATCAGCTCCCGTCCGGGCCCGGACGGGCCGAGGAGGACCTCAACAGCATCACGGGCGTCGGCAGCACTGAGGTCTTCGCGCAGGGTGAGCTCGCCGGTGAGCATGGACTGGACCTGAGCGAACAGCTCGGAGCGCTGCTGGAGGAGCTGCTCCTGGCGGGCGCGGGTGGTGACGAGCTCCTCGGCGAGATCCCTGGCGGAGGTGGTTCGATCGGGAGCCGGCCGGTTCGACAACTCCGCGAGCTTGGCCGTCACGTGCGCGAGGCTGGCCGCCACGGAGGCGAGTTCCTCCAGCACGACGGCTGCCTTGAGGTGACGAGCCTCCAGTTGGCGTCTTGTAGCCACCGCGTCCAGGTACTTCTCCGCCCGCGCCCGCACGCCCTGGGTCCACTTCTTGATCTGCCGGTCCAGCAGCAGCGGCTGAACACTCTCGGCCACCCTCGGATCGCCAACGTTGCCCAAGCGGACGAGGCCTTGGATGCCGGCGTCTTCGATGCGCTTGAGCGCATTATCGATGGCGATGTGGGTCTGGGACACGATAAGGATCCGGGCATGCGAATCGCGCTTGAGGGTCTGCTCGACGATCTCGGCAATCACGGTGGTCTTGCCAGTGCCGGGCGGCCCTTCGACAAGCAGGAGCTCCTGACTGCTCAGGGCGTGGGTGACGACGTCCCGCTTGCTCCTGTCGAGGTCGGCACGGAACCAGCTGGTGACCTCTGCCGGCGGCCTCGAAGCAATGGTCGCAGGATCATCAATGATTTGCCGGAGGCGAGGGTTGGCTGTCTGGCCAGCAGCAACAGCGCCCAGAGCATCGCGCTGACGGTTGATGGCGACCTGACTCGGCCCGAGAAACGGTAGGAGAACACCCCGGGAGGGAAGCACCGATGCAGGCCGCGTCATCCGCAGCACGGCGGTATCGCCGGTGTAGCTGGTCACCTCGCCGCGGTCGATGGTCCGGCTGTAGGGGTACTCAGCAACCGACCACTCCTGGCCGATCTCCATGACCGTATCGGGCGAGGAGAGGTGGAACACGCGGGTCTGGCCACCCCCTTCCATCCGCTCGTACCCGATCTGCTGCCGCCCCTCGGCCGCGACGTCCTCGCGGGCGTCCAGCACCCGGCGCCAGCCGTCGAACAAGTCACCAAGCTGGTTACTCGCGCGGGCATTGTCCCGCTGCTCGCGCGCCTCCAGGTGCGCGTCAAGACTGTCCAGCAGGAGGTTGAGCCCAAGGTGTGCCGGATCCTCGCCTGGATCGTCGAAGGTCCAGGTCAGAACAGGGCCGAGCTTGAGGGCTGAGGCACGGCGTTTGGCCATCCATTCCTCCGGCCGCTCCTCTGCAGAGAGGATCACGCACCGGTCTGGATAGTTCTCGTCGTTGACCAAACGCAGGAACAGCGCCCGGCCGAACACCCGTACCGTGCTGGTGTCGACCTCCTGGGTCTGCGTGTTGTATCCGTAGTCGACGTGCACGGTGCCAGAAATGTCCTGGAGTACATCTGCCTTCACGCGTACCCAGTCGATCTCCTCGCCAGTCGGGGCATTGCTGAGGCTCTCGGCTGCACGTCGGGTCATCTTCAGCCAGAGCCCGTTGCGGCGGCGTGCGTCTCGGTTGCCGCAGACCCGCTCGGCCTCGAGGAGCTGGTGCTCCAGAACACTGGCGTTGGCCGGCCGTTTCTGCGGGTCGAAGTCGATGCAGGACTTCAGGATCGCCCGGATCTCCGCATCCAGTTCCAACCCGTCCAGAACGGTGGACAGTTCGGGATAGTCCTTGGCCTTGCTCCGGGAAAGCACCTGGATCGCAAGAACCGCGTATGCGTAGACATCCCGTACGTACGGGATGGCCTCGCTCTGCTCCGGCGGCGCGTACAGGCTGGAACGGAAGTCGGCCACTGTCTCGTCCGTGACGAGTGTTGCCGCAGAAAGGATCTTGGCGATTCCGAAGTCGGCGAGCTTGACCGTGCCGTCACCACTCAATAGCACGTTGCCTGGCTTGATGTCGCGGTGTTGGATCTGGTGCTCATGCGCATACGCGAGCGCGGAGGCCAGTGGCCTGCCGATACGGGCGAAGAACGCCTGCCAGTCCAGAGGTCGGCCGTCCGCCATCTCATCCTTGAGACTGCGTTCGATCCACTCCAGTGCGATGAAGTACCGCTCACTTTCGGGATCCCAGCCGGAGTCGAGCATGCGCACGATGTTGGGATGCTTGAGAGTCTTAAGCGCTCCCGTCTCCCGCTCCAGGAAGATCTTCGTAGCAGCGTCATCGCGCTGCTTGAGCAGCTTGACGGCGACGTAGTCACCACCCTCGGTGGTGACATCGACCGCCTTACGGACCTCTGACAGACCCCCGCGCCGGGGCTCCTGAGCAAGCAACAGAAACCGGCCGTTGATCGTCGTCCCCACCCATTGCTCCTCGCTCAACCTTGCCGCGATCGCAGCTCGCCCCGGACGCCCATCATGCCAGCGAGCTGCGCTGCCAAGCAGCCGTTCTGCGAGATGTACAGCGAGGGGAGCCGTATCGTTCGGGCCTTTGCCCAGACGCTCCCTAGCTACCTCGGAATGGGGCTCCAGAGTGGGAACGTGCTCGGTCCCCGAGCTAGGCAGGGAGGAGCTGATCGCAGCCTGGAGAGGAACCCAAGGCCACCTGAGCACGCAGACGTCTCTGGTCCTAACCATGCAGGCTAGGGCGGACACACCTCTCACGCGGGCTCATGCAGCAATGGTCAGCGGAACGTCCAGGCGCTCCCACGCCCCGAGCACGGCCTTGTGGGCATCAGGCTGGAGGTGGGCGTAGCGCTGGGTGGTCTGGAAGCTCTCGTGGCCGAGGAGGTGCTGGACTTCGTAGAGGGAGACTCCCTTCTGGACGAGCCACGAGGCGCAGGTGTGGCGCATGGAGTGGGGTGGATAGTGCGGGACGGGGAGCTGCTCGCCGTCGGTGTCGAAGTAGTGGGCGTTCTCGATGGCCGGCCACCAGGTCTGGCGGCGCCAGTTGCCGTCGTCAAGGCGACGGCCGGCTCGGCCTTTGGTGATGGTGGTGAAGACCAGGGCGTCACGGTCGAGCGGGTGGACGTGTCGTTCGAGGGCGTCGAGGACGTGTGGCGGGAGCGGGACCTCCCGGCGGCTCCTCGAACTCTTGGGGTACTCCTTGATGCCGCTCTTGGTGTTGACCTCCACCACGAACAAGCGGGAACGGCGCTGGTCGATCCGATGGCGATGTAGGCCGGCGAGTTCACCCCAGCGCAGGCCCGTGTAGAAGCCGAGCAGACACATCGTGCGCCACGGGGCCGGGAGCTCGTCGATGATGCTCTGTGCCTGGTCGAGGGTGAACCATTGCGGGGGCTTGATCGCGATCTGCGGCAGGTCGATGTTCCGGCAGGGGCTGACCGCGATGACATCGTCGTCGACAGCCGCACGCATGATGGACGACATCAGGTTGTACGCCCTCCTGATCGCCGAGGCGCCAACCCCCTTCTCGGCCAGCCTGCGGATCCAGCTCTGGACGTCCATGCGGGTGACGGCTCGCATCTCCCAGTCGACCCAGTGGGGCAGCACGTGGTTCTTGATGCTGGAGGCGTCGCCGCGCAGCGTGTGGGGCTCGACGACGCGGGCCTGCCACCAGCGGGCGTGCCACTCGCGAAACGCCATTTCGCCCGCTCGCGGGTCCCGCATGCTGCCACGCGCGAACTCGGTCTCCATCTCGGTACCCCAGGCACGGGCCTGCGCCTTGAGGGGAAACGACTCGCTGAACCGGTCTCCAACCCGGTTGCGGACAGTTGCCTGCCATTTGCCGGACTTCAGCTTCCGGAGGTACGTGGTTCCGCTCCTTCCTGTTTCGCGTACGGACGGGCTTGGTCCTGGTCAGCGGCGCCGCGCCGGCGGCGCGACCGCCCTGCTGTTGATGAAGTCGTCCAGGCTCGCGGCGGGGACGCGGACACGAGAGCGAGCCGGTCCTGTGCGCAGGTCGACGACAGGCAGCTCGCCGGCGGCGATGAAGCGGTAGACCGTTCGGCGGTCGACGTCCAGAGCGGCGGCGACGGCAGGTACGGACAGCAGGCGCGGGGTCATAGGCGGTTCCTTTGCGTGAGAAAGAGCGACGAGAATTGAGAGATCTGGCTGGGACGGGAGGCAACAAGCCCAGCAGATGCTGCGAGATCGTCGAATAGGGCTTCTACGTACGGCCGGGATCTCCGAGCGGAGCAGAAGAGGAAGTGAGCGGGGCTACGTGTGTGCGGCGGGGATACGAAATCGGCGCGTAGGCGAATCGAGCAAGGCGTCCTCTGGGGAGGTGGGCAGACTTCTGGCAGAGACCGGCACGACGGGCGTTCCGGGACCCACAATCATCCGGAGAATCCCCGGTTTCGCTAACCGGGGATCGTCGGCTATATTTCGCTCGCCTCGGCCGCCCATGAGGGTGTGAGGTCGCCGGCGAGAAGGGCCTGCGGGGCGATTCCGAGGGCTGTGGCGATGGCGACGAGGTCGTCGATGTCGCAGCGGCGGACGGTGCGTTCGATGCGGGAGAGCGCGGTGAAGGTCATGGGACGACCGAGCGCGGTGACGCGGGCTGCGAGCTGGCGCTGGGAGTAGCCGCGGGCGGTACGGGTGCGTTCGATGGCGTGGGCGGCGGCGTGTCCGGCGGGTCCGATGGCGAGGGGTCGTGGCGGCATGGGTGGTGTTGTAGCTTGCGCGCCGACCGGTCCGGAAGGGCATTCCTGTCTGCCGTGAGCGATGCCGATCGCGCGGTGATTTTGGGCGGTGATTTCGTCGACCGGGAATTCGCCCCTACAGTGGCCGGACCCGTCGGCACGACATGCCGGCGAGTTGCTCAGAATTCCTAGAAAAGTCTGGACTTCTGCCCACTGGGTGTGGCTGTGTTGGCCATGCACCCCGGCGAAGCCGGATTCCCCCGCCCCCTCCCGAAAGGCGGTCGATCGTCATCGCCCGTATCCGCACTATCAAGCCCGAGGCGTTCTCGTCCGAGTCCCTCGCGGCGGTGTCCCTGTCCGCCGAGCGGACCTTCTTCGGACTACTCACACAGGCGGACGACCAGGGCCGGTTCCGCGATCAGGCAGCGGTCATCGCCGGCCAGCTGTGGTCGCTGCGCCGCGAGCACGGGCCGGAGGCGGTCGAGGACGACCTCATCCAGCTCGACGACGCCGGGCTGATCTGCCGTTACGAGGGTGAGGACGGCAAGCGGTACCTGCACATCGTCACCTTCGCCAAGCACCAGAAGATCAACCGGCCCAGCGGCGTCCGCACTCCCCCGTGCCCGCACCATGATCTCGGGGTGCCGCGTGAGCCCTCACCGCAGATGCGGGGAGCCCTCGCGGAGAGTTCCGCGAGTCGTCCGGGAGGGCTCACTGAGCCTTCCGTGACACGACCGGGAGGGCTCACGGACCCCTCCGGGAACGGCGAATCCGCAGGTCAGAGCCGATTCCGCGAGCACTCACCGCAGCCTCACGGAGGGCTCACCGAGCCCTCCGTGAGCCCTCACCGTCCGGATCTAGGACCTAGGAACAGGGATCTAGGATCTACCCCGTTGGGGGGCACAAGCGCCCCCGCGCCCGACTCGATCTCGGCGAAGGACCTGATCGGCGAGTACGCCGCCGCGTGCCCCCATCGCCCGCCGCAGGACGTGCTCAGTCACCTCGGCCGCGAGGTGAAGAAACTCCTCGCCGAGGGCATCGCCCCGGACCACATCCGCGCCGGCCTCGACCGCCACCGCACCAAGGGCCTGCACCCCAGCACCCTGCCCAGCCTCGTCCACGAGGCCATGAACGCCACCCCCGCCCTCGCCGCTGCTTACCAGCCGTGGACCAACCCCGCCGACACCGCCGCTGCCTACGGAGGCGACCTCTGACCACCACCGCCCTCACCCGCGCTCCGCAGCAGCCCGCCCGGATCACCGGCCGACTCGGCGACATCCTGGCCCGGCGCGGCATCGCCCCCGACGCCGCCGCCCAGGAGCCGGCGCCCGAGCCGGTCACCGCGCTGCAACTGGCCGAAGCCCGTATCCCCGCCCGCTACCGGCACGCCTTCGCCGACCACCCCCAGGTCACCGCCTGGGCGGACGCGATCGCCCGCGCCGGACGCCCCGGCCCCGCCGGCGCACCGGGCATCGCGGAGGGACCCTCGCTGCGGATCGTCGGCCCGACCGGCACCGGCAAGACCCACCAGGCATACGGCGCCATCCGCACCCTGCTGGCCGCCGGGGTCCGCCTGCGCTGGGAAGCCGTCACCGCCGCCGACCTGTACGCCCGCCTGCGCCCACGCCCCGGCTCCGACAGCGAGCGCGACCTGCAGAGCCTGATGCGCTGCCCGCTGCTGCTCCTGGACGACCTCGGCGCGGCGAAGACCAGCGAGTGGACCGAGGAACTCACCTACCGGCTGATCAACCACCGGTACGAGCACCTGCGCCCCACCCTGATCACCAGCAACCTCGCCACCGACGCGCTGCGTGCGGCCCTCGGCGACCGCGTCGCCTCCCGCCTGGCCCAGATGACCGAGCGCGTCACTCTCGACGGCCCCGACCGCCGCCGCACCAGACCCGCCGCCTGACGCCCGCCGCTACGCCACGGTTCCTCCCCCAGCCGTCCGGCCCCTCACCACGGACGTCTCACCACCCTGCCCTGCCCTGCCCTGCCCTGCCCTGCCCTTGGAGCGTCTCCGCTTGCCCACGCCTTCCCCTGCCCCGCACCGCGCCGACTGGTACGTCCTCCTCGCCGCCGGTGCCGTGATCATCGCCCTCACCGCCGTCTCTTTCTGGCTCTCCTACGCCCACCTCGCCGAGGTCGCCGGAGAACACGGCCTCGGCAACTCCCCCGCCCGCATGTGGGCCTGGCCCGCCACCCTCGACGCCTTCGTCGTCGCCGGTGAACTCCTCATGCTCCGGGCCGGTCTGCACCACAGGCCCGACTGGTGGGCCATCGCCCTCACCGCCACCGGATCCCTCGGCTCCATCGCCCTCAACGTCGCCGGCGTCACCGGCACCCGTGATCCCGCCGACGTCCCCGTCCTCGACTACGTCGTCGCCGCCATACCCCCGACCGCAGCGCTCCTCGCCTTCGGCGTCCTCATGCGCCAGATCCACCAGCACCTCGCCTACCCGAACCGTAAGGCGCACCTTGGCCATCTTCGGGTAGCCGGACCTGCGGTGACCGAGCACCCGCGGGAAGGGGACCGTCCCCGCCCGCATCCCGTCCCCGCCCCGTCCGCTGCCGAAGGCCCAGACCGCGCCACCGAGGCAGCCACTGCCGTCGAGCCCCCGGTACGTCCGCGCAAGGTCGGCCGCCCTCCGACCGGAGACCTCGAGGAGTTCGTGCGGATCGTCGAGCAGATGGAGGGCGAGCAGACCCGAAAGGCCATCCGGGCAACCCTCCGCGCCGCCGGCCACACCATCAGCAACGGACGGCTCACGGAGCTTGTAAACCGCCTCGACGGAACGGTCCCCAAGGGGCCGTCCGAAACCCCGAGCACCACTGACCGGAAATAACCGCAGGTCAACCCCATTCCGGTCGGCCCGGGTTGCCGCAACCCGGACCGACCGGCTCGTCCCCTCCGCCTTGCCGGACAGCCTCCAGCCCCGTCGAGACATCCACGAAGCACGGACTTCCCCTCCCGCCGCCCCACCGAAGGATCCCCACATGGCACCCGCCCCGCAGCACCCCACCCCTGCCTCGACGGTCCCGCCTCAGCCGAACGACTGGCCCGCACCGCCGCAGGTGCCCACCGGCCCTGCCCCGGGCGGAGCAAGTTGGGGCGGAAGCAGTGCTTCCGCCGTACCCGCCCCCGAAGGGGCGGGAGAGGACCTGCGCCAGGAGGCGCAGGTCCTGGAGGCTTCGACCGAGGGCGGATCGAAGCCGGGGAAGAAGGAGAAGCCGAAGTCCCGCCGTCGCGAGCGCCGTGCCCGTCAGCGTCCGCGTCAGCCGCCCGCGAAGAAGCGTCATCACCAGCACTCGACCCGTTTCAACGACGACGAGTACGCGCTCGTCGCCACCGCCGCCGCCCAGTGCCATCTGACCGTCGCCGGCTTCCTCGCCCGTGCCGCTCTCGCCGCAGCCCGCGACCTCGGCCGCACCAGCGCTGAGATCGCCACCGAGCGCGACATGCTCACCGCGCTGTTCGACAGCCGGCGCAAGCTCGGCTGGGCCGGCAGCAACCTCAACCAGGCTGTGAAGGCCCTCAACTCAGGCGCGGACACACCTCAGCTGGAGGCCGCCACCGCAGCGGTCCGGCGAGCCGCCGACGCCGTGCACGCCGCCGCGACCAGCATCCTCGAACGACGGCAGGCGGCGTGATCCCCAGCATCAACCCGCCCGGCGACCGGACCATCGGCCTGCTCGCCTACCTCTACGGCCCCGGCAGACGCGAGGAGCACGTCGACCCGCACCTCGTCGCCTCGTTCGACGGCATGGCCCCCGACCCCGGCCGCGACCCGAACACCACGCTGAAGGCCCTCCAGCAGCTCCTGGACCAGCCAGTACAGGCGCTGCCGGAGCACGCCCGTCCCGCCGAGCACGTCTGGCACACCTCCGTCCGCACCGCGCCCGGAGACCGGACGCTGTCCGACGAGGAGTGGGCCGAGGTGGCCCGCCGGATCGTCGCCGCCACCGGCATCGACCCCGGCGACGGACAGTCCGGCTGCCGCTGGGCCGCCGTACGGCACGCGGACGACCACATCCACATCGTCGCCACCCTCGTGTGCGAGGACGGCACCCGGCCCGACGACTTCCGCTCCGGCAAACGCGCCCAGGCCGAGGCCCGGCTCATCGAGAAGGAATTCAGCCTGCACCAGGTCGCGCCCGGCGACGGCACCGCCGCCCAGCGGCCCACCAGCGCCGAACGGCACAAGGCCGAACGTCAGGGACGCGAGCGCACCGCCCGCGAGGAACTCCGCGAGACCGTACGACGGGCCGTGGCCGGCGCGACCGGCGACGAGGAGTTCTTCGACCGCCTGGCCGCCGCCGGCCTCCTGGTCAGGAAGCGCGTCGCCCCCTCGGGCGACCTGCTCGGCTACAAGGTCGCCTTGCCCGACGACCGCAACAAGGACGGCGAGCCCGTCTACTACCCCGGCGCCCGCCTCGCCCCCGACCTCTCCCTGCCCCGGATCCGGGAACGCTGGTCCATGGACCAGCCCGAG
The DNA here is from genome assembly GCF_014648895.1 of Streptomyces tanashiensis. GTDB lineage: Bacteria > Actinomycetota > Actinomycetes > Streptomycetales > Streptomycetaceae > Streptomyces > Streptomyces tanashiensis. The sequence continues at coordinate 65,681 of NZ_BMRZ01000010.1, forward strand.
TCTCCGCCGCCTCCCGGGCCGGTGGCACCGTCCGCCGCACGTCGGCGTGCAGCAGCTGCGCTCTCAGATGCGGTCCTCGTCGTCCACAACGGCGAGGACGCCGTCGCTGCCGCGCACATAAGCGCCGCCGGAGAGATCCTCGACGCGCTCGCCAAGACCTCCGCCGCCCACACCCGCCACCAACTACGTGAGGCTGCTAAGGCATTCGAGCGTGGCTCCCGCTCCCACATCCGCGCCGCACGCGGACACGACCAGGCATTGCGGCAGGCCGCCCGCGAACTCGTCCGCGGCGGGCCGGCCCTCGGCCGCGGCGAGGACGGCGCCGCCACGGCCATGGCGATCGACATGCTGTTCTTCCTGATCACCGCCGTCGCGCACTGGCATGCCAGGAAGGGCCACGCCCAACAGGCCGAAGCGGCCCACCGGGCCGCCGAGCACCTACGTGGCGCCTACCGGGTCGCCGCCGAGCAGCCGCTCGCCGTCCTCCACCAGCGCGGTCGGAACCTCGCCCGCCCACTGCTGGAAAGACAGGCCGACGCCGTGCGGGCGGCGATGCCGGAGCTGGCTGAGCAGGTACTGGCTGAGCCCGGCTGGCCGTCCCTCGCCGCCACACTCGCTGACGCCGAGGCCGTCGGCCACATCTCCACCGGCCTTCTTGCCCGCGTGGCAGGACGCCGCGAGCTGGGCACCGCAGAGTCGGTCAGCGACGTACTGGTGTGGCGCGTACGGAGGATGGCCGATCTGCCCGCCGACTCGTATCCCGAGTACGTGGCCGCTGCCAGCCTCCAGCGTGATTCTGCCGTGCCAGCGACAGTCGATGCGCTGGGAGCCGGCACCACAAACGGCCCCGTCCGACGACGCTAAACCGCAGGTCGAACGGCGCAACATAGCCGAGAATCCCCGGTTAGCCTAACCGGGGATTCTCCGCACCATGGACCTATCAGCACCCACCCCACCATGTGAGGAGTACACCCTTGCCCGAAACCGATTCCTACCTCCGCGCCGACGTCTTCACCCTGCTCGTCGACACCGACTTCCGGCTCCGTCCCGACACCGGCACCTTCTCCCACTACGACGGCCGCCCCTTCACCGACGAGGAACAGGCCACCGTCCTCCTGGCCAACCGGGACGAGCTCGAAGCAACCCTCGAGGTCCGTCTCCTCATCGACACCGAGATCCAGAAGAAGGTGGGAACCGCCGGACTGAACATCGTCCTGGCCCCGTACGACGACCAGCCCAACGAGGACTTCACGCTCGGAGACGTGATCACCCACCGGCCACAGGACGGCCCCTCCGACATCGAGCGCCTCGCCTACGTGATGAACGGGTTCGTCCCCGACGAGCAGTAACACCAGCCCCAGGCACCTGAACCCGTAGCACCGGTCGACCCGACAGCAGGCTGGCCTGGGAACCTCGCACAACACGAACGGCAGCCGGGATCATCCGCGGCTGCCGTTCGTGTCGGAGGCACCCGCCCAGGGCACCGATCAGCTGGTGGGTGTCGCCCGTAATGCGAGTGAGGCGGACGTGCGGGAAGGCATCTCCATCTGGTCCTTCAGGGCCTGTCTGCCCTGTCGGCGGCCAGGAAGCTCGCAGCCTCTTCGGCGCAGCCCCACGAGAGCGTGACGCCGGCGCCTCCGTGCCCGTAGTTGTGCACCACCACAGTGCCGTCCTCCGCCCACTCCGCCTCCACGCGCACCATGGCCCGGGTCGGCCGGGCGCCGAGCCGGTGCTCCAGGACACGGGCCTTGGCGAGACGGGGTTCGACCTCGACACAGCGAGCGAGGATTCCGACTGCCGCCTTCTCGTCGGGGGCAAGGCTGCCTTCGCCGTCGAGAGCGGTGCCGCCCAGGACGACGGTGTCGCCGTGGGGGTAGAAGCACAGCAGGTCTTGTGAGAGGCCGGTGTCCTCGGAGAAGAACTCGGTCAGCCCCGGGTTGGTGACGACGACGTGCTGGCCGCGGATGGGCCGTAGGTCATGGTCCGGGACCAGTTCCTGGGCTCCCAGGCCCGTGCAGTTGACGATCAAGGCAGCGGGGCCAGCGTCCGCAAGCGAGACCAGGCGCCGCCGCTCGACCGTTCCTCCAGCGGCGTCGAGCCGGCGCAGGAGGTAGGCGAGGTAGGTGGGCATGTCGATCAGCGGCACCATGAACCGGTAGCCGGCCGAAAACCCGGCCGGCAGTTCGGCCGGCTCGCACGGCCGGAAGCCGGGCAGGGTGGTGGCCCACTCCGGTGGTGCCTCGGCCGTACGAGACGCCTCGATGCCGCTGGTGAGCCGGACACCCGTGGACGGGTCCTCCGCCAGCTTGCGGAAGATCTCCAGGGACCGCTGCCCCCACTGATCGACCTTGTCCTTCGGCTCGACCAGGTACGGCCCCCACACCGCCCCGGCCGCCAGCGAGGTGACGCCTGGCACCTGCTCGGCGATCACGTGCACCAAGGCTCCGACCTCGGCCAGGACGACAGCGGTGGTGAGCCCTGCCACTCCAGCCCCGACAACAACAACGCGCACCTCGCACTTCAAGGACGCGACGGAGCTCACGAGAGCAGAGCCTCATCGAGGTAGTTCTGCACCGGCCCGAACAACCCGTACGGCACGTACTGCGGGAGCTCGCCGTGCGTGGCCCAGGCCAGGCCGGCCACCTCATCAGCACTCGCCACGACCGCCTGGCCGCCGACGGGGCGGCATGCAATGTAGTGGATCTCCCGGCCTGTCATGGGGTGCACCCGTTGTCCCAGCACACTCTGGGGCACCACCAGGAGCCCGGTCTCTTCCTCGGTCTCACGTGCTGCGGCTTCCCCGGGAGTCTCCTCGGGTTCGATCTTCCCTGCCGGGAACTGCCATGAGAGCGTCCCTTCCGCCACACGTCGCCGCACGAGCAGGACTCGCTCGCCCCGCACGACGACGGCAGCGGCAACTGCTCTCTGGGCCTCGGTGGTCACAGAGATCCCCTACCGTCGCACCTGGATCAGCGCGTGCGTTCCACTCGTACGCCAGGCAGCCCCAGACCGTTCGAGCCCGTCCAGCACTTCCTGCTCCAAACCGACGATGACGTCGGACTTCAGGGTCCGGAGCGCTGCGACGGCCCCCGGGAAGTACGCGGTGAGATCGGCGAAGGACGCCTTGGCGTCCCACAGCCGGTCGCCCACCAGGCGCCGGTAGTTGAGGTCGCCCTTCAAGATGGTGAGCGTGGCGCTCTCGAACTCGCCGCGGAGGTCCTCGGGCATGTCCTCGTACGGCAGCGGAGCGCAGAAGAACGGGTGGGTGCGGACCTCCAGGCCCCCTGCCGCCATCGCCTTCCACAGCCGGCCTCCGATCGCACTGGCTTCGCCGGGTGCCTCGGTGAGGCGGCGGAGGCAGTCGACGACGTCGGCCGTCATCGCGTCGGAGACGTAGTAGGGGTATGGCTTGAGGTGCAGCACGACCTGTTCGGCATGCCGCTGTTTGAGGAGGTGATCGATGAGGATCAGGTCCGGAATCAGCTCTCGTCCTGCGTTGTCCGCCACAACAGCAACGGTCGAGGAACCCCCGACGGGCAGCAGCTGCCAAAGCAGGGCGCTGTCGTCGGCCACCAGCGCGGAGGCAGCGGCGTCACCGGCCGCCGGCTCCCCCGCCGAGACGCGGAAGCCGAGGTCCGCCCGGTTGCCCCAGAGCGACGCGTGGAGCAGGGCAGCAGCCCGCTCGTCCGCCGGAACGCTCGCGAGCGCGTCCAGGGCCCGTAGTTCCTCCTCCACGGCCTCACCGCGCAGCTCGGCCCGCTTGAACGGCGCGAACGGATCGACTCCCTGCCACGGCCCGGTGCCGAAGTAGCCGACCGCGCCGAGGAGCCTGCGGTAGAAGTAGCTCTCCGCCCACAGGAACGGGGCGTCGTACCAGGAGCGCCCGAAGTGCTCCTGCCCCCAGTCCGCCCAGCGCTCACGGTCGTGCTCTCCAGGGGCGAGCGGCTCGATGACGCCATTGGTGATCCCGTCCAGCAGGGCGTCGAGGGCCTCGTGCTGCCGGCGGCCATACGGGAAGGCGTCTCGTACCTGCTGGATGAGGGCAGGGTGGCGCTTGGCCAGCACGCCCCAGGAGAACGAGCCGGGCTCGTTGCTCAGGATGACCGGCGCTCCAGCCGCATCGCCCGAGTCGTGGGAGGTCTTCTCTGTCATCGTGTCCAAAGCCCTTCGCATGTCGCTCACGTGTCCATGATCCCCAGGGCCACGACGCCAGCCGCGCTCCCGACCAGCACCTCACCCGTCGCCGGCTCGAAGGCCGCGCAGTGCAGTGAGGCGTCCACTCGGACCTCGGCGATCTGCCGCTGCTCGTCGAGCGACCACACGCGCACCGTCCCGTCCGCCGCAGCTGACACGAGGCGGTCCTCGTCGCGCATGAAGCCCAGCATGAGGATGCGGCCCGTGTGACCGGAGAGGTGGGAGGTAAACCGGTCCGTCCCCAGATGTCGTACCGCGATGTCTCCGGTTCCCGACCCGACCGCCACGCGGTCGCCTGGACCGTCCACGGTGACGGCACGGGCCCACCCGCTGGGGCTGCTGAACCGGCTCCTGAAATCCCCTGTAGGCGCGTGCCACACGCGCACCGAGCCGTCACCACCGCAGGCAACCAGGACGTCTCCGCTGTCGTCGAACGAGAGCGACCGCAGCCGACCGGCGTGCACGTCCTGAGTCCACAACAGCGTCCCCGTGGGGAGATCCCAGCACCGGATGTGTCCGTCACCCGTGCTCGCAGCGATACGAGGCGTCGAACGGGCCATCGCCACAGCCCACGTTCGCGGAGTGTCCTGGTTCAGGGTGAGCGACCAGGCCGGGTCAGGCAGTGACCAGACCCTGACCGCCCCGTCGCCGCAAGCCGCGGCGACGTGCTCCTCGCCGCAGGCCAGGGACCAGACGCGTCCATGGGCGGCGGGCAGCCGCCGGCCGACCGCCGCCGTCGCTGTGTCGACGACGGCGACGCCGCCGTCCCCGTCACCGACCACAGCGGTACGTCCGCCGGCCGCGAACTGCGTGGACCACACGGTGTTCGAGCCACCGACCAGGGTCCTGAGCCTGCCCTTTCCCACGGCCCAGACACGGACAGCGCCGTCCTCGCACCCGGCGACCACGGTGCCGTCACCCGTTCTGGCGAGTGAGCGCACCCAGTCGACGCCCCGCGGGAGCTGCGTCTCACCTACGGGCGTCTCCGCCGAGAACGCCTGGATCCTCGGCTCCTCGGTCGCGGCGACGAGGACGTCGTCATGCGGGGACAAGGCGACGGCGCGCACGCGCGCCTTGAGGCTGGTGATCCGGCGGACGAGCGCGAGTTTTCCGTCGGCCGTGTCCCACAAAGCTGCGGAACGGTCACCAGACCCCGAGGCCAAGAGGGAGGAGCCGGGGGCGAAGGACACGGAACGGACCCAATCCTGGTGTTCCGCACGTTCGTCGAGGAGGCGGCCGGTGCGCAGGTCGAAGAGCCGGACGAACTCGTCCTCTCCGGCCACGGCCACGAGCGAGTCGGAGTCCCCGCCGATCGCCACGGACCAGACGGGGGTGCCGGCGGCCCGCATCGTACGCAGGAGCACCAGCCGCTCCAGGTCCCACGCGCATACGGCTCCGTCCTCGGCACCGGAGACGAGGACCGGGTCGGCTGAGGAGAAGGCGAGGCTGCGGATGCGGCGGTTGTGCCCGGGCAGCACCCCGACGGGTTCGCCGGTGTCCGTGCGCCACAGGCGGATCGCTCCGTCGTCCCCCGCTGAGGCGAGAACCATCCCGTCCCCAGAGAGCGCAGTTGCGAACACCCATCCGGTATGGGCTTCGTGGGCTCGGAGGAGCCTGCCCGTGTTCAGGTTCCACAGCCTGACCACCCCGTCCTCGCCGCCTGATGCCACGAGGTCGCGGACGGCGGAAACGCTTACGACCGCACCGATGTGGCCGCGCTCCGTCACCGCCTCGGAGCTCACCTCAGGGGGCGGCAACAGCCACCGCGGGGCGAGCACCGTTCCCTCCCCCGCAGCGCCTTCCAAGGTTCGGGGGGCCTCGGGTGTGGATGCCCGCCGCAGCACGATCGAGAGGGTCGAGGCGATGTCGGCCGGGCTCTCCAGCCCGTTCAGCAGATACCCGGCACCGGTCAGGGCCCGGGCGGTGGCCCACACCTGGTGCTGCGGGTGGCCGGCATCGTGGCGCTCGGGCATGGCGTCGAGCACGGCGGCGTCCGCGGTCAACGACTGGTGCCCGACCAGCGCGACCTTGCGCATGACGTACGTCGGCGAGGCCAGCAGGCTGACGAGCTCGGCGTCGAGGCTCGCCTCACGCAGGTGGTAGGGGAGGTGACGCCACAGGTATCCCTCGCTATCAGCGAGCGTTTCCCAGGCACCGTCCGTGCTCTGCCGGTACGCCTCGATCAGGGACCGGTGAAGGGTCGCCCACTGGTCGCCGATCAGATGGCGCAGATAGGACCGGAACACGTCGTGCAGCACGATGGCGTTCCGGTCGGCGAGGTAGGCGCCGATCAGGGACCGGTCGGACAGCACCCGGCAGAACTGGCGCACCACGTGAGGGGCCCACCCGTTCGCGGTGCCCCACCAGTGGGTGAGGACCGACATGGGGATCGGCACCGATGGAGGAAACACCGCCAGGGACAGGTACCGGTCTCGCAGGTCCGTGCGGCCGGCGATCGAGACGCTCTCCGCGAGACTGCGGAGGCTGGATTCGAGCGCCTGCCCGATGGCGTTCTTGCGCTGGTCGGAGTCCCAGACGTCGAAAGCCTGCGGGCCGTACGCGCGGATCGCCGCGTTCGTCTCCGTGACGGCGCGGTCGGCCGGGGCACCGAAACCGACCTCCTGAGAGACGTTCGCGCCGACGATCGACGCGAGGAGCGGCCAGCCCCCGCACACGCCTGCGAGGCGCGCGGCCTCGGCATCGCCGAGGGCACCGACGTTGCGGACGAGCAGCTCGCGGATCTCCCCCGGGGCCATGGGCCCCAGGCGCACGACTCGGGCGGAGCTGGGGCAGACGCGCACGTTCCGCGTGGTCACGAGCCGTACACAGTCCTCGCCGCCGAGCAGGAAGGGGCCGAGGTCAGTGGCGGACCAGACGTTGTCGACGACGAGGAGCGCACGTCGTCCCTGGAGCAGGCGGGCGAGGTGGAAGCCGGCTTGTTCCGGATCGGCAAGCGATGGACGGTTGCCGTCGAGGTGGACGCACAGGTCGGAGATCAGCTCGACGACCCTGGCGGCCGTGCATCCCTCGCCGGTCTCCACCCAGAGGATCTCCGAGAAGGAGTCCCGTACACGCGGGTCGTGGCACACCTGCGTGGCCAGCGTCGTCTTTCCGAACCCGCCGGGGCCGCACAGAGCGACCGTGGCGACGGTGTCGTCCTGCGCCGCCTCACGGAGTACGGAGACGAGTCCTTCGAGATCTTCGGACCTGTGCACCAAGCCGGGCTCCGGAACGGGTATGGGGCGGTATTCGTCCGGCGCCGGCGCGACCTCGGGCGTCGGAGCACCGACGGAGTCCCAGAAGCGCTGCCGCACCTCCGCGTCGCTCCGTTCCAACGCCGTGTCGAGTAACGCCTGGGAGTCCGGTGCGACGACGATCTCCTCGCCCCGGGCCTCCCAGCTGGACACCGTCCGGTCGCTGACGCCGAGGTAGGACGCGAAGCCACGCACGCTCCGCCGCGTCGCGAGCCGCAGAGCACGCGCCTCCCGTCCGGTCCAGCGCTGCACCGTGGCCACCTGAGCTCCTTCGACCGACACCGACGACGGTAACAGGGTAGGGCGGCCTGACCAGCGGCGTAGGGCCTTCGCTGCGACGGGAGTTCAGCACGGATGCAGCACCCGGGCCATTCCGGCCAGGTCCGACCGAGGCACACCCGTCGCCCCGGACAGCGGCGGCGCTGCACCGCGGGTGCGACACCACGACAGCCCGCTGACCAGCGCCGCTCGGCAGTCTTCTCGGCACGGAGCACCACGGCTCCGTGGGCAGTCGAGAGGGGTGGTCACAGCGTGACCGGAACGGAAGAACGACAGGGCGATCCGGGCGACTGGTCCGGAGGGCAGATCGCCTACTACCGGGCGCGAGCCGACGAGTACGACGCCACCTACGGCACCCGCATGGACATGCCGCGGCTCGCGAAGGCCCTGGACTCGCTGCCGGTCGGCGGTGACGTCCTGGAGATCGCCTGCGGCACGGGCCAGTGGACCCGGCTGCTCTCTCGTCGGGCCCGCAGCCTGACCGCGCTGGACGCGGCGCCGGAGATGCTCCGCCGGGCCCGCGACCGTATGCGAGGAACCGAGACCCGCTTCATCGAAGCCGACGTCTTCGGCTGGGAGCCGGACCGCCAGTACGACACGGTGTTCTTCGCGTTCTGGCTCAGCCACGTGCCGCCGGTGGAGATGGAAGCGTTCTGGAACCTGCTCAGGTGGGCTCTGGTGCCCGGCGGTCGCGTGGTGTTCCTCGACGACTCGCCGGCGAAGGCTGAGATCGAGGACCAGGCAGGAGCGGCGTCCGTGCCGACCGTCCATCGCACCCTCTCTGACGGCTCCCGTCACATGACCGTGAAGGTGCTCCGAGACTCCACCGACCTCACCTCCCAGCTGAGCGGTCTGGGTTGGGACGCCCGCGTCGAGGCGATCGACCCGTTCCACCTCGCCGGCGTGGCCCGCGCCAAGGAGGGCTCGTGACCACCGTCAACGGCTACGCGGCCCGGCCCAGCGTCCGGGCCGGCGAGGTGGTACGTCTGCACATCTCCGTCACCGCGCCCCGCTTCCACGTCGACTTCTACCGGTGGGGAGCTGAGCCGCAGCACGCGGGGCACGTCGAGTGGCCCGGCCGTGCCGCGTCTCCTGGAAACTTCGACGAGGACTGGCAGTGGCCCGCGTACGAGTTCCTCGTGCCCCCGGAGTGGCGGTCCGGTGTCTACGTCGCGGTGCTGAGCACGGAGCGCGGGTCCGGCATACCGCCGTTGGACGCCCGCGAGGCACGCATCCTCCTGGTTGTCACCCCCTCCGCGCCCTCCGGCCGCAGGATCCTGTACAAGATCCCGACCTTCACATACCAGGCGTACAACACGGCGGGCGGCGGCAGCCTCTACAGCGCCGCCCAGGTCACGACGCGCCGTCCCGGGGGTGGTGTCGGCGGGCCCGTGAAGGGCCTGCCGGACGCGTACGACCCGTCATCGCCCCGGCAGACGTTCGCCCACTGGGACGCCCCCTTCATCGCCTGGATGGAGCGGAACCGGATCGAGGCCGACTACTGCACCGACCTGGACCTCCACGAGGGGCTGTTCCTGCACGATGGATACCGCCTCCTGGTCGCCGCCGGTCACGACGAGTACTGGAGCACCGACCTCCGACGCCACGTGACCGCCTTCCGGGACGCCGGCGGCCACATCGCCAACTTCGGTGCCAACACCTGCTGGTGGCGTGTCGACGTCACCCCGGGCGGAACCGGTCTGTCCTGCGACAAGCTCCCGCCCGGAGCGCCCGCTGGCACCGACCCTGACAGCTCCTACGGGTGCCCGGACCACTGGTGGGAGTCGGAGCCGGAGAACACCCTCCTGGGCGTGAGCTACCGCAACGGCGGTGGCCACTGGGAAGGCACCCGCGCTTCCCAGGGCTTCGTCGTCACCGACGCCGGCCACTGGGCCTTCGCCGGCACGGAGCTCAGGACCGGAGACAGCCTGGGACAGGGCGGGGCACTGATCGGCTACGAGTGCGACGGCGCGGCGTTCGAATACGACGCCACCGGCCGACCGCGCCCCACCGGCCAGGACGGAACGCCGAAGGACTTCGAGATCCTCGGCATCGCCGAGCTCCCCTCTGACTGGAACTTCGCCGCCCGGGAGCCGATGCCCGACCCCCGGGCCGCCACGCTCGGCGTCTTCACCACCGGCGGCACGGTCTTCACGGCCGCCACCACCGACTGGGCGCGCCTCCTGGCGACCGATCCCCAGGTCGTCGCAGTCACCCGCAACGTCATCACCCGGCTCTCCTGACCGAAGGGATGGGATCGTCGTGCCCGGAAACGGAACCAGCAACGTACGACCGCTCGACGTCATCATCGGTGTCAACGGCATCGGAATGGGACACACCGTCCGGCAGAGCGTGGTCGCCCAGTACCTCCGCGACCGCGGACATCGGGTCCGGATCGTCACCAACGGCCAGGGCAGGGTCGAGTACTTCAGGGACCTCGGCTTCCCCGCCTGGGACGCCTGGATGCCGACGCTGCTCGCGCGCGACGACCGGATCCACGCTCGCGACGCCGTACGCGCGAACATCCGGCAGGCGCCCGGAGGTCTCCTCCGTCATCTCCGGCTGCGCAGGGCCGTCAGGAACAGCGGCGTCCCGGACGTGTTCGTCACCGACTACGAGCCCAACACCCCGCGGCTCGCCTACCACTTCGGTCGACCGCTCGTCTCCATCGACCAGCAGAGCAAGTACCGCCACCTCGACCTCCCCACCGTCGGCCGGTACGCCCGAACGGCCGACGAACAGCGACTGCGGTACTTCGCACCCCGCGTGGACCGGTCGTTCGTCTGCTCCTACGTCCCTCTGGGTGCCGAGGACCAGAGGGTGGAGTTCATATCCCCGGTCGTCCCCGACCTAGTCAGGTCGGCGCCGGTCACCACCGAGCCCCTCGCCACGGCCTACTTCTCCCGCTACTTCGACTACGGTCCGGAGGAGTCCGTCCGTGAACTGGCCTCGGTCTTCCGCCAGTCCGTACCAGACCGCACGCTGCGGATCTACGCACAGCCGAGGGAGCTGAAGTCGCTGCGTGGGTACTCCGACACCCGAATCGAGATACGCGCCTTCGACCGCGAGGCGTTCATCGCGGACATGGCCCGTTCCGAGGCCATCTTCTCCAACGCGGGCTTCAACCTGATCAGCGAGGCCCTCGTCCTCGGCAAACCGGTCCACCTCGTCCCGTTGCCGACCTACGACCAGCACTGGTGCGCCAAGGTCGTCGACGAGGCCGGGCTGGGCACTGCCGCCCCGCGCGTCGAGCGGCGAACCGTCCTCGACTTCCTCGCGAGGCGGCCGGTGCTCCGCGACAACGTCGTACGCCACCGCGACCTGTACCTCGCAGCCGATCCCCGGGAACGGATCGCCTCGTACCTGGAGAGCCTGCCAGCCGGCGACCGGCCGATGCCCGCGCCGATCGCGGGGTAGTCGACATGCCGACTCCCCCAGTTCCTTCCTACGTGGTGACCGCGGCGGTCGTGGCCGCCGCGGTGACCTGCTACCGATTCGGGGTCTCCCCCGCGGTACGGGCTCTCGCTCGGCGCCCCACGCCACTGGCCATGGGTACGGCCGTCGCGGTCATCGCCCCCTTGGCTCTCCGTCCGTCGCCTCTCCCCGAGCAGCTGCGCTGGTTCGTCGTCTCCGTGATCGCCCTCCTCACCTGGCGAGGCGCCACGAGCGACTACGACGTCACGCTGCCCATCGGTCCCCAGCGTCGGGACAAGCTGATCCTCCTGCTCCTCGCCGTCGCGTCCTGCCTCTGGGCTCCCGCCCTGCTGGCGTGGATCGCCGTGTTCTGCGGCAGGCTGCGTGGCTGGCAGCACCACGCGATGATGTCGGTGAGGCTGCTGAAGGGGTACCTCGCCTGGTTCCTCGTGACCGCGGTCCTCACCCCGCCCCCGTCCGACTCCACGGCGGGCCTGGTACTGGTGCTCGGCTGTGTCTCGCTGTCCCACTACGTCAAGCCGACCTGGAGCAAAGCACGTCTGGGGCCGCGCCCCTGGTCCTGGGCTTGGCACAACCGCACGCACTACCTCATGGCCTCGGCGTACTCCTGGGGCTGGGCGCGCTTCCTCCCGTCCGGGAAGGTGTCTCGGCTTCTGCACCGGGCGAGGGTCGTGGACCGCCCCGTCAACATCCTCACGATGGTCGTGGAGGCCGCCGGGCTGGTCGCCTTTCTCGACCGCCGACTGCTGATCGCGGTCCTGGTGACGACCGCACTCTTCAACCTCGCCGTCGCCCTCGCCTCCGGCATCCTCTTCTGGGAGAACATCGCCGCCAACATCGGACTCGCGACGACCTTTGGGTTGCTTCCCGACACGGGGTACAACACGGCCTTCGGGTGGCCCGCCGCACTGGTGGCGCTCACCGTGATCCTGCTCAGCACCGCCGACCTGCTGTGGCAGCCCTGGCATCTGGGGTGGTGGGACACGCCCTTCACCGCCCGCGTCCACTGGCAGGTGGAGACCGTGTCCGGCGCGACGCGGGGGCTCTACAACGACTACATGTGCCCGTACGAGCGCGAGTTCGGTCGCGTGGAGGGCTACTTCCTGACGGACGAGCCCGTCCTCCACGGACACCTCGGAATCGTCTGGGACCGGCGGATCCGCGATCTCCTCGTCCAGGCCGGCCGGGACCGGGACCAGCTGCACACGCTCAAGCAGATGTACGGCCGAACGCACAGGGACGAGGAACGCTCGGCCGAGCACGTCGCCTTCCTGACCGCCATGTTCACCCGGCTCAACGCCGGTGCTCGGAAGAGCCCCCTGCCCCTGTGGCTACGGCGCCTCAAGGCGCCCGGGGGCCAGCTCTACCGGTGGGGCGATCTGCCCGCCTACCGCGGCGAGGAACCCGTCCGCCGCATCACCATCCGCTACGAGGAGCGCTGCTACCTCCCCCAGACCGGCGACTTCGTCCTGCTCGCCGATCGCGTCGTACGGGAGATCGACCTCAGCGCTCCGATGACCCACCTGGAGGACTGACTCACATGCGCAAGATCTTCGTCGACTGCGGCGCCAACCTCGGAATCGTGCTGAGGCGCTTCATTCACGAGCTCCCGGACCACGACTTCTACGCCTTCGAGCCCAACCCGTCCCTGCTCCCCTCCATCACGGCGAACGTGGAGCAGGCCCAGCACGCCGGCCTGGTCGAGGTCTCCCCCAGTGCGGTGTGGACCGAGGACGGCACGATCGACCTCTTCCTCGGCCACCACGAGAGCTCCACCGTGATGCCCGGCAAGCGGGTACCGCCCGTATACGACCAGCAGATCGACTACAGCTCCCCCGTCGCCGTGCCGGCGGTGGACTTCAGCACCTGGCTCCGCCGGACCGCCACGCCGGAGGACCACGTCGTCGTGAAGATGGACATCGAGGGCGCCGAGTACCCCGTGCTCAGGAAGCTGCTCGTCGACGGGACGATCGACCTCGTCTCCGTCCTCTACGTCGAGTGGCACCACGACCGCTTCCCCGCCATGAGCCGGGCCGAGCACGACGAGGTCGCCGCCGCCGTCTCCGCACGCGTCGACGTCCGCCACTGGGACTGACCGGAGTGAAGGGACACGACGCCATGAACACCCAGCGCATCTACCTGGTCAAGCACGGCGAGACGGAGGAGAACCTCCAGGGCATCCACCAGGGCCGCGCGGTCGGCGGCCGGCTCAGCGAGCGCGGGCGTGCCGACATACGGTGGGTCGGTGCCTGCCTCGCGGCGGCCGGGGTCACCGTGGATCAGCTGCTCGTCAGCCCGATGTCCCGTTGCCGGGAGTCGGCCGAGCTCCTCACCGCCGCGCTCGCCCCGGCAGACGTCCGCGTCGACGAGCGTCTGGCCGCCAAGGACAGCGGTCACCTCGGGGGCCAGCCCAGGGAACTCGCCGCCGCCGAGGCCGCTCGCCACGGCGTGCCGATCCACCGGCTCCGCACGCCGGGCGGCGAGTCGTCGGAGGATGTCCAGACCCGCTACGTGGATCTCTGGGACGAGGTCTGTTCCGGCGAGCGGCGAACCACCGTCCTCGTCGGGCACGGTGGGGGCATCGCCTGCCTGCTGCTGTGGCTCACCGGGAACGGCTTCGACCGGTATCTCCAGCACGTGCCCGGGTCCGCCGGGGTCACGTGCGTGGAGATCGGCGGCCCGGTTCCTCGCGTGCGGCTCATGAACGTCTCGCCCGCGGACCTGCCCGTCTTCCTCCACTCCCGTACCGCCCGATGAGAGTCGGGACGGTACGGGTGCGGGGATGTCTGTCAGGCCTCCGGGGCGCCGCCGAAGCGCTCACGGTAGGACTCCAGGTCCTCCTCCGTGATCTTCGCGAAGAGCACCGGCGGCACCGTGAACGCGGTGCCGGCCGGGACGGTGTCCAGGGACCTGGCCTGCTCCGCGGTCACCCAGGTCGCGGTGTCGTTCTCCAGGGCGAAGGCCCCGCGCATGGCTGCCGACGAGGTCGGGATGAACGGCTCGGAGACGACCGCGTACAGGTGGATCAGGTTCATCGCCGTGCGCAGGGTCAGCGCCGCGCCCTCGGGGTCGGTCTTGATCTCCAGCCAGGGGGCCTTCTCCTCCAGGTAGGAGTTGCCCGCGGACCACAGCGCACGCAGGGCGGCGGCGGCCTTGCGGAACTGCAGGGCCTCCATCTGCTCCTCGTACTCGCCGAGCAGACGCGCGATCTCCTCGCCCAGCTTGGTCTCCGCCTCGCCGGCTTCGTGGCCGGCCGGGACGTCGTCACCGAACCGCTTGCGGGAGAAGGACAGCACGCGGTTGACGAAGTTGCCGAGGGTGTCCGCCAGGTCCTTGTTCACCGTGGCGGTGAAGTGCTCCCACGTGAAGGAGGAGTCGTCCGACTCGGGGGCGTTGGCGATCAGGAAGTAGCGCCAGTAGTCGCCGGGCAGGATCTCCAGGGCCGCGTCGGTAAAGACGCCGCGCTTCTGGGAGGTGGAGAACTTGCCGCCGTAGAACGTCAGCCAGTTGAAGCCCTTGACGACGTCGACCTTCTTCCAGGGCTCGCGCACGCCGAGCTCGGTGGCCGGGAACATCACCGTGTGGAAGGGGACGTTGTCCTTGGCCATGAACTGCGTGTACCGGACGGTGTCGTCGGCCTCGTACCACCACGACTTCCAGTCGCGGGTCTCACCGTCGGAGGCGGCGTCCGCCCACTCCTTCGTCGCGCCGATGTACTCGATCGGGGCGTCGAACCAGACGTAGAAGACCTTGCCCTCGGCCGCGAGCTCCGGCCAGGTGTCGGCCGGGACCGGCACGCCCCAGTCGAGGTCGCGGGTGATGGCGCGGTCGTTCAGGCCCTCGGTCAACCACTTGCGGGCGATGGACGTGGACAGGTGCGGCCACTGGTCGCTGACGGTGGCGATCCACTCCTCGACCTCGTGCTGGAGCTTCGACTGCAGCAGGAAGAGGTGCTTGGTCTCGCGGACCTCCAGGTCCGTGGAACCGCTGATCGCCGAGCGCGGGTTGATCAGGTCGGTCGGGTCCAGGACACGGGTGCAGTTCTCGCACTGGTCACCGCGGGCCTTGTCGTAGCCGCAGTGCGGGCAGGTGCCCTCGACGTACCGGTCCGGCAGGAAGCGGCCATCGACCGGCGAGTAGACCTGGCGGATCGCCCGCTCCTCAATGAAGCCGTTCTCGTTCAGCTTCCGCGCGAAGTGCTGGGTGATCTCGACGTTCTGCTGCGAGGAGCTGCGCCCGAAGTAGTCGAAGGCGAGCTCGAAGCCGTCGTACACGGCCTTCTGCGCGTCGTGGGCCTGCGCGCAGAACTCGGCAACCGTCAGCCCGGCCTCCTTGGCTGCCAGCTCGGCCGGCGTGCCGTGCTCGTCGGTGGCGCAGATGTAGAGGACGTCGTGGCCACGCTGGCGGAGGTACCTGGAGTACACGTCCGCCGGAAGCATCGACCCGACCATGTTGCCCAGGTGCTTGATCCCGTTGATGTAGGGAAGCGCGCTGGTTACCAGGTGTCGAGCCATCCTTGGATGCTCCATTTCGTACGTACGG
Organism: Streptomyces tanashiensis; assembly: GCF_014648895.1. Lineage (GTDB taxonomy): Bacteria > Actinomycetota > Actinomycetes > Streptomycetales > Streptomycetaceae > Streptomyces > Streptomyces tanashiensis. The sequence goes on from NZ_BMRZ01000010.1 coordinate 81,385, forward strand.
CGCCGGTGGCGCTGCCACGGCGGGCCCAGGTCGGGAGGCCGCAGCCGACGCGATCACTCCGATCGCACGTCGGCGTCACTCATGGTGACGGAACGGGACTGCAAGCCACCGTCATCGTATCGAACCGGGGATGGGGCCAGCCGGTGGGTTTTCCCGCCCCTTCCTATCGCGCCCGAAAAGCACTCGGCCGTCCGGGACAGGCGGCCAAGCGAGTCCCGGACGGCCGAGGCGCTCCCCATCTTACGGCCACCGCCCATGCCGGATCTCGCACTGCGAGTACGCCCCCACCACCCCAGTCCCGATCCCGAACCACAGCGAGGTGGACCGCATGACCAGGAACCACGAGCCCCGTCGACTCCGCGTCGTCATCGTCGGGCAGGGGTACGTCGGGCTCCCGCTCGCGGTGCGAGCCGCCGAGATGGGGCACAGCGTCGTCGGCCTCGACGTTGACGCCGGCCGGATCAAGCGGCTCGTGCTCGGCGAGTCGTACGTCGAGGACGTCTCGGACAAGCGGCTGGCACCGCTCCTCGCCGCCGGCGTCTACCGGCCGACCGTCGACCCTGCCGACTGCGCCGGGTTCGACGTGGCGGTCGTCACCGTCCCGACGCCACTGCACGACGGCGCGCCGGACCTGTCGCACGTCGAGGATGCGGCACGGACGCTCAGCCGTCACCTCACCCGTGGAGCGACCGTCGTCCTGGAGTCGACCACGTACCCCGGGACGACCGAGGAGGTGTTCCGCCCGCTCCTGGAACGAGGCTCCGGTCTGACCGCCGGCCGGGACTTCCACCTCGGGTACAGCCCGGAGCGCATCGACCCCGGGAATCCCACCTGGAGGCTGGAGAACACGCCCAAGGTCGTCTCCGGCATCACCCCGTCCTCCTTGGAGTCGGTCCGCGACTTCTACGCCTCCCTCGTGGACACGGTCGTGCCCGTGGCCAGTTGCAAGGAAGCGGAGCTGACCAAGCTCCTTGAGAACACCTTCCGGCACGTGAACATCGCCCTCGCCAACGAGCTGGCGATCTTCGCCCACGACCTGGGCATCGACGTCTGGGCAGCCATCGACGCCGCGTCGACCAAACCTTTCGGGTTCATGCGCTTCGCCCCCGGCCCCGGGGTCGGAGGCCACTGCCTGCCCGTCGACCCCTCCTACCTCTCGTGGCGGGTCGAACGGACCCTGGGACAGAACTTCCGCTTCGTCGAGCTGGCGAACGACGTGAACAACCACATGCCCGACTACGTGGTGCGGCGTCTCGTGGCGGGCCTCAACGAACACGGGAAGCCGCTCAAGGACTCCCGGATCCTGCTGCTCGGCCTGGCGTACAAGGCCAACACCGGGGACGCCCGCGAGACGCCGGCGGCCCGCATCGCCGAACTCCTCACCGGTATGGGCGCCGAGGTCCAGGCCGCCGACCCCCACGTCCTGGACGACGCCCACCCCCGCGCCGCCGGTCTGGAGGGCCTCCGGCGGGTCGAGGTGACCTCCGACCTGCTCGCGACGACCGACGCCGTAGTCCTTCTCGCGGACCACGACGCCTTCGACTATCCCCTGATCAGCGCGCACTCCCCGTACATCCTCGACTGCCGCCGCCGGCTCACCGGCGCCCACGTCGACTCTCTCTGATCTCTCCGAAGGGAACCATCGTGAAGATCGTGATCACCGGCGGCGCCGGATTCATCGGCAGCAACCTCGTCCGCGCCCTGACCGAACAGCCCCAGGTCTCCCGACTCCGGGTCGTCGACAACCTCTCCACCGGGGACAAGGCGAACCTCGCCGGCCTCGACGTGGAGTTCTTCGAGGGCGACGTCCAGGACGCCGCCCTCCTCGACCGGGCGTTCCGCGGCGCCGACGCCGTCGTCCACCTGGCCGCGCTCCCCTCCGTACCGCGCTCCCTGCGAGACCCCCTGGCCAGCCACCACGCCAACGCGACCGGCACCCTCCAGGTCCTCGAAGCCGCCCGCCGCGCCGGCGGCCCGCACGTGATCGCCGCCTCCTCGTCCTCCGTCTACGGCGCCAACCCCCATCTGCCGAAACACGAGGACCTCGCATCCGCCCCGATGAGCCCGTACGCGGTCACCAAGCTCACGACGGAGGCGTACCTGAGCGCCTACCACCACAGCTTCGACCTGCCGGTCCTCCCCTTCCGCTTCTTCAATGTCTACGGCCCCGGCCAGCGCGCCGACCACGCCTACGCCGCCGTCATCCCGAAGTGGATCAGCGCCACCCTCGCAGGCGAGCCGGTGACCATCCACGGCGACGGCACCCAGACGCGCGACTTCACGTACGTGGGCACGGTCTGCGACGTCCTCACCGACGCCCTCCTCCACCGGGTCATGGACCCCCGCCCGGTGAACCTCGCCTTCGGAAGCCGCATCTCGCTGCTGGCCCTGATCCAGGAGATCGAGTCGGCGACCGGCCAGCTCGTCGACCGGGAGAATAAAGCCCCACGCGCCGGTGACGTCCCCCACTCTCAGGCGGACAGTGCACGCCTAAAAGCACTGTTCCCCACGGTGACACCACCGCCGATCCAGAAGGGAATCGCGGCGACAGTGGGCTGGTTCCGTTCCGCAATCGAGAGATCGGCCGCAAGGTGAGCGCAATGACCGCCAACCGGCGACGGGACGGCATGAGACGCAATGGACCCTCTCGGCCTGCCATGGAGTGAACCCGTTGCCCAGACATGCTGGGCATGCCTACGCCAGTGGCCGTGCGGGCGGCGGCACAGCCCGCATGACCACCGCGGATGGTGATCAGGTCGATGTCATGGGGGAGCGGACCGGCAGCGCGCTGGAGCGGGAAAGATCAACAAGCAGGGTCGTCCACCCACTGCTGGCCGCGTCGTTCGCTCGGGCCGCTTGCCGAATTTCATGGCCCTGGGGAGGGATATCGTTGGCGAGTCGCCCACACAGGCATGCGACGCCCCGCGCGTGTCCACCCAGTGCTGGCGTGCTCGGCATGTACATGCCGAGCACGCCAGCACTGGGTGGACAGAGGGACTACCACGGCCCTCGGCCGCCGCCCTTTGACGAACAAGGACACCCCCGACTGATGGCAGTGACCCAGCAGGAGATCGAGAACCGCTTGTGGGACGCAGCCGACGAGCTGCGCGTGGCGATGCCCGAGGCGCAATACTCCTCGGTCGTCTTCCCTCTGATGTTCTGGAAGTACCTGTCGGACACCTGGGAGCACAACCACCAGACCTTCCTCGAGGAGAACGAGGACCTCGGCCTCTCAGCCGAGGAAGCCAACGAGGTCGAGTACCGCACCTACCAGACGTTCAAGATCCCCTCCATCCACCCTGGCACCGTCGCCGAGCGCCGTGCCTCCTGGTCGTCCATCCTGGCCACCGTCACCCAGCCCGGCTTGGGGCAGCGGGTCCGCGCCTCCCTGCAGGCCATCGAGACGGCCAACCCTGACAAGTTCTCCCGCCTGTTCGGATCCATGGCCTGGGCCTCCGAAGAGGTGTTGGCGGGGGAGGTGTTGGCTGCGGTCATGCAGGCGATGGACCGCACTCCGAAGATGCACGAGGGCAACATGTCCCATGACGTGCTCGGTGGAGCGTACGAATACCTGCTGAAGCGGTTCTCCGACGGGTCCGGCACCCGCGCCGGCCAGTTCTTCACTCCGCGCGAGGTCGTCGAGCTGATCGTCGAGGTTCTGGAGCCCAAGAGCTTCGAGTCGGTGTACGACCCAACCTGCGGGTCGGGCGGCATGCTCATCGCCTCCGCGAGCCTGCTGAAGGCCCACGGTGGGCGTGGCTACACCCTCAAGCTGCACGGGCAGGAGTCCGTACCGGACACTGCGGGTGTGGCACGCATGAACCTCTTCATGCACAACCTCACCCAGTTCAAAGTCGAGGTCGGCGACACCCTGAAGGACCCGCGCTTCACGAAGCCGGACGGCACGGTCGCGCAGTTCGACGTGATCCTCGCTAACCCGCCCTACAGCCTGAAGTGGAAGCCTTGGAGCAACGACCCGCGTGCCATCGGCGGGGTCGCCCCGCAGTCGTCGGCGGACTGGGCGTTCGTGCAGCACATGATCGCCAGCATGGACCCGAAGAAGGGGCGTGCCGGCGTCGTCCTGCCCCACGGCGTCCTTTTCCGCGGCGGCCAGGAAGCAGCCATCCGTCAGCGCGTCCTGGACGACGACCTCCTGGAAGCCGTGATCGGGCTACCCTCGAACCTCTTCTACAGCACGACGATCCCGACCTGCATCCTCGTGTTCCGTGCCCCCGGCACCAAGGCCCCGGAGCGTCAGGGCGGCGTGCTGTTCATTGACGCTTCCACGCGGTTCTCCAAGGCTAAGAACCGCAACATCCTGGCCGCGGCGGACATCGCTGACACGGTGGCTGCCTACCACTCAAAGTTCGACGCCGGCGGCAACCCGGTCGACCCCGTCGTAGAGGCCGGCCTTTCGGCTCGGTTCGTCCCCACCATGGAGATCGCGGCGAGCGGGTACGACCTCAACATCGGGCGGTACGTCAAGCAGGCCGCCGCCGAGCAGGAAGACCTCGGCACCCTCATCGATGCCTACAACATCGCCCGCGCTGAGCGCCAGAAGACCGAGCAGCGCATGCTCGCCGTTCTCGCCGACGCTGGAATCGAGGGCTTCGATGAGTGACTGGTGGCAGACGACGGTCGGTGAGTTGCTGACCCTTGAGTACGGCAAGCCGCTACCCGAGAAGGCTCGAGACGGTCAAGGATTCCCCGTTTACGGGAGCAACGGCATCGTCGGTTATCACTCTCAGCCACTAGTGAAGGGACCTGGCGTCATCGTTGGACGGAAGGGGACGGGCTCCTCAGGCACTGTCAACTTCAGCCAAGGCGACTTTTCCCCTATCGACACCGCTTTCTACGTTTCGGTCAAGAACTCCGCCCAGATTGGAATGGAGTTCGCCCACCTCCTACTCGTCAACGCAAAGTTGACAGAGCTCGCCACCCAGACCGGCGTTCCTGGTCTGACCCGCAGCCGGGCTTACGAGATTAGCGTTGCCTTGCCGCCAATGCCGTTGCAGGAGCGGATCGTCGAAGTCATCGGTGCTGTCGACGGCCAGATCACCGCGCTCGAAGCTGAGGCTGTGGCACTGCAAGGTGTGTATCGGGCCGCGGCATCTCTGCTCTGGCGTACCTCTCAGGGCGATGAGGCCGAGTCGCGGCCTCTCGGCGAGGTAATGCACCTCGACATCACACGAACACCGATGGAATCGGGGACGACCTACCACCTCGCTGGAGTGCTCAACGCCGGCAAGGGACTCGTAGACAAGGATGAATTCGACGGGGCAGACACCGAGTACGCCGCTATGAATGTCCTTCGGGAGAACCAGGTGGTGATGCGGAAGCTGACTGCTTGGGAGGGGCCGATCACCGTGGTCCCTGCGGAGTTCGACGGCTTCGTGGCGAGCAATGAGTTCCCGACCTTCACCCTTGCCAGTGACATCGTCCCGGGGTGGATGAAGCACGTCTGTCGGACACCTCGCCTGTGGGTTGAGATGCAGAGCAGGGTCGTCGGCACCGTGCAGCGCCGTAAGCGCCTCAATCCTGACCAGCTCCTGTCGGTGGTGCTTCCCGTTCCGTCCCGGCGTGAGCAAGAGCAGGCAGCGGAGGCTCTGGATGCGATTGAGGGTCAGATCGCTGCGATCCGAGCCGAGGCCGCCAGGCTCGGCACGGTTCGGGCAGGGTTGCTGTCAGGGCTGTTGGACCGCACCATCGACATCGAATCCCCCGAGTTGGAGGTCTGAGCCGTGGCGAAAGGAATTCGGGAGCGTGAGTTCCAAAACCTGATGATCCAGTGGTCCCTCCCAATGGGCTGGGACTTCGTAGCGGGCAGGTCGCTACTGCGCGAGACGACACAGACGGTAATTAACAGTCAGTTGCGGGACACTATAATCCGGTTAAATCCCGAAGTGATCGACGGATTCGACGTGAACGCGGTGGTCGACGAGATCATCTCCACCGTCAACGCCGTCGAAGGCGGACTGGTTCGTGCCAACGAGCAGGTGCTGCGCCTGCTGCGCGGACATAAGGAGTTCCGGGATGCCGACGGTGTGTGGCATCCCCTGAAGGTCATCGACTTCGAGCGTCCGACTGCCAACTCACTGGTCGTGTCGGACGAGGTGACCATAACCGTCCCCGGCAAGACCTCCCGCCGGTTCGACCTCGTGTACTGGGTCAACGGCCTGCCCCTGGTAGTGGTCGAGGTGAAGTCCCCGACCGCGAAGTCTGGGTGGGCCGACGCCGCCCGCGAGATCAACGACGTGTACGCCACCGAGTACCCATGGTTCTTCACCCCCAACGTCTTCGCCGTCGCTTCCGATGGGCTGAAGCTGCGGTTCGGTGCCGTTCGCGCTCCCACGAACCTGTGGCAGCCGTTCCGGTCTACCGCCGACGACGAGAACCTGTCCGGACAGGCTGACGTGCAGCGCTCCGTACAGCTGCTGCTCAACCCGGCGACGGTCCTGGACATGCTTGCCAACTTCGCTCTCTTCGACACCTCCGGGGGCGGGGCGGACAAGAAGTACCTTCCCCGCTATCCGCAGATGGAGGCCGCGCACCTGATCCACGATCGGGTCCTGGAGGGCGGGTCCAAGGGACTGGTCTGGCACCACCAAGGGTCTGGGAAAACCCTGCTAATGGTGTTCGCCGCCTCGCTGCTGCTGGCCGACACCCGAACCGAGTCTCCCACGATCATCCTGCTCTCGGACCGGACCCAGCTCGTGCGGCAGACCTCTGGGGTATTCACCTCCGCGATGGGGGACGCCTACTTCCACAAGCCCGCGACCAGCGCCGAACTGCGTGCCCTGCTGGCCGACGATGTGCGCGGCGTCATCTCCACGACCGTCCACAAGTTCGCCGACGCCGGCAAGAACCTGTCCACCCGAGACAACATCATCGTGCTGATCGACGAGGCACACCGCACACAGTCCGCCAAGTCGAAGTCCCTGGCCGGCCAGATGCGCGCAGCGCTGCCGCACGCGAAGTTCTTCGGCATGACCGGCACCCCCATCAGAAACCTCGCCACCGACACCTTCGCCCTCTTCGGTGAGGAGGCCGACCCGGGCAGGGTGCTGCACCGTTACTCGGTGTCCCGGTCTCTGCTGGACGAGGCGACCGTCCCGGTCATGCTGGACCCGCACCCCGTCTCGTTCGAGATAGACGACCAGGCGTTGCAGGCCGAGTTCGACCAGTTCGCAGACGACTTCGACCTCGACGATCCCGACCGTGAAACCCTGTCCCGCAAGTTCGGGCGGCTCACCTCGGTGTTCGCCAACCCCAACCGCATCCAAGCGGTCTGCCAGGACATCGTGGACCACTACCTGGCCGGCGCGTACCGCAACGGCCTCAAAGCCCAGGTCGTCGCCTTCAACCGCGAGCTGGCCGTGGCGTACACGGACAAGATCAACGAGCTGCTGGCGGGCTTCGAGGCGTCGCAGGTGCTCGCCGAGGTCGGGAAGCATGAGCGGATCACCGCCGAGGTGAACATCTCCGTCTCGGATTCCAAGGACGAAGACCCCGCTATGCGGCCGTACCAGCTCTCGGAGACCGAGGAGGAGGAGCAGAAGCGCCGGTTCCTCGCCGCCGACGACCCGCTGTGCTTCCTGGTGGTGACCGCGAAGCTGATGACTGGGTTCGACGCCCCCAACGAGGGCGTCCTGTACCTGGACAAGCCACTGAAGGCCCACACCTTGTTCCAGACGATCACCCGTCCGAACCGCACCTGGGTGTCCCCGACCGGGTTCGTGAAGACCTCGGGCGTGGTCGTCGACTACATCGGCCTGGCCGAAGAAGTCCAGCGGGCCGTTGCCGACCCCACCGCGACGGGGGCCGGCAAGGGTGGCGGGTTCGTCACCGACCTGTCTGAGCTGGTCGCCGAATTCCGCACCGTCTTCGCCCGGATCGAAGACCTCTTCGTAGACGTGGACGATCTGGACCTCGCGGTCCACGGATACGAGTCCGTGCGAGCCATCAACGTTTTCCTGGACTCCAACCCGGGCGCCGCCGAGGTGTTCTCCAAGGACTACCGACTCCTGGCCCGCCTGTACCCGCTCATCAACACCGACAAGCGGGTCGCCAAGTATCGGGACGGCTTCGCGCTGTTCGGATCCGTCTACACGACCCTGTTCAAGAAGTCGTCCGACGAGGAAAGGAAGGAACGGCTGGCCGAGCTGGGGCCGATGGTCCTGGAGATCATCAACGCCCACGTCCACTCCTTCTCCGTGGTCGCCTCCCAGGAGGAGGCCCTCGTCCTGGACGCCCAGGGCATCGCCATACTCAAGGAGCTGCTGACCCTCGTCCGCCCCAAGTCCACCAAGGACGGCGGCGAGGACAAGAGGCCACCATCCGCGGCGGAAATCCTGGATCACATCAAGGCCGCCCTCGACAAGGGCGTCGAACCGGGGTCCGCGAAGTACACGGCCCTTGCGGAGCGGATCAAGCAGCTGCGGGATCGGATCATCCAGAACGCACAGGACGCCCTGGAGTTCCTGTCCGAGGCACTTCGGATCGCCCGCGCCATCGTGAATGCCGAGAAGCACCCTGACGAAGCAGTCGTGCTCGACGACGACCATGTGGGCGTGCTGTCACGGATCATCCTCGATCACGCGCCGTCTGGACTCACGGTCACGGAGAGGAACCTGGCCGAAGAGATCGACCAAGTGGTCACTCGCACCCTCGCCCAGGCATGGGACAACGCGGACGCCCGCAATCGGGGCGCCCGGCGCGCCACAGCCGCGGTCTTCCGCCGGTACATGTTGAAGCCCGTCGGGGAACCGTACGACTCCACCGTCGCCTACATCGAGGCCCACTACCTCGTCGACTGACGAACGCGACGAGGCCCGGCACCCGTGCTGGTGCCGGGCCTCGTCGCACTGCTCGGGTGCCCCATCACGTCTTGGGGGCATGCCTGACGGCGCGCTAACACCTTCTCATCGCGCCGAGGTCGGCACAGTTGACGGTCCGAAGCTGGACTGGCGTCCGCCATGGCGTGAGTAAGCAGCCATGACGCACCTACGCTCAGTGGCTGCCCTCAAGGGACAGACGCTCACTCCTGTTCGGCCTGCTCGTCAAGCAATGCCCGCGCTCGCTCCGAGAGAGTCGCAACACCGTCCAGCGTCCAACGTGCAGGTCCCTGGACAGCCACAGGAGCTTCGTCCCAGCCCGCAAACTCGTACAAGTTCAGGACCAAGCGCGTCGGAGAGTAAGCGCGCCCGTCAACCGCCCACACGAGGCACCGCGTTCGGTCGTTTACCCAGGTTGCCTGACCACGTCTGGGGTCCTCGGCAAGCCACGGGGTGAGCGCGTCGATCTCAGGTTTGTTCGACAAACGCAGGCGAACCGGCGTCCCGTCCGCGATCCTTCCGTAGTCCACCAGGGTGGGTACAGCGTTAGGGCGGCGCGGCTTGCGATTGCTGCCCCTGGTGGCGCTATAGACGGCCGGCAGGTCGGGGATGACTCCTTCGCGCTGGGCGTCACGCAGCACCAGCTCCGCGAGGCGTTTGCAGCGCCCGGCGTCAGTGAGCGTCCCACTGAGGAAGGAGGTCTGTCCGTACTCGGAGTCGATGTGGTGGATTAGCCAGGACAGGACGCGATTGGTGAGTGAGGGAACCTCACGAAGGGCCACGTCCCAGTCGTACTCCGGATCATCGATGCGGTCCTGATCAAGAAGCTGAAAGACCAGATGCGTGACGAGCAGGTCACCTCGCTGACTCACGTCGGCCGCTCGCTTCTGGAACCTCTTGCGTTCCTCGTTGAGGGCAGTACCCACCGCGCGGTGCACGAGTACAGAGCGCCAGATCTGGAAGGCTCCCGGCCGCTCCCCAAAAAGGCGAGGGTAGGCGCCTCCACTTCCGCGCTCCCAGAGAAGGTCAGTGTCCCGCTTTGCTCGTACGGCGAGCTCAGTGTTGCGGTGCGCACAAGCCAGGGCGATGGCAGCGTGCACCACAGAGCAACCCTCGTCGGGCGCCGGGTCAGGCTCACCACGCTTGAACACATAGGACCTTTGCAGGGACAGCATGAAGTCCTCACGGATCATCGCCTGCACCTCGTCCAGGGCGATGAAGTCGCGCTGTTCCACGTGGTTCTGCGTATTCGTCGTCTCGGTGATCCGCTGCGCGAGATCTGGCATGCCTTTGTCGACGACGATCACCTTGACCGTAACTTCGGCATCTTCGACCGCATCTGGAGCTGTCTTCGTGGCACGGTGGGCGGCCGCGACAGTCTGTGCACCGTTTACGACGCTGACCCCAGAGAGGTGCAGATGCACGGGCTCGTCCGGACGACGGCGTCCCGGCCATTTCTCCTCCAGTCGATCACACAGCACCGTCACTCCGTTGTTGAAGAGCCAGAAGTTCTCCGGCTCGTCAACCAGGGTGCCAAGCATGCCTGAATTCACGCGGGTCGTACCGAGAGATTGACGCAGGTTCTGCTCGTACAGCCGGCTTTCATGCTCCTGATACCAGTCAGCGACGTTGCTCGCCGGGACGGTTCCTTGGTAGGCGACGAGCGGTGTGTTCCGCCGGATCCAGTTCGTCATCCGCACGGTCACCCGCACAGGGTCGGGGGCCAGGTCCTCACGGATCTGACGCAGGATGTCCGCAGCGTGGACCACACGGTACTCAAGGACCGGGCCAAGACCATTGAACTCTCGCCGGGCGTCGTCAAGAACGTTTGCGGTCTCCTTGCTGAGCGTCCCCATACCCATGACGGCGATGACCAGGGTCACTTTGAGACGGGCATCGTGCATCGCAGCATTGACTCGAGCAGCGATCGGCTCAAGCCGCTCGTTGAAGCGGTCGAAACTCCGCTGCTCGATGAGGCGAAGGCCAGCGATGAGCTTGTGCGCCGCATTGGTGTCGAGCTTGCCCTTCCCGTCATCACTCCACTTGGCCTGAACGAGCCAGACCTCTTGTGTGCCTTCGGTGACGGCTACCCCGTCAATGCCTTGGTCGTCTTCACCGTCGATGACAGAAGCGCCAGCGGTCTTATGATCGCAACCCGTCACCTCCCGCACGGCAGCAGCCGTCAGCGCCCGAGAGAGGAAGCGCTGCTCATAGCCCTTCTGGTCATATCCCTTGAGGTCTGCATCGTAGATGAGTCCCTGATACTGCTTCAGAAGCGCAGTGCGGACCTGGTGAATTCGGATGGGGGCCGTCGCGGCCCTGCGTTCTGTCTCATCCATGTCTGCTGCCCCCAGTACCGTTTGCCACGTTGCTGATCACAGTCTAGGGACAGCCTGAGACGGCAGGGGGCAAGAGACATCAGCCCGACGCCAGGGCGCATGCATCCGGTCACCGCGTCCAGCCAGGGGCAGACTGCATCGAAGGGCCAGCAAGTCTTGACTGCCCGAGCCCGGGAGCACCCGGACGAACCGCCGACGTGCACTCGCTTACCAGCTCGCCAATGGCCTGCGCGCCGAGGCCACGTCTCTGTCCGCGTGCGCCAGTAGCGTCGCCTTCGCCCCCATGCAACGCACGCAAGCCCCCACCGCTGGCAGCTCGACCGTCCCGAAAAGGCCCAAAGTTTTCGGCAGCAGCCAGCATTCGAGAGCGCACCCGCAGGTCATAGGCGCCCCCCTCCACCATCACCAAGTGCCTTCTCAGCACTCTGCAGCGAAGCTGCGCGGCACGTCAAAGGCGTGTAAGACCCCAATTGGAACCTCACCGAACCTCAATGCCAGCCCAGCGGGGTGCACTCGCTGAGCTGACAGGCCCAAGGTCCTGCGTTCGGCTTCTACAAACGTCGCGTTCGGCTGACCTCGACCGGACGCAACCATGGAGGGCCGAGGGAAGGTCAGCTCGTGCAGCTGCCGGCCGTGCCCCAGCGAAGAAACTCCGCACTTCCAGCGCCGTCGAGGACCGCCATAGCGTACTGTGCGTAGCCCCATCCTTGCCCCGCGCGAGATTCCGCGAGAACAGTCCGGCAGGCCACGCCGGCGGCGGCCTCTGCCCACTCCTCTCGCGTGCTCTGGTCCCACTCGGGCTTCGTGGCCCACACGTACATCACGCCTTCGTGCGGAGCGAAGCCGATGCTGGTGTTCTCGTCGCTGATATAGCGGGGGTCTTCGACCAGGCGGGAGTTGGCGTTCCAGTCGACAAAGAGCTGGTGGACCGCCTCGGTTGCCACTCTGATTTCACGCTTGTCGACGCTGGGGATCTGGGCCGCGGCCAGTCCTTCTTCGGTGGGGTGCCAGCTCGGCTCCTGCCCGGGGTCGGCGGCAGTGCGGTCGATGGTCTGCGTGATGCAGCCGGTGTTGGCACGGAAGTCGTCCTCCCACACGATCGCCGGCGCCGTGGACGTGGTGTTGTCGACCAGGACGTACTCGTCATACGGAAGGGACTTGTAGATGTCCGCCATCATGCGCAAGGTGAGGCAGGCGTTCTTGGCCACTCCCTGCACGACGCGTGACTCCACGGCCGGGCCGCTGATGGCTATGTAGAGCTCTCTCCGGGCCGGGGCGTAGCCCACGTCGTACTGACCGCTGTAGTTGTAGTCCTCGCCCATGCCGTAGCTGAGGTCGTGCCCGAGTGCGGCCTCGGTCTCGATCTCCGCTTCTCCTTTGGCCCGACGAACTGCACGCCATGTGGCGATCGTCGCCTCGTCCGCGTTCGCAGGAGTAGGGGATGACGCGGCTTCCACCACAGCCTGGGAGCTTGCTGCGGGTGAAGCGGAAGCCGGCATGGTGGCAGTCTTGCTGGGGGATGCGCTGGCGGGAGGACGGGAACTCGTCGAAGCCGTCTCCATCTTGTCGGGCTGCAGGGCCAGCGCTCCACCCGCCAGGCCACCTATGACAGTGCCCACCACCGCCGCGATGCCGACGAGTCGTCTGCTGGAACGGGCAGGACGTCTCCAGTTCGGGTCGTCCAGAGTGGGGACGGCCCACTGGGCAGCGACGAGATCGCCCACCAGTGTCGGCTCCGCACCCGTCGGCGCGACCTGTGTGGCCTGTGCTGCGAGGAGGACGGCACATGTCTCGGCAGCGTCCCACGCGGTGGCTCGGTCCCGCGGCTCCTTGGCGAGAGCGCTGCTCACGATGGCGTGGAGTTCGCCAGGAAGGCCACGCAGATCAGGATCCTCGGACATGACCCGGTAGGCGACCGCGTCGGGGGCTCCCCCGCCGAAGGGCGCGCGACCGGTGGCCGCGAAGGCTACGAGGGCGCCCCAGACGAACATGTCGCCCTCGGGACCCGTCGTACCGGTGCGGTAGTGCTCAGGGCTGATCCATCCTGGGGTGCCGGTCAGAATGCCGGTGCGCGTCACGGATGTGCCGTCGGCGGCATGGGCGATGCCGAAGTCCAGGACTCGGGGACCGACCGGGGTCAGGATGACGTTCTGCGGCTTGACGTCCCTGTGGACGACACCCGCGGCGTGAATGGCCGCGAGGGCCTGGGCTGTGCCCGTAGCAAAGGCGTAGAGGGTTCCACCGGCCAGCGGCCCGTGCGCGGCGATGTACCGATCGAGGGTGAGCCCTGGGGCATAGGCAGTGGCCAGCCACGGTGACGGTGCTTCGGCGTCAGCCGCGATCAGGGGTACGAGGCAGGGGCCCTGGACACGGGCGGAGAGCTGGACTTCTCGGCGGAAGCGCGCCCGGAACTCCGCGTCGTCCGCCTGGGCAGGGTGGACGACCTTGACTGCGACCCGCAGACCGGCGGCGTCGAGGCCGGCGAACACCGTGCCCATGCCCCCTGAGCCGAGGCGCCCGATGATCCGGTAGGGGCCGACGCGCTTGGGGTCACCGGGGTGGGCAGCCAGCACCCGCCCACCAGAACGAGCACTGCTCACCGGGCTTCCGATCTCCTTCAGACGTGCAGCAGGCCAAAGGCCGGACGCATGCCGGTACCTGAGAGCTGGATATTAGCCGCGCGTCGAGGCGATAGGCACTGCCTTCTCAGGCAATGGTCGGCAACGCTTCCTCATCGAGCGCACAAGAGCGAAACGGAGCCGACGAGCCTCGCTCGCCGTGCTCCGTCGCTTTCGCCGCAGCGCGTCTGTTCATCGGTGCGCGCCGCAGCCCGGCCCTCCCCGACAATCGACTGACGCCCCATCAGAACGAGCGTCACGAGCGTCATCTCAGCGTCAAGATATCGCCCGTAACGCCCACACCGCCCATAAAGCACCCCAGCAAAACCCCAGGTCACGCGTCCTTCTTCACCGGCTCCAGAATCGCCACGCACTCCACGTGGTGCGTCATCGGGAACAGGTCGAAGGCGCGCAGTGTCCGGACCTTGTAGCCCCGTTCCGCGAAGTAGGCCAGGTCTCGGGCCAGGGCTGCCGGGTCGCAGGCGACGTAGGCGATGCGGCGGGCGCCCAGGCCTGCCAGGTGGTGGACCGTCTGCTTGCCGGCGCCCGCGCGGGGCGGGTCGAGGACGATGAGGTCGACCTCGGTGATGCCGGTGCGCGGGAGGACCGCCTCGACCTTGCCCTGTTCGATGCGGACGCGCGGGAAGCCGGCCAGGTTGTGGCGGGCGTCCTCGACCGCGCGCTTGCCGGACTCGATGCCGAGGACCGCGCCCTGGTCGCCGACGCGGTCGGCGAGGGCTCCCGCGAAGAGGCCGACGCCGCAGTAGAGGTCGAGGGCCGTCTCGCCCTTGCGGGGGGTCAGGCCCTGCATGACGGCGAGCATGAGGGTCTGCGCGGCCTTCGGGTGGACCTGCCAGAAGCCGCCGCTGCCGACGCGGTAGGTGCGGTCGTCGGCGCGCTCGCGGACGAAGGCGCGGCCGTGGACGCGGTGGACTCCGCCGTCCTTCTCTTCCACCCGCATGACCGAGACGGGCTTGTCCAGCTCCACCAGGGGCAGGCGGGCGCCCGGGCGGGGGGTGAGGATGACCTGGCGGTCGTTCGAGCCCGAGGCCGCGATGGCCTCGATGGCCTCCATGCCCTGCCAGTCGCGCTTCTCGATGCCGAGCTCCGAGACGCCCGCGGCCGCGATCATGCAGTGGTCGATGACCTCGACCTCGTGGGAGCGGTGCTTGCGCAGGCCCGCGTGGCCCTCGGCGTCGACGGCGTACTGGACGCGGGTGCGCCACTGCGGGACCTCGCCCGCCGGGAGCTTGTCGCCCTCGGCCGGCATGACGGTGCCGTCCCAGCCCGCCTCCTCGGGGGTGAGCCCGGCCAGGCGCTGGAGCTGTTCCGCGATGACCTCGCCCTTGAGGCGGCGCTGGGCGCCGGGCTTGGCGTGCTGCCAGTCGCAGCCGCCGCACCTGCCGGGGCCGGCGAAGGGGCAGGGGGCCTCGACGCGGTCCTTGGAGGCGTCGAGGATCTCGATCGCGTCGGCGCGCAGGAAGCGGGAGGTCTCCTCGCCCTCGGTGACCTTCACCCGGACCCGCTCGCCGGGCAGTGCGTGGCGGACGAAGAGGACGCGGCCCGCCTCGGTGCGGGCGATGCAGTGGCCGCCGTGCGCGACCGGACCGACCTCGACCTCGTACTCTTCCCCGACCAACGACGAAACAGGGGTGTTCTGCATGGTGGGGAAGCTCCAAGGGGACGCGATGGTGGGCTGCCGTTTGGACGGCAGCCCACCAGTCTAGTTGTTCTTTTTGAGATGTTCCTGGCGCCCGGGGTTCCCGGCGGGTGGGCGCGGGCCCGACGGCTCTAGTTGTTCTTCGCCGCCGGTTCCTTCTGGCGCTTCTCCACCGGGCCGCGGCGGACCGAGCCCGGCGCGTTCCACTCCTGGCGCTTCCTGGCCCGCTTCTTCGCGGCCTCGGAGGACTGGAGCTGGTACGGGACCGAGGTGACCATGACGCCGGGGGTGAAGAGCAGCCTGCCCTTGAGGCGGAGTGCGGACTGGTTGTGGAGCAGGTGCTCGTACCAGTGGCCGACGACGTACTCCGGGATGTAGACGGAGACGGCGTCGCGCGGGCTCTCCCGGCGGATGTTCTTGACGTACTCGATCACCGGGCGGGTGATCTCGCGGTACGGCGAGTCGAGGATCTTGAGCGGGACGTTGATGCCGCGCCGCTCCCACTCCTCCTTGAGCGCCTTGGTCTCGGCGGGGTCGACGCTCACGGTGAGCGCCTCCAGCTCGTGGGCGTGCAGCAGCTTGGCGTAGGCGAGGGCGCGCAGGGTCGGCTTGTGGAGCTTGGAGACGAGGACGACCGAGCGGACGCGGGAGGGGCGGACGTACTCGTCGGGGCGTTCCTCAGCGGCGGCGATCTCGTCGGCGACGGAGTCGTAGTGCCTGCGGATCGCGGTCATCGTCCCGTAGAAGATCACCATGCCGAGCAGGGCGACCCAGGCGCCGTGCGTGAACTTGGTGGCGAGGACGACGACGAGGACGAGGCCGGTGAAGAAGGCGCCGAAGGCGTTGATCGCGCGGGAGCGGATCATGTGGCGGCGCTTGGCCGGGTCGCGCTCCGTCGCCAGGTGGCGGTTCCAGTGCCGGACCATGCCGATCTGGCTGAGCGTGAAGGAGACGAAGACGCCCACGATGTAGAGCTGGATGAGCCGGGTGGAGTCGGCTCCGTAGACCCAGACGAGGAGGGCGGCGGCGCCGGCGAGGAGCACGATGCCGTTGGAGAAGGTGAGGCGGTCGCCGCGGGTGTGCAGCTGGCGCGGCAGGTACCGGTCCTGGGCGAGGATCGAGCCGAGGAGCGGGAAGCCGTTGTACGCGGTGTTGGCGGCCAGGAAGAGGACGAGCGCGGTGGCGGCGGCGAGGACGATGAAGAAGAACGTCCCGTCGCCGAAGACGGCGGCCGCGACCTGGGAGATGACCGGGTCCTGGACGTAGCCCTCGCCGACCGGGACGCCGTTGTGCAGCAGGTCCTCGGCGGGCTTCTCGGCCATCCGGACGTCGGTGGCCATGGCCAGGAAGATGATGCCGCAGAACATGGTGACGGCGAGGCCGCCCATGAGGGCCAGGGTGGTGGCGGCGTTCTTCGACTTCGGCTTGCGGAAGGCGGGGACACCGTTGGAGATGGCCTCGACGCCGGTGAGGGCGGCACAGCCGGAGGAGAACGCGCGGAGCAGCAGGAAGACCAGCGCGAAGCCGGCCAGACCCTGGTGCTCGGCCTTGATCTCGAAGTCCGCGGTGGGGGCCTTCATGGTCTCGTCGAGGACGATCCCCTTGTACGCGCCCCAGACGATCATGATGAAGACACCGGCGACGAAGACGTACGTCGGGATGGCGAAGAGGCTGCCCGACTCCTTCACCCCGCGGAGGTTCATCAGGGTGAGCAGCAGGATGACGGCGACGGCCGAGGCGACCTTGTGCTCGACGATGAAGGGGACCGCCGAACCGAGGTTCTCGATGCCCGAGGAGATCGACACGGCGACGGTCAGGACGTAGTCGACGAGCAGGGCGCTCGCGACGGTGAGTCCGGCCTTCGGCCCGAGGTTGGTGGTGGCGACCTCGTAGTCGCCACCACCGCTCGGGTACGCGTGCACGTTCTGCCGGTACGACGCGACCACCGTGAACATCAGGACGACGACCGCGAGCGCGATCCACGGGCTGAAGTGGTAGGCCGACAGGCCGGCGACGGAGAGGACGAGCAGCACCTCGCCGGGCGCGTACGCCACCGAGGACAGCGGGTCGGAGGCGAAGACGGGGAGGGCGATCCGCTTCGGGAGAAGGGTCTCTCCCAGCTTGTCGCTGCGCAGGGCCCGCCCGATCAGGATCCGTTTGGGCACGTCGGTCAGTTTGGACACGGAGAGGATCGTAAGCGTTCGAAAAGAGCCACGCGCACCGGCACCCCCGATCCGCACCGAATCTCCCTGAGTACCACCTCGGATGCGGTCCCCGCCAGCGTTGCCGCTTAAGCTCGGACCGGGCGACCCGTCAGGGCGTCGTCCGCCACGGCCCGGGCCGATCGGGCGAGGAAAGTTGTGAGCAGGGTGTTTTCGCAGGTCAGCAAGGCGATCAGGAGTGCGGGGTAAGGGGACGTGCACATCGTCATCATGGGCTGCGGGCGAGTGGGAGCCGCTCTCGCGCAGACCCTCGAACAGCAGGGGCACACCGTCGCGGTCGTGGACCAGGACCCGACGGCTTTCCGCCGCCTGGGCTCGGGCTTCGGCGGTCGGCGGGTCACGGGCGTGGGATTCGACCAGGACACGCTGCGTGAGGCCGGGATCGAGGAGGCCGGTGCCTTCGCCGCGGTGAGCAGCGGCGACAACTCCAACATCATCGCGGCGCGGGTCGCGCGCGAGATGTTCGGCATCGAGAACGTGGCGGCGCGGATCTACGACCCGCGGCGTGCCGAGGTCTACCAGCGCCTCGGGATCCCGACGGTCGCCACGGTCCGCTGGACCGCCGACCAGATGCTCCGCCGACTGCTGCCCTCGGGCGCGGAGCCGCTGTGGCGCGACCCCAGCGGTGGGGTGCAGCTCGCCGAGGTGCACACCTCCCCGGCGTGGATCGGCCACAAGGTGAGCCGGCTCCAGGAGGAGACCGGCGTCCGTGTCGCCTTCCTCACCCGGCTGGGCGAAGCGATTCTGCCGACCTCGCAGACGGTGCTCCAGGAAGGTGACCTGGTGCACGTGATGATGCGTACGGACGAGATCGCGAAGGTCGAGGCGGCCTTCGCCGAGGGTCCCGAGGAGGGCGGTCACTGATGCGTGTCGCTATTGCGGGCGCGGGTGCGGTGGGCCGGTCCATCGCGGGCGAGCTCCTGGAGAACGGCCACGAGGTCCTGCTCATCGACAAGGCGCCGACCGCCATCTCGGTGGAGCGGGTGCCGCAGGCGGAGTGGCTGCTCGCCGACGCCTGCGAGATCACCTCGCTGGACGAGGCGGCGCTGCAGCGCTGCAACGTGGTGATCGCGGCGACCGGTGACGACAAGGTCAACCTGGTCGTCTCGCTGCTCGCCAAGACCGAGTATGGCGTGCCGCGCGTGGTCGCCCGGGTGAACAACCCGAAGAACGAGTGGCTGTTCAACGAGGCCTGGGGCGTGGACGTGGCCGTCTCGACGCCGCGCCTGATGTCGGCTCTGGTCGAGGAGGCGGTGAGCGTCGGCGACCTGGTCCGGCTGCTCCGCTTCAGCCACGGCGACGCGAACCTGGTCGAGCTGACGCTCCCGCCGGAGTCGGCGGTCGCCGGCACCTCCGTCGGGGACGTGGCCTGGCCGCAGGACACCTCGCTGGTGACGATCATCCGCGGTTCGCGGGTGCTGACGCCGAGCCCCGAGGAGACCCTGGAGGCCGGCGACGAGCTGCTGTTCGTGGCCGCGCAGGCCCGTGAGGAGCAGCTGGAGGACCTCCTCCAGGTCCGCCGGGAGACCACCGAGTCCTGATCTCCGGAGTGCGTACGCGGAAGGGCCCGGACCTGCGAACAGGTCCGGGCCCTTCCGCGTACCGTCCGAGGGCCCGCGTGCTCAGGCCTCCGGGTGGCTCTGCGCGGCGGCGGCCGCCTTGCGCTCCTTCTCGGCGCGCTCCTCGGCCTCCATCTCGGCGAAGACGTCGATCGGCGCCGGGGCCTTCGCGAGGAACACCCAGGTGAGGTAGACCGAGAGCAGGAACGGCGGGATCTTCAGGGCGACGAGCACCCAGCCGAACTTGGTGGTGTCGGCCCACCAGTACATCGGGAAGAGGATCGCGCACTTGCCGAGCAGGATCAGGCCCCAGGCCCAGCTGGCCTTCGTGTACGCCTTCTTGCGGCCCGGGTTACGGGTGCGCCAGGAGAGGTTCTCCTTGAAGACCGGGCCGAGGATCAGGCCGATCAGGGGCACTCCGGCGAGCGCGGTGATGATGTACGCCAGGGCGAGGCCCAGGGTGTAGAGCATGCCCGGCAGGTAGAAGTCCTTGGCGTTGCCCGTCATCATCGCGAAGACCACGCCGAAGGCGACGCCGAAGACCCCGCTGAAGGCGTGCTTGACGGTGTCCCGGCGGATCAGCCGGACGGCCACCAGGACCAGCGAGACCGCGAGCGCGGCGATCGCCGACACCTGGAGGTTCTTGTTGATCGTGAAGATCGTGACGAACAGCAGGCCGGGCACGACCGTCTCGATCATGCCCCGCACGCCGCCGAAGGCTTCGAAGAGCGCGGCCTCGGTCACGGCCTTGTCCGCCTGGGCGTCCTGGTCCGGGGTCGACCGGTCCGCGGTCGGCTTGTCGAGGGACGTCACCGGCTACTCCTGTCCGAGCGGTCGGAGCTCGTATTTGGGGTTGAAGAGGACCCGCCGGCCGTGGCTCATCGAGATCCGGCCGGAGGCGATCAGCTTGCGGCCCGGCTCGATGCCCACGATGGAGCGCCGTCCGAGCCACACGACGTCGAGCGGTGCCGTGCCGTCGAAGAGTTCGGCCTCCAGCGCGGGCACACCGGCCCGGGGACGCAGCGTGACCGTGCGCAAGGTACCAGTCACCTTGACTATCTGGCGGTCGGAGCAGTCGCAGATACGCGTGCACCCCGAGGCCTCGGCGTCTTCCTGGAGCTCCTCCGACTCCAGGTCCTCCGGGGAGGAGGAGAGCCGGTCGAGCATCCGGCGGAACCTTCCGGCCGGCTTCTCTGTACGCGGTGCAGCACTCATACAGAAAGCGTACCGGCCACCGCTGTCACCGGAGGCGGCCCCGGGCCACCCTTCCGTACGGCTCCCGCCTCAGTGTTCGAAGCGGTACCCCATGCCCGGTTCGGTGACGAAGTGGCGCGGGTGGGAGGGGTCGGTCTCCAGCTTGCGGCGGAGCTGGGCCATGTACACCCGCAGGTAGTTGGTCTCCGTGCCGTACGAGGGTCCCCAGACCTCCTGGAGCAGCTGCTTCTGGCTGACGAGCCGGCCGCTGTTGCGGACGAGGACCTCCAGGAGGTGCCACTCGGTGGGGGTGAGCCGGACGTCCCGCCCGTCGCGGTGCACCTTCTTCGCGGCGAGGTCGACGGTGAAGTCCTCGGTCTCGACCACGACGACGCCGTCCTCGGCACCGCCGACCGGCTCGGCGCGGCGCACGGCCGCGCGCAGCCGGGCGAGCAGCTCGTCCATGCCGAAGGGCTTGGTGACGTAGTCGTCGGCGCCCGCGTCGAGCGCCTCGACCTTCTCGTCGGAGGTCTGCCGGGCGGAGAGGACCAGGATCGGCACCCTCGTCCAGCCGCGCAGGCCCTTGATGACCTCGACGCCGTCCATGTCGGGCAGTCCGAGGTCGAGGACGACGACGTCGGGGTGGCGTTCGGCGGCGAGCCGGAGGGCGGTGGCGCCGTCGGGCGCGGCGTCGACCTCGTACTTCCGCGCCTTGAGGTTGATCACCAGGGCGCGGACGATCTGCGGCTCGTCGTCGACCACGAGGACCCGGGTCATGGAGGGGGCCTACCTTCTTCGTCGTGTCGGGGGTTACGGATGTCCGTACGCGTACGGATACGCCTACGGGAGCGGTTGCGGTTGCGGTTGCGGACCCGGCGGTCAGACCACGGCGGTCACGTCACGACGGTCAGGTCACGGCGTGGGCCGGGAGGTCGGTGGCCGTGGCCAGGGGCCCGCCCGGCGCGGCCCGCAGGGTGAGCACCATGGTGAGGCCGCCGCCGGGGGTGTCCTCGGCGCCGAGGGTCCCGCCCATGGCCTCGACGAAGCCGCGGGCGACCGCGAGGCCGAGGCCGACGCCGGAGCCGCGCGGGGCGTCGCCGAAGCGCTGGAAGGGCTCGAAGATGCCGTCCTTGGCCTCGTCGGGGACGCCGGGGCCGCGGTCCACCACGCGCAGCTCGACCCGGTCCCCCAGCGCGCTGGCGGCGACGGCGACGGGGACGCCCCCGGGGCTGTACTTCACGGCGTTCTCCACGATGTTGGCGACGGCCCGCTCCAGGAGGCCCTTGTCGACCTCGACCATGGGCAGTGTCTCGGGGATGTCGAGCTCGGCGCTGCCGTCCGGTACTCCCCCGAGGGCCATGGGGACGACCTCGTCGAGGTCGACGGTACGGATCAGGGGGGTGACGGTCCCGGTCTGGAGGCGGGACATGTCGAGGAGGTTGCCCACGAGGTGGTCGAGGCGGTCGGCGCCCGCCTCGATGCCCTCCAGGAGCTCGGCCCGGTCCTGCTCGGACCACTCGACGTCGTCGGAGCGGAGGGAGGAGACGGAGGCCTTGATGCTCGCGAGCGGGGTCCGCAGATCGTGGCTGACGGCGGCGAGCAGGGAGGTACGGATCTTGTTGCCCTCGGCCAGCTTCCGGGCCTCCTCGGCCTCGCCGACGAGCCGCTGGCGGTCGAGGACGACGGCGGCCTGGGCGGCGAAGGCGCCGAGCACCCGCCGGTCCTCGGCGGGCAGCACCCGGCCGGTCAGGGCGAGGGCCAGGTGGTCGCCGACGGGCATGTCCACGTCCGCGTCCTCCGGCCGTGCCGCCGGGTGGGTGCCGACGCTCGCCGCCCGTGTCCACGGCTCGACCTCGTCCGTGCGCTCCAGGAGGGCCACCGACTCCATGGAGAAGGTCTCGCGGACCCGTTCCAGGAGGGCCTCCAGGCTCGTCTCGCCGCGCAGCACACTGCCCGCGAGATAGGAGAGCACCTCGGACTCGGCACGCAGTCGGGCGGCCTGGTGGGTGCGCCGGGCGGCCAGGTCCACCACGGAGGCGACCGACATCGCGACGCCGAAGAAGACGGCGATGGCGACGATGTTCAGGGGGTCGGCGACGGTCAGCCGGTGGAGGGGCGGGGTGAAGAACCAGTTGAGGAGGAGGGAGCCGACGGCCGCCGAGGCGAGCGCGGGCAGGAAGCCGCCGAGGAGCGCCGCGGCGACCGTCAGGGCGAGGAAGAGCAGCATGTCGTTGGCGAGCCCGAGGTCGGCGTCGACGTGCGTGAGGAGCAGGGCGAGGCCGAGCGGCCCCGCGACGCCGACGATCCAGCCGCCGAGGATCCGGGAGCGGCCGAGGCGCGCCCCGCGCGCGACCGGCAGGCCCCGGCCCTTGGCGACCTCGCCGTGGGTGACGATGTGGACGTCGAGGTCGGGCCCGGAGTCGCGGGCCACGGTCTGGCCGACGCCGGGGCCGAACATGTACTGCCAGGTCCGGCGGCGGCTGGAGCCGAGGACGATCTGGGTGGCGTTGACCCCGCGGGCGAATTCCAGGAGCGCGGAGGGGATGTCGTCGCCGATGACGTGGTGGAACGTTCCGCCGAGGTCCTCGACGAGGGTGCGCTGGACCGCCAGCTCCTTCGGGGAGGCCGCGGTGAGCCCGTCGCTGCGGGCGATGTAGACGGCGAGGACCTCGCCACCGGCGCCCTTCTCGGCGAGCCGGGTGGCGCGCCGTATGAGGGTGCGGCCCTCGGGGCCGCCGGTCAGGCCGACGACGATGCGCTCGCGGGCCTGCCAGGTGGAGCGGATGTTGTGCTCGCCCCGGTACTGCTGGAGGTACTCGTCGACCCGGTCGGCGGTCCAGAGCAGGGCCAGCTCGCGCAGGGCGGTGAGGTTGCCGGGGCGGAAGTAGTTGGAGAGGGCCGCGTCGACCTTGTCCGAGGTGTAGATGTTGCCGTGCGCCATCCGGCGGCGCAGGGCCTGCGGGGACATGTCGACCAGCTCGATCTGGTCCGCCCGGCGCACCACCTCGTCGGGGACTGTCTCCCGCTGGCGCACGCCGGTGATGGCCTCGACGACGTCGCCGAGGGACTCCAGGTGCTGGATGTTGACGGTGGAGACGACGTCGATGCCGGCCGCGAGGAGTTCGGCGACGTCCTGCCACCGCTTGGGGTTCCGGGATCCCGGGACGTTCGTGTGGGCGAGTTCGTCGACGAGGGCGACCGCGGGGCGGCGGGCGAGGACGGCGTCGATGTCCATCTCGGTGAAGGTCGTCCCCCGGTACTCCAGGGTGCGGCGCGGCATCTGCTCCAGGCCGTGCAGCATGACCTCCGTGCGCGGCCGTCCGTGGTGCTCCACGAACGCCACCACGCAGTCCGTGCCGCGCTCGACCCGCCGGTGGCCCTCGGAGAGCATCGCGTAGGTCTTGCCGACGCCCGGCGCAGCGCCGAGGTAGATCCGAAGCTTGCCGCGTCCCATGGGACGACCATACGTCCAGCCAATCGGACATTCCGTACGCGGGGAGAGGGCCCGGTGCGGTATTGACGTGATTCTGATGGCGGACCCCGTGTCGAGAACGGGCACCCGGCTCCGACCACCGGGCGACGGCCGGCCACCGGGCCGCCGCGGCGCACACTCGAGGAGCACTTCATGAAGTACATGCTGCTGATGCAGTTCAGCTCGCGGACGCTCGACGTCCCCTCGATCACGGAGTGGCGGCCGGAGGAGGTCCGGGCACACATCGACTTCATGATCGCCACGAACGGGAAGCTGGCGGCGGCGGGCGAGCTCGTCGACGCTCAGGGGCTGGCGATGCCGGACACGGCGCTGATCGTCCGGGCGGACGCGGGCGGTGCCCCGGTGGTGACCGACGGCCCGTTCGCCGAGACGAAGGAGTTCCTGGCCGGCTGGTGGATCGTCGAGGTCCCCTCGCAGCAGCGGGCCCTGGAGATCGCGGCCGAGGTCTCGGCGGCGCCCGGCCCGGGCGGCGCGCCGATCAACATGCCGATCGAGGTGCGCGAGGTCATGTCCGCGCCCCCGACGGAGGCGTGAGCGGAGGTACGGAAGTCCGGTGCGGTCACGTCGTGGACGGGCCAGCACCGGACGGGCCCGCACCGCACCGGACAGGCCCGCACCGCACCGGACAGGCCCGCACCGGACCCGACGGCGCGCCCCTGGCGGGCGTCGGCCAGTGGCGTGCACCCGCCTGTGGTGCTCCCTGCCCGCCGGCCCGCACCGGACCCCGGCGGCGCTCGCCTCCCGCCGGCCCGCACCGAACCACTGGTGCGCGCCGCCCGGACCCGGCCGGCTCAGTGCTCGATGATCTCGCCGTCGCTCAGCTCCAGGACCCGGTCCGCCAGGACCAGGAGCTGGGGGTCGTGCGTGGCGACCAGGGCCGTGCAGCCCTCGCTGCGCACCACGGCGCGCAGCAGCTGCATGACGGCGAGCCCGGTCTCCGCGTCCAGCTGGCCCGTCGGCTCGTCGGCTATCAGCAGCGCCGGCTTGTTGGCCAGGGCGCGGGCGATGGCGACGCGCTGCTGCTGGCCGCCGGAGAGCTCGCCCGGCCGCTGGTTCGCGTGGTCGGCGAGGCCCACGAGCCCGAGCATCAGGGCGACCCGCTCCTCGCGCTCCTTGGGGTCCGCCTTGCGCAGCCGCAGGGGCACGCCCACGTTCTCGGCGGCGGAGAGGATCGGGAGCAGTCCGAAGGACTGGAAGATGAAGCCGATCCGGTCGCGCCGCAGCTCCAGGAGGCCGTTCTCGCCGAGGGTGGAGAGGTCGGTGCCGTCGATGACGATGCGGCCCCCGTCGGCGCTGTCGAGGCCGCCCACGAGGTTCAGCAGGGTCGTCTTGCCGGAGCCCGAGCGGCCCTTGAGCGCGACGAGCTCGCCGCGCGGGATGTCGAAGGAGACTCCGCGCAGGGCGTGGACGGCGGCCTCGCCCGTGCCGTACGAGCGGCGCAGATTCTCGACACGGACCATCGGCGGTCCGGCCGGGTTCTCGACGACGGCAGTAGCGGACCTGGTGCTGCTCTCACTCACCCTGTGCTCCCCCTCCTCGAACATGTGCGCCGCCAGTATGGTCCGCGGCCGGTCCCGAAAACCAGAGCCGGACCCGGGACCTGTGGAAAACGCCGGTGGGCCGCTTCCCGTACCACTCGTACGGGAAGCGGCCCACCGGCCCTGTCTCGATCACGCCGGGCCGCCCGGGGGCGGTCCGGCGGGGTTCAGCGGATCTCGGAGATCTCCGGACCGCGCTGGAGCTGGCCCATGCCACCGGAGAAGCGGGAGTTCTCCTGCTCCTCCTGCTGCACGCCGTCCGGCACCATCTGCGCGTCGTTCGGCAGCTTGAGGACGATCGGGTCCCGCGGGGCCATCGGGCCCTCACCGCGGACGACCACGGTGTCCCGGACGATCTGCTCCAGGAGGCCGGCCGCCTCGGGCTGGACCGCGCCCTGCCCGGAGATCACTCCGCGCAGGAACCAGCGGGGTCCGTCGACGCCCACGAAGCGGACCAGCTGCACGCCGCGGTTGCCGTCCGGCAGCTGCACCGGGACCTGCGCACGCAGCTCCCAGCCGAGCGGGCCCTCGACCTCGTCGATGACACCGCCCTGCTGGACGATGCCGGTGGCGATCTCGTCGCGGACCTCGCCCCAGATGCCCTCGTTCTTGGGCGCGGCGAAGGCCTGCAGCTGTACGGCGCTGTCGCGCAGGACGACGGTGGCCGCGACGATCGCGTCGCCCGCCACCTCCACCCGCAGCTCCATGCCCTCGACTCCGGGCACGAAGATCCCGCCGAGGTCCACGCGGCCCTCGTCGGGCTTGGCGACCTCGGAGATGTCCCAGGGCCCGTCGGGCCGGGGCGCCGGCGGAAGGTTCACGCGGCGCGGCGCCTCGGCGCCGTCCTCGTCCTCCACCGCGTCGACGACCTGCTCGGCCTCGCTCGCCGCGTCCTCGGCGGCACCGCTCTTCTTGCGACGTCCGAACACGTCACTGTCCTTCCCGGTCGGATACGACCGAAGCGTATCGATTCCCACCCGTTGTGCCGTCCACGGCGGCGTGACCGCCGGTGGACCCGAAGCCCCCCTCGGCCCGCGCCGAACCGGGAAGCTCCGCCACCTCGTGGAAGCGCACCTTCTCGACCTGCTGGACGACAAGTTGGGCAATCCGATCGAATCGTTCGAACCGCACGTCCTCGCGCGGGTCGAGATTGACCACGATCACCTTGATCTCTCCACGGTACCCGGCATCCACCGTCCCCGGGGCATTCACGAGCGCCACTCCGCAGCGGGCGGCGAGACCGGAGCGCGGGTGCACGAAGGCCGCGTACCCGTCCGGCAGGGCGATGGAGACCCCGGTGGGCAGCACGGCGCGCTCCCCGGGGGCCAGCACGGCGGCCTCGGTGGTCACGAGGTCGGCCCCGGCGTCGCCGGGATGCCCGTACGCCGGGATCGGCACCTCCGGGTCCACTCGCCGGATCAGTACGTCGACAGGGTTGCGCATCAGGGGTTCACCTCGAAGGCGCGGGCGCGCCGGACCTGGTCGGGGTCGGACATGGCGGCCTGGATCTCCTCCGGGCGGCCGTTGTCGATGAAGTGGTCGACCTTGACCTCGATGAAGAGGGCGTCGGCGCGGACGGCGACGGGGCCCTCGGGCCCGCCGATCCGGCCGACGGCGGTCGAGTAGATCTTGCGGCCGTGCACGGCCGTGACGGCTGCCTCCAGATGGAGGACCGTGCCGACCGGGACGGGCCGCACGAAGTCCGTCTCCAGGCGTCCGGTCACGGCGATGACCCGCAGCAGCCAGTTCAGGGAGCCGAGGGTCTCGTCGAGCGCGGTGGCCAGCACGCCTCCGTGCGCGAGGCCGGGGGCGCCCTGGTGGTCGGGGGTCACCGTGAACTCGGCGGTGACGGTCACGCCCTCGCCCGCGCGCGCTTCCAGGTGGAGGCCGTGGGGCTGCCCGCCGCCGCACCCGAAGCAGTACTCGTAGTGCGCTCCGAGCAGCTCGCCGGGGGCCGGCGCGTCGGGGTGGCGTACCGGCGGTATGGCGTCGGCCGGCGGGGTGAGGGCGGCAGATGTTGCAGTCACAGCCGCAGACCTTACCCGCGCGGATGGGCGCAGGTCGCGCCGTGCCAAGCTTGGACGCATGCAGCCTTCCGCATCGTCCCCGGCCCCCTCCCCCGCGCCCTCCGCCGCGCCGCGCTTCGACGAGCGGCTGACGGCGCCCCGCTCGTGGTGGGCGATCGTGGGTCTGCTCGGTCTCTCCGGCGGCCTGATCATGTTCCCGCTGGGCACGGTCCCGACGCTGGGCGGCCTGATCGCGGCGACGGTGCTCGCCGGGGTGGCGGTCTCCTCGTACGGCTCCGCCCGGATCCGCGTGGTGGCCGGTTCCCTGGTGGCGGGCGACGCCCGGATCCCGGTCACGGCGCTCGGGGCGGCCGAGGTACTCGACGCCGAGGAGGCGCGCGCCTGGCGCACGCACAAGGCGGACCCGCGCGCCTTCATGCTGATGCGCAGCTACGTGCCGGGGGCGGTACGGGTCGCGGTGACGGACCCGGCGGACCCGACGCCGTACGTGTACCTGTCCAGCCGAGTGCCGGAGGCGCTGGTCGCCGCCCTGGAGGCGGAGCGCGCCTGACCGGCGCGTCAGCCCCGAGCGGCGCGTCCGCGCGTCCCGGCGGCTCAGCCCGGCCCGGCGCGTCAGCCCGTCCCGGCGGCTCAGCCCGGCCCCGGCCGTCCGCCGGGGCTGGAAGCCCGCCTTCGGGCTAGAAGCCCAGTTCCTTGGGGTTCTCCGGCTGCTCCAGCGGGGGCAGCTCCGTGAGGGCGTCCCAAGGGACCTGCCGGCCGCGGAGGTCCTTGCGGATGTGCCCGGCGAGCTTCTTGGTGTCGCGGCGGTTCATGACGGCGCCGACGGTGGCGCCCACCATGAAGGGCATGAGGTTCGGCAGGTTGCGCACCATGCGTTTCATGATCTGCTGGCGCAGTTCGCGCTTGAGCTGACCGCCGAGGGCCGCGTTGACCGTGGTGGGCTTCGTGGGGTCGATGCCCCGTTCCTCGGCCCAGGAGGTCAGATAGGCCGCCGAGCGCTGGGGGAGCCGGCCGGGGGGCCGCAGCCCGTAGACCTCGTGCAGTTCGGCGATGAGTTTGAGCTCCACGGCGGCGACGCCGGTGATCTCGGCCGCCAGTTCGGCCGGCATGGCCGGGGGAACCGGGAGCATGGCGGCGGCGCCGACGCCCGCGCCCACGGTCGAGCTCGCGTTCGCCGCTCCGGCGACGAGTTTGTCGGCGAGCTCCTCGGGGCCGAGCCCGGGGAACTGTCTGCGCAGGGTCGCCAGGTCGCGGACGGGGATCCGCGGGGCGAGGTCGATCAGCCGGTCGGCCAGATGACCGAGGCCGGCCTTGGCGCTCTCTCCGCCGCGCTTCACGCCCTGCCGGACGCCGCGCGTGACGCCGCGCCGGACGGCGTCGATCCGATCGGAGTCGATCTTGATCCGGTCGAGCTGTGTCCGTGCGGGGTCGGCCAGCCGCCTGACGGCGCCGAGGCGTCCGCCCCGCCGCGTCCCGGCCGGCGCCTCACCCTGTCCCTGCGGAACCGGCAGGCGCGCCGGATCCTCCTCGGCGACCTCGATGACCGCCTCGAGCGAGGCCGGGAGGCCTCGCTCGTCGTCACGTGCGCCGAGGGAGGGCAGGGAGGCGCTGTGCTCGGCTTCAGGAGCCTCCTGGGCGCCCTCTGCCGGGCCTGAGCCGCCCTTGTACGTCTCCGGGCTCCTGGGGAGCCGTAGACGCCGCTTCCGGGACGGTGTGTCGCCTGCCACGGCCGAGCGTTCTCAGTCGCAGTCGCGGCAGATCGGCTGGCCGTTCTTCTCCCGGGCCAGCTGGCTGCGGTGATGCACGAGGAAGCAGCTCATGCAGGTGAACTCGTCGGCCTGCTTGGGCAGGACCCGGACGGCCAGCTCCTCGTTCGAGAGGTCGGCGCCGGGAAGCTCCAGGCCTTCGGCGGCCTCGAACTCGTCGACGTCGACGGTCGAGGTCGACTTGTCGTTCCGGCGGGCCTTCAGTTCTTCAAGGCTGTCCGAGTCGACGTCGTCGTCGGTCTTGCGTGGGGTGTCGTAATCCGTTGCCATGTCGCTCTCCCCCTCTGGGTGGTTGCGGTGTCTCCAGCGCACGTAACGCGTGAGAGGTCGGACTTGTGCCCGACCTGAGGCGGAGATTTTGCCTCACATCAAGGTCTGTTACTCAATCGACACCCGTCGCGCACTCTCGCGAGTGATCGGCTTCGGGTGGCGAACCGGACCGTACACGGTCCTCCGGGCGGCCCTCACGGGCGCCACCCCGTGTACTTCCCGTCATTCCGGGCCCCGGAAA
The DNA here is from genome assembly GCF_014648895.1 of Streptomyces tanashiensis. Classification (GTDB taxonomy): domain Bacteria; phylum Actinomycetota; class Actinomycetes; order Streptomycetales; family Streptomycetaceae; genus Streptomyces; species Streptomyces tanashiensis. The sequence continues at coordinate 111,146 of NZ_BMRZ01000010.1, forward strand.
CCCGGACTTTTCCTGGTTTTCCGAGGGATTTCTCGGTCACGGAGAGTGGAGGGCCGGACACCCTCTCCTGTGATCGATCACACATGAGCGTCTCAGGATCGGGGCTCCGGAATTCCGCGCAAAGCGAACGGAACCGGTCGGCTCGTGCAGTGTGTCAGATCGGCAGAGTGACGCGCATCACGAGTCCGCCGCCCTCGCGCGGCTCCGCGATGATACGGCCGCCGTGGGCGCGGGCCACGGACCGCGCGATCGACAGGCCGAGACCGACCCCCTTGTCGCTGCCGGTCCGCTCCTGCCGGAGCCTTCTGAACGGCTCGAAGAGGTTGTCGATCTCGTACGCGGGGACCACCGGCCCCGTGTTCGAGACGACCAGGACCGCCTGACCGTCCTTGGTCTCGGTCGTGACCTCGACCCAGCCGTCCTCCGCCACGTTGTACCGCACGGCGTTCTGGAGCAGGTTCAGCGCGATCCGCTCCAGCAGGACGCCGTTGCCCTGGACGACGGCGGGATCCAGCTCGCGCCGGATCTCGACGCCCTTGGCCACGGCCTCGGCGTGCACCTGGTCGACGCCCCGCTCGGCGACCTCGGCGAGGTCGACGGGTTTGCGTTCGATGATCTGGTTGTCGCTCCGGGCGAGCAGCAGCAGGCCCTCGACGAGCTGTTCGCTGCGCTCGTTGGTGGCGAGCAGGGTCTTGCCGAGCTGCTGGAGCTCCACCGGCGCCCCTGGGTCCGAGAGGTGGACCTCCAGGAGGGTGCGGTTGATCGCGAGGGGGGTCCGCAGCTCGTGCGAGGCGTTCGCGACGAACCGCTGCTGGGCGGTGAAGGCCCGCTCCAGGCGGTCCAGCATCTCGTCGAAGGTGTCGGCGAGCTCCTTGAGCTCGTCGTCGGGGCCGTCCAGCTCGATCCGCCGCGACAGGTCGGAGCCGGCCACCTGGCGGGCGGTCCGGGTGATCCGGCCGAGCGGGGAGAGCACCCGTCCCGCCATGGCGTAGCCGAAGGCGAAGGCGATGATGCTGAGGCCGAGCAGGGCGAAGAGGGACCTCCGGAGGAGGTCGTCGAGGGCGAGGTCGCTCTGGTGCCGCAGACAGAGCGTCACGGCGTCGTTGAGCTGGTCGCCGGTGGGCGACTCGGGCAGCCTGCACCAGGAGGTGGTGGGCTGGACGGTGCCGTTGACGACCTTGAAGGGCAGCTGGGAGGTGCTGTCGCTGAGTGCCTGGGCGGTGAAGAGGTAGATGATCGACAGCAGCAGGATGCCGGCGATCAGGAACATGCCGCCGTACAGCAGCGTGAGCCGTATCCGGATGGTCGGGCGCAGCAGCGGCCGGACGGGGTCCCGGGGGTCCCAGGTCGGTTTCGGCGGCGCCTGGGGGTGGGGCGCGGGAGTCGTGGCCATCAGGTCAGATCCGGTACCCGGAACCGGGGACGGTGACGATGACCGGCGGCTCGCCGAGCTTGCGCCGCAGGGTCATGACGGTGACGCGGACGACGTTGGTGAAGGGGTCGGTGTTCTCGTCCCAGGCCTTCTCCAGGAGCTGCTCGGCCGAGACGACGGCGCCCTCGCTGCGCATGAGGACCTCCAGGACGGCGAACTCCTTGGGCGCGAGCTGGACCTCCTTGCCCTCGCGGAAGACCTCGCGGCGGTTCGGGTCGAGCTTGATGCCGGCGCGCTCCAGGACCGGCGGGAGCGGGACGGTGGTGCGGCGGCCGAGGGCACGCACGCGCGCAGTGAGCTCGGTGAAGGCGAAGGGCTTGGGGAGGTAGTCGTCCGCCCCGAGCTCCAGGCCCTCGACGCGGTCGCTGACGTCGCCGGAGGCGGTGAGCATCAGGATGCGGGTGGGCATGCCGAGCTCGACGATCTTGCGGCAGACGTCGTCGCCGTGGACGAGCGGGAGGTCGCGGTCGAGGACGACGACGTCGTAGTCGTTGACCCCCACGCGCTCCAGCGCCGCGGCGCCGTCGTACACGACGTCGACGGCCATGGCCTCCCGGCGCAGTCCGGTGGCCACCGCATCGGCGAGCAGCTGCTCGTCCTCGACGACGAGTACGCGCACGTCGTACATCCTTCCCGTTGAGCCGCTGTCCGGGGTGGGGACCGGCTGAAACCTGAGCACTGACTGTGCGCGTCCATCCTGCCCCGTACGCGCGTAAACCGGCTGTAAGACGGCGGTCGGGGGCCGGGGGCGGGAGGGTGGTGAGCGGGGGGCGCGCGATGGGGCGCGCGGGCCGGAACGAAGAATTCACCGGATTCTCGGGCCAGTTGAGGTTTCTCTGAGGAAGGGGCTGGGGAGGACGACTGCACACCCCGTGATCACGCCCTGTATGTGGCGCGCCACCTACCGCTCTCTGTCCCCCAGAGTTCGCAGTGTGTGATCCACCCACCCTCGGCACACCCCCGTGCCACCGGACCCACGAGGAGGGGGCGCACGATGGACGCTTTCACCGCAGGACTGCTGCACCGCATCAGGACCACGCAGACAGACCTCACGCGGGCCCGTGAGACGGGCGACGACTACCTGGCGGAGATGGAGCAGGCGGAGCTGGACGACCTGCACCGACTGGCCGCCGAGCACGGCGTGGAGGTCTCCGCGCCGGGCGTCTGACCCGTCCCACCTGTTCGACCCGTACGCACGCGTGGGCCCCGGCGCCGTCCCGGCACCGGGGCCTCCGTGCGTCCGCCTCCCGGCCCGTCAGTCGTGCCAGGCCCCCAGCTCCTCCAGGAGCTCCTGGAGCGGCGCGAAGAGGCCCGGGGAGGCCGCGACGGTCAGCTCGCCGGACTCCTGCTCGCCGGGGCGGCCGCCCGTGAGGCCGCCCGCCTCGCGGGCGATGAGCGCGCCCGCCGCGAGGTCCCAGGGGTTGAGGCCGCGCTCGTAGTACGCGTCGAGGCGGCCGGCCGCGACGTCGCAGAGGTCGATGGCGGCCGAGCCGCCGCGGCGGATGTCGCGGACGCGCGGGATGACCCGCTGCGCCACGTCCGCCTGGTGGGCGCGGCGGGACTGGACGTACCCGAAGCCGGTGCCGAGGAGGGCCTGGTCGAGCGGGGGCGAGGGGCGGACGGCGAGGCGCCGCTCCCCCGCGTACGCGCCGCCGCCGAGGACGGCCCGGTAGGTCTCGCCGCGCATCGGGGCCTCGACCACGCCGACGACGGTCTCGCCGTCCCGTTCGGCGGCGATCGAGACCGCCCAGGTGGGCAGGCCGTACAGGTAGTTCACGGTGCCGTCGAGCGGGTCGATCACCCAGCGGATCCCGCTGGTCCCGGGGCTCGACGCGCCCTCCTCGCCGAGGAAGCCGTCCTGCGGGCGGTGCTCGGAGAGGAAGCCGGTGATCAGCTTCTCGGCGGCGATGTCCATCTCGGTGACCACGTCGATGGGGCTCGACTTGGTCTTCGCCACGGCCAGGTCGTCCGGCCGGCCGTCGCGCAGCAGCGCTCCGGCCCGCCGGGCGGCCTCCAGGGCGAGGTCGAGCAGTTCGGTGAGCAGAGGGTCGGATACGGCGGTCACGCGGGCTCCTTAGGCGTACGGGCTGTCGGCGCCGGCCGCGGCGGGCCGCTCCGCCCTGGCCGGGCAGCAGCCGATCGGGCAGAGGTCGTGGGAGGGGCCGAGGGCGCCGAGGGCGCACCGCTCGGCCCTGGTCCCCCGTTCGTTCGCGGCGCGCTCCAGGACGAGCTCGCGGACGGCGGCGGCGAAGCGCGGGTCGGCGCCGACGGTCGCCGAGCGCCGCACGGGCAGGCCGAGCTCGGCCGCCTTGGCCGTGGCCTCCGTGTCGAGGTCGTAGAGGACCTCCATGTGGTCGGAGACGAAGCCGATCGGGACCATGACGGCGGCGGGCACGCCGGCCCCGTGCAGCTCCTCCAGGTGGTCGCAGATGTCGGGTTCGAGCCACGGGATGTGGGGGGCGCCGCTGCGGGACTGGTAGACGAGCCGCCAGGGGTGGTCGATGCCGGTCTCCCGGCGGACCGCGTCGGCGATGACCCGTGCCACGTCGAGGTGCTGGCGCACATAGGCCCCGCCCTCGCCGTGCTCGGTGACCGGGCCGGAGCTGTCGGCGGCGGAGTCGGGGATGGAGTGGGTGGTGAAGGCCAGGTGGGCGCCGTCCCGCACGGACGGGTCGAGTTCCGCGAGGGAGGCGAGGACGCCCTCGATCATCGGCTCGACGAAGCCGGGGTGGTTGAAGTAGTGCCGGAGCTTGTCGACGCGGGGCAGCGGCAGTCCCTCCGCCTCCAGGGTGGCGAGGGCGTCGGCGAGGTTCTCGCGGTACTGGCGGCAGCCGGAGTAGGAGGCGTACGCGCTGGTGGTGAGGACGGCGATGTGGCGCCGCCCGTCGGTGATCATCTCGCGGAGGGTGTCGGTGAGGTACGGCGCCCAGTTCCGGTTTCCCCAGTAGACCGGCAGACCGAGCCCGGCCTGCTCGAAGTCCGTCCGCAGCGCGTCGAGGAGCGCGCGGTTCTGGTCGTTGATCGGGGAGACGCCGCCGAAGAGGAAGTAGTGCTGCCCCACTTCCTTGAGCCGTTCCTTCGGGATGCCTCGGCCGCGCGTCACGTTCTCCAGGAACGGGACCACGTCGTCCGGGCCCTCGGGGCCGCCGAACGAGAGCAGCAGCAGGGCGTCGTACGGGGCGGGATCGTGCTGATCGGACATGGCACCGATCCTCCCACCCGCCTCCGGCGGCGAGGGGCGCGGCCCGTCCGTGGCCTTCGTCCGCGACGTCGCCCTCCGGATCCGTTCGCCCGGAAATCCGTTCGTCCGAAAAATGGGGATGACCGATCGACTTCAACACCGTAGGCTTTAGCTGTTAATTACACGTGTTGACCAAGGACCTCTCTTGCCCAGTCCCTACCGCGCGATCTTCGCGGCGCCCGGAACCGCCTCGTTCTCCGTCGCGGGATTCCTCGGCCGCATGCCGCTGTCCATGATGGGCATCGGCATCGTGACCATGATTTCTCAGGTCACCGGCCGGTACGGCCTGGCCGGCGCGCTCTCGGCGACGCTCGCGATGTCCGCCGCGGTCCTCGGCCCGCTGGTCTCGCGCATGGTCGACCGGCACGGACAGCGCAAGGTGCTCCGCCCGGTGACGCTGGTCTCGCTCGCCGCGGCCGCCGGACTCCTCCTCTGCGTGCAGCAGAAGGCCCCGGACTGGACCCTCTTCGTCTTCACCGCCGTGATCGGCTGCGTGCCGAGCGTCGGCGCCATGACGCGCGCCCGCTGGGCGGAGATCTACCGGGGCGAGGAGCGGCGCCTGCACACGGCGTACTCCTGGGAGTCGATCGTCGACGAGGTCTGCTTCATCTTCGGCCCGATCCTCTCCATCGGTCTGTCGACGGCCTGGTTCCCCGAGGCCGGTCCGCTGTTCGCCGGGGCGTTCCTGGCCGTCGGCGTCTTCTGGCTGACCTCGCAGCGCGCCACGGAGCCGGTCCCCCACCCCCAGCGGGACGCCCGGGGCACCTCCGCGCTCCGCTCCCCCGGCCTCCAGGTGCTCGCCCTCGCCTTCGTCGCCACCGGTGCCATCTTCGGCTCGGTGGACGTGGTGACCGTGGCCTTCGCCGAGGAGCAGGGCCACAAGGCCGCCGCCAGCCTCGTCCTGGCCGTCTACGCGCTGGGTTCCGGCCTGGCCGGCGCCGTCTTCGGACTGCTCCACCTCAAGGGCGAACCGTCCCGCCGGTGGCTCCTGGGCGTCTGCGCGATGGCCGTGAGTATGATCCCCCTCCTACTGGCCGGGAACTTGCCGTTGCTGGCCGTGGCGCTCTTTGTCGCGGGCCTGTCCATCGCACCGACGATGGTGACCACCATGGCCCTCGTCGAAGCGCACGTACCGCGCACCAAGCTGACCGAGGGCATGACCTGGACGGGTACCGGGCTCGCGGTCGGCGTGGCGCTCGGCTCCTCGGCCGCCGGCTGGGTGGTCGACGCGTCGGGGGCCGAGGCGGGGTACGTGGTGCCCGTCGTCTCGGGTGCGCTCGCGGTCGCGGTGGGTCTCCTCGGACACCGCCGGCTGAGCAGGCCGGCGCCGAACCGGGAGGGGCAGCGTGGGCAGCACGACAGCAGCGGGGACAGCGGGCTCGGGGAGCGCCAGGACGGCGAGCAGCCCGTGGCGTAACTGGGCGGGGAACGTCACCTCCCGCCCGGTGCGGGAGGTGAGCCCGGCCTCGGCCGAGGAGCTCGCCGACGCGGTGCGCCGCGCGGCCGAGGACGGACTGCGGGTCAAGACGGTCGGCACCGGCCACTCCTTCACCTCGATCGCGGCCACCGACGGCGTACTGATCCGGCCGGGCCTGCTGACCGGGATCCGCCGCATCGACCGCGAGGCGATGACCGTGACGGTCGAGTCGGGCACCCCGCTGAAGCGGCTCAACGTGGCGCTGGCCCGGGAGGGCCTGTCGCTCACGAACATGGGCGACATCATGGAGCAGACCGTCGCCGGCGCCACCTCCACCGGCACGCACGGCACCGGCCGCGAGTCGGCGTCCATAGCCGCGCAGATCCGCGAGCTGGAACTGGTGACGGCCTCGGGCGAGCTGCTCACCTGCTCGGAGAAGGAGAATCCGGAGGTCTTCGCGGCCGCCCGGATCGGCCTCGGCGCCCTCGGTGTCGTCACGGCCCTCACGTTCGCGGTCGAGCCGGTCTTCCTGCTCACCGCGCGCGAGGAGCCGATGACCTTCGACCGGGTCACCTCGGATTTCGACGCGCTCCACGCGGAGAACGAGCACTTCGAGTTCTACTGGTTCCCCCACACGGACAACTGCAACACCAAGCGCAACAACCGCAGCGCGGGCCCCGCCGCTCCCCCCGGCCGGATCAGCGGCTGGATCGAGGACGAGTTCCTCTCCAACGGGGTCTTCCAGCTCGCCTGCTCGCTGGGCCGCGCGGTGCCGCCGGTCATCCCGTCGATCGCCAAGGTCTCCAGCCGGGCCCTGTCGGCCCGTACGTACACCGACATCCCGTACAAGGTCTTCACCTCGCCGCGCCGGGTCCGCTTCCTGGAGATGGAGTACGCGCTCCCGCGTGAGGCGGCGGTCGCGGCGCTGCGCGAGCTCAAGGCGATGGTCGAGCGCTCGCCGCTCAAGGTGAGCTTCCCGGTGGAGGTGCGCACGGCCCCGGCGGACGACATCGCCCTGTCCACGGCCTCGGGGCGGGAGACCGCCTACATCGCCGTCCACCTCTACAGGGGAACGCCCCACCGCGCGTACTTCACCGCGGTGGAGCGCATCATGACGGCGCACGGGGGCCGGCCCCACTGGGGCAAGGTCCACACCCGCGACGCCGCCTACCTCTCCGAGGCCTACCCGCGCTTCGCCGAGTTCACGGCGCTGCGCGACCGGCTCGACCCGGACCGGCTGTTCGCCAACGACTACCTGCGCCGGGTCCTGGGCGACTGACGGTCACTCGGCTCCCGTGCCGGTCCCGGCGTCGGCTCCGGCCGGTGTCGGGGCCGAGGGGGTCTCGGGCTGCCCCGTGCCGGTGGCCGTCGGCTCCTGGGTCGGCGCGGTCGGTTCCGTCGTCGGCCCGGTCGGCGTCGGGGCGGGCGTCGTGCCTCCGTCGGCGGATCCGGAGGGGGTGGGCTCCGCCGACGGCGTCCCGGTGGCCGGCTCCCGGGTCGGCGTGGATCCCGTCGTGGGGGTGCCCGCGCCGCTCTCCTGCCGCCCGGTGCCGTCCGCCGGGCCCGACGGCGCGGGCGTGGGCCCCTGGTCCCGGTCGGGTGCGTCCTGGCCCGTGCTCCCGCCGCCGCGGACGACGGAGCCGAAGGTGGTCGTGCCCTGCTTGCCGCTGAAGTCCTGCCCGGAGACCAGTTCGTAGGCGGTGATGCCGCCCATGGTGACGCCGAAGACGAGCGCGGCGGCGATCGCCGGGCGCTTCCAGCCCCGGACGCGGGTCCCGTGGGTGGTCGCCTCGCCGAACTCCTCGTCGGACGGCGGCGGGGCCGGGACGGTGCCCAGCATGAGGGTGCGGTCGTCCTGCGGCCCGGCCGGGACCGGGACCTGACGCGCCTTCGGCTTGGCCGCCGCGGTCGCGTCGCGGACCTGTTCGCCGGTGCGCTTGAAGAGGTGCTGGAAGAGCGGGCCGCCGCAGGTGGCGATGACACTGATCACACCGGCGCCGAGGATCGTGCCGTACACACCGAGGGTCGAGGCGAGCTTGGCGGCGATGACCGCGGCCAGGGCGCTGCCGGAGACCTGAGCCACGCTCAGGTCGATCCTTCTCCTGCCGTTCTCCTTCGCCTCCTCCGCCTCGCCCCTGTCGGTTTCCGGCCTGTGACGCATCTCCGACCCCTGGTGGCTCATCCGTTCGCCTTGCACTCAGAAGGGACAAACGGGAGAAGCGAATAGTTCCGTTTCTGCTGTTTCTGTGAAGAGTGACACGTACGGGGGAAGATCACGGAGACTCAACTCCCGTACCGCCCGAGAAGTTGGGCGGCGCGCCGGTCCACCCAGGTGGCCCGAATGGAGTACATTGGCGAACCCTGGGTCCGGACGCCCTCACGGGTGCCCTGGATCACGGGGAGGGGGCCGGAGACGGCGCTCGAACCGGCGGCGCCTCGGCATCGCGCGGGAATCGACTGCACAGAGTGACCGCCAGTCACTCCGGGTAGCGAACAGGTAACCGTGCCATAACGGCGTTCCAGGGTCCATGCCCGACACGCCGGGCAACTCGGCAAGGTAGTGGCAGGCTGCACCCGGGCAGGCCACACTCGACTAGCGGAAGCAGCGACGCACGTGACGTCGGCAGGCACCACCCGGGAGGTCCCCATGCCCGAACTGCGTGTCGTGGCCGTCTCCAACGACGGCACACGACTGGTGCTGAAGGCTGCTGACAGCACGGAGTACACACTTCCGATCGACGAGCGGCTCCGTGCCGCCGTGCGCAACGACCGCGCGCGCCTCGGCCAGATCGAGATCGAGGTGGAGAGCCACCTCCGCCCCCGTGACATCCAGGCGCGGATACGAGCCGGTGCCTCCGCCGAGGAGGTCGCCCAGCTCGCCGGCATCCCCGTCGACCGCGTGCGCCGCTTCGAGGGCCCCGTGCTCGCGGAGCGTGCCTTCATGGCCGAGCGGGCCCGCAAGACCCCGGTCCGCAGGCCCGGGGAGAACAGCGGCCCGCAGCTCGGCGAGGCGGTGCAGGAGCGGCTCCTGCTGCGCGGCGCCGAGAAGGACACCGTGCAGTGGGACTCCTGGCGGCGCGACGACGGCACCTGGGAGGTGCTGCTCGTCTACCGGGTGGCGGGCGAGGTCCACACGGCCAGCTGGACGTACGACCCGCCGCGGCGACTCGTCCAGGCCGTGGACGACGAGGCACGGGCCCTGATCGGCGAGACGGACGACACGATCGCCGCCGCGCCGGAGCCGAGCTTCCCCTTCGTGCCCCGCATCGCCCGGCTGCCCCGCGACCGGCCGCTCGACCGTGCCCTGGACCGCCAGATCGACCGGTCCGACCGCCAGCTGGAGCGGGCGCCCGCGCCCGTCGAGCCGGAGGAGGAGCGGGACTCGCTGACGAGCCTCCTGGAGGCCGTGCCGAGCTTCCGCGGCGACATGGTCGTGCCCGAGCAGCCGGACGGCGAGCCCTCGGAGGAGGCGGAGGCGGAGGAGCCGCCGGCCCCGGCCGCCTCGGCGGGCGCGGGTTCGGCCTACGCCGACGTCCTGATGCCGCGCGCGGTCTCGGGTCACCGCGACCGGCTGCACGGCGCCACGGACCGCCAGGCCGAGGCGGACGGCGTCCGCCCGGGCCGTCGCGCCGCCGTGCCGAGCTGGGACGAGATCGTCTTCGGCACCCGCAGGAAGAAGCAGGACTGACCGCCGTACGCACACGCGTGTACGGGAAGGGCCCGCGCCACTCGACGGCGCGGGCCCTTCGCGTACGGCACGGGGGCGGGCTCTTCCGGTACGGCGCCGCGTACGGCACGGGCGCGGGCCCTTCGCGTTCGGCGCCGGGGAGCCCCGCATGGTCCGGAAGACAGGTCCTAGCGCGGGTCCGGGCCCGTGGCGACCGGGCGGGTGGGGTCCGAGGACCACTCCGACCAGGAACCGGCGTAGAGGCCCGCGGGGATGCCCGCGATCCCCAGGGCGAGCACCTCGTGGGCGCCCGAGACGCCCGAGCCGCAGTAGACCGCGACCGGGGTGCCCTCGGCCGCGCCGAGCGCGGTGAAGCGGTCCCGCAGGACCTCGGCGGCCAGGAAGAGGCCGTCGGCGTCGACGTTCTCGGTCGTCGGGGCCGAGACGGCGCCCGGGATGTGCCCGCCGACCCGGTCGATCGGCTCCACGTCCCCGCGGTAGCGCTCGGCCGCCCGCGCGTCCAGGAGCAGCCCCGTGCCGGGCAGCGCCGCCGCCGCGTCGGCGTCGAGCAGCCCGAGGGCGCCCGGCTCCGGCCGGAAGTCGCCCGGGTCCGGCGTCGGGACCTTCTCCGTGAGCTCCCCGGTCCAGGCCGCGAGGCCCCCGTCGAGGACGCGCACGTCCGGGTGGCCCGCCCAGCGGAGCAGCCACCAGGCCCGGGCCGCTCCCCAGCCGAGGCCCCCGTCGTAGACGACGACCGGCCGGTCCGCCGAGACACCGGCCCGGCGCATCACGGCTCCGAAGGCCTCCGGGTCGGGCAGCGGGTGGCGCCCGCCGCTCCCGGGCGGTCCCGCGAGTTCCGCGTCCAGGTCGACGTAGACCGCGCCGGGAAGGTGTCCGGCCTCGTACGCGGGCCGCCCGGGCGGCCCGCCGAGCGTCCAGCGGACGTCCAGGAGGACCGGCGGCCGAGCCCCGGCCGACTCGCTCAGCAGTTCGCTTGCGGAGATGATGGGCTTCATGGGGCCATCCTCGCGCAGCCGCACGGCCGCGCGCGGACGAACCCCGTCGCCTCCGACGGAATCGCGCCACGATCGGTTCGGCGGGGGCGCGCCGCGCCGCCGTCGGTGGCACCATCGGACGGGGGCACGGCCACGACGATGGTCCGAGGAGAAAAGACGATGACCGAGGCGACTCCGCGCTCGCCCGGGACACCCTGTTGGGTGAGCCTGATGGTGCACGGGCTTGACGCCACGCAGGAGTTCTACAACGCGCTCTTCGACTGGGAGTTCGTCCCCGGTCCGCAGCAGCTCGGCCCGTACGTGCGCGCGCTGCTCGGCGGCAAGGAGGTGGCCGGCATCGGCCAGCTGCCGCCCGACCGCCACCTGCGCATCGCCTGGACCCCGTACCTGGCCACCGAGGACGCCGACGAGACCGCCGAGAGCATCCGCTGCTGCGGCGGCACCGTCGCCGTCGGCCCGCTGGACGCGGGCGAGGCGGGCCGCCTGGCGATCTGCTCCGACCCGGCCGGCGCGGTCTTCGGCGTCTGGCAGGCGGAGGCCCACCACGGCACGGTGATCGCGGGACCGCCGGGAACCCCGGTGTGGAACGAGCTCCTCACGTACGAGACGTCCTCGATCGGCAAGTTCTACCGGACGGTCTTCGGCTACGAGGTGGAGCCCGTAGCCTCCACCGACCACGACTACGCGACGCTCCATGTGGCCGGGGCCGCGGTGGCCTCGCTGCACGGCGTCGGCAACGCGCTGCCCCGGGACCGGGGCCCGCACTGGATGACGTACTTCGAGGTCGCCGACACGGACGCCGCCGCGGGGCTCGTCCAGGAGCTCGGCGGCCAGGTGCTGCGCCCGCCGCGCGAGGGCACGGCGGGGCGGCTCGCCCTGGTGGCCGACCCGGAGGGCGCGGTCTTCACCCTGGTCAGGTCCGCCGAGCGCTGAGTCCGTACGGGACGGCCGACGGGTTCAGCCCCGCCGTCCGCGCACCAGGCCGCGGCGGAGCCGGGAGGCACCCGCCCGCTCCGGGGCGGTCCCTCCGCCCGGCAGGGCGAGCTGGGTCAGCCGTTCGGCGGTGAAGTGGTGGGCGGTGCCGGGGTCGGCGTGGTGCTCCGCCAGGAAGGCGGCGGCCTCCGCGCGGAGCCCCGGGTGGACCTTGTGCCGCATGCAGTAGCCGACGGCCCGGACCAGCGGTGTCAGCGAGGGCGGGGCCGCTCCGGGGACGGCGGGCTCCTCGCCGCCCTCCAGGTCCGCGACCAGGTGGTCGACGACGGTGAGCGGGATCCGGTTGCTGTTCTCGTAGGGCGTGAGCCGTTCGAGGACCTCGTCGGTGCCCACGCGCGCGATGGGGACGCCGTAGTACACGGCGGCGGTGAGCATCGCGGTGGAGAAGCAGCCGACGACGAGCTCGGGGCGGCAGCTCTCGTAGAAGGTCTCGGCGAGCAGCGGCCCGTCGAGCACCGTGAGCCGCACGCCGCTCCGCCCGGCCTCCTCGTCCAGGGCCTGGGAGTAGCGGGCGGGCGCGGTCGGGTGCGGCTTGAAGACGATCGAGCGGTGTCCGGCCGCGGCGGCCCCGCGCAGCATCCGTACGTGCAGCTCCTCCTCCTCCTCGGCGGTGAGGAGGGAGAGGGCGGCGAGGTACTGGCCGAGCAGGAGGGCCGTCGGCTCCGCGGCGGACGCCCGCGCGATCTCCGGGTCGTCGGCCGCCTCCTCGGCGATCTCGGCGAGGACCGCACGGAAGGCGGTGTCGGGGACGAGCTCGGGCTCGACCCCGTACTCGCTCAGGAGGAGGGGGCGCAGGCCCGGCACCAGGTCGAGGTGGAGGACGCGGCGGACGCGGCAGGCGATCGACTGCGCGAGGTCGGAGCGGGTCGGGCCGTAGCTCATCAGACCGTCGGCGTAGACGTGCACGGTGCTCTCGGGGAAGGTGCCGGCGAGCGCCTTGGCCGGGTTGACCTGGATGGATTCGACGATCAGCTCGACCGGGCCGGTGCCGAGGTCCCAGGCGGTGCGCAGGACGCGCTGCCAGAGCGGCGCCTCCTCCGGGCGGGGGGCCCAGGCGGCGGGGTGGTACGGGTGGATCGTCTCGTTCCAGTCGAGGGTGCCGTCGAAGCGCGCGGCAATCCGCTCGTACCCGGTCATGGTCTCCAGGCGCAGCGCGGTCTCCGGGATCTCGGCGTTGTGCGAGAGCAGCAGGAGCCTGCGGGCGGAGTCGCGGGGGCCGAACTGTCCGGCGTCGAGCGCGGCGGCCAGGGTGGCGGCGCCGTACAGGGTGGACACCTGGAAGATCTGGACCGGCAGGTCGGGGGCTGGTGCCTTGTCGGCGGCGGGAGCCATGGGTCAGGCGGTCCTTCCGGTGTCGCGCAGGCTCCGGAGGAGGGTGCTGCGCGGGGTGTCCATGGTGGCGAGGGTCTCGTCGAGGACCTCCTGCGGCATGCGGTGCAGGGCGTCGCGGACGTCGGCGCGCAGCCGCGCGGCGACGGCGGGCTCGTACGCGTCGGCCTTCCCCATGTGGAAGGCGATCATCGCGCAGTAGGTGCGGACCGCCTTCGGGAGGAAGCGGTCCGCCTCCGCGTCCCGGGAGACGTCGTCGAGCAGGAGGTCGTACGACGGAATGAAGTCCAGCTGCCGGTTGTCGGTGATCTGGGTGAGCGAGGTCGTGACGCCCCGCCGGTAGAAGACTCCGTGCAGGGAAAGCGCCGCGAACGTGCGGGCCTTGAGGTGGAGCCGCCAGATCCAGAGACGGTCCTCGGCGGTCCTGAGAGACGTCTCGAAGCGGGATTCCCCGTTCTCGAAAAGGCGCCCGCTGTAAATGCCGAAGGGGACGAAGGGATAGTCGACCATCGTCACCATGCTGGCCGGCGAGATTCCGTCCCTGGGGTCCATCACGGTGTCGCGCCGCTTGGCCGGGGCATAGCGGATCTGCCGCTTCCGGCCCTCCGACAGGACGTGGTCGGTGCGGGCGAAATCGCAGTCCAGGCGGGAGATTCCGGCCACGGCGGCGCTGAGGTGGCCGGGCGCGTACCAGTCGTCGCCGTCGAGGAAGGTGAGGTAGTCGCCGGTCGCCGCGTCGATTCCGGTGTTCCGTGCCTGGGCGACGCCCTGATTCGTCTCGTGCCGGATGACGGTGGCGTTCGGCAGGCGGTCGCGCCAGCGGTCGAGGATCTCCGGGGTGTCGTCCGTCGAGCAGTCGTCGATCAGCAGGAACTCGAATGCGGGATCCGCGTTGTTCGCGAGACTGCGCAAGGTGTCGGGCGCGTATGGCCCGACATTGTGGAACGGTACGACGACGGACAGTTTCGGCACTCGGGATCCCCACACTGAATCGAACAATTAAACGCCGCTACGGCGGGCACAGTAACGACCGACTTTTCCCGGTGAACGATCCGCGCGTGCACTCCGGGTGAACTCTTGTCGTATCCGGCGGAAACCCCGTCACCGGCGGGCCCGTCGGCGGTGCAGGAACCCCGTCGCGGCGAGCGCGAGGAGCGCCGCCGCGCCGACCGCGCCGCCGAGCCGCATCCCCGGCGGCCGGAAGGAGCAGGTGACGGTGCTCGCGCGTCCGTCGAGGGGTACGGCGACGAGGCCCTGGTACGCGCGCGCGGGACGGGCGTCCGCCTCGCCGGCGGCGCAGCGCCAGCCGGAGATGCGCGGGGCGGCCAGGACCGCGACTCCCTTGCTGCCCGGGGGCAGTTCGGCCGTGACGGTGTGCCCGGTGGCACGCACGCGCGTGGCCCCGGTGGCGGTGAGCTCCCGCACGGCGGAGTCGAGCCTCGCCCGGACCAGGCAGCCGACCGGTTCCCGGGGCAGCCGGACCTTGCCCTCGGGCCCCAGGTCGATCCGTACCGCGCCGGAGTCCGGGACGGTGCCGAGGGCCTGCATAGGGGCGCGGACGGAGGGCGGCTTGCCGTCGAACGACACGGGCCGCTCCCCCGTCAGGGCCGCCGTGCCCTTGTACTCGGGCGCCCAGAACCAGACCTGGGAGCCCGCGGGGCAGCGGGCGGTGAGGGTGTGTCCGGTACGGCGCGGGGCGGGCAGCTCGTACACGTCGGCGCCGAGCAGGCGTTCCTGCCGGGCGAAGGCCGAATCGCCGGGGTGCGTGGCCGGCCGTCCCGGCGGGCGGACGGTGACCAGCGGCGGTACGGGGGTGGTGGTGACGGTCACGGTGGCGCGGGGCGCGGCGTCCTGCCGCACCGGCTCGGTCGGCTTCGAGCGCAGCCGGGTCCCGATGGAGAAGAGGGCGTCGGCCACGGGGTTGTCGAGGGTGACCGGGTGCCGGCCCTTGGCGTAGTGGCCGAAGCCGAGCGAGGCGAGGGTCCGGGAGGTCACGTCCGCGGTGAGGCTGCTGTAGTAGTCGGCGCCCTGCCCTCCGACGAGCAGCACGTCGTTGCCCCCGGGGACCTCGCCGGGGTCCGTGCGGTGGCGGGGCCAGGCGTCCGCGCGGGCCACTTCGGCGGCGGCGGTGGCGTGCCAGGGGCCGACCCGGGGCGACCAGGAGACCTTGGCGCGCTGCTGCTCCTCGATCCGTTTCCCGGTGACGGCGGCCTCGCCCGCCTGTGCGGCGACGAGCAGGACCACGGCGAGGACGGGGAGCACGCGCGCGGTGGACTTGCGTTGAGCGCCCAGGGCGAGGAGGACGGCGACGAGCGCGAGGAGCGCGGCCGCGCCGAAGGCGGGGAAGGTCCACCGGTCGATGTCGACGCTCCCCCGGGCCGCCCAGGCCAGGGCTCCGAGCAGTGCCGTACCGGCGAGGAGCGCGGCCGGCCGGGGCACGCCCCGGGCGGCGGAGAACCACGCGCCGATCAGCAGCAGACCGCACAGGACGAAGGTCTGACGGTACGGAATGCCGTTGGGCGAGGCGCCCGCGTGCCACAGGAGATGGGTGGGTTCCCACTGGAGGGAGAGCGCCACCAGGAGGATCGCTGCCGTCCAGCCGGCCCGGACGCGCGGGGCGACGGCCCGGTTGAACGGCAGCGTCAGGGCCAGCGCGAGGGCGGGCGTGCCGATGAAGAGGGCGGGGCTGGCGACGCTCGCGGTCGCGGGCAGGAACCGGGCGAGGACGTCCGTCCAGGGCGCCGGCGCGAACGTGGTCTCCGGGGTGGGGTCGGCCACCTTCGTGGCGAGGAAGACGACCACGACGAGCGGCGCGGCGAGCCCGATGCCGATGAGGACGCTTCGGGCGGCGCGCAGCGCCCCGGCGAGGCGCTGCCGGGCACCGGCGGTCTCCTCGGCGGTGAGGAGGCGGACGGCCAGGACGACCGCCGCACCGAGGGTCGCCATGTACGCGGTGTAGAAGTTCGCGATCCAGGCCAGGGCGACGACGAGGGGGCCGAGGACGGGACGACGGCCGGTACGGGCCCACTCGCCGACCAGGCAGAGCAGGGGAAAGGCGACGAGACCGTCGAGCCACATCGGGACGGTGGCGCCGTAGTTGAGGGTCCAGCCGGAGAGCGCGTACGCGGTGCCGAGGACGGCGGCGACCGGCCACGGACCGGGCCGCAGCCGCAGGAGCAGCAGCGCCATCGCGGCCGCCGCGGCGGTGATCTTGACGGCGGTGACGACGTACAGCGCGAGTTCGACGCGGTCCGCCGGGAAGAACACGACGAGCAGGTCGAAGGGGCTGCTCAGGTAGGTGCCGATGTCACCGAGGAAGTTGGCGCCGAAGCCGGAGTTCCAGTTGAGGAAGGCGTCCCCGTGCGTCTCCCCGAGCAGGAGGGCGCGCCAGTAGGCGTGGTACGGCAGGTACTGCTGGCCGAGGTCGACGACGTTCCTGGTCACCGGGCCGAAGGGGTACGTGCGGGAGAGCCGGGTGGCGAGGCAGAGCAGCACGGCGGTGAGCAGGGCGGCGGCCGCCGGGGCCCGCAGGACCGCGAACCGTCGCCGTTCTTCACCCCCGGGCTCGTCGCGTACGGTCTCGTCCTCGGCGCACACGGCCTCGGCGGCGGGGGGCACACATCCTCCAGGGGGCGCACGGCACGGAGAGGCCCGGAGGGGCGTCACGGGCCGACCGCCATTACCGCCGAGGCGGGCGACCCGCAACCGATCAGCAGGCGCTCTTCAGGCGCACCTCGGGTGAACTCCGGGTGCCGGCGGGGCCGCCCCCCGTTCTCCGCGGCCCCGGCGGCGCCACCGGCCGTCAGCCGGCGGAGACGGGGGCGACGAGCTCGTCGACCGTGCGGGCCACCGTGCCGAAGAGGTCCCGTACCGTCGTCAGGCTCGCGGCCTGGAGCGCCGCCGATGCCACGACGGTGCCGTCCGGCGCCTCCAGGGGGCGGGTCGCGGTGGCCTCGGCGACGACGGTGGGGCGGTAGCCGAGGTTGAAGGCGCCCTGGGCGGTGAAGAGGACGCACATGTGCGTCATGAAGCCGGCGATGACGAGGTCGCCGCTCACGCCGAGGTTCTTGAGGGTCTCCTCCAGTTCGGTGGCGTGGAAGGCGTCGGGGAACTGCTTGACGACGACCTTCTCCCCCTCGATCGGGGCGACTTCGTCGCTGATGGAGCCGATCTCGGCCCGGATGTCGTACGGGGTGCCCTCGCCGCCGTCGTTGACGATGTGGACGACCGGGGCGCCGGCGGCGCGGGCGGCGGCGAGCAGCCGGGCGCCGGCGGCGACGGCCTGCTCGGCCCCGTCGAGCCGCATGACGCCGGTGCGGTAGGTGTTCTGGAAGTCGACCATGATCAGGGCCGATTCGCCCAGTCGCGGCAGCTCCTGGGGCAGGCCGATCACATCGCGGAGGGTGGTGGAGGCGGTCATGACGGTTCCTTTCGGGGTGGGTCGGGGGAAGCGGCGGAGAGGTGTCAGGAGAGGCTCTTCGGGGTGCCGTCGGGGGCGAGGTCGACGAGCTCGGCGGCGATGCCCCGCGCCCGGAACGCCTCGGCCAGGGACCGCGTGTCCTCGGAGTAGATGTTCCAGCTGTCGGTGTGCACCGCGACCACCTTCCGGGGGCCGAGATCCTTGGCCACCTGGGCGGCGCCGGCCGAGGTGAGGGTCAGCGGGGCGTTGTCGAGGATCGCGGGGGTGCGGGCGGCGCCGGCGAAGAGGACGGCCGTGTCGATGGGGCCGATCTCCTTCCTGATCCGGTCACCGACCTCCTCGGCGACCTTGACCGAGGCGTTGTCCCCGGAGATGTAGGTGGTGGGGACGCCCGCACCGCTGAGGACGAAGCCGGTGACCTCGCCGTCGGCGCCGCGGTCGACGCCGTCGGGCCCGTGCAGGGCGGGCACGGCGGTGACCTCGACCGTGCCCGTGGCGGTCTTCAGCCGCTCGGACTCCCAGCTCCTCATGCCGGTGACGTGGTCGCCGAGCCGCTTCCGCGCGCCGGGCGTGGAGAGGACGACAGGTACGTCCGCGAGGAAGGCGCGGCCCTTGTCGTCGAGGTTGTCGTCGTGCTGGTCGTGCGAGAGCAGGACGGCGTCGATCCTGCCGATCCCGTCGACGCCGAGCGCGGGAGCCCGCGTCTTCTCCAGGCCGCTCGGGTACTTCTTCGGCGCGTCGAAGGTCGGGTCGAGGAGGAGGCGCAGGCCGCCGACCTCGAGGATCGTGGTCGGCCCGCCGATGTGCGTGGCGGTGAACGCCCTGGTGGGGGCGGGGCCCTCCGCTCCGCCGTGGGCGGCGTCCTCGTCCGTGCCGCCGCAGCCGGCGAGGAGGGCCACTCCCGCGGTGGCGGCGACGGCGCCGGGGGCGACGCGTCGTCGGAGGAACGTCGAACGGTTCATGGGGAACACCGGCTCTCTCGTTGCGAACGGTCGGACGGCCCGGGAGCGCGCCACCCCGGGATGTTCAACACGCTAACACGATTCGTAAGCAACGATAACGTCAGTGTCGGCAATGTCCTCTCCCAGACGCCTCCGCCGCGGGATTCGCCCAGGTCCGCGCTGTTAGCGCTGTTATCGTGGGAGCCATGTCGACGGCCCGAGAGCGCATCCTGGAAGCCACCGGGGAACTGCTCGCCAGCAAGGACGCGCTGGCGATCTCGACCCGCGCCATCTGCGACCGGGCGAAGGTCGGCGCGCCCGAGATCTACCGCCAGTTCGGCGACAAGCAGGGACTGCTGACGGCGGTGGCCGACATCGGCTTCGAGCGCTTCCTCGCCGAGAAACGGCGGAACCCGCTCACCGAGGACCCGGTGGCGGACCTGTGCACGGCATGGGACAGCCACGTCGCGTTCGCGCTGCGCAACCCGTACCTCTACCGCCTGATGTTCACACCCACGGGCGACGCCAAGCCGCAGGCCATCAAGGAGGCGCAGGCGATCCTCCTGAAGGCCGTGGAGCGCTGCCGTGACGCCGGACGCCTGCGGATGGCCCCGGAACTGGCCGGCCAGTCGATCCTCTCCGCCAACGTGGGCGTGTGCATGATGGCGCTGTCCTTCCCCGAACTGTTCGGGGACCTCGCGATCTCGTACGCGGTACGGGACGCGGTCATCGGGAAGGTGACCGGCGACGAGCGCGAGGACACCCGGATCGGCACCGCGACCGTGCTCGCCCAGGCCCTGCTCGGCACCCTGACGGGAACGGCGCCGGTGACCGCCGCCGCCCTCGACGAACTGACCGACGCCCTCCGCCCACCGGCCTGAGGCCGCCGGGCCTGGGCCGTCAGGGGGTGGCTGGGCCCGTCATTCGGGCGTGGCTGAGCCTGGCGTCAGGCGTGGCTGGGCCCGTCATTCGGGCGTGGCTGAGCCTGACGTCAGGCGTGGCTGACGGGCAGGACGTCCGGGGAGAGGGCGCCCGCGCGGGCGGAGGCCGACGTCATGCGGCGACGGTGGTGACGGCGGCAGAGGACCTCGTAACCGATCTCCTCGGCCGGCCGGTTCACGTCCCCGACGACGACCTGCTCGCCCTCGACGACCATCTCGCCGCCGACCGTACGGGCGTTGTGCGTGGCGCGGGCGCCGCACCAGCACAGGGCCTCGACCTGGAGCTGCTCCAGCCGGTCCGCGAGTTCGATCAGCCGCTGCGAGCCGGGGAAGAGCTTCGTACGGAAGTCCGTCGTGATCCCGAAGGCGAAGACGTCCAGGCTGAGGTCGTCGACGATGCGGGCGAGCTGGTCGATCTGCTCCGGGGCGAGGAACTGCGCCTCGTCGACGATCACGTAGTCGGCCTTGCCGCCCTGGGAGAGCTGGGTGACGAGGTACGCGTAGAGGTCCATGTCCCGCGGTGCCTCGACCGCATCCGTCACCAGGCCGAGCCGGGAGGACAGCTTGCCCTCGCCCGCGCGGTCGTCACGGGTGAAGATCACGCCCTGAAGCCCTCGCGCGTCGCGGTTGTGGGCGATCTGGAGCGCCAGGGTGCTCTTCCCGCAGTCCATGGTTCCGGAGAAGAAGACCAGCTCGGGCATGACGGGACAGGGACCTTTCGGGGTCAGGGATCAGGATCGGGGATCAGGAGCGGACTTCGAGCAGCGGGACCAGCTGCTCCGCGGGGGTCATGGACCCGTGCATGCCGACCATCGCGGACTCGTGGGGCTCGTTGACCGAGGCGGTGATCGCCACGTCGTCGTGGGCCGCGGCGACGACGTCGCCGATCCGGCCGTACACCCGCTCGTCCACCTCGGCACCGAACCAGCCGAGGTCGATCGCCTCGTCGCGGCTCGCCACCCAGAACTGCTCGCCGACGACCTCGCGCCAGCAGGTGAGGACGTCCGCCTCGGCGCCGGGCACGGCGTAGATGTGGCGGGCGCGGCCCTCGCCGCCGAGGAGGGCGACGCCCGCGCGCAGCTCCCAGTCCTCGTCGAAGTCGATGCGGTGCTGCTCGTCGAAGGGGATGTCGACCATGCCGTGGTCGGCCGTGACGTACAGGGCCGCGCGGGGCGGCAGCTGTTCGGCGAGCCGCTGCACGAGCCGGTCGACGAACATCAGCTGACCGCGCCAGGCGTCGGAGTCGATGCCGAAGCGGTGACCGGCGCCGTCGAGCTCGCTGTAGTACGTGTAGACCAGCGACCGGTCGCCGCCGGCGAGCTGCTCGGCGGCGAAGTCCATGCGCTCCTCGCCGGAGAGCCGCCCGTGGAACGAGCCGCCGCTGAGCGCGACCTTGGTGAGCGGGGTCTGCTCGAAGATCGGGGAGGACACCTGGGCGGTGTGGACCCCGGCCTCGTGCGCCAGCTGGAACACGGTGGGGTACGGCTGCCAGACGTGCGGCGCCGTCCACGGCTTCCAGCGCAGCTGGTTCATCAGCTCGCCGGTCTCGGGGTTGCGCACGGTGTAGCCGGGCAGCCCGTGGGAGCCGGGGTGGCGGCCGGTGCCGACGGAGGCGAGCGAGGTCGCGGTGGTGGCGGGGAAGCCGGCGGTGACCGGGCGGCCCGTGCCGCCGCGCGAGGTGCCGAGGAGCGAGGTCAGGTACGGCGCCTCGTCCGGGTGGGCCTTGATCTGCTCCCAGCCGAGCCCGTCGATCAGGAAGACGCAGTTCCGGTCGGCCGGCGTCAGCTCCGCGATCCGCGCGTCGAAGCCGGGCACGCCCTGGCCCGCCACGAGCGTCGGCAGGAGGTCGCCGAGCGAGCCGGAGGCGTACTCGGGCACGGGCGCGGTCTCCGGGGCGAGCGGGACCGGGTCGTCGGGCCAGCCGTGGGTCACGGCGGTGGGCTGCACCATCAGCGCGTGGGCGCGGCGGTCGCCGCGATGGCTTCGGAGAGGGCCTGGGCGAAGGCGAGCGTCTGGCGGACGGTGTCCGGACCGTCGCCGGCCTCGCTCACCCGCAGGCTGAGGTCGTCGGCGGTGGCGTTGCCGGTGTAGCCGTGGTCGGCGTCGCAGTTGGCGTCGCCGCAGGCGGCGGGCTCCAGGTCGATGCGGGAGACGGCGCCCCAGCCGATGGTGAGGACCACTTCGCGGGGAAGCGTCCCCGGCGTGTACGACTCGGGGTTGGCGACCACGCGGCTGACGACCACCGACGAGATCCGGTCGAGCTTCACGGACTCGGTGGACGTCGTGGCGTACGGGGTCGGGGAGCTCGTGTCGGCGGCCTGCTCGTCGGTGTGGCTGACGATGAAGCGGTGCGGCGTCAGGACGAGGACGGTGACGTGGCGCCGGACCTCGTTCGCATCGAAGGTGGTCTCCTGGTGGACCACGTACGACGCGACGGCCTCGCCGCCGACGGCGGCCTCCACCGCCTCGGCCACGAGGGCCGGGTAGTAGCCGCTGCGCTCGATCGCCGCGCGCAGCCCCTGGGTCGTCGTACCGCTCTTTGCCATGGGCTCTATCCTACGGGGCCTGGGTGCCCCCTCAGGCCCGTCAGTAACGCGGCAGGCTCCGCGGCCCGAGGTCGGTGCGGGGCGGGGGCGGGGCGAGCCGGACGGTCGCGCCGAGCACGGAGAGCCCGCGCGGTGCCACGACCACGGGCTCCAAGGAGACGGCGACCACCTCGGGGTGGTCGTCGACGAGGCGGGAGACCCGCAGCAGGAGCTCCTCCAGGGCCGGGGTGTCGACGGGGGCGGAGCCCCGCCAGCCGAAGAGCAGCGGGGCGGTGCGCAGGGAGCGGATGAGCTCGGCGGCGTCCCGGTCCGTGGCCGGAACCAGCCGGTGGGCCGTGTCGCCGAGCAGTTCGGAGGCCGCGCCCGAGAGGCCGAAGGAGAGGACGGCGCCGACGGCCGTGTCGATCGCGGAGCGGACGACGGTGTCGACGCCCCGGGGGACCATCGCCTGGACGACCGGCTGGAGCTCCTCCGCCTTGCCGAGGACCTCGGTCAGCTCGGCGTACGCCGTGCGGAGCTGCTCCTCGGTGGCGAGGTCGAGCCGGACGCCGCCGAGGTCGGGGCGGTGGCGCAGATGGGGCGCGGTCGTCTTGAGCGCGACGGGGTAGCCGAGCCGGCCGGCGGCCGCGACGGCGGCGTCGGGCGTGGGCGCGGGGAGGGTCGGCAGGACGGTGATCCCGTACCGGGCGAGCAGCGCCCCGGCCTCCTCGGTGTCGAGGGTCACACCGCGGGTGTCCGCGCCGTCGCCGCCCAGGACCCCCTCGATGAGCGCGGCGGCGCCGGCCTCGTCGATGTCCTCGTACTCGGGCACCCGCCCGGGCTCGGCGGCCTGTCGCCGCCACTGCCCGTACCGCACGGCCTCGGCGAGGGCCCGCACGGCGCGCTCGGCGGCGGGGTAGGCGGGGATGGTGGCCGGCTGCGCGGGAAGGGCGGGCGGCTGTACGGATGTGGCGGCCGGCTGTACGGATGTGGCGGCCGGCTGTACGGGGGTGTTGCCTGGCTGTACGGGCGGGGTGGTGCCCGGCTGTACGGATGTGGCGGCCGGCTGTACCCGGGTGGTGCCTGGCTGTACGGGGGTCGTGGCCGGTTGAACGGCTGGCGCGGCCGGCTGTACGGGCGAGGTGCCCGCGGCCGGCCCCGCAGGGGGAACGGGGCGTGGCGCGCTCGCGGATCCGGCCGCGCCCCCCGGTCCGGCGGCGGGCCCCGCAGGAGCACCGGGTCCGGGCGGAGTCGCGCCGGAACGGTTCTCCGGGGTGACGGCACCGCGGTCCGCCCCGGCCGGCCGGGTGCTCGTCGCCACCGCGAGGGCCTCCGCGAGGCCGCCCATCTCGACGTGGACGACGACGACCGGCTTCGTCGGCGCGGGCGCGGAGGCGACGGCCTCGCGGAGGGCGGCCGCGAGCACCTCGCCGTCGCCGAACTCGGTGGCCCCGTCCTCGCCGACCCACGGGATCGCGTTGACGACGACCGCGTCGGAGGTCTCGTCCGCGAGCGCCGCCGCCAGCGCGTCCCGGAAGTCCGCCGGGACCGCCGCCGTCGTCAGGTCGAGCGGCCGCAGCGGGCGCAGCCCCTCGGTGAGGCAGGCGTCGTACGTGAGGAGGCCGAGCGACTCGGAGTTGCCAAGGATCGCGACCCGGGGTCCTGCGGGCAGCGGCTGGGCGGCGAGGAGCAGTCCGGCGTCGACGAGCTCGGTGACGGTGTCGACGCGGATCACCCCGGCCTGCCGGAGCAGCGCGGAGACCGTGGCGTGCGGGATGCGGGTGACCGGCACCCGGTGGCCGGGCGGGGCGCTGCCGCTGTGGCGGGCGCCCTTGACGACCACGACCGGCTTGACGGCGGCGGTGCGGCGGGCGAGCCGGGTGAACTTCCGGGGGTTGCCGATCGACTCCAGGTAGAGGAGGACGACGTCGGTGCCGGGGTCGTCGTACCAGTGCTGGAGGAAGTCGTTGCCGGAGACGTCGGCGCGGTTGCCGGCCGAGATGAAGGAGGAGAGGCCCGCGCCCCGCCGGTGCAGTCCGGCGAGCAGGGCGATGCCGATGGCGCCGGACTGGGTGAAGAGCCCGATCCGCCCGGCGGCCGGCATCTGCGGCGCGAGCGAGGCGTTGAGCCGGACGTCGTCGGCGGTGTTGATGATGCCGAAGGCGTTGGGG
Source organism: Streptomyces tanashiensis (assembly GCF_014648895.1). GTDB lineage: Bacteria > Actinomycetota > Actinomycetes > Streptomycetales > Streptomycetaceae > Streptomyces > Streptomyces tanashiensis. The sequence goes on from NZ_BMRZ01000010.1 coordinate 135,239, forward strand.
CCGATGATCCGCATGCCGTACGAGCGGGCCTGGCGTACGAGCTCGCGCTGGCGTTCGCGGCCCGCGGCACCGCTCTCGGCGTATCCGGCGGACAGCACGACGAGTCCGCGCACCCCGTGCTCGCCGCAGTCCGCGACGACCTCGGGCACCCGCTCGGCGGGGACGGCGACGACGGCCAGGTCCACGGGCTCGCCGATGGCGCCGACGGAGGGGTGGGCGGGGACGCCGTCGAGCTCCGTCTCCCCGGCGAGCGCGGCGTTCACCGCGTACACCCGTCCGGTGAAGCCGGCTCCGAGGAGGTTGCGGAGCACGGTCCGGCCGACGCCTCCCGGTGCGCGTCCGGCGCCGACGACCGCGACGGATCCGGGGGTGAGGAGCCGCTGCACGGAGCGCGCCTCGGCGCGCTGCTCCCGCGCGCGCTGGACGGCGAGGGAGCGGTCGGTGGGTTCGAGGTCCAGGTGGAGCCGGACGGAGCCGTCCTCGAAACTGCGCTTCTGGGTGTAGCCCGCGTCGGTGAAGACCTTGATCATCTTCGTGTTGGCGGGAAGCACCTCGGCGGCGAAGCGCCGGATGTCCCGCTCGCGCGCGACCGCGGCGATGTGTTCGAGGAGGGCGGAGGCGACGCCCCGCCCCTGGTGCGCGTCCTGGACGAGGAAGGCGACCTCGGCCTCGTCGGCCGGGAACGAGGCGGGCAGCCCCTGGTCGTTGATGCGGTCGTAGCGCACGGTGGCGATGAACTCGCCGCCGACGGTCGCCGCCAGCCCGACCCGGTCCACGAAGTCGTGGTGGGTGAAGCGGTGGACGTCCTTGGCGGACAGGCGCGGGTAGGGGGCGAAGAAGCGGTAGTACTTCGACTCGTCCGAGACCTGCTCGTAGAAGCTGACGAGCCGGTCGGCGTCGTCGGCGGTGATGGGCCTGATGCGCGCGGTGCCGCCGTCGCGGAGCACCACGTCCGCCTCCCAGTGATCGGGATAGGCGTGCTCCGGTGGCGCCGGCCGCGCCGGTGAGGCCGGTGCTTCCGCCGCTTCCGAGTGCTCCGACGCGCTCTGCATGGGCTCAGCCTAGGGGGTGTCCTGTCGACGAGCCCGGCCTGATCCGCAAGACGCCCCCGACGGCCGCGACACGACTGCGGCACCGGTCGCGCGGCAGGTGTGCGCGATGCAAGGTGTTGCAAGGTAGGGAGGGCCGAAGGGCGGTCCGATCCGGGCCGAAGGTCGGCGCGAGCACCGCGCAACCCGTGAGAGACTGGTCTAGACAACCCGCTTGAGACTTGAAGGGCAACACCATGGCTGAGCGCCGCGTCAACGTCGGCTGGGCCGAGGGCCTGCACGCCCGCCCCGCGTCCATCTTCGTCCGTGCCGCCACGGCTTCCGGCGTGCCGGTGACGATCGCCAAGTCCGACGGCACGCCCGTGAACGCCGCCTCCATGCTCGCGGTGCTCGGCCTGGGCGCGCAGGGCGGCGAGGAGATCGTTCTCGCCTCGGAGGCCGACGGCGCCGAGGCCGCGCTCGACCGCCTGGCGAAGCTCGTCGCCGAGGGCCTGGACGAGCTGCCCGAGACCGTCTGATCCGGTCCCCCGCACGACGAATGGCCCGGCCGCCGGAATTCCGGCGGCCGGGCCATTCGCTTTTCCCGAGCCCCTGCCCCCGCTCAGCGCGAAAAGGATTTCGGGCAGCACGAAAAACCCGGAGCGAATGCCGGGTCGAATACGTGTTCTTTGTATACGGTGTGCGCGTTAATTCCGGGCACTCGCCGTGTTGACGGCATGTTGCGAAACCCTCACACGGCCGCGCTCCGGCCTTTTCAGCCGGTGCAGCGACAGCGAGCGCTCCGCGTGCAGCGCGGTCAGCGCCCTCGCCCGCTCGGCGTCGCCGCGCGCCACGGCGTCCACGATCGCGCCGTGCTCCGCCCAGGCCTCCACCGGCTGGGCGGGCTGGTCCACCACGTGCGTCCAGGCGATCTTGTGCCGCAGCTGGGTGAGCAGCGCCGTCAGGGCCGGGCTCCCGGAGGCCTGCGCGAGCGTCTCGTGGAACCAGCCGCCGAGCGAGCGCAGGTCCTCGCCCTGGCCGCGCCTGGCCCGCTCCTGGCCCAGCCTGACCAGGCCGCGCAGCACCTTGAGGTGGGCCTCGGTGCGCCGCTGCGCGGCCCGGGCCGCCCCCAGCGGTTCGAGCAGCGCCCGCATGTCGAGCAGATCGGCCGCCTCCTGCTCGGTCGGCTCGGCGACATGGGCGCCCGCGTGGCGCCGGGTGACGACGAAGCCCTCGGACTCCAGGGTGCGCAGCGCCTCGCGGACCGGGACGCGGGAGACCCCGTACCGGCGGGCGAGCTGCTCCTCGGTCAGCCGACCGCCCCGCTCGAACACGCCGGAGACGATGTCGTCCCGGATCGCCGTGCATACCGAGTGCGCGGGAATGCGCATGTCCGACCTCCGCTTTGGTCCGCGCGAGTCAATTCGAGCGGCGCCTGTTCTGCGCCCGGTCTGCGACTCTATTGCAGCACGCCGGAATTTCCGATGCCCCAGCGGAATCCATGGCTGTCTTTTGGTCAGCGAAAAGCCCCGGCTCAGCACGAGCCGGGGCTTTTGCGACGCGGTGCGCGGCGGGTCCGGGTCAGACGTTGACGCCGCGGGCGCGGAGGTACGCGACCGGGTTGATGTCCGAGCCGTACTCGGGGCTCGTGCGCGCCTCGAAGTGGAGGTGCGGGCCGGTGGAGTTGCCGGAGGAGCCCGAGACGCCGATCTGCTGGCCCGGCTCGACGGTCTGGCCGACGTAGACACCGATGGAGGAGAGGTGCCCGTACTGGGTGTACGTGCCGTCGTTCATCCGGATGACGATGTTGTTGCCGTACGCACCGCCCCAGCCGGCCTCGACGACGGTGCCGGAGCCGACGGAGACGACCCGGGAGCCGTAGGCGGCGTGGAAGTCGACGCCGGAGTGGCTGCCGGAGGACCAGAGCGAGCCGCCGGTCTTGTAGCCGGTGGAGACGTACGAGCCGGCCACGGGGAGCTGGAAGGAGGCCAGGCGGCGGCGCTCGGCCTCGCGGGCGGCGCGCTCGCGCTCCAGGCGGATCTCCTTGGCGCGGGCCTCGGCCTTGCGCTTCGCCTCGGCCTTGGCCTTCGCCTTGGCGATGGCCTCGACGGCCTCCTGCTCCTGGGCGGCGGCCTGGGCGTTGATCTTGTCCACGAGGGAGTCCTCGGCGATCACCTGGGTGAGGCCGGTGTCCTCGAGGGAGCGGTTGTCCGTGTCGGCGGCGAGCGCCGGGGAGGCCAGGGTTCCGATGACGCCGGCGCCGGCGAGCGTCGCCACGCCGGCGATGCCCACGCCGCGGCGCGCCATCCGGCTCGGACCACGATGCTTCCCGGTGGCACGGGTGAACGCCATGTAGGGGCTGATCCTTTCCTTCCTTCTCGCCTACCGGGTTAGCTGACGGGTTCGGAGCAGGAAGGTCTCCTACGGGCCCCTCCGTCGAGACGAAGGCGTCCGATTCACCCCAGGGACTACGTGTGGGTCCCCGGCTCCCCAGGCTCGCGCCTGACGGGGACTCGGCGATGACTGTCCGATGCCGCGGCTGCGGCACGTGCAACTGACGAACAGCCGCCCCGACGCTATGCGGATCGTCTTTCAATCACCAACCAGACGCGTCTTTTGTAAGACATGCCACAGGGCAAACGATCACCCTTGACCGCAATCCGGACAAAGCGGAGGACCCCGACGGACGATGCCGTCGGGGTCCTCCCGTTGTCGCGTCGTGGCCGGAATCAGCCGGTCACGACGGTCACTTCACCGATGCCGAGCGCACGCACCGGCTCCGCGATCTGCGCCGCGTCACCCACCAGCACGGTGACGAGCCGGTCCACCGGGAAGGCGCTGACCACGGCGGCCGTCGCCTCCACGGTCCCGGTCTCGGCCAGGCGCGCGTACAACTCGGCCTGGAAGTCGTCCGGGAGGTGCTGCTCCACCTGGTCGGCGAGCGTCCCGGCGACGGAGGCGGCCGTCTCGTACTTGAGGGGCGCCACCCCCACCAGGTTCTGCACGGCCGTCTCGCGCTCGGCGTCCGTGAGGCCCTCCGCGGCGAGGGTGCGCAGCACCTTCCACAGGTCCTCAAGTGCCGGGCCCGTGTTCGGGGTGTCGACGGATCCGCTGATGGCGAGCATCGAAGCGCCGTTGCCCCCGGCGTCCGAGCGAAGCACCTGGCCGAAGGCCCGCACGCCGTACGTGTAGCCCTTCTCCTCGCGCAGGACCCGGTCCAGACGCGAGGTCAGGGTGCCGCCCAGGCAGTACGTGCCGAGGACCTGGGCCGGCCAGACACGGTCGTGCCGGTCGGGGCCGATCCGGCCGATCAGCAGCTGCGTCTGAACGGCCCCGGGACGGTCCACGATGACGACCCGTCCGGTGTCGTCGGCGGTGATCGGAGGCATCGGGAGCGGCTCGGCCGGCTCACCGGTCCAGGCGCCCAGCGTCTCGGCCAGGACCTTGTCGAGGTCGACACCGGTGAGGTCGCCGACGACCACGGCGGTGCCCGTGCCGGGCCGGACGTGCGCCTCGTAGAAGGCGCGGACGGCGGCGGCGTCGATCGCGGCGACGGTCTCCTCGGTGCCCTGGCGCGGCCGGGACATCCGGGACTCGGCCGGGAAGAGCTCCTTGGAGAGCTGCTTGGCGGCGCGGCGGGCCGGGTTCGCCGTCTCGTGCGGGATCTCGTCGAGACGGTTCCGCACCAGGCGCTCGACCTCGGTGTCCAGGAACGCCGGGGCGATCAGGGCCTCGGAGAGCAGGCCGAGCGCCTTGGGCAGCCGGGAGACCGGGACCTCCAGGGAGACCCGTACGCCGGGGTGGTCGGCGTGCGCGTCGAGCGTGGCGCCGCAGCGCTCCAGCTCGGCCGCGAACTCCTCGGCGCTGTGCTGGTCGGTGCCCTCGGAGAGCGCGCGGGCCATGATCGTGGCGACGCCGTCGAGACCGGCGGGCTCCGCGTCCAGCGGGGCGGGCAGGAAGATCTCCACGGCGACGACCTGCTGGCCGGGGCGGTGGCTGGTGAGCACGGTCAGACCGTTGTCCAGCTTCCCGCGGTCCGGCTCCGGGAAGGCCCACGGCTTCGCGGTGCCCGGCTGGGGCTGCGGGTGGAAGTCCATGCTCGTCAAGGACACGGCGGCGTCGGTCACTGGTCCGCTCCCTCTTCGTCGTCATCGCCGTCGGCGTGGTCGCTCTGCTCGGTCGCCAGGGGCTCGTAGACGAGCACCGCGCGGTTGTCGGGGCGCAGCTTGGCCGCGGCGACCGCCTGCACCTCCTCGGCGGTGATGTCCAGGACGCGGTCGACCGCGGTCAGGGCGAGCTGCGGGTCGCCGAACAGCACGGCGAACCGGCACAGTTCGTCCGCGCGGCCCGCGACGGTCCCGAGCCGGTCCAGCCACTCGCGCTCCAACTGGGCCTGCGCGCGCTCCATCTCCTCGGGCGTGGGGCCCTCGGCGGCGAACCGGGCGAGCTCCTCGTCGACGGCCGTCTCGATCTGCGGGACCTCGACCCCTCCGGAGGTCTTGACGTCCAGCCAGCCCAGCGAGGGCGCCCCGGCGAGCCGCAGCAGGCCGAAGCCGGCGGCGACGGCCGTGCGGTCGCGGCGGACCAGGCGGTTGTGCAGGCGGGAGGACTCCCCGCCGCCCAGGACCGTCAGGGCCAGGTCGGCGGCGTCGCACTCGCGCGTGCCGTCGTGCGGCAGCCGGTAGGCGGCCATCAGCGCGCGCGCCGGAACCTCCTCCTCGACGACCTCGCGCAGCTGCTCGCCGATGACCTCCGGCAGCTCGCCGGAGCGCGGCTCGGGCTTGCCGTCGTGGCCGGGGATGGAGCCGAAGTACTTCTCGACCCAGGCGAGCGTCTGCGCCGGGTCGATGTCGCCGACCACGGACAGCACGGCGTTGTTCGGGGCGTAGTACGTGCGGAAGAAGTTCCGCGCGTCCTCCAGGGTGGCCGCGTCCAGGTCGGCCATGGAGCCGATCGGCGTGTGGTGGTACGGGTGGCCCTCCGGGTAGGCCAGGGCGGTCAGCCTCTCGAAGGCCGTGCCGTACGGCACGTTGTCGTAGCGCTGGCGGCGCTCGTTCTTGACGACGTCCCGCTGGTTCTCCATGGACTCGTCGTCCAGGGCGGCGAGCAGCGAGCCCATCCGGTCGGCCTCCAGCCAGAGCGCGAGCTCCAGCTGATGCGTCGGCATGGTCTCGAAGTAGTTGGTGCGCTCGAAGCTCGTCGTGCCGTTGAGCGAGCCTCCGGCGCCCTGGACCAGCTCGAAGTGGCCGTTCCCGTGCACCTGCTTCGAACCCTGGAACATCAGGTGCTCGAAGAGGTGGGCGAGGCCCGTGCGGCCCTTGACCTCGTGACGCGAGCCGACGTCGTACCAGAGGCAGACCGCGGCGACCGGGGTCAGGTGGTCCTCGGAGAGCACCACGCGCAGGCCGTTCGCCAACCGGTGCTCGGTCGCTGTCAGGCCGCCGGAGCCGGCCTCGGCCGTGGCCGTGTGACCCATGGGCATGTACGTCCCTTCGATCGCGATGTGAAAAAGTCCTGCCACTGTATGCAAGCGCGCCGACACCTGGCGAAGTTCCCGAGCCTTCGTGATGTCCCTCTTCCGGGTCGCGGTCGGCGTTGTCGGTGGCACGGTCCACAATGGTCCGCGTCAGATCAACCTTGTTGGTGAAGGAGCCGCAGCCGCGATGGCCCGCCGCAGCACGAAGACACCGCCGCCGGACGACGCGTACGAGGAGAGGATCCTCGACATCGACGTGGTCGACGAGATGCAGGGCTCCTTCCTCGAGTACGCGTACTCGGTGATCTACTCGCGCGCCCTCCCCGACGCCCGCGACGGCATGAAGCCCGTACAGCGCCGCATCGTGTTCCAGATGGGCGAGATGGGGCTGCGCCCCGAGCGCGGCTTCGTCAAGTGCGCCCGTGTCGTCGGCGAGGTGATGGGCAAGCTCCACCCGCACGGCGACGCGTCGATCTACGACGCGATGGTCCGCATGGCACAGCCCTTCTCCATGCGCCTCCCCCTCGTCGACGGCCACGGCAACTTCGGCTCCCTGGGCAACGACGACCCGCCGGCCGCCATGCGGTACACGGAGTCGCGGATGGCCCCGGCCGCGCTGCTCATGACCGAGTCCATCGACGAGGACACGGTCGACTTCGCGCCGAACTACGACGGCCAGGAGCGGGAGCCCGTCGCTCTCCCCGCCGCCTATCCGAACCTGCTGGTCAACGGCGCGTCCGGAATCGCGGTCGGCATGGCGACGAACATGCCCCCGCACAACCTCGGCGAGGTCATCGCGGCCGCCCGCCACCTGATCCGCCACCCGAACGCCGACCTCGAGACGCTGATGCGCTTCGTGCCCGGCCCCGACCTGCCGACCGGCGGCCGGATCGTCGGCCTCTCCGGCATCAAGGACGCGTACGAGTCGGGCCGCGGCTCCTTCAAGATCCGCGCCACCACGGCCGTGGAGACCGTGACGGCCCGCCGCAAGGGCATCGTCGTGACCGAGCTGCCCTTCACGGTCGGCCCCGAGAAGGTCATCTCCAAGATCAAGGACCTGGTCGGCTCCAAGAAGCTCCAGGGCATCGCGGACGTCAAGGACCTCACCGACCGCAGTCACGGACTGCGCCTGGTCATCGAGATCAAGAACGGCTTCGTGCCCGAGGCGGTCCTGGAGCAGCTCTACAAGCTGACGCCGATGGAGGAGTCCTTCGGCATCAACAACGTGGCGCTGGTCGACGGCCAGCCGCTCACCCTCGGCCTCAAGGAGCTCCTGGAGGTCTACCTGGACCACCGCTTCGAGGTGGTCCGGCGCCGCTCCGAGTTCCGTCGCACCAAGAAGCGCGACCGGCTCCACCTGGTCGAGGGGCTCCTGGTCGCGCTCCTCGACATCGACGAGGTCATCCGGCTCATCCGGGAGAGCGAGAACTCCGCCCAGGCCAAGGAGCGCCTGATGGAGCGCTTCTCGCTGAGCGAGATCCAGACGCAGTACATCCTGGACACCCCGCTGCGCCGCCTCACCAAGTTCGACCGCCTTGAACTGGAGACCGAGCGCGACCGCCTCAACGGCGAGATCGACGAGCTGACCGGGATCCTCGACTCCGACGCGGAGCTGCGCAAGCTGGTCTCGGCGGAACTGGCCGCGGTCGCCAAGAAGTTCGCCACGGACCGGCGGACGGTCCTTCTCGAATCGGCGGGCGCGCCCGTCGCCGCCGTCTCCCTGGAGGTCGCGGACGACCCGTGCCGGGTGCTGCTCTCCTCGACCGGTCTCCTCGCCCGTACGGCGACGGCGGAGCTGCCCGAGGCCGACCCGGACGCGGCGCGCGTGAAGCACGACCTGATCGTGTCGGCGGTGGCGGCCACCCAGCGCGGTGACGTCGGCGCCGTGACCTCGGCCGGCCGGCTGCTGCGGCTCGCGGTCATCGACCTGCCGCAGCTGCCGGACACCGCGAGCGCCCCCAACCTGGCGGGCGGCGCGCCGCTGTCGGAGTTCCTCTCCCTGGAGGCGGACGAGACGGTGGTCTGCCTGACCACGCTCGACGAGTCCTCGCCGGGCCTCGCCCTCGGCACGCTGCAGGGCGTGGTGAAGCGCGTGGTGCCGGACTATCCGGCGAACAAGGACGAGCTGGAGGTCATCACCCTCAAGGACGGTGACCGGATCGTCGGCGCGACGGAGCTGCGGACGGGCGAGGAGGACCTGGTCTTCATCACCTCCGACGCCCAGCTCCTGCGCTACCAGGCCTCGCAGGTGCGGCCCCAGGGCCGCCCGGCGGGCGGCATGGCCGGCATCAAGCTCACCGCGGGCGCCGAGGTGCTCTCGTTCACGGCCGTGGACCCGGCCTCGGACGCCGTCGTCTTCACCGTCGCGGGCTCCACGGGCACCCTGGACTCCTCGACGGGCACGTCGGCGAAGCTGACCCCCTTCGACCAGTACCCGCGCAAGGGCCGCGCGACCGGTGGTGTCCGCTGCCAGCGCTTCCTGAAGGGCGAGGACGTCCTGATCCTGGCCTGGGCGGGAGCCACCCCGGCCCGCGCCGCCCAGAAGACCGGTGCTCCGGTCCCGCTCCCGGACCCCGACCCCCGCCGCGACGGCTCGGGCACTCCCCTCCCGAAGCCCGTCGACGTGGTGGCGAGCCCGGCGAGCTAGGGCCTGTCAGGCTCCTCCTCCGTCTGCTGCACGTACCGCAGGACGCCCCACATGCTGTGTTCGTCGGGGGCGTCCTGCGGGCCGTTCAGCTCGCAGGAGGCGAGTTCCTTGCGCAGAGCGGCCGCGTCGGTGCCGGAGCCGATCAGGACGAGCTGGGTGAGGCGTTCCTCGCCGGCGGGCCAGGGCTCGGGGTAGAAGCGCAGGAAGCGGCCGACCGCGTGCACGGCGTAGCGGTTGGCCGGGTCGGCGGGGCCGAGGTCGACGAAGCCCTTGATCCGGTAGAGCCCCTCGGGGCGCGAGTCGAGGAAGGCCATCAGCCGGCGCGGGTGCAGCGGCGTCGAGGCCGTCACGGAGAGGCTCTCGTAGGCCGCGTGCGGATGGGCGTGGCCGTCGTCCTCGGAGCCGTACAGGATGTCCTCGATCGACATCTGGCCCTCGATCTCGCCCTCCGGCACGACCCGGTCGAAGAGCAGCTCAGGATCGACGCGCCCGTGGGAGGCCTCGACCACGGCGGCGCGCCCCGCGAGCCCCGCCACCGTCTCCCGTACGGTGCGCAGCTCGTCCGCGGCCACCCGGTCTGCCTTGTTGACCACGACGAGGTCGGCGAGGGCGAGGTGCCGGTCGGTCCCGGGGTGCCGCTGCCGGGTGGCCGCGAACTCGGCGGCGTCGACGACCTGCACGAGCCCTCCGTACACGACCCGCTCGTTCTCGCTGGCGAGCACCATGCGGACCAGTTCCTCCGGCTCCGCGAGTCCGCTCGCCTCGATCACGATCACGTCGAGCCGGGACTCGGGCCGGGTCAGGACCTCCAGGTACTCGTCGAGCTCCCCGGCGTCGACGGCGCAGCACAGGCAGCCGTTGCCGAGGGAGACGGTGGAGCCGACCTGGCCGGCGACGGTCATCGCGTCGATGCCGATGTCTCCGAAGTCGTTGACCATGACTCCGATACGGGTGCCCCGGGCGCTGCGCAGCAGATGGTTGAGGAGCGTGGTCTTCCCGGCCCCGAGAAACCCGGCCAGGACGACGACGGGGATCTGCTGCGTGGTCAAGGGACGTGCCTCCGGTTCCTCGGGTCCCACGGCCGTGGGAAACCCCCAGAATAGGCGCCCGTTCCGTCACCATTTCCGGTCACGGCTCGCGGCCGTCTACCTTTCGGGCATGAGCCCCGCACAGAGCAGCCCCCCGCGCCCCCACGCGCGCCGTCGGCGGTTCGGGTGGCCGCAGCGGGTGTTCTCGCAGGTCCTGCTGATGCAGCTGGCCATCGCGACCGGTGTCACCGTCCTCGCCACGGGCCTCTTCCTGGCCCCGCTGAGCGCCCAGCTCGACGACCAGGCCATGCGGCGGGCCCTGGCCATCGCCGGGACCACCGCCTCGCCCCGGCTGGCCGCGGACCTCACCGGTACCCGGCCGTCCGCGCGGGGCCCGGTGCAGACGGAGGCCGAGCGGATCAGGACCTCCACGGGCGCCGAGTACGTCGTGGTCATGGACACGCGCGGGGTGCGCTGGTCGCACACCGACCCCGCCCAGATCGGCCGGGTCGTCTCCACCGACCCGAGCGCCGTCCTCGCCGGGCGCGAGGTCATGGAGATCGACAGCGGCACCCTGGGCCGCTCGGCGCGCGGCAAGGCTCCGCTGCGGGACGCCGACGGACGCATCGTCGGCGCGGTCTCCGTCGGCATCGAGTACGACAGCGTCCGCGACCGGCTCCTCGCCGCCATTCCCGGCCTCCTCGCCTACGCGGGCGGGGCGCTCGCCGCCGGGGCCCTCGCCGCGTACCTGATCTCCCGGCGGCTCCAGCGGCAGACGCACGACCTGGCGTTCTCCGACATCTCCGCGCTGCTCGCCGAGCGCGAGGCCATGCTCCACGGCATCCGCGAGGGCGTCGTGGCCCTCGACCACAACGGCTCCGTGCGGCTCATGAACGACGAGGCGCAGCGGCTCCTCGGCCTCGGCCCCGAGGCGGCCGGCCGGCCGCTCGACGAGGTCCTCGGCGGGGGCCGTACCGCCGACGTCCTCGCGGGCCGGGTCACCGGCGAGGACCTGCTCACCGTCCGCGGACACCGGGTGCTGATCGCCAACCGGATGCCCACGGACGACGGCGGCGCCGTGGCGACCCTCCGCGACCGCACCGAGCTGGAACGCCTCGGACGCGAGCTCGACTCCACCCGGGGCCTGATCGACGCGCTCCGTGCCCAGGACCACGAGCACGCCAACCGGCTGCACACCCTCCTGGGGCTCCTGGAGCTGGAGATGCACGAGGAGGCGGTCGAGTTCGTCACGGAGGTGGTCGGCGTGCACCGGGCCACCGCCGAGCAGGTCACGGAGAAGGTCCACGACCCGCTCCTCGCCGCGCTCCTCGTCGGGAAGGCGACCGTCGCCGCCGAGCGGGGCGTCTCGCTCCGGCTCGCGCCCGACTCCCTGCTGCCGGACCGGCTCGTCGACCCGCGCGAGCTCGTCACCGTCGTCGGCAACCTCGTCGACAACGCCCTGGACGCCGTCGCCGGCACCCCCGGCGCCCGCATCGAGGTCTCCTTCCGCGCCGAGGGCCGTACGGTGGTGCTACGGGTCTCGGACAGCGGTCCTGGCGTCCCGGAGGAGCGCCGCGAGCTGATCTTCACCGAGGGCTGGACGACGAAGGAGCTGCCGTCCCACGGGAAGCGCGGGCTGGGGCTCGCCCTGGTGCGCCGGCTCGCCGAGCGCCGCGGCGGCACGGCCGAGGTGGCCGGCGGTCCCGAGGGCGGCGCCGTGTTCACGATCGTCCTCCCGGACGCCCTGACCGAACCGGAGCCCGCGCCGGACGCGCCCGCGCCCCTCACGGACGCCGCCGAGGAGGCGACGCGATGATCGACGTACTCGTCGTCGACGACGACACGCGGGTGGCCCGCATCAACGCCGCCTACGTGACCAAGGTGCCCGGCTTCCGGGTCGTGGCCACCGCCCACTCGACCGCCGAGGCGCTCGCCGCACTGGACGGACAGCCGGTGGACCTCATCCTCCTCGACCACTACCTGCCCGACGAGAACGGGCTCGCGGCCGTACGGGAGCTCCGCGCACGCGGACACCAGTGCGACGTGATCATGGTCACGGCGGCCCGCGACGTGGCCACCGTGCAGTCCGCCATGCGGCACGGCGCGCTCCAGTACCTGGTCAAGCCGTTCAACTTCGCCGGGCTCCGCGCCAAGCTGGAGGTGTACGCGACGCTCCGCCGCACCCTGGAGAGCGGCGGCGAGGCGGAGCAGGCCGAGGTGGACCGGATCTTCGGCGTCCTGTCAGCGGGCGCCGTCGCCCCGGACCTGCCCAAGGGCCACTCCCCCACCACGGCCGAGCTGGTCCGCCAGGTACTCCTCGCGGCCGACGGCCCGCTGTCGGCGCAGGAGATCGCCGAGCGCGCCGGCGTCAGCCGCCAGACCGCCCAGCGCTACCTCAAGCTCCTCGAACGCACCGGCCGGGTGCGTCTCTCCCTCCGGTACGGGGAGACGGGCCGCCCCGAACACCGGTACGCCTGGGCGAGCTCCCGGTCCACCGGCTGACGCCCCCACGGGACGCTCAGGCGGCTCCCGCGCCCGTCAGGGCCCGCACCTCGGTCTCCGCGTGCCGGGCCTCGTCGGGCGGCTCGGGCGAGGTGACCGTACCGATCCATCCGGCCAGGAAGCCGAGCGGGATGGAGACCACTCCCGGGTTCTGCAGCGGGAAGAGGTGGAAGTCGACCCCCGGGAACAGCGATTCCGGGCCGCCGGAGACGACCGGGGAGACCAGGACGAGCAGCACCGCGGGGATCAGGCCGCCGTACACCGACCAGACGGCACCCCGGGTGGTGAACTTCCGCCAGAACAGCGAGTAGAGCAGCACCGGGAGATTGGCGGAGGCCGCGACCGCGAAGGCGAGGCCGACGAGGAAGGCCACGTTGAGGTCGCGGGCGAGCAGCCCGAGACCGATGGCGGCGGCGCCGATCCCTGCGGCGGCGACCCGTGCCACGGTCACCTCGCTGTACTGCTTCGCGTGCCGGCGGCGCAGTGAGCTGTACAGGTCGTGGGCGACGGAGGCCGAGGAGGCCAGCGTGATCCCCGCGACAACGGCGAGGATGGTCGCGAAGGCGACGGCGGCGACGATCGCGAAGAGCACCGTGCCACCGGTGGACCCCGCACCGCCGCCGAGGTCGAGGGCGAGCAGCGGTACGGCGGTGTTCCCGGAGGCGTTCGAGGCACGGACCTCGCCGGGGCCGATCAGCGCGGCCGCTCCGAAGCCCAGCACGATGGTCATCAGGTAGAAGCTGCCGATCAGCCCGATGGACCAGACGACGGAGCGCCGGGCGGCACGGGCGGTCGGCACGGTGTAGAAGCGCGACAGGATGTGCGGCAGTCCCGCGGTGCCCAGGACGAGAGCGAGGCCCAGGCTGATGAAGTCGAGGCGGGCCGTCCAGTCCCCTCCGTAGCGCAGCCCCGGCGCGAGGAAGTCCATGCCGTGTCCGCTGCGTTCGGCCGCGGTGGAGAGCAGGCTGTTCACGTCGCCGTGGAACCGGAGCAGGACGAGGACGGTGAGCGCGATCGTGCCCGCCATCAGCAGGACCGCCTTGACGATCTGGATCCAGGTGGTGGCCCGCATGCCGCCGAGCGACACATAGATCACCATCAACGCGCCCACGCCGACCACCGTCCACGAGCGCGCCGCCTCGCTGGAACCGCCGAGCAGCAGCGCCACCAGGCTCCCCGCACCCACCATCTGGGCCACGAGGTACAGCACGGAGACGGCCACCGAGGACGTTCCCGCGGCGATCCGCACCGGCCGCTCCGCCATCCGCGCGGCGACGACATCGGCCAGCGTGAACCGCCCGCAGTTGCGGACCAGTTCGGCGACCAGCAGGAGCACCACCAGCCAGGCGACGAGGAAGCCGACGGAGTACAGCATGCCGTCGTAGCCGTACAGCGCGATCAGCCCCGAGATCCCGAGGAAGGAGGCCGCGGACATGTAGTCCCCGGCGATGGCGAATCCGTTCTCCAAGGGCGAGAACAGCCGCCCTCCGGCGTAGAACTCCTCCGCCGACCCCTGCCGGTGACGGCTCACCCAGGTGGTGATCCCCAGGGTCACCGCGACGAAGGCACTGAACAGCACGAGCGCCAGGGTCTGGTGATCTCCGGTCACGGCTGCACCACCCCTCGGGTCATCTCCTGCGTGTCCCAGCGCAGTTCCAGCGCGGCCCGGTCCCTGCGCAGCCGCGCGTGGCGCGCGTACGCCCAGGTCAGCAGGAAGGTGGTGAGGAACTGCCCGAGCCCCGCGACCATCGCCACGTTCACCGCTCCGGCCACCGGCCGGGCCATGAGCCCGGGCGCGGCGGTCGCCGCCACCACATAGGCGAGGTACCACAGCAGGAACGCCAGGGTGGCCGGGAAGACGAACCGGCGGTAGCGGCCGCGCACTTCCTGGAAGGCGGGGCTCCGCTGAACCTCCAGATAGATCTCCGCCGTGCTGTGGACCCGCTGCCGCGGCACCGCGTCGGGACGACCGCCACCAGGCGCCCCGCCGGCCTCCTCGCCCCGGCCGGAGGCCGTCGCGTCGTACCAGGGGTCGTCGACCGCCATCGCCGAAGCGTCGCGCCCCTCCTGCTCGTCCACCTGCTCCACCCGTCAACTCTCCTTGTCAGCGAACCGTTTCGGCCGCGTGCCCAAGGATGGACAGAGCGGGAAGATCCCGGACTCTTCTCCCCCCTCACTTCACCCCATCAGGTGACTCTTCTCCCAGGTGCCCTGACCAGACCGTGCTGATATGCGTACCGCACGGCCTGGACCCGGTCACGCACCCCGGTCTTGGCGAAGAGGTTGTTGATGTGGGTCTTCACCGTGGCCGTGGAGATCCGCAGCCGCCCAGCGATCTCCGGGTTCGACAGCCCGTCCGCGACGAGCACCAGCACCTCCGTCTCCCGCTCCGTCAGACCGTCGGCGTACGGCCCGGACACGGCGTCCCCCGCCCCCGGCCGCACCTCGTGCGCACCTCCCACTCCCGGCCCAGACCCGGAACCCCGCCCGAGGCCGAGCCCACGCCGGGCGCCCCGTCCGGACTCGACCGCACCCCCTCCCCCGGCGGCGGCCCCTGACCGCCCTATCCCGGCCTCGGCCCCAGTCCCGGCCCCGGCTCCGGCTCCGGCTCCGGCTCCGGCTCCGGCGGCTGATCCTGGCCCCCCGGTCCTGGTCCCGGGCCCTGACCTTGCCCCTGACCCTGACCCTGATCCGGGCCACGGCCCCGGACCCGGCCCCGGACCCGGCCTCTCGGACCGCTCGTCCCAGCCTTCCCCCTCGTCCCAGCCCTCCGGGTTCTCCGGCGTCTCCCGTTCCTCCCGGTCGATCAGCCGCTCAAGGAGTCGCCGCTGCACGGACGGGGAGAGCCCGGCCCGCCCGTCGATCACGTCCTTCACGGCCCGCTCGATCTCCTCCCCGCCGGCGTCCTTCGTGAGGTAGCCGCGCGCACCGGCCCGCAGCGCCGGGAACAGCGAGTCGTCGTCGGCGTAGGTCGTGAGCACGACGACCTCCGTCCCGGGGTGCCGGTCGCGGATCCGACGGGTGGCCTCGACACCGTCGCAGCGAGGCATCCGCAGATCCATCAGGACGACGTCGGGACCGAGTTCGGCGGTGAGTGCGACCGCCTCCTCCCCGTCCCGTGCCGACCCGACGACCTCGATCCCCGGAAGCAGGCCGAGCAGCATCACGATCCCCTCACGCACGATGGCCTGGTCGTCGGCGACGACGACCCGTGCGACACGGCGGCCGTCCGCGGCGCTCATGCCGGCACCCGCAGCCGCACCGTGAACCCGGTGCCCTCGGGGCCCGCGTCCAGGCTGCCGCCGAGCAGTTCGGCCCGCTCTCTCATGCCAAGGAGTCCGTATCCGGAGCCGGAGGATCCGAGCTCCTCCCCCACCCGCGCGCCTTCATCCGTCCGAGGAGACCCGAAGTCGCATATCTCCAGGGAGATCTCGTCCGGCCCATAGGCGAACCGGATCCTGGTCCTGGCCCCCGGGGCGTGCTTGCGGACATTGGTGAGGGCTTCCTGAGCGACCCGCCGTACCGCCTGCGAGGCCTCGGCGGGCAGGGCCCGGCGCTCGCCGGTGACATCGACCTCGGCGCGGTCCTCCCGCGCCAGCTCCCGGAGAAATTCCTCGACCGGCGCCATGTCCCCGCGCAGGGCGGAGAGCGCGTGCCGGGTCTCGGCGAGCCCTTCTCTGGCCATGGAACGGGCCGAGGTCACGAGCTTGAGGATCTCCGCTCGATCCGCGCCGGCCTCGATCTGGAGCCGTGCGACCTCCAGGTGCACCATCTGGGCGGAGAGGCTGTGGGCCAGCACGTCATGTATCTCCCGGGCGATCCTGGCCCGCTCGGCGAGCGCGGCGGAGGCGGCCTCCGCCTCCCGGGCGAGCCGCTCCTGTGCGAGCAGCTGGAACCCGGCACCCCGCGCCTCGGCGTCCAGCCGCAGGGAGTACCCGGCGAGCAGCACCGCCGCCGTGGTCACACCGGCACCGAGAATCCCGGTCTCGTCGGCCTCCACGAACCCGGCCACGAGAACCGCCACGGTGGCCAGCCCGGCGGGGAGCGGCAGCCGCTCCATCGCCATGACCGAGACGACGATCCAGATCACCGTCGCGGGCGTCGGGGCGCCCGCCGCATAGGCCCCCAGGCCGCAGAGCGCGATCGCCGCGAGCAGTCCCAGCGAGGCCGCCAGACGATGGTCGAGGGTCGTGTGGTGATACCGCAGCGCCGCCACCACACAGAGCCCGAACCCCAGCGGCGGCAAGGGCGCGTACCAGCCGTCGAACGCGCCCGAGGTGTAGCAGCCGGTCACCACCAGGACGCTCAGGCCCGCGATCATGGTGTGGTCGAGGATGATCCGTCCCCGCGGGACGCCGACCCGGGTGAGGGCTTCCCGCGAGGGCCAGGAGCGCCAGGCGGGCCCGTGCGCCACCGCGCTCGTCGCGGCCGTCTCCCTCGCTCCTGTCCGTTCCGCCGTGCTCGTGCCCGTCCTCGACCTCTGCCGGGTCGTCGTGCTTCCTCGGTCGCGCTTCTCGCTCATGTCCGTCCCCCTCCGACATCACGATGCTACGGAGAGTCGACGACCGTGTGATCGGCCCGTGGGTGGAGCGTGTGGCTCCACCCACGGGTGGAGTCCGTCAGGCGTCGATGCGCGAGCGGTCGAGCGTGGCCGCCGAGCCGGTGATGAACTCCTTGCGGGGCGCCACGTCGTTGCCCATGAGGAGATCGAAGACCTGCTCCGCCGCGTCCAGGTCGCCGATGTTGATCCGGCGCAGGGTGCGGTGGCGCGGGTCCATCGTGGTCTCCGCGAGCTGGTCGGCGTCCATCTCGCCCAGACCCTTGTAGCGCTGGATGGCGTCCTTGTAGCGGACCCCCTTGCGCTGGAACTCCAGGAGGGTCTGCCGCAGCTCGTTGTCCGAGTACGTGTAGACGTACTTGTCCTGGCCCTTCTTGGGCTGGACGAGCTCGATCCGGTGCAGCGGCGGCACCGCGGCGAAGACCCGGCCGGCCTCGACCATGGGCCGCATGTACCGCTGGAAGAGCGTCAGCAGCAGGCAGCGGATGTGGGCGCCGTCGACGTCGGCGTCGACGAGGAGCACGATCTTCCCGTAGCGGGCGGCGTCGATGTCGAAGGTGCGGCCCGAGCCCGCTCCTATGACCTGGATGATCGCGCCGCACTCGGCGTTCTTGAGCATGTCCGAGACGGACGACTTCTGGACGTTGAGGATCTTGCCGCGGATCGGCAGCAGCGCCTGGAACTCGCTGTTCCGCGCGAGCTTGGCCGTACCGAGGGCGGAGTCTCCCTCGACGATGAAGAGCTCGCTGCGCTCCACGTCGTCGCTGCGGCAGTCCGCGAGCTTCGCGGGCAGGGAGGAGGACTCGAGCGCGGTCTTCCTGCGCTGCGCCTCCTTGTGCTGGCGGGCCGCGATCCGGGTCCGCGCGGCGGCGACGGCCTTCTCCAGGACGGCGCGGGCCTGCGCCTTGGCGTCCCGCTTGGTGGAGGTGAGGAAGGCCTTGAGCTCCTTGGCCACCACGGTCGCCACGATGCGGCGGGCGGCGGAGGTGCCGAGGATCTCCTTGGTCTGTCCCTCGAACTGCGGCTCGGCGAGGCGGACCGTCACGACGGCCGTGAGCCCCTCCAGGGCGTCGTCCTTGACGATGTCGTCCTCGGCGACGCGCAGCATCTTCGCCGAGCGCAGGACCTCGTTCACCGTCTTGGTGATGGCCTGCTCGAAGCCGGAGACGTGGGTGCCGCCCTTGGGGGTGGCGATGATGTTGACGAAGGACTTGACGTTGGTGTCGTAGCCGGTGCCCCAGCGCAGGGCGACGTCGACGGCGAGCTCACGGGTGACCTCGGTCGGCGTCATGTGGCCGCGCTCGTCGAGGACCGGGACGGTCTCCTTGAAGGTGCCCTGTCCGGTGAGGCGCTGGATGTCGCAGACGGCCTTGTCCTGCGCGAGGTATTCGCAGAACTCGCTGATGCCGCCGTCGAAGCGGAAGGTCTCCTCGCTCTTGCCGACACCGGCCAGGTCCCGCTCGTCGCGGACGACGATCGTGAGGCCCGGGACGAGGAAGGCGGTCTGCCGGGCGCGCTGGTGGAGCGTCTCCAGGGAGAGCTTGGCGTCCTTGAGGAAGATCTGCCGGTCCGCCCAGTAGCGGATGCGCGTGCCGGTGCGGGTCTTGGGGACGCGCTTGCCCTTGATGAGGCCGTTGCCCGGGTCGAAGGGGCTGTCGGGGCCCTGCTCGGTGAAGATGCCGGGGACACCGCGGCGGAAGGAGATCGAGTGGACCGCGCTGCTCCGGTCGACCTCGACGTCGAGGCGGGCCGACAGGGCGTTGACCACGGAGGCGCCGACGCCGTGCAGACCACCGGACGCCGCGTACGACCCGCCGCCGAACTTTCCGCCGGCGTGCAGCTTGGTCATGACGACCTCGACGCCGGAGAGTCCGGTCTTCGGCTCGACGTCGACCGGGATGCCACGGCCGTTGTCCTGGACCTCGACGGATCCGTCGTCGTGCAGGATGACCTCGATGTGGTCGCAGTAGCCACCGAGGGCCTCGTCGACCGAGTTGTCGATGATCTCCCAGATGCAGTGCATCAGGCCGCGGCTGTCGGTGGACCCGATGTACATACCGGGGCGCTTGCGGACCGCTTCGAGCCCTTCCAGTACGAGCAGGTGCCGCGCGGTGTAGTTGGAACCGTCACGGTCTGCGGTCAGCAGCGCACTGGACGGCACGGACGTCTCGGCGGTCACGCGGTTCGCTCCTCGCTGAATTTGAAATCTGGCCCGGTGGGGTAAGGCCCGGCGTCGGTCACCGCTCAGAGGGTACCGATGCCTGGTAGAGCCGTTGTCACGCCACCCTCCCGGATTCCTCATGCTAGTCCAGGGTCGTATGGATGTTCGATCCCTCGATGGGGTGACGTGAACATCACGTTCCCTTCCAGGCATGAACCATTTAGGCTCCGGGCACGTCCTCATGAACAACCGGCAACCACGCCGGGAGGGCTAACCGACACAAGCAACGCGAAATCCGTAGAGCGACGCAATACGGCTCATTCGCCGCCAACCGGCAGCAGACAGCCACCTTGGGAAGAAGTTTCAAGGAAAAGGCACGAGCGGGAACGTTTTCGGCCTGGTTGGATGTTGACCCTGGTACGACAGCTCGTCGAGCTAGAGAAGAGGCGACGTGACTACTGTTCTGACCCCCGCGAGCCCCCTGACGGCCGCTGACCGCTGCGACCGCTGCGGCGCCCAGGCATACCTGCGTGTCGTCCTGACCAGCGGAGGTGACTTGCTCTTCTGCGCCCACCACGGACGTAAGTTCGAGCCGGAACTCAAGAAGATCGCCGTTGAGATACAGGATGAGACGGACCGGCTCACGGACGTGCCGGCCCGCACGCAGGGCGAGGACCACGCCTGACGCGCCATCCACGACGAGCCCAGGGCCGGTCATTGATCGGACGACGGGCGGTCGCCCCTGATTCCAGGGGTGACCGCCCGTTCTCGTACCCCGCGCTCTCCCGTCCCCGGCGGAATCCGGGGCCGCCGCGCCCTCCGGCCCTGCGGGGCGCCGCTCAGAAGCGCGCCGGAAGCACCGCCGAGACCCGCGTGTAGACGCCCGGGTTCTCCGGCTGCCCGCAGCCGCTGCCCCAGGAGACCAGGCCGACGAGAAGCCCGTTGGCCACGAGCGGACCCCCGCTGTCGCCCTGGCACGCGTCCTTCCCGCCCTGCGGGTCGCCCGCGCACAGCATCGTCCCGCGCTGGTAGCGGACGCCGAAACCGCCCGGGTACGCCCGCTCGCACGCCGCGTCCGGCAGCACCTGCACGCGTGCCGTCCGCAGCGTGGAGGCGTAGGCGCCGTTGCCCGTCGTGTCACCCCAGCCGTAGACGTCCGCCTCCGTCCCGGCCGCGTAGGCCGCGTCTCCCGAGCGGGCCACACCGATCACGTACGACTGCGGCAGCGCGCTCACTAGCGTGAGCACGGCCAGGTCGCCCGAGTTGGTCGTCGGGTCGTAGTCGGGATCGACCCAGGTGTCCGAGATCCGGACCTCCTGCCCCTCCTGTCCGCTCAGCGCCGCACGGCCCGCGATGACCACGAAGTCGCGCACCTCCCACGGCTCGCCGCCGAGCACCTCACGCCCCAGGCAGTGGGCCGCCGTGAGCACCTTGGTCGGCGCGACGACCACACCCCCGCAGAACTGGCCCGCGCGCGTTCCCCCGAACCGGTCACGGCTGGACAGCGCCACGACCCACGGCGCGTCCGTGATCTGCGCCGGCCGGCCGCCCACCACGACGCTGTCGGCGGCCACGGGACCGGCGGTGGCGAGCTGCCCGGCCGCCGCGGTGATCAGGCCCAGAGCACCCGTCAATGCTCGGGTGAGAGAACCACGCATGGAGCCTCCTGACTCTCGGGTGATGTCGGTTCACCCAGCGTCCAGCACGTGTCCCCGCCCTGCACCCGCGCAAAGCCGGAGGGCCCGGCTCCCCCTCTCGGGGAACCGGGCCCTTCCGTGTGCCGATGCGTACCTCGTACGGATCAGTCGAGGTAGTCGCGCAGCACCTGCGAGCGCGACGGGTGACGGAGCTTCGACATCGTCTTCGACTCGATCTGGCGGATCCGCTCGCGCGTCACGCCGTAGACCTTGCCGATCTCGTCCAGCGTCTTCGGCTGGCCGTCGGTGAGACCGAAGCGCATCGAGACGACGCCCGCCTCACGCTCCGAGAGCGTGTCGAGCACGGAGTGCAGCTGCTCCTGGAGCAGCGTGAAGCTGACCGCGTCGGCCGGCACGACCGCCTCGGAGTCCTCGATGAGGTCGCCGAACTCGCTGTCGCCGTCCTCACCCAGCGGGGTGTGGAGGGAGATCGGCTCACGGCCGTACTTCTGGACCTCGATGACCTTCTCGGGGGTCATGTCGAGTTCCTTGGCCAGCTCCTCCGGGGTGGGCTCACGGCCCAGGTCCTGGAGCATCTGGCGCTGCACACGCGCGAGCTTGTTGATGACCTCGACCATGTGCACCGGGATACGGATGGTGCGGGCCTGGTCGGCCATGGCGCGGGTGATCGCCTGACGGATCCACCAGGTGGCGTACGTGGAGAACTTGTAGCCCTTGGTGTAGTCGAACTTCTCGACGGCGCGGATCAGACCCAGGTTGCCCTCCTGGATCAGGTCCAGGAAGAGCATGCCGCGGCCGGTGTAGCGCTTGGCCAGCGAGACCACCAGACGGAGGTTGGCCTCCAGGAGGTGGTTCTTGGCCCGGCGGCCGTCCTCGGCGATGATCTCCAGCTCGCGCTTGAGCTTCGGGGCGAGCTTGTCCGAGTTCGCGAGCTTGTCCTCGGCGAACAGACCGGCCTCGATGCGCTTGGCGAGCTCGACCTCCTGCTCGGCGTTGAGCAGCGGGACCTTGCCGATCTGCTTGAGGTAGTCCTTGACCGGGTCCGCGGTGGCACCGGCGACGGCGACCTGCTGCGCAGGAGCGTCGTCCTCGTCCTCGTCGGACAGGACGAAGCCCTTGGTCTCGCCCTCGGCCTCCTCGTCCTCACCCTTGCCGGGCGCGACGTCCTCGAGCAGCTCCTCGCCCTCGATGAGCTCGTCGTCCTTCTTGGACGTGGTCTTCTTCGCCGCCGTCTTCTTGGCGACGGTCTTCTTGGCCACCGCCTTCTTGGCGACGGTCTTCTTCGCGGCCGCCTTCTTGGCGGGCGATCCGGCCTCGTCGGCCGGGTCGGTGCCCTCGGCCGCGGCGGCCGTGGAGGCCGAGACGGTGGTCTTCGTCACGGTCGTCCTGGCGGTGACGGTCTTGGTGGCGGTGCGCTTGGCCGGGCTCTTCGCTGCGACGCTCTTGCGGGCGCGCTTCGGCGACTCCGCTGCACTGACCATCAGCGTCACACCCTCTTCCTCGAGGATCTGATTGAGGCTGCGCAGAACATTCTTCCACTGGGTTGGCGGAATCTGGTCAGCTTCGAAGGCCCGACGCACGTCATCGCCGGCGATCTGCCCATCAGCCTTTCCCCGCTCGATGAGCGCCATCACAGACTCGGACTCGGCGATCTCCGGCGGGAGCGTACGGGATGTGCTGGCCGACACGAACAACCTCTCGGAACGATGGAAACGGCTTCCGGCCCCACCCTGGATCGGGCTGGAGCCGACGACCGTCGACGGGGAATGTGCCGACGGCGCGGGCTGGACCGGGGAACTGCACAGCGCCTCCATCGGCTGCTGTATTCCTTCCTCGGCTGTCACCTCTTAGGTCATCGCACGGCTCGGAGGAGTGTTACGCCCAATCTTCGTGGCCCGAGTCACACCTCATTTGCGGCGAAACGGCCAGAGCAGTCGATCACGGCACATTCGCGCCGCCGGAACCCGGGCGCCACCCGGGGAGACCCTGTCGGGCCCCGGGTGGTGCTCGGACCCGGCGGCACGCGGTGCGTGCGCCTCCGCGCTCCCGGCCACGGCCCGCGGATCAGTGTTCGCGAGGGGCGGGGACGACGCGCTCCACCTCGGGGTGGACCGTGAGCAGCTGCCGCATGGCGCTCTCGGCGCCGTGGGCGTCCCCTGCGGCGAGCGCGTCCACGATACGGGCGTGGTGCGCGAGGCAGGCGTCGCTCGGGCGGTCACAGCCGGTGACGGGACCGCCGGAGACCTGGAGCGCGGCGGCGACGATGCCGGAGAGGTGCTCCAGCATGCGGTTCCCGGCCAGCTGGATGAGGAGCGAGTGGAACTCCGTGTCGGCCCGGGAGAAGGTGATGCCGTCACCCTGGGCGAACGCGTGCCCCATGATCTCGACCATGTCGGCGAGGCGCTGCTGCACGTCCTCGCGGCCGTGCCCGGCGGCGAGGCGGGCGGCGAGGGGCTCGATCGTCCAGCGCAGCTCGTTCAGCTCGCGGCGCTGGTCGTCGCGCTGCGGGCCGAAGGCGCGCCATTCGATGATGTCGGGGTCGAGCAGGTTCCAGTCACTGACGGGCCTGACTCGCGTGCCGACGTTCGGGCGGGCGCTGACGAGCCCCTTCGCCTCCAGCACGCGCAGCGACTCACGCACCACGGTGCGCGAGACCTCGAACCGCTGGCCGATCTCCTCGGGGACGAGCGGGCGGTCGGCCCCGAGGTCGCCGGAGACGATCATCTGGCCGAGCTGCTGGACGAGCTGGCCGTGCAGCCCGCGGCCCCTGTTGCCGGCGGTCCGGCGGCCGACGCGGCCCAGATCGGTGTCCACCCCCTCCCAGGAGGGCGGGCCCACGCGGCCGGCGGCGGGCGCCTCCGTGTAGGGGTAGCGGTCGAGATCGCCCGGGGCGCCGAGGCCGGAGTCGACGGGGCGGGCGGCGGTCATCATGGTGTGCGCAAGGGTACTCACGCATCCTTTGTCGGCGTTGCCTCCGTGACCCTTGAGGTCTTTGGTGAAAAGCACACGAAAGGGTGATCGGCGCCCCATATGCAATTGACAATTAATCGGACATTTACGGCAGAATTCAGGGGAGTTGACGAGGAATCGGAGTCTTTCGGTCCACAAGTGATCACCAACGGGCCTTGCGTCGAAGGCCGGTGAACACATAGGCGCAGAGCAGCCCCGTCAACGTCAGCGAGAGCGCCACCCCCGCGGGCTGACCGACCACCCGGAGCGCCACCGCCAGCCAGCGGTCCAGGGACGGCGACCACTGCGGACCGGCGAACTCACGCAGTCGCGCCGGAAGTCCTGCCGCCGAGCGCACCGACGGCCCCGTCAGCATCTTCTGCAGCAGCGGAACGAAGGCGACCGGCACCGCGAGCACCGCCGCCACTCCGGCCGCGGCGGCCCGGAACACGCCCGCGCCGAGCACCCCGGCCCAGCCGCAGCCGACGACCAGGCCCAGCCAACTCACGCAGAGTGTCGGCCAGTTCCTCGGTACGGGGACCAACTCGGCTCCGTGGACGAACCGCAGGACCTCCAGGTCGACCGCCACGACGAGCGCCCCGAGCGCAAGGGCGACGACCGCCGCCACGGCGAGCTTCGCGAGGAGCAGGCCCGGCCGGCGGGGCACGGCTCCGCGCCCCGTGGTGAGCGCGGGATAGCGGTACTCCTCTCCGAACGAGAAAGCTCCGAGCAGCCCGGCGCCGAGAGCCGCGGGCGGCAGCGGCGAGATCGCGGGCCAGCCGGCGACGACGGCGGGCAGTTCGGCTCGGCCGCCGCGGCCGAGCAGCAGAGCCAGCGTCACGGACGCGAGGAGGACGCCGGCCACGACAAGCGGGGTGGAGGGCACACCCAGAAGCCGGTGGAGCTCGTACCGGAGCGGGCGCAGGGGGGAGCGCGCGGGCCTCCGCACGGCGCCTCGCCCCGCGCTCCGCGTCTCCGACCCCGTGCCCCCGGAGGGCCGACCGGTTCCCGTCGACGCGGCCGCATCGCTCCGGGGAGTCCCGGTCTCCTCGCCTCCCCCGGCCGGCCGGATCTCCCCTGCGGCGCGACCGGCGGCTCCGCCGCCCCCTCGCTCTTCGGCGAGCCGGTGGATCGGCACGCCCAGCCGGAAGGCGGTGTCACCGACGGCCGCGCAGTCACTGCCGTACACGGACAGGCGGTTCCCGTCCTCGGCGACCACCTCGACGGGACGGCGGGCCGCTCTGGCCTCCTGGGTCACGGCGGCGGCCAGACGCGCGGCGTGCGGGGTCCGGACGACGACCCGGGGACGCAGGCGGGTACGGGCGAACTCGGTGGCGTCCTGGTCCGCGAGGAGCCGGCCGCCGTCGAGGGTGACGACGCGGTCGGCGTTGCGGACCGCGTCCTTGGGATCGTCCGTGGTGTACAGCACGGTTCCCCCCTCGGCCGCGTGGGCACGCAGAAGCTCGTACAGCCATGCGCTCTCGGGTACGGAGAGACCCGCGGCCGGCTCGTCGAGCAACAGGGTGTGGGGGGTGCCCAACAGGGCCGATGCGAGACCGAGTCGACGGTCGGCACCGATCGGCAGGGTGCCGATGCGGCGGCGTTCCAGGCCGGTGAGGCCCACGGTCCGCACCAGCTCGTCGGCGCGCGCGGCGGGAACGCCGGTGGCGGCGCAGAGCATCCTGAGCTGCCCTCGGAGGGTGCGGGAGGGATGTCCGGGCACGTCACCGAGGAGCACGCCGACCTCGCGAGGAGGATGGGCGATGCGGTGCAGCGGCCGGCCTCTGAAGTAGGTGATCCCACGGCCCGGCTCGAGTTCGAGCATGAGCCGGAGCGTGGTCGTCTTGCCGGATCCCCGGGAGCCGAGGAGCGCGGTCACGGCACCCGGCCGAGCATCGAAGGTCAGATCGTCCACGGCCGGCGGGCGATCGCGGCGGGGAGTGCTGGTCAGTCCGATTGCCTGGAGCATCGCTTCTCTCGCGGTAGATGACACCGCTCCGCGGCAGGGCGGCGCTACCGCAGCAAGATAACGCTACATTTCGGACTTTCGGCGCAGGTGTGACATCAAGGGGCGGCGGACCGGTACGGCTCTCAGACCTCGGGGCGGAGCATCGGCGGGTTGAGAAGAGTGGCCCCACCTGCCCGGAAGAGCTGCGCGGGGCGCCCTCCCTGACGGGTCGTGGTGCCTCCGGCCGGGACCAGGAAGCCGGGCGTGCCGGTCACCTTGCGGTGGAAGTTACGCGGATCGAGGGACACACCCCAGACCGCCTCGTAGACGCGCCGCAGCTCCCCGACCGTGAACTCCGGCGGACAGAACGCCGTCGCCAGGGAGGAGTACTCGATCTTGGATCGGGCGCGCTCCACCCCGTCCGCGAGGATCCGGGCGTGGTCGAAGGCGAGCGCCGCCGGCCCTCCGTCCTCGGCCGCGGCGGCCTCGTCCTCGCCGAGGAGCTCCTCCACCGGGGCCCAGCGGGCGCTGTTCGCGTCGCCGCCCGCGCGCGGCGCGGGAAGGTCCGGCGCCAGCGCGAGGTGCGCGACGCTCACCACCCGCATGCGCGGGTCGCGGTCCGGCGCCCCGTAGGTCGCCAGCTGCTCCAGGTGCGCGCCATTGGTCGGTACGGGCGGCGGGGAGGCGGGATCGTGGGCGCAGAGGCCCGTCTCCTCGACCAGCTCGCGCGCGGCCGCGGCACCGAGGTCCTCCGCCGCCTGCACGAAACCGCCGGGCAGCGCCCAACGCCCCTGATACGGCGCCTCTCCTCGCCGCACGACCAGGGTGCACAGTGCGTGGCGCCGCACGGTGAGCACGACCAGATCGACGGTCACGGCGAAGGGAGGAAAGGCCGAGGGGTCGTAGGGAGGCATGCCGCGATCATAGTCGTCTTCCTGACGATAAACACGCCCCGCGGAAGCATCGGCCGCCACTTCCTCACCACGCCGCGAGGCTTCCCTCGTCTCCGTGCCCGGCATCCCGTCACACCCCCAGTTGAAGGCCCTCTGCGGCCTCCTCGACCATACCG
Organism: Streptomyces tanashiensis; assembly: GCF_014648895.1. GTDB lineage: Bacteria > Actinomycetota > Actinomycetes > Streptomycetales > Streptomycetaceae > Streptomyces > Streptomyces tanashiensis. Next base: position 162,263 of record NZ_BMRZ01000010.1, read on the forward strand.
AGGCCCAGCCTGCCGACCCGCACGGCGAAGGGCTCGCCCGCGACCACGAGCCCCGACAACCGGATCGCTCCGAGCGGCGCCGAGGCCAGCGGGTGCACCGACACGGACCGCCCGGGCGCATCGGGTCTGAGGCCGGCGAGAGCGAGAAGAGCGTGCACCGCTCCGGCGGCCGCGACGGCCGCCGGCCGGCACGCCGCCGGGTGTGGCACCGGGCGTCCACCCGTCGTCCGCTGCTCTCCCGCGTACATCTCGGGGAGCCGATGGGTGAAGGCCTCCGCCGCGTCGAGCAACCCCCGCAGCAGGGAGGCGGCCTCCTTCTCATGGCCGGCGGCGGCGAGACCGGCCACCGCCACGGCCGTCTCGTGCACCCGGACCGCTCCGGCCCGGTGCCCGAAGGGGTTGTGGCCCGGCTCCTTGATGCCGAGGCTGCGCAGTCCCCAGCCGGAGTCGAGCGCCGGGGTGCCGAGCAGCCTGGCCACCATTTCGGTCTCCGTCCGGTCCAGGAGGCCCGGTGCGTACCGGCCGCCGTCCAGCAGCCCCGTGTCGAGCAGGTGCGCGGCCCAACCGCCCAGCTGGGGCCAGGCCCGGCCGTCCGGTGCGAGGGCGACGGCGGGGCGGCCGCCCGCCGGGTCGTCGAGCCAGAACTCCCGCCGGAACCGCTCGCGCAGGGTCCGCGCCACGTCGCGCAGGGCGTCTCCCCCGGGCCGCCCGCAGCCGTCGAGGAGGTCGGCTCCGAGCAGGGCGGCACGGTGGGTGTGTGCCTGGGTCTCGGCCCGCCAAGGCCCGGCGGGCCCCGGGTCCGGGACGAACCCGTTCCGACCGGCGGTACTCCGGAGCCAGTCGAGGCAGCGCTCCGCCACGGGGAGCAGTTCCTCCAGGTCCGCTGCGGGGAGCCCCCAGCGGCGGGCCTCGGCGAGCACGACCGGAAAGGCGAGGGTGGCCTCGATGCCCGTGCAGCGGGGCGGGAGGTGCGGGCCCGCGTCCCGGAGCGGTCCCCGGAGCCGGCCGGACTCGGGTCCGCCGGCGGAGATCTGGGTGCGTCCGAGGGCGCGCAGGGTGGTGGCGGCGAGCCGGGTGCCGAGGGGCAGGGCCATGCGCGCCGCCCAGAGCGCCTCGGCCGTGACCGGTCCGCAGCGCCAGGGGACGCCGGCCGCCAGGTACACGTCCGCGGGGTGGGCCGGGTCCCGCTGGAGCAGGGCCCGCAGGTCCTCGACGGAGACACGGAGCAGCTCCCCCGGCCGTGGGTCGTCGCCCTCGGCGCGGGCCTCGGCGAGGAGGTGACCGCCGGGCCGTCCGGAACCCGCGCCCGGGGAGGCGGTGGGCCTGGCGGGCGACTCGCCTCGTACGCGCAGCCGGAGGGTGAACGTCGCTCCGGGCGCGAGCTCGGCCTCCCAGCGCAGCACTCCCGCCGCCGCCAGGGAGTCCATGGGGGGCGGGTCCGCCGTGACGGCGACGGATCGGCCGTCGCCGCCGGTCCACCGCAGTCCGGTGCCGTGGACGCTCGCGGCGAGCTCGGGGCCGGTTCTCCCGGACGCCACCGCACCCAGGTCCGCGAGATCCGTGCCCAGAGAGACCTCCACGGGGAGCCGGAGGGGCCGGGACGCGGCGCTGCGGAGGGTGATCCGCTCGGTTCCGTCGGCGCTCCGCGTGCGTTCCACGGTGAGAGCGGGGTCGGGTCCGGCGTCCCCGGGGACGCGCAGGGCGCCGAGGAACAGCGCCCGGTCGGCGGTCGCCATGCGGCCCTGGAGCGCGACGGGTTCACGCCCCGCCACCCGCAGGACACAGCGGGACAGGAGCCGTCGCCCCGCCTCGTACACCCCCTCGGGTCCTTCTCCCGTGAGCTGGCCGTGCTCCGCGGACACGGCGAGGGCGGGCAGGGCCACGCAGAGGAGCGCACCGTGCACCGAGGGAAGTTCGGCAGGCCGCGTCGCGCGCGGAAACGCGATGCCGGCGCCGGACGTGTGTCCGGCGGCGGGTCCGGACGGCGGGGTGGTGGGGCGGCCGGGGGCCGGGACGGGGCTGGGAGCCATGGCGGGTACGGGGTGCTCTCTGTGCGGACCGGGCGGCCGGCGAGGTGTCGGCGGGACGGTTCGTGCGAGTCCGCCAGAGAGCTGAACGCGCCTGCGGGCGGCCGGGTCACGGTCGTCATCGGCCGCTCCTGGAGCCGCGCTGTCCGCCGGGCCGCGGAGTCCCGCTCCCCGGCCTTCCGGCGGCGGGTCCGCCGGGACGGACTCCGGCCGCCGCGCGGCGCTCGCTCCCGGCGGTCTGGCGCCCCGGCTTCCTGAGGGTCAGCGGGGTGCCCGGCCTGCGGCCGGCTCGCATCCGGACCCGTCGGGACGGTGCAGGAGATTCCTGCTCCGGGGCGGTCCGGGCGTCCCGTTCGGTCCTCAGACAGGAGCGGAGCGACTCGGGGTCCAGTCCTTCGTTGCACGCCTGGTGCAGCAGCCTGGCGAAGACGTACTCGGGGTCGGCGTCGAGTGCGAGCCCGAGAGCGACCCGGGCGGTCGGCTCGTCGCCCGTGGACCAGGCCGTCCAGCCCGCGAGGGCGAGGGGTGCGGCGGCGTGCTCCTGGTAGGGCGTGACACAGCGCCGGGCCAGGACCCTCCAGAGCCGCAGGGCGGCGGTCCCCTCCCAGCCCTCCATCCACTCGGCGACGCGGTCCCGGGTGACCCGGTCCTGCAGGCCGAGGACCAGGGCGGCCGCCTCGTCGACGGTGATCAGGGCGTCGTCGGCCGCGTCGTCGGCGGCCGTGGCGCCGGCGTACCGGCCCGGAACGGCCGACCGCATCGGACTCGCCGTGCCCGGCGCACCCGCCCGGTCGTCCGGGCTCACCGAGTTCCGCCCGTTCGGGTGCTTCCGGTCGGCGAAGCGGCGGAGGATCTCGCGGGCGAGACGCAGCGTCGTCTCGCGCACTTCCTCCCTGCCCCGCCCTTCGGCGCCTTCGAGGATCCGGGGGACGATCGAGGCGGCGGCCGTGTCGAGGGCGGTTCGCTGCTCCTCGTCCCCGGGCCCGCCGCGCGGCTTGAGCCGGGCCTCCATGTCCCGCAGGGAGCCCCGTACCTGCACTCCGGCGTATGTGGCGGCCGCCGCCATCACCGAGGTGCCGCTGAGAGCGAGCGGGGTGCCGTCCGGCGGGCAGCAGCGCTGGTCGGGGCAGCAGTACGAGAAGTAGAGCCCGTCGGTGATGCAGAGAGCCTCGTAGACGGGAATGTCGAGGGCGCCGCAGGCGGTCCGCAGGCGCTGGGCGAAGGGCCGCAGCCGCTCCATGACCCTGCGGCCCGTCTCGCCGGGCGCCGGGTCCTGGCACAGGAAGACGACGATCCCGTCCGGCCGGGTGCCGGATCGGGCGCCTCCCTCGACGAGGCACTCCGCGAGGTGGTCCGCGGTGGACGCCCACTCACGGGGCGAACTCGGGATTCCGAGCCTGACGCGGCCCCCGAAGCGGCCGTGCTCGCCGTGGAGGGCGACCAGGACGACGGAGTCGGTGGGATGGAAGCCCAGCACGAACGGCAGGGCGTCGGCCAGCTCCGCCGGGCCGCGCAGGGTGATCTGCTGCGTACGGGAAGGTCCACTGGATTCGTGGTGATTCGCGTTCATGGTCAGGACGGTCTCGTGATCTCCCGAAATCCGAAACCCCTGTGGATAACTCCCGGATCGGGGCATCCGTCGCCCCTCGGGTTGTCCACAGGTTCGATGTCTCATTCGCGCGATGTCCGAGGCATCGGGTTGCATGGGGGCATGACCCAAGCAGCCCCGCTGGAAGACCGCGCCGCCCTCCGAGCCGCCGCCGATGCCGTGCTCGCCCGTCTCGTCTCCGACCCGACCGGCAGGGCGAGACTGCGCGAGGACCAGTGGCGGGCCATCGAGGCCCTGGTGGCCGACCGGCGCCGGGCGCTGGTGGTGCAGCGGACCGGCTGGGGCAAGTCGGCCGTGTACTTCGTGGCGACCTCGCTGCTCCGCGAGCGCGGCAGCGGCCCGACCGTGATCGTCTCCCCCCTGCTCGCGCTCATGCGCAACCAGGTGGAGGCGGCCGCCCGTGCCGGGATCCGCGCCCGGACGATCAACTCCTCGAACACCGAGGAGTGGGAGACGGTCCAGGAGGAAGTGGCCTCCGGCGAGGTGGACGTGCTCCTGGTGAGCCCGGAGCGGCTCAACAATCCCGACTTCCGCGACCAGGTGCTGCCGCGGCTCGCCGCCGCCACCGGGCTGCTCGTGGTCGACGAGGCCCACTGCATCTCGGACTGGGGCCATGACTTCCGGCCCGACTACCGCCGGCTGCGGACCATGCTGGCCGACCTGCCGTCGGGTGTCCCGGTGCTGGCCACCACCGCGACGGCGAACGCTCGGGTGACGGCGGACGTGGCCGAGCAGCTCGGCACCGGCGCGGGCACCGACGCCCTCGTCCTGCGCGGGCCCCTCGACCGGGAGAGTCTCAGCCTGGGCGTGGTCCGGCTGCCGGACGCGGCACACCGGCTGGCCTGGCTCGCCGACCACCTCGGCGAGCTGCCCGGTTCCGGCATCATCTACACGCTGACGGTCGCCGCGGCCGACGAGGTCACCGCCTATCTGCGCCAGTGCGGGCACACGGTCTCCTCCTACACGGGCCGCACGGAGAACGCCGACCGGCAGCAGGCGGAGGACGACCTGCAGGCCAACCGGGTCAAGGCACTGGTCGCGACCTCCGCCCTCGGTATGGGCTTCGACAAGCCGGACCTGGGCTTCGTGGTGCACCTCGGGTCGCCTTCCTCCCCCATCGCGTACTACCAGCAGGTCGGCCGGGCCGGGCGAGGGGTGGAGCACGCGGAGGTGCTGCTGCTGCCCGGGCAGGAGGACGAGGCGATCTGGCGCTACTTCGCCTCGGTGGCCTTCCCTCCCGAGGAGCAGGTGCGCCGCACGATCGACGTGCTCGCTCAGGCGGGCCGGCCCCTGTCCCTGCCCGCCCTCGAGCCGCTGGTGGAGCTGCGCAGGACCCGGCTGGAGACCATGCTCAAGGTCCTGGACGTGGACGGCGCGGTGCGGCGGGTGAAGGGCGGCTGGGAGAGCACCGGGCAGCCCTGGGTGTACGACACCGAGCGGTACGCCTGGGTGGCGCGCCAGCGGGCGGCCGAGCAGCAGGCGATGCGCGACTACGCGGCGTCGACCGGGTGCCGGATGGAGTTCCTCCGGCGCCAGTTGGACGACGAGGAGGCCGCTCCGTGCGGTCGCTGCGACAACTGCGCGGGCAACCGGTTCGACCCGAAGGTGTCCGAGGCGGCCCTGGACGCGGCCAAGGGCGAGCTGGGGCGGCCCGGCGTGGAGGTCGAGCCCCGGAAGATGTGGCCCACCGGACTCGCCGCGGTCGGCGTCGATCTGAAGGGCCGTATCCCCGCCGGGGAGCAGTCGTTCGGCGGCCGGGCCCTGGGTCGGCTCTCGGACATCGGCTGGGGCAACCGGCTGCGTCCGCTGCTGGCCGACGGGACGCCGGACGGTCCCGTGCCGGATGATGTCGTGCAGGCGGTGGTGCATGTGCTGGCCGACTGGGCCAAGGGGCCCGGGGGATGGGCCTCCGGTGCGGCGGACGCGCCGGCCCGGCCCGCCGGAGTGGTCACGATCGCCTCCCACCGCAAGCCGCGGCTGGTGGGTTCGCTCGGGCAGCGGATCGCCGAGATCGGCAGAATGCCCCTCCTCGGCATGGTCGAGTACGCGCCGGAGGCGGAGGAGCTCCGGCTCTCACGGACCAACAGCGCCCAGCGGGTCGTCGGCCTGCAGCGGACGCTGACGGTCCCTCCGGAACTGGCCGGGCGGCTGACGGGCGCCGGGGGGCCGGTTCTCCTCGTGGACGATCTCTCGGACACCGGCTGGACGTTGGCCGTCGCGGCACGGCTGCTGCGGAGGGCCGGAGCGGAAGGGGTGTTTCCGCTGGTACTCGCCGTCCAGGGGTGAAACAGGAGGGGAAACGGGGAGTGAACAATGGGCAACTGGGCAGGGATATGAGTGGCATACCGACTCATTACCGTCAGCGGTCTCAATTGCTCGTTGCCGCCCGCGCACGGGCCAGCAAGAATTGGGAGACCGCCCCGCACGGCCCGTCAGCGGTCCGGAAGGACTGTGCCGTGGTGCGCCCTCACCCGACCTTGCCCGCGCAGCGGGCGTGTATCCGAAGGGAGGACCGTGACCCTCGGATTCGCTCCGCCCACAGCCACCTCGCTCAGATCTTCGTCCGAGTCCGCCAGCCGCCTCGCTCGGATGCTCGAACCCTCCGAGTGGGCCGCGGCGGGAATCCCCTTGCTGCGCAACCCGCGTGAGGTCGTCAGCGGCCTTCACTCGCGCCACGCGCCCACGCCCGCGACGGCGGTCATCGCCGTCCTGGATCACGAGGAGCGGCTCGCCGCCAGCGCCTCGTTCGTCCGCCGCCCGGTCGCGGCGGACGGCTGGGAGTTCCGCAACGCGCTCCTCGCGCACCTGCGGCGGGTCGTTCCGCACGACCTCCGGAGACGCGCGCCCGTGCGCACCGCGGTCCTGCTGTACTGCCGCGACGGCGACGAGCGCTGGACGGAGGAGGACGGAGCCTGGATGTGGGGGCTCCGGGACGCCTGCACACTGCACGGGCTCCGCTGTGGCGCGTACATCACGCTGACCGGCGGTGGCTGGCAGGTGCTCGGCGAGGGCCGGGGAGGTCGGCGGCCGAGCTCCGACTCGCTGCCGCTGCCGCTGGGTGACGGGCCGGCCGAGCTCGGCCTGCTCGCACCCAGGACCGCGAGCGGCGCGACCGAACCCCTACGCCGAGCCGCCGCACGCTGACCGCGTAGAGCCCGCTGGGCCGCAGGCCTGGCCACGCGCCGAGCCGCCGCATGCTGACCGCACAAGGCCCGCCGGGCCGCAGTCCTGGCCACGCGCCGAGCCGCCGCGCGCTGACCGCACAGAGCCCGCCGGGCCGCAGTCCTGGTCACGCGCCGGGCCTTCGCCAGACCCCGCACGCCGACCCGACGGACCCCAACGGTCCCGCCGGGCCGCCCCCGCGCCGGGCCCCGTGGGGTCCGGCGGAGGAGCGGTCGGTCAGACGCCGGCGCCGGCTCCGAGGAGCGCCGTGATGCGCTGCGGGTCACCGCAGACGACGAGCAGCGCGCCCGCGCGGGCCATCGCCGCCGGGAGGGCCCGGGCGGCCGTCTCCTCGCCGCCGCCGTTGACGGCGACGATCACCACGGGGCGGGTGGTGGCCCGCTCCACGGCGGAGGCGTCCGCGAAGAACACGTCGTCGCCGGTGTCCTGCTGGGCCCAGTAGGCGGCCTCGCCGAAGGACAGCTCGTGCGCCGCCCACGGGTGCGGGTCACCGGTGGTGAGGACCAGGATCTCGCCGGGCGCCCGCCCGGTCTCCAGGAGCAGGTCCAGGGCCTCTTCGGCGGCGTCGAGCGCGCCGTCGACCGGGGCCGGGATCAGCTGGAGCTGCGGGGTCGTGCGCTGGTCGGAACGATTCTCCGGGCGCTTGGCCGGAGACTGCCCGGCACCGGGGTGCGGGTGCGACGCCGGCGCGACGGGCCTGGCCGGACCGGGGCCGGGGCGTCCCGGTCGCGGAGAGGCCGCGGAACGCGGGCCGGGTACGGGACGGGGGGTCGACGCGGTGGCGCGGGGACCCTGGGCGCTCTCGTGAATCTGAGGCTCCTCGGGGATGAGAGGCATGAATGGATGTCTATCAAACGCCGCTGCGCGAGGCACCGGCGGGTGGGCACACATGTGCACCCCGGCCGCGTGGACGGCCCCTTGGACAGGGCGGCCCCATGACCGGAAGTTCAGAAGTCGAAGCCGAGTTGGCCCCCGCTCTCCAGCGCGGCCGCCTCGGCGGAGAGGCGGACCTTTTTGAGGTGGCGCCACTGGGGCAACGCGTCCAGGTACGACCAGGAGAGTCGGTGGTACGGGGTGGGCCCCAGCTCTTCGAGCGCCGCCTTGTGGACCGGCGAAGGGTAGCCCGCGTTGGCACCGAAGGCGTACGCCGCGTACGGACCGCCCTCGGCCTCCAGCTCCGCCATGAGGGCGTCGCGCCGGACCTTCGCGATGACCGAAGCGGCCGCGACGGCGATGCAGGACTGGTCGCCCTTGATCACCGTACGGACCTGCCAGGGGCTGCCGAGGTAGTCGTGCTTGCCGTCCAGGATCACCGCGTCGGGCCGTACGGGAAGGCCTTCGAGAGCGCGGACGGCCGCGAGCCGCAGCGCCGCGGTCATCCCGAGTTCGTCGATCTCCTGCGGAGAGGCGTCGCCGAGCGCGTACGCCGTGACCCACCCCTCCAGCTCCGCGGCCAGAGCGTTCCGGCGCTTGGGGGTGAGCAGTTTCGAGTCGGTGAGCCCCTCGGGGGGCCGGCGAAGGCCGGTGACGGCCGCGCACACGGTGACGGGTCCGGCCCACGCCCCGCGTCCGACCTCGTCGACCCCGGCGACGATCTTGGCGCCGGTGGTGGCTCGGAGCGACCGCTCGACAGTGTGGGTGGGAGGTTCGTACGGCATGGCGCCAGACAGGTTACGCCGCCTGACGCCACCCGCGATACCCGGATTCGCCGCAGACGCCCCGAGGCACCCTTCTCTCCACATCCGGACGCTCGGGCACCGGACTCCGAAGCGCGCCTTCCTCCGGATCCCGAAGCCGACCGACACCAAGCCCCGGAGACCGCCGTCACCCCGTCGCGGCAGGCCCCGTCACGGCTCAGGCGCGCACCAGAGGCACCATGATCCGGTCGATGACGTCGGCGATCTCACCGTCCGGCCATTCGCTTCCGCACACCTTGGAGCGGTACATCATCATGGCGGGAATGACGTCGAGGACGAGGTCGTCGATCGCGTCGTACCGCACCTCTCCACGCGCGATTCCGCGCCGCAGCACGTCCCGGAAGAGCCGCTTCGACGGTTCGACCACACCCGTCTCGATCAGCCCGTGGAAGCGCTCGGCGGATTCGGCATCGCATTCGTGAAGGACAGCGCGCAGCGCGAAGCCGGGCTTGGAATACATCACGTCCCGGACCCGGAGGCACAGCTCGTACAGGTCCTGACGCACCCGGCCGGTGTCAGGGGCCTCGTCGAGCGTCGGCAGCCCGGCCTGGAGGGCGTCCGCGACGAGGTCTTCCTTCGACGGCCACCGCCGGTACACCGCGGCTTTGCCGGTCTGCGCGCCGACCGCGACACCCTCCATCGTGAGGCCGCTCCAGCCGACACTGCTCAGCTGGTCGAGCGTGGCCTCCAGGATCGCCCGCTCGAGCACGGGGCCGCGGCGTCGCAGCACCGCCCCCTCCGGCCGGGCGGCGGCCGTGGAGCGCGAAGTAACCATCAGGATCTCTCCGTTGACGCGTTTCGATTCGTCGGCAGTGCCCAGTGAACGGTTGCGTTCACTGAGGGGGACTCACTACCGTGGCGAACAGTGAACGGGTGCGTTCACTAATTCTTCCGTGGGGGATCCATAGTGACAACTTCTCCGGTGGACACACAGACCAAGGACGAGCCAGCTCGCGCCGGAGGTCGGCCGGGCATCGCCTTGACCGTCATCGCCGCCTGCCAGCTGATGGTCGTCCTCGACGCCACCATCGTGAACATCGCGCTGCCGCACATCAAGGACGCGCTCTCCTTCTCGACCACCGACCTGTCGTGGGTGCTCAGCGCCTATACGCTCACCTTCGGCGGCCTGCTGCTCCTCGGCGGGCGGGCCGGAGACATCCTGGGGCGACGCCGGGTGTTCATGGCCGGCATCCTGCTCTTCACGTTCGCCTCGCTGCTCGGCGGCTTCGCCCAGGAGCCCTGGCAGCTCCTCGCGGCGCGTGCCCTGCAGGGCGTGGGCGGCGCGATCGCCTCGCCCACCTCGCTCGCGCTGATCACCACGACGTTCCCCGAAGGTCCGGAGCGGAACCGGGCGTTCGGCGTGTTCGCCGCGGTGTCCGCCGGTGGCGGCGCGATCGGCCTGCTCGCCGGCGGAGCGCTCACCGAGTACCTCGACTGGCGCTGGGTCTTCTTCGTGAACGTGCCGATCGGCCTGCTGATCGCCTTCCTCACCCCGCGCTACATCGCGGAGTCCGAGCGCCACCCCGGCCGCTTCGACATCGCGGGCGCCGCGACGTCGACGCTGGGCATGGCGGCGCTGGTCTACGGGTTCATCCGGGCGTCCGAGAAGGGCTGGAAGGACGGCCTGACCATCGGCTCCTTCGCCGCTGCGGTGGTCCTCCTCGTGGCCTTCGCCGTGGTGGAGTCGCGTGCCAAGGAACCGATCACACCGCTGCGCATGTTCGCGGACCGCAACCGCTCGGGCACGTACGTCATCATGCTCAGCCTGTCGGCCGCCATGTTCGGCATGTTCTTCTTCATCGTGCTGTGGGTGCAGGACGTCCTGGGCTACAGCCCGGTCCAGGCCGGACTCGCCTTCCTCCCGGTGACCGTCGCGATCGGCTTCGGCGCGGGGCTCGCGCAGCGCCTTCTGCCGGTCCTCGGCCCCAAGCCGTTCATGGTGACCGGAGCGACGCTCACCGGCGTCGGCCTCCTCTGGCTGACGTTCATCTCGTCGGACAGCAGCTACGTCGGCGGGGTGCTCGGCCCGATGGTCGTGTTCGGCGTCGGCATGGGCCTCAACTTCGTGACGCTCACGCTCACGGCCGTCTCCGGGGTCGCCCAGCACGAGGCGGGCGCCGCCTCGGGCCTGCTCAACGCGACCCAGCAGGTCGGCGGCTCGCTCGGCCTCTCCATCCTGGTCACCGTCTTCGGCACGGCCAGCCGCGAGGAGAGCGAGAAGCAGCTGCCGGACTTCCTCGCGCACTCCACGCCCGAGCAGCAGGCCGAGGCGATGAAGGCGAAGGAACTGCCCGCGCCCTGGGGCCACGAGGTGCTGACCTCGGGCATCTCCTCGGCCTTCACGGCCGCCGTCGGCATGGTGCTGATCGCGCTGGTCACGGCCGTCCTGGTGATCCGGGTCCGCAAGAGCGACCTGGAAGCGCTGAGCGGGCGCGCTGAGGCCGCAGGCCCGGTGGCCTGATCGCAGGCCGGAGCGCCGGGCGACCTAGTCACGCCGATCACGCCCACTCAGCTCTGGTCAGGTCTGATCCCACGCCACGATGTCCCCTCTGCCCCTATGGGGTCCGGGGACATCGTGGCGTGTCGGGCCGTGGGGACGCCGCGCCGCGTCAGACCTTCCCCTCCGGGATCCACCCCGGAAGCTCCTCGGTCTGCCGCAGCCACTCCGCCGGCGGCGCTCCGGCCGCCGTGGAGGCGACCACTCCCCCGGCGATGGCGCAGGTCGTGTCGACGTCGCCGCCGACCTGCGCGGTCGTCCAGAACACCCGCTCGAAGTCGCCGAGCCCGCGCGCGGCCGACCAGAGCGCGAAGGGGACCGTGTCGTGGGCGCTCGTCCGCCGTCCGCTGCCTAGCACTGCGGCGACCGTGCTCGCGTCGCCGTAGTCGAGCATGTCGCGGGCCCTGCGCAGGCCGGCCCCGACCGCGCTGCGCGGCACCAGGGCGATCACTCCGTCGAGCAGCGCCTCGGGCGTGGGCGGCCCGGCGGGGTCGGCGGCGATGGCGGCCGCGGCGGCGACCGCCATGGCTCCCACCACGGCCTCCCGGTGCTGGTGGGTGGTGTACGCCGAGATCTCGGCCTGGTGTGTGGCCTGCTCGGGGTCGTCGGCGTACCAGGCTCCCAGCGGGGCGATCCGCATGGCGGCGCCGTTGCCCCAGGACCCCTGCCCGTTGAAGAGCGCGGCGGCCAGTTCCCGCCAGTCGCCACCCTCCCGGATGAGCCGGAGCATGCGGTTGACCGCCGGGCCGTAGCCCCGGTCGAAGTCGTGGTGCTGTGCGAAGGACTGTGCCAGCGCGTCCTGGTCGATCCGGTCGTGGTGGACGAGGACGGCCAGGACGGAGCAGGCCATCTCGGTGTCGTCGGTCCACTGCCAGGGGCCGGCGGGCAGCTCGCGCCGCTTCAGCAGGGGATAGTGGGCGGGTACGAAGAACTGGGAGCCCAGGGCGTCTCCCACGGACAGCCCGCGCAGGCTGGCCAGGGCGCGGTCGAAGCGCCGGTCGGGTGAGGAGTCAGCGGTCATCGGTCTGCCACTCTATCCGGTGGGGCCGTACGGTTCCGGGGTACGCCAGCGTTCGAACGGCCGGTCCAGGCGGTATCGGCCGTCCTCTCCGAGCAGGAGCGTGCGGGTCTCGGCGTTGCCGGGATTCGACAGCGACTCGAAGTCCGCGACCGTCCAGTGGAACCAGCGCATGCAGAACAGCCGCATGGTCAGCCCGTGGGTGACCAGCAGGACGTTGGGCGGGTGGTCGGGGGCCTCGAAGCTGCGGTACAGGCTCTCCAGGAAGGCACCGACGCGGTCGTAGACGTCGGCACCGGACTCGCCCTGGGCGAAGCGGTAGAAGAAGTGTCCGTACGCGTCCCGGTAGGCCTTCTGCAGACGTACGTCCTCCCGTTCCTGCCAGTTGCCCCAGTCCTGCTCCCGCAGCCTCGGTTCCTCCCGCACCCTGACCTGCTCGGCGGGGAGCCGGAAGGCCCGGAGGGTCTCATGGGTGCGGCGGTACGGCGAGACGTAGACGCTGACCGGCTCGTCCCCGAAGAGCTCCCGCAGCCGTTCCCCCGTCGCCTCCGCCTGCCGCCACCCGGTCTCGGTCAGCCTCAGGGCGTGGTCGGGCTCGCGCTCGTACACCGTGTCATCGACATTGCCCTCGGACTCTCCGTGCCGTACGAGAACGATGCGCCGCGGTCGTGCCATACCCCGACCCTAGAACGCCGCTCTGCGGCAGGCTCAGCCGAGGCCGTGCCCGGAGTCCATCCGGGGGAGGTGCCCGGCCCCCAAACGCCGACGGGCTCAGACCGTCCAGGACGATTCGAGCTGCACCACGTCGCCGTTCAGTGCCGCCACGTCGGCCGCGGTACGGGCCCGCAGCCCGAGCCGCTCCACGCGCTCGACCCGGTACTTTCCGTGCTCGGCGGCCGACTGCCACATCGAGAGCACGAGGAACTCGCTGCCGGGGGCCTCGCCGAACAGGCCCCTCAGCATGCCGGGAGACCCGGCCATGGCCGGGTTCCACACCTTCTCCTGCATGAGCGCGAAGTGCTCGGCGCGGTCCTCGTGGACCCGGCAGTGCGCGACCCTCGCCACGTCGGCGTCGGCGAACCGCGGCTCGAACCCCGTCTTCACGTCGAAGCGGTGGTCGAACAGCTTGACCTGGATGTCCTTGTACGTGCCCACCTGAGCGGCCGCCAGACGGTCGTGCGACCGCGCCATGAACGAGTCGTAGAAGGCCCGGCTCTCCCAGAACGCGAAGATGTGGGCGACGTCCGGGCGACCCCGGCTCCACCCGCCGCCCTGTCCCCGGAATCCCGGCTCACCGAGCAGCCCCGCCCATTTCCGCTGTCCCCGCTCGAACCCTCGACGGTCCACCACGGTGCAGCGAATCCACTTGACCAGCACCGCGCCATCGTACGGGCCCGGAGAGCACCCCGGCAGACCCCGTCAGACACCCGCCGCGTGCAACCGCTCCAGACCCGCGCGTTCCTCGGAGTCCAGTTCGATCCCGAACTCGGTCTCCAGGGTGGCCGCCAACTCGGCGGTGTCCACGATCCGTTCCTCGGCGGAACCGTCCGCGCGCACCGACGAGAGGGTCTCGCGCACCAGGGCCCTGCGCACGTCCGCACCGGGTCGCTGGGCCACGACCTGGCCGAGGAATCGTGACTGCGGATGGCTGGAGCTGTAGTGGTTCATGACGGTGAAGTCACCGGGGTAGAGGGTCTGGGGCGAGAACGCGTACAGATCGGTCCAGCCCTCCGGCCGCAGCGAGCGCAGTACGTGGATGCCCTCGTCCTCGACGCCGATGCCGAACGTCCAGCCGCTCTGCTCCACGGTCACGCCGGCCCGCAGCGGCACGGGCTCCAGCACCCCCTGCCAGCCGAACCCGGCGTCGGCGAGCCACTGTTCGCCGTCGATCGTGACGGCCAGGACGGCGTGCGTGACCGGCGGCAGCGTCGCTCCCCGCGAGCGGTTGCGCGCGCCGCGCCCGGCCACCTGGAAGCCGATGCGTTCGAGGGCCGCCGCGAGGAGGGAGTTCTGCTCGTAGCAGTAGCCTCCCCGGCGCCGGTCGACGAGCTTGCCCTGAAGGCTCTTCAGGTCCAGGGGGACCTGCCTTCCGAGGGCGACGTCGAGGTTCTCGAACGGAATGGCTGCGACATGTGCCCGGTGAAGGGCCGTCAAGGTCCTGACATCGGGGGCGAGTTCCCCGTCCCGTCCGATGTCGTATCCGATTCGAGCCAGATATGCGTCGAGATCCAGCTCGTCACCGCTCCACAAACCGCTCTCCCCCTCAAGCGCCGGGTCCTCTGTCGTAGGCACATGACACCATGAGCAATCGGCCCACGACCACGGGCTTTTGAGCGGGTCGACGGTACGAGGCGAGGCGTGCGCGGGGGCGTGCGCGGAGAGGGGAAGCACCATGAGCGGACTCAACAAAGGAGTGGGACGCGTCGAGGTCACGCTCAAGTGGGACCCCGCCCCGGCCGGGGCCCCGGCCCACGACCTGGATCTCGTCGCCGGGGTCTTCGCCACGGCCGATCCGCACGGCGCACCGGCCCATCTGGTGCACTTCGGCAGCCGCTCCCCGGACGGCACGATCACGCTCCACCGCGACAGCCGCACGGGCCAGGGGTTCGGATACGACGAGGCCATGACCCTGGAGCTGGACCGGCTGGACGCGCGGTACGCGCGCGTGGTGGTGGGCGTCGCCATACAGCAGGGCGGCGGGCGGCTGACCTTCGGCGACATAGCGAACACGGGCATACGGGTCCGCGAGGGCTACACCGACCTGCTGACCCACGACTTCGCGGACGTCTCCGGGGCCCGTGCGGCGACGGTCGTCGAATTCACCCGTGCCGGTGCGGACGGCTGGTCGTACCGCCCGATCAGCCGCGGCTTCGACGCCGATCCGCAGGACTTCGGCACGCTCCTGGGTTCCCCCGTGTCCTGACGCCCGCCCGCGCATGGCAAAGGGGCGCCGACCGGTGGTCGGCGCCCCTCACGGGCCATCCGGTGCGCTCAGCGGATTCCTCCGCTCAGCGCACCGACCGGTGTCAGCTGCAGCCGCTGGTCGAGCCGCAGCCCTCGCAGATGTAGCAGGAGCCGGCCCGCTGCATCTTCGTACCGCAGGAGAAGCAGAGCGGGGCGTCGGCGCTGATGCCGAGCTGCATCTCGACGAGCTCCGCGGAGGTGTGGGCCTGCTTGGGGGCCGGGACCTCGACCTTGGGGGCCGGGACCGCGACGGCCTTCAGCTCCTGGGTGCGGGGCGCGGACTGGGCCAGCGCCTCGACGTCGAGGTCCTCGTCCTCGGGCTGCTCGTACGAGCCGGTGTCCAGGTGACGCTGGCGCTCCTCGGCCGAGTGGATGCCGAGGGCGGAGCGCGTCTCGAAGGGCAGGAAGTCCAGCGCCAGGCGGCGGAAGATGTAGTCGACGATCGACTGCGCCATCCGCACGTCCGGGTCGTCCGTCATGCCGGCCGGCTCGAAGCGCATGTTGGTGAACTTCGAGACGTAGGTCTCGAGCGGGACGCCGTACTGCAGGCCGACGGAGACGGCGATGGAGAAGGCGTCCATCATGCCGGCGAGGGTGGAACCCTGCTTGGACATCTTCAGGAAGACCTCGCCGAGACCGTCGTCCGGGTAGGAGTTGGCGGTCATGTAGCCCTCGGCGCCACCGACGGTGAAGGAGGTGGTGATCCCCGGACGGCCCTTGGGCAGACGCTTGCGGACCGGACGGTACTCGACGACCTTCTCGACGGCCTCGCGGATCGTCGCCTCGGACTTCGCGGTGACCTCGGCCTTCTCGTCCTCCTTCTTCTTGGCGGAGAGCGGCTGGCCGACCTTGCAGTTGTCGCGGTAGATCGCGAGCGCCTTGACGCCCATCTTCCAGGCCTCGAAGTAGACCTCCTCGACGTCCTCGACCGTGGCCGTCTCCGGCAGGTTCACGGTCTTGGAGAGGGCGCCCGAGATCCACGGCTGGATGGCGGCCATCATGCGGACGTGGCCCATCGCGGAGATGGAACGCTCGCCCATGGCGCAGTCGAAGACCTCGTAGTGCTCGGTCTTCAGGCCGGGCGCGTCGATCACATTGCCGTGCTCGGCGATGTGGGCGACGATCGCCTCGATCTGCTCCTCCTGGTAGCCCAGGCGGCGCAGGGCCTGCGGGACGGTGCCGTTGACGATCTGCATCGAGCCGCCGCCGACGAGCTTCTTGAACTTGACCAGGGCGAGGTCGGGCTCGAGGCCGGTGGTGTCGCAGGACATCGCGAGGCCGATGGTGCCGGTGGGGGCGATGACCGAGGCCTGGGCGTTGCGGAAGCCGTTCTTGGCGCCGAGGCGGATCACGTCCTGCCAGGCCTCCGTGGCGGCGGCCCAGATCGGCGAGTCCAGGTCGTCCATGCGGACGGCCTTGGTGTTCTCGTCGGCGTGCTGCTGCATGACGCGCTGGTGCGGCTCGGCGTTGAGGGCGTAGCCGTCGTACGCGCCGACGACCGCGGCGAGCTCGGCGGAACGCTTGTACGAGGTGCCCGTCATCAGGGAGGTGATGGCGCCGGCGAGGGCGCGGCCGCCGTCGGAGTCGTACGCGTGGCCGGTCGCCATCAGCAGGGCGCCGAGGTTGGCGTAGCCGATGCCGAGCTGGCGGAAGGCGCGGGTGTTCTCGCCGATCTTCTGGGTGGGGAAGTCGGCGAAGCAGATGGAGATGTCCATCGCGGTGATGACGAGCTCGACGACCTTGGCGAAGCGCTCGACGTCGAAGGACTGGTTGCCCTTGCCGTCGTCCTTGAGGAACTTCATGAGGTTCAGCGAGGCGAGGTTGCAGGACGTGTTGTCCAGGTGCATGTACTCGCTGCACGGGTTCGAGCCGTTGATGCGGCCGGACTCCGGGCAGGTGTGCCAGTGGTTGATCGTGTCGTCGTACTGGATGCCCGGGTCGGCGCAGGCCCACGCGGCCTCGGCCATCTTGCGGAAGAGCGACTTGGCGTCGACCTCCTCGATGACCTCGCCGGTCATGCGCGAGGTGAGGCCGAACTTCCCGCCGGACTCGACGGCCTTCATGAACGTGTCGTTCACGCGGACGGAGTTGTTGGCGTTCTGGTACTGGACGGACGTGATGTCGTCGCCGCCCAGGTCCATGTCGAAGCCCGCGTCACGGAGGGCGCGGATCTTCTCCTCCTCCTTGACCTTGGTCTCGATGAAGTCCTCGATGTCGGGGTGGTCGACGTCGAGGATGACCATCTTGGCCGCGCGGCGGGTGGCGCCGCCCGACTTGATCGTTCCCGCGGAGGCGTCGGCGCCGCGCATGAAGGAGACCGGGCCGGAGGCGTTGCCGCCGGAGGAGAGCAGCTCCTTGGAGGAGCGGATACGGGAGAGGTTCAGGCCGGCGCCGGAGCCGCCCTTGAAGATCATGCCCTCTTCCTTGTACCAGTCGAGGATGGACTCCATGGAGTCGTCGACGGACAGGATGAAGCAGGCGGAGACCTGCTGGGGCTGCGGCGTGCCGACGTTGAACCAGACCGGCGAGTTGAAGCTGAAGATCTGGTGCAGGAGGGCGTAGGCCAGCTCGTGCTCGAAGATCTCGGCGTCGGCGGGCGAGGCGAAGTAGCCGTAGTCCTCGCCGGCCTTCGTGTACGTCTTCACGATCCGGTCGATGAGCTGCTTGAGACCGGTCTCGCGCTGCGGGGTGCCGACGGCGCCCCGGAAGTACTTGCTGGTGACGATGTTGACCGCGTTCACCGACCAGAAGTCGGGGAACTCGACGCCACGCTGCTCGAAGTTGATCGAGCCGTCGCGCCAGTTGGTCATGACGACGTCACGGCGCTCCCACGCCACCTCGTCGTACGGATGCACGCCGGGGGTGGTGTGGATGCGCTCGATACGCAGGCCCTTGCTCGCCGACTTGGCTCCCTTGGTGCGGGAACCACGTGCCGGGCCGCTCGCCGTCTCTGTCATGCCGCCTCCCATATACGGGCAAAACACACTTTGGCGCCCAGATAGTCCCAGGGCACCGTCTTCTGTACGTCGTTCTGTACTGCTGCCACAGGGACCACAGGGGTCGCCCGGGGCACGTCTGCAGGGCCGCACGGCGGCCGGTCGCCGGGCCTGCGTCGGCCCGGACCGCCGATCAGTCGGCGGCGGTGGCGGGAACGGGGACCTCAGGGGTCACACCGGTCCCGTTGTTCTCAGCGGGAGGCCGCACGCGGAGTTCCGCGATGGCGGCCTCGAAGTCTTCGAGGCTGTCGAAAGCCTTGTACACGGACGCGAAGCGCAGGTACGCGACGAGGTCGAGCTCCTGCAGGGGGCCGAGGATGGCCAGGCCCACGTCGTGGGTGGTCAGCTCGGCACTGCCCGTGGCGCGCACCGCCTCCTCGACCCGCTGGCCGAGCTTGGCGAGGGCGTCCTCGGTGACCGGTCGCCCCTGGCACGCCTTGCGGACGCCGGAGATGACCTTGTTACGGCTGAAGGGCTCGGTGACGCCGGAGCGCTTCACCACCATGAGCGAGCAGGTCTCCACCGTCGTGAAACGACGGGAGCAGTCGGGGCACTGGCGACGACGTCGGATCGACGTCCCGTCGTCGGTGGTGCGACTGTCGACGACACGGCTGTCGGGGTGCCTGCAGAAGGGGCAATGCACTGGTTCCGACCCTTCTCACGGCACGACTGACGAGCCTCACCGGCCCGTCAAGGCCCTGCGAAGCGACCTCCAGCATAGGCGATGCGCGCACCCCCGGCAGACCGGGGACCACTACCCCTGGGTGGTCGATGCCATCCAACCACTAGATCTTGGGTTGCGGGCCATTCGGAGCCCCCAGCGTGTCGCGGCGCGGGCGCTCCCGCGGATCCACGCCCGCGGGTGCGACACTGGGACGGTGCACCGGTCGCTCGCGACCCAGCGGCGAAGGCTACCGTAACGACCGATTTGGGGCGGCGGAGTGGGCGGGCTCATACACCTCCGCACATACGCGCGTAAGGCAATCTGCGAATTTTCACTCGAACGTGTGTTTGGCGCAACCTTTCGAAAGCCACTACCGTTGTGCCAGCCAGGGAGACCATTCGAGAGGGGCCGACGACGTGACCACCACCGCAGACAGTGCCACCATCACCGCCCAGGACCGCTCCCAGGGCCGACTCGAGCCGGTGCACGCCATGAATGAAGCAAGCATGAACGGCGAGGAGCCCGGGCGACCCGCCCGCGCCCTCCCCGGGCGACCTCCAGGCATCCGCGCCGACAGCTCCGGACTCACCGACCGGCAGCGCAGGGTCATCGAAGTCATTCGCGACTCGGTCCAGCGGCGCGGCTACCCGCCGTCGATGAGGGAGATCGGGCAGGCGGTCGGCCTCTCCAGCACCTCCTCGGTCGCGCACCAGCTCATGGCGCTGGAGCGCAAGGGCTTCCTCCGCCGCGACCCGCACCGGCCCCGCGCCTACGAGGTCCGCGGCTCCGACCAGCCGAGCACCCAGCCGACGGACACCACCGGCAAGCCGGCCGCGTCGTACGTCCCGCTGGTCGGCCGCATCGCCGCCGGTGGCCCGATCCTGGCCGAGGAGTCCGTCGAGGACGTCTTCCCCCTCCCCCGGCAGCTGGTCGGCGACGGCGAGCTGTTCGTCCTGAAGGTCGTCGGCGACTCCATGATCGAAGCCGCCATCTGTGACGGTGACTGGGTCACCGTCCGCCGTCAGCCCGTCGCGGAGAACGGCGACATCGTCGCCGCCATGCTCGACGGCGAAGCCACCGTCAAGCGCTTCAAGCGCGAGGACGGCCACGTCTGGCTGCTCCCGCACAACGCGGCGTACCAGCCCATCCCCGGCGACGAGGCCACCATCCTCGGCAAGGTCGTGGCGGTGCTGCGGCGGGTGTGACACTCCCCGCCGGCTCTGACCGGGCCCCGGGACCCACTGCGCCGGTCCCGGGGCCCTGCCGTGTCCTCAGGAGCAGGCCCTGGGCCGCTGTCTTTCGGATCAGGGCTGATCCGAAAGACAGCGGCCTAGGCGTCGGCCGTCCTCGACGCGGCGTCGATGGCCGCGAGCGACTTCCGCACCTGGTTGCGGTCCGTCGTGTACCAGAAATCAGGCAGCGAGGCCTTCAGATAGCTGCCGTAGCGGGCGGTGGCCAGCCGGGGATCGAGGATCGCCACGACGCCCCGGTCACCGGTGGCCCGCACCAGCCGGCCGGCGCCCTGCGCCATCAGCAGGGCCGCGTGGGTCGCCGCGACCGCCATGAAGCCGTTCCCCCCGGCCTCCTCGACGGCCTTCTGCCGCGCGCTCATCAGCGGGTCGTCCGGGCGCGGGAACGGGATCTTGTCCATGACGACCAGCTGGCAGCTGGGTCCCGGGACGTCCACGCCCTGCCAGAGCGAGAGCGTGCCGAAGAGGCAGGTCTTCGGGTCGGCCGCGAAGTTCTTGATCAGCTCGCCCAGCGTGTCCTCGCCCTGGAGCAGGATCGGAAGCTCCGGGATCCGGGTCCGCAGCTCCTCCGCCGCCTGCTGCGCGGCACGCATGGAGGAGAACAGGCCGAGGGTCCGCCCGCCGGCCGCCTGCATCAGCTCGGTCAGCTCGTCGAGCATGTCGCCCCGCTCCCCGTCGCGCGCGGGGCGCGAGAGGTGCTTGGCGACGTACAGGATGCCCTGCTTCGGATAGTCGAACGGGGAGCCGACGTCGATGCCCTTCCAGACGGGCAGGTCGTCGCCCTTGGTCCCCTCGGGGGCCAGTCCGAGGGAGGCCCCGACGCCGTTGAAGTCGCCGCCCAGCTTGAGCGTGGCCGAGGCGAGCACCACGGACCGCTCGGTGAAGAGCTTCTCGCGGAGCAGGCCCGAGACGGTCAGCGGCGCGACCCGCAGCGAGGCCCCGAAACGGTCATGACGCTCGTACCAGACGACGTCGTACTCCGAACCGTGGGTGATGCGCTCCGCGACACCGTGCACGGTCTCCACCGAGGCCATGGCCTGCTTGCGCACCGCGTCCTCGTCCTGCACGGCCCGGTCCCGGGTGTTGCCCAGGGCCGTGATCACCGCGCGGGCCGCGTCCCGCAACGCCATCAACGCGTACGCGAGGTCCTCAGGGATCTCCTCCAGGCGGCCCGGCAGCGCCAGCTCCATGACCCGCTCGAAGCCCTCCGCGGCGGTCTGCAGCTGGTCGGCCGTCTTCTCGTCCACGAGCTTCGCGGCCCGGCGCACGGCACGGTTGACCTGGCCGGGCGTGAGCTCGCCGGTGGCGACACCCGTGACCCGGGAGACCAGCTCATGGGCCTCGTCGACGATCAGCACCTCGTGCTGCGGGAGCACCGGCGCGCCCTCGATGGCGTCGATGGCGAGCAGGGCGTGGTTGGTGACGACGACGTCCGCGAGCTTGGCGCGCTCGCGTGCCGCCTCGGCGAAGCACTCCGGTCCGTACGCGCACTTGCTGGCCCCGAGGCACTCCCGGGAGGAGACCGAGACCTGGGCCCAGGCCTTGTCGGAGACGCCCGGCGTCAGGTCGTCCCGGTCGCCGGTCTCCGTCTCGTCCGACCAGTCACGCAGCCGCAGCAGGTCCTGGCCCAGCTTGCTCGTGGGCGCGGCCGCCTCGAACGGGTCGAAGAGGCCGTCCTCCTCGTCCTGCGGAACCCCCTCGTGGAGCCGGTGCAGGCAGAGGTAGTTCGACCGGCCCTTGAGCATGGCGAAATTCGGGCGGCGGCGCAGCTGCGGATGCAGCGCGTCGACCGTCCGGGGAAGATCGCGCTCGACGAGCTGGCGCTGGAGCGCCAGGGTGGCCGTGGCCACCACCACCCGCTCGCCCTGGGCCAGCGCCGGCACCAGGTAGCCGAGCGACTTGCCCGTGCCGGTACCGGCCTGGACTAGGAGGTGGGAGTTGTCGTCGATGGCCTCGGCCACGGCCTCGGCCATGGTGACCTGGCCGGGCCGCTCCGTGCCGCCGACGGCGGAGACGGCGGCGTGGAGGAGGTCGGGGAGGGATGGCTTCGTCATAGCCCTTCCACCCTACGGGGCGGCACTGACAGCCGGGTCACGCGAGCACCTCACGCGAGCGGGTTGGGGACGGTCCCGTGGACGGCGGCGTGCGGACGCTCGGGCCGGTCCCGGTAGCCGTCCAGGTGCAGACGGTTGCGGTTGAGACAGAGCCGCTCGATGCGCGGGGTCAGGAGGTCGAAGAGCTCGAAGCGTTCCTTCAGCTCGGGGAAGCGCGCCTGGTGGCGCAGGATCTCCGCGCGGACGAGGCCCCAGAAGTCCTCCTCGGGCACGCCGAGTTGTTCCTCGCAGAGCGGCGCCAGATAGCGGAAGACGCCGACGAAGAGCCCCGAATGGATGAATTGGATCAGGAATTCGGGTTCCTCGGTGAGGAGGACGGCGCGGACGTCGTCGGGCAGCGTGTCGTGCTCGGGCAGCGGCTGCGCGCTGATGTTCACGTCGTCGACGAAGTCCTTGATCGCGAGGCGGACGGGGACGTCGTCGCCGTCGTAGACGACGATGGCGTTCTCGCCGTGCGGGGAGAAGACCGTGCCGTAGCGGTAGAGGAAGTGCAGCAGCGGCGGCAGCAGAGCGGCGAAGAGGCGCTGGAGCCAGACGGCGGGGGCGAGCCCGGAGCGCTCGACGAGCTCGGCGACGAACGCCCGGCCCTCCGGGTCGGTGTGGAGCAGCGAGGCGAGGGTGCGGGCCCGCTCGCCCGGGGGCAGTCGCAGCGGTTCGCGCCAGATCGCCCCGAGCAGTTCCTTGTACTGGTACGGGACTTCGGGCAGCCGGTCGTACAGCGGGTGCTCGACGGTGACGGAGGCGACCTCGCCGAGGAGGATCACTCCGCACTCGTCCCGCAGGAACGGGTCGCCTTCGCGCAGCCCGTGGACCCAGGCGGTCACGGCGGGCGCGGCGAGGGTCCGTTCGGTGGGCAGTCCGCGCCAGACCAGGGTGTTGAGCACCGAGAGCGGCAGCTTGACGGTGTGCCGGTCGGGACGGCTGGTGTTGAGGAAGGTACGGACGGACTGCTGCGGCAGGCGGAGATCGCCGTCCGCGGGGAGCGGGACGACGGTCCCGGCGGCGATGGCCGGGGCGTAGAGCGGCAGCAGGATCTCGTCCCACTGCCAGGGGTGGACGGGCAGCAGGAGGTAGCCGTCGGGTTCGTGGCCGCGGGCGGTCAGCGCGGCGCGGAAGGCGGCGTGCACCTCGGGGTCGAGCTCCTTGGCGTACAGCAGGTCGGGGGTGTCGAGGCCGGCCACGCCCCGGTAGGCGGCGAGGCGGTTGCTGACGGCGATCCACGGCAGCCGGGTCGCGCGGCGCGCCTCGGGGGCCCAGTGGGCGGCGTCGGTGGCGGAGAAGCCGATGCGGCCCTTGTTGAGGACGAGCCAGGGGTGGCCGGTCTGGTGGCCTTCGAGTTCCGCGTAGGAGAGCTCGGCGAGGCGGGCTGCGGTGAGGGCGGTGTGGTCGAGGCGGGCGTCGGCGGCGAGGGTGGCGGAGAGTTCGCGGATCAGGTGGCCGAGGGTGGCGCCGTCGAGCCGGAGGAGTCGGCGGGCGCGGACCAGGAAGTCGAAGGGGTCGGTGAGCGGCCGGCCCTCGTGGGTGATCGAGCCGGCGGTGACCTGCCAGCTGCCGTAGGCGCCGCGGCGGGCACGGAAGGTGAGCGTGGTGCCGTCGTCGAGCCGCAGTGCGTGACGGTCGGGCTCGCCGTCGTCCAGGGGTACGGGTTCGACGATCTCCTCGTAGGCGAACTCGGAGAGGGCCTTGGCGAGGAGGCGGGAGGAGGCCCGGGTCCAGGCGTCGGCGTTCAGTTCGGGGGGCGCGAGCAGCTCGGGCGCCGGGGCGGGACCGGTGGCGGGAGCCGGAGCGGGCGGGGTGGGTCGTGCGGAGTCGTGAGGTGCAGGGGACGTCGACACGAGGACTCCTCGGAGTGGGAACCGCTGGGGGTCGAGCGGTGTATGTAAGGCAGAGGCGTTCACAGAACGTGACGGAGGGCCCGGTCACGGATCATGAGCACGGCTCTTTTGTCGGGGAGGTCGACTTCCGCCGCGTAGCGGAAGCCGCCGCTGAGGAACGCGGAGACGGAGGGGGTGTTGAGGATGTCGGGTTCGGCGACGACTCGGGTGCAGCGGGGACGGTGGTCGAGGACCAGATCCGCGACGGCACGCAGCAGCGTGGTGCCGACGCCGCGGCCCCGGTCCGTGTCGCCTCCGATCAGCAGGTGGATACCCGTGTCGTGGGGACGCGCCGGGTAGTACCGCGCGAGCGGGTCGAGATCGGCACGGTAGATCTCGAAGTAGCTCATGGGGGTGCCGTCGAGGACGCCGAGGCAGGGGACGCTCCGGCCGTCGCCCTCGAGCTGGGCCCGGACGTGCTCGGCGGTGACGGTGTCGGGTCCTGCGAGCTCCCAGAAGGCGGCGACGGCCGGGTCGTTCATCCATCGGGCCAGCAGGGGCAGATCCCGTTCGAGTCGTACGGGGACGAGCCCGAAGGAGCCCACAGGGGTGTCGGCGGGCCCCCAGGCTGCGACGGAGTCCAGCAGATCGCCGTCGAGGAGGGCGACGAGGTCCTCGACTCTCAGGTCCAGGGTGTCGTCCCCGGGCGGTTCCGGTGGGCGGGTGGGTGACACGGTGTCGCTCTCCTCTCGGCGGTGTGGTCGGGGCGCTGAGCGCCGGCGGGTCGCGTGTTCAGGTACGGAGGGGGTTGGTGATGGTGACGTAGACGGACTGGGTGTCGACGGGTCCGACGAGCTCGTCCAGGCCGTGCAGGCGGGTGAGGAGGTTGGCCTTGCTACGCAGGGTCGCGGCTTCCAGGAGTCGGTGCGGAAGGGGTGAGCCCAGGCTGGTGGCGGAGGTGAGGAAGCTGCGGAAGGCGGCGAGCAGGACGCGTTCGTCGGCGAGGTGCTGGGCGCCGAAGGCGCCGATCAGACCGAGGACGTTGTTGATGCCGAGGTAGTAGGCGAAGCGCTCGTCGGTGACCTGGTCGGAGACGAAGGTGTCGCTGTCGGCTCCGATGCCGGGGAGGCGGCTCTCCAGCTCGCCCCGGTGGGACTCGCGGAAGTAGTAGCCCTGGTTGTCGCGGTAGCGGCCGCCGATCGGCCAGCCGTCCGGGTCCAGGAGCACCAGGGTGTTCTGCTGGTGGGCCTCCAGGGCGATGCCGGCGTGGCCGTCGAGCCAGAGGACGGGGCGGACGACCTGGTCGAGGTAGCGGAGGAACCACTCGGCGGCGACGGCGGTCGTGGGGCGGCCGGTGCGTGCGGCGAGCCGTCCGATGACGTCGGCGAGCCGGGAGCGCATGGCGGTGGCCCCGGGCCACGGGCGGGGTGCTGTGAGGGAGGCGATGCAGACGGCGTCGTCGCCGGGTCCGAAGGGGTTGTGGCGGACCATGACGTCGAGGCCGGGGACGGGGGTTCCGTCGGGGGCGTCGACGGCGAGCCAGGCGGGGTCGCGCACGATGTCGAACCCCGGGTGGGCGGCCTGCCACTCGTCGACGAGGCCGGTACGGAGCAGCCGGTGGACCTCGACGCCCCGGTGGAGTTCCTTGCGGAGGTTCTCGCGGCGGGAGTTGGTGATGCGCAGGCCGAGCGAGAGCTTGAGCATGGCCCGGGCGCCGGGGCGGTGCACGGTGCGGACGGAGGAGGTGGGGTGCCAGGGGCTGCCGTGGAGGCCGAGGTCGTGGAGGAGGCCCGCGTCGAGGAGGGCCCGGACGTCGGGGCGGTGCAGGAGTTCGCGGGCCTGCCAGGGGTGCAGGGGCAGTGGTGCGGTGCCGGCGGGGAGCGTGAGCCCTTCGGCGAGACCGGAGGCGAGTTGTTCGGCGGTGACGGGCCGGCCCTGTTCGGTCCAGGCGGAGTCGGAGGCGAGGAGGGTGTGGTCGACGCCGATCCAGTGGAGGGGGAAGGAGCCGTGCAGTTCGGGTGAGTAGAGCCGGCCCTCGGCCTCGGAGAGTCCTTCGCGGCTCTTCGGGGTGGGGTGGAGCGGGTGGCCGAGGAGCAGGGACTGTTCGGCGGCGAGGAAGAGATCGGCGTCCGGGTGCGGCTCGGGCCGGCGGCGGCGCTCGGTGAGGAAGTCGGCGGTGCGGCGGGCGGAGTCGGCGACGCGGCCGACGAGCTCGGTGCCCTCGGAGCGGCCGGTCTCGCGGCTGAGCAGGGCGGCCACCGTGACGGCGTCGGTGGCCGGCGCCGAGGCCGGGATTCCTTCGAGGACGGGGGCTCCGAAACGGTGCCACCCGGTGGGCGACCAGTAGCGGACGGGGACGAGGAGGGCGGTGCCGCTGGCGTCGAGCGGGATGCGCAGGGTGGGGGATACGGGCGCCGGGAGGTTCTTCTCCCTGACCCAGCAGCGGAGGAGGTTCTCGACGGCGGCGGCGTCGGCGGCGCGCTGCGGGTCGGGGTCGTCCAGCGGGTCAGGGCTGCCGGCGGGGCGAAGGGGCCGGGGCTCGTACGGTCCGAGGTGCTGGCGCGGCACGGTGGGCTGCGCGGTGGACTGCGCCGGGCCGAACGGATCCAGGTCCGGCTCCCCGGTACCGAGCGGAGCCGCCGGACCGAGCTCCCCGGACCTGAGCGCCCCCGAGAGGAGCCCTTGACCGCTCCGGCGCTCAATGGGGAGGGCCTCGGCGCGGACGGCCTCCGAGCAGAGGGCCTCGGGGCGGAGGTCCTCTGAGTGCAGGGGGCCCGCGTGGGCAGCGTCCGTGTGGAGGGCCTCGGTGTGGAGAGGGTCCGGGTGGACGGGGTCCGGGTGGAGGGGGGTGGTGGTGTGGGGTGGCTGGGTGGTGGGGGCCGGGGTGGTGGGGGTGGCGTTCACGGGGGCTTCCTTGGGGGTGGGGGCAGGGGCGGTCCGGGGTCAGTGGGACGGTCCGGAGGCGTTCCGGGGGGCCGCGGCCCGGTGTGAGGCGGGCGGGTGGGGGGTGTGGGCCCGTTCGGCCGCGGCCAGGGCGTCGGCGAAGCGGTCCAGGACGGCCGTGGCCTGCTCGTCGGTGAGGGTGAGCGGGGGCAGGAGCCGGACCACCGCGGAGTGGCGGCCGCCGAGTTCGACGATGAGTCCGCGGGCGAGGCACTCCTGCTGGACGGCGAGGGCCAGGCCGGGGGCGGGGGGCGGGACGGGGTCGTCCGGTCCGGCCGCGTCGGGGTCGACGAGTTCGACGCCGATCATCAGGCCCCGGCCGCGGACGTCGCCGACGCAGGGGTGGGCGGCGGCGAGGCCCTGGAGTCGGCCGAGGATGCGGGCGCCGAGGGTGCCGGCCCGTTCGGCGAGCCTGTTCTCGCGGACGTACGCGAGGGTGGCCGTGCCGGCGGCCATGGCGAGTTGGTTGCCGCGGAAGGTGCCGGCGTGGGCGCCTGGTTCCCAGGCGTCGAGTTCCGACCTGTAGACGATGACCGCGAGGGGGAGGGAGCCGCCGATGGCCTTCGAGAGGACCATCACGTCCGGCACGACGCCGCTGTGCTCGACGGCCCAGAAGGTGCCGGTGCGGCCGACTCCGGTCTGGACCTCGTCGACGATCAGGGGGACGGAGCGGTCGGCGGTGACGCGGCGCATCCGGCGCATCCAGTCGTCGGGGGCGGGGATGACTCCGCCCTCGCCCTGGACGGCTTCGACGATCATGCCGGCCGGGGTGGTGACACCGCTCTTGGGGTCGTCGAGGAGGTTCTCGGTCCAGCGGGCGGCCAGTTCGGCGCCGCGCTCGCCGCCGACGCCGAAGGGGCAGCGGTACTGCTGGGGGTAGGGCAGTCGGGTCACACGGACGTCGGTGGCTCCTCCGGAGGCGTCGAGGGCTCCGGCGGTCATGCCGTGGTAGGCACCGGTGAAGGCGAGGAGCCCGCTGCGGCCGGTGGCCGTCCGGACGAGCTTGAGGGCCGCCTCGACGGCGTCCGTGCCCGCGGGTCCGCAGAACTGGATGCGGGCGTCGGCGGCGAGTTCTGCGGGGAGGGTGGCGAACAGTTCGGAGGTGAAGGCGTCCTTGACGGGGGTGGCGAGGTCGAGGACGTGGAGGGGAGCCCCCGAGTCGAGGACCTTCCTGATGGCTTCCAGGACCACGGGGTGGTTGTGGCCGAGGGCGAGCGTCCCGGCGCCGGACAGGCAGTCCAGGTAGCGGCGGCCGTCGGCGCCCTCGATGGTGAGCCCCCTGGCCCGTACGGGGACGATCGGCAGGGAGCGGGCGTAGGTGCGGGCGGCGGACTCGCGTTGGGACTGGCGGCGCAGGATGCCCTCGTACTCACCCCCTCGGTCCGTCTGGCCCGTCGGCCGGTTCTGCGTGCGCGCGGCCGGTGGGACGGCCGGCGCTGATTCGGTCACGGCCACGGATCGGTGTCCTCCCGCTGTAACAGTTGCGTTGCACATCGGGGCGTCGTGAAGCAGCCGCAAGGGCCGCCCCGCGCGCCATCGTTGTGTCCCCCGTACGTACCAACGACGGGAACTGCCGGGGATCACGGGCCGGAAGGCAGGAACTTGGCGTGTCCCGGATCACGGCACGGCAACGACCGAAGGGTGCCCGGAACCGTGGGCGGGGCGCGTACCGTCCCCTCCGGCACCGGCATAGTGGAGCCGTCGGCCGAGTCCGCGAGGGCCCGGCCGCTGTTCGTCCATGCACAAGTAGACGTAGTCCCAGGGGGATCACGAGATGCGATCGATTCGTCCGCTGCTGATGGCGGCTTCCGCCGTCGCGGCGCTGACGCTCACCGTCACGGCCTGCGGTCCGAGCGAGGAGAACGCGGGAGGGGACAAGCCCGTCGCGCCCGTCAGCCTGGACCCGGACAAGATCAAGATTCCGGAGGACCTGAAGGAGCGCCTCAAGGAACACGGGATCGACCTCGACAAGTGGCGCGACGGCGAGTGGAAGAACTGGGACCGCGACAAGTGGCTGCGTGAGGCCAAGGACTTCGTCAACCCGATCATCGAGGACCTCTGGGACCCGGACCGGATGCGTGAGGCCGAGCGCCCCGACAAGCCGGTCGAGGAGGAGGACATCTCGGGCGACAAGGGTGTCACCGACCCGACTCCGGACCCGGTGCGCGCGAAGGCCGTGGCGGCGAAGTACCACGACAACGCCCCCGAGTCCGGCAAGGTCTTCTTCGACGGCCCCGAGGGCTCGATGGTCTGCTCGGCCACGGTCGTGAAGGACCCGGCGCACCCGGGCAAGTCCAACCTGGTCTGGACGGCCGGGCACTGCGTGCACAAGGGCAAGCAGGGCGGCTGGTACCGCAACATCGCCTTCGTGCCCTCGTACAACGACTCGGCGATGGAGACCGCCCAGCTGGAGAAGGCGACGCGGGCGCAGATCGCGCCGTACGGCGTGTGGTGGGCGGACTGGGTCAAGACCTCCGACCAGTGGATCTCCGAGGGCGCGTCCACCGGCGGTGCCGGTGCTCCGTACGACTTCGCGGTCATCAAGGTGACTCCGGAGAAGGGCTCTTCGGGCAAGTCGCTGGAGGAGACGGTCGGTTCGGCGCTCCCGGTGGACTTCAACGCCCCGGCCGTGCCGAAGATCGCGAGCATGACGGCGACGGGCTACCCGGCGGCGCCGCCGTTCGACGGCCAGAAGGCGTTCCAGTGCCAGGACAAGCCGGGTCGGCTGTCCCTGAAGGCCGAGCAGCCGACGATGTACCGGATCGGCTGCACGATGACCGGTGGTTCGTCCGGCGGCGGCTGGGTCGCCCAGGGCAGTGACGGCAAGCCGGCGCTGGTGTCGAACACCTCGATCGGCCCGTCGACGGCCGGCTGGCTCGCGGGTCCGCGCTTCGGTCCGGAGGCCAAGGCGGTCTTCGACGAGGTCAGCAAGAAGTACGCCGGCCAGTAGGCACGGCACGGAGGCGGGGCCGCGGGGTCCCGCCTCCCCCCATGTCCGGCCCGACCGGCATACTGTGCACCGCTCATGACACGTCCATGGCAATACCAACGGGGAAGACACACATGCGTTCCGTACGACTCCTACCCGCCACCCTCGGTCTGGTCACCGCGCTCGCGCTGACCGCCACCGCCTGCGGGCCCACCGAGACCCCGGCCGACAGCAAGCCGTCCGCCGGGGCGAGCAGCTCCGCACCCGCCGACGGCGGCGACGCCGGCGCCGACCTCACCAAGGACCTCGCCGACAAGCTCAAGAAGCA
Source organism: Streptomyces tanashiensis (assembly GCF_014648895.1). Lineage (GTDB taxonomy): Bacteria > Actinomycetota > Actinomycetes > Streptomycetales > Streptomycetaceae > Streptomyces > Streptomyces tanashiensis. The sequence continues at coordinate 192,296 of NZ_BMRZ01000010.1, forward strand.
CGGCGTCGACCTGGACAAGTGGAAGGACGGCGAGTGGAAGAACTGGGACCAGGACACCTGGCTCCGTGAGGCCGAGGACTTCGTCAACCCGGTGATCGACGGACTCTGGGACCCGGCGCGCATGCAGTCGGCGAAGAGCCCGGACCAGACGATCACCGCGCAGGCCGGCTCCAGCGGCAGCGACCCGACGCCCCGGCCCGTCAAGGCGCAGCGCGAGAAGACGCCGTACCACCGCAACGCGGCCCCGGTCGGCAAGATCTTCTTCGACTCGCCCCAGGGCTCCATGGTCTGCTCCGGCACGATCGTGAAGGACCCGCGCCGTCCCGGGAAGTCGAACCTGGTCTGGACGGCCGGCCACTGCGTCCACGCGGGCAAGAAGGGCGGCTGGTACCGCAACATCACCTTCGTCCCGGCCTTCAACGACCTGGGCAAGTCCCCCGCCGCCCTGCAGAACGCGCAGCCGCACGAGGTGTACCCCTACGGCCAGTTCTGGGCCGACTGGGCCGTGACCTCGGGCGAGTGGATCAACGCGGGCGGCACGAACCAGGCCTGGCCGTACGACTACGCCGTGCTGCACGTCCAGCCGGAGCGCGGCGGGAAGTCCCTGGAGGAGACCGTCGGCGTCGCCCTGCCGGTCGACTTCTCCGCGCCGACGGCCGCGCAGTCCGGGACGATGGGCGCCTGGGGCTACCCGGCGGCGCCGCCGTACAACGGCATGATCATGCACAAGTGCCTCGACCGTGCGACGCGGCTCACCACGGCTCCGGCCACGCCGACGATGTACCGGATCGGCTGCACGATGACCGGTGGTTCCTCGGGCGGCGGCTGGTTCCGCGTGCTGCCGAACGGCAAGACGGCGCTCGTGTCGAACACCTCGATCGGCCCGGCCGGCGGCAACGGCTGGCTCGCCGGACCGCAGCTGGGGCGCGGCGGCAAGGCCGTGCACGAGATGGTCAGCAAGAAGTTCGCGCGCTGACCCGGATCACGAAAGTCCGCTGAACCGGACCACGAAAGTCCGCTGAACCGGACCACGAAGGAGGGCGCTGCCCCTCCCCCGACGGGGAGGGGCAGCGCCCTTCGGTCGTACTGACGTGGATCAGTGCGCGGCCGGAACGTACGGCGCGAGCATCGCCGCCAGCTCCTCGTGGACCCGGGCCTTGAGCAGGGTGCCCTCCGGGGTGTGCTCCTCGGACTCCACCTCGCCCTCGGCGTGCACCCGCGAGACCAGACCGCCCTGCGTGTACGGCACGAGGACCTCCAGCTCGACCTCCGGGCGCGGCAGCTCGGAGTCGATGAGCGCGAGGAGCTCCTCGATGCCCTGGCCCGAGCGGGCCGAGACCACGATGGAGTGCTTCTCCATCCGCAGCAGACGCTGGAGCACCAGCGGGTCGGCCGCGTCCGCCTTGTTGACGACGACGATCTCCGGCACGTTCACCGCGCCGACGTCGCGGAAGACCTCGCGCACAGCGGCCAGCTGCTCCTCCGGGGCCGGGTGCGAGCCGTCCACCACGTGCAGGATGAGGTCGGACTCGGCGACCTCCTCCATGGTGGAGCGGAACGCCTCGACCAGGTGGTGCGGCAGGTGCCGGACGAAGCCGACGGTGTCGGCCAGCGTGTAGATCCGGCCGGTGGGCGTCTCGGCCCGGCGGACGGTCGGGTCGAGGGTGGCGAACAGCGCGTTCTCCACGAGGACGCCCGCGCCCGTGAGCCGGTTGAGCAGGGAGGACTTGCCGGCGTTGGTGTATCCGGCGATGGCGACCGAGGGCACCTTGTTCCGCCGGCGCTCCTGCCGCTTGATGTCACGGCCGGTCTTCATCTCCGCGATCTCCCGGCGCATCTTCGCCATCTTCTCGCGGATGCGGCGCCGGTCGGTCTCGATCTTGGTCTCACCGGGACCACGGGTGGCCATGCCGCCACCGCCGCCGCCACCCATCTGACGGGAGAGCGACTGACCCCAGCCGCGCAGTCGCGGCAGCATGTACTGCATCTGCGCGAGCGCGACCTGCGCCTTGCCCTCTCGGGACTTGGCGTGCTGGGCGAAGATGTCGAGGATGAGGGCGGTCCGGTCGACCACCTTCACCTTGACGACGTCTTCGAGGGCGATGAGCTGGCCGGGGCTGAGCTCGCCGTCGCAGACGACGGTGTCGGCGCCGGTCTCGAGCACGATGTCGCGCAGCTCGCGCGCCTTGCCCGAGCCGATGAAGGTGGCCGGGTCCGGCTTGTCACGGCGCTGGATCACGCCGTCGAGTACGAGGGCGCCCGCCGTCTCGGCGAGGGCCGCGAGCTCCGCGAGGGAGTTCTCCGCGTCCTGGACGGTCCCGGAGGTCCAGACACCGACCAGCACGACGCGCTCCAGGCGCAGCTGGCGGTACTCGACCTCGGTGACGTCCTCGAGCTCGGTGGAGAGGCCCGCGACGCGGCGCAGCGCCGCACGCTCGGAGCGGTCGAACTGGTCGCCGTCCCGCTCTCCGTCGATCTCGTGGCTCCAGGCGACGTCCTCTTCCATCAGGGCATCGGCCCGAAGGCTCTCGGTACGGCTCGTCTCCGCGAAGCTCTGCTCGTCCTGGGAAGGGGAAGAAGAGGAGGTCATTGGATCCTTACGTCGATGAGGTGATGTGTGTCTGTGCCGGTCACAACGCCTGCGGGCGCCGGAAGATTCCCGGTCTCGGCCGCGTCGCCGACCTGAAGATGGTGACACGGCCCCGCCGGGCCCGTCACCCGGGTTTCGGCGCGGTCCTCGCGGCCTCGACGGGACGGCTGCGCCAGTCCGGGTGCCCGGGCATCGCCGGGGTCTTCGCCTCGTACAGCCAGCCGCGGAAGAAGGCGGTGAGGTCCTTGCCCGCGACCTCGCCGGCGAGGGCCGTGAAGTCGGCGGTGGTGGCGGTGCCGTCCCGGTGTTCGGTGACCCAGCGGCGTTCCAGGCGCTGGAAGGCCTCGGTGCCGATCTCCTGGCGGAGCGCGTAGAGGACGAGGGCGCTGCCGTCGTACACGACGGGCCGGAAGAGGCTGATCTTGTGGTCGGGCGAGGGGGGTTCCGGGGCGGCCGGCGGACCGCCGTCGGCCCGCCAGCCGTCGGAGGCGGCGTAGGCGGCCTTCATGCGCCGCTCCAGGGACTTGCCGGCGGTGTCCTCGGCGTACAGCGCCTCGTACCAGCTGGCGTGTCCCTCGTTGAGCCACAGGTCGGACCAGGCGCGGGGCGAGACGCTGTCGCCGAACCACTGGTGGGCCAGCTCGTGGACCATGACGGAGTCGACGTACCACTCCGGGTAGGCGGGCTCGGTGAAGAGTCCGCGCTCGAAGAGGGAGAGGGTCTGGGTCTCCAGCTCGAAGCCGGTGTCCGCGTCGGCGATGAGCACGCCGTACGTCTCGAAGGGGTACGGGCCGACCTGCCGCTCCATCCACTCCAGGTGCCCGGGGGTGCGGCGCAGCCAGGGCTCCATGAGCTGCCGGTCGGCGGTGGCGACCACGTCCCGTACGGGCAGCCCGTGGGGGCCCGCGCGGTGGACGACGGTGGAGCGGCCGATGGAGACCTGGGCGAGCTCGGTGGCCATGGGGTGCCGGGTGCGGTACGTCCAGGTGGTGGTGGCGCCGTGCTCGACGCGGCCCTCGGGGAGCCCGTTGGCGACGACGGTGAACTCGCTGGGGGCGGTGATCCGGAAGGTGAACCAGGCCTTGTCCGAGGGGTGGTCGTTGGAGGGGAAGACCCGGTGGGCGGCGTCGGCCTGGTTGGCCATGGCGAGCCCGTCGCCGGTGCGGACCCAGCCGCCGGTGTCGGCGGGGCCGGTGGGGTCGCTGGTGTGGGTGACGGTGATCTCGACCTCCTCGCCCGCGTCGATCGGCACGATCGGGGTGACGACCAGGTCCTCGCCGCTGCCGGTGTGCTCGGCGGGCAGTCCGTCGACGGTGACGGCGGAGACCTTGCCGTGGGTGAAGTCGAGGTTGAGCCGCTCCAGGTCCTCGGTGGCGCGCGCGTCGATGCGGGTGACGGCGGCGAGCGGCTTCGTGTTGACGCCGGGGTAGGTGAGGTCGAGCGTGTAGGCGAGGACGTCGTAGCCGGGGTTGCCGAGGTGCGGGAAGAGCGGGTCCCCGATGCCGAGCGGCGGCGGGGCGGGCAGCGCGGCGGCGACGAGCCCGGCCGAGGCGGCGACCAGGACGGCGGAGCGGAGCCACCGCGCGCGGGGCAGGGGGGTTCGGACGAGCGGCATGGGCCAGGGCCTTTCCGGAGGAATGGCCCTACGGCTACCAGGGCTGCCGCCGCGCACCGGGGCGGCGCGCGCGCCGGCCACCCGAAGGGGGTCGTCGGCTCGGGCCGCGCGAGTGGCGGCCGGCCTCCCGGAGCGGCGCCGTCGGCTCGGGCCGCGCGCACGGCAGGCACCCGCCGTCGGCTCAGGCCCTCTCAGTGGCGCCCGGCCGAAGCAGCGCCGTCGGTTCAAGCCCCCCCGAGCGGCCTCCCAGAGCGGCGCCGTCAGCTCAAGCCCCCGAGCGGCAGCCACCCGAAGCAGCACCGTCAGCGCAAGCCACCCGAGCGGCAGCCACCCGAAGCAGCACCGTCAGCTCAAGCCACCCCGAGCGGCAGCCCCGAAGCAGCGCCGTCAGCGCAAGCCACCCGACCGGCAGCCACCCGAAGCAGCGCCGTCAGCTCAGGCCGCGTGAGTGGCGGGCGCGGCTGACGTCGTACACCCCGGGGACGTCCCGCATGGCTCGCATGAGGGCGGCGAGGCCGGCGGCGTCGGGGAGGTGGAGCGTGTACGTGTGGCGGACCCGCTGCTCGCTGGGCGGCTCGACGTTCGCGGAGACGACGGCGGCCCCGAAGGTGGCGATCGCCTCGGTGAGGTCGGCGAGCAGCCCGGGCCGCCCGAAGGACTCGGCGACGAGGGTGACCCGGCCCTGCGGGGTGTCGCCCCAGCGGACGGTGACGGGCTCGCGGCCCAGACCGCGCATGGCCTCGACGGCCGAGCAGCGGGCGCGGTGCACGGTGACCGTTCCGCCGCGCACCAGGAAGCCGGTGATCTCGTCGGGGGGTACGGGGGTGCAGCAGCCCGCCGGGCGGACGGCCGCGGGCGGCTCGCCGTCCAGGTCGGCGTGGAGCTCGGGGCCGGAGCGGCGCTCGGCGGGGACGCTGACCTGCGGCCGGGGGTCGCTGGGGGCGGCGGGCGGCGGGGCGCTCTCGGGGTGGGCCCGGAGCCAGCCGGTGATCGCGATCCGCGCGGCGGGGGTGCGGGCGTGGTCCAGCCACTCCGGGGACGGCCCGGAGACGGTGTCCTGGGCGAGCAGCAGCTGGACGGTGTCCCCGTCGCCGAGGACGGTGCTCAGCGGCGCGAGGCGGCCGTTGACGCGGGCGCCGAGGCAGGCGTGGGCGGCCTCGCCGTGCTGGGCGTAGGCGGCGTCGACGCAGCTGGCGCCGGCGGGGAGGCTGATCGTGCCGGGGGCGCTGCCGTCGGCACGGAAGACGGTGATCTCGTCGTCCTCGGCGAGGTCGGCGCGGAGCGAGGTCCAGAAGGTGTCGGGGTCGGGGGCGGACTGCTGCCAGTCGAGGAGCCGGGAGAGCCAGCCGGGGCGGGTGGGGTCGACGCGCTCCCCGTCGTCGGTCTGCGGGACGGCGGTGTCCGGCTCCTGCCCCACGTGGGGGTTGCCGAGGGCGACGACTCCGGCTTCGGCGACCTTGTGCATGCGGTGGGTCCGGATGAGGACCTCGGCGACGGCGCCGTCGGGGGCCGCGATCGCGGTGTGCAGCGACTGGTACAGGTTGAACTTGGGGGCGGCGATGAAGTCCTTGAACTCGGAGATCACCGGGGTGAAACAGGTGTGGAGCTCGCCCAGGACCGCGTAGCAGTCGGCGTCCTCGGCGACGAGGACGAGGAGCCGCCCGAAGTCGCAGCCGCGCAGCTCGCCGCGCTTGAGGCGGATCCGGTGCACGGAGACGAAGTGGCGGGGGCGGACGAGGACTTCGGCGCCGACGTCCGCCTCGCGCAGGACGGCGGTGACCTGTTCGGCGAAGGCGCCGAGTTCGTCGGCGGCGCCGGGGTGATCCGCGACGAGGGCGCGGGTGGTCTCGTACTCCTCGGGGTGCAGGATCGCGAAGACCAGGTCCTCCAGCTCGGTCTTGAGGGCCTGGACGCCGAGCCGCTCGGCGAGCGGGATGAGGACGTCGCGGGTGACCTTGGCGATCCTCGCCTGTTTCTCGGGGCGCATGACGCCGAGGGTGCGCATGTTGTGCAGCCGGTCGGCGAGCTTGATCGACATGACGCGGACGTCGCTGCCGGTGGCGACGAGCATCTTCCGGAAGGTCTCTGGCTCGGCGGCCGCGCCGTAGTCGATCTTCTCGACCTTGGTGACACCGTCGACGAGGTAGGCGACCTCGTCGCCGAACTCCCGGCGCACCTGGTCGAGCGTCACCTCGGTGTCCTCGACGGTGTCGTGGAGGAGGGAGGCGGTCAGGGTGGTGGTCTCCGCGCCGAGTTCGGCGAGGATGAGGGTGACCGCGAGCGGGTGGGTGATGTACGCCTCGCCGCTCTTGCGGAACTGGCCGCGGTGCGAGGACTCGGCGAGGACGTACGCCCGGCCGAGCACCGACAGGTCGGCCTCGGGGTGGTGGGCGCGGTGCGCCTCCGCCACATGGCCGATGGCGTCGGGCAGTCGGTCACGGGGCGCCGGTCCGGCGGTGGCGCCGAGCAGGGCGGCACGGCCGAGGCGGCGCAGGTCGATCCGGGCACGTCCGCGTCTGCGGACGGCCACGTCGGTGGTCGCGGCCTCGGCCGCACTCACGGGGTTGGTGGCCTCTGCACTCATGGGGCACCTCCGGCAACGTCGACCGGCGGTGGGCGGGCCAGGCGTGCCCGGGGGGCCGGTGCTTGATGCTACCGACCCCACCACGCGGCGCAGTCACGCTCTCGCTCAGCGTGAATCGGATCACCCATTCGAGCGACAGATCAGTCGTTGACAGTTTCGATTCCGTCGCGCGCGGTCACATCGCCCGATCCCAGCCATGCGGGGTCGACGGTGCCCTCGGCGACGATGACCGCAGGTCCGGTCATGTCGATCCGGCCGTCGGGGTGCTCGGTGATGACCAGGGTCCCGCCGAGCACGTCGACGGTGTACGTGACGGGAGTGCCGCTCTCGGCGGGGTCGACGCCGTCCCGGCGGGCGGTGGCGACGGCGACGGCGCAGGCGCCGGTGCCGCAGGAGCGCGTCTCGGCGGCGCCGCGCTCGTGGACCCGCATCGCGACGTGGCGGGGGCCCCGGTCGGCGACGAACTCGATGTTCACCCCGTCCGGGTAGACCGCGGCGGGCTCGTACGGCGGCTCGGTGAACAGGTTCCCGGCGTGGTCGAGGTCCTCGACGAAGGCGACGGCGTGCGGGTTGCCCATGTTCACGTTGCGGGCGGGCCAGCTGCGGCCGTCGACGGAGACGGTGACCCCGGCCTCGGGGAGCACGGCGCGGCCCATGGCGACGGTGACGGAGCCGTCCTTGTCCAGGTGGACGTGCTTGACCCCGCCGCGGGTGGCGACCGGGACCTCGCCCGCGGTGACGTGCCCCGCGTGCTCCAGGTACCGGGCGAAGACCCGGACCCCGTTCCCGCACATCTCGGCGACCGAGCCGTCGGCGTTGCGGTAGTCCATGAACCACTCGGCCTCGTCGGCCAGGTGGCGCGCGTCCGGGTGGGCGGCGCTGCGCACGACGTGCAGCAGCCCGTCGCCCCCGATGCCGGCCCGCCGGTCGCAGAGCCGCGCCACGACGGCGGGCGGCAGGTCGACGGCGTTCTCCGCGTCGGGGACGATCACGAAGTCGTTCTCGGTGCCGTGGCCCTTGAGGAAGGGGAGCGGCGAGGTCTGCGTGCTGGTCACGCGATCAACTGTACGGGGCGGGTCCGGCACCGGCCCGACCTGTCCACAGGGCGGGCCCGCCGGTGCGGGCGCGCCCGGGCCCCTTCGCCACGAGCCCCGTCCCGCACGGGCCCGGGCCGGGCCCCGTCCGGGCGCGGGCCGTACGGACGAGGGCCCCGCTCCGTACGGGAGGGGCCGGCCTCAGCGGAGGCGGGCGACGCGCCAGACGGCGAGGGCGACGAGGGCCGCGATGGTCGACACGTACAGGGCGAGGACGCGCCAGTTCGGGCGCTCGCCCGAGCCGCGCTGCGGGAGGCCCGGCCAGGTGTAGCCGACCTTGCGGGCGGCCATCATGCCCCAGCCCGCCGCGCAGGAGCTGATGAGCAGTCCGAGCATGGCGACGACGGCGCCGCCGTCCCCGGAACCGAAGGCGAGCGGGAAGGCGAACATCAGCGAGCCGACGGCGGCCAGGCCCACGATCGGGGCGAGCTGCCAGATCCGCAGCCGGCGCTGGGGCCGCAGCTCGACCTCGACCTCGTCGGCGTCGACCTCGACCGCGGTGCCCACGGCGTCGTCGGGACCGTCCGGGGTCAGCCCCGGGGCCCCGACGGGGGCGTCGTCCGTCGGGTGGCCCGGCGTGTCGCCCGACGGATCCGCCGTCGGGTCACCCAGGGCCGCCTCGTGCTGTTCTCTGTCGCGAGGGCCGGCCTCCATCGCCACGCGCCCTCCCCACTCGGACTTCACTTGGTCGATCGATGCTCGATGATGGCACGCTCGTGACCGCCGAAATGACGGGCAGTGCGTCCCGATGCCATCACGTGATCAGGCTGTAACCGCTCGTTCGACCAACGACAGCGCCTCCCGCGGGAGTTCCCCGCGGTGATCGGCGGCTCCGCTGAGCCAGTGCACGCGCGGGTCGCGCCGGAACCACGAGTCCTGGCGGCGGGCGAAGCGCTTCGTGGCCCGCACGGTCTCCGCGCGCGCCTCGTCCTCGGTGCACTCCCCCGCGAGCGCCGCGAGGACCTGCTGGTAGCCGAGGGCACGGGCCGCCGTGCGCCCCTCGCGCAGGCCCCGCGCCTCCAGGGCGCGCACCTCGTCGACGAGTCCGGCCTCCCACATCCGGTCCACGCGCGTGGTGATCCGTTCGTCGAGCTCGGGACGGGCCACGTCGACGCCGATCTGGACGGTGTCGTAGACGGAGTCGGGACCGGGAAGGTTGGCGGTGAAGGGCTTGCCGGTGATCTCGATCACCTCGAGCGCCCGGACGATGCGACGGCCGTTGCTGGGCAGGATCGCGCGGGCCGCCTCGGGGTCCGCCACCACGAGGCGGGCGTGCAGGACGCCGGAACCGCGCTCCTCGAGCTCGGCCTCCAGCCGGGCTCGGACGGCGGGGTCGGTGCCGGGGAACTCGAGGGCGTCGACGGCCCCCCGCACGTACAGGCCGGAACCGCCGACGAGGACCGGGGTGCGGCCGGCGGCGAGCAGCCGGTCGATCTCGGCGCGGGCGAGGCGCTGGTACTCGGCGACGCTGGCGGCCTCGGTCACGTCCCAGATGTCGAGGAGGTGGTGCGGGATGCCGCCGCGTTCCTCCGGCGTCAGCTTGGCGGTCCCGATGTCCATCCCCCGGTACAACTGCATCGAGTCGGCGTTGACGACCTCGCCGCCGAGCTGCTGCGCCAGGAATACACCCAGATCGGACTTTCCGGCCGCCGTGGGGCCGACGACGGCGATGACCCGCGGGGCGGGAGCTGCGCTTCTCACTGTCCCAGTCTCGCAAACGTCGGGCCCGGTCCCCGAACGAGCTACGTGACGGGCCCCGTCCGGGCTTCGTTGCCTGTGGGGAGGTTCCGACCGTCGGTCACCGCGGACTCCGGCCGCCGATCGCTACGGAGCCCCTCCCATCCGAGTACGCTATGGAGTGAATATGGGCGTTTTTGCAATGTTTCGCCGCAAGAAGCAGGACACGGCCGAGGCCACCGTCGAGGAGACCGGGGCCGGAACGGACACCGGGGAGGACGTCACGGCGGAGGCCCTGACGGCTCCGGCGGAGGACGGGACCGGCGGCGCGGACGGTGCGGAGGACGTCGAGACGGACGAGGTGCCGGCCGGAGCCGCCGCCGAGGTCGTGGAGATCCCGAAGCAGCAGTCGGCCGAGGCCGCCGCCGACAACGGGACGGGCGAAGGCGCCCGCAGGTAGGCCCCCGGGGTCCTGGGGGCAGGACAGGGAACGCACGACACGGATACACGGACCCCCGAGGTCCGCGGAGGGAAGGTGCCCCATGGGTCTCCTGGATTCGCTGAAGGCCAAGCTCGCCCCGGCCAAGGACAAGGTCGCCGACCTCGCGCAGCAGCACGGGGAGAAGATCGACCATGGCCTGGACAAGGCCGCGAAGCTGGTCGACGAGAAGACCAAGGGCAAGTACAGCGACAAGATCCAGTCCGGTACGGGGAAGGCCAAGGGCGCCATCGACCGGATGGGTCACAAGGACGACGGCACGCCCGGGAGCGGTGGCACGACGCCGCCGCCGGCCGCCTGACGACCTGCGTCACCCGACAGTCCCTCCGCACGGCGGACGGCCGCGGAGCATCACGCTCCGCGGCCGTCCGCCGTTCTCGTGCCCGCGGCCCCTCAGGACCAGGCGGCGACGAAGTACCCCACGCCGTACGGGGCGTCCTCGAAGAGCAGCCGGCCGTCGAGCCCGGCGCCCTCGGCGGCGCCGGCGAGGACCTGCCAGGGGGCGCGGCCGGCCACCAGCAGCTCGGACGCCAGCCCGCCGTCCAGCGCGAGCAGCGCGGGCACGTCCGCCGTGCCGAGCGCCCGGGCGGCCTCCGCGTCGAAGCCGGCGGCCCGCTCGTCCAGGTAGCCGGGGGCCTTCACGGTCCGGCAGGCGCTGCCGTCGCCCATGACCAGGAGGGCGACCCGGCCGGCCGTGGCGGCGAGCTCACGGCCGGTCGCGGCGCAGTCGTCCGCCGGCGTCGACGCGTCCACGCCCAGGCCCTCGATGGGCGCGTCGGCCCAGCCGGCGCGGGCCAGGAGCCAGGCGCCGACGGCGAGGGAGGCGGGCAGGGGACGGCGGCCGTCGCCGGCCGGACCGTCGCCCTCGCCGAGGCGTACGGAGAGGTCGACGCCGAATCCCGCGAAGGAGCCCGTCGCGCCGGCCGGGTACACGCCGTGCGCGCCCCCGTCGGCGGGCCCGACGACGTACAGCCGGTCCGGGCGGGCGGCGGCGAGCAGCCCGACGGCGTCCGCGCAGGCCGTCCGCGCCCCGTCCAGCTCGGGGGCGGCGCCGGTCGCGACCTCGGGGACGAGGAGGGGCGGGCAGGGGCAGACGGCTGCGGCGACAAGCATGATCCGCAGCCTACGCCGTCCGTTGTGGGCGGGGGCACCGCCCACGCGCGGGTCAGTGGCTGCCGCAGGCCGGGGCGTCCGCCGCCGGGAGGGGGGCCGGGACGCCGATCTTCGGGAGGCCCAGGAGGACGCCCTGGGGCTTGGTCGCCGTGCGCTTCTCCCAGGCGTCACCGGCGCGCGTCCGGCGTACCGCCGCGACGGGGCCCTCCGCGAGCAGGTGGTGGGGTGCGGCGTAGGTGATCTCGACGGTCACCACGTCGCCGGGGCGGACGTCCTCGTCCGGCTTGGTGAAGTGGACGAGCCGGTTGTCGGGGGCGCGGCCCGAGAGGCGGTCGGTGGCGCCGTCCTTGCGGCCCTCGCCCTCGGCGACCATGACCTCCAGGGTGCGGCCGACCTGCTTCTTGTTCTCCTCCCAGGAGATCTCCTCCTGGAGGGCGACGAGGCGCATGTAGCGCTCCTGCACGACCTCCTTGGGGATCTGCCCCTCCATGTCGGCGGCCGGGGTCCCGGGGCGCTTGGAGTACTGGAAGGTGAAGGCGTTCGCGAAGCGGGCCTCGCGGACGGCGTGCATGGTCTGCTCGAAGTCCTCCTCGGTCTCGCCGGGGAAGCCCACGATGATGTCGGTGGAGATGGCCGCGTGCGGGATGGCGGCGCGGACCTTCTCGATGATTCCGAGGAAACGCTCCTGCCGGTAGGAGCGGCGCATCGCGCGGAGGATCGAGTCCGAGCCGGACTGCATCGGCATGTGCAGCTGCGGCATGACGTTCGGCGTCTCGGCCATGGCCGCGATGACGTCGTCGGTGAAGTCGCGGGGGTGCGGCGAGGTGAAGCGGACGCGCTCCAGGCCCTCGATCTGCCCGCAGGCGCGCAGCAGCTTGGAGAAGGCCTCGCGGTCGCCCAGGTCGGAGCCGTACGCGTTGACGTTCTGGCCGAGGAGGGTGATCTCGGAGACGCCCTCGGCGACCAGCGCCTCGATCTCGGCGAGGATGTCGCCGGGCCGGCGGTCCTCCTCCTTGCCGCGCAGGGCGGGGACGATGCAGAAGGTGCAGGTGTTGTTGCAGCCGACGGAGATCGAGACCCAGGCGGCGTACGCGGACTCGCGGCGGGTCGGCAGCGTGGAGGGGAAGGCCTCCAGGGACTCGGCGATCTCGATCTGCGCCTCCTCCTGCACGCGGGCGCGCTCCAGGAGGACCGGCAGCTTGCCGATGTTGTGCGTGCCGAAGACCACGTCGACCCAGGGGGCCTTCTTGACGATGGTGTCGCGGTCCTTCTGGGCGAGACAGCCGCCGACGGCGATCTGCATGCCGGGGCGGGTGGTCTTCATGGGGGCGAGCCGGCCGAGGTTGCCGTACAGCTTGTTGTCGGCGTTCTCGCGGACCGCGCAGGTGTTGAAGACGACGACGTCGGCGTCGCCGTCCGCGCCCTTGGGGGCCCGGACGTAACCCGCCTCTTCCAGCAGACCGGAGAGCCGCTCGGAGTCGTGGACGTTCATCTGGCACCCGTAGGTGCGGATCTCGTAGGTCTTGGTGCCGTCAACGCTCACTGCGGTGCTCCGGTCGCTGCTGCTCGTCATGCGTCCAAGGGTAGGCGGTCCGGGGACGGCCCCCGTCCCTCCGCCCGCCGGACGGCGAACCCTCCCCCACCCTCGTTTCGCACAAGATGATGTTCACTCGAACAATCAGGTGATAGAAAGTGGCCATGGGAGTCGCCGATCGTCTGGACCTGACCCTGCGATCGGTGCAGGGCTCCGACCGGGTTTCCGTGTCGGAGCTCTCCCTCCGCCTGGGCGTCTCGGAGATGACCGTCCGCAGGGACCTCGACGCGCTGGAGCGCCAGGGACTGGTGCGCCGGGTGCACGGCGGCGCCGTCGCCACGCGCACGCGTGAGGAACAGGCGGGGTTCGCCGCACGGGAGCCCTGGCAGACCGCGACCAAGGACCGGATCGGCGCGGCCGTGGCCGCGCTCGTGGAGCCCGGTTCGCGGGTCCTCCTCGACGCCGGGACGACCACCGTGCACGTCGCCGAGCACCTGGCCGCCCGTGGCCCGCTGACGGTCGCCGTGCTCAGCATCCAGGCCGCCGTGGTCCTGGCCGACCGGCCCGGGATCGAACTCCTGGTCGTGGGCGGCCGCTCCCGGCCGGGCGAGCGCTCCCTCGTCGGTCCGCTCGCGCAGCGCACGATCGAGGCGCTGGCCTTCGACTGCTTCGTCATGTCCATCGGCGGCGTGCACGCCGAGCACGGCTGGTCGGAGTTCTCCCTCGACGACGCGGCCGTCAAGCAGGCCGGGCTCGCCCGGGCCGCCCGTACGGTCGCGGTCGCGGACGCGACCAAGCTGGGCGTGCGCGCGTTCAGCCGGGTCGCCCCCCTCGACGCGGTGGACCGTTTCGTGACCGACCGGGCCGCCGAGGACTCCGCCACGCATCCCGGCGGTCCCCGGACCCTCGACGCCCTGCGGGAGGCGGGTGTCGAGACGGTGCTCGCCTGAGTCCCCATCCGTACCCGTGCCCGTACCCGTACCCCTGAGCAAGGAGTGATGCGGCCGTGATCCCCGCACCCCGCCCCCTGACGATCCTCGTCTCCGGCCCTTCCCGGACGGCCGCCCGATGACCGCCGGCATCGACACCCCCGACCGCCGCGGCCGGACCGGTCTCGACCGGCAGGGCCGCGATCTGGCCGGCAACCCGGACGTGCGGATCCACGACGTGGAGGTGCTGTCCTGCGACTGGTACGTCCTGCGGAAGACCACCTTCGACCAGCGGCACCGCGACGGGCACTGGAGCCGCGAACAGCGCGAGACCTACGACCGCGGTGACGGGGCGACCGTCCTGCTCCACAACACCGACCGCCGCACCGTGCTGCTGGTCCGCCAGTTCCGCCTCCCCGCCTACGTCAACGGGCACCCCGACGGCATGCTGCTCGAAACCGCGGCCGGACTCCTCGACGGCGAGAGCCCCGAGGAGGCGATCCGCCGCGAGGCCGAGGAGGAGACCGGGCACGTCATCGGCGTCCCCGAGCGGGTCTTCGAGGTCTACATGAGTCCCGGCTCGGTCACCGAGCGCCTGCACTTCTTCGCCGCTCCGTACGACACGGCGCACTCCCCCGGCGAGACCCACGGGGTCGCCGCCGAGGGCGAGGACATCACCACCGTGGAGCTCCCCTTCACGGAGGCGCTCGCGATGATCCGCGACGGCCGGATCGCCGACGCGAAGACCGTCATGCTGCTCCAGTGGGCCGCCCTCGACGGCCCGTTCCGGGCGGATGCCTGATCCTCGACCGCACGCGCCTCCCCTGCGGTTTTCCGCAGGGGAGGCGGGCGGGAAGCCGCGTACCGGGCGCGCGCCGGGATTTCTAGCGTGAAGGGGTGCCGGGGCGAGCGCCCCGGGAAGCCGTTCGCCCATTTGGAGACCCACCGTGCCGATCGCCGCGCTCGTCTCTCGTCCGCCCCTGCCCCTGGCCCTGGCCGGGGAGCCCGCCGACGGATTCGCCGGGTGGGCGGCCGGGCTCGTCGACACGATGGGCGGACCCGGCGCGGGGCTCGCCATCGCGCTGGAGAACCTCTTCCCGCCGCTGCCCAGCGAGGTGATCCTGCCCCTGACCGGCTTCGCCGCCGGGCAGGGCGTCCTCAGCCTCGCCTCGGCGCTGTTCTGGACGACGCTGGGTTCGGTGGTCGGGGCGGTGGCCCTTTACTGGATCGGCGCCCTGTTCGGCCGGGAGCGGATGCACGCGCTCTGGGCCCGGCTGCCGCTGGTGAAGGTCTCCGATCTGGAGCGCACCGAGCGGTGGTTCGCCCGGCACGGCACCAAGGCGGTGTTCCTGGGCCGCATGGTGCCGATCTTCCGCAGCCTCATCTCCGTCCCCGCGGGCGTCGAGCGGATGCCGCTGCACGTCTTCGTCACGCTCACGACGCTCGGCAGCCTCATCTGGAACAGCGTCCTCGTCATGGCCGGTTACTGGCTCGGGGACCGCTGGGACCTGGTCGAGGGGTACGTGGGCGTGCTGTCCAAGGCCGTCCTGGTGCTCGTCCTCGTGGCCCTGGCCGCGTTCCTCGCCGTACGGCTCCGGGGGCGCGGGCGGGGCGCCGGGCAGGGCCGGGGACGCGGGCGGGCCGTTGAGCACTCCAGGGGCCGCGCCCAGCACCGCCGTACCCCGTGAGCGGGGAGCGGGCGCCCGTGCCGTACGGACGATCTTGTCCGGGACCGGGGCCCGAACTAGGCTCCGGGACCGTGCGAGGGGACGAGGAGGAGACCGGGGCCGGGCGGCGGCTCGCCGGTGTGCTGCTCGGCTGCCTGAGCGCCCTCCTCGGCGCCCTCTTCTTCCTGGTCGCCGGAGCCCTGCTCGGACCCTTCCTGCTGTGGCCCCGCACCCGGGCCCGCGCGCGGCGGAAGCTGATGGCCGGGGCCCGGCGGCTCGTGGCCCTGGAGCGGAGCCGCCGCTCGGTCTTCTTCGGCGACCGCTTCCCCGGCCCGTACGAGATTCCCGACCGGCGGGTCCTGCGGTACCTCGCGGCCCGCGTCGGGACGGGCCTGGTGTCCGGGATCGTCCTCGGGCTCCTCGTCTTCGGCGAGGTCCTGGCGGTGCTGCTCGTCCGTGGTGTCCTGCGGGGCTCGCTCGGCTGGACGGAACTCCTCACCCAACTCCTGCTCGGCGGCGTCCTGCTCTTCCTCGACGTCCAGGGCCTGTACGCGCTGAGCGCGCTCGACGCCCGCCTCGCGCGCGCGTGCTTCGGCCCCTCCGAGCAGGAGCTGCTGCGGCGGCGCATCGACGAACTCGCCCTCAGCCGGGCCGCCGTGGTCCAGGCCGTGGACACCGAGCGCCGGCGCATCGAGCGCGACCTCCACGACGGCGTCCAGCAGCGGCTCGTGGCCCTGGCCATGCTGCTCGGCCGGGCTCGCCGGGGCCGCGAGCGCGACCCGGAGCAGGCCGACGCCCTGCTGCGGCAGGCGCACGGCGAGGCCCAGGACGTGCTGTCCGAGCTGCGGGACGTGGCCTGGCGGGTGTACCCCGCCGCCCTCGACAGCCTCGGGCTGGAGGAGGCGCTCGGCGGGGTGGCGCAGCGGTGCGGGATCCCGCTGCGCGTCCGCTTCGAGGCGGGGGACGCGCCGCTCCCCCCGGCGGTGGAGACCGCCGCGTACTTCGTGGTCTCGGAGGCGGTCACGAACGCCGCCAAGCATTCCTCCGCCTCCGCCGTCTCCGTGCGCGTGACGCGCGTCGGCCCGCTGCTCACCGTGCGGGTCGAGGACGACGGCCGGGGCGGCGCGGACCCGGCCGGCAGCGGGCTCACCGGGCTGCGCAGCCGGGTCTCCGCGCTCGACGGGACCCTGCACGTCGACAGCCCCCTCGGGGGACCCACCACTCTTGTCGCGGAGCTGCCGTGCGCGTGATCCTGGCCGAGGACTCGACCCTGCTGCGGGAGGGCCTGGTGCGGCTGCTCGTCGAGGAGGGCCACGAGGTGCTCGCCGCGTTCGGCGACGCGCAGACCCTCGTCGCCGAGGTGGAGGCGCGGCGCCCGGACGTCGTGGTCGCGGACATCCGGATGCCGCCGACCCACACCGACGAGGGGCTGCGGGCCGCCGTGGAGATCCGCGAGCGGCTGCCGGAGACGGGGGTGCTGGTGCTCTCCCAGTACGTCGAGCGCAGCTACGCGGCCCGGCTGCTCGCCGGCGGCGCGGAACGGGTCGGCTACCTCCTCAAGGACCGGGTGGCCCAGGTCGAGGAGTTCCTCGACGCGCTGGACCGGATCCACGCGGGCGGGGCGGCGATCGACCCGGAGGTCGTGCACCAGCTCGTCGTGCGCAGCACCCACGCCGATCCCCTGGCCCGGCTCACCCCGCGCGAGCGGGAGGTCCTGGAGGTGCTGGCCCAGGGGTACACGAACGCGGCCATCGCGCGGCAGCTGCACCTGTCGCTGAGCGCGGTGGAGAAGTACCTCAACGCCGTCTTCGACAAGCTGGAGCTCCACCGGACCGACGGCTACAGCCGCCGGATCCTGGCGGTGCTGCGCTACCTGGAGGCCTGAGCCCATTCGGTCAGCACCTCGTCGGTGTGCTCGCCGGGCAGCGGGGCACGGCCCGGGGCCCCGGCCGGGGTGCGGCCGAAGCGGGAGGCGGGGGCCGGCTGGAGGCTGTCGCCCACCGCCGTGAAGGCTCCGCGCGCGGCCAGCTGGTGGTGCTCGGCCGCCTCGGCGGCGGTCAGGACCGGGGCCACTCCGGCGTCCACGGCGTCGAAGGCCTTGACCCAGTGCGCGCGGTCCCGGGTAGCGAAGCGGGCGGCGATCAGGGCGCGCAGCTCGGGCCACGCGGCCGGGTCGGCGCGGTCGGGGAGGGCCGCGGTGGCGTCCTCGGCGAGGCCCAGCTGGTCCAGGAGGTTCTGGTAGAGCCGGGGTTCGATGGCGGCGACGGCGAGGTGGAGGCCGTCGGCGGCCGCGTAGAAGGTGTAGTGCGGGGCGTCGGTGACGGTGTGGTTGCCGGGGACCGCGCGCCACTGGTGGATCAGGGTCGCGATCAGGGCGGCGCCGTCCGCGAGGGCGGTGTCGACGACCTGGCCCCTGCCGGAGCGCTCCCGCTCGTGGAGCGCGGCGAGCAGCCCGTGCACATGGGCGTTGGCGCCGCCGGCGAAGCTGGAGAGGTACGCGGTCGGGGGCGGCACCGGCGCCCCGGTCTCCGGGTCGGTGTCCAGGGCGCCGGTCAGGGCGAGGACCGCGAGGTCGTGGGCGGCGCGCCCGGCCCATTCGCCCTGGGCGCCCCAGCCGCTGAGGCGCCCGTAGACCAGGCGCGGGTTGCGGGCGAGGGCCGTCTCGGGGCCGATGCCCAGGCGGTCGGCGACGCCGGGGCGGAAGCCCTCGACGAGGATGTCGGCGTGCTCGGCGAGCCGGAGCGCCCGCTCGATCCCCTCGGGGCTCTTGAGGTCCAGGGCGACCGAACGGCGGCCGCGGGACAGCGGGTTCTCCGCGGGGCGCCCGGCGTCGTGGGCGGGCGCGGCGGCGGGCGCCCTGTCGACGCGTACGACATCGGCGCCGAGACCGGACAGGACGGTGCCGACGAACGCGGTGGGCGCCGAGCCCGCGAATTCCAGTACGCGTACTCCGGTCAGCGGTCCGGCCATGGCCAACTCCCTTGAATTCATGGATCGGTGGTGCTTCCCACGCTATTCGGCGACCTCCCGGAAAGGACTGCGGAGATCCGTAGCGCCGGGAATTCGGCGGCGCCGGAGACTGGGGGAATTCCCCTTCTCCCCTTTCGAGAGGCATGAAATGGCCGTCGTCTACACCGCTGAGGTCGCTTCCACCGGAGACGGGCGCAACGGCGCCGTGCTCTCCTCCGACGGGCTCCTCGACCTGCCGCTGTCGAGCCCCAAGGCCGTCGGCGGCTCCGGCACCGCGACCAACCCCGAGCAGCTCTTCGCCGCCGGCTACGCCGCGTGCTTCCACAGCGCGCTCCGGGTGTCGGCGCGCGAGTCCAGGACCGTGCTCACGGACGACACCGTGACCGCCGAGGTGGCCCTGCACAAGGAGGACGGCGGCTTCCACCTGTCGGTGGTGCTCACCGTCGAACTGCCCGGCCTCGACGCCGCGGAGGCGCGGCGGCTCGCCGACGCCGCCCACGGGCGCTGCCCGTACTCGAAGGCGGTCCGGGGGAACGTCGAGGTGCGGATCGATCTCGCCGCCTGACGCGCGGAACCGGAAAGGGAAGAGCCCCCGTGGTCCACGGGGGCTCTTCCCTTTCCGTCCGCCGTCAGCGCTTCGCCGCGGCCGCTGCCGCCGCGGCGGCCGGGAGCGCCTCGACCACCCGGCTCACGGCCCGGTCGTCGTGCGAGGCCGAGATGAACCAGGCCTCGAAGGGCGAGGGCGGCAGGTAGACGCCGCGTCGCAGCAGCTCGTGGAAGAACGGGGTGTAGCGGTACGCCTCGGTGGCGCGGACCCCGTCGAAGTCCACCACCTCGTCCTCGCCGAAGAAGACCGAGAACATGGTGCCGGAGTACTGCAGCCGGTGTGCGACGCCCTCCTTGGTGAGGGCGGCGGAGACCTCGGCGCCGATGGTGGCCGAGACCTGGTCGAGGCGTTCGTACACCTCGGGCGTGCTGTGCCGCAGGGTGGCGAGTCCTGCGGCGGTGGCGACCGGGTTCCCGGAGAGGGTGCCCGCCTGGTAGACGGGGCCGGCCGGGGCGAGGTGGGCCATGACGTCCGCGCGTCCGCCGAAGGCCGCCGCCGGGAAGCCGCCGCCCATGACCTTGCCGAAGGTCAGCAGGTCGGGGGCGACGCCGTCCCGGCCGTACCAGCCGGAGCGGCTGGCGCGGAAGCCGGTCATGACCTCGTCGGAGATGAACAGCGCGCCGTGGCGGGCGGTGATCTCCTTGAGGCCGGCGTTGAAGCCGGGCAGCGGGGGGACGGCGCCCATGTTGCCGGGGGCCGCCTCGGTGATGACGGCGGCGATCTCGGGGCCGATCTCGGCGAAGACCTTCTCGACGGCCGCCAGGTCGTTGTACGGCAGCACGATCGTGTCGCCGGCCTGGGCGCCGGTGACGCCCGGGGTGTCGGGCAGCGCGAAGGTCGCGAGGCCGGAGCCGGCCGAGGCGAGCAGCGCGTCCACGTGGCCGTGGTAGCAGCCGGCGAACTTCACGATCTTGCTGCGGCCCGTGAAGCCGCGCGCGAGGCGGATCGCCGACATCGTCGCCTCGGTGCCGGAGCTGACCAGGCGCACCTGCTCGACCGGGGCGACCCGGTCGACGATCTCCTCGGCGAGTTCGACCTCTCCGGTGGACGGCGCCCCGAAGGAGGTGCCCCGCTCCAGGGCCCGGGTGACCGCCTCGACGACGGCGGGGTGCCGGTGGCCGAGGATCATCGGGCCCCAGGAGCAGATGAGGTCGACGTACTCGTTGCCGTCGCTGTCGGTGAGGTACGGGCCCTCGGCGGAGGCGATGAAGCGGGGGGTGCCGCCGACGGCGCCGAAGGCACGGACCGGCGAGTTGACGCCGCCGGGCGTGACCTTGCGGGCGCGCTCGAAGAGCGCCTTGCTGTTCGTCTCGGCGCCGCTCATCGGCCGGCCTCCTCGGACGTGTCGTGGCTCAGCGCGGCGTCCAGGACGACGGCGCCCTTCGTGAGGACCCGCACCGGGTTGAGGTCGAGGGCGAAGCCCGCGGGCCAGTCCTGGACCAGTGCGCCGACCTTGTGGAGGAGTGCGGCGGCGGCCTCGACGTCCACGGCGCCCCGGCCGCGGGTGCCGGCGAGTATCTTCGCGCCGCGCAGCCCGGCGAGGAGCTCGGCGCCCTCGCCCGGGGCGAGCGGCAGGAGCCGGTGGCCGACGTCGTCCAGCACCTCGGTGAAGATGCCGCCCAGACCGGCGGTGAGCACCGGGCCCAGGTCGGTGGTGTGGACGCCGACGATCAACTCGACGCCCTCTCCGACGAGTTCCTCGACGAGGACCTGGCCGCCGAGTGCGGCGAGCCGGTCGTACGCCTCGGGCGCGGCGTCGGCGGTGACGCCGACCTCGACGCCGCCGGCCTCCGTCTTGTGCAGCAGGCCGGGGACCACGGCCTTGAGCACCGCCGTACCCCCCACCTCGGTCACGGCGGCCGCCGCGTCCTGGGCGCTCTTGGCGATCCGGCCCTGGGGCACGGCGATCCCGGCCTCAGCGAGGAGGGCCTTCAGCCGCGGCTCCGTGGCGTCGGCGCCGGGGCCGGGCACGGTGCCGGGGCGCGGGGCCTCCGGCAGCGTGCGGGGACGGCTGACCTCCCACAGGGCGGCGGCGGCGCGCAGGGCGCGGGCCGGGGTCGGATACTCGGGCAGGCCGGCCTCGCGCAGGTCGCGCGGGGCGTCGGGGGCGAGGAAGTCGGCTCCGGTGCGGGCGACGAGGATGGGCTTGCCGCCCTTCTCGGCGGCCCGGGAGAGGGCGTTGACGGCCTTCTCTACGTCGGGTCCGGCCATCACGCAGAACGCGGCGACGATGATGTCGACGGTCTCGTCGGCGATCAGGACGTCGAGGGAGCGGTCGAAGAGGGACGGGTCGCTGAGGACGGTGGCCGTGATGTCGACCGGGTTGTCGATGGCCCCGAAGGCGGGGACGATCTCGGCGAGCGCCTCCTTGCTGCGCGGTTCCAGGGTGCTGAGCTCCAGACCGTGTGCCTCGACGGCGTCGGCGGCGAGGATGCCGGAGCCGCCGGAGGTGGTGACGACGGCGACGCGGTTGCCGGTGGGGCGTCGCTCGGACTCGAAGACCCGGGCCACGTCGAGGAGTTCGTCGATGTCGTCGACGCGGACGATGCCGAGGCCGCGCAGGGCCGCGTCCAGGACCCGGTCGTCGGTGGCGAGGGCGCCGGTGTGCGAGGCGGCGGCGCGGCCGCCCGCCTCCGTACGGCCGGACTTGAGGAGGGCGACGGGCTTGCCGGAGCCGGCCAGCTCGCGGAGGGTCCCGATGTCCGGGGTGTCCTCCAGGTAGCCGAGGAGGCCCGTGACCTCGGGGACGGCGGCCAGCTCGCGGAGCACCTCCAGGGCGGTGACGTCGGCGTCGTTGCCGGTGCTGACCACCCAGCCGGGGCGCAGGCCCCGCTCAAGGGCGAGGCTGGCGGCGCCGAAGCCGAGGGCGCCGCTCTGGCTGACGAAGGCGAGGGTGCCGGGCTCGAAGGGCACGGACTCGGCGCCGAAGAGCGGGCTGAAGGTGGCGAGGACGCGGTTCTCGTAGCCGACGGCCCCGATGCAGTTGGGGCCGATGATCCGCAGGCCTCCGGCGCGGGCCTTGGCGACGACCTCCGCCTGGAGGCGGGCGCCCTCCTCGCCGGTCTCGGCGAAGCCGGAGGAGGCGATGACGGCGAGCTTGACGCCGGCGGCCACGCAGTCGTCGACGGCGCCGGGGACCCGCTCGGCGGAGACCATGATCAGGGCCAGGTCGACGGGGCCCGGGGCGTCCTTGACGCTGGGGTACGCGGGGACGCCGAGGATCTCCGGGGAGCGCGGGTTGACCGGCAGGATGCGGCCCTTGTAGCCGTACCGGAGGAGGTAGTCGAGCGGCTTGCGGCCCAGGGCGCCGGGGCGCTCGCTGGCCCCGATGACGGCGATGGATTCGGCTTCCCAGAGGGCCGAGATGTCACTCATGCGATGGCCTCGATCTTCTTCTCGTTCGGGTCGTTCGTGTCGCTGTCATGGGCGGATTCCGCCGCGGCGAAGAGGCGGGTGAAGGCGGCGATGTGCCGGGCCCCGTCCGGGTCGGCGGCCAGTTCCCGTACGAGGACGGTCGGCTGGTGCAGCGCCTTGTCGACGATCCGGCGCACGCTGCGGCCGATCTCCTGGCGGGCGGCCCCGTCGAGGCCCTCCAACCGGCGGGCGAGCCGGTCGAGTTCGGCCTCGGCGGCCTCGGTGGCGGCGGTGCGCAGGGCGGTGAGGACGGGCTTGGCTCCGGCGAGCCGGAGGCCGGTGCGGAACTGCTCGACCTCGGCGTCGATGAGCTCGTGCGCGGCCTGGACGCTGGCGGCGGAGATCTCGTCCTCCTGCCCCTCCTCCGCGATCCGGCGCAGGTCGACGAAGGTGACGCCGGGCAGCTCCGCCGCGCCGGGCGCGATGTTGTGGGGCAGGGACAGGTCGAGCAGGAACAGCTCCCGGCCGTCCCGGGCGGCGAGCGCCTCCTCGACCTGCCGGGCGGTGACGAGGTGGCCGGTGGCGGCGGTGGCGCCGACGACGACGTCCACCTCGGTGAGCAGCCGGGGCACGTCCGCCAGGTCGTACCCCACTCCCCCGGTGGTCTCGGCGAGCCGCTGGGCCTTCTCCGGGGTGCGGTTGGCGACGTGCACCCGGTCGAGGCCGGAGCGGCGCAGCGCGGCGACGACGACGCCGGCGAAGGCGCCGGCGCCGATGACGAGGGCGGTCTTGCCGTGCAGGGAGCCGACCCGGCGCTCGAAGAAGCCGAGCCCGGCGGTGGCGAGCGAGCGGCCGGCCTCGTTGAGCCCGGTCTCGTTGCGGGCCCGCTTGCCGACCCGCAGGGCGGTCTGGACGGCCTTGGCGAGGACCCGGCCGGTGCGGTCGAGCCGCTGGGACCGTTCGAGCCCGAGCTTCACCTGGCCGAGGATCTGGTCCTCGCCGACGACGACCGATTCGAGTCCGGAGGCCACGGCGAAGAGGTGGCGTACCGCTCCGTCGGCGTGGTGGCTGTAGAGGTGCGGGGCGATCTCCTCGTGGTCCACCCCGGTGTGCTGGGCGAACAGCTCGCCCAGGCCCGTGAGTCCGCCCGGATCGCCGGCGCCGTCGGTGCCGCCGCGGGTCTCGGCGTAGATCTCCAGGCGGTTGCAGGTGGAGACGACGACGGCGGCGTCGATGCCGTCGACGGAGGTCACGTCGGAGACGAGGTCCTCGGCGGGCCGGTCGGTGCCGGCGAGTCTCTCCAGGAGGTCGAGCGGGGCGCTGGCATGACTGATGCCGAGGACCAGCATGGTGGAGGACGGGGTCACCGGGTCACCGGTCCAGGGTCTGGGCGAACTCGGAGGCCCAGTAGGTGATGATCTGGGTGGCGCCGGCGCGGTGGATGGAGGCGAGGCTCTCCCGGACGACCTGGTCGCGGTCGATCCAGCCCTTGGCGGCGGCCGCCTCGACCATGGAGTACTCGCCGGAGACCTGGTAGGCGGCGACGGGGACCTGCACGTGGTCGGCGATGAGCCGGACGATGTCGAGGTAGGCGAGGGCGGGCTTGACCATGACGAGGTCGGCGCCCTCGGCGACGTCGAGCGAGACCTCCAGGAGGGATTCGCGGATGTTGCCGGGGAACTGCTGGTAGCCCTTGCGGTCGCCGCGCAGGGTGGACTCGACGGCGTCGCGGAAGGGGCCGTAGAAGTGCGAGGCGTACTTGGCGGAGTAGCCGAGGATGGCGACGGACTGGTGCCCGGCCAGGTCGAGGGCCTCGCGGATGCGGCGCACCTGGCCGTCCATCATGCCGCTGGGGGCGACGATCTGGGCGCCCGCGTCGGCCTGGACGACGGCCGCCTGGGCGTACAGCTCGATGCTGGCGTCGTTGTCGACGTCGCCGTCGGCGTCCAGGACACCGGTGTGGCCGTGGTCGGTGTACTCGTCGAGGTTGATGTCGCCGATGATCACGGTGGAGTCGCCGACCTCGGCGGCGACGTCGCGCAGGGCGACCTGGAGGATGCCGTCGGGGTCGACGGCGCCGGTGCCGGTGGGGTCCTTGTGCTCGGGGATGCCGAAGAGGATGAGTCCGCCGACCCCGTTGGCGACGGCCTCGGCGGCGGCCTTGCGGAGGGTGTCGCGGGTGTGCTGGAAGACGCCCGGCATGGAGGGGATCTCGCGCGGTTCGGTGAGGCCCTCGCGGAGGAAGAGGGGCTGGACGAGGTTGGCGGGGCCGACGCGGGTCTCGGCGGCGAAGCGTCGCAGGGCGGGCGTGCGGCGCAGCCGGCGGGGGCGGTAGTAGGGGGCGGCGGGGTCGGTGGCCGCGGTGTTGCGGCCGTAGGCGTCGTACGTCATGGGCGTGACTCCCTCGAAGGCGTGGCGGCGTGCGGTGCATGACGGTGGGGGTACGGGCGCGGGGCGGGGTGCGGGGCGATGGAGCCGGACACGGCATCTCCTAGAGGGCCGAGCCCAGGAAGACCTGCTCCAGGTGCTTGGCGACGGGCTCGTCGGGGCGGCTGAACCAGTAGCCGTGGCCGCTGCGCTGGAAGAGCTTCAGCTCGCCGAGCTGGACGAGGGTCTCCGCGAGCTTCACGGCGAGTCCGGCGGGGTCGATGACGGGCAGGCCGTGCAGTTCGTGGATGCCGAGGTGCCAGAGGATCTCGTTGGGGATGCCCTCGGCGGGGATGATGACCTCGGCCCCTGCCTCGGCGGCGCGCAGGGCGGCCGCCGAGTAGATCTCGACGAACTCGTCGAAGTCGCCCTCCAGGGAGCGGTGCACGGAGTCCCAGCCGCCGGGCACGACCTCGTACGAGCTGAGCGAGGACTCCAGCCGGTACTGGCGGATGTTGGCCCTGATGGGCTCCTCCAGGGGCGGCATGAAGCCGAGGACGCCGAAGCGCTGGCCGGTGAGGGCCGAGAGGAAGAAGGCCGTCTCGCCGTAGCCGAGGGTGGGGATGGAGGCGAGGTGGCGGGCGTCGCGCAGGCCGGGGTCCTGGCCGGCGGCGATCACCCAGGCGTCGTAGCCCTCCCGCTCCGCGACGAGCGCGGACTCGGAGAAGTGCCGGCTGAAGAGCACCTGGGCGGAGTGGTGGCCGACGAGGCCGAAGGGGGTGCGGTCGGGGTACGTGTCGGCCGGCAGGGTCTTGATGTCGACGGTGGTGCCGGGTGCGGCGATCGCGTCGAGGTGCTCGCGATACCACTGGTCGAGCAGGGGCAGCCGTCCCTCAACGGTGTGCTTGTGAAACCAGATCCGCATGTGCGTCACCTTTCAGGGGTCGTGGTGCGACGTCGAGAAGTGATGCCTTGAGCAGGTAGTCGGTGGCCGCGCGGGGATCCGCCGCGGTGCGCCGCAGGTCGGCGATCCGGGCGAGGAGTTCCGCGGGGCTGTCGAGGCCGGCCGTGCGGGCCTCGCTGCGCGGGAGGACCGCCGTCTCGACGACGCAGCGGCGCCGGCCGAGGGCCGTGTCGAGGGGTGCCTCGTCGCCCGTGCCTGTCTGCAGCACGGTGGCGAGGGCCCGGCCGGTCTCCACGGCGTCGTGCAGCCCGCAGTTCATGTTCAGGCCGCCGGCGGTGGAGGTGAGGTGGGCCGCGTCCCCGGCGAAGAGCACCCGGCCGGCCCGGTAGCGCGGCAGCAGGAACCGCGCGAGCCGGTAGGTGTGCGCGTCCGTGATCCGCACGGCCCGTCCGGCGGCGCCCGGGAGCGCCCGCTCGACCCTGGCCCGTACGGCCTCGGGTGCGAGCACCTCGGCGCGGGGCGTCCCGCGCCGGATCCGGAAGATGAGCCGCCAGTGGTCGGGCATCCCCAGCGCGCTGAACGAGCCCCGGGGGTCGCGGACGTACGCCAGCGGGGCGAGCCCCGGGACCAGTTCGTCGAGCGGGGAGTCGGTGACCACGCGCAGCGCGTAGTCGGGGTACTCCTCGGCCGTGCCGGGCAGCCCGGCGATCTCCCGCAGCCGGCTCCGGCTGCCGTCGGCCGCCAGGACGTACGGATGGTGGCCGACGGTGGCCCGGCCCGCCGCTTCCTCGGTGCGCAGCCGCACCCCGCCGCCGGTCTCGGCGGCGCCGGTGACGGTGGCCCCGAACCGTACGTCGGCGAGACCGGTCGCGGTCAGCGCGTCGAGCAGCAGCGGGGTGAGCCGGGCCTGTTCGACGTGGAGCCGGTAGGGGTGGCGGGTGTGTCCGGCGAGCAGGGAGTAGTTCAGCTCGGCGTGGACTCCGCCGTCCAGGTCCCGCCACTGGAGGCGGTCGACGGTGCGGCCCCGGCGCCGCAGGGCGGCCGCCACGCCGAGTTCGTCGAGGAGGTCGAGGGTGGCGGGGTGGAAGGTGGAGGCGCGGGACTCGGTGGCCAGTTCGTTCCGGGACTCCAGGACGGTCACGGGGACCCCGGAGCGGGCGAGGACGAGCGCGGCGGTCAGGCCCACCGGCCCGGCCCCGACGACGGCGACCGGCCCGGGCGGCGCGGTACGGCCGCTCACGGCACGGCCACGGCGGCGGGCCCGGGTGCGCCGTCCCGGCCGCTCGCGGCGCCACCGGTGCGCCCGGCGCCGCCGGTCCCGTCGCGGTCGCTTGTCCTGCCGCGGGCGCCGGTCCTTTCGGCGAGCCGGCGCAGCAGCGGGTGCGCGTCCGGTCCGTCGGCCGGGAGGCCGAGGGTGTCCCGGGCCCACCAGGCGCTCGCCAGGTTGGAGGTGAGCAGGACGCGCCCGCTGTCCCGGCCGAGTTCGGCGAGCGCGTCGAAGGTGAACATGCCGGTGCCGGTGAAGAGCAGCGTGGCGTCCTCGGGGAGCTCGGCCTCCCGTACCTGGGCGACGAGTTCCTCGGTGGTCACGTCGTACGGGGAGAAGCGCGCGCCGGCCCGGATCTTGACGATCCGGTCGACCGTGAGTCCGGCCGACTCCCAGTAGGCGTGCGAGAGTTCGGTGAGCCAGGGCTCGTACGGCGAGACGAGGACCAGCCGCTCGGCGCCCACGGCGCGGGCGGTGTCGAGGATGGCCAGGGCGGCGGACCGCACGGGCGCCCCGGCGCGCTCGGAGAGCTCCGCGCAGAGCGCGCGGTCGCCTTCGGGCGTGAGGAGGTAGTGCGAGCCGGTGCAGGAGACGACGGCCGCGTCGAGACGCAGTCCACCGAAATTCCCCAGCACTTCGGGGAGCACGTCGTTGTACTTCTCGAGACGACCGCGCAGGTCTTTTCCGGGGAGTACCGGGAATCGTGAGGTGTGAACATTGAATGCGGGGGTGACGAGGCTGCCGATCTCGGGTTCGGCGGCGGCGTTTCCTGACGGAACCACCACACCGAGTCGCGGCGCCGATTGCAGAGCCATGAACGAGTCTCTCCCATCCGTCGGTGCCATTGACATCACCGTACGGGGCGGGTGACCCGTACATCGATACGGGAATCCGCACTCCTTTTCGGGACGCCGGCTCCCGGAAATGCGAACGGCGCCGCACCGTGAATACGGTGCGGCGCCGCGGCCGGGAGGAATGCGGAATTCAGCTGCCGACGGTCGCCTCGGCGACGAGTTCGTCGATCTTCGCGCGGCGGGTCAGTCCGCCGTTGACGGCCCAGTTGCCTTCCGGGATCTCGTTCACGACGAGCCAGACGACGGTGTCGGGTCCCGTCGCCTCGTGCACGTGCCGGGTCACCTCGACGGACAGCGCCTCGTTCCGCTCGGGGGTGAGGAAGCCCTCCAGGGGCGTGACCACGACCAGGACGCCGGGGGGCCGGCCGGCGCCGGTGGTCGCGAGCCCCTTGGCGGCCTCGCGGACGTACACCCAGGTGGCGGCGGCGAAGAACTCGGTGAGGGGCAGTTCCATGGCCGTCAGCACGGAGTCGGCGACCCGCTGCTGCAGGACCTCCGCGGCGGCCTCGGAGAGGGTGCCCTCGGGAACGGTTATCTCGACGAGCGGCATGGTGACTCCCATCATCGGTGTGTGCGTCAGGTCGACTGCGTCTGCGTGCGAAGGTGTGGATCAGCAGGCCAGCGCGGCTTCGAACCGGTCGATGGCAGCGGCCAGTTGGGCGCGCCTGCGGATGTCGAGCTTCCGGTAGATCCGGGTGATGTGCAGCTCCACGGCCCGGGTGGAGACCGTGAAGGACTCGGCGATCTGCTTGTTGGTCAGGCCGTCGAGCATCATCGTGGCGATGCGCCGCTCGTGGGCGGTCAGCTCCTCACGGGCGCTCGGCGGGGCGGTCGGCTCCTCTCGGGCGCTCGGCGGCGCGAGCGGCGCGACGGGGGCCGGTCCGCCCCCGCGTATTCGCTCGTGGGTCCCGGCCCCGCCGGTGGACCGCTCCAGGCCGGCGAGCACCACGTGGCCCATGACGGCGTTCCATTCCCGGACCCTCAGTTCGCCGATGACCTGCGCCTGCGCGTACGGGTCGGCGTAGAGGATCCGTAAGAGGGTGCGGCGGTCGGGTGCCTCACAGACCAGGAACTCCCCGGTGCCGTCCCGCCAGGGTCCGCCGCCGAGCAGGATGCCGCGCGCGGCCATTCTTTTCCAGTAGGCCCGGTGCGCCTCTCCGAAACTCAACCGGTCCGTCTCATTGCCACGGAAAACGAGTTCGACCACAAAAGCCACGTGCGACTCCCCCATAAAGGCCGGGTGTTTCCACTTGTGACGCTACCATCCACCACCCGCCCATTGAATGAACACAATGTTGCGGACGGCGGCCCGGCATTTCATGGGTTACGGCCGTGCGGGAACGGCTTCCACCCGGCCGCCGAGAACGGCCGGGTTTCGCCTTGCGCTGCCGAATTTCGACGTCGCTATGTACGGTCCGCTGCCGCCGGCGCCGGTACGGGAGCGGCCTCGGGAGCCGGTTCGGCGGCCGGGCGGGGCTTGCGGCGGAGCAGACCGGTGGCGGCGAGCACGGCCACCGCGCCGAGCCACACGGTCCAGCCGAGCGGCTCGCGCAGCACCACGGCTCCGAGCACCACGGCCACCGCGGTCATCAGGTAGGTGACGGTCGAGGCCACCGTGGGCCCGTCCTTGATGATCAGTTCGAAGTTGAGGAGCGCGGCGAAGCCGGTGCAGACCACGCCGAGGACGAGGACCGAGATCACCGAGTCGGCGCGCCAGGTCACGGCCTGGAGGCCCAGGAACGGGAAGGCGGCGAGGAGCAGCACGGTCGCCGCGCTGAGCTGTCCGCCCGCGAGCATCAGCGGCGGGATGCCCTTGCCCACGAGGAACTTGCCCATGTACGCGAAGCTGGCGCCGAAGCTGATCGAGCCGAGGACGAAGCAGAGGATGCTCCAACCGGTGCCCGCAGAGGCCGAGTTCCAGGGGGAGGCGATGAGCGCGGTGCCGCCGAGGCCGAGCAGTACACCGCCCGCCTTGTAGCCGGAGACCCGCTTCTCCTGGCCGAGGAGCAGCGCGGCGGCCAGGGTCCAGATCGGCGCGCTGCCGTTGACGACGGCGGCGACGCTGCTGGAGCCGGCGATCTCGCCCTCGGCGTACAGGGTCCAGGGGATGGCGTTGCCGAGCAGCGCGGCCACCGACAGATGACCCCAGGTGGCGCGCTCCTTGGGCAGCCGGAGCCCCTTCGCGTAGCCGATGGCGAGGATGACGACGGCGCCGAGGGCGAGCCGGATGAGCACCATCTGCACGGGGGAGAAGCCGTAGCCGGCGATCTTGATCCACAGGAAGACGGAGCCCCAGATGAGGCTCAGCGCGGCCAGCCGCGTGTACGTGGCTTTGGACATGGGTGTTCCTGCTCCAGGAGAAGGCATGGGGAGAAAGAGGGGGAAAGAGAAGGGGGAAGAAGGGGACGCGCGAGTGGTCCGCGGTATGGGAACGAGCCTCGCAGCGGCGGCCGGGCGGGTCCAGCAACGGCTCGTGGACGGTACCTTCCACGAGCCGTGGCGAATCGTGGTCCCGGGCCGCGGCGAAGCGTGTTCCGCGGCCGCGGTGGATCGTGTTCCGCGGCCTTGGCGAAGCGTGTTCCGCCAGGTCAGGCGGCGACGGCCGCCCTGGCCACCGTGCGCAGCGCGTCCAGGACGGCGGCGATCTCCGGGGAGGTCTGGCTGCCCTCCCGCACGGCCGCGAAGACCGTGCGGGACGGGGCCCGCTCGCTGAACGCGCGGATCGTCACCTCGGGCCGCGGCGCCGGCTTGGCCATCCGCGGGACGAGCGCGACCCCGAGGCCGAGCCGCACCGCCGCGAGCGTGGCGTCCCAGTCGCCGATGGCGTGGGAGGCCTGCGGGGTGAACCCGGCGGCCGTACAGGCGGCGACGCCGATGTCGTGACACATGCCCGTCGTCGCGAAGATCCAGGTCTCCTCGGCGAGGTCGGCGAGGAGCAGCCGGGGGCTGTCGAGGAGCCGGTGGCCCTCCGGCAGGGCGATGTCGAAGGGGTCGTCGCAGAGCGCGACCCGGTGGAACCGCGCGTCGAGGCGCCCGTCCTCGCCCGCCGGTCCCGGCCGGTGCGTGGTGTCGGCGGAGATGACGACGTCCGTCTCCCCGCGGTGCAGCATGGAGAAGCTCTCCGGCGGGTCGACCTCGGCGAGCGAGGTCCGCAGGAGCGGCCGGCTCTCCCGCAGCCGGGCCACGGCGGGCAGGATCAGCGCCGAGAGGGTGGTGGAGAAGCCGGCCACCGCCACCTCGCCGCGCTCGCCGCTCCCGTGCGCGGCGAGTTCCGCCCGCATCTGCTCGACCTGGGTGAAGACGGCGTCGGCGTGCCGGAGCACGATCCGCGCCGCGCCGGTGAGGCGCAGCCGGCGCCCGGACGGTTCGGTGAGCGGGACGCCCAACTCCCGTCCCAAGGCGCTGATCTGCTGGGAGACGGCCTGCGGGGTGAGGTGGAGCGCCTGGGCGGCCGCGCTGACGGTGCCGCGCTCGCTGAGCTCCCTGAGCACGCGCAGCTTCCGCAGGTCCAGATCGGTCACGTCCCGCACTCCCTCCCCCTCTCTCCGTCAGCCCTTCGTCATCGTACGCAGCCGGCGTCCACGTCGATGACCTCCTTGACCAGTGTCTCCAGGACGTCGAGGTCGCGCGCGGTGCGGCCCGCCTCCCGCCGGTCGCCCGGGTAGGTGGGATCCAGGACGACGGCGCTCGCCCCCAGGTCCTGGAGCAGTCCGAGGTCGTCGGCGATCTGCGCCTGGGTGCCCTCGCCGAGCAGCCGGCCGGGGCCCAGCGGGCGGGGGGTGACGCGCAGTTTGATCCGGGGAGCGAGGTCGGGCACGGGCCGTTCCTGCTCCTCGGCGACCTGACGGAGCGTGGGGAGTCCCACGCCGAGGAGCCAGTCGCCGGAGACGGAGGTGGGGTGCCAGGCGTCGCCGAGGCGGACGGCCCGGCGCAGCGCTCCGTAGCTGTGGCCGCCGACCCAGACGGGCGGGCCGGGCCGCTGCACGGGCAGCGGCCCGGTGTGGACCTCGCGGAAGGAGACGTGGGCGCCGTCGAAGGAGGCGACCTCGTCGGCCCAGCAGGCCTTGATCGCGGCGAGGTACTCGTCGCTGATCGCGCCGCGCTTGCGGTACGGCACGTCGAGGACGGCGAACTCCCGGGCGGCCCAGCCCGCCGCCGCGCCGAAGACCAGGCGGCCGTTGCTGAAGCGGTCGATGTTGGCGGCGACGCGGGCGGTGTGCACGGGATGCCGGTACGGCAGGATCGTCACCGTCGTGCCGAGCCCCACCGTCCTGGTGACCCCGGCGAGCCAGGCGAGGGTCGCGAAGGGGTCGTAGAACGGGGCGGGGAAGAGGTGCTGGACGTCCGGGGTGAGCGCGACGTGGTCGGAGACCATGGCGTAGTGGTAACCCATCGCCTCGACCCGCAGCGCCCAGTCGGCGAGGGCGTCGGGAGTGGCTTCGGGCCCGTAGTTGGGCAGATTGACGCCGAACTTCATGAGGCGTTCCTTTCGGGGGCCTCGGCCGCGGTCGCGCCGGCGGCTCCGGCCCCGTGGGCATGGTTCGTGGTGCGGGCGTCGCGCCGGGC
This sequence comes from Streptomyces tanashiensis, assembly GCF_014648895.1. GTDB lineage: Bacteria > Actinomycetota > Actinomycetes > Streptomycetales > Streptomycetaceae > Streptomyces > Streptomyces tanashiensis. The sequence continues at coordinate 224,487 of NZ_BMRZ01000010.1, forward strand.
GACCCCCCGGGCCACGGTGAGGTGGAAGAGGACTCCCGCGAGCGCGACCCCTGCGGCGAGGAGCGGGAGCAGGCGGGCGTCGAGCCCGCGGGCGAGGGCGAGGCCGCCGAGCGCGGAGCCGACGGCGCCGCCGAGGTAGGTGGCGGAGCTGTTGAGGCCGACGGCGGCGGCCCCGCCGTCCCGCGTGAGGAGCCGGTGCTGCTGGGGGACGACGAAGGCCCAGCCGACCGCGCCCCAGACGAGCAGGGGCAGCAGGACGAGGCCGGGTACGGCGCCGGTCCACGGCAGCAGGGCCAGGGCGCCGCCGAGGATGGCGAGGAGCACGACCGCGAGGCGGGCGGGCCGCCCCGTCCGGTCGACGAGGGTTCCGGCGAGGAAGCTGCCGCAGACCCCGCCGATGCCCCAGACCCAGAGGTACGGCACGGCGCTGCCCACGTCGGCGACGCGGTGCAGGACCGGTTCGAGGTAGGTGTAGAGCCCGAGGCTGGCCACGGTCTGGGTGAAGGTGACGGCGACGACCACGGCGACCCTGGGCCGGGCGAGGGCGCCGAACCGGGCCCGCAGCGAGGGCGCGGCGGCTCCCCGCACGGGCGGCAGCGCCGTCGCGACGCCGAGCAGCGCGGCGACTCCGAGCGCGGTGATCAGCCACAGGGCCGCCCGCCAGCCGGAGCCGGCCGCGACGAGCAGCCCGAGCGGCACGCCGAGCACGGTGCCCGCGCTCATCCCGCCGAGGACCAGACCGAGGGCGCGGCCGCGCCGCTCGGGCGGGACGAGCGCGACGGCCGCGGTGGCGGCCGCCGGGGTGAAGAGGCCCGCTCCGGCGCCGGCGAGGGCCCGGGTGCCGAGCAGCCCGGCGTACGAACCGGCCAGCGCCGTACCGGTGTTGGCGAGGACGAAGACGACGAGCGCGGCGACCAGGACCGTGCGGGTGCCCCAGCGGGCGAGGACGGCCGAGAGGAGCGGCGCGGCCAGGGCGTAGCAGAGGGTGAAGGCGGTGACGGACTGGCCGGCGAGGGAGACGGAGACGCCCAGGTCGGCGCCCATGTCCGGGAGCAGTCCCGCCATCGCGTAGGCGTCGGTCCCCATGGCGAAGGAGCCGAGTGCGAGCAGGCCCACCGCGCGCGTGCCGCCCATCACACCCCCTTGTGGTCGTCGTACGGAACGGTCCTCGGGACGCTACTGACCGGGCATGCCGCTCGCAGCCCACAACGCCGAAGAGGGTTCGGAGTTCCGCAGCCTCGCGCCCTCGGGACGCTCGAACCGGCCGGTCACCGGCCTACGGTGGATCCCTCCAGGACCCTGGCTCTCCAGGAACCCCAGGAGGGAGTCCACCGTGCTCGATCTGTCCGTCATCAACGCGATGTTCCCGCCCGATCTCCCCGAACCGGCCGACTGGGAGCGGCGGTTCGGGCCGCGCGCCCTGCCGGACGGCGCCGAGGTGACGCGCTTCGCCCCGAGCCCCACCGGACACCTGCACATCGGCGGCCTGTACACGGCGGCCGTGGCCCGGGCGCTCGCCCGCCAGTCGGGCGGCACGCACGTGCTGCGCGTCGAGGACACCGACCGGTCCCGGCAGGTGGCGGGCGCCGCCGAGGAGTTCTCCCGGCTGCTCGGGGCCTTCGGGCTCGCCCCCGACGAGGGCGGTGTCGCCGGGGACGGGGCGTGGGGGCCGTACCTCCAGTCGGAGCGCCGGGAGGTCTACCTCAGCCATGTGCGGGACCTGCTGCGCCGCGACCGCGCGTACCCCTGCTTCTGCGGCAAGGAGCTGCTCGCCCGGAGCGCGGAGGAGCAGCGCGCGGGCCGCTCGCCGCTGGGCTACTACGGGCGCTGGGCGCCCTGCCGGACGCTGGCGCCGGAGGAAGGGGCCCGCCGGCTCGCGGCGGGCGAGCCGTACGTGGTGCGGTTCCGCTGCCCGTACGAGTTTCCCGGCCGGGTCCGGTTCACGGACCGGATCCGGGCCTCCGTCACCATGCAGGACAACGGCAACGACATCGTCCTCCTCAAGTCCTCCCAGGAGGAACCGCCGCTGCCCACGTACCACTTCGCGCACGTCGTGGACGACCACCTGATGCGGGTGACGCTGGTGGTGCGCGGCGAGGAGTGGCTCTCCTCGACCCCGGTCCATCTGCAGCTGCACGCGGCGCTGGGCTTCGAGCCGCCGGCGTACGCGCACCTGGCCCCGCTGATGAAGGCGGAGGGGCCCTCGCGCCGCAAGCTCAGCAAGCGCAAGGACCCCGAGGCGTCGGTGGACTACTACCTGTCCGCCGGGTATCCGCCGGCCGCCGTCCAGCACTACCTGCGGGGCCTCGCCAACATCCGGCTCATGGACGTCCCCACCGCCGAGGCGCTCGCCTCCGAGGTCCGGCTCGACGGCATGCGCCCCTCGGGGCCCCTGCTCGACCTGCCGAAACTGCACTCCCTGAGCCGGGAGTTCATCGCCTCGCTCACCCCGGGCGAGCTGTACGCGCAGCTCCTCGCCTGGGCGGAGGAGTACGACCCCGAGCTCGCCTCCGTCCTCGGCCGCCACGAGGACCTCGCCCTGGCCGCGGTGGCCACGGGCCGGCCCGAGGGCGCGCCCGCCCGCAAGGACCTGGAGCGCTGGTCGTGCTTCCGCGACCGGTACGGCTTCTTCTTCACGGAGCTCTTCGGCCCTGTGCCCGCCCCCGGCGACGACCGGTACGGCGGCCTCGCCCCGGAGCTGGTGCGGCGGATCGCCGCCGACTTCGCCGCCGTCTCCCCCGACCGGTGGTTCGCACGGCTCGGGGAGCTCGCCGTACGGCACGGTTTCGCCCCGGACACGGCCTCCTGGCGCCGGGACCCGGACCGCTGGGCGGGACCGCCGAGGCAGGTCGCGAACGTGGTCCGGGTCGCGCTCACGGGTGCCACCCGCAGCCCGGACCTGGCCGCCGTGGCCGGTGCCCTGGGCCGGGACGAGGTGGTGCGCCGCCTCACCGCCGTGGCGGGGTGAGGCGGCGCGTTCCGGCGGCTACTCCAGCGTCAGGGTCCGGGCCGAGGAGCGGACGCCCGGCGCGGCCGGCGCCGGCGTCCTGACGAGGCCCTTGTCGCTGGCGCTCGCGGGCGCGTCCGCGCCCACCGGGGTGGTGGTCATGGGACGGGAGGCGGCGCAGCGCTGCTTCTCGGCCTCGGACATGGGCCCGGTGCGCTGGAGGAGCCGGTCGGGCACGGCGCGGGAGGGCCCGTCGACGACGGCGTGCAGCCGGTAGTCGTCCTTCTTGCTGACGAACCAGCCCTCGACCCGCTCGCGGCTCGGCTGCAGCTCGACCCAGCTGACCTCGCCGGGCTGGATCCGCTCCACGACGGTCCGCTGGTCGCTGCTGAACCACTGCCAGGCTCGCTGCCAGCCCTTCTCGTAGGCCAGAGAGAACTGGGTGGCCATCGGCCGCTCCTTGATCCGCTTCTCGTCCTCCACGCGGTCGCCGCTCGTGGGCAGCCGGGCCACCTCGGGGAGTGCGAGGCCGGCCTCGGTGTACGTCTGGGCGATGCTGTCGTGGCTGCGCTCGGAGTACGAGAGGAGCCGGCTGTGCTCCAGGGTGTTGCGGGTGCAGTTGACGTAGGCCTCGCCGACCACCCGCGCCGTGTCGTAGTAGCGGAAGGACGTCCGGGTGTCCGGCCGGAAGGTGCAGGCGTTCTCGCCGTTGCAGGCGGCGGCCGCGTTGTGGAGGGAGCTCTCCTTTTCGTTGCCCTTGTACGCCTCCGAGGTGCCCAGGCTCGCCTTGCCGACGGTCTTGTCGACGGCGGGCGGCACCTCGGCCGCGCGGATGCGGGCGATCATCGGCGAACAGGTCACATGGGTGCGGGAGTCGGTGACGCGTGAGGTGAAGGTGAGCACCGGATCGTTCTCACCCGCGGTGAACACATAGGCGCGGCCGGTCCAACGGCCCTTTCCGGGCGTGCCCTTCACCCGGTCGGGGTCGCCGGCGGTGGTGACCTCCTGGACCGCGCCGCCGGATCCGCCGACCGCGTACGGCTGGCCGTCGACGACCTGTTCGCCGGTGCACTCCTTGGAGACGGCGGGGCTGTCCTCGTAGGTCACGGTGACCCTGGCCCCCGCCCGGACCCCGCGCAGCCGCTGGCGGAGGGTGTTGCCGTCCTTCTGGAGGGCGACGCCGTGGGAGGCGTCGGTGCGGCCGGAGGCGGTGGGCGAGTAGCGCTGGTTGAGGCCGGTCCAGAAGTCGATGCCGACGGTCGTGGGCCCGTCGCCCTTCATGACCGGGTCGGCGAAGTCGCCGTTGAGGACGGGGACGGCCTGCTCGGCGGGGGCGGCCTGTGCCGCGTGCGAGACGGGGACGACGGGCAGCAGCAGTCCGGTGGCCCCGAGGACGGCCAGCGCGGAGAGGGTTCGGTTCATGGCGGGGACTCCTCCGGGTCAGTGGGCGTGGGACGAGAGGACGACTTCGCGCTTCGGGTCGGTGCCCGGCGGTACGGCCCGGGCGGCCGGCACCTCGCGGGCGGAGTTCCGGAGGCCGTTGTTGTCGTTGTCGGGCTGGGTGTCGGCGGCGGGGCGCTTGCGGCCGCAGAGCATGTCGGGGACGGCGTACGTCTGGGCGACGAAGGTGCTGCTGTTGACCATGGAGGGGCTGTCGACGCGAATGCCGAGGATCCTCTGCCCGTTGTCGGTGACGAGGTTGCCGACCACGCGCTTCATCGCCGCGCTCGCCCCGAAGACCAGCATGTCGTAGGGCTTGACGGTGGTCTTGTAGGTGGTCGCCTCGGTGTTGTCGATCGTCCAGGACTTCGAGTACGTGGCCTTGAAGGCGGCCTCGAAGGCGAGCTTGGCGCTCAGCGACCCGGCCACCTTGCCCCCGGCGGCGACGCTGGTCTTGGTGCCGTTCGTCGAGGTCGGGCCGTCCTTGAGGTTGGGCGTCTTGTTCTCGCTGGTGATGTCGTTGACGAGGTTGGTGGTGACCTCGCCCGAGGCGCTGACTGTGCCCTCGGCGGCGATCTTCCCGGAGATCTCGCCGCCGATGTTGTCCGTGCTGCTGGTCCGCAGCGTGACGGTCCGGTCGACGCTCATGTCGCTCTGGGTGCAGTTGACCACCGCGTTGCCCAGGGACTTGACGGCGGTGGCATACTCCCTGTCCTGCTTGGGGTCGATCGCGAAGGTGCAGGCCGTGCGCTTCGTCCCGCAGTACTCCAGGACGTCGGCGATCTTCGCGGGGCGGCCGTCGGCGGTGACGGCGCGGGGGGCGGGGGTCTCGCCCGGCCCCTCCTCGGCGGTGGCGGCGGGCGGGGCGAGCAGGGTGAGCGGCGCGGTGAGGCCGAGGACGAGCACGGGAAGGACGGCGCGGGGACGGCGCGGAGACATGACGGAGCAACCCTTCGGGACGTGGGGGGGGGACGGCTGAGGTCAGGAACCGAGCAGGGAGCAGAGCTGCGAGACCGGGAAGGGGGACTGTCCCGGGTCGGTGGATCCCTGCGGCAGGGAGCCGGGGAAGTCGGCGCAGGTGGAGGTCACGGCGGACTGCGCGTTGTCGGCGGGCTCCGGCTGATAGGTGGAGATGGTGTCGGTCATGTCCTTGACCCCCTTCTCCTCCGCGGCTCCCTTGCCCGAGGTGAGCTTGCCCATGCAGGAATCCGAGCTGGGCGGGCACTCGTCGAGCTTCTTGCCGACGGCCTTGATGTCCTTGTCCGCCTGGCCGGCCGCCTCCTCGGTCTTCTTCTGCTGCTCCTCGATCTCCTTGGCCTCCTTGGCATTGGCCTCCTTGTCCAGGCAGGCCTGGTCGTCGGGCTTGCACTCCTCGGCGTACGCGACGGGGGCCAGGGGCAGGCCGAGAGCGGCGGCAAGGACGGCGGCGGTCAGCACACGACGTGCCGATGTCTTCCATACGGGCATGGGAACTCCCTTGGGACAGGGGTGAGTTGAATGGCTCGGCCGGGGACGCCAGGGGCGGACAGGGGACTGTCCTCAAGATCACCGAGCGCATTCCGACGCTAGCCGCCGGGCCCCCGACGCCCCGGCAGGACACACGGTGCGGCGCGCGCCGACGGGCCCGCTCACCACTTCGGCGGAGCGCACTCGGGGCCGCCGCGAGGGCCGGGATCCGGGGTCCTCACGAGCGGCCTCCCGGGCCCGCGGGTCCACCCGTTCGTAGGGAATCCAAGGCGCCGGCGAGAGGGCGGTCGGCCGTACGCGGCGGGGGCCCTCACTCCCCCGGCCGCCGCCGTTCGGCGGCCCGCCGGCGGCGACCCCGAGGGCCCCCGCGAGGCGCTCCGGAGACGCGAACGCGCCCCCGGGAACACCTCCCCGAACGGGCGTCCGTCAGACGGGTGTTTCAGCGGTTCCGGCTCGCCTCGGTGATCATTCTCGGTCAGTCTGCTCATGTGCCCGACGGCCCGTCCCGGCCGTCGCACCCGGCCCCTGGGCACCCCATGCCCAAGGGCCCGGCACGGCCTGTCCGCATGACCCGCGCCCGCCACGCACGCGCCTCCGCCGACCCCCGCGGGGCCACCGTCCGACCGGGCGCAGCGCTCCCGTATGTCCCCATCGAAGGAGAGCAGAGCCATGTCCCGTACACGCCGCAGTCCCCTGCGTACCCCCTTCCGCGGTCTACCGTTCGCGGCGGCCGCGCTCACGGCGGCCGCAGCCCTCACCGCCGTACCGGCCACCCACGCGCTCGCCAACGAGGGCAACCCGACCGTGCTGAGCTGGGGCGCCGGCCGCACCGGCCAACTCGGCAACGGCACCCTCGCCGACAGCCTCAGCCCGACCTCGGTCACCAGCCTCTTCCGCGGCGACGTCGACCAGGTCTCGGCCGGCGGCACGTCCTCGGCCGACTCGTTCGTCCTCGCCCGCACCGACAAGACGGTCAAGTCCTGGGGCCACAACTCCTCCGGCCAGCTCGGCAACGGCGGCAACACCAACCAGACCGTGCCCACCACCGTCCCGCGCCTGACCAACATCAAGGACATCGCCGCGGGCGGGAAGCACGCCCTCGCCCTCGACACCAGCGGCCAGGTCTACTCCTGGGGCGACAACGCCTACGGCCAGCTCGGCAACAACCGCACCGGCGACAGCCGCACGGTCCCCGACCGCGTCCAGGGCATGCCCAAGGTCAAGCAGATCTCGGCCGGCTGCGACTTCAGCCTCGCCCTCCTGGAGAACGGCAAGGTGTACGCCTGGGGCCGCGGCATCCACGGCCAGCTCGGCAACGGCAGCCGCGCCACCAGCTCCGTGCCCCGGCAGGTGCAGGGCCTGGAGAACATCGTCGAGATCGACGCCGGCTGCCACCACGCCCTCGCGCTGACCGCCGACGACACGGTCAAGTCCTGGGGCTACAACCTCTACGGCCAGCTCGGCAACTCCTCCACCAAGTCCGCCACGCTCCCCGTCGACGTGGACTGGATCGAGGGCGTCTCCGACATCGAGGCGGGCGCCTTCCACAACTACGTGAAGACGAGCGACAGCCACGTCTGGGGCTGGGGCAACAACCAGTACGGCCAGCTCCTGGAGGGCGACGAGGCCTTCGACTCCAACGTCTCCCGCACCAACCGCACCGCCCCCGTCGAGATCCCGCGCCTCGAAGGCGTCCAGCACCTCGCCGCCGGCGCCCGGCACGGCGTCGCCGTCACGGCGGACGAGGTCTTCACCTGGGGCCACAACGGCGAGGGCCAGCTCGGCAACGGCACGACGGTCGCCCGCTACGAGTCGGTGAAGATCCTCAACGAGGGCTCGGCGATCAAGGCGGTGGCCGTCTCCCTGGGCGGCAACACGACGTACGCGTACTGAGCGGGAGCGTGCTCCCATGACGTACGCGTACGCGCGCGGTGCCGCCGTCTGCCTCGCGCTCCTCGGCCTCGCCGTCTCCCCGGCGCACGCCGAGCCCCGTGACCCCTGGGTGCGGGCGTGGGGCGCGAACACCGCCGGGCAGCTCGGGAACGGCACGACCCTCGTCCAGCAGACCCCGGCCGCCGTCCAGGGCCTGGCCCGGGGCGACGTCCGCGAACTCGCGGGAGGCGGCGGGAACGACGCCAACTCCTTCGCCCTCGCCCTCCTCGACGACGGTACGGTCCAGGCCTGGGGCGGAAACACCAACGGCCAGCTCGGCGACGGAACCACCACCGGGCGGCCCTTCCCCGCCGCCGTCACCGGACTCTCCGGGGTGTCCCAGGTCGCCGCCGGAATCCACTTCGGATACGCCGTCCGCGGCGGCCGGGTCCTCGCCTGGGGCGACAACGCCTTCGGGCAGCTCGGCGACGGGTCCACGACGGGGACCACCCGCCCCCTCGCCGTCCAGAGCCTGAGCAGAGTCACCGACATCGCCGCCGGCTGCTACCACGCCGTCGCCCTGCGCGAGGACGGCACCGTCTGGACCTGGGGCCGGAGCAACAACGGCCAGCTCGGCCTCGCCGCCAACGACGACCGGAACACCCCGCAACGGGTCCCCGGACTCACGGACGTGGTGGAGGTCGCCGCCGGCTGTCACCACTCGCTGGCCCGCACGGCGGACGGCACGGTGAAGGCCTGGGGCTACAACGCCAACGGACAGCTCGGGAACGACAGCACCCAGAACAGCTCCGCCCCGGTCGACGTCCAGCACCTCGACGGCGTCGCCCGGGTCTTCGCCTGCGGCTACCACAGCTTCGCCGTCCTCGACGACGGAGCCGTACGCGCCTGGGGCTCGAACAACTTCGGCCAGCTGGGCGACGGCAGCACCGTCTCCCGTACCACTCCCGTCCCCGTCCAGGGCGTGGCAGACGTCCGCGGCCTGGCCGGAGGCTGGCGCCACACCCTCGCCGTCCTCGCCGACGGCTCCGTCCTCGCCTGGGGCGAGAACACGGCCGGCCAGCTCGGCGACGCCTCCACCACCGACTCCCCGCTCCCCGTGGTCGCCCTGCCTCCGGGCAGCGGCACGACCCGCGTGGCGACCTCCACCGTCTGGAAGTCCAGCTACGCCTACTGACCCGAAAGGTCCCCATGATCATGTCCCGATCACGAAGCACCCTGCTGCTCACCACGCTCACGGCGGTCACCGCCCTCGCCGCCCCCTGCCTCTCCGCCCACGCCGCCGGCACCGACCCCTGGGTCCGCGCCTGGGGCGAGAACGCCCAGGGCCAGCTCGGCAACGGCAGCGTCCTCGCCCAGCAGACCCCCGCGGCCGTCACCGGCATCACCCGCGACGACGTCCGTGAGCTCTCCGGCGGAGGCGGCGGCGCGGCCGCGGCCGCCAACCCCTTCGCCGTCGCCCTCCTCAAGGACGGCACCGTGAAGAGCTGGGGCAACAACGCCACCGGCCAGCTCGGCAACGGCACGCTCACCGCCCAGTCCTTCCCCGCGACCGTCGCCGGGCTCTCCGGCGTGAGCGAGGTCTCCGCCGGCCTCAACCACGCGCTCGCCGTCAAGGGCGGCCGGGTCCTCGCCTGGGGCAGCAACGCCTCCAAGCAGCTGGGCACCGGCCAGGACACCACCAACCCGTACAAGAACCCGATCCCCGTGCAGAGCCTGGACAAGGTCAAGGACGTCGGAGCGGGCTGCGACTTCAGCGTGGCGCTCCGGCAGGACGGCACCGTCTGGACCTGGGGCAAGGGCGACAACGGGCGCCTGGGCACGGGCAACAACACCACCCGCGAGACCCCGCAGAAGGTCCCCGACCTCGTCGACGTCGAATCCGTCGCCGTGGGCTGCGACCACGTCCTCGCGCTCACCGCCGACGGCATCGTCAAGGCCTGGGGCAAGGGCGCCGAGGGCCAGCTCGGCAACGACTCCACCACGGACAGCAACAAGCCCGTCGACGTCGCCTACCTCGACGCCGTCGCGAGGATCTTCGCCACCTCCGCGTCCGGCTTCGCCGTCCTCGACGACGGCAGCCTGGCCGGCTGGGGCAAGAACACCGACCGGCAGCTCGGCGACGGCACCAACGCCAACCGCACCACCCCCGTCGTCCTGGACACCCTCAAGGGCGTCCAGAGCATCGCGGGCGGCGCCGACTTCACCGTGGCCGCGCTCGACGACGGCTCGGTGATCGGCTGGGGCGCCAACGCGGCCGCCCAGCTCGGCGACGGCACCACGACCGCGCCGACCGGGACGTCGACGGTGACGGCGCTCCCGCCGGGGAGCGGGATCACCCACGTCACGACGACGATGACGGGCAAGTCCGCCTTCGCCTACTGACGACGGCACCTCCCGGCCGTGCGGAGGCCTCTCGACGGGCCCGCGTAGGCCCGTCGAGAAGGTCCGCGCAAGCCGACCGACGGCCCCACGCAGGCCCCCCGCCGGGGACCGCGCAGACCACCCGCCGGGTCCCCACACCGCCGAGCCTGGCCAGACACGCCGGCGACCTGGCAGGATCGCGGGCATGTTCGCCTCGCTCTCCCGCGCCGCCCGCCGCCGTGTCCTGGCGGTCTCGGCCGCGCTGCTCGCGCTGTGCGGGGTGCTGGCCTGGTGGCTGATTCCGTTCGGCTCCCCGGTCCCGAGCGGCTCGGTCACCTTCAGTACCGGTGTCCCCACCGGCGTCTACCAGCGGTACGGGCTGCTCCTCAAGAACGCCCTGGCTCAGGACCTGCCCGAGGTGTCGATAACGCTCCAGGACAGCGAGGGCTCCCAGCAGAACCTGGCCCGGGTCGCCACGGGCAAGGCCGACTTCACCGTCGCGACGGCCGACGCGGTGGCCCAGTACCAGCGCGAGCGCCGGCCCGGCTTCGAGCGGCTGCGCGGCTGCGCACGGCTCTACGACGACTACGTGCAGCTCGTCGTGCGCAAGGGATCCACGGTGCAGAATGTCCAGGACCTGCGCGGGCTCCGGGTCGGCGTGGGCCAGGACGGGTCCGGCGTACGGCTGATCGCCGACCGGGTGCTCGCGGCGGCCGGTCTGGCCCCCGTCAGGGACATCGAACCGGTCTCGGCGGGCATCGACACGATGCCGGAGCTCCTGGAGAAAGGCAGGCTCGACGCCTTCTTCTGGTCGGGCGGGCTGCCGACCCAGGCGGTGCAGACGCTGTCCGAGCGCTCCCCGATCCGGCTGATCCCGCTGGACGCCCGTCTGGTCGACCGGCTGCACGACGTCGGGGAGTCGACCCGGCACTACCGGTCGGCGGTGATCCCGGCGGACGCGTACGCGAAGGCGCAGGACGGGCAGCGGACCGAGACCCTGGCGGTGGCGAACCTGCTGGTCACCACGGCGGACGCCGACGAGGACCTGGTGGAGGGCATCACCCGTACGGTGATCAGGAGCCGGGACGGGATCGGCCGCCGGGTCCACCCGGCCCAGCTGGTGGACCTGCGCACCGCCATCTACACCGAGCCCCTGACCCTCCACGACGGCGCCCGCCGCTACTACCGCTCGGTGAAGCCCTGACGCGGAGCCCCGCACGGCGGCCCCGTACGGCTACCGCTCCGTGAAGCCCTGACCCGGGTCCCGCTCCGCGGGGGCGTGCCGGGGGACGGTGACGGTGACCCGCAGGCCGTGCGGCTCGTTCGGGGCGAAGGACACGCCTCCGCCGCCCGCCGTGAGCAGCACGCGCGCGATGGAGAGGCCGAGGCCCGATCCCTTGACGTTCTGGTGCCGGCCGGAGCGCCAGAAGCGGTCGCCGACGCGGCCCAGCTCCTCGTCGGTGAGTCCGGGCCCCTGGTCGGCGACGACGACGGCGACGGTCGACCGGTCGGGGACGACCGTGACCGTGACCTCCTCCCCGGCGGGGGTGAACTTCAGCGCGTTGTCGATCACCGCGTCGAGGGCGCTGGAGAGGGCCACCGGGTCCGCCCAGACGGTGACCGCCCCGCACTCCGCGGTGAGCGTGACGCCCTTGTCCTCGGCGACCGGACGCCAGGACGCGACCCGCTCGGCGCTGAGCGCGCCGACGTCGGTGAGCCGCAGCTCGGCGGCCGCGTGCTCGGCGAGCGCCAGGTCGAGGAGGTCGTCGAGGACCTGCGCGAGACGCTTGCCCTCGGTCCGTACCGAGGCGATCTCCTCGTTGCCCTCGGGGAGCTCCAGGGCGAGGAGCTCGATCCGCAGGAGCAGCGCGGCCAGCGGGTTGCGCAGCTGGTGGGAGGCGTCGGCGACGAAGGCCCGCTGCTGTTCCAGCGCGTCCTCGACGTTGTCGGCCATCTCGTTGAACGAGCGGGCGAGGCGCCGCAGCTCGGGCGGGCCGCCGGTGGCGGCGACGCGGGAGTTCATCCGCCCGGTGGCGATGTCGTGGGTGACGGCGTCGAGGACGCGGACCGGTCGCAGCACCCAGCCGGTGAGCCGGAAGGCGGCGCCGACGGCGAGCAGCATCGCGGCGGCCTCGCCCGCGAAGATCAGCAGCCAGCCGCGCAGGATGCGGGAGCGGAGCTGCCCGGTGGGCGAGTCGGTGACGACGACGGCGACGACGTCCCCGTCGCGGACGACCGGGGAGGCGATGCTGAGCCGTGCGTCCCGCTGCCAGGGCCAGACCTGGGGCGGGTCGTGGCTGCGGCGTCCGAGCAGTGCCTCGTTGAAGGCGCGACGGCCCTCCCCCGCGTACGGGACGACCCAGTCCTCGGGGGCGGCGGCCATGGCGCCGTTGTTGCGGTAGAAGATCCCGGCGCGGATGCCGTACACATCGTGGTAGCTGGCGAGTTCGCCGCCGAGGGTGGCCTGCCGCTCGTCCGTGCCGGGGCTGCTCTCGCTGACGAACTGGGCGAGGGCGGCGAAGCGCGCGGCGTCGTCGAGCCGGTCGACGACGACCCGCTGCTGCTCGGACGCGGCGAGGCTGGCGGCCAGCGGGAAGCCGAGGGCGAGCAGCACGCCGGCCATCAGCACGATGAGCAGCGGGAGGAGTCGGGTGCGCACGTGAGGAGCCGTCCGGGGTTACGCGGCGGGGGCGACGAGGCGGTAGCCGACGCCCCGTACGGTCTCGATCAGGGCGGGCATCCGCAGCTTGGAGCGCAGGGAGGCGACGTGCACCTCCAGGGTGCGGCCGGTCCCTTCCCAACTGGTGTGCCAGACCTCGCTGATGATCTGCTCGCGGCGGAAGACGACGCCGGGCCGCTGGGCGAGGAGGGCGAGCAGGTCGAACTCCTTGCGGGTGAGCGGGACGCTCTCGCCCTCGACGCTGACCCGGCGGGTGGGCAGCTCGATGGTGACGGAGCCGAGCCGCAGCAGGGCCCCTTCGGCGGCGCCGACGGCCCCCGTGGTCTCCTCGGCTCCGGCGTTGCGCCGACTGACGGCGTGGATGCGGGCGAGAAGCTCACCGGGGTCGTAGGGCTTGACGACGTAGTCGTCGGCGCCGAGGTTGAGCCCGTGGATCCGGGAGCGCACGTCGCCGCGCGCGGTCACCATGATCACCGGGGTGGTGGTGAGCTTCCGGATGCGGCCGCAGACCTGGTAGCCGTCCTGGTCGGGCAGACCGAGGTCGAGCAGGATCACGCCGAACGAGGGCCGCTCGCCCTGGGCGGTGGGCAGGACGGCCTGGAGGGCCTCCTCGCCGTTGCGGGCGTGCGTGACCGTGAAGCCGTGCTTCGCGAGGATCGCGGAGAGAGCGGCGGCGACGTGGTCGTCGTCCTCGACGAGCAGCAGTCGCATGCGTACCTCCTCCGTGATGATGCCGTGATGAATTGCCGTGGTGGCTGCCGTGGTGAAAGCGGTCGTGATGCCGTCGCGGTCAGTCGACGGCGGCTCTCTGTGTACCAGGTGGTACCAGGGCATGAACACCGAACATGGGTGTCACAGTCAAGTGTCCCCCCGTTACGCGGCCGTTTCCGTTATGGACCCGGTACGGCCCAGGGCGTCGCCTTCACCCACTGTGTCCGGTTGCGGCCGTATCGTTATCCTCAATTTCCGCTCAGATGTGATGACGCTCGTCACATCGGGTCTCTAGTGTCCTCCCCAACCGAGGAGGACGGAGCAAGAGGCCGATGAGCGGAGAGTCAGTGTCCAAGTCTGTGCCCAGGGGGCCCGAGGACACCCCGCGTGCGGCGGACGACCTGGTCGTACTGTCCGACGTGAACAAGCACTTCGGCGCACTGCATGTCCTCCAGGACATCGATCTGACGATCACCCGCGGCGAGGTCGTGGTCGTCATCGGACCGTCCGGGTCCGGCAAGTCGACGCTGTGCCGCACGATCAACCGGCTGGAGAGCATCGACTCCGGCACCATCACCATCGACGGCAAGCCGCTGCCGGAGGAGGGCAAGGAGCTCGCCAGGCTGCGTTCCGACGTCGGCATGGTCTTCCAGTCCTTCAATCTCTTCGCGCACAAGACGGTGCTCGAGAACGTGATGCTGGGCCAGATCAAGGTCCGCAAGACGGAGAAGCAGGCCGCCGAGACCAAGGCCCGGGCCCTGCTCGACCGGGTCGGGGTCGGCACCCAGGCGGACAAGTACCCCGCTCAGCTCTCCGGTGGCCAGCAGCAGCGCGTGGCGATCGCCCGCGCGCTCGCGATGGGCCCGAAGGTCATGCTCTTCGACGAGCCGACCTCGGCCCTGGACCCGGAGATGATCAACGAGGTCCTGGAGGTCATGCAGCAACTGGCCCGGGACGGCATGACGATGGTGGTCGTCACCCACGAGATGGGTTTCGCCCGCTCCGCCGCCAACCGCGTCGTCTTCATGGCCGACGGAAAGATCGTCGAGCAGGCGACCCCCGAGGAGTTCTTCAGCAACCCGCGCAGCGACCGGGCCAAGGACTTCCTCTCCAAGATCCTTCACCACTGAGCGAGTTCGGACCTATTCTTCCCAACTCACGCCTACTCAAGGGACTTTCCTCCATGAAGCTTCGCAACGTCTCCGCCGCCGCGGCGGCCGCCGTCGTCCTCGCCCTGACCGCCACCGCCTGTGGCAGCGGCTCCGACTCCGGCAGCAACGGCGACAAGATCAACGTCGGCATCAAGTTCGACCAGCCGGGCCTCGGCCTGAAGACCCCGGACGGCACGTACGCCGGTTTCGACGTCGATGTCGCCAAGTACGTGGCCAAGGAGCTCGGTTACTCCGAGGACAAGATCAACTGGAAGCAGGCGCCGAGCGCCGAGCGCGAGAACCTGATCAAGAACGGTGACGTGAAGTTCGTCGTCGCCAGCTACTCGATCAACGACAAGCGCAAGAAGGAGGTCGACTTCGCGGGTCCGTACTTCCTGACCCACCAGGACCTCCTCGTCCGCGCCGACGACAACTCGATCACCAAGGTCGACGACCTCAACTCCAAGAAGCTCTGCTCGGTCACCGGCTCGACCTCCGCGCAGAACGTCAAGGAGAAGCTGGCCCCCAAGGCCGACCTCCAGCAGCTCGGCGGCTACTCCGAGTGCCTCACCGGCCTCGAGAACAAGCGGGTCGACGCCCTGACCACGGACGCCTCGATCCTCGCGGGCTACGCCTCGCAGAAGGAGCACCAGGGCAAGTTCAAGCTCGCCGGACTGAAGATGAGCGACGAGAACTACGGCATCGGCCTCAAGAAGGGCGACGACGACCTCCGCGGCAAGATCAACAAGGCGCTGGAGAAGATGGTCTCCGACGGCACCTGGGAGAAGCTCGTCAAGCAGCACTTCGGCCCCTCGGGCTACAAGTACGAGCCCGCGCCGGCGATCCAGAAGTAACCAGCGCCTCCGCCGTGACGGCCGCCCCGTACTCGGGCGGCCGTCACACCGGCACCGGCCACCGCCCACGCGGCGGCCTCCACACCGACCGACCACCAGGGGAGAGCGCGGGGCATCGTGTTCGACTTTCTTGATTCCGGGCAGTACGACCTGCTCGGCGCCTTCTGGGTGACGGCGAAACTCGCCTTCTACTCGGCGATCGGCTCGCTGGTCTGGGGCACCGCCCTGGCCGCCATGCGCGTCAGCCCGGTCCCGCTCATGCGGGCCTTCGGCACCACGTACGTCAACATCGTCCGGAACACTCCGCTGACGGTGGTCATCGTCGCCTGCTCGTTCGGCCTCGACCAGACCCTCGGCATCACCCTCGGTGGGGGCCGCTCCGAGGACATCGGCTTCCGCCTCGCCATCCTCGGCCTCGTCGCCTACACCGGCACCTTCGTCTGCGAGGCGCTGCGCTCCGGCATCAACACCGTCCCGCCGGGCCAGGCCGAGGCCGCCCGCGCGCTGGGCCTGAGCTTCACCCAGGTCCTCACGCTGGTGGTGCTCCCGCAGGCCTTCCGCGCCGTGATCGCCCCGCTGGCCAACGTCCTCATCGCCCTCACGAAGAACACCACCGTGGCGGCGGCCATCAGCGCCGCGGAGGCGGCGGTCCTGATGAAGGAGATGATCGAGAACGAGGCGGACTCGCTCTTCGCGGTCTTCGCGGTCTTCGCCTTCGGCTTCATCGTCCTCACCCTCCCCACCGGCCTGATCCTGGGCTGGGCGGCCAAGCGACTGGCGGTGAAGCGATGAGCTCCGTCCTGTACGACACCCCGGGACCGCGCGCCAAGCGGCGCAACGTCCTCTACACGATCGTCTTCCTCGCGGTCCTCGCCGTGGGGGCCTGGTTCGTGCTCTCCGCCCTGGACGAGAAGCACCAGCTGGACGCCGACAAGTGGAGCCCCTTCGTCACCGACTCCCGGGTCTGGACGACGTACCTTCTGCCGGGTCTCACCGAGACGCTCAAGGCCGCCGCGCTCTCCATCGTGATCGCGCTGCCCCTCGGCGCCGCCCTCGGCATCGGCCGGCTCTCCGACCACCGCTGGGTACGGGTTCCCGTCGGCGTGGTCGTGGAGTTCTTCCGCGCCATCCCGGTGCTGCTCCTGATGATGTTCGCCAGCGCCGTGTACGCGGAGTTCACCACCGTCAGCTCCGACTTCCGCCCGCTGTACGCGGTCGTCACCGGCCTGGTGCTCTACAACGCCTCCGTCATCGCCGAAGTCGTCCGGGCCGGTGTTCTCTCCCTGCCCCGCGGCCAGGGCGACGCGGCCGTCGCGCTCGGCCTGCGCAAGGGGCAGACGATGCTGTACATCCTGCTGCCGCAGGCCGTGACCGTCATGCTCCCGGCCCTGGTCAGCCAGCTCGTCGTCATCGTCAAGGACACCGCCCTCGGCGGCGCCTTGCTCGGCTTCGCGGAGCTGCTCAGCCAGAACCGGCAGATCACCGCCAACTACGGCGCCAACACGATCGCCACCTTCACGGTCATCGCGCTGATCTACATCGTCATCAACGCGATCCTCACCCATCTCGCCGGTCGCCTGGAGCGGCGCCTGCGGCAGGGACGGAAGTCCGCCGCGGTCACCATCCCGGCCCAGGGGGAAGCCGCCGAGGTGAAGACCGGGGTCGTCAGCGACGCCTGACCCCGCAGGGGTCCGTGGGACAACAGGGGTGGGCCGGATCGGTACTGACTTCAGGTCAGCCGCACCGCGCCCACCCCGTCGCTTGACGCAAGCACCCTCAGTGGGTTGCATACGGTCTGTGATCAACCACCGGGCTCGTGCCACACTCAGCTGTGCTGCCCCCATGACCGTCCGGCCTTCAGGAGCCGCGCCGTGGACCCGGTGATCATCGTGGGCGCGGGGCCCGTCGGCCTCGCGCTCTCCCTCGCGCTCGCCGCGCAGGGCGTGCCCAGCGTCGTCCTCGACGAGGGCGCCGGCAAGGAGGAGTCCCGCCCGGCGCGCAGCGTCGTCCTGCGCGCCGACATGGCCGCGATGGTCGAGCGCCTCGGCTGCACGACCCTCCGTGACGAGGGCGTCCGCTGGATCGGCTGGCGCGGCATGCGCCGCCGCCAGGAGGTGCGCCGCCTCACGCTCGACCTGGGACTCGGCGGCACCGAGGAATGGTCCGAGGACCCGGACGCTCCCGCCTCCCCGGCCGCCCCGCTGCACATCCCCCAGCACGCCCTGGCCCGCGGACTGCGCGACGCCATCTCCCGCCAGAAGCTGATCCGGCTCGTCACCGAATCCCGGCTCGACACCATCGAGCAGGACCGGGACGGGGTCGTCGCCCACACCCGGGGCCCGGAGGGCACCTGGTGGCGCGGCAGCCACCTCGTCGGCTGCGACGGGGCCCGTTCGACCGTGCGCAAGCTGCTCGGGATCCGCTTCCCCGGCCGCACGGCCGTGGAGCGGCACGCCGTCGCCGCGCTGCGCACCGAACTCCCCTGGCCCGGCGAGGCCCTGCTGCACCGTCAGCCCCCGTGGCGCGGCGCGCCCGAGGAGATCACCGCGCGGCCGCTGCCCGACGGGGTGTGGCGGATCGACTGGCTGCTGCCGCCCCGCGGCGACCTGGTCACCCCGGACGCCCTGGTCGCCCGTATCCGCGAGACCCTGGCCGGCTGGTGCGACGGCGTGACGCCCCCGTACGAACTGATCGACACCGGCGTCCACACCCTGCACCACCGGCTCGCCCGCCGCTGGCGGGTGGACCGGGTCCTCCTCGCCGGGGACGCGGCGCACCTGCTCGGCGCGGTCGGCACCCAGGGCCTCGACGAGGGGCTGCGGGACGTGGACAACCTCGCGTGGAAGCTCGCCCACACCTGGCACCACGGCGGCTCGGAGCGGCTGCTCGACAGCTACCAGAGCGAGCGGCGCACGGCCGTCGCGACGCGGCTCCGCGCGGCGGACCAGTCGCTGCCGGTGCTGCGCGGCGGCGGAGGCCTGCGGACGTACCTCCCCGGGGCCACGCGCGGCCACGACGCCCTGCTGACCGACGGCCACGTGGGGCGCGGCCCGCTCGGCGCGCCCCCGGCGTACCCCCACTCCCCCCTCGCGCCTCCGTACACCGAGGGGCAGACGCCCGTCGGCACCCCGCCGGGCGCCCCGGTCGAGGACGTCCGCGTGACCGCCCCCGACGGCACGACCGTACGGCTCCGGGACCGGCTGGGTCAGGGCCGCCTCCTGGTCCTCCTCGTCGCCCCCGGCACCGGGGTGTGGGACCGGCGCCACTGGCGGAGCGCGGGGGTGATGCCCCGGCTCGAAGAGGCCGTGGAGGCGCTGCCGGTCAAGGCGGAGGTCCTGGTGACGGAGGCCTACCCGGGGGCCCCGGCCCACGCCGTCCTGCTCGTACGGCCCGACGGGCACCTCGTCGCCTCCTTCTCCGGGGTCCGTCCGGAGGAGCTGTACGCGGCGGCGGACGCGACCCGCGGCGGCTCGGCCACCGACGAGGCGCCGGCCGAGGAGACCCCCGCGGTGTCCGTGCCGGGCGACCGCACGGCGGACATCCATTGATTCCCGCAGGCGCGCATGGTGTACTCCGGAGCGTGACCGACACCGATGTGCGCCTGTGGCGGAGGGTCCATATGGACCTCCTCCGCTATGCGGGCTGCGTGTGTCGCCCGTCCTGCTGATCTCGCCTTTTCCCCGCGCGCGACCCGCCACTGACGCACGTCCGTGTGCCGTGAGCCGTCGCGCGCCCTTTCGCGAACCTCAGGACGGTCACCCGTGCCCCAGCACGTCACCCCCCTTCCCCCTGCCCTCTCCCCCTCGCCCTCCCCTTCCCCCGCCCCCGCCTCCACCTCCGCGCCGACCTCGGCCCAGCTGCTGGACTTCGTCCGGCGTACGGCCGCCGACCAGGAACTCGTCGACTCCCTGCCCCTCGACCCGGAGGGCCGCACCTGGGTACGGCTCGACGGCCCCGGTGGCAGCGAGGCCTGACTCATCGGCTGGCCGCCCGGCACCGGCACCGGCTGGCACGACCACGCCGAGTCCCTGGGCGCCTTCGCGACCGCGCGCGGCACGCTGACCGAGAACGCGCTCGCCGTCCGGCTGCCGGCGAGCGGCTGGAAGACCCTGGAGCTGGCCGACGGCCTCGACCGCTCACGGCGGCTGTCGGAGGGCACCGGCCGGGCCTTCAACCGCCACCATGTGCACGAGGTGCTCAACGAGTCCCCGGACACCCACGCGGTGTCGGTGCACGCCTACTACCCGCCGCTCCCGTTGATCCGGCGGTTCAGCCGGACGGGCGCGGTGCTCCGTCTGGAGCAGGTCGAGCGTCCGGAGGACTGGCAGTGAGCGAGGAACGAGTGGGCATCGACGAGCTCCTGGAGCGGGTCAGGTCGGGCCTCGACCGGATCGAGCCCCGGGCCGCCTATGAGGCGTACGAGGCGGGTGACGCGCTCCTGGTGGACACGCGCTACGCGGCCCTGCGGGAACGGGACGGTCTGATCCCGGGCGCGCTGATCGTGGAGCGCAACGAACTGGAGTGGCGGCTCGACCCCCTGGGCAGCCACCGCGCGGCGGAGGCCGACAGCCACGACCTGCGGGTGGTGGTCCTCTGCAACGAGGGCTACGCCTCCTCCCTCGCGGCCGAGTCCCTGCGCCGCCTGGGCCTGCACCGGGCGACGGACCTCATCGGCGGCTTCCAGGCCTGGAAGGCCGCCGGCCTCCCGGTCCTCCTCCCCGCCACCCGCACCTGACCCGGACGCCGCACTCCGGCCGGCGCAACCCGGACGCCGCACTCCGGCCCGCACAACCCGGACGCCGCACTCCGGCCGGCGCAACCCGGCCGGACAATCCCCCGGTCCGGTCCGGCCCCGCCCGGTCCGGCACGGTCCGGCACGGTCCGGACGAGTCCTTCTGTCCCCCCGCGTCAGAAGGACTCGTCCAGCCCGTCCGTGTCCTCGCCCTCGGCCTCCAGTGCCTGGCGGACGACGCGGAGGGCCATGCCCTCGGGGTACCCCTTGCGGGCGAGCATCCCGGCGAGCCGTCTCAGACGCCGGTCGCGGTCGAGGCCGCGGGTGGAGCGGAGCTTGCGGTCCACGAGCTCGCGCGCCGTGGCCTCCTCCCGCTCGGAGTCGAGCTGCTCCACCGCCTCCTGGATGAGTGTGGGCTCGACGCCCTTGGTGCGCAGCTCCCGGGCGAGGGCCCGGCGGGCGAGGCCGCGGCCATGGTGGCGGGACTCCACCCAGGCCCCCGCGAAGGCGGCGTCGTCGATGAGACCGACGTCCTCGAAGCGGGAGAGCACCTCCTCCGCCACCTCGTCCGGGATCTCCCGCTTGCGCAGCGCGTCGGCGAGCTGCTTGCGCGTGCGGGGGCTTCCGGTGAGCAGGCGCAGGCAGATCGCCCGCGCCCGCTCAGCCGGATCCTGGGGTGACAGCTCCTTCTCGGCCCTCGACGAGTCGGGGCTGTCACCCGGCCATTCGGTGCGCCCGGTCACCGGTTCAGCTCTTGACCGCGGTGGCCTTGGTCGCCTTCGCGGTCTTGCTCGCGGGAGCCGGGACGCTCTTGGCGTCGTCCGTGCCGGCCGCGTCGCCGGCACCCGCCGCGTCCGCACCCGGCTCGGCCGACGGAGCCTCGGGCCGGACACCGACGCCCAGCTTCTCCTTGATCTTCTTCTCGATCTCGTTGGCGAGGTCGGGGTTGTCCTTCAGGAAGTTACGGGCGTTCTCCTTGCCCTGGCCGAGCTGGTCGCCCTCGTACGTGTACCAGGCGCCCGCCTTGCGCACGAAGCCGTGCTCCACGCCCATGTCGATCAGGCCGCCCTCGCGGCTGATGCCCTGGCCGTAGAGGATGTCGAACTCGGCCTGCTTGAACGGGGGCGCGACCTTGTTCTTGACGACCTTGACGCGGGTGCGGTTGCCGACCGCCTCCGTGCCGTCCTTGAGGGTCTCGATGCGACGGATGTCGAGGCGCACCGAGGCGTAGAACTTCAGGGCGCGACCACCGGTCGTGGTCTCCGGCGAGCCGAACATCACGCCGATCTTCTCGCGGAGCTGGTTGATGAAGATCGCGGTGGTCTTGGACTGGTTGAGCGCGCTGGTGATCTTCCGGAGCGCCTGGCTCATCAGACGGGCCTGGAGACCCACGTGCGAGTCACCCATCTCGCCCTCGATCTCCGCACGCGGGACGAGCGCGGCGACGGAGTCGATGACGATCAGGTCGAGGGCGCCGGAGCGGACCAGCATGTCGACGATCTCGAGGGCCTGCTCGCCGTTGTCCGGCTGGGACAGGATGAGGTTGTCGATGTCGACGCCGAGCTTCTTGGCGTACTCGGGGTCGAGGGCGTGCTCGGCGTCCACGAAGGCGACCTGGCCGCCGGCCTTCTGGGCGTTGGCCACGGCGTGCAGGGTCAGGGTCGTCTTACCGGAGGATTCCGGTCCGTAGATCTCCACGACACGGCCGCGCGGCAGGCCGCCGACGCCGAGGGCGACGTCGAGGGCGGTCGATCCGGTGGAGATCACCTCGATCGGCTCCTGGGTGCGGTCGCCCATGCGCATCACGGCGCCCTTGCCGAATTGGCGTTCAATCTGTGCGAGCGCGGCGTCGAGCGCCTTCTCGCGGTCGGTTCCTGCCATGGGTTCCACCCGGTTTGCTTGAGTCGATCGCTTCATGTGAAAGACGCTAACCCCTGCCACTGACAATGGGCCCCGGCGTCCCCTCCGACCTGTGGACAACTCGGCGACAAGCCCGTGATTCCAAGGGTCGGGCTTCCATGAGAATGGATGTTCGATTTTAGTGTCAAGCGCGCCACGCGGCCATCAGGCGGCCCGCTCCACGAGCCACTCCAGAGCCGCGGGGCCTGCCCCGAGGACGGAGATGTGCCCGTCGGCCGGGGCGAGCCGCAGCTCCGCGCCGGGGCACCGGCCGGCCAGCCACCGGCCGTGCGCGCTCGGCACGATCCTGTCCTCGCCGCCGTGCAGCAGGAGGACCGGCGCCACGACCCGGGCGGGATCACAGCCCCACGGGGCGACGTAGGCGAGGTCGTCGTCGATCAGTCCGCCCGGCCCGTCCTTCACGGCCGGACCGACGACCTCGCCGAACCAGGACCACTCCCCGGCGAGCGCGGTGTGGTCGGCGGGGGTGAACATCTCCGGGTCGTACGCGGCGTCCGCCTCGTACGCCTCCTTCGCCGCACGCCCCTCGGCGGCGGCGCGCAGGCCCGCCGCGCCGGACGCCGTCATGCCCGCGAACCAGTCGAGCCCCTCGGCACCGAACGGGGCGAGCCCCGCCGCCACGACCACGGCGAGCACCCGTTCCGGCAGGAGGGCCCCGCAGGCCAGGGCGTGCGGCCCCCCGCCGGAGTGCCCCATGACGGCGAACCGGGCGATCCCCAGGGCGTCGGCGACGGCCCCGACGTCGGAGGCCGCCGACGCGATGTCGCGGCCGGGGCGGGGAGTCGATCCGCCGTACCCGGGACGGTCGTACGACACCCAGCGGATCCCGAGCCGGGCGGAGAGCGCGAGGAGGGGCCCCGGGGGCGCGCCGATGTTCGGTGTCCCGTGCAGCCAGAAGACGGTGAGCCGGGAGGAGCGTCCCCCCGGCCCTCCGTCCGCTCCGCCGTCGCCCGCCGATCCGACCGCTCCGGTGTCGTAGACGTGCAGCCTGCGCCCGTCGGGCAGCTCCAGGTCGGTCTCGATCACGGCTTCTCCCCCATCCCGGCCCTCCGACGCGCCCTTCGGCGACAGGAAGCCTCAACGGCGCGAAGCCACGAACCTACTGGGGGCCGGCGGCCACCGGCAGCAGTTCCGGCCGCTTGGCGCGGCGGTCGTCGCCGGAGGAGCGGCCGCGCAGGCGCCGGCCGAGCCAGGGACCGAGGAAGGACCCGGCCCAGCGGAGTTCGGCGGTCACGGCGGCCAGACCCGAGGGGAGGACCTGCGGGGGCAGGGGGCGGGTCCAGGAGTCGTCGGAGCCGGGCAGCGCGAGCGCGTGGGCGACGGCGGCGGCGATGCGCGCGTGGCCGATCGGGCCGGCGTGCAGCCGGTCGGGGCTCCACAGCCGGGGGTCGGTGACGACGGGATGGGCGGAGGCCTCGACGAGGGTGACGCCGTGCCGGCGCGCGGCCGCGCGGATCCGCTCGTTGAGGGCCTCGACGCGGGGTCCGAGCGGGCGGGCGAGCGGGGTGATCCGGCCGACGTCGGGGAAGGTGAGGGTGGCGACGTGGGCCCCCTGGCCGGTCAGCGCGGCGAACATCGCCTCTAGGTGCCCGGCCGTCGCGTCGACGTCGAAGCGGGGCCGCAGCAGGTCGTTGACGCCGGCGACGACCGTGGCGAGGTCCGGCCGGAGGGCGAGGGCGGGCCCGAGCTGCTCGGCGCGGACCTGGCCGGCGAGACGCCCCCGTACGGCCAGGTTGGCGTAGAGCACGTCGGTCCGCTCGCGGGCGAGCGACTCCGCGAGCCGGTCCGCCCATCCGCGCAGCCCGACGGTGTCGTCACCGTCGCCGACCCCTTCCGTCTGACTGTCCCCCAGGGCGACGTACCGCAGAAACGTGCCGTCCGACATGGACCCCGCCTTCCTCGACCACCAGCGCACCCGCCACTTCATCATAATCACTTCTTTTACTAAGCAACTCGGCCAGCACGTTCCGGAACTCCCCTCCGGCCTATCCTTCGACGCATGCCCCTCCCCCTCCGCGCCCCCGGCGGCGGCCGTCTGTCACCCAGGGCCGCCGACGCCCTCGTGGCGGGAGTCGTCCTGCTCGTCGTGGCGGTCTGGACCCTCGTCTCGGCGCAGTACACGAGCGAGCCCGCGCTCCGCACGGCGCTCGGCTGGGCGCTGATCCTCACCGGCTGCGGAGCGCTGTACTTCCGGCGGCTGCAGCCGGTCGCCGTGGCCGTGGTCACGCTGCTCGCCTGCGTCGTCTACTACCCGCTGTCCGCCCAGGACGGCCCGCTCATGATCGCCTTCGCCCTCGCGCTGTACACGACCGCCGCCGAGGGCCGGTTCGCCGCCGCCGTCGCGCTCGCGGCCGTCACGCTGCTCGCGGTCGGGTTCGGCGAGATCCGGCAGCAGCCCGGGCACCGGCAGATCGACGACACCTCGCTCGCCATGCTGGCCGGCTGGCTGATCAGTTTGCTCGCCGTGGGCCGCGCCCAGCGCACCCGGATCGCCTACCTCCACGAGGTGGAGCAGCGGGCGCTCGCCGCCGAGCGGGAGCAGGAGGCCCGCGCCCGGCAGTCCGCCACCGAGGAGCGACTGCGGATCGCCCGTGAGGTCCACGACGTGCTCGGGCACAGCATCTCGCTGATCAACGTCCAGTCCGGTGCGGCGCTGCACCGGCTCGGCAAGAAGCCCGCCCCCGAGGCCGGGCTCGTGACCGCCACCGAGGCCCTGGAGGCCGTGAAGGCGACCAGCAAGGACGCGCTGCGCGAGCTGCGGGCGACCCTCGGGGTGCTGCGCCGGGCCGACGAGGCCACCCCGACGACGCCGTCCTCCGGACTGGCGCTGCTCGGCGACCTCGCCGCGCGCGCCCGGAGCGCCGGCCTCGACGTCCGTACGCACACCACGGGCACGCCCGTACCGCTGCCGCCGCCCGTCGACCTCGCCGCGTACCGGATCGTCCAGGAGTCGCTGACGAACGTCGCCCGCCACGCGGGCGCGCGGACCGTGTCGATCACCCTGGACTGGGGCGCCGAGACCGTGCGGCTGCGGATCGCGGACGACGGCGGGGGCGCTCCGGAGGGCCGGCCGCCGGGCAGCGGGATCCGGGGCATGGCCGAGCGGGCCCGCGCGTTCGGCGGGGAGCTCACCGCGCGGAACGTCGACGGCGGCTTCCTGGTGGACGCCCGCCTGCCCCTGACCGCACCCGTGTCGGCCGCCGCACCCGTGTCGGCCGGCACGCCCACCGAACCCACGACGTCCGCCGAACCCACCGCGTCCGAGAGGGACTCCCGATGATCCGTGTCGTGCTCGCCGACGACCAGACCCTGGTCCGGGCCGGCTTCCGGTCGATCCTCTCCGACGAGGACGACATCGAGGTCGTCGGCGAGGCCGGGGACGGGGAGCAGGCGATCGGGCTCGCCCGCGAACTCCGCCCGGACGTCGTCCTGATGGACATCCGCATGCCGGTGCTCGACGGCCTCGAAGCCACCCGCCGCATCACCGCCGACGCCCGGCTCGAAGGGGTGCGGGTGGTCATCCTGACCACCTTCGACGCGGACGACCACGTCTACGGCGCGCTGCGCGCCGGGGCCTCGGGCTTCCTCGTCAAGGACACCGAGCCGATGGAACTGCTGCACGCGGTACGGGTCGTGGCGCGCGGCGACGCGCTGATCTCCCCGGCGGTGACGCGCCGTCTGATCGCCGAGTTCGCCGGTCTCGCGGGCCGGCAGCCGGACCCGAGCCCCCGCCTGAACGCCCTCACCGAGCGGGAGCGCGAGGTGCTGGGCCTGGTGGGCGCCGGGCTCTCCAACGACGAGATCGCCGGCCGGCTCGTCCTCTCCCCCGCCACCGCCAAGACCCACGTCAGCCGCATCATGACCAAGCTGGCCGTCCGCGACCGGGCGCAGCTGGTGATCCTGGCGTACGAGTCCGGGATGATCACCCCGGGATGGCTGGCCTGACGTCCCCTAGGGGACGGCACGCCTCGACGACAACTCAGGGGGTACGCGCGCGTGGGGCGGCGCAACCGCCGGGGTACGGCCGGTGTCCACCCCGGGGGGACGCCGGGCCCGTGACCGTACGCCGACGCTGACCGGGTGAATCAGGACGTACTCGATCTCGCGCGGCTGCAGTTCGCCCTCACCGCGGGCGGCCACTTCCTCTTCGTCGCCCTCACCCTGGGGCTCGCGACCGTCGTGGCCGTGCTCCAGACCAGGGCGACGTTCAGCCGTGAGCCGCTGCACGCGCGCATGGTGCGGTTCTGGGGCCAGCTGTACGTGATCAACTACGCGGTCGGGATCGTCACCGGCCTCGTGATGGAGTTCCAGTTCGGCATGGCGTGGAGCGGGCTCACCCACGAGGCGGGCAACATCCTCGGGGCCTCGCTCGCCGTCGAGACGATCGTGGCCTTCTTCGTCGAGTCGACCTTCCTCGGTCTGTGGATCTTCGGCTGGAACCGGCTCAACCGCTGGGCCCACCTGGCCGCGATCTGGATCGTGGTCCTGACCGCCTACGTCTCGGCGTATTGGATCCTCGTCTCCAACGGCTTCCTCAACCATCCCGTGGGGTACGCCTCCGAGGGCGGCGAGCTGGTCCTCGACGACCCGGTCGCCGTCCTCACCAACCCCTCCGCGCTGCTCGCCTTCGGCCACGTCCTGGCGGGCGCGCTGCTGACCGCCGGCTTCTTCATGGCCGGGGTGAGCGCGTACCACCTGTTCCGGCGCACCCCGGAGTGGGAGTTCTTCGGCCGCAGCCTGCGCATCGGGATCTTCCTGTCGGCGCCCGCGCTGATGGCCGCGGCCGTCTTCGGCGGACTCCAGTTCGGCACCCTCACCACCTTCCAGCCCATGAAGTCGGCCGTCTTCAGCGGAAAGGCGGCCGAGATCGCGCGGATCCAGGCGGAGATGACGGACCGCTTCGGGCCGGGCGACTACGTGCCCTCGGAGGCGTGGACCCGGGGCGGCGGTCTGGTGATGCTCATCAGCTTCGCGCTGATGATGTACCTGTGCTTCGCCGGGGTGATCCTGGCCTGCTTCAAGAAGGTCGTGTTCCGGTTCCGGCTCTGGCACCTCGTCCTGATGGCGGCCGTGCCGCTGCCGTACCTCGCGATGATCGGCGGCTGGGTCTTCCGGGAGGCGGGACGGCAGCCGTGGGTGGTCTACGGCCTCCTCAGGACGGAGGACGCGGTCTCGGACCTCTCCCCCGGCACCATGCGTCTCTCCCTCACCGTCTTCACCACGGTCTTCGCGCTGCTCGCCCTCCTCAACGCCTGGCTCCTCGCCCGGCACGCCCGCCGCGGCCCCGTCGAGTCCGGCCTCGGCCACGACGAACGTCCGGACGCCGCCGCCGGCGGGGAGGGAGGAGCCCCGCCGGCGGACCCGGCGGACGCGCTGCCCGCTCCCCGCTACTGAACCGCCCGTACCGACCAAGCCCGAGGAGCCTCCGTGGAGACCCTGGCCATCGCCCTGCTCGCCTTCTTCACCGTGGGCTGGTTCGTCCTCGCCGGCGCGGACATCGGCACCGGCATGCTCGCCCTCTGGCTCGGCCGGAACGACCGTGAGCGGCGCCTCGTCCTCGCCTCCTTCGCCCCCTTCTTCCTGGGCAACGAGGTCTGGCTGGTCGCCGCGGCGGGTGTCCTCGTCGGCTGCTTCCCCGCCCTCGAAGGGGAGCTCCTGAGCGGCCGGCTCCCGGTTCTCGTGGCCCTCCTCACCGGCTGGATCCTCCGGGACGCCGGACTGTGGTCGCGCGGCCGGGGCCCCGGGTCCCGCTGGCGGGCGGGCTGCGACGCCGCCGTGGCTGGCGGCAGCTGGATCGTCGCGCTCTCCTGGGGGTGGCTGCTCGCGGCCCCGCTGACCGGGCGCCCGTACGCCCCGGCGACGGGCCCCACGGCGGTGCTCACCGCGCTCGCCGTGGCCGCGCTGTTCGCCGCGCACGGGCTCGGGTTCGCCGCGCTGCGCCTCACGGGTGTGCCGTACGAGCGGGCCCGCCGGCTCGTGGGGCGCGCCGGGCGCCCCTGGCAGTCCTTCGCGCTCACCGGCGTCCTGCTCGCGGCGCTGCCGCTCTGGGCGGGCAGCGCGCTGCCGCTGGCGGGGCGGACGGCCTCGCCGGCCACGCTCGGCCTGCTGGTGCCGGCCCTGCTCGTCGTCACCCCGCCGCTCGTGGCCGTCCAGGCATGGATCTGGCACGCCTTCCGGCACCGGGTGACCGGCCCTTCGTACCTCTGACCGGCCTCGTATCTCCGACCGGCCCGGCTCACCAGGCTCCCCTGCGAGGTCCGGTCAGGACTCCTTCTTGTGGTGCAGCGCCTTCTGCAGCCGGGCCACGACCGCCTCGCCGTACCTCCGGTGGCCGTGGACGCGCGGGTCGTCCGTCACGTCGTACCGCTTCACGTACGCGCCGAGGAAGGCCTGGAGGGTGGCGACGGCCGGAATCGCGATCAGCGCGCCGACGGCCCCGAGCAGCGCGGTGCCCGCGATGACCGAGCCGAAGGCCACCGCCGGGTGGATGTCCACGGTCTTCGAGGTGAGCTTCGGCTGGAGCACGTAGTTCTCGAACTGCTGGTACACCACGACGAAACCGAGCACCCACAGCGCGTACCAGGGGTTGACCGTGAAGGCGATCAGCATCGGCAGGGCGCCGGCCAGGTAGGTGCCGATGGTCGGGATGAACTGCGAGACCAGGCCGACCCACACGGCGAGCGCCGGGGCGTACGGCACGCCCAGGATCTCGAAGAGCACGAAGTGCGCGATGCCCGAGATGAGGGCCATCAGGCCGCGCGAGTAGAGGTAGCCGCCGGTCTTGTCGACGGCGATCTCCCACGCCCGCAGGACCTCGGTCTGGCGGGCCGGCGGCAGGACGGAGCACAGCGAGCGCCGCAGCCGGGGGCCGTCGGCCGCGAAGTAGAACGAGAACAGGAAGATCGTGAGGAGCCGGAAGAGTCCGCCGAGGACGGTGGCGGAGACGTCGAGGACGCCGGAGGCGCTGTTCTGCACGTACTTCTGCAGCCAGTCCGAGCTCAGGACGCTGTCCTGGACCTCGACGCGCGAGAGGTCCGTGTGGAAGTTCTGGTTGATCCAGTTGATCAGTGAGTCGAGGTACTTCGGGAAGTTCTCGACCATGTCCACGATCTGCCCGGCCAGCATCGAGCCGAGGAGGACGACGAAGCCGACGCCGAAGACGGTGACGGCGAAGAAGACGAGGAACGTGGCGAGGCCGCGGCGCATCCCGCGCGCCGCCATGCGCCCGACCGCCGGCTCGATCGCGAGGGCGAGGAAGAAGGCGAGCAGGATGTTGACGAGGAGGCCGACGAGCTGGTGGAAGGCCCAGTTGCCCAGTTGGAAGACGGCGTAGAGCGCGAGGGCGAGCACGAGCGCGCGGGGCAGCCAGCGCGGCATCCGCGCGGCCCCGGCGGGCGTGCCGACGGCAGGGTCCGGCCGGGCCGGCGCGTCCGAGGGCGCGGCTGCCGGAGCGGCGGGCTCGGCCGCCGTGACGCTCCCTGCGGCCCCCTCGCCCGGTCCGGCGGCCGGGACCGGAGCCTGAGCCGGCACCGGGGCCTGGGCCGGGGAACCCGCTTCCGGTCCGGCCGGCGGAGCCGGAGCCGCGGAAGCCGTCGTGTCGGGCTCGTCGGGCACATCGTTCGGTTCGGGCTTGTCGGTGTCGTCAGTCGGGGCCACCCCGCCAGTCTCGCGCACCGCCCGGACATTCCACCCGGGACCCCGCACATCCCCGCCAGTCACCCCGCGGTACGCCTTCCGGTCACCGCTTGTCGGCCGGTACGTCGACGGCGGCGCAGACGGCACGCCACACGTCCTTCGCCTCCCAGCCGGCGTCCAGCGCCTCCCGCACCGTCCGGCCCCCGAGCTCCGCCATCACATGATCGCGCGCGAAGGACTCGGCGTAGGACGCACCGAAGTGGTCGGCCATCCGTTCCCAGAAAATCGTCAACCGCATGACCCCAGTATCCCGCTCCCAAGAGTGCAGCCCGCCCCGCAGACCTTGTCACCGCGCTTTTCCGCCCTACGGTCGGACCATGGCCGAAAAACCCCTCCCCTCCGCGCCCACGACTCCCCTGGCGCGCGCCGAGCGTTTCATCTGGCTGACGGCCCGCGTCCTCGAACAGCGCCGGTTCGCCTACCACTTCCTGCGCGGTGGCGCGGACCAGGTCGAGACGGCCCTCATGGCGTACCTCAACGAGGACGGCGGCTACGGACACGCGCTGGAACCGGACCTGCGCGGCCCGGTGAGCCAGCCGCTGCACACCGCGCACGGGCTGCGGGTCCTGGACTCCATCGGCCGCTGCGGCGGCATGCGCGTGGAGCGGATCTGCCGCTACCTCACGGAGGTGTCCACGCACGAGGGAGCCCTCCCGGCGATCCACCCGTCCCAGCGCGGCTACCCCTCGGCGCCCTTCGTCCCGGTCGACGACTCCCCGCCGAGCGCGCTGCTCTCGACCGGCCCGGTGGTCGGCGTGCTGCACCGGAACCAGGTGTGGCACGCGTGGCTCTTCCGGGCCACCGAGTTCTGCTGGACGGCCGTGGAGTCGCTGGAGAAGTCCCATCCGTACGAGATCCAGGCGGCCGTCGCCTTCCTCGACGGGGCTCCCGACCGGTCGCGCGCGGAGGCGGCCGCCGACCGGCTGGGACGGCTCGTCCGTGAGCAGGGGCTCGTCGTGCTGGATCCCGGCGGGCCGGACGGCCACCCGGTCGCGGACGGGTACGCGCCCGGTGAGCACCACTTTCCGCACGACTACGCGCGCGTGCCGGACTCGCTGGCCGGGCGCTGGTTCACGCACGAGGAGATGGCGCGCTCGCTCGACCGGCTCGAGGCCGACCAGCAGGAGGACGGCGGCTGGCCGATCCGGTGGCGCGCCTGGGCGCCCGGCTCGGCCCTGGAGTGGCGCCCGATCGTCACCGTGGAGGCGCTGCGGACCCTCCGCGCGCACGGCCGCGCCATCGACTGACCCGCACCCGGCTGCTCCCTGTGCCTCGGGGGCCTCGCGCACCCGGCGGCCTTCCTACGCCTCCGGGGCCTCGCGCAGCAGCAGCGCCGCGAGGGCGGTGGCCGTGCCCCTCGGTGTCGCCAGGTCGATGCCGGTCCGCTCCGCGGTGCGGGCGAGCCGGTTGTCGACGGTGTTGGGGTGCAGCCCGAGCGCGGCGGCCGTGGCACGCCGGTCCTGGCCGTGCGCGAGGTGGACGCGGAGGGTCTCCAGGAGCTCCGGCCGGCCGGCGACGGGGTCGAGGAGGGCCGCGATCCGCCGGCCGCTCTCCCCGGGGCGGGACAGGTGGTACTCCAGGAGCACGTCGTCGAGCCGGTGCAGTCCCGGCGGCAGCCCGCACCCGGCGGCGACCCGCAGGACCTCTCCGGCGGTCCGGGAGGCCTCCGGCACCTCCTCCGGTCCCCCGGCGGGCACGACGGCGACCCGCAGCGTGGTGCCCGCGGCGCGGGAGAGCCGCTCCGCCAGGTCCTCGGGCGGCTCGGCGGCACCGGGTACGAGCGCGCGCCCCGGCTCCGTACCCGTGTCGATGAGGGCGGGCACCTCCGCGCCGAAGCTGTGGTCGAGCGCCGTCTGCACGCGGCGCAGCCGCCGCCGGGCCGCCACCTCGCCCTCGTCGGGCGGGGCGACGGCGCCGACGGCGAGCACGAGACAGGGACCGTCGAGGCCGAACGGGGCCGCCGCGAGCCGGGCCGGGGGCAGGGTCCCGTCGAGGAGCCCGCGCAGCAGGGAGCGGCGCTGGGCCCGCCGCTCGGTCTCCAGGGCGGACCGCTCGTCGAGATAGGTCTCGGCGACGGCGCCGACGATGCCCGGCTGGGACGCGAAGAGCAGATCGGCGAGCTCGACGAGGGCCGCCTCCTCCCCGGGCAGGGCCGCCTCGCGCAGCGCCCGCCAGAGCATGTGCGCGCCGAGGCTGTGGCTGCGGAGGAGCAGGTGGAGCGGCATCCCCTCCTCGGCGCGCTGCGCGGCCCGCTCGCGGAACAGCCGCATGTCGCCGGCTTCCCGCGCCCCGGGCGCGAGGGCGCTGCGGAGGAAGAGCCGTACCCCGTGGCGTACGGTCGCCGCGATCTCGACGTCCTTCATCTCGTCGGGCAGCCGGTCGTAGCCGGGCAGCCGGGCGAAGGAGTCCCTGGTCATCCGGCGCGCGAGCTCGTTGACCCGGGCCTCGCAGCGCAGTGCGAGCGCCCGGGCCGCCTCGGAGACCTCCTGCACGGCCGCTCCTCTCCTCCACATGCCAGGACTGTGACGGGTCACAGTACCGACCGCCGAAGGATGTGACGCCGCGGGATGTCGTGCCGCACGTGACGGGCCGAAACTCGGTGCCCAGGCGTTCCGCCGCACCGCACCGAAGGAGCCGCTGGTATGACCGAGCACACCCCTCTGACGTATCTCGACTACACCGACCGGGTGTGGCGGGGCGAGGAGACCCTGCTGCCGCATCTCACGGGGGCGTTCACCTCGGACGAGCTGGTCCGGATCCGTGACCGGATCGGCTTCTTCCCCGCCTTCGCCAACGTGGCCGTCTTCGACAGCGGCGCGGGGCTCGTCCTGGTGGACTCCGGCGACGTGCGCACGGCGGGGCTGCTGCACTCGGCCGTCCGCTCCTTCAGCCAGGACCCGGTGCGGTCGGTCGTCTTCACGCACGGCCATGTCGACCACGTCTTCGGGGTGGCGCCCTTCGACGCCGAACCGGTCCGCCCGGAGGTGATCGCACACGAGGCGGTGGCCGCCCGCTTCGACCGGTACGTGGAGACCGCCGGCTACAACGCCTGGATCAACCGGCGCCAGTTCGGCGTGCCGGGTCTGGAGTGGCCCACCGAGTACCGCCGCCCGGACACGACGTACCGCGACCGGTTGACGGTCCGTCACGGCGAATTGACGTTCGAGCTGTTCCACGCGCGCGGGGAGACGGACGACCACACGTACGTGTGGGTGCCGGAGCTCAAGACCCTCTGCACGGGCGACCTCTTCATCTGGAACTCCCCCAACGCGGGCAACCCGCAGAAGGTGCAGCGGTACCCGGAGGAGTGGGCGCGGGCGCTGCGCGCCATGGGCGAGCTGGGCGCCGAGGTCCTGCTGCCCGGCCACGGCATCCCGATCGTCGGCGCGGACCGGGCGGCTCGCGCGCTCGACGACACGGCGGCCCTGCTGGAGTCCCTGTGCGCGCAGACCCGGGAGCTGATGAACGCGGGGCTGCGTCTCGACGCCGTCATCCACGGGGTGAAGGTCCCGGAGGAGCTGCTCGCGAAGCCGTACCTCCACCCGGCCTACGACGAGCCGGAGTTCGTCGTCCGGAACCTGTGGCGGCTGTGGGGCGGCTGGTACGACCAGAACCCGGCCCACCTGAAGCCGGCGCCGGAGACGGCCGTCGCGGCGGAGCTCGCGGACGCGGCGGGCGGCGCGCTCGTCCTCGCCGGGCGGGCGGCCAGGCTCCTCGACGAGGGCGATCTGCGTCTGGCCTCGCACCTGGCGGAGACGGCGGCCCTCGCCGCCCCGGCGGACGCCGAGGTGGCCCGGATCCGGGCCCGGGTGTACGAGACGCGGGCCGGCCGCGAGACGTCGACGATGGCGCGCGGGGTCTTCCACTGGGCGGCGGCGGAGTCCGCGGCGGTGGCGGAGGGCACGGACCTCACCACGGAGCTGACCCGCTCCGCCGCGGGCCGCGAGCGGGCCGCCGGGGCGATCAGCGTGGGC
This sequence comes from Streptomyces tanashiensis, assembly GCF_014648895.1. Lineage (GTDB taxonomy): Bacteria > Actinomycetota > Actinomycetes > Streptomycetales > Streptomycetaceae > Streptomyces > Streptomyces tanashiensis. The sequence goes on from NZ_BMRZ01000010.1 coordinate 258,312, forward strand.
GTCGTCGCCGACGAGGACTCGTGCTGCGGATGAGCGGGGCGGGGGGCGGGCCGGAAGCCGGGGCCCTGAGCACGGCGACGGTCCGTACGGCCGGGAGGCACGGCGCCTGGGGGACGACCTGGCTGCTGCTCGCGTTCATGCTGGTCAACTTCGCGGACAAGGCCGTCCTCGGCCTCGCCGGGCCGGACATCATGCGTGAGTTCGGCATCTCCCGGCAGGAGTTCGGGGTGGCGCAGGCGGCGTTCTTCGCCCTGTTCTCGGTGTCGGCGCTCGCCGTGTCCGCCCTGACCCGGAAGGTACGGACGTCCGTCCTGCTGCTCGGGATGGCGCTGCTGTGGTCGGTGGCCCAGCTGCCGATGGTGTGGGCCGCCGCCGGGTTCGGGACGCTGGTCCTCACCCGGGTGCTGCTCGGCGCGGCCGAGGGCCCGGCGGCCCCGGTCGCCGTCCACCACCTGCACGGCTGGTTCGGCCAGCGCGACCGGAATCTGCCGACGGCGGTCCTGATGGTCGGCGCCGCGGCCGGGGTCGCGGTCGCCGCACCCGCCCTGTCCGCGGTGATAGCGGGGTGGGGCTGGCGCTGGGCCTTCGGCGCGGTCGGCATGATCGGCCTGGTGTGGGCGGCCGTCTGGCGCCGGTACGGCTCCGAGGGCCCGCTCGCACCCCCGGTGGGCGGGGCGCGGGGCCGGGAGGACGCGGAGGTACCGGAGGTCCCGCTGCGCCGGGTCCTGCTGAGCGGCACGTTCCTGACGGCGTGCGCGGGCTCGTTCGCCGCGTACTGGCTGATGAGCTCGAAGCTGACCTGGCTGCCGGACTATCTGGAGACGGTCCTCGGCTGGGACGCGCACCGGGCCGGCCTGATGGTCGGCGCGGGGGCCGTCGCCAACGGCGTGGTCCTGCTGGTCCACGGCGTGGTCGCCCAGCGGGCGGCCCGGCGCGGCAGGCCGGGACGGCTGCCGGCGGGCGCGGGCGCGGGGGTGCTGCTCCTGCTCTCCGCGGCGGCCGTGACGGTCTTCGCGACGGCGGGGGCGGACTGGCTGCGGGTGCCGATGATGTTCGGCCCGATGGCGCTGGCCCTGCCGATGATGACGGTGGGCCAGACGGCGGTCGCCCGGATCACCCCGCCCGCGCAGCGCGGGGTGGTGCTGGGGGCTGTGGTCTGCGTCTTCGCCCTGGGCGGGGTGCTCGCGCCGCTCGTCCTCGGGGGCATCGTGGACGCGGGCGCGACGGCGGCCCGGGGGTACGAGAACGGTTGGCTGTTCACGGCCGGTCTGCTGGCGGTCGCGGGCGCCCTGACGACCCTGTTCCTGCGCCCGGAACGGGACGCGGAGCGCCTGGGCGTCCCGGAGACCCCGCCGGTGGGGGTGCCGGTGGCGCACTGAGGGGTGACGGTACGGGGCCGGTGAGCACACCGGCCCCGTGCACGGCTCTCGCCACCGGCACCCGGCACCCGGCACCCGGCACCCGCCCAGTACAGGCCCGCCCGCCGCCGGCACCGACCTCGTACGGCCGCCCTGGCCTCACCAGCCCAGGGCCCGGACCCCCGCCGTGACGGCGACGGCCGCGCCCACCACGACCAGGAACGGCGCGCGCAGGACGAGCGCGACGGCGGCCGCGGCGAGCCCGGCGGCCCGGGCGTCCAGGACGAGGGCGTCACCCGCGCTGAAGGTCTGCTGCGCGGTGAGCGCGGCGAGCAGGGCGACGGGGAGCAGGGCGGCGAGCCGCTGGACGAGCGGGCGTTCCAGCGCTCCGGCGGGCACGAGCAGGCCGGCCAGTTTGACGAGGTAGCACCCGCCCGCGGTGAGGGCGATCGCGATCCAGACGTTCATCGGGAGTCCTTCTCTCGTCCGGTGGGGGCCGTGCGCCTGCCCTGGGCCCAGAGCACGGCGGGGGCGGCGAGGGCGGCTGCCAGGACCGGGACGCCGGCGGGCAGGACGGGCAGCAGCCCGAGGCCGAGCAGGACGGCGATCCCGGCGGTGGCGCGCTCGGTCGCCGACTTCAGCATGGGGGCGAGCAGGGCCAGGAAGACGGCCGGTCCCGCGGCGTCGAGCCCCCAGGCCGCGGTGTCACCGATGGCCTCGGCACCGAGCGCCCCGAGGAACGTCGTCAGGTTCCACAGGACGTACAGGGTGAGGCCGGTGGCGGTGAAGCCGATCCGGGCGGCCCGGCGGGAGGGCTGGGCCAGCGCGACGGCCGTGGTCTCGTCGATCACCCAGTGGGCGGCGAAGGGCCGGACGGCCTTCGGCAGGGCGAGGAGCTGGGAGAGCCGCAGCCCGTAGAAGGCGTTGCGGGTGCCCAGGAAGAAGGCGCCCGCGGCGGCCGTGAAGGGGTTGCCGCCCGCGGCGAGCGCGCCGACGAGCGCGAACTGCGAGGCGCCGGTGAAGACGAGCAGGCTGAGGACGCAGGTCTGCAGGATGCTGAGGCCGGAGCCCGCCGAGGTCACGCCGAAGGCGAAGCCGGATAGACCGACGGCGACGCCGACGCCGAGCGCGTCGCGGACGACGGCCGCGTCGGGCTTGGCCGGGGTGCCGTCGCGTATGACGGGAGGTGCTGTCTGTTCTGCCACGTCAGAGACGTTACGGGGTGGGTTCCGGTCCGGTCTTGTACGTTCTTGCGCCGCCCTGTGGGCGCTTCTACCGCGGCCGTCCCGCGCCCCGCGCGCGCTGATAGGCCCCCGGCGGCACCCCGACGCTGCGGGTGAAGTGCCGGCTGAGGTGCGACTGGTCGGTGAAGCCGACGGCGGCGGCCGCCTCCGCAGGGGGCGTCCCCGCGTCGAGGAGCTGCCGGGCCCGACGCACGCGCGCGTCGGTCAGCCAGGTGTGCGGCGGCATCCCGTACGCGTCGCGGAAGGCGCGGAGCAGGGCGAACGGGCTGGTGCCGAGGTCGGAGGCGAGCCGCTCCAGGGTCGGCGGCTCGGCCATCCCGGACTCCAGGACGTCCCGCGCGCGTGCCGCGTTCCGTGCGCCGGCCGAGCGGGGCGGGAGCGGGGTGACGAGACCGCCGTGGCTGCGCAGCATCCGGGCGGTGACCAGGCGCAGGAGGCTGTCCGCGGCGAGCGCGTTCCCCTCCTCGGCGGCCCGGTGGACACCGATGACGAGCCGCGCGGCGTAGGGGTCGTCGACGACGGGCGAGGTGAAGCCGGCGGCGCCGCGCAGGGAGAGGGTGTCGGCGGCGATCGACCGGACGATCTCCGCGTCCGGGTAGATCGTCCGGTAGGTCCAGCCCTCGGGCACGCCCGCGTGCCCGGTGTGCGGGGTGTCCGGGTTGACCAGGGCGATCTGTCCGGGCCCGGCCTGGACGAGCTGGTCGCGGTAGTGGAAGGCCTCGACGCCCTCGGTGATCGCGGCGAAGACGAAGGTCTCGTGGGTGTGCCGGGCGAAGGCCTTGCGGATGTAGTGGGCGTGCAGCAGGTCGACCCCGGGCAGCTCGGCGTACTGCCAGTAGTGTGCCCGCTCCCCGCTCTCTCCGTGCCTCGCCGTTCCCCTCGCCATTCCCCCATTCTGCGCTCCGTCGCCGCCCCACGACGATCGGGATTCCCCAGGTCCGGACGGTTGTCAGTGGTCGGGTGCACGATGGGGGGCATGGTCAGGTCCGCGCTCGACTCGTTCTCCCCCGCGACCCGTGGTTGGTTCACCGGGGCCTTCACCGCGCCCACGGCGGCGCAGGAGGGCGCCTGGAAGGCCATCGGCGCGGGCTCCGACGTGCTCGTCGTCGCGCCGACCGGCTCGGGCAAGACCCTGGCGGCCTTCCTCGCCTCCCTGGACCGGCTCGCGTCCTCTCCGCCGCCCGCCGAGGCGAAGAAGCGCTGCCGCGTGCTGTACGTGTCGCCGCTGAAGGCCCTCGCCGTGGACGTCGAGCGGAACCTGCGCTCGCCGCTGACCGGCATCCGGCAGGAGTCGGTGCGGCTCGGCCTGCCCGAGCCGGACGTCCGGGTCGGGATCCGGTCCGGGGACACCCCGCCGGCCGAGCGCCGGGCGCTCGCGACGCGGCCGCCGGACATCCTGATCACCACCCCCGAGTCCCTGTTCCTGATGCTGACCTCCGCCACGCGCGAGGCCCTGTCGGGCGTGGAGACGGTCATCCTGGACGAGGTGCACGCGGTCGCGGGCACGAAGCGGGGCGCGCACCTGGCGCTCTCCCTGGAGCGGCTCGACGAGCTGCTGCCCCGCCCGGCGCGCCGGATCGGCCTGTCGGCCACGGTCCGCCCGGTCGACGAGGTGGCCCGCTATCTCTCCCCGGGTCGGGCCGTGGAGATCGTGCAGCCGCCGTCGGGCAAGGAGTTCGACCTCTCCGTCGTCGTCCCCGTCGAGGACATGGGCGAGCTGGGCGGCTCCCCCGCGTCCGAGGGCAAGGACGGCGGGGACAAGCCGTCGATCTGGCCGCACGTCGAGGAGCGGATCGCCGACCTCGTCCAGTCCCACCGCTCCACGATCGTCTTCGCGAACTCGCGGCGGCTCGCCGAGCGCCTGTGCAACCGGCTCAACGAGATCGCGTACGAGCGGGCCACCGGCGAGCCGCTCCCCGAGGGGGCTCCCCCGGCCCAGGTCATGGCCCAGTCCGGGGCGGCTCAGGGCGCCCCGCCGCTCCTCGCCCGGGCCCACCACGGTTCGGTGTCGAAGGAGCAGCGCGCCCAGGTGGAGGAGGACCTGAAGGCGGGCCGGCTGCCCGCCGTGGTGGCCACCTCCAGCCTGGAGCTGGGCATCGACATGGGCGCGGTCGACCTGGTCGTCCAGGTCGAGTCGCCGCCCTCGGTGGCCTCCGGCCTCCAGCGCGTGGGCCGCGCGGGCCACCAGGTGGGAGCGGTCTCCACGGGCGTGGTCTTCCCCAAGTACCGGGGTGACCTCGTCCAGGCGGCGGTCGTCACCGAGCGGATGCGTTCCGGTGCGATCGAGTCCATGCGGATCCCGGCGAACCCGCTGGACGTCCTCGCTCAGCAGCTGGTCGCGATGGTCGCGCTCGACACCTGGCAGGTGGACGACCTGCTCGCGGTGGTGCGCCGCGCGGCCCCGTTCTCGTCACTGCCGGAGTCGGCGTTCACCGGCGTACTGGACATGCTGGCCGGCCGCTATCCGTCGGACGCCTTCGCCGAGCTGCGCCCGCGCGTGGTCTGGGACCGGGTCGCCGGGACGGTGACGGGACGGCCGGGTGCGCAGCGGCTCGCCGTCACCTCGGGCGGCACGATCCCCGACCGCGGTCTGTTCGGAGTCTTCCTCGCGGGCTCGGACCCCAAGAAGGGCGGGGGCCGGGTCGGCGAGCTCGACGAGGAGATGGTGTACGAGTCGCGGGTCGGCGACGTCTTCACGCTCGGCACCACCTCCTGGCGCATCGAGGACATCACCCGGGACCGCGTGCTCGTCTCCCCCGCGCCCGGCGTGCCCGGCCGGCTGCCGTTCTGGAAGGGCGACCAGCTGGGCCGCCCGCTCGAACTGGGACGGGCGGTGGGCGCGTTCCTGCGCGAGGTCGGCGCCCTCGGCGACGAGGACGCGCGCCTGCGGCTGCTCGCCGCGGGCCTGGACGCCTGGGCCGCGGAGAACGTCCTCGCGTACCTCAAGGAGCAGCGCGAGGCCTGCGGGCACGTGCCGGACGACCGGACGATCCTGGTCGAGCGGTTCCGCGACGAGCTCGGGGACTGGCGGGTCGTCATCCACTCGCCGTTCGGCGCGCAGGTGCACGCCCCGTGGGCGCTGGCGCTCGGCGCGCGGCTCGCCGAGCGGTACGGCATGGACGCGCAGGTGATGCACGCGGACGACGGCATCGTGCTGCGCCTGCCGGACGCCGACCTGATGGGCCTGGACATGGGCCTGGACCTCCTCGACCACGAGCCGGTCGACCCGGGCCGGCACCTGGACACGGCGTACGACGCGGACCAGGCGCCCGTCGGCGCGGCCGACGCCCTCTTCGACAAGGGCGAGATCGGGCAGATCGTCACCGACCAGGTGGGCGGCTCCGCGTTGTTCGCCTCCCGCTTCCGCGAGTGCGCCGCCCGCGCCCTGCTGCTGCCCAAGCGCAATCCCGGCAAGCGCACCCCGCTGTGGCAGCAGCGGCAGCGCGCGGCCCAGCTCCTCCAGGTGGCGAGCGAGTTCGGCTCGTTCCCGATCGTCCTGGAGGCCGTCCGCGAGTGCCTCCAGGACGTCTTCGACCTCCCCGGCCTGACGGAGCTGATGGGGGACATCGAGGCCCGCCGGGTCCGGCTCGTCGAGGTCACCACCCCCGAGCCGTCGCCCTTCGCCCGCTCGCTGCTCTTCGGGTACGTGGCGCAGTTCCTGTACGAGGGCGACTCCCCGCTCGCCGAGCGGCGGGCGGCCGCGCTGTCCCTGGACTCCCGGCTGCTCGCGGAGCTCCTCGGCCAGGCCGAGCTGCGCGAGCTCCTCGACCCCGAGGTCCTCACGGAGCTGGAGCGGGAGCTCCAGTGGCTGACCGAGGACCGCCGGATCAAGGACGTGGAGGGCGTCGCCGACCTGCTGCGGGTCCTGGGCCCGCTGACGGACGCGGAGCTGGCCGAGCGCGGCGCCGAGCCGGGCTGGGCGCCCGAGCTGGGGGCGGCCCGCCGCGCGATCCGGGTGCGGATCGGCGGCCGGGACCACTGGGCCGCGATCGAGGACGCGGGCCGGCTCCGGGACGCCCTGGGCACGGCCCTGCCGGTCGGCGTGCCCGAGGCCTTCACCGAGCCGGTCAAGGATCCGCTGGGCGACCTGCTCGCGCGCTTCTCCCGCACGCACGGCCCGTTCACCTCCTCCCAGGCCGCCGCCCGTTTCGGTCTCGGCGCGGCCGTCACCGACGGCGCCCTCCAGCGCCTCTCCGCCTCGGGCAGGGTCGTCCAGGGCGAGTTCCACCCCTCCGGCATCGGCCAGGAGTGGTGCGACGCGACGGTCCTGCGCCGGCTGCGGCGCCGTTCCCTGGCGGCCCTGCGCCACGAGCTGGAGCCGGTGCCGCCGGCGGCCCTTGCCACCTTCCTGCCGCAGTGGCAGCACCTGGGAAGCAGCAGCCTGCGCGGCATCGACGGCCTCGCGCGCGCGATCGAGCAGCTCCAGGGCGCACCGGTCCCGGCCTCGGCCCTGGAGAAGCTGATCCTGCCGTCCCGGGTCCGCGACTACTCCCCGGCGCTCCTGGACGAGCTGACGACCACCGGCGAGGTCGTCTGGGCGGGTGCGGGTTCGCTGCCCGGCAAGGACGGCTGGGTCTCGCTCTATCTGGCGGACGCGGCCCCCCTGCTGCTCCCGCCCCCGCACCCCCTGGAACTGTCCGCGCTGCACGAGTCCGTCCTCACGGTCCTCTCCGGCGGGTACGGCCTGTTCTTCCGGCAGATCGCCGACCAGATCCGGGCCACCACCCACCCGGACGCCACCGACCCGCAGCTCGCCGACGCCCTCTGGGACCTGGCCTGGTCGGGCCGGCTCACCAACGACACCCTGGCCCCGCTGCGCGCGCTCCTCGGTTCGGGCCGCACGGCGGGCTCCACCGCCCACCGCGCGCGGCGCACGGTCCCGCGCGGCCGGTACGGCACGCTGACGGCGTCGGCCCGCCCGGTGTCCCGCACGGGCCCGCCGACGGTGTCCGGCCGCTGGTCCCTCCTCCCGCCCCCCGAACCGGAGCCGACGCACCGGGCGCACGCCCTGGCCCGCACCCTCCTGGACCGGCACGGGGTGGTCACCCGGGGCGCGGTGGCCGCCGAGGGCGTGGAGGGCGGTTTCTCGGCCACGTACCGGATCCTGGCCGCCTTCGAGGACAGTGGGCAGGCCCGGCGCGGGTACGTGGTGGAGGGGCTCGGCGCGGCCCAGTTCGCGATGGACGGGGCGGTGGACCGGCTGCGGGCGGCGGCGACGGCCCGCGATCGCGGCGCCGAGGCCGCCGCCGGCCCCCGCGCCGTCGTCCTCGCCGCCGCCGACCCCGCGAACGCCTACGGCGCGGCCCTGCCCTGGCCGGAACCGCCGACGGGCGCCGGGCACAAGCCGGGCCGCAAGGCGGGCGCGATGGTGGTCCTGGTCGACGGCGAGCTCACGCTCTACATGGAGCGCGGCGGCAAGACGCTCCTCTCCTGGCCGACGGACCCGGACGATCCGGCGCTGAGAGCGGCGGCGGAGGAGCTGGCGGCGTCGGCCAAGGCGGGCGCGCTGGGCACGGTCACGGTGGAACGGATCAACGGCGCCACGTCCCTGACGTCCCCCCTGTCCCGCCCCCTGGAAGCCTCCGGCTTCCTGGCCACCCCCCGAGGCCTCCGCCTGCGGCCCTAGGAGGTGTCTTGTCGATCAGGCCGGGCTCGCGGCGCCTGGCCTGATCGACGGGACACCCCTAGAGCACCCGCGTGCGGGGTCCGGGCCCCGCACAATGGACCCGTGCCCGAAGGAGACACCGTCTGGCAGACCGCCCATCGTCTGCACACCGCACTCGCCGGTCAGGTCCTCACCCGCGCGGACCTCCGCGTGCCCCGCTTCGCGACCGCCGACCTCACCGGCCGCACGCTCCTCGACGTCACCCCGCGCGGCAAGCACCTGCTCGCCCGGATCGAGGGCGGGCTCACCCTCCACTCGCATCTGCGGATGGACGGAGCCTGGCGGGTGTACGCCACCGGGGAGCGTCCGCGCGGCGGCCCCGAGCACCAGATCCGGGCGATCCTCGGGAACGCCGAGTCCACCGCGTACGGCTACCGTCTCCCCGTCCTGGAGCTCATCCGTACCGCCGAGGAGTCCCACGCGGTGGGACATCTGGGCCCGGACCTGCTCGGCCCCGACTGGGATCCCGAGGAGGCCGTACGGCGGCTCGTCGCCGATCCCGCGCGCCCCCTCGGCGAGGCCCTCCTCGACCAGCGCAACCTGGCCGGCATCGGCAATGTGTACAAGTCGGAGCTGGCCTTCCTCGCCGCCGTCACCCCCTGGCTCCCGGTCGGCGAGCTCGCCCAGGAGGTCCCTGCCCGCCTGGTCGCCACCGCCCACCGCCTGCTGGACGCGAACAAAGACCGTCCCGACCGGCGCACCACGACCACGCGCCGCCCGGGCACCCCGCTCCACGTCTACGGCCGGGAGGGCCGTCCCTGCCTCCGCTGCGGGACCGCGATCCGCAGGGCGGAGCTCGCCGACCGCGTCACGTACTGGTGCCCGGGCTGCCAACGGGGCCTGGACGGAGAAGACGGAAACTCCCACGACAATTGACGACCCGTCAGATCCAGTCGTACGGTCCGGACATGACGACCACGACTCTTCCGGCGTACGACCTGACCGGCCGCACCGCGTTCGTCACCGGCGCCGCGAGCGGCATCGGCCGCGCCACCGCGGCGCTCCTGGCCCGGGCCGGTGCCACCGTCCACTGCGCCGACCGCGACGAGGACGGCCTGAAGGAGACCGCGGCCCTCGTCGCCCGACAGGGCGGCACCGCGCACACCCACGCCCTGGACGTCACCGACCGGCTCGCGCTGGCCGCGGCCGTCAGCGCCGCCGGCCCGCTCCACGTCATGGCCGCCATCGCCGGGATCATGCACACGAGCACGGTTCTGGAGACCCGGGACGAGGACCTCGACCGCGTCCTCGCCGTCAACTTCAAGGGCGTCCTGTACGCGTGCCAGGAAGCGGCCCGCTCGATGATCGCCTCCGGCGTGCCCGGTTCGATCGTGACGATGGCCTCGGGCGCGATGGACACCGCGAGCCCGGGCCTGCTCTGCTACAGCGTCACCAAGGCGGCCGTCGTCCAGCTGACGAAGACGCTGGCGACGGAGGCGGGCCCGCACGGCATCCGGGTCAACGCGATCGCCCCGGGCTGGATCCGCACCCCGATGACGGACCGGCACGAGCCGGCCGCACAGCAGCAGGCCGAGGCGGCGATGGTCCGTCACTCGCCGCTGGGCCGGGTCGGCGAGGCCGAGGACATCGCGCACGCGGTCCTGCACCTGGCCTCCGACGCCTCCGCGTTCACGACCGGCCAGATCCTCCGCCCCAACGGCGGCGTCGCGATGCCCTGGTGACCCTTCGGGCGACCTCCCCCGGAAGCCCCGACGCGACGACCAGCGCTCCCGGCCGTCCGGAGGCCGGGACCGCGCCCCGCCGCCGCGACGAAGCCGCCACATGCACCGGCAGCAGGCTCAAGCCCCAGCCGCCCGCGGCCACCGCTCCCTCGACCGGCCCGGTCTCCGCCGGCACGAGGAGCAGGCGCAGCACCGCCCACCACCAGAGCCCTCCGGCGGCGAGGCCGCACACGAGCAGCGCGAGCGTCACCAGCGGAACCCGTCGCCGTACCATGGCCGCCTCCTGCGGTCGACGCTAGACCGGCAGGATCACCCTGCGGGAGGGCGCACCGGAGGCAAACCCGGCGCACACGGCCCAGTCGTACGTCCCTCCCACCATGGCAGCCGCACCGGAACCCGGCATCTCCAGCCGAACGGCCCGGACCCCCCGGCATGAGAGAAGCCCCGGTCAGCGCCCCGTGAACAGGGCACCGACCGGGGCCTCGCCCCACTTCGGTTCAGGCAGCGACGACGTCCACCGCTTCCGCGGGCGCCTTGATGGTCACCCGCCCGGTGGGCACACCGGCCACCGACGTCACCGACACCGAATTGAGCATCGGGCGTACCGGCGTCGGCACCGGTTCGCTCGCCGCTGCCGACTCGGCCAGTTCGGCCAGCGACAGCTCGTCGCTCACTTCGCGCATGAGCTCGGACATCCGTACGTCCAGCGCGTCGCAGATCGCGGAGAGCAGCTCGGAGGAAGCCTCCTTCTGCCCCCGCTCCACCTCGGAGAGATAGCCGAGCGAGACTCGGGCCGACGAGGAGACTTCGCGCAGAGTACGGCCCTGGCGCTGGCGCTGCCGACGCAGCACGTCACCCAGCAGGCGACGGAGCAGAATCATCGGTGGCTCCCTCCTCGGACCGCGTAGCCGCATCCTTCACGCCCCACCGTACCGCCTCGCGCTGCGGCCGTGCGGGGAGCGATGTCGTGTTCACTCAGGGCTGCAAACATCAATTCCCCCCGTTGTGTTCCGTATCCTGTGCCCGCGCATTTCCCGAGAGTTCCTCATGGAGCAGCTCCAGCACGCTCCGTACGCTCTCTCTACGGATTTCCGTACGATCGCCGTTCAACCTCAACGACACCACTTTCCCGGCGCGGGCGCTCGTCGCCGCCGGTCCGGCGATCGCCACGTAGACGGTCCCGACGGGCTGGCCGTCCTGTGGTGTGGGCCCCGCGACCCCGGTCGTCGAGACCCCCCAGTCGGCGCCGAGCCGGTCCCGTACACCGGCCGCCATCTGCAGCGCGACCTCGGGATCGACCGCTCCGCGCTCCGCGAGCAGGGCCCCGTCGACGCCGAGGAGCTCGCGCTTCAGGGCCGTGGCGTACGCCGTGACCGACCCCAGGAAGGAGACCGAGGCGCCGGGCACCCCGGTGAGCTCGGCGGCCACCAGACCACCCGTGAGCGACTCCGCGGCGGCCAGCGTCTGATCACGCTCCGCGAGCAGCGCCAGCACCCGGGCGGCCTCGGTCATCGCGTCGCCGTCTCCGACCGCGCCGCCGCCCGCTCCGCCGCGAGCCCCTGGCGCCGCAGGACGACCGCCTGCCGTACGTAGTCCAGACCGGTGACGACCGTCAGCACGACGGCCACCGCCATCACCCAGAAGCGGAGGGTGGCCAGCGGGCCGGTGAGCACGAGGACGTACATGCCCACGGCGGTGCCCTGGGCGAGCGTCTTCATCTTGCCGCCGCGGCTGGCCGGGATGACCCCGTGCCGGATGACCCAGAACCGCATCAGGGTGACGCCGAGCTCGCGGGCCAGGATGACCGAGGTCACCCACCAGGGCAGGTCGCCGAGCGCGGACAGCGAGATGAGTCCGGCCGCCATGATCGCCTTGTCGGCGATGGGGTCGGCGATCTTCCCGAAGTCGGTGACCAGGTTGTACGCACGGGCGAGGTGCCCGTCGAAGACGTCCGTGATCATGGCCACCGCGAACGCCGCCCAGGCCCAGGCCCGCCACACGGGGTCGTGCCCGCCGTCCTGGAGCAGCAGCACCACGAAGCCCGGCACGAGGACGAGCCGGATCATGGTGAGGATGTTCGCGATGTTCCACAGGCTGGCCTGGTTGACGGCCGCCGTGCCCAGCTTGCCGCGGGGCGCCGGCCTACCGGTCCCGCCCGTCGCGGATGCCGGGACTCCGGTCATCTGCCCGCCTCCTCGAAAAGACACTCGGCCACGAGGTCGACGCCCTCCGTGCCGACGACCTTCGCCCTGACCATACGGCCCGGGGCGAGGCCGGGGCCCGCACCGCCGTCCGTGGTGAGCAGCAGCACCTGTCCGTCGGTCTCGGGCGCCTGGTGGGCCGCGCGGCCGATCCAGCCGCCCTCCTCGTCCTCGTCGTCCGACTCGGACTCGACGAGTACCTCCAGGGTCTCTCCGATCCGCTCCTCCGCGCGCTGCGCGGTGAGCTCCTCGGCGAGCCGGGAGAGGTGGGCGAGCCGCTCGTCGACGACGTCCTGGTCGAGCTTGTGCTCGTACGTGGCGGCCTCGGTGCCGTCCTCGTCGGAGTAGCCGAAGACGCCGATGGCGTCGAGGCGCGCGTGGGTGATGAAGCGTTCCAGCTCGGCGAAGTCCGCCTCGGTCTCGCCGGGGAAGCCGACGATGAAGTTGGACCGGGCACCGGCCGTGGGGGCCTTGGAGCGGATGGTCTCCAGAAGCTCCAGGAAGCGGTCGGTGTCACCGAAGCGGCGCATGGCGCGCAGCACGTCCGGGGCGCTGTGCTGGAAGGACAGGTCGAAGTAGGGCACGACCTTCTCGGTCGACGTGAGGACGTCGATCAGGCCGGGGCGCATCTCGGCGGGCTGGAGGTAGCTGACGCGGACGCGCTCGATGCCGTCCACCGAGGCCAGCTCGGGCAGCAGGCTCTCCAGGAGCCGGATGTCGCCGAGGTCCTTGCCGTAGGAGGTGTTGTTCTCGGAGACCAGCATGACCTCCTTGACGCCCTGCTCGGCGAGCCAGCGCGTCTCGTTCAGCACGTCCGAGGGACGGCGCGAGACGAAGGAGCCTCGGAAGGAGGGGATGGCGCAGAAGGAGCAGCGGCGGTCGCAGCCGGAGGCCAGCTTCACGGAGGCGACGGGGCTGGTGTCCAGGCGGCGGCGGAGCGGCGCGCGCGGCCCGGAGGCGGGCGCGAGGCCCTCGGGAAGGTCGCTGGGCACGTTCTCGGGGGCGTCCACGGAGCCGTGTCCCGGCAGGGCCACGGTCGCGGCGGCCTCCTGGCGCTCCACGGGCGACAGCGGCAGCAGCTTGCGCCGGTCACGCGGGGTGTGGGCCTCGACACTGCCACCGTTGAGGATGGTCTGGAGGCGGTTGGAGATGTCGGCGTAGTCGTCGAAGCCGAGGACGCCGTCGGCCTCCGGGAGGGCCTCGGCGAGCTCCTTGCCGTACCGCTCGGCCATGCAGCCGACGGCGACGACGGCCTGGGTCCTGCCGTGGTCCTTCAGATCATTGGCTTCGAGCAGGGCGTCGACGGAGTCCTTCTTGGCGGCTTCGACGAATCCGCAGGTGTTGACGACGGCGACGTCCGCTTCTTCGGCGTTCTCGACGAGCTCCCAGCCGTCCGCTGCCAAGCGGCCTGCGAGCTCCTCCGAGTCCACCTCGTTACGGGCGCAGCCAAGAGTGACAAGGGCGACGGTACGGCGTTCGGGCATGGACTCAAGACTACTTCGTCCCGGCCGTTCCCCCGTCGCGCAGGGTTCACCTGCGCGACAGAGGTCACATCGGGGGCCGCGGGGCCCGCCTCACAGCGGGGCTCAGCCGGCCTCGGGGTCGCCCTTGGTGTAGCTGAGCCGCTCGACCTGGCCGGATTCGAACTTGTCATCGAGCTTCTTGCCGTTCACGTAGAGCTCGATCGCGCCGGCGTTGCCGAGGACGAGGTCGACGCGCTCGTCGTCCTGGAAGGTCTTGGACTCGCCCTTGAGGAGGAGCCCGTCGAAGAGGAGCTTTCCGTCGTGGGCCTTGGCCGAGATCCAGCTCTTGTCGTCGACCGCGGAGAGCTTGACCGTGACCTTGTCCTGCGGGACCGCGGCGATCGCGCTCTCGGTGGGCTTGGGCGCGGCGGGCTTGACCGGCTTCGGCTTGGCGGCGGAGCTCGCCTTCTCCGGGGCGGGGGCCGGGCCGCCGTCGGCCACGGCGGTCCCCTTCGGGGCCTCGTTCCCGTTGAACATCGTGAAGCCGACGAAACCGACGACGGCGACGATGGCCGCGACCATCGCGGCGGTCCAGTTGGGCCTGCGCGGCTCGGGGCGGATACGTTCCGCCTCGAAGAGCGGGGCGGCGGGGGTGGGCGCGGGACGGCCACCGTGCTCGGCGTCGTACTGCTCGATCAGCGCGGCAGGATCGAGACCGACGGCGCGCGCGAGGGTACGGATGTGGCCGCGGGCGTAGACGTCGCCGCCACAGCGCGAGAAGTCGTCCTCCTCGATCGCCTGCACGATCGGAATCCGGACACGGGTGGAGGCACTGACCTCTTCGACGGTGAGACCGGCGGCGATACGGGCCTGCTGGAGAGCGCGACCGATCGAATCCCGGTCGTCTGCCGGGAAGGTCCGGTCGTCTTCGGGGGAGTTGCCGATGGACACGAGAGCGCCTTTCGAGCGTGTAGCCACCTGCTGGACGTTCAGTCTATGGGTGGTACGAAAGGGTGGGGCAACCGGGCGGGTGCTGTTTGTACGCCATGAGGCTGGGACATCCTTCTGTCCCTCCCTCCAACTTGACGTACGGCCAGGGGAAACGGTTGCCCACCGTTCCCTTACGAGTGAGTCTCGGCCCGGTCTCGAACCGGGTACCCCGCCTCGCGCCGGCCACTCCGCACCGCCCGGAGTCCTACTCCCCCGACTCCCCCCGGATCACCGCGAGGACCCCGTCCAGCTCGTCGGGCTTCACGAGCACGTCCCGCGCCTTGGAGCCCTCGCTCGGCCCGACGATGTTCCGCGACTCCATGAGGTCCATCAGCCGGCCGGCCTTCGCGAAACCCACGCGCAGCTTCCGCTGGAGCATCGAGGTGGAACCGAACTGCGTCGAGACGACGAGCTCGGCGGCCTGGCACAGCAGGTCGAGGTCGTCGCCGATGTCCTCGTCGATCTCCTTCTTCTGCTTGGTGCCGACGGTGACGTCGTCCCGGAAGACGGGCGTCATCTGGTCCTTGCAGTGCTGCACGACGGCCGCGACCTCGTCCTCGGTGACGAAGGCGCCCTGCATGCGGACGGGCTTGTTGGCACCCATCGGCAGGAAGAGACCGTCACCCTTGCCGATCAGCTTCTCGGCGCCCGGCTGGTCGAGGATGACCCGGCTGTCGGCGAGCGAGGAGGTGGCGAAGGCGAGCCGCGAGGGCACGTTCGCCTTGATCAGGCCGGTGACGACGTCCACGGACGGCCGCTGGGTGGCGAGCACGAGGTGGATGCCGGCGGCGCGCGCCAGCTGGGTGATCCGGACGATCGAGTCCTCGACGTCACGCGGCGCGACCATCATCAGGTCGGCCAGCTCGTCGACGATCACCAGGAGGTACGGGTACGGGTTGAGCTCGCGCTCGCTGCCCTCGGGCAGCTTGATCTTGCCGTCCCGGATGGCCTGGTTGAAGTCGTCGATGTGCCGGTAGCCGAAGGCGGCCAGGTCGTCGTAGCGCAGGTCCATCTCGCGGACGACCCACTGGAGCGCCTCGGCGGCCTTCTTGGGGTTGGTGATGATCGGGGTGATCAGGTGCGGGATGCCCTCGTAGGCGGTGAGCTCGACCCGCTTGGGGTCGACGAGCACCATCCGGACGTCCTCGGGGGTCGCTCTTATCATGATCGACGTGATCAGGCAGTTGATGCACGAGGACTTTCCGGAGCCCGTGGCACCGGCGACCAGGACGTGCGGCATCTTCGCCAGGTTGGCCATCTCGTAGCCGCCCTCGACGTTCTTGCCGAGCGCGACCAGCATCGGATGGTCGTCCTCCGCCGCGGCCGCGAGCCGCAGCACGTCCCCGAGGTTGACCATCTCGCGGTCGCTGTTCGGGATCTCGATGCCGACCGCGGACTTGCCGGGGATCGGCGAGATGATCCGCACGTCGGGCGAGGCCACGGCGTAGGCGATGTTCTTGGTCAGGGCCGTGATCTTCTCGACCTTCACGGCCGGGCCGAGCTCGACCTCGTACCGCGTGACCGTGGGGCCGCGTGTGAAGCCGGTGACGGCCGCGTCGACCTTGAACTCGGTGAAGACGTTGGTGAGCGCGTCGACGACGGCGTCGTTGGCGGCGCTGCGGGTCTTGCCGGGGCCACCGCGCTCGAGGAGGTCGAGCGAGGGCAGGGAGTACGTGATGTCGCCCGCGAGCTGGAGCTGCTCGGCCCGGGGCGGCAGGTCGGTCGGCTCGGGCGCCGGCTTCGTCAGATCGGGTACGCCGCCACCGGGGCGGGCTCCCCCACGGGCCGGCGGTACGGGAGCGGCCGGCCCCGCCTTGGCGGCACCGGCCTCGGCGGCGGCCGCGGCGGAGGCGGCCACGGCGGCGTTCCGCTCGGCGGTGACGTCCTTGGTCAGGTCGGCGACGATCGGCGAGGGCGGCATGCCGTTCAGCACGGCGCCGTCGAGCGCGGCGGCGGCCGCCGCGGCGACGTCCACCGGGTCGAGACCGGAGTCGAAGTCGTCCCGCCCGGAGGTCCGGCGGGCCGGGCGGCCGCGCCGCTCCAGCATCTCCGCCTCGGCCCGCTCGACGTCGTACGGCTCCGCGGGCCCGGACGCGCGGCGCCGGACGGGCCGGGCCGGGCGCGGTCCCGCGTCCCGCCACTCCTCGTCGTACCCCTCGCGGTCCGGCCCGCCCTGGTGCCCCTCGGCCTCGGCCGGGTCGTACGGGAGCTCGATGATGCCCAGCTTCGCGCCGAGCGCGCGCAGTCGCTGCGGGATCGCGTTGACCGGGGTGGCCGTGACCACGAGCAGCCCGAAGACGGTGAGCAGCACCAGCATCGGTACGGCGAGGACCTCGCCCATCATGAAGACGAGGGGCTGGGACGCGGCCCAGCCGATGAGCCCGCCGGCGTCCTGCATGGCCGCGCTGCCGTCGCCGCGCCCCGGGGAGCCGCAGGCGATGTGCACCTGGCCGAGGACGCCGATGACGAGTGCGGAGAGGCCGATGCTGATGCGGCCGTTGGCCTCGGGCTTCTCCGGGTAGAGGATCAGCCGGATGCCGATCGCGCCGAGGAGCAGCGGCACGAGCAGGTCGAGCCGGCCGAAGGACCCGGTCACGAGCATCTCGACGAGGTCGCCGACCGGGCCGCGCAGGTTGGACCAGGTTCCGGCGGCGACGATCAGTGCGAGGCCGAGGAGGAGCAGCGCGAGCCCGTCCTTGCGGTGGGCGGGGTCGAGCCCCTTGGCGCCGCGCCCTATCCCCCGGAACATCGCCCCGATCCCGTGGGCGAGGCCGAGCCAGGCCCCGCGCGCGAGCCGGTAGACGCCCCCGGTCGGGGACGGTGCGGGCCGGGGCGCGGCCTTCTTGGCCGCGGTCTTCCGCGCGGGCGCGCGCTTGGCGGGCGCGGCCTTCTTGGCCGGTGCCTTCTTCGCGGGCGGCTTGGCGGGGGACTTCGCGGGTGCCGCTTTCTTCGCGGCGCCCGTCGTCCGGCCGGCGCGCGGCTTTGCGGTGTTCGCCGTGCCCTGGGACCCCTTGCCGGACGTACGTGAAGCCATGATGCCGAGGTTACCGGTGTGGAGACCGGCTGTCCGCCTCACCCGTTCGTGTCGTCCGTGCCGGGGCGCGATGCTGACGCCCCCTCACGACGACCCGCGCCGCACGGAACAGGCCATGACGGCACGTCAGCTCCGGAGGGGCCGATACGGCGGCCGGGCGGGGCGGAACGCCTGCTCCGGGCGCGCCCGGTACGCCGGCTCGGGACAGCCCCTGCGTCAGCTCTGGGCGGGCAGCGTCGGCGCGGCGCCCGTACCCGGCTCCAGCGCGTCGAGCGCCCGCCGCAGCCCGGTGAGCTTGCGCTCCAGGTGCGCGGCGGTGGCCACGGCCGCCGCGTCGGCGGAGTCGTCGTCGAGCTGCTTCGACAGGGCCTCGGCCTGCTCCTCGACGGCCGCGAGCCGCGCGGAGAGCTCGGCGAGCAGCCCGGCGGACTCCTTGCCGTGACCGGCCTCGCCGCCGCCCTCCAACTGCAGCCGCAGCAGGGCGGCCTGCTCGCGCAGCTTGCAGTTCTTCATGTAGAGCTCGACGAAGACGGAGACCTTGGCGCGCAGCACCCACGGGTCGAACGGCTTGGAGATGTAGTCGACCGCTCCCGCCGCGTACCCCCGGAAGGTGTGGTGGGGGCCGTGGTTGATGGCGGTGAGGAAGATGATCGGGATGTCCCGTGTCCGCTCGCGCCTCTTGATGTGGGCGGCGGTCTCGAAACCGTCCATGCCCGGCATCTGGACGTCGAGCAGGATGACCGCGAAGTCGTCCGTCAACAGCGCCTTGAGCGCTTCCTCCCCGGACGATGCCCGCACCAGCGTCTGATCGAGCGCGGAGAGAATGGCCTCCAGCGCCAGCAGATTCTCCGGCCTGTCATCGACCAGGAGGATCTTGGCCTTCTGCACCATGCCCCGTCCTCCTCGTCCCGGCAACGGCTCTCCCCGGACCCCCGAACCGGGGGAAGCACCGGGCGCCGCCCCAGAAGACGACTCCCTAGCGCCGTCCGTCCTTGTGCCGGTCATCGTAGCCGCACCCCGCCCGTCGCCACACCCTGTCACCGCGATGTCACTGTGCACGTACCGGAAACGCGGTGGGAGACCAGAAGGTTCCCCGTATCCCGGCCTCTCACACGCCCCTGGCGACAGTCCGTCAGTGCGCGCCGGCGGAGCCCGGGGGTCCGGCCGCGACCGGCGCGGACCCCCGGCACGGAGTCACTGCCCCCGCATCCACTGCTCCATGACCGACAGCAGGTGATCGGGGTCGACCGGCTTCGTCACGTAGTCCGAGGCACCGGACTCGATCGCCTTCTCCCGGTCGCCCTTCATCGCCTTCGCCGTCAGCGCGATGATCGGCAGCCCCGCGAACTGCGGCATGCGCCGGATCGCGGTCGTCGTCGCGTACCCGTCCATCTCCGGCATCATGATGTCCATCAGCACGACCGTCACGTCGTCGTGCTGCTCCAGGACCTCGATGCCCTCCCGCCCGTTCTCGGCGTAGAGCACCGCGAGCCCGTGCTGCTCCAGGACGCTGGTGAGCGCGAAGACGTTGCGGATGTCGTCGTCGACGATGAGCACCTTCTCGCCCGAGAAGCCGAAGGTACGGCGCGGCTCGGCCTCCGGCTCCTCCCGCTCGGCCGCGGTCTGCTGGCCGAACTGCCCGGGAACCGCCCCGCGCACCCCGGTCGCCTCCGCCGCGGCCTTCCGCCGGTGCCGGAACAGCGCCCCGGCCCCGGACCGCGCCTCCGTCCGCACGGGCGGCGGCGGGAAGTGCGGGAACGGGTGCATGGCCCCGGCCGCACCCTCCTCGGTCCCCTGATGCGGATCGTCGGCGTCCTGCGCGCCCTGCCCGTAGCCGCCCGACGGCAGCTCCGTCGGGCTCAGCGGCAGATAGAGCGTGAACGTCGAACCGCGGCCGGGCTCGCTCGCGGCGAAGATCTCGCCGCCGAGCAGCCGCGCGATCTCCCGGCTGATCGAGAGCCCCAGACCCGTACCGCCGTACTTCCGGCTGGTCGTGCCGTCGGCCTGCTTGAACGCCTCGAAGATGACCCGCATCTTGCTCGCCGCGATCCCGATGCCGGTGTCCGTGACCGAGAACGCGATCAGGTCGGCCTCCGGATCGCGCAGCGAGCCGGCCTCCAGGAGCTGCTCCCTGATCGACTGCGGCACGTCCGCGCCGGCCGGCCGGATCACCAGCTCCACCGCGCCCGTGTCGGTGAACTTCACCGCGTTGGACAGCAGGTTGCGCAGGACCTGGAGCAACCGCTGCTCGTCGGTGTGGAGCGTGGCCGGCAGCTCGGGCGAGACCCGCACCGAGAAGTCGAGCCCCTTCTCCGCCGTGAGCGGCCGGAACGTCGCCTCCACGTAGTCGACGAGCTGGACGAGAGCGATACGGGTCGGCGAGACGTCCATCTTGCCCGCCTCGACCTTCGACAGGTCGAGGATGTCGTTGATCAGCTGGAGCAGATCCGACCCCGCGCCGTGGATGGTCTCCGCGAACTCGACCTGCTTCGGCGTCAGGTTGGTCTCGGCGTTGTCCGCGAGCAACTTGGCCAGGATCAGCAGCGAGTTGAGCGGGGTGCGCAGCTCGTGCGACATGTTGGCGAGGAACTCCGACTTGTACCGCATGGAGACGGCGAGCTGTTCCGCCCGCTCCTCCAGGACCTGCCGGGCCTCCTCGATCTCCGTGTTCTTCACCTCGATGTCGCGGTTCTGCCGGGCGAGGAGCTCCGCCTTCTCCTCCAGCTCCAGGTTGGATCCCTGCAGCTCCTTCTGCCGGTGCTCCAGCTCGGCCGACCGCTCCTTGAGCTGCTCGGTGAGCTCCTGCGACTGCTGGAGCAGCACCTCGGTCTTCGTGTTGACGCTGATGGTGTTGACCGTGGTCGCGATCAGCTCGGCGAGCTGGTTGAGGAAGTCGCGCTGGATCTGCGTGAACGGCTGGAACGACGCCAGCTCGATCACACCGAGGACCTTCCCCTCGAAGAGGACCGGCAGCACGATCACGTGCGCCGGAGCGGCCTCGCCGAGCCCGGACGAGATCTTCAGATAGCCCGGCGGCACGTTGACCTGGATGGTCCGCTTCTCCTCCGCCGCCGTCCCGATCAGGGTCTCGCCCGGCCGGAACGAGGTCGGCATGGACCCGCTGGAGTATCCGTAACTCCCGCGCATGCGCAGCTCGTACGAGCCTTCGCCCTCACCGACGAGTTCGGCGTCGCTGTGGGCGGAGCCCGTCGGCATGGCCACGAAGAAGGCGCCGTGCTGGGCCGAGACCACCGGGGTCAGCTCGCTCATGATGAGCGAGGCCACGTCGTCCAGGTCCCGCCGGCCCTGCATGAGGCCGGAGATGCGGGCCAGGTTGCCCTTGAGCCAGTCCTGCTCCTCGTTGGCGAGGGTGGTGTCGCGCAGGTTGGCGATCATGGTGTTGATGTTCTCCTGGAGGGCCTGGATCTCGCCCGCCGCGTCGACACCGTCGATCTTGAGATTGAGATCGCCGCGGGTCACCGCCGTGGCGACGGCCGCGATCGCCCGCACCTGACGGGTCAGGTTCCCGGCCATCTCGTTCACGGACTCCGTCAGGTCCCGCCAGGTGCCGTCCACGTCACGGACGCGGGCCTGACCGCCCAGCTGGCCGTCGGTGCCCACCTCACGGGCGACCCGGGTGACCTCCTCGGCGAAGTTCGACAGCTGGTCGACCATCGTGTTGATCGTGCTCTTCAGCTCCTGGATCTCACCGCGCGCGTCGATGTCGATCTTCTTGGTGAGATCGCCCTTGGCGATGGCGGTGGTGACGGCCGCGATCTGACGCACCTGACCGGTGAGGTTGTCGGCCATGCCGTTCACCGAGTCCGTCAGGTCCCGCCAGGTGCCCGACACCCCCGGCACCCGCGCCTGGCCGCCCAGGATGCCGTCCGTGCCCACCTCGCGGGCCACCCGGGTCACCTCGTCGGCGAACGAGGACAGGGTCGTCACCATCGTGTTCACGGTGTCGGCGAGCTCGGCGACCTCGCCGCGCGCCTCGACGGTGACCTTCTTCGTCAGATCGCCGTTGGCGACGGCCGCGGAGACCCGGGAGATGTTGCGCACCTGGCTGGTCAGGTTGTTGGCCATCAGGTTCACGTTGTCGCTGAGGTCCTTCCAGGTGCCGGTCACCCCGCGCACCCGGGCCTGGCCGCCGAGGATGCCCTCGGTGCCCACCTCGCGGGCCACCCTCGTCACCTCGTCGGCGAAGTTCGACAGCTGGTCGACCATGGTGTTGACGGTCGTCACCAGCTCCAGGATCTCGCCCTTGGCGTCGACCGTGATCTTCTTCGACAGGTCGCCCATGGCGACCGCCGTCGTGACCTCGGCGATGTTCCGCACCTGGATGGTGAGGTTGTTCGCCATGAAGTTCACCGACTGGGTGAGGTCCTTCCAGGTGCCGGAGACCCCCTGCACCTCGGCCTGACCGCCCAGGATGCCCTCGGTGCCCACCTCGCGGGCCACCCGGGTCACCTGCTCCGCGAAGTTCGAGAGCTGGTCCACCATCGTGTTGAGGGTGTTCTTCAGCTCCAGGATCTCGCCCCGCGCGTCCACGTCGATCTTCTGCGACAGGTCACCGCGCGCCACCGCGGTGGCGACCTGCGCGATGTTGCGGACCTGGGTGGTGAGGTTGCCGGCCATGCCGTTCACCGAGTCCGTCAGGTCGCGCCACACGCCGGCCACACCCGGCACCTGCGCCTGACCGCCGAGACGTCCGTCCGTGCCCACCTCGCGGGCCACCCGGGTCACCTGGTCCGCGAACGCGGAGAGCTGGTCCACCATCGTGTTGATGGTGTTCTTCAGCTCCAGGATCTCGCCCCGCGCGTCCACGTCGATCTTCTGCGACAGGTCACCACGGGCCACGGCCGTCGTCACCTGCGCGATCTGCCGCACCTGCGAGGTCAGGTTGCCGGCCATGAAGTTCACGGAGTCCGTGAGCTCCCGCCAGCGCCCGGACACCCCGTCGACCCGCGCCTGACCGCCGAGCCGGCCCTCCGTGCCCACGTCCCGGGCCATCCGGGTCACCTGGTCCGCGAAGGACGACAGCTGCGACACCATCGTGTTGACGGTGTTCTTCAGCTCCAGCATCTCGCCGGCCACGTCCACCGTGACCTTCTGCGACAGATCACCGTTGGCGACCGCCGTCGTCACCTGCGCGATGTCCCGCACCTGACCGGTCAGGTTGCGGAAGGCCGTGTTCACCGAGTCGGTGAGGTCCTTCCACGTGCCCGCCGCACCCGGCACCTCGGCCTGGCCGCCGAGCAGACCCTCGACGCCGACCTCCCGGGCCACCCGGGTCACCTCGGAACCGAACGCCGAGAGCTGGTCCACCATCGTGTTGACGGTGTTCTTCAGCTCCAGCATCTCGCCGGCCACGTCCACCGTGACCTTCTGCGACAGATCACCGTTGGCGACCGCCGTCGTCACCTGCGCGATGTCCCGCACCTGCGTGGTGATGTTCCGGAAGACCGTGTTGACGGAGTCCGTGAGGTCCTTCCACGTCCCCGCCGCACCCGGCACCTGCGCCTGACCACCGAGCAGACCCTGCGCGCCGACCTCACCCGACACACGGGTCACCTCGTCGGCGAAGGTCCGGAGCGTCTCGGTCATCTGGTTGATGGTGTCGGCGAGTTGGGCGATCTCACCGCGCGCGGAGACCCGAACCTTCTGCGACAGGTCACCGTTGGCGACCGCCGTCGTCACCTCGGCGATCCCTCTCACCTGATTGGTGAGATTGCCCGCCATCGTGTTGACGGAGTCCGTGAGGTCCTTCCACACACCGGCGACCCCGGCCACCTCGGCCTGACCGCCGAGCTCACCCTCCGTACCCACCTCACGCGCGACGCGGGTCACCTCGGAGGAGAACGACGACAGCTGGTCCACCATCCGGTTGACGGTGTTCTTCAGCTCCAGCATCTCGCCGGCCACGTTCGCCGTGACCTTCTGAGACAGATCGCCGTCCGCGACCGCCGTCGTCACGAGCGCGATGTCCCGCACCTGGGCCGTCAGCCGGTTCGCCATGGTGTTGACGGAGTCCGTGAGGTCCTTCCACGAACCGGACACCCCGCGCACCTGCGCCTGACCGCCCAGCTTGCCGTCCGTACCCACCTCGACGGCGACCCTGGTCACCTCGGAGGCGAACACCGACAGCTGGTCGACCAGGTTGTTGGCGGTACGAGCGACCTTCAGGAACTCCCCTCGCAGCGGCCGGACGGTCCCGTCCGCACCCTCCGAACGCAGGTCCATCCGCTGGTCCAGGTCACCCTCGGCCACCGCCGACAGGACCCGCCCCACCTCGGACACCGGCCGGGCCAGATCGTCGACGAGCGCGTTCGCGGCCTCGATCGCCGCAGCCCACGCCCCCTCACTGGCCCCCGCCTCAAGACGCTCGGAGAGCTTGCCCTCGCGGCCGACCACCCGCCGGACCCGCGACAGCTCACCCGTCACATGCATCTGCCGGTCGGCGACCTCGTTGAACACGGCGGAGATCTCCGCCATGACCCCGTCACCGGACACCGTCAGCCGTCTGCGGAAGTTCCCGTCCCGCATCGACACCAGCGCGGCCAACAGCCGCTCCAGTGCCGCCGCGTCCACCTGGACCGTCCCCCCACGGGAACGCCCGCCCCTCGCGCGCGTGCCACTGCCTCCGCCGCGCCGCGCCGCCGTGCCAGACTCCACCGTGTCCCTCCCGAAAGGGGTCGACCGTACCGCTCCGGCTCTCGCCGTCAGCCTGCCCAGTGTTTCACCGCGACCGAACCAGGCGATAACAGTTCGGCAGCTTCACACAGCGTCCCTACCCCCGGGGGACGGAATCAGCGGTGACCGGCATCCGCTCGGACAGCGAAGGTAAGTAACCTGGCATCCGGCTGTCCAACCGCCCCGGTCCGCCCGGCGGGGGCGGCGTGGTGCGCGCACGACCACCGGGCAGCGGGAGGGACAGACCGAGCATGGCAGAGCCGGGCGTCGAGACGCGTACGAGGAGTGCTGTGATCACCGCGCGGGCGACTGCCAGCTTCGAGCCCGTCGGGCGGTCCGTCGCGGCCGCCCGCGCCTTCGTCCGGGACACCCTCCAGGGCTGGGGACACCCCGAACTCGTCGACGACGCCGTCGTCCTCACCAGCGAGCTCGTCACCAATGCCGTCATCCACGCCGGCACCGCCGCGGAGGTCCTCTGCCTCCGCTCCGACGACAGCGTCCGCGTCGAGGTCGCCGACCGCTACCCCGAGCGCGAGATCCCCGTCCAGAGCGGCCGCTCGTTCGGCAGCCCGGACCGCGAGAACGGCCGCGGACTGCTGCTCTGCGCCGCCCTCGCCCACCGCTGGGGCGTCGACTACTCCCCCACCCGCAAGCACGTCTGGTTCCACCTCGACCTCCCCCAGCGCCCCGTCGGCACCCGCTCCGCCGGGCCCGTCCTCCCCGACGCCCTCCTCCCGGTCGCCGAGACCCGCGTCCGCGTCGCCGTCGCCCAGATCGACCGCGGCGGCACGATCACCGCGTGGAACGAGGACGCCGAGGAACTCTTCGGCTACGGCTCCGAGCAGGTCACCGGCAAACCCCTCGGCGACCTCGCCGCCTGGCCCCACACCCCCGGCATCGGCACCGGCCTCGCCGAGGCCCTCCGCCTCTCCCGCTGGGAGGGCAGCTACGGCATCCGCTGCGCCGACGGCCGGGTGATCCCCGTCTACGCCTCCCACCTCCGGGTCCGCGACGCCCAGGGCGAACCCTCCACGGTCTGCCTCCTGGTACGGGAGCACGAGCGCGCCGTCCTCCAGACCCCCCCAGCGCCCCGTCGCCGAGCCGGGCGCCGAGAGCCGCACCGCCGCCGACCCCTTCGAGGTCTTCATCGGCTCCCCGGCCCCCGACGACCTCGACGGCCTCCTCCAGCGCACCGTCGAGCGCGCCCGCGACATGCTCGACGGCGACGCCGCCTTCCTGCTGCTCGCCACCGACGACGAGACGGAACTGGAGGTGCGGGCCACCACCGGACTCCCGGCCGCCCGCCAGCGCTTCGCCCGCGTGCCCGTGGAGACCGGCGCCAGCCGTTACGGCTCCGCCCGTATGCCCGCCGTCCACGAGGATCTGGCCGCCGTCCCCGGCGCCGTCCCCCTCCTCGAAGGCACCGGCATGCGCTCGGTCGTCACCGTCCCCCTCAAGGTCGAGGGCCGGCTCACCGGCTCCCTCGGCGTGGCCGCCGAGTCCGCGAACCGCTACTCCAACGAGGAGGCCCTGCGCCTCCAGTTCGCCGCCGACCGCATCGCCCTGGCCGTCGAATCCGCCCGCCTCGGCGAACTCGAACGGCTCCGCCGCGGCTCCCTCAGCTTCCTCGTCGAGGCCTCCGACCTCCTGGCCGGCACCCTCGACCGCGACCAGACCCTGGCCCTCATGGCCCAGATGACGGTCCCCACCCTCGCCACCTGGTGCGCGGTCTACACGATCGCCGACCAGGCCTCCGACCCGTACCTCTCCTACGTGCTCCACGAGGACGAGGACCGCATCGACGGCCTCAAGGAACTGCTCTCCTCCATCGCCCCGCCCGACCCGGTGCCGACCCTCGGCGCCCGCGTCTGGTCCGCCCCGGGCGACGCCGCGCACCGCGCCGCGCTGACCGCCTCGGTCCGCGCCCTCGACCACCCGACGAGCCCGCTCTCCTCCGGCATCGACACCACGCTGGCCACCGCGAGCGCGGTCGCCGGCGAGACGGTCGTCCTGCCGCTGGTCGCCCGCAACCGGGTCATCGGCATGCTGACCCTCGGCAGGCCCTCGGAGGACCACTTCCGCCAGGAGATCCTGGAACTCGCCGAGGACCTCTCGCGCCGGGCCGCCCTGGCCCTGGACAACGCCCGCCTGTACTCGGAGCGCGTGGCGATCAGCCAGTCCCTCCAGCGCAGCCTCCTCCCGCCCGGCCTCCCCACGATCCCGGGCGTCGAGGTCGACGTCATCTACCGCGCGGCCGGCGAGGGCAACGAGGTCGGAGGCGACTTCTACGACCTCTTCCCCATCCGGGACGGCGCGTACGGATTCGCCATCGGCGACGTCTGCGGTACGGGACCGGAGGCGGCCGCCGTCACCGGCCTGGCCCGCCACGCCCTGCGCCTCCTGGCCCGCGAGGGCTTCGGCGGCCCGGCCGTCCTGGAGCGACTGAACGCGGCGATCCTCGACGAGGGCGCCCGCAGCCGCTTCCTGACCCTCCTCTACGGCGAGATGCGCCCGCAGGAGGACGGCTCGGCGATCCTCAAGGTCGTCTGCGCCGGCCACCCCCTCCCGCTGCGCCTCCGCCCGGACGGCACGGTGGAGCCCGCGGCCGAACCGCAGCCGCTCCTGGGCGTCATGGAGGACCTGGAGCTGTACGAGCAGACGGTCACGCTCGACCCGGGCGACGTCCTCCTCTGCGTCACGGACGGCGTGACGGAGCGCCGCGAAGGCACCCGCATGCTCGGCGACGACGGCCTGGCCGAAGTCCTCAGGACCTGTACGGGCCTGACGGCCGGCGCGGTCGCCTCCCGTGTCCTCCGCGCGGTCGAGCGCTTCGCCCAGGCCCCCGCCTCCGACGACATGGCCATCCTGGCGATGCGCCTCCGCGAACCGGACCCCAGCTGACCCCCACCGGCGCCCCCTCTGGGGGGCGCCGGCCACTGTTCCGCACACACTCCGGAAACGCGAAAAGGCCCCCGCCAAGAGGCGGGGGCCTTTTCATTTCGGAGCCCTTTAACGGAATCGAACCGTTGACCTTCTCCTTACCATGGAGACGCTCTACCGACTGAGCTAAAAGGGCGGGTGTTCGGCGGCGTCCTACTCTCCCACAGGGTCCCCCCTGCAGTACCATCGGCGCTGAAA
>NZ_BMRZ01000011.1 GCF_014648895.1 Streptomyces tanashiensis
CTTCGTTTCCGACTCTATCAGATCTTTCCGATCCGATTTCCTCGGTGCTTTCCGGTCCCGTTCGCTTTCGCTCCGGGCCCTTCCGGCGTTTCCGACTCTATCAGATCCTTTCGGCGTCTGATTCCCAGTCAGCGGGGTTTGTCTTTCCGGCTGTTGGGCCGTTCCGACGTCTCAAACTCTAGCGGGTTTCCCCGGCGACTCATAATCGAGCCATTCGAAATGAATTTCGGCATGCCGAAATTCGTCCCGGTGGGGAGTTCGTGCTGAGTAGAGGTGCCGCATCAGCGGCGGGAGTGGTTGTCGAAGAACCGTTCCGGCTCCGTGACAACTCGGAGAACACTACGCATCCGGGAGGGGCGTGTCAACCCCCGCCCGGTGGGGTCAGTCGAGGTCCGTCAGGCGGCCGCCGGCGTCCGGCTGGGTGAGCTCCACGCGGCGGAGCAGGCGGATGAGGACATCGCCGAGGACGCCCTTCTCCTCCGTCGTGAGGTCCTGGAGCAGGTCCTCCTCGAAGTCGGTGGCCATGCGCATGGCCTCCAGCCACTTCGAGCGGCCCTCGTCGGTGAGCTCGACGATCACGCGGACGCGGTTGTTCTCGTCGCGGTCGCGGGTGACCAGGCCTTCGCCGGCCATGCGGTCGATCCGGTGGGTCATCGCCGCCGGGGTCAGGCCCAGACGCTTGGCGAGCTCGCCGGGGCCCAGGCGGTAGGGCTCTCCGGAGAGGACCAGGGTCTTGAGGACCTCCCACTCGGCGTTGCTGATGCCGAGGTCGGCGAGCTGGCGGCCGTACGCCACGTTCATCCGGCGGTTCAGCCGGCCGAGGGCGGAGACGACCTTCTCCACCTGCGGGTCGAGGTCGCGGTACTCGCGCTGATACGCGGCGATCTGCTCGTCGAGGCTCGGCTCTTGGGGAGCGGTGTCGGACATGCGGCGAGTATCCCACGCGCCACGTTGGCGTTGAAGTCCTTCAGTGTGTACTGTTAAGACGTTAACTTTAGCGTTGAAGTCTTCAGGGTTCAGACGTTCGACTCTGAACCCGCGACCGAAGTGGGTGAGTGTGACCAAGGCGAGGGGCGCAGCGATGCGCCGTATTCAGGCAGGCAGCGCGCTGAGCGCGTTCGGACTCGGCTTCACGGTGCCGTACCTCTATGTGTACGTCGCGCAGGTGCGGGATCTGGGCGCGGCCACGGCGGGC
Organism: Streptomyces tanashiensis; assembly: GCF_014648895.1. GTDB lineage: Bacteria > Actinomycetota > Actinomycetes > Streptomycetales > Streptomycetaceae > Streptomyces > Streptomyces tanashiensis. The sequence continues at coordinate 1,196 of NZ_BMRZ01000011.1, forward strand.
ATCGTGCTGGCCGTCTTCGCCATGGCCGCACTGGTGGTGCTGCCCTTCAGCGGGCGGGCCATCGACCGGCGCGGGCCCGTGCCCGTCCTTCTGGTGGCCTCGGTCGTCGCCGCGGTGGGTGCGGTGGCGATGGGCTTCGCCTCCAGCGTGCCGGCGGCCGTGGGGGCCGCGGCGCTGCTCGGTGCCGGTACGGCCGTGCTGCAGCCGGCCCTCGCCACGATGATCGTCTGGTGCTCGGAGCCCTCCGGCCGCACCCGGGCGTTCGCGATGCAGTTCTTCCTGCAGAACCTCGGTCTCGGTGTCGGTGGTCTGATCGGCGGTCTGCTGGTCGACACGAGCCGGCCGGGCAGCTTCATCCTGCTGTTCTCGATCGAGGCCGCGATGTTCCTCGTGCTCGCCGCGATCGTCGGGACCGTCCGGATGCCGGGCTCGCCCGCGCTGCAGGGCGCCCGTCCGGCCGAGGGCGGGAAGGGCGGCGGTCTCCGCGCGCTGCTGGGGCACAAGGCGATGGTGCAGCTGTGCGTCCTCGGCTTCGTGCTGTTCTTCGCCTGCTACGGGCAGTTCGAGTCGGGTCTCGCCGCGTACGGCACGGAGGCCGCCGGCATCGAGCCGTCGGCGCTCGGGATCGCGCTGGCCGCCAACACGGCGGTGATCGTGGTCGCCCAGTTCCTGGTGCTGCGCTTCGTCGAGCGCCGCAGGCGGACCCGGGTGATCGCGGCCGTGGGTCTGATCTGGACCGTGGCGTGGCTCATCGCCGGGTACGCGGGCCTCGGGCACGGCAGCCAGACGATGGCGACGGCGGCCTTCGTCTCCACGTACGCCCTCTTCGGGCTCGGTGAGGCGATGCTGTCGCCGACCGTGGCCCCGCTGGTGGCCGATCTGGCGCCGGAGTCGATGGTCGGGCAGTACAACTCGGCCTTCGCCCTGGTGAAGCAGCTGGCGCTGGCCGTCGGTCCGGCCGTGGGCGGGCCCATGGGGGCCGCGCTGCACGGTCCGTACATCGTGACCTTCGTGCTCTTCTCGCTCGGGATCACGTTCCTGGCCGTCCGGCTGGGCAAGCGGCTGACCCCCGAGCAGAACCAGCCTTCGCTGGCCCTCAAGCCGTCGAAGGTGGTCGTCCGGCACGAGCCGGTGCGCGAGAGCGAGACCGCTGCCGCCTAGCCGGGATCAGTCCGGCAGGGCGAACTCGCACCAGACCGCCTTGCCGCCCCCGGGCGTGCGGCGGCTTCCCCAGGACGAGGCGATCGTCGCGATGATCGAGATACCGCGACCCGCCTCGTCCTCCGTTTCCGCCCTGCGGCGGCGCGGCAGATGGTCGTCCCCGTCCGTGACCTCGATGATCAGGCGGCGGTCGGTGCGGCGCAGCCGCAGGCGCATGGGCGGGGTGCCGTGCTGGAGGGAGTTCGCCACGAGCTCGCTGGTGGCGAGGACGCCCAGGTCGCGCAGCTCGACCGGGAAGCGCCAGGACGACAGGACGCCGGACGCGAAGGCACGCGCGCGGGGAGCCGCCTCGACCCCGCCGAGCAGTTCCAGGGCGGCGTTGTGGAAGAGCTCGGCGTCCGGGCCCTTGCGGGAGGGGTGCTGGACGACCAGCACGGCGACGTCGTCGTCGTGCTCGGCGGTGACCCCGAGGGAGCGCAGGAGCCGGTCGCAGACCACCTGCGGGGTGCCGCTGGCGCCGGCGAGGGCGCGGGCCAGGGCGGCGACGCCCTCGTCGATGTCCTCGCGGCGGCGCTCGACCAGACCGTCGGTGTAGAGGACGGCGGTGGAGCCGGGCGGCAGGGCGATGGAGCCCGAGGCGTGCAGCCAGCCTCCGGTGCCGAGCGGCGGGCCGGTCGGGTCCTCGGCGCGGCGGACGGTGCCGTCCTCGTCCCGTACGAGGATCGGGAGGTGGCCCGCGGAGGCGTACACCAGCTTGCCCTCGTTGGGGTCGTGGATCGCGTACACGCAGGTGGCGATCTGGCTGGCGTCGATCTCGGCGGCGAGGCCGTCGAGCAGCTGGAGGACCTCGTGCGGGGGCAGGTCCAGGCGCGCGTAGGCCCGGACGGCGGTGCGGAGCTGGCCCATGACGGCGGCGGCGCGTACGCCACGGCCCATCACGTCGCCGATGACGAGCGCGGTGCGGCCCGCCCCGAGGGTGATCACGTCGTACCAGTCGCCGCCGACGGCGGCGTCCGCGACGCCGGGCTGGTAGGTCGCGGCGATCCGCAGGTCGTCTGGCTGCTCCAGCTCCTGCGGGAGCAGGGAGCGCTGGAGGGTGACGGCGGTCTCGCGGTGCCTGCGCTCGCTGGCCCGGAGCCGCTCGGCGGCCTCCGCGTGGTCGGTGACGTCGGCGGCGTGGACGAGGACTCCGCCGCCGTCGAGGCGGGGGCTGTCGACGGGCAGGCAGGTGACCGTGTACGAGCCGCCGTCCCGGGTGCGGCGGGACTTGACCGTGCGGGGCTTGCCGCTGCGCAGCACCTGGTCCATGAGGGGCAGCAGGCCGAGCTCCTCGGCCTCGGGGCAGGTGTCGGCGACGGTGGCGCCGGCGGGGCGGGGGCCGAAGGCGGCGGCGTACGCGTCGTTCACGTACGCGATGCGGTGCTCCGGGCCGTACGCGAGCGCGACGAGGCCGGGGAGGCGGCCGAGCAGTTCCCGTACGGAGAAGTCCTCCAGGGCGGGGACGTCGGCGGTCTCGTCGCCAAGGTGCTCCAGCTGCTGACCGTACTCACCGCGGGCGGCGGGCACGGAGCCTTCGGTCCCCCGCGCCGCGCGGCGCTGCGTGCCGGGGAGCCGGGCGCTCCAACGGGTGAAGTTCACGGATCTGTATGCCTCGTGGTGTCGGTGCCGTGCAGAGTCACGCTGTGCAGGTGTGAGCCCACCTATGGTCACACGTCCAGTGTGGACGAGTGCACTGACAGTGATGTCAGGACTGCGGCTTGTCGCCGTCGCCGGGGGGTGGTGAGGCGGCGAGTTCGAATTCGGCCCTGGGGTGTTCCAGCGAGCCGAGGGAGACGATCTCCCGTTTGAACAGGCCGGACAAGGTCCATTCGGCGAGGACCCGGGCCTTGCGGTTGAAGGTGGGGACCCGGCTGAGGTGGTAGGCGCGGTGCATGAACCAGGCCGGATATCCCTTGAGCTTGCGTCCGTAGACGTGGGCGACTCCCTTGTGGAGGCCGAGGGAGGCGACGGAGCCCACGTACGCGTGCGCGTACTCCTTGAGCGGCTGCCCGCGGAGGGAGGCCGCGATGTTCTCGGCGAGGACCTTGGCCTGGCGGACGGCGTGCTGGGCGTTGGGCGCGCACTCCTTGCCGGCCTCCTTGGCGGTCACGTCGGGGACGGCCGCGGCGTCGCCGGCGGCCCAGGCGTGCGGGGCGCCCTCGACGGCGAGCTGGGCGGTGCAGCGGAGCCTGCCGCGTTCGTTCAGCGGCAGGTCGGTGGCGGCGAGGACGGGCGCGGGCTTCACGCCGGCGGTCCACACGACGGTACGGGTGGGCAGGCGGGTGCCGTCGCTGAGGACGGCGACCCGGTCCTCGCAGGATTCGAGCCGGGTCCCCAGGCGCACGTCGATGTTCCGGCCGCGCAGCTCGCGGACGGCGTACCTGCCCATCGCCTCGCCCACCTCCGGGAGGATCCGGTCGGAGGCCTCGACGAGGACCCAGCGCAGGTCCTCGGGCTTGACGTTGTGGTAGTACCGCGCGGTGTAGCGGGCCATGTCCTCCAGCTCGGCGAGGGCCTCCACGCCCGCGTAGCCGCCGCCGACGAAGACGAAGGTGAGGGCGGCGTCGCGGAGTGCGGGATCGCGGGTGGAGGAGGCGATGTCCATCTGCTCGATGACGTGGTTGCGCAGGCCGATGGCCTCCTCGACGGTCTTGAAGCCGATGCCGTGGTCGGCCAGGCCGGGGACCGGAAGGGTGCGGGAGACGGAGCCGGGCGCGAGGACCAGCTCGTCGTACGTCATGTGGACGGCGCCGGTGCCCTCCTCCTCGGTGGCGAGGGTGGAGAGGGTCGCGGTGCGCTTGGCGTGGTCGACGGACCCGACCTCGCCGATGACGATGCGGCAGCGGTCGAGGACCCGGCGGAGCGGCACGACGACGTGGCGCGGGGAGATGGAGCCGGCCGCGGCCTCCGGCAGGAACGGCTGGTACGTCATGTACGGCTCGGGGGTGACCACCACGATCTCGGCGGTGCCGGCTCTGAGCTCCGCCCCGAGCTGCCGCTGAAGGCGCAGCGCGGTGTACATGCCGACGTAGCCACCGCCGACCACGAGAATGCGCGCAGGTTCGGTCACTGTCCCATGACGCACCCCCGTCCGTGGTTTGTCCACAGGCTCGGCAAATTGTGTGACCGGAGGGGTACGGAGGCGCGGGGTGGCGCGCGGGCGTCGTACGGGGGAATCGGCGCAGGTCACACCGGATGGTGCGGGTTCGGAGAGGGGTCGGAATCGGGAGTCTTCCGGGCCTTGCTCCGATCGGGGGGCGCACCGTACGGAACTCCCCCTTCTGAATTGACCCCGACTCAACTATGTTCGTACCTCATCGGGGTGTCATATCGGAGCGCGCGCATGGACCGAAGCGCTCGTCCGCCGGAGGCCCCGTGTCAGGGCGGGGAGTCTCCGGGGGGAGACATCATGAGCGGGGGAACGCTTATGCAGATTCAGGATTCACGCTGGCAGTCGGGCGCCGGGACGGCGACCGTCGACGGGCATGTCCCGGGGACGACCGAGCAGCGCAACGGCACCCATGTGGTGGCGGGCGGCAGGTCCGCGCCGCTGCGGGTGGACGCCCAGCGCAATCTGGAGCACGTGCTGCGGGCCGCGCGCGAGGTGTTCGGCGAGCTCGGTTACGGGGCTCCGATGGAGGACGTGGCGCGCCGCGCCCGGGTCGGCGTCGGCACCGTCTACCGCCGCTTCCCGAGCAAGGACGTGCTGGTGCGGCGGATAGCCGAGGAGGAGACCTCCCGGCTGACCGAGCAGGCGCGGGCCGCGCTGGGCCAGGAGGAGGAGCCGTGGTCGGCGCTCTCCCGGTTCCTGCGGACCTCGGTGGCCTCGGGCGCGGGTCGTCTCCTGCCGCCGCAGGTGCTGCGGGTGGGCGTGGACGACTCCGGGGTGCCGCTCGTCGCGGGCGACGCGGACGAGGCGGCCCGGGTGCCGTACCAGCGGGGTGTCGCCGAGCAGGCGGACGCGCGCGTGGTCGCGCCGCGCGGTGTGCCCGCCGAGGAGCGGGACGACGCGGGGGCCTCGGAGCTCCTGGAGGTCGTCGGCCGGCTGGTGGACCGGGCGCGTGAGGCGGGTGAGCTGCGGACGGACGTGACCGTGGCGGACGTCCTCCTCGTCATCGCCACCGCCGCCCCGGCCCTGCCGGACGCGGTGCAGCAGGCGGCGGCCTCGGCCAGGCTCCTCGACATCCTGCTCGAGGGGCTTCGCTCCCGGTAGGACCTTTCACGGACGGCGTTCCCCGTGGTCCGGGCGGACCAGCGAGCATGACACGAACGTGTGAGCGGTTACGCCCGGATACACGAAGTCGCCCCGGACGAGTGGTAAGTGGACGGGGCGCTTCGGCGTGCCCTCGCTCTGTGGCAGGCTTGGCCGGTATTCGGGTCTGAGCGTGCGTACGGGGGCTTCCGCGATGAGCGGTGACAGTCGGGACGATCCGCTGGGCGGCGGCGCGGAGACCGGGGGGCTTCCCTCCCGGCAGGTTCCGAGCCAGGGCGGGCCGGGGGGTCTCTCCGGAGCGCCGTCCGAGTCCGCCGAGCCGAGCGTGCCGCAGCAGCGTGAGGGCAAGCCCGCCGAGCCGGGTTCCGGAGCCGTCGCGGGGGCGGCCACCGGGACGGGAACGGCCGGAGACGACGCCGGCCCCGACGAGCCCGACACCGTGCTCCCTCCGCCGCGCGAACTGCCGCCCTCCGACGCCGAGCTCGTCCAGCTCATGCGGGACGGCGACGGCTCCGCGTACGAGGAGCTGTTCCGCCGCCACTCCGAGGCCGTCCGCCGGTACGCCAGGACCTGCTGCCGGGACGCGCACACCGCCGACGACCTCACCGCCGAGGTGTTCGCCCGCACCCTCCAGGCGGTCCGCGGCGGGGCCGGGCCCGAACAGGCCGTGCGCGCCTACCTCATGACCACCGTCCGGCGGGTCGCGGCGAACTGGGCGAGAACCCAGAAGCGCGAGCACCTGGTCGAGGACTTCGCGGTGTTCGCCGCGGACGCCGCCCGCTCCTCCGAGGTCTCCGACCACACGGCGTCCTTCGGCGCGGGCATGGACCTCGGCGCGGACGTCCGCGCCATGCACGAGGCCGAGCAGTCCCTCGCCATGCAGGCCTTCCGCTCGCTGCCCGAACGCTGGCAGGCCGTGCTGTGGCACACCACCGTCGAGGAGGAGTCCCCGAGCGAGGTCGCCCCGCTCTTCGGCCTGACCGCGAACGCCACGGCCGTGCTCGCCAGCCGGGCCCGCGAGGGCCTCAAGCAGGCCTACCTCCAGGCGCACGTCAGCCAGTCCCTGACCGCCGGCGGCGACTGCGCCCGCTACGCGGACCGGCTCGGCGCCTACGCGCGCGGCGGGCTGCGGATGCGGGCCGAGCGCGGCCTGCGCAAGCACCTGGACGAATGCGCCAAGTGCCGGCTCGCCGCCGGTGAGCTGGCCCATGTGAACGCCGGGATCCCCGCGCTCCTGCCGGTGGCCGTCATCGGCTGGTTCGCCGCCGGGTACTCGCTCAAGGCGGCCGGGGTCGTCGCCGGCGGCACCGCCGCCGCGGCCGGTGCGGGCGCGGCGGCCGCCGCGTCCGGGTCCTCCGGGGGCGCCGCCTCGGGCGGGGCCGCCGCCGAGGGGCTCGGCGCGCCCGCGAAGGCCGGGATCGCCGCGGCCATGGCGGTCGCCGCGGCCGCCGGGCTCGTCTGGGCGATGGCCGGCGACCCGCAGCCCGTGGCCGCGCCCCGGCCGACGCAGCCGGTCGTCACCCCGCTCGCGCCGGAGCCCGCACCCCCGGCGAAGCCCTCCCCGAAGCCCGCGCCGCCGGCCCCGCCCGTCACCTCCGAGCCGCCGCAGCCGACGCCGCCGCCTCCTCCGAATCCCACCCCCAGCCCGACGCCGAAGCCCACGCCGAAGCCGACGCCGCCGCCGTCCCCGAAGCCCACCCCCCGGCCGACGCCGAAGCCCACACCGAAGCCGACGCCGACCCCCGAGAAGCCCGCGCCGAAGCCGACGACCCCGCCGCCCGCGCCGCCGTCCGTCTACCGGGTCAGCGAGCTGGACTACGGGATCTTCGGCGACGGCACCAAGCCCGAGGTGTCCCTCTCGGAGAGCAGCTGGATGTGGCAGCGGGGCAGCCTGTCCATGGGCGACGCGCAGTACGCGTACGGAGTCAGCGTCCACGCCCCGTCCTCGCTGCTCATCGACCTCAACCGGCAGTGCACCAGCTACGACGCGGTCGTCGGCGTCGACGACCTGAGCGCCCTGCTCGGCGTCGGCGGCGTCCGCTTCTCCGTCTACGGCGACGGGGAGCGGCTCTGGCGCTCCGACGTCGTCCGGGCGGGCGACCCGCCGGTCCCGGTGCACGTCGACATCTCCGGCCGCACCACGATCCGGCTCGTGGTGGAGGAGCACACCCCGTTCGGCCGGGCCGCGGTCGCCGACTGGGCGGAGTCCCGGATCAGCTGCTCCTGACGGCCGTTCCGGCGTCCGGCCGGGCCGGGGCGAAGCGTTCGACGAGATCGAGGACCTCGTCGAGGCCGAGTCCCGCGCCGGCCGCGCGGGCGGCGGCCAGGCCGGACGCGCCGAGCTCGGCGAGCGCCCGATCCGTCACGTCCTCGACGTCCCGCAGCTCGGGGACGGAGCGGGGCGCGTCCCGGCGCCATCCTTCGACGGCGGCCATGACCCGTACGGCGAGGCCGGCCTCACCCGCCCGGGAGAGGGTGACGGCGAGCCCCTCCCCCAGGCCGGTGGTGATGAAGTCCGCGCACTGGGCGTCCCGCGCGGCGCGGAGCGCGGCGACGGCCGTGCCGACGGCGACCGTCCCCTTGCCCTCGTACGCCTCGACGCGGGCGGCGAGTCCGGTCACCCCCGCCTCGAAGTGCGGCGGCGGGGTGCCGAGCGCCACCGTCCGGCCCGCCTCCTCCAGCTGCGCGCGGGCCTCCGGGACGTCGCCGCGGTCCAGGGCGAAGGCCGCGCGGAGGAAGCACACGTACGTCTGGGTGTCCCGTACGTGATAGACCTCGGCCTCCCGTGCGGCCTCGTCGAGGGTCCGCTCGGCGGTCTCCAGGTCACCGGTGCGGTAGGACAGTTCGGCCAGGCGGGCGAGGAGGAAGGGGGCCTCGGCGTGGGCGCCGACTTCGCGGGCCAGACCGAGGGCCCGCTCGTACGCCTCGCCGGAGTCCGCGTGCCGGCCGCGCATCGTGTACGACTCGCCCGCCGCGCTCTCGATCTGCGCCGCCATCCAGCGGTCGCCGACGCGGCGGGCGATGTCCCGGAGCTCGTCCAGCGCCTCGTCGACACCGGGCATCCCGCCGGGCATGTCGACGACCATGTGCGTACGGAACATGAGGCTGACGCCGAGCTCCCAGTCGCCGCCGTGGCGGCGGCAGTTCTCCACGGCGGTGTCGAGGAGGGCGCGGATCGTGGCCGGGTCCTCGGTGAGGTACGCCGTGAAGGGCCAGAGCAGGCCGGGGAAGCGGGCCGCCTCGGGTCCGGGCTCCGCCCCGAACGCGTCGCGCACGCGCCGGACGAGCGCGAGGGTCTCCGGTTCCTTGAACTCCCCCATCGTCTGACTCTCGACCGCGAGGAAGAAGTGCAGCATGCGCAGGTGCATGCGGGGCCAGTGGCGGGGGTCCGCGGGGTCGGCCGGGTCCTCGCCGAGGTCGATCGCCCGGCCGACCCAGGCCAGGCCCTCGGGGCGGTAGTTGCGCAGCCACCAGAACCAGCCCATGGCGAAGACGAGCCGGAGGGCGGCGGCCTCGTCGGGCGCGGTGACGAGGGTGCGGTGGAGCGCGGCGCGGATGTTGTCGAGGTCGCGCTCCAGCCTGTCGATCCAGGGCAGCTGCTCCGCCGAACGGAGCATGGGCTCGGCGGCCTCGGCGAGGGCCGTGAAATGGGCGGTGTGGGTGGCCTCGGCGGCGGCGAGCAGCGCCGGTTCCTCGGCGGCGCGCTCGGTCGCGTACTCGTGGATGGTCTCCAGGAGCCGGTAGCGCATCTCGCCGCCCTCGGTGGGGGTGGCGACCACGAGGGACTTGTCGACCAGGGCGCCCAGGGCGTCGGCGGCGTACGGGGAGAGGGCCTCGGCGGCGGCCAGGTCCCAGCCTCCCGCGAAGACCGACACCTGGCGGAGCAGGGTGCGCTCGGCCGGGTCGAGCAGGTCCCAGGACCAGTCGACGACCGCGCGGAGCGTCTGCTGGCGGGGCAGGACGGTCCGTGAGCCGGAGGTGAGGAGGAGGAAGCGGTCGTCGAGGCGGTCGGCTATCTGGCGCGGGGTGAGGAGACGCAGCCGGGCGGCGGCCAGTTCGATGGCGAGCGGCAGGCCGTCGAGGCGGCGGCAGATCTCGTCGACGGCCTCGCCGCCGTCGCGGGCGAGGTCGAAGGAGGGGCGCACGGTGCGGGCCCGCTCGGCGAAGAGGCGGTGGGCCGGGTCGGGCGGGAGGGGCTCGACGGGGCGGACCGACTCGCCCGGGACGCCGAGGGGTTCACGGCTGGTGGCGAGGATGCGGAGCTGCGGGCAGTGGGTCAGGAGGGTCTCGGCGAGGGCGGCGGCCGCGTCGATCAGGTGCTCGCAGTTGTCGAGGACCAGGAGCAGCGGTCGGCGGGCCAGGTGCTCGACGAGGTGGGCGGTGGGGTCGTCCTGGAGCGGCACGCCGTCGCGGGTGATCAGGTTGGTCTCGCGGAGGCGGAGCGCGGAGAGGACGGCGCCGGGGAGGGCGCCGGGGTCGTCGAGCGGGGCGAGTTCGGCGATCCAGGCCGCGGGGCCGACGGCGCGGACCGCGGCCTCCTCGGCGAGCCGCGTCTTGCCGGAACCTCCGGGGCCGGTGAGCGTGACGAGCCGGGAGCGGGTCAGGTCGGCGTGGAGCGCGGCGAGCTCGGGCTCACGGCCGACGAAGGAGGTGAGCCGGGGCCGGATGTTGCCGGCTTCGGGAGCCGGGGCGGGGCGCTCGGGGGCGGCGGGGTCGGCGGCGGGCGGCGCGGGGGCCGCCTCGGGGGCCGGGGCCTCGGTCCGGGGCGGCGCGGGTGTGGTGCCGGTGAGGAGCTCGTGGTGGAGGGCGGTGAGTTCGGGGCCCGGGTCGGCGCCGAGGGCGTCCGCGAGGGTGCGGCGGGCCGACTCGTACGCGGTGAGGGCGTCGGCGTGGCGGCCCTCGGCCCGCAGGGCGCGGATGAGATGGGCGCGGAAGGCCTCGTCGTACGGGTACGTGGTGGTGAGCTCGGTCAGCTCCGGTACGAGTCCGTCGGTGGCGCCCCGGCGCAGATCGGCCTCGACGCGCTGCCGGAGCGCCGCGAGCCGCTGCGCCTCGGGCCGGACGCCCGCCGGTTCGGGCAGGTCGGCGAGGGCGGAGCCCCGGAAGAGACCGAGCGCCTCGCGGAGGAGGGCGGCGGCGGCGTCGGGGTCACCGGCGTCGAGGCGGGCGGCGCCGTCCCTGACCCGGCGCTGGAAGACGTACAGGTCGATGTCGTCGGGACCGGCGACGAGCCGGTAGCCGGGGCCGGGGGTGGAGGCGACGGCCTCCTTGCCGAGGATCCGGCGGAGGCGGCCGACGAGGGCCTGGAGGGCGGCGGGGGCGTCCTGCGGCAGGTCGTCCCCGTACACGTCGTCGGCGAGCTCGCCGACGGAGACGGCCCGTCCGCCGCGCAGGGCCAGCGCGGCGAGCAGCGCGCGCAGCCGGGCGCCGCCCAGGGGAAGGGGGGTGCCGTCGGGACGAAGGGCCTCGGTGGTGCCGAGGATGAGATACCGCACCGACCCATTGTGTCGGCCGGCCGGCACGTACGCCTCGGGGTTTGCCCGGGCTGTCAGAACGTCGAGGTGTCGAGCTCGAAGCCGAGAGGGTAGGGAAGCGGGACGACCGTCCCCAGCTTGTGGATGGACTTGTGGCCGTAATCGTCACCGGAGGGGCCGGAGCAGACGACGGCCTCACCGGCCTCGCGGTCGATCATCAGGTAGACAGGGATCCCGGCCCGCGCATAGGCGCGGATCTTCTGGACGCGATCACGGCTCGCTGTGGAGGAGGAGGTCACCTCGGCGACGAGGAGCACGGGGTCCGGGGCGTGCCACTCCAACTGGTCGTCGAAGCTGCCCTTGGGGGCGATGACGAGGTCGGGGATGACTCTGAGCGGGTCGGTGGTCCCCAGCAGGCTGATGCCGATGCCCGTGAAGTTGCGCAGTTCCTTGTCGACGCGGCGGGCGATGACCTGTTCCACCATCTCCGCCACGATCTCCTCGTGCTCACCATTGGCCGGAGGCACCACGTAGATCTCCCCTTCGATCAGCTCCACACGCCAGCCCTTGGGGGCAAGCGCACTGAACAGCTCGAAGGTCTCCTGAGTACTCGCGCCCTCACGGTCGGGCAAGCCCTCGGAGAACGCGTCCTCCGGAACCGGCAACGGCATAGCCATGCGGACCTCCTTCGCTCGGGTGCGACGATTTCAGCTTAGGTCCGGCCTGGGGCCGAGGTCCGGAACGCGTTCACTCGAACGAGCGTGCTGGGACGTTTCACCTGGTCGCCGCAGCCTCACGCCGGCAGCGACCTCGACGTCGGGATCAGGGGGCCCTGGACCGCGCGGTGGGCCCGGGGTTCCGTCGTGCTGGTCCAGCAGGAGCCCCGGCGGGCGAGGAGGCGGCGGAGCCAGAGTTCGGTGGAGACGAGGTCGGCGAGGCCGTCGAGCGGGACGGGGACGCCGTCGGCCGCCGCACGGAGGGCCTCGCGGACGACGCGGGCCTCGATCAGGCCCGCGTCCGCGAGGAGCGGCGCGTCGAAGAGGGCGAGGAGCTGGGGGAGCGCGACGCGCAGGCCCGCGCGCGTGGCGGCGGCCGGGGCGACGGGGTGGGGCGCGCCCCAGCCCGGGGGGAGGTCGTGGACGCCGGCGCCGGAGAGGACCGTGCGCAGGATGCCGGCCCGGGCGTCCGGCTGGACCCGGAGCGATTCGGGAAGGTCGCGGCAGGCCCGGACGACCTGGTTGTCCAGGAAGGGGGCATGGAGGCGTTGGCCGCGGATCTCCGCGGCCTGTTCCAGGACCCGGTGGTCGGCCGCGGCGCGGGCGAGGGCGGCACGCGCGCGTGCCTCGCCGGGGCGCTGGACGGTGGCCGGGAGGGTCGCCGCCCGGTTCAGGCGAACCGATACTTCAGCCAGCGCCTCCCCCGTCAGCCAGCGCGCCGCCGGCCCCGGCCTCGACCACGCCAGCGCGGAGAGCGAGGCCTCCAGGGGGCCGAAGCCGTCCGGGGCCGCGCGGTTCGCCTCCAGGACCCGCCGGGCGGCCGCCTCGAGACCCGTCCGGTACGGGGTGCGGGCCAGCTTCCGCGCCGCCCGGTAGACGGTCAGCGGCACCAGGAGCGAGCCCGCCGACGGCCCCGAGGCCTTGGCCAGCGCCGTCACCGGACGCACCAGGGAGCGCCGCCTGCGGTCCATCAGGAGGTCGGCGAGGCGCGCCGGGTGCGCGTCCAGGACCTGCTTCGCGCCCATGCCGGTGAAGTGGTCGGCGCTGCCGCCCGCGAGCCTCCTGCGGTGCCGCTCGGCGATGACGAGCGCGGGTCCCGGCTCGTCGGTCAGCGGCCCGTCGAGCGCCGCGTACGGCAGCGCCTCCTCGCCGCCCGCGACGACGACGTGGTGCAGCCGCGGGTCGGCGGCGATCGCGCGGGCCCGCTCCAGCTCCGCCGTACGACGCGAACCGGCCCGCGTCGCCAGGTCGTTGAACGTGACGGCGAGCAGCCGCTCCCCCGCGCCCGTGCCGTGACCGGTGATCGTGCCCGGCACGCCCGGGAGGCCCGCCGCGAGCAGGGCGAGGGTGCCGGAGGCGCTGCCGCCGGACAGGTCGGCGCCGATGCCGGGCGCCGGGCCCGCGCCCCGGGCCGCGCGCCGGTCGGCCGGGCCCATGCCGGGGACCGGGCCCGGATCGGGGAGCGGCGCTTCGGGCGCGTGCCGGGGGGCGGTGAGCCGGGCGCGCACGGCCTCGACCAGGGCGTCCCGTACCCCTTCGACGGCCTGCCGGGGGTCGGCCTCGGGCGCCGCGACGGCGAGCGAGGCCACCTGCTCGTAGCCGGTGATCTCGCGCGAGCCCTCCCGCAGGATCAGCGCGTGGCCGGGCGGCACCCGCCGCACCCCCTCGTACGGGGTGGAGTCGCGCAGCGCCTCCGGGGTCTCCGGGCAGGCGAGCAGGGCGGCGAGATGGCCGATGTCGAGCTGGGCCTCGACGAGGTCGGCGAGCGGCAGGGCGGCGGTGGCGTACGCGGTGCCGCCCTGCCACGGGGTGTGGAACACCGGCCGGGCGCCCGCGAGGTCACCGGTGACGGTGACGCGGCGGCCGGCCTTCACGACGGCGGTGTAGCTGCCGGGCCAGGCGGTCAGGTGCCGCAGGGCACCCCCGCGCGCGGTGAGCAGGCCGATCCGCAGCTCCTCGTCGCTCGCCGCGCAGCAGCCGAGCACGGCGAGGCGGGTCCCGTCGTCGACGGCCACCACGCGCACCTCGTCGGGGCGCCAGTCGCCGACCGCCCAGAGCGGATCGGGGTCGCCCCACAGGAGTTGTGCGCCCACCGGTTGCACCGTGCGCCCCTCGGACGCGCGGTCGGGGCCGGAGCCGTACGGGGAGCCGAGGTCGTACGGAGAACCGGGGCCGGAGCCGTACGGAGAACCGGGGCCGGAGCTGTACGGAGAGCCAGGGCCGTGGGCGCCGTTCGCGGACCCCGCCCGGCCCCCGGCGGTCGTTGCGAAGCTCGCGGCGACACTGCTCCAGCCCACCAGCCATCGCATCGGCGCCTCCACATCCGTTTCGGTGGAGGACATGCTGCCACGACAACGGCGCACGGGGCGGGGTCCGGGCGCACGCGCCCGAAAGCCGAATGCGCCCCTGGCATGGGCCAGTTGGAGTGCGACGGCACACCGTCGTCATTCGGCCAAATATCGATCCCCGTCGGAGGTTTCGACCGGTGTCCGGGCGGCGTCGCCGACACCGGCAGTCCGGGAGGCGCTCCCGCCTCCCGGCGCCGTCCGCCGCCCGCGGGGAATGGGGCGGCGGTGTCCCCCAGCCCACTGGTCCGGGACTCCGCTCCCGGCCGAACGGGCCGACCCACGCGATACTCATGGAAGCGCTTCCCCGCCGGCCGGACGAGAGCGCACGGCCGGGCGCACGGCCACACGACGGGAGCACGAGCCGCTCCGCCGGCCGCGCTCGTCGCACGTTCACACAACAATCTCGCCATACGGAACACCGCCCCTTAACGGTAGGGATGCGGCGAACTACGCTGTGTTTACGAATGCCGCACGCCTATGCCCGGCGTCGTGGCGGCCGTCTGGGTTGTCGAGGGGTGGCGTCATGTCCAGGGAGCAACGCGGGCCGAACGAAAAGCTCGGCACGGTTCTCGCCCTCGCGGGAATCAGCAACGCCGGGCTCGCCCGGCGCGTCAACGACCTCGGTGCGCAACGGGGACTGACGCTTCGTTACGACAAGACCTCGGTCGCCCGCTGGGTGTCCAAGGGCATGGTGCCGCAGGGTGCCGCCCCGCATCTGATCGCCGCCGCGATCGGGCAGAAGCTGGGCCGGCCCGTGCCGCTGCACGAGATCGGGCTCGCGGACGCCGACCCGGCGCCCGAGGTGGGGCTCGCCTTCCCGCGCGACGTGGGCGAGGCGGTCCGCTCGGCCACCGATCTGTACCGGCTGGATCTCGCCGGGCGCCGGGCCGGCGGGGGCGGCATCTGGCAGTCGCTCGCCGGTTCCTTCGCGGTCAGCGCGTACGCCACGCCCGCGTCCCGCTGGCTGATAACCCCCGCCGACCCGTCGGTGGAGCGCGAGGCCCCGCGGCCCGGCGCGGGCGCGGGGCTCACCGCGGCGGCCCCGGAGCACGCGCGCGTGGGCCACAGCGACGTCGCCAAGCTCCGCGAGGCCGCCGAGGACGCGCGCCGCTGGGACTCCAAGTACGGAGGCGGGGACTGGCGTTCGTCGATGGTGCCCGAGTGCTTACGCGTGGACGCGGCGCCACTGCTGCTCGGCTCGTACTCGGACGAGGTCGGCCGGAACCTGTTCGGCGCGACCGCCGAGCTCACCCGGCTCGCCGGCTGGATGGCCTTCGACACCGGGCAGCAGGAGGCCGCCCAGCGCTACTACATCCAGGCCCTGCGGCTCGCCCGCGCCGCCGCCGACGTGCCCCTCGGCGGCTACGTCCTCGCCTCGATGTCCCTCCAGGCCACCTACCGGGGCTTCGCCGACGAGGGCGTCGACCTCGCCCAGGCCGCCCTCGAACGGAACAGGGGGCTCGCCACCGCCCGCACCATGTCCTTCTTCCGGCTCGTCGAGGCCCGCGCGCACGCCAAGGCCGGCGACGGGGTCGCCGCCGCGGCCGCGCTCAAGTCCGCCGAGGGCTGGCTGGAGCGCTCGCGGGAGGGCGACGCCGACCCGACCTGGCTCGGCTTCTACTCGTACGACCGGTTCTGCGCCGACGCCGCCGAGTGCTACCGGGACCTGCGGATGCCGCGCGAGGTCCGGCGCTTCACCGAGCAGGCGCTGTCCCGGCCGACGGAGGAGTTCGTCCGCTCGCACGGGCTGCGGCTCGTGGTGTCGGCGGTGGCCGAGCTGGAGTCGGGCAACCTGGACGCCGCCTGCGCGGCGGGCACGCGCGCGGTGGAGGTGGCGGGACGGATCTCCTCGGCGCGGACGACCGAGTACGTGCGGGACCTGCTGCACCGGCTGGAACCGTACGGGGACGAGCCGCGCGTCATGGAGCTGCGGGAGCGGGCCCGCCCGCTGCTCGTCACTCCGGCGTGAGACCCCGCCCCGGGGCGCGGCGCCGCTCAGAAGTGACACGCGTCCCACGGCGTGGGCGTTTAGCGGCATTGTCAGTGGGCCAGTGCACTATCGGGGGTGGGAGGTGGCGCTGGTGTTTGACTGTGACGTGCTGGTGATCGGCGGCGGGATCGTCGGTCTGTCGACGGCGTACGCCCTGACGCGCGCGGCTCCCGGCACCCGGGTCACCGTCCTGGAGAAGGAGCACGCCCTCGCGCGCCACCAGACGGGGCGCAACAGCGGCGTGATCCACAGCGGGATCTACTACCGTCCGGGGTCGCTCAAGGCGAAGTTCGCGGTCGAGGGCGCGGCCGAGATGGTCAAGTTCTGCGCGGAGTGGGACATTCCGCACGAGGTGACGGGGAAGATCATCGTCGCCACCGCGCGCGAGGAGCTGCCCCGCCTGCACGCGCTGGTCCAGCGCGGCAGGGAGAACGGCATCCCCGTGCGCGAGCTCGGCCCGGCGCAGATCAGCGAGTACGAGCCGCGGGTGCGGGGACTCGCCGCGATCCACGTCGGCACGACCGGGATCTGCGACTACGGGGCGGTGTCGGAGCGGCTCGCCGAGGCCTCCGGGGCCCGGATCCTGTACGGCGCGGAGGTCACCGTCATCGACCGGCGGGCCTGGGGCGTCGCCGTGCGCACGGCGGACGGGCGCGTGGTGCGGGCGAAGGTCCTGGTGAACTGCGCGGGGCTGCACTGCGACCGGATCGCGCGGCTCGCGGGCGACGATCCGGGCATGCGGATCGTGCCCTTCCGGGGGGAGTACTACGAGCTCGCGGACCCCTCGCTCGTGCGCGGCCTGGTCTATCCCGTGCCGGATCCCGCCTTCCCCTTCCTCGGGGTGCACCTGACCCGGGGCATCGACGGCGGCGTCCACATCGGGCCCAACGCGGTCCCGGCCCTGGCCAAGGAGGGGTACGGCTGGTCCGTCGTCCGCCCGCGCGAGCTGGGCGCCACCCTGGCGTGGCCCGGCTCGTGGGCGATCGCCCGCGCGCACTGGCGGTACGGCGCCGGCGAGATGCACCGGTCGCTCTCGAAGCGGGCCTTCACCGAGGCGGTGCGCCGGCTGCTGCCGGTCGTCGAGGAGTCCGACCTGCGGCGGGCGGCGCCGGGGGTGCGGGCGCAGGCGGTGCTGCGGGACGGGACGCTGGTCGACGACTTCCTGTTCCGCGAGGCGCCGCGGACGGTCCACGTCCTGAACGCGCCCTCACCTGCGGCGACGGCGTCCCTCCCGATCGGCCGCGAGGTGGCGGCCCGGGCCCTGGCCCGGCTGTAGCCCGGGCGGAGGCCGCTCTCGCCGTGCCGCCGTAGAATCGGTCGCATTGTGTCTGAGCAGATTGAGAACGGCCCGCAGCCCGTCGCCGACCCCGCACAGCCCGCCGCCGCGCGCCGCGGCAGCCGGATGTTCGCCCCCGGCGAGGGGCCCATGCCCGATCCCGCCGGGGCCCATCACGAGCGGCGGATCCGGAGCTTCCAGCCGCGCCGCAGCCGTGTCACGTACGGGCAGGCCGAGGCGATGCTGAAGCGCTGGCCCGACTGGGGCCTCGACATCGACGGCAAGCGGGTCCTCGACCTGGGCGAGATGTTCGACGGGCTTCCGGTCGTCCTGGAGATCGGCTTCGGCATGGGCGAGGCGACCGCGCAGATGGCCGCCGCCGACCCCGGCACCGGCATCCTCGCCGTGGACGTGCACACGCCGGGCCAGGGCAACCTCCTCGGTCTCGCCGACCGGAACGGGCTCACCAACGTCCGGGTCGCCAACGGCGACGCGATCATCCTGCTCCGCGAGATGCTCGGCGACGCGGCCCTCGACGGCTGCCGGGTCTACTTCCCGGACCCGTGGCCCAAGGCCCGCCACCACAAGCGGCGGCTCATCCAGCCCGAGTTCCTCAGCCTCCTCGCGCCGCGCCTGAAGCCCGGGGCCGTGCTGCACTGCGCCACGGACTGGGAGGAGTACGCCGAGCAGATGCTGGAGGTGCTCTCCGCGCATCCGGACTACGAGAACACGCAGGCCGACGGCGGCTACGCGCCCCGGCCCGACTTCCGGCCCCTCACCCGCTTCGAGGGGCAGGGCCTCGACAAGGGGCACGTCGTGCACGACCTGCTCTTCCGGAGGAAGTGACACGGAGGTTTCCAGGGAACTGACACGGCGCGGTTCCCTGGGAAGTGACACGGAGCGGTTTTCTCCGTCGACCGGTGTCGGTGGGGGTCGTTAGGGTCGCTCACGTGTCGAACCCAGCCCCCAGCGACCTGTCGGACGCCGCTCCCGTCCCGCACCGGGACACCGAGGAGCCGGCCTTCCCCGCCGCCGCCGACCGATCCCAGTGGCGCTACCGGCCCCGCCGGTCCTTCTGGCGCAGCCGGCTGGTCCGCGCGATCGCCGTCGTGACGCTGCTCGCGCTCTGCGCCCTCGTCATCCTGGCGCTGGTCCGCGAGCAGACCGGCACCCAGGGCTTCCTCGTCGGTCTGGGCCTCGCGGTGCTTCCCGTACCGCTGCTCATGTCGGCGTTCCGCTGGCTCGACAGGGTCGAGCCGGGCCCCTGGAAGAACATGCTGTTCGCCTTCGCCTGGGGCGCCTTCGCCGCCGCGCTCGTCGCGATCCTGGCGAACTCCTTCGCGGTCCGCTGGATCGCGACGGCCACCGCGGACCCGGACTCGGCGGACACCCTCGGCGCCACGGTGATCGCGCCGGTGGTGGAGGAGAGCGCGAAGGCCGCCGCGATCCTGCTGCTGTTCCTCTTCCGCAGGAAGGACTTCGGCGGTCTCGTCGACGGGGTCGTGGTCGCCGGTTTCACCGCGACCGGCTTCGCCTTCACCGAGAACATCCTCTATCTCGGCAACGCCTTCGGCGAGGACCAGGAGTTCGGCTCCTCCGGTCTGGGTTCGGTGACCGCCGCGACCTTCTTCGTCCGGGTCGTGATGTCGCCGTTCGCGCATCCGCTGTTCACCGTGCTCACCGGCATCGGCTTCGGCTTCGCCGCCCTCGCGCCGCGCGGGAAGCGACTGCGCCGGGTGCTGCTGCCGCTCGCCGGGCTGCTGCTCGCCATGGGCCTGCACGCCGCCTGGAACGGCTCGGCCACCTTCGGCGGCCCGCTGGCCTTCTACGCGGTGTACGGGGCGCTCATGGTCCCGGCCTTCGGCCTGCTGACCTGGCTGGCGGTGTGGAGCCGGCAGCGCGAGCTGCGCACGATATCCGGGGAGCTCCCGGCGTACGCGGCGGCCGGCTGGCTCGCCCCCACCGAGCCGCTCGCGCTGTCCTCGATGCGCGCCCGGCAGATGGCCCGCTCGTTCGCCGCCCGGACGTACGGCGCGCCGGCCGCGCGGGCGGTCGGCGAGTACGAGTCCTTCGCGACGACCCTCGCGTTCCTGCGGGACCGGGCCCGGCGCGGCACGGCGGGGCCCGACTTCCCGGCCCGGGAGCAGGAGCTGCTGCACCACCTGTGGCAGCGCCGTGCGGTCGCCTCCCCGGCCCTCACGTACGCGGCACGGGCGACCGGCCGGGCCTGGGCGCCGCCGCAGTACCTGGACTACGACGGCTACAACCCGTACCGGAGCTAGGCCTCGCGAGCCCGGCATGATCCGAAAGACGGGCCCTAGACGGCCGAGGCCTCGTCCAGGAGGGTCAGCTCGGTCTCCGTGAGGGTGAGGTCGGCGGCGGCGACGAGGGCCGGGAGCTGTTCGACCGTGCGGGCCGAGGCGATCGGCGCGGCGACGGTCGGCCGGGCGGCGAGCCAGGCGAGGGCGACGGTGGCGAGCTCCGCCCCGTGCGCCTCGGCGACCGTGTCGAGCGCGGAGAGCACGGCCCGGCCCCGCTCGGTGTCCAGGTGCCCGGCGGCCCCGGAGGCGCGGACGCTGTCGACGGTGGCACCGGGGCGGTACTTGCCGGTGAGGAAGCCGGCCGCGAGCCCGTAGTACGGGACGGCGGAGAGCCCGGCCCGCTCGACGGTCTCCAGGAGCGGGCCCTCGTAGGTGTCGCGGGAGACCAGGTTGTAGTGCGGCTGGAGGGCGACGTAGCGGGCGAGGCCCTCGGCCTCGGCGAAGTCGAGGGAGGCGCGCAGCCGCTCCGGGGAGATGTTGGAGGCGGCGACGGCGCGGACCTTGCCGTCCTTCACCAGCTGGTCGAGGGCGGTGACGATCTCCTCGACCGGGACGGACTCGTCGTCGAAGTGCGTGTAGTAGAGGTCGATGTGGTCGGTGCCGAGGCGGCGGAGGGACTCCTCCGCGCCCGCCTTGATGGTGGTGGCGGACAGGCCCTTGAAGTGGGGGTGGGCGCCGACCTTGGTGGCGACGACGATGTCGGAGCGGTTGCCGCGGGAGGCGAGCCAGCGGCCGATGACCGTCTCGGACTCGCCGCCCTCGTTGCCCTCGGCCCACGCGGAGTAGACGTCGGCGGAGTCGACGAAGTTGCCGCCGGCGGCGGCGTAGGCGTCGAGGACGGCGAAGGACTGTGCCTCGTCGGCGGTCCAGCCGAAGACGTTGCCGCCCAGGGCTATGGGGAAGACGTGCAGGTCGGAGCTGCCCAGCGGGCGGAGAGAGGTCATGCGTCGCTCAACCGCTCCCGCCGCCGGGACTATTCCGGGTCCGCTCAGAGACTCAGGCCCTTGGAGCGGAGCCAGGCCGCCGGGTCGATGCCGTCGCCGCCGGGCGTGTGGACCTCCATGTGGAGGTGGGCGCCGGTGACGTTGCCGGTGGCGCCGACGCGGCCGATGGTCTCGCCGGTGCCGACGGTCTGGCCGACGCCGACCGTCATGGAGGAGAGGTGGCAGTACCAGACCTCGGTGCCGTCCTCCAGCTCCAGGACGATCCGGTAGCCGTAGGAGCCGGACCAGCCCGCGGACTTGACGGTCGCGCCGTGGACCGCCTTGAGCGGGGTGCCCGTGGGGGCGGCGAAGTCGAGGCCGGTGTGGTGGCCGGAGGACCACATCGAGCCGGACTGCATGTAGGTGGCGGTGAGGGTGTACGAGGAGACGGGCAGCGAGTAGCTGGCGGCGAGCTTGGCGAGGCGCTCGGCCTCGGCCTTCGCCTTGGCCTCCGCTTCCGCCTTGGCCTTGGCTTCCGCCTCGGCCTTCGCCTTCGCCTCGGCGGCCGCCTTCTCCGCGGCGGCTTCCTTGGCCTTGGCCTCGGCGGCGGCCTTCTCGGCCGCGGCCTTCTCCGCGGCGGCCTTCTCGGCGGCGTCGGCGGAGGCCTGCTGCTGCTCGGCCTGCTGGAGGATGCGGGCGCGCAGGGCCTCGCCGGCGGCGGGGGCGGCGGTGGCCTGCTCGGTCTGTCCGGTGCGCTCGTCGGCCGTGGTGGTGTAGGCGGCGGTGAGCGGGTTCGGGTTGGCGCGGGCCTCGGTGACGGGCTCGCTGTGCTCCTCGGGGAGGAGGTCGCCGACGCCGGGGATGTCGTGGGCGTCGGGCAGGTCCAGGTCCGGGAGGTCCGGCAGCGATATGGCGACCGGGGGCTTCTCCTGCGCGGTGGCGAGGCCGCCCGCGCCGACGGCGGCGATCACGCCGACGCCGAGGACGGTGGAGGAGCGGGCGAAGTTGGAGCGCTGCTTGACGACCCGGTGCCGGCCGCCGGAGCGGCTCTCGGCGCGGAGGGAGCCCTCGGTGGGGTTCCACTCGGTGCCCGGGGCGGCGGGACCCGCACCGCCACCGAATGCATCGAAGGGGGCTTCGGGTGCGGGGGTGTTGGACGCCACGGGGGCGCGCTCCTTTCCTTCCTTCTCGCCTACCGGGTTAGCTGACGGGTTCGGAGCAGGAAGGTCTCCTACGGGCTCGACCACACGAGTGCGAGATCCGCACGGGTGCGAAGGGGCCCGATTCACCCCAAGTGGTGGTTCCCCGGTTCCTTTTCAGGATTCGGCGCGTGCGCACGGTGCCGCCTCTTGCGACGGCTGGGACGACCGCGCTGCGTTATCGAACGTTAATAGACAGGGGGTCCCGATTCCAAGCTGTTCCTCTTGATCATTCATTGAATTGGGCCGCTATCGCCCAAGTTGACCCCCCTTCAGTAAGGCCTGCCGCGGATCCGGCGGAACCCTCGCGATCTGACGTTATGTCAATTGTTATCGCAGTGACACCCCTCGACTACGCCTGGTGACCGGACCCTTCCGGCGGCACCACCGGCATCGTCCGGCGCCGCTCGGGCTGGCCCGTCGCGGGGCGGCTGACCGCGAGCAGCGCCATGTCGTCCGTCGACCCGCCGCCCGTGTGGAGCCGTACGTCGTCCACGAGCGCGTCGAGCAGCTCCTCGGGTCCCGGGAAGATCCGCCCGGCGAGCCGCGCCGCCGGATCGTAGAAGACGCCCTGCGCGTTCCGCGCCTCCGAGAGGCCGTCCGTGTAGAAGAGCAGCGTCGCGCCCTGCGGGAAGGGACGCGCCTCCGCCCGGTCGGGCCACGCCGCCAGCTCGCCCATGCCGAGCGGCAGCGCCGCCTCGCCCGGCTCCAGCGGCTCCAGGCGCCCGTCCGCGTACAGCATCAGCGGCGGCGGGTGCCCGCGGTTGACGACCCGTACGAAACCGTCGAACGTCCCGCTCCCGTCGGAGCGCGGGATCTCGGCCAGCACTGCGGTGGTGAACCCCTCGAAGGCGTCGAGCCCGTCCCGGCGGGTGCCCTCCCGGGTCAGCGCCCGTTCGAGGCGCTGCGCCACTCCCTCCAGGGTCCGCTCCTGCTCCGCCGCCTCCCGGAAGGCGCCGATGACGACGGCGACGGCCTCGACCGCGTCCATCCCCTTGCCCCGGACGTCCCCCACCACGAGCCGCACCCCGTGCGGGGTGTCCTGGACGGCGAACAGGTCGCCGCCGATGAACGCGTCGGCCTGCGCAGCCTCGTACCGCGCCGCGCACTGCAGCCCGCCGATCCGCTCGGCGGGCGTCGGCAGCACCGCCTTCTGCGCGGTCTCCGCGATGACCCGCGCCGAGGCGAGCCGCTCGCCGCTGCGGCGCACGACCCGGTTGATGAGGAGGGCGAGCGCGGAGACGGTGAGGACGGTGAGCGTCTCGGTGAGGGCGGCGACCTCGTCGACGGTGCCGTTGTAGGCGTGCAGCCCGACGGAGGCGAGGACCGCGGCGATCCCGGTGAGCAGGGTCGTGAGCGTGGAGAAGAAGGGCGCGGCGATCAGCGGGGCGGCGGAGAAGAGCGGCGCCGCCGTGTACTCGGGCGGTGTCGCCACGTCGAAGGCGACACCGCCCACGATGATCAGCGGGGGCAGCGCGCGGATGAACCGCCGGGCGCCGCCGTACTCGGGGCGCCCCCCGCCGCCCCGCCGACCTCCGCCCGCCGCTCCTAGGGGGTGCCCCACCTGTGCTCTCCTGCCCGGTCCGACCGGCCGCGGTCCGCACCGCGCCCTCCCAGGGTGGCCGCCGCCGCGAGGGGCGGCGACTCCCACGGGGCCGAGTGGCGTACGGCGCCTCAGGCGGCCGGCGCGCCCTCCGCCAGCCGGCCGCCCCGGGCCAGCAGCGCCATCGCCGCCGCGCACACCAGGCCCACCCCGCACAGCACCAGCCACGGCGCCGCCGACCAGCCGGTCACGTCCAGGAGCGCGCCCGTCCCCAGGTTCCCGAGGGTGATCCCGATCCCGCAGACCGTGTTGTAGAGCCCGTAGTGGGTGGCCACCCAGCGCCCCCGGGACAGGGCGACGACGGTGTCCATCTCGTACGGGTAGAGCACCGCGTTCGCGACGGACAGCACCGCCGCGCACAGCAGCAGCCCCACCAGGCCGTGCCCCAGCACGGCCGGGACCAGGAACGCCCCGCCCATCAGGGCGAGCCCCAGCACGAGACACCGCTCCCGGCTGAGGCGCCGCCGGCACCAGGCGGTGATCCGCAGCTGCCCGGCGAGCGCGACGAGCGCCGACACGACGAACAGCGCGGTCGTCGCTCCCGTACCGCCCGCCGCGAGCGGCAGCGCCAGATAGACCTGGAAGGACAGCACGTACGAGCCGGTCATGGCGAGGGAGAAGAGCCAGAAGGTCCGGTGGGCGAGGACCGTACGGAACTGCCCGCGCTGCTCCCGCGGCGCTTCGGAGACCCGTACGGGCAGATGCCGGAGCTGTACGAGGGTCAGGCCGGCGAACAGCACCGCCGCCACCCCGCACGTCAGCCGGAACGACACCCCTGTCAGGGCCACCCCGACGAGCGGCCCGAGCAGGATGCCCGCCTGGTAGTACACGTTGAACAGCGCGAAGGCCTCCACCCGGCGCTCCTCCCCCGCCTCCGCCGCGAGACAGGCCCGCACGGCGGGGTTGAAGAGGGCTCCCGCGAGGCCCGTCGCGAGCGAGGCGGCGATCAGCATCGGCAGCGACTGCGCGAAGGCGAGCGCCCCGAAGCCGACCGTCCGCAGCGCGCAGCCGGCCACGATCAGCGGCTTGAAGCCGAGCCGGTCGGCGAGCGCCCCGCCGACGAGGAACATGCCCTGCTGGGAGAGGTTCCGGGCGCCGAGGACGAGGCCGACGGCCCAGGCGGCCATGCCGAGCCCGTCCGCGAGGTGCGCGGCCAGGTACGGCATGAGCATGTAGAAGCCGAGGTTGATGGTGAGCTGGTTCAGGAAGAGGAGCCGTACGGCCGGCTCGAAGGTGCGGCTCTGCTTCCAGACGCCGCCCTTGGCGGGCGCGGTCGCCGTCGTCACCGGACACGCTCCAGGACCCGGCGGGTCCAGCCGCTGACCGTGTCGTCGGAGACGTACGCGGCGGGGTCCTCCCGTACGGGACCGTCGAGCAGCCCGTGCGCCGCGCAGAACTCGTCGTTGAAGACGGTGTCGAAGTACCGCTGCGGCCCGTCCGGGAAGACGGCCGCGATCCGGGTCCCGCGCGGCCGCGTGCGGGCCAGCCAGCCGGCGACCAGGGCGACCGCGCCCACGCTCCAGCCGCCGGTCGCGAAGTGCCGCGAGGCCAGCCGGCGGGCCGTCCGGACCGCCTCCGCCGGACCCACCCAGTGCACCTCGTCGAAGGCCCCGTGGTCGACGTTCCCCGGATGGATGGAGGAGCCGAGGCCGCGCATCAGCCGCTCCCCGGCCGGCAGGCCGAAGACGGTGGAGTTCACCGAGTCCACGCCGACCAGCTCCAGGGCCGGGCTGCTGGTCGCGCGCAGCGCCCGGGAGATCCCGGCCGAGTGGCCCCCGGTGCCGACCGCGCAGACGAGGACGTCGATCCGGTCGAGCTGCGCGGACAGCTCGGCGGCGAGCCCCGCGTAGGCGGCGGGGTTGTCGGGGTTCCCGTACTGGTCGGGCCACCAGGCCCCGTCGAGGCTCAGCAGCAGTTCGGCGACCCGGTCCATCCGGGCCTGCTGCCAGCCGCCGTGCGGGCTGGGCTCGGGGACGACGTGGACCCGGGCGCCGTGCGCGGCGAGCATCCGCTCGACGATCGGTTCGAGGCCCGGGTCGGTGACGACGTGCACGGGGTGGCCGTGGAGGACGCCCGCGAGGGCGAGGCCGAGGCCGAGGGTCCCGGAGGTGGACTCGACGATCGGGGCGCCGGGCCGCAGCTCGCCGCGGCGGCGGGCCTGCTCGACCATGTAGAGGGCGGCGCGGTCCTTGATGCCGCCGAAGTTGAAGCCTTCGAGCTTGGCCCAGTAGCCGTCGTCCGTCCACAGGACGGGGGTGTTGCCGACGGTCTGCCCCTCGACGGGCAGCATCAGTGGTGCGGTCATGGGTGTTCGTCCTCGGGGTGGGTACGCGAAAGGGAACCTGGTCACGCGAGTGCGGGACCCGGTTCAGTTCCGGTCCACCCCGAGGGCGATGAGCAGTCGGCCCGGCCGGGGGCCGGGGCCCGCCCGGTCCCGGACGCAGAGCGCGCGGGGATCGGTGCGGAGGTCCGCCGCGTATGGCAGGACCACGGCGGCGCCCGCGTCGGGCGCGGCGGGCTGGGAGGCGGCGGCCTGCGCGGGCAGATGGGCGTCGAAGGTCCAGGCGTCCCCGGACCGCTCGCAGCCGTGCGGGAGCGCGGGGGCGGAGAGGGTCGCGGTGCCGGAGGTCGGCAGCACGTGCCCGTGGGAGCCGTGGCAGACGCTGACGAGCAGGGCGAGGAGCGCGAGCAGGACGAGCACGGCGGGCGCCCGCCGGCTCACATCGCTCACACGCTCGTCACTCATGGTGCACGTGAGACTACGGTGGGGTGTGGTGCCCCTGCAAAGAGGCGGGCACGCTTTTGGCCACCGTTTACTTCAGACAGTCCTGTCAGAGGTGCCGCTCGGCGTAGACCTTCATCGCGTCCCGGACGAGGACCGCGGCGCCCTCGCCGTGCCGGTCGTAGTTCGCGGTGAAGCGCGGGTCGTCGACGTACATCTGCCCGAGACCGATCACGTACTCCTTCGTCGGCGTCGTGGTCGTGGACAGCCAGGCGATCTGGCGCCGCGCGATGGCCTGCACCTCGTCACTGTCGGCGGCCAGGCCTTCCCGGGCCGCCTGCCCGAAGTCGCGGGCGATGCCCGCCTGCTCCTCCATGAAGGCCTTCTTCTGCGCGTCGCTGAGCGAGCGCCACCAGCGGTCGCCCTTCTCGTACGCGTCGCGGCCCCAGCGCTCGGTGACCTCCTCCTCGTGCACCGTGTGGTCGAAACCGTCGAACACTTCGTCGGCCATGAGCTCTTCTCCGTTCTCGGTCTTGTGGAGAGTGGTCCGCACCGACGCGATCTGGCGTCCGATGCGCTCGCGCTCCCGCTCCAGAAGGGCGAGGTGGGTGCGCAGGGCGGCGGACGTGTCCTGTTGCCCCGCGAGGACCTCGGCGATGGCGGGCAGCGAGAGCCCCAGCTCGCGCAGCAGCAGGATCCGCTGCAGCCGCACGAGCGCCGCCTGGTCGTAGTACCGGTAACCGTTCGCGCCGATCCGGCTCGGTTCCAGCAGTCCGCGCTCCCCGTAGTGGCGGAGGGTGCGGCTGGTGGTGCCGGCCTTCTTGGCGATCTCCTGGATCGACCACTCCATGCCGAGAACGCTAAATCTTGACGTTGCGTAAAGGTCAAGCCGACAGGACCGGGAACGACGAAGGCCCGGATCCAGAGACTGGATCCGGGCCTTCGCTGCTACTGAGTAGCGGGGACAGGATTTGAACCTGCGACCTCTGGGTTATGAGCCCAGCGAGCTACCGAGCTGCTCCACCCCGCGTCGGTAAACACGACTCTACGGCATGACCGGGGCGATCACGAAATCGGTTACGTCAGCAGCCGCAGTCGTCGGAGTCGACCGGCGCCGTCAGCGGGTCGGCGGCCTTCTCCGCGGGCCCCTCCCACGTCTCGTACGCGAACCCCTCGCGCACCCAGTACTCGAAGCCGCCGAGCATCTCCTTCACCTGGAAGCCCAGCTCGGCGAGGGCCAGCGCGGCGCGCGTGGCGCCGTTGCAGCCGGGGCCCCAGCAGTACGTGACGACCGGCACGGACCGGTCGAGCAGCTGCTCGGCCTGCTCGGGGATGAGCGCGGTCGGCAGGTGGACCGCGCCGGGGACGTGCCCCTGGTCCCAGGAGGCGGTGGACCGGGAGTCGATCACCACGAAGCCCGGGTCGGTCCCCTCGGCGGAAGCGGTCGCGAGGGCAGAGGCCACGTCGGAGACGTCGGCGTGGAAGGCGAGGCTGGCGGAGAAGTAGGCGGCGGCCGCGGCGGGGGAGGCCGGCGGGGTGCGGAGCACGGGGTTGACCTGCGTCGTTGTCGTCGTCATGGTGATCAATCTACGGACGAAGATCACCGTGCTGAAGTGGGGATTCACGGTGGTCGGGGGCTTCGGCCGGGGAATCCCGGGCGTTCGCCACGAGACGGCGGGGATCTCACGTGTCGGGACCCCGCGGCCTGGTTCCGCCGCCGCTGCGCCTGTCACATCGGCGGGTTTCCATCCGTCATGACGGCATGACGGGACGCGAACGGGGAGATCGACGAGTGGACCACGACAAGGAATTCCTGGCCCGGCGCTTCGACGCCGACCGCGGTCATCTGCGGGCGGTGGCCTACCGGATGCTGGGCTCGGTCAGCGAGGCCGAGGACGCCGTCCAGGAGGCCTGGTTCAAGCTCAGCCGCAGCGACGTCAGCGGTGTGGAGAACCTGAGCGGCTGGCTGACCACGGTCGTCGGCCGCGTCTGCCTGGACATGCTGCGCTCGCGCGGCTCGCGCCGCGAGGACCCGCTGGAGTACTACGTCCCCGATCCGGTGGTCCGGGTCGCCGACACCACCGACCCGGAGCACGCGGCCGAGCTCACCGAGTCCGTCGGGCTCGCGCTCCTCGTCGTCCTGGACACCCTGGGACCGGCGGAGCGGCTCGCCTTCGTCCTGCACGACATGTTCGCCGTCTCCTTCGACGAGATCGCCAAGATCGTGGACCGCACCCCGGCCGCGACCCGCCAGCTCGCCAGCCGCGCCCGACGCCGGGTGCAGGACGCCACCCCGGCCCCCGGCCCGGACGCGCGGCGACAGCGGGAGATCGCCGACGCCTTCCTCGCCGCCGCGCACGGCGGCGACTTCGAGGGACTCCTCGCCGTCCTCGACCCGGACGTGGTGCTGCGCGCGGACGGCGGCAGGACCCTCGCGGCCGTCTCCCAGGTCGTCCGCGGCGCCGAGGCCGTCATCGCCCAGGCCCTCACGTACGCGAAGTTCCGCACGGACACGCTGCGGGTCGTGGCCAACGGCCAGCCCGCGGTCCTGTCGGTCGTCAAGGGGCGCCCGGGCTCGCTGATGACGTTCACGATCGTCGAGGACCGGATCGTCGCCCTGCACATCCTGGCCGATCCGGAGCGGCTCGCCACGCTCGGCTTCTCGGCGGAGGACCTGGCCCGGGCGACGAGCTGACGCGGGACCGCACCACATGCGGGAGGGAACCGTTCGTGCGAGTTTGTACGGGTTGGTTCCCTCTCGCGTGCGAAGGCGGTCCGCCGTGCCGATCACCCCCGAGGAGGCCCGCCGGACAGCGGCCGACGCCTGGATCTGGGGCTACCCGATCCTGGACACCTACCGCACGCTGTACGCGCAGGCGATCGACTCCGACGACCCCCGGTACACGGGCGGCTTCGGCCGCTTCCGGCACCGCTCGGAGCCCTTCACCCCGGCCGACACCGACGTCGCCACCCCGAACAACGACACCCCGTACTCCGTGGCCTGGCTCGACCTGCGCGCCGAGCCCGTCGTGATCTCCGTCCCGGCCGTCGACCGCTACTACGTGCTGCCGCTGCACGACCTCGACACCGCGATCGTCGGATACGTCGGCTCCCGCACGACGGGACGGGCGGCCGGCCACCACCTGGTCGCCGGACCCGGCTGGAACGGCCCCGTCCCCGAGGGGATCAGCGGCGTCCTGCGCGCCGACACCCACCTGGTCGGGATCCTCGGCCGGACCCACCTGGCCGGCCCCGAGGACGTCCCCGCCCTGCGCGCCGTCCAGGAGCGGTACGAGCTCCGCCCCCTCTCCACGTACACGGACACCGCCGCCCCGCACCCCGCCGACGAACCGGTCTGGCCGGTCTGGCGCGAGGAGGACCTCGGGAACGTCGAGTTCTTCACGCTGCTCGACTTCCTGCTCCGGTTCTTCCCCGTACTGGAGCGGGACCGCGCCCTGCGCGACCGCCTCGCGGCGCTCGGGGTGACCGGCACGGGAGAGTTCGAACCGGCCGCGCTCTCCCCCGAGATCCTCGCGGCCGTCGAGCGGGGCGTCGCCGACGCCCGCGCCCGCCTGGAGAAGGCCGTGGCGGCCACCACCGTCTCCTCGGACCTCTTCGGCACCCGCGCCGAGCTCGGCGACGACTACATCGGCCGCGCGGCCGCCGCCGACGTGGGGCTCTACGGCCTTCCCTCGGCCGAGGTCTGGTACGGCGGCTGGTGGGCCGACGACGGCGACGCCCACCCGCCGGACGGACACGACCACGACCACGTCGTCCGCTTCCCCGCCGGGCAGCTGCCCCCGGCCCGCTTCTTCTGGTCCGTGACCCTCTACCGCCTGCCCGAGCGGCTGCTCGCCGCCAACGAGATCGACCGGTACGCGATCGGCGACCGCACCCCCGGGCTCGTGTACGACGACGACGGCGGCCTCACCCTGCACGTACGCAAGGACCGCCCGGCCGACCCGAAGCAGGCGGCGAACTGGCTGCCCGCACCCGACGGCCCGTTCCGGCTCGTCGTCCGGCTCTACGGCCCCGACCCGTCGGTCCTCGACGGCAGCTGGCGGCTCCCGCCGCTCGCCGTCGCGGACTGACCCCGGCTCACTTCCCCCTGGCGGTCAGCCAGCTCACCGCCGCCAGGGAGACACCCGCGCTCGCGACACCGAGCAGGGCGCCCGCGGCGACGTCGCCCGGGTAGTGCACCCCGGTGTGCACCCGGGAGTAGCCCACCGTCCAGGCCAGGGCCGCCAGCGGCAGCGTGGCGTGCGGCAGCACCGACCCCACGGCGGTGGCGAACGCGACCGCCGAAGCGGTGTGCCCGGACGGGAACGACGCCGAGGCCGGCATGGGCACATGACGGCCCACCACCACCCGCGCCGCCTCCCGGTCCGGCCTGCGCCGGTGGACCAGCCGCTTGCCCAGCAGGTTCGCCGAGGCCGAGGCCACCGCGATCGCCCCGACCCCGGCCAGCGCGGCCCGCCGCGGCCGGCCGGGCACGAGCGCGAGCGCCGCCGCGACCGTGAACGAGATCTTGGAATGGTCGGCCGCCGCCGAGAGCCGGCGGAACGCCGTGTCGAGCGTGGGCGTCGGGGTCGCGGCCACCGCGCCGTACACGGCGCCGTCGACGGCCCGGATGTCGTGCAGGACGTCCCGGAGGGTCCCGGTCGTCGTGTCGTCGGTCATGCGCCGCTCCTAGCGGTTCCAGGGTTACGAGATACGGGGCGGGGGCTCACGAGGCGGGAGAGTCCCACCAGTTGCCGCGGGCGGGCCCCGCCGGCTGCTCGGGGAAGGCCAGCCGGGTCAGGCGCCGCCAGTCCAGCGGCGGCGGGGGCAGCGGCGAACCCGGCCGGTCACGGGGCACCAGGACCCGCAGGGCGCCCGGACGCAGGGTGCAGACGACGGGCGTGGGCAGGGTCAGCGCCTCGCCGTCGACGGCGACGGAGATGACGGCGCCCGCGCCGCCGGGGCCGCCCCCGACCTCCACCCTACGAGCCGTCAGGACGTTCAGACCGGTCGCCTGGGTCCCCAGGACGGCCAGCTCGGCGGCCTGCGCCGCCCCGTCCACACGGACCCCGATCACCCCGAGCTCGCCCCCGTCGAGACGCGGCCTGCGGCCCGCGACCGCACCGAGCGGATCGGGCGCCGCGTACGGGTTGTTGCTGACGAGGAGCGCCTGCTGACCGGTGAGCGGGACGGCGTCGACGGTCGCGTCGAGACGGTCGCCCTCACCGCCCTGGAGCAGGTCGGGCAGGACGTCGAGCGCGGTGCCGGCCTTGTCGTCGCGGTACTCCGGGCGCTGGACCACGTCCGCGTACACCCCGAAGGAGACGGTGTTGACGAAGGGCAGCCCCGCGACCGAGCCCAGGTCGACCCGGAGCTCCTCGCCGTCGCTCAGCGCGTCGAGGCAGCGGGACGGGTCGGTGCGGTCGAGGCCCAGGTCCAGGGCGAAGTGGTTGCGGGTGCCGGCCGACACGACCAGGAACGGCAGGTCGTGCTCGGCGGCGACCTCGGCCACCAGCGCCTGCGTGCCGTCGCCGCCGGCCACCCCGAGCAGATCGGCGCCCTCGGCCACGGCCTTCCGGGCCAGCCCGGCGACATCCGCCTGGGCGGACGGGTCGAGCAGGATCACCCGGGCGCCGAGCGCCTCCGCCCGCGCGACGAGCCCGAACCGCTCGACCTTCCCGCCGCCGGACTTCGGGTTCATGATCAGGACGGGCCGGCGGGGCGGCGGGACGCGCTCGCCCCGCGTCAGCGCGGCCCGCTCCTCCTCCGGGCGGCGCAGAGCGGACCGCGCGCAGGACAGCGCCAGGCCCCACAGTCCCAGCGCCACCAGGGCGTTCACCCAGACGCCCCCGACGACGTACAGGCCCAGGGTCGTCAGCGGCGCGGCCACCGCGAGCAGCGCCCCGGACACCCGCAGCGGCCCGCGGTGCGCGAGGAACCACCACACGCCCACGGCCGTCGCGGCGAGCCCCGCGATCCCGCTCAGCAGGATCAGCAGCCCGCCGCCGAGCGCGGTCAGCAGGGCCGCGGCCGCCCCCGCCATGGCGAGGAACGCGTAGCGGGCCAGCTGCCGCGCCTCCTCCGCCGGATCACCGGAACCGCTCGCCGCCACCGACCCCACCTCCACACTCCGCGTCCACGTTTCCCCACGTTCCCCGGCGCCGCCCCCGTACAGAGCCAGTCGGACGAACGAAGTTCCGAGGGGTAGGACAGAAAAACCCCGAGGAAAGTTCTCCGGGAACCGATGACTTCCCGACGGATGCCCCGTCTACATTCCCGTAAGCACCACGAAGAAGCCACGGACGAACAGGACCGGCCCCATGCGCATCGTGATCAGCGAGTTCATCAGCCTCGACGGCGTCGTCCAGGCCCCGGGCGGTCCCGAGGAGGACACCGACGGCGGTTTCGCCCACGGCGGCTGGACCCACCCCTTCTTCGACCCGGAGATCGTGGGCGGCGCGTTCGACGAGGCCACCGCGCAGGCCGACGCCCTCCTCTTCGGCCGCCGCACCTGGCAGGTCATGGCCGCCGCCTGGCCGGAGCGGGCCGGCGACCCCTTCGCCGACCGGATGAACGCCCTCCCGAAGTACGTCGTCTCCGGCACCCTCGGCGAGTCCGACCTGGTCTGGAACACCACGCTCCTCCCCGGCGACAAGGCCGTGGCCCGCCTCCGCGAACTCCGCGACACCCCCGGCGGCAACCTCCTCGTCATGGGCAGCCCCAGCCTCGCCCGCACCCTCCTGGCCGAGGACCTCGCCGACGAACTCCGCCTGATGGTGATGCCGGTGCTCCTCGGCGGCGGAAAGTCGATCTTCCCGGCGGACGGCGCCCTGCGCACCCTCGAACTGGTCTCCACGGTCACCAGCCCCCAGGGCGTCAACGTCTGCACCTACCGCCGCCCGGAAGCCCGCTGACCCCACGACGACGGAGCGCCCCGACCGGACGATTCCGGTCGGGGCGCTCCCCGGCAGGTCGGAGGGTCTCCCCTCGCCCTGCCACACGTAGGCCGTGTGGGACTCGAACCCACAACCAATGGATTAAAAGTCCACTGCTCTGCCAATTGAGCTAACGGCCCGTGGACAAGCACACCCGTGCAGCATAGCCCGAGAGGGCCCGGGAACCGATCGGGTATCCGACACCGGCCGCGCCGCGGGCCCGGCCGTGGTGGCCGGGCCCGTGGCGGACGGAAGGGTCAGAAGAGGGCCTTGAATCCGTTCCAGCCGCCGGAGCCGATCAGGCGGCGGGAGCCGTACAGGCCGGTGCAGGTGCTGTCGTAGGCGAAGAGCTTCCCCGCCGTGTCGCGGGCCACGAGGTCCGCGCAGCCGTCGCCGGAGAGGTCGCCGATCCCCACCAGGGAGGAGTAGACGCCCCAGCCGCTGCCGGCCTTCACGCGCGCGGTGACTCCGCCGGTCGGGGTGGAGTAGTACCGCCACAGGGCGCCCGAGGCGTCCACGCCGAGCAGGTCGCCGCGCCCGTCGTGGTTGAGGTCACCGGCGCCGACCAGCTTCTTGTACAGCTTCCAGTTCGTGCCGATCCTCACCCGGGCCTTCAGGCGGTGGTCGGCCGTGCCGCCGTAGAAGTACACGTCGCCGGTCGACGCCTGACGCACGACCAGGTCCGTGTACCCGTCGCCGTTCGCGTCGCCCGGGGACGTGAGGACGTCGTACTGGCCCCAGCCCGAACCGATGACGGTGTACGGGGAGGAGGCCGAGACCACCTTGTCGCAGCCCGGCCGGTAGGCCCGCAGCTGGTCGCCGACCCGGGCGAGGACGTCCGCGCAGCCGTCGGCGTTCACGTCCCCGAAGGGCACCAGGACGGACGAGGGCGCGAACTTCGTGCCGGTCCCGGCGATCCGCGCCGACAGCTCGCCGTAGCCGGTGCCCCGGTACATCGACACCAGGCCCGCCGGGTCCATCGCCAGCAGGTCGCCCTGCGTGTCGTTGCCGGCCATGTCCCGCCAGGCCGGGCGGCCGCCGGTGACCGAGACCACGCCGGTGAGGGACAGGTCCTCGCCCTGGCCGTCCGCCGTGGCCGCCGCCAGGTGCCAGCTGTACCGGCCGTTCGGGACGGGCCCGCCCGCCGCCGTACGGCCGTCCCAGGAGACGTCGACCCGGCCCCGGGTCTCGCCGCCGCCGTAGCTGCGGATCACGTCCCCGGAGTACACGTCACGCAACGTCAGCTGCCAGAGGGACGCGGGCTTGGACAGCGCCCAGGACGCCTTCCAGCCGTCCTTCGTCCGCATGCCCGCCGGCACCCTCGGCGAGGCGGCGGTCAGGCCGGAGGCCGGCACGCCCGTCCACACCACGTGGACGCGGTTGTCGGCGTCCTTGTACGCGACGCCCCCGCCGAACCGGTCGACGGTCCACGTCACCCGGCGGGCGCCGTACACGGGCGTGGAGTCGACGAGGGTACGGGTCTCCACCGTGCCCTTCTCGTGGAAGTCGGTGAGCCGCAGGTTCGAGCCGTACTGGTCCACGAAGAAGCCGTCGCCGAGGAGCCCGCCCTCCCCGTACGAGCGGGGCAGCGTGATCTTCGCGCCGGTGGTCAGGTCGACGACGCCCTGCCGGGCGAACTGCCCGCAGGCCCAGAACAGCCAGCGCCCGCCCGCCGTCTGAAGCTCCGTCAGCGGACAGCCGGAGCCGGTCGCGACCTTGCCGAGGTCCTTGCCGGTGGCCAGGTCCTTGCGGGCGACCTCGCCGGTCGTCTCCGTCCCCGTGAACAGCGTGTCGCCCCACAGGGCGGCGGCCGTCTGCGGCTTCCGCGACACGACCGTCGCCGCGTCCAGGTCGACGACGGCCGTCTCGCCGCCGGGGACCAGCTCGCCGGGAAACGTGGGCCGCCCGCTCTGCACGAGGGCCCAGCGGCCGAAGGCGTCGCCGATCCGGCCGTCCTTGTCGAGGGTGACGCGGGTCGTCCGGCCCGAGGTGTCGCGGGCGACGACCGCGCGCGCGGTGTAAGGGACACGGGGGTACGAGACCGTGCGTCCGTCGCCGGTGTCGAGGAGCGGCGTGGCGTTCCACTCGGCGTCCGTCTCGACGCCCTGCCACACCGGCGCGGACTGCCCGGTGCGGACCGGGCCGACGGGCAGCGTCCGGCCGTAGAAGCCGGGCCCCTTCGGGCCGTCGTACTCCAGCGTGGTGAGCCGGCCGGCGCCCAGCGCGAGCGCTTCGATCTTCGCCGGCAGCGGCTCCAGACGGCGCAGCTTCTCCAGGACGGGCGCGCCGCCGTTCTTGCCCGGGACGGCCTTGAGGAGGGACCAGTCGGTGGCGGAGCCGCCGCCGACGACGGCCGCGCCGCCGCCGGGGATCTGGTTGATCTCCCCCTCGGCCTTCTCCAGGAGGGTCTGTGCGCGGCCGTCCGGGTGCAGCGCGACGAGGCGCCGCTTCAGGGCGGCGTCGGTGCCGGAGGCGTCGTCCAGGGCGAGGACCCAGTCGCCGACGAGGCCGATCCGGGCCGTGGCGAGCCCCTCGGGAAGGGCGAACGTCGTCCCGGGGCCGGTCAGGTCGGAGCGCTCCCGCACGTGGACGGTGCGCTCCTTGTCGACCCAGGCGATCCGGTCGGGGCTCACGGCCACCGGCGCGACGAGCACGCTCGCACCGGCCGGGGTCGGCGCGTCGATCACGGTCATCCGCCCGGTGCGCAGGTCGACGACGCCGAGGTCGGTGTAGTCGTACGCGTACGGGTCGGCGGAGCGGTTGAAGCGGATCACGGCGACGGAGCCGTCACCGGCCGCGAGCCGCGCGGTGTGCAGGTTGGCGCCGGCGGGCCACCCGGTGACCGGGACGCGGGCGCCGGACGGGTCCTCGGCGCGGACCAGGTGGTAGCCGGTGGTCGTGGAGAAGTCCTCGGCCGAGGCGTACTGCTGGAAGAGCAGCGTGTCGCCGAGCAGCCCGCGGTAGCTCGCGTCGCGGGGCATGTCGAGCGGCTTCTCGGTGCCCGTCCCCAGGTCACGGAGGTAGTGGGTGCCGATGCCGTGCTGGACGTAGAGCCACTGCCCGCCGACGCCGGACTCGGCGAAGGCCGCGTTCCCCGTGTCGTATCCGAGCGGGACGCTCGCGCCGCCGGCGAAGTCGGTCCACTCCAGCTGCCCGCCGAAGGCCGGGTCGGAGTCCTCGGTCTCGTGCGCGTACCCGGTGGCGGAGACCGAGGTGACGGTCTCCTGCCGGGGCACGGTCCGCCAGTTCGGCGTGACGTCCAACTGGTCGATGCCCACGACCGGCGCGGCCGTCGCGGTCGGCGAGAGGCCGATCCCGGAGGCGAGCAGCGCTGCGGCGAGGACGGCGGTACGCGCGCGGGGCCGCCGCGCGCGCGGGTGATGAAGCAAGAAGAGGTCCCTCCCCGGGAAACCTGAGGTGCGGCGGGCGGGGAGGAGTCTGGGCCGGGCCCCCTGGCCGGCACTCCCCACCCACGTCGGTCGACCGGCCGAGCGTATCCCGCACGGATGACGCCGTTGACGCAACAGGGCCCGTACGACACCGAGGTGTCGTACGGGCCCTGCTCAGGTTGCTACGCGATGTCGGCTACGCGATGTCAGCCGTTGCGCTTCCAGCGCGGCTTGTCGTCGCGGCGGCCGAAGGAGCCGCCGGTCGAGCCGGTGCTGCCGCGGTGGTCGTCACGACGGCCGTACGGGCGGTCGCCGCCCGAGCGGAAGCCGCCGGCGGGGCGGTCGTCGCGACGGTCGCGGTTGAACGGACGGTCGCTGCCGCGGTGGCCGCCGGACGGACGGTCGTTGTCACGGCGCTCGAAGGGACGGCCGCCGCGGTCGTCGCGGTTGAAGCCGCCCGACGGACGGTCGTCACGACGGAAGCCACCGGACGGACGGTCGTTGTCACGACGCTCGAAGGGACGGCCGCCGCGGTCGTCGCGGTTGAAGCCACCCGACGGACGGTCGTCACGACGGAAGCCACCGGACGGACGGTCGTTGTCACGACGCTCGAAGGAACGGCCGCCGCGGTCGTCGCGGTTGAAGCCGCCCGACGGACGGTCGTCACGACGGAAGCCACCCGAGGGACGGTCGTCGCGGCGGAAGCCGCCACGGTCGCCACCACGGTCGTCGCGGTTGAAGCCGCCCGACGGACGGTCGTCACGACGGAAGCCACCGGACGGACGGTCGTCGCGGCGGAAGCCGCCACGGTCGCCACCACGGTCACCACCGCGGAAACCACCGCGGTCACCGCGGTCGTCACGGTTGAAGCCACCGCGGTCGCCGCGGTCACGGCGCTCGAAGTTGCCCCGCTCGTCGCGGAACGTCGAACGCTCCTCGCGGCGCTCCTCCGCCTTCGCGGCGCGCTCGGCCTCGACGGCGGCGGCGGCGACCTCGGCCTCGGCGGCCTCGGTCACCTCGGCCACGGCGGCCTCCGGGTCCTCGCCGCGCTCACGGGCGGCGCGGGCCACCAGGCGGTCGGCCTCCTCGCGGAGCTCGACGGCGCGGCGCTGCAGGCGCTCCAGCTGCTTGGTCAGGTCGACGACCTCGCGCTCGGCCTGCTTGGCCGAGTTGTTCGCGGAGTCGGCCTGGACCTCGGTCAGCGAACGGGCGCCGGTGATCTCGGCGACCTCCGGGTCGAAGGCGCCGGCACCGCCGACGATGTGGCGCGAGGCGTCGACGCCCGCGTCCTCCATCAGGCGGAAGATCTGGCGGCGCTGGTGCGGCAGGGCCAGGGAGACCACGACACCGGAGCGGCCGGCGCGGGCGGTGCGGCCCGAGCGGTGCAGGTAGTCCTTGTGGTCGCCGGCCGGGTCCACGTTCAGGACCAGGTCGATGCCGTCGACGTGGATGCCTCGGGCGGCGACGTCGGTCGCGACGAGCGCGTTGACGTAGCCGTCCTTGAAGTCGGCCAGGGTGCGCGTACGGGCGCCCTGGGTCATGCCGCCGTGCAGGGCGTCGGCCTTCACACCGGCGTCGCGGAGCTGCTCGGCGATGCGGTCGGCGCCCAGCTGGGTGCGGACGAAGATGATCGTGCGGCCCTTGCGCGCGGCGATGGCGGCGGTGACCGGGGCCTTGTCCTTCGGCTTCACGACGAGGACGTGGTGGGTCATGGTGGTGACGGCACCGGCGGACGGGTCGACCTCGTGCGTGACCGGGTTCACCAGGTAGCGCTTGACCAGGCTGTCGATCTCGTTCTCCAGCGTGGCGGAGAAGAGGAGGCGCTGGCCGCCGGCCGGGACCTGGTCGAGCAGCTCGGTGACCTCGGGCAGGAAGCCCAGGTCGGCCATCTGGTCGGCCTCGTCCAGGACCGCGATCTTGACCTGCTCCAGGGAGCAGGCGCCGCGGTTGATGATGTCGCGCAGACGGCCCGGGGTGGCGACGAGGATGTCGACGCCGCGCTCCAGGGCGTAGATCTGGTTGCCCATGGACGTACCGCCGCAGACGACCTTCATCTTGAGGCCGAGCACGTCGCCGTAGGGCTGGAGGGCGTCCGCGACCTGCATCGCGAGCTCACGGGTCGGGGTGAGGATGACGCCGCGGGGCTTCTTCTTCTCGGTGTGGCCGTCCGCGAGGGTGGCGAGCAGCGGCAGACCGAAGGAGAGGGTCTTGCCGGAGCCGGTGCGGCCGCGGCCGAGGATGTCCTTGCCGGCCAGGGCGTCCGGGATGGTCGCCGCCTGGATCGGGAAGGGGGTGGTCACGCCGTTCTGCGCGAGCTTGCGCACGACGCCCTCGGGCAGACCGAGGTCGCCGAAGGTGATGGTGGGCTCGTCGGAGACGGCTTCCTCGACGACGACCTCGGCGGTGTCGTCGGCCTCGATCTCGACGATCTCGACGATCTCGTCGGCCTCGACGATCTCGGTGGCCTCGACGGCCTCGACGATCTCGTCGTTCTCGGGCATGACGGCGTGGTCAGAACTGAAAATGGACATGCGAAATGCGAAACCTTCCGGAGTCTCGGCACGCGCCCGTCAACTCCGTGATTTCGCAAACGACCGCCTCAATGCGGTCAGCCACGGCTAGGGAGAGTACGCGCCACGCGGCGCTCTTCTGTGTCGGCGCCGGGCAATAGGATCAAGCGATCTACCACCATACGGACTCTCCCCCACCTATAGCAAATCGGACTACGTCACACCGGTCCGACCTGCGGGGATGCCGCCGGCTCCGGGGGCACCCCCGGCCCGTCCGCCGCCCGCATCGCGCCCATCTGGGTGTCCGCCCCGGACGTCGGCGGATCGGTGGGGTTCGAGGTCGGCTCCGGCGTCGGCTCGGGAGTGGGGACCGTCGGCTCCGGCGTCGGCTCGGGGCTCGGCACGGTCGGCTCCGGCGTGGGCGTGGCCCCGCCCCCGTCCGTACCTCCGGCGCCCCCGCCGCTGCCGCCGCTCCCTCCGCCGCCACTGCCCCCGCTGCCGCCACTGCCCGAGCCGCCGCCCGGAACCTGGCCGCCACCGGACGGCTGCTGCTTCGACGGCCCTCCGGACCCGCCCGGGCCCTCCACGGGCAGCACCGCGCCCGGCGAGGGCTGCGCCGTGCCCGACGGCGAGCCGCTCGGGACCGGGGACTCCTTGCCGGCGCCGGCCGGCGCGGGCCCGCCCTTGTCCGGCCGGCCGTTCCAGGACCCGCCGCCCCCGCCCCGGGCCCCGCCGCCGGCGTCGGACTCGGCCGCCACGCCCTGCTTCCCCCCCGACGCGCCGGGCGCCGGCTTCGCCCCCTCGTCACTCACACTCATACAGCCGCTCAGACCGGCACAGGCCGCGACGGCCAGCGCGGTGGCGGCCCATCTGACCGGGGTGGGCAAATGGCGCACGGGGGCACCTCCAGGACACAACAGGCAGGAACGAAACGCGTCGCACTGCCCAACTCCCCAGGCACCACAAGGGACACGCGCGAAGCGACCCGAGCCTCAGCCGTAGCCGAGCGCGTGCAGCCGCTCGTCGTCGATGCCGAAGTGGTGGGCGATCTCGTGCACGACGGTGATCTCGGTCTCCGCGACCACGTCCTCGCGGGACTCGCACATCCGCAGCGTCGGCCCCCGGTAGATCGTGATCCGGTCGGGCAGCACCCCGGCGTACCACTCGCCGCGCTCGGTCAGCGGTGTCCCCTCGTAGAGCCCGAGCAGCTCCGGATCGTCGGGGGAGGGCTCGTCCTCCACGAACACGGCGACGTTGTCCATCAGCCGTGTCAGCTCCGGCGGGATCCGGTCCAGGGCCTCGGCGACAAGCTCCTCGAACTCCTCGCGCGTCATCTCCAGCACGGGCCCATTCTCCCCCTCCGGGAAACCGTTTTGGCGATAGCGGCCGGCATCCCATATGCTTCTCACGTCCCCGACGCACTGAGAAGTGCGCAGGTGAGCCTCTAGCCCTCATCGTCTAGTGGCCCAGGACGCCGCCCTTTCAAGGCGGTAGCACGGGTTCGAATCCCGTTGGGGGCACGCATTACCGTGTGCGAGACTAGTGATCGCACACAAGCTTGGCTCTGTGGAGCAGTTGGTTAGCTCGCCACCCTGTCAAGGTGGAGGTCGCGGGTTCAAGTCCCGTCAGAGTCGCTGAAGCTGGAAACAGCTTCGTGGCTGGGTAGCTCAGTTGGTACGAGCGATCGCCTGAAAAGCGATAGGTCGCCGGTTCGACCCCGGCCCCAGCCACAGAGAGAAGGCCCCGTTCGAAAGAACGGGGCCTTCTTCGTTCCCCGGCGAGATGCGGCGGTACGGGGAAGGGGCCCGCGCCCCTCCCCCGTACGGCTCAGACCTCCTCGCTCCGCCGCCCCCTGCGGCCCCGCACCGCGAGCACCACCGCCACCGCCGCCACGACCGCGACGAGCAGCGCCCAGTCCGGCACCGACCGGCCCAGCGAGGCGACCCGCTCCTCCACGGCGAAGGACTCGTCCACCGACAGCAGGCCCGGCAGCGCGGTCGTCCCGTCGAAGACCAGGAAGAGCGTGCCGAGGCCGATGAAGAAGAGGCCCGAGAGCAGCGAGGTGGAGTGCACCTCGAACCGCCCGGCCCGGAGCGGCCGCCCGCGCAGCCAGCGCCGCCGGCCCAGGTCGTAGCGGTCCCAGAGCAGTGCCAGGACGAACAGCGGGACGGCCATGCCCAGCGCGTAGACGGCGAGGAGCAGTCCTCCGTACGCCGGGCTGCCGCTCAGCGCCGCCACCGTCAGGACGCTGCCGAGGATCGGGCCCGCGCAGAAGCCCGCGAGGCCGTAGACCAGGCCGAGGGCGTAGACGGAGAGCGCCGACGTGGGCCGGATGCGGCCGCTCGCCTCGGCGATCCGGCGGGAGGTGAAGCCCAGGCCGAGGATCTGGAGCACCCCGAGCCCGATGATCAGCCAGCCGCCGGTGGTGACGAGCAGGTCCCGGTGGCCGTAGAAGAAGCGGCCCGCAAAGGAGCCGGCCGCCCCGAGCGGGACGAGGGTGGTCGCCAGACCCGCGTAGAGGATGCCGGTCCTGGCCACCAGCTTCGCGCGCGTGTCGATGGAGTACGCGAAGAAGGCGGGCAGGAGCAGGGCGCTGCACGGGCTGAGCAGGGCGAGGAGGCCGCCGAGGAAGGCGGCGAAGTAGCCGATGCCGGAGGTCACGGCCGGCCGGCCTTCGCCGTCTTCGCCGCCGCCTCGATGGCCTCCGTGAAGGTCTCCAGGGGCTGGGCGCCCGCGATCGGGCGGCCGTTGACCAGGAAGGACGGGGTGGAGGTGGCGCCGAGCGAGTACCCCTGCTCCTGGTCCTTGCGGACGGCCTCGCGGGCGGCGGGCGCGTCGGTGTCCCGGGCGAAGCGGGCCGCGTCGGGGACGCCGGCCTCCTCGGCGAGGGCGGCGAGCCGGTCCTTGCCGAATCCCTTCTCCTTGGCGCCCTCGGCGTAGGCCGCCTTGTGGAACTCCCAGAAGCGGCCCTGCTGCCCGGCCGCCCAGGAGGCGCGGGCGACGGCCTCCGACTCCTCGCCGAAGATCGGGAAGTTCCGCCACTCGATGCGCAGGGTGCCGTTCTCGACGTACTTCTTCACGAGGACGGGCTCGGTGTCGCGGGCGAACTTCCCGCAGTAGCCGCATTTGAAGTCGGCGTACTCGATGAGCACGACGGGCGCGTCGGCGCGGCCGAGGGCGAGCTTGTCGGAGGAGTCGCGGCGGGCGTACGCCTCCAGTTCGGCGTAGACGCCGGCGGACGGGTCGGCGGAGACCTCGGCGACGGACGAGGAGCCGGAGGCGCCCGGGGAGGCGGGCTTGGTGGCGGTGTACGAGACGACGCCGAGCAGCACGGCGGCGACCGCCACCCCGGAGACGACGGCGACGGGCTTGGTCCTGGACATGCGGAAGCGCTCCTGGAGGAGTGGGAAGGGAAGAACGGCGGAGGGCGAACCGTTCCGCCTACACCCTCAGGACCGACAGCTCCACCGGAGACAGGGGTACGCGCGCGGGTGGCTCCCGGCCCGGCGGCGCGGCCGGACCGCCCGGCTCCGGCTGCCGGGGCCCGCAGGACACCCGGTCGGCGGCCAGGGCCGGCAGCAGCTCGGCGAAGCCGTGCGCGCGCGGCGGTACGACGGGGCCCGTGGCGCCCTCGTCGGCGGGATGACCGGGGTCGCAGCCGGGCACGGCGGCGCCCACGACGACCGGGGCGACCCCCGGCGACGGGCTCACGGAGGCACCGCAGACCAGGAGGCCCAGCACCAGACCCAGCAGCGCGGCGAACGCCGCCGTCGCGCGGGTGGTGCGGAACATGCGAAACCTCTCAGGCCGGGCCAGATGCCCGGAATACTACGCACCGGCGCCCTGCCCCCTTCGTAAATCGGTTCGCCGCTTCTCGTCCGCAGGTGCGATCCTGGATCCCGTATGTCTACTTCCTTCGCCGCCCTCCAGTCCGTCCTGGCCGAGGTCTCGCTGCGGGACTCCCACCGGCTCGGCCGCCGTCTCGAAGGCGCCCGCCGCATCCGCAAGCCCGAGGCCCGCGCGGCCGTCCTGGACGAGATCGCCGTCGAGGCGGCCAAGGCCAAGGAGCGCGTCGACGGGCGCGCCTCCCGCGTGCCCCCGGTCACGTATCCCGAGCAGCTGCCCGTCTCGCAGAAGAAGGACGAGATCCTGGAGGCGATACGCGACCACCAGGTCGTGATCGTCGCCGGTGAGACGGGCTCCGGAAAGACCACCCAGATCCCGAAGATCTGTCTGGAGCTGGGCCGGGGCGTCCGGGGCATGATCGGGCACACCCAGCCCCGCCGGATCGCCGCCCGCACGGTCGCCGAGCGCGTCGCGGAGGAGCTGCGGACCCCCCTCGGGGAGGCCGTCGGCTGGAAGGTCCG
The DNA here is from genome assembly GCF_014648895.1 of Streptomyces tanashiensis. Taxonomy (GTDB): domain Bacteria; phylum Actinomycetota; class Actinomycetes; order Streptomycetales; family Streptomycetaceae; genus Streptomyces; species Streptomyces tanashiensis. The sequence continues at coordinate 44,382 of NZ_BMRZ01000011.1, forward strand.
CTTCACCGACCAGGTGAACCCCGACGCGACCTTCGTGAAGCTGATGACGGACGGCATCCTGCTCGCCGAGATCCAGACGGACCGCGAGCTGCGCGCCTACGACACGATCATCATCGACGAGGCCCACGAGCGGTCCCTCAACATCGACTTCCTGCTCGGCTATCTGGCCCAGCTGCTGCCGAAGCGCCCCGACCTCAAGGTCGTGATCACCTCGGCGACGATCGACCCGGAGCGCTTCTCCCGCCACTTCGGCGACGCCCCGATCGTCGAGGTCAGCGGGCGTACGTATCCGGTCGAGGTCCGCTACCGGCCGCTCCTGGAGGAGGACTCCGAGGAGTCCGACCGGGACCAGATCACCGCCATCTGCGACGCCGTCGACGAGCTCCAGAAGGAGGGTCCGGGCGACGTCCTGGTCTTCCTCTCCGGCGAGCGCGAGATCCGCGACACGGCGGACGCGCTGATCAAGAAGAAACTCTTCAACACGGAGATCCTGCCGCTGTACGCCCGGCTCTCCCACGCCGAGCAGCACCGGGTCTTCCAGGCGCACTCCGGCCGCCGGGTCGTCCTCGCGACGAACGTCGCGGAGACCTCGCTGACCGTCCCCGGCATCAAGTACGTGATCGATCCGGGCACCGCCCGCATCTCCCGCTACTCGCACCGGACCAAGGTGCAGCGGCTGCCGATCGAGCCCGTCAGCCAGGCCAGCGCCAACCAGCGCAAGGGCCGCTGCGGCCGTACGAGCGACGGCATCTGCATCCGTCTGTACTCCGAGGACGACTTCCTCACCCGTCCGGAGTTCACGGACGCGGAGATCCTCCGTACGAACCTGGCCTCCGTCATCCTGCAGATGACCGCGGCCGGCCTCGGCGACATCGAGAAGTTCCCCTTCATCGACCCGCCGGACCACCGGAACATCCGGGACGGCGTGCAGCTCCTCCAGGAGCTCGGCGCGATCGACCCGACGGAGAAGGACCCGAAGAAGCGGCTGACGCAGCAGGGCCGGAAGCTCTCGCAGCTGCCCGTGGACCCGCGGCTCGCCCGGATGGTCCTGGAGGCCGACAAGAACGGCTGCGTCCGCGAGGTCATGGTGATCGCGGCGGCGCTCTCCATCCAGGACCCGCGCGAGCGGCCGTCCGAGAAGCAGGCGCAGGCCGACCAGCAGCACGCCCGGTTCAAGGACGAGACGAGCGACTTCCTCGCCTTCCTCAACCTGTGGCGCTACGTCCGCGAGCAGCAGAAGGAGCGCGGTTCCAGCTCCTTCCGCCGGATGTGCAAGCAGGAGTACCTGAACTTCCTGCGCATCCGCGAGTGGCAGGACATCTACAGCCAGCTGCGCACGGTCGCCAAGCAGATGGGCATCCACCTCAACGAGGAGGACGCGCCCGAGCAGTCCGTGCACGTCTCCCTCCTCTCGGGCCTGCTCTCCCACGTCGGCCTGAAGGACGTGAAGGAGTCCAAGGACGGCGCGAAGGACGGCTCCCGCCGCGAGGGCGGCCGGGGCGAGTACCTGGGTGCCCGCAACGCCAAGTTCGCGATCTTCCCCGGCTCCGCGCTCTTCAAGAAGCCCCCGCGTTTCGTGATGTCCGCCGAGCTGGTGGAGACCTCGCGGCTCTGGGCCCGGGTCAACGCCCGGATCGAGCCCGAGTGGATCGAGCCGCTCGCGCAGCACCTGGTGAAGAAGACGTACAGCGAGCCGCACTGGGAGAAGGACCAGGCGGCCGTGATGGCCTTCGAGAAGGTGACGCTGTACGGCGTGCCGATCGTCGCCGACCGCAAGGTGAACTACGGGCGGATCGACCCGGAGGTCTCCCGCGACCTGTTCATCCGGAACGCGCTCGTCGAGGGCGACTGGCGCACCCACCACAAGTTCTTCGCGGACAACCGCAAGCTCCTCACCGAGGTCGAGGAGCTGGAGCACCGGGCCCGGCGGCGGGACATCCTCGTCGACGACGAGACGCTCTTCGACTTCTACGACAAGCGCGTCCCCGAACACGTCGTGTCCGGAGCCCACTTCGACTCCTGGTGGAAGCACAAGCGCCACGAGGAGCCGGAGTTCCTCGACTTCGAGCGCGAGATGCTCATCAACGAGAAGGCGGGGGCGGTCACCAAGGACGACTACCCGGACTCCTGGCGCCAGGGCGCGCTGAAGTTCCGGGTGACGTACCAGTTCGAGCCGGGTGCGGACGCGGACGGCGTGACCGTCCACGTGCCGCTCCAGGTGCTCAACCAGGTGACGGACGAGGGCTTCGAGTGGCAGATCCCCGGTCTGCGCGCGGAGGTCGTCACGGAGCTGATCCGTTCCCTGCCGAAGCCGATCCGCCGCCACTACGTCCCGGCGCCGAACTTCGCGACCCGCTTCCTGGACTCCGTGGTCCCCGTCCAGGAGCCGCTGACGGGCGCGCTCGCCCGGGAGCTCCAGCGGATGGTCGGCGTCCCGGTCACGGCCGAGGACTTCGACTGGGCGAAGGTTCCCGAGCACCTCAAGGTGACCTTCCGGATCGTCGACGAGCGGCGCCGGAAGCTGGCCGAGGACAAGGACCTGGAGACGCTGCGGCTGAAGCTGCGTCCCAAGGCCCGTCAGGCGCTCTCCAAGGCCGCCGCGGCGGTCACGGGCGGCCCGGACGGCTCCGGGCCCTCCCTGGAGCGCACGGGCCTCAAGGACTGGACGATCGGGACGCTCACGAAGGTCTTCGAGACCAAGCGGGGCGGCCAGCCGGTCAAGGCGTTCCCGGCGCTGGTCGACGAGGGCGACTCGGTGGCCGTGCGGCTCTTCGACTCGGAGGCCGAGCAGGCACAGGCGATGTGGCGGGGCACTCGGAAGCTGATCATGCTGAACATCCCGGTGAACCCGGCGAAGTTCGCCTCGGACAAGCTGACCAACCAGCAGAAGCTGGCCCTGTCGTCGAACCCGCACGGCTCGATCCAGGCCCTCTTCGACGACTGCGCCACCGCCGCGGCCGACAAGCTGATCGCGGACCACGGCGGCCCGGCCTGGGACGAGGAGTCCTTCCGCAAGCTGTACGACAGGGTCCGCGCGGACCTGGTCGACACGACGGTGCGGACGGTGGGCCAGGTCCAGCAGATCCTGGCGGCCTGGCAGGCGTGCGAGCGCCGGCTGAAGTCGACGAACAGCCTGGCCCTGATCAGCAACCTGACCGACGTGAAGGCGCAGCTCGCCTGGCTGATGCCGGCCGGCTTCGTCACCCGTACGGGCCTGAAGCGGCTCCCGGACCTGATGCGCTATCTGGTGGCGGTGGACCGGCGGCTCCAGCAGATGCCCACCGGGGTCCAGCGGGACACCACCCGGATGGAGAAGGTCCAGGAGATGCAGGACGAGTACGCCTGGCTGCTCGAACAGCTCCCGAAGGGCCGCCCGGTGCCGTCCGAGGTCACCGACATCCGGTGGATGATCGAGGAGCTGCGGGTGAGCTACTTCGCGCACGCCCTGGGCACCGCGTACCCGGTCTCGGACAAGCGGATCGTGAAGGCGATCGACGCGGCGGCCCCGTAGGAGAGAGCTCGCCGTGGGTGAGTTCGACCAGACCCCCTGACCTGCTGTACAGTCTGTCTCGCAGCCGCTTACGAGGCGCTGTGAGCAAGGCTCTGTGGAGCAGTTGGTTAGCTCGCCACCCTGTCAAGGTGGAGGTCGCGGGTTCAAGTCCCGTCAGAGTCGCTTTCCATGAAGGCCCGCATCGTGAGATGCGGGCCTTTGTTGTGTTCCCGTGTCTTGACGGGGCCGTGAGCCCGCCGGTACCCCGGACTTCAGGGAATCGGGGGCCCACACCGGAGGTGGTCGCGCATGGCCGCGGCGTCCGCAGCACGGCACGACACCCGCGCGCTGCTGCGCGCCCATCTGGCGGCCGCTTCGCGGTACGGACACCTCACCCGCCACTGCGTGGTCTGCCATCGCCTCCTGAGGCTCGCCATGGAGGTCCCGGAGGCCGAGGAGCCGGCGGACGCGACGGAGGACGAAAGTCCCACCGACCCATGACCAACGGCGGGTTGGGAGCGATCCCGGAGGTGGCAGGCTGTTCCTTGGCAAGACTTCCCCAGTGTGACGGGTGTCACTGAAACCGTTTCAGAAACGACCACACTTACACCCTCCCTACACCGGCCCGATTTAATATGTGCAATTGCACCACTGTCCGCAGGGTGGCGCGGGACACAAAAAAGATCGCGCTGGACCCGGCGGAGTCCAGCGCGATCGTTGACGAAGACCTGTTGGGGCAGGAGTCCGTCGGCAGTACTTAGGGGTGGGCGACCGGATTGGGGGATCCGGACGGGCCCGGTGTTACGGGGTGTTGCAGGGTTCTGCAGGTTTCTGCGCGACCTCAGGCCTCGCTGCGCTGCTGCGGAATACCCGCCAGCAGCGCGCGAACCTCGGCCTCGCGGTACCGGCGGTGCCCACCCAGGGTGCGGATGGACGTGAGCTTGCCGGCCTTCGCCCAACGGGTCACCGTCTTCGGGTCCACGCGGAACATCGTGGCAACCTCGGCAGGGGTCAGCAGCGGCTCGGCATCAGGGGTGCGAGCGGTCATGAGCGGCCTCCTCGGGAGAACCGAACCAATCTCGGTTCTTTCCTCTAAATTCTGCACCTTGACCCGCGTTGCCCGAAATGGCAGAAGCGGGCCGAGTCGGTTATAGGACGAACGGCTTGTCCTCGGCACTACAACTACACCATCCGTCCAGCCACGTCGGCCAAACCGATGGAATTGCCCTCGCAGGTGTTCATCAGCGGCGGAAGTCGATGGACCATGCCATAACGGACAGTCACGCCACTGTGACGATCAGTCACAGAGCGATCAGGAGTCCTCAGACCCCCCATAGAGTGCAATGCTGAGCGTTCCGCCCGTACTTGGGCGGAAGGAACCCTCCCCGGACTCCTTGTCCTATTTTGGCACGAGGGTGGGTGATGGGCGCAAGGGTGCGTTACGTGCTGTCCGTCACGCTTGAGCCAAAGGCCCGGATCGGGACCAACGTCCTCGCCCATCGGTGCGAAAGACCCAGCCACCCGACCCACGGTGAACCGGCCACCGAGCCCTCAAGATCATTTACACCGGTCGGACATGTCTTGTCGATACCGACCTGACGAATCTGTCCGACTGATGTCAGTTCGCGCAACGCAGATCCCTGACCGTCCGCCAGCGCTCCGCCAGCCGCCCGTACGCCTCGCTCGCCGCCTCGCCGTCCCCGTCCCGCAGTGCGGCGATCCCCTCCGCCATCTGAGCCGCCGACCGGTCCTCCGCCAGCCACCGGGCCGGCACCGCGTGCACCAGTCCGCCGAAGTCCAGCTCCACGAGCGCCCGCGGATGGAACTCCTCCAGCCAGCGCCCCACCTCGACCAGCCCCTCCGTCATCGGACCGTCGTCGATCGACTCCCGCAGCGCCTTCAGCGCCCGCGCGAGGCGCCGCCGCGCCTGCGCCATCGTCGTCCGGTAGCGCAGCACCGGCGCCCGGCCCTCCTTCGCGTCCCCCGGCTCGTACTCCCGCTCCTCGTCCCCGAAGAGCGCGAACCAGCGCAGCGGCACCTGCCAGACCCCCGTACGGATCCACGGGCGCGCGTCCGGGTTCCGCGCGGACCACCGCTCGTGGTCGCTCGCCACCTGGGCGCGCACCACCGGCGGCAGCATCGCGTCGAGGACCGCCGCCGGGTACGGGCCGGCCACCAGCTCCTCCAGGGCCAGCCAGCCGCGCAGCCGGGTCCGCCACGGGCAGATCACCACCACCCCGTCCAGGTGCGCGACGAAGGCCTCCCCGCTCTCGTGGACCGGCACCGGCACCGGGGGCGTCGGCAGCAGGTCCGCGAGCGAGCGGCGCAGCTCCTCCTGGGCGCCCGGGGTGTCCGGCCGGCGCGCGTACCGGGCCCAGTGGGACCGCTCCGGCTCGGGGAACGCGGCCAGCGGCTCGTACACCCGCAGATAGGACGCGTAGGGAACGGGGACCGTGGGGGCGACCGACATGTCGCAAATCCTTCCACGGAGGTACTCCGGGAGGGGGTGATCCTCAGCACTGCGGCCGATCTACGCCCAGGTAGGACTTACCCTCTTGCCGAACTGGTCCTCCCCCACCCGTAGGGAGGGCCGCAACCGCCGCTTCGTACTTGGGAGTCACCACCGTGACCGATGTGACCGGCGTTCCTGCTGACGTACTGCACACTCTGTTCCACTCGGAGCAGGGTGGCCACGAGCAAGTCGTGCTCTGCCAGGACCGCGCCACCGGCCTCAAGGCCGTCATCGCCCTCCACTCCACCGCCCTGGGCCCCGCCCTCGGCGGCACCCGTTTCTACCCGTACGCCACCGAGGCCGAGGCGATCGCCGACGCGCTCAACCTCGCCCGCGGCATGTCGTACAAGAACGCCATGGCCGGTCTCGACCACGGCGGCGGCAAGGCCGTCATCATCGGCGACCCGGAGCAGATCAAGAGCGAGGAGCTCCTCCTCGCCTACGGCCGCTTCGTCGCCTCCCTCGGCGGCCGGTACGTCACGGCCTGCGACGTCGGCACCTACGTCGCCGACATGGACGTCGTCGCCCGCACCAACCGGTGGACCACCGGCCGCTCCCCCGAGAACGGCGGCGCCGGCGACTCCTCCGTCCTCACCGCCTTCGGCGTCTTCCAGGGCATGCGCGCCGCCGCGCAGACCCTCTGGGGCGACCCGACCCTGCGCGGCCGCAAGGTCGGCGTCGCGGGCGTCGGCAAGGTCGGGCACTACCTCGTCGAGCACCTCCTGGAGGACGGCGCCGAGGTCGTCATCACCGATGTGCGCGAGGAGTCGGTGCGCCGGATCACCGACAAGCACCCGCAGGTCACCGTGGTCGCCGACACCGACGCCCTGATCCGCGTCGAGGGCCTCGACATCTACGCGCCCTGCGCGCTGGGCGGCGCCCTGAACGACGACACCGTGCCGGTCCTCACCGCCGCCATCGTCTGCGGCGCGGCCAACAACCAGCTCGCCCACCCCGGCGTCGAGAAGGACCTCGCGGACCGCGGCATCCTCTACGCGCCCGACTACGTGGTCAACGCCGGCGGCGTGATCCAGGTCGCCGACGAGCTGCACGGCTTCGACTTCGACCGCTGCAAGGCCAAGGCGACGAAGATCTTCGACACCACCCTGGAGATCTTCGCACGTGCGAAGGCGGACGGCATTCCGCCGGCCGCGGCCGCCGACCGGATCGCCGAGCAGCGGATGGCGGACGCCCGCCGCGGCTGATCCCCGCGCCCGGTCGTACGGAGGGCCGGCCCGCCGCCGGAGAGACTTCGCTCACGCCCCTCGGCGGGTCGGCCCTCAAGAAGAGGTTAAAATCGCGATTGACCAGCGAGGAAAGGGCACCTCGAAGGTTCTGTACCGGGGTATGTGATGCGCGCGGCGTACCGTAGACCCACGGAAACAGGTACCGTTGAAGCCCTACGGACCGGTCTCTCTACCGAGAGTCCGTTCCGAATCATGAACGCGTGTCAAGACTCTGGGGCCGACGAGCCCCGTCACCGAGGGGGTCGAGCCATGGGGCGCGGCCGGGCAAAGGCCAAGCAGACCAAGGTCGCCCGCCAGCTGAAGTACAGCAGCGGCGGGACAGACCTGACGCGTCTGGCCAATGAGCTGGGCGCTTCGACTTCGAACCAGCCGCCGAATGGCGAGCCGTTCGAGGACGACGACGAGGAAGACGACCCGTACGCCCAGTACGCGGATCTCTATAACGAGGACGACGAGGACGAGGACGACGAGTCCGGTCCGAGCTCGTCCCCGCGTCGCGCTTGACCTTCTGAATCACCGAAACCCGGACCGGGGTCACCCGGCCGGGTTTCTGTGCTGCCCGCACGGCGGATCGCACGGCTGCCCGCACGGCTGCCCGCACGCCGGTCCCGGCGGGGGCGGATACGCCGACGGGGCGCCCCACAGGAGCGCCCCGCCTCGTACAGCTCGCGACTACTTGGCGTAGTCCCCGACCAGCTCCGCGCCGGTGGTGTGCGCCCCGCGCTCGGTGATCTCGCCCGCGACCCAGGACTCGACCCCGCGGTCCTCCAGGGTCGCCAGGGCCACGTCCACGGACTCGGCCGGCACGACGGCCATCATGCCGACGCCCATGTTCAGGGTCTTCTCCAGCTCCAGGCGCTCCACCTGACCGGCCTTGCCGACCAGGTCGAAGATCGCGCCCGGCGCCCAGGTCGAACGGTCGACCGTGGCGTGCAGGCCGTCCGGGATCACCCGCGCCAGGTTGGCGGCGAGACCGCCTCCCGTGATGTGGCTGAAGGCGTGGACGTCCGTGGTCCGGGTGAGGGCCAGGCAGTCCAGCGAGTAGATCTTCGTGGGCTCCAGGAGCTCCTCGCCGAGCGTCCGGCCGAGCTCCTCGACCCGCTGGTCGAGGGTCATGCCGGCGCGGTCGAAGACCACGTGCCGGACGAGCGAGTACCCGTTGGAGTGAAGGCCCGAGGACGCCATGGCGATGACCGCGTCCCCCGTACGGATGCGGTCCGCGCCGAGCAGCCGGTCGTGCTCCACGACACCCGTGCCCGCGCCGGCGACGTCGAAGTCGTCCGGGCCGAGGAGGCCCGGGTGCTCGGCCGTCTCGCCGCCGACCAGGGCGCAGCCGGCGAGGACACAGCCCTCGGCGATGCCCTTGACGATGGCGGCGACCCGCTCGGGGTGGACCTTGCCGACGCAGATGTAGTCGGTCATGAAGAGCGGCTCGGCGCCGCAGACGACGATGTCGTCCATGACCATCGCGACCAGGTCGTGGCCGATCGTGTCGTACACGCCCATCTGGCGGGCGATGTCGACCTTCGTGCCGACTCCGTCGGTCGCCGAGGCGAGCAGCGGACGCTCGTAGCGCTTGAGGGCGGAGGCGTCGAAGAGGCCGGCGAAGCCGCCGAGGCCGCCGAGGACCTCGGGGCGCTGCGTCTTCTTCACCCACTCCTTCATGAGCTCGACGGCGCGGTCGCCCGCTTCGATGTCGACGCCCGCGCTCGCGTAGCTGGCACCGGTGGTCTCAGGCATGGCTGGGAACTTTCGTGTCGTACTGCGGGGTTGCAGCGGGGTCTTACGGGCGACGGAGGGCGTCGGAGGCCGCGGTGGCGGCCGGGCCGGCGGCCAGCTCGGTCTCCAGGAGCTGCTTGCCGAGCAGCTCGGGGTCCGGCAGCTCCATCGGGTACTCGCCGTCGAAGCAGGCACGGCAGAGGTTCGGCTTCTGGATCGTGGTCGCCTCGATCATCCCCTCCAGGGAGATGTACGAGAGCGAGTCCGCGCCCAGCGACTTGCCGATCTCGTCGACCGACATCCCGTTGGCGATCAGCTCCGCACGGGTCGCGAAGTCGATGCCGAAGAAGCAGGGCCACTTGACCGGCGGCGAGGAGATCCGGATGTGGACCTCGGCCGCACCGGCCTCGCGGAGCATCCGGACCAGGGCGCGCTGGGTGTTGCCGCGGACGATCGAGTCGTCGACGACCACGAGCTTCTTCCCCTTGATGACTTCCTTGAGGGGGTTCAGCTTCAGCCGGATGCCCAGCTGGCGGATGGTCTGGGAGGGCTGGATGAAGGTGCGCCCGACGTAGGCGTTCTTCACCAGGCCGGCGCCGAAGGGGATCCCCGAGGCCTCGGCGTAGCCGATGGCGGCCGGGGTGCCGGACTCCGGCGTCGCTATCACCAGGTCGGCCTCGACCGGCGCCTCCTTCGCGAGGCGGCGGCCCATCTCCACGCGGGAGAGGTACACGTTCCGGCCGGCGATGTCGGTGTCGGGACGGGCCAGGTACACGTACTCGAAGACACAGCCCTTGGGCTTCGCTTCCGCGAATCGCGAGGTGCGGATGCCGTTCTCGTCGATCGCGATCATCTCGCCCGGCTCGACCTCGCGGACGTAGCTGGCGCCGCAGATGTCGAGGGCGGCGGACTCGGAGGCGACCACCCAGCCGCGCTCCAGACGGCCGAGGACCAGCGGGCGGATGCCCTGCGGGTCACGGGCCGCGTAGAGCGTGTGCTCGTCCATGAAGACGAGGGAGAAGGCGCCCCGGACGTCGGGGAGGACCTTCGCGGCGGCCTGCTCGATGGTGAGCGGCGTACCGTCCTCGTCCACCTGGGCGGCGAGGAGCGCCGTGAGGAGGTCCGTGTCGTTGGTGGCCGCCACACGAGTGGAGCGGCCTTCCTTCTTGGGCAGGTCGGCGACCATCTCGGCGAGCTGCGCCGTGTTCACCAGGTTGCCGTTGTGGCCGAGCGCGATGGAGCCGTGGGCGGTTGCCCGGAACGTCGGCTGCGCGTTCTCCCACACGGAAGCCCCGGTGGTCGAGTAGCGGGCGTGACCGACCGCGATATGACCCTGGAGGGAACCGAGAGAAGTCTCGTCGAAGACCTGGGAGACAAGTCCCATGTCCTTGAAGACGAGGATCTGGGAGCCGTTGCTTACCGCGATTCCCGCGGATTCCTGACCCCGATGCTGGAGGGCGTAGAGCCCGAAGTACGTGAGCTTTGCGACCTCTTCACCCGGAGCCCAGACACCGAAGACGCCACAAGCGTCCTGGGGGCCTTTCTCACCGGGGAGCAGATCGTGATTGAGTCGACCGTCTCCGCGTGGCACGTTTCCGAGTGTAGACGGGCTCGACCACTGGTCCGAATTGAGGAAAAGCGGGGGTGCCCGCACTCGTGCGATCGCACCAATTGATCGATTGCGGCTTGGAGGGGCCCACGAAGCAGGCGGGGTAAGGGATTCCGGCCACCCGGGCCCGGCGAGCGGACGCTCGTACCAGGCCCCGGGTGGTCCCGCGATGTGACGGACGCCGCAATCGACGTCCGCTCAGCGGGCGGCCGCGGTCGCCGTGAGGCCCTCGCCGGAGGCGTCGGTGAGCGTGAGCGTTCGGTGGTTCAGCCGATAGGTGAGCGGCCCGTCGAGGAGCTCGTACAGCTCCGTCTCCAGCCGCATCTGCGGGCTCGTGCACATCATCCGGGTCGTCGCCGCCGGGCCCTCGACGGTGAGCGTCCGGGCCTTCTCGTCGACGCGGGCCGTCGCGGAGAAGTTGTTGCAGCCGAGATTTCCGGTGACCCGGCCGTCGGCGCCGAGGACGAGTCGCGCCTTGTCCCCGCTGCCGGCGGGCAGCGAGGACACCGTCTTCCCCGACACCAGCCCGTCGACCTTCCAGGTGGTGCCGCGCAGCGGCACGGCCGGCTCGGCCGTCAGCTCCAGGCCGTTCCGGCCGTCGGCCGAGGCCAGCCGCAGGCCGTCGCCCTTGAGCGTCCCCTTCAGCGGACCCGAGAAGGCCTTGAGGAGATCCTTCTCGAAACGCTGCCGGTCGGCGGGACAGCCGATCTCGGTGACCTCGTCCGGGGAGACGGTGAGGGTGTCCCCCTTCAGCACCACGCCGGCACCGAAGGTGTTGCAGCCGGTGTTCCCGCGGGCGCGGCCGTCCTCCCCGAAGTCGACGCGCGCCCCGCCGGGCGCGGCGGACCTGCGGCCGTCGACGGTGACGGCCTCGACCGTCCAGTGCGTGCCCGTGACCGGCAGGTCCGGGGAGACGCTGTCCGCGCCGCCGGAACCGGTGCCTCCCTCCGTACCGCAGGCGGTCAGCAGAAGGAGGGGGACCAGGACGACGAGTGCGCGTGGCTTCGGCATGCCGGTGGGACGGAGCAGCCCGTCGTACGGTTCCGGGCTCAGGCCATCAGAGGGAGCAGACCGCTCAGGTCCGCGCGCTCGCCGCTCGCGCTGACGCGCGCCCCGTCCAGCTCCCCCGCCCACTCCGCACGGCCCGTCGCGAGCCGGATCCAGGTCAGCGGGTCCGTCTCCACCACGTTGGGCGGGGTGCCCCGGGTGTGCCGGGGGCCCTCCACGCACTGCACCACCGCGAACGGCGGGATCCGCACCTCGACCGCCCCGCCGGGGGCCTTCACCGCGAGGGCGTCGGCGAGCAGGCGGGTGCAGGCGGCGAGGGCCTGGCGGTCGAAGGGGATCTCCAGACCGGCCGCCCGGTTCAGGTCGTCGGTGTGGACGACGAGTTCGACGGCGCGGGTGACGAGGAAGTCGCCCAGGCGCATGGGCCCGATCCACAGGTCGAGCACGCGGTCGTCGCCGTGCGCGGCCAGCGCCTCCGCGAGCCGGGCGCCGGCCCGCTCGTACAGCTCCGCGACGGGCGCCCCGGCGAACGTCTCCCGTGCCGCGTCGGCGATCTTCCCGGCCAGCGCGACCGTGGTGAAGGGCCAGTCGTGCGGGAGCAGCCTTCCCTCGGCCGCGGGCGGCCGGTCGAGCCCGCGGGCCAGCGAGTCCGCGATCCACGCGACGTGCCCGGCGAGATCGGCGACGGTCCACTCCCCCAGGTGCGTCGGACGGGCCAGCTGGTCCGGCGTGAGACCGCGCACGGCCTCGGCGACGTTCCCGAACTGGGCCAGGACGGCCGCCCGGGTCTTCGCGGAGTCGTAACTGCGGGCGCGCTTCTTGGCAGGTGGCATGGGCAGAGGCTAGCCCCGAGACTGGAGAGGACGGGAGCCGACATCGCAGCGAGAGCAGGCGACGGGACCATGACCCATCACGAGCACCCCCACGCGGCCCTGGTGCGCCGGGGCTACGAAGCGTTCAGCAGCGGTGACATGGAGACGCTGGCCGACATGATGACCAGCGACTGCACCCAGCACGTGCCCGGCGAGAGCCAGATCTCCGGGCACTACAAGGGGCGGGACAACATCCTCGGCGGCTACTACCGGAAGCTCGGCGAGCTGAGCGGCGGCACCATGCGCGTCGAGCTCAAGGGCGTCTACGTGGACGGCCGCGGCCACGCCATCAGCACGCACCGCTTCTTCGCCGAGCGCGGCAACATCGGCATCGAGATGGACGGCGGACTGTTCTTCACGCTCGTCGGCGACAAGGTCTCCGACATCGACGAGTGCGTCACCGACATCGTGGAGACGGACTCCTTCTGGGGTCAGGCCGCCGCCGGGTAGGCGTCCGCGGGCACGTCGAACGTCTCCCCGTTCCCCGGCACGCCGACCCCCCGCCAGGTGAACGGAACGCCCCGGGCCGTGTCCAGGTCCGGGCCGTCCATCAGCTGGAAGTGCACGTGCGGCTCGGAGGAGTTGCCCGAGTTCCCGCACCGGGCCGGCTCCTGGCCCGCGACGACCCGGTCGCCGGCCCGGACGGCCGGCGAGCCGCGGCTGAGGTGGTCGCGCTGACCGTCCTCCACGTGCACGACAGTCCCGTCGGCGACCGCGAGGAGCGGCGCGCCGAAGGCGGGAAGTCCTCGCTCCGGCGGACCACAGGCCACAGGCCACAGGCCACAGCCGGGCGAACGACGGGCGGGGACGGGCCTCGTCCTCCCGCACGATGTCATCACCGTGCAAGCGGGAACGCGAAAGCCCCCGCCCGGACCCGAAGGTCCGGACGGGGGCTCTGGGCTCCGGGTCAGGCCAGCAGGCCCGGGATCGTCGCCTCGTGCGCCTCGCGCAGCTCCGTGAGGGTGAGCGCGAACTCGCCCTGCACGTCGACGGAGTCCCCGTCGACGACACCGATCCGCGTCGCCGGCAGACCCCGCGCACCGCACATGTCGGTGAAGCGGAGCTCCTCGCTGCGCGGGACGGCGACGACCGCACGGCCGGCCGACTCGCTGAAGAGGAACGTGAACGCGTCCAGGCCCTCCGGGACGACCAGGCGCGCGCCGTTCCCGCCCCGCAGGCAGGACTCGACGACCGCCTGCACGAGACCGCCGTCGGACAGGTCGTGCGCCGCGTCGACCATGCCGTCGCGGGACGCCGAGATCAGGATCTCGCCGAGCAGCTTCTCCCGGTCGAGGTCCACGGCCGGCGGCATGCCGCCGAGGTGCTGGTGGATCACCTCGGACCAGGCCGAACCGCCGAACTCCTCCTTGGTGTCGCCGAGCAGGTAGAGGAGCTGGCCCTCTTCCGCGAAGGCGATGGGGGTGCGGCGGTTGACGTCGTCGATCACACCGAGGACGGCCACGACGGGCGTCGGGTGGATGGCGACCTCACCGGTCTGGTTGTACAGCGACACGTTGCCGCCGGTGACCGGGGTGCCCAGCTGCAGGCAGCCGTCCGCGAGACCACGGGTGGCCTCCGCGAACTGCCACATCACGGCCGGGTCCTCGGGCGAACCGAAGTTCAGGCAGTCCGAGATCGCGAGCGGCTTCGCACCGGAGGCGGCGACGTTGCGGTACGCCTCCGCCAGTGCCAGCTGCGCGCCCGTGTACGGGTCGAGCTTCGCGTACCGGCCGTTGCCGTCGGTCGCCATGGCCACGCCGAGGTTGGTCTCCTCGTCGATACGGACCATGCCGGCGTCCTCGGGCTGCGCCAGGACCGTGTTGCCCTGCACGAACCGGTCGTACTGGTCCGTGATCCAGGACTTCGAGGCCTGGTTCGGGGAGGAGACGAGCTTCAGGACCTGGTCCTTCAGCTCGGCGCCGTCCTGCGGCCGGGGCAGCTTGCCGGCGTCGTCGGCCTGGAGCGCGTCCTGCCAGTCCGGGCGCGCGAACGGCCGGTGGTAGGTCGGGCCCTCGTGGGCGACGGAGCGCGGCGGCACGTCGACGATCTGCTCGCCGTGCCAGAAGATCTCCAGGCGCTCGCCCTCGGTCACCTCACCGATGACGGTGGCGATGACGTCCCACTTCTCGCAGATCTCCAGGAAGCGGTCGACGTGCTGCGGCTCGACGATCGCGCACATGCGCTCCTGCGACTCGCTCATGAGGATCTCCTCCGGCGAGAGCGTGGCGTCACGCAGGTGGACCTTCTCGAGGTCGACGTGCATGCCGCCGGAGCCCGCGGAGGCCAGCTCGGACGTGGCGCAGGAGAGCCCGGCGCCGCCGAGGTCCTGGATGCCCGCGACGAGCTTCTCCTTGAAGATCTCCAGGGTGCACTCGATGAGGAGCTTCTCCTGGAAGGGGTCGCCGACCTGGACGGCGGGGCGCTTGGTGGGCTTGGTGTCGTCGAAGGTCTCGGACGCGAGGACCGAGACGCCGCCGATGCCGTCGCCACCCGTGCGGGCGCCGTACAGGATGACCTTGTTGCCGGGGCCGGAGGCCTTGGCGAGGTGGATGTCCTCGTGCTTCATCACGCCGATGCAGCCGGCGTTGACCAGCGGGTTGCCCTGGTAGCAGGAGTCGAAGACGACCTCGCCGCCGATGTTCGGCAGGCCCAGGCAGTTGCCGTAGCCGCCGATGCCGGCGACGACACCGGGCAGCACGCGCTTGGTGTCGGGGTGGTCGGCCGCGCCGAAGCGCAGCGGGTCGACGACCGCGACCGGGCGGGCACCCATGGCGAGGATGTCGCGGACGATGCCGCCGACGCCGGTGGCCGCGCCCTGGTAGGGCTCGATGTACGAGGGGTGGTTGTGCGACTCGACCTTGAAGGTGACCGCGTACCCCTGGCCGACGTCGACGACGCCCGCGTTCTCACCGATGCCGACGAGCATGGCGTCGTTCTCGGGGGTCTTCTCACCGAACTGCTTCAGGTGGACCTTGCTGCTCTTGTAGGAGCAGTGCTCGGACCACATGACGGAGTACATGGCGAGCTCGGCGCCGGTGGGACGGCGGCCGAGGATCTCGCGGATGCGCGCGTACTCGTCCTCCTTGAGGCCGAGCTCCTTCCAGGGCTGCTCGCTGTCCGGCGTCTCGCTCGCGTGCTTGACGGTGTCGAGGCTCATCAGGCGTTGACCAGCTTCTTGAGGATCGAGGTGAAGAAACCGAGGCCGTCCGTCTTGCCGGTGCCGATCAGCGGCTCGACGGCGTGCTCCGGGTGCGGCATGAGGCCGACCACGTTGCCCGCGGCGTTGGTGATGCCCGCGATGTCACGCAGCGAGCCGTTGGGGTTGACGTCGAGGTAGCGGAAGGCGACCCGCCCCTCGGCCTCCAGCTCGTCGAGCACGCGCTCGTCGGCGACGTACCGGCCGTCCATGTTCTTGAGCGGGACCTCGATCTCCTGGCCCTCGGTGTAGTCCGAGGTCCAGGCGGTCTCCGCGTTCTCCACCCGCAGCTTCTGGTCGCGGCAGATGAAGTGGAGGTGGTTGTTGCGCAGCATCGCGCCCGGCAGCAGATGGGCCTCGGTGAGGATCTGGAAGCCGTTGCAGATACCGAGGACGGGCATGCCCGCCTTCGCCTGCTCGATGATCGTCTCCATCACCGGCGAGAAGCGGGAGATGGCTCCGGCCCGCAGGTAGTCGCCGTAGGAGAAACCGCCGGCCAGGACCACGGCGTCGACCTGCTTGAGGTCCTTGTCGCGGTGCCAGAGCGACACGGGTTCGGCGCCCGCGAGGCGGGCGGCACGCAGCGCGTCCTGGTCGTCGAGCGTTCCGGGGAACGTGACGACGCCGATGCGTGCGGTCACGACTCCACCTTCACGATGAAGTCTTCGATCACGGTGTTGGCAAGGAAGGTTTCGGCCATCTCATGGATGCGGGCGAGGGCGGCCTCGTCGACCGGTCCCTCCACCTCCAGCTCGAAACGCTTCCCCTGACGGACGTCGGCGATTCCGGCGAATCCCAGGCGGGGCAGTGCACGCTGCACCGCCTGCCCCTGAGGGTCGAGGATCTCCGGCTTGAGCATGACGTCGACTACGACGCGTGCCACTGGCACTCCCGGTGGTGTGTTGCGTGGGCGGTTCCCTCAGCGTACCTGTCTCCAAATTCTACGCGGGTAGAGATCTGAAGGATCCTACAAAAGCCCGGTTCAGGACGGCGTGCGCCACACGAACACCCTCCACACGCCGGGCACGCACTCCCCGCAAAATTCGAGTGAAATATTGCGGACCACATTGCGCCGGGACACGCTGAAACAATTGACAGGGCTTCACAATGCGCCGCCTGCCGCTGTACAAAGGAATCCAGAAGAAAGCAGCATTGTCCCGGCACAGCCGTACGGTCGGCATCGTCGCACGTCAGGGGCGCCACAAGCGCCCTCCCGGCCTCGGCGGCCGCAGGAAAGGACCGATATCCGTGGCTCAGCGTGTGGTGGTCACTCTCTCCGACGACATCGACGGCGGAGAAGCGGCTGAAACGGTCGCGTTCGGCCTCGACGGGAAGATGTACGAGATCGACCTGAATGCTGCCAATGCAAAGAAACTCCGCAAGGCCCTCGCGCCCTACCTCGCCGCGGGCCGCAAGCTGCCGGCCCGCGCGGCGGCAGGCCGGAGCGCCCCGGCCGCCTCGTACACGCACACCGCCCTCGCCCCCGACCCGGCGGCCGTCCGCGCCTGGGCCCAGTCCAACAAGATGGACGTGCCGGCCCGCGGCCGGATCCCGAAGCGCGTCTACGAGGCGTTCCGCGCGGCGAGCTGACCAGGGGCCATGGGGGGGCGGCACCCAGGCCCGGGTCCGAGCCCGAGTCCGACCGCGGCCCCGAGGGCGGGTCCGCACTCCGGTCCGCGCCTCGGACCGAGCCGATTTGCATTGCACCCCCCATGATCCGCTAGAGTCTGAATCACGCCGAGGGGCGAGGCCGAAAAGCCGAGTCCCCAGCAGCGTGCGGGTGTAGTTCAGTAGCAGAACAGCCCCCTTCCAGGGGGAAGGCGCAGTGTGCGATCCCTGTCACCCGCTCTGCGAGAAACGCGTTACCGACCACTCCGGTGGATCAGGTAGAGTGGTGCTCGCACCGAGCGGCGCAAGCCGACCGGTAGCAATGCGGACGTGGCTCAGTTGGTAGAGCATCACCTTGCCAAGGTGAGGGTCGCGAGTTCGAATCTCGTCGTCCGCTCAGGGAGTACGAAGGCCCCGGTTCTCAGGAACCGGGGCCTTCGTCGTGTCTCCGGACGGTGTGAAGGGCCCCACACGGCGGTGTGTCACGAGCACCCCGGACGTTGGGTATAGTTAGCAGCGCGCTACGGCGCATGCGGACGTGGCTCAGTTGGTAGAGCATCACCTTGCCAAGGTGAGGGTCGCGAGTTCGAATCTCGTCGTCCGCTCCATGAAGAAGCCCCCGGTCGAATCGACCGGGGGCTTTCTCGTGTCCTAGGACCAGGCGTTCCCGGTCAGCAGCTCGTACGCCTCGATGTACTTGGCGCGGGTCTTCTCCACGACCTCCGTCGGCAGGGCCGGCGGCGGCTGCTCGCTCTTGCGGTCCCAGCCGGAGGCCGGGGAGGTCAGCCAGTTCCGCACGATCTGCTTGTCGTACGAGGGCTGGGCGCGGCCCGGCTCCCATTCCGCGGCCGGCCAGAAGCGCGAGGAGTCCGGAGTGAGGACCTCGTCGGCGAGGACGAGCGTCTCGCCCTCGAAGCCGAACTCGAACTTCGTGTCGGCGAGGATGATGCCCCGGTCGCGGGCGATGTCCCGGGCCCGGCCGTACACGGCGAGGGTCGTCTGGCGCAGCAGCGCGGCCGTCTCGGCGCCGACCTGACGGGCGACCTCCTCGTACGAGACGTTCTCGTCGTGGTCGCCGACCGCGGCCTTGGTGGCCGGGGTGAAGATCGGGGCGGGCAGCTCGGAGCCGTCGGTCAGCCCCTCGGGGAGCGCGAGGCCGCAGACCGTGCGGGACTCGTCGTACTCCAGCAGGCCGGAGCCGGTGAGGTAGCCGCGGGCGACGCACTCGACCGGGACCATGGCGAGCGACTTGCAGATCAGCGTGCGGCCCGCCCAGTCGGCGGGGGCACCGGCCGGCAGCTCGGTGGAGAGCACGTGGTTCGGGACCAGGTCGGAGAGCCGGTCGAACCACCACAGGGAGAGCTGGGTGAGGACCCGGCCCTTGTCGGGAATCTCGGTGGGCAGCACCCAGTCGTAGGCCGACATACGGTCGCTCGCCACCATGACGAGGTCACCGGCCTCGTTCCGGTACAGGTCGCGGACCTTGCCCGTGTGGAGATGGGTGAGGCCCGGGACCTGGACGGGCTCGGGCTTTTCTACGAATCCGGACACGGTTCCTCCGCGTAGGTTGATCCAGGAGCGTGTCCGATTCTCTCGCACATCCGGGCGGATCCCGCCGCCAGGCCCTGTGACCCCCCGCTCAGTCCCTCTTGCAGATCCGGTCGAGGAGGTTCGCGGTGGCGCGCTGGACCCGGGCGTCGACATGGCCCGGCCGGTCCAGCGCCGGGGACCAGGCGAACGTGCCGGACGCGAAGACCCACGCCCCGGACGGGGCCCGGTAGAGACTCGTCTCCTGGTGGCGCAGGGCGCCCTCGCTGTCCCGGTACGGCGAGTGGGAGAGCAGGATGCGGCCCTGGTGCTCGGGCAGCGCGGTGCGCGGGAAGTAGCGGTCCGCCTCGCCCGCGACCAGGCCCGGGAGCTCGTCGCCGTCACCCGCGCCGGTGGCCTCCCAGAGCCAGTGGTCGGCGTTCCGCACGACCAGCGGGTGCGGTTCGGGAACCCGGCCCGCGTACTGGATGCCGAGGAGCTGCTGCTCGGGCCGGTCGACCTCTCGCCACAGCGCCGGGCGGCCGGGGCCGCGCCGCTTGCGGCAGGTGAGGAGGCGGTCCGGCACCCCGGACGGCGAAGGCCCCAGCTCCACCTGCCAGTACATGGTGTTGGCGGAGAGGAAGACGAGCGAGGTGCCCTGGTCGCGCGCGAGTTCGGCGGTCCGGCGCATCGGCGCCGACCAGTACTCGTCGTGGCCCGGGAAGACCAGCCCCCGGTAGCGGCTCGGGTCGACCCGGCCGGCGTGCAGATCGCGGGTCTCGGCGTACGCCAGGTCGTAGCCGTAGCGCTCGGCCCAGCGGATGAAGTCGTAGGCGTGGCCGACGTGCAGGGGCAGTCCCGCGCCCGCGTACGGGCGGTCGAAGGAGACGGTGACGGCCGCCTCCTCCTCGCCGAGCAGCCGGCCCTCCTCGTCCCAGGCGTGATAGAGGCTGGCGCCGGTGTGGCCGTCCTCCGGGTAGAGGTTGTACGCCTGCCAGGTCACGTCCGGGAGGACGAGCAGCAGATCCGCCGGGTGGTTGTCGCGGACCGTGAAGGGGATGTGCGAGCGATAGCCGTCGGCGGTGGTGAGGACGGCGACGTACGCGCCGATCGACCAGTACGTCGGGACCTGCAGCCGCCAGGACTGCCACCAGTGGTGACAGGAGACCGTGCGGTCGGCGGTGAGCGGGGCCGGCTGGACGATCCCGGAGAGGCGCGGGCTGGTGGTGATCTTCGCGGCGCCGTCGCCGCCGTAGTGCCCGATCCGGTAGACGTCGACCGAGAACTGCTGCGGCGGGTCCACGGTGACGTGGAAGTCGATCGACTCGCCCGGCGCCACGGCCCCGTCGGACGCGAAGCCCTTGATCTGGCGCCGGACGTCGTCGGCCGTGCGGGGGCCGCCGCTGCCGCCCCGGGCCAGGATCTCGTCCGCGTACCAGGGGACCATCTGACCGGTGTCGTCGAAGTAGTTCTCCGAGCCCCGCAGCCAGGGCAGCGGGCCCTGGCCGAAGGGATCGGAGACGGCGTGCGCGAGCGCACCCGACTCCCACCGTCTGATCTGCTCCGCCCCCATGTGCGCCCCTCCCTCGACTCCCCCGGTCGGCCGGTCAGTGCCTCTGGTTCGTGCCTGTAGGTCGTGCCTGCGTTGCGTGCCTCTGTCAGTGGCGGTCTCCAGCACATCACATAACGCACGCACTCCGTCACCGTTCGTCGTGAATTGGCGAGAGTGGAAGCCGAGGCTCCGGCACTGTGCCGGTCCGGCAGGCCCTCAGACCAGGCGTACGGGCTTCTCCGGGCGCACCCCGGTACGGGTGAGCCAGACCCGCAGGGGCTCCGGGTCGCCGTCCTCGACGAGGGCGAGGACACGGGGACCGAGGTCCGCCGCGCGCTCACCGCCGACGAGCAGGGCCGGCCCGTCGAGCCAGTCGAGGCCCGGGGCGGCCTCCGCGGTGTCCACGGCCGCACAGCAGACCATCGCGGTCACATGGTCCGCGAGCAGGTCACGGCCGGTACGGGGCGGCTGCAGCGGGAACAGCGGCAGGGGCCCGTCGGGGCCGCTCACGGCCACGGGGGGCGTGGTCTTCCGGCCCTTCTCGGAGGCACGGGCGGTCTCGGCCGCCGCGGCGACCCTGGCCTCCCGGGCCGCCTCCTCCCGCGCGAGAAGCGCGCTGAGCGCTCCGGCGAGCGCCTCGGCTGCGGGGTTGACCGGATCGTCGTCGCCCTCGTCGTAGGCGGAGGGATCGAGGCCGGCGTCAGCGTCGGGGTCCGGCTGCGGGGCGGGGCCGGGATCGGCGTCGGGGTCCGGCTGCGGGGCGGGGCCGGGATCGGCGTCGAGGCCCGGCTGCGGGGCGGGGTCGGCGTCGGCGGTGGTGTCGGTGGTGGAGGCCTGGTCGGGATCGGGATCGAGATCGGGGTCCGTGGTGACCGTGGGCCCGGGCTGCCGGGTCGTCAGGTGGGCCATCACCCGGGTCAGGGTCGGGCCGGCCGCGTCGGTGGCCCGGCCGCCGGTGCCCTCGGCCACGCCCAGGACGTCGAGGACCTGGTGCAGGCGGGCCGCGTCGGTGCGCCACTTCCGGTCGACGACCTCCTCCGGGTACTGGCTCCACTCCACCGGGGCCCAGTCGGGACCGGGATCGGCCGGTCCGCCGTGGAAGAGACGCGCGGCGAGCAGCGAGGTGGCCTCGTCGACGGCGCCGGGCTCCTCCAGGAGGTCACAGGCGGGGCGCTCGCCGAGCCGGGACGAGAAGCCCTCCGCGAGGCGGTCCCGGCGGGACAGTTCGGTCAGGGCGGAGACCACGCCCGCGTCGAGCTTGGCGGGCCAGCGGCCCATGCGCCAGGCCGGCAGCGCGACCCGGGTGAGCAGGCGGTCCCAGCCCGCGTAGGCGAGGCCGACCTGCTCCTGGGCGACGATCCGTACGCCGTAGTCCACGGCCTGGGCGCGCTCCGAGCCGGCGGCGGCGACCCCGCGCTCCATCTCTGCGGCATGGCCGCGACAGGCGCGCAGCAGCACGCGGGCGACCTGTCCGACACCGTGGGCGCCGAGCCGGCGGAGCGGGTCGAGGCCGGGCACCCCGGGCACGGCCACGGCCGCGTCCAGGCCGCGGACGAAGCGGCGCGCGGCGGCTATGTCGGGATGGGCGGCCGGTCCCGTACCGGCGACGACGGGGGCGAGGACGGCCCGCAGCTCGCCGACGCGCATCCACCACAGGAAGGGCGAGCCTATGACCAGGACCGGGGCGCCGTCGCCGCCGGACGTCCGGTGAAGGCGATGGGCGCGGTGGGTGCGGTCCTCCAGCCAGCTGTCGCAGTCCGGCGTGAGGGCTATCGCGGCGGGCGCCGGGACACCGAGCCGGTCGGCCAGGTCGCGGACGAGCCGGTACAGATCGGGGGCGGCGGTCTCGGCGAGCTGCACCGTCGGGGTGGCCGCCGGACGGGCCCGGGCGACCACGAGGGCGACGGCCGCGGCGGCGAGCAGGACGAGGACGGCGAGGACGGTCACGACCCAGCGGGCCGTGTCCCAGGCCGCTCCGGTGAAGTGGCCGGTGACCCCGCCCGCGTACAGGACGACGGCCACCGCGGCGGGGAGCACCGCGAGGCCCAGTGCCCTGCCGCGGACGCGGAGGACGGCGAGGGCCCGGGAGCGCGCGGCGCGCGCACCCCACTCCTCGCCGACAACGGAACCGGTACCGGACACGCCGTTCATCACCCCCTCCTGCCCTCGACGGGACTGCCTGTGGCGGTGTTGCTCACTCCCCCACTGTGGCACCCGCCAGTGACATCGCAATGCCGGTGGGCCAAGTGCCGGAATGCCTTCGCCGCACCCTAGTTGGGGCTTTGGCGGGAGTCATCCGTATGGCCGAGCCGTCACTCGATGGAATGGCTTTGGGTAAAGGTGATGGCGCACTTGTGGCCGTGTGGTTCACAGCTTCCGCACCACACGGCCACAAGAGGAGTCCGGAGAATCCGGTGAAAACAAGAGGAATCAGGCCTCGGCGGCCTTCCGCGCGATGTCCGTACGGTGCTGCGAACCGTCAAGGCGGATGCGGCCGACCGCCGCGTACGCACGCTCGCGGGCCTGCGCCAGGTCCGTTCCGGTGGCGGTGACCGAGAGGACGCGGCCACCCGCGCTCACGACCGCGTCGCCGTCCCGCTTCGTCCCGGCGTGGAGCACGTACGCGTGCGGGGCGTCCTGCTCCGCGACCTCGGCGAGGCCCTCGATCGGGTCGCCCGTACGCGGGGTGTCCGGGTAGTTGTGGGACGCGACGACCACGGTGACGGCGGCCTCGTCGCTCCAGCTCAGCGGCGCCTGGTCGTCCAGGGTGCCGTTGGCGGAGTTCAGCAGGACGCCCGCGAGCGGGGTCTTCAGACGGGCCAGCACGACCTGGGTCTCGGGGTCGCCGAAGCGCGCGTTGAACTCGATGACCCGCACACCGCGGCTGGTGATCGCCAGACCCGCGTACAGCAGTCCGGAGAACGGCGTGCCGCGGCGGCGCAGCTCGTCGACCGTCGGCTGCAGGACGGTCTCCAGGACCTCCTCGACCAGCTTCGGGTCGGCCCAGGGCAGCGGCGAGTAGGCGCCCATGCCGCCGGTGTTGGGGCCCTCGTCGCCGTCGAGTGCGCGCTTGAAGTCCTGCGCGGGCTTCAGCGGGAGGACGGTCGTGCCGTCGGTGATCGCGAAGAGGGAGACCTCGGGGCCGTCCAGGTACTCCTCGATGACCACCCGGTCGCAGGCGAGCGCGTGCGCCCGGGCCGCCTCGACGTCCTCGGTGACGACGACGCCCTTGCCCGCGGCGAGACCGTCGTCCTTGACCACGTACGGAGCGCCGAAGGCGTCGAGCGCCTCGTCGATCTCGGCCGGGGTCGTGCAGACGTAGCTGCGGGCGGTGGGGACCCCGGCGCCGGCCATGACGTCCTTGGCGAAGGCCTTGGAGCCCTCCAGCTGGGCCGCCTCACGCGACGGGCCGAAGACGGGGATGCCGGCCGCACGGACGGCGTCGGCGACACCGGCGACGAGCGGGGCCTCCGGGCCGACGACGACCAGCTCGGCGCCCAGCTCGGTGGCGAGCGCGGCGACGGCCGCGCCGTCCAGCTGGTCGACGGGGTGCAGCTCGGCGACCTCCG
Source organism: Streptomyces tanashiensis (assembly GCF_014648895.1). Classification (GTDB taxonomy): domain Bacteria; phylum Actinomycetota; class Actinomycetes; order Streptomycetales; family Streptomycetaceae; genus Streptomyces; species Streptomyces tanashiensis. The sequence continues at coordinate 68,291 of NZ_BMRZ01000011.1, forward strand.
CGATTCCGGCGTTGCCGGGCGCGCAGTGCAGAGCGGTGACGTCGGGATCGAGGGAGAGAGAGCGGCACAGGGCGTGTTCGCGGGCGCCGCCGCCGATGACGAGGACCTTCACGCCTGCCAGGGTAGCCCGCGGGACGGGATGCCCCTTGTGCGGGCCACCGAGCGAGACGCCCCTACTCGTTCGTGTATTCCTCCACAACCGTGGCTCCCAGCTCCCGCACGATCAGGTCGTGCCCGGAGAGGGCCGAGTCGACGAGGTCCGGATCGTCCTCCTCCGGCACGTCGTCCTCGGGCGCCACCGGCTGCGGCGCCGGCGGCGTGTACGCGGGAGCGGGCGCGGGCGGCGGGGCCTGCTGGAAGGCGGGCGCCGGAGCGGACTGCGCCTGTGCGGGAGCGGGGGGCGGGGTCTGCTGGAAGGCGGGCGCGGCGGGCCGGCCGCCGCCTCCACCGCCACCGCCGAAGCCTCCGGTGCCGCCGGAACCTCCGAAGCCGGTGGCGGCGGGCGGGGGCGACGCGCCGCCCGAGGGATCGATGATCGCCTCGATCTTCCAGTTCACGTTGAACTGCTCGGCGAGGGCCTGCTTGAGGACCTCCTCGCTGCCGCTGCTCGCGAAGTTGTCCCGGGCACCGGCGTTGAGGAAGCCGAGCTGGAGCGTCGTGCCGTCGAACCCGGCCACCTGGGCGTTCTGACTGAGCAGGATCCAGGTGAAACGCCGCCGGTTCTTCACGGCGTCGAGGATCTGCGGCCACAGGTTCCGCACCTGGGCCGTGTCCCCACCGGCCGAAGCCGGAGCGGGAGCCTGCGGCGCGGGCTGCGCCTGTACGGGCGCGGGGGCCGGGGCGGCGGGCGCCGCGGGCGCGGACGCGCCGGGCCAGGCGCCGGGGGCACCGCCACCGGGGGTGGCGGCACCCGGCCAGGCACCGGGCCGGGACGCGGCGGGCTGCTCCTGCACCGGAGCGGGAGCGGGCTGCTGCGGGGCCGCGTGCGGCTGGGGCGCGGGGGCGGGCTGCTGGACGGGGGCGTGCTGCTGGGCAGGCGGGGGCGGGGCCATCGGCGTGTGGGCCTCGGGCCCGGGCACGTACCCCATGGCGGGCGCCGGGGGTCCCGGCGTGAAGACGGGCGCGGGCGCGGCGGCCGCGCCGCGCTCCAGCCGGTCGAGGCGCGCCTGGACGGAGCGCTCGTCGTCGAAGGCGGCGGGCAGCAGCACGCGCGCGCAGATCAGCTCCAGCTGGAGCCGCGGCGAGGTGGCGCCGCGCATCTCGGTCAGTCCGGTGTTCACGAGATCGGCCGCCCGGCTGAGCTCGGCGGCCCCGAACACCGACGCCTGCGCCTGCATGCGCTCGATGACGTCGACGGGGGCGTCGATGAGCCCCTTCTCGGCGGCGTCGGGCACGGCGGCGAGGATCACGAGGTCCCGCAGCCGCTCCAGCAGATCGGCGACGAACCGGCGCGGGTCGTTGCCGCCCTCGATGACCCGGTCGACGACCTCGAACGCGGCGGCGCCGTCCCCGGCCGCGAACGCGTCGACGACGGAGTCGAGCAGGGACCCGTCCGTATAACCGAGGAGGGAGGTCGCCATGGCATACGTCACACCGTCGTCGGCGGCGCCGGCGAGCAGCTGGTCCATCACGGACATCGAGTCACGCACGGATCCGGCGCCGGCGCGGACGACCAGCGGCAGCACGCCGTCCTCGACGGGGATGCCCTCGTGCCCGCAGACCTCGCCGAGATAGTCCCGGAGCGTCCCCGGCGGCACGAGCCGGAAGGGGTAGTGGTGGGTCCGGGACCGGATGGTCCCGATGACCTTCTCGGGCTCGGTCGTCGCGAAGATGAACTTGAGGTGCTCCGGCGGCTCCTCGACCACCTTCAGGAGGGCGTTGAAGCCCGCCGAGGTGACCATGTGGGCCTCGTCGATGATGTAGATCTTGTACCGGCTGGACGCGGGCCCGAAGAAGGCCTTCTCCCGCAGGTCACGGGCGTCGTCCACACCACCGTGCGAAGCGGCGTCGATCTCGATGACGTCGATCGACCCCGGCCCGTTCCGCGCGAGGTCCCGGCAGGACTGGCACTCGCCGCAGGGCGTCGGCGTCGGCCCCTGCTCACAGTTCAGGCACCGGGCGAGGATGCGCGCGCTGGTCGTCTTTCCGCACCCGCGCGGCCCGCTGAACAGGTACGCGTGATTGACCCGGTTGTTCCGCAGGGCCTGCTGCAACGGGTCGGTGACATGCTCCTGCCCGATGACCTCGGCGAAGGACTCGGGGCGATAGCGGCGGTACAGCGCGAGAGACGACACGTGTACGAGGTTATAGGCGCCCACCGACAACCCGGGAAAAACCGGAGCGGGGGGAATGTCCCGGCCGGGGCGCGGGACGGGCGGGGCTTGGTCCGACACGGCCGGGGCGCGGGACGGGCGGGGCTTGGGCCCGGGACCGGCACGACCTGGGTCCGGGAACGCAAGCGCCCCCCACGCACCTGCCAGAGCCGACCTACCCTTGCTGCCTTCCGGCCCTGGGGGAGTTCAGTCAGATAGCACCGCGTGAGGGGCTGCGCCCAGCGTACCCGATCCGAGCCCCGCCCCGGCCATCCCCACCGACCTGCATCCTTCGCCGGACCCCCGCCCTGAATCGTGTGCGCGAGCACCCTCTCCGGTCATGTAATGTTCTCCACGGAGGATTCGCCTAGAGGCCTAGGGCGCACGCTTGGAAAGCGTGTTGGGGGCAACCCCTCACGAGTTCGAATCTCGTATCCTCCGCCAGTGCCTCACCGGGCACATTGTCGAAGGGCCCCACCGTTCGCGGTGGGGCCCTTCGACGTATGCCGTCTTCTGCTTGATCCGCTACACGGGGCAGGGGCGGTACTCGAGGCTCAGTTCACGGTCGACGGCGTAGCTGGTGCGCATCGAGGCGTCGATGACCTGCTGCCAGGAGCCGTACTTGGCGTACAGCTGGTCCGCGGTGGGGCCGAGGGGGTTGCCGTACTTGGCGATGTTCCGCTCCTCCAGGACGCGGACCTCCTCGGGGCTCATGCCGGCGCGGGTGATCTCCTTGGCCTGGTTCCGCATGTCGACCAGCTCCCGGGCGATCTCCTCGTCGGTGAAGCCCGCCTCACGCATGTTCGCCTCGGTGCGGTGCATGTCCTCCAGGAGGGCGTGATAGCGCATCCGGGTCCGCTGGGCCTCGACCTTCTCGTCCATCGGAAGGACGCGGATCCGGCACACGACGGGGTCGGCGCTGGGACAGGGGTCGTCGGCGGAGACGGGCGGGGCGAGGGGGGCGGTGATGACGGAACCACAGGCCTCCACGGCACCGGCCACGGCCGAGCCGGAGGTGCCGAGCAGGGCGACGGCGGCGACGAAGGGGACGAGGGCGCGGCTCAGCAAGGAAGGGGAAGGACGCATGCGCGCATCCTCGGGACTGAGCCAGCGCCCTTCACGCAGGCGCACCGGTGATCACCCCTACGGGGAGGACCCACCACGCGCCCTCGGTCCCTGGCGTGCAGGCGTCACCCCTCTGAGCTCCCCCTTGCAAGGCCCCCGGGTGTGGCCCGCAGGACTGAGCAGCAACCCGGAAGGGGTCGTTCACCGGATCGGGGGGTGATCTGCGGGAGGGACGTTCCTTCTCCATCCTGTCTGTAGTGATGCCGATACTTTCTGTGATGACCAGTCGGCACCATCACTTCAACCAGGGGATATCGATGAGGAAGTTGGCAACGGCGGCAGTGGCTGCGGGGCTGTTCTTCGCGGGGATGGGGGCGGCGGCGGCCGATTCGTGGCATGAGGTAGCGATCTTCAGGACGAACGGAGCGCAATTCACGGATGCCAGGTACAAGTGGGAGCCGGTAGAGCATCACCAGGGCGCGTTCCACATCAAGGGCAAGCTGCGTGACGCCAGCCTGGACGACAACCACAACGTGTATCTGCAGGTGAAGGTGCACGGTTACGGGTGGAATCGCTTCGACGGCGTACAGAAGAAGTCCGTCTGGATCGACAAGCTCGTCCACGACGGCGCCACTCGGTACACGAGCACGGCAGATGTACGCGTGTGCCAGAACCGCGGTTCCCTGCACCCGGACAACTGCTCGCCCACGAAGCACTTCAAGCGTTAGCAGGGCAGCCGATCTCTGCGGGATGCGCTCTCGGCGCATCCCGCCCCACAGGAGTGCGCACCACGATGGATGTCATCCTCCGCGCCGAGGGCGTGGATCTCTTCTACGGCACCCAACAGGCAGTATTCGGTGCCGATTTCACGCTCAAGCGCGGCGAAGTGGCCGCCATCATGGGCAGTAGCGGGTCGGGCAAGTCGTCCCTGCTGTACTGCCTCGCCGGCGTTCTACCGCCTTCCAACGGCACGGTGACCTTCGACGGAGAACAGCTCTCGTCCCTCCCTGACGGGGAACTCAGTGCGTTGCGCCGTACCCGCCTGGGCTTCGTCTTCCAGTACGGGGAACTGCTGCCGGAACTGACCGTCGAGGAGAATGCCGCGCTGCCTCTCCGGCTCGCCGGGATCAGCAAGTCTCACGCCCATGCCATGGCCGGCCAGGTCCTGGGACGGCTCGGGATGGGCGACTTACTACGGCGCAGGACGTCAAAGCTGTCAGGTGGCCAGAGTCAGCGTGTGGCAGTTGCACGGGCCCTGGTCCACCGGCCGGACGTGGTGTTCGCCGACGAGCCGACCGGGGCGCTCGACAGCGCTAACGCGGCCGCTGTATTGGACGAATTCCTACAGCTGGCGCGAAGGCAGAACACAGCCGTAGTCATCGTGACGCACGATACCGATGTAGCGGCAAGGGCCGATACCCAGTACACGATGTCGGACGGTGTACTGGCCCAACGGGTGGCAGCGTGAAGGCGTTCGCCCTCGGCCTGCGCCTGCTGTGGGGCAGCGGGCGCAGGGCGCGGGCTCGCCTTCTCCTGATGGCGCTCGGGTCCGCACTCGGGGTTTCTTGTCTGGCCGCCGCCCTCACGATTCCGACGATCGTCGCGGCCTACGATGCCCGAGTGACAAGCCGCTCGGTGCAACCGGGCAAGAGCAACAATGCCGTCTATAAGGAATTTCTGGACCCGTACGGCTCGCGTCCACTACGGCGGATCTTCATCGCTCGCACGGGTCCTGGACCGCTGCCTGTGCCCCCGGGGGTCAAGAAGCTCCCCGGTGCAGGTGAGGCCATCGTTTCGCCGAGACTGGGCGCGATCTTGGCGGCCAACCCCCGCGCTGCGGGGTTGGTTCCTGGCCGTGTGATCGGCACAATCGCCCCGGCAGGTCTCGGGGGGCCTGATGACCTGTACGCCTACATCGGCACCAGTCCTGATGAGCTGACTGAGTCGGCGTCGCTTGGTCACTTCGGAACTAAGTACGCGCAGCACGAGCTCCTTGAACCCTCCACCCTGGACATCCTGCGGTTCACTCTTGGCTGCGTCGTGCTGCTTCCTCTCGTCATCTTCCTGTCCGTCTGCGCACGGCTCTCGGGAGAATCCCGCGCACGTCGACTCGCAGCGCTTCGGCTCGTCGGACTCAGCGTGAAAGACACGTTGAGGGTCAACGCTGGAGAGACCGTGGTCGCCGCTTGCGTCGGCGCCGTGATCGGGCTCATCGTCTATCTCGGAGTCAACGAAGTCATGGCCCGGGTCGGATTGCCAGGACTGCACTGGTATCCAGCCGATGGCCGGCCCGAGGGGGCCACCATCGCTGTATGCCTTCTGGGGTGTCCGGCCCTCGCGTGGGTCGTCGGGCAGTTCAGCGCTCGGCGGGCAGCCCAGTCACCGATCAGCGTGCGCCGCACCGGGGAGAGTAGGCCTCCGAGAAAGTACGGGGCTTTTTTGCTGGTCCCTGGGCTCGGGGTCATCAGCAGCTACTGCTTGCTCAGCGCAATGGGACGGGACCCGTCAGGCGGATCAGCCAGTGCTGTGCTGGTTCCCGGCGCCGTACTGATGACTGGGGCGGGGCTTGTCCTGGGTCTAGCTCCGATCACGTCCTGGCTCTCACGACGCCTGGCAGCATCATCGAAGTCTCTACCTCTGGCACTGGCTATGCGACGCACGGAAGTCGATCCCGGAAGCGCGATTCGGGTCGTCACCGGTCTGGTTCTGCTGGTGTTCGGTGCCTCACTGACACAGGGGGTACTCATCGAACTAGATCAGGTCAGTCGACGGACAGCTCCCGTCCAGGAGTACAGCCTTCCAATGTCACAGCTGAGTGCACAGCAGCAGACACAGATGTCCGCGTTGAGTGGAGTACGAGCCCACGGGTTGATCGCCGAGTCATGGGCGGCTGACACGGAGGAGAACCTACCCAGGATCCAAGGCATCGTGGCTACGTGTGCTCAGTTGGCAGCCTTCACCGAGACAGAGCACGGATGCGCTGACAACAGGGTGCTGAGGATTGAGGATCCGACGTTCCCCTTTGATGAGGATGCTCGCCTCGGTAGCAACTTCACGTTCCTGCTCAACGATGGGCGGAAACTGAAGGCAACCGTGCCTCTAGACGCTGTGACGGTTCGGGCCTACCAGCCTTCAGAGTTCGCCGGTCCAAGCCTGCTCATTCCCCCCTCGCTCCTTCCCCCAGGAACGCAGCTCGCAGGCGCCCGCCTCGTACTCGCCAGTCCATCCGACCCCGATACCGTCCGGTCCGTTCTCGATGGCATTGGGGCCGTTGCTCCCACCGCGTCCGTCGAGCCCGTCGGGATCGTCATCGACTCGCTCGCTCAGTTGACCGTCATTCGGAGTCTGCTCGTCGTCGGGATGGTGCTCGGGCTGGTCATCGGGGTTGCCGCGTTCGTCGTGTCCGTGGCCGATCGGGCCATGGAGCGGCGGGGGCAGGTTGCCGCGCTCGGGTTGTTGGGGGCTCGGGCCGGGACGTTGCGGGTGGTGCAGGTCGTGCAGGTGTTGTTGCCGCTGGTGGTGGGGCTCGGGGCGGCGATCGTGGCCGGGTGGCTCGCCGAGTCCAGTTACCTGATCACCGGGGGTGGTGCGGTGCACTGGGACTGGGAAGGGCTGCCGCTGGTGTTCGCCTGTGCGCTGGGGGTCATGCTCGCCGCCGCGGTCGCCTCCGTGCCCATGGTGCGGCGGCACATCGATCCGGAGCACATTCGGCGGGATTGAGCGGCGAGTGAGCGATTAGATTCCGGAGGGAGGGGGGTCCTCCCTCCAGTCGCCCATCGTCAGCGAGGAGATCGCCGTGTCCGAGAACGTCGTCAAGGGTCCCGCCAGCTACTTCCCCTCCATCGAGAAGAAGTACGGGCGGCCCGTCTCCGAGTGGTTCGAGGTCATCCGGGACTCGCCGCTCACCAAGCACATGGAGCTCGTCTCCTGGCTGAAGGCCGAGCACGGGCTGGGCCACGGGCACGCGAACGCGCTCGTGGCCCATGTGCTCGCCGGAGGGAAGTAGTTCACCCTCAGGCCGCCAGGTCGTGTGCCGCGCGGCGCTCGATGCGGGCCTTCAGGGTCAGGGTCGCCGCCGCCGTGGCCGTGCCCGCCACCAGTGCCGTCCACCACAGGGTCGCCGGGGTCACGGCCGTGTACACCGTCACTCCGAGCGTCAGCGCCGCGAAGCGGGCCATGCCCCAGGTCCAGCTGAAGGCGCCCTGGTAGCGGCCGCGGGCGTGCTCCGGGGCGAGGTTGGCGAAGACGCCGGCCGCGATGCCCGCGACGACGACCTCGCCGAGCGACCAGACGACGACCGACACCGTGTAGCCGGCGACGCTGTCGGCGAGGCCGGTGAGCGCGACGCCCACCGCGATCAGCGCGCTGCCCGCGCTCTGCACCACGAGCTGCGGGACCCGGGCCAGCCAGGCGGTCGCGAAGGGCTGGAGGGCGACCACCATGACCGCGTTGACGGCCGCCATCGCCCCGTACACCGCCGGCGAGAGGCCGCTGTCGCGGACGGCGAGCGGGAGCGCCACCTCGGTCAGCGAGTACACGAAGAGCTGGACGCCGAAGAGCGGGAGCAGGAGCAGGGCCAGGCGGTCGCGGAACACCACTCCGTAGCCGATTCCGTCCTTCCGCCGCTGCGAGGCCTCACGCTTCGGCTCCTTGAGGCGGACCGTCACCACCAGCGCGTACAGCAGCATCGAGCCCGCGTCCACCGCGAACAGCAGCCAGTACCCCTGGGCCGCCAGGTAGCCGCCCAGGACTCCCGCCACCGCGGTGCCGATGTTCACGCCCCAGCCGAAGAGGGCGTACGCGCGCCGGCGCCGTTCGCTGTCGACGGCGTCGGCCAGCAGGGCGAACGCCGCCGGGGAGACCGTGCTGCCGGCCGCGCTGATCAGCAGCGCCGCCGCGGCCATCGTCCACACGCCCGGGGCCAGGAAGAGGGCGCCCTGTGCCGCCGCCGCGCCGATCAGGCCGATCAGCATCGTGGGGCGGCGGCCGATGCGGTCGGCGAGGACGCCGCCCACGGCGGGGCCGATCAGGTTGCCCGCGCCGAGCGCGCCGAGCACGTACGAGGTGTCCCCGCCCGTCACTCCCCGCGAGGCCAGGAAGAAGACCAGGAACGGCGTGACGAGGTAGCCGAGGCGGTTGACGATCGTTCCCGCGAAGATCGTCCAGACCGCGGACGGAAGGTCACGGAACGCGGAGGGGGTGGTGGTGCGGGTCGAAGGAGGCATGGGGGGATCTTGCTTTTCTCTGCCCGCCCCGCTCCATTCATTAAGCTCAGGCCGAATCCATCCGCCAACTCCAGGACGTGGGACGCATGGAAGCCGGCCTCAGTTTCTCCGCCGCCGATCTCGCCCAGACCCGGTTCGCCGTCTCCCCCATGTGGGAGGTCGTCACCAGCTACCGCATCGTCGCCCACCAGCCCGACTCCGCCCCGCACGGCCGCTGGGCCGCCCAGGTGCGGCCCAGGATCGTCCGCGCCGGGCTCGACCGCGGCTGGCTCGCGGCCCTCGTCCCGGGCCTCGGATACCTCGCCGACTTCCTCAACCCCACCCCCGCCGGGCCCTTCCCCACCCTCGGCGCCGAGCTCGACGCCATCCGCCGCGCCGCCCCCGCGGATGTGCGCGCCGACCTCGACACCCTGGAGCAGAAGGGGGTCGACCGGTCCCGGCTCCAGGCGCTGCGCGAGGACCCCGCGGCCGTCCTCCCCAAGGTCGCCGACGAGATCGAGACGTACTGGGAGCTCGCCCTCGCCCCCTACTGGGCCCGCATCCAGAAGGTCCTGGAGGCCGATGTCTTCCACCGGGCGCGGCAGGTCGCCGAGCACGGTTCGGCGCGGGTCCTGGGCGAGCTCCACGAGACCGTACGGTGGGACGACGGCACCCTGCGGCTCGTACGGCGGCACTGCGCGCTCACCCGCGACCAGGCCGGCTCCGGGCTGCTGCTGATCCCCTCCGTCTTCGCCTGGCCGAGGGTCCTCACCCGCTCCGTCCACCCCGATCCTCCCCAGCTCGCCTACCCGGCCCGCGGTTTCGGGAGCGTCTGGGAACCCCGTACCGCCGACGCCACGGACGCCGTCGCCGCCGTCCTCGGCCGCTCCCGCACCCTGCTCCTCACCGAGCTCGACACCCCCGCCTCCACCACCCAGCTCGCCACCCACTGCGGCATGTCCGCCGCCGGCGTCTCCCAGCACCTCATCGCCCTCCGGAACGCCGGCCTCGTCACCGCCCACCGCAGCGGCCGCTCCGTCCTCTACGCCCGGACCGCCGTCGCCGATCAACTGCTGCATCCGTGAGGGAGGATGAGCCGTGACTTCTTCCTCCTGGACCGAGCGGACCCTCGTACGGGACGGTGTACGGCTCTCCTGTCGCGACTGGGGCGACCAGGGCGGCTCCGGGCCCGACACACTCCTCCTCCACGGGCTCGCCGGGCACTCCGGAGAGTGGGACGGCGTCGCCCGGCTGCTCCGCGACGCCGGCCACCGGGTCGTCGCCCTCGACCAGCGCGGGCACGGCTCCAGCGAGCGCCGGCCCGCGGACGTCTCCCGCGCCGCGTACGTCGCCGATGTCGTCGCCGTCGTCGAGGAACTCGGGCTCGAGCGGCCCCTGTTGGTGGGGCAGTCCCTCGGCGGGCACACCGCGCTCCTCACCGCCGCCGCCCATCCCGGCCTTCCGCGCGCGCTCGTCCTCGTCGAGGCCGGGCCCGGCCGCGCGGAGCCCGATGTGGCCGAGCAGATCGGGGACCTGCTGCGGGCCTGGCCGGTGCCGTTCCCCTCGCGGGAGGCGGCCGTCGCCTACCTCGGGGACGGGAACCGGGCCGTCGGGGAGGGGTGGGCCGGCGGCCTCGAGGAGCGCGACGGCGGGTTCTGGCCCCGGTTCGACCCCGAGGTCATGGTCCGTTCCCTCGACGAGAACTCCCGCCGGGCCTTCTGGGAGGAGTGGGCGGCCGTCGACTGCCCCGGGCTCGCGGTCCTCGGGGAGAACGGGATCATCGGGGGCGACGAGTACGCGGAGATGGTCCGGCTGCGACCCTCGCTCCACGGCGTGAGCCTGCCCGGCGCCGGGCACGACGTGCACCTGGAGCGGCCCGCCGTGCTGGGTGAGGCGATTCTCGACCTCGTCCGGCGGGAAGGGCTTCGAAACCCTTGCCCTGGAGTGCACTCCACTTCCTAGAGTGCGCGCATGCGCTATCGGATACTCGGCGGGACCGGGATCGACGTCAGCACCTACTGCCTCGGCACCATGATGTTCGGGGCGGTCGGAAATCCGGACCATCAGGAGTCCGTACGGATCATCCATGCCGCCCTCGACCAGGGCATCAACTTCGTGGACACGGCCGACATGTACTCGGCCGGCGAGTCCGAGGAGATCGTCGGCAAGGCGCTGCGCGACTCCCGGCGCCGTGAGGCGACCGTCCTCGCCACCAAGGTGTACTTCCCGATGGGCGGCGAGGGCCCCAACCGGGGCGGAAGCTCACGGCGCTGGATCACCCTCGCCGTCGAGAACAGCCTCAAGCGGCTCGGTACCGACTGGATCGATCTGTACCAGGTCCACCGGCCCGACCACCGGACGGACATCGAGGAGACCCTCGACGTCCTCGGCGACCTCGTCGCCCAGGGGAAGATCCGGGCGTTCGGCTGCTCCACCTTCCCCGCCGAGGAGATCGCCGAGGCGCACGCCGTCGCCGAGCGGCGCGGGCTGCGCCGGTTCCGCTCCGAGCAGCCGCCGTACTCGCTGCTCGCGCGCGGCGTCGAGGCGAACGTGCTGCCCACCGCCCAGAAGTACGGGATGGGCGTGCTGACCTGGAGCCCGCTCGCGTCCGGCTTCCTCACCGGCAAGTACCGCAGGGGGCAGCCGATCGACCTGACCAGCGGGCGGCCCGCGCTCACCCCGCACCGCTTCGACCCCACGCTGCCCGTGAACGCCGCCAAGCTCGACGCCGTCGAGGAGTTCGTCGCGCTCGCGGACGACATCGGGTGCTCCCTGCCCGAGCTGGCGATCGCCTTCGCCGCCGCGCACCCGGCGGTGACGTCCGTGATCATCGGGCCCCGGACCATGGAGCAGCTGGAGGGGCTGCTGAAGGGCGCGCCGGTCGTCCTCACCGACGAGGCCCTCGACCGCATCGACGCGATCGTGCCGCCGGGGACCAACCTCTACCAGCCGGACGGCGTCTGGCGGCCGCCCGCCCTCACCGACCCGTCCCTGCGGCGGCGACCGCTGGGCGAGCGGGCGGCCGGGTAGGTCACGGAGCCGACGGGCCCGTGGGTGGGTCACCGGGCCGGCAGCGAGCGCGCCCGCCGGTGGCTCACCAGGCCCTCGACGGGCGGAAGGCCCGCCGGTCGGTCACGTCGCCGGTGTGAACTGTTCCGTGCCCACCACCCTGAGCAGCGCCAGGCGCTCCCCCGCGTCCGTGCCCGGCGGCGGGGTGTAGAGGACGAGGCGCTGTTCGCCCTCCGGGGCGAGCAGCACCTGGCAGTCCAGGTCGACAGCGCCGATCACCGGGTGCGCGACCCGCATCCGGCTGTGCCGGCGGACCGCCACCTCGTGCCGCTCCCACAGCTCCGTGAACTCCTCGCTCGCCCCGCGCAGACGCTCCACCAGCCGGGTGGCGGCCGGGTCGCCGGAGCGGCGGCCGACGGCCGCGCGCAGGTCGGCGACGTGGAGGCGGCTGTAGTACGCGTGCTCCTCGGCCGGGTACGCCGTGCGGGCCGCCGGGTCGGCGAACCAGCGCCACACCACGTTCCGTCCGTGCTCCGACACCGAGCACACCCCGCCGAGCAGGGACTGGGCCATGGCGTTCTGCGCGAGGACGTCCCCGAGGTCGCTCAGGACCTGCGCGGGGGTCGTCTCCAGCTGGTCGAGCAGGTGGAGCAGGCCGGGTGCGACGTGGTCCCCGGCCGCGGCGCCGGCCGGCGGGCGGTGCCCGGCGAGGAGGTGGAGGTGGTCGCGCTCGTCGGTGTCGAGGCGCAGTGCGCGGGCGAGGGCGGCGAGCATCTGCGTCGAGGGCTGCGGGCCGCGGGCCTGCTCCAGGCGGATGTAGTAGTCGGCGGACATGCCGGCGAGCTGGGCGACCTCCTCGCGACGCAGTCCCGGGGTGCGGCGGCGGGGTCCGGCCGGGAGGCCCGCGTCCTGGGGGCGGACCCGCTCGCGGGAGCGGCGCAGGAAGTCGGCGAGTTCACGGCGGTCGATCGTCATGCGGATCATGGTGCCGGGTGCGGGCGGCCGTATCCAGGGATCGGCGGTCCCAGGGTCGGGAGGGCTCTCCCGGGTGCTTCCCGCGGTCGGCAGAGTCCTCGGTGTCAGCCACCGAGCGGTTCCGCCAGGAACTCCGGTGGACCTCACCGCCTCGTTCCTCAGGAGCAGATCATGGCCACCGTCACCGTCGGCACCGCCCGCGTCCACTACGCCGTCGAAGGCTCGGGCGACGGGCCCGCCCTCCTCCTGGTCCACGGCACCGGTTCCGGTGGTGCCGCCGTCAACTGGGGGCAGACCGCGCCGCGTTTCACCGGTGACCGCCGGGTGATCACCCTGGACCTGTCGGGCGGCGACCGGACCGTCGACGACGGCGGCCCGCTGACCGTGGAGACGCTCGCCGCGCAGGTCGTGGCGGTGATCGAGGACGCGGGTCTCGGCCCGGTCGATCTGCTCGGCTTCTCGATGGGGGCCCCGGTGTCCGCGGTCGTCGCCGCTCTGCGCCCGGACCTGGTCGAGCGGCTGGTGCTGGTGGCGGGGTGGGCGTACACCGACGGCGACGAGTACATGCGGAACCTGTTCACGCTGTGGCAGCGGCTGGGCGAGTTCGACCCGGCGGGCTTCGGCCGGAGCGTGACGATGACCGGGTTCAGCCGCGGCTTCCTGAACGCGATCGGCCGTGAGGGCGTCGAGGCGCTCATCCCGAACATGCCTCCCACGCCGGGCACCCTGCGGCACGTGGAGCTCGACCTGGCGGTCGACATCCGCGCGCTGCTGCCCCGGATCACGGCCCGGACGCTGGTGGTGGGCGCCACGCAGGACGCCACGGTGCCGGTGGAGAACAGCCGGGAGCTGCACGCGGCGATCGGCGGCAGCTCGTACGCGGAGATCGACGCCGGGCACGTGCTGTTCTTCGAGAAGGAAGACGAGTTCGTGAGCACGGTGTCCGGGTTCCTCGGCTCCGCGCGCCGGAAGTCGGCGGATCTCCTCGGCTCGGCGGTCGCCTGAACCCATCATGGGGCGCATGGGAGACACGAGGTTCATCGACGCGGCGGAGCGCCGGGCCCGGCTCGGGGTGCGGCACCGGCTGGCCGGGAGCGCGCGGGCGAGGTCGGCGGCGGAGGTCGGGGGCGCGCTCGTGGCGCTGCACGGGACGGATCCGGCGAGCGTGTTCCTCGCGGTGGCGGCCCGGCTGGCCGAGGGCGTGGGGCCGGTCGGCGCGGTGGAACGGGCGCTGTACGAGGACGGGGCGCTGGTCCGGATGCACGGCATGCGGCACACGGTCTTCGTCGTCCCGACCTCGCTCGCCGCAGCCGTCCAGGCCTCGACGACCCGGCCGGCGGCGGTCCGCGAACGCACCGTGCTCCTCCGGCACTTGGCGGCCGGCAGCTCCTTCGACGAGGCCTGGCTCGCGGAGACCGAGCGGCTGGTCCTCGCCGAGCTGGGCGCCCGGGGAGAGGCGACCGGGGCCGAACTCGGCGAGGCCGTACCGAGGTTGAGGTCGACGTACGTGTACGGGCCGGGCACGCGGCAGGAAGGGGTGCAGTCCGTCGCGAGCCGGGTGCTGCGGGTGCTCGGCATGGAGGGCCGGATCGTACGGGGCCGGCCGCAGGGAACGTGGACGTCGAGCCGCTTCCGGTGGGCGCTCGCCGAGGCCCACCCCGAGCGGGACCCGGCCGGGGCGCGGGCGGAGCTGCTGGGGCACTGGCTCGGGGCGTGCGGGCCGGCGACCGAGGCGGATCTGACGTGGTGGACGGGGTGGAAGGTCACGGACGTGCGCAAGGCGCTCGCGGCGGTCGGGGCGGTGCCGGTGACGGTGGACGGGGGGGCGGGTTTCGTCCTGCCGGACGATCTCGGTCCCGTACCGGAACCGGAGCCGTGGGCGGCGCTGCTGCCCGCGCTGGACCCGACGGCGATGGGCTGGCAGGGGCGTGACTGGTATCTGGACGGGGATCACCGGGCGGCGCTGTACGACCGGAGCGGGAACGTCGGGCCGACGGTGTGGTGGAACGGCCGGATCGTCGGCGGCTGGGCGCAGCGACCGGACGGCTCCGTCGCCCACCGGCTCCTCGGCGACGCGGGCGCGGAGGCGGAGCGGGCGATCGGGGCGGAGGCGGCGCGGCTGGCGGAGTGGCTGGGGGACGTGCGGGTGACGCCCCGCTTCCGGACTCCGCTGGAGAAGGAGCTGAGCAGCGGCGGTCAGTGACGGACCTCGATGCCCGGGACGCCCAGGTCGTAGAGGCCGTCGAGGACCAGATCGACGCCGACGGCGGCGAGCAGCAGGCCCAGGAGGCGGCCGAGGAGCTCGATCATGGCGTGGTGGGTGCGGCGCAGGATCCGGGTGAGGAGCAGGACGCAGACGAGGTCGAGGGCGATGACGGACACGTACGCGCCGACGACGGTGGAGCGCCAGGTGAAGGAGTCGCGCTCGGCCGCCTCGATGAGGACGGCGGTCATGGCGAGCGGGCTCACGACGTACGGCATGAGGAGTTCGCGCACCCCGCTGACCAGGTCGGGGGCGTCCTGGTGGGCGGCGTCGGAGCCGAGGTGGAGGCCGAGGACGAGACCGACGGCGTAGATGAAGAAGATGACGCCGCCGGCGAGCTGGAGGGCGGGGGTGCTGATGTGGAAGACGTTCAGCAGCCAGGGTGCCGTGATGCCGGTGACGAGGCCGACGAGGACGGCGGCGCCGGAGGAGACGAGCGCGATGTTCCGCAGCTGGCGGTCGTCGTGGACCTGGGCGAGGCCTCCGAAGGCGAGGAGCACCTTCGGGGGCCCGACGACGGAGAAGAAGGCGATGAAGGCGGCGGAGAAGGTGAATGCGTTCACACCGGAATCATGGGGCGGTCGAGTGATTTCTCCCGGTTTCCGGCATTCCGTCCGCGCGGTGTCGAGAACGGCGGTCCGGCTCCGACTCTGCTGCGAGAGGCAGTAACCGCAGAGAACGAGCGAGGAGGACGTCATGAAGTACCTGGTGATGGTCCAGGGGTCGCAGGCCGACTACGAGGCGATGGTGGGCAACGGTTCCCCGCAGAGCCCCTCCTGGGACAAGACGCAGCTCAAGGCGATGTTCGACCACATGAACGCGATCAACGAAGAGGTGTCCGCGCGCGGCGAGATGGTCGACGCCCAGGGTCTCGCCGCCCCGTCCACGGCCCGCTTCGTCACGGTGGACGCCCAGGGCGAGCCGCTCGTCACCGACGGCCCGTACGCCGAGACGAAGGAGGTCCTCGCCGGCTACTGGGTCCTCGACTGCGCCTCCCTGGAGCGCGTCACGGAGATCGCCGCCCAGGTCGCCCGCTGCCCGGTCCCGCCCGGCTCCCCGGACTACCCGGTGGTCGTCCGCCCGATCGACGAGACGGGCCCGAGCCAGGACTGACCTCAGTGCGCCCCGTGTGCCCCGCCCGTCGGGCGGGGCCTGCCGCGGGGGACGAGGAGGGGGGCGGTCAGGGCCGCGGTGGCGGCCGTGAGGGCGCAGAGGGTGAAGGCGGTGGTGAAGCCCGTCGCGCCCGCGCCCAGGGCGAGGGTGGAGGCGAGGGCCACGCCGAGGGTGCCGCCGAGCTCGTGGAAGGTGTTGACGATGCCCGAGGCGAGGCCCGCCTCGTGGGCGGGGATCAGGCCGAGGGCGGTCGTGGTCGCGGTGACGAAGACCGCGCCGAGGCCGAGGGCCGCCGTGGCCAGGGCCGGCAGGAGGGTGGTCCAGGGGTCGGCGGTGGCGCTCACGAGGGCGAGGGGCAGGCAGCCCGCGGCCGCCAGGGCCATGCCGCCGGTGGCGCAGGCGCGCGGGCCGGCCGTGGTGACCAGGCGCGAGCCGAGGTGCGCGCCGGTCGCCGTGGTGAGCGCGACCGGGAGGAAGAGGAGTCCGGTGCGGAAGGCGTCCAGGCCGTGGACCCGCTGGAGCCGCAGTGAGCCCAGGAAGAAGAACGAGATCAGGAGCGCCGTCGCGACCAGCATGAGCAGGGAGCCCGCGACGACGGGCCGCCGGGTCAGCATCCGCAGGTCCATGAGCGGGGTACGGGTCCTGCGCTCGGTCGCCGCGAACGCCGCGTAGAGCGCGACCGCGCCCAGGAGCGGCAGCAGGGTCCCGGCCGACGTCCAGCCGTGGTCGCCCGTCCGGACCAGGCCGTACACGAGGGCGCCGGTGGCCGTGGTGACGAGGAGGGCGCCGGGGACGTCCAGATGCCCGGCTCCCCGCGTGACCGTGTCCCTGGGCAGGACTTTCGGGAGTACGGCCAGCAGCGCCAGGCCCGTCGGGACGTTCACGTGGAAGATCCAGGGCCAGCCCGGTCCGGCCGTGAGGGCGCCGCCGAGGAGGACGCCGACGGCGGAGCCGGTGCCGCCGATCGCCGCCCAGACGCCGAGGGCCTTGGCGCGTTCCGCGCCGTGGAAGGTCGTCGTGACGAGGGCGAGTGCCGCCGGGGAGAGGAGGGCGGCGCCGATGCCCTGGGCGGCGCGCCCGGAGAGCAGGACGGCGGCGTTGGGCGCGAGGCCGCAGGCCAGCGAGGCGGCGGTGAAGAGGGCGAGTCCGCTGAGGAGGACCCGGCGGGCGCCGAGGGCGTCGGCGAGCCGTCCGCCGAGGAGCATCAGCCCGCCGAAGCAGAGGGTGTACGCGGTGACGACCCAGGTCAGGGCGGTACGACCGAGGTCGAGGTCGGCGGCGACGGCGGGCAGGGCGACGTTCACGACGGTGACGTCGAGGATCAGCATGAACTGGGCCGCGCAGATCAGCGCGAGGGCCGTCCAGCGGCGCGGGTGTACGCGGGCAGGGGTGGGTACGGCGGTGTGGGTGGGCATAACTGAACTGTACGGCACAGTACAGTTGAACTCAAGAGTACAGTTCCCTTGGTACGCTCCCGGCATGGATCCCAAGCCCGCCCCCACCGGCCCCCGCGCCGCCCGCAAGCGCCAGGCCGTCGTGCGGGCCGCCCGCGATCTCTTCCTCCGCGAGGGCTTCGGCGTCGGCATGGACGCCATCGCCGCCGAGGCGGGCGTCTCCAAGGTCACCGTCTACAACCACTTCGGCAGCAAGGAAGCCCTCTTCACCGCCGTCGTCGCCGGCGCCCTCGACGAGCCGCTGCACGGGGACGCCGACGGCCCCGACCTCTCCCGGCTGGCCGACGCCGAGGATCTGCGCGCCGCCCTCACCGAGGCCGGGCGCGCCTGGGCGCGGGCCGTGCGCGCCGACGAGGAGGGCCGCGCGCTGCGCACGCTCGTCGCCACCGAGCTCCACCGCTTCCCCGAGCTGGGCCGCGCCTGGCGCGCGCACGGCCCGGCCGGCCACCACCCCGCCGTCGCGGACGCCCTGCGCACCCTCGCCGACCGGGGGCGGCTCGCGATCCCGGACCTGGAGGTCGCGGTCCTCCAGCTGTACTCGCTGCTCGTCTTCCCGCAGATGGTGTTCGAGCAGTACGGGACGGAGCTCACCGACGAGCTGGGCGAGCGGCTCGTCGTCGACGGGGTCGAGATGTTCCTGCGCCGCTACACGCCCTGACAGGTGCCATCCTTGGTCTTCGACGTCACCCCGGGCCGGGGAGTAGATTTACCCCCTGGGGTATCTGTGGAGGAGTCACTGTGGAACTCGATCTCGCGGGCGCCGAGCTCAAGGCGGTCCTGAACCGTCTGCGCCGGGCCCAGGGCCAGATCTCCGGCGTGATCCGGATGATCGAGGAGGGCCGCGACTGCGAGGAGGTCGTCACCCAGCTGGCCGCCGCCTCCCGCGCCCTCGACCGGGCCGGGTTCGCGATCATCGCGACCGGGCTCCAGCAGTGCCTGACCGACATCGAGGGCGGCCGCAAGAACGGCGAGGACCCCGAGGCGATGCGGGCCCGCCTGGAGAAGCTCTTCCTGTCGCTCGCGTAGGAACACGGAAACGAGGAAGCACCCCCGGGGCCGCCGCCCCGGGGGTGCTTCCGTATCGCCGTCAGTCGTCCGCCAGGCCCTTCAGGCGCTTCGCGATGCGGGTCAGGCGCTGCCCCTGGTAGCGGGCCGCCTGGAGGACCTCCTCGCCCGGGGCGCCGTTGGCGCCGGGGTGGGCGGTGCCGTACGGGTTGCCGCCGGCCGCGTACACCGCCGGGTCCGTGAAGCCGGGCGAGACGATGACCGAGCCCCAGTGGTGGAAGGTGTTGTAGAGCGCGAGCAGCGTCGACTCGTTGCCGCCGTGGACGTTGTGGGCGCTGGTGAAGGCGGTCGCCGGCTTGTCGGCCATGACGCCCCGCTGCCAGAGCCCGCCCGTGGTGTCGACGTACTGCTTGAGCTGCGCGGCCACGTTGCCGAAGCGGGTCGGGGAGCCGAGCGCGTACGCGTCCGCCCACTCCAGGTCCTCCAGCGTGGCGACCTCCACGTCACCGGTGGCGTCCACATGGGCGCGCCAGGCCGGGTTCGCGTCGATGGCGGCGTCGGGGGCGAGCTCCGGGACCCGGCGCAGGCGCACCTCGGCGCCCGCCTTCTCGGCGCCCTCGGCGAGGGCCTGGGCGAGCTGGTGGACGGCTCCCGTGGCCGAGTAGTAGATGACGGCGACCTTGACGGACATGGCGGACTCTCCTCAGCCGGACTCCACGAGCGAAGCGGATCGTTTTCCGCTTCCGTGATTCCGAGTTAAGCGGATTGCTATCCGGTTCGCAAGGGGAGCGGGTATGCTCACTTCAGGAAGCGACCGAGGGGGAACGGGGCTCAGGGAACAGGAGTCGACACATGAGCACGGAGAACCCGCAGGCCGGAGACAGGACGGCGGCGCCGGTACTCAGCCTGCTCCCCACCGTCGACTCCCCCGCACCCGAGCGCGCCGACGCGGCCCGCAACCGGCGCCGGATCCTCGACGCGGCCGCCCGGATCGTCGCCGAGGACGGCCCCGACGCCGTCACCATGAACCAGGTCGCCCACGCCAGCGGCATCGGCGTCGGCACCGTCTACCGCCGCTTCGGCGACGTCTCCCAGCTCCTGTGGGCGCTCCTCGACGACCGCGAGCGCCAGTTCCAGGAGGCGTACATGAGCGGCCCTCCCCCGCTGGGCCCCGGCGCCCCGGCCGCCGAACGGCTCGACGCCTTCCTCGACGCGCTCGTCGACCGGGTCGGCGCACAGCGCGCGCTGCTGCTCGCGGCGCACTCCGCCGCGCCCCGCGCCCGCTACCACAGCGGCGCCTACCGGGTGATGCACACGCACATGGCGCTGCTCATCGGACAGCTCAGGCCGGGCAGCGACAGCACCCTCCTCGCGCACCTGGCGCTCGCGCCGTTCTCGCCCGACGTCATGCACCATCTGACGGTCGAACAGCAGCTCTCCTCCGACCGCCTCAAGGCCGGTGTGCGGGAGCTCCTGACGCTGCGGGCCTGACCCCGGCCGGGGAAGAACCCCGACCGTTCCGTGGACGGTGGTGGACCGGCGGCCTCCGCCGTCGCAGGATCACGCCATGACCACGTACCTGATCCTGCACGGCTTCCAGAACCGCCGGCCCCCCGCCCACTGGCAGCACTGGCTCGCCGGGCAGCTGCGCGAGCGCGGCCACGAGGTCCGCTACCCCCAGCTGCCCGCGCCGGAGGCACCCGTCCTCCAGGAGTGGCTCGACGCCCTGGAGGAGCACGGGGAGCGCCCGGCCGAGGGCGAGTTCGTGGTCCTCGCACACAGCCTGTCGGTGCTGCTGTGGCTGCGCGCCGCGGACCGGCGTCCGGCCGCCGACCGGGTCCTCCTGGTCGCCCCGCCCTCGCCGCAGGTCACCGCCTCGATCCCCGAGATCGCCGCCTTCGCCGAGGGGCTCGACCTGACGGAGGCGGACCTCAAGGCGCGCCTCGTGTACGGGGACGGGGACCCGTACTGCCCCGAGGGCGCCGACCTGCACTACGGCATCCCGCTCGGCCTCGACCTGGACCTCGTACCGGGCGGCGAGCACCTCAACCCCGACTCGGGGTACGGGGAGTGGCCCTCGCTCCTGGAGTGGTGCGAGGACCCGGCCGTACGGGTGCGGGAAAACGGCACGCCGTAGCGCCGGGGCGCCCGGTAGCGTCGGCCGGATGCATCCGATCACCGCACCGTACGACCAGGGCCTGCTCGACGTGGGCGACGGCAACCGCATCCACTGGGAGGTCTCCGGGAACCCGGAGGGCAGGCCCGCGCTCGTCGTGCACGGCGGGCCGGGCTCCGGCTCGTCCCCGCGCGCACGTCGCTGGTTCGACCCGGAGGCGTACCGGATCGTCCTCTTCGACCAGCGGGGCTGCGGGCGCTCCACGCCGCACGCGAGCGACCCGGCCGCCGACATGGCCGTGAACACCACGGCGCACCTGGTGGCCGACATGGAGCGGCTGCGCGAGCACCTCGGGATCGAGCAGTGGCTGCTGTACGGCGGGTCCTGGGGGTCCACGCTGATCCTGGCGTACGCGGAGGCGCACCCCGAGCGCGTCTCGGAGATCGTGATCGCGGCCGTCACGACCACCCGCCGCTCCGAGACCGCCTGGCTGTACGAGGGCGTCGGCCGCTTCTTCCCCGAGGCCCACGAGCGCTTCCGGGCGGGGGCGGACCACGCGGCGGACCTCGTCGGGGCGTACGCCGCCCGGATGAACCACCCCGACCGGGCCGTACGGGAGAAGGCGGCGGCCGACTGGTGCGCCTGGGAGGACGCGGTGCTCTCCATGGAGGGCATGGGCACCCCGTACACGGACCGGGTCGACGACACCCGGCTCGGCTTCGTCCGGATCTGCGCGCACTACTTCGCGCACGGCGCCTTCCTGGAGGAGGGCGCGCTGATCCGCGACGCGCACCGGCTCGCCGGCATCCCCGGCGTCCTGATCCACGGCCGGCTCGACATGGGCGGGCCGCTCACCACCGCCTGGGAGCTGGCCCGGGCCTGGCCCGACGCCGAGCTGCACGTGGTGGAGAAGGCCGGGCACCTGGGCGGCGAGGAGACCGGGAGGCTCGTCCTGACGGCCCTCGACCGGTTCGCGAAGGGGTGAACCCACCGGGCGGCCGCCCCGCGCGCACGTGATGATCGGTCCATGAGTCCCCAGGCCCCCGAGATCCACCTCGCCCAGCAGCCGGAGGCCGACGCGCTCCTCGGCCGGTCGCCGCTCGCCGCGCTCGTCGGCATGCTCCTCGACCAGCAGGTCCCGATGGAGTGGGCGTTCTCCGGCCCGTACACGATCGCCTCGCGGCTCGGAGCGGACGATCTCGACGCGCACGAGATCGCCGCCCGGGACCCGGAGGAGTTCGCCGCGCTGCTCTCCGAGAAGCCCGCCGTGCACCGCTACCCCGGCTCGATGGCGCACCGGATCCAGCAGCTGTGCCAGTTCCTCGTCGAGGAGTACGGGGGCGACGCCGAGGCCGTCTGGGCGGACGCGGCGACCGGGAAGGAGCTGCTCGCGCGGCTCCAGGCGCTGCCCGGCTTCGGGAAGCAGAAGGCGCAGATCTTCCTGGCCCTGCTCGGCAAGCAGTACGGGGTGCGGCCCGAGGGCTGGCGGGAGGCGGCCGGGCCGTACGGCGAGGAGAACTGCCACCGCTCGGCGGCCGACATCACGGGGCCGGAGTCGCTGGCGAAGGTGCGCGCGCACAAGCAGGAGATGAAGGCGGCCGCCAAGGCCGCAAAGGCGGCGAAAGAGGGCGGACGGACCGGGAATTGATAATTCCACATTTCATTCCTGTTTGACCTGACAGGAATTCCGACAGATCTGTTCACAGAATGCCCCCGCGATCGCTAACTTCCCCTCAACCTCGTCCGTACCGGGAAGGACTTCTGTGAACGCATCCCAGCGCCGAGCCGCGGCCATCCTCGCCGCCGCCGCCCTCGCCACCCCGCTGGTCCTTGCCTCCCCCGCCACCGCGGGTCAGGACCCCACGGCCGCGCCCGCCCGCGACGCCGCCAGGCTGGCGAAGAAGCTGGTCCGCGAAACCACCGCCCAGGACGCCTACAAGCACCTGCAGAAGTTCCAGGCGATAGCCGACTCGGCGGGCGGGAACCGCGCCGCCGGCACCCTCGGCCACGACGCCTCCGCCGCCTACGTGTACACGCAGCTCAAGAAGGCCGGATACGACGTCCGGTACCAGCAGTTCGACTTCATCTACACCCAGACGCTCGCCGAGAAGGCCTCCGTCGTCGCGCCCGCGCCCCGCGCGCTCGACATCAGGGCGATGACGTACACGAAGTCCACCCCGGTCGGCGGCGTCACGGCCGAGCTCGCGGCCGTGCCCGTCGACGCCGACGGCTCCACCGGCTGCGAGCCGGGCGACTTCGCCACCGGCGCCTTCACCGGGAAGATCGCGCTGATCAAGCGCGGCGTCTGCTCCTTCGCGATCAAGCAGCAGAACGCCGCCGCGGCCGGCGCCACCGGCGCGATCGTCTACAACAACGTCGACGGCGCCCTCTCCGGCACCCTCGGCGACCCGGCCTCCGGCAAGCTCCCCACCGGCGGGATCAGCCTGGCCGAGGGCACGCAGCTCGCCGCCGACCTCGCCAAGGGCCCCGTCTCGCTCTCCTTCGAGATCCGCCAGCTCCAGGAGAAGCGCGTCACCAACAACGTCATCGCGGAGACCCGCGGCGGGAACGCCGCCAACACCGTGGTGCTCGGCTCCCACCTCGACTCCGTCACCGCGGGCCCCGGCATCAACGACAACGGCTCCGGCTCGGCCGGTCTCCTGCAGACCGCCCTGGAGCTCGCCAAGTCCAAGGACAAGGTCCGCAACAAGGTCCGCTTCGCCTGGTGGTCGGCGGAGGAGGTCGGCCTCCTCGGCTCCGAGCACTACGTCGACAGCCTCAGCGCGCTCGACAAGAAGGAGATCAAGCTCTACCTCAACTTCGACATGATCGCCTCGCCGAACTACGGCCTGTTCGTGTACGACGGCGACAACTCGGACGGCGTCGGCGCCGGCGCGGGCCCCGAGGGCTCCGCCCAACTGGAGCGCGACATCACCGACTTCATGGACGCGCGCGGGGTCCCGCACGAAGGCACCGACTTCACCGGCCGCTCCGACTACGGCCCGTTCATCGCGGTCGGCATCCCCTCCGGCGGCACCTTCACCGGCGCCGAGGGCATCAAGACCGCCGCCCAGGCCGCCAAGTTCGGCGGCACGGCGGGCGTCGCGTACGACGTGAACTACCACGCCAAGGGCGACAACCTGAGCAACGTCGACATGAAGGCCTTCGACGTCAACATCGACGTCATCGCCAACGCCGTGGGCACCTACGCCCACGACATCTCCTCCCTGCGCAAGCCGGTCGTCTCCACCCCGACCACCGGCGACGCGGGCAGCGGCGGCGGCCTGCACGGCGACCACGACGAGGTGACCGCCTAGTCAGCGCCTCCGGCGGGCCGTCCCGAAGATCGAGCGGCTGATCTCCCGGCCCAGCTGGGTGCCGATCGACCGGGCCAGGGACGTGAAGATCCCACTGCCCACCACCTGTTCGGCCAGCGAGGGCTCCTCCTTCCGACCCTTCGGAGCGGGAGCCCTCGCTGCTTCCTTCTCCGCCTCCTTCGCGGCCGCCGCCTCCAGCGCCGCCGCCTCCGCCGCCCGCTGCTCGGCGGTCAGCTTCTCGTACGCCGACTCCCGGTCCACCGCCTCCGCGTACCGCGCGTACAGCGGCGAGCCCTTCACCGCCGCGTCCAGAGCCGCCGCCTCGACCGGCCCCATCAGCGACTCGGGCGCCCGCAGCCGGGTCGCCGCCACCGGCGTCGGGGCGCCCTTCTCGCTCAGTACGGTGATCACCGCCTCGCCCGTACCGAGCCCGGTGAGCACCTCCTCCAGGTCGTACGGCGAGTTCGGGAAGGTCCGCACCGCCGCCTTCAGGGCCTTCGCGTCGTCCGGGGTGAAGGCGCGCAGCGCGTGCTGCACCCGGTTGCCGAGCTGTCCGAGCACGTCCGAGGGGACGTCCTTCGGGCTCTGCGTCACGAAGAAGACCCCGACGCCCTTCGAGCGGATCAGCCGCACCGTCTGCGTGATCGACGCCAGGAACGCCTTCGAGGCCCCGCCGAAGAGCAGGTGCGCCTCGTCGAAGAAGAAGACCAGCTTCGGCTTCTCCAGGTCACCGACCTCGGGCAGGTCGTTGAAGAGGTCCGCGAGCATCCACATCAGGAAGGTCGAGAAGAGCTGCGGCTTGTCCTGCACGGCCGGCAGCTCCAGGACCGAGACGATCCCGCGCCCGTCCGCCGCCGTCCGCAGGAACTCGCCCGTGTCGAACTCCGGCTCCCCGAAGAACCCACCGGCGCCCTCCTGCTCGAAGGCCGTGATCGCCCGCAGGATCACCCCGGCCGTCGCCGTCGACAGCCCGCCGATCCCCTTCAGCTCGGCCTTCCCCGTGTCCGAGACCAGGAAGGCCACCACCGCCCGCAGGTCCTTGAGGTCGACCAGCTCCAGGCCCTTGGCGTCGGCATAGTGGAAGATCAGGCCGAGCGACTGCTCCTGCGTCTGGTTGAGCTGGAGCACCTTGGAGAGCAGCACCGGGCCGAAGCTGGTCACCGTCGCGCGGACCGGGATGCCGGGGCCCGTGCCCCCGAGCCCGTAGAACTCGCAGGGGAAGCCGCGCGCCTGCCACTCCTGGCCCACCTGCCCGGCGCGCTCCCGCACCTTCTCGCCGTCCGCGCCGGGGGCCGAGATCCCGGAGACGTCGCCCTTGATGTCGGCGAGGAAGACCGGCACCCCGTTCGCCGAGAGCTGCTCGGCGATCAGCTGGAGCGTCTTCGTCTTGCCCGTGCCGGTGGCCCCGGCGACCAGCCCGTGGCGGTTGAGCACGGGCAGCGGAATGCGGATGCGCGCGTCCGGGTGACATGTGCCGTCCCAGAGCAGAGCCCCCAGTTCGAGTGCGGGTCCGTCGAAGGCGTATCCGGCGGCGATCTCGGCGGCGGGCCCCGCCAGGGAGGCGGGTGGCTGCTCGCTCACGCTCATGACGGCACCCCAATTCCGGTTTTGTCACGGTTCGCACCAGCATCCCACCGGCCTCGCGTGGCTGCGCCGGGAGCCGCTCGCCCGGTAGGCTTTCCGTGTGATCTTCAAGCGCATCGGAAACGGAAAGCCGTATCCCGACCACGGCCGGGAAAGCACCCGGCAGTGGGCGGACGTCGCCCCGCGCCCGGTCCGCCTCGACCAGCTGGTGACCACCAAGGGCCAGCTGGACCTGGAGACCCTGCTCGCCGAGGACTCCACCTTCTACGGCGACCTCTTCGCGCACGTCGTGAAGTGGCAGGGCGACCTCTACCTCGAGGACGGACTGCACCGCGCCGTC
The DNA here is from genome assembly GCF_014648895.1 of Streptomyces tanashiensis. Lineage (GTDB taxonomy): Bacteria > Actinomycetota > Actinomycetes > Streptomycetales > Streptomycetaceae > Streptomyces > Streptomyces tanashiensis. The sequence continues at coordinate 94,048 of NZ_BMRZ01000011.1, forward strand.
CGCGCGGCGCTCCAGCAGCGCCAGGTGCTGCACGCCCGCGTACTGGAACTCGACTGAGCCCTGTCGAGAGCCTTCCCGGCTGACCCTTTCGGGGTCAGTTCGCCCCCATCCGGACGCGATCACATGATCATCAAGTAGGCATCGCCGACGGGCGGCATTACGCTGCGTTCATGAGCATGCTCACTCCCCCCGGCATGGGCGGAAAGTACCGCATCACGGGGGATGTCTACCCCCGCATGCGTCGCCCCCACCGCCGGCGCAGGATCGTCCTCGCGTCCGCCGCCGCCGTGGTCGTGCTCGGCGCGGCCGGCTGGGGGACGCTGCAGCTCGTCGACGTGTTCTCCGGCGACGGCACGAAGACGACGGCCGGGAAGCAGGCCGACTGCAAACCCACGCCCAAGGCCACCACCGCGCCCGCCGCCGCCTTCCCGAAGCCCGCGCAGATCACGGTCAACGTCTACAACGCGACCCCGCGCAGCGGACTCGCGAAGACGACCGCGGACGAGCTCAAGAAGCGCGGCTTCAAGATCGGCAAGGTGGGGAACGCGCCCACCGCCTACGACAAGAAGGTCCCGGGCGCCGGCCTGCTGCTCGGCGCGCCCGCGGCCACCAAGGGCGCCTTCCCGGTCCTCGGCACCCAGCTCGCGGGCACCACGGCCAAGACGGACACCCGGGGCACGACGGATGTGGACCTGATCCTCGGGACCGCGTTCAAGACGCTGTCCCCGAAGGCGACGGCGGACGCGGCCCTGGTCGCCCTGACCAAGCCCGCGCCCGCGGTGAAACCCTGCCGTTAGAGGCGGCTGCCTACTCCGCGGAGCCGGCTGTTGCCTATTCGGCGGAGCCGGCTGTTGCTTATTCCGCAGAGCCGGCTGTTGCCTATTCGGCGGAGCCGGCTGTTGCTTATTCGGCGGAGCCGTACATGCGGTCGCCCGCGTCGCCCAGGCCCGGGACGATGTAGCCGTTCTCGTTGAGCCGCTCGTCGACCGAGGCCGTCACGACGGTCACCGGCGTGCCCGCGAGCTCGCGCTCCATGACCTCGACGCCCTCCGGGGCGGCGAGGAGCACGACCGCGGTCACGTCGTCGGCGCCGCGCTTGATGAGCTCCTGGATCGCCGCGACCAGCGTGCCGCCCGTCGCCAGCATCGGGTCCAGGACGTACACCTGGCGGCCCGAGAGGTCCTCCGGCATCCGCGTCGCGTAGGTCGACGCCTCCAGCGTCTCCTCGTTGCGGATCATGCCGAGGAAGCCGACCTCGGCCGTCGGGAGCAACCGGACCATGCCGTCGAGCATGCCGAGACCGGCGCGCAGGATCGGGACCACCAGCGGACGCGGGTACGACAGCTTCACGCCGGTGGTGGGCGTGACGGGGGTCTCGATGTCGACCTGCTCGGTCCGCACGTCCCTGGTGGCCTCGTAGGCGAGCAGGGTGACCAGCTCGTCGGCGAGACGGCGGAAGGTCGCGGAGTCCGTGCGCTTGTCGCGCAGGGTGGTGAGCTTGTGGGCGACCAGGGGGTGGTCGACGACGTGGAGACGCATGACTCAACAGTAGCCCGCCCCGCACTGGCGTCGACCCACCGCGCTGAGGGAAGGTGGGGGCACAGGGACCCAGCGATGGGGTGGTGTGGCCGATGCCCGACCTGGAAGAACCGGCCGAGGGAGCCGCCGAGGGGGCGGCCCGGGCGCCGGCACCGGAGACCGACGCGGAGCGCCGCAGGCGCCGCGCCCAGTTCCTCCGTGAGCTCAACGAGGCCAAGGCGCTGCGCGAGCGCGTGCAGCCGCGGCGCGCCCGGGCCGCCCGGATGCGCCAGGCCATGCGGATGCGGACCTTCCGCTGGTGAGGCCGCCGCCCGGGGCCGCCCGCCCCTCCGGTCCGTGCGCCCCCTTCGTGCGCCGGGGTCGCACGCCCACCCGATCGCGGGGTCGTTCAGACTGATGCACGACGCAAGAGCCGAAGACCTCTCCTGACGGCGTCGTATCTGTCACGATGCCGATTGGGCGGGGCATCAGGAGCGCGCCGCCGGAACGTCACACCTCTGATCAGTGGGAGAGAGTCAGGTGTACTTCGCCGCACTGCTCGCGCGCACCGAAGACGGGTGGGAAGCGAGCGACACGGAGCTCGACGACGTGGAGACCCTGTCGGATCTGGCCGAGCTGGCCCGTGAGGCCTCGGACGACGACACGGTGATCGTGTTCATCGAGCAGGAGGACGCGTGGTTCGGGATCGTCCGGATCGAGGGTGAGGAAGACCCTCGTATCTACGTCTCGGACGGGGCCGCCGCCGCCCGTTCCTCGTACGGGGAGATGCTCACCCGGGAGCTCCTCGGTGACGACCTGGACGACCTGGACGACGAACTGGAGACGCTGGACCTGGACGGCACCGAGGACGGGGAGCCGCTCGACGTGGACGAGGACGACGAGGCGGGCTCCGTGGCCGCCGAGGCCGTCCCGGCCGCTCCGGTGGGCGACCGGCTGATCCTGGCGGACCTCGGGATGTCGCCGGAGGACCTGCTGGCCCTCGACAGCGACGCGCTCGCGGAGATCGCGGACGCGCTGGGTGCCGCCGAGGTCCTGGAGGCCGTCCGCTAGTGGCACCCCCGGTCCCTGTTCCGGACCCCGTCCGGGATCCCTGGCGGGACGCCATGCGGCTCGCCCTCGCCGAGGCCGATGCGGCCGCGCCGGCCGGTGACGTACCGGTCGGCGCGGTCGTGCTCGGCCCGGACGGCTCGGTGCTGGCCCGCGCGCACAACGAGCGGGAGGCCACCGGCGACCCCACGGCGCACGCCGAGGTGCTCGCCCTGCGCAGGGCGGCCGCGGCGACCGGCGAGTGGCGGCTGACGGGCTGCACGCTGGTCGTGACCCTGGAGCCGTGCGTGATGTGCGCGGGCGCACTCGTCCAGTCGCGCGTCGAGCGGGTGGTGTTCGGGGCGCTCGACGAGAAGGCGGGCGCCACGGGTTCGCTCTGGGACCTCGTGCGGGACCGGCGGCTCAACCACCGCCCCGAGGTGATCCAGGGCGTCCTCGGCGAGGAGTGCGCGGAGCAGTTGACGGCCTTCTTCCGCACGCGCTGACCTGCGCCGGGATACGGATTTCATCGCAGCGGAACTTTCCGCTAAGCTCTCTCTCGGTAGCGTGTCCGAGCGGCCGAAGGAGCTCGCCTCGAAAGCGAGTGTGGGGAAACTCACCGAGGGTTCAAATCCCTCCGCTACCGCTTCGATCGAAGGGCCCGGCGCATCAGCGCCGGGCCCTTCGGCGTATCTCCGGTGCCCACGAGGGGCCGTACGGGAAAGGCCCCGGTCCGCGCGTGTGTGGCGCGGCCGGGGCCTTCTCACGTGGGACGGGGGGAACGGCATCGGGGGGACAAGCCGCTCCCCCCGATGAGAACCGGACCTGCCAGTCCTGCGCCGCGGTCAGGGGGGAAGCTCGCGGCGCGGACCCCGCAGTGCGGGCCGGTTCCTTCGAGCCCTTCGGATTCCTGCCAGATCCGCCGGGCTCGACATCCATACTGCTCGCCCGTCACCCTTCCGGGGGGCGGCGAAAGGCCCCGATCGCCGGGTCCTTGGTCCATAAAGCCTCGGTTAGAGTGGCGCGGTCGTACGGCGGGGGAACAGGGGAGGGCTGGGCAGATGGCGCAAGCGAAGAAGGTCGCGCTGTACGCGGTCGTGGTCTTTGTGCTGTACACGATCGTCACCTCCCCGGCCCGGGCGGCGGATCTGGTCCAGGTAGGGTTCGAGGGCATTTCCAGCGCCGCCCAGGGAGTCGGCCAGTTCATGACCGAACTCGTCAACTAGGAGCCCTCCGTGATCCGCCATCTGGTCCTCTTCAAGCTCAACGACGGCGTCTCGCGCGACGAGCCGCGCGTGGTCGCCGGCGTCGAGGCGTTCCGCGCCCTCGGCGACCAGATCCCGGAGCTGCGGTTCTGGGAGTGCGACTGGAACATCACGGACCGGCCGATCGCGTACGACTTCGCCATCAACTCGGCCGTCGAGGACAAGGACGCGCTCCAGCGCTACCTCGACCACCCCGCGCACCAGGCGGGTGTCGCCCAGTGGCGCGAGTTCGCCACTTGGGTGATCGCGGACTACGCCTTCTAGTCCTCTCTTCACTCCGAGGCCCCCTGCCGTCGCGGCGGGGGGCCTTTTCCGTGCGTGACCTCCCCTTTTTCCGCCAACATGCCCTCAACACGTTGCTATGCGGTGCTTGCACACAGTGGACATGTCTTGTGATGCTATGACCGCTTTTGACGGATGAGTTGACCGTAGTTGACCCAGTCGACCAGCAAGACCAGCCAAAGGGGTGGCGTGAACGTGCCGGCCAGTACAGCACCTCAGGTCCCGCCCCAGCACGAGGCAGGCGGCCCGGAGACCCCGCGCCCCCGCCCCCAGAGCACCCGCGGCGCCGACACCCGCGCCCTCACGCAGGTGCTCTTCGGGCAGCTCAAGAACCTGGAACCCGGGACCCCCGAGCACCACCGGGTGCGCGGGGCCCTCATCGAGGCCAACCTGCCGCTCGTGCGGTACGCGGCGGCCCGCTTCCGCTCCCGCAACGAGCCGATGGAGGACGTCGTCCAGGTCGGCACCATCGGCCTCATCAACGCCATCGACCGCTTCGACCCCGACCGCGGCGTCCAGTTCCCCACCTTCGCGATGCCCACCGTCGTCGGCGAGATCAAGCGGTACTTCCGCGACAACGTCCGGACCGTGCACGTGCCGCGCCGGCTCCACGAACTCTGGGTGCAGGTGAACGGCGCCACCGAGGACCTGACGACCGCTCACGGCCGCTCCCCCACGACCGCGGAGATCGCCGAGCGGCTGCGGATCGGCGAGGACGAGGTGCTCGCCTGCATCGAGGCCGGCCGCTCGTACCACGCCACCTCCCTGGAGGCCGCGCAGGAGGGCGACGGGCTGCCCGGACTGCTCGACCGGCTCGGCTACGAGGACCCCGCCCTGGCCGGCGTCGAGCACCGCGACCTCGTCCGGCACCTGCTCGTCCAGCTGCCCGAGCGGGAGCAGCGGATCCTGATGCTGCGCTACTACAGCAACTTGACCCAGTCTCAGATCAGCCAGGAACTCGGCGTCTCCCAGATGCATGTGTCAAGGCTCCTCGCCCGCAGCTTCGCCCGCCTGAGATCCGCAAACAGGATCGAGGCGTAACCAGAACGGGTAGACCGGTTCGGAGCAGTTCTCCGAGGGCCCAAATGCCGTACACCCCTTGTTTCCTGCGGAAATGTCAGCTGTCCGTGTCGACAAGTCACTACAGCGTGTTGCCGACATGTGACATTCTGCTGGAACCGAGTTTGCCGCAGCCCCGCCGCCGGTATTCAGGTGGAGGCTGCGTTCCTCAGATGGTCGCGGCCACCGCGACCGTCCGCGACCTCAAGGGGGTGGCATGTCCACAGAACTGGGCAGCTCGAAGGTGCTCACGCTCACGCCCGTTCCCGTGCCCGCGCAGACGACGGCGCCGACCGCGACCGACAGCGCGGAGGTCACGCCGCCGCCGATGCCGGTCACGCCGGGCGCCCTCGACACCCGCACCCTCTCCCGCTCGCTCTTCCTGCGGCTGCGCGCCCTCGACACCGAAGGCGCCGCGGCCGACAGCCCGGAGCGGACCTACGTCCGCGACACCCTCATCGAGCTCAACCTCCCCCTCGTGCGGTACGCGGCGGCCCGCTTCCGCTCCCGCAACGAGCCGATGGAGGACATCGTCCAGGTCGGCACCATCGGCCTCATCAAGGCGATCGACCGCTTCGACTGCGAACGGGGCGTCGAGTTCCCGACGTTCGCCATGCCGACCGTCGTCGGCGAGATCAAGCGCTTCTTCCGCGACACCTCCTGGTCGGTGCGCGTCCCGCGCCGGCTCCAGGAGCTGCGCCTCGCCCTGACCAAGGCCAGCGACGAGCTCGCGCAGAAGCTCGACCGCTCCCCCACCGTCCCCGAACTCGCCGCCGTGCTCGGGGTGTCGGAGGAGGACGTCGTCGACGGCCTCGCCGTCGGCAACGCGTACACCGCCTCCTCGCTCGACTCCCCCTCGCCCGAGGACGACGGCGGCGAGGGCTCGCTCGCGGACCGCCTCGGCTACGAGGACACCGCGCTCGAAGGCGTCGAGTACCGCGAGTCGCTCAAGCCGCTTCTCGCCAAACTGCCGCCCCGGGAGCGGCAGATCATCATGCTCCGCTTCTTCGCCAACATGACCCAGTCGCAGATCGGCGAAGAGGTCGGCATCTCCCAGATGCACGTCTCGCGGCTCCTCACCCGCACCCTCGCCCAGCTGCGCGAGGGCCTCATCTCGGACTGACTTCCCGAAAAGCCCGTCTTGTTGACGACCCGTCAGCCAGACTGGGGCGCATGAGGCGAAGGAAGCCGGGACTCGTGGCGGTGGCGCTCTGCCTCGGCGGGGCGCTGACCGCCTGCGGCGGAGGAGGAGACGGCGAGGGGTACGCGGCGGTCGGCGCCGGCCCCTCCCCGAAGGGCGCGGTCGCCCCTTCGGGCGCGGTCACCCTGGTCCCCCTGGAGAGCCCCTCCACGAGCGGCACGACGTCCAGCACGTCGTCCCCGTCGCCCGCCGCCCCGGGCACGTCCGGGACGCCCTCCACAGGCGGGAGCGGCGCCTCCACGGACCCTTCCAGAGCGCCCGGGACCTCCGGCACCTCCGGCGCCCCCGGGCCGTCCCGTACGGACGCGGGTACGGGATCGGGCACCGGCACGGGCACGGGTACGGCTCCGACGACCGCGCCCGGTCACGGAGGCTCCGGCGGCGGAACCGGCACCCCGCCCCGTACGCCGTCCACCACGCCCGGACCCACCACGCCCGGCACCGGCACGCCCCCGTCCTCGCCGACACCGACCCCCGCACCCGGGCCCGCCGTGCTCAGCGTCTCCGCGCCCGTCCTCGCGGACGGCGACCGGCGCTGGTGCCAACGGGTCACCGTGACCTTCCGCAACACCGGCGGCTCCGCCGCCACTTCGGGCACGGTCGGCTTCGCGACACACATCATCGGCCTGCTCGGCACCGACTGGGGGACGGTCCCCACCAGCCAGCCGCTGCCCGCGCCGATCGCCGCGGGGACGGCGCGGACCCAGACGTACACGGTGTGCCTGGAGTCCTGGCGGGTGCCGCTCGGCATGCGGATCGACACCCGCGAGGTCACCGCTTCATGGCGCTGAGCAGCACCTCCGCGAACTCCACCGGGTGCTCCACGCAGCCCACGTGGCCGCCGGGGAACGCGACGACCTCCGCCCCCGTCAGCTCCGCGATCCGCCGGGCCGGCCCGATGAGCGCCGGCTGACCCTCCGACTCCCGCCCGACGCCGAGGACCAGCTTCCCGGCGGCGGCGCGCAGCCCCTCCAGATCCGGGGCGGAGGAGGAGAAGGGGCACAGGACGTGCTCCAGGAAGACCGGCATGTTGGCGGCCATGCGGGAGGCCATCGGCCGGATGGAGGCGGGCAGTTCGTGCTGCTCCCGCTCCGGCTTCCGGCCGTCCGGTGTCTCGGAGAACCGGGCCATCGCGGGCCCGAGCCCCTGGGTGCGGTGCAGCTCGCGCACCTCGGCGAAGTGGTCGCGGTACGGGGCGGGGTCGGCGAGCAGCTCCACCAGGGGCGGCTCGTGGCCGACGACGCGGCGCACCCGGTCCGGGCGGGCGGCGAGCAGGGCGAGGGCGACGATGGCGCCGGAACTGCTGCCGAAGACGGAGGCGGGCTCGTCCGGCGAGACCGCGTCCAGCACGGCGAGGGCGTCCTCGCACCACTCGGCCACCCGCTGGTCGCCGAGGGGCCCGTCGAGCGGGCTGCGCGACAGTCCGCGCTGGTCGTACGAGACCACCGTGTACCCGGCGTCCGCGAGCAGGCCGGCCATCCCTTCGAACAGCCCGGCGTCCCCGGCACCGCCGGGGATCAGGAGCAGGACGGGGCCGCTGCCGCGCGTCTCGTACCGCAGGCGGGCACCGGGAACCTCCAGCGTCCCGACGTTCATGATCCGTTCCCCCAGTTCTCCAGGACGTGGTGGAGCGCGTCCAGCGAGCGCGCCCAGGACTCGGCGACGGGGCGGGAGTGCGCGAAGCCGCCGCTCAGTTCGATGTGGATGTAGCCGTGGAAGGCGCTGCGGAGCAGGCGACCGGCGTCGGTGAGGTCGGGCTCCTGGAGGCCGTAGCCGCGCAGCATGCCGTGGGTGAGCTCGACGGCGCGCAGGAAGACCGCGGTGTCGGCGACCTCCTCCGGGTCGATCCGCTGCTGGGTGGCCGCGTACCGCCCGGGGTGGGCGAGGGCGTAGTCGCGGTAGGCGTCGGCGAAGGCGACGAGCGCCTCCTTGCCCGACCGGCCGGCCACGGCGGTGCCGATGGCGTCGTTCATCTCGGCCGAGGCGAGGAGCGCGAGCCGCACCCGCAGGTCCCGCAGGTTCCTGATGTGTGAGTAGAGGCTCGCGTCCTTGACCCCGAAGCGCCGGGCCAGTGCCGAGACGGTGACCTTGTCGAAGCCGCTCTCGTCCGCCAGCTCGGCGGCGGCTCGTACGAGCCCGTCGGCGGTGATTCCCGCGCGCACCACAGGCACTTCCCCTTTCCTAGGAGTCCTAGGAAGAAAGCTAGCACCCCTAGGTACGGTCACGCACCGAGAAAGCGCACTCCCGTCAGACGCTCCGACTCCTCCCACAGCCGGCGGCCCGTCCCGGGGTCGCCCGCCGCGTCGGAGAGACGTACGCGGGTCGGGGTGCCCCGCAGTTCCCCCATGCCGTCCGGGCCGATGAACTCGCCGCCCTCGACGGACGGATCGGTCGCCGCGTACAGCTGGGGCAGCGCGCCCCGCTCCGGTCGCTGGGCGAGCAGCGGATTGCCGATCCGGCCGAAGAACAGCTTCGCCAGACCGGAGGTGTCCTTCATCTGGAGGCTGGTGGCGGTGTACCCGGGGTGGGCGAGCACGCTGCGGACCGGTCCGGCGTCCGCGGTCAGGCGGCGGTGCAGCTCCTGGCCGAAGACGGCGTTCGCGAACTTGGACTGGTTGTAGAAGGCCATGGGCGCGTAGCCGCGCTCGCCGCTCAGGTCGTCGAAGCGGAGGCTGCCCTGGCGGTGGTTGATCGAGCTGACCGTGACCACCCGGGGGGCGGTCCCGGCGGCGAGCAGGTCGAGCAGCAGTCCGGTGAGCGCGAAGTGCCCGAGGTGGTTGGTGGCGAACTGGAGCTCGTGACCCTGGGGGCTGAGCGTGCGAGGCGGGGCCATCACGCCCGCGTTGTTGACGAGCACGTCCAGGTGCGGGTGCTCGGCGCGCATCCGGTCGGCGAAGGCACGCACCGAGGCCAGGTCGGCGAGGTCGAGCGGGCGGACGTCGAGGAGGCGCGCGTCGACGTCGAGGGCCTCCACGGCGCGGCGGCCCTTCTCCTCGTCCCGTACGGCGAGGATGACGCGCCCGCCCCGGCGGGCGAGCGCGCGGGTGGTGGCGAGGCCGAGACCGCTGTTGGCCCCGGTGACGACGAAGACCCGCCCGGTCTGGTCCGGGATCAGGTCGGCGGTCCAGCGCTGCTTGTCAGTCATGCGGCACACGTTGCCTTTCGTGTCACCGAGTGTCAAGCGCGCCTCTAGATGCCATGGACGTCACCGCGTTACCATCGGACCGTGACCACCCTCGCCCAGCGCAAACGCCAGCTCGTCGCGACCGAACTCACCGAGGCGGCGCTCCAGCTGCTCGCCCTCCGGGGGTTCGACGCGGTGACCGTCGACGAGATCGCGACCACCGCGGGGGTCTCCAAGCGGACCTTCTTCCGGTACTTCGCGTCCAAGGAGGACGTGGTCGTCCAGTTCCTGGCCGGCATGGGCGCCGACATGCGCGCGGGGCTCGCCGCCCGGCCCGCCGGGGAGCGCCCTTCCGAGGCGCTGCTCCACACCGTCTCCGTACCGCTGACCGTGTGCGGCGACCATGCCGAGCGCGCCCTGCCGGTGGTCCGGCTGATCCTGCGGACGCCGGCGCTGCTCGCCCGCTTCCTGGAGCACCAGGCGCGGTGGCGCGAGGAGCTGACGGAGGAGCTGGCGGTCCGCCTCGGACGCGATCCCGGCACCGACCTCCGCCCCCGGCTCGCGGCGGGCGTGGCACTCGCAGCCTTCGACGCCGTGCTGCACCGGTGGAGCGAGGGCGAGGGCACCGAGGACCCCGGCGCGCTGATCGAGGAGGCCTTCGCGGTGCTCGCGCCGGCACTGGACGCGACGGCCGGGTGAACGAACGGCCGGGTGAACGAACGGCCGGGGTGAACGAACGGCCGGGTAGAAGAACGGCCGGGTAGAAGAACGGCCACACAGAAGAGCCGCACAAAAGAACGGTGGGCCGGGTCCGCGTGCTGCGGATCCGGCCCACCGTCACGGGGATAGAGGGTTCAGCCCAGCGCCAGCCAGGCGACGGCCGCGAGGACGACGATCACCGCGACGACGCCCACGATCAGGCCGACCCGCGGGCCGCCCGACTGAGCCACGGCCTGCGGCTGCTGCCGCTGCGGGGTGCCCTCGTCGACGAAGGCGCGGAACATCTGCGTGCTGCCGGCGGGGTCGTAACCCTCGGGGCCCTGCGGGGGCTGGCCCTGGCCGTACGGTGCTTGGGGGTTGTGTGCCATGGGCCAGGACCCTAGCGAAGTCGGGGTGGGGGGCCCAAGCCCCGGCACCGCCGATCCGCCTTTGCCGATTCTTTAGCGCCGTTTGACCGATTTAGTTTGCCTGAAGCAACCATCCATCTCTATGGTTGCCCTAAGCAACAAGATGGACGGGGGTGCCCGATGGCGACACGGAACAGGTACGAGGACCTCGCCCGCTCGGTGAGTGCGATCGGAGCCGTGAAGCGCGGACTCGCCCGCGTCCTGCCCGTCGAATGCCAGGGCGGCTCGGCGGCCGTGCTCGCCCTGGTCAAGCACCACGGCGACATGCGGATGAGCCGTCTCGCCGAGCTGATGGCCGTCGACATGTCCGTGTGCAGCCGCCATGTGGCGCACACGGTGGAACACGGCTGGATCGAGCGACTGCCCGACCCTGACGACAAGCGCTCCCGCATCCTGCGACTCACGGAACCGGGCCACGCGATGCTCGGCGAACTCGACCGCCGGGTGACCGAGGCCTTCTCCCGCAACCTCGCGGAGTGGTCCGACGACGACGTCGAACTCCTCACGCACCTGCTCGCCCGCCTCCGCGACTCCTTCGGGGACTGCCGGGCCCACCACGCTTGAGAAAAAGGAAGTTCATGGCTACGACCACGCCCGACACCGGTGTGCGGGACGGCCTCACCGGTGCCGGTGGCGGCGAGACCGCCCCGATGACACACCGGCAGATCATGGAGGCGCTGTCCGGGCTGCTGCTCGGCATGTTCGTCGCCATCCTGTCCTCGACGATCGTCTCCAACGCCCTCCCCCAGATCATCACCGACCTGGACGGCGGCCAGTCCGCCTACACCTGGGTCGTGACCGCCGCCCTCCTGGCGATGACCGCGACCACCCCGCTCTGGGGCAAGCTCTCGGACCTCTTCTCCAAGAAGCTGCTCGTCCAGATAGCCCTGATCATCTACGTCGCGGGCTCGGTCGTCGCCGGTCTCTCGCAGAGCACCGGCATGCTCATCGCCTGCCGTGTCGTCCAGGGCATCGGCGTCGGCGGTCTCACCGCCCTCTCCCAGATCATCCTGGCCGCGATGATCGCCCCGCGTGAGCGCGGCCGGTACAGCGGCTACCTCGGCGCGACCTTCGCCGTCGCCACCGTCGGCGGCCCGCTGCTCGGCGGCGTCATCACCGACACCGACTGGCTCGGCTGGCGCTGGTGCTTCTACGTCGGCGTGCCCTTCGCGATCATCGCCCTGATCGTCCTGCAGAAGACCCTGAAGCTCCCCGTCGTGAAGCGTCAGGTCAAGGTCGACTGGGCCGGCGCCTTCTTCATCAGCGCCGCCGTCTCCCTGCTCCTCATCTGGGTCACCTTCGCGGGCGACAAGTACGACTGGATGTCCTGGCAGACGGCCGTCATGGTCCTCGGCTCGATCGCCCTCGGCGGGATCTTCGTGCTCGTCGAGTCGAAGGCGAGCGAGCCGATCATCCCGCTCCGCCTCTTCCGCAACCGGACGATCACCCTCGCCTCCCTCGCCTCGCTCTTCGTGGGCGTCGCGATGTTCGCCGGCACGGTCTTCTTCAGCCAGTACTTCCAGCTGGCGCGGAACGAGTCGCCGACGATGTCCGGCGTCCTCACCATCCCGATGATCGCGGGCCTGTTCGTCTCCTCCACCGTCTCCGGCCTGATCATCACCAAGACGGGCCGCTGGAAGGCGTGGCTGGTCAGCGGTGGCGCCCTGGCCGCCGGCGGTCTCGGTCTGCTCGGCACGATCCGCTACGACACGGCGTACTGGCACATCGCGCTCTTCATGGCGGTCCTCGGCCTCGGCCTCGGCATGATGATGCAGAACCTGGTGCTCTGCACCCAGAACCAGGTGGCCCCCGCCGACCTCGGCGCCGCCTCCTCCGTCGTCACCTTCTTCCGCTCGCTGGGCGGTGCCGTCGGTGTCTCGGCGCTCGGCGCGGTCATGGCCCACCGGGTCACGGACTACGTGAAGGAGGGCATGGCCGAGCTCGGCCCGAAGGCCGCGGCCGCCATGGGCAAGGGCGGCTCCGGCGGCGGCATCCCCGACATGGACAAGCTGCCGGCCCCGATCCGCACGGTCATGGAGGACGCGTACGGCCACGGTGTCGCCGACGTCTTCCTCTACTCGGCGCCGTTCGCGCTGCTCGCCTTCGTGGTGACGCTCTTCATCAAGGAGGTCGCGCTGAAGAGCAACACGGAGAAGGCCGCGGAGAAGGTCACCGAGAAGGTCGCCGAGACGGCCTAGGAAAAGCTCCCGGCCGCGCTTCGAGCGGAGGCGCGGCCGGGTCGGGAACGGAGCGGCGGGCAGGGGACGGCCCGCCGCTCCGTCATGTCCGTCCTCAGGCGCCCTCGGCCTCGCGCGCCACCATGACCTCGATGCCGGCGATCAGGACGTCCAGGGCGTAGCCGAAGTCGCGGTCCCAGATGACGCTGAGGCTGTCGTGCGAGGTCCGCTCGTCGAGGATCTCCTTCAGCCCCTCGACCTGCTCCGCGAGGTCCGTGTCGTCACGGAAGGCGTTCACCGACTCCACGTAGAACTCGTCCTGGGACATGCCGGCCTCCGCCGCGCGCCGGCCGAACTGGGACTCGACCGTCCCGTAGCCGTAGACGAACTGGAAGACCGCCGACATCGCGCTCGGCCGGCGGTCCAGCGAGAGGCCGGTCTCCGCGACCGTGTCGTGGATCTTCTGGCCGACGGCGATCGCGTTCGGGCCGATGTTGAGGTACTGGCCGGCGCTCGGCGACATCCACCCGTGACGGACGAGCATCCGCCGGTAGTCCAGGGCGAGCAGGCGGATCCGGTCCCGCCAGTCCGCGGCGGCGTCGACCGCCGCCAGGTCGATCTCGCCGTAGACGCTGTCCATGGCGTACTCGAGGATGTCGTCCTTGGTGTCCACGTACCAGTAGAGGGACATGGCCGTGACGCCCAGCTCGGTCGCGAGCTTGCGCATCGACAGCTTGGCCAGGCCCTCCTCGTCGAGCATCCGGATGGACGCGGCGACGATGCGGTCCCGGTCGAGCCCGGCCGGGCCGCCGCCGCTGCGGGCGGCCCTCTTCTCCAGCCAGACGCTGGAACGCGCCGGGTTCTTGGCCCGATCGGCTGCCTTGACCATCGCGTTCCTCCGTCTGTCAGCGGTCCGTCACCATGCTAGGCAGCGACCGGCTGCTCGGGCGTCACGGCCTTCTCCACGCGTTCGGCCCGCCTGAGCAGGGCCGCCGCGAGGAGACCGCCGGCGAAGACGGCGATCGCGCCGACCAGCTGGCTGGTCTGGAGGCCGGAGGCGAAGGCGTCCGAGATCTGCGCCCGTTCGGCGTCGTTCCCGGCCGCCGCGACGGCGGCGGGCAGCGAGGTCGCGGTGACGGCGACCAGGGCGGCGAAGCGCGCGTTGAGCACGGCTCCGAGGACGGCGACGCCCAGGCCGTTGCCGAACTCGGCGAGGGTGCCGTTGACGCCGGCGCCCACGCCTGCCTTCTCCGGCGGGATGGCGCTCATGATGGCGTTGGCCATGGCCGGGTTGGAGACCGCGAGGCCGATGCCCATCAGGACCAGACCCAGGAGCATCCCCCAGTAACTGCTGCTCGTACCGCCGCCGATCAGGGCGATCGAGGCGAGACCGGCCGCGACGAGGGTCATGCCGACGGCCACCGTGGGCGCGGTGCCGAGCTTCATCACGATCCTGGGGCCGACGCCGGTGAGGTTGAGCGCGACCACGGTCAGGGCGAGCGGTGCCATGCGCAGACCGGCCTCCAGCGGCTCGTAGCCGAGGACGAACTGCAGGTGCTGGGTGAGCAGGAAGAGCGAGCCGCCCATGCCGAACATGACCAGGATCGCGCCGGCGACGGCACCGACGAACTTCTGGTTGCGGAAGAAGTGCATGTCGAGCATGGGGTACGGGACGTGCAGCTCCCACCGGGCGAAGGCGACGAGGACGGCGACGCCGACGACCGCCGGGACCAGCACCTCGGCGGAGGTCCAGCCGTGCTCGGGGCCGGTGATGATGGCGTACACGGCGGCGGTCATGCCGATGGTGGAGAGCAGCGCGCCGACCAGGTCGGGACGCTCGCCCTGGGGGTTCTTGGACTCGGGGACCAGCTTGACCACGGCGATCACGCCGACGAGCGCGACCGGGATGTTGATCAGGAAGATCATCCCCCACCAGAAGTGGTTGAGGATGGCGCCGCCGATCAGCGGCCCGGCGGCGAAGCCGAGCGAACCGACGGTGGCCCACAGCGCGATGGCCTTGACCCGCTCCGAGTCGTCGAAGATCTGCATGACGACGGCGAGGGTGGTGGTCATCAGGAGCGCGCCGCCGACGCCCATGCCCGCGCGGGCGGCGATCAGTTGCGCGGTGGAGCCGGCGAGGCCGGCGGCGAGCGAGCCGAGGCCGAAGAGCGCGAGACCGGCGGCGAGGAGCTTCTTGCGGCCGTAGCGGTCGGCCGCGTTGCCGGCGGTGAGGAGCAGGCCGGACTGGACGAGCGAGTACGCGTTGATCATCCACTGGATGTCGGTGGTGGACGCGTGGAGTTCGGAGGTCAGCGAGGGGATGGCCACGCTGAGCACGGTGTTGTCGAGCAGCACGGTGAGCTGGGCGAGGCAGATGACGCCGAGGATCAGCCAGCGCTGCGGGTGGCCGCCGGTGGCGGTCTGTTCGGTCGCGGCGGTCGTCGCCGTCATGGGCAGGACTCCTTGTACGGTGTACGGGACCAGTTCTCGTACACCGTACAAGGACTCTCGTACGCTGTATAGGGATTATTTCTTCTCGGTCAGGTCGTAGAAGGTCGCGCCGTCGACCGTGACCTTCTCGAAGGTCTCCGACACCCAGGTGGAGATCTCGGAGTCGCCGCCGGGACCGCCGCCGCCCATGCGGCCGCCGTCCTCGCCGGCACCCTCACCGCCGGCGCCGCCTTCGCCGCTTCCGATGAAGTAGTGGATCTTCCCCTCGGCGACGTACCGCTTGAACGCGTCGAGCGTCGGGGACGGGTCGCTGCCGTTGAAGCCGCCGATCGCCATGACCGGCTTCTCCGTGGCGAGCTGGTAGCTGGCGGCGTTCTGCGCGCCGACCGTGGCCGCGACCCAGGTGTACGCGTCGGCGTCCGCGAGGAGCGCGGCCTTCGCCTCCGTACCGACACTGGCGCCGTTGAGCAGGCCGCCCATGCCGCCGCCCCCGCGTCCCTCGCCCCGGGTCATCCCCTGGGGCGGGGTGCCACCGGGGAAACCGCGCCCCTGGCCCTGGCCGCCGGGCATCTGACCGCCCTGCATCTGACCACCCTGACCGGCCGGCATCTGACCGCCCGGCATCTGACCACCGGGCATCTGACCGCCCGGCATCTGGCCACCCTGACCGCCCTGGCCTCCCGGCGGTGTCATCCCGCCGCCCTCGAAGAGCCGGCCGCCGCCCGGACCCCGGCCGCCCATCGCGCCGCCCGCCGGGCCCGCCGTCACGATCGAGCCCTGGTGCCCGGCGTTCACCGTCTCCAGCGTGTACGCGAACGGCCCCGCGAGGCCCGCCGCCAGGCCGAGGCCCGCCACCGCGAGCCCGAGCCGCCGGTCGACCCGGCCCGCGAACAGCAGCCCCAGGGCGGCCACCGCGCCGGCCGCCAGAACCGTCCAGCGCAGCCACGGCAGCCAGTCCGGCGTACGGCCGAGCAGCGTCCAGGCCCACCAGGCCGTCACCGCCACCGCCACGGCGAGCGCCGCCGAGGCGAGCCACCGCGTGCGCTCCTCCCACAGCACCGCCGCGCCCATACCGACGAGCGCCGCGACATACGGGGCCAGGGCCACCGTGTAGTACTCGTGGAAGATGCCGGCCATGAAGCTGAACACGGCGAGCGTCATCAGGAGCGCACCGCCCCACACCAGGAACGCGGAGCGCGCCGTGTCCGTCCGGGGCGCCCGCCAGGTGACCACGAGTCCCGCGACGAGCAGGATCAGCGCGGCCGGCAGCAGCCAGGAGATCTGACCGCCGACCGAGTCGTTGAACATCCGGACGATCCCGGTCTCGCCCCAGCGGCCCCCGCCCGCGCCACCGCCGGGACCCCCGCCGCCGACACTGCCGGTCTCGTCGCCGTTGATGCGGCCGAGACCGTTGTAGCCGAAGGTCAGCTCCAGGAAGCTGTTGTTCTGCGAGCCGCCGACGTACGGACGCGAGGACGCCGGCCACAGCTCGACCAGGGCCACCCACCAGCCCGCCGAGACGAGCATCGCGAGCCCGCCCAGCGCGAGCCGGCCGAGCCGCCGCCCGAAGCCGCCCGGCGCGCACACCAGGTACACGAGCGCGAGCGGCGGCAGGATCAGGAAGGCCTGGAGGGTCTTCGCGAGGAACGCGAGCCCGAAGGCCACACCCGCCCACATGAGCCACTTCGCGGCGCCCCGCTCCCGCTCCAGGGCGCGCAGCGCGCAGTACACCGCGACCGTCATGAGCAGCGCGAGCAGCGCGTCCGGGTTGTTGAAGCGGAACATCAGCGCGGCGACCGGCGTCAGTGCGAGGACCGCGCCCGCGATCAGGCCCGCGCCCGCGCCGAACCGGCGCCGGACGGCCGCGTAGAGCACGGCGACCGTGCCCACGCCCATGAGCACCTCGGGCACGAGGATCTGCCAGGAGCCGAGCCCGAAGAGGCGGACGGAGAGGGCCATCGGCCAGAGGGCGGCCGGCGGCTTGTCGACCGTGATGGCGTTGGCCGCGTCGAGGGAGCCGAAGAAGAAGGCCTTCCAGCTCTCGCCGCCCGCCTGGACGGCCGCGGAGTAGAAGGAGTTGGCGTATCCCGAGGCGCTCAGGTTCCACAGGTAGAGCAGTCCGGTGGCGACGAGCAGACCGAGGAGGGCGGGCCGGACCCAGGGGGCGTCCTCGGCGCGTCCGCGCCACAGCCGGGCGGGCCGGCCGTCGCGCGGCGCCGCGGGGACGGCGGTGGACAGAGTGGTCATCGTTCGTTCCTTGAGGAGGTCTGCGGGGCCGGCCGCTCGGGGAAGACCCAGAGCCGGAAGAGGAGGAAGCGCAGGACGGTCGCGGCGAGGTTGGCGACGATCAGCACGGCGAGCTCGGTGGAGTGCGCCGGATCGCCGCTCGCCGCGCCCAGGGCGGCGAGCGAACCGCTGGTCAGGGCGAGGCCGATGGCGAAGACCACGAGCCCCTGCGCCTGGTGGCGGACGGCCCGGTCCCGGCCCCGCACGCCGAAGGTGAGGCGCCGGTTTGCGGCCGTGTTCGCGACGGCGGAGACCAGGAGGGCGGCGGCGTTGGCGAGCTGCGGGCCGACGCCGAGGCGGAAGGCCGAGTACAGCGCCAGGTAGAAGAGCGTGGACAGGACCCCGACCACGCAGAAGCCGACGAGCTGGCGGGCGAGGCCGCCCGGGACACCGTTCAGCTCGCGGTCCCTGGGGTCGTCGCCGAAGGGCCGGGCGAGCCGGTCGAGCGGCAGCGAACCGGTCGCGAGGGCCCGCCCCACGCGCCACACGCCCTTCAGGTCGTCGGTGGCGGTCCGCACGATGTGGACGGTCGAGTCGGGGTCGTCGACCCAGTCGACCGGCACCTCGTGGATGCGCAGCCCGGCCCGCTCGGCGAGGACCAGCATCTCGGTGTCGAAGAACCAGCCGGTGTCCTCCACCATCGGCAGCAGCCGCTCCGCGACCTCCCGCCGTATGGCCTTGAAGCCGCACTGCGCGTCGGAGAACCGGGCGGCGAGCGAGGAGCGCAGGATCAGGTTGTAGGCGCGGGAGATGAACTCCCGCTTCGGCCCGCGCACCACCCGCGAGGAGCGGGAGAGCCGGGAGCCGATCGCCAGGTCCGAGTGGCCGGAGATGAGCGGCGCGACCAGCGGGAGCAGCGCGTTGAGGTCGGTGGACAGGTCCACGTCCATGTAGGCGAGGACGGGCGCGTCCGAGGCCGACCACACGGTCCGCAGCGCCCGGCCGCGGCCCTTCTGCTCCAGCCGTACGGAGCGGACCTCGGGCACCTCGGCGGCGAGGGCGGCCGCGACGTCGGGCGTGGTGTCGGTGGAGGCGTTGTCGGCGACGGTGATGCGGAAGCCGTACGGGAAGGTCCGGAGGAGGTGCTCGTGGAGCCGGCGGACGCACGGCTCCAGGTCCTTCTCCTCGTTGTAGACGGGGATCACCACGTCCAGGACGGGCCGTCCGGCCACGCTCACCGGCAGGTGCTCCCGGGCGGGAAGGGCTTCCCCGATGGTTTGGGTTCGCATGACAGGGACCCTCCCGGGCCCCGCTGTCACGGCTGTGTGATGAGCCTGTGCCGCGGCTGTGAGTCCTGTGCGGCGGGGAGCCGGACGGTGAAGACGGTCCGGCCGGGGGTGCTCTCGACCGCCACCTCGCCGCCGTGCGCCTGCACGACCGCGCGGACGATGGCGAGGCCGAGGCCGGTGGATCCGGCGTGGCGGGAGCGGGAGGCGTCGCCGCGCGCGAAGCGCTCGAAGACGGCGGGGAGCAGCTCGGGCGGAACGCCGGGGCCGTCGTCCTCGACGTCGACGCACGTCCACGCGGCCTCCGTGCGCACGCGTGCGGTGACCTTGGTGCCGGGCGGGGTGTGGGTGCGGGCGTTGGCGAGGAGGTTGACCAGGACCTGCTGGAGCCGGGCGCCGTCGGCCCGTACGACCGCGCTGTCCGTGGGCAGTTCGAGCCGCCAGTGGTGGTCGGGGCCCGCGGCGCGGGCGTCGCTGACGGCGTCCACGACGAGCGGGACGAGCTCGGTCGTCTCGTACGAGAGCGGGCGGCCGGCGTCGAGCCGGGCGAGCAGCAGGAGGTCCTCGACCAGGCCCGTCATCCGGGTCGCCTCGGACTCGATCCTGCCCAGGGCGTGCCGGGTGTCGGGGCCGCAATTCTCACGGCCGCGCCGGGTGAGCTCCGCGTACCCCCGGATCGAGGCGAGCGGGGTGCGCAGCTCGTGGCTGGCGTCCGCGACGAACTGCCGTACCCGGGTCTCGCTCTGCTGGCGGGAGTCGAGGGCCGAGTGGACGTGGTCGAGCATCCGGTTGAGGGCCGCGCCGACCTGGCCGACCTCGGTGCGCGGGTCCGCCTCCGCCTCCGGGACCCGCTGATGGAGCGCCACCTCCCCGCTGTGCAGCGGGAGCCGGGCGACCTGACGGGCGGTGGCGGCGACCCGCCGCAGCGGGCGGAGGGCGATCCGGACGAGCACGGTCCCGGCGAGCGAGGCCGCGACGAGCCCGGCGCCGGTGACGCTCAGCTCGACGAGGACGAGGGTGGAGAGGGCGTCCTCGACCTCGGCGAGGGGGATGCCGGTGAGGAACTCGCCGTGCACGCCGACCGCGTACTCGACCCGGTACGAGCCGAGTCCGCCGGGCAGTTCGACGGTGTGCGGCCGGCTGTCGCGGGGGACGGCGGCGAGCGCGGCCCGCTGTGCCTCGTCGAGCGCGCTGGTCCGTATGTTCCGCCCGGACGTCGTGCTGTCCTCGGCCTCCGTCGAGTACCCGGCCGTGGTCACCTCGCCGTCCACGAGGACCGCGCCGAGGGTTCCTATGGGGGCGCCGGGCCCCTGGACGAAGGCGAGCGGCTCCTTCAGGCGGCCCGGGTCGGGCAGACCGGGCACCGGGGCCATGGCGGCCGGCGGGCCCGCCGCCCGTGACGCGACGGTGCGGACCTGCTCGTCGGCCTGGTCGTACAGGTAGGAGCGGAACGCGATGGTCGTCACCGTCCCGATCACGGTCGCGACGACCGCGATCAGCGCGACCGCCGAGACGACGAGCCGCGTCCGCAGCGACCACGGCCGCCCCCCTCGTACGCGCACGGACGCTACTCCCCGGGCTTGATCAGATAGCCCGCCCCGCGCCGGGTGTGGATCATCGGCGAGCGGCCCGCGTCGATCTTCCGGCGCAGGTAGGAGATGTAGAGCTCGACGACGTTGGCCTGGCCGCCGAAGTCGTACGACCAGACCCGGTCGAGGATCTGCGCCTTGCTGAGCACCCGACGCGGATTGCGCATGAGGTAGCGCAGCAGCTCGAACTCGGTCGCGGTGAGGTGGATGGAGTCACCGCCCCGGGTGACCTCGTGGCTGTCCTCGTCGAGGGTCAGGTCCCCGACGGCGAGCAGTGACTCGCTGCGCGTCTGCGCGGCCCCGGACCTGCGGATGAGGCCGCGCAGCCGGGCGACGACCTCCTCCAGGCTGAAGGGCTTGGTGACGTAGTCGTCGCCGCCGGCCGTGAGCCCGGCGATACGGTCCTCGACGGCGTCCTTCGCGGTCAGGAACAGCACGGGTACGTCGGGCAGCTCGCGACGGATCGAGCCGAGCAGGCTCAGTCCGTCGACGTCCGGGAGCATGACGTCGAGGATGACGGCATCGGGCCGGAACTCGCGCGCGGAGCGGAGGGCGGCGGCCCCGTCCCCGGCGCTGCGGACCTGCCAGCCCTCGTAGCGCAGGGCCATCGAGAGCAGCTCGGCGAGCGAGGCCTCGTCGTCGACGACGAGCACCCGGACGGCGGTTCCGTCGGCGCGGAGCATGTCGGCGTGGGTGCCGGTGCGGCGTGTGGTGACGGTCATGGCGTCCACGGTGTCCATCGCCGCTGAGAGGCCCCTTGCCCTTTCCTGTGAATTCCCTGAGAAAGGGGCCGGGCCTCACGGGATCAAGGTTTCACGTGAAACAGCGCGGCCCCGTTCTCGTACAGGACCCGCCGGAGCCAGTCGTCCCCGAGCCCGAGGCGTTCGAGGGCGTGGAGCTGGTGGACGTACGGATACGGGATGTTCGGGAAGTCCGAGCCGAGGAGGATCCGGTCGCCGAGGTCGAGCAGCCGCTCGACCTCGGCCGCGGGGAAGGGCGCGAGCCGTTCGCTGAAGTCCGTGAAGGCCATGGTGGTGTCGAGGTGGACGCCCTCGTACCGCTGGGCCAGATCGAGGAAGTCGCTGTACTCCGGCATCCCCATGTGCGCGACGATCACCCGCAGCCGGGGATGCCGGGCGAGCAGCCGCCGCATCGGCCCGGGACCGGTGAAGTTCCCCGGGCTCGGACCGGAGCCGCAGTGCACGACGACGGGAGTGCCGCTGTCGGCCAGGGCGCCCCAGGAGCTGTCGAGCTCGATGTCGTTCGGGTCGAAGCCGCCGACCTGGAGGTGCACCTTGAAGACCCGGGCGCCGGCGTCGAGCGCCCGGTGGACGTACGCGCCGACGCCCGGCTCGGGGAAGAGGGTGGCCGTGTGCAGGCAGTCCGGGGTGCGGGCGGCGAAGTCGGCGGCCCAGGAGTTCAGCCAGGCGCCCATGCCGGGCTTGTGCGGGTAGAGCATCGCGGTGAAGGCGACGGCACCGAACCCGCGCAGGAGGGCGAGCCGGCGCTCCTCCTCCTCGCGGTAGGTGATGGGCCACTCCACGCCGGTCAGCGGACCGACGGCGTCGAAGTACGCCCAGACCTTGTCGAGGACGTTCTGCGGCATGAAATGCGTGTGCACGTCGACGAGTCCGGGGATCCCCAGCCGCGTCAGCAGTGCCTCCGTCTCACTCGCGCTCATAGCCGTAGCTCCGCTCGACCTTGCCGATGTGGACGCTGTAGCTGTCGTACCAGTGCTCCCGCCCGTACGCCTTGGCGGCCTGGTGCTCGGTGTGGAGGCGCCAGCCGTCCAGGGACTCCAAGTCGCGGAAGTAGGCGACGGTGATGCCGATGCCGCCGGGGGTACGGGCCGACTCGTAGCCGAGGAAGCCGGGGATGTCCCGGACGATCTCCTGCATCCGGACGGCGGTCTCGGCGTAGCCCTCGGGGGCGTCGGGGCGGACGGAGGTGAACACGGCGGTGTAGTAGGGCGGTTCGAGGCCCGCCACCAGCTTCTGGGTCATGTGATCACCCTCGCCGGGGCGGCGGCGGAAAGTCCACGGAGGCCGGGGAAAGGGATCCAAGACTTTACGAAGCGGGACCCGAACGTCAGAAGAGCCCTTCCTGGGCACTCTCCGCCACCGGAGCCGCCGCCGTCACCGGCACCGAGAAGGCGTCCTCCTCCCCGGCGGCGTCCAGCATCCAGCCGCCCATGAGCCGGGTGTCGAGCGCGAGGCACCGCCCGTCCGGGGCGAGAAGGTGCAGGTCGGGACCGGCGGCGGCGAGCAGCCGCCCGGCCACGACCCCGCCGCCGACGAGCTCGGCGACCGTGCCGTCGAGCCGGGGAAGTCCGTCGAGACGGAACACCCCCGCATGGTCACGCACGGCGAGCTCCAGCGGCTCCAGGGTCTCCGTCCAGCCGCCGACCGCCCGCGCGCGCCGGTACAGCTCCTCGACCTCGCGGGCCCGCTCCGAGGCGGGCGGCAGGGCGTGCCGGGCGGCCCGCTTCCGCTCGTACGCCACCCGGTCGGGCACGCCGAGGGCCTGCCGCAGCACCTCCTCGGTGCGCCGGGCGGCCATCAGCGGGCCCCGGCCGAGCCAGCCGAACGCGACGGCCCCCTGCTCCAGGAGCCGGGCCTCGCCGCGGGCCTCGGCGGTGATCCCCACCTTGGTCATCCCGGGCCCGAACCAGGCCAGGTAGACGCGGTACGGCTGCGGGTCGTCCGCGATCATGTCGGCCGCGACGGAGTGGGCCCGGTCGAGCCGCGCGCACTCCGGGCACCGGCCGCCGGTGGCCCGGCCGGGCACGACGGCCTCCAGGGGGCAGGGATTCCCCCGCGCCCCGGGGCACCGCCTGACCCCGACCGCCCGGAAGGCGAGCCGCTGCCCGTAGGTGAGCGTGCTGACCCGCCCGCCCCGCCACCGCAGTCCGGGCGCCCCGCCGCCCCAGCCGATCCCCCGGCACCACCACTCCACGCCGCCCTCGCCTCCCAATCCCTGGATGCCCGAGCTCCCTGGATGCCCGAGCTCCCTGATGTCCCAGCTCCCTGGATGCCCAAGCTCCCCTGATGTCCCAGCTCCCTGGATGTCCCAGCTCCCCGGATGTCCCAGCTCCCTGGATGTCCAGTCTCCGCCACCTCCGCTTCCGGTCCCCGGCCAGGAGGACGCGGACCCTCGTGGCGGCGCCCGGCCGCCCCTCAGGGCAGGACGTAGATGCGGGTGCCGTCCGGCGCCGGTGTGCCCACCTCGCGCATGCAGCCGCGTTCGAGGAGGAGACGGACGCAGTCCCGGACGCGCTCGCACGAGAGCCCGGTGCGGCGGGTGACGTCCTGGGGCCGGTAGCGCACCCCTCCCCGGACGAGCCCGGGTGCCAGGCAGGAGGCGACCGTCCGCATGTCCCCGGTGATGGCCCAGGACTCCACGAGCTCCTGCGGGGTGAGCGCGACGGCGGCGCCGGTGCGCTGGCGGGGAACGGCGAGCCGCTCCAGGGAGTCGGCGACCCTGGAGAGGCTCTGCCGGGTCTCGCGGAGCAGCTCCGCGTACTCGGCGTGCTCGGCGTACACGGCGGCCCCCTCGTCGAACCGCCCCTCCAGCCGGACGAGGACGTCGACGAGCTCCGGCGGCAGCAGGAACCCGGCGTGCACCGGCGAGGGTTCGAGCCCGTACCCGCCGTATCGCTGGACCGCCGCCACCAGCCCCGCCGTCCATGCCCGGAACGGGCCGGCCTCCGGTCTCCGGCAGGCCCCGACGAGCTGGACGAGCCCCTCCAGGCTGACCATGCGGGTCGATGCCCGGATGCCGGTGGACCGGCCGGGGAAGCCCGCGCCCCCGCCGAGGTCCCGCGCGGCCGCCAGGCACTCCTCAGGGAGCGTCACGGTCCGCAGCGCCTCCCGCGTCCCCGCGTACCCGAGGCGTTTCGCCACGTCCACCACCGGGAACCAGTGGGCCCCGTCCGGTGCGGTCAGCCGCCGCAGCCGTGCTCCGGTGGCGACGTACACCAGGTCATCGATGTCGATCGCGTCCATCGATCATCACCTCCGCCACGCAAGCTAGGCCGAGGGCATATTCAACTGACATGCAAATCAGACAGGTTCACCCAAAAGGGGAGGGTTCCCGGGGATTTCCCCGGGAACCCTCCCCTCGGTCCGCCTACTTGGCGACGAACTGCGTGAGGATCGCCTGCACCTCGTAGATGTCGACGCCCTTGGTGAAGGTCTTCTGGACCGGCAGCTGGCTGCCCGAGATCCAGATCTTCAGCTCGGCGTCCAGGTCGAACGTGCCGGCCGTCTCCACGGCGAAGTGCGTGATGCTCCGGTACGGGATCGAGTGGTACTCGACCTTCTTGCCGGTGATCCCCTGCTTGTCGACGAGCACGAGCCGCCGGTCGGTGAAGAAGATCGTGTCCCGGATCAGCAGGTACGCGGCGTGCACCTGCTCCCCCTGCCCGAGCAGCCGCGCGAAGTCCTGCTGCGCCTGCGCCGGATCGATCGCGTGCGCGTTCCCGAAGAGCGCCATGCCCCAAACCCCCACATCCGATGAGAAAGAAAGATCATCCGACCCTAACGCCCACACCGAACCACCCACCAGGGCACGGCCTCACGACATCGGGCGGCCCCTGGGGACCTGCCGCCGCGCACCCGCCCGGACTAGGATCCCGACCATGGCTCTGACCATGAACGACGTGGACCGGTTCGAGGCCTCACGGCCCCGCCTGGAGGCGATCGCGTACCGCCTCCTCGGCTCGGCGAGCGAGGCCGAGGACGCCGTGCAGGACACCTTCCTGCGCTGGCAGGCCGCCGACGTCGACCGCGTCGAGGTCCCCGAGGCCTGGCTGACGAAGGTCCTCACCAACCTCTGCCTCAACCAGCTCACCTCGGCCCGCGCCCGGCGCGAGACCTACGTGGGCGAGTGGCTGCCCGAACCGCTCCTGGTCGGCGACCCGATGCTCGGCCCCGCCGACACCGTCGAGCAGCGCGAATCCGTCTCGTACGCGGTCCTCGCCGTCATGGAGCGCCTCTCCCCCAACGAACGCGCGGTGTACGTGCTGCGGGAGGCCTTCGACTACCCGCACCGGGAGATCGCCGAGATCCTCGACATCAGCGAGGCCTCCAGCCAGCAGATCTTCCACCGGGCCAAGAAGCACGTCGCCGACGGCAAGGCCCGCACCGAGATCGACGAGGCCGAAGCCCGGCGGATCGTCGAGGAGTTCCTCGCGGCCGCCACCAGCGGCCACACCGAGCCGCTCGTACGGCTGCTGACGGGAGACGCCATCGCGATCGGCGACGGCGGCGGCAAGGTCCCGGCGCGCGCCAAGGCGTTCGAGGGCGCCCTCGCGGTCGCGACGTTCCTGCGGGGCCTCTTCAAGCCCGGCATCGCCAAGCGCAACCTCATCGGCGGATCGCCCGCCGTCCACGCCACGACCGCCAACGGCGCCCCCGCGCTCGTGGCGGTGCTCGACGGCCGGGTCGTCGGCGTCATGTGCCTGGAGGTCACCGCCGAGGGCATCACCGCCTTCCGCAACCAGGTGAACCCCGACAAGCTCGAACGCGCGACACGGCACTGGGCGGCCACGGACCACGACGCCCCGCTGCTGGAAGCGGCCTTCTGACCCCTCCCGCCGTCATGTGACCCAGGTCACATCCCACTCCTGTCAGGAATCGTCGGGCTGCCCGGTTCAAGAGGCGAAACCGCGCGAGACAGGAGCAGGCACATGCAGCAGCACCGCATCATCGTCCTCGGGGCCGGCTACACCGGAGCCATCGTCGCCGGACGCCTCGCCAAGCAGCTCCACCGCGAGGACGCCACGATCACCCTCGTCAACGCCGAGCCCGACTTCATCGAGCGGGTCCGGCTGCACCAGCTGGCCGTCGGCCAGGAGCTCACGCCCCGGCCGTTCGCCGAGATGTTCGCGGGCACCGGAGTCGAGCTGAAGCTCGCGGAGGTCACCTCCGTCGACGCCGAGCGCAGGACCGTCGCCGTGACGGCCGCGGGCGGTGCCGAGGAACTGGAGTACGACACGCTCGTCTACGCCCTCGGCAGCGGCTGGGACACCCGGGGCGTCCCCGGCACCGCCGAACACGCCCACGAGATCTCCAGCCGCCCCGGAGCGCTCCGGCTGCGCGACCGGCTGGCCGGTCTGGAGGCCGGGCAGTCCGTGGTCGTCGTCGGCGGCGGCCTCACCGGCCTGGAGGCCGCGACCGAGATCGCCGAGGCCCGCCCCGACCTCGACGTCGCCCTCGCCGCCCACGGCGGACTCGGCGACTGGCTCTCGCCGAAGGGCCGCCGGCACGTGCGGAAGGTCTTCGACGGCCTCGGCATCACGGCGCACGAGGACACCGCGGTGACCGCCGTCGAGGCGGACCGCGTGACCACGGGCGACGGCGGCGCCCTCCCGGCCGCGGTCACCGTGTGGACCACCGGCTTCGCGGTTCACCCGATCGCGCGGGCCACCACCCTGGAAGTCACCGACAGCGGCCGGATCGTGGTGGACGAGACGATGCGCTCGGTCTCGCACCCGGACGTGTACGCCGTCGGCGACGCGGCCCTGGCCATGGGCCCGGGCGACAAGCCGCTGCGGATGTCGTGCGCCTCGGGCACCCCCATGGCCTGGCAGGCGGCCGACGCCATCGCGGCCCGCCTGACCGGCGGAAAGCTCCCGAAGACGCAGCCGCGCTACTTCAACCAGTGCATCTCGCTGGGCCGCAAGGAGGGACTGATCCAGTACGTCACCGCCGACGACCGCGCCGTCCGCGCGGCCCTCACGGGCCGGTTCGCCGCCGGCTACAAGGAACTCGTCTGCAAGGGCGCGGCCTGGGGCGTCGCCAACCCGACGCTGGGCGTCCCGACCCGCCGCCGCCGCATCCTGCGCACCCCGGCCACCCCGGCCAGGGCCACGGCCTGACCCGCACGGCGAAGACCCCGAGGGCCTCCAGGGCACACCCTCTGGAAGCACCCCGGGGTCTTCGCCCTGCGGCCACTGCCCTTCACCGCTGTACCCCGGGACAACGCAAGAGGCCCGGACTCTCGTCCGGGCCTCTTGCCTGTGTGCACTCGGCAGGATTCGAACCTGCAACCTTCTGATCCGTAGTCAGATGCTCTATCCGTTAAGCTACGAGTGCTTGTTTTTAGTTCTTGTCTCCGTTCTCCGGCCCTTTCGGCCCGCTGTCCCGGCGACAGGAAGAACATTACATGAGTCCCGCCGTCATGTGAAATCCATTCCCCTCACCCCTTGTGACCTGCGAAAACGTCGCGGCGAGGGGTGGGCGAGGGTCCACCGGCGGGCGGTGGCCAGGGGGCCGTGCGGGGCGGAAATCCGCAGAAAGAGACCGGGGTCACACCCCTCGCGGTGGGGGGGGTTGCCGCAGAGGTCCGGGAACGGCCGAAGCCCCGGCCGTGAGGGCCGGGGCTTCGGTAGGGGCGGAGGCGGAGGGATTTGAACCCTCGATGGGCTTTAAGACCCAAACCGCATTAGCAGTGCGGCGCCATAGACCGGACTAGGCGACGCCTCCTCGCACCTCGCGCATACGCGGGTGGTGCGTGCAGATGATGACACAGGCGAACCCGCTGTCACCAATCGATTCTCACCGTACTAGGCCTCCGGGGTTCAGGGCAAAGCCCTGCCGGGATCCGTCGTGCCGCACGGCACCGCCCCGCCCGGCGCACCCCGGTTGCGCAACGCCATGGCGCCCGGAGCGTTAGAGGGGGCGGGCGCGTCGTGTGCCCGCGCCCGCCGTACTCCCCGTGCTCCTGGAGATCCGAATGCTGCGCAGTCTCGTCCTCGCGACCCTCGCCACCGCCGCCGCCGGGACCGCCGGCCTCGGCCCCCTGCCTCCGCTGAACCTGTTCCCCTCGCCCGAGCCCGACACGCTGACCGTGACCGTCGAGAAGAGCGGCTACCGGAACGCCGACGGCACCTTCCGGCTGACCTGTGACGACCGCCCCGAGGGCAACCACCCGGCCGCCGAGGACGCCTGCAGGCGCCTGGGGCAGCTGGCGGAGGAGGGCGGTGACCCGTTCCGGCCCGTCGCCCCGGACCAGATGTGCACCCAGGTGTACGGCGGACCCGCCCTCGCCCACGTCACCGGCACCTGGCAGGGCCACGAGGTCGACGCCCGTTTCTCCCGTGCCAACGGCTGCGAGATCGACCGCTGGGAGAATCTGGAGCCTTTGCTTCCCCTCGTCCGGGGGTGACGCCCGGAGGCTCCCTTAGACTCCCCTCAGTGACAGGCTGCGGCCCGAGGGGCAAGATGGGGCCGGCCGGCCGATAGGCAAGCACGTGCAGTGCGTCAGGGAGGAAGCGTCGTCGTGAGCAGCAGGCCATCCCGAGGCGCTGCTCGCCTCGCAGCCATACTCGACGCCCTCCCCGACGGCCTCGTGCTCGTCAACTGCAACGGCACGGTCGTCAACGCCAACACCATCGCCCTCGGCATGTTCGAGACGCCCGGCACCGCGCTCGTCGGGCGCGGCCTGCTGGACCTCCTGCCCGGCTTCGACTCCCGCCTCATCCCCGGCTCCATGCGCCGCCCCGAGGGCACCGACGAGCGGGGCCGTACGAAGCCGGCACGGATGATCGCCCGCCGTACCGACGGCAGCGAGTTCGCCGTCGAGGTGACCAGCGCCAGCCTGGAGGACGGCCGCGAGGCCTACGACTCGTACGGCGGCTACACCGGCGACGAGCTGCTCATGCTCGTCGTGCGGGACCTCACCGGGACCCTCGACACCGAGGCCGAACTGGCCCGCTCGCAGCGGCAGACCGAGATGATCCTGCGCGCCGCGGCCGAGGGCGTCGTCGGCACCGACACGGACGGCCGGGTCGTCCTCGTGAACCCCGCCGCCGCGCAGATCCTCGGCTACCGCGCCGGTGAGCTCGGCGGCCAGGAGCTGCACCCGCTGATCCTCGCCAAGCGCTCCGACGGCGAGCCCTTCCCGTACGAGGAGTCACCGCTCGCCGACACCCTCAAGTCCGGCCGCAAGCACCGGGTCCGGGGGCAGGTCCTGTGGGCGAAGAAGGGCGACCGGGTGCCGGTCGACCTGACGACCGCTCCGGTACGGGACGGGGACCAGCTCGTCGGCGCGGTGATGACCTTCACCGACCGCAGGCCGTACGAGCAGCTCGTCGAGGAGCACGCCGCCGAGCTCGCCGACCGGGCCGAGCGGCACGCGGCGGAGCGCGAGGCGCAGGCGGAGAAGTACGCCTCCCTCGCCGCCCGCCACGAGCAGCTGACCGCCGTCCTCGCCGAGTCCCTGCGCGGCCCCCTGGACGAGCTGCGCACCCAGCTGGGCACCCTCGCCGCCGACGACGCCGGGCAGCTGTGGCCCGAGGCCAACCAGGTCCTGCACCATCTGGCCGCCGGATACGCCCGGATGACGGCGCTCGTCGACAACGTCCTCGGCTACCAGCGGCTCGACGCCGGGACGGAGAAGCTCGACAAGGCCGTCGTGCTGCTCGACGGGGTCGTGGCCGGCGGCATCGACGGCGCCGTGGAGCTGATCGGGCCCGGCCGCGCCCAGTTCGCCGTGCACGCCCCGCCGATCGAGGCCGAGGTGGACGCGGCCCGGCTGACGACCGCGCTCGCGCACCTCGTCGCGGACGTCGCCGGCGTCGACGCGACCGGCAAGAGCAAGGCCGACCGGACCCCGAGCGATTCCACGATCGTCGTCGCGGCCGCGCAGCGCGGTGACGTCGTCCGGATCGAGGTCCGCGGCCCGTACGCGGGCGGCGACCCGGTCCACGGGCCCGTCGTGCGCGGGATCGTGGCGGCGCACGCCGGTGTCGTGCAGACGCACGAGGTGCCGGGGACGAGCGGCGGCGCGTACGTCCTGGAGGTGCCGCTCGGCGCGGGCCGGGGCACGGTTCCCGCGCCGGCGAGGAACGACGCGCCCTCGGGCGGGCGCGAGGCCCTCGCCCTGCCCGCCCAGGCCTCGGGTCCCGTACCGGCCTCCGGGCCTCTCCACACCTCCGGTCCCGTCCCCGCCTCCGTGTCGGGTCCCGTCCCTGCCTCCGGACCTGTTCACCCTTCGGGTCCCGTCCCGGCCTCGGTCTCCGGGCCCGTCCCCGTCTCCGGTCCCGGCGTCGACTCGCCGTCCGTCGCGGCTCCTGGCGGGATCCCCGGTGCCGGCACGTCCCCGGACGCGGCCGCCGAGACCTCCGGTGGCGGACGGCGGCGGGCCCGGCGCGGCTCCACCGACGCCTTCCTGGAGAGCGCGGTCGCGCCCGAGGGCGAGGCGCCGGGCGGTGCCGAGCCCAGTGGCCGGCGACGTGCCCGTACGGGAGAGCCGGCCGGGCCCGCCGAGCTGATCCCCGCCCAGCAGAACGCGGCCGTGGACTCCGCCGCGCCCGCCCCCGTGGAGCCCACCGGGCGCCGTCGGGGACGGCCCGCCGAGGGTTCCGTGGTGACCGCCGCCGAGGGCGCGCAGGGGCGTGCCGCGCTCGGTGCGGCCGTGCCGCCGCAGGGCGTCGCCGTCGAGCCGGCCGGGGTTCCCGCCCTGGCCCGCGCCCTGCCCGCCGTCGCCTCCGCTCCCGAGCAGGACCCGCAGGCCCCGGCGCAGCCGAGCGGCCGCCGCCGGCGCGCGCTGGCCGCCGCGCAGGAGCGGGCCGCCGCGGCCGAGGCCGGGCCCCGCACCCCGTTCGCGCTGCCGCCCGCCGACGCCGACCGTGACGCCGAGACGTCTCTCCCGGCCGCCGCTCCCATGGCCGGCCCGCTGCCGCTCTCCGACGAGGGGCAGCACGAGGCCGTACGGGGCGTCCCGGGCGCCGACCACACGCCGCCGCAGCCCCACCCTCATGTGCCGTCGCAGGCCGAGGAGGCGACGGCGGTCGAGCCGACCGGGCGGCGCCGGGCCATTGCGGCTCCGCGGCCGGAGGAGGCGCCGCAGCCCGCGCCGCAGTCCCTGCCGCAGCCGCAGCCCGCGCCGGCGAACGGGACCGGCACCGGCTCCGTACCGCTGCCGCCCGAGCTGCCGATGCCGATGACCGTGTCGAAGGACTCGACCCAGGGGCGGGCGTTCAGCGTCCGCACCCTCGGGCAGGGCGTTCCCTTCGTCCCGCCGGCCCCGCCGGCCGCTCAGGCCGCCCCTGCCTCTCCCGCCGCGCCCTCCAACGGTTCGGGGCGGCGGCGCAGGCTCGCCACCCCGCCCGAGGTCGACCCGCCGGTCCCGGCCGCGCTCCCCGCACCGGCCCCGGCGGCCGAGGCGAGGCCGCACCCGCAGCCCACGGCGCCGGCGCCCTCGCCGCACGACACCCCGGCCGAGGGCCGCGCGTACGCCATAGGGGCGCCCGCCGAGGGCTCCGCCGAGGGACCCGAGCCGCTCGACGGACCCGGCGGCGCGGTCGAGGTCGCCAACCGGCCCGCCCCGCGTCCCGTCGACGACGAGCTGCCTCCGGAGCCCCTCGACAACCCGCGCCGGCTGCTGGTCTGGCCCGCGCCCGACGTCTCCACCCAGCAGGCGCTGAGCGACCGCGGCTACCGGCCGGTGATCGTGCACTCCCGCGAGGAGGTCGACGCCCAGATCGCCGCCTTCCCGGCCGCGCTCTTCGTCGACCCGCTGACCGGCCCCATCACCCGGACCGCGCTGCAGTCGCTGCGTCAGGCCGCCGTCGCCGCCGAGGTGCCGGTGCTGCTCGCGGCCGGGCTCGGGCAGGCGACCCGGGAGGCGGCGTACGGCGCCGATCCGGCCGTACTCCTCAAGGCGCTCGCGCCCCGCGACAGCGAGCAGCACCCGTCCCGGGTGCTGCTGATCGAGGAGAACGAGTCCATCGCGGAGGCCCTCGCCGCCACCCTGGAGCGGCGCGGGATGCAGGTCGCGCGGGCGGCCACGGACACGGAGGCGGTCGCGCTGGCCACCCAGTCCCAGCCGAACCTGGTGGTGATGGACCTGATGCAGGTGCGCCGCCGCCGGGCCGGGATCATCGACTGGCTGCGGGCGAACGGGCAGTTGAACCGCACGCCGCTCGTCGTCTACACCTCGGCCGACCTCGTCGAGGAGGAGCTGCCGAAGCTCGACTCCGGCGAGACCGTCCTGTTCCTCGCCGAGCGTTCGAACAGCGCCGAGGTCCAGGCGCGGATCGTCGACCTGCTCGCGAAGATCGGCACCAACTAGGACACCGGCACCGACGGGAACGGGGAGGGCCTAGGCCCTCCCCGTTCCCGTCTCGCTAGAGCTGGGTCACGTCCAGCTCGCCCTCCGCGTACTGCCTGCGGATGACCTTCTTGTCGAACTTGCCGACGCTCGTCTTCGGCACCGCCGGCACGATCGCCCACCGCTCCGGCAGCTGCCACTTCGCGATGCCGCCCTCGTCGGCGAGGAAGGCCTTCAGCGTCTCGTAGTCCGCCGTCGCGCCGTCCTTGAGGACGACGGTCGCGAGCGGACGCTCGCCCCACTTCTCGTCCGGCACCGCGACGACGGCCGCCTCGGCGACCTCGGGGTGCGCCATGAGGGCGTTCTCCAGCTCCACGCTGGAGATCCACTCGCCGCCCGACTTGATGACGTCCTTGGCGCGGTCGGTGAGGGTGAGGAAGCCGTCCGGGCTGATCACGCCGACGTCGCCGGTCTTGAGCCAGCCGTCCTCGCTGAACTTGTCGGCGGGGCGGATCTCCTCGGCGCCGATGCCGCCGAAGTACGAGCCCGCGATCCAGGTGCCGCGCACCTCCAGCTCGCCGGCGGACTCGCCGTCCCAGGGCAGGTGTTCGCCGGCCGGGCCGACCAGGCGGGCCTCGACGCCGGCCGGGAAACGGCCCTGCGTGACCCGGTACGGCCACTCCTCCTCGGCGGTGAGGCCGTGCGGCGGGTGGGCCATGGTGCCCAGCGGGGAGGTCTCGGTCATGCCCCAGGCGTGGCAGAGGCGGACGCCGAGCCGGTCGTACGCCTCCATGAGGGAGGGCGGACAGGCGGCGCCGCCGATGGTGACCTGGGCCATCGAGGAGAGGTCGCGGGGGTTCGCGGTGACCTCGGCGAGCAGGCCCTGCCAGATGGTGGGGACGGCGGCCGCGTGGGTCGGCCGCTCCCGCTCGATCATCTCGGCGAGCGGGGCCGGCTGGAGGAAACGGTCCGGCATGAGCATGTTGATGCCGGTCATGAAGGTGGCGTGCGGCAGGCCCCAGGCGTTGACGTGGAACTGCGGGACGACGACCAGGGTCGTGTCCTTGTCGGTGAGGCCCATCGACTCGGCCATGTTCACCTGCATGGAGTGCAGGTAGATCGAGCGGTGGGAGTAGACGACGCCCTTGGGGTCGCCGGTGGTGCCGGAGGTGTAACACATGGCGGCGGCCGAGCGCTCGTCCAGCTCCGGCCAGTCGTACGTGGTCGGACGGCCGGCGATCAGCTCCTCGTACTCGTGGACGCGCGGGGCCGCGCCGTCCAGGAGGGAGCGGTCGCCCGGGCCCGCGACGACGACGTGCTCGACCGTCGGCAGGTGCGGGAGCAGCGGGGCGAGGAGCGGCAGCAGGGAGCCGTTGACGAGCACGACCCGGTCGGCGGCGTGGTTGACGATCCACACCAGCTGCTCGGGGGGCAGGCGGAGGTTGAGCGTGTGGAGCACCGCGCCCATGGAGGGGATCGCGAAGTACGCCTCGACGTGCTCCGAGTTGTTCCACATGAGGGTGGCGACGCGCTGGTCGCCGGTGACGCCGAGTTCGTCGCGCAGGGCGTTGGCCAGCTGGTGCGCGCGCCTTCCGGCCTCCGCGAACGTGCGGCGCTGCGGCTCGGGCTCGCCCGTCCAGGTGGTGATGGTGGACTTCCCGTGGATCGTCATCCCGTGCTGGAGGATGCGGCTCACGGTCAGTTGTACGTCCTGCATGGTGCTGTACACGGGGCGTCCTCCCGGTGGGCGCTACGTGGCAGAAAGGGTGTGGAGATTCTGCGCCCGTACCGCGCGGTATGTCACTACCCGAGAGTACGTAAATTGCCAGTGATCACTGGCGGAAGTCCACAGTCGGTCCTCCGCGCCTACCGAACGGGCGTCAGCTCCGGATCCTCGCGGAGCTTGCCGAGCGCCCTGGACACCGCGCTCTTGACCGTGCCGACCGACACCCCGAGCACCTCGGCGGTCTGGGCCTCGCTGAGGTCCTCGTAGTACCGCAGGACCACCATCTGACGCTGCCTCTCCGGCAGCTTCAGGACCGCACGCCACATCGCGTCGTGCAGCACCTGCCGCTCGGCCGGGTCCGGCTCCGGGAGACCGGCCGGCTCGGGCAGCTCCTCGCAGGCGAACTCGTCGACCTTGCGCTTGCGCCACTGCGACGTCCGGGTGTTCAGCAGCGCGCGGCGGACATAGCCGTCCAGGGCGCGGTGGTCCTCGATGCGCTCCCAGGCCATGAAGGTCTTGGTGAGCGCGGTCTGGAGGAGGTCCTCCGCGTCCGAGGGGTTGGCGGTCAGGGAGCGCGCGGTGCGCAGGAGCACGGGCCCACGCGCCCGTACGTACGAGGAGAAGGTCGGGTACGACGCGTACTGCGAGGCACCGGCGCAGACGGGGCCAGAGGGTGGCGGAGTCATGACTCCACGCTAGGAGGGCGCGGGTACCCGGCGGATCGGCCCCAGGTCCCGACCCGCAGTCCGCCTCAGGTTGTAGGGGTGGGGATGCCTCCACCTCCTCTGGGTGGAGGCCCCGGACACCCGGCTCAGGGTCACGGGGCCCACGGGCGCTCTCCTCAGGGGCGTCGCGAGGCGACGAACGACAGGGGGACGGGGACGCGGGCGGCGAACCGGGCGGGAGCGGTCACCCGCGCGACGGGTGCGTCCATCGCGTTCCGGTCGATCGCGAGGGTCCGTCCGCCGTACGTCTCGGTGACGTTGCCCGAGTACTGGTGGATCCGGGCGTGCGGCGTCCAGGCCTGCGGCTGCAGCACCGACTCGGTGAGCAGCGCCGGCTGCCCCCGCCAGCGCGCGAACCACATCACCTCCGGCAGGTCCTTCGTCCCCGCCCTCCGCTGCGTCTCCATGTCCCGCACCCCCGTGTCGGCGCTGCTGTAGAAGCCGGGCAGGTAGCCGAGACGCCGCACCTCCCGGTTCCAGGCGCGGACGAAGGAGAGCGTGGTCGCGGCGCAGTTCGTGTCGCCCCGCTGATAGGCCTCGATGTCGAGGTAGAGCGGGCTGCTCGTC
This sequence comes from Streptomyces tanashiensis, assembly GCF_014648895.1. GTDB lineage: Bacteria > Actinomycetota > Actinomycetes > Streptomycetales > Streptomycetaceae > Streptomyces > Streptomyces tanashiensis. The sequence goes on from NZ_BMRZ01000011.1 coordinate 129,475, forward strand.
CCGATCCCGAGGGCCTTGGCGGCCCGCACGGCGTCGCCGCCCTCCTTGGTGCCCTGCGTCACGGGAGTGCTGCCGATGGCGTACTTGCGCTTGGCGAGGGAGTCCACGCACGGGGCCTGGGAGCCCACGAAGAGCGGCAGCAGCCGCCAGCCCATGGCGTGCGCGGAGGCGACCCAGGAGGGGGTGAGCTCCTTCTGGACGGGGCAGCCCCGCCCCCGCCCGCCGAAGTAGATCCCGACGGCCCCGTACGGCGACGCCAGCCAGGCCTTCATCACCGTGAGGGACGGCGCCTCACAGGTGTCGAACGCCTTCCCGGCGAAGTGCACCGGCGCGGCGAGGAGGTCGGGAGTGGCGGAGTCGGGAGTGGCGGAGTCGGGGGTGGTGGAGCCCGGGGTGGTGGAGCCCGGGGTGGTGGAGTCGGCCGAGGTGGAGTCGGGGGCGGTGGGGTCGGCCGCGGTGGGGTCGGCCGCGGTGGGGTCGGCCGCGGTGGGGTCGGGGGCGGTGGGGTCGGGGGCTGTGGAGCCAGGGGCGGTCGAGCCGGACGGGGTGAGGGAGCGGGTCGTGGCGGATTCGGGCCCGGCGGCGGATTCGGGCCCGGCCGCGGATTCGGGCCCGGCCGCGGATTCGGGCGCCGTTCTCGCGGTGGCCGGGGGCGGGCCGTTCAGCAGGGCCGTCCCGGCCAGCGCCACCAGCACCGCCGCGACCACGGCCCGCGCCCCGGGAGGCGGCGCGGAGCGGGGTCGGGTCGGTGCCGACGGCGGGGCCGGGACGAGTGCGGGGGCGCCTTCGGATGCGGGCGGCGTTCGAGTGCTCATGGCGCGAGTGAAGATCCACCCGCCCCGCCCGGCCACCGCTGGGGCCGTCGCCTCAGCCGTCCGTGCCCAGGATCAACCCGGACGTGGGAACCCCCGTGCCCGCCGTGACCAAGGTCCGGGCCGCGCCGGGTATCTGATTCACCGAGGTGCCGCGGATCTGCCGGACGGCCTCCGCTATGCCGTTCATGCCGTGGAGGTACGCCTCGCCGAGCTGCCCCCCGTGGGTGTTCAGCGGGAGCGCGTCGGCCGCGACGAAGTCGGCCGCCTCGCCCGGCGCGCAGAAGCCGAACTCCTCCAGCTGCATCAGCACGAACGGGGTGAAGTGGTCGTAGAGGATGCCCACGTCGATGTCGGAGGGCGCGAGCCCGGACGTCCGCCAGAGCTGCCGGGCCACCACGCCCATCTCCGGCAGCCCGGTCAGCTCGTCCCGGTAGAAGCTGGTCATGGCCTCCTGCCTGCGGCCGGCGCCCTGGGCCGCCGCCAGGATCACGGCGGGCGGGCGCGGCAGGTCGCGGGCGCGCTCGACGGAGGTGACGACGATCGCCTGGCCGCCGTCGGTCTCCTGGCAGCAGTCGAGGAGCCGGAGCGGCTCGACGATCCAGCGCGAGGCGGCGTGGTCGGCGAGGGTGATCGGCTTCCCGTGGAAGTACGCGGCGGGGTTGCGGGCCGCGTGGCGCCGGTCGGTGACGGCCACATGGCCGAAGGCGTCCGGGGTCAGCCCGTAGGTGTGCAGATACCGCTGGGCGGCCATGGCGACCCAGGAGGCCGGGGTGAGGAGCCCGAAGGGCAGCTGCCAGCCGAGCGCGGCGCCCTCGGCGGAGGGCTCGCGCTGCTGGACGCCGGAGCCGAAGCGGCGCCCCGAGCGCTCGTTGAACGCCCGGTAGCAGACGACGACCTCCGCGACCCCGGCGGCGACGGCGAGCGCGGCCTGCTGCACGGTGGCGCAGGCGGCGCCGCCCCCGTAGTGCACGCGGGAGAAGAACGACAGCTCTCCGATGCCCGACGCCTGGGCGACGGTGATCTCGGGGTTGGTGTCCATGGTGAAGGTGACCAGGCCGTCGACGTCGGCGGGGGTGAGCCCGGCATCGTCGAGGGCCGCGCGCACGGCCTCGACGGCGAGGGAGAGTTCGCTGCGGCCCGAGTCCTTGGAGAACTCGGTCGCCCCGATGCCCACGACGGCCGCCCGCCCACCGAGGCTGTCCCTGGCGCGGACGCTCATCGCGTCACCTCCACGGTGACCGTCCCGGTGACGTGGTTCCCGAGTCCGTTGGCGCCGACGACCCGGACGCTCGCCGTGTCCCCGTCCACCTCGGTGATCGTTCCGGTCAGGACCATGGTGTCCCCGGGGTGGTTGGGGGCGCCGAGCCGGATGGCGACCCTGCGGAGCACGGCCCGGGGGCCGAAGTGGTCGGTGATGTACCGGCCGACGAGCCCGTTGGTCGTGAGGATGTTCATGAAGATGTCCGGGGAGCCCTTCTCCCGCGCCAGCTCGGCGTCGTGGTGCACGTCCTGGTAGTCGCGGGAGGCGACGGCCCCGGCGACGATCAGGGTGCGGGTGATCGGGATCCTCAGCGGCGGCAGCTCGTCACCGGGCTTCATGACAGGTCTCCCATCGCGAGCAGGTCGCCGAGTTCGGCGAGGAGTTCGGTGCCGCAGCCCAGGTAGGCGTCGAGCTGCCGGCCCCACAGGAAGTGCCGGTGGACGGGGTGGTCGAGGTCGGCGCCCGTTCCGCCGTGCAGATGCTGTCCGGCGTGCACGACCCGTTTCCCCGCCTCGGAGGCCCACCAGGCGGCGGTCAGCGCCGCCCCGGACGCGTCGAGGCCCTCGTCGAAGCGCCAGGCGGCCTCGTAGGCCGTGACCCGGATGGCCTCGGTGTCCATGTGGGCGTCGGCGGCCCGCAGTTGCACCGCCTGGTGGGTCGAGAGCGGCCGGCCGAACTGCTCCCGTACGGACGTGTGCTCCACGGCCCTGGCGAGGGACCCGGCACACACCCCGGCCTGAAGCCCGGCGAAGGCGATCCGCGCGGCGGCGAGCACGTCGTCGTGGGAGCTCGGGCCGCCCTGCCCGAGCCGCTCGGCCGGCGTCCCGTCGAGGACGAGCCTCGCGGCGGCCCAGGGCGCGGTGAGTTCGACGGCCTCGACGGCGGCCGCGTCCTCGGTGCGGACCAGCCACAGGACCCGGTCCTCGTCCGGTACGAGGACATGGGTGGCGTCCCTGAGCCACGGCACCCAGTCCACGGCCCCGCTGAGCCGCCCGTCGTCCCGCGAGGTGACCGCGCCCGGTGCCGGGAGCGCGCCCGTCACGACCGTCGTGCCGTCGCGGAGACCGGGCAGGAGCCGGGAGCGCTGCTCCTCCGTGCCGTGCCGGGCGACGGCGAGGATCCCGTACACACAGCTCGCGGCGAACGGCACCTGCGCCGTCCTGCGGCCCTGCTCCTCCAGGAGCAGGACCAGGCCGAGCAGGCCGGTCTCCTCGACGGCGCCCGGCAGTCCGGCCGCGCAGAGCGCCTTCCAGAGCTCGGCGTCCGTGCCCGTCCCGGCCGCCCGCAGCCGCTCGTGGGTGGCGAGGTCGGCGAAGATCCGCCCGGCCAGCTCCCGGGCGGCCTCCTGCTCCTCGGTGGGGGTGAAGTCCATGTCAGTCCTCCCCTCCCGCGCGGAAGACGGGAAGCTCCAGCTCCTCGTCGACCCGCAGGAACTCCAGCCGCACCGGCATCCCGATCCGCACCTTGTCGTACGGCACCCCCACCACGTTGCTGATCATCCGCACGCCCTCGGCGAGTTCGATCAGCCCGACCGCGTACGGAGGGTCGAAGGCGGGGAAGGGCGGGTGGTGCATCACCACGTACGAGAAGACCGTCCCGGCGCCGCTCGCCTCGACCGTGTCCCACTCCCGTGAGCCGCAGCCGGCGCACCCCGGCAGCCAGGGGAGGCGCAGGGCCGCGCAGTCCCCGCAGCGCTGGATCAGCAGCCGGTGTGCGGCCACGCCCTCCCAGAAGCCGGCGTTGTCCCGGTTCACGACGGGCCGGGGCCGCCGCGGCGCGGGCTTCGGCTCGGGCCGCGCGTCCGCCGCACCGGACCTCGGCCCGGAGCGCGCCTCCGGCTCGGCCGTGCGGGCCGCCGGCTTCCGGTCCGGCCGGGCCGCGGGCGCGTACTTGAGGATGCGGAAGCGGTGCGTGCCCGCGAGTTCGCCGCCCGCCCGGACGTCCGTCCGCGTCGTCACGAAGTGCCCGGTGCCGAGCTTGGTGGTCTTGCGCTCCGACACGGACTCGATGACGGTGTCGAAGCCGATCTCGTCGCCCGGGCGGAGCGGCCGCAGGTACTCCTGCTCGCAGTCGGTCGCGACGACCGAGGTGTATCCGGCGCCGTCGAGGAGCGCGAACAGCTCCTCGTACGCCGACGACCGGTCCGTGTGCCCGGAGAGGCCGCCCATCGTCCACGCCTGCAGCATGGTCGGGGGCGCGACGGCGTCCGGCCCCCGGTAGGCCGGGTGGGTGTCCCCCATCGCCTCGCACCAGTGCCTGATCATGGGCAGGTTGACCGGGTCCTTGCCGGTGCCGGCGGTGGCGGCGGACCGGCCCTCGAAGGCCACGAGCCGCTCGTACAGCCCGTCCTGCTCTTCCGCACGGCTCGTCGCGGGCCGTTCCGTACCGCTCATCGCCGGCCCCTCCCCTTCATGCCGAGCCGCATCCTCGCGACGATCTCGCGCTGCACCTCGCTCACCCCTCCCCCGAAGGTGTTGATCTGCGCGGCCCGGTTCATGCGCTCCAGCTCACCGCCGTCGAACTCCCCCGGCGATCCCGCTCGCACCGTCCCCGGCCCACCCGCGATCTCCTGACATATTCGATACACCTCCACCGCCGATTCGGTTCCCATGAACTTCACGCCGCTGGCGTCCCCCGGGGCGAGCCGGCCGGCCCCCACGTCACCCACCAACCTCCAGTTCAGCAGGCGTGTCGCGGCCAGCCGGGCGTGTGCCTCGGCAGCCCGGATCCGAATCCACGGCTCGTCAATGCGGCGCCGTCCCGTCACCGGATCGGGGGTGCGTGCCCGGTCGAGGACGGCCGCGAAGAAGTCCTCGGCCTGCATGCCGATCGCGGCCAGCGCGACCCGCTCGTGGTTGAGCTGGCTGGTGATGAGACCCCAGCCGCCGTGCTCGGGCCCGACGAGATGGCCCGCGGGGACGCGGATCCCGTCGTAGTACGTGGCGGTCGTCGTCAGCCCGCCGACCGTCTCGATCGGGGTCCAGGAGAAGCCGGGGGCGTCCGTGGGGACGAGGACGATGGAGATGCCGCGGTGCGGGGGCGCGTCGGGGTCGGTGCGGCAGGCCAGCCAGATCCAGTCGGCGTTCTGGGCGTTGGAGGTGAAGATCTTCTGGCCGTCGACGAGCCAGGAGTCCCCGTCCCGCACGGCCCGGGTCCGCAGGGAGGCGAGGTCCGTGCCGGCCTCGGGTTCGCTGTAGCCGATGGCGAAGACGGTCTCGCCGCGCAGGATCCGGGGCAGGAAGTAGGCCTTCTGCTCCTCGGTCCCGTACGCCATGAGTGTGGGGCCGACCGTGTTGAGGGTGACCATCGAGACGGGGGCGCCCGCGCGGTAGGCCTCGTCGAAGAAGACGAACTGCTCGTCGGGCCCGCGGCCCTGCCCGCCGTACTCCTCGGGCCAGCCGAGTCCGAGGAGGCCGTCGTCGCCGATCCTGCGGAGCAGCCGTCGCTGGGCGTCGGCGTCGGTGCCCGGCGGAGGGCCGTCGGGCATCACGTCCCGGAAGTACGCACGGAGTTCGGCGCGCAGCCGCAGCTGCCGCTCGGTCGGGGCGAGGTGCACGGCGACGGCCTCCCGTGGGACGACTGAGGTTTCTGACTGTCCGTCAGATTCCACGCCCGTGTCAAGCCGCGCGAAACGCGACGGCCCGCACTCCGGTACCGAAGTACCGTCGCGCGGGCCGCCGTTCACACCACGATCCCGCCCCCCGTCGGGCCGGTCTCCGTGCTGCCGGTCACCACCACGGGTGGAAGTTCACGACGTTGTCGGCCTGGTCGATGTGGGTGAAGGCCGAGCCGTTCACGCTCGCCGTGTTGTTCTGGTTGGAGGCACCGGAACCGGTCGCCACCTGCTGCGTCGTGGTCGAGTTGCCGAAGTTGTCCCCGCCGACGCCGCTGCCGATGATCGTGGCGACGCTCGTGTTCGATCCGTCGTCCGCGAAACCGCCGTTGTCGGCCTGGGCCACCCCGGCGAAGAGCGCGGCGGCGAGGGGCAGGGCGGCGGCAGCGGCGAGGATGCGGGCGGTACGGATGCTTGCCATGTCTGTTCCTCCGGGAACTGAAAGCTGGTGCTTCTGCACGGAATTGCGCTACGGAACTGCTCTACGGACTGCTCTGAAGTACGGCCATGTCCAAGGCAGTTGGCCGACCGCCCCGGTCGTTGTGCTCGACGTCGCGAATCCAGAGTTGCCCACCGAATCCCCGGCGAACCACCCCGGAGCGACCGATTCCCCCGCAAGCGTGAGGACAAGCCGATAAACCCCGGCAGCTTGAGGAAAGCCGCAGCTCACACGGGTGGAGGGAGGTCGGGGGCGGTGCGGCCGGTGCGCCGCAAGGGAGGAAGCGTTCCGGCAGATTTTCGGCCGATCGCTTTCTCGGAACGACACGACGGCGCGTCTCCGCCACGGAGAAACCGCACACGAATCCAGAAAGGAGCGGACATTCGACCGGGTCGGGACCCGGCCGTTACGAGGCCTCCCCCAGAGCGCCCAGAGCCGTCTCGAAAGCCCCGTAGGCCGCCGCGTCGAAGAGGACGAAGCGCACCTCCTCGACCTCGGTACGGGCCGCCCGTACCGTCTCGACGGCGATCCTCGCGCCGTCCGCCATCGGCCATCCGTAGATCCCGGTGGAGATGGCCGGGAAGGCGACCGTGCGGTCCCCCAACTCGTCGGCCACCCGCAGCGACTCGCGGTAGCAGGAGGCCAGCAGCTCCGAGCGGTCCTCGTCGCGCGACCACACCGGCCCGACCGTGTGGATCACGTGCCGGGCCGGCAACCGCCCCGCCGTGGTCGCCACGGCCCGCCCGGTCGGCAGGCCCTTTCCGTAGTGCGAGCGGCGCAGATCCTGGCAGGCGGCGAGGATCTCCGGACCGCCCTTCCGGTGGATGGCCCCGTCGACCCCGCCGCCGCCGAGCAGCGAGGAATTCGCCGCGTTGACCACCGCGTCCGCCGCCTCGGCGGTGATGTCGCCCTGGACGAGCACGATCCGCACCACGAGAAGAGCCCTTTCCTCCGGCCCGTCCCCCACCACAGGAGGAGGGGGTGCCCCGGGAAGACCCGGGACACCCCCATCCTGACGTGAGTGCCGCTACTGCGGCGGGGAGTCCTGCCCCTGGCCGCCCAGCTGGTCCTTGAGCTTCTCCTGGGCCGTGTCGACGTGGCTCGCGTACTTGCCCTGCGTCTTCTCGTCGACCATGTCGCCGGCCCTGTCGATGCCCTTGCCGGCCTGATCCTCGTGGCCCTTCAGCATCCCCTTGAGCTTGTCCAGTACAGACATCCTGGCCCTCCTAGCGGCTGTTCCAGCCACTCCAGCATCGCCGCGCACCACCGGAACCGCATCCTCAGACCGCTCCGGCCCATGCGAAAAGGGGCGCCCCTTGTCAGGAGCACCCCTTGTGACCAGCACACACGCCGGTCCGCTGCGGTGGGTGTGGGATTTGAACCCACGGTGACTCGCGCCACGACGGTTTTCAAGACCGTTCCCTTAGGCCGCTCGGGCAACCCACCCTCGCCCCGGCCCACCTGGGACGGAGCGGGCTACAGAGTACCGGGTTCCGCCGAGCGGTTCAGGTGCCGTCAGTTGTCACCGATCCGGCCGCCGTGCCGTTCCGGTGCCGTCAGCTGTCACCCGTGCGCTCGCCGAGGACGACCGTGGCCGTGGCGGTCTTGCCGTCGCGCTCGTAGGTGATCTTCACCGAGTCGCCCGGCTTGTGGGTCCAGATCTCGCTGATCAGGGTCGGGCCGCTGTCGATCGGGTGGTCGTCGAAGCCCGTGATCACGTCGCCGGCCTTCAGCCCCGCCTTGGCCGCCGGGCCGTCGGGGGTGACCGAGGCCGTGCCGCCGGAGCCCTGGGTGGCGATCGTCGCGCCCTCGCCCTTCTCCTGCATGTTCACGGTCGCGCCGATCACCGGGTACACCGGCTTGCCCGTCTTGATCAGCTGCTGGGCCACGTTCTTCGCCTGGTTGACCGGGATCGCGAAGCCGAGGCCGATCGAGCCCGCCTGGGACTGGCCGAAGCCGCCGCTGGTCGACTGGATCGCCGAGTTGATGCCGATCACCGCGCCGCTCGCGTCGAGCAGCGGCCCGCCGGAGTTGCCCGGGTTGATCGAGGCGTCCGTCTGCAGGGCGCTCATGTACGAGTTGCTGCCGCCGGAGCCGTCGCCCGAGGCGACCGGGCGGTTCTTGGCGCTGACGATGCCCGTCGTCACCGTGTTGGACAGACCGAAGGGCGCGCCGATCGCGATCGTCGAGTCGCCGACCGCCACCTTGTCGGAGTCCCCGAGCGGCAACGGCGTCAGCCCCTTCGGGGCGTCCTTCAGCTTCAGGACCGCCACGTCGTAGCCCTCGGCCCGGCCGACGACCTCCGCGTCGTACGTCTTGCCGTCCGAGAACGTCACGGACAGCGTGCCGCCGTCCGCCGCCGACGCCACCACGTGGTTGTTGGTGACGATGTGGCCTTCCTGGTCGTAGACGAAGCCCGTGCCCGTGCCGCCCTCGCCCTCCTGAGAGCCGCCGGACTTGGCCTGGATGGTGACCACGCTCGGGAGGGCCTTCGCCGCGACGGCCGCGACCGTCCCCGGGTCGCGCTTGAAGGAGGCCGGGGCCTGGCCGGAGGAGACCGTGGTCGAGCTGAAGCCGTTGTCGCCGCGCTCGGCCGCCCAGTAGCCGATGCCGCCGCCGATGCCGCCGGCGACGAGCGCCGCGACGAGCACGGCCGCCACGAGGCCGCCGTTCCGCCGGCGCGAGGCCCCGGGGGCGGCGGGTACGGGCTGCTGCGGGGCGCCCCAGGCCGGGACGGCCGGCGGGGGCGGCGGCCAGCCGCCGGCGGGGGCGGCCGCCGTGACCGGCTCGGCGGCGGGGTGCGGGGCGGGGGCCGTCTGCGGAGCCTCCGCGGGCGCCGGGGCCGTCCGCGGGGCCTCCGCGGCCGGAACCGGGGCCTGGACCACGGTCGGCTCGTCCGCCTGCGGAGCGGCGTGCGGGGCCGTCTCGGGACCTGCCTGAGGGGACGTCTGGGGAGACGCCTGGGGGGACGCCTGCGGGGCCGTCTCTCCCGTGGGCGCGGTCGCCGGCGTCGGGGGTACGGGAGGGGCGGACGGGGCAGCCGGGTCCGCCGGAACCGGCGTGCCTTCGTTCTCGGTGCTCACAGCTCGCTCTCCTCGGTGACTGCGCGGTGTCTGGTACCTACTGGGCTCCAGGGTGCTGCACCAGCTTTTCCCACAGGACGTCAGGCCGCTGTAAGGCGGAGCTGTGCGTTCGCACCCCATCCTTTATATACGGACAGAACGGACACCCTCCGGGGTGCCCGCGCCACCCCGCCAATGGCACCATGACGCGGTGACCCACGCACGGCAGCACCCGAACCGCGTCCCCCTCCAGGTCGTCGCCCACCGCGGAGCGTCCGAGGACGCACCGGAACACACCCTGGCCGCCTATGTGAAGGCCATCGAGGACGGCGCCGACGCCCTGGAGTGCGACGTCCGGCTCACCGCCGACGGCCATCTCGTCTGCGTCCACGACCGGCGCGTCGACCGCACGTCGAACGGCCGCGGCGCCGTGTCCGCGCTGGAGCTCGCCGATCTCGCGGCCCTCGACTTCGGCACCTGGAAGGGCCGGGACGACTCCGGCGAGAGCCCCGACTGGGGAGACCCCGGGTACACCTCCGTGCTCACCCTGGAGCGGCTCCTGGAGCTGGTCTCCGACGCCGGGCGCCGGATCGAGCTGGCCATCGAGACCAAGCACCCCACCCGCTGGGCGGGCCAGGTCGAGGAGCGCCTGATCCACCTCCTCAAGCGCTTCGGCCTGGACGCGCCCGCGTCCCCCGCCGACTCCCCCGTACGCGTCATGAGCTTCTCGGCCCGTTCCCTGCACCGGATCGCCGCCGCCGCGCCGACGTTGCCCACAGTCTCGCTCGCCCAGTTCGTCTCGCCGCGGCTGCGCGACGGGCGACTCCCCGCGGGCGCGCGCATCGCGGGTCCGTCGATCCGGATCGTCCGCCACCATCCCGCCGTGATCCTGCGGCTCCAGAAGGCCGGGCACCAGGTCCACGTCTGGACGGTGGACGAGGCCGAGGACGTCGAGCTCTGCGAGCGCCTGGGCGTGGACGCGATCATCACCAACCGTCCGAAGCAGGTACTCGCCCAGCTCGGCCGCGACTGAGCGCCGAGGCGCCTCTTCCGTCCCTCTTTTCCCCTCCGTCACAGGGGACAACGGCCCTTACAGGGTGTGCCCCGGCGCGTTCCACACGTACGCGATCGTCACGAGTGCCTCATCACACGTGGATTGGCCGGTTTCCGGTCCAGGCCATTGGGGCATCCACACGGTGGCGTGGGGCAAAGGAGGTCTCGGGGGTGGCGTTGGTGGTGGCACAGGAGGTGCCCACGTCGTCGAGCATGGCCGTACCCCATGGCCCTGCGGGCGTGGGTGAGGCGCGACACCGGATGCGGGACGAGCTGTACCGCAGCGGGGTGTCCGAATCGGTCGTCGACGACGCGGTACTGATCCTTTCCGAGCTGCTCAGCAATGCCTGCCGGTACGGCAGGCCGCTGGGCCACGCGGAGCGGGGCGAAGGCGATGTGCGGGCGGCCTGGCGGGTCGACGCGGCGGGTGGCCTGCGGGTCGAGGTGACCGACGGCGGTGGTCCGACACGGCCCGTCCCGTCGACGCCCTCGGTCACCGCGCGGGGCGGCCGCGGGCTGAACATCATCGGAGCGCTGGCCCAGGACTGGGGCGTACGGGACAGCGCGACCGGCGAGGTCACCGTCTGGGTGGTGGTCACCGAAGGACACCGCCGCGAGGACTTCGCGGCGCGGGTCGGCGGCGGCTCGGGCTTCGACTTCCTCGACGCGTACGACGATCTCGACTGAGAACGAGAACGAGAAAGCGAACGCGAACGAGAGCGCGGCCGGAGGCCCGGGGCCGCGCGGCGGGGCCGGTGCGCTGCCGTGCCGCCCCGCCTGAACGGCGTCGGCGCCCGGTGCGGCTAGGCTCGCGCCCGATACAGCAGCCGCGATCGGGAGAAAGCCACACCATGGCCAAGAAGCGCCCCCAGACGAAGGCCGGCAAGGCCGGCCAGGCACAGGTCACGAGCGGGGAGATCCCGGTCGTCGGCGCGCGCGAGCCGTGCCCGTGCGGTTCGGGCCGCCGCTACAAGGCGTGTCACGGCCGGGCCGCCGCGCACGCCGTGACCGAGCTCGTCCAGCGCCCCTTCGAGGGTCTGCCCGGCGAGTGCGACTGGGTCGCGCTGCGCGAGCTGGTGCCGGCCGCCACCGTGCCGCTCACCCTGAAGGCCGGCCTGCCCGAGGGCGTGCCGTCCGTGACGCTCGCGACCGTGCTGCCGATGGCGTGGCCGGCGCTCCGCCGCGACGACGGCTCCGTCCTGCTCGCCCTGCAGAACGACTCGACCTCCGGCGACCTGGCCCGCGACCTCGCCGACACCCTCCAGCGCGCCCTGGAGGCGGAGCCGGGCACCCCCGTCCCCGCGCGCCGCGTGCCGGCCGAGGGCCCGCGCCTGCAGGAGCTGCTCGACGCGGACGCGCCGTTCGCGCCGGAGGTCCACACGGGCTTCGAGTTCTGGATCCCGCAGTCGACGGACGGCGCGGACCCGGAGGTCGCGGCCTCCCTGGAGCGGGCCAACGCGGCCGCGATCCCGACGGTGAAGCTGACGGGCGTCGACTCCGCGTACTGGTGCGAGACCCCGGACAAGAACCACCTGCGCTGGGTCATGCCGTACCCGGAGGAGAAGCTCCTCGACGCGCTCGCCCGCCTCCAGGCCGGCGAGGGCACCTCGCTCGGCGCGGACACCCGGCTCGTCGGCTCCTTCCGGGCCCACGGTCTGATGGTGCCGGTGTGGGACCTGCCGACGTCGATGACGGCCGAGGACTGCGAGAAGCCGGCGGCCGCGTTCGCCGAGCGGCTGGCCGCGGCGCTCGCCTCGGACGCCCCGCTGACGGCGGAGGAGCGCCGGGCCCGCGGCGGCCTCACGAACCGTCAGGTGACTCTCAGCTGATACCCCAGGTGGTATCGGTGACTGACAGACCGACCAGTCGGTGACTTCCGCCACAAGAGGGGTACGCGGGCGGGTAAATCCCTGTCCGAATAACCGAGATCGAATTTGCGAACCGCAGATCTCTTGTTACCGTTCTTGAAGCCCGGTCGCTGGTGCATCCCCCGTCGCCAGCGACCGGGCCTTTCCATGTCCGCTTCCGGCAGAGCCGGGGCGTCCGACGCTCAACTACCTTCGCCGTCCGCCGTGTTGCTTCCCGCGCGGAGCAGCAGCGGAGTACTGCCGCCCTCGCCCGCTCCGGCCAATTCCGCGACCGCCGTATAGGCCGTGACCACGCCCCGGGCGCGCTCCCTCGGTGTTTCACAGGCTCCCGGTTCGTCCTGCGCCGGGACCGGACAGCCCGCTCGTACGGTCCGCCCGCCGGGGCCCATGAGGGTCAGAAACGCGTCGATCCGGCGACCCGTGGCGTTCCGGTAGTAGGTGCGCGCCCAGACGTCGGGACCCTCGCTGAGGACACAGGTCTGCGCCTCGGCCCCCTCGGGAGAGGCGAGTTCCGGCCCACAACGCGTGACGCGCTCGGGAGAGGCCGGGGCGGGGGCGGCGGCAGCCGGAGCGGAGGGGGCCGCGGAGGGGGTGACGGAGTCCGGTGTACGGGGTCCCAGGCCGAGCCCCCTCAGCAGATCCCCGGCCTTCGCGTCGCCCTCGGCGCCCGCTCCGGCCGGCCGTACGGGATCGCCCGTCGGCCGCGCCGTCGCGACGAGGGGCAGCAGGACGGCGACCGTGACGGCGGCCCCGAGTCCGACCACGCGGAGGTTCACCGGGCTCATGGGACCCACCTGCTCCTGCTCGGCTGGAGATCTTGGACGGTGGGCTGAACATAGCGGCGGGATCCGGGCGCCCGGTCGGCCGCGCGCCCGTTTCCCGTACAAGTCGGACCAGGACACACCCGTTCGGGTGAACGAGCGCGTCTCGCGGGAGGCCCGTCTCAGTACGCCAGTCTGCTCCCGCCGCCCGGCGCGCTCGTGCTCGCCTCGACCAGGGCGTCGACCACCGTCTCGACGTCGGGCAGCCACGGCCGGGCCGAGCCCGCGTGGGGGCCTCCCCTGCTCGAACGAAGGGGAGAGCTCGGGGAAGGCGCCCGCTCCCAGCGGACCTGCCCGGTCCCCGCGACCGACGGCGGAAGCAGCAGGTAGCCGCCCTCGCCGTGGAACCGCAGCGAGCTGGGCACGCTGTCCTTCGCGTACAGGAGCTCGCCCAGCCGTTCGAGGCCGTACGGGGCGACGAGGATCGACCACCGGGTCGGGGTCGCCACCACCGGGCCGAGCCGCATGCCCGTGGCGTCGAGCACGGCGAGCGCCCGCGCCCCCGCCACCGCGGGGAGGCTGACCGCGCAGGGCGCGCGGCCGCCCGTGGCGAGCACCACCGGGGCGTCCGGGCGGCGGGTCCACCACCAGCGGATCATGCGCTCGTCCGTGGTGGCCGCGAGCAGTCCGGGGTCGTAGGGGTGCGCGCCGGGCACCACGCAGTCGGGGTCGGGGCAGGAGCAGGCCGCTCCGGTGGCCGTACGGGTCGTCGCTCTCAGGCCCGCGCCCGGCAGGACGGGCCAGTTCCACTCGACCGCGAAGGCGACCGCGGCGTCGAGCCGGGCGGTCCTCTCCTTGCGCCGGAACCGGAGCCTGCGTCGCCTTCCGAGGATCTCGCGCATGAGCGCTCGTTCCTTTCCGTTGAACGCCGAATCCACATCACACCATGTGCAGAACACTTCACCGTGCGTATCAGCGCGCGCCAGGTCGGCGGGGTGCCGGACCGCGGAGGAGCGGTGCGGACCGGGCCGGTGCCGGGTGGATCCCGGGGGAACCGGGTGGAGCCAGGTCAGAGCCGGAGCGGGTCAGAACACGTTCCCCGCCACTCGGTGACGGGTTGCGGCCTGCGGCGGGGAAGACGCCGGGGTTCCGTGTCACGTTCCGGGGCGGTGTCAACTGCCCCTGCCTGTCACCGATTACGTACCCAGCACGCTCGGAATGACGCGCTTTCAAACGACGCCAGTCGACCGCAAAAGGTGCACACCGGGGGCAATTTTCGGCCAACTTCCCGCGTACTTCAACCCTTGCGCACGACCTCACGGACACCACAAGTCCCATGGGGACAATGCTGGACATCGTTCCTCTCGTGCGTGTACATGTGGAGGCATCGAGCGGCTCAGAATGACATGGGGGTTTGCGATGCTATGGCGTCAAACGCACCGGTCGGAAAGCCGACTGACATGAGCGCCCCACACATGCCGAAAGTGGCCGGAATCGATTCCACGGTTCCCGGGCCCCCGCACACTACGTCGCCCCTCCCCGGGGTGCCCGCGGCGGCGGGACCGGCCGACGCGGCCCTCCCACCCGGTGCCGTGATCCAGGACCGGCTGGCCTCCTGGGTCTCCGACCTCACCACCCTCCACGAACTCACCGAGCGCCTCATCAGGACCTCCTCCCTCGACGAGGCCCTCCGCGAGGTGCTCGGCGCCGGCGCCGCCCTCGTCGGCGCCCGCCGCGGCATGGCCGTCCTCGAACCGGCCGACGGCCACGGCCCGGCCAGCACCATCGGCCTCGGCCTCGCCCACTCCGACCTGGGCACCATCGAGACCGTCCCGCGCGGCGCCACCAGCTACGGCCGCCTCCTCGACGGCCTCCCCGATCCCGTGCACCCCGAGCGCGTCCCCGACCCGATCGCCATCCGCGACGTCCGTACGGAGGAGGGCCTCGACCCGCGCCACCGCGAGGTCGCCGCCCGCCTCGGCTACGCCGCCAGCTACGCCCTCCCCCTCGCCACCGAGGAGGCCGGCCGGCTCGGCGCGGTCGTCTGGCTCTACGACGAGCCCGCCGAACCCACCGACCGCCAGCGCCACCTCATCGGGCTCTACGGCCGCTTCGCCACCGAGCACCTCGCCCGGCTCCTCCAGGTCGAGCGCGCCCGCGTCCAGGTCGCCACCGTCGCCGAGGAGCTGCTCCCCAGCCGCCTCCCCCGCGTCCCCGGCGTCCAGCTCGCCGCCCGCCACCGCACCGGCCCGCTGGGCGGCGGCGACTGGTACGACGCGCTGCCGCTGCCCGACGGCGCCCTCGGCCTGGCCGTCGGCTCCGTCTCCGGCACCGGCCCGAGCGCGCTCGCCGCCATGGGCCGGCTGCGCGCCTCCCTCCGGGCGTACGCGGTGATGGAGGGCGAGGACCCCGTCGCCGTCCTCTCCGACCTGGAGCTCCTGCTCCGGCTCACCGAGCCCGCCCGCTCGGCGACCGCGCTCTTCGCGTACGCCGAGCCAGCGCAGCGCCGGATCGTCCTCGCCGGTGCCGGGCACGCCCCGCCGCTGGTCATCGGCGAGCGCCGCACCGAGTTCGTCGAGACCTCGCTCTCGGCCCCGCTCGGGATGCTCTCCTGCTGGGAGGCGCCGAGCGTGGAGCTGTCCCCCGCACCCGGAGAAACGGTGCTTCTCTACACGGACGGGCTGCTGCGCCGTACCGGCGACGCCATGGACCGGGCCTTCGCGCGGCTCCACGCGGCCGCCGCGAGCGTGCCGAGGGCGGACCGCGGCGACCCGGGCGCCGTCGCCGACCACGTCCTGCGCACGCTGCTTCCCGAGGGCCTGGACCCTGCCGTGGACGGGGAGGACGTGGTCCTGCTCGCCGCCCGCTTCGAGTGAGCTCAGCGTTCCGGAGCGTGAGATTCCGGTAATGGGTCTTCCGGCCCTGGGCCCCCTTCCGTACGACCGTACGATGGTGGGGGTTCAGTGTCGTACCAAGAGGAGGCAGACCCGTGGCCGAGGAGCTCACGCCGGAGACCCCGGAAGAGACTGAGGAACAGGCGATCAAGCAGCGGAAGAACGGCCTGTACCCGGGCGTGTCCGACGAGCTCGCCGAGAACATGAAGTCCGGCTGGGCCGACACCGAGCTGCACGACCTCGCCCCGATCGCGCAGGCCGACAAGACCGCCGCGCGCCGCGCCGCGCTCTCCGCCCGCTTCCCGGGCGAGCGCCTGGTGATCCCCGCCGGGAACCTGAAGACCCGGTCGAACGACACCGAGTACGCCTTCCGCGCCTCCACCGAGTACGCGTACCTCACCGGCGACCAGACCCAGGACGGCGTCCTCGTCCTGGAGCCCGCCGCCGGCGGCCACGAGGCGACGATCTACCTGCTGCCGCGCTCCGACCGGGAGAACGGCGAGTTCTGGCTCGACGGCCAGGGCGAGCTGTGGGTCGGCCGCCGCCACTCCCTCACCGAGGCCGAGCAGCTCCTCGGGATCCCGGCGAAGGACGTGCGCGAGCTCGCCGACGCCCTCAAGGAGGCCACCGGCCCCGTCCGCGCCGTCCGCGGCCACGACGCCGGCATCGAGGCCGCGCTGACCGACAAGGTCACCGCCGAGCGCGACGAGGAACTCCGCGTCCACCTCTCCGAGGCCCGCCTCGTCAAGGACGCCTTCGAGATCGCCGAGCTGGAGAAGGCCTGCGCCTCGACCGCCCGCGGCTTCGAGGACGTCGTCAAGGTCCTCGACAAGGCCGAGGCCACCAGCGAGCGCTACATCGAGGGCACGTTCTTCCTGCGCGCCCGCGTCGAGGGCAACGACATCGGCTACGGCTCCATCTGCGCCGCCGGCCCGCACGCCACCACCCTGCACTGGGTCCGCAACGACGGCGACGTCCGCCCCGGCGACCTGCTGCTGCTCGACGCCGGCGTGGAGACCACCGAGCTCTACACCGCCGACATCACCCGCACCCTGCCGATCAACGGCCGGTACACCGAGATCCAGCGCAAGATCTACGACGCCGTGTACGAGGCGCAGGAGGCCGGCATCGCCGCGGTGAAGCCCGGCGCCGCCTACCGCGACTTCCACGACGCCGCCCAGCGCGTCCTCACCGAGAAGCTCGTCGAGTGGGGCCTCGTCGAGGGCCCGGTCGAGCGCGTCCTGGAGCTCGGCCTCCAGCGCCGCTGGACCCTGCACGGCACCGGCCACATGCTCGGCATGGACGTCCACGACTGCGCCGCCGCGCGCACCGAGAAGTACGTGGACACCACCCTCGAGCCGGGCATGTGCCTGACCGTCGAGCCCGGTCTGTACTTCCAGGCCGACGACCTGACCGTGCCCGAGGAGTACCGCGGCATCGGCGTCCGGATCGAGGACGACATCCTGGTCACGGAGGACGGCAACCGGAACCTCTCGGACGCGCTGCCGCGCCGCGCCGAAGAGGTCGAGGCGTGGATGGCCGCGCTGAAGGGCTGATCCCCGCGTACGTTGGAACCGAAGGGCCCCCGCCGACCGACCGGCGGGGGCCCTTCCCCGTCCGTCACGCCATGAGGAGCGACGGGCTGTCCCGCCACTTCAGGATCTTGTCGAAGCTGACCACGGCACCGCCCCGGCCCGAGCGGTTGCCGAACTGGACGTGGTCGGCCAGCTCCTCGATCAGACGCAGCCCCCGGCCGTGCTCGGCCTCCTCGGACGGGACGGCCGGAACGGCGCTCCCCGGGAAGCCCGGGCCCGAGTCGGCCACCTCGATGCGACAGGTCTCGCCGTCCAGGTACGCCGTCACCCGGTACGCCTCCGAGGGCGCCCCGCCCGGATCGCGGGAGCCGCCTCGGCCGCCGTGCTCGACGGCGTTGGCACACGCCTCGGTCAGCGCGACCGACAACTCGTACGACACGTCGGGATCGACACCCGCCGTCTCCATCGTGCCCATCAGAAGCCTCCGCGCGAGCGGCACGCTCGCGGCCTCGCGCCGCAGATGGAGTGACCACCAGATGCTCATGCTCCAGCCTCCCGGCAGCGGCTCGACATACCGATACCTATTGCCGTCGCGGACGCTCCGTAAGCGCCTTCGGGCGTCAAGAGCGCTCGTTCGGCGGATGCACGGGGCCGCGCGCCGGTGTATGTCACCGCGAAGACGCTCAAGAACGACCTTCCGGACCTGCCTCATGGCGGTGGGGCGCGTGGTGCGATGATGGGCCCGCCATGTCTGCCCCCGCGCTCGCTCCACGGCTGCTGAGGGCCGCGGTGTTCACCGCGGTCTGCGTCGTGCTGTCCGCGTTGGGACACGCCCTCGCCGCCTGCGCGGGCATCGCCCTGTGGACCGTCGTCGCCGGTTTCCTCGGCGTCTTCGGGGTCACCGTCCTCTTCACCGGCCGTGAGCGCTCCCTCGGCTTCGTCGTCGGCGCCCTCGCGGGCGGGCAGCTCGGCCTGCACGTCCTCTTCGGGATCGGACAGCGGCAGCTCACCCTGAGCGGCCAGGCCGACGACGCCCTCGTGCGGATGGCCGCCCGACTGGTCTGCGGAGCGGGGACGGCGGCCCTCGAACCCGCCGACGCCGCCCGGATCCTCACCGACGCCGGAGTCGACCCGGCCTCAGCGCACTCCCACATGGGGCACACGACCGCCCTGGCGGCCACACCCTCCGGCGAGGTGCTGCCCGGCCTTCCCATGCTCCTCGGTCACCTCCTGGCCGCGCTGGCCACGGGCTGGCTGCTGCGCCGCGGCGACCACGCCCTCGGCCGGCTCGTGGACCTCTCCGAGCAGGGCGCGACGGAACTCGCCGAGTGCGCCCTCGTGCGCTCCCTGCGGGCCGCGCTCCGCCTCGTACGGGCCCTGCTCGCCGGACTGCCCGCGGCGCCGCGCACGGGCCCGCGGCGGACCCTGCGGGCCCCCTCCGACTCCTCGCCGCCGCCGGTGGCCGAGGCCCTTCAGCACACGGTGATCAGGCGCGGCCCTCCGGCCGCCGACTGCGTCCTCGCAGCCTGACGCGGACCGCTCACCGCTCGACGGGAGTGGGCCGCGCCCGTCCGCACGCCCGCGCGGGACTCCTGTCCCCGGCGCGCCGGACTCCCACGTCCTGTGATCCTTTTCGAGCTGGAGTGTCTTCTGCCATGAGCGTTTCCCGTGTCTCCGCCACCCGCGTCGCCCTCGCCGGCGGCATCGCCCTCTCCTCCGTGATGCTGCTGTCCGGCACCGCCTTCGCGCACGTCAGCGTGCAGCCGCAGGGCGAGGCGGCCAAGGGCGGCTACGCGACCGTCAACATCAAGGTCCCGAACGAGCGCGACAACGCCTCCACCGTGAAGCTGGAGGTCAACTTCCCGCTCGACCACCCGCTGGCCTCCGTCATGCCGCAGCCCATCCCCGGCTGGAAGGCCGAGGTGACCAAGAGCAAGCTCAGCAAGCCGCTGGAGCTGCACGGCAAGAAGATCAACGAGGCCGTCTCCAAGGTCACCTGGACGGCCGACGGCTCGAAGATCGGCCCCGGCCAGTTCCAGCAGTTCCCGCTCTCCCTCGGCCAGCTGCCGGAGGACACCGACGAGCTGGTCCTGAAGGCGATCCAGACGTACGACAACAAGGAGGTCGTGCGCTGGATCGAGGAGCAGAAGGAGGGCGCGGAGGAGCCGCAGAACCCGGCCCCCGTCCTGAAGCTCTCCGCCGCCTCCGCCGACCACCACGGCGGCGGCGCCGCCCCGTCCGCCTCCGCCGGGACGGACGAGAAGGCCGGTCACGACGACAAGGCGGCCGGTCACGAGGAGACCGCTTCCGCGTCCTCCGCCACCGACACCACGGCCCGTGTCCTCGGTGTCGTCGGCATCCTCGTCGGTGTCGCCGGTGTCGCCTTCGGCGTCCTCGCCGGCCGCCGCCGCTCGGCCTGACGGCCGCACCCTCACCCGACATCCGGAAGAAGCACCATGTCTGAAGAGAAGACGCCCGGGACGGCCACGGCCCGTCCCGGGCGACGCACGCCGCTGATCATCGCGGCCGTCGCGATCGTGGCCGCCCTCGGCATCACCGCCGCGGTCGGCCTCGGCGGCAACGACGACAAGCCGTCGGGCTCCGGCTCGGCGGTCGCCGAGGTCTCCGGCGGCACCGACTCCACCAAGGCGGCCACCGTCCTCGACCGGCCGTTCACCAAGCCCGCGCTCGTCCTCACCGACACCAAGGGCCAGAAGTACGACCTGCGGGAACGCACCAAGGGCAAGCCGACCCTCATCTACTTCGGCTACACGCACTGCCCCGACGTCTGCCCCCTGACGATGAGCAACATCGCCATCGCCAAGAAGCAGCTCCCCAAGGCCGACCAGGACAAGCTCCAGGTCGTCTTCGTCACCACGGACCCCGAGCGGGACACCTCCGCCGAGCTCGCCAAGTGGCTCCCCGCCGCCGGCGACCCGTCCTTCACCGGCCTCACCGGCGACTTCTCCGCCATCCAGGCGGGGGCCCGCCAGATCGGCATCGGCATCGACCCGCCGAAGAAGGAGGGCGACAAGGTCATCTCGATGCACGGCGCCCAGGTGATCGCCTTCTCGCCCACCACCGACCAGGGCTACGTCCTGTACGGCGAGGACGCGAGCGTCGACGACTACGCCAAGGACCTGCCGAAGATCATCAAGGGGGAGAACCCGTGAACCGCCGCACCACCGCCCTGTCCGCCGCCGTGGCCCTCGCCGCCGCACTCGCGCTGACCGGGTGCTCCTCGGAGAGCGACAAGCCGAAGCTCGAGGTCAGCGGCGCGTTCATGCCGCAGCCGGTGATGGACATGGCCGGTGGCTTCCTCACCATCAAGAACGACAGCGGCACCGCGGACAAGCTGACCTCCGTCACCAGCCCCCTCTCGGACGACGTCACGATCCACGAGACGAAGGACCAGAAGATGCGGGAGGTGACGTCCTTCGACATCCCCGCGAACGGGGAGCTGAAGCTCGAACGCGGCGGCAACCACATCATGTTCATGGAACTGAAGTCGAAGCCGAAGCAGGGCGAGAAGGTCAGCATCGAGCTGCACTTCGAGAAGTCCGACCCGATCAAGATCGACGTTCCCGTCGAAGCACCCAACCACAACCCGCAGCAGCACTGAGCTCGTTGACGGAGTGACACAGAGATGACAACCACCGCCCCGCGCCTCGGCAACGCCCTGGCACGGCTGCTGATCCTCGCGGCCGCGCTGCTCGGCACGCTGCTCGCCGGCGCCGCCCCCGCCTCCGCGCACGCGGCGCTCACCGGCAGCGACCCGAAGGACGGGGCGGTGGTCGCCACCGCCCCCAAGGAGGTCAACCTGACCTTCTCCGAACAGGTCGCCATGAGCCCCGACTCCATCCGGGTCCTCGACCCGGCGGGCCGGCGGGCCGACACCGGCGAGATGCGCGACCTGTGCAGCGGCTCCGTCGTCCGGTACGGCGTGGAGCTGCGAGCCGGACTGCCCGACGGCACGTACACCGTGGCCTGGCAGACCGTCTCGGCCGACAGCCACCCCATCGCCGGTGCCTTCACCTTCTCCATCGGCGCCCCCTCCAGCACCTCCGTCGCCCTGCCGGACCAGGCGCCCGGCGGCGGCCTCGTCGGCACCTTCTACGGCATCGCCCGCTACCTCTCGTACGCCGGATTCGCCGTCCTCGTCGGCGGCGGCGCCTTCGTCCTGGCCTGCTGGCCGCGCGGCGCGAGCGTCCGCCCCGTCCAGCAGACCGTGGTCCGGGGCTGGCTGACCCTCACCGTCGCCACCCTGGCGATGCTGCTCCTGCGCAACCCGTACACCGGCTCAGGCGAGCTCTCCGACGCCTTCGACCTGGCGGGCCTGAAGACCGTCCTGGAGACGAAGACCGGCGCCGCCCTCACCTCCCGGCTGCTGCTGCTCGGCGCCGCCGCGCTCTTCGTGGCCGTCCTCTTCGGCGCCTACGCCCGGCGCACCGACCCGAAGGAGAAGAAGGACCTCGCCTTCGGGCTCGGCCTGGGCGGCACCGTCGTCGCCGCCGGCATCGCCGGGACCTGGGCCCTCGCCGAGCACGCCTCGACCGGTCTCCAGCCCGGTGTCGCCATGCCGGTCGACATCCTGCACCTCCTCGCCGTCGCCGCCTGGCTCGGCGGCCTCACCGTGCTGCTCGTCGCCCTCTACCGGGCGCCGTCCGTCGAGCGCTCCGCGGTCGAGCGCTTCTCCAAGGTGGCCTTCGGCTCCGTGGCCGTCCTGGCCGCCACCGGGCTCTACCAGTCCTGGCGCCAGGTCGGCTCCTGGTCCGCGCTGACCGGGACCCGGTACGGACAGCTGCTCCTGGTCAAGATCGGCCTCATGGCGGTCCTCATCGGCATCGCCTGGGTCTCCCGCCGCTGGACCCAGCGCCTGGCGGACCCGGCGACACGGGAAGCGGACGCGGACGAGACGGACGAGGTCCCGGAAGAGACGGACGAGTCCGCGGGCGGGGAGCCCGAGGTCTCCGAGGCCGAAGCCGCCGAGCCCGCCGAGCCCGCCGAGCCCGCCGAGGCGATCGACCCCCAGCGGGCCGCGCAGCTCGCCCGGCAGCGGGCCGCCGTCGCCACCGCCCGGCGCAAGCGGGAGCGGGACGCCGACCCCGAGCGGGGCGGTCTGCGCCGCTCGGTGCTGACCGAGGCCGCCGTCGCCGTCGTCCTCCTCGCCGTGACCACCGTCCTCACCTCGACGGAACCCGGCCGCACCGAGGAGGAGGCCGGACGGGCCACCTCCGCCTCCGGCCCGGCAGCCGTGCCCGACCGGCCCGTCGACATCCGGCTGCCCTTCGACACCGGCGGCGTCGACGGCAAGGGCGTCGTCCGTCTCAGCCTCGACCCCGGCCGCACCGGCGCCAACGCGCTCCACATCTTCGTCGAGCGCCCCAACGGCAAGCCCCTGGACGTCCCCGAGATCAAGGTCGCCCTCACCCTGGAGGCGAAGGACGTGGGCCCGCTGCCCGTCGCACCCGACCGGATCCAGACCGGACACTGGAGCGCGAGCGGCGTCCAGATCCCCATGCCGGGCGACTGGAAGATCCAGGTGACCGTCCGTACCTCCGAGATCGACCAGACCACCATCGACAAGAACGTGAAGATCGGCTGAGCCTCGTGACCGACAGCGACAACCTTGAGCTCTCCCGGCGGCGCCTGCTCGGCACCGTCGGCGCGGCGGGCGCGGCCAGCCTCGTCGTCGGCGCGGCCGGCGGCGCCGGGATCTCCGCGGCCCTCTCCGGCGAGGACACCGCCGGTGCCGGAGCCGGCGGCGCCCCGGCCCTGACCACCGTCGGCGCGACCTCGGTGATGTTTCACGGGAAACACCAGGCGGGCATCACCACCCCTCTGCAGTCCCGCGGGCATCTCGTCGCCTTCGATCTCGCCCCGGGCGCCGGCCGCAAGGAGGCCGCCGCGCTGCTGCGCCGCTGGTCGGTCACGGCGAAGGCGCTGATGTCGGGCAAGGCCCCGGCGGAGGACACGGGTGTCGCCCTCGACGCGGGCCCGTCCTCCCTCACGGTCACCTTCGGCTTCGGCCGTACCTTCTTCGACCGCACCGGGCTCACCTCGCGCCGGCCCGCGGGGCTGGACCCGCTGCCCGCGTTCTCCTCCGACGCCCTGGACCCCCGGCGCTCGGAGGGCGACCTGTGGGTGCAGATCGGCGCCGACGACGCGCTCGTCGCCTTCCACGCCCTGCGCGCCGTCCAGAAGGACGCGGGGGACGCGGCACGGGTGCGCTGGCAGATGAACGGCTTCAACCGCTCGGCCGGTGCCACCGCGAAGCCGATGACCGCCCGCAACCTGATGGGCCAGGTCGACGGCACGGGCAACCCGAAGCCCACCGACCCGGACTTCGACCGGCGGATCTTCGTCCCGGCCGGGGGCGGCGGCGCGCCGGAGTGGATGGCCGGCGGCTCGTACGCGGTGGTGCGCCGGATCCGGATGCTGCTCGACGACTGGGAGAAGCTGCCGCTGGACCGGCAGGAGCAGGTCATCGGGCGCCGGAAGTCCGACGGGGCGCCGCTCACCGGCGGCACCGAGACCACCGAGCTCGACCTGGACAAGCTCGGTCCCGACGGCAAGCTGGTGATCCCGGACAACGCCCACTCCCGGATCTCCGCCCCCGAACAGAACGGCGGGGCGGCGATGCTGCGCCGGCCGTTCTCCTTCCACGACGGGATCGGTCCGGACGGGACGCCGGACGCGGGCCTCCTCTTCGTCTGCTGGCAGGCGGACCCGCTCAGGGGCTTCGTACCGGTGCAGCGCAAGCTCGACCGGGGTGACGCGCTGTCCGCGTTCATCCGCCACGAGGCGAGCGGGCTCTTCGCGGTCCCGGGCGGACCGGCCGAGGGCGAGTACGTGGGCCAGCGCCTCCTGGAGGCCTGACCGCCGCGACCGGAGGGAGCCCCCGCGCGGACGGGGGCTCGCGACGGCGGCGACCATTAGGGTGACGGTATGTCCGCCACCCGGTACACCTATCTCGGCCCCGAAGGCACCTTCACTGAGGCGGCGCTCCGCACGCTGCCCGAGGCCGCGACGCGGGAACTCGTCCCCATGGTCTCGGTCCCGGCCGCCCTCGACGCCGTACGGAACGGGGAGGCCGCCGCCGCGCTCGTCCCGATCGAGAACTCGGTCGAGGGCGGGGTGACCGCGACCCTGGACGAGCTCGCCTCCGGCGAGCCGCTGATGATCTACCGCGAGGTGCTCCTCCCGATCGCCTTCGCGCTGCTCGTGCGGCCCGGGACCAAGCTCTCGGAGATCAAGACGGTCACGGGCCACCCGGTGGCGCAGCCGCAGGTCCGGAACTGGCTGCGGGCGCACCTGCCCGAGGCGGTCTGGGAGTCGGCGGCCTCCAATGCCGACGGGGCCCGCCTGGTGCAGGAGGGCCGCTTCGACGCCGCCTTCGCGGGGGAGTTCGCGGCGGCGACGTACGGCCTGGAGGCGCTGGTCACGGAGATCCACGACGCGGAGAACGCCGAGACGCGGTTCGTGCTCGTGGGCCGGCCGGCCCGGCCGGCGGCTCCGACGGGCGCGGACAAGACCTCGGTGGTGCTGTGGCTGGGTGACGATCATCCGGGTGCCCTCCTCGAACTGCTCCAGGAATTCGCGGTGCGCGGGGTGAACCTGATGCTGATCCAGTCCCGGCCCACGGGAGCGGGGATCGGGAACTACTGCTTCGCCGTGGACGCCGAGGGCCATATCTCGGACCGGCGGGTGGGCGAGGCGCTGATGGGCCTCAAGCGGATCTGCCCCAAGGTGCGGTTCCTCGGCTCGTACCCCCGGGCGGGGGTCGCGGTCGAGGACGTGGCGGCGCTGCGGCGCGGGACTTCGGACGGGGAGTTCATGGCGGCCTCCGACTGGCTGGCGAGGGCCCAGGACGGTCGGGCCTGATCCGATGGTGACCGAACGCTCCCGGCGGCGGGAGCGTTCGTCCACAGGCTCGAATCACTAGTCCTACCTGCATACTTTTCAGTTACCCACAGAGGTTATCCACAGGGTCGCGCGAGACCTGGGGACAAGTCGACACCGCGCCGAGACAAGGTCGACAAATCGGCCCACTCACCCCCCGCCACTCCGTGCGCCGTCCACAGCGCCCCGCTGACGCCCTCGTCAGCGCCCCTCTGGAGACCCACTCGTTGGAGCGAGCAATTCCCACCCAAATGAGTGTGTCAATGCTGTTTGATCACGGAATTCCCAGGTGCGGCGAGGGAAATCCACGTGATCTTCCCCGTAGTCCACAGATCTTCCGCACAGCCTGTGGATAAGTGAATGCGGCGACCTGACCAACGTCATTTCCGCACACCTCAATTCGGGCAAAACAACACGCGCACGCTTATCCGGTGGGGGCGGGGGAACACGCACCGGTAGCCTGGTGGGGTGATTGACCTTCGCCTGCTCCGTGAGGACCCCGACCGTGTTCGCGCCTCCCAGCGCGCCCGTGGAGAGGACGTCGCGCTCGTCGACGCCCTGCTCTCCGCCGATGAGCGGCGCAGGTCGTCCGGCGTCCGCTTCGACGAGCTCCGATCCGAGCAGAAGGCGCTCGGCAAGCTGATCCCCAGGGCCACCCCCGAGGAGCGCGCCGAGCTCCTGCAGAAGGCCGAGCAGCTCAAGACCGACGTCAAGGCCGCCGAGGCCGAGCAGAACGAGGCCGACGAGACGGCCAGGCAGCTTCTGCTCCAGCTCGGGAACATCGTCCACACCGACGTCCCGGTCGGCGGCGAGGAGGACTTCGTCGTCCTCGAGACGCACGGCACCATCCGCGACTTCGCGGCCGAGGGCTTCGAGCCCAAGGACCACCTGGAGCTCGGCGAGGCGCTCGGCGCCATCGACGTCGAGCGCGGCGCCAAGGTCTCCGGCTCGCGCTTCTACTACCTGACCGGTGTCGGCGCGCTCCTGGAGCTCGCCCTGGTCAACGCGGCGATCGCCCAGGCCACCGAGGCCGGCTTCATCCCCATGCTGACCCCGGCGCTGGTCCGTCCGCGCGCCATGGAGGGCACCGGCTTCCTCGGCCAGGCCGCGGAAAACGTGTACCACCTGGAGAAGGACGACTACTACCTCGTCGGCACGTCCGAGGTGCCCCTCGCGGCGTACCACATGGACGAGATCATCGAGGCCGACAAGCTGCCGCTGCGGTACGCGGGCTTCTCGCCCTGCTTCCGCCGCGAGGCCGGCACGTACGGCAAGGACACCCGGGGCATCTTCCGCGTCCACCAGTTCGACAAGGTCGAGATGTTCTCGTACGTCGCGCCCGAGGACGCGGAGAACGAGCACAAGCGGCTCCTGGAGTGGGAGAAGCAGTGGCTGACCTCCCTGGAGCTGCCGTTCCAGGTCATCGACGTCGCCACCGGTGACCTCGGCTCCTCCGCCTCCCGCAAGTTCGACTGCGAGGCGTGGATCCCGACGCAGGGCAAGTACCGCGAGCTGACCTCCGCCTCGAACTGCGACAGCTTCCAGGCCCGCCGGCTCTCCGTCCGCATGCGCGACGAGCAGGGCGGCAAGAAGACCGTGCAGCCGCTGGCCACCCTCAACGGCACGCTGTGCGCCGTGCCGCGCACGATCGTGGCGATCCTGGAGAACCACCAGCTGGCCGACGGTTCGGTGCGGGTGCCCGAGGTGCTCCGGCCGTACCTCGGCGGCCGTGAGGTCCTGGAGCCGATCGCCAAGTGAGTCCCTTCCCCTACCGCCTGGTCGCGACGGACCTCGACGGCACGCTGCTGCGGGCCGACGAGTCCGTCTCGGGCCGCACGCGGGACGCGCTCGCCGCGGTGACGGCGGCGGGCGCCGCGCACATCGTGGTCACCGGCCGGGCGGTGCCCTGGACCCGGCACATCCTCGACGACCTCGGCTACGAGGGGATCGCGGTGTGCGGGCAGGGCGCGCAGGTCTACCACGCCGGTGAGCACCGGCTGCTGACCTCGCTGACCCTGGACCGGCAGCTCGCGGGGCTCGCCCTCTCCAAGATCGAGGCGGAGGTGGGCCCGCTGGCGGTGGCCGCCAGCCGTGACGGTCTGGAGGGCGAGGTCCTGATGGGCCCCGGCTACCGGGCCCAGGAGGGACCGCTGCCGTACGTGCCGTTCGAGGACCCGGCGGAGCTGTGGTCGGCGCCGCTGACCAAGTTGTACGTCCAGCATCCGACGCTGGGCGACGACGAGCTGACCCGCGTCGCGCGCGAGACGGTCGGCGGGCTCGTGGACGTCGTGATGGCGGGCCCGGGCATCGTGGAGATCCTCCCGCTCGGCCTGAGCAAGGCGACCGGCCTGTCGCTGGCGGCGCGCCGGCTCGGCGTGAAGGCCGCGGACACGATCGCCTTCGGTGACATGCCGAACGACATCCCGATGTTCGGCTGGGCGGCGCACGGCGTGGCCATGGGCAACGCGCACGAGGAGCTGCGGGCGGTGGCGGACGAGGTGACCGCCTCGAACGAGGAGGACGGCATCGCGGTCGTCCTGGAGCGCCTGCTGGCGGCCTGACCTCCCGAGAACCGTACGAAGGCCCGCTCCCCGGAGGGAGCGGGCCTTCGCGGGTTCACGGCCCGCGCGGACCGGGGTCCGCGCGCTCGAAGCGGCCGCACCCGGGGGATCCCCCGTGTCCCCCGTACAACTAGTGTGCGCCGGGCGGACGTTCGACGGCGACCGGTTTTCCGCGGGGTGGATCTCCGCCGGCCGTCACCCCCCGGGTCAGCGGATAGCAGGCCAGGCCGATCGCCAGCGAGATGGCGTGACCGAGGTCGGTGTAGGTGCGGTCGGTGGCGAGCGGGACGAGGAAGAACGCGAGCACCGCGACGAGATAGGGCCAGCGCCAGGGGTACGGCAGCCGGTAGGTCAGGATCCCGGCCGAGGCGGCGAGGCCGTAGCTGACCCCGATGTCGACGACGTGCGCCATGCTCCGCGGCACGTCGTGGAGCTGGATGGCCGCCAGGACCACCTGCTGGCTGATGAGCGTGGCCGCGATGTGCGCGGTGGCGACGGTGAACAGCCATTTCGGGGTGCCCAGCCAGCGTTCCACGGGGGCGTGGAAGACCTCGAACAGCACCGCGTACAGGAGGAGGTCGGCCGGGTTCTCGATCCAGAACGCACTGCCCAGCAGGGCCCGCACCGGATGGTGGGCCAGCTGGTGGAGATTGCTGCTGTTGCGGTGCAGGAGATAGGTCTCCAGGCCATGGGGGGAGAGCGCGATGACGAGGCTGGTGATCGCGATGACCGCCAGCCACACATGCGTACCGGGTGACGAACACACCCACGACCTGATCGGCCGGGACGGTTCGCCACCCGGGGAGGTTTTGCTCGGCACCTTTCAGTGCCTATCACCCGAACCTGGGAGAAACCTCAGAAATTGATCATGTGTCCGGCAATACCGTGGATCGCTTCCTTCACGGCCTCGCCCAGCGTCGGGTGCGCGTGCACGTTCCGGGCGACCTCGTGGACCGTGAGGTCCCACTGCTGGGCCAGCGTCAGCTCGGGCAGCAGCTCGGTGACGTCGGGGCCGATCAGGTGGGCGCCGATGATCTCGCCGTACTTGGCGTCGGCGACGATCTTGACGAAGCCGGTGGCGTCGCCGAGGCCGTGCGCCTTGCCGTTCGCCACGAACGGGAACTTGGCGACCTTGACGTCGTAGCCCTTCTCGCGGGCCTGCGCCTCGGTCCAGCCGAAGCTGGCGATCTGCGGCTGGCAGTAGGTCGCGCGCGGGATCATCGGGTAGTCGAGCTCCATCGTCTCGGCGTCCCCGATGGTCTCGGCCGCAATGACGCCCATGGCCTCGGCGGTGTGCGCGAGCATCAGCTTCGCGGTGACGTCACCGATGGCGTAGATGTGCGGCACGGAGGTGCGGCAGCGGCCGTCGACGTCGATCGCGCCGCGCTCGGTGAGGGCGACGCCGGTGTTCTCCAGGCCGTAGCCGGAGACGTTCGGGGCGAAGCCGATGGCCTGGAGGACCTTGTCGGCCTCCAGGACCTTCTGGACGCCGTCCTTGCCCGTGACGGTGACGCGGACCTGCGGGCCGGACTCGTCGATGGCCTCGACGCGGGTGGAGGTCAGGACGTCGATGCCGAGCTTGCGGTACTGCTTCGCCAGCTCCTTGGAGACCTCCTCGTCCTCCAGCGGGGCGACGCGGTCGAGGAACTCGACGATCGTGACCTTGGTGCCGTAGTTGTTCAGCACGTACGCGAACTCGATGCCGATGGCGCCGGCGCCGGCGATGACGATCGACTTCGGGGCGTCCTCGGCGAGGATCTGCTGCTCGTACGAGACGACGCGGTCGCTGAGGGCCGTGCCCGGGAGAAGACGCGGGCTGGCGCCGGTGGCGATGATGCAGTTGTCGAAGGTGATCGTCTCCGCGGTGCCGTCGGCCTTGGCCACCTGGAGGGTGTTCGCGTCGAGGAAGGTGCCCCGGCCGTTGAACTCGGTGATCCCGTTCTTCTTCATCAGGAAGTGGACGCCCTTGACGCGGCCGTCCGCGACCGAGCGGCTGCGGCGGAACGCCTCGCCGTAGTCGAAGGAGACCGTGCCGTCGACCTTGATGCCGAAGGTCTTCGCCTCGTGGTTGAAGATGTGGGCGAGTTCGGCGTTGCGCAGCAGCGCCTTGGTGGGGATGCAGCCGACGTTCAGGCAGACACCGCCCCAGTACTTCTCCTCGACGACCGCGACCCGCTTGCCCAGCTGGGCGGCGCGGATGGCGGCGACGTAGCCGCCGGGGCCAGCTCCGAGTACGACGACGTCGAAGCGGTCTGACATGACTGACTCCCGAGGGTGGTGAGGGTGTTCGGTCCGCGTACGGCCCCACAGTAGTCCGCCGTCCCCCGCGCGGTCAGTTGTAGGATGACTGGGCAACCGGGTGAATGAAGGGGTACGGAGCGGCATGGCGGCACTCAAGGCGGCGGGGCGGACCTCGCTGGTGGACTCCGTGGTGGAACAGCTGCGCACGCAGCTCGCCGAAGGGGAGTGGGCGGTCGGCGACCGCATCCCGACCGAGCACGAGCTCGCGCAGCAGCTCGGCGTGGGCCGCAACACCGTCCGCGAGGCGGTCCGGGTCCTCGTCCACGCCGGCCTCCTGGAGTCCCGCCAGGGCAACGGCACCTTCGTCAGGTCGACCGCCGATCCGGCCGCCGTGCTCCGCGGCGTCCGGCACGCGGGCGCGGCCGACGTCCTCGAACTGCGGGTCGCGCTGGAGGCCGAGGCCGCCCGGCTCGCGGCCGCCCGGCGCGACACCCACGACCTGCTCCGGCTGCGGGCCGCCCTCACCGGCCTGCGGGAGGAGGGCGACCGGAACGCCGACGCGGACCTCGCCTTCCACCTCGCGGTCGTCGGCGCCACCCACAACGCGGCCTTCGTCGAGGTGTACCGCTTCTTCTCCGCGCAGGTGCACGAGGTCCTCGTGGAGGCCCTCGGCGACCGGGAGATGCCCCCGGTCGACATCGACGCCCACGAGGCCCTGGTGGCGGCCGTCGAGGCCGGCGACCCGGAGGCGGCGGAGCGGCAGGCCCGCGAGCTGCTGCGGGTGCCGATGGAGACGGTCGCGGCGCTGACGGAGCAGAACCGGTGAGGACCGACGAAGAGGCCCGCGTGCTCGTCGACGCCGAGGC
The DNA here is from genome assembly GCF_014648895.1 of Streptomyces tanashiensis. GTDB lineage: Bacteria > Actinomycetota > Actinomycetes > Streptomycetales > Streptomycetaceae > Streptomyces > Streptomyces tanashiensis. Next base: position 160,346 of record NZ_BMRZ01000011.1, read on the forward strand.
CGGGGTCCGGCCGTCGGCCTCAGGGGCGGCGGCCCGCCGCGCCCTGCTCGCGCACCCGGCGGTGCTCCTGGCCGGGATCGTGCTGGCCTCGCTCAACATGCGGGTCGCGCTGGCGAGCGTGGCGCCGCTGGTCGGCGAGATATCCGCCGCCTTCGGGCTCTCGGCGACCGCGAGCTCGCTCGTGACCTCGGTGCCGGTGCTGTTCCTCGGCCTGGGCGCGCTGGTGGCGCCGTGGCTGGGCCGCCGGTTCGGCGCCGAGCGGGTGCTGTTCGCGGCGCTCCTGCTGCTCGGCGTCGGCATCCTCGCGCGCGTACTGCCGTCCGTGTACGCGCTGTACGGCGGCGGGATCCTCGTCGGCACGGCGATCGCCCTGCTCAACGTCCTGATGCCGGGCCTGATCAAGCGTGACTTCCCGGACCGGGCCGCGTCGATGACCTCGGTCTACACGGGCGCGATGATCGCCGGCGCGACGGTCGCCGCGGCGGCTGCGGTCCCGCTGGAGAAGGCCCTGGGCGGCGGCTGGGAGGCCTCGCTGGGCTTCTGGTCGCTGCTCGCCGCGGTCGCGGCCCTCGCCTGGCTCCCGCAGGTCCTGATCGCCCGCGGCCGGACGGGACACGAGGTACGGGCCGTGCCGGCCGGCGGCGCCCGCCCGGTGAGCGTCTGGCGCTCGGCGCTGGCCTGGCAGGTCACCCTCTTCATGGGCCTGCAGTCCCTGTGGTCGTACGTGCTGATCGCCTGGATGCCGACGATCTTCACCGATCACGGGATGAGCCGCTCCACCGCCGGTGTGATCTTCGCCTTCAACAACCTGATCCAGGTCGCCGGCGCCTTCGCCGTACCCCTGCTCGCCGGCCGGATGCGCAGCCAGCGTCCGCTGATCGTGCTGGTCACGACACTCGTCGCGGCCGGTTACGCCGGACTGATGGTGGCGCCCGTGGAGGGTGCCTGGCTCTGGTCGGCGGTCCTCGGCGTCGGTCAGGGCGGTGCCGTCGGCCTCGCCCTGACCCTGATCGTGCTGCGCTCCGGGGACGCGGTGACCGCGTCCCGGCTGTCCGGGATGGCCCAGACGGTCGGCTATCTGATGGCCGCCGCCGGGCCGCTGGCGGCCGGTGCCCTCCACCAGGCCACCGGCTCCTGGACCCTGCCGATCTGCGTGGTCCTCGGCGTCTGCGCGGCCGCCCTCGCCACCGGCCTGCTCGCGGCCCGGAACCGCACGGTCTGACCTACTCCTCGCCGGCCAGGGTCAGCTTGCGCAGCTTCTGGCCGGCGAACCAGGTCGCCGCGACCGTGACCGCCACCAGCAGCGTCACCGCGGTGGTCAGTCCGACCTCGGAGGTGACCAGGCCGTCGCCGGTGACCTTCTGCGCGAGGGCGAGCGCCCACTGCTGGACGCTGAGGGTCCGGGCGCCCGCGATCAGGGAGCCGAAGAGGGCCTCCCACACCAGGGCGTAGACCAGGCCGATCACCACGGCGTGCCGGCTGACCGTGCCGAGCAGCAGGAACATGGCGCTGTAGGCGATGGAGGCGACGAGCGCCGCCACCGTGTACGCCACGGCCACCTGCTGGCCGTTGCCGTTGAGGATGAAGCCGGCGATCAGCGTCGGTACGGCGGAGAAGACCATGGTCACCGCGATCGCCACGATGAGCTTCGTGAAGATGATCGTGGGCCGCTTCACCGGCTTGGACAGCAGATAGACGATCGAGCCGTCGTCGATCTCGGGTCCGATCGCGCCCGTACCGGCGATCACGCCGATCAGCGGCACCATCGTGGCCAGCGCGAATCCGCCGAGGACATCGGCCGCGACCTGGTCGTCAGCGCCGTTGAACGCGCGGACGGCCGCCGCGATGAGCAGCAGCATGCCGGGCAGCAGGAAGAGGATCAGCGCCCTGCGGCGGCCGAGGAGGGCCCGGTAGGTGAGCCGGGCGACTGTGGGGTTGTACATCGGTCAGGCTCCTTTCAGGCCGCGACGAGGTACGAGAAGACCGATTCGAGGGACTCGTCGGAGGGCGAGACCGTGAGGAGGCGGATCCCGCGCTCCTTCGCCACCTGCGGCAGCAGCTCCGTGAACCGTCCGAAGTCCACCGCCTGCACGCGCAGTCCGCCCTCGGCGTGGTCGACCTCGATGCCGGCCGTGGACGGGTCGGCGATCAGCGCGGCGGCGAGGGCCCGGTCGTCGCTGGAGCGGACGAGGTAGCGGTGCGGCCGGTCCGTCATCAGCCGGCGGATCTTGCGGAAGTCGCCGGAGGCCGCGTGCCGCCCGGCCACGATCACCTCGATGTGCGAGGCGAGCTGCTCGACCTCCTCCAGGATGTGCGAGGAGAACAGGACCGTGCGCCCGTCCGCGCCCATCCGCCGCAGCAGGTCCATCAGCTGCATGCGCTGGCGCGGGTCCATGCCGTTGAACGGCTCGTCGAGCAGGAGCACGGACGGCTCGTGGACGAGGGCCGAGGCCATCTTCACGCGCTGCCGCATGCCCTTGCTGTACGTGGAGATCTTGCGGTCCTGGGCGTACTCCATCTCGACCGTGGCCAGGGCCCGCTGGGCCTCCTTGGCACCCAGACCCTGCAGCTCGGCGTTGGCCAGGACGAACTCGCGGCCCGAGAGGAAGTCGTACATCGCCTCCCGCTCGGGGACGACACCGATCTCGCGGTAGACCGACTCGTTCCCCCAGATCTTCTGACCGTCGAGGGTGACGCTGCCGGTGGAGGGGTCGAGGAAGCCGCCCATCATGTTGATCAGGGTGGACTTCCCGGCGCCGTTGGGGCCGAGGAGGCCGGTGACGCCCGGGCCCACCGTCATGGTGACGTCGTTCACGGCCACGACGTTTCCGAACCAGCGGGAGACGTGGTCGATGGCGAGGATGCTCATGGGCGCAGCCCATTCCTTAGAGGGGTGGTGGCGGGCGACGGGAGGGCGGTCACAGCCCGACCTTTCGGTAGCGGCGCATCAGGATGCCGTACGAGCCGGCGACCAGCGCGAGGACGGCCAGGAGGTAGACGACGCCGACACCGGCGCCCGGGCCCCCTCCGTCGGGGAAGCCGGTCGGCGCGCCCAGGAAGGCGGTCTGCACGCCGTCGATGAGGGTCATCGGCGAGAACAGGCCGAGCCACTGGATGGCTCCCTGGTTGTCCGTGGCGTAGGCGATGCCCATGAGGGTGGAGACGGCCCCGTACGAGATCGTCAGGACGGCGATCACGGCGGCGACGCCGAAGCCCCGGCGCGGGGTGAGGGCCGCCATGACAAGACCGATGCCGCCGAAGAGCAGCGAGAGCAGCGCCACGGAGACGAGCCCCTGGCCGAACATCTTGGTCTGCTCGGCGAAGTCCATCTTGGCGAGGAGCGAGCCGATCCAGAGGATCAGCAGGGGGGAGGCGGTGAGGACGAAGAGCGCCGAGGCCATCGCGCCGAACTTGGCGAGGACGTAGTCCGCACGCTCGATCGGGCGGGAGAAGTACAGCGGCACCGTCCGGAACCGGAGGTCCCGGGAGACGGACTGGGGCGCCTGCGAGGCCAGGTAGATGCTGATGACGACCTGGAGGAAGAGCGCGTACTGCGTGTACTCGATCGACAGCTTGGACTGCTTGGTGACGACCGCGACCGCGACGATGACCAGCGCCGGGACGCACATCACCGCGAAGAGCAGCATCGGCAGGACCTTGGACTTGGCGCTGCGGCCCAGGCCGTAGGCGCCGCGCAGCGACTGCGAGAACAGCGACCTGCGCGCGTACGCCCGGCCGAGGCGCGGGCCGTCGTAGGACCGGTAGCCGATGTTGTGGATCTGGGTCGTGTCGGGGGCCTGGGAGCTCATCGCGCCGGCACCTCCTCCTGGTCCGTCGCCTTGAAGACCTCGGCGATGTGGTGGCGGCGCTGTTCCATGCGGACGAGACCGAGGCCGAGACCGGCGACGGTGTCCCGCACGAGGTCGTACGTCTCCTCGCCCGGCGCCTCCAGGAGCAGGATGTGGCCGGCGCCCGGCAGACCGTCCTCCACGCCCGCGTGGATCGTGACCCCGGCGGCGGCGAGGGCCGTGCGGACCGCCGCCGTGCCGTCGGGGTGGGTGTCGGAGTCGGTGACCTCGACCGCGAGGGTCGTGGTGGTCCGCGTGAAGTCGCTGGTGGAGCTGGAGCGCAGCAGCCGGCCGCCGTCGATGACGACGACGTGGTCGCAGGTGCGCTCCAGCTCGCCCAGGAGGTGCGAGGTGACGAGCACGGAGATGCCGAAGTCGGTCCAGATCCGGCGGATCAGTCCGAGCATCTCGTCCCGGCCGACCGGGTCGAGGCCGTTGGTCGGCTCGTCGAGGAGGACCAGCTTCGGGTCGTGGACCAGCGCCTGCGCCAGCTTCACCCGCTGCTTCATGCCCGTCGAGTAGCCGCCGATCGGGCGGTAGCGCTCCTCGTACAGGCCGACGTGGCGGAGGGTGTCGGCGGTCCGCTCGCGGGCGGCGGTCGCGGGCAGCCCGGACATCCGCGCCATGTGGACGACGAACTCCGTGGCCGAGACGTCCGGCGGGAGGCAGTCGTGCTCGGGCATGTACCCGACGCGCTCACGGATCTCGGAGCCGTGGGTCCTGACGTCCAGGCCCAGGACCTGGGCGCTGCCCTCCGTGGCGGGGGAGAGTCCAAGCAGGATTTTGATCATCGTGGACTTGCCGGCTCCGTTGGCACCCACCAGTCCGGTCACACCGGGCCCGATGTCCAGGGAGAGCCGGTCGAGAGCGGTCACCCGGGGGAACCGCTTGCTGAGGCTTTCGGTGGCGATCACAGTCACGCTTCGACGGTAGTGGCGTGCGCCACAGCAGTCGTCAGCCCAACGGCTCGATCCTTCTCCGACTACAGGAGTACATGCCCGTAGGGGCGTCGCGACGAAAGTCTTTTCCACAGGGCTGCCGTCCGACCCCTTGACGCAGCCGCCGGGCATTGTCACATTCATCGGTGTCAAGTTACGAACGCGTAGCGCAGCCGGGCGCTCACACGGGACGGCGGGTGGCATGGCCTCAGCAGTGACAGGCGAACTCTCCGCGGAGCTGCGGGGGTTCAGGGAAGTACAGCGGCTCTCCTACGAGTGCGCGGAAGCCGTCGCGGCCCAGCTCAAGCCGGGCGTGACCGAGCGCGAGGCCGCCCGGATGCAGCGGGAGTGGCTGTACGAGCGGGGTGTGCGCGACTGGTTCCACCGGCCGTTCGCCTGGTTCGGGGACCGCACGGCCTTCGTCGACTTCAAGATCCCACTGCAGTTCTTCCCCACGAACCGGCGTCTGGAGGCGGGGATGCCGTTCATCCTCGACATGGCCCCGGTCCACAAGGGGTACGCGGCGGACATCGGCTACAGCGGCTGTCTCGGGCTCAACCCCCTGCACGACAAGCTGCTCGCCGACCTGGAGGCCCACCGCGAGCTGATCCTCCGCGAGGTGCGGGAGCGTCGCACGCTGCGCGAGATATACGAGGACGTGGACCGGCTCATGGTCCGCCAGGGCTACGCGAACCGGCACCGGGCCTATCCCTTCGGCGTCATCGCCCACAAGATCGACCGGGTGAAGGAGCGCCGCTGGGCGCCGACGCTGTTCGGCTTCGGCACCCAGTCGCTCAAGGGCCTCGCGAGCGACGCCGTGCACGGCCACCGGGACGGCTGGTCGCCGCTCTGGTCGCCGTACAAGTTCTCCGACCACCCGCCCAAGCCCGGGCTCTGGGCGGTCGAACCGCACCTCGGATTCCGGGGGACGGGCGCGAAGTTCGAGGAGATCCTGGTCGTCACCGACTCCCGGGATCCCGAGCAGAGCGCTTTCTGGCTGGACGACGATCTGCCGCACGTGCGGCGCTGGAACGAGGGAGCGGTCTGATGGCGGGAATCTCCGGGCTCGACTCGGCGCGGGAGCGCTGGGTCCGGACGGGCGGAATCGAGCTGTGTGTCGCCGAGCTCGGCGACACGGACCGGCCGACCGTCCTCCTCGTGCACGGGTACCCGGACTCCAAGGAGGTGTGGTCGGAGGTCGCGACCCGGCTCGCCGAGGAGTTCCACGTGGTGCTGTACGACGTCCGGGGCCACGGCCGGTCGACGGCTCCGGCCCCGCTGCGCGGCGGCTTCACCCTGGAGAAGCTGACGGACGACTTCCTCGCGGTCGCCGACGCCGTCAGTCCGGACCGTCCGGTCCACCTCGTCGGCCACGACTGGGGTTCGGTGCAGTCCTGGGAGTTCGCCACCGTCCCGCGCACCGAGGGCCGGATCGCCTCCTTCACCTCGATGTCGGGGCCCTCGCTCGACCACTTCGGGCACTGGATCAAGCGGCGGATGACCCGGCCCACCCCGCGCCGGGTCGGCCAGCTCCTCGGCCAGGGCGCCAAGTCCTGGTACGTGTACATGCTGCACACGCCCGTGCTGCCGGAGCTCGCCTGGCGGGGCCCGCTCGGCAAGCGCTGGCCGAAGCTCCTGGAGCGGATGGAGAAGGTCACGGCCGGGGACTACCCGACGCCCTCCCTGCCGAGCGACGCGGCGCACGGCGCCTGGCTCTACCGGGACAACGTCCGGGCCCGGCTCGGCCGGCCGCGCCCCGACGCGTACGCGCACGCGCCCGTGCAGCTGATCACGCCGACCGGTGACGCCTTCCTCTCCGAGCGGCTCTACGACGACCTGGGCACCTGGGTGCCGGACCTGACCCGGCGCACCCTGCCCGCCAAGCACTGGGTCCCGCGCACCCGTCCGGACCAGCTGTCCGCCTGGATAGCCGAGTTCGTCCGGGCCAACGACGACGCGGCGACGAAGGCACCGAAGCCCGTCGCGGCGACGGCGGCGAAGGGCGGTGTGAAGCCGGCGTACGCGGAGCGGTTCGGCGGCCAGCTCGTCCTGGTCACCGGGGCGGCCAGCGGCATCGGCCGGGCCACCGCCTTCGCTTTCGCGGAGGCCGGGGCCCGGGTGGTGGCCGTGGACCGGGACGCCGAGGGCGCGGCCCGCACGGCGGACATGGCACGCCTGATCGGCGCCCCGGAGGCCTGGGGCGAGACGGTCGACGTCGCCGACGAGCAGGCGATGGAGAAGCTGGCCGCGAAGGTGGCGAGCGAGTACGGCGTCGTCGACGTCCTGGTCAACAACGCGGGCATCGGGCTCACGGGTTCCTTCTTCGAGACCTCGGCCGAGGAGTGGAAGCGGGTCCTGGACGTCAACCTGTGGGGCGTCATCCACGGTTGCCGCTTCTTCGGCGCGCAGATGACGGCGCGCGGCCAGGGCGGCCACATCGTCAACACCGCCTCGGCGGCGGCCTTCCAGCCCTCCCGGGCGCTGCCCGCGTACAGCACCTCGAAGGCGGCGGTGCTGATGCTCAGCGAGTGCCTTCGGGCCGAACTGGCCGACCAGGGCATCGGGGTGTCGGCGATATGCCCCGGCATCGTCAACACCAACATCACGGCGACCGCGCGGTTCGCCGGGGTCACGGACGCGGCCGAGGAGAAGCGGCGGCAGCAGAAGGCCTCCCGGCTGTACGGGCTGCGGAACTACCCGCCGGAGAAGGTCGCGGACGCGATCCTGGGGGCGGTGCTGCACGACCGGGCCGTCGTCCCGGTGACCCCCGAGGCCAGGGGCGCCCACTTCCTGTCCCGGCTCAGCCCGGGAGCGCTGCGGGCCCTGGCCCGCTGGCAGCCGCCGGCGTAGGGAGGAGCACGGGCGGGACCGGCGGTCGTACGATCCCTCCCAGGAGGGGCCCCGCGGCGGCGGGGTGGAGGATGCGGTCGGTGGGAGCGGGTTTGTCCGAGCAGTCAGCACAGCCGGAGTACCGGATCGAGGATCTCGCCCATCACAGCGGGGCCACGGTCCGGACGATCCGCGCCTACCAGGACCGCGGTCTGCTGCCCCGCCCGGAGCGGCGGGGCAGGTCGAACGTGTACGGGGACGCGCACCTCGCGCGGCTCCACCAGATCGCCGACCTCCTCGACCGGGGCTACACCCTGGCCTCGATCAAGGAGCTCCTGGAGGCCTGGGACACCGGCCGTGGGCTCGGCGGGGTGCTGGGCCTGGTCGCCGAGGTCCACGGACCGTGGACGGACGAGGAGGCCGACCGGATCTCCCGCGCGGAGCTGGACGCCCGCTTCGGCGGCACGCCCGACGAGGAGGCCATCCGGGAGGCCGTCGAGCTCGGCGTGCTGGAGCGGTTGCCGGGCGCGGAGACCGAGGAGTACCTGGTACCCAGCCCGCAAGAGCTGGCGGTGGCGGCCGAGTTGTACGCGGCAGGGGTGCCGCTTGCGGCAATCACCGGACACCTGAGGGAACTTCGCGACCAGGTCGAGCACATAGCTTCCCGTTTCCTGGAGTTCACGACCGAGCACGTCTTCGCGCGCTATCTGGAGCACCGGCCGCCGACGGACGCGGACGCGGCCGAGGCGGCGACGATGGTGCGGCGCCTCAGGCCGCTCGCGCAGCAGACCGTGGACGCAGAACTCGCCCGCGCCATGCGTCTGCTGGCGACCCGTCACCTCCAGATCCACCTGTCGCCCGATCCCCTTCGGGTCGAGGACGATCAGGCGCGCGTGGTGGCACTGCCCGCCGGGACGATACGGGCCGTGCAGAGCCTGGTTGGTGCGGAGGGCGTCGAGGCCTTCATCGCGGCAGCCACGGAACGGGAGGTCAACAAAAGGACATTGGACACCCTTGCCGCAAATCAGCGCATAGCGAATGAACTTACCCAATAACCCTGAAGAACCAGCCCTGTTGTCCACAGAATCGCCAACTAGCCTGTGGATAACTCACTTTGGTTGTGGATCAAACCTGCACGCTCGAATTCGATGGTGGTGAGTTTCGCGCTCCGGCATCCTGACGGAATGACGCGAAGACAACCACCTGACGATCGGCGCACGGTGAAGGTGTCGAAGTACCTCTCCAAGCATCTGCGCCACCAGCCCGAGCGGATCGGACTCGTCCTCGACGCGCACGGCTGGACCGAGATCGACGCCCTGCTCCGGGCCACCGCGGAGCACGGCTTCCCGATCACCCGCGAGGAGCTCGACCACGTCGTCGCGACCAACGACAAGAAGCGCTTCGCGATCGAGGGCACCCGTATCCGCGCGAGCCAGGGCCACACCGTCGCGGTCGACCTGGACCTGCCGGCCGCCGAACCGCCCGCGTACCTCTACCACGGTACGGTCGCGGACCGGCTCCCCGCGATCCGGTCGGAGGGACTGCGGCCCATGGCCCGGCACCACGTCCACCTCTCCCCCGACCGGGAGACGGCGACCAGGGTCGGCGCGCGCCGGGGACGGCCCGTCGTGCTGAGCGTCGACGCCGGGGCCATGCGGCGGGCCGGGCACGTGTTCCACGTCAGCGCCAACGGGGTGTGGCTGACCGACGCCGTCCCGCCGGAGTTCCTCCGCTTCCCCGCGTAGGCCCGCTTCCCCGCGTGCGCCCGGGTGCCTTCTGAGCCGCCGGCCCTCCGCGAGCCCGTGCGCGGAAGACCCCGCCCGAGGGGTGATGAGGCATGATCACTTCCATGGCTCACCCGCATCTGCCCACCACCGAAGCGGCCGTCACCGCGATCCGCGAGATCGCCCAGGACTTCAACCTGGAGATGACGGTGACCGACGACATCGGGGCGGACCAGACCTCCCGGCGCACCTCGTCCGGCGCCTTCGCCGTCCTCGACCCGGACGGATCGCTGCCGCACGAGGCCTACGTCGAACTGGGCGGCTCCCCCTCGGTCACGGTCCAGGTCTTCCCCGAGGACGACGCCCGGATCACCGTGGACGGCATCGAGTTCGCGGACGTGCCGCGCGACGCGGTCCCCGCCTTCCTGCGCTCCGTCCACGGCGGCCTCGCCCACGTGAAGGGACGGTTCTTCCCGCCCGGCTGGTGGCTGATCGTCCCGCTGCCCGGCGACGAGACGTACAAGGAACTGGTCACCGGCGTCAGTCTCACCCCCTGGATGAGCTCCCTCGTCCGCTGACCGCCGCAGGCGGGAGCCATGACCTCGCGCCTGGGCACCGTGGTCCTGCCCCCACCTCGGCCGCGACGGCCCCCGGGAAGCGGGGCGTCCGTTCAGGAGGAGAGGCGGTTCAGCGCCGCGGCGGCGATGCCTTCGAAGGAGGCCGGGGCGCCGCCGGGCCGGCCGGAAAGCTCGACGACGGCGACCCTGGTGCCGCTGCGCAGGACCGCGACGCCACCGCTGACGGTGCCGTCGCCGCTGTAGGCCGGGTACCAGCGGGCGGTGCCGCCGGTGGCGGTCAGGGTGTGGGCCGCGCCGTAGTACCAGTGGCCGGCGGGCTCGTCCTGGCAGTCCTGGACGAGCGCGACGAGCTGCTTCTCCCAGAGCGCGGCCGAGGTCCTGGTGGGGGCGCTCGCGGCCGACTCGGTCAGCCGGCTGTCGGTGTCGAAGCTCCAGGTCACGGACGCGTACGCGGTGGCCGTGCCCTTGGTCAGGCCGCGCATCGTCTCCTCGCCGGAGCACGCGGACAGCGCCTCGCGTCCGGTCAGCGCCACGGTCGCGCCGACCGGGTTCAGCCCCTGCCGGAAGAGGTCCTCGCTCTGCACGAGGTCGGCGGAGCCGAGGCCCGACGCGACGGCCGCGACCGCGAACGGGCGGGCGGCGGTGGCCGGGTGGCCGGCCACGGCGGCGGTGGCCGACTGGCTGCCGACGACCCCGGCCGTGATCAGCGCGGCGGCGAAGCAGACCGCGGTGGCGACCCGGTTGCGGCGAACGGGCTTCTGGTGGGCGTTCTTGTTCTCGGTCATCTGATCCCCCTGCTGGTCGGGACGCCTGCTGCGTCCTCGTACAACCGGGTGATGCCGCCGGAGGAGGGAAAGTTGGAGCCCCGACCGGCTGTTTCACAGCTGTGACAGAGCGGTCCTGACGACGCGGTTCATCGCGGCCGTCCCCAGGCAGGCGGCGACCTCCAGGACCCCGTAGTGGTTGCCGCTGCGCAGCACGGCGATGCCGCCGCACGGTTCCTTGCCCTCGGGCGCCGTGCCGGTGGTGTTGAGGGATCCCGGGTAGGAGCCCATCCAGCTCGCGGTGACGTCCGGGGCGAGCCGCAGCGTCGTGGTCTTCCCGTAGACCCAGTGCCCCGGCGCCTCCTCCTGACAGGGCACCTGTTCCAGCAGCAGGCGCTCGGCGAAGTTCTGCGCCAGGGAAGGGCTCCGGGCTTCGGCGGCGACCTCGCGGGCGACCTGGTCGGCGCTCTCCGCGGCCAGCGTGGGGTCGCTCGGGTTGGTGCGGGTGCCGGTCATCAGTCCGCGGAAGTGGGCACCGGGCCCGCCCAGCGTCTCGGTGAGCGTCTTCTCCCCGGTGCAGGCCGCGTTGGCGTACGAACCGTCGCCGTACCGGTCGGTGACGTGGATCCGCCCGATGCCGAACTCCGGGCCGAACGCCGCGGGTTCCAGAAGGTTCGCATGCGTCACCGGCCCGGTCGCACCGGCCGGCGAGGCGGAGCCGGAGGGCGCGGGCGTCGGGGCGGACACGCCGGGCGTCCGAGCGGCGGACGTGCCCTGGGACGCCCCGCCGGCCGCGGCACCCGACCGCGCCGCCGGGTGCGCCTCGGCCCCGGGGGGCGGCGGCAGGACGAATCGCCCGGTCACCAGCCCGAGCGCGGCGGCGGCCACCAGGGCGGCGACGGCGGACCGGGTCCGGATGACGGCGTGGCCGCCGCCCGTAACGGGACCGCCGTTCACCGACCGGTGACCAGGCGCTCGCGCATGAAGCGGCGGGCCTGGTGGATACGGTCCTTGACCGTGCCCAACGGGGCGTCCAGCTCCTCGGCCACCTGGACGTAGGTCAGGTCGCACAGGTCGCGCAGCACGAAGGACTCCACCAGGGCGGGGTGCTGCCGCTCCAGCGCGGCCAGCGCCTCCATCAGATCGAGCCGGGTCCCGGCGATGACGCTGGTGGTGCGCGGGTCGACGGACTCGGGGAGGTCGGCGTGGCTGTCCTCGGCGCGTCGGCGCATCGAACGGTAGGTCGACCGGGCGGCGTTCGAGGCGATCACCGTCACCCAGCCGAGGAAGGAGCCGCGGCCGCCGTACTCGCCCAAGTGCTTGCTGACGGACAGGAGCGCGTCCTGCGCGGCCTCCTCCGCGTCGGCGTGGTGGGGCAGGAAGCGCGAGCAGCGGCGCAGCACCACCGGCCGCAGTTTGGCCAGCAGGTACTCCATCGACCCCGGGTCACCCGCCTGAGCGGCCGCCACGAGCCGCTCCAGCTCACCGTCCTCGAACACTCGGATTCCCCCGGTTCCCTGCCGCCTGGCATCCCACCCGCCGAACGGGCGTTCCACACCCCCGCCGACTCCGGCAGAATGCTGCCACATGCGCAAGCTCGGCCGTTACCTCCTTCTGGAGCGGCTCGGAGCCGGCTCCTTCGCGACGGTCTGGAAGGCCTACGATCCGGAGCTCGACACCGAGGTCGCGGTGAAGGTGCTGGCCGAGAACTGGGCCGCCAACGCCGACGTGCGCGAGCGGTTCCTCGCGGAGGCGAGGCTGCTGCGCCGCATCGCCAGCCCGCGAGTGGTCCGGGTGCACGACGTCGGGGTGCAGGAGGACCAGCCCTACTTCGTCATGGACCTCGTCCGCGGCGGCACCCTGGAGGACCGGGTCGGGCAGTGCGACCCGCAGGAGGCGCTGCGGCTGGCCGCGGAGGCGGGCTACGCGGTCCAGGTCCTGCACGAGGCGGGTGTGGTGCACCGCGACGTCAAGCCGTCCAACCTGCTGCTCTCCACCGACCCCGCGCCCGCCGCGGTGCTGGTGGCGGATCTGGGCAGCGCGAAGCAACTGGCCGACGCGTCCGGGCTGACGGTGACCACGGGCACGCCCGCGTACATGGCACCGGAACAGGCCTTCCAGACCGGCGGGTTCGACGGGAGGGCCGACGTGTACGCGCTGGCCGTCGTGGCCTACGAGCTGCTGACCGGGCGGAAGCCGTTCGGCCCGGGCGGGCGCGCCACAGCTCTGATGACCGACCAGCCGTCCGCCTCGACGCTGCCGGCGCTCCCTGCCGGAGCGGAGCTCCCACCCCACGTCGACCTGCTGCTGCGGGCCGCGATGTCCGTCGAGCCGGCGGACCGGCCGGCGACCGCCCGGGCCTTCGCGGACGCGCTGCTGGCTCCGGTCCCACGGGCCCAGCCCCTGGAACACCCCGGGTGGCTGACCCCGCGCGCGGTCGGTCTGGCGTCGGGAGCGGTGTTCACGGCGACGGCCCTGCTGAGCTGGCTGCAGCGCTGAGATCCGGCAGGAACGGGGTGGCCGGCCCTGGTGCCGACGCGACCCGGCCGCCGACGGCTGCCGTAGGGTCGGTGGCATGCGTCTGAGCACCGTGATCCTCCCCATCCACCGATGGGCCGAAGGGCAGAAGATCTGGCGGCGGGCCGAAGACCTCGGCTTCCATGCCGCGTACACGTACGACCACCTGTCGTGGCGGTCGTTCCGGGACGGGCCGTGGTTCGGTGCCATCCCCACGCTCACAGCCGCGGCGACGGTCACACAGAGCATGCGACTGGGCACCCTCGTGACCTCGCCGAACTTCCGGCACCCGGTGACGCTCGCCAAGGAGCTGATCACGCTGGACGACGTCTCCGGCGGGCGGATCACCCTGGGCATCGGCGCGGGCGGCAACGGCTTCGACGCCACCGCCCTCGGGCAGGAGGCGTGGACGCCGAAGGAGCGGGCCGACCGCTTCGGCGAGTTCGTGGCGCTGCTCGACCGGCTCCTCACCGAGGACGCGGTGACGGACCGGGGCACCTTCTACTCGGCCGACGAGGCGCGGAACATCCCCGGCTGCGTCCAGAGCCCGCGGCTGCCGTTCGCGGTGGCGGCGACCGGGCCGCGCGGGCTGAGGCTGGCCGCGCGGTACGGGCAGGCGTGGGTGACGACCGGCGACCCGAAGCTGTACGAGGAGGGCACGCCGGAGCAGTCGGTGGCGGCCCTGCGCGGCCAGGTCGAGAAGCTCGCCAAGGCGTGCGCCGAGTCCGGGCGGGACGTCGCCGAGCTGGACAAGGTCCTGCTGACCGGTTTCACCCCGGACCGGAGCCGGCCACTGGAGTCCGTGGACGCCTTCGTCGACTTCGCCGGACGCCACCGCGAGCTCGGCTTCACCGAGATCGTGATCCACTGGCCGATCGCGGACTCCGACTTCGCCGCCGACCAGACGGTCTTCGAGAACATCGCCACCGAGGCGCTCGCCCAGCTGGGCTGACCGGATCGACCCGCCCCGTGTCGGGGCGGGTCAGGCCGTCCGATGCCACTCGGCGCCGGCTCCGCACCGGTCGCAGCCGGCGGGGGACGACGCCTCGCAGGCCGCGGAGGCCTCCTTCTCACGGGCCGCGGCGGACGGCGTCCACTGCTGCGGCACGGCACTCACTGCACTCACTGCGCTCACGGCACGAGACGGGTCGGCGCTCAAGGCACTCACGGCACTCACCGCGCGAGAGGCGTCGGCACTCACCGCGCGAGAGGCGTCGGCGCCCCCGGCGCCGGTCGTCGGCCGTGCCACGACGTCGGCCAGGCCGGCCAGGACGTCGCCCACCAGCACCGGCTCCCGTACGGGATGAGCCGCTCCGGCACGTTCGCACTCCGCGCACAGGGTCATGCGCAGGCTCGCGACCCACGTCCCGTACGGCACACCGCAGGAGTCGCACTCCTGTCTTCGCCGGCCCGCGACCATGACCCGCCCTCCCTGGAGACGCCGTCAGCTCCCAGGGATCTTCCCCGCCACGCCGAAAACGAACGGGTGTTTACGGCCATGTCCTGACACGCCCGTCGCACCGGTACGTCCCGGCACGCGGATCGCGCCTCAGTTCGGGCGCTTCGGCAGATGGCGGTAGCCCGGGTGGACGCCCGGAGTGAGCCCCTGCTGCTCGGCGATCCGGCCCAGGAGCGCCGTCAGCCGGACCCGGTCCTCCTCGTCGAGCGCCGCGAACAGGTCGTCCTCGTGCAGCGCGGCGACCTCGCGGACGCGCCCGAGTGCCCGGCGCCCGTCCTCGGAGACGTACAGCTCGTGGTGGCGACGGTCCTCGGCGCTGCGCCGCCGTTCGACGAACCCCTTCTTCTCCAGGCTGTCGATGAGTGCGACGACCCGGCTCGGGACGACGCCGAGGTCGGTGGCGAGGGAGCGCTGACTCCGTCCCGGCTCCAGGGCGATCATCCGCAGCAGGCCGACGTCCGGCGGCGCGAGGCCGAGTTCGCCGACGCGCTCTCCGAAGCGGCCCGCCGCGTGCGCCCCGAGCTGGGCGAGCAGGAACGCTCCGCCGCTCGGGGGCGGGGCCGCCGCCGCTCCGGGATCTTCCACTGGTTGCCGGTCGCTGCTCACAGAGTTATCGTACGACACAAGAATGATTCTCCACTGTGAACTATTCTCACCACAGAACGGACCATGCCCGTGTCTGCAGAGACCCGCACCCGGCCCGCGGAAGCCCCTCGGAAAGAAGCCCAGGGAGGACCACCGCCCGGTGTGCTCGCCGTGGTGTTCACCGGGCTGTTCCTGGCCGGGCTCGTGCTCAGTACCGTGCTCGCCGACGGCGACCCCTTCCCCTCGCCCTTCGGCGGGACCGGCGAGATCGTGGCCTGGTTCCGCGCCCACCCCGATGCCGTCCAGGTCTCCGGAGCGCTCCAGTTCGCGGCCTCGATCCCGCTGGCCGTCTACGCCGCCACGGTCTCGGCCCGGCTGCACCGACTCGGCGTCCGCGCCCCCGGCGCGACCATCGCCCTGGCCGGCGGACTCCTCGCCGCCGGATTCCTGGCCTGCTGCGGCCTGGTGAGCTGGACCCTGTCCCGTACGGAGGTCCTCGACCTCCCCCCGCTCGTCCGGGCCCTCCAGTACCTGGCCTTCGCCACCGGCGGCCCGGGCCACGTGGTGACGCTGGGCCTGCTGGTGGCCGGGATCGCCGTCCCCGGACTCCTCGCGGGACTGCTGCCCCGCAAGCTCGCCGTGACCGGTCTCGTCCTGGCCGTGATCGCCGAACTCGCCGCCCTCACCCTGCTCTTCGACGGCGCCGCACTGCTGCTGCCGCTCGCCCGCTTCACCTGCCTGGGCTGGCTGATCGCCGCCGGCTTCCTGCTGCCCCGTCGCCGTACCCGCAAGGAGCACTGACATGCCCGAGAAGACGCACGCGAAGACAGAGGGCGCCGAGAGGCCCGCCGAGAACCTGACGGAGAAGCTCGTGCGCTTCCAGCAGCCCGAGAAGACCCTTCGCTACCTGGGCGAGCTGCCCGACACCCGCCTCGCCGGCCTCTTCGGCCTCGACACCGAGACGTACCGGACGCTGCTGCGGGACTTCGACGACCGGACCCGGGACACCGCCGCCGCACTGCTCAAGGACCCCGGGTTCGCCGAGCGGGCCGACCGGCTGCCGTTCCGGCCCGGGCAGCGGATCGTGGCCCTCGGCGAGAGCACCACCGCCGACCGGCTCTCCTGGTTCTCGATCCTGCGCCACCTCCTCCCGGACGGCGTCGAACTCGTCAACCTCGCCGTCTCGGGCTCCACCACCACCCAGGCCCTCGCCCAGCTGCCCCAGCTCGCCTTCCTGCGCCCCGACTGGATCCTGTGCATGCTCGGCGCGAACGACGCCCAGCGGCTGGGACGCGTCGCGGAGGCGGCGGGCACCCGGCTGGTCGGCGAGGCGGAGACCGAGCGCAATCTCCTCGCCCTGCGGGAGCTCGCCGGCCGCGGACTTCCCGCACCGGACCGCTGGATCTGGCTCACCCCGAGCTCCGTGGACCAGGAACGGGCCGACGCCTACCCGCACTTCCGCCGCGCCGGGATCGGGTGGAGGGGCGAGGACATCGACGGCGTCGCCGACTTCCTCCTCGGGCGGCCGGAACGCACGGTCGACACCCGGCGGGCCACCGCCGGACTGCACCTCGACGACGGGATCCACCTCACGCTCGACGGCCAGCGGGCCGTCACCGTCGCCCTCGTCGACGCGCTGGCACGCCCGTCGGAGGCGGGGGCAGAGGCAGAGATGAAGGCGGAGGCGTCGTGAAGCTGATGCTCTTCGGCGTCACCGGCGGTACGGGAGCGCAGCTCCTGGCCCAGGCCCTCGACGCCGGTCACCAGGTCACCGCCGTCGCCCGCGACCCCGCCCGGATCCCGGCCACCGCCCCGGGCACGCGGCTGACCGTCCTGCCCGGCGACGTCCTCGCCCCCGAGGCCTGGCGGCAGGCCGTCACCGGCCACGACGCCGTGCTCTCCTGCCTCGGCAGCACCGACCGCAAGCACCCCACGACCGTCTACTCGCAGGGCACGCGGAACATCGTCGAGGCCATGCGCGCCTCCGGCGTCGGCCGGCTCCTCTGCCTCTCCTCCGCCGGCCTGGAGATCACCGCGGACGTGCCGCTGCCGCAGCGTCTCGTCACCCGGTACGTGATCCAGCGGCTCTACCGGCACGGTTACGCCGACATGGCCCGGATGGAGAGCTTCGTACGGTCGACGGCCGCGGACGGCACCGCATGGACGGTGGTCCGGCCCCCGATGCTGACCGACGGCCCGCTGACCCGTACCTACCGGGCCGCCGAGAGCGGCCGCCTGGAGCGGCTGAAGTCCCTCTCCCGCGCCGATCTCGCGCACTATCTGCTCACCCACGTCGACGACCGCCGCACCCACCGGGCCGTCGTGGAGGTCGCGTACTGACGGCCCTCCGCCGAGAACCCCGCTGACAGCCCTCCGCCGAGAACCCCCGCCGGAGAACCACCGCCGAGAACCTCCGCCGAGAACTCGCGCACTCATATGTGCAGCTCCTCGCACGCCCGTGCGTCCGGTGCGGAAGAATGGTGCGGTGACCTCTCCCTGTTCCCCGCGTCCTTCCGCCCCGGTGGCCCGGCTCATCGCCACCGACCTCGACGGCACGCTGCTGCGCGACGACAAGTCCGTCTCCGAGCGCACGGTCGCCGCCCTCGCGGCGGCCGAGCAGGCCGGGATCGAGGTCTTCTTCGTCACCGGCCGCCCGGCCCGCTGGATGGACGTCGTCAGCGACCACGTCCACGGGCACGGCCTCGCGATCTGCGCCAACGGCGCCGCCGTCGTCGACCTCCACGCGGGAGGCACCTTCCTGGAGGTCCGCCCGCTGGAGCGGCCGGTCGCGCTGGAGGTCGTCAGCGCCCTGCGCGCCGCCGCGCCGGGGACGTCCTTCGCCGTCGAGCTCACCACCGGCATCCACTACGAGCCGCTGTACCCGCCGTTCTTCCTCGACCCCGGCGCGACCGTCGCCACCGCCGAGAAGCTCCTCTTCGAGGAGGAGCCCGGCTCGGCCGCTCCGGTGCTCAAGCTGCTCGCCCAGCACCCCGAGCTCGACCCCGACGCGTTCCTCGCGATCGCGAAGGAGGCCGCGGGCGACCGGGCCTCCTTCACCCGGTCCAGCCCGACCGCCCTCATCGAGATCAGCGCGCTCGGCGTCTCCAAGGCCTCCACCCTGGCCCTGTGCTGCGCCGAGCGCGGCATCGCGGCCGAGGAGGTCGTCGCCTTCGGCGACATGCCGAACGACATCGAGATGCTGAGCTGGGCCGGCCGCTCGTACGCGATGGGCAACGCGCACCCCGACGTCATCACCGCCGCCTCGGGCCGGACGGTCGGCAACAACGAGGACGGGGTGGCCGTCGTCATCGAGGAGCTGGTCGCCGCGGCTCTCGAAGCCCGGCAGCAGACCGCGTAGAGCGGCAGCGAGGCCCCAGCGGGAGACCGACCCCGGCCATGATCCGCCGGACCGGCCCTAGAGCGGGGCCTCCCACACCACGGTCGTTCCGCCGCCGTCCTCGCCCAGGCCCGGGGCGCACCAGCTCGCGCCGCCCAGCGACTCGGCCCGGCGGGCCAGGTTGCGCAGGCCGCTGCGCCGCCCGCCCGCCGGGATGCCGATGCCGTCGTCGGCGACCGAGAGGCGCACCCCGGCGGAGCCGTCGGGCAGGGTGACGCCGGCGTCGACGACCACCTCGATACGGCTCGCCTCCGCGTGCCGGAACGCGTTGGAGAGCGCCTCCCGCAGAGCGGCGATGAGGTTCTTCCCGGTGAGCTCCCCCACGGTCGAGTCGATCGCGCCGAGGAAGCGGTGCGCGGGCTTGAAGCCGAGCGGCACGGCCGCCATGTTGATCTCCCGCAGGACGCGGGTGCGCAGCCCCGACGGGGCCTCGGCGGGGCCCTGCTGGAGCGCGAAGATCGCCGTCCGGATCTCCTGGATGGTCACGTCCAGCTCGTCCACGGCCTTGCCCACGCCCTCGCGCACGGCCGGCACGATCGACTTGCGCTGGGCGCTCTCCAGCATCATCCCGGTGGCGAAGAGCCGCTGGATCACCAGGTCGTGCAGGTCGCGGGCGATCCGGTCGCGGTCCTCGTAGACGGCGAGGCGCTCCCGGTCGCGCTGCGCGTCGGCCATCATCAGGGCGAGGGCGGCCTGTGAGGCGAACTGGGTGGCGAGCGTCCGCTCCGCCTCGGTGAACTGCCGGGCGCCCCGCACCCGGGGCGTGGCGAGCGCGCCGAGGACCCGGCCGCCGCTCTGCAGCGGCAGCATCATGCTCGGCCCGTACGAGGACGTCAGCCGGCTGATCATGCGCGGGTCGGTCGAGGCGTCGGCCACGAAGACCGCCTCGCCCTCCAGGAGCTCCTTCACGACGGCGCTCTCGGGCGGGATCACCACGCCCAGCGACTTCGTGGACCGGGGCGAGGAGACAGCGACGATCTCCAGACCGCCCTCCTCGGCGGGGAGCAGCACGATCCCGGCGTCCGCGTCGGCCAGCCGACGGGCCTGTTCGGCGACGACCGTGAGGGCGTCGTCCGCGTCGCCGCCGGAGAGCAGCGCGGTGGTGACGGCGACCGAGCCGTCGATCCACCGTTCGCGCTGCCGGGCTGCCTCGTACAGGCGGGCGTTGCCGATCGCGATGCCGGCCTCGGTGGCGAGGACCCGGACCATGTGCACGTCGTAGTCGTTGAACTCGCCGCCGCCGTGCTTCTCCGCGAGGTAGAGGTTGCCGAAGATCTCGCCCTGGACCCGGATGGGGACGCCGAGGAAGGTCCGCATCGGCGGGTGTCCGGGCGGGAAGCCCGCCGAGCGGGGATCGGCGGAGAGGTCGGCGAGGCGGATGGTCTGCGGGTCGCGGATCAGCGCGCCGAGCAGGCCCGCGTGGCCGTCGGGGCGGTGGCCGATCCGGCGGGCCGTGTCCTCGTCGACGCCGAAGGTGACGAAGTCGGACAGGCCTTCGCCCTCGTCGTCGACGACGCCGATCGCGGCGTAGCGGGCGTCGGCGAGTTCGGCGGCGGTCTCGCAGATCCGGTCGAGGGTGGAGTGGAGTTCGAGGCCGGTGCCGACCGAGCGCATGGCCTCCAGGAGCTGCGGCACACGGGCGGTGAGTTCCGTGGAGAGCCCCTGGAGGCTGCGGGTGGCCCGGGTGGCGGCTTCCAGGGGGTCCGGGGCACCTTCCGGCGGTTCCGAGGCGGCTTCCAGAGGGTCCGGGGCATCGGACGCGGCGGCGGTCATGGGCTTGAGCCTAGTAAGTCCTATTTGGCGAGAAAAGTCGGCCGGGTGGTGGTGCCGGCCAGCCGATCGGTCTCGCGCTCCTGCTCCAGCATCCGGCGCAGCGGGCCGTCCGCCGCCGCGAGCTCGGCGTACGGGCCGCGCTGCACGGTCCGGCCCTCGGCGAGGACCACCACCTCGTCGACGGCGTCGAGGCCGTGCAGCCGGTGGGTGATGAGGACGGTGGTGCGGCCCTCGGTGGCCCGGAGCAGATCGTCGGTGAGCGCGTCCGCGGTGGCCAGGTCCAGGTGCTCGGCGGGTTCGTCGAGGACGAGGACCGGGAAGTCGGCGAGGAGGGCGCGGGCGAGCGCGAGGCGCTGCCGCTGCCCGCCGGAGAGCCGGGAGCCGTGCTCACCCACGAGGGTGTCGAGTCCGGCGGGCAGCCCGTCGACCCAGTCGAGCAGCCGGGCCCGGCGCAGTGCCTCGCGCAGCTCCTCGTCGTCCGCCCCGACCTTGGCGAGCCGCAGGTTCTCGCGGACGGAGCTGTCGAAGAGGTGGGCGTCCTGGGCGCAGAGCCCGACGAGCCGCCGGACCGCGTCGCCGTCGAGCTCCCCCGCGGGCACCCCACCGATCCGGTACACGCCGTGCTCCACGTCCAGGAACTTCAGCAGCACCTGGGCGAGCGTGGTCTTGCCGGAGCCGGAGGCGCCGACGACCGCGACCCGCCGCCCGGCCTCCAGGGTGAGCGCGAAGCCGTCGAGCGCGAGCCGCTCCTGCCCGGCGTGCCGGGCCGAGAGCCCGTCCAGCTCCAGCGGGAACGGGACCTCCGGGGGCGCGGCGGGCGTCCGCGGCTCGTGTACGGGGACGGGGGCGTCCAGCACCTCGAAGACCCGCTCGGCGCTGCGCTTGACGCGCTGCCGGTACTGGACGGCGAGCGGAAGCCCGGTGACGGCCTCGAAGGCGGCGAGCGCCGTCAGGACGACCACGGCGAGGACCACACCGTCGAGCCGTCCGTCCCGCACGGCCTGGACGCCGACGAGCGCGGCGGCCGCGACGGTCAGACCGCAGACCAGGGCCGAGAGACCGGCTCCGAGCGCGGTGGCGGCGGCCTGCCGGGAGGCGATGGAGCTGAGGGTGCGGTCGGCGTCCCGGGCGCGCTCGATCCTGCCCCGGAGCGCACCGGCCACGGTCAGTTCGGCGCAGCCGCGCAGCAGATCGGCCACGGCGGTCGCCAGGGTGCCGCGCGCGGGGGAGAGCCGGCGCTCGGCCCGGCGGGCGAGGGCTCCGCCGGCCGCCGGTACGGCGATCCCCGCGACCAGCAGGCCCACGGCGAGGACGGCGCCGGCCTCGGGCAGCAGCCAGGCGGTGAACCCGGCCGAGGCGATGCCCACGAGGAGTGCCGTGCCCACCGGGAGCAGCCAGCGCAGCCAGTAGTCCTGGAGCGCGTCGACGTCCTGGACGAGCCGCGCGAGGAGGTCGCCGCGCCGGGTGCGGCGCAGTCCGGCGGGGGCGATCCGCTCCAGCCGCCGGAAGACGGAGACGCGCAGGTCGGCGAGCATCCGCAGGACGGCGTCGTGCGAGACGAGACGCTCGGCGTACCGGAAGACGGCCCGGCCGATGCCGAAGGCGCGCGTGGCGGTGAAGCCCATCATCAGGTAGAGGATGGGCGGCTGTTCGGAGGCCCGCGAGATGAGCCAGCCGGACACGGCCATGAGCCCGACGGCGGACCCGAGGGCCAGGCCGCCGAGCAGCAGCGCGAGCGCCATCCGCCCCTTGAGTTCCCCGGCCATGCTCCGCACCCGCGCGAGCACGGACCTCCGGACCGTTTGCGGCTCCTCCGCCGGCCCGGCGGTGGGCGTCCGTTCCTCGGCGGCCGGAGCGGTGGGGCTGAGGCCCTCGGCGGACCCGCCACCTTCCGCGGTCCCCGCGCCCGTGGCATCCGCGCCTACCGCGCCGCCGCCCAGCGTCACCACCCGGTCGGCGACCGCGAGCAGCGCGGGCCGGTGCACGACCAGCAGCACGGTCCGCCCCGCCGCGAGGCGACGGACCGCCTCCACGACGCCCGCCTCCGTCGCGCCGTCGAGCGCCGCCGTCGGCTCGTCGAGCAGCAGCAGGGGCCGGTCCGCCAGGAACGCCCGGGCGAGCGCGAGCCGTTGCCGCTGCCCCGCCGAGAGCCCCGTGCCGTCCTCGCCGAGCACGGTGTCGAGCCCCTGCGGCAGCCCCGCGACGAACCCGTCCGCCCCGGCGTCGCGCAGGGCGTCCCGTACCGCCTCGTCGGAGGCGTCCGGCCGGGCCAGCCGGACGTTCTCGGCGACCGTCCCCGCGAAGAGGTACGGACGCTGCGGCACCCAGGCGATCCGGGACCGCCACGCCTCCAGGTCGAGCGCCGTCAGGTCGGCGCCCCCGACCCGTACGGAACCGCCCTCCTCCGGCACCGCGAACCCGAGCACGACATCGAGCAGCGTCGACTTCCCGACCCCGCTCGGCCCGACCAGGGCCACCGTCTCGCCCGGCTCGACCGTCAGCGTCGCCGCGTCCAGCGAGGCCTCGGCGCGTCCCTCGTGACGGACGGTCACGCCGTCGAGCTCCAGCCGTACGGACTCCGGGACGGCCGCCGTGCCGCCGTCCCGTACCGGCTGTTCCAGGACGTCGAAGATCTCCTCCGCCGCCGCGAGCCCCTCCGCCGCGGCGTGGTACTGCGCCCCCACCTGGCGCAGCGGCAGGTACGCCTCGGGAGCCAGGATCAGGATGACGAGCCCCGTGTACAGCTCGAGCTCGCCGTGGACGAGGCGCGTGCCGATGGTCACGGCGACGAGTGCGACCGACAGGGTCGCCAGGAGTTCCAGGGCGAAGGAGGAGATGAAGGCGATCCGCAGGGTGCGCATCGTCGCCTGGCGGTACTCCGAGGTGATCGCGCGGATCGACTCGGCCTGGGCCTTCGCCCGGCCGAAGATCTTGAGGGTGGGAAGGCCGGCCACCACGTCCAGGAAGTGCCCGGAGAGCCGCGAGAGCAGCTTCCACTGCCGGTCCATCCGGGCCTGGGTGTACCAGCCGATGAGGATCATGAAGATCGGGATGAGCGGCAGCGTGACGACGATGATCGCCGCCGAGACCCAGTCCTCGGTGACGATCCGGGCCAGGACCGCGGCCGGCACGACCACCGCGAGGCCGAGCTGCGGCAGGTAGCGGGCGAAGTAGTCGTCGAGGGCGTCCACGCCCCGCGTCGCGAGGGCGATCAGCGAACCGGCCTTCTGGCCGCTCAGCCACCCGGGCCCGAGGGCGGCCGCGCGGCCGAGGAGCCGGCCGCGGAGCTCGGACTTGACCGCCGCGCTCGCCCGGTGGGCGGCGAGCTCGGTCAGCCAGGAGACCAGCCCCCGCGCCACCGCGACTCCGGCGAGCAGCAGCAGGGGCGTGGTCAGGTCGGAAACCGACTGGGCCTTCTGGAAGGCCCCCACCACGATCTCGGCGATGAGCATCGCCTGGGCGATGACCAGCGCCGCTCCGACGAGGCCGAGCACGACCACCGCGATCAGGAAGAGACGCGTGGCCCTGGCGTATCGGAGCAGGCGCGGATCGATCGGTTTCACGTGAAACATGCCCCTCTGGAGAGCGTCGGCCCTAGTGGGCGTCGGCGATGTGCTGCGTACCGATGCGCTTGCGGAACACCCAGTAGGTCCAGCTCTGGTAGAGCAGCACCAGCGGGGTCGCGATCGCCGCGCACCAGGTCATGATCTTGAGCGTGTAGGGGCTCGACGACGCGTTCGTCACGGTAAGGCTCCACTCGGGGTTGAGCGAAGACGGCATGACGTCCGGGAAGAGGGCGAGGAAGAGCATCGCCACCGCCGCGGCGATCGTGATGCCCGAGAGCGCGAACGACCAGCCCTCGCGCCCCGCCTTGATGGCGGCGATCGCGCCGACGAGCGCCACCGCGGCGACCAGCATCGCCGCGAGGCTCCAGCTGTCTCCCGTGTCGACCTGGGTCCAGATCAGGAAGCCCAGGGCGAGGACCGCCGTGACCAGACCCAGCTTGAGCGCGAACGCCCGTGCCCTCGCGCGGATGTCCCCGACCGTCTTGAGCGAGGCGAAGACCGCGCCGTGGAAGGTGAAGAGCGTGAGCGTGACCAGGCCGCCGAGGAGCGCGTACGGGTTGAGCAGGTCCCAGAAGCTGCCGACGAACTCCATGTCCGCGTCGATCTTCACGCCCCGGACGATGTTGCCGAAGGCCACGCCCCAGAGGAACGCGGGGATCAGCGAGGTCCAGAAGATCGCCTGCTCCCAGTTGCGCTGCCAGTTCTCCTCGGGCCGCTTCACCCGGTACTCGAAGGCGACGCCCCGGATGATCAGGCAGACCAGGATGATCAGCAGCGGCAGGTAGAAGCCGGAGAAGAGCGTCGCGTACCACTCGGGGAACGCGGCGAAGGTCGCTCCGCCGGCGGTGAGCAGCCACACCTCGTTGCCGTCCCAGACGGGTCCGATGGTGTTGATGAGGACCCGCTTCTCGACCCGGTCACGGGCGAGCAGCTTGGTCAGGATCCCGACCCCGAAGTCGAAGCCTTCGAGGAAGAAGTAGCCGGTCCAGAGGACGGCGATGAGTACGAACCAGACGTCGTGGAGTTCCATGCCTCGATCTCCTGAGCCTCAGTACGAGAAGGCCATGGGGCGGTCGGGGTCACGAGAGTCCCCGCCGATCTTGGTGGGCGGGTTGAGGTCGTCCTCGGTGAGCTCCGGCGGGCCCGCCTTGACGTACTTGACGAGGAGCTTGACCTCGATCACGGCGAGGGCGGCGTAGAGCGCCGTGAAGATGATCATCGAGGTGAGCACTTCGCCGGTGGTGGTGCCGGGGGAGACCGCGTCACGGGTGCGCAGCACGCCGTAGACGACCCAGGGCTGGCGGCCCATCTCGGTGAAGATCCAGCCCCAGGAGTTGGCGATCAGCGGGAACGCCATCGTCCAGAGGGCGACGATCCAGTACCACTTGCCCAGGCGGGGGCTGAGCGCCTTCCGCTTGAACAGGACCAGGTTCGGCACCTCGTCCTCACCGGTCCTCAGCCCCGGTGCCAGCATGAACTTCTTCCGCGTCAGCCAGAGACCCAGCATGCCGATGCCCAGGGAGGCCATGCCGAAGCCGATCATCCAGCGGAAGCCCCAGTAGGCGACGGGGATGTTGGGCCGGTAGTCGCCGGGCCCGAACTTCTCCTGCTCGGCCTTGTTCACGTCGTTGATGCCCGGGACGTACGAGCTGAAGTCGTCGTTCGCGAGGAAGGACAGCAGGCCCGGGATCTCTATGGCGACCGTGTTGTGGCCCTTCTCGACGTCGCCGTAGGCGAAGACCGAGAAGGGCGCGGGGGCCTCGCCGTCCCAGAGCGCCTCGGCGGCGGCCATCTTCATCGGCTGCTGCTTGAACATGACCTTGCCGAGCAGGTCGCCGCTGATGGCGGTGCCGAGGCCGGCGATGATCAGGGTGATCAGGCCGAGCCGCAGC
Source organism: Streptomyces tanashiensis (assembly GCF_014648895.1). GTDB lineage: Bacteria > Actinomycetota > Actinomycetes > Streptomycetales > Streptomycetaceae > Streptomyces > Streptomyces tanashiensis. The sequence goes on from NZ_BMRZ01000011.1 coordinate 186,216, forward strand.
GAGGTCCGCATGATCGGGATGTGCTTCTTGCGCGCCAGGTGGAACGCGGAGATGCCCACCATGAACGCTCCGCCGACCAGGAACGCCGCCGTCATCGTGTGGAAGAACTGCGTGAGCGCGGTGTTCTGGGTGAGCACGAGCCAGAAGTCGGTGAGCTCCGCCCGTCCGCGCTCCTCGTTGATCCGGTAGCCCACGGGGTGCTGCATCCAGGAGTTGGCGGCCAGGATGAAGTACGCGGAGAGGATCGTGCCGATCGACACCATCCAGATGCAGGCGAGGTGGATCTTCTTCGGCAGCTTGTCCCAGCCGAAGATCCACAGACCGATGAAGGTCGACTCGAAGAAGAAGGCGATCAGCGCCTCGAAGGCGAGCGGGGCGCCGAAGATGTCGCCGACGAAGCGCGAGTAGTCGGACCAGTTCATCCCGAACTGGAACTCCTGCACGATTCCGGTGACCACGCCCATGGCGATGTTGATCAGGAAGAGCTTGCCCCAGAACTTCGTCGCCCTGAGGTACTTCTCGTTCTCCGTGCGCACCCAGGCGGTCTGGAGCCCGGCGGTGAGCGCGGCGAGGGAGATCGTCAGGGGGACGAAGAGGAAGTGGTAGACGGTGGTGATGCCGAACTGCCAGCGCGCCAGAGTCTCTGGCGCCAGAGCGAGGTCCACTGCGTTTTCTCCTTACATCGCCGTGGTCACATCGGCAGTTTGCCCTGTTAATCCCACAAATTTCGGGAAGAACAGGACACGCTTGTGAACGCGTTCACATTCACAAGCAATTATGGCTCATACGAAATCCGTACCTTCAGTCGGGGTCCCCCTGCCGAAGGTCGCCTCTTCCCAGGACCTTCAACATATTGTTGAATCCGGGGCATGACCCTTCGGATACGCATCATCTGGCCGGCCGGACACACCACGGCCACCCTGGAGGAGACCCCCACGAGCACGGCGCTCGCGGGAGCCCTCCCGATCTCCTCCACCGCCCGGACCTGGGGCGAGGAGGTCTACTTCGACACGCCGGTCTCCGCCTCGGTCGAGGACGGCGCGCGCCAGGTCGTCGAGCCCGGCACCGTGGCCTTCTGGACGGAGGGCGACGCGCTCGCCCTCCCCTACGGCCCCACCCCGATCTCACGGGGAGAGGAATGCCGGCTCGCGAGCCCCTGCAATCTGCTCGGGGCGCTCGACGGAGACCCGCGGATCCTGGCCGGCGTCAGGGACGGCGACCCGATCCGCGTGGAACTCGTCTCGGACTGATCAGCCCTTGCGGAAGCCCTCCGCAGCCTTCAGGAACAGGTCGTTCGCCTCGGTCTCACCGATCGTGACGCGCACTCCCTCGCCCGCGAACGGCCGCACCATCACGCCGTGCCGCTCGCACTCCGCCGCAAAGTCCATGGTCCGCTCGCCGAGCCGCAGCCAGACGAAGTTCGCCTGGGTGTCCGGCACGGTCCAGCCCTGGGCCACGAGCCCCGCATGGACCCGCTCGCGCTCGGCCACCAACGAGCCCACCCGCCCGAGCAGTTCGTCCTCGGCCCGCAGCGAGGCCACCGCCGCGTCCTGCGCCAGCTGGCTCACGCCGAACGGCACCGCCGTCTTGCGCAGCGCCGCCGCCACCGGCTCGTGGGCGACCGCGAAGCCGACCCGCAGCCCCGCCAGGCCGTACGCCTTGGAGAAGGTGCGCAGCACCGCAACGTTCGGCCGGTCCCGGTAGAGCTCGATGCCGTCCGGGATGTCGGTGTCGCGGACGAACTCCCGGTACGCCTCGTCGATCACGACCAGGACGTCGGAGGGCACCCGGTCCAGGAAGCGCTCCAGCTCCGCCCGGCGCACCGCGGTGCCCGTGGGGTTGTTGGGGTTGCAGACGAAGATCAGCCGGGTCCGGTCGGTGATCGCCTCCGCCATCGCGTCGAGGTCGTGCACCTCGCCCTCGGTCAGCGGCACCTGCACCGAGGTGGCGCCGCTGATCTGCGTGATGATCGGGTACGCCTCGAAGGAGCGCCAGGCGTAGATCACCTCGTCGCCCGGGCCCGAGGTGGACTGGAGCAGCGACTGCGCGACACCGACCGAGCCGGTGCCGGTGGCCAGGTGCGACACGGGCACGCCGAACCGGTTCGCCAGCTCCTCCGTCAGGCCGGTGCAGGCCATGTCCGGGTACCGGTTGAAGTTCGCGGCGGCGGCCAGCGTGGTCTCCATGACCCCCGGCAGCGGCGGGTACGGGTTCTCGTTGGAGGACAGCTTGAAGGCCACGGGACCGCCCGCGGCGGCCGGCTTGCCCGGCTTGTAGGTGGGGACGCCGTCCAGCTCGGCGCGCAGCTTGGGGCTGCCGGTGCTCGTCCCGCTGGTCTCGCTCACAGTGTGGCCTCCTCGACCGTCCGTACCGCCAATACTGCTCACCTTAAGAGGATTCGCCTCCGCTGCGAATGGGCTGTGGACAACAGGAGGGACACGCTGTGGAAACGGCCGCTCGCCCGCACCCGGCGAGGGGGAGCGCGCGTCCGGGTGGCGTGCGCCGGTGGCGGGCGCCGTGGCGCGCATCCCCCGTAGAGGTGAGTTGAGACCTCTTCGAGACCTCGCCCCCTCGCCAGGCCTACGCCGTTCGATGGGCATAGATCGCACGCCGTTGGCCGTAACTACCTTTGATTCCACGCCCTTTGAGCCTTTTCGATCATGCAGAAACGTGCCTGTCAACGCCTGCATATGCGGCCGTCCCGACCGCCCCTCATCGCCCTACTATCGGCTCGCCATGACAGCAGCAGGGAAGCACCAGGTGAGCCGGGCACAGACCCGGGGAAGCCGGCAGGGCCGGGCAGGCATCCGGGACGTGGCCGCCGCCGCCGGGGTCTCCATCACGACTGTCTCCGACGCGCTCAACGGCAAGGGCCGACTCCCGGACGCCACCCGCCGCCACGTCCGCGAGGTCGCCGACAGGCTGGGCTACCGCCCATCCGCGGCGGCCCGCACGCTCCGTACCGGCAAGTCGGGACTCATCGGCCTGACCGTGACCACGTACGGGGATGAACCTTTCACCTTCACCGAATTCGCGTACTTCGCGGAGATGGCCAGAGCAGCCACATCGGCGGCACTCGCCCGGGGCTACGCCCTGGTCATCCTCCCCGCCACCTCCCGCCATGACGTCTGGTCGAACGTCGCCCTCGACGGCACCGTCGTCATCGACCCCTCCGACCACGACCCGGTCGTCACCGAGCTGGTCCGCCAGGGCCTGCCCGTCGTCTCCGACGGACGCCCCGCCGGCACCCTCCCGGTCACCGCCTGGGTCGACAACGACCACGAAGCCGCCGTCCTCGACCTGCTCGACCACCTCGCCGACGCCGGCGCCCGCCGGATCGGCCTCCTCACCGGAACCACCACCGACACCTACACCCGCCTGTCCACCACCGCGTACCTCAACTGGTGCGAGCGGGTCGGCCAGGACCCCGTCTACGAGGCCTATCCGGCGCACGACCCGTGCGCGGGCGCCGTCGCGGCCGACCGGCTGCTCGCCCGCCCCGACCGCCCCGACGCCGTGTACGGCCTCTTCGACCCCAACGGAACCGACCTCCTCGCGGCCGCCCGCCGCTACGGACTGCGCGTCCCGGACGACCTGCTGCTGGTCTGCTGCAGCGAGTCGACCGTCTACGCCACCACCGAACCGCCCATCACGACGCTCTCGCTCAAACCGCGCCGGATCGGCACGGCCGTCGTCCAGCTCCTCATCGACGCCATCGAGGGGATCGACACCGACGGTCCGGTCGAGCAGGTGATACCGACCGAACTCATCGTCCGCACCTCCTCGCAGCGGCGTTCGCCGCGCACCACGGTCAGCCCGCCGCGCTCACCCGCGAAGGACTGATCCCACGGGCGGCGGCGCCCGAACCCGCCGTCATCCGACCCGCCGTCCCCGCCCCTGCCCGTGGGCAGGGACGGCGAAACCGGTCACCGTACCGGCCTCAACCCTGGACTGGACCTTCTCAATTCGGGCGAAACAACCGGTTAACCCGGAGTGGACCCGGATTCACCACCCCTGGTGCGTCACACAGGAGGACGCTCATTCCTATGATGGGCGGACGACACCGCGGACCACCCCGACCAGGCCGGTCCGCGATGTGCAGGGCATCGCGACGGTGGTGGAGGGGTCGATGACTCAGGGGGCCGGTCAGGAGCCCGTGGTACGCACGGCGACATTGCGTGACTTCCGCGTACCGCCGTACGCCCGCGTGCCCGTGCAGGGCCATGCCGCCGAACCGCCCTCCCCGGAGGAACCGCCGGTGGCTCCGGCCGTCGAGCACGTGCCGGCCGAACACCCGGCTCCCGCCGAACACCCGGTGTCCGCCGTGCCCCTGCCCCCGGTCGCCCCCTCACCGGTCGAGGCCGTCCGGGTGCCGACCCCGCCGGCCGAGGCCCTCCCAGCCGCGTCCGTACCGGCACCGCCCGCCGTGTCCGTACCGGCACCGCCCGCCGTGTCCGTACCGGCACCGCCCGCCGCACCGCCGGCCCCCGCGTCCGTACCGGCGCCGCCGGCCCCCGCGCCCATGCCCGCCGATCCGACCCTGCACCTGGGCCACCGCCTCGCTCCGGCGTACGCGGGAGCGGCCGCCTCCTCCATCGTCTCCGTCGCCACCGGCCACCCCGGCAACGCCTTCCCCGAGGGACAGGCGCCCGAGGGGTACACCCCGACCGAGCGCGACCTCCCGGTCATCAAGCGCGGCGACACCGTCCAGGTCCCGGTCACCCCCGAGCCGGCCCCCGCCCCGGAACCCGCGAACGGCGACGGACCCGGCCCCCTCTACGTCGTCGGCGACGTCCACGGCTACCTCGACGAGCTCCTCGCCGCCCTCCGCGCCCAGGGCCTCATCGACGAGAACGGCAGCTGGTCCGCGGGCAACGCCCGGCTCTGGTTCCTCGGCGACTTCACCGACCGCGGCCCCGACGGCATCGGCGTCATCGACCTCGTCATGCGCCTCTCCGCCGAGGCCGCCGCCGCGGGCGGCTACTGCAAGGCCCTCATGGGCAACCACGAGCTGCTGCTCATCGGCGCCAAGCGCTTCGGCGACACGCCCGTCAACTCCGGCGCGGGCACCGCCACCTTCCAGGCCGCCTGGCTGCTCAACGGCGGGCAGAAGTACGACATGGACCGGCTCCAGGACGTCCACCTCCAGTGGATGTCCCGGCTGGACGCCGTGGTGCGCGAGGACGACCACCTCCTCGTGCACTCCGACACCACCGCGTACCTCGACTACGGACAGACCATCGAGGACGTCAACGACACCGTCCACGAGATCCTCAACCGGAACGACGCCGACGAGGTCTGGGACGTCTTCCGGAAGTTCACCAAGCGCTTCGCGTTCCGCGACGACGCCGGACCGCAGGCCGTCCAGGAGCTGCTCTCCACCTACGGCGGCAGCCGGATCGTCCACGGTCACAGCCCCATCCCGTACCTCCTCGGCCAGGTCGGCACGGAGGACGGCGAGGACAACGGCGGCCCGGTCGTCGACGGACCGCACGTGTACGCCGACGGTCTCGCCATCGCCATGGACGGCGGAGTGACCATGGCCGGAAAGCTACTGGTCGTCCAACTCCCCCTGAACGGCTGACGCATAACCCTGCGCATCCGGGGAAGTCGATTTCCGGAAACACCCTGTCAGGCCGTGGCGTCACCGCAATACCATCGGGTCATCCGTAGCAGGCTCTCCTCCGTTTCCGCCCAACCGACCGTTTCCCACGGCTGATCCGGGCCTACGGAGCATCGGGGGATGCACATGAACGTGGCTCCGCACCTGCTGACCGAGGACCGCGCCGAGTACGAGCGGCTCCTCGACGACGCACTGAGCACCGCCCACGCACGTCCGGATCTCGCCGGAGTCGGAACGCGGCTCACGGTCGCGCAGCTGCGCGCCATGACGCTGAACGCGACAGCGCTCGTCACCACCGCCGCGGCGAGCGAGTACGACCACTTCGTGAAGGTCCGCGAGCAGAGCCGGGCCCCCGCCGCGCCCCGCGCTCCCCTGGCGGACCCCGGCACGGGCGGCGCCGGCGTCGTCGCCATCGTCACCGTGATGGTGCCGGTCCTCGCGGGCACCGCCGCCGCGATACTCCTGCTGGTCGGGGCCGTCCTGCACGCCCTCGCCCCCACGGTGGTGTTCGGCGGGACCCTGCTGACGGCCGGCTTCGTCTTCGCCGCCCTCGCCGCCGCCGGCCTGCTCAGCGCGGGCGCCGGACTCCTCCTGACCGCCCTGCGCAACAGCCCGGCCGCGGCGGACGGGACCGCCGCGGCCGACGACGAACTCTCCCGCGCCCGGGAGGCCTGGCGCCACGCCCTCCTGGAGCGCGGCATCCTCCCCTTCGTCAGGGACGCCCTCGCCGCGACCGCACCACCGGACGCGACGAAGCCCTGAGGGGCGCGGGGCCCGGGACCTACTCGGCCAGCGGCAGGTAGACGCGGTTGCCGCTCGCCGCGAACTCCTTCGACTTCTCCGCCATCCCGGCCTCGATCTCCTGCTGCGTACCGCCGTGCTCACGCCGGATGTCCTGGGAGATCTTCATCGAGCAGAACTTCGGACCGCACATCGAGCAGAAGTGCGCGGTCTTCGCGGGCTCCGCGGGGAGCGTCTCGTCGTGGAACTCGCGCGCGGTGTCCGGGTCGAGCGCCAGGTTGAACTGGTCCTCCCAGCGGAACTCGAACCGCGCGTCCGACAGCGCGTCGTCCCACTCCTGCGCGCCCGGGTGCCCCTTGGCGAGGTCCGCCGCGTGCGCCGCGATCTTGTACGTGATGACGCCCGTCTTCACGTCGTCCTTGTTCGGCAGGCCCAGGTGCTCCTTGGGCGTGACGTAGCAGAGCATCGCCGTGCCCCACCAGGCGATCATCGCCGCGCCGATGCCCGAGGTGATGTGGTCGTACGCGGGCGCGACGTCCGTGGTCAGCGGGCCGAGCGTGTAGAACGGCGCCTCCTCGCAGATCTCCTGCTGGAGGTCGATGTTCTCCTTGATCTTGTGCATCGGGACGTGGCCCGGGCCCTCGATCATCGTCTGCACGTTGTGGCGCTTGGCGATCGTGTTCAGCTCGCCGAGGGTCTTCAGCTCGGCGAACTGCGCCTCGTCGTTGGCGTCCGCGATCGAGCCGGGGCGCAGACCGTCGCCGAGCGAGTACGTGACGTCGTACGCCGCCAGGATCTCGCAGAGCTCCTCGAAGTTCGTGTAGAGGAAGTTCTCCTTGTGGTGCGCGAGACACCAGGCGGCCATGATCGAGCCGCCGCGCGAGACGATGCCGGTCTTGCGGCGCGCGGTGAGCGGCACGTAGGGCAGGAGCACGCCGGCGTGGACCGTCATGTAGTCGACGCCCTGCTCGGCCTGCTCGATGACCGTGTCCTTGTAGATCTCCCAGGTCAGGTCCTCGGCCCTGCCGTCGACCTTCTCCAGGGCCTGGTAGAGCGGCACGGTGCCGATCGGCACGGGGGAGTTGCGCAGCACCCACTCGCGGGTGGTGTGGATGTTGCGGCCGGTGGAGAGGTCCATGACCGTGTCGGCGCCCCACTTGGTCGCCCAGGTCATCTTCTCCACCTCCTCCTCGATGGAGGAGGTGACGGCGGAGTTGCCGATGTTGGCGTTGACCTTCACCAGGAACCGCTTGCCGATGATCATCGGCTCGATCTCCGGGTGGTTCACGTTCGCCGGCAGCACCGCGCGGCCCGCGGCGATCTCCTCCCGTACGACCTCGGGGGAGACGTTCTCGCGGATCGCCACGTACTCCATCTCCGGGGTGATCTCCCCCCGGCGGGCGTACGCGAGCTGGGTCACCGCCTGGCCGGAGCGGCCTCGGCGCGGCAGGCGGGGGCGGCCGGGGAAGACGGCGTCGAGGTTCTTCAGCCCGCCGCCGCGCGGCGAGGTGTGCTTGATGCCGTCGTCCTCGGGGCGGGCCGGGCGGCCCGCGTACTCCTCGGTGTCACCGCGCGCGATGATCCAGTTCTCGCGCAGCGGCGGAAGGCCCCGGCGGACATCGGTGTCGATGGCGGGGTCGGTGTACGGCCCGGACGTGTCGTACAGCGTGACGTCCTTGCCGTTGGTGAGGTGCACCTGGCGGACGGGCACCCGGAGGTCGGGGCGGGAGCCCTGGACGTACCCCTTGTGCCAGCCCGGCGTGCGCTCCTGCCCGTCGGTCTGGTTCTGGTCGGAGGCAGGCGTGCGTGCATCCTGAATGGTCATGAGACCGATCTCCCTACGCCGGCATTACCCGGTAACAGGTTCGGCGGTCGGCGCAGCCTCCTCCCGTACGTGCGTACGGTGATCAGCGCCCTCTCAGCCCGGTGCTCCGAGCTCCCGCGTGTGCAAAGGTGCCACCACGCTAGCGTCATCCCTGGCGTGCTGAACAGTGGGCCCCCATCGTTCTTGCGATGATCGGTCGGTGACTTCCCCCCAACAGACCCCCGAGCCGCACGGACACGCCCACGGGCACGGACACGGTTCCGGGCACGGTTCCGGACCCTCCCACGGGCACGGAGGCGGGCACGGCCACAGCCACGGTCACGGGCCCGCCGCCCCGGTCTCACGGCATCTGCGCAAGGTCATCGCCGCGGTCCTGATCCCCTTCGCCACCGCCGTCGTGGTCGGGCTCGTGGTCCTGTGGCCCGGCGGCACCCCGGCGCACGAGCGCACCGGAGTCGGCTTCGACCGGCAGACCGAGCAGGGCGAGGTCGTCTCCGTCGAGCACGTCGACTGCAAGGACGTGAACGCCGCCCAGGTCCCGCCGACCGGCGACACCTCCACTCCGGAGGGGCGCGAGGCGGTCAACGCCCAGCAGGGGCAGTGCGGGAAGGCGACGGTCGAGGTCACCAGCGGCCCGGACAAGGGCCGCAGGTTCGTCGAGATCGTGCAGCCGGACGCGCCGCGGCAACTGCACGAGGGCCAGGGCGTGGTGGTGGCGTACGCCCCCGACGCCCCGCACGACCTGCAGTACTCGGTGACCGATGTGAACCGGAAGGTCCCGCTGGCGGTGCTCGCCGGGATCTTCGCCGTCGTCGTGGTGCTCGTCGGCCGCATGCGCGGTGTGATGGCGCTCATCGCGCTCGCCGCGAGCTTCCTGGTGCTGACGCTCTTCATCCTGCCGGCGATCCTGGAGGGGTCGAATCCGCTGGTCGTGGCGGTGGTCGGGTCGAGCGCGATCATGCTGATCGCGCTCTACATGTGTCACGGGCTCTCGGCCCGCACCTCGGTCGCGGTGCTCGGCACGCTGATCTCGCTGATGCTGATCGGTCTGCTCGGCTCGGTCTTCATCGACTGGGCGTCGCTCTCCGGCAACACCGACGACAACACCGGCCTGATCCACGGCCTGTACCCGGAGATCGACATGTCGGGCCTGCTCCTGGCCGGGATCATCATCGGATCGCTCGGTGTGCTCGACGACGTGACGGTCACCCAGACCTCGGCCGTGTGGGAGCTGCACCAGGCCGATCCGGGCATGGGGCCGCGCCGCCTGTACCGGGCGGCGATCCGGATCGGCCGCGACCACATCGCCTCGGTCGTGAACACGCTGGTGCTCGCCTACGCGGGTGCCGCCCTGCCGCTGCTGCTGCTGTTCTCCATCGCGCAGAGCAGCATGGGGACGGTGGCCAACAGCGAGCTGGTCGCCGAGGAGATCGTCCGGACGCTGGTCGGTTCGATCGGTCTGGTGGCGTCCGTCCCGGTCACCACGGCGCTCGCGGCCCTGGTCGTCTCCGCCGACCGGCCGTCGCCCGAGGGCGGGAAGCCCGCGGCGGTGCGGGGAGGGCGGCGCCGCCGCGCCAAGTGAGGCGTGCGTGCCGAAGGTTCGGGCCGGCCCGGCTCGGGGAGGGTCCGGCTCGAACGGGACAGCCGCTCAGGCGGGGCGTGTTCAGGCTGGTGCGCGTACAGGCGGAGGCCTGCTCAGGCAGGTGCCCGCTGGGCGGGGCCTGTTCAGGCAGGGCCGGCGTTCTCTTCGGCCAGAATCCGGCCCAGTGCGGCCTCCAGGTGATCCTCGAAGTCACCGAGTGTCCGTTCCTGACCGAGCGGAACCAGCTTGTCCGTTCGGTCGAGGAAGGCGACCAGAGGCGGCGCGCTGGCCCGGAAGAGCGCGCGATCGCCCCCCACCTGGAGCCGGATGGAGACGTCCGAGAGCCCCTCCGGCTCCGTGGGAGCGATGTGCACATCCCCGTCCCCACTCGGCCGGTTGATCCCGTCGAGCAGCAGTTCCCTTCCGAACGCCCAGGTCACAGGCGCGTCTCCGGGAAGGTGGAAGGTCATCCGCACCGCGTAGGGATCCCGGGTCTCATATCGGAGTTCGACCGGGATCTTGAAGGAGAGCTCCTCGGAGACGAGGAAGCTCATCAGGACCTCGGCCTGAACCGACTCTCGCATCATGTACCCCGCAGTAGATGAAGCAGTTGTGTAAACACAGCTGCTGAAAGCTGTGACCGAAACGGCCAGGAATGATCCCCCGTGGCCCTCTTGACGCAATCGTGCTGTACGCGCTAGCAGATCACAAGGAGTGATTTTTCAGATACTGATAGAGAACGCGAGGGAACTGAAGAGCCTCCCGATCTCCGTGCGTAGCCGCTCGACTGCTGGGAGCAACCGTTCTTCCTGGTGAAGGGGGAGGGAAATGGCCATCGTGGCCGCCGCGGAGCCCGCGGTGATGGGGATCGCGGCACAGACCGTGCCGAGTGCATATTCCTGACGCTCCACCACGGGTTCCATTCGCCCCAAACTGCCCAAACGCTCCAAAAAGGCGCGCTGGTTACGCACCGTGTACGGAGTGATGGCTTCCACCGGGTGGCGGTCGAGGTGGTCTTGACGAGATTTCAGATCGAGTTGACTCAGCAGGCACTGCCCGATCGCGTGCGCGTGCGCGGTCTCGCGGAAATCGGCCCATTCCTCCACTGCGGGGGCGGAAGGGGTGTCGGCGACCGCGACGAGTTCGATCTCCCCCTCGCGGTAGAGGGCGAAGTAAATGGGTACACCGATCTCGTCCCGCCAGTGGGCGAGGGAGTCTTCGATCTTGATGCGACGATTCTGCACGTCTCCGCCGCCGGCCAGTCGGACGGCGGCGTCGCCCAGGACGAACACACCCTTGTCGCGGACCAGATAGCCCTCGTGCGTCAGGGTGCGGAGCAGGTGGTACGTGGTGGGCAGCGGAAGGCCCGTCTCACGGGCGAGCTGTTTGGCCGGAGCGCCCTCCGCATGGGAGGCCACGGCCTCCAGGAGTCTCAGCGCTCGCTGCACCGAGCCGATCAGGGTAGGCGCAGCCGTCTGCGTAGCCATGGCCAAAGGTCACCCCCAGGCGTGACGACGGGTGCATCGCACCCGCCCGCGGGGGCCGCCCCCGCGCGCCCGCCGGGCCTGGGAAACCGCTGGTCAGCACGGAGGTCTACGCCTGTAGTCCCCAACACGGCGGAGAGATTCCACTCTAGTGGCAGCCCCAGGGCCCATACCCTGATTCGACCAGCGCGTTCCCCCGCCCGGGCTAATGCCCACCATCGGCTTCATACCGATGAGTAGCTTGTGCTACCAGTCCTCGCGCGACTTGCCGGAGGAGCTGAACTTCCGGACGACGTAGATCAGTCCGGCGACGAGGGCCGCGAAGAGCAGCACCTTGAAGAGCAGACCGACCACGAAGGCCAGGACGCTGGTGATCAGCCCGCCGAAGACGATCAGGGCGAGGGCGGGTATGGCGACCCACTTCACCCACCAGGGCATCCCCGCGAGAATCTCCTGTACGGCCATCGTCCCTACCTCGCTCTCGAAGAACCGCCCGGCACGCTGTGCGCCGAACACCCTCAAGGCTAGGGGCGGGAGGAAGCCCGTGGGGGTCCCGCGGCCCCCGCTCTCCCCTGATCCACCCCCTAGGGGCTCGGGGTCCTCCGACCCTCAGCCCTCCGGGGGCGAGAAGACCACCATGACCCGCAGGTCCTCGCTGATGTGGTGGAACCTGTGCTCCACCCCGGCCGGCACATAGACCACGCTGCCCCGCGCCACCTGGGTCGTCTCCGTCCCGACCGTGATCGCCGCCCGGCCGCTGACCACGAAGTACACCTCGTCCTGGCCGTGCGGCCGCTGAGGGTCGAGCTCTCCGGCGTCCAGCGCGTACAGGCCCACCGACATGTTCCGCTCCCGCAGGAACTGGAGGTACGCACCCTTGTTCGCGGCGCGCTCCGCCTCCAGTTCGTCCAGCCGGAATGCCTTCATCGCCTGCTCGCCCCTGCCTGTGCCCGATCACGTCTGCCACGATCAGACACATGAAGAATTTCGTAGTCAAGACGCTCGCGAACGCGGGCGCCCTGGGAGTCGCCATCTGGCTGCTCCAGGACATCACCCTCACCGGTGAGAGCACCGGCAAGAAGGCCCTGACCCTCATTCTCGTCGCCCTTGTCTTCGGACTGGTGAACGTCCTGGTCAAGCCGATCGTCAAACTGCTGACGCTTCCGCTCTTCATCCTGACGCTCGGCCTGATCACCCTGGTGGTCAACGCCCTGATGCTGCTCCTCACGTCCTGGCTGGCCGATCTGTTCAACCTCAGCTTCCATGTGGAGGGCTTCTGGACCGCCGTTCTGGGCGGCCTGATCATCTCCGTCGTCTCGTGGGCGCTGAACGTCGTGCTCCCCGACGGCGACTGAGGGGCGACCATGGCCTACCGCGTCTGCTTCGTCTGCACGGGCAACATCTGCCGCTCGCCGATGGCCGAGCACGTCTTCCGCCGCCGGGTGGAGGAGGCCGGCCTCGACGGTCTGGTGGTGGTCGACAGCGCCGGCACCGGAGGCTGGCACGAGGGCGACGGCGCCGATCCGCGCACGGTCTCCGTGCTCGACGAGAACGGATACACCTCCGAGCACACCGCCCGGCGGTTCCGGTCCTCGTGGTTCCCCGCCCTCGACCTGGTGATCGCCCTGGACGAGGGGCATCTGCGGGAGCTCCGGGAGCTCGCCCGCACCCCCGACGAGGCGGCGAGAATACGACTCCTGCGCTCCTACGATCCGGCCGCCGGGGCCGGGCTCGACGTCCCCGACCCCTACTACGGGGGCCGCGAGGAGTTCGAGGAGTGCCTGGAGATGGTGGAGGCCGCGAGCGAGGGACTGCTCGCGGCCGTACGTGCGGAACTGGAGGACAGGACACCGTGACGGACGACCGACTCGGCGACGGCACACGGGCGGTACGGGCGGGGCTGCCCGAGCCCGTGAAGTACGAACCGACCCTGCCGGGGCCGGTCTTCGCGGCCCACTTCCACCTGCCGGGCGAGCCGACCGGCCCGTACACCTACGGCCGCGACGAGAACCCCACCTGGACCCATCTGGAGCGGGCGATCGGCGAGCTGGAGGCGCCGGGGGAGGAGAACGTGGAGACCCTGGTCTTCGCGTCCGGCATGGCCGCGATCTCCGCCGTCCTCCTCTCCCAGCTCAAGACCGGCGACGCGGTGGTGCTGCCGTCCGACGGCTACCAGGCCCTGCCCCTGCTGCACGAGCAGCTGCGGGCGTACGGCGTCGAGGTCCGCACCGCGCCGACCGGCGGCGACGCCCAGCTCTCCGTACTCGACGGGGCCAGGCTGCTGTGGATCGAGACCCCGTCCAACCCCGGTCTCGACGTCTGCGACATCCGCCGTCTGGTGCGGGAGGCGCACGCGGCCGGGGCGCTCGTCGCCGTCGACAACACCCTCGCCACCCCGCTCGGCCAGCGCCCGCTCGCCCTGGGCGCGGACTTCTCCGTCGCCAGCGACACCAAGGGCATGACCGGGCACGGTGACATCCTGCTCGGCCATGTGAGCTGCCGGGATCCCCGACTTGCGGCGGAGGTACGGCGCTGGCGCAAGATCGTCGGCGCGATCCCCGGTCCCATGGAGGCCTGGCTCGCCCACCGCTCGCTCGCCACGCTCCAGCTGCGGATCGACCGGCAGTGCTCCACCGCGCTCACGCTGGCGAAGACGCTGGCCGAGCGCGCGGACGTGACCGGGCTGCGCTACCCCGGGCTGCCCGACGACCCCTCGCACGCGGTGGCCTCCCGGCAGATGCGGCGTTTCGGCCCGGTGGTCTCCTTCGAACTGGCGGACCGGAAGCGGGCCGAGCGGTTCCTGGAGGAGCTGCGGCTCGTCGACGACGCCACCAGTTTCGGCGGTGTGCGCTCCACGGCGGAACGGCGCGGGCGCTGGGGCGGGGACGCGGTCGCGGAGGGCTTCATCCGCTTCTCGGTCGGGGCCGAGGACCCGGAGGACCTGATCGCCGATGTGCTGCGCGCCCTCGACGAGGCCGGGAGCGCGAGCTGACCAGGGGCTGAGCGCACGGACCGAGGGCGCTCCGAGCCTCCCCCCTCGTGGCTCGGAACGACCTCGGTTCCACGCGCGGAGACCGCCTGCACAAGGCTAGTTGACTGTGCGTCAGTGTCCAATCACGGTAGCGACAGCGACCTATCGACTTATTTATAGTTGGACGGTCCTGAGGCGCAGTCAGCCGACCGCCTGAGTCGAACGGCCGCACGGCCGGGAGGGGGCGGACATGGATCTGGCCCTGCTGCGCACGTTCGTCACGGTGCACCGGGCCGGCTCCTTCACCCGCGCCGCCGCACTCCTGGGCCTCTCCCAGCCCGCCGTCACCAGCCAGATCCGGACGCTGGAGCGCCAGCTGGGGCGGCCGCTCTTCCTCAGACAGGCGCGCGGAGTCACCGCGACCACCATCGGCGACGAACTCGCGCACCGCGCGGCGCCCCATCTGGACGCCCTGGTGGAGATCGCCGAGACCGGCCTCGACGAGCAGAGCGGCGTCCGCACCCTCCATCTCGCCGGGCCCCCGGAGTTCACCGCGCTCCGGGCGCTGCCCGCCCTCACCCCTCTGGTCGGCCAGGGGCTCGCCGTGCGGGCCTCCTTCCTCGGCGACACGGACGAGATCCTCGACGGGCTCGCCGCGGGCCATCACGATCTGGCCATCTCCACCGCCCGCCCACGCGGCGGTCTGCTGGTCTCCACTCCGCTCTGCGACGAGGAGCACGTCCTCGTCGCGGCCCCACGCTGGGCCGCCCGGCTCTCCCCCGAGGTGCTCATGGGCGAGGGCGCGGTGCTCCTGGAACAGCTGCCGGTCGTCGAGGTGCACGAGTCGCTGCCCTTCGTCTCCCGCTACTGGGCGAGCGTCTTCGAGACCAAACCGGCGGCCGCCGCGACCGTCATCGCCCCCGACCTGCGGGCCGTGCGGGATTCCGCCGCCTCCGGCGCGGGGCTCGCCGTCCTGCCGCGCTATCTGTGCGAGGAGGCCCTGCGGCAGGGCCGGCTCGTGGCACTGCTCGAACCCCCGGTCCCTCCGCTCCGGACCTACTTCCTCGTCGCGCGTACGGGGACGCTCGCGCTGTCCCCCCTCGCGCGGGCCCACGAGGAGCTGCTGCGGGCGGCCGGGGCCTGGTGAGTTTCAGGACACCTCGGACGGGCCATTTTCTTCCCATGACCGAACGGCCCGTGATCAAGCGCACCGCACGCGCCATCCTGCTCGACGGGGACGACCTGATCCTCATCAAGCGGACCAAGCCCGGGATGGATCCCTACTGGCTCACGCCCGGCGGCGGCGTGGAGCCCACCGACGCCACCGTCGTCGAGGCCCTGCACCGCGAGGTGCTCGAAGAGCTCGGCGCCAAGATCACCGATGTGGTGCCCTGCTTCGTCGACACCGTGGAGCACATCGTCGACGGCGGGGTCTCCGGGGTGAAGGTCCAGCACTTCTTCGTGTGCCGGCTCGGCTCCATGGACACCTCGCTGCGGCACGGTCCCGAGATGGAGGAACCCGTCGGCGAGTACGAGATCGTCCGGGTGCCCTTCAGCCGGGTCGGCATCGCCGCCGTGCACCTCGTCCCGCTCTCCCTGCGCCACTACCTCGACGGCAACATCGAGGGCGTCCGCGCGATGCACGCCCCCGACCTGGGCTAGGGCCCATCCGACCCTGATCCACCGGACAGGCCCTAGCCGGCCGTCGCGGGGGCGAGCTCCGCCAGGAAGTCGTGGCGGATACGGTCCGAGGGGACCCCCGCTCCCCGCAGTGCGTCGACTCCTCGGCGGACCATGTCGAGCGGGCCCGAGAGGTACGCGTCGCGTTCGTTCCACGGGCCGTAGCGGCAGACCGCTTCCGGCAGCCTCCCCTGCTCCTCGGTGACCGCGTGGACCGAGAGCCACGGGAAGGTCTTCTGGAGCCGCAGCATGGTGTCGATGTCGTAGAGGTCGTGGCCGCTGCGCGCCCCGTAGAAGACGTCGACCGGGCGCCGGTCCCCGTGTTCGGCGACGTCCTCGACCAGCGCCTTGATCGGCGCTATGCCGGTGCCGCCGCCCATGCAGAGCAGGCCGGTGTCCGTGGAGTGGTCGACCGTCATGGAGCCGGCCGGCGGACCGAGCCGCAGCAGGTCTCCGGGGCGCGCCCGGTGGACCAGCGCGTTGGACACCCAGCCGGCCGGGACGGCCTTGACGTGGAGGGACAGCAGCCCGTCCGGCCGGGGCGCGGCGGCGAAGGAGTAGTGGCGCCATATCCGGGGCCACCACGGGGTCTCCAGCGTCGTGTACTGCCCGGCGAGGAAGGGGTACGGCCGGTCGGGCCTGAGCGTGACGACGGCGATGTCCGGGGTGCGCAGGTCGTGGGAGACCACCTCCGCCTGCCACCAGGCGGGCGCGGTCCGCTCGTTCTCCGCGGCCGCGTCGATCATGATCTGGGAGATCGTCGTGTACGTCCGGACCCAGGCCGCCTCGGTCTCCTCGTCCCAGCTCTTCTCCGCGTACCGCACGAGAGCACCGATGAGGGCCTCGCCGACGGCCGGATACTGGGTCGCCTGGGTGCCGTACTTCCGGTGGCCCCTGCCGAGGTTCTCCAGGTACGCGGTGAGGACCGGGGCGTCGTCCATGTGCTCGGCCGCCGTCAGGAGGGCTTTCAGCAGCCGGTCCCGCTGGGTGTCCATGGCCGCGGGGAACATCTCGCGCAGCTCGGGGTGCCGGATGAAGAGCAGGGCGTAGAAGTACGAGGTCACCCGGTCGGCGACCGGTGCGATCTCCGCCAGGGTACGACGGACGAGCACGGCATCGGCGGAAGGTTCTCCGGGTATTCGGGGTTCCTTCCCGTCCGCGGCCGGGAGCCCCCGCTCTTCCGTGGTGGTGGTCGGAGCATCCATCATGTGCCTCGCCTTGCGCTGGCCGGCTTCCGTGGTCGCAGCATGGCGCTTCCGGCCCGCGCTAGGGACAGAAAGTGGCGTTCTCGGGCCATAGGCCCGGTTTTCTGGCTAGGCTGCGCTGTTTCGGACCAGGGCGTAGGCCTCGCGCAGGTCCCCTCCGGAGTAGCTGTGGCGGTAAAGCCCGGCGAGATGGTGGTCCGCGTTCACGGCCACGCTCTCCGGCACGATCGCGAAGAGCTCCGCGTCGGACATCGAGTCCCCGTACGCGACGCAGTCGGCAGTGGTCACTCCGTACCCCGCACAGAGCTCCTTCGCGATCCGCACCTTCGCTCGCGCGTCGAGGATGCCGGGCCGGTGGATCGGCTCGGTGAAGGGGACCGCCGGCCAGAGCGAACCGTGCGTCGTGTCGACGCCCCAGTCGAGAAGCCGCTCGACGAAGAAGTCGGGCGAGAGGGAGATGACCGCACAGTGGTCTCCCGCCGCCTTGATCTCCGCCCAGACCTCGCGGATGCCCGCCAGCCAGGGCGCCCCGTCGAAGGCCGCGGCGACCTGCTCCGGGGTGAGCGCGGACCAGAGCTCGCGGGCCTGGACGGCGAACTCGTCCGGCGTGAGCCCCCGCAGGAACCCCTCCTCCAGGGCGGCGATCTCGTCCACCAGGCCCAGTTGCCGGGAGATCTCCACCGCGGCGGCGGAGCCCCGGATCAGAGTGCCGTCGAGGTCGAAGAGGTGCAGTCGTCGCGTGGGGGGTTTCACGTGAAACATCGTCCGTGGGCGACGGGACGGAATCAACGCCTCCACGGGTATCGGCCAGGAGGGTCGGCCGGATCCCGTAAAGAGGTGGACGGGAGATCACCACGTCGGACAGCCTGAAAGGCATGCCGATTCCCCCCGCACCCCTTGCTCAGCTCCCCATCCGGCGCCTCACCTCGGAGGACCTCCTCGCCTGCGCCGACCTCTCCGAGAACCGGGGATGGCCCCGTGAGGAACACAAGTGGGGCCTGCTGCTCACCGCGGGCACCGGGTACGGCATCGACGACCCCGACGGTCCGGGCCTTGCCGCCGGTTCCGTGGTCACCTCGTACGGTCCCGGGCTCGCCGCGATCGGCATGGTGCTCGTCGCCGAGCGGTACGCACGTCAGGGCGTGGGGCGCCGGCTGATGCAGCACGTCCTGGCGGAAGCCGGGGACACCCCGCTCACGCTGCACGCCACGGCGAACGGGCAGCCTCTCTACGAGCAGCTGGGCTTCACCGAGACGAGCCGGGCGGAGATGGTGCGCGGGCGCTTCACCTTCACCGCGCCCGCCCCGGACGTTCCGGTCCGCCCGGCGACGGCGGAGGACCTCCCGGCGATCCTGCGCCTGGACCACGAGGTCTTCGGTCTCGACCGCACCCACATCATCGCCCGGCTCCCCGCGTTCGCCGACCACCTCCGCGTCGCGGAACGGGACGGCGAGATCACCGGCTTCGCGGCCGCCTGGCCCAATATGGACACCCATGTGATCGGCCCTCTGATCGCCCGGGACCCCGGCACGGCCCAGGCCCTGATCGCCTCCCTCGCGGCCGCCACCGACCGCCCGCTGCGCACCGACATCGATGTGCGCCACACCTCGCTGCTGAGCTGGGCGAAGGAGAACGGCATCGACACGATCGCCACCAACGCGGTGATGATCCGCTCCCTGCCCGACCTCCCCGGCGACTGGCGCCGCCGCTTCGCTCCCCTGACGGTCGCCGCCGGATAGTTTTACTTGCAGACGCGCATTATTGCGTCGCTTCGTCTACCCTGGATCGAGCCGCTCCGGCGCCGAGGAGAGACCGAGGAGATCCCATGACCGCGACGGACCCCGCACTCACCGCGCTCGCCCAGCGCTGGTGCGCCCTCTCCCTGCTGCACGGCAGGATCGAGGCCCACATCGAGCGAGCCCTGGAGTCCGGTCACGGTCTGAGCGTGCGGGAGTACTCGCTGCTCGACGTCCTCAGCCGCCAGCACAGCGGTCCCGGCGGCCACCTCCAGATGAAGCAGGTCGCCGACGCCGTCGTGCTCAGCCAGAGCGCCACCACCCGGCTGGTCACCCGGCTCGAGGACCGCGGTCTGCTCACCCGGTACCTCTGCGCCACCGACCGGCGCGGCATCTACACCGATGTCACCGAGGCCGGGCAGAAGCTGCTCGACGAGGCCCGTCCCACCAACGACAGCGCCCTGCGCGAGGCCCTCGACGAAGCCGCGAAGAACCCGGAGCTGGCACCGCTCGTCGCGGTCGTGGAGGGCGTGGGCGCGCCCGTGTGAATCGGGCGCGCGTACGCTGCGGGACATGAGCGATCTTGAGATACGCCCCGCCACCGCGGAGGACCTTCCGGCCATCGTCGCGATGCTCGCCGACGACCCCCTGGGCGCGCAGCGGGAATCCCCCGACGACCTCGCCCCGTACCTCACCGCCTTCGAGCGCCTCGCGAACGACCCGAACCAGCACGTGGTCGTCGCCGTCCGCGAGGACAAGGTCGTCGGCACCCTCCAGCTGACGGTCATCCCGGGACTCTCCCGCCGGGGCACCACCCGCTCGATCATCGAGGGTGTCCGCATCCACTCCGACGAGCGCGGGAGCGGTCTCGGCACGCAGCTCATCGAGTGGGCCGTCGCGGAGTCCGGACGCCAGGACTGCCGGCTCGTTCAGCTGACCTCCGACGTCACCCGCACCGACGCCCACCGCTTCTACAAGCGCCTGGGCTTCGAGGCCTCCCACGTGGGCTTCAAGAAGAACCTCTGAGGACGTGTTTCACGTGAAACAGCACGGTTTCACGTGAAACATCACCCCACGGCACGGCGCGGCGGCGCAGCACTCGGTCCGACGGCACTGCGCTCAACGGCTCAGAGGCCGCGCCAGCCCGCCTCGTCCACACCGCCGGGGACCGCGTCTCCCGGCTCGTACGGCTCCCGCGTGAAGACGAACGAGCCGAGGTCGAGATGGCTCACGCTGCCGTCGGGGCGCCGCACGGCCCTGAGCGTCTCCCCCGCGTAGTAACCGTTCAGCCCGACCCAGCCCCCCTCGGGCAGCGCCCGGAAACGAGCCCGTCGACCGGCACCCCGCAGGGGTTCGAGCACCACGCTCCGCTCGGGGCCGAGCCGCAGCCCGTAGGCGTACGTGCCCCAGTACCAGGGGCCGGTGAGGGACAGCAGCTCCTCGTCGACCTCGGCCGCGGGAAGGGGCCGCCACGGCTCCGGGAGCCTCGGCTCCGCCTCCGCCACGATCCGTACGAGATCGGCGGCCACAACCCCCGTCAGCGGGCCCGAGGTGGCATTGGAGAGGGCGATCCCCGCGAGGCCGTCCTCCACACTCACCCACACACAGGCGACGAAGCCCGGGAGGGATCCGGTGTGGCCGATGAGGGTGCGCCCGTCCTTGCGCAGCAGCTGGAGACCGAGCCCGTAGCTCCCCTCCCAGTCGCCCTCCCCGGCAGGGGAGGCAGGGGCACGCATCTCCTCCACGGAAGCCGTGGCGAGGACCCGGTCGTCCCCCGCGGCGAGGAAGGCGGCGAAGCGGGCGAGGTCGGCGGCCGTCGACCACAGCTGCCCGGCCGGCGCCATCAGGCCGAGATCCTCGGACGGTTCGGGCAGCATGACGTCGGCCCAGGGGTGCACCGCCCAGCCACCCGCGTGCGGCGCGACGGGATCGACCGTGGTCCTTCCCATCCCCAGCGGTTCGAGGATCTCGCGCCGCAGCGCCTCCTCCCAGGACACGCCCCGGACCGCCTCGACCAGCGAACCGAGCAGTGTGTAGCCGGGGTTGGAGTAGTGGTGCCGGCGCCCCGGCGTCTGGAGGAAGGGCCGCTCCCCCAGGACGTCGGACAGCTCCGGCCGCAGTGCGGCGGAGGACCTCTCCCACCACGCGCCGGGCGTCTCGGCCGCGAGACCGCCGGTGTGGCCCAGGAGTTGGGCGATCGTCACCTCACCGGCGCCCGTTCCCTTCAGGTGCCGCTCCAGCGGATCGTCGAGCCCGAGCAGGCCCTCGTCCCGCAGCCGCATCACCAGCACGGCGGTGAACACCTTGGTGATCGACCCGATCCTGAACTGGGTGTCGGCGTCCGGCGCGTGGCCGTCCACACAGCTGCGCGAACCGCTCCACACCAACGCTCCGTCGCGGACCACCGCGCCCACGAAGGACGGCGTCCGCCCTTCCGTCTGGGCAACCGCCACACGGTGCAGCAACGCCCGCTCGGTACCGGGCAACAAGGATTCGAAAGATGTCGTCATAGATCCCATCCAACGCGATCCCCGCCCCGGGGCTTCCCGATGTAGGGTCTCGCTTTCGGTGTCATATGGCGACGCTGTGACCTGCAGGTCTTGGCGGTGTCTCACGCGGGTTGGCACAGGTTCTGTCTCACGGCCATGTCATTTCCTCGAAGCCATCCTGGCTCGCCGGCTCACAGCCGGGTGCTCTTCAACGTCACCCAAAGAGCAGTTCGACGTTCGAGTCGACGCAGATGTTCAACACGATCACGAGCTGTCGGGCGTCCTCGATGTGCCGCGAGACAGTGGGGTCGCCTTCCACGGTCTCCCACTCCGTGATGATCTCGGCCAGCCGGGGCAGGACCCTGGCGCAGTCGGCGGCGGATAGATCACCGGAATCGTCAGGATGGTCCAGCAGGGGCTCAAGCGTCGATGAGATCTCGCTCCATTGCCGGTCCCCCCCGAAACCCCACATGTCCGGCAGCGTGAACCCCTCAGCCTGCGCCAAGCGCTGGCGGAAGGCGCTGAAACCCGAGTAGGACCAGCTGATGTCCGGGCTGGTGAGGTCACCGTCCCCAGGGAACAGGCACAATCCCACGAAGCCTCCTCGATCGAGACTTCATGATCGAGCTGGCAGGGCGGGTGCGGCAAGTGACTATCCGCCCCGAGCGAGCAATCACGACGGCAGGGCTGCGATCTGCCGACGGGCTGAGTCCCAGACCTCCTCGAACTGGTCAGAGGTCAGCTCCTCCGGATCGTGGCCTTCCCATTCAGAGACGGGCAGTTCTGCTGTGATCCCGAACCTGTTGTCGTACTCGTCGAGGCGGCCTGTGTCGCGGGCCTGCTGCCATTCGGCGAGGGAGGCGGCCGCGATCGGGATCAGCTCAGGCCCTTCGAGCTCGATCTGCCGGGTCACCCAACCTTCGGCGTCGACCTCGAAGTAGAACCAGACGTCTTCCTCGTTCCAGTAGCAGCGCATCCATGTCGTCACCAACCCATGATGACGGGCCGCCTCAGAGCCTCGTGACACTTCACGGGCGCGAAACGTCGCTCGTTGGTGTGTGCGTCTCGACCCATCCGAGAACGGTCTGGATGGAGTCAAGGAGTTCCTCCTGGGACCGGAAGTCGCGGTGTTCCTGATGCGTCTGGCCGCTGTCCAGGTTCCCGTACTCCAGTTCCGCTTCACCGCTGCTCCAGACGATGAGCATGGCGAGGTAGTCACCGGTCTCCACGGTGAGCCAGGCACTGCTCTTGGGCCGGCCGTCCTCGGGAGATCGCCGCAAGTCACTGGTGACTCCACGTGACCGCAGATTTTCCTCGTTCTCGGCGAACCAGGCGCGGAGTGCCTGTGGAAACTCGTTCATGTCCCCCGCCATCTCTGATTGTCTTCTTTAGGTTCTTCCGGAGGAGACGTCGATTCGGCCGAGATTGGCAGAGCCCTCCCGGTCCACGCTTATGGCCTCGGAATGAACCCCGCCGATCGGTCAAGAAGGAAGGGGGAGCCAGACGCGACTGGTTCCCAACCCTGCGCTCGCGCCTCCCGCACGCTCGCGGCAACATGAGCTGGCCGAACAGACTCCGCCCCAACCCCCAACCAGTTGCTGGGGTGCGGCTGACCTGTCGTGACGACCAAGATCGCGCCCGCGCGATCGGCATTGGCGAGCTCGACTGCGTAAATCAGGGGCGTCCAGCACAGTCCCTGCATGTAGGAAGGCTTCCTGCGCACCCGCCAGCGGTATCCGACACCGTCGACAGTGATCCGGCGGGATCCCCTCTTGTTCAATGTCATCGCGCCCCCTCTCCCATCGTGGACTGTAGTTCCCCTTCGTTAGCCGGTCAGTGGATATTCCTGGCAGCAGCGACGACCTTCTTGCCGAACGAGGTCAGTTTCATGGCCCGGCCGCGTTCCGCGCGTTCAAGCAGTGACTTCCCAAGGTCCCGTTCCAGGCGGTTGATCTGGATCACCAGGGTCGGCTGGTTGATGCCGAGGGCTTGGGCCGCCTCGCGGATGGTGGGGTAGGACGACGCGGCCGTGAAGCGTTCGAGCCGCTGCCAGGCATAGGGGCTCGTGAGGGCCTTGCGCAGAATCGCTGGGATGCGGGCCGCCTGCTCGGTAACGCGTAGTGCGGTGTCGTGGCTTCCACCACCGCGGGGCCGTAGGGGGATCTTGTGGGCATGGGCCCAGCGGGCCATGTTCGCGGTACTCATGCCCGTCTCTCGGGCGAGGTCCGGCAGGGTCCGGCGACGGATGACGTACTGATCGATAAGCCATTCCCGTTCGATGGTTCCGCGGGGCTTGTAGTCCTGCGGTCCGGCGCGAAGCGCGATGCCGTACTCCCTCGCCAGTTCGGTCAGCACCGGGCGGGAGAAGCCCATGAGGTCAGCGATCTGTTGAAGTGAGCGGTGTTCGTCAAGGTAGAGGCGGGTGAAGGTCTCTTTCGACACCTCCTGGCGGGCCTTGAAGCGTGTGTGGCCCGTCGCCCTGGCCGCGGTCTTCGTCGGCGGGAGTGCGGGAGCCGGCTGTTCGTCCAGGACGAGTCGGATGGCCTCGACACTCGTGCTGAAGAGTTCGGCTGCATGCTGAACTGGATTCTTGCGCTGGCGGACGAGCCGGTGAAGGCGTGGAACATCGATCTGATCCGGGTCGGCGCCGGGAAGGTCGAGTCCGGTCAGCAGAGTCAGGGGCGGCTGCCACGTGACCGGTTCGTCGCGGATGCGGTGACCAGTGAGGAAGTTTCGAGCCTCTTCCATCAGTGCCTGGGCCAGCTCGGGAGTCTGCCGGGCGGCATAGCGGACGCTCTCGGCCCGGAACTGGGCTTCGTTGCCGGCGACGTAGCCGGGGGCGAACTCGGCGGGAAGGCCGCTGATGCGCTGGAAGAGCTGGCAGCGGACGACCGTCTCGCGGCGGCCGGTGCCGGGTGACGTGCCGGTGCTGCGGCAGATCTCTCGCCAGCGTTCGTGTGGCAGCAGCTCGGTGTAGTCCAAGCGGCGCCGCCGCTGGTAGTCGATGGGGACGTCGGTGGCATCGAGGTGATCGCCCAGCTGAACGAGAGCGGTGACCATGGTCGACCAGTACGGCTGATCGTCCAGCAGTTGGAGAACGCGAGAGATGTCGATGCCGTCGGTCACCGCTCCGAGGTGCTCGGCCGCGTCCTCAAGGGTGATCCTGCTACCGGTGATCAGCAGCGAGGCAGCCAGCACGGGAGCGAGGACGCGGGGATAGATCCCGTCGGATGGAGTGAGCCGCACGGCCCAGGAAGGCCAGAAGATGCTGGGAATCTTCCGGGCCCGCCCTGTCTCCTCGCGGCCCGTCGTCGGGCGGCGCGGCATGTGCGTGACCGTGCGATAGCGGAGCTGTTCGCTGGGACGAAGCGTGGGGGCGAGGGCTGCCAGGTTCACTCCTTGCAGGACAGGTGTCAGGCCCCGTCCCCAGTTGTCGATGCTGCTCGCGCTGATCTGCCAGAGCTCCTCGCGCATCGCCTCCAGCAGGCCCCTCATCACCTCGCCAGCCCGGTGGAAGTCGCTCTGCTCGAGAACGTGCAGGGCGATGATCACTGCGACGGCCGTACTCACAGCTCGCGGTGGGGCCATGAAGCCGGGCCTGTCATTTGCTCGCAGAGCCAGCCGGGAGCCCGGCTCAACGGTGAAGTGCTCTTCGGCGATGTCCGCCGGCACCAGGTTCCTGATGTCGGGTGCTGGGAGATCTGCCAGTACCCGCCCGCCTATTGCGCGAACATCAGCCAGTGCCGCCTGGGATGGCTGCGGACTGATCGCGTAGGGGCCGAAGGCTGCCGTGCCGGTCTCGATGACGTCCAGCAGCCGCTTCTGGGCCGTGAGCGCGGGATGCCCGACGGGCAGCTGAAGCGTACGGGTCTGGGTCAGATCGAATCCGCAGCCGCTTGTTCGAGGTCCACCCCGCGCCGCAGGTGGGTTTCCGCAGATCGCTGGCAGAGGGATGACTCGGCCGGAGCGGGGCCGCTGTCGTTGAATGCGTCCGCAGTCCGGGCAGCAGTCCGCCAAGAGCCTGCCATGGAGGACACAGGCGTATGACCAGCCCAGCCTCCAGGCCAATTGCCACCGGCCGTCGCTGTCTCGCAGGCAGTCCGGGCAGAACCGGGAGCCACCGCCACGGCCCCAAAGCACCCAGCGGTTGACGTGACGGCGCTCGAAGTTGATGCGGAGAGCCCTCTGGTCATAGTGAGCCAGGGTCATGCTGGTGATCGTCTGCGGATCGAGTCCGCTCGCTTGCGCGATGGCACTCGTCTCCTGCTCGCTGAGCAGGATCGTCCAGTCCGGCGGGATGCCCTTCAGACGGTTCCCTCGTCGCAGTCGTGCCGGAAACCCAAAGTGCCGCAACACTTCTCCGAGCGGGGTGTGAAGCCGTCGGGCAAGTGCTTCCAGCCAAGAGTCGAGGGCCTCGCCCGCCAGCGGGGCCAGCCGGACGGGGAGGGTGCGGGCACCCGCGGTCACGCCGCCTTCTTGCGTCTGGAGCGAGGTCGGCTGGTCAATCGCCGTTTCTCCAGTGCGGCTTCGAGTTCCTTGCGGGCTGCCTCAGATGCTTCGTCGTTCTTCACCCGGTCGAGCAGGTCGCGGGTGAGGCATTCGGTGCCGCTGCGTACCGCTCGCTGGCAGCCACGGTTGATCAGCGTCATCAGCGAGCCGATGTGGCCAGTGCTTCGGGCGAAGAGGTAGTCGGACAGGTCATCCGCGAGCATGCCGGGGTGCCTGTCGGCTAGGACCACACGTTGTTCGAGGGCCAGCAGCATCTGCCGCCATTCGCGGCGGCCAGCTTCGGACTCGATCGTGAAGGGCCTCATGCCCAGCCGTGTGGTGCGGCGGCCGGTCTGTGCCAGTGCCTCGTCCTGTGTGGCGCCTCCCTCGCTGAACAACCCCTTGTCGACGAGCCCGACGCCGATCATCAAGAGGGTCACGGGAAACTCATTGGCGATCCACTTGAGGTGGTTGCTGACCTCAATACCGCTGCTCTGGCGCCACTTCAGAAAGTGGAGATCATCAAGTGCGAGCAGGCGGACCTCGCAGGACAGCACGCAGTCCAGGGCCCGCTGGCCGAACTGGGCAGTTGTCCCGCGATTGCGTCCGGGATGACCGAAGAACTCCAGCAGAGACCGGTTGAGATCCTTCATACCGGTGTTGCCGGTCAGCCCAACCCGGCAGACCGGCAGCCGCTCGTGCCCTTGATCCGTGTACTCGCCGTTCTCGGCGATCTCCCGGTGGTGGAACTCACGGAGGAAGGCAAGGACCGAGGTCGTCTTCCCCAAGCCGGGGAAGGCGTCGACGGCCACGGCCCCCTTGGCCTTGTCACCGTCCTGAACGTTGCTGTCGACGATGTCCCACAAGTCCTCGTGGAGCTCGGCCAACTGCGGCGTCCGGATCGGACCGAGGTTGGCGTGCCACTCCCGCCGAGAGCGGTCATAAATGGCCTTCGCCCCAGGGCTCAGGGCCTTCAGTTCGGCCTTCGTCAGCAGCTCGGGCTGTTCACGGCGCGGAGCACTGGCGAACGCCTTGAAGTCCTCCTTCCGCGACAGGGCCAGATTGCCCAGGCTCAGAGGGATCGGGGCGGTCACACGTCCTCCAGCGCGTCGGCGTAGAAGTCATCCTGTTCGGCGAGGTCCTCCAGGTCGGCCTCGTCGTCATCGCCCGTCTCCGCCGCCACGTCCGGTGCCGCCTGCTCCGGGCGCTCCCTGTCCTGGCCGAGAGCCTTGCGTACGGACGGAAGTGAGACGACCGTCTCCGTCTGCGGCAGTTCGATGGCGGGCTGTTCACGGGAGAGCCGCAGGACCATACGTCGTTCGGTGAGTGTGGTGCCCAGTCCGAGGTTCCACCGCTTCAGCAAGTCAGCAACGGCCAGCCGGTCGTCGGGGAAGCGATACTTCGATGCAGCCAGCTGCCGGGCGAATGCCAGCGCGTCCTCACTCAAGGGCATTTCGGCCGACGGCGCGTGTTCCCAGGTCAGGGTGTGCCATTCGCGGGTTGTGGGGTTGCGGAAGTAGATCTTGGTGATGTCGTCGGGGTCTGCTTGAAACGGCCAGCCGTTCTTGACTGGACTGTCATAGGGGCTGCGGACGCCCGGCTCGGGCAGGCCGGGGCCGCTGTAGCGTCGGCGGCCCATCTCGACCCCGTAGTGCTGGACCGTGCGCCACTGCGTCTGCAGGAACTCGAAAGCCAGGTCCCGGTCGCGGGGGACTTCGATGTAGCCCGCCCGCGCCATGCCGTGCTCGAACATCTTCGCCGGGGACATCCGCAGACCCGGCAGGCCCGGATCGACCAGACTGGAGTGCTGCCGGCAGTGGTAGACCGTCGCGGTCCACTCCCGGATGATCGCCTCCAGCTCGTCGAGGAAGAAGAACGCGTCGTCCTCCGGCGCCTCGCCCCGAGAATGAATGTCGGGCCCCTTGTAGCCGGGCAGCACCTGCAGCAGCCCCTCCCGCAGGGTGCGGAAATACCGCTCCACGGGACCCTTGTCGCGGCCCGTTCGCAGCCGTGCGGGCTGGATCGACATGCCCATCCGACGGCAGACGCTGGTCAGATGCTCCGAAACGTAGACCTTGCCGTGGTCCACGACCAGGGTCTCCGGGACCAGAGGAGGTGACGCGAGCCCCGGACCGACGGCCCCCTCAACATCGACCAGCACGGTGCGGGGAATGCCGTGCTCGGGCCAGACCGCGTGCCGCGGCCAGTCCCTCCCCGCCGGCCGGGGCCGGAACGACTGGAAGAGCACCGCGCTGACGTCCACCGCCTTCGTGGAGACCGGCGTGAGCCGGATCCCGACGATGCAGCGGGTGTACCAGTCCATCGCGACCGTCAGCTCGGCCTGGACCCACCTGAGCGTGAACGGATCGAACGCGAACACATCGAGCCGAGTCGAGTCCATCACCACGTACTCACCCGGCCGCGTTGGCCGCAGCTTCCCATACGGACCCTCCGGCCGATCGGCGATATCCCGGTTGCGTTTCGTGCTCAGCCGGAACAACGGATGCCGCCGCTCCAACTCCTCCAGCAGCCGAAACGCAGTCGCCCGACTCGGCTGCGGCACCACCTCCGGCCCGAACCGGGCTATCACCCGGGCCCGGGTCCGCTCGATCACCATCGTGCGCGAGGGCTTCGACTCCCCGGTGTGCTCGACCATCACCTCCAGCGCTGTCTCCACCCACCGGTCATCGAGCCCGACCTGCGACTTCCGAGCTGGTCCCTTTTTAGGTGCGAGCCCGGCCTCGCCATGCTCCCGGAATTCCGCAACCCACCGCTTCAACGTGCGCAGGCCCACTCCGAGCTCTGCGGCCTTCGTCGTGTACCGGGTTTCCGCAGACAACGCGGGTGAGTACTCGGGCCTGGGCTCATCGTCGCGTGCGAGCTCTGGGGTGCCGGACCGGTAGCCCGTCAGGACCTCGCGGACATGTTCGGCTCGGTCAAGGAGCTTCCGCCTCTCTGCCTCGTTCAGCTGCCCAAGCACCACTGAGGCGATCTCTTCCGGATCGTCTGCCGCTGGGCCGGAGGCGTCGGGAATAATGACCGCGCGATCGGAGAACAGCAGTTCCTTCAGGGACAGGCGCAGCATCCGACCCCGGCCGTCCTTCAGGGCCACTTCGTTGCCCACCGTGGTGGGGACCATCTCCACCACCTCGACGGTCTCCCCGTCGTAGCGGAAACGCGTACCGACTCCGACCCGGGCCCCGGCCCTGCTCATGACGCCGTCCGCAACACCCGGGAAGGGCTGAGCGGTTGGTCAAGGTCGGTGACGAGGCGGCCTGTCCAGAGCAGGTGGTGGACCGCGGACCGCACATGCGGCTCCGCACGGCCGGGAAAACGGCCCGGGACCTGCCCCAACGGGGTTCCATCGAGGTCAGCACCCAGGAGCTCGTCCAGAAGGTCGAGGCTGAACAGCCAGTTCCTGCGATAGCCGGCCAGGAAACGGATGTTCTCCAGCTGTGCCGTCGGCGGCTCGCTCGACACCTCGTACTGCCAGCCCCGCGACTCCACCACCCGTCGAGTCCAGTCGAAGGTGAAGGCCACATCGGGCTTGGACAACCGGTGCAGTGGCTTGACGTCCACGACCATCGGCCCCTGCTCGGTGATCAGCAGGTAGTCCGGGATGTGCTTGCGGAGCTTCCCGTCCACTTCAGCTTTCAGCAGGAAGGGCTGAGCCACGATGGACCGCACGGCGGGATCGAAATCGGCGAAGAGCAGCCTCGCCAATTCCAGGCGCGACTCGTAGATCACATGTTCGCGGACCGTCGCAGACCAGTAGATGCCGGAGTAGTGCTTCTGCCCCTTGTACCAGCGGAAAGTCCGCCACGGAGCAGCCGACTCCAAGAGCTCGACGGGCACCGTACGCCAAGCCCGCTCTTCGACGCACTCACCGCTTCGACGACGAAAGCTCACGGTCACAGACGCTTCGTCCATCACTTACCCCCAGCCCACAGGCAATCGCCCGTACAGCCAAGGTGTCAGCGCTACGTCCCTCGACGGGCCTGACCAGAATCCCCGCCACCCGAAAGGATGAAAGCCCCCATCAGGGAGTCTCACAACAGCGGCATAAATGCCACCGTTGTGCCATCGCGGCTGAGACTGTGCCACGAGATTTGAGACCCTACACCCGATCGGATCAGGTCTGGGCCATGTCGACGAAACGTGAGTAGTGGCCCTGGAAGGCCACGGTGATCGTGGCCGTGGGGCCGTTACGGTGCTTGCCCACGATGATGTCCGCCTCGCCGGCGCGCGGGGACTCCTTCTCGTAGGCGTCCTCACGGTGCAGCAGGATGACCATGTCGGCGTCCTGCTCGATCGAGCCGGACTCACGCAGGTCGGAGACCATCGGCTTCTTGTCGGTGCGCTGCTCGGGGCCACGGTTCAGCTGGGAGAGCGCGATCACCGGCAGTTCCAGCTCCTTCGCGAGGAGCTTCAGGTTTCGCGACATGTCGGAGACCTCTTGCTGACGGCTCTCCTGCCGCTTGGAGCCACCCGACTGCATGAGCTGCAGGTAGTCGATGATGACGAGCTTGAGGCCGTTGCGCTGCTTGAGCCGGCGGCACTTCGCGCGGATCTCCATCATCGACAGGTTCGGGGAGTCGTCGATGTACAGCGGAGCCTGGGACACGTCCGGCATCCGGCGGGCGAGACGCGTCCAGTCCTCGTCGGTCATCGTGCCCGAGCGCATGTGGTGGAGCGCGACCCGGGCCTCGGCCGAGAGCAGACGCATCGCGATCTCGTTGCGGCCCATTTCGAGGGAGAAGATGACGCTGGGCAGGTTGTGCTTGATGGAGGCCGCCCGGGCGAAGTCCAGGGCGAGCGTCGACTTACCCATGGCGGGACGGGCCGCGATGATGATCATCTGGCCGGGGTGCAGACCGTTGGTGAGCGAGTCGAGGTCGGTGAAGCCGGTGGGCACACCCGTCATCTCACCGCTGCGGGAGCCGATGGCCTCGATCTCGTCGAGCGCCCCCTCCATGATGTCGCCGAGCGGGAGGTAGTCCTCGGTGGTGCGCTGCTCGGTGACCGCGTAGATCTCGGCCTGGGCCGAGTTCACGATCTCGTCGACGTCTCCGTCGGCCGCGTAGCCCATCTGCGTGATCTTGGTGCCGGCCTCCACGAGGCGGCGCAGGACCGCCCGCTCGTGGACGATCTCCGCGTAGTACGAGGCGTTGGCCGCGGTCGGTACCGACTGGACCAGGGTGTGGAGGTAGGAGGCACCGCCGACCCGGGTGATCTCGCCGCGCTTGGTGAGCTCGGCGCCGACCGTGATCGGGTCGGCCGGCTCGCCCTTGGCGTAGAGGTCGAGGATCGCCGCGTAGACGGTCTCGTGGGCGGGCTTGTAGAAGTCGTTGCCCTTGATGATCTCCACGACGTCCGCGATGGCGTCCTTGGAGAGCAGCATGCCGCCGAGGACGGACTGCTCGGCGTCGAGATCCTGCGGGGGAACGCGCTCGAAGCCGGAGAGCCCGCCGTCCCAGGGACCGTCGCCGCCCCGCTCGTGCTGGTCGTCCCGCCCGCGGCCACGGCCGCGCCCCTCGCCTCGGGTACGGGTGGGCAGCCGGTCGCTCGGTCCGCTGTCGGCCCAAGGGTCGTCCATGGGCTCGGGAACGCTCACCAAGCCACCTCCTCCCGTCCGCTCCGCGGACCTCGCCGTGCCACTCTTTCTTACGCCACGGCCTTGATCAACGAGTGGCTTTGCGACCGCTTCTGCGCGTCGGGCGCCGGACCACGGTAGGCCCGCGGGAGGCGTCAGCCAATCTGGTTATCCACAGGCCCTGTGGGTGAAGGGCCAGATGCTGTGGAGAACTCGCCGGATCCTGTGCACGGAGCGGGGGACAGCCATGTGGACAAACTCATAACACCCCCAGCCTCACGCACCTGACCTGTGCGTTTCCCATCCACGGGCTGTGGGGGAGAAAAACTTTCCCCCCTGGACCAAGATCAGAACAAACGGCCCACACCCGAAGCCCCGCACCAAGGGAAAGTAAGGACTACTAACGCATTGCATCTCTTACCTGTGGAAGATTAGATTGAGCCCATGACTCAGGCCCCCGCGACCTCCAAGGCCGTCCGCCGGCAGCACGACCGCGAGATCGTCTCCCTCGCCCTGCCGGCCTTCGGTGCGCTCGTCGCCGAGCCGCTGTTCCTCATCGTCGACAGCGCCATCGTCGGCCACCTCGGCACGCCCCAGCTCGCGGGCCTCGCGATCGCCGCGGCACTGCTCTCCACCGCCGTCAGCGTCTTCGTCTTCCTCGCCTACGCCACCACGGCCGCCGTCGCCCGGCGCGTCGGCGCGGGCGATCTCCAGGCCGCCATACGACAGGGCATGGACGGCATCTGGCTGGCGCTCCTGCTCGGCGCCGCCGTCGTCGTACTGACCCTGCCCACGGCGCCCTGGCTCATCGATGTCTTCGGCGCCTCGGACACGGCCGCCCCGTACGCCGTCACCTACCTCAGGATCTCCAGCCTCGGGATCCCCGCGATGCTGGTGGTCCTGGCCTCCACCGGCGTCCTGCGCGGCCTCCAGGACACCCGTACACCGCTCTACGTGGCCATCGCCGGCTTCGCGACCAACGCTGCGCTCAACGTCGGCCTGGTCTACGGGGCCGGCCTGGGCATCGCCGGCTCCGCCTGGGGCACGGTCATCGCCCAGTGCGGCATGGCCGTCGCCTACCTCGTCGTGGTCGTACGGGGCGCCCGGCGCCACGGCGCCTCCCTCCGTCCCGACCCGGCCGGCATTCGCGCCTCCGCCCAGGCCGGCGTCCCGCTCCTGGTCCGTACGCTCTCGCTGCGCGCCGTCCTGATGATCGCCACGGCCGTCGCCGCCCGGCTGGGGGACGCGGAGGTCGCCGCGCACCAGATCATTTTGTCCCTGTGGAGCCTGATGGCCTTCGCGCTCGACGCGATCGCCATCGCGGGCCAGGCCATCATCGGCCGCTACCTCGGCGCCGACGACGCCGACGGCGCACGGCAGGTCTGCCGCCGCATGGTCCAGTGGGGCGTGCTCTCCGGTGTGGTGCTGGGCGCGCTGCTCATCGTCGCCCGCCCGTTGTTCGTCCCGCTCTTCACCGGTGACACCACCGTGCAGGACACCCTGCTGCCCGCTCTTCTGGTCGTCGCGCTCTCCCAGCCGATCTCCGGCGTGGTCTTCGTCCTCGACGGCGTCCTCATGGGCGCGGGAGACGGCCCCTACCTGGCCTGGGCCATGCTGCTGACCCTGGCCGTCTTCGCCCCGGTCGCGCTCATGATCCCGGCGCTCGGCGGCGGGCTGACGGCCCTCTGGTGGGCGATGACCCTGATGATGACCGTGCGGATGGGAACGCTCTGGTTCCGTATGCGCTCCGGCCGCTGGATCGTCACCGGCGCCACCCGCTGAGCAACCGGGTGTTTCACGTGAAACAGCGGAAGGGCCGCACCCCGAGGGGTACGGCCCTTCCTCACTGCTGAGCGCAGACTGCCAAGGGCAGCGTTACGCGGCGACGACCTCGACGCCGAGCTTCGCGGCAACCTCGGGGTGCAGACGCACGGACACCTGGTGCGAGCCCAGGGTCTTGATCGGCGAACCGAGCTCGACGCGACGCTTGTCGACGTCGGGGCCACCCGCGGTCTTGATCGCCGAGGCGATGTCGGCCGGGGTCACGGAGCCGAAGAGACGGCCGGCGTCGCCGGAGCGAACGGCCAGGCGCACCTTCGTGCCCTCGAGCTGGGCCTTGATCTCGTTGGCCTGCTCGATGGTCGCGATCTCGTGGATCTTGCGGGCGCGGCGGATCTGCGCCACGTCCTTCTCGCCACCCTTGGTCCAGCGGATCGCGAAACCACGCGGGACCAGGTAGTTGCGAGCGTAGCCGTCCTTGACGTCGACGACGTCGCCAGCGGCACCGAGGCCAGAGACCTCGTGGGTGAGGATGATCTTCATTTCTTGGTCACCCTTCCCTTATCGCGCGGTGGACGTGTAGGGCAGCAGCGCCATCTCACGGCTGTTCTTGACGGCCGTGGCGACGTCACGCTGGTGCTGCGTGCAGTTGCCGGTCACGCGGCGGGCACGGATCTTGCCGCGGTCGGAAATGAACTTCCGCAGCATGTTCGTGTCCTTGTAGTCCACGTACGCGGTCTTGTCCTTGCAGAACGCGCAGACCTTCTTCTTAGGCTTGCGCACAGGCGGCTTCGCCATGGTGTTTCTCCTGTGTGATCAAGAAGTGGGAGTACGAGCTGCTTCCAGGGCGTGCCCTAGAAGGGGGGCTCGTCCGAGTAGCCGCCGCCGGAGTTTCCACCCCAGCCGCCACCGCCGCCGCCCTGCTGGCCGCCGCCGGAGGAGGAGGGGCCACCGGTCGCCCACGGGTCGTCGGCGGGAGCACCGCCACCACCCTGCTGGGAACCGCCGGAGTTTCCACCCCAGCCGCCACCGCCGCCGCCCTGCTGGCCGCCGCCGTATCCACCCTGGCCGCCGCGACCGGTGGTCTTGGTGACCTTGGCCGTGGCGTTCTTGAGGCTGGGGCCGACTTCCTCGACGTCCAGCTCGTAGACCGTGCGCTTGACGCCCTCACGGTCCTCGTAGGACCGCTGCTTCAGCCGGCCCTGCACGACCACGCGCATGCCTCGCTGAAGCGACTCGGCGACGTTCTCCGCCGCCTGACGCCAGACCGAGCAGGTGAGGAAGAGGCTCTCGCCGTCCTTCCACTCGTTGGTCTGACGGTCGAAGGTGCGGGGGGTGGACGCGATACGGAACTTCGCGACCGCCGCACCGGACGGGGTGAAGCGCAGCTCGGGGTCGTCGACAAGATTGCCGACGACCGTGATGACGGTCTCGCCTGCCATGGGGGAACCTCTCGGCGGGTTTGCTTCTGGCTGCTTTGTTGCTACTCGAACCCGATGACCTCTGAGCTAGAAGCTCAGTGGGTCTCGGGGCGGAGGACCTTGGTCCGGAGGACCGACTCGTTCAGGTTGAGCTGGCGGTCGAGCTCCTTGACGACCGCAGGCTCGGCCTGCAGGTCGATGACCGAGTAGATGCCCTCGGGCTTCTTCTTGATCTCGTACGAGAGACGACGACGGCCCCAGGTGTCGACCTTCTCGACCTTTCCGTTGCCCTCACGGACGACGGAGAGGAAGTTCTCGATCAGGGGGGCGACAGCGCGCTCCTCCAGATCGGGGTCGAGGATGACCATCACCTCGTAGTGACGCATGTGGAACCCACCTCCTTTGGACTCAGCGGCCACGGTCGTTCCGTGGCAGGAGGGTCGTGATGCGTAAGCAACGGTATCCACCACCACTGACAGTCCCCTCGACGAGCGAGGAGCGCTGTCGGGGATCCCGGAGGGACCTGGGCAGACACCGGCGCAGCTGTACAGAGTACCCGCACATCGGCTTCCGGTTGAAATTCTCCGGTGAGGGGACGCAATCTGTACACAGCGGACGCGGGCGGCGCTACGATGCGCCGCCTTCCGGCAGGCACGCCAGGAGGTGCCCCATGGCACAGGCAATGCGACCCGACCCCGGCCACTCTCTCTTCGCGACCGACGGCAAGCCTCATCCGATCCAGGACACCCTGGTCGGCGTGACGCTGGTCCTCGGAGTCATCGCCTTCGTCACCGCACAGTTCGACAACCTTCATCTGCTGACCTCGTGGTCGGGCCTGATCGGCATCCTGACCGGCGCCTACGGGCAGTTCATCTCCGCGACGACCCGCGAGCGCTTCCTGCTGGTCCTCGGACTCGGCGCCTCGGCGTTCGGGTTCTACCTCGGAATGGCGCACGGCGGCCTCTTCGGCGGCGTCATCAGCTGAGCCCCGTCGGCACGTCGGGGCACACACACCCATTCGGGGCGCTCCTCGGTCACAGTAGGCTTCGGCGCGAGAGCCGGAGCCCCTGACCGATGGGGACACACCTGCCGAGGAGCGCCCCGCATGAGCCTGACCCTGAGGACCATCAGCCGTGAGCAGCATCTGGCATTCATCCAGAGCCAGCCCGCCGCGAGCCACTGCCAGGTCCCGGCATGGGCTGATGTGAAGACCGAGTGGCGCTCGGAGAACCTCGGCTGGTTCGACAAGTCCGGTGAGCTCGTCGGCGCCGGCCTGGTGCTCTACCGCCAGCTCCCGAAGATCAAGCGCTACCTCGCCTATCTCCCCGAGGGCCCGGTCATCAACTGGTACGCGCCGAACCTCGACGACTGGCTGCAGCCGATGCTGGCGCACCTCAAGCAGCAGGGCGCCTTCTCCGTGAAGATGGGCCCGCCGGTGGTCATCCGCCGCTGGGACTCGACCGCCATCAAGGCCGGCATCCAGGACCCGGACGTCAAGCGACTCAAGGACGTCGAGGCCACCCACATCGAGCCGCGCGCCTTCGAAGTCGCGGACCGGCTGCGGAAGATGGGCTGGCAGCAGGGCGAGGACGGCGGCGCCGGCTTCGGCGACGTGCAGCCCCGCTACGTCTTCCAGGTCCCGCTCGCCAACCGCTCGCTCGACGACGTCCTCAAGGGCTTCAACCAGCTGTGGCGCCGCAACATCAAGAAGGCCGAGAAGGCCGGTGTCGAGGTCGTCCAGGGCGGTTACGAGGACCTGGCCGAGTGGCAGCGGCTGTACGAGATCACGGCCGTCCGCGACCACTTCCGGCCGCGCCCGCTCTCGTACTTCCAGCGCATGTGGACCGTCCTCAACAACGAGGACCCCAACCGCATGCGGCTCTACTTCGCACGCCACAACGGTGTGAACCTCTCCGCCGCGACCATGCTCGTCGTCGGCGGGCACGTCTGGTACTCCTACGGCGCCTCCGACAACATCGGCCGTGAGGTCCGGCCCTCGAACGCGATGCAGTGGCGGATGCTGCGCGACGCGTACGCCATGGGCGCGACCGTCTACGACCTCCGGGGCATCTCGGACTCGCTCGACGAGACCGACCACCTCTTCGGACTCATCCAGTTCAAGGTGGGCACCGGCGGCGAGGCCGTCGAGTACGTCGGCGAGTGGGACTTCCCGCTGAACAAGCTGCTGCACAAGGCGCTCGACATCTACATGTCGCGCCGCTGACCGTTCCGTAGGCTTCGTAGTCTCGTACACATCTTTGATACACCGCTGCCGTCAGAAAGGTTCCGGGCCGGCCATGGCGCTCTCCCTCTACGTCGACACCGCTCGCTGGCGGGCGCACCAGAAGACCGTCATCGACCAGTTCCCCGGGATCATTCCGGTCTGCAAGGGCAACGGGTACGGGTTCGGGCACGAGCGGCTCGCGGACGAGGCGGCCCGGTTCGGCGCCGACATGCTCGCCGTGGGCACCACGTACGAAGCCGCGAAGATCAAGGACTGGTTCGGCGGCGACCTGCTGGTCCTCACCCCCTTCCGCCGGGGTGAGGAACCGGTTCCGCTGCCCGACCGGGTGATCCGTTCCGTGTCGTCCGTGGACGGCGTCCACGCCCTGGTGGGCGCCCGGGTCGTGATCGAGTGCATGAGCTCGATGAAGCGGCACGGCGTGCGCGAGGAGGAGCTCCAGCAGCTCCACGCCGCCATCGAGGACGTCCGTCTGGAGGGCTTCGCCCTCCACCTGCCCCTGGACCGCCCGGACGGCACCGACGCGGTCGAGGAGGTCATCGCCTGGATGGACCGGCTGCGGAACGCCAGGCTGCCGCTCCACACCATGTTCGTGAGCCACCTGCGGGCCGAGGAGCAGGCCCGGCTCCAGCAGCAGTTCCCGCAGACCCGGTTCCGCGCCCGCATCGGCACCCGGCTGTGGCTGGGTGACCACGAGGCCACGGAGTACCGGGGCGCCGTCCTCGACGTGACCCGGGTCGCCAAGGGCGACCGCTTCGGCTACCGCCAGCAGAAGGCCGCGTCGGACGGCTGGCTGGTCGTCGTCGCCGGAGGCACCTCCCACGGCGTGGGCCTGGAGGCCCCGAAGGCGATGCACGGCGTCATGCCGCGTGCCAAGGGCGTCGCCCGGGCCGGCCTCGCCACCGTCAACCGGAACCTCTCGCCCTTCGTCTGGGCCGGCAAGCAGCGCTGGTTCGCCGAGCCGCCGCACATGCAGGTGTCGATCCTGTTCGTGCCGGCCGACGCCCAGGAGCCCCGGGTGGGCGACGAGCTCGTGGCGCATCTGCGCCACACCACGACGCAGTTCGACCGGCTCGTCGAGCGCTGAACCGGCGCGTCGCGCACAGGGCCGAAAGCACTCACCCCCGGGAGTCCGTCTCCCGGGGGTGAGTGCTTTTCCGTCAGTCGGGCGTGCCCCACGGGTAGGCGGGGTCGTCGGTGGTGCCCCAGCGCACCCGCCGGCCCTCCTCCACGGCCGGTGCGGCGTGCCGGGCCGGGTGGGCCGCCCTGCCCGCCACGACGACGTCCTCGGCGCCGTCCAGGACGCCCCCTGAGAGGTCGTCCGCGCCGTCCTGGCGGACCGGGTCCTTCTCGGGCGCCAGGATGTCCCGTACGACCATCGCGCACAGGTACAGCGTGCCGAGCAGGTGCAGGACGATCGCGAACTGGTAGCCGTCCACCGGAAGGCCCTGCTTGTTGCCGCTGGTCGTGAAGGCCAGGTACATCCAGACGCCGACGAAGTACATGACCTCGCAGGCCTGCCAGACCAGGAAGTCGCGCCAGCGGGGCCGGGCGAGCGCGGCCAGCGGCACCAGCCACAGGACGTACTGCGGCGAGTAGACCTTGTTGGTCAGCACGAACGCGGCGACGATCAGGAAGGCCAGCTGGACGAAGCGCGGCCTGCGGGGCGCCGTGAACGCCAGGAACGCGAGACCGGCCACCGCCGCCGCCATGAGCAGCAGCGCGTACAGATTGGCCCGTCCCGGCGTGATCACGTCACCCGTCCGCTGGCTGATCAGCAGCCAGATCGAACCGAAGTCGACGTTCCGGTCCCGGCTGAAGAGGTAGAACTGCTTCCACCCCTCCGGCGCGAGCAGCATCACGGGCAGGTTCACGAGCAGCCACGCGCCGGCCGCGCCGAGCACCGCGGTCCCGTACGCCCGCCACTTCCCCGCACGCCAGCAGAGCAGCAGCAGCGGACAGAGGAGCAGTATCGGGTAGAACTTGGCGGCGGTGGCCAGGCCCAGCAGGATCCCGAAGGCCAGCGGCCGGCTCCGCGACCACATGAGGACGGCGGCGGCCGTCAGCGCGACGGCCAGTATGTCCCAGTTGATCGTGGCGGTGAGCGCGACCGAGGGCGCGAGCGCGACCAGGAGACCGTCCCAGGGGCGCAGCCGGTGCGTCCGGGCCACACAGACCGCGAGGACGGCCGCGCAGACCATCAGCAGGCCCGCGTTGACCAGCCAGTACGACTGCTCCCGCTGGGTCATGTCGCCGCCCGGCGTCAGCCAGGCCGCGACCTCCATGAAGAGGCCCGTCAGGACCGGGTACTCCAGGAACGGTATGTCGCCGCCCAGCCGGTCGAAGTACGGGACCAGGCCCTCCGCGAAGCCCCGCCCGGCGAAGAGGTGCGGGATGTCCGAGTAGCAGGCGTGGGTGTACTGGGAGGTCGTGCCCCGGAACCAGGCCCAGTTGTAGCAGGGCAGCTTCTGCACCATGCCGAGGGCGTACATGCCGATGGCCACGAGCGCGATCACCCGCACCGGCGTCAGCTGCCCGGTGCCGGCCACCGCCCGTCGGCCGTAGGGGCCGCCGATCAGTTCGCTGCCCGCGGCGGCCACCTTGTCCCGGTGGGTGGGGATGACCGTCTGCGAGCGGTCCTGCGGCGCGCTCGTCTTCTGGAGGCTCGGCATGGGGGACATCCTGCCGTACGTCCCCGGGAAAACGGCGAGGGCCGCCTCGGCCGCTCCGTACGGAAGGTACGGAGCGGACGCGGCGGCCCTCAGGAGGTGCCCGGCGGCATCAGGGTCAGGGGACCCAGGTCCCGCCCCCGGGTCTGCCGTTGCCGTTGCCTCCGGAGCTGTCGTCCGTCGGCGGGGGAGTCGTCGTCGGCGCTTCGGTGGTGGGTGGTGTGGTGGTGGGCTGCCCGGTGTTGCCACCCGGATTGCCCTGGTTGTTGCAGTTCCAGTCCCAGACGTCACAGGTCGTCTTGCCCGGCTTCGGCGTCTTGGTCGGCGTCGCCGGGGGAGTCGTCGTCGGGGTGGCCGGGGGAGTCGTCGTCGGCATCGTCGACTCGGTGGGCGTCGGGGTGGCCGTCGGGGTCGGCGTCGGGCTCTTGGCACCACCGCCGAAGACGGGCTCGGCGCCCTCCAGCTTCTCCGGCTTCGGGAAGTCCACGAGCGGCATGTCCTTCACGGCATCCGTCATGTACTCCCGCCAGATCCGCGAGGGGAACGACGAACCGTGGATCGTGGGCTGGTCACCCGTGCCGTACATCGGAAGGAACTCGCGCTCCTTCTTCGTCTCGTCGTCGTCGAAGCGGTACATGTCGATCGCGGTCGCAAGCTGCGCCGTGTAGCCCACGAACCAGGCCGACATGTTGTCGTCGGTCGTACCCGTCTTGCCGGCCACCGCGCGGCCCGGGATGCGGGCCTTGGTGCCGGTACCCCGGGGGTCGTCCACGACGGACCGCAGCACGTCGGTGACATTGCTCGCGATGGCCGGGCTGAAGGCCGTCTTGGGCTTGGCCTCGTGCTTGTGGATGACGACGCCGCTCCGCTTCACCTTCTCGACCGAGTAGGGGTCGTTCTGCTGCCCCTTGTTGGCGAAGGTGGAGTACGCGCCGGCCATGCGGATGGCGCTCGGGCTGGAGACACCGAGGGAGAACGAGGGAACCTCGCCCTTGACCAGGGATTCCTCGCGGAGTCCGGCGTCCATGGCGGCCTGGCGGACCTTGTCGATGCCGACGTCCATGCCGAGCTGCACATACGGCGAGTTGGCCGACTTGATCATGGCGTAGCGCAGGGAGATGGGGCCGTAGCTGGCGTCCTCGTCATTGCTCTGACGCCACTCGTCCCCCTTCTCGTCCTCCCAGACCGTCCCGTCGTAGCGGCGGATCGTCAGGTCGTCCTTGCCGTTGTAGAGGCTCTTGTCCGGGTCCAGGATCGTGCGCTCCGACGCGTCCTGGACCGGACCGCCGTCCTTGTCCCGGACACCGTCCCTCATCGCGGCGGCGAGCACGAAGGGCTTGAACGTCGAACCGACCTGGGCACCGGTGCTGTCGGCGTTGCTCCGGAAGTGCTTGGTGGCGTCGACGCCACCGTAGAGAGCGACGATCTTCCCGGTCGCCGTGTCGACGGAAGCGCCACCGAACTGGACGTGCGTGTCCTCCTTCGGGCGCTTCTCCGGGTCGATCTTCTCCTTGATCAGGTTCTTGATGACGGATTCCATCTTGTCCACCTTCGGCTTCTCGAAGGTGGTGTAGATCTCGTAGCCGCCGCGCTCCAGCTCCTGCTCGGTGATGTCGAACTGGTTCTGCATGTTCACGTTGGCGGTGGAGACCAGGTAGCCGATCTGACCGCTGAGGTTCGCGCCCTTCTTGGGCTTCTCCACCTTGGGGAAGGTGGTGTACTTCGCCCGCTCCGCGGCCGAGAGACGCCCGTCCTTCTGCATCTCGTCGAGAATCCACTTCCACCGCTTGGTGGCCCGCTCGGTGTTCGCCTCGCGCGTGGCCCGGGGGTCGATCTCGGGGTAGCCGGCGGGGTCGTAGTACGTCGCGCCCTTCAGCACCGAGGCCAGCAGCGCCGACTGGCTGGGGTCGAGCTTCTCGGCGTCCTTGTTGAAGTAGGCACGAGCCGCCGCCTGAATGCCGTACGCACCACGTCCGTAGTACGAGGTGTTCAGGTAGCCGGCCATGATGTCGTCCTTCTCGACCTCGTTGCCGACCTTCATGGAGATGAAGAGTTCCTTCACCTTCCGGGTGACGGTCTGCGACTGGTCGTCGAGACGGTTGTTCTTCACGTACTGCTGGGTGATGGTCGAACCACCCTGGGTCTCGCCGCCCTTGGCCATGTTCCACACGGCGCGGGCGATACCCATCGGGTCGATGCCGGAGTCGTCCTTGAAGGTCTTGTTCTCCGCCGAGATGACCGCGTTCTGCATGGACAGCGGGATCCGCTCGATCCCCACGATCTGGCGGTTGGTGCCACTGCCCGTCGCGACCATCCGGGTCCCGTCGGCCCAGTAGTAGATGTTGTTCTGCGAGGTCGCCGTCTTGGCCGGGTCGGGGATCTCCACCTGCGCGTACCCGATGTAGGCAGCGCCCATCAGACTCGCCGCGAAGAACAGGAACGTGCCCGACACGAGCTTCCAGGACGGCATCCAGCGACGCCAGCCGTACTTGTTGTGGCGCGGGTAGTCGATCAGCCGCTTCTTGCCCGGCTGACCACCGCCGGAGCCCCGCCCCGGACCACTGCCGCGACC
Organism: Streptomyces tanashiensis; assembly: GCF_014648895.1. Classification (GTDB taxonomy): domain Bacteria; phylum Actinomycetota; class Actinomycetes; order Streptomycetales; family Streptomycetaceae; genus Streptomyces; species Streptomyces tanashiensis. Next base: position 228,316 of record NZ_BMRZ01000011.1, read on the forward strand.
GCCGCCACCGCCGCCGCGTCGTCCCCCACCGGGACCGCCGGGGCCACCGGGGCCGGAGTCGGCCCCCTTGCGGCGACTGCCGCGCTGTGCGGCCCGTCGGGCCTCCGCGCGGCCGCCGTAGGGACGCGACTCCTCTCCATGGGAGGAGGGAGGCCCGTAGGAGGCCGAAGGGGCCCCCGTACCGACGTCATGGGCCGGGGCCGACCTGCGGCCCACCGGCTGCTGGGCAGCGCGCCGTGCCGCCGCGCGACCGCCCGTCGGCGGCTGCTGCGGCGGCATTTTGCGACGATGCTCGCTCATCGAACGACTACTCCTCGGGCAGGCGCGTACGCCTGGAAGCGGCAGTTGAGTTCCGGTCCCCCCGAAATGCGCACGGCTGGGACCCATCGGAAGTCCCTCCGTACCGCAGCCGATCACCCGGAGCACTGACGCCCCAGGGCATCGCTCGGTTCCCGGTGGTCTGCATGCCGCACAGACTACGCACGGCCAAAACCCACCTAGGGCCGGACTTCACCCCAAATCAGGCAAGTCGATCGCTGTGAATTGACGATGTGACGCCGGTCACGGTGGTCCCGCTTGTCGAGACAGAGCGGCCGTTCTATCGTGCTGATGTATCGAGTCGATACATCAGCACGGCATAAGGGTCCCGAAGGCGGAGGAGGAGGCGACGGATGAGCAGACGCTCCGGCATCCTCGAGTTCGCCGTTCTCGGCCTGCTGCGCGAGGCCCCCATGCACGGGTACGAGCTGCGGAAACGCCTCAACACCTCGCTGGGCGTCTTCCGGGCCTTCAGCTACGGGACGCTGTATCCCTGCCTCAAGACGCTGGTCGCCAACGGCTGGTTGATCGAGGAACCGGGCAGCGCCCCCGAGGAAGCGCTCGCCGCTTCACTCGCAGGACGCCGGGCCAAGATCGTCTACCGGTTGACCCCGGCAGGTAAGGAGCACTTCGAGGAGCTCCTCTCCCACACCGGCCCGGACGCCTGGGAGGACGAGCACTTCGCGGCGCGCTTCGCCTTCTTCGGACAGACCGAGCGCGAGGTGCGGATGCGCGTGCTGGAGGGTCGCCGCAGCCGGCTGGAGGAGCGCCTGGAGAAGATGCGCGCCTCCCTGGCCCGGACCCGCGAGCGCCTCGACGACTACACGCTTGAGCTGCAGCGCCACGGTATGGAGTCCGTGGAGCGCGAAGTGCGCTGGCTGAACGAGCTCATCGAGAGCGAGCGGGCAGGGCGGGATCAGCGATCCGGCCCCGACGCCCCCGCTCTGCACGACAACGATTCTGGAGAGACGGGCGGCCTGCCCCGGCACGGGGGCAGTACCCGGCCGGATCCGTCCGACGACACCGCCAAGTGAAACCCTGCGCACAGCAGGGCTTCCACGATCACACAGGGAGCAACCGGAATGGGTTCGGTTCGCGTAGCCATCGTCGGCGTGGGCAACTGCGCCGCCTCGCTGGTGCAGGGCGTCGAGTACTACAAGGACGCCGACCCGGCGGCCAAGGTGCCCGGCCTGATGCACGTCCAGTTCGGCGACTACCACGTCGGTGACGTCGAGTTCGTCGCCGCCTTCGACGTCGACGCGAAGAAGGTCGGCCTCGACCTCTCCGACGCCATCGGCGCCAGCGAGAACAACACCATCAAGATCTGCGACGTCCCGAACGCGGGCGTCACGGTCCAGCGCGGTCACACGCTCGACGGTCTCGGCAAGTACTACCGCCAGACCATCGAGGAGTCCGCCGAGGAGCCGGTGGACGTCGTCCAGGTCCTCAAGGACCGCCAGGTCGACGTTCTCGTCTGCTACCTGCCCGTCGGTTCCGAGGCCGCCGCGAAGTTCTACGCACAGTGCGCCATCGACGCCAAGGTCGCGTTCGTCAACGCTCTCCCGGTCTTCATCGCCGGCACCAAGGAGTGGGCGGACAAGTTCACCGAGGCGGGCGTCCCGATCGTCGGCGACGACATCAAGTCCCAGGTCGGCGCGACCATCACGCACCGCGTGATGGCGAAGCTGTTCGAGGACCGCGGTGTCCGTCTTGAGCGCACCATGCAGCTCAACGTCGGCGGCAACATGGACTTCAAGAACATGCTCGAGCGCGAGCGCCTGGAGTCCAAGAAGATCTCGAAGACGCAGGCCGTCACCTCGCAGATCCCCGACCGTGAGCTGGGCGAGAAGAACGTCCACATCGGCCCGTCGGACTACGTGGCCTGGCTGGACGACCGCAAGTGGGCGTACGTGCGCCTCGAGGGCCGCGCCTTCGGCGACGTCCCGCTGAACCTCGAGTACAAGCTCGAGGTGTGGGACTCCCCGAACTCGGCGGGTGTCATCATCGACGCCCTGCGCGCCGCGAAGATCGCCAAGGACCGGGGCATCGGCGGCCCGATCCTCTCCGCGTCCTCGTACTTCATGAAGTCCCCGCCGGTGCAGTACTTCGACGACGAGGCCCTGGCCAACGTCGAGAAGTTCATCAAGGGTGAGGTCGAGCGCTAAAGCGCCGCACGCTTGTCGATCGAGGGTCCCCGAGGCACTGCCCGGGGGCCCTCTTCGTATGTGAGTCTTGCTGCCATGTCCGTCGTACGTGATCTGCGCGTACTCCTGCGCCTGACGAACTTCCGCCGCCTGCTCGCCGTCCGGCTGCTCTCCCAGTGCGCCGACGGCGTCTACCAGGTGGCCCTGGCCACGTACGTCGTCTTCTCCCCCGAGAAACAGACCTCGCCCGCCGCGATCGCCTCCGCGATGGCGGTGCTCCTGCTCCCGTACTCGCTCGTCGGACCCTTCGCCGGAGTGCTCCTCGACCGCTGGCAGCGCCGCCAGGTCTTCCTGTACGGGAACCTCCTGCGCGCCCTCCTCGCCTGCGGGACCGCCCTTCTCGTCCTCGCCTCCGTACCGGACTGGCTCTTCTACGCCTCCGCCCTCTCCGTCACCGCCGTCAACCGGTTCGTCCTGGCGGGGCTCTCGGCCTCCCTCCCCCGTGTCGTCGACGAGGAGCGGCTCGTCATGGCGAACTCGCTCTCGCCCACCGCGGGCACCCTCGCCGCGACCCTCGGCGGCGGTCTCGCCTTCGGCGTCAGGCTCCTCGCCGACGACTCCGACGCGGCCGTCGTGGCCTTCGGTGCCGCCCTCTACCTCTGTGCCGCTCTCGCCTCCCTGCGGATGCCCCGGGAGCTCCTCGGGCCCGATCCCGACCTCACGCCGCGGTCCCTCGCCTCGGCGCTGAAGTCGACGGCCCACGGGCTGGCCGCCGGCCTGCGGCACCTCTCCGAGCGACGCCCCGCCGCCCGGGCGCTCATCGCGGTCGCCCTCATGCGCTTCTGCTACGGGGCCCTGCTCGTCACCGTACTCATGCTCTCCCGGTACTCCTGGAGCTCCACGGAGTCCGATGGGCTCGGCATCCTGGGACTCGCCGTCGCCGCGTCGGGCGCCGGCTTCTTCGCCGCCGCGGTGCTCTCCCCCTGGGCGGTGGGACGGTTCGGGCCCTTCGGCTGGATGACCGTGTGCACGGGCGCGGCCGCCGTCCTCGAACCGGCGCTCGCCCTGACCTTCGCCCCGGCCCCGTTCCTCGTCGCCGCCTTCCTCCTCGGGCTCATCACCCAGGGAGCCAAGATCGCGACGGACACCGTGGTCCAGACGACCGTGGACGACTCCTATCGAGGCCGGGTCTTCTCGCTCTACGACGTGCTGTTCAACGTCGCCTTCGTGAGCGCGGCCGGTATCGCCGCGCTGATGCTGCCGCCCGACGGCCGGTCGCCCCTCCTGGTCGTGCTGGTGGCCGTGATCTACGCGGCACTCGCCGTGGCGCTGCACCGGGAACGCCGGAAGGGGTGACGTTTCACGTGAAACATCACCCCTTCCGAACGTCGATCGGGTCGGTGTTTCACGTGAAACATCGACCCGATCGGGCGCTGACTCGACTCAGTCGCGCGCTGCCCACCACTCCTTGAGGGCGGCGACGGCCTGGTCGTGCTCCATCGGCCCGTTCTCCAGTCGGAGCTCCAGTAGGAACTTGTACGCCTGACCGATGGCCGGCCCGGGCCCGATGCCCAGGATCGCCTGGATCTCGTTGCCGTCCAGGTCGGGGCGGATGGCGTCCAGCTCCTCCTGCTCCTGGAGCTGGGCGATGCGGTCCTCAAGGCCGTCGTAGGCGCGGGAGAGCGCACCCGCCTTCCGCTTGTTCCGCGTGGTGCAGTCCGAGCGGGTCAGCTTGTGCAGCCGCGAGAGCAGCGGTCCGGCGTCACGCACGTAGCGCCGCACGGCCGAGTCGGTCCACTCGCCGGTCCCGTAGCCGTGGAAGCGGAGGTGCAGCTCCACCAGGCGTGAGACGTCCTTGATCATCTCGTTGGAGTACTTGAGCGCGGTCATGCGCTTCTTGGTCATCTTCGCGCCGACCACCTCGTGGTGGTGGAAGGAGACGCGGCCGTCCTTCTCGAAGCGGCGGGTGCGGGGCTTGCCGATGTCGTGGAGCAGGGCAGCCAGCCGCAGCACCAGGTCGGGCCCTTCCTCCTCCAGGTCGATCGCCTGGTCGAGCACGGTCAGCGAGTGCTCGTAGACGTCCTTGTGCCGGTGGTGCTCATCGCTCTCCAGGCGCAGCGACGGCAGCTCGGGCAGCACATGCTCGGCGAGGCCCGTGTCCACGAGGAGACCGAGGCCCTTCCGGGGGTGCGCCGAGAGCAGCAGCTTGTTGAGTTCCTCACGGACGCGCTCGGCGGAGACGATCTCGATCCGGCCGGACATCTCCTTCATGGCCGTGACGACCTCGGGGGCGACCTCGAAGTCCAGCTGTGCGGCGAACCGCGCGGCCCGCATCATGCGCAGGGGGTCGTCGGAGAAGGACTCCTCCGGCGTACCCGGCGTGTGCAGGACCCGGGCGGAGAGGTCCTCGAGACCGCCGTACGGGTCGATGAACTCCTTCTCGGGGAGCGCCACGGCCATGGCGTTGACGGTGAAGTCACGCCGGACGAGGTCCTCGTCGATGGAGTCGCCGTAGGAGACCTCGGGCTTCCGGGAGGTCCGGTCGTACGCCTCCGAGCGGTACGTGGTGACCTCGATCTGGTAGCCGTCCTTCTGGGAACCGACGGTCCCGAAGGCGATGCCGACCTCCCACACGGCGTCGGCCCACGGACGGACGATCTTCAGTACGTCCTCGGGGCGGGCGTCGGTGGTGAAGTCCAGGTCGTTGCCGAGCCGGCCGAGCAACGCGTCCCGCACCGAACCGCCGACCAGCGCGAGGCTGAACCCGGCCTCCTGGAATCGGCGGGCGAGGTCGTCGGCGACAGGGGACACACGCAGCAGTTCACTGACCGCGCGGCGTTGCACCTGGCTCAGTGCAGTCGGGGTGTCTTCGTTGGCGTTCGGCACAACAGAAAAGGGTACGTGCCCCGGCTCGCCGTGACGTCCCCGTTTTCACCGGGCGGGGGCGCCCGGCGGCGCCGGCCCAGGCCTGGCCGAAGATCGCCTGGAGCAGTCCCCGGCACTTGCCCCCAGCGTGCCTCGTTACCATGCCTGGACACAGCAACCGGGAACCACCGAAACCACTGGCACCACAGACAACGACGAGGACGGGCGAACGCGTGGCCGAGGCGGCAGACATCCAGGGAACCGGTCCCTCACCTGCCCGCCGATGGCTGCGGCGCACGATCACCCTCGCCGTCGGGGCGCCGCTCCTGGCCGGCCTGCTCCAGGCACCTCTCGTCGCCTCCCCGGCGGCCGCCGCCGAGGACGGCACCGGGTCGAGGACCGTCGATGTGTCGCTCGACACGCTGGCCCCGAGCACACCCGTCGAGGGGGACACCGTCACCGTCACGGGCACGGTGACCAACAAGGGCAAGAAGGCCGTCACCGACGCGACCGTGAACCTGCGCGTCGGACCGAGGATGACGAGCCGCAGCGAGATCGAGCAGGTCACGGGACGCACCGGTTTCCGGGACGACAGCGACCCCGCTCCCCTCGCGGACGCCCCCACCGTCAAGATCCCCCGCCTCGGCGCCGGTCTCAGCACCGACTTCTCCCTGTCCGTCCCCGTCTCCGAGCTCGGGCTCGACGAGGAGGGCGTCTACCAGCTGGGCGTCTCCCTCACCGGGCAGACCTCGGACCGCCAGTACGACCGGGTGCTCGGCATCGAGCGGACCTTCCTGCCGTACCAGCCCGAGGCCACCGAGAAGAAGACCCAGGTCACCTACCTCTGGCCGCTGATCGCCTCGGCGCACGTCTCGGCGCAGACGGCGACGGACGACCAGCAGACCCCGGTCTTCGAGGACGACGCCCTGGCGGCCGAGCTGCGCCCGGGCGGGCGCCTGGACCAGATGGTCTCGCTGGGCAAGGACCTGCCGGTCACCTGGGTCGTCGACCCGGACCTGCTGGCCTCCGTCGACGCCATGGCGAACGGCTACCGCGTCAAGGACGGGGACCGGGACGTCCCCGGCAGGAACCAGGCCGTCGCCGAGCGGTGGCTGGACGCGCTGGAGAAGGCGGTCCAGGGACACAAGGTCGTCGCCCTCCCCTTCGCCGACCCCGACCTGGCCTCCCTGGCACATCGGGGCAAGGACGTTCCCGGCTCCCTCGGACACCTCCAGTCCGCGACCGCCCTGGCGGGCATGACGGTCGAGACCGTCCTCCACGTACCGGCGTCCACCGACTTCTCCTGGCCCGCCGACGGAGCCGTGGACCCGTCCATCGTGGCGGTCGCGACCTCGGCCGGCGCCGACAAGGTCATCGCCCGCAGCGACAGCGTCCGCGACGACCTCCCGTACACGGCCACGGCCGCCCGCCCGCTCGGCAACGGCAGCACCACGGCCGTCGTGAGCGACGCGCTCCTGTCCACCGCCTTCGAGGGGGACATGGTCCGCGCGGAGAACTCCACGCTCGCGGTCCAGGAGTTCCTCGCCCAGTCCCTGGCGATCACCCTGGAGCAGCCGGAGGACCAGCGCAGCATCGTGGTCGCCCCGCAGCGGATGCCGAGCGTGGCCCAGGCGCAGTCCATGGCGACCGCCCTGGAGGGCCTCTCCGGCCGCCGCTGGACCCAGCCCAGCGACCTCCTCGCGGCCGCCGCGGCCAAGCCGGACCCGGACGCCTCCACGGCGGTGCCGAGCAGCTCCCGCTACCCGAAGAAGCTGCGCGACCGGGAGCTTCCGGTCCAGGCCTTCCGTGACATGAAGACCACGCGGGACGAGCTGGACGACTTCAAGGTCATCCTGACCCAGCCGGAACGCGTCGTGACGCCGTTCGGCAACGCGATCAACCGCGAGATGTCGACCTCCTGGCGCGGTGAGGCCCGGGCCGCCGCGATCTACCGGAACAACGTCCTGGACTATCTGCAGACCCTCACCAAGGGCGTCCAGCTGGTCGACAAGTCGGACCTCACGCTCTCCGGCCGCAGCGCGACGATCCCCGTGACCGTCCAGAACAAGCTGCTCCAGGGCGTGGAACACCTGAAGCTGCGCCTCACCTCCGGCAACAAGAACCGGCTGGAGCTGAACGGCGAGCGGTACGCCGAGCTCCCGGTGAAGGTCGGCGGCGGACACAGCCAGTCGGTGAAGTTCAACGCGTCGGCCAACGTCAACGGCCAGGTTCCGATGACGGCCCAGCTCTACACCGAGGACGGCACCCCGTACGGGCAGCCGATGAACTTCACCGTGCGGGTCTCCGAGATCACTCCCACGGTGATGCTCGTGATCGCCGGCGGAGTCCTCCTCCTCGTCCTCGCCGGTGTGCGCATGTACAGCCAGCGCAAGCGGGTGGCCGCGCGGAACGCCGAGGCCGAGGCGGCGGAGGCCGCCGAGGACGGCACGGCCGAGGACGAGGCCGCACGGGAGTCCGGCGAGAACGGGCCCCGCGAGGACGCACCCGGCGAGGAGGAGTCCGCCGGGGACGAACCCGTGCAGCCGAGTGACCCGACACCGGACACCGGGCCCGAAAGCGGCGACCCGTCGGGCCCGGGTGAGAAAGTGGACCGTTGAGCGATGTCGTGGCCGGTCGGCCGGGGACGATGAGGTGGGGTAACCATGAACGCGCCGTACGACGGTGACCGCGGCCAGGGCCCGGGCGGCCCGGCGCCGTCCGGTGGGACGCCCGCGGTGCCTCCCGGTGCCGGCCACCCGCAGGTGACGCCCCCGCAGCAGGGCACCCCTGGCCAGCAGGGACAGGACCCCTACGCGCAGAACCCCTACGCCCAGGACCCCTACGTCCAGGACGCCTTCACCCATGACCCGTACCGGTCCCAGGACCTGTCGGCGCAGGACCCGGTGACCGAGGCGCTCTACGACCGCGCCGCGCACCCGCCGCCCCCGCCCGGCACCTACCAGGACCCCCACGCGCTCTACCAGCAGCCGGCCGCGCCTCAGCACGCCCCCGACCCCCGGGTGTGGGCGCAGACCCCGGCGCCCGAGCCGGACGGTCCCTCGCGCCACCTGCCGTACGGCGACGACGCGCGCACGGTCCAGTTCACCGGGGTCGACGACCTGGTGACGCGGGCCAGTGAGGAGAACCCCGAGCCGGACGCGTTCGCGCACCTCTACCGGGACCAGCAGGCTCCCGGCCAGGTGCCCCCGCCCGCCCCGGAGCCGGACCCCCTGCCCGCACCCGCCCCGAAGAAGTCCGGCCGTGCCTCCGGGCTGCTGAAGTCGAGCGCCGTGATGGCGGCCGGGACCCTGGTCTCCCGGCTGACCGGCTTCGTCCGCAGCCTGGTGATCACCGGTGCGCTGGGCGCGGCCCTGCTCGGTGACACCTTCACCATCGCCTACACCCTGCCGACGATGATCTACATCCTCACCGTCGGCGGTGGCCTCAACTCGGTCTTCGTCCCCCAGCTCGTCCGCTCGATGAAGAACGACGAGGACGGCGGCGAGGCCTACGCCAACCGCCTGCTCACCCTGGTCATGGTGGCGCTCGGCCTCATCGTGGCACTCGCCGTCTTCGCCGCGCCGCTGCTGATCCGGCTGATGTCGAACACCATCGCCGACGACGCCGCCGCCAACAGCGTGGCCGTGACCTTCGCCCGCTACTGCCTGCCCACGATCTTCTTCATGGGTGTGCACGTGGTGATGGGTCAGATCCTCAACGCCCGCGGCAAGTTCGGCGCGATGATGTGGACCCCGGTCCTCAACAACATCGTCATGATCGTCACCTTCGGCCTGTTCATCTGGGTCTACGGCACCTCCGCCGAGTCCCACATGGGTGTGCAGACCATTCCGGACGAGGGCATCCGCCTGCTCGGCATCGGCACCCTGCTCGGCCTCGTCGTCCAGGCCCTGGCGATGATCCCGTACCTGCGCGAGACGGGCTTCCGCTTCCGGCCGCGCTTCGACTGGAAGGGCCACGGGCTCGGCAAGACCGTCAAGCTGGCCAAGTGGACCGTTCTCTTCGTCCTCGCCAACCAGGCGGGCGTCCTGGTCGTCACCCAGCTCGCCACCGCCGCCGGTGAGGAGTCCGGGAAGAACGGTGCCGGCTTCCTCGCCTACTCCAACGCCCAGCTGATCTGGGGCATGCCGCAGGCCATCATCACGGTCTCCGTGATGGCCGCCCTGCTGCCGCGGATCTCCCGTGCCGCCCACGACGACGACCCCGGCGCGGTCCGGGACGACATCTCGCAGGGCCTGCGGAACTCGGCCGTCGCGATCGTCCCGGTCTCCTTCGCCTTCCTGGCGCTCGGCGTCCCGATGTGCACCCTGCTCTACGCCTCCAGCGGCATCGAGGCCGCCCAGGGCATGGGCTTCATCCTGATGGCCTTCGGCCTCGGCCTGATCCCGTACTCCGTGCAGTACGTCGTCCTCCGCGGCTTCTACGCCTACGAGGACACCCGGACGCCCTTCTACAACACGGTGATCGTCGCCGCCGTCAACGCGGCCGCCTCGGCGGTCTGTTACGTCGTCCTGCCCGCCCAGTGGGCCGTCGTGGGCATGGCCGCCTCGTACGGGCTCGCCTACGCCGTCGGCGTCGGCATCGCCTGGCGCCGGCTCAGCAAGCGCCTGGGCGGCGACCTGGACGGCACCCACGTGATGCGGACCTACGCCCGCCTCTGCATGGCCTCCGTGCCCGCCGCGATCGTCGCCGGTGGCGTCGGTTTCGGGCTGCTGAAACTGCTCGGTGAGGGCGCCCTGGGCTCGCTCGTCGCCCTCGTGATCGGCGGAGCCGTGCTCCTCGGAATCTTCTTCGTCGCCGCGAAGCGCATGCGGATCGCGGAGCTGAACACCCTGGTGGGGATGGTCCGCGGGCGCCTGGGACGCTGAACCGAGCAGTCCCGCACAACCATCGGCGGGAACCGCGTGTCGTGCATAGCGTCCGACTGTGGGCACAATTGGCTTGGCTGTTGGATGTGGCGCAACGGATGGGGAGGCAGGAACGACGGTGGCGGAACGTAGCACGGCTGCCGTCGACGTGGCCGACAACAGCGGTGACGACCCGCTGACCGCCAAGGCGGACACGGCCGCGACCGACGGGGTGGCGGAAGAGCAGAAGACGGCGGAGAAGACCGCCCAGGCCACGGAGAACAAGGCGGTCGAACGACAGAGCGGCGAACAGCCCTCGATCACGGCACCCGAACTGCACAGCGGCCACAAACTGGCCAGACGCTACCGGCTGGAGGAGTGCGTCACTCGTCTGGACGGCTTCAGCAGCTGGCGTGCCGTCGACGAGAAGCTGCGTCGCGCGGTCGGGGTCCACCTGCTGCCGGCCGACCATCCCAGAGCCCGGTCGGTCCTGGCCGCGGCCCGCTCCTCGGCGCTGCTCGGCGACCCCCGGTTCGTCCAGGTCCTCGACGCCGTCGAGGAGAACGACCTCGTGTACGTCGTGCACGAGTGGCTGCCGGACTCCACCGAGCTGACCGCGCTGCTCGCGGCCGGCCCGCTGGAGCCCCACGACGCCTACCAGCTCGTCAGCCAGGTCTCCCAGGCCATGGCGGCCGCCCACCGCGAGGGCCTCGCCCATCTCCGGCTCACCCCGAGCGCCGTCCTGCGCAGCTCCACCGGCCAGTACCGGATCCGCGGCCTCGCCGTGAACGCCGCCCTGCGCGGCATCACCGCCGAGCGTCCGCAGCGCAGCGACACCGAGGCCATCGGTGCCCTGCTGTACGCCGCGCTCACCCAGCGCTGGCCGTACGACAGCGACGCCTACGGCCTCTCCGGGCTTCCCAAGGGTGTCGGGCTGCTGCCGCCGGACCAGGTCCGCGCCGGCGTCCACCGGGGCCTCTCCGAGCTCGCCATGCGCGCCCTCGCCAACGACGGGGCCACCGCCTCGCGCCAGGAGCCGCCCTGCACCACTCCGGACGAACTGGCCAGGGCCGTGGCGGCGATGCCCCGCGTCAAGCCGCCGGAGCCGGTGTTCACCGCGCCGCCCGAGTACCAGCACACGACGTACCAGCAGGGCACCTACGGACGTCCCCAGCCGCGTCCCGTGGCCGCCCAGCAGATCGTCGTCCCGCCGCCCCCGCTCCAGAGCCGCACGGGCAAGGCCCTGAAGTGGGCCGTCTCGGCCCTCCTCATCGCCGCCCTGGGCCTCGGCAGCTGGCAGATCGCGGACCGGCTGCTCGCGCCGGAGCCCAAGGACGAGACCCCGATAGTCCACCCTTCGACCGACGAGAAGCCCGCGCCCTCGAAGCCGGTCGCCATCTCGTCCGCCCAGGACTTCGACCCGCCCCCCGGGGGCAACGGCGAGGAGTACCCGGAGACCGTGGCGAACGCGTTCGACGGTGATCCGAGCACCTTCTGGCACACCAAGAACTACACCACCGCGAACTTCGGCAACCTGAAGAGCGGCGTCGGCATAGTGCTGGACCTGGGCTCGGCCCAGAAGGTCGGTTCGGTCGACCTGTCGTTCGTCGGGGACACCAAGGTGGAGGTCCGCACGGCCCCCGACGGAGCCTCCTCGGCACCGTCCACGGCCGAAGGATTCACCACCCAGGCGGACGGAGCCGGCAGCGAGGTGAAGCTGAAGCTCAAGAAGCCGGTCACGACCCGCTACGTTCTGGTCTGGCTGACGGAGCTGCCGCTCACCGACGGCGAGTTCCGCGGCCAGCTGACCGAAGTCAAGGTCATGAGCTGACGACCAGAGGGGAGGGGGCTCACCGTTGGACCGACCGATAGACGACGCCACGGACGACAGGGAACTCCTGGAACGTCATGTCGCCGGAGACCCGGACGCCTTCGGTGAGCTCGTGCGGCGCCACCGCGACCGGCTGTGGGCGGTGGCCCTGCGGACCCTGGGGGACCGCGAGGAGGCCGCTGACGCCGTCCAGGACGCCCTGATCTCCGCCTTCCGGGCCGCCCACACCTTCCGCGGCCAGTCGGCCGTCACAACCTGGCTCCACCGCATCACGGTGAACGCCTGCCTCGACCGTGCCCGCAAGACCGCCTCCCGCAGGACCTCGCCCGTCGACGACACCGACCGCTTCGAGCAGCTCCTCGACCCCCACGAGTCCGCCGAGGCACCGGTGGAGCGCCTGGACCTCCACCGCGAGCTCCTCGCCGCGCTCGCCGCGATCCCCGAGGACCAGCGGGCCGCGCTCGTCCTGGTCGACATGCAGGGATACCCCGTCGCCGAGGCGGCCCGTATCCTCGGCGTCCCCAGCGGGACCGTGAAGAGCCGCTGCGCGCGCGGGCGGGCACGCCTCCTTCCGATGGTCACTCATCTGCGCGCCGACACCGTGGGTAACGAGGCCGCCGAAGGGGGAAGGAACCGGACGCCGGGGACATCCGTCCCACCGGTGCCGGGGCCGACGGATACCGGACCGACAGATCCAGCTGCTGTGAAGGGCGGAGGTGGGCGCACGTGACTTCCACGGCCGGCAGGGCCGACACCACACAGCACCCGGACGTCTCGGAGATCTCCGATCTGACGGAGGGGCTGCTCTCGCCGACGCGTTCGGCAGCCGTACGACGGCACGTGGACGGCTGTGTCCTCTGTGCGGACGTGCGGTCCTCCCTGGAGGAGATCAGGGGCCTGCTCGGCACTCTGCCCGGGCCTCCGCGGATGCCCGCCGAGATCGCCGGGCGGATCGACGCCGCCTTGGCCGCCGAAGCCCTCCTCAGCGCCACCTCTCCGGAGAGCGACACCCCCGTTTCACGTGAAACGTCGCGCCCCTCCGCCGAGACCGCGTCTCCCCGTCCGTCCTCCCCTGCCGCGGACCGGCCTGCCGGGCGCCCGCGAGCGGGCACCGGCCCCGGCCGCCCCGACAGGCCCCGCCGGCGCCGGATCGCGCTGCTCTCCACGATCGGCGCCGCCTTCGCAGCCGTGGCGCTCGGCACAAGCCTCTACCTCAGCCAGGCGGGCAACCTGACCGCCGGCAGTTCGGCCGACACCAAGAAGGCCGACACCCTCGCGAGCGCGCCCGTCAGCCCCTTCTCCGGTGCACCCGTCGAGGACCGCGTCCACAGCCTCCTCAACGAGAACCGCGCGCCCAAGACTCCCCAGGGGGTCGGACCCGAATCCATGTCCGCCGAGGCCAGTGCCGACACCTCCCGGCGCAACGGGGAGAGCGCCGTCCCCGGCTGCGTTCTGGCCGGCACCGGCCGCACCGACGGGGTGCTGGGCTACGAGCGCGGCGAGTACCGGGGAGCACCCGCCTATCTGCTCGTCCTGACGGATCCGGCGGACAGCGCACGCGTCCAGGCCTATGTGCTCGACGCCTCCTGCGCCGAGCGGCCCACGGAGAGCGGAAGCCCGCCCGCCGAGCTCCTGCTCAGCCAGACGTACCCTCGCTCCTGACCTCTCTCTCCGCCCGGCTACGGAGCCGCGCGGCGGTCTCGGGAATGCACGCCCCTTAGGATCCGTTGGGTGGGGTGAGAGCGACCGAGACAACCGCCCCCGTAGGCAGTGGCAGTCTGCAGAGACGAGGAAGACACCCGTGAGCGACGTCCGTAACGTGATCATCATCGGCTCCGGGCCCGCGGGTTACACCGCTGCGCTCTACACGGCCCGAGCGTCGCTGAAGCCTCTGGTCTTCGAAGGCGCCGTCACCGCTGGTGGCGCCCTGATGAACACCACCGAGGTCGAGAACTTCCCCGGATTCCGTGACGGGATCATGGGCCCGGACCTGATGGACAACATGCGGGCCCAGGCCGAGCGCTTCGGCGCCGAGCTGGTTCCGGACGATGTCATCGCCGTGGACCTGACCGGTGACATCAAGACCGTCACCGACACCGCCGGCACCGTGCACCGCGCCAAGGCCGTGATCGTCACCACCGGCTCCCAGCACCGCAAGCTCGGCCTCCCCAACGAGGACGCGCTCTCCGGCCGCGGTGTCTCCTGGTGCGCCACCTGCGACGGGTTCTTCTTCAAGGACCAGGACATCGCCGTCGTCGGCGGCGGCGACACCGCGATCGAGGAGGCCACCTTCCTCTCGCGCTTCGCCAAGTCCGTCACGATCGTCCACCGCCGCGACACCCTGCGTGCCTCCAAGGCCATGCAGGAGCGCGCCTTCGCCGACCCGAAGATCTCGTTCGCCTGGGACAGCGAGGTCACCGAGATCCACGGCGGGCAGAAGCTCAGCGGTCTGACCCTGCGCGACACGAAGACCGGTGCGACCCGCGAGCTCCCCGTCACCGGCCTCTTCATCGCCGTCGGCCACGACCCGCGGACCGAGCTCTTCAAGGGCCAGCTGGACCTGGACGAGGAGGGCTACCTCAAGGTCGCCGCCCCGTCGACGCGGACGAACCTCACGGGTGTCTTCGGCGCCGGTGACGTCGTCGACCACACCTACCGTCAGGCCATCACGGCCGCCGGCACCGGCTGCTCCGCGGCGCTGGACGCCGAGCGCTTCCTGGCCGCCCTCGCCGACAGCGAGAAGCTGGCCGAGACCCCCGCGGTCTGACCCCGTCTCTCCCCACCCCACACCCCGCGAGATCAAGGAGGCCGTTGTGGCCCTGAAGACTGTGACCGACGCTTCCTTCGACGAGGACGTCCTCAAGAGCGACAAGCCCGTCCTCGTGGACTTCTGGGCTGCGTGGTGCGGCCCGTGCCGCCAGATCGCCCCGTCGCTGGAGGCCATCGCCGCCGAGCACGGCGAGATCGAGGTCGTGAAGCTCAACATCGACGAGAACCCGGCCACGGCTGCCAAGTACGGCGTCATGTCCATCCCGACGCTCAACGTCTACCAGGGCGGCGAGGTCGTGAAGACCATCGTCGGCGCCAAGCCGAAGGCGGCCATCCTGCGCGACCTGGCGGACTTCGTCCAGGCCTGATGCTCCTCGTGTTTCACGTGAAACGCCCCCAGGGGTGTTTCACGTGAAACAGAAGCGGCCCGTCCCCTGCCGGGGGCGGGCCGCTCGCATGATCCGGGGCTAGAGAGGCCGCAGGGCGGGCTCCTTCTTCACGGCACCCAGCAGACGGTCCAGGGCCATCTCGACGTCCTCCTTCCAGGAGAGCGTCGTCCTGAGCTCCAGCCTCAGCCGGGGAAAGGCATGGTGCGGACGGACCGTCTTGAAGCCCACCGCGAGCAGATGATCGGCCGGCAGCACACAGGCCGGCTCCTTCCACCGGGCGTCCCCGAACGCCTCGATCGCCTTGAAACCGCGCCTCATCACGTCCTTGGCCACGGTCTGCACCACCACACGGCCCAGCCCCTGCCCCTGATAGGCCGGCATGATCCACGCCGTCATCAGCTGCACGGCGTCCGCCGCCACGGGGCTCGTCGGGAAGGCCGTCGAGCGCGGCACATAGGCCGGGGGAGCGTAGAGGACGTAACCGACCGGCACCTCGTCGACGTAGACCACCCGGCCGCAGGAACCCCATTCCAGGAGAACGGCCGAGATCCACGCCTCCTTCTCCAGCTCCGGGCGCCCCGCCTTGACCGCCGCCTCACCGCTGACCGGGTCGAGCTCCCAGAAGACACATGAGCGACAGCGCTTGGGGAGATCCGGAAGGTTGTCCAGCGTGAGCGGTACGAGCCGACGCCCCACGGCTGCTCCTCGTTTCCCTCGCCATCGAGCACGGATACGCCTTTTGGAATCGTATCGATCGGACGATCGGGGGGATACCGCTCACAGGCAAAGGGCGGGCCGCGTTCCGGTGAAGACCGGAGCACGACCCGCCCTGAGCGGACTCGGCGAGCAGGGTGGGAGGGATCAGCCCTCGGCGCCCTGTTCGGCGTTCCTGTGGTCCATGACCCGCCCCTCGCCGGGAGCCAGGGTCGAGAGGATCCGGTCCAGATCGTCCATCGAGGCGAACTCGACGACGATCTTTCCCTTCTTCTGCCCCAGGTCGACCTTCACCCGGGTCTCGAAGCGGTCCGAGAGCCGGGTGGCGAGGTCCGTGAGCGCGGGCGAGACCCGGGCGCCGGCACGCGGGCCCTTCGGCTTCACCGCGGACGTGGGCTCCTCGGAGCCCATGAGGCTCACGATCTCCTCGACACTGCGGACCGAGAGGCCTTCGGAGACGATCCGGTACGCCAGCTTGTCCTGGGCCTCCGGGTCCTCCACGCCGAGCAGGGCCCGCGCGTGGCCGGCGGAGAGCACTCCGGCGGCGACCCGGCGCTGCACCGGCAGCGAGAGCCGCAGCAGACGCAGCGTGTTGGAGATCTGCGGACGGGAACGCCCGATCCGCTCCGCGAGCTGGTCATGGGTGCAGCCGAAGTCCTTGAGCAGCTGCTCGTAGGCGTGGGCCTCTTCGATCGCGTTCAGCTGGGCCCGGTGGAGGTTCTCCAGGAGGGCGTCCAGCAGCATCTTCTCGTCGTCGGTGTCCCGGACGATCGCCGGAATCCGCTCAAGCCCCGCCGCCGTCGACGCGCGCAGACGACGCTCTCCCATGACGAGCTCGTAGCGATCGGCCTCGACCTTGCGCACGACCACGGGCTGGAGCAGGCCGACCTCCTTGATGGAGGTGACGAGCTCTGCCAGCGCGTCCTCGTCGAAGACCTCACGCGGCTGGTGCCGGTTGGGAACGATGGCATCGATCGGAAGCTCGGTGAAGTAGGCCCCGGCCGGAGGCTCCGGCAGAGCCACCGGCTCGGGCTCGTTCCACGTCGGCGTCGACTCGGGGGCCTGCGGGCTCTGCGGCAGCGTCGCCAGCTTCGCGGCGGCCACCCCACGCTCCACCTGCCGTTCCTGGGGAGCAGCGGGGATCAGCGCACCGAGCCCACGCCCCAATCCCCTACGTCGCTCACTCACTGGATCCCCTCCGACATGCTGCGCTGGTTGTTCTGGTGCCCGACATGGGCGTGCTGCGGGTCGTACTGCACGGCGACCCCCCGCAGAGCGATCTCACGGGCCGCTTCGAGGTACGAGAGGGCGCCGCTGGAGCCCGGGTCGTAGGTGAGGACCGTCTGCCCGTAGCTCGGCGCCTCGGAGATACGGACGGACCTCGGAATGCTGGTCCGCAGCACCTCCTCGGCGAAGTGGCTGCGCACCTCGTCGGCGACCTGGGAGGCGAGCCTCGTCCGGCCGTCGTACATGGTGAGCAGAATCGTCGAGACGTGGAGCGCCGGGTTGAGGTGCCCCCGGACCAGGTCGACGTTCCGCAGGAGCTGACCGAGGCCCTCCAGCGCGTAGTACTCGCACTGGATCGGGATCAGCACCTCCGCGCCCGCCACCATGGCGTTGACCGTGAGGAGGCCGAGCGAGGGCGGGCAGTCGATCAGGATGTAGTCCAGCGGCTGCTCGTAGGCCTGGATCGCCCGCTGGAGACGGCTCTCGCGCGCCACCAGCGACACCAGCTCGATCTCCGCGCCGGCGAGGTCGATGGTGGCGGGGGCGCAGAAGAGTCCCTCGACGTCCATGACCGGCTGCACCACATCGGAGAGCGGCTTGCTGTCCACCAGGACGTCGTAGATCGAGGGGACCTCGGCGTGGTGGTCGATGCCGAGCGCCGTCGAGGCATTGCCCTGCGGGTCCAGGTCGATGACCAGGACCCGGGCGCCGTGCAGCGCCAGGGACGCGGCAAGGTTGACCGTCGTGGTCGTCTTGCCCACGCCGCCCTTCTGATTGGCGACGACCATCACGCGCGTCTGTGCCGGGCGGGGAAGTCCCTCACCGGCACGACCCAGCGCCTCTACTGCCAGTTGGGCAGCACGACCGATGGGGGTGTCGTCCATCGGGGGCGGTGTTTCACGTGAAACATCCTCCCCCACCGATTCGGTTCGGGGACCGGGGACCGGATCGGTCATCGGTCCCGCGATGTTGGCGTCGGACCGCAAGGATTCACTCTCCTCGGCTTCAGGCTCGCGATGAGCAGAGCCTGCCATGCTTTCGGGGTCGTGAACCAGCGAGGCCGGTGGTTCTGTGGGTGAATCCACCTCTGTGGACAACTCCGTAACCCGCGCGGGTGGCTTCACACGGGGTCCACGGTCCCGGGGCGTGGCAGCCGCGCGGCCGCGGCTGATGATCCCCTGCAGCAGTGAGCGACGTTTCACGTGAAACACCATGCCCCTGCGGCTCCGCCGGGACCGTTCGACACTCCGAAATGGTACGTATGCGACGCTCAGCGGCGTCGTCGGGTCTTGCTCGTACGGGCGGCCTTGGCCCGCTTGGCCGCGAATCGCACACCGCCGGGGCTCTCGCCGACCTCCACACGGACGACAGTCGACAGCGGATCGACGATGCCCTCGCCCACCTGAAGCACCTCGGTCGCCACCACACCGAGCCGGGAGAGCGCGGCGCGGGCACCGTCGATCTCCTCCTGAGCGGTGTCGCCCTTGAGCGCCAGCATCTCTCCGTACGGACGCAGCAGAGGAACACCCCAGCCGGCCAGCCGGTCGAGCGGGGCCACCGCGCGGGCGGTCACCACGTGCACGGGCGTGATCTTGCCGAGCATCTCCTCCGCACGCCCACGGACCACGGTCACGTGGTCGAGGCCGAGCAGCTCGACGACTTCCTGGAGGAAGTTCGTCCTGCGCAGGAGCGGCTCCAGGAGCGTGATCTTCAGGTCGGGCCGGACCAGAGCCAGCGGAATACCGGGCAGGCCGGCACCCGAGCCCACGTCGCAGACGGTGACGCCCTCGGGAACGACCTCCGAGAGGACCGCACAGTTCAGCAGGTGGCGTTCCCAGAGACGCGGAACCTCACGCGGGCCGATCAGACCGCGCTTCACACCCGCGTCCGCGAGGAGCTCCGCGTACCGCACGGCCTCCGGGAAGTACTCGCCGAAGACTGTCCGCGCCTGCTCCGGCGCCTCGGGGAGCTCCGCTGCCTCCGTCACGGGAACCGTCCTTCCGTACCGCACGTCTGGCGTGCGCGTGGTGGCTGACTATCAAGGCTGACAAAGATCGGCCCCGCCTGCGAACAGACGGGGCCGACACTACGTGAGGGGTCAGGCCGGGAGCACAACGACGAAGCGCTCCGGCTCCTCGCCCTCGGACTCGCTGCGCAGACCGGCGGCGGCGATCGCGTCGTGCACGACCTTGCGCTCGAACGGCGTCATCGGGTCCAGCTTGACCGGCTGACCGCTGGACTTCACCTCGGCCGCGGCCTTGGCGCCCAGCTCGGCGAGCTCGGCGCGCTTCTTGGCCCGGAAGCCGGCGATGTCGAGCATCAGGCGGCTGCGGTCACCGGTCTCGCGGTGCACGGCCAGCCGGGTCAGCTCCTGGAGCGCCTCCAGGACCTCGCCGTCGCGGCCCACGAGCTTCTGCAGGTCGCGGCTGCTGGAGTCGCTGATGATCGAGACCGCGGCCCGGTCCGCCTCGACGTCCATGTCGATGTCGCCGTCGAGGTCGGCGATGTCGAGCAGGCCCTCGAGGTAGTCGGCCGCGATCTCACCCTCCTGCTCCAGGCGGGTCAGGGTGTCGCCACCCTCGGCGGCGGCGGAGGTGGTGCCTTCCGTCACGGATGGACTCCTTCTTGCTTCTGGGAGGGCTTACTTCTTGGAGGACGGGTGCTTGGGCCGCTGCTGGCCCTTGCGCTGCCCCTGACCGGACTTGCCCTGACGGGAGCCTCCGGAGTTGGCACGGCTCGGACGCTGCGGCTTGTCGGCCTGCGCCTCGCCCTTGGCCTCGGTCGTGGCCGGACCCTGAGGCTTCTTCTCGAGCGAGGTGGTCGCCTCTTCGGCGGCCGGCTCGGCGTCTTCCTCGGTGTCCTTCGCCACGGCCGGCTGGGCCGCGGAGGCCTGGCGCTGGGCCTTGCTCTGGCGCTTGGGCTGCTGACGCTTGGCGGTGGCACCGCCCTCGGCCTCGGCCACGAGGGTGTCGCCCTTGATCACGGTGCCGTCGGCCTGGGCGGCGAAGCCGGCCTTGGAGAGACCCGCGAAGAAGCGGCGCTCGTTGTCGTTGCGGTCGCTGCCCTTGGCGACGATCACCTTGACGACGCTCTTGCGGCGACGGCCGCGGACCTCACCGTGCTCCGTGATGCTCTTCAGCAGTCGCTGGAGGTAGGAGTCCTGGGCCTTGCTGCCCGGGGTCGGGTTCTGGTTGATCACGTACATCTGCTGGCCCATGGTCCACACGTTGGTGGTCAGCCAGTAGACGAGGACACCGACGGGGAAGTTGATACCCATGACGGCGAAGATCACCGGGAAGATGTACATGAGCATCTTCTGCTGCTGCATGTACGGGGTCTTCACCGAGAGGTCGACGTTCTTCATCATCAGCTGGCGCTGGGTGAAGAACTGCGAGGCCGACATCATGATGATCATGACCGCGGTGACGATGCGGACCGAGGTCAGCGAGGCGTCGAGAGCGGCGACCTCAGCCGCGGAGTCCGTGAACTTCGAGGCCAGCGGAGCACCGAAGATGTGTGCCTGACGGGCGCTGGCGAGCAGCGGGCCGTCGATGACACCGATCTCCTTGCCGGAGGCGATCGCGGAGAGCACGTGGTACAGGGCGAAGAAGAACGGCGACTGCGCCAGGATGGGAAGGCACGAGGAGAGCGGGTTGGTACCCGTCTCCTTGTACAGCTTCATCATCTCTTCGGACTGACGCTGCTTGTCGCTCTTGTAGCGCTCCTGGATCGCCTTCATCTTCGGCTGGAGCGCCTGCATGTTCCGCGTCGACTTGATCTGCTTGACGAACAGCGGGATCAGACAGATACGGATCAGCACCACGAGGGACACGATGGACAGGCCCCAGGCCCAGCCCGTGTCGGGGCCGAAGATCGCCCCGTACACCTTGTGGAACTGGACGATGACCCAGGAAACGGGCCAGGTGATGAAGCTGAACAGACTGGCAATCGTGTCCACTAATCAGGCTCCTTGAGCATTGGGCGAGGTCTCGGTGGCCGGGCTCGTCTCGGCGGTGGACCCGCCCTTGTCGCCACGCAGCGCGTTCCGCAGCATTTCGTGCCAGCGGGGGCGCTTGCGCGCGGGGACGTGATCCACACCGCCGGGCGACCACGGGTTGCACCGCAGGATGCGCCAGGCGGTCAGGGCCGTGCCCTTGATCGCGCCATGCCGGTCGATGGCCGTGAATCCGTAGTGGGAACACGACGGGTAGTACCGGCAGACGGGCCCCAGAAGAGGGCTGATCGTCCACTGGTACAGCTTGATGAGAGCCAGCAGCGGGTACTTCATCGCGCGCCCCCTCCCAGCAGCCGCTGGAGAGCGGCGTCCAGGTCTCGGGCCAGCTGTGCGTGTTCGGCGTCGCCGGCTCCGGGCAACGCCCGTACGACCACCAGGCTACCGGGGGGCAGCTCGGCGAGGCGGTCGCGGACGAGATGGCGCAGGCGTCGCTTCACCTGGTTGCGTACGACCGCACCGCCCACGGCCTTGCTCACGACGAAACCCGCACGCGTCGGGGGAGCGCTCTCCCCAGGCGCGTGCGGGTTCGATGCACCGCTGCGTAGGTGGACGACGAGGAGCGGGCGACCAGCCCGGCGACCTCGGCGTACCGCGGTTGCGAAGTCCTCGCGCCGCCTCAGCCGATTCTCGGTAGGCAGCACGTCATGACCTGTTTAAGCGGATCAGGCGGACAGCGCCGAGCGACCCTTGGAACGGCGGTTCGCAAGGATGGCGCGACCGGCACGCGTACGCATGCGCAGGCGGAAGCCGTGGGTCTTGGCGCGACGACGGTTGTTCGGCTGGAAGGTGCGCTTGCTCACTCGGGGGCTCCAGAAATGATTCGTAGATGGCGGGACATCGCCTGGCTGTCACCGTGCGCCCACGAGTAGCTCGCAATACGCCCGAGTGCACCGCTACACGATCACTGACCGTGATCTTTGCCCATCGGAGGCAGGCGGCAGCAGCCATCGACAACTCGACCTGGTTACGGTACGCGCGGCTACGCCATCCGGTCAAACCGACCTGTCGCCACCCCCCATTGTGCACAGGCTGTGGACAACAACTTGAACCACGTCATCCGGCCCGACTACCGTGGACGGTCTCCACAATCTTTTGCCGTTCTGTCCTCACCTGTCCTCAACGGACCCGTCCTCACGGACTTCGACCCACTGTCCCCGAGAACCACACCATCGTGGGACCTGCGAGAAAGCGTGCCCTGTGGCTGACGTACCTGCCGATCTTGCCGCAGTGTGGCCACGCGTCCTCGAGCAGCTCCTCGCGGAGGGCCAGCAGGGAATCGAGCCCAAGGACAAGCAGTGGATCGAGCGCTGCCAGCCGCTCGCCCTGGTCGCGGACACGGCTCTGCTCGCCGTGCCCAACGAATGGGGCAAGCGGGTCCTGGAGGGCCGGCTCGCGCCGCTGATCAGCGAGACCCTCAGCCGTGAGTGCGGCCGGCCGATCCGGATCGCGATCACCGTCGACGACTCCGTCGGCGAGCCGACCCCGCCGGCGCCCCCGGTCCAGCAGCCGCAGCAGCCCCGCTACGACGAGCGCGCGCAGCCCGAGCCGTACGAGAAGTACGAGGGGTACGGCCACCGGCCGATGCCCGACGACGGACTGCCCACCGCGCGCCCGGCCTACCCGGACTACCCGCAGCAGCAGCGGCCCGACCCCGGCGCCTGGCCGCGCACCCAGGAGGACCTCTCCTGGCAGCAGCCGCGGCTCGGCGGCTACCAGGAGCGCGCCCCGTACACCGGTCCGGAGCAGTCCCGGCAGACCCGCTACGACGAGCCCTCCCGCGGTTACGAGCCGCAGCGGCCCGAGCGCGCCGAGCTGCCCGAGCCTCCGAACCACGGTCCCCGTCCCGGTCCCCGCCCCGGCGGTCCGGTCCCCGGGCCGGGCGGTGTGCCGGGCGGCGGGCACGGCTCCTCGTCCTCCGGGCAGGGCGCGGGCGCCCCGGGTGAGCAGCACGCGCGGCTGAACCCCAAGTACCTCTTCGACACCTTCGTCATCGGTTCCTCGAACCGGTTCGCGCACGCGGCCGCCGTCGCGGTGGCCGAGGCGCCGGCGAAGGCGTACAACCCGCTCTTCATCTACGGGGAGTCGGGCCTCGGCAAGACCCACCTGCTGCACGCGATCGGACACTACGCGCGGAGCCTCTACCCCGGCACGCGCGTGCGGTACGTGAGCTCCGAGGAGTTCACCAACGAGTTCATCAACTCGATCCGCGACGGCAAGGGCGACGCCTTCCGCAAGCGCTACCGCGATGTGGACATCCTCCTCGTCGACGACATCCAGTTCCTGGCGAGCAAGGAGTCGACGCAGGAGGAGTTCTTCCACACCTTCAACACCCTCCACAACGCGAACAAGCAGATCGTGCTGTCCTCGGACCGGCCGCCCAAGCAGCTGGTGACCCTGGAGGACCGGCTCCGCAACCGCTTCGAGTGGGGCCTCACCACCGATGTGCAGCCGCCCGAGCTGGAGACGCGTATCGCGATCCTCCGCAAGAAGGCGGTGCAGGAGCAGCTCAACGCCCCGCCGGAGGTGCTGGAGTTCATCGCGTCCCGGATCTCGCGGAACATCCGTGAGCTGGAGGGCGCGCTGATCCGGGTGACGGCCTTCGCGAGCCTCAACCGGCAGCCGGTGGACCTCGGACTCACCGAGATCGTCCTCAAGGACCTGATCCCGGGCGGCGAGGACTCGTCGCCGGAGATCACGGCGCCGGCCATCATGGCGGCCACCGCCGACTACTTCGGTCTGACGGTGGAGGACCTCTGTGGATCCTCGCGCAGCCGCGTCCTGGTGACGGCCCGGCAGATCGCCATGTATCTGTGCCGGGAGCTCACGGACCTGTCCCTGCCGAAGATCGGCGCGCAGTTCGGCGGTCGCGACCACACGACGGTGATGCACGCGGACCGGAAGATCCGTGCGCTGATGGCAGAGCGGCGCTCCATCTACAACCAGGTCACCGAACTCACCAACCGCATCAAGAACGGCTGACGCGAGCCTCCACAGCCTCGTCGGGACCGCTTCAGGGGCTCGCAAGGGCCTCGCAAGGGCCTCGCAAGGGCCTCGCCACAGCCTCCGACGGCCTCGCCACCGGCCTCGCCACGGCCTCACGACGGCCTCGCCAGGACCTCACGACGGCCTCCACGACGGCCTCATCAGAGCCACATCAGGGCGCTCCGGGACACCTCCCGGGGCGCCCTTCGGCGTTCCCGCGGCCCTCCGCCCGTCCCCGACCACCCCTGCCGTGTTCGATTACTCCGTTCCGGTGGCGGGTTCTCCACAGATTGGGGGATGATCTCCCGTCCACAGGGTGGGGACTGTCGAGTTATCCGGATTGTGTCCACAGGCCAGCCTGGTGACAGATCATCACCCCAGGTCAGACCCTTGTGGAATTGTTGGCAAACGATCTCCACAGGCTGTGGATGAATCTTTCGTCCACAGGCGGTCCCGAAGGTTGTCCACCGGCTGCCCACAGGCGGCGGTCGGTTGCCCACAGCTTCTCCACACCGCTGTCCACTGTTCGGCAACGAAACACTCCCGCTCACCGGGCCGAGTGAAAGCCGTCACACCAAGGGAGACGTTTGGGCTGTGGGGAACCTGGGGAAAGCTGGGGACAGCGCTGGGGAGAACTCCCCATGGCCTGTGTACCGGCTGTGCAGAACTTTCGGGTGTCCACAGATACCCCCGGTTGTCCACGGGCTTCACCCACAGGCTCGGTGGACAAGAAACCGGACCTGACCTGCGAAAACGACGTTATCCACGGTTTCCACAGGCCCTACTACTACTCCCACATAGAGTTAGCCCGGAATTCGCTTCGAAGTGGGACCTGTGCACAACTCGGCGCCGGAGCTCCGACGCGCTCTTGTCGCGACTTGACCCCGAGCAGCACCAGGTGTCGGTGGCGTACGTCAGACTGGTTCCCGCAGTCGACGAAGAGCCAGCAACAAGCAGGAGGCGGTTCCGGTGAAGATCCGGGTGGAGCGCGACGTACTTGCCGAGGCGGTGGCCTGGGTGGCCCGCAGCCTCCCGGCCCGTCCGCCGGCTCCCGTGCTCGCGGGCCTTCTCCTGAAGGCCGAGGACGGCGCGCTGAGCTTCTCGAGCTTCGACTACGAGGTCTCGGCCCGTGTCTCCGTCGAGGCCGAGGTCGAGGAGGACGGCACCGTCCTCGTCTCCGGCCGGCTGCTCGCCGACATCTGCCGCGCCCTCCCCAACCGTCCCGTGGAGATCTCCACAGACGGTGTACGGGCGACCGTGGTCTGCGGCTCCTCCCGCTTCACCCTCCACACCCTGCCTGTGGAGGAGTACCCGGCGCTGCCGGAGATGCCCACCGCGACGGGCACCGTCCCCGGTGAGGTCTTCGCCTCCGCCGCCGCGCAGGTGGCCATCGCCGCCGGCCGTGACGACACGCTGCCCGTCCTCACCGGTGTGCGCATCGAGATCGAGGGCGACACGGTCACCCTGGCCTCCACCGACCGCTACCGCTTCGCGGTCCGCGAGTTCCTGTGGAAGCCGGAGTCCCCGGACGCCTCCGCGGTCGCCCTGGTGCCCGCGAAGACCCTCCTGGACACCGCGAAGGCGCTCACCAGCGGTGACACGGTCACCCTGGCGCTCTCCGGCTCCGGCAAGGGCGAGGGCCTCATCGGCTTCGAGGGCGCGGGCCGCCGCACCACCACCCGCCTCCTGGAGGGCGACCTCCCGAAGTACCGGACGCTCTTCCCCACCGAGTTCAACTCGATCGCGGTGATCGAGACGGCCCCCTTCGTCGAGGCCGTGAAGCGTGTGGCCCTGGTGGCCGAGCGCAACACCCCGGTCCGGCTGAGCTTCGAGCAGGGCGTGCTGATCCTGGAGGCCGGTTCCAGCGACGACGCACAGGCTGTGGAGCGGGTCGACGCGCAGCTGGACGGCGACGACATCTCGATCGCCTTCAACCCGACCTTCCTGCTGGACGGTCTGAGCGCGATCGACTCCCCGGTCGCCCAGCTCTCCTTCACGACCTCCACCAAGCCGGCGCTGCTGAGCGGCAAGCCCGCGCTCGACGCCGAGGCGGACGAGGCCTACAAGTACCTGATCATGCCGGTGCGGCTGTCGGGCTGACGGCCGTCGTGAGGGGGCGTCGCCTGAGCGGCTGACCCCACAGGTGTGCACCGGGGTCCGGGCGTAGGCTCGGACCCGGGTACACCGCACACGACGCTTAAGGAATCTCTGATGGAGCTCGGTCTCGT
This sequence comes from Streptomyces tanashiensis, assembly GCF_014648895.1. Lineage (GTDB taxonomy): Bacteria > Actinomycetota > Actinomycetes > Streptomycetales > Streptomycetaceae > Streptomyces > Streptomyces tanashiensis. The sequence continues at coordinate 254,663 of NZ_BMRZ01000011.1, forward strand.
CGGTCTCGGCAAGATGGGCGGCAACATGCGTGAGCGCATCCGCCGCGCAGGCCACACCGTCATCGGATACGACCGCAACCCGGACCTCGCCGATGTCCACAGCCTCGAAGAGCTTGTGGGCAAGCTCAAGGGTCCGCGCGTCGTGTGGGTCATGGTCCCGGCGGGTGCCGCGACCCAGTCCACCATCGACGAGCTGGCCGACCTGCTCTCCCCCGGCGACATCGTCGTGGACGGCGGGAACTCGCGCTGGACGGACGACGAGAAGCACGCCGAGGAGCTCGCCGCCAAGGGCATCGGCTTCGTCGACTGCGGCGTCTCCGGCGGTGTGTGGGGCCTGGAGAACGGCTACGCGCTGATGTACGGCGGTTCTGCCGAGGACGTGGCGAAGGTCCAGCCGATCTTCGACGCGCTCAAGCCCGAGGGCGAGTTCGGCTCGGTCCACGCGGGCAAGGTCGGCGCCGGCCACTTCGCGAAGATGGTCCACAACGGCATCGAGTACGCGATGATGCAGGCCTACGCCGAGGGCTGGGAGCTCCTGGAGAAGGTCGACTCCGTCACCGACGTGCGCGAGGTCTTCCGCTCCTGGCAGGAGGGCACGGTCATCCGTTCCTGGCTGCTCGACCTCGCGGTGAACGCGCTGGACGAGGACGAGCACCTGGACAAGCTGCGGGGCTACGCGTCGGACTCCGGCGAGGGCCGGTGGACGGTCGAGGCCGCCATCGACAACGCCGTCCCGCTGCCGGCGATCACCGCGTCGCTGTTCGCGCGGTTCGCGTCCCGTCAGGACGACTCCCCGCAGATGAAGATGATCGCCGCGCTGCGCAACCAGTTCGGTGGCCACGCGGTCGAGACGAAGAAGTAATCCACAGGCTGTGCACCCCGCGGTGCACAGCCGCCGGGGGAAGAAGGTCGGCGCCCACCATGCACGTCACGCATCTCTCGCTGGCCGACTTCCGTTCCTACGCCCGGGTCGAGGTCCCGCTCGACCCGGGCGTCACCGCTTTCGTGGGCGCGAACGGCCAGGGCAAGACCAATCTGGTCGAGGCCGTCGGCTATCTCGCGACCCTCGGCAGCCACCGCGTCGCCTCCGACGCACCGCTCGTCAGGATGGGCGCGGAGCGCGCGGTCATCCGCGCCGCCGTCACCCAGGGCGAGCGCTCCCAACTGGTCGAGCTGGAGCTCAACCCGGGCCGGGCCAACCGTGCCCGTATCAACAGGTCCTCGCAGGTCAGACCGCGTGACGTGCTGGGAATCGTACGGACCGTGCTGTTCGCCCCCGAGGACCTCGCCCTGGTGAAGGGCGACCCCGGCGAGCGCCGGCGCTTCCTCGACGACCTGATCACGGCGCGCACGCCGCGCATGGCGGGCGTGCGCTCCGACTACGAGCGCGTGCTCAAGCAGCGCAACACCCTCCTGAAGTCGGCGGCGACGGCCCGGCGGCACGGCGGCCGGGGCATGGACCTGTCGACCCTGGACGTGTGGGACCAGCACCTGGCCCACGCGGGCGCCGAGCTGCTCGCCCAGCGGATCGACCTCATCGGCGTACTGCAGCCGCTCGCCGACAAGGCGTACGAGCAGCTCGCGCCCGGCGGCGGGCCGATCCTGCTGGAGTACCGGCCCTCCGCACCTGGCACCGGACACACCCGCGAGGAGCTGTACGAGCAGCTGCTCGCCGCCCTCGCCGAGGTCCGCAAGCAGGAGATCGAGCGGGGCGTCACGCTCGTCGGACCCCACCGGGACGAGCTCCTGCTGAAGCTCGGCGACCTCCCCGCGAAGGGGTACGCGAGCCACGGCGAGTCCTGGTCGTACGCGCTCGCGCTGCGGCTGGCCTCGTACGACCTGCTGCGGTCCGAGGGGAACGAGCCGGTCCTCGTCCTCGACGACGTCTTCGCCGAACTGGACGCGCGGCGGCGCGAGCGGCTCGCGGAGCTGGTGGCGCCGGGCGAGCAGGTGCTGGTCACGGCGGCGGTGGACGACGACGTGCCGGGCGTCCTCGCGGGCACGCGGTACGCCGTTTCCGGCGGGGCCGTGGAACGGGTGTGAGCGGCATGAGTGAAAAGCCTGTGGACAAGTCGGCCGGACCCGCGGTGCCCGAAGCCTCGGGCGTCGATCTCGCGCGGGTCGCGCTGCGCGCCGCCAAGGAGCAGGCGAAGGCGCGGGGCGCGGCGGCGGCGCAGAAGAAGCAGGCCCGGCGCGGCGGCGGGCTGCGCTCCGGGGCGCGCGCCGACGGACGCGACCCGATGGCGCTCGGCGCCGCGATCAACCGGCTGATCACCGAGCGCGGCTGGGAGACCCCGGCGGCGGTCGGCGGGGTCATGGGCCGCTGGCCGCAGATCGTCGGCGAGGACCTGGCGAAGCACTGCGTACCGCTGAAGTTCGACGACGAGCCGGATGCGCGGGTGCTGACCGTGCAGTGCGACTCGACGGCGTGGGCGACACAGCTGCGGCTGCTCGCTCCGACGCTGGTCGCCCGGCTCAACGAGGACCTCGGGCACGGGACCGTGCGGATGATCAAGGTGCTGGGGCCGGGCGGTCCCCGCCGGGGGTACGGGCCGCTGCGTGCGCCGGGGTCTGTGGGGCCCGGGGACACGTACGGGTAGTACGGGGCGGTCCTCGGGGTGCGGGTCCAAGCAGGTCGGGCGCCGTGCGCGGGGGCGTTGTGCCCACCCGTTCCGCCCTGCGGAACGTATGCCCACAACGCGGTGCCGAAGTACGCCCACGACGCCTGCGGCCGACGTGCCCACTGGCCGTCACAGCCCGAAGCGCTGGGTGGCCGTCAGGGGGCTCTGGAGCCCCTATCCGAATATGGGGAGTCGTCTCGCTCCCGCTCAGGGCGGCACATGCGGACTCAGGTACCGGCAAACCCCCATGACTGTCAGCGCTACCGGTAGACTGGGAGACAATCCCGCCACCCTGCGGAACATGTCGAACGACGCAGCCGCTCCCGTATGCCCGGAGAACGGCCTGTGCTGTGCCAGAAAGGGCGCTTCGTGGCCGATTCCGGCGACCCCAACGAGAACAACCAGTACACCGCCAGCAACATCCAGGTACTCGAGGGCCTGGATGCCGTGCGCAAGCGCCCTGGCATGTACATCGGCTCGACCGGTGAGCGCGGCCTGCACCACATGGTGCAGGAGGTCGTCGACAACTCGGTCGACGAAGCCCTGGCCGGCCACGCCGACACCATCGACGTGACGATCCTGGCCGACGGCGCCGTGCGCGTCGTCGACAACGGCCGTGGCATCCCGGTGGGCATCGTGGCCTCCGAGGGCAAGCCGGCCGTCGAGGTCGTGCTGACCGTGCTGCACGCCGGCGGCAAGTTCGGCGGTGGCGGTTACGCCGTCTCCGGCGGTCTGCACGGTGTCGGTGTGTCCGTCGTGAACGCCCTGTCCACCAAGGTCTCCGTCGAGATCAAGACGGACGGCCACCGCTGGACGCAGGACTACAAGATGGGCGCCCCGACCGCGCCCCTCGCGCAGCACGAGGCGACCGACGAGACCGGCACCTCGGTCACGTTCTGGGCCGACCCGGACATCTTCGAGACGACCGAGTACTCCTTCGAGACGCTCTCGCGGCGCTTCCAGGAGATGGCCTTCCTCAACAAGGGCCTGACGATCACGCTCACCGACGAGCGCGAGTCCGCGAAGGCGACCGTCGGCGCCGACGACCCGGACGCCGAGGCGGCCGCCACGCAGGCCGCGCGCACGGTCAGGTACCACTACGAGGGCGGCATCGTCGACTTCGTGAAGTACCTCAACTCGCGCAAGGGCGAGCTGATCCACCCCACGGTGATCGACCTCGAGGCCGAGGACAAGGACAAGGCCCTCTCCCTCGAAGTCGCGATGCAGTGGAACAGCGGCTACAGCGAGGGCGTGTACTCCTTCGCCAACATCATCCACACCCACGAGGGCGGCACGCACGAGGAGGGCTTCCGTGCGGCGCTGACCTCGCTGATCAACAAGTACGCGCGCGACAAGAAGCTGCTCCGCGAGAAGGACGACAACCTCACGGGCGACGACATCCGCGAGGGTCTGACGGCGATCATCTCGGTCAAGCTGAGCGAGCCGCAGTTCGAGGGCCAGACCAAGACCAAGCTGGGCAACACGGAGGTCAAGACCTTCGTCCAGAGGGCGGTCTACGAGCACCTCAACGACTGGCTGGACCGCAACCCGATCGAGGCCGCGGACATCATCCGCAAGTCGATCCAGGCCGCCACCGCGCGCGTGGCCGCGCGCAAGGCGCGCGACCTGACCCGTCGCAAGGGCCTTCTGGAGTCGGCGTCGCTGCCGGGCAAGCTGTCCGACTGCCAGTCGAACGACCCGTCCAAGTGCGAGATCTTCATCGTCGAGGGTGACTCCGCCGGCGGCTCGGCCAAGTCCGGCCGCAACCCGATGTACCAGGCCATCCTGCCGATCCGCGGCAAGATCCTGAACGTCGAGAAGGCCCGGATCGACAAGATCCTGCAGAACACCGAGGTCCAGGCGCTGATCTCCGCCTTCGGCACCGGTGTGCACGAGGACTTCGACATCGAGAAGCTCCGCTATCACAAGATCATCCTGATGGCGGACGCCGACGTCGACGGCCAGCACATCAACACCCTGCTGCTGACCTTCCTCTTCCGCTTCATGCGGCCCCTGGTCGAGGCCGGTCACGTCTACCTCTCCCGCCCGCCGCTCTACAAGATCAAGTGGGGCCGGGACGACTTCGAGTACGCGTACTCGGACCGGGAGCGGGACGCGCTCGTCGAGCTGGGCAAGCAGAACGGCAAGCGGATCAAGGAAGACTCGATCCAGCGCTTCAAGGGTCTCGGCGAGATGAACGCCGAGGAGCTGCGCGTCACCACCATGGACGTCGAGCACCGCGTGCTCGGCCAGGTCACCCTGGACGACGCCGCGCAGGCCGACGACCTGTTCTCGGTGCTGATGGGCGAGGACGTCGAGGCACGCCGCTCGTTCATCCAGCGCAACGCCAAGGACGTTCGCTTCCTCGACATCTGAGTCGGTCTCAGCTGACCGTACGAAAGGACTGACGACCAGCAATGGCCGACGAAAACACTCCCGGCACCACCGAAGAGCAGGAGCCTGTGCTGCGGATCGAGCCCGTCGGGCTCGAGACCGAGATGCAGCGCTCGTACCTCGACTACGCGATGTCCGTCATCGTGTCCCGCGCGCTGCCCGACGTACGGGACGGTCTCAAGCCCGTGCACCGGCGTGTGCTGTACGCGATGTACGACGGCGGCTACCGGCCCGAGAAGGGCTTCTACAAGTGCGCCCGCGTCGTCGGTGACGTCATGGGTACGTACCACCCCCACGGCGACTCCTCGATCTACGACGCGCTCGTCCGCCTCGCCCAGCCCTGGTCGATGCGCATGCCGCTGGTCGACTCCAACGGCAACTTCGGCTCCCCGGGCAACGACCCGGCCGCCGCCATGCGCTACACCGAGTGCAAGATGGCGCCGCTGTCGATGGAGATGCTCCGCGACATCGACGAGGAGACCGTCGACTTCACGGACAACTACGACGGCCGCAACCAGGAGCCGACGGTCCTCCCGGCCCGGTTCCCGAACCTGCTGGTCAACGGCTCGGCCGGTATCGCCGTCGGTATGGCCACCAACATCCCGCCGCACAACCTGCGCGAGGTCGCGGCCGGCGCCCAGTGGGCGCTGGAGCACCCCGAGGCCACCCACGAGGAGCTCCTCGACGCGCTGATCGAGCGGATCAAGGGCCCGGACTTCCCGACCGGCGCGCTCGTCGTCGGCCGCAAGGGCATCGAGGAGGCGTACCGCACCGGCCGTGGCTCGATCACGATGCGCGCGGTCGTCGAGGTCGAGGAGATCCAGAACCGCCAGTGCCTGGTGGTCACGGAGCTGCCCTACCAGACCAACCCGGACAACCTCGCGCAGAAGATCGCCGACCTGGTGAAGGACGGCAAGATCGGCGGCATCGCCGACGTCCGCGACGAGACCTCGTCCCGGACCGGTCAGCGCCTGGTCATCGTGCTCAAGCGCGACGCCGTCGCCAAGGTCGTCCTCAACAACCTGTACAAGCACACCGACCTGCAGACGAACTTCGGCGCGAACATGCTGGCGCTCGTCGACGGCGTGCCGCGCACCCTCTCGCTCGACGCGTTCATCCGTCACTGGGTGACGCACCAGATCGAGGTCATCGTCCGCCGGACGAAGTTCCGGCTGCGCAAGGCCGAGGAGCGCGCCCACATCCTGCGCGGTCTGCTCAAGGCCCTCGACGCGATCGACGAGGTCATCGCGCTCATCCGCCGCAGCGACACCGTCGAGGTCGCGCGCACGGGCCTGATGGGCCTGCTGCAGATCGACGAGATCCAGGCCAACGCGATCCTGGAGATGCAGCTCCGCCGGCTCGCCGCCCTGGAGCGCCAGAAGATCGTCGCCGAGCACGACGAGCTCCAGGCGAAGATCAACGAGTACAACGCGATCCTGGCCTCCCCGGAGCGTCAGCGGGCGATCGTCAGCGAGGAACTGGCCGCGCTCGTCGAGCGGTTCGGCGACGACCGCCGTTCCAAGCTCGTGCCCTTCGACGGTGACATGTCCATCGAGGACCTGATCGCCGAGGAGGACATCGTCGTCACCATCTCGCGTGGCGGCTACGTGAAGCGGACGAAGACCGAGGACTACCGCTCGCAGAAGCGCGGCGGCAAGGGTGTGCGCGGCACGAAGCTGAAGCAGGACGACATCGTCGACCACTTCTTCGTCTCCACCACCCACCACTGGCTGCTCTTCTTCACGAACAAGGGCCGGGTCTACCGGGCCAAGGCGTACGAGCTGCCGGACGCCGGCCGGGACGCCCGCGGCCAGCACGTGGCCAACCTGCTGGCCTTCCAGCCGGACGAGCAGATCGCCCAGATCCTGGCGATCCGCGACTACGAGGCCGCGCCGTACCTGGTGCTCGGCACCAAGGCCGGTCTGGTGAAGAAGACCGCGCTGAAGGACTACGACTCGCCCCGCTCCGGCGGCGTCATCGCGATCAACCTGCGGGAGCGCGAGGACGGCAGCGACGACGAGCTGATCGGCGCCGAGCTGGTCTCCTCCGAGGACGATCTGCTGCTCATCTCGAAGAAGGCGCAGTCGATCCGCTTCACCGCCACGGACGACGCGCTGCGTCCGATGGGACGTGCCACCTCGGGCGTCAAGGGGATGAGTTTCCGCGAGGACGACGAGCTCCTCTCGATGAATGTCGTCCGGCCCGGTACGTTCGTCTTCACCGCGACCGACGGCGGGTACGCGAAGCGCACCCCCGTCGACGAGTACCGCGTCCAGGGTCGTGGCGGCCTCGGCATCAAGGCCGCCAAGATCGTGGAGGACCGCGGCTCGCTCGTGGGCGCGCTGGTGGTCGAGGAGACCGACGAGATCCTCGCCATCACGCTGTCCGGCGGTGTGATTCGTACGCGAGTCAACGAAGTCAGGGAGACCGGCCGTGACACCATGGGCGTCCAGCTGATCAACCTGGGCAAGCGCGATGCCGTCGTCGGCATCGCACGGAACGCCGAGGCGGGCAGCGAGGACGAGGACATCGACGACGCCGAGGGCGTGGTCGAGTCGGTCGAGGTCGAGGTCGAGTCCGAGGCTGTCGAGGGCACGGAGCCCTCGGCCGTTGAGCACGAGGAGTAAGAGCGTGAGTGGAGCCACGGGCGCCGGATCGGCGGCTGCCGGAGCTTCTGCTGGTGCTGGAGCGAACGGCGCCCGTGGCTCCGCCACGGACTCCCAGGGGGTTGCGGTGACGGACACTCGGGGGCAGCAGCCCTCGTACGAGACGTACAACGGGCCGCTGCCCGGCGAGCGCGCGGGCGCGCAGCAGCCGGGCGGGCCCTACCACCCGCCGCAGGCGTACGGCGCCCCGGCGGGCGGCACGGCGGGCGGGCAGAGCGGGGCCGTGCGCCGGCCGCGTACCGGGGCGCGCACGACGCCCAGGACGCGCAAGGCGCGGCTGCGGGTGGCCAAGGCCGATCCGTGGTCGGTGATGAAGGTGAGCTTCCTGCTCTCCATCGCGCTGGGCATCTGCACGATCGTGGCCGCGGCGGTGCTGTGGATGGTCATGGACGCCATGGGCGTCTTCTCGACGGTCGGCGGCACGATCAGCGAGGCCACGGGCTCGAACGAGTCCAACGGCTTCGACCTGCAGTCGTTCCTGTCGCTGCCGCGGGTGCTGATGTTCACCTCGGTGATCGCCGTGATCGATGTGGTCCTGATGACCGCGCTCGCGACGCTGGGCGCCTTCATCTACAACCTGTCGGCCGGTTTCGTGGGCGGTGTCGAGCTGACGCTGGCCGAGGACGAGTGATGTGCGCGGGGGCCGGGCGGGTAACCGATTTTGGGACTGGCCCCCACGTGCGCTAATGTTCAGGAGTCAGCGCGCGGGACACACACCGCAAAGCGCGGCGGGGCTATAGCTCAGTTGGTTAGAGCGCATCCCTGATAAGGATGAGGCCACAGGTTCAAATCCTGTTAGCCCCACAGTTCAGATCGACCCGGACGGTTCCTCCGTCCGGGTCGATCTGTTTGTGTGAGGTTTGAAGCCCGCACAGGTCACCGATCGGTATCGGTCGATGTGTAGAGTGGGCGTCAGAAGTCTCCTACGTCAACGAAAGACGAGGTCGCGCGGTGAAGAAGCTTCTCCTGGTCGCACTGGCCGCCATCGGCGGGCTCCTCGTGTACCGCCAGATCCAGGCGGATCGCGCCGAGCAGGACCTGTGGACGGAGGCGACCGACTCCGTGCCCGCAGGTTCCGGTGTCTGAGAGACACACACACACTGTGGGTGAAGCCCCGGCAGCGCGTCAGCGCCGCCGGGGTTTCGCTGTTCCAGGACCGTGACACGGGCTCCCTTGAGTTCGCCAGCGCAAATCACTAGCTTGCTAAAGCAAAGTTGAGTGAGCGCGAACAAGGGGGGACAGCTGTGAGAGTTCGACTTCTTCGACTTCGACGGGGCATCGCGGGAGGGACGGTCGCCGGGCTCTGCGCCCTGCTGCTCGCACCCGCCCCTGCGGCGGTCGCCGAGACCGGGCGGGAGCCCGGCGGGGGCAGCCTCGTCATGGTGCTCGACTCCTCCGGATCCATGGCCGACCCGGTGGGCGGCGGCGAGGACCCCGGGCGTACGAGGATGGCGGCGGCCCGCGACGCGGTCGGGACCGTCGTCGACGGCCTCCCCGACGGCCACCCCACCGGACTGCGCGTCTACGGCGCCGACCGGACGAGCGGCTGCACCGACACCCGGCTCGTGCGCCCGGTCGCCCCGCTCGACCGGGCCGGCCTCAAGGCGGCCGTGGCCGCCCTCGCGCCCAAGGGGGACACCCCCATCGGGCTCTCGCTGCGCAAGGCCGCGGCAGACCTGCCCGCACCGCCTCCCGGAGCCATCACGACCCGCACGATCCTGCTGATCTCGGACGGCGAGGACACCTGCGGCACCCCGCAGCCCTGCGAGGTCGCCGCCGAGCTCGCCCGCCAGGGCATCGGGCTGCGCATCGACACCGTCGGCTTCCAGGTGAAGGGCAAGGCCCGGGAGCAGCTGGAGTGTGTCGCCGAGGCCGGCAACGGTCGCTACTACGACGCGCCCGACGCCGACGCGCTCGCCCGCCAGCTCCAGCGGGCCGCCCGCCTCTCCGCGGACGGCTACCGGCTGCGCGGCACCAGGATCGAGGGCACGTCCACCAGGGACGGCGCGCCCGCCCTGCCGCCCGGCCAGTACCTCGACACCATCGGGCCCGGCGAGAAGCGCTACTACGCGGTCGACATGGACGACGCCTCCACCGTGAACCTCGCCGCCACGGCCGTACCGCAGCCGGGGGCGGCGGTGGACACCGTCGACAAACTGGCGACGACCATCGTCTGGGTCTCGGGCATCGGCGACGAAGGGGGCTGCGCGACGCGGACCCAGATCTTCCACCAGGACGAGGGCGCCGTCCCGCTGACCTCGGCCGTCTCCCGTATCCCCACCGAGAAGCGGTACTCCACCTGCGACAACGCCGGACGGTACTGGCTGCGCGTCGTGAGGGAGAGCAAGCCGGGCTCGGACGCGGCCCGCTGGCCCCTGGAGATCGTCCACGGCGTCGAGAAGCCGCTGCCCGCCGGGACCGTCCCGGCACCCTCGCAGCCCGAGTACGGGGCCGGCGGCCCGGAGGCCGCCCTGCCCACCGGCGACCCGAAGGACGTCCGGGGCGGCACCGGCTTCAACGACGCGAAGGAACTCGGCACCGGCGTCTTCCGCGACCGGCTGCTGCCCTCCGAGACCGTCTGGTTCAAGGTGCCGGTCGGCTGGGGCCAGCAGCTGCGCTACGACGTCGAGTTCGCCGACGAGCCCACCGTCGACGGATCCGGCTCCACCGCCCGCTCGTACGGCGGCACCGAGGTCTACACCCCGTCCCGGCACCCCGTCGGCACCGGTACCGGCGTCTTCACCTCCCGGACCGCCTACACCGGGGAGCGGGCCGCGCTGAAGATGGGCACGGTCCCCGTCACCTGGTCCAACCGCTACGAGGCCGACCCGAACGTGGTCGCGACGAGCACGCCCGGCAGCCACTACATCGCCGTCACCCTCGGCGCCGACGCGGCCGGGATCGCCCGGAACCCCGAGATCGCCGTCGTCCTGCGGATCGCCGTTCTCGGCGACGAAAAGGCCGGACCCGAGCACCACGCGCGCGTGAAGGCCCCCGCGAAGCAGGACGAATCCACCGCGCGGGCGGACACCGGAGGTGCGGGCGGGGCAGGATGGACCGGCACCACGGCCGTCGCGGTGGGCGGCGGGGCGCTGGTGCTGCTCGCCGGGGTGCTCATCGCCCTCGGGCGGGCGCGGCGCAGGGCGGGAAGGGACGGGAGAGACGCGTGAGCACGCAGGCCGGCAGGCGGACCGGGATCGGCCGGAGGGCGGGTGCCCTGATCGCGGCGGCCGCGGCCGTGGGCGCGGTGACGGCACTGCCCGTCCAGGCCCGGGCGGCCGAAGGCACCGAAGGGGCGGCCGTACCGCCGTACGCCTTCGACGGCTCGGCCCAGCGGATCCAGGGCGCCGCCTCCAGCCTCGACGCGAAGGCCCTGAAGACCGGCCAGACGTACCGGGACACCCTCAAGAAGGACGGCAAGCTCCACTACCGGGTCGACCTCGACTCGAAGCGGAACACCTACGTCTCCGTCGTCGCCGTCCCCAAGCCGGGCGGCAAGGTCGAGTACGGCGACGGCTTCAAGGTCAGCATCCAGGACAACTCCGGAGCCGACTGCGGCTACCAGGACGTCGACTTCGGCTCCGGGCAGTACGCCAGGCCGCTCGCCGCCTACGCCCGACGGATCGTCGACCCGGACTCCTCCAGCTGCCAGAAGCAGGGCGCCTACTACGTGCTCGTCGAGCGCGAGTCGGCGGCCACCTCCACCCCGGACGACTGGGAACTGGAGCTCCGGTACGTCACCGAGCCCCTGCTCAAGCAGGCGGGCCCCAGCGCCCTGCCCGAGGCCTGGCCCTCGGCCACGCCCGCCCCGCCCGCAGGAGGCCCGCAGAAGCGGCAGGGCGGCGCCGGGTTCCACGAGGCCGTCTCGCTGCGCGAGGGCGAGTGGCGGGCCGACATCCGGCCCGGCCAGACGCTCTTCTACCGGGTGCCCGTGGACTGGGGACAGCAGCTCTTCGCCGGCGCGGAACTGGGCAGCGGCAAAGAGGGGGACTCCGTGAGCAACGCGCTCACCCTCTCGCTCGACAACCCGGCCTTCGGCTTCGTCGACATGAACACGGTGCGCTACGACGGGAAGCCGGCGGCGCTGGCACTCGACCCGCTGCGGCCGGTGGCACACGAGAACCGCACCTCGTACGAGGAGGCCACCAGCGGCATGCGGTTCGCCGGCTGGTACTACCTGTCGGCGACGCTGAGCCCCGACATGGCCGCCGAGTACGGCGACGGGCCGGTGCCGCTGACGCTCCGGGTGAACGTCGAGGGCAGCCCCGGGCGGGCTCCCGCGTACGACGGGGACCCCGGGATGTTCTCGGTGACGGCGGACGACCGGGAGGCCGCGGCGAACGGCGCCAGCGGCGCCTCGGTCACGGCGAACGGCACCATGAAGGTCCTCGCGGCGGCCGGCATCGGCATCGGGACCGTGCTGCTGCTCGGGCTCGGGACCTGGACCCTGCTGGCCCGGCGGCGGGCCTGAGTCAGATCTGCGTCAGGGCCCAGAAACCGACCGCGAGCGACACCAGCGCGAGCAGGAGCACCGGGACCGTCACCTTCGGGGGCGGTCCCGGTCGGCGTACGGGGGCGAGCCGCGTGGGCGCGGTGTGCGGGGCGGGAACCTGATCGGGTCGAGCGGTGTATGGATGAGTGGGGGCTTGTCCGTACGGCGCCGCGGAGGTGGGCGCCTGCTCGAAGGAGGGGGTCGGGTGCGTGACCGGCGGAGGCAGGTGGAAGCTGCCCGTCTCGGAGGGCCCGGGCAGCGGCGCGGGCGCCGGGACGGGGGTGTGGGCCGTGGGCTGGTACGCCTGGTAGGGCTGGTGCTGTGGCTGCGCGGGCTGGGTGGGCTGTGCGGGCAGTGGAGCGGGCTGGGCGGCCGCCATGGGCTGTACGGGCTGTTCCTGGGCCGGTACGGGCGTGGGGGCAGGGGCCGGCGCGGCGAGCTCCGCGGTGGCGGGGCTTGCGTGGCCGGCGGAGCTCGCGGGGCCTGTGGGGTTTGTGGGGCCTTCGGGGCCGAAGCCGGTCGGCAGCGGGCCGAGTTGGTCGAAGATCTCGACCGGCTCCTCGTCGGGGCCCGGCTCGGGCAGCATCTCGACGGCGGCGCTCAGCGCCTTGCGCGCTCCCGTGGCCGTCCGGAAGCGGGCCTGCGGATCGGGCTGGAGCAGACCGGCGAGCACCTGCCACAGGGGCTCGGGGATGCCCTCCGGCGCACCCGGCGTCCCGTGCGCGAGGAAGTGCTCGACCAGGGCCTGGGAGTCCGGCTTGCGGCCCTGGAGCAGATAGAGCGCGACCAGGCCGACGGCGAAGAGGTCGGCGGTGAAGTCCGGCTCGGCGCCGAGGAGCTGCTCGGGCGCGAAGTAACCGGGCGTCCCCACCACATAGTTGGTCTCGGTGAGGCGGGGTTCGCCCTTGCGCATGGAGATGCCGAAGTCGGACAGCCGCAGATGCGGCCGCCCGGTTCCGGTGACCTCCATGAGGATGTTCGCGGGCTTGATGTCGCGGTGCACGACCCCCTCGGCGTGCACCGTGGCCAGACCCGAGAGCAGCTGGTCGAGCAGCGCGCAGACGAAGCGGGGCGGCAGCGGACCGTAGTCCCCGATCACGTGCGCCAGCGAGCCGCCGGCCACCAGGTCCATGGTGAAGAGGACCTTGTCGTCGTCGGCGGCCCAGCTGGCCGGCGCGAGGACGTGCGGATGGTCGATCCGCAGCGCCTGCTCGCGCACGAAGCGGAGCAGTGTGTGCGCGTCGCTCTGCAGGAGCACCTTGGCCGCGACATAGCGGCGGCGCCGGTGGTCCCAGGCACGCCAGACCGCTCCCGCCCCGCCACGTCCGATCGGGTCGATCAGCTCGTACCGACCAGCGAAGACCTCACCCATCGCGCTGCGCCCGCTCCCCGTGTGCGTCGTCGTCTCTCGACGGTCCCGGCCGGCTGCCGGACCCGCGTCAGTTCTGGTGCGACTCGTAGTGGGCGACCGCGTCGGCGGTGCGCCCGGCGCCGTACACCCGGAGGAACTCTGCCAGTTCCGGGTGGGCCGGGGCGAGCGAGTCTGCGGCGTCGATGATGTCGCCGGCGGCCGCCACGGAGCGCAACAGCGACTGGATCTCGCGGACCACGCGGCGCACGGTCGGCGCACCGGAACCGGTGCTGGTCGGGCTCGTGCCGGTGAGGACGGAGCCGCCCTGCGACTTCTTGACCTCGTCCATCCGGTCGGTGGCCTCGGCGGCGCTGACGCTGCCGTCGGCGACCTGGACGGCGAGCTCCTGGAGGGCCTGGACGCGCTGGACGACGGCCGGGTTGCCGATCTTGGCCCGCTGGCCGCTCATCAGCTGGGACAGCATGGGCGCGGAGAGCCCGAGCACGGCCGCGAGCCTGGCCTGATTGAGCCCGAGATCGTCGATCAGGCGACGGAAGAGCGCCCCCAGCGGCTCTCCGTACCAACTGCGCTGAAGCTCTCTGGCTCTTGCCGTGGCTTCCTGCTGCGCTGCGTCCATTACTTCTCCCCATCCCTTAGGTTCGCCACTGCGAACCTCGGTCAGCATCTTACGGAGAGTGGTTGCCGACCGGGAGTCCCAATCCTTTTGCCGGACATGGGGGGTGACCCGGTACGCTGTTCTCGTTCCGGGGCCTTAGCTCAGTTGGTAGAGCGCTGTCTTTGCATGGCAGATGTCAGGGGTTCGACTCCCCTAGGCTCCACTCGGACAGACCCCCCTGACCTGCGGCAGCGCAGGGCAGGGGGGTCTTTCGCGTTCTCTGCGGGGCGCGCGGGCGGGGAGATGAGCCGGTTCCGGGCGCCGTGGCGCTGGGTGACCGGGGGCGGCGATGGTCCGTCCGAGTGGTGTTCATCGGAAGAACTGCGCGACGACGGCGTCGGTGCGTGGAAATCGGGGCCGCATCCACATCATGAGAAAAGTACGTAAAGCGCGCAACCCGAAATGAACCATCCGAGAACGTCACGAAAGTGAGGGGCCATGGCCACCGCCAAGGTCAAGCAGTTCTGGACCGCCTTCATCTCCGTCCTCTTCGCCCTCCTCGCCTCCGTCGGCCTGGCGAACACCGCCGCCGCGACCGGGCAGCCCGCCGTCCAGCAGCCCGAGGAGCCGGCCGCGCCCGCCGCCGCCCACGCCGCCACCGCCGGGGAGCGGAGCCTCGCCTCCGTACCGGCACAGCGGGCACATCGGTGGCCGCTCGCCGGGGACCGCTCCCTGCCGCCCACCATCAAGCAGCGCATCGCCGCCGAGGCCCACGGTTCCTCTCCCTCCGCGCGTCAGCGTTCGTCGGCGACCGCGGGTGTCGAGAGCGACCCGGTCGCGCTGACGGAGCAGGCGCTCGCCGCTGCGGCGTAGGGAGCGGGGAGGCCACGACGCGTGCTCCCCGCACCCACGGACGGGCTCCGACAGGCAGAGCCTCGGCAATCTCGGCGACAGCGGGATCCAGCAGGACCCGCCGGCGATACCCCAGCAGGACCCAGCAGGACCCAAGCAGGACTAGCGGAACCTCAGCAGGACTCAGCGGAACCCCAGCAGGACCCCAGTAGGCCCCAGCAAGACCCGGTAGGACCTAGCAGGACCCCAGCGGAACCCCAGCAGGACCCCAGCAGGACCCGGTGGAACCCCACTAAGACCTCAGTAAGACCCCAGCAGGACCCAGTACGACCCGGTAGGTAGGACCTCGGTAGGAGTGGCGGTCGGTCAGCGGCGTTCGTCGCGTTCGGCGGCCTCCGCGGCGGCTGCGGCATCGGCATCGGCCTCGGTCTCCACCTCCGCATCGAGGGGAGCCCCACTCTCGTCGACGGACGACAGCGAGGAGCCCTCGCCCATCTCGGTGGGAGCGGGAGGTTCGACCAGCCAGTCGGGATTGGCCTGCTTGTCCCACCACTTCCAGGCGACGAACGCGCCGCCGATCAGTAGGCCGAGGACGACGAGTCCCTTGGCGAGGTGTCCGGCCTTGGCCCGACGCTCGTGCTTCTTCACGATCTTCTGGATGTCCTTCGGCGTCACCTGACCGCGCAGCGCGGCCCAGGCGGCGGTGGAACGCGATCCGGCCTCCTCGAGGACGGGACCGGTTGCGGCGACCGCGCTCTCGACGCGCGGAACGGTGTAGTCGGCCGCCTGACGGGCGGCCTGGCGGGTCTTGACCGCCGCAGTGTGTGCGGCTGCGTCGACCCGCGGCGGTACATGCGGTGCGACATACGAGTCGTACTGCACGCGAGCCTGCGCCCGGGCCTGTTGAGCGGCCTTCGAGACCTTCGGCGCGGCCCATGACCGCGCCTCGTGCGCGTAGTACGTGGCCTGGTCCTTGGCCGTTTCGGCGTACGGCGCCACCACTTCCGCGGCGTGCAGGACGCTCTCCTTCGCCGAACCTGTGGCGGCGCGCACGCTGTCCATGCGGGTCACGGGATTCCTCCTCCTCGGTGGCGATGTCGGTTTTTCACCTTTCCATCCTTTTCGGAATCATGCCCGCCGGAGCGAGGTCCGGCATGTGGGGCTGGCATCCGGGGCATGCGAGGATCGGACACGCCAGAGACAGACGTGACATGACGCGACACGACGTGGACGGAAGGCGACCGTGGCCGAGCAGCTGTACGCGATCCTCAAGACGAGCCTGGGCGACATCGAGGTGCGGCTGATGCCGTTCCACGCCCCGAAGACGGTCCGGAACTTCGTCGAGCTCGCCTCCGGCGAGCGTGAGTGGACGCACCCCGCCACCGGCACGGTCTCCTCGGACCCGCTCTACGACGGAACGGTCTTCCACCGGGTCATCAAGGGCTTCATGATCCAGGGCGGCGACCCGCTGGGGAACGGCACGGGCGGACCCGGATACGAGTTCGCCGACGAGTTCCACCCGGAGCTCTTCTTCGACCGCCCCTACCTGCTGGCCATGGCCAACGCCGGCCCGGGCACCAACGGCTCGCAGTTCTTCGTCACCGTCGGCCCCGCGACCTGGCTGAACCGCAAGCACACCATCTTCGGCGAGGTCGTGGACAAGGAGAGCCGGAAGGTCGTGGACGCGATCGCGACCACCGCGACCGATCCCCACACCGAGCGTCCGCTCCAGGACGTGGTCGTCGAGTCCGTGGTGATCGAGAAGCGCTGAGGCGGAAGGGACGGAACCCGCCATGGACACGCAGCCCGGTCTGCTGCGCTGCTACCGCCACCCGGAGGCCGAGACCGGCATCCGCTGCGCCCGCTGCGAGCGGCCCATCTGCACCGAGTGCATGATCTCCGCCTCCGTCGGATTCCAGTGCCCGGAGTGCGTCCGGGGCGGCTCGGGGACCGGTCACGCGCCCGACGCCAACCAGCCCCGGACGCTCGCGGGCGGCCGGGTGGCGGCGGACGGGCGCCTGGTCACCAAGATCCTCATGGCGATCAACCTGGCGCTGTTCATCGCCGTCCAGGTGATGGGCGACCGGCTCGTCGACGACCTCGCGCTCATCGGCGGCGCGTACCTTCCGAGCGGCGAACCGGTCGGCGTCGCGGACGGCGAGTGGTACCGCCTGCTGACCTCCGCCTTCCTCCATCAGGAGATCCCGCACTTCCTCTTCAACATGCTGGGCCTGTGGATGATCGGCGGGATCGTCGAACCCGAGCTGGGGCGGATCCGGTACACGGCCCTCTGCCTGCTCTCCGGGCTCTCCGGCTCCGCGCTCGCCTATCTGCTCGCGCCGCAGAACCAGTTCTCGCTCGGTGCCTCCGGCATCGTCTACGGCCTGATCGGCGCCTGGATCGTGCTGGCCCGGCGCAGGCGGCAGGACATGCGTCCGGCGATCCTTTTCGTGGCGCTGAATCTGCTCATCACGTTCACCCGTCCGGGGATCTCCTGGGAGGCGCACATCGGCGGCCTGGTCGCCGGCGTCCTGGTGACGTACGCGATGCTGCACGCGCCGCGGGCGCGGCGGGACCTCGTCCAGTACGGGGCCTGTGCGCTGGTGCTCCTGATCGACCTGGGGATCGTGCTCGTCCGTTCAGCCGCGCTCACCTGAGCGCGGGGGCCTGTGGAAGAGCTCTTCAGTGAGCTTTCCCCAGAGTTATCCACAGTGTGTGGCGAATCTTTCCCCTGCTCTGGGGAAAGACCACGCCCCTCGCCTCTGACCTGGTGTTTCTCCAGGGAGGCGAGGGGCGTGGCACGTTCTGCCGGGGGTGATTCCGGTCATACCGGCGTCAACCTCGTGCGAGTTATCCACAGATCTTCGTAAGTTATCCAGTGCTGTGCACAACGCTGTGGATAAGCTCGGGGGAGAGCTTGACGAGGGCCCGGTGCGACCGCTACATCGACCGGTTCGCGGTCACTTCCACTGCGTGGAGACACCGAAGCCGGCCGCGATGAAGCCGAAGCCCACCACGATGTTCCAGTTCCGGATCGACTCGACCGGCATGGAGCCGTCGGTGACGTAGAAGACCACGATCCACACCAGACCGATGGCGAACAGCGCCAGCATCACCGGCGCCACCCAGCTGCGGTTGGTCAGCTTGATGTTGGTCGCCTGCTTGGCGGGCGGAGGCGTGAAGTCGGCCTTCTTGCGGATCCGTGACTTCGGCACGAGGGACTCTCCTGTCGATGCGCTGCGTGACCGCGCAGGGAACTGTGGCTGGCGCCGGGATGTGACGAAGGAGGACGACTGAGTCCCCCAGGCGTCCGTTAGCGTAGTGGTTCCGCGGCACCGAAGGGGATCAGGGTACGTTGAGCAATTCCGCCGACACTCCCGAAGGGCCGGGCCGCACCACGAGGTGGCGCCCCGTCCGGGTGCTCACGCTTGCCGTTTTCGCCCTCGCCGGACTGATCTTCGTCACGAGTTTCAACACCGCCAAGGGCACCAACATCCGCACGGACGCCTCGCTCCTCAGGCTCTCCGACCTGATCGAGGAACGCAGCCACAAGAACGCCGGCCTCGACGAGTCCACCGCCGCCCTCCGCGCCCACGTCGACTCCCTCGCCGCCCGCGACGACGGCTCCACGCGCGCGGAGGACGAGAAGCTCGACGCGCTCGAGGCGAAGGCGGGCACCACCGAGGTCTCCGGCCCCGGCCTCACCGTCACCCTCGACGACGCCCCGCCGAACGCCCAGGCCGCCCCCGGATACCCCGAACCGCAGGCCAACGACCTGGTCATCCACCAGCAGGACCTCCAGGCCGTCGTCAACGCCCTCTGGCAGGGCGGCGCCGAAGGCATCCGGGTCATGGACCAGCGGCTCATCTCCACCAGCGCCGTGCGCTGCGTCGGCAACACCCTGATCCTCCAGGGCCGCGTCTACTCACCCCCGTACAAGATCACCGCAGTCGGCGACCAGGGGAAGCTGGCCAAGGCGCTGGCCGGCTCCCCCGCGCTCCAGAACTACCAGCTGTACGTCAAGGCGTACGGGCTCGGCTGGAAAGTCGACGAGCACAAGGCGGTGACTCTTCCCGGGTACTCGGGCACAGTGGACCTCCACTACGCGAAGCCGGTGAGCTGACAGCGGGAGGGCCGCTTGCGTCTCCTCGTCAGGACCTTCAGCGAGCTGTGCATCACCGCGGGCGCCCTGGTCGTCCTCTTCGTCGCCTACCTCCTGTACTGGACCGGCGTCCAGGCCGACAGCGCCAGCGCCGCCCAGATCGACACCCTCCAGCGCGCGTGGACCGACACGCCCGTCGCCGCCGCACCCGCACCCGCGCGCGTACGGACGCCGTACGTCACCGGCAAGGGCATCGCCGTGATGTACGTCCCCCGGCTCGGCCGGGACTGGAAGTGGCCCGTCCTCGAAGGCACCGGGCCCGACGTCCTGAAGCAGGGCCTCGGCCACTACACCCGCACCGCCGGGCTCGGCGACACCGGGAACTTCGCCGTCGCCGGCCACCGCCGCACCCACGGCGACCCCTTCAAGGACTTCCCCCGGCTGCGGCGCGGCGACGCGATCGTCCTCACCGACGGCACGACCTGGTTCACGTACCGGATCGACCGCGGCCCGTACCGGACCGTCCCCGGCGACACCGCCGTCGTCGACCCCGTCCCGAGGAAGTCCGGCTTCGACGGGCCCGGCCGCTACCTCACCCTCACCACCTGCGACCCCGAATGGGGCAGCAGCCACCGGCTCATCGTCTGGGCGCACCTCGACGCCACCCGTCCGGTGACCGACGGCCGTCCACAGGCTTTGGACAGCTGACCCCCCACGCCCTCCTCGCCCCGTACTCTGGTCCCCGTAACGAACGGAAGGGGCGGTCGACGTCATGTACGGCTGGATCTGGCGGCATCTGCCGGGCAACGCGTGGGTACGGGCGCTGCTCTCGATCGTGCTGGTCCTCGCGGTCGTCTATGTCCTCTTCCAGTACGTGTTCCCCTGGGCGGAGCCTCTGCTTCCGTTCAACGATGTGACGGTGGACGGCCAGTGAGCGCGCGAATTCTCGTCGTCGACAACTACGACAGCTTCGTCTTCAACCTCGTTCAGTACCTCTACCAGCTCGGCGCCGAGTGCGAAGTGCTCCGCAACGACGAGGTCGAGCTGAGCCACGCCCAGGACGGCTTCGACGGCGTCCTGCTGTCCCCCGGGCCCGGCGCGCCCGAACAGGCCGGGGTCTGCATCGACATGGTCCGGCACTGCGCCGACACCGGCGTTCCCGTCTTCGGCGTCTGCCTCGGCATGCAGTCGATGGCCGTGGCGTACGGCGGCGTCGTCGACCGCGCGCCCGAGCTGCTCCACGGCAAGACCTCGCTCGTCACGCACGAGGGCCGGGGCGTCTTCGCCGGCCTGCCCTCGCCGTTCACCGCGACCCGCTACCACTCGCTGGCCGCGGAGCCCGCCACCGTGCCGGCCGAGCTCGAGGTCACGGCACGGACCGAGGACGGGATCATCATGGGGCTGCGCCACCGTGAACTCCCCGTCGAAGGCGTGCAGTTCCACCCCGAGTCGGTCCTCACCGAGCACGGGCACCTGATGCTGGCCAACTGGCTGGAGCAGTGCGGCGACAAGGGGGCGATCGGCCGGTCGGCAGGGCTCGCTCCGGTGGTGGGCAAGGCCGTCGCGTGACGACGGGCTCGCCGTGGTTCCGTGCCACGAACGGGCCGGGGCCCGAGCCGATACCCGCGGACCCGTACGCGCCTCCCGCCGAGCCGTACGCACCCGCCGAGCCGTACGTCCCGGCCGAGCCGTACCCGGCCGCCGAGCCGTACGCCGCCACGGGTCCGTACGCTCCCGCCGAGCCGTACGCGGGTGCCGACCCGTACACGCCTCCAGCTGACGCGTACGCACCTCCAGCTGACGCGTACGCACCTCCAGCTGACGCGTACGCACCTCCCGCCGACCCGTACACGCCTCCAGCTGACGCGTACGCACCTCCCGCCGACCCGTACACGCCTCCGGCCGAGTCGTACACGCCTCCGGCCGACCCGTACGTGCCCGCCGACTCCTACGCCCCCGCCGAGCCGTACGCGTACGAGGAGCCCGCGTCCCACGGGCCCGGCGCCCAAGAGGGGCCCTACGAGCCCTCGTACGGGCCGTACGAGGCTGAGGAGCCCCGGCGGGCCCGCCCGGACGAGACGATGCCCCTGCAGGCCCTGGAAGAGCCCTCCGAGCCTGCTCCCGACGCGGCCTCGGAGCCGGCCGCGGGGCCGGGGCGGGCCGAGCGCCGTCGCGCGGCCAAGGGCGGCCGCGGCAGGAACCGGGGCAGCGCACCGACGAGCCCCACGGCTCCGGCCGGCCGGCCTCTCTCCCGCGTCGAGGCCCGGCGGGCCGCC
>NZ_BMRZ01000012.1 GCF_014648895.1 Streptomyces tanashiensis
TCGAGGGTCTCCATCACCGTGTTCAGGTCGGCGGCGAAGGTGTCGTAGTCGTAGCCGGTCGTCGGCTGGGAGGACTGTCCGAAGCCGCGGCGGTCGTACGTGATCACGCGGTAGCCGGCGCCGAGCAGCGCGGCGCTCTGGCGCTCCCAGGAGTGGCCGTCGAGCGGGAAGCCGTGGATGAGGACCACGGGCTGCCCGGCGCCGTGGTCCTCGTAGTAGAGGTCGATGGCGGTGGTGTTCTCCTGGCCCACGGTGATGTACGGCATGGGTGGTCCCCTCGATGCGATGTGGCTGGCCCGTGCCTTTGCGCGGCACGGAATGCCGTCACGCTACGTCCGGGGAAGCTCCGCACTTGTCGTGCCACGCACGGCGTCTTGCCCAGGAGTGCAGCGAACCGGCCCCTTCGGCTCCACGCGCCGGTAGTTCCTCCGGTGTCCGCGACCTGCGCCCTGCGATGCCATTCCTGCCTGTGGTTCTGCCTGGAGGCAGAAACGGTCCGCTGCTTGGCTGGTCGGTGCGGGTGGAACCCGGGCCCGGCGCCCGTGGCCCCCGGAGTCACTTCCCCTGAGCGGAGAGCAATGTGAGCTTGGTGTTGACGACCGCCTCCGTGCCGGACCGGGACAAGGTCGCGTTCTGGAACGACGCGGTGAGCAGGACCCTGGTGCCGATGACGGTCGCTCCTCGGGGCGCCGGGCCGTTCGCCGGCCGGATCGCCACCGACCGCCTCGGGTGTCTGCAGGTCTCCACCATGGAGGCCGACGCGGAGCGGGTCAGCCGGACGCCGGAGCTCATCGCCCGGTCGCCCGAGGCGCTGGTGACGGTCGGTGTGCAGGTGTCCGGCACGGCCACCTTCGTCCAGGACGGCCGACGGGCCGAGGTGGGCGAGGGCGACCTGGTGGTGTACGACACGACCCGGCCGTACTCCTTCGACTATCCGCAGCGGTTCGCCACGCACGTCTTCCAGCTCCCGCGCCACGCGCTGGGTGTGCCGGACAGCGACATCCGGCAGGTCACGGGCAACGCCATAGGCACGGGGGACGGCCTGGGCGCGATGCTGCGCCCGTTCCTGGCCGGTCTGGCCTCCTCCTCGGCCGCCTCCCCGTCCGGCGGATACCCTCCGGCCGTCGCGAACCGGCTGGCCGGGAACGTCGTCGACCTGTTCGCCACCCTGATCACGGAGCGGGCCCACCCGGGCGGCACGGACACGGACGCAAGGAGCCATCTGGTGGTGCGCGTCCGCGACCACATCAACCGGAACCTGGGCGACCCGGATCTGTCGCCGGAGCGGATCGCCCGGTCGCACCGGATCTCGGTCCGGTACCTGCACCGGCTGTTCGAGGGCGAGGGAACCACGGTCGGCGCGCTCATCCGGCAACGGCGCCTGGAGGAGTGCGGCCGTGAGCTGGCCCGCCGGGGCAGGACGGCACCCACCGTGTCCGCCGTGGCCCAGAGGTGGGGCTTCGTCAATCCCGCGCACTTCAGCCGGGCCTTCCGCGCCGCCTACGGCGTGTCTCCCCGTGAATGGCGCAGTCTGCGCACCTCCGAGGACGCGCCCGCACACCCCGCGGTGGTCGCCCCGGAGCCCGGGTCCGGCCCGGAGCGGGCCGCCGATGTCCACGGAGCCGATCGGCAAGGGGGCTGACCTCCCGCCGTCCAGCGGGTAAGGTCCCCGTTCGGAGCCGCGCCGGTCGCCCCGGTCGCCCCGTACGTGCCCGGGCACTGCCCGGCCGGTCAGCCGCGTCGTACCGCGCTCCGCCGTTCGACCGGGGGACCCGGTGCACCGAACCACCCTTTCGCTTCAGGCCCTCCCGGCAGGAGACCGTGTGTGACCGACTTCGTCCCTTCGTCCACACGGCACCCGGTCCTCGACCACCCCACCCGGGCCTTCGTGGCCCGGCACACCTGCCCGCCGTCGGCGCACGACCCGGATCCGGAACGGGCCCGTCGAGGCCTCGCGTGCCTCCAGGGGACGGACGCCCGCGACGTCCTCGACGAGGAGGCGACCTCCGCGGAGTGGTTCGCGCTGCCGGGCGGGCCGACCGGTCACGTGCGGGTGCAGGTGGTCAGGCCCGCCGACAGCGTCGGGGAGATCCCCGTCGTGCTGTTCCTGCACGGGCTCGGGTGGGCCCTGGGCGACGCCGGCACGCACGAGCGTCTGGTGCGCGCGTTCGCCCTCGGCGCAGACGCGGCCGTGGTCTTCGTCGAGTACGAGCGCGCCCCCGAGGCGCGGTATCCGATCGCCGTCGAGCAGTGCTACGCGGTCGCGCGGTGGATCTGTGAGCGCGGCGGCGAGATCGGCCTGGACGGCAGCCGGATGGCCGCCGTGGGCGACTCGGCGGGCGGCAATCTGGTGGCGGCGCTGACCCTGCTCGCCAAGGAGCGCGGAGGGGTGCGGCTGCTGCAGCAGGTGCTGCTCTGCCCCGTCACCGACGCCGGCTGCGACACCCCCTCGTACGAGGAGTTCGCCGACGGCTACTTCCTCGGCCGCGAGACCATGCGCTGGTTCTGGGACCAGTACCTGCCCGACGTACGGCAGCGGAGCCAGATCACGGCGTCACCGCTGCGGGCGTCCCTGGAGCAGCTCACCGGTCTCCCTCCGGCGCTGGTCGTCACCAGCGAGGCCGACGTGGTGCGCGACGAGGGCGAGGCGTACGCGACGAAGCTGCGTGCGGCCGGCGTCCCGGTGGTCTCCATGCGCTACCACGGGACGATCCACGGCTTCATGGTGCTCGATCCGCTCCGCGACACGGACGCCGCCCGCGCCGCCCTCGTCCAGGCCCTCGACACCGTGCACGTCGCCCTCCACCGGCATCGCGGCTGACCTGCTCCGTCACTCCGCGGGGAGCGAGTCCAGGAGCTTCCGCGCGGCCGTCAGCTCCTTGTCGTCGGCCGCGTCGCCGAGGGCGAGGGCCTGGCGCAGGCAGGAGCGGGCCTCCTCGGTCTCGCCCAGTTCCACGAGGGCCTCCGCCAGATGCAGCAGCTGTTCGGCCTCTCTGTGGAACACGCCTATGCGGCTCGACTGGACCTGGGCGCTGCGATGGTGGTCGGCGGCCTCCCGCCACCGCCCCAGCGCGGCGCAGTCGAGGCCGAGTGCCTGGGTCGTGTGGGCGCGGTAGATGCCGGCGACGTGCCCGCTCACCGGGCAGTCGGGAGCGTCGAGGAAGGCGATGATGCGCTGGTGCTGGGTCAGGGCCTCGTCGGCACGGCCGAGCAGCCGCAGGGAGCTTCCGTAGAGGCGCATGGCCTGGGGCCAGACCTCCTGGTGACCGGCGCGTTCCGACAGGTCGACGGCGGCGGCGGACCGGTCCGCGACCATCGGGACGTCACCGAGCAGCCGGTACGCGCTCGCCGCGTGGACCAGCGCCGACACCTGCTGGTGGACGTCCTGAGCGCGGCGGGCGTGTTCGAGTGCTTCCTCGGCCCGTTCGATGGCCTCGCCGTAGCGCCGCTCGCAGTTGGTCAGGGACCAGGAGTGGCAGTTGAGGTGGAAGGCACACATGTACGGGTCGTCGAGGGCTGTGGCGGCCTCGCCGGCCAGGCGGAAGACTTCGGGCCAGTGTCCCCAGTGGACCCACAGGTCGCAGAACCATTCCATGGCGGAGGCGGTCTCGACGACCCGGGCGTGCTCGCCCCGGTGGGCGGCGCTCCGCAGCGCGGCGAGCCAGGAGGGGGCTTCGCTCTGGAGCCACGCACGGCCCTCCTCCGCGCTCTCCAGCGGGACCAGGCCCCGCCATGTGGACGGCGGCGCGCCGTACTTCGGCTTGTACCAGCGGCCCGCGACCACAGCCGTCTCCAGCAGCCAGGTGCGCAGGCGGTCGTCGGCCTCTTCCCGCTCGGCGGGTTCATCCTCGCGGGACAACCGGGCGCGGGCGAACAGCCGCAGCAGGTCGTGCAGCTGGTAGCGGCCGGTGAAGGCGGCCTGCAGGAGCCCGGCCTCGACCAGCTCCTCCATGACGTCCTCGGCGTCGAAGACACCGGTTCCGGTCAGGGCCGCGCCGTAGGCGGCGGTCATGTCCGGCCCAGGAACCAGGCTCAGCAGCCGGAGCATCCGCGCGGCCTGGGCCGTCAGCTGACGGTAGGACAGTTCGAACGCCGCCTCCACGCGGACGTCCCCGGCGGCGAGCGCGCCGAGCCGTCGTTCCTCGTCGGCCAGGCGCCGGACCAGATGGCCGACCGTCCACCCGGAACGGACCGTCAGCCAGTTGCCCGCCACCCGCAGGGCCAGCGGCAGGCGTCCGCACAGCTCCACCACGCGCACCACGGCCCCGGCTTCCGCGTCCGCCCGCTCCTCGCCCAGGATGCGGCGCAGCAGTTCGACCGCCTCGTCCTGCGCCATCTCCGACAGCGCCAGGCGGTCGACGTCCTCAAGGCCGGTCAGCGGCCGTCGGCTGGTCACGAGCACCAGGCTCCGCCCGCCCGCGGGCAGCAGCGCACGGACCTGCCCTTCGTCGCGTGCGTTGTCCAGGACCACCAGGCACCGGCGGTCACCCAGCAGCGCGCGCAGCAGCCCCGCGCGCCCCTGCTCGTCCTCCTGCGCCAGCCGGCGGTCCGACACGCCGAGGGCCTTCAGCAGCTTCACCAGCGCCTCGCCGGTGTCCACGGGGCCGTCCACCCCGTGCAGGTCGACCACGAAACGCCCGTCGGGGAACTCCTCGGCCAGGTCCGCCGCCGCCTTCAGCGCCAGTGTGGTCTTCCCGCAGCCGGGAGGGCCGGAGACGACCCACGCCGACACCTCACCACCGGTGCGGGCCCGTTGCGCCGCCTCCCGCAGGAGAGCCAGCTGCTGTTCGCGCCCTGTGAAGTCCCCCACGGATCTCGGGGGTACGGCCGTCCCCGCCATCGCCACCGCGCGCGTCGGCCGTGCCGCGCGCCCCACGGCCAGCAGGGCCTCCCGCTCCGCGTCCGCGAGCCCGAGGCCCTCCGCGAGCGCCACCACCGTCCGTCGCTGCGGAACCCGGCTCCGCCCCCTTTCCATGTCGCCGATGGCGCGGACACTCACTCCCGACGCCTCGGACAACTCCTCCATCGTCAGACGGCCTCGCCCGCGCAGATCACGCAGAACGGACCCGAACGACTTCTCCCCGTACACCCACTCCTCTTTCCTCCCGCCCCGAGGAAAGAATACGGTCTGTCAGATGAAACCGCAGGCCAGGGGCGTCAACGGCTGCCCGGGCCACACCCCGGAAGGGGTGGGCCCGGCGCCGCGGCCCCCGGGCCGGGCCGCGGGTCGGCGGACGGTGGACCGGACCGCGTCCCGGATCAGTTCGGCCCCGGCACTCGGCCGTTCACGAGCCGGATCCCGCGCGGCCGTTCACAGGCCGAAGCGCGCGCGGCGCGTCTCGGGCACCAGGTCGGTGTACTCGGGGTGCTTGCGGATCCACCCCCGGATGAAGGGGCAGTACGGCAGGACGCGCAGCCCGCGTGCGCGGGCGTCGTCGAGGGCTCCCCGGGCGAGCAGGCTGCCCAGGCCGCGGCCCGCGAACCGGGGATCGGTCTCGGTGTGGATGAAGGCGATCTCGTCCTCCGAGAGGTGGTACTCGGCGAAGCCCGCGGTCTCGGTGCCGTCGTCCCCGGCGAGGATCTCGTACCGGGACGTGTCGGGGCGGTCCACTACCTGCGGTTCCATGGGTGCTCCTGTGCGGTCGCTGCGTTGCATGTGGTCGGGGTGTCAGAGCGTGCGGCGCCCGCCCGCCTGGCCTTCGATGGTGCGGAGCTGGACCATGAGGTCGCACTCCACGGCGGTGTGGGCGGGGCCCGTCGGATCGGGTGGTCCGGGGTTACTAGAGGCAGGGAAGGGCTTCGCCGTCGCGCGGCTCGCGGCGCTGTTCGAGCCAGAAGAGGTAGCCGCGCAGGTACGTATCCAGTCCGTCATCGATGTAGGCGATGAAGTCACGATGCCCTTGGGCCGCATCGTGATAGTGGCCCAGGTAGATCGGGTCGGCGCTGAAGCCCCAGTGGGGGTGGGCGTCCGCGCCCCAGTCGGCGGCTATGGCGACGGCCCATTCACGGACACGGTTCCGGTCGCGCCACCAGTCGCGGACGGCTTCCGCCGTCCAGTGGTCGTCCCCGTCCCAGTTGTAGCCTCGGTACAACTCCAGCTGGCAGCCGTGGATCAGGTCCGCGGTCTCCTGCGCGTCGACCGGTTGCCGGTAGATGAACTCGGAGCCGTAGCCGCCGCCGAGGTCGTCGTCATAGGCGATGTGACCGGGAGCGTCCAGACGTCCCATGGCCATGCTGTCGGTCTCGCCGGCGTAGAAAGGGCCGGGAACGTTGCGCCAGTTGCGTTGCTCCCACACGCCCGTGAAGAGCTGCTCCGCATGCTCCCCGATGCTGTCGATCACCTGTCGAGCCGTGGGGAGAGGATTCCAGTATCCGATCACCGCTCCATCATGCCCGGGTGCGATGGACTCGCCGGTTCCGTCGCCCGCCTTGTCTCCGAGGGTTCTCGCACCACAGACGGGGTGTTGGGCACGATGCGGCACCAGGCCGAGTACCGGAAGCGGACCTCGTCAGGTGCCGAGAGGAAGTTCCAGCAGTTCCTCCGGGGGCTGGAACCCGAGGCGCTGATAGAGCGGGGCGCTGCGCTCCGACGGCGGTCGTCCTTCGTGGTCCTCCTGCTTGAACGTCCATCGGAGTGCGGCCAGGCGGCCCGCGTCGGCGGGGCGGGCGGGGCGCACGCTGAAGTCTGTGGTCATGGGGCGAGTCTCCCGTTCACACCGCAGGGGGCCATCGGGTTTCCGCGCCGGTCGTAGCCCTCCCATCATGGACAGGTGTCCATGTATTCTGGACACCTGTCCATGATCTAGAGGAGTGTGAGTTCCGGTGGAGACGACCGCGAACGTGCTGGTGGGGCTGGTAGCCGCCCTTCACGTCTACATCCTGGTGCTGGAGATGTTCCTGTGGGAGCGGGGTCCGGGTCGCAAGCTCTCGGGCTTCGACGCGACCCTGGCCCGCGCCACCGCGCCGCTCGCCGCGAATCAGGGCCTCTACAACGGCTTCCTGGCCGCCGGGCTGATCTGGTCCCTGATCGCGGACGACCCCACCGGGTTCCGGGTCCAGGTCTTCTTCCTGGTGTGCGTCGTGATCGCCGGCCTGTACGGCGGCTTCACCGCCAATCGGCGCATTCTCCTGGCCCAGGCGACCCCGGGGGCGCTGGCTCTCGCCGCCGTTCTGCTCGCTCGGTGACGACCGTGGATCCGGATCCCCGTACGGCGCGGACTCGGGCCAAGCTGGGCCAGGCACTCCTGGAGGAATGCGCCCGGCGCCCGCTGGCCGAGGTGAGCGTCGCCGCCCTGGTGCGCAGGGCGGGCGTCGGCCGGGCCACGTTCTACCTCCACTACGCCGACCTGGAGGCGCTCGCCGTCGACGCCTGCGCCGACATCGTCCGCGAAGCCGTGGACGCCCTGCACGCGTGGCGCGGTACACCGGACCCCGAGAGCCCGCCCCCCGCCTTGCTCGCGTTCTTCGAGCGCATCGCCCCGCACGCCGCGCTCTACCGTGAGCTGCTGCGCCCCGGAGGCAGCGGCCCCCTCGGCCTCGTCCTCCACCAGGACCTGCGGGCCCGCAGCCGTTCCGAGCGGGCCCTGGTCGGCGCCCCGGATCCGGACCTGGTCGCCTCGGCGGTGGCCGCGACCTTCGCCGGAGTGCTCGCCGACTGGTTGCACGGCCTCATCGACGCCTCTCCCTCCGAGATCGCGCACCGCGTCTGGCGCCTCCTCATCGCCCTGCACCGCACTCCGCTCCCCTGACCGGCCGGGCCGGTCGCGTGTGGAGCGGGAGGGCGGGCGCGACGTCGGTCGGACGGACCCTCGGTGGTCTGCCGCGACGGGCTCAGTTGTCGACGAAGGTGAGGCTGGTCGCGTCGTAGCGGGTGCCCGCGATCTCCTCGGCCGGGGCGGCGGCCTCGATGGCGGCGAGCTCCTCGGCGGACAGCTCGATGGCCAGGGCCGCGAGGTTCTCCTCCAGGTAGCGCTGCCGCCGGGTGCCGGGGATCGGGACCACGTCGTCGCCACGGTGCTGCACCCAGGCCAGGGCGAGCTGGCCGGTGGTGACTCCCTTCGCCTCGGCGAGCTCGTTCAGCTGCGCGACGATCGCCAGGTTCCGTTCGAGGTTGCCGTCGGCGAAGCGCGGCTGGCCGCGCCGCATGTCGGTCTCCGACAGCTCGTCGACCGAGCTGTACCGGCCGGTGAGGAAACCGCGGCCGAGCGGGGAGAACGGGACCAGGCCGATGCCGAGCTCTCGGCAGACCGGGGCGATCTCGGCCTCGAGGTCACGGGTCCACAGCGACCACTCGCTCTGCAGCGCGGTGATCGGGTGGACCGCGTGCGCCCGTCGCAGGGTGTGCGCGCCGGCCTCGGAAAGCC
Source organism: Streptomyces tanashiensis (assembly GCF_014648895.1). GTDB lineage: Bacteria > Actinomycetota > Actinomycetes > Streptomycetales > Streptomycetaceae > Streptomyces > Streptomyces tanashiensis. The sequence goes on from NZ_BMRZ01000012.1 coordinate 8,364, forward strand.
CGAGGTGGCGGACCTTCCCGGCCTGCACGAGTTCGGCCATCGCGCCGACGGTCTCCTCGATCGGCACCTGCGGATCGACCCGGTGCTGGTAGTAGAGGTCGATGTGGTCCACCCCGAGCCGGCGCAGTGACGCCTCGCATGCCTGCCGCACGTAGGCGGCGTCGCCGCGGACCCGGACGGGCTCGCCCAGGCGGTTGGCGAAGCCGAACTTCGTCGCCAGCACGACCTGGTCGCGGCGCCCGGCGACCGCCCGCCCGATCAACTCCTCGTTGTGGCCGGCGCCGTAGAAGTCGGCGGTGTCCAGGAGGGTCACGCCGAGGTCGAGCGCGTGGTGCAGGGTCGCGATGGACTGGGCGTCGTCCGACGCGCCGTAGCCGTGGCTCATCCCCATGCATCCGAGGCCCTGCGCGGAGACGGCCAGGCTGCCCAGGTGTCGGGTGGGAACGTCGGTCATGGTGCTGCCTCCTGAATTCGGAATCATCAACCAGGACGCTAGGTGTTGGAGCGCGCTCCAAGTCAACCGGCGGCATCGTCCCGTCCCCTGCGCCGACGGAACGCCCCGGGTGTCCCGCCTGCAGCGCGCTGCCAAGCTCCCGACTTTGCTTGATCGTTTACAGATCGCCTTTCGTGGGATGACGACACGTCAGTCTCCCTAAGACACAAGGACCTTCGGGGGGACCGGGCCGGGATACGTCCTGACCGTGCGCGAAGCCGTGTCCGGCAAGGTGCTGTCGACGAGCAAGCCGTGGCAAGGGCCCAAGCTCACCGAGGAACAGGCGGACGAGCAGCACGGCGCACTGGCCGTCCCGCAGATCGCCCTGATCTCCGGCCGGGACCGCGAGTACTTCGCGGTGTGGGCGCGGGGCGAGGCGCGCAGGGACGAGCTCCATGAGTACAAGGAGGTGGTCGGCGTCGCGTTCTACCCGGCCGACGCCTCGGGCAAGGACCTCGCCCCGGCCGGCGCGGGGAACGCGGAGGCCCCTGACGGCGAGTTCGACCGGCCCAGTGTCCTGCCCGGACCGGGGGGCCTGGTCGTCACCTCGTACGGCGGCGACAGCATTCTGGTGACCGTCGACGGCAAGGTCAGCGACACCGGCGACGCGAAGGTCAGCCTCAACGGCGAGTCGACGGACCCCGACTACCTGATGTCGTTCCAGAGCGCCAAGGGGCTCGTGACGAACGGCGACGACCGCTTCGGGGGTGACGGCGGCTTCGGCGCCGACGGCGGCTGCCAGAGCACGCGCGTGGCTCCGCCCGGCGTGGAGGCCGTCCTCAAGCAGGAGAGCGTGGGCTCGGGCATGACGGAGACGCCCAACGGCCGCATCGTCGGTGCCGCCGGCAACTACGCCATCGCCAACTGGCTCACGGCCGGCGACGGCCTCTCCGCCGTCCACGACCTGTCGACCGGCGCCGTCCGGGCCACAGCCCCGTGCCGGACCACGGACACCGAGTACGCGATCCGCGTCCAGGGTCCGAGGTCCGGCGCCGGAGTGAAGCCGGCCCTGTCCCCCAACGACCGGTTCCTGGTCAAGGGGGGCAATGTCTTCGACCTGCGGACCGGCAAGGGCACCTGCGCCGACGACGGCCAGGACGCCGAGAAGATCACCCTCAAGGCCGTCGGGGACGACGGCACCGCCTACGGGCTCGCGGGGGAGGAACCTCCCCTGACTCCGGTCTCCGTCTCCGCCGCCACGGGCGCCGCCACATCCCTGCCGGAGACGACCGTCCTGCCCGACGCCATGGCCGCGGGCGCGGGCCTGTTCGCGACGTACGCCGGCACGGACACCATGCGTCTGATCGTCCTCGGCCTGAAGCACTGGTCGGCGTTCCGTGTCGCCGCGCGGTGCGCGTGGCGACACGGAGCAGGCGAAGAGCCCGGCCGGGGTACCGGTCGGGCTGTCGTCATTTGATGGTCGTGTCGCCGAGCGTCTCCAGTACGTGGCGCAGGCCCTCGGCGGTCTTGTCGACCACGTCGCGGTCCACGTCGGCGAGCAGCTGTGCGTAGTTCGCCAGATGGTCGGCGAAGGCGGCCCGGGTGACCTCGTGGCCGTGTTCGGTGAGGCGGATCTTGATGGTGCGCCGGTCGTCGCCTTCGCGTACGCGCTCGACCAGGCCCTTGGCCTCCATCTTGTCGATGCGGTTGGTGATCGCACCGGAGGTCACCATGGACGCCTTGATGAAGGCCCCGGCGGTGAGGGTGTAGGGCGGCCCGGAGCGCTGCAGCGTGGTGAGCACGTCGAACTCGCCGTGCTCCACGCCGTGCGCCGCGGCCGCGGCCTTCGCGGACTTGTCGATCACCCGGGCCAGCCGCTGGATCCGCCCGAAGAGCTGCACCGGCCAGAGGTCCTCCACCACGTCGGGGCGTTCCTCGGACCACTGCCCGATGATCGCGTCCACGGCATCACTCATCGCCGCCACTCCTCTCAATGGACATCTTCTCAACGTTAAGACACTTGACGTTGAGAGAGTCGAGCTGTTTTTATCTCAACGTTGAGATTATCAAGGCTGAACGACAGGAGCACGCCGATGTCCGAGCTCGCCCTCCACCCCGCCGCCCAGGACCTCCTCTTCCGCCAGGCCCGCACCGCCAACACCTTCACCACCGAGCCGGTGACCGAGGATCAGGTCCGAGCGATCTACGACCTGGTCAAGTACGCTCCGACCGCCTTCAACCAGTCGCCGCTCCGGGTGGCCCTCATCCGGTCCGACGAGGCCCGCGAGCGCCTTGTGGACCTCATGGACGAGGGGAACCGGCGCAAGACCGCCACCGCGCCGCTGACCGCGATCCTGTCCGCCGACAACGAGTTCCACGAGGAACTCCCCGCACTGCTCCCGCACTTCCCCCGGGCCAAGGAGCTCTTCTTCGCCGACCGCCCGGTCCGCGAGGAGTCCGCACTGCTCAACGCGGCGCTCCAGGCGGGGTACTTCATCCTGGGCGTGCGCGCGGCCGGACTGGCAGCGGGGCCCATGACCGGCTTCGACTTCGCGGGTGTGCGGAAGGAGTTCCTGGACGACGACCACACGCCTCTGATGGTCGTCAACATCGGCCGCCCCGGAGCCGACGCCTGGTACCCGCGCTCGCCGCGGCTGGCCTACCACGAGGTCGTCACCACGGTCTGAGCCGCTCGCCCGGCCTTCCGCCCTCCTGACCTTCCGGTTTCCCGAGCCCTCCACGCCGCCCCCGTCTTCTTCTGGAGCCCGCCATGTCCCTGCTCTCCCGCCACCTCCCCCGCCCCGCCGCGCAGGCGCAGGCCCCCGCCACCGCGGCCCCCCGCCACGTCCCTGCCATATGGCTGGCGTTACTCGCCACGCCGGTCGCCGCGAGCGCCAACAGCCCGGTCCTGATCCTTCCCGACATGGCCGGCTCGCTCGGCATCCGTACGGCCACCGCGACCTGGCTCGTCACCGTCTTCGCCTGGGCCATGGCCGTCGGCACCCCGTTGATGGCGGGCCTGCTGCGCCGCCGCGGCCTCGGCACCACCCTCCGCCTGAGCGCGGCCCTGATCGTCGCCGGCACCGCCGTCATCGCCGTGACGCCCTGGCTGCCGCTGGCCATGGCGGGCCGGGCGGCCCAGGCGGCGGGCGGCGCGGGCCTGATCACCGCGGCGATGAGCCTGGCGGGCTCGGTCCGCCGCATGGGGGTCATCACGGCGGGCTTCGGGACCCTGGGCGCCGTCGGACCGCTGCTCGGCTCGGCCATCGCGGGCGCGGCCTCCTGGCGGGCTTCCCTCGCCGTCGGGGCCGTCGCCCTCCTGGCCCTGCCCGCGGTCATGCGCCGCGCCGACCTGTCCGCGCCCCGGCAGAGCACCCCCTTCGACGGCCGGGGCGCCGCCCTGCTGGTCCTGACGGCGACGGCCCTGGTACTCATCCCCCGCCACCCCCTCCCGGCACTGGCCGCCTCGGTACTGACGGCCGCTCTCCTCGCCCTGCACGTCCGTTCCCACCCCACGGGCTTCGTCCCCGCCGCCCTGCTGCGCACCCGGGCCTTCGTCCTCTCCGCACTCCTCGCCTGCACCTTCGCGACCTCGTACTTCACGCTGCTCTTCACCGTCCCGCAGCTGCTGCGCGACCGCACCGATTGGTCGACCTCCACGATCGGCACCGGCCAGCTGGTCGCCCTCCTCCTGGGGTCCGCGCTCTCCATGGTGCTGGCCGCGTCCTCGGCCCGGCTGGGCCGCCCCCGGGTCCTGACGATCCTGCTCGCGGTCGGAGCACTGGCCCCCCTCGCCGCCCTGCTGACCCCCTGGGCGCCGCTGCTCCTGCCCGTCGCGACCCTGGCCGTCTTCACGACCAGCGCGGGCCAGGCCACGCTCGCGGTCTACGCCACCCAGGCGGCTCCGGCCGGCCAGCGCCCCACGGCGATCGGCCTGTTCAACCTCTGCTACCAGCTGGGCGGCGCCTTCGGTCCGGCGATCGCGGCCCTGATCACTCTGGGTGGCTGACACGCCGATCGGCCTGAAGGGCACGCCACTCACCCCGCGGTGTGACTCCTCGTGTGCGCATGGAGCAGCGGGACGTGTCGGAAGGCTTCTTCTGTGAGGCCTCAGAGATGCTTCGTGGTCTGATCTCGCCTGCCGACTGGGAGAGGCCCATGGGCTCTGTTGAGGTACGCACATGGTGCGAGGTACTGACCCGGGCCAAGGCGGCGGCGGACTCGGCCAGCGCGGCGAAACTCAAGATCGCCTACGAGTCCGTCATCAAGATCATGGCCTTGCAGGACACCACGCTGGCCAACTATCGCAACCGAGCCACCGCGCTGTTCACGGTTGCCGCCTTGATCGCCGCGTTCTCCTCGAACGTCGGATTCATCGCCAAGGACCATCCACCGCCTCTCGGCTATCTCATCTGGATGATGGCGAGCCTGGTGGTCGTCCTGGTCTGCGCTCTCGTGGTGCTGTGGCCGGTGAAGGGGTGGTCGTACGCGGCTGCGCACCCCGTCGGAGTCCTTCTTGAGGAAGAGGTCGCCGGCGAGGAGGAGAAGAGCCTCCACCGAGGCATCGTCCGTGGCCATCTGCAGGCGCTGCAGGACAACGACCAGATCATCAACAGGAAGGCCAACTGGTTCCGGGGCGGCGTTCTCGCCCTGGGACTCGAGATGGCCGCCGTCCTCACCGGCGCCCTCGTGGCGCAACCCTAGACGAGTCGATCGGACGAATGGCGATGAGCAAGGACCGGAAGCAGGACCCCACGGATGTCCCTCCCTGGACGGGGCCGAATGCGACGGGCGACGTCGGGCCTTGGACGGGCGTCAGCTTCGAGGGTCGGTCTGCCCTCGTCACCGCGGTGGCCGAGCGGCTCGGCAGTCGGAGGCAGGCAGAGGAAGCGCTGGACGCGGTTCTCGAAGCAATCGTCGACAGTGCGGTGAGCGTCGGCTCTCCCCCCGTGGAGAGCAAGCCGGCCGCAGCGAAGAAGGCCGGGAAGAAGAAGGACGGCGCGAAGAAGCCGGCCGGGGCGAAGAAGTCGGCCTCGGCGACATCGACCACCGCGGCGAAGAAGACCGCGCCGACGAAGAAGTCCGCTCCGGCAAAGAAGACGACGGCGAAGAAAGCCGCCCCGGCGAAGAAGACCACACCGAAGGCAGCCACGGCCAAGAAGGCCACCGCGAAGAAGGCAGCCGCGAAGAAGGCTTCGGGCGAGACCCCTTCGGGAAGGAAGAAAGACGCGGCGAAGAAGAAGTGAACCAAGAGGGCTGTTCGCAAGCCCTCTTGGTCAGACGGGCGGCATCAGATCGCTCTCGCTGACGGTGTACGCCAGCAGGGGGTAGCTGAAGTCCGTTTCATTGTTCTCGCGGCGTCGCAGTCGGTAGAACTCTCGCCTCTGCTCATCGTCGGCCGACGTGAGGCGCACGCCCTGCGGGAGATACGCATGGCCGTCACGGAACCGGACCAAGGTCTTTGATGTCCGAAGGGTGACACCCAGCCACTGGTTGTCTGCCGCCTGGACAGGTCTGTCCAGCACGATCTTGTGCTTGAGTCGCCGATTCGAGCCGACCGAGAACGCGACGACACTGTTGTGGGCGAGGGGGATCTCGAACCTCTCGCCCTCGCCCTCCTTCGATTCGAAGACCAGCTTCCTCGGCGGGCCCGCTTCGGGGTGCTGGTAACAGGAGAAGACGGCGATGAACGACTCGTCGGCCAGATCGAGGGCCTGGTCGGAATGACTTCCCATGGTGGTGTAGGCGTTCGTGTAGCTCTCGATGAGAGCGTTGTTGAATCCGACCGAGAGCGCCGCACGTTCTTGAATCCGTTGCGCCAGCCGTTCGTGTACGGCCCGGAAACGCTGCGGCGGACTGTCGTATCGGGTGGTCGTACGGACGAGGGGCACACCACCCGCCTCGTCGATCCTGGTCAGCACGGCGCCTCGCCGGCCCTTCCCGACGTCTTCCAGAAGGGCCGATGCGGACAGCTCCGCAAAGAGGTCCTCGTCGGTCGGCAGCGTGCACGAGAGGATCTCGTCCGAGATCCTAGACCCGAGGGGCAACGTAGTCTCCCGTGTTCATGCTGAAGAGGACCTCTTCGCCGTAGTCGATGAAGGACGAGGTCCTGTTCTCCTCGGCGTACAGCCTGCGCAGCTCGTCCATGCCGGCCGGTGTGGGCGGCTCCAGCTCCACCAGCTCTTCGGCCACTTTGAGGAACGTGTGGCCGTTCTTGTGCACCGCTTCGGCGTTCGAACAGCGCACGACGTACCCGAGGCGGGTCGGGAGCGACGCGGCGTCCAGCGTCGAGGGCCGGATCTCGTGGGTGTACAGGCGGTTGGTGGACAGCGGCATGAAGAAGACGGAGCCGGGATAGAGAGTCAGCGTGAACTGTGAGGGGAGCTCGACGCCGTCGTGCTCTTCGATCGGCTCCTTGAGGCGAAAGCGGAGTGTGGTCAGCGCGCTGGCGCCCTTCACGCCGTAGTCGAAGGCGTCTTCGGCCCGGGGCTGGAGCTTGTCGAGCCCGTCGTAGAAGGTGCAGAAGGCCATGATGCCGTTGACGGGCATGTCCTTGGTCTTGTCGGCATGGGCCGAGATCTTGGCCTTGGACTGCTTGCGCTCCGCCGTGGCACGGGTGTTGTGGTAGATCTGGGCGAGGACGTGATTGAGCGGTGCCTGGTGCCGGAAGACGGTGGCTGCCTCGCGGTTCAGAGCCTCGACGATGCCGGTGTCGGTCGGGCGAAAGCTCTCGGTCGGCCCCGAGAGATTCGTCGAGCACCGGAGCAGGCGGAAGTGCAGTTCGTCACCGTCTTGCGTGACGGGCGTCAGATAGATTCCGCTGCGATGGGCGGTTCCGGGCTTGGTGGACTCCGTCAGGGACTGGAAGGCGTGCTCCGCACGGATCCGTCCGAAGTGATCGGCGTCGAGTGCGAAGAAGCGGCGGTAGTACACGCCGGCGCCGTGTACGCGGAGGGGAACTCGGCCGACGTCGACGAGAGTCCAAGGGGCGCCGTCGCCCTCGCTGTAGCCATGCGAGAGCTCGCGGATGACGAACACCCTTGCAGCGGAATCCAGTTGACGGCCCTTGATCCTGGATATGTCGCCACACAGGTAGACGGTCTTCTGCGCGAGGTCGGGCGCACCGGAAGCAAGGTCCTCGGGCGTGATGACGGAACCGAAGAAGCCCCTGATCGCGTGATGGTGCTGCGAAGTCGAAGGCGCGACCAAGATATTGCTCGCGTCCTCGATGCAGGCTTCGGTCGGCTCTGCTGCTTTCATCAAACGGCACCTGCCCTTCGCGGACCTTGATGGATTTCGGGCGTATTGCGGCTGGATTGCTCGAAATCGGACTGTTGACCATGATGCTCTCACGGGGGCTCAACGGCGGGCAACGGCCTTCCCATCCGCACTCACACCGACGCAAAGGCCTCGCGTCTTATGTGTCGTGACGGCACGGCAGGTCCGCGCACTGGATGGAGCGGCTCAGCGGGGCAGGCGATCGCGGTGTCCGCCGCTAACCTGAGCCGCTGTGACTGGCTCTGTGCGGCTTCCGCTGCTTCCGCTGCTGTTTCTCGATGTCGATGGACCGCTGATCCCGTTCGGTGGGGAGCCGCAGCGGTATCGGACCTACGAGACAGGTCTCGATCTGTGTGAGGCCGGGGCGAATCCGCTCCTGGCCAGGATCGATCCGGAGCACGGGGCGAAGCTGGCCGCGCTCGCGTGCGAAGTCGTCTGGGCCACGACATGGATGGATGAGGCCAATGCGTGCATCGCTCCGCTGATCGGTCTGCCGCAGCTGGACGTGGTGGTCTGGCCGGAACCGTCGGAGGCCGATGAGCGGGACGCACGCGACGGGCTGCACTGGAAGACCCGTACCCTCGTGGCACGGGCGGCGGGGCGCCCCTTCGTCTGGGTCGATGACGAGGTCACCGATACTGATCGGGCCTGGGTCGCTGCCCACCATCCGGGGCGCGCCCTGCTCCACCGGGTCGATGCCCGCGTCGGCCTCACCGACGACGACTACGCGGCGCTCGACTCGTGGCTGCGCGGGCCGGGCTCGGTCAGAGATCCGGGGTGACGTCGTCCACGCAGGGTCGTTTCCTCAGTATGCGTATCCCTCAGACGAACGGCGCTCCCGACCGCCCCGCCTCCATACCCGCCCCGCGGTCGCCTTCCCGGGACGCGGCCGAGGCGGCACTGGTCGAGCACTACCCCGCGCTCGTCCGGCTGGCCCATCTCATCCTGTCCCCGGCACTCGGCCGCCATCGCCGGGTGCTGGCGGCCCACGCTCTGGTGCAGCGCAGCCTCGCCAGGAGCCGAGGAGCCCGCGCCGGTACGGACAGCGGCGGTGCCGCCCCTGCCGTCCCCCCGCCCCGTACGGCCGAGGCGCCTGAGCCTTCCGCCCACGACTGGCTCCGCGCCCGTGTCGTCCGCGGGGCCCTGCGGCCGCCTCTCACGGTGTCGACGGGGGTGGCCCTGCCCAAGGCGCTCGGCCTGCGCGTCTTTCCCCGGGCCGGGGGTACGGACGAACTCGCCCTCGACCGCGCGCTCGCCGCGGCGGAGCCCGCGACCCGAGCCGCCCTCGCCCTGACGGCACTCGAGGGTCTCGCTCCCTCGTCCGTCATCGCCCTGCTTCACGCGGCCGGCGTCGCCGCTCCCGGGCAGGCCGTGGACAGCGCGGCGCGGCTGCGCGCGAACTGCCCGCCCGACGCCGCCGAGTTGCTGCGGGGGCCGGAGTTCGATCCCTGCACGGTCCATCTGCGGCCCACCGATCTCCTGGGCCGTCGCAGGCGCGTCCGGCTCGCCGCTCTCACCGGCGTCCTGGTGCTGCTCGCCGGGACCGCCGTAGCCCTGGGCAGGGAGCCCGAGCCTCCCCCGCGGCCGGTGGTGTCCGCCGCACCCGAGGACGTCGTGCCGGTACGTGTCCCGGCCGAGCGGTGGGCCGACACCTCGCGGGTCGACTTCACGGCCTGGCCGGCCCGAGGCGACCGGGCCACCGACGAGGACTTGCTCCGGAGAGCGTCCGCCGCGTGGAAGGGCGATTCACCCGGTGCGGCCGTGTCCGAACCGCCTTCGCTGCTGTACGCGGGCGCCGTCGACGGACGGAACGTCGTCCTGCTGCACACGGGCCGGACGCTCGTCCGCTACACCGAGTCGGGCGCCGGTCTCCCCCGTACCTCGCTCGTGGAGACGCGGGCCGACGACAGTGATGTCACGACCGCGGCCGCCGTGGTCCTCGCGCGGGCCGGGGGCCGGACGCGGTACCTCCTCGCCCCGTGGATCACGGAGGCGGGGGTGCGCGACCTCGGGAAGCCCGGTGCCGCCGCGCGGCCCCTACGCGTCACGGCCGACGGAGCCACCGAGCCCGTGACGGACCCCGGGTCGCGGTCCGGCCCGGGGGGCTGCCCCGGCGTGACCGCGCTGCAGTTGCGCTCGTCGACGCGCATCGTCGAGGACCACGCCTTCCTCCTCGTCGATCTGGGCGGACTCAGCCCGGCCCACCTGACCTGGACGCCCCTCCCCTCTCCCGGAAGCCCGGCACGCCGCCCGCACGAAGCCACGGGGCCGCTGGGACTGGCCGCCTGGTCGCACTCGGCGTGCTCGCTCCCGCTCCTGCGTGACAGCGGAGTCCGCTCGGTCAACAGGTGGGAGTTCGCCGCCCAGACGCTTCCCGAACACGCGGGACGCGCGCTGTGGATCTGCTCCCGGGCCGACACCTGGGAGGGGACGGGCCGGGCGGACGTCACCGTGGAGGTGCCCGGCCGCGCCGTCCCCGTCACGACGGTGCGGGCCACCGCCGCCTGCGGACGCTTCGGTCAGGACGTCCTCGCCGGGACGTACTGGTCGGCGCCCACCGGGAAGCGGTACCTCCTGGCCGCGGGCAGTCGGCGCGTCCTGGGCATCGGCGCGGAGGGGGCGGTCAAGGCCGGCGTGCGGGGACAGGTCCTCGCCGTGGGCACCGACGCGTCGGAGCCGTTCCGGCTCACCGGACACCTCCCGGGCGGTTCCTCGATGCCGGGCTGGACGGCCCGCTCGGTCGAGGGAAGCGGGTGAGCGCGGGGAGCGGACGCGACCGTGACCGGGTCCGCGTGCCGACGTCCCAGCCCGCTCGCAGCGTTCGTGCGTCGTAGAGTGAGGGTATGTCCGAAGCGACCCACGGGGTCACCACCGGCGCCGTCGCCCGGCGCCTGGGCGTGTCTCCGACCACGGTCCGTTCCTGGGAGCAGCGGTACGGGATCGGCCCCGCGGTGCGCGCGAGCGGCCGGCACAGGCGGTGGATGCCGCAGGACATCGCGCTGCTCGAGGAGATGTGTCGTCTGACGGCGACCGGAGTGCCTCCCGGTGAGGCCGCGCGGGTGGTGCTCGGACAGCAGCCCGACGCGCTCCGCGAGGAGACACCAGCCCCTTCCGTCGCCGAGGCGGATGAGGTGTCGCAGGGTGAGGGGCGTGAGCCGGGCTCGGGCAACGGGTTGCCCCTCGGTGATGTCCGGCAGGAGTGCCGGGGTCTGGCCCGTGCGGCGGTTCGGCTCGACGCCCCCTCCATGGAGGCCCTGTTGCAGCAGGTCATCGATGAGCACGGGTTGGTCGCGGCCTGGGAGGAGGTCATGGTGCCGACCCTCCATGCCGTGGGGCGCAAGTGGGAGTCCTCGGACGACCGGTACGTCGAGGTCGAGCACCTCCTTTCGTGGCAGGTGTCGACCGCCCTGCGGCGGGCGGCGGTCGCGAAGGCCTCGACGGCGAAGAGGCCTCCCGTCGTACTGGCGTGCGTGCCGTCGGAGGCCCACACGCTGCCTCTGGAGGCGCTTGCCGCGGGACTGGCCGAACGAGGCCTGCCTGTACGGATGTTCGGCGGCGCGGTTCCCGCCGAAGCCCTCGATGCCGCGGTGCGCCGCTCCGGTCCTGCCGTGGTCGTGCTGTGGTCCCAGGCGCGCTCGACGGCGAGTCACGCGCTGGCCCGGCACGTGGCCGGTACGTCGTTCGGGCTGAGAGGTGCCCGGACGGCACCGCTCGTCCTCTTGGCGGGCCCCGGGTGGGCGGGCCCGCCGCCCGGCGACGGTCTGTTGCGGCCCGGAGGGCTGCGCGAGGCGCTCGACGTGATCTCCACCGTCTACCGGGACCCCGTCCACGCCACCGAGGTGTGAACGCCGCGCTCCCCGGCATCAGTTCCGGGGCTGCGGCGCGCCGGCGGGTCTGCGTGGGGGACGCGGGAAGAAGCCGCTCGTTCGTGCGCGGTAGGCGGCGTAACCGGGGCGTTGTGCCATGTGGTTCTCCAGCAGTCTCTTGCCGCTTCCGAAGATGAGCAGGCCGCTCATCACCACGGGGGAGATCACCGTGAGCGCGGCGGTCTGCCAGGTGGCGCACGCGGTGAGGTACAGGCCCCACCAGACGAGGAAGTCGCCGAAGTAGTTGGGGTGGCGGGTCCAGCTCCACAGTCCCTGGTCCATGATGCGGCCCTTGTGCGCGGGGTCGGCCTTGAATCGGGCGAGCTGATGGTCTCCCGTCGCTTCGAAGAACACCCCGGCCGCCCACAGCGCGAGCCCGACGGCCGCCGTCGCGTCGAGGGGCTCCGGCAGGAGGGGGGCCACCTGGACGGGCAGGGAGACGAGCCAGACGAGGGCGCCTTGGAGGAGGTAGACCTTGCGCAGGGCGTAGAGGCTGCGATTGCCGGTGGCTCGGGCGAGCATCCGCGCGTACCTCGGGTCCTCTCCGTGGCCACGACTCCGCCGTGCGATGTGGACGGAGAGCCTCGTCCCCCACACGAGCGTGGCGAGCGCGACGGCGGCCCTGCGGCCGTCGTCACCGTATCCGTCGGAGAGGAGCCAGGAGACCGAGGCGACGGCGGCGAAGGCGATGCCCCACGCGATGTCGACGATCCGGTGCAGGCCTTTGGCACGGCCGATGGCGAAGGCGATCAGCATGACCGTCATCGCCGTGCCGGCCGAGGCGGTCAGGACGAGCGCGAGGGCGTGCGTGTCGATGACCGTCACGCGCTCGCCTTTCCCCGTACCGGGTTCAGAGTCATCTCTCCGTCTCCTGCCGGCCGTCCTCGGTGAGCACGAGTTGGCGGACGTCAAGGTACTGGGCCCGGAATCCGGCCTCCGAATAGGCGAGGTAGAGCTCCCACATCCGGCGGAAGACGCGGTCGAAGCCGAGTGCCTCGACGGCCTCGCCCTCCTCCAGGAACTTCTCGCGCCAGAGCCGGAGCGTCTCGGCGTAGTGCCGGCCGTATCCCTGGTCGTGGACGATGCGGAGTCCGGCCTCCGCGCTGTGCCGGCCGATGGCTTCCGGGGAGGGGACGAGTCCGCCGGGGAAGACGTACTTGCTGATCCAGGTGTGGGTGCGGGATGTGGCGAGCATCCTGTCGTGCGGCATGGTGATGGCCTGGAGTACGGCGCGGCCGCCGGGAGCCAGGAGCCGTCGCAGGGCGGCGAAGTAGGCGGGCCAGTACTCGGCGCCGACCGCCTCGATCATCTCCACGCTCACCACGGCGTCGTAGCGGCCGGTGATCTGGCGGTAGTCGCGCAGTTCGACGTCGACGCGGTCGGCGCATCCGGCGGCCCGGATCCGCTCCGCCGCCGACTTCTGCTGCTCCGCGGAGAGGGTGACGGTGCGGACGCGGGCCCCGCGGGCGGCGGCGCGCAGGGCGAGTTCGCCCCAGCCTGTGCCGATCTCCAGGAGCTGGGTTCCCGGACCGACCCGGGCCAGGTCGAGGAGCTGGTCGATCTTGCGGTGCTGGGCGGCGGTGAGGCTCGCGCCGCTCGCCGGCAGGGCGTCGAAGACGGCGGACGAGTAGGTGAGGCTGGGGTCGAGGAAGAGCGCGAAGAAGTCGTTGGAGAGGTCGTAGTGGCGGCGGATGTTCTGGCGTGCTCCGTCGAGCGAGTTGCGGTCGTGCCGGGGTCTGCGGTGCACCCACGCGCCCCGCAGACGGCGCAGCGGCGCCGGGACCAGGTCGTCGACGTGCCGCGCGAGGACCGTGAGCAGTGCGACGAGGTCCTCGCTGTCCCACTCGTCGGCCATGTAGGACTCGCCGAAGCCGATGAGGCCGTCCGCGCCGATCCTTCGGTAGAAGGCCTGGGGGTCGTGGAGTGTCAGCGTCGGCGCGGTCCCCGGGCCCTGCGCCTCCTCTGTCGCGGCTCGGGCGTTGTACGGCGTGACGATCCGGACCGGCAGCCGGGTGAGGGCGCGCTCCACGACGGTGCGCGCGACGGCCGTGCGCGGGGCGGAGGCGCGGGGACGTCGGGCGACGTCCGGCCATCGTTCGGCGTCGACCGGATAGAGGCGGGTGGCGCCGTCGGGTGGGACGACCGCGGGCGGCAGGAGAGTCACAGCATTCCTTCTTGAGTGGGAGGGGTGGGCCGGGGGCGGACCGGCAGTCCCTTGAGGTAGAGGCGGATTCCGTGGAGGCGTATTCCGAGCGAGACCGCGGCGGTCGACCACGGGTGACGCGATGCCGCGGCGAGGAGCGTCCGCGTCCCTGCCGGACGGCGGGTGCCCCGGACGGTGGCGGTCAGGGGGCGGGATCCTCGCGCCTGGCGGAGCTGGACGGTGAGGTCCAGACGGTCGCCGGGCAGCGGGAGACGCATGCGGTAGGAGCCCTCGACGTCGAGGAACGGCGAGACGAAGAAGTCCTTGGGGATCTCGTCACGGCCCTGCGGGTCGGGCCGCAGGAGGTAGCAGTGGCGTTGACCGTAGGTGTTGTGCACCTCCGCGACGACGCAGACGAGGCGACCGGCGCTGTTGTGGCACCAGTACAGGGTGAGTGGGTTGAAGACGTGGCCCAGGACCCGCGCGTGGCCGAGCATCAGCGCCGGGCCGTCGGCGTCGGGCACACCGTTGGCCGTGAGGAAGCGGTCCAGGCCGGCGCGCAGGGTGGGTGCGGTGCCGCCGAAGTGGTCGCGGGGGTCGAAGCGGGCGAGGGGACGCTGGAGGCGGGGGAGGTCGGGCAGGTCGTCGATGTCGACCAGCCAGAAGTACGTGCGATGCCGGAACCCGTACCGCACGGGGGTGACCCGTGTGTGCACGACCTCGCTCAGGTAGAGGGCGGGGACGCGAGGGAGGGTGCCGCCCTCTCCGGGCGTGGCGGGGCGGGTGATGACGTCCGGTCCGGTCGCGGTCGCGGCCCGCTTGCTGGTCACCAGTTCACCCCGAGAGACCGGGCCGCCTCGGCTCCGGAGCGGCAGCCGTCCTCGTGGAAACCCCAGCCGTGGTAGGCGCCCGCGTAGGCCGTGACCGGGGTGTTGAGCTCCGGGAGCATGCCCTGGGCGGCGACGGATTCGGGTGTGTACACGGGATGCTCGTAGGTCATCCGGGCCAGCACCGTGGATGCGTCGACCCGTTCGCCGGGGTTGAGCGTCACGATGTGGGGCTCGTCGCAGGTCAGCCGTTGCAGGCGGTTCATGTCGTAGCTGACCTGGACCGCTCCGGGGCGGGCGGTGCAGGAGGGAAGCCAGTAGTTCCAGGAGGCCCTCGCGTGGAGGCGTCGGGGCAGCAGGGAGGTGTCTCGATGCAGCACCGTCGGGTTGCGGGAGTAGGTGAACGCTCCGAGGACGCGCCGTTCCTGCCCGGTCGGGTCGGCGAGCAGTCGCAGGGCCTGGTCGGGGTGGAGGGCCAGGACGACCGCGGAGTGCGTGGTCGACTCGCCGTCCTCGGTGACGACGCGCGCGTGGTCGGCGCCTCGTACGACGGTACGGACCGGTGTCGCCGTCCGGACGGCGGTGAGTCCCTTGGCCGCGCGTTCGACGTAGGCGGCGGAGCCCCCGGTGACCGTCTTCCACTGCGGGGACCCGGTGACGGCCAGCAGTCCGTGGTGGTGCAGGAACTGGAAGAGGTACGCCGCGGGATACCTGAGCGCGGTGTCCGGCGCGCAGGACCATACGGCCGAGACCAGCGGAATCGCGAAGTGGCCGACGAAGTAGGGCGTGAAGCGGTGCCTTCGGAGGAAGTCGCCGAACGTCGTCGTCCTGTCGTCGGATTCCAGCAGGCGACGTGCGGCCCGGTGAAATCGTGGGACGGCCGCGAGCATCCGCAGAGGGGATGCGCGCCGCAGGTTCCCGCCGCCCAGGAGACCTCCCGGGCCCCGGGCGCCGGCGTACTCCAGTCCGCAGCCGTCGCAGCGGACGGACATGCTCATCTCCGCGTCCTGGGTTGCCACGCCCAGCTCACGGAAGAGTCTCAGGAGGTGCGGGTAGGTCCGTTCGTTGTGGACGATGAAGCCCGTGTCGACGCGGACGACGCCGCCCTCGCGCAGGGGCAGTTCATGGGTGTGGGCATGGCCTCCGAGGCGTTCGTCGGCCTCGTACAGGGTGACGTCGTGCGCGCGGGCCAGAATGTGGGCGGCCGTCAGCCCGGCGACTCCAGCCCCCACCACGGCGATGTTGCGGCGGTTCATGTCTCCACCCCTCCCTCCACGGGCCTCGGCCCGCGGGGTCTCTCGACGACCGAGGCGGGGCGACGCCGACGCCGCTGTGGCTTCGCTTCCCCCGCCCCTGCCCCTCAAGGTTCTTCCGGGCCGACAAGGCCTCACAACTCGCATCGTTTGCGCGTCGAAAGACCGCCCAGGGGTCGCTCTGCCGTGTACGGCGGCGTCGCGCGACCGCTCAGCCGGCTTCCCGGGCCTGACGGAAACGCGCCAAGCCGTCCGCAAGCACGATGAGCGGATCGGGATAGTCGTACCGGGCGCGGTCCAAGCCGGTGAGCGTCCACGGCTCGTGCACGGCGGGCGCCTGCAGGCCGTCGAGCTCCGGGACCCACCGGCGGACGAAGCGGCCGTCCGGGTCGTAGCGAAGTCCCTGCCGCACCGGGTTCAGGACGCGGTTGGGTCGCGTGTCGTTGCCCGTGCCCGCCATCCACTGCCAGTTCAGCTGGTTGTTCGCCACATCGCCGTCCACCAGGAGACTGAGGAAGTGGCGGGCGCCCTCACGCCAGTCGATGTAGAGGGTCTTGGTCAGGAACGAGGCAGTGACGAGGCGCCCCCGGTTGTGCATCCATCCCTCATGGGCGAGCTGCCGCATGGCCGCGTCCACGATCGGGTACCCGGTTCGTCCCTCGCGCCACGCCTGGAGATCGGCCTCCGCGTCCTCGTCCCGCCGCCAGTCGTCGCGCCGGGAGCGGTACTCCTCCGTCGCCGCCTCGGGGCGGGCGGCCAGCACCTGATGGAAGAAGTCGCGCCAGCACAGCTGCCGGATGAACGCCTCGGCTCCCGCTCCCCCGCGCGCTCTCGCTCGCTGCACCGCCTCGACGGGCGAGACCGCCCCGAAGTGCAGATGGGGCGAGAGCCGCGACGTCGCGTCGCCGGCGAGGTCGTCATGCCCTTCGCCGTAGGAGTCGCCGTGCCGCGACAGCCAGGACGCCAGCCGTCTCCGGCCCTCGCTCTCGCCTCCGGCAGCCAGCCCCGGGGACACTCCCTCCACCGCGGAGCGTGCGGGAAGGTCCTCGGAACGCACGGTGTGCGGCACCTTCACCTCGCGGGGAGCCATGAACGGCTTGCGCAGGGGTTCCGCACACCAACGCCGGTAGAAGGGGGTGAACATGGCGTAGTGGTCGGAGCCCTGCGGAGTGAGGTCGCCGGGCGGCACGGCCGTGATCACCGCATCGTGCACGTAGAAGCGGCAGCCGTCCGCCTCCAGCGCGCGCCGGAGCCGCTCCTGCCGTGCTTGGGCGAAGGCGGAGCAGCCTGCCGCGACATGCACCTCGTCGGCCTGGGCCTGCCGGACCACCGCGCACACCTCGGCGACCGTGTCGCCGCCGCGCACCACGAGCCGACCGCCCCTGTCCTGGAGGGCCCGGTCCAGATCGGCGAGGCAGTCCGCGAGAAAGGCCAGTCTGTTGGGGGCCGCGAAACCCGCCCGGTCGACGGCGGGATCCCGGATGAACAGCGGAACGACCTCGTGCGCGCCCTCCACGGCGGCCCGCAAAGGCGGATGATCATGCACCCGAAGGTCCGAAGTGAACAAGACCACGGAAACACTCATGACGCACTCCTGGAAACCGGCCGCCGAGCCGACGAGGCAAGCCCAGCCGGCCGACCACTGAGCTAGGAGTGTCTTCCGCGGCCGCGGGCTGAACGGATGCGCCCGAATCGGCCGAACGAGGGGCAGGAATCAGTGACCCGGCGAGGCGCCTTTTCAATGCACCTTCGATGCACGTTGTCTCGATACGGCTCCGGGGTGGAAGTTCGTGCTGGTAGGTGCCCATCCGACTGAGGAGCCGGCCATGAACGCCGCTCGGCACAGCTCACCTACGAGCGCCGATCATGCAGTACAGAGGAGCTCGTCCGCCGGATCGGGCACGGGCCCGCCGCCGGAG
This sequence comes from Streptomyces tanashiensis, assembly GCF_014648895.1. Lineage (GTDB taxonomy): Bacteria > Actinomycetota > Actinomycetes > Streptomycetales > Streptomycetaceae > Streptomyces > Streptomyces tanashiensis. The sequence continues at coordinate 26,083 of NZ_BMRZ01000012.1, forward strand.
GAGATCGCGGCCCGCTTCGCCGCGGGGGACGAGGACGCCCTCGCCGCGGCGTACAGGCAACTGAGTCCCTTGGTGTACACGCTGGCCTGGCGTTCCCTCGGGAACGTCCAGGACGCGGAGGACGTCACGCAGCAGGTCTTCCTCGCCGCGTGGCGCGGACGCTCGGGGTACCGGAGCGAGCGCGGCACACTCACCGGCTGGATCGTGGGCATCACCCGCCATGTCGTCGTCGACACTCTGGCCACGCGTACCCGACGGGCGGACACCGAACGAGCTGTCGCCCGGTCACAGGAGGAATCCGTCCGGCGCCACAGCGGCGACGAGAGCGAGGCGGCCCTCAACCGCGTCCTGGTGCTGCAGAAACTGATGTTCCTGTCCCCCGTGCAGCGACGTCTGGTGGGCATGTCCGTCTACGGCGACATGACGCAGGTGCAGATCTCCCGGGAGACGGGGCTCCCTCTCGGGACCGTGAAGAGCCACATCCGCCGTGGCTTCCAGGCGCTGCGCCGGGTGATGGAGACATCGGGCTGACCCCTGTCGTACGGGGCCCGGCCGGCTCGGTCCTACCGCGCGCGCCGCGGCCTCGGTCCTACCGCGTGCGCCCGCTCTCGACGGACTTCTCGGCGGTCCGTGCGATGTTCCTCGCCATCCCACCGAAGACCACCGCGTGGAAGGGCGCGACGCTCCACCAGTACACCTGGCCGGCCAGGCCACGGGGGTGGAACAGTGCGCGCTGGCGGTAGCGCGTGCGCCCGTCGTCGTCGCGATCCGCCATCATCTCCAGCCACGCGAGACCGGGCAGGCGCATCTCGGCCCTCAGACGGAGCAACCGCCCGCGTTCGATCTCCTCGACCCGCCAGAAGTCCAGGGCGTCACCGACCCTCAGCCGTGCGGCGTCACGCCTGCCGCGACGCAGGCCCACGCCCCCCACGAGGCGGTCCAGCCATCCGCGCACAGCCCAGGCCAGGGGGAAGGAGTACCAGCCGTTCTCGCCCCCCACACCTTCGATGACACGCCACAGCGCGTCCGGGCCGGCATCGACGGTGCGGGAGCGTGCGTCGGTGTACAGGCTGCCGCCGGCCCAGTCGGGGTCGGTCGGCAGCGGGTCGCTGGGCGCGCCGGGCAGGGACGCCGAGGACCAGCGGGTGTCGACCTGAGCGTCGCGTACGCGCCGCAGCGCGAGCTCCAGGGCCTCGTCGAAGCCCATCGGCGAACCCGGCTCATCGGGGACGTACCGCTTGATGTCGTTCTCGGAACACACGACCTCGTAGCGCAGGGACTCCGCCAGCGGGCGGGCCAAGGAGGCGGGCACGGGCGTGACCAGCCCGATCCAGTGGCTGGAGAGGCGAGGGGTGAGCATGGGGACGGGGAGGATGAGCCTCCTGGGCAGCTGCGCGACGGCCGCGTAGCGGACCATCATCTCCCGGTAGGTGAGGAGGTCGGGGCCGCCGATGTCGAAGGTCCGGCTGACATCGGCCGGCATCCGTGCGCTGCCGGCCAGGTAACGCAGTACGTCCCGCACGGCGATGGGCTGGATCCGGGTACCGACCCAGCTGGGGGTGACCATCACCGGCAGGCGTTCCGTCAGGTAGCGGACCATCTCGAAGGACGCCGAGCCCGACCCGATGACGACCGCTGCGCGCAGCACGGTGGTGGGTACGCCGGAGTCCAGCAGGATGCGGCCGACTTCGGTCCGTGAGCGCAGGTGCGGGGAGAGCTGCTCCACGGGGATGTCCGGAGGGGTGAGGCCGCCCAGGTACACGATCCGCTTCACGCCGGCAGCGCGGGCCTCGGCGGCGAAGATGCGGGCGGCGAGGCGGTCGGCACGCTCGAAGTCCGCCGCCGAGGACATGGAATGGACGAGGTAGTAGGCGACGTCGATGTCGCGCATCGCGGGCCTGAGGCTGTCGGCATCGGTGACGTCACCCTGGACGACCTCCGTCCGCTCGGCCCAGGGCAGGTCTTCGAGGTGGGACGGCGTCCGGGCGAGGCAGCGGACCTGATGTCCCTGGCTCAGCAGCTCGGGGACGAGCCGGCCGCCGATGTAACCGCTGGCACCGGTGACCAGGCAGCGGAGGACGTCTGATGATGCCGAAGGCGTGACCATGGAGTATTCCGTTTCCTCGGATTCACACGTACGGGCCACCCTCCTGCCTGTGCCGGCCGTGGGCGGTCTCCGAACGTCTGAGCATGCTTCGCGGGAACCCTGGCCGAGGGATGCGCTGCCGTGCCTTTCCGCTCAACAGGATCACACTGATGGACCGCAGTCTGTGGGATCGTCGGCCGGAGGCCGGCGCGCCCGCGTGTCGCCGAAAGTCGGGTGCGGGGCTGGTGGACGGGCCCGTAGGCTCGCGCGGGTGGCCAGCTTCGAGACGCATCGCCGACGGGTTCACGACGCGGGCCTTTCCGTTCGTGCTCGTCATGCCGCGTTCCGGACGTGTGTCGTCGCCTTCGCCCCCTACGGGTTCCGCGCCACCTACCACCACCTGTGCCGCAGCGCACGCATTCCCGCCGATCTGGGGCAGGATCCGGCCTCACTGGTCCGCGCCGTGGAGGAACTCCACGCGGCCCGCCGACTGTGGCTGGCGGGCGAGGCGGCCTTCGTGGCACGCCGCCGCCAGGAGAAGGCACTCGGCCTTCGCCACCCCCGGCCTGACGGCAGCTGGTGGGACCAGGGGCGCGGAGAGCAAGGCAGCCTGGCCTACTGCCCCGATCCCGAGTTCCACCCCACCGACCCCCTGCCGGAGGTGGTGGGGCGCGTACTGCGTTCCGTCGTCCCGCCCGGATCGGAGTCCCCCTCCTGCCCTGCCTGCGACGGGAGTGGAAGCGCGGTTCGTTGGAGCTCCGGGCACTTTCTGTACCGCCTGTGCGCCAGGTGCGGGGTGAGCCTCGGCGCGGAGAAGACCGCCACCGAGAGGTCGGTGCTCCTGGCTCGGGAGGAGCGCTGGAAGGGCGTCTGGAGCCGAACGGTCCGACCGGCACCGCGCTGAGGCCGCCCGCTCTCTCGGAGGGGAAAGCTCTTCCGGACCGGACCATCGCGTTCACTTTCATCCCATTGCAATGGATTGACCGCAGAACGTTGCATTAAACCCGCAACCATTGCAATGAAATCTTGCCTTTGACCTGCACTTATCGACCATTCGCGCAGCATCGAAGTTGCCACGCCATCGAACGCAACGTAGCTTTTCCTCTATCGGAAACGACGGGCCGCCAGAGAGTCCGCCGCAGATGTAGGGAGAAGAACGATGCAGAAGTTCGCCACCACCGCCGCGATCACCGCCCTCCTCGACATCCCCTCCGGTCACATCCGGCTCATCGCCGCCGACCGCGACAACACCACGGTCGAGGTCCGGCCCGCCAACGCCTCCAAGAGCCGCGATGCGAAGGCCGCCGAGCAGGTCGAGGTCGACTTCACCGACGGCGTCCTGCGGATCGCTGCCCCGGCCCCCAGGAACCGGCTCTTCGGCGATTCCGGCTCCGTCGAGATCACCGTCCAGCTGCCCGCCGGCTCCCGCGTCGAGGCCAAGGCCGCCCTCGCGGAACTGCGTGGCGTCGGGCGCCTCGGAGACGTCACCTTCGAGGCCGCGCAGGCCACCGTCAAGCTCGACGAGACCGCCGGTGCCCACCTCACCGTGCAGGCCGGCGACATCACCGTCGGACGCCTCGGCGGCTCGGCCGAGATCAGCACCCTGAAGGGCACCCTCCAGATCGCCGAGGCCCAGCGCGGCACCGTCACCCTGCGCACCGAACACGGCGACATCACCGTCGGCACCACCCGCGGCACCTCCGCGACCCTCGACGCCGGCACCGCCTACGGCCGCATCACGAACACCCTCACCAACACCCAGGGCGCCGACGCCCCCCTCTCCCTCCACGCCACCACCTCCTACGGCGACATCACGGCCCGCAGCAACTGACCGTCACTCCAGCCCCAGAAGGCCCACCCTTCCCACGGCCGCTCGGGGGCGGACTCGGTGACCTGACGTTCTATCGCGCACGCGACCCTCCGAACCGCGATCGCCGAAACCGCCGGACGGCCGGTTTCCGTCGCCTCCGACATCGACACCGGCACGCACGTCCCGCGCATCTCCTGCGGCAGCGGGACCGACGCCCCGCGCGGACGGCCGAACCGCGTCGTGACCGTCGTACGGGAGCTCCGGCCGGATGCTCAGGACGGGGCGGAAGGGGCGTTACGGTCTCCTCTTGATCGCCGTTCGAAAGGAATCCTCATGACTCTGCCCGCAACAGGCAGGCGCGTCCTCGTCAGTGGCGCGTCGCGTGGCCTCGGGCGCGCGGTGGCCCAGGCGTTCGCGACCAACGGCGACCGGGTCGCCGTCCACTTCGGCTCACGCGTCGACGAGGCGCGCGCGACCTTCGAGTCGCTGACCGGCACGGGTCATGTACTGGTCGGCGGGGACCTCTCGAACCCGGCGGAGGCGGCCGCCGTCGTGGACATGGCGGCGGAGGGGCTCGGCGGGATCGACGTCCTGGTGAACAACGCGGCGGTGAACATCCGCCACCCCCTGGCGGAGACCCCGTACGAGGAATGGGTGGCGGTCTGGCAGCAACACGTCGCGGTGAACCTGCTCGCCACGGCGAACCTGAGCCATCTCGCCGGCCGGCTCATGATCGAGCAGGGCGCGGGAGGCCGGATCGTGAACATCGGCTCCCGCGGCGCCTTCCGCGGCGAGCCCGACCATCCGGCATACGGGGCGACGAAGGCCGCCGTGCACGCGCTGGGCCAGTCGCTCGCCGTCTCGCTCGCTCCCTACGGCATCGGCGTCGCCTCGGTCGCGCCCGGATTCTTCGCCACGGAGCGCGTCGCACCTCGCCTGGAGGGGCCCGAGGGCAAGGCGATCCTGGAACAGAGCCCCTTCGGCCGGGTGGGTTCGGCCGAGGAGATCGCGGCGGCCGTGCTCTGGCTCGCCTCCCCCGCCGCCGAATGGTCCTCCGGCACGATCCTGGACCTCAACGGAGCCTCCCACCTGCGGAGTTGACGGCAGCACACGAGGGGCGACCCGCCCGAGTCGCCCCAAGTGACCCTGGAGCGGGCGGGTCTCGCAGAGCTGGAGTCTCTCGTGGAGCACGCAACCACGGAGCGTCCGTCACCGGAGGCCCAACAGCCGCAGGACGGCTCGCTCGTGGACGGCGTAGACCGTCGGGAGTTCGGCCAGGGACGCGCGCTCGTCGATGCCGTGCAGGCCTTCGTACGGGACCCCGAACCCGGCCGTCGCAGGGATGCCGTGACCGGCGAGGAGGTTGCCGATGTTGGACGGGCCCGCCGTCTTCGCCCGTACGTCGAGGTCCGACTCGCGCGCAGCGGACAGGAGTGCGGCAGCCGGCTGCTCGCCCTCGTCGAGACGGAACGCCGGCCAGGCCGCCACCTCCGCGATCGCGGTCGGCGTCGGGACGGGCAGCTCGGCGTCGAGCTCCGCGACCGCCTTGCGGACGAGTGACTCGGCGTCGGGCGCTCCGAAGGACGGGGTCGTACGGACATCGACGTTGATGTCGACCCGGTCAGGGGTGGCGGAGAACCCCTCGCCGCCGTGGAAGGCCGTGACGGTCAGCTTCGGTCCCAGCGGGAAGCCCGAGGCGTCGGGGCCGGGGAGCTCCGCCGTGTCGAGCAGGTGCACCAGGCGGGCGGCCCGGGAGATCGCGCCGGTGACGGAGCGGCTGGAGCCCGAGTGCCCGGACGGCGCGTGCACGGCGATCGTCGCCCGCCACAGGCCGCGGCCGCCGACGACGACCTCGTCCATCCCGGGATAGCCGATGATCACCCCGGCCGGGCGCGCCGCATGGGGGTCGGCGAGGTAGGCGCGGGCGCCGCCGAAGTTCCCGGTGTGCTCGTCGACGTCGAGGAGCACGGCGAGGCCGCCGGCGAACTCCTGGGCGCGGGGGACGAGGTGGGCGGCGAGGTGGCAGAACATGGCGGCGGCGAGCTTCGAATCCGCCGCGCCCCGGCCGAGCAGCCAACCGTCGCGTTCCTGCCCGGAGGTGGGGGGGAACGACCAGCGTGTGGTGTCGCCGTAGGGGGCGGTGTCGACACACGCGTCGAGAGTCCACCACGGCCCGGGCCGGTCTCCGGAGACCTCGACCAGGAGCCCGACCACCACCCCGTCGGCGTCGCGCAGGCGACGGTGCGGCAGTTTCCTGGTGGTGAGCCAGTCCTCCAGGACGCCCAGAACCGGACCGTAGTCGTCGACCCCGCCGCGACTCGATCGGCGGATCAGCTCCTGCGCGAGCTCCACCACCGATCTCATCCGCTCGTCCCGCTCAGCCACCCACGGACCTCCGCTCGTCTCTCCACCAGTCTCCGACGCCGTGGGCCGTTCGGGGAGCGGTATGGCCGGCGCGGCCTGTCCGGGTGAACAGCGCCTCGACCGGCGCGCGTGCGTCTGATGTGCGGTGAAATGCTGCATTATCGGAAGAATCAGCGGCCCGACATCTCATACGGAGCATCCGTCTCATGCGTACAGGCACCGGCTTTCGGACCGTGGAGGTCAGATGACGGAGGCTCACTCCGGACAGCGGCACCCTCAGAGCACCTCGGGGACGGACCTGCGGCGGGTCGGGATCCATCCGGACTTCTGGTACCCCGTGGCCCGGTCCAAGGACGTCCCCCGCGGCAGGACTTTCGCCGCCGTGTTCGCGGGTGAGCGGATCGCGCTGTACCGGACCGAGAGCGGTACGGTCTTCGCGCTGGAGGACCGTTGCGCCCACCGGCAGGTGCCCCTGAGCATGGGCGTCGTGGAGGGCGAGACGCTCCGCTGCTGTTACCACGCGTGGGCGTACCGGGGGAACGGTCGCCTCTCGCAGATCCCGTATCTACCCAAAGGCGTCGACCGGCCGCCTCCTGGCGTGCGGGCCTTTCCGGTCCGGGAGAGGTACGGGTTCGTGTTCGTCTTCCCCGGAGACGCGGAGAGGGCGGAGTCCACGCCCCTGCCCGACCTGCCGCAGTTCGCGGCACCGACGCACAGGACCATGACGTTCTCGCGGACCGTGCGCTGCCACTACTCCTTCATGCACGAGAACCTCCTCGACATGAACCATCAGTTCCTGCACCGGGGCGTTCTCGGCAGGATCAAGCCGGAGCTGCTCGGCTACGAGACGGGGCCGCACTTCGTCGAGGCCCGCTACCTGTTCGTCCCCGGAGGCGGCAAGAAGGACCGGGGCGCCGGCCTGCTGTCGGCCGAGGGGTTCGGGGGGAGCTCGTCCCCCGACGTCATCACGGTACGGACCGAGTACCCGTATCAGACCCTGCAAGCCGCTCCGGTGAAGGACGAGCAGCCCGCCTTCTCCCTCTGGGTCGCCTATGTACCCGAGGATGCCGAGCAGCGCAGGAACCACACGTACGGTCTCCTCACGATCGCGCGGCCACCGGTGCCGGGCCTCATCCATGTCGCCTGGCCCTTCATCCGTCGCTTCACCGAGCGGGTGTTCGCCGAGGACAGGATGGCTGTCGAGGCCGAGCAGCGTGCCTGGGACGAACAGGGTGAGGACCGGAATCACGAGGTGTTCCCGCTCATCCTCCACGTCCGCGATGTGCTGCGCGCCAATGGCGTACCGCTGCGGGAAGGGTCATGACGGCCGCCGCGAGGGCCTACCCGGATCGGCTGTGCACGCGCCGCAGCAGGGAGCCGAGCAGGTCGCGCTCCTCGGCGTCGAGGGGTGCCAGGAAGTCTTCGTCCGTCGTGGCGATGTCGGCATTGCACTCGGCCAGTGCCGTCTTGCCGGCGGGCGTGAGCCGGACCATGACGCGGCGACGGTTGCCGGGGTCCCGGGAGGACTCGGCGTGGCCGGCCTTGATCAGGTCGTCCACGATCTTCCTGAGGTCGCTCTGATTCATGTCGAGCCGCTTCGCGAGCCCGGTCTTCATCTGAGGGCCCAGGTCGTTGAGCATCGCCATGACCGTCAGGTGCCACAACCGCAGCCCCCTGGCGGTGAGTTTGTCCGAGAGCCTGCGCCGTGCGGTCTTGCCGATGGCGTAGAGCAGGTAGGCGTTGAGGCCGAGGACGCTGGGCGGCGTCATGCTTTCCGAGAGCAGTCCGACCGGTTCGCCGCCCCCTCCGCCCCGCGCCGACGGCGAGCGGGACGAGCCGGCGTCTGCCTCAGGCACCCCTGCGGGAGGGGCGTCGAGCGTCAACTCGGTGCCCGCCAGGGCCTTGAAGACCTGCACCCAGTCCGTCGGGAGGCTGGATATGCCGACGATGGCGAAGGCCGATCCGGACGCGTCTCGGGCCGTGGCGGAGAAGGACTGGTCCATGGTTGTTCCTAACAATCGCACGGAAGTTAGGTTAGCCTACCCTCATTAGCATGTACACCCCACGCCGTGCGCATCGAGGATCCGCACGGCGGTGGGCGCCGGCCCGTGCGGGACCGTCCGGAGCTCGGACCCCGGCCCGCGCCGCTCCGACCTCAGGGGCGGTCGGTGAGGTAGCCCCCCATGGACGAGAAGTACTCCGTCGCAGGCAGTTCCCGGCCGTCCTCCGTCCGCACCCGGGTGACGGCCAGGCCGTGATTGCGGCCCGTACGGGCGTCGGCACCGGCGACGATCACCACGCCGTCGCCCTCGCGGTAGAAGATGCGGCCGGGCGTGCCGCCGTACCGGCCCTCGGACACGACGGCGGAGAGCACCTCCAGGCGCTTGCCCTTGTGGAAGGTGAAGGCGGCCGGGTACGGGGCCGACTGGGCGCGCACCAGACGCTCCAGGACGTCGGCGGGCCAGTCCCAGTCGATCCGGATGTCCTCGTCGGCCCGCTTGTGGAAGAAGCTGGCCTGGGACCGGTCCTGCCGGGTGAACTCGGTCTCGCCGGCGGCGATCCGGTCGAGGGCGCCGATGGTCACGGGAGCGATCAGGTCGACCGTCTTGTGGAACAGGTCGGTGGTGGTGTCGGTCGGGCCGACGGCGACCGCGCGCTGGTCGACGATGTCGCCGGCGTCGAGCACCTCGTCCATCATGTGCGCGGTGACGCCGACTTCGGACTCGCCGTTGATGAGGGCCCAGATCAGCGGCGAGAAGCCCGCGTACTTGGGCAGCAGCGAATCGTGGACGTTGAGGGTGCCGTGCTTCGGCAGGGCGTAGATGCGCGGCGGGATCCAGGTCCGCCAGTTGTTGGCGACGATGATGTCCGGATCGGCCTCCTTGAGCCGCTGGAACAGCTCCTCGTCGTCGGGACGGTTGCGGATGACGACCGGGACGCCGTTCTCCTCGGCGAGTTCGGCGACCGAGTCGCTCCAGATCTTCTCGTAGGCATGCTCACTCTTGGGATGCGTCACGACCATCACGACGTCGTGCTCGGAGTCCAGGAGCGCCTTCAGGGTGCGATGGCCCCAGGTCTGATAGCCGAACATGACGACCCGCATGGGGGTTCCTCCTCGGAAGAGCGAAATGACAGACGCAAGTAAAGCAAGGCTTACCTAACAACGCAACGACCCTGATTTCAGGGCCGCTTGAGCGGAGGGTGGCTCGATTTGCCCACTTCGTCCTGTCGACAGCCTCGACTGGGTCAGGTTAGCTTTACCTAAGTTCCGCTCGGCTGCCGATCACCGGTGCGCCTGGACTCCCCCTTTTCCCCACCCCACGACAGGACGCCCGACAGGCGACCGTCCAGCACGAATGGGAGTGACATGTCACAGGCTCTTCCTGGCGACACCCCACTGATCCACGACCTGATCGGTATCGGCTTCGGGCCGTCGAACGTCGCCATGGCGATCGCGCTGAGCGAGCACAACGCACGTGTGGGAAGGCACGAGGCGGTCACCGCCCACTTCTTCGAGCGGCAGCCCGGCTTCGGATGGCACCGCGGGATGCTCATCGACGACGCGACGATGCAGGTGTCCTTCATGAAGGACCTGGTGACACTGCGGAACCCCACGAGCGAGTACAGCTTCCTCTGCTACCTGCAGAGCAGGGGGCGCCTGATCGACTTCGTCAACCACAAGAACCTCTTCCCGCTCCGGGTGGAGTTCCACGACTACTTCGAGTGGGCCGCCGCGAAGGTCGACGACATGGTGTCGTACGGCCACCAGGTCGTCGCCGTCGAACCCGTCGTGCGCGACGGCGTGGTGGAGTACCTCGACGTGACGGCCAGGTCCGGGGACGAGGTCGTCGTCCACCGGGCGCGCAACGTCGTCATCGGCACCGGACTGCGTCCGGTCATGCCCGAGGGCATCGAGCGGACCGACCACGTCTGGCACAACTCCGACCTGTTGGCGAAGGTCGACGGCCTGGAGGGCGCGGAGCCCACCCGCTTCGTCGTCGTGGGCGCCGGCCAGAGCGCCGCCGAGAACGTGGCCTACCTGCACCGCCGCTTCCCGGATGCCGAGGTCTGCGCGGTCTTCTCCCGCTACGGCTACAGCCCCGCCGACGACAGCAGCTTCGCCAACCGCATCTTCGACCCCCAGGCCGTCGACGAGTACTTCACGGCGCCCGAGGACGTCAAGCACCGGCTGATGGACTACCACGGCAACACCAACTACTCCGTGGTGGACATCGACCTCATCGACGACCTGTACCGGCAGGCGTACCAGGAGAAGGTGCTCGGCACCGAGCGCCTGCACTTCCTCAACGTCTCGCGCCTCACCGCCGTCGAGGAGACGCCCGATGGCGTCCGCGCGACGGTCACGTCCCTGATCACCGGCGAGGAGCGTCTCCTGGACGCCGACGTCGTCGTCTGCGCCACGGGGTACATGCAGGCCGACGGCCTGGGCCTGCTCGGCGAGGTGGCGGACCGGTGCCACCGCGACGACCGGGGCCGGGTCCGTGTCGAGCGCGACTACCGCGTGGCGACCGACCCAGAACTCCGCTGCGGAATCTACCTCCAGGGCGGAACCGAGCACACCCACGGCATCACCTCCTCCCTGCTGTCCAACACGGCGATACGGGTCGGGGAGATCCTGGACTCGATCCTCGACCGCGGCCTCGAGCGCTCCCCCGGGTCGGCCCAGGCCGTGCCGGAAGGCGCCGAGAGCGCCGTCCGCTAGCAGCCCTTCCGGCTCGCTGCCGTGCCCGTGGTGCGCATGCACCACGGGCACGGCAGCGGCATGTACAGCCACGCACACGAAAGGAACGCCCGTGCCTCCTGACACTCGGCGTCACACCGGCGGCCCGCCCCTCGGCGAGCGCGACTCACCCGAGCGGGACGGCAGTTGCGCCGGGATGGCCTCCGGCGCCATGGGCGCGACCACAGTCGAACGTCAGGCGCCTTCGCGGATCGCGGGGGCCCGGCGGCGACGCATCCTGGGTCTGGGCATCATCGTCGCGGTCCTCGTGGTGGCCGCGGTGGTCTCCGTCGCCGTCGGCGCGCGGGCGTTGAGTCCCGCCGAGGTCTGGCACGGGCTGTTCGCGGGGCCCGACCCCGATCAGAAGCTCACCGAGACCAGACTCATCGTGCAGACCGTACGGGTTCCCCGGACGGTGCTCGCGATCGTGGCGGGCGTCGCCCTGGGGGTCGGCGGGGCCCTGATACAGGGATACACCCGCAACCCCATCGCGGACACCGGTCTGCTGGGGGTGAACACCGGTGCCTCCTTCGCCGTCGTGGCGGCGATCTCCCTGTTCGGGCTCACCGACCCGTTCCAGTACGTCTGGTTCGCCTTCCTGGGCGCCGCGCTCGCCGGTGTCGTCGTCTTCGGCCTGTCGAGCATCGGCCGGGGCGCCGGCAATCCGCTGACGCTCGCCCTGGCCGGGCAGGGGGTCACGGTGTTCCTCGCGGCCATGACGACGGCGGTCGCCCTGTCGGACAAGGCGGCACTGAACGCACTGCGGTTCTGGAACGCCGGCTCGGTGGCCGGCGTCCCCTTCGGCGTCATCTGGCCGGTGACCGCTTTCATCGTGGTCGGTCTGGTGCCGGCCCTGGCCACCCTGCCCTCCGTCAACCTCCTCAACCTGGGTGACGACGTGGCAAGGGGACTGGGCGTCAACATCACGCTGGTCCGGACCGTCGGCATCGTCGCCATCACCCTGCTCGCGGGCGCGGCCACGGCCGCGTGCGGGCCCATCGCGTTCCTCGGGCTCATGGTGGCGCACGTGGCGCGGTACCTGGCCGGGCCCGACTACCGCTGGCTGGTTCCCTACGCCGGCCTGCTGGGCGCGGTCGTCCTTCTGGTCTGTGACGTCGTCGGGCGTCTGGTGGTGCGGCCGGGCGAGCTGGAGGCGGGCATCCTCGTGGCCCTCCTCGGCGCCCCGTTCTTCGCGGTCCTGGTCTGGCGAGGGAAGTTCAAGAGCGCATGAACGTGACAGTGGCGAAGAGTTCGATGGCGCCGGGCGTGAGGCTCGGCCGTGTGTCCTTCGTATGGCGGCCCAGGATCGCGCTGGTCACGCTGTTCCTGGCAGGGGCGGCATTCCTGGCCTTCTGCCTGTCCATCGCCGTGGGTGACTTCCCCATGGGCCTGCCCCAGGTGATCGCCACGATCCTGGGCTGGGGTGAGCGGGTCGACGAGTTCGTGATCATGGACCTGCGCATGCCGCGGGCCCTGGCCGGCCTCGTCGTGGGGATCGCGCTGGGCGTGTCGGGGGCGCTCACCCAGTCGATCGCCCGCAACCCCCTGGCCAGCCCGGACATCCTGGGGATCACCAGCGGCGCCGGCGCGGTCGCCGTGTCCCTGGTGACGCTGTCGGGCGGGGCGGCCACCGCGGTCGTCAGCTCCGTCGGCCTGCCCGCGGCGGCGCTCGCGGGCGGTCTCGGCACGGGACTGCTGGTGTACTTCCTGGCGTGGCGACGCGGGATCGACGGGTTCCGGCTCGTCCTCATCGGCATCTCGGTGAGCGCCGCGATGGAGGCGATCACAACCTGGCTGCTGGCCGGCGCCGACATCAGGGACGTGGCGCGGGCCCAGGCGTGGCTGGTCGGCTCGTTGGACAACCGGTCCTGGGACGAGGTGCGGGTGGCGCTCTGGGGAACTCTCGTCCTCATAGCCGTCGTCGCGTGCGTCGCCTTCCAGTTCAAGCCCCTCCATTTCGGGGACGACGTGGCCGCGGGGCTGGGGGTGCGGTACGCGCTGGTGCGCGGGGTCCTCCTGCTGTGCGCGGTCCTCCTGGCCGGAGTGGCCGTGGGAGCGGCCGGGCCCGTCCCGTTCGTCGCCATGGTGGCGCCACAGGTGGCGATGCGTCTGACGAAATTCCCGACGCCCCCGTTCGTGGCCTCCGGCATGGTGGGAGCCCTCCTGCTGATCGGCTCCGACCTGGTCGCGCGGACCGCCCTGCCGATCACTCTGCCGGTGGGTGTGGTCACGGCCGCGTTCGGCGGTCCCTTCCTCATCTACCTTCTGGTGCGGGCGAATCGACGCTAGATGATAGAAAGGTTAGGCAAGCCTAACTAAGGGGGAGCCTTGGTCGCTCAGTACATCACCGAGATCGAGTCCGGGGCGGATGTCCCGCGGTTGTCAGCCCGGGGCGTCACGGTCGGCTACGGCGACCGGACCGTCATCGACGAACTCGACGTGGAGATCCCCCCGGGGGTGGTGACCACGATCATCGGCCCCAACGGATGCGGTAAGTCGACCCTGTTGCGCACCCTGTCCCGGCTGCTCAGGCCGACCCGGGGTTCCGTCGTCCTGGACGGCGAGGACATCGTCCGGCTCAGGACCAGGGACGTGGCGAAGAAGCTCGGCCTGCTGCCGCAGTCACCGGTCGCACCGGAGGGCCTGACCGTGGCCGATCTCGTCGCCAGGGGCCGGCACCCCCACCAGAGCTGGCTGCGGCAGTGGTCCTCGGACGACGTCTCCGTCGTGGAGCGCGCGCTGGCCATGACCGGGGTCGCCGACCTCGCCGACCGCGCCGTCGACTCGCTCTCCGGCGGCCAGCGCCAACGCGTCTGGATCTCCATGACCCTCGCGCAGGGCACCGATCTGCTGCTGCTCGACGAGCCCACCACGTATCTGGACCTGGCGCACGCCATCGACGTGCTCGACCTGGTCGACGACCTGCACGAGTCGGGATGCACGGTGGTCATGGTGCTGCACGACCTCAATCTGGCCGTCCGCTACAGCGACAACCTGATCGTGATGAAGGCGGGTTCGGTCCTGGCCCAGGGGCACCCGCGCGACGTGGTGACCGCCGAGTTGCTGCACGAGGCCTTCGGCCTGCGCGCCCTGGTGATCGACGACCCGGTGGGCGACCGTCCGCTCATCGTGCCGATCGGCCGAACTCATGTCCAGATTCCGGGCAGTTGAGAGGGAGCCCATTCGACTTAGGCTAGGCTTACCTCACTAGCCCACGGTAAGGTTTGCCTGTCCTTACATAGGGCCGCAGTGGACAGCACGAAAGCAAGGGAATCCGGATGCTCCTCGATCGAACGACGCGCATGAAGCCCTGGCGGCGAGTGGCGGCGACCGTGTCCGTAGCCGCCCTCGGCGTAGCCCTCCTGACGGGGTGCGGTTCCGACTCGGCGGACAAGGACAAGAAGAGCGACAACGCCAACGCCCCTGCCGCCACGGGCGCGTTCCCGGTGACCGTCGAGCACGCGTTCGGATCCACCACGGTCAAGGAGGCCCCCCAGCGGGTCGTGACCGTCGGCTACACCGACGACCAGTCCGTCCTGGCCTTCGGCATCAAGCCGGTCGGCATGGTCGACCAGTACCCGAACCCGGCGGGCAAGAGCCCCGACATCAACACCCAGTGGCCCTGGGTCAAGGACAAGTGGGGCGACGACAGGCCCGAGGTCATCATGAACAACGGTGACGCGGGCCCCAATTACGAGAAGATCGCCGCCCTGCGGCCCGACCTGATCATCGCGGTCTACTCCGAGGTCGACAAGGCCGCCTACGACAAGCTGTCGAAGATCGCCCCGACGGTGGGCCGCACCAAGGCCGAGAAGGAGCCGTTCAGCGCTCCGTGGCAGGACAACGCCCTCCAGATCGCCAAGGCGCTCGGCAAGGCCGACGAGGGTCGGAAGATGATCCAGGGCATCGACGACAAGCTGGCCGCGGTCAAGAAGGCGCACCCGGAGTTCGCCGGCCAGACCGCCGTCGCCCTGTCCTGGTACAAGGACGCGGTCAATCCCTTCACCACCACCGACGTGCGCGGCCAGCTCCTGACGGGCATGGGCTTCAAGGGCCAGACCGAGATCGACAAGATCGCCGGCGGCGGCTTCTCCACCGCGCTCTCCCCGGAGCGCATGGACCTCGTCGACGTCGACCGCGTGTTCGTCATCAACGACAAGGCGGACACGGACGCGCTGAAGAGGTTCGACCTCTTCACCAACCTCAAGGTCTCCAAGAACAACAAGGTCTCGTACCTCCTCGACAGCGAGGGCCCGGCGGCCGGTGCGGCCATCTCGCAGGCCACCCTGCTCTCCCTGCCGTACGCCATCGACGAGCTCGTCAAGTCGGTCGGCCAGGTGTGAGCACCACGGAAACGCGCCTCGCCCCGGCCACCCTGCGCACGACGACCGGCCGTGAGGCAGCCCGATGGGTCGCGGCACACAGCCGTGAGACCCCGTGGCTGACGGCCGCCACCGTGTTCAGCACGGTGGCCGGGGCGGCGCTGCAGATGCTCCCGGTACTCCTGATCGGCAAGGTGGTCGACGGGGTCGTCGGAGGCGAACCGCGCTCGGCCCTGGTCTCGACCGGGGTGCTGATGGTGGCCGCCGCGCTCCTCGGCGCGGCGGCCACCGCGCTGTCCACGTACCTGATCGGGCGGCTCGGTGCCGAACTGCTCGCGCAGCTGCGCGAAGGCGCTGTCCGGGCCGTCCTGGGCATGCCCAGTGCCCGCGTCGAGCAGGTGGGCCGCGGCGACGTGCTCTCCCGGGTCGGCGACGACGTCGCCGTCCTGTCCAGGGGCATCCGTTCGGCCATTCCCACGGTGTTCTCCGCGGGAGTGCTGGTGGCCGTCGCCACGATCGGCATGTTCGGGCTCGACTGGCGGCTCGGCCTGGCGGGAGCGTGCGCGCTGCCCGCCTACGCCCTGGCCCTGCGCTGGTACCTGCCCCGGTCCGCCCCTCTCTACCGCGAGCAGCGGGCCGCCCAGGCCGACCGCGCCCAGGCCCTGATCAGCGGTCTCAACGGGATCGACACGGTACGGGCGTACCGCCTGGAAGAGGCCTTCCGGGACAAGGTCGACGCCGACTCGCGGCGGGTGCGGGACCTCGGCATCAAGGTCTTCCACTTCTTCGGCCGGTTCGTCGGCCGGGAGAACCGCGCGGAGTTCATCGGCCTGGTCCTGATCCTCCTGGTCGGCTACGTCCTGCTGGAGACCGGGTCCGCCACCCTCGGCGAGGTGTCGGCGGCGCCGCTGGTCTTCCATCGCCTGTTCACTCCGCTCGGCGCCATCATGTTCACCTTCGACGAGGCCCAGAAGTCGGGTGCGAGCCTGACGCGGCTCGTCGGTGTACTGGCGGAGCCCGCGGCGGAGCGACTGGTGGGCGACTCGGCTGCCGCGCCGCAGGGCGGCAGCCCGTACCCGGTGACGGTGGACGGTCTGACGTTCACGTACCCCGGCGCCGACGAGCCGGTCCTCCAGGACGTCAGCCTGACCATCCCCGCCGGCAGTTCACTGGCCCTCGTGGGCGCGACGGGCGCCGGCAAGACGACGCTGGCCGCCCTCATCGCCGGAATCGAGACCCCCCAGGTGGGGTCGGTACGCGTCGGCTCGACCGTGCTCGCCGATCTGGACGAGGTCGAGGCGAGGGCGCTGGTGAGCGTCCTGACCCAGGAGACTCATGTGTTCTCCGGGCCTCTCGCCGACGACCTGAGGCTGGCCGCGCCGGAGGCGACCGACTCCGAGCTGATGGACGCGCTGCGCACCGTGGGTGCCCATCGGTGGGTCGAGTCGCTGCCCGACGGGCTGTACACCGCGGTCGGAGAGGGCGGTGAGCGTCTGGACGGCACCAAGGTGGCCCATATCGCCCTGGCACGGCTGGTGTTGGGCCGCGCGCCGGTGGTGGTGCTCGACGAATCGACCGCGGAGGCGGGCAGCGAGGGCGCCGCCGAACTGGAGCGGGCCGTCCAGGCCGCCTGCGCCGGACGCACCACGCTGTTCGTGGCCCATCGGCTGACGCAGGCGATGGCGGCGGACCGGATCGCCGTGCTCGACGCGGGGCGCGTCGTGGAACAGGGCACCCACGAGCAGTTGGTGGCCCTGGACGGTCGCTACGCGAAACTCTGGCAGGCCTGGAAGAACGGTAGTTAGGGTCCCCTTACTTAGGCTAGGCTTCCCTTAGTACCTCAGAAGGGTGTTGAGTCTTCAATGACGGAACCGAGCGCTCGTCTCGTGCTGATCTCCCCCACGCGCCTGGCCGACGTACGCCGGCGCACCGGTGACCACTCCGACCGGACCATCGCCGAGGCCTGTGCCATCGGACTGTCCTACTGGGCGACGGGCCAGAGCCCCGAAGGCATCGACCTCTCCCCCGGCGTGATGTTCGCGGACGTGCTCGGATGGGCCGACAACGGCGGTGGCGCGCCGTGCGGTTGGGAGGTCGCAGAAGTCGCCTCGGGCGGCGTGCGCATCACCGTGCCCGAGGGCGTCCTGCCGTCCGAAGCGCAGCTCGCGCTGGACGACCTGGCGGACTTCCCGGACCGGCCCCTCGGCACCGTCGGCCCGTCCGGGGTGGCGGAGCGACTCAAGACCCTGGCCCGGTGGAACGACACCGATGCCGACCGGGTCCGGCCGACCATCGTGGAGATGTTCCGCGAGCAGGCGCGGCTCAGGCCGGACACGGTCGCCATCGTCGACGAACACCGGTCGCTCACCTACCGCGAGGCGGCGGAGAAGTCGGCTCAGCTGGCCCACCACCTGATCGAACGCGGGCTCACCGCCGAGCAGGTCGTCGGCATCTCGCTGGGCCGCTCCGCCGACATGGTGATCGGTCTGCTGGCCGTCCTCCAGGCCGGCTGCGCGTTCGTGCCGCTCGATCCGCAGTGGCCCGCCGCGCGCCGCGCCGTCGTCATCGACGACGCGCAGGTCGTGGTCCAGCTCAACGAGTCCGGCGCGCACGACCCCGCCGAACCGGCCGCCGTCGCCGTCGACCTCGGCGACTGGCAGTACGGCAGCCACCCCGTCGAGGGAACCGGGGTCACCGTCCACGGTGACTCCCTGGCCTACGTCATCTTCACCTCCGGCTCGACCGGCCGCCCGAAGGGCGCCATGATCCGGCACGAGGCGATCAGCGAGCGGCTGCTGTGGCAGGTCGACGAGATCCTGGGCTTCGGTGACGGAGACGCCTCGCTCTTCAAGGCGCCCCTGTCCTTCGACATATCCATCAACGAGGTCTTCCTGCCGCTGGTGTGCGGCGGCAGGCTGGTGGTCCTGCGCCCCGGCGGCGAACGGGACCCGCACCACCTCCTGAGCGTGATCGCCGAGCAGCGCGTCACCTTCACCTACCTCGTCTCGTCCATGCTGGACGTCCTCCTGGAGATCGCCGGCGACTCCGGACGCCTCGACAGCCTGCGGCACGTGTGGTGCGGCGGCGAGGTGCTCACCCCCGAGCTGTACGAGCGGTTCCGCACCAAGCTCGGCGGCGTTCCGATGTACCACGGCTACGGCCCTGCCGAGACCACGATCGGCGTCTCCCACGTCATCTACCGCGGTGAGGCGGAGCGCCTGTCGACCTCGATCGGCAAGGCCAACCCCAACACCCGGCTCTACGTCCTGGACGACGAACTGCGCCCGGTCCCCGTCGGGGTCGGCGGCGAACTGTACGTCGGCGGCTTCCTCCTGGGCCGCGGGTACGTGGGGGCGCCCGGCCTGACCGCGTCCCGGTTCGTGGCGAACCCGTTCTCGGACGACGGTTCGCGGCTCTACCGGACCGGGGACCTCGCGCGGTTCGCCCCGGACGGGTCGCTGGACTTCCTCGGCCGGGCCGACAACCAGATCAAGATCCGCGGCATGCGGCTCGAACTCGA
This sequence comes from Streptomyces tanashiensis, assembly GCF_014648895.1. Lineage (GTDB taxonomy): Bacteria > Actinomycetota > Actinomycetes > Streptomycetales > Streptomycetaceae > Streptomyces > Streptomyces tanashiensis. Next base: position 44,926 of record NZ_BMRZ01000012.1, read on the forward strand.
GGACGTCGAGGCCGGCCTGGCCGAGCATCCCGAGGTACGGCACACCTGCGTCGTCGCGAAGAAGAACAGCGCGGGCGGCACCTACCTCGTGGGGTACGTGATCCCCGCGGCCGGAGCCGCCGACCTGCGGGCGGACGAGGTCAAGGTCTGGGCCACCGGGCACATGGTGGAGTACATGGTGCCCGCCCACATCGTCGTGATGCGGGAGTTCCCGCTCACCCCCAACGGCAAGCTCGACCGGCGCGCGCTGCCCGAGCCCGAGATCGTCACGGGCTCCTTCGTCCGGCCCTCCACCGACGAGGAGCGCCTCGTGTGCGCGGCCGTCGCCTCGGTCCTGCGGCTGGACGAGGTCGGCGTCGACCAGGACTTCTTCCAGCTCGGCGGAGACAGCATCCTCGCCATCTCGCTGCTGAGCGCGCTGCGCGAAGCGGGCCTCTACGTCACCGCGGGGCAGATCTTCGCCCACAGCGTCCTGGGCGCACTGGCCGCCGTGGCCGGCCGCGAGGACGCGACCCGGGTGGACCACGGCGACGTGGCGACGGGGTCCGTCGTCGGCTCGCCCATCGTCCAGTGGCTCGGGCGGACCACGGACGCCATCGACGGCTTCGTGCAGTCCGTCGTCCTGAACACCCCCGCGGACCTCACCGCCGAGGGCCTGGACGCCGTCCTCACCGCCGTCGTGGCCCGGCACGACATGCTGCGCGCCAGGCTCGTGCGCGGGGACCGCTGGAGCTTCGACATCCCGGAGGCCGGCGGAACCACTGCATGCCGGCAGGAGAGCGACGAGTCGCTCGACGCGTGCGTGGCCCTCGCCACGGAGGGGCTGGACCCGGACAACGGCGTGATGCTGCGGGCCGTCTGGCGCCGTGCGGCACGCCAGTTGGTCGTCGTCGTCCACCACGTGGTCGTCGACGGCGTGTCCTGGCGCGTCCTGATGGACGACCTGGCCACCGCGTGGCGCCAGCACTCCGCCGGCGAGGCGATCCGGCTTCCCCCGGTGGGAACGTCGTTCCGCCGCTGGACGCAGTTGCTCGAAAGCGCGGCCTTCGACGAGGACCGTGCCTCCTTCGAACGCCCCCTGCCCGGCCCCGACGCACCCCTGGGCAGGCGGACGCTGTCCGAGGCCGACACGGTCGAGCGGGAGCGGCAGCGCACCTTCAGCGTCGGACCGGACCTCACGGCCGCGCTGCTGAGCGAGGTCCCCGCGAAGTTCCACGCGGGCGTCAACGACGTCCTGCTGACCGCGCTGGCCGTCGCTCTGGCCCGCTGGCGCCGTGACCGCGGCCAGGAGCAGACCTTCGCGCACATCGAGCTCGAGGGCCACGGACGCGAAGGCCGCCACGTGGCCGCCGCCGTCGGCCTGGAGCCGGACCTGTCGCGGACCGTCGGCTGGTTCACGACGCTGTTCCCGGTGACCGTGGACCCCGGCACGACCGACGATTTCACCGCGCCGGACTACCTCGCCGCCGCGCTCAAGGCCGTCAAGGAGGACCTCGCCCGGGTGCCGGGCAACGGTGTCTCCTACGGCGCCCTGCAATACCTGCACGACTCCGCCTTCACCGCCCCCGTACCCCAGGTGCTCTTCAACTACCTGGGCCGCTTCGACGCGGGCGCCTCGGGGGACTGGCAGCTCTCGGGAACCACCGGGCAGCTGGGCGAGAAGCGCGACCCGCGGATGCGTCTGCCGCGCACCCTGGAGTTCAACGCGATCGCCGAACCCGCCGCCACCGGCGCGTACGAGCTGGTCACCACCCTCTCCTGGCCCGACGGGATGTTCGACGACGAGGACGTGGAGACGCTCGGCGGATACTTCCGGAGCGCACTGACCGGGCTCGCCGCGCTCGACCAGGGCGGTCACTCCCCCAGCGACTTCCCGCTCGTGCGGCTGACCCAGGCCGACGTCGACGCCCTGGACGGCCCCGCCCTGCGCGACGTCCTCCCCCTCACCCCGCTCCAGGAAGGCCTCTACTTCCACTCGGTGTTCGACGCGGACTCCGCCGGCAGCTACGTCGAACAGCAGCTGCTCACCCTGGAGGGCGACGTCGACGCCGAGCGGCTCGCGGCGGCCGCCACCCGACTGCTCGCCCTGTACCCCAATCTGGCCGCGCGGTTCACCGCCCTCGCCGACGGCCGGGTCGTCTCCGTCCTCGAGAGCGGCGCGGTGGCGCCGTTCACCACGACCGTCCGCCCCGGGATCACCGACGAGGAGATCCGCGACCACGCCGAGCGGGACCGCCGGGCCGGCTTCGACCTGGCCACCGGACCGCTGATGCGGTTCACGCTGTTCCGTGACCCCGAGTCCGGCCGGAACGTCCTGGTGCAGACCGTGCACCACATCATCGCCGACGGCTGGTCGGTCCCGCCGATGCTCCGTGCGCTGCTCGCCGAGTACCACGCGCCCGGCACCGTCTACCCGCCGGGCGGCTTCTCCGACTACGTGGGCTGGCTCGCCGGCCGCGACGCCGACGAGAGCGACCGGGTATGGGGCGCCGAGCTCGCCGGCCTGCCCGGCCCCTCACTGGTGGCCGCGGACCACACCCCGTCCGACCGGTTCGCCGACACCTCGGTCGAGCCGACGAACGACGTCGACGCGGCCGTCAGGTCGGCGGGTGTGACCCTGAGCGTGGCCGTGCACAGCGCCTGGGCGCTCACCCTGGGCGACGTCCTGCGGTCCGAGGACGTGGTGTTCGGCTCCACCGTCTCCGGCCGCGACGCCGACGTGCCCGGCATCGGGGACATGGTCGGCCTGTTCATCAACACCATTCCGCTGCGGGCCCGGTGGACCTCCGGGACCACGGCCCGCGAGCTGCTGACCTCGGTGCGCGAGCACCAGGGTGCCGTCCTGCCGCACCAGCACGTCTCGCTCGCCCGGATCGGCCGCCAGGCCGGCGTCGGTTCGCTCTTCGACACCCTCGTGGTGTTCGACGTGGCCACGGACGTCGCCGCACTCGCCCGTCCCGGCGACTCCCTCCGCGTCACCGGCCTCGTCAACGAGGGAGCCCCGCACTACCCGCTCACCCTGGTCGTGGAGCGGTCCCTCGACGGGCGCCCGCGCTTCAACCTGATCTACGACGGCGAACTGCTGCGGGAGAGCGGCGCCCAGGACATCCTGCGCCGCTTCGCCCACACCCTCACCGGCCTGCTGGAGAGCCCCGACGCCCCCGTCGGCACGCTCGTGCCCCAGGGCACCCGGAGCCCGGCCGGGATCGCCCCGACCACCCTCGGCGAGCTGTTCGACGCCGCGGCGCGCCGTGACCCGTCGGCCACCGCCGTCACCCAGTGCGCCCTCGACGGCGGCACTCGGTCGCTGACCTACGGCGAACTGGCCGCCGCCAAGGACGAGCTGGCCGCCGCCCTGCGCGCGGCCGGGGTCGGACCGGGCCGGCGCGTCGCCGTCGCCGTCCCCCGTACGATCGAGCAGGTGATCGCCCTGGTCGCGATCGTCAGCGCGGGCGGCGCGTACGTACCGCTGGACATGGCCTACCCGGACGAGCGGCTGGAGTACGTGCTCGCGGACGCCGCGCCGCAGGCCGTCCTGGTCGACCCGCACCAGCGGGAGCGCTTCGCGACGCTGCTGGACCGGGCCGGCGTCGCCGCCCGCGTCCTCGTCCAGGGCGACGAGCTGCCGCGCGACGCCACCGAGGCCGCCGCGGCCCCGGTCACCTGGCACGACCCCGCCTACGTGATCTACACCTCCGGTTCGACCGGCAAGCCCAAGGGCGTCGTCGTCCCGCACTCCAGCGTGGTGGCGCTGCTCGCCAACACCCAGCCGGACATGGCCTTCGGACCGCACGACGTGTGGGTCCAGTTCCACTCCTACTCCTTCGACTTCGCGGTCTGGGAGCTGTGGGGCGCACTGGCCCACGGCGGTGAACTGCTCGTTCCCGACTACGGGCTGACCCGTTCCCCGGTGGACTTCCACCGGCTGGTCAGGGAGCGCGGGGTGACCGTGCTCAACCAGACCCCGTCGGCCTTCTACCAGTTCGTCGAAGCGGACCGGCACGCCGGCGAACCCCTCCCCGCCCTGCGCCGTGTCGTCTTCGGCGGCGAGGCGCTGGACCTGGGACGGCTGCGCGGCTGGGTCGAGCGCCACGGCGCCGCCTCGCCCGAGCTGGTCAACATGTACGGCATCACCGAGACCACGGTCCACGTGACCCACCGGGTGCTGACCCACGACGACTTCGGCTCCGGCGCCGACGTCAGCCCCATCGGCGGCCCCCTCCCCGGCCTGGTCACCCACCTCCTCGACGACCGGCTGCGGCCGGTTCCGCCGGGCCGGGAGGGCGCCATCTACGTGGCGGGCGACCAGGTGTCCCTCGGCTACCTGGGCCGTCCGGGCCTGACCGCCGGCCGGTTCGTGGCGAACCCGTTCGCGAACGACGGCTCCCGCATGTACCACACGGGAGACCTCGCCCGCCGGACCCTCGACGGCGAACTGGAGTTCACCGGCCGCGCCGACGACCAGGTCCAGCTCAAGGGCTTCCGCATCGAGCTCGGCGAGGTCGAGTCCGCGGTCCGGGACCTCGACGGCGTGGTCGACGTGGCCGTCACCGTCGCGGACAGCGGCGACCACCTGGTCGCGCACGTCGTGGGCCGCGTGCCCGGCGACCTGTCCGTACTCCTCGCCGCCAAGCTGCCCGTACACATGGTGCCGGGCCGGGTCCTGACGGTGGACGCCCTGCCGCTGACCGTCAACGGCAAGCTCGACCGCAAGGCCCTGATCACGCGGGCCGCCCAGGGCGACGACACCCCGGTGCCTGTCACGGACTCCGTGCTGACCTCGCTCATCGGCATCTTCGCCGAGACGCTCGGCCACCCGGACGCTCACGCCGACACCGACTTCTTCGGCGCCGGCGGCGACAGCATCATCGCGATCACCGTGGTCAACCGGGCCAGGGCACTCGGTCTGCCGATCGCCCCCCGCGACGTGTTCCTGCGCAAGACGCCGCGGGCGCTCGCCGAGCATCTGGGGACGCTCGCGCCGCGGCCCGCCGCGGCCCGCCCGGCGACCGCGCCGGCACGCCGCGAGGACGGCCCGGTCGTGCCCACCCCGATCATCCTGCGCCAGCGCGCACTGGGCGCTTCCCTGGCCCGGTTCGCCCAGGCCCGGACGCTGGAGGTGGCCGAAGGCACCGCGTACGCCGACGTCGAACGCGCCGCGAACGCCGTCCTGGCCGCCCACCCCGCCCTGCGGATGCGCCTGGACACCGAGCACGGCGTGTGGACCCTGCGGACCGAACCGGCCCGCGAGGCCCAGGTCGTCCGCGCCGGCACGTCCGACGCGACGGCCGCCGCGAACGAGGCCGCCGGACGGCTCGACCCCGCGTCCGGTGAGGTCATCGCGTTCACCTGGCTCGCCACGACCGGCACCCTGGTGATCACCGTGCACCACCTCGCGGTCGACGCCGTGTCCTGGCTGATCCTGCTGGACGACATGGCGGCCGCCCTGCGCGGGGAGGCCCTCGCACCGGCCACCACCTCCTACGCCGAGTACGCGGAGGCGCTCACCCTCCAGGCCGCCGCCGGCGCCGGTGACCTCGGACGCTGGACCGACACCCTCCAGGCGCCCCCGCTGCTGCCCGCGGTCGGCCGATCGCGCGACACCGCGGCGGTGCTGCCGCCCGACGTGAGCGACGTGGTGACACGCACGGCTCCCGCCGCACTCGGCGTCGCCCTGACCGAGCTGCTGTGCGGCGCCCTGCGCACCGCGCTCACCCAGGTCCAGGAGTCGCCCACCGACCTCGCGATCGAGCTGGAACGGCACGGCCGCGTCCCGGCACGGGAGCACCACGACTACTCCCGTACGGTCGGCTGGTTCACGGCCGTCGCGCCCGTCCGGCTCACCCCGCACACCGACCCCGTCACGGCCGCCCGCGAGGTCGCCGAACGGCAGCCCGACGAGGCCGGGCACGTGGCCTACGGCCGGCTGCGGTACCTCAACCCGCAGACGGCGCCGCTGCTGACCGCACAGCCGCAGGTGCTGTTCAACTACCTCGGCCGGGGCAGCGAGTCCCGGGTGCCGCACATCACCGGCGGAGACCAGGGCAGCCCGTACGCCGTGGAGGTCAACGCATGGACCGACGCGGCCACCGGCAGCCTGCACGCCGCCTTCACCCTCGCCGAGGAGATCCCGGGCGAGATCACCGGGCACTGGCTGCGCGCCCTGGAGGCCATCGCCGACGCCGCCGTGACGGCCGAGCGCACGGCACCGGTCACTCCGCTGCAGCGGGGCCTGTTCTTCCAGGCCCAGATGGCGGGCACGGGCGGACACTACGTCGCGCAGAACTGGTTCGCCTTCGAGCGCCGTCTGGACACCGACGCGCTGGCCGAGGCCATGGCCGCGGTGATCGCCCGGCATCCCGTCGTCGGAGCGGGATTCACCACCGACGACGACGGCAACCCCGTCCAGGTCCTCAAGGCGGGCCGGCGGATCGGCGTCCGTACGGTCGAGCTGTCCGGCGACGCGGAGGTGGAGGCGCTCCGCGTCCGGGACCGGAACACCGGGTTCGACCTGAGCGAACCGCCGCTGATCCGGCTGACCGTGGTCCGGCTGCCGGACGGCCGGGACGGCCTGCTCTTCAGCTACCACCTGCTGCTGTGGGACGGCTGGTCCCGCGAGATCGTGCTGCGCGACCTGTTCGCCGCGTACGAGGCCGTCCTCGCCGGCGCGCAGCCGGACAACGGACCGGCCACGCCCTCCTTCGAGGACCACGCCCGGGCGCTCGCCGCGAAGGACCCGGCGGTCGCCGAGCGCTTCTGGGCCGGACAGCTGGCCGGTCTCCCGGGCCCGACGCTGCTCGCCGGACCTGCGCCGATGCTCACGGAGGACCTTCCGCCCGCGCTCGTCCACACGCTCTCCGCAGAACAGTCGGACCTGCTGCGGGAGGCGGCCAAGGCACACGGCGTCACCCTGAACTCCGTCCTGACCGGCGCGTTCGGCCTCTTCCTCGGCGCCCACACGGGCCGCAGCGACGCGGTGTTCGGCATGACCGTCTCCGGCCGCGAGGGCGAGGGCCTGTCCGACATCGTCGGCGTGCTGCTCAACACCGTCCCGATGTGGACCCGGGCGCGGCCGGACGACACCGTCCGGGACTACCTGTCGGCCGTGCAGGCCGTGCGGGTCGAGGCCATGGAGCACGAACACCTGGGGCTCGGCGAGATCCAGCGGGCCAGCGGCCACGACACCCTGTTCGACAACCTGTTCGTGCTCCAGAACTTCCTGGACATGGACGCGTTCACCGAGATGAACGCCCGCCACGGCATCACGGCGGTGAAGTCCGACGACTCCACCCACTACCCGTTCACCTGGGTCGTCACGCCCGGCGACCGGCTCACGGTGAAGCTGGAACACCGCCACGGCGACGGCGACAGCGCCCGCCGCCTCCTCGGCGACTACGTGCGCGTACTGGAGGACCTCGCCGGTTCGGCCGGCCCGGTCGGCGCCCTGCGCGGCCTCGGCCCGGTACCCGAGCCCGGCGTCCGGACGGACATCGGCACGGACACCGTGGTCGATCGGTTCGACCTGGCGGCGGACCGTTCCCCGGAGCGGACCGCGCTCGTCTCCCACGGCCGGAGCATGACCTTCGCCGAACTCCGGGACCGCAGCCGGACGCTGGCGGGCGTGCTCGCCGGACGCGGGATCGGCCCCGAGCGGACCGTCGGTCTCGCGATCCCGCGGTCGCTCGACTCGATCGTGGCCCTGTTCGCCGTGCTGCGCACCGGAGCCGCGTACGTGCCGCTGGAACTGGACCACCCCGACGAGCGGATCGCGTCGATCGTCGCGGACGCCCGGCCGGACGTGACCCTCACCGTCAGCGCCGTGTCGCCGCGGCTGACCGGTGAGCTGATCGAACTGGACCGCCCCCTGCCGGCGGCCGAGCCGTTCACGACGTTCTCCCCGGACGACCCGCGGCGGCTGCGCCACCCCGCGTACACGATCTACACGTCCGGCTCGACCGGCAGGCCCAAGGGCGTCGTCACCGAGTACGCCGGCCTGACCAACATGCTGATCAACCACCAGCGCCGGATCTTCGCACCGGTCCTGGCCGCGCACGGCAACCGGGTCTTCCGGATCGCCCACACCGTGTCCTTCGCCTTCGACATGTCGTGGGAGGAGCTGCTGTGGCTCGCCGACGGCCACGAGGTGCACGTCTGCGACGAGGAGCTGCGCCGCGACGCGCCCCGGCTCGTGGCGTACTGCCTGGAGCACGGGATCGACGTCGTCAACGTGACGCCGACGTACGCCCAGCAGCTGGTGGCCGAGGGCCTGCTGGACAAGCCGGCCCGTCGCCCCGCGCTGGTGCTGCTGGGCGGCGAGGCGGTCACCTCGGGTCTGTGGCAGCGGCTCGCCGAGACCGAGGGAACGGTCGGCTACAACCTGTACGGACCCACCGAGTACACCATCAACACCCTGGGCGTCGGGACGTTCGACTGCCTCGACCCGGTGGTGGGCGTGGCCATCGACAACACCGACGTGTTCGTGCTGGACCCGTGGCTGCGGCCGGTGCCGGACGGAGTTCCCGGTGAGCTCTACGTCTCGGGTGTCGGCATCGCCCGCGGCTACCTCGGCCAGTCGGGCCAGACCGCGGACCGGTTCGTCGCGTCCCCGTTCGGTGAGCCGGGCGAGCGCATGTACCGCACCGGCGACCTGGTGGTCCGCCGGCCCGACGGGAACCTGATGTACCTCGGCCGCACCGACCAGCAGGTCAAGATCCGCGGGCACCGGGTCGAGCTGGGCGAGGTCGAGGCCGCGTTCACGGCGCACCCGGCGGTGCGGTTCACCGCCGCCGTCGCCCAGCCCGATCCTCAGGTCGACGGCGCCTACCGGCTGGCCGCGTATCTCGTGCTGGAGGGCTCCGGCCTGGCGGCGGTCGCCGCCGAGGTGGGGGCCGGGCTGCCGGACTTCCTGCGTCCGACGCACTACGCCCAGGTCGACCGCATCCCGCTCACGGTGAACGGGAAGGCCGACACCAAGGCCCTCCCCGAGCCCAAGCCGCTGGGGGCGCTGACCACTTCGGGTGAGCGCGGCCCGGAGACCGAGACCGAGACCGTGGTCTGCGAGTTCTTCGCGGAGACCCTGGACCTGGACGACGACGAGGTGAGCGCGGTGGGCGACTTCCTTTCCCTCGGGGGACACTCCATGCTGGCCGTACGACTGGTCGGACTCCTGCGCCGGGAGTTCGGCCCCGTGATCACGATCCGTGATCTGTTCACCCTTCGGACCCCGGAAGCGATTGCCGGCCACATCGATGACAACTCCTGACGCGCAGCGATCCCGTCGACCGGGATCCGACATCCTCCGGACGGCCGTACGCCGCAACGTCGGCGCCATGGTCTGGGGCACCGTCCTCATGGGCCTGTACCAGGCGGGCGAGACGGCCTTCCCGATCGCGCTCGGCCTGATCGTCGAGCACACGATGACGGAGCGGAGCCCGGCCTCGCTCGCCCTGTCGATCGGGGCGCTGGCCGTGCTCATCACGATCGTGTCGCTGTCGTGGCGGTTCGGCATGCGCATCCTGCAGAAGGCCAACACGACCGAGGCCCATCGCTGGAGGGTGCGGGTCGCGGCCTGCGGCCTCCAGCCGGTGGCCCGGGACACGGGCCTGAAGTCCGGGGAGGTGCTCACCATCGCCACCGAGGACGCCGACCAGACCGCCGACATCGTCGAGGTGGTGCCGATGCTGATCAGCTCCATGGTCTCGGTGCTGATCGCGGCGGTCGCGCTGAGCATGGCGAGCCTGCCGCTCGGACTGCTGGTCATGGTGGGGACCGTCGCCATCCTCTCGGTCCTCAGCGTCATGTCGAAGCGGATCGGCAGCAGTACCAAGGAGCAGCAGGCCCGGGTGGCGCGCGCGGGGGCGAAGGTCGCCGACCTGATCGCCGGCCTGCGCCCGCTGCACGGCTTCGGAGGCAATCACGCGGCGTTCCGGTCCTATCGCAAGGTCAGCACGGAGGCGAAGGAGCAGGCGGTCACCGTCGCCCGGGTGAACGGCGCCTACGCGGGCACCGCGTTGGGACTGAACGCGGCCCTCGCGGCCTCGGTGACCCTGACGGCCGGCTGGCTGGCCTTCGACCGACAGATCAGCATCGGTGAGCTCGTCATGGCCGTGGGCCTGGCGCAGTTCATCATGGAGCCGCTCAGGCTGTTCTCGGACATGCCGAAGTACGTGATGACGGCGCGCGCCTCGGCGGAGCGGATGGCCCTGGTGCTGTCCGCCGCGCCGGCGGCGGCCCCCGGGACGGAGCGTCCGGCCCCGGGCGGGGACCTCGAGATCGACTGCGTCCGGTACGGGGCCCTGCAGGGGGTGAAGTTCCACGTTCCGGCCGGCGAGTTCACGGCGATCACGGCCTACCAGCCGGGGGCGGCGGCCGAACTCGCGTCGGTCCTCGCCCTGTCGGTCCCCCCGGACGCCTACGAGGGAGTGGTGAGGGTCGGCGGCAAGCGGCTCGCGGAGCTCTCGGTCGAGTCGGTCCGCGAGCACCTTCTGGTGAACCCCTACGACGGGGAGATCTTCGCCGGCACGCTCCGCTCCAACATCGACCCGTCGGGGACGAGCCGGATGGTGCCCGAGGCCGTCGAGGCGTCCATGCTGACCGACGTGGTCGCCCTGCACCGGCAGGGACTCGACTACGAGGTCCGCGACCGCGGTGCGAACCTCTCCGGAGGCCAGCGTCAGCGGCTGTCCCTGGCCCGGGCCCTGGCGGCCGACAGTGACGTGCTCGTCCTGCGCGATCCGACGACGGCCGTGGACGCGGTCACCGAACAGCTCGTGGCGCGCAACATCGCGAAGCTGCGGCGGGGCCGTACCACCGTCGTCATCACCAGCAGTCCGGCCCTGCTCGACGCCGCCGACCGGGTCCTCGTCCTCGACGACGGCGTCGTCACGGCCGACGGCACCCACCGCGGGCTGCTGGCCGGCGACGAGGCGTACTGCCTGGCCGTGACCAGATGACCGGGTGACGACACGTCAAAGGGGGCCCGGGGCCCGGCGATCCTCCGGGCCGCGGGCCCCTATGTCGCGTCAGGCAAGTGCCCAGGCGATGTCCCTGAGCAAGGCCTGTCGCCAGCCCGCCCGGTCGTGGTCCGATGCGGATCTGGAGATCCGCACGGTCGCACCGGCCTTCTCGGTGAGATCCTCGACGAGTTCGCAGTGGGGACGCATGCGGTTCTCGTGCTCGCCGAGGTCGAAGGCGATCCTCAGTCCGGGCGGGACGGGGCGCTCCCGCAGGCGGGTGGCGGTGGCGCCGCCGACCGGGCCGCCCAGGGGGTCCGGCGAAGCCGCGGCCTCCGGCGTCCACCAGAACGACCCCGACTGGCAGGCGACGCGGGACACCAGGTCCGGGAACTCCAGCGCGGCGTAGAGCGCGCTCAGCCCGCCGAGGCTCTGGCCGGCGACCGTCAACCGGTCCAGGTCCGCCGTCACCCCGCAGTCCGCGACGAGGGGAAGCAGTTCGTCGCGTATCGCCTCCCACAGCTCCGGCCGGCACCCGAACTCGGCGAGGCGGTCCTTGGCGGGTACGAAGACCAGCGTGGCCGGGGGCATGTCGCCGGCGGCGGCGGCCGCGTCGAAGGCGGTCATGGCCGGGTGCAGGTGCAGCCAGTCGTCCCCGTCGAGCAGCAGGACCACCGGTCCGCCGCCGGCCACCGGGTGGACCCGGACGGTGCGTCGTCCGCCGAGCCGTTCGCTGGTCCAGCGGACGCGGGTGCGCGGCAGGGGCAGCACGTCGTCGGAGCCGACGGACGGCCAGTGCGGCTGGGGCGGGGCGTCCGGGGTGGCCGCGATGGACCGTTCACCGCCCGCTCCGACCGGGTTGAGCGGATCGGCGTACGACCCGTCTCCCGCGCGGAACCGGTAGGTCACCCGGAATCGTGCGGGCATGCGTACCTCCGCGTACCAGCAGTCCGTGTCGCGCCACCGGACCAGCTGCACCGGTTCGGACCAGCTTTCGAACTCGACGGCCGCCGGGCTGCCGCGCCACAGGAACAGGGCGACCCAACCGCCGTCGCCGGAAGGGGCGTAGGCGGGAGCCGGAGCCGCCCCCCAGAAGCCGTCGGTGCCGGGCGGGCCCGGAAGACCGAACGCGACGAAGGGGTCTGCACGCATCGGTGCCTCCTTGTGAGGGAGAGGGGGAAACGTTAAGCTTCCCAATTAGGCGAGCCTAACCTAAGTAGTTGGCCCTCTTCTCGCCGCTCCCCTACCCGATGCACCATCCCCCGGACACGGCCCCCTCCTCGGGAGTGCACGTCTGCGCGCCCCGAGGCACGGACCGGTACGCCGGGCTCCAGGAGGAACCACACGATGAGCACGAACCCCTTCGACGATGCCGACGGCCGCTTCCTCGTCCTGGTGAACGGCGAGGGCCAGCATTCCCTCTGGCCGTCCTTCGCCGAGGTGCCCGGCGGATGGACGGTGGCCCTCGCGGAGACCACACGCGAGGCGTGCCTGGAGTTCATCGAGGCCAACTGGACCGACCTGCGCCCCCGTTCCCTCGCCGTCGCCGCCGACGCCTGACCCGGACGACCGCCCGGCGCCACCGCGGGCCGGCGTCCCCGGACGACCGCCCGGCGCCCGGTCGAGACCTCCCGCAACGGACGGACTGCCCATGCTGTGCACGAGGCTGACGAACGCGAACATCGTCACCATGGATCCGGACCGCCCGGCCGACCGCGAACTGGGCATCTGGCGGGGGCGGATCGTGGGCCTGGACGAGGCCGTGGCCTCCCTGCCCGCCCGCGAGGTCGTCGACCTGCAGGGCGCCACCGTGCTCCCCGGGTTCATCGACAGCCACGTCCACCTGGCGTGGACCGGGCTGAAGCAGAACGCCCCGAGCGTCGCCCCGTGCGAGCGGGTGCAGGACGTCCTCGCGGCCGTCGCCCAGGCCACCTCCCGTACGGAAGCGCCCGGCGACCGGGTCGACGTGATGGGCTACGCACGCTGCGCCTGCGCGAGGCCCACCGCGAGGACGGCCTCACCCGCGCTCTGGACCTGGGCATGCGCACCGGGTTCGGCGACGACTGGCTGTCGCTCGGCGCCCTCAAGATCTACACCGATGGCGGGATGATGGCCCGCACCGCCGCGCTCACCGCCCCGTACGCCGGCACGGACCACACCGGCCAGTTGCAGGACGACCCCGAACTCCTGACCCGGCTGATCGTGGACGGCCATCTCGCCGGCTGGCAGCTCGCCGTCCACGCCATCGGCGACCGCGCCGCCGACCTCGCGCTGGACGCGCTGGAGCAGGCGCAGCTCCTGCGGCCCCGGGCGGACGCGCGGCACCGGATCGAGCACGCCGGGCTGATCCGCCCCGACCAACTCCCGCGGCTCGCACGCCTCGGCCTCAGCGCGGTCGTCCAGCCGACCTTCCTCCGCTCCTTCGGGGACGACTACGCGCGCGTGATGGGCGAGCGGCGGGCGGCCTGGCTGTACCGGGGCCGGGGGTTCCTGGACCACGGTGTGACGCTCGTGGGCAGCTCGGACCGGCCCGTCACGGACGGGGCGCCGCTGCGCGCCATCCAGTTCATGGTCGAGCGGGCTTCCCGCTCGGGCCGGACGATCGGGCCGGACGAGGCGGTCACCGTCCACGAGGCGCTCCGCGCCTACACGGTCGCCGGCGCGTACGCGTGCCGGCGGGAGGACACCGCCGGCTCGCTCACCGCGGGCAAGCGCGCCGACCTGGTCGTCCTGGGGGACGAACCGCGACGCGTCGATCCCTCCCGGATCGCCGGCATCGAGGTCGTGGAGACGTTCGTGGACGGACACGAGGCAACGGAGGCAGGAAAGCTGTGAACGCTCAGAGGGACGCCTTGTCGCGGTTCTCTCCCCTGTGGGAGGCGCCCGCCACCCCACCGCGCTGGGTGATCTGGAAGCTGGGCGCGCGCGAGTCCCTCGTCTTCGACCGGGAGTTCAACGTGCCGTACGACGTCGACGACGCGCTGCTCGGTGAGGTCCTGCGCCGGATGCGCGAGGCGGGAATCCCCGAGTCCGACGCCTACCCGGGCCGGCCGTGCGGCTAGCCACCGGACCGGCCCCGCCGGACACGGACCCGTCGACGGCAGCCCGTCCCACGTCGCGCTGCGCCGGCTGCTGGGGGCACGGCTCGGTCGGGACCCGGCAGCGGTGCGTCTCGTCCGCGAGCCGTGCCCCGGCTGCGGGGAGCCGCACGGCCGACCGGCGGTGCCGGGTGCGGGGCCGCACTTCTCGCTGTCCCACGCCGGGGAGGTCGTCCTCGTGGGCGTTCGGCGACGCTCCCGTCGGCGTCGACGTCGAGCCGTGGCCGTCACCCGGGACGGCTGCCGACGTCGCGGAGGCATTCCACCGGGCCGAGCGCGCGGAACCGGCGGCGCTGCCGGCCCGGGAACGCCCGGCGGCGGTCGCCCGCTGCTGGGCACGGAAGGAGGCCCACCTCAAGGGGGTCGGAATCGGCCTCGGCGAGGACCCCGCCCGCACGTATGTGGGCACGGGCACCACTCCCGCCGCCCCGCCCGGATGGGCCGTCACCGACGTGCCCGCGCTTCCCGGTTACGCGGCGGCCCGCGCGGTCCGGACGGCCGACTTGGCCCGCCCGGTTAGGTAAGGCTACCCTTATCGCTACCGTTCCGTCGAGGCCGGCCGGCATCCTGCCGCCGCCCGGACTCCGCCCGGGGACCCCTGCGCCCGGGAACGGTGCGACCCGAGGAAGGAACGCCTTGACCACGGCCACCCTGCCCCCCGCCACCCTGCCGCCCCAGGCCCCCGCCACCCGGAGGCGGAGTGCCCCCGCGTTCTCGGTGCGACCGGCGCACGCGGGCGACGGCCCCGCACTCGCGGCCTTGTCCAGGCCCTTCGTCCGCACGGGCGCACTCCGTGAACGCCCCCTCTCCCTCTACCTGTCGAGGACGTCCGACTTCCTCGTCGCCCAGGCCCCCGACGGAGGCCTCGAAGGCTGTCTCGGGCTGAGCGAGCACGCGGCCGGCGGCGTCCTGTACAACTTCTGCGTCGCCTCCCACCGACAGGGCTCGGGCATGGGCGGGCGCCTGCTCCAGGCGGCGTTCACCCGGGCGCGCGGCCGCGCGCTGGCGATGCTGTTCACCGCGACGACCGGAAGCGGCCGGCTCTTCCTCGGCCACGGCTTCGTCCCCGCCTCCCCGGGGCTGGCCCCGGCCGCCTGGGCGCAGACACTGGACCCCGGCCGCAACGCGCGCGTCCTGGCCCGCGCCCTCTAGACGGCCGTAGGGGGGGGCGGGCCCCGTGCGGGACCCGCCCCCCCTACGGCTCCAGGAGCGAGGGACATCACGTCGAGGGGTGGCGTGCTCCGTCGCCGCGCGAGGCGTCCAGTATCCGGGGCAGCGCCACGGTCAGGGCGTCAGCCCGCTCTTCGGGCACGGTGAGGGCGGGGGCCAGCCGTACGACGTCCGGTCCCGCCGCGTTCACGAGGAACCCCGCGTCCTGTGCCGCCTGTCGGACCCGCGCGGCAACCGGCTCGGCGAGGACGATGCCCAGAAGCAGCCCCGCGCCCCGGACCTCGCGGACCAGAGGGTGCCGCAGCGCCTCG
The DNA here is from genome assembly GCF_014648895.1 of Streptomyces tanashiensis. Lineage (GTDB taxonomy): Bacteria > Actinomycetota > Actinomycetes > Streptomycetales > Streptomycetaceae > Streptomyces > Streptomyces tanashiensis. The sequence goes on from NZ_BMRZ01000012.1 coordinate 60,457, forward strand.
ACGCCGTTCCGCAGCCGCTCGCCCACCCGCGTGACGTGGGCGAGCAGCCCCTCCTTCTCCATGGTCTCCAGGACGGCGAGCCCCGCCGCGCACGCGACGGGGTTCCCCCCGAAGGTCGAACCGTGCTGACCGGGGGTCAGCAGGGCGGCGGCAGAGCCGAAGGCGACCGTGGCGCCGATCGGCAGACCGCCCCCGAGGCCCTTGGCCAGGGTGATCACGTCCGGGTCCACGCCCTGATCGGCCTGGTGGGCGAACCAGTGGCCCGTGCGGCCGATCCCGGTCTGCACCTCGTCCAGGACGAGGAGGCTGCCCGCGGATCGCGTGATCTCACGGGCGGCCCGCAGGTAGCCCTCCGGTGCGGGAACCACCCCGGCCTCGCCCTGGACCGGTTCGAGGACCACCGCCGCGGTGCGCTCCGTGACGGCCGCGCGGAGCGCCGCCGTGTCACCGTAGGGGACGTGTGCGACCTCGGCGGGCAGGGGCGCGAAGGGGGCCTGTTTGGCCGGCTGTCCGGTGAGGGCGAGCGCTCCCATGGTGCGGCCGTGGAACCCTCCTTCTGCCGCGACGATCTGCGGGCGTCCCGTCCGTCGGGCGATCTTGAAGGCGGCCTCGACCGCCTCGGCGCCCGAGTTCGCGAAGAACACCCGGCCCGGTCTGTCCAGCAGTTCGAGCAGTCGCTCGGCCAGCGCGACGGGCCGCTCCGAGACGAACAGGTTCGACACGTGTGCGAGCCGGGCGGCCTGCTCCTGGACGGCCGAGAGCAGGGCCGGGTGGGCGTGCCCGAGGGCGTTGACGGCGATTCCGCCGGTGAAGTCCGTGTACGCGCGGCCGCTCTCGTCCCACACGGTGCTGCCCTCGCCTTTGACGAGGGCCAGCGGGGGCGTGCCGTAGTTGTCCATCATCACCGCGCGCCAGCGGTCGACGAGCGGGGCCGTCCTGTCGGTGGTCACGCGCCGTCCTCCTGGTCGCCGGTCCCTTCGGGGCCGGACTCGTCGCCCGGCACCACCGTGGTGCCGGGGCCGTCCTCGCCGAAGACGCCGCGCAGCAGGGCGTGCGGCACCCGGCCGTCGACGACCTGTGCACGACCGACGCCCGCCCGGACGGCCCTGAGGCAGCCCTCCATCTTCGGGAGCATGCCGCTCGCCAGCCCGGGCAGCAGGGCGTCCAGCTCGCCGGCGGTGAGCCGGTCGATGACCCGGGTGCTGTGAGGCCAGTCCGCGTACAGCCCCTCGACGTCGGTCATGACCACCAGCCGGTCGGCTCCGAGTGCCGCGGCCAGGGCCGACGCCGCGAGATCGGCGTTGACGTTGTAGATCCGGCCGTCCTCACCGCGCGCGACGGGCGAGACCACGGGGACGCGGCCCTGCTCGAGCAGGGCGCCGATCGCGCCGGCTTCGACGGCCACGATGTCGCCGACCAGTCCGATGTCCACCGGGCGGCCGTCCACCCACGCCGGGCGCCGCACGGCGGTCATCGTGTGCGCGTCCTCTCCCGACAGGCCCACGGCGAACGGCCCGTGAGCGTTGATGGCTCCGACCAGATCGCGCTGGACCCGGCCCGTGAGCACCATGCGCACGACGTCCATCGTCTCGGGCGTGGTCACGCGCAGACCGGCCTCGAAGCGCACCTCCAGGCCGAGCCGGTCGAGCAGGGCGCTGATCTGGGGGCCGCCGCCGTGCACGACGACGGGCCGCAGGCCCGCGTGCCTCAGCTCCACGACGTCCTGCGCGAAGGTCCGGTGCAGCGACGGGTCCACCATGGCGTTGCCGCCGAACTTGACGACCACCGTACGGCCCTGGAGTTCCTCCACCCACGGCAGATCGAGGGCGGCCGGCGAGCCCGCCTCCACCGTGACTCCCGTTCCCGGCTGCGGCGTTGCGGCCCCGCTCACGAGCTGTACGCGCTGTTCTCGTGCACGTACTCGGCCGTCAGATCGTTGGTCCAGATGACGGCGGAGGAGTCGCCGGAGCGCAGATCCACGGTGACGGTGATGCGGCGGTCCGACAGGTCGACCTTGTCGCGCGCCTCGCCCTCGGCACCGTCTCGGCATATCCAGACGCCGTTGATGGCCACATCGAGGCGGTCGGGGTCGAAGACGGCCGACGTGGTGCCGATCGCCGACAGCACCCGGCCCCAGTTCGGGTCCTCGCCGTGCAGCGCGCACTTGAGGAGGTTGTTGCGGGCCACGGCGCGGCCGACCTCGACGGCGTCGTCCTCCGAGGCCGCGCCGACGACCGCCACCTCGATCTCCTTGGAGGCTCCCTCGGCGTCCGCCACCAACTGGAGCGCCAGATCCCGGCACACGGCCTGCACGGCTCCGGCGAGCTCCGCGGGCTCCGGTACGACGCCCGAAGCGCCCGAGGCCAGCAGCAGCACGGTGTCGTTGGTGGACATGCAGCCGTCCGAGTCGACCCGGTCGAAGGTCGTGCGCACCGCCTCGCGCAGTGCCGAGTCGAGCACGTCGGCGCCGGCGTCGGCGTCCGTGGTCAGGACGACGAGCATGGTGGCCAGGCCCGGGGCGAGCATGCCCGCGCCCTTGGCCATGCCTCCGACCGTCCAGCCGGCACCGGTGGCCACGGCCGTCTTGTGGACCGAGTCGGTGGTCTTGATCGCGACGGCCGCGTCCTCGCCCCCGTCCGGCGACAGCCGGTCCGCGGCGGCGGCGATGCCGGCCGTCACCCGGTCCATCGGCAGCCGTACGCCGATCAGGCCGGTCGAGCACACGGCGACCTCGTCCGGGGCCGTGTCCACGGCCCGCGCGGTGTGCTCGGCCATCGCCTGTGCGTCGTCCGCTCCCCCGGGCCCGGTGCAGGCGTTCGCGCCGCCGGAGTTGAGCACCACGGCGGAGATCCGTCCGTCGGCGAGCACGCGGCGGGACCAGCGGACGGGCGCGGCCTGCACGCGGTTCGAGGTGAAGACGCCGGCGGCGGTGCGCGACGGTCCTCGGTTCACGACCAGGGCCAGGTCCGGATCTCCGGACTCCTTGATGCCGGCGGCCAGTCCGCAGGCGAGGAATCCAAGGGCGGCGGTCACACTCACGGAGCCACTCCATTCGTGGGCAGGCCCAGCCGTTCCGGCAGGCCGAGGGCGATGTTCATGCTCTGCACCGCGCCACCCGCGGTGCCCTTCGTCAGGTTGTCGATGGCGCTCACGCAGACCAGCCTGCGGGCGTCGGTGTCCACGGCGATCTGCACCTGGGCGGTGTTCGTGCCGAGCACGGCGGCGGTGGAGGGCCATTGGCCCGCGGGCAGCAGCCGCACGAACGGCTCGCCGGCGTACGCGGTCTCGTACACGGCGCGCACCTCGTCCTTTGCTGTCGTGGCCGAAGTGCCCTGGCGCAGCCGGGCGGAGCAGGTGGCGAGGATGCCTCGGGGCATGGGCGCGAGAGTCGGTGTGAAGGAGACGGTCACGCGCTCGCCCGCCACGCGGGACAGGTTCTGCACCAGCTCCGGGGTGTGGCGGTGACCGCCTCCGACCCCGTACGGGCTCATGGAGCCCATCACCTCCGCGCCGAGGAGGTGCGGTGTGAGTGACCGCCCGGCACCGGAGGTCCCGCTGGCGGCGACGACGACGGCCTCCGGTTCGACGAGGGCGGCGGCGTGGGCGGGGAAGAGGGCGAGGGTGATCGCGGTCGGGTAGCAGCCGGGTACCGCGATTCTGGTGGCGCCCTTCAACCCGGCTCGTGCGCCCGGCAGTTCCGGCAGGCCGTACGGCCAGGTCCCGGCGTGGGCGGTGCCGTAGAACCGTTCCCAGGCGGCGGGGTCCCTCAGTCTGAAGTCGGCGCCGCAGTCCACGACGAGCGTGCCGCGCTCCAACTCGGCGGCCAGGGCGGCGGACTGCCCGTGGGGAAGAGCCAGGAACACCACGTCGTGGCCGCGCAGGGTCTCTGCGGAGGTGTCGAGCAGTAACCGTTCGGAGAGCTCCGGCAAGTGCGGCTGTACGGTTCCCAGCGGACGGCCCGCGCTGCTGTGCGCGGTCACCGCGCCTATCTCCACTCCGGGGTGCGAGGCCAGCAGACGGAGCAGTTCCCCACCCGCATAGCCGCTGGCACCGGCCACCGCGACCCGTACGGTCATGTTCTTCCGTTCTCTCTGTGTTCGTGGGAGGTCGGCGGGCACGGACCGGCCGCCTCTGATGTGCCTTTGTTCTCACAGGCGTTCGGGCGCCGCCCCGTCGGCCGCGCCCCGCCCCGGACCCCGGCCCGCGTCAGTCGTGCACGGAGAAGGGGTGCGCGCACCGGGGAGCCACGAGGAGCCGTCGGACCTGCTCGCCGGCCCCGACCGCGTCCTTCACCGCGGCCGGGAAGGGGAAGCGCAGGTCGCAGTGACCCTGGGGATACTCGCACCGCAGGGTGATGCCGTGCCGGTCCAGGGCGAACGGGGCGGTGCGCAGGATGCCGGGCGGCAGCTGCGGCGCCGCGAGGACGACGAGCTCCGCGACCATGTCCTCGTGGGCGTCGGACAGATGCGCCAGCATGCCGGCTTCCTCGACGGCGAGCGGATCCGGCGCGGCGAGGGCGACCTCGTCGAGCCCGACGTCCCGCGCTCCCGCCGCGGTGCGCAGGGTGACCCGCGCGGTGTCGAGACGGACCACCTCACCGTCGCGGTCCGGATTCTGCGGGGTCAGCCATCCGGAGATCGTCACCCGGGCCCGCACCCGGTCGCGGATCGCTGTCGCGGCGACATCGGTGAACTCCAGCAATGCGGCGAGGCTGCCGCGCGGTGCGGTGGCGATCTGGGCGGCCAGCGGGCTGCCCGTCGGAGGATGCAGGTAGATCCGGCCCTTCGCGTCGACCGAGTGCATGCCGATCAGTTCGTAGTCCCGCCCTTCCGTGGTGAGGGACAGGGAAACGGCCTGGGCGAGCACCGAGCGGACCCGCTCGGCGGCGGTCAGCTCGGTCGTTGCGGCATCCGCGGCACCACTCACGGCAACTCCTCACGAGGCAGGACATCCAGCACCCTTCAACTAAGGCAAGGCTAACCTAAATTTTGCCGAGGTGTGCGTCCAGGGCGGAGGCCGTCGGCAACTACAGATCTTTCTCAACTTTGCGTCCACATCCCGGATGTTGCTCGCCGTTCGGCCGTCGCGCGCCCTAGGGTGGTTCCCGCAGCTGGTTCGCCCCGTCCGCCAGGCGGGAGGCGTCGTAAGAGGGAACCCGGTGGGAATCCGGGACTGCCCCGCAGCGGTGAGCGGGAACGACCGCCGTCATACGCACTGGGACCGGACAACGGTCCTGGGAAGCGACGGCCAGTAGGTGTCCTCCACGAGGAGGGCGTGCCCGCGAGTCCGAAGACCTGCCCGTTGCCCGCACGCGGACGTATTCCGCGCGCGGACATCCCGGTGACCTCGTGGGCGGGTCGGCGTACACAACGAGCGGCACCTGCGAGAACCTCCCGCAGCGTGGTCCGCGCGTTCTGTCGTTCCTTCGCGTCCATCCCCGTCCCCGGGTGTTCAGGACACATCTCGCGAAGGAGAGTTCCGTGACCGCGAAGCCCGCATCCGCGGCGGCACGAGCCACCGTGTACGGCTACCCCCGCCAGGGACAGAACCGCGAACTGAAGAAGGCCGTCGAGGGCTACTGGAAGGGCCGCGTCACCGCCGACGCCCTCCGGGAGACCGCGGCCGGCCTCCGCCGTTCCCACTGGCGGCAACTGGCCGACGCCGGCATCCACGAAGTGCCCACCGGTGACTTCTCGTACTACGACCACGTCCTGGACACCAGTGTCATGGTCGGCACCGTCCCCGCACGCCACCGCGAGGCCGTCGACGCCGACGCGCTCGACGGCTACTTCGCGATGGCCCGCGGCACCCAGGACGTGGCACCGCTGGAGATGACCAAGTGGTTCGACACCAACTACCACTACCTGGTCCCGGAGCTCGGCCCGGACACCGTCTTCAGCGCCGACTCCACCCAGCAGGTCGCCGAACTGGAGGAAGCCCTCGCCCTCGGCCACACTCCCCGACCGGTCATCGTCGGACCCCTCACCTACCTGCTCCTCGCCAAGCCCGCCCCGGGCGTCGCGGCCGACTTCGAACCGCTGACCCTCCTCGACCGGCTGCTGCCGGTCTACGCCGACGTACTCGCCGATCTGCACGCGGCCGGCGCCGAGTGGGTCCAGCTGGACGAGCCCGCCCTGGTCCAGGACCGCACCCCGGCCGAACTGAACGCCGCAGCCCGCGCCTACCGCGAACTGGGAACGGTCACCGACCGGCCCAAGCTGCTCGTCGCCTCGTACTTCGACCGGCTCGGCGACGCCCTCAAGGTGCTCGCCGCCTCCCCCGTGGAGGGCCTCGCCCTCGACTTCACCGACTCCGCCGCCGCGAACCTCGACGACCTCGCCGCGGTCGGCGGGCTGCCCGGCAAGCGCCTGGTCGCGGGCGTCGTCGACGGCCGCAACATCTGGATCAACGACTACCAGAAGTCCCTGGCCACGCTCGGCACCCTGCTCGGGCTGGCCGGCCGGGTCGACGTCGCCGCGTCCTGCTCGCTGCTGCACGTGCCGCTCGACGCCACCGCCGAGCGCGACATCGACCCGCAGATCCGGCGCTGGCTGGCCTTCGCCCGCCAGAAGACCACCGAGATCGCCACCCTCGCCCGCGGCCTCTCCCAGGGCACCGACACGATCGCCGCCGAACTGGCCGCCAACCGCGCCGACCTCGCCTCGCGCGCCGGCTCCCCCCTCACCCGCGACCCCGCCGTCCGCGCCCGTACCGCCGCCGTCACCGACGCCGACGGCCGGCGGTCACCGTCGTACCCCGTGCGTTCCGCGGCGCAGCGCGCCCATCTGGGCCTGCCGGTGCTGCCGACCACCACCATCGGCTCGTTCCCGCAGACCGACGAGCTCCGCGTGGCCCGCGCCGCTCTGCGGGCCGGCCGGATCGACGCCACCGGGTACGAGGAGCGCATCAAGGACGAGATCCGCGAGGTCATCTCCTTCCAGGAGAAGACCGGCGTCGACGTGCTGGTGCACGGCGAGCCCGAACGCAACGACATGGTGCAGTACTTCGCCGAGCAGCTGACGGGCTACGTCGCCACGCGGCACGGCTGGGTGCAGTCGTACGGCACCCGCTACGTCCGCCCGCCCGTCCTCGCCGGCGACATCTCCCGCCCCGAGCCGATGACGGTGCGCTGGACGACGTACGCCCAGGCGCAGACCTCCCGGCCGGTCAAGGGCATGCTGACCGGTCCGGTCACCATGCTGGCCTGGTCCTTCGTGCGGGACGACCAGCCGCTGGGCGACACCGCCCGGCAGGTGGCGCTCGCCCTGCGCGACGAGGTGAACGACCTGGAGGCGGCCGGCACGTCCGTCATCCAGGTCGACGAGCCGGCCCTCCGCGAGACCCTGCCGCTCCGCGCCGCCGACCACGCCGCCTACCTGGCATGGGCGACCGAGTCCTTCCGGCTCACGACCAGCGGCGTGCGGCCGGACACCCAGATCCATACGCACATGTGCTATGCGGAGTTCGGCGACATCGTCCGGGCCATCGACGACCTCGACGCCGACGTCATCAGCCTGGAGGCGGCCCGCTCCCACATGCAGGTCGCCGACGAACTGGCCTCGCACGGCTACCCGCGCGAGGCCGGTCCGGGTGTCTGGGACATCCACTCCCCGCGCATCCCGAGCAGCGACGAAGCCGCCGCGCTCCTGCGCAAGGGCCTGGACGCCATCCCGGCCGAGCGGCTGTGGGTCAATCCCGACTGCGGTCTGAAGACCCGTGGCTGGCCGGAGACCCGCGCCTCCCTGGAGAACCTCGTCATCGCCGCCCGCGAGGTCAGGGCCGAGTTGACGGCCGACAACGGCTGATGCCCTCGGGTCCGGGCCGGACGCGTCGTCGTCCGGCCCGGCCGACCACGACCGGACAGAGGCCACGAGCGGCCTCTGTCCCGCCCCGATTCCAGGGAACCCTCGAAAGCCGCCTCATGCGGAGAAGGACGGCATGTCCACCCACGCACCGACCCACCTCACGCCTGACATCTGCCGTCGGAGCCTCGTCCACCGGACAGAGGTGTCGGCGTGAATCCGTCCCCTGCCCCGAAGGTCACCCCCCGGGGACGCGAGGGCACCGGCGCCGTCGCCGGGCTGCCGCACTGGGACCGGTGCGCCGTCATGGGCGTGGTGAACGTGACCCCCGACTCCTTCTCCGACGGCGGCCGCTGGTTCGACCCGGCGGCGGCGGTGAAGCACGGTCTGGATCTCGTGACCGGGGGCGCCGACCTGGTCGACGTCGGCGGCGAGTCGACCCGGCCGGGCGCCTCCCGTGTCGACGAGGACGAGGAGTTGCGGCGTGTCGTCCCCGTGGTCCGGGACCTGACGGCCGAAGGGGTCCTCGTGTCCGTCGACACCATGCGCGCGTCGGTCGCCGCGCGGGCGATCGAGGCGGGGGCGGTCCTCGTCAACGACGTCAGCGGGGGTCTGGCGGACCCCGGGATGGTCCCGGCCGTCGCGGCCGGCGGCGTCCCCTTCGTCGTGATGCACTGGCGCGGGTTCAGCCACGAGATGCACGGCCGTGCGGTGTACGCGGACGTGGTGCGCGAGGTCGTCGCGGAACTCGGCGCCCGTCTGGAGGCCGTGGTGGCCGCGGGCATTCCGCCGGAGCGGCTCGTGGTCGACCCGGGGCTGGGATTCGCCAAACGGGCGGAGCACGACCTCCGTCTGATCGCCGGTCTGGGCGAACTGCGTGCGCTGGGCCGCCCCGTGCTGGTCGCCGGCTCCCGCAAGAGGTTCCTGGGCCACATCCTGGCCGGCGCGGACGGCACCCCGCCCCCCGCGCACGGGCGGGACGCCGCCACGGCCGCCCTCTCGGCGATCGCCGCCCACCAGGGCGCCTGGGCCGTCAGGGTCCATGACGTCCGGGCGACGGCGGACGCGGTGATGGTCGCCCGTGCGCTCGCGTCCGCCTCCTGACCGGCCGGAGCCAGGGCCCGGGCACCTTCCTCGCGGCATCGGCCGGACGGGCACGGCTCAGGCCGGCGGGTCGGCCACGGGGTACGGGACGAAGGTGGTCGCGTTCTGGTCGATCCGGAGGGGGCGCCCGAGGGGTGGGGCGGCCCGCTGGGGGCAGTCGAGCCGTTCGCAGACGCGGCATCCCATGCCGATCGGGGTGGCGGCGGCAGCGTTGTCGAGATCCAGGCCGTCCGAGTACACGAGGCGGTGGGCGTGGCGGACCTCGCAGCCGAGCCCGAGGGCGAAGGTCTTGCCCGGTTCGCCCCAGCCGCCCCGGTGACGGGTGAGCGCACGGGCGGTCCACAGGTAACGCTGCCCGTCGGGCATGGCGGCGATCTGGACGTGGATGCGGCCGGGCGCGGCGAACGCCTCGTACACGTTCCACAGCGGGCAGGTGCCGCCCGCCCGGGAGAAGTGGAAGCCGGTGGCGGACTGCCGCTTGGACATGTTGCCGGCCCGGTCGACGCGGACGAAGGAGAAGGGGACGCCGCGCAGGCGGGGGCGCTGGAGGGTGCTGAGGCGGTGGCAGACCGTCTCGTAGCCGAGCCCGAAGCGGTCGGTGAGCCGTTCGATGTCGTACCGGAACTCCTCCGCCGCCGCGTGGAACGCCTCGTACGGCAGGAGCAGCGCGGCGGCGAAGTAGTTCGCGATGCCGATGCGCGCGAGCTGGTGGGCCGGGCCGCCGGGCGAGAAGTCCTCGGCCGCCTGCCGGTCCAGGCCGTCCCCGTACTCCAGCAGGGCGAGTTGCGTGGCCATGCGGAAGGCGCGCTGCCCGGGGCGCAGGCGTGCCGAGAGCCGCAGGGTGCGGGTCCGCTCGTCGTAGGAGTGCAGACGGTCACCCGACTCGGACGAGAAGCGGACGCCGTGGTGGTCGGTGAGCCGGGCGGTCAGGGCCGTGATGACGTCGCCGGGCCTGATGCCGATCTCCTTCGCGAGCGCCTCGGCCGCGAGGTCGGTCTCGTGGAGATAGTTCTGCCGGCGGTAGAAGAAGTCTCGGATCTCCTCGTGCGGGGAGCGCGGCAGCTCCGGGTCGGCTCCCCGTGGATCCGCCGCGTCGGCGAGCCGTTCGGCGAGACGCTGGTTGCGCCGCCCCAGGTCGACCAGAACGTGGGCGACCGCCGGAATGCGTGAGGCGAGGTCGGCCAGGTCGGAGGTGGAGACCCGGGCTGCTGCGAGCTCCCCCGACAGCGCTTCGCGGAGGTCCGCGACGAGACGGCTGGTGTCCCGCTCGGAGAAGAACCCCGGGTCCACGCCGAAGGCCTCGGTCAGACGCAGCAGCACGGGCACCGTCAGGGGTCTCGCGTCGTGTTCCATCTGGTTGAGGTAGCTGGGAGAGATGGCCAGGGTGCGGGCCAGCTCCGCCTGGCTCATTCCACGGTCCTCGCGCAGCCGTCGCAGTCGTGCCCCCGCGTACGTCTTGCTCACCTTCGGCCTCCCGCTCGGTCAGGACTTCTGCGGCAGCGTACGCCGCCGAGCCTCGTCCACGTCCTTGGCAAACATGGCAAAAGGCAGCGAGATCCTTCGCAGAACTTGGCATGCGTCCACGGTTGATGACACCCAGTGCCAGTGCCAGAGTCTGAGTGCGGCCCGCCGGACCTGACAGGTCCAGGGCGCGATCGAGACCCGAATCATGCCCTGACTTCGGTGATCCCGGTCAGCACAGCCCTGGATCGGCGCAGATTGCTCGCTCCGCCCGCCCGGATGGCGGCGGGCCGCATCCCACCATCAGACACGCAGTGCCACGACGCTGAGCAACGTAGCTGTCTTGGCACGGGTGCAAGCACGAAGGAGACGGTGACACTCATGGCAGAGTCGACGGCACAGGCGGCCGAAGAGCTGGCGCGCCGCTGGGCGACGGACCCCCGCTGGGCGGGTGTCGAGCGCACGTACTCCGCGGACGACGTGGTCCGGCTCTCCGGCAGCGTCCGCGAGGAGCACACCCTCGCCCGGCGCGGGGCCGAGCGCCTGTGGCGGCAGCTGCACGAACTCGACTACGTCCACGCGCTCGGCGCGCTCACCGGCGGGCAGGCCGTCCAGCAGGTGCGGGCCGGGCTCCAGGCGATCTACCTGTCCGGATGGCAGGTCGCCGCCGACGCCAACCAGGCCGGGCACACCTATCCCGACCAGAGCCTCTACCCCGTCAACTCCGTTCCCCAGGTGGTCCGTCGGATCAACAACGCGCTGCTGCGCGCCGACCAGATCGCCACCGCCGAGGGCGGCACGGACACCACCGACTGGCTGGCCCCGATCGTCGCCGACGCCGAAGCCGGCTTCGGCGGGCCGCTCAACGCCTTCGAGCTGACGAAGGCGATGATCGCGGCCGGTGCCGCGGGCGTCCACTACGAGGACCAGCTCGCCTCCGAGAAGAAGTGCGGCCACCTCGGCGGCAAGGTGCTCGTCCCCACCTCCCAGCACGTCCGCACCCTCAACGCGGCCCGGCTCGCGGCCGACATCGCCGACGTGCCGACTCTGATCATCGCCCGGACCGACGCCCTCGCCGCGAACCTGCTGACCAGCGACGTCGACGAGCGCGACGCGGAGTTCGTCACCGGCGAGCGCACCGCCGAGGGCTTCTACCGCGTCCGGAACGGCATGGCCCCGGTCATCGCCCGCGGGCTGGCCTACGCCCCGTACGCCGATCTCATCTGGGTCGAGACCGGCACCCCGGACCTCGCCCAGGCCCGCGAGTTCGCCGAGGCGATCCACGCGAAGCACCCCGGCCGGATGCTCGCCTACAACTGCTCGCCCTCCTTCAACTGGAAGGCGGCCCTGGACGACGATCAGATCGCCAAGTTCCAGCGCGAACTCGGCGCCATGGGCTACACGTTCCAGTTCATCACCCTGGCCGGCTTCCACTCCCTCAACCACGGCATGTTCGACCTCGCCCGCGGCTACGCCGACCACGGCATGACGGCGTACGTCGACCTCCAGGAGCGGGAGTTCGCCGCCCAGGCCCAGGGCTTCACCGCCGTCAGGCACCAGCGCGAGGTCGGCACCGGCTACTTCGACCTGGTCTCCACCGCCGTCAACCCGGCCTCCTCGACCACGGCGCTCGCCGGCTCCACCGAGGAGGAGCAGTTCCACTAGGCACCGCCGTGACCGCGACCCGGCGGTTCGCGACCCGGCGGTTCGCGTCCCGGCCGAACGGGGGCGAGCGACCGTCTCCGCCCGCCCCCGTTCCCCTTGCAGCTCAGGAGAGTCCGATGACCACCAGCGCCCCGACCCGTCACGTCCGTGTCCTGGCCGCGCCCGGTGACCGCCACGACGAGATCCTCACCCCCGCCGCCCTCGCCTTCGTCGGCAGACTGGCCGCCGCCTTCGGCGAGCGCCGCCAGTGGCTCCTGAAGGAGCGCCGCAGGCAGGCCATCCGTCTGGCCACCGGGACACCGCTCGACTTCCCTGTCGCCACGTCGGCCGTCCGCGCCGACCGGACCTGGAGGGTCGCCCCTCCCGCACCGGGCCTGGCCGACCGCCGGGTCGAGATCACCGGCCCGCCCGAACGCCGCATGGCCGTGAACGCGCTCAACTCCGGAGCGTGCGTGTGGATGGCCGACTTCGAGGACGCCACCGCGCCCACCTGGGACAACGTCATCGGGGGCCAGCTCGTCCTCCTCGACGCCATCGAGCGGCGGATCGACTTCACCTCCGACGGCGGCAAGGAGTACCGCCTCGCAGAGAACCCCGCCACCCTCATGGTCCGGCCACGCGGCTGGCATCTCGACGAGGAGCACCTGGAGTTCGACGGCCGCCCCGTCCCCGCGTCCCTGGTCGACTTCGGCCTGTACTTCTTCCACTGCGCGCAGCGCCAGATCGACGCCGGTCACGGCCCGTACTTCTACCTTCCCAAGCTGGAGAACCACTACGAGGCGCGGCTGTGGAACGACGTGTTCGTCCTCGCCCAGGACCTGCTCGGCATCCCCCGCGGCACCGTCCGCGCCACCGTCCTGATCGAGACGGTCACCGCGGCGTTCCAGATGGAGGAGATCCTCTACGAGCTGCGCGAGCACAGCTCCGGCCTCAACGCGGGGCGCTGGGACTACCTGTTCAGCCTGATCAAGACCTTCGGCCACCGCACCGACTTTCTGCTCCCCGATCGCGTGAAGGTCACCATGACCGCCCCGTTCCTGCGCGCGTACACCGAGCTCCTGGTCCGCACCTGCCACCGGCGCGGCGCCCACGCCATCGGCGGCATGGCCGCCCAGGTCCCCAGCAAGGACCCGGCGGCGAACGAGGCCGCCCTCGCCACGGTGCGGCTCGACAAGGAACGCGAGGCCGAGGACGGCTTCGACGGCTCCTGGGTCGCCCACCCGGGCCTCGTCCCCCTCTGCCGGGAGGTCTTCGACGGTGTCCTGGGCGAGCGGCCCGACCAGATCCACCGGACCCGCGACGACGTGGAGACCTCGGCGACGGACCTGCTCTCCGTGCGCCGGATCAGCGGCCCGCCGACCGAGGAAGGCGTGCGCACCAACATCGCGGTGGCCCTGCGCTATTTCGACGTCTGGATGCGCGGCCGGGGGGCCGTCGCGATCGACGGTCTGATGGAGGACGCCGCCACCGCCGAGATCGCCCGCGTGCAGATCTGGCAGTGGCTGCGGCACCGGGTGATCGACCGGGAGGCCGTGCTCCTGGTGCTCGACGAGGAGCTGGCACGGCTCGGCGCGGAGTACCCGTGGGCGGCGGTCGACGAGGTCCGCGAACTGTTCGAGCGCACCGCTCTCGCCGCCGAACTGCCCCTGTTCTTCACCCCCGAGGCCTATGCGCGCCACCTCGTCCGGACCGTCACCACGGAGGCGACGGCATGAGCGCCGACGAGATCCGCCGCGTGGGGATCGTCGGCGGGGGCCGGATGGGCGCCGGCATCGCCGAGGTGTGCGCACGAGCGGGACTCGACACCCGGCTGTGCGAGGCGACCGGCCACGCGGCCGCGGCGGCCCGCGAGCGGATCACCGTCTCCCTCCGACGGGCCGTCCGGCGTGGCAGGCTCGACCGCGCCGGCTTCGTGGTCAACGCCCTCCTCGTCCCCTTACCTGCTCTCCGCGATCCGCATGACCGAGTCCGGCTTCGCCACCGCGACGGACATCGACCGGGGCATGGAACTCGGCTGCGCCCACCCGATGGGCCCGCTCCGGCTCGCCGACCTGATCGGCATCGACACCGTCGCCTCCCTCGCCGAATCGCTGTACGACGAGTTCAAGGAACCGCTCTACGCCCCGCCGCCCCTGCTCCTGCGCATGGTGGAGGCGGGCCTGTTCGGCCGCAAGACGGGCCACGGGTTCCACACGTACGACCGGGAGGAGAGACCCGGTAGCCCGGGCTGAGGGCCCCCGGGCGGCGCGGCGGCACCGGATGAGGGTCCGGTGCCGCCCACACGAGGAGGGCGGGAGGCGTGGAGGCTTCCCGCCCTCCCGCAGCCGCCGGGCAGGCATCGTCACTCCCGGCCCGGCACCTCCGCGTACGCGGTGAGCTGACCTTTCCGCTCCCCGGTCAGGTGCCTGATCTCCCAGATCGGCGCAGCGGTGTCGACCGCCTCGGGTGTGGGCGTGCGGCTCGCCGTCGACGGGCGGACGCCGGTCAACTCGGCCGGCACGGCGACCGGTACGCCGAGGGTCGCGGCGAAGCCGTCCAGCATCTCCGCGTCGAGCGGCTCGGCTCCTCGCCCCACGGCTCCGATCGTCGAAGCCCCCTTGCAGACGCCGGACATCAAGCGCGTCACCTTGGCCACCCCAACCAGTTCAGGTTGCGAAGCGCCGGCATCCGGAGAAGGAGCGAGCCGAAGCCCGCTGGGTACTGCTCGTGGAGACCTGGCTGCCTAGGGCATCTGTCACCATCCTTTGCCCGCCCGGGATATCTCACCGCAGCGCCAGTGTGGTTGCACGGTTGGTCCGTCCCGCAGGGTGGCGGTGGGGAAGGATGTCAGCGGATCTACGCGGCACGGACGTCGCGTAGGAGCGCTTTCTGATGGGGAGGGCCAGTGAAGCCGCTGGAAGCGTCGGATGGACCGGAGGTCGGCCCGTACCGGGTGGTGGCCGAGCTCGGCCGGGGCGGGATGGGGCGGGTGTTGCTGGGCGGTACCGACGATGGCCAGGTCGTCGCGGTCAAGGTGGTCCACGCGCAGTTGGTGGAGGACGAGGGCTTCCGGGCACGGTTCCGCCGCGAGGTCGATGCTTCCCGCCGAGTATCCGGCTTACACACCGCGGCGGTGATCGACGCCGACGCGGACGCGAAACTCCCCTGGCTGGCCTCCGCATTCGTGCCGGGGCCGTCGCTGCGCGAGGTCCTGGACGCCTCGGGAGCGCTGCCTCTTCGCGCGGTGCTGCGGTTGGCCGTGGGGCTTCTGGCGGCCCTGGTCGACGTCCATGGTGCGCGGTTGATCCACCGCGATCTGAAGCCGTCCAATGTACTGCTGACCGCGGACGGGTGCCGGGTGATCGACTTCGGCATCGCGCGGGCCGCCGACAGCGACGGCGGCAGCGAGATCACGAGTACTGGCTCGTTGGTCGGCTCACCGGGGTTCATGTCACCCGAGCAGGCGGAGGGCAGGCGGATCACGCCGGCGAGCGACATGTTCTCGTTCGGCACGATGCTGCTGTTGGCCTACACCGGTACGAGCCCGTTCGCGGGCCACTCCACGCCGCAGACGCTGTACAACGTCGTGCACAAGGAGCCCGACCTCGGCGCTCTCCCGCGAAGGCTGCGGGACATCATCGCTCCGTGTCTCGCCAAGCACCCGGACGCGCGTCCCGCTCCGGCGGAAGTTCTGGCGTCCATCGGGAGCGGAGAAGTCGGCTCCGGGCGCCCCTGGCCGCCCGCAGTGCACGCGCTGATCGACGCACAGCAAGCCGAGGCGGCACGGTACCTGGGAATGTCGGCCGGGGACACGCTGGTCGCCGCGGCCGACGCGACGACCATCGTCCGTACTCTCGTGGGGCCGTCCCTCCCGCCGGCAGAACCGCAGTCTCCGGCCGACGGCCCCGACCAGCCGCCACCCGCCGGCGCACCGAGCTCCCGCCCGAGCCGGCGAACGCTGCTGATCGGCACGGGGCTCGCGGCTGCCGTCGCGGTGCCCATCGGGTGGAGGATGTTCGACGGCCGAGGTGCCACGGGAGGCAAGGGCAGCTCCGCGACGCCGAGTACGAAACCGGCCGGGAGCAAGGGTCGCCCGTCCCCCACACGGCGCCCAGGCACCCTCTATGGCCCCCGGGTCACACCGAAACACGGCGGCGTCGTGCA
This sequence comes from Streptomyces tanashiensis, assembly GCF_014648895.1. Taxonomy (GTDB): domain Bacteria; phylum Actinomycetota; class Actinomycetes; order Streptomycetales; family Streptomycetaceae; genus Streptomyces; species Streptomyces tanashiensis. Next base: position 76,632 of record NZ_BMRZ01000012.1, read on the forward strand.
GTGCCTGGCGTTCGCCCCGGACAATTCGGTCATCGCTGTCGGTACGAGCGAGGGTGCCGTCACGCTGTGGGACAGCAGCGGCCCGCAGCAGACCGCGACCTTCGACGATCGCCGAAAGGTGAGATATGAGGGAATCAGGGATGTGGCATTCAGCGCGGACGGCACGGTGCTCGCCGCGGCCGAGGACAGTGCCACCACCCTGTGGGACGTCGCCTCGGGCAAGCCGGTCGCCCGTCTGACGGACACCGCGTACGACCCGCTCACCGTTCAGCGCCTTGCGTTCGCCCCGGGCGGCGCGATCCTTGCCTGCGCCAACGCCAAGGGCACGATCACCCTGTGGGACGCGGCCGACCACACCCGGATCACCACGCTCGTCGACCCCGTCGCCCGCACGAACGGCCAAGGCAAGTCGCACACCGGCCTGGTGTTCACTGCGGACGGCAGAACGCTGGCGGCCTGCAACGAGGCTGGGATCATCCGTTTCTGGGATGTCTCCAGCCGCAGGACCACGGACTCCATCACCACAGACGACAGCTTCGAGGGCCTCGCCTACAGCCCGGACGGCACGATGCTGGCGAGCGCCACCGCCGACGAGAGGGTACTGCTGTGGAACACGGACTTCCGGTCCAGGATCGGCGCCCTCTCCTTCGACGGCGGGAGCAGCAACTTCGACTGGTTCATCCATCAGGTCGCCTTCAGCCATGACGGCAAGACCCTCGCCGGTGCCACCGGAAGCGGGTTGAAGCTCTGGGACGTCGCCACGCGGGAACTCCACGAGGTACCTCCCCCCGTGGCCGGGGAGGGCGGGGCTTCCAGCGTGGCGTACAGCCCGGACGGCACGATGCTGGCAGCGTCCTTCCTCGGCCGGTTGTGCGTCTGGAACGTCGCATGACTGATCGCGGCACATGAGACGAAGCCGAACCGTCCTCCGGCTCCGTCGCGTCAGGACACGTCGGCGTGCTTCCCGGGGCCCGCCGTCAGCCCTGGCCAGGAGGGCGCAGTTCGCGTTCGAGGGCCGACAGGGCGAATGCGTGTGCGGAGGTGTGCTCCCAGCGGGACCGTCCGAACATCACGTCCTCGGAGAGCCCGCTCAGCATGGCCACGGCCCGGATGGTGAACTCGGGGAGGTCCACGTCGGCGAAGTGTCCCAGGTCACGGCCCTCGCGAAGGATGGCTTCCAGGCGCTCGTCCCAGCCGTCCAGCAGCTCGGTGAGGATGCGGCGGCCCGCTTCGTCGTGGCGCTGGGCGAGCACCTGCGTCCACAGCGCGTAGCGTTCGTCGCCCTGGTGGCGGGGCAGGTAGGAGCGGACGAACAGCTCCAGCTTCTCGGCAGGGGACGCGGCCTGGTCGGCGGCCTGCTGGAACCGGGTCCAGAGGTCCGCCTGGCTCCAGGCGAGGACCTCGAGCAGCAGCCGGTCCTTCTTGCCGAAGTGGTAGAGGATGTGCCCGGTGCTCATGCCGGCCCGCGCGGCGATGTCCGACATCCGCAGGGCCGCCGTGCCCTTCTCGGCGATGACACTGATGGCGGCCCGCATGGCCCGCTCCCGCGCCTCGTCCCCGCTGGGCTGGCGCTTCCTGTCGATCGGGACCCGGGCCGCGGGCCGCGAGGCGGCTCCGGTCCCGGCGCCCGCCGCCCCGGTCACGCCGTCGGGCGGGAGGCGGTCGGGCAGCGTGGGCCCGGTCTCTGACGTCGCCATGAGCTCACTTTCGGTTCCGGAAATCCAGCAGCCAAGTCTAGGTTCCGAACATCTAGACCGTTAGTCTAGACTGAAAATCTAGTCAACGCGACGGGGAGTGTGACGGCCGGCTGTGCGGTCGCCCCGACGGCGGGCCGCCGGCGGCCCGCCTGCTCCACCCACCACCCAGGAGACACCCACATGACGCGCGCATTCGATGTCGTGGAGACCTGTATCGCCGACCTGCGTGCAGCGCTGGAGAAGGGCGAGACGACCTCGGTCGGACTGCTCGACGCCTACCTCGCGCGGATCGACGCGTACGACCGGCCCGGGACCGCCACCGCCCTGAACGCGATGGTCGTGATGAACCCGCACGCCCGGGCGGAAGCCGAGGCCTCCGACGCCCGCCGCGCCCGCGGCGAGACGCTGGGCCCGCTGGACGGCATCCCGTACACCGCCAAGGACAGCTACCTCGCCGAGGGGCTCACGGCCGCGTCCGGCTCCCCGGCGTTCGAGCACCTCGTCGCCCAGCGCGACGCCTTCGCCATCGAGCGGCTGCGCGCGGGCGGCGCGGTCCTCATCGGCCTGACCAACATGCCCCCGATGGCGAACGGCGGCATGCAGCGTGGCGTGTACGGCCGTGCGGAGAGCCCGTACAGCGCCGACTGGCTCACCAGCGCCTACGGTTCCGGCTCCTCCAACGGTTCCGGCACGGCGACGGCGGCGTCCTTCGGCGCCTTCGGCCTCGGCGAGGAGACCTGGTCCTCGGGCCGCGCCCCCGCCTCGAACAACGCGCTGTGCGCCTACACCCCCAGCCGCGGCGTGATCTCGGTCCGCGGCAACTGGCCGCTCGTCCCGACCATGGACGTCGTGGTCCCGCACACCCGCACCATGGCCGACCTGCTCGAACTGCTCGACGTCGTCGTCGCCGACGACCCGAACCCGCGCGGGGACCTGTGGCGCGCGCAGCCGTGGGTGGCCCTCCCCTCGGCGTCCGAGGTGCGCCCCGCCTCCTACCCGGCCCTCGCACCCGCCGACGCCGAGGCCGCGTCCGAGACGCTCGCCGGCAAGCGCGTCGGCGTGCCCCGGATGTACATCAACGCCGACCCCGACGCCGGAACGAACCCCGACGGAGGCATCGGCGGCCAGACCGGACAGCGCATCGACACGCGCCCCTCGGTGATCACCCTGTGGGAAGCCGCCCGCCGCGACCTGGAGGCCGCCGGCGCCGAGGTGGTCGAGGTCGACTTCCCCGTGGTGTCGAACTACGAGTCCGACCGCCCCGGAGCGCCTTCGCTGCTCACCCGCGGCCTGGTCAGCCGCGCGTACCTCACCTTCGAGATCGAGGACCTGTCCGCCTGGGCCTGGGACGACTTCCTGCGCGCCAACGGCGACCCGGCGCTCTCCACCCTGGCCGACGTCGACCCCGCCCGCATCTGGCCCAAGCAGGAGGGCGAACTCCCCGACCGGTACGAGGGCTTCGACGACACGATCGGCGAGTACCCCCGCTTCGTGCGCGAGCGCCCGTACGCGTCCCTCACCGATATGCCGCACCTGGAGCAGGGGCTGCGCGGGCTCGAGGAGACGCGCCGGGTCGACCTGGAGGAGTGGATGGACGGACTGGGCCTGGACGCGGTGGTCTTCCCCGCGGTGGCCGACGTGGGCCCCGCGGACATGGACGTCGACGTGGCCTCCGCCGACCTCGGCTGGCGCAACGGCGTCTGGGTCGCCAACGGCAACCTGGTCCCCCGCCACCTCGGCATCCCGACCGTGACCGTGCCCATGGGCACCATGACGGACACCGGCATGCCCGTCGGGCTGACCTTCGCGGGCCGCGCCTACGACGACAACGCGCTGCTCTCCCTCGCGGCTGCCTTCGAGAAGACCGGCGGCCGGCGCACGGCGCCGCCGCGCACGCCGCGCCTGCCGGCGGAGTGACCTGACGGAGGCCGCCCTACGGTGCGGAAGCGTTCGGTACACCTGGCGGGCAGCCGGGTGGCGATGATCCATGTCACTGTCGTGGGTCCTTCAGAAGGCCACGGCGCAGCCCTTAGCGTTGCCGGAACGAGCCGGGCGCGACGCGGGCGCGTGCCGCTGAGGGCACCGCGTACGCGGGGAGGTGTCGGCGACCCGTAGTGCTCATCACCGGCAGGGTGAAGGGATCATGATGTTCCGCAAGGTACTGGTGGCCAATCGCGGGGAGATCGCGATTCGCGCGTTCCGCGCCGGCTATGAACTGGGGGCGCGCACGGTTGCCGTCTTTCCGCACGAGGACCGCAACTCTCTGCACCGGCTGAAGGCCGACGAGGCGTACGAGATCGGTGAGCCCGGACATCCGGTGCGGGCCTACCTCTCCGTGGCGGAGATCATCCGGGCGGCCCGCCTGGCCGGCGCGGACGCCGTCTACCCGGGCTACGGATTCCTGTCCGAGAACCCGGAACTGGCACGCGCCTGCGAGGAGGCGGGCATCACGTTCGTGGGCCCGTCCGCGCAGACCCTGGAGCTGACCGGCAACAAGGCCCGTGCGGTGGCCGCCGCCCGTGAGGCCGGCGTGCCCGTGCTCGGCTCCTCGGCGCCCTCCACCGACGTGGACGAACTGGTGGCGGCCGCCGAGTCCATCGGCTTCCCGGTGTTCGTCAAGGCCGTCGCCGGCGGCGGCGGGCGCGGCATGCGGCGGGTCGAGGACCCGGCGGCGCTGCGCGAGTCCATCGAGGCGGCGGCCCGTGAGGCCGAGTCCGCGTTCGGCGACGCCACCGTCTTCCTGGAGAAGGCCGTCGTCGACCCGCGCCACATCGAGGTGCAGATCCTCGCCGACGGCGAGGGCGACGTCATCCACCTGTACGAGCGGGACTGCTCGCTGCAGCGGCGCCATCAGAAGGTGATCGAGCTGGCGCCCGCCCCGAACCTCGACCCGGTGGTGCGGCAGCGGATCTGCGACGACGCCGTGAGGTTCGCCCGCCACATCGGCTACCGCAACGCGGGCACCGTGGAGTTCCTCCTCGACCCCGACGGCAACCACGTCTTCATCGAGATGAATCCGCGCATCCAGGTCGAGCACACGGTGACCGAGGAGGTCACCGACATCGACCTGGTGCAGTCGCAGCTGCGCATCGCGGCCGGGGAGACCCTCGCCGACCTCGGTCTGGCGCAGGAGTCCGTCGTCCTGCGCGGTGCCGCGCTGCAGTGCCGGATCACCACCGAGGACCCGGCCAACGGCTTCCGCCCGGACACCGGCATGATCAGCGCGTACCGCTCGCCCGGCGGCTCGGGCATCCGGCTCGACGGCGGCACCACCCACGCCGGTACGGAGGTCAGCGCCCACTTCGACTCGATGCTGGTCAAGCTGACCTGCCGGGGGCGGGACTTCAGGACGGCCGTCGACCGGGCCCGGCGCGCGGTGGCGGAGTTCCGCATCCGGGGCGTGTCCACGAACATCCCGTTCCTCCAGGCGGTCCTCGACGACCCGGACTTCCAGGCCGGGCGGGTCACGACGGCCTTCATCGAGCAGCGGCCGCAGCTGCTCACCGCGCGCCACTCGGCGGACCGCGGCACCAAGCTGCTGACCTACCTCGCCGACGTCACGGTGAACAAGCCGCACGGCCCCCGCCCCGACCTGATCGCCCCGGCCACCAAGCTGCCCCGGCTGCCCGCCGGTGAGCCGCCCGCCGGCTCCCGGCAGCGGCTGGCCGCCCTCGGCCCGGAGGGCTTCGCGCGGAGCCTGCGCGAGTCGCCGACCCTCGGCGTCACCGACACCACCTTCCGCGACGCCCACCAGTCGCTCCTCGCCACGCGCGTCCGGACCAAGGACCTGCTCGCCGTCGCCCCGACGGTGGCGCACACCCTGCCGCAGCTGCTGTCCCTGGAGTGCTGGGGCGGCGCCACCTACGACGTCGCGCTGCGCTTCCTCGCCGAGGACCCCTGGGAGCGGCTCGCCGCGCTGCGCGAGGCCGTGCCGAACATCTGCCTGCAGATGCTCCTCCGCGGCCGTAACACCGTGGGATACACCCCGTACCCGACCGAGGTCACCGACGCCTTCGTGCAGGAGGCCGCGGCCACCGGCGTCGACATCTTCCGGATCTTCGACGCGCTCAACGACGTCGACCAGATGCGGCCCGCGATCGACGCCGTACGGGAGACGGGGACGGCCGTCGCCGAGGTCGCGCTCTGCTACACGGCCGACCTCTCCGACCCGGCGGAGAAGCTCTACACGCTCGACTACTACCTGCGGCTGGCCGAGAAGATCGTCGCCGCGGGTGCGCACGTCCTGGCGGTCAAGGACATGGCCGGTCTGCTGCGCGCCCCCGCCGCGGCGAAGCTGGTCTCCGCGCTGCGCCGGGAGTTCGAGCTCCCGGTGCACCTCCACACCCACGACACCGCCGGCGGCCAGCTCGCCACGTACCTCGCGGCGATCCAGGCCGGCGCGGACGCGGTGGACGGCGCGGTGGCCTCCATGGCCGGGACCACCTCGCAGCCCTCGCTGTCGGCGATCGTCGCCGCCACCGACCACTCCGAACGGCCCACCGGCCTCGACCTCCAGGCCGTCGGCGACCTGGAGCCGTACTGGGAGAGCGTCCGCAAGATCTACGCCCCCTTCGAGGCGGGTCTGGACTCGCCGACCGGGCGCGTGTACCACCACGAGATCCCCGGCGGGCAGCTCTCCAACCTGCGCACGCAGGCCGTCGCGCTCGGCCTCGGCGACCGGTTCGAGGACGTCGAGTCGACGTACGCCGCCGCGGACCGGATGCTGGGCCGGCTGGTGAAGGTCACGCCGTCGTCGAAGGTGGTGGGTGACCTCGCGCTGCACCTCGTCGGTGCCGGGGTGGCGCCCGAGGACTTCGAGGCGGCGCCGAACCGTTTCGACATCCCCGACTCGGTGATCGGCTTCCTCCACGGCGAGCTGGGCACGCCGCCCGGCGGCTGGCCCGAGCCCTTCCGCAGCAAGGCGCTGGAGGGCCGCGCCGGCCCCAAGCCGATGCGGGAACTGACCGCGGAGGACCGCACCGGTCTGGCCGAGGACCGGCGCGCCACACTCAACCGCCTCCTCTTCCCCGGCCCGACGAAGGCCTACGAGACGCACCGCCAGGCGTACGGCGACACCAGCGTCCTCGACAGCAAGGACTTCTTCTACGGGCTGCGCCCCGGGAAGGAGTACGCCGTCGACTTCGGGCCCGGTGTGCGGCTGCTCATCGAGCTGGAGGCCATCGGCGAGGCGGACGAACGCGGCATGCGTACCGTCCTGTCCACCCTCAACGGCCAGCTGCGGCCGATCCAGGTCCGCGACAACGCGGCGGCCGCCGACCTCCCGGTGACCGAGAAGGCCGACCGGTCCGACTCCGGCCACGTCGCCGCGCCGTTCGCCGGCGTGGTCACCCTGGCCGTCGCCGAGGGCGACGAGGTCGAGGCCGGCGCGACGGTGGCCACCATCGAGGCGATGAAGATGGAGGCCTCGATCACGGCCACGAGAAGCGGACGGGTGTCCCGCCTGGCCATCACCAGGATCCAGCAGGTGGAGGCCGGCGACCTCCTCGTCGAGATCCGGTGAAGGGGTAGGCAGTAAGGCGGCCGAAGGCCGGGACACCACGGCAGGTGTCCCGGCCTTCGGCCGTCAGGGCGGCTGACGCTGCTGGTGCCGGTGCGTCAGGACGCCCCGGCCGGGGTCGTCGCCGGGGCGCGGTTCCAATCCATCCGGGACCAGGGCAGGGCGAGCCGGCTCTGGTGGGAGACCTCACACGGGGTCAGGTCGGAGAGGGGTGCTGCTTCGTGGTGCCGGGCGTAGACGGTGTCGACGTAACGGTGGCCGGTGTCGGCGGCGATGAAGAGGACCGTTCGCTCCGGGGAGCGGTCCCGTTCGTGGCGGGCGGCGAGGTAACCGGCGCCGGTGGACAGGCCCGCGAAGACCGCGTGCCGGCGCAGGAGGTCCACGCTGCCGGCGAGGGCCGCGTCGAAGGAGATCCAGTGGAGGGTGTCGTACAGCTCGTGCGAGACGTTCCCGAAGGGGATGGAGCTGCCGATCCCGGCGATGATGATCTCGGGGTCGGAGACGTGTTCGGCACCGAAGGTGACGCTGCCGTAAGGCTGGACGCCGACGAGTCGGACGTCGGCCTCGCGCCCGTCGGGGGTCTCGCGCAGGTAGCGGGCGAGGGCTCCGGTGGAGGCTCCGGACCCGACCCCGCCGACGACGGTGAGGCCGTCCGCGCCGGTCGCCTCCCGGATCCGGTGGGCGACCGCGCGGTAGCCGAGGTAGTGGACGTCGTCGTGGTACTGCCTCATCCAGTGGTACTCGGGGTGCTCGGCGAGGATCTCGTGGATCCGCTCTACGCGGCGCTTCTGGTCGAGTTTGAGGTCGTTGCACGGCTCCATCCGCTCCAGCGTGGCTCCGAGCACGGCGAGTTGGGTCCGCAGGGTGTGGTCGACCGTCGTCGAGCCGACGATGTGGCAGCGCATGCCGTGCCGGTGACAGGCCAGGGCGAGGGCGTAGGCGTAGATGCCGCTGGAGCTGTCCAGGAGGGTGTCTCCCCGGCGTACCACTCCGTTGTCGAGCAGGTGCCGTACCGCCGCCAGGGCGGAGACCACCTTCATCGTCTCAAAGCGCAGGCAGACGAGCCGGTCGTCGAGGCGTATCAGGTCCGGCCGGCCGATCGACTCCGCGATGTGCTGGTCCATTCAGGAGCTCCTTGGTCGTCGTGAAGGTCGTGAAGGTCCGGGTGGCGGGGATGCCGTGGGCGTCCAGGGCTCCCCGGCAGCCGCGGACGCGGTGCCGCAGTTCCGGTGCGGCGGGGTCGAACAGCACACCCGCCACCGCGCCGCTGTGCGCGATCTGCACACCCACCGCCCCGGCCTGGCGGGCGATGCCGGTCAGCGCGTCGAACTCCGGATGGCCGAGCACCTGCTGGCCGCGGCGTGCGCTGGCCGTGGCGACCTCGCCGAGCCGGCGCACGTCGCCGGTGGCCACCGCCCGGCGGAGCAGCGTGCGCAGCCGTTCGAAGGCCCGTACGTCACCGTCGCCGGCTTCGCGTACGGGCAGCGAGAGGGTGTCCACCGGTGCGCCCCCGCCGAGGGTGCAGCCCACCACGACCAGCGGTGGCAGGGCCGGGCCGAGGACCTCCAGGACGCGGCCCTCCCGCTGGGCGAAGAGGACCGGGCGGCCGTCCAGCATCAGCGGGTCGCAGGCCAGCTCCGCCCGTACGGCGAGCCGGGCGATCGTGTCCACGGGCAGCCGCAGCCCGTACGCGTCCGCTACCGCGCGCACGGTGGCGATCACGTCGGCGGTGGAGCTGCCCATGCCCAGGCCCACGGGTACGTCGCAGGTGAGCCGCACCTCACCGCCGCACGCCGGCGCCCCTGTCCGCCGGGCGCACTCGGCCACCGCGAGGGCGGCGGCCCGCGCGGCCTTCGTACGGTCGGCGGGCAGGACGGTCAGCTCCTCGGGTGCCGTGCCGGGCCGGCGGGTGAACGCGGCGGTGCTGCCGGGCCCGGCCATGGGGAGGGTGACCAGGCCCGCGCACCGGCGTCCGTCGTCGTCGAGGAAGACGCCCTGGAGCAGCTCGCCGTGGTGACAGGGGGCGTACCCGGTGCCGGTGGGGAGTTCACCGGCGCGGGGTGTCGCCGGGCGGGCGGCGGGGATCACGCGCCGCCCTCCGTCCGGTAGCGGTACAGGGTCGTCTCCTCGGCGCTGAACTGGGAGAAGGGGAACGGTTCCGCGGACAGCGCGGTCACACCGGAGCCGAGGAAGGCGCGGGCGACCGCGCTGCCGCTCTGGGCGTAGACGATCAGCGGGATGCCGCGGGTCCGGCAGCGCTCCAGGACGGTGTCGAACGAGCCGTTGCTCAGGGTCATTCCGGTGGCGACGACGGCCTCGGCGCGGTCCAGTACCTCGTGCATGTCGTCGGTGACCGGGTCGCCCCACTGGGTGGCCTTGAGGTTGAGGTCACAGGGCAGCGGTTCCCCGCCGCGCGCGCGGATCGCCGCGACGAGCGGGTTGACGACGCCGATGAGTCCGACCTCGGCGCCCTGCTCGATGTCCAGCAGACCGGCGATGGCCGCGTCGCGGGCCTTCGCACGGACCTCGGGGGTGCCGGCGGGGAGGGTGACGGCCTCGGCTGCGTCCGTGGCCGCGGCCACGCGGTGCGGGCGGATCTCGGAGAGGTAGGCGTCGAGGGCCGCGATCCGCAGCGGGCGCGGAGCCTCGCGCAGCAGGACGTCGAGCGGGGTGCCGGAGGAGTCGCGGCAGACCGACGGGTCGATCTCGCCGGCCTCGAAGGCGCAGCCGCCGAAGGAGCCGCCGAGGCGGACCAGGACGTACTGGTTGAGGTAGGTGGTGTCGCCGCCGGCCAGGCGGGTGCCGTGGTGGATCCAGAACACGCTGGTCGCGACGAGTGCGGAAGGGAGCGGGCCGTGGTCACCGGCCAGGACGGCCGCGATGAGCCCGTCGACGGTGGTCACGGTGGAGGGCGCGAGGGCGGGGGCGGGGGTCGGCTGGGTCATGGGGATCCTCGTTCACAGGGCGGGTCGGGGTGCCGGCGGCGCGGCCGGGACCGGGGCGCCGAGCGGCCCCCGGTAGACGACCTGGGGATGCCCCAGGGCGTCGGTGGTGAGTTCGGCGTCCACCTCGAAGACCTCGGCGAGCCGTTCGGCCGTCAGGACGGCGGCGGGCGGGCCGGAGGCGATCAGGCGGCCGTGGTGCAGGAGCAGCAGCCGGTCGCAGTACCGGGCGGCCAGCGACAGGTCGTGCAGCGCGACGAGGACGGTCTGGTCGGTGCCGGCCAGGAGCTCCATGAGGTGCAGCTGGTGTCCGACGTCGAGGTGGTTGGTGGGTTCGTCGAGCAGGAGCCCGTACGGCCGCTGGGCGAGGGCGCGGGCGATGTGGGCGCGCTGGCGTTCGCCGCCGGACAGCGCCTTCCAGGGCCGCTCGGCGAGCGCGGTGAGTCCGAGGTGCTCCAGCGCCGCTGCGACGACCGCCCGGTCGGTGGCGTCCGGTCCGCGCCAGCGGTCGCGGAACGGGATACGTCCCAGGCCCACGACGTCGGCGACCCGCAGGTCGCTGTCCGCGCCCGTGTTCTGGTCGACGAAGGCGACGTGGCGGGCGATCCGGCGGGCGCTCCAGTCCCGTACGGACTCGCCGTCGTACCGGACCGTGCCCGCGTCGGGGGTCCGCAGGCCGGCCAGGCAGCGCAGCAGCGACGACTTGCCCGAACCGTTGGGGCCGAGCAGTGCGACCGTCTCGCCCGGCGCGATGTCGACGCCGACTCCGCGTACGACCGGGGTGCCCGCCACCGACCAGCTCAGGTCCTCGGCGGTGATCCTCACAGTTCACCGCGCCTGCGCAGGACCAGCAGGAAGAGCGGGACTCCGAGGAGTGCGGTGATCACTCCCACGGGAACCTCGCGGGGTGCGAAGGCGACCCGTGCCAGCGCGTCCGTCCACACCAGGAACACCGCGCCGGCGAGCGCCGCGTACGGCAGCAGGACCCGGTGCAGCGGCCCGACGAGGAACCGCACCCCGTGGGGGACGATCAGCCCGACGAAACCGATCGCGCCGACGCTGGCCACCGCCACCGCGGTCAGCACGGCCGTGACCACGAGCAGCAGCATCCTGGTGTGCCGTACGCCGATCCCGAGGGATGCGGCGGTGTCGGCGCCGAACGCGAGCCCGTCGAGGGCGTGGGAGCAGAGCCAGGCCGCCACCAGTCCCAGCGGGGTGACGATCGCGCAGACGGCGACGGTGTCCCAGCGGGCCGGCGCGATCGAGCCGAGCAGCCAGTGGGTGACGGCCCGGGTGGTGTCCGCGTCCGCCGAGGCCATCAGGACGAGCGAGGTCAGCGCGGTGAACAACTGCCCGACGACCACGCCGGTGAGGACGATGCGTGCCGAGTCGAGGCCGGTCCGCCGCAACAGGGCCAGGAGCAGCCCGAAGGAGAGCAGCGCACCGGCCAGCGCGCCGCCGGTGACCCCGAGCGTGCTCGCGCCCACTCCGAGGACGACCACGGTGACGGCTCCCGCGGACGCTCCCGAGGAGACGCCGAGGAGGTACGGGTCCGCGAGCGCGTTACGGGTGACGGCCTGGAGCACCACGCCGCACACGGCGAGCGAGGCGCCGACGAGGGCGGCCATCAGCACGCGCGGCAGCCGCAGGTCCCAGATGAGGGAGTCCAGCAGCGGCGGCAACGGCTCCACGTCCAGGCCGAGATGGGCGCCGAGGACCCGCGCGAGGCCGCTCCAGCCCACGTCGGCCGTGCCGACGCGCACGGCCGCCACCGTCGAAGCCGCCAGGGCTCCCGTGGCGAGCAGGAGGAGGACCGCCTGGGCCGCCGGGGACCTGCCCGGACGCCCGGCGGACCCGGCGGATCCGGCGGATGCGCCGGGCCGGGGCGGGATGGTGACGGTGTCCCCCGTCAGCGCCCGCCCGCGGAGCGCCGGAGGCAGGAGGTGCTCCGCTCCGCTCCGGATGTTCTGGTCAGCGGGCATACCCGAGGTCCTTCATGCCGTCGGCAAGCAGTCCGAGGGCGTGCACGGAGCGGACCGACGGGTCCAGCTCGATGCCCGGCACCTCGAGGATCCTGTCGTCGCGGACGGCTGCCAGCCGGGAGATCACCGGATGCGCCGTCATCGCGGCTCGCTTCTCGGCGGCGCTGTCGCCGGGCCGGCCCCGCTCGGACAGGTCGCCGATCACGATGACGTCGGGGTCGCGCTCGGCGACTTCCTCCCAGGAGACCTCCGGCCAGTCCTCGTTCACGTCGTCGAAGGCGTTCTTCGCGCCGACGATCCGGCTCATCTCGCTGGGCAGACCGGTCCTGCCCGCGACGTACGGCATTCCGTTGAACACGGAGTAGAGGTAGACCACGGTCGGCCGGTCCACCCCCCGGGGTGCCGTGGAGGTGTTCTCGCCGGCCTCGGCGACCGCGGCGCGCTGGGCGGCGGCGAGCTCGCGGGCCCGCTCCTCTGCGCCGAAGACCCTGCCCAGGTTCTCGTAGTCGGAGAAGAGGAGCTCGAAGGGCGTCGTGCCGGCCGGGTTCTGCCGCGGGCAGTCCACGGCGCTGACGAAGGTGGGGACCTTGAGGGCGGCCAGCTCGTCGCGCGTGCCGGCCCGGTCCCCGGTGTAGAGGTCGGCGGAACCGGCGACGACGAAGTCGGGCGTGGCGGCCCGCAGTTGCTCACCGGTGGCGATCTTCGGGGCGATGACCGGGACCTCGGCGTACGCGGCCTCGTACCGCGGGGGGATCTTCGTCTTGAGGTTGGCGGTTCCCGCCATCCGGTCCTGGAGCCCGAGTTCGAGCAGCGTCTCGGTCGAGGTCTGATCCAGGGCGACGGCCCGCTTCGGAGGCTCGGCGAAGGACATCCGGTGGCCGCAGCTGGTGACGGAGACCGCCGTGCCGGAGGCCTGGGCGGTCGGCTCGCCGCCCGTTCCGGAGCCGCTGCCGGCTGCCGTGGAGCAGCCCACGGTGGCAAGGGCGAGGGTGAGGGCGATGCCGAGGCGGGCGGGATGGCGCATGGGTTCTCCGGTCTGCGGGAGGGCGTGGGTGTTGTCGTGCACCGGGCAGGAATGCCCCGTCGGAAGGGTACTGTAATGGAATTCATTTTCATTAACGAACCCGGGGCGGGGTTCGCCGACCCCCTCCCCCACCTCCAAGGAGCAACCACACCGTGGCCAGCACACCCACGCCCACAGCGGCGAAGTCCGAGACCGCACCCCCTCGTTCGGTCCTCCGCGACACCGCCTTCCTGCGCCTCTGGGCGGGCACCACCGCCTCCGGCCTCGCCACCTGGGCCCTGCCCTTCGTCCTCGGACTCGCCGTACTGCACCGCGACCTCGGCGCCGCCGGTCTCGGGCTGGTCCTCGCCGCCCGCACCGCGGGCTTCCTCGCCGCCGTCGCCGTCGGAGGCGTCCTGGCCGACCGGCACTCGCGCCGCGCGGTCGTGCTCTGGTCCGCCCTCGCGGCGGCCGTCGCCGCACCCCTCCTCGCCGCCGGACTCGACCGCTCACTCGTGCTGATGACGGCGGCGGCGGCCCTCGCGGGCGCCGGACAGGGCGCCTGCCGCCCGGCGTTCCAGGCACTCACCGCAGAGACCGTCACCCCCGACCGGCGCCAACAGGCCAACGCCGCCATGACCATGGCCGTACGGAGCTCGACGCTCGCCGGACCCGCCCTGACCGCCCTCCTCGCGGCCTTCCTCGACGTGGGGTCGCTACTCCTCGGCATCGGCCTGCTCTGGCTGGTCGCCGCCCTCGTCCCTGGCAAGGGCGCGTACACGGCGGCGGACCCGGCCGCCGGGACCGCCCCGCGCCCCGGCTTCCGCGCCGAGTTCCTGGAGGGCATACGGGAGGCACGCCGCCACCCGTGGTTCCTCGCCGGGCTCGCCGCCCTCGTCGCGGTCATCGCCCTCGGCTACTCCGCCACCAGCGTCGCGCTGCCCCTGATCAGCCGGGACCGCTACGGCACCGAGTGGGTGCTGGCCGCGGCCATGACCGCGTACACCGTGGGTGCGCTCTGCGGGGCCCTGGTGACCGCCCGCCTGCGGCCGCGCTCCCAGGGCTGGGCGGCCTTCGCCGGTCTGGCCGCGTACGGTGTCGCACCGCTGAGCCTGATGCTGCCCGTGCACCCGGTCGTGGTCGTCGCCGCGTACGCCGTCGCCGGGATCGGGATCGAGCTTTTCAACGTGCCGTGGTTCACGGCCACTCAGCGCGAGGTCGCCCCGGACAAGCTGGCCCGCGTCTCCTCGCTGGACTTCCTGGTCTCCTACGGTCTGGCGCCGGTGGGCCTGGCCCTGATCGCCCCGGCCATCGACGCGTTCGGCGTCACCCCCGTACTGGCCGTGTGCGCCGCCGCCTGCTTCCTCGTACCGGCCGCGGCGGCGCTCGTACCCACCTCCCGCCACTTCGCCCGGACGGCCCCGACGACGACTGACTGACCGGTCACCCCCGTCGCCCAGGCCGGGCCCCCGGACTGGGCGACGGACGCATACCGCACTCGGGCGAGGGCGGCCTCCTCCTCACCGTCTCGACGGCCGCCGACGCCCGATGCGGGGAGTGCGAGATCCGCTTCCCCTCCCGTGCGTCAGAGGCTCAGTCCGGCCAGCCTGCGCCGGTCGAGCGGGGACGCGCGGCGATCCAGGCGTTGTTCGAGGAGGTGGCGGGCCTTGTCGCTGTGGCCCGCCTCCACCAGCGCGTACAGCAGGGTCTCCTCGACGACCTCGCGCTGAGCCGCGCTGCCTCCCACGCGGCGCAGCGAGGGCAGCAGTCCCCGCAGTTCCCGTACCGCGGTGGCCCACTCCTCCTCCAGGACCGCTTCCAGCGCGCTGCACAGCGGGACGACGACCTCCCGCTGCACCGGGTCCGCGCCGGCCGCGTGGGTGCGCAGGCGGCGGAGGGCGGGGAGGTCGCCGGCGGCGGCGAGGGCGACGGCGCTGTGCAGGGCCGTGAACGCGGTCGAGGGACGTTCGACCAGGTCGCGGGCGACCGCGTCGAGCACGCCGTCGACGGGGACGCGACCGGTCCAGTTCCTGGACATGCGGGCCCGCCACAGCAGGGAGCCGGAGTCGACGAGGGCCCGTACCCCGTTCACCTGGCCCGGGGCGAGCTGGGCGAACCAACGGCGGCGTACCGCCGCGGAGTCGTCGAGGGCCAGTTCGTGGAGCGCCACGTGCCAGGAGAAGTGCGCCCGGTGCACGGCGCCCCGCCCCTGGCCGCCGATCCAGCCGTCGAGCCAGTCCCGGCCGGCGCGGTGCTCACCGGACTCGTAGTGGACGTGGGCGAGCGCGTGCACGGCGTGTCCTGAGGCGGGTTGCGCGGCGAGCGCCTCCCGGGCGAGCTCGCCGGCCTCCTCGATCCTTCCCTGCTCCTGCCGGACGAAGGAGAGGAGCGAGGTGTGGAACCAGTGCCCCTCGTAGGCGGACGCGGTCCGCTCCACCAGACCGAGGGCCAGTGTGCCGTCGAGATCCGCGACGCCGGAGAAGGCGATGGTGGGGACGGCGATGCCGAGCGCGAAGGCGTCGGCGGGGAAGCGGCCGAGGTGGTCGACGAGCGCCGTGTCGCCGTCGCTGGTTCCGTCGCCCGCGTGGGCTTCGTGCTCCCTGATGCGGCGCGTGACGACGTCGACGAACGACCGCTCCCGCTCGTCGCCGCGTTCCCGCACACTGCGCTGGGCGTCCGCCAGCTCCCGGGCGACATCGACGTCCGCTCCGCACTCGTGACCGAGCAGGGCGAGTGCGGCGTGCCCGAGGGCGAACCCGGGGTCCAGTTCGGTGGCGCGCGCGAACGACTCGGCCGCCTTCGCCCGTACGGTGATCACCCGGGCGAGTCCGCAGCGGAAGGACGCCGCGGCTGCGGCATGGGTGGACAGCGGCAGCCCGAACTGGTCGGTGGGCCGGCGCCGTACCGACCGCGGGGCGCTGGTCAGCGGGGCGAGTACGGCCTCGGCGATCTCCTTGGCCTGCTGACGGATCTCGGGGATCGCGGTCGTCTCCCACAGCTCGCCCCGGCGGGGCGCGCCCAGCGTGAACAGCGGCCGCTCCGGGCGTCCTTGGGCGTCGAGCAGCCTGCCGCCGTCGGTGGAGACGCCGATGCCCAGCGGTCCGGGTGCGGCGAGGCCGTCGGACAGCAGCACGCTCCACAGTGGGTCGCCGCCGGCGTCGGCCCGCAGCCCCGGCCCCGTACAGTCCACCACCCATGCCACGCGCAGCGCACGGCCGTCGGCGAGGGAGACGGTCAGGCCGCCGTCCTCCTGCGGTGCCGCGGAGGCGACCCGGCCGGCGTGGACGCGGAGCCTGCGGGCGGCGCGCGCCCGGGCGATGGTCTCGGCGGTGGAGGGCGCCATGCGGTGCCGGTGCACGTTCCACGGGGTGGCGTCACGGCCGAGGAACTCCGCCCGCTCGTCGTCGGTGAGGCCCTGCCAGAGCCGCGCGATCTCGGGCCGCAGCCCGTCGAGTGCGGGCCGCCAGTCGCCGTGGGCGCGGCGCGTGGCGGCGAAGTGCCGCGTCAGCTCCCTGCGGAGGCGGTGGAACGGGAGAGCGGCGAGGCCCGGCGGCGGCGGTACGGCGGGCAGCGGGGCGACCGCGTGCGGCTGGGGAAGCAGCCCGCCACGGGACACGGCGTGCACCGTGCGGCCGGGACGGTCGAGGACGAGGGCGAGGTCGACGGCGGTGAGACCGGTGCCGACGAGGAGGACGTCGTCCGACGCGCCGACGGCGTCGAGCGCGCCCGGCGTCCAGGGGCGGGGGACGAACCGGTCGGAGGCGACCAGCTCGGCCGGGGCCCAGCCGGACCGGCCCGCCGCGGGCCCGGTGGCGAGGACCACGCTGTCCGCCGTCACCGTGCCGCCGTCGGCGAGCCTCAGCTCCAGACGCCCCCCGGCCGCGTCGGCGCACCCCGTGGCCCTGGTGCGCAGCCGCCGTACGGAGACCGTGCCGTGCGCCGTGATGATGGCCCGGCCGAGCGTGTCGGCGAGATACGAGCCGAAGCGGTACCGGGAGGCGAAGTCCGCCGCGGTGACGGTGGGATCGCCGTGCCGGCAGAGCCAGCGCCGGAAGTGACCCGGGTCGTCCGGGTAGCAGCTCATGCCGCCGACGGGCACGTTGAGCCGGTGCTCGGGGACCTCGGTGGCGTACGCGGTGCCCCGGCCCGCCTCCGGAGCGGGGTCGACGAGGATCAGATCGAGCGGGATGCGGCGCCGGGCCGCCCCTTCGCACAGCTGGACGGCGACGAGCGCACCGGCCGCGCCCGCGCCGACGACTGCCACGGTCGGTCGAGGACGGGCGGACTCGGCGGACGGCGAGGACACGACAGCTACCACGGAAACCTCCGACCAGGGGCGGGTACTGCACGACCAATGTTCACTATGTCGATGAACAAAGTGGAGTTGCAACGCCGCTTCCGGACAACGACGACGCGCCGGAGTGCTGTTGACGGCCTGTGAGCACCGCCGCAGGTCAGCTTCCCCCTCCTCGTGAGACATTGAGTCCGTGAGGATCTCAGCACGAACGGACTACGCCATCCGGGCCATGGCCGAGTTGGCCTGCTCCCCGGACCGGCCTCTCAAGGCCGAGGACATCGCCGGACGCCAGGACATCCCCGTCCGCTTCCTCTTCGTCGTGCTGAGCGACTTGCGGCAGGCGCGTCTGGTGCTCAGCGTGCGCGGGCCCGACGGCGGTTACTCCCTCACCCGGCCGCCCGCGGAGATCACCCTCGCCGACGTCATCCGCGCGATGGACGGACCGCTCGTCAGTGTGCGGGACCTGAAGCTGACGGGTCTCGAGTACCAGGGTGCGGCGGCTCCCATGCCGGACGTGTGGCGTGCCGTACGGACGAGTCTGCGCCAGGTCCTGGAGAGCACGACGCTCGCGGATCTGGCGACGGGCACCCTGCCCGAGCTCGTACGGGACCGGGCCCGCGACTACAACGACGACGTACGGACGTACCCGTAGCGTCCATGGCCGTTCGACGGCCCGCGCCTTACGCTCAAGGATGTGCCGCCCTCCGCCGAGACTCCTGAGCCCGCCGGATCCGCCGACGACCGACCGCGTCGGCTGTTCGTCCTGCGGCACGCCAAGAGCGCCTGGCCGGAGGGCGTTGCCGACCAGGACCGTCCCCTCGGCCCGCGCGGGCTGCGCGACGCCCCGGCCGCCGGGAGCTTCCTGGCGGAGAGCGGCGCACCGCCCGACCTCGCCCTGTGCTCTCCGGCCCGGCGCGCCCGCCGGACCTGGGAGCTGGCCGCCGCGGAGCTGGACGGCCCGGTGCCGACCCGCCACGACCCACGGCTGTACGGGGCGGACGCCCAGGAACTGCTCGATGTCCTGCACGGCGTACCCGACGAGGTCGCGACCCTGCTCCTGGTCGGGCACAACCCGGGCCTCGAGGACCTGGTCCTGCTGCTCGCGGGCAGGGCGGCCGGTGACGCCCTGGACCGTGCACGGACCAAGTTCCCGACCTCCGCGATCGCCGTCCTGACCTGGTCCGGCACCTGGCCGGACCTCCGCCCCGGCGAGGCGCTCCTGACGGACCTGGCGATCCCCCGCGGACCCCGCGACCCGTCCTGAGCGGGGGCATCCGTCGCCCCCGGGCGCGCGTCCCGGCAGACGAGAATCCTCCTGGTCGGCTTCTGGATCGGAGGAGCCTGGCCGTCGGCGACGAGGGAGCACGATGAACAGCGAACACCCACCTGATGCGTCGGAGATCGTCGCCGCGGAGTGGCGGCGAATCCTGGACATGAGCGAAAGGCGCATCGACCCCGCGATCCCGCGTGCGGCCCACGCGGATCCCCGTCTGCGGGAGTTGTTTCCCATGGTCAGCCACGGAGCGCTGCACTTCAGCCGGTGCACTCGGTACCCGTGGACCCACGATGTCGCCGGGTTGTTCCCCCGCCCCGGCGGGTTCCATGTGTTCCGGCACTCGGACAAGACGGTGCTCGGCGAACCGGACACGGTGCAGGAAGCCGTCGAGCTCATCGTGGCCAACCTGCCGGACGGCTGCGGACCGGCCGTCGACGGAACCCCGGACGACCTCTGAGGGACACCGACAGCACCCCCTCTCGAGCAGGCCTCCGCGGCCCGCGCCGCCGGGCCCTGTCCCGTCAGCCCGGCCCGGAGGGGTCCACCGTGAGGATCAGGAGGGTGACGTCGTCCTGGATCTCGGGCGTGAAGCGACTCAGGTCGCCCCAGATCTCGTCGGGCAGCTGGTCCAGGCCGACACCGGTCATACGGGCCAGGCGCTCGGCGAAGGGGTAGAAGGCTCCGGAGGCGTCCCGTGCCTCCAGGACACCGTCCGACGCCAGGAGCAGCCGGTCCCCGGGCAGCAGCGACACCGTGGCGGCCGTCCCGGGCGCGACGTCGGCGAGGCCCAGTCCCAGGGGCGGTCCGGGGTCGAGTTCCACGGTGCTCACGGCCCCACCGCGCAGCAGGACCGGCGGCGGGTGGCCGCAGGCCAGGACACGGACCTCCCGCCCGCGCGGCGCGAAGTCCAGGAGGACGGCCGTGGCGAAGAGCTCCGCGTGCTCCGTCCGCGCCGAGTCGACCACGAGTCTGCGGTCCAGCCTGGCCGCGATCGACTCCGCGTCCACGTCGTCCAGCACGGCCTCGCGGAACGCCCCCAGGACGGAGGCGACCGTCGCGACGGCCGACAGGCCGTGTCCCTGCACGTCGCCGAGGACCGCCCGCACGCCGTGGGGGCCGGGCCGGACGTCGAAGAAGTCGCCTCCCACCAGCGTGCCGCGCTCGGCGGCGCGGTACAGGCTCGCGCACCGCACGGACCCGACCCGCCGCCGCACGTCCGGGACGATGGCCCGCTGCGCCGTCTCGGCGACGGTACGTTCCAGGTCGAGCTGCTCGTCCCGGCGCCCCCGGACGAAGGAGACGAAGACACACAGGGTCGCGACGAAGCCGAGGGTGAAGAGGTCGGTGTTGCCGGGCCGGTCCAGATGGAAGAAGGGAATGGTCAGCAGCCCGATCGTCGCGGCGCCGAGGAAGGCCGTGGCCAGCGGTCCGTAGGCCAGGACGGCCAGCGGAGGCACCGCGCCGAGCAGGAAGCCGATGTCCACCGGAACGGAGTCGGTGAGGGAGGCCACCCCGACCCCGACGAGCAGCAGCACGGGCAGGACCCGCACCCAGCGGGGCGGCGGTGCCCCGCTCAGCCAGCTCCGCCGGTACGCGCCGGTCGCCGCCTTCCTCGGCTTCACCACACCACCAGGCTCCTATGCCGGAGTGCGCGGCGCACTCCACGGCCTCATCGGCCACGCGGTTCCTGGCCCGCCCCCGGGTGGAACGCGGGGATGCACTAGAAGAGGCCTCCGCGCTCCCCCGCCCTGCGGCCACGTTCATCCGGGGACGCCACGGGGGCGTCGCCGTAGGTGTAGGCGGTGCGGATGTGCCCGTCGCGGGCATGGACGACGACCTGCGCGGGGGTGTGCTCCTTGGCGTGCCGGCGCGCCGCGTCGATCGCGTCCTTCTGTGTTTTGTGTGGCTCGTGCAGCAGCCGGCGGCCTTCCCTGCCCTCGACCTGCCACTTCACACCCGCTGCCGCCGCCCGCTCGCCGGACGGTGCGACGTGGTAGACGGTCCGTTTCGCAGCCATGACCCTTCTCCTCCTTGGTCGGTTCCGGCGTCTCAGGCTCGGGAGTCGCCAGTGATGCGCGCGCATGCGGTGACCACCGAGGTGAGACTGCCGTGGGTGCGCAGGAGCCCGCGCTGGATGCGGGCCCCGTTGCCCCGTTCCAGCAGACCGGCGATGCCTTCGCGGACCCGTTCGTCGTCGCCGCTCTCGACCAAGGCCTCTCGGACATGGGCGTACAGCGCCTGGACGACCTCCGCCGCCGGTGCCTCCCGCATGGTCTCGGGATGGAGGAGGGGGCCGTCCAAGCCGGACCGGCCGGCCTGCCATGCCGCCAGCCGCAGCAGGTCCGTGCCGACGCGGGAAGGGGGATCCCCTCCGCGCCAGGCCCTGGCGGCAGTCTCGACGAGGGCGCGCACCAGGGCGGCGAGGAGTACGGGCGTCGACGCTTCGAGGCACACGTCCGCCACCCTGACTTCCACCGTGGGGTAGGTGGCCGACAGCCGGGCGTCGAAGTAGATCATCGCCTCGTCCCGCAGGACTCCGGTGTCGAGCATGGCACGGACCTGGTCGTGGTAGCGATCGGCGGAGCCGAAGACGTGCATCGGGCCGGCCGAGGGCAGTCTGTTCCACACCCGGCTGCGGTAGCTCGCGTACCGGCTGTCCTGCCCCTGCCAGAAGGGCGAGTTCGCGCTCATCGCGGTCAGTACGGAAAGCCAGGGCCGGATCCTGTCCAGTACGGCGACGCCTTCCTCGTCCGACTCGACCGAGACGTGGACGTGGCAGCCGCAGGTGAGTTGTTCCTGCGCGGTCAGGCCGAACTGTTCGCCCAGCCACGCGTATCGCCGGCCCGGGTTCAGCGAGGGCCGGGCCGGCAGCGGCGAGGTGGCGAGGGCCGCCACGACGGCGCCCGCGGCCACTGCGTGCCGACCGGCCTCGGCGCGGCACCGGGTGATCTCGTCCCCGAGTTCGCCCATCTCCGTCACCGGTCTGGTGGCGAACTCCAGCTGCTCCTTCTGCAGTTCCTTCTCGAAGGCGTGTCCTGGCGCGCCATCACCGCGCGGCCGCTGTTCCGCGGACCGGTCCGCGGCCGCGAGGACGGCACCCGCCAGAGCGAGGGGCTCCCCACTGCGGGCATGCACGAGAAGCAGCTCTTCTTCCACGCCCACGCTTCTCATTCAGCCACCACCGTTCGTCCCTCCCTGAGCGGGAGGGCCCGCCCTCTCGCAGGGGCACCTCCTCCGGGATCGTGCGCGAACCGCTCTTCGTCGGCCCACCGCGCTCGGCGCGGTCAGCTCTTGAACACGTCCTTGATCTTCTCCTTGGCCTGGCGGGCGTTCCCCTTCGCCTTCTCGGCACGCCCCTCGGCGGTCATACGTTCGTTGCCGACCGCACGACCCGCCGTCTCTTTGACCTTGCCCTTGACCTGCTCGGCCTTGGCCCGGCTCTTCTCCTTGTCCGCCACGACTGTTCACTCCCTGAAATCGGAGCCAATAGGTACATATGGCTACTCACCCACATTCCGGCCGGCAAACCTGCGGGACAGTTCGCTGTCGACCAGACGGCCGGTGAGCGCACCGCCGAACACGACGACGCCCACGGCGACGAGCCAGGTCTGGATGACGAGGAACGCGCCGAACGGGCCGTACGTGACGGCACTGGACGCGATCAGCGGGGAGAAGACGAGCCGGGAGAAGATCCTCAGCCCGAGCAGTCCGAGCACGGTGGCCACCGCGCCGGGCAGCAGGGCCGTCCACCTGACTCGGCCGCCGAGGAGCAGTCGCTGCGACCACCAGAAGAACAGGATGCCGCAGACCAGGGAGACGCCCCCACTGGCCGGGTTCTCACGCCAGAAGGGCGAAACAGCGAACAGGTAGAGGACGCCGATGAGTACGGCGAGCCACACCACGTGCCGCCACCGAGCCCACCAGCGGGCGGGCGGCAGGCCCCAGACCTTCTCGTAACCGCTCTGCACCACCGTGCCGAACGAGAGACCGAACACGGCGAGCAGGGCGAGACCGAGGGCCGTCGTGGTCCGCCGCACCTGACCGGGCAGAGCGAACAACCGCTCGATCTCCACCCTGGCCGCCTCCGACACCCCGATGCCGTCCCCGAGCCACTGCGCGAACCCCTTCCCGCCACCCGCGCCCGCCGCGGACACCACGATCAGCAGCGGGACGAGCGTGAGGAAACTCAGCGCCGCGAACCCCAGCGAACGCTGCCAGAGATCGAGTTCGCTGATCGCCCCCCATCGGTGCCCGGCTCGGAGGCGACGGATCACGCTGCGTATCCGACCGAACAGAGACGATCGCCCCGCACGGTGGGCGATCATCAGCTCACCGGCGCCCGGGCCACCGTCGGCAGCGCGTGCACGCCGTCGCCGCACGGGAAGACGAGCATGGTGCGCTCCAGGGGACGGATGCTGTCTCCACGGTAGAACGCCAGCGGCGGTGGCGACCACCGAGAGCCGCCGCCGGCATCCTCCCCTTCGTGTCCGGTCGCTCGTGACCGGTGCACCACCCCGATCCCGCGTAGCCCGCCCTCTCGCCGCACCGTACAAGCGGATGCCACGGCTCCGCGCGACAATGGAGATCGACGACGCTTCCCGCACCCACGGCCCCAGAGATCCGGAGGCTCATGGTGCCCACCACGGCTCCGAGCTTCGGCACGCTGCCCGGACACCTCATCGTCCTGCCCGGCGTGTATCGCCCGCAGGCCGACACCTGGCTGCTCGAGGAGGCTCTCTCCCAGGAACCGATCGGCACGGGCACGCGCGTTCTGGACATCGGCACCGGAACAGGTGCTCTCGCCCTGTCCGCGGCGCGTACCGGGGCCCGGGTCGAAGCCGTCGACGTCTCGTGGCCCGCCGTCGTCACCGCCGGGCTGAACGCCTTCCGGCAGCGACTGCCGCTGCGCGTGATGCACGGCGATTTCGCGACCCGGACCCAGGGACGACGCTTCGACGTCGTCCTCACCAATCCGCCCTACGTACCCTCGGCGAGAACCCGGCCGCCGTCGCACGGGGCGGCCCGGGCCTGGGAAGCCGGCCCCGACGGACGGAGAGTCATCGACCGCGTCTGCGCGTGCGCGCCGGCCCTGCTGCGACCAGGTGGCGTCCTGCTGATGGTGCACTCCGCGATCTGCGATCCACCGGCCACCGTGGCCCGGCTGGAAGCGGGCGGACTGTCCGCCCAGGTCACGGCGCGGGCCTCCGTCCCCTGGGGTCCGGTACTGCGTGCGCGGCGGACCTGGCTGCAGACGCAGGGACTGGCGGACTACGGCGACGAGCGCGAGGAACTGGTGATCATCCGTGCCGCGCACATCTGACGGTGCGACCCCGGGCGCCATCCCTGCGGCGGCCGGCGAAGCACCCGGCGCCACGGCCTCGCCGGCCACCTCCGCGACCGCCCCGGCCGTCTCGTGTCCCGCACGCCGTCCGGCCATCGACCCGCAGGGCCCGATCCTCGTCGAGGGCCCGGTGGAAATCATGCTCGAGGACGGGACCCGCGCCCGCTCCGACCGGTTCATGGTCGCGGTGTGCGCGTGCCGCCGCAGCCGCACGTATCCCTGGTGCGACACCAGTCACCGGTCCCGTGAGCGAACCGCCGCGCCCACCGAGGACAGGAGCCCCCGATGACCGGTCCCGGCCCGAGCGCCCAGGAGTCCGCCGCCGCCCCCCGCATCGTCGCCGCGCGGGGCGACCTGTCGGGCGCCGTGGAGAGGGCCCTGCGGACCGGCCGGCCACCCGCGTACACCGAGGCCAGCATCCGAAGGGCGGACCCCTGGGGAGAGGACCTCCAGCTCGCCCTGTACCTGCTGTACGAACTCCACTACCGGGGCTTCGAGGGCGTCGACCCCGATCGCGAATGGGACCCGGACCTGCTGCGTCTGCGGCGGGAGTCGGAAGCCCTGTTCCTCCACGCGCTGCGCACCGCGCTCCCCGATGCGCCCCGATCCGTCGACGAGGCCTTCGCCCCGCTGCTCGTCGAACGGGTGGATCCGGCCGACAGCGTCAGCCACTACCTGGAAACCGACGGCGAGCTGTGGCAGGTGCGCGAGTACGCCGCCCTGCGCTCCCTCTACCACCTCAAGGAGGCGGACCCGCACGCCTGGGTCATCCCGCGGCTCACCGGCCGGGCCAAGGCCGCGATGGTGGCCGTCGAGTACGACGAGTTCGGCGCCGGTCACGCCGAACGCATCCACGCGCAGCTCTTCGCGGACCTCATGACCGACCTCGACCTGGACCCGGCCTACGGCCACTACCTGGACCACGCCCCCGCCCCCCTGCTCGCCACGGTCAATCTCATGTCCCTCTTCGGACTCCACCGGGCCCTGCGCGGAATGCTGGTCGGTCACTTCGCCTGCGTCGAGGTCACCTCCCCGCCCGGCTCCCGAAGGCTCGCCAAGGCCATGCGACGCTGCGGCGCGGGACCGGCGGCCGAGCACTTCTACGCGGAGCACGTCGAAGCGGACGCCGTCCACGAACAGGTCGTACGGCGTGAGGTCATCGGCGGGCTCCTCGCCGACGAACCCGCCCTGGAGCCGGACGTCGCCTTCGGGTGCGCGGCCACCGTCCTGCTCGAGAACGAGCTCGGCGCACGGATGCGCACAGCGTGGTCGGCGGGGCGCTCCGCGCTCCGCAGCCCCCTGCCCCCGTACGCCAGGAGCTGACCGTGGCGGGCGGCGGCTTCGCGGACGTACTCGACCACCCGACGTACGCCGTCACGGCGGCAGCGGACGGCGAGCGGGGCGGCTGCCTGGTGGGCTTCGCGTCGCCACACGGCGCCGGTCCTGGACGACTCCTGCGCCTGGCTCGTGAGCCGGGTGCGGGAACGCGTCGACGGAGGAGACCGCGTCGGCGTGCTCAGAACGTGTTGCCGCGCCGCAGACGCAACGGGCGGCCGTCCGGATCGACCAGAACGTGGTGCAAGGGAGTCGCCCACGCGCGCTGCGCCCCGGACAGATCCGGGGGTGTGTAGCGGCGCAGGCGGCCCGCCGGGCGTGGACCTACGCGGCCGGCTTCATGCCATGCGTCGAGTGCCGCGGCAGCCTCCTCGAAGGCACCGAAGGCGCTCGCCGGGTCGCACAGTGCGTCCGGCACCGCTGCCGCCCCCTGCCCCGAGGCCCCTTGCGCGTCCAGGTGCTCACGCATCAGCCCGAGGCGCAGCTCTCGGGCGAAGACGCGCGCGCCGTCCCCGAGCCCTCCGGGGTCGCGTGGCTGCCGCTGGTCCAGGGTCTCGTCGACGACGGCGCAGCTGAGTTCCGAGTCGTGGGTCCACGAGCGGAGGTTGATGTTGTCGGAGCCCACGGAGGCCCACACGTCGTCGATCACGCACACCTTGGCATGCACGTACACAGGGGTCCCGGCGTGGTTCTCCAGTCCGTAGACCGCGACCCGGTCGCCGCCGGCGCGACGCAGCTCGTCCAGAGCCGTGATCCGTCCCACCAGGTTCATGGGCAGGGTGAGCCTGCCGTCCTGGTCCGGGAACGTGGGGACGACTCCGATCATCAGCAGTCCGGGGTACCTGGCCAGAGCCCGGGCGAAGCAGGCCACCACCCTGGGGGACCACAGGTACTGGTCCTCGACGTAGATCAGCGCCCGGGCCCGTCGCACCGCCTTGAGGTACCCCCGTGCGATGCTCCGTTCTCCGTCGGGGGCGAAGGGATACCCACGCAACAGGCGGTTCGGATAGGTGCGGAGCAGCTGCACGGTGTGCGTGCCGCACGGAACGGGATCGGGGGGCTGCGGCGGCAGGCTGTCCGCGTCGGTGTCCTCGCGGTGGATCAGCGCGCGCACGCGGGTGGCCGGGCTGCGACTGAGCGGAGCGGGGTCCTGCCAGCGTTCGCGGAACACGGCCTCGACGTCGCCGACGACCGGGCCGCGAAGGGCGAGCTGCACATCGTGCCACGGCGGGTGCGGGCCGTAGGCGGAGGCCAGGGGAAGCGACTGACGGTCACCGGAGTGGGTGGCGTCGTCGTTCCGGTTGTGGCAGAGGTCGATTCCTCCGACGTACGCCACATCCAGCTCCGGGCGGCCGGGGTGACGCAGCACCACCATCTTCTGGTGGTGCGAGCCTCCGGGCCGCACCCGCATGTCGAGCAGGCACTCGCCGCCCGCCTCCTCGATCTCCGCGCCGAGGCGGCGGTTCTCCTTCTCGCTGAACCGGAGACTGTCCAGGTGGGAGCGCCACAACAGCCCCTTCACGACGACGTGCCGTCCGGCCGCCCCGCGCAGAACCGTGCCGATCTCCGTGCCCTGACCGGCGAGCCGCTCGTCACGGTCGCCGCGCCAGTCGGTGAACAGGAGCAGGTCTCCGGAGCGCATGGCACGGATGGCCGTCAGGAGTTCCGTGAAGTACGCGGCGCCGTGAACCAGGGCGTGTGCCTGATTCCCCTCGGACCAGGCCTTCCCGTCCTGGCGGCGCTTGTCCAGGCGTGTCGCGGAATTTCCGCGTTCGCCCGGGGTCAGAAGCCACTCCGCGCGCGTCACGTCGTCGACCCTCCAAGACGCTCCTGCCACCGGCTGCGGCGGACGGGATGCCGCAACCCGTTCAGCTCTCCCGAGTCCCGTCGGCGCCCTCACCTTTCAGCCTCCCACTCCACGACGACGGCGGCTCGGTCTGCCGGACGGTGTGCGGGCGCCGGCAGACCGGAGAGCGTCCGTTCCCGCGTGCGGGGGAGCACACTGGCAGGAGGGGGCGGAAGGCTTGCCCCGCCCGGGGTTCGGCCGGTCCCGCCCGCTCGTGGAAGAGGGTGCGCGGATGCCCAGAACTCGGTCCTCGTCCCGCTCGCGCTACGCCCCGGACCGGGGGCTCGCGACGCGCATGGCGACGACGATGTTCCTGATCGGCCTGCTGTACGTGGTCTTCGTCGGCGTCCTGCTGGTCCTGCTGCGCGGATCCTGGCCGATCATCCTGCTGATCACGGGCGCGCTGTTCGTCGGGCAGTTCTGGTTCAGCGACCGGATCGCCGCGCTGGGCATGGGAGCGCGCGAGGTGACCCGCGAGCAGGCCCCCGAGTTGCACGGCACCGTGGACCGGATCTGCGCGCTGGCCGACATGCCGAAGCCGAAGGTGGCGATCGCCGAGAGCGACGTGCCGAACGCTTTCGCCACCGGCCGCGGCGAGAAGACCGCGCTGGTCTGCGTCACGACCGGCCTGCTGCGACGCCTGGAGCCGGAGGAGCTGGAGGGAGTCCTCGCGCACGAGATGTCGCACGTGGCGCACCGGGACGTCGCGGTCATGACCATCGCGTCCTTCCTCGGCGTCCTCGCGGGGATGATGACGCGGGTCGCGCTCTACAGCGGTCTCGGCCGCAGCCGGGACAGCACCATGGGCCTCGCCGTGATCCTCGTCCCGGTGGTCAGCGCGGCCGTCTACGTCGTCAGTTTCCTGCTGACCCGGGTGCTGTCCCGCTACCGCGAACTGGCCGCCGACCGCGCCGCCGCGCTCCTCACGGGCCGCCCGTCGGCACTCGCCTCCGCGCTGACCAAGGTGAGCGGCGAGATGGCCCGGATCCCGACGAAGGACCTGCGGAAGGCGGAGCCGTACAACGCCTTCTGGTTCGCGCCGGCCTTCTCCTCCAAGGAGAGCCTGAGCCGGCTGCTCTCCACCCACCCCACCCTGGAGCAGCGGCTCGAGCAGCTCACGCGGATCTCGGCGCAGCTCGGTGGGGCGTGACGGCGGTGGGGCTTCTCGACAGCATCCTCGGGCGCAGCCGGCCGGTCCGGCCCGATCTGGACCGTCTCTTCGGACTGCCGGCCGCGGCGCTCACCCTTCAGGCCGGCACGGGCTTCGTCCCGGCCGGCGCCGGGTCGGTGTGCTTCGCGGCGGTGGAGGGCGGTGCCTTCGCGCGTCTGAAGGGAGACGTACGGGATCTCCTCGACGTCGAGGTGGTGCCAGGACCCGATCGGGGTGCGGGCGGCGGCGAGGGCCGGAGCGGCGGAGCGGGGGCGTACCCCGTGACGTACACCTCGGACGCGTACGGCTACACATGGCTCGCCGTACGGCGTCCCGCAGAGGACCTGATCACGCTGGTCAACGACCTGCACGCGGTCAACGCCCTCCTTGAGGAAGCCGGCTTCGGCCCCAATCTCCTCTGCTCCCTCACCGCGTTCCGCGCCCCGGCGGCCGCGGCACGAGGCCCGGTGCCGCAGGGACTCGGGACGGACGGCCCGGGAGCCGACGGCCACCGGGCGCATGACCTCGCGCTCGTGTACCTCTACAAGCGCGGCACCTTCTATCCCTTCGCGCCGCGCACCGATCGCGCCGAGAGCCGCGACAACACCCTTGAGCTCCAGGTCAGGGGCCTGCTCGCCGGCGACCTCGCGATGGAGCCGGACATGGAGCGGTGGTTCCCCGTCTGGGGCGCGCCGGGGCTCGGCGTGGCGGAGTGACTCGCGGGGCCTTGAGGGCCGTTCGGCCGGGAGGCGCTCAGCGGACCCAGGTGCCGGTGAGATTCCGGACCGCGGAGCCGTCCGGGTCGGCGAGCGTGGTGCCGACGAATTCGCGGGCCCACTCGGAGGTCTGGACGCGGAACGGGGGCTTGTTCCCGGCAAGGGCCTCGATGATGGGGGCCGCGGCCTCGAACGGCGTCTGAGCGTTGCCGAAGGACGTCTGGGTGCGGGCGAGGTACGCCTGGAGGGCCGGGGCGTACGGTCCGGCCGCGGCCAGCAGGGCCGGGATGTCCAGACCGATGTTGGCGACGAACTCGCTGGCCACCGCGCCCGGTTCGACCACGGTGACGTCGACGCCGACGGTGGCGGCGACGGGGTCGAGCGACTGCATGAAGCCCTCGACGGCGAACTTCGCCGCGCAGTAGGCCTCGTTGAAGGGCTGCCCGACCGCGCCGCCCACGCTGGTGACGGTGATCACCCGGCCCCGGGACGCCCGCAGGTGCGGCATGGCGGCGCGGGTGGCGGCGACCACGCCGAAGAAGTTGACCTCCATGGCGGCGCGGACGTCGTCGAGGGTCATCTGCTCGACGGTGTCGACCTGGGCGGCGCCGGCGTTGTTGACCAGTGCGTCGAGGCGGCCGTGCTCGGCGATCACCTCGTCCAGGCACGTGGCGATGCTGTCGGGGTCGACGACGTCCAGGCGCTTGACCTGGATCCGGTCGGTGACGGCGTGCTCGGCCGCGGCCTTGAGCAGGGCCTCGGCCTTTCCGGTGTCGCGCATGGTGGCGACGACGGTCCAGCCGGCCTGGGCGGCGGACACGGCGGCGGCCAGGCCGATTCCGGAGGACGTGCCGGTGATCAGAACGGTCTTCTCGCTGGCCATCAAGGGGCCTCCTTGCCTGTCGAACGGAGCACCGGCCCATAACCGGGGAACTCCCCATTTAAGACGGGAGGCTAACCGGGGAACTCCCCGGTTGTCCAGCTAGACTGGATCCCGACGAAGGGGAGCAGCCTTGACCACCCAGCCGAGCGTCTTGCGCGCCGATGCCCGCCGCAACCGGGAGCGCATCCTCGAAGCGGCCGTACGCGCCTTCTCCGAGAAGGGCGCGGACGTTCCGATCGACACGATCGCCAAGGCCGCCGGCGTCGGCTCGGCCACGCTCTACCGCCACTTCCCCACACGCGAGGCGCTGGTCGAGGCCGCCTACCGCAACGAGCTGGCCCGTGTCTGCGACAGCGCCGCCGAGCTGCTGGCCGACCTCCCGCCGGACCGTGCCCTGCGCCTGTGGATGGACCGGTTCATCGACTACCTGGCCGCCAAGCAGGGCATGGCGGACGCCCTGCGGGCCGCTGTCGCGTCCGGCGCGGACCCCTTCGCCGAGACCCTGGACCGGCTCGGCGCGGCCGTCGACTCCCTGCTCCGCGCGGGAGCCGACGCCGGACTCCTGCGCTCGGACGTCGATCCCTTCGACGTCGGCCTCAGCCTCGCCGGCGTCGCGCTGATCACCAGCTCGCCGGCCCAGCGGGACCGGTCCGGCCGCCTCCTCGACCTGCTCCTCGACGGGCTTCGCCACGGGGCGGACGGATAGCCCGCCCGCAAAGCCGCACTCCTGACGCCCGCCCCGGGGCGGGCGGGAAGCCGACCCACGTGTGTAGGTTGGCTGCCCGTCGCTGCCCCGCTCGACGCGATCTCTCTCCCCCACGGCTCCAGGAGGCCCCGCCATGCCCGCGTTCCCCTCGCCCCCCGCCGGCGCCCGCCCCGGCGCGACCCCTGAGACGGCAGCCGCCGTATGGCAGGTGATCACCGACATGTACGAGGCCTACTCGGCCGGGGATCGCGCCCGGATCGACGCCTGCCTGGACCCGGAGGCGACCGTGTGGGATTCCGCGACCGCCGGGCTGCTCTTCGGGAAGGCGGATCTGGACCGGGTGCGCGAGGAACGCCCGGCCGGTGGTGAGGGGCCGGTGGAGACCGGGCTGGAGCCGTACGGGCAGGTCGTGGACGTCTTCGGTGCCCTCGCGGTGCTGCGCTTCTGGCTGCGGGTGGACTTCGCGCCGGACCCGTCGGCCGGTGAGCTGCGCCCCGAGTCGGTCCGCAACACCGCGGTCCTCCAGCGGGGCGTCGACGCGAAATGGCGCATCGTCCACCTGCACGAGGACGTGCAGCAGCCGGGCGGCGTCCCGGTCGGCGATCACTGAACCGGGCACGGCGCACTGTGGCGGCCCGCCACCCGTGCGCCGCGCACAGCCCTCCCCGGAAGCCTCGGGCTAGCGTCCTCGGCGATCCCCTGAGAAAGCCGGGAGGCGCAATGACATACCGGGTGGCCATGGACATCGGTGGAACCTTCACCGATGTCGTCGCCTATGACGAACACAGCGGTACCTACTTCGCGGCCAAGGCGCCCACGACCCCGGGTGACCTGGCCGAGGGAGTCTTCGCCTCGCTGGGCCGGGCGGTGGACTCGCCCGGCGACATCTCCTTCTTCGTGCACGGCACCACGCAGGGCCTGAACGCCCTGCTGGAGCGCAAGGGCGCCCGCGTCCTGCTGCTCACGTCGGCCGGGATGCGGGACGTCTACCACATCGCCCGAGGCAACCGGGACCGGATGTTCGACCTGCACTACCGCAAGCCGAAGCCGCTGGTCGAGCGCTGCGACACGATGGAGGCGGGCGGCCGCTTCGACTGGCGCGGCACCGAGCTCGAACCCCTGGACGAGGACGCCGTACGGGCCGCCGCCCGACGTGCGAAGGACGAGGGCTTCGACGCGGTCGCCGTCTCGTTCCTCTTCTCGTACGTCAACCCGGACCACGAGCTGCTGGCCGGGAAGATCCTGGAACAGGAGCTCGGCGAGGACGTCGTCGTGGTGCTGTCGCACCAGGTGGCGGGCGAGTGGCGCGAGTACGAGCGGACGAGCTCGGCCGTCCTGGAGGCGTACACGGGCCCCGTGGTGCGCCGCTATCTGGGCCGGATCGAGGGGCGGTTCACGGAGCACGGCCTGACCGTCCCGGTCCAGGTGATGCAGTCCTCGGGCGGCATCGTGAACGCCGCCTACGCCCGCCGCCACCCCTTGCAGACCCTGCTGTCCGGACCGGTCGGCGGCACCATGGGCGGTGCGGCGGCCGCGGGCCTGCTGGGCCGGCGGAACGCGATCTGTGTGGACATGGGTGGCACCTCCTTCGATGTGTCGCTGGTCCTCGACGGCCGTCCCGACGTCTCCAACGAGGGCTCGGCGGACGGCTTCCCGGTCCTGATGCCCCTGGTCAACCTGCAGACGATCGGCGCCGGCGGCGGCTCCCTCGCCTATGCCGAGGCCGGTGGCCTGCGCGTGGGCCCGGAGTCCGCCGGAGCCGTCCCCGGCCCGGCCTGCTACGGGCGCGGCGGCACCCAGGCCACCGTGACCGACGCCAACGCGGTGCTCGGACGCGTCGACCCGGACTGGTTCGCCGGCGGCCACATGACGCTCGACGTGGCCGCGGCCCGGCACGCCGTCGCGGCTCTCGCCGGTGAGCTCGGTCTCGAACCGGTGGAGCTGGCGAGCGGGATCTGCGATGTCGCCAACGCCAAGATGGCCCAGGCGATCCGTACCCTCACCGTCGAACACGGCCTGGAGCCCGGCGAGTTCGTTCTGCTGGCGTTCGGCGGCGCGGGCCCGATGCACGCCGTGGAGATCGCCCGCGAGCTCGGCATCGGCGAGGTCGTCGTGCCGCGCTTCCCCGGCGCGTTCTCCGCCTGGGGCATGCTCGGCACCGAGGTCCGCCGCGACCTCACCCGCCAGTTCTTCACCCCTGGCGCCGACCTGGACGGGGAGGCCATGGCCCGCGCACTGGCCGACCTGGAGCACGAGTCGCTGGCCGCACTCGCCGAGCAGGGCGTCCCCGTGGAGCGGCAGCGGGTCGAACACGTCGTCGAGATGCGGTACGAGGGCCAGGACTACACCCTCGCCGTGCCGCTGCTCGCCGCCGCCGAACCGGCCGGCGAGGACTTCCTCGCCGATGCCGCCGAGCGCTTCGCCGCGCTCCACGAACGCCGCTACGGGCACGCGACGCCCGAGGCGCCCGTCGAGTTCGTCACCCTGCGCAGCACCGCGCTCGGCGCGCTGCCCGAGACCGCACCGGTGCCGTACGCCGCCGACGAGGCCGCCTCCGACACCGTCCGGCAGCGGCCGGTCGTATTCGGCGGGCAGTCGTACGACACCACCGTTCTGCGCCGCGAGCGGCTCGCGCCCGGGCAGCGCGTCGACGGTCCCGCGGTCATCGTGGAGGCCACCTCCACCACCGTCGTCCCCCCGGACTCGTCGGTCACCGTCGACGAGAACGGCTTCCTCGTCATCAAGGTTGGAGCCACGGCATGACCGACACCGGCAGCCGGGTCGTCGACCCGGTCACCACCGAGATCATCCGCTGCGCGCTGCTGCAGGCCGCGGAGGACATGAACACCACCCTCATCCGGTCCTCCTACACGCCCACCATCTACGAGGCGAAGGACTGCGCGGTCGCCCTCCTCGACCGGGACCACAACGTGCTCGGCCAGTCCTCGGGCCTGCCGATCTTCCTGGGCAACCTGGAGGTGTGCACCCGGGCCACCGAGGAGACGTACGGCGCGGACGTCTGGAAGCCCGGAGACGTCTGGGTCCTCAACGACTCCTACATCGGCGGCACCCACCTCAACGACGTCACCGTCTACGCACCGATCTTCACCGAGGACACCGCCGACGGTGAGCTGATCGGCTTCGCCGCGTCCCGTGCGCACTGGATCGACATGGGCTCCAAGGACCCCGGCGGTTCGATGGACTCCACCTCGATCTACCAGGAGGGCCTGCGGATGGGCCCGACGAAGATCTACGAGGGCGGCGAACCCTGCGAGCAGGCGCACGCGTTGATCGCCCGCAACGTCCGCTTCCCGCAGCCGACCCTCGGGGACATGCGCGCCCAGGTGGCCTGTGCCCGTACCGGTGCGCGGCGGTTCGCCGAGATCGTCCGCCGCTGGGGGCTGCAGACCGTCCTCGCCGCGCGGGACGCCATCTTCACGCAGACCGAGCGGCTGGAGCGGGAGCAGATCGCCGCCATTCCCGACGGTGTCTACGAGGCGACCGGCCACCTGGACAACGACGGCGTCGACCTGCGTACTCCCCTGCACGTCACCGTACGCGTCGAGATCGACGGCGACCGGATGACGATGGACGTCACCGACTGCGCCGACCAGGCCACCGGGCCGGTCAACTGCGGTGCGGCGCAGACCGTCGCCGCCTGCCGGGTCGGCTACAAGCTGCTGGTCAGCGGTGATGTCCCGCTCAACGGCGGTTCCTTCCGGCCGCTGGACGTGGTCACCCGGCCGGGCACCATGCTCGCCGCCGTCGAGCCGGCGGCCTGCCAGTACTACTACTCCCACCTCGGCCTTGTCATCGACCTGGTGGTGAAGGCACTGGCGCCGGCGGTGCCCGCGCGAGCCGCCGCCGCCAGCTACGGCGACTCGATGATCGTGCAGTTCACCGGCACCGACCCGCGCAACGGCAGGCTCTTCGTCTCCCAGGAGGCGACGGTCGGCGGATGGGGCGCCTGGCAGACCGACGACGGTGAGTCCTGCCTGATCAACAACGTCAACGGCTCTCTGCGGGACATGCCCGTCGAGGTGCTGGAGACGCTGTTCCCCGTACGGGTCACCGAGTACGCGGTCCGTGCCGACTCCGGCGGGGCGGGCCGCACCCGCGGCGGCAACGGCGTGGTGCGCCAGTACACGTTCGAGGCCGACCAGAACCTGTCGCTGTGGTGGGAGCGTTCCGTGACTCCCGCGTGGGGTGTCTTCGGCGGCGGCACCGGCGCTGCGCCCCGCGTCGTCCTCAATCCCGGCCGGGACGGCGAGCGCGAACTGCTCAAGGCGAACGCGCTGGCCGTGCGCCGGGGCGACGTGCTGCGGTGCGAGAGCGGCGGGGGCGGCGGCTTCGGTCCCGTCGCGGAGCGCCCCGCCGAGGCGGTCCGGGAAGACCTCCGGCAGGGCCTGCTGAGCCGTGAGCGGGCAGCGTCCGCCTACGGCGTGGAGTCCTGACCTCCCACCGCTCCGCCTCCCCCTGAACCGGGCCCGGTTGCCGAATCCCCCTCGGCGACCGGGCCCTCCCCCGTCGTGGCCGCGGTCGGCGCCGCTTCCCCCTCAGGGCTCGGTCAGCAGGACGCGGCAGGCCAGGTGCAGTGCGAGTCGCTGGGCGGGGTCCTCGGGGTCGAAGCCGAGCGAACGGATGCGCTCCAGGCGCGCCGCGACCGTGTTCCGGTGGACACCGAGGAGCTCCGCCGCCGCCGAGGGGGCGGCGCCCTGGTCCAGGACGACCGCCAGCGTACGCAGCAGTGTTCCGTCCCGGTCCGCGGCGAGCAGCGGGGCCAGCACGACCTCGGCGGGCCGCCGCAGCGCCTCCGCGGGCAACGCGGACAGCAGTTGGGCGGGCCCCATACGGTCGGCACGGACCACCGACCCGGGTACGGCGGCGACGGCCGCAGCGGCTCTGGCGTCGGCGAGCGCCACGCCCAGCGTGCCGGTGTCACCGGCCGGACCTGCGACTCCCCCGGCGAGCGGCAGGTGGTCACCGATCGCCCGGACAGCCGTACGCAGCTGTGCCTCGCCCTGCCGCAGCCACACCTCCGGGTCGGGGACCGGACTGCCGACTGCCGCCGAACGCCATGACACCCAGCAGTCCTCGTACGCGATGAGCGGTCCGCCGATGCCGTACCTGGTCCAGAGCGCACGCAGCGCGGGTCCCGGCAGGGGCGCGGCGCCGGCGTCCGCGGCGACGGCCGGCCGCAGGGCGAACGCGATCAGAGGCCCGGCCAGCGGCCAGCCGAGCGCCGCGGCCTCGGCCCGGATGCGGGTACGTGTCTGCTCGTCCTCGCCCTCAGGGGGGTGCGTCAGCTGGTGCAGCAGCATCTCGCTGCGGCGGGCGAGGTGTTCCTCCGCGAGGCGGCGGGTCGCGGCCCATGCGGTCAGTGGGGGTACCGCCATCCGCAGCACTGCTTCGACCGTCGACGCCCAGCCCGCCTCCCCGGAGCGGGAGTCGGCCACGAGAACCGCGAGCGGGTGTCCGTCGGGCCCGGGCACGTCCAGCCGCACCGGGTGCGCGGAGTCGAGTGCCGCCCGCCGCCCGGCCAGCATCCCGCCCACCGGATCGGTGAGGGCCAGGGACGTCGAGGGCAGAGCCGCGTGCAGCGCGGTCAGTACGCGCTCGACGTGCGGGCCGGCGGCGGCGAGGCGCTGGGCGGCGTCGGCCAGCAGCGCGGTCCGGCCCGCGTCCGGCCGGGACACGGCGGAGGCGATCCGTACGGCGCCCTCCAGCGCGTCGCCGCCGATCAGCAGCAGCGGAACGCCGAGGCGGTCCGCGAGTGCGCCCGGCGGATGCACGGCCGCCGCCGTGTCGGGTACCACCACGCAGGCGGCCGCCTGCTCCCAAGCCTTGCGCAGGGCGATCTCCACGGTCCATCCCGACCGGGCCAGCGCTTCGGTGAGGACGACCGCGGTGTGTGGACGCAGGTGGTCGAGGGCTTCACGCCGGTCGACGATGCGCACGTCCAGGACCTGGGTGCCGCGCCCCGTCGTGCCGAGTATGCGTACGCCGGGCAGCGGGCCGTACTGCACCAGCTCCGCGACGGTCATGGGTGCGGACAGGTCGGGACGTCTCACCACCGGGTCTCCTCGGGTCGTTCCGCGTCCGGGCGTTTCATCTGCCGCGCATCCGGTTCATGGTCCGGGCTCAGCAGGAGGAGCCCACCGGCAGCCGCCAGTCGGCGTCCCTGCGGGGTGTGCCAGGCGGGCGCGGCGGGGATCACGACGATCTCCACCTCGATGCCGGGCAGGGCACGCTCGACGTCCAGCACCCGCTGGTCGGCTGCCGAGAGCATCAGGATCTGGTCCGGCGCGGCCGCGGCCGGTGCGCCGTCGGCGAGGACCAGCAGTGCCTCGTTGTGTGCCTCCAGACGGAACCGTCTGTGCAGGCCCTCGGTCTCGGAGACGACCACACTGGTCGGCCGGGACGGCAGCGCCGTGCCCCCGGTGGTGTCCGGTCCCGGCGTCGCGGGGTGCTCCACGGCGGTGATCCGCCCGATGCCCAGTCGACGGGGCCGCGGCTGCCACAGCGTGAAGGGGTCGCCCTGCGTCGGGCGTCCCGCCGCCAGGGCCCGGCTCACGGTGCCGGGAACCACGGCGGCCGCGAGCCGTTCGCCGTCCATGGCGTAGCAGGCGGCGACCGCCCAGCCTCCGGCCGCGAGGACCAGCGGCCGTACGAGCTCCTCCACGCGACTGCCGGCGGCGTCCACGACGACCACGTCCCCGGCGGGCGTGGCCAGGGCGACCGGGGCGACATCGACCCCGGCGATGGTGAACGTGGTCTGTTCCAGCAGGGGGAGCACACGTCCGCAGCCGTCCCCGTCCACCAAGGGGAGTCCGCAGGACGCCGCTGTGACGACTGCGAGCAGGGCGTTCTCGGCCGCGGTGTTGAGGGGCACGACGGCGTCCGCGGCCCTGCCCAGGCGGCGCTCCAGCGCCCGGACCGCCCGGCGGGGCTCCTCGCCCGTGGGCAGCTGCTCGGCGAGGGCGGCCGAGGAGCCGAGCATGCTGACCGTGACACACATCCGCCCGGAGCCCAGGTCGCCGGGGTGGATCAGCGGCACCGGCCCGTGCTCCGCGAGGGCCGCCCGCGCCCAGTCGAGGCTCGCCCGGTGCGAGGAATGCTCGGCGCCGGCCGCGAGCACCAGCGCCCCTCGGGCGAGATCCTCCAGCCGTGCCGCGTCCAGCGCGGTCTCCTCCCCGGGCGTCATGTGCGTCGTCCACGGGGCGTGACGGGATTCCCCGAGGGGGATCCGACGGCGCGGACGCGGAGGCGGTGGACGCCCTCGGGCAGGTAGGACACGGGGGTGTGGGCGGCGAACGCGACGCGGGCGGTCGCCGGGGCGGCACCGGCGGCGACGACCCGGGCCATGGCCTGGTCACCGGCGAGCCCGAGGAGCCGGTCCAGTTCGGCGCGGCCGCCGGCGACGGCGACCTGATCGACTTCGGCGACGATGTCCGAGCGGGCGGCTCCGTAGGCCGCGGCGGCGATGGCGGCCGCCGGATCCTGGGCTCGGACGGGTACCAGCCCGCAGTCGCCGCCCGCCGCGAGGAGCACACCGCCGGGGGCCCGTCGCCGGACCCTGGCCACCAGGTCGGCGACCTGCTCGGAGCCGGTCCGGACCAGGTCGGCGCGGGGCAGCACGTCGGTGCGGATCCGGGCCAGGTCCAGGTCGACGCCGCCGGGCCCCGGGCCGGCGTCGGAGCTTTCCGCTTCGCCGTCGGTGACGCTCGCGCACCGGAATTCCGTGGCCCCGGCGTCGACGACCACGGCGCGGTCCGCCCCGGCCGCGAGCGCGGCCCCCCGCACGGCGCTCGCCGTGGTGGAGGCGATGGCGAGGACCGGGTAGTGGCGGAAGTACGCGACGGAGACCAGTCCGCCGGTGTTGCGGGCCAGGTGCAGCGGCGCCCGGAGACCGCCGACGCGCAGGGCGCGTTCGGCCGTGTCGCTCACGCGTGCCGCCCACGGCCGCAGGGCTGCGTTGAGGACGCCGGTGTTCTCGCGTTCCCGCAGCCCGGACCGCCCGAGCTCGTGCGACAAGGTGATCTCCGCGCCGGGCACGGCTTCGGCGATGATCTCGGCGGCGGCGAGCTCGGGGTCGGGGCGGGTCAGTGCGCCGGCCGCGGCGACCGAGAAGGCGGTGACACCGTCGTCGGCGGCCCGCTGCGCGAAGTCCCTGACCGCCGCCCGGTCGAGCGGAGCGAGTTGCCTCCCGGTGAGCGCGGATCCGCCCGGGACGACCGCGTGGAGCGTCCCCACCTCGCGGGCGGCCTGCGCGGGCCAGCCCGCGAGCGGTCCGAGGGACGGATGGCTGGGCGGGGCGATCCGCAAGGCGGCCACCGGTCGCAGCCGCGACGGGCGGCGCTCCAGGTCGGTGGTGAGGCCGACGGCGTCCACCTCACCGGTCCGGTCCCCGGGCAGCGCGGCGAGCACCGCCCGCAGACTCTCGCCGAGGCCGGGAACGCTGTCCACCACCGCGCGCGCCACCGTCCGGCCGTCCGGCCCGACCAGCACGGCGACGGTGGTGACGCGTCCCACGTCCACTCCCAGCCTCACCCGCATGATCCTGTCACCCTTCGCCCCTCTGCATCACTCCAGATCGCGGCCCTCGGTCTCCGGCAGCGGCACGGCCGCCACCAGCGCCACCACCAGGAACGCGGTGATGAACAGCACGGTGGAGGAGAACCCGGTGGCACGCGCCAGCAGGTACCCGACGGCCGACGGAGCGACCGAGGTGGAGATCAGCTGGGCCGCGGTGGCCCAGGAGTAGCCGGTGGCGCGCCATGCGGTCGGGTAGAACTCGCCGTTCCAGGTGTTCCAGACACCCCAGGCTCCGAGGCTGAAGAACGACAGGGCGAAGTTGGCGGCGTACAGCTGGGTGAGGCTGCCGGAGTACGCGAACAGCACGCCGCTGACCGCGGCGGCCGCCACGTACGGCAGGAAGACCTTCTTGCGGCCGAAGCGCCCGGTCAGGTACGAGGCCGAGGCGTAGCCGGGGATCATGAAGAGGGCGCTCAGCGCCACGAACCCGAGGCTGCCGGACATGCTCAGGCCCTTCTCCATGAGCAGCGTGGGCAGCCAGGTCTGCAGTCCCCAGTAGCCCCAGTTGAACGCGAAGTTCACGATCAGCATGAGCACGGTGATACGGAGCAGCCGGCCGCGCAGCAGGGCGAGGGGGTTGCCGGCCCGCTCGTGCTCGACCACGGCGAAGCGGGTGCCCTCGGGGACCTCGGCGCCGAGCTTCAGGAGCACCGCCCGGGCTTCGGTGTGCCGGCCGCGGGCGGCCAGCCAGTACGGCGACTCGGGCACCCAGGCCCGGATCGCGAACACCCACAGGGCGGCCAGCGCGCTGGCCATGGCCACGACGTGCCAGCCCATCCCGGACAGCGCCTGGGTCACCCCCACGGCGGCGAGCACGCCGATGGGCCAGCCGATCGACAGGTAGACCGCGGCCCGGCCGCGCAGCCTGACCGGGAGCAGTTCGAGGAAGTAGGGGAAGGTGACGGTGTAGATGCCGGCCAGGGCCATCCCCGAGATCACCCGGGTGATCATCAGCGTGGTGAAGTCCGGCGAGAAGGCGCTGGCCAGCGCCACGGCGCCGTACGAACCGAGGCTCCACAGGCACACGGCGCGGCGTCCGATGCGGTCGGCGACCGGCCCCCATACGAGCGCGCCGGGGATCATGCCGAGGGCCACGGCCGACAGAACCCAGCCGATCCGTCCGGCGTCGAGGGCGAAGGCCTCGCCGAGGTCGGCGGAGACGTAGACGAGAGCGAGCTGCTCCCACGATTCGATGACGAAGGCCATGAACAGCGCGAGGGCGATCAGCACGTGGGCCTTCCCGAACGGCATGCGTTCGAAGTAGGCACCCATGGGCTGCGGACCGTCGGCCCCGTCCGGGACTCCGGCGGTTCCGGACTGTACTGAGACTGCGCTCATCGGCTGCCCTCCTGGCACTGGTACCGAGACGCACACCATCGGGTTCGGTGTGAATGCGAGGCACCATAAACAGGCCATCACGGCCGGAACCATGCTGCGAGCACAGCCACCCCGGCAGTGAGTGTGCCCGGCGCACAGACATCGGCCTGACGTCCC
The DNA here is from genome assembly GCF_014648895.1 of Streptomyces tanashiensis. Taxonomy (GTDB): domain Bacteria; phylum Actinomycetota; class Actinomycetes; order Streptomycetales; family Streptomycetaceae; genus Streptomyces; species Streptomyces tanashiensis. The sequence goes on from NZ_BMRZ01000012.1 coordinate 117,413, forward strand.
CCGCCGCAGGGACGGCGGCGGCCCGGGACGACCCGTCCTAGGGCCGTTCGAAGGCCTGCAGTACACCGCCGAGCGCGAAGCACAGCGCACCGCACAACGTCCCCCAGTTGGCGATGTCGGTGTTGATCAGGCTCTGGGTGCTGGGCCGGGTGAAGGCGGCCAGTGCGGAGATCATGAAGAGCACCGACCCGAACTGGTTCACCGCGACCACCCACCAGCCGAGGCTGCGCGAGTGGATGCAGGGCCGGGAGCGATGGCAGATCTCGGCGAACGCGAGATGGCCCGAAACCAGGAACAGCACGCACCCGACCACGTCGGGAGTCCAGATCAGCCGGTTGATCTGCTGGACGGAGAGCCCCTGCAGGAAGGAGTCCAGCAGGTTGACGCCGAACACGAGCGTTCCGGTGAACAGCACGAACGTACTGAGCCAGTCCAGACGCATCGGCTCGTACCCCCACCACCGCCAGCGGGTCGTCGCCAGTGAGCCGCCCCCTTCGGAGTGGCGGGGCGCGTTCAGGACCTGCAGGAGCGAGGTGTAGCCCCCCAGGTTGAAGAACAGTCCGCCCGCGAAGTAGATCGAGGCGCTCTCGACCGGGTCGCCCGAGCCGAACTGGGCGACCCCGGCGCCGAGGGCGAAGAGCAGTCCGCCGAGGAAGAACGCACCCGATGCGACGGCGTTGAGCCTCCGAAGACGAGCGAGGCCCTCGGCATCGGCCGACGTGGACCTGGCGACCGTGCCCCCGGGGCCGCGGACGGACAGCGCCCCGCGCTTGCGCGCGAGCCGTGACTCCCACACCACCGTCTGGCCCTCGGCGGGGTGCCAGGTGAGCCGGGTGGTGAACGGTCCCGCGCCTTCGGCGCGGTGCTCAGTCGGTTTCACGACACGAGCCCGGGGACGTCGTCCTGTCTCCTCTGATGTCCGGTGTCCCCATCTGTCAGGCGTGCGGTACGACGGCGACAGGGCAGGAGGCGTGGTGGATCACGGCGTGGGTGACCGATCCGATGTGAGAGCCCCTGGCCGCCCTGCGCCGGCCGACGACCACGAGGCGGGCGTCCGACGCGGCCTCGATGAGATGCTCGGCCGGCCGTCCCGGAGCGGACACCTCCGTCACCGCCGTCCCCGGGAACCTGTCCCGGAACGGTCGAACCGCGCCGGCGAGTGCCGCCGCCTTCTCGTCCTTCGCGGCCGCGTCGGCGTGGTGGACGAAGGACTCGTGCCACGTGTGCACGATCTCCAGCGGAACGCGGTGCCGCCCGGCGAAATCGAACGCGAAGTGCAGGAGCTCCTCCTTGACGTCGTTCACGTCCAGACCGACGACCACCTTCCGGCGGCTGTCCTTCCCGGACCCGCCGGAGCTGTCCTTCTCGTATCCGGGGCGTACGAGGACCACAGGACGCTCCGCGTCCGCGATGACCTCCTGCCCCACCGAACCGACGATGAAGCCGCGCACGCTCCCCAGCCCGTGCGAGCCCACGACGAGCAGCTCCGCCTCGGCGGCGGCGGCGAGCAGCACGCTGACGGGCGCGTCCTCGACCTCGTCGGCGGTCAGGGCGAGGTCCGGCTGCCGGGACCCGACGCGCCGCTCGGTCTCGGCCAGCACGCCTTCCGCCGCGTCGGCGCGGTCCTCGTGCGACACCTTCATGGCGCCCAGCTGATGCTCCGCCCAGCGTGTGGCGTACACCAGTCGCAGGCCGTCGCCGCGCAGCGCCGCCTCGTCTGCGGCCCAGTCCACCGCCGCCACGCTTCCTTCAGAGCCGTCCACTCCCACAGTGACAGGTCGGGACACGCCGCTCTCCTCGCTTCGGGCCATCGTCGACAGGCCCTCACAGGGGGCCGACGGGCGTCCTTGTGCGAGAGCACTCGGTCGAGAAGCTACCGAGTCGCCGAACCGATGGCGTGCGCGGCGTTCGACGACGCCGCCGAAGTACCCCGTCCGGCGGAGGACACCGGGATGCCCGCCCCTTCGCCGTACGGGTGGGGGAACGCGCTCGTCCGGGGAGGTTCCTCCCGGCCGTTTCGCCCGTCTCTCCGACATGCGCCGGGGGACGACGGGGGTCAGATTGGAGGTGTCCGGCCCACCGGGCGGAGACACCTCGTCGAGCGGACGACGTGGAGGACCATGGCACGCGAAGAAGCGACCGACAGGCAGCCCCGTCTGGTGCTCGTCGTAGGCGTCGCCGGCTCGGGCAAGTCGACCGTGGGGCGCCTCCTCGCCGATCGGCTGGGCTGGACGTACCAGGACGCGGACGCGTTCCACTCCGAGGCCGACCGCGCCAGGATGGCCGCGGGCCATGCCCTCACGGAAAGCGAACGGGAGCCCTGGCTCGAAGCGGTCGGGGAGTGGATGGACCGGGCCACCGCGGCCGGTCGGCGGGCCGTCGTGGCCTGCTCGGCACTCAGGCGTGACTACCGGGACAGGCTGCTCGCAGGGCGTCCCGAAGCTGTTCTGGTGTACCTGCACGGCTCGCGCGAGCTGCTGGAGTCCCGGCTGGGCGCGCGCCGCGGCCACTTCTTCCCGGCGGACCTGCTGGACACCCAGCTCGCGGTCCTCCAGGAGCCGGGGCCGGATGAGCACCCGTTGGTGGTGGAGATCGACCAGTCTCCGGAGGCCGTCGTCACAGCCGTGCTGTCGCTGATGCACCGGGAATCAGCCGTCGGGGTACCGGCGGCCCCAGCGGACACGGACCGGGCCGCCCGTGCCGTCGCGGGCGACGGGCCCGCGGAGCCCCCCGGCCCCACGGGCGAGTCATGGCGGTTGGTTCACGGAGCACAGAGCGCGGTGGTCGTCCAGCTGGGCGGCGCCCTGCGCGACTACGTCGTGCACGGCCGGCCTCTGCTCGACGCGTTCCCCGCGGGGTCCGCCATCACGGGCGGACGAGGCCAGTTGCTCATCCCGTGGCCGAACCGTGTGGGCGACGGGCGCTACGACTTCGGAGGCAGGAGCCTGCAACTCCCCCTGACGGAGGTCGACAGGAACAACGCGATCCACGGACTGCTCCGCTGGACCCTGTGGAAACCCCTCGCCCGCACCGAGGACGCGTTGACGCTCGGCACGACGCTCTGCCCTCAGCCGGGGTATCCGTTCCTCGTGGAGGTCCGGGTCGAGTACCGGCTGGGGCCGGAAGGGCTCAGCACCACCGTCCACGCCACCGACACCGGGACGGAGCCCGCCCCTTACGGGGTGGGGCAGCACCCCTATCTGACGGTCGGCACCGAGCTCGTCGACCGTGCCCTGCTGACCGTTCCCGCCCGGTATCTGCTGCGTACCGACGAACGGGGTCTGCCGATCGGCCGGGAACCCGTCGACGGCACCCCGTACGACTTCCGCACCGCCCGCCCCATCGGCGGTCTGCGCCTGGACACCGCCTTCACCGGACTCGACCGCGCCCCCGACGGCCGGGCCGTCGTGCGGCTGGCGCATCCCTCGGGGCTGCGGGGCGTCGATCTGTGGCTCGGCGAGGGCACGCGGTACGTACAGGTGTACACGGGCGACACCCTGGCCGAACCCGAGCGGCGGCGCCGCGGTGTCGCCGTGGAGGCCATGTCCTGTCCGCCGGACGCCTTTCGCAGCGGCACGGATCTCACCCTGCTGGAACCGGGCGCCACGCATGTGCTCCGGTGGGGCCTCAGCCCGTGGGGGCCGCCGTGACCCCGCCCCCACCGCCCTCGGCCGTGCCGGGTATGAGCGCGCAGGACTTCCGGGCGCTCCACGAGCGACTGCGGCGGGAGTCCGCGCGGTCGGCGGTCGACCGGCGGCGTGGCGCGCTCCGCCATGTGACGCCCGAGCGGGTGGTGGCGGCCGTCGCGGAGGTCCGCCTCGGGCGTACGGTGTCGCTGGCCGCTCCGATCGAGACCGTGCCGGGCCCCGACGACCCCGAGCCCGCGGTGCACGTGATGACCGGGCCCGCTCCGGACGCACTCGGCGCGGACGGGCTGCACTTCGCCACCGACCGCTTCGCCATGAACGTGCACGGGGACGCGGACAGTCATCTCGACGCGCTCTGCCACGTGGTGCTCGACGGGGAGCTGTACGGCGGGGTGTCCGCGAGCAGTGTCACGCCCGAGGGTGCCCGTGCCCTCTCCGTCGAATCGGCCGCGAACGGCATCGTCGGCCGGGGTGTGCTGCTGGACATCCCGCGGCTGCGTGGCGTGCCCTGGCTGGAACCCGGCGACCAGGTGACCTCGGACGATCTGACGGCCGCCGAGGCCGCGCAAGGGGTCCGCGTCGGACCGGGAGACCTGCTGTTCGTACGGGTGGGACACCGTCTCCGCCGTACGGAACTCGGCCCGTGGAACGCGGCGACGGCCCGGGCCGGCCTCCATCCGGCCGCCGTGGGGTTCCTGGCCGAGCGGAAGGTGGCCGTCCTGGGCGGGGACGGCAACAACGACACCGCGCCCAGCACGGTGCAGGGCATCTCCTTCCCGGTGCACGTCCTGGCCGTCCATGCCATGGGCATCCCTCTGATGGACTACCTGCAGTTCGAGGACCTGGTCCCGGTCTGCGCGGAGACCGGGCGATGGAGTTTCCTGTGCGCGGTCGCCCCGCTGCGGCTGCCCGGAGCCACCGGCTCGCCGGTGAACCCGATCGCGGTGCTGTGACCGGCGGTGCCGGCCGGCGACCGCCGCTCCGGTCGCCGTCCAGAGGGAGGGCGGCTACGTTCGAACGGGTGGGACGCTCGGCCCCGCGCCGCGGGGAGAAGGGGTCCGAGGCCAGTTCAGGGCCATGATCTCAAGGACGGTGGTCGCCGTGGGCGACGCCCCTCATTACGACGTCATCATCATCGGCACCGGCGCCGGCGGCGGCACCCTCGCCCATCGGCTCGCCCCGTCCGGCAAACGCGTGCTCCTCGTCGAACGCGGCGGCTACCTGCCGCGCGAGCGGGACAACTGGGACTCGACGGCCGTGTTCGTCAAGGGCAAGTACCGGGCGCCGGAGTTCTGGATCGACCAGCACGGGAACGAGTTCCCTCCCGAGGTCAACTACTACGTGGGGGGCAACACCAAGTTCTACGGCGCCGCCCTCTTCCGGCTGCGGCCCGAGGACTTCGGCGAGCTCCGTCATCACGGCGGCCTCTCCCCCGCCTGGCCGATCCGGTACGAGGACCTGGAGCCGTACTACACCCAGGCCGAGCACCTCTATCTCGTCCACGGACGGCACGGAGAGGATCCGACCGAGGGCGCGGCGAGCGCTCCGTACGCCCGTCCGCCCGTGGAGCACGAGCCGCGCATCCAGCAGTTGAGCGACGACCTGGAGAAGCGTGGTCTGCACCCCTTCCACCTGCCGATCGGTGTCGATCTCAGCCAGGAGGACGGGGGGCGGGCCGGCCATTCCAGTGTCTGCATCCGGTGCAACCGTGTGGACGGCTTTCCGTGTCTGGTGCGCGGCAAGTCGGACGCCGAGGTCATCTGCGTGGAGCCGGCTCTGCGGCACCCCGCCGTCGAGATGGTCACGGACACGCAGGTGGTCCGCCTGGAGACCGATGCGGGTGGACGCACGGTCAGCGCGGTCGTCGGCCGGCTGCCCGACGGCTCGGAGGTCCGGTTCACGGCGGATGTGGTGGTCGTCTCGTGCGGGGCGGTCAACTCGGCGGCGCTGCTCCTTGCCTCGGCGAACGAGCGCCATCCGAACGGTCTCGCGAACAGCTCCGACGTGGTCGGCCGCTTCTACATGCGCCACAACAACCTGGCCCTGATGGCGGTGTCGAAGGAGCCCAACGACACGCAGTTCCAGAAGACGCTGGCCCTGCACGACTGGTACTTCGGGGCGGACGACTGGGACTACCCGCTCGGCGGCATCCAGATGCTGGGCAAGTCGGACGCCGAGCAGATCCACGGCGAGGCCCCGCGGTGGGCCGGTGCGGTGACACCGGACATGCCGTTCGAGGTGCTGGCGCACCACGCCGTCGACTTCTGGCTGTGCGGCGAGGACCTGCCCCTGGCCGGCAACCGGGTGACCCTCGACGATGACGCCCGCATCCACCTCGCTCTCGACGAGAAGAACAACATCGAGGGCCTGAAGCGGCTGCGGCACAAGCTGCAGGGCATGCTCGGCCACCTGGGCATGCACGAGCACCACCTGCTGTCGCACAGCATCTATCTGCACAAGGGCATGCCGATCGGTGCGACGGCGCACCAGGCGGGCACCGTGCGCTTCGGCACCGACCCCGCCGCGTCCGCGCTGGACGTCAACTGCAAGGCCCACGACCTCGACAACCTCTACGTCGTCGACACGAGCTTCTTCCCCAGCATCGGCGCGGTCAATCCGTCCTTGACGGCCATCGCCAACGCGCTGCGCGTCGGCGACCACCTCATGGCCCGGCTGGGCTGAGAGCCGGGACGCTGGTCCGATCGGACGAAGACGCTCGGCCCAACGGCCCAACGGGGGTTCTCCCTGCATGCCGACCGCCGCGACCGGTGGTTCCGTGACCTCCGTGCCTGGCCGCCCGCAGCCGGGCGGAGCGCGGCCGCCGGCGACGAGAGGCAGGGCATCATGGGTCCCACCGTGGACGCACCACAGGGTGTGATCCCCACACATCTGCTGCGAGGCCAGAAGGCGCTGGTCACCGGCGCCAACTCGGGCATCGGCAAGGCCACGGCCATCGGCCTGGGGCGAGCCGGCGCCGACGTGGTCGTGAACTACGTGGCGGGCCGTGAGGCCGCCGAGGAAGTGGTCCAGGAGATCGCTTCGTTCGGGGTGCGCGCGGCGGCGTACGAGGCGGACGTGTCCCAGGAGGACCAGGTCACGGCCATGATGGACCGCATGGTCGAGGAGTTCGGGACCATCGACATCCTGGTCGCCAACGCGGGACTGCAGCGGGACGCCCGGCTCACCGACATGACCCTCGCCCAGTGGCAGAAGGTCATCGACGTCAATCTCACCGGTCAGTTCCTGTGCGCCCGGGAGGCGGCCAAGGAGTTCCGGCGCCGCGGCGTGGTCCCCGAGGTGTCCCGCGCCGCCGGGAAGATCGTCTGCATGAGTTCGGTGCACCAGATCATCCCGTGGGCGGGCCACGTCAACTACGCGTCCTCCAAGGGCGGTGTGCAGATGATGATGCAGACCCTGGCCCAGGAGCTCGCGCCGGAGAAGATCCGGGTGAACGCGGTCGCCCCGGGGGCGATCAGGACGCCGATCAACCGTGCCGCCTGGGAGACGCCCGAGGCCCGCGAGGACCTCCTGAAGCTGATCCCGTACGACCGGATCGGCGACCCCGACGACATCGCCCACGCCGTGGTCGCACTCGCCTCCGACCTCATGGACTACGTCGTGGGGACCACCCTCTACGTCGACGGCGGGATGACCCTCTTCCCGGGCTTCGCCACCGGCGGCTGACCCTCTTCCCGACGTCACGAACAGCGAAGGCGTGTATGCCCACCTCGTTCCACCTGCTGGCGGATGCCCCGGCCCAACTCCTGCCGGCCCGGGAACTCATGGCCTTCACCCTGGCGTCCCACATCATCCTGGTACCCCTGGGCGTGGCCTTCCCCTTCATCACCCTCGTGATGCACTACCGCGGTCTGCGGCGCGAGGACGCCACGGCACTGCTCCTGGCGCGGCGCTGGTCGGCCGTCATGGCGGTGCAGTTCGCGCTGGGCATCGTCACCGGCACCGTGCTGTCCTTCGAGTTCGGCCTGCTCTGGCCCGGGCTGATGGGCCGGTGGGGTGATGTCTTCGGCATCGGATTCGGCGTCGAGGCCTGGGCGTTCTTCCTGGAGGCCGTACTCATCGCGATCTATCTGTACGGATGGCGGCGGCTGAAGCCCCGTACGCACTTCCTCCTCGGGCTGCCCCTCCCGGCTGCCGCGCTGCTCGGGGCGTTCGGCATTCTGGCCGCCAACTCCTGGATGAACACGCCCCAGGGCTTCTCCCTGGACTCCGCGGGCAACCCGGTCGACGTGAACGTCTGGAAGGCGATCTTCACGCCCATGTTCGGGCCGCAGTACTGGCACTTCGTCGTGGCGATGGTCCTCACCGCGGGCTTCGTGGTGTCCGGCGTCTACGCCGTGGGCTGGCTGCGCGGCCGCCGGGACCACTACCACCGGCTCGGCTTCGCCGTCCCGTTCACCATCGCCGCGGTGGCCACTCCGCTGCAGTTCGTCCTGGGCGATTCCCTCGCCCGGTCGGTGTTCCACAAGCAGCCGGTGAAGTTCGCCGCGCTGGAGATCGTCTGGAAGACCGACACCCGGGTACCGGAGTACCTCTTCGGGCGCCTGAACGAGGACGGCAGCGTCTCGGGCGGCATCAAGATCCCGTTGCTCGACTCCGTCCTGGCCGGATTCAGCCCGGACACCGAGGTGAGGGGACTGACCTCCGTGCCGGCGGACCAGCGCCCCACGGCCGTGCAGGCGACCATCGCCCACTGGGCCTTCGACCTCATGGTCCTGATCGGGTCCGCACTGGTGCTGCTCGCCCTCTGGTACGGCCTGGTCTGGCTGCGGCACCGACGGCTTCCCGCGTCGAAGTGGTTCTACCGCTCCGCGGCCTGTGCGGGCGTCGCCTCCGTCGTGGCCGTCGAGGCGGGCTGGATCGCCACCGAGGTGGGGCGCCAGCCGTGGATCGTCTACCAGAACATGCGTGTGGCCGAGGCGGTCACGTCCACCCGCTCCACCACTCTCTGGATCATGCTCGCCGTGGTGATGTCGGTGTACGTGTTCCTCTTCGCCTCGTTCCTCGTCATCCTCCTCAAGATGCGTACGCGCTGGCGGCTCGCCGACGAGCAGCGGGCGGCAGGAGGGCCGTCGCCTCTCGCGCCGGAGACGGACACTCCCTACGGACCACGGTCGCCCGTCCCCGCGGGTGACGCCCCCGCTCCGGACGGCGGAGCCTCCGGGGCGGAAGGCGGCCGCCGATGACCGCCGACCTCATCGCCGTGGTGCTGCTCCTCGCCGTGGCCGCGTACGCCTCCGCGGGCGGCACCGACTACGGGGCCGGCTTCTGGGATCTGACGGCCGGGGGCGCGGAACGCGGAAGACGGCCCCGATGGCTCATCGACCACGCCATGGCCCCCGTGTGGGAGGTCAACAACGTCTGGCTGATCTTCGTTCTCGTCGTCATGTGGACCGGATTCCCCCCTCTGTTCCAGACCGTGTTCACGGCGATGTGGCTCCCCTTGGCACTGGCTGTCGTGGGCATGGTCCTGCGCGGCGCCGGCTTCGCGTTCCGCAAGCCCTCCCGGCGGCTCGCCGGCCGACGGCTGTACGGTGCCGTGTTCGCCGTGGCCTCGGTCGTCACGCCGTTCTTCCTCGGGGCCGCCGTCGGCGGGGTCGCGTCAGGGCGGGTGGCGCCCGGTACCGAGGCCTCGGTGGACGCGTGGGCCAACCCCACCAGCGTGATGTTCGGGCTGATCGCCATCGCGGCGACGGCCTTCGTCGGCGCGGTCTTCCTCACGGGGGACGCACGCCGGTTCGGCGCGACGGATCTGGTCGGCTACTTCAGGTGGCGGGCCCTGGGCAGCCTCGCCGTCCTCACCGTCCTGGCCGTGATCACCGGGTTCGTCACCCACGAGGACTCCCCCTACGTGTGGCACGGGCTCACGCACGGTCTGGGGCTGCTCTTCGTCGTCCTGGCCGGAGCGGCCGCCCTCGCGACGGCCTGGCTGCTCCTGCGGACGCCCGGCGCGTGGATGCGCGTCACGGCGGTCGGGGTCGTCGCCTCCGCCGTCATCGCCTGGGGCATGGCCCAACGCCCGTACCTCCTCCCCACCTCGCTGACCGTGGCCGACGCCGCGGGCGCGCCCGCGACACTGACGTGGCTGGCGATCGTCACCCTGGTGGCCCTCGTGCTCGTCGTGCCGGCCGTCGTCCTCCTCTACTGGCTGGACACCCGCGGCGAGCTGGAAGAACTCACCGACGCCGAGCTGCGCAGAGGAAGCGGCACGGACGGCGAGAACACGGCACCGAGCGGCTGACCGCCCGCTCCCCCTCTCGCGCCCGAAATCCCACGAAGGAAGCCGCTGTGACCGACGACGAGATCCTTCTCGGACTCGCCCTGACGGTGGTGCTCGCCACCGGCTCGCAGATCCTGGCGAGCAGGCTGCGCCTCCCGGCCCTCATCATCCTGCTGCCGGTCGGGTTCGCCGCCGGCGCGATGACGGATGTCATTCATCCGGACAAGCTGCTGGGGCCGGCCTTCTCCGACCTGGTGTCGCTCTCCGTCGCGGTGATCCTCTACGACGCCGGACAGGGGCTCGACCTGCGCAAGCTCGCCGGCCACACCCGGGGGATCGTGGGACGACTGCTGGCGTACGGGGTGCTGCTCACGTTTCTGGTCGTCGCGACGGTGTCACCGGCGATGTTCGACATGCCGCTGCGCGTGGCCGCGATGCTCGGCGTGATCCTCGTCGTCTCGGGCCCCACGGTCGTCGGTCCGCTGCTCGACTTCGTGCGGCCGACCGACAAGGTGCGACGCATTCTCATCTGGGAGGGGACTCTCACCGACCCGATCGGCGGCATCCTCGGCGCGCTCACCTTCCACGCCATCGCCACGACGCACCAGGTCGACATCGGCCGGGGATACCAGCTGGGGCAGTTCGGTCTCAGCCTGCTCGTGGGGCTGGTCGGCGGGGCCGCGGGGACCGCGCTGCTGTGGTTCACGCTGCGGACCCTTCGGCTGGGCGAGACCCTCGGTACGCTGGCTCAACTCGCCACGGTGATCGCCGTATCGGCGGGCTGCGACATCGTGCGGGACGACACGGGGCTCATCGCCGCGATCGTCACGGGTCTGGCCGTCGCCAACATCCGCGGCTTCGACATGCCGGCCCGGCGCCCCTTCTTCGAGACCCTGGTCCAGCTGATCATCGGGCTGCTGTTCGTCTCCATCTCCTCCACCGTCACCCCGGCATCCCTGGTACCGGTGCTCCTTCCCGCGCTCGCCCTCATCGTGATGCTCGTCCTGGTGGTGCGGCCGCTCGTGGCCTTCGCCGCGACGGCGCGCTCGGGGCTGGGCCGAGGAGAGCGGATCTTCATCGGGTGGATGGACCCGCGCGGCATCGTCGCGGCGGCCACGGCATCGACGTTCTCCGCCAGCCTGGTCCAGCGAGGGGAGAGCGGGGCCGCGAAGATCCTTCCCGTCACGTTCCTGGTGATCGTGGGAACGGTCCTGCTCTACTCGCTGACGGCCGCCCCCATGGCCAGACGACTGGGCGTCGTCAAACCGGCGGGCACACGCATCCTCCTGGTGGGCGGCGAGGCCTGGGTGGTCGACCTGGGAAGGGCCCTGCGGTCGGCGGGACTTGACGTGCTGATGTGGGCGGGGCTCGACGAGGAGCGGGAACGGATCAAGGCGACGGGGCTCGACCTGGCCAAGGGCGATCTGCTGGCCACGGCCATCAACCCCGGGGCGCGGCTGGAGGGAGTGACGGCCGTGTTCCTCGCCACGGACGACGACGACTTCAACGCGCTCGCCTCGGTCGTGATGCAGGACAACGTCGAGGGTCCCGTCTACCGGGTCGGCCCCCCGCACGACAGCCATGGAGTGGTCGCTCCCTACACCGGCGGCGACATCCTCTTCGGCCGTTCCCTCGTCCGTCACGTCCTGGCCGAGCGCTACGAGCAGGGCGCCCGGTTCGTGGTGCAGCCGGCCTCCGCCCCGCTGCCGCCGGAGCAGGAGACCCTCTTCGTGGTACGGGCCGACCAGCGGCTGGTCCCGGTCACCGAGAGGCAGGAGACCGTCCTGCAGGAGGGCGACACCGTCGTTCTCCTCGGTGCCGTCCCGCCGGCCGGCGGACAGTGAACCCCGCAATCCGGCTGCGTGCGGCTAACTTCCGCCCCCGCGCGCTCCATTGAGCTTCGCGTTCAGGGTGATGGCCGCGTCGATCAGCGCCAAGTGCGTGAAAGCCTGGGGGAAGTTGCCCAGCTGTTGTCCCGTCAGGGCGATCTCCTCGGAGTACAGGCCCAGGTGGTTGGCGTAGGTGAGCATCTTCTCCAGCACCAGCCGGGCCATGTCGGTGTGTCCGGCCCGCGCCAGGGCGTCGACGTACATGAACGTGCACAGGGAGAACGTGCCCTCGGAGCCGCGCAGTCCGTCGGGTGACGCCTCGGGGTTGTAGCGGTAGACCAGGCTGTCGCTGACCAGTTCGCGGTCCATCGCGGCCAGGGTCGTCCTCCACTTCGGATCGTCCGGCGTGATGAAGCCGACCGTCGGCATGCGCAGCAGCGAGGAGTCGAGCACGTCGTCGCCGTAGTGCTGCACGAATGCCCGCTTCTCGGGGTCCCATCCCCGGCTGAGGACCTGCGCGTAGATCTCGTCGCGCGCGTCCACCCAGCGCCCGCGGGCCGCGGGACGGCCGTCGTCGTAGGCGATCCGCAGGGCGCGGTCGAAGGCGACCCAGGACATCACGCGGCCGTAGGTGAAGTCCTTCCGGCCGCCGCGGGTCTCCCACAGCCCTTCTCCGGGCTGGTCCCAGTGGTCGACCAGCCAGTCGAGCAGCGTGTGCAGCGCCTTCCAGCCTCCGGTGTCGAGATGCATGCCGTGCCGGTGCGCGAAGTAGATGCTGTCGAGCGCCTCGCCGTAGATGTCCAGTTGGAGCTGGCTCGCGGCTCCGTTGCCGATGCGGACCGGTGCGGAACCGCGGTAACCCTCCCAATGGTCCAGGGTCTCCTCGACCAGGTCGGAGGTGCCGTCGACGCGGTACATGATGTTCAGCGGCCCGGTGCCGTTCGCCTCGCCGGCCTTCTCCTTGACGCGGTCGTGCAGCCAGACCATGAACGCCTTCGCCTCCTCCGTGAAGCCCAGGCCCAGCAAGGCGTACACCGAGAACGAGGCATCGCGGATCCAGGTGAACCGGTAGTCCCAGTTGCGCTCGCCCCCCACCTGCTCGGGCAGCCCCGTCGTGGGGGCGGCCACCAGGGCGCCGGTCGGCGCGTAGGTCATGAGCTTCAGCGTCACGGCCGAACGTTCCACCGCCTCCCGCCAGCGGCCCTCGTAGGTGGACTGGCCCAGCCAGGAGCGCCAGAAACCGACCGTCTCGTCGAAGAGCCGGTCGAACTCCCCCACCCGGACCTCGTGCGGCGGCCCGCCGGGGGAGGATTCCAGGATCATGCCGCGCTGCTGCCCCGCCCGCAGGGTCAGACGGAAGCGCAGGTCCTTGTCGCCCGAGAGGTCGGTCAGCAGCCGATCGTCCTGCGGCTCGCGGACCGCGTGGACGGCGAGGTCCAGGTCCTCCGAGGTGAAGAGGGCCCCGTGCTCGGTGAGGTGCAGCTCGTGGGGCTTGCGCCCGTAGTCGAAGCGCGGGGCGATCTCCCCTTCGAAGGTCATGCTGCCCCGCACACAGCGCAGCATGCGGACCAGACGGTGCCGGTCCGTCGCCGTCGTGCCGGTCACCGGCATGAAGTCGACCACCTCGCCCGCCCCGGCCTCGGTCATGAAGCGCGTCACCAGCACGGCGGTGTCCGGGTGGTACAGCTGCTTGGTGGTGTAGGCGTCCGCGGCCGGCCTGACGGTGAAGTGGCCGCCCTTCCGCCGGTCGAGCAGGGCGCCGAAGACGCTGGGCGAATCGAAGCGCGGACAGCAGAACCAGTCGATCGTCGCATCGGTGGTCACGAGGGCCGCGGTCTGCAGATCACCGATGAGGCCGTGGTTCTCGATCAGGGGATAGTCGTCCATCTTGAGCCCCTTTCGGCCCCGGTAGACAACGATCGGGCGCCGTGGCGCGGCACCCGAGGACGTGATCCGGGCGCCATTCGGCCAGCTTAGGCCGACAGGGTCGTCCCGTCCTGGCGAGCCGGTCGCACCGGGCGGCGACGGGAGCTCCGCCGCTGCGCCGCCCCGGGAAGGGCTCTACCGTGGGAGGGCAGCGTTCCCGCCGAGGGAGCCCGCGGTCTCGTGTGCCTCATGAGCACCGGACTCCTCCGGGTGAAGGAGGCGTGACGTGGGCGTCCTGACGTCCTGGGCAGCCAGGTTCAGGCTGCGGCAGTACATCAAGGCGAGTCTGTGGATCGTGCCGCTGTTCGGTCTCGTCCTCGGCGTCCTGCTCGCCGAGCTCGCGCTCGTCGCCGACAGCACGGACCGGCCGCCGAGCGGCTGGCACTACTCGGCGACGACGGCGAGCGGCGTGCTCTCCGCCATCGTGGGGGCGATGGTGGCATTGCTCGGATTCGTCGTCACCATCGGCGTACTCGTCGTGCAGCAGGCGACGGGAACCCTCTCCCCCCGCTACATGCGCCTGTGGTACCGGGACCGGCTGCAGAAGGCGGTGCTGGCGACCTTCACCGGGACGTTCGCGTTCGCGTTCTCCTTGCTGCGCAGCGTCGAGACCGACTCCGTCCCCGACCTCGGGGTGACCCTGGCCGGCGTGGCGGTGGCCGTCAGCCTCGTCCTCCTGCTCATCTACCTCAACAGGTTCACCCACAGCCTCAGACCGGTGGCCATCGCCGAACTGGTCACCCGCATGGGAGAGGCCGTCTTCACGAGCGGGGCCGCGGCCATCCGGGACGCGGCGCCCCGCGGAGACGGAACCGTGCCGTCCGACGGTCCGGTGATGCGCGTGCGCACCGGAAGCGGTGGAGCCATCCAGGCGTTCGACGTGGCCGGGCTGGTCGCGGAGGCGGCGCGCCACGACTGCGTCTTCGTCGTGACCCGGCTGATCGGCGATTTCGTGCCGCCCGGCACGGTCCTCATCGAGGTCCACGGGGGCACGTCGAAACCGGACCCGGACCGGGTGACCGATCTCGTCGCCCTCGGGTCCGAGCGCACCATCGAACAGGACCCCGCCTTCGCCCTGAGGGTCCTCGTCGACATCGCCATCAGGGCCCTCTCGCCCGCGGTGAACGACCCGACGACCGCGGTGCAGGTGGTCAACTACATCGAGTCCTTCCTGCACACGGTCGGCAGTGCACGCCTCCCCGGTCGTTATGTGCTGGCCGATCGCGACGGGCACGCCCGGCTGGTGCTCCCGGGGCGTGACTGGGAGAACTTCCTTCAGCTCGCCGTCTGCGAGATCCGCGAGTACGGAGGCTCCTCCGTGCAGGTCTGCCGTCGGCTCCGCGCCATGCTCGAGGACCTGCTCGGCATCCTGCCGCAGTCTCAGCACGCCGCCGTGCGAGCGGAGATCGGCCTGCTGCGGGAGTCGATCGAGCGGGAGTTCACCGACCCGGCCCGCCGGGCCATCGCGCAACAGCCCGACAACCAGGGCATCGGCGGGCGGTATCCCTCGTAGGGGGCTTTGGACGCGGCCGGGTGCCCGGAGGAGGCGTCGCTCCCTCCGGGCACCCGGTGTGCCGGGCCCGACGGGCCCGCGGACGTCCTGGTCAGGCCAGGACGTTCAGAGCGGCGGGCCGCACCCTGAGCGTCACCGGCAGGGTCGCGTCGACCTCGCCGTCCGCTCCGTACGGGAGGGGGCGGTCCGCTTCGAGGCGGATCTCCTTGCCGCGCAGGATCTCGACCTCGGGCCGGTTCACGTGCACGCCTGCCTTCAGTTCGTTCATCATGGCGAAGAAGAGACGTTTCGGAGCCTGCTTGATGACCACGACGTCGAGCATCCCGTCGTCGACGCGTGCGCCGGGTGCGACCTTCCTCCCGAAGCCGTAGTAGCCCGAGTTCGCCACGACCACGGTGTAGCCGGTGCGCTCGTGCCTCACCCCGTCGATCGTGACGCGGTACGCGGCCGGCTTCCACGCGAGGACCGCTCGCAGGCCGCCCGCGTAGTACGACGCCGCGCCGCGCAGCAGGCGGGAGGCGTTGGCGTGGCGGTTGGCCACCGCGTCGACGCCCGCGTACACGCTTCCGAGGACGCAGGTCCGCTCGTGCACGGCGGATTCCACCTCGATCGTGTCGACGGCCCGCGGCTCCCCGTGGAGCAGCGTCTCGACCAGCCGCGGGGCGTCGGTCGGGAGGCCCAGGGCGCGCGCGAAGTCGTTGCCGCGCCCCGCGGGGACCAGGCCGAAGACCGTGTCCGTACCGCTGAGCGCACCGCCGACGCAGCCCGCCATCCCGTCACCGCCGACGGCGAGCACGACGTGCCCCTGTGCCCCGGCGTCCAGGGCGAGCTCGCGTGCGTGCTCCAGGCTGCGGCTGTAGACGGTGTCGAGCCTCGCGCCCGCCTCCCGCAGCAGACGGGCCAGCGGGAGCAGACCCGCCGTGCCGCTGGAACCCCCTGCGGTGGGGTTGACGACGGCGGTGAACTGTCGCATGGATCTGGCCTCCGGGCGAGCAGAAGTAGGGTTCAGCGGACGGGGATGAGGACACCGGGGCTGAGCACACCGGAGGGGTCGACCTCGGCCTTGACGGCCTGCAGCATGCGCACGCCGAGGGGGCCGATCTCCCGGGCGTACCAGTCGCGGTGGTCGGTGCCGACGCCGTGGTGGTGGCTGATGGTGCCGCCCGCGGCCAGGATCGCGTCGTTGGCCGCCCGCTTCACCGGTTCCCAGTGCGCGACGGCGTCCTCTCCCTGGGCGGAGACGACGGTGAAGTACAGGGAGGCGCCGTTCTCGTACGTGTGCGAGATGTGGCACATGACGAGCGGCGGCGTGCCGGCCTCGGTGAGGGTGCTCGTCAGCGCGTCCCGCACGGCCGTGTAGAGGCCGGGGACGGCGGACCAGAAGGCCGCGGTCTCCAGCGTCTCGGCGAACGCGCCGGCGTCGAGCAGAGCGTCCCGCAGGTACGGCGCGTTGTACCGGCCGTGCTCCCACTTGTCGCCGGGCTCCTCGCCGATGAGCTCGCCGTCGCAGGCCAGGAGGACCTCGCGGGCGGCGGCGCGGCGGGCCGTCGTCTCCTCCTCGGTGCCCTCGTAGCCGACGATGGCCAGGCAGCCCGGGTTCTGCGGGAGTCCGGCGCTGCCGATGGCGTCCGGCTGCGCGAGACCGATGAAGGTCTCGGACTCGTCCGACAGCCGCAGCACCGTGGGCCGCGGGCCGTCCTGGGCGAGTCGGCGCAGTGCCGCCGTGCCGGCCTCGAAGGAGGCGAAGCGCCAGCCCTCGTAGACCCGCTTCGCGGGGAGCGGACGGATGCGCACGGTCACGGCCGTGATCACTCCGAGGGCGCCCTCGGAGCCGAGGATCAGCTGGCGCAGGTCGGGGCCGGCCGCCGAGCGCGGGGCCCGGCCGGTCTCCAGGGTGCCTTCGGGGGTGGCGACGGTCAGGCCGAGGACCATCTCGTCGAAGCGGCCGTATCCGGCCGACGCCTGGCCGCTGGAGCGGGCCGCGGCGAAGCCGCCGACGGTCGCCCATTCGAAGGACTGCGGGAAGTGCCCGAGGGTCCAGCCCCGCTCGTTCAGCAGCGCCTCGCACTGCGGGCCGCGCAGACCGGGCTGCAGCGTCGCGGTGCGGGACACCTCGTCGACGGCGAGCAGCTGGTCGAGCCGCCGCAGGTCGAGCGCGACGAACGGCCGCTTGGTGGTGGGCGCGAGGCCGCCGACGACGGAGGTGCCGCCGCCGAAGGGCACGGCGGCGACGCCGTGTTCGGCGCAGGCGCGGAGCACGGCGAGGACCTCGTCGTGGTCGCCCGGCAGCACGACCGCGGCGGGGATGTCGTCGACCTCGCCGGCGCGGATGCGCAGCAGGTCGGGGGTCGACTTGCCGCGGGTGTGCCGGATGCGGCTCTCGGCGTCCTCCCGCAGGGCGTCGGGGGCGCCGACGGCCGCCCGCAGCGCGGTGCGGGCCTCGTCGGTCAGCGCCGGGGCGGGCGGTTCGATGTCGGCGAGGGCGGCCGGGCCGCTCTCACGCGGCGTGACGCCGAGCAGGTCACGCAGCAGGCCGGTCACCGAGTCGGGCAGGGGTGCCGCCTTGGCCGGGTCGCCCCAACCGCTCCACAACATGTCCACTTCGAAAGGGTTCCTTACGGTCTGTTTCACGGATGGCGCTGCCATTCGGCCGACGCTGGCATTACACTGTGACAGATGACGCCCATTCGTCACAACCATGAAGACACAGATCCCGTGCTCGACGCCGCACGCGACTGTGTGCTCGCCGTCGGCGTACGGCGAACCACCCTCACCGACATCGCCCGGCGCGCGGGCGTGTCCCGGATGACGATCTACCGGCGCTGGCCCGACGTGCGCAGCCTGGTGGGTGACCTGATGACCCGTGAGTGGATCACCGTCGCGGCCGGCGCCATGCCGCCCTCCGACGAGGACCGGCCCGAACGGGAGCGGATCGTCGAGGGGCTCGTCGCGGGAGCCGCGGCGTTCCGGGCCCACCCGCTCTTCCACAAGATCATCGACGTCGACCCCGAGCTGCTGCTGCCGTACATCCTCGACCGCCGGGGCGCCAGCCAGGACGCCCTGCTCGGGCTCCTGCACACGGCACTCGAGGACGGCCACGAGGACGGCTCCGTGCGCCGTGTCCGGCCGGACCTGCAGGCCCGGTCCCTGCTGCTCGTCGTCCAGTCCTTCACGCTCTCGCTGCGCACCATGACCGACGACACCGATCCCGAACTGAGCGAAGCCGCCTTCCTCGACGAGCTGCGCACCCTGCTGGAGAGGACCATCGCCCCATGAACCCCACGAGCAGCCCCGCCCTGCCCGGTTCCTCCCTCAACGCCCGGCGGCGCCTGAACGAACTGGAGCGGCTCGCCGACGGCAGTGCCGACGGCGTGGTCGACGTCCTGGTCGTCGGGCTCGGTGCCACCGGGGCCGGAGCCGCGCTCGACGCGGCCACCCGCGGGCTCACCGTCGCCGCGATCGACGCCCACGACCTCGCCTTCGGCACCTCCCGCTGGAGCTCCAAGCTCGTCCACGGCGGACTGCGCTACCTCGCGTCCGGGCAGCTCGACGTCGCCCACGAGAGCGCGGTCGAGCGCGGCATCCTCATGGAGCGCACCGCCCCCCACCTCGTCCGCGCGCAGCCCTTCGTCCTGCCCCTCACCCCGCTCGTCAGCCGCGGCCAGGCCGCCCTCGCCCGCGCCGGATTCCTCGCGGGCGACCTGCTGCGCGTCAGCGCCCGCACCTCGCGGAGCACGCTGCCCCAGCCGCGCACGCTGTCCGCCGTCGAGACCCGCCATCTCGCCCCGGCCCTGCGGCCCACCGGGCTGCGCGGCGGACTGCTCTCCTGGGACGGCCGGCTCTCCGACGACGCGCGGCTGGTCACCGCGATCGCCCGCACGGCGGCCGCGTACGGCGCCCACGTCCTCACGCGCACCCGGGCCCTGGAGCTGCACCGCGACGGTGCGCTGGTCCGCGACGAGACCACCGGCCAGGAGCTGCGGATCCGCGCCCGCACGGTCATCAACGCGGCCGGCGTCTGGGCGGGCGGACTCGTCGACGACGTACGTCTGCGGCCTTCGCGCGGCACCCATCTCGTCCTGCGCTCCGAGGACCTCGGCCGGCTCTCCGCGGGCCTGCACATCCCGATCCCCGGCGAGACGAACCGCTTCGTCCTGGTCCTGCCCCAGGGCGACGGACGCGTGTACGTCGGCCTCACCGACGAACCCGTCGACGGCGACATCCCCGACGTGCCGGAGGTCCCCGAGACCGACATCGGCTTCCTCCTCGACGTCCTCGGCTCCGCCCTCGACGTCACCGTCCAGCGCGCCGACGTGGTCGGGGCCTTCGCGGGCCTGCGCCCCCTGCTCGACACCCGGGACGCGGCGGGCCGCACCGCCGACATCTCGCGCAAGCACGCCGTGCTCACCTCCCCCTCCGGCGTCGTCACCGTCGTCGGCGGCAAGCTGACCACGTACCGCCGCATGGCCCAGGACGCCGTCGACGCCGCCGTGGCCGCCGGGAGCCTGACCGCGGGCCCGTGCCGTACCGCCTCCGTCCCCCTCGTCGGCGCCGCCCGGCCACAGGTCCTCGCCGGGCTCGACGTCCCGGCCCGGCTCGTGCACCGCTACGGCTCCGAGGCCCCCGCCGTGCACGCGCTCGGCCTCGAAGACCCCGCCCTCGGCAAGCCCGTCGTCCCCGGACACCCGGTCACGGGCGCCGAACTGGTCTGGGCCGTCCGCCATGAAGGCGCCCTCGACACCTCCGACCTCCTCGACCGCCGCACCCGCATCGGCCTGGTCCCGGAGGACCGCTCCACGGCCGAAGGAGCAGCCCTGGAGGCCCTCGCCCGTAGCGCGCAGACGCAGTGACGTGCGGCGTCGTCGGGGCCGGTGAGGCGCGGGTGTCCGGCCTCGCGGCTACCGTCGGCTCCATGGAACGAATCCGAGCGGTCCTGGTCGACATCGACGGCGTCCTCACCGTCTCCTGGAAGGCTCTGCCGGGAGCGGTCTCGGCCCTGGAACAGCTGCGTGACGCGGGGCTCCGCGTCGCGCTGGTCACCAACAACACCTCCCGGACCAGGGCCGCCATCGCCTCACGTCTGGCCGGCCTGGGCTTCCCCGTCGAAGCGGGAGACGTTCTGACCGCCCCGGCGGCCACGGCGGCGTATCTGCGCGAGCGCTTTCCCGGCGCGCGCTGCCTCCTGCTCAACAGCGGTGACGTACGGGAGGACCTGACGGGCGTCACCCTCGTGGAGGAGGGTGACGCCGACGTCGTCGTGCTCGGCGGCGCCGGGGCCGAGTTCGGCTACGAGGCCCTCAACCTGGTCTTCCGCCAACTGCAGCGCGGGGCCCGGCTGGTGTCGATGCACCGCAATCTGTACTGGCGCACCGAAGGCGGCCTCGACCTGGACACCGGGGCCTTCCTCGAAGGGCTCGAGAAGGCCGCCCGCACCCATGCGGAGGTGACAGGCAAACCGGCCCCCGCGTTCTTCGCGAGCGCCCTCGCCCATCTCGGCGTCGACGCGGAGGAGGCGCTGATGATCGGCGACGACATCGAATCCGACGTGCTGGCCGCCCAACGGTCCGGCATCACCGGCGTCCTGGTGAGGACGGGCAAGTACCTCCCCGAGACGCACCGCGCCGCCTCCGGCACACCCGACCACGTCCTCGACTCCATCGCCGGCCTGCCCGCCTTGCTCGCCGCCGAGGACGGCGGGACGCCTCGGCCCTGACTCGTCCCGACGGACCGCTCCGGAAGCCCCGCAACCTCACCCCCACACGTGGAACCGGCCCCCTGGAGGGGGCCGGTTCCAGTACGTTTCGGGGGCCGTCCGCCGGATCAGGCCGTGGCGTCCGGGCCCGTCAGCTGCTCGGCCAGCTCCCGCTCGCTCTGCTCCGAGAGCGTGGTCTTGAGCACGGTTCCGCCGAACTCGTCCATGGCCGCGGTGAACTTGTCCTCGGCGACCGTCGAGGCCATGATCACGACGGCCGTCGAGCCCGGTTCGAGCAGCGACCGCACCTTGTCGCGGAACTTGTTGTCGAGGCCCATCTGGTTCAGCTTGCCGATGAGCCCTCCGACGGCGGCGCCCACGACGCCGATCCCCGGCGTGAGGATGAAGATGCCGAACACCATCCCCCAGAGGGCGCCGGCGGTGGCATCGATGGCGGCCTGCCCCTTTCTCCTGGACGGGGTGTCCACATGGATCTCGCCGTCGGCGTCCACCGAGACGATGGCGAGTCCGGTCAGGTCGATCTCGGACTTGCCGTCGAGCTCCTGGACCTTGGTGAAGGCCCTGTTCGCTACGGCACGATCCTCGTAGCCGATGACGATGAGTTCGGACATACCGCTCTCCTGTGTCAGTGTCAGTACCGCTCTGCCTTGGTGAGCCTCGGGGTGAGCACGGGCTCAGGAGGCTGCCTGCTGATGACCAACGGCTGTTTGCGTCCACCCGGTTCGAGGTCCTCGGCACCGACGAACTGCGTCTCGACGACCTTGCCCGAAGGGTCGAGGAAGTCGACCTGTACGGCGTAGGAGGCCTCCTCTGACGTCTTGTTGGTGATGGTCACCACGACGGTCAGCACGCCTCCGGTGTCCGCCCTGGGCTTGCCGGTCATGCCGACCTCGCCCAGCGCGTTGCCCTGTCCCTGCACGTCCTTCAGAGCGTTCTCGGCCGCCTGCCGGGAACGCTCGATCTCCGCCCCGACGGACGCCGCGCGCGAGGCCTCGCGCGCGGACGCCGACGCCGCCGCCGAGGAGGCGGACGCCCGGGCGGACTCGACCACCTCCGACGCCGAGGAGGCGACGGAGGACGGCGGTTCGCCCGAGAAGCGCGCCGTGTCGGGGGCTGTGGGGCGTTCGCTGAACGCGGGACCGCCGGTGTCGTCGTTCCCGGTGTCGCAGGACACGAGACCGGCGGCTCCGAGAGCCGTGACGACGACGGCGGCTGCCGCGCTCACCGCCCGGGTGCGCACCGACCGCCTCGCACCCGCCGATGTGGGGTTCACAGGATCCGTCCTCTTCTCTTTGCCGTGGTGCGGCCGTCGTCAGTAGCGCAGGACGCCGGCGATGCGGTCCATGTCGAGCAGGGTGTCGTCGCGTACGAACCGGACCTCGGCTCCGGTGTCGAGGGCCCGTTCGACGATCTCGTCGACCATGTCGTCCCGTGCCCCGGCCTCGGAGGGCTCGGCCGGTTCCAGATGGCCGCCCTCGTCCCGTACGACGGTCCGGTAGTGGTCCTCGACGGCGAGCAGTCTGATCCGGCCCTCCTTCACGGCCTGCCACACCTCGTCGAGGCCGCCGGCGAACTCGCGGCGCCCCCTGGCCGCGCCCAGCTCGGCCATGACGGTGGTCGACCCGGCGGCCTCACGGGCGGCGCGGGCGGGCTCGACGGCCTCGTGGACCGCCGCGGCGGGGCCGCTCGCGAGTCCTCCGCGGTGGACGGGCGTCGTGTCCTGCGGGAGCGGCCCGGTCTCCTCCAGGAGCGCGAGTGCGACCGGCTCACCGATCACGTAGAGCGGGCGCGGCTCGGAGGCGAGCACCGCGCGCAGGGCCGTGTGCGCCTCGCGCAGGAACTGGCGGGTCGCCTCGTCCTGGAAGGTGCTGGGCAGGTCGCCGACGCGTTCCTTGCGTTCCGCGTCCGGGTCCTCGAGGCTGCGGGTGAGCGGGAACCCGTCCCCGGTGTGCTCGGTGAGCCGTTCGGGGCTGCCGCTCCAGAGCGAGACCCGGTCGGCCGCGACGGCGAGCGCCCAGGAGGGCTGCTCGGCGGCCTGGGCGGCGACGAGGTTGCGGGTGAGGAAGGTGTCGGCGAGGACGACGCGCTCCGGCACCGACCGGGCCACCGACCACACGTGGTGCTCCCCCGGGGCCACGAAGATCACCAGACCGTCCTCGGCGTGGGCGAGGTCGACCTCCGCCACCGCCCGGCGCAGCTGGTCCAGGACGTCCGCGCGCCGCTCGCGGGTCACTGCCGGATCGTCCTGGACCGCCTTCTCCGCCGCGGCCACGAGGTTGCGCAGGCGTACGGGGTCCTGGGCGTTGTCCGGCTCCCGGCGGTGCGTCGGCATCACGAGGGACACGGCGGGGTACGGGCGGGGCTGTCGCAGCTTCGCGAGTACGTCGCTGCTGAGCGCGGGGTTCATGAGGGAGCCCTCCTGGCGAGTTCCGGTGGTTCTGCGGGGCGGGGCCCGGCTACTGGGGGCCGGCGAGCTGCTCGGCCAGTTCCTTCTCGTCCTCGTCGCTGAGCGAGGTCTTGAGGACGGTGCCGCCGTGCGGCCGCATCGCCACCGTGAACTTGTCCTCGGTGAGCTTCGAGGCCATGATCACGACGGCGGCCGAGCCGGGCTTGAGGAGGTCGGCCACCTGCCGGCGGAACTGCTCGTCGACTCCGGACTTGCTGAGCTTGCCGACCAGGCCGCCGAGGGCCGCTCCGGTCAGGAGCCCGACCCCGGGCAGCAGGAAGAGGAGACCGAAGATGGCTCCCCACATGGCCCCGGAGGCGGCGGAGACGCCGATGATGCGGCTGCTGGTGTCGACATGGGTGGCGCCGTCGGCGTCCACGGAGACGACCGCGAGACCGTTCAGGTGCACGACGTAGTCCCGTTGCAGGTCCTGCACCGTGGCGAACGCCTGCTCGGCCACGTGGGGGTCGTCGTATCCGATGACGATGAGCTCAGCCATTCCCGCCTCCTCGGAGATGGGGATCCTCACGGTCTCCCCTCCTGCGAAGGGGCCTGTGCGGCCTCTCCAGGGCCACGAAGTGTCATCTTGTCCTGATATACGCCCTGTCGCGACTCGGTGATCCCCTCAACGGGCGTACGGAGGGGAGTCGCGGCTCGATGACTCCGGCGCCGAAGCGCCGTCCCCGAGCCGCTCGCCGCAGCCGCCCCGGCCCACCGTCGCCGGACGCGCGCACAGGGCGCAATCGGGACGAGTCTACGCGCGGAGAACTAAACATGCGCGCAAAGCGGACGACTTCCGTCCCGAGGGCTACCCGCCGGTATCTCCGCCCTGCTAGAAGTGTCGCGTTCAACCAACTCACCTCCCCCACTCTGGATTTGAGGCTGATCGCCATGCTCTGGCGAAGATTCGTGCTGTCTGCATCGACCGTGCTCGCAGTGGCCGCCGCGGCCCTCGGAGCGGCCCAGCCGGCCGGCGCCGCCGGCCATCGCTACGTGGCCCTCGGGGACTCGTACTCCTCCGGCGTGGGCGCGGGCAGCTACCTCTCGGACAGCGGCGACTGCCGTCGCAGCACCAACGCCTACCCCAGCCTGTGGGCAGCGGCCAACTCCCCCTCCTCGTTCTCCTTCACCGCTTGCTCGGGTGCGACGACCGGAACCGTCCGCAGCGGCCAGCTCGCTCCGCTGAACGCGTCCACGACCCTCGTCAGCGTCACGGCGGGCGGCAACGACGTCGGGTTCGCCGACATCATGCAGACGTGCGTGCTCAACAGCGAGGCCACCTGCGTCGCGGCCGTGAACGCCGCCGTCGTGAAGATGAACAGCACGCTGCCCGGCGGTCTCTCCGCCCTCTACGGAGACATCCGCAGCCGCGCGCCCCAGGCGCACGTGATCGTCCTCGGGTACCCCCGGTTCTACAAGCTGTCCGGAACCTGCATCGCCGGACTCAGCGAGACCGAGCGAGCGGCCATCAACCGGGGTTCCGACACCCTCAACGGTGTGCTGGCGAAGCAGGCGGCGAACGCGGGCTTCACCTTCTCCGGTGTCGTCGACGAGTTCACGGGCCACGAGATCTGCTCCTCGGACTCCTGGCTGCACAGCCTGTCCGTACCGGTCTCCAACTCCTACCATCCCAAGGCCGCCGGGCAGTCGGGCGGCTACCTGCCCGCCTTCCGTTCGGCCGTCTGACCGCTGCCCCCGGGCTGACGAAGGGACCGGACCGGCCGCTCGGCGGCTCGGTCCGGTCCCGTGTCCCAGGGGGGTCAGGTCAGCGCGCGGTCTCCTTCCCGGGCCGCTTCGCGGTCTTGTCGTGGCCGGCGCCGTAGCCGTTGTCGCCGTAGCCGTGATCACCGTCCTCGCAGCCGCCGTGGCCGTAGCCCCAGTCGTAGCCGTGGGGCGGGCAGACGGCGGGGACGCGGAGCCGGACCGGCGGGCTCTCGACGGTGCCGCCGGCGGGGTCGGTGCCCGTGGCCCTGGCGGTGTTGGTGACGTGGCCGGCGAGGGCGTCCTCCTCGGTGACCGTGTACGTGGCGCGGCAGGTGGCACGGGCGCCGGGTGCCAGCGTCGTCGGTTCGCAGACGACGTCCGCGGCGCGGTCGTCGGTGACGGCGATGTCTTCGAGGGAGGTCGATCCCTCGTTGGCCACGGTGTACGTGTAGGTGATCCGGTCGCCGGGCTTGACCGGTCCGGCCGTGTCGGCCTTCTTGGTCACGGTCAGCTTCGAGACGCCGACGACGCTCAGGGTGACCTCGGCGAGCGGGCTGAGGACGGTGCCGCCGCGCGGGTCGGTCGCGGTGGCCCGGGCCTGGTTGGTGAGGTGGCCGAGCGCGAGGTCGGCCTCGGTCACCCGGTACGTGGCCCGGCAGGTGGTGTCCTCGCCGGCGGCCAGGGTGGTGGCGTCACACGTGACGTCGGGCGCGTGGTCGTCCTGGACGGCGAGGTCGTTCAGGGGCGTCCGGCCGGTGTTGGTCACGGTGTACGTGTAGGTGACGGTCTGTCCGACGCGGACCGGGCCCGCCGTGTCGGCCTTCTTGGTGAGGCCGAGGGAGGAGGTGCCGACGACGGTGACGGTGGCCTCGGTCGGCGGCGACTCGATCGGCCGGCTCTCGGAGGTGCCGGTGGCCTTGGCGGTGTTGGTGACGTGTCCGGTCTGGGCGTCGGCGGCGGTCACGGTGTAGGAGCCGCGGCAGGTGGTGCTGTCGCCTGGGCTGCCTGCCGGGGCCAGCGTGGCGGAGTCGCAGGTGATGCCGGTGACGCGGTCGTCGGTGATGGCGAGGCCGGTGATCTCGGTGCCGCCCTCGTTGGTGACCACATAGCTGTACGGCACGGTGTCACCGACGTCGAAGGGCTCGGCGGCGTCGACGCTCTTGACGACGGTCATGCCGGGAGGCGCCTCGATCGGCACCTTGACGGTGGAGTCCGGGGAGGTGACCGGGTCGCCCCCGGAGGTGCCGGTGGCGCGCGCGGTGTTGGTGACGTGACCCCGGGCCACGTCCGCGGCGGTGATCAGGTAGGTGCCGGTGCAGGTGATCGTCCGCCCCGGTTCGAGGACGGCGACCGGACAGTCGATGTCGCCGACGGTCGGATCGTGGACCGCGATGTCGTTGATCGGCGTGTTGCCGGCGTTGGTGACGACGAAGTCGTACGCGACGGGGGTGCCGGCGACGAGTTCGCCCGGCCTCGGCTCGTGGACCTGCTTGACCAGGTTGAGTTCGGGCAGCGGTTGTTCGGTGCTGACCGAGACGTTGCGGATCAGGTGCACGTCGGTGAACAGGCCCGTCGACGCGGCGAAGCCGAACTTGTAGGTGGACGGCACGGGCTCCGGAGCCTGGGTCTGGAGGACCTGGCGCATGCCCTGGCCGTCGTTGAAGTCGATCGAGACGGTGAGGACCGGGGCGGGGGCCGGGGTGAGGTGCACGTTCACCCGGCGCCGCGAGGGTTCGAGCAGGGTCTCCGCCTGCTGCGGCGTCACATTCGCCGGCAGGGTGGTGAGCGGGCCCTGGAGGGAGCCCGGCAGGGTGGACGGCCACGGCGGGGTGGTGGTGAGGTTGCCGGTCGTCGCGGTCAGGAAGCAGTACCCGACGGTGCCGTCGCCCGGGCCACGGACGGTGACCATGTTCCGGCCGGGCCCGGGGACGCGGAAGCCGGTGCCGGCCGGGGAGCGGGTCGGGCAGCCGTTGCCGCGGTGCTCCCAGTCACCGAAGTAGTTCCCGAGGACGTCGAGGCCGACGCCCAGGTAGCCGCTGTCGACGCCGGGGAGGAACTCGAGGTTGGGGTTGTCGTCGGGGAGCTTCTGGGCGTAGCCGAGGCTTCCGCCGAAGGCTCCGGGGTGGTCGAGCGAGACGTCGCCGTTCACCAGGAAGAAGGAGATGCCGTCGGCCGGATTGTTGGGCGTGGTGCTGCCGTACTGCCACTGGTCGAAGGTGACGTCGAGGCCGTTGCCGGCCGGGAGTGCCTGGTCGAAGAGGACGGCGCCGCTCTTGTCGTTCCCGGAGTCCGTGAGCCTCAGGTATCCGTGCGGGGCGCCGTTCTGCGGGGGCACCGGGCCGACGCCGGGGGTCGGGCAGCCGATGAGCGGATGGTCGCCGGAGCCCTCGGGTGCCGGGGCGGCGCCGGTGAGGCAGGCGGCGCCGACGGCGGTGAACCGGGCGTCGGCGGTGGCGCCGGTGAAGGTCTCGCCGAGCAGCGGGGCGCCCGCACGGGGGGCGGGGGCCGCAGGTCGGTCGTCGGAGCCCGAGGCGTGGGCGAGGGAGCCGGCCGGTCCACTGCCCAGAATCCCGAGGATCGCCGCCACGGCCACGACGCGGGGCGCCCGGGTACGCGGCCTCGGGGGTCCGCAGTCACTTCTCGTCATGACAGGACTATGGACACCGAGCGTCACGAGATATCACATAATGCTACTATTTCAGTAACGTTCGCCCTTTTGAGTGGACAGACGGACCCCCGGGCGCTGCCGCTAGCCCTCGCGCGGGAGGCCGGTGACGGTGACCGTGTGACCCTGCTCGGTCAGCAGGTCGAGGGCCCGGCGGAGCATCGCCTCGGCCGTGGTGTCCACCGCGGTCACCCGGTCCAGGTCGAGCAGCACCGTCCCGGGGCTCTCCGGGGCGCACTCCCCCAGGGCGAACACCACCCGTTCGGCCGCGGTGAAGTCCAGCGCGCCCTGCGCCGCCACCTCCCCGCCGTGCTCGTCCCGGCGCAGCGAGACCACCGTGGCGGCGGCCGGGGCGGGGTTGTGCATCAGGTGCAGGCCGAAGCGCCCGGAGAGCTCGCGCAGCGCCGCCACGCCCCGGACCGGGTTGCCGACGGCGTCCAGCGGCGGGCTGTGGACGGCAATCCCGAAGCGGGCCGGTCCGGCCGCGACCAGACCGCCGGAGACCCCGCTCTTGGCGGGCAGCCCGACCCGTACCATCCAGTCGCCGGCCGCGTCGTACATCCCGCAGGTGGCCATCAGCGCCAGCACCCGGACCGCCACCGGCTCGGGCACCACCACCGCGCCCGTCACCGGGTTCACCCCGCCGTTGGCCAGGGTGGCCGCCATGACCGCCAGGTCGTCCACCGTGGCCAGCACCGCGCACTGGCGGAAGTAGGTCTCCACCGCCTCGGCCGGGTCGCCGGCCAGCGCGCCGGTGCCCCGCATCAGGTAGGCCAGCGCCCGGTTGCGGTCGCCGGTCTCCGCCTCCGAGCGGTAGACCGCCTCGTCGACCGCCAGCGGACGTCCGGCGAAGCGGCCCAGGCAGTCCAGGATGCGGGCGAAACGCCGGGCCGGATCGGCGGCGGGGACCAGGGCGGTGACCGCGATGGCACCCGCGTTGATCATCGGATTGGCCGGGCGGCCGGTCGCCGGGTCCAGGCTGATGGCGTTGAAGGCCTCCCCGCTGGGCTCGGTGCCGACCCGGCGGTCCACCGCCTCCGGCCCCAGCTCGGCCAGGGCCAGGGCCAGGACGAAGGGCTTGGTCACCGACTGGAGCGTGAACTCCGTGTCGCAGCGGCCGGCCCGGTAGCGGTGCCCGTCCATGCTCACCAGGGCGAGCCCGAAGCAGTCGGGGTCGGCCTGGGCCAGTTGGGGGATGTAGTCGGCGACCGCGCCCTCGTCCAGGCCCTGGAGCCGCTGCCGCAGCTCCTCCAGCGCCTCGGTGACGACGTCGGAGGCCGCGTCGCTCATCTCCGCACTCCTCGGCGGCCCGTCCGCCCGGTCACTCCGGAGGCGTCGGGGCCGGGTCCTTCGGGGTCGCGCGGTCGCCCGGGTGGCGGACGGCGAAGAGGAAACCGAGAGCGAGGGCGACGGCCATGCCGTAGAAGACCCATTGGTTGGCCTGGGCGAAGTCCATCTGGATGGCCGACATGGCGTCGCGGGTGGCTTCGGCGACCTGGCCGGTGCCGGTCGGCGGGGTGGCGTCGCCGTGGCCCGAGACGGAGTCGGTGATGCCGCGTGCGACCTGGTCCGCGACGGCGGGTGCGATCCCGCGTGCCCGGAGCGTGTCCGTCACGTTCTCCGTCATGGCCCGGGACAGCAGGGTGCCGAACACCGCCAGGCCCACGCTCGCCGCGTAGTTGCGGACGGTCTGGGTGATGCCCGTGACCTCGCCGTAGGAGGCGCCGATGGCCCGGTTGACCGCGTCCGTCGACGCCGGGGCCATGATGAAGCCGATTCCCGCGCCGGCGAGGGCCACGTAGGGCCACTGGTCGTGCATGGACAGGTTCGTCAGTTCGTTGGCCCACAGGGCGAAGCCGACCGCGCCCAGGATCGTTCCCGCCTTCAGCGCGGGGCGCGCACCCCGTTTGTCGAGGATCCGGCCACCCCACTGGGAGGCGAGGGCGAAGCCGACGAAGAAGTACAGCAGGAAGAGCGCCGCCTGGTTGGGAGAGGCGCTGAGGGACACCTGGGCGTAGACGGAGGAGAAGAAGAACACCGGCACGAAGGCGAGCATCGCGAAGAACAGCACGGCCGCGTCCACCCTGAACGCCTTGTCCTGGAAGACCCGCAGGTCGATCAGCGGATGGCGGAGGCCGCGCTCGTACCGTACGAACACGTACAGGATCGCGAGGCCGCCGACGACGCACAGCCAGGTCGCCCAGCTGCTCCAGCCCCATGACCATGCCTGCTGGAAGCCGAGGACGCTCAGGCCCATGCCGGCGGCGATGAGGACCGCGCCGGGCACGTCGAGAGTTCCGGGGCGCGGGCGGTCCGCGATGTGCGCGAGGGCGGTGAGGACCAGGGCGACGATCGCGACCGGCACGTTGACCCAGAAGACGGCGCGCCAGGTCCACGCGGACGTGAGCCAGCCGCCGAGCAGCGGGCCGACGGCGGTCAGCGCTCCGGAGATCCCGAAGAACAGGGCGAGGGCCCTGCCCCGCCGTTCGACGGGGAACACCGCCACGACCACGGCCAGCGCCGCCGGAAAGAGCAGCGCCGCGCCCAGACCCTGCACGGCCCGGAAGGTGATGAGCCAGGGCTGGGCGTAGTCGCCGGAGGGGACGCAGCCGCAGAGGACCGAGGCGACGACGAAGACGAGGGTGCCGATGACGACGACGCGCCGTGGCCCGTACAGGTCGGCCAGGCGGCCGCCGAGGGCGAAGAACGCGGCGAGGGCGAGGAGATAGGCGTTGACCACCCATTGCATGCCCGAGCTGGAGAGGCCCAGTTCGCGCACGATGTCGGGGGCGGCGATGGAGACGATGGTCTGGTCGATGAACGTCATCGCCACCGCGAACATCATCGCCGCGAGTGCCACTGTCTGGTTCGGGAGCCGCCCGCCCTCCTGCTGCGCGGGAGGCTGCTGCGAACCAGGTTCCGTCCGGCTGCTCACCCTGCCCAGTCTGATCCCGTCCGTCGCATCGCGCATGCCGCGCGGGCTCGGCCGGACCGTGGTCGAGGCGGATCCGTCCCGGATGCACCGCGCGACGTCCGGTGTTGGAATGGCGACCAGGGGCCTCCACGATTCAGAGGTGACGTTGTGACCGAGCAATACGACGAGATCGGCCCCATCGACTATGTGGTGGTCGAGTTTCCCGGCAACCACATGACGGGCGAGGCCTTCCCTCTCCTGGTCGACCTGGTGGAGCGCGGCATCATCCGGCTCCTCGACCTGATGTTCATCAGGAAGGAGGAGGACGGTTCGGTGACCGCTCTGGAGATCGCCGATCTCACCGGGGACGGCAATCTCGACCTCGCCGTCTTCGAAGGCGCCCAGTCGGGACTGCTGGGCCAGGACGACCTGGAGGAGGCCGCGGCCGCCGTGGAGCCCGGCAACTCCGCCGGTCTGCTGATCTACGAGAACGTGTGGGCCGCGCCGTTCGCCACCGCCCTCCGACGGGGCGGAGCCCAGTTGGTGGCCTCCGGGCGGGTGCCCGTACAAGCCCTCCTCGCCTCGCTCGAAGCGGCCGAGGAATCGGCGTGACCCGTCGCCCTCGGATCCGAAGCCGACAGGCCCGGAAGCCGTTCGACGACGTCGCGTGAGGCGTGACACAGACGTCGCGTGAGACGTGAGACAGCAGAGGAGAAAGCGATGCCAGGTCTACTTCGCGGAGTGGCCCGCACTGCGGTCGTCGCGGGTACGGCGACCGCCGTGTCCAACCGCGTGTCCCGCCGCCAGCAGGGTCGCTGGGCCGCTCAGACGCAGGCGGCCGAACCGCCGCCCGCCGCCGCCCCGCCACCGGCCCCCGCTCCGGCGCCGTCCGACGGCATGGAGAGCAAGCTGGACCAGCTCAAGCAGCTGGGTGAGCTCAAGGAGCAGGGAGTGCTCACCGAGGCCGAGTTCGAGGAGCAGAAGCGTCGAATCCTCGGCTGACCGGCCTGGGTGGCACGGCGGGTCGGGACTTGGGATCGTTTCCCCGGGAGGACAGCCATGAGTCCTGACCTGCACCAGCCCCCTCCGGAGGGCTCCCCCGACAGCGAGGAAGCGGAGAGCGAAGGCGCCGAACCGGCCGCCGGCTTCTGGCAGCGCCGGTCGCTCAGCCTCACGCTCCCCGGCTGCTGGGGTGCCCTTCTCCTCGCCTGCCTCTCCTTCACCCCGTCG
This sequence comes from Streptomyces tanashiensis, assembly GCF_014648895.1. Taxonomy (GTDB): domain Bacteria; phylum Actinomycetota; class Actinomycetes; order Streptomycetales; family Streptomycetaceae; genus Streptomyces; species Streptomyces tanashiensis. Next base: position 149,238 of record NZ_BMRZ01000012.1, read on the forward strand.
CTGCTCCCTCGCGGCGGGATCCTCCAGGGGCTGATCTGCGGCATCAGCGCCGCCATCGGGTACGGGCTCGGCGTGGTCGCGGCCTACGTGTGGCGGGCGTTCGCCGACCGGGAGGCGCGGAGCGCGTCGCCCGGTTCGTGGCGGGTCCTGATCATCTGCGCGATCGTCCTGTTCGGCCTGTCCTTCGGGCTCGGCCAGTACTGGCAGCACGAGATCCGCCGGCTCATGGGGGTCACCGACTACAACCTCCTCACCACCCTCGCCTGCCCGTTCGTGGCCGCGCTCGTCTTCTGGCTGCTGCTCCTGGCGGGCCGGGGACTCCGGCGTCTGTACCGATGGCTCGCCCGCCACCTCCGCCGCTGGATCGGACCGCGCGCGGCGGGAGTGGTCGGCTGGGTCGTCGTGGCGGGTCTGGCGTGGGCCCTCGTCAGCGGGGTCCTGCTGGCCGGCTTCGTGAACGCGGCCAACGAGGCGTTCTCGCTGCGGGACACGGAGACGCCTGAAGGCGTGCGCCAGCCCACGTCGACGCTGCGCTCCGGCGGGCCGGGGTCGCTGGTGCCGTGGGACTCGCTGGGCAGGCAGGGCCGGGCCTTCACCGGCGACGGTCCTTCGGCCGCCGACATCGGCACGTTCACCCACCGCCCGGCGCAGGAACCCGTACGGGCCTACGCCGGGCTCGCGACCTCCGACGACGCCGAGTCGCGCGCGGAGCGGGCCGTCGCGGACCTCGAACGGGCCGGTGGCTTCCAGCGCGCGAACCTGCTCGTGATGACCACCACGGGAAGCGGCTGGGTCGATCCAGCCGCCGTCGACTCCTTCGAGTACCTCGGCGACGGAGACGCGGCCACCGTGGCGATGCAGTACTCGTACCTGCCGTCGTGGCTGTCGTATCTCGTGGACCAGTCGAAGGCGCGCGAGGCCGGCCGGGAGCTCTTCGACGCGGTGTACGACGTCTGGTCCAAGCTCCCCCAGGATCAGCGTCCGCGGCTGTTCGTGGCGGGCGAGAGCCTGGGGTCGTTCGGCGGGGAGACGGCCTTCAGCGGCGAGTACGACCTGCGCAACCGCACCGCCGGCACCCTGTTCGCCGGCCCCCCGAACTTCAACACGCTGTTCCGCGAGTTCAGCGACCACCGCGACGGGGGAAGCCCGGAGATCGAACCCGTCTACAAGCAGGGACGGACCGTACGGTTCACCGATGACCCGACCACGGGGATCCTGCCGAAGGATGAGCCCTGGAACGGTACGCGGGTGCTGTATCTCATGCACCCGTCCGACCCGATCGTCTGGTGGAGCCCCGACCTGGCGCTCTCCGAGCCCGACTGGATCGGCGAGGCGCCCGGCGGCGACGTGCTCGAAGAGATGGTCTGGATCCCCTTCGTGACGTTCTGGCAGGTGACCGCGGACCTGCCGTTCTCCACGGGCGTGCCGGACGGCCACGGTCACACGTACAAGGCCGCGTACGTCGACGGCTGGAACGCCGTCATGCGGCCGACGGGCTTCACACCACAGGACCTGGACCGGCTGCGCGAGGTCATCCAGCCGAGCCACTGATCACGGACGCCCCTCAGGGCCGCGGGGTCAGCGCAGCACGAAGCCGACGACGTAGCCGAACGCGTTCACCGCCCAGTGCAGGCCCATGGGCGCCAGCAGACTGTCACTGCGGCGGCGCAGTTCACAGAACAGGACGCCCGCGGCCGCCGTGAACAGCACGGCCCCGCCGATCGCGAGGACGGAGCCGAGCGCGGACTCCCCGAAGACGCCGGTCAGCGCGGGTTTCGCGGTCGCCAGGTGCAGGGACGGCAGGACGTGCCACAGGCCGAACAGCAGACTCGACACGGTGGTCGCCCAGACCGTCCCACGGGCCCGGCGCACCAGTCCGTAGAGCACTCCGCGGAAGGCGACCTCCTCCACCAGGACGGTGCCGACGGGGACCACCACGAGAACGCGCACCGCCAGCTCGCCCCCGGTCATCCCGTCGTACCGCCGGTCCTCGAACAGCGAGCGGGTGGCCGGCAGCAGCGCTCCGACGAGGTAGACGGCGGCGACGATCCCGATCAGGACCGATGCCCAGCGGGCACCTCGCGCCCGTGTCCCGGGGGCCAGCCCCGCGTCCGCCGCCGTGCCGCCGGCCCAACGGAGCACCCCGAGGAGCAGGGCGGCGACCGCGACGGCCGCGATCAGGCGGAGCGGGCCGGTCCAGCGGTGCAGAAGCAGGTTGGCCGCCACGAGAACGGCGACCGTGAGGACGACGGCGGGCCCGGTGCCGATGGGCCCGCGCCACCGGGCCCTCGGCGGGTCGTCCGGGGAGCGGGGCCCTCGTACGGCGGGCCGGCGGCCCTCGTCGGGATCGCGGCGGGACACCAGAGTGAGTCCGTCCTTCTCCTGAGGCGGCGGCTCCTGCTGAGGCGGCGGATCGTGGATCCCCTCCCCTCCCGGGGGAGACGGCCGTGGGGCGTGGTGGAGGGCTACGAGCGGTGATCGCGCTTGAGCGAGTCCACGATTCCCTCGGCGCGGTGGCGCATGCTCGTCGCCTTCTGACGGAGCTTGGCCTTCGTCTGGTCCGTCTTGCCCTCGGCCTCCAGGCGCTCGTGGCCGGTGATCTTTCCGGCGATCTCCTTGAGCCTGCCCTTGGCCTTGTCCATGGCGTCACTCATGCTCGTGATCCTCCGTCCGGTCGTTCCCACACTCCACGCTAGGTTCGGACGACCCCGGGTGCTCGTCGGCAGGCTCTCGTGGGAGCAGGTGAGGCGGCGGGCACGCGGAGGGTGGAGACTTGTACGGGAGGCTCACACGGTCGCCGTGGCCACTCCCCCGAGCGTCGAGGACTTCCCCGGCGATCCGCTCGGGCGAGCGGGAGGAGGACACATGACAACGTCACAGGGCTCCGCACCCGAGGACATGGCCGGCGAGGCGGGCACCGCTCCCGCGGTCGACCCGGCTGACCAGCTGGCACGTCTCGGCCGTTCCTGGACGTGGCTCCTCGGCGCGGCGATCGCGACACTCGTGCCGGGCATCCTGGCGCTCGTCTGGCCGGACGTGACCCTGCACGTCCTGGCCGTGCTCATCGGGCTCTACCTGCTGGTGATCGGCGGCTTCCGCTTCGTGGCCGTGTTCGGCCGCGACAGCGACCGCGTGCCCGGCCTGATCGTGGCCGTCCTGTGTGTCCTGGGCGGGGTGCTGTGCCTGAGGAACCCGCTCCAGACGATCTCCGCGCTCTCGCTCATCGTCGGCGCCGTCTGGCTGGTGTCCGGCATCGTCAGCCTGTACTCCGCCATCGCCACCAAGAACATGCCGCACCGCGGCGTCGTCATGGCCGTCGCGGTCCTCGGCATCGTCGCGGGAATCGTGGTCCTGGCGCTTCCGGCGGAGTCGGCCCGGGCCCTGACCAGGCTGCTCGGGCTGTGGCTCGTCCTCATGGGCCTGGCCGAGGCGGCGGCCGCCCTGGCATGGCGGTCGGCCCTGCGCAGGGCGGGCATCACGGGCCACGACGCGTCCGGCCCGGCCGCATGACGGGCGCGGACCTCGATCCCGCCTGACGGGCGCGTCGCCTCGACGCCGCTCGCCGTCCTGCCCGTGGAACCGCCGGTCAGTGCTTCCGCCCGTTCGGCATGAGGTGCGCCACAGGGGCCGTCGAAGGAAGGCCGGACCCTTCCGTACGCGCCGTGCGCTCTGGTAGACGTGGTGGCGTACTTGTTCGATTCACCCCGAAAGTCCCCCCATGAACCACGGCCCCGACACGCCTTCCGACCTGGTCGGCTTCAGTATCGACCTCACCGTCGAGGAGGCACGACGGCGTGCCGAGGTCGTGGCGGCCCTCGGGCCCGACTGGGACCCCGTGGCCGTCCTGCGCGAGGAGGAGGCGGCGCACGCCCTGCTGTACTCGGGCCTGGACGAGGAGCAGCAGCGGCTTCACGCGATGCTGGTCGCGGCCGGTGTCCTGCCCGGGGAGGTGCCGGGCCGTGCGTCTTCCGCTTGATCCCCACGCCGACCCGGCCCGGCGGGCCTGGGTCGCGTGCCCCGGCTGCGACGACTCCCGTGACTGCGGGACGTGCCTGGACCGCCGGAACTGCCGGAGCCACTGGCGCTATCTGATCGCGAACAAGGGGCCCCGGGTCCACCTGCAGTGCCCGAACTGCACCCACATGTGGACCCTCGACACCTCCCGCGAGCGGCGCGGCCGCCGGGTCTGAGTTCAGCAGATCCTGGGCAGCTGCTCTCCGAGCGGCATGTCCACGACGCGCGTGCCGCCGAGTCCGGTACGCGCCACCACCATGCCCGGGTGGGTCTCGACCGCCTCGCCGATCACCGCCGCTTCGGCGCCCAGGGGGTGTGCGCGCATCGCGGCCAGTACGGCGTCGGCGTGGTCACGCGGGACGAAGGCCACGAGCTTGCCCTCGTTCGCCACGTACATGGGGTCGAGTCCGAGCACCGCGCAGGCGTTGCCGACCGCCTCGGGGATCGGAACGGCGCGCTCCTGGATGACGACGCCCGTGCCCGACGCCGCCGCGATCTCGTTCAGCGAGGCGGCCAGGCCACCGCGTGTGGGGTCGCGCAGCACGTGCAGGTCCCGCGTGGCGGCGAGCATCGCCTCGACGAGGCCGCCGAGCGGTGCGCAGTCGCTGGTGATCTCGACACCGAATTCGAGGCCCTCCCGCACGCTCATGATCGCCACGCCGTGCAGGCCGATCGGGCCGCTCACGATCACCACGTCGCCGGGCACGACCCGTTGCGGGCGCAGGTCGACTCCGTCGGGGATCAGTCCGACGCCCGAGGTGTTGATGTAGATGCCGTCGCCGTGGCCGGCCTCCACGACCTTGGTGTCACCGGTGACGACCTGGACGCCGGCCGCGCGCGCCGCGGCACCGAGGGCTTGCGCGACGCGGGCGACCACGTCGGTCTCGACGCCTTCCTCCAGGATGAACCCGCAGGAGAGGTGACTCGCCCGGGCGCCGCTCATGGCGAGGTCGTTCACGGTCCCGTTGACGGCGAGGTCGCCGATGCTGCCGCCGGGGAAGAAGAGGGGGCGCACCACGAAGGAGTCCGTGGAGAACGCGAGGCGGGCGCCTCCGATCCGGATCTCGGCCGCGTCGGCGGTGTGGGCGAGGGCCGGTCCGCCGTAGGCGGGCGCGAAGACGTGCTCGATCAGCTCGGCGGACAGCGCTCCTCCGCCGCCGTGGCCCATGACGATGCGTGGTTGGTCGCGCAGGGGCGCGGGGCAGGTCCAGGAGAGCATGTCGGGTACCGGCTGCGCGGCGTCGGCCGCCGGGACGGTGCTGACGGTGGTGTCGGGCACGGTGTCAGGCAAGGGTGCTGCCCTCCAGGGAGGCGGTGACCGGGGACGGGGTTGCGGAGGCCGCCGCGGGAGGCCGCTGTCCCGGGGTCGCCGCGTCGAGCCGCCGGTAGAGGTAGTAGGCGGCGCAGGCGCCCTCGCTGGACACCATCGTGGCGCCGAGCGGGGAGCGGGGCGTGCAGGTGGTGCCGAACGCCTCGCACTCGTTCGGCTTCAGCAGGCCCTGGAGGACTTCGCCGCTGCGGCACTCGGCGGGCTCGCGGGTGTCGATCCCCTCGACGGAGAAGCGGTGCTCGGCGTCGTGGTCCCGGTAGCGTTCGGAGAGGCGCCAGCCGCTGTCCGGGATGACGCCGATGCCGCGCCAGGCCCGGTCGGTGATCTCGAAGACATCGCCGAGCATCGCCTGTGCCGCCGGATTGCCCTCGGCCGTCACGGCGCGCTGGTAGGCGTTCTCGACCGTGTGCTCGCCCCGCTCCAGCTGGAGCACGGTCCTGCGTACGCCTTCCAGGATGTCGAGCGGCTCGAAGCCGGTGACCACGATCGGCACCCGGTGGCGCTGTGCGAGCTCCGGGTACTCGGCCGTGCCCATCACGCTGCAGACGTGGCCGGCGGCGAGGAATCCCTGGACGCGGCAGTCCGGGGACCGCATGATCGCGTCGATCGCCGGGGGGACGCGGACGTGGGACACGAGCAGGCTGAAGTTGCGGATGTTCCGCTTGCGCGCCTGATGGACCGTCATCGCGTTGGGCGGCGCCGTGGTCTCGAAGCCGATGCCGAAGAAGACCACCTCCCGGTCCGGGTTCTGCTCGGCGATCCGCAGCGCGTCCAGCGGGGAGTAGACCACCCTGACGTCGCCGCCCTGCCCGCGGACCTGGAACAGGTCGCGGCCCGTGCCGGGGACGCGGAGCATGTCGCCGAAGGAGCAGAAGATCACCTCTGGCCGGGAGGCGATCTCCAGGGCCTTGTCGATCATCTCCAGCGGAGTGACGCAGACCGGACAGCCCGGGCCGTGGATCAGCTCGATCTCGGGGGGCAGCAGCTGGTCGATGCCGTGCCGGATGATGCTGTGGGTCTGGCCGCCGCAGACCTCCATCAGGGCCCAGGGCCGGGTCACCTTCGCACGGATCTCGTCGAGCAGCCGGCCCGCCAGGGCCGGGTCCTGGAACTCGTCGATGTACTTCACGGCCGCACCTCTCCGTGGACGTCGTCCTGCGCCTGCCACTCGCTTCCCGCGGCCTCGGCGGCCTCCCACGGGTCTCCGAACTCCTCCTGGAGCAGGCCGAGGGTCTCGAACAGCTCCAGCGTCCGCTTGGCGGACTCCTCGTCGAGCTTCTGGAGGGCGAAGCCCACGTGCACGATGGCGTACTCGCCGGGTCTCAGGTCCGGCAGGTACTCCAGGCACACCTCCTTGACCACTCCGCCGAAGTCGACCGTGGCCATCCGGGTGCCGTCCCGGTCCTCGACGTCCAGCACTCTTCCTGGTACCGCCAGGCACATGGGTGTCTCCTCACTGTCGCTCTCGTCGCGGCGTGCCGGGAGCCGCCAGGTCCGTGCTCCGCGCGGCCACGACGAGCTGGCCGAGAGCCAGACCGCCGTCGTTCGGCGGGATCAGGCGATGGCGCAGCACGGTGAAGCCGTCTTCCCGGAGTCCTTCGGCGCAGGCCGAGGAGAGCACCGTGTTGGCGAACACTCCCCCGGTCAGGGCCACGGTCTCCACGCCTGTCCCGTCGCGTGCGGCGGTGCAGACCGTCCGCACCAGCCGGGCCACGGCGTGGTGGAACCGCGCCGCGACGACGGCCGCGGGGGTCCCGTCCAGCACGTCGGCGGCGACCGCGGCCAGCAGGGGTGCGGGGTCGGCGGTGAGCGGGGCACCGGCCCGCGGCGCGCCGAGCCGGAAGGCGTAGCGTCCGTCCTCGGCCTCGGCGGGTGCGCGCAGGGCCGCGGCCTCCAGCTCGATCGCGGCCTGTGCCTCGTATCCCGCGTGGTGGCAGATCCCCGCGAGGGAGGAGACGGCGTCGAAGAGGCGCCCCATGCTGGACGTGGGCACGCAGTTCAGATTGCTCGCCAACTGCCGTTCCAGTACGGGAAGTTCTTCGGGAGCGCAGGCTCGCGCGCAGGGCAGGGCGGGGTCGGCGGCGAGGCCGGCGGCACGCAGATGGGACAGGGCCATGCGGTAGGGCCGTCGTACGGCCGCGTCGCCGCCCGGCAGGGGGACGTAGGCCAGGTGCGCGAACCGCGCGAACCCGGCGTAGTCCGCGAGCAGGAACTCACCGCCCCACACGGCGCCGTCGAGACCGTGGCCGGTGCCGTCGAAAGCGACGCCGATCACGGGAGCCGTGCCGTCGAGGCCGTTCTCGGCCATCGCCGCCGCGACGTGCGCGTGGTGGTGCTGCACGGGGACGACGGGCCGGTCCGCCGCGTGCTCGCGGGCCCAGCGGGTGGACCGGTAGCCGGGGTGGCGGTCGGCGGCGAGCAGCCCGGGCCGTACGCCCGTGACGGACTCCAGCTGCCGCTCGGCGGAGCTGAGGGCGAGCTGGGTGGCGAGGTCGTCCATGTCGCCGATGTGGGAGGAGAGCCAGGCCTGGCGTCCGTCGCCGAGGCAGAAGGTGTTCTTCAGGTCCCCTCCGACGGCGAGGGCCGGGGCGACCTCCACGGGCAGCGCGACCGGCAGCGGCGCGTAGCCCCGGGAGCGGCGCAGCGTCAGCTGCTCCCCGTCGCACACGCGGACGACGGAGTCGTCGCAGGGGACATGGATCGGACGGTCGTGCAGCAGCCAGGCGTCCGCCAGACCGGCGAGCCTGGTCAGTGCCTCCGCGTCGTCCGTGACGATGGGCTCGCCCGCGAGGTTGCCGCTGGTCATGACCAGCAGCCGTGGCCCTTCCCGGTCCGTCGTGCCGAGGCCGAGGAGGAGGTGGTGCACCGGGGTGTACGGGAGCATGAAGCCGAGGTCAGGACTGCCCGGCGCCACCCTCGGCGCCGGCGCGGCCCCGGGGCGCGGCCGGGCGTCGTGCCGGCGGCGCAGCAGGACGACGGGCCGGACGCCGCCGGTCAGGAGTTCACGTTCGAGCGGGCAGAGGTGTGCGAGGGGCTCGATGTCGGCGAGGTCCGCGGCCATCATCGCGAACGGTTTGTCACCGCGCGCCTTGCGGCGGCGCAGTTCGGCCACCGCGTCGGCGTTCGTCGCGTCGCAGGCCAGGTGGTAGCCGCCGAGCCCTTTGACGGCGAGGATCGCGCCGGAGGCGAGCATCCCGCGCGCGGCGGCGATCGGGTCGGCACCGGGATCGGGGGCGGTCCGGTCGTGCCCGGGGGCCGGATCCGTACCGGAGGAGGCGGGGCAGCCGGGTGCCGTGACCAGCCGCAGCCGGGGGCCGCAGTGGGGGCAGGCGACGGGCTGCGCGTGGAAGCGCCGGTCGGCCGGGTCCGCGTACTCCCGGGCGCAGTCCGCACACATCGGGAAGCCGGCCATGGTGGTGTGGACCCGGTCGTAGGGCAGTCCCGTGACGATCGTGAACCGCGGGCCGCAGTGGGTGCACGTGATGAAGGGGTGCAGGTGCCGCCGGTCGGCCGGGTCCGCGAGCTCGGCGAGGCAGTCGTCGCAGGTGGCGGTGTCCGGCGGGACGAGGGTGCGGACGGCGCCGCCCTGACGGGAGGGCACGATCGTGAACCCGCTGCCGCCGCGCGCGGTCACCTCGGCCGACTCGACCGACTCGACCCTTGCCAGGGGCGGGGCGTCGGGCGCGAGGCGGGCGCAGAAGGACGCGACGTCCGCGGGATCTCCCTCGACCTCCGCGACGACGCCGTCCGCCGTGTTGGTGACGTGGCCGGACAGGCGCAGCCCGGTGGCGAGGGCGTAGACGAAGGGCCGGAAGCCCACGCCCTGCACGACGCCGCGGACGACCACACGGCTGCGCCGCGGGGCCGTGGCGGGTGCGGATGCGGGTGCGGATGCGGGTGCGGGCCGTGCCGTGGTCACGCGCCGGCCCGGGCCATCACCGGGGTGTGGACACGGTTCCCCTCGGCGACGGCGAGGGCCCGGTCGAGCAGCGCGCCCGCTCCCCGGCCGTCACGCACCGAGCTGAGGACGATCTCGACACCGGGGTTGACCTGCTGCACGTGGGCGCGGAAGGCCGCCTCGTCGAACTCCGCGGCCTCGGCCATGTCGGTCTTGGTGACGATCACCAGCTGGGCGAGGCCGAACGCGGTGGGGTACTTGAGCGGCTTGTCCTCCCCCTCGGTGACCGAGGCGAGGACGACGCGGAGCGACTCGCCGAGGTCGTAGCCGGCGGGGCAGACGAGGTTGCCGACGTTCTCGACGAAGAGCAGCCGGGTGGACTCGGGAAGCCAGTCGTGCAGGTGCCGGGCGACCATGTCGGCCTCCAGATGGCAGAGGCCGTCGGTGAGCACCTGCTTGACGGGGGCACCCGAGCGGGCAAGGCGGCGGGCGTCGTTCTCGGTGGCGAGGTCGGCGGTGAGCGCGGCGGCGCTGACGCCCCGTTCGCCGGCGAGGCGCAGTTCGCGCTCCAGCAGGGCGGTCTTCCCGCTGCCGGGGCTGGAGAGCAGGTTGACCACCGTGGTGCCGCGGGCGCTCAGTTCGGTTCGCAGGATCTGTGCCGCGGCCTCGTTCTTGGCGAGAACGGCGCGCTGGAGATCGACGGCTCGGCACATGCTCAGCTCTCCTCGGTGATCGGTTGGCGATGTTCGCGCGGGACCTCGGCGTCGGTCCGGCGGGCCTCCCCGCTCTCGGGGTCGGCCCAGCGGACCTCGCGGATCCGGAGTTCGCGGCCGGAGACGAGTTCGTCGGCGGCGGCGCCGCAGCCGGGGCAGAGCAGGAGCGGCGGCATGCCGACCGCCCAGACCTCGGCGCAACGTGCGCAGCGCGCGGTGCCCGGGACGGTACGGGTGATCAGCTCGGCGCCCTCGACGACGGTTCCGGCGCAGGCGAGTTCGAAGCAGAAGGCGAGGGCGTCGGCGACGACGCCGGCCAGCTCGCCCACCTCCAGCTCGATGCTGCTGACGCCGACGGCCCCGCGGGACCGCGCCACGGTCTCGACCTGGTCGACGACGGCGACCGCGAGGGACATCTCGTGCATCGGTCTCCGTCCTGGGCGCGGGGGTGGGGCTCGTGCGCCATTAGAGAACGGGGGGTGGCGGGGGAACGCCCGGCGCGCCGGGGCCGGACGGCGGTGTCGTCCATTCGGTGCAGCCGCCGCCACCGCACCCGCGGGGGGCGTCACATCCGGCTGATCCGCAGATAGCGCCGGAGGTCGGGGAGGACTCCGACGACGACGGCCACGACGGCCAGGGCGACGGTGGCGGCGAGGAGGTTTCTCTGCATGGAGCTCTCCGTTTCGGTCTTCATACGGCGGTCATACGACGGCGTCCTGGCGGACCAGTCCGGTCACCATGCGCACCGCCTCGGGTACGGCCGCGGCGACCTGCGGGCTGAGCCCGATGCCCTCGTCGAGGCAGGCGGGTTCGCAGCCGACGACGAGGATCCGCCGTGGCGGAGCGGCCCCGGTCCCCGCACAGAGGGTGTCGAGCAGGGCGAGGACGGCGTCGGGGGTCATCCGGTGGCCGTCGAGCGGCGAGGGCTCCTGGCCGGAGCTCCGGTCGTCGGCGTCCGAGGCGTCGATCAGGTACAGCGTCCCGGGCTCGCCGCCGCGGGCGGTGACGTCGACGAGGACGAGGGTGTCCCAGCCGTCGAGGAGTTCGTAGGCGAGGTGGACGCCCCGGACTCCGACGTCGGCCAGCTCGACGGAGGAGGGGAGTTCCTCGCGGGTGAGCCGCCGCAGGGTCTCCACGCCGAAGCCGTCGTCGCCGAGGAAGATGTTGCCCACCCCGGCCACGAGGGTGCGGGCCGGGCCGGACGCCCCTGCTTCGGGTGCGGGGCCGTTCACTCGTCCTCCAGGGGTTCGACCTCGTCGGGCTGGAAGTAGAGGAACCTGCCCTGTTCGCGGCGGATGTCGGCGCCCGGGTCGTCCTCCACGGTCACCGCGATGTGGACTCCGCCGTCGACGTCGTGGAGGACCGCCTCGACCAGCGCGGTGCGCCCGTCGAGGAACAGGTCCTGGGCGTCCGTGCGGCGCAGCCGTGGGCGCAGGACGACCCTGCTGCCTGCGCGGACCTCGTGTCCGTCGACGAGGACGTGGTCGCTGCCCGGGTCGACACCGGTGTCGCCGCCCGGGTCCCACCAGGGCGTCTCGGGTTCGAGGAAGTCTCCGGCCGGCTTCGGGGGTCCGGTGACGCTCTGGAGGCTCCGTACCGCTCCGTGGAGACGTTCGAGGACCTCGGGCGGCATGGTGTCCGCCAGCTCGATCACGGCCGCCGCACGCGCGTCGGTCCCCCTGGCCTCGCGCTTCTCCTCGTCGGTGAGGGCCGCCGTGCGCAGGGCGAGGATCTCGTCGATCTCGGTCGCGTCGTAGAGGGCGCCGGGGCTCTCGGGCGCGATGGCCGGGTGGTCCTCCAGGATGATCGGTGAGGAGAGCAGCAGGTCGTCGCGGCCGGGTTCGCCGGCCAGGACGGGCCAGGTGTGCAGGTTGCGGCAGGCGGCGACGGCGCCCCTGGCCCATTCCGGCGGGTCGGTCATCGACAGGAACGCGCCGCCGTCGAGGCGGAGCAGGGTGTGGGTGGCGACGAGGGAGTACGGCAGTGCCGCGTGGCGGTCGGTGTCCGGCTCGGCGGTCCAGGCGCTGGTGTTCTCCACGGTGACCGTGAGGCGCTCGACACGGTACGGGCCGTCGAGTTCGGCCGCCGAGATCCGCAGGGTGCCGCTGATCTCCTCGCGGCGGCGTACGAGGCGGCCGAGGACGCGTCCGTCGGGGTCGGTGACCTCCTCCGTCTCCTCGGCGGCGGGGCGGGTGAAGGGCAGGGCGGTGCCGTCGCCCCGCAGGTCGGCGACGGGCACGGTGAGGGTGACGCGCTCCTCGACGCCCTCGTCCCATGGCACCAGGACCCGGTCGGCCAGGCGGAGTTCGCCGGTCGGCGCGAAGGTCCCGTCCTCGCGGAGTTCCTCGACGGTACGCCGCTGGGCGCGCAGGAAGCGGACCTCCACGGCGAGCTGGGCGCCGGTCCTGGGCTCCATCAGGCACTCGGTGAGCTGGAAGTCGTGCTCCTCGGCGGCGGCGCTCCAGGACGGCGGCACCAGGACCCCGAACTGCCAGCGGAGCCGGTTCTTCGCGGCGGACGCACGGTACGGGTAGAGGACGTACCCCTCGAAGAGGACGGCGTCGGCGACGTGCCGGGCGACGGCGAACCGTGCCTCGGTGCCGGGGGTGAAAGCGACCGTGGTCATGGTGTCCTCTCCCCCGCCGCTTCGAGCAGGGACTCGACGGTGGCCTCCCACGACGGGAGGGCCCGGCGCGAGCGGTAGGCGAGCAGGGCGTCCATCGCGTCGCCGGGGAGCCGGATCCATCCGCAGCCGGGGAAGTGCTGGTCGATCATCTCGCGCCAGACCTTCACGGGCATGCGGTGGGAGACCTCCTTGTCCCAGGGAACGGGCTCGACGTGGAAGCCGCCGGCGCCGGTGAAGGCGGTGCCGGAGAAGAGCAGGAGCAGCGGGATGTCACCGTCGGAGAGCGCCCGGAAGTACCGGGAGGCGGCGATGTCGGTGTCGTAGGTGCAGGGCACGACGAGGTCGGTCTCGATCTCGTCGGTGAAGCCGGGCACCATGACGGAGGCCTGGGCGAACTGGACGGGGTTGAGGCTGCTGCCCCACCGGGAGCGTTCGCCGAAGAGGTCGCCCAGGGCCGCGGCCTCGTGGTCGTCGTAGCCGCGCCGGGCGGGTTCGACACGGATCTGGCAGCGCAGGGCCATGGCGTGGACCCGGGTGCCGCCGGTGGCGGTGATCCGCAGCCGGAACACGAGCGTGGGTCCGGCGGCGTAGGCGTCGGCGCGGACGTCGGTGCAGGCGAAGGAGAACTCGGTCACGGCCTGCTCCCCTGCGGCTCGCGGGCCAGACCCCGGACGTGACCGAAGAGGGCGTCGAGGTCCGCCCGCGCCTCCGCGCCTCCGTCGAAGCCCTGCCAGTGCAGTCGCATGCGGCCCACCAGTTCGTAGCAGAGGTCGATCGGCACGAGGAAACACTCGGTGCGGCCCTCGTGGCGGCGCAGCAGCAGGGCCTCGACGTCGGGTTCGAGGAGGGCGGCGAGCCGCGTGGCGTCGAGGACGGACCGCCAGGCCTCCTCGTCGGGTTCGCTCTCGGTGGCGCCGGCGGGGCTCGGGTAGAGCACCACCGGCCGGTCGAGGGCGGAGTTGCGGAAGAAGAACGCGACCGAGACCGGGATGCGCAGCGACTCCCAGGCCCGGTCGTCGATCCGGTGGTCCGGGTCGCTCAGGAAGCGGCCGGGGACCGCCCGGAACCGCCCCGGGGAGGCGGCGGAGCGGTCCATGAGCTGCGCGCACGGGCCGCAGGCGCAGACCAGGGCCCGCTTGTCCGTGTCGACGAGATGCGGATGACGCTGCTCGGCCGCCAGCGGGGCGCCGCACAGTTCGCAGCGCTCCTCGCGGGGCGGGCGGGGGGTGGTGAACCGGCGCAGGCCGGTGGGCCCCGGTGGCCGGACGGCGCTGTTCGGCGGCCCGTTCACCGGGCGGTGGCCGATGAGCGGCCGTCCGCGCCCGCGAGGGACGGACGGGTGCCGATCTGGAGCAGCGCCGGTTCGCGCGGGGCACCGCTCTCCAGCTCCACGCCGGTCACCTCGGGGGCGAAGCAGGCGAGGGCGTCCAGCGCCGCCTGCCGTACGGACTCCTGGGTGCCGGAGCAGCCGCAGCCGGTCGAGGCGGTGGCCCGCAGCCGCACGATGCCCGTCTCCGGGTCGAATCCGGCGTTCTCCACGGGCTGCGGCAGGGCGGACAGGGCACGGTCGATGCGGGTCGGCACGTCCTCGGGGTGCAGTCCGTGCAGGGTGAGGAGGCTCGCGACGAGTTCGTCCGCGAGCAGCGGGGCCAGCGGGTCGGCGGGCGGGCGGGCGGCGGGGCGCCCGAGGAGCTCGACGACGCGGGCGAGGCCGCTGCCGTAGAACTCCATGAGGACGCGTACGACTTCCTCCGCGGCCGCGCAGGCCTCGGCGTCGCCGTTCTCGGCCAGCCGGTCAAGGACCTCCTCGACGCGTCGGCCCGCCTGTTCGGCGGTGGTCGTGCTCATCCGGCCAGACCGCTCAGGCCGGTGGGCACGTGCATCTGCTTCACGGTCCGGCCGTTGCCCGTGTACATGTGGACGCCGCACGGCAGGCAGGGGTCGAAGCTGCGCACGGCGCGCATGATGTCGATGCCCTTGAAGTTCTCGGGCGTGTTCTCCTCGAAGATCGGGGTGTTCTGCACCGCGTCCTCGTACGGTCCGGGGGTCCCGAACGTGTCCCGCGTGGACGCGTTCCACGGCGTCGGCGGGTAGGGGTGGTAGTTGGCGATCTTGCCGTCCCTGATGACCATGTGGTGCGAGAGGACACCCCGTACGGCCTCGGTGAAGCCGACGCCGATGGACTCGTCCGGCACCTCGAACTTCTCCCACGTCTGGGTGCGTCCGGCGCGGACCTCCTCCAGGCCCTTCTCGGCGCAGTGCAGGGCGACGGCCGCCGCGTACGCCTGGAAGTACGTCCGGGCGCGGTTGCGCTCCAGGGCGTTGCTCCACTTCGGGATCTTCCACTCGAAGGTGGTCTCCGGCTTGGTCATCGTCCGGGGGAGGTTGATGACGACGCTGTGCCCGGTGGCCTTGACGTAGCCGATGTCGACGAGGCCGGAGAGCGCGGTCGACCACAGGCGCGCGATCGGGCCGCCTCCGGTGTCCAGTGCCAGGTGGTCCTTGCCGTCGAACCAGCGCGGGGACATGACCCAGCTGTACTTGTCGTCGAAGTTCCGCTTCTGCGGCGCCGGGATCGTGTGCTGGTTCCACGGGTGGCGCGGGTCGACCGGGTTGCCCAGCGGATCGTGGGTGACGAACTGCTCCTGGCCCTGCCAGTCCTCGTAGTACGAGCTGCCGAGCAGGATGCGGATGCCGAGGTTGATCTCGGTGAGGTCGTTGGTGACCAGCTTGCCGTCGACGACGACGCCGGGGGTGACGAACATGCGCCGGCCCCAGTCGGTCATGTTGGCGTAGGTGAAGTCACAGTGCTCGGGGTCGTTGAGCGCGCCCCAGCAGCCGAGCAGCACACGGCGGCGGCCGACCTCCTCGTAGCCGGGCAGCGCCTCGTAGAAGAAGTCGAAGAGGTCGTCGTGGAGCGGGACGACCCGCTTCATGAACTCCACGTAGCGCATGAGGCGGCTCATGTAGTCGGTGAACAGCTGCACGGACGCGACCGTGCCGACACCGCCGGGGTAGAGGGTGGAGGGGTGGACGTGCCGCCCCTCCATGAGACAGAACATCTCCCGGGTGTAGCGGCTGACCTGGAGCGCCTCGCGGTAGAACTCGCCTTCGAGGGGGTTGAGGGAGCGCATGATGTCCGCGATCGTGCGGTAGCCGTGCTCGGCGGCGTGCGGCGCCTCGGTGCGCTCGGCCAGCTCCAGGACGCCGGGGTTGGTCTCGCGGACCATCTTCTCGCAGTAGTCGACCCCGACCAGGTTCTCCTGGAAGATGTTGTGGTCGAACATGTACTCCGCGGACTCGCCGAGGTTGATGATCCACTCACCGAGGTGCGGGGGTTTCACGCCGTACGCCATGTTCTGCGCGTACACCGAGCAGGTCGCGTGGTTGTCACCGCAGATGCCGCAGATGCGGCTGGTGATGAAGTGCGCGTCGCGGGGGTCCTTGCCCCGCATGAAGACGCTGTAGCCACGGAAGACGGAGGACGTGCTGTAGCACTCCGCGACGCGCTTCTGCTTGAAATCGATCTTCGTGTGGATGCCGAGGCTGCCCACGATCCGGGTGATGGGGTCCCAGGCCATCTCCACAAGGCCGGAGCCGTCACCCGTCGTCTTCGCCGGAGATGCCATGGTCGCTGTGCTGCCCTTCGTCGACTCTTCGTCTGTGCGAACAGTGGGGTGGATGGGGGGTGCTGAGGGGGTGGTGCGCGGGCGTCACGGTCACCAGGGCGGCCGGTAGCCGGTGGTGATGCGCTCGCCGGTGTGCCGCCACTTCGGCTCCTTGTCCACGGTCTTGGCCGTGATGTTCCGCAGGCGGCGGATGACGGAGCCGTACACGCCGCTGGCGGTGCTGGAGACCTTGCCGCCGGGAGGTTCGTCCATGAACGGCATGAACTTGTCCGGGAATCCGGGCATCGTGCACGCGATGCAGATGCCGCCGACGTTCGGACAGCCGCCGACACCGTTGATCCAGCCGCGCTTGGGGACGTTGCACTTGACGACGGGGCCCCAGCAGCCGAGCTTGACCAGGCACTTCGGTGAGTCGTACGTCGAGGCGAACTGGCCCTGCTCGTAGTAGCCGGCCCGGTCGCAGCCCTCGTGCACGGTCGCCCCGAACAGCCAGGTCGGCCGGAGCTTGTCGTCCAGCGGGATCATGGGCGCGGAGCCGACCGCCTGGTAGAGCAGGTACGTCAGCGTCTCCGCGAAGTTGTCCGGCTGGATGGGGCAGCCGGGCACGCACACGATGGGGATGCCGGCATGCGACTTCCAGTCCCAGCCGAGATAGTCCGGGAGGCCCATCGCGCCGGTCGGGTTCCCCGCCATGGCGTGGATGCCGCCGTACGTGGCGCAGGTGCCGATCGCGACCACCGCGAGGGCCTTGGGCGCCAGCCGGTCGACCCACTCGCTGGTCGTGATGGGCTGACCGGTCTCCGGGTCGTCGCCGAAGCCGCTCCAGTAGCCCTCCTGCTTGATGGCCTCGTTCGGGATGGATCCCTCGACGACCAGCACGAACGGGTCGATCTCGCCCCGCTCCCCCTTGAAGAACCACTCGATGAACGTGTCGGCGCCGCCCACCGGACCGCACTCGAAGTCGATGAGCGGCCAGTGGACCGCGATCCTGGGCAGCCCTGGCAGCCCCGCGAGGGCGATCTCCTCGATGCTGGGCTGCATGGCGGCGGTCAGGGCCACCGAGTCTCCGTCGCAGCTCAGACCCGCGTTGATCCAGAGGATGTGGATCGGCTTCTCTTCACTGCCGGGTGCGGCGCCCTGGTCCTCGACCGGTGCCGGCTTCACTGCGCTCATGCGTCGCCTCCTGAGGAGGGGTGGGGCGAAGGCCTCATGTCAGGCCTGGGTCTTGTTCCACAGTCGGCCGATCCGCCCCCGCCCGCACCTGGACCGTCCGGGAGCGCCGCCGGGGGGCCTCCTTCCGGACGAAGGCCCGGCGCCGCGCGTGATAGCTCGCGGCGGGATCGTCGAAGATCGACCGCATCCGGGAGAGCTCCTGCTCACGGTGGACCGCAAGGGGAGCCACGGACTCGCGGCGCTCGTGCTCCGCCTTCTTCGCCGCGATCCGCGGCTGCAGACCGCCATGGGATGCCAGGCGGAGGGCCGATCGGGTGATCTCGGCGGCGAACTCCCCGGGTCCGCAGTCGACGACCCGGTCGACGAGACCCATGTCCAGCGATGCCGCGGCGGACACCGGGCGGGCCTCCTCGGTGAGGCGCGCGGCCAGGGCCTCGCCCACCCTCCCGGGCAGGGTCCGGGTCCAGTACTCCGATCCGTACAGGCCCATGCGCCGGTAGTGCGGGTTGAGCACCGCACCCGAACGGCACCAGACCTCGTCGGCGGCGAGGGCGAGCATCACCCCGCCGGCGGCGGCGTTGCCGCCGATCGCGCTCACGACGAGCCGGTCGGTCGTGGTGAGAACCGCCTCGACCAGGTCGTTCATGGCATTGATGTTGGCCCAGGACTCGGCGGCGGGGTCGGCGGCGGCCTCGATGACGTTCAGATGGATGCCGTTGGAGAAGAAGTCGCGCTGCCCGCCGAGCACCAGGACGGAGGTGGGGCGCCCGCGGGCGGTCTCGTACGCGTCCAGCAGGCGGCGGCAGTGGTCGGTGCTCATCGCCCCGCCGGGGAACGCGAAGGACAGCACGCCGACCGGTCCCCGCTCCTGGTACCGGATGTCGGACCAGGTCCGCCGTCCCGGCGCCGGGTCGGCGGGTGCCGGCAGTTCGGGGAGCTCCGGCAACCGGCCCGCGAGGGCCAGGGTGGCGGGGAGCTTGCAGGCACGCGGCCTGCCCGGGCCGGTGCGGGCGCGGAGCTCGGGGATCCACACCGCGCCGTCCACGGTGGCGCGGCAGACCGCGCCCGCCCGGGTGGCGAGGAGGGCTCCGGGCCGCCCGCGCAGACCGTCCTCCGCGTGGCCGCCGTGCAGGAACCACTCGGCCCCGAGCAGCCGGTCCGGTACACCGGGCTGCGAGTCGGCGGCCCGCAGGGTGCGCAGAACGGTCTCGGTGGTGTCCTCGCCCCACGAGATCCGGCGCTCCTCCTGCCGGAGAGCGGGACGGGCGCGGACCTCGCCGGTCTGCGGACGCGGTGCCGCCCCGGCGGCGACCCGCTCCACGGCGCGGAGCACGGCGTCCACGGCGGCGTCGGACAGCTCGTTGCGGTACAGGTCGCTCTTGCCGACCTCCGGGACGCGGAAGGCTGCGGACGCCCAGACGTCGCCCGCGTCCATCTCGTCGTCGGCCTGGAGGACGGTGACGCCCCACTCCTCGACCCCGTCGTGGATCGCGTGGTCCAGCGAGGACGGGCCGCGGTCGCCGACGGGCCCCGGGTGCACGATCAGGCAACGGTGCGCCGTCCACACGTCGCGGGGCACGACGGCCTTCAGCAGGGGGGCGACGACCAGATCCGGCGCGTGACGTGCCACGGCCTCGCGCACGGCATCCCCGTCGGGGGTGACCTCCACGGGAACGGTGTGCCCGCGGTCGGACAGCTCGACCAGGACCCGCTGGGTGAGGCTGTTGAAGCTGCTGGCGACGAGCAGGATGCGCATGGACGGCCTTTCCGGGTCGCGGTGGACGAGCGGCCGCGAGAGACCGCGGTCCACCAGCCGCCTGCGATCATCGGACAGCTCGAGCCGGGCAGCGGGGTGACGGAGCCCGCACCTCACCCGTTCGAGGGGTGCGTCCGACCGATTGGCGGGAACCGGACGCCCCTCCCGTCCGACTCCTCCACCGCACCGGCACGGCAGCGGCGGAAGGCGGAGGATGGGCGGACTGGACATACGCATGCGCGGGGTCGCCTGCCGGCACGGCCGCAACGAAGCCGTGGTGGGGGTGGATCTGGAGATCGCCGCCGGTGAGCGGATCGCGCTGACCGGGACGAACGGGTCCGGGAAGACGACGCTGCTGCGCGCGGTCCTCGGACTGCACCGGCACACGAGCGGCACCATAGAGGTCGGCGGGCGCGGAGCGCGCTCCGCCGCCGAGTATGCGTGGCGGCGGCGGTCGTGCGCCTGGATCCCGCAGAAACCCGCCGCCGGACGGTTCCCGCTGCGCGGGGACGAGCTCCTGGCCAGCAGTGGGGCGTCGGCCGAGGCCGCGGAGGCCGCGGAACGGCTCGGGGTCGGTGCCCTGGCCGCGCGGCCCGTGGACACCCTGTCCGGCGGGCAGTTGCAGCGCATGTACCTGGCGCGGGCGATCGGCTGTGTCGCGGCGGGCGCGCAGGTGCTCCTCGCCGACGAGCCGACCGCCGCCCTCGACTTCGAGGGGCAGGAGGAGGCGGCCGACGTGCTGACCGCGTTGCCGGTCACCCTGGTGGTCGTGACCCACGACCGGGCGCTGGCCGAACGGTGCGACCGGGTCCTGGAGATGGCCGCCGGGCGGCTGCGGGAGGTGCGGTGAACACGCTCGCGGGCGCCGACCTCGGCGCCATGCTCCAGCTCGTGCCCGTCCAGCGGGCGGGGGTGGCCCTGCTGCTCGCGGCCGTCGGGCTGCCGGTTATCGGAGTGGTGATCGTCGGGCTCGACATCATGCCGGTGCGGTTCGCCATGATGCACGTGGCCCTGCTGGGCATCGCCGTCGGCCTTCTGACCGGGCTCGATCCGATGCTGTGCGCCCTCGTCGCCTGTGCCCTGTCGGGTGCGGGCGTCGCCCCACTGGCGCGGACGCCGGCCGGACTGTCCGGGGCGATGGGTCTGCTCATGAGCCTGGCCATCGCCGCCGCGCTCCTTCTCCTCGCCGTCTCCGGCGTCAACGCCTCGGGCGCCTTCGCCCTCCTCTGGGGGTCGATCCTGTCGGTCGGCACCACCGACCTCGTGGTGCTCGGCGTGCTCGCCGTGGCCGTGCCGACGCTGTTCTGGTGGCGGCGCCGCGAGGTGGGCCTGCTGCTGTACGACCGTGAGCTCGCGCAGTGCTCGGGCGTGCCCGTACGTTTCCTCACCACCGCGCTGCTCGTCCTCGTGGCCGTCGCGGTCGCCGGGGCCATCAAGCTGACCGGCGCACTCCTCGTCGACGCCCTGACCCTGCTGCCGGCGCTGGCCGCCCGCCGCCTCGGCCGCTCGCTGTGGTCGATCACGCTGTGGGCCGTCGGCATCGGCGTCGCCGTCAACGCGACGGGATTCCTCCTGGCCCTGTGGCTGGACTGGCCTCCGGGCCCGGTCCTCGTCCTGACGGCGGGGGCCGTGGTCCTCGCCGCACATCTCATTCCCGAACGGAGAACCAGCTCATGGCGCGCACCCGCGTCCGTCACACCCGCATCGCTTCCCTCGTCGCACTGAGCGCGGCCCTGCCGCTGCTCACCGGGTGCGGCGGCGAGGACGCCGCCTCGTCCGGTCCCACCGACGGCGAGAACGACAAGCCCGTGGTGGTGGTGACGACCACCTGGGAGGGCGCTTTCGCGAAGGCCGCCGGGGCCGAGGACGTCACGGTGATCGTGCCCCGATCCGTGCACCACGCCCCCGACTACGACCCCAAGCCCTCGGACCTGGCCGCCGTCGCGAAGGCCGACTTCGTGCTGTACGCGCCGTTCGAGCCGTACGCCGCGAAGATCAAGGAGGCGGCCGGCTCGAAGGCGAAGCTCGTCGAGGTGAACCTCGACAACGACCCGGCGAAGGCCGGTGCCGAAGTGACCCGTCTGGGCGGCCTGTTCGGTACGAAGGACGCCGCCGCCCGGTGGAAGACCCGTCTCGACGGCGAGGTCGCGAAGCTGAACGGCGAGCTCAAGGCCGCCTGGCCCAACGGGAAGAGCCCGGCCGTCGTCAGCCAGGTCTTCACCGGTTGGGCCGCAGGCCTCGCGGGCGCCACGACGGTCGGCACGTACGGCCCCGAGCCGGTCACCCCGGCCCAGCTCGCCTCGCTGTCGGCGAAGAAGCCCGCGTACGTCCTCGACAACGCGCACATGTCGACGGGCACGGTGCTGCCCGACTCGGGCGCCGAGCAGGTCGAGATCGTCAACTATCCGGGCGAGGACCTGGACCTCCTCGCGGTGTACCGCAAGGCGGCCGCCGAGCTGAAGAAGGCCATGGGCTGAGCCCGGGCCGCCTACGGGAGGGGGAGGGCCGCCGTCGGCGACCCTCCCCCTGCGTGCGTCCTGCCGTCAGGCTTCGACGAGGGCGCTTCCCCGCTCGACGATCCGGCGCCGCAGCGCGGCGCGATCGGGCTTTCCGGCGGCGGTGAGGGGCAGTTCGGGCAGCACGAGCAGGTGCTCGGGGTGCTTGTGCCGGTCGAGTCCGTGCTCGGCCAGGTACACCCCGAGTTCCGTCAGCGTCGGGACCTTCGATCCCTTGCCCACCAGGCAGGCGGCGAGCCGCTCCCCCATCAGCGGGTCCGGCACGCCGACGCAGACGACGTCCCGCACCTGCGGGTGGGCGACGAGTGCGCGCTCGACCTCGGCGGGGCTGATGTTGGCACCGCCGCGTATCACGATGTCCTTGAGCCGGCCGACGACATGGAGGACGCCCTCGTCGTCGAGGAAGCCGAGGTCGCCCGTCCGGACCCAGCCCTCCGGGGTGCGGTAGCGGGCGTCGAGGTCCGGGGAGGCCACGTAGCGGAGGGGGGTCATCGGCCCGCGCGAGACGATCTCCCCGATCCGCCCGTCGGGCAGCTGCTCGTGCGTCTCGGGGTCGGCGATGCGGATCTCGGTGACCCGGGGGTCGGGACGGCCGGCGACGACACCCGAGCGGTCGGTGGGCGGTACGGCATGCCCCAGTCCCGTGTGGCAGTTGACGCCGTCGGCCGACCCGTAGAGGTTCACGACCGGGCAGCCGAACGCCTCGGCCGCGGCCGAGGCGGTGGCTTCGTCGAGGGGCGCGCCGCCCAGCACGAGCGCGGTCGGGGTGGGCAGCGGGCCGTCCGTCCTCTCCAGGGCCTCCAGCATCATCCGGATCATGGTGGGCACGCCGAGGATGTGGGTGGGCTCGTGCTCCCGTACGGCGGCCAGTGCCGCCTCGGGTGTGAAGTGGTCGAGCAGGACCAGGGTGCCGCCGTGCCGGGCGAGGGTGACGGCGGTTCCGTTCGAGCCGAAGGCGGAGCCGAGCGGCACGAGGAAGAGGCAGCGGGGCGGGGTGCCGTCGGGCATGAGGGAGGCGAGGAAGTTGCCGCGCCCGCCGGCCAGGGCGTTGTGGGAGTAGGCCACCATCTTCGGCTCCGCCTCGGAGCCGGAGGAGACGAGGATGCGGGCGGCGGAGTCGGGGTCGGGGCGGGCCGGGACGAATCCGGCGGGCTCGGTCCGCAGCAGCCGGGACAGCGGAGCCGTTCCCTGGGGTGCGATGCCCCGTCCTGCGGCGATCACGTGCCGCAGGGCGGGCAGCCCCGGGGCGAGGGCCCGGAGGTCGGCGGCGTGGTGCCGGCCGCGGTGTTCGACCGCGGCGATGACCGCCACCGCCTCCGCGCGGCGCAGGAGGCACTCGGCCTCCACGGCGCCGCGCCCCACGGGGAAGGGGAGGGCGACGGCGCCCAGCGCGGCCAGTGCCAGATCCGCGATGACGGCGTCGCGGTTGTTGGGGAGCTGGACGGCGACGACGTCCCCGGCGCCGATGCCGAGCCCGCGCAGGCCCTCGGCCAGACATCGGACCTTGCGGTCGAGCGCGGTGTAGCAGAGCGTGCCTCTGGCGTCGATCACGGCGGTGCGGTGCAGGTCGGCGATCTGTCTCGCGCGGTAGAGGCTGTAGAGGTCGAGGTCCGGGCAGGTGCCGTCCACCACCCAGGAGCGGCGGAGTTCGGCGGGCAGCAGGTCGGTGAGGGTGACGGTCACGCGAAGCTCCAGGGGTCGGGAACGGCGGGGGCACCGTGCGCGTCCCGGCTGATCGAGCCGGAGAGGCGCGGGTCGTGGTGGAGTGCGGACAGGTCGGTGGTGACGGCGGTGGCCGTCAGGCCGTGGGCGCGCAGCTGGTCCAGGGCGTCCTCGGTGCACATCCCCGAGACGTCGTACGCCGCGGCGGCCGGCGCGCTGGTGTCGCTGGGGGCGATCCAGCCGTCCGAGGTACGGAGCGGGTGTCGGAACCCGGCGGGGTGACGGGGATCGGCGCCGGTGGCGGCCCGGCGCAGGGCGGGGGCGAGGAGGGTGTCGGCCGCGCCGAGCAGCGAGGAGTCGACCCGTACGCCGTGGCCCGTGCGCTCGCGCAGGAGGAGGCCGGCGAGGACCGCCTCGGTGCCGTGCAGACCGCCCAGGACGTCGAGGAGCGTCATGAGGGACGGCACGGGCGGTTCACCGGCGGGATGGGCGGCCTCCCCGACACCCGTGCGGGCCTGCACCATGAAGTCGGTGCCCATGGGCGCGTCGTCGAGGCGGTCGGCCCAGCCGCCGGTGTAGGCGTAGACGAGGGACGGGTTCACGGCGGTCAGGTGCTCGGCGTCGAGGTCGAGTTCGGCGGCCTTGCCCGGGGCCCAGTTGTGGAGGAACACGTCCGCGTCGGCCACGAGTTCGCGCAGGCGGCTCCGGTCGCCGGGCGCCTTGATGTCGATCTCGACGGCCTCCTTGCCCCGGTTGAGGGCGAGCCAGCGCGCGGAGATCCCGTCACAGGCGGGCGGCATCCCCCGGAGCGGGTCGCCGCCCGGCGGCTCGACCCGGATCACGCGGGCGCCGAGCAGGCCCAGCAGGTGGGCGGCGAGCGGCGCCTGGATCCGGCGGCCCGCTTCGAGGACGGTCAGGCCGGCCAGCGGCCGGTCCGCCGTGGCAGCCGTTGTCGTGGACAGGCGGCCCGGGCCCAGCGCGCGCAGCGTCCACGGGTCGGCGCCGTCGTCCTCGGCGGCGCGCTCGGCGAGCGTGCGCAGTCGGCACACCTCGGCCTCGGACAGCGCGGCGGCCCGCCGGATCCGCGCCCACGGGTGCCGCCGGGTCGCCTCGTGCAGGTCGACGGGGAAGGGCGCGCAGGCGGTGGCGTACCGGAACTGGAAGGGCCGCCAGCCCGCCCGTATCGCGTCGGCGGGAGCCTCCAGGGCGCGCCAGAACTCCGCCCAGGCCCCCGGGTCGAGCGTCTCCAGCTCGAACAGGACACCGTCGGACGAGGTGAACGGCGGCCCGCCGGGGGCCGGTTCGACGACCTCCGGCTCGTCGGCACCGGCGGCGGCGAGGTACTGGGAGACGGTGAGGAGCCCGGCCCGGTCGGCGGTCGTCGTACGTTCCCGGGCCGGCGGGCCGCCCCGGGCCTGGCCGATGAGCCCGGCGAGGAGGCCCTGGACGGTGAGCACGCCGGTGGCGGTGGCCAGATGGTCGACGCCGAGGCCGCGCGGGGTCCCGTGGCGTCGGCCGTGGACGGCCATGACGCCGGTGACGGCCTGGGCGGTCGCCTCGTCCTCGATCCCGGATCCGGCCGGTCCCCAGTCGGTGCGGGCCGTGACGGGCGCGAACCCGCCGCCGCCGAGCGCGGTCCGCCCCGGGCCGCCGTCCCGGACCCTCGCCCCGAGCCGCGTCAGATGGTCGGAGACGACGCGGGTCAGGGCCGCGGGGCCGCCGAGGTCGCAGCGCAGTGCGTCGAGCGGACGGGCGGTGTCGAGCGGGCGGCGGACCGCGGTGCGCGCGGTCGCTGATGACGCCATGGCTCTCCTCTCCTGGCGCGGCGGTGAGGGCCGTCGCACGGGGTCTTTCACGGTCACGGGGAACTGCACGGACGCGGGGAACCTCACGGTCGCGGGAACCGGGGAGCCGGTACGCCCGACCACTTCCACGGGCAGGCAGTCGGACGCGTGTTCTGTCGAGTTCCCGAGATGGAGGAAAACAGTGACGGACCATGACGTAACGGATCACGACGTGACTGATGTCGATCTGCTGCGGAAGAAGGTCTCCGCGTTCGTCCGTGACCGCGTCTTCCCCTCCGAGCCGGATCTCGACGCCGGCGGTGCCACCGCCACCCACCTGCGGGAGCGGCTGCGCGCGGAAGCCCGTGCGTCCGGCCTGTGGGCCCTCCCTCTCCCGGCCGAACTGGGCGGCGGCGGGCTGTCCTTGAGCGCGTACGCCACGATCGCCGAGACCGAGGGTGCCAGTGACCACGGTCCTGCGGCCCTCGGGTCGGCGTCCCTCCTCGACGTGACCATGCTGTCCCGGCACGGATCCGCACGGGTGGGCGCGGAGTACCTGCCGCGCCTGGTCTCCGGCGACCTCCGCACCTGCTACGCGATGACGGAGCCGGACACCCCCGGGACCGAGCCCGCGCTCACGGCGACCCGTGCGGAGCGACGGCCCGGCGGCGGCTGGCGCGTCACCGGGCGGAAGTGGTTCGTGTCGCACGCGGGCGACGCGGACCTCGTGACCGTGCTCGCCCGCACCGGCGGATCGGCCGGAGACCGCACCGGCCTTTCCCTCCTCCTCGTGCCGACCGGCTCCCCCGGGTTCCGGGTGGTGCGCGAGCTGCCGATCCTGGGCGCGACCGGGCAGTACGAGATCGAGTTCGACGGTGTCGAGGTCGACGAGGATCACCTCGTCGGAGACGCCGGGCAGGCCCTGGCCGTCGCCGGCGAGCGTCTCCAACTGGGCCGGACGCTCCGGGCGCTGCGGTGGCTCGGCCAGGCCCAGCGGGCCTTCGACCTCCTCTGTGACCGCGCCGTGGCACGTCAGGGCGCACGGGGACCGCTCGCCGACCGCGAGCTGGTCCGGCAGCACGTCTTCGAATCCCTGTTGGCGCTGCGGACGGCACGGCCGCTCGTGCACGAGGCGATGGCGCTGGTCGCCGCCGGACGGGACGCCCACGTGGAGGTCGGACTGGCGAAGACGGCGGCGGCCCGCACGCTCCAGGAGGTCGCGGACCGGGCCGTCCAGGTCTTCGGCGCGGCCGGGCTCGGCCCGGACACACCGCTTCCGGCGCTGTTCCGTACGGGACGGACGGCCCGGATCCTCGACGGGCCGGACGAGCAACACGTCTCCTCCGTCGCCCGCCGCGTCCTGCGGAGCCGTCGGGGCTCCGCGGTCACACCCGCCTGAGGTCGGCGCGGCCGAGGAGCGCCGCCAGGCCGAGGGCCAGGAAGAAGTCGCCCCAGACGAGTTCGTGGCGGACGGCCGTGCCGCTGTGCGCGTCGTAGCAGCCGTCGAGGAGCATGCCGGCCGGCCGGGTCCCGCCCGGCCGGGTGAGGTGGTCGTGCGCGAGCCGGTGCAGGACGGCCTCCGCGCGGGAGGCGCACGCCGTCGACCACGCGGCTCCGGGGACGCGCGCGAGCTTCAGGAGGGCGACCGCGGCGATGGCCGCGGCGGAGGTGTCGGGCGGGCCGTCCGGACGGTGGGCGTCCGTCGGCGGGACCAGGGGGCCGACGAGCATCGCGCAGTCCGCGAGGAGGAGTTCGGCCGCCCGGGTCAGCCGGTCCGATCGCCAGGACGGGGCCCGCGCGAGCAGCAGGGCGTCCGCGACGGCGAGGAGGAGCCATGCCTCGCCCCGGGTCCAGCCGGGTGCGGGATCGGCTTCGGCCGTCCATCCGCGCGTCTCGTCCCGGCGCCATGCCGGGCGGGGGCGCCCGGCGCCCTCGCGGGGCAGGCACAGGTCCAGGTGGCGGTGCAGGTGAGCGGCGGCCGCCGCCTGGCCCTCGGGCCCGGCCGAGGCCAGCAGGGGTACGAGACCGGGGACGCCGTCCGTACGGGCCCGCAGCCGTGCGCCGCCGAGGGCCGCGCCCCAGGGGACGAGACCGAGTGCCGGGTCGAAGGCGTCGACGGCGGCCTTCGCCGCACGCTCCCGCAGGGCCCGCGCCGCCGCGTCCCCGGCGGCCAGGGCCGTGCCGTACCAGAGGATGAGGCCGCGGGTCGCGGTGTCGGCCTCGGCCCAGGGGGCGAGCCGGGCGGTGGCGGCGGCAGCCGCGGTACGGTCCGCGTCGCTTCCGGTGCGGCCGGCCCGCAGCCAGAGAAGTCCCGCCCAGAAGCCGCCGGTCCACGATCCGCGTCCGGTGGTGGTCCAGCGGCCGTCGGCCGGTTCGGCGTACAGCGGAAAGCGGTCACCCACCTGTTCCGAGGTCTCCCCCGCGCGGCGGAGGACGAGCCCGAGGGCTTCCTCGGCCCAGCCCACGGCGGTCAACGCGGACCGTCCCCGCGCGTACGGCGGTCCCGTACCGCCCAGGCGACCGCGACGGCCCCCGCGACGGCGAACTCCGCGGCGACCAGGACCCAGCCCTCCCCGTACCGCCCGCGTTCCGCGAGGAGCCCGAACAGGGGCGGGCCCACCGCGAACCCGGCGAAGAAGCCGGCGGCGACCAGCGCGGAGTCCTGCCCGGCCCGGCCGGGGGCGGACCGCTGCATCACCAGGACCATCGACACGGCGTTGCCGGACACGGCGAACACGCCGACCGCCACGGCGGCCACCCACACCAGCGGGCCGACACGGACGGCGGCGGCCAGCAGCACGGCCGCTCCCACCGCCCCGCCCGCGAGCAGGCCCGGCAGCCACGGGGCCCGGCCGGGCGTCGCCGCCCGGGACCAGCCGACGCGGCCGGCGATCCCGGCGATGCCGAGGACGGCGACCAGAGCGCCCGCCACCGTGGGCCCCATGCCGAGGCGTTGGGATCCGAACAGGGCGAGGTAGGTGTTGACGGAGGCGATGCCCGCACCGAGGAAGAGCGAGAAGGCGGCCAGCCAGGGCACGGGGCCACCGGCGCGGGACGGCGCCGGACCGCTCGCGGCCCCCCTCGGCGGCGGTGACGCGTCGGCCGGCAGCGCGCGCCGGGCCCACAGGGCCGCGAGGAGCGCCGCACCGGCGGCCACCCAGACCGCGCCCCGCCAGCCGATCGCGCTCGCGGCCACGGCGAGGGGCAGCCCGGCCACGAAAGCGCCCAGTTGGACACCGGACTGCTTGGTGCCGGTGACCGCGCCCCTCCTCGGCGCCGGAACGGACGCCAGGATCGCCTTGTTCGTCGCCGGGTTGGCCAGCGCCTGGGGCAGGCCGCCGAGCGCGACGGCCACGAGCAGCAGACCGGAGCCGGGCGCGGCACCGATCAGGGCCAACGCCACCGCCGAGAGGGCGAGCAGGGTCACGAGGGCCCGGCGGGGACCGACGCGGTCGACGATCCGGCCGCCGGCGGGCGAGAGGACGGCCGCCGTGCCGAAGCCCACGGTGGTGGTCAGGCCCAGCACGGTCTCCGAGACACCGAGCCGGTCGACGAGACGGGGGCCCAGCGCTCCGAGCAGGAAGAGCTGCATCATCGAGAAGGCCATGGCCGTCGTCAGGAGCGCGGTCAGTCCGCGGGCGGCCCCCTCTCCGGTGTCGGGAGGTGCTTCCGCCGCCGTACCTGCGCTCCTCACCGCGTATCCCTCCCCTTCGGCGCTCGGGCCCGAACGCCGTCGCCTCGGAGGAGTCGTCGCGGCGCTGCCGGCAGTTCCCGGGGCGCTCTTGTGCGACACGTCACAGTCGCGGCCTCCCGACCCGGCAAGGGGTGGGGGCCGCGAGACGGTTGTACCCGCCCTCATGCCTCCGGGGAGGGGCGCCGGGAACCGGACGGTGCGACCGTCCGACTCCTCCGGAAACACGGCCCGATCCCTCCGGCGCCGTACAACACGCCCTGGAGAGGCCGCCGATGAGCACGCCACGAGAACCGTCGTCCCCCGCGAAGGCGACAGGGCGGTTCCGGTCACCGCCCGTCGTCCTCGTCGGATTCCTCCTGCTGATGGCTCTGGTCTTCCTGGGGTCGTACGCGCTCGGAGCGGCCGTGGGGCCGGTCGGCCCTGACACGGACTCGCCGTCCACGACGAGTCCGACCCCCGGAACGAGTCACACGCACCACTGAACGCTGTTGCGGCAGCCCTTTCAGGACGGGGGCGGATACGGCGGCGTTCAGCCGGATGCTTCGAGACGGCTGCGGCACGCCGTGGCGACGGCTTCGGCGATGCCGGGCATGTCGGGCCGCCAGGTGGGGTTGCAGTTCACCTCGCAGACGGCGAAGGAACCGTCCGCCTCGAAGAGGAGATCGACGCCGGCGACGCCGAGGCCGATGACGCCGGCCGCTTCGACGGCCAGCGCCTCCGCGTCCGGATGCCGGCCGGTGCAGACGGTGTGGGTCCCGCCCTGCGCCAGATTGGAGACGAGACGGTCGTCACGGGCTGTACGCACGGCGGCGGCCACGGCCCGGCCGTCGACCACGATGACGCGCAGGTCCCGGCCGTGGGAGTGGGCGACGTACCGCTGAAGGAGATAGGGGTGCCGGTCGTCCAGACTGCCCACCACCGCACGCAGCGACTTGTCGTCGGTGGCGAGGAACACCCGTCGGCCGCGATGGCCACGCACCGCCTTCACCACGCACGGCTCCGGCACACCGGCATCGAGCACGTGCTCCAGGGGCGCGTCGGTGTGGCTGCGGGTGTCGGGGACGGGGATGCCCGCGGCGGCGAGCTGCTGGATCTGCCAGAACTTGTTCACGGCCGTCAGGACCGCCTCGGCGGGGTTGATCAGCCGCGTGCCCATCGCGGCCAGGTGCCGTAGCAGGGTGATTTCCCTGTCGGCCGACAGCCGAGGCGTCGACAGGCGGGCGTAGGCCACAGCGGGCGCGGGGACCGGCCGCCCGCCGGTGTCGGCCAGCGTGAGCCGTCCGCCTTCCACGCCGAGTACCAGCCGGCTGCTGTGCACCACCGCGGTCCGATGCCCGAGCTCCGCCGCGAAGGCGGCGATGAGCGACGAGGTGACCGGCCCCGGGTCCCTGCCGGCAGCACCGTCCGCGCCCCGGCGGCGGCCAGGGCACAGCAGCAGCCAGGCACGTGCTTCGTCCACCGACGACATGCCCGCCCCTTCGCTCACCGGCGCCCTCCAGGTCCGCGGTCACCTTGGCCTGCGCCTGACCTCGGGGGCCGGTGGCGGCGGCCAGGATGCGGGCCGGGTCAGGCCGATCTGCCGCCGGACGCTGGGAGTTTGACGCACTGTCAGTGTCGATCATACACACGGATGTTTGGGTGCAAGTCGGTTGAGCGGGCGCGGACATGGGGGCTGATTCCGGGCGGTGGACGGCTCTTGACGGTGTGTGGAGGTTGTGCGAATCTCTCGACAGGTCTGGACCAATGGTCTTCATCGGACGGGCCCGGAGATACCAGACGCCTCGGGGCATCCTGGCGTGTCCGGCGATCCTGACCGCGCACGGCCGTCGGCCGGTCCCCGGGGGGTGGACCTCAGCCGCACGGCGGCCGGTGGCGTCTCCGAACACGGCCGCCGATCAATGTCGTCGGCGTCCGAAGCACCGACGTGCGGCGGCCCTCGACCAAGGGCACGTCCGCACCTTCACCCCTGCTGCTCCTCCACTCCGCTCCCACGTCCTAAGTGAGCCGCCCATGTCCGAAGTCCTCTCCCTGACCGACCGCATACCGGCCTCCCCGGCGCAGCAGGGCGTCTGGCTGACCGATCGGCTGGGACTGGCCCGCGAGGCGTTCCACATGCCTGTACGGATCTCCTTCGACCGGATCGACCCGGCGGCGCTGGGGCGCGCGGTGGCCGCCGTGACCAGGCGCCATCCGGCCCTGGCCGCCCGCCTGGTGGAACGTGACGGCCAGGTCTGGCAGGAACCCGCGGCGCGGCGGCCCGAACTGGTGCAGCACGAAGCGCCCGCGGACGAGGCGGATCTGGAGAGGCGACTGAAGGAGGAGGTCGCCCGCCCGTTCGCTCTGGAGACCGGCCCGCTCAGCCGCTTCACCCTGTACCGGCGCGCCGACGGGAGCGCCGAACTGCTGGTCACCGCCCACCACTCGGTCTTCGACGGCAACTCCAAGGACGTCCTGACCCGGGACCTCGCAGCCGCGTACGGCTCGGCGCCCCTGCCCGCACCGACCGAGCCGGCCACGCCGCAGGCACCGGCATCGGACACCGTACGGCGGGCTGCCGAGTGGTACGGACCGCGTTGGGCCACCGCGACCGAACCGGTCCTGCCCGGCGCGCCGCGCACCCCTGCCGCCGCCGGGTCCGGCGAGGCGATCGCATGGCGCCTCGACGGCGCCGAGGCGGACCGGTTGGCCACCACGGCCGCCCTCGGCGGCACCACCGTCTTCGAGTTCCTGCTCGCGGCCCTGCACGGGCTGCTGCGCCGCTACGGCGGCGAAGCGGTACCGGTGTCCGTCCCGCTCTCCACGCGGTCGCCCGAACTCCGCCAGGACATAGGGATGTTCGTCAACGAGCTGCCCGTCCACGCGCCTGTGGCCGACGCGTCACAGACGTTCACCGAGTTCGCCGCCGCCGTCCGGACCGAGCTGCGGGCCGGATACCCGTACCGCAAGGTGCCCTTCGGCACCGCCGTCGCCGGACTGACCCCCCGGGTCGGTCTGACCGCGGTCTCGCTCGGCTACCGCCGGCGCGGCCCGGACCCGGACTTCGGTGACACCGGCGCCCGGATCGACTGGGCCGTGTACAACCGCGCGGCGCGCAACACCCTCCATCTCCAGATCGTCGAGGCCCCCGGCACCCCGAGCGGAGGGCTTGACTTCAGCCTCCAGTACGACCCGGCCGTCCTCGGCCCGGACGCGGCCGGCCGGATCGCCGGCCACTACCGCACCCTGCTCGCCGGCGCGGTCGCCGCGCCCGGCGCCCGGCTCCTCGACCTGCCCCTCCTGGACGCCGCCGAACTCCGGGCCGTCACCACCGAGCCCAACGCCACGGACCGGCCCTATCCGGCCGACCGGACCGTGCTCGACCTGGTCCGCGCCCAGGCCGCCGCCGCCCCCGACGCGATCGCGGTCAGCGCCGGCGGCCATCACCTCAGCTACAGCGAACTGCTCGTCCGTTCCGCGCAGTTGGCCGCAGCATTGCATGCCGCTGGTGTGCGGCCCGGCGACCTGGTCGCCCTCCATCTGGGCCGCACCGCCGACCTGCCCGCCGCGCTGCTCGCCACCCTCGCCACCGGCGCGGCGTACCTGCCCCTGGACCCCGGCTATCCGGCCGAGCGCCTCGCCGGCGTCCTGCGCGACTCCGGAGCCGTTCTGGTGCTCGCCGACCGCGAGCCCGCGCCCGCGGTCGCCGCCGCCGCCCCGGCGGTCCTGCGGCTCCCGGCGCCGTCGGCGCAGGACGCGGCCGTGGGCGCCCCCGGCGCCTCCCCGGGTCCGGACGACGTGGCGTACGTCCTCTACACCTCCGGCTCCACGGGCCGACCCAAGGGCGTCGCCGTCGGCCATCGGGCCTTGGTCAACCTGCTCACCTCCTTCGCCGACCGGCTCGACTCCGGCCCTCGGCACGCCTGGCTCGGCCTGACCTCGCTCTCGTTCGACATCTCCGCGCTGGAGCTCTACCTGCCGCTGATCACCGGGGGCCGCCTGGTCCTGGCCCCGGACGGCCTCGCCGTCGACGGCCCCGGGCTGCTCGCGCTGATCGGCACCGAGGGCGTCACCCACGTCCAGGCCACGCCGTCCGGATGGCGGGTCATGCTCACGGCGGGCACGGGCATCGGGCCGCTCACCACCGTCACGGCTCTGGCCGGCGGCGAGGCGCTTCCGCTCCCGCTCGCCCGCGCACTGCGCGCCCGCACCGCCCGGCTGTTCAATGTGTACGGGCCCACCGAGACCACCGTCTGGTCCACCTGCGCCGAGATCCCCGCCGACCCCGAGCAGGTCCGGATCGGCCGTCCGATCGCCAACACGCAGGTCTACGTGGTCGACGCACACCTGCGACCCACCCCGCTCGGCATCCCCGGCGAACTGCTGATCGGCGGGGACGGCGTCGCCCACGGCTACCTCGGCCGGCCGGAACTCACCGCCGAACGCTTCGTCCCGAACCCCTTCGGCCCGCCCGGCACCCGGCTGTACCGCACCGGGGACCAGGCCGTCCGGACACCCGACGGCGACATCGACTTCCTCGGCCGGATCGACGACCAGGTCAAGATCCGCGGCCACCGGATCGAGCTCGGCGAGATCGAGTCCGCTCTGCTGGAGCACCCGGCCCTCGCCCAGGCCGCGGTCGCCGTCCGCACCGAGGACGACGGTGAGCCCTTTCTCGCCGGCTACCTGGTGCCGGCCACCGGAGCCCCGGCGCCCGACCCCTCCGGCCTGCGCGACTTCCTGACGCGCACGCTCCCGGCCGCGATGACGCCGCAGCGCTGGCTCGTCATGGAGCGCCTGCCGCTCACCCCCAACGGCAAGCTGGACCGTCGCGCCCTGCCGGTTCCGGCACGCGAGGCTCCGGCGCCACAGGCCGCGGGTACCGGCGACGAGACGACCGAGACGGTCCGCCGGATCTGGGCCGAGGTGCTGAACCTCCCCGACGTCGGCCCCGAGGACGACCTGTTCGACCTCGGCGGGCATTCACTGACGGTGGTGCAGATCGCCGCCCGCATCCGCGACGCGCTCGGCGTGGACGTCGACTTCGACGTCTTCTTCGACCTCCCGACGCCGGCCGCCATCGCCGCCGCCGTCCGCGAGCGCCGGTAGACCCCTTCCCCGGCACACCGGGCACGGGCCGCTCGGCCGTGCCCGGCCCCCGCCGCGTCCGCACCCTCCGACTCCCTCCCCGAACGCCCCGAACAGGAACCCGATGACGGACACCCAGGACCTGCCCGCAGGCTGGTCCGAAGCCAAGCGCGCCCTGCTCAGCCGACGGCTGCGCGGCGCCTCAGCCCCCGCCCGGGTGGTGGACCCGCGCCCGGCGGGCACGGCACCGCCCCTCTCCAGCGGCCAGGAACGGCTCTGGTTCATGGACCAGTTCGCTCCCGGCTCCACGGCCTACACGCTGGCGCCGGCCCGCCGCCTCCGGGGCCCCTTCGACCGGGCCGCGCTGGACGCCGCGCTGACCGACCTGGTGGCCCGGCACGAAAGCCTGCGGATGACCTTCCGCACCACCGAAGGCGGTACGGCCGAGGTGAGGGTCGCCGAACCCGCGCCGTTCGCCGCCCTGCACGTGGACGCAGGAGCCGACCCCGACCCGGAGGCGCGCGCCGCCGCCGAACTCGGCGCGCTGATCGCGGAGCCCTTCGACCTCCGGACCGGCCCGCTCCTGCGCGCCCTGGTGGTCCGGGTCGCCGAGGACGACCACGTTCTCGCCCTGGTGATGCACCACATCATCTGCGACGGCTGGTCGATCGACCTCCTCAACCGCGAGATCGACGTCCGCTACGCCCATCACGCCCACGGCACCCCGGGTGAACTGCCGCGTCTCGACGTGCAGTTCGGGGACTACGCGGCCTGGCAGCGGGACCGTCTGGAGCACGGGCACCTCGCCGCCTCGCGCGACTACTGGCGCACCGCCCTCGACGGCGTCCCGGCCCTGGAGCTGCCCTCCGACCGCCCCCGGCCGCCCGTGTTCACCTTCGACGGGGCCGCGACCGAGTTCCGCTGGAGCCCGGAGCTCTCCCGCCGGATCGGCGAGGTGGCGCGGGCGTACGGAGCCTCCCCGTACATGGTGCTCATGGCCGCGTTCCAGGCCCTGCTGGGCCGGCACTCCGGCCGGCGCGACTTCGCCGTCGGCTCCGCCGTCGCCGGCCGTCTCCACCGCGAACTCGAGAACGTGGTGGGCGCGTTCGTCAACATGCTGCCGATCCGCGCCCGGCTCTCCGCCGAACTGGAGTTCGGTCAGCTGATCAGCCGGGTCCGCGAGACCACGCTCGACGCGTACGCGCACCAGGAGGTGCCGTTCGAGCAGATGGTCAACGACCTCGCCGTGGAGCGCGACGTCAGCCGCGCCGCCGTCTTCCAGACCACCTTCGCCTTCCAGAACTACGGCGACCGCGCCGCCGGTCCCGCGTCGGGCCCCGCGGGCCTGGACTCCCGGGGATTCGGCTACGAGGCCACCACCACCCACGCCGACCTCGCCCTCTACATGCGCGAGGAGGCCGACGGCGGCCTCTACGGTCTGCTCACCTACCGCACCGACCTCTTCGACGCCGGCACCGTCGAGCGCCTCGCCGAACGGTTCGAGCTGCTGACCGCGGCCGGCGTCGCCGACCCCACGCTGCCGGTCGACCGGCTCCCGCTGCTCACCGCGGCCGAGCGCACGGCCGTCCTCGAGACCTGGGCCTCCGGTCCCGCGCTGCCGGAAGGCGGTCCCGCCACGCTCACCCAGGCGCTGGCCCGGACGGCGGCCCGGACACCCGAGGCGCCGGCGCTGGTCTTCGAGGACCGCACGCTGACCTACGGCGACCTCGACCGCCGCGCCGACGCCATGGCCCGGCGTCTGCGGACGCTGGGCGTGGGGGCGGACGACCGGGTGGCCGTCTGCCTGGAGCAGTCCCCCGAGCTGGCGGTGGCGCTGGTCGCCGTCCTGAAGGCCGGCGGCGGGTATCTGCCGCTCGACCCCGAGCAGCCCCCCGCCCGGCTCGCCCACCTGGTCGCCGACGCCGGAGCGAAGGTCCTGATCACCGACACCGTGCTGCGACCGCGGTTCGGCGACCACCCGGCGGCCGACCTGCTGACCGACGACGCCGCCGACACGGGCGAGGGGGACGGAGCGCCTCTGGAGGAGGTGTCCGGCGCCGACCACCTCGCCTACGTGATCTACACCTCGGGCTCCACCGGTACGCCCAAGGGGGTCGCGGTGCAGCACCGCCAGCTCCTCAACTACCTGGCGGGCGCGCGCGAGCGGCTGCGGATCGAGCCCGGGGCCTCCTACGGGCTGCTGCAGTCGCTCTCCTTCGACTTCAGCATGACCATGCTCTACCTGGCGCTCACGACCGGCGGCCGTGTGCACCTGCTGCCGCGCCGGATCGCGGGCGTGGAACTGGCCGCGGAGATCGAGCGGGCCGGCATCGACTACCTGAAGATGACGCCGTCCCACCTGGCCGCGCTGACCGCCGACGCACCGCTCGACCGGCTGCTGCCGCGCCGGGCGCTGGTCCTCGGCGGCGAGGCCGGCAACTGGTCCTGGGCGGCGGGCATCGCCGCGCTCGGCCGGTGCGCGGTGTTCAACCACTACGGGCCGACCGAGGCGACGGTGGGGATCACCGTCCACGAGGTCACCGCCGAGGGCCTGGACGCGCCGGGCAGCACCCCGATCGGCACCCCGCTGGCGGGCGGCCGCTGCTACGTCCTCGACGAGACCCGCCACCCGGTTCCGCCGGGTGTCACCGGTGAGTTGTACCTGGGCGGGGACCGGCTGGCCCGCTGCTACCTCGGGCGGCCGGACCTGACGGCCGAGCGGTTCCTGCCCGATCCGTACGGCACCGGCCCGGGCTCCCCCGAGACCGGCGGCCCGCGGATGTACCGCACCGGCGACCTCGCGCGCTGGCGGGCCGACGGGGTACTGGAGTACCTGGGCCGGAGCGACGACCAGATCAAGGTCCGCGGCTACCGGGTCGAGCCCGGCGAGATCGAGGCCGCGCTGACCGCCCTGCCCGGCATCACCCAGGCGGTGGTCCTGGCCCGCGGCGAGGGCGTCCGACAGAACCTCGTCGCCTACCTGGAACGCCCCGCCGGTGGCGAACCGCCGTCCGCCGCCGACCTGCGCGCCGCCCTGGGCGAGGTCCTGCCGGACTACATGGTCCCCGCCCGCTACGTGGTGCTGGAGCGGCTGCCGCTGCTCGCCCACGGCAAGGTCGACCGGAAGGCGCTCCCCGAGCCCGCGGACGGCCCGGCCGCCGGCGACCACGTCGACCCCGAGGGCGAGACCGAGCAGGTGATCGCCGCCATGTGGGCGGAGCTGCTCGATGTCCCCCGGGTCGGCGCACTGGACGACTTCTTCGACCTCGGGGGCCACTCCCTGCTCGCCACCCAGGTGGTCGCCCGGATGCGCCGGGCCTTCCCCGACCTGGCGACCCCGGTCGGGGTGATGGACCTCTTCAAGCACCCGACGGTCCGTCGGCTCGCCGGACTGGTGACCGCCCCCGGGGGAGACCGCGGCCCGCACCGGCTGCTGCACCTGCTCACCCCCGAACGCCGCGAGGTGGCCGCCAGCGTGATCTGCGCCCCGTACGGCGGCGGCAGCGCGCTGATCTACAAGCCGCTCGCCGACGCCATGCCGGCGGACTGGGCCCTGCACTCCCTCGCCGTCCCCGGCCACGAGCTGGGCGAGGAGGCGATGGACGTCGACGAGGTCGCCCGGCTCTGCGCCGAGGAGATCGTCGCGAACGTCGCCGGACCGCTGGTGCTCTACGGGCACTGCGGGGTCGGCGTCCGGCTGACCGTGGAGATCGCCCGTCGGGTGGAGGCGGCCGGCCGGGAGATCGACGCCGTGCACCTCGGGGGCATCTTCCCGTTCGCCCGCCCGAAGGGCCGTGGCGCC
This sequence comes from Streptomyces tanashiensis, assembly GCF_014648895.1. Taxonomy (GTDB): domain Bacteria; phylum Actinomycetota; class Actinomycetes; order Streptomycetales; family Streptomycetaceae; genus Streptomyces; species Streptomyces tanashiensis. Next base: position 186,899 of record NZ_BMRZ01000012.1, read on the forward strand.
GCGCTGGCCGAGCGCTTCGCCGAGCTGTCGGCCCGGCTGCGCAGCGACCAGGGCATGATCAACGCCCTGGCCGCGGCGGGCCTGGACGTGGACGAGGTCGACGAGGACCAGCTGCGGCTGATCGTGCACAACCGCCGGGTCGGCACCAAGGACGCCGAACGCTACTTCGGCGAGCTGTACGAGAGCGAGGGCGGCACCCTCACGGCGCCGGTGATCGCCGTCTGCGGCGACCGCGACCCGGCGACCGAGTTCTACCAGGAGCGGTTCCGCGAGTGGCACCGGATCACCGGAACCGCCGCCGTGGTGGTCCTGGACGAAGCGGGCCACTTCTTCCTCAAGTACCGGGCACAGGAACTGGCCGACATCCTGACGGGGGTGCATCGTTCGATCGCCGCCGGCGAGGAGGCTCGCCACGAGCGCACCGCCGACGCCACCTGGTGGCTGGCGGGCCTGTCCCGCGACGGAGCGGGGACGGGGAACGGCACCGCGGCGGAAGCCGCGCGGCCGGGGGACCCGGAGCGGTCCGGGCACCCGGGCGGAACCCGCGAGCGCCGCCCCGTCCGCCCGTCCATGGGGCGCTTCCTGACCATCGCCACCGGTCAGCAGCTCTCGATGATCGGCTCGGCCCTCACCGAGTTCGCCCTGCCGATCTGGATCTACCTGCAGACCGGCTCGCTGTTCCAGCTCGGCCTGCTCGCCGCCTTCGGCCTGGTGCCCGGTGTCGTGGTCGCCCCGCTGGCCGGCGCCATCGTCGACCGCGGCGACCGCCGCCGGGTGATGCTGTGGGGCGACATCGCGGCCGGCCTGACCCAGGCGGTCCTGCTCGCGCTCTACCTCGGTGACGCGCTGGAGGTCTGGCACGCCTACGCGATGATCTCCGTGCTCTCCGCCGCGCTCGCCTTCCAGCGCGTCGCCTGGGGCTCGGCGGTGCCGCAGCTGGTGCCGAAGCGCTTCCTCGGCCGCGCCAACGGCGTGGTCCAGATGGCCCTCGGCCTGGCGCAGTTCCTCGTCCCGCTGATCGCGGTCGGCATCCTGCACCTGATCGGTCTCGGCGGCATCCTCGTCTTCGACGTCGTCAGCTATCTGATCGCCACCGGCGTCACCCTGGCGGTGCGCTTCCCCGACGCGATGGCCGCCACCCGCCGCGAGAGCGTCGGCGCCGAGATCCGGGCGGGCTTCCGACGGGCGCTCGGGAGCCGCCACTTCAGGGCCATGCTGTTCTGGTTCGCGGTGCTGAACGTCTTCCTCTCCCCGCTCTTCCTGCTCGTCACCCCGCTGGTGCTCTCCTTCTCCTCGACCGCGGCGGCCGGCTGGGTCTCCACCGCCGCCGGTCTGGGCGCCGTGATCGGCGGCCTCACCCTGCTGGTCTGGGGAGGCCCGCGCCGGATGCGCCTGCGCGGCGTCCTGTTCGCCGCCCTCGGCCTGGCCGCCGCCTGCTTCGTCACCGGCCTGCGGCCCTCGGTGACCGTGGTCGCCGTCGGCGCGTTCGGCATGACCTACGGCCTCGCGCTGCTCAACGGCATCTACGCCACCGTCGTCCAGACGAAGGTGCCGATGCGCTTCCACGGCCGGGTGATCGCGGTGAACACCATGGTCGCCTGGTCCACCCTGCCGATCGGCTTCGCTCTGGTCGCCCCGATGGGCCCCGAGCTGCTCCAGCCCCTGATGGACGAGGGCGGCGCGCTGGCCTCCAGCGTCGGCGCCCTGATCGGCACCGGCGACGGGCGCGGCATCGGCCTGCTCTACCTGGTGTTCGGCCTCGCCATGGCCGCACTGGCCCTGATCAGCTTCTGCATCCCCGTCCTGGCCCGGTTCGACAGGGAAGTCCCGGACGCCGAGTCCGACGACCTGATCGGCCTGGAGACCCTGAAGGCCCGCGCGCAGAGCGAGAGGAACGCATGACCTCCCCGACCCCGATCGCCCGCCATCCGCTGACGGACGAGCAGCGCCGCCTCTGGTTCCTCCAGCAGCTGAACCCGGAGGACGCCGGGTTCAACATGTACCTGAACCGGCGCTGGAGCGGCCCGATCGACCCTCGGGCCCTGAGTGCGGCGCTCACGCGGCTCACCGCCCGGCACGAGGTGCTGCGCACCCGGTTCGCCATGGACGGCGAGCACCCCGTCCAGCTCGTGGAACCCGTACGGGACATCGAGCTCACACGGGTCCCGATCCCGGACGCCGCGGAGGAGTCCTTCACCGCGGCCTGCGCCCCCTTCGTCAACGCCCCCTTCGACCTGGGTGAGCGTCCGCCGCTACGGGCCGTCCTGGTGAGCGCCGGCGAGCACGAGCACGCCCTGGGTGTGGTGGTCCACCACATCGTCTCCGACGGCTGGTCGTTCACCGTGCTGTGGCGTGAGCTGATCAGGCTGTACCGGGAGGAGATCGGCGAGGGAGCAGTGGAACTTCCGGACCTCAAGCTCCAGTTCGGCGACTTCGCGCGCTCCGAACGGACGAGGCTGGACGGCGGGGCGGCCGAGGAGGCGCTCCGCCACTGGACCGGGCGACTGACCGGCATCGACGTCCTCCGGATGCCGCTGGACCACCCCAGGCCCTCCGAGCCCACCCATCCGGCGGGCTTCGCCGACCTCTCCCTCGGGCCCGATCTCGTCGCCGGACTCGACGCCCTCGCACGCGAGCAGCGCTGCACCCCGTTCATGGTGCTGCTCGCCGCCTACCAGTGCGTGCTGGCCCGGTGGAGCGGCAGCGACGACTTCGCCGTCGGAACCCCGCTGGCCGGCCGCAACGAGACCGCCCACGAAGCCCTGCTCGGCTACTTCTCGCGCACCGGGGTGATCCGCGCGGACCTCACCGGCGAGCCCGGCTTCCGCACCGTGCTGCGCCGGGTGCGCTCGGCCACCATGGCCGCGCTGACCCATCAGGACATCCCGGTCGAGCGGGTGGCCGCCGCACTGGGGCTCCCCGCACTGCCCGGCGTCGGCCCCCTCTACCAGGCGGTGTTCGTCCACCAGAGCCAGTACCAGCTGGCCGGCGCCGACGAGGGGTCCGCGCTGCCCTCGGGCGTCCGGACGGCGAGCATGGACTCCGGTTTCGACCGGGCCAAGACCGATCTGCTGCTGGACAGTTGGCGTACGCCCGGCGGCGGGATGACCCTCTCGTTCTGCTTCGACCGGGAGCTCTTCGAGCGCGCCACGGTCGAGGCCCTGGCCCGGCGGATGCGCGACCTGCTCGCCGCGGCCGTCGTGGACGTGGAGGTCCCGCTGCACGGCGACTGGCTGCTGTCGGGTGAGGAGCGCGCCGCGCTGCTGGCCCTCGGCACCGGCCCCGCCGTCGTCGAGGACGCCCGGTCGGTCCTGCGCGGCTTCGCCGACCAGGTCGCGGCCCACCCCGACGCGCCCGCTCTCGAATGCGCGGGACGCCTCCTCACGTACGCCGAACTCGACCGTGCGTCGGACGAGTTGGCGGTACGGCTGGGTCCTGTGGCCGGCCGGGCGGTGGGCGTCCGGATCGAGCCCTCCTTCGAACTGGTCACCGCCCTGCTGGCGATCTGGAAGGCGGGCGCGGGCTACCTGCCGCTCGACCCCGCCCACCCGGCCGAGCGCCAGCGGCTGATGCTCGGCGAGGCGGACGCCGCGCTGCTGCTCACCGGAGGCGAGCGTCCGGAGCTGGGGGTCCCGGTACTGGCCGTCGGCGCTGCGTACACCGAGACCGGGCGGCCGGGGGCGGAACAGCCGGAGGCGGAACAGCCGGAGGCAGAGCGGCCGGAGGCGGAGGAGCAGCCGGCAGGACAGCCGCCGGTCGAGGAGCCGCAGGCCGGGCGGACCGGTGCCGGCAGGACCGGTGCCACGCGCAGCGGTTCCGGCAGCACGGTGCCCGCTGTGGCCGCGCTGCCCGGGACCCACCCGGGCGGTCTCGCGTACGTCCTCTACACCTCGGGCTCCACCGGTGCCCCCAAGGGCGTCGCCGTCGAGCACGCCGCTCTGGCCGAGCGCGTCCGGTGGATGGCCGGACCGGAGGGCTACCGGCTCGGGCCGGGCGACCGGATCGTCCAGTTCGCCTCCCTCGGCTTCGACACCCACGCCGAGGAGATCTGGCCCGCCCTCACCGCGGGCGCCTGCGTCGTCCTGCTGCCCGGCGGCGGCCGGACCCTGCCCGACCTTCTGCGCGGCGCGGCAGGACGGTCCGTCACCGTGCTCGACCTGCCCACCGCGTACTGGCAGGAACTGGTCGCGCTCGGAGACCAGGCCCCGTGGCCACCCGCGCTGCGCCTGGTGATCCTCGGCGGCTCCGAGGCACGCGCCGCCACCCTCGCCCAGTGGCGGGAGCGGCACGGCGACGGCATCCGGCTGGTCAACACCTACGGCCCGACCGAGGCCACCGTCATCGTCACCGCGGGCGACCTCGGCGGCCGTCCCGTCAGCGGGGCCGCGGCCGCACAGCGCCCGCCGCTCGGCCGCCCGCTGCCGGGGGTGCGGCTCTACGTCCTGGACGGGCGCGGCGGCCTGCTGCCCGCCGGATCCGAGGGCGAGCTGTACATCGGCGGCAAGGGCCTCGCGCGCGGCTACCTGACCCGGCCCGAGCTGACGGCTGAGGCCTTCCTGCCGGATCCGTTCACCGACGCCGCGGACGGCCGGATGTACCGCACCGGAGACCGCGTCCGGTGGCGCGCCGACGGGCAGTTGGAGTTCCTCGGCCGCGCCGACGACCAGGTGAAGATCCGCGGATACCGGATCGAGCCCGCCGAGATCGAGGCCGCCCTCACCGCCCACCCGGGTGTCGGCCGTGCGGCCGTGCTGGTACGCGACGGCCGCAGACTCATCGCCTACGCCGTCCCGCGGGCGGCCGCCGGGCAGCTGCCCGCGGCCGCTCCCCCGCGGGCGGGCGAACTGCGCGAGCACCTGGCGCGGCGGCTGCCGGCCTTCATGGTGCCGGACGCCGTGGTGCTGCTCGACACCCTCCCGCTCACCGCCAACGGCAAGCTCGACACCGCGGCCCTGCCCGACCCGGACCCGGCGGGCGCGGCCGCCGGATACCTGGCGCCCCGCACCGAGGCCGAGGCCCTGGTGGTCGAACTCTGGCAGGAGGTGCTCGGCATACCGCAGGTCGGCGTGCTGGACGAGTTCCTCGCGCTCGGCGGGGACTCGCTCCTGGTCACCCGGGTCGCCGCCCACGTCCGGGCCGACGTCGGCGTCGACCTGTCGATCCGCGACGCCTTCGAGAGCCCCACCCCGGCAGCCCTGGCGGCTCGGATCGAGGCGCTGCTGATCGCCGAGATCGACGCCCTCAGCGAGGAGGAGGCCGCCGGCCGCCTGGGCTGACTCCGTGCTCGGGTCCCGCCGGCCCCTCCGGCCCGTCAGGCGCGACCCGAGCCCGCCTCTCCCCCACCCCCGGATCCGCCGTCGGCCGCTCACGTACTCGACGACGTGAGGGTCCCGTCCGACCTCCCACCGCATCGCACTGGAGAACGCCATCGCCACCACCGTGCCGCCCGCCGCGACGACCGTCCCCGAGCTCCTCGACGCGCGGGCCACCGAACACCCGGACCACACGGCGCTGCAGGTCGTCGGCGGCGGGGAACTCAGCTACCGCCGTTGGCGCGAGGAGGCGCTGCGCGCCGCCGTCGGGCTGGCCGCCGCCGGGGTCGCCCCGCGCGACAGGGTGGTGCTGCGGTTCTCCAACGCGCGCTGGGAGCGGTACGCCGTCGGTTTCCTCGCCGTCCAGTACGCGGGCGGGGTGCCCGTCCCGGTCCGTGAGGACCTCTCCGAGGCCGATGCCGCCGCCCTGGCCGCGCTGGCCGAAGCCGGCACGGTCCTGACGGACGGGGGGCTGCCCGCCGTCCCGGGACTCGTGGAGCTGCGTCTGGACGCCCTCCTCGCGGCGCACCCCGAGCCGCCGGCCGGCCCGCCGCACCGGGTCGGCCCGGCCGACCCGGCCCAGGTGATCGCCACCTCCGGCACCACCGGCGCGCCCAAGGGCGTGGTCGCCGCGCACGGAAACCTGACCGCCGGCCTGGCCGCGCACCCCCGCCGCCGCGCCTACGCGCACTCGCGGCATGCCCTGCACGCCTTCCCGATCGGGACCAACGCGGGTCAGGTGATGCTGCTCAGCGCGCTGACCGCCGCGCCCACCACCCTCAGCCTGCCGCGCTTCGACGCGGATCAGTTCGGCATCGCGGTCGAGACGTTCGGCGTCGGCACCGCCTTCCTGGTGCCCTCGATGGTGATCGAACTGGTCAACGCGGGCACCGCCGGGCGGTACGACCTCAGGAGTCTGCGCCTGGTCAACTCCTCCGCCGCCGCGCTGCCCGTGCCGGTGGCGGCCGCGCTGGCCGCGGCGCTGCCGGACGCGACGCTGGTCAACACGTACACCTCGGCCGAGGCCTCGCCCGCGCAGATCTCGACCGTGGTCGACGCGCGCCGCCCCGGCTCCCTGGGCCGCCCGGCGGACCCCCGTGACCTCCGGATCCTCGGCGCGGACGGGCTGCCGCTGCCCGCCGGGCAGGCCGGCGAGGTCTGGCTGCGCCAGCCCGGACCGCCCCGTGGCTACCTGGGCGCCGCCGGGCGGAGCGCCCAGGTGTTCCGGGACGGCTGGGTGCGGATGGGCGATGTCGGACGCCTCGACGCGGACGGCTACCTGTACCTGGTCGACCGGGAGAGCGACGTCATCAAGAGCGGTGCGCTGAAGGTCTCCACGCTGCGGATCGAGGAGGCGCTGCACGAGCACCCCGCGGTCGCCGACGCCGCCGCGCTCGGCCTCCCGCACCCCGTGATGGGCGCCGTGCCGGTGGCGGTGGTGGTGGCCGGGGCCGGCGGTCTGGACCTGGACGAGCTGCGGCTGTTCCTCAGCGCCCGGTTGAGCCGGACCGAGCTGCCGGTCCGGATCCTGCTCGCGGACGACCTGCCCCGTAACCCCAGCGGCAAGGTGGTCAAGCACCGGCTCCGCCCGCTGTTCGACGTGTCGGCGGAGTCCACGGGCCCCGTGGTCGCCCCGGTCACCCCGACGGAACTGCGTCTGGCCGGACTCTGGCGGCGCCTGCTCGGCCGACCGGTCACCGACGTGGCGGCCGAGTTCTTCGCGCTCGGCGGCGACTCGTTCCGGGCGGTCCAGCTCGCCACCGGCATCAGCGCCGAGTTCGGGATCCGGGTCGGCACCGGCGTGGTCTTCGAGCGGCCCTCGCTGCGCGCCCAGGCGGCCTGGGTGGACCACCCCGACCGGCGGCCGGCCGCGGCTGCCGGAGCGTCGGCCGGGACGGAGACCGTGACGCCCTACCTGGCCGCGCTCCGTGCCCAGCCCCACGCCGTGGCGCTCACCTCGCAGCAGGAGAACTTCTTCCGGTGGATGGCCGACGCACCCGGGCGGGACGCCGGCGCGGTGACGGCCCTGTTCCGGGTGGCCGACCGGCTCGAACCGGAGACCCTGGGCCTCGCACTCGCCGAGGCGGTCCGGCGCCATCCGGCGCTGCGCACCCGGTTCGAGGCGGTGGCGGACGGGGTGGTGCGGGCGGTGCTGGACGAGGAGCCCCGGGTGCGGATCACGCTGACCGAGGCTCCGGGGGCCACGGACGCGGAGGTGGACGCCCTGCTGCTTGCCGAACGCGACCGTCTCACCGACCTGGCCCGCGACCCGATGACGCGCCTGCTGGTGGTCAGCCGCTCGGAGACCGACCACGTGGTGCTCGTCGCGATGCACCACATGGTGTCCGACGGCTGGTCGGTGGGTGTGCTCCTCGCCGACCTCGGTGTCCTCTACTCCGCGCTGCGGCGGGGCCGGTCGGCACCGCCCGCCCGATCGGGCCCGGGCTACGAGGAGCTGGTGGACTGGGCGAACGCGCACTGGCCGGCCTCCCGGGCCCACTTCGGGGCCGCGCTCGCCGGAGCGCCGGAGGCCGTCGAGCGGTTCGCCGGCCGCCGGGCGGTGGACGAAGTACTCACCACGGCGCACGAGTTCGTGGTGCCGGCACGGTTGGCCCATGCCCTGCGGGCCCGGGCGGCCGAGCTGGGCGCCACCCCCTTCCTGGCCGTCACCGCGGCGTGGACCGGACTGCTCGCGGGCCGCAGCGGCCACCCCGACCTGGTCGTGATGACCCCGGTGCCCGGCCGCCCCCGCCCGGACGCCGAGCGGACGGTGGGCTGCTTCGTCCAGTCGCTGCTGCTGCGGGTGGACGCGAGCGGGGGACCCGGTTTCGCCGAGCTGGTGGACCGTCTGAGGGGCGTTTACAGCGAGGCACTGGACCACCAGCTCTACCCGTTCGCCGAGTTCAGTCCGTCCGTGCCGTTCGCGGCCTGGATCCGCTACGAGGCGTGGGCCGCGCCCGCGCAGCTCCCCGGCCTGGCCTGCGAGCCCTGGGAGCTGCCGCGCGGGAGCACCGTGCCCTGGCCGCTTCCGGGCGGCGACCGGGGCGTGCCCGAGCTGACCGTGGTCGAGCAGCCGGACGGCGGCCTGAGGTGCTGGCTCCAGTACAACGCGCTCGCCTTCGACCTCCCCGTGATCACCGAACTGGCCGAGGAGTTCACCGCCGCTCTGGCCACCGCCTGCGGGTGACCTGCGGCCGGACGCTGCCGACGGCATCGCCACGCCCGGCCGGAACCCGGGTCAGGCGTGGCGGGGCCGGTTGCCCGCACCTCTTCGCGCCACGGGGTCAGGCCGACGAGTCGCCCAGGCGTCGACGCCTCCACCGACGGGGCCGGGTGCGAGGGTGGACGGCGCGCCCCAGACGCCGGCCGACGAGCACGTAGCCGAGGAGTGCTCCCGCCGTGTTGAGGAGGACGTCGTCGATGTCGAAGGCACGTCCTGTGATCAGCGCGCCCTGCACCAGCTCGACGAGCAGCATGGTGGCCGCGGTGGCGAGCGCGACCCGGAGGAATCCGCGCGCCTTGAGCGACAGCAGCGGCAGCAGAATCCCGAAGGGGACGCCGAGGGCGATGTTTCCCCCGAGCTGCTTGACGGTCTCCAGGAAGCCGGGCTGGTCGAGGTAGTTCTCGATGGACCGGCCCGGTGTGAGGTTGTTGTGGGTGAGGGGGACGGATGCCGGCGAGGCCTCCAGGGTGAGTCCGGCAAGGACCACGGCGAACGCCACCATGCCCGCGAGGGCCGCCACGGCGACAAGAGCCCGCACGAACCGCCCCGGGCCTCGTCGGACCGGCTCCGACTCACCCCGCTCCTGAGGGGACCCGCCCTGCTCGGCACCGGGCTCGACGGGCGCCGCCGCCTTGCCTCCGGCCGGTCCGGCCCGTCTCCCCCACGCTCTCCGACCGATCATGTTCGCTTCCTCCTCAAGCTCCCAGGTGGTGCTCGACCGGATCAGGCGGTTTCGAGCAGGCCTTGGCGCAGGCGCTTCACGGTGCGCGAGAGAAGACGGGAGACGTGCATCTGGGAGCAGCCCAGGTGTTCCCCGATCTGGGCCTGGGTGAGTTCTTCGACGAACCTCAGGTGGATGATCTTCCGATCGCGCTCGTCGAGGTCGGCGATGAGCGGGGCCAGGGCGTGGAAGTCCTCCACCAGTTCCATGGCGGGGTCCTCGCTGCCGATGAAGTCGGCCAGGGCGGCGTCGCCGTCCTCGTTGTCGCCGCTCAGCGCGGCGTCGAGCGACGAGGAGTTGTAGCCGTTGGAGGCGAGCCGGGCCTCGGTGACCTCTTCCTCGGTGAGGCTCATCAGCTCGGCGAGTTCCCTGACGGTGGGCGTCCGGCCCAGGCGCGTGCTCAGCTCCTCGGTCGCCTTGGCCAGTTCCACCCGGGCCTCCTGCAGACGGCGGGGTACGTGCACCGCCCAGGAGGTGTCCCGGAAGAACCTCTTGATCTCGCCGACGATGTAGGGCACGGCGAACGTGGTGAACTCGACCTCCCGCGAGAGCTCGAAGCGGTCGATCGCCTTGATCAGTCCGATCATGCCGACCTGGACGATGTCCTCCATCTCGTCGCCGCGATGGCGGAAGCGTCCGGCCGCGTAGCGGACGAGGCTGATGTTCATCTCGATGAGGGTGTTGCGCGCGTACTGGTGCTCGTGCGTTCCCTCCTCCAGCACCGCGAGTTCCCGGAAGAAGACCTTCGACAGGGCCCGTGCGTCCTTCGGCGCGACTGCCAACGCGTCCGGGACCATCGGCAGCGTTCCCGTTCCGGACTGCATTCCCGTGGCCGACATCGTGGTGACCGTCACACCGTTCCCCTTTCACGTGTGTCCCGGGCCGAGCTTCATGGCCCCGTGGCAGCTCGCCTACCCGGAACCTTGAAGTCCACACGGACGAGTTGGAGAGACGTGGCGGGAGCGGCGGCGTGCGTCTACAGGAGGGAGAGGCACGCCCGGACCCTCTTCCCCTCCGGTTCCGGCTCCACGCTCAGGCTGTCGCAGACGGCGACGACGATCTCGACGCCGTGCTGTCCGATGCGGCGGGGATCGTGTCCACGGGGGACGGGGGCGGCGGCGGCGCGGTCGAACACCGAGATCTCCAGGGTGTCCGGACGCAGCTCGAGGAGGAGTCGGCAGGGGCCGACCGTGTGCCGGACCGCGTTGGTCACCAGCTCACTGACCACCAACTGCGCCAGCTCGACGCGCTCGCCGGCCACCGGTTCACGCCGTACGGACGGGGCGTCCGCGAGGAAGTCGGCCGTGAAGGCGCGGGCGGCGGCGATCACGCCGCCGTCGGAGGCGCTGTCGTAGACGACACTCGCGGACAGCAGGGGCTCCGGTGTCGCACGCTCCGCGGTGATCGCGTCCGTCATGGCGCTGGTACTCCCCTCGTCCGGATGGGTGGGCGCGCTGGCCACCTCGTACCCCGCCTTTCCCTTCTTCACGGTTCCCACACCGCCCCCGACAGGGATCACACACACCGGCGACGTGTCGGGGAAGAGGTGGGGCGGGTACCGGCTCTCCCGGCCGTGGGCGGGTCGGGTCGGTTCCTCCCCCGGGGCAGGGGGGTCGAGCGGTTAACCTGCCGCTCGGGGTGACCGCCGGCCGGCCGCGGCGCCCGGAACCGACGACGGCGAAATGAGCGACCATGACCACCACGGCCCGCGCGAGCACGCAGCACGAGGACGACCGGGTCCGCGTCACCCGCTGGGACTTCGAGCCCGGCCAGTCCACCGGCCGCCACGTCCACGCGTACGACTATGTCGTCGTCCCCGTCACCGACGGGCGGACCCATGTGATCGCCCGGGACGGCACGGTCACCGTCTCCGAGCTCAGGGCGGGTGAGTCCTACGCGCGCCCGGCCGGCGGCGAACACGAGGTCGTCAACGCCGGCACCGCCCCGCTGGCCTTCGTCGAGATCGAACTGAAGTAGCGCCGCCGCCCGTTCCGGCGGCCCGGCCACGGACCCTGGTGGAGCACGGACCGCCGGAATACCGTCGTTGTCGGGGAACCGACAGGAGGGGATCGTGGTGGGAACGCTCAAGGCACTGGGTGTCGGCGAGGAGGAGGAGCGCCTGTACCGGCTGCTGCTGTCCGGTCCGGACCGGACGCTGGCCGACCTGACGGAGGCGCTCGGCGTCCCACCGGCGCCGCTGCGCCGCCGGCTGAGGGCACTGGAGGACGCCGGGCTCGTCTCCCGTACCCCCACCCGGCCCGTCCGGTACCGGCCGGCGCCTCCGGGACCCGCCGTGGACGTCCTGATCGCGCGCCGGCAGGAGCAGTTGGACCGCACCCGTTCGGAGGCGAAGGAGCTGACCCTGCTGTGGGAGGCGGGGACGGGCCGGGAGCCGGCGGTCGAGGTCGTTCAGGGAGCCGAGGCCAACGTCCGGCTGTTCCTGCAGACGCAGTGCTCCGCCCGTGAGGAGATCCTCACCTTCGACAAGCCCCCGTACATCCTGGAGGGGGTCGGCAGGCAGGCCGAGGTCCAGCGCGATCGCATGGCCCAGGGCGTGCGCTATCGCACCCTCTACGACCGGGAGTCGCTGCTCGAACCGGAGCAGCATGCTCTGGCCCGTGACCTCGCCGCCCACGGAGAGCAGGCCCGGGTCCTCGACGGCGTCCCGCTCAAGGCCCTCATCGCCGACGGCACCACGGCTCTCGTCCCGGTCAGCTCACCGAGGACCGGCACTCCGTGGTGCTCCACGACTCGCCGCTGCTCGGCGCGCTCGTCTCCCTCTTCGAACTCCTCTGGCAGCGGGCCACTCCCCTGTGGCCGACCGGGCGCCACGAGCAGCCGGGCGGGCTCAGCGACTTCGACCGGCTTCTGCTCGGCTACGCGGCCGTCGGGTGCACGGACGAGGCCACGGCCCGCAGGACCGGCCTCAACCAGCGCACCATCGAACGCCACATGCGCCGCATCATGGACACCCTCGGCGCACGCACCCGCTTCCAGGCCGGGCTCCAGGCGGGACTGCAGGGCTACCTCGGGGACCGGGAGGATCCCGCGTAGTCCCTCGCGCTCCCGAGCCGGGCAAGGGGGACGCCCGGTGCGGCCGTGGGCCGCACCGGGCGTCCTGGGAGGGGCCCCTCCCGGGGTCGTGCGGGGTGGGTCAGCCGATCGAGCAGGTCATGTACCACTGGCCCCTGGTGCAGGTGACCGTGGTCGAGGCGGCGCCGGTGCCTCCCTTGTCGTCGGTGACGGTGAGCGTGGTCCGGTAGCTGCCGGAGGCGGTGGAGGGGAACTGGTGGCTGACGTCGGCACCGGTGCCCGCGGTGCCGTCGCCGAAGTCCCAGCGGTACGAGGCGATGGTGCCGTCCGGGTCGTACGAGCCGGCGGAGTTCAGCGAGCAGTGCCCGTTGACCGTGCAGAACCCGTCGACCTTGGCGGTCGGCCTGTCGTTGTGGTTCGGGGCGAGCAGCCGGAACGTGGTCTGGTTGCGGCCGGTGCGGCCGGAGGAGTCGGTGACCGTCAGCTTCACCGTGTAGGTGCCGTAGGCGGCGTAGGTGCGGGAGGGCTTGACGCCGGTGCCGGTGGTGCCGTCACCGAAGTCCCAGCTGTACGAGAGTCCGCTGCCGCCGGTGAGTGAGGCGTCGAAGGTGCAGGCGCGGGTGGCCCGGTCGCAGTCGGGGACGAACGTCGCCTGGGGCCCGGCCGTGCCTCCGGCCGGGTACGCGGCGGTGTCGGTCAGGTCGAGCAGGGGCTCCTTGGCGCCGTCGCCGGACGTGTCGGTCCAGTTGGTGTTGCCGGTGGCGACGAGCCGGTCCCGGACGGCGAGGACTCCGGCCCTGTCGGTGGGCTTGGCGCTGCCGCGGGTGAGCCACGCGGCGGCGCCGGCGACGTGCGGGGCCGCCTGGGACGTACCGCTGTAGTTCGAGTAGCCGCCGTCCTTGAACGCGGAGCGGATGCAGTCGCCCGGGGCCGCGATGTCGACGCCCCGTCCGAAGTTGCTGAAGTCGGAGAGCGTGTCGTCCTTGTTGGTGTTCTTCGCGTTGCACCAGGCGAAGCCGCCGAGGCCGCCGGGCTTGCCGTCGCCGTCGCTGAGGGACGAGACGGTGATCGCGTCGGCGACGTTGGCGGGGCTCTGTTCGGCGACGTCGCGCTTGTCGTTGCCGGCCGAGACGACGACCACGATGCCCTTGGCGATGGCACGCTTGACGGCATCGTCGACCGCCTGGACCGTGCCGTCGAATCCGAGGCTCAGGTTGACGACCTCGATCTGGTCGGCGTGCGCCGTCACCCAGTCGATGCCGTTGACGATCTCCTCGGTGCTGCCGCTCCCCTTGCTGTTGAGCGACTTGACCGACCAGAGCCGGGCTCCGGGGGCGACGCCGACGTAGCCGATCCCGTTGTCGAGACCGCCCACGATGCCGGCGACGTTGCTGCCGTGCCCGTTGTCGTCCATGCCCGCGTTCTCCACACAGGAGGTGACGGCGACACAGTTGACCCGGCGGACCACGTTGAGGTCGGGGTGGGTGTAGTCGATGCCGGAGTCGATGACGGCGACGTCCACGTCGACGCGCTCGTCCCGCCCGTCACCGACCTTCAGCCCGGTGTTGGCGGTGGCCCCGATCCGGGCGGTGCCGTTGGGCGTTGCCTGACCGTGGGCGTGGGCGACGGCCGACTTCTCGACGTACGCGACGTCGGGGTTGTTCCGGAGTGCTGCCACGGCCGTCGGCGTCAGCTCGGCGGAGAAACCGTCGAGCGCCGAGCGGAAGACCGAGCCGAGCCGGACGCCCGCGGCGGAACGGGCGACGGAGACCGGGTCGGCGGCGGCGTCGTTCTTCAGGACGACGACGTACCGGGCGCCTTCCTGCGGCGCCGCGTGAGCGTCCTGCGCGGCTGCCGGAAGGGGGCCGAACACCGCGGCAGCTGCCAGCGTGAGGCCCGCGGATATCGCGAACCGCTTCATGCTTCCTCCAAGTGGGGGTGGGATGTCGGCCAGACAGTAGGGGCCGCGGAAGCGCATGGGTATGCCGGAATCCCGGCACTGTCGCCATTCCGACAGCGGGGGAAGGGCCGTCCGCGGGCCCTCGGGCGACTGCTCCCGAGCCCTCGCTCCCGGACCGGCGGGACGGGGACCCCGGCTGCTGTGTCAGTCCGCTGACGTATTCTTCCGGCCACCGCACGCCGACTCGGAGGACCAAGAGAATTGACTGGCCTGTCCGCCTTCCCGCTCCCTTTCCAGGCGTCCCGCTCCCTTTCCTTCGCAACACCCCGCACACTGCGCGAACTTCAGATGATGGAATGCAGCGCGGCCATCCGGGCGAAGCCGGGATGGTTCGACAAGAGGAACGACGCCGACATCGTCGCGAGGTGGACGCGGGAGGCGATCGCCCAGGGCCTCACCGAGGCGCAGATCCGCTATGTGCTTGCCGAACTCGCGCACTACGCGGCGCTGCGGGACGAACGAACCGGTGTCGAGGTGTCCGGCGTCGACGGAGTGTGGCATTCGGACACGCTGATCGACGACAAGCTCAGGACCAGGCTGCGCGAGGCGGTTCGTGTGCTGGAACAGGTCCCCGAGGCGGAGAGGGACTGGCACCCGGGATCCGGCGGCCAGGTACTGGATCTGGTTCACCCCTCGTTGTTCTGCCTGGTGAGGGAGGCGAGCGGCGCGCCCGAGCGGGCTTGGGAGAACCCGGCGGACCGCTGTGCGAAGTACGAGTTCTCGGAGAGGTTCCAGTGGCTGCCCACGGATGCCGACGTCAGTGACGACGGCGACGTCACCTTCCGTTCGTACGTGAACAACGTTCACCCCGAGGTCCATCACGAACTGGCCGCCGTCCTGCCGGACCTGTTCGCGCGCCTGCGCCCGCTCTTCGAGAACGTGCTCACCGATCTGCGCCATCCGCGGCCCCCGCGGATCGAGGCCGATCCTTTCGGGTGGTACGACTCGGGGCCGGAGTATCCGAGCAGATCCTCCTTCAGTGAGGACGAGGCGTACGCGGAAGCCCGCCGCGCGTGGGGCCGGGCTCATGACGACTGGTGGGAGAACCGCCGCCCGGCCGTCCCCGACGCCCCGGCCTTCACCCCGCCCGAGTCGCCCGACGCATCCGCCCGGGTCGACCTGCGCGGTCGCGGTCTCCAGGTCATCGTCAAGCTCGCGACCCTTCATCTCACCCCGGACGAGCCCGAGTACGCCGGCGGTTCGTGGCATGTCGAGGGGATGCTGAACGAGCGGATCGTCTCGACCGGCATCTTCTACTGGGACAGCGAGAACATCACCGAGAGCCGGCTGAGTTTCCGGGCGGCACTCGACGACCCGCACTACGAACAGAACGACGACGACGGTCTGCGTGAGGTCTACGGCCTGGAGGACGAGGACGCGCTGAACCAGATGCTCGGATCGACAGCGACGCCGGCGGGCCGCTGCCTGGCGTTCCCGAACATCCTGCAGCACCGCGTCGACTCATTCCGCCTCACGGACCCCACCCGGCCGGGACACCGCAAGATTCTCGCTTTCTTCCTGGTCGACCCGTCGGAGAGGATCGTCTCCACATCCGACGTGCCGCCCCAGCAACCGTGGTCCGACACCTCGACCATGACGCTGGAACAGGCCAGGGACTTCCGCGAGCAGCTCATGCGGGAACGCAAGTTCTTCGTCGACGAGCACAACGAGCAGCTCTACGAACGAGAATTCTCCCTCTGCGAGCACTGAGCGCCTTCCGCTCCCGAGGCGGCAGTCCCGCTCCTCCGCTCAGGCGCCGGGGACCCGTGCGGCGGCCGCCTCCGGGCGATCGTCGCCCTCGTCGTCGTAGTCGACCGTGCCCGAGGTCAGGTGACCCACGAGCCCGAGGAGCAGGAAGAGCCAGACCAGGACCTGCGCGGCGGTGCTCAGGCGGAGCGGACGCGTCGCGGAGTACGCGGGCTGCGAGGCGGCCTCGGGGGTGTCGCCCAGGAGTCCCTTGGGGTACACCGGCGTCAGCATCGTGGCGTAGGCCACCAGTCGCATCCGGTACCGGACGACGGCCGCGGTGGCGCCGAAGACCGGCTCGGGCAGGCGGCCCAGGACGATGCCGATCAGCCAGAACACCCAGCAGATCGCGAACCAGCCGGCCTGCGCGAGGCTGTTGACGATCGCCGCCGGGATCATGAGGATCAGCCGGAACAGCACGGCGAGCCGGTTGAGCGGGGTGGCGCGCAACTCGATGCGCACCGGGTAGTCGGGGGCGTCGAAGGAGAACGGCGGGTACCGGTCGACGAGCAGGGTCGCACTGGCCGAGACCCGGGTCTGGTAGGCGAGGACCGAGCCGAGGAAGGACGCGATCGAGTCGGGCAGCCGGCCCAGGACCAGGGCGCTGAACCAGGCCGCGATCGTGACGAAGAACGCGGCGAAGGACAGCACCGCGACGACGATGAACTGTGGCAGGAGCAGCAGCCAGCGCAGGAATACCGTCCAGCGGCGCTGCTGCCCCGGCGGAGGCACGTCCAGCACCGGCCGCCATTCGACTCCGTCGTCATCGGCCGAGGGTCGGGGATCCCAACCTGCCGCCATGGCCGCCTCCCGTCTCTCCCGTTTCCCGGTCTTTCCCAGGTCACGTCGATGCTGCCGCAGCCGACGCTCCTTCGCACCGCCACGGGGGCCGGTAGGACCACACGGGACCCTCCCGTCGTTCGACGGGTGCTCTCGCCACGTCAGTGGATCGTCGACGACGTGACGACGAGAATGGGCTGGTCGACGAAGTCATGTGCGACGGAGACGGTACGCGCGCCGGATGCCGTGTTCACGGTCAGCACCACCGTGCTGTCCAGACCGGTGAAGGCGGATTCCACCGGCAGCGAGACGTGCACGAAGTCGACGGTGTGGGACGGACTCAGCGTCAGCGTCGGCACCGGATCCCCCGGGTTGGCGATGAGCGTGATCTCCGCCTCGAGGGTGCTGACGCCTTCCGCGGCGAAGTTCAGCCCGGCCGCGTTCACCGTGAGGGGGTGCTGCACCTCCTGCACGGTGTGGGTGTGGAAGGCGACGAAGCTCAGCATGTCGGGCTTCGGCAGGGGAACGGCCACCTCCAGGACCCGCGACACCTCCACCACCGTGCCGGCACCGACGCCCTGGAGCGAGGTCGTCTGGCGGGCTTCGAGCACCCGGCCCCCGAGGGGGACGACCGGGTCCGGGCCCTGGCCGTCTCTGACATCGGCGCATCCGAGCAGCTTGAGGTCGAGTGGTCCCAGGTTCGAGGCCTGTGCGCTGGGCGGTGATCCGGGCTGCCGCGTGGTCACGAGGTCACCGCTGTGCGCGGTCTCGCGCAGGTTCAGCAGCAACCGGGCACGCACGGGATCGGGGAAGAGGTCGTCGAGCCGGACCGCGACCGTGCCGAACAGCGGCGCCGGACCCGGCGAGGCGAGCTGTTGCAGGAAGAGGTTGACCAGGGTCGCCGCCGGCGTGGGCCGGTCGTCGGAGATGTCGACGCTCACCTGGATGGTGGTGCCGTCGCCATCGGCGAAGGCGACCTTTCCTGCCGGGAACCCTGGGAGGCCGGACGGAGTCCGGAAGTCCAGACCGCTCGGCAGCACGACGCGCAGGGTGCGCCCGACGGCCTCCGGGATGCCGGTGACGTCCGCCCTCAGGCGGGCCATGTCGATCGGGTCGGCCATCGGACCGACCGTGAAGGTGAAATGGAACCGGCAGCCGCTGAAGGTGTCGGGCGACTCGTCGACGATGGAGTCGAGGGCCGCGTGGGCGCCCTGCTCGGTCACCAGGATTCCATAGGAGTCCGGGATCGCGATCACCGTTCCGCTGACCTGGCCGAAGAAGATGCGCTGGAGCGACGGGTACTTCGTCGCGATGTCCCCGAGCGTCGTCAGTTCGTGGAACTCCGAACGCGGTCGCGCGAATTCGTCCAGGTCCCTGCCGTCGATGATGGTCCGCTTCACGCCGTCGGACGTGACGGTGAACCGCCGGCGGTGGTCGTCGGTGTTGAAGTGGAGGCCGAGCGGCACGCTGCGCCGGAAGAGGGCGGTGCAGGGGAAGAAGACGTACTGGCCGATCCGGTCGATGAGGGACGGCTCGAAGGGAGTGCCCCCGCTGTTGCCGCCGTCACCGAAGATTTCGAACTGATGCCCCTGGAAGATCGGCCCGTGGACGGGGAAGCCCGTGTCGGGTTGCGTCACGAGGGCCGTCTGGTACCCGGAGTAGGTCGTCTCGAACTCCAGCCGTAGATTCCCACCCAGCGTGAGGTGCGCGTAGGCGACCTTCACCAGCGGATCCTCCAGCTGGAAGGTGACGGTGAAACGGGTCCCGCTGACCGTGGCCGTGGTGCCCCGCACTCTTTGGTCGACGACCACGCCCCCGGTCACCGTGACGGGCACGACCAGATCCACGATCGGCTTCAGGTCCGGCACGGGGTGCAGCTGACCCGACAGGACGGTGGAGAGGACGCTCTGCGACAGGTCCTCCTTCAACGTCAGGGTGAAGGAGGCGTGGTTGAACGGTTTTCCCCCCTCGGCGACCTCCTCGCGGCGCTGGACGACGTCGAAGGCGAATTTCGGGTCCTGGGCCGGCAGGAAGTACGAGGGAAGGAACCACGTCGCGTCGGCGAAGGGGCCGAAGGCGAGCACGTCGGGGGCAGCGCCGCTCTCCAGACGTGGGAGCAACGGCGCGTCCCCGGGCAGTTCGGCCGTCCTGCTCTCATTGACCACCGAGTCGATGTGGTTTCCCGTCCGTCCCACCAGCCAATGCCTCGGCTCCGCTCCAAGGAATTCATCGAACGCCTGCTCCATCTGTGCCATGGTCACTCCCCGTCGGGGCGATCCGTCGCGTCCAGGACGGGCGGCGCGGCTCAGCCCGCACCAGCGGTGCATGCGGTCCGGTGGTGTCACGTGGTGACGTCGGCGGCTGCGGCGAACCGGTCGGTGGTCTCGATCTCCCAGGCAGGACCCGGGCCGGCTCCGAGGCCGATGACAAGCCCGCTCGTCGATGAAGTCGGGCCCGTGGAATCCCTGCCGAAAGTCGGCTGATCCGCTGGGGGGAGTCACCCGGTACGACCGGGTGCATCAGAACAACACCGCTCCCTCGTGGGCATGCAGGCCAGCCGACGGGTGCGCTGTGGAGTTACTTCGACTGTAGTTCTGATTCCCGTGGAACCGCCACTTGCCGGGCGGGTGTCCGTACGGTGCACCGTGAACCCTCACCGCAATGGCGGTGGAGATCACTCCTGCGGCGGCTCTCGCCCGATGGGGCGCACCGGCACCTCGGCAGCCGGACAGACCCTTGCCGTGTGGGCGACCCGCGCCGTTCCGTTCGGCTTCTCCTGGTGCTCCACACGGATCAAGGAGCGCGCCGGGATCTCCGTTCTCCTTCAGGATGGGGCCTGGCCGGGGCCGCTCGGTGCTCCGTCACAGGGATTCCGATCGAGGAGAACACGCATGGCCTTCGAAGAGGACTTCGCAGCGGCGCTCGCACAGCGTGGCATCCAGATGGATGCCGCCGACGTTCCCGCGCCTGATGTGATCGGCGGTGCGCTCGACAACATCAACGGATTCATGAGTGGCATGGACGACGCCGTACGCGAAGGATTCGACGAGAGCTCACTCGAATTCACCGTGTGCTCGGTTCTGGCCGATCCGTCGGTCAACATCGCACCTGAGATCTCGACCATTCTCGCCGCCTACGACAGCACTCCGAACATGCGGCTCACCGAGCTCCTCCAGGCGACACGCGAAACCCTGGACCAGGTGCAGGGTGGTCAGGTCTAGGAACCGCTCCGCAGGGGGCCGGCAACGAAAGAGACAGGAGAAGAGACATGGCGATCGAGGAATTCGCTGACTGCTACGGAGCCCGGGTCGAGAACACGGTGGACTCGATCATCGACGACCTGCGCAACCTGGGGGCCGACGCGATCCGCCGGGTCGTGGAGTGGAATCGCAACCTGCGCGACTCCGACAGGTCCCTCGTACTGGCGCTGGCCGGCATCGCGGCCGGGGTGATCATCAAGATCCTGGAGAAACTGCTCGGCCCCACGGCCGCCGCCTGCTTCGTGGGGCTGCTCGGCGGCGCCTCGTGGGCGCTGCTGATCCTCGCGTTCACCGAGTGCGTGGACAAGCTCTGACCGACCGGGCCGCCCCGCGTCCCGCGCCCGCTTCGACAAGTGCGGGACATCCCGCGTCTTTTGGTTGACGCGCCAACCTCTCATTTCGCCGTGCACCCGTCTCCGAGCTGCGGTCCGGCGCCGCCTGGATATGCTGGTAGTGGGAAATTGTGCTAGCAGGTAGCACTCGTCACAGAGTGTTAGATCATTCGGCAGGAACACTCAAAGCGCACACGGAGGGTGACTCCCGTGGCGAAGTTCTGCACAACGCCCCGTGCCGCCGGTGCCCCCCGTTGGGCGGCGGCCAAGGTCGGTACGGTCGTCGAGTGGGTCGTCAGGCTGGACTACTGTTTCAGCAAGGGCGGGTGCAACCCGTACCAACGCGGTGGCACCGGAACGGACTTCTTCGACGAGACGTCCGATACGACGCGGTGTCGATTCCTCGCCAGTTTTCTCGCCACCCGCCAGCAGCTGGATCCGGCGGACGAGGGGTTCATCTCGGGTTCGTGCGAGCAGCGCAAGAAGCCCGTCGATCCTGGTGACGACGAGAACGAACGGTTCGCGGTGCCGGACATCATCACCCACGAGCCCGGCGTGCGCATGGAGTTCTACGAGATCAAGCCCAACTCCATCGAGGGCAGGGAGGCGGCGAGGGCCAAGGTCGAGACGTTCCTGTCGCTGGTGGACTTCCTCGCCGTGACCAGACCGAACTTCCAGAAGTACGAAAAGGGCACCCAGTTCAGTCCCGATCGCACCATCACGTTCTACCAGCGCAACTATCTCGGCATCGTCCCCTGCAGGGTCTCCCTGCACTACAGGCGCGCGACGGAGCCGGAGATAGCCGAGGGCGTCATCGTCTACGAGATCTGCGTGGAGGTGGACGGGGAACTGCTGGAGGCACTCGCCAAGGCGATCCTCGTCTCGGCGGTCATCGCCGCGCTCGCCGCGCTGGCCGCCGCGGCGATCGTCATCTTCGGCGGCGGCGTGCTCGGCCCGGCGGTACTCGTCCTCAACTCCCCCATGGGCGGCTCGGTCGGACCGGACGGGGTCAACGACCCTCAGGACGTCAGGTACGTCCAGGCGCTCGTCAACGACTGGCGGGCCAGTACAGACGGATCACTCATCTCCATCGACGGTGCGTTCAGCGAGGAGACGGCCGGTGCGCTCACGGACTTCCAGAGCGCCGCCGGGCTGGAGGACACCGCGGGCAGCCTGACGCCGGGCGACGCGACGGAGACCGAGCTGGCGTCCACCCACCTCAACAACCTCATGGCCGCCGCGGACCTCAGCGAGTTCCAGCCCGACGGCCTCGGAGACGTCGTCTTCGGTCCGGATCCCGACGGGGTCGATCCCGAGCTGGAGGAGGAACAGGACCTGCAGACGGCATTCAATGCTTTCGTCCAGCAGTACCTTCAAGATCTTCGCAATGTCGTGTAGCGCGGATCACCGCGCCCTTTCGAGGACGCCTCCGGGGGTGGAACGTACCCACTGCTGAGGAGTCGCCATGCCCATGCTGCTCATCAAGGGCTTCTACGACATCAAGGGGTCGCAACCGGACGGGGACACGGTCCACTTCACGGCCGACGACCCGGCCGAGTGGAGCCTCGTCGGCGGAGGCGGCGGACGGGCCGTCGAGCACAGTGCCGTGGGACGCGCGAAGTTGCGTCTCGACGCGGTCGACGCGCTCGAGACCCACTACGGCCCGTCCCGTGACCACCAGCCGCTCCAGTTCGCCCACGCCGCACGCGACGACCTGCTGAAGACGCTCGGCTTCACCGACGTCCAGCGCGAACAGAACGAGACCGTGACCGCCACCACCCCGGAGACGGTTCCCGGCTTCGTCCTCACCCGCGGTTCCGATGTCCACGGCCGTTGCATCGCCCTGGCCGGCGCGGGGGCCGCGCCCGGCACCAGCGGCCTGGAGATCGACGTGGACGTCGGCGTGCTGCGCACGACGGTCAATCACCATCTGCTCGTCGAGGGGCTGGCGTACCCCACCTTCTACCGGAGTCTGTTCACCAGTCTCCGTACGGAGATGGCCGCCGTGGCCGTGCAGGCGCGCGAGGCACGCAAGGGCCTGTGGGCGAGCGACGTGACCACCGCCGGGGCCAAGATCACGGGGCTGTCCTCGCTGACCGACGACGTGGTGATCCTCCCGAAGCTGTTCCGCCGCGCGATGGACTACCTGCGGCTGGACATGCCCCTGGCCTGCTTCCCCGCCTTCCTGGCCGGTGTCCAGGACCGCTACTCCGTCCTGTCGACCGGCGAACGACGCGCCGGCCTCCACCACATCGTCGAGGTGACGAACGGCCACACGGTGAGGATGACGCATCAGCCCGAGGACCTGGTCTTCGAGGACGCCTGACATTCCGCCGACCGAAACAATTCCACAGCGCACCCGCCGTCCGACCCGTCTGTCGACGAGACGCACACGGGGTTGCGATCCCGTGCGCCGGGCCGGACCGGGTGGTTCCTCCAACAGATCTGCTGCTTCCACCAGCGGGGAGTTCCGCTCATGACCGCCTTCGTATCGGGAGTCGGACCGCTGTTCGGCCCGAACTTCATCATGGTCACCGCCAATGACGAGACAGGAAGAGACTTCCAGCTCCAGGTGTACCCGGATGCGCACAACCCGGAGCTACGGGAAGCCGGCATGCCCACGCAGTACTACTTCCAGCCCGCGGAGGTCTTCCTCGCGAAGAAGCACGACTTCCCGGACGACTTCAACTTCCAGATGACCCTGTTCAAGGGCTTGCTGTCGGAGGAGGCCAATGTCTCCCCGGCCGACCTCGTCGGGTCCGAACTCGGTGGCGGGTTCTGCTCGTTCTCGACCACGTTCGGCATCCCGCCGAGCGTGATCACGGGTGTGCTGGAGAAGCTGAAGCAGCGGGAGCACGAGATTCCAGGGGGCCGGCTGGGACCCTTCTTCAACTTCCAGCAAGGCGACCCGCCTCCGTCGCTCGGCATCGTTCCGATCACCAGCAGTGCCGTCAGGTGCTTCGTTCAGGACCCGGCCGTCACCGGCGGCAAGATCCTCATGACCGCCCAGCACGCCGGCAAGGGCAGCATCGAGGCGCAGGGCTTGTGCTCCTTCCTGATCAGTTGCAACCTGCCTGCCGCCGGACAGATCGCGAGCACGCTGAAGCAAGGCGGCGCGCCGCCGTTCCTGGTCGAGAACGCACTGCAGGAGAGCTTCTACATCAACGGCGTCACGATCACGATCGACGTGGACATCGACAAGGTGTTCGACTCGTTCTCGGCCGCGGTCTCGACCGGCGGACTCTTCCGGATCAACTCGCTCGCTGCGGAGTTCGCATACCAACGCTGCCTGACGACCGGCGGCATCACCACGCACATGACGATGAACAACGGGGTGCCACTCGACCCGGCCACCAAGAAGTGGGTGGACGACCACGTCGATCAGATGAGGAAGACCGCGATCGACATGGTCAAGCACGAGATCTTCGACTTCGACCCGGCCAAGACCGATTCCAAGGCGACGGCCGACCGCGGGTGGTTCAGCGAGCTGTTCGGCGGCTCCGCCGTGTCGATCAAGAGCACGCACGCCCACAACGGCGTCCACGTCGACCAGACGCTGATCCTCGACCAGACGGTGACCGTGGAGCAGACCGTCACCGGCAATCTGACCGGTCTGGTGCCCGCCGTGCAGGCCAATCTGAACAAGTACCTGTTCATCGTCGACATCGGCGAGTTCTTCAAGAAGGTCCAGGTCGCCGGATTCAGCAGGGTCAACTTCACCGAGAAGCTGCCCGACGGCACCGAGCTGAAGGACCCGCTCCAGGCCGTCCAGCTCGAAGCCGGCTACCCCGACTTCTCCAGGCCTACGGAGGACGGCCACGTCAACCTGTCCATGCGGACGAGCGGACAGCACTACGTCCCCGGTGAGACGCAGCCCAGCGGCCCGGTCCGGCCCGCCGTCTGGGATGAGACGACAGCCAGGGACTTCGTCAACATCTCCTTCCTGCGCCTCGACACCCCTGTCGACGGCTGGCCGTCGGACCAGGTGAAGCTGCGGCGGAAGCTGATCTTCGACGGCCAGGACCCCCGCGTCAATCTCTCGCCGGCCATCGCTCCGACCGACCCGGCGGTGGCGGTGATCGAAGAGTTGACCGACGACCACGCCCCTGTCATGACCGCCAGCGCGGTGGGCTACGTCTTCGTAGGCTTCTTCCTCTCGCCGCTCCGACTCCCGCCCAATGTCATCGTCCAGATCACGCCGACCATCGGTCCGGACACGTTCGCGCCGATCCTGGTGACCAAGGAGAACGTGAAGAACGCACTGTGGGAGGTGTACTCCGACAAGTACGTCCAAGAAACCGAGATCAGTTACACCATGAGCGTCGAGGTGAGCGGGCCCAACTTCACCGACGAGCCCGTCTTCTACTCGACCGACCAGCCGGTGCGGATTCCCGTGCCGGCAGGCCGGATCAAGTACATTAGGCAGCTCTTCACCCCGCTGCCTAAGCCGCCGGCGGACAAGATCGAGACCGTCAACCGGTACGTGGCCGCAGCCGCCAACGCCACCGTGTGACCACTCTCCGCATGGCACCGGCCCCCGGCCCCGGACAGGCGCACGCGCCGTCCGGGGCGGGTGCGGCAACCCGGCGACGCCCCTGATGGGGAGAGACCATGGCTGACATCGAGCAGGCATTCGACGAGTTCCTCGTCGCGGAGCCGAAACACTGGCTGGCGGGGCGCTTCGGTGAGCACATCGAATCGGTGCTCAACGAGGAGAGGAGCGCCGAACTGCCGGCGGACGTCAGGGAGATGCCTCGTCTGGAGAGCAACTTCTTCCACGACGCGGTGGGAACCGATGCCGCCACGCTCTGGTACCTGCCGGAGTTCACCCTGATCGACGACCAGCTCGGCGAAGACCCGAAATTCGCATTCGACGCCGAGCAGCCCGGCAGCGTCGCAGAGGACGGAGGCCCCTTCAACACCGCCGTCCTGAAGGTGTCGATCGATGCCGTGATCCCTGAGCATCTTCTCTCAGCCGAGGCGGAGTTCAGCCTGCGGCCGGTGCCGGACCTGGACCCGGGGGTCACGCTGATCATTCCCCTCACGGGCAACGATGGAGTGGTCACCGATGTTCCGGTGGAAGGCACCACGAAGCGCAACGGAGAGACCGGGTTCGTCGCCGGCTTCGAGCTGAGCGGTTTTCTGGTCGAGGCCGCCTATGCGCACCTCACCCGCAGCGGCGGGTTGAGGCTGGAGTTCGCTCCGACGTACTCCGGCTATCAGACGGCTCTCGTGACGGAGCCCGACGTCGGATTCCCGGTGCACGGTTCGATCTTCCACGGATTCCAGTTCGAGGTGTTCGGCGACGGCGGCAACACGGCCGGCGCCCCCTTCCTGCCTCTCTTGATCAACCAGATCGGCCGATACGTCTTCTTTCCCTCGAAGGCGCGATTCCATCGCACCCTGCGCCTCGGGCTGAAGTTCAACACCGACGCCTATCGCAGCCGGTTCACGATCACGTCCATGGGCCTCAGCCGGCACATCATCGACATCAAGGACCTCAGCGAATTCGCGGGACAGCGCTCCGAGTACCGCGAACTGACCACGCTCGGCAACATCTCGGACAAGTACCCCTCGGTCCGGCGCGTCTTCTTCGGCCAGGTCAGCGGCACGGTGATCGCCGTACCCGCCGCCTACGGGATTCTCGTCACCGCGCAGGGCGCCCGCGCCTCCTGCGACTCCATCGTCGACGAGTCGCCCGCCACCCTCAGCGGCTGCCGGTTCCACTTCACCTTCACCGTCGCGCCGATGGTCGACCCGATCGACATGGCCCGTCTGCGAGCGGATGTCCCGGACATCCCGGAGGCCGTCGGCCGTACCCTGCGCGTCGCCCTGCCCGGCGGCCTGGACTCCCGTACCCCGTCCACCCTGGACGGCTTCCCGGCAGGACGGGCGGCGTTCGCCGACGGCGACGGAACGACCGTCACCGTCAGCGTCGACATCACCGACGACCGGCCCACACCTGCCACGACCACCGTCAACCTCTTCCTGCAACAGCTCGCCGCGACCGGGCCGCCGCCGCTGTTCGGCTCCCTCGCGGTCCGGCTCGACGACGTCTTCCCCCAGCCCGTCCGCACCTCGCTGCTGCTGAACCTGCGCAACACCGCCCACAGTGACGAACTGTCCACCACAGGACAGCCCGGACCACCGCCGAGCACCAAGGCCCTCAACCAGGGGCCGCTCGACCTCAAGCTCCTCCGCTGCGCCGACATCCGGGACGGAGCGGAACCCGGTCCGGTCGTCCCCCTCGGCGGCCAGGTCCTGGCCGCCCTGCAGACCACCACCCTCGCGGGCGTCGGAGCGGGCACCGAGGTCGCGGTGCAGCGTGCTCTGGAGGTGGCGGCTCCGCTGCCGAAGGCCGCGATGCTGACGTTCCTGGCCTTCCGCACCCACACCGTGCAGGAGGTGCAGCACCCGCTCACCGTGAACGCCGCCGGTCTCAACTTCACGGCGGAGGGTGTCAGCACGATCAAGGTCGACATCACGCTCGCCGCCAACCCCGGCGACTCCGCCCCCTCGTTCACGCTGAGTCCGTCCCACACCGTCGACTTCGTGCACGTGTCGCTGCCGGTGGACTCCGCCGTCAGGGGCCTGGACAGCACGGTCCTGCTGACCCTGACCACGACCTCCGGCAGCCGGACCGTCTCCGTCGTACACGATTTCGTCGACGCGCCCATCCTCGTCGTCACGTCGTCGACGATCCACTGACGACCGCGACCGTCGGCCGCCGGCCCCGTGTTCCCCTGACGACAACCCTCCGACCACACGAACTCCCTCCACCGACTGGGGTGTGTGCGATGCCAGACAGCGTCTTCCCCGCAGGGCCGGTCTTCGGGCCCGACTCGCTCGTGATCGACATCGACGGCGGCGGGCCGGGAGATCCGGCCGTCGGCGTCCACATCCGGCCCGACGCGCTCAACGCCGGCCTCGCGGCCGCGGGCCGACCCACCCGGTACTACTTCCAGCCGCCGCGGGTGACCGTGGCGACCCGGTCCGGCAGCTCCGACCTCGACTTCTCGGCCACCGCCATGGTCCGGGCCCCCGTGACTCCCCAGCCCGAGTACCTGGGCGGCTCCTGCACGTTCGCGTGTACGGCTGCCCTGCCCGAAGGCGCGGAGGCCCGCATCGTCCAGAAGCTCACGGACCACGACCACGCCGATCCGCCCGCCCGGATCGCCTCCCTGTTCGCCCACGGGTCCGGGAGCCCCGCACCCGAACTCGTCATGGTGCCGATCACGGCCAACGCCGTGTCATGTGTCGTGGAGCACCCGCCCAGCGGCCCCGGCCCGCTGCTCATGAGCGTCCAAGGGGGCTCGGGAGGCGGCATCGACATCCAGGCACGCAGCTCCTTCCTGGTGTCCTTCAGTCCTGCCGCGGCGGAAGCGGTCGTGACCAACCTGCGGGACGCCGCCGCGCCGCCGTTCCTCGTCCGCAACGTGCTCACCGAACTCTTCGACACCGGGCAGGCGACCATCACCACGGACGTCGACATCGACATCGACAAACTGCACGGGGTCTTCGCGGCGGCCGTGCCGCCGGGCGAACCCTGGCCCGGCGGCGGGGCCGCGGGCGCCGCGTACCGCGCCGCGCTCACGGCCGGCGCCGTGCGTACCCACGTGACCGAGACCCGCCCGGCCACCAGCGGCAACGACACGGCGCCCACCGGGACCGGCCCCACGCCGACCGTCGGCCCTGTGCTCCTGGGCTCCTCCGTCGCCTCATGGCTCAGCGATACCGACGAACTCCGGAAGGCGGTCTTCAGCCTTGCCAAGGGATCGCTCTTCGACGTCACCGACGCCGATGCCCCCCAGGCCGGCCAGGGCGGACCCCCCGCACCCGCGTGGTGGACCGAGGTCTTCGGCGACGCGCGGGTGACGCTCAAGAGCGAAGCGCCCACCGGGGGCGTGCACCTGCAGCAGGTCCTGATCACTCAGGGCACTGTCGCCGTCGAGCGCACGATCGAAGGCGGTCTGGCAGAGGTGGCCGCGGCGGCCCGTACCGAGCTGGACAAGTACCTGACCGTGATCGCCATTTGACGGCTGCCATCTGACAACGACCGCGCCGCAAGGGCTGACGAGCACGTCAGCCCTTGCGGCGGCCACGTCAGCCCTGTGCGGCGGCCGCCAACGCGGTCAGTACGCGCTGGGTCTTGCTGTCGGCGACCTCGGACAGCGTCACTCCGCGTGCGAGCACGGCTTCTTCCAGCTTGCGCAGCTTGCGCTCGGCCCGTTCCTCGAACTCCTCCGCGTCGTCGCCGTCCTTGGGCTTCACGCGGATCGAGGCCTCCAGGAAGTGCAGACCGGCGGCCGACCATGCCTCCAGGTCGACCTCGAGGTCATCGAGCGGAACGTCGTCCACCTTCGTCGAGAAGATCGGCCCCAGAGCGACCAGCCTGTCGAACTCGACGTCGCGCGCGCAGGCGTGCAGGAACTGGTCCTGCACCGCGTCGAGCGGCACGGAGGAATCCGCCCCTGGCTCCACCGCGGGCGCCAGTGTGCCCGACGGGTGGGTGTGCGCCAGGGAGGCCGCCAGCACCCGGCCGTTCCTCGACAGGTCCTGCTCGATCTTGTACGTGATCGGCGCCACTTCGAACGGGTCCTGGAACCGGCCGACCAACTGTTCGTGGGTGCAGGGGCGCAGCTTGACGACCAGGTCGTCCGGACCGCCGCCGATCCTGAACCGTACGATCACACCGCCCTCCAGCAGCAGCAGTTTCCCCTGCGCGACGCCGTCCTGGTCCTCGGCGAACCAGATACGACGCGTCATCATCGCGCCCTGCCCGGAACCGAGAGCCGACAGCGCCCCCGCGACGTCGCCCTCGATGTTGACCTTGATCTCGACCGGCAGCAGGTCCATGACTTCACTCCTGCACGCGCGTCAGAAAGCCCATGAAACGGTCCATTCCAGGATATCGACACCGCTTCCGGGCCGCAGTCCGGATCCCCCGCGCACCCTGCCTCTGACCTGCACGGTCACCGACCGGCCCTCCTCCATGCCGGCTCTCAGACCATCCGGCCCCCGAAGGGGCCTCCCAGTCCGTAGTAGGTGCCCAGCTCATAGCGGTAGCCGGGGTCGTCGAGGTGCTTCTCGCGGTGGAACTCGGGAGCATCCTTGATCTGCTCCTTGGTGTGGTCGACGAAGATCTTCCGTTCGTCGACGTCGATCCGCACCACGGTGGCGGCCGGAAGGAGGACCTCCTTGCCGAAGATCCATGCCCCCGTGTCCACGACCAGGTAGGCGTCACCGACCTCGTCGGAGTGCTTGTCCACCTTCCCGATGCGGCCGTCGACCGCCTCGACCTTGTAGCCGGTCAGTACGGTGCCGGCCAGATGACCCGCGGTCGACCTGTAGCTCCACACGTGCTCGCTCACGCGAAAACAACTCCTCCGGTAGGCGAGGACGGTCGGCGGATCGCCGCCGTCCCCTTTCTCGGTGTGTCCTTCGCGGCGGGGCGCGATCCCCGCCTGGGCATCGCCTGCCCCGGGTCGCGCCATGCATGCCCCGGGGCTTCTCCCGGCCGTGGGCGGAGCGGGCCGGACGGCGGGCTCGCGTCGTAGCCTTGTAAGCGCCGCCCACGACGGGTGCGGCCTCGACACCGACCGGCAGGAAGACAGCATGGACGGCTCCCTCTGGCTCATCGTGGCCGTGGTTCTCGTGCTCGTGGTGGCGGGATGCGCGGCCGTTCTGCTCGTCCGCGTCTTCCGGGCCCGGCGGCTGCTGATGGACGCCGGCGTCCCGTTGCAGTCCAAGGCCCTGTTCTGGGCGGCGGTGGTCTACACGATCTCGCCGATCGATCTGATCCCGGACCCGGTCTATCTCGACGACATCGGTTTCCTTCTGCTCGCCCTGCGGGCCTTGCACGCGGCCGTCGCAAAGAGCGGGGCGGGCCCCGGGGGATTCCCCGTCCCGGCCGGTCCGGACGCCGTCCGGGAGCGGCTCCGGCGGCCCTGAGGCGCCGGAACCGGCCCCGGCGTGCGGACACCCGCGGGAGAGGCGCCCCCAGGAGGGGCGTCCTCAGGGGGCCCCTCAGGAGGGGCGTCCTCAGGAGGGGCAGGCTTCAGGAAGGCAGGTTCTGTTCCGCCCAGACCACCTTGCCGGTCACGGTGCGGCAGGAGCCCCAGCGGCGGCACAGCATGTTGATGAGCTGGAGCCCCCGGCCGCCCTCGTCGCTGAGATCCGCGTGCTGGATCTGGGGCAGGTCGGGACCCGTGTCCGAGACCTCCACGACGAGGCGGTCCCCGCGCAGCAGCCGGATTCTGCCGGGGCCGTTGCCGTAGCGCAGGGCGTTCCCGACGAGTTCGGAGACGACGAGTTCGAAGACGTCGGCGAGCTCCGTCAGATCCCATGTGGCGAGCTGGTCCGTGACCAGGTGCCGGGCGACCGACGCCGCCCGCCCTCCCTCCGGCAGCTGCCACTCCCGCAGGTCGGCCGCATCCTCCGATTCCGTCCTCGCGACGAGGAGAACGGCCTCGTCGAAACGGGCGGCGTCGGCCGGGGCGCACCCGATCAGGCCGCCCGCCTCGAGAGCCTCGGGTGCCAGGCCGCGCGCCGCGGTGCGCAGACAGTCCAGCTGGTCGTCGATGTCCGCGTGCCGGGACTTGACGAGACCGTCCGTGTACATGGCCAGGCTGCCGCCCCTGGGCACCTTCAGCCGGATCGGATCGTACGGAATCACTCCCGCTCCGAGCGGCGCGCCGACGGGTACGTCCACGAACTCGGCCGAGCCCTGTCCGTCGAGGAGCAGCGGTGGCAGGTGCCCGGCGCTGGCCAGCGTGTAGGTGGAGTCGGCCGGGTCGAAGACGGCGCAGAGGAAGGTGGCGACCTGCTCGTCCTCCAGGTCACGCGTGGCGAGGTCGAGCCGGGCCAGGACGCGCTCCGGGGCCATGTCCAGGGTCATCAGGGTGCGGGCCACCGTCCGCAGGCGCCCCATGGTGGCGGCCGCGGGCAGCCCGTGGCCCATGACGTCGCCCACCATGAGGGCCGTACGTCCGCCGGGCAGGGCCATCACGTCGTACCAGTCGCCGCCCACGCCGTGGTGGGCCGCCGAGGGCGCGTACTCGGCGTGCACGCGCAGTCCGGGCGTCACCGGGGTCGCGCGCGGCAGCAGGGCGCGTTGCAACGAGACGACGTGCTCGCGCTCGCGTCCGTACAGCCGGGCGTTGTCGATGTAGACGGCGGCCTGGGAGGCGAGCTGTTCGGCCAGCGCGAGGTCGGTGGAGGAGAACGGTGGTGTTCCGCGGCCGCGGACGAAGTCCGCGCTGCCGAGCAGCAGCCCGCGGGCGATCAGGGGCACGGCGAGATAGCTGTGCACTCCGGCGGCTCGCATCTTCGCCGCGGCCCGCTCCGTGGGCGCGACCTTGACGTAGTCGTCGTGCCTCATGCGGCTCACCAGGACCGGTCGGCCCTGTCGCAGACAGTAGCGGTGGAGCAGCGTCTCGTGGGCCTCCTCGGCGTTCGCCGAGGTCGTCTCGCCCACCGGAGTGGGCTCCAGGGAGGAGAGCGTCTCGACGGCGCACAGGGCGGTGGCCCGCATGAGCGGGGTGCCCGTACCCGTCCAGCGCGCTCCCTCGTCGCCCCGCAGGACGCTCTCCAGGATGTCGACGGCGGCGCCGTCGGCGAAGCGGGGCACGGTGAACTCGGCCAGCTCCTGGGCGGTGCGTTCCAGGTCGAGGGTGGTGCCGATCCTGGAGCCGGCGGAATTCAGCCAGGCGAGTCGACCGCGCGTGGTGAGCCGGTCGAGGGGCACCTCGCCGCCGCCCCGGGCGAGCCGCCTGCGGGCACCGGCCGAGCGGTGCGCCGCGGCACCCTTTCCGGCCGAAGCGCGGGCGGCCAGGCGCCGCCTCCCCTCGCCGCCGTTCACTCTTTCGACCTCCCGACAGGAACTCGATGCTGTCGGTGCCCAGCATGCACCCTTTTCCGGCCGACTGGCTTGCTCCTGGCCGGGTCGGCGGGGAAGACGGGCTGCGGCGGTCCTCCGCCTGGCGGTGTGGTCGGGGGGACGGGACATCCGGTCGCCGGGCGGTCACGCACGGTGACCGTTTTCCGGGCCGGCCTCGGAAGAGGCGCCTGACCCCGCTCTGCCGGGTCAGGCGCCTCTCCGTGGTGTCGATCGACCGCGTCGATCAGCGGCGGCTCCGGGCCGCTTCGCTCATCGCAGCGTCGCGTCGCCTACTTGGACTGCGTGGAGAGGCTCACCCCGCTGAAGTTCTGGGCGGCGGCGAGGCTGAAGTAGATCCAGCCGGACGGCGGGTTGTCGATCGTCAGGCTCTCGCTGTTCCCGGCGTTGGTGGACTTCGCCTGGTAGCCGCTGGTGGTGGCCCAGCTGCTGCCTCCGTAGTACAGGTCGGCGTTGCCGGTGCCTCCGCTGCTGGTGATCGTCAGCTGCTTGACGCCGGCCGGCAGGTACACGAAGTGGTAGCTGTAGTTGCCGGTGGTGGCGGCGAGGTTGTCCCGGCGGCAGTTCTGGTCGAACTGACGGGGGTCGCTGAGGGTGCAGAGCGGCGCGGCGGCGGTCGGGGCGTCGGGCAGCGGACCGCAGTCGGCGGTCGCGCAGTCGGTCGTCAGCCAGGTCGCGAAGTCCGCGTCGTAGCGGGTGCCGATGGTCTGCTTCAGTACGGTGCGGGCCCCGGTCCAGTCACCGGCGCGGTACTTGCCGAGCACGGTCTGGACGTCGGCGGGGTGCTTCTGGAGCATGTAGCGGACCGCGAGCCAGCCCCAGCGGTAGACCCGGTCCGAGTTGACCTGGGGGTCCTCCTCCTGGCCGTAGACGGTGTCGAAGAGGTCGCTGAGCTTGTACGTCTTCTTGCCGGCCTCGGCGATCGCGTCGGCGTTGCGCTCGTTGCGGTAGCCGTACGAGATGTTCTCGGCGATGCCCTCGACCCACCAGATGGTCGGCGTGGTGATGCCCGCCTCGAAGTCGCCGTACATGTTGTAGCGGCCGTCGAGGTAGTGGGTGTACTCGTGGTTGAGGTTCCAGATCTGGAAGTCCGGGCGCAGCCAGCTGGCCTCGTGGGCGATGAAGCGGGCCTGGTTGCCGGGGACGGCCGGGTTGCCCTCCTCGTACATGCCGCCGTTGTCGACGTCGATGTTGTAGATGGCCCAGGCGTACAGGGCGTACTGGGTGTAGTCGTCGAAGGCGACGACCTCCAGGTCGGTGTTCACGTCACCGGGGATCGCGCCCTTGTCGCCGATGACCCGGTGGAAGTAGGCGTCCTGGGCGACCAGGCTCGTGCAGGTGCTCGCCAGCTGGCCGGGCGACATGTCCTGGGCCCGGATCTTCAGGCCGGGGGTGCACGTGTGCTGGATCGGCAGGACCGCGGGAAGCACGCGCTCGCCCAGGTCGCAGATGGCGTAGGCGGCGCAGTTGCCCCGGTCGTACTGGCGTGTGTACCAGCCGAGGTTCATGGTGATCGGCGCGGTGGGGCCGACGTTCGGGTACCGGTTGATGAGGTCCTTCAGGAGCGGCCGGACCCGGTCCTTGAGCTCGGGGATGTCGAGGGCGTGACCGAGGTGGCGGCCGACGTTGCTTACGACGTCGAGGCGGTTCAGCTGGGCGCCGTTGCGGGTGATGAATCCGGCCCAGGTGTCGAGGATGGCGGGGTCGGCCTTGAGGGCGGCCCGCCAGCCGCGGTCGTCGTTCTTGGCCTTGAAGCCGTTCTCGACGACCCACTCGACGTGTTCCATGGCGAGGTTCATCTGACCGGGCCAGGTGCCGTCGTAGCCGCCGAGCATCCACTTCACGACGCCGGCGTACCGGCCGGCCTCGTGGGTGCTGTCGATCAGCGTGACGACCTCGTTGAGGATCTCGCCGTTGGCGTCGGTGACGTCCTTGCTGCGCGGGGAGGCGAAGAAGGCGTCGAGGGCACCGCGCGCCGCGCCGGCCAGGGCCGGGCCGTAGGCGCCGACGGCGTCCGCGTTGTTGTCCTGCACGTAGTAGCCGGCACGCAGGAACATCACCAACTGCCCGACGGAGGCGCTGTTGTTGCCCGCGTACGTGGCGGAGGCGTCGCGCAGCGCGTCGGCGACGGTCACCATCTGGGCTTCGCGGAAGGCCTTCCGCGCGTTCTCCCCGGTGAGGTTGAACAGCGGGTAGGTACAGGTGATCTGAGGAAGCGCCTTGAGCTGTTGGACCAGCGCGCCGCCCGTGGCGTTGATGACGCCGGACAGGTCACCGCACGCGTCCGCGGCGGCGGCCGACGACCGCTTGCTCGCCTTGAGGGCCGGCGCGGGTCGCAGGGGGGACTCCTCGGCACTGTCCTGCGAGGAGAGCCGGAAGCGGGGGTTGTCGCTGATCGCATGGGGCGACTTGGGGACCGGGATCGCCCGCGGCGCCGAGGCCGCGGTTCCCTCGGCGTGCGCACCGGTGCGGGCCGTGGCGCCGGCGGGGGCGGCCTGGCTCTGCGGCGCGAACAGGCCGAGGGTGATGAATACGGCCGCGCCGAGCACGGGGAGTCTTCGCGCGCGGGTCTTCGGTATCCGGAAGGGATACATCTGTGGGGGCCTCCGGGGCCGTTGTGGCCACGTGCGGGGAAGCACGGGCGGCTGACACGTGACGTGTAAAATTTCACATGTCGCATTGTTCTGGAAGACCTCTGGCAGGATTCGTCGACCGGAGCCACGGAAAGGTCCCCCCAACACCCCTGTATGACCGCTTGGATGACGATTTCGGCACCCCGGCCCCGCAACGCAACGCACCAGGACACCCCCTGCCGAGGGCAGGGGGTGTCCTGAGGAGTGGTCAGGTCAGGTGCTCAGCGGGCGCGTCGGTGGGGCTTGAGGCGCCGCAGGGTGTAGCCGTCGCGGGCCGGGTCCAGTGCCCTGGTCGCCTGCTTGAAGAGGTACTCGGCCCGCTCGTAGGAGAGCCTGCGGCGGCCCGTTTCCGGGCACAGGTCCGCCGACCCCGGGGTCCGTGCCGGGCCGGGTCTGCGGTCCGAGAGGAACACCGGCCCCCGCGTCCGCCCGGCGAGCAGGCGGGGCAGCAGGCGGGCCGTTCCGGAGCGCCAGGCGACCCAGGTGTCGCCCGCCCGCGCTCGGCGGTCGTCGAGGTCCAGATCCTCGACGTTCAGGGCCAGGACGGCGCTGACGCCGGCCGCCGACTCGTGCAGCAGCCGCCACAGGGTCTCCTCGCGCAGCGGCAGGTCCGGGAGGTCCCAGACCGCGTCGAGCTGCGCGGAGTCGAGCGGTCGCGCCCGGGGGCGGGTCTCCGTACGGCGGTCGAGCCCGGCGGCCGGGTCGTCCAGGGCCGCCCAGGCGCCGAAGGACCGGACGGCCGAACGGTGCCGGTTCCACGTCGCGGCCGCCGCCCCGCCCCAGGTCGTCACGAACACACGCGTCACCGCGTCGGCGGTCAGGGAGGTGAGCGGCAGCTGCTCGCCGAGGGTGCGGCAGAGGCGGCGCAGGGTCTGCCCGTACGAGCGGCGCGTCGCGGCGTCCAGCTCCTCCCGGCTCAGGAAGTCGTGGGCGGCCTGCCCGAGCGTCCGGCCCGGCGGTGCGGCGTCGCCGAGCGCGTCCGCGCGCCGCTCCAGGAAGGCGCGCTCGGCGGCGTTCTTCGTGAGGGACGCGGCCCGCCGGAATTCGATGCGGGCCTCGTCGTGGCGGCCGAGCCGCGCCAGCAGATCCCCCGGACCCCCGGGAGCAGGTGGTAGTCGCTGAGCACGGCGTCGGCGAGCAGTGAGTCGGCAAGGTCGAGCCCGGCCTGCGGCCCGTACGCCATTCCGACGGCGACCGCGCGGTTCAGCCGCACGATCGGCGTCGGCAGGATCCGGGCCAGGGCCTCGTACAGGGAGGCGATCCGGGTCCAGTCGGTGCCCTCGGCGCTCCGCGCCTGCGCGTGGCAGACGGCGATCGCCGCCTGGAGCGTGTACGGGCCGGGTGCGCCGCCGCCCGTCTCCCTGGCCCGCAGCATCGCGGTGAAGCCGCGGCGGATGAGCAGCTGGTCCCAGCGCCCCCGGTTCTGCTCGTGCAGGGGGACGGGTTGGCCCGAGGGGCCGGTGCGCGCGGCGGCGCGGGACGCCTGGATCTCCATCAGCGCCACCAGGGCGTGCACTTCGGGCTCGCGCGGGGCCAGCTCGGCGAGGAGCCGGCCGAGGCGCAGGGCCTCCAGGCAGAGTCCGGGCCGCATGAGGTCGTCGCCGGAGGTCGCCGAGTATCCCTCGTTGAAGATCAGGTAGACCACTTCGAGGACCGAGGAGAGCCGCTCGGCGAGGCGGTCGCGCTCCGGCAGTTCGAACGGTACGCGCCGCTCGGCCAGCGTCCGCTTGGCACGCGCGATGCGCTGGGTGATCACCGTCTCGGTGACGAGGAAGGCGCGCGAGATCTCCTCGGCCGTCAGACCGCCGAGGAGCCGGAGCGTCAGGGCGGCCCGCGCCTCGGTCGGCAGCACCGGGTGGCAGGAGAGGAAGACCAGCCGCAGGACGTCGTCCGGTTCGGCGTCGGGCGTCGCGTCCGGGCCGTGCTGCTGTTCCAGCTCGTGGGCGAGCTGCTCCTGCTTGCGCTCGAGGCGCTGGGAGCGCCGGAGGTGGTCGACGGCGCGCCGCTTGGCGGTGGTCGTGAGCCAGGCGCCGGGGTTGTCGGGGACGCCCGAGACCGGCCACTGTTCGAGGGCGGCGACGACGGCGTCCTGGGCCAGTTCCTCGGCGAGGCCGACGTCGCGCACCATGCGGGTGAGCGAGGCGACGATCTTCGCCGACTCGAGTTTCCAGGCCGCATCGACGGTGCGGTGAACGTCCGGCACGAGGACGATCACAGCACCCGCCCCGGCTCGGTCGCAAGCCGCGGCGGGTGCTGTCGTACGGGTGTGGCCGCGGGTCAGGGGCCGAAGACCTGCTGGACGACGCTCTGGCCGTCCCCGACGATCCTGCGGAAGCGGCGGGCCAGCTCGATGGCCTCTTCCTGGGAGCGGACCTCGATCAGGGCGAAGCCGGCGACGGCCTCCTTGGCCTCGGTGAAGGGCCCGTCCGTCACCGTGATCTCGTCGCCGGAGGAGGTCACGAGGATGCCGCCGGGCTCCAGGCCGCCGGTGGCCAGGAGTACGCCGGCCGCGGTCAGTTCCTCGATGAACCGGCCCATCTCGGCGTACAGCTTCTCGTCGGGGGCGGTGTCGGTGGGCTTGGTCGTCATGAGGTAGCGCATGGGGATCTCTGTTTCTCTCGTCGTTCTGGTGGGTCCTTCTGCCCAAGCGTCGATCATCGCCATGTGACAGGGAAGCGGCGCGTTCCCTGTCACATGGCTCGATCGACGTGTCAGCGAGAAGCAAGTCCGCCCCAGAGGAAGAGAGT
Source organism: Streptomyces tanashiensis (assembly GCF_014648895.1). Taxonomy (GTDB): domain Bacteria; phylum Actinomycetota; class Actinomycetes; order Streptomycetales; family Streptomycetaceae; genus Streptomyces; species Streptomyces tanashiensis. The sequence goes on from NZ_BMRZ01000012.1 coordinate 224,542, forward strand.
CACCCGCCATGACCAGCGTCCAGAGCCCCGCGCAGACCACCACGTCCGTCGCGCCCTCCCCCGCCTCCACGCGTTCCCTGCTCACCGTCGCGGTCGTGGCGCAGCCCCTGTGGGCCGCCGTGGCCCTGGCCCAGGCCGCGACGCGCGAGGGCTACGACATCACCCGCCACCCGCTGAGCGCGCTCAGCAACGGCTCACTCGGCTGGATCCAGATCACCGACTTCGTGCTGGCGGGTCTCCTGACCGTCGTCGGCTCCGTCGGCCTGCGTCGTGCCCTGCGCGGCACTCCCGGGGGCACGTGGGCACCACGGCTCGTTCGGATCAGCGGCATCGGCATGATCGCCGCGGGCGCTTTCGTGATGGACCCGGTCGACGGATTCCCCGTGGGTACGCCGGAAGGGACGCCCGCCGCCCTGTCCTGGCAGAGTTACGCCCACTTCGCCGCCGGCTCGGTCACCTTCACCGCGCTGATCGCCGCCTGCTACGTCATGGGCCACCACTTCGGCCGTGCCGGACAGCGGGGGCGTGCCGTCGCCTCCCGCGTCGCGGGTACGGCCCTGCTGCTCGGCAACGGCTGGGCGATGAGCGGGGGCACCGCGGGCACCCTGACCCTGGCCGTCGGAGTGATCACCGCGATGATCTGGCTCTCCGTGGTCGCGGCTCAGTACCGCCGCGGCTTCTGACGCCGTCGGCCGACGGCGCAGACGGGGGTCGTTCCCCGGGACCGCGCGGGCTCGTGCCCGCGCGGTCCCGGGGAACGACCCGTCGCGTCACCCCTCTCGTCCGGCGACGATGACGGCCTCAGGGGCCCGTCCTCTCCTATTCGCGGGCGAGCATGGCCTCGGCCTCGCGTTCGAGGTCGATGTAAGGCTCGCCGCTGACGTCGACGGCGACACGGTGCAGGGTGCCGCCGGTGAAGGCGTAGGGGGCGGCCCCGGGGTAGTCGGCCGTGACGGCGTCACCGCCGTCCTTGCCCACGTTGAGGCCCTCGCCGGCCAGGGTGAACCTGCCGGGCTGTGTCCTGATCCGGCCCTCGCCGACCTTCCGGTCCCCGTGGTGCAGGCTGAGGACGCCGGTGGCGACACCGGGCGACACCTCGCCGTCCTTCTCGAACGACGCGGCCAGGATCAGCTTCTCCCCGCGGGGCAGTTCCTCGGTCGCGGTGATCCGCTGTTCCTCGCTACCGAGGAAGTTGTACACGTACGTCAGCCGGCCGTCCTTGACGTAGAGCGCGTGGCCGCCGAACCGCCCGCCGTGTGCGAACAGCACGCCGGAGGCGCCGGGACCGGGCAGGTCGACGAGGGCGCCGATGGAGTAGGAGCGGTTGCGGACGTTGACCGCGACGGACTCGGGGACCTCGGAGCCGCCGGGCCGGTACACGTACCGGTTGCGCGCCGGGGTGAGTTCCGGCCGGGGCGTGGAGAGGATCTCCAGGGCGGAGCGGTCGTCGAGGGGGAAGGCCTGGTTGACGCCGGCCTCGTAGAACCACAGGCCGATCAGCTGCTGGAGCCTGCCGGGCTCCTGCTGGGCGAGGTCGACGAGCTCGGCCCGGTCGGTGTCGGTGTGGTACAGCTCCCAGGTGTCCTCGTGGAAGTCGCTCCAGCCGCTGATGGCGGGGTGGGTCGTGACGGCCTTCCAGCCCTGGTGCCAGATGCCGCGGGTGCCGAGCATCGAGTAGAACTGCGTGGCCTTGGCGGACGGCAGGGCGGCGGAGTCGAAGCTGTAGCGCATGCTCACGCCCTGGAGCGGGATCTGCCGGTAGCCCTTGACGGTGTTGGGGAGGTCGAGGCCGAGGCAGTCGAGGACGGTGGGAACGATGTCGATGGCGTGGTGGTACTGGTCGCGGACCTCACCGCGGGCGGCGATGCCGGACGGCCAGGAGATGATGCACGGGTCGCAGGTGCCGCCGTTGAAGGAGTACCGCTTCCACATCTTGAACGGGGTGTTGAAGGCCATGGCCCAGCCGTTCGGGTAGTGGCCGTACGTCTCCACGCTGCCGAGCCTGTCGATCATCGCGAGGTTCTCGGCGAGGTCGTCGGCGACGTTGTTGAAGAACTTGTTCTCGTTGACCGAGCCGTTGGGACCGCCCTCGCCGCTGGCGCCGTTGTCGGACACCACGACGAAGAGGGTGTTGTCCAGCTGGTCGATGTCCTCCAGGTAGCGGAGCAGTCGGCCGACCTGGTCGTCGCAGTGCGACAGGAACCCGGCGTAGACCTCGGCCATCCGCGCGAACAGCCGCTGTTCGTCGGCACCGAGTTCGTCCCACGGACGGGTGTAGTCCAGGGGCGGAAACGGTTCTCCGCCGGGGCCGCTGCGGGTGTCGGGTGTGCCGATCGGGTTGACCGGGGGCAGCTCGGTGTTCTCGGGCACGAGCCCGAGCCGCTTCTGCCGGGCGAGGATCTCCTCGCGCATCGCCTCGTACCCCGCGTCGAACCTGCCGCGGTAGCGCTCGATCCACTCGGGTGGCGCCTGGTGCGGAGCGTGGGCGCAGCCGGGCGCGTAGTAGAGGAAGACGGGCCGCTCGGGAGCGATGGCCTTGACGTCGTCGATGTACTGGATGGCCCGGTCGGTGATGTCGACGCCGAAGTGGTATCCCTCCTCCGGCGGGGCGGGCTGCTCGACCGGATGCTGGTCGTGGACCAGGTCGGGGTACCACTGGCTGGTCTCCGCCCCGAGGAATCCGTAGAACCGCTCGAAGCCGCGGCCGGTGGGCCAGTGGCGTTTGGTGGAGGCGAGGTTCATCTCGTCCTCCGGACACAGGTGCCACTTGCCGACGAGAGCGGTGCTGTAGCCCTTGTCCACGAGGACCTCGGCGAGCGTCGCGCACTCGGCCGGGATGTGCCCGTTCGCGCCGGGGAATCCGATCGCCGCCTCGCTGATGCACGCCATCCCGTTGGTGGTGTGGTTCCGCCCGGTCAGCAGCGCGGAGCGGGTGGGCGAGCACAGGGCCGTGGTGTGCCACTGGGAGTAGCGCAGGCCGTTGGCGGCGATGCGGTCGATGTTCGGCGTCTCGATGGGACCGCCGTAGCAGCTCATCGCCCCGAACCCGACGTCGTCCAGGACGATGTACACCACATTGGGCGCGCCCTCCGGCGCCTTCGGCTGCTGGTAGGGAGCCCAGTCGGACACCGAGTCGCGGACGTCGATGTTGATCACACCGCGGAACGTGTCGGACATGGCTCAGCCCCTAGCGAGTGGAAGTCGTTCCCCGCCCCGGGCGGCCGATCGACGGCAAGGGCGTGCCTGCCAGTCTGTGTGCGTGACCGGGGGGCCGCATGCCTGGCCGTACGAACGGGTGACCCGCGCCGGGCCGGCCCTCGGTGGCGGAGGTCAGCGGACGACGCACCGGAAGCCGAGGTGGCAGGTGGCGGTGTCCTCGCTCTGGCCGGTCCGGGCGGCCGGGCGGTAGCGCAGGCAGTAGTTCGGTGCGCAGAGGTGTGAGCCGCCCTTGGTGACCCGGCGGGGAAACCGCTCCTCGGCCGGAGCGTCCGCCGCCGGGCGGTCGACGCGCGGGTTGCGCGGTGCGCAGCAGGTGCGTGGCGCCGGGTCCGGGTGCCGTTCGGTGTAGTGGTCGGACGTCCACTCCCATACGTTGCCCGCCATGTCGTACAGGCCGTAGCCGTTGGGCGGGAAGGCACGGACGGCGGTGGTGCCGGGCGTGGGATGCTTCGCCGAGGCGGGGAGGTACTGCCAGGGGAAGGCTCCGTGCCAGGTGTTGGCCATGCGGCGGCCCTTCGGTGTGAACGCGTCGCCCCACACGAACACCGCGCCCTCCAGGCCGCCCCGGGCGGCGAACTCCCACTCCGCCTCGGTGGGCAGTTCCTTGCCGGCCCACGAGGCGTACGCGCCGGCGTCCTCGAACGCCACCTGCGTCACCGGGTGCAGCTCCCGCCCGTGCACCGTGCTGTCCCGTCCCAGGGGCCTGCGCCAGCAGGCTCCGGGCCGGTACGACCACCACCGACGCCAGTCGTCGAGGTCCACCGGCCCGGACGTCATCCCGAACACCAGCGCTCCCGGTACGAGCGCGTCCGGGTCGGCGCCGGGAAAGTCGGCGGGGTCGATGTCCCGCTCGGCAACGGTGACGTACCCCGTGTCCTTGGTGAACCGCCGGAACTCCGCGACCGTCACGGGATGCTCGTCCATCCAGAACCCGTCCACCGCCACCGGATGCACCGGCCGCTCCTCCGGGTAGAACGCGTCCGAGCCCATCAGGAACGTTCCGCCGGGAATGCGGGCCATGCCTTTGGGCGGAACCGCCGTCCGCGCCGGGACCGTGATGCTCATGCCGCCACCGTGCCCCATCTCCGGACGTCGGCCGCGCAGCGACGCGCGTCCCGGCGGCTGCGTCCGGGTACCCACGTCGTCGTGCGGGACTCGGTGGCTCCCGCGCCGTCACTCGGCCGGGAGCTCGTCCGAGGCCAGGATCGAGGTCTCCAGCTTGCCCAGGAGCCGGGCGATCGAGCGGCGCTCGGCGGGTGACAGGCCGGCGAGCATCCGGCGTTCGTTGTCGAGGTGCTCGGCGAACACGGTGTCCACCGTCGACAGGCCCTTCTCGGTGAGGCGGGAGTAGACGATCCTGCGGTCGTCTGCGTCGCGTTCGCGGGTGATCAGGCCGTCCTTCTCCAGGCGGTCGATCCTCAGGGTCACCCCCGCCGACGACACCAGCCCGGAGTCGGCGAGCTGTCCCGCGGTGAGCCGATAGGGATCCCCGGCCCGCCGCAGGGCGGTCAGCACGTCGAAGCCGGCCACGGACAGTCCGTGCCGCTCGATCGAGGTGGTGAGCCGGGTGCTGTAGCGCAGGAAGGAGCGGTGGAGCCGGGCGAGCACCTCCAGCGGACTCGTGTCGAGGTCAGGCCGCTCGCGCGCCCAGTCCTCGATCACCTTCGCCACGGCGTCCCGGTCCGTGGGCTTCGATGCGGCCATCCCCATCCCCCTCGCAACGGCTCCTGCCGATACCCCGTCGGGTTCTTACAGTGCCAAGAATCTTACCCCTGAGGGAATGAGCGCAGGGCTGCGGCCCGGAGCGGTGAACCTGCTCCGGGCCACGGCCTCTCTCCACAGCGTCCGGCGCGAGGACCGCCGGGCGGGTCAGGCGTTCATCTCCTCCAGCGTCCGCCCCTTGGTCTCCACGGCGAACCAGGCGATCACGACGCCGACTGCGGCCACCGCGGCGAGCTGCGCGAAGACCAGGGCGAGGCTGCCGCCCGCGGCGATGACGCCGCCGACGGCGACCGGTCCCGCGATGACACCGAGGCGGTTCCACAGGCCGCCGAAGGCCGCCCCCTTGGCCCGGTTGGAGGTGGGGTAGAGCTCGGGCGAGTACAGGTAGAGACCCGCGTTGATCGCGTACAGGAAGAACGTCGTGCAGGACGCGAAGACGGCGACCTGACCACCCGAGGTCGCGCCAGCGAGGGCGAGCGCGGCCAGGGAGAGCATGGCTCCGCCGAGCGCGGCGGTCAGAGCGGCCCTGCGGCCCACGCGGTCGACCAGCAGGGCGACGACCAGTGTGCCGAGCAGGCCGGTGACGTTGCTGAGGAGGGTGTAGACGAGCGCCGTGGTCAGGTCCAGGCCGAAGCGCTTCGTGTACAGGGACGGCAGCCAGGTGGAGATGCCGTGGTTCACGTAGTAGGCGACGAACCAGAGACCGGACACGACGGCGGTGCGCCGCAGATAGCGCCCGCGGAAGAGGTCGGCCCATCGCCCGCGGGAGGTGTTCTCCTCGCACAGGTCCGCGGCGGGCGCGGGCAGCGGTTCCGCGGTGGCACGGGCGACCTCGGCCTCGATGCGGGCGATGGCCTCCTCGGCCTCCCGGGTACGCCCGCGGGCGAGGAGCCAGCGCGGTGACTCGGCGACGTGGCGGGGCAGCAGGGCGGCGATCACGACGGGAAGGGTGCCGATGCCGAACATGGCGCGCCAGCCGAAGTGCGGCACCACCCACACCGCGACCAGCGTCGCCGCGGCGAGGCCGGCGGGGAAGATCATCTCGTAGAGCAGGACGAAGCGTCCGCGCCTGTCCGAGCGGGCGATCTCGTTGATGTAGGTGGCCGCGACGGGCACGACGCCGCCGATGCCGAGGCCCTGCACGAACCGGAAGAGGGAGAAGGTCTCGATGCCGCCGGAGAGGGCGACGGCGCAGCTGGCGAGACCCGTGACGGCGACACCGAGGGCGACCGTGCGCACACGGCCGATCCGGTCGCCCAGCCATCCGGCGGCCAGTGCGCCGAGGAGCATGCCGAGGGAGGCGGAGGTCACCGCGAAGGTGGCCTCGCCGGTGGTCAACCGCCATTCCTTCATCAGGACGGGCAGCGCGGAGGCGGCGAGCAGCTGGTCGAACGCCTCGAAGAAGGTGACGGCGCCGATGAGGAAGCGGACCTTGACGTGCCAGCGCGAGTGGGGAAGCCGTTCGAGTCTCGCGGCTATGGAACCAAGGGCTGGCTTGCCGGCCACAGTCGTCATGGAGGGAGTCCTTCCGCGGACAGAGGGGTTGCCGGAGACAGTAGGGTCCACTACCTAAGGGGTCAATGATTAAGGGCTTAGAAATCTTCTGACCGCGCACCCGTCGACAGGCGTTCGACTCGATCGCCCCCCGCTCACAGCCATGGACACAACGACTTCACCCATGGCTCTTGCGTGGAGATATTTAAGCCCTTAGATTTCAAGCACTTCGGCAATGCGAGTGAGCCGCGGCGGACCGAGCCGTCCACCGCCCCTCGCGGCCCGAGACTCCCCCTGCCCGCCCCCTCACCGGAGGTCCCGCCGTGCCGCAGTTCCCCACCGACATCCTGATAGCGGGCCAGTGGCGGCGCGGTTCCGGCGAGCCTGTCGACACCATCGACCCGGCCACCGGGCGGGTCCTGGCCACCGTCCGCTCCGCCACGGCCGAGGAGGTCGCCGAAGCGGCCGAGGCCGGTGCGAGGGCCATGGCGGAACCGGCCTGGCGGAACCTCCTCCCCCACGAGCGCGCCCGCGTTCTCCACCGGATCGCCGCGCTCACCGAGGAGGCGGCGGACGAGCTCTCGGCGCTGCAGACCGCCGACACCGGAAAGACCCTCGCCGAGACCCGGGCGCTCGCCCTCAGCGCCGCCGGCACCTTCCGCTACATCGCGGCCGCCCTGGAGACGGCCGAGGACGCGCTGACCCCGCCGCGCGGCGCGTACCTGACGATGAGCGTGCACGAGCCGATCGGTGTCGTCGGGGCGATCAACCCGTGGAACTCCCCCATCGCCAGCGACGCCCAGAAGATCGCGCCGGCACTCGCCGCCGGCAACGCGGTCCTCCTCAAGCCCGCCGCCTGGACGCCGCTGGTCTCCCTCGCGCTCGGCCGGCTGATCACCCGGGCACTCGACGAGTTCGGCCTGCCCACCGCGCTGCTGTCCGTGCTCCCGGGCAGCGGCCGGGTGGTCGGCGACGCCCTCGTGCGCCACCCCCTCGTCGCCCGCGTCGGGTTCACCGGAGGCACGTCGACCGGCCGGTCGATCGCCGCCGTCGCCGCGCAGAAGCTGATCCCCGCCTCACTGGAGCTGGGCGGCAAGTCGCCGACCATCGTCCGGGCCGACGCCGACGTCGAACAGGCCCTGGCCGGAGTGATGTTCGGGGTCTTCTCCTCCAGCGGCCAGTCCTGCATCGCCGGTTCACGGCTCTTCGTGGCCCGCGGGATCTACGACTCCTTCGTCGGCGAACTGGTCGAGCGCGTACGGAAACTGAGGGTCGGACCCGGCACGGACCCGGCCACCCAGGTCGGTCCCCTCGTCCACCACCACCACCGCGACTCGGTCGCCGCCTACGTGGACCTCGCCCGCTCCGAAGGAGCCCGGGTGCTCTGTGGCGGGACCGCGCCCGAGGGCGAGCTCCACCGCGACGGCGCGTACTACCTGCCGACCGTCCTCGACGGCCTGCCGAACTCCTCCCGCACCTGCCAGGAGGAGATCTTCGGCCCGGTCCTCGTGGCCCTCCCCTTCGACGACGAGGACCACCTGGTCCGCCAGGCCAACGACTCCGTGTACGGCCTGGCCTGCGGCATCTGGACCCGGGACGCCCGGGCGGCCTGGCGGCTGGCCCGCCGGATCGACGCGGGCACCGTCTGGATCAACACGTACAAGCAGTTCAGCGCCGCCACCCCGTTCAGCGGCTGGAAGGAGAGCGGCCTCGGCACGGAGAAGGGCCGTGACGCGATCCGCGCCTACCAGCGTCAGAAGTCCCTGTACTGGGGCGCCTCCGACGCCCCCCTTCCCTGGGCCCACTGACCCGGCACGCCCGCCTCCCTGGAGAGACCCATGTACCGCACACCACCGCCCGGTCCGATCGCCCGCCTCCGTTCCCTGCGCTACGTCGAACTGCACACGCCCGCCTTCGCCGAGGCCGCCGACTTCTACGAGGAGGTCTGGGGGCTCGAGACCGTCGGGTCCGACACCGGCGCACGCTGGCTGCGCGGGACCGGCGACGAGCACCACGTCCTGCACCTCACCGAGAGCGAGCGGGTGGGCCTCGGCAGGCTCGCGTTCGCCGTCGGCACGCCCGCCGAGGTCGACGAGGCCGCCCGGCGACTCGAAGCCCGGGGCATCCTCCCCGTCTTCGGCCCCGGACCCCTGCACCAGGCGGGCAGCGGCTACGGACTGCGGTTCACCGACCCCGAGGGGCGCCTGATCGAGATCAGCACCCAGGTCGAGGCCGTTCCCCCACGCGGCCGGGACGGCGCGGTGCCCGTCGGCGTCACCCACGCGGTGCTCAACACCACCGACATCGACGCGGCCGTCGCCTTCTACTGCGACGTGCTCGGGCTGCGTGTCTCCGACTGGTCCGAACACCAGATGGCGTTCCTGCGCTGCAACGCCGACCACCACTGCATCGCGTTCAACCAGGCCGAGTGGACGTCGCTCAATCACGTGGCGTACGAGATGAGCTCGGTCGACCACTTCATGCGCGGCCTCGGGCGCCTGCGGCACCACGGCATCACCCCGCAGTGGGGGCCCGGCCGGCACGGTCCCGGCAACAACACCTTCTCGTACTTCACCGATCCGTCCGGACTGGTCTGCGAGTACACCTCCGAGGTGGCCCAGATCGTCGAGGACGCCTGGATCGCCCGGATCTGGCGGCGGGTGCCGGAGCTGTCCGACCTCTGGGGAACGGCCGGCCCGCCCTCCCCGGAGATCCGCCGCCACATGGCGGGCGCGCCGGACCCCGGCCCGCTCGCCTCCTCCACCACCGCCTCCCGGAAGGACATCGCATGAGCACCGTACGCAAGGTCGGGGTCGTCGGATGGGGAGCGATCGGCCGCGTCGTCGGCACCGCGCTCGCCCAAGGGCGGGTCACGGGCGCCGAGTTGGTGTGCGTGGTCGACCATCGTCCGCTGGGCGGGGCGACGCCCGCCCCCCAGGTCGCCTTCGAGGAGGCGCTGGAGCGCTGCGACCTCGTCGTGGAGGCCGCCGGCCAGGGCGTCGTCAGGGAGTGGGGCGAGCGGGTGCTGGCCTCCGGAACCGATCTGCTGATCGCCTCGACCGGGGCGCTGACCGACGACGACCTCGCGAAGCGGCTGCTCGCGGCCGGCCCCGGCCGGGTGTACTTCACGGGCGGGGCGGTGGGCGGTCTCGATCTGCTCCAGGCGGTGCGGTCCCTCGGCCCGCTGGAGGGCGTGCGACTCACCACCACCAAGCTGCCGTCGACGCTCGAACAGCCCTGGATGAGCCAGGATTTGCTCACCCGGATGCGCACGGCGACGGGACCCGTGGAGGTCATGTCCGGCACCGCGCGCGAGGTTCCGGCGCGGTTCCCCAAGTCGACGAACGTGGCCGCCTCGGTCGCGCTGGCCGTCGGCGACCTGGACGCTGTGCGGGTCCAGGTCGTCGCCGACCCGGCGGCGCACCGCACACGGCACGTGATCGAGGCGTCCGGCCCGCACGGGGCGTACCGCTTCGAGATGGAGCACGTGCCGGACGCGGACAACCCCGCGACCAGCCAGGTCGTGCCGTACGCCGTCCTGCGCAGCCTCGCCGCGATCGCCGGGCGCACCGGGCAGATTCTGTGACCGGCCGTGCCGCCGTGCACGTCGAGGAGGCGGGCGGCCACGGACCCCTCCTGCTGTGCCTGCACGGCATCGGCTCGTCCTCCGCCGCGTTCGCGCCGCAGCTCGCCGAACTCTCCTCGTACGCACGGGTCGTCGCCTGGGACGCGCCCGGCTACGCCGAGTCCCCCGATCCCGACGTCGCCCTCACCCTCGACGACTTCGCGGACACGGCGGCCGGGCTCATCCGGGAGCGCGGCGCGAGTGCCCACGTGCTCGGCGTCTCCTGGGGTGGCGTGATCGCCCTGCGGCTCGCCGCCCGCCACCCGGAGCTCGTCGCCTCCGTCATCGTGGCCGACTCCAGCCCCGGCTCGGGCACGGACGAGGAGAAGGCGGCGGGCATGCGGGCCCGCGCCACCGAACTGGCCGAGCTCGGCCCGCGCGCCTTCGCCGAAGCCCGCGGACCACGGCTCGTGTCCCCCGATGCCCCGGACGAACTGGTCCGGCGGGTCGTCGACACCATGGCGGCCTCCGTCCGCCTGCCGGGCTACGCCTACGCGGCCGAGTCCATGGCCTCGGCCGATCTCCGCGGCGAACTCCCCTCGGTCGCCGCACCCTCGCTCGTCCTCTGCGGCGACCAGGACCGGGTGACCGGCGTCGAGGCGAGCCAGGCCCTCGCCGGCGCGCTCCCCAGGACCGCCTTCGTGATCGTCAAGGACGCCGGTCACCTGGCCAATCAGGAACAGCCCGGGCGCTTCAACGCCTGGGTCCTCTCCCACCTCCGCATCACCGCACGCATCCCCGAATAGGAGCAGTTACCCATGCCTCTGACCACCACCGCGTACGACGACGGCGGCGACCTCGCCGCGTACACCGACTCGCTCATCGCCACCAAGGACTCCCGCGTGGCGGACTTCGGCACTCTCTCCTTCCAGGAGAAGGCCGGCCCGCAGTACCGCCGCGGCCAGATCCGCTACGTCGGTTCGGGCGCCACCGGCGACCACGAGAACGACAGCCGCATCATCCCCTCCGGCGGCTTCACCTTCTCCAACATGCTGCTGCCGCCCGGCGCCGAGGGGCCGGCCCACACCCACCACGACGTCGAGGAGGCCTTCTTCGTCCTGGAGGGCGAGGTCAGGGTGGGCGTCCACCGCGGCCCGGACGAGGTCGAGTACCGCACCCTCGGCTACCGGGACATGATCGTCGTCCCCGCCGGCGTGACCCGTTCCCTGAAGAACGAGGGCGACGTCGACGCCCTGTTCTGCGTCGTCATCGGCACGCAGAAGCCGCAGGTGCCGACCTACCCCGAGTACTCGCCGATGCACGGTGTCACCCGTGACTGACCCGCGGGTCGTCGTCGTCACCGGGGCGGGCCGTGGCCTGGGACTGGCCATGGCCCGCCGGGCCGGCGAGGACGGCTTCCGGGTCGTCGTCGCCGAGCTGGACCGGGAGCGGGGCGAGCGGGCCGCCGCGGAACTCCGCTCGGAGGGCATCGACGCCCGCTTCGTACGCTGTGACGTCGCCGACCCCGCCTCGGTGGACGGGCTCGCGGCGACCGTGCGCGAGGCGGGCCCCTTGTACGGCCTCGTCAACAACGCCGCGCTCGCGAACGGGGTGGGCGGCAAGGAGTTCCAGGACATCGACGTCGAGGTGTGGGACCGGCTGATGGCGGTCAACGCCCGCGGCCCCTGGCTCGTGGCGAAGGCCCTGCACCCCCTGCTCGCCTCCCCCGGGCGGATCGTCAACATCGCGTCGGACGCCGCCCTCTACGGATCCCCGCGCCTGGCCCACTACATCGCCTCCAAGGGTGCGGTGATCGCGCTCACCCGGGCCATGGCACGCGAGCTCGGCGACAAGGGGATCACCGTCAACGTGCTCGCCCCCGGCCTGACCGAGTGCGAGGCGACGGAGAGCGTGCCCGCCGAGCGGCACGACCTCTACCGCGTGAACCGGGCCGTCTCCCGGCCGCAGCAGCCCGACGACCTCGTCGGGATCGTCTCCTTCCTGCTCGGCGAGGAGTCCCGCTATCTGACCGGACAGGTGATCGCCGTCAACGGCGGATTCACCATGAACTGACCTGTAGGAGAAACGAGTTATGGATCTGGGTCTCGCCGGCCGCGTCATCGTGGTCACCGGCGGCAGCTCGGGCGTCGGCCTGGCCACGGTCCGCGCCCTGCTCGACGAAGGAGCCCGCGTCGCGACCTGCGGCCGCGACGCCGACCGGCTGGACGGAGCCACCGCCCGGCTCGGCGCGGAGAGCGGCCGGCTGCTCACCGCGGTCTGCGACGTACGGGACCCCGACGCGGTCGACCGGTTCGTCCGCCGCGCCGCCGAGGAGTTCGGGGGCGTCGACGGGCTCGTCAACAACGCCGGACAGTCCCGGATGAAGGGGCTCGACGACGCCACTCCCGAGGACTGGCGCGACGAACTGGAGCTCAAGTTCGCCGGGGTCCTCAACCCGCTGCACGCCGCCCGACCGTACCTGGCGGCCTCCGACGCGGCGAGCGTCGTCAACATCAACGCGGTCCTCGCGAAGCAGCCCGAGACACGCCTGATCACCACCAGTGCCGCACGCGCCGGCATTCTCAACCTCTCCAAGTCCCTCTCGGTCGAACTGGCCGCGGAGGGCGTCCGGGTCAACTCCGTGTGCCTCGGACTCATCGACACCGGTCAGTGGACCCGCCGCCACGCCGCCGCCGGCACCGGGGTGAGCTACGAGGACTGGCAGGCCGAACTGGCCGCCGACCGGGGCGTCGCGCTCGGCCGCCTCGGCCGGGCCGAGGAGGTCGCCTACGCGGTCGTGACCCTGCTCTCGCCGCGCGCCTCGTACATCACCGGGACCGGCATCGACGTCTGCGGCGGCGTCGGCCGCTCCATCCTCTGAGGAGACACCATGCGTCACGACAACGGAGGCGACCTCCTCGTCACCGTGCTGCGCGAACTCGGCATCGACACCGTCTTCGGCATCGTCAGCGTGCACAACCTGCCCCTCGTCGAGGCCGTCGACCGCGACCTGCGGTTCGTCCCCGTGCGGCACGAGGCGTCCGCCGTGAACGCCGCCGATGCCTACGGACGGGCCCGCGGCTCGATCGGCTGCGCCCTGACGTCGACCGGCACCGGTGCGGGCAATGCCGCCGGATCGCTGATCGAGTCGCTGAGCGCGGGCAGCTCCGTCCTCCACGTCACGGGCCAGGTGGAGAGCGCCTTCCTCGGCAGCGGCCGGGGATTCATCCACGAGACCAAGGACCAGCTCGGGATGCTCACCGCCGTGTCGGCCCACGCGGCGAGCATTCCCGACACCGAGCAGGCCGGACGGATCCTGCGCGAGGCGGCACGGGCCGCCCTCCGGGGGCCGGCCGGACCCGGCGGGCCGGCGAGCGTGGAGTGGCCGATCGACCTCCAGTACGCACCCCAGAACGACGCCCCCGTCGCTCCCGCCTTCCCCGCCGTGCCCGCACCGACGGAGGGCGAACTGGCGGCAGCCGGTGCGCTGCTGGCCTCCGCGCGCCGTCCCCTCGTCTGGGCCGGCGGCGGAGCGACCGGCGCCCGCCGCGAGCTGTCCGGTCTGCTGGAGGCGACCGGCGCGGGGCTGCTCACCTCCAACTCCGGGCGCGGCACGGTGCCCGAGGACCACGGACAGGTCATCGGGAACTTCGCCACCAGCCCCGCGGTCCGGTCCCTGCTCGCCGACGCGGACGTCCTGGTCACCGTCGGCACCCACTTCCGTTCCAACGAGACGGCCGACTACGGCCTGGAACTGCCCGCGGCGCACATCCAGATCGACCACGACGCGAAGGCGCTCGGTCGGGTCTACCCGGTCGCGCACCCCCTGCACGGCGACGCCGCGCCCACCCTGACGGCCCTCACCGGCCACGCCGCACCCGCCGAAGCGGGCTGGCGCGACCGGGTCCGCGCCGTACGCGCCGAGGTGCGGGCCACCCTGCACGACGCCATCGGCCCCCAGGCCGCGATCTGCGAGGCGATCCGCGCCGCGCTGCCGCGGGAGGCCGTCGTCGCCCGCGACGTGACCATCCCGTCCAGCAGCTGGGGCAATCGCCTCCTGGAGATGTACGACCCCCGGGACAACGTCTTCCCGCGAGGCGGCGGCATCGGGCAGGGCCTCGGCATGGGCATCGGTGCGGCGCTCGCCCGGCCCGGCTCCCCCACCGTCGTCATGGCGGGCGACGGCGGGCTCGCCGTCCACCTCGGAGAACTCCTCACCCTCGCCCAGGAACGGCCCCGGCTCACCCTGATCGTCTTCAACGACGGCGGATACGGCGTCCTGCGCAACATGCAGGACCGCTACGGCGAGCGGCGTTCGGGCGTCGACCTCGTGACCCCCGACTTCGAACTCCTCGCGCGCGCCTGCGGGCTGCCCCACCTGCGGATCTCCGCCGAGGAACACGCCGCTCCGGTCCTCCGCCGGGCCGTGGCCTCGGACGGCCCGACGCTGGTCGAGGTCGACCTCACGGCCCTGGGGCCGATGAAGAACCCGTTCACCCCGCCGGTGCGGATCCCCGGCCGGTAGCCGACCCGTACCGCTCCCCCACTGGAAGGAGGCACCAGGTCATGAGCGAGAACGCACTGCGGCTGCTCGTCCGCCGTATGACCCGGGAGGCCGAGGGCGTGCTGTCCGTCGAACTCTCCCATCCCGAAGGCAAGCCCCTGCCCGCCTGGGCGCCGGGCGCCCACATCGACGTCCATCTCGGCGGCCAGGTCCGCCAGTACAGCCTGTGCGGCGACCCGCACGACCCGGAGGTCTATCGCATCGGAGTGCTCGACGAGCCCTCGTCGCGCGGGGGTTCCCGCTACGTGCACACCACGCTCCGCCCCGGTCACAGCATCACGGTCTCCGAGCCGCGCAACCACTTCGCTCTGGAGGACGCCGACGCGTACGTCTTCGTCGCCGGCGGCATCGGGATCACGCCCCTGCTGGCGATGGCCCGTGAGGCCGCCCGGCGGGGCACCGGATGGCGGATGGTCTACGGCGGCCGGAGCCGGGCGTCGATGGCCTTCCGGGCCGAACTCGCCCTTCTCGACGGCGATGTCACCCTCGTCCCCCAGGACGAGTCGGGTCACATCGATCTGGAGACGGCCCTGGCGGGGCTCTCCGACGGCACGCTCGTCTACTCCTGCGGCCCGGAGCCGCTACTCACGGCCGTGGAGGAGCGGTGCCCCGAGGGCCGGCTGCGCCTGGAGCGGTTCGCCGCCCCCGCCGTCGAACGCACCGGGGACGACGCGGCGTTCGAGGTCGAATGCCGCAGGTCCGGACTGACGCTCGGGGTCGCTGCGGACACCTCGATCCTCGAAGCGGCGGAGAGCGCCGGCATCGACGTGGCGAGCTCCTGCCGCGACGGAGTCTGCGGCTCCTGCGAGATTCGCGTGATCGACGGCACGCCCGACCACCGCGACTTCCTGCTCAGCGAGGCGGAGCGGTCCACGGGCACCACCATGATGATCTGCGTCTCCCGCTGCGCCTCCGGCCGGCTCGTCCTCGACCTCTGACCCGCCCCCTGATTCCCCGCCTTCTCAGGAGACATCGTGACCGACACCTGGCCGTACCTGGACGTCCACCAGTCCCGTACGCGCGAACCGACACCGTACGAGTACAAGCTCGCCGCGACCCTCGAAGAGGTCTTCACCCAGGAGGGGCACGAGCTCACCGACGTGGTGAGGGGGCTCAACGCCCGCAAGGTCCACACCGCCGACGGCGCACCGTGGACCGAGGAGTCCTTCCGTGCCGAGATGAACCGACTGGGAGCCTGACGTGACGCTGTCGTCCACCGCCACCGCCGACCACATCTACGCCACCGGTCTGCGCAACCAGTGGCACCCCGTCGTCCCCTCGCACTTCGTCGCCCCCGGCGCGATGCGCAAGGTGACCGTGCTCGGCGAGCAGTGGCTGCTGTTCCGCCGTTCCGACGGCCGGCTCTCCATGCTCTCCGACCGCTGCCCCCACCGCGGCGCACCGCTGTCGCTCGGCAAGCACCTCGGTGACCGGGTCGCCTGCTGGTACCACGGCGTCGAGGTGGAGACGGACGGCACCGTCTCCTCCGTCCCCGGGCTGCCCGGCTGCGGCCTGGAGGGCAAGAAGCTCGTCACCTCGCTGCCGGTGCGCGAGGTCGGCGGCGCGGTCCTCGCGTACTTCGGCGACGAGGAGCACCCCGAGCCGGTGGGTCTGTCGCTGCCGGAGCCGTTGACGGACCCGGAGGTGGACGCGTTCCTGTGCTACGCCGAATGGGACGTGCCCTGGCGGTACGCCGTGGAGAACCTCCTCGACCCCATGCACGGCGCGTTCCTCCACCACGAGTCGCACACGATGTTCGACGGTGACACGACGGCCAGGTTCCGCATCCGGGAGACCGGCCGCGGCTACTTCTTCGAGAAGACCGACCAGCGGGGCGTCAACTTCGACTGGGTCGAGCTGTGCCGTACGGGTGTGGACTGGGTCGACCTGTCCATCCCGTACCCGCCGTCCGCCGGTCCGGGCGGACCCTTCGGCATCGTGGGCATGGTCTGCCCGGTGGACGAAGAGCGCAGCGGCGTCTTCTTCTGGCGCTACCGCCGTGTCGACGACTGGCAGCGGGCGACCTGGCGGTTCCTGTACCGGACGCTGATCGAGAAGCGGCACTGGGAGGTCCTGGAACAGGACCGCGTCATGCTGGAGGCCATGCCCGCCGACGCCGACCAGCGCGAGAACCTCTACCAGCACGACCTCGGGGTCGTACGGCTGCGCCGGCTGTTCCGTGCCGCCGCCGAGGCGCAGTCGGCCGCCGGAGCCTGACGCGCGCCGTCCCCCGGCACCGGTCAGGCGCGTGCGGACCCGTCCACGCCGAGGGTCCCGCGCAGCCACTGCTCGACCTC
>NZ_BMRZ01000013.1 GCF_014648895.1 Streptomyces tanashiensis
CCGCCGAACAATCATTGTGGGAAAGCCCCGCACCTCATGGTGCGGGGCTTTTCTGCGTTTACGGCACGTCCACGCCACCGAGCCCCTTTTCGGAGGGATGCGGCGCCGTGCTCAGAGGCGGCCGGCTGCCTTCAGAGCGAGGTAGGCGTCCGCCAGGGCGGGAGCGAGGGTGTCGGGGGTGGCGTCGACGACCGTGACGCCGTGGCGCTGGAGCTGGTCCGCGGTGCGGGCACGCTGGGACTGGGCCTGAGTGGCGGCGGCCGCCTCGTAGACGCCTTCGATCGTGCCGCGGGCGGCGGCCATGCGGGCGACGTGGGGGTCGGCGACGGAGGCCACCAGGACCGTGTGGCGCTGGGCCAGCTGCGGCAGGACCGGGAGGAGGCCCTCCTCGATCGGGGCCGCGTCGAGGCTGGTCAGAAGGACGATGAGAGAGCGGCGTGGAGCGCGTGCGAGGGCGGTCGCGGCCAGGCCGCGGGCGTCCGTCTCCACCAGTTCGGGTTCCAGCGGGGCGAGGGCGTTGACGACGGCCGGCAGGACATCGCCGGCGGAGCGGCCCTGGACCTGGGCGCGGAGCCGGCGGTCGTAGGCCAGGAGGTCCACGCGGTCGCCCGCGCGGGAGGCGAGCGCGGTGAGGAGGAGGGCCGCGTCCATGGAGGCGTCCAGGCGGGGCACGTCGCCGACGCGGCCGGCCGAGGTGCGGCCGGTGTCGAGGACGATCAGGATGTGCCTGTCCCGCTCGGGACGCCAGGTGCGGACCGCGACGGCGGTCTGGCGGGCCGTGGCCCGCCAGTCGATGGAGCGGGTGTCGTCGCCGGGGACGTACTCGCGGAGGCTGTCGAACTCCGTGCCCTCGCCGCGGGTGAGCACGCTGGTGCGGCCGTCGAGTTCGCGGAGCCGGGCCAGGCGCGACGGCAGGTGCTTGCGGCTGGTGAAGGGGGGCAGGACGCGGACGGTCCAGGGGACCTCGTGGTGGCCCTGTCGGGCCGCGAGACCGAGGGGGCCGAAGGATCGGACCGTGATGCGTTCGGCGTGGCGGTCGCCGCGTCGGGTCGGGCGCAGGCTCGTGGTGAGGCGGCGGCGCTCGCCGGCGGGGACGGTCAACTCGTGGCGCGAGGAGCCCTGTTCGGTGCCGGGAACCCAGCTGCTGGGCGGCCAGGCGTCGCGGAGCTGGGCGCGCAGCCGTCGGCGGGAGGGGTTCGTGACGGTGAGTTGGACCTGTGCCCCGTCACCGAGTCGAACGGATGTATCACCACTTCGGGTGAATTGGAGCGTTCGTACTGGCGCCGCCAGGGCGTAGTCGCACAGAATTGCGAGGGAGAGGGGCGCGTTCACCGCCAGCATCCCCGCCCAGCTGGGCGCGAGGATGCCGACGGGGAGCGATCCGAGGGCGGCGAGCAGCGCGGTTCGTCCGGTGAGGGCCATGGGGCGCCGTTCTCAGCGGGGGACGGGGACGTGGGCGAGGATCGAGTTGATGACGGAGTCGGGGGTGACCCCCTCCATCTCGGCCTCGGGCCGCAGGTGGATGCGATGACGCAGGGTGGGGAGAGCGAGGGCCTTCACATCGTCCGGGGTGACGTAGTCCCGGCCGGTGAGCCAGGCCCAGGCGCGGGCGGTGGAGAGCAGGGCGGTGGCGCCTCGGGGGGAGACCCCGAGCGTGAGTGAGGGGGATTCACGCGTGGCACGACAGATATCGACGACATAGCCGGCGATCTCGGCGGAGACCGAGACCTTGGCGACGGCGGCCCGGGCCGCTTCGAGCTCGGCGGGGCCCGCGACGGGGCGGACGCCGGCGGCCTTCAGGTCGCGCGGGTCGAAGCCCTCGGCGTGACGGGTGAGGACGTGGATCTCGTCCGCGCGTGAGGGCAGAGGGACCGTCAGCTTGAGGAGGAACCGGTCCAGTTGGGCCTCGGGGAGCGGGTAGGTCCCCTCGTACTCGACGGGGTTCTGGGTCGCGGCGACGAGGAACGGCTCCGGGAGGAGGCGGGGGGTGCCGTCGACCGTGACCTGACGTTCCTCCATCGCCTCCAGGAGGGAGGACTGGGTCTTCGGGGGCGTGCGGTTGATCTCGTCGGCGAGCAGCAGGTTGGTGAAGACCGGCCCGGGCTGGAAGGAGAACTCGGCGGTGCGGGCGTCGTAGACCAGGGAGCCCGTGACGTCACTCGGCATCAGGTCGGGGGTGAACTGGACGCGCTTGGTGTCGAGTTCGAGCGCGGCGGCCAGCGTGCGGACCAGGAGGGTCTTGGCGACTCCCGGGACGCCTTCGAGGAGGACGTGTCCCCGGCAGAGCAGGGCGACGACGAGACCGGTGACGGCGGGGTCCTGGCCGACCACGGCCTTCGCGATCTCGGTGCGCAGGGCCTCCAGGGATGCGCGGGCGCTGTCCGAGTCCGTCGCGGTCTCGGGGGTCGGGGCGCTCATGAGGTGCGTACCTCTCTTTCGAGGGCGTCGAGTTGGTCCGCCAGGCGGATGAGGGTGGCGTCGTCGGCGGGAGCCGGGCCGAAGAGGAGGTTCCTGGGGTCCGCGGTGGTCTCGGGGAGACGGGCGGAGAGTGCGGGGAGGAGACGGTCGGGGGAGTGGGCGTCCTGGACGGGGACGCCGAGCAGCGGGGCGAGCCGGGTGCGGGTCGCGGTGCGCAGGACGGAGGCGGCGCGGTCGCGGGCGTTCGCCTTGCGGTAGAGGCGGGCGCGGCCCTCGGTGGCCTCGGAGGCGCGGAGGGCGACGGGGAGGCGCTCGGTGACCAGCGGGCCGAGGCGGCGGCCGCGCCAGATGGCGGCCAGCACGGCCGCGAGGGCGAGTTGGAGAGTGCCCCACAGCCAGCCGGAGGGGATGAGGGCGAGGAAGTTGCCCGTGGTGTCGTCGGCGGGCGCGTCGGCGGTGTCGGAGAGGGAGGGGAGGTACCAGACGAGATGGGGCCGGGAGCCGAGGAGTTGCAGGGCCAGCGAGGCGTTGCCCCGTTGATCCAGGCGGGAGTTGTAGAGGATGTCGGGCGAGCCGAGGAGGACGGTGTCGGTGGCCGTGCCGTCGCTGGTGCCGGGGAGGAGGAGCAGGGTCGGCAGGCCGTCGGCGCGGTAGCAGGCTTCGGCGGTGGCGCCGGGGGCGGTCTCGTAGCGCTCGCCGCCGAGGTCGACGCTGCCGGCGCGGGTGGCGGCGGGCAGGGTGCAGGAGGGGGTGCGTTCCCGCACGGGGGTGCTCGGGGCGGCGGTGACTCCGGGGGCCAGGGTGGCGAGGGAGGCGTGGCCGGCTCCTACGAGGACCGTGCGGTTGGAGTTGTCCATCGCCGAGTGGAGCGTGGCCTGCTGAGTCTCTGTCAGCAGGTCGGGGGTGGTGACCAGGAGGGTGGTTCCGGTGCCCGTGGCCGCGGTGGCCTCGGCGAGGGTCGTCGCGAGGGTGAGGGTGACGCCGCGGGCCTTGAGGAGTTCGGCGACGGCTCGGCTTCCGTGGGGGTCGGCGGAGCGCGGGTCGAGGGCGCCGTGGGCGTCGGTGGACCGGACCGTCGCGAGGGCGAGGCCGCCGGTCAGGATCAGGGCGAGGACGAGGGCCGCGCCGCGGACGCGGGTCCAGACCTGGCGGGCGGAGGGGGCGGTCGAGGTGGTTCCGGTGTCCGCGCGGCTCATGCGGGTGCCCCCGTGGAGGCGGTGTCGAGGGTGGGGCGGGTCCGCTCGAGGGCGGTGTCCAGGTCCTCGACGCGGCGGTACGCGGGCTCGTCGGCGGTGCGGCCGCCGTACGTGACGTCGTCGAAGGTGCGCGCCGCGAGGCGCAGGTCGTCCGCGTGGGACGGGAGGGAGCGGCCGGCTTCGGCGGCGGCCTCGTCGGCGGTGCGGCCGGGGCGGGGTTCGAGGAGGGTGCGTTCCTCGAGGGAGCGGACGATGGCCCGCATCCGTTCCTGGACGGCTTCGTTCCAGCGGCCGGCGGAGGCGTGGCGGGCGGCGGCCGTCCGGTGGTCACGGGCGGTGCGGGGGCCGTCCGCGAAGAGGGAGTCTCCGGTGGTGCCCGGCGCGCGGTGCGGGGTGCCGAGGCGCCACCAGAGCGCGGCGACGAGCCCGGCCGCGGCCAGGACGATGACGACGAGTCCGAGGACGCCGCCCGGGGTGGCCCCCGAGGCGGCGCCGAAGAGCTCGTCGAGCCACTCCCAGAAGCGGTCGAGGCCGCGCTGGAGGAGGTTCGGGTCGTTCTCGTGGTACCTCGGGTCGGACAGCTCCCGCTCCGCCGCCTCACGGGCGGGGAGGCGGGAGATGTCGACCGGTACGTCGCCGTCGGCGCGCAGCCGCGCCAGTGCCGCGGCCGCTCCCCCCGTGACCGTCACCGCATCAGCCCCCGACGGTGTCGGTGCCCGGTGTGGGGCCGTAGCCGGGGAGGCCCGCCGCCCGGGCCAGTTCGAGGTCCAGGGCTTCGCGGCGGATGCGCTGGTCCACGTACAGGAGGACGGTCACACCGGCCGAGATCGGGTAGGTGACGGCGCTGGTGATCACGCCGCCGATGCCCGTGACGATCAGGAACGGCCAGCCGAAGGTGGTGGCGGTGCCGGAGAGCAGACCGGAGAAGCCCTCGCCGTCGACCGCGATGCCGATGATGGTGAACGGGATCGCGATGATCATGGCGAAGAGGAAGATCAGCAGCTGCGTCAGCAGGGTGATGCCGAAGATCCGCCACCACGAGCCCTGCACCAGCTTCGCCGAGCGCTTCAGCGACTGGACGACGCCCCGGCGCTCCAGCATGAGGGCGGGGGACGCGAGGTTGAAGCGGATCATCAGCCAGACGACCGCCACGATGGCGCCGAGGCCGCCGACGACAGTGAGGGCCACGCCGGCGGCGCCGCCGATCAGGAGCCCGGGGACCAGGCCGACGCTTATGATGGCGACGCTCATCGCCGCGAGCAGCAGGGTCAGGCCCAGCAACTGGAGCAGGCGCGGGCGGGCCTCCTGCCAGGCGGAGCCGAGCGAGACCGGGCGGCCGAGGACCGCACGGCTGATGACGACGGTCAGCAGGGCCGCGCTCACGAGCGAGGCCATCATCGTCACGAGCAGAGCCGGGCCCAGGCCGATCAGGGAGGCCTGGGCGGAGTCCAGGGACTGCTCCAGCTGCTCGGCGGGCGTGGCGTCCGCGTTCACCTCCGGGGCCGCCGGTACGAGGTACTTCTGGGCCAGGATGTCGGCGATCTGGGAGATCACCGCGACCGTGACCGTGATGGCGAGGACCGTGCGCCAGTAGCTGCGGAGGGTCTTCACCGCGCCGTCGAGGATCTCGCCCATGCCCAGCGGGCGCAGCGGGATGACACCGGGTTTCGCGGCCGGAGGCTTGCCCCAGTTGACGTTCGGGGGCGGGGCTCCCCAGTTCTGGCCGGGTGCGGGGGGCGGGGTCCGGTCGGTCGGCGGGGACCACTGGCCGGCGGGCGGCTGGTCCTTGGACCACTGGGCGGCGGAGCCGTTCGCGTCGGCCGGGGCGGAGGGCACGGGGACCCCCGAGCCCTCCTGGCCGTCGGAGGGGGCGGATCCGGGCGAGGTCCAGCCCGGAGTGTCGTTCACGGTCGTCCACCTCGGAGGAATGGTCGCGGTGCCGGATCGGCGAACCGGCTCGGTCACGGCGGCCGACACCTGACACGGCGGCGGGCCGGGTGCCATCGTGCCACGCGGGGCCCGCCCGTGGGCCGGAGCCCGGATCTCCTTCGTACGTTCGTCCGGACCTTCATTGTGGGAGCGGCAGACGGCACACTGTGCGGATGCCCGATCAGGTCGCACGAACCGTGCGCCGGCGGGCCGAGCGGGCCCTCTTCCACGAGATCGGGGCCCGGGCAGGGGGAGGCGCTGTGGGACAGGTCACGGCAGGTAACGATTGGCTAATGGGATGATGTCGATATGAAGGGACGCGTTCTTGTCGTCGACGACGACACCGCACTGGCCGAGATGCTCGGCATCGTGCTGCGGGGTGAAGGGTTCGAGCCGTCGTTCGTCGCGGACGGTGACAAGGCGCTGGCCGCTTTCAGAGAGGCCAAGCCCGACCTGGTGCTGCTGGACCTGATGCTGCCCGGAAGGGACGGCATCGAGGTGTGCCGGCTCATCCGGGCCGAGTCCGGGGTGCCGATCGTCATGCTCACGGCCAAGAGCGACACGGTCGACGTGGTCGTGGGTCTGGAGTCCGGCGCCGACGACTACATCGTGAAGCCGTTCAAGCCGAAGGAGCTCGTCGCCCGTATCCGGGCGCGGCTGCGGAGGTCCGAGGAGCCGGCTCCCGAGCAGCTCACCATCGGTGACCTGGTCATCGATGTGGCGGGGCACTCCGTGAAGCGGGACGGCCAGTCCATCGCGCTGACCCCGCTGGAGTTCGATCTGCTGGTCGCGCTGGCGCGCAAGCCGTGGCAGGTCTTCACCCGTGAGGTCCTGCTCGAGCAGGTCTGGGGCTACCGGCACGCGGCCGACACTCGGCTGGTGAACGTGCACGTCCAGCGGCTGCGCTCGAAGGTCGAGAAGGACCCCGAGCGCCCGGAGATCGTGGTGACCGTCCGCGGTGTCGGATACAAGGCGGGGCCGAGCTGACATGACTACAGGCAGTGCTGCTCCGAAGCCCGGGGACCCGGGAGTCCGTACGGGGCGGACTGCCGGACCGGGGCGGGGGGGCTCGCGATTCGGCCGTCTGCTCCGTGGCGGACGGCTCTTCCGTGACGGGGCGCGCGGCGGACCGGTCCTCCGGCTCTTCGCGCGCTGGGTCCGCCGGCCGCTGCTGCCCGCCGTGCGGCTGTGGCGGCGGAACATCCAGCTGAGGATCGTCGCGGGCACCCTGCTGATGTCTCTCGGAGTGGTGCTGCTCCTCGGCATCGTCGTCATCGGGCAGGTCCGCAACGGTCTGCTCGACGCCAAGGAGAGGGCCGCCCAGAGCCAGGCCGCCGGAGGGTTCTCCGCCGCCCAGGACCGGGCGGCGACCACTCCCTCGGCGTCGGGACAGCAGGACGGCGGGCGGGCCGGTTCCTCCGTGAACTGGCGCTCCACGCTGGTCGAACAGCTCGCCAGTGGTGGCCAGAGCGCCTTCAACGTGGTCGCGCTCTCCCTCGACACCGGTGACACCGCGAGCCGCGGCGCCCGCGCCTCGGGCGAGGTCGACCCGACCACGAGCATCCCGGCGGACCTGCGGCCCTCGGTCGCCCAGGGCACCGGCACCTTCCAGAAGTTCACGCGGATCCACTACACCAGCGGCAAGGCGTCCGAGCCCGGCCTGGTGATCGGCAAGCGGCTGAACGACGCCGACGGCGACCAGTACGAGCTGTACTACCTCTTCCCGCTGACCCAGGAGGAGGACTCCCTCACCCTGGTCAAGGGCACCCTGGCGACCGCCGGGCTCTTCGTCGTCGTCCTGCTCGGCGCCATCGCCTGGCTCATGGTGCGCCAGGTCGTCACGCCCGTGCGGATGGCCGCGGGGATCGCCGAGCGGCTCTCTGCGGGCCGCCTCCAGGAACGCATGAAGGTCACCGGCGAGGACGACATCGCGCGCCTCGGCGAGGCCTTC
Organism: Streptomyces tanashiensis; assembly: GCF_014648895.1. Taxonomy (GTDB): domain Bacteria; phylum Actinomycetota; class Actinomycetes; order Streptomycetales; family Streptomycetaceae; genus Streptomyces; species Streptomyces tanashiensis. Next base: position 7,495 of record NZ_BMRZ01000013.1, read on the forward strand.
AACAAGATGGCCTCCAATCTCCAGCTGAAGATCCAGCAGCTGGAGGAGCTCTCGCGGATGCAGCGGCGCTTCGTCTCCGACGTCTCGCACGAGCTGCGCACCCCGCTGACCACCGTCCGGATGGCCGCCGACGTCATCCACGAGGCGCGCGTCGACTTCGACCCGATCACCGCCCGCTCCGCCGAACTCCTCGGCGACCAGCTCGACCGCTTCGAGTCGCTGCTCTCCGACCTCCTGGAGATCAGCCGCTTCGACGCGGGCGCGGCGGCCCTGGAGGCCGAGCCGATAGACCTGCGCCAGGTCGTCCGCCGGGTCATCGGCGGCGCCGAACCCCTCGCCGAGCGCAAGGGCACCCGGATCGTGGTCCGCGGCGACCAGCAGCCCGTGGTGGCCGAGGCGGACGCCCGCCGGGTCGAGCGGGTGCTGCGCAACCTGGTCGTCAACGCCGTCGAGCACGGCGAGGGCCGGGACGTGGTCGTGAAGCTGGCCGCCGCCGGAGGCGCCGTCGCCGTCGCCGTCCGCGACTACGGCGTCGGGCTCAAGCCGGGCGAGGCCACCCGGGTCTTCAACCGCTTCTGGCGCGCCGACCCCGCCCGCGCGCGCACCACCGGCGGCACCGGCCTCGGCCTGTCGATCGCCGTCGAGGACGCGCGGCTGCACGGCGGCTGGCTCCAGGCCTGGGGCGAGCCCGGCGGCGGTTCGCAGTTCCGGCTCACCCTGCCGCGCACCGCGGACGAGCCGCTGCGGGGTTCTCCGATCCCGCTGGAGCCCGAGGACTCACGGCGCAACCGTGAGCAGGCGGCCGCCGGGCGCGATCAGGAGAGCGGCCGGCTCACGGCGGTGCCGGCGCAGCCCGTCGGCGACAGGTCGGCGCTCGCCGTACAGCCGAGGCTGCCCGCGCCGCCGCGGGCGACCGTCGACCCGACGGCGCTGCCGGGCAGCGGCGCGCGGGTCGTGGCACGAGCCGCGACGGACGGCGACGGCGGCGGGGTGGGGACGGCCGGTGGGAACGGGCATCTGGAGCGGGAGGACGGGACACGTGGGCGCTGACTCCCGAGTGGAGCACGCGGGGCGGGGACGGAGTGCACGCGCGGTGGTGCTGGCCGCGTGCGGCGGGCTCCTCGTGACCGGGTGCGCGAACATGCCCGACAGCGGGGACGTGCAGCCGGTGAAGGGGTCCGGCACGGGCGACTCGCAGGTGCGGGTCTACGCCGTCGCCCCGCGGGAGAACGCGGACCCGGACGAGATCGTCGACGGCTTCCTGGAAGCCATGACCAGTGACGACCCCGGCTTCGCCACCGCCCGCAAGTACCTCACGAAGAAGGCCGCGCAGGGCTGGAAGCCGGAGCAGAGCATCACCGTGCTCACCACCGCGCCCGACCGCGAGCCGACCGACCGCAACGCCGACCCCGACAACCAGGGCCGCGCCTACCCGCTGTCCGGTCGCAAGATCGCGACCGTGGACGCCCGCCACGCCTACCAGCCGGTGAGCCCCTCCGAGTACCTGCAGTCGATCCACGTCGTGCAGCAGCCGACGGCGAACGGCAAGGGCAAGGAGTGGCGCATCGACAGCCTCCCGCCCGGTCTGGTCCTCGGAGAGGCCGACTTCCTCCGCAACTACCGGTCGGTCAACAAGTACTACTTCGCCTCCGAGGAGGACTGGGTCGTCGCCGACCCCGTCTACATCCGGCAGCGGCAGGACCCGGTCACCCGGATGGACCCGGTGACGCAGACGGTCAAGGCACTGCTGGAGGGCCCGACGAACTGGCTGAAGCCGGCCGTCGACTCGCAGTTCCCCTCCGGCACGGAGCTGAAGAGCGGCGTCACCACCCTGGCCACGGACGACCAGTCCACGCTGCGGGTGCCGCTCAACCGCAAGGCGGACCACGCCAGTGGCGAGGCGTGCCGGCGGATGGCGGCACAGCTGCTGTTCACGCTGGGCGACCTGACCTCCGTACGCGTCGAGCAGGTGGAGCTCCTGGGGTCGGCGGGGCAGTCGCTGTGCCGACTGGGCAAGGCGCAGGCGGTCGAGTTCGCGGCGGTGCGGAACACCGAGCGCGACGAGCACCCGTACTTCGTCGACGAGCACGGCAAGCTGATGATGCTCCTGGTCGGCGGCAAGGAGGCGGACGCGCCGGTCGAGGTGCCCGGTCCGTTCGGCCAGGGCACGGTGCCGCTCAGGTCGGTCGCCGTCGACCGGGGCGAGACCCGGGCCGCCGGGGTCGGGCAGACCGGCCGCGAGCTGCTGGTCTCCTCCATCAGCACGGAGCAGGACCCGCTGCCGCCGGTCCTGACCAGCCGGGCCGCCCGGCCGGGCGACCGGCTGTCCGCGCCCAGCTGGGACGGCAGGGGCGATCTGTGGGTCGCCGACCGCGACCCCGCCGCGCCCCAGCTGTGGATGGTGCCGGACGGCACCGGTCACCCCGTCAAGGTCCGCACGCCGTGGCTGGGGGACGACGTCCGCATCGATTCCCTGCGGGTCTCGGCGGACGGGGTACGGATCGCCCTGGTGATCACCCGGGGCGAGCGCACGACCCTGCAGATCGGCCGGATCCAGCGGCATACGACGGGTGAGGAACCGGTCGTCTCCGTCCTGGACCTCCAGCCCGCCGCGCCCCGCATGGAGTCGGTCACGGCCGTCTCCTGGGCCGGCCCGAGCCGGCTCGTCGTGGTCGGCAAGGAGGCGGGCGGCGTCCAGCAGATCCGCTACCTCCAGACCGACGGCTCGACCTCGACGACCTCGGTGCTCCCCGGTCTGAACGGGGTGACCTCGGTGGCCGCCCCGCACATGGACAAGGCGCCGGTGGTGGCCGACTCCGGCGACGACGGCATCGTCCGGCTGGCACCGGGCACGAACTGGCAGCCGGTCGCCAAGAAGGGGCGCTCGCCGGTCTACCCCGGCTAGCACCTGACGTACTCCGGGGGGCCCGGCGGTTTTCCACAGGGGTGGCCGGGAGGCGTCCGGAGGCGCACAGTGGAGCCATGCGGGGGTGGTGGCGCGAGATCGCCGGACTGGTGCTGCCGGTCGCCTGCGGAGGCTGCGGCAGACCGCGGACGGAGTTGTGCCCGTCCTGCGCGGACGCGCTCGCCGGGGCGGCACCGCGCCGGGTGCGGCCCGCGCCCGAGCCCGCCGGGCTGCCGGTGGTCCATGCCGCCGCGCCGTACGCCGACGCCGTACGGCAGCTGCTCCTCGCCCACAAGGAACGCGGCGCGCTCCCGCTCGCCGGCCCCCTGGGCGGCGCCCTCGCGGGGGCCGTGGAGGCCGCTGCAGGGCCCTGGGCGGGTCCGGAGGACCGCCCCCTGCTCCTCGTACCGGTGCCGTCCTCGCGGAGCTCCGTACGGGCGCGTGGCCACGATCCGACGCGACGGATCGCGCGGGCCGCGGCGGCCCGGCTGCGGCGGGCGGGCAGGCCGGCGCGGGTCGTGCCCGTGCTGCGGCAGGCGCGCCCCGTCGCGGACCAGGCGGGGCTCGGGGCGCGCGGACGGCGCGCGAACCTGTCGGGGGCACTGGAGGTCGTGCCGGGCGGCGCGCGGCTCCTGACGGCGGGAAGGGTGATTCTCGTGGACGATCTGATGACCACGGGTGCCTCGCTCGCGGAGGCGGCGCGAGCCCTCGGAGCCGTACACCTTCCGTTCATTCCTGGAATACCGCACGGTTTACCGACCGGTTCGGTGCAGCGCGGAATCGAACAGCGGGTGGCGGCTGTGATCGCATCCTCTCCCGCTTCGTTCGAAATAAACCGGAACTCGCCGGAAACTTGGATCGTTGCAGGTGGTGAGAGGTGAAAGCACCCGTCCGGAGGTATGTCGCGGTACCGGGTGCCGACACCCGTCCGAAGGGGCTATGTTCGGTTGTGAGGAACGGCGAATGCCATCGCCTCACCAAGAATATGGTTGCGCCTACAGGACAGGAGTTCAGGGCGAATTAACCTCTTGTCGATGGGGTGGAGATCTCATCGGCGGGGCAGGAGGAGGGCGAAGTCGCCAAGTCCGAGCTCCGGTGACCAGCCGGAGTCTGGTGCAAAGGGAGATGCCCTGCGGCCAAGGTGCCGACCAGGGCGATCCGGGAACGGAGTTCTGCGTGGACATCGTCGTCAAGGGCCGCAAGACCGAGGTGCCCGAGCGGTTCCGCAAGCACGTGGCCGAGAAGCTGAAGCTGGAGAAGATCCAGAAGCTCGACGGCAAGGTGATCAGCCTCGACGTCGAGGTGTCCAAGGAGCACAACCCGCGGCAGGCCGACCGGTCCGACCGCGTGGAGATCACCCTCCACTCCCGAGGCCCGGTGATCCGGGCGGAAGCTGCGGCAGGCGACCCGTACGCAGCGCTCGACCTCGCCAGCGACAAGCTCGAGGCACGACTGCGCAAGCAGCACGACAAGCGGTACACCCGCCGTGGAAACGGCCGGCTGTCCGCCGCGGAGGTCGGGGACGTGGTGCCCGGCGCCGCCAAGCTCAACGGAGACGGTCAACTGGCCGTCGACGAGGCCGACAAGGTGCCCACCACGATGATGGGCTCCATCGAGGTCCAGGGCGAAGGCCCGCTCGTGGTCCGCGAGAAGACCCACCGGGCCGCACCGATGACGCTCGACCAGGCGCTCTACGAGATGGAGCTGGTCGGGCACGACTTCTACCTCTTCGTCGACTCCGACACGAAGCAGCCGAGCGTCGTCTACCGGCGACACGCCTACGACTACGGCGTCATCCACCTGGAGAGCGACCCGCTCGCCGAGGGCGGCGGCGCCGGCGGTGCGCTCGGCGGCTGACCGCCGCTCCGTACCGCCTCCGAACTGAGGTGTCCCTCTCGGTGCCCCTGGAGCGTATTTCGCGCCACCAGGGGCACCCCCGTGCCGCAGTGGATCGCCCCGTCGGCGCCCGGGCATGAAATCATGGCGTGCACGCCAACCGGTGCCGAGTGAGTGCGGGTTGGAGGACCGGAAACGAATTCAGGCCACGGCCTTCAGGGGGAGGAACGATGGCGGACAGCTTCGGGCCGGTGCTCAGCGGGCGCGAGCACGGTGGTGCGGTCCCGGAGGGATCGGATTCGGACAGCGGTGCATTCCGCAAGGAGCCGATCCGGGTCCTCGTCGTGGACGACCATGCCCTCTTCCGCCGCGGACTCGAGATCGTCCTCGCCCAGGAAGAGGACATCCAGGTGGTCGGCGAGGCCGGTGACGGCGCCGAGGCCGTCGACAAGGCCGCCGATCTGCTCCCGGACATCGTCCTGATGGACGTACGGATGCCCCGGCGCGGCGGCATCGAGGCGTGCACCTCCATCAAGGAGGTGGCCCCCAGCGCGAAGATCATCATGCTGACGATCAGCGACGAGGAGGCCGACCTCTACGAGGCGATCAAGGCGGGGGCCACCGGCTACCTGCTCAAGGAGATCTCCACCGACGAGGTCGCCACCGCGATCCGCGCGGTCGCCGACGGACAGTCGCAGATCAGCCCGTCGATGGCGTCCAAGCTCCTCACCGAGTTCAAGTCGATGATCCAGCGCACCGACGAGCGCCGGCTCGTGCCCGCGCCCCGGCTGACCGACCGCGAGCTGGAGGTCCTCAAGCTCGTCGCGACCGGGATGAACAACCGGGACATCGCCAAGGAGCTCTTCATCTCGGAGAACACGGTGAAGAACCACGTCCGGAACATCCTGGAGAAGCTGCAGCTGCACTCCCGGATGGAGGCCGTGGTCTACGCGATGCGGGAGAAGATCCTGGAGATCCGCTAGCGCCGCAGGCGCTAGCCCAGGGCCGTCACCAGGGCCTTCGCCAGCTCCGGCTGGTCCATCCGCTCCACCGCCACCGCGTCGCAGCCCACCCATGCGGCCGCCTCGCGCAGCGCACGCGCCACGGCGGGCACGGCCTTGGGGCCGTCGAGCGAGACCTGCTTCGCCACCAGCGTCCGGCCCTCCCGCGCCGGGTCCACCCGGCCGACGAGCCGGCCACCGGCGAGCACCGGCATCGCGAAGTAGCCGTGGATCCGCTTCTGCTTCGGCACGTACGCCTCCAGGCGGTGCGTGAAGCCGAAGATCCGCTCGGTGCGCGCCCGCTCCCAGATCAGCGAGTCGAACGGCGAGAGCAGCGTCGTGCGGTGCCTCCCGCGCGGCTCGGCGGCGAGCGCCGCCGGATCCGCCCAGGCGGGCTTCCCCCAGCCCGCCACCGTCACCGGCACCAGACCCGCCGCCTCCACCACCGCGTCGAACTGCTCGCCCTTGATCCGGTGGTAGTCGGCGATGTCCGCGCGCGTGCCCACGCCGAGGGCCTCGCCCGCCTGGCGCACCAGGCGCCGCACGCACTCGGCGTCGTCCAGGTCGTCGTGGAGCAGCGCCTGCGGGATCGCCCGCTCGGCCAGGTCGTAGACCCGCTTCCAGCCCCGCCGCTCGACGACCACCACCTCGCCGTACATCAGGGCCCGCTCGACGGCGATCTTGGCGTCGGACCAGTCCCACCACTCGCCCTTGTTCTTCGCGCCGCCCAGCTCCGTCGCCGTCCGCGGCCCCTCGGCCCGCAGCTGGTCGATCACCTTGTCGTACGCCCCGGCCGACAGCTCGTGGCCCCAGTGCGGGCGGTCGCGGTAGGCGCGCCGGCGGAAGGCGAAGTGCGGCCACTCCTCGACGGGCAGGACGCAGGCGGCGTGCGACCAGTACTCGAAGGCGTGAGCCCCCGTCCAGTACGCCTCCTCCACCGCCGGGCGGCCCACGGCGCCCAGCCGTGCGTACGGAATGAGCTCGTGCGAGCGGGCGAGGACCGAGATGGTGTCGAGCTGGACCTGGCCGAGCCCGCGGAGGACCCCGCGCACCCCGGCCCGGCGGTCCGGCGCGCCCAGGAACCCCTGGGCGCGCAGGGCGATCCTGCGGGCTTCGTCGGCGGACAGTTCGGCGGCGGGGCGCGGCGCAGTCGTCATGGACCGCACCCTAGGCCTCGCCACTGACAACGGGCGCGTGGGTCAGTCACCGGTGGAGCGCTCCGGGGCGGGGAGGTAGGGCAGGGGGCTCGGCAGGCCGAAGTCGGACGGCAGGAGGGCTCCGACCCAGGCGTCCCGGAGCGTGCCCTTGTTGGCCAGGCCGGCGCGCTGCACGCCTTCGAGGACGAAGCCGGCCCGCTCGGCCACCGCGCGCGAGCCGGCGTTGCCGACCTCGGCGCGCCAGATCAGGCGGGTGCAGCCGAGCCCGGTGAAGGCCCAGTGGGCGAGGGCCCGGACGATCTCCGTCATGTGGCCGGCGCCGCGATGCTCCTTCGCCAGCCAGTAGCCGATCTCCCAGGCGCCCTGGCCGCGACTGCTCAGGGTGGCGGCGGCGAGCAGCGGGCCGCCCTCCACGGGTTCGGCGGCGAAGGAGTACTCGGTGTCCTCGCGCCAGCCGTCCGGGACCAGCCGGTGCACGAAGAGCTCGGCGTCCTCGCGCTTGTACGGGGAGGGGACGACGGTCCAGCGCTGGATGTCGGGGTCCTGGCAGACGGCGTACACCGCGTCGATGTCCTCGGGGACGAAGTTCCGCAGTCGCAGTCGGTCGGTGGTGAGGGTGATGGGATCCATGCCGGGATTGTGGTGACCCGACGGAGCGGAAGCGAACACTTTTCGGATGGGGCGGCACCTTCCGCCCACCTCGTGCGTTCTCTTTGCGGGCGGACGTACGGCTCGGGCACTGCGGGCCTCCCTGCGCGAGGGCGGTCTCGCTTACGATGGCCGTTGCGGTGGGGACCACCTGCCGTGCCCGCGCTCGCGTCCATCACAAGACCCAGTGCCAGGCCCGACCGGCAAGGAGACCAGCCTCAGTGTCCGTCTTCAACAAGCTCATGCGTGCAGGCGAAGGCAAGATCCTGCGCAAACTGCACCGCATCGCGGACCAGGTCAACTCCATCGAAGAGGACTTCGTCAACCTCTCCGACGCCGACCTGCGGGCGCTCACCGAGGAGTACAAGCAGCGGTACGCCGACGGCGAGAGCCTCGACGACCTGATGCCCGAGGCCTTCGCGACCGTCCGCGAGGCCGCCAAGCGCGTCCTCGGCCAGCGCCATTACGACGTCCAGCTGATGGGCGGCGCCGCCCTGCACCTCGGCCATGTCGCCGAGATGAAGACCGGTGAGGGCAAGACCCTCGTCGGCACCCTCCCGGCGTACCTCAACGCGCTCTCCGGCAAGGGCGTGCACCTGATCACGGTCAACGACTACCTGGCCGAGCGTGACTCCGAGCTCATGGGCCGGGTGCACAAGTTCCTCGGTCTGAGCGTCGGCTGCATCCTGGCCAACATGACGCCGGCCCAGCGCCGTGAGCAGTACAACTGCGACATCACGTACGGCACGAACAACGAGTTCGGCTTCGACTACCTGCGCGACAACATGGCGTGGTCCAAGGACGAGCTCGTCCAGCGCGGCCACAACTTCGCCTGTGTCGACGAGGTCGACTCCATCCTCGTCGACGAGGCCCGTACGCCGCTGATCATCTCCGGCCCCGCCGACCAGGCGACGAAGTGGTACGGCGACTTCGCCAAGCTCGTCACCCGGCTGAGCAAGGGCGAGCCTGGCAACCCGCTGAAGGGCATCGAGGAGACCGGCGACTACGAGGTCGACGAGAAGAAGCGCACCGTCGCCATCCACGAGGCGGGCGTCGCCAAGGTCGAGGACTGGCTGGGCATCGACAACCTCTACGAGTCGGTCAACACCCCTCTCGTCGGCTACCTGAACAACGCCATCAAGGCGAAGGAGCTGTTCAAGAAGGACAAGGACTACGTCGTCATGGACGGCGAAGTCATGATCGTCGACGAGCACACCGGCCGTATCCTCGCCGGCCGCCGCTACAACGAGGGCATGCACCAGGCGATCGAGGCGAAGGAGGGGGTGCAGATCAAGGACGAGAACCAGACGCTCGCCACGATCACCCTCCAGAACTTCTTCCGCCTGTACTCGAAGCTCTCCGGCATGACCGGTACGGCCATGACCGAGGCGGCCGAGTTCCACCAGATCTACAAGCTCGGCGTCGTCCCGATCCCCACGAACAGGCCGATGATCCGCAAGGACCAGTCCGACCTGATCTACCGGACCGAGGTCGCCAAGTTCGCCGCGGTCGTCGACGACATCGCGGAGAAGCACGAGAAGGGTCAGCCGATCCTCGTCGGCACGACCTCCGTCGAGAAGTCCGAGTACCTCTCGCAGCAGCTCTCCAAGCGCGGCATCCAGCACGAGGTCCTCAACGCCAAGCACCACGAGCGCGAGGCCAGCATCGTCGCCCAGGCCGGCCGCCGCGGCGCCGTCACCGTCGCCACGAACATGGCCGGTCGCGGTACGGACATCAAGCTCGGCGGCAACCCGGACGACCTCGCCGAGGCCGAGCTGCGCCAGGCGGGCCTGGACCCGGTCGAGCACGTCGAGGAGTGGGCCGCGGCCCTGCCCGGCGCCCTGGAGCGTGCCGAGAAGGCCGTGAAGGCGGAGTTCGAGGAGGTCAAGGACCTCGGCGGGCTCTACGTCCTCGGTACCGAGCGCCACGAGTCGCGTCGTATCGACAACCAGCTGCGCGGTCGTTCCGGCCGTCAGGGCGACCCGGGCGAGTCCCGCTTCTACCTGTCGCTCGGCGACGACCTGATGCGGCTGTTCAAGGCGCAGATGGTCGAGCGCGTGATGGCCATGGCCAACGTGCCGGACGACGTGCCGATCGAGAACAAGATGGTCACCCGCGCCATCGCCTCCGCGCAGTCCCAGGTCGAGACCCAGAACTTCGAGACCCGTAAGAACGTCCTGAAGTACGACGAGGTCCTCAACCGGCAGCGCGAGGTCATCTACGGCGAGCGCCGCCGCGTCCTGGAGGGCGAGGACCTGCACGAGCAGGTCCAGCACTTCATGGACGACACGATCGACGACTACATCCGCCAGGAGACCGCCGAGGGCTTCGCGGAGGAGTGGGACCTCGACCGTCTGTGGAACGCCTTCAAGCAGCTCTACCCGGTGAAGGTCACCGTGGACGAGCTGGAGGACGCGGCCGGGGACCGGGCGGGCATCACCGCCGAGTTCATCGCCGAGTCCATCAAGGACGACATCCACGAGCAGTACGAGACGCGCGAGAAGCAGCTCGGCTCGGACATCATGCGTGAGCTGGAGCGGCGCGTGGTCCTCTCCGTCCTCGACCGCAAGTGGCGCGAGCACCTCTACGAGATGGACTACCTCCAGGAGGGCATCGGCCTGCGCGCGATGGCGCAGAAGGACCCCCTGGTCGAGTACCAGCGCGAGGGCTTCGACATGTTCACCGCCATGATGGAGGGCATCAAGGAGGAGTCCGTCGGCTACCTGTTCAACCTGGAGGTCCAGGTCGAGCAGCAGGTCGAGGAGGTCCCGGTGCAGGCGAGCGCGCCGTCGCTCGACAAGGAGGACGCCGTGCCGGCGGGCGCCGGGCGTCCGGAGATCCGCGCCAAGGGGCTCGACGCCCCGCAGCGGCCGGACCGGCTGCACTTCTCCGCGCCGACCGTGGACGGGGACGGCGGTGTCGTCGAGGGCGACTTCGCCTCCGACGACGCGGACTCCGGCGACGGGCTGACCCGCGCGGAGCGGCGCAAGGCGCAGAAGAACGCGGGCGGCGGGCGTCGCCGCAAGAAGTGACGTTCTGAACGATGACGAAGGGGCCGGTCGCCGAGGGGCGGCCGGCCCCTTCGTCATGCCGGGCGGGCGGCCGTGCCGAGCCCGTCCAGCTCCACGGCCGCGCAGCGCCAGCGCTGGTCCTCGCCGCGCTCCAGACGGAAGGCCATGGCCCGCACCCGGGCGCCGGTGGCGATGGTCGCGAAGGCCTCGACCGCCGTCTGCGGGGTGCCGCGGCCGGGATGCACCTGGACCGAGCAGCGGCGCAGGACCGGGCGGGGGCCGTGCGAGCGCAGGGGCGTCCCGGGCGCGAGACGGACGAGCTGCTCGTACGCGTCGCCGACGGTGTGGCCGAGCATCCAGTGGACGGGGCGTTCGCCGCTGAGCACGGCGAGCAGGCGCTCGGCGAAGACGGTGTGCGGCGGGAGCGTGCGGGGCGCGGTGCGGGGCGGGCCGCCCTGTGCGGGAGTACGGGGGCGGGTGTCGGCGGGGCCGCGGGGGCGGGCTCCGGCCGCGCCTCGCGGGCGGGTGCCGGCCGGGCCGCCGGGGGCCGTGCGGGAGCGGGGCCGGGGGAGCGGGGAGGGCGTGGTGAGCGTGGTGTTCATGGCGGACCCCTGTCTCTGCGTAACCGAGTGATACCAGTCGGTAACTTCCGTTGGGGATCTTGTACGGGGGGACTCCGGGGGCCCGCAAGGAGGCCGCCGCGGCGGGGCGGCCCCGGAACCGGATCACCTATCAGGGTGACCCGGCCGGAAATCGGCTCCTCCTGCGGCTCGGGGGCTCGGCGGGGCGCCTTCCGCGGCGGGCGGGCGGTGTGCCCGGCCCGCCACCCCGAAGGGGGACTCCGCACGTATCCTGAGGGCCTCTCCGTCTACGAAAGCGGCCTGCCATGCGCGTCTACGTCCCCCTGACCCTCCCCGGTCTCGCACAGGCGCACAAGGCGGGCGAGCTGGGCCCCGGGCCGCTGACCGCCTACGCCGTCACCCCCGCGCTGCGCGAGTGGTACGTCTCCGACGACATCGAGGAGCTGGAGTACGCGGCGCTCAACCGTGCCGCCTCCGCCTCCCTGCGGCTCCTCGCCGGCGACCCCGAGGCCCCCCGGCGCCGGATCGTCGTCGCCGTCGACGTGGCCGACAAGGACGCGACCGTCGACCCCGACCGGGGGCTCGACGCCGGTTCCATCGGCGAGGTCCGCATCGCCGGAGCCGTACCGCTGACCAAGGCGGCGGCCGTGCACGCCGACGCGGACGACGCCGAGGCGGACGTCACGGCGGCTGCGGGCGCGCTCGGCGCGGCGGACCAGGGCGACGACGACGCGCAGTTCGTCGTGGACGGGGCCGAGGACCACGAGCTGCTGTGGTTCGGGGTGCAGGAGATCCCGGGGCTGCTGGGCTGAGTCCGCCGGTCTTCGGTGTCGGTGGCGCCGGGTACCGTCTCTTCATGGGGAAGCACGGAAAACACCTGGTCTGGGACTGGAACGGCACACTGCTCGACGACATCGGCGCGGTGATCGGGGCGACGAACGCGGCCTTCGCCGAGCTCGGACTCGAGTCGATCACTCTGGAGCGGTACCGCGAGCTGTACACGGTGCCGGTGCCGAAGTTCTACGAGCGCCTGATGGGGCGGCTGCCGACGGACGAGGAGTGGACCGTCATGGACGGGGCCTTCCACCGTCACTACTGGGAGCGGGCCGAGTCCTGCGGGCTCACGATCGGAGCGGCGGAGCTGCTCGCCGCGCGGCAGGAGTCCGGGCTCACGCAGTCCCTGCTGTCGCTCGCGCCGCACACCGAGCTGATACCGCTGGTGCGACGGCACGGGATCGCCGAGCGGTTCGTCCGCATGGACGGGCGCCCCGACGCCTCGACCGACGGGAAGTCCGGGCACATGGTCCGGCACCTGGCCGCGCTGGAGGTCCCGGCGGAGCGGGTGGTCGTGATCGGCGACGCCGCGGACGACGCGTTGGCGGCGGCGCACGTGGGGGCGCGGGCGGTGCTGTACACCGGGGGGTCGCACAGCCGGGCCTCGCTCGCGCGGGTGGGGGTGCCGGTCGTCGACTCCCTGGAGGAGGCGGTGGCCGTCGCGGAGGAGCTGGCCTAGGGCCTGTCCTTCGGATCAGTCCCGAGGGGTGTCAGGCCCCAGGGGTGTCCGGCCCGATCGGCAGGACACCCCCCAGGGCCCGGGGCGTCAGGCCTTGGCGCGGAGGACCTTCAGGAACTCGCGCATCCAGGTGGGGTGGTCCGGCCAGGCCCGGGAGGAGACCAGGAGGCCGTCGACGACGGCCGCGCTGTCCTGGAAGGTCGCCCCGGCCGCCTGCATGTCGAGCTCCAGGGCCGGGTAGGCCGTGACGCGGCGGCCCTCCAGGCCGCCGACGGCAGCCGTCAGGAGCGGGCCGTGGCAGATCTGGGCCACCGGCTTGTCGGCGTCGAAGAACGCCTTCAGGATCTTGCGGAGCTCCGGGTCGTTGCGCAGGTACTCCGGCGCGCGGCCGCCCGGGATCACCACCGCCGTGTACGCGCCCGGGTCGACCTCCGAGAAGGCCAGGTCGGCGGGCCAGGTGTACCCCGGCTTCTCCGTGTACGTGTCGTAGCCCGGCTCGAAGTCGTGGACGACGAACCTCAGGGTCTTGCGGGCAGGGGCCGCGATGTCGACCTCGTAGCCCTCCTCGAGCAGCCGCTGGTACGGGTACATCACCTCCAGCGACTCCGCCGCGTCCCCGGTCACGATCAGGATCTTCGCCATGGCTCTCCCAGATCACAGATGGTCGGTCTGTCGTGCTGTGACCATGCTTGCGCACAGGCCGCCCCCGGCGTGGGGGTTTGGCGAGAGGACGCGTGTCGCTGTCCATATCGTCAAACTTCCCCCGCGCTTTTGTACGCATACGGCTCATGACGGTTCGGGGGTCATGAGCGATAGGCTTTTGCCGTGATCAGCGCGATACGCCAGGGGGGCAGTGAAGCCCCCGGCTGCCGCCCGGTCCGCGACAGCGGCCGGGTCGCCCGTGCGTTCGCCGATCCTCTCCGTCCGGGCGCGCCACGCTCCGTGGCCGATAACGACCTGGGCATCTCTCATCCGGGCATAACGTCGACTTCGACCGGAATCACCGCGTCGAGGCGTTGTGTCCTTTCTTCCACCGACGTCACGCAACGGCGCGCGACAGGAGTCAGAGGACATGCAGACCAAGCTGGACGAAGCAAAGGCCGAGCTGCTCGAGAGGGCCGCTCGGGTAGCTGAGCACAGCCCGGTCGGGGGGCGACTTCCGACGGGCCCGGAGGGTGCGGGCAAGCGCCCGGACCGGGACACCGTGCTCGACTACCTCCAGCGCTACTACCTGCACACCGCGCCCGAGGACCTCACCGACCGTGACCCGGTCGACGTGTTCGGTGCCGCGCTCTCTCACTACCGGCTCGCGGAGAACCGCCCGCAGGGCACCGCGAGCGTGCGCGTCCACACCCCGACGGTGGAGGAGAACGGCTGGACCAGCAGCCACTCCGTCGTCGAGGTCGTCACCGACGACATGCCCTTCCTCGTCGACTCGGTCACCAACGAGCTGTCCCGCCAGGGCCGCGGCATCCACGTCGTGATCCACCCGCAGGTCCTCGTCCGCCGAGACGTGGCCGGAAAGCTCATCGAGGTCCTGTCGGCCCAGATCCACGGCGAGCTGCCGCACGACGCGCTCACCGAGTCCTGGATCCACGTCGAGATCGACCGCGAGACCGACAAGGCCGACCTCAAGCAGATCACCAACGACCTGCTGCGTGTCCTGTCCGACGTCCGCGAGACGGTCGAGGACTGGGACAAGATGCGCGATGCCGCCCTGCGCATCGCCGAGGGCCTCGCCGAGGAGCCCACCGCCTCCGACCTGCGGCCGACCGAGGTGGAGGAGGCCCGTGAGCTGCTGCGCTGGCTCGCCGACGACCACTTCACCTTCCTCGGCTACCGCGAGTACGAGCTGGTCAACGGCGACGCCCTGTCCGCCGTGCCCGGCACCGGCCTCGGCATCCTGCGCTCCGACCCGCAGCACGGCGCCGACGGCGAGGGCCACCACGCCCACCCCGTCTCGCCCTCCTTCAGCCGGCTGCCCGAGGACGTCCGCGCCAAGGCGCGCGAGCACAAGCTGCTGATCCTGACGAAGGCCAACAGCCGCGCGACCGTGCACCGCCCCTCGTACCTCGACTACGTCGGCGTGAAGAAGTTCGACGCCGACGGCAACGTCATCGGCGAGCGCCGTTTCCTCGGCCTGTTCTCCTCGGCCGCCTACACCGAGTCCGTCCGCCGGGTCCCCGTCGTCAAGCGCAAGGTCCAGGAGGTCCTCGCGGGCGCCGGCTTCTCGCCGAACAGCCACGACGGCCGCGACCTGCTCCAGATTCTGGAGACCTACCCGCGCGACGAGCTCTTCCAGACCCCGGTCGACCAGCTGCAGTCCATCGTCACCAGCGTCCTGTACCTCCAGGAACGCCGCCGGCTGCGCCTCTACCTGCGCCAGGACGAGTACGGCCGCTACTACTCGGCCCTCGTCTACCTGCCGCGCGACCGCTACACGACCCGCGTCCGGCTGCGGATCATCGACATCCTGAAGGAGGAGCTCGACGGCACCAGCGTCGACTTCACCGCCTGGAACACCGAGTCGATCCTCTCCCGGCTGCACTTCGTCGTCCGCGTCAAGCCCGGCACCGAGCTGGCCAAGCTCACCGACGCCGACGTCGACCGCATCGAGACCCGGCTCGTCGAGGCCACCCGCTCCTGGGCCGACGGCTTCGGCGAGGCGCTCAACGCCGAGTGCGGCGAGGAGCGCGCCGCCGAGCTGCTGCGCCGCTACGGCAACGCCTTCCCCGACGGCTACAAGGCCGACCACTCGCCGCGCGCGGCCGTCGCCGACCTGGTCCACCTGGAGACCCTCGCCGACAGCGGCAAGGACTTCGCGCTCTCCCTCTACGAGCCGGTCGTCGCGGGCCCCGGCGAGCGCCGCTTCAAGATCTACAAGACGGGCGACCCGATCTCCCTCTCCGCCGTCCTGCCGGTCCTCAACCGGCTCGGCGTCGAGGTGACCGACGAGCGCCCGTACGAGCTGCGCTGCGCCGACCGCACCCACGCCTGGATCTACGACTTCGGTCTGCGGATGCCGGCCGCGACGGGCAACGGCGGCGACTACCTCGCCGACGACGCCCGCGAGCGCTTCCAGGAGGCCTTCGCCGCCACCTGGACGGGCGAGGCCGAGAACGACAACTTCAACTCGCTCGTCCTCTCCGCCGGCCTCAACTGGCGCGAGGCGATGGTGCTGCGCGCCTACGCCAAGTACCTGCGCCAGGCCGGTGCGACCTTCAGCCAGGACTACATGGAGGACACCCTCCGCAACAACGTCCACACCACCCGGCTGCTCGTCAACCTCTTCGAGGCCCGCATGGCCCCGGAGCGCCAGCGTGCCGGCACCGAGCTGATCGACGCGCTCCTCGAAGAGCTGGACGCCGCCCTCGACCAGGTCGCGAGCCTGGACGAGGACCGGATCCTGCGGTCCTTCCTCACCGTCATCAAGGCGACGCTGCGGACCAACTTCTTCCAGACCACGGCGGACGGCAAGCCGCACTCCTACGTGTCGATGAAGTTCGACCCGCAGGCCATCCCCGACCTGCCGGCCCCGCGCCCGGCCTTCGAGATCTGGGTGTACTCCCCGCGCGTCGAGGGCGTCCACCTGCGCTTCGGCAAGGTCGCCCGAGGCGGTCTGCGCTGGTCCGACCGCCGTGAGGACTTCCGTACGGAGATCCTCGGCCTGGTCAAGGCGCAGATGGTCAAGAACACCGTCATCGTGCCGGTCGGCGCCAAGGGCGGCTTCGTCGCCAAGCAGCTCCCGGACCCGACCGTGGACCGCGACGCCTGGCTGGCCGAGGGCATCGCCTCGTACAAGACCTTCATCTCGGCGCTCCTCGACATCACCGACAACCTGGTCGCCGGCGAGGTCGTGCCCCCGGTCGACGTGGTCCGCCACGACGAGGACGACACGTACCTCGTGGTCGCCGCCGACAAGGGCACCGCGACCTTCTCCGACATCGCCAACGGCGTCGCGGAGTCGTACGGCTTCTGGCTCGGCGACGCCTTCGCCTCCGGCGGCTCCGCCGGCTACGACCACAAGGGCATGGGCATCACCGCCCGCGGCGCCTGGGAGTCCGTCAAGCGCCACTTCCGCGAGCTGGGCCACGACACCCAGACCGAGGACTTCACCGTCGTCGGCGTCGGCGACATGTCCGGTGACGTCTTCGGCAACGGCATGCTGCTCTCCGAGCACATCCGCCTGGTCGCCGCCTTCGACCACCGGCACATCTTCATCGACCCGAACCCGGAGGCGGCCGTCTCGTACGCCGAGCGCCGCCGCCTCTTCGACCTGCCGCGTTCCTCGTGGGCGGACTACGACACCTCGCTGCTGTCGGCGGGCGGCGGCATCCACCCCCGTACCGCCAAGTCCATCCCGGTCAACGCGCAGATGCGGGCCGCCCTCGGCATCGAGGACGGCGTCACCAAGATGACCCCGGCCGAGCTGATGAAGGCGATCCTCCAGTCGCCCGTCGACCTGCTGTGGAACGGCGGCATCGGCACGTACGTCAAGTCCTCGGCCGAGTCCAACGCCGACGTCGGCGACAAGGCCAACGACGCCATCCGCGTCGACGGCCAGGACGTCCGCGCCCAGGTCGTCGGCGAGGGCGGCAACCTCGGCGCGACCCAGCTGGGCCGCATCGAGTTCGCCCGCACCGGCGGCCCCGAGGGCCAGGGCGGCAAGGTCAACACCGACGCCATCGACAACAGCGCCGGCGTCGACACCTCCGACCACGAGGTCAACATCAAGATCCTGCTCAACGGGCTCGTCGCCGAGGGCGACATGACCGTCAAGCAGCGCAACAAGATCCTCGCCGAGATGACGGACGAGGTCGGCCGGCTCGTCCTGCGCAACAACTACGCGCAGAACACCGCCCTGGCCAACGCCGTCGCCCAGTCGCCGTCCCTGCTCCACGCCCACCAGCGGTTCATGCGCCGCCTGGGCCGCGACGGTGCCCTGGACCGCTCCCTGGAGTTCCTGCCCAACGACCGGCAGATCCGTGAGCTCCTCAACAACGGCCGGGGCCTGAGCCAGCCCGAGCTCGCCGTCCTCCTCGCGTACACCAAGATCACGGTGGCCGACGAGCTGATCGGCACGGAGCTGCCGGACGACCCGTACCTGCGCGGGCTGCTCCACGCCTACTTCCCGACGCTGCTGCGCGAGAAGTTCACCGAGGCCGTCGACAACCACGCCCTGCGCCGCGAGATCATCACGACGGTCCTGGTCAACGACACCGTCAACACCGGTGGCTCGACCTTCCTGCACCGCCTCCGCGAGGAGACGGGCGCGTCGATCGAGGAGATCGTCCGCGCGCAGACCGCCGCCCGGGTCGTCTTCCGCCTCGGCCAGGTCTGGGACGCCGTCGAGGCCCTCGACAACCAGGTGCCGGCCGACATCCAGACCCGGATGCGGCTGCACTCCCGCCGGCTCGTCGAGCGCGGCACCCGCTGGCTGCTCAACAACCGGCCGCAGCCGCTCCAGCTCACCGAGACCATCGAGTTCTTCGCCGACCGCGTCGAGGAGGTCTGGGCGCAGCTGCCGCAGCTGCTGCGCGGCTCGGACCTGGAGTGGTACCAGTCGATCCTGGAGGAGCTGACCGAGGTCGGCGTGCCGGAGCAGCTCGCGCTGCGGGTCGCCGGCTTCTCCTCCGCCTTCCCGACGCTCGACATCGTCGCGATCGCGGACCGGACGGGCAAGGAGCCGCTCGCGGTCGCCGAGGTCTACTACGACCTGGCCGACCGGCTGCGGATCACCGACCTGATGGACCGCATCATCGAGCTGCCGCGCAGCGACCGGTGGCAGTCGATGGCCCGCGCCTCGATCCGCGAGGACCTCTTCGCGGCGCACGCGGCGCTGACCGCCGACGTCCTGACGGTCGGCAACGGCACGACGAGCCCCGAGGAGCGGTTCAAGGCCTGGGAGGAGAAGAACGCGGCGATCCTGGGCCGCGCGCGGACGACCCTGGAGGAGATCCAGGGCTCGGACACCTTCGACCTGGCGAACCTGTCGGTGGCGATGCGGACGATGCGGACGCTGCTCCGTTCGCACAGCTAGTCGTCGCCTGAGTCGTTCTCCGAGTCGTTCTCCGAGTCGCTCTCCGAGGAAGGGCCCCGCCGGTGTTCCGGCGGGGCCCTTCCCGTGTGCGCGGCGGCGGGTTCAGGTGGCGGGTGGTCCGCCGGTGGTCGAGGTCCACAGGCGGCGGGCGGCGAGCAGGGCCGCCGCGAGCAGCAGGCCGTTGCGGAGCACCATGACGGCCAGGCCGGTGGTGGTGCCGGCGACGACCTCGTCGTAGAGGACGGGGTACGCGAGGGAGCTGAGGGCGGCGGCCGGGAGCAGCAGCAGGGCGACCGGGCGCATCACGGTGGAGCGGGAGGTCAGGCAGGCGGCGGCGAGGCCGAGCAGCCAGATCATGTACTGGGGGCTGATCACCCGGCTGGTGACGGTGAAGAGCAGGACGGCGGCGAGGGCCGCGTCGAGCGGGGTGGCGGGGGTCCAGCGGTGGGCCGTGAGGCGCCACAGGAGCAGCCAGCCGAAGGCGATGACGGTGAGCAGCAGGGCGAGGTGGCCGAGGCTGGAGACGTACGGTCCGACGTACTCGAAGGCGCCGTAGCGGAACTCGACCCTGCCCGGCCAGACGCCGGTGGCGCGGGCCACCGCGAGGGCCGTGCCGCCCAGGGACTCGATCTGGATGCCCCGGCTGCCCTGCTGGCGCAGGAAGCCCAGCGAGTCGGAGAAGAACAGCGCGAGGGTGGCGAGGAGCGCGAGGGCGGTGACGACGGCGGCGGTCCAGGCCTCCCGGGTGGTACGGCCCCGGGGCGTGCCGATCAGGGCGAGCGCCGGCCAGACCTTGACCATGGCGCCGATCCCGGCGAGGGCCCCGCCGAGCTGGTGGGCGGCGGTGGAGCGGGCGCCCACGGCGAGGAGGGCGAGCACGGCGAGGGCGGTGGTCTGGACGTCGTACCGGGCGAGCGGGAGGTGGAGGAGGAGCGGGAGGCCGCAGACCCAGATCCAGGTGCCGTGGGTGAGGCGGGCGCTGTCGGCGCGGGCGAGGGCGAGCGTGACGACGGCGTCGGCGAGGAGGGTGAGGGCGACGAAGGCCTGGAAGTAGGTGAGCCAGGGGAGGATGCCCGGCGACATGATCACGAGTCCCGCGCCGGGCGGGTACTGCCAGGTGGCGTCGTCGGGCGGGAAGGTGCCGTCGGCGAACTTCCCGTACCAGTACTGGTAGAGGGCCACCTCGCGGCCCACGCCGCCGATGCCGAGGTCGTCGCGGGCGAGGAGCAGGAGCATGCCGGCCCGGGTGAGCAGCCAGACGGCGGCGAGGGCGAGGTGGGGGCCGCGCTCGACGGTGACGAAGGTGGCGGAGGTGAAGGTGTCAGAGTCGAAGGGGGACCCGGTGAGGGCGGACGGCTCGCTCCGGGAGCGGGCCGGGGCGGAGGGGGCGTTCCCGGGGCGGGACCCGGACCGTGCGGAGGGTTCGCCTTCCTGGAGGGACCCGGGCCGTGCGGAGGGTTCACCTCCGGGTTCTCCTCCGGGGTGGGGCGGCGACTGGGGGTGATCGTTCGTCATCCCACCGCACTTTAGCCCTCAATGTCTTATTTATTCGCTTTCTCCGTGCCCGGCCGGGCCGTGAACTCCTCGTACGCCGCCACCACCTCCTTCGCCGGACCGTCCATCCGCAGCGTCCCCGCCTCCAGCCACAGCGCCCGCTCGCAGGTCTCCGTGATCGTGGAGTTCGAGTGGCTGACCAGGAAGACCGTCCCCGCCTCCGCCCGCAGCTCGTCGATCCGCCGCTGACTGCGTCGCCGGAAGCGCGCGTCGCCGGTCGACAGGGCCTCGTCGATCAGGAGCACGTCGTGGCTCCTGGCGGCGGCGATGGAGAAGCGCAGCCGCGCGCCCATCCCGGAGGAGTACGTCCGCATCGGGCGGGAGATCGCGTCGTCCTTCTCGTTGATGCCGGAGAAGTCGACGATCCCGTCGTAGCGCTCGCGGATCTCCGTACGGCTCATGCCCATCGCGAGGCCGCCCAGGATCACGTTCCGCTCGCCGGTCAGATCCTCCATCAGGGCCGCGTTGACGCCGAGGAGGGAGGGCTGCCCCTGGGTGTGGATCGCTCCCCGGTCGACGGGCTGCAGGCCCGCGATCGCCTTCAGGAGGGTCGACTTCCCAGATCCGTTCGAACCGATCAGGCCAATTGCCTCGCCCCGGTACGCGACGAAGCCGACGCCCCTCACGGCGTGGACCTTGCGGCCGGCCGGAGCAGGACGGCGGTTCAGGATCCGGCCCAGCGCGGCGGTGGCGCCGCCCCGGCCCCCGGGGTGCCCGCCGTGGACGGTGTACGTGATGTGGACGCCGTCGGCGATGACGGTGGGGGTCCGCTGTGCTTCAGCCACGGCCGTACGTCTCCTCCGCCTTCCAGAACCACACGAAACCGCCCGCGAAGGCCAGCAGCGCCCAGCCGGCGGCGAGCGCCCACACGTGCGGGGGCAGCTGCGCCCCGGTGAAGCTCTCGATCAGCGCGAAGCGCATGAGGTCGATGTAGACCGCCGCCGGGTTGCACTGGAGCGCCAGCACCACGGCGTCCGGGAAGCGCCCGCTGCCCGCCAGGTTCTGGATCGAGAACATGGCGCCGGAGGCGTACATCCAGGTGCGGAGCACGAACGGCATCAGCTGGCTGATGTCCGGGGTGCGGGCCGCGAGCCGGGCCAGCACGAGCGCCACGCCCGTGCTGAACAGCGCCTGGAGGAAGAGCGCCGGGACGGCGAGCAGCCAGCTCCAGGTGGGGAACTCGCCGAAGCAGGCGAGCATCACGACGAGTGCGGCGAGCGAGAAGAGCAGCTGCTGGAGCTGCTGGAACGCGAGCGAGATCGGCAGGCTCGCGCGCGGGAAGTGCAGGGCGCGGACCAGGCCCAGGTTGCCGCTGATCGCCCGGGTGCCGGCCTGGACCGTGTTGGCGGTGAAGGTCCACACGAAGATGCCGGTGATCAGGAAGGGGACGTAGTCGGGCACGCCGTTCTTCGCGTTCATCAGGACGCCGAAGATCAGGTAGTACACGGCCGCGTTGAGGAGCGGGGTCATCACCTGCCAGACCTGGCCGAGGCGCGCCTGGCTGAACTGGGCGGTGAGGCGGGCGGTCGCGAAGGCGGTGATGAAGTCGCGGCGCGACCAGAGCTGCCGCACGTAGGCGGGGAGCGAGGGGCGGGCGCCGCTGACGCTCAGACCGTGGCGGCGGGCGAGCGCGCCGAGGTCCTCCGCGGGGGCGGCCGGCGGCGCGGGCGGGGCGAGGGTCGTGGTCACAGGCGGATGCTTTCGACGAGGGCGCGGGGGCGCGTGGGGCCATCGGCGATGGAACGGGTCCGTATCGTCGCTACGGGGAGGTTAGGACGCTCCCACGACGGAACGCAACCGTATCGTCGTAACGCTTCCGGGATATCGCCGTTGGTTAGGATGCCGTTCATGACCGACCCGACCCCCCGCCGCGCCCCCGCCGGGGCCGCCGTACTCCGCGAGGACGTGACCGAGGCCATCCGCGCCGCCGTCTTCGAGGAGCTCGCGGCCGTCGGCTTCGCCCGGATGTCCATCGAGGGCATCGCGCGCCGCGCGGGAGTCGGCAAGACCGCCGTCTACCGGCGCTGGAAGTCCAAGCTCTCCCTCGTCCTCGACCTCGTCGGCGCCTTCGCCGCCCAGGGCCTGCCGGCACCCGCCAGCGGCTCCCTGTACGGGGACGTGCGCGCCCTCCTCGAAGTCGCCTCGCACGCCCTGCGCCACCCGGTCGCCTCGCAGGTCATCCCCGACCTGCTCGTCGAGGCCGCCCGCCATCCCGAGATCGCCGAGACCGTCAAGGCCGTGCTGCTCGACGGGCAGCAGGGCGTCATGACCCAGATCGTCCGCGAGGCCGTCGCCCGCGGCGAACTCCCCGAGGGCACCGACCCCGGAAAGGCCCTCGACCTGGCCGTCGGCCCGCTCTACTGGCGCCTCGTCGTCGTCCGTACGCCCCTGCCGAAGGGGTACGTGGACGAGCTCGCGCGCTCGGCGGTCGCGGCGCTCACGGCGTGACCGGCGCGGGTTACTTCACCGCGCCCGCCATCACCCCCGACGCGAACTGCCGCTGGAACGCGAAGAACACCACCAGCGGCACCACCATCGACACGAACGCCCCCGGCGCCAGCACGTCCACGTTGTTGCCGAACTGGCGCACCTGCTGCTGGAGCGCCACCGTGATCGGCGGCGACTGCGAGTCCGCGAAGATCAGCGCGATCAGCATGTCGTTCCACACCCACAGGAACTGGAAGATCCCCAGCGAGGCGATCGCCGGACCGCCGAGCGGCAGCACCACGCGCGTGAAGAGGCGGATCTCGCCCGCCCCGTCGAGCCGCGCCGCCTCGAGCAGCTCGCGCGGGATCTCCGCGAAGAAGTTCCGCAGCAGGAAGACGGCGAACGGCAGGCCGAAGGCCGTGTGGAACAGGACCACCCCCAGCGTGGTCTCGAAGAGCCCCACCGCGCCGAAGAGCTTCGACACCGGCACCAGGGCCACCTGCACCGGGACCACGAGCAGCGCGACCACGCCCAGGAACCACCAGTCCCGGCCCGGGAACTCCAGCCACGCGAAGGCGTAGCCGGCGAGCGAGCCGATGACGAGGACCAGCAGGGTGGCCGGGACGGTGATCAGGACGGTGGAGAGGAGCGAGCCGGTGATCGTGTCGTTCGCGAGGAGGTGGGTGTAGTTCTCGGTGGTCAGCCGGGCCGGGGCCGTGAACACCTGCCACCAGCCGCTCGCCGCGATGTCGGAGGGCGAGCGGAGCGAGGAGAGCAGCAGCCCGACCGTCGGCAGCAGCCAGAACAGGCCGGTGAGGAGGAGGAAGACCCGGACGGCACCGGAGGCGGCCCCGGAGGCGAGCCGGGCGGCGACGCCCGGGGCCTTCCGGGCGGCGGTCCCGGGCGCCTTCCGGGTCGCGGCGGCCGTCCTGGTGGCCTGCGTCGTCATCGGCGGGTCTCCCTTCGGATGCGGCGGATGTTGACCACCATCACCGGCAGCACGAGAAGGAGCAGGACGACCGCGATGGCCGAGCCGACCCCGAGGTCCGCGTCCGTCCCGAAGGACGAGCGGTACAGCTGGAGCGCGAGCACGTTCGCGTCGTCCTGCGCGGAGCCCGGTGCGATGACGAAGACCAGGTCGAAGACCTTGAGCACGTTGATCATCAGCGTGACGAGGACGACCACGAGGACCGGCGCCAGGAGCGGCACCGTGATCCGCCGGAACACCTGCCACTCGTTCGCCCCGTCCACCCGTGCCGCCTCCAGCAGTTCGCGCGGCACGGCCGCGAGCCCGGCGCCGATCAGGACCATCGCGAACCCGGCCCACATCCACACGTACGCCCCGATCACGGCCGGAGTGACGAGCGAGGGACCGAGCCACTCCACGCCGTTGTACTGCTCGCGGAAGTTGCTCGCGGGGAGCCGGAGGACGGCTCCGTCGGCACGGTCTGCGGGCAGGGTGAAGCGCCCGTCGGCCGCCGCGGTGGCCGTGGCGACCACCTTCCCGTCCCGTACCGCCTCGATCCGCAGCCCCTTCAGGCCCAGCTCCTCGGGGTCGACCACGTTCGGTTTCCCGCCGCCGCCCCGGGTGAAGTCCAGCCAGGCCGTCCCGGTGACGGTGTCCGTGCCCGTGCCCGTGTCCGTGGCGGTCGGTGCGTGCGCGGGGCGGGCGTCCCGGGGCATCTGCCCGGGCGCCACCCCGACCAGCGGCAGCAGCACCGGCGCCCCCGCCCGTACCGGCTCCTTCGTGACGTACGCTCCGCCACCGGCCGCCTCCAGCGGGTGCGCGGGCAGCGGCCGGGCCCGCGGGAAGCCGGAGGACTCGGCGAAGGTGTCGTGCACCCCGACCCAGACGGCGTTGGCGACCCCCCGGTCCGGGTCCTGCTCGTAGACGAGACGGAAGATGATCCCCGCGGCGAGCATCGAGATCGCCATCGGCATGAAGACGACCAGCTTGAACGCCGTCCCCCAGCGGACGCGTTCGGTGAGCACGGCGAAGACCAGGCCGAGCGCGGTGGCGACCGCCGGGGCCACCACCAGCCAGATCAGGTTGTTGCGGACGGCCGTGCGGAGGGACTCGTCGGTGACGAGCGCGAGGTAGTTGTCGAGGCCGACGAAGGACGAGTCCGAGCGGTCGAAGAGCGAGCGCCGGACGGAGTACCCGATCGGGTAGACGACGAGCGCGCCGAGGAGGAGCAGGGCGGGCAGCAGGAAGCCCGCCGCCACCACCCTCCTCCCGCGGGGGATCCGCGGCATGTCCGGCCCCTCAGCCCTTCGCGGCGGCCCGGTACGCCTTCGCCGCGTCCTCCTCCAGGCGCGCCTGCGTCCCGGCGATGTCCTTCGGGTTCTTCAGGAAGTCCTGGAGCGCCTTCCACTCGCCCTTGCCCGGCGTCCCGCCGAAGGACTGCGGCATCTGGTCCGACATGTCGAAACGGAAGTCGTCACCGGCGCCGATGAGCGCCTTGGCGATCTCCCGCTGGACGTCGTTCGGGTAGGCCGCCGGGTCCAGGTTCCTGTTGGGGGAGAGGAAGCCGCCCTCGGCCGCCCAGATCCTCGCCGCGTCCGGCGAGGCCAGGAAGGCGAGCAGCGCCTGCGCGCCCTTGGTGTCCTTCAGCGCCACGGCCGCGTCGCCGGCCGTCACCACGGGGGAGGTGCCGCCGTCGCCGACCTTCGGGAAGGGGAAGACCTTCGCGTCCTTCCCGATCTCCGCCTTGGTCTCGGCGATGTTGACGGCGGCGAAGTCGCCCTCGAAGACCATCGCCCCCTTGGGCTGGTCGCCGCCGGTGAAGGTCTGCGTGACCGAGGCCGGGTACTCCGTCTGGAGCGCGCCGCCCGGCCCGCCCGCGATGAGCGACGGCTTGCCGAAGAGCTCGGCCAGGGTCTTCAGGGCGGCGGTGACGGACGGGTCCGTCCACTTGATCGTGTGCTTCGCCAGCTGGTCGTACTTGGCCGGGCCCGCCTGGGAGAGGTAGACGTTCTCGAACCAGTCCGTGAGGGTCCAGCCGTCCGCGCCGCCGACCGACACCGGGGTCACGCCGGAGGCCGAGATCGTCTCGGCGGTGCCGAGGAAGTCCTTCCAGGTCTTCGGCTCGGAGGCGCCCGCGTTCTCGAAGACGGCGGTGTTGTACCAGACCAGGGACTTGTTCGCGGCCTTGAAGTAGACCCCGTACTGGGTGCCGTCCACCGCGCCGAGCTCCTGCCAGCCGCGCGAGTAGTCCGCCGCGAGCTGGGCCTTCGCCTCCGGGCCGACCGGCTTCAGCCACTTCTGGGCGGCGGCCTGCTGGATCGCGCCCACCTGCGGGAGCATCGCCACGTCGGGCGGGGAACCACCGGCGATCTTCGTGCCGAGGAAGTTCACGATCGGGTCCTGCGCGGGCACGAAGGTGACGGTCGCGCCGGTGCGCTTCTCGAACTCCTTCAGGACCTTGGTGAAGTTCTCCTGCTCCGGTCCGGTCCAGACCGCGGCGACCTCGATCTTCTCGCCCTTGAGGGAGAGTTCGCGGTCGGGCGCGGGCTCTCCCTCGTCCTTGTCGGCCCCGCTTCCGCAGCCCGCGAGGGCGAGTGCGGCCAGCGCCGTCAGCGCCGTGAGGGTCACCGCGGTCCTGCGTGGACGAAGAGTTGTACGCATCGCTGCCCCGTCTCTCCCGTGCGCTTCGCTGTCCCGTGCGTTTCGCTGTCCGTCCGACAGGTCTACGCCGGGCCACGGAGCCCCGCAATACCGCCTCCCGTGTCAAGCGGGCGATCGTGACGCCCTCGTGACGTGCCGTCAGCCGCGCGCGGCCGGGGTGAGCGGGGGCACGGGAGTCGCCTCGACCGAGCGCGCGGCCCGGTCCAGCGCGCTCGCAAGCAGAGCCAGGTCCGTCGGTCCGTTGCCCAGCTCACGGACCGGGCGACGGGTGGGCGGGTCGCCCATCCGCTCCCACTCCAGCGGGACGACCGTCGGGCGGAGCGTCGCCGTCCGGGGGATCCGGCCCGTGACCCGGCCCGCCTGGAAGGGCGTCACCCGGCCGTCCGGATGCCCGAGGCGGCCCCGCCCGGCCGCCGGCACGTCCGGGCCCGCCGCCACCGGGGGCGCGTCGAGCACGATCCGCAGCCGGGCCCCGTGGGCCAGCTCCGTGTCGGCGGTACGGTCCGGGCGCGACGAGGTCGCGACGAGGTGCACCCCGAGCCGCTCGCCGTTCCGCGCGACGGCCTCCAGGGCCCGCACGACGGACCCGGCGGCCGGCCGGCCGGGGGCGCCGAGCGCGGGGGCGACCAGGGCGTCGAAGTCGTCGACGAGGACGACGAGCCGCGGCAGATGCCCGGCCCCCGCCGCCCTCGCGGGAGCCTGCTCGCCCGACGCGGGCCGCGGAATCCGCCCGCCGGTGTCGTCGCCGCCGCGCCCGCCGGTCCGGCCGGTGACGTCGTCGGCGCCGGGGTACGGGACGCGCCCGCTCGGGCGGTCGGTGACATCACCGGCGCCCGGGTGCGGGACCCGGCCGCTCGACCGGCCGGTGACGTCGTCCGCGCCCGGGTACGGGACGCGCCCGCCGGTGAGGTCGCCGTCGCCCGTACGGAGGGTGCGGCTGCTCGGGCGGTCGTCGAGGGCCCCGCCGTCCCGCCGCGGCAGCCGCCCACTGGGCGTGTCGCCCAGGAAGGCGTCCCCGCCGGACCGCGCCCGCGCACCGGACCGCTCGTCGAGCACCCCGTCCCCGGCCCGGGGGACGCGCCCGCTCGGGCGGTCGGTGACATCGCCGGCGCTCGGGTACGGGACGCGGCCGCTGGTCCGGCCGGTGACGTCGTCGGCGCCGGGGTACGGGACGCGGCCACTGGACCGGCCCGTCACGTCGTCCGCGCCCGGGTGCGGGACCCGGCCGCTCGATCGGCCGGTGATGTCGTCCGCGCCGGGGTAGGGGACACGCCCGCTGGTGCGGCCCGTCACGTCGTCCGCGCCCGTGCGGGAGGCGCGGGCGACTCGGCCGCTCGGGTGGTCCGTGAGGTCGCCGTCGCCCGTGCGGAGGGTTCGGCTGCTCGGGCGACCGCCGGCCTCTCCCGTACCCGGGTGGGGGACACGTCCGCTGGACCGGCCGGTGACGTCGTCCGCGCCCGGGTACGGGACCCGGCCGCTCGGGCGGTCGCCCAGGGTGCCGTCCTGCGTGCGGCCGCTGCGGCTGCTCGGGAGCGCGCCGATCGTGCCGTCGCCGGTGCGCAGCGTGCGCCCGCTCGGGCGGCCCGCGAGGTCGGTGTCGGGGACGCGGACGGTCGCGCGGGCGCCCTGGGGCACGGACTCCGCCGCGCTCGGGGCGCGCTGCCCGATCAGCCGGTCGGCGGCGCGCGCCGCTCCCCGGCGGTCGGCGAAGTGCCCGTCACCCAGGAGCTCCGCCCTGCGCTTCAGCTCCGCGCCGAGCGCCTGCGCGAACTCCCGCATCCGCACCGGGTCCGAGGCGACCAGGTGCTCGGTGACGTGCGGCAGCTCCGTACAGACCGCGAGACCGTCGCCGCGCTCGCCGCCCGCGCCGTCCACGAGGAGCAGGCCGAGGCGGTCCGGGCGGCCGCCGGCCGCGAGGGAGGCGGCGATCGAGCGGAGGAGCTCCGTGCGGCCGCTGCCCGCGGGGCCCTCGATCAGCAGGTGCGGGCCCTCCTTGGTGAGGTCGACGGCCAGCGGGCCGCGCGGGCCCGCGCCCAGGACGGCCGTGCCGTCCCCGGCGGAGGCCCAGCGGGCCATCAGGGAGGCGGGGGTGGCCCGGGCGAGCCCGAGCTCGTCGAGCAGGCGGGCGGAGGGGGGCAGGGCGGCGGCCCGGCCGTGCGGGGCCGCCGCGGTCTCCGGACGGAGCGGGGCGAGGGCCCGGCCGAACCGCTCGGCCCAGGCGACGGAGACCGCGTCGACGACGCCGACGGTGCCGTGGCCCGCGAGCCGCCCGCCGGACGTCCGCAGCAGCCGCAGGGCGGTCGCCACGTCACCGCTGAGGAGCGCGGCGGCCCCGCACTCGCGGAAGGCGAGCGACGCCGCGCACGCGGCCTCGTACGTGGCGGCCACCGGGGAGTCCGGGGTCGCGGAGGGAGCCTCGGCGAGGCACAGGAGGTGGATGCCGGCCGCCGCGCCGACGCCCGCGAGCCGGGCGACCGTCTCGCGCAGCGCCGCCGATCCGGGGTCGCCGTCGACGATCACGACCGTCGTCGGCCCCTCGTGGCGGGCCGCGGCCTCGGCGACGGACGCGCGGTCGGCGCTGGGCCAGCCGGGGCCGAGCGGGCCGTCGTCGAGCCGCCGGGTCAGCTCGGCCGTACGTGCCTGGGCCTGCTCGCGGTCGTACG
The DNA here is from genome assembly GCF_014648895.1 of Streptomyces tanashiensis. Taxonomy (GTDB): domain Bacteria; phylum Actinomycetota; class Actinomycetes; order Streptomycetales; family Streptomycetaceae; genus Streptomyces; species Streptomyces tanashiensis. Next base: position 36,459 of record NZ_BMRZ01000013.1, read on the forward strand.
CCAGGAGCAGCCGGCAGTCCTGGCCGTGGGCCGGCCGGACGTGCGGGAGCCAGCCGAGCCAGCCCCAGGCGCGGCGCCGCTCCTCCAGGGAGCGGTTCCGGTCGGCGCTGATGAGCACGATCTCCAGGTCGGAGGGGGAGTGCAGGGCGGCGAGCTGGGCCACGACCGAGCGCGCGAGCCCGGTGAGCCGGTCGCCGGGGCCGGCGAGACCGAGGGAACCGGCCTCGCGCAGTCCGACGGTGACCGGAACGCCGGAGAGTTCGGCGCGGTCCGTCGTGCCGAGCCGGACCACCAGGGACTCGGGGTGGTCCTCGCCCCGCTCCCAGAGCCGGGGGCCCGGGCCGAGCGCGGTGAGCAGGACGGTGGCCGGGTCGGGCCAGGTGTCGGGGGCCGGTACGGGGCCGGGGGCGCCGTCCCGCGTGCCGGGGCCGGGCCGGACGCCGGCGTGCGTGTCCGGGGAGGAGGCGGGGGAGGCGTGGAGGCCGGCGGCGGGCAGGTCCTCGCGGCCGCCCGCGAGCCGCCGGGCCCAGGCGCCGAGCCCGCGCTTGCCGCCGCCGCGCGCGGAGGCGGCGGGAGGCGTGGGCGAGTCCCCCCGGCCGTGGGTCCGGTCGGTCTGCCGGGTCCGCGCGTGCTGCTCGCCGCCGTCCCGGGCGGAGTGCTCGTCGTGCGGGTCCCTCGCGTGCGCGTGGCCTCCGTCGTAGACCTCGCCGAGGGCGATGCCGCGCGCCCCGCCGTGGGTGCTGCCGTCCGCCGGTCCCGCCGGTCCCACGGGGTCGGTCCGGGCCGGCCGGTCCGTCCCGTGCGCGACCCGCAGGTGGCCCTCGCCGTCCGGGGCCGTCGCCACCGCGTCCGTGCCGCCGGGGGCACCGCCGGGGCCCGTCAGACGGAGGGCGGACTCGCCGAGGCGCAGCAGCGCGCCCGGGCGGAGCGGCACCGGGCGGTCGCCGACGGGCGTGCCGTCGAGCGTCGTCCCGTTCGTCGAGCCGCGGTCGGCGACCGTGACCCGGCCGTCCTCGCCGACGGTCACCGTGCAGTGGGAGCGGGAGACGTCCGGGTCGTCGAGCGGTACGTCGGCGTCGACGGAACGGCCGATTCTGATCGCTCCGCCGTGCAGCAGGTGCACTCCGCCCGCGTCCGGGCCCGCCACCACGTGCAGCCGGGCGGTGGCCGTCTCGTCGGCCCGGTCGTCCGGTCCGGGGACCTGGAGGGAGAGGACCGCGCCGTCGACCAGCGGGGGTTCGCCGAGCACGCAGCGCCGGCCGTCGAGCCGCTCCGCGCCCGCGTAGAGCACGGTCGTGCCCGAGGCGGAGGTCTCGGGGCCGGTGACGGAGGCGGCGAGGTTCGAGGCCACGGCGGCGAGGGCCGTCCCGGCGGGGGCCGTGACAAGCACGTCGCAGGCGCGCCCGGCGCCGTGGCCGGCGTACGGCGCGAGGACGGTCAGCCGGATCTGCATCGCCGTCAGCGGTCCCTTCTGCGCGAGATGGCCCGGCAGGGGGGAACCGCCCTGTGTCTCCCCCCACCCGGCACGGACGCGTCGCCCGGTACAGGTCGGCACGGCGCGGGGGCTCCCGACCCCGTCGATGCGACGTGCTGTAGGCATCCTCGCACCTGCCACCGACAACACGCCCGCGGGTCGGCCACAAGTGATCTTGAATGGTCGGCCGTGGACGAGAAATAGCCCGGTTGGGCATGCCTTCGGAGCATGCGTGGCAACCGCCGCCCGCCGTGGAGCGTCTTCTTCCGGACAAGTTCCGTTCGGTTCCGGCCCCCGGCAAGACGCGGACACGGCATCGGAACCGGCCTGTGGACGACCGGTCTGTGACACGTTCGGCGGCACTAAAGTGGGTCGGACACCCGGACGGGTCACAACAGAGGACAAGGACCCCGGGGACACATCGGGAACCACCCCAGGACCACGATCAGCAGGGAGCGCGTGACGTGCGGCCTATCGGCAGCAAGTACCTGCTCGAGGAGCCGCTCGGCCGCGGCGCCACGGGCACCGTCTGGCGAGCCCGCCAGCGGGAGACGGCGGGCGCCGAGGCGGCCGTGCCCGGCCAGCCCGGCGAGACCGTCGCGATCAAGGTCCTCAAGGAGGAGCTGGCCAACGACGCGGACATCGTGATGCGCTTCCTGCGCGAGCGGTCCGTGCTGCTCCGGCTGACCCATCCCAACATCGTGCGCACCCGCGACCTGGTCGTCGAGGGCGATGTCCTCGCCCTCGTCATGGACCTCGTCGAGGGCCCCGACCTGCACCGGTACATCAGGGAGAGCGGCCCGCTCACCCCGGTCGCCGCCGCCCTCCTGACCGCCCAGATCGCCGACGCGCTCGCCGCCAGCCACGCGGACGGCGTCGTCCACCGCGACCTCAAGCCGGCGAACGTCCTGCTCGCCGAGCAGGGCGGCCAGATGCACCCGATGCTGACGGACTTCGGCATCGCGCGCCTCGCGGACTCCCCGGGCCTCACCCGCACCCACGAGTTCGTGGGCACGCCCGCGTACGTGGCGCCGGAGTCCGCCGAGGGCCGCCCGCAGACCTCCGCCGTCGACATCTACGGCGCCGGCATCCTCCTCTACGAGCTGGTCACCGGCCGGCCCCCGTTCGCGGGCGGCACCGCCCTGGAGGTCCTCCACCGGCACCTCAGCGAGGAGCCGCGCCGTCCCTCGACCGTGCCCGGACCGCTGTGGACGGTCATAGAGCGCTGCCTCAGCAAGGACCCGGACCGGCGGCCGAGCGCCGTGAACCTCGCCCGGGGCCTGCGCGCGGTCGCCGCCGGCATCGGCGTGCACGCCACGCCCGCCCAGATCGAGGCGGCGGACGGCGTCGGGGCGCTCCTCGCCCCGGACCCGGCGCCCGCGCCCGTCCCGCAGACCCCGGAGGCCCCGGCCCCGGGCGCCGCCGACCCGACCCAGGTGCTGCCCACCGGTGCGGCCGCGGCCGGCGCCGGGATGCCCCCGCAGTACGACCCCGCCGCCGCGACCAGCGTCATGCCGACCAGCGGCCCGGGCGCCGCCGACCCGACGGCCGTCATGCCCCCCGTGCCGCAGAACCCCCCGGCCGAGGAGCCGCACCCCTGGCAGAGCCAGCTGCGGCAGGTCCGCGACCGCAACGAGCAGACCCAGGTGCAGTACCTGGACCCGAGCGACGACCCGCTGCGCCGCCGCCCGCAGCGCCAGCCGCAGCAGCAGCCCCAGCAGCCCGGTCCGTACGGGCAGCAGCACGGCCAGCAGCCGCCCCAGCCGTACCAGCAGCAGCGCCCGGCGCCGCAGCGGCCCGCGCCCCAGCAGTACCAGCAGCAGCCGCAGCAGTACGCGCCCCCGCCGCCCCCGCCGCAGCAGCAGTACGCCCCGCCCCAGCAGCAGTACACGCCGCCGCAGCCGCCGCCCCAGGCCCCGGCGCCGCGCGAGCCGCGCCCGCCGCGCCAGCGCAGCGCGAACCCGGTGCGGATCCCCGGTCTCGGCTGCCTCAAGGGCTGCCTGATCATGATCATCCTGTTCGTGGTCGCCGGCTGGCTCGTCTGGGAGCTCACCCCGCTCCAGGACTGGGTCGCCCAGGGCAAGGGCTACTGGGAGGCCATCGGCGACGGCATCTCGACGGCCACCGACTGGTTCTCCTCGATCTTCGAGTCCACCGGTTCCGGGGGTACTACCGGCGGTACGGGGCAGTAACACTGCCGATTTGTCGACTTCCGAGGGGTGATTTCCCCTCGGAGGTCGAGACCGGCGGCCGTGGACGCGTAGCTTTGTCGAGAACCGCAGCCGCTGAGGGAGCAGTCTTGGCACGGAACATCGGCAGCCGCTACACCGCCCACCAGATCCTCGGGCGGGGCAGCGCCGGAACGGTGTGGCTCGGCGAGGGACCCGAGGGGCCCGTCGCCGTCAAACTGCTGCGCGAGGACCTGGCCTCGGACCAGGAGCTCGTCGGCCGCTTCGTCCAGGAGCGGACCGCCCTGCTCGGCCTCGACCACCCCCGGGTGGTCAAGGTCCGCGACCTCGTCGTCGACGGCACCGACCTCGCCCTCGTCATGGACCTCGTCCGCGGCACCGACCTGCGCACCCGGCTCGACCGGGAACGCCGCCTCGCGCCCGAGGCCGCCGTCGCGATCGTCAAGGACGTCGCCGAGGCCCTCGCCGCCGCGCACGCCGCCGGCGTCGTCCACCGGGACGTCAAGCCGGAGAACATCCTGCTCGACATGGAGGGCCCGCTCGGCCCCGGCGGCGCCCACCCCGCCCTCCTCACCGACTTCGGCGTCGCCAAGCTGATCGACACCCCCGGCCGCACCAAGGCCACCCGGATCATCGGCACCCCCGACTACCTCGCCCCCGAGATCGTCGAGGGCCTCCCCCCGCGCGCCGCCGTCGACATCTACGCCCTCGCGACCGTCCTGTACGAGCTGCTCGCCGGCTTCACCCCCTTCGGCGGCGGCCACCCCGGGGCGGTCCTGCGCCGCCACGTCACCGAGACCGTCGTCCCGCTCCCCGGCATCCCCGAGGAGCTCTGGCAGCTGATCGTCCAGTGCCTCGCCAAGGCCCCCGCGTCCCGGCTGCGCGCCTCCGAGCTCGCCGCCCGCCTGGGGGACGTCCTGCCGCTGCTCAAGGGCATCCCGCCGCTGGACGTCGACGAGCCGGACGCGGAGCCGGCCCCGGAGCCGTACGAGGAGGACGCGTACGCCACCGGCGCGGGCGCGGGTGAGCCCGGCCCGCGCCGCGCCGCCGTCCCGCTCGTCCCCGGCGCCTCGGCCGACTCCAACCGCGACACCCACACCTCCATGCGGGTCCCGGCCCCCGACGAGCTCTCCGGCGGACCCCTCGGCACCGCCCGTGCCCCGCGCCCCGCCGGTGCCCGCCGTCCCGGCTCGGCCCGCCACAAGGCGGGTGCGGTCCGCAAGCGGCGGATCACCCTCGCCGTCGCGGCGGTCGTGGTCGTCGGCGCGCTGGGCGCGGGCGGCTACCTGGCGGCCTCCGGGGACGGGGAGGCCCCGCCGCAGGACTCCAAGCAGTCGTCCCAGCCGTAGGCCCCGGCCGCCGGTCTCCCGGACGTACCCTCCGCCACAGGTTCGGCTCCTTGCCCGGAGCCGTTACGCTGGACGCGTGGCAGTCGTCGATGTATCCGAAGAGCTGAAGTCCCTCTCCTCGACCATGGGGTCGATCGAGGCCGTCCTGGACCTCGAGAAGCTGAGGGCCGACATCGCCGTGCTCGAAGAGCAGGCCGCGGCCCCGTCCCTGTGGGACGACCCGGAGGCGGCGCAGAAGATCACGAGCAAGCTTTCGCACCTCCAGGCCGAGGTCCGCAAGGCCGAGACCCTGCGCGGCCGGATCGACGACCTCGCGGTGCTCTTCGAGCTCGCCGAGGAGATGGACGACCCGGACACCCTCGCCGAGGCCGAGACGGAGCTGACCTCCGTCCGCAAGGCCCTCGACGAGATGGAGGTCCGCACCCTCCTCTCCGGCGAGTACGACGAGCGCGAGGCCCTGGTCAACATCCGCGCCGAGGCCGGCGGCGTCGACGCCTCCGACTTCGCCGAGCGGCTCCAGCGCATGTACCTGCGCTGGGCCGAGCGCCACGGCTACGCGACGGAGATCTACGAGACCTCGTACGCGGAGGAGGCGGGCATCAAGTCCACCACCTTCGTGGTGAAGGCCCCGTACGCCTACGGCACGCTCTCCGTCGAGCAGGGCACCCACCGGCTCGTCCGCATCTCGCCCTTCGACAACCAGGGCCGCCGCCAGACGTCCTTCGCCGGCGTCGAGATCCTCCCGGTCGTCGAGTCCTCGGACCACGTCGAGATCGACGAGTCCGAGCTGCGCGTCGACGTCTACCGCGCCTCCGGCCCCGGCGGCCAGGGCGTCAACACGACCGACTCGGCCGTGCGCATCACGCACCTCCCGACCGGCATCGTCGTCTCCTGCCAGAACGAGCGCTCCCAGATCCAGAACAAGGCGAGCGCCATGAACGTCCTCCAGGCCAAGCTCCTGGAGCGCCAGCGCCAGGAGGAGCGGGCCAAGATGGACGCCCTCAAGGACAGCGGCAGCTCCTGGGGCAACCAGATGCGTTCGTACGTGCTCCACCCGTACCAGATGGTCAAGGACCTCCGTACGGAGTTCGAGGTCGGCAACCCGCAGTCCGTCCTGGACGGCGAGATCGACGGCTTCCTCGAGGCGGGCATCCGCTGGCGCAAGCAGCAGGACAAGTAGTCCCCCCAGTCGCACGACACCGGGCCCCGCACCTCTTGGTGCGGGGCCCGGTGCCGTTCCGGGGCGCCTCCCGCGTATTCGCTGGCGCAAGCGGAAGCGAGGCCGTCGGGGCGCTTTGTCGACAAGGGAACTGCCCTCACCGGGCCCGGAGTTCAGGGTTTACGTCACAGTTGCATCGTCGCATGTCGGTCACCTGGTGATCTTTCGGGCATCGCACGCGCAACGACCTTGACGCCTCATCGGAAACTCGGAAGGGTGGCGTACTGGCATGCGCTTTCCTGGGACGCGTGTGAACGGGGGCCGGTCCAGTCGTGACACACCCCTGCTGCGCGGGGCCCCGAGCGCTGCCCCATGACGAGATGAGCTACTGGGGGTAGCAGCCAGATGACCAACAAGACGCGAGTCCGCCTGGTGCGGGTCGCGGCCAGTGCCGTGATCATCGCCGGTGCGTCCCTGACGGCGGCCGGTGCCGCGCAGGCCGTCGGCGGATTCGGAACAGAGTCGAACCAGACCCAGGACGCGGGTCTCGGTGTCCAGGACGCCCTGGAGGGCGAGGACACCGGCAACACGAGCCTCGGCCAGACCTCCGGCGGCGCCGCCGCCGCCGGCGAGCAGACCTCGTCGTCCTCGACGACGGGCGAGCAGTCGACCTCGACCACGGGTGAGCAGTCCTCCGCGACCTCGACCTCGGGCGAGCAGTCGACGTCGACGACCGGCGAGCAGTCCTCGTCGTCCTCGACCACGGGCGAGCAGTCGTCCTCGTCGTCGACCACGGGCGAGCAGTCCTCGTCGTCCTCGACGACCGGCGAGCAGTCGTCCTCTTCCTCGACGACGGGCGAGCAGTCCTCGTCGTCCTCGACGACGGGCGAGCAGTCGTCCTCGTCGTCGACCACGGGCGAGCAGTCCTCGTCGTCCTCCTCGTCGTCGACGACGGGCGAGCAGTCGTCCTCGTCCTCCACGACGGGCGAGCAGTCGTCGTCCTCCTCGTCGTCGACGACGGGCGAGCAGTCGTCCTCGTCGTCGACGACCGGCGAGCAGTCGTCGTCCTCGTCATCGTCGTCGACCACGGGCGAGCAGTCCTCGTCCTCGTCGTCCTCGACCGGCGAGCAGACGTCGTCGTCCACCACGGGTGGCTCGTCCACCGACGGTGGCGCCGGCACCTGCACCGTCGACCTCGACGGCGCCGAGTGCGTGGACACCGGCAACAACAACACCGACACCGACCAGGCCGGCTCGCAGCCCGTCCAGCAGGGTGAGGCGAAGGAGGAGCTCGCCGAGACCGGTGCGGCCGAGACCTCGTTCCTGATCATCGGTGCCGCGACGATGATCGCCGGCGGCATCGGCTTCCGGATGCTGCCGCGTCTCGTCGGTGGCGGTCGCGCCGCCGTCTGACGCACCCGCGCGGACGCGTAGACGCACGACGAAGGGCCGGGGAGTCCGCTCCCCGGCCCTTTCGCGTGGTTCCGGCTCGTGTGGGCTCCGCGCGCCCTCCGGTCAGGCCGCCTGGAAGGCGGCAAGCAGTGCGATCGCCGCCAGCAGCGCGATCGCCAGCGTCAGCAGCATCGCGGGGGACAGCCCCTGAGGGGTCAGTCGCTCCCGATTGGCGCGGCAGACGGGGCAGCGGCCCTCGGCGACCGGGGCCGCGCAGTTGGCGCACACCAGTCGGTCGTAGGTCATGCGCTCTCCTCCTCCCGCACTGGGATACACACGGACAACGTCCGGAGGGATCCGGACGTTCCCCCTACCACTGTGCCAGCTCCGCGGCGTTTCGGCGCGCCCCGCCGGATTGCCCGCCTTCCGTCCGCGAGGGCGAAAAGGATAAACGGCGCAAGCCAGGACCGCGACTGCGCGGGCCATCCCCGGTCGCGTAAGGTCACGCACACCTACTCCCGGCCGACCGTGGTGCATCCGTGATCCGATTCGACAACGTCTCCAAGTCCTATCCGAAGCAGAGCCGCCCCGCGCTCCGGGATGTCTCCCTGGAGATCGAGAAGGGGGAGTTCGTCTTCCTCGTCGGTTCCTCCGGCTCCGGAAAGTCGACTTTCCTGCGACTGCTCCTGCGTGAGGAGCGCGCCAGCCAGGGCCAGGTGCACGTCCTCGGCAAGGACCTGGCCCGGCTCTCCAACTGGAAGGTGCCGCAGATGCGGCGCCAGCTGGGCACCGTCTTCCAGGACTTCCGCCTGCTGCCCAACAAGACCGTCGCCGAGAACGTGGCCTTCGCCCAGGAGGTCATCGGCAAGCCGCGCGGCGAGATCCGCAAGGCCGTGCCGCAGGTGCTCGACCTGGTCGGGCTCGGCGGCAAGGAGGACCGGATGCCGGGCGAGCTCTCCGGCGGTGAGCAGCAGCGCGTCGCCATCGCCAGGGCCTTCGTCAACCGGCCGATGCTGCTGATCGCCGACGAGCCCACCGGCAACCTCGACCCGCAGACCTCCGTCGGCATCATGAAGCTGCTCGACCGGATCAACAGGACAGGGACCACCGTCGTCATGGCGACCCACGACCAGAACATCGTCGACCAGATGCGCAAGCGCGTCATCGAGCTCGAAAAGGGCCGCCTCGTCCGTGACCAGGCGCGCGGCGTCTACGGATACCAGCACTGAGCTGTAGCGAGTAGGAGAAAGCAGACCCATGCGCGCTCAGTTCGTGCTCTCCGAGATCGGCGTCGGTCTCCGGCGCAATCTCACGATGACCTTCGCCGTCATCGTCTCCGTGGCCCTCTCGCTCGCCCTCTTCGGCGGCGCGCTGCTCATGCGCGAGCAGGTCAGCACGATGAAGGACTACTGGTACGACAAGGTCAACGTCTCCATCTTCCTCTGCAACAAGGCGGACGCGGCCACGGCGGCCAAGTGCGCCAAGGGCGCGGTCACCGGCCAGCAGAAGGAGCAGATCGAGGCCGATCTGAAGAAGATGGACATCGTCGAGTCCGTCCAGCACGAGACGGCCGACGAGGCGTTCAAGCGGTACAAGGAGCAGTACGGCGACACCGCCATCGCCTCCGTGGTGACGCCGGACCAGATGCAGGAGTCGTTCCGGGTCAAGCTCAAGGACCCGGAGAAGTACAAGGTCGTCGCCACGGCCTTCGCCGGCCGTGTCGGCGTCGAGTCCGTCCAGGACCAGCGGAACATCCTGCAGAACCTCTTCGACCTGATGAACGGCATGAACATCGCCGCCCTCGGCGTCATGGGGCTGATGCTCGTCATCGCGCTGATGCTGATCGTCAACACGGTCCGCGTCTCGGCCTTCAGCCGCCGCCGCGAGACCGGCATCATGCGGCTCGTCGGCGCGTCCAGCTTCTACATCCAGATGCCGTTCATCATGGAGGCCGCCTTCGCCGGCCTCCTCGGCGGCGCCGTCGCCTGTGTGCTGCTGCTCGTCGGCCGGTACTTCCTGATCGACCACGGCATCGCGCTCGCCGAGAAGATGCAGCTGGTCAACTTCATCGGCTGGGACGCGGTCCTCGCCAAGCTGCCGCTGGTGATCGCCATCGGCCTGCTCATGCCCGCCGTGGCCGCCTTCATCGCGCTGCGCAAGTACCTCAAGGTTTGACTGCTCCCCGCTCCTTGGAGTGGGATTTCAGGCTCAGGCCGCCCGGCGGGACTGCGTCCCGCCGGGTCTTCCGCCGTCGGCAGCAGCCGGGTTCAGACCTGCCCGGACGAGCATCACGCGTGCAGAGTTCTTGTCCCTCGGGGACGAGGCTCCGCACGCGGTGCAGGTGTAGACGCGCTCTCCCAGCGGCAGTACGTGCTTGGCTCTCGCTCCGCACTGCGCACAGTCCGTCGTGGTGTGCGCGGGGTGGACCAGGTGCACGGTACGGCCGTGCTTGCGGCCCATCTCGATCAGGGCCCGCTTGGTGGCGCCGACGGCGGCGTCAGCGGCTTTCCTGGCCATCGTCGTCTTGGCGAGGAACTTCGGCCGGAAGTCCTCCACGGCGATCTCGTCGTGGTCGCGGACTTCGCACCTTCACTCGAAGTTCTGACGTTCCCGCGAACGAGTGAGCGGAGATGCCGGTGTCGACCACTGATGACGGCCTCTGGCCAAAGTCCGTGCGTCGCCTTTCGCTTGTCCTAGAGTGGGCGCCATGCCGGCCAAGCCCGCACCCTTCTGTATCCGGCCCCGTGGAGTCGTCCGCGGGGCCGTTCTGACGTTGGTCTTCACCGGGGTCCTCGCCACCGCCGCCGCCACGGGCTCGCTGCCCCGGCAGGAGGACCCGGGGGCGGAGCGGCCGGCCCCGGTGCGGGCGGCGGGTGGTGCGACGGTCGACAGCGCCGCGCTCAGCCGGGCCGCCGCCGCGGCCATGGCCGACGGCAAGTCGGGCAAGAAGGCCGCCGAGGAGTTCGTCAGCCGCAGCGGCGACCGCTGGGGCGCGGTGTACGACAAGAAGGAGTACGCCGAGTTCGAGCAGGCCCTCGGCGGCGCCTACACCGGTGTCGGCCTCTCCGCCGGGCGGGCGGGGGCGAGTGGGGTGCGGGTGACGCGGGTGCAGCCCGGGGGACCCGCCGAGCGGGCCGGTCTGCGGGCCGGCGACCGGCTGGTCTCCGTCGACGGGCGCCCGGTCGACGGGCTCTCCGTCTCCGAGGTCGTCTCCCTGCTGCGGGGCGACGGTGTCCCCGGTTCGCCCGTCGCGCTCCGGGTCGAGCGCGGCCGGGCCGCCTGGACGCAGACCCTGCTCAGGGCCCGGCTGGCGACGGACCCGGTGACCGTCCGCCGCCTGGACGACGGGGCCGTGCTGATCCGGGTGGCCGCCTTCACCAAGGGCGCGGGCACGCGCGTGCGTGACGCGGTACGGGCCGCGCCGGCCGGCGCCGGGGTCCTCCTGGACCTGCGGGGCAACGCGGGCGGTCTGGTCGCCGAGGCCGCCGTCGCCGCCTCCGCCTTCCTCGACGGCGGGCTCGTCGCCACGTACGACGTGGAGGGCGAGCAGCGGGCCGTGTACGCGGAGGGCGGCGGCGACACCGGCAGGCCCCTGGTGGCGCTGATCGACGGGGGCACGATGAGCGCGGCCGAACTGCTCACCGGAGCCCTGCAGGACCGGGGCCGGGCGGTCACCGTCGGTTCGCGGACCTTCGGCAAGGGCTCGGTCCAGATGCCGAGCGCCCTGCCCGACGGCTCCGTCGCCGAGCTGACCGTCGGCCACTACCGCACCCCCGCCGGGCACGCCGTGGACGGCCGGGGCATCACGCCGGACCTGGCGGCGGGGGAGAAGGCCGAGGAGCGGGCGAGAACGGTATTGAGTGGCCTCGGAGGGGGCTCGTAGTGCGAAAATGACCGCACTATGGCAAAGGGACTCGTGAACGTGCAGGGCAAGCCTGCCAAGAAGAACCAGGACAAGGCGCCGGAGCGCAAGCTCATCGCGCAGAACAAGAAGGCGCGGCACGACTACCACATCATCGACACCTATGAGTGCGGTGTGGTGCTCATGGGCACCGAGGTGAAGTCGCTGCGCATGGGCCGTGCCTCGCTGGTCGACGGCTTCGTGCAGATCGACGGCCACGAGGCGTGGCTGCACAACATCCACGTGCCCGAGTACATGCAGGGCAGCTGGACCAACCACCACGCGAAGCGGAAGCGGAAGCTGCTGCTGCACCGGGCCGAGATCGACAAGCTGGAGTCGAAGTCGCAGGAGACGGGTCACACGATCGTGCCCCTCGCGCTGTACTTCCTGAACGGCCGGGTGAAGTGCGAGATCGCGCTCGCCAAGGGCAAGAAGGAGTACGACAAGCGGCAGACCCTGCGGGAGAAGCAGGACACGCGCGAGACGAACCGGGCGATCGCGGCGGCGAAGAGGAAGCAGCGGGCGGCGCAGAGCGCCTAGCGCCGGTAATACGCTGGCGACGGCACCCGTCGGTCACGTACGATGGGTCTTGCACCCCGCAGAGGGTGCGACCTTTGAAAAAACAACATGGGGATGATCGGTTTCGACAGCGGATGTCGAAGCAGTGGGAAGCGTGTCGAGGAAGCGGCAATGATCTCGTAAACCATATGTCGCAACCAATAATCGCCAACACCAAGAGCGATAACTCCCGCTTCGCCCTCGCTGCCTAATTTTAGGTAACGAACAGAAGCCTCTGTGAGGAGCGTCAGCCCGGGGGTGGTCCCGACCCGGATCCTGGCGTCATTCAGGGATCTAAACCTCCAGCCCCGGTCACGGGGGTTGGAGGGAAATCAAACAGTGGCTGAGCCCGTTCCGGACTTGTCTGGGTGATCCGGAGGGCTGAGAAACTCGTACCAGACTGCACACGGAGAAGCCCTGATTCCGCACCGTTGGACGCGGGTTCGATTCCCGCCATCTCCACTCATCCCATGTGGGCACAGGCCCGGTGGTCGCGCGAGCGGCCGCCGGGCCTTTGTCATGCCCGGCGGCCTGCGCCGGTCGCCGTGCACAGGGTCAGGGCCAGCGCTGCCGCCGTCACCGGGATCAGGAAGCCGAACGAGGCGAAGGGCGCGTGGTCGGCCGCCCAGCCGCCGGTGGCCGAGCCGGCCGCGACTCCGGCCAGGAGGGCGGTCACGGCGAGGCTCATGCCCTCGTTGAGCTGGGCCGCCGGGGTGAGGCGCTGGAGCAGGCCCATGGCCGTCACCATCGTCGGAGCCGTGGCCATGCCCGCCAGGAGGAGACCGCCGGCCAGGGCGAGCAGGGAGCCGGTCGAGGCGGCCAGCAGCGGCATCGCCATCAGGACGGCCATCGCGGCCAGGCAGGTGCGCAGCCGGGCGGTGCGGTGGGCGCGGCCGTAGAGGAGGCCCGCCGCGCAGGAACCGGCGGCCTGCAGGGCGAGGACCGGTCCCGCGACGGGGCCGTCCACGTAGGCGAGGGCCACCACCTCCATGGAGCCGAAGACCGCTCCCGTGGTGAGGAGGACCGCGAGCAGCGGGGCCATGCCGGGGGCGCGCAGCGGGGAGCCGGCCGTGGTGCGGGGGGCGATCGGTGGCTCGGTGGAGCGCTGGGCGGTGAAGACCAGGACGCCGCCGAGGAAGAGGGTGGCGGCGGCGAGGGTGCCCGCCTCCGGGAAGAGCGCGGAGCAGAGGACGGCGGCGAGCACCGGGCCGAGCATGTAGCAGAGCTCGTCGGCGGCCTGCTCGAAGGCGTTGGCGGTGTGCAGGGCGTCCGGGTCGTTCCGGAAGAGGTGTGCCCAGCGGGCCCGGGACATGCCGCCCGTGTTCGGGGTGGTGGCGGTGACGGCGGTGGTGAGGAAGAGGGCCCAGACGGGGGTCCTCTCGTGGACGCAGAGCAGCAGGACCAGATGGCCCAGGGCCGCGTAGGCGGCGGCCGGGACCGCGATCCTGGCCTGGCCGTACCGGTCGACGAGCCGGGCGATCAGCGGGCCGGTGACGGAGCCGACGGCGAGGCCGGTGGCGGTGACCGCGCCGGCCAGGGCGTAGGAGCCGTACGCCGCCGCGATCATGATCACGGCGCTGACGCCGAACATGCCCATGGGGAGCCGGGCGATCAGGTTCCCGGCGGTGAAGGCGCGGGTGCCGGGGTGGGTGAAGAGGCGGCGGTAGGGGTTGGCGGGGGGTGAGGGCTTCCCGGGCGGCGCGTGGGGGGTGTCGCGCGGGTGGGGGAGGGCGTGGGGCTCCCGGCGGCGGGGGAGGGCGTGGCTCGCCCGGTCGCGGTAGCGCGGGGCGAGGGCCGGGCCCGCCGGGGTGAGGGTGAGGTCCGGTTGCGGCATGGATCAAGGGTGGGTTGGCATGCCCCTGCCGGTCCAACACCTGAACGGTGGCCATTCACGCGTCTGTGTTGTTAGATGCGGCGGTGGTCACCTCCTCGTACGACATCGACCCCCGCCTTCTGCGCGCCTTCACCGCCGTCGCCGAAGAGCTGCACTTCACCCGCGCGGCCGCCCGTCTCTACCTCGCCCAGCAGGCCCTCAGCCGCGACATCCGGCGTCTGGAGCGGGAGTTGGGCACCGGGCTGTTCGTACGGACCACCCGACAGGTCGCCCTCACCCCCGACGGCGAGCGTCTCCTCCCGTACGCCCGCCGGGTGTTGGCCGCCCACGACGAGCTGAGCGACGCCTTCCGTGCCGCGCCCCGGCCGCTCCTCGTCGACCTCAACAGCCCCGACCTCGTCCAGGAGCGCGTCCTCCTCCGGGCCCGCGAACTCGCCCCGGAGCAGGAGCTGATGGCCCGCTACGAGAGCGGACTCACCGGCGCGGCGCAGTCCATCCTCGCCGGCCGGATCGACACCTCCTTCGGCCGGTACGGAGGGCTCGACGCCCGGCTCAGGGCGGGGCTCGACTCCCAGTTCGTCCGCTACGAGCCGATGGCCGTGATCCTCCCCGAGGACCATCCGCTCGCCGTCCTGCCCGAGGTGCCGCTCGCCCGGCTCGCCGGCGAACGGATCTACGCCGGGGCCGGGAACGACCGCACGCCCGAGTGGACCGACCTCGCCGCCCGCCTCTTCGCCGGCCGCGGCATCGCGATCGCCCCGCCCGCACCCCTGGCCATCGGCCACGAGGAGTTCCGCCGGCTCATGGCCAAGCACGGCCACCCGGTCCTCGCCGTCGTCGACTTCCCGCCCATGCCGAACTGCGTGATCCGGCCACTCGTCGACCCCGTCCCCCTCTCACCCGTGAGCCTCGTGTGGCGCAAGGGGCTCCGCCACCCCGGCCTGGACGCCCTGCGCCGGGCAGCGGCCGAGCTGGGGGCCCGGGAAGGCTGGCTCACCCGCCCGCCCGGCGCCTGGCTGCCCGAGGGGGAGCCGGGGCTGCCCGCGTAGGGCCGTCTTCAAGACAGGCCCCCGGGGCCCGGGGCGGCAGCGGGCGGCGGGGGCGCTCACAGGAGGCCCGTACGCCGGGTGAGAGCAAGGTTCCGTCACCGTCACCTCACGGCACCGGCCTGAAACGCGCCCTTCCTAGCGTCGGTCCCATCAGGGATCCGACTCCGTGGAGGTGCGAGATGGGTGGCCGCTGGATCGAACGCTGGGAACCGGAGGACGAGACCTTCTGGCGGGAGAAGGGAGAACGGATCGCCCGGCGGAACCTGCTCTTCTCCGTCCTCTCCGAGCACATCGGCTTCTCGATCTGGAGCCTCTGGTCGGTCATGGTCCTCTTCATGGGCCCCCAGTACGGGGTCGACCCGGCCGGAAAGTTCTTCCTGATCGGCACCGCCACCTTCGTCGGCGCGCTGATCCGCATCCCGTACACCTTCGCCGTCGCCCGCTTCGGAGGCCGCAACTGGACGATCTTCAGCGCCCTGCTGCTCCTGCTGCCCACCGGCCTCGCCTTCACGGTGATGCACCCCGGCACCTCGTACACCACCTTCCTCCTCGTGGCGGCGCTCACCGGCGTCGGCGGCGGCAACTTCGCCTCCTCGATGACCAACATCAACGCCTTCTTCCCGCTCCGGAAGAAGGGCTGGGCACTCGGCCTCAACGCGGGCGGCGGCAACATCGGCGTCCCCGTCGTCCAGCTCGTCGGCCTCCTCGTCATCGGCACCGCCGGAGCCGTCCACCCGAGGATCGTGCTCGGCGTCTACCTGCCCCTGATCGTCGTCGCCGCCCTCTGCGCCGCGCTGTTCATGGACAACCTCGCCCCCGTGAAGAACGACACCGGAGCCGCGAAGGAGGCCGTGAAGGCCCGGCACACCTGGGTCATGGCCTTCCTCTACATCGGCACCTTCGGCTCCTTCATCGGCTACAGCTTCGCCTTCGGCCTCGTCCTCCAGACCCAGTTCGGCCGCACCCCGCTCCAGGCCGCCTCGCTCACCTTCATCGGCCCGCTGCTCGGCTCGCTCATCCGGCCCGTCGGCGGCTCCCTCGCCGACCGGCACGGCGGCGCCCGCATCACCCTCGGGACCTTCGCCGCGATGGCCGCGGCGACCTCGGTGGTGATCTACGCCTCCGTCGTCGAGTCGCTCACCGTCTTCCTCGTCGGCTTCATCGGACTCTTCGTCCTCAGCGGCCTCGGCAACGGCTCCACGTACAAGATGATCCCGGCGATCTTCCTCGCCCAGGGGCACCGCAAGGGCCTCGCGGGCGAGGCCGCCGAAGTCTACGGACGACGGCTCTCCGGGGCCTCCATGGGCCTCATCGGCGCCGTCGGCGCCCTCGGCGGACTCGGCATCAACCTCGCCTTCCGCCAGTCCTTCCAGACCGCGGGCACCGGCACCGCCGCCTTCGTCGCCTTCCTCGCCTTCTACGCGGCCTGCATGGTCGTCACCTGGGCGGTATACCTTCGGGCCCCGGCCACCGTCCCCGAGACCGCCGAGGCGGTCACGGAGCCGGAGCCCCGGTCCGGCTACGCCCGGGTGTGACCCCCGATGCCCGGCGCGGACCGTAACGACCAGGAAATACGCGCGAACCGAGACCGTCACGCGTCCCCGTCAGGCTCAGGACCCATGGACGAGCAAGAACACGGCCCCCTCGCCGGCTTCACCGTCGGCGTCACCGCGGCACGCCGCGCCGACGAGCTGATCGCGCTGCTGCGCCGGCGCGGCGCGGCCGTCGTCCACGGCCCCGCCCTGCGGATCGTCCCGCTCGCCGACGACACCGAACTCCTCGCCGCCACCAAGGAGCTCATCGGCCACGCCCCGGACGTCGTCGTCGCCACCACGGCGATCGGCTTCCGGGGCTGGGTCGAGGCCGCCGAGGGCTGGGGGTACGGGGAGGAGCTCCTCCGCGTCCTGCGGGACGTCGAGCTCCTCGCCCGCGGACCCAAGGTCAAGGGAGCCGTACGCGCTGCCGGACTCACCGAGTCCTGGTCGCCCTCCTCGGAGTCCATGGCCGAGGTCCTCGACCGGCTCCTCGGCGAAGGCGTGGCAGGCCGCCGGATCGCCCTCCAGCTCCACGGCGAGCCCCTCCCCGGCTTCGTCGAGGCGCTCACCGCCGGCGGCGCCGAGGTCGTCGGCGTCCCCGTCTACCGCTGGATGCCCCCCGAGGACATCGGCCCGCTCGACCGGCTCCTCGACGCGACCCTCTCCCGCACCCTCGACGCGGTCACCTTCACCAGCGCGCCCGCCGCCGCCTCGCTGTTCTCCCGGGCGGAGGAGCGGGGCGTACGGGACGAACTCCTCGCCGCGCTCCGGCACGACGTGCTCGCGGTGTGCGTGGGACCCGTGACCGCGCTGCCGCTCCAGGCGGAGGGCATCGACACCTACCAGCCGGAGCGCTTCCGGCTCGGGCCGCTCGTCCAGCTGCTCTGCCGGGAACTCCCCGGGCGCTCCCGGATCCTGCCCGTCGCCGGCCACCGCGTGGAGGTCCGCGGACACGCCGTCCTCGTCGACGGCGCCCTCCGCCCCGTCCCGCCCGCCGGAATGGCCCTCCTCGGCCTCCTCGCCCGCCGCCCCGGCTGGGTCGTCTCCCGGGCCGACCTCCTCAAGGCGCTCCCCGGAGCGGGCCGCGACGAACACGCCGTGGAGACGGCGATGGCCCGCCTCCGCACGGCCCTCGGCACGCCGAAGCTGATCCAGACGGTGGTGAAGCGGGGGTACCGGCTGGCTCTGGACCCGCCGTCGGAGGAGAAGTACGACGGGTAGGCCCGTCGGGGGCGGTCGCTCCGCCCCTTCGGGCGACCGCCCCCACGGCGCGGGAGGATCGCCCCCACGTGCGTGGGCCCCGCGACTGACACGGTGCCCCCCTGTGGCGTACGCTCGACGGCTGCCCAGTGCACGTGAGAAGGGGGCCTTAGGTGGCCGCGCAGGAAGCCGTGGACACGGTCAGAGACCGTGAGATCGGTGTCGAGCAGGAACATCTGGATCAGGTCTACCGCCGACTGGAGGAGAAGATCCACGAGGCGGAGTTCCTGATGAACGACGCCGCCCAGCGGGGTCAGGTCGGCACGCCCGGCGCCCTCGCCGAGCGGGACGCCCAGGTCTTCCGGGCCGGCATCCACCTCAACCGGCTCAACAACGAGTTCGAGGACTTCCTCTTCGGCCGGATCGACCTTCTGTACGGGAAGGACGGGAAGAAGGGCCCCGACGGCGCCTACACGTCCGTCGAGCCCGCCGAGGACGCCGTACGTCCCGATAACACGGCCGACATCGGCGAGACCCTCCACATCGGGCGCATCGGCGTGCTCGACTCCGACTACGCCCCGCTCGTCATCGACTGGCGCGCGCCCGCCGCCGCGCCCTTCTACCGGTCCACCCCCGTCGACCCCGGCCGGGTCGTGCGCCGGCGCGTCATCCGCTCCAAGGGCCGCCAGGTCCTCGGCGTCGAGGACGACCTCATGCGCCCCGAGCTCCGCGCCACCCTCGACGGGCGCGAGCTGCCCGTGATCGGCGACGGCGCCCTGATGGCCGCCCTCGGCCAGGCCCGCAGCCACACCATGCGGGACATCGTCTCCAGCATCCAGGCCGAACAGGACCTGGTCATCCGCGCGCCCGCCGCCTCCGTGACGTACGTCGAGGGCGGGCCGGGCACCGGGAAGACCGCGGTCGCGCTGCACCGCGCCGCCTACCTGCTCTACCAGGACCGGCGGCGGTACGCGGGCGGCATCCTGATCGTCTCCCCGACCCCGCTCCTCGTCTCGTACACCGAGGGCGTCCTGCCTTCGCTCGGCGAGGAGGGCCAGGTCGCGATCCGCGCCGTCGGCTCGCTGGTCGACGGCGCCGAGGCCACCGCCTACGACGAGCCCGCCGTCGCCCGCGTCAAGGGCTCCTCCCGCATGGTCCACGTCCTCCGCAAGGCCGCCCGCGGCGCCCTGGAGACCCCCGCGCCCAAGGCGCAGCCCGAGCTGGGGGAGGACACCGAGGGCGCGCCCGCCGGTACGCCCACCCGGCTCCGTGTCGTCGCCTTCGGGCGGCGGCTGGAGCTGGAGGCCGACGAGCTCCGCCGCATCCGGCACAACGTCCTCGGCGGCACCGCCCCCGTCAACCTGCTCCGGCCGCGCGCCCGCCGGCTCCTCCTCGACGCGCTGTACGCCAAGTCCGGCGCCGTCGGCCGGCACAGCGACCCCGAGCTCGCCGCCGAGCTGCGTTCCTCCTTCGACGAGGACGTGTCGACGGAGGACTCGTTCCTCGGGTTCCTCGACGCCTGGTGGCCCGAGCTCAGTCCCCGTCAGGTCCTCGACGCGATGGCCGACGAGCGGCGGCTCGGCCGCTGGGCCCGCCGGATCCTCAACCCGGGCGAGGTGCGGCGGCTCGCGCGCTCGCTGCGGCGGCGGGAGCTCTCCGTCCACGACGTCGCCCTCCTCGACGAGCTCAACACCCTGCTCGGCGCCCCGGCCCGGCCCCGCAAGAAGCGGGAGTACGACCCGCTGGACCAGCTCACGGGCCTGGAGGAGCTGATGCCGGTACGGGAGGAGACCCAGCGGGAGCGGGCCGAGCGGCTCGCGGCGGAGCGCACCGAGTACGCGCACGTGATCGTCGACGAGGCCCAGGACCTGACGCCCATGCAGTGGCGGATGGTCGGGCGGCGCGGCCGGCACGCCACCTGGACGGTCGTGGGCGACCCGGCGCAGTCCTCCTGGTCGGACCCGGACGAGGCGGCTGAGGCCCGTGACGAGGCCCTCGGCTCCCGGCCCCGGCGCCGCTTCGAGCTGACCGTGAACTACCGGAACCCGGCGGAGATCGCCGAGCTCGCCGCGAAGGTCCTCGCCCTCGCCATGCCGGGCAAGGAATCGCCGCGCGCGGTCCGCTCGACGGGCGTCGAGCCCCGCTTCGTACAGGTCCCGGACAAGGCGAATCTGGCCGAAACCGTACGGTCCGAGGCCGAGCGGCTCCTCGGTGAGGTCGACGGCACGGTGGGCGTCGTCGTCGCCATGAACCGGCGTCGGGAGGCGGCCCGCTGGCTCGCCGACCTGGGCGACCGGGTGGTGGCCCTCGGTTCCCTGGAGGCGAAGGGGCTCGAGTACGACGCCACCGTCGTCGTCTCCCCGGCCGAGATCGCGGACGAGTCCCCGGCCGGTCTGCGGGTGCTCTACGTGGCCCTGACCCGGTCCACGCAGGCGCTGACGGTGCTCTCGGGCGACCGGGACATGCCGGACGAGGCGGGGGTCCCGGACCTGCTGCGGGACTGAGCCGGCGGGCGCGGGACGCCGATTTCCAGTCAACCTGTGGCGCTGGAATCACCAGCCAGGGTGGTTTGTTAGCCTTGTCGTGGCACCGGCTCGATCCAAGCCCCCGGGCCCAACCTTCGTCCCTCAGAGGGACCACTTGCCGCGAGGCGAGCATGGCGGGTCGGTGCCACTTAGATGTATGTACGAAGTTGAGGCCCCTGTCACCTCCGGTGACGGGGGCCTCTTCTGTTTCCCCGAGAGTTCTCGTATGGTGGAAACTACTTTCCGAAAACAAAATGACCGCATTACCTGCTACCGGCAGGTAGGTGCGACCATCGGAGGGCGCCGCCAGGGCAACCAGCCGGGGCGGCGTAGCAACGAAGCTCAGGGAAAGCAGAGGAACTCGGCCATGGCAACGGCGCCCAGCGTCTCGTACTCGATGACGGTCCGGCTGGAGGTTCCCGCGAGCGGAACCGCGGTCTCCCAGCTCACCACGGCGGTGGAGTCCCACGGCGGATCCGTCACCGGCCTCGACGTGACCGCCTCCGGCCACGAGAAGCTCCGCATCGACGTCACCATCGCCGCGACCTCCACCGCGCACGCCGACGAGATCGTCGCGCAGCTGCGCACCATCGAGGGCGTCGTCCTCGGCAAGGTCTCCGACCGTACGTTCCTGATGCACCTCGGCGGCAAGATCGAGATGGCGTCGAAGCACCCCATCCGCAACCGTGACGACCTCTCCATGATCTACACCCCGGGCGTCGCCCGCGTGTGCATGGCGATCGCCGAGAACCCCGAGGACGCCCGCCGCCTCACCATCAAGCGCAACACCGTCGCGGTCGTCACCGACGGCTCCGCCGTCCTCGGCCTCGGCAACATCGGCCCGATGGCCGCGATGCCGGTCATGGAGGGCAAGGCGGCCCTGTTCAAGCGCTTCGCCGACATCGACGCCTGGCCTCTCTGCCTCGACACCCAGGACACCGACGAGATCGTCGCGATCGTCAAGGCGATCGCCCCCGGCTTCGCGGGCATCAACCTGGAGGACATCTCGGCGCCCCGCTGCTTCGAGATCGAGGCCCGGCTGCGCGAGGCCCTCGACATCCCCGTCTTCCACGACGACCAGCACGGCACCGCCATCGTCGTCCTGGCCGCCCTCACCAACGCGCTGCGCGTGGTCGGCAAGGGCATCGGTGACGTACGGGTCGTCATGTCCGGTGCCGGCGCGGCCGGTACGGCCATCCTGAAGCTGCTGATCGCGGCGGGCGTGAAGCACGCCGTCGTCGCCGACATCCACGGCGTCGTGCACGCGGACCGCGAGGACCTCGTCGACGCCGCGCCCGGCACTCCGCTGCGCTGGATCGCCGACAACACCAACCCGGAGGGCGTCACCGGCACCCTCAAGGAGGCCGTCGTCGGCGCGGACGTGTTCATCGGCGTCTCGGCCCCGAACCTGCTGGGCGCCGAGGACGTCGCCGCCATGGCGGAGGGATCCATCGTGTTCGCGCTCGCGAACCCGGACCCGGAGGTCGACCCGGCCGCCGCCCGGCAGACCGCCGCCGTCGTCGCCACCGGCCGCTCGGACTTCCCGAACCAGATCAACAACGTGCTGGTCTTCCCGGGCGTCTTCCGCGGTCTGCTCGACGCCCAGTCCCGTACCGTCAACACGGAGATGATGCTTGCGGCGGCGTCCGCCCTCGCCGACGTGGTCACCGAGGACGAGCTGAACCCGAACTACATCATCCCGTCGGTCTTCAACGACAAGGTCGCCGGCGCGGTGGCCGGCGCGGTCCGGACCGCGGCGAAGGCCGCGGGATCGGGCACGGCGCCGTCCGGGCGCTGACGGCGCGTCGCGATTCGCGGAGCCGTAAACCCGCCTTTAGGGTGGCTTTTCGGCTCCGCGTGGTTTTCGTGGTGTCGACAGAACGTCACCACCACGGGGCTCTGGCGCTTTTCGTGTGACCCGCGGGGGTGCCGGATTGGCGTTCCCGCCGCTGGTGGGGGCAGGATGCGTGTTTGGGCGCGAGGGTCTGTCATTTGACCCGGGTCCGGGGACTGTCCGAGGGCCCTGGCAGCATCGGCTTCGCTGTACCCAATCGCGCGGCTTCCGCCGCGTGGCACGCCTCACAGGCAAGAAGAACACGGGAGTAACAACATGAACCGCAGTGAGCTGGTGGCCGCCCTGGCCGACCGCGCCGAGGTGACCCGCAAGGACGCCGACGCCGTGCTGGCCGCTCTCGCCGAGACCGTCGGTGAGGTCGTCGCCAAGGGTGACGAGAAGGTCACCATCCCCGGCTTCCTGACCTTCGAGCGCACCCACCGTGCCGCTCGCACCGCTCGTAACCCGCAGACCGGCGACCCGATCGACATCCCGGCCGGCTACAGCGTGAAGGTCTCCGCGGGCTCGAAGCTCAAGGAAGCCGCCAAGGGCAAGTAAGGCTGCCTGTAGGCGCCGAAAGGGCGGCCACCCTGTCAGGGGGTGGCCGCCCTTTCGTTCGTGCCTGTACGGGCCCGTGACGCCGTTCGTGCCTGTACGGGCCCGTGACGCCCTACACCAGCGCGCTGCCCGGGAGCTCGACCTTCGCGCCGAGCTCGACGAGCTTCTCCATGAAGTTCTCGTAGCCGCGGTTGATGAGCTCGATGCCGTGGACCCGGCTCGTGCCCTGGGCCGCGAGCGCGGCGATCAGGTACGAGAAGCCGCCGCGCAGGTCGGGGATGACCAGGTCGGCGCCCTGGAGCTTCGTCGGGCCGGAGACGACCGCCGAGTGCAGGAAGTTCCGCTGGCCGAAGCGGCAGTCGGAGCCGCCCAGGCACTCGCGGTACAGCTGGATGTGCGCACCCATCTGGTTCAGCGCGGAGGTGAAGCCGAGCCGGGACTCGTACACCGTCTCGTGGACGATGGAGAGGCCGGAGGCCTGCGTCAGGGCCACGACCAGCGGCTGCTGCCAGTCCGTCTGGAAGCCGGGGTGCACGTCCGTCTCCAGGGCGATCGCGTTGAGCGAGCCGCCCGGGTGCCAGAAGCGGATGCCCTCGTCGTCGATCTCGAAGGCGCCGCCGACCTTCCGGTACGTGTTGAGGAAGGTCATCATCGAGCGCTGCTGGGCGCCGCGCACGTAGATGTTGCCCTCGGTCGCCAGCGCCGCCGACGCCCAGGAGGCCGCCTCCAGGCGGTCCGGGAGCGCCCGGTGGGTGTAGCCGTCGAGCTTGTCGACACCGGTGATCCGGATGGTCCGGTCGGTGTTGATGGAGATGATCGCGCCCATCTTCTGCAGGACGCAGATCAGGTCCTCGATCTCGGGCTCCACGGCCGCGTTCGACAGCTCGGTGACGCCCTCCGCGAGGACGGCCGTGAGCAGCACCTGCTCGGTCGAGCCGACCGAGGGGTACGGGAGGCGGATCTTGCAACCGCGAAGGCGCTGCGGGGCCTCCAGGTACTGCCCGTCCGCCCGCTTCTCGATGGTGGCGCCGAACTGGCGCAGCACGTCGAAGTGGAAGTCGATGGGCCGGCCGCCGATGTCGCAGCCGCCCAGGCCCGGGATGAAGGCGTGGCCGAGGCGGTGCAGCAGCGGGCCGCAGAAGAGGATCGGGATGCGCGACGAACCGGCGTGGGCATCGATGTCAGCCACGTTGGCGGACTCGACGTGCGTCGGGTCGAGGACGAGCTCCCCGGGCTCCTCGCCCGGGCGGACCGTCACTCCGTGCAGCTGGAGCAGCCCGCGGACCACGCGGACGTCACGGATGTCGGGCACGTTGCGCAGGCGGCTGGGGCCGCTGCCGAGCAGAGCGGCGACCATCGCCTTGGGCACGAGGTTCTTCGCGCCGCGGACGCGGATCTCGCCCTCCAGCGGGGTGCCGCCGTGGACAAGCAGGACATCGTCTGTGCCGGTCATGAATCTCGCGTTCCGAAAGTGGGGTCCGACGGGTGGCCAGAGAAAAGGGTAAAGGGCCATGAGACCCCGATCGGGTGCCTCGGGGGGCCTGTCAGATGTAATGAATTCGGCACAACACCCTCTGTTCCCATGATCTTGCGGAGCGTCACCGTCCGCTTGTCCCCGCGGGCCGCCCCGGCGCGCCGGCCGCGTCCCTCCTGAACTGCGCTGGTCCCCGGCTTCCCCGCATCCCTCCCGACAACCCCCGCGAACGCCGAAGATGCGGGATCATGTGTCGCATGACCGAGGTGTCCTCGCTCACAGGACGGCTGCTCGTGGCCACCCCCGCGCTGGCGGACCCGAATTTCGACCGCGCGGTGGTCCTGCTGCTCGACCACGACGACGAGGGTTCCCTCGGCGTCGTCCTCAACCGGCCCACCCCGGTGACCGTCGGAGACATCCTCGCGCCCTGGGCCGCCCTCGCCGGCGAACCGGGCGTCGTCTTCCAGGGCGGCCCCGTCTCGCTCGACGCCGCCCTCGGCCTCGCCGTGATCCCCGGCGACGAGGGCCCCCTCGGCTGGCGGCGGGTGTACGGCGCGATCGGCCTGGTCGACCTGGAGGCCCCGCCCGAGCTGCTCGGACCGGCGCTCGGCTCGCTGCGGATCTTCGCCGGGTACGCGGGCTGGGGACCCGGCCAGCTGGAGTCCGAGCTCGGCGACGGAGCCTGGTACGTGGTCGAGTCGGAGCCCGGCGACGTCTCCTCGCCGCGCCCCGAGACGCTGTGGCGGCAGGTGCTGCGACGGCAGCGCGGCGAACTCGCGATGATCGCGACGTACGCCGACGACCCGTCCCTCAACTGAGGCCGCGGGCTTTCAGTACCCTTGGCGGTTATGAGCACTCTCGAGCCCGAGCGCGGGGCAGGTACGGGAACCCTCGTCGAGCCGACGCCGCAGGTGTCCCACGGTGACGGCGACCACGAGCGCTACGCCCACTACGTCCAGAAGGACAAGATCATGGCGAGCGCCCTCGACGGCACCCCCGTCGTGGCGCTGTGCGGAAAGGTCTGGGTACCGGGGCGCGACCCCAAGAAGTACCCGGTCTGTCCGATGTGCAAGGAGATCTACGACTCCATGGGCGCCGGCGGTGGCGACAAGGACAAGGGCGGCAAGGACAAGTAAGCGGGTCCTGACGTCGGGGACGGCCCCCGTCGTGCGTACTTCGGTGCGCACGACGGGGGCCGTTCCGCGTTCTCGGGTCCTCCGCGCGCGTTGCACGGGGTGCTTTCGCCGGTCACGGAGTGGTTGAGGTGGTCGAGACCTCTTGTCGGCCCGCCGGAGACGCGCCTAACCTCACGCGTGTTGTGCAGCACGAAACGCTCATTGCACATGATGCAACGCATGCATCCGGAGGGGATCCGCCATGAAGTCCGCCCGAAAGCTTCCCGCCAGCGTCACCGCCTCGGCCGCCGCACTCCTGCTGGCCGGCCTCACCGCCACCGCCTGCGCGCCCCAGACGTCCGGCGGCACGGCCACGGCCGACGAGAAGAGCGGGACCCTGCGCGTCTGGCTCTTCCAGGAGGTGAGCAACAAGCCCAAGGAGCAGGTCGTCCAGCAGGCCGTCGCCGCCTTCGAGAAGAGCCACGCGGGCGCGAAGGTCGAGGTCGAGTACATCCCCGTCGAGACCCGCGCCCAGCGCGTCAAGGCCGCCTTCAACGACCCGAAGTCGGCGCCCGACCTCATCGAGTACGGCAACACCGACACCGCCGGATACGTCAAGGACGGCGGACTCGCCGACATCAGCGCCGAGTTCGCCGCCTGGGACGAGGCCGAGGACACCGACCCCACCGCCAGGCAGTCCGTCACCGTCGGCGGCAGGATCTACGGCGCCCCGCTCTTCGTCGGCGTCCGAGCCCTCTACTACCGCACCGACGTGTTCCGGGAGCTCGGCCTCACCGCCCCCAAGAGCCAGGCCGAACTCGTCTCGACCGCCAAGAAGATCCGCAAGGCCAGGCCCGAGCTGTACGGCATCGCCGTCGGCGGCGCCTACACCTACGGCGCCATGCCCTTCGTCTGGGCCGCGGGAGGCGAACTCGCCACCGCGAAGGGCGACACCTACAAGGCCGCCGTCGACAGCGAGGCCGCCCGCAAGGGCATCAGCACGTACACCTCGCTCTTCGGCGACGACAACTGCCCGGCCGCCAAGTGCGCCCAGATGGGCGGCAACGCCACCGTCACCGCCTTCGCCTCCGGCAAGGCCGGCATGGCCATCGGCGGCGACTTCAGCCACGCCGCCGTCGAGGCCGGCACCGTGAAGGGCAAGTACGCCGTCGTCCCCCTGCCGGGCACCACCCCCGGCTCCATCGCCCCCGCCTTCGCCGGCGGCAACAACATCGGCGTCCTGAAGAGCACCTCCCACCGCAGCCTCGCCGTCGACCTCCTCAAGTCCCTGACCGGCAAGGAGACCCAGGGCAAGCTGTTCGACGCGATGGGCTTCCTGCCCACGTACACCGACGTCCGCACCGCCGCGGCCCGGCGCCAGCCCTTCGTGAAGCCCTTCATCGACACCCTCGGCGCGGGCACCCGGTTCGTCCCGGCGTCCCCCGGCTGGGGCCAGATCGACGCCTCCCTCGTCCTGCCCACGATGTTCCAGGAGGTCGTCAGCGGCCGTAAGGACGTCGCGACGGCCTCCGGCGACGCGGCGAAGAAGATGGACGCGGCGTTCTCGGCCGCGGGCTGAGCCGCATGACGACCCAGCTCACCCGGCCCGCCGAGCCGCTCACGGCCGCCGTGCGGACCCCCCGCACCCCCCGGCGCACCAGCCCCTGGACCCCCTGGCTCTACCTGCTGCCCGCCCTCGCCGTCCTCGGCGGACTCCTCGTCTACCCCGTCTACCAGCTCGGCCTGATCTCCTTCCTGGAGTACACCCAGGCCCAGGTCAGCGGCGGCGAACCTACCTCCTTCCAGGGCTTCGGCAACTACACGGAGCTCTTCACCGACCCCCAGTTCCGCCAGGTCCTCCTCGCCACCGTCCTCTTCGCCGCCGCCTGCGTCGTCACCACCCTCGCCGTCGGCTGCTCCCTCGCCGTCCTCCTCACGCGCGTGCGTGCCCTGCCCCGGCTGGTCCTGATGCTGGCCGCGCTCGGCGCCTGGGCGACCCCCGCCGTCACCGGATCCACCGTCTGGGTGTTCCTCTTCGACCCCGACTTCGGCCCCGTCAACAGGCTGCTCGGGCTCGGCGACTTCTCCTGGACCTACGGGCGGTACAGCGCCTTCGCCCTCGTCCTCCTCGAAGTCGTCTGGTGCTCGTTCCCGTTCGTGATGGTGACCGTCTACGCCGGCATCAAGGCCATCCCGTCCGAGGTCCTGGAGGCCGCCGCCCTCGACGGCGCCTCGCAGTGGAGGATCTGGCGCTCGGTCATGGCCCCCGTGCTCCGGCCGATCCTGGTCGTCGTCACGATCCAGTCGATCATCTGGGACTTCAAACTCTTCACCCAGATCTACGTGATGACGAACGGCGGCGGCATCGCCGGCCAGAACCTCGTCCTCAACGTGTACGCCTACCAGAAGGCCTTCGCCTCGTCCCAGTACAGCCTCGGCTCGGCGATCGGCGTCGTCATGCTGCTGATCCTGCTGGCCGTGACGCTGGTCTACCTGCGGCTGCTGCGACGCCAGGGAGAAGAACTGTGACCACCTCCCGTACGTACCGCATCCGGCGTCCCGGGCGCCTCGTCGCCGAGGCCGGCACCCTGCTCGTCGCCGCCGCCGTCGCCTTCCCGCTGTACTGGATGGTCCTCTCGGCCCTCAAGCCGGCGGGCGAGATCCAGTCCACGCACCCCCGCCCCTGGACGCTCTCCCCGTCCCTCGACTCCTTCCGGCGCGTCTTCGAGCAGCAGGACTTCGGCCGGTACTTCCTCAACTCGCTCACCGTCGCGGGCACCGTCGTCCTCGCCTCGGCCCTCATCGCCTTCCTCGCGGCGACGGCCGTCACCCGGTTCCGCTTCCGGTTCCGGACGACGCTGCTCGTCATGTTCCTGGTCGCCCAGATGGTGCCGGTCGAGGCGCTGACCATCCCGCTCTTCTTCCTCATGCGGGACTTCGGCCAGCTCAACACGCTCGGCTCGCTGATCCTGCCGCACATCGCCTTCTCGCTGCCGTTCGCGATCTGGATGCTGCGCGGCTTCGTCAAGGCGGTCCCCGAGGCCCTGGAGGAGCAGGCCCAGATCGACGGCGCGAGCCGCACCCGCTTCCTCTGGCAGATCCTCTTCCCGCTGGTCTTCCCCGGCCTCGTGGCGACGAGCGTCTTCTCGTTCATCTCGACCTGGAACGACTTCCTCTTCGCGAAGTCCTTCCTCATCAGCGACACCTCGCAGTCGACCCTCCCGATGGCGCTGCTCGTCTTCTTCAAGCCCGACGAGAACGACTGGGGAGGAATCATGGCCGGGTCGACCGTGATGACGATCCCGGTGCTCGTCTTCTTCGTACTCGTGCAGCGCCGCCTGGTCTCCGGACTCGGCGGGGCGGTGAAGGACTGACGCGATGACCCACCCCATGGACCTGATCCCGGCGCCCCTGCGGGTCGAGGGACCGTACCGCCGCGGCTTCGTCCTCGACCGGGAGACCACCCTGTACGCCGCCCCCGGCACCGGGACCACCGAGCGCTGGCTGCGCACCACGCTCGGCGCGGCCTTCGCGCTCCCGCTGCGGGACACGGCCGACGAGAACGCAGCCCACAGCATCCGGCTGCGCATCGACGACACCCTCGCCCCCGAGGCGTACCGGCTCCACGTCCTGGTCGACGAGGTCGTCGAGATCACCGGCGGCGGCCCCGCCGGCGTGTTCTGGGGCGCCCAGACCCTCCGCCAGCTCCTCGGCCCCGACGCGTACCGCAAGGCGCCGGTGAGGAGCGCGCCGGTCGCGGGTCTCGCGGCGCAGACGATCGAGGACGCCCCCCGCTTCGGCTGGCGCGGCCTCCTGCTCGACGTCTCCCGGCACTTCATGCCCAAGGACGACGTCCTGCGCTACCTCGACCTGCTCGCCGCCCACAAGCTGAACGTCTTCCACTTCCACCTCACCGACGACCAGGGCTGGCGCATCGAGATCCGGCGCCACCCGAAGCTCACCGAGGTCGGCGCCTGGCGCGCCCGGACCAAGTGGGGACACCGCGCCTCGCCGCTCTGGACCGAGACCCCGCACGGCGGCTTCTACACCCAGGACGACATCCGCGAGATCGTCGCGTACGCCGCCGAGCGGCACATCACCGTCGTCCCCGAGATCGACCTCCCCGGCCACGCGCAGGCCGCCATCGCCGCCTACCCCGAACTCGGCAACACCGACGTCGTCGACACCGCCGCCCTCACCGTCTGGGACACCTGGGGCGTCAACCCCAACGTCCTCGCCCCCACCGAGGCCGTCCTCCGCTTCTACGAGGGCGTCTTCGAGGAGGTCCTCGACCTCTTCCCGTCCACCTTCGTCCACGTCGGCGGCGACGAGTGCCCCAAGGACCAGTGGAAGGCCTCTCCGACCGTCCAGGCCCGCATCGAGGAGCTGGGGGTGGGCGACGAGGACGGCCTCCAGTCCTGGTTCATCCGCCACTTCGACCGCTGGCTCGCCGCCCGCGGACGCCGCCTCATCGGCTGGGACGAGATCCTGGAGGGCGGTCTCGCCGAAGGGGCGGCCGTCTCGTCCTGGCGGGGCTACGCGGGCGGGATCGCCGCCGCCGAGGCCGGCCACGACGTCGTCATGTGCCCCGAGCAGCACGTCTACCTGGACCACCGTCAGGCACCGGGCGAGGACGAGCCGATGCCCATCGGATACGTCCGCACCCTGGAGGACGTCTACCGCTTCGAGCCCGTCCCGCCGGGGCTCTCGCCCGAGGCCGCCGCCCACATCCTGGGAACCCAGGCCAACGTCTGGACCGAGGTCATGGAGAACCGCTCCCGCGTCGACTACCAGGTCTTCCCGCGCCTCGCCGCCTTCGCCGAGGTCGCCTGGTCCGCGCTGCCCGCGCCGGAGGCGCGCGACCACGCCGGATTCGAGCGCCGCATGCGCACCCACTACCGGCGCCTGGAGGCCCTCGGAGTCGACCACCGCCCGCCCGCCGGACCCCACCCGTGGCAGCGTCGCCCCGGGGTCCTGGGCCGCCCCCTGGAGGGCCGGCCCCCGAACGTGTGAGGGACCCGACGCCCCCCGTCACCCAAGAGCGGCGAAACGGAAGTTACCGTCACAGCGGGGGCGTCCCGGACGGAACAGTCCTTCGCGGACCCTCGCGCCGGACTCCTCGGAAGATGTGCCAGAGTTGCCACGTCCGGCCTGTGAGCACGTACGGTACGCCCACACGCAGGCGCGACGGCCGGGCACAGTCGGGGACCACCGGGACACCGGGAAGGGGCAGCGGGTTGACCACGCACGCACCACAGACGGCGCAGTCCGTGACGCTGCCCGCCTCGCTCGACGAGGCCGTGGCGGCGCTCACGGCCATGCCGGCCGCCGTGCCCGTCGCCGGTGGCACCGACCTCATGGCCGCCGTCAACAAGGGCCAGCTCCGGCCCGCCGGACTCGTCGGCCTGAGCCGCATCAACGAGATCCGCGGCTGGCAGTACCAGGACGGTCACGCCCTCCTCGGCGCCGGCCTCACCCACGCCCGGATGGGCCGCCCCGACTTCGCCGCCCTCATCCCGGCCCTCGCCGCCGCCTCCCGCGCGGCCGGGCCGCCCCAGATCCGCAACGCGGGCACCCTCGGCGGCAACATCGTCACCGCCGCGCCCACCGGCGACTCGCTGCCCGTCCTCGCCGCCCTGGAGGCCGACCTCGTCGTCCTCGGCCCGCTCGGCAGCCGCGAGATCCCCGTCTCCCACCTCCTCGCGGGCCGCGACCTGCTCGCCCCCGGCGAGCTCGTCGGCTTCGTCCGCGTCCCGCTGCTCCACGCCCCCCAGGTCTTCCTCAAGGCCACCGGCCGCACCGGCCCGGCCCGCGCCACCGCCTCCGTCGCCGTCGTCCTCGACCCGGCCCGGCGCGGCGTGCGCTGCGCGGTCGGCGCCGTGGCGCCCATGCCGCTGCGCCCGCTGGAGGCCGAGCGCTGGATCGCCTCGCTGGTGGACTGGGACAACGACCGGGGGCTCGCCCCGGAGGCGCTGGCGGCCTTCGGCGAGTACGTCGCCGCCGCCTGCATCCCGGACCCGCCGGGCGACGAACAGTTGCCCCCGGCCGTACAGCACCTGCGGCGCACCGTCGCCGCACTCGCCCGACGGGCACTGGGGAGGGCACTCGCGTGAGCAGCGACGAACAGCACGGCAACCAGGGCGGCTGGGAGCCGATCCCGCAGAGCGAGGGGTACGACGGCGACGCGACCGCCTTCGTCCAGCTGCCGCCCGACTTCATGCTGGACGGCGTCCCCCTGGAGGCGCCCGGCCACGGCTACGTACCGCCGATGATCACCCCGCTGCAGCCGCTCAGCCCGGTCGCGGCGACGGATCCGGCGGCGACGGGCAGCTGGACGGTGCACGTCCCGACGGAGGCGCAGCAGACGCAGTACTTCGACGGGTTCGAGGGCGGTGAGCCGGCGTACCGGGACCACGCGCCGGAGGGCCCGCCGCGGGAGGCGGAGCGCTTCCAGCCGCCGGCGTACGTGGAGAACGTGGTCGAGCACTTCGAGGCGCCCGAGCACTTCGAGGCGCCCGAGCACGCCGAGTACGTGGAGCACGCCGGGCACGCCGGGCACGTCGAGCACCTCGATCACGCCGGGCACGACGGGCAGGACCCGCACGCGACGGCCGAGTGGCGCTTCGACGAGGTCGTGGCGCCCGCCGCCGACCCGGGGGCCACGGGCCAGTGGCAGATCCCGGCCGTGCCGGAGGAGACCCCGGCGCCCGCCCCGTACGCCGAGGCCCCCGCGACGCTGCCGGGCGGCGCGCCCGCGCCCTGGGCGCTCCCGGAGGAGCCGGTGGAGCCGGTGGAGCCGGTGGCCGAGGCCGCCGGGGAGGAGCCGGAGGAGGCTCCGGAGGCCGTGGCGGAGTCCGCTCCGGAGTTCGCGGCGGAGTCCGCTCCGGAGTTCGTGCCGGAGTTCGCGCCCGAGGCCGCCGCGGAGGACGAGGCCCCGGAGGTCTCCGGACCCGTGTCCGCGCCCGCCGCCGCGCCCGCCGTCGACGCCTCCACGGACAGCGACGAGCACCCCCACACCTCGTACACCCTGCGGGTCAACGGGACCGACCGGCCCGTCACCGACTCCTGGATCGGCGAGTCGCTGCTCTACGTCCTGCGCGAGCGCCTCGGCCTCGCCGGGGCGAAGGACGGCTGCTCGCAGGGCGAGTGCGGCGCGTGCAACGTGCAGGTCGACGGGCGGCTCGTCGCCTCCTGCCTGGTGCCCGCGGCGACCGCCGCCGGCAGCGAGGTGCGGACGGTCGAGGGCCTCGCGGCCGACGGCGAGCCCTCGGACGTGCAGCGGGCGATGTCCCGGTGCGGCACCGTCCAGTGCGGCTTCTGCATCCCCGGCATGTGCATGACCGTGCATGACCTCCTGGAGGGCAACCACGCCCCCACGGAGCTGGAGACCCGCCAGGCCCTGGCCGGCAACCTCTGCCGCTGCTCCGGCTACCGGGGCGTGCTCGACGCCGTCCGGGACGTCGTCGCCGAGCGCGAGGCCGCCGCCGCGGCCAACGCGCCCGAGGCGGCCGGCGAGGCCCGTGTCCCGCACCAGATCCCCCACCCGCACGACGGAGGCATGGCGTGAGCAGCGACGCGACCACCGCCGCTCCCGCGGCTCTCGACACCCCCGGGGGCGTCGGCCAGGAACCGGCCGCGCACGGCCTCGGCACCTCGCTCCCGCAGGCCGAGGCGCGGGCGAAGACCGAGGGCACCTTCCCGTACGCCTCCGACCTGTGGGCCGAGGGGCTGCTCTGGGCCGCGATCCTGCGCTCGCCGCACCCGCACGCCCGGATCGTGTCCATCGACACCACGGCGGCCGCCGCCATGCCGGGCGTACGGGCCGTGGTGACGGCCGCCGACGTGCCGGGCGCGGCCACGTACGGGCGCAGGGTCGCCGACCGGCCCGTCTTCGCCTCCGACCTGGTCCGGCACCACGGCGAGGCCCTGGCGGCCGTCGCCGCCGACCACCCGGACACGGCCCGGCTGGCCGCCGCCGCCATCGGCGTCGAGTACGAGGTGCTCGACCCGGTGACGGACCCGGAGAAGGCGTTCGCGGCCGAGGCACTGCACCCCGACGGGAACCTGATCCGCCACATCCCGCTGCGCTTCGGCGACCCGGCGGCGACGGGCGAGGTCGTCGTCGAGGGCCTGTACCGGATCGGCCGCCAGGACCCGGCGCCGATCGGCGCCGAGGCCGGCCTGGCCGTACCGCGCCCCGACGGCGGGGTGGAGATCTACACCGCCTCCACCGACCCGCACACCGACCGCGACCTGGCCGCCGCCTGCTTCGGGCTGCCGCCCGAGCAGGTCAAGCTGGTCGTCACCGGAGTCCCCGGCGCCACCGGCGACCGCGAGGACCCCGGCTTCCAGATCCCGCTGGGGCTGCTCGCCCTCCGCACCGGCTGCCCGGTCAAACTCACCGCCACGCGCGAGGAGTCCTTCCTCGGCCACGCCCACCGCCACCCCACCCTGCTGCGGTACCGCCACCACGCGGACGCGGAGGGGCGCCTGGTGAAGGTGGAGGCGCAGATCCTGCTCGACGCGGGCGCGTACGCGGACTCGTCGTCGGAGTCGCTCGCGGCGGCCGTGGCCTTCGCCTGCGGCCCGTACGTCGTCCCGCACGCCTTCGTCGAGGGCTGGGCGGTCCGCACGAACAACCCGCCCTCCGGCCATGTGCGGGGCGAGGGCGCGATGCAGGTGTGCGCGGCGTACGAGGCCCAGATGGACAAGCTGGCCGCGAAGCTGGGCGTCGACCCGGCCGAGCTGCGCATGCGGAACGTCATGGCGACGGGCGACATCCTGCCCACCGGCCAGACGGTGACCTGCCCGGCCCCGGTGGCCGAACTGCTCGCGGCGGTACGGGACTTCCCGCTGCCCGCGCTGCCCAAGGACACCCCCGAGGGCGACTGGCTGCTGCCCGGCGGCCCCGAGGGCGCGGGCGAACCCGGCGCGGTGCGGCGGGGCGTGGGGTACGCGCTCGGCATGGTGCACATGCTCGGCGCGGAGGGCACCGACGAGGTGTCGACGGCGACCGTCCGTGTCATGGACGGGGTCGCCACGGTCATCTGCTCGGCCGTGGACACCGGCTCCGGCTTCTCCACCCTGGCCCGCCAGATCGTCCAGGAGACCCTCGGCATCGACGAGGTCCACGTCGCCCCCGTGGACACCGACCAGCCCCCGGCCGGCCCGGCCGCGCACGGCCGCCACACCTGGGTGTCGGGCGGGGCGGTGGAACGGGCCGCGAAGATGGTCCGGACGCAGCTTCTCCAGCCGCTGGCCCACAAGTTCGGCATGTCGACCGAGCTGCTCCAGATCACGGACGGCAAGATCACCTCGTACGACGGCGTCCTGTCGACCACGGTCACGGAGGCGATGGACGGTAAGGAACTCTGGGCCACGGCCCAGTGCCGCCCCCACCCGACCGAGCCGCTCGACGAGTCCGGCCAGGGCGACGCGTTCGTCGGCCTCGCCTTCTGCGCGATCCGCGCGGTGGTGGACGTGGACATCGAACTCGGCGCGGTCCGGGTGGTGGAGATGGCCGTCGCCCAGGACGTCGGCCGCGTCCTCAACCCCGCCCAGCTGACCGCCCGCATCGAGGCGGGCGTCACCCAGGGTGTCGGCGCGGCCCTCACGGAGAACCTCCGCACCGCCCGTGGTCTGGTCCGGCACCCCGACTTCACGGGGTACGCACTCCCGACATCCCTGGATGCCCCGGACATTCGCATCGTGAAACTCGTCGAGGAACGCGATGTGGTGGCCCCCTTCGGCGCCAAGGCGGCGAGCGCGATCCCCGTCGTCACCTCACCGGCCGCGGTGGCCTCAGCGGTACGCGCGGCGACGGGCCGCCCGGTCAACCGCCTCCCGATCCGCCCCCAGGCGGCGGTCGCCGTGCCCAATTCGTAACCATGTGATGTCCGTTGCTTGTGCAACCGGGAGGTGCGGACTGTCGTCGTTCCTGACTACAGTGAACTTCTAGACTTGTGCGGTACACAGCATGGTGGTTCACGGGGGAGGAGCGGCGGCATGCGAGCCGAGATGGATGGTGCGTCTTCCGGGATGCACGGCATGAGTGCGGACGCCGTCCGCTACAACTCCGAGTCCATGTCGGAGTTCAAGACGAGCATCGACGGACTGATCGAGATGCTCACCTCCTCGGAGGCCGACAAGGGCAAGATGAAGTCCGACCCGGTGACGCGCACGAAGTTCGGCGGCGGCGGGGCGGCCTGGGGCGAGGCCACCAGCGTCTACGACTCGTACAACACCGTCCTCAAGCAGCTGACGGAACTCTCGGGTCTGCTGCAGGACTGCCTCGAGGGCCTCGGCATCGCGGTCGTCGCGTCCAAGGACGGCTTCGAGCAGATGGACGACGACGTCAAGCGGAAGATGATCAACATTCACGACCGGACCTGGGACGCCAAGCAGAAGGCGGACAAGGAAGCGGGCCGAGGCGCGTCTGCGAGCGAAGGAAGCCAGTCGGCCGAGGGCGACGGCTCCCTCCAGTAGGCGGGTGCGGACGGAATGTCGGGGACACGGGGAAGAGGCGAAGGATGAGGCCTGCAGAGGGCGGCGGAGGCGGCGGAACCAATTTCCGCGCCATGACTCACCAGCAGATGCTGGAGTGGCTGAACGAGGCCAGCGAACCCAGCGTCAGGATCGCGGGCGACCGTCTGCAGGCGGCCGCCGAGGAGATGCATCGCATCGCCACCCAGCTCAAGAACCGTACGGGCCGGGTGGATTGGAAGGGCGAGGCGGAGAAGGCGTTCACCGAGTGGGCCGAGAGCGTGGTGAGCTCGACCCACTCGCTCGGCGACTACAGCGGCCACGCCTCCGAGTGGATGCACCGCGCCGCGCAGTCCATCGCCAGCGCGCAGAGCGCCATTCCCAAGTACACGTCCCACGAGTCGGCCAAGGCGAACCTGGAAGCCGCGCAGAAGTACCGCAACGATCCCGACTCGGCGACCGTCGCCCGCAACGCCCAGAAGGCGATGGCCGCGAGCGAGGAGCTCAAGGCCATCGAGGCCAAGGAAGAGGCGAACAAGCAGGCGGCGGCGGATGAGATGGAGAAGCTCTCGTCCTCGTACCAGTGGTCGAGCTTCCAGATGGGGAACTTCGTACCGCCGACGTTCCCGCCGCCGCCGGGCGAGTTCGTGCCGGCGGACGCGGGCGACCGGGGTACCGGGTCCCGTTCCAGCACCTATACGTCGCAGGGCGAGCGGTCCTCCGCCAACACGGATACGAGTACGGGGACGCGGACCACGCACACCCCGCCGGACACCCGGACCACGCCCGACGGCACCACGGTCCCGCCCACGGGCGACCCGACCGGGCCGACGCACGTCATCAAGCCCGAGGTCCGGCCCGACGTCCCCGTGGACCTGGGCATCGACAGCGTGCAGACCCTGCCGAAGCCGGACACCACCGGGCCGACGACGCACACCCCGGGCGGCCCGCCGCCGCTCACCAAGCCGGACGGCGGCACGCCTCCGTTCGTGACCACCGGCATGCCTCCGCTGCCCACGAAGGGCGGTCCGGGGCCCCTGGGCCCCACCTCGCCCATCACCGGCGGCACCAGCAACCCCCGCGGCCCGGTGACCGGCGGCCTCCGCAACGGCCCCGGCATGCCCCGCGAGGGCATCAGCGGCGGCCAGCGGGTTCCCAGCACCACCGGACGACCGCAGACCGGCATCCCGCGCAGCACCGTCATCGGCAACGAGCCCACCGGGCAGAACCGGACGGGCATGGGCCGCGGCATGGGCGGCGCGCACGGCATGGGCGGCCCCATGGGCGGTGGGTCCGGTCAGAGCGGCATCAGCGGCGGCCGGCGCCTCGCCGGCGAGTCCGGTGGTGTCGTCGGCGGCAAGGCGCAGCGCGCCGGTGGTGCCGGTGGCGCCGGCGGCGGGAAGCCCTTCACGGCCGGTGGCTCCGGCCTCGTGCGCGGGAACGCCGCGAAGCCGGGTGACCGCGAGGAGCAGAACGGAGAGCGTCCCGACTACCTGGTCGAGGACGAGGAGACCTGGCAGCAGGGCAACCGCCGCGTGGCACCGCCCGTCATCGACTGATCAGCGCGAGGAAGCAGATGCGTACCAGCAGTATTCGTCGGAGCCGTGCCCGAGTCACCGCTTCGGCCGCCTTGGGGATGCTGCTGGTGGGCATCGCTTCCGTTCCTGCCCACGCGGAAGGCATCCGGGGCCGGCAGTGGCACCTGGACGCCTTCGGTGCCGAGGAGATCTGGCAGCTCAGCACGGGCAAGGGCGTCACCGTCGCCGTCATCGACAGCGGAGTCGAGAAGCAGCAGCCGGACCTTGCGGGCCAGGTGCTCAAGGGCAAGGATTTCGCACCCGACGAAGCCGGTGACGAGTTCACCGACTACACCGGACACGGCACGGACATGGCCGGTCTCATCGCGGGCACGGGCCAGGCCAACGGAGGCGACGGTGCGTTCGGGCTTGCTCCCGGGGCAAAGATCCTCCCTGTGAGGGTGCCGGGCGCGGAAGGCGGCAAGAAGAGCCAGGCGGCGGCGAACCGGGAGTTCAACGCTGTCATGCCTG
This sequence comes from Streptomyces tanashiensis, assembly GCF_014648895.1. Taxonomy (GTDB): domain Bacteria; phylum Actinomycetota; class Actinomycetes; order Streptomycetales; family Streptomycetaceae; genus Streptomyces; species Streptomyces tanashiensis. Next base: position 74,135 of record NZ_BMRZ01000013.1, read on the forward strand.
AGGCGATCCGCTTCGCAGTGGACTCCGGTGCCAAGGTTCTCAACATCTCGCAGGGCTCCCCGGAGGGGTCTCCACAGCTCACGGAAGCTGTGAAGTACGCCTTGGACAAGGGTGCCCTGGTGTTCGCCGCCGTCGGCAACACGGGCGACAAGAGGAACCAGACGGAATACCCGGGGGCGACCCCCGGCGTCGTCGGTGTCGGCGCGATCGACAAGAAGACGACCCGTATCCCGATGTCCCAGCACGGTCCGCAGGTCGACCTCGTCGCCCCCGGCAAGGACACGCTCGCTGCCTGCGCCGGTGGTCGCGTCTGCACCTCCTCCGGTACCAGTAACGCGACCGCTCTTGCCTCCGCCGCCGCCGCGCTCATCTGGGCGAAGCATCCCGACTGGACCAACAACCAGGTCCTGAAGGTCATGCTCAACACCATTGCCAAGCCCGCCCAGGGCGAGACGCGCAGTGACTACATCGGCTACGGCGCCATCCGGCCGCTCCGTGCGCTGAAGACCCCGGGGGACCCGGGCCCGGCCGACGTCCGTCCCATCGACGACCTCGCCGAGACCGTCACACCGTCCGCGTCCGCCTCCGCGTCCGGCTCGGCGGACCCGGGACCGGTGGAGTCCTCCGCCACCCCGGCCCCCACCCCCCAGGCCTCCCAGGAAGACGCCGGCAACACCGGTCTCTGGATCGGGCTCGGGATCGGTGCCGCCGTGCTGGTCGGTGCCGCGATCGCCGTTCCCGTACTTCGTTCGCGGCGGGGCTGAGTCCGAGCCCCTGCCGTCGACCGTCCGTAACTCACTCATGGGGAAGTAGATGTCGTTCGACGAGGAGTGGAGCCAGGTCCGCAGCGAGACCGCGGCGATGAGGCTCAACAGCGTGCCCATGGACCCCGGCGGCGGCGGTGGCGGCGGGGCCAGTGACTACAAGGTGACCTCCGCCGACCTCAAGGCCATCGGCAACGAGGCCCAGGAGCTCTTCCACTGGTTCGAGCGCGACGCCTTCCACGCGGGCGCCCAGAGCGACGCGGCGGCCAAGAGCCTGGACGGCGACGGGTTCCAGACCGGCTCCGCGATGTGGACGATGTGGGACACCTGGCGCGGCCAGGCCGAGGCGCTCCTCAGCGCCTGCGCGCACATCCACAACCACCTCGAGGACACGGTCATCAGCCACGCCAACCATGAAGAAGTGCTGGTCACGAACTTCTCCATGTCCGAGATCGACAAGCACTTCAACTGAGCCTGAGCCGGCAACGGCGGCTGACGAGGGAAACAGATGCTGAAGTTCGACCAGGTCCTCCACGCCCATCTCAGCGGCCTCAAGGAGGCCGTCACCGTCTGGTCGGAGACGGTGTCCAAGCTGGAGAAGACCAAGGAGAAGGCGGAGACCGGCCTTCAGGGCAAGGCCGACAAGGCCGACTGGAAGGGCGAGAACGCCGGCGTGACGCAGGCGTTCGTCCGGAAGACGGCCAAGGAGTTCGGTGACGCCCTGACCGAGGCGAGCAGCATCCGGAACATCCTGCGGGACGCGGAGAGCGAGTTCACCGCCGCCAAGACCGAGCTGGAGAAGCTCGTCGCGGAGGCTCCGGGCAAGGGCATCCGCATCGACCAGGACGGTGTCGTCAGCTATCTGATCCACCCCGACCGCCGCGCCAAGGACTACGACGGGCCCAAGCCCGAGCAGGCCGACTTCGAGGCGATGCGCTCGGCGATCAAGGCCGCCGTCGACCGGGCCAACAACGCCGACGACGTCGCCTCCCGCGCCCTGCGCGGACTCGTCGGCAGCGACAAGATGAACTTCTCCGGCACGAGCTACGACTCCCTCAAGGCCGCCTCGAAGGCACAGGACGCCGAGGACGCGCACGCCGCCTACGAGCTGTACAAGAAGGGCGACGAAGCCACCCCCGAGGAGATCGACAAGCTCAACGCGCTCTTCAAGGCCAACCAGAAGGACCCGTACTTCGCCGAGAAGTTCGCCCTGGAGGTCGGGCCCAAGGGCAGCATGGAGTACTGGGCCGACATGGGCGACCCGAGCGACGGCTCCCGGCTCGGTGTCGACCACCGCGACAAGCTGAAGGAACTCCAGACGAACTGGAGTCTGACGCTCGCCACCGCGACCCATTCCACGAGCCCCGAGATGGAGCAGTGGAAGGCCGACGTCATCAAGGCCGGCAGCGAGCCGATCCAGACGCGCGGCACCAGCCCGTACGGCTTCCAGGTCATGAGCAACCTGATGCGGGTCGGCGACTACGACGACAAGTTCCTGAAGGACTACGGCAACGGGCTCGTCGTCACCGAGCGGAAGATGACCCACGACGGGGCGCTGCCCGCCAACCGTGCCTGGCACCAGATCACCGGCGGGCCGAGCCACCTGAACTGGATGGGCGGCGACCTGGGCAACGACCCCATGATCGGCTTCATGGAGGGGCTCGGGCACAACCCGAAGGCGTCGACGGACTTCTTCAACAGCAGCATCGACCTCACGCCCGAGAACACCAAGGACGACAAGAAGCTCGACCCGTTCGACTACTTCACCAAGGACCGGGACTGGCCCGAGGAGCTCAACGACAAGGGCGACAGGACCAAGGAGCCCGGCTACAACGCGCTCGGTCACGCCCTGGAGTCCGCGACCACCGGCCACCCGTACGACGCCGAGGCCGAGGGCCTCAAGGACGTACGGACCAAGGAGAACGCCGAGGTCATGCAGAAGGTCGTCGAGCGGTACGGCGACAACCCGAAGTACATGCACGAGCAGCCGGGCATCGACGACAGCCTCGGCAAGATGGGCGCCGCCTACATCGACGAGCTGAACCGCTCCCTGGAGACGGACAGCGACACGACGATGGAGGAGAAGAAGAACTCGCCGTTCGGCTTCAACGGCGCCGACGGCAAGTCCCGCTTCGGCTCCGAGTTCGACACCGGGCTGCTCTGGAACCGCGGCGACGCCGTCAACTTCATGGGCATCGTGGCGCAGAGCGAGAACGGCCACTCGACCCTCTCGGCGGCCGAGTCGCTGTACACGACGAGCGTTCTCGACCAGGTGGGTCCCAAGCCCGGCTCCACCTTCGACGAGCGGGACCTCACCGACGCGCGGACCACGCTCCGCATCGGCTCGGAGGCGCAGGGCATCATGGACGAGTCCCGCATGGCGCAGATCGACAAGGACTACGAGAAGGACTCCGAGGAGCACAAGAAGGCGGTCGGCCGGACGACCGAATGGGTCAAGTTCGGTGTCGGCGCCGCGGCGGCGGGCGGCATCGCGGTCCTGACCGGCGGCGCCGGTGGCGTACTCGTACCGCTGGCCGCCGAGACGGTGGGCGGCGCGGTGACGACGGTCATCGGCATGGAGGCCGACGACATGGCCGAGAAGTACGAGAAGGACGAACTGCTGAAGAAGAAGTCGGACGACCTGTCGGACGAGGCGCTGGCCATGGGCAAGGAGAACTCGCTCCGTCCCGGCATCGCCTACGCCAACGCCCCCGGCTGGAGTGAGAAGGACCGGAACTACCTCGACGAGACCCTGGTCGACTACGTCAGGGACGCGCGCCTGCACGCCCGCGACAACTCGCTCCCCGACCCGTACGAGAAGAAGTGACGCACATGCGGTCTGCACTGGCACGAACGGGTGCGGCCGTCGCCGTGGCCGCCCTCCTCACGAGCTGCTCCGGCGGCGGGGAGCCCACGGAGGAACCGAAGGGCCTCACGGCGGCCGAGGCCTGCGGCGGCTTCGCCGGGGACGCGGCCGCCACGGCGGCGCTCAAGGCCGTGCTGGGCGGCGAGCGTTTCCAGGACTCCTTCTCGAAGCCGGACAAGGCCCTCTCGGGCCTGCGCGACGCCGCCGCCGCGCCGTGGGCGGACTCGTACCGGCCGCAGCCCGTGACGTACTGCGGGCTGCGCCCGGCGGAGGGCGGGACGAAGGACCTCAAGATCGAGGTGAACGCCGTGGGGAAGGGTCCGTACCTCGGTCCGGAGCTCGCCAAGTCGGTGACCTCGTACACCTCGGGAATCGAGGCCTTCTCCTCGGAGGGCCTCGGCCACGTCTACTTCTCCTGCCGCCTCAAGGCGCCCGCCCACCCGATCGTGGTGGAGACGACGATCTGGGGTCCCGCCGGCACACCCGACACCGACCTGGACCGGCGCACCCACCTGATCACCCTCGCCAACGCGGCGGCCCGACAGATCTCGGCCGAGCTGGGCTGCCAGGGGGACAAGCTGGCGACCGGCGTGCCTGCCGCTCGTTCCTGAGCGTCGGCCTACACCCCGAGCACCGGCAGCGCACCGATCCGGCCGGCCCTGGCGACGAAGACGCGGTTGCCGGCGCTCGCCAGCTGGTAGGTGCCCTGGCGCTTCATCTCGATGGTGAAGAGGTGCGCGTGGGTGTCTTTGTGGACGACCTTCACGTGGCTGCTGTCCGGGGAGTGGAGCCAGACCGTCGCGCCCTCCACCGCCGGCGGGTTGACGGTGCCGGGGCCGATTCCGTCCAGGACCTCGTACCAGTCGGAGACGGGGAAGTGGACGTCCACCATGGTGCTGTACCGGTAGGCGTTGTAGCTGTTGACCGCGAAGACGAGGTCGGCGGCGGCGGTGGGTGTGCCCCAGTTGCCCCCGAGGCCGGTCTCCTCCTCCCACAGGAAGTCGCCGCGGTCGAGGCGGCGGGCCGTGAGCTTGCGGCCGCCGAAGTACGCGGCGTTGTTGTCGCCGAGTGCCGGTGTCTGGCCGTCGGTGCCCTGGTCCTTGATCTCCCAGTCCGTCTCGCCCGTCTCCGTGTACAGGGCGGCGCAGTGGCCGTCCCTGCCGTGGATCACGAGCCGCTTCCTCCCCACGGCGGCCTTCGCGGGGCCGTTCTGGGACCGGGGGGACGTCATCGGGCGCGTCCAGGTCGTGGCCAGGGTCCAGGCGTCGACGGCGCGCAGTTCGTTGTCCTTCGTCACCAGGTAGACGTGGGTGTCGTCCGCGGCGAGGACGTCGTCGACGTCGGACTGGGTCTGCCAGACGGGGGCGCCGGTGGAGGCGACGAACGCGTTCAGGACGCCCTTCTTGTCGACCCCGACGACCAGTCGGTCGGCGACGGAGACGAAACCGGCGTCCGCTTCGATGTCCTTGGCCCGCCAGCGTTCCTTGCCGTTCGTCACGGACAGGGCGAGCAGGCCGCCCGTCTTCGCCTGCACGATCACCACGTCCCGTACGGGCAGGGGTAGTTCGCCCTCGGCCGCCATGACGTCGAGCGGACCCCACAGGGCCTTCGGGCCCTCGCCAGGCTTCAGATCGATGGCCGAGACGAACGCGGCCTCCGGGGTCGGCACGGCCGGCGGCACATCGGCGGTCGGCGACTTCGCCTCACCGCGGCTCAGCCACCAGGCGCCCGCCCCGCCTCCGGCGCCCAGGACCGCCACGCCCACGGCGGCGCCGGTGAGGAAGCGGCGCCGGGACGGCGCGGTGGAGGCGACGACGGTGTCCGCCGGGGCCGCCAGACGCTTCGTGGCCGCTTCCCGCCGCTTGATGTCCTCGGCCAGCGGGCCCTTGCGCCACGCGCGGTCGGCGCCCTTCGGCGGGGCGAAGGCCTCGGCGACCTGCGGCGGTGCCGGGCGGAACGCCGGATCCTTCGCCAGGCAGGGGCCGATCAGCGTCTGGAGCTCCGGCGGCACCAGGCTGAGGTCCGGGGTGCCGTGCACGACCTCGTACTGGACCGCCGCCACGTGCCCGCCGTCGAAGGCGCGCCGGCCGCTCGCCGCGTACGCGAGGACCGCGCCGAGCGAGAAGACGTCCGAGGCCGGTCCGACGCGCTGCCCGAGGACCTGCTCGGGGGCTCCGTAGCCCGGGGTGACGGGGATCTGGCCGGTGGTGGTGAGGGTCAGGCCGTGCTCGGGGCGCGCGATGCCGAAGTCGATGATCCGCGGGCCGGTGGAGGTGAGCACGATGTTCGCGGGCTTGAGGTCGCGGTGGACCAGGCCCGCGGCGTGGATGTCGTGCAGGGTGCGCGCGAGCTGGGCGGCGAGGGCGCGGACCGTCGGCACGTCCATCGGGCCGTACGCGCGGACGGCCTGGTCGAGCGTCGGTCCGGCGAGGAACTCGGCGGCGATCCAGGGCCGCCCGCCCTCGGTCTGCGCGCCGAGGACCCGCGCCACGCCCTTGCTGGTGACGGCCCGCGCCATGTCGGCCTCGCGGACGAAACGCTGCGCGAGGTGCTGGTCGTGGGCGAGTTCGGGGCGCAGGACCTTGACGGCGGCCGGCGCTCCGGAGTCGTCCCGGCCCACGTACACCTTGCCCATGCCGCCCTCGCCGAGGACGCCGAGGAGCCGGTACGGGCCGAGCCGGAGCGGGTCGCCGGTGGCGAGGGGCTGCGTGGTCACGAAGGCTGCTTTCCGGTTGGTGGGAGTGAACGGGGAGAGGGGTGGGGAGGAGGCGGGCTCAGGCGTAGGGGATCGCCACGACGGACGTCTTGCCGGCGCCGATGATGCGCGTCCGTTCCTTGTCGACGACGAAGCGGCCGGCGTCCGTGGGGAACACCCACGCCGAGCGGTTGCTGTCCAGGTCGACCGCGCTCAGCCCGCCCCGTACGGGCGTGTACACGTACCTCTCGCCGACCACGGGAGAGGCGAAGAAGTCGGGAGTCAGAGTGCGGCCGGAGGGCGACTCCGTCCACCGCCTGACACCGAGGTCGGCCGTGACGGCCACGAGCCCGGGGGTGTCCCTGTTCTCCTGCGCGTAGACGATGCCGCCCGAGACGGCCGGCACACCGTAGGAGGTGTCGGCGGAACCGGAGCCGTACTCCCAGGCGATCCCGCCGTCGGTGAGACGCAGCGCCCGGAGGCGGTCCCCGCCGAAGTACGCGTGCCGCTCGTCGATGGCGAGCTGGCCGGGGATGAACTGGGCGGATTCCTTCAGCGGAAGGCGGCGCTGCCAGAGCCGGCGGCCGGTCTGCACGTCGAGCGCCTGGACGAGGAAGGAGTCCAGGTCGCCGCTGTTCTTGCCCAGGATCAGCCGGCCGCCGGACACCTGGGCGAGCCAGGGGCGTACGCCGTCCCATTCGTACGCCTGACGCCACGCCTCCTTGCCCGTGCGCAGGTTGACGGCGAGCAGATGCCAGCCCGTCTGGTTCACGTCCGAGTCGATGCTGTGATCGCCCCGCCGCGAGGCGGCGAAGAGCGTCCCGCCGGCGGCGGTGAGGAGCTCCGTGCCCGAGCTCGAGCCGTCGAAGCCCTTCAGCTCGATCGTCTTGGCCGCTTCCTTGCCGGTGCGGGGGGCGATCGTACGGATCTTCAGGGCGCCCGCCTTCTCGAGGGGGCCGTCCGAGAGGTAGAAGGACGTGCCGTCGGTCGTGACCTGGTGCGGTTCCATGACCATGGAATCCGACCAGAGCACACTCCCGTCCTTCGGATCCAGCACCCGGAACGACACCGTCTCCGCGAAGCCGACCACGTCGCCCGCGAGGAGCTGGGTGGTCCGTTCCTCGCGGTCCAGGGACGATCCCTGCCACAGTGCCTTCGGCGCCCCGTCCGTGGCCGTCGTCGCCGGGATCGCGGTGGGGCCCGTGGCGGTCGGGGCGCCGGGGGAGCCGGTGTCGGAGGTGCGGGTGCCCAGCCATGCCCATACGCCCGCTCCCGCCCCCGCGAGGCCCAGCAGGGAGCCGCCGCCCAATGTGAGGGCGCGGCGGCGGGAGAGCGGGGTGCTCGGGACCGTCGCCGTCGTCGCGGATTCCGCCGGGGCCGGGAGGCGGTGCGGGGTGTGGAGCCAGACGTCGGTCGCCCGGCGGGCGATGTCGGCCAGGAGCAGGGGCGGCAGGTGGTCGGCGAACTCGCCGTGGCCGTCGTGGAGATGGTTCGTCAGGGTGTGCGTGGTGGGGCGGGCCGCCGGGTCCTTCGCGAAGCAGGCGGTCAGGAGCGGCAGCAGCGACTCCGGTACGCCGGTGAGGTCGGGCTCGGCGTAGCGCACGCGGTAGAGGAGGTCGGCGGGGGAGCCCGTGCCGAAGGGGCCGTGGCCGGTGGCGGCGAAGACGAGGACGCCGGCGAGGGCGAACACATCGCCCGCCGGGGTGTGTTCCTCGCCGCTCGCCTGCTCGGGCGACATGAAGGCGGGCGTGCCGGCCGCCGCCCCCGTGCGGGTGAGGTGGTCGTCGCCGGCCGCGCGGGCGATGCCGAAGTCGATGATCTTCGGGCCGTACGCGGTGACGAGGACGTTCGAGGGCTTCAGGTCGCGGTGGACCACGTCCGAGGAGTGCAGTTGGGCGAGGGCCCCGGCCAGTGCGGCGCCGAGGGCGCGGACGGTCGGTTCGGGGAGCGGGCCGCCGAGCGCGACGGCGTCGTCGAGCGGCGGGCCGAGGACGTACTCGGTGGCCAGCCACGGCGTCTCGGCGAGCGGGTCGGCGTCGACGACGGCCGCTCCGTGCCGCGCGCCGATGATCCGCGCCGCGTCCGTCTCCAGGCGGAAGCGGCTGCGGAAGGCGGGGTCGGTGGCGAGACGGGCGTGCACGGTCTTCAGGGCGACCGTCCGGCCGCCGGGCGTGCGCGCCAGGTAGACCGTGCCCATGCCGCCGGAGCCGAGACGGGCGATGAGGCGGTACGTGGCGACGGTGGCCGGGTCGTCGTGGGTCAGGGGCGACAGCATCAGGTCAGGTCAGGTCCGTGAAGAGGGGGCGGTGGCGGTGTCGGTGTCCGTGGGGAGTTCGGCCGCCAGGAGTTCGGACGACTGGCGCGCCAGTGCCGCCACCACCCGGCCCGGGAGCCAGCCCGGGGTCAGCAGGGCGCCGGCCGAGTTCAGGACGGTCCGGTGCGGGGTGGGTGGCGCGAGGGCGGCCATCAGGTCGGCGGCGGTGGGGCGGTCCGCCGGGTCGCGGGCCAGGCAGGAGGAGATCACCGGCCGCAGGGCGGAGGGGAGTTCGTCGCGTTCGGGCACGGTGTGGCCGGTGGCGGCGTACGCGAGGACCGCGCCGAGCGCGAAGACGTCGCCCGGCGGTCGCGGGCGGCCGCCGGACGCCTGCTCGGGGGCGAGCGCGCCCGGTTCGAGGCCGGGCAGGCCGGTGCGCGCCTCTCCGTCGGGGCCGGCCGCCCGTACGGCGCCGAAGCAGCTCAGCCGGGGGCCGTCGGCGGTGAGCAGGACGGCGGCGGGGGAGACCCCGGCGTGCGTGAGGCCCTGCGCGTGCGCGGCGGCGAGCGCCTCGGCGAGGGCGACGCCCACGGCCCGTACGGACCCCTCGGGCAGCGGCCCGCCGTGGACGGCGAGGGCGACCGGGAGGGGGAGGGCGGGGACGTAGGGGGTCGCGTACCAGGGGGACTCGCCGGGCGCGGCCAGGTCCGTCACCGGGGCGATCCACGGGCCGAGGAGCCGGCGGGCCGCGTCGGCCTCCGTGGCGAAGCGGGCCGGGTCGGTGCCGGGCAGCGGGGTGTTGAGCAGGACCGTGCGCTCGCCGTCCCGCGTGCACGCGACGAAGCGGCGGCAGGAGACGGTTGCCGTCGGCGGATCGAGGCGGGTGATCAGGCGGTACGGGCCGATCCGGCGCGCGGACTCCTCCCGCGTGCGTGCCTGTTCCACGTGTACGTCCCCCCGTCGTTCCCGCGCCCCGTGGTGACGGGGCGCCGGGAGAGCCTATCGAGGCGGGAGCGGGGGGCCGTTCCCGGGCCGGAACGCCCGGGCTGTCCGAGTTGCGAAGGTGAAGCGGAGCGCCTGGCCGCCGAGAACCTTGGAAATGAGGGGAGATTCTCTGTGCAGACTGCCCGAACGGGTGCTCGGAGATGACCGGCGGGCTACGATCGCGATGCCTCGCCCGGCGCGGAACTTGCTGAGGCGAAGCCGGAACGATCACCGCAGGACAGTCGCCACGGGGGAGAGCATGTCGTTCGAAGAGGAGTGGGCGTCCGTACGGTCCGCGTCGACGGCCAACGTGAGCATGAGGCTCAACCAGGTCGCGCCCGAGCCCGGGGGCGGCGGCGGGGGCAACGCCGACCTCGGCGTCGACCAGGACAAGCTCGGCGCCATCGGCAGCGCCGCGTACGCGCTGCACGGCCGGCTCGCCAAGGACGGCAACCACGCCCGTACGAGCACGACCGAGGCGGCCACCCAGCTGAAGGGGCACGACTTCCTCACCGGTTCGGCCATGGCGGCCGTGCAGGAGACGTGGGACTCCCAGCTGAAGACGCTCCTCGACGCCTGCGCGAACATCTCCAACCACCTCGACTACAGCGCGGCGTCGCACGCGAAGGAAGAGGAAGACATCAAGGCGGCCCTCGCGGCCTCCCAGATCGACCAGTACTTCAAGTAGGCCGGGGGATCCGCTGTGCTGACCTATCAGAACGTCATGCAGGCCGCGCTCGACCGGATGAAGACGGCCGCCGACGAATGGTCCGCCCTGAAGGGCAAGCTCGACACGCTCACCCAGGACGCCCAGTCCACCATGGCCGCGAAGGCCAGGGACGACTACTGGCGCGGGGTGAACGCCGAGGTCACGAAGCCGTTCGTGGACAAGACGGCGAAGGAGTTCGGCGACGCCGCGAAGGCCGCCGACGGCATCCACAAGATCCTCGCCGACGGCCACCAGGCCTTCAAGAAGGCCCAGGACGACCTCAAGGCGATCGCCGAGACGGAGGCCCCCGCCAAGGGCTTCTACGTCAAGGCCGACGGCACCGTCGCCGCCCGGGAGCCGCTCTCCGAGATCAAGGACCCCGGCGCCCGCCACGACCCCGACTTCCAGGACCTGGTCCGCAAGGAGCGCGCCGACATCCGGGCGATGGAGGAGCGCATCAAGGCGATCCTGGAGGTCTGCACCGAGGCCGACGTGGCCTGCTCCAACGCGCTCCGGGCCAACAACACCGGCGACCGGAACAACTTCAGCGGCCCGAAGTACACGAGCCTCGACGCCGAGGAGGCGCAGCGGGCCGTCGACCTCGCCAAGAAGGGCCGGGACATCTCGCACGAGGAGCTGATGCGCCTCAACGAGCTGCTCAAGGACAACAGCGGCTCCAAGGAGTTCTCCCGGGCCTTCTACGACGGCATGGGCCCGAAGGGGGCCCTGGAGTTCTTCGGGCAGCTGTCGACCGACACGTACGACTACTCGAAGGTCGACAAGCAGCGCCTCGCCGACGTCCAGGACCTGCAGAAGAACCTGGGCCTCAACCTGGCGACGGCGACGCAGGGCGGCGACGCGTGGACCGACAAGTGGTCCACGGACATGCGCAAGCTCGGCACGGAGCGCATCCCGCTGGTCAAGTACGACAACAACCCGGCGTACGGCTACCAGTTGCTCGGCGGCATCATGCGCTACGGCAACTACGACCCCAAGTTCCTGGTCCCGATCGCGGAGCACGTCACCCAGCTGCACGCGAAGGACCCGTACATGTTCGCCGACAGCAAGCCGCTCGGCGGCGGCTGGCTGAAGAACCAGTACAACCCGTCCGGCGTCAACGGCTCCGGCTTCGACCCGATGAACTCGATGCTGGAGGCGCTCGGGCACAGCCCGGAGGCGGCGAAGGAGTACTTCTCCAAGGAGCCCACGTCCTACAACAAGGACGGCAGCGTCGGCGGGACGGTGGACCTGGACCCGAAGAAGGACGGGGCCCAGAAGGGCTACCTGGACTACTTCCAGAACAAGGACTACGAGTTCTTCCCCGACGTCGAGGGCCACAACCCGGACGACTGGAAGAAGACCGCGGAGTACATGCCGGACGCCCTCGGCCACGCCCTGGAGGCGGCGACCACGGGTCACGGCTGGGACGACCCCAACCCGCAGCTGCACCGCGACGAGAAGTCCGCCGAGATCATGAAGCAGGTGATCGACTCGTACGGGACGAACACCGAGCTCCGCGGGCAGCACAAGCCGCTGATGGACAGCCTGGGGCGGATGGGCGCCGCCTACATCGACGACCTGAACTACTCCACGTACAACTTCGGCGATTCCGGTGACGCCCTCGGCCGGGACAAGCTGTTCGGCGCGAGCAGCGACGGAAGCTCGCGCACGGACTTCGGCGAGGGCGCCAGCCTCCGGTTCATGAACGCCGTCGCGGGCGACGAGCAGGGGTACAAGTCGCTCTCCGCCGCGCAGCAGGTCTTCGAGGCCGGCGGTCTCAAGGTGCTGGAGGGGGACAAGGACTCCCAGCTCACCTTCCTCCACAACTCGACCAAGCTGCACGGCATCCTCGACGAGTCGCGGATCGACGCCATCTCCCTGGAGTTCAAGGACCAGGAGGAGGCCAAGAACCTGGAGATGGAGAAGCAGGCCGAGTGGCGGAAGTCCGCCGTCAGCGGCGGTGTCGCCGCGGTGGTCGGTGTCGGCTCCGCCGTGGTGCTCGGGCCCGCCGCGGGACTCGTGGCGGCGACCGCGGTCCCGATCATCATGGAGACCGTCGGGTCCGCGGTCAGCACGGACTACGCCTCGGACACCCTGCAGTACCTCAAGGACAACGAGTACAAGAACGACGACGACGCGGACTCCGCCGTCGTGGACGCCCGCCAGCAAGGCCGTCGTGCCGTGGTCGTTCCCGCCCTCAACGTCGCCGAGATGCAGGGGCTGACCCAGGCCGAGCGGCAGGAACTGATCCGCGAGATCGAGTACTCGTACAACACGGGCGCGAAGAGCGTCGACGACCTAACCGCGAACAAGTGAGGCGGACAGTGAGCAAGACGCGGAGGCTGTCGGGGATCGCCGCCGGCGCCCTGGCGGCGGCCCTGGTCCTGAGCGGGTGCTCGGACGACGGGGACGGCGGGGGGAAGGAGCGTACGGGGGCCGTGCCCCCGGCCGCCCTGAAGAACTGCGGGAGGGTGTTCGGGGAGCGGAACGTCGAGGCGCTCCGGGCCGACCTCGGGGAGGACTTCCAGCCGCACGACCGCTCACTCACCGAGATGAAGCAGCGGATGCTCGTGGAGGCGCAGGGCTGGAACCCCGACACGGACGAGCTCGCGCGGACGACCTTCCGTCCCTGCCAGATCGAGGGCCGGGCCGACGGGAAGGAAGCCTGGGTCAACGCCACGGTCGGCTGGTCGAGGTACGACGTGGCCTTCGTGACCGAGGGAAAGCACGCGCGTGAATTCCGTGAGGTGGCGAAGGGGGTCTATCTCGACCGCCGCGAGGAGTTCGACGGCCGCTCCCTGATCATGCCGTGCACGGTCCCCGGCACCCGGGCCGGACAGGGCGAGGAGCTGCCGCTCCAGGTCTCCGTGGTCGACACGGACCGCACGACCCGGTCCGTGTCCACGGATCAGCTGCTGAAGGCGCTCGCGGAGAGCACCCGGGGGCTGCTCGGGTGCGCCGAGACGATCACGGTGCCGGAGAAGCTGGTGCCCTGAGGACGCGGGGGGGGCGGCGGGGGACGCTCAGTCCTCGGCCGTCTCCGTGGCCGGTGACAGCTGGGACAGGAGCAGGAGCGTCGCGCGGGTGATCAGGGCCGCGAGGAGGATCGTCGCGAGGCCGTCGACGTGCAGGTAGGCGATCTTCGGGCCCAGCCAGGAGAGCAGCCACCAGATCAGGGCGTCCTGGACGAAGCCGGCGAGGCCGAAGACCAGGAGGGCGGGGAGCGGGACGCGGCCCGACGGGCCTATGAAGATCACCTGGGTGAGGACCGTCATGACGACGCCCGCCATCAGGACGGAGAGGACGATGTCGATCGTCTCCGTGCCGCCCAGGGTGATGCCGGGCAGCAGGCCGCAGGCGAGGCCCACACCGAGGAGGACACCCAGCCTGCGTCTGCCTTGATCGTCCATGGACGGACTCTGGCACACCGTACGGCGTGTTGTGAAGATCCGGTAAGGAAGATCATCTGGAGACCGTGGCGGGAATCGAACCCACGTAACTCGCTTTGCAGGCGAGCCCCTCAACCTCTCGGGCACACGGTCGTGTTGTGCACGAGTACGACCGTAGGGCGGGAGCCCGGAGGGGCTCAAGGGTTTCCGGGGGCACGCCATGCGACTGCCACACCGCCGCAACATTCCGTTCGTGGTCGTACGTCCGAGGGCGGAGGCCGACCACGACTCCTGACAGGAGCCAACCCCGGGATCACCTCTTACTCTGGGGGAATGAGCGCCCTCGAACCCCGCGACGCCGACGTCGCCCCCATACCCGGACCCCCTGCCGCACCCGTCGACACCAAGGGGTCCGTCCTCGACCCGGCCCACCGGGCGCTCAGCATCGGCATCGTCTCCGTCGTCCTGCTCATCGCCTTCGAGGCGACCGCCGTCGGCACCGCCATGCCCGTCGCCGCCCGCGAGCTGGACGGCATCCCCCTGTACGCCTTCGCCTTCTCCGCGTACTTCACCACCAGCCTCTTCGGCATGGTCCTGGCCGGCCAGTGGTCCGACCGCAGCGGCCCCCTCGCGCCGCTCACCGCCGGCATCAGCGCCTTCGCCGCCGGACTGCTGCTCTCCGGGACCGCCGGGGGCATGTGGCAGTTCATCCTCGGCCGGGCCGTGCAGGGCCTCGGTGGCGGCCTCGTCATCGTCGCCCTGTACGTGATCGTCAGCCGCGCCTACTCCGAACACCTCAGGCCCGCGATCATGGCCGCCTTCGCCGCCGCCTGGGTCGTCCCCTCCGTCGTCGGACCCCTCGCCGCCGGAACCGTCACCGAGCACCTCGGCTGGCGCTGGGTCTTCGTCGGCATCCCCGCCCTCGTCGTCTTCCCGCTGGCCCTCGCCCTCCCCGCGATCCGCCGCACCGCCTCCGGCCCCGCCGACCCGTCCGCGCCCCTCGCCCCCTGGGACCGGCGCCGGATCCTGCTGGCCCTCGGCATCTCGGCCGGCGCCGCCCTCCTCCAGTACGCGGGGCAGGAACTGCGGTGGCTCTCCCTCCTGCCCGCCGCCGCCGGCCTCGCCCTCCTCGTGCCCGCCGTCCGCGGCCTGCTGCCGCGCGGCACCTACCGCGCCGCCCGCGGGCTGCCCTCCGTCATCCTGCTCCGCGGCATCGCCGCCGGGTCCTTCATCGCCGCCGAGTCCTTCGTCCCCCTGATGCTGGTCTCCCAGCGCGGCCTCAGCCCCACCCTGGCCGGTCTCTCCCTCGCCGTCGGCGGCCTCACCTGGGCGCTCGGCTCCTGGATCCAGGCCCGGCCGTGGACGGAGCCGTACCGGGAGCGGCTCACCGTCCTCGGCATGCTCCTCGTCGCCCTCGCCATCGCCGCCGCGCCCAGCGTGCTGATCACCTCGGTGCCCGTCTGGGTCGTCGCGGTGGCCTGGGCCTTCGGCTGCCTCGGCATGGGCGCCGTCATCTCCTCGACGAGCGTGCTCCTGATGAAGCTCTCCGCCCCGGAGGAGGTGGGCGCCAACTCGGCCGCCCTCCAGATCTCCGACGGCCTCTCCAACGTCCTGCTCCTCGCGGTCGGCGGCGCGGCCTTCGCGGCGCTCGGCGGCGGCGCGGTGGGCCACGCGATGGACGCCGGCGCGGCCACCGGCTCCCACCCCACCGCCTTCGCGGCCGTCTTCCTGCCGATGGCGGGGGTGGCGGCGGTCGGGGCCTGGGTCGCGACGCGGCTGCACGCGACGCTGGTGCGGGCCGACCTTTCGGTACCAGATTGACCCCAAGGTGGTACCGTTCTGGTATGGCTATGAACCTGCGTCTCCGCGACGACCAGACCGAGGCCCTGAAGCAGCGCGCCGAGCAGGAGGGCACCAGCATGCACGCCATACTGCTGCGGGCCGTCGACGACTACCTCGCGCGCACCGCCCAGGAGGCCATCGTGCGCAAGACGGCCATGGAGCAGGCGACCAAGTGGCACGAGCTGATGGAGCGGCTCAAGTGACCTGCGTCTACCTCACCGGCGAAGACGTCCTGAGCATCGCCGAGCACGCGGTCGACGACCAGAAGATCGTCGTCCGGGACGCCGGACTCCTCGGCTCGGCGGTGCACCGCCCCTCGGCCGCGATGTTCGGGAAGGAGGCGTATCCCGACCTCCTGGGGAAGGCCGCCGCGCTCCTGCAGTCCCTCGCGGTCAACCATCCCTTCGTCGACGGCAAGAAGCGCACGGCCTGGCTGTCCTGTGTCACCTTCCTCGCCATGAACGGCGTGCAGCTGCGCCCGGACATCGACGCCGCGGAACGCCTGGTCATCGCGGTGGCGACCGGCGAGACCGACGCGGTCGAGGTGATCGCGGACGGGCTGCGTGAGCTGATCGCCCCCGACGCGGGGTGAGTTCCCCCGCGACGTGAGCTGAATCGCAACCGGGGCGCACCCACCCCGTTTCATACGAGGTTCCGACCGGGCCGCCGGTAAGGTGGCCCGGTTGTCATATCTGGACTGTCATTTCGTGACGAGCGTCGAACCCGGAGATCGTGACTACTACCGCCACCTCCTCCCATCACCTTTCTCCCGCCTTCCCAGGACGGGCCCCGTGGGGTACCGCCGGCAAGCTGCGCGCCTGGCAGCAGGGCGCGATGGAGAAGTACATCCAGGAGCAGCCCCGTGACTTCCTCGCGGTCGCCACGCCCGGCGCCGGCAAGACCACCTTCGCCCTGACCCTCGCCTCATGGCTGCTGCACCACCACGTCGTGCAGCAGATCACCGTGGTCGCCCCCACCGAGCACCTCAAGAAGCAGTGGGCGGCCGCGGCGGCACGGATAGGGATCAAGCTGGACCCCGACTACAGCGCGGGCCCGCTCAGCAAGGAGTACGACGGCGTCGCCATCACGTACGCCGGCGTCGGCGTACGGCCCATGCTCCACCGCAACCGATCCGAACAGCGCAAGACCCTCGTCATCCTCGACGAGATCCACCACGCAGGAGACTCCAAGTCCTGGGGCGAGGCCTGCCTGGAGGCCTTCGAGCCCGCCACCCGGCGCCTCGCCCTCACCGGCACGCCCTTCCGGTCGGACACCAACCCGATCCCCTTCGTCACGTACGAGGAGGGCAACGACGGCATCCGCCGGTCGTCGGCCGACTACACCTACGGCTACGGCAACGCCCTCGGCGACGGCGTCGTCCGGCCGGTCATCTTCCTCTCCTACAGCGGCAACATGCGCTGGCGCACCAAGGCCGGCGACGAGATCGCCGCCCGCCTCGGCGAGCCGATGACCAAGGACGCGATCTCGCAGGCCTGGCGCACCGCCCTCGACGCCAAGGGCGACTGGATGCCGAACGTCCTGCGCGCCGCCGACCAGCGGCTCACCGAGGTCCGGAAGTCCATCCCCGACGCCGGCGGCCTCGTCATCGCCTCCGACCAGGACTCGGCCCGCTCGTACGCCAAGCTGATCCGCGAGATCACCGGCACCAAGGCCACCGTCGTCCTCTCCGACGACACCGGCGCCTCGAACCGCATCGACGAGTTCAGCGAGAACACCGACCGCTGGATGGTCGCCGTCCGCATGGTGTCCGAGGGCGTCGACGTCCCCCGCCTCTCGGTCGGCGTGTACGCGACGACGATCTCGACCCCCCTCTTCTTCGCCCAGGCCGTCGGCCGTTTCGTGCGATCCCGCAGGCGCGGCGAGACCGCGTCCGTGTTCCTTCCCACGATCCCCAGCCTCCTCGGTTTCGCCAACGAGATGGAGGTCGAGCGCGACCACGTCCTCGACCGGCCCAAGAAGGCGGGCGAGGACGAGGACCCGTACGCCGAGTCCGAGAAGGAGATGGCCGAGGCCGAGCGCCAGCAGGACGAGGACACCGGCGAGCAGGACATGCTGCCCTTCGAGGCGCTGGAGTCCGACGCCGTCTTCGACCGCGTGCTGTACAACAGCGCCGAGTTCGGCATGCAGGCCCACCCCGGCAGCGCCGAGGAGCAGGACTACCTCGGCATCCCGGGCCTCCTCGAACCCGACCAGGTCCAGCTGCTCCTCCAGAAGCGCCAGGCCCGGCAGATCGCGCACAGCCGCAAGAAGCCGGACACCGAGGCCGACCTGCTGGAGCTTCCCGCGGAGCGCCGCCCCGTCGTTTCCCACAAGGAGCTCCTCGAGCTGAGGAAACAGCTCAACACGATGGTCGGTGCGTACGTTCACCAGAGCGGCAAGCCGCACGGCGTCATCCACACCGAGCTGCGCCGGGTCTGCGGTGGGCCGCCGAGCGCCGAGGCGACGGCGGGACAGATCCGCGAGCGGATCAAGAAGGTCCAGGAGTGGGCCACCCGCATGCGGTGAGCCCCCCCGCACATGACGTGATCGAGGCCCGTACGCCGGCGTGCGTACGGGCCTCGGGCATCCCGTGGGGACGGGACCGGGCACGGAGACCGGCCCCCACGGTCGGCCTCCGGCCGTCCCCACGCTACGGGCACGACATAGCCGATCTTG
This sequence comes from Streptomyces tanashiensis, assembly GCF_014648895.1. Taxonomy (GTDB): domain Bacteria; phylum Actinomycetota; class Actinomycetes; order Streptomycetales; family Streptomycetaceae; genus Streptomyces; species Streptomyces tanashiensis. Next base: position 92,314 of record NZ_BMRZ01000013.1, read on the forward strand.
TCCGCCAAAGTCCCTCGTCAGACCGACGAAGGTCCCGAACCGTCTCTATACGGTCGGTGGCGCCCGGATTCTGGACGAGGTCTTCCGCTGAGCGGAGCGCGCCGCTACTGTCCCGGCTCACAAGCATTCGCCCCGTGGCAGCGCCGCCGCGGAGCGCAGCCGGTGTACCCCTTCCTGCCGGCGGCCTCTGACGTGCGTCGCCGCGGGACCGGCGCCGCAACTCCGTGAGAGCCGCCGCCACTCACTCCGAAGGAGAGGGCGTCGTGACCGCGGAGACCTCCCAGACGCTCGACCGGGGACTCAGAGTCCTCAAACTGCTCGCCGACACCGATCACGGTCTGACGGTCACCGAGTTGTCCAACAAACTCGGTGTCAACCGGACGGTGGTCTACCGGCTCCTCGCCACGCTCGAGCAGCACGCCCTCGTCCGCCGCGACCTCGGCGGACGCGCCCGCGTCGGCCTCGGTGTGCTCCGGCTCGGCCGGCAGGTCCACCCGCTCGTACGGGAGGCCGCGCTGCCCGCGCTCCGCTCGCTCGCCGAGGACATAGGGGCGACCGCCCACCTGACCCTCGTCGACGGGGCGGAGGCGCTCGCGGTCGCGGTCGTCGAACCGACCTGGACCGACTACCACGTCGCCTACCGGGCCGGCTTCCGGCACCCGCTCGACCGGGGCGCTGCCGGCCGGGCGATCCTCGCCGCCCGCCAGGGCGGACTGACCGAACCCGGCTTCACCCTCACCCACGGCGAACTGGAGGCCGGCGCCAGCGGCGCGGCCGCACCGCTGGTCGGCGTCACCGGCGTCGAGGGCAGCGTCGGCGTCGTCATGCTCGCGGACGCGGTGCCGGAGCGGGTGGGGCCGCGGGTGGTGGACGCGGCGCGAGAGGTCGCCGACGCGCTGCGCTAGGGCGCGGTGCGCTGAGGCGCGCGGCGGAACCCGACCCTTGGGCCCCCGCGGCCCGCGCCTTGGCGGGGCGGCGCCCCGCGCCTCGTGTGTGCCCGCGCCCTGGCGGGCGGTGCGACCGCGTTCCGTCCCCCGGCCCGCACCACACGTGCGCCGTCACCAGGGGTGCGGGTCCAGGCTCAGCAGCCTCTGGCGCCGGCAAGGGCGCCGTCCCGTTGTGCCCACCCGTTCCGCCCCCGCGGAACGCCTGCCCACAACGGGCGTGGGGCAACGCCCCTTGCGGAACGCCTGCCCGCAACGTCACTCCCCGGGGAGCAGCTGGGCCAGGGGCGTCACCGCGTGGTGGACCGAGCGGCCCGTGCGGGTCGTCGTCAGCAGCCCCGCCGCCCGCAGCGCCTGCGCGTGCGCCGAGGCCGTCGCGTTGCTGACGCCGAGGAGACGGGCCAGTTCCGTCGTCGTGCGGGGGGTCGTCAGGGACCGGAGGAGCTCCGCCCGGGTCCGGCCCAGGACCCCCGCGAGGGCGTCCTCGCCGGGCGCGGCCGGCGGCCCCGGCGGCAGCCCCCCGCCCGCCGGGTACGCCAGGACCACCGGCCGGTCCGGGAGGTCCTGGACCAGCGGGCCGCCCCGCCAGTGGAAGGTCGGGAGGAGGACCAGGCCCCGCCCGGAGAGGTGCACGTCGCGCGGGGCCCCGGGCCACTCCCAGGTGCCGTCGCGGAGCTCCGGCGCGAGGGCCGTCAGGGCCGCGCCGAGCCCCCGCTCGGCGACCGTCAGCGCGTGCCGGGTGAACTCGGCCCGGTGCAGGTCCTGGACCAGCGGCCACACCGGGGCGAGCACCGTCTCGTACGCCGCCCGCTGGGCCCGCTCCAGCACCCGCCAGGCCTCCGGGCTCCCGGCGTGCAGGGCCCGGATCCACGGCGGTGCGGGCGCCCGCCCCGCCGCGTACACCCGCTCCAGCTCGGACCGTACGCACTCCGGCCGGGCCGCCCGGATCAGCGCGAGGCCCTCCTGCCGCGTCTCGCCGAGGACGTCGAGGAAGGACGGGGCCGCCCCGCCCGGCACCAGGTCGGCGAGCGGCTCGGCCGCGCCCGGCAGGGCGCGCAGCAGCCTGCCCCGCCAGCGTCCGAAGAGCAGCTCCTCGTGCGGGGCGCCCAGCATCATGAGGGCCGCGTGCAGCTCGGGCACGGGGGACGGCCGGGGCGCGAACCGCACCCGTGTGAAGTCCTCCGCCGTGAAGTGGATGCGCAGCAACCGTGCCCCCTCCGAACGCAATCCTTTCGGGCAGGGGCTGAACCTTCGCCCGCCTCCCCGCCCCGGCCAAGGATGCCGTGCATGAGCACCCATCCCGTACCCAGCCGCCGTACCGTCGCCAAGGGCGCCCTGCTCGGCGCCGCCGCCGTCCTGTTCGGCACCTCCGCCGCGCGGGCGGCGGAAGGACCGGCCGCCCTCCGGCTGCCCGCGCCCACCGGCCCCCACCCCGTCGGCCTCCGTACCTTCGCCCTCACGGACACCTCCCGCGTCGATCCCTGGGAGCCCGGTGTCCGGCAGGTGATGATCAGCGTCCTGTACCCGGCCCGTACCGTCCGCGGCTTCCGGCGCGCCCCGCAGCTCACCCCCGCCGAGGCCAGGGAGTTCGCCGGCCTGGCGCCCCTGGTGCGTCCCGGCCTGCCGGCCGCCGGTGTCGACTGGGGCGCGGTCCTCACGCACGGCCACGTGGACGCGCCCCCGCTTCCGGGGCGCCGCCCGGTGCTGCTGTACACGCCGGGCGGCGGCGATTCCCGCACCCTCGGGACGACCCTCGCCGAGGACCTCGCGAGCCACGGCCGGATCGTGGTCCTCGTCGATCACCCCGGCGACGCGAGCCAGGTCGAGCTGCCCGGTGGGTTGCGGTGGACCGTCCTCACCGGGCCCCCGGACCCGGCGACGTTCCGCACCATGATCGACACCCGGGTCGCGGACCTCCGCTTCGTCCTCGACCGGCTCGGCGGCCTGCCCCTCGCGCCCGTCATGGACCTGCGCCGGATCGGGGTGTACGGGCACTCGGCGGGCGGCACCGCAGCCGTCCACGCGCTGGCCGGCGACGGGCGGATCGCCGCCGGCGTCAACCTGGAGGGTCATCTCGATCTCGACCCGGACCTGGTGGCGGGCCTCGACCGGCCCCTGCTGATGTTCCGCACGGACGGTTTCGAGGAGTCCTCCCGCATCGAACGCTCGTGGGCGGGGGTCCGTGCCCGCCGTGTCCTGCTGCCCCGCGCCAACCACTGGATCTTCAGCGACTACGCGTACCTCGTCCCGCAGCTCCAGGCCGCCGGACTGGTCACCGCCGGGGCCAGGGCGGCGCTCGTCGGGCCCGGGGACCCGGCGGCGGCGACGGCCGTCGTACGGCGCGGGGTGCGGTCCTTCTTCGACCGGCGGCTGCCGGCCGCGCCCGCCGGCACGGGTGCCCCGGACTCGCCCCGGCGCGTGTCCCAGTAGCCTGGGGGCGTGCTCTCCAGCCTCTCCCGCCTCTCCCGCCCTCGCGCCCTCGCGCTCTGCGCCCTGCCCGTCGCCGCGCTCTTCGCCGTCGTCGGGCTCGCGCCGCTGCCGTACGCGATCGCGCAGCCCGGCACGACCGCCGACGTGCTCGGCGAGGACAAGGGGCAGGAGGTCATCACCATCACCGGCGCCCCGGTCCGGCCCACCGAGGGGCAGCTGCGGATGACGACGATCCTCGCGACCGGACCGTCCACGGACGTGGACCTCGGGGACGTGGCCGACGCCTGGTTCCGGACCGACCGGGCCGTCCTGCCGCACGACTCCGTCTATCCCTCGGGCAAGTCCGACGCCGAGATCGAGAAGCACAACCTCGGGCAGATGAAGGCGTCGCAGGACGCGGCCACCCTCGCCGCGCTCGGGTACCTGAAGAAGGATCCCGAGAAGGTGAAGGTGACCCTGAACCTTGCCGACGTCGGCGGGCCCAGCGCCGGGCTGCTGTTCTCCCTCGGCATCGTCGACAAGCTCGACGGCGACGGGAACGGCGGCGACCTCACCGGCGGCCGGACCGTCGCCGGTACGGGCACGATCCAGCCGGACGGCACGGTCGGCGCGGTCGGCGGGGTCTCCCTCAAGACGCAGGCCGCCGCCCGCGACGGGGCCACCGTCTTCCTCGTACCGAAGGACGAGTGCGCGGACGCCCTGGCCGAGCAGCCGAAGGGTCTGCGCCTCGTGCCCGTCACCGCGCTCAGCGACGCGGTGGCGTCCCTGCGGGCCCTGGAACAGGGGCAGGAGTCGAAGGTCCCGTCCTGCTGACGTCCTCGCCGGGTGCCTCGCCGGGCGCGTGGCGAGAGGTGCCGCCGGGCGCCGTGTCCATGCCCCGCCAGGCCGGGAAGACCATCGGCGAGAGAGTCGCGAGGAAGTAGAGCGTCCCGATCCCGAGCAGCGTCGCCGTCAGTCCGGCCCGCTCGACCAGGAGACCGGCCGCCAGACCGCCCAGCGGGGTCGTCAGCAGCACGCCGGCCGTACTCGCGCCCATGACCCGGCTGCGCAGCGCGTCGGGCACCTGCTCGTACATGACCGTGGTCAGGATCGGGTTCAGGACCCCGGCGCCGAAGCCGGCCGCCGCGACCGTCACGAGCAGCGGCGCGACGGTGTCGGTGAAGGCGGCCACCAGGTACGGCGGGGCGCCGCAGAGCAGGAAGCCCACCGTGAACACGGCCCGGCGCGGGAAGCGCTCCCCGACGGCCCCGTAGAGCAGGGCACCGGCCAGGGCGCACCCGGCGAAGACCGAGACGAGCAGGCCCTGCGCGGCGGGACCGCCGAGGTCCTCCCGGGCGTGGACCGGCAGCAGCACCGAACTCCAGCTCTGGTTCAGGCCGTTGGTGACCATCACCATCACGGTGATGGCGAGCAGCAGCCGGGCGCGGAACAGGAAGGCGTACCCCTCGCGCAGATCGGCGCGGTAGCGGGCGGGGGAGAGGCGGGGCCCGTCGCGCAGCGGCTCCGCCGACGGCACCCCGCGCAGGCCGGCCGTGACGAGCAGCGCGGAGGCGGCGAAGGTGGCCGCGTCGAGGTACAGGACCGTGCCGGGGCCCATGAAGGCGACGAGCAGTCCGGCGATCGCGGCTCCCGTCATCCGGGCCCCGCGCGCCACCGCGTCGTACAGGCTCGCGGCCCGGGTGAGCGAGGTCCCGGCGCGTCCGGCCAGGTCGGGGACGAGCACGTGGCGGGCCATCTCGCCGGGCGCGTGGAACAGGCCCGTGACCGCCATCAGCGCGCACAGCATCCAGAAGCGGAGTGCGCCCGTCTGGTGCAGGAGCGGGATCGCGGCGAGGGCGAGCCCGCAGATCAGGTCGGAGGCGATGCTGACCCGGCGGCGCCCGAGGCGGTCGATGACCGGGCCGCCGGCGATCGCGGCGAGGACGACGGGGACGGCCGCGCAGAAGGCGACGAGTCCGGCCTTGCCGGGGCTTCCCGTGGTCTCGAGCGCGAACCACGGGACGCCGATGAGCGTGAGCGAATTGCCGGTGACGGATATGGCGTTGGCGGTCAGGACGGTCCCCAGGGGGACCCGGTCGTGCGGTGGCGTCCTCACTTCGTCTCCCCCCGGAACGGTCATGCGGCCAGAACGGCCGGGCTGTCGGCGGGGGCGACCATGCGCAGGCCCAGTTCGACGAGCCGCCAGCCCAGTCGTGCGCGGAGGGCGGGGACGGGGGCGGCGGCGGGCGGCCGGACGGCGGCGGCCTCGTGCCGGAGCTCCTCGGCGGTCAGTGCGTGCAGCTGGAGGTGGATGTCGGCATGCATGATGCGGGTTCCTTCCGTCAGTCGTGCTGCGGGAACGCGTGCAGGTGCATCCGTACGCGGGCGGCGCCCGGCGCGTCGGGGTCGGAGGTGTCGGCGTACTCGTTGATCAGGGCGTGGATCTTCTGGTTGAGCTCGCGCAGCCGCTCGGGCGGGACGTTCAGCCTGAAGTCGCTGAAGTCCGAGGCGCCGTACCACTCCTCGCCCCAGGTGTGGCGGGTGGCGACCCAGGTCGAGAGCTCCTGGGTGTGGATGGTCGCGATCTCGTGCATGACGACGTCGAGGGCGCCCTGGACCTCGGGGTCGGGGTTCCTGTGGAGCGTCTCGTCGAAGATCGTCCCCCGGTGGACCGGCTTCCACCACCGCTCCCGGCCCTTGCCGCGCGTCGGGTCGTCCACGATGAAGCCGTGGGCGGCGAGCTGGCGCAGGTGGTAGCTGGTGGCGCCGCTGGACTCGCCGAGCCGCTCGGCGAGCTGGGAGGCGGTGGCGGGTCCGTAGCGGCGGAGGACGCGCAGCAGTTGGATGCGCAGCGGGTGGGCGATCGCGCGCAGGGAGCGCGGGTCGAGCGTGCGGCTCAGGGGCTCGTCGGGCTGCGTCCCGGGCTGCTCGTGGGGCTGCTCGTGGGGCTCCGGGGACTGCTCTTCGGACTCGGGCATGACCTCACCGTAGAGTTGCAAAGAAGTAGTTGCAAGGGTTTCTTTGCAACTACTTCTTTGCAGAGCTCTCTTTGCGTCCCGGCCGCGCCCCCCGGCCGCGCCTCCCGGCCGCGCCTCCCGGGCTACTCCTGCGCCGCCTGCTCCACCAGCGGGATGATCCGCAGCGGCACCGGGTTCTCCATCACGATCGCCGTGGACGCCCGCACGATCCCCTCGAAGGCCACCACCTTGTCGATCACCCGCTGGAGGTCCGCGTTCGAGCGGGCCACGAGCCGGCAGAGCATGTCGCCGTGGCCCGTCGTCGTGTGCAGTTCCAGGACCTCGGGCACCGTCGCCAGATGCCCCCGCACGTCCGCGCCCTGCCCCTGCTTGATCTCCAGTGTCGCGAAGGCCGTCACCGGATAGCCGAGCGCCGCCGGATCCACCTGGGGCCCGAATCCGCTGATCACCCCGCTCGCCTGGAGCCGGTCGAGCCGTGCCTGGACCGTGCCCCGCGCCACCCCCAGGCGCCGGGAGGCCTCCAGGACGCCGATGCGCGGCTCGCGCGCGAGGAGCGTGATGAGCCGTCCGTCCAGATGATCGATCGCCACAGCGGTCTCCCCATGGTCAGGATGTACAAGTCGCACGGCCATACTCGCCCGTCGCTGTGCAACATGACCAGCGGATCAGCGAACTCTTGCGCACCTTGCAGAACGGCGGGACATTGCTGCCATGACTGAGACCATCGATCACACCCCCTCCACCGCGCGGCAGGCCGATCCCTTCCCCGTGAAGGGAATGGACGCGGTCGTCTTCGCCGTCGGCAACGCCAAGCAGGCCGCGCACTACTACTCCACGGCCTTCGGCATGAAGCTGGTCGCCTACTCCGGACCGGAGAACGGCAGCCGCGAGACCGCCAGCTACGTCCTCACCAACGGCGCGGCCCGCTTCGTGTTCACCTCCGTCATCAAGGTCGCGACCGACTGGGGCCGCTTCCTCGCCGAGCACGTCGCCGAGCACGGCGACGGCGTCGTCGACCTGGCGATCGAGGTGCCGGACGCGCGCGCCGCGTACGCCTACGCCGTCGAGCACGGCGCCACCGGCATCACCGAGCCGTACGAGCTGAAGGACGAGCACGGCACCGTCGTCCTCGCCGCCATCGCCACGTACGGCAAGACCCGCCACACCCTCGTCGAGCGCTCCGGCTACGACGGCCCGTACCTGCCGGGCTTCGTCTCCGCGAACCCGATCGTCGAGCCGCCGGCCAAGCGCACCTTCCAGGCCATCGACCACTGCGTCGGCAACGTCGAGCTCGGCAGGATGAACGACTGGGTCGCCTTCTACAACAAGGTCATGGGCTTCACGAACATGAAGGAGTTCGTGGGCGACGACATCGCGACCGAGTACTCGGCGCTCATGTCGAAGGTCGTCGCGGACGGCACCCTCAAGGTGAAGTTCCCGATCAACGAGCCGGCGATCGCGAAGAAGAAGTCGCAGATCGACGAGTACCTGGAGTTCTACGGCGGCGCCGGCGTCCAGCACATCGCCCTCGCCACCAACGACATCGTCGCCACCGTGCGCGCGATGCGGGCCGCGGGTGTCTCCTTCCTCGACACCCCCGACTCGTACTACGACACCCTCGGTGAGTGGGCCGGCGAGACCCGCGTGCCCGTCGAGACCCTGCGCGAGCTGAAGATCCTCGTCGACCGCGACGAGGACGGCTACCTGCTGCAGATCTTCACCAAGCCGGTCCAGGACCGCCCGACCGTCTTCTTCGAGATGATCGAGCGTCACGGCTCCATGGGCTTCGGCAAGGGCAACTTCAAGGCCCTGTTCGAGGCCATCGAGCGCGAGCAGGAGAAGCGCGGCAACCTCTAGTCGCCCTGCGAGAGGGGTCCCGGGACGCCCCGGGACCCCTCTCGCACGTCCAAGCCCCGGGGTGGTGCTCCGGCTCACGCGGGGGGTGGGCCGGGGCGCCTACCCCGGCCTCGTGCCCGACGCCGCCGGGACCGCCGGCTTCCCGGCCGGCTCCGGGCGGAGCTCCGGCGGGAGTTCGTCCGGCAGTTCGCCCAGGGCCGCCAGAGCCGCCTCGGCCCTCCGGGCGTGCAGGGGCGAGAACTCGGGGTTGATCCGCAGGGCCTCCGCCAGGTGCCGGCGGGCCGGGCCGGTCTGTTCCAGGGCCCGCTCGATCTCGCCCCGGTGGTACATGAAGGGCGCGCTCCGCAGGCCCTCCTCGGTGGCCAGCTTCGCGTACCCCAGCGCCTCCTTCGACGCGCCCGAGCGGTGCAGCGCCCACCCCAGCGCGTCCGCCACCCGCACCGAGCGGTGGCCCCGCGCCCACTCCGCCCGCATCCGGACGGCCGCCGCCGCCGGGTCGCCGTGGTCCGCGTCGAGCAGCCCCAGGGTCGCCTCCGCCCCCGGCCGGCCGGCCGTCCGCAGCCGCTCGTAGAGCGCACGGGCGTCGCCCTCCAGGCCCAGCGACTCGTACAGCTCGCCCGCCTCCAGGAAGTACTCCGGCAGCGGGAGCCGGGCCAGGGCCGCCCGCCACTCGCGCGCCGCCTCCTCCGTGCGGCCGAGGGCCGTCAGCGTCCGCGCCCGCCCGGCGAGCGAGGGCCCGTGGTCCCGTACGAGCCGCAGCGCCGCCCCGTACCGCGCGAAGGCCTCGTCCGGCTCGCCCCGCTCCCACGCCAGGTCCCCGAGCCGCGCCAGCGAGGCCGCCCGGTCCGTGTCCGACTGCGCGAGCGCCACCGCGTCGAGGGCGGCCGCGTCGGCGTCCTCCCGCCAGCCCCGGTCGCGGTACGACTGCGCGGCCCTGCCCCGCACCACCGCGCCCGCGTGGAGCTCCTCCAGGCTCTCCATCGCCTTCTGGGCCGCCTTGTAGTTCCCGAGGCCGTTGTACGCGTCGATCAGGACGGGGTACGCGGGCCAACGGCGCGGGTCGGCCTTCCGCACCCGCTCGCCCCACTCCTTGGCCGTCTTCCAGTCGCCCCGCGCCCCCGCGAGCGCCCCGAGGGCCAGCTGCGCCTCCAGATTGCCGCGCGCGGCGGGCTTTTCGGCGAGCGAGCGGTGCAGCGCCCGCTCGGCCCGCGGATAGTCCCGTACGTCCCCGAGCCTGCTGCCCCGCTCCGTGTACGCCGCGCCCAGCTCGGCCCAGGAGGCCTCGTCGTCCGGATGGGCCCGCAGCCACTTCTCCCGGTCGGTGATCAGCGCGGCCAGGTCCGGGAGCGCGGCCTGCGCGCCCGCGTGGGCCGCGATCACGGCCCGTTCCGCCGGACCGGGCGGGGGAGTCGGGCCCTGGCCGGCGAGCTCCGGGAGGTACAGCAGGGCCGTCGCCGCGAGCACCGCGCCCACCCCGGCCGCCAGGACCGTCCTCGACACGTTCTCGGTCTTCATGGCGCTCACTGTGCGCCCGCATCCGCCTGTACGAAGAGCACACGAAGCGCTCGCTCCGGCGGGTTCACACCGATGGCCCCGGGTGCCACGCTGGACGCATGGACGATCTTCTGACGCGGCTGCGCGCCGGGCTCCCCGCCGAGGCGCTGCTCACCGATCCGGACGTGACGGCCTCCTACGCGCGCGACATGGCGAGTTTCTGCGAGGCCGGCGCCCCCGCGGCCGTCGTGCTCCCGCGCACGGTCGAACAGGTCCAGCACGTCATGCGCACCGCGACCGAACTCCGTGTGCCCGTCGTGCCGCAGGGCGCCCGCACGGGCCTGTCCGGCGGCGCCAACGCCTCCGACGGCTGCATCGTGCTCTCCCTCGTCAAGATGGACCGCATCCTGGAGATCAACCCGGTCGACCGGATCGCCGTCGTCGAACCGGGCGTCGTCAACGCCGTGCTGTCCCGTGCAGTCGCCGAACACGGTCTGTACTACCCGCCGGACCCGTCCAGCTGGGAGACCTGCACCATCGGCGGGAACATCGGCACCGCCTCGGGCGGCCTGTGCTGCGTCAAGTACGGGGTCACCGCCGAGTACGTCCTCGGCCTGGACGTCGTCCTCGCCGACGGCCGGCTCCTGCGCACCGGCCGGCGCACCGCCAAGGGCGTCGCCGGCTATGACCTGACCCGGCTCTTCGTCGGCTCGGAGGGCAGTCTCGGCATCGTCGTCGGGGCCGTGCTCGCGCTCCGGCCGCAGCCGCCGGCGCAGCTCGCGCTCGCCGCCGAGTTCCCCTCCGCGGCCGCCGCCTGCGAGGCCGTCTGCGCGATCATGGAGCGCGGACACACCCCTTCGCTGCTCGAACTCATGGACCGCACCACCGTGCAGGCGGTCAACAAGATGGCGCGCATGGGTCTGCCGGACACCACGGAGGCCCTGCTCCTGTGTGCCTTCGACACCCCGGACCCGGCCGCCGATCTGGCCGCCGTCGGGGAGCTGTGCGCGGCGGCGGGTGCCGCCGAGGTCGTCCCGGCCGCGGACAGCGCCGAGTCCGAACTGCTCCTCCAGGCGCGCCGGCTCTCCCTCACGGCCCTGGAGACGATCAAGTCCGCGACGATGATCGACGACGTGTGCGTGCCGCGGACGCGGCTCGCCGAGATGCTCGACGGCACGGCGGCGATCGCGGAGAAGTACCACCTGACCATCGGGGTCTGCGCGCACGCGGGCGACGGCAACACCCATCCCGTCGTCTGCTTCGACCACACCGACGAGGACGAGTCGCGGCGGGCGCGGGAGTCCTTCGACGAGATCATGGCGCTCGGGCTCGCGCTCGGCGGCACGATCACCGGCGAGCACGGCGTGGGCGTCCTCAAGAAGGAGTGGCTGGCACGGGAGCTGGGGCCGGTCGGTCTGGAGCTCCAGCGCGGGATCAAGGCCACCTTCGACCCGCTGGGGCTGCTCAACCCCGGAAAGCTCTTCTGAGTTCGCATCAGGAGGTACGGGGGTCACAGCTCGCCGTCCTGGGACTCGTCCGACGGCCACGGGTCGCGCAGCCACAGCTCGTCGGCGATCGCGGTGGTCGCCAGGAGCTCCGCCAGCCCGTCGTCGATGCCGAGCCGCTCGGACTCGGTGCCCGGCGGCACCGCGCGCAGGGTCCGCTCCAGCCAGGCGGACACCTGCGCGGACGGGGCCTCCAGGAGCGCGTCGCCGTCGGGGGAGGAGAGCGCCATCAGGATGACGCTGCGGCCGTCGACCTTCGTGGGCCAGATGCGGACGTCCCCGTGGCCGCAGGCCCGGAAGACGCCCTCGACGAGCAGCTCGCGCGCGAACGTCCAGTTGACCGGGTGGTCCGTGCCGACGTGGAAGGTGATGTGGACGGCGTACGGGTCGTCCGTCCGGTAGGCGAGCCGGGCGGGGACGGGGATGGAGCGCTCGGGGGAGAGCACCAGCTTCAGCTCCAGCTCGCGCTCGACGGTGGTGTTGTCGGTGTTCTGCATGGTCGTGCTCCTTCTCGTGGACGGGCCCCGGACGGGCCTTCACCTGGAGAGAGCGGGGTGGACGCGGCTCATTACGCGACTTCGGGAAGTTTTTTCGGGAAGTTTCCGGGGGAGGTGTTCCGGGCCGGCCTCCGCGCGGGATGCGGCGCGGGATGTGTCGGCCCGAACATCACCGGGAGTGATCGATTCCGGTAAGCGTCCCCCCGAAGGCGGGCTTTCTCGCGGGCTCCTTCTCCCCTCGGGGACGTTCTTCGTTACTGTCCTCCTTGGGCGCGGCACGCCCGGCGCGCGGCCGTGCGGATCAAAGGCGTTGTGACTGAACGGAGTCGGGGCAGTGGCTACTCCTCCTGGAGGCGGCGGAGAGGTACCGCAGGCGGGGTACTACCCGGACCCGTCCATTCCCGGATACATCCGGTTCTGGAACGGGGGCGCGTGGGTGCCCGGCACGAGCCGGCCCGCCCCCGCGGACGGCGAGGTTCCGCCCCAGCCGCCCGCCGCGGCGATCCCGGCGGGCCCGATCCTGGCCTCCGGCCCCGCCCCGGCCCCGGTGGCGGCACCCGCCAGGTCCGCGGAGCCGGAACCGTTCGAGGCACCGGCGCGGTCCGTGGCGCCCGTGCCGTCCCCGGCGCCCGAGCAGCCCGCCGCGCAGGTGCCGGCCGCCGCGTCCGTGCAGCCCACCGCGTACGTTCCCGCCCAGGCCCAGGCCCAGGCCCAGGCGCAGGCGCAGGCCCAGGCGCAGGCGCAGGCGCAGGCCCAGCCGCAGGCCCAGGCCCAGGCCCAGGCTCAACCACAGGCCCAGGCCCAGCCACAGGCGCAACCACAGGCCCAGGCCCCCGCACCGGCGCCCGCTCCCGTACCCACGGTGGAGGAGACCGGGCCCGTCTTCTTCGACGAGGAGCCCCTCGCGGCCGAGCCCGCGTCGGCCTGGCAGGCGGACTCCGCCCGGCAGACCGGGTTCGGCGGCGAGCTCGACCAGAAGGTCTCCTGGGGAGCGCCGCGGACGCCCGACCCGCGCACCCCGGCCGAGTGGCCGGTCGCGGGCGGGAGCGAGCCGGACGAGCCGCGGGCCGCCGCCCCGGCGCCCGTCGCGGACCCCCGGGCGACCGGGGGAGCGGCACGCCTCGGGGGCATGCCCGTCACCCCGATCCCGACGCCCTCCCCGGCACCCCAGCCTCAGCCTCAGCCCCAGCCCCGACCGGCTCAGGCCGCCGCGCCCGCCCCCGCGGCCCCGGCCCCCTCGCCCGTACCGACGCCCGTGCAGGCCCCGGCCCCCGCGCCGGCCCCCGCCCCCGTACCGGCGACACCGTCCACGCCCTCCTGGGCCGCTCAGCAGCAGCCCCAGGCCGGGGCCCGGCCCCAGCCGCAGGAACAGCAGCCCGTCGTCCCGTGGAAGCCGCCCGTCGAGGACGTGTTCCAGCAGGCGGCCCGCGCGCAGGCCTCCGCGCGCCCCGCGGGGCTCGGCAGGCGTCTGATCGCCCGTCTGATCGACGGCATCGTCCTGAGCGCGCTGGTCGGCGCGGCCTCCGTGCCCTTCGTGACCGCCGCCGTCGACCACATCGAGGGCAAGATCGAGGCCGCCAAGCAGTCCGGCACCACCGTCCAGGTCTGGCTGCTCGACTCGACGACCTCCGTCCAGTTCGGCATCGCGCTCGCCTCGCTGTTCGTGATCGGCATCCTGTACGAGGCGCTGCCCACCGCCAAGTGGGGCCGCACGCTCGGCAAGAAGCTGTGCGGGATCGAGGTGCGGGACATCGAGTCGCACCAGCCGCCGACGTTCGGGAAGGCGCTCCGCCGCTGGCTCGTCTACAGCGTCCTGGGGATCCTGGCCATCGGTGTCCTCAATGTCCTGTGGTGCCTCTTCGACCGCCCCTGGCGGCAGTGCTGGCACGACAAGGCGGCGCGCACCTTCGTGGCGCGCTGACGGTCCGCCGGGGAAGCGCCCGGGAAGCACGGGAGGCACCGGGGAGGCACCGGGACGGCGCGAGGGACGCCCCGCGAGGGACGCCCCGTCCCCCGAACGGGCGGTGATTCCTTGCGGGGCCGTCCCGCCCGGGATGCACTGCCCCCATGAGCACCGACCAGCCGCCGCCCGGCCAGCCGCCCGAGGACGACCCGTTCAGCAAGAGGCCCCCGGAGCCGCCGCCGGGAGGTCCGCCGCCGTCGGGGCCACCCCCGGAAGGCCCGCCTCCGGGAGGGCCTCCACCGGGAGGTCCGCCTCCGGGAGGGCCCCCGCCGGGAGGTCCGCCTCCGGGGAGCCCGTACGGCTCGCCGTACGACAACATGCCCCCGCCCCCGCCCCCGTACGGCAGTGGCTACGGAGGCGGTTACGGAGGGACCGATCCGCTCTCCGGGATGCCGCCGCTCGCCGAGACCGGCCGGCGCGTCCTCGCCCGGCTGGTCGACTGGCTGATCGTCGCGGTGCCGCTCGCGATCATCGGCATCCCGTTCCACATCTACGACCGGGCGACCCGGGACGGCAACGACTTCGGCGACACGGTCAACAGCCTCAACGGCGGCAGCCAGCTGGTCTTCCAGCTCATCACGATCGTCGCGTTCGTCGCGTACGACACCGTGCTCACGGCCAAGGACGGCCGGACCGTCGGCAAGAAGCTGATGAAGCTGCGGGTCGCGATGCTCAACGACGGATCGACGCCGCCGATGAGCCAGTCCCTGCTGCGCGCCGTCGTGCTCTGGGTGCCCGCGCTGGTCTGCTGCGCCTGCCTGTGGCCGCTGCTGATCCTGATCCTGATCGTGGTCGACAAGCCGTACAAGCAGGGCCTGCACGACAAGGCGGCGAAGACCGTGGTGGTGAGCGTCCCTCAGTAATACGGACGAAGCGTCACGAACCGATCCGGGTATCGGCCCCCGCGCCCACGCGCTCGGCCGGCACCCGGATCTCTTCGTCCACGGAGGTATTGACGGGTCGCTCGCGCACCGGCATCGTCACGGCCACGAGGGCGCCGAGCAGCAGGCCGGCGGCACAGATCACCGCGATGCCCAGGGTCGTCGTCGTACCGGAGAGCAGCAGCAGGGCGACGGTCGCGAGGACGACGGTGGCCGAACCGTAGGTGAGCTGTGCGGCGTTCGGACGCTGCATGACGTGTACCGCCCCTCGAGACTTCGGTACGACTCTACGACGGTGGATGCCCGGGCGGTGGCGCAGGTAAGCGTGACCTAACCCACGCTTCCGGTGCACGGGGGGCGCACGGGGTCACGAAATCGTCAATCTTCCTTCACGGTGCGCCCGCTGAGTGTTCGATTATCGGAAACCGGCTCCTGCATAGTGCAGTTGACCCGTGCAAGTCAAGATCTGTCTTTTCTCGTCCCACTCCGGTCGAATGTCGTCACTTGTGACGCGCGACCCCGCCGGACGGACACCCCACCTTCGGTCCGAGAGCGCGGGCGCCGGGGAGGACAACATCAAGTGACCAACAGACGACGGGCGATCAGAGCGTCCGCAGTCGTCGTGGCGCTCGCGGCCACCGCCGCCACCGCCTCGACCTTCACCACCGCCTGGGCCGACAATCACGTCAGCGTGGAGCCGGCCGGCATCCAGACCGTCGACAAGACGACGGTCGACCACGACCTCGAGGGTCCCTACAGCGACCAGCAGGAGCAGCAGCGCAAGGCTGCCCTGGAGCGGGTGCTGAACGGCGACGCCAAGGTCGAGAACCGTGGCGGCTCTCAGGTCGTGAAGCTCGGCGCGAAGAAGTACGTCGAGCTCGGCCGCGAGAAGACCGACAAGATCTTCACGATCCTCGTCGAGTTCGGCGACCAGGTGGACAACACCACCCTGGTCGACCGCAAGGACGACGACACGCCGGAGCTGAAGCCGAAGTACGGCGGCACGCCCGGCCCGCTGCACAACCGTATAGCCCAGCCGGACCGTGCGAACGACAACTCCACGGCCTGGCAGGCGGACTACAACCAGCAGCACTTCCAGGACCTGTACTTCGGCACCGGCAAGGACAAGAAGGGCCAGCCGAAGCAGTCCCTGAAGACCTACTACGAGCGGACCTCGTCCGGCCGTTACTCGGTCGACGGCACGGTCTCCGACTGGGTCAAGGTCCCGTACAACGAGGCCCGTTACGGCTCGAACTACTGCGGCCAGACCAACTGCTCCAACGTCTGGGACACCGTCCGCGACGGCCTCACCGCCTGGGTCGCCGACCAGAAGGCCAAGGGCCAGACCGACGCCCAGATCAAGGCCCAGCTGGCCACGTACGACCAGTGGGACCGTTACGACTTCGACGGCGACGGCAACTTCAACGAGGCCGACGGCTACATCGACCACTTCCAGCTCGTGCACGCGGGCGAGGACGAGTCGGCCGGCGGCGGCGCCGAGGGCAAGAACGCCCTGTGGGCCCACCGCTGGTACGCCTACGGCACCAACGCGGGCAAGACCGGCCCCGAGAACAACAAGGCCGGCGGCACCCCGATCGGTGACACCGGCATCTGGGTCGGCGACTACACGATGCAGCCGGAGAACGGCGGCCTCGGCGTCTTCGCCCACGAGTACGGCCACGACCTCGGTCTGCCGGACCACTACGACACCGCGGGCGGCGAGAACTCCACCGGGTTCTGGACCCTCATGTCCTCGGGTTCCTGGCTCGGCCAGGGCAAGGACGCCATCGGCGACCTGCCCGGCGACATGACCGCCTGGGACAAGCTCCAGCTCGGCTGGCTGAACTACGCCAAGGTCAACGACTGGCAGCGCTCCACCAAGACCACCCACAAGCTGGGCGTCTCGGAGTACAACACCAAGAACCCGCAGGCGCTCGTCGTCGAGCTGCCGAAGAAGCAGGTCACCACCGACATCGTCGCTCCCGCCGAGGGTGCTTCGCAGTGGTGGAGCAACATGGGTGACGACCTCAAGAACACCCTGACCCGCTCCGTCGACCTCACGGGCAAGACGTCCGCCTCCCTGGAGGTCCAGGGCTGGTACGACATCGAGGCCGAGTACGACTACCTCTACACCGAGGTGTCGACCGACGGCGGCGCCAACTGGACGGCCCTGGACGGCACCGCCGACGGCGTGGCCCTCCCGCGCGACGCGGCCGGCTCCCCGGCGCTGACCGGTGTCTCCGACACCCGCAAGAAGCTCGTCTACAACCTGGGCGCCTACGCGGGCAAGAAGTTCGACCTCCGCTTCCGCTACCAGACGGACGGCGGCGCGGGCGGCAAGGGCTTCACGGCCGACGCCATCAACCTGACCGCCGACGGTGCCTCCGTCTTCGCCGACGGCGCCGAGAACGGCGACAACGGCTGGGTCGCCAAGGGCTTCTCGCGGGTCGGCAAGGGCTTCACGAAGGAGTACGAGCAGTACTACATCGCGGAGAACCGCCAGTACGTCTCGTACGACTCGACCCTCAAGGTCGGCCCGTACAACTTCGGGTTCACGGGTGACAAGGCCGGCTGGGTCGAGCACTACGCGTACCAGAACGGTCTGCTCATCTGGAAGTGGGACCTGTCCCAGAAGGACAACAACACCTCCCAGCACCCGGGCGCCGGTCTGGTCCTCCCGATCGACTCGCACCCGAGCCCGCTGAAGTGGTCCAACGGTGAGCTGATGCGCAACCGCGTCCAGGCTTACGACTCGCCCTTCACCATCGCCCGCACGGACGGCTTCCAGCTCCACAACAAGGGCGTCGCCACGTGGGTCCCGTCGCAGGCCGGCAACCCGACCTTCGACGACCGCAAGGGCGTCTACTGGTTCGCCGAGAACCCGCGCGCCGGTGTCCAGGTAACTGACACCAACACCAAGATCCAGGTCGTCAAGGAGCCGAAGGATGGCCAGACGATCACGGTTCAGGTCGGTCCCTCGACCAAGTAATTTGTAGAACCGCAGGTCAAACCATGATCGGCCGTCGCCCTCTAGCGGGCGGCGGCCGATCGTGTTTAGGTGCGTCTGACGCAGTTCTTATTGACATCTGATCCACGGGGGAGTGGTTCCGCATGCCCAACGGAGGGTTCTGCAAGCTGCCGGGAGGCAGCGTGGTCGTCGCCATAGGGCTTCCCAGCCCGGCCCGCGACGGCGCCACCGTCCGCTTCCTGGTCCACGCCGCCAACCGTGCCCGCGCCCTGACCCGGCTGCGGAACCTGGGGCTGCGGGCCGTCTACCTCCGCGGCAACACCGAGCCGCCGACCCCGGACGAGGTCACCGCGGTCCTGCACCACCCGGACGGCCTGCTGTGGAGATCCACACCGGGCACCGCCCAGGAGCTCTGGCACCCGGTCCGCTCCCTCCCGAAGGAACCGGCCGCGTAGGCACCGGCCGCGCAGGAAACGGGCGCGGAGGACCCGGACGCGGAGGACCCGGTCGCGCGGGCGACCAACCCGCGGGCGACCGACCCGCGGGCGACCGACGCGCGGGCGACCGACGCGCGGGCCGCCCGGCCTCAGGCGACGACCGGCTTGCCCGTCAGCTCCACGCCCGCGGTCCGGAGCTCCTCCAGCGCCCGGTCCGTGGTCTCCTTGGCCACGCCGGCCGTCAGATCGAGCAGGACGTGGGTCCGGAAGCCCTCCCGCGCCGCGTCCAGGGCCGTGGCCCGGACGCAGTGGTCGGTGGCGATGCCGACCACGTCGACCTCGGTGACGTCCCGCGAACGCAGCCACTCCGCGAGCGTCAGCCCGTTCTCGTCGAACCCCTCGAAGCCGCTGTACGCCGCGGAGTACGCGCCCTTGTCGAAGACGGCGTCGATCGCCCCGCTGGCGACGGCGGGAGCGAAGTTCGGGTGGAAGCCGACGCCCTCCGTACCGGCCACGCAGTGCACCGGCCAGGAGGAGACGTAGTCCGGCGCCTCCCCGGCCGGGGCGAAGTGCGCACCCGGGTCGACGTGGTGGTCGCGGGTGGCGACGACGTGCCGGTAGGACGTGCCCGCCGTCTGGCCGACCAGGTCGGTGATGGCGGCGGCGACGTCCGCGCCGCCGGTCACCGCGAGGCTGCCGCCCTCGCAGAAGTCGTTCTGAACGTCCACAACGATCAATGCGCGGTGCATGGCGGGTGTCCTTAGCGCGTCGGAAGGGAGGCTTCGAGCCTAGAGACTTCCCCCTCCGTGCGGGAGGGGGCGTCCCCGAGGACTCCTACAGGTACTCGGTCGGCAGGACCGGCTCGCCCCGCGACAGCTGGATCGCCGACATCGGCAGCCCCGCGCGGGCCGCGATGTGCCGCGCCCTGGCGGCCTCCAGCGGCTCCCGGGCCACCACGTCGCCGCCCTTGACCAGCTGGACCAGCAGCTGGTGGTCGGCGAGCTCCGGCGGGACCGGGCCGGTGCCCACGACCTCCGCCTCGGCGGCCCCGGCCGCGTCGGGCCGGCGGGCGGCCCACTTCCGGCCGCCGACGGAGGTCTTCCCGCCCAGCGACTTCTTGGCCACCGGCACCAGGGGCGCCTTCGGATCGGCCGAGGCGGCCCGGGCGACCAGCTTGTAGACCATGGAGCAGGTCGGGTGGCCGCTGCCGGTGACCAGCTGCGTGCCCACTCCGTACGCGTCGACCGGGGCCGCCGCGAGGGAGGCGATGGCGTACTCGTCGAGGTCCGAGGTGACCACGATCTTCGTGTTCCGGGCGCCCAGCTCGTCGAGCTGCGCCCGCACCCGGTGCGCGACCAGCAGCAGGTCGCCGGAGTCGATCCGTACGGCCCCCAGCTCGGGTCCGGCGACCTCGACGGCGGTGCGGACGGCCTCGGCCACGTCGTACGTGTCGACGAGCAGGGTCGTGCCGCGCCCCAGGCTCTCGACCTGGGCGCGGAAGGCGTCCCGCTCGCTGTCGTGGAGCAGGGTGAAGGCGTGGGCGGAGGTGCCGACGGTCGGGATGCCGTAGCGGAAGCCGGCCGCGAGGTCCGAGGTCGAGTCGAAGCCGCCGACGTAGGCCGCGCGGGAGGCGGCGACGGCCGCGAGCTCGTGGGTGCGGCGGGCGCCCATCTCGATCAGCCGCCGGCCGGCGGCCGCGGCCGACATGCGGGAGGCGGCGGCCGCGATGGCCGAGTCGTGGTTGAGGATCGAGAGGATCACGGTCTCCAGGAGCACGCACTCCGCGAAGGAGCCCTCGACGCGCAGCACGGGGGAGCCGGGGAAGTACACCTCGCCCTCGGGGTAGCCCCAGATGTCGCCGGAGAAGCGGTAGCCGGCCAGCCACTCCAGGGTCGGCTCGTCGACGATGCCGCGCTCCCGCAGGAAGCCCAGGACGGCGGGGTCGAACCGGAAGTTCTCGACGGCGTCCAGGACCCGGCCGACGCCCGCGAGGACCCCGTAGCGCCGCCCCTCGGGCAGCCGCCGGGTGAAGACCTCGAAGACGGAGCGCCGGTCGGCGGTGCCGGCCCGCAGGGCCGCCTGGAGCATGGTCAGCTCGTACTGATCGGTGAAGAGCGCGGTCGACGGCACGTCCACCGGCAGCCCAAGGTCCGCAGCGTTCATGTCAGCGATGCTAGCGCAGAAATCGTCAGAGTGACGAATAGGGGGTCCGAATAGCGGGCCCCCCTGCGTGCCCCGTTTGCGCGACGACCCCCCAGGGGTGACAACATGGTGTGAGTGAGCGTCGCGCCTATTGAGATCGAACGTACGGAATCGGCCGAGGAGGTCTCCGCGGTCGTCGAACCCGACGTGCCCTGGGTGACCCTGGTGCACAACGATCCGGTCAACCTGATGAGCTATGTCGAGTACGTCTTCCAGTCGTACTTCGGATACTCCAAGGACAAGGCGCACAGGCTGATGCTCGACGTGCACAACAAGGGCCGCGCGGTGGTCTCCAGCGGCACCCGCGAGGAGATGGAACGGGACGTGCAGGCGATGCACGGCTACGGCCTGTGGGCGACTCTCTCCCAGGACCGCTTCTGATGGCCGGCCACTTCGAGACGCTCCCCGGCGGCGGCGCGGCCGTCGCGCTCGACGACGTCGAGATCTCCATCCTCCGCTCCCTCGCCGTGCAGCTCATGGAGCTGATCGGTCCGGGCGACGAGCCCGCCGCGGACGCGGACCCGCTGGCCGCGCTCTTCGCCGAGGGGCCCAGCGAGCCGCCGTCCGACCCCGCCCTCCGCCGCCTCTTCCCCGACGCGTACGGGGACGACAGTGAGGAGCTGCGGGCGGCCGCCTCCGACTTCCGCCGCTTCACCGAGAACGACCTGCGGGCCCGCAAGCGCGAGGACGCCCTCCTGGTCGTGCGCGCCCTGGACTCCCTCTCCGCCGAGGCGGCGGGGGAGGGCGGCGCGGTCCTGAAGCTCACCGCGGAGGAGTCCCGGGCCTGGCTCGGCGCGCTCAACGACCTCCGGCTGACCATCGGGACCCGCCTGGAGGTCACGGACGACGAGGAGAGCGAGCAGCTGTACCGGCTGCCGGACTCCGATCCGCGCAAGCCGATGGTGATGGCGTACCTCTGGCTGGGGGCGCTCCAGGAGTCCCTCGTCGCGACCCTGATGCCGTAGCCGTCTCTCCGATCGGCTCGATGTTCGCTCAGCGGACGCTCAAATCCGGATAACGAATGCGTTATCAGAGCGTCCGCTCTGCCGTCTTGCGTTGCCTTTTGTCCGTATTTTTTTATGGCGTGCGCCACACGGAACTCCGTCGATCACCCCTCACCCCGTGATAAATCTTCACGACCACTCGGGCACGCCACCCCTGTTCCCGAGGGCGCTTGAGCCGGCTGACCGCCGGTAGCACTCCATCCACATCCGGGGGGATCAGGAACTGATCCGCAGCAGACGCACTCGCAGTCGCGCGGATCAGCATGGAGAAAGGCGCACCACCATGACCTCAGTGCAGGTCGACAAGCAGCACGACGGCAATGAGGCCGCGGACTCCGCCTCGGGCGAGGGTTACCACCGGGCACTCGGCGCCCGGCAGATCCAGATGATCGCGATCGGCGGTGCCATCGGCACCGGGCTCTTCCTGGGCGCGGGCAAGGGCATCTCCATCGCGGGACCGAGCCTGATCCTCGCGTACGCCGTCGCGGGCCTCGTCATCTTCTTCATCATGCGGGCGCTCGGCGAGCTCCTCATGTACCGCCCGGTGTCGGGCTCCTTCTCGGAGTACGCCCGCGAGTTCATCGGCCCCTTCGCGGGATTCGCGACGGGCTGGACGTACTGGCTCTTCTGGGTCGTCACCGGCATCACCGAGGTCACCGCGGCGGCGACCTACATGACGTACTGGTGGGACATCCCGCAGTGGCTCTCCGCCCTCGTCTTCACCGTGATCCTCTACGGCGCCAACCTGATCTCCGTGAAGCTCTTCGGTGAGCTGGAGTTCTGGTTCTCCATGGTCAAGGTCACCGCGATCGTCGGCATGATCCTGATCTGCGCCGGCATCCTCACCCTCGGCTTCTCCGACGCCGGCGACACCGCCACCGTCACCCACCTGTGGGACCTCGGCGGCTTCTTCGCCGGCAAGGACGGCATCTTCTCGACCCTCATGACCCTCCAGATGGTCATGTTCGCCTTCCTCGCCGTCGAGCTGGTCGGCGTCACCGCGGGCGAGTCGAAGGACCCGAAGACGGTCCTGCCGAAGGCCATCAACACCGTGCCGTGGCGCATCGCCGTCTTCTACGTCGGCGCGCTGATCATGATCCTGTCGGTCGTCCCGTGGACCGCGTTCAAGCCGGGCGTCAGCCCCTTCGTCGCGGCCTTCGAGAAGATGGGCCTCGGCATCGGCGCCGCCATCGTCAACTTCGTCGTCCTGACGGCGGCCCTGTCCTCCTGCAACTCGGGCATGTACTCCACCGGCCGCATGCTGCGCGACCTCGCGCTCAACGGCCAGGGCCCGAAGGTCTTCACCAAGCTGACGAAGTCCGGCACCCCGCTGGTCGGCACCACCGTCTCGGCCGCGCTGATGATGGTCGGCGTCTGGATCAACTACCAGTGGCCCGGCGAGGCGTTCAACTACGTCGTCTCCTTCGCCACCATCTCCGGCATGTGGGCCTGGATCGTCATCCTGATCTGCCAGATCCGGTACCGCCTCAAGGCCGACCGGGGCGAGCTGCCGCACTCCTCGTTCAAGGCGCCGGGCGGCATCTGGCTCAGCGTCTTCTCGCTCGCCTTCATCGCCATGGTCATCGTCACCATGGCCATGGACACGGACAACCGGGTCGCGCTGTACGGCGCGCCGGTGTGGGGCCTGATCCTCGCCGTCTCCTACCTGGTCCTCAAGGCCCGCAACCCCGAGGGCGCCGCCTTCGCGAAGCGGTCCGACCGGGAGTCGGTCCAGTCCTGACCAGGCACGTCTCAGCATCCGGGCCGTTCCGTACCACTTCTCGGTACGGAACGGCCCGTCTGCTTATCCTGTCGGCATGCTGACCATCACCCGGGCCCTGTACGACCAGATCGTGGCGCACTCCCGAGCGGACCACCCCGACGAGGCCTGCGGCGTGGTCGCGGGCCCGGTCGGCAGCGGACGCCCCGAGCGCTTCATCCCGATGCTGAACGCCGCCCGCTCGCCCACCTTCTACGAGTTCGACTCCGCGGACCTGCTCAAGCTCTACCGCGACATGGACGACCGGGACGAGGAGCCCGTCATCGTCTACCACTCGCACACCGCGACCGAGGCCTACCCGTCCCGCACGGACATCTCGTACGCGAACGAGCCGCAGGCCCACTACGTCCTCGTCTCCACCGCCGACACCGACGGCGCCGGCCCCTTCCAGTTCCGCTCCTTCACCATCGTCGAAGGCGTCGTCACCGAGGAAGAGGTCAAGGTCGTCGAGGCCTACGCCTGACCCCCCTCCCTCCGGCACCGTCCGCGAGCCGTCCCGGCCCCAGTGAGACACTGGCCGGGACCAACGGGCGGCAGGACCCAGGAAGCCGGTGCGAATCCGGCACGGTCCCGCCACTGTGACCGCCTCCTCGCGGAGACGGAAGCCAGGAACTGACCTGCCGCCTCCCACCGCCGATCGGGGACGTGGAAATCCCCGGAGGAGGCAACCCGTCATGACCCGGCCCCGCCGTGCCCTGCTGCCCGCCGCCGCCCTCGCCGCCCTGCTCGCCGGCTGCGCCGCCCCCGCGGAGCGCACCCCCGAGGCGAAGCCCGCACCGGGATTCCCGTACACCGTCACCAACTGCGGTGTGACGACCACCTACCAGGCCCCGCCGAAGCGGGCCGTCACCATGAACCAGCACGTCACCGAGGTCATGCTCGCCCTCGGCCTGGAGAAGTCGCTGGTCGGCACCGCCTACCTCGACGACGCGATCCTCCCCGCGTACGAGAAGGCGTACGACACCGTGCCCGTCCTCGCGAAGGAGTACCCCTCCAAGGAGGCCCTGCTCGCCGCGAACCCCGACTTCGTGTACGGCGGTTACGCCTCCGCCTTCGACGCGAAGGACGGCCGCGGCCGGGACGACCTGAAGCGCTCCGGCATCGACACCCGCCTCAACACCGAGTACTGCCCCTCCGGTTCGACCTCCCTCGACGACCTCTACCGCGAAGTCCGCGAGACCGGACGCACCTTCGGCGTCCCCGACCGCGCCGAGACCTGGATCCGCGGCGCGCGCACCACCGTCGCCGCGACCGGGAAGCGCCTCAAGGGGATCACCCCGGTCTCCGTCTTCGTCTACGACAGCGGCGACAAGACCGCGTTCACCGCCGGCGGCAAGGGCATCGGCAACGAACTCATCACCCGCGCCGGCGGCCGCAACGTCTTCGCCGACCTCGACAAGACCTTCGGCGACGCCACCTGGGAACAGGTCCTCGACCGGCGCCCGGACGTGATCGTCATCTACGACTACGGCACCACCACCGTCGCCCAGAAGAAGAAGCGGCTCCTCGACGACCCCGCCCTCAAGGACGTCCCCGCGATCCGGAACCGCCGCTTCGCCGTCCTCCCCCTCTCCGACACCGTCCTCGGCGTCCGGGTCCCCGCGGCCGTCGACAAGCTCGCCGCCCAGCTGCACCCCGCCGCCCGATGACCACCACCGCCGTCCGCCCGGCCCGGACCCCCGTCCGGGCCCAGGGCCCCGCGCACCCCGCCCGGTACGCCCTCGTCGTCGCCGGACTGCTCCTCGCCCTCGCCGCCGCCGTCCTCGCCGCGCTCGCCCTCGGCTCCGTCCGCATCCCGCCCGGCCAGGTGCTCGACGCCCTGACCGGGCGGGCGGGCCCCTCGCCGTACCGGACGATCGTGCTCGACGTACGGCTGCCCCGGGTCCTGCTCGGCATCGTCGTCGGCGCCGGGCTCGCCGTCGTCGGCGCCGTCCTCCAGGCCCTCGTGCGCAACCGGCTCGCCGACCCCTTCCTCCTCGGGATCTCCTCCGGCGCCTCCGCGGGAGCCGTCCTCGTCCTGGTCGTCGGCGTCGGGGGAGGGGTGACCACCACGCTCGCCCTGCCCGCCGGGGCCTTCGCCGGCGCCCTCCTCGCCCTCGTCCTCGTCTACGCGCTCGCGCGCCGCGGCGGGACCATGACCGGCGCCCGGCTCGTCCTCGCCGGAGTCGCCGTCTCCTACATCCTCTCCGCCCTCGCCACCCTGCTCCTCGTCGTCGCCGGACGGCCCGAGCAGTTCCAGGAGGCGCTGTACTGGTCGCTCGGCGGCCTCGGCAGCGCCCGCTGGGACACCCTCGCCCTGCCCGCCGCCGTCCTCACCCTCGGAGTCGGCGTCCTCCTCGCCCTCGCCCGCCCCCTCGACCTGCTCCTCACCGGCGAGGAGGGCGCCACCGTCCTCGGCCTCGACA
Organism: Streptomyces tanashiensis; assembly: GCF_014648895.1. Lineage (GTDB taxonomy): Bacteria > Actinomycetota > Actinomycetes > Streptomycetales > Streptomycetaceae > Streptomyces > Streptomyces tanashiensis. The sequence continues at coordinate 117,638 of NZ_BMRZ01000013.1, forward strand.
CCGCCCGCTTCCGCGCCGGCGTCTTCGTCCTCGCCTCCCTCGTCACCGCCGTCATGGTCGCGGCGAGCGGAGCCGTCGGCTTCGTCGGCCTCATGGCCCCGCACGCCGCCCGCCTCGCGGTCGGCGCCCCGCACCGCCGCCTCCTCCCGGTCGCCGCTCTCGGCGGGGCGCTCGCCCTCGTCCTCGCCGACCTCGGCGCCCGGACCGTCGCCGCACCACAGGACGTCCCCGTCGGCGTCCTCACCGCGCTCACCGGCGGCCCGTTCCTCCTCTGGCTGATGCGCCGCCGCCCCGAAGGAACAGCCCTGTGACCGAGCTCCGCCTGCACGGACTCTCGTACGAGGAACGCCTCCGCTCCGCCGACCTCACCGTCCACCCCGGCGAGACCGTCGGCCTCATCGGCCCCAACGGCAGCGGCAAGACCACCCTCCTGCGCTGCGTCTACGGCACCCTCACCCCCACCGGGGGCCGCGCCACGCTCGACGGCGACGACCTCCACGCACTCGGCCCCAAGGCCCGCGCCCGCCGCGTCGCCACCGTCCCCCAGGACAGCGCCACCGAGTTCGAGCTCACCGTCCGCGAACTCGTCGCCCTCGGCCGCTCCCCGCACAAACGGTTCTGGGAGGGCGACACCGGCGACGACCTCGCGCGCGTGGACGCCGCCCTCGCCCGCGTCGGCCTCACGGACCTCGCCGACCGCCCGTACCCCACCCTCTCCGGCGGCGAACGCCAACGCGCCCTCGTCGCCCGCGCCCTCGTCCAGGACCCGGCCCTCCTCGTCCTCGACGAGCCGACCAACCACCTCGACATCCGCCACCAGCTCGACGTCCTGGCCCTCGTCCGCACCCTGGGCACCACCAACCTGCTCGCCCTCCACGACCTCAACCTGGCGGGGGCGTACTGCGACCGTCTCTACGTGCTCGAACGCGGCAGGGTCGTCACCGGCGGAACCCCCGCAGAGGTCCTCACCCCCGCCCTCCTGGAGGCCGTCTACGGGGTGGACGCCGAGGTCATCCCGCATCCGAGGACGGGGAGCCCCACCGTCCTCTTCCAGCCCGTTCCGGCAGGCGGTCAGAAATCATCCACCATGTGAGATCACATTCCGAAACCCGGACCGGGAATCGATACGATGAGCCCATGGTTTCCCACGACGTGAGCGAAGAGACGCCGAGCACCACCCTGCTCGTGGCACGCCTGCACGTCGACCTGTGCCGCCTCGCCAGCGCGATCTGTACCTCACGCGCTGCGCTCTGAGCGACCGGCCGAGCGCCCTCACCGTACGACCCCCTCCGCGCGGGGCCACAGAAGCGCGCCCATCACGCCACTTCCGACAGGAGCCCACGCCATGGCCATCGAGGTCCGCATCCCGACCATCCTCCGCACCTACACCGACGGCGAGAAGGCCGTCGAGGGCAGCGGTGAGACCCTCGCCGCGCTCTTCACCGACCTGGAGACGCGCCACCCCGGGATCGAGGCCCGCATCGTGGACGGCGGCAAGCTCCGCCGCTTCGTCAACGTCTACCTCAACGACGAGGACGTCCGCTTCCTCGACGGCATCGACACCAAGCTCACCGACGGCGACAACGTCACGATCCTGCCGGCCGTCGCCGGCGGCATGGTCTGATCCACATGCGTTACGACTCCTCGCTGGCCGCGGTCGGCAACACGCCGCTGGTCCGCCTCCCCCGGCTCTCGCCCTCGGACGACGTCCGCATCTGGGCGAAGCTGGAGGACCGCAACCCGACCGGCTCGGTCAAGGACCGCCCCGCGCTCCACATGATCGAGCAGGCGGAGAAGGACGGCCGCCTCACCCCCGGCTGCACCATCCTGGAGCCGACCAGCGGCAACACCGGCATCTCCCTCGCCATGGCCGCCAAGCTCAAGGGCTACCGCATCGTCTGCGTCATGCCCGAGAACACCAGCGAGGAGCGCCGCCAGCTGCTCGCCATGTGGGGCGCGGAGATCATCTCGTCCCCCGCGGCGGGCGGATCGAACACGGCGGTACGCGTCGCCAAGGAGCTCTCCGCCGAGAACCCGTCCTGGGTGATGCTCTACCAGTACGGCAACCCCGACAACGCCGGCGCGCACTACGCCACCACCGGCCCGGAGATCCTCGCCGACCTCCCCTCCATCACCCACTTCGTGGCCGGCCTCGGCACCACCGGGACCCTGATGGGCGTCGGCCGCTACCTGCGCGAACACAAGCCCGACGTCAAGATCGTCGCCGCCGAACCGCGCTACGACGACCTCGTCTACGGCCTGCGCAACCTCGACGAGGGCTTCGTCCCCGAGCTGTACGACGCCTCCGTCCTCACCACCCGCTTCTCGGTCGGCTCCGCCGACGCGGTCACCCGCACCCGCGAACTCCTCCAGCAGGAGGGCATCTTCGCGGGCGTCTCCACCGGCGCGGCCCTGCACGCGGCCATCGGCGTCGGCAACAAGGCGGTCAAGGCGGGCGAGTCCGCCGACATCGCCTTCGTCGTCGCCGACGGCGGCTGGAAGTACCTCTCGACCGGCCTCTACACGGCCAAGACGACCGAGGAAGCGATCGAAGCGGTCCAGGGCCAGCTCTGGGCGTAGGGCCTCATTGTCGGCCTACGTTCCGCTAGGGCGTGGGGGTCCCCCCCCGGACGAAGTCCGGGGGAGGGTGGGCACAACGGAACGGCGCGCACAGCCGCGCCCAGGCTCTCGCGCCTGAACCCGCACCCGCCGCCCCGCACCGCTACCGCGCGAGGTGGCGGACCTGGTCCCACAGGACCGGGTCCGCCTCTCCCACTCTCCGCCGGAAGTCCTCCACCGGCACCTCCCGCAGCTCGTCCGTCTCCAGGAAGCTCGGCCGCCCCTGCGCGTCGCCCACCGCCCCCGGCGGCAGCGCGATCACCCCGGGCCGCTCGTCGTGGTACTTGCTGGTGATCTTGGCGACGAGCGCGCTGTCCCCCCGTACGACGAGCACCAGACAGGGCCGGTCCTTCGACCCGGGCCCGTCCTCGAAGGGCACGTCGGCCCACCAGATCTCGGCCGCCCGCGGCGCCCGGCCCGGCCGCGCGGGAGCCTGCCGCGGCCCGGCGGGACCTCGTGCCGGCCGCGTCGGCCGCGCCGGCGGCCGGGTCCGCCCCGCCGGCCTCCCCGCAGGGCGCCGCGAGGACCGCTTCCGCCCGTCGGCGATCACCACCACCAGCGCGATCACCACGACCGCGACCAGCGCGGGCCACCACGACGTGTCCATACCTCAAGAAGGTACCGGGGCGCGCCCCACCCCGCCGCCGCGCCCCGCCATCCATCCGAACCGGTGACAGAGCCCGTGAGTTCGCCCACAACGGGCCACCACGAAGGAGCGGCGGGCCCGCGTGCGCCTTACGCTCGACAGACCGCACAGCCTCCCCCTCCCTCAGCGCGCTTTCCGCACCCGTCCACGGAGGTTCACGCTCCATGAAGCTCACCGTCGTCGGCTGCTCCGGGTCGTTCCCGTCCGCGGACTCGGCCTGTTCGAGCTACCTCGTCGAGGCCGACGGCTTCCGGCTGCTCCTCGACATGGGCAACGGCGCCCTGGGCGAGCTGCAGCGACACATCGGTCTGTACGACCTCGACGCGATCTTCCTCAGCCATCTGCACGCGGACCACTGCATCGACATGTGCGGGTACTTCGTCGCCCGCTACTACCGGCACGAGGGCGGGCGCTGCGACGCGATCCCGGTCTACGCCCCGGAGGGTGCCGAGCAGCGGCTGACCACGGCGTACGCCGACACGCCCTCGCCCACGTCGATGAGCGAGGTCTTCGACTTCCGCACGCTGGCGTCCGGCAGCTTCGAGATCGGCCCGTTCTCCGTCCGTACGGAGAAGGTGTGCCACCCCGTCGAGGCGTACGGCATCCGGGTCGAGCACGGCGGCCGTTCGCTGACGTACTCCGGGGACACCGGGGTCTGCGACGCGCTGCACGACCTCGCCGACGGCACCGACCTCTTCCTCTGCGAGGCCTCCTTCACCCACGGCAAGGAGGACGTCCCGGACCTCCACCTCAACGGCCGGGAGGCCGGTGCCCAGGCGACCCGGGCGGGGGTGGGCCGCCTGGTGCTCACCCACATCCCGCCGTGGACGGACGGCGAGCGGAACCTGACGGACGCGCGCGAGGTGTACAAGGGCCCGTCGGAGCTGGCGCGGCCGGGCGCGGTCTACGAAGTCTGAGCACACGGGAAGGCCCCCGGAACCTGAGGGTTCCGGGGGCCTTCCGCGTACGGGCGAGGGTCACGCCTTGGTGAGGTCCTCGATCTCCTCCTCGGGCTCGCGGCCCGGGGTGGGGAGGTTGAACTTGGTGATCGCGAAGCGGAAGACCACGTAGTAGATCGCCGCGAAGACGAGACCGATCGGGATGATCAGCCACGGCTTGGTCGCGAGGTTCCAGTTGAGCAGGTAGTCGATGCCGCCGGCGGAGAAGGTGAAGCCCGCGTGGACTCCGAAGGCCCAGGTGACGGCCATCGAGACGGCGGTCAGGACCGCGTGGATCGCGTACAGGACCGGCGCGATGAACATGAACGTGAACTCGATCGGCTCGGTGATACCGGTGACGAAGGAGGTCAGCGCGAGCGACACCATCATGCCCATGACGGCCTTGCGGCGCTCGGGGCGGGCGGCGTGCGCGATGGCGATGGCGGCGGCCGGGAGGCCGAACATCATGATCGGGAAGAAGCCCGACATGAAGATTCCGGCGCTCGGGTCACCGGCGAAGAAGCGGTTGAGGTCACCGTGGACGACCTCGCCGGCGGCGTTGGTGAAGTCGCCGATCTGGAACCAGGAGACGGTGTTCACGAACTGGTGCATGCCGACCGGGATCAGCGCGCGGTTGATGAGACCGAAGAGGCCGGCGCCACCGGCGCCGAGGCCGGTCATCCACTCGCCGAAGCTGGAGATGCCCTCACCGATCGGCTCCCAGACCAGGCCGAAGACGACGCCGACGGCGGTGCCGACGAAGGCCATGATGATCGGGACGAGACGGCGGCCGTTGAAGAAGCCGAGCCAGTCCACCAGCTTGGTGCGGTGGAACCTCTGCCACAGGACGGCGGAGAGCAGACCCATCAGGATGCCGCCGAGGACACCCGGGTTGTTGTACGTCGCGGCGACGTCGACACCCTTGTTGGCGGTCGTGTTGACGACGGCCTCGGTGATGGGGAAGGCCTTCAGCACGTTGCTGTAGACCAGGAAGCCGACGAGCGCGGCCAGGGCGGTGGAGCCGTCCGCCTTCTTGGCGAAGCCGATGGCGACACCGATGCAGAAGAGCAGGGGCAGGTTGTCGAAGACCGCGCCGCCGGCCGTGGCGAACACGGAGGCGACCTTGTCCCAACCGAGTCCGTCCTTGCCGAAGACGTCGGGCTGGCCGAGACGGAGCAAGATACCCGCGGCCGGCAGAACGGCGATCGGCAGCTGCAGGCTGCGACCGACCTTCTGCAGGCCCTGGAACAGGCCGGATCCGCGCTTCTTCGCGGGAGCGGCGGCCTGGGCGGTGGCCGTACTCATCAACTTCCTCCAGTAAGGCAAGGCGCCGCCAGGGACAGTGAACACGGGGGGAGGCGACGTCTCGTGGAACGCGGTGGTCTGGACCGCGTGGTCTACACCAATGAGTGGTGTAGACCAGTTGTAGCACGTGAGACTTAGATAAGGAACCTGCGAATTCTGTGCGCTCAGCCATAGCTGGAAATGCACGACATAAGGCCCCCGGACGGTCAGGTCCGGGGGCCTTCGACGGGCCTTACGAGGGGGGGCGAAAGCCCCGAAACGGTCACCCTTCGCCGGGTGACCGGAGGGCTACTTGACGTTGTCGCGCTCGATCTCCGCCTCGACGTCGTCCGGCTCGCGGCCGGGGGTCGGGAGGTTGAACTTGGTGATCGCGAATCTGAAGATCGCGTAGTAGACGATCGCGAACCCCAGGCCGATCGGGATGATCAGCCACGGCTTCGTCGCCAGGCCCCAGTTGATCACGTAGTCGATCAGTCCGGCCGAGAAGCTGAAGCCGTCCTTCACACCGAGCGCCCAGGTCAGGGCCATCGAGACACCGGTCAGGACGGCGTGGATCGCGTACAGCACCGGCGCGATGAAGAGGAACGAGTACTCGATCGGCTCGGTGATACCGGTGACGAACGAGGTCAGGGCGACCGAGAGCATCATGCCGCTGACCGCCTTGCGGCGGTGCGGCTTCGCCGTGTGGGCGATCGCGAGCGCCGCCGCGGGCAGCGCGAACATCATGATCGGGAAGAAGCCGGTGGTGAACTGGCCGGCGTTCGGGTCGCCCGCGAGGAACATGGGGATGTCACCGTGCACCACCGTGCCGTCCGGCTTCGTGAACGTGCCGAACTGGAACCAGATGGGCACGTTCAGGAACTGGTGCAGGCCGATGACGAGCAGCGCCCGGTTCGCGACGCCGAAGATGCCCGAACCCCAGGAGCCGAGCCCGACCAGCCAGTCGCTGAAGTTCTCCAGGCCGTCGCCGATCGGCGGCCAGACCCACAGGCACAGCGAGGCGAAGGCGATCGCCACGAAGGTCATGATGATCGGCACGAGCCGGCGGCCGTTGAAGAAGCCCAGCCAGTCGACCAGCTGCTTCCGGTGGTACCGCTGCCAGAACCAGGCCGCCAGCAGGCCCACGACGATGCCGCCGAAGACCCCGGGGTTCTGGTACGTGTACCCGCTGAACGCCTGCTCGGGGGAGATGCAGCCGCCCTGGACGTCCACCGTGCCCTTCGGGCAGGTCTCGGGGAACTGGCGCAGCACGTTGTAGTAGACGAGGAAGCCGACCACCGCGGCGAGCGCCGTCGAGCCGTCCGCCTTCTTCGCCATGCCGATGGCGACGCCGATGCAGAAGAGAAGGGGGAGGCCGAGGTTTCCGTCGAGCAGCGCGCCGCCCGCGCCCGCCATCACCTTCGCGACGTTGTCCCAGCCCAGACCGTCGGCGCCGAAGACGTCCGGCTGCCCGAGCCGGTTGATGATGCCGGCGGCCGGAAGGACGGCGATGGGGAGCTGGAGGCTGCGGCCCATCTTCTGGAGCCCCTGGAAGAGCCCACCCCAGGACAGGGGCTTCTTCGGTCTGGGTGCGGCCGCGGCGCTGTCGGTGGTCATCGGCGTCCTCCCTGCCCGGAACATGCCGGGTCCGCATCTCGTTGCACACTGGTGTAGACCAGTTGCGATAGGCTCCGGGAGCCCGCAGAGGACAGGCCGCCGGTGATCGTCATCATTCGGCAGAACGGCTGCACTCGCTCGCGAAGTTGAGCCAACCGTGGGTTACCGTGACAAAGCGGACCGTCGGTGCGCAGAACGGACAGGGAGAAACACATGGCCAGCAAGGCTGAGAAGATCGTCGCCGGCCTCGGCGGCATCGACAACATCGAAGAGGTCGAGGGCTGCATCACCCGCCTGCGCACCGAGGTCATCGACGCCGGCAAGGTCGACGAGGCCGCTCTCAAGGCCGCCGGCGCCCACGGCGTCGTCAAGATGGGCACCGCCATCCAGGTCGTCATCGGCACCGACGCCGACCCGATCGCCGCGGAGATCGAAGACATGATGTGAGCGTGACCACCCCGCTCGCATCCTGAGGAGGGCCCGTTCCGGCAGGGGAACGGGCCCTCCGCCATGTCCGGCTAGGCTCGACCCATGTCTCGCATCGACGGCCGTACCCCCGAACAGCTCCGCCCCGTCACCATCGAACGCGGCTGGAGCAAGCACGCCGAGGGCTCCGTCCTCATCTCCTTCGGCGACACCAAGGTCTTCTGCACCGCCTCCGTCACCGAAGGCGTCCCGCGCTGGCGCAAGGGCAGCGGCGAGGGCTGGGTCACCGGTGAGTACTCCATGCTCCCCCGGGCCACCAACACCCGCGGCGACCGCGAGTCCGTCCGCGGCAAGATCGGCGGCCGCACCCACGAGATCTCCCGCCTCATCGGCCGCTCCCTGCGCGCCGTCATCGACTACAAGGCCCTCGGCGAGAACACCGTCGTCCTCGACTGCGACGTCCTCCAGGCCGACGGCGGCACCCGCACCGCCGCCATCACCGGCGCGTACGTGGCCCTCGCGGACGCGATCGCCTGGGCCCAGGGCAGGAAGCTCGTCAAGGCCGGCCGCAAGCCGCTCACCGGCACGGTGTCCGCCGTCTCGGTCGGCATCGTCGACGGCATCCCCCTCCTCGACCTCTGCTACGAGGAGGACGTCCGCGCCGACACCGACATGAACGTCGTCTGCACCGGCGACGGCCGCTTTGTCGAGGTCCAGGGCACCGCCGAGGCCGAGCCCTTCGACCGCAAGGAGCTCAACGCCCTCCTCGACCTCGCCTCCGGCGGCTGCGCCGAACTCGCCGAGATCCAGCGCAAGGCCCTCGAAGGAACCCTCTGACCCCTCGCTGCGTCCTGACGGGCGGGCACCCGGATAGGCTCCGAGCGCCCGCCCGTCCGCATGTCATGTACGTATCTGGGGGAGGACCCGCCTTGAAGCGCCGTCTCGCACTCGCCGTGGCCACGGCCGCCGCGCTCACCACCGTCCTGAGCGGCTGCGGAGCCCTCGACACGGCCATGGACTGCGTCAAGACCGCCGACGCGATAGCCACGTCCGTGCAGAACCTCCAGCAGGCCGTCTCGAACGCGTCCAACGACGTGACGCAGATCGAGGAGTCCCTGAACCAGATCTCCACCGAGCTGGGCAACCTCAAGAACACCACGGACAACGCCGACCTCTCCAAGGCGGTCGACGACCTCACCAAGGGCGTGGACTCGGTCCGCACGGCGGTCAAGAACGGCGACACGACCCCGGACATCACGCCGATCACGGACGCGGCCGGCGAGGTGGCCAAGGTCTGCACCCCGGGATGATCCTCCCCGGGATAATCCATGGCATGACCCGAAAGCGCCTGATCCTCGCCACCCGCAACGCGGGCAAGATCACCGAACTCCACGCGATCCTCGCCGACGCGGGCCTCGACCTCGAACTCGTCGGCGCGGACGCGTACCCCGACGTGCCCGACGTCAAGGAAACAGGCGTCACCTTCGCCGAGAACGCCCTCCTGAAGGCCCACGCCCTGGCCCGGGCCACCGGCCTCCCAGCCGTCGCCGACGACTCCGGCCTCTGCGTCGACGTCCTCAACGGCGCCCCCGGCATCTTCTCCGCCCGCTGGGCCGGCACCCACGGCGACGACCGGGCCAACCTGAACCTCCTGCTGGCCCAGCTCTCCGACATCGACGACACCCACCGCGCGGCCCACTTCGCCTGCGCGGCGGCCCTCGCCCTCCCGGACGGCACGGAGCGCGTGGTGGAGGGCCGCATGGAGGGCACCCTCCGCCACACGCCGGCCGGCACGAACGGCTTCGGCTACGACCCGATCCTCCAGCCGGAGGGCCACGAGGTGACCTGCGCGGAACTGACCCCACAGCAGAAGAACGCCATCAGCCACAGGGGCAAGGCCTTCCGGGCCCTGGTCCCGGTGGTCCAGGAACTGCTGGGCTGAGGGGCGCGCCAGCGCGAAGGGCCGCCCGATGAGGACGGCCCTTCGTGTGTGCGGCCGGTGGGACTCGAACCCACACGGGCTTTCGCCCACTGGGACCTAAACCCAGCTCGGCTGCCAGTTACGACACGGCCGCCAGTACGGCCATGGTAGCGGTCACGTGGAATCCGTCTGTGGGGTGCGTCGAAGTTTGCCGCGGCACCAGGTCTCGGTCATCGAGTGGCAGTTGGGGCATAGGTAGCGAAGGTTCTCGCGGCTGTTGTCGAGCCAGTTCCCATTGATGTGGTCGATCTGCAGGGTGATGGTCCGGCCCCGCCATGAGCCCTCGTTCCCGCACTCGACGCAGCGATACGGGACGCCCACCTCGGCGAGCGCCCGATGGAGCCGGTCGCGGTTCTCGCGGGACGACCCCTCTGGCCGCACCCGGAAGACCGTGTCCGCGATGGCCTTCGGCGCGGCGACGTGGACCGAGCCCCACGTGCGCCGCTTGAAGTGCGACGTGTCGAGGTCCAGCTCGGCCACCCGCCGTCGTACCCGGCGGTGATTCTGGTCGGTCACGGGGAGGCCGAGCGCACGCATCACATCGGCGAAGCTGCCGGCGTCCGTCAACGCCGCCCGTAGGCGTTCCTCCGGTACGTCGACGCGCCTGTGAGTGAAGTGGGCGACGTCGATTTCCCGCTCGTGGACCAGGTGCCTGAGCGCGGCGCGGGATCTGCCGTCATCGCCTACGCCCAGCAGGCGAGCCATTTCCCTGACGCTTCGCGTGGCCGCTGCGGCTGCCTTGAGCTCCTCCGTGCTGAACGGCAGGTCCGTGGTCGAGCGGTTCAGGCCGGGGAACCGGCTCACGTCGATTCCGGCTGCCGCGATCCGTCGGCTGATGTGCGAGAGCGTTCCGGTCGCCGGGGGAACGCCCAGCCTCTGCGCGACCTCGCGGAGCGTAGTGGAGGCGGCGACCGCCTCGGCGATGGCGCTGTCCGTGTACTTGCGCCATGGGCTGCGCTGCTTGAAGTGGCTCGTGTCGATGCCGTACTCGGCAACCTTCGACTGCAGCGTGCGGCGTCGGCCTCCGCTCTCCGTGACGCCGAGGCGACGCATCAGATCCGCCCACCCCTTCGACTCCGCCACAACAGCACTGAGCCGTTCCCTCGTGTACGGGCTCGTCCCCATCGATCCCCTCCCCAGTACGGATCTCGTACGGGTTAACGAGTCGAATATCGGACGGTTACGCCATATCGCGTACGGAATGCGGAACGGCCCGCACTCTCCTGTCCGGGGAGTGCGGGCCGTTCGGCGGGACGAGGGCTCAGACGCCCAGGTCTCGCATGATCTTGGCCACGTGGCCCGTCGCCTTGACGTTGTAGAAGGCGTGTTCCACCTTGCCCTGCTCGTCGACCACGACCGTCGAGCGGATCACGCCCGTCACCACCTTGCCGTACAGCTTCTTCTCGCCGAAGGCGCCGTAGGCCTCCAGGGTCTCCTTCGACGGGTCGCCGACCAGCGTGACCTTCAGGTTCTCCTTCTCGCGGAACTTCGCGAGCTTCTCCGGCTTGTCGGGGGAGACGCCGATGACGTCGTAGCCCGCCTCGGCCAGGACGTCCAGGTTGTCGGTGAAGTCGCACGCCTGCTTGGTGCAGCCGGGGGTGAGCGCGGCCGGGTAGAAGTAGACGATCACCTTGCGGCCCTTGTGGTCCGCGAGGGAGACCTCGTTGCCGTCCGCGTCGGGAAGGGTGAAGGCGGGGGCGGTGTCGCCGGGCTGCAGTCGCTCGCTCATGGCTCTCCTCGGATGGTTCGCGTACGCATCCCAGAGCCTAATGGGGGCTAATGGGGGTCTGGGGCGACCCGATCGCGGCAGAGCTGACAGACTGGCCGTCAACGACTGATTACGACTACGGAGGCAGCGCGGTGTCGGAGGCCAGGACCCCTGCGCAGATCGAGGCGGACATCGTCCGCCGGCGCGAGCAGCTCGCCGTCACTCTCGACGAGATCGGCATTCGGATGCACCCGAAGACGATCATCGGGGACGCCAAGGCGAAGGTCGCCTCGACGGTCGACCAGACGGCCGGACGCGCCTTCGTCGCCGTCAACCGGGTGGTCTCGGACGTGAAGGCCCGCTTCACCCACGAGGACGGCGCCCCCCGCCTGGAGCGGGTCGTCCCGGCGGCCGTCGTGGCCCTCGCCGTCGTCGGGCTGATCGTTTCCTCGTCCCGGAGGCACAAGGCGTGATCCCTCCCCGCGTCAGCCGTCACGGCCGGGCAGGTAGGTTCACTCCGTGAGCGAGAACACGCACGACAAGCTGCCCATCCGGATGCTCCACGACCGGGTCCTGGTCCGCACCGACTCCCCGGAGGGGGAGCGGCGTTCCGGCGGCGGCATCCTGATCCCGGCGACGGCCGCCGTAGGCCGTCGCCTCGCCTGGGCCGAGGTGGTGGCGGTCGGCCAGAACGTCCGTACCGTCGAGATCGGCGACCGGGTGCTGTACGACCCCGAGGACCGCGCCGAGGTCGAGGTGCGGGGTGTCGCGTACGTCCTGATGCGGGAGCGCGACCTGCACGCGGTGGCCGCGGACCGGTTCCAGGGCACCTCGGACTCGACCGGGCTGTATCTGTAGGCGGGAAGGCGTCGAGGCCCTGGTGACCGGAGTCACCGGGGCCTTTGCCCGTTCTTTGCTAGCCTGGAGACACCCCGACGAGACGCGCCGTACCGGGTTCACGACAAGACGACGCACCCCTGTTGATCCGTCTCGCGGAGGTGTCTCGTCATGGCCTGGGTTCTGCTGATCGTCGCCGGTCTGCTCGAGGTCGGCTGGTCCATCGGTATGAAGTACACGGACGGCTTCACCCGGCTCTGGCCGAGCGTGTTCACCGGCGCCGGGATCGTCGCCTCCATGCTGCTGCTGTCGCAGGCGGCCAAGACGCTGCCGATCGGTACGGCCTACGGCGTGTGGGTCGGCATCGGTGCGGCCGGTGCGGCGGTGCTCGGCATGGTGGTGCTCGGTGAGCCGGCGACCGCCGCCCGGATCTTCTTCGTCTGTCTGCTGCTGGTCGCCGTGGTGGGACTCAAGGCGACCAGCGGTCACTGACCTCTGACCCGAGTGGAAGCAGCGCCGCGCGGCGCGGCCCCCGGCCCGGCCTCGCGCGGCGCGGCCCCCGGCCCGGCCTCGCGCGGCGCGGCCCCCGGCCCCGCTCCCGGCCCCGCCTCGCGCGGCGCCGCACCCGGTCCCGCCTCGCCCGTCTCGTACCAGTCCTCCGGATCCTCCGGTGCCGGCGGCAGCGGCGGTGCCTCCGCGCCCGGCATCAGCCGGAGGTCGAAGTCGCGGGGCGGCGTCCCGGCCAGTGCCTCCCGGGTGAACCGGCCCCAGATCTCGGCCGGTACGCCGCCGCCGTTGACGCGGGGCAGGCCCAGGGCGCCGTACAGCGGTTCCTGCGATCCGGACTCGGGGTCCTGGCCCATCAGCGCGACGACCGTCGCGAGCTCCGGGGTGTAGCCGGCGAACCAGGCGGCCTTGTCGTCCTCGGCGGTGCCCGTCTTGCCCGCCGCCGGCCGTCCCGCCGCCTGCGCGGCCGTTCCGGTGCCGGTCTCGACGACGCTCCGCAGGATCGACGTGGTCGTGTCGGCGGCCTCGCGGCTCACGGCCTGCCGGGGTTCGACGGTCGGGAGGTCCACCTGCTCGCCGTTCCGGCTGATGTCCTCGACGAGGGTGTACGTGTCGTGCCGGCCGTGCGCGGCGAGCGTGGCGTACGCGGAGGCCATGTCGAGGACGCTGGCGGTGGCGGCGCCGAGGGCGATGGAGGGGGAGGCGGTGAGGTCGGGGGTGGTGCCGGGCACGCCGAGGGCGATCGCGGTGCGCCGTACGTCCGCGGGGCCGACGTCGACGGCCATCTGGGCGTACACGGCGTTCACCGAGAGGTCGGTGGCGGCGCCGACGGCGATCTCGCCGTAGCTCGCTTCGTCCTCGTTGGCGGGGTCGTAGGGGCTGCCGTGCCACCCTTCCACGGGGCGGCGGTTGGTGCCGTCGTAGACGGTGTACGGGGTGATGGGCAGGCCCTGCTGGGTCTGGGCGCCGCTCTGGACGGCGGCCGTGAAGACGAAGGGCTTGAAGGTGGAGCCGACCTGGTAGTCGCGGCGGGTGGCGTTGTTGACGTACTGCTGGGTGTAGTCGACGCCGCCGTACAGGGCGACGACCTCGCCGTTCGCCGGGTCGACGGCCGCGGCCCCGACCCGCACGTACCGGTCGGTGGGGGCCTTCGCCGGGTCGAGCCGGGAGACGACCCGGTCCTCGACGGCCTGGACGAGGGCCTCCTGGGTGGCGGGCTCCAGGGTGGTGGTGATGCGGAAGCCGCCGCCGGCGAGGGTCTTCTCGTCGACGATGCCGTGGTCGGTGAGGTACTCCTCGACGGCCTGGACGACGTAGCCGCGCTGGCCGGAGAGGGCGGTCGCGGCGCGGGCGGTCTGGGGGACGGGGAAGCGGGCGGCGGCGCGGGCCGCGGGGCTGAGCCAGCCCTGGGTGACCATGCCGTCGAGGACGTAGTGCCAGCGGGCGACGGCCTTGGCGCGGTTCTCGGGGTGGGTGGTGACGTCGTAGGCGCTGGGGGCCTTGAGGAGGGAGGCGAGGTAGGCGCCCTCGGCGGTGTCGAGGCGTTCGACGTCCTTGCCGTAGTAGGCGCGGGCGGCGGCCTGGACGCCGTACGCGTTGCGGCCGAAGTAGCTGGTGTTCAGGTAGCCCTGGAGGATCTCCTCCTTGCTCTTCTCGCGGCCCAGCTTGATCGCGATGAAGAACTCCTTGGTCTTGCGGGTGAGGGTCTGCTCCTGGCCCAGGTAGTAGTTCTTGACGTACTGCTGGGTGATGGTGGAGCCGGACTGGCGGCCCTTGCCGGTGACGGTGTTCCAGGCGGCGCGGACCATGGCCTTGGGGTCGACGGCGCGGGAGGTGTGGAAGTCGCGCTCCTCGGCGGCGAGGACGGCCCGGCGGACGGTGAGGGGGACCTGGTCGAGGCGGACGTTCTCGCGGTTGACCTCGCCGTCGCGGGCGAGGGGGGTGCCGTCGCGGTAGAGGTAGACGTTGGACTGGGCGAGGGCGGCGGTGTTGGCGGGCGGGATCTCCACGAGGAGGTAGCCGGCGGCGAAGGCGCCGGCGAGCAGGAGCGCGCCGAACAGGAGGAGTCCGAGGAGGGTCCGCAGGAGGCGGCGGGGGCGGCGGCGGCTTTCCGTCGGGCCCGGCAGGGTGGGGTCCCTCGGTTCCCAGCCGCTCGGGTGGGGGTCGTCGTCGCTCGTACCGTTCGCGTCGGAGCTGGTGCCGCTCGTACCGGAGGAAGGGGACATGGCATCACATACTGCATGGAATGCGCCGAAACTCCCCGGTAATCTCCCAAGCGAGCCGAAGGTGGCGCGAAAACCGCTCGCGGCGCGCCGGACGAAGCCACTAACGTCGTGCGCTTCGCCTTCCACCGCGCCGGAAAGGGACCTTCATGCTGCGGCTGTACGCGACGGTGGCCGCGGGCGGTTTCCGGCGCTTCGCCACCTACCGTGTGGCCACGGCCGCCGGTGTCTTCACCAACAGCGTCTTCGGCTTCGTCCTCTCCTCCACCTACATCGCCCTGTGGGACGAACGGCCGCAGCTCGGCGGCTACTCCGTGGACGACGCCCTCGCCTACGTGTGGATCGGGCAGGCGCTGATCACCGTCTGCGGGCTGATGGGCGGCGGCTTCGAGGACGAGCTGATCGAGCGGATCAGGACCGGCGACATCGCCGTCGACCTCTACCGTCCGGCCGACCTCCAGGCCTGGTGGTTCTCGGCCAACGCGGGCCGTTCCGCCTACCAGCTGCTCGGCCGCGGGGTCGTCCCGATGGCGGTCGGCGCGCTCGTCTTCGACTTCACCCTGCCGTCGGGGCCGGGCACCTGGCTCGCCTTCCTGGTGGCGGTGGCGCTGGGCTCGGTGGTGAGCTTCGCGCTCTGGTACCTGGTGGCGATGAGCGCGTTCTGGCTGCTCGACGGCCAGGGGGTGGTGCAGGTGGCGTGGCTGGGCGGCCTGTTCTTCTCGGGGATGCTGCTCCCGCTCAACGTCTTCCCGGGCGCGCTGGGCGAGCTCGCGCGGATGCTGCCGTGGGCGTCGCTGCTCCAGGTGCCGGCCGACGTGTACCTGGGGAGGTACGAGGGCTGGGGTCTTGCGGGGGCGTACGCCTTCCAGGGCTGCTGGGCGCTGGTCCTCCTCGGGGCGGGCCGGGCGGCGCAGGCGGCGGCGACGCGGAAGGTGGTGGTGCAGGGTGGCTAGGCCTCGGGCGGCCGGGTCACGGGGGGACAGGTCATGGGAGGACGGGCCGACGGTGGCCGGGTCATGGCCGGCCGGCCCTCGGGCGGACGGGTCATGCGGGGGCGGGCCGACGGCGGCCGGGCCATGCGGCGGGGACGGGCCGACGGCGGCCGGGCCATGGGGCGGGGGCGGGCCATGCGGCGGGGGCGGGCCGACGGCGGCCGGGCCATGGGGGGACCGGCCAACGGGCGTCAGGTCATGGCTGGGGGACTCCTGGCGCACGTACCGGATGGTGGCGGGCATGTGGATCCGCTCCACGATGACGTACCGCTCCTCCTTCGCCCTCACCCTCTTCACCAGCTTCTGCGTCACCTTCTTCGACTTCGTCGTCATCCTGCTGATGTTCGGTCAGGTGCGGGGGCTCGGCGGTTTCTCGTTCGCGGAGGTCGCCCTGCTGTACGGGACGGCCGGTACGTCCTTCGGGATCGCCGACCTGACGATGGGCTCGCTCCAGCGGATGGGGAAGCGGGTCAGGGACGGTTCGCTCGACACGTTCCTGATGCGCCCGGCGCCGCTGCTCGCCCAGGTGGCGGCGGACAAGTTCGCGCTGCGGCGGTTCGGCCGGGTCGCGCAGGGCCTGCTCGTCCTGGTCTGGGGCCTGCTGCTGCTCGACGTGGAGTGGACGCCGCTGAAGGTGCTGCTGTTGCCGGTGACGGTGGTGTGCGGGGCGGTGATCTTCAGCGCGGTGATGGTGCTCGGCGCGTCGACCCTCTTCTGGATCCAGGACGCCGCCGAGGTCACGAACTCCTTCACGTACGGAGGGAACACCCTCCTCCAGTACCCGCCGACGATCTTCGCGCAGGAGCTGGTGCGGGGGGTCGTGTACGTCGTGCCGCTGGCGTTCGTGAGCTGGCTGCCCGCGCTGTACGTGCTCGGCCGGCCGGCCCCGGCGGGCGTGCCGGACTGGGCGGCGTTCGCCTCGCCGCTGGTGGCGGCGGCCGCCTGCGGGGTCGCGGGGCTCGCGTGGCGCGCCGGAATCCGCTCGTACCGATCGACAGGAAGCTGAGTCCCTTCATGCCCTTCATCGAACTGGACGGCGTCGAGAAGGTCTTCACGGTCCGCCGCAGGGCGGGTCTGATCCGCCGCGAGAAGCGGGAGGTCCGGGCGGTCGACGGCATCGGCTTCGGCGTGGAGCGCGGGGAGATGGTCGGTTACATCGGCCCGAACGGCGCCGGGAAGTCGACCACCATCAAGATGCTCACCGGCATCCTCACGCCCAGCGGCGGCCGGCTGCGGGTCGCGGGTATCGACCCGGCGCGGGAGCGCACCCGGCTGGCCCAGCGGATAGGAGTCGTCTTC
This sequence comes from Streptomyces tanashiensis, assembly GCF_014648895.1. Classification (GTDB taxonomy): domain Bacteria; phylum Actinomycetota; class Actinomycetes; order Streptomycetales; family Streptomycetaceae; genus Streptomyces; species Streptomyces tanashiensis. Next base: position 134,714 of record NZ_BMRZ01000013.1, read on the forward strand.
GGTCAGCGGACCACCCTCTGGTGGGACCTGCCGCTGAAGGACTCGTACCGGTTGATGCACCGCATGTACCGCATCCCCGACGCCCGGTACGCGGAGAACCTCGCCCGCTGCGTCGACCTCCTCGACCTGGGCGACCTCCTCGACGTCCCCGTACGGCAGCTCTCCCTCGGCCAGCGGATGCGCGGCGACATCGCGGCGGCGCTGCTGCACGACCCGGAGGTGCTGTACCTGGACGAGCCGACGATCGGCCTGGACGTCGTGTCGAAGGCGAGGGTGAGGGAGTTCCTCCGCGAACTGAACGCCACCCGGGGCACCACGGTCCTCCTGACCACCCACGACCTCACGGACATCGAGCAGCTCTGCTCACGGGTGATGGTCATCGACCACGGGCGGCTGATGTACGACGGGGAGCTCGCCGGTCTGCACGCGGTGGGCGAGAGCGAACGGCTGCTGGTGGTGGACCTGGAGCGGGAGCTGCCGCCGATCACGGACGTGCCGGGAGCCCGCTTCGTACGCGCGGAGGGACCCCGTCAGTGGCTCGCCTTCCCGGCGACGACGTCGGCGGCGCCGCTGGTGGCGGCGGTGGCGGCGAAGCATCCCCTCGTCGACCTCTCGGTGCGGGAGCCGGACATCGAGGCGGTGATCGCGAAGATGTACGGGGGAACTCGGGACGAGCGCCGGGAGTCCCTGATGTAGGAGGTCGAGTCGATGGTGAGTTTCTCGTACACGGCGGCGGACGAGGAGAAGAGCAGAGGCGTCCGCCGCATGAAGACCCTGGCGACGGCGCTGCTGGTGCTGGTGGCCGTGATCTACGCCCTGGCGACGTGGGCGCGCAACGCGGGCTGGGGGGCCTGGGCGGGCTATGTCGCGGCGGCGGCGGAGGCGGGCATGGTCGGCGCGCTGGCGGACTGGTTCGCGGTGACGGCGCTCTTCCGGCGTCCGCTGGGGCTCCCCATCCCGCACACGGCGATCATCCCGACGAAGAAGGACCAGCTGGGCGCGTCGCTGGGCACGTTCGTGGGCGAGAACTTCCTCTCGGCGGATGTCGTACGGGGCCGGCTGCAGGCCCTGGGCATCGGCCGCCGCCTGGGAGCGTGGCTGGCGGACCCGGCCCACGCGGACCGGGTGACGGCGGAACTGTCGACGGCCCTGCGAGGCGCTCTGACCGTCCTCCGTGACGCGGACGTCCAGGCGGTCGTCGGGGAGGCGATCACGCGCCGGGCGGAGGCGGCGGAGATCGCCCCGGGCCTGGGCAAGACCCTGGAGAAGGTGGTCGCCGACGGGGCGCACCACCGGGCGGTCGACCTGATCTGCACGCGGGCGCACGACTGGCTGGTCACCCACGGGGACTCGGTGATGGACGCGGTGCAGGGCGGCGCCCCGGGCTGGACCCCGCGCTTCGTGGACCGCAAGATCGGCGAGCGCGTGTACAAGGAACTGCTCCGCTTCATCACGGAGATGCGGGACATGCCGGGCCACCCGGCGCGCGGCGCGATCGACCGCTTCCTCACGGACTTCGCGGCCGACCTCCAGGCCGACACGGACACGCGGGCACGGGTCGAGCGCCTGAAGTCGGACCTGCTGGCCCGCCCGGAGGTCCAGGACATCATCGCCTCGGCCTGGTCCTCGGTCCGGTCCCTGATCATCGCGGCGGCGGAGGACGACCGCAGCCAGCTGCGCCTGCGCGCCCGCGCCTCCCTGATCTCGCTGGGCAGCCGCCTGGCGACGGACACCCGCCTCCAGGCGAAGGTCGAGGGCTGGGCGGAGGACGCGGCGGCGTACGTGGTGACGACGTACCGCCACGAGATCACGTCCCTGATCACGGACACGGTCGCGGGCTGGGACGCCGACCAGACCTCCCGCAAGATCGAGGCCAACATCGGCCGCGACCTCCAGTTCATCCGCATCAACGGCACGGTGGTCGGCGCCCTGGCGGGCCTCCTGATCTACACGGTGAGCCACGCGGCGGGGGGCTGAGGCCGCTCTCAGGGGCGGGCAGTCGACCCGGGGCGGCGGCTCAGCCCTTCCCGCGGGTGACGGCCCAGGAGGTCACTTCCCTCGCGTCACGGCCCAGGAAGCGGCGGCCATGCCCCCGGCCACGGAGAACACGGCCGGCCAGGCCCCGATCTTCTTGGCGAGGGGGTGGGACCCGGCGAACGCGGCGACGTACCCGGCCGTCAGCCCCACGGCGGCCTTGGCCCCACCCACCTGCTGCCACTCCCTGGCGGCCACCCCACCGGCGACAGCCAGCACCACCCCACCCAGGGGCCGCTTCTTGGTCCACCGGGCGACGGCATACCCACCGACGAGCCCGGCGGCGGCTATGGCGGGGGAGGGGATGCGGGGCATGGTGAGGCCTTTCGAGAGTGGGACGGCTACGGATCGAGCCTACGAGCCTTCCTCCTGGCGGTGTCAGAGAGCCCCATCACTTCGCGCACCCACCGGCCAGACATCAACCGCGATCTTGGCAAGGTCTGCCTGTCGCTCCTCGATTCCGCGGGCGCGCCAGCCACCGCCCTCGAAGTCCCAGAGGCGCTCGATTCCGGTCTCTTGTGTGATTAGAAGGGACGAAGAGCTGTAGGCGTCGACCTTCTCCGGGTACGCCTTGTTGGACGCAATGCGGTTCTTTCGGCCATGCAGCAGGGTCTGGTTGCCCAGCCGGTTGATCCATGTGGAGTGCTCGTCGAGTCGAAATTCGGGTTCGGGGCTTTGCGGATAGATGTGCTCAACGTGCACAGCCGTTGCACCGGCCACCACCACATCATCGACGTCCGCGTTTCGCCTCAGATGCTGCTCGATGACGGTGAGCAGGTAACGCGCCTGCGTGCTGCGCGGGATGGGTGCTTGAGCGAAGTCGGACTGGAAGGTTGCGTCATCCGGGGTCCAGTGGGTGATCTGCTCAAATGCCGCCTCGGTGGAGAGGCCGGAGCTGATCTGCTTAGCCAGGTCGAAGAGCTTCTCTTCCAGCAGGGTCGACTCACGGCGGCCGACCACCGTCCAGCGGACGTAGTAGCTGATCAGGGCTTGCGTCACCCTGACCATCTGGAGGTAGGGAACCTTGTCCGAGATGGCAAGAAGGAGAGGGTAGGCGGCGTCGGCGCTGAGGCTCCGCACCTCGTCCAGCAGGCTGTCGAGTGATTCGACGCCTGTGCTGGATGTGATGAGCTCGATGTACCGGCCCGAGGCGTTCTGGAGCTCTGCCGCGAACGTGCGCACTTCATATCGCGGGGTCGCCGCATCGAATCGGTGCGTGAGCTCTTTCCGGATCGTCGTGTACAGACTGTGCGAGCGCACGTCGCCGTGTCGAGCAACCCAGAAGTGTCGCAAGAACTTCTCTATGTCCTCGCGTCGCTCAAATCCATCGAGAAGGGACCGCCAGGCGTTGTTCACCCTCTCCTTCTCTTCGTCGTTTCGACTCTTTTCCATCAGGAAATTGCGGACAAGGTCGACGGTCGAGAGGTCCTTACCTCGGGAGTTGATGGTCTCGAAGACCTCGTTCGCATCGCTGGACGTGGGCGTCTGAACCTCGACAAATACCAAACCCTTGACAAGGCACTCAGCCAGCTCGTCCAGCCAGTCGAGGCGATCTTCCTCAGATTGGATGGGATCAAGGGCGCTGATGATGTGGTTCTTGAACGAGGTGTACGAGTCCAGGATGAGCTTGTGTGACGGCCGCGAGGGTTGTTCCGTCACGGCCATCCGGCCGGTCGCTTCATTCCAATTCTGGATGTAGTCCTTGAAGAAGTCTCGGTCGAACAGGGAGAGGGTGAGGAAGTATTGGGGGTGCGAGTGCCGGCCGTCGCGGCGCGCTATGTAGTCGCGCTGGATGTTGTTGGCTATCACTCGCGCCTCGGTTGAAGCCATCGTTCCGAGGGTGTCCCTGATGGCTGCGATGAGGATGGTTGACGTGGTGAGTCGCTGCTGGCCGTCAAGGAGGGAACGAGTGGTGATCTTGTCATCGGTGATGGTGACGATGGGGCCGATGAAGTATTCGGAAGAGGCTTGTATCCCCGTCCGGCGTGCCCGCATGAACTTCTGAATGTCAGCCCAGTACGTGTCCACCTCGCGCTTCCCCCATGCGTATTGACGCTGGCTGTCGTCCGGTACCACGACCGGTGGGTTGTTCGCTCCGATGAGCTGGCCGAGCGTCTGGCGGGCGGCGTTCTTGATGATGGCCATACTGTTCCTCCCCAAGTCTCGCCAGAGGCTATCCCGTGGGGTGGCGTCGACATTGTGGGTGGCTGAAAATGCATCAAGAGGTGTGCAGTTTGTAGTGAATTGTTCCCGAAGGGGCTCGCGTGAGGGCAAGACCTCTGCCCTGTTGCGGGGTGTCTGATAGCTTCGTTCTTCTTGCTGTCAATGCTGTGAGGGTGGGGGATGGAGACGCGGATTCCTAGGACGAGTGCCCATGGTTTGCATGAGATTCTCGTGCGGGTGTGGGAGTCGGGGGCGCAGAACTTTCGGAGTGGTTGGGCCGATTCGCTCGGTGCTGCATGGGGATCATCGGAATTCGCCCGTCGACATGCTGAGGTAACTGGCCTTCTCGCGGAAACTATTCAGCAGGTCCATGCGCTGCCCGAGGCGCAGCGGAATCGCTATTCTCGATACTTTCCACAGTGGTGGACGGCCGTTGTCCAGCCCGATCTGAACTGGGCAGACTCGGGGCGCCCGGCCCGTGTGTTGGTGACGCAAGAGACCCTCGATCACCTTGCGTCTGCGGCCGACCTGCTGCAGAGCCTGCTGGGGGGCACTTGCTCGGCTCCCACGGGAACCAATCTGGACGGGCTGAAGGAGAGCTGTGACTCCTGGCTCGAACTCCTTGCGCAGACTCCTGAAGAAGAGCTTGCGCCTGCCTTGCGGGACGAGATCGCCGCGCAGATCAGGCACCTCCTCTGGCTGATCGAGAATGCCTCCCTCTTTGGTACTGCGCGGATCTCGCGCGAGGCCTCCTCAGTCATCGGATCGATCGCGCAGGCATCGACGGGGCTCACCGGTCAGGACTTGCAGACGGGTGGGAGGTGGCGACGCGGATTTGTAGCGTTTGTTGCCGCCTCGGCCCTGCTCGCCACGGGCACGACGCAGCTGCAGACGGCCATCGAGGCAGGCTCCGGCGTGGTCAAGGAGATCACCCAGGTCGTCGAGAGCGTGGCGGGCTAGACAGCCTGTTCGCGGCCGCCGGCGTATCAGCCTGCCGCGATCGTCGAGTACGTCCACACGTCGGCGGGGATCTCGTGGTCCAGTTTCCATGTGATCCCCATCGGCTTGCTGCCCTTGTGCGACACGTACTCAGCCGGCCCGAGCAGGAGCCATGGCTGGGGACCGCCAATGTCCGTCTTCTTGTACCGGCGGACGAAGAGGAGGACGTGAGAGCCGTCTGCCTTGTGGGTCTGGTAGCGGCGGCCCGTCGCCGAGGTGTCCGACGTCCGGTTCTGGGACTCCCAGTGGAACAGGAGCTCGCTCAGGGCATAGTCGTGATACCGCGTCTGGGGGGAGAAGTCCTTCTCGTCCTTCTCGAGCGTGATGAACAGGGCATCGGTCTTGATGGCTTCGCACCACTTCACGCCCTCGCGGAAGTGGCCGGGGACGTCTCGTTCCACGAAGGACTGGCCAAGTGCGGGGAGGATTTCCTCGCGGCTGTAGGAGGCGTGGACGGTCAGGGGGAGGCTGGCGAGCCCGCCCCTCAGGCTGATCGGGACGTGGTCGAGTCGGTCCAAGGCGTAGGCCAGCACCTGGCGGAGTTCGCTTCGGAAGGCATGCTGTTGGCGGAGCGTCTCCAGCCCTTCCTCGTAGCTGGTAAAGCCGCTGAGAGGCCAGAGCGAGAAGTAGAGCATGCGGGCGAAGGCTTGCTCGCGCTCGCTCAGGTCGCTGTAGCGAGGGGCGTCATCCTCAAGGATCGCGGAGTAGCCGGCGATCCGCTGAGGATCGTCGGCATGGTGGAAGGCTGATACGCGCTTCAGGAGCACCTCCTCGCCTTCCGGAGCCTCCTTTGGCAACAACCCGGATCGGCGGAGGAGCCCCGTCCACGAGTTGCCGTTGCCGCGGTATATCTCCTTCAGCTCCCGACCGCTCTCGTGCAGGTAGTCCGAGAGCTGCAGCACGCCGTACCGCCTGACCTCCTGTGCCAGCTGAGTGACGTTGACGCTGATCTGGCTGCGGATGTTCTCGATGATCAGTTCCTTGGCCTTCGACTCAAGGATGATCTGGCAGCCGGACGGCAGCTGGGGGAAGTCGTGCTCGATGTTGGCAAGGAGGCGGTTGCGCGTCAGGTTGGTCAGCGCGCGGAACTGCTCTTCGAAGCGGAACTCCTTGCGGTGCTGCCCGATGAAGTCCAACACCGTGAGGACAGCCTTGGTCTGCGTGCGGCGCAGCCCACGGCCCAACTGCTGCAGGAACACCGTGGCGCTGGAGGTTGGGCGCAGCAAGATGAGGGTGTCGACATCGGGGATGTCCAAGCCTTCGTTGAACAGGTCCACCGAGAAGATCACTTGGATCTCGCCGGCGCGAAGGGCGGCCAAAGCGGTCCTACGCTGCTCCTGGGGTGTCTCGCCGGACAAGGCCACCGCCTTGAGGCCGGCGCGCTGGAAGAAGTCCGCCATGAACGCGGCATGGGCTACGGAGACGCAGAAGCCAAGGGCACGCATGGCGCCTGGGTTGGCCACCTTGTCCCGTACTGCCTGAACGACGAGCCGTGCTCGGGCGTCGTTGCCCGTGAACAGATTACTCAGAGCCGCTGAGTCGTAGGCCCCGCGCTTCCATGCGACAGCGCTCATGTCGGTGGTGTCGGATATTCCGAAGTAGTGGAACGGGCTCAGGAGGTCGTTCTCCAGCGCTTCCCAGAGGCGCATCTCCGCCGCGATGCGTCCGTCGAAGAACTCGTCCTGGACGTTGCGGCCGTCCATGCGCTCCGGAGTCGCGGTGAGTCCCAGAAACTCGACGGGACGGAAGTGGTCGATGATCCGCCGGTAGGTCGAGGAGACACCGTGGTGGAACTCATCGATGACAATGACGTCGAAGTGGTCGGGGGACAGCTGCTCCAGCCTCTGTGCATGCAGCGACTGCACGCTCGCGAAGACGTGCTGCCACCCATCAGGTGCGAGCCCGCTGTGCAACTCCTCTCCGAAGTTGGCGTCGACGAGCACGTCCTGGTAGGTGCGCAGTGACTGGCGCAGAATCTCCTGCCGGTGGGCGATGAACAGCAGGCGCAGATCGCGGCCGTGCTGCTGCCGAAGCTGCTTGTAGTCCAGTGCAGCCATGACGGTCTTGCCCGTGCCGGTGGCTGCCACGAGCAGGTTCCGATGCCGGTCGTGGACCTCGCGCTCCACCTGGAGGCGCTCCAGCATGTCCCGCTGGTGGGGGTACGGCCGTACTTCCAGACCAGACAGCGTGATTCTGTGTTCCGCCGCTGGGCCCTTGCCTTGGTTGGCTATCCGGAGCGCTTCGCTGAGTCGCGCGGCGTCGCGATCGGGGTCGTATGCCTCGAAAGCGGGGTCGCTCCAGTAGGCGTCGAAGGTTGCCGCGAACTTGCGGACGGCATCCGGGGTTGCCACCGACGACAGCCGAACGTTCCACTCCAGTCCGTCGAGAAGCGCCGCCTTCGACAGGTTGGAGCTGCCGACATACGCCGTGTCGTATCCGCTGTCTCGGCGGAAGAGCCAGGCCTTGGCATGGAGGCGGGTTGAGCGGAGCTCGTAGTTGACCTTCACCTCGGCGTTGAAGCGCTGAACGAGACGGTCGAGGGCCTGCCGCTCGGTCGCTCCGATGTAAGTCGTGGTGATGACGCGGATCGGGACGCCCCGCGCATGTGCCGCTTCAAGCGACTGCTCGATGACACGCAGACCGTGCCACTTCACGAAGGCGCAGAGGAGGTCAACCCTGTCAGCCGTGGCCAGCTCGGCCCGCAGCTCGAAGCCAAGGCTGGGGTCTTCCGGGGCATTGGTGAGGAGGGCAGCCTCCGCAAGCGGGGTCGCAGGGCGGATTCGATACGCGCCCTGGGCTTCCTGCTCCGCGACGGCAAGGAGCTGGCGCGGGCCGTCGGCAACGAACTCGACCCATTCACGAGCACCCTCGATGGTGTTCATGGATTCGAGGATGTGATTGGCCGCATGCACGTGTTCGGAGGCAGGCAGCCGCTCCAGGATGCGTCGCACGGTGTCGGATACGTGCTTCGCCAGTACGCGGGGGGAAGATTCGGGGCCGACGACGTCGTCGATCGCATGCCCACCACGACCTGCGAGCTCCTTCAGCTGTGCTTCGAGTCGCAGGGTTATCAACTGCTCGTAGAGCCCCGAAACCGGCCCGCTGGAGTCTGACAGCTCGCTCATCGTTTCCCCTCCCTGATCAACCGCCCCATTGGTATCAGGCGCCACCGACAGACTCTCGGTAATGCGTCAGCCTGGTGAGGGGCGAGCTGATCACTCCGCCCCGTGGCACTCCCCGTAAGTCCGTCCCGACCCGCACCAGCAGTCCGTGCCGCGGGTCGGGGGCCAGGCTGTCGCTCGGGCCCTCGCCGCCAGGGTCGTGGCGTACTGGGGGAGGAGGTCCGCGTTCGATGGTGGGGTGGATTCCGAGGCGGCGAAGGCTTCGTAGGAGGGGACCGTCGCTCGGACGATGCCGAGGTTCGGGGTGCCGGCTGCCGCGAGTTCGCGGAGGGACGCCTCGATGTCCGTCAGGTGGGCCCGGTATGTGGGGTACTCGGCCTCCAGCTCCGGGTAGGCCGCCAGGAGTTCGTCCAGTTCCGGTTCCGGCCAGTGGAGGACCGCGACCGGGAAGGGGCGGGAGAGGGCCGTGCGGTAGGTGCCCAGTTCCGAGCGGAGGCGGGTGATCTCCGCCTGGAGTTCCGCCGGGTCCGAGGAGCCGAGCGACCACAGGCGCTTCGGGTCGTGGAGCTCGTCCAGCCCGACCGTGCCCGTGTGCAGGCGGTCCGCGACGTCGTCCCAGTCGTCGTGCGGAAGCGCCAGCATGCGGCGGATGCGGTGGCGGGTCGTGAGCAGGGACTGGGTGGCGTGGGGGAGGTCCCCGCCGCCGGCCAGGAGGCCCGTCGCCTCCGTCAGGGTCGACTCCGCCGCCTCCAGCTCGTCGTGCGCCTCCAGCGTCTCCGCCGTGATCTGCCAGGGCGCCGCGTCCGACGGCCGCGCGCGGCGGACGCCCTCGATGATCGCCCGCGCCTCGGCCTCGTGGCCGTACTCCCACAGGTTCGCCGCCTTCAGCGCCCTGATCAGGTGCGGGTTCGCGGGGTCTCCGGAGAGGAGGGTGTCGTAGAGGGCCGTCGCGCCCGGGCGGTCTCCCGCCAGTTCCCGGTGGGCCGCGGCCTGGAGGTAGAGGGGTTCGCGGTCTCCGGGGTACTGCTCCGCAGTGCGCAGCAGACGCTCGGCTTCGGTGGTGTGGGCGGCAGGCGTGTCGGGGCGCATGCCCTCCACCGTACTGCTGTACGGGCCTGGAGAGTTGGCGCCTCAGCGCTTATCGTGCCCCGCGTGCGGGCCAGGGTGTGGGAGCGGGTGCCGGTCGTCGTCCAGAGGGGAGGACGATCCCGTACGGGCGCACGCGCGCTGTGGCTGGGCGCCGAGACCGCCGTCACCTGCGGGGTTCTCGTCCTGCTTCTCGTCGTCCATCAGCTCTGGTGGACGAATCGGGAGGCCCGCGCCGAGGCCCTCGGCCAGGTGCGCGTCCTGGAGCGGGAGTGGGACATCTCTCCGTCCCCCGAGTCCGAGTCCGATCCCGTATCCGAGTCCGTGTCCGAGGTCGGTCCCGAGGAGGGCGCGGCGGAGGCCCGGTCCCGTCCGCGCGCGGCCGCGTCTCCCGCTCCTTCTTCCTCCGACGCCTTCGCCGTCCTTCGGATCCCCCGGCTCGGGCTCACCGTCCCGGTCGCCGAGGGCGTGTCCAAGCGGTCCGTTCTCGACAAGGGGTACGCGGGGCACTATCCCGGCACCGCCGGGCCCGGGAGCGTCGGGAACTTCGCCCTCGCCGGGCACCGGAACACGCACGGCGAGCCGTTCCGGTACATCAACCGGCTCCGGGACGGGGACGAGATCTTCGTGCGTACGCGTGCGCGTACCTATCGCTATCGCGTCGATCTTGTTCTGCCTTCGACGTCTCCCCGGGACGTCGGGGTCATCCGGGGCGTTCCCCGGTCCCTCGTCAAGCCCTCGTACGGGTACTCCGCGCCGGGGGCGTATCTCACCCTCACCACCTGCACCCCCGAGTTCAGCAGCGCGTACCGGCTCGTCGTGTGGGCGAAGCTAGTCTCGACCGGTGATCAGACGTAGGCCCCAGTTGTTGTGGCTCCTTCTCCCGTACGTGCTGTTCGTCGCCGCGCTGCCGTTCGTGAACCGGGTGCCGTTGCTCGTCCTGTGGCTGTTCGGCGCCACCCTGCTCACGCCCGTCTTCGTCGGCCTCGCCCGGAGGGGGGACCGCCGGCCGTGACCGTCGCCCTCGTCATCCTCGGCGTCTCCATGGTGCTCACCGTCGCCCTCGGGCTCCTCGCCGTCCGCCGGCAGCAGGGCGGCGGGCTCGACGCCTGGTCGGTCGGCGGGCGTTCCCTCGGGCCCGTCTTCATCTGGGTGCTGATGGCGGGGGAGGGCTATACGAGCTTCAGCTATCTCGGTGCCGCCGGGTGGGGGTACAACTACGGCGCGCCCGTCCTCTACGTCGTCGCCTACATGTCCTGCGGTTACGCCGTGGGGTACGTCGTGGGGCCCATGCTCTGGGGGTACGCCCGCAAGCACGGGCTCGTCGCCCTCAGCGACATCGCCGCCCACCGCTACCGCAGGCCGTGGCTCGGCGCGGCCGTCGCCGTCCTCGCGACCGTCTTCCTCCTGCCGTACATCCAGCTCCAGATCACCGGCATGGGAGTGGTCGTCTCCACCGTCTCGTACGGGAGGATCGGCCTCGACCTCGCCTATTTCCTCGCCTTCGCCGTCACCACCGGGTTCGTGGTGGTGAGCGGGCTGCGCGGGAGCGCCTGGGTGTCCGTGATGAAGGATCTCCTCGTCATCCTCACGCTGGGGTTCCTCGCCTTCTACGTGCCGCAGCACTACTTCGGCGGGGTCGGGGAGTTCTTCTCCCGGCTCGTCGACGAGAAGGGCGAGTGGCTGTCGCTGCCCGGGCACGGGGGCGAGGAGAGCGGGTACGGGGTGGGGTGGTTCGCCTCCACGACCGTGCTCAACTCCCTCACCGTCGTCATCTTCCCGACCACCGTCGCCGGGTACCTCGGGGCTCGTGACGCCGACGTCCTCCGGCGCAACGCCGTCTGGCTCCCCGCCTACAACGTCCTTCTCTTCGTGCCGATGCTCCTCGGTCTCGCCGCCCTCTTCGTCGTTCCCGGGCTCACCGGCGCGGAGACCAACCTCGCCCTCTTCAAGCTGGTCACGGACTCGCTGCCGGGCTGGGCCGTCGGTGTCGTCGGGGTCGCGGCCGCGCTCTCCTCGATCGTGCCCATGGCCGTGTTCATGCTGGTGATCGGCACCATGTGGGGGAGGAGCGTGCTCAGTCTCGTGCCGCGTCTCCGGTCCCGGGAGAAGGGGCTCTCGCAGTCCGTGGTCGTCGTCGCCGGGGCGCTCGCCCTCCTCCTGACCTACACCGCCCCGAACACGCTCGTCCGCCTCTCCCTCATCTCGTACGAGGGGATGGCGCAGCTGCTGCCGATGGTGCTCCTCGGGCTGGTGTGGCGGCGGATGACCCTGGCCGGTGGGGTGTGCGGGCTCGTGGTGGGTGTGGCGATCGTCTGTGCCCTCGTGTTCTCCGGCAACGATCCGCTGTGGGGGGTGAACGCCGGGCTGCTCGCGCTCGTCGTCAATCTCGCCGTCGCCGTCCCCGTCAGTCTCTTCGGGCCGCCGGAGCGCGGCGACGACCGGGCAGACGCCGAGGTCCTCGCCCTGGAGGAGTTCACGGACGCCGCCGTCCGGCCCGTGCGCGCGGAGCCCACCACTCCAGTACGAGGGTGAGGGCCCCGCCCGTGAGCGCCAGGGCCGCCGAGACGAGCAGCGCCGTGTCCGGACCGGCCGGCACCAGGGCCAGGGTGAGGGCCACTCCGGCCGAGGAACCGATGTAGCGGGCGGTGTTGTTGGCGCCCGAGCCCATCGCCGCCCGCTCGGGCGGTACGGAGTCGACCGCGAGCCGGGGCAGCGCCGCGTTCAGGAGGCCGCTGCCCGCGCCCGCCACCAGGAGGCCGGGGAGAAGGCGCGGCCAGGGGCCTTCGAGCCCGCCGAGCAGGGCGAGGACCCCCGCCGCCGACAGGGCGAAGCCCACCGCCAGTTGGTGCGCTGCGGAGAGCCGGCCCGCGAGGCGGCGCGCCTGCAGCGCCGCCACGAAGGCGGTGCCCGACCAGAGGAGGAACAGCACCGCCGCGCCCAGCGGCGACATCCCGGCCCCGCCCTGGAGCAGCGCGGGGACCACGCTGAACAGGCCGATCACCGCCAGGCCCGTGAACAGCGCCCCGAGCGTCGACGCCAGGAACGCGGGCCTCCGCAGCAGGGCCAGGTCGACCATGGGCGCACGGCTCCGGTGCTCCACCGCGACGAAGAGGGCCGTCAGGGCGGCGGACGCGAGCAGCAGGAGTCCCACCGGGACCCGGAGCCAGCCGTCCCGGCCGAGCGTCAGGGCGGTGAGCAGCGCCGCCAGGGCCAGACCGAGGGCGACCGCCCCCGCGATGTCGGGGCGCCCCTCGCCCGCCGGGGTCCTCGCCTCCCGCTCCAGCGTCCGCGCTCCCACCGCCGCGATCACCAGCGCCGCCGCCCCCAGCGTTCCGTACGCCAGGCGCCAGTCGGCCAGGCTCAGCGCGCCCGCGAGGAGGGGGCCGAGGGCGATGCCGCCGCTGACGGACGCGCCCCAGATCCCGGTGGCCCTGATCCGGTCCCGGCCGGTCGGGTACGCGTGGGCGAGGAGGCCGAGGCTGCCCGCGAGGACGGCGGCGCTCGCCGCGCCCTGGGCGATCCGGGCCAGGGTGAAGGTGAGCGTCGAGCCGGCGAGGGCGCCGAGGGCGGTGGTGAGGCCGAGGGCGAGGGTGCCGAGGAGGAAGATCCGCCGCCGTCCGTGGGCGTCGGCGAGGCTGCCGGCCACGAGGAGGAGGACGGCGAGGCCGAGGGGGGTGCCGTTGAGCAGCCAGGCCTGCGCCGAGGCCGGGGTCCCGAAGGCGGCGGCCATGTCCGGGAGGGTGAGCATCGGGGCCGTGTAGTTCATCAGCGCGACGGCGGTGGCGGCGGCCGTGACGGCGAGGGTGGCCCGGGGGCGTCCGGCGCGGGTGGGCGGCGCCGTGCGGGCCGTGGCGGCGAGCTGGGACATGGCAGGGACCTCCACCAGTCGGTTCGGTGAATGAACTCAAGGTACCAGCTCGGTTCGTTCAGTGAACCGGGAATCGGTACGATGGGTCCCATGGCTCTCGGCAAGGACTACGCCCAGCAGCAGTGCTCCATCGCCCGCGCCCTGGAGGTCGTCGGGGAGCGCTGGACCCTGCTCGTCGTCCGCGACGCCTTCTACGGTGTCCGCCGCTACAACGACTTCCTCGTCCACCTCGGCATCCCCCGTGCCGTCCTCGCCGCCCGGCTCCAGGCCCTCGTCGAGGCCGGCGTCCTCGACCGGAGGCGCTACCAGGAGTCGCCCCCGCGCGACGAGTACGTGCTCACCGAGCGCGGTCTCGCCCTCTGGCCCGTCCTGCGCTCGCTCGGCGCCTGGGGGCGGGCCGAGGTCCCCGGAGCCGTACCGCTGCGCCACTTCCACCACGCCGACTGCGGCACCGAGCTCGGCCCGTACGGCGAATGCCCCTCCTGCCGCGTCCCGGTGCCACTGGCCGACGTCGAGATGCGGCCCGGCGCCGGGCTCGACCCGGACCCGGCGGATCCCGTCAGCCGCGCCCTCCTCCGGCCCCGCCGCCTCCTCGTCCCCCTGGAGCACACGAGTTCCTGAGGCGTACGGGACCGTTTCCCTGGGCGCGCGGGAGGGTTTCCGAGGCGCGCGGGAGGGTTTCCGAGGCGTGCGGGGAGGTTTCCCGAGGCGTACGGGAAAGTCGTGCGCGCACGCGGGAACTCCCCGGCCTCCCCGTGCGTCTTCTCCGTGAGGCGGCACCGCCTCGTGAGGCAGCGGCACCGGAAGGAGGTGGCGGGATGACGGTCAGGACCCTGGTCCTGCGCATCGTGGCGCCCCTGTTCTTCCTGCTCGCCCTCGCCGACCTGCTCCTCTCCGACGGCGCGAGCCTCTCCGCCGCCGTCGCCCTGGCCGCGACCGGCGTCGTCTGCGCCCTCTTCGGCGCCCGTACGGCCCCCGCCGTGCCGCCGACCGCCGTCCGCACCGCCATCCGTGACCGTGAGCGGCGCACCGCCTTCCTGCCCCAGCGCGACCCCGACGCCCGAGGGCGCCGCAGACCCCGCGCTCCCGGCCGTCCCCTCCCGACGGCCGCGTAGGGAGCCCGTACCACCCGTACAGCGACAAGCACCTTCCGCGGATCCGTCATGCCGAATTCCCCTGCTCCCGGCACGACGAGACCCCACGGAGGGCTCCCTTGAACGTCTTCGCTTCCCTGGTCGAGCGGCTCGCCGACCTGCTCCAGCCGCTCTTCGCCACCACCGCCACGGCCGCCGCGATCGTCCTCTTCACCGTGCTCGTGCGGCTCGCGGTCCACCCGCTCTCCCGGGCCGCCGCCCGCGGCCAGAAGGCCCGCACCCGCCTCGCCCCGCAGCTCGCAGCGCTCCGCAAGAAGCACGCCAAGAACCCCGAGCGCCTGCAGAAGGCGATCATGGAGCTGCACGCCAAGGAGAAGGTCTCGCCGCTCGCCGGCTGCCTGCCGAGCCTGCTGCAGGCCCCCGCGTTCTTCCTGATGTACCACCTCTTCTCCAGCGGGCGGATGTCCGGACACAGCCTCTTCGCCGCCCCGCTCGGCGACCACTACGCCGACGCGCTCGCCGACGGGGGCGTCCTCGGCCCGGCCGGCCTGGTCTACCTCGTGCTCTTCGCGATCGTCGGCGCCGTCGCCACCTACACCTACCTCCGGGCCAAGCGGCAGCCGATGACCGTCCCGGTCGAGCCCGGCCAGCCGGGGGCGGGGGTGGCCGCGGGCATGGCCAAGTTCCTGCCGCTGCTCTCCTTCGCGACGCTGATCTCGGTCGCCGTCGTGCCGCTGGCCGCCGCGCTCTACATCGTCACCAGCACCACGTGGACCGCCGTCGAGCGGGCCTTCCTCTACCGGGACATGCCCGGGGCGGCCGGCGTGGTTACTCCCGCGTAAGGGTCCAGTCCGTGAACGGGGTCTTGCAGAGTGACCCAACCTCTTGGAGGATCGACCAATCCTCCGATGGCCGCACTCCATCGGCCGGGGCACCTCAGGGCCTTCCCGGGCCCACCTCGACCACAGGGAGAAGACCATGAAGCTGCTGCGTGTCGGCCCGCCGGGAGCCGAGCGTCCCGCCCTGCTCGACCAGGACGGAACGCTTCGCGACCTGTCCGCCCTCGTCGACGACATCGACGGCAGCGTGCTCGCCGACGCCTCCGCCCTCGACCGCATCCGGGCCGCGGCCGGCGCCGGCGTGCTGCCCGCGCTCGACGCCACCGGGCTGCGCGTCGGCCCGCCGGTCGGCCGGATCGGCAAGGTCGTGTGCATCGGGCTGAACTACCACGGGCACGCCGCCGAGACCGGTCAGGCCACCCCCGCCGAGCCCGTCGTCTTCCTCAAGGCCGCCGACACCGTCGTCGGCCCGGACGACACCGTGCTCGTACCGCGCGGCTCGGTGAAGACCGACTGGGAGGTGGAGCTCGCGATCGTCATCGGCCGCACCGCCCGCTACCTGGAGACCGACGAGCAGGCCCTCGCGCACGTCGCCGGATACGCGGTCGCCCACGACGTCTCCGAGCGCGAGTTCCAGATCGAGCGCGGCGGCACCTGGGACAAGGGCAAGAACTGCGAGACCTTCAACCCGCTCGGCCCCTGGCTGGTCACCGCCGACGAGGTGCCCGACCCGCAGGACCTCGGCCTGAAGCTGTGGGTCAACGGCGAGCTCAAGCAGGACGGCCACACCTCGGACCAGATCTTCCCGGTCGCGGAAGTCGTCCGGTACGTCAGCCGGTTCATGACCCTGTACCCGGGCGACATCATCAACACCGGTACGCCCGCGGGCGTCGCCATGGGGCAGCCGGAGCCCAAGCCGTACCTGCGCCCCGGTGACGTGGTCGAGCTGGAGGTCGAGGGCCTCGGCCGGCAGCGCCAGGAGCTCAAAGGCGCCTGACAGCCGGGGGCGGCGGGCGCACGCCTGACCGCACGGGTGCGAAAGCGGCGGCGCTCCGCGTGGGGCGTCGCCATTTTCGTACCCTTTTTGCATATTGCCCGATATGGAACCTCTCTCGTACGAGCGTCGACGCGACCGGCGCCGCCTCGCCCTCATCGCCGCGTCCACGGTCGGGGCCACCGCCCTCGTCGGCGTGCTCGCCGTCACCGGCCACGCCGATCCGCTGCCGGGCGGCCTCGGCCCCTGCAAGCCGGGCAACTGCCCCACGAAGTACCCCGACGACAACGGCAGCGGCGCCGTCACCTACCGGGACAACAACATCAACGTCTTCGTCGGCGGCGACTTCCTCGTCCGCGAGGCCGCGGCGGAGGCCGAGGGCAAGGTCGTCGTCCTCGGTGGCTTCGACCAGAACAAGAGGGCCGGTGTCTCCGCCGTCTACAACGTCGGCGTCGCCGGCGTCGGCTCGCGCGTCCCGCCCGAGAACGGCACGGACTTCCTGACCGTCGGCAAGAACCTGACGGTCGCGAGCGGGCAGCGCCTGCTCGCCGAGGAGGGGACGACCCACGGCGTCGTACGGTACGGGGGCGCCCTCTCCGGCACGGTGAGCCCGGCGCCGGTCCACGACACCGCGGCCGCCGACCCGTACCAGGCGCTCCGGGGGCAGCTCACCGACGCGAGCCGGTGCTACGCGTACGTGAACGGGGCCTCCCGCACCCCCACCGGGACGGCCGTCGACAACGACTGGGAGACGCTCTTCACGGGTGACGGCACGTCGTCGCTCCAGGTCTTCAACGTCGCCTTCGACCTGGAGTCGGCGAGAGGCGGCCAGCAGGGCATCCGCTTCGAGAGGATCCCGGCCGGCGCGACGGTCCTCGTCAACGTCCTCGGCGCCGACCGCACCGTCGACTCGTACATCAACCAGCTGCCGGACGGCCTGCGCGAGCGGGTCCTGTGGAACTTCCCCGACGCCGTGAAGGTGAAGTTCGAAGGCACGGCGCAGTTCGCCGGCAGCGTGCTCATCGGCAACCAGGCCAGCACGACGACGGTGACGATGCCCGGCATGAACGGCCGCTTCTTCACCACCGGCAACCTGACCCATGCCTCGGAGGCCGGCGGCGGCGGCGGTCAGGAGATCCACGCCTACCCGTTCAACGGCGACCTGCCGTCCTGCACGGACCCGACGCCCACGCCGACGGACCCGACGCCCACGCCGACGGACCCGACGCCGACACCGACCGATCCGACGCCCACGCCGACGGACCCGACCCCGACCCCGACGGACCCCACTCCCACGCCGACCGACCCGACCCCGACGCCGACCCGTCCGACCCCGACGCCCACCGACCACACGAGCGGCGGGTGGACGGACGGCGGTTCGACGGACGGTGGCGGGACGACCGGCGGCTGGACCGGCGGCGGATCGTCCACCGGCGGTGACTCCGGCTACGGCGACAACGGCTACGGCGACTCCGGCGGCGACCACGGCCCGCACGGCGAGCTCTCCGAGACCGGAGCCGGCACCGGGAAGATCGTCATGGGCGCCACCGGGGTCGCCCTCGCCGTCGGCGGTGGCGCGCTGGTGTTCGTCAGCCGTCGCCGGAGGCGGGCGGACTGAGCGGTCGTCACAGGGTGACCACACGGCCCTCGCGGGCCGAGAGCCGTGCCGCCTCCAGGACGTCCAGGGCGGCGGCCGCCTCGTGCGCGGTGACCGGGTTCTCACCGGTGCCGCGCACCGCGGCGGCGACGGCCGCGTAGTACGCCGGGTAGTCGCCGGGCAGCGACTCCACCGGGGTGCCGCCGCCCGTCAGCGGTGACTCCCCGGCGCCGATCCGGCCCCACATCTCCTCCGGCTCGGTGCCCCAGACGGCGCCGGGCCCGGGCCGCAGCCCCTCGCGGAGGGTGGCCTCCTGGGGGTCGAGCCCGTACTTCACGAAGCCCGCGTGCTGCCCGAGCACCCGGAAGCGGGGGCCGAGCTGGGCGGTGGTCGCGCTCACGTACAGATGGGAGCGGACCCCGTTCGCGTGGGTGAGCGCGAGGAAGGTGTCGTCGTCGGCCTCGGCGCCCGGCCGGCGCACGTCCGACTCGGCGTACACCGAGACCACCGGGCCGAAGAGCACGAGGGCCTGGTCGACGACGTGGCTGCCGAGGTCGTAGAGCAGGCCGCCGATCTCCTCGGGCGCGCCGGACTCCCGCCAGCCGCCCTTGGGGTGCGGGCGCCACCGCTCGAAGCGGGACTCGAAGCGCTGGACCTCGCCGAGCGCGTCCTCGTCGAGGAGCCGCCGCAGCGTGCGGAAGTCGCTGTCCCAGCGGCGGTTCTGGAAGACCGACAGGAGCAGGCCGCGTTCCTCGGCCAGGGCGGCGAGCGCGCGGGCCTCGGCGGCGGTCCCGGCGAGCGGCTTGTCGACGACGACCGGGAGACCGGCCTCCAGGGCGGCCGTGGCGACGGCGACGTGCGTCTTGTTGGGGGAGGCGACGACGATCAGGTCCAGCTCCTCGGCCCCCCGCTGCCACAGCTCCTCGGGGCGGGCGACGACCCGGACGCCGGGGTGCGCGGCCCGGGCCTCGGCGGCCCGCTCGGGATTGCCGGTGGTGACGGCGGAGAGGACGAGGTCCTCGGAGGCGGCGATCAGCGGGGCGTGGAAGACGGAGCCCGCGAGGCCGTAGCCGACGAGTCCGACGCGGAGCGGGGTGCGGGGGCCGGTGCCAGTCATGGATCCACTTAAGCAACGCTGTTGCCAAAGTGCAAGCGACGGCGACAATGGGGGAGTGAGGAATGACCTGGTGGGAGTGAACGTGCCGGCCCTGCGCAGCCACAACGCGGCGCTCGTGCTCGATCTGCTGCGCACGGCGGGGGAGAGCGGGATCAGCCGCCTGGAGCTGGCCGAGCGGACCGGGCTCACCCCGCAGGCCGTCAGCAAGATCACCGCGCGGCTCCGGGCGGAGGGCCTCGCCGCGGAGGCCGGCCACCGCGCCTCGACCGGCGGCAAGCCCCGCACGGTCCTGCGCCTGGAGCCCTCCGCCGCGTACGCCGTCGGCGTCCACCTCGACCGCGACGAACTCACGGCCCTCCTGACCGACCTCGCGGGCACGGTCCTGGAGGTGCGCCGCCGCCCCGTGGACCTGGGTGCGGGTGCCGGGCCGGTCCTGGACGCGGTGACGGAGGAGGTACGCGCGCTGCTGGGCACGGCCCCGACGGGCGGGAGCGACGCGGTGGCCCCGGGCCGGAGCCGTACGGTTCCGGCCGGCGGCCGTGTGCTCGGGGTCGGGGTCGCCATGCCCGGGCCGCTGGACCACCGGGCCGGGGTGCCGGGCCGGGTGACGGGCTTCCCCGAGTGGGCCGGTCACCCCGTACGGGACGAGCTGGCCGCGCGCCTCGGCCTGCCCGTCGTCCTCGACAAGGACACCAACGCCGCCGCCCTCGGACTCGCCCTGCGCCCCGCCGCCCCCGGCTCCTTCGCCTACGTCCACCTCGGTACGGGGCTCGGCGCCGGCCTCGTCCTCGGCGGCGCGCCGCTGCGCGGGGACAGGACCGGGGCGGGCGAGCTCGGCCACCAGACCGTGCGGCTCGACGGGGAGCCGTGCGGCTGCGGCGGGCGCGGCTGCCTGGAGGCCCTGTGCCTGGCGGCCGTCGCGCGCGGCGAACTCGGCGAGGCCGCGCGGATCCTGGGCACGGGCGCGGCCAACCTCGTCCGGCTCCTCGACATCGACCAGGTCCTCCTGGGCGGTCGGGTGGTGCTCGCCGCGCCGGAGGTCTTCGCGGAGGGGGTCCGGGAGGTGCTGACCGGCCTCGGTCTGACGGCCCCGGTGGGCCTCGCGACCGGGCGGGACGGGGTGGCGGAGGGCGCGGCGTGGCTGACGCTGGCGCCGGTCTTCGGGAAGTGAGCAGGCGCCCCGGTCTTCGGGAAGTGAGCAGGCGCCCCGGTCCCGGGAAGGTGAGCAGGCGCCCCGGTCCTCGGGAAGCAGGCGCCCCGGTCCTCGGGAAGCGGGCGCCCCGGTCCTCCGGACGTGACCGCCCCGGTCCTCCGGACGTGACCGCAGTAATTCCGATCATCGGAAAGTAGGCCGATCGGGCGGATCCTTCGGTCCCGACGGTGGTCTCCCCGGTGTCGCTGCCCCGCCCACCCCCTCCCGCGTGGCAGCGTCACCGCCGTCCCCATGACCTCAGCGAAGGCAGCCGTCCCATGGCACCCGCCCCCCTGCGTCCGAGCGGCGTCCGCGCCGCGACCGTGGCCGCCGCAGCGGCGGCCACGGTCGCGATCGCCGGCCCGTCGTCCGCCGTCCCCGCCCCCGACCCGCCCGCCCCCAGCTGCGGCACCCCGGCCGACGGCGGCTTCCCGCTGGACACCCGGATCCACGGCGGTCCGGCCGACTATCCGGCGGGCGGCCCGTTCCAGGCCTGGAAGCTCGACCTCACCAACGCCACCGACGCCTCCTGCTCGGGCGTCCATCCGGTGCTCGTCCTCACCGACCGGGACCGGGCCCTGCGTCCGGAGCAGATCCGGTTCGAGTTCTACGACGCCGGCTCCTCACGCTGGCGCCCGGTGGCCTTCGAGGCGACCGAGGAGGCCGAGAACGTCGGCGCGTTCACCGGCTTCGGCGGCTTCGCGGTGCCCGCGGGCCGGACCCTCACCGTCCCCGTACGCCTCACGTTCGAGGCGGAGACGGCGCCGGACGAGGTCGTCGTCAACGCGGCGGTCGTGCAGCGCCGGGGTGAGGACGGGGACTGGATCGGAGAGTCCGGCGACTACCGCCTGACCGTGCGCCCCGCCGAGTCCGCCGCACCCACCGCACCTGACACATCCGGCCCGCCCGACCCCTCGGCGCCACCCGCCGAGGCGGCCCGCCCGCCGGCCCCGGCCGTGTCCGGCACGGCGCCCGCCCAGGACCCCGCCGACGTCGCTCAGGGGCCCGAACTGGCCAGCACGGGACGGGAGTCCGAGGGGTACGCGAGGGTCCTCGTCCCGCTCGCCGCCGGCCTGGTCCTGCTCGGCGCCGTCCTCGTCCGGACCGTCCGGCGCGCCCGGCACCGCTGAGCCATGCGCCGTACACCTTCCCGTTCATCCCCGTCTGCGACCATCCCCGGATGAACTACCAGACCAGCCCCGGCGCCCCCGTCCGCTCCGGCATCCCCGAGCACGGCCGCGTCCCCAAGTACTACGCCGTCAAGGCGAAGATCGCCCTGATGGTCGACGAGTTGGGGGAGGGCGGGCTGCTGCCCACCGAGCGCGATCTCGCCGTCCGGTACGAGGTGTCCCGCGAGACCGTCCGGCAGGCGCTGCGCGAACTCCTCCTGGAGGGGCGGCTGCGCCGCCAGGGCCGGGGCACCGTCGTCGCCGGCCCCAAGCTGGAGCAGCCCCTCTCGCTCGCCAGCTACACGGAGGGCGTGCGCCTGCAGGGCCGCCGCCCCGGCCGCAGCCTGATCTCGCTCGACCGCTTCCCCTGCCCGGAGGCGCTGGCGCCCGAGGTCGGCGCCGAACGCGGCGAGCCCGTCTGGCACATGGAGCGCGTGCTGCTCGCCGACGACGAGCGGGTCGGTCTGGAGAGCACGTACGTCTCCGAGGCCCGCGCCCCGCGCCTGGACACCGAGTTCGACCCGGACTCCTCCTTCTACGCCTACCTCCACGACCGGCTCGGCATCTCGTTCGGCGACGCCGACGAGCGCATCGAGACCGTCCTCGCGACCCCCCGCGAGGCCCTGCTCATCGGCACGCCGCCGGCGCTGCCGATGCTGCTGCTCCACCGCGTCTCGCGGGACACCTCGGGGCGGCCCCTGGAGCGGGTCCGCACGCTCTACCGGGGCGACCGGTTCAGCTTCACCACGCATCTGGGGCAGCGGGGCTGAGCGCCCGGCGCCGCGCCGACCTCCCCGTTTGATCGCGGAACGGTAACGGGTCTGGTCCAAGCTTGTCGGTCCGTTCACCGTCCCGTCGTCCGCCGGATCCGTCCGGTCCACCCACCCCCGCGACCGTCGACGTCATGAAGGTGATCGTCGTAGGAGCCGGCGTGGTGGGAACCATGCACGCCTGGCACGCAGTGGAACGCGGCCACGAGGTCGTACACATCGAGCGCGAGGCCGAGGCGCGCGGAGCTTCCCTCCGCAACTTCGGCCAGATCTGGGTGAGCGGACGGGCGGGCGGGGAGGAGCTCGACACCGCCCTGCGCGCCCGCGAACTCTGGGAGGGCATCGGCGCCCGCGTCCCCGGCCTCGGCTTCCGGGCCATCGGCTCCCTCACCCCCGTACGGAACGAGCTGGAACTCGCCGTCGCCGAGGCGGCCCTGGCCCGCCCCGACGCCGCCGCCCGCGGCTACAAGCTGCTGACGGCCGGCGAGGCCCGCGCGGTCAACCCCGCCCTGAGGGGGGCGTTCGAGGCGGCCCTCTGGTGCGAGCGGGACGCGGCCGTCGAACCGCGCCTCGCCCAGCTCGCCCTCCGCGAGGCCCTCCTCGCCACCGGGAAGTACACGTTCCTGCCGAACCGCGAGGTGCGGGACGTCGTCGGAGAGAACGCGGTCCGCGACGACCGCGGCGAGACCCACACCGGCGACGCCGTCGTCCTGTGCACCGGCGCCTGGCTCTCCGGCCTCGTCCGCGAGGTCGCCGGCGAGATACCGGTCCGCCGGGTCCGGCTCCAGATGATGCAGACCGCACCCCTCGGCGAGCCCCTCACCACCTCCGTCGCCGACGCCGACTCCTTCCGCTACTACCCGGCGTACGCGTCCCCCGCCCTGGACGCCCTCAACGCCGGCCAGGCGCAGGACCCCACCGCCGCCGCCCACAAGATGCAGCTGCTCATGGTGCAGCGGCTCGACGGCGGACTGACCATCGGCGACACCCACGAGTACGAGCACCCCTTCGCCTTCGACACCCTCGAAGACCCCTACGAGCACCTCACCCGCGTCGTCGAGTCCTTCCTCGGCCGCCCGCTGCCGAAGATCCGGCGCCGCTGGGCCGGGGTGTACGCGCAGTGCGTCGACACCAGCCGGGTCGTGCACCGCCAGCGGGTGCGCGCCGGCGTCTGGCTGGTGACCGGACCCGGCGGCCGGGGCATGACCTGCTCGCCCGCCATCGCCGAGACGACCGCGAACGAACTGGGCTGGTGAACACCGTGAAGAAGCAGAACCTCGTCGTCCTGGACATGGCAGGCACCACCGTCGCCGACGGCGGCCTCGTCGAGCAGGCCTTCACCGCCGCCGCCCAACGCCTCGGCGAAGACCCGGCCGCGATGATCGACTACGTCCGCGCCACCATGGGCGAGTCCAAGATCTCCGTCTTCCGCCACCTCTTCGGCGGCGACGAGACCCGCGCCCAGGAGGCCAACCTCGCCTTCGAGGCCGCCTACGGAGAGCTGGTCGCCGACGGTCTCATCGCCCCCGTCCCCGGCGCGGCCGAGGCCATCGCGGCCCTCCGCGACCAGGGCCGGACCGTCGTCCTCACCACCGGCTTCGCCCGCGTCACCCAGGACGCCATCCTCGACGCCCTCGGCTGGCGTGACCTCGTCGAGCTGACGCTCTGCCCGGCGGACGCGGGCGGCCGGGGACGCCCGTACCCGGACATGGTCCTCGCCGCCCTCCTCCGTACCGGAGCCGTCGACGACGTCCGCCGGCTGGTCGTCGCGGGCGACACCTCGTACGACATGCTCAGCGGCGTCCGCGCGGGCGCCGGGATCGTCGCGGGCGTCCTGACGGGCGCGCACGACGAGGCCGCCCTCAAGGAGCACGGCGCCACACACGTCCTCGCCTCGGTCGCCGAACTGCCCGGCCTGATACGGGAGTACGAGGCATGACCAGCGGCATCCGCTTCGACGGCGTCACCGTCACGTACGGGAGCAACACCGTCCTCGACTCCCTCGACCTGACCGTCGAGCCCGGCGAGGCCATGGCCCTCCTCGGACCCTCAGGCTCCGGCAAGACGACCGCGCTGCGGGCCGTCGCCGGATTCGTCCGGCCCGCCTCCGGGCGGGTGCTCATCGGCGACCGCGACGTCACCGCGCTCCCGCCGTACAAGCGCGGCATCGGCATGGTCGTCCAGCAGTACGCCCTCTTCCCCCACCTGAAGGTGGAGGCCAACGTCGCCTTCGGCCTGAAGGCCCAGAAGGTGCCGAAGGGCGAGATCCCGGGGCGGGTCGCCGAAGCCCTGGAGATGACCGGGATGGCGGCCTACGCCCAGCGCCACCCCCGCGAGCTCTCCGGCGGCCAGCAGCAGCGCGTCGCCATCGCCCGCGCGCTCGCGATCCGCCCCCGGGTGCTCCTCCTCGACGAACCGCTCTCCGCGCTCGACGCCCAGCTGCGCTCAGGGATGCTGGCCGAACTGGCCCGGCTCCACCGCGAGCTCCCGGACGTGTCGATCCTGTACGTCACCCACGACCAGGTCGAGGCGCTGACCCTCGCCGACCGGATCGCCGTCATGGACCGCGCGCGGCTCCAGGACTGCGGCACCCCGCAGGACCTCTACCGCCGTCCCCGCACCGAGTTCACGGCCTCGTTCGTCGGCAACGCGAACCTGCTGCCGGTGACGGTGGGCGCGGGCGGGGTCTCGTTCGAGGGCGTGTCCCTCGACGTCCCGGTCTCCGAGGCGCTTCCGGGAGCGGGTGCCACGCTCTGCGTCCGGCCGCACCTGGTCGGGCTCGGCCCGGGGCCGAACGCCCTGAGCGGGCGGATCGCCGAGGTGCAGTGGCGGGGGTCCACGCACCGGCTGTACGTGGAGGTGGGCGGGCACCGGGTGAAGGCGGACGTACGGGAGCTGCGGGAGACGCCTCCACTGGGGGCCGAGGTGACGCTCCACTTCGCGCCGGACGATGCGGTGCTGCTGTCCGCAGGGGTCGGCAATGACTGAAGGTCTCATGGAACGGCAGCCCGCACCGGGGGTTGTGCCCACCCTCCCCCAGACTCCGTCCGGGAGGGACTCCCACGCCCCTGGCGGACGCATGCCCACAACGGTCCCGGTCTGGCTCTGGGCGCTCCCTCCCGTCGCCGTGCTCGCCGTCGTCTTCCTCTACCCGCTCGCCCTCGTCGTCCAGGAGTCCCTCGCCCCCGGCGCGTACGCCGAGGTCCTCGCCTCCGTCTCCTTCCGCGAGGCCCTCGTCACCACCATGTGGCTGGCCGTCGCCTCCACCGTCGGCTGCCTGGTCCTCGGCTTCGTCCTCGCGCTCGTCATCGCGTTCGTGCCCTTCCCCGGCGGGAAGGCGGTGTCGAAGTTCATCGACGTCTTCCTCTCCTTCCCCTCCTTCCTGATCACGCTCGCCCTGCTGTTCCTCTACGGCACGGTCGGCATGGCCAACGGGATCTGGACCGACGTCACCGGCGACCCGGCGGGACCCTTCCGGTTCCTCAGCACCCCGTGGGGCGTGCTCCTCGCCGAGATCACGTACTTCACCCCGTTCGTGATGCGTCCGCTCCTGGCCGCCTTCTCCCAGATGGAGACCGCCCAGCTGGAGGTGGCGTCCTCGCTCGGCGCGCGGCCGCTGCGGATCGTCCGGCAGGTGATCCTGCCCGAGGCCCTGCCCGCGCTCGCCGCCGGCGGCAGCCTCGTCCTCGTCATGTGCCTCAACGAGTTCGGGATCGTCCTCTTCACCGGCGCCAAGGGCGTCACGACCCTCCCGATGCTCGTCTACGGCAAGGCGATCCTCGAATCGGACTACGCCGCCGCCTGCGTCGTGGCCGTCGTCAACGTCGCCCTGTCGGTCGGCCTCTACGTCCTCTACCGGGGGGTGAGCCGCCGTGCTGGTGCATAGCCGTACGGGCCGGTGGACCGCATGGGCCCTGTTCGCGGTCCTCTTCGTCCCGCTGTTCGCCCTGCCCCTCCTCGTCATCCTCGCCGCCTCGTTCTCCACGCACTGGTCCGGCGCCTTCCCCTCCGGACCCACCGCCGCCCACTACACGGCGGCCGTGCGCGGGGAGTCCCTCCAGGCGCTCACCACCAGCCTGATCACGGCCGTCACCGCGAGCGTGATCGCGCTGACCGTCGGCACCTGGGCCGCGCTCGCCGCGGCGGCCCTCGGCAAGAAGGGCAGGAGGGTCCTCGACGCCCTGTTCATGCTGCCGGTCGCGGTGCCGTCGGTGGTCGTCGGCCTCGCCGTCCTCGTCGCCTTCTCGCAGCCGCCGATGCTCCTCAACGGCACCCGCTGGATCGTGATCCTCGCGCACACCGTCCTCGTCACGGCGTTCGCCCACCAGTCGGTCTCGGCCGCCATCCGGCGCCTGGACCCGATGTACGAGCAGGCGGCGGCCAGTCTCGGCGCCCGCCCCTCGTACGTGCTGCTCCGGGTGAAGCTCCCGCTGCTGCTGCCGTCCCTGAACGCGGCCGCCGGGCTCTGCTTCGCCCTGTCCATGGGAGAGCTCAGCGCCACGATGATGCTCTACCCGCCGGACTGGACACCGCTGCCGGTGCTCATCTTCACCGCGACCGACCGCGGCTCCCTGTTCACCGGCTCGGCGCTCGCCGTGGTCCTCATGGCCGCGACCCTGCTGGCCCTGCTCGCCGTCTCCCGTATCCGCACCAGAGCCTCGTACCGCTGAATCCCCGCTGAGAGCATCAGGAGAGAACAACGTTATGCGTACGTACGCCAAGCCGGTCGCCGCCGTCACCGGCACCCTCGTCCTCGCCGCCGGTCTCACCGCCTGCGACGGCTCCTCCGCCGCCTCCGACGAGAAGGTCGTCACCGTCTACAGCGCCGACGGCCTCAAGGGCGAGGCGGGCGACGGCTGGTACGACAAGGTCTTCGCCGACTTCGAGAAGCAGACCGGCATCAAGGTCAAGTACGTCGAGGGCGGCTCCGGCGAGATGGTGCAGCGCGCCCTCCGCGAGAAGAGCAACACCCAGGCCGACGTCCTCGTCACCCTGCCGCCCTTCATCCAGCAGGCCGGCTCCAAGGGCCTGCTCCAGTCGTACGAGCCGAAGGGCGCCGACCAGGTGAACGGCGGCGACAAGTCCGGCGACGGCACCTGGACCTCCGTCGTCAACAACTACTTCGGCTTCGTCCACAACAAGAAGGAGCTTCCCGAGGCCCCCAAGACCTGGGAGGAGCTCCTCGACGGGAAGTACAAGGACAAGCTGCAGTACTCCACCCCCGGCGTCGCGGGCGACGGCACGGCCGTCCTCATCAAGGCGATGCACGACTTCGGCGGCAAGGAGCCGGCCATGGAGTACCTGAAGAAGCTCCAGGCCAACAACGTCGGCCCCTCCTCCTCCACCTCCAAGCTCGCCCCCAAGGTGGACAAGGGCGAACTCCTCGTCGCCAACGGCGACGTCCAGATGAACTTCGCCCAGTCCAAGTCCATGCCGAACCTCGGCATCTGGTTCCC
The DNA here is from genome assembly GCF_014648895.1 of Streptomyces tanashiensis. Classification (GTDB taxonomy): domain Bacteria; phylum Actinomycetota; class Actinomycetes; order Streptomycetales; family Streptomycetaceae; genus Streptomyces; species Streptomyces tanashiensis. The sequence continues at coordinate 162,217 of NZ_BMRZ01000013.1, forward strand.
GGCGAAGGGCGGCGGCAAGCCCACCACCTTCGCCCTGCCGTACGCGGCCGGCCTGGTGAACAAGGCCCCGCACGGCGAGAACGGCAGGAAGCTCCTCGACTTCATGCTGAGCGAGGGCGCCCAGCGCCAGGTCAGCGCGATCGGCGGCGGCTTCCCGGCCCGCAAGGACGTCAAGGCCACCGACGCCAACGCCATCGAGCTCGCCAAGCTGATGGAGGGCGTCGAGGTCTTCGAGCCGGACTGGGCCGACATCGACAAGAACCTCGCGGCGTACGTCGACGCGTGGAAGTCCGCGACCGGAAGCTAAGAGTTCACCGCACGGCTCTGGAAAGCCTCCGAACATCGCGGAAAGATAACGGGTACGGACCAACGCCCCTGGGAAATCAGGGGCGTTGCCATGCCCAGACACCTTCCACGGACTCCACGGAGGACTCCGACATGCCGATCAACGGCATCTCCCGCCGCACCGTGCTCGCCGCCGCCGGCGCCACCGCGGCCGTCGCCGCCACCGGACTCGCCACCGCCCCCGCGGCCCAGGCGGCCGTCACCGCCCCGACGCTCCCGAACGGCACCAGCAAGGACAAGGTGCTCGTCGTCGGCATGGACGGCCTGCGCCACGACCGGATCGACGCCGCCAAGGCCCCCGCCCTCAAGTCCCTGATGGCGAACGGCACCTACGGCCGCTCCCTGCTCTACGCCGACCCGATGGCCGCGACCTCCTCCGGTCCCGGCTGGTCCACGATCTCCACCGGCGTCTGGCCCGACAAGCACGGCGTGAAGGACAACACCTTCACCGGCAAGAACTACGGCCAGTACCCCGGCTTCCTCGCCCGGCTGCACCAGGTCCGCCCCGCACTCTCGCTCTTCGCCGCCGTCGACTGGCCCGAGCTCGACACCCACGGCACCGTCACCCCCGGCGCCGACGCCAAGCTCGTCTACAACAACGACTACGTCGTCAACGACAAGCTGATCACCGACATCACCGAGGACGTCCTCCGCAACCAGAACCCCGACGTCCTCTTCGTCTACTTCGGCGAGACCGACGAGATCGGCCACAACCACGGCGCCGCCAGCCCCAAGTACCTCGACGCCATCGACGTCCAGGACGGCTACCTCGGACGGCTCCTCGCCGCGATCCAGGCCCGCCCGGCGTACGCCACGGAGCGCTGGACGGTCATCGTCGCCACCGACCACGGCCACACCGACGCCGGCGGCCACGGCGGCTCCACCATCGAGGAGCGCCGCACCTTCGTCCTCGCCCAGGGCCCCGGCATCGCCGCCGGCGCCCGCCCCATCGACACCCGGCTCGTCGACGTCGCCGCCACCGTCTTCCAGCAGCTCGGCATCGCCCCCGACCCGGCCTGGGGCCTCGACGGAAAGCCGATACAGCAGCGCTCCACGGACCCCTTCGACAGCCTCTACGGGACGCTCACCGGCCGCGTCGACGAGACCGGCATCCCCGCCGGGATCCTCGGCTTCACCCACACCGCGCCCAGCGGCTGGTCCGTCGTCAACAACGCCATGGGCACCGGCGGCATGACCGAGTGGCGCGGCTGGTCCTTCGCCACCGACGAGTTCTGGTCCCGCGCCCAGCGCGACCAGTCCCGCGAGCTCAACGTCCGCGCCCGGGGCGTCTTCGCCGTCGCGGACTCCGACGAGTGGGCCGACAAGTCCTTCTCCGGTACGTACGACTCGACCCTGGTCACGCCCGCGTACACCGTCTCCGGCGCGAGCGCCGTGACGCTCGACTTCACGACCCTCTACCGCCAGGAGGGCAGCCAGACCGCCCAGATCCTCGCGAGCTTCAACGGCGGCACGCCGACAGTCGTCAGGAGCTACACCGCCGACGTCCTCTCCAAGCCCCAGTCCGTCACGGTCGCCGTCCCCGCCGGCGCCTCCAGCGTGAGCTTCCGCTTCCGCTACACCGGTTCCAACAACTGGTACTGGACGATCGACGGGGTCAAGATCAGCACATCCTGACTACCCTGGGGGCGTCGCCACAGCGCTGTCGCGGCGCCCCCAGCACACCGCACGTTTTGTACGGCAGGAGTCCCGCACCCATGGCAGAGCGCAAGCCGATCGAATCCTGGCTGACCGACATGGACGGCGTCCTCATCCACGAGGGCGTGCCGATCCCCGGCGCCGACGCGTTCATCAAGAAGCTGCGGGAGACCGGGAAGCCGTTCCTGGTCCTCACCAACAACTCGATCTACACGGCCCGCGACCTGCACGCCCGCCTCGCCCGGATGGGCCTGGAGGTCCCCGTCGAGAACATCTGGACCTCGGCCCTCGCCACCGCCAAGTTCCTCGACGACCAGCGCCCGGGCGGCACCGCGTACGTGATCGGCGAGGCCGGCCTCACCACCGCCCTCCACGACATCGGCTACGTCCTCACCGACCACGACCCGGACTACGTGGTGCTCGGCGAGACCCGTACGTACTCCTTCGAGGCGATGACCAAGGCCGTCCGTCTCATCAACGCCGGCGCCCGCTTCATCTGCACCAACCCCGACGAGACCGGCCCGTCCCTGGAGGGCCCGCTCCCGGCCACCGGCTCCGTCGCCGCGCTCATCACGAAGGCCACCGGCAAGGAGCCGTACTTCGCGGGCAAGCCGAACCCGCTCATGATGCGCACCGGCCTCAACGCGATCGGCGCCCACTCCGAGTCCAGCGCGATGATCGGCGACCGCATGGACACCGACATCCTGGCCGGTCTGGAGGCGGGCATGCAGACCTTCCTGGTCCTGACCGGCCTGACGACGCAGGCGGAGATCGACCGCTTCCCGTTCCGCCCGTCGAAGATCGTCCCGTCGATCGCGGACATCGTCGACCGCGTGTGAGGGGAAGGGCGTCCCTCCCCTGCGGATGCGAGAAGCACGGATCCGGGTGACCCTGCCATTATCAGGAGGTCACGATGCGTTCAGGTCCCATTGCTCTCCGTGCCGCAGGGGCGGCCCTGGTGCTGGTACTGGCACCGGCGGCCGGTGGCGCGTCCGCCCACGACGGGGTGAAGGCCACCGTCACCCCGTCCACCGCCTCGCCCGGCGCCGACGTCGACGTCCGCGTCCAGGGGTGCAAGGGCACGACCGGGGCCGCCACGTCCCACGCGTTCGTCGCCGACGCCGAGCTGACCGGCAGGGACGGCGGAGGTCACCCGCTCTTCGGCGACACCACGATCAGGTCCGGCCTCCAGGACGGTACGTACAAGGTCAGTGTGGTCTGCGACGGACACGAGCACCGGGACGTCGGCACCGTACGGGTCAAGCACCACCAGGAGCCCACCCACCGGCCGACCCACCACCCGAGCCCGGTCGCCCCGGTCCGGGCCGGCGGGGGAGGCACCGCCGCCTTCGCCGCCCCGGCGGCCCCCGGTGTCGCCCAGACGACCTCCGAGAGCGGCCTCGGCACCCCGTACACCCTGCTCGGCCTCGGCATGGCCGCGATCGCCGCCGTGGCGGTCGCCTTCCGCAGCACCCGCCGCCGCGCCGCGGGGCCCGGCACGGGTACCGGTACCGGCGGGGAGTGACCGTGTCGTCCGGAACCCGCCCGGCGGGCACCGGGCGCTTCGTCACCGGCGTGACCTGGGCGGTCCTGCTCTCCGGGCTCTGGCTCTGGGGCCGTGAGGCCACCGACGGCCCCGGGGGCAGCTCCGCGCCGACCACCGGCGACATCGCCGCGGTCGGCCGCCCGCCCGGAGTCGAGCTGCCCCCGGCCCGCGACCCGCTGCCGGGCCTCGCGCCCCGGCGGGTCGACATCCCCTCCCTGGGCATCAGCGCGCCGGTCGTGGCGCGCGGCCTGGACGACACGGGCGCCGTCGATCCGCCGCCGTACGCGATGCCGCACACGGTCGGCTGGTTCGGTTCCGGCACCCGGCCGGGCGCGGCCGGCGCGGCCCTCCTCGTCGGACACGTCGACACCGAGACCCGCCCGGCCGTCTTCTACGGCCTGAGCGCGGCCCGCCCGGGCGCGAAGGTCCGTGTCACCCGGACGGACGGATCGATCGCCGAGTTCACCGTCGACGACGTCCAGGTCTTTCCGCGCGAGGACTTCGACGCGGGCAAGGTCTACGGTGCCCGCGACCCCCACCGCGCCGAGCTCCGCCTGATCACCTGCGGCGGCACCTTCGACCGGGCGGCGGGGACGTACACGGCGAACGTGGTGGTCTCGGCGTACCTGACGGGATCGGGCGCGTCGAGCGGCTGAGCAGCCGAGCGGCTGGGCGGTACGGGGGCGGGGCCGGGTCTCGGCGGGCGGGGGCGACGGCGGACCGGGCCTCGGTCGGCGGGGGCCGCGTCCCGGGCCGCCGCCGACCGGGCCGGTCCTCGACCGCGGGACTCACGGGCCGCGGGAGGAGCCCGGTGCCGCCGCGGGAGGTCGGGGTTCCGCACACTGTAGAGGCCCTGCGCCCGCCCGGCCCAGGGATGTGCCGTAACTGGCCGACGACGCACGGTAGTTGAAGCGAAACGCCCGGAGAAAGACCAAGACCCCCTCACCATCGGTGAGGGGGTCTTGACTCTGCGTGCGCCGCCAGGGACTCGAACCCCGGACCCGCTGATTAAGAGTCAGCTGCTCTAACCAACTGAGCTAGCGGCGCCTGCTGACAGAGAGAACTCTACCTGACGTGAGGGTGTGCTCCTGACCAATACCGGTCGGCTCCGGCCTGTCGGATGGTCGTATGAGGCCTTCGATCCGTCAAAATGCGATTTGTCCAGACAGTTGAGACACTGACGCCCGAAACAAGGGTCAAAAAGATCTTGACGAGTGTGGAGGGGAATCGCATGAGCGTGCCGGTCTTCGAGGAGTTCGAACCCGCGGCCGACTGCGGCTGCCCGGGCTGCGCCCGGCAGCGGCGTGACCTCGCCCTGGGTCTGCCCGTCCGGGCGGGGGGCCACCCGGCTGCGCACGGCGCCCGCCGGGCGCTGGTCCTGGTGACGGCGGCGGGCGTGGTCCTGGGCGGGGGCGGGACCGGAGCGGCGACGGCCCTCACCGGCCCGTCGGGCCCGCTCGCCCCGGCGGACGCGCCGGCAGACACGCCGGGCGCGGCGCCGGAAGCGGACCCGGTGGACGGCGACCCGGTGTTCGCGGCCCCGGCGGTCCTTCTCGAGCCGGCGACGGCCCCGCCCTCCGACTCGGCCGGCGCGGTCGACACCCCCTGGCCGGGGCCCGAGACTCCGCAGGGCGGGCGGGGGCCGCTGCACGGCGCACCGGGACCCGGCCCGGACCCGGGCCCGATCGCGGTTCCGACGACCAGTCAGACCGCGACGGAGGCGCTGCGGCCGACGACCCGCGCGGAGATCATCAACCGGGCCAAGAAGTGGGTCTCCGCACAGGTCCCGTACTCGATGGAGAAGTACTGGTCGGACGGGTACCGCCAGGACTGCTCCGGCTACATCTCCATGGCCTGGAACCTGCGCAGCAACGAGTGGACCGGCAGCCTCGACCGATTCGCCGAACGGATCGACCGCACCGAGCTCCAGCCCGGCGACATCCTCCTCTTCCACAACCCGGCCAACCCGACCCGCGGCTCGCACGTCACGATCTTCGGCGGCTGGACCGACTACACCCACACCTCCTACACCGCCTACGAGCAGACGAAGCCGCGCACGCGGAAGCAGGCGACGCCCATGGCGTACTGGGAGAACTCCGACCGGTACGTGGCCTACCGCTACAAGGGCGTGGTGAGCGGCGCCACCGGCGGCGGCGCGGAGCCCACGGAGGCGGCGCCGTACCCGGGGGCGGGGAGGTTCGGCCCGGGCGCGAACAACGCGTACGTCACCCGGCTCGGACAGCTCCTCGTCGAGCGCGGCGGCAAGAAGTTCTACACCCGCGGGCCCGGCCCGAAGTGGGGCGAGGCGGACCGCCGGGCGACCCAGGCGTTCCAGCTCGCGCAGGGCTGGAAGGGCAGGGAGGCGGACGGCCTGCCCGGCCCGCAGACGTGGAAGCTCCTCGTGACCGGCGGGGGCAAGGACATCGGCGGTTCGAGTGGTTCGGGCGGTCCCAGCACGAATGCGACGGGGTTTCCCGGGCGTGGCTACTTCCGTCCGGGCCAATCCAACGCATATGTGGAGAAGCTGGGCAAACAACTGGTGAAGCGGGGCTTCGGCAAGCACTACCTGTCGGGACCCGGTCCGCGCTGGACGGAGGCGGACCGCCGCAACGTCGAGGCGTTCCAGCGGGCACAGGGCTGGCGCGGCGCAGCGGCCGACGGCTACCCGGGCCCGGAGACCTGGCGGCGTTTGTTCCGATGACCCCGAGAGCATGAGGTGGACCCGAATGACGGCATCGACCCCGAACCCCGCGGACTCCGGCGCGGCGGCCTCGCGTGACGCGGCCCGCACGGCCAGACGCCTGACGGACGGCACTCTCCCCCGCACGTCCCCACCGGAGCCGGACCAGCTCCGGGAGCGGTCGTCCTCGCCGGGCCCGGACTCCGGCCCGCCGACACCGGCGCCCGAGCCCGGACCCGTGAAGGAGACGGCACCGGAGACGCGGCCGGAGTCGGCTCCGGCTCCGGCTCCGGCCGAGACGGGGACGTCCCCGGCGGCGCCTGCGTCCGACACGGTGGGGCGGGCTGCGTCGGGACCTGTGTCCGTGACGGCGGTGTCGGCTGCCGCGGGATCCGCGTCCGGTACGGCGGTGGCGGCTGCGTCGGGGCCTGTGTCCGGTACGGCGGTGTCGGCTGCGTCGGGACCCGAGTCCGGTACGGCGGTGCCGGTTTCCGCGCGATCCGTGTCCGTACCGGAGCCGGTGTCGGTCACGCCGGGGATCGCGCGGGCTGCGGCCACGCCGGCCTCCGCCACGCCGGCCTCCGTCGGGCTCGCGTCCGGCGCGGTGCCGGTGCCCCCGGCGGGGGCTGTTTCCGGCGACACGCAGGGTCCTCCGGCGGGGACCGCCTCCGGCGCGGCGCCGACCGGGCCTGCCCGCGGTACGTCGACGGCGGCCACGGCCAAGGCCCCGGCCGCCGCCGGTTCCGGCGCGCGCCGGGAGGGCAACGGCCCCGGGGCCGTTGCCTCGGCCCCGGGCGGCGACCGCCCCACCGTGAAGACCACCGCCGAGACCGTCGGAAAGGCCACGGACAAGGCCACGGACAAGGCCACGGACAAGACCGCCGACGAGACCGCCGGTAAGGCCACGCCCACGCCCACCGCCACCGTCCCCGCCGACGCGCTCGACTTCGGGCGGATCCGTGGCGCGGGGGTCGGGGCCGTCGCGATGCCCGTCGCCGCCGTGGTCCGGGTCGCGCGGCGCAAGAACGTGATCGGGACCGAGACCACCGGCTCGATCCCGGTGCACCTGCTCTTCCGGGACGAGCCGGAGACCACCCTTCCCGTTCCGGTGGGCGACGACGGGGGGCCCGACACCATCTCCATGGCCGCGCCCACCCCTCCGGCGGTGGGCCGCAGGCCCGCCATCCCGGGCCCCTCGAAGGTCCAGGCCCCGGCCAAGCCGGACCCCGCGTCGAAGGCCGAGGCGCGGTCCAAGGGCCGGCCGAAGGACCGGTCCAAGGTCACGGCCCCGTCCCCATCCCACCCGCAGGGCGTCGCCTCGCGGCCCGCACCGACCGCCGATGCCGCGCTCGTCGAGCGGCCCGGGCCGGTGCTGCCGGGGTGGATGGGCGTGGTCGCCGGGGTGCTGGCGGTCTCCTGGTGCGCGGCGGTCGTGTGGTGGGCCGGGGCGGTGCCCGCCGAGGCGGCGCGGATGCTGCGGCTGCCGGCGCGCCCGTACCACGGCATTCATCTCGGACAGTGGGCCCTGCTGGCCCTGGGCGTGGTGCTCGCCCTGTTCTCGCTGGGCGGTCTCGGCCGCGGCCGGGTCGGCTACGCGTGGGTGCTGACCCTGTTCGGTGACTACCGCGGCACGGTCCGCCGTACGGGCCTGCTGTGGGTCAGCCCGCTGCTGCTGCGCCGCCGGGTGGACGTCCGGCTGCGGCACTGGCGGAGTGAGCCGCTGTCGGCGGTGGACGCGAAGGGCACCGCGCTCGACGTGACCGTCCTGGTGGTGTGGCGGGTGCGGGACACGGTCCGGGCGGAGCTCGGGGTCGACGGGCACGAGGACTACCTGCGGGAGCAGGTGGAGGCCGCGATGGCGCGGGTGCTCTCGCAGCTTCCGGCGGACGCCTTCCACGAGGACGCGCCGACGCTGCGGGACGCGGAGGCGGTCGGTGAGGCCCTGACGCGGATGCTGTCGGCGGAGTGCGCCCCGGTCGGTGTGGACGTGTTCTCGGCGCAGCCGACGCGCATCGAGTACGCGCCGGAGGTGGCGGCGGCGATGCGCCGGCGCCGGATCGCGGCGATCGACGCGAAGCACCGGGACAGCGTGCTGACCTCGGTGGTGGACGCGGTGGACGACGTGGTCCACCGGCTGACCAGTCGTGGTCTGGTGGAGCTGGACGACTATGAGCGCAAGGCGCTGGTCAAGGACCTGACGGTGGCGTTCTACACGGGCAGGACGGGGCCTGTAGAGGGTGCGTGACGGGGATGGACATGTTCAACTTCCCTCCATACCTTGGTACTTGGTCCAGACCAAAGTGCAAGTGAAGCAGTACCGTACGCGCGCACGGCCCACCGGAACTCCCCCACGTTCTCCTGGAGCGACAGCATGCGCAAAAAGTCAGCAGGGGCGGCGGTGGTGGCGCTCGGCGTCGCCGGCGTCACCCTCCTGGGCACCGGCACCGCCGGCAGCCACGGCTACACCGATTCGCCGATCAGCCGCCAGAAGCTCTGCGCCAACGGCACCGTGACCAACTGCGGCTCCATACAGTGGGAGCCGCAGTCGGTCGAGGGTCCGAAGGGCTTCCCCGCCGCCGGACCCGCCGACGGGAAGATCTGCTCGGCCGGGCTCTCGCAGTTCGCGCAGCTCGACGACCCCCGGGGCGGCGCCTGGCCGACGACGCAGCTCACGGCGGGGCAGAGCTACAGCTTCCGCTGGCAGTTCACGGCCAGGCACCGCACCACCGACTTCAAGTACTACATCACCAAGAACGGCTGGGACCCGAGTCAGAAGCTGACCCGGGCCGCGCTCGACCCCCAGCCGTTCCTGACCGTCCCCTACAACAACCAGCAGCCGCCGGCGACGCTCTCGCACTCCGGGACGATCCCGGCGGGCAAGACGGGCCGGCACCTGATCCTGGCGGTGTGGACGATCGCGGACACCGCGAACGCCTTCTACGCCTGCTCGGACGTCAAGTTCTGACCATTCAGTTCTGACGGCACGTCAGCTAAGGTCCGGCCCATGAGGAGCGCGGACACCGTCGCGGAGCTCGTACGGCGCCAATGGGGCGACCACCGGATCGGCCTGAGGGACGAGCACCACACCCTCACCCACCACCAGGTCGCCGCGGGCGCCGCCGCGCGGGCCGCCCTGCTCGTGGACCTGATGCCACCCGTGCCGGGGGGCGAGCCGCACCTCGGCATCCTGCTCGACAACACGCCGGAGTACCCGCTCTGGCTCAGCGCGGCGGCCCTCGCGGGGGCCGCCGTCGCCGGGATCAACCCCACCCGGCGCGGCGCCGAACTCGCCCGGGACATCCGGCACACCGCGTGCCGGGTCCTCGTCACCCAGCGCGCCCACCTGCCGCTCCTCGACGGGCTCGCGCTGCCGGGCCTGCGGATCCTGGTCACGGACACCGAGGCGTACCGGGAGCTCCTCGCCCCGTACGGGGACGCGCGCCCCGGCGACGCACAGCTCGGCCCCGTGCACCCCGACAGCCGCTTCCTGCTCTCCTTCACCTCCGGTTCGACGGGTGCGCCGAAAGCGGCCCTGTGCAGCCAGGGGCGGCTCGCGGCCGCCGGCGCCTCGCTCGTCTCGCACTTCTCCGTCGGCCCGGACGACGTCCACTACATCTGCATGCCGATGTTCCACGGGAACGCCGTGATCGCCGACTGGGCGCCCGCGCTCACCGCCGGGGCCGGGGTCGCGCTGAGGGCCCGCTTCTCGGCCTCCCGCTTCCTGCCGGACGTACGCCGTTTCGGCGCCACGTACTTCACGTACGTGGGCCGGGCCGTCCAGTACCTGCTCGCCACCCCGCCCGGCCCCGACGACCGCGCGCACCCGCTGCGGCTCGGCTTCGGCACGGAGGCGGGCGCGGTGGACGCGGCCCGCTTCCGGGAGCGCTTCGGGGTCCCGCTCGTGGAGGGGTACGGCTCCTCCGAGGGCGGCGCGGCGATCCAGCGGACCCCGGACACGCCGACAGGGGCGATCGGCAGGGCGGCCCCGGGGGACGACCTGGCGGTGATCTCCTCCGACACGGGCGAGGAGTGCCCTCCGGCCCGCTTCTCCCCGGCCGGCGACCTCCTCAACGCCACCGAGGCGGTCGGCGAACTCGTCAACCGGGGCCGCTCGCCCTTCGAGGGCTACTGGCGCAACCCGGAGGCGGAGGCCGCGCGGTTGCGCGGCGGCTGGTACTGGACGGGCGACCTCTTCTACCGGGACACGGACGGCTTCCTCTACTTCGCGGGCCGTACGGACGACCGGCTGCGGGTCGACAGCGAGAACCTGGCCGCGGCGATGATCGAACACATCCTGGCGCGCTGGGAGCGGGTGGCGGGCGTCGCGGTCTACGCGATACCGGACCCGGTGGCCGGGGACCAGGTGATGGCCGCGCTGGCCCTCCGGGACGGGGAGGTCTTCGACCCGGCGGCCTTCGCGGCCTTCCTCGCGGCTCAGCGGGACCTGGGGACGAAGATGCCGCCGCGCTTCGTCCGGGTGATGCGGGAGCTGCCCCTCACGGCCACGAACAAGATCCACCGGGTGGCGCTGCGGCGGGCCGCGTTCCGCTGCGGGGACCCGGTCTGGTGGCGGCCGGCGCAGGGGGCTCCGTACGAACCCATGACTCCGGGGGCGATGTCGGCGCTCCTGGGGGAGTACACGGCCCACGGCCGCCCCCTTCCGTAGCCGGACCCCCGGTCCGTGTGGGCAATCGTCCCGCATGGGGGTCCCCCTGGACGAAGTCCTTGGGGGAGGGACGGGTGGGCACACGGGACGGCGCCCTTCGCGGCGCCTCCGCGTTCCGTGCCTGGACCCGCACCGCCAGTGCGCCGCATGAAGGGGTGCGGGTTCAGGCGCGGGAACCTCTGGCGCCGGCACGGGCGCCGTTCCGTTGTGCCCACCCGTTCCGCCCCAGCGGAACGATTGCCCACAACGGGGGGTAGGCCCAGCCATACCTTCGCTTCGCCCGGCAGGACCATCGTGCTGCGCCCGCCCGCGCCCTAGCGTTGCCCCCATGGACCCCCGTACCCCCTGGCAGGCCCTCACCCGCCCCCGCTTCCCCCTCGGCCCCTGGCCCTGGCGGGCCGTCGGGTATCTCGCGTCCGGCGGGCTCGTCGGGGCCGCCGCCGGGATCGTGTTCCTGGTCCTCGGGGTGTTCTCGCTGTTCCTCCTCGGGCTGCCGCTGCTCCTGTTCTCCGGGATCGCCCTCGGCCGTGCCGAGCGCCTCCGGCTGAGGATCGTCGACCTCGACCCCGCCCCGGACCCGCACCGCCTTCCCTCCGCACCCGGCCTCGCCGCGTGGCTCCGGGTGCGGGCGGGGGAGCAGGCCACGTGGCGGGAGCTGGCGTACGTGCTGCTGCTCGCCACCGTCCTGTGGCCGCTCGACCTCCTCGTGCTCGCGGTCGGCGTCGGCCTGCCGCTCGCGCTGCTCAGTGCCCCCTTCCGGCTGGCCGTGGACGGCCAGGAGACCAAGGTCGTGAAGGCGTACCTGGTCACCTCGTATCCGGAGGCTCTCGGGGCCGCCCTCGTCGGTGCGGTCCTCCTCGTGGCCCTCGCCTACCCGCTCGCCGCCGTCGCCGGCGCCCGTGCCGCCCTCGCCCGGGCCCTGCTCACCCCTCGCGAGACCGAGCGGCAGGGGGTGATCGGCGAGGTCATCGCCTCGCGCGCCCGGCTCGTCGACGCCTTCGAGGCCGAGCGGCGCCGGATCGAGCGCGATCTCCACGACGGGGCCCAGCAGCGCCTGGTGGCCCTCACCATGACCCTGGGCCTGGCCCGGCTCGACGCTCCGCCGGGCGGTCCGCTCGCCGAGCAGCTGGCCAAGGCCCACGCGGAGGCCGGGCAGGTCCTGACGGAGCTGCGGGAGCTGATCCGCGGCATCCATCCGCAGGTCCTCGCCGACTACGGGCTCGGCCCGGCGCTGGCCGACGCCGCCGACCGCTCCGTCACCCCGGTGGACACGGACGTGTCCTCGCTGCCCCGGCTGCCGGCGAGCGTCGAGAGCGCCGCGTACTTCGCGGGCTGCGAGGCGCTCGCGAACATCGGGAAGCACAGCGGCGCCCGCCTGGCGCGGATCACGGCCCGGCACGGGGACGGCGTCCTGCGGCTCGACGTGGAGGACGACGGGCACGGGGGCGCCGACCCGTCCCGCGGCTCCGGGCTCACCGGACTCGCCGACCGGATCGCGGTCCTCGATGGCACACTGACGATCATGAGCCCGCCGGGCGGGCCGACCCTCCTGCGAGTGGAGATCCCGTGTCCCGCACTGTCCGAAAGCTCCGTGTCGTCCTCGCCGAGGACAGCGTCCTCCTCCGGGAGGGGCTGATCGGGCTGCTGGCCCGTTTCGGCCATGAGGTCGTCGCCGCCGTCGGTGACGCCGACGCGCTGCGCGAGGCGGTCGCCGCCCACGAGCCCGACATCGTGGTGACCGACGTCCGGATGCCGCCCGGCTTCCAGGACGAGGGCCTGCGCGCGGCGGTCGCGCTCCGCGCCGAGCGGCCCGCCCTGCCGGTCCTGGTGCTCAGCCAGTACGTGCAGCGCAGCTACGCCGCCGACCTGCTCGACGCGGGGGACGGCACCGGCGTCGGCTATCTCCTGAAGGACCGGGTCGGGCAGGTGGAGGAGTTCGCGGACGCCCTGGCGAGGGTCGCGGACGGCGGCACGGTCGTCGACCCGGAGGTCGTGCGGCAGCTGCTGCGGCGGCACCGGGATCCCCTGGAGGCGCTGACCCCGCGCGAGCGCGAGGTCCTGGGCCTGGTCGCGGAGGGGCATTCCAACGGGGCGATCGCGCGCCGGCTGGTCGTGACCGAGGCCGCCGTCGGCAAGCACATCGGCAACATCCTGGCGAAGCTGGATCTGCCGCCGGCCGAGGACACCCACCGCCGGGTCCTGGCGGTCCTCACCTACCTCCGGGCGTGACAGGAGGGCACGACAAGAAGGCCCCCTCACCGAAGTGAGGGGGCCTTCTCTGTCTGTGCGCCGCCAGGGACTCGAACCCCGGACCCGCTGATTAAGAGTCAGCTGCTCTAACCAACTGAGCTAGCGGCGCCTGCTGACAGAGAAAATACTACCTGGTCCCGAGGGGTGCTTCCGACCACCCCGCGGGACCGGTCCCGTCCGCCGCCTCAGAGGGCCAGTGAGAGGACCACCGGGGCGGCTCGCCGGTTGAGCGTGTCGGCCGCCGCGCGCAGCCGGTGGGCGTGCTCGATCGGCAGGGAGAGCGCCAGGCAGCCCACGGCCGAGCCCGCCGTCAGCGGGACGGCCGCGCAGACCGTGCCCACCGCGTACTCCTGGAGGTCGAGCACGGGGACGGTGGCCGGCTGGCTGTCGAGCTTGGAGAAGAGGATCCGTTCGCTGGTGATCGTCCGGGAGGTCAGCCGGGCGATCTTGTGCCGGGAGAGATGGTCCCGGCGGCCGTTCTGGTCGAGCTGGGTGAGCAGGCACTTGCCGACCGCGCTGGCGTGCGCGGCCGAGCGGAAGTCGACCCATTCGTTGACCTTGGGTGTGCGCGGGCCGTCGGCGAACTGGGTGATCTTCACCTCGCCGTCGATGTACCGGCTGATGTAGACCGCCGCGCCGACGGAGTCGCGGAGCTCGGTCAGGGTCTCCTGGAGCTTGGCCTCCAGGGCTTCGCGGCGGGTCAGGCCGGAGCCGAGGAGGACCAGGGAGTCCCCGATCACGTACGCGCCGTCGGCGACCTGCTCGACGTACCCCTCGCGGCGGAGCATGAGGAGCAGCGAGGTCAGGTGGGCGACGGGCAGGCCGGTCTCGCGCGCGATCTGGACGTCTGTCACTCCGCCACCGTGCCGTGAGACCGTCTCGAGGACGCGCAGGGCGTATTGCACCGAGTGGAACGGCGCGGTGGGCTCGGGCTTCAGCGCCACGGTTTCCCCCTACCAGGTTGTGACCGCAAGCTTTCGTACCACGATAGCCGCCAAGGGCCGTCTACGGGGCGGCTGTTGGCGAGAATGATGCGGAGGATCCGGCCTCTGGGCTGCGGCTCGCCACCCTGGCATATGCCCATGTCATGAGTGGTGCACAGAGTCTCAGGTCAGGGGCGTGCGCCGGGGCGCTCGGGGTCGGTGTTCGGCCACCGGCGAACCGGAGAATTTTCCGCCGCGCGACCGGAGCGGAATAAGCGGAGACACCCTCCTGTTGTTGAACGGTTGTATCTGGACGCATCCGCACGTGTGCCGAGGAGGGTCGCGAAGGTGACCGACGCTATTCGAGGAGAGGCGCGGGGGACCGCGCCCGTACCGCTGTCCGTACTGGACCTGGTGACCGTCGGCAGCGGGCGGACCGCGACCCAGGCGCTCGCCACCAGCGTCGAGCTGAGCCGGCTCGCCGAGCGGCGCGGCTTCCACCGGCACTGGGTGGCCGAGCACCACTCCATGCCCGGGGTCGCCTCCTCCTCCCCGGCCGTGATCCTCGCCCACCTCGCGGCGCACACCAGCCGCATCCGGCTCGGCTCGGGCGGCGTCATGCTGCCCAACCACGCGCCGCTCGTCGTCGCCGAGCAGTTCGGCACCCTGGAGGCCTTCGCCCCGGGCCGGATCGACCTCGGTCTCGGCCGCGCGCCCGGCACCGACGGGGCCACGGCCGCCGCCCTGCGGCGCAGCGCCACCCTCAACGAGGGGGCGGACGACTTTCCGGAGCAGCTGGCCGAGCTGACCCGGTTCCTGGACGACGACTTCCCGGACGGGCACCCGTACGCCCGGATCCACGCGGTGCCGGGGCCGGTGCAGGGCCCGAAGGGGCGGCCGCCGATCTGGCTGCTCGGCTCCTCCGGCTTCAGCGCGCGCCTCGCGGGCGTGCTGGGACTGCCCTTCGCCTTCGCCCATCACTTCTCGGCCAGGAACACGATCCCGGCGCTCGGCCTCTACCGGGAGTCCTTCCGGCCCTCGGAGGTCCTCGACGCCCCGTACGCGATGATCGGCGTCTCCGCGTTCGCCGCCGAGGAGGCGGCGCGGGCCCGCCGCGAGGTCCTCGCCGGCGCGCTGGCGATGCTGCGGCTGCGCACCGGGCGGCCCGGTCTGGTGCCGACGCCGGAGGAGGCCGAGGCGTACGGGTTCAGCCCCGCCGAGCGGGAGTTCGTGGACGGCTGGCTCGCGAACGTCGTGTACGGCGCGCCGGACGAGGTGCGCGACGGCCTGGACGACCTCCGGAAGCGGACCGGCGCGGACGAGCTGATGATCACGGCCAACGGGCACGGCGGTCCGGAGCGGGTGCGGAGCTATGAGCTCATCGCCGACGCGTACGGCCTGCCGGAGCTGCCGGAGCTGCCGGACGACCCGGCGCGGTCTCAGGAGTCCCCGGAGGCGTGAACCGCGAGAATTCGATGGCCGGTTGGTTCACTCCCGAACGAACCACCGTCCTCCCCTAAGTGAACCTTAAACCGCTCGTCACCGATGGTGGCGGGCGGTTCCGTTTTGTGCTGCACGGCTCTGACAAGGCCTTTCTCCGGCCAATTGGTCTAGTCCTCAATCTGGTTCAGACCATTGACGCGCTGTTCATGCGGCGGATATCACTGCTCCAACTTCCGTACCGCCACCCCCTCCCGGAGGCAGCACGTGCACCCCCGTAAGCCCTTGATCGCCGCGCTTCTCAGCTCGGCCCTCGCCGCCGGCGCCCTCGCCGCGACCGTCGGCCTCGGCTCCGCCCAGGCCGCCGACACGTCGACCACTGCCTCTGCGGGCAACGTGCGCATCGCGTACTACGACCAGTGGAGCGTCTACGGCAACGCGTTCTACCCCAAGCACCTCGACACCCGGGGCATCGCGAGCCAGCTGGACGTCATCAACTACTCGTTCGGCAACATCCACCCCACCAACCTCACCTGTTTCGAGGCCAACAAGGCCGCGGGTGACGACAACAACCCCAACGCGGGTGACGGTGCGGGCGACTCGTACGCCGACTACCAGAAGTCCTTCAGTGCGGCCGACTCCGTCGACGGCGTCGCCGACAAGTGGGACCAGCCGATCGTGGGCGTCTTCAACCAGTTCAAGGAACTGAAGGCGAAGTACCCCCACCTGAAGATCAACATCTCGCTCGGCGGCTGGACCTACTCCAAGTACTTCAGCGACGCGGCGAAGACGGACGCGAGCCGCAAGAAGTTCGTCGCCTCCTGCATCGACCAGTACATCAAGGGCAACCTGCCGGTCGAGGGCGGATACGGCGGCGCGGGCACGGCGGCCGGCATCTTCGACGGCATCGACATCGACTGGGAGTACCCCGGCTCCTCCGGCGGCCACCTGGGCAACCACTACGCCCCCGAGGACAAGCAGAACTTCACGCTCCTCCTCGCCGAGTTCCGCAAGCAGCTCGACGAGTACGGCGCGGCCAACGGCGGCAAGAAGTACCTGCTGACCTCGGCCCTCCCGGCCGGCCAGGACAAGATCAAGTACATCGAGACCGACAAGATCGGTCAGTACCTCGACTACGCCAACATCATGACGTACGACATGCACGGCGCCTGGGACGGCGACGGGCCGACGTACCACCAGTCCCCGCTGTACCCCTCGCCGAACGACCCGACCGACGTGATCGCGCCGGGCACGGAGAAGTACAGCATCGACTCGGCCATCGACTCCTGGATCGACGGCAACCCGACGTACGGCATCACCGGCGGCTTCCCCGCCAACAAGCTGACCCTGGGCTACGAGTTCTACTACCGCGGCTGGAAGGGCGTCCCCGCCGGGACCACCAACGGCCTCGCGCAGACCGCGACCGGCGGCTCCAACGTCCGCCCGCTGAGCCAGCAGGCCGGCATCGCGCACTACAAGGAGCTCGGCGGCATCGTCGACAACGCGGCGACCACCTTCTGGGACGACCAGTCGAAGTCCTCGTACTTCTACAAGGACGGCGAGTTCTTCACCGGCCTGAACCAGAAGTCCATCCAGGCCCGCGTGGACTACGCCAAGCAGCGCGGCCTGGCCGGCGCGATGATGTACTCGCTCCTCGGCCTGGACGACAACGCCACCCTGCTGAAGCAGATCAACACCGCGCTCGGCGGCACCACCGCCCCGCCGACCACGACGCCGCCGACCACCCCGCCGACGACGCCCCCGACCACCCCGCCCACCACGCCGCCGACCACCCCGCCCACCTCGGGCTGCGGCTCGGTCCCGGCGTACGTGGCCGGCACCATCTACAACGCGGGCAACGAGGTCTCCCACAACGGCCACAAGTGGAAGGCCAAGTGGTGGACGCAGAACGAGGCCCCCGGCACCACCGGCGAGTGGGGCGTCTGGCAGGACCTCGGCGCCTGCTGAGCGACTGACCCGCTGAACCCCTCATGACCACTGCCCCCGCCCGGAATGTCCCTCCGGCCGGGGGCAGTTCCATGCCCGAAGGGCCCCCGCTCAGACCGGCAGCGGTTCCGTGCCGATGAGTTCGGCGATACGGTCCGGGGCCACCGCCCGTGAGTACAGCCAGCCCTGCCCGGTGTCGCAGCCGATCCGGCGCAGCCTGCTCGCCTGCCCCGCCGTCTCCACGCACTCGGCGGTCACCGTGAGACCCAGCCGGTGCGCGAGGTGCACGAGCGCCTCGACGATCAGCTCGTCCGCCGGGTTGGCGTGCTCCTCGTCCTGGAAGCCGCGGACGAAGGAGCCGTCCAGCTTGAGCACGGAGACCGGCAGCCGGCTCAGATAGGCGAGGTTCGAGTAGCCGGTGCCGAAGTCGTCGATCGCGATCCGCACGCCCATGTCGCTCAGCGCCTGGAGCGCCTGGAGCGGCCGGCCGTTCGAGCCCATCACGGCGGACTCGGTCAGCTCCAGCTGGAGCAGGTGCGGCGCGAGACCGGTCTCCGCGAGGATGCCGGCCACGTCCGCGACCAGGTCCGAGTCCCAGACCTGCCGGACCGCCACGTTGACGCTGACGAAGATCGGGCGCTCGCGCGGATGGTCCTTCTGCCACTGCCGGGCCTGGCGGCAGGCGGTGTTCAGCACCCAGCGCCCCAGCTCCACGATGGAGCCGTCCTCCTCGGCGATACCGATGAACCGATTCGGCGCGAGCGAGCCGAACTGCGGGTGGTTCCAGCGCACCAGCGCCTCCACCCCGCGCACCGCTCCGTCGGCCAGGTCCACCAGGGGCTGGTACTCCAGGGCGAACTCCCCGCGCTCCACCGCCGGCCGCAGGGTGGAGGAGAGCGACTGCCGGGTCATCCGATGGGCGTTGCGCTCGGGGTCGAAGAGCGTCCAGCGGGCCTTGCCGTCCGCCTTCGCCCAGTACAGCGTGGTGTCCGCGGCCTGCATGAGGGCGGTCGCCGTCGTCCCGCTCCCCGCGCGCTCGACCACACCGATCGACGCGGAGACGGAGAGCCGCTGGCCGCCGAGGTCGAAGGGGCGCTGGAGCGCGTCGAGCACCGAGCGGGCCAGGTCCGCCAGTTGCTCCGTGCCGGTGGAGTCCTCGATGAGGATCGCGAACTCGTCGCCGCCGAGCCGCGCCACGAGGTGACTGCCGCTGCGGGTGTAGCCGTCGCGGTCCGCGCACTCCGTCAGACGGGTGGCGACGGCGGCCAGGAGCCGGTCGCCGACACGGTGGCCGAGGGTGTCGTTGACCGCCTTGAAGCCGTCGAGGTCCAGATAGCAGAGACCGATCCGCCCTGTTCTGCCATAGCCGTACGACTCGTATGACTCATGCGACTCATGTGACGGGCCTGCCGGGCCGGTGCTCGCGGCGGCGTCCTGGGCCGCGGTCTCCAGGGCGGCCGAGAGCCGCTCGAAGAACAGCGCGCGGTTGGGCAGCCGGGTCACCGGGTCGTGCATCTGGAGGTGGCGCAGCCGCGCGTGGAGCTCGCGCCGGTCGCTGATGTCCGCGATCGACAGCAGGACGCGCCGGCTGTCGGGCACGGGGGCGACGGTGACCTCGGCCCACAGCGAGCGCCCGTCGGCGTGCTTGAGGCGGCGGGTGCAGCGGAAGCGGGAGCGGCGACCGCCGAGCACCTCCCGGTAGGCGTGCCAGGTGCGTCCGTCGGAGGCGAGGTCGACGAGGTCGGCCGCCGCCTGCTCCCGGAGCGCCGTGGGCTCGGTGCCGAGGAGGGTGCCGAAGGAGTCGTTGGCGACGACCACGACACCGTCCTCGTCCACGACGGCCATGGCGAGCTGGGAGACCCGGAAGGCGGCGCGGTAGTCGCGGAGTTCGGCCGCCCGTCGCGCGAGGTGACGCTCCGTGAGTGCGGGCTCGGCCGCGTGTGTCTCCGCCGGCTCTGGGTGCACCGGTCCTTCGGGGGTTCCGCTCACCGCTCGCTCCCGTGTGCAGTCGGGCCGGTCACATGTGGTCGGGATGGTCGGCCAAGGAAGAGTGAGCCGATCATAGAGCCAGCCGGGGGAGCGTTCCAGCTTCGAGGCGTCGACGAGGGGGCCACGGCGCTGTGAGGCCCCCCACCGGGGCAGGGCGCCCGATCGTTTCTGCGCGGGTCTGACACGGGCCGTCGGGTCCATGACCGAATGTGACTTTCCGTGAGCTGAAGAGCGCTCGTGTCGCGTCGACCCCGTGGTGTCCCCTCACCCGACCGGGGCAGCGGAAACATGCGAAACGCCGCGAATCGTCACAAGGTGGGTGGGGTGTCCCGCATTCCCGATCCGGAGGTCCACGTGAGGGCTCAGCAGCCACCCGGGGGAGTGGAACGCCCACGGCTGCGTGCCGGTGCGGCGGCCTTCACCTCGCTCGCCGCCCTGGCCGCCACCGGGCTCGTCGCGGGCCCCGCCGTCGGCGCGTCCTCGGCGAGTCCCTGCGCCCTGCCCCGTACCGCCGCCCACCACTCCCTCGGCCTCGACACCTGGAACAGCGCCTATCCGCGCCCGAACCAGACCCTCGACGCCGTCATGATCTTCCTGTCCTTCCCGGACTCCGAGCCGCTCACCACACCAGCCGAACTCGCCGCCGATCACTTCCCCGCCACCAGCGAGTACTTCGACCGCGCCTCCTACGGGCGCTTCAGCCTGCGCCCGCACCCCCGGGCCGGCTGGACGCCGATGCCGCGCGACTCGAGCGAGTACGCCATACGGCGGGACTGGGACGCCGGGAAGCGGTCCGCCTACCTCCGTGACGCCATCGCCGCCGCCGACAAGGACGTCGACTTCTCCCGGTACGACATCGTCTACCTGGTCGCCGACCCCGACGCGCCCGGCGTGGACTCCGACGCGACCAAGGTCGTCAACCTGGACCACCCGCTGGAGGCCGACGGCACCGAGATCAAGCGCGTCGTCACCGTCTTCGAGCGCCACCCGCCCGACCGGAACGTCCTCGCCCACGAGACCGGCCACGTCTTCGACCTGCCCGACCTCTACCACCGCCCGGTGGACGGCAAGGGCGACTGGGACACCCACGTGGGCGACTGGGACGTCATGGGCAGCCAGTTCGGGCTCTCCCCGGACCTCTTCGGCTGGCACAAGTGGAAGCTCGGCTGGCTCTCCCGCGCCCAGGTGACCTGCGTGCAGGGCTCCGGCCCCCGGCTGGTCAGCCTGGAGCCGACCGACACCCCGCCCACGGCGGGCGGCATCCTCGGCACCCGGCTCGCCGTCGTCCGCACCGGTCCCGACAGCGTCCTGGCGATCGAGGCCCGGAGCACCGCCGGGAACGACGCCGACACCTGCACCGAGGGCGTGCTCGTCTACCGGGTCCGCAACGACGCGGCCTCCGGCGAGGGTCCCGTCGAGGTCGTGGACGCGCACCCGGACACCGAGGCGTGCGCCGAGCGCTCCGTCTACGCGCCGCTCGCGGACGCCCCCGTCGAGGAGGGCGAGACCCTGACCGTGCCCGGCACCGGCGTGCGGGTGGAGGTCACCGACCGGTCCGGGGCGGGCGTCTGGACGGTGAAGATCACCCCACCCGGCAGGAGATGACCCGGAACACGAAGAAGCCCCCCGCTTCCGCGAGGGGCTTCTTCCGTCTGTGCGCCGCCAGGGACTCGAACCCCGGACCCGCTGATTAAGAGTCAGCTGCTCTAACCAACTGAGCTAGCGGCGCCTGCTGACGTCGTAGACATTAGCATCCGGATCGGCGGGAGGAAAAATCGATACCCGCACGTCGGCGGCGGAGGCCGCCCGGACGGCCCGCACACAGGCCCAGAGCACGACCTCGGGGCCGGGCAGCCACGGGCTCCGGGTGTCCGGGGCCACCAGCCAGCGGGGCCCGGCGTCGCCCGACGGTACGAGCGGCGGCACGGTCACCGCGTCCCCGAGCCCGTGGCAGAGCGGCCGGGGGACCTCCTCCCCCCACTCCTCCCAGTCGAGGAGCGCGGGCAGCCGCTGGGCCGTCCCCGGCGCCGTGAAGAGCATCATCCGGCCCCGGTGCATCGCGACCGGCCCCGAGCCCGGGCCCTCCTCCCAGAGCCGGCCCAGCATCCGGCGCCCGAAGACCGGGTCCACGTTGACGACGTCGAAGACCGTCCCGCAGGGCAGCGCGGCCGGGGAGTCGGGCCGGGACTCCCAGCGCGTGAGCGCGGAGCCGTCGCGCCCCCCGGCGGCCGAGGCGAGCCAGGCGGCCCCGTCGGCGGTCACCCGGGCCGTCTGGTGCCGTCCCTCGTCGCCCTGCCGGAGGAACCGGAAGATGTCGTGCGGGGTCTCGTCGCGCAGCCAGGTCGTCATGGATCCAGGTCTACCGGGCGTGACGATCCGATCGCCGAGGGTTCCCGGAATCCCGGACAGGAGGGGTGGGTGAGGAGTATCGTGCCCCCTCGGCATATGCCAGGGGGGCTTTTTCGGCCAGACGTGCGACTCAGTCCTCCGACGGACGGCCGTTCGTCCGGATCAGGTCGCGGCCGAACTCGATCATCCGCCGCGCGTAGTCCTCGGTCCACTCCGCCCGCTCGGCGACGTCCGCCGCCGTCAGCCGGTCGAAGCGGCGCGGATCCGCCAGCTGCGCGGCCGCGATCGCCTGGAACTCCGTCGCCCGGTCCGTCGCCGCCCGGAAGGCGAGCGTCAGCTCCGTCGCCCGGGACAGCAGCTCGCGGGGGTCCTCTATGGACTCCAGGTCGAAGAAGTGCTCCGGGTCGGCGGTCGCCTCGGCAGGCTCGAAGATCAGCGGTGCCGGCCGAAGCCGCCGCTGTGCGCTCCGCTCCGCGGGTTCCGCCATCGTTCTTCTCCTCCTCGCACAGGCACGGCCCGGAATCCCGGGCCGTCTTCCATTGTCCCGCGCCCCGCAAGAGCGCGAACCTCGCCCCGTACGCCCCCGGTGTCTCCCCGAGCCCCGGTTTGCGCACGGCGGCAGCCGCTCACGGCGCCCAGGCCACCCGGTGTTCCTCCAGGTGGGAGAGGACCGCGTGGTTCGCCTCCCAGCCGTCCGGGAACGACACCGCGACGCCCAGCCGCACCGGATCCGTCGACGGATGCTCGTCGAGGAGCTCCGCCACACCCGCGCGGCACACCACGATGCACGCGTGCCGGTGCCGGGAGGCCAGCACGCACAGCCGGCCCGTCTCCAGATGGAAGGCGGTCGCGTCCGGGCGCCCCGACAGCGGATGGAGGACCACCGTCACGTCGTACTCGCGCCCCTGGAGCCGGTTCGCCGTGTCCACCGTCACGCCCGTCACGCCCAGGTCCGCGAGCGCCGCCCGCACCGCCGCCGCCTGGTCGCGGTGGGCGGTGCCGACGGCGATCCGGTCCGGAGTGAGCGGGACCGGGGTCTCCGAGCGCTCCGAGACCGCCGCGCCGCCCCGGTCCAGGAGCCGGCGCACGACCAGGGCGATCGCGCCGACCGCCTCGGGGTCGGTGCGCGGGGTGTGCCGGGCCGGGAGTTCGAGCAGGCCCCAGCCGGACTCGGCCGCCTCGTCGAGGACCCGGTCGGGGCCCGAACCGTCCGAGGGCACCCCGAAGGAGAGCTTCCGGTCCCCGTGCCCGGTGCCGCTGCGGAACGGCGTGTACGGATAGAAGGCGTCCGACACCAGCGGCGCCGCCGAGGCGGGCAGCCGCCAGGAGACCGGCAGCCGGTGCTGCGGCAGCTCCGGATTGTGCGCGAGCAGCGTGGAGACGGCGCTCGCCGACGGGTCGTACGTGAGCCCCGCCCACTGCTCCGCGCCCACCACCGAGAACGGGTCGAGCTGCCCGGGGTCGCCCACGAACAGCGCCCGCTCGAAGAGGCCCGCCACCGCGAGCAGCGCGTCCGACCGCATCTGGTACGCCTCGTCGACGATCGCGTGCGCCCACGGCTCGACGTTCTTCACGTGCCCCCACTTGGCGGCCGTGGACAGGACGACCGGCACCCCGGCCAGCTCGCCCGCCTTCGCCGACTTCCGTACGTGTTCCAGGTCGTCGAGCGCCTTGTCGTACGGGTCGGAGTCGTTCGAGTGCAGCCGGCCGATCTCCAGCCCCGGCTCCTTCTCCGCGAGCCGCAGCACCAGGTCGTCCACCTGTGCGTTCGTCTGGGCGACCACCATCAGGGGCCGCCCGGCGGCGGCCAGTTCGAGGGCGGCCCGGACCACGAGCGTCGACTTGCCGGCGCCCGGCGGGGAATCGACGACGACGCCCCGCGCGGTGCCGTGCAGGGTGTCCGCCAGGATGGCGGAGGTCGCGCGGGCGGCCTCGGCGGACGGGTCGAACACGGTCACAGCACGTCCTGGGGGGTCGCGGCGTCGAACAGGGTCACAGCACGTCCTCGGGGGTCACGGCGTCGGGCAGTTCCACGGCGTCCGCCCGGGGCGGACCGCCGTGCGTCCAGGGGGTCTCCTCGGGGTCCGGCAGCTTCGGCCCCACCCGCTGGTCGTGCTCGAAGAGCGTCCAGGCGATCCGCTCGCCCTTCTCCGGCACCGAGCCCTCCGCGGGCTCCCTGGAACGCCCCATCCGGTCCAGGATCCGCAGGAGCAGCGAGCCGTCCTCCTCGTACCGCACGAACTCGGCCGCCTGCGGCTTCCCGTCGAGCGAGCGGTACACCTTCACCTTCTCGCCCAGGTGCGGCCGGTCGTCCGTGCGGACCGTGACGAGCGGGCGCGGCGCGGGCCGCTTCGACTCCGTCCACGCCATCGTCACCTCGGCCACCTCGGCCGTGAACGCCTCGCCCGCGAGCCGCCGCCCCGCCAGGACCAGTGGATCGTCGAGGGCCTCCTGCGCCTCCAGCTGGCCCTGCGCCTGCTCGCGGGCGGCGAGCTTCTGCGCCGCCGTCACGGCGTCGTCCCGGCGCGGCTGCGGCGGCTCACCGGCCGCGACCCGGTCCCGGTGGCCGGTGAAGGACCAGCGGTCCCGGGTCCAGCGGTCCTCGACCCTGGCCCCCTCCGGCAGCTCCCGCAGCAGCCCGATCGCCCGCCACACCGCGTCCCAGGTCGGCTTCAGCTGCGAGACGACGAGCCGGCGCAGCTCCCGCTCGGACGCGTGCAGTTCGCCGAGGCCCGTGTCGGCGGCCTCGCCGTCCTCGGCGGCCCCCAGCGCCTGCCGGGCCCGGTCGTACCGCTCGATCGCGGGCGCCAGGAGCTTGTTGTCGAAGGCCGGGTCCGTGGCCGGACCGGCCGGCGGGCACAGGAGCTGCCCCTGGGCGTCCCGGCCGGTCTCGGCCCGCAGCGCCCCCTCCGGGCCCGGCTCCCCGCCGTACGCGTCGATCCAGGCGAGCAGCGCGCCCAGGTGCTGGTCCTCCAGGGAGGACTGGCCGGTCGCCCAGTGCCGGTTGAGCAGGTCGGTCGCCGAGACGAGCAGCGAGGAGCCGGGCACCCGGGCCCGCTCGCCGAAGTGCGTCAGCCAGCGCCCGAGCAGCGGGACGCGCGGCGGCGCGGGGAAGGGCGTCTCCGGGTCCTGCTCGGCCGTCCGCCGGAACCGCGTGGACCGCCCGAGCAGCCGGACGTACTCGATGCCCGCCCGGCTCGGCACGATCAGCTGCGGCGCGTCGGCGCAGAGCTCGACCTCGACCTTCACCTTCTTGCCGGTCTCGGGGTCGACCTCGTTCCTCTCCGCCGCCTCGACGACGTCCGTGAACGAGTCGATGTACGGCAGGACCTCCTCGGCCAGGTCGGCGAGGAACGCGAACCGCAGGTCGCGGTCCCGGGGCTGCGGCACCACGAGCAGCCGCGGCTCCTCGGGATCGGTGCCGACCAGGGCGCCCAGCGGGGCGCCCGCCTCGCCGGCGGTCGTCAGCGGCACCACGACCAGCGGCCGCTCCGACAGCCGACGGTGCCGGACGGTCGCGAGCGGCTGCGCCCGGCCCGACTCGACGGCCTCCATCCGGGCCAGCGTGGAGATCAGCGACATGCCGCCACCCCCGCGAGGGCCTCGTCGCGCAGCGCCCGCGCCCGGCGCAGCGCCGCCACCGCCGGGTCCTCCGGGTCGCCCTCCTCGCCGCGCGCCGCCGCCAGGACCGCGCCGACCGTCGTCAGGCCGCCCAGCTCGCCCCGTACCGAACGGCCCAGGGTCTCCACCGCGCCCGCCTCCCGGGAGCGCGACCGGCAGTGGAAGGCCAGCTCGCAGGCGGCCAGGCACTCCGGCGCGTACTGGTGGGGCACGCACTCCACGGCCGCCGTCAGCTCGGCCGGCGTCCGCTCCACGACGTCGAAGCTGATGCCCTCCGGCAGGGCCCGCGCGATCTCGTCGATCCGGGTCAGCCGGGCCAGCTGCCGCCGGGTGACCGACCGCTGCTTGCGCACGTCGACCACCGAGGCCGCCGGCACGTTCGAGAAGTCCTTCGGGCAGACGAGGAGCACCGACTGCGCGACCCGCGCGCCCTCCGTGCGCGCCGCCACCCGCTCCAGGGCCAGCACGTACACGGCGGCCTGGCGGGCGGCGGCGCCCACCTTCGCCGCGTCGGCCGAGCCGTCGATCATCGGGAACGACTTGATCTCCACGACCGTCCACCCGCCGTCGGGGTGCACGACCACCGCGTCCGGCTCCAGGTACACGGGGGAACCGGCGACCTCCAGGGCGAGCAGCGGATGGTCGAGCAGCGCCCACGCCCCGGCCCCGGTCGCCTCCCGCAGCGCGAGCGCGGTGCGCGCCACGCGCCCCTCGGGCCCGGCCGCCGCCAGGTCGGGCACGGACACCTCGCCCGGCTCCTCGACGCCGATCAGGCGCAGCAGCTCACGGCCGCCGTCCGCCTTGACCTTCGCCTCGAAGGAGTTGCCCCGCACGATCGCGAACTGCGACTGGCCGAACGGGGCCGGCGA
The DNA here is from genome assembly GCF_014648895.1 of Streptomyces tanashiensis. Taxonomy (GTDB): domain Bacteria; phylum Actinomycetota; class Actinomycetes; order Streptomycetales; family Streptomycetaceae; genus Streptomyces; species Streptomyces tanashiensis. The sequence continues at coordinate 188,498 of NZ_BMRZ01000013.1, forward strand.
GCCGAGCTTCGCGGCGAGCGCCGACTTGTCGACCCCGGCGCCGTCGAGGATGGCCCGCCGCTTGCAGCCCGGGTTGGCCGCGAGCGCCGCGAGCGCCCGGGCGTCCAGCGGACGCGGCACGACGGCCGGTCCGCGCAGCTCAGCGAGCAGGCGCCTTGGTGTCGTCTGCGGTGGTGCGGACAGACCGCTGTCCGGGGATGCGCTCACCCGTGGAAGTCTCGCATCCGCCACTGACAACCGGGGGAGCTTCCGCCCTTCCGCGGATCCGGTCGGCGAGCCGCAGCGCGTGCGGAGTCAGCAGCAGACCGGCGCCCATCACGGCGACCCCGGCGACCGCGTCGAGCAGATAGTGGTTGGCGGTGCCCATCACGACCAGCGCGGTGACCAGCGGATACGCCACCCCGAGGGCCTTCGTGAGCGGCGTCCGCCCGTACCGCCACAGCATCACCCCGCACCACAGAGCCCAGCCGACGTGCAGGCTGGGCATCGCCGCGTACTGGTTGGTCAGACCGCCGAGCCCGCGCGGCGCGCTGGCCTCGCCGCCCCACCAGCCGTACGAGGCGAAGTGCGCCATCGTGTCCGTGAAGCCGTGGGCCGCGTCGAGCAGCCGGGGCGGGCAGGTCGGCAGCAGCGTGAAGCCGACGAGCCCGAGCAGGGTGGAGAGCATCAGCCAGGTGCGGGCGGCCCGGTAGTGCGCGGGGCGGCGGCGGAAGAGCCACACCAGGACCGCCGGGGTCACCAGGTAGTGCAGCGAGGCGTACGCGAAGTCCGCCGGGACTCCGAGCGCGGGGACGTCCGTGAACAGCCGGTTCAGCGGATGCTCGGCGTCGATCCCGAGACGCTCCTCGAACCGCAGGATCGCGAGCCCGTGCTCCACGGCCGAGGCCTCGTCGCCCTTCACCAGGAGCCGCCCGCCCGAGTAGGCCGCGTACACGACGGCGATCAGGGACAGCTCCGCCCACCAGCGTGGCTTGCGCATGAATGAGTCCCCCAGTCGGTGATCGGCCCGGGGGAGGGGACGCGGGACGGCCCCCCGGGGTTGCCCCGACGCCACCCCGAATTCACGTGGGCGATGATGGGAGAGGCACGTCAGCACCGTGAACCCCTGGAGCGTCCTTCCCATGGCACCGCGCATCCTGCTCGCCCGGCACGGCCAGACCGAGTGGTCACTTCTCGGCCGGCACACCGGCAGGACCGACATACCGCTGCTCGACGAGGGGCGGCGCGGCGCGAAGCTCCTCGGCGAGCGCCTGCACCGCGGTCCCTGGCAGGGGCTGCCCGGCGTGGAGGTGCGCACCAGCCCGCTGGTCCGGGCGAGCGAGACCTGCGAGCTCGCCGGCTTCGGCGACCGGGCCGAGCCCTGGGACGCGCTGATGGAGTGGGACTACGGGGCGTACGAGGGGCTCACCCCGGCCCAGATCCAGGACGTCCGCCCCGGCTGGCTGATCTGGCGCGACGCCGTCCCCGAGGGCGAGTCCCTCGCGCAGCTGTCGGCCCGCGCCGACGAGGTCGTGGAATGGGCCCGCTCCGCCGACCGCGACGTCCTGGTCTTCGCCCACGGCCACATCCTGCGCTCGATCGGCGCGCGGTGGCTCGGCGAGGACGTCTCCTTCGCCTCCCGCATCCGCCTCGACCCGACGAGCCTCTCGGTCCTCGGCTGGGCGTACGGCGCCCCGGCACTCGAGCGCTGGAACGACACCGGCCACCTGGAGCAGTAGACGCCGCGGGCGGGCCGGTCAGTAGCTGCCGGCGAGGGCCCGGCCGGTCTCCGAGAGCAGGCCCCGGATGCGGGCCGAGGCGATGCCGTCGAGGGAGTCCGCGACGCGCCGCGCCTCCGCCGCCGCCTCGTCCGGGCGGCCGGCGTGCGCCAGGGCCTTGGCGAGATGGGCCCGGTAGAGCGCGAGGTTCCGGGCGAAGTGCGGGTTCTGCAGGACCACGGCCCGGTGGGCGTGGCGGGCCGCGCGGCCCCAGTCGCCGAGCGCCGCCCAGCAGCCGGCCTCCAGGGCCTCCCGCTCCGGCTCGCCGAAGAAGGACATCCACTCGGGGTCGCCCTCGGCCGGGCCCCGGTCGAAGTGGCCGTGCGCGCGGCCCAGGGCCTGCTCGCAGGCGGACCGGTCGCCGAGCCCCGCCCACGCGCCCGCCTCCCGCAGCGACAGCAGCGAGAGCAGACGGGCCGAGTCCAGCGGCTGCGCGGCCCGCAGGCCCGCCTGCGCCGCCCGCACCGCCTCGCGGTACCGGCCGGTGTCGCGGGCCAGGAACGAGGTGTTGCAGAAGGCGTGTGCCTCCAGGGCCGCGTTCCCCGCCACGCGCGCGGTGGCCAGCGCCTCCGCGTAGTGCGAGCGCGCGTCCTCGTGCCGGCCCGAGTCGTGGGCCAGCCAGCCGACGGAGAGGGAGAGCTCGCCCGCGCCCGCGTGGAGCCGGTCCTCGGTGGAGCGGCGGGTCATGGTGCCGGTGTCGAGGAGTGCGTACGCGGTACGGAGCGGCTGGGCGGCCACCTTGTAGAGCCCGTCGGCGCCGTGCCGGTCGTCGAGCAGACGGATCCGCCGTACGGCGTCCTCGACGGCCCGCACCTCGGTCTCGCCGATCCGGTGGGTGCCGCGGGGGGAGGGGATCGCGACGGCGGGGCCGCCGAGTCCCAGCGAGGCGGCCGCCAGGGTGGCGGAGCCGCTCGTCATGAATGCGCGACGCAGCACGTCGCTCTCCTCATCGTTCCGGGTGGTGATGGCGGCGGGAGGCGCTGCCCCGGCCGCGACGGCCTGCCGCCGGCCGCGCACCGTCTCCCGCGCGGAGAACCCCAGGTCGGAGAGGCCGAGACCGGGGAACATGTGCAGGAACACCCGCTCGTACGCGTAGTTGGGGCAGCGGATCTCGCCCGCCTCCACGCGCCCGATGTAGCGGGCGTCGCACGCGACCTGTTCGCCGATCTCCCGCGCCGCCCGGCGGACCGCCGCGGCGAACTCCGCCGGTGAGTGCTGTCCGCGGAGCCGACGGAAGGCGAGATTGGGAACTGCCCGTGACATCGCCATGGCCGAGCCCTCTCCTGGTGCTGCCGGGTGTCCGGCGGCATGAACGTACCTGCTGTGACCGGATGCCTACGCTGAGTTTGGCTACAAATCGGATATCTCGCCTGCGATCTGCCATGAACTGCCATCCTTTGCGGCGGCATCCCGCCGTAGCCGTTGACGCGCACGGGCGTTGAACCGTAAGGGAGAGACGGAACGTGTCTCCTCAGGAGCGAGGAGGGGTCCCCATGTCGGAGATCGGTTCGCAGTCGGCCACGCGGCACGCATCCACCCCGGACACCGACGGGTCCAGGCCCACCGCCGGACCCTGGGACCTGGTGACCGTCCCGGTCCGCCAGGGCCTGGAGGCCGTCGACATCCTGCGCCGCGCCGCCGCCCCCGCCGTCGGCCCCGTCGTCCACGACGGCACCTGCGACACCCTCGGCTTCCTGGTGCCGCCGGGCACCGCCGCCGCCTGGGACATGCCGGGCAGCGCCTGTACGCGGACCTCGGGGCGCGGCCTGCGCCTCCCCGAGCTGCCGGAGCTCCCCGAACCGGCGGGTGACGCGCCCCGCCCGGCCGGCTGGCTGCTGCCCCCGGGCGACACCGACCGCGTCACCGACCCCGCCGTCCTGCGCGAGGCGCTCGGCGAGGCCGCCCGGCTCATCGAGGCGGCCGACGGCTGCCACTGAGGCCGTCGGGCGGGTCCGCCGCGTATGCACCGATAATGGGCCCGTGGCCAGGAACAAACAGCGGGACCGGGCGGCGACGGCCGTCCCCGTCGTCGAGACCGTCGACGGCGGGCTCGCCGAACTCATACCCGACCGGGAACGCCCGCGCGGCTGGACGCTGCTCATCGACGGCGCCCCGCAGTCGCACGTCGACCTCGACGACCCCGCCCGCCTCACCTTCGAGTACCAGCGGCGCCTCGGTCACATCGCCGACCTCGCCGCCCCGCCGAACCGGCCGCTCCAGGTCGTGCACCTCGGCGGCGGCGCCTTCACCCTCGCCCGGTACGTCGCCGCGACCCGGCCCCGCTCCACCCAGCAGATCGTGGAGCTCGACGGGCCCCTGGTCCAGCTCGTCCGCCGGGAACTGCCCCTCGACGCGGGGGCCCGCATCCGGGTCCGCTCCACCGACGCCCGCGCCGGCCTCGCCAAGGTCCAGGACGGCTGGGCCGACCTCGTCATCGCCGACGTGTTCAGCGGGGCCCGCACCCCGGCCCATCTGACCAGCACCGAGTTCCTCGCCGAGGTGCGGCGGGTGCTGCGGCCCGGCGGCTTCTACGCGGCGAACCTCGCGGACGGCCCGCCCCTGACCCATCTGCGCGGCCAGATCGCCACCGCGGCCGCCGTCTTCCCCGAGCTGGCGCTCACCGCCGACCCGACGGTCCTGCGCGGCCGCCGCTTCGGCAACGCGGTGCTGCTCGCCTCGGACCGTGAGCTGCCGGTGGCCGAACTGACCCGCCGGGTCGCCACCGACCCGCACCCGGGGCGCGTGGAGCACGGCCGGGTGCTCGCCGACTTCGCCGGGGGAGCGTCGCCGGTCACCGACGAGAGCGCCAAGCCCTCACCCGTACCGCCGGCGTCCGTCTTCCGCTGACAGACCCCAGGGCCTGTCCGGCGGATCAGGGTCGGACACCCCCTAGGCCTGCCGGTCCTCGATCTCCACGCGGGGCGCGCTGTCGTGCCACAGGCAGAAGACCGACAGTTCGCGGCCGTCCTTGGTGAAGGTGACCCGGATCCAGGTCGTCTGCTTCCACACCTGCATCTGCCAGCCGGACGCGGGCGTCGCCGAGACCAGTTCGGCCGAGGTCTCGCCCAGGTCGAAGGTGACCCGGCCGCCGTCCACGGTGTAGCTCTTCACGCCCGAGCCGAAGTCCGGGCCCGAGGGCGGGGCGGTGGGCGCCTCGGTCGTGGGGTCCGGGCGCCGCGAGGGCGTCGCGGACGGGGTGGCCGGCGGCGTACGGACCTCGCTCGGCGTGGACTTCGGGGTGGCCGGCGCCGTGGGCGCGGTGCTCTCGGGCCGCCGGGTGGAGGAGGTCTGCGGATCGCCGCCGGTCGTGACCGGCACCTCGGCGGGCCCGGCCGGGAGGGGCAGCGCGCGCGGCGGGTCGTACACGGTGCCGGACAGCACCGTGTGCACTCCCCACCAGGACAGGGTGACCGCCGCCCCGGTGGCGAGCGACCAGGCCAGGGCGTGAACGAGTCCTCTTCGCACCGGGACATAGTGCACCACGGGGCGAACGGCCGTACCGGAGGGTGGACCTTGCCCGGTGCGTCACCCGAATGGCGTACGGTGCGCCCCATGGCAAGTGTGCTCGTGGTCGAGGACGACCAGTTCGTGCGCTCCGCCCTCATCCGGCAGCTGACCGAGGCCTCCCACACCGTACGGAGCGTCGGCACGGCTCTGGAGGCGTTGCGCGAGGTCGCCCATTTCCGTTTCGACGTCGTGATCCTGGACCTCGGTCTGCCCGATCTCGACGGGTCCGAGGCGCTCAAGATGCTGCGCGGGATCACCGACGTCCCGGTGATCATCGCGACCGCCCGGGACGACGAGGCCGAGATCGTACGGCTGCTGCACGCCGGGGCCGACGACTACCTCGTGAAGCCCTTCTCGGTCGACCACCTGACGGCCCGGATGGCCGCCGTCCTGCGCCGCTCCCGCGCCGGCGCGGGCGAGGTGCCGCCCTCCCAGGTCATCCGGGTCGGCGGGCTCACCGTCGATCCGCTGCGCCGTCAGGCGGAGCTCGACGGGGCACCGTTGGACCTGACCCGGCGCGAGTTCGACCTGCTGGCCTTCCTCGCCGGCCGGCCGGGTGTCGTCGTCCCGCGCAAGGAGCTGCTCGCGGAGGTCTGGCAGCAGTCGTACGGGGACGACCAGACCATCGACGTACATTTGTCATGGCTGCGGCGGAAATTGGGTGAAACGGCCGCCCGGCCCCGCTACCTGCACACCCTGCGCGGGGTGGGCGTGAAGCTGGAGCCGCCCCGGGAGCCGCAGCCGTGAGATGGGCGCTCGTCAAGGTGTCGCTGGCCGTCACCGTCATGGTCGTCTTCGCCTTCGCCGTCCCCCTCGGGCTCGTCGTCAAGGAGATGGCCCGCGACCGGGCGTTCTCCAACGCCGAACGGCGTGCCGCCGGGCTCGCGCCCGTCCTCGCGATCACCACCGACCGCGACGAACTCGACAAGGCCGTCGCCACCACCGAGGACGGCGCCGCCGGACGCCTCGCCATCCACGTCCCCGCCGCCGAACCCGGCGGGACCGCGCTGGAGATCGGCACCCGGCGGGCCGACCCGGCGGAGCTCGCCGCGACCCGCACCCTCGGCCGCGCCTCCATCGCCGAGGTGCCCGGCGGCTTCGCCCTGCTCCAGCCCACCGCGCTCAGCAACGCCCAGGTCGCCGTCGTCGAACTCTTCGTCCCCGAGGGCGAGGTCAGCAACGGCGTCGCCACCGCCTGGCTCGTCCTCGCCGGCGTCGGCATCGCCCTGATCGTCGGCTCCGTCGCCGTCGCCGACCGCCTCGGCGTCCGCATGGTCCAGCCCGCCCAGCGGCTCGCGGGCGCCGCCCACGACCTCGGCGAGGGGAAGCTCGGCGCCCGCGTCCCCGAGGAGGGGCCGCCCGAACTCAAGTCGGCCGCCGTCGCCTTCAACTCGATGGCCGACCAGGTCGTGCAGCTCCTCGCCAACGAGCGCGAGCTGGCCGCCGACCTCTCCCACCGGCTCCGCACCCCGCTGACCGTCCTCCGGCTCAACGCGGCCTCGCTCGGCTCCGGCCCCGCCGCCGAGCAGACCCGCGCCGCCGTCGAACAGCTGGAGCGCGAGGTCGACATCATCATCCGCACGGCCCGCGAAGCGAAGCCGCAGACCCAGGCGACCGGGCCCGGCGCCGGCTGCGACGCCGCCGAAGTGGTCCGCGAGCGCATGGAGTTCTGGTCGGCGCTCGCCGAGGACGAGGGCCGCCGGGTGCGGGTCGCGGGCGTCGAGCGCCCGGTCCGCATCCCCGTCGCCCGCCCCGAACTCGTCGCCGCCCTCGACGCCCTGCTCGGCAACGTCTTCCGCCACACCCCCGAGGGCACGGCCTTCTCCATCGACGTCCACAACGGCGACGACGCCGTCATCGTCCTCGTCTCCGACGCGGGCGCCGGCATCGCCGACCCCGCCGCCGCGCTCGCGCGGGGCGCGGGCAGCGGACGCGACGGCTCCACCGGCCTCGGCCTCGACATCGTCCGCCGCATGGCCGAGTCGACGGGCGGCGACGTCCGCATCGGCCACTCGGTCCTCGGCGGCACCGAGGTGCGGATCTGGATCAGCCTCGACGGGCGCGGAACCGGTGCGGGCGGGAGCGGGGGCCGGCGCGGCCGCCGCCGCAAGGCGTGACGCCCCGCTTCCCGGCGCCCAACCTTTCGTGGTCCCGATGCCTTCCTTAAGCGGAGCCTAAGGATCCCGACAGGGTTCCCCGGCACGGCATTTGTCCGCTTCCCGGTCGCTAGCGTGCTGCCGCACCCCACTCCTCACCCCCGGCACGCAGAGGCAGGCACGCGATGGTCAGCAGTTCGCACCGGCGCAGGACGAGCACCCGGACCAAGGTCGTCGGAGCGGTCGTCGCGGCGGCCGTCGTCGGCGGCGGGGCCTTCGTGCTCACCGGCACCGCCCAGGCCGCCGCCGTCGGCGCCGCCTACACCCGGACCAGCTCCTGGACCGGCGGCTACACCGGCCAGTACGTCGTCACCAACGAGACGACCGCCGCCCAGTCCGACTGGACCCTGGAGTTCGACCTCCCGGCCGGCACCGCCATCGGCTCCCTCTGGAACGGCGAGTACACCGTCTCCGGCGGCCACGTCACCGTGAAGCCCGCGAGCTGGAACAGGCAGCTGGCACCGGGCGCCTCGGTCACCGTCGGCTTCGTCACCTCCGCCGCGGGTCAGGCCGGCGACCCCGCCAACTGCCGCATCAACAAGGCCGCCTGCTCCGCCGGCGGCACCGCCCCCACCCCCAGCGGCCGCCCCACCGGGCAGCCCACCGCGACGGCCTCCCCGAAGCCGACGGCCACGGCGACGACCTCCCCGAAGCCGACCGCCACCGCCACGGCCACCGCCACGGCGACCGCGACCGCGAGCCCGAAGCCCACCCCGACCCCCACCGCGACCGCGACGGGCGCTCCGGCCACGGCCGCCAAGTACGCCCCGTACGTCGACACCTCGCTCTACCCGGCGTACGACCTGCTCGCCACCGCCGACGCCACCGGCGTGAAGGAGTTCAACCTCGCCTTCGTCACCTCCGGCGGCTCCTGCGCCCCGCTGTGGGGCGGCGTCACCGACCTGGCGAACGACAAGGTCGCGGCCCAGATCGGCGCCCTGCGCGCCAAGGGCGGTGACGTCCGGGTCTCCTTCGGCGGCGCCGCCGGTCACGAACTGGCCCTGAACTGCTCGACCTCCTCGGCGCTCGCCGCCGCGTACGGCAAGGTCGTCGACCAGTACAAGCTCACCAAGGTCGACTTCGACATCGAGGGCGCGGCCCTCCCGGACACCGCCGCCAACACGCGTCGCGCGCAGGCGATCGCCCAGCTGCAGAAGTCCCACCCGGGCCTGAACGTCTCCTTCACCCTGCCGGTCATGCCCGAGGGCCTCACCCAGCCCGGCGTGGACCTGCTCGCCGACGCGAAGAGGAACGGGGTCCGCGTCGACGCCGTCAACATCATGGCGATGGACTACGGGCCGGCGTACAGCGCCGACATGGGCACGTACGCGATCCAGGCCGCCACCGCGACCCAGGCCCAGATCAAGGGCGTCCTCGGCCTCTCCGACGCCGCCGCCTGGAAGGCCGTCGCCGTCACCCCGATGATCGGCGTCAACGACGTCAGCAGCGAGGTCTTCAAGGTCGACGACGCCACCCAGCTCGTCGACTTCGCGAAGTCCAAGGGCATCGGCTGGCTCTCGATGTGGTCCTCGACCCGTGACAAGCAGTGCGCGGCCGGCGCCGTGACCTACGCCGACCCCACGTGCTCCTCGATCCTCCAGCAGCCGCTGGCCTTCACGAAGGCCTTCGGCGCCTACCGATAAGCCACCGCGCCCCCCACACCGCGCGCCCCGGCCGGCTTCCACCCCCACCACCGGCCGGGGCGCGCCCTCCTGTCTCCCGCGCGGACGCGCGGGAGACCTTCCGCTTCTCCGCGCCGTCGCTCACCGCCTCGCCCGTACGAGTGACGGAGCACACATCCCGGGAGCGCTCCCAGGGTGTCGATGGCGGCAGGAACGACTCAGGCCCCGGTTCTTTCGAACCGGGGCCTGAGCCTTCAGGGTGAGTAACGGGACTCGAACCCGCGACATCCTGGACCACAACCAGGTGCTCTACCAGCTGAGCTATACCCACCATGACCGGCGGTTTTCCCGAAGGTTTCCCCGACCGGCCGAGAAGAAGTCTACAGGGTTCCGAGGGGTGCTCGCGCACGCATTGTTCGGCGGGCGCGAGCGGGCCCGTTCGTACGGCTATTCGGCGGGGACGACGTGCCGGGCCGCGATCCGCTTCGCGGTGTCCGAGTCGGGTCCGGGCTGCGGGACGAAGATCGCCTCGCGGTAGTAGCGCAGCTCGGCGATGGACTCGCGGATGTCGGCGAGGGCCCGGTGGTTGCCGTTCTTCTCCGGACTGTTGAAATACGCCCTCGGGTACCAGCGGCGGGCCAGCTCCTTGACCGAGGAGACATCGACGATCCGGTAGTGCAGGTGGCCCTCCAGGGCGGGCATGTCGCGGGCGAGGAAGCCGCGGTCCGTGGAGACCGAGTTCCCGCACAGCGGCGCCTTGCCGGGCTCCTTGACGTGCTCGCGGATGTACGCGAGGACCTGGGCCTCCGCGTCGGCGAGCGTGGTGCCGTCGGCGAGCGCGTCCAGCAGCCCCGAGGCCGTGTGCATCTGGCGCACGATCTCGGGCATGGTCTCCAGGGCGGCGTCCGGCGGACGGATCACGATGTCCACTCCGTCGCCGAGCACGTTCAGTTCCGAGTCGGTGACCAGTGCGGCCACCTCGATGAGTGCGTCGTCCGTCAGCGAGAGCCCGGTCATCTCGCAGTCGATCCACACCATGCGATCGTTCATGCGTCCTACCCTAAGACGTGATCAGCGTCTCGCCCCAGAGGGCGAGCCGCACCACGGCTCCCGGCCTCAGCCGCCCAGGACCTCGGCGGCGGTCCTCAGCTGCCCCTCGATGTCCTTCTTCACCTGGTCGAGCTCCTCGGCGTGCGCCTCGATCGCCTGCTTCTGGTAGGCGACGTCGACCGCGTACCAGACGCCCGCGACATTGTTCTTGATCTTGCACCGGGCATCCACGGTGGCGACGTTCCGCTCCTCCGCGGAGGCCGTCCCGCCGACCCACTTCTTGTCGTCGGAGGCCTCGATCGGGCTCTTGTAGTGGTATCCGCTCTGCGCCATGCACCGCGACCACTGGGCGAAGACGGCCAGCACCCGCCCGTCCTGGAGCGACTTTCCGAAGCTGTCGAGATTCACGTCATTGGCGACCTGGGCGTCCCCGTAATCGCCCAGCTTCCGCCGCGCCTCGCCGATGCAGCCGCCCTCGGGAACCTTCTGGCCGTCGAGGTCCTGGCCGCCCTTTCCGCTCTTCTGGGAGAGGTCGGCGGTGCCGGTGAGGATCATGCGCTCATTCGCGCTGATCTTCCGGACCTGCTCCTTCGTCGCTTTCGCTCCGGCGTCGGAGGCCGGGTTCCGGGGCGTTCTGTACCCGTGGACGGCGGTCTTCGCGGGATCCAGCTTTCCGTATCGGTACTGGGAGATGGTCTGGCCGGAGGGGTCCGCCGCGAGCAGGGGGTCGCCGTACTCGAAACCGAAGCGCTTCATGCATTGCGTGCGCAAGGCGTATTCGGCCTTCCCGAGCCTGTTCCACTGCGCCTCGGAGAGCAGATAGGCCTCCACGGGGACGGGGTCGGTCACCGCCGTGGTGATTTTCGGGACATCGGCCGTGGCGGGAATTCCCGGCTCCCCCTTCGTCCCGCCGGCGGAAGGGCTGCCGCAGCCGGCGAGCAGGACTGCCGCGAGCGAGACCGGAAGGGCGGCGGTGAGGGTGCGGGGGAGGGAGCTTCCCATGGGGGCGTGGTTCCTTCGAGGTGGTGATCCGGAGCAAGGGGACGCGGGAGGGGCGCTCCGCCGGTGCACACCGGCCGGAGTGCCCCTCTTCAGCCGTGGCGGCGGGGTGATCAGCCCGTTCCGTAGTCGATGAACTTGCCGGAGGCGTTGTTGTTCTTCATCGTCGAGTTGAGATTTCCCTTTCCGTCCGCCGGGATGGTCTGGTAGGCGTAATTGCCGTTGTAGTTCGAGTTGTAGTAGACCCGAATACGGCTCAGTCTGTCCCAGTTGTCCACGGAGGCGGCATTGTTCTTGACCACGACCCCGTTCCCGTTGCTGCCGGCGAGGCTGGTCTCGAAGTAGCGGCCGGAGTAGTCCGGGGTGTCGTACTCCTGCTTGTACATGGCCCCCTTGTAGTCGGAGTTGTAGTACAGGCAGGCATGGAAGTCGGCACACCCGATGACGGCGTTCGCCGGGGCCGCGAGAGCGAGGGACGATCCGACGACGGCCAGAGCGAGGCCTCCGGATACGAAGAGACGCCTGACGTTCATCACATTTCCTTTCGACGCATGACGATCGGGAAAGTAGCAGGCGTCATGTCGGAAAAAGTGACGCATCATCACCACTGTCGGGCGCACTCCGCAAGGTGATCATTTCAATACCGCGCCGAGGGTTGTATTCCGGTCCGGCGGGTAGGAACCGAGGTTCCGGAGGGATGCGTTCCCCGGACGCCGAAGGGCCCCCGGGGGAGGTGTCCCCGAGGGCCCTTCGGTCCTGCGTCGCGCCGCTTGTGGCGGCGGCGGTCCTACGGCGCGCTGCGCTGGCCCGGCAGGGCCGGGCGTCCCGGCGCGTACGCGTCCGACTGCGGCTTGCCCGGCTCCAGCGGCCTGCGGAGTCCCGCCGGGCCCTGGGACGGCACCGCCGCCTCCAGCACCGCGGTGCCCGTCTCGCCCTGCGGCCGCCGGGCGCGGTACGCCGCGCGGTAGGCGGCCGGCGAGGAGCCGAGCTGCCGCCGGAAGTGGCCGCGCAGCGCCACCGGGGAGCGGAAGCCGCACCGGCCCGCGACCTCGTCGACCGAGTAGTCGGAGGTCTCGAGCAGCCGCTGCGCCTGCAGCACCCGCTGGGTGATCAGCCACTGGAGCGGGGCGGAGCCCGTCAGCGAGCGGAACCGGCGGTCGAAGGTCCGCCGTGACATGTAGGCGCGCGCGGCGAGCGTCTCCACGTCGAACTGCTCGTGGAGGTGCTCCAGCGCCCAGGCGACGACCTCGGCCAGCGGGTCGGCGCCGATCTCCTCAGGTAAAGACCTGTCGAGGTAGCGCTCCTGACCGCCGCTGCGCCGCGGCGGGACGACCAGCCGGCGCGCAAGGGCGCCCGCGGCCTCCGTGCCGTGGTCGGTCCGCACGATGTGCAGACACAGATCGATTCCGGCCGCGGTGCCGGCGGAGGTCAGCACGTCCCCGTCGTCGACGAAGAGCTCCCGCGGATCCACGTGGACCGACGGATAGCGCTTGGCGAGCGTCGGCGCGTACATCCAGTGCGTGGTCGCCGGGCGGCCGTCGAGCAGTCCGGCCGCGGCCAGGACGAACGCCCCGGTGCACAGCCCGACGATCCTGGCCCCCTCCTCGTGCGCGCGGCGCAGCGCTTCGAGCGCCTCCGGCGGCGGCGGCGAGGTGATCGACCGCCAGGCCGGGACGACGACGGTGCCCGCCCGGCTGATGGCCTCCAGGCCGTACGGCGCGGTGAGTTCGAGCCCACCGGTGGTCCGCAGCGGGCCCTCCTCGCCGGCGCAGACGAGCAGCCGGTAGCGGGGCACTCCGGCGTCCTGCCGGTCGATGCCGAACACGGAGAGCGGGATGGAGCTCTCGAAGATGGGGCCGCCGCTGAACAGCAGCACCGCGACGACTTCGCGACGGCGGCGCCCGGACAGCTTCCGTGCGACCTCCGGTGCGGCGGAGTCCTGGCTCATGACGCTAAGCCCCCCTCGGTGTTCGCGTCTCCCTGGTCGTGTCGCTCCTGCACGTTTCCCCTCGGTTTTGCACGAGACCCCAGTCTTCGGTACCCATGATCGAATCTACTGTGTCCCGTGGCGCCGGCGTGACAAGTTCTCCATCCGGTGGATTGTCGACAAGGCAACTTGGCGTGAAGCGATCGATCGCCGCGTCGTGCCTCCGACGGCCGCCCGGGGGAGGCGCGGTACGGCGAACGCCCCCGTACGCGGGGGGTGCGGGCCCTTGATACGGGGCTTCCGCGGCCTTCGGTGCCGGGGTTGGCCAACCGTTCCGCCAAGGACTCGCCGGCGGCTGGAAGTTGGCTGAAAACATATGGGGTCGGGTGTGCGAACCTGTCAACTCGAAGAGGGTCGGGGCAGGATTCCGGCCCCCCGGAGGCTAGCTCCGGCGCCGGGGCCGGACCGTCTCCGCGCGTAGCCCGCGCTCCGAGCGGCTCAGCAGCAGCCGGCAGGCGGCGGTCACCGACACGAGACCGAGCGCGGTCCCGGCGGCCCCGCCGAGCGAGGCGCCGTAGACGACGAGGATCACGGGGACCAGGACGCAGCAGAAGACCGCCCAGCGGACGACGTCACCGGCCTGGCCCGCCGCTCCCTGCCCTGCCGCCGTCCCCGGCTCCGTCCCCGGCTCCGGGGCCGGGGGGAGGGCGGGTGCCCGGCGGCGGCCGCGGGGCGCGCCGAGCGCGGGGGAGGGGGCTGCGGAGGTCTGGCCGGCGGCGGTCGATGGTGCGGGCACGGGCGGTCTCCCTGCGACGGTGGGCTGGACCTGTGGCAACGAGGAGCGGAACGTTCCGGTCACTCTCGGCGACGTCCGTTTGGCCCCCGTACGGACGCCTGTAGGGCACATCCGGCATTGCCAGATCCCGAACCCCTCGTGCATGCTCCCTGGGACGCCGCGCGCGAGCGGCGGGCACGCCAGGAGTGGCACAGCGGGCACTGGGCAGGAGAGGAGTGTCGCCGTACCCTTGGGGGTATGGGCTTGGGAAGATGATTCCCGGACACAGCTCCGCCGCCACCCGTCGTTCGTCCCCTCCTTTCCCCGTCCCTTCCCACGAGGACCCTCTTCGCCGAGACACCGATGGCCGGTCACGAATTCCCCGAACCCGCGGACCGCAAGCGCGTCGCCGATTCCACGGTCGACCCCCTCGCGGTGGAACAGCCACGTCATGCCTGCGACCCGGCCTTCCGGCACGGGGTGGTCGTCGGCTTCGACGGCTCCACGTCCAGTGAGCGTGCCCTCGCGTACGCGATCGGCATGGCCCGCCGCTCCGGATCGGGCCTGATCATCGTGCATGTGGCCAACCGGCTGCCCACCACGGTGTGGGCCGGCTGTGAGCCCCCGGTCTTCGTCGACGTGCCGGACCACCGCACCGAGGTCCTCGGTCTGGAGCTGGCCTGCGCCGAGCACCTCTCCGAGGTGCCGTGGATCCTCGTCGAGCGCGGCGGCGACATCTGCCACGAGCTGGAGGAGGTCGGCCGGGAGTACTCGGCCGACGCGATCGTGGTCGGCTCCACCCACGGGATCGTCGGCCGGATCTTCGGCTCGGTCGCCGGACGCCTCGCGCGCCGCGCCCAGCGGCCCGTCATCGTCATCCCGTAAGGCGCGGACGGGCCCCTTCCGTCCCGTACGGCCCGTCAGGTCGCTTCCTCAACTGCCGTCATCCGGCCATAAATTCGGCCTTCCTCAGGTGAATTGTGCGCTTGTGAAGGGTACATAAAGGTCACGGAACTCAGCAGCTCACGCAGGACAACTGCACACCTGAAGGGAGCCCGCCGTGAACAACGAAGTCGCCGCGGGAAACACCACCTCCACGCTCGGCCACCTGGCACTCGGACTGACCCTGCTGGCCTTCGGCCTGGGCGGAACCGGTGTCATCGACAACGTCGCGGCAGGGGATGCCGCGGGCCTCGCCACCTGGGTCGGCGGCGTGACCCTCTTCCTCGTCGGACTGCTCGCCCTGCGCGCGGGCGACAAGGGCGAAGGCACGGCGTACGCGGCGCTCGGCGCCTTCTGGTTCACCTGGGGCACCGGCGCCGGCGGCGCCGACGCCTCGGCCGACGCCATGGGGCTCTTCCTGCTCCTGTGGGCGCTCCTCGCGCTCACGCTGACCATGGCGGCCGCCGGCAGCGGACTCTTCGGACAGGGCGTGTACGGGCTGCTGTTCGTCGCGCTGCTGCTGCTCGGCATCGGCGCCCTCGCCGACAACGGCGGCCTCGGGAAGGCGGGCGGCTGGGTCGCCGCCGTCGCGGGTCTGGTCGCCTGGTACGGCGCCACGGCCGCGGTCGCCGGCTGGCCGACGGCCCTGCGCCGCGCGGCGGGCGGCAGCGCCCCGGCCGCGGGGTGACCCACCCGCCCGACGAGTGAGCCGAAGGGGCGCGCCCGCGCCCCGGAGGCGAACCGAGCGCGAAAAAGCGGTCCCCGTGCACGGGAGGTGTGTGCACGGGGACCGCTGGGTGTCCGGCCGAGGCTCCGGGGGACAGGCCCGGAGGGGCGCGGCGTCCGGGGGACAGGCCCGGGCGCCGCGCCTCGGCCGCGACGGCTGGGGGGCCTACTCGACGGTGACGGACTTCGCCAGGTTGCGCGGCTTGTCGATGTCACGGCCCATGGCGAGCGCCGTGTGGTAGGCGAGGAGCTGGAGCGGGATGCCCATCAGGATCGGGTCCAGCTCGTCCTCGTTCTTCGGGACGACGATGGTGTGGTCGGCCTTCGCCTGCGGCTGGTGCGCGACCGCGAGGATGCGGCCGCTGCGGGCCTTGATCTCCTCCAGGGCGGCGCGGTTCTTCTCCAGCAGGTCGTCGTCGGGGACGATCGCGACGGTCGGCAGGGCCGGCTCGATGAGGGCGAGCGGGCCGTGCTTCAGCTCGGAGGCCGGGTACGCCTCGGCGTGGATGTAGGAGATCTCCTTCAGCTTGAGGGAGGCCTCCAGGGCGACGGGGTAGCCGCGCACACGGCCGATGAACATCATCGACTGGGCGCCGGCGTACTCCGCGGCGATCTTCTTGATCTCGTCCTCGGTCTTGAGGATCTCCTCGATCTGCGAGGGCAGCTTGCGCAGGCCCTCGATGATCCGCTTGCCGTCGGTGACGGAGAGGTCGCGGATGCGGCCCAGGTGCAGGGCGAGCAGCGCGAAGGCGGTGACCGTGTTGGTGAAGCACTTGGTGGAGACGACGCAGACCTCGGGGCCGGCGTGGACGTACACGCCGCCGTCGGCCTCGCGGGCGATGGCGGAGCCGACGACGTTGACGACGCCGAGGACGCGGGCGCCCTTCCGCTTGAGCTCCTGGACGGCGGCGAGCACGTCGTAGGTCTCACCGGACTGGGAGACGGCGATGTAGAGGGTGTCGGGGTCCACGACCGGGTTGCGGTAGCGGAACTCCGAGGCCGGCTCGGCGTCGGCGGGGATGCGGGCCATGGACTCGATGAGCCCGGCGCCGATGAGACCGGCGTGGTACGAGGTGCCGCAGCCGAGGATCTTGATGCGGCGGATGGTGCGGGCCTCGCGCGGGTCCAGGTTCAGGCCGCCCAGGTGCACGGTGGAGAAGCGGTCGTCGATCCGGCCGCGCAGCACGCGGTCGACCGCGTCGGGCTGCTCGGAGATCTCCTTGTGCATGAACGTGTCGTGGCCGCCCATGTCGTAGGAGGCGGCCTCCCACTCGACGGTCTCGGGGGTGGCCGTGGTGGAGGCGCCCGAGGTGGTGTAGGTGCGGAAGTCGTCGGCCTTGAGGGTGGCCATCTCGCCGTCGTCGAGGGTGACGACCTGGCGGGTGTGGGCGATCAGGGCGGCGACGTCGGAGGCGACGAGCATCTCCTTCTCGCCGATGCCGAGGATGACCGGGGAGCCGTTGCGGGCCACCACGATGCGGTCGTTGAAGTCGGCGTGCATCACGGCGATGCCGTAGGTGCCCTCGATGACCTTGAGCGCCTCGCGGACCTTCTCCTCGAGGGTCTCGGCCTGGGAGCGGGCGATGAGGTGGGTGATGACCTCGGTGTCCGTCTCGGAGGCGAAGACGACGCCGTCGGCCTCCAGCTTGGCGCGGAGCTCCTGGGCGTTGTCCACGATGCCGTTGTGGACGACCGCGACCTTGTTCTCGGGGTCGAGGTGCGGGTGAGAGTTGATGTCGCTGGGGGCGCCGTGGGTGGCCCAGCGGGTGTGGGCGATGCCGGTGGTGCCGGTGAAGCGCTTGGGGACCTTGGCCTCCAGGTCGCGGACGCGGCCCTTGGCCTTCACCATCTTCAGGCCGGCGGCCTTCGGGCTGGTGATGACCATGCCGGCCGAGTCGTAGCCGCGGTACTCGAGGCGGGCCAGGCCCTCCAGGAGCAGCGGGGCGACGTCACGCTTACCGATGTAACCGACAATTCCGCACATAAAGGTGAAACCCCTCCAGGTTGGTGGATGTACTCGGACGCCCTCGGGCGTACGGCGCTCAGCCGTAGACGATGCGGCGCAGCTGCCGGAGCGAGAGCTCCGGTGGCGCCACCGCCCGGTGAGGCAGTTCCGCCGCGATCCGTTCGAAGATCTCGGCGTTCACGGCGCCGCCGGACTGCAGTTCCCGGTGGCGGCGGCGGACGAACTCCTCGGTCGTCTCGTCGAAGTACGCCAGCACGTCGAGCACCACCCGGGCGGCCTCACCGCGCTGGAGCGCGGTGCTGCGGACCAGGTGGTCGATGAGATCGTCGTGCGACGGGCGGCGTTCGAGCACCCGTGAATACTGAGGGGTCACCCGCGCCCTTTGCAAGAATCCTGCCCGATTTCGGGCAGAGAGGCCCTGTTCCACGGGCGGGGTCACCTCCTTGGTCCAGACCTTGACCCCGAGTAGGGCGAGCGGTACGCATGGTGGCCGAGGGGATATACAGACATGTGGACGTGTCGATCACCCGAAGGGGAGCCCGCCTGTGAGACAGCGCCGAACGATCCCGCGCCTGATCGGATCCCTGCTCCTGTTCGCGACCGCCGGCGTCGGCTGCGGCGAGGCCGCGGCCGACGCCAAGGCACCCGGCAGGGCGGCCGCCGAGCCCGAGGTCCGCCCGCTCGGCCGGATCGTGCCCGTACCCGCCTCCGTCACCCCGGAGGGCGAGCCCTTCGCCCTCACCGCCGCCACCCGCATCGGCGTCGACGAGACCTCCGTCGAGTCCCAGGCCATCGGCCGCTACCTCGCCGGACTCCTCCGCCCCGCCACCGGCTTCCCGCTGCCCGTCGTCGACGACAGCGCCGCCGGCCGCGGCATCCGGCTCCGCCTCGACCCCGACGAGACCGGCCTCGGCGACGAGGGCTACCGGCTCAGCTCCGGACCCGCGGGCGTCACCCTCACCGCCCGCGAGCCCGCAGGCCTCTTCCGCGGCGTCCAGACCCTGCGCCAGCAGCTCCCGTCCGCCGTCGAGCGCAAGAGCGTCCAGCCGGGCCCCTGGAAGATCGCCGGCGGCACCGTCGTCGACACCCCGCGCTACGCCTACCGGGGCGCCATGCTCGACGTCGCCCGCCACTTCTTCACCGTCGACGAGGTGAAGCGGTACATCGACCAGCTCGCCCTCTACAAGGTGAACACCCTCCACCTGCACCTCTCCGACGACCAGGGCTGGCGCATCGCCATCGACTCCTGGCCCCGCCTCACCACCTACGGCGGCTCCACCGAGGTCGGCGGCGGCCCCGGCGGCTTCTACACCAAGGCGCAGTACCGGGAGATCGTGGAGTACGCCGCCTCCCGCTACCAGGAGGTGGTCCCCGAGATCGACATGCCCGGCCACACCAACGCCGCGCTCGCCTCCTACGCCGACCTCACCTGCGACGGCGTCGCCCCGCCCCTCTACACCGGCACCAAGGTCGGCTTCAGCTCCCTGTGCGTGCCCAAGCCCGTCACGTACGACTTCGTCGACGACGTCGTCCGGGAGATCGCCGCCCTCACTCCCGGCCGCTACCTCCACATCGGCGGCGACGAGGCCCACTCCACCAGCCACGCCGACTACGTGGCCTTCATGGACAAGGTGCAGCCGGTCGTCGCCAAGTACGGCAAGACCGTCGTCGGCTGGCACCAGCTGACCGGCGCCACCCCGGCGAAGGGCGCCCTCGTCCAGTACTGGGGCCTCGACCGCACCCCCGCCGCCGAGAAGGAGCGGGTCGCCGCGGCCGCGCAGAACGGCACCGGGCTGATCCTCTCGCCCGCCGACCGGACCTACCTCGACATGAAGTACACGAAGGACACCCCGCTCGGCCTCGCCTGGGCCGGCTACGTCGAGGTCCGCAGGTCGTACGACTGGAATCCGGCGACCTACCTCCCCGGGGCCCCGGAGAGCGCCGTCAAGGGCGTCGAGGCGCCGCTGTGGACCGAGACCCTCGCCTCCACCGGGGACCTCGACGTCATGGCCTTCCCGCGCCTCCCCGGCGTCGCCGAGCTGGGCTGGTCCACGGCGGCGAGCCACGACTGGGAGACGTACAAGGTGCGGCTCGCCGAGCAGGCGCCGCGCTTCGACGCGCTGGGCATCCCCTACTACCGCTCGCCGGAGGTCCCCTGGCCGGCGGAGTAGGGGCATGACGACGGGCCCCGGCGGAGGACCGTACTCCGCCGGGGCCCGTGTCGGTCCCGGAAACGTCAGGCGAACCGCGCGATCGGGTTCACCAGGTCGCCGACGAGCTGGAGGGCCGCCGACGGGTCCGCCAGGTCGACCATCTGCCTGTTGTTGCGGAGCTGCAGGCGGTTGAGGGCCGACAGGGCGAAGGTCTCCGCGAACATGTCGTACTGCGCGAAGCGGTCCGCCAGCTCCGGCTTCGCCTCCTGGTAGCCGCGCACGCACTCCGCGACCGTCCGCCAGAAGCCGTCCTCGTCGAGGACGCCCTCCGCCGCCAGGGTCGCGCCCAGGAAGCGGAAGAAGCAGTCGAAGACGTCCGTGAAGACCGAGAGGAGCTTCATGTCCTCCGGGACCTCGGCGCGGACGCGCTCCACCGCCGGCGGGAGGACCGCCGCCGGGTCCATGACGCAGATCTCCTCGGCGATGTCCTTGAAGATCGCCCGGTCGACCGCGCCCCGCTCGTCGAGGACGAGGATCACGTTCTCGCCGTGCGGCATGAAGACCAGGTCGTAGGCGTAGAAGCAGTGCAGGACCGGGAGGAGGTAGGCGTCCAGGTACTGGCGGAGCCACACCCTCGGCTCCAGACCCGACTCCTTGATCAGCGCACCCGCGAAGGACGCGCCCGCGTGGTCCAGGTGGAGCAGCGAGGCCATCGTCGCCAGACGCTCGCCCTCGGCGAGCGAGGGCACCGGGGACTCGCGCCAGAGCGCGGCCAGCATCTTGCGGTAGGGGGAGTAGCGGTCGGTGGCGGCCTCGTACTCCAGATGGCGGTAACCGACCGCCGCGCGCTCGCGGATGATCGAGAAGCGCGCCGCCTTGAGCGTGGAGTCCGAGTCGATCAGACCGTGCAGCCAGTCGTTGATCGCCGGGGTGGCCTCCATGTACGCGGCCGACAGGCCCCGCATGAAGCCCATGTTGAGGACGGACAGCGCCGTCTTCACGTAGTGCTTGGCCGGGTCCGAGGTGTTGAAGAAGGTACGGATCGACTGCTGCGCCAGATAGGCGTCGTCGCCCTCGCCCAGGTACACCAGGCGCTCCTGGGCGACCTCGGCGGCGAAGGTGACGGACAGCTTGTTCCACCACTGCCAGGGGTGCGCCGGCATGAGGAGGTAGTCGGCGAGGTCGAGACCGCGCTCGGCGAGGGTGGCGGCGAAGCCGTCGACCGTCGCGTCGCCGAGCTCGGCGCGGACGAAGGCCTCGTAGTCGAGGTCGGCGCCGGCGGTGAAGGTGGTGCGGTCGCGGTGCGCGGCCAGCCAGATCAGCCGGATCTCCGCGGCGGCCTCGGGGGCGTACGCCCGGTACTCGTCGACGCCGAAGCCGAGCCGGCCGTTGTTGGCGACGAAGCAGGGGTGGCCCTCGGTCATCCCGGTCTCGATCGCCTGGAAGCCGGCGTGGGCCAGCTCGGCGGAGGTGACGGGCGGCTTGGTCGCCTTGTAGGCCGTGCCGGCCAGGGTGGAGGAGATCTCCTCCAGGTAGACCGGGAGGATCTCGTCGCTCAGGCCGAGGGAGCCGCGCAGCTCGGTGATGAACTGGAGCGCGTCGAGCGGGAGCTGCTCGTCGCCGCGGTGGCGGCTGATCGACTCGGGGTAGACCTGCCAGTGGTCGAGCGCGAAGCGGTCGGCGGTGAAGCGGTACTCGGTGCCGCCGTCGTCGCTGAGGACCTGGTAGCGGCTCTCGCCCAGCTCCTTCGGGTCGAGCAGCCGCTCGTGGGCGAACTCGGCGATGCCCTTGCGGATCAGCGCGCGGTTGGCGGCGGCCCAGCGCTCGGGGGTGAGGTGTGCGACGGGGTTCATATCGTGGCTCCGACGGCGGTCTCGAACTGCGCGCGGGTGCAGAAGCTCAGCAGGGCCTTCTTCTCCGGCTTCTGGATCTCGCGCTCGGGCACGAAGCCGACGGCCTCGTTGAGCGCGTGCACGGCCTTGTTGTCGACGTCGGGCTCGACGACCACGCGGGCGGTCGCCGGGTCGGCGAACAGCTCGGCCATCACGGCGGTGATCACCTTGCGGGTGAAGCCGTGCACGGGGGTGTCGGTCGGGGCGACGAGGAAGTGCATGCCGACGTCACCCGGCTGCGGATCGTAGAGCCCGACCAGCTCCAGGTGGGCCGGGTCGTAGCGCTCCATGAGGATCGCGGGGACCTCGTCGACCAGGCCGATGAAGGCCTCGTGGTGCGGGTGGGCGGCGAAGGCCGTGTACTCGCGCACGACGTCCTCCAGGCTCGCGTCCTGCATCATCCAGAAGGCGGCCTTGGGGTGGGTGACCCAGGAGTGGAGCAGCTCCGCGTCCTTGAGGGGGTCGAGCGGGCGGAAGCGGACGGTCATACGGCGAACTCCTGGAAGGCGATGGTCTTCTCGACGGGGTAGTACTCGGAACCCAGCATCGCCCCGATGATGTACGCGTTGCGATACGCCCCCATGCCGAGGTCGGGCGAGGTGATGGAGTGCGTGTGCACGGCCGAGTTCTGCAGGAAGATCCCGCGGCCGGTCGTGTCGATCGCGTAGTTGCGGGCCACGTCGAAGCGGCCCTGGCCGTCCCAGCACAGCCGGTCGCGGACCGGCTCCAGGAAGGCGGGGACGGCGTACTTGTACCCGGTGGCGAGGATCAGGCCCTCGGTCTCCAGGGTGAAGTCCTTCTCCTGCTCCTCCTGGCGGAAGCCGAGGGTGTACGTGCCGGTCGTGTCGTCGTACGCGGCGGCGTGCAGGGCGGAGTTGGTGAGGAGCCGGGTCGGCACGGGGCCGTCGAGGTTCTTCTGGTAGAGCAGGTCGAAGATGGCGTCGATCAGCTCGCCGTCGATGCCCTTGAAGAGGCCCTTCTGCTGGGTCTCCAGGCGGGAGCGGGTCTGCTCGGGCAGCGCGTGGAAGTAGTCCACGTACTCCGGGGAGGTCATCTCCAGGGTGAGCTTGGTGTACTCCAGCGGGAAGAAGCGCGGGGAGCGGGTCACCCAGTTCAGCCGGTAGCCGTGGACGTCGATCTCGCTCAGGAGGTCGTGGTAGATCTCGGCGGCGCTCTGGCCGCTGCCGACCAGGGTGATCGACTTCTTCTTCTGCAGCTCCTCCTTGTTCGGGAGGTAGCGCGAGTTGTGGATCAGGTCGCCGCCGAGGCCCTGGCAGGTCTCGGGGACGTACGGCGGGGTGCCGGTGCCGAGGACGATCCGGCGCGCCCGGAACGTCTCTCCGGCCTCGGTGGAGACCACGTACACCTCGGCGGCCTCGTCGAAGGTCACCGAGGCGACCGTGGTCGAGAAGCGGATGGAGGAGAGGCGCGCGGCCGCCCAGCGGCAGTAGTCGTTGTACTCCGTCCGCAGCGGGTAGAAGTTCTCGCGGATGTAGAACGAGTACAGCCGGCCCTTGTCCTTCAGGTAGTTGAGGAAGGAGTACGGCGAGGTCGGGTCGGCCATCGCGACCAGGTCCGACATGAACGGGGTCTGGAGGTGGGCGCCCTCGAGGAACATTCCCGAGTGCCACTCGAAGTCCGGCTTGGACTCCAGGAAGAGGCCGTTCAGCTCGTCGATCGGCTCCGTCAGGCAGGCGAGTCCGAGGTTGAACGGACCGAGTCCGATGCCGATGAAGTCGTGGATCTCGGTCGTCTCAGGCGTGGACAAGGGTCTCTCCCAGGTACTGCTCGGCGTGGCCGGCTATCAGATCGAGGACGGCGGCGATGTCGGCCGCGGTGGTCTCGGGGTTGAGCAGGGTGAACTTGAGGTACTGGCGGCCGTCGACCTTGGTACCGGCGACGACGGCCTCGCCCGAGGCGAACAGCGCCTTGCGGGCATGCAGGTTGGCCCGGTCGATCTCCTCCGGAGAGGCGGCGGCGGCCGGGATGTAGCGGTAGACGAGGGTGGAGAGCTGCGGCTCGACCACCACGTCGTAGCGCGGGTCGCCGGCGAGCAGCGCGAAGCCCTCGGCGGCCAGGTCGCAGACCTCGTCGAAGAGCTGTCCGACACCGTCGGCGCCCATCACGCGCAGGGTCATCCAGAGCTTGAGCGCGTCGAAGCGGCGGGTCGTCTGGAGGGACTTGTCGACCTGGTTGGGGATCCGCTCGGCGACCGTCCGGGCCGGGTTGAGGTAGTCGGCGTGGTAGGTCGCGTGGCGCAGGGTCGCCCCGTCGCGGACCAGGATCGCCGAGGAACTCACCGGCTGGAAGAAGGACTTGTGGAAGTCGACGGTGACCGAGTCGGCCCGCTCGATGCCGTCCAGGAGGTGGCGGCGGGTCGGCGAGGCGAGCAGCCCGCAGCCGTACGCGGCGTCCACGTGCATCCAGGCGCCGTACTCCTCGGCCAGGGCGGCGATCTCCGGCAGCGGGTCGATGGACCCGAAGTCGGTGGTGCCGGCGGTGGCGACGATCGCCATCGGGACCAGGCCCTCGGCGCGGCAGGCCTCCAGCTGGGCGGCGAGGACGACGGACTGCATCCGCTTGTTCCGGTCGACCGGGATGGAGACGACGGCGTCCCGGCCGAGGCCGAGGAGCTGCGCCGACTTCTGGACGCTGAAGTGGCTGCACTCGGACGAGAAGATCCGCAGCTTCGACAGGTCGTCCGTCTTGGCCTCCTCGCGGGCGAGGAGCAGGGACTGGAGGTTGGACTGCGAACCGCCGCTGGTGAACACGCCGTCGGCGGACGGGCCGAAGCCGATGCGGCCGTTGGTCCAGTCGATGAGCTTGCGCTCGATGAGGGTGCCGCCCGCGCTCTGGTCCCAGGTGTCCAGGGAGGAGTTGACCGCCGAGAGGACGGCCTCGCCGAGGACGGCGGGGATGACCACCGGGCAGTTGAGGTGCCCGAGGTAGCGGGGGTGGTGGAAGTAGACGGCGTCCCGGAGGTAGACGCTCTCCAGCTCGTCGAGGGCGGCGGAGGAGTCGCCGAGCGGGCGGTCGAGGTCGACGGCGTCGATCACGGGAGCCAGTTCGGCGGGCGTGACACCGGTGAACGGACCTCGCGTCGCGGCGAGTCGGCTCGCCACCCGCTCGACTCCTTCGGTGACGGAGCGCCGATAGCTCTCCGCCGTCGCGTCATTGAGCAGGTGCGAGCGCATGTGGGGGGCCTCCGGACAGCAGGAAGGGGCGAAGGGGTGATGCGTAAGTGAGGTTAGCCTAACCTAACTTTCACTCGCAATGTCCCTCGCCCCCCGCGAAGCGCTTCGGCCGGGGCGCAGTTGACGCCGTATCGGCCTCTCGGCCGGGTTACGCCTCTTCCTGGGTCTCGTCCGGGACCTCGCGCAGGGCGTCCTCGGACAGGCCCTTGCGCCAGTAGCCGACGAACGTGACCCGGCGGCGGTCGAGCCCCCGCTCCCGCACGAAGTGGCGGCGCAGCGCCTTCACGGCCCCCGACTCGCCCGCGATCCAGACGTACGGGGCCCGGCCGGGCGGCTCGACGCCGGACACCGCGTCCACGGCGGACGGCGCGCCCTCCTCCCGTACGAGCCAGGTGACCGTGGCGTCCGCCTCGGTCGCGAGCTCCATCCGGTCGCCGGAGTACGGCACTTCCAGGAACACCTGGGCGCGGGTCTCGGCCGGGAGCCACTCCAGGATCGCGGAGGCGGCGGGGAGGGCCGTCTCATCGGCCCAGATCAGCACGGAGTCGGCGTCCTCGGGAAGCTGGAAGCGGACGCCCGTGTTCGCGGCGACCGCCGGGCCCAGGACCACCACACGGTCGCCGGCCTCGGCGCGGCCGGCCCAGCGGCAGGCGGGCCCCCCGTCCTCGTGGAGGGCGAAGTCGATGTCCACCTCGTTCACCGGCTCGGTGCGCTGCTCGCGGACGGTGTAGGAGCGCATCACGGCCCGCTCGTCGTCGGGCATCGCGCGCCAGGCGCCGAGGATCGCGTACATGTCCGGGTTGTCCAACGGCGGCAGGACCGGCGCCTCCTGGCCGGGGTGCGGCAGGAAGAGGGAGAGCGACTGGTCGCGGCCCCCCGCGGCGAAGTTCTTGAGGTCGTCCCCGGTGAAGGTGATCCGGACCAGGGACGGGCCGAGTCGCCGTGTCCGGTCGACCTGGAGGGAGAAGAACTGGAAGGGGGCGGTCTCGGCTTGCGTCATGAGAATGTAGGTTAGCCTAACCTCATAAAAGTCTGTAGGGGCAGGGGAGAGCCCGCCGCCCCGAGGGGACGACGGGCTCGTCGCGCGGAAGGGGGAGGCTCAGGCCGGAAGGCCCAACTCCCTTGCGATCAGCATCCGCTGGACCTCGCTGGTGCCCTCGCCGATCTCCAGGATCTTCGAGTCGCGCCACATCCGGGCCACCGGGTACTCGTTCATGAAGCCGTAGCCGCCGTGGATCTGGGTCGCCTCACGGGCGTTGTCCACCGCCACCGTGGAGGAGTACAGCTTCGCGATCGCCGCCTCCTTCTTGAACGGCTCGCCGAGCACGAGCCGCGAGGCCGCGTCCCGCCAGCCGATCCGGGCCATGTGCGCCCGCGTCTCCATGTCGGCGATCTTGAACTGGATGGCCTGGTTGTCGGCGATCGGCCGCCCGAAGGCCTGCCGCTCGTGCGCGTACTTCACCGACTCGTCGACACAGCCCTGCGCGAGGCCCGTCGCGAGCGCCGCGATCGCGACCCGGCCCTCGTCCAGGATCCGCAGGAACTGCGCGTACCCGCGGCCCTCTTCGCCGAGGAGGTTCTCCACCGGGACGCGGACGTCGTCGAAGGACAGCTCACGGGTGTCGGAGGCGTTCCAGCCGACCTTGGAGTAGGGGGCGGCGACGGTGAAGCCCGGG
>NZ_BMRZ01000014.1 GCF_014648895.1 Streptomyces tanashiensis
GCAGCTGCATCTGCCCCGAGCCGAACAGCTCGCCGACGGTCTTCATGCCGTCGAGGAGGGTGTCGTTGACGATGTCGAGGGCCGGGCGGGTCTCCAGGGCCTCGTCGAGGTCGGCCTCCAGGCCGTTCTTCTCGCCGTCGACGATCCGCCGCTTGAGGCGCTCGTCCAGCGGCAGCGCGAGGAGCTCCTCGGTCTTGCCGGCCTTCATCGACTTGGTGGTGGCGCCCTCGAAGAGGGCCATCAGCTTCTGCAGCGGGTCGTAGCCCTCGGCGCGCCGGTCGTAGATCAGGTCGAGGGCGGTGGTGACCTGCTCCTCGTCGAAGCGGGCGATGGGCAGGATCTTCGACGCGTGGACGATCGCCGAGTCCAGGCCCGCCTTCACGCACTCGTCGAGGAAGACCGAGTTGAGCAGGATCCGGGCGGCCGGGTTGAGACCGAAGGAGATGTTCGACAGGCCCAGCGTGGTCTGGACGTCCGGGCGGCGGCGCTTCAGCTCGCGGATCGCCTCGATCGTGGCGATGCCGTCCTTCCGCGACTCCTCCTGGCCCGTGCAGATCGTGAAGGTCAGGGCGTCGATGAGGATGTCCGACTCGTGGATGCCCCAGTTGCCGGTGAGGTCCTCGATGAGGCGCTCGGCCACGGCGACCTTGTGCTCGGTGCTACGGGCCTGACCCTCCTCGTCGATGGTGAGGGCGATGAGGGCGGCGCCGTGCTCCTGGGCCAGTCGGGTGACCTTCGCGAAGCGGGACTCGGGTCCGTCGCCGTCCTCGTAGTTGACCGAGTTGATGACGGCCCGGCCGCCGAGCTTCTCCAGGCCGGCCCGCAGGACGTCCACCTCGGTGGAGTCGAGGACGATCGGCAGGGTGGAGGCGGTGGCGAAGCGGCCGGCGAGCTCCTCCATGTCGGCGACGCCGTCGCGGCCCACGTAGTCCACGCAGAGGTCGAGCATGTGCGCGCCCTCGCGGATCTGGTCGCGGGCCATCTCGACGCAGTCGTCCCAGCGGCCTTCGAGCATGGCCTCGCGGAACTTCTTCGAACCGTTGGCGTTCGTCCGCTCGCCGATCGCCATGTACGAGGTGTCCTGCCGGAACGGGACGGTCTGGTACAGCGAGGCGGCGCCCGGCTCGGGGCGCGGGGAGCGCTCGGGGGGCGTGAGGCCCTGGACCCGCTCGACGACGTGGCGCAGGTGCTCGGGCGTCGAGCCGCAGCAGCCGCCGACCAGGGACAGGCCGTAGTCGCGGACGAAGTTCTCCTGCGCGTCGGCCATCTCGGGGGCCGTGAGCGGGAAGTACGCGCCGTCCTTGGTGAGGATGGGCAGGCCGGCGTTCGGCATGCACATGAGCGGCGTGCGCGAGTGGCGGGCGAGGTAGCGCAGGTGCTCGCTCATCTCGGCCGGGCCGGTCGAGCAGTTCAGGCCGATGAGGTCGATGCCGAGGGGCTCCAGGGCGGTCAGCGCCGCCCCGATCTCGGAGCCGAGCAGCATGACGCCGGTGGTCTCGAAGGCGAGCGAACAGATCAGCGGCACGTCCACGCCGAGGGCGTCCATCGCGCGGCGCGCGCCGATGATGCTGGACTTGGTCTGCAGCAGGTCCTGGGTCGTCTCCACGATCAGGGCGTCGGCGCCGCCGGCCAGCAGGCCCTCGGCGTTCTGCTGGTAGCCGTCGCGCAGCACGCCGTACCCGATGTGGCCGAGGGAGGGCAGCTTGGTGCCCGGGCCGATCGAGCCGAGCACCCAGCGCTGGCGGCCGTCCTTGGCGCCGAACTCGTCGGCGACCTCGCGGGCGATCCGGGCACCGGCCTCGGAGAGCTCGAAGATCCGGTCCGCGATCTCGTACTCGCCCGCGGCCGAGTGGTTGGAGCCGAACGTGTTGGTCTCGACGCAGTCGACGCCGACCTCGAAGTACGCCTCGTGCACCGAACGGACGATGTCGGGCCGCGTGACGTTCAGGATCTCGTTGCATCCTTCGAGGTTCTGGAAGTCCTCGAGGGTGGGGTCCTGGGCCTGGAGCATGGTGCCCATGGCTCCGTCGGCGACGACGACTCGGCTGGCGAGTGCCTCGCGGAGTGCGGCGGCGCGGGTCCGGCTGTCAGCGGAAGGGGTCGGCAACGAGGCCATGGATGAGCTCCCTGGGATGCGACGGCTGTCGGCTTTGCACCCTCGGGGGAGGGTGCACGGGGCCAGCGTAACCGCGTGGGGGCCGGGGTGGACACGGCGTCCCACGGGCCGGACGGCATCCTGTGTGCGGGGACTCCCGGTCCTGCCCCTCCTTGGCCGACACTGTGTGGTGTGACGCAAGGTCGGCATCGACCGATAGTGTTCAGCATTGTCGAACAGTATGAGAAGGGTGAGGGGCCGGGCGATGGCGAAGAACATCCAGTCGCTTGAAAGAGCGGCGGCCATGCTGCGACTGCTCGCGGGCGGCGAGCGCCGGCTCGGCCTGTCCGACATCGCGTCCTCGATCGGACTCGCCAAGGGGACGGCCCACGGCATCCTGCGCACCCTCCAGGCGGAGGGCTTCGTGGAGCAGGACGCCGCCTCGGGCCGCTACCAGCTGGGCGCGGAGCTGCTGCGCCTCGGCAACAGCTATCTGGACGTGCACGAGCTGCGGGCGCGCGCCCTGGTCTGGACGGACGATCTGGCGCGGTCCAGCGGCGAGAGCGTGCACCTGGGGGTGCTGCACCAGAAGGGTGTGCTGATCGTGCACCACGTCTTCCGGCCGGACGACAGCCGTCAGGTCCTGGAGGTGGGGGCCATGCAGCCGCTGCACTCCACGGCGCTGGGCAAGGTCCTGTCGGCGTACGACCCGGTGGCGCACAGCGAGGTGCTGGAGGTCGACCGGGAGGCGTTCACGCCCCGGACGACCACGGAGCTGGTCGACTTCGAGTCGCTGCTCGACATGACGCGGGCCCGGGGCTGGGCGGCGGACGTGGAGGAGACCTGGGAGGGCGTGGCGTCGGTGGCGGCGCCGATCCACGACCGGCGGCGGATGCCGGTGGGCGCGGTGGCGGTCACGGGCGCCGTGGAGCGGGTCTGTCCGGGCGGGGAGCTGCGTCCGGAGCTGGTGGCCGCCGTGCGGGACTGCGCCCGCGCGGTCTCCCGGGACCTGGGGGCCGGCCGCTTCTGACCGCCCGTACGCGCGGCGGCCCCGACCGCCCGCCGTACAGAACCGAACCCGCCGGTAACGATCGCGTTATCGGCGGGTTTTTCACTTCCCAGACCCTTGACGCGCTGTTAACCCGGGGGCAAAACTTCCGTTCATCGGTCGGCATTGTCGAACACCTAACGGCAATACACGCTAGAGTGTGGCAGTGCCAAGGGCCGGCAACGCCCTCACACGAGGGCGCGGACCACCGGAGGGACCCGGGGTTCGCCTTCCCCTGGACGAAGGACAAAGGAGTCGCGGGTGTCCAGCTCCGACATCTTCCTCGGCGAGACCATCGGTACCGCCGTTCTCATTCTGCTCGGCGGCGGTGTGTGCGCCGCCGTCACGCTCAAGAGCTCCAAGGCCCGCAACGCGGGCTGGCTCGCGATCACCTTCGGGTGGGGCTTCGCCGTCATGACGGCCGTCTACATGACCGCTTCCCTCTCGGGCGCCCATCTGAACCCCGCCGTCACGGTCGGAATCGCGATCAAGGACGGGGAGTGGGACAACGTCCCCGTCTACATCGCCGGCCAGATGCTCGGCGCGATGATCGGCGCGGCGTTGGTCTGGGTGGCCTACTACGGCCAGTTCCGGGCCCACCTCACGGACCCGGAGACCGTCGGCGAGACGCCGATCGAGGGCCCCGGCCCGGTGCTCGGCGTCTTCTCCACGGGCCCCGAGATCCGTAACACCTGGCAGAACCTGGCCACCGAGATCATCGGCACCGTCGTGCTGGTCCTGGCCGTGCTCACCCAGGGCCTCAACGACAGCGGCAAGGGCCTCGGCGTCATCGGCGCCCTGATCACCGCGTTCGTCGTGGTCTCCATCGGCCTCTCGCTCGGCGGCCCGACCGGTTACGCCATCAACCCGGCCCGTGACCTCGGCCCGCGCATCGTGCACGCCCTGCTCCCGCTGCCGAACAAGGGCGGCTCCGACTGGAGCTACGCCTGGATCCCGGTCGCCGGTCCGCTGATCGGTGGCGCCCTCGCCGCGGGTATCTACAACATCGCGTTCGCCTGAGCCGTCCTTCTTCCAGACTTCCCTTGGAGCACACCGTGACCGACGCACACACCTCCGGCCCCTTCATCGCGGCCATCGACCAGGGCACCACCTCCTCGCGCTGCATCGTCTTCGACAAGGACGGCCGGATCGTCTCGGTCGACCAGAAGGAGCACGAGCAGATCTTCCCGAAGCCGGGCTGGGTCGAGCACGACGCCGCCGAGATCTGGGCCAACGTCCAGGAGGTCGTCACCGGCGCCCTGGAGAAGGCGGAGATCACCGCCGCCGACGTCAAGGCCATCGGCATCACCAACCAGCGCGAGACCACGCTGCTCTGGGACAAGAACACCGGTGAGCCCGTCCACAACGCCCTCGTCTGGCAGGACACCCGCACCGACGCCCTCTGCAAGGAGCTCGGCCGCAACGTCGGCCAGGACCGCTTCCGCCGCGAGACCGGCCTGCCGCTGGCGAGCTACTTCTCCGGCCCGAAGGTCCGCTGGCTGCTGGACAACGTCGAGGGCCTGCGCGAGCGCGCCGAGCGCGGCGACATCCTCTTCGGCACCATGGACTCCTGGGTCATCTGGAACCTCACGGGCGGCGTCGACGGCGGCCACCACGTCACCGACGTCACCAACGCCTCCCGCACCATGCTCATGAACCTCCACACCATGAGCTGGGACGAGAAGATCCTCCAGTCCATGGAGATCCCGGCCGCCGTGCTGCCGGAGATCCGCTCCTCCGCCGAGGTGTACGGCGCGGTCAAGGGCGGCATCCTCGACGGCGTCCCGGTCGCCTCCGCGCTCGGCGACCAGCAGGCCGCCCTGTTCGGCCAGACGTGTTTCGCCGAGGGCGAGGCCAAGTCCACGTACGGCACCGGCACCTTCATGCTGATGAACACCGGCGACAAGATCATCAACTCCTACAGCGGCCTGCTGACCACGGTCGGCTACCAGATCGGCGACGCGAAGCCGGTCTACGCCCTGGAGGGCTCGATCGCCGTCACCGGTTCGCTGGTGCAGTGGATGCGCGACCAGATGGGCCTGATCAAGTCCGCCGCCGAGATCGAGACCCTCGCGTCCTCGGTCGAGGACAACGGCGGCGCCTACTTCGTGCCGGCCTTCTCCGGCCTGTTCGCCCCGTACTGGCGCTCCGACGCGCGCGGTGTCATCGCCGGCCTCACCCGGTACGTCACCAAGGCGCACATCGCCCGCGCCGTCCTGGAGGCCACCGCCTGGCAGACCCGCGAGATCACCGACGCCATGACGAAGGACTCCGGCGTCGAGCTGACCGCGCTCAAGGTCGACGGCGGCATGACCTCCAACAACCTGCTGATGCAGACCCTCTCGGACTTCCTGGACGCGCCCGTCGTGCGTCCGATGGTCGCCGAGACCACCTGCCTCGGCGCCGCCTACGCCGCCGGCCTGGCCGTCGGCTTCTGGCCGGACACCGACGCGCTGCGCGCCAACTGGCGCCGGGCGGCGGAATGGACCCCTCGCATGGACGCCGACAAGCGTGACCGCGAGTACAAGAGCTGGCTCAAGGCCGTCGAGCGGACCATGGGCTGGATCGAGGACGAGGAGTAATACGAGATGACCACCCTGCAGAGCGTCCCTGCCCTGGGGACGCACCCGGCTGCCGGTTCCCTGCCGAGCCGCGCCGAGACCCGGGAACAGCTTTCCAAGGCGACGTACGACCTCCTGGTGATCGGCGGCGGCATCCTGGGCATCTCCACCGCCTGGCACGCCGCGCAGTCGGGCCTGCGGGTGGCCCTGGTGGACGCCGGCGACTTCGCCGGCGCCACCTCCTCCGCCTCCTCCAAGCTGCTCCACGGCGGCCTGCGCTACCTGCAGACCGGCGCGGTGAAGCTGGTGGCGGAGAACCACTTCGAGCGGCGTGCGGTCTCGCGCCAGGTGGCACCGCACCTCGCCAACCCGCTCACCTTCTACCTGCCCGTCTACAAGGGCGGCCCGCACGGCGCGGCCAAGCTCGGTGCCGGTGTCTTCGCCTACAGCGCCCTCTCGGCCTTCGGCGACGGCGTCGGGCACCTGCTCTCCCCCGCCAAGGCCGCACAGGACGTGCCGGAGCTGCGCACCGACAACCTGAAGGCCGTCGCCGTCTACGGCGACGACCAGATGAACGACGCCCGCATGGCGCTGATGACGGTCCGCGCCGCCGTCGACGCCGGTGCCACCGTCCTCAACCACGCCGAGGTCACCGGCCTGCGCTTCACCCGGGGCCGGGTCACCGGCGCGGAGCTGAAGGACCGCACCACCGGCGACGAGTTCGGCGTGAGCGCCCGGCTCGTGCTCAACGCGACCGGCCCGTGGGTCGACCACCTGCGCAGGATGGAGGACCCGAACGCGGCCCCCTCCATCCGCCTCTCCAAGGGTGCGCACCTGGTCCTCAAGCGGACCTCGCCGTGGAAGGCCGCGCTGGCCACCCCGATCGACAAGTACCGCATCACCTTCGCCCTCCCCTGGGAGGACATGCTGCTCCTCGGCACCACCGACGAGGAGTACGAGGGCGACCCCGGTCAGGTCGAGGTCACCGAGAAGGACACCGCCCAGATCCTGGACGAGGCCGCCTTCTCCATCCGCGACCAGCAGCTCTCGCGCGACCTGATCACGTACTCCTTCGCCGGTCTGCGGGTGCTCCCGGGCGGTCCCGGCGACACCTCGAAGGCCAAGCGCGAGACGGTCGTCACCGAGGGCCGCGGCGGCATGCTGTCCGTGGCCGGCGGCAAGTGGACGACCTTCCGCCACATCGGCCGCACGGTGATGAAGAAGCTGGAGCAGCTCCCCGGCCACCCGCTCGGCGAGGACTACGAGCCGGTGTCCGCGCTGCCGAAGCGGCTGCCGCTGCCCGGCATAGCCAACCCGAACGCGGTCGCCCACCGGCTGCTCGTCGACGGTCCGGCGCCCGGCCCGCGCATGGCCGCCGACACCGCCAAGCACCTGGCCACGCACTACGGCTCGCTCTCCTTCGACATCGCCCGGATGGCGAACGAGAACCCGGAGCTGGCCCGCCGGATCCACCCGGACGCGCCGGAGATCTGGGCGCAGGTGGCCTACGCCCGCGACCACGAGTGGGCCGAGACGGCGGACGACGTGCTGCGCCGCCGGACGACGCTGACCATCCGCGGTCTCGCGACGGACGAGATCCGCGCCGGGGTCGAGTCGATGCTGCGCAAGTAACTCGCGCACGCAACTCCCTTGCGCACAGGGGCGGTTCCTCTCCGAGGGGCCGCCCCTCACGCGTGCCATGCGCCGTCCACACGCCCGCAACACTCGGCGCGCAGAGTTGAGACATGAAGTTTCAGGTGCTCTCGATCGTCCACCACTCCCCGCACCCGCTCACCGGCGAACTGCTGTCCGCCGCCGACCGGTTGGAGCAGGTCGTCACGCTCGGCGAGACCGCCGAACGGCTCGGCTTCGACGCGTACGCGGTCGGCGAGCGGCACGCGGGCGCGTTCCTCTCCTCGTCGCCGACCGTGCTGCTCGCCGCGCTGGCCGCCCGCACCAGCCGGATCAGGCTGCTCACCGGCGTCACCGTGGTCGCGATCCTCGACCCCGTCCGGGTCGCCGAGGACTACGCGACGCTCGACCAGCTCTCCCGCGGCCGGCTCGAACTCGTCGTCGGCAAGGGGGCGGAGGCCGGTCACTTCGACCTCTTCGGCCTGGACGAGGAGCGGCAGTGGGACCTCCAGAAGGAGAAGTACGAGCTGCTCCGCCGTCTCTGGACGGAGGAGGGCGTCGACTGGGAGGGCGAGTTCCGGCCTCCGCTGAAGAACGTGACCACGGTCCCCCGGCCGTACGCGGGTCCGCCCCGGATCTGGCACGGCTCGGCCACCAGCCTCAACTCCCCCGAGCTCGCGGCGATCCACGGTGACCCGCTCTTCACCGCCAACGCGATCCAGCCGCGCGAGGCGTACGCGAAGCTCATCGCCCACTACCGCGAGAAGTTCGAGGAGTACGGGCACGATCCCGCCCACGCGCGCGTGGCGGCCGGTTCCGGCGGGCTCCTCATCGCCGACACCCCCGAGCAGGCGGTCGCCCGGTACAAGGAGCTGTACGAGGCGAAGGTGCGGCAGAGCTTCAAGCCGCACCTGGAGGGCAAGGCGGGGTACAACACGCCGTTCCGGACGATCGAGGACGCGATCGCCGGCGGCCCCCAGCTGATCGGCTCGCCGCAGCAGATCATCGACAAGATCCTCGGCTACCACGAGCACTACGGGCACGACCTGCAGTCCGTCACGGTCGACACCTTCGGCCAGTCGACGGCCGAGCAGGAGGAGACGCTCCAGCGCTTCGCCGAGGAGATCGCGCCGGTCGTGCGGAGGGAGGCTCCGAGCACTCTGTGGGAGGAGTGACACCGCCGTGTGCGGAGGTGAGTTCCTGGGTAGTCGATCAAGGCCGCACGGGTTTTCGGGGAAGTCCGGGGACTGCGGGCGGCCCGCCGGAAAGCCGTAAGGTGGGGCCGTACGACAGGAACTTCGAATAAGGAGGCGCTGGGTGATCGAGCTCGAGGGGGTACCCGAGCTGATCGACCCGGTCATGGTGGCCGCGTTCGAGGGCTGGAACGACGCCGGCGACGCCGCCTCCACCGCGGTCGCCCATCTCGACCGGGAATGGAAGGGCGAGGTGTTCGCGGCGCTCGACGCCGAGGACTACTACGACTTCCAGGTCAACCGCCCCACGGTCTTCCTGGACAACGGGGTCAGAAAGATCACCTGGCCGACGACCCGGCTCTCGGTGGTCCGGGTCGGCGGCGACAAGCCCCGCGACCTGGTGCTCGTGCGCGGGATCGAGCCCTCGATGCGC
Organism: Streptomyces tanashiensis; assembly: GCF_014648895.1. GTDB lineage: Bacteria > Actinomycetota > Actinomycetes > Streptomycetales > Streptomycetaceae > Streptomyces > Streptomyces tanashiensis. The sequence continues at coordinate 8,963 of NZ_BMRZ01000014.1, forward strand.
TGGCGCTCCTTCTGCAACGAGCTGCTCGCCTTCGCGCACGAGCTGGGCGTGGAGATGGTGGTGATCCTGGGCGCGCTGCTCGGCGACACCCCGCACACCCGGCCGGTCCCGGTCAGCGGGGTGACCTCCGATCCGGACCTGGCGCGGACGATGGACCTGGAGGAGACCCGGTACGAGGGCCCGACGGGCATCGTGGGGATCCTCCAGGAGGCGTGCACGCACGCGGGCGTGCCGGCGGTGAGTCTGTGGGCGGCGGTGCCGCACTACGTGTCGCAGCCGCCGAACCCGAAGGCGACCCTGGCGCTCCTCAACCGCCTGGAGGACCTGATCGGGCTGCGCATCCCGCTCGGCGAGCTGCCGGAGGACGCGCGGGCCTGGCAGCTGGGCGTGGACCAGCTGGCCGCCGAGGACAGCGAGGTCGCCGAGTACGTGCAGACCCTGGAGGAGGCGCGGGACACGGCGGAGCTGCCGGAGGCCTCGGGCGAGGCGATCGCCCGCGAGTTCGAGCGGTATCTGCGGCGGCGCGAGCCCGGCTCCGGGCCGGGGCTGGCGACGGAGGGCGGCGACACGGCGTTCCTGCGGGACCCGGGGAGCGGCCGGACCCGCCCGCCGAAGCCGGTGCAGCCGGGCCCCGAGTCGGTCCCGGGGGCGGACGCCGCCGAGGGGCCGGCCGAGGAACCCGGCGAGGAACGCGGCGAGGGACCGGCCGAGGGTTCCGCCGACGTATCCGGGGACGGACCCGCCGAGGCTTCCGCCGACGGGCCCGAGGGGCCCGAAGGCCCGTCGCCCGACGTGGACGGCGGGGCCGGGAAGTAGCGGCTCGGAGCAGCGGACGGAACGGGAGGGGTGCCCGAGGGCGCCCCTCCCGTTCGTGCGTCAGGCGCAGCCGAACCGGGCCGCCGCCCAGTCGCCGTGGTCCCCGCTCTTCGACCCGTTGGTGTCCGTGATCCGGAGCCGGACGTGCCGGGCGCCGGTCACGTCGACGTTCACGGGCAGGGTCGCGGAGGCCCCGGTCAGCCGGGGCGAGGTCCACAGCACCCGGCCGTCCGCCTCGACGGAGAAGGCCACGTCCCCGTAGCCGTTGATCTCGTCGTCGATGCCGACGTCGGCGGTGAAGGTGGTGCAGCGGCCGCCGAGGTAGACCTCGATGTCGGAGTCGGCGTGGCCGCCGATGCCCTTCTCGTAGGTCTTTCCGGCCAGGGTGAGCGCGCGGCCGTCGGCGGCGCCGGACTCGCCGTTGGAGCGGTCGCGTTCGGGCGGTCCCCAGCCGTTGGTGGAGCGCAGCCAGACGAGGTCGCTCGCCCAGGCGTCGCCGGTCGGTGCCGGGGGCATCACCCCGAGTGCGAAGCGCTGGACGGCCGTGCGGTCGGTGCCCGCGGCGCGGTGCCGGACGGTGGCCGTGAGCGTGGCCTCGCCGGGCTTCGCCTCGGCCGCCGGGGTGACGGCCACCTCGACCCGCCGGGTGGTGCCGGCCGGGACGCGGGAGATCGGGGCGGCCGGGGTGACCTGCCAGCCGGCGGGGGCGTCGAGGGAGACGCGTACGTCGGTGGCGTCCCGGGTGCCCGCGGTGACGTCCACGGCGACGGTGCCGGGCGTCCCGGCGCCGAGCTCCTGCCCGGCGGGGGCGGCGAGGACGGCGGAGGCGCCGGGGACGGCCCCGCCGACGGCGCTGGTGTCGGTCAGGCGCAGCTCGAAGCCGCGGGCGGTGGACCGGTCGGCGGTCTTGATCCGGACCACTCCCCCGCGCTCGTCGCGGTCGTACCACCAGCCCTCGGCCGCCGCGTCGAAGGCGGCGCGCGAGGTGAGGCCGGGCAGCTTGCGCCCGTCGAGCCTCACCGTGCCGGGGGCGTCGCCGGTGTGGACGGTGAAGGCGTACGGCCGGGCGGCCGGCTTGCCGGTGTACGTGCCGGTGCTCGCGCCGATGCGGACGGTGACGTCACCGGGGCCGGCCTGCGGGGCGCGGACCTCGGCACGCTGGGTGGCGTACTTCCCGGTGCGGTGCTCGCGGGTGACGCCGTCGTCCTCGTACAGCTCGAAGGAGGAGCTGCCCTTCGGGTAGACGTCCCAGGCGATCGGGTCGCCGGGGGCGCGGTCCTGGTACGAGCGGATGGAGCCGGGCCACATGGGGACGACCGCCCCGGCCCGGACGAAGAGGGGCAGGGTGTCGAGCGGGGCGCTGTAGTCGTCGACGGTGACGGGGCCCCGGTAGGTGCGCCCGCTCCAGTAGTCGATCCAGGTGCCCTCGGGGAGGTAGATGCCGTCGCGCTCGACGGCGTCCTGGTAGACGGGGGCGACGAGGAAGTCCTCCCCGCTGAGGAACTCGTACTTCGCGGCCTCGGTCGCGGCCTTCGGGTCGTCCGGGTACTCCAGGGCGAGCGGCCGGGCGAGGCCCACGCCGGTCTTCGTGGCCCGGTGGGCGTGGCTGTAGATGTACGGGAGCAGGGACTCGTGGAGCTTGAGCGAGGCGCGGTTGATGCTGGTGTACGGCTCGCCGTACCGGAAGGGCTGCTTGTCGTTGGCGGCCCAGCCGTCCATGGTCATGGTGACGGGCAGGAAGGTCTTCCACTGGAGGTCGCGGGTGTACGTCTTGGCGCTGCCGCCGAAGATGCCGTCGACGTCTCCGGTGGTGTAGGCGAGTCCGGACATGGACGCGCCCGCGTAGGTCGGGATCTGCCAGCGGATGTACTCCCAGCTGCCGGACTGGTCGCCGGACCACTGGACGCCGCAGCGCTGGGCGCCGGACCAGCTCTCGGGGGCCCAGGTGAAGCCGCGGGCGTCGCTGTTGGCCTCGATGCCGGCGTGGGCGTCCTTGCAGCCGTCGAGGGCGAACTTGTAGCCCTCGCCGACCCAGGCGACGTCGAGCTTGGCGACCCGCTGGCCGGCCTTGACCTGATCGCCGAGGCGGTCGATGCCGTCCTCGGTCCACAGGCCGAGCTTCATGTTCCGCTCGCCCAGGCCGGTGGAGGCCTCGGCGAGGTTCTCGTAGCCGCAGCCGTAGCCGTCGTTGACGAGCATCCAGCCGTTGGGCATGTCGTTCTCGACGTAGCCGTCGGCGACCTTCAGGGCGTCTAGGGTGCGGCGCTCGCCCCGGTTGGCGTTGTGGAGGTAGCAGTCGGCGTCGCCTATCTCCAGGCCGTACACGGGCGGCAGGAAGGGCTTGCCGGTGAGCTTGGTGTACTGCCCGATGACGTCCTTGAGGGCGTCCCGGCCGCTGCCGGCGAAGTAGTAGGCGTCGAAGCGCTGTTCCTTCGCGCTGGTGGTGACGGGCTCGGTGAAGGCGTAGGTGTTGGGGGCGTAGGTGTTGCGGTAGACGCCGTAGCCCGCGGAGGAGAGGTAGAAGGGGACGGAGTTGGGGTGGCCGCCGTCGTTCCAGTTGTAGTCGACGCCGACCTCGACGGTCTTGTCGCGGTGGGAGGTGTTGCCGCGGCCGTTCTGCATGCCGGCGCCGTAGAACTGCTCGTCGGCGCCGCGGGCGAGGGTCTGGACGGTGCGGTCCTGGTTCCAGGTGAGGCCCTGGGTCTCGGTCCAGAGCGGGGTGCCGTCGGCGCGCACGGCCGAGAACCGCAGCGGTGACTTGGTGGCGCGCAGGGTCACCCGGGAGGTGGCGAGTTCGTAGCGGTCGCCGAGGTCGCGCCAGCGGGTGGCCGGCGGCGGGCCCTGGGGCAGCGTGATGTCGGTGCCGGTGGGGTCGGTGAACCTGCCGTCGGGGGCGAGTTCGATGCGGAAGGTGTCGGCGGTGACGAAGGAGACGCGGGCCTCCGTGTGCCCGGCGGTCAGCCGGTAGACGGCTCCGTCGGCGGCGAAGCCGGTGATGTCGCCGACGGTGGTGTCGGTGGATGGGGTGTCGGTGGGGGTGGCCGACGCGGTGGAGCCGGGTCCCGCGAAGGCCGCGAGGAGCCCGAGGACGGCCCCGGCAAGTGCAACTTTCATGCGCGATGATGATTGCATGGAGCTTATTTAGCGCAGGAACGAGCATCCCCGCCAGGACAAAACGGAACCGCCCCTGGACTTCGACGAGAAGTCCAGGGGCGGTTGCCTGAAAGGGAGTTGTGCGGTCCTGCTCGCTACAGGGCCACACCGAGCAGTGCGTCGACAGCGCGCGAGACGAGGCCGGGAGCGGACTCGTCCTCACCGCCCTCGGCCGTCTGGAGCTCGGCCCAGCGGTCGACCGCGGCGAGCGCGGTGGGCGTGTCGAGGTCGTCGGAGAGGGCCTCGCGGAGCTCCTCGACGAGCGCGTCGGCGGACGGGCCGTCGGGACGCGAGACGGCGGCGCGCCAGCGGCCGAGACGCTCCACGGCCGTCTCCAGGACCTGGTCGGTCCACTCCCAGTCGTCGCGGTAGCGGTGCGAGAGCAGCGCGAGCCGGATGGCGGCCGGGTCGACTCCGTCCCGACGGAGCTTGGAGACGAAGACCAGGTTGCCCTTGGACTTCGACATCTTCTCGCCGTGCAGGGCGACCATGCCGGCGTGGACGTACGCCTTGGCCATGGGGAACTCGCCCGTGAGGGCCTGGGCGTGGGAGGCGCCCATCTCGTGGTGCGGGAAGATCAGGTCGGAGCCGCCGCCCTGCACGTCGAAGCCCATGCCGAGGTGATCGAGGGCGATGGCGACGCACTCGATGTGCCAGCCGGGGCGGCCTGCGCCGAGGCTGCCGCCGTCCCAGCTCGGCTCGCCCTCACGGGCAGCCATCCAGAGCATCGGGTCGAGCGGGTTCTTCTTGCCCGGACGGTCCGGGTCGCCGCCGCGCTCGGCGGAGAGGTGGCGCATCAGCTCGGTGTCGTAGTGCGAGACCTGACCGAAGTGCGGGTCGGCCTCGACGGAGAAGTAGATGTCGCCGTCGAGCTCGTACGCGGCGCCTGAGTCCCGGAGGCGCTCGACGAGCGGGACGATGCCCGGTATGGCCTCGACCGCGCCGATGTAGTGCTGCGGGGGCAGCATCCGCAGGGCCGTCATGTCCTCGCGGAAGAGGGCGGTCTCGCGCTCGGCGAGGCCGACCCAGTCGACGCCGTCGCGGATCGCGCGCTCCAGGAGCGGATCGTCCACGTCCGTCACGTTCTGGACGTAGTGCACCTGCCGCTTGGTGTCGAGCCACACGCGCTGAACGAGGTCGAACGCGTTGTAGGTCGCCGCGTGACCCATGTGGGTCGCGTCGTACGGCGTGATGCCGCAGACGTAGATACGGGCGACGGGACCGGGGGCGAGGGTGACTCGTCCACCGGTCGCGGTGTCGTGGATCCGGAGGTCGCGGCCCTTGCCGGGAAGGGCGGGGACCTCAGAAGCGGGCCAGGCATGCATGACCCGAGCGTAACCGGACAGGTGTTCCGGATACGAACCGGATCCGGGATCTTGACCGATTAGGCGCTCTTGCGGGTCGGAGGCGTGCGTGCATACCCCCCAGGGGTGCCTACCCCTCCGACGGCCTTGGCCGAAACCTTTCGGCCAAGGAATCAGACCGGCGGCCAGGGGATCGAGGGCCACTGCCCCGAGGGTTCCGGGTGCCGTCCGGTGGTGCGCAGCGCCTCCACGCGGGCGCGTACGGCCGCGACCTCGGCGCCGGTCAGGAGTTCCGCCAGTCGGGTGGCGAGCGGCGCTCCCGGGGCCAGGGACCGGTCGAGCGAGTCGAGCACGGCGGCCGCCTCGGCGGGCAGCTCCTCGCCCGCCCAGCCCCACAGCAGCGTGCGCAGCTTGTCCTCGACGTGGAAGGTCACCCCGTGGTCGATGCCGTACAGGCGTCCGCCCGGGGCCGGCAGCAGGTGCCCGCCCTTGCGGTCACCGTTGTTGATGACGGCGTCCAGGACGGCGAGGCGGCGCAGCTCGGGGGTGTCGGCGTGGACGAGGAGCGCGGTGCGGTCCTCGTCGATCTGCGCGGGCCCCACGGCCTTCCACCCTTCGCCCGCCTCCTCGTCCTCGGTGAGGGCCAGCAGCCGAGCCCCGGGATCGGCCTCGATCCACAGCTGGACCATGCCCTCCCCGTACGGCCCGTCGCGGAGCACGGTCGGCGGGACCAGGCCCCAGCCGGTCGCCTCGGAGATCTCGTACGCGGCGACCTCGCGCTGGGCGAGGGTGCCGTCGGGGAAGTCCCACAGGGGCTGCTCCCCCGCGACCGGCTTGTAGACGCAGGCGGCCTCGCGGCCCTCGTGGGCGACGGAGCAGTACAGCACGGCGTTGGACGCCTCGCGGACCCGTCCGCGCACGGTCAGCTCACCGCGCGCGAGGAGCTCCGTGTCGCGCGGGCTCTCGGGGCTGCTCATGCTCCGCGGCGGTATCCGTTCTGGCGCGGGCAGACGTGCCCCTCGGGGTCGAGCGGCAGGCTGCACAGCGGGCAGGGCGGGCGGCCCGCGTTGACGACGTCCAGGGCCCGCTTGGCGAAGGCCCGGGCCTGGGCACCGCTGAGGCGGACCCGGAGCATCGGCGGACCGTTCTCCTCGTCCTGCAGCAGCCGCTCCTCGGCCTCGGCGAGGTCCTCCTCGGAGTCCGCGTCGAGCTCGACGAGCGCCTGCGCCTCGACGATCATGCGCTGCTCCTCGCCGTCCCAGGCGAGGGCCATGGTCCCGACCCTGAACTCCTCCTCGACGGGCACGTCGAGGGGGGCGGTGTCCGCGATCTCGGCGGGGGCGACGGCGGGCACCGGCGCGTTGCCCCCGGTGCGGCGCACGACCTCGTCGAGCAGTTCGTCGATGCGCTCGGCGAGGGCCGCGACCTGGGTCTTCTCCAGCGCGACGCTGGTGACCCGGCCGCCGGCGGACGCCTGGAGGAAGAACGTACGGCGGCCAGGCAGCCCGACCGTACCGGCCACGAAACGCTCCGGTGGGTCGTAGAGGAACACCTGACGGGACACGTTCCCGGCTCCCTTGAGTCTCGACAGTCGTACTACAGCGGCGCGTCCACCCTACTGCGCGCGGGGATCACGGTGCGCCCGCACCACCACCGACCTCGGCCGTCCCACCGCCGCCGGGGTGCTCCCGGGGGGCGAACCCGGCGAAGTCCCCGGTGTCGCCGAGGCGGAGGAGGAAGGGGCGCAGGCGCGTGTAGCGGATCGCGGTGACCGAGCAGGGGTCGACGTGGATGCGCTGGAAGAGGTCGAGGTGGAGCCCGAGGGCGTCGGCGACGATCGCCTTCACGATGTCCCCGTGGGAGCACATCAGGTACGTGGCGTCCTCGCCGTGCTCGGCCTCCACGCGGGCGTTCCAGTCGCGCACGGCCTCGACGGCGCGGTTCTGCATGGCGCGCATGGACTCGCCGCCGGGGAAGGCGGCCGCCGAGGCGTGTCCCTGGACGATCTCCATCAGCGGTTCGTCGGCCAGCTCGGCCAGTTTGCGGCCGGACCAGTCGCCGTAGTCGCACTCGCTGATCCGGTCCTCGACGTGGAGCGGGAGGCCGGGGCGGGCGTCCAGGAGCGGCCGCAGGGTCTCCCGGCAGCGCTGGAGGGGGCTGGTGACGACCGCGGCGAGCGGGACGTCCGCGAGGCGCCCGGGGAGGGCGGCGGCCTGGGCGGCCCCGCGCTCGTCGAGCGCGATCCCGGGCGTGCGCCCGGCGAGGACCCCGGAGGTGTTGGCGGTGGAGCGTCCGTGCCGGACGAGGATCAGGGTGGCCATGCGGTCCAGCCTAGGCGGTGCCGATGCGGCGGGGCGGGCGCACGGGACGACGGGGGCGGGGGCCGGTGCGCGGGATGCCGGAGGCCGGGCCGGGCGCGCGCGGCGACGGGGGCGGGGGCACTCGGCGACGGGAACGGAGGGCGGGTGCACGCGTGCGGGGTGGTGCCGACGGGCCGCGGCTGCCGCACACGCGTGCGTGGCGGCGGCGTTCGGGGGAGAATGCGCGGCGTGATCGTGGACTCTGCCATCTACCGGGACGGGCGCCGTACGGACGGCCCCGCCGACCTCTCCGACGCCCTGGACGAGGCGCGGGCGACGGGGGACGCGTTCCTGTGGGTCGGGCTGCACGAGCCGTCGGAGGCGGAGTTCGCCCATGTCGCCTCGGAGTTCGCGCTGCACCCGCTGGCCGTCGAGGACGCCCTCAAGGCCCACCAGCGGCCCAAGCTGGAGGTCTACGACGACTCGCTCTTCGTGGTGCTCAAGCCGATCGTGTACGAGCCGGAGAGCGACCGGGTGTCCTCGGGCGAACTGATGGTGTTCATGGGCGACTCGTTCGTCGTGACGGTCCGGCACGGTGAGGGCGCCCCCCTCGCGGCGGTGCGCCGGCGCCTGGAGGCCGACCGGGAGGTCCTGAAGCACGGGCCGACGGCGGTGCTGTACGCGGTGAGCGACGCGATCGTGGACCACTACCTCGATGTGGCGGGCGAGCTCCAGGTCGACCTGGAGGAGCTGGAGGCGGACGTCTTCGCGCCGAGCGGCGGCAATCCGGCCAACACGGCGGAACGGATCTACACGGCGAAGCGGCAGGTCCTGGAGTTCCGGCGGGCGAGCGGTCCGCTGGCCGGGCCGGTGGCGCGGCTGACGGCCGGTTCGGTGCCGTTCGTGAACGAGCGCGCGCAGCCCTTCTTCCGTGACGTCAACGACCATCTGCTGCGCTCCAACGAGCAGGTGGAGGGCCTCGACCGGCTCCTGTCCGACGTGCTGTCGGCCCATCTCGCGCAGATGGGGGTCCGGCAGAACGACGACATGCGGAAGATCTCGGCGTGGGCGGCCATGGCCGCGGTCCCCACGATGGTCGCGGGGATCTACGGGATGAACTTCGACCACATGCCGGAGCTGCGCTGGGAGGGCTCGTACCCGGTGGTGATCGTGGTGATGGCGGGCATCGTCGCCGGGCTGTACCGGGTGTTCAAGCGGCGCGGCTGGATGTGAGCCCCGTCGGCGCCGGGCGGCCTCAGAAGGCGGGGGCGGGGGTCGCGGGGCCGCCGAGGGCGTTCAGCCGCTCGGGCATCCGCAGGTCGACCATCTTGTGCCAGCCGGCGGCGCGCTCGTACGCGTACGTGGTGTGGATCCCTGCGACGAGGACGGCCGCCTTGGGCTTCGGCCAGTTCAGGATGCGGCCCATGTGGCGCATCACGGCGAGGCTGACGTCGCGGTAGACCTGGATCTCGGCCAGGGCGGACTCGCGCAGGGTCCGCTGGATGAGTCGGCCGTGGCCCTGACGGGCGAGCCGGAGCAGTTCCTCGTGGCAGTAGGCGAGATGGTTCACCTCGTCGTTGTCGATCATGTGGATGGCCTTGCCCAGTTCGGGATGGTCCCCGAAGTACCTGACGAGCATGTCCATCTGGTCGGCGGCGCGCTGCTCGGTGACCCGGCTGTGGGCGAGGTAGACGACGACGTCCTCCTCGGTCAGCGGCCGGTCGGCGCGGAGCTTCTCGTGCGCGAGGCCGATGCCGCGGTGCTCCAGCAGCATCGTGTAGTCGGTGTCGGGCGGCACGGGGACGGGTTCGAGGCCGCGTTTCCTCATCAGCGCGTTGAAGATCCGGCCGTGCTTGTCCTCGTCGGCGCCGTGCCGGGTGATCTTGGGCGCGAGGGAGCGCATGCCGGGCGCGACGAGGGCCGCGATCCGGGCGTTCTCCCAGCCGCCCTGCGACTCGCCGCTCGCGGCGATGGAGCAGAAGAGCCGGAAGGACTCGTCGTTGTCGATGATTTCCTGGAACAGGCCCTTGGCCGTGAGCATCGCCGCCACCTCCGTGCGGACGTCCGTACTCCGGTACGTCCGGGGAGATCGAGTCAAGTCGGGTCCCGGGCGGCGGGCAACAGGAGGGCGTGGCGACTCGGCCGAAAGAGTGAGACCCGAGGGCGTAACCGGGGGCCCCGTGGAGCGTTGTGCTGCATGACGGCCGTGGCGGGGAAGACCCCCGAGCCCCCACCACGGCCGCAGACCTCTCTTCGTCGTCGACGGCGCCCTCGCACCGATCGGCCCCTGGGGGCTCACGGGCTTCGACCGCCTGCGCCGGACTCCGTCCGCCGGGGTCCGGCGCCGCGCTCCCGCGGTCAGGCCAGTCCGGCCCGCTCCATCGCCTCGACGCCCGCCCGCAGCGCCGCCAGCCGCTCGTCCAGGGTGAAGCCGGCCGGGGCGAGGGTGAGGGTGGTGACCCCGGCCTCCGCGTAGGCCGTCATCCGCTCGGCGATCCGCTCGACGGAGCCGAGCAGCGTGGTCTGGTCGATCAGGGAGTGGGGCACCGCGGCCGCGGCCCCGGTCTTGTCGCCGGCCAGGTACTTGTCCTGGATCTCGGCGGCCTCCTTCTCGTACCCCATGCGCTGGGCGAGCTGGTTGTAGAAGTTCTGCTTGCGGCTGCCCATGCCGCCGACGTAGAGCGCGGTGTACGGCCGGAACACGTCGGCCAGCGCGTTCACGTCGTCGCCGAGGGCGAGCGGCAGGGTCGGACAGACGTCGAAGCCGTCCATGGTCAGGCCGGCCTTCTCGCGGCCCGCGCGCAGGTGCCGGAGCGCGGTCTCCTCCAGGTGCTCGGCGGAGGGGAAGATCAGCAGGGCGCCGTCGGCGATCTCGCCCGTCTGCTCCAGGTTCTTGGGCCCGATCGCGGCGATGTAGAGCGGGATGTGCTCGCGCTGCGGGTGGACGGTGAGCTTGATGGGCTTGCCGGGGCCGCCGGGCAGCGGCAGGGTCCAGTGCTCGCCGTCGTAGCTGAGCCGCTCACGGGTCATGGCCTTGCGGACGATCTCGACGTACTCGCGGGTCCGGGCGAGCGGCTTGTCGAACTTCACGCCGTACCAGCCCTCGGAGACCTGCGGTCCCGAGACGCCGAGGCCGAGGCGGAAACGGCCGCCGGTCAGCGAGTCGAGGGTGGCCGCCGTCATCGCCGTCATGGCGGGCTGCCGGGCCGGGATCTGCATGATCGCGGAGCCGACGTCGATCCGCTCGGTCTTCGCCGCGACCCAGGCCAGGACGGTGGGTGCGTCGGAGCCGTAGGCCTCGGCGGCCCAGCACACGTCGTAGCCGAGGCGGTCCGCCTCCTGGGCGACGGCGAGGTTGTCGCCGTCCATGCCGGCGCCCCAGTAGCCGAGGTTGATGCCGAGCCGCATTCCACACACCCCTTACCCATCGGTAACGTCACGTGGGGCGGACTCTAGCGCGCGTGCGGGCCATCCGTCAGGACGCGGTTGTCCACAGGCTCTCTCCGCGTGGTGCCCTGGCCAGTACTCTCGCGCCCATGGAGCAGAGGCATCTCGGACGTACCGGCCTGCGTGTGTCGCGCATCGGACTCGGCACCCTCACCTGGGGCCGGGACACCGACGAGCACGACGCCGCCGAGCAGTTGAAGGCGTTCTGGGACGCGGGCGGCACGCTCGTGGACACCGCCGACGTGTACGGCGGGGGCGAGGCGGAGTATCTGCTCGGGCGTCTGATGGAGCGCCTGGTGCCCCGGCAGGACCTCGTCCTGTCGACCAAGGCGGGCAGCGTCCCGGACCCCGACCGGCGCACGGACGGCTCGCGCGGGCACCTGCTCGCCGCCCTCGACGCCTCCCTCGCCCGCCTGGGCACCGACCACGTCGACCTGTGGCAGCTGCACGCCTTCGACCCGTACACGCCCCTGGAGGAGTCGCTCCAGGCCCTCGACATCGCCGTACGCAGCGGCCGGGCGCGGTACGCGGGGGTGGCCAACTTCTGCGGCTGGCAGCTCGCCAAGGCGGGCACCTGGCAGCTCGGCGGCGACCGGACCCGGCTCGCGGGGGCCCAGCTCGAGTACTCGCTGCTCCAACGGGGCGTCGAGCGTGAGGTGCTGCCGGCCGCGCAGGACCTCGGCATAGGTCTGCTGCCCTCCTCGCCGCTGGGACGCGGGGTCCTGACGGGGAAGTACCGCAGCGGCACGCCGAACGACTCGCGGGGCGCCTCGGAGACGATGGCGCCGTTCGTGGAGCCGTACCTGGACGAGGCGGCGAGCCGGATCGTGGACGCCGTGGCGACGGCGGCCGACGGGCTCGCGACGACCCCGCTCCACGTGGCGCTCGCCTGGGTCCGCGACCGGCCCGGGGTGACCGCGCCGATCGTCGGCGCGCGCACGGCGCGCCAGCTCACGACCGCGTTGTCAGTGGAGGCCCTTAGTCTTCCTGACGAGATCTGTCGGGCGCTGGACGATGTGTCGGCGCCCGTGCACCGCTATCCGGATCACGACTGGAGCACCTTGTGACCGAGCCTTCCGGGGAGACCGCGCCCGAGGCCGTGGAGCCCGCCGCCGAGGACCTGCGGGAGGGAGCCGCCGGGGCTCCGGCCCCGGGCCCCGAAGCGACCGAAGAGCCGACGCCGTCCGAGGAGCCCGTCCCGGCCGAAGAGCCGGCCACCACCGAGGAACCGGGCGCGGGCGATGAGCCCAGCGCAGGCGAAGTGCCCGGCGCGGGCGAGGAACCCAGCACGGCCGCGGGCGCGGGCGAGCAGCCGGACGCGGGCGAGCAGCCCGGCACCGGCGAAGAGCCGGACGCGGCCGACGAGCCCAGCCCCCGTGAAGAGCCCGGCGCGGGCGAGGAGCACGGTGCGGGCGAAGAGCCCGGCACGGCGCAGGAGGCCGGCGGCGGGCAGGGTGACGCCGGGGCGTCGGGCGGCGACGCGCCCGAGTTGAGTGACGCGCAGGCCGAGCTCGCCGCGCAGCGGGAGCTGCGGGCGAGGATCGAGGCCCGCAAGGCCGAGAAGAGCGGCCCCCTCACGAGCGGGGCCAAGCTGAGCGGCACCGCCGCCGACCTCCTCGCGGCCGTCCGGGCCGTGGAGGGAGGCTCCGCCTCGGGCAGCACGTTCTACGAGGCCCCCGAGCCCGCACCCCGCCGCCCCGCCGCCGAGACCGCCCCGGCGATGACCGTGCGGCCCCCCGCACCGGAGCGGCCGACGGCTCCGGCGCCCGGGACCACGGCCGCCGTCCGCGAGGTCCTCGCCGAGGGCGGCGCCCCGGAGGCGCTGGCCGGTCAGGTCGCCGCCGCGCTCGGCGAGGGCGCGGCCACGGCGCTCCGCGAGGACCCGTGGCAGCTGCTCACGGTCTCCGGGGTCCGGCCGGAGCAGGCCGACGGTTTCGCGCGGGCGCTGCTGGGCTCCGCGTGCGGCCCGGGCGACCCGCGCCGCACGGTCGCCCTGACCGTGTGGCTCCTGGAGCGGGCCGCCCTCCAGGGGCACACGGCCCTGGAGATCCAGACCGTGCGCGCCGGACTCGCCGGGCACGCGGTGCCGGACCCGGAGGAGGCCGTGGAGACGGCGGTCTCCGAGGCCGCGGTCCTCGTCTTCCAGGAGGAGGAGACGGCGGAGGAGCCCGACGGCGACGAGGACGCCGGGGAGGAGAGCTCCGCGCCGGAGCAGGAGCCCGCCGCTCCCGTCCTGCTCGGGCTCGACCGGTACGCGCTGGCGGAGGAGAGCCTCGCGGACGGCCTCGCCCGGCTGGTCAGGACGGCGACCGCCGACACCTGGGAGGGCGGCGAGCTGGAGCGCGCCGCCGGTGCGCACGGGCTCGTCCTCCACACCGGTGGAGAGGCCTCCCGCGCCGAGCCGGTGGCGCTCGCCGCGGCGGCCCGTGAGCGCGGACTGCGCACCCTGGTCGCCGTCCACGCGGGCGACGGGCGGCGCGCCGCCGGCCTGGACGCGGTCACGGTCGCCGATCTGCTCTCCGGGACGGCCGGTCCGGGCCGCGACGAGGAGGGCGCCCTCGCCCTGGACCTCCTCGTGGTGCTCGACGCGCCGCAGCTGGACGTGGAGACCGGCGCGATGCTCGTGGAGTCGCTGCCGGACGGCTGCCGGCTGGTGCTGAGCGGCGACCCGGAGGTGCTCGGCGCACCGGGCGCGGGCCGGGTCTTCGCGGACGTGCTCGCGGCGCGGGTGTGCCCGAGGATCGCCTCCCGCGTCCCCGATCCCGGACCGCTCGGCGAGCTGGTGTCGGGCATCGGCGTCGGCGAGCTGAACCAGGTCGAGGCCCCGGGCAAGGAGGTCGTGATCGTCCCGGTGCGGGACGCGGGCGAGGCCGTGCACCGCACGGTCCAGCTGGTCGCGGACTCGGTGCCCCGGGCGATCGGGGTGCCGTCCGAGCAGACGCAGGTCGTCACGGTCGGCCACGGCGGCTCCGCCGGTACGCGCGCGCTGAACGCGGCCCTCAAGCAGCGGCTGAACCCCGGCCCCGGCCGGTTCGGCGGCTACGACATCGGCGACCGGGTGGCCTACGCGCCCGCGCCGGGGCACACGGTGACGGGCACGGTCCTCTCGGCCGACACCGACGGGCTGCGGCTGCGCTGCGGGGACGACGAGCTCCTCGTACCGAGGGAGCGTGTGGAGTCGGCGCTGCGGCACGGCTGGGCGCTCACGGCGCACCAGGCGGCCGGGGCGCGCTGGCCCGCGGTGGTCGTGGTGCTGCCCGGGGACGCCGCGGGCGGCCTGAGCCGGCCTTGGGTGTACACGGCGTTCGGCCGGGCGGAGCGCCATCTCTCGGTCGTGCACGGCGTGGACCAGGCGCTGGCCCGCGCGGTGGCCGAGGGGGTGGCGCCGGAGCGTACGACGCGGCTGCGGCCGCTCCTGGAGGGGCTGCTGGCCGTCGGCGGCGAGGAGTAGCGGCCACCTGAGCGGCCACATGGACGACGGAGGGCCCGGACACCGCACACGGTGTCCGGGCCCTCCCGCGTCCCGTCAGGCGTCCGCGCCGGGGGCCGCCGCGTCCACGGGCCCGTCCTCGTCCTCCTCCTCGTCGAAGACGGAGCTGACGTCGAAGCGGCAGACGATCCGCTCGGGATCGGCGTGGTCGAAGGGGGCGCCCAGCCACTCCCCCGGTTCCGGGAGTTCCTCGGCGGCGGTGACCCAGAGCGTGGAGTCCCCCTCCTCCAGGCCGAACTCCTTGTGCCGGGAGGCGATCTCGTCCGGTTCGTACTCGCCGAAGAGCACGCCGAGCGCGGCGAGCGGCGAGACGCCCGCCTTGGCGGCGGCCCCGGTGTCCGCTTCGCTGTCGAGCTCGGCGACGCGGCGGGCCTGGGCCAGCAGGCGTTGCGGTTCGGCCACGGCGTAGTCGCGGCGGATCAGGAGGCTGAGGGCGTGGGGTTCGTCAGGTCCGGTGTACGGCGGCAGGTTGCCGTCGGCTCCGGGGATCTCGAAGGGGGTGACCTCGTCGTAGCGGTCGTAGAGGAGTTCGTCGTACGCCTCGGCCGCCGTGGCGAGGGCGTTGAACGCTTCGTAGACGGCCGTGTCGTCGTCTCCCGTGCGGCGTTCGACCGCCGCGAGGTGACGGTCCAGTGCGGCTTTGACCGCCTCGGCGGCGGCACGTACCTCGGCAGCGGTGGGCTGCGCAGCATCAGACATGGGACAGACGCTATCCGTACCGGGCCCGTGCCCGCACAATAGATGCGATGCCGGAATACGAATTTGTCGACGTGTACGTGCCGCGCGGTGTCTCCCGCAAGGAGGCGACGCGGCTCCTGACCGACCATGCCGAGTACGGACACTGGGAGTTGGACCGTCTGAGCCTGCACCGGGACGGGAGCCGCAGAGTGCGGCTGAAGCGGCGGATCATCCGCCAGGTCAGGGCGACCTGGTAGGGAGAAGTGGATCGACGAGAAGGGGCCCCGCGGTGTGCGGGGCCCCTGTGCGTGGTGCGTGACCGCCGCGGGCTCAGGCGGCGCTGCGGGCGCGTCGGTAGATCAGCGAACCGGCGAGCAGCATCCCGGCACCTGCGGGAAGGATCACACCGAGCGAACCGGAGCCGGTCTCGGCGAGCTCCTCGACGGCACGCGGCGGAGTGACCTGGTGCGCACCGGGAGTGTTCGGCCCACCCTCGTTGCCGGGAGTACCGGGGGTGCCAGGGGTACCGGGAGTACCCGGGGTACCAGGAGTGCCAGGGGTACCAGGGTTGCCGGGCGTACCAGGGTTCCCCGGAGTGCCGGGGTTACCAGGGTTGCCCGGGTTACCGGGGTTGCCCGGATTCCCAGGGTTACCCGGGTTACCGGGATTGCCAGGGTTGCCCGGGTTCCCAGGGTTACCGGGGTTGCCCGGGTTACCGGGATTGCCCGGCTCCTCCTCCCCGTAGCCCGTGTCCCCGCCGTTGGCGCAGTCGTTGCCCGTGACGGCGTTGCCCAGGCCGACGCCCGTGACACTGTTGCCGCACACGTTGACCGGGACGTCGACCGGCACCTGGACGTTGTTGCCGGAGCCCACGCCCGGGGAGTTGCTCGTGTGCCCGCCGGCGGAGGAGCCGCCGCCGTACGGGGACCTGTTGGCGCACTTGTTGGCGAAGGCCGGATTGAGCACTCCGACGACATTGACGGTGTTTCCGCAGGCGTTCACCGGTACGTGCACCGGGACCTGGACGGAATTTCCGGACGCGACGCCCGGGGAATTCGTGGCCGTACCGTTCGCGCCGGAATCGGCGTGCGCATATCCGCCGCCGACGGCGGCGAAAACGCCTCCGGCGGCCGCGACGGTGATAAGGCCCTTGCGCGTGACCTGTCGCATAGCTTGTTCCCTGCCTGCTCGGCTTCGAAAGAGTGCCACCGGGCGGACGGCCCGGGGCGGAAATGGCCACCGGCCCCGGAGTGCATGGCACGCACTCCGGGGCCGGACCGGCTCACACCCTCACGGGGCGAGGCACAACGTCAGGCGTTGACGCAGGTGTTGCCGAAGGCGGGGTTCAGCAGGCCGATCACGGAGACCGTGTTGCCGCACACGTTCACGGGGACGTGAACCGGCACCTGGACGACGTTGCCCGAGAGCACGCCGGGGGAACCGATGGCGGCACCCTGGGCACCCGCGTCGGCAACGGCCATGCCCGCACCCGCGAGAACGAGACCGCCGGTGGCAGCCGCAGCAGCGACGACCTTCTTGAGCATTATTCCTCCTAGTTGACAATGCGGCCCCAGCCGCGGACCGCATCACCTGTAACGAGGGGGAATGGTGGGGGCTACGAGTGCCCGAGTTCATTCACTCTTTCCGGTCACATGCAAACGCGCGGTCGAATTCAGCAGGCGTCGAGGAAGCGGTCCAGGACGCGGACGCCGAACTTGAGGCCGTCCACCGGGACCCGCTCGTCCACGCCGTGGAACATGCCGGCGAAGTCGAGCTCCGGCGGCAGCTGGAGCGGCGCGAAGCCGAAGCAGCGGATGCCGAGGTCGTCGAAGGACTTGGCGTCGGTGCCGCCCGAGAGCATGTACGGCACGGCGCGGGCGATCGGGTCCTCGGCGCGCAGCGCCAGCTGCATGGCGTCCACCAGGGCGCCGTCGAAGCTGGTCTCCAGGGCCTTGTCGCCGTGCACGTCCTCGCGCTTCACGCGGGGCCCGAGGATCCGGTCGAGGTCGGCCAGGAACTCCTGCTCGTACCCGGGCAGGAAGCGGCCGTCGACGTGGGCCGTGGCCTGGCCGGGGATCACGTTCACCTTGTAGCCGGCACCCAGCATCGTCGGGGCGGCCGAGTTGCGGAGGGTGGCGCCGACCATCTTGGCGATGCCGCCGAGCTTGGCGAGGGTGCCGTCCATGTCCTCGGGGTCGAGCGGGGTGCCCAGGGCGTCCGAGAGCTCGTCCAGGAAGGACCGCACGGTCTTGGTGACCCTCACCGGCCACTGGTGGCGGCCGAGGCGGCCCACGGCCTCGCAGAGCTCCGTGATGGCGTTGTCGTCATTGGTCATGGAGCCGTGGCCCGCCGTGCCCTCGACGGTCAGCCGCATCCAGTGCATGCCCTTCTGGGCCGTCTCGACCAGGTAGAGCCGCAGGTTCTCGTTGACGGTGAAGGAGAAGCCGCCGACCTCGCCGATCGCCTCCGTGACCCCGTCGAAGAGGTCGCGGTGCTTGTCGACCAGGTGCCGGGCGCCGTAGGTGCCGCCGGCCTCCTCGTCGGCGAGGAAGGCGAGGACGATGTCGCGCGGGGGCTTGCGGCCGCTGCGCAGCCGGTCCCGGACGACCGCGAGGGTCATCGCGTCCATGTCCTTCATGTCGACGGCCCCGCGGCCCCAGACGCAGCCGTCGGCGATCTCGCCCGAGAAGGGGTGGTGGGTCCAGTCCTCGGCGTTGGCCGGGACGACGTCGGTGTGACCGTGGATGAGCAGGGCCGGACGCGACGGGTCCTCGCCCTCGATCCGGGCGACGGTGGAGGCCCGCCCCTTGTGCGACTCGATGATCTTCGGCTCGAGGCCGACCTCCGCGAGCTTCTCGGCGACGTACTCGGCCGCCGCCCGCTCTCCCGGTCCGGAGTGGTCGCCGTAGTTGCTGGTGTCGATGCGGATGAGGTCGCGACAGAGGTCCACCACCTCGTCCTCGCCGCTGACGTTCCGGGTCGTGTTCGACTCGCTCACGCTGCTTCCTCCCACTCCGTGCCCCACGTGATTCCTTGTGATCTCCCCCATCCTCCCGCGTGGCCCCCTCGGCGCCCAAGGGCGCCGGTCGGCCGACACGCTGCTGTCACATGCCGGAGGCCGACCGGGGGTGGTGATCGACCACTCCGAATGTTTGCTATGGTTTTCCTCGTCGGAAGGGCCCAGCGGCCAGGAAGACAGACACCTTGTCCGGGTGGCGGAATGGCAGACGCGCTAGCTTGAGGTGCTAGTGCCCTTTATCGGGCGTGGGGGTTCAAGTCCCCCCTCGGACACCAGCGAAGGACCCCACATCTTGTGGGGTCCTTCTTGTTACGGCGGCAGGACTCACGGCGGTACCGGTGCGACGCAGATCCAAGGCCCCTTCCTCGCCCCTCCCCCAGCGGCTCGGGATCGATCCCGTGCGGGTGCGGTTGCCGGAGGATCCCGAGGAGGGCTGGACGACCGTCCGGGAGTATCTGGTCGGACGGTACGGGGCCGCCGTCGGGGCCGGGCGGGTCGAGGAGATGCTGCGGGACGGGCGGTTCGTCGGGGTCGACGGGCCGGTCGGCGCGGACGAGCCGTACGTCGCGGGGCGGTACCTCTGGTTCCACCGGGACTTTCCGGCCGAGACGCCCGTGCCCTTCGAGGTCGCGGTCGTGCACCGGGACGAGCGGATCGTGGTGGCCGACAAGCCGCACTTCCTGGCGACCATGCCCCGGGGGCGGCATGTGACGGAGACCGCGCTCGCCCGGCTACGGCGTGACCTGGGGCTTCCGTTCCTTCAGCCCGCGCACCGGCTGGACCGGCTGACGGCGGGGCTCGTGCTGTTCGTCGTACGGCCGGAGGACCGGGGGGCGTACCAGACGCTGTTCCGGGACCGGGCCGTGCGCAAGGAGTACGAGGCGGTGGCGCCGTACGACCCGGCGGTCGAGCTGCCGGTGACCGTGCGGAGCCGGATCGAGAAGGAGCGCGGGGTGATGGCCGCCCGGGAGGTGCCGGGCGAGCCGAACGCCGAGAGCCGGATCGAGCTGGTGGCGCACGCGGGCGGGCTCGGGCGGTACCGGCTGGTGCCCGTGACCGGGCGGACCCATCAGCTGCGGGTGCACATGAACGCCCTGGGGCTGCCGATCCTCGACGATCCGGTCTATCCGGTGGTCCGTGAGGACGGGCCGGAGGACTTCTCGCGTCCGCTGCGACTGCTCGCGCGGACGCTGGAGTTCACCGACCCGTTCACGGGCGATGCCAGGAGCTTCGGGAGCCGGCTGCGGCTCAGTGGCCCCTGCTGATCCACTCCTCCAGGTGGGGGGCCTCGGCGCCGATCGTGGTGGTGTCGCCGTGGCCGGTGCGGACGACCGTCTCCGGCGGCAGGGTCAGGAGCTTCTCGCGGATCGAGTCCACGATCGTCGGGAAGTCCGAGTAGGACCGGCCGGTCGCGCCGGGGCCGCCCTGGAAGAGGGTGTCGCCGGTGAAGACCGTGCCGAGGTCGGGGGCGTGCAGGGAGACCGCCCCGGGGGCGTGGCCCGGGGTGTGGAGGACCGTGAGGTCCGTGCCTGCGATGGTGAGGACCTGGCCGTCGGCGAGCTCGCCGTCCGGGCTGTGGTCGGGGTGGGTGAGCTTCCACAGCGGCTGGTCGGCCGGGTGGAGGAGGATCCGGGCGCCGGTGGCGGCGGCGAGGGCCGGGGCGGCGTCGATGTGGTCGTCGTGGGCGTGCGTGCAGACGATGGCGCGCAGGGCCCGGCCGTCCAGCGCCGCGAGGATCGCCTCGGCGTCGTGGGCGGCGTCGATGACGAGGGCCTCGGTGTCGTCGCCGACGATCCAGACGTTGTTGTCGACGTCCCAGGTGCCGCCGTCGAGGCTGAACGTTCCGGAGGTGACCAGGTGGTCGATGCGGACGGACATCAGAGGACCACCACCGAGCGGAGGACGTCGCCCTCGTGCATGCGGGCGAAGGCCTTCTCGACGTCGCCGAGGCCGATGGTCTCGGTGACGAAGGCGGCGAGGTCGATGCGCCCCTGCTGGTGCAGGTCGATGAGCATCGGGAAGTCGCGCGACGGCAGACAGTCCCCGTACCAGGAGGACTTGAGCGAGCCGCCGCGGCCGAAGACGTCGAGGAGCGGGAGTTCCAGCTTCATCTCGGGGCTGGGGACGCCGACGAGGACGACGGTGCCGGCGAGGTCGCGGGCGTAGAAGGCCTGCTCGTACGTCTCGGGGCGGCCGACGGCCTCGATGACGACGTCGGCGCCGAAGCCGCCGGTGAGCTCGCGGATCGCCTCGACGGCGTCGGCGGTGCGGGAGTTGACGGTGTGGGTGGCGCCCATCTCCCGGGCCTTGTCGAGCTTCCGGTCGTCGATGTCGACGGCGATGATCTTCGCGGCTCCGGCGAGGCGGGCGCCGACGACGGCCGCGTCGCCGACGCCGCCGCAGCCGATGACGGCGACGGTGTCGCCGCGGCCGACGTTCCCGGTGTTGATCGCGGCGCCGATGCCGGCCATCACGCCGCAGCCGAGGAGGCCCGCGACCTCGGGCGCGACGGCCGGGTCGACCTTGGTGCACTGGCCGGCGGCGACGAGGGTCTTCTCGGCGAAGGCGCCGATGCCGAGGGCCGGGGAGAGCTCCGTCCCGTCGAGCAGGGTCATCTTCTGCTTCGCGTTGTGGGTGGCGAAGCAGTACCAGGGACGGCCGCGGAGACAGGCACGGCAGGTCCCGCAGACGGCGCGCCAGTTGAGGATCACGAAGTCGCCGGGGACGACGTCGGTGACGCCCTCGCCGACGGACTCGACGATTCCCGCGGCCTCGTGGCCGAGCAGGAAGGGGAACTCGTCGTTGATCGCGCCCTGCTTGTAGTGCAGATCGGTGTGGCAGACGCCGCAGGCCTGGATCTTCACGACGGCCTCGCCGGGGCCGGGATCGGGGATCACGATGGTCTCGACGCGTACCGGTTCGTTCCTGCCCGGGGCGATGACCCCCTGGACGTGCTGCGGCATCGCGAACTTCCCTTCCTCCGAGCGGATCTTGTAAGGCTCTTGCGTACCACTATCTCCTGACAAAAGGCGAGACCCCCGCAGGCCGTGCCTGTGGGGGTCCCGCCGTCTCCCGTGGGGGGAGTCTCAGTCCTGGTGTGCCGCGGAGGTGGTGCGGACCCGGCGGCGGACCAGGAACCAGCCGCCGACGAGCGCCGCGGCGATGAGCGGCAGGCAGTTCACGGTGGTGCGGCCGATGCCGCCGTCCATCCACATCAGGACGAGGACGGAGGCGAGGAAGCCCAGGGTCACGATCTGGGTGTACGGGGCCCAGGGCAGGTTGTAGCCGGGGCGGGTGACCCGGCCCTTCTCGGCGCTGCGCCAGAAGAGCAGCGAGCAGACCATGATCATGGCCCAGGTGCCGATGATGCCGATGGAGGCGAAGTTGAGGACCAGTTCGAAGGCCTCGCCGGGCATGACGTAGTTGAGGGCTACGCCGAGGACGCCGAAGCCCGCGGTGAGCAGGATGCCGCCGTAGGGGACGCCGCCCTTGTTCATGACGCCGGTGAACTTGGGCGCGGAGCCGGCGAGCGACATGGAGCGCAGGATGCGGCCGGTGGAGTAGAGGCCCGAGTTGAGGCTGGAGAGGGCGGCGGTGAGGACGACGAGGTTCATCACGCCGGCGGCGCCGGGGATGCCCAGCTTGTCGAAGACGGTGACGAAGGGGCTCTGGTCACCGGAGTACGCGGTGTACGGGAGGATCAGGGCGAGCAGGATCACGGAGCCGACGTAGAAGAGGCCCACGCGCCACATGATCGAGTTGATCGCCTTCGGCATGATCTTCTCGGGGTTCTCGGTCTCGCCTGCGGCGACGCCGCAGAGTTCGACGGAGGCGTAGGCGAAGACGACGCCCTGGATGAGCAGCAGCATCGGCATCATGCCGTTGGGGAAGATGCCGCCGTTGTCGGTGATGTTGGCGAGGCCCGGGGTGTGGCCGCCGACGTCGTGCGAGGTGACGACGAGGAAGATGCCGACGAGCATGAAGGCGACCAGGGCGGCGACCTTGATGATGGCGAACCAGAACTCCATCTCGCCGAAGTACTTCACGGAGATGAGGTTGGCGGCGAGGACGACCGCGAGGGCGATGAGGGCGAGGACCCACTGGGGGACGTCGCTGAACATGGCCCAGAAGTGGGCGTAGGTGGCGGCCGCGGTGATGTCGGCGACGGCGGTGGTCGACCAGTTGAGGAAGTACAGCCAGCCGGCCGTGTAGGCGCCCTTCTCGCCCATGAACTCACGGGCGTAGGAGACGAAGGCGCCGGAGGAGGGACGGTAGAGCACCAGCTCGCCGAGGGCGCGCACCACGAAGAAGGCGAAGACGCCGCAGACGGCGTACGCGATGAAGAGCGACGGGCCCGCCTGGGACATGCGGCCGCCGGCGCCCAGGAAGAGGCCGGTACCGATGGCGCCGCCGATCGCGATCATGTTGATGTGCCGGGACTTGAGGTCCTTGCGGTATCCGGCGTCGCCTGCGTCGACGTGGGGGGAGGCGGCCGGGTTCGCCGGAGCGGCGGACAGCGGCTCGGCCGCGGTGACGCGGTCAGTCATGGAGTTGTTCGCCTTCGTGAGGGGGCTGTGCGGTACCCGGCCGTACCTGGATGGGGGGTGTCCCCGGCACGGCCAGCGCACATACTCACGGCAACGGCGCCCCACTGACTGTGACGCATGTCACTGAACGCCCATATTTGAGCTAGTTCAGAGCTTACGGACGGGTAACGCCCGGATGAACTACGGGGCGAGGACGTCCAGCTCCTGGAGGGCGCCGACGGCGATCTGACGCGTGAGCTCCTCGGCGCGCGCCGCGTCCCGCTCCCGTACGGCCTCGGCGACCTGGACGTGGAGGGTGACGGCGGCCGGGTCGGGGTCCTCGAACATCACGTGGTGGTGGGTGCGGCCGGTGAGGACCTCGGCGACGACGTCGCCGAGCCGGGCGAACATCTCGTTCCCGGAGGCGTTGAGCACGACCCGGTGGAAGGCGATGTCGTGGACGAGGTACTCCTCCAGGCGCCGGCCGCGCGAAGTGGCGACCATGCCGAGGGCCTGCTCGGTGAGTTCGCGGCACTGCTCGGGGGTGGCGTGCAGGGCGGCCAGTCCGGCGGCGACCGGCTCGACGGCCGAGCGGAGCACGGTGAGCGAGCGGAGCTGGCGGGGGCGGTCGGCGCCGGCGAGGCGCCAGCGGATGACCTGGGGGTCGTACACGTTCCAGCTGGCCGTGGGGAGCACGGTCACACCGACGCGGCGGCGCGACTCGACGAGGTGCATGGACTCCAGGACCCGCACGACCTCGCGGACCACGGTCCGGGAGACGTCGAAGCGTTGGGCGAGCTCGTCGGTGCGCAGCACGGTGCCCGGCGGGTACTCCCCGGCGGTGATCGCGAGACCCAGGGTGGCCAGGACGTGTGAGTGGAGCCCCTGGGCCGGTGTCGTCATGGCGATCAGCCTATGCGCGCGGGACCCCGTGGCCACACCCGGGAATGAAAAGTACGACTTTTACGTCACAGACTCTTGAATACGTCGTACCCAATGGGTTTCATGAGCGCGACGGATTCACCGAATCGATGTCGATGA
This sequence comes from Streptomyces tanashiensis, assembly GCF_014648895.1. Taxonomy (GTDB): domain Bacteria; phylum Actinomycetota; class Actinomycetes; order Streptomycetales; family Streptomycetaceae; genus Streptomyces; species Streptomyces tanashiensis. Next base: position 32,737 of record NZ_BMRZ01000014.1, read on the forward strand.
AGACAGCGAGGCACCCCCCCATGAGCACCACCCCCCTCTCCGCTCCCCCGGTCGTCGTCGTGATGGGCGTCGCCGGGACCGGCAAGACCACCATCGGTCCGCTGGTCGCGGAGGCGCTCGGCCTGCCGTACGCCGAGGGCGACGACTTCCACCCGGCGGCCAACGTCGCCAAGATGTCGGCCGGCGTCCCGCTGGACGACACGGACCGGGGGCCCTGGCTCGACGCCATCGGGGAGTGGGCGCACGGCCGGGCCGGGCTCGGCGGGGTCGTGAGCAGCTCGGCGCTCAAGCGGGTCTACCGGGACCGGCTGCGTGCCGCCGCGCCCGGGGTCGTCTTCCTGCATCTGACCGGTGACCGGGAGCTGATCGAGGGGCGGATGGCCGCGCGCAAGGGCCACTTCATGCCCACGGCGCTCCTCGACTCCCAGTTCGCCACCCTGCAGCCGCTGCAGGACGACGAGGCCGGCGTCGCCGTCGACGTCTCCGGCACGCCGGAGGAGATCACCGCCCGTGCCGTCGCCGCCCTGCGCGGCCTGGACGGCCTGGACGGCTGACTCTCCCCCGTACTCCCCCGCACCCCCGCCCCCCCTTCCTGCCCGTACGAAGGACACACCACCGTGACCAGTCTCAGCGTCGAGACCCTGGCAGCGGACGCCGCCGAACCGATCACCTCGGCAGGCAACGCCCAGCTCGGGATCGCCGTGCTCGCCGGCATCGCCGTCATCGTCCTGCTCATCACCAAGTTCAAGCTGCACGCGTTCCTGGCGCTGACCATCGGGTCGCTGGCGCTCGGCGCGTTCGCGGGTGCCCCGCTCGCGGACACCATCAAGTCGTTCAGCACCGGACTCGGCAACACCGTGGCCGGTGTGGGCGTGCTCATCGCGCTCGGCGCGATCCTCGGCAAGCTGCTCGCCGACTCCGGCGGCGCCGACCAGATCGTGGACACGATCCTGGCGAAGACCGGCAAGCGGGCCATGCCGTGGGCGATGGTCCTGATCGCCTCCGTGATCGGTCTGCCGCTCTTCTTCGAGGTCGGCATCGTGCTGCTGATCCCGGTGGTCCTCATGGTCGCCAAGCGCGGCAACTACTCGCTGATGCGCATCGGCATCCCGGCCCTGGCCGGACTGTCCGTGATGCACGGCCTCATCCCGCCGCACCCCGGCCCGCTCGTCGCGATCGACGCGGTCGGCGCCAACCTGGGCGTGACCCTCGCGCTCGGCCTGGTCGTCGCCGTCCCCACCGTGATCATCGCCGGCCCGGTCTTCTCCAGGTACGCCGCCCGCTGGGTGGACATCCAGGCCCCGGAGAGCATGATCCCGACCCGCCCCTCCGAGGACCTGGAGAAGCGTCCCGGCTTCGGCGCCACCGTCGCGACCATCCTGCTGCCCGTCGTCCTGATGCTGGTCAAGGCGCTCGTCGACATCGTGGTCGACGACCCCGAGAACGGCGTGCAGAAGGTCACCGACGTCATCGGCTCCCCGCTGATCGCCCTGCTCGCGGCCGTCATAGTCGGGATGTTCACGCTGGGCCGGGCGGCCGGCTTCACCAAGGAGCGGCTGAACTCGACCGTCGAGAAGTCCCTCGCTCCCATCGCCGGCATCCTGCTGATCGTCGGCGCGGGCGGCGGCTTCAAGCAGACCCTGATCGACATCGGCGTCGGCCAGATGATCCTCGACTTCTCGAAGAACTGGTCGATCCCGGCCCTGCTGCTCGCCTGGCTGATCGCGGTCGCGATCCGGCTCGCGACCGGCTCGGCCACCGTGGCGACGATCTCGGCGGCCGGCCTGGTGGCCCCGCTCGCCGAGGGCATGTCGACCGGTGAGGTCTCGCTGCTCGTCCTCGCCATCGGTGCCGGCTCGCTCTTCTTCAGCCACGTCAACGACGCCGGGTTCTGGCTGGTGAAGGAGTACTTCGGCATGAACGTCGGCCAGACGATCAAGACCTGGTCGGTGATGGAGACGATCATCTCGGTCGTGGGCATCGTGTTCGTGCTGCTGCTGTCGCTGGTGCTGTAGGCGAGCCCGTACGTGCGGAGGGGCCCCGGAGATCCGGGGCCCCTCCGCCGTGCTCAGCCCCGCAGCAGGCCCAGGACCTTCACCCCGAGTTCCAGGGCCTCTTCGGGCGAGTCGACGGACTGCTGGAGGTCGACGAAGCAGCCGTCGGCGCCGGTGTCGCGCACGCCCGAGAGGACGCCGGCGATCGCGTCCGCCGTGGCTCCGGGGGCGGGGTTGTGGCGGATCTGACGGCGCAGCGCCTCCGGGTCGCGGCCCGCCTCGTCGGCGGCGCGCCGGGCCACGTCCCACAGGCCCTCGGCCGCGCCGGGCGGCAGGACGGCGCCGACCCAGCCGGCGGCGCGGCGGCCGACCCGGCGCAGGGCGGCCGGGCTGAAGCCGCCGAGGTAGACGGGCGGTCCGGCGGGCTGGACGGGGCGGAGGCCGACGTACGAGACGGGGATCGTCCAGCGGGGCCCCTCGTGTCCGAACTCCTCCCGGGTCCAGATGCCGTCGAGGACGTCGAGCAGCTCGTCCAGGAGGGCGCCGCGCCGGCCGAAGTCGGCGCCGACGGCGGTGTACTCGTCCCGCAGCCAGCCGATGCCGAGGCCGACGTCGAGGCGTCCGCCGCTGACCTGGTCGAGCGAGGTGAGGGAGCGGGCGAGCAGGGCCGGCGGGTACCACGGGCCGTTGAGGGTGCTCATGCCGAGCCGGGCGCGGGAGGTCGCGCCGGCGGCGACGGTGAGCACGGTCAGCGGGTCGAGGAAGGTCTTGTACTGAGGGGGGTACGGGTTCTCCGGTGTGTGCCCCGGATAGAGGTCGCTGGGGGCGACCGGGGTCAGGGCGCGGTCGCCGACCCAGAACGAGTCGAACCCGGCGTCCTCGGCGTCCCGCGCGAAGGCCGCGATGCGGTCGGCGCGGGCGTGGGTGCCGTACTGGGGCAGTGCGATGCCTATCTCCATGGCCTCATCCTGGCCGTCGTGACGGGCCGCGACACGAAGGGCTCGGCGTGTGACCCGCGCCACACGCCCCGGCGGGCCGGGTCCGCCGTCAGCTCACCGCCCGCGCCGCCGCTCTGCCCGCCGCGCGGCCCGAGAAGATGCAGCCGCCGAGGAAGGTGCCTTCGAGGGAGCGGTAGCCGTGGACTCCGCCGCCGCCGAAGCCGGCCGCCTCGCCCGCCGCGTACAGGCCGTCCAGGGGTTCGCCGCCCTCCGTCAGGACGCGGGAGTCGAGGTCGGTCTCCAGGCCGCCGAGGGACTTGCGGGTGAGGATGTTGAGGCGGACCGCGATCAGCGGGCCCGCCTTCGGGTCGAGGATGCGGTGCGGGGACGCCGTGCGGATGAGCTTGTCGCCCAGGTACCTGCGGGCGCCCCGCATCGCCGTGACCTGGAGGTCCTTGGTGAAGGGGTTGGCGATCTCGCGGTCGCGGGCGGTGATCTCGCGGCGCAGGGCGGCCTCGTCGATGAGGGGTTCGTCGGTGAGCGCGTTCATGCCGCGGACGAGGGCGGAGAGGTCGTTCTCGACGACGAAGTCGACGCCGTGGTCCATGAAGGCGCGCACGGGGGCCGGCACGTCGGCGCGGGCGCGGCCGAGGACGTCACGGACGGACTTGCCCGTGAGGTCGGGGTTCTGTTCGGAGCCGGAGAGGGCGAACTCCTTGCCGATGATGCGCTTGTCGAGGACGAACCAGGTGTGGTCGTGGCCGGTCCGCATGATGTGTTCGAGGGTGCCGAGGGTGTCGAAGCCCGGGAAGAGCGGGACGGGCAGCCGCTTGCCGGTCGCGTCCAGCCAGAGGGAGGACGGTCCGGGCAGGATGCGGATGCCGTGGCGGGCCCAGATGGGGTTCCAGTTCTCGATGCCCTCGGTGTAGTGCCACATCCGGTCGCGGTTGATGTGGCGGGCGCCGGCCTTCTCGGCGACGCCGAGCATCAGTCCGTCGACGTGGGCGGGGACGCCGGAGAGCAGCTTGGCGGGCGGGGTGCCGAGCCGGGCGGGCCACTGCGCGCGGACGAGGTCGTGGTTGCCGCCGATGCCGCCGGAGGTGACGATCACGGCCTGGGCCCGCAGTTCGAAGGCGCCCGTGGTCTCGCGGCTCGACGCGGTGCCGCGGGCGGCCGTGGAGGGGGCCAGGATCTCGCCGGAGACCGTGTCGACCGTTCCGGCCGTGCGGCCGAGACCGGTGACGCGGTGGCGGAAGCGGAGGTCGACGAGGCCGCGGGCGGCACCCTCGCGGACCTTGCGCTCGAAGGGGGCGACGAGGCCGGGTCCGGTGCCCCAGGTGATGTGGAAGCGGGGGACGGAGTTGCCGTGGCCGTTCGCGTCGTAGCCGCCGCGCTCGGCCCATCCGACGACGGGGAAGAAGCGCACCCCGCGCGCGTGGAGCCAGGCGCGCTTCTCGCCGGCGGCGAAGTCGACGTACGCCTCGGCCCACTTCCTCGGCCAGTGGTCCTCGGTGCGGTCGAAGCCCGCGGTGCCGAACCAGTCCTGGAGGGCCAGGGCGTGGCTGTCCTTGACGCGCATCCTGCGCTGTTCGGGCGAGTCGACGAGGAACAGGCCGCCGAAGGACCAGTGGGCCTGGCCGCCGAGGGACTGCTCGGGTTCCTGGTCGAGGAGGATCACGGTGCGGCCGGCGTCCACCAGCTCGGCGGTGGCGACGAGGCCGGCGAGGCCCGCCCCGATCACGATCACATCAGCGTCGTAGGACATGGACCGCATCTTGGATACACGAATGTATCGAGTCAACAGTCCGGCCTTTTCCTTTCCTAATGTCGAGCATTAATATGACGGTATGGCGAGGACGTCGGGACCCGAGACCCGGGAGAAACTGATCCGCGCGGCGGAGGAGCTCTTCGCCGCACAGGGCGTCGACGGCGCACAGCTCCGGGACGTCGTGGCGCTGGCCGGACAGGCCAACCCCTCCGCGGTGCAGTACCACTTCGGCTCGCGCGCCGGGCTGCTCGACGCGGTCATGGCCGGCCGCCAGACCCGCACGGAACAGGTGCTCGCCCCCCTCCTCGACGGCGCCGGCGAGGACCTGAGGCAGCTGGTCGCCGCGCTCGTCACCGCCGAGGCGAGCGAGCTGCGCACCGACCGGGGCCGCCGCTGCCTGCGGATCTCCGCGCAGCTCAGCCACGAGAGCGGCATCCGCACCCGCATCCCCCATCCCACGCTCGCCGGCACCGGCTACTGGCGCCTGATCGAGCGGATCGCGGACCGCCTGGCCGACGGCGGGCTCCCCGAGCCGCTGCTCCTGGAGCGCCTCGACCTGGCGCTGACCGTGGTGGGCGCGGCCATGGCGGACCGGGCCCGGCAGTACCTCGACGGCGCCGAGCCCCTCACGGACGAGCCGCTCTTCCTCGCCGACCTCGTCGAGACCACCACCGCGCTTCTCCGGGCCGCACAGCCCCGGAGCGTCTGAAACACCCCCGAAGGGACCTCCTCTCATGAACGACCTCACCGGCAAGACCGTGCTCATCACCGGCGGCGCCCGCGGCCTGGGCGCCGAGGCCGCCCGGCTGGCCGTGGCCTCCGGCGCGAACGTCGTGATCACCGACGTCCTCGACGAGGACGGCAAGGCCACGGCCGAGGCGCTCGGCGACCGGGCCCGCTTCCTCCACCACGACGTGACCTCCGAGGAGGAGTGGGCGGCGGCCGTCGCCTTCGCGGTGGCGGAGTTCGGCGGTCTGCACGGCCTGGTGAACAACGCCGGCATCTCCACCGGCGCGTTCCTGGAGACCGAGTCCGTCGAGCACTTCCGCAAGGTCCTCGACATCAACCTGACCGGTGTCTTCATCGGCATGAAGGCCGCGATCCCGGCGATGAAGGAGGCCGGCGGCGGCTCGATCGTCAACATCTCCTCGGCCGCGGGTCTGATGGGCCTGGCCCTGACCGCCGGGTACGGCGCCTCCAAGTGGGGCGTGCGCGGCCTGACGAAGATCGGCGCGGTGGAGCTCGGCACGGCGAAGATCCGCGTCAACTCCGTCCACCCCGGTATGACGTACACCCCGATGACCGCCTCCGTCGGCATCGAGCGCGGCGAGGGCAAGTACCCGAACACGCCGATGGGCCGGGTCGGCGAGGCCGACGAGATCGCGGGCGCGGTCGTCTTCCTGCTCTCCGACGCCGCCTCGTACGTGACGGGCGCGGAGCTGGCCGTGGACGGCGGCTGGACGACCGGCCCGACCGTCAAGTACGTCATGGGGCAGTGATTTCATGGGGGCATGAGCGCCTCCGAGGAGATTCTCGACGTCGTCGACGAGCACGACCGGGTGGTCGGGCGGGCCCCGCGCGGCGAGGTCTACGCACGGGGCCTGATCCATCGCTGCGTCTTCGTCCGGGTCCGCGACGCCGGGGGCAGGGTCTTCGTCCACCGCAGGACGCCGACGAAGCTGGTCTTCCCCTCGATGTACGACATGTTCGTCGGCGGGGTCGTCGGCGCGGGCGAGTCCTACGACGAGGCCGCGCTGCGGGAGGCCGAGGAGGAGCTCGGGGTCTCCGGGCTGCCCCGCCCCGAGCCGGTGCTGCGCTTCCTGTACGACTCCGGGGGCGTGGCCGGGAAGTGGTGGTCTGCGGTCTACGAGGTGCGCTGCGAGCTGCCGGTCAGCCCGCAGGTGGAGGAGGTCGCCTGGCACGGCTTCCTCACCGACGGGGAGCTGGCCGAGCGGCTGCCCGGCGAGCCGGGCGCCTGGGAGTGGGTGCCGGACGGCCTCGCCGCGTACGAGCTGCTGCGCGGTGCGCGTCCGGCGGGGTGATCGTCCGGCCGTTAGGGTGCACGGGTGAGCGATTTCGTGCAGAGCCTGCGGCTGTGGTTCGCGCCGCAGCGGATCCGGGACGAGGGCGAGACCCCCGACTACCGGTTCTCCCTCGCCAACGAACGGACCTTCCTGGCCTGGATCCGGACCGCGCTCGCCCTCGTCGGCGGAGGCTTCGCCGTCGACCAGTTCCTGCCGGACCTGCGCTGGGGCGTGCGCGTCGGGCTCGCGCTCGCGCTGCTGGCCGGCGGCGTGCTGTGCGCCCTGCGGGCGGTGAACCACTGGGTGCGCTGCGAGCGGGCGATGCGGCGCGGCGAGGACCTGCCGGTGTCCCGGTTCCCGGCGGTGCTCAGCCTCTCCGTGGCCGTCGTGGCGCTGGCGATGGTGGTCCTCGTCGTCTTCGGCTGGGCCGGGCGGTGAACGCGGCGGCCGAGGCCCGGGATCCCGGGCTCCAGCCGGAGCGGACCCGGCTCGCGTGGCGGCGTACGACCCTGTCGTGCACGGTCGTCGCGGTGCTCGCCGTGAAGCTGACCGTCAGCGACGAGATCACGGCGAAGGAACTGACCGGGCTCGCGCTCTCGTCCCTGGTGTGGGTCGCCTTCCTGGCCGTGGCCCACCGCCGGATCCGTGCCCTGGGGGCGGCGCGGCCGCTCCCGCTCTCCCACCGGGGCGCGCTGCTCGCGGCGGTGTGCACGATCGCGCTCGCGGTCTTCGGGGCGGCGGTGATCTGGTGAGGCGGTCCTGGGGCGAGCCAGGCGGGACTTTCCGGACACGTCCTACGGGACGGTCACCACGACCTTGCCGTTGAGGCCGCCCGCCGCGTTGGCGCGCTGGGCCTCGGCCGCCTGTTCCAGGGGGAACGACCTGGCCACCCGTACGGTGAGGACGCCCGCGTCGGCCAGATCGGCGAGGGCCGCGAGGTCGGCGGCGTCGGGGCGGACCCAGAAGTAGCGGCCGCCGAGGGCGAGGACCTCGCCGTCGGCGATCGAGGCCAGGCGTCCCTGCGGGGCGAGGAGCCGGGCGGAGAGCTTCAGGAACGGGCCCCCGATGGTGTCGAGCACGGCGTCCACGCCCAGCGGGGCGAGGGCCCGGACCTGGTCGGAGAACGTCTCCTCGTCGTAGCGGACGGGCTCGGCGCCGAGCTCCGCGACCCGCTCCAGGCCGGCGTCCCTGGCCGCGCCGATGACCCGGCAGCCGAGGTGGCGGGCGATCTGCACGGCCATCGAGCCGACCCCGCCGGCCGCCGCGTGCACGAGGACGGTCTCGCCGGGGCGTACCGCGAGGGCCTGGTCCTGATGCAGCACCTGGTACGCGGTGAGGCCGGCGAGCGGGAGGGCCGCGGCCTCCTCGAAGTCGAAGGTGCGGGGCTTGCGGGCGAGGGTGCGGACGGGGGCGGCGACGTACTCGGCGAAGGTGCCCCGGGAGAGGAAGTCCTCGCGGACGTACCCCATGACCTCGTCGCCGACGGCGAACTCGGGTACGGAGACGCCGAGCCGGACGACGACGCCGGAGACGTCCCAGCCGGGGACGACGGGGAAGACCGCGTCCATCATGCCGTCGAGGTATCCGGCCTGGCACTTCCAGTCGACCGGGTTCACGGCGGCCGCCCGCACCTCGATCAGGACCGCGTCCGGTCCGATCTTGGGCTCGGGCAGCTCGCCGTACTCCAGGACCTCGGGCCCGCCGTACCGCCTGTAGCTGATCGCCTTCATACCTCCGACCCTCGGTGCGTCCGGTCCCGTCCGCAAGCCGGGGCGGCGGCCGTCCCGTCAGCCGCCGAGTGCCGCCGGCGGCGGGAGCATGGCGCGCGGGTCGCGGCCCGAGGTCCAGAGGCCGATGAGGAAGGCGGTGGCCGCCTCCAGGAGGTCCGCGTGGGCCAGCGGGCCGGCGACGAAGGGGGCGCAGCCCAGGTCGGAGGCGAGGGTGGAGACGAGCGCGAGCGCCTCCTCGTCGTCCCCGCAGAGGGGGACGGCGACCGGTCCGTCCGCGAAGACGGGCGGGGTACGGCTCCACACCGCGGGCGTGAGGTGGTTGAAGGCCTTGACCACCCGGGCGCCGGTGGCGGCGGCGAGCGCCCGTGCGGCGCCGGGGCCCTCTCCGGTGGTGAGGACGGGGCCCGGGCCGACCGCGTTGGTGCAGTCGATCAGGATCCGCCCGTCGAACGAGCCTGCGGTCCCCGCCGTCCCGAGGACCGGCAGGACCGCGTCGTACGGCAGCGCCAGGAGGCTCGCCTCGCCGAAGCGGGCGGCCTCGGCGAGGGTGCCCGGCCTGGCCCCCGTGCTCGCGGCCAGCGCGGCGGTCCGCTCCGCGTCCCGTCCGCCGACGAGCACCTCGTGGCCCGCCCGGGCCCATCCTCCGCCGAGCGCCCGTGCCATCGCTCCCGTGCCCAGTACTCCCACCCGCATGGGGCGTCCTCCCTCACGTACCGTTGTGCGTGCTGTCGTGAACGACCGTAGGCAGGGGGCGACTTACCGCATGGTTCCCGACCGGCTTCTCGCGGACTGCCGGGCGCGGCTCGGCTTCGACCTGCTCGCCCACACCTGGAACGGGGTCGTGCTGTACGCGCTCGCGGAGGGGCCGCGCCGGCCCGGCGAGCTGCGGACGGCGATCGGCGGGATCAGCGCGAAGGTGCTGACGCAGACGCTGCGGCGCCTCGAGGGGTACGCGCTGGTGGAACGGCGGGCGTTCGAGGAGACGCCGCCCCGGGTCGAGTACGCGCTGACCGCGCTCGGGCGTTCGCTGCTCGGGCCGATCGAGGCGCTGGGCCGGTGGTCGGCGGAGTACGGGGACGCGTTCGTGGCGGCGCAGGGGTGGGACGAGGAGGAAGCGGGATGAACGGTTCCGGGTTTTCAGCGGCGGGCGGCGCCTGGCACTCTTCCCCTGTCCAGTCGGGCTCTCATCCGGGGGAATTCCTTTGTCTGCCACCGATCCCTATGTGGTCGCGCTCGCTCCGCACGTGCACGCCTTCGTCCAGCCCGACGGCGGCTGGTGCCTGAACAACGCCGGGTTCATCGGCGACACGGACGAGTCGCTGCTCGTCGACACCGCCGCCACCGAACGCCGTGCGCGGCTGCTGCGCGAGGCGGTGCTCGCCGAGGGCCTGCCGCTGCCGCGGACCATCGTCACCACCCACCACCACGGCGACCACACCTACGGCAACGGGGTGTTCAGCCCGGAGGCGCGGATCGTGGGACACGAGAACTGCCGGTCCGAGCAGCTCGCGGCCGGGCACCAGCTCCATCTGCTGTGGCCGCAGACCGACTTCGGGCGGGTCGACATCCTGCCGCCCACCGTGACGTACAGCGAGCGGCTCACGCTGTACGTCGGCGGGATCGAGGTGCGGGTGATCCACCCGGGCGCCGCGCACACCACGGGCGACTCGATCGTCCATCTCCCGGAGCAGGGCGTCGTGTTCACCGGCGACCTGGTCTTCCACGGGGGGACGCCGTTCCTGCCGATGGGTTCGCTGGCCGGTTCGCTGCGCGCGCTCGACCTGCTGCGCTCCCTCGACGCGCCGACGGTGGTGCCGGGGCACGGGCGGGTGACCGACCCCTCGGTGTACGACACCACGGAGCGGTACCTGCGCTGGGTGGGGGAGCTGGCCTCCGAGGGGTACGCGAAGGGCGAGACGCCGCTGGAGACGGCACGGCGGGCGGAGCCGGGCGAGTTCGCGGCGTGGCGGGAGAGCGAGCGGCTCGTGGCGAACCTGCACCGTGCGTACGCGGAGCTGGAGGGGCTGCCGGAGGGCGCGCCGCTGGACCCGGTGGCGGTGTTCGGGGACATGGCGGCGATGAACGGCGGGGTTCCGGTGGCCTGTCACGCATAGTGGCCGGGCCGGGCCCGAATCGACAGGCCAGGTGGGCCGCGAGAGGATGGAAGGGCTTGAGGTCCCTCAGGGCCGCCACGGATGGGGTGGGCAGCCGTACGAGGACGGGGCCGTGGACGGCCCCACCCGCTCGCGTCGAAGAGACGCGGATACCTGTTCATCGCTGCGCCCCTCCGTGCCTTCAACCTCTCGGCCCGTGCCCGAGGGTGCGAGCCTGCCACCGGAGGGAAGAAAAGTGACCAGGAAAATCCGCTTGGCCGTGTTGGCTCCGCTGACCATCTCCTCGCTGCTGCTGGGGTCCGTGGCGCTCACCATGAGCTCGGCGCAGGCAGTGCCGTCGGCCACCTGCACGGTGACGGACAGCAAGACGGCGGGCAAGTTCGACGTCTCGGGCAAGGGCTGGAAGCCCGGGAAGACGATCTTCCTCGAAGCCAACAACACCCACACCTCGTCCCTGAAGACGAATGCCAACGGCGAGTTCTCCAGCACCGGCTTCTTCCCCGCGGGCGCCACGATCACGGCGCTCCAGCCCGGCGTTCCCGAGGCCACCTGCGGCACGGCCAAGGAGACCGACCAGAAGGACGCCCAGGAGCAGTACCGGGCGGGCTACCGGCAGGGTGTCGCCGACACGAAGGCGGACTGCAAGAAGGACGCGCCCAAGCAGGGTGTGGCCGCGCTGGACCCGAACTACGAGAAGGGCTACAACGCGGGAGCGGCGGCCGTACTGGCGTCGGCGCTCTGCAAGAAGTAGCACCCTGAAGAAGGAGCACGCCTCCGGGGCCCAGGTCGGACAGCGGTCCGGCCCGGGCCTGCCTTCTGCCCTCGACGGGCATCTTTCACCAGCGACTTGGGGTCCAGTCCGGATCCACCGCCCGCATCGCGGCCGCGTCGTCCCGGTCGCGGTACGTGCCGTCGTCCTCCAGCCAGCGGCGGTGCAGGACGGCCAGCGCCTCGCGGTCCAGGTCGACGCCGAGCCCGGGGGCGTCGGAGACCGCGAGGCGGCCCGCGCGGAAGACGGGGCGGGTGGTGACGACGTCCTCCGTCTGCCACGGGTAGTGGGTGTCGCAGGCGTGGTGGAGGCCGGGCAGGGTGGCGGCGACCTGGGTCATGGCGGCGAGGCTGATGCCCAGGTGGGTGTTGGAGTGCATGGAGAGCCCGACACCGAACGTCCGGCAGAGCGCGGCCAGTTCGCGGGTGCGGTGGAGTCCGCCCCAGTAGTGGTGGTCGCAGAGGACGATCCGTACCGCGTTCCCGGCGAAGGCGCGCGGGATCTCCTCGAAGGTGGTCACGCACATGTTGGTGGCGAGCGGGAGGTCCGTGCGGGCGGCGATCTCGGCCATGGCGGCGGTGCCGCTCGCCGGGTCCTCCAGGTACTCCAGGACGTCCTTCAGTTCACGGGCGACGGCGAGCGAGGTCTCCACGGACCAGGCCCCGTTGGGGTCGAGGCGGAGCGGGCGGCCGGGGAAGGCCTCGGCGAGCGCCCGGATCGCGGCGATCTCCCGCTCGGGCTCGAACACGCCGCCCTTGAGCTTGAAGGAGCGGAAGCCGTACTCCCGGTCGAAGCGGCGGGCCTGGGCGACCACGCCGGCCGGGTCGAGGGCGGCGCCCCAGTCGTCCGTGCCCGCCCACTTGTGGAAGAGGTACGCGCTGTACTCGACCTCGTCCCTGACCTTGCCGCCGAGGAGGGCGTGGACGGGCAGTCCGAGGGTCTTGCCGAGGGCGTCGAGGCAGGCGGTCTCGAAGGCGGAGACCACGGAGAGGCGGAGCTTGTCGGCGGTACGGACCCCGCGCAGGCCGCTCGCGTCGACCCCCGCGTCCGCGTCCTGCCGCGGCGCGCCCGCGGTCTCGGCCGCCAGAGCGAAGAGACCGTTCACATCCGTGACCATCCGGCCCGGAAGTGCCTCGGCCAGGGGCCGGGCGAGACCGAGGTAGACGCCGTCGCCGTACGTCTCGCCGAGTCCGCTCACCCCTCCCCTGGTGATCACTTCGACCACCAGTCGGGGCGTGAAGGGCTGGTGGACGCCCTGGGTGTTGAGGAGGGGCGGGTCGGAGATGAGGATCGGGGTCAGCCGGACTTCGTCGACGATCAGCTTCGCATCCATATGTGAACTCTATTCAGCCATGCGACCGACCACCAGAGCGCGGGACACGCTTTCCCGGCACCCCCCTGGACGACATACCGACTGGTCGGTCATCATGAACGCCGACCGAAGCCGATCCGGAGGTACGCACGCATGAGTTCCGCCCCGCCGCCAGGACTCGACCCCGAGCAGCTGCGCCGATTCCTCGACCGCGAGCGGCCCGGACTGGTGTCCGGCCCCCTCGAAGCACGGCTGATCGAGGGCGGCCGGTCGAACCTGACGTACATCGTGAGCGACGGCACCGGCCGCTGGGTGGTCCGCCGGCCCCCGCTCGGCCACGTCCTCGCCACCGCCCACGACATGCGGCGCGAGCACCGCGTCATCAGCGCCCTGCACGCGACGGACGTGCCCGTGCCCGGGACGGTCCTGCTCTGCGAGGACGACTCGGTGCTCGGCGCGCCGTTCTACGTCATGGAGTTCGTCGACGGGACGCCGTACCGCTCGGCCCGCCAGCTCGCCCCGCTCGGCCCCGAGCGCACCCGTGCCGCCGTCCTCGGCCTGGTCGACACGCTCGTCGACCTGCACGCCGTCGACCCGGCGGCGGTGGGCCTGGGCGACTTCGGGCGCCCCGAGGGCTTCCTCGACCGGCAGCTCCGCCGCTGGGGCAAGCAGCTCGACGCCTCGCGCGGCCGCGAGCTCCCGGGAATCGAGGAGCTCCACGCGGCCCTCGGGCGCGCGCTGCCCGCCTCTCCCCCGCCGACCGTGATCCACGGCGACTACCGGCTCGACAACGTCCTGGTCGGCGAGGACGACCGGATCCGGGCCGTCCTCGACTGGGAGATGTCCACCCTCGGCGACCCGCTCACCGACCTCGGCCTCCTCGTCATGTACAGCACGCCGCTCGACCTGCCGGACTCCCCCATCTCCACCACCGCCACGGCCCCCGGGCATCCGAGCGCCGCCGAGCTGGTCGAGCGCTACGCGGCCCGCTCGGGCCGCGACACCTCCGCCCTCGCCTGGTACACGGCCTTCGCCTGGTTCAAGCTCGCCGTGATCCTGGAGGGCATCCACTACCGGTGGACCCTCGGGCAGACCGTCGGCGCCGGCTTCGACCGCATCGGCGAACTCGTCCCCGTCTTCATCGAGCACGGCCTGACCACCCTTCAGGAGGGCTGACCCACCATGGACTTCGCCTACGACGCGCGCACCGAGGAACTGCGCGAGAAGCTCCTCGCCTTCATGGACGAGCACGTCCACCCCGCCGAGACCGTCGCCGAGGAGCAGCGCGCGCTGCTCGCCTCCCCCTGGGACACCCCGCCGGTCGTGGAGGAGCTCAAGGCCGAGGCCAAGCGGCAGGGCCTGTGGAACCTCTTCCTTCCCGACGCCGAGTACGGTGCCGGGCTGACCAACCTCCAGTACGCACCGCTCGCCGAGATCACCGGCCGCAGCCCGCAGCTCGCCCCGACCGCGCTCAACTGCGCCGCCCCGGACACCGGGAACATGGAGCTGCTCGCCCAGTTCGGCGACGAGGCCCAGAAGAAGCAGTGGCTGGAGCCGCTCCTCTCCGGCGAGATCCGCTCGGCCTTCGCGATGACCGAGCCCGAGGTCGCCTCCTCCGACGCGACCAACATCGAGACGCGGATCCGGCGGGACGGCGACGACTACGTCGTCGACGGCCGCAAGTGGTACATCTCCGGGGCCATGAACCCCGACTGCAGGATCTTCATCGTCATGGGCAAGACCGACCCCGACGGGCCGGACCTCCGCCGTCAGCAGTCGATGATCCTGGTGCCGCGCGACACCCCCGGCGTGGAGGTGCGGCGCGCGATGCGGGTCTACGGGTACGAGGACCACTACCACGGCGGCCACGCCGAGGTGATCTTCGACGGGGTCCGGGTCCCGGCGGCGAACATCGTCGGCGAGGAGGGCGGCGGCTTCGCCATCGCGCAGGCCCGGCTCGGCCCCGGCCGCATCCACCACTGCATGCGGCTCATCGGCATGGCGGAGCGGGCGGTCGAGCTGATGTGCCGGCGCGCCGTCTCCCGTACCGCCTTCGGCAAGACGCTCGCCCAGCAGGGCGTCGTGCAGAACTGGATCGCCGACGCCCGGGTCACCATCGAGCAGCTGCGGCTCCTCGTCCTCAAGACGGCCTGGCTCATGGACACCGTCGGCAACCGGGGCGCGCACACCGAGATCCAGGCCATCAAGATCGCGACCCCGCGCGCGGTCGTCGACATCATCGACAAGGCCGTGCAGGCGCACGGGGCGGGCGGAGTCTCGCAGGACACCCCGCTGGCCGAACTGTGGGCGGCGGCGCGGACGCTGAAGCTGGCGGACGGACCGGACGAGGTGCACCAGAGGTCCCTGGCGCGCCGGGAGCTGAAGAAGTACCTCTGACGCCTCAGGACAGGCGCAGGCAGAGGATGCCCGTGGCGGTGTGGACGCAGAGCCGTTCGTCGTCGAGCCAGTCCATGCCCAGGATCTCCCCGCCGAGGTGGATCCGGTGCAGGACCTCCGTGGTGTCGGCGGCGAACAGCGTCAGGCCGCCGTCGGCACCGGCGGTCAGGACCGTCGGGCGGCCGTTCCTGGTCTGCAGCCGGAGGGCGGTGACACGGACCCGGTCGGGGCGCGTGACGATGTCCGGCTTCCCCGCGTCCACCTTGAACGAGGCGGGGAACCGGGTGCGGACGGCGAGCTCGCCGTCGCTCGTGACGTAGCCCAGGACGGGGCCCCGCGGCCACCGGCCCAGGTCGTGGACGACCTCCACCGTCCTCAGGTGCATGGTGAAGCGGACCGTGTCGTCCGGCACCGAGCGCACCTCCAGGAAGGGCTCGGGCGGCGGCGCTTCGTCGCTGCTCCCGTCGCTCCGGTACCGGTACCCGACGACGACGGCGAAGACCCGGGCGCCGTCCGGCACGAGCCGTACCGCACGGACCACGTTCAGTCCGACGTTCACGGCATCCTTCACGCGGCCGTCGGCCGTGTGCAGGGCGAGGTGGTGCTCGCCCTTCTCGTAGTGGGTGAAACAGGCGACGAACCGGGTGGGCCCGACGCCCGGTACGGGGAAGGCACCGGCCAGTCCTCGCATGGCGGGGAAGGAGACGGGCGGCCCGCTCGACCAGAACCGCACCCCGACCGCCTGCCGCTTCCGCTGCCTCTTCCTCCTGGCCGGCGGGTCCCGGAGAAGGACCGGGGCACCCGGGTGGGCGTCGACGACCGGGCCGTCGTCCCGCGCCTCCATGCGGTCCAGCACGGCGCCGTTCGCGCCGTCCAGGAGACGCGTGCCGTCGGCGTCCCGCACGACGACGACGGGCCGGCCGGAGCGGTACCCGGCCCGGACGGTCGTCGCGGGATCGTCGGCGGCCTCCCCCTCCTCGGCCGGCGGTTCGAGGTGCCAGCCCTTGGCGGACCAGGCGTCGGCACCCAGGGAGACCAGCCGGAGCCCGTGGGGCCCCTGGCCGGCCGCGAGGAGGCGGCACACGGGCGCGTCGGTGCGGGTTCTGCCGAGGACGATGCCGTCGGCACCCCGGGCGGTCACGGCGTACTCCGTCGCCGAGAGGCACATCAGCCCGGCCCCGGACCGGGGACCGCCGGCACCCGGTCCGGACGCCGGTCCGTCGCCCGGGGCGATCAGCAGGGCGGGGCCGTGGGGGTGCCCCGACCACTCGACGAGGCGGACGGCGTCGGACCGGACGCTGGACCAGGTCCCCACCAGGGGCCCGGCCAGGGTGAGATGGGTGGCGACGGCGACCGTGTCCCGGTGGAGCGCGAGGGCCTCCACGTCACGGCCGCGCAGGGCGCGGTGCGACGTCCGCCCGACGGTCAGGGTGCCGGCGGACGCGCCGCCGAGCTCCCAGACCGTGAGGCGGGCCCTGCGCGACCTCTCGGTCCACCGGTGGACCCGGGTCACGGCCACACGGAGCCGCCCCTCGTGGTGCGCGACGGCCAGCCGGTCGCCGTCGAAGGCGCGCCACAGGAGCGACCGGCGCGCGCCCGCCCGCAGGGTGAGCGGCAGGTGTTCGCCCGATGCCGTCATCAGGGTGACCGTGCCCCGCCGGTCGAGCGCGGCGATCAGGCACTCCCCCGCGAGGTCGGTGACCGCGCAGTCCACCGTGTGGGGCGGCGCGGCCGGGGCGCCGATCAGGTCGCGGCTCTCCACGTCCCAGATCCAGATCCGTTCGGCGGTCCTCAGGGCGGCCCAGGGACGGGTGGGGCAGCCGTGGACGGCGGCGATCCGGCCCAGGTCGCCGGGGAGTTCGGCGAGGAGTTCACCGCCCTCGGCGTCCCAGGCCCGTACGGGCCCCTCGCGCTCGGCGGTCACCAGGGCGGGGCGCCCGTGCGCGGCGACGACCGCGGCACCGTCCACGCCGCCGTCGAAGGTGCCGAGGGTGGTGTAGGGCACGGGGGCGAGTTCGGCCCACTCGGTGTCCCAGGGGAGCTCGGGATACCGGTGCCGCACGGCCGCGGCGAGCTCCACGGCGCCGGACTGGAAGGCGGAGAGGCGCAGTTGGGCGGCGCGGGTGCCGGGGTCGGTGCTGCTGCGCAGGAGGGCGGCGCAGTGGGCGACGGCGCGGGCGGCGGCCCGGGCGGGCTCGGTCGTGGCCCGGTTCAGGACCCGCTGGAGGGCGGAGGTCCCGGCGGTGAGCAGGTACGCGGGGTCGAGGGCGAGGGCGTCGAGCAGCTCCGTACCCTCGGCGTGCTCGGCGAGATGGCGGCGTACGTACGGGGGCGCGGCGGCCCAGTCCCGGCGGGGCGGGCGGTCCTGGGGGCCGGGAGGGTCGTCGGGTCTGTGTGGAGCCTCGGGCCCTGGAGGGTCGTCGGGCCCGTGCGGGTGCTCCGGCCCGGGCGGGTCCTCGGGCACCTCCAGGTGCTCCCCGTGTGAGTCCTCGGGCACGTCCAGGTGCTCCCCGTGCGAGTCCTCCGGCCCGTCCAGGTCCTCCGGGGCCTGTCGGGTGTCCGGGACGAGGGCGGCCAGGGCGTGGGCGACGCGGGTGCGGGTCGTCGGGGCGAGCGTGGCGCGCAGGGCGTCCGCGTACGCCTGGTGGTAGAGCCGGTAGACGGAGCGCCCGTCGGGGTCGAGTTCCTCGACGAGGTGCTCGCCGACGGCGCCGAGCAGCCAGGCGATGTCGTCCCAGGCGAAGGCGGTGTCCGGTTCCGCCGCGCAGGCCGTCGCCATCGCGCGCCAGACGTGGTCCGGGGGAAGGCCGGGGCCCTCGGCGAGGGCGAGGGCGGACAGCAGGGCGAGGCCGCGTGCCGTGTCCGGGCCGAGCTGGTGGCGCAGGACGCGGAGGAAGGTGACGCCGGGGGTCTCCCCGACCTCGGGCACGCGCGCGTGCCAGTCGGGTGCGGTGGTGTCGACGGGCTTGGCGGCGCGGCCCAGGTAGCGGGCGGCGATCCGGGCGGAGAGGAAGCTGCCGGCGGCCCGGGCGGCGATCTCCCGGGCCACGGTCTCGGCACCGGCGTCGTCGTAGGGGCCACGGCTGCCGGGTCCGTCGGGTGCCTGGAGCAGGCGGCGGGCGTAGTCGGCGACGTCCTGGCCGCTGCTGTCCCGGAAGGCGTCGAGGTCGAGGACGGCCGGTTCGCCGTCGAACGCGTCCAGGACGTGCGGGCGGGTGCCGACGAGGAGCCGGACGCAGGGGACGCGGAGCAGCGGGCGGAGCAGTTCCGTCGTGATCCGCCGGGCCTCGGTGTCGTCGCCGTGGGCCTCGCCGGCCTCGTCGAGGGCGTCGACGATGAGGTGGAGCGGGGTGCGGCGGGCGGCGAGGGCGCCGAGGAGGGCCTGGGGGGTGGTGGCGCTGCTCCCGGCGGCGTCGGCGACCGCGGTGACGAGGTCTTCGAGGAAGCGGTGCCGGGCGTGGACGGCGGTGGGCGCGGGGGTGTCGGCCGTGCGGGCCGTGGCGCGGAGCAGGAGCTTGCCGAGGAGGGCGGACTTGCCGACGCCGGGGCCGCCGGTGACGAGGACGCCGCGGCCCCATTCGGGGTCGCCGTGGGCCAGCCAGTGGCCGACGCGGTCGAGTTCGGCGGTGCGGCCGACGAAGTACGAGCCGTGCCGTCCGGGTGCCGCGTGCTCGAAGCCCTGGCCGCGCGGGGCGAAGTGGTTCTCCAGGTCGGCGCGGCGGCGCAGGCCCTCGGGGCCGGTGCGGGCGAGCCGGGCCGCCAGTTCGGCGACGTCGCCCTCGTCGTACCGGGCCTCGGGGCGGTAGCCGGTGTTCTCGAAGGAGAAGAAGGCGTAGCCCTCGGTCTCGACGTGGGCGCGGGCGGTCTGGCGCACGCCCGCGGTCCGGTAGACGTCGTTGACGGTGTCGACGACCTGTTCCACGGAGAGGTAGCGCTGTTTGTGGGAGACGGAGAGCCGGGCGAGCGCGGTCTCGAGGGCGGCGGCGAAGACCATCGGGGAGGCGGTCTCGCCGGCCCGCGCGACGGCTATCACCGCGAAGTCGGTGAGGCGTCGGCTGCCGGCGGCGCCCTGCCGGAGGGCGGTGCGCAGCCGTTCGGCGGCGCCGGCGGCGTCGGTGCCGCCCTGTCCCGCCCAGCAGGTGTCGATGACGAGGAGGACCCGGTCGGCGCCCGATTCGAGGACGTAGCGGGTGAGGTCCTCGGCGGCGAGGGCGGTTCCGGCGAGACGGTCGGGGTGGCTGTCGGAGCAGAGCAGGTAGTGCCGCCGGTCGGGGCCCGCGAGGCCGTGGCCGGTCCAGTAGACGGCGACGGCGGTGCCGGTGGGCCGTGTCCGGTAGGCCCAGTCGAGGAGCAGGTCGCGGGTCGCGCCGAGGCCGGTGTCGGCGATCCGCTCGTCGACGCGGTAGCCGAGTCCGCCGAAGAGCCGGACGGCGGCGCGCAACTCCTCGGCGGCTAGGGGCAGTTCGGGGGCGTGCCGGTAGTCGCCGGTGCCGACGAGGACGAGCCTGCGGTCGAGGTCGACCCGCTCGTCCGTCCCGTGCGCCCCGCCCGCCCCGTCCACGGGGCCAGTTATACCGGCATCCCGCGCGGGGGTGGGAGGGGTCTCAGGGGCGGAGGGCCCGGAGGAGGAGGTCGGCGAGGTGGCCGGCGACCTCCTCGGGGGTGAGCGGGCCGTCCGGGCGGTACCAGGTGGAGAGGTGGTGCACGGAGCCGAAGTGGTAGTCGACGACGAGGTCGGCGGGGGTCGCGGTGGAGAACACCCCGGCCCGCTGGCCCTCTTCGATCAGCGCCCGGAAGCGCTCGTGGTAGCGGCGGCGCTCGGACCGCACCTGCTTGTTCTTCTCGGGGCTCAGGTGGTGCATGGAGCGGAAGAAGATGGCGGCGTCGTCGAGGTTCTCGATGGTGGTGACGACGACGTCGGCGGCGGCGGCGCGCAGCCGCTCCTCGACGGGCGCGTCGGCGTCCGCGAAGGCGTCGAGCCGCTCCTGCTGGAGGCGCAGGACCCGGGAGTAGACCTCCTGGAGGAGGTCCTCCTTGGAGCCGAAGTAGTGGTAGAGCGCACCCTTGGTGACCCCGGCGGCCTCGACGATCTCCTGGACGGAGGTGCGGTCGTAGCCCCGCTCGGCGAAGAGCCGGGTGGCGGCGGCGAGGAGTCGCTGGGGGACGGGTGCGCCGCTCCCGTCCGTCGTCCTGGCCATGCTCCGCCACCTTCCTCACTGATCGTTTTCGGTCACGGGAACGCGTTCCCGCCGGTAGATCTTCCCATCCGCCGGGGCCTACGGCTGACGGGTGCCCGTCTCCCAGGTCCGCTGGACGTGATTCATCGTGCCGAGCCACCGCTCGGGGTCGGTGGCGCGATTGCGGTAGTAGCCGGCGACCTCGGGGTGGGGCAGGACGAGGAAGCGGTCGGCCCCGATGGCGTCGACGAGGGCGTCGGCGACGTCCTCGGGCTCGATGGCCGTGGGGGCGAGGACGAGCTCGCCGGCGGATCCGGCGGCCGTGAGCATGTCCGTACGGACGCCCTGCGGGCAGATGGCGTGGACCTTGAGGCCGCGGTGGCGGTAGGTGAGGGAGAGCCATTCGGCGAAGGCGTACGCGCCGTGCTTGGAGACGCTGTACGGCGCCGCGCCGATCATGGTGAGGAGTCCGGCGGCGGAGACGGTGGAGACGAAGCGGCCGCTGCCGCGCTCCAGCCACTCCGGGAGGAGGGCGCGGGCCGCGCGCACGTGGGCCATGACGTTGACGTCCCAGGCGGCGGCCCAGACGTCCTCGTCGGCGAAGGCGTCACCGGGCGAGGAGAGTCCGGCGTTGGCGCACCAGACGTCGACGGTGCCGCCGAGGGCCTCGCGGGCCTCGTCGACGACGGCGGAGGCGTCGCCGGGGACGGGGACGGCGCCGATCTCCTCGGCGACGGCCTTGGTGCGCCCGGGGTCGAGGTCGTTGACGACGACCCGGGCCCCCTCGGCGGCGAAGCGGCGGGCGAGGGCGGCGCCGATGCCGCCGCCCGCTCCGGTGACGACGACACCGGCGCCCTGGAGCTCGTTCGTGTCCGCGGCCATGGACCCACCTCTCGGCTGTGACGGCGCGCCGTGACGGCACGCTGCGAAGACCGGGACAGACTAACCGGTCGGTATGGAGAGGCGGAAGACCCGTTCCGCACGCCTCGTTCCCCGGGGCCGTCAGGAGCGCTAGCGTGCGTGCCCATGCCACACCGAGGAGGTCCCGCATGAGCCTGTCGCGACGGAGTCTGCTGGCCGCCGGAGGCGCCCTCGGGGCGGCGGCGGCCACCACGGCCGCCCCCGCCTCCGCCGCGCCCGGGGGTCACGGCCATGTGCGGACCGGCTTCGAGCGGCTCGCGGCCGACGGATACGCCCTCCTCGCGGGCGAACGGGTCGGCGTCGTCACCAACCCGACCGGCATCACCCTGGACGCGCGCCAC
This sequence comes from Streptomyces tanashiensis, assembly GCF_014648895.1. Taxonomy (GTDB): domain Bacteria; phylum Actinomycetota; class Actinomycetes; order Streptomycetales; family Streptomycetaceae; genus Streptomyces; species Streptomyces tanashiensis. Next base: position 54,222 of record NZ_BMRZ01000014.1, read on the forward strand.
ATCGTGGACGTGATGCACGCCGACGAGCGGGTGGACCTGGTCGCCGTCTTCGGCCCCGAGCACGGCTTCCGGGGCACCGCCCAGGCGGGCGGCTCCGAGGGGCGGTACGACGACCCGGCGACCGGGCTGCCCGTCTACGACACGTATCTGAAGAGCGGGCAGCCGCTGGCGGACGCCTTCACCGCCTCCGGGGTGGACACGGTCGTCTTCGACATCCAGGACGTCGGCGCCCGCTTCTACACGTACATCTGGACGCTGTACGACTGCATGGCGGCCGCCGCCCTCGCAGGGAAGCGGTTCGTGGTCCTGGACCGGCCGAACCCGGTGACCGGACGGGCCGCGCTCGGTCCCGTCCTGGACCGGGCGTTCGCGACCTTCGTCGGGCGGGAGCCGATCGCGCAGGCGCACGGCATGACGGTCGCCGAGCTGGCCGGGCTGTTCGACCGCGAGTTCCTGGCCGCGCCCGTCGCCCTGGAGACCGTACGGATGACGGGGTGGCGGCGGTCGGACTTCTTCGACGCGACCGGGCTGCCGTGGGTGCCGCCCAGCCCGAACATGCCGACGCCGGACACCGCGCTCGTGTACTCCGGCACGTGTCTCTTCGAGGGCACCAACCTCTCCGAGGGGCGGGGCACCACGCGCCCCTTCGAACTCCTCGGCGCCGAGGGGATCGACCGGCGGTGGGCGGAGGCGGCGAACGCCCTCGGCCTGCCCGGGGTCCGGTTCCGCGAGGCGTACTTCGCCCCGACCTTCTCCAAGTTCCAGGGGAAGACGGTCGGCGGCGTGCAGCTGCACGTCCACGACCGTGCGTCCTTCGACCCGGTACGGACGGGGATCGGGCTCCTGGTCACGGCCCGGAGCTCGTGGTCCGGCTTCGCCTGGCGGGCGGACCACTGGATCGACAAGCTGACCGGCTCGACCCGGGTGCGGACCCTGATCGACGCGGGCGCGGGCGTGGACGAGGTCGTCGGGGCGTGGGAGACGGACCTGGCGGCGTTCCGGTCGGTGCGCGAGGAGTATCTGCTGTACCGCTGACCGGTCTCGCCGGGTGGGGGTTGCCCCCCGTCCGGTACGGGTGCGGGCGGGATGTCCCCCGGGCGTCCCGCCGACCACGCTTGCCCCATGAACCTCTCCTTACGACGCCGTCGTCTGCCGCTCGTCGGGCTCCTCCTCGCCGCCTGCCTGGGCTCCCTGGCGCCCGCCGCGGGCGCCGCCACCGCCCCGGCCGGCCCCGATCCCGCGCGCGAACTCGCTCGCTCCGCCCGGCCCCTGACCGATCTGCGCCCGCTGGACCGGATGATCGGCTCGGCCGAGGTCGTCGGCATCGGCGAGGCCACCCACAGCTCGGCGGACTTCTTCACCGCGAAGCACCGGATCTTCGAACACCTCGTGGAGTCCCGGGGCTTCACCACCTTCGCCCTGGAGGCCCCCTGGTCCACCGGGCTCCTCGTCGACGAGTGGGTCCGCACCGGCCGGGGCGACATCCGGGAGATCATGCGGGACGAATTCCAGGAGTCGTACCGCCTCTGGAACACCGAGGAGTACCTCGACCTGTTCCGGTGGATGCGGAGGTACAACCAGCTCCACCCCGGACACCAGGTCCGCTTCATGGGCAACGACCTCGGCTACGCGGGACCGAACCTCTTCGACGCCGTCACCTCGTACGTCGCCCGGGTCCACCCGGCGCTCCTCCCCCGTTTCCGGGAGCTGTACCGGGACTCGCGCCCCACGGGCTCGGTGGAGGCCTGGATGAAGGGCTACATGGAGAAGCCGCGCCCCGAACGGCAGCGGATGGCCGGCGACGTGAACCGCGCCCTCGCCCTCCTGGAGCGGCAGAGCCCCGGCAAGGGCCCGGGAGCGCGGGAGGCGCACCTGTGGGCGGTGCAGCACGCGCGCGCGATCGCCCAGTCCGGCACCGAGTACGCCCACGACCTGACGACGCCGGAGGGGGTCGCCGCGGCGATGCTCTACCGCGACCGCATCATGGCCGAGAACACCGTGTGGTGGCAGCGGGCGACCGGCGACCGGATGGTGCTCTCCGCGCACAACGGGCACGTCGGCTACGAGACGGCGACGCCGGACCAGTACCCGCGGACCCAGGGCGCGTTCCTGCGGGACGCCCTCGGCCGGGACTACGTGACGGTGGGCGCCTCCTTCGGACAGGGCTCCTTCAACGCGCACGACACCACGGCCCCCGGCGAACCGCTCCGGGCCTTCACCGTCGCCCCGCTCGGCCCCGGCAGCAGCGCCGACACCCTGGACCGGGTCGCGTCCGGCCCGTTCTACCTGGACCTGAGGCGTACGGCTCCGGCGGCGCGCGACTGGCTGGGCGTGCCCCGGCCGACCCGGCACATCGGGACGGCGTTCCCCTGGGAGGGCGACGTCGCGTCCGTGCGGTACTCCACCGCGTACGACCTCCTGATCCACTTCCCGAGGATCTCGGCGGCACGGCTGCGCTGACGGTCCCTCGGACGTCTGGACGGTCCCGTGCGCGGGCATGCTGGCCAAGGAGCCGCCGCCCGCGCACGGGGCGCACTCGGCGCTGCGGCCCCCTCGACGTGGAGGGACGGTCTGGTCGTGACCGGGATGAGTGTGGAGCCGTACCGGGAGATCACCTTCGACAAGGACGGCGACGGGCCGCCGGGCCAGGCCTCGGAGCTCGTCGCGCTGGCGCGCCGGGGCGTCGGCGACCTGGTGGTGTTCGCGCACGGGTGGAACAACTCCCCGTCGGGCGCCACCCGTCTCTGCTCCGACTTCTTCGAGCCCTTCCCCGGGCTGCTCGCGCCCGGGGTGGAGGCGGGGTACGCGGGGGTGATCTGGCCCTCGATGATGTTCACGGACGAGCCGGTGCCCGACTACCGGGCCCTGGTGACGGTCCTTCCGGAGAAGGAGCCGGTCATAGGGCGGCTCACGGAGCTGCTGGCCGCGGCGCCGCCGGAGGAGGCGGCGTTCGCCGAGTTCGGGGCGCTGCTGCGGGAACTGATCGACGTGGGCGTGGAGGGCGTGGGCCTGGAGGGCGTGGGCCTGGAGGGCGTGGGCCTGGAGGGCGTGGGCCTGGAGGGCGTGGCCGTCCCGGATGCGGTTCCGGAGTTCCTGGTCGCGGACCCGGTGGAGGTGTGCGCCCTGTTCACCGAGGCCCTGGAGAGCGCCGGCACGCTCCCGGCGGAGGCCTTCGGCGGGGGCCTGAGGAAGTACTGGAAGGGCGCCAAGGAGGTGCTGCGGCAGGCCACGTACTACGTGATGAAGAAGCGGGCCGGGCGGGTCGGCGAGCAGGGGCTCGGACCGCTGCTCGGCGAGGTCGCGCGCGCCGCCCCCGGGCTCCGGGTCCACCTCGTGGGCCACAGCATGGGGGCCCGGCTCGTCGCGTACGCGCTGCGGGGGCTGCCCGCCGGGGCCCGGCCGGTGGCCTCCCTGACGCTCCTTCAGGGATCCCTCTCGCACTACGCGTTCGCGGCGCGGCTGCCGCACGACCCCGGCCGGTCCGGTTCGCTGCGGGACCTGCAGCACCGGGTGCGGGGGCCGGTGGTGGCCTGCTACTCGCGGCACGACACGGCGCTGGGGGTCATGTACCCGCTGGCGTCCCGGCTCGCGAACGACTCCGCGTCGCTGACCGGCACCGGGTCGGGGCTGATCGGCGCGGACGACCCGCGCTGGGGCGCGATCGGGCACGACGGCGTGCGGGCGGTGCCGGAGGGCGTGCGACGGGGCCTCGCGGACGTCCTGCGCGAGGGGGTGCCGGGCTCGGGGTGCGTGAGCGTGGACGTGGCCGACGTGGTCCGCTCGCACAGCGACATCTGCCGGCCGGAACTGGCCCGGGTGGTGGTCTCGGCGGCCCGGACGGGCCGCTAGAACCCACCGGACGCGCTGGTTCCGCAGGGTGACGGGCGTCTCTTCCACCCCGCTGATGGCTGCCATCGGAATTTCGATGGAACACGGCGGGGCGCTCGTTCGTCCCTCTGATAGCGCGGAAGGACCAGCGGCGGAGGTGGCGAGTGATGGCCGGTTTCCGGAGTCTCGCGAGACAGGTGCGCGATCCGGGGTGCGACACGGCGCTGCGCAGGTATTCACTGCGCAAGTGCCTGGAGAGGTTCGCGCCGTACGGACACCGTGCGACCTGGGACCATCTGTGCCGCAGGCACAGATTCGGTCCCGAGGACCGGGAGCTCGACCCGGGGCGGCTGGTGGCCGCGCTCGACGAGCTGGAGGAGGCGCGGGCCGTGTGGCTCGCGTACGAGGAGCGGTTCGCCGCCCGGCGGCGGCGCGAGAAGCACGAGGGGCTGCGCGGGCTCGGCGCGCTCGACGCATGGCACCGGCGCGTCTGGGGCGGGAACGGCGTGGTCCGCTGCGGCGACCCGGCGGTGCACCCCTCGGACCCGCTGCCGGAGGTGCTGCGGCGGCTGATCGGCGCCCTCGAACGGGGGCCGGGCGAGGCGTGTCCGGTGTGCGCGGGGCCGCGGATCGAGTGGGCCGGGCCGGGTGACCCGTACGACCCGTGGCTCGGTCCGGTGTGCGGGGACTGCGGGGTGGGCGTCCCGCGTGCGGTGCTGACCTCGGGGGCGCTGGCCCGGGCGCGCGGGGACCGGAGCCGGCCGCTGGCCTCGGCGGCGTGAGGCGGGCGTCGCCCGCGGTGCTGCAGGTGTGTCTCAACGGCTCGCGGGGGCCGGGGGATTCGGCGGTCGTCCCGATGTCGCCGGAGTCGCTCGCGGAGTCCGCGGCGCGGGCGGTGGCGGCGGGAGCCGGGGAGGTGCGGGTGCATCCCCGCACGCCGTGCGGCCGGACCTCGCTCTCCCCCCGGGTGCTCGCGCCGGTCCTGGCGGAGCTGCGGCCGGCCGTGTCGGCGGTGGCGGGAGCCCCGGTGCCGGTCACGACGGCGGCGTCGGCCGAGCCCGAGCCCGGCCGCCGGGTGGAGCGGATCCGGTCCTGGACGGTGCTCCCCGATCTGGTGTCGGTCGACTGGCACGAGCCGGGTGCCGAGGCGGTGGTGGCAGCGCTCCTGGAGCGCGGGGTCGGGGTCGAGGCCGCGCTGTGGTCCGGTACGGACGGCCCGGAGCGGTTCGCGAGCTCCCCGCCGGCGCCGGGGGTGCGGCGGGTCCTGGTGAGGGTGACGGCAGCGGGCTCGGACGGCGATCCGGAGGCCGCGGCCCGCGCCCTGCTCTCGACGCTCGCCGTGCAGCCGGGGCGCCCGGCGCCGGCACACGGTCTCCCCGTGCCGCCGCACGGTCCCCCGGTACAGGTGCACGGTCCCCCGGCGCCGCCGCACGGTCTCCCGGTACAGGTGCACAGTGCCCCCGCGCCGCCGCACGGCCTCCCGGTACAGGTGCACGGTCTCCCGGTTCTGCTGCACGGTGAGGAGGACGGCGCCTGGCCGGTGCTGCGGCTCGCCCGCCGCCTGGGTGCCGGTGCCCGGATCGGTCTGGAGGACACCCTGCTCCTGCCGGACGGCACCCCGGCGCGCTCCAACGCCGAACTGGTGACGGCGGCCCTCGCGTACGGGCGGACGGGCTTCTAGTCGGCGGCGCCCTCGGCCGCCGGGCGGCGTACGGGGAGGAGGCGGGAGCCCGCCATCTGCTCGCCGAAGCGGTCGTCGGGGTTGGACAGGACGCAGGTCTCCAGGGACAGGCAGCCGCAGCCGATGCAGTCGGTCAGGTGGTCGCGCAGCCGGCCCAGCTGCTTGATGCGCTCGTCGAGTTCGGTGCGCCAGGCCCCGGAGAGGCGGGCCCAGTCCTCGTTCGTGGGGGTGCGCTCCTCGGGGAGCTGGGCCAGCGCCTCCCGGATGGTGGCCAGGGGGATGCCGACCCGCTGCGCGGCCCGGACGAAGGCGACCCGGCGGAGGGTGTCGCGGCCGTAGCGCCGCTGGTTGCCGGCGGTGCGGCGGCTGCTGATGAGCCCCTTCGCCTCGTAGAAGTGCAGGGCGGAGACGGCGGCCCCGCTGCGGGCGGACAGCTGGCCGACGGTGAGTTCGTGGATCTTCTCTGGAATCTGCGGCACTCGGGGAACCCTACTGGTCTGTCGTTGGCGGCCGTTGACAGCGGCCTCCGCAGCCCACATGCTGAGCAAGCGCTTAGATACCGACCATTAGGTATGCCGTACGAGAAGGGACGAGGGAACATGGCCGAGCCGAGGATCTTCACCTCCGCCGAGGAGCTGCGCGCGGGGGTCGGCGAGCAGCTGGGGCACAGCGACTGGGTGGAGATCGACCAGAAGCGGATCGACCTCTTCGCCGAGGCGACCGGGGACCACCAGTGGATCCACGTGGACCCGGAGCGCGCCGCCGCCGGCCCCTTCGGCACGACGATCGCGCACGGCTACCTGACGCTGTCGCTGCTGCCGCTGTTCGTCCCGCAGGTGCTGCGGGTCGAGGGCATGAAGATGGGCCTCAACTACGGGACGGAGAAGGTCCGCTTCCCCGCCCCGGTCCCGGTCGGCTCGCGACTGCGCGCCACCGCCGTCCTGACGAAGGTCGAGGAGGCGGGCGGCGGCGTGCAGGTGACGGCCGCGGTGACCGTGGAGCGCGAGGGCTCCGAGAAGCCCGTCTGCGTCGCCGAGTCGGTCTCCCGCTACTACTTCTGAGCGCCGGCCATCCGCAGGACGAGGTCGGCGTAGAGCGCGCCGACCTCGTCGGCGGTCCGGCGGCCCTGCGTGTTGAACCAGCGCGAGACGTCGATGCAGAGGGAGAGCACCGCGACCGTGGTGCCGGGCACGTCCGACACCGCGAACTCGCCCGCCGCGACGCCCTCGTTGATGATCCGCCGGATCACGGCCTCGGACTCGCGGCGCAGCTCGACGATCTCGGCGCGGTGCTCGGGGCCGAGGGCGTCGAGCTCGTACTGGACGACGCGCGCGGTCGTGTGGCGCTCGGCGTGCCAGCGGACGAAGGAGCGCACGGCGTCGGCGAGCCGCTCGGCGGCGGTGCCCTCGCCGTCGGCCGCGGCCCGGAGGATCTCCAGGGCCTTGTCGTGACCGATGCGGCTGATCCGGTGGAGCAGCTCTTCCTTGGTCTTGTAGTGGATGTAGAGCGCGGCCGGGCTCATCCCGGCGCGTCCCGCGATGTCCCGGGTGGTGGTGGCGTGGTAGCCGCGCTCGGCGAACGCCTCGACGGCGGCCACGAGCAGCCGCCGGGCCGCCTCGGGCGTGACCTCGCCCCAGGGCATGTCCTCGCCCCCGGGCGTCTCCTCCGCCGCGCTCATCCCACACTCCCTCTCGGACCCCGTCAGGACGAACACCATACAACGAGGGTGAGCAAGCGCTTAGATCTTCTCGGCCCGCGAGATCCCGCGCTCAGAGCTTCTGGAAGGGGTCGTGCTCGGCGAGGAGCTTCTCCAGGCGGGCCTGGTCCACCCGGCTGACGATCTGGCCGGCCTCCTGGCGGTCGCGGACGACCTTGGCGAGGGTGAAGGCCGAGGTCGTGAGGTAGAGGACCGCGATGGCGAGGAAGGCCCGCACCCAGCCACTGGCGTCGAGCTGGTAGATCCCGACGGCCACGGCCGCGATCGCGATCCCGAAGGAGATGACCGCCTGCATGTAGTAGGCGGCGGTGTTCTGCTGCTTGACCGGTGTGTCGCTCATGCCGCACAGCATCGGACGGATGTGGCCGGTGCCACATCCGTCCGCGTACTCAGCGAGGTACTCAGAAGGCCGAGACCCCCGTCAGCGCGCGGCCGATGATGAGCTTCTGGATCTGGCTGGTGCCCTCGTACAGGGTCATGACGCGGGCGTCACGCACCAGCTTCCCGACCGGGTACTCGTCGATGTAGCCGTAGCCGCCGAAGACCTGGAGGGCGTTGTTCGCGGCGCGGACGGCGGCCTCGGAGGCGTACAGCTTGGCCTTGGAGGCGGCGGTGGCGAAGTCCTGGCCCCGGTCGATCAGGTCGGCGACCCGCCAGGTGAGCAGCCGGGCGGCGTCCACGTCGACGGCGATGTCGCTGAGGAGCTCCTGGACCAGCTGGTACGAGGCGATGGGCTTTCCGAACTGCTCGCGCTCCCCCGCGTACCGTACGGCCGCGTCGAGGGCCGCCTGGGCGATGCCGACGCAGCCGGCGGCGACCGACATGCGCCCCTTGGCGAGAGCGGACATGGCGACGGCGAAGCCCTTGCCCTCGGGGCCCAGCATCGCTCCGGCCGGGACGCGGACGCCTTCCAGGACGAGTTCGGCGGTGGCCTGGCCGCGCAGGCCGAGCTTGCCGTGGACGGGGCGGCGGGTGAGGCCGGGGGTGTCGGTGGGGACGAGGAAGGCGGAGACGCCCTTGTGGCCGGGGGTGTCGTTCGTGCGGGCGAAGAGCAGTACGACATCGGCCCAGGTGCCGTTGGTGATGAACATCTTGCTGCCGTCGACGACGTACGCGTCGCCGTCCCGGACGGCGCGGGTGGCCAGGTTCCCGGCGTCGGAGCCGGTGCCCGGCTCGGTCAGGCCGAAGCAGCCGAGCGCCTCGCCGGACGCGAGCCGGGGCAGCCACTCCCGCTTCTGCTCCTCGGTGCCCCAGGAGGCGATCGTCTTGGCGACCAGGCCGAGGGAGACGGAGACGATGCCGCGGACGGAGGAGTCGCCGCGCCCCAGCTCCTCGGTGACGAGGCAGTACGCGAGGTGGTCGCCGCCCGAACCGCCGTACTCCTCCGGGATCGTGAGCCCGAGGAAGCCGACGGCGCCGAGCTTCTTCACGATGCCCCGGCCCACCTCCTCGGCGCGGTCCCACGCGACGGCGTGCGGGGTGACCTCACGTGCGACGAAGTCCTCGGCGAGCCGCCGTACGGCCTCCTGCTCCTCGCTCAGTTCCAGATTCATGCGGTGCCACCCCACTCGGCCATTTAATTACCACTGCTAGTTTTTGCTGTGCGGGCCTACTATGTGCGCCATGGCCCGACCGCGCAAGCCCCTGCTCAGCCGAGAACGCATCGTCGAGACGGCGGGCGCGCTCGTGGACGCGGAGGGCCTCGCCGCGCTCTCCACCCGGCGGCTCGCCGCCGAACTCGGGGTGAGCGGGCCCTCGCTCTACAACCACTTCCGCACGAAGGACGAGATCCTCGACGCGATCGCTGACGCGGTGAGCGCGAAGATCGACCTGTCGATGTTCGCGGAGGACGACGGCCGGGACTGGCGGACCGCCCTGCACGACTGGGCGGTCTCCTACCGCGCCGCCCTCGCCGACCACCCGCACATCGTCCCCGTGCTCGCCCAGGGCCCCGGCCGCCGCCCGGCCGGCCTGAAGGTCGCCGACGCCGTCTTCGGCGCGATGGTCCGCGCGGGATGGCCCCCGGCCCAGGCCACCTCCATCGGGGCGCTGATGCGGTACTTCATCACCGGCTCCGCCCTCGGCTCCTTCGCCCGCGGCTTCGTCGACGACGAGACGGCCTACGACCCGGCCGACTACCCCCACCTCGGCCGGGCCCACCTCCTCGCGGAGCACCGCCAGAAGGTCGACGAGGGCGCCTTCGAGACGGGCCTGACGGCACTGCTCGACGGTCTGCGGCTCCAGTACGAGGCGCTCCCGGCCCGCCCCCGGACATCTCACAGTTCGGCCACCGCCGAAGCGTGAGTGCGGCAGGCTTGAGCCATGGCAGCCAGTGATCTCGCCGCGCTCGCGGCGCTCTTCGCGGACGAGAGCCGCGCCGCGTTCCTGCTCGCCCTGCTCGACGGCCGGGCCTGGACCGCCGGGGAGCTCGCCCGGCACGCCGGGGTGGCGCCGTCCACCGCCAGCGAGCACCTCGGGAAACTGGTCGCGGGCGGGGTGCTCGCGGAGGAACGGCAGGGACGGCACCGGTACGTGCGCCTCGCCGACCCCGGGATCGCGCACCTCGTCGAGGACCTGGCCGCCCGGTCCGAGCCCGAGGTGCCCGCGCCGCCGCGCTCGCTGCGGGCCGCGAGCGCCGGGCAGGCGATGGCGCGCGGCCGGACCTGCTACGACCACCTCGCGGGACGGCTCGGCATCGCGATCACCGACGCGATGACGGAGCGCGGACTGCTGCGCCAGGACACCGGGTTCGCGCTCACCGACCGGGGCCTCGCCTGGTTCGACGAGCAGGGCATCGCCCTCGTACGGAAGGGGCGGCGGCCCGTCGCGCGCGGCTGCCTGGACTGGACCGAGCGCCGCCCGCACCTCGCGGGGATCGCGGGCGCCGCACTGTGCCGGCACGCGCTGGACGCCGGGTGGTGCGTCCGCATCGGGTCCGAGCGCGCGGTGAAGGTGACACCGGAGGGCGAGACCGCCCTGCGGGCCGGCCTGGGTATCGCGGCCGCGGCGCTGCGATGAGCGGGGCGGGCGGGCCGGGGTGCCCGCCCACGCACCCCTCGATATTGCGGTGAACGCCGAAGGGTCCGCACCCTACGGTCGAGCCATGCAGAAGCAACCCGCCCGGCTCGCGCTCGCCGCCGCCGGTGTCACCGTCGTCCTGTGGGCCTCCGCCTTCGTGTCCATCCGCAGCGCCGGGGCGGCCTACTCCCCCGGCGCCCTCGCCCTCGGCCGGCTGCTCGCCGGGGCTCTCGTCCTCGGGACCGTGCTCCTGGTGCGACGGGAGGGACTCCCGCCGCGGGCCGCCTGGCCGGGGATCGTGACCTCGGGGCTGCTCTGGTTCGGGGTGTACATGGTGGTCCTGAACTGGGGCGAGCAGGAGGTCGACGCGGGCACGGCGGCGATGGTGGTGAACATCGGACCGATCCTCATCGCCCTGCTCGGCGCGCGGTTCCTCAAGGAGTCGCTGCCGCCCCGGCTGCTCGCGGGCATGGCGGTCTCCTTCGCCGGCGCGGTGACCGTCGGCCTGTCGATGTCCGGCGGCGGCCCCGGCGCGCACGCCTCCGTGCTCGGGGTGGTCCTCTGCCTGCTCGCCGCGGTGGCGTACGCGGGCGGGGTGGTGGCCCAGAAGCCGGCGCTCGCGCACGGCAGCGCGCTCCAGGTGACGACCTTCGGCTGCCTGGTGGGGGCGGTGGCCTGTCTCCCGTTCGCGGGGCAGCTGGTCGAGGAGGCGGGCCGGGCCCCGCTGTCGGCGACCCTGAACATGGTCTACCTGGGGGTGTTCCCGACCGCCCTCGCGTTCACGACCTGGGCCTACGCCCTGGCCCGGACCACCGCGGGGCGGATGGGCGCGACGACGTACGCCGTGCCCGCCCTGGTCGTGGTCCTCGCCTGGGTGTTCCTGGGCGAGCTGCCGGGCGTGCTCACGCTCGCCGGGGGTGCGCTGTGCCTGGCGGGCGTGGCCGTATCCCGCTCCCGGGCGCGGGCTTCCGTGACGGCCGGAACGGCTGAATCCACCTGACAGGCCATACCCCCGGTTCCGGTCAGTTCGCGGGCGGTCCGCACGGGCCGGGCGCCCGCGACCTGGGAGAAGGACGCGCGTCAAGCCCCAGTTCCGGCCGGGCGGACGAGAAGCCACGTTTCGCCGCTCCCCGGCCGGATAGTTTCGAGTCGGTCACAGGCGCGGGCCGGAAGATAACGCTCCGGCTCCGGCTTTTTCTCGCGAGTCCACGGGGGAGCTCATGGCGATTCAGCAGCGGGCGGAGCGGACGAGACAGGAGATCCTGTCGTCGGCGGCGCGAGTGTTCGACAGAGTGGGCTACGAGCGGGCGTCCCTGGCGCGGATCGCCGGCGAGGCCCGGGTGACCACGGGCGCCCTGGTCTTCCACTTCGCCACCAAGGCGGACCTGGCGACCGCGGTGCGCGGGCGGGCCCGTGCGGTCACCCGGATCACGGTCGAATCGGCCTGCTTATCCACCGAGGGGGTGGGCGGCACCGCGATCGACAAGCTGGTCATCACGACCCATGCGCTGATCCGGCTCTTCGAGACCGATCACATGGCGCGGGCCGGTGAACGCCTCGCCCGCGAGCTGCAGTCGACGGACCCCGGACCCGGGCAGGACTGCCCCTGGCGGCGCGAGGTGGGCCGTCTGGCGCGCTACGCGGTGGCGGAGAACGCCCTGCGGCCGGGCGTGGACGCGACGGCGGTGGCGGCGCTGATCGGCTACGTGATCACCGGGGTCGAGCTGGAGATGCGCCTGCCGAGCGCGCCGGCCGACGGGCTCTGGCCCGCGGAGAGCGGAGCCCTGCACGATCCGGCCGAGGAACGACTGCGCCGCATCTGGGAGTTGATCCTGCCCGGGCTCGTCCACCCGGCCGGCCCGGCGACCCCGGCGCCGTCGAAGACCTCCTCGAAGGCCTCGTCGCAGGGGCGGTCAGCGACCGCCTCCTGACTGCAGCAACTGGCGCGCGAAGTCCGCCAGTGAACGCCCGATGCGCTCGGTCGACAGGCCGAGTTCGTGCCGCTGGAACTGGAAGAGCTCGGGCGACAGCGGACTGAGCGCGATGTCGATCAGCGGATCCGGGTCCCCGACCCCGTGGTCGACCAGCAGGGTCCGGACGTGGACGCGCCAGAAGCCGTAGGCACCCGTCCGGAAGCGCGCGGGACCGGTCTCCGCCCCCAGGGCCAGCGGCAGATGCCGTTCCAGCAGATCGAGCATCGCCAGGTAGAACGCCGCGAGCCGCTCCCCCGCCGGCGCGCCGGGGCCGAGCGGCGGCGGTCCGTAGATGAGCTGCCCCTGCAGCCGGCGCTCGTGCTCGTCGAGCAGCGCCACGGCGACCGAGGACGGATCGGGGAAGCTCCGGTACAGCGTGGCGCGGCCCACGCCCGCGGCCTTGGCGATCCGGTCCATGGTGACCGACCGCGGATCCTGCTCGGCGAAGAGCCGCTCGGCCGCGGCCAGGATCTGGGCGCGGTTGCGCTCCGCGTCCGCACGTCTGCGCGGGGCGACCGGCTGCTCCTCCGCGGCCTGCAGATCACCGAGGAGCCCGCCGACCCGGTGCACGGAGGAGGCTCCACGACCTCGCTGCTCTTCCTCGCTCATGGACCAGACCTTACTTCCCCCGGGGCTAAGTGGACACCTTGTCCGTTTGCCATGTTGCATGGCATGCTAAACGGACTCAGTGTCCACTTATCCGCTCGCCATCCCGCCCCAGGGAGATCCAGATGCACACCGCGCTCCTCGCCGCGGCCCTGCTGGTCGGCTGCCTCCTGGCCGTCCAGGCCTCGGTGAACCTCCAGCTCAACTCGGCCGTCGGCACCCCGTACGGCGCTTCGACCATCCAGCTCGGCGTCGCGACCACGCTGCTCGTCGTGCTCGCGGTGGCGGCCGGCGCGCTCGGCGCGCTCGGCAAGCTGCCCGACGTGGAGTGGTGGCAGCTGCTCGGCGGACTCGCCAGCCCCCTGTACATCACCAGCGGCATCCTGCTGTTCCCACGGCTCGGCGCCCTCGCCGCCGTCGGACTCTTCGTCACCGGCCAGATGTTCGCCTCGCTCGCCCTCGACCTCTTCGGTCTCCTCGGCCTCAAGCAGAAGGACCTGAGCGTCGGCATCGTCCTCGGCGCCCTCGCCGTCCTCGCGGGCATCGTCGTGATCATCCGGGGCATGAAGGCCGCGGCCCCTCCCGGCGCGCCCAAGATGTCGAGCGCCGGCCGCGCCGGCTGGCTCGTCCTCGGCATCGTCGCCGGCGGTGTGCTGCCGATCCAGGGTGCGGTCAACGCCCAGCTGCGCGCCCAGCTGAAGGAGCCCATCACCGTCGCCGTGATCAGCTTCGCCGTGGCGACCTTCACCATCGCCGTCGTCCTGCTCGTGCTCTACGCGACCCGGAAGACCCCGAAGCCCAAGATCGCCCCGCTGAAGAAGATGCCCTGGTGGGGCTGGCTCGGTGGCGCCTGCGCCGCCGCGTACGTCACCGGCACCTTCCTGCTCATCCCCACCATCGGCGCGGCCGTGACCATCGCCCTGACCGTGACGGGGCAGCAGCTGACCTCGGCCCTGATCGACCACAAGGGCCTGTTCAAGCTCCCGCAGCGCTCCCTGACCAAGCCGCGCGCCCTGGGCCTCGCCCTGCTGATCGCCGGCTCCCTGACCATCCAGCTCGTCTGACCGAGGCCGGCCTCCCCCGGGTCCCCGCCCGGGGGCCCCGGCCCGATCGGTGCCTCATGAAAGGCTGATCATGAAGACGTCCTACACCGCCGGGCCGGACATCCACGTCCTCCCCTCGGCCCTGCCGATCCCCGGTCTCGGCGACCAGCCGGTGAACGCCTTCCTCCTACGGTCCGGAGAGCCGCTCCTCGTGGACACCGGCATGCCCGTCGACCGGGAGGGCTTCCTGGACTCCCTCTGGTCGCTGATCGACCCGGCCGATCTGCGCTGGGTCGTCGTGACCCACGACGACCGCGACCACACCGGCGCCCTCGCCCGGATCCTGGAGGCCGCGCCGCAGGCGAAGGTGCTCGCCAACGCGATATCACTGACGCGAATATCGGAAGAGTTCAGCATTCCGCAGGAACGGGTAGTAACCGCGAACCCGGGAAATCGCGTGAAAGTCGGAGACCGTGAGCTGAGTTTTCACCGGCCGCCCACCTTCGATTCACCCGGAACCCTCGCAGTGTTCGACCATTCCGATGGAACGCTCTACAGCTCCGACAGCTTCGGCACCGTCGTCGAAGAAATTCGCCAGGACTTCACCGACCTTTCCGAAGAGGAATTCTTCCACGGCTTCGAGGTCCTGAACCGTGCGATAGCCCCGTGGACCGCGCTGGTCGACGAGGCGAAGTTCCTCCGTCCCGTCCACGAGCTGGCCGCACTGCGCCCCGCGCGGCTGCTCAGCGCCCACGGGCCGACCGTCGAGGAGGCCGCCGTGCCCCGGCTCTTCGAGGCGATGGCCCGCATCCCGTCCCTGCCCGCCTGGCTGCCGGGCGCCGACCTCGACCTCGAGGCGGCGCTCGACGCCCACGAGTCCACCGCCGGCTGAGCACCGCTCCGCCCGCGCACCTGAACCGAGGAGAACCATGTCCGACCCGACCACCGCCGACCTGACCCCGCCGCGCGGAGTCGTCACCGTCTTCTCCGACATCTGGTGTTCCTTCGCGCACATCGCCATCCACCGGCTGCACGCCACCCGGGCCCGCCTCGGCCTGGAGGAGCAGGTCTCCTTCGACCTGCGCGCCTTCCCCCTGGAACTGCTGAACGACGCCCCGAGCCCGCGCCCCGGCACGGACAGCGAGGTCGCCCGGATGGCCAGCCTGGAGCCGGCCGCCGGCTGGCAGCTGTGGCAGGCCAAGGACTGGCTGTACCCCTCGACGACGCTGCCCGCCCTGGAGGCGGTGCTCGCCGCCAAGGAGCAGAGCCTGAACGCCTCGGAGCAGCTCGACCTCGGGCTGCGCCGGGCCTTCTGGGCCGAGTCGCGCTGCATCAGCCACCGCAAGGTGATCCTGGACGTGGCCGCGGAGACGGGCGCCGTCGACGTCGACGCCCTCACCGAGGCGCTGGACGACGGGCGGGCCCGCCGGACCCTCGCCGACCAGGCCGCGCTGTCGAAGAGCGACCGCGTGAACTGCAGCCCCCACCTGTTCCTGCCCGACGGCTCCGACCACGCCAACCCCGGCATCGACGTGGGCTGGGAGGGGGCGTACGGCATCGGCTGGCCGGTCATCGCCTCGGACGACCCGAAGGTGTACGAAGACATCCTGCTGCGGGCCGCCACTGAATAGCGGAACAAGCCGCCGGCGCGGCCGAACAAGGCGAACGACGGTCAGGCATTCCTATTCGAGGAATGCCTGGCCGTCGTTCCTTTTTTCCCTCCGCAGAACATCGCGGTGATTATTAATTGCGTGACCCGGCCGTTATTCGCAAGGCCGCTCGAAGCTCCTACAGTCATTCACGCCGCCGGAATTCCGGACGAGTTTCGTATCGACAGCGGGAGTTCTTCATGTCGTTGACCGACAAGGCAGACGTCAGCACCTTCGTCGACCTCACCCAGCACGAGATCGAGGCCCTGAAGACCCGGTTCAACCTGGCCGACGCCCACACCCACCAGCGTCAGTCCGCCTCGCAGGAGCGCATCGTCTCGCGGCTTCCGGAGCTCTGGCACGAGTCCGAGTCGAAGCAGCAGGCGCACTTCGAGCGCCAGTTCGTCGACGCCTTCTTCCGCCTGCACCAGCAGCCCACCGCCCGGGCGATGGACCGCACGCTTCTTTCGTACTCCGCCAGCGTCTCCACGATGGTGGCCGGCATGTTCCTCAAGCAGCGCGGCATGTCGGTGCAGCTGGTGGAGCCCTGCTTCGACAACCTGGTCGACCTGCTGCGCAACATGCAGGTGCCGCTCGGGCCGGTCGACGAGTCGGTGCTGCACGACAAGGACGCCATCTACGAGCGCCTCGTCGAGTCGATCGACGCGGACGCGATCTACCTGGTCGACCCCAACAACCCGACCGGGTTCACCCTGCTCGCCGAGAAGCTGGAGGGCTTCGCCGAGGTCGTGCGCTACTGCGTGGACCACGACAAGGTCCTCGTGATGGACTTCTGCTTCGCCTCCTTCGCGCTCTGCGACGAGGGCATCGGCCGGGTCGACATCTACAAGCTCCTCGAGGAGTCCGGCGTCACCTACATGGTCATGGAGGACACCGGCAAGACCTGGCCGATCCAGGACGCCAAGTGCGCCATGATCACCGCCAGCCGGAACATCCAGGAGGAGGTCTACAACCTCCACACCAGCGTCCTCCTGAACGTGTCGCCGTTCGTCCTCAACATGGTCACGCAGTACATCGAGGACTCCATCACCGACGGCTTCGCCTCGGTCCGCGACATCATCAGGACCAACGGCGACGCCGCCCGCGCCGCCCTCGACGGCACCATCCTGGAGTTCCAGGAGCCGGTCGTCGGCACCAGCGTCGCCTGGTTCCGCATCAAGCCGGAGCACCTGACCGCCACCCAGCTGCAGGCCGTCCTCTTCGACGAGGAGGTGTACGTCCTGCCGGGCACCTTCTTCTACTGGAACACCAAGGAGAAGGGCGAGCGCTTCGTCCGCCTGGCCCTGGCCCGCGAGCCCGAGGTCTTCGCCGGCGCGATGGAGCGGATGCGGAAGGTGCTCGAGCGCTATGCGGCCTGACGCCACCCCCGAGGCGACCGAGCACGCCCCCACGGTGTTCATCGACGCCACGCTCTTCATGGGCATGCACAGCGAGGACGACACCGTCCGCGTCGCCGCCAAGTCCTTCTTCGCGGCCCGTCTCGCCGCGGGGGACGCCGGCCGGGTCTTCATGAACTGGGAGCAGGTCGGCCGCTGCGACGACCTCGTGTGGGGCTACGAGCGGGGCGTGCAGGACGACTACTACCCGTTCATGGACGTCCTCCACACCGACCTGGCCATCGACCGGGTCCCGTACGACGAGGACGACCTCCGGCGGGCCTTCACCACCCCCGAGCTCGACGGACTGCCCACGCACGAACGCCTGCTGCTCGCCCAGGTCATCGGCCGCGGGGGCGTGCTGCACACGGCGAGCCCCCGGCTGCTCAAGGCGGCCGACGGCCTGCCCGTCGTGCCGATCGGCACCGGCGCGGAGCCCTCGTTCCCCGCGTACCTGGAGGACCTCTACCAGCGCTCGCTGGTGCTGAAGGTCGACTCCGACACCCTCTGAACACATTCCGAAGGGCACCCCAGTCATGCCTGACACCTACTCCGGGACCGTCGTCCCGCTGATCACCCCTCTCGACGAGCACGGCACCGTCGACGAGCAGAGCGTCGTCCGGCTCCTGGACCACATCCGGGCCGAGGTCACGGGCCTCATGCCGGCCCTGACCTCCGGCGAGGGCTGGAAGCTCGACGCCCGGCAGTGGCAGGACGTCGTCACGTACACCGTCAAGCACGCCGACGGCCTCCCCGTGCTCGCCGGGATCCAGCTCCCCGACACCGCCTCGGTGGTCGACCGGGCCCGCACGGCCGCCGAGATCGGCGCCGACGCCGTCGTCGTCACCACGCCGTTCGGCGCCGACGTGACGCAGGACCAGATCGTCGAGCACTACCGGGCGATCCGCGCGGCCCTCGACATACCGATCTTCCTCTACAACGAGGAGGCGCTGTCGGGCAATCGGATCGAGTTCGAGACCCTGATCCGGATCTGCAAGGAGATCCCCGGGATCGTCGGCATCAAGGAGTCGAGCGGCGACGCCGCCTTCACCCGCAGGATGGCCGAGGCCGGCACCGGCATCCCCGTCTTCGAGGGCTGGGAGAACCTCCTGGTCGACGCCCGCGGCATCCAGGGCTTCATCGGCCCGCTGGCCAACCTCGAACCGGGTCTGTGCAACGCGATGCTGGTCGACCCGACCCCGGACCGCCAGGCGGAGATCAACACCGTCTGCGAGAAGTACGGCGTCTTCCGCGACGACTGGTACCGCTGGGTCAAGAAGGAACTCCACGAGCGCGGCGTGATCAGCTCCCCCACCACGCACGAGGAGGCGAAGGCGGCATGAGCACCACCCCCGCCTCCCCCACCGCCTCCTCCGTCCCGGTGACCGCGCACTCGGTCGCGGCCCCGGCCGCGACCGCCCAGCGCGAACTGCACGCCCTCTACCGGCGGGTGCCCAACCTCGGCGACTACGGCTCGATGACCGCGATCGAGGAGCGGTGGATCCTGCCCAAGGCGCGCGCCTACGAGGCCTCCGCGCCCCGCTTCGGCTCGGCCGGCGAGCTGCTCCAGGCACTCAAGGAGTTCCTGTCCGAGGAGGAGGCCGCACTCCCGGAGAGCGCGACCTTCCTCGCCGAGCACGCGACGCTCGACCAGTTCAAGGTGGTCGTGCGGGAGTTCGCCCTCGACGGGCTCACCGAGTCCGAGTCGCTGCTCCCGGTCGTCCCCCGGCTGCCGTACCGCTCGGCGATGGCCGTCTTCCGGGTCCTCATCGACGAACTCGGCTGCGGCAACGAGGAGCAGGCGCACTCCCAGCTCTACCGGGACCTGCTCACCGAGCTCGGGATGAGCCTGCGGCTCGACGACTACCTCGACGACACGTCCCCGGAGTGCTACGCCTACGTCAACATGTTCCACTGGCTGGCGAGCCGGGCGCCGTCCCCCCAGTACTTCCTGGGGGCGTACGCCTACTTCGAGACGAGCGTCCTGTACGCCTTCCAGAGCTTCGCCCGGGCGGCGCGGCGGCTGGGGATCGTCCACGACGCCTACTACACCGAGCACCTGTACATCGACTCGTACCACAGCAACCACATGCGTACGGCGATCCGCGCGCTCGAGGAGCCGGACCTCGCGAAGATCTGGGCGGGCGTGCGGCTGGCCTCCGACATCGTCGGCGAGGCCACGGAGACGGCGATCGCGCGGGCGCGGGAGACCGTCGCATGACGGCCGTGCCCGCCGGGCGGCGGGGCTCCGGCGAGCCCACCGTCCGCCAGGTGACCGAGGACCTGGTCCTGGTCGAGGTCGCCGGCCGCAAGGTCCTCGCGGCCGCCGTCTGCCCCCACCGCGGCGGCCGGCTCAAGTACGGCAGGGTCGACGGGGACAGGCTGCGCATCACCTGCCCCCTGCACCACACGACCTTCGACCTGACCAGCGGCGAGCGCACCTCGGGGGCGGCCTGCGCCGCCCTCCGGGTGGTCGACGTGCTGCCCGGCCAGGACCGTCCCGAGGACCGCTCCGGGGGCGCCTCATGACCACCACACCGACCGGGGCGGCGTCCACCGTGACGCCGCCCCGTGCGGCGGTCGACCACGACGGCATCGCGCCGGTGCCCGAGGCGGAACGCACCTCGACGCCGGCGGACTTCGGCTGGATCTGGCCCTCCGCGCAGTTCTCCTTCGGCACGGTCGTGCTCGGCGCGCTGCCCGTGGTCTTCGGACTCGGCTGGTGGGCGTCGGCGAGCGCGATCGCCGTGGGCGTCGCCGTCGGGACGGCGCTGCTCGCACCGCTCGCCCGGTTCGGCGTCCGCACCGGCACCAACGATCCGGTGTCGAGCGGGGCGCACTTCGGGGTGCGGGGCAGGGTCGTCGGCAACGTCCTCACGGTGGTGACGGCGCTCGGCTTCTTCGCGATCGCGGTGTGGACGGGCGGCACGGCCGTGATGGTCGCGGGGCACCGGCTCTTCTCCACGCCGACCGGTCCGGGCGCGCTGACCGTGGCGATGTTCGTGACGGCGGCGGCGGTCGCGCTGGTCGCCGTCCGCGGCCACGAGACGCTGGTCCGCACGTACCGGATCACGGCGGTCACCGGCGGGGCGGTCCTGCTCGGCACCGCCCTCGTGCTCGCCCCCCGGTTCGACGCGGGATACGCGGGCGGGGCCCTGGCGCTCGACAGCACGCTGCACACGTGGCTGCTCGCGGCGACCGCGTCCGCGACCGTGCCCCTGTCGTACGCCACCTTCCAGGGCGACTACACCCGCTACATGCCGGCCGGCACCTCCACCGGCCGGGTGGTGCGGGCGAGCGGGATCTCGATGTTCCTCAGCAGTCTCGCGGCGCTGCTCACCGGCGCGTACGTGACGACGCTCTTCCCCGTGCCCGACGAGCCGTGGCTGCAGGGGCTGACGGACGCGGTGCCGGGCTGGTTCGCGGTGGCGGTGGTCGTCTTCGGCTTCGCGGGCACCCTCCCGCAGGCCGGTCTCTGCCTGTACGCGGCCGGGCTCTCCGCCAACTCGGTGTTCTGGCGCTCCTCGCGGGCCGCCGTGACCACGGTGGTCGCGCTGCTCGCGGCGGCCGTGCTGTACCTCGGGGCGGTGGTGTACGACGCCATGGACGCCATGTCGGCGTTCGTGACCCTGCTGCTCACGGTCGTGGCCCCGTGGGCGGCCGTGCTCTCCGTCGGCTACGTGCTCCACCGCGGCCGGTACGACGCGGAGGCGCTGCGCGCGTTCACCACGGGCGGCGGCGGACGGTACTGGTACACGGGCGGGGTCAACCCGAGGGCCGCCACGGCCTTCGCGGCCGGCTCGGTCGTCGGGATCCTGTGGGTCAACAACCCGCTGTACACCGGGCCGCTGACCGGCGTCACCGGCGGGGTGGACCTGAGCCTGCCGGCCTCCTTCGTGGTCGCCGCCGTGCTGTACGGGGCCCTGTGCCGGGTGTGGCCCGAGCCGCTGCTTCCGCCGTCCGCGACATCGAGGTGATGCCATGACCAGGGTCCCGCTCATCGTCGGCTCCGTCGTCCGGGAGGCCGAGGGGGTCCGCGGGCTGCTGCTCGCCGACCCCACCGGCGCCGACCTCGCGCCCTGGGAGCCCGGCGCGCATCTGGAGGTGACGCTGCCGTCCGGCGCGGTCCGGCACTACTCGCTCTGCGGCGACCCGGCCGACCGGACCGCGTACCGGCTCGGGGTGCTGCGGGAGCCCGGCGGACGGGGCGGATCCGAGGAGATCCACACCTCCGTCGGGGAGGGCACGGTCCTGGAGGTCCGGGGCCCGTTCAACCGGTTCCCGCTGGTGCCCGCCGAGCGCTATCTGTTCGTCGCGGGCGGCATCGGCATCACCCCACTGCTGCCGATGATCCGCTCCCTGCCGCCGGGTTCGTGGTCCCTGCTCTACGGCGGCCGGAGCCTCGCCTCCATGGCGTACCGCGAGGAGCTCTCCGCGCTGCCCGGGGTCACGCTCGTCCCGCAGGACACGGCGGGGCTGCCCGATCTGGACGGTGTCCTCGCCGGGCTGCCGGCGGACACGGCCGTGTACTGCTGCGGCCCGGAGGGGCTGCTGCGGGCGGTCGAGGACCGCTGGGCGGGGCCGCTGCACATGGAGCGGTTCGGTGCGGCACCGGTGGAGAGGCCCTCCGGCGAGGGCGGTTTCGAGGTCGAGCTGCGGCGGACCGGGCGGACTCTGCGCGTGGAGCCCGGCCGGACCCTGCTCGACACCGTGCGCGAGGTGGTGCCGGGTGTGGCGTACTCCTGCGAGGAGGGCTGGTGCGGCACCTGTGAGACGAAGGTGCTCGCCGGGACGCCCGAGCACCACGACTCCGTCCTCGGCGAGGACGAGAAGGCCTCGGGGACGACGATGATGATCTGCGTGGGCCGCTCGCGCGGCGACCGTCTCGTGCTGGACCTCTGACGCGCGCAAGCCCGTACCGGACGGCTCGCCGGTACGGGCTTCCGCGCGTCGGGGGTCAGAAGACGACGAGGGCGCGGCCGCCCTTGCCCGCGAGCATGTTCTCGAAGGCGCCCGGGATGCCGTCCAGGGTGATCCGCTCGGTGACGAGGGCGCCGAGGTCCAGCCGGCCGGCCCGGATGTGGTCGGCGAGCACGGGCAGGTCCTCGGCCGGGTTCGAGTTGCCGTAGACGCAGCCCGCCAGCGTGCGGCCCCAGTGGAAGATCTCCAGGGCGTTGAAGCTGACCTGCTGGTCCTTGCCGCCGATGCCGACGACCGTGGTGCGGCCACCGCGCCGGGTGGAGTCCCAGGCGGTGCGGATGGTGACGGCGCGGCCGACGCACTCGACGGCCACGTCGACGCCCTGGCCCCCGGTCAGCTTCCGGATCTCCTTGGCGGTGGTCTGGGAGGCGACGACGTACTCGGTGGCACCGGCCGCCCGCGCGAGCGCCTCCTTCTCCGGGGAGACGTCCACGGCGACGATCGTCGACGCGCCCGCGATCCGGGCGGCCTGGAGCGTGGCGAGACCCACCCCGCCGACACCGAAGACGGCGACGGTCTCGCCCTCCCGGACCCGGGCGGAGTGGTGGACCGCGCCCCAGCCGGTGAGGACGGCGCAGCCCAGGAGGGCGGCGTCGGTGAGCGGCACCCCGTCGGGGACGGGCAGGACGCAGTTCGCGGCGACGACCGTCTCCTCGGCGAAGGCGGCGACGTTGAGGCCGGGGTGGAGCTCGGTGCCGTCCTCGGTGCGGGCGTGCACGTTCGCGGTGCCGGTCAGGGCGTTCGCGCAGAGCCAGACCTCGCCGAGCGAGCAGGGGTGGCAGCTGCCGCAGGACGGCGCCCAGTTGAGGACGACGCCGTCGCCGGGGGCGACATGGGTGACGCCCTCGCCGACGGAGACGACGGTGCCCGCGCCCTCGTGGCCGAGGACGGCCGGGACGGGGACGCGCATGGTGCCGTTGGTGAGGGAGAGGTCGGAGTGGCAGACCCCTGCGGCGGCGAGCCGGACCCGTACCTGGCCGGGGCCGGGCTCGGGGAGTTCGATGCCGGTGATCTCCAGGGGAGAGCCGACGGCGGGCAGGACGGCGGCGCGGATCACGCTCGTTGCTCCTTCTGCGCTCAGAACTGGAGGGACTTGGTCTGGAGGTACTCGGCGAGGCCGTGCGCCCCGAGCTCCCGGCCGACGCCGGACTGCTTGTATCCGCCGAAGGGGGCCAGCGGGTTGAAACGGCCTCCGTTGATGTCGACCTGGCCGGTGTCCATGCGGCGGGCGAAGGCGACGGCCGCCTCGGGCTCGCCCCAGACGGCTCCGCCGAGTCCGTAGACGGTGCCGTTGGCGATGGCGAGGGCCTCGTCCTCGTCCTCGTACCGGAGGAGGGAGACCACGGGGCCGAAGATCTCCTCCTGGGCGATGGTCATGTCGGAGGTGACGTCGGCGAAGACGGTCGGGGAGACGTAGTAGCCGGTCTCGCGCGGGGCCTCGGGGCCGCCGGCGACGAGCCGGGCGCCCTCCTCGATCCCCTTCTCGATGTATCCGCGGACGCGCGCCTGCTGCTTGGCGTTGACGAGGGGACCGACGCGCTCGCCGGGGACGTACTTGGCGACGGCCTCGGCGGCGAGCGCCACCGCCTCCTCGTAGCGGTCGGCGGGGATCAGCATCCGCGTCCAGGCGCTGCACGTCTGGCCGGAGTTGGACATGACGTTGGCGATGCCGACGGCGACGGCCTTGGCGAGGTCGGCGCTCGGCAGGATCACGTTCGCGGACTTGCCGCCGAGTTCGAGGGCGACCCGCTTGACGGCGCCGCCCGCGAGGGCGCCGATGCGGCGGCCGACGGCGGTGGAGCCGGTGAAGGAGACGAGGTCCACGTCGGGGTGCTCGGCCAGCGCCTGGCCGGCGACCGGGCCGAGGCCGGTGACCAGGTTGAAGACGCCGGCGGGCAGGCCGGCCTCGTGGGCGGCCTCGGCGAAGAGCTGCGCGGTGAGCGGGGTGTCCTCGGCGGGCTTGAGGACCGTGGTGCAACCGGCGGCGAGGGCCGGGGCGACCTTGGCGACGATCTGGTGGAGCGGGTAGTTCCAGGGGGTGATCGCGGCGACGACGCCGACCGGCTCGGCGTAGACGGTCGAGTTGCCGACCTTCTCCTCGAAGGGGTGGGTGGCCGCGAGCTCGGCGTACGAGCCGGCGACGGCGATCGGCAGGCCCGCGTGCACGGCGGCGGCGAGCTGCGGCGGGGCGCCCAGCTCGGCGGTGACGGTGGCGGCGATCTCCTCCGCGCGCGCGGCGAGCGCGTCGCGGAGGGCGGCGATCCGGGCTCCGCGCTCGGCGGGCGGGGTGGCCGCCCAGCCGGGGAGCGCGGCGCGGGCGGCGCGTACGGCGGCGTCGACGTCCTCGGCGGTGCCCGCCGGGACATGGCCGATGACCTGCTCGTCCGCCGGGTTCAGCACCGGGATGGTGTCCGTGGAGGAGGCGGGGCGCCACTCCCCGCCGATGTACATCGCGTCGTGGGCCTTCATCCGCTGTCTCCTCACGTGCCTGCCTGCCGACCGGACGCTACCGGCCGGTTCGCCGTCGCGACCCAAACTAGCGCTGTTAGTTTTCGGGCGCCAGGGTCCCCGGGAGTGCCCCCGGTCTCACCCGGCGGCGCGCCACGGCGCCGCTCGATCGTGCCGCCCCGGCCCACGGACTGTCCACGTCGGCCCCGCACAGCCGTACGCCGCCGGAACTGGCGGAACCCCCCTTGCCCCGCCCCCGGAGACGGGGGCGGCACGACGCACGCCCCGGTCGACGGAGCGGCTGGATCCGTCGACCGGGGCGTGGGTGCTGGTGTCTCTTCTTGTACGGGTGCTGGTTCGGACGTGCGGGGCGGCGGCGCCTGCCCCGTCAGATCTTCTGGGCGATCTCGGTGAGGTGGGCGAAGACGACGATGTTCGCCTCGTAGCCCTTGCCGCGGTCGAAGGATCCGCCGCAGGTGAGCAGCCGGAGTTCGGGCCGCCCGGTGGCTCCGTACACCTCCTTGTCCGGGAAGTCGTTCTTGGCGTACGTCCGGACGCGGTCGACCGTGAAGACGGCGACCTTGCCGTCGGCACGGGCGACCCGGACGGTGTTGCCGGAGCTGAGCGAGTTGAGGTTGAGGAAGACGGCGGGCCCGGTGCGGGTGTCGCGGTGACCGACGACGACGGCGGTCCCGCGCTCACCGGGAGTGGGGCCCTGGGCGTACCAGCCGACGACCCGGGGGTTGTCGACGGGCGGCGCGGCGAGCCGTCCGGTGGCGTCGAGGCCGAGCTCGATCACGGGGGCCTCGATGGTGATGGCCGGTACGGCGACGGTGACGGGGCGCGAACGGGCCAGCGGCGCGGGCTCGGGTGCGGGCCGCGGCGGGGGCGTGGCCTTGGGCAGCGCCCTGGTCTTCGCCTTGTGGTCCACGGCGGCCGGCGCTCCGGCCGCCGCCCCGGCCCGGTCGGGAGCGGCCGCTCCGGAAGCGGTCGGGCCGGCGGCGAGCGGCGGGTCGGCCGGTTCCTCGTCACCGGCCCACCAGACGCCCCCGGTCACCAGGACCGTGGTGATCACCACGGTCCTGGTGAGCCGGATCAGGCGGCGCTGCCTGCGCGTGAAGCGGGACCTACGCGGCGCCATTGCCCCGGCGGCGCGAGCGGCGGATCAGGACGAGTCCGGCCGTTCCGGCGAGGCCGGCGGCGACGGCCGCCCCGACGCCGAAGGCGGAGGAGTCCTCGGCGGCGATCTGCGCGCTGCCGCCGCCGCCCGCGCCGACGGCGCCGTGCGGGGGCTTGCCGTGGCCGTGCCCGCCGCCGTTGCCTCCGTTGCCGTTACCGCCGTTCCCGTTCCCGCCGTTGCCGTTCCCCCCGTTGCCGTTACCGCCGTTCCCGTTCCCGCCGTTGCCGTTGCCCCCGTTGCCGTTTCCACCGTTCCCGTTGACCGGCGGGCAGTCGACCCGGAAGACCTTCGACTTCGCCGCGCCGTTCTGGCCCTCCCACGTCCACTCGACCTTGTACATGCCGGTCGGCAGGCCGGTGATGTCGTCCGTGTGCCCGTCACCGTTGCTGTCGACGGCGATGCTGCCGTTCTTCAACGAGGGATCCTGGTTGCCTGGCTGGCCCGGCTGCTCGTAGATGTTCCACTGGATGCTCTGCAGACCGTCGAAGTTGAACGCGGCGAAGCGGAAGATGCAGCCGACCTGGGGCTCGTTGGCCTGGCTGGTGTCGGGGGTGCCCTGCCGGTGGACCTTGACGTCGCCGTTGTCGCCCGGTGCGGCGAAGGCCTGCGGGGCACCCGCGAGGGTCACCGCGCCGAGCGCGAGGGTGGCGAGCGTGGCACGGAGCAGAGTGCGGGTGGGGGGTGTCGTCATGGTGGAGCTCCTCCAGTCGTGAACACGTCGGGCATTACTGCGATAATCCGACTATCTGTCACAACATGGACACAGAGGGTGGCGACCCGGCCGCGCCACCCTCCGACTTCCACTCGTCCGGCCCACGTCCCCGCCACCCCGAGTGACCTGCGGCGGGTCCGGTCCGGGTCAGATGATCCCGAACAGGATCCCGGCCGCCAGCACGACCAGCGAGGTCAGCGCGGCCCACTTCACCGTGAACCTGGTGTGGTCGCCGAACTCCACCTTCGCCATGCCGACGAGCACGTACACGGCGGGCACCAGCGGGCTCGACATGTGCAGGGCCTGTCCGACCAGCGAGGCCCGGGCGATCTCCAGGGGCGACACGCCGTGCGCCGCACCCGCCTCCGCGAGGACCGGAAGGACACCGAAGTAGAAGCCGTCGTTCGACATGAAGTACGTGAGCGGGAGGCTCAGCACACCGGTGACCAGGGCCATGTGCGGCCCCATGCCCTCGGGGATGGCGCCCACGAGCCAGTCGGCCATGTGCTTGACCATGCCCGTGCCGGTGAGGACGCCGGTGAAGACGGCGGCGGCGAAGACCATGCCGGCGACGTTGAGGACGTTGTCCGCGTGGGCGGCGATGCGCTCCTTCTGCTCGGCCATCTTCGGGTAGTTGACGGTCAGCGCGAGGGCGGCGCCGAGGAGGAACAGCACCGGGATCGGGAGCAGTTCGAGGATCATCGCGGCGAGCAGGGCGACCGTCAGGGCGGCGTTGAACCAGTACAGCCGGGGGCGGAGCGTCGCGCGGTTCGGGTCGAGGCCCTTGAACCCGTCGGCCTCGCCCGCGCCGGTCACCGCCCCGGGAGCGTCGCCGGTGACACCCGTCGCCTTCCTGCCGCCGTCCCCGCCCTTGCCGCCGCCGGCCGTGACCAGCACCGCGTCGGCCTCCGGGACCAGGGCCTCGTCGAGGGTCAGGTAGCCGATGCGCTTGCGCTCGCGGCGGCCGAGCACGTACGCGAGGACGAAGACGAAGAGCAGGCCCACGCCGAGCGCGGGGATCATCGGCACGAAGATGTCGGCGGCGTCCAGCTTCAGCGCGGTCGCCGCCCGGGCGGTGGGGCCACCCCACGGCAGGGTGTTCATGACGCCGTTGGCCGTGGCGGCGACACCCGTCATGACCACCAGACTCATCCCGAGCCGCTTGTACAGCGGATACATCGCGGAGACGGTGATCATGAAGGTGGTCGAGCCGTCGCCGTCCAGGGAGACGATCGCGGCGAGCACCGCCGTACCCACGACGACCCGCACGGGGTCGGCCTTGCAGAAGCGCAGGATCCCCCGGACGATCGGGTCGAAGAGACCGACGTCGATCATGACGCCGAAGTAGACGATCGCGAACATCAGCATCGCGGCCGTCGGCGCCAGCTTGCCGACACCTTCGATGACGTAGTCGCCGAGCTGGGCCCCCTGCCCGACCGCGACGCAGAACAACGCGGGAATCAGTACGAGTGCCGCGATCGGCGACATCTTCTTCAACATGATCAGGACCAGGAAGGTCGCGATCATGGCGAAGCCGAGGACGGTCAGCATGGAGGACACCTCACGTTCACCCTTGAACTGCCGCCGAGCGGCGGTCCGGATGACGGTAGGTGCCCTCTTCCGCCGTTAACAAGATGTTGACGCGTGAGCAATACGAGCAAAACCCCAGGTCACAGCAGGGGTGATCGGCAGCCTGCCCTACCGCGGCGAGGACGGCGCGGACGGCGGCGACGACACGGGCGACTGGGCGGGTGCCTCCAGAGGTGACACCTCCACCGGAAAGCCGTTCAGCACGGCGGTGCCGGAGAGGGGGTCGATCCGGGACCCGTCGAGCAGCTGGTTGACGTTGACGCCGGGGCGCGCGGACGCGACGGCGAGCCGGGTGCCCGGCCGGTCGTGCCCCCAGCCGTGCGGAAGGCTGACGACACCCGGTCGTACGCCGTCGGTGACCTCCACCGGCACCTCCACCTCGCCGCCCTCCCCCTTCACCCGGGCGACCCCGCCGTCGGCCAGCCGGAGCCGCTCCGCGTCCAAGGGGTGCACCTGAAGGGTGCAGCGGTTCGAACCCCCGCCCAGGGCGGGCGTGTTGTGCAGCCAGCTGTTGTTCGAGCGCAGATGCCTGCGCCCGACGAGCTGGAGGGTCCCCGGCTCCGGTACGGCGTCGAGGGCGGCGCGCAGCCGGGGCAGGTCGGCGGCGAGGGGCGCGGGGAAGAGTTCGATCCGTCCGCTGCGGGTCTTGAGGAGCGCGGGCAGGCGCGGCTTCAGGGGCCCGAGGTCGATGCCGTGCGGGTGGGCCTTCAACTCGTCGAGGGTGAGGTCGTACGGGCCGAGCCGCAGCATCAGGTCGAGTCGCCGCTCGGCTCCGCTGGCTCCGGTGAGCCGCGCGGCGAACTCCTTGGGATCCGCCCCGTACGCCGGCGAGTGCTCCTGCGTCACGGCCTTGGCGAGGGTCGTGTCGATGGCGAGGTCGTCGACGGCGGACGGCGGGGCGCCGTGCATCCCGGACACGGCGAGGATCAGCCGCGCGTGGATCTCGCACTCGTCCATGCGGTCCGCTTCGAGGGGTACGACCGCCGGCGTGTAACGGGCCTGGTCGCGGACGGCGAAGGCGTTGAAGGCGAAGTCGAAGTGGGCGCTCCGGGAGGGCGGCGGCGGGGGCAGCAGGACATCGGCGTGGCGCGTGGTCTCGTTGAGGTACGGGTCGACGGCCACCATCAGGTCGAGGCAGCCGAGGGCCCGGTCGAGGCGGTCCCCGTCGGGCGCCGAGAGGACGGGGTTGGCGGCGACGGTGATCAGCGCGCGGATGCGCCCCTCCCCCGGCGTCTCGATCTCCTCGGCGAGGGCGACGAGCGGCAACTCGCCCTTGGCCTCAGGGTGGTGCGAGACCCTGCTGTGCCGGCGGCCGAGGGCGAAGCCCCTGCCGGGTCCGGCGGGGCGCGGGGCGGGCGCGGTGGCGGAGAGCGGGAAGAGCGCGCCGCCGGGCCGGTCGAGGTTGCCGGTGAGGACGTTGAGGACGTCGACGAGCCAGTTGGCGAGGCTGCCGTACGCCACGGTGGAGCTGCCCATCCGCCCGTAGACGGCGGCGGTGGGCGCGGCGGCGAGCTCGCGGGCGAGGGCGCGGATGGTGTCCGCGTCGACGTCACAGGCGGCGGCGACCGCCTCGGGGCTGAACTCCCGCACCGCGGCCCGTACCTCCTCGATGCCCTCCACATGGTCGGCGAGCGGGCCGGGGTCGGTGAGCCGCTCGTCGAAGAGGGTGTGGACGAGGGCGGCGAGGAGCAGAGCGTCGGCGCCGGGGCGGATCGCGACGTGCCGGTCGGCGAGGCGGGCGGTGCGGGTGCGCCGGGGGTCGACGACGGTGAGGGTGCCGCCGCGCCGGCGCAGCGCCTTGAGCCTGCCGGGGAAGTCGGGGGCGGTGCACAGGCTGCCGTTGGAGTCCAGCGGGTTGGCTCCGAGGATCAGCAGGTGGTCGGTGCGGTCCAGGTCCGGCACGGGGACGGCGAAGGGGTCTCCGAAGAGCAGGCCGCTGGAGACGTGCTTGGGCATCTGGTCGAGCGTGGACGCGGTGAAGAGGTTCCGCGTCCGCAACGCACCGATCAGCAGGGGCGGGTAGAGGGCGCCGGCCATCGTGTGCGCATTGGGGTTGCCCAGGACGATACCCACCGAGTCCGGCCCGTATTCCTCGACGATCGGCCGGATTCGGGCGGCGATCGTGTCGAAGGCCTCGGCCCAGGTGGCCTCCTGGAGCCTGCCGTCCTTGCGGACCATGGGGGTGCGGAGCCGGTCGGGGTCGGCGTCGATCTCGGGGAAGGAGGCGCCCTTGGGGCAGATGAACCCCTTGCTGAAGACGTCGTCGCGGTCGCCGCGCGCCCCGGTGACGCGGCTCCCGTCGAGTGTCAGGGTCAGTCCGCAGGTCGCTTCGCAGAGGGGGCAGATGCGCAGAGCGGTGGGCATGGCGTCTCCCTGGGGGCGTCGGGTGGCGCCGAGCATACCGACCGGTAGGCATGGGCGGGAGGGGGCCTGCGGAAGGTCACGCGAGCGAGGGCGCCAGATACGCGTGGAGCAGACACCGCGTCTCGGCCACGAGCGCGGGGTCCCCGGCGGGGTCCGCGCGGAACGCGAGCCGGACCAGGGCGTCGGCGGTCTCGACGCCCACCAGGACCTTCCGGTGCAGGTCCTCGTCGGCGACGCGGCCCAGGTGGGTGGCGAGGAGCGCGCAGATCCGTTCGGCGACAAGCCGGTTGGGGTCCTCGGCGGCGGCCTCCGCCTGCCCCTCGGCCGGGCCGTCCTGCGCGGCCTCTCCGGGTGCGGCGGCGGGTACGCCGAAGTCGACGAGGGCGAAGCCCGGGACGGTCCGCTTCATCTCGATGAACTCGTCGAGGACACCGTCGATGGCGCCGTGCGCGTCGAGGATCGGCGTCCCGGCGAGGCGGTCCGAGACCCGCTCCGCGTACCGGTCGAGGTTCCGGTGGGCGAGGGCGGCGACCATCGCCCGCTTGTTGCCGAAGAAGCGGTAGACGGAGCCGATGGGCACTCCGGCCCTTGCGGCGACGGCGCGGGTGCTCAACTGCTCGTACCCGGTCTCGTCGAGGAGTACGGCGCAGGCGTCGAGGATCCGGGCCAGTCGCTCGGCGCTGCGCTGCTGCACGGGGGCGCGGCGGAGCGCGGGCTGGGTTCGGGGGCGGGTCTGAGGCACGGGGTCCATGATGCCGCTCCGGTCCGGTCGAGGCGATCGGTCAGGCGATCAGCAGGCCGATGCCGCCGAGGGTGTACGCGATCATCAGCACGAACAGGGGGAGTTGGCCGGCGACGGCCCGGGCGGGCGGGAAGAGGCGCACGGACCGGTCGTGCGCGGCGACGACACCGAGGACATGGCCGGTGACGATCGCGGCGACCTGGAGGGTGGCGAGGCCTCCGGGACCCAGCGGTGGAGCGGGTGAGGGGGCGTTGTCAGTGCCCGCTGCCATGATGACGGTACGTGGCCCTTCGGTCACGAGAAGTGAGAAGTAGTGGGCCACGAGATAGCCGAGGGCGATGGGCAGCAGCGAGTGGGCGAAGGAGGTGAGCGGGGTGGTGAGTCCGGGGTTCATCAGGCGCAGGGCGCCGGCGCAGAGGCCGTAGCAGGCGGCGGCGAGGGCGACGGCGGCGACGAGGCCGAGCGTGGCGGTGGGGACGGGACCGAGGGAGGAGGTCTGGAGGGTGGTGATCCAGCGGGGGTTGTCGGAGAGGCCGTCGTAGGCGGTGGAGCCGAGGAGGACGCAGACGGTGGCCACGAGACCGGGGGTCTGCGGGGTGGAGTCGAGGCCGTGGAAGGGGGAGCGCAGGACGAGCCGGCCGTCGGCGCGACGGCCGAGGGGTGAGAGCCGGGCGAGAAGGGAGGAGTACACCTCGAAGGGGTCGGCGTGGGCGAACCATCGGTCGCCGTGGCGGGCGGCGCCCAGGAGCTGGACGGCGGTGTGGATGCCGAGGGCGATCAGGAGGGTGGTGGTGGAGGCGTTGTCGGGGGCGACGAGCTCCAGCCAGGTGAAGAGGAGGAGTCCGGCGGCGGCGGGCCGGATGCCGAGCGAGGCGGGCAGGGGGCGCGGGTTCCGTGGCGGGTGGAGGGCGTGGAGGGCGCGCAGGGGGTTGAGGAGGCGCCAGACGGGACCGAGGAGGAGGGAGGCGGGGACGAGTCCGACCCAGAGGAGGACGTAGAGGGCGCCGGGGGCGGGGTTGCGGTCCGGGTCGTCGGGGCCGAGGAGGAGGTGGAGGAGGAAGACGAGGGCGGTCGCGGCGCCGAGGAGGCGGAGGGCGGTGCGGGTGACCGGGGCGTCCGCCACCCACTGGAGGGCGGCCGGGAGCGGGCGGCCGGAGAGGTCACCGCGGAAGCGGGAGGAGGACCAGAGCAGTCCGAGGGCGAGGAAGGAGACGAGGAGGGCGGTGAAGGCACCTGCGTAGGCGTAGAAGGGAGAGAGGGGGAGGTCGTGCCGGGAGCCCACGCCGTGGGCGAGCGGAAGCCCGAGGGGGCCGGCGTGGGCAGGGGCGGCGACGGAGAGGGCCGTCATCGGACGACGAGTTGGGTCAGCACGAGTCCGGACTCGTGCGTCTCGACCTCGAAGAGGCCCGTGCGGTCCGCGGTGAGGGTGAGGGTCGCGGGCGTGCCGGGAGAGAGGGGCAGTTCACGGTCGTAGCCGTGCACGTGGAGCGTGTCGGCGCGGTCGCTCGTGACACGGAGGGTGAGGCGCTCGCCCTTCTTCAACTCGATGCGGGAGGGAGGTGGCTGGACGGTCGTTCCGGTGATGGTGAGGCTGACGGTCCGGCCGGGCTCCGTCGGCCGGGGGCTCGGCGGCGCGGAAGCGGAGGGGCTCGGCGGCGCCGAAGCGGAGGGGCTGCCGCCCAGGCTGACGGTGGCCTGGACGGGGGCGCCGGCGACGGCCCAGACGGTGTGGTCATCCGCGTGGAGCCGGACGGTCAGGGTGTGGGCGCCGGGCGGCACGTAGCCCCAGGGGCCGTACAGGCGGGCGGTCTCCCTGCCGTCGACGAGGAGGCGGGCGTGACCCCGGCCCGGGAGGGCCGCGCCGCCGGTGCTCTCCGGGGTGAAGCGGAACCTCTCCACCGTGAGGTGGACGTTCCAGCCGCCCTCGGAGTCGGGGAGGGCCTCGGCCCTGACGGTGGGCGCGTCCGCCGCGGGGAGCTCTCGGAGCCGGTGGCCGCCCTCGTCCCGGGCGGCCAGGAGGGTGCCGCTGCTGCCGGTGGCCTCCTGGTGGCTGGTGCCGGGTTTGTGGTGGGTGGTGGCCCGGCCGCCGCAGCCCGTGAGGAGCAGGGCCACGAGGGTCACGGCGGCGACCAGAGGGGCGACGGGCACCCGCGGAGCAGGGGCGGGTGGAGGAGCGGCGGCGACCGGAAGAGGAGTAGCGGCCGGAGGGACGGCGGCGACCGGACAGGCGGCGCCGACCGGAGGAGCGGCGGCGACCGGAGGAGGAGTGGCGGCCGCCGGAGGACGGGTGGCGGCCGGCGACCCGTGGATGCGCTGCGGGGCGGGGGCGCGTGAGGCGGTGGCGCGCGGGAGCGTCATGCCGTCACCGTGTCCGGGCGGTCGGACGGAGGCTCGGACGGGGGCTCGGCTGAGGGCTCGGGCGGGGGCTCCGGGGTGCGGTCGGGGCGGGTGCCGGCCGCGATCACCGCCCAGAGCACCCAGACGACGCCGAGCAGGAGGCGGAGCCAGGCGGGGCTGACGGGGATGCCCGGGACCATGAGGACCGCCTTGTCGAAGGCGTCGAGCAGGGTGAGGGCGCCGAGGGCCACCGTGGTCCAGGCGAGGACGGGGCGGGTGGGGCGCAGGGCGAGGCCGATGAGGGTCCACCACACGCCCGTGAGGAGCAGCGCGACGGCGGGGAGGAGGGTCGGGGTGAGGGCGAGGGTCGAGCCGGCGACGTCCAGGGCGAGCCCGACGAGGCCGGTGAGGGTGGCCGCGCCGGCGAGGCGGTTGCCGCGGAGCCGGCGCCACCAGAGGGCGCCGCCGGCGAGGGCGAGGACGAGGGCGCTGCCGAGGGCGAGCTGGGTCTCGACGCGCTGGAGGCCCCGGGCGCCGTACCAGTCGCAGCCTGCCGGGAGGCGGCGTGCCTGGACGTTGTAGTCGGCGCAGACGAGGAGTTGGGCGAGCTTGGCGGGTTCGCCGACGAGCCGGTCGGTGTTGCCGGAGACCTCGCCGCGGCGGGCGCCGCAGGTGGGCGGGGCGCCGGGGGTGGCGGCGCCCGCGTCGGACTGCCAGCAGTTGCCGCCGCCCTGGCCGTCCCACCAGACGTCGGTGCGGTTGGGGCGGGCGTTGCCGGCCTTGTCGACGCCGAGGTGGTTGCCGGCGTAGCGGTTGTGGTGGGAGGTGTCGGTCTGCTTGCCCCAGGCGGACTCGCCGCGGATGAAGGCGGGGACGGCGCTGAGGAAGAAGGCGGCGCGCTGGTGGCCGTAGACCCAGTTGTTCTCGTAGAGGTTCCAGTTGCCTCCGGCGGTGATGATGCCGGTGCCGGGCGGCATGGAGATCTGGGGGCAGACGACGCCCTGTTCGTAGCCGCGGTCGACGGGCGGCTTGGCGCAGGTGCCGTCGGCGACGTGGGGGTAGTAGTTCTGGTTGTTGTCGTGGATCAGGTTGCGTTCGAAGCGGGCGTGGTTCTGGGGCAGTCCGGGGTGGCCGGGGAAGGCGGAGTCCATGGAGGCGCCGCCCATGTTGTGGTCGAACTCGTTGTCGTGGACCCAGACGGAGTCCCCGGCGGTGCCGGAGTAGCCGACCATGTTGTGGTGGCTGCGGCAGCCGGTGATCTCGATGGAGTAGCGGGGGACGTCGTAGCCGCGGGCGTCGTTGATGTCCGAGGCCGAGCCGGGGTAGATGCCGGAGTCGCCGTTCCCGTAGGACTCGCAGTTCTTGTAGAGGCCGTGGTCGGAGGCGAAGGTCAGGAAGCCGTACTCGTCGTTCCAGCGGGTGAGGACGTCGTCGATGACGAAGCCGTCGGCGGCGAGCACGTACAGCGAGTTGAAGGTGGTGCGCTGGGCGGTGAAGTTGCGGAAGTAGACGCCGTCGGATCCGTCGGCGCGGATCGCGTTGAGCTTCTGGTACTTGGCGTCGACGACGACGTCGAGGCGGGAGGCGCCGGTGCCTTCGATCTGGAGGTTCTTCTTGCCGAGGATCGCGACCAGGTTCTGGTTGTGCGGGCACTGGAGCTGCTGCGCGTAGCTGAGGATCTGGTAGCCGAGCGCGGACTTCGGGGCCTTGAGCGTGGCGCAGGCTCCGGTGGGCGGCGGCAGGGAGGGTTCCTCCTCGTAGAGGCCGGGGAGGACGGCGATGGTGAGGCCGGGCCGGTCGACCGCGTCGACGGCCTGCTGGAGGTGGCGGTGGCCGCCGCGGACGCAGCGTTCGAAGAGGGCGAGGTTGCGGGCCTTGAGGCCGGCCGGGAAGCCGGAGATCCGGCGCTCGAAGTCGGCCCGGTCGGTCTTGCAGACGAGGAGGTCGGGTTCGCCCGTGCGGAGTTTCGGCACGCTGCCGGATCCGTCGGGGAAGGTGACGGGCCGCTCCTCGTGGGCCTGGGCGCCAGGAGCGGTGAACAGGGCCGCGGCGAGCGCCACGAGCACGACCGAGAGCACGGAGACGAACCTTCGGGTCCACGACATGCGCGTGAGAGTAGAGCAATGTTCATCTTTTTGAACCCCCGCGCACGCACCAATCCGCGCACGGGCCCTCGGCGCCCCGTTGACGTAGGCCGCGCGGAATCCTACGGTCATCCATAGGATTCCCTTGTGGGCTCAGGACAGGAGCGGGCGATGACCACGGAGCAGGCCAGGAAGACGGCCGAGGCGCTCACCTACAGCACCGGTTTCGGCAACGAGCACAGCTCGGAGGCGGTCCCGGGCGCGCTGCCGGACGGCCGCAACTCGCCGCAGCGCGCACCCCTCGGTCTCTACGCCGAGCAGCTCAGCGGCAGTGCCTTCACCGAGCCGCGGTCCCACAACCGCCGCTCCTGGCTCTACCGGATCCGCCCCTCGGCCGCGCACCCGCCGTTCACCCGGATCGACAACGGCACGCTCGCCGGCGCCCCCTTCACCGAGACCGTGCCCGACCCCAACCGGCTGCGCTGGAACCCGCTGCCCGAGCCGGCGCCCGGCACCGACTGGCTGGCGGGTCTGTGGACCCTCGGCGGCAACGGCGACGCGACGCAGCGCACCGGTATGGCCGTGCACCTGTACCACGCCAACGCCTCCATGGAGCGGGTCTTCGGCGACGCCGACGGCGAGCTGCTGATCGTCCCGGAGCGCGGCGGCCTCCTCCTCCGCACCGAGCTGGGCCTCCTCGCCGCCCACCCGGGCGAGGTGGCACTGATCCCGCGCGGCGTCCGCTTCCGGGTCGAGCTCCTCGACGAGACGGCCCGCGGTTACGTCTGCGAGAACTACGGCGCCCCGTTCCAGCTCCCGGACCTCGGCCCGATCGGCGCCAACGGCCTCGCCAACGCCCGTGACTTCCGCGCGCCGGTCGCCGCCTACGAGGACGTCGAGGGCCCGGTCGAGGTGGTCAACAAGTACTGCGGCAACCTGTGGTCGGCGACGTACGGCCACTCGCCGCTGGACGTCGTCGCCTGGCACGGCAACCACACCCCCTACGTCTACGACCTGCGCCGCTTCAACGTCATCGGGACGATCTCCTACGACCACCCCGACCCGTCGATCTTCACGGTCCTCACCGCGCCCTCCGACACCCCGGGGCTCGCGGGCGTCGACT
This sequence comes from Streptomyces tanashiensis, assembly GCF_014648895.1. Classification (GTDB taxonomy): domain Bacteria; phylum Actinomycetota; class Actinomycetes; order Streptomycetales; family Streptomycetaceae; genus Streptomyces; species Streptomyces tanashiensis. Next base: position 90,694 of record NZ_BMRZ01000014.1, read on the forward strand.
TCGTGGTCTTCGCCCCGCGCTGGCTGGTCGGCGAGGACACCTTCCGCCCGCCGTACTTCCACCGGAACGTGATGAGCGAGTACATGGGCCTCATCGAGGGGGCCTACGACGCCAAGGCCGAGGGCTTCGTGCCGGGCGGCGGCTCGCTGCACAACATGATGTCGGCGCACGGCCCCGACCGGGAGACCTTCGACCGGGCCAGCGCCGCCGAGCTGAAGCCGCACAAGATCGACGACGGCCTTGCCTTCATGTTCGAGACCCGCTGGCCGGTGACCGCGACCCCGCAGGCCGCGGGCGCCGACCACCTGCAGAAGGGATACGACGACGTATGGCAGGGTCTTGAGCGCCACTTCCGGCCGTAATGTCTCGGCCGTAAGCCCGTAGCCTTCGTACGGAGATCCCGTGACCGCCTTCGCTCCCGACTCACTGGTCCTGAACCGCAAGCTGCCGCTCTGGTATCAGGTCTCGCAGTCGCTGCGCGCCTCGATACTGGGCCGCACGCCCGACGCCTCGCTGCGGCTGCCCACCGAGGAGCAGCTCGCGGCCCACTACGGCGTGAGCGTGCTGACCATGCGCCAGGCCCTCAAGGAGCTGGAGGCGGAGGGCCTGATCAGCCGGCACCGGCGGCGCGGCACCTTCATCGAGCCGGGCGCCCGGCGCTCCACCCCGCGCCGGCTGCTCGGCTCGATCGACGCGATCGTGGCCCAGCAGTCGGGCGAGCGGACGACGGTCCTCGGGCACGGCACCGAGCCGGTGCCCGGGGAGCTCGCGGAGTACTTCCCGGACGTGCCGGAGGTCATGGCGTACCGGCGGCTGCGCAGCGACGGGGAGAGCGGCGAGCCGACGAACTGGGCGGAGAACGCGGTGCGGCCCGAGCTCGCCGCCGCGATCGACCCGGCCGATCTGAAGCGCTGGCCGATGACGAAGGTGCTGCGGGACGTGGTCGGGGTGCGGATCAGCCGCATCACCGACACCGTCGAGGCCCGTCTCGCGGACCCGGAGACGGCGGGGCTGCTCCAGGTCCCGCTGCTGTCCCCGATCCTCCACTACACCGGCGTGACGTACGACGAGGACGGACGCGTCGTCGACGTGGCCCGCATCCGCTACCGCGGCGACCGCTTCTCCTTCACGGTCACGGTCGAAGCGCAGTAACCGACCGAAGCCCGGTCCGGTCGAAGCGCGGTCCGGTCGAAGCGCGCTGACGGTGGAAGCGCACGGACAGCCGTCGTTAGCATGCGGGGCGTGACGGAAGCCCCCCGAGCGGAAGCCCCCCGCGCCGATGACGCCCCTCTCCTCGACGAGCTGATGCCGTGGTCCGTGGCACCGCTGCGGTTCGGGCGGTCCTGGATCGTCGCCCCCGACGCCCGCACCCTGCGGATCCGCTGGGACCGGCTGGTGGCCGCCGAGGGCCCCGAGCGGGAGGCGCTCTTCCGGCCGAGCCGGGCGCGGACCCAGGCGAGCGCGGTGGGTGCGCTGCCCGGGCAGCGCACCGGCACCGCGCGGTTCGCGCGCGAGGCGGGGCCGTGCCCGGATCCGGTGCGGGTGGCGCACGGACCCTTCGACGAGCAGTGGCTGCTGCCGGACCACCGGTTGATCGACACCGCCCGCCCGGAGCTGTGGCGGGTCGCCGGGGAGCCGCAGCTCTTCGCCGTCGAGCAGGGGTACGTGCCGGGGGCGGCGGGGCCCGCGCTCCTGGTGACGGCGGCGCTGCCGGAGGGACGCTCCCCGGCGGGCCGGCCGGGCCGCATCCGGCCGCTGTTCCGGCGTCCCGGGGGCCTGGAGCCCAATCTCGCGCCGGGCCTGCTGGGCTTCCTGGGGAAGCGGTACGGGCGCGAGGTCGACGCCCATGACTGGCTGGCGTGGACGGTGGCGGCGGCCCTGCCCTCCCCCGCCGGGTGCCGTGTCCCGCTTCCCGCGGACCCGGAGGCGTGGGCGGCGGGCGTGGCGCTCGGCCGGGAGCTCGCCGATGTGCAGCTGCGGGGCGCCCTGAGCGGGACGAGGCCCCGGCTGCCGGGTGGGCGCCGGCCCTATGTGCGGGCGGCGGTCCCGGCGCGGCCTGCGGCGATGACGTACGACCCCGAGGCCGAGGCGCTCGACGTCGGCGGGGGCCTGATCTCCCCCGTACCGGCGGAGGCCTGGGAGTTCCGGGTCGGCGGGGTGCGGGTCCTGGAGCAGTGGTTCGCGCACCGGACGGCCCCGGCGGAGCGCGGCTCCCTGGAGGCGATCGGGCCGGCGGCCTGGCCGCAGGAGTGGACCTCGGAGCTGCTCGACCTGGTCACGGTGCTCGCGCTGCTCGGGTCGCGGGAGCCGGAGCGGGCCCGCTTCGCCGAGAGGGCGGTGGGCCGGGAGGAGCTGCGCGCCGCCGGGGTGCTGCCGCCGCCGGACCGGTCCCGCCGTCCCGCGTCCGTGCTGGACCATCAGGAGGAGGGCCCGGAGGGGCAGTTCATGCTTCTATGACCGGCTCTCCCGTGACCGGCTCGCCTGCGACCGGCTCTCCTGTGACCGGCTCTCCTGTGACCGGCTCTCCCGTGACCGGCTCTCCCGTGACGGGAGGGGCGAACGAGTCGAGCAGGCGGGCGATGGTCATCGCGAAGATCTCGTCCGCGTCGACGGGGGCGGCGGGGGCCTCGGCGAGCAGTCCGGCGAGGTGCGGGTAGCGGCCGGTGGCCACCTGCCCCATCAGGTAGGCACCGCGCACCGCCTGTTCCTCCGCCTCGGACCAGGGCAGTCCGCGGGCGCGTTCGGCGATGGCCTGTTCGTTGGCGACGGTCGCCATGACGGTGCCGTTGACCATGGCGATCAGCTGCATCTTCAGCCCGGCGGGCACGTCCAGCGGGGCGAGGCAGCCGAGGCACCACTCCAGGAAGCGCAGGGCGTTGGGGCTGAAGCCGTAGGCGGTGGTCATCACCCGGGCCAGCCAGGGGTGGCGGTACATGATCGCGCGGCTCTGGTGGGCGATCGCGGTCATGTCGGCGCGCCAGTCGCCGCTGGGCTCCTCGGGGAGGTCGTACTCGCCGCTGACGGCGTCGACCATCAGCTCGTACAGGTCCTCCTTGCGGGGGACGTAGTTGTAGAGCGACATGGTGCCGCAGCCGAGTTCGGCGGCGACGCGGCGCATGGAGACCGCGTCGATGCCGTCCGCGTCGGCGATGCGGACGGCCGCGTCCACGATGTCCCGCCGGCTGTAGGCCGGTTTCGGGCCGCGGCCCGCGCGCTCGGGCCGCGCCCAGATCACTTCCGGTTCGGCCGCTCGGCCCGCCATGGATCATCACCTCGCTCCCCATCGTAGTTACGTACGCCGTACGTAGTGGGGTATGGTCACGCCATGACGACTACGTACGCTGTACTTAGTGAAGGCCTGCGGAAGCGTTACGGCGACGTCCACGCCCTCCGCGGCCTCGATCTCGCCGTCCCCGAGGGCACGGTCTGCGGCGTCCTCGGCCCCAACGGCGCCGGCAAGACCACCGCCGTCCGCGTCCTCACCACGCTGGTCACGCCCGACGCGGGCAGCGCGCTGGTCGCGGGCCACGACGTGGTGCGCGACCCGGCGGGGGTACGGAAGCGGATCGCGGTCACCGGGCAGTACGCCTCCGTCGACGGCGACCTCACCGGAGCCGAGAACCTGCGGCTCTTCGCCCGGCTCCTGCGCGCCCCGCGCTCCCGCGCCGACGAGCTCCTGGAGCGGTTCGGCCTGACCGCCGCGGCCGGACGGCCCGCCCGCACCTACTCCGGCGGCATGCGGCGCCGCCTGGACCTGGCGGCGAGCCTCCTCGTGCCGCCGCGGGTGCTCTTCCTCGACGAGCCCACGACCGGACTCGACCCGCACAGCCGCAACGGGATCTGGGACGCCGTGCGGGAGCTGGCGGACCAGGGCACGACCGTGCTGCTCACCACGCAGTACCTGGAGGAGGCCGACCAGCTCGCCGACGACATCGTGCTGATCGACGAGGGGCGGGCCGCGCAGCGCGGCACCCCGGCCGAACTGAAGGCGCTCGTCGGCAGCTACGCCGAGGTCGTCGTCGCCGGCCCGTCGTCCCTCGAAGCGGCCGCGGCCGTCCTCGACCAGCTGACCGGTTCGGTGCCGGTCCTGGACGCCGAGCGGCGCACGGTCGGCGCGGTGACCACGGACACCACGCTCACCCTCCCCCGGATCGTCCGGGAGATCGACGCCGCCGGGGTCCACATCATCGACGCCTCGCTGCGTCCGCCCACCCTCGACGAGGTGTTCCTGCGCCTCACCGACCGGAAGGAGCTCGTCGCGTGAGCGCCCTCGTGCACGACGGGACCGCCGTCCTCGGCCGCCACCTCCAGCGGATCAGGCACGCGCCCGCGATCACCGTCATGACGCAGACGATGCCGATCGTCTTCCTGCTCTTCTTCGGGTACGTCTTCGGCAGCGCGCTCGCCGCGCCCGGCGCCGAGTACCGGGCCTTCCTGGTCCCCGGCATGCTCGTCGCGACAGCGGCGGGCGGCCTGATGACGGGCATGTTCCAGGCCGCGCAGGATTCCCACCGGGGCGTCATGGACCGCTTCCGGACCATGCCCGTGAGCCGGGCCGCCGTCCCCCTCGGGCAGGCGCTCGCCGACCTCCTCGCGAGCGCCGCCGGCACGATCCCGCTGATCCTCGTCGGCCTCGCGATGGGCTGGCGGATCGAGGGCACGCTCCCCGAGGCCCTGGGCGCCTTCGGCCTGCTGCTGCTCTTCCGCTTCGCGACGACGTGGGTCGGCATCCTGCTCGGCCTGGCGTCGAAGAGCGAGGAGGCGGCCGGGCAGCTGGGCAGCGCCACGTTCATGCTGCCGCTGCTCTCGAACGCGTACATCCCCACCGACGGCATGCCCGGCTGGCTGCGGACGGTCGCCGAGTGGAACCCGATCTCGGCGGTCACCACGGCGGTACGGGAGCTCTTCGGCAACGCGCAGGTCCCGGCGGACGCGGCCTGGCCGGTGGCCCACCCGGTCGCGGGCGCGCTGCTCTGGTCGCTCGGCCTCGTCGCCGTCTTCGCCCCGCTCGCGGTGCGCCGCTACGCCCGGGGCTGACGGGCCCGCGTGACGTACCCCCTGATGACAGGAGGCGTACGGGCACGGTAGGCAGGACGGTCATGAGCACTCAGCCACTCCCCCTCGCCGGGGTCACGGTCGTCGCCGTCGAACAGGCCGTCGCCGCCCCCTTCGCCACCCGCCAGCTCGCCGACCTCGGCGCGCGCGTCGTCAAGATCGAGCGCCCCGACGGCGGGGACTTCGCCCGGGGGTACGACACGGCCGCCCGGGGCCTGGCCTCGCACTTCGTGTGGTGCAACCGCGGCAAGGAGTCGGTGGCGGTCGACCTCAAGGACCCCCGGGGCCTGGCGCTCGTCCGGCGGATGGTGGCCGGCGCCGACGTCTTCGTGCAGAACCTGGCGCAGGGCGCGGCGGCCCGCCTCGGCCTCGACGCCGCCACCCTCTGCGCGGCGCACCCGCGGCTGATCGCGGTGGACGTCTCGGGGTACGGGGCGGAGGGGCCGTACGCGCACAAGCGGGCGTACGACATGCTCGTCCAGTGCGAGGCGGGCCTGGTGTCGGTGACCGGCACGCCCGAGCATCCGGTCAAGTCGGGGATCCCCGCCGCCGACATCGCGGCCGGGATGTACGCCTTCTCCGGCGTCCTCGCGGCCCTCGTCCGGCGCGGCACGACCGGCAGGGGCGGTCCGGTGGAGGTCTCCCTGCTCGACTCGCTGGCCGAGTGGATGGGGCATCCGCTGCACCACGGGATGCATGGGGGCACGACCCCGGCGCGCACGGGGCTCGCGCACGCGGTGATCGCCCCGTACGACGCCTATCCGACGGCGGACGGCGGTCTGGTGCTGCTCTCCGTGCAGAACGACCGGGAGTGGCGGCGGCTCGCCGAGCGGGTCCTCGGCCGGCCCGAGCTGGCCGGGGACCCGGAGTTCGCGACGAACACGGCGCGGGTGGCGGGGCGCGCGGCGACGGACGCGGTGGTCGCGGCGGCGCTCGCCCCGCTGACGGCGGCCGAGGCGCTGGCCCGGCTCGACGCGGCGGGCATCGCCTGCGCGCGGCTCAACTCGGTCGCGGAGCTGGCGGATCATCCGCAGCTGACGGCCCGTGACCGCTGGCGGGCGGTGGAGTCCCCGGTGGGACCGCTGCGTTCGCTGCTGCCGCCGATCGTGTTCCCGGACGCGCCGGAGCCCCGGATGGACCGGATCCCGGCCCTCGGGCAGGACACGGACGAGGTGCTGGCCGAGCTCGGGGTGCCGGAGGCGGAGGTGAAGGAGCTGCGGGGCGCGGGCGTGATCGCCTGACGGGGAGCGGGGCGAGCACGGGCGGGGCACGGGGCCGCCGCACGGCTGGGCGGGACGTCCCGGGGCAGGACGGAACGCCGGACGGGCGGGGACACGTCCGGCGGGGTCGCGATCGGGGCCGTACGGGCGGCCGAAGGCTCCGTCCCGGCCGACGGCCCGCTAGTGGCGCGTGCCGAAGAGCGAGCGGCGCAGTCGGCGGAGCGGGGCGAAGAGCGAGACCCGCGCGCTGCGGCTGCGGTGGCTGTGCACCGGCGCCTCGTGCGAACGCGCCGTCAGTTCCCGCATGAGCAGCGTCGCCTCGGCCACCTCGCGCTGGGGCACGGCGGGGCCGCCGAGCACCGCGAGATGGCGGTCGAGCCGCGAACTGGTCGCGCTGCTCCCGCAGGTGATGGCAGGCACTCGCGGCCTGCTGCGCATTGCTATCTGTTCCATGTCACTCCCCACCCGTACAAGGGCACCCGGCCCGGGCAGGTTAACCCTATCGCTCCATCGCGACACCCGTGTATCCCGGCGGCGGGATTCACCGCACTCGTACGGGGGTTGACGGTCACTGTCCGAATACATCTGATTCCAGGGCGAGTTGGACAGCACTCGAACACCTGCCGAACCATCACGAACCATCCTGCACTCCGGACCGTCATCCACGGACACGCGGACCGGTGTGATCTCCACCACCAAGATCACCGCAGCACCTCGGGGCGCGGACCGGCGCAGGACCGGAGCCGGCGGAACCCCCCTCGGCTACCGTGGATCCATGACGGTGATCGCGGGTCGTTACCGGCTGCTCGACGTCCTCGCCGAGGGGACCACGGGCACCGTCTGGCGCGCCCTGGACGAGACGGACCGCCGCGAGGTGGCCCTCAAGGAGTTCCGCGCCCCGGCCGGACTGCCCGCCGACGAGGTGCCCCTGCTGTACGCGCGACGGGAGCGCGAGGCCCGGGCCGCCGCCCGGATCTCCCACCCCTCCGTCGTACGGGTCCTCGGCGTGGCCACCGAGGACGGCCGGCCCTGGGTCGTGACCGAGCTGGTCCGCGGCCTCAGCCTCGCCGAGACCCTGGACGCGGGCGGTCCGCTGCCCGAGCGGGAGGCCGCACGGGTCGGCGCCGAGGTCCTGGCCGGCCTGCGGGCCGCCCGGGAGGCGGGCGTACCGCACCGGGGCGTGGGGCCGGGGCAGGTGCTCCTCGCGAACGACGGGCGGGTCGTCGTCACCGGGTTCGGCGGCGCGCCGGCCGACACCGGCCCGGAGACGGATCTGCGCACCCTCGGGGCGCTCCTGGAGGCGGCGGCGGACGACCGGTCCGGGGCGCTGGGTGCCGTGGTCGACGAGCTGACGGGCGAGGAGCTCACCGTGACGGCCGCTCAGGTCGAGGGCGAGCTGCGCCAGGTGGCCGCGACGGGCACGCGGAGGACGGAGGCGGAGCCGGTGACGGCGTCCACCCCGCCCCGGACCGGCCGGGGCGACGACGACGGCGCCCCTTCACGGGCCGGGACCTCGCCGGCGCCGGCCGGACGGACGGGGCCGCGACGCGCGGCGCCCCGACGGGGACCCGTCCTCGTGGCCGGGATCGTCGGGGCGCTGCTGATCGTGGGCGTGCTGGTGTATCAGGCGGTTCGGGACGACGGACCGGACACCGGGCCGGGGCCGGCCGGTGTCACGAGCACCGCTCCGGCGGGGCCCGGCGCCACGGGCGCCGGCGACGGACCGGCTACACCGCGCCCCTGAAGGAGGGCAGGTAGCCGCCGGACTGTCCGGCGGCGGTCGGGTGGTACGACTCGCCGATGTTGAGCCAGTTGACGCTGTGCAGCCAGGCGGAGCCCGAGCAGATCTCGTGCCCGGTGAAGGCGGGGACGACACTGGCGAAGGTGAAGCCGTGGTCGGCGGCTCGCTTGGCGACGGCCGCGTTGAGGTAGTCGGAGGCGCCGTTGATGGCACTGCGCTCGTTCTCGCTCAGGCCGGCGACACAGCCGCCGCCGAGCTGGTAGAAGCGCGGGTAGCCGAGGACGACGACGTGGGCGGCGGGGGCCTTGCCGCTGATGGCGTTGTAGACGGAGTCGAGCTTGCCGGGGAGCGTGGAGTCCACGTAGGCCTTGGCCTGATTCACACGGCTGATGCAGGTGGCCTCGGACTGCAGCACACAGGTCGTCATGACGTCGGCGAAACCGGCGTCATTTCCCCCGATCGTGAGGGACACCAGGTCGGTGGCGGCCGAGAGGGGTCCGAGCTGATTCGCGGTCACATCACCCGTTCGGGCGCCCGAGCAGGCGGTGAACGCGAACGAGGAGGGGGCGTTCGCGTTCTTCCAGAGGACCGGATACGCCTTCGTGGAGCGCTTGCAGTCGCCGCTGGCGCTGTCGTAACTCCCTGAGCCGACACCGGAGGAGTACGAGTCCCCCAGGGCCACGTAGTCGAGTGCGGCGGTCTCGGCGGCCTGGGCGGCGCCCGCCCCGGTGAGGGCGAGGACGGCGCCGAGCAGGAGCGAGGACGAAAGGGCGGCAAAACGGGACAGTCTCATGGAACCTCCCTGTAGCAGGATCTCTGCGTTACCAGGTAGTAGCATCGGATCCGCCGGACCGGAAGTGTTCATGTCAAAACTGGGAGTGAACGTCAGCCGATCCTCCGTCAGGGACCGTCGAGATCAAGCCATTTGATGAGACCTCGCAGGGCTGCGGGCCGAGGCCGCAAAACCCGGTGCGCGGTCCCCTCGCCTGCCGGATCATGGGCGCCATGTCTGACACCCCCTCCGTACCGTCCGTCTCGCGGCAGTCACCGACCACGTCGCTGCCCGTCATCGTCAACCTCGACGACAGCGACTCGCCGGGGGACGTCCTGGACGCGCTGTTCCTCGACCGCTTCGCGACCGGGGAGCAGCCCCACGCGCACAGCACCACCCTGGACCGGGCGAAGCCCGACGCGACGCTGCTCCCCGAGGGGGCCCGGGTGCTGCGGGCCGCCAAGGACGACGACCGCAGCTCGGTGCTCGCCGAGGGCGAGGGCTGGACGATCCTCTCCTCCCGCTGGAACCGGCGGGCGGACGTGACCGTCACGGCGACCGACCCGGAGCTGGCGAAGCGGATCCTCGACGAGGCCACGGACGGGGCGAAGGACGAGCCGGAGCCGGAGCCCGACGACGTGACGATGGGCTTCTGGTACGTGGCTCCGCAGCGCGGCCCGCGCCGCATGACCCGCAGCATCAGCGCCGGGACCTGGGAGGAGGTCAGGCCCAACTACGCGGCGCCGGTGGCCGACGCGATGGACCGGCTGATGAAGGTGACCCCCGAGGACATCACCGGCCGGCTCCTGCTGCTCCACGGTCCGCCGGGCACGGGCAAGACCTCGGCGCTGCGGACGCTGGCCCGCGCGTGGCAGGACTGGTGCCAGGTGGACTGCGTGCTCGACCCGGAGCGGCTGTTCAACGACATCGGCTATCTGATGGACATCGCCATCGGCGAGGACGACGGCACGTCGAAGGAGCGCTGGCGGCTGCTGCTCCTGGAGGACTGCGACGAGCTGATCCGGGGCGGGGCGAAGCACACGGCGGGGCAGGCCCTGTCGCGGCTGCTCAACCTGACGGACGGGCTGCTCGGCCAGGGGCGCAACGTCCTGGTCGGCGTCACCACCAACGAGGACCTGGAGCGGCTGCATCCGGCGGTCGTCCGACCGGGCCGCTGCCTGGCCCGGATCGAGGTCGGGCCGCTGAGCCGGGCCGAGTCGGTGGAGTGGCTCGGCCGCGAGGAGGACGTGCCGCGCGAGGGCGCGACGCTGGCGGAGCTGTTCGCGCTGCGCCGCGGCACGCCCTCGGCGGACCTCCCGGAGCCCCGCACGGCGGGGGCGGGTCTCTACCTGTAACGCCCGGAGAAGGAGCCGCCGGTCCGGAACGCCCGTCCCCTGCCCCGTACCGGACGGTCCCGTCAGTCGTCGTACGCCGCCCGCAGGGCCTCGCTCAGGGCCGCCTCCGCGGCCTCGCGGCTGAGGCCCAGACGGCGGGCCTCCTCGACGTACTGCGCGGCGGCGGTGGCGGCGCGGCGGGTCGCCGCGTCACCGGCGGCGGCGACGAAGGTGCCGTGGCGCCCGCGCGTCTCGATGACTCCGTCGGCCTCCAGGGCCTTGTACGCCTTGGCGACCGTGTTCGCGGCGAGGCCCAGCTGCTCCGCGAGCCCCCGTACCGTCGGCAGCTTGTATCCGACCGGCAGTCTGCCCGACCGGGCCCGCTCCGAGATCTGGGCTCGCAGTTGTTCGTAGGGAGCGGTGGTGGATCCGTGGTCCACGGCGATGGTGAGTGTCACCCCGCCGATTCTGCCCCCACCCCACCGGAAAATGGGAGGCGGCGGTGCGTCCCGCGCCCGTAGCGTGCCACCCCATGACTGTGATCGTCCGTGATGTACGGCCCTCTGACGCCGAGGGCTTCGCCCGGGTCCGCCGCGCCGCGGTGCCCCACATGCTCGCGACCGCCGAGCAGTGCGCCTTCGACTGGGCGCACGCCCACCCCGACAGCCACGCACGCCCCCTCGTCGCCGTGACCGAGGACGATGAGGTCATCGGGACCGTGCAGCTGAGAATCGCCCACGACGCCCCGGAGCCCGGGATCGGCTCCGTCAACGTGTACGTGGACCCCCGGCGCCTGGGCCTCGGGGCGGGGACGCTGCTGCTGCGGGCCGCCGAGGAGCACCTCGCCGAGCGGGGAGCGCACACGCTGTACAGCTGGGTCGTGGACGAGCCGGCGAGCCGCGCGTGGGCCGAGCGGCGCGGCTACGCGCCCAGCCGTTCCGCGCACTTCCTGCGGCTCGACCTGACGACGGCCGAGCTGCCGCCGCTGGAGGACCTGCCGGCCGGTGTCGAGCTGCGTACGGCCGAGGACTTCGCGGCCGATCCCCGGCCGCTGTTCGAGCTGGACTCGGTGACGACGGCGGACGAGCCGGGCGATGTCGGCGCGGAGCTGGACGACTACGCGCACTGGCTGGAGGCCACCTGGGGCCATCCGCTGCTGGACCGGGCGCTGACGACGGTCGCCGTGGTGGACGGGGTGCCGGCGGCCTTCACCGCGGCGCAGACGGACGGTCTGGGCCGGTACTCCTCGGGGATGACCGGTACCGCGCCCGCGTTCCGGGGGCGCGGGCTCGCGAAGCTCGCCAAGAACGCCTCGCTGCACCGGGCGAGGGCCGCGGGCTGCGTGGAGGCGTTCACGAGCAACGACGCGGACAACGGGCCGATGCTGGCGATCAACGAATGGTTCGGATACGAGATCGGCGCGACGGAGGTGCGGCATGTCCGGACGATCGATTGAGATCACCCTGACGAAGGCGGGCCGGACGAAGATCCGTTACCCGGCCGAGGTGCTGTCGGAGGAGGGTCCCCGGCTCTCGGTGCGCGCCCCGTGGGCGGCCGAGGGGGTGCGGGACTTCGGCTTCGTGCGCTTCGAGCCGGGTGACGTGTTCGTGGAGCACTACTGGCGCGACCGCTGGTTCACGGTCAAGGAGGTGTGGTCGGCCGACGGCTCCCTGAAGGGCTGGTACTGCGACATCACCCGGCCGGCCGTGATCGACGGTTCGGGGGTGGCGGTCGAGGACCTGGACCTGGACCTGTGGGTGTCGGCGGACGGCAGCGAGGTGCTGCGGCTCGACGAGGACGAGTTCGCGGCGAGCGGTCTCGCCGCCTCCGACCCGGAGGCGGCGGCCCGTGCCGTGGTGGCCCTCGACGAGCTGGAGGTGCTCGGCCGGAAGGGCCTGATCGACCTGCTGGGTTAGCGCAGTTCGACGTCCGCCTGCTCGGCGGCGCGGAAGCCGGGCAGCGGCAGGCCCGACTCGCCGGCCGTGAGCTGCAGGAGGGTGGCCTCGACCCGGGCGGCTCCCGGACGGTAGGCGGGCTCCTTCACGACGGCGCTGTTGGTCCAGGTGTGGAGGTGCCCGTCGCAGACGGCGCGGGTGCCGCCGATGCCGGTGGAACGGCTCCCCTGCTTGAGGGTGGAGCTGACGAAGACCGGGCCCTCGCTGTCGTCGAGGCAGCGGTACGTGCCGGAGACGGTGACCGTCGCGTCGGCGACGGTGCCGTACTCGTCGACGGTGAGGCCGTCGGCCCCTCGCGCGTGGGCGAGAGGGGCGACGACAGCGGTGAGCAGGGCTGCTGCGGCGAGGACGAGTCGGACGCGCATGGGTGGGGGTCCCTTCGGGGGTGGGGGGGGAAGGTGCTGCCCGCCAGGGATACCGGATCCGGCCTCCGACTGTCCGAGACTCACCCCATCGGGGGCGAGTTGGAGACGGCCGCGCATACCGTCGTACGGTCAGTGCGGAGTGCGCCGGGCGGTCGCCCTCCTCACCAGCGGCCAGGCGAGCAGCACGAGGACGACCGTGTAGACGGTGACCGAGAACGGGGTGTTCACCAGGCCCGTGAGCGAGCCGTCGCTGATCTGGAGCGCGCGGCGCAGCTGCTGTTCGGCGGCCGGGCCGAGGATGACACCGATGACCGCCGGCAGGACCGGAAGGCCGTAGCGCCGCATCCCGAGGCCGATCAGGCCGATGACGAGCAGCACGACCAGGTCGAGCGCCTCGCCGCCCACCGCGTACGCGCCGACGGCGGCGAAGAAGAGGATGCCGGCGTAGAGGTACGGGCGCGGGATGCGCAGCAGCTTGGCCCAGACCGGCGCCAGCGGCAGGTTGAGCGCGAGCAGCAGCACCATGCCGACGAACAGCGAGGCGATGAGGCCCCACACGAGCTCGGGCTCCCGCTCGAAGAGCAGCGGGCCGGGCTGGATGCCGTACTGCTGGAACGCGGCCAGCATCACGGCGGCGACGGCGGTCGTGGGCAGGCCGAGGGTCAGCATGGAGACGAGCGTGCCGGCGGCGGAGGCCGAGGCGGCGGACTCGGGTCCGGCCACGCCCTCGATGGCGCCCTTGCCGAACTGGTCCTTGTGCTTCGAGAGCCGCTTCTCCGTGACGTACGAGAGGAAGGTCGGGATCTCCGCGCCGCCGGCCGGGATCGCGCCGAACGGGAAGCCGATGAGGGGACCGCGCAGCCAGGACTTCCAGGTGCGCCGCACGTCGTCGCCGCCGAGCCAGGGGCGGCCGACCGGGATGGCCTCCCCCGCCGTGCGGCGCAGGTGCGCGGCGACCCAGAGGGCCTCGCCGATCGCGAAGAGTCCGACCGCGACGATGACGACGTCGACGCCGTCGGCGAGCTGGAGGGAGCCGAAGGTGAGGCGCTGCTGCCCGGTCATCTGGTCGAGGCCGACCAGACCGATCGTGAGGCCGATGAGCAGTGAGGCGAGGCCGCGGATGCGGGAGGAGCCGAGGACGGAGGTCACCGCGATGAAGGCGAGGACCATGAGGGCGAGGTAGTCGGGGGCGCCGATGTCGACGGCGAGCGCGGCGACGGTCGGGGCGAGGACGACGAGCAGGATCGTGCCGATCATGCCGCCGGCGAAGTGGCCGATGGCGGCGGCCGCGAGGGCCTGTGCGCCGCGGCCGGCCTTGGCCATCGGGTTGCCCTCGATGGCGGCGACGACGGCCGCGCTCTCGCCGGGGGTGTTGAGGAGGATCGAGGTGGTGGAGCCGCCGAACATGGCGCCGTAGTAGATGCCGGCGAACATGATGAACGCGCCGGTCGGTTCGAGCCCGTAGGTGACGGGGAGCAGCAGGGCGACGGCCATGGCGGGGCCGATGCCGGGCAGGACGCCGATGGCCGTGCCGAGGAGCACGCCGATGGCGGCCCACAGCAGGTTCATCGGGGTGAGGGCCGTCCCGAAGCCGTCGATGAGGGAGTTCAGGGAATCCATGTCAGATCACTCCCATCAGCGGGCCGCCGGGCAGCGGGACGCCGAGCAGCTGGTCGAAGACGGCGTAGGTGAGGAGCGAGAGGACGGCCGCGATCAGCGGGTCCCGGTGGAGGTGCCGGCTGCCGAGGGCGTAGGCCGCGCCCCAGAAGAGGAGGGCGCCGGCGAGGGGGAAGCCGAGGGGGCCGATGAGGACGGCGAAGGCGAGGAACACGCCTGCGAGGAGCAGGACGGTGCGCCAGTCGGCGGGTTCGGTCAGGTCGACGTCCTCGCCGCCCTCCGCCTCGCCCCGGCCGCCGCGCAGCACGTCGACGGTGAGGAGGACGGCGACGGCGAGGAGACCGCAGCCGACGACGACGGGCACGGTCGCGGGGCCGACCGGGCCGCGTCCCGCGACATCGGCGTCGAGGGTGAGGGCGTCGGTGAGGACGAGGACGCCCAGCAGGAACAGCAGGGCGCCGACGCCGAGTTCGGATCGCCCCCGCAGCCAGGTCTTCACGGTGGATCCGGTCGTCGGCCGGGTCTTGGCGGTGGTGGTCACAGTCCGAGCTCCTTGAGGACGGAGCCGACCCGCCGGTCCTGCTCGGTGAGGAAGGTGCCGAACTCCGCGCCGGGCAGGAAGGCGTCGTTCCAGCCGTGTGTCTTCAGCGACTCGCGCCACTGCGGGGAGTCGTGCAGCTCGGTCACGAGGGCGACGAGCTTCTCGCGCTCGGCGTCGGAGAGGCCGGGCGGGGCGACGATGCCGCGCCAGTTGGTGAACTCGGTGTCGAGGCCGGCCTCGCGGAGCGTGGGGGCGTCGAGGCCGGGGACGCGCTCGGGGCCGGTGACGGCGAGGAGGCGCAGCTCCCCCGCCTTGATCTGGTCGAGGTACTCGCCGACGCCGGAGACGCCGAAGCCGACCTTGTTGCCGAGGATGGAGGCGAGGAGTTCGCCGCCGCCGTCGAAGGGCACGTAGTTGACGTCCTTCGGCGCGATCCCGGCGGCCTGCGCCATCAGCATCGGGGCGAGGTGGTCGGGGCCGCCGGGCGAGGAGCCACCGCCGACGGGCAGCTTGCCGGGGTCCTTCTTCCAGGCCGCGAGCAGCTCCTGGATCGTCTTGTACGGGGAGTCCTTGCCGACCACGACGATGTCCTGCTCCTCGGTGAGCCGGGCGATCGGGGTGGTGTCGGCGAGGGTCCTGGGCGTCTTGTTGGTGTGCACGGCGCCGACGACACCGAGGCCCATGGACATGGCGAGGCGGCCGTTGCCGCGTTCGCCGACGAGCCGGGTGAGGCCGACGGTGCCGCCCGCGCCGGGCAGGTTGAAGACCTCGACGTCGCCGGTGAGGCCGGCTTCCTCGGCGTTCTTCGCCGCGGTGCGGGCGGTGATGTCGTATCCGCCGCCGGGGGTGTTGGGGACCATGAAGCGCAGGCCGGGTATCGCGGTGCCCGTGTCGGAGCCGGTGCCCGGGCTGAGCAGCGGCGGACCCACGAGCACCAGGAGAGCCGCCCCGACGAGGGCGAAGGGGGTGCGCAACCGCACGTGTGCCGCCTCTCAGATAGGAGGGAAAAGGGGGTGTGAGGTGGCCCACATGTTGCCCTCGCGTTAAGAAGCTGTCTCTCTTCCGCAATCAACGGACGTTGTGGTCGTTGTGGTCGGGACCTAGCGTGGGTCGGCGTGACGAAGGTGCTGGTCGTGGACGACGACTTCATGGTCGCCAAGCTGCACTGCCGCTACGTGTCGGCGGTGCCGGGCTTCACCGTGTCCGGGGTCGCCCACAGCGGGGCCGAGGCGCTCCGCGCGGCCGACCGGCTCCGCCCCGACCTGGTGCTCCTCGACGTCTTCCTGCCGGACATGGACGGGGTGCGGGTGCTGCGCGAGCTGCGCGCCGCCGGTCTGGGCATGGACGCGCTCTTCATCACGGCGGCGCGGGACGTGGGCACGATCCGCTCGGCGCTGCGCGCCGGGGCCCTGCACTATCTGATCAAGCCGTTCACCCAGGCCGCCCTGCACGAGCAGCTGCGGCACGTCGCCTCCCTCCGCAGCCGCCTCGACGAGCTCGACGAGGCCCGCCAGGAGGACGTCGACCAGATCTTCGGCACCCGCCCCCGCGGCTCCCGCGAGCTCCCGAAGGGTCTCGCCGCCCCCACGGCCGACCTGGTCGACTCCGTCCTCCGGGCGCACCCGGAGGGCCTGTCGGCGACGGAGTGCGCGGAAGCGGGCTCCCTGTCCCGCGTGAGCGCCCGCCGCTACCTGGAGTACTTCGCGGAGACGGGCCGCGCGGAGGTCACCCTCCGCTACGGCGGCACGGGCCGGCCGGAGCGGCGGTACCGGCGGCTGGGGTGAGGCGCTCTCAGGAGGAGCCGGCGGCGTTCCGGTACTCGTGGAGGAGTTCCTCGGCGTGGACCGTCCACGGGTGCGCCGGGCCCAGCACCCGGATCCTGCCATCGACCAGGATCTCTCCCTGCTCGATTGCTTCGGCGTGCCGTCCCAGGGCGTGGAGCGCCACGCTGAGGTTCTGTCGCGCGTTGAGCAGCAGGGGGTAATCAGGGGTGAAGAGGCGCTCGTATCCGGTAAGCGCCCTCCTTGCGTGGGGCAGTGCCTCGGCCGGCCTTCCCATGGCGGAGAGCGCGAACGCGTAGTTCAGCTCGGCTCCGAGTGTCATGGGGTGATCCTCCCCGGTGGCACGGATGCAGTCCGCGATGACGGCAGGGCCCGTGGCGAGGATCTCGTCCCGGTCCGGCAGCGCGTCCGCTTCCGGGCGCCCGGCTGTCTCGAGGATGTACTTCCGGGCGATGAGCGTGAGCGGGTGGGACCTCCCGAGGGTCTCCTCCCGACCGCGGGCCGCCCGCCTCTTCAGGACCATCGATTCCTGGAGCCGACCACGGTTGGGCATCACGAGTGCCAGCCGCAGACACGCCTCCAGCGTGTCCGGGTCCTCAGGTCCGAGGAGCCGCTCGCAGTCATCGAGCACCTCTTCGTAAACGGTCTCGGACTCCTCGAACCGCCCGAGCCTGAAGAGCGCGCGCCCCGCCCGCATGCGAAGCCTCAGAACGAACACACTGTTGTCGGGCAGGCCGCGGACGGCGAGTTCGAGGGCTTCCCTCGCCAGCGTGAGCGCGGAGGCGTAGTCCCCCGACCTGTGCACCGCGATGACGAGCCGGAGGGCACAGTCGGCCGCGTCCTCCACGACGGCCGGGGCGGCGCCCCAGTCGGTCACGCGCCGCAGGAACGCGATGACGTGGGGAGCCAACAGGATCACCGCCGGATCCTGCTCGCCCCGCTCGGGAACCTCCGGCAGGACGGCTCTGAGGAGGCGGGCGACCGCCGTCGCCAGCCGCTCGCGCCGGTCGTCGGGAGTCGCCCGGGCGACACTGTCGAGGAGGATCCCGTGGACGCGCAGGCAGCGCACCGTTCCCGGTACGAGCTCGGTGAGCGAGTGGTCGAGGAGGCCGCGCAGGGCGGATTCGACGCGCGAGGGGTGGAGCTCCGTGCCGAGTTCGGCGCCGGCGAGGAGGGTGAGCGGAAGGGGGTCCCCCGCCAGGCAGGCGAGCAGGCGCAGCAGGACGGTCGATTCGGGGAGGCCCTGCGCGGTGAGGGCGTCGAGCGAGAGCTGCCAGGTGCGGCTGAGCAGCTGCCGGGAGTCCGTGCCCGCATCGGCGCCCCGGTCCAGGAGTTCGATGGGGTGGAAGCCGGTGCCGCCGTCGAGCCCGTGCCGGTAGTCGGCGAGGTTCCACGGGTCGATGACCTGGTGGGCGAGGAAGCCGCCGGCGAGGGTGAGCGCCAGGGGGAGGCGTCCGAGACGGTCGGCGACCTCTGCCGCCTCCTCCATGCTTCCCGCGTGGGGGGCGAGATCCTGGAGCACGAGAGCGGCGTCCTCGCGTGGAAGGACACCGAACTGGAGGAGCTCGGCACCCGGCCACCAGTGGGCCGCCGCCTGACGGGTGGTGACGATGACGATGCCCGTGGGACTGGTCCGCAGCCACCCGCCGTCGCGGAGGACGGCAGGGGTGTCCGCGTTGTCCAGGACGAGCAGCCAAGGCCGGTCGGAGGCGTCGAGATACTGCCAGACGAGATCGGCGGCGGGGCGAAGCCCGCTGCGCGCACCGGTGAGTTCGGCGTCGGTGGCGCCCCGGTCGGCCGCGACGGCGAGCATGCCTGCCCGCAAGGAGGCCGGGTCGGAGGCGTTGACCCAGAGTCCGATGCGCTCGGCGTGCTGGGTGGCATGGCGGAAGAGGGTGTACGCGACGGCGGTCTTGCCGCAGCCGCCCATGCCGTGGAGGACATAGGCGCGGTTCCCGACGCCGGGCTCGACGGCGGCTCGCAGGCGGTCCATCTCGCCGACGCGGTCGCGGAGTACGACGGGTGCGCGGCCGACCGCCGGGTGGCGTACGGAGTCGGGACCCGCCCACTCGGGGGCGTGGTGATGGTGCTCGACGATGTGCTGGTCGCCCGAGGCCTGGTACACCCGTCCGTACCCGTCGGCCCGTGCGTCGTTGGCGCCGCTCATCGCTGGTCGATGTGCTGGTCGCGGCCCGCCTGGTACACCCGGGAGTGTCCGGAGGCGGTGGCGTGCTGGTTCACCGACGGGGCGTCGGGCGTCAGCGGCTGCAGTTCGTCGATCAGCCTCCGGAGCGCCGCGGCCTCCTCGGGGTGGGTCACGAGCAGCCGCCGGATGCGGCCCTGCCACTCCGCCCCCAGTTCGCTGCCGACCTGGAGATCGCCGCCGTCCCGCGCGGCCAGCAGGTCCGTCCGGGTCACTTCGAGCTCGGCGGAGATCGCCTCGGCCCGCGCCGGCTCGGCGCGACGCCACAGCGAGGTGATCCCGTCGCTGACGCGCTGCCACGCCTCGGTCGTCAGCAGGGTGACCAACGTCGTCCCCGCCGTGCCCGCGAGCACGGCCAGCTCCGGATCCAAGAACCCGCCCCCTCAAGCCGGTTGTCATCTGTCGCCCCAGAGTATCCGGGCAGGCCCGGCCGCTACGGAGGAATCGCGCCAACCACCGGCCTGGCCCCCGGATCGGCGTCGCCGGCCCTTTCTGAGGCCACTCTTACCGGTTCCTTAAAGCGGTCCTAAGGATCGCCGCATACCGCTCTCCGGACGGTTTTTCGCCGACCGGGTCGGCTAGCTTCCGTGGCAACCCCCCACACACCCTCGTGAAGGAGTTGTCCCCCCATGACCTCTCGCCGTACGGCCACGGCCGTCGTCACCACCGGTCTGGTCCTGTCCGGTCTCGCCGTCGCGCCCGGTGCGTTCGCGCACGGTTCGATGACCGATCCCGTGAGCCGGGTCGCGGCCTGTTACGCGGAGGGGCCCGAGGCGCCGACGTCGGCGGCCTGCAAGGCGGCCGTCGCGGCGAGCGGGAAGCAGGCGTTCTACGACTGGAACGCGGTGAACATCGCCAACGCGGCCGGGCAGCACCGGCAGCTGATCCCGGACGGCAAGCTGTGCAGCGCCGGCAACGACAAGTACCGGGGTCTGGACCTGGCGCGCGCCGACTGGCCGGCCAGCAAGCTGAGCTCCGGTTCCCACACCTTCCGCTACAAGGGGACCGCCCCGCACAAGGGCTCGTTCGCGCTGTACGTGACGAAGGACGGCTACGACCCGTCGAAGCCGCTGAAGTGGTCGGACCTGGAGGCGAAGCCGTTCGTGACGGTGACGGACCCGGGGATGCAGAACGGCGACTACGTGTTCCAGGGGACCGTGCCGAAGAAGTCCGGCCGCCACCTCATCTACTCGATCTGGCAGCGCTCCGACTCCCCCGAGGCGTTCTACACCTGCTCCGACGTGGTGTTCGGGCAGGACAACGGCGGTAAGGCCCCGGCGACGAAGGACCCCGCCCCGACCGCTCCCGCTCCGACCGCCTCCGCGCCCACCGAGAAGCAGATCGAGGACGGCGCGGACAAGTCCACGGTCCAGCACGGCGGGCACGGCGGGCACGGGACGACGGCCCCCGCACCCACCGCACCGTCGTCCGGCACGTCCGGGGGCGGCACGTCCACGGGCGGTACCGCTCCCGACGCGCCCGCCCCCGCCGCCGGTTCGGGTTCCGGTGTGGAGCTGGCGGAGACGGGCGGCGACGCCGCCACCCCGTACGTCGCGGTCGGTGGCGCCGCCGGTCTCGCGCTGGGTGCGGCCCTGCTCTTCTCGACGGCCCGGCGGCGCCGGACCCGCGGCTAGCCGACCACCGAGAGGCAGGTCGTCGGGGTCGCGTGGGCCGGGTCGAGGGCGTTGGCCACCTCGTGGAAGGTGACCCGGTCCACCGTGCCGATGGCCACGTGCTCGGACAGGTCGAGCGCGCACTTGTCCTGGATGAGGACGTTGGTGACGTTCGGGCCGCTCAGGAACTGGGAGCGGTACGGAGTCACGACCTCGTCGTACTGGCTCGCGATGACGTGGTAGCGGACGCCCGGCACGGTGTCGCCGCCCGCGTTGAGCTGGGTGATGAAGGCCGAGCCGGCGATCTGGTCGGCGAGGCCGGGGGTCGTGGAGCTGATGAGGTCCTCGGCCCCGGGGAAGTACGGCAGGAGCTTGGTGAGGCCGAGCAGGGTGGTCCCGTGGTTGTCGGGGGCGATGCCGACGAGCGTGTTCACCTTCTCGGCCCCGCCGAGGAACTTGAGGTACCAGCGGGGCATCATGCCGCCCTGCGAGTGTCCGACGAGGTCGGCCTCGGGGGCGCCGGTGGCGGCGAGGACGCGGTCGACGTAGGTGTCGAGCTGTCCGGCCGACGCGGCGATGGGGCCGAGTCCGTTGAAGAAGGGAACGCCCGGCAGCTGGCCGTAGTCGAGCGAGAAGACGCAGTAGCCCCGGTTGACCAGATAGGGCGCGAGGGCCAGCCAGTTGTCGACGGAGTTCCCGAAGGTGCCGTGGACGAGGACGACGGGGCGCGGGTGCGCGGCGGACGGCTTGCAGGAGAAGTCGTTCCAGCCGCGGCTGGGGGCGGCGGCGGCCTGGGCGGCGGCGGTGGGGGCGAGGGTGGCGGCGGCGGTCAGCAGGAGGACGGACAGCGCTCTGACAGCGCGCTTCCAGGACTTCGGGGGCAGCATCGGGCGATCTCCTTGCGGCTCAAGGGGAAGGTGGGGGTGCTGTGCCCTGCGGTCCGGACCACAAGTGGGGATGCTCTCCAGCCAAATTACGCACGGGTAGCCTCGGCTGGGAAGTTACGCGTCGGTAAAAAGTGATGTGTCGTCACCACGGCGCCGGCGGGCGCGCGGTCAGGCCGCGAGGGAGCCCGGGAGGATCGCCCGCGGGCCGAATCTCGCCCGTGCCCGGTCGGCCACCGCCTCGATCCGCCGGGTCTTCTCGTCCGCCGGGTCCAGGGACAGCTGGTGCGCGGCCCCCTCGGCGTCCGTCAGGCCCTCGGCGCGCAGCGCGATGCCCCGCACCCGGGCCCGCTGGAGGCCGAGGGAGTCGTGGACGGCGTAGGCGAGGGCGGTGAGCGCCGCCGAGTGGGCGGTCGGTTCGGGCAGGGTACGGCTCCGGGTCGTGGTGCTGCGGTCGGCGTACCGCACGGTGACCGCGAGCGAGCGGCAGACCTGGCCCTCGGTCCGCAGCCGGGCGCCGAGCTCGCCGGCGAGCGAGAGGAGGGCCCTGCGCTGCGCGGTCCGGTCGGTCTCGTCGTGCGGGAAGGCGCGCTCGGCGGCCGCCGACCGGGAGACCGCGTGCGGCACGACGGGGGTGCGGTCGATGCCCCGCGCCCGCTCCCACAGCTCGCGGCCGGCCTTCGCCCCGACGAGCCGCTGGAGCACGGCGAGCGGCGCGTCGGCGACGCGGCCCGCGGAGTCGAGTCCGTAGCCGCAGAGGGTCCTGGCGGTGGCGCGGCCGACGCCGTCGAGGGCGACGACCGGCCGGTCGCGCAGGAAGGCCGCCGGGTCCTCGACGACCAGGGTGGTGCCGGGCGTGGCCTCGCGGGCCGCCAGCCGGGCCAGCATCGGGTTGGGGCCGGCGCCGATGACGCAGTCGACGCCGTACAGGGCGAGCGCGCGGACCCGGATGACCGAGGCGAGTTCGGCGGGGGTGCGGCCGAAGTAGCGCAGCGCGCCGCGCACGTCGGCGAGCGCCTCGCAGGGCGGTGCGGCCTCGACGACGGGGGTGAACTCGCCGAGCAGGTCGACCAGTCGGGGCAGTACCGCTTCGTCCGCCGGTTCCAGGCGGAACCGTACGCAGAGGATCATCCGGCGCTCCCGGGGCTGCTGTGCCACAGCTTCCGCGACGGCGTCGCGGCGCCTTCCCCGGCCGGCCGGAGGTCGGCCCAGGGGTTCATCTCGTATCCGGTGGGCATCGTGATCCGGCGTCCGTTGTCGGCCGGGCGGTTCTCCTGCCGCTGTTCGGACAGCCGCTGTTCGGACAGCCGCTGTTCGGACAGCCGCTCCCCCACCGCGTCCAGGCCGCCGGAGGCCCGCAGTTCGACCAGTTCGGCGAGGTTCCAGGCGGCGGAGCCGACCACGCTGAGGCTGCGCGGGCCGCGCCGCTGCACCACGCCCCGGACGAGCAGCAGCCAGGAGTGGAAGACGGTGTGGGCGCAGCGTTCGTGGGCGTCGTCGAAGAAGGCGAGGTCGACCAGGCCGGTGCCGTCGTCGAGGGTGCTGAAGATGACGCGTTTCCCGGAGCGGATGGGCGGGGTCTGGGTGGCGGCCTTGGCGCCCGCGACGAGGACGGTCTGCCCGTGGGCGGCGGAGCGCAGCCGCTGGGCGGAGACGACGCCGAGCTCGCGGAGGAAGGCGTGGTGGTCGCTCATGAGGTGGCGGGAGGCGTCCATGCCGAGGATGCCGAGTTCGGCGCTGAGGCGTTCGGCGTCGTCGAGGTCGGGCAGGCCGACGGGGGCGGTCTTCCCGCCCTGGGCGAGGGGCAGTTGGCCGCCGTGGGAGGCGGCTCCCCGGTGGATGCGGCGGAGTTCGGTCAGGTGGAGCAGCAGGTCGCGGCGGTTGGCGCCGAAGGCGTCGAGCGCGCCGACCTGGGCGAGCCGTTCGGCGACGGGGGTGCGCGGGCGGGCCCGTTCCCAGAAGTCGAGCAGGGAGGCGTAGGGCTGTCCGTGCTCGATGCGGGCGCTCTCGTTCTCGCTGATGCCGTGGACGTCGGCGAGGCCGAGCCGGAGGCCCCACACCTTCGGATCATCGGACACCAGTTCGATACGGTGGGCGACCGCCGACCGGTTCACGTCGAGCGGCAGCACCGGCACCCCGCGCCGCCTGGCGTCCGCGAGCAGCAGCCGCTTGGGGTACATGCCGGGGTCGTGGGTGAGCAGCCCCGCGTAGAAGGCGGCCGGGTGGTGCGCCTTGAGCCAGGCCGACTGGTACGTCGGCACGGCGAAGGCCACCGCGTGCGCCTTGCAGAAGCCGTACGAGCCGAAGGCCTCGACGATCTCCCACGTGCGGGCGACGACCTCGTCAGCGTATCCCCGGGCCGAGGCCCGGCCGGCGAACCAGAGCCTGATCCGGCCCTGCGACCCCGGGTCCGAGAGCCCGCGCCGCACCTGGTCGGCCTCGGCCCGGTCGCAGCCGGTCATGATCCGTACGATCTCGATGATCTGCTCGTGGAAGACGACCACGCCGTACGTCTCCTTCAGGGTCTCCTCCAGGTCGGGGTGCGGGTAGCGGACGGGGGCGCGGCCGTGCCGGGCCTCGATGAAGGGGCGGACCATGTCGGCGGCGACCGGCCCGGGCCGGAAGAGCGAGATGTCGACGACGAGGTCGTGGAAGGTCGCGGGCTGGAGCCGGCCGACCAGGTCGCGCTGGCCCGGGGACTCGATCTGGAAGCAGCCGAGGGTCTCGGTGGAGCGGATGAGCCGGTACGTCTCGGGGTCGCCCTCCGGGACCGCGTCGATGTCGGGGCGGATGCCGGTGGCGCGCTCGACCTCGGTGACGGCGTGGGCCATGGCGGACTGCATGCGCACGCCGAGGACGTCGAGCTTGAGCAGTCCGAGGTCCTCCACGTCCTCCTTGTCGAACTGGGACATGGGGAACCCCTCGCCGCTGGTGGGGACGACGGGGGTACGGGTGAGCAGCGAGGCGTCCGAGAGCAGGACCCCGCAGGGGTGCATGGCGATTCCGCGCGGCAGCGCGTCGAGCGCCTCGACCAGCTCCCAGAGCCGGCCGAACTTCTCGCGTTCGCCCGCGAGTTCGCGCAGTTCGGGCAGTTCGTCGAGGGCGGCGAGCGCGTCCCTGGCGCGGATGTGCGGGAAGGCCTTGGCGATCCGGTCGGTCTCGGCCGGGTCGAGGGAGAGGGCCGCGCCCACGTCCCGTACCGCGTGGCGGACCCGGTAGGTCTCGGGCATGGAGACGGTGGCGACCCGTTCGGTGCCGAAGCGGTCGATGATCGCCCGGTAGACCTCCAGGCGGCGGGCGGACTCCACGTCGATGTCGATGTCGGGCAGGGCGGTGCGGCGTGTGGAGAGGAACCGTTCCATCAGCAGGCCGTGCTCGACCGGGTCGGCGTGGGCGATGCCGAGGAGGTGGTTCACGAGGGAGCCGGCGCCGGAGCCGCGGGCGGCGACCCGGATCCCCATGGACCGGACGTCGTCGACGACCTGGGCGACCGTCAGGAAGTAGGTGGCGAAGCCGTGGTGGGCGATGACGTCCAGCTCGCGGTGCATCCGGTCCCAGTAGCCGCGCCGCTTCTCGTACCCCTTCAGGATCATGCCGGCGGCGGCCCGGGAGGCGAGGACGCGCTGGGCGGTGCGGTGCTCCGCGCCGACGAGGTACGGCTCCGGGAAGTGCGCGGAGCCGATGCCGAGGTCGTCCTCGGGGTCGACCAGGCACGCGGCGGCGACCTCCCCGGTCCGGTCGAGCAGGCGGTGGGCGGCGTCCCGGCGGAAGCCCGCGGCCTCGACGATCCGCTCGGCGGCGGCCAGCATGTCGTCGGCGCCCTTGAGCCAGGCCTCTCCGCTGTCGAGCTCCTTGCGGGGGTCGACGGGGACGAGGCGGCGGGCGGAGTCGAGGACGTCGGCGACCGGGCCCTGGCCGGGGTCGGCGTAACGGACGGCGTTGCCGAGGACGGGCCGGACGCCCTGCTCGGCGGCGAAGCCGACGGTACGGGCGGCGAGCCGCAGGGAACCGGGGCCGGTGCCGGCGCGCCCGTGCTGGACGGCCTCCAGGCACAGCGCGTCGCCGTACCGCTCGCGCCAGGGGGCGAGCAGCCGGGCGGCCCGGTCGGGGCGGCCGGCGGCGAGGGCGCGGCCGACGTCGGAGGCGGGGCCGAGCAGCACGGACACGCCGTCGCCGGCCAGGGCGGCCCTGGGCAGCAGGGGGTGCTCCGCTCCCCCGGCGTGGGCGGCGGTGACCATCGCGCAGAGGGTGGCCCAGCCGGTGCGGGAGCGGGCGAGGAAGAGGGCGCGGGGCGCGGACTCGTCGACGAAGGCCCCGCCCCGGACGGGCACCCGGCGGACGGATCCCCGGTCGGCGGGGTCCCGGCCGTCCGGTCCGGGGGCGTCGGGGGTCTCGTACGCGAGGTCCACGCCGAACAGGGGGCGGACGCCCTCCTTCTCGCACGCCTTGGCGAAGCGGACGGCGCCGGAGAGGGTGTCGCGGTCGGTCAGGGCGAGGGCGTCCATGCCCCGCTCGGCGGCGCGGGCGGCGAGGCGCTCGGGGTGCGAGGCGCCGTAGCGCAGGGAGTAGCCCGAGGCGGTGTGCAGATGCGTGAAACCTGGCATGGCCGGCGCACCTCCCGCACTCCCGCATCGAATTCGTACATACGTTCCCACCCCCTCGCTTCCACCCTAACTCATTTTCGAACGTCCGTACGATAAGCGGAACCGGTCAGCCATTCGGCCCCCACCCGCCTGCGGGGACGCCCCCCGCCCCCGAGCGTGGGGGGCATGAGCCTCGTCGATGAACTGAAAAGCGCCGTCACCCCCCGAGCCGCCCTGCTCGTGGTCGGCGTCTTCGCCCTTCAGCTCCTGTTCATCACCTCGTACGTCGGGGCCCTGCACAATCCGAAACCCACGGACGTCCCCTTCGGCGTGGTCGCCCCTCAGCAGCAGGTCGCCACCGCCGTGGCGGACCGGCTGGGGAAGCTGCCCGGCGACCCCCTCGACCCGCGCGTGGTCGCGGACGAGGCCGAGGCGCGGGACCAGGTCCTGAACCGGGACATCGACGGGGCACTGATCGTCGACCCCCGGGGCCGCACGGACACCCTGCTCGTCGCCTCCGGCGGCGGCAAGGTGCTCTCCGCGACCCTGGAGGCGATGATCACGGAGCTGGAGGCGGCCAACCAGCGTCTCGTGCGGACCGTCGACGTGGCCCCTTCCTCCTCCCAGGACTTCAACGGGCTCTCCGCCTTCTACCTGGTCATCGGCTGGTGCGTCGGCGGCTACATCTGCGCCGCGATCCTGGCGATCAGCGCCGGATCCCGGCCCGCCAACCGGGAGCGCGCGATCATCCGCCTCGGGGTCCTGGCGCTCTACTCGGCCCTCGGCGGTCTCGGCGGCGCGATCATCGTCGGCCCGATCCTCGGCGCCCTGCCCGGCAGCGTCGCGGCCCTGTGGGGCCTGGGCACCCTGGTGGTCTTCGCGGTGGGTGCCGCCACCCTCGCCCTGCAGTCCGTGTTCGGGATCGTCGGCATCGGCCTGGCGATCCTGCTCATCGTGATCGCGGGCAACCCCAGCGCGGGCGGCGCCTTCCCGCTGCCGATGCTGCCGCCCTTCTGGAGGGCGATCGGCCCGTATCTGCCCCCGGGCGCGGGCACCTGGGCGGCGCGCTCGATCGCGTACTTCAAGGGCAACGGCATGACCGCCTCGATGGCGGTCCTCTCGGTCTGGGCGATCGTCGGCGCGGCCGTCACCCTGGTGCTGTCCTCGGTGAAGCGGACGCCGAAGGCCGAGCCGATCGCCTCGGAGGTCGGCGGACCTCCGGCGTAGAGGACACGGAGAAGACCCAGGAAGCAGCGGTCCCTCCGGCAGGCGTCGGCTGCCGGAGGGACCGCGCGGAGCCGGGGTCAGAAGACGCTGACCCCGTACGCGCTCAGCGCCTCCGTCACGGGCTGGAAGAACGTCGTCCCGCCCGAGGAGCAGTTGCCGCTGCCGCCCGAGGTGAGGCCGATCGCCCGGCTGCCCGAGTAGAGCGGGCCGCCGGAGTCGCCGGGCTCGGCGCAGACGTTGGTCTGGATCATGCCGTAGACGATGTCGCCGCCTCCGTAGTTCACGGTGGCGTTCAGGCCGGTCACCGTGCCGCTGTGGATGCCGGTGGTGGAGCCCCGGCGGGTGACGGACATGCCGACGGTGGCGTTGGCGGCGCTGGTGATGTCGACGCTGCCGACCGTGCCGGACTTGGTCACGGAGGTGTTGGTGTAGCGCACGATGCCGTAGTCGTTGGTCGGGAAGCTCGACCCGGCGGTGGTGCCGAGGACGGTCGTGTGCGAGGAGTTGGACCACCAGGTGCCCGCGCCGTCGGTGCAGTGACCGGCGGTGAGGAAGTAGTAGTTCCCCGCGCCGTCCCTGACGTTGAAGCCGAGGGAGCAGCGCCAGCTGCTCGCGTAGATGGCGTCGCCGCCGGAGATCAGCTTGTTGAACGTGCCGGGGGTGCGCTCGATGCGCAGCGCACCGGCGTTGGCCCCGGCCCGCTGCTTGATCTTCGCGATCTCGGCCGGGGAGACGGTGGAGTCGGCGGTGACGACGAGCGTGCGGGTGGCGGTGTCGACGCGCCAGGCGGTGCCGGCCACGTCGGCGGCGAGGACGGCGTCGCCCGCGGCGGAGAGCTGGGTGGCGCTGAACGTCTGCGCGGAGTCGGCGTTCGCGGTGGGGACGCCGAGGGTCGCGGCGGCGGCGACGAGACCGGCGGTGAGGGCGAGCAGCCGGAACTTCTTCGTGGGGGTGGTGCGCGTGGTCCTCACTTCTTGTTCCTCCTGTGGGGGGATCCAACGGTGGGGGGAATCAGCGGTGGGGCAGGTCGGCCGGGGCCGACCCGGTACGCGGCGAGCGCCTCGGGCACCCTCACTTCCTTCCGGGAAGCGGAGGGGCCCCGGGGGCAGGCCCGTGAGGCGCCATCAGATGACGTGTTCCTGACATGTGCTGCCAGTGATAGTGGCCCTCCCCGGGCGGGCGCACAAGACCGCCTTACGCACGGGCGCCCCCGGCCGTCGTGGCCGGGGGCGCCCGTCGTCCGTACACCGGACAGAGAAAGACCTGTTCAGGCCGGGCTCAGCTGCCGCTCCCCCGCCGCGACCGCGGTGTCGAGCGTGTTCCCCGGCGGCGGGAAGGGGCAGATGAAGTGGTCCGCGAAGGCGCACGGCGGCAGCAGCGCGCGGTTGAGGTCGACCGTCACCGAGCCGTCCGCCGCCGGAGCCTCCGGCCGCAGGAAGCGGAAGCGGTAGCTGTCCCGGCCGCTGGTGGCGTCGGCGAAGACCGCCCACAGGGAACCGTCGTCCTCGACCGCCACCTGGAGGACGTGCTCGCCCCCGTGCAGCTCGAAGACCAGCTCCCCGGAGAGACCGAGGCCGCGCTCCCGCCCGTCGGCGTTCTCGACCCGTACGCTGCGCGTCTCCGGGTACGGACGGAACACACCGGGCACCACATAGCGCGCGTCGTACGGGGTGGCCTCGATGCCCCGGAAGGCGCGGCGCGCCTCCGAGCCGGGGTCGAAGTCCCGCACGGCCCAGAGCCCTTCGCGCCGCAGCACCATGAGCCGCCGGCCCGCGGACTCGACCCGGGACTCGTGGACCGGGCCGTGGTCGGCGGTGAGCCGGACCGTGCCGGTGAAGGGCTTGCCGTCGACACTGAGCCCGTCCTCGGCGCCCGCCGTCAGGACCACCTCGTCACCGTCCTCCCGCCACTCACCGGGAACGGCCGGAATGCGCCCCTCGGGGAAGTCCGCGAGCCAGTGGGTGCCCGTGAGGGAGAGCGGGCCGTACGAAGAGGCGACCGCGGCCTCGCGCTGCTCGTGCCAGTGCTGCCAGTCCTGCTGTGGATCCGTGCTCATGGTGTTCCACCTTTCCATACGGGCTCGGGAAGCCCGAGGTGCGACCGCAGCGTGGTGCCCGCGTACTCCGTACGGAAGACCCCGCGCTCCTGGAGCAGCGGGACGACCCGGTCGACGAACGCGTCGAGGCCGCCGGGGGTGAGGCGCGGGACGAGGATGAAGCCGTCGGCGGCGTCGGCGGCGACGAACTCCTCCAGGGCCGCCGCGACCGTCGCCGGGGAGCCCACGAAGGACTGCCGGCTGCCGGACTCGATGACCGTCTGACGGATCGAGAGCCCCTTCTCCTCGGAGAGCGCCCGCCACCTCCTCGCCACCGCGACCGGGTCGGCGACCCGCACCCTGCCCTGGACCAGCGTGGAGTCCGGGTCGGGGTCGACGTCCGGGAGCGGGCCGTCGGGGTCGTATCCGGACAGGTCGCGGCCCCAGACCTGTTCGAGCGCGAGGATCGCGTTCTGCGGGGAGACCTGCTGCCGGCGGATCTCGGCTGCCCGCTCCTGCGCGTCGGCGTCGGTGTCGCCGAGGACGTACGTCACCCCCGGCATGATCTTCAGGTCGCCGGGTGCCCTCCCGTACCGGGCGAGCCTCCCCTTGACGTCGGCGTAGAACTCCCGGCCGGCCTCCAGGGTGGAGTGGCGGGTGAAGATCACGTCGGCGGCCGAGGCCGCGAACTCCCGCCCCTCGGCGGAGTCCCCGGCCTGGATGACCACCGGCTGCCCCTGCGGCGAGCGCGGTACGGGGAACTCGCCCTCGATCCGGAACTGCGGCCCGCTGTGCGCGAAGGGCCCCGGCTCGCCGTCCGGTGTCCAGGAGTCCCACAGCTCCCGGACGGTGCCGAGGAACTCGGCGGCCCGCGTGTACCGGTCGGCGCGGTCCAGATAGCCGCCGCGCCGGAAGTTCTCGCCGGTGAAGGCGTCGGACGAGGTGACCACGTTCCAGGCGGCCCGGCCCGCGCTGAGGTGGTCGAGCGAGGAGAGCCGCCGGGCCAGTTCGTACGGCTCGTTGAAGGTGGCGTTGACGGTGGCCGCCAGGCCCAGCCGGTCGGTGACCGCGGCGAGCGCGTTCAGGACGGTGATCGACTCGGGCCTGCCGACGACGTCCAGGTCGTGGATGCGCCCCGCGTGCTCGCGCAGCCGCAGCCCCTCGGCCAGGAAGAAGAAGTCGAAGAGCCCGCGCTCCGCGGTCCTCGCCAGATGCTCGAAGGAGGAGAAGTCGATCTGCGAGCCGGAGCGCGGATCGGCCCAGACGGTGGTGGAGTTGACGCCGGGGAAGTGCGCGGCGAGATGGATCTGCTTCCGGCCCGTGGCGGTGCTCATGCGCCTGCTCCCGTCGTGGCGTACTGGCTGAGGGGGCGGGCGAGTCCCAGGTGGTCGCGGAGGGTGGTGCCCTCGTAGGCCGTACGGAACAGGCCGCGGTCCCTGAGCCGGGGCACCGTCCCCGCGGCGAACCGCTCCAGGTCCCGCTCCGGCACGGCCGGCACGAGGTGGAAGCCGTCCACCGCGCCGCCCCCGTGCCAGCCGGCGATCAGCTCGGCGAGCGCCCCGGGCCCGCCCTCGTACGCGTCGAGGTCGACGGTCAGCGAGAGCAGGACGCGCAGCTGCCCGGGGTCCCGGCCGTGGGCGCGGGCCCCCCGGCGCAGTTCGGCGCGGAGGGCTGCGGCCTCCTCGGCGGACGTGGCCCTGATCAGGGCCACGTCGGCGTGGTGGGCCGCGGTGTCCCGGGCGGCCGGGCGAGTGGCGTCGACGACGGTCACCGGGTTGCCCTGCGGCGGCCGGGGCACGATCGAGGGGCCCTTGACCGAGAAGGTCGCGCCCTGGAAGTCCACGTGGTGCAGCTTGCGGCGGTCGACGAACCGTCCGGTCGCCACGTCCCGTATCTCGGCGTCGTCCTCCCAGCTGTCCCACAGCTTCCGGGACACCTCGGCGACCTCGCCCGCCTCCTGCCAGAGTTCGGCGGCGGGCGGGGCCGGGCGGCGGCCGAGGAGCCGGGCCTCGGCCCCCGTCGGAGAGACCGCGATCCGCCAGCCCGCCCGGCCCCGGCTCACCCAGTCGAGGGTGGCGACGGCGGCCTGGACGTGGAACGGCTCGGTGTGGGTGGTGGTCACGGTCGGCACGAGCCCGACGGAACGGGTCTCGGGGGCGACCCGGGCGAGCACGGCGAGCGCGTCGAGCCCGGGCCCGGCGAAGGAGTCGTCGTGGGTGAGGAAATCGAGCGCGGCGGCCTCGGCGAGCCGTGCGAGCGCGACCGTACGGGCGGCGGTGTGCGGACCGGGATCGGCCCGGCCGGAGCCCGGGGCGAGCTCGGCGGCGAGATGGAGCGGTCGGGTGCTGGTGGTCATGCGGTCTCTCTCGGAACAGATGGGGCGCGGGTCAGTTCTTGGTGCGGGGCAGGCCGGGCGGGTTGATCTCCGACTTCTCCACCGCCTCGGTGCTCAGCCCCCACCGCTTGAGGACCTGTGCGTACGTGCCGTTCTCGACGATGTGGTCGATCGCGGCCGCGTAGGCGGCGACCAGGCCGCTGTCCTTCTTCGTGGTGGCCGCGATCTTGCCCTGGAGCCCGGCGCCCGCCCCGGAGAACTTGCCGACGGCCTCGGTCTGTCCGGCGGAGGCCACGTGGTACGCGACGGTGGGGTTGGGGCCGAGGTAGCCGTCGATCCGGCCGGACTGGAGGGCGAGGTAGTAGTCGGTCGTGTTGTCGTAGTACTTGATGTCGACGCCCTTGCGGCCGGCCTTCTCGTTCTGCCGGGACCAGTCGACGAGGATCTTCTCCTGGTTGGTGCCGCTGCCGACGGCGATCCGCTTCCCGGACACGTCCTCCGGGCCCTTCACCGTCCAGCCGGAGCCCTTCTTCGCCTCGAAGGCGAGGTCGTCGAGGCGGTAGGTCGCGAAGTCGTACTTGTCCTTGCGCTCCTCGGTGACGGTGACGTTGGAGAAGACGCCGTCGTACTTGCCGCTGTCCAGGCCGACGAAGAGGTTCTCCCAGGAGACCGCGTTGAACTCGGGCTTCAGGCCGAGGGTGTCGGCGACCAGGGTGGCGAGGTCGAGCTCGACGCCGATCAGCGTCTTGTCGTCGGTGGCGCGGAAGGCGAGCGGCGGGTTGCTCTTGGCGGAGACGCCCAGGATCAGGGTGCCTCTCTTGCGGACGGCCTCGGGCAGCTTGCCGGCGATCGCGTCGACCTTGGCGGTGTGGACGCGGTTCTGGTTCGGGCCGACGTTGATGCCGGTGTCCTTCTGGCCCTCCGGCTTGATCTCGCCGACGGCGGCGTCGCCCGAGCCGCAGGCGGTGAGGAGCCCGAGGGCGGTGAGCGAGGCGAGGGCGGTGAGGAGGGTGCGACGGGTCTTCATGGCAGTACAGCTCCTGTGAAGGGGTGGGTGGTCAGAGGACCTTGGAGAGGAAGGCGCGGGTCCGCTCGTGGCGGGGGCTGTCGAGCACCTCGGCCGGCGAGCCCTGTTCGACGATCCGGCCCTCGTCCATGAAGACCACGGTGTCGGCGACCTCGCGGGCGAAGCCGATCTCGTGGGTGACGACGATCATGGTGGTGCCGGAGGCGGCCAGGTCCTTGATGACGTCGAGGACCTCGCCGACGAGTTCGGGGTCGAGCGCGGAGGTCGGCTCGTCGAAGAGGAGCAGGCTCGGTTCCAGGGCGAGCGCGCGGGCGATGGCGACCCGCTGCTGCTGTCCGCCGGAGAGCTGCTTGGGGTACGCCTCCGCCTTGTCGGCGAGTCCGACGCGTTCCAGCAGCTTCCGGGCCGCGGCCTCGGCCTCCTTGCGGGGGCGCTTCAGGGCCGAGACGGGCGCCTCGACGATGTTCTCCAGGACGGTGAGGTGCGGGAAGAGGTGGAAGTTCTGGAAGACGAAGCCGATCCGGGTGCGCTGCCTGAGGATCTCGCGCTCGCGCAGCTCGTAGAGCTTGTTCCCGGAGCGGCGGTAGCCGACGAGGACGCCGTCCACGCCGACCGTGCCGCTGTCGACCTTCTCCAGGTGGTTGATGGTCCGCAGCAGGGTGGACTTGCCGGAGCCCGAGGGGCCGAGGACGACGGTGACCTCGCCGGCCCGGACGTCGAGGTCGATGCCGCGCAGGACGTGGAGGGCGCCGAAGCGCTTGTGGACGGCGCGGATCTCGACCTTGGCGGTGGTGGTCCCGTCGACGGGGTCGGCGGTCTTGGTGACGGAGCTCATCGGACGCTCCCCTTCGCGTAGTGGCGTTCGACGTAGTGCTGGACGACGGAGAGCGCGGTGGTGAGCAGGACGTACCAGGCGGTGGCGACCATGAGGAGCGGGACGACGCGTCCGTTGCGGCCGTAGACGACCTGGACCTGGTAGAAGAGTTCGCCGATCGCCATGACGGAGACGATCGAGGTGCCCTTGAAGAGCGAGATGATCTCGTTGGCGGCGTTGGGCAGGATCGAGCGCATCGCCTGCGGCAGCACGATCCGCCGCACCTGCCGGAGCTTGGGGATGCCGAGGGAGGCCGCGGCCTCCAGCTGGCCCTCGTCCACGGCGAGCACGCCGCCCCGGACGATCTCCGCCGCGTAGGCCGCCTGGTGCAGGGCGAGTCCGAGGACGGCGGCGCCCATCTCGCCGACGAGGCCCATCGTGTCGAAGGAGAGGAAGCTCGGCCCGAAGGGGATGCCGATGCTCAGTTCCTTGTAGAGGTAGGCCAGGTTGAACCAGAAGAGCAGCTGGACGATGAGCGGGATGGAGCGGAAGGCCCAGATGTAGCCGAAGGCGACCGACCGCAGGAACGGGCTGGCGGACAGCCGCATGAAGGCGAGCACGATGCCGATCGCGAAGCCGAGCGCGGTGCCGTAGAAGGTGAGCTGGAGGGTGACCCAGACGGCGTGGAGGATCGTCTCCGTGGTGAAGAAGGCCGCGAAGACGTCCCATTCCCAGCCGGGGTTGGTGACGAGCCCGTGGACGAACTGGACGAGCAGCACGGCGGTGGCGGCGACGGCCACCCAGCGCCAGGGGTGGCGCACCGGGACGACCACGAGTGCGGGCACGGACGCGTCGGCGCCGGGGTCCTTCGTGACGGCTTCGGTGGCGGGCGGATCGCTGGTGAGAGACATGGCGGTTCCTCGGGAACGGGGCACGGGGAGCAGAAGGGGGCGCGGTTCAGGCGCTGAGCGGGGCGGGGAGCCGACACTCCCGGTCGCGCAGGAAGGCCAGGGCGGCCCGCGCGGTGACGTCGTTCTGCCCGAAGGCGACCCCGCCGGTGCGGGGCCGGGTGAAGGCGCTCCCGGTGCGGGCGGTGGTGTGCGGGCCGAGGGCGAAGCGGCGCGGGTGCGGGCGCCCGTCATGCTCCAGGATCCTGCCGTCGACGGGGTCGACGACGAGGAGGCCGCCGGTGGTGGCCCTGGTCCCCTCCTCGTACAGGGCGCGCAGCAGCGTGCTGCCGGTGAGCTCCAGGGTGGGGTCGGGGATCCGGGCCTCGACGAGGGCGCGGGCCTCGGTCCACTCCCCCGGTACGGCGGCGGACGCGGCCCGGAAGAGGCCTCGCTCCTCGTCGGTCTCGACGGTGACCTGCGGGCCGAGGAAGCGGACGACACCGGCGCGGGAGAGGGCGAGGAGCTGCCGCAGCCGGGGGCCGGGCGGCCCGGAGGCGAGGTAGCTGAAGAAGCCGTGCCACCAGCTGCCGGGGTCCAGCCGCTTGCCGAGGCGCAGGAGCTGGCCGTAGACGGAGAGCAGGCCGGCGAAGACGGCGGCGTCGGGGCTGTGGGCCGGGTCGTGACGGCGGGTCAGGTCCTCGGTGATGTAGTCGCGCAGGCCCTGCTGGAGCGCTTCGGCGGAGTCGTAGCGGAGGCCGTCCAGGGGGTGGTCGAGGGCGTCGAGGTCGAGCCGGTCGGCGGGGTCCGGGACGGCGGCGGCGACGACCGCGGCGAGCTCGGCCCCGCGCGGCGGCGCCTCCTCGTAGGCCTTCTCGAAGTCGCTCCAGGCGAGCGCGGTCCGCTCGGGGTGGGTGGAGAAGAGCCGGTGGTAGTGGGCCCAGCCGAGTTCCTTGTCGATGAGCGGCCAGACGTCGCGCCGGAAGTCGATCGGCCCGGCGCGGCCGAGCAGGGCGTCGGTCTGCTCGGTGCCGAAGAAGCGGGGCAGCGGGGGACGTTCGCCGTCGAGGACGTAGCCGATCTTCGAGTGGTACGGGACGCCCCGGCGTGATCCGACGTGCAGCACCGGCTCCTCGCCGGAGGGGACGTAGACGAGCGCTTCGCCCTCGCCCTCGTACCGTCCGCCGCGGCCCTCGGTGAGCAGCACCATCAGGTCGACGAAGGCGAGGCCGAAGCCGCGGACGAGGACGGGTTCGCCGGCGGGCAGGGCGGCGAGGTCGGTGTCGGCGGTGAAGTCGGGCGGGAGGTGGACGAGCCGGTGCCGGGCGGCGAAGGCGGCGAGTTCCCGCTGCTCCCGGTCGGGTTCGGCGTCGAGGTGGCCGACGGTGAGGACGACGAGGTCGGCGAGGAGGGGGACGGCGGTGCCCGCCAGCCAGACCCGCTGGCGTCCGTCGCGGGGGCCGCTGACCCGCAGGGCGGTGGTGCGGTGCTCGTGCACGGTGACGGAGGCGGGCAGGGCGGCGCGGGCCCGTTCGTACACCCAGCGCAGATAGGCGCCCTGCTGGGGCCGGGTGGGGAAGGTGCGGCCGTCGATGCCGGCCCATTCGGCGAGGGTGGGTCCGGGGCGGACGGGTCCTTCGAGGTCGACGGTCTCGTCGGTGAACATCGTGACGTCCTCGGCCTGGGAGTTCATCCAGAGCAGCGGGGACTGGGCGGTGCGCCAGATCCGGCCGGGGCCGGGCGGGTGCGGGTCGACGAGGTGGACGTCGAGGGGCTCGTCGCCGTACAGCTCGGGCAGGTTGGCGGCGAGCCGTTCGAGGAAGCCGGTCCCCCGCGGCCCGGCGCCCACGATCACGAGGGAGCGGCGCGGGCTCATCGCGCACCGGCCGTTCCGCGGGCGTAGTGCCGCTCGACGTAGTGCTGGCCGAGGGAGAGGACGGAGGTGACGGCGACGTACCAGAGCGTGGCGACGAGCAGCAGCGGGATGATCTCGTACGTGCGGTGGTAGACGAGCTGGGTCGAGTAGAGCAGGTCCTGGACGGCGATGACGGAGACGATCGAGGTGCCCTTGAGGGTGCCGATCAGCATGTTCCCGGCGGGCGGGACGATCGCGCGCATGGCCTGCGGCAGCACGATCCGGGAGAGCCGGCGCCACCGGCCGAGGCCGAGGGACTGGGCGGCCTCGATCTGCCCCCGGTCGACGGAGAGGATGCCGCCGCGGACGACCTCGGCGGCGTAGGCGGCCTCGTGCAGGGTGAGGCCGATGACGGCGACGGCGACGGGGCCGAGGAGGTTGACCGTGTTCACGCCGAGGATCTGCGGGTAGAGCACGCCGATGTTGAACCAGAAGAGCAGCTGGACCAGGATCGGGGTGGACCGGAAGAACCAGACGTAGCCCCAACTGACCGCACGGAGAACGGGGTTGGCGGAGAGTCTGAGGACGGCGAGCAGGGTGCCGAGGACGAAGCCGAGGGCCATGACGAGGGCGGTCAGCCACAGGGTGAGGCCGAGGCCGCGCAGGACGGACGCGGAGGTGAAGTACTCGGCGACGACGTCCCACTGGAAGGCCTTGTTGCGGACGACCGAGACGAGCCCGAGCGCGAGCAGGACGAGGACGGCTCCGGCGGCCACCCACTGGCCGGTGCGGCGGGTGGGGACGATGCGCGGGGGTGGTTCGGCCGGCGGGGCCGTGGAAGGCGTTTTGACGAGGGTCGCGGACATGCGAGGGCTCCGTGGATGCCAGAGGGCGGATCGAACACGGGGTGCGCCTTCACACGCTGAACCGCGGATCCGGGCCCCTCAGCCCGATCCGCCCTTCGAGGCTATGCGGTCAACACGCCCCGCTGTCAAGGGTGTCCGCACTGTGAGCCGTACGTCTCATCGCGGTTGACGCGGGACCGGATGCCTGTTCCACTGGGGCCATGCATCCGCAGCAGCTGGTCACGCGCTCCCACATCGACTTCGGTCGCGTGTGGTCCTCTTCCTGTTGAGCCGACCTTCTGCTTCTCCCTGCCCGCGTGATGTTTTCCGCGGCGCCTTCACACCCGGGCCCCTCGTGAGTGCCTGAGCTCTCCCCTCCCCTCGCCCTGCCTTGCGTTCCTTGTCTCCTCCTTCGCCCTGAAGGACCGTCATGACCTTCGCGTTGTCCGTGCACCGGACCACGACCACCGACCCCCTGGCCCGCCCGCTCCTCGACGAGCTGGCGTACGAGTACACGACCCGGTACGGCTCCGCACACGATCTGAGCCGCTATCCGGCGGCGGAGTTCGCCCCTCCGCACGGCGCCTTCCTTCTCCTCCTGGAGCAGGGCCGGCCCGTGGCGGGCGGCGCCTACCGCCGCTACGACGAGGACACCGCCGAGCTGAAGCGGATCTGGACGCACTCGGCGCACCGCAGGCGCGGTCTCGCCCGCCGTGTCCTCACCGTGCTCGAACGGGAGGCCGCCGCCCGCGGCTACTCCCGCATCTACCTGACGACGGGGCCGCGCCAGCCCGAGGCCAAGGGCCTCTACCTGGCGAGCGGCTACCGCCCGCTCTTCGACGTGTCCGCCGATCCCGAGTCGATCGGCCCGCTGCCGTTCGAGAAATTCCTGGAGAACCCGAAGCCATGAGTACGCGCACGAGTTCCGGCACCGCACGCACCACCCTCGTCTTCGCCCTGATCACCGCGGCCGCGCTCGGCCTCACCGCCTGCTCGGGCGGCGAGCCCGCCACCGCCCCGGCCGGGGCCTCGGGCGCGCCGGGCGCCGCGAAGGGCGCGCTGCCGACCGAGGACGTGGTGGCGGCGGTGAGGAAGAACGAGGCGGCGGCGAAGCTGCTCCCCGCCGACGTGCGGCAGCGCGGCAGCCTGACGTTCGCCGCCTCGGTGAGCAATCCGCCCAGCGCCGCCTACCTGCCCGACGGCAGGACCGTCGTCGGGGTGGACGCCGACTTCTCGGCCGCCGTGACGAAGGCGCTCGGTCTGGAGCTGAAGCGCGAGGTGGTCGGCTTCGAGGCGATCCTGCCGGCGCTGGGCAGCGGCAAGTACGACGTGGGCACCGGGAACTTCGGCGTGACCGAGGAGCGGCGGAAGACCATCGACTTCGTGACGTACATCAACGACGGGCAGGGCTTCGCCGCGCGCGCCGACAGCACCCTGAAGGCGGTCACGGACCTCACGCAGCTGTGCGGCCTGAAGGTGGCCGTGAACGCCGGCACCACGTTCGAACGGACCCTGGAGAAGAACAAGGGCCGGTGCGCGGAGGCCGGGAAGCCGGCGTACGAGGTGAACGTCTACAGCGAGACCGGGGCGATCTGGATGTCGCTCCAGCAGGGCCGCAGCGATGTCGTGATGAACACGATCAACGGCGTGCGGTACGCGGTGACGCAGCAGGAGAACCTGAAGTTCCTCAACGAGTACCGCCGCCTCGACGTCGGCTTCGCCTTCAGGAAGGGCACCCCGCTCGCGCCGGCCTTCCAGGCCGCGGTGAACGGACTGAAGGCCGACGGGACGTACGACAGGATCCTGAGGAAGTGGGGGGTGACGGCCTCGGGCATCGAGCGGTCGCAGATCTCCCCGCCGGAGATCCCGGCGCCGAAGAAGTGACGGCACCCGGGGCTCCGGCGGGGACCCGGCGGACGGTCAGCAGCCGTCGCAGGGGCAGCAGCAGTCACAGCCGCCGCAGTCGCCGTTCCCGCAGTCGCAGTCCCGGCAGCAGCCCTCGCGCTTCTTGCGGGACCAGGGGCCCTCGTACTCCTTGGCGCAGCAGATCTGGCAGGTGCAGAAGAGCCAGGTGAACATGGCGCACCCGGCGAGGAAGCCGCGCGGCTTGGGGGCCTGCGGCGCGCCACCGCCGAACTGCGGCGGCAGGCCGCCGGGTCCGCCGGGGCCGCCAGGTCCCCCGGGACCCATGGGCCCGCCCCCGTAGGGGTTTCCGCCTCCGTACGGGTTCCCGCCGTAGGGGTTCTGCGCGCCGTACGGGCCGGGCGCCCCGCCCCCGTACGGGTTCCCCGGCACCGGTCCCTGGCCCGCCCCGTGCGCGCAGCGGGTCGTGCCGAAGGCGCGGTCGATCGAGGTGCGCAGCTCGTGGGCGAGGAGGACGTGGGCGAGCTTGTCGTCGGCGAACTCGGCGTCCCGCAGCGCGAGGCGGATGCCGTGGAGGGCGTCGTCGGCGAGCCGGCGCGCCTCCTCGCGGGAGGTGCCGGTGGCGGTGAGCGGGTTCCACGCTCCGGTGGTGGCGTCGGCGGCCTGGTCCTCGACGGCGTCGAGGAGGTGGGCGAGCCGGCCGAAGAGGCGGCCCGCCTCGGCGAGCGGCGCCGCGTTCCCCGGCCGGCCCGCGAGGACGGCGGTGTGCGCGAAGGCGGCCGCGGTCGCCGTCTCGGTCGGCTCGGTGACGGTGAGCAGGGAGGTGCCGGGGCCCGCGAGGGCCTCGATGCCGGTCTGGCGGTCGACGGCGTCGACGAGGACGGCGGTGTCAAAGCCGAGGTCCCGGCCGGTCCTGGCCCCTGCCTTGTCCCAGGAGCGGGCGACGCGGCGGGCCGCGGCGGCGACGGGCCTGCGGGCCAACAGGCCGTCCCGGTCGGCGACGTGGTCCCGCACCTTCGCCGAGGCGAGGACGAGGGAGACGGTGGCGGCGAGCCGGGCGCCCTCGCCGCGGGCGACGGGGGCGGTCCGCATGGCGCGCAGCGCGCAGGGCCCGGCCGTGCGGCGGCCCGCCTCGGTGACCCCGGTCTGAGCCTCCGTCAGGACGGAGACGATGAGCCCGTCGTAGTTGGTGACGACCCGGGCGAACTGGCCGTGGTCGGCGCGCAGTGCCAGGCAGAGGCCGCAGAGATGGGCCATCCACTCGGTCTTGAGCCCGTCCGTGAGCCGGTGGGTGCAGGGTCTGACGATTCCGAACAAGGACTCCCCCGTGAGTCGTGGGCTGAGGCGGGTGAAGGTCCGCCGAGCGGCCTCGCGGCATCGTAGCGAGGAGACCCGTTCACCCGTACGCGCCCGCCGTCACCCTTCCAGCCCGACTTTCATATTTTCAGCTACATGGCCCTCCGTCAGGCCCCGCATACCGCAAGTTTCCTGACGAATCGCCAGGAAACGGCCCTCACGTTCTGCACCAGTACCGTCACGAATCCCCTGCGCGGCGCCTATCCACTTGGCGCGCGATCCGCATCATGGACGACGATAGGGATTGCGGAACCACAAGTGACCGCGCTGAAAGGAGGCGTCCATGGGATCGGTGCGCAAGGCGAGTGCCTGGCTGGGACTCGTCGAGGACAACGACGAGCGTTACTACGACGACGAGTACGCCGACGGTGCCGAGGGCGGCGACGCCTGGGTGACGGACCCCCGGGTCCGGGTGGCCACGGACACCGCCGAGGAGCGGGGCCGCCGGATCGCCACCGTCTCCCCCGACGGCTTCCGGGACGCCCGGGGCATCGGCGAGCTCTTCCGGGACGGGGTTCCGGTGATCGTGAACCTGACCGCGATGGAGCCGAACGACGCCAAGCGCGTCGTCGACTTCGCCGCCGGTCTCGCCTTCGGTCTGCGCGGCTCGATCGAGCGCGTGGCGACGCGGGTCTTCCTGCTGACCCCCGCCGACACCCAGATCGTCAGCGGTGAGACGGGCCGGCGTCGGCAGGACGGTTTCTTCAACCAGAGCTGAGCGGGTCCGCCGGCCCGGCCGGGCACCTCCCGACGGGGTCGGGTCAGTGCGCCGGACGTCCCGAGCCGGCGGGCTCGATCGCTTCCCGCGTCGCGGGCACCCGCGGCGACCCCGTCCCCTCCGGGGAGACGGGAAGCTCCGACGGGGCGGGCGGCTCCGTCGTGTCCCGGGGCTCCGCGGCCCCGTCCGTGTTCTCCGGGCCCGCGAGCGCCCCCTCGGCCTCCAGTGCGTCGAAGGCATCCTCCGGATCCACCGGACACTCCATGACCTCCGGCAGGCGCCGGGCCATCAGCGCGCCGACGAGCAGCAGCGCGGCGCTCACGAAGAGCGTGACGTGCAGACCGGTCACGAAGGAGTGCCGGGCGGCCTGGTGCAGGGCGTCACCGGCCGCACCGCCGAGCTGATCCGCGACCTTGTAGGCCTCGCCGAGCGAGTTCGCCGCGGCCCGGCTCGCCTCCGCCGGCACCCCGGGGACCGAGGCCAGCCCGGGGGCGTACGCCGCGTTCATCACGCTGCCGAGCAGCGCGATGCCCATGCCCGCGCCGAGCTGGTACGAGGTCTCGCCGATCGCCGCCGCACCGCCCGCGCTCCGCTGCGGGGCCTCGCTGAGCATCGACTCGTACGCCGAGAAGAGCGTGGTCTGCAGGCCGAAGCCGAGCAGTACGAATCCCGCCGTGAGGAGCAGCGGCCGGTCGTGCTGCCCCATGAGTGTCAGGAGCAGCACGGCGCCGGCGGTGAGCAGGAAGCCCCAGCCGACCATCCGGCGCGGCCCGATCCTGCGCAGGGTGTACGAGCCGGTGGCGCCGGCGGCCATGGCGGCGAAGGTCAGCGGGAGGAGCCGGAGCCCGGTCTCCAGGGGGCTGAGGCCGAGGACCAGCTGGAGGTACTGGACGGCGATGAGCTCCAGGCCGACCAGGGCCAGCATGCCGATGACGATGCAGCCGACCGAGGTGGTGAAGGCGGCCCGGGAGAAGAGCCGCATGTCGATCAGCGGGTGCGCGCGCCGCTTCTGCCGCCGGACGAAGAGGACGAGGAGCGCGGCGCCCAGCAGCAGGGGCCCCGCGGTCGGGAGGGCGAGCAGCGGGTCGCCGGCCCCGGCGCGCTTGACGCCGAGGACGCAGCCGAGCACGCCGCCCGCGGCCATCAGCGCGCCGAGCACGTCCCAGGGGCCGTCGGCGGCGCCCCGGGACTCGGGGAGGAGGCGGCGGCCGAGGGGGAGGATCAGCGCCATCAGCGGGATGTTGATGAGGAAGACGGAGCCCCACCAGTAGTTCTCGACGAGGAAGCCGCCGAGCACCGGCCCGGTGGCGGCCCCGATCGCGGCGGTGGCGGTCCAGATGCCGATCGCGGTGGCGCGCTCCCTCCGGTCGGGGAAGACCGTCCGGAGGATGGAGAGCG
This sequence comes from Streptomyces tanashiensis, assembly GCF_014648895.1. Lineage (GTDB taxonomy): Bacteria > Actinomycetota > Actinomycetes > Streptomycetales > Streptomycetaceae > Streptomyces > Streptomyces tanashiensis. The sequence goes on from NZ_BMRZ01000014.1 coordinate 132,718, forward strand.
TGGCGGGCATGATCATGGCGCCGCCGACACCGAGCAGCGCGCGGGCCCCGATGAGGACCTCGGGCGCGGTGGCGAGCGCGGCGACCGCCGAGGCGATGCCGAAGAGCGCGTAGCCGAGGAGGAGGACCCTCCGTCTGCCGACCCGGTCGCCGAGGGTGCCGAAGAGGATCAGCAGCGACGCGCAGACCAGGGGGTAGGCGTCGACGATCCAGAGCAGCGCGGTGGAGCTGGGGCGCAGGTCCTCGGTGAGCGAGGGGACCGCGACGTGGAGGATGGTCGCGTCGAGGGCGACCAGGAGAAGACTGACGCAGAGGACGAGGAGGACGACCCAGCGGTTGGCGCCGACGCCGACGGCGCCACGCGATCGCCCTTGGGCCGTGTTCGTCCGCTGCATGTACGTACCTCCCAGTGAAGCTCTCGCGCTCGGCGGGCCCCGACCAGGGCGTATGCCCCTGGGGCGGCCCGGCATCGACGGGCGAGTGAGCCGTCAGCGTACGCGAGTTCAAGCCCCGAGCGCGTGGTGCAGCTCTCACCCCGGTGGGCCTCGCGGTGTGGCGTACGCCACTCGGCGCGGGCCGCGCGTCGCATGGAATTCCGCACGGACGCCTGTTTGAGGAAATTCCCGCGCATTCAAACACGCTTCCGGAATCGACCCGCGCGGCAATAGGGCTGAAGGTCATCGGATTTCCCGACGGACGCCTGGAATAGACCACCGGGTGAGACCCACTCCACATCACATGGTCATCACGAAGGGAGCGGAACGACCGGGTCTGCTTCTCACTCCCTGTAACGTCGATTGGGTGCGTACCGACATCTTTGCCCGGCTGGACCGGGAGCCGGAACCGCCGAAGATAGAGGTCCCGCGGATGACCCGCACGCGTCTCGCCCTCTTCGGCGGGACGTCGGCGTTCTATCTCGCCATCGTCGTGGCCGTCCTGCTGTCGACGTGGCTGGTGACCCTCGACTGGAAGATCATGCTCTTCCGGCCGTACCAGCAGTGGCCCGAGATCCACGGCTTCCTCGACTACTACGTCGTCCTGGGCCAGCGCGGTCCCACGGCCGTCATGGTGGCCGCCTGGCTGGGCTGGCGCTCCTGGCGCCAGCACACCCTGCGCCCCCTGCTGTGCCTCGGCGCCGCCCTTCTGCTGCTCAACGTCTCGGTGGGCGCGGTCAAGCTCGGGCTCGGCCGCCTCGGACCTCACTACGCGACCCAGGTCGGCTCCGCGGAGCTCTTCGCGGGCGGCGACATATTTCCCTCGGGGCACACCGCCAACGCGGTCGTGACCTGGGGCATCCTCGCCTATCTGGCGACCACCCCGAGGGCCCGGCGCTATCTGTCGGCCCTCTCCGCGGTGGTCGCGCTCGGCGTCGGTCTCACCACCGTCTACCTCGGCACGCACTGGCTGAGCGACGTCCTGCTCGGCTGGGCCGCCGGCCTCCTCGTCCTGCTCGCGCTGCCCTGGTGCGAGCCGGTCATCGCCGTGGCGGAGGCCTGGATCCTCGCCGCGCGCGACCGGATGCGGGAGCGGCTGCGCGAGCGTCGCCGTCTGGTGCCCTCGCTGCCCGTGGCCTCCGGCGGCCCGCGCCCCGGGTTCTTCCCGCCGCGCCCGCCCGTGCCCGAGGAGCCCGCCCGGGAGCCCGTGGGGGTGGCCGGCGGCCGGCGCGCCCCGGTGGGCGGCGGTCGCGGCGCCCCGGTGACCCGCGGCTGATCCGCACCCCTCCGCCGCGCTTCTCCGCGTACGGGAAAGGGCCCCGGCCACATCGGCCGGGGCCCTTCCGCGTGCGGTCCCGCCCGCGCCTCAGCCGAGCCAGCAGCGGGTGACGGCGCCGTCCTCGACCTCGAAGTTGATGCGCCCCGACAGGTACTCCATGGTGATGATCGAGCCGGGCGGCAGGGAGCGGACGACGCTCCAGCCACGGGCCCTGGCGAGCCGCTCGGCCCCCCCGGCGTCGAGGCCCACATAGGACTCGGGAGCGTCGCGGGGCGGTTCGGGAGTGCGCGAAGTGGGTGACATGAACACCACGTTAGTCCCTTGGCGGTCACGCTTGTGTCACAAGTTCTCGACATAAGTTCGACCGGCCCGGCATCGGCCGCAGGGCGGGTTTCCGGCCGTTTCTCCAGTAATTCCGAGCGGCCGCCATCAGTTCGCACGAAGGGCGCGGAAGCGCAGGTAAGGCACCGTCAATTCACCCCGTCCCGCCCGCCCGTCCCGAATTGTCGCGGCGACGCGCACGCGAGGCGCACACTCTTCCCTTACACAATGCTTACGCTGGCCGAACGCCCGGAGACGCGGAGCCGGGACGACGGCGAGCCGGAGGCAGCGATGGGCAACGGGACAGTGACCGCGACCACCGAATCGGCCCGGGAACGGCACGGACGCATCCTGATCGACTGGCTCACCACGACCGACCACAAGAAGATCGGCCACCTCTATCTGGCCACTTCCTTCGTCTTCTTCCTGCTCGCCGGGCTCTTGGCGATGGTGATGCGGGCCGAGCTGGCCCGGCCGGGGCTGCAGCTCGTCTCGAACCAGGAGTTCAACCAGGCCTTCACCCTGCACGGCACGATCATGCTGCTGCTCTTCGCCACGCCCACCTTCGCCGGCTTCGCGAACGAACTGGTGCCGCTGCAGATCGGCTCCCCCGACGTCGCCTTCCCGCGGCTGAACATGTTCTCGTACTGGCTGTTCCTCCTCGGCGGCCTGATGGTGCTCGGCTCCTTCTTCACACCGACCGGACCCGCCGCCTTCGGCTGGACCGCCTACGCCCCGCTCAACAGCCTGGAGCGGTCACCGGGCGTCGGCGTCGACCTGTGGATCATGGGACTCGCGCTCTCCGGCTTCGGCACGATCCTCACCTCGGTGAACTTCCTCGCCACCATCGTCGGCATGCGGGCGCCCGGCATGACCATGTTCCGGATGCCGATCTTCACCTGGAACGTCCTCTTCACCGCGATCCTGGTGCTCGCCGCCTTCCCCGTCCTCGCGGCGGCGCTGCTCGTCCTGGAGGCCGACCGGCGCCTCGGCTCCGTGGTCTTCCAGCCCGAGAACGGCGGGGCGCTGCTCTGGCAGCACCTCTTCTGGTTCTTCGGCCACCCCGAGGTCTACATCATCGCGCTGCCGTTCTTCGGGATCATCAGCGAGATCATCCCCGTCTTCGCCCGCAAGCCGATCTTCGGCTACGCGACCCTGGTCGGCGCCACCATGGCGATCACCGGCCTCTCGGTGGTGGTCTGGGCCCACCACATGTTCGCGACGGGCGCGGTGCTCCTGCCGTTCTTCTCGATGCTCTCGTTCCTCATCGCCGTGCCCACCGGGGTGAAGTTCTTCAACTGGACCGGGACGATGCTGCGCGGCTCGCTCTCCTTCGAGACCCCGATGCTCTGGTCCGTCGGCTTCCTCGTGTCCTTCCTCCTCGGCGGGCTCACCGGCGTCATCCTCGCCTCGCCGCCGATGGACTTCCAGGTCACCGACTCGTACTTCGTGGTCGCCCACTTCCACTACACGGTCTTCGGCACGGTCGTCTTCGCGACCTTCGCGGGCTTCTCGTTCTGGTGGCCCAAGTTCACCGGCCGGATGCTCGACGAACGGCTCGGGAAGATCCACTTCTGGACCCTCTTCACCGGCTTCCACCTCACCTTCCTGGTGCAGCACTGGCTCGGCGCAGAGGGCATGCCCCGGCGGTACGCCGACTACCTCCAGGCCGACGGCTTCACCACGCTCAACACCGTGTCCACCATCGGCGCCTTCCTGCTCGGGATCTCCACGCTGCCGTTCCTCTACAACGTCTGGCGGACCTGGCGCCACGGGGAGAAGGTCGAGGTCGACGACCCCTGGGGCTTCGGGCGCTCCCTGGAGTGGGCCACCTCCTGCCCGCCGCCCCGGCACAACTTCGAGTCCGTCCCCCGGATCCGCTCCGAGGCCCCCGCCTTCGACCTCCACCACCCGGAGTTCGCCGCCTACGAGCGGATGCGGGTCACCGCCCCGCCTCCGGACCGCCGTCCGTCCGGTCGAGGGCACGGGACAACCGGTCCCTGAGCGTCCGCACCGCCTCCACGAGCTCCGGCGGCTCGACCACCTCGAAGTCGAAGCCCATGAACATCACGTGGAACACCATGAAGTCGAGGCTGCGCGCCCCGGTCCGCAGCAGACAGGCGCCCTCGCCCTCCGCCGTCAGCACGCCGTCCAGCGGGCCGACGACGGCGGCCGCCTCGGCCAGCGGGACGAAGAGCCGGACCGTCGCCTCCTGCGCGTAGGCCGTGCCGGACACGCCCTTCGCCACGTAGGCGGCCAGGTCCTCGGCGGGCGGCTCGCGGGGCGGGAAGCGGGGGCCGTGCGGCGGGGTCGGCTCGATCCGGTCCACCCGGAACGTACGCCAGTCGCCCCGGTCCACGTCCCAGGCGACCAGGTACCAGCGCCGCTCCGTGCAGACCAGACGATGCGGCTCGACGGTCCTGCGGGTGGCCGTGCCGCCGTGGTCGCGGTAGGCGAAGCGGAGCCGCTCGCTGTCCCGGCAGGCGTTGGCCAGCTCGGTGAGGACCGCCGGGTCGACCCGGTCCCTGGGGGTACGCAGCAGGGGCACCGTGAACGCGTTGAGCGCCCCGATCCGGCGCCGGAGCCGGCCCGGCAGGACCTGCTCCAGCTTCGCCAGGGCGCGGACGGAGCTCTCGCCGATGCCCTCGACGCCCTGGCCTGCGGCGGACCGCAGCCCGACCGCGACCGCGACGGCCTCCTCGTCGTCGAGGAGCAGCGGCGGCAGCTCGGCGCCGGCCCCGAGCTGGTACCCGCCGCCCGTGCCGGGACTGGCGTGCACGGGATACCCGAGCTCCCGCAGCCGGTCGACGTCCCGGCGCACGGTGCGCGCGGTCACGCCGAGCCGCTGGGCGAGATCGGCACCGGACCACTCGCGGTGAGCCTGAAGCAACGAAAGCAGCCGCAACAATCGAGCGGAGGTCTCCAACATGCCCCGAGTCTCCCAGCCCATGCGGACACCCTCGGTCCGCAAGCCCCCGCCGTTGTGGGCGGCGCCCCGCCCGTTGTGGGCATGCGTTCCTCCCCCAGACTTCGTCCGGGAGGTGCCCCCAGGGCGGAACGGGTGGGCACAACGGACGGCGCCCTTGCCGGCGCCAGAGGTTCTCGCGCTCGAACCCGCACCCCCGTGCACCGGCGCTGGTGGTGCGGGTCCAGGCGCGGAACGCGGAGGCGCCGCTGGAGGGCGCCGTCCCGTGTGCCCACCTGTCCCTCCCCCAAGGACTTCGTCCAGGGGGGACCCCCATGCGGAACGCCTGCCCACACCGGGGGGGGCCGGTCCGTCAGCGGAGGCGGCGGATCAGGCGGCCCGCTCTCGCCTTCTGGGCGTACACCGCGTCGACCAGACGCCCCACCCCCCGGTGCACCCGAACCCGCCCGCCCGAGTGCGTCCGCCGAGAAGCGCCCCCCGCGACGAGCTCCGCCCACAGCGCCTCGTGCCGCGCCGCGACCCGCACCGGATCGAACCGCTCGGACGCGGTCAGCGCGGCCCGCCCCGTCTTGGCCCGCAGTTCGTCGTCCTCGACGAGCTCCCGCAGCGCTCCCGCGACCGCGGCCACGTCGTCGACCGGTACGAGCCGCCCGTCGACGCCGTCCTCGATGATCTCGCGCGGCCCGTGCGGGCAGTCCGTGGAGACCACCGGCAGTCCGCACCGCATGGCCTCGACGATCGTCATGCCGAAGGACTCCCGCTGGGAGGTCACCGCGGCGATCGAGCCCTTGGCCCACTCCGGTTCCATCGGGGTGACGGTGCCCATGAGGAAGACCTGCCCGTCGAGGCCGAGGTCCTTGATCTGCCGGGCCAGCGGGCCCTTGAGGTCCTGGACGGCGTCGCCGGAGCCGTAGATCCTCAGCTTCCAGTCGGGATGGTCCGCGGCCACGGACGCGAAGGCGTCGATCAGCACGTCGTACCGCTTGACCCGGGTCAGCCGGCCCGCCGCGACGACCGTTCTCGCCGCGGGGTCGGCGGGCCCCACGGAGGGCGCGGGCACGCTGTTGGGCACGGCCTCGATCCGTACGCCGGGCAGGCCGAGCTTCCGGTAGGCGCGGGCGTCGGCCTCGGTGACCGTGGTGACCGCGTCGAGGAGCGCGTACTCGTGCGCGATGTCCCGGCGCAGCCGGTAGCTGTGGCCGTCCAGTATCAGGTGCTCCTGGCCGACGAGGACCGGCCCCCGCCGGGCCTGCCGGGCGAGTTGCACGTTGAGCCCGGGGCGGGTGGCGACGACGACGTCGGCCTCCACCCCGCGCAGGTGCTCCCCGATCCGCGCGTCGGTGAGCGCGCTGTACTGCTTCCAGCGGCCGTCGCCGCGCGGGAAGACCTCGGCGGGACGGTGGAAGTCGGGGTGGTCGCCGTCGTATCCGGGGCTGTCCCGGCGCAGGTCGACGAGGTGACGCAGGGTCACCCCCGAGGGCAGTCCGAGGATCGGGCGGTCGCGGTGGCGGAACACCGAGACGATCTCGACCTCGTGGCGTTCCGCCAGTTCCTCGGCGAGGGTGAACGTGGTCCGGATCGTCCCGCCGTAGTGGTAGCCGTTGTGGAGCAGAAAGGAGATACGCATCGCGCTGCCGGTTCCCCCCGGTCAGTCATTCATTCATTCGGTCGGTCGGTGCCCGACTGTACTGCCGGTGCGGGGGGGCGCCGTTCACGGGCGGTAGCCGAGCTGGGGGACGGTCGCGCAGTTCTCCGTCATGTCGCCCTGGCTCACCCAGCCGCGCCCGTCCTGCCAACGGGCCACGGACAGGCAGGTGTTCCGGGTCTCGGGCGGCCTGGCCAGGCGTTCGAACCGTACGGGGAGCAGCAGTCCCCGCGCGGTGTACGGCTCCGGACGGTTCATGAACTCCTCGACGCAGCCCCGGGTGAGCGCGCCCCGGTCGAGACAGGAGCGGGCCGCGTCGGTGAACCACATCGCCGCCGCCCACCCTTCCAACTGCCATTGGGACGGGGGCCGGTCGCCCATCGCCGTACGGAACTCGCGGACCGCCGGGTGCCCGGTGTCCTCGTAGTTCCGGCTGGAGCCCGTCGCCCACAGCGCGGCCCGGCAGCCGGGCGCCCGGGCGTAGTCGCGGGGGACGGCCGAGGACCAGTTCTGCACGTTGGTCACCTTGGCGGCGACCCTGACCCCGAGTGTCTCCATCGCCTCGCACAGGCGCGCGTTGCCGTGGGTGTCCATCGCGTCGAAGAGCACGTCGACGTGCTCGGCCCGCAGATCGGCGGCGACGGCACGGAAGTTGGGCAGGGCGAAGTCGACCTGCTCCTCGACGACGCGGTAGCCCTCGGCGCGCAGTCCCCGTGCGACCAGCCGGGCGTACGCGGCGGAGGCGGCCTGGTTGTAGGAGACGACGGCGGCGGTCCGCGCGCCCAGTTCCTCGCGGAACCAGTGGTAGACCTCGGTACCGCCGTAGAGCGTGCCGCCCCAGCCGGGCTCGCGGCCGGTGCGCGGGGCGGAGCTGCCGTAGATGCCGTAGAGGTGCGGATAGGTGTCGTAGGCGGGGGTGAGGGGCTGGCCGCCGATGTCGGGGACGCCGGCCCGGGCGACGAGGGGCGCGCCGGCGTAGTTCAGGGCGGTGGTGGCGACGAGGGCGAAGACTCGGCGCTCGTCGATCAGCCGGTGCACGCACGCGTTGTTGCCGACGCCGCTGCCGCCGTCGTCGCAGGTCTCGACCTCGATCCTGCGTCCGTCGAGGCCCCCGCGCGCGTTGAGGGCGTCGAACCAGGCGCGGGCCCCGTCGCGCGGACCGGTGAAGGTCTGCCCGCCGACCGGGCTGGTGGCGCTGGTGATGATCCCGACGCGGAGCGGCTCACCGCCGGAGGGGGTGGCGGTGGGCCGCGTCTCGAAGGCGCGTTCCGGGAGCCGGCTGCCGCATCCCGTGAGGAGGGCGAGCAGCAGGGCCAGGAGCAGCGCCGCGACGGCCTCAGCAGCCCGGGACGGTGACACCGCTCAGCTCGACCAGGCCGCACAGGGTCTTCACGGAGACCTTCCAGGTGTCGTTCTGGAGGATGGAGGTGCCCTGGGAGCCGGACAGGGCCGGGGCCCCGCCGACCAGCAGGTCGTAGGTGACGTTCGCGTCGGTGGCCGAGGTGAACTCGATGCCGGTGACCTTCGCGGTGGTCATGGCCGCGTTCTTGTCGGCGGCGAAGGCGGCGAGCACCGGGCGCAGCTGCTCCCCGTTCTCCAGGAGCTTCACCTTCTCGGCGACGGGGGTCTTCGCGTCGAAGAACGCGGCCCAGTTCCTGGTGATCTCCGCCTTGGCCGCGACCGGATCGCCGGGCGCGTCCGCCGTCGGCGGCTCGGCCGTCGTGGCGGTCGGCGGGGAGGACGAGACCGTGCCGCCGCTCGTCCCGCCGTCGTCGTCCGAGCAGCTCGCGAGGGCGGGCGCCAGGGCGAGGACGGCGACGGCCCCGAGGACCGCGAGGCGCGAGCGCCCACCGCGTCGTTCGACATCCATCTGGCTCACCACCGGGTGTCCCGCCAGTCCGGAGCGGCTGGTGTTACCAGGGTGGGACGGATCGGGGCATAGTGCAAGGAAGAGACGAGGGAGGTCTCCGTGCCGACATCCCGGACCCTGCTGTGGAGCGGTCTCGCGGCGGCCGCCGGGGGCGCGGTGCTGTGCGCGCTCGGCTGGTACGGGATCTCCGGCGAGCGCTTCGCGGAGCGTCAGCTGCCCTATCTGGCCTCGTGCACGGTGCCGGGGGCGGCGCTGCTCGTGGCGGGCGCGGTCCTCGTCGGGGCGGCGGCGCTGCTTCCCGTACGCCCTCGGGAGCCGCGGCTCCCCGACCCGGACGATACTCCCCCGCCGTCCTCGGACGGCCCCGTCCTGCGGGTCCCGGGCGGGACCCTCGCGCACCGCCCGGACTGCCCCCTGGTGGCCGGCCGGGCGGACGCCGTGGAGGCGGGGGACGCGGAGCTCGCCCCCTGCCCGGTGTGCGAGCCGTGACCTCCCTGACGTACGAGCTGACGCTCGCCGGCCTCGCGGTCGGCAGCGCCGCCGCGCTCACCGGCATCGGCCTCGTCGTCACCTACCGGGCGACCGGGGTGCTGAACCTGGCGCACGGCGCCGTCGCCATGATCTGCGCGTACGTGCTCCGCCAGCTGGTGGTCGAGGAGGGCTGGCCGCTGCCTCTGGGGGCTCTGGTCACGCTCCTGGTCGTGGCACCGGCCCTCGGCCTCGTCCTCGACCGCGGCGTCTTCCGTCCGCTGGCGCTCCTCGGCTCGAACCCGGCACAGACCCTGGTGGCGACGATCGGCGTCTTCGTCCTGCTGGTGGGCGGGGCGGTGCTGCTGTGGGGCCCGGGGGCACGGGACGACGCGCCGGTGCTGCTCGGCGACGATCCGTGGACCCAGCTCGCGGCGGTGGTGGCGCTGGCCTGCCTGGTGGGCGCGGTGACCCGGTGGACGCGGTTCGGCCGGGAGCTGCGGGCCGTCGTCGACAACCGTCCGCTCGCCGTCCTCGCCGGGATCGACGCGGACCGGGTCGCGGCGGCGGGCTGGGCCTTCGGCTCGTTCACGGCCGGGCTCACGGGCGTCCTGCTCGCCCCGTACGTACGGCTCGACCCGTACGGGATGCCGCTGCTCGTCGTCGAGGTGATCGCCGTCGCGGTGATCGCCCGGATGCGGTCGCTGCCGGTGGCGGTGGCGGCCGCGCTCGCGATCGGCGTCGCCCAGGCGCAGCTGACCCGGCTGCACCCGGAGGGCTGGGCCGGACCGCTGCTCCAGGCCGTCGGGGCGAACCTGTTCGTGGTGGCGCTCCTGGTGGCGGCGCTCGTCCTGCCGGGCGTCGGCGGCAAGGGCCGGGACGCGCTGCCGCCGCCGGCGCGGGCCGCCCACGTGCCGCCGGCGCTGTGGCTCGTGGTGGGCGTCCTGCTCCTCCTCCCCCTCGGGCTCGCGGGCTCCGACCTGCACACGGCGGTGCAGGTCCCCGCGCTCGCCGTGATCCTCCTGTCGCTGGTCGTGGTGGCGGGCCGCGGCGGCCAGATCGCGCTGGGCCAGGCGGCGTACGCGGGGCTCGGCGCGCTGTTCACGGCGCTCCTCGCGTCGGCCGGGATCCCCACGCTGCTCGCGCTGGTCCTCGCCGTGCCGATGGTGGCCGTGACGGGCCTGGTGACGGGCCGGCCGGCGATCCGGCGGCACGGCCTGGCCCTCGCCCTGGCGACCCTCGCCGTGGGGGTGGCGGTGAGCCGTTTCGTCCTCACCCAGCCGTACGCGACGGCGGGCCTGTCCCTCGGCCGCCCCGCGGGCCTCTCCGACGACCGCGCCTTCTACGCCCTGGAGCTGGTCGTGCTGGCCGGCTGCCTCGGCCTGGTGGCGGCCCTCCGCCGGGGCCGCACGGGGCGCGCGCTCGCCGCCCTGCGGGACCACGAGCCGGGCGCCGAGGCGGCGGGCGTCCCGGTGCCCCGCCTCAAGCTGCTCGCCTTCGTCCTCGGCGCGGCCCTGGCGGCCCTCGGCGGCGGGCTCCTCGGCCTGGGCCTGCGGGCCTTCGACCCGGAGCAGTACGACCCGGTCCGCGGCCTGCTCTGGTTCGCGGCCGTCCTGGTCCTCGGCGCCGACAGCCTCCTCACCCCGCTGGCCGCGGCGGCGCTCCTGATCACCCTGGACGCGGGCCCCCAGGCGGGCACGGCGGCGGCCCTGATCGGCCTCCTGGCGGCGATGACGGGCCGTGTCCCCCCACTGATGAACCTGCTGCCCTCGGCCTCACGACAGGCACGGCCCCTCGCGGGCGGCCGGACCGACGCGGGTCCGACCGGAGGCCGGACGGGCCGCCACAGCCCACCGGCCGCCGAGGGCACGGCAGCCCCCGCGGGAGGACCCGCACGTCTGCCGACGAGCACGGACAGGAACCCCCCTCCGGCCCGAGGCCGGGCGCCCGGCCACGACCCGCCGACCGCCGACTTTGCGGCCCCCACCACCCGCACGGGCGGTGCGGGCGGGAAGTCCGTCCCGGCCGGAGGCGGGGCGCCGCCCGCCGAGGGCCCCGCGCCCGCCCCACGTGAGGGGCTGCGCGTCCACGACCTCACCCTCACCTACCCCGGAGGGGTCACCGCCCTCTCCCACGTGACCCTCGCCCTCGCCCCCGCCCGCGTCACGGCCCTCGTCGGCCCCAACGGCGCCGGCAAGAGCACCCTCTTCGACTGTCTCGCCGGGACCCTCCGCCCCCGCCGCGGCGAGGGCCGCGTCACCCTCGACGGCACCGACATCACCTCCCGGTCCGCGCACGCCCGGACCCGCCTCGGGATCGCCCGGACCTTCCAGCGGCTGGCCGTCTTCCCGTCGCTCACCGTCGAGGAGAACGTCCGCCTCGGCCAGGAGCAGAACCGCGGACGCGGGGACCCGGCCGCCGTGGAGCGGAGTCTGCGGCTGTTCGGACTGGCCGGGCCCGTACGGCACCGGGCGGCGGCGGACCTGCCCACCGGAACGCTCCGCCGGGTCGAACTGGCCCGCGCGCTGGCCGGACGGCCGCACACGGTCCTCCTGGACGAACCGGCGGCCGGGCTCGACGCCGCCGAGACGGCCGCCCTCGCCCGGATCCTGGCGGCCCTGGCGGCGGACGGCCTGACCGTCCTCGTCGTCGAGCACGACCCGGATCTGGTCGCCGGGATCGCGCACACGGTGCACACCATGGAGGGGGGCCGGATCCTGTCGTGAGCGTCGAGATCGCCCTGCGCGCCGCGCGGGTCCGCTACGGCCCGCTGGAGGCCCTGCACGGCCTCGACCTGCCCGTGCCCGCCGGGACGGTGACCGTTCTCCTGGGCCGCAACGGCGCGGGCCGGACGACCGCCCTGCGCGCCCTGGCCGGGACCGTGGGGCTCTCGGCGGGCCGGGTCGAGTGGCGCGGGGACGACGTGACCCGCCTCTCGGCACGCGCGCGGGCACGCCGCGGTCTGTGCTTCGTGCCGGACCTGCGGGCGGTGTACGCGGGACTCACCGTCGCCGAGAACCTCGCGCTCGCCGCACCCGGGGCCGGCGCGCCCGACGCCGGCGCCCCGTACCCCGAGCTCGTCCCCCTCCTGTCCAGGACCGCCGGGACCCTGTCCGGCGGGGAGCGCCGGATGGTGGCCCTCTCCCGCGCCTTCCTCACACGCGCGCGCGTGGTGCTGGTCGACGAGCCGTCGCTCGGCATGGCCCCGCCGGTCGCGGCCCGTACGTACCGGATGCTCGCGGCGCTGGCCGCGGAGCACGGCGCGGCCGTGGTCCTGGCCGAGCAGCGCGTGCCGGACGGGCTGCCGCCCGGCTCGCTCGTGCACGAGCTGCGGCGCGGCTCCCGCGCGTCGAGCGGGGAGCCGGCCGAGTACGTCTGACGGCGGCCGCCGCCCCCGGGTCAGAGCGGGTCGATCCGCAGCATGGTGCCGACGACGATCCGGTTCGGGTCGGGCCCGATCAGGCTCCGGTTCGCCGCGTACAGCGCCTGCCAGCCGCCCTTGATCCCGAAGCGGCGGGCGATCGAGCCGAGCGTGTCGCCGGCCTGGACGGTGTGGACGCGCCCGTACAGGCCGTACCGCTGGGAGCAGACGGGCCAGGCCCCCCACCCCTGGGTGCGGAGCACCTCCTCGGCGACGGTGATCTGCTGCTGCCGGGTCGCCAGGTCGGCGCGCGGGGCGTACTTCAGTCCGCCGTGCTCCACCCAGGTGGGGTGCCAGAACTGGAGTCCGCCGTAGAAGCCGTTGCCGGTGTTGGTGTGCCAGTTCCCGCTGCTCTCGCACTCGGCGACGCATCCCCAGGGCCACTGGTCCGCCGCGCAGGCGTACGCGGGCACGGAAGCGGCCTCCCGGAACGCGTCCGCCGCGCCCTGGAGCGCGGCCGAGGCCTCCTCGCGGGCCCCCGCCACGGCCTCCCGGGCCATGACCGAGGCGGCGGGCCCGTCCTCCGGTACGGGGGCCGCGTCCCGGGCGAGGGCGGGCGCCGGGGCCAGGGTCAGGAGCGCGGCCGCGGACGCCGCCACGAGGGAACCGGCTGTCCAAAATCGGATCTTCGACATCGGGGAAGGCTAGGCAGCCTCCCGGCACCCCCGGCCCGTGCCGCGCGGAACACTGTTCACACCCCACCCGGTCGGAGTCACGCCCCGGAACGCCCCTCCCGCACGAGCCGCCGGCAAGTTGCCTCGCTTCCGCGCGTGACCCCGGCCGAGGCTGACCCGTTGAACTCGGCATGAGGCGCCCGGGAACGGCCCGGCGTCCCCCCCCGTACCGAGTCCAGGGAGCCCCCGTGCCGCGCATGCTCGACGTCAGCGAGGACGTACGCGCCGAGATCGGCGACGAAGAAGCGGACCGGCTGCTCGCCGGCGACAACGCCCCGGGCAGCTACGACTGCACCTCCTGCCGCACGCCGGGGGACTCCGAGCAGGAGCGCACCAGCACGGTGCTGTTCGTCGGCGAGGAGACCGCTGTCCTCGCGTTCGCCCACGCCAGCTGCATCCCGTCGCAGGTCGTCCGCGTCGCCGAGGAGCAGCTCCAGGGCGCCGTCGCCTCCATCACGGCCTCCGACGCCGCCGACGCGCTCTCCGCCGCCCACCCCGAGCAGGCGGTGCTCGGGGTCACCAGCGGTCTCGTCCTGATCGACGGCGAGCTGCACCCGGCGCTCGTCGTGGAGCCGACCGCCCCGGTGGCCCGTCCGGGTTCGGACGGCCTCACCGACGAGTTCCTGCCGCTCCTGGCCGACCAGGGCTTCCAGCCGGTCATGGACCTGAGCCAGAAGCCGGCGGTGCTGCCGGGCTGGTCGGTGCTGGTGGCCATGGGCCAGCTGCACTCCGTGCTCCAGCCGGGGCCGGGCGGTGCCGGTCAGGCCGCCTGGTGGCAGGCGCACCAGCCGCTCCAGGTCACCGAGGGCTGGCGCGCGGCGGCCAACAAGTCGCACACCGTCCTGGTCTTCGCCGCCCCGGTGGGCTCGATCGGCCAGCAGCCGCGCGAGGACCTGCTGCGCGACGCCCTGGAGAAGGCCGCCGCGAACGGCCGTCTGGTGGCCGCCGCGATGCCGCTGGCCGGCACCTGATGGAGGACGGCCGGCCCGGCATAGGGCGGGCGCGGCTCCCCGGGGCGAGGGCGGGTGTTCCGACCGTTCCACGTCCCCGGGGCGCTCCCCTTTCGGAGAGCCGCCCGCATCCGACGGGCGTCGGTGTCGTTGGCACCTATGTGCACCCATACGACCCGTTCCTCCAGCCGTATCCGAGCCAGATCCCTTCGATGCGCCCCGCGCAGGACGTCACGGCGGGCCCTTCGCCCACGCCGATCTACGACGCCCTGTACTCGGAGTACCGCAGGTCGTTCCGAACGCTGCCGGGCGACCGCAGCGGCGAGGAGGAGCTGGGCTTCCGGGCCTTCGGCACGGTCCTGAGCACGGGCGTGTACGGGCAGGGGCACCGGCACGCGGCCGCGTACCCGGCGGCGTGGTCGGCGCAGCAGCACCCCCACACCCCAGCGGCGCTCCCCCCGGGACCCCGCAGGGGTCTCTAGCCCGGAACAGCACGGACGTACGGCTGAGGGCCGGGGCTCGACCGAGCCCCGGCCCTCAGCCGTACGTCACTCCGTGGGTGCTACTTCTTGCGGCCGCGCTTCTCGCGCACCCGCACCGAGATGTGGATCGGGGTGCCCTCGAAGCCGAACTCCTCGCGCAGCCGGCGCTCGATGAAGCGGCGGTAGCCGGCCTCCAGGAAGCCGGAGGCGAAGAGGACGAAGCGGGGCGGCTTGGTGCCGGCCTGCGTGCCGAAGAGGATGCGGGGCTGCTTGCCGCCGCGGACCGGGTGCGGGTGGGCGGCGACGATCTCGCCCAGGAACGCGTTGAGCCGGCCGGTGGGGACGCGGGTCTCCCAGCCGGCGAGGGCGGTCTCGATGGCCGGGACCAGCTTCTCCATGTGGCGGCCGGTCAGGGCGGAGACGTTGACCCGGGGCGCCCAGGCGACCTGCTGCATCTCGGTCTCGATCTCGCGCTCGAGGTAGTAGCGGCGCTCCTCGTCGAGCTCGTCCCACTTGTTGTAGGCGATGACGATGGCGCGGCCCGACTCGACCGCCATCGTGATGATGCGCTGGTCCTGGACCGAGATGTTGTCGGTGGTGTCGATGAGGATGACGGCCACCTCCGCCTTCTCGATGGCGGCGGCGGTCCGCAGGGAGGCGTAGTAGTCCGCGCCCGCCTGGAGGTGGACCTTCTTGCGGATGCCGGCGGTGTCGACGAACTTCCACGTCACGCCGCCGAGCTCGATGAGCTCGTCGACCGGGTCGCGGGTGGTGCCGGCCAGCTCGTTGACGACGACCCGGTCCTCGCCCGCCACCTTGTTGAGCAGGGAGGACTTGCCGACGTTCGGGCGGCCGATGAGGGCGATGCGGCGGGGGCCGCCCACCGCGTTGCCGAAGCGCTGCTCGGGGGCCTCGGGCAGCTTCCGCAGGACCTCGTCGAGGAGGTCACCGGTGCCACGGCCGTGCAGCGAGGAGACGGGGAACGGCTCGCCGAGGCCCAGGGACCAGAGCATGGCCGCGTCGGCCTCGCCGGACTGGCCGTCGACCTTGTTGGCGGCCAGGACGACCGGCTTCCCGGCGCGGCGGAGCAGCTTGACGACGGCCTCGTCGGTGTCGGTGGCGCCGACGGTGGCGTCCACGACGAAGAGGCAGGCGTCGGCGGCCTCGATGGCGTACTCGGCCTGGGCGGCGACGGAGGCGTCGATGCCGAGGACGTCCTGCTCCCAGCCGCCGGTGTCGACGACCTTGAAGCGGCGGCCGGCCCATTCGGCCTCGTAGGTGACGCGGTCGCGGGTGACGCCCGGCTTGTCCTCGACGACGGCCTCGCGGCGGCCGATGATGCGGTTCACCAGGGTCGACTTGCCGACGTTCGGGCGGCCGACGACGGCGAGAACGGGGAGCGGGCCGTGGCCGGCCTCCTCGATCGCGCCCTCGACGTCCTCGACGTCGAAGCCCTCTTCCGCGGCGAGCTCCATGAACTCCGCGTACTCGGCGTCGCCAAGTGCCCCGTGGTCGTGCTGGTCGTTCATGAAGTCCGTTCCTTGATCATTCGTGGTCGGTGGGTCCCCGGGCGGCGGGGCCCACTACTGAGAGTCTCGCTCAGCGCCCGGTGAGGCGCCTGGCGTTTTCCAGGTGGTCGGTGAGCTTCCCCTGGATCCGTACGGTGGCCTCGTCGAGCGCCTTGCGGGTGCGGCGGCCGGAGCCGTCCCCCGCCTCGAAGGCGTCCCCGAAGACGACGTCGACGCGGCCGCGCAGCGGAGGCAGTGCCTTGACCAACCGTCCGCGGCGCTCGGTGCTTCCCAGGACGGCCACGGGGACGATCGGCGCACCGCTGCGGACGGCGAAGTACGCCAGGCCCGCGCGGAGCGAGGCGAAGTCGCCGTCGCCGCGGGTGCCCTCGGGGAAGATCCCGAGGACGCCGCCCTGCTCCAGGACGCCCAGGGCGTTGCCTATCGCCGCGCGGTCGGTGCTGTCACGGTCCACCTTGAGCTGCCCGATGCCCTCCAGGAAGCTGCCGAGCGGGCCGACGAACGCCTCCTTCTTGATCAGGAAGTGCACGGGTCGCGGGGCGGTGCCCATGAGCATGGGGCCGTCGATGTTGTGCGCGTGGTTGACGGCGAGGATGACGGGTCCGGCGGTCGGCACCCGCCAGGCGCCGAGGACGCGCGGCTTCCAGAAGCCGTACATCAGCCCGATGCCGATACGTCGGCCGACGGCGGCGCCCTTCTCGGAGGGCACGGTCACTTGGCGGCCGCCCTCTTCTCGTCCACCAGGGTGACGACGCACTCGATGACCTGGTCCAGGGTGAGCTCGGTGGTGTCGACCTCGACGGCGTCACCGGCCTTGGCGAGCGGAGAGGTCTTGCGGCTGGAGTCGGCCGCGTCCCGCTTGATCAGGGCTTCCTTCGTCGCGTGCACGTCGACGCCCTTGAGCTCGCCGGAGCGGCGGGCGGCACGGGCCTCGGGCGAGGCGGTGAGGAAGATCTTCAGGTCGGCGTCGGGCAGGACGGTGGTGCCGATGTCCCGGCCCTCGACGACGATGCCGTGCTCGGCGCCCTTCGCGATGGACCGCTGGAGCTCCGTGATCAGGCTCCGCACCTCGGGGACGGCGCTGACGGCGCTGACCTTGGAGGTGACCTCCTCGGTCCGGATGGGGCCGGAGGCGTCGGCGCCGTCGACGGTGATGGTCGGCCGGCCCGGGTCGGTGCCGGAGACGATGACCGGCTTGGACGCGGCGTTCGCGACGGCCTCGGCGTCGGTGACGTCGACGCCGTTGCTGATCATCCACCAGGTGATCGCCCGGTACTGGGCGCCGGTGTCGAGGTAGCTCAGCCCCAGCTTGGCGGCGACCGCCTTGGAGGTGCTGGACTTGCCCGTGCCGGAGGGCCCGTCGATGGCGACGATCACGGAATCCACGGTGGGAACACCTTCCTGGGGTGAGCGGTAGGGCCCGGCGGTATGCGGGGGACCCCCACAAGGTTACCGAGTCCCCGACCCCCATTCGGCCCCGCCCGTCGCGGGCCGGGCCCGCCCGTTGTGGGCCACGGGCCGGGGCGCGGGCCCACACGGGCCGGCGCGCCGCGCCTCAGCTCGTGCGGAGGGACCAGCCGCGTTCCTGGAGCGCAGCCCCCAGCGCCGGCGCCGCCGACGGCTCGACCATCAGCTGGACCAGACCCGCCTGCTGCCCCGTCGCGTGCTCGATGCGGACGTCCTCGATGTTGACGCCCGCCCGGCCCGCGTCGGCGAAGATGCGGGCGAGCTCGCCCGGCTGGTCGCTGATGAGGACGGCGACGGTCTCGTAGGCCGTGGGCGCGGCACCGTGCTTGCCGGGCACGCGCGCCCGGCCGGCGTTCCCGCGGCGCAGGACGTCCTCGACGCCCGTCGCGCCGTCACGGCGCTCGTCCGCGGAGGCGGACTGGAGGGACCGCAGCGCGCGGACGGTCTCGTCGAGGTCGGCGGCGACGCCCGCGAGGACGTCGGCGACGGGGCCGGGGTTGGCGGAGAGGATCTCGACCCACATGCGCGGGTCGGAGGCGGCGATCCGGGTGACGTCGCGGATGCCCTGCCCGCAGAGCCGTACGGCGGACTCCTCGGCCTCCTCCAGGCGCGCGGCGACCATGGAGGACACCAGCTGCGGGGTGTGGGAGACCAGGGCCACGGCCCGGTCGTGGGCGTCGGCGTCCATGACGACGGGGACGGCCCGGCAGAGGGCGACGAGCTCCAGGGCGAGGTTGAGGACCTCGGTGTCGGTGTCCCGGGTCGGGGTGAGGACCCAGGGCCGGCCCTCGAAGAGGTCGGCGGTGGCGGCGAGCGGGCCCGAGCGCTCCTTGCCGGACATGGGGTGCGATCCGATGTACGCGGTGAGGTCGAGGCCCAGCGCCTCCAGCTCCCGCTTCGGTCCGCCCTTGACGCTGGCGACGTCCAGGTAGCCGCGGGCCAGGCCCGCCTTCATGGCCTCGGCGAGGGTGGCGGCCACGTGCGCCGGGGGCACGGCGACGATGGCGAGGTCCACGGGGCCCTCGGGCGCCTCGTCGGTGCCCGCGCCGAGCGCGGCGGCCGTGCGGGCGCGCGCCGGGTCGTGGTCGCGCAGGTGGACGGTGACGCCGCGGCCCGCCAGGGCGATGGCGGCGGAGGTGCCGATCAGGCCGGTACCGATGACGAGCGCTGTTCTCACTGGGCGATGTCCTTGCGCAGGGCGGACGCGGCGCCGAGGTAGACGTGCGCGATCCGGGACTTGGGCAGTTCGGTCTCGACGTGGGCGAGGAGCCGGACGACCCTGGGCATCGCACCCTCGATGTCGAGTTCCTGTGCGCAGATCAGGGGAACGTCGACGATCCCGATGTGCCGGGCCGCGGCGGCGGGAAAGTCGCTGTGCAGATCGGGCGTGGCCGTGAACCAGATGCTGATGAGGTCGTCGGTGGTGAGCCCGTTGCGCTCGAGGACGGCGGTGAGCAGCTCCTCGACCTGCTCGCGCATGTGTCCGGCCTCGTCCCGCTCCAGCTGGACGGCTCCTCGGACCGCTCGTACCGCCACGTCGTGCTCCTTCGCCTGCGTCAGTGCTCCGTTCAGCCTAGTCAGCGGCGGGGACGGCGCGTCGCGGCGCCCGCCCTCCGAGACGGGGCGGGCGCCGTGCGGCGGTCAGAGCCGCTGCCGGCGGATGATCTCCTCCAGGGAGGCGCCCTGCGGGAGCGAGCCGTTCGGCGTCAGCTTGTCGACGGCCTGCGGCAGCGACGCCGCGATCTCGTCGGCGGCCTCCTGCGGGCTGACGCCGGCCTCCGCAGCGACCTTCTGGAGGGTGTCGTCCGGGAGGGCCTCGGCGATCTGGGCGCCACTGACGGCCTGGTTGTCGCCGGTGCCGACCCAGGACCGGGTCTGGTCGGTGAGGCCGGACCTGGTCAGCATGTCGAGCAGGCCGCCGAGGGGGTTCGAGCCGTCCCCGCCTCCGCCGGCGCCCTTGCCGCCGGCGAGGGCCCCGAGGAGGGAGCCGAGGATGCCGCCGGCGCCGCCGCTCTGTCCTCCGGCGCCTCCGAGGAGGCTCCCGAGGAGACTGCCGAGGTCGTTACCCGCCATGGTCCTGCCTTTCGTCCGGTACGGAACACGCCCAATGTCACCTGAACCGGGGTGTTCCGCCACTCGGCGTAGGCGGCGGGCGGGGACGGCCGTGCGGGGGAGCCGGGCCGCGCGCGCAGGCGTGTTGCGGGGCCCGGGGGCGGTGCGCGACCAAGCTGACGGCATGACTTCAAGCGCCACGACACGTCGTACCGTCCTGTTCGCCGCGGCGGCCCTGACGACGGGCTGCGGCTCGGACGACGGGGGTGACGGCGGGACGAGCACGAGCGCCCCGGCCGGCACCGCACCGGCACCGAGCACCCGTGCCGCCGCGAGCGGCGGCACCCCGCTGGCGAAGACCTCCGAGATCCCGGTGGGCGGGGGCACGGTCTTCACGGGGAAGAAGGTGGTCGTGACCCAGCCCGAAGCGGGCGAGTTCAAGGCGTTCTCCGCGATCTGCACCCATCAGGGGTGCATCGTGAACAAGGTCGCGGACGGCACGATCGACTGTCCCTGCCACGGCTCCAAGTTCCGCATCGCCGACGGCTCGGTGGCTGCGGGACCGGCCCCCCGGCCGCTGCCGGCCGAGCAGATCGATGTCTCCGGCGAGGAGATCACCCTCGCGTAACCTGCCCGGCATGACTCCGGAAGAGCTGGTGCGCGAGCACACGATCTACTCCTGCGTGATGGGCTCGCGCGCCTTCGGTCTGGCGACCGAGGGGAGCGACACGGACGTACGGGGCGTCTACCTCGCCCCGACGCCGCTGTTCTGGCGCTTCGACAAGCCTCCGGCTCATGTGGAGGGGCCGGCCGAGGAGCAGTTCAGCTGGGAGCTGGAACGCTTCTGCGAGCTCGCCCTGCGCAACAACCCGAACGTCCTGGAGTGCCTCCACTCCCCCGTGGTCACGCACGTCGACGACCGGGGCCGCGAGCTGCTCTCCCTGCGGAGCGCGTTCCTGTCCCGCCGGGCCCACCAGACCTTCGTCCGGTACGCGGGCGGCCAGCGCCGGAAGCTCGACGCGGACGTCCGCCAGTACGGCCACCCGCGCTGGAAGCACGCCATGCATCTGCTGCGGCTCCTGACCAGCTGCCGGGACCTGCTGCGCACGGGCGAGCTCCGCATCGACGTCGGCGAGGACCGCGAGCGCCTCCTGGAGGTCAAGCGCGGCGAGGTGCCCTGGGCCGAGGTCGAGTCCTGGATGAACCGCCTCCAGGAGGAGGCCGACCGTGCCCACGACCGGACCCCCCTCCCGGATGCCCCGGACGAGCCCCGGATCCAGGACTACCTGACCCGCGCCCGCCGGGCCTCAGCCCTCGACGTGCTCTAGCCGGGCCCGTACGACGAGGTCGTGCAGCGCGTCGTGGACGTGCACCGACTCCGGGAGTCCCGAGGCCGCCTGGGCCTCGTCCAGGACGCCGTGCAGGGCCTCCGTCTCGGCCCGTACGGCCTCGGGGTCCACATCGGCCCGCCCGTGCTCGGCGGCCGCCTTCGCCTCGACGAGCTCGGGCAGCCGGGCGGGAGCCTCGGCCACCTCCCCCACCAGGGTCGGCAGATGGGCCTGCACCTCGCCCGAGCGCATCAGGTGGATGCCCGTGAGCAGCGCCCGGTAGGTGTAGAGCAGCGGCTTGAGCTCGCCGCTGCTCTCGAAGAGCCGCCACTGCGTCCCGGCGAAGCCGCGGTAGTGGTGGGCGTGATGGCGGGTGAGCAGCCGCGGCACGAGCGAGACGAGTTCCGCGTGGGTCTCCGTCGTGTGCGCCACGAGCGGGGAGGTGAGCTGCTCCAGGACGTAGCCGTTGCGCCGCAGCATCAGCCGGGCGAACTTCCGCAGGTCATGGGTGACGAGGTCCATCTCGACGCCGTCCCGGTCCCACATCCGGCTGCGGGTCTCCTCGGGCTCGCGGAGGCCGATCAGGGCGTCCACGGGCAGCAGGTGCGCGCCGCGCAGGTCCACGTCCGAGTCGCGGGACGGGAAGCCGTACAGGTGCGCGCCGGAGACGGTCGCGAAGAGCAGGGGGTCGGGCTGTTCCGCGACGACGGCGGAGAGGTCCGGGGTCAGGGTGAGCGTCATGGGTCAAGCGTCCCAGAGCGCGCCGAAGGTCAGCAGGTCGCTGCGGTACTCGACGCGCTCCGCCCATTCCTTCGGCCAGGCGTCCGCGCCGAGGTGGGCTCCGGCGAAGGCTCCCGCGAGGGCGGCGATCGAGTCGGAGTCGCCGCGGGTGCAGGCGGCGCGGCGGAGGGCGGTGAGGGGCTCGTCGGGGAAGAGCAGGAAGCAGAGGAGGCCGGTCGCGAGGGCTTCCTCGGCGATCCACCCGTCGCCGGTGTACGCGCAGGGGTCGAGCTCCGGATCGGCCGTGCGCTGGACGGATTCCAGGCGCTCCAGGACCGCCAGGCACTCGTCCCAGCCGCGCTCGGCGAAGTGCCGGGCGGAGGGGTCCTGGGAGCGGGTCCACAGGTCGCCGAGCCAGTGCTCGCGGTAGACGGAGCGGTTCTCGTAGGCGTACGAGCGCAGCTGTCCGACGAGCCCGGCCGGGTCCACGCCCTGCGCGAGCAGGTACACGGCGCGGGCGGTGAGGTCGGAGGCGGCGAGCGCGGTGGGGTGGCCGTGGGTCAGGCCCGACTGGAGCTGGGCGGCGCCCGCCCGCTGCTCCTCGCTGAGCCCGGGGACGAGCCCGATGGGCGCGACCCGCATGTTGGCGCCGCAGCCCTTGGAGTGGATCTGGCTGGCGTCCTGCCAGGGCCGGTCCCCGTCGAGAAGCAGGCAGGCGCGGAGGCAGGTGTTGCCGGGGGCCCGGTTGTTCTCCGGGGAGTGGTACCAGTCGACGAACTCGTCGCGGACGGGACGGGCGAGCCGGAGCGGCGCGAGCACGCCCCGGTCCATGGCCGTGCGGATGCCCCGGGCGAAGGCGAGGGTCATCTGGGTGTCGTCGGTGACGTACGCCTTCCCGTTCCTGACGGGCAGTTCCATCTCTCGCCAGGGCCCGACCTTGGCGAGGATCGACGGAACGTCGTTGAACTCGGTCGGGAATCCCAGCGCGTCGCCGAGCGCGAGTCCGATCAGAGAGCCGGTCGCGGCCTGCTTGGTGGCGGTGCGTGCGAGGTTCATGCGGGGCGTCCTTCCGGTCGCAGGAGGGGCGGGTGGAGGGTCGTGGCCTCGCCCGCCCGGTAGAGAGCGGCCGGTTTCCCCCGTCCGCCGGTGAGGCGCGGCGGTCCTTCCACGGCCTGGACGAAGCCGGGCGTGGTGAGGACCTTGCGCCGGAAGTTGGGGCGGTCGAGTTCGACGCCCCAGACCGTCTCGTAGACCTGCCGCAGCTCGCCGAGGGTGAACTCGGGCGGGCAGAAGGCGGTCGCGAGGCAGGTGTACTCGAGCTTGGCGCCGACCCGTTCGTGGGCGTCGGCGAGGATCCGGTCGTGGTCGAAGGCGAGGTGCCCGTGCGTCCCGTACGGGATCCACCGGGCCTGGGCCGCGTCGCCGCCGCCGCGCGGTTCGGGCGGATCGGGCACGAGCGCGGTGAAGGCGACGGAGACGACCCGCATCCTCGGGTCGCGGTCCGGTTCGGTGTAGGTGCGGAGCTGTTCGAGGTGGAGGCCGGCGACGGTGGCCTCGGAGAGCCCGGTCTCCTCGGCGAGTTCGCGGCGGGCGGCCGCTTCCGCGGACTCGCGGGGCAGCACGAATCCGCCGGGCAGGGCCCACGCGCCCGCGTAGGGCTCCTGGCCGCGCTCGACGAGCAGGACGTGGAGGCGCTCCTCGCGGAGGGTGAGGACGGCGAGGTCGACGGTGACGGCGAAGGGCGCGAAGGCGTACGGGTCGTAGCCCTCGGGGGCGCGGGGTGTGGTCATCGTCGCTCCGGCGGGGTGTCGGTGAGGTGCCAGCCCTCGGCGAGCAGTCCGTCGACGGCGGCGACGGCGGCCGCGAGGCGCTCCTCGTGGGGGCCGGTGAGGACGGCCGTGCGGCGGCCGGTGTGGGCGAGCTGGGTGAGGAGGCGTGCGGTCATCCAGGGCCGCAGGTGCTCCCCGTCGGGCGGCCCCGCGTGCTCGGCCGTGACGCCCCGGTGGTCGGTAAGGAGCCAGAGGCGCTGCCGTCCGTGGGCGGCGATCTCGCCGGTGGCGGGGCTGGTGGTGCCCGTGTACCGCTCGTGCCGGATGGTGGCGGCGAAGGCGTCGGTGTCGCAGAAGAGGACGGGCGAGCCGTCCCGTGCGGCCTCCTCCTCCAGTTCGGCCTGGCGCTGGGCGATGACGGGGAAGTCGGAGGAGCGGAGGGTGACGTCGGACGGGTCGGCGGCGGGGTGCGCGGCGCGGAGTTCGGCGAGCCTGAGCGCGCCGTACGCGCGCGCGTAGTCCGGTACGCAGCGCGTGCGGGTCCAGACGCCGCCGCGCCGCCGGTAGTGGTCGGCGAGGGCGCGGGCCATGGTGGTGGTGCCGGTGGACTCGGCTCCGAGGACGACGATCCGCAGGGTGAGCGCGGCCCGTACCGGCGGCTCCAGGAGGTCCCAGTGGCCGGCGGGGTCCGCGCGGACGGCGGCGTCGGTGAGGGGGAGGGCCCGGTCGCCGAGGACGGTCTCGGCACCGAGGCGACGGCCCAGCCCCGCCCCGGACGGCTCCGTGGTGAAGACGGCGTCGACGGGCTCGGGGACGGCGGCTCTGAGGGCGGCCGCGGGGGCTTCGGGATCGGAGGCGTCGTCGACGGCGCCGACGACGAGGACGTCGGGGTGGATCTCGCGCATCCAGGCGAGCCGGTCGTCCAGGGGGAGGCTCTCGGCGGCGGAGGCGCGGACGAGCACGGTGAGGCGCTCGCAGCGGTCGCGCGCGGTGCGGACGAGGTGGTGGTGGCCGGCGTGCGGCGGATGGAACCTGCCGGGGACGAGGCCGTGGCCGTAGCGCTTCATATCGCCGCCTCGGGGCGTACCGCGGGGGTGCGGGTCCTCACCGCCCCCGCCGTGAGCGGGCCGTCGGAGCCTGGTCCACCCCCGTGGGTCCAGGTCCGCCGGCCGTGCGCGGCGGGGGCGGTGAGGACGGTCTGCGGGCCGGCGTCGGAACGCGACGGTCCGGCCGTGTCTGCGAGGCTCACACCCGCCTCCTTAAGAGTCATATTGACTATAAAGGCTGCCGGGCCGCGGCCACAAGGCCGGGCGCGCGGAACCCCGCGTCCGGGCGCGGAACACGGAGAAGCCCGTGACCGCCGGGCGGTCACGGGCTTCCTCGGAGAGCGGCAACAGGGCCTTACATGCCGACTTCCTTCATCAGCATGCCGACCTCGGTGTTGGTGAGACGGCGCAGCCAGCCCGACTTCTGGTCGCCCAGGGCGATCGGGCCGAAGGCGGTGCGGACCAGCTTCTCGACCGGGAAGCCCGCCTCGGCGAGCATCCGGCGCACGATGTGCTTCCGGCCCTCGTGGAGGGTGACCTCGACCAGGTAGTTCTTGCCGGTCTGCTCGACCACGCGGAAGTGGTCGGCGCGGGCGTAGCCGTCCTCCAGCTCGATGCCGTCCTTCAGGCGCCTGCCGACCTCGCGGGGCAGCGGGCCGGTGATGGCGGCCAGGTACGTCTTCTTCACGCCGTACTTCGGGTGCGTGAGGCGGTGGGCCAGCTCACCGTGGTTGGTGAGCAGGATGATGCCCTCGGTCTCCGTGTCGAGCCGGCCGACGTGGAACAGCCGGGTCTCGCGGTTGGTGACGTAGTCGCCGAGGCACTGGCGGCCGTCCGGGTCCTCCATGGTGGAGACGACACCGGCCGGCTTGTTCAGCGCGAAGAAGAGGTACGACTGGGTGGCGACGGTCAGGCCGTCCACCTTGATCTCGTCCTTCTCCGGGTCGACGCGCTTGCCCTGCTCCAGGACGATCTCGCCGTTGACCTCGACACGGGCCTGCTCGATGAGCTCCTCGCAGGCGCGCCGCGAGCCCATGCCGGCGCGGGCGAGGACCTTCTGCAGCCGCTCGCCCTCCTGCTCGGCGCCGGGGAAGGTCTTGGGGGTCTTGATCTGCGGCCGGTCCGCGTACCGCTCCCGGTTGCGCTCCTCGATCCTGGCGTCGAGCTCGCGCGAACGGGCCGGGGCCTGACGCTGCCCGTGCGGGCCACGACGGGGCGGGGTGCCGCCCTGGGGGGCCTTGGGGCCGCCCTTGGCGCCGCCGCGGGCCGCGGAGCCGCGACCCTTCCGCGGGGCCTCGGTCGGGCCGCTCACGTCGTAGGAGCGCTCCTCGGGACGAGGCCGGCGCGGGTTGCTCTGGCGCTTCTGGTCGTCACGGCCGCCACCGCCCTGGTAGCCGCCACCGCCGCCACCCTGGTAGCCGCCACCGCTGCCGCCGCGGCCACCGCCGCTGCCGCCCCGGTAACCGCCACCGCCGGAGCCGGAGCCCCCGCTGCCGCCCCGGTAGCCGCCGCCACCGGAGCCGGAGCCGGAGCCACCGCCGGAGCCCCGGTAACCGCCGCCGGAGCCGCTGCCACCACGGCCGCCGCCGCTGCTGCCGCCGCGGCCGCCGCTGTTGCCACCACGGCTCCCGCCGTTGTTTCCGCTGCTGTTCCTGCCGCTGCTGCTTCGCATCAAACTTCCGTCTTGTCGTCGTCCTCACGATCCGGCGCATCCGGATCGAACGACGGAACCCCTTCCAGCGAGTCCGGCTCGACCGCCTCCGCCTCGGGGAGGAAGGGCGCGAGCTCGGGGAGTTCGTCCAGGCCTCGCAGGCCCATCCGCTCCAGGAAGTAGTTCGTCGTCCTGTACAGGATCGCACCTGTTTCGGGTTCCGCGCCCGCCTCCTCCACCAGACCCCGCTGGAGGAGGGTCCGCATCACCCCGTCGCAGTTGACTCCGCGGACCGCGGAGACCCGGGAACGGCTGACCGGCTGGCGGTACGCGACGACCGCGAGGGTCTCCAGGGCCGCCTGGGTGAGCCGTGCCTGCTGCCCCTCCAGGACGAAGGCCTCGACGGCGGGGGCGAAGGCGGCCCGGGTGTAGTAGCGCCAGCCGCCGGCCACCCGCCGCAGCTCGAAGCCCCGGCCCTGGGAGGTGTACTCGTCGGCCAGCTCGTGGAGGGCGTCGGCCACCTCGCGCGGGGTGCGCTCCAGGACCTTGGCGAGGTGGGCCTCGGTGGCGGGCTCGTCGACGACCATGAGGACGGCTTCGAGGGCGGGCTTGAGGTCGCTCATGCGGTGGCCTCCTGGTCGAATTCGTCGGTCACGGCCGCGGCCGGGTCGGTCTCCCCGCCGGTCCAGGAGACCGTGAGGTCCCCGAGGGCGGTCTCCTGGTCGAGGGCGACGGCCTTCTCCCGGTAGAGCTCCAGGAGGGCGAGGAAGCGCGCGACGACGGTGAGGGTGTCGCCGGCGTCCTCGATCAGCTCCCGGAAGACGGCCGTCCCGCGCTCGCGGAGCAGCGCGACGACCACCGCCGCCTGGTCCCGGACGCTGACGAGCGGGGCGTGGATGTGGTCCACGTACACCTGGGGCTCGGCCTTGGGCTGCATGGCCTTGACGGCGAGCCTGGCGAAGCCCTCGGCGCCGATGGAGATGACGACCTCGGGGAGCAGCTCGGCGTGGTGGGGTTCGAGTCCGACGGTACGGGGGTGGCGGCGGCCCTCGGCCTCCCACCGCTCCTCGAAGATCGCGGCGATCCGCTTGTACGCGCGGTACTGGAGGAGGCGGGCGAAGAGCAGGTCGCGGGCCTCCAGGAGGGCGAGGTCGGCCTCGTCCTCCACCTCGGCGGCGGGGAGCAGCCGGGCGGCCTTGAGGTCGAGCAGGGTGGCGGCGACGACGAGGAACTCGGTGGTCTGGTCGAGGTCCCCGTCGGGCCCGAGGGCCCGCAGGTGGGCCATGAACTCGTCGGTGACCTGGGAGAGGGCGACCTCGGTGACGTCGAGCTTGTGCTTGGTGATCAGCTGGAGGAGCAGATCGAAGGGCCCCTCGAAGTTCGAGAGACGCACGGTGAACCGCCCGTCCCCGACCTCGTCCCCCGCGGCCCCGGCCCCCGCCGGCGGGGGTTCGTCGGCGGGTGCGGTCGGGAGGACACCCGGCACCGGCGCCTCCGCCTCCGCCGGCTCGCCCGGGCCGCGGCCCAGAAGGCGGCGGCGCGGCGGGCGGGACGTTTCGTCAGGGGCGTGGTGCATGGGGGTCCAGGGGGGAACGAGGAGAACGGCAGCCCGCAGGCTACCGTCAGCGACCGCGCAGACGGCGGACGAGGATGCTCGCGTCGCCGCGGGACTCCAGGTCCGCCAGGACGACCGCGACGGCCTCCCGGACGATCCGGCCCCGGTCGACGGCGAGACCGTGCTCGCCGCGCAGCACGAGCCGGGCGTGCTCCAGGTCCATCAGCTCCTCGGCGGAGACGTAGACCGTGATCTTCTCGTCGTGGCGCTCGCGGCCGCTGGGCCGCCGGTTCGCGGTGCGGCCGCCGCGCCGCCGGGCCGCCGCCGCGGGGGCGGGCACCGAGGCGGTGGGGGCGGCCTTGGGGGCCGGTCCCTCGGGCTCGGCCGTCCGCGCGCGGGGTTCCGCGGCCTCGGAGTCCGCCGCGGTGTGCTCCGCGGAGCCCTCGGCCGCCGCCGTGTCGCTCTCGGCAGCCGGTGCCGGGACCGCCCGGCGGGGTGCGGACGCCTGGAGCGCCG
Source organism: Streptomyces tanashiensis (assembly GCF_014648895.1). Lineage (GTDB taxonomy): Bacteria > Actinomycetota > Actinomycetes > Streptomycetales > Streptomycetaceae > Streptomyces > Streptomyces tanashiensis. The sequence goes on from NZ_BMRZ01000014.1 coordinate 160,820, forward strand.
TCCCCCCGGTCGTACGGAAGAGTTCGTCGGCTCCGGGCAGACTCACTCGGCGTGACACCGGGCGAGCACCTCCCTGGCGAGCTGACGGTAGGCGGCGGCGCCCACGGAGTTGGAGGCGTACGTGGTGATGGGCTCGCCGGCGACCGTGGTCTCCGGGAAGCGCACGGTCCGCCCGATGACCGTGTGGTACACGTGGTCGTCGAAGGCCTCGACGACGCGCGCGAGGACCTCACGGCTGTGCACGGTCCGGGAGTCGTACATCGTGGCGAGGATGCCGTCGAGCTCCAGCTCGGGGTTGAGCCGCTCCTGGACCTTCTCGATGGTCTCGGTGAGCAGCGCGACTCCGCGCAGCGCGAAGAACTCGCATTCCAGCGGCACGATGACCTTGTGAGCCGCCGTCAGGGCGTTCACGGTCAGCAGGCCGAGCGAGGGCTGACAGTCGATCACGATGTAGTCGTAGTCGTTCATCAGCGGCTTCAGGGCGCGCTGGAGCGTGGACTCGCGCGCGACCTCGCTGACCAGCTGGACTTCGGCGGCCGAGAGGTCGATGTTGCTCGGCAGCAGGTCCATGTTGGGCACGGCGGTCTTGAGGAGCACCTCGTCCGCCGACATGCCCCGCTCCATGAGCAGGTTGTAGACGGTGAGGTCGAGCTCCATCGGGTTCACGCCGAGGCCGACCGACAGGGCTCCCTGCGGGTCGAAGTCGACGAGCAGCACCCGTCGTCCGTACTCCGCGAGCGCGGCACCCAGGTTGATGGTCGACGTGGTCTTGCCGACGCCGCCCTTCTGGTTGCACATCGCGATGATCTTCGCGGGTCCGTGGTCGGTCAGGGGACCCGGGATCGGGAAGTACGGCAGGGGCCGTCCGGTGGGGCCGATCCGCTCGCGGCGCTGGCGGGCAGCGTCGGGTGCGAGGGTGGCCGCGTACTCCGGGTCGGGCTCGTACTCGGCGTCGGGGTCGTAGAAGTGCCCCTCGGGCACCTCGTCATAGGCGGCGAAGTGGGTGGACTCTCGGCCCATCTCGTTGCCGGCCGTGGCGTTCACGTGTAGGCCGTCCATCGTCTTCATCGTGTGGGCACTCGTCATGGGCTGGTGCGTCGCGAAGGTCCGCACCGCGACGGAGCCGATCGGGGCACCTGGCGCGCCGCTCCCGGGAGTAATTGTCGACTCATTCACAAGTCGTCTTACCTCCTTGGATGTCACCAGGAACATTTATCGATAGGTCAGCGTGGCACCATGCCGACGGTTGGCGACTCTATGGCGTGTCACCGCTCCGCAGCAACACAATCCGCCGGACCCGGCCCGATGTGTCGGCAACCGAACACCTCTCTGTCAAGGGTGCGCAGGCATGCATCCACACGTTTCAGGGGTGTGCGAAACGGTTAAAGGGTTACGTTCGAGGCGAGTTGCCCGAACGTTTCGGCGGGGCCGGAGACACGGCCGGCCGGACCTTGTCGAACAAGGTCCGGCCGGGTGCGTGATATTGACGGCACGCGTTGACGGGGCCTCCGTCAAAGAGCCTTCGGGGGTCAGGCCAGGAGGCTGCTCAGCTCGACGTGCTCGAGGCCGTGCGCCTCGGCGACCTCCTTGTAAACCACCTTGCCGTCATGGGTGTTGAGGCCCAGGGCGAGCGCGGAGTCGCGGCGCAGCGCCTCGACCCAGCCGTTGTTCGCCAGCGACACGATGTAGGGCAGCGTGGCGTTGGTGAGGGCGTAGGTGGAGGTGTTCGGGACCGCGCCCGGCATGTTGGCGACGCAGTAGAAGACCGAGTTGTGGACCTGGAAGGTCGGCTCGGCGTGGGTGGTCGGGTGCGAGTCCTCGAAGCAGCCGCCCTGGTCGATCGCAATGTCGACAAGGACACTTCCGGGCTTCATCTTGGCGACGAGCTCGTTGGTGACCAGCTTCGGGGCCTTGGCGCCCGGGATGAGGACGGCGCCGATGACGAGGTCGGCCTCGACGACGGCCTTCTCCAGCTCGTAGGCGTTGGAGACGATCGTCTTCACCTTGGTGCCGAAGATCTTGTCGGCCTCGCGGAGCTTGTTGATGTCACGGTCGAGCAGGGTCACGTGGAAGCCCATGCCGACGGCGATCTGGGTGGCGTTCCAGCCGGAGACGCCGCCGCCGATGACGACCGCCTCGCCGGCGTGGGTGCCGGGGACGCCGCCGGGGAGGACACCGCGGCCGCCGACCGAGCGCATCAGGTGGTAGGCGCCGACCTGCGGGGCCAGGCGGCCCGCGACCTCGGACATCGGGGCGAGCAGCGGGAGCGCGCGGTTCGCGGTCTCGACCGTCTCGTACGCGATGGCGGTGGTGCCGGACTCCAGGAGCGCGTCCGTGCACTCCTTGGAGGCGGCGAGGTGCAGGTAGGTGAAGAGCGTCTGGTCCTTGCGGAGGCGGTGGTACTCCTCCGCGATGGGCTCCTTGACCTTGAGCAGCAGGTCGGCGGTGGCCCAGACCTCGTCGGCGGTGGCGAGGATCTCGGCACCGGCGGAGACGTACTCCTCGTCCGTGATCGAGGAGCCGACACCGGCGTTCTGCTCGACGAAGACCTGGTGGCCGTGGCGGACGAGCTCGTGGACACCGGCGGGGGTGATGGCCACGCGGAACTCGTTGTTCTTGACCTCGCGGGGGATGCCGACCTTCATCGTCGATCACGGTCCTTGAATCAGGGGGGATACATGGGGCACTGCGATACATACCCGGATGCACTGCGGCGCACCGGGGCAGACCACGTTCGAACGCGGCGCACCCAGTCTAATGAAGGAGTTCCTGCTGTCTAGCCTTTCAAAGTACTAATCTTCGACGGAGCCACTACGGATTTCGCAGGCTGATGGTTCCGTTTCCAGGAGTCTCTCAGCCGCCGACCGGTGCAATCCGGCCGCGGCGGGGTCTCCGAGCCGGTCGAGGGTGTCGGCCAGCCGCAGCTGGAGCGCGGCCTGGAGCCGCGTGTCCTGGGCCCTGCGGGCCCACTCCACCGCCTCCTCGCAGGTCCGCAGGGACTCCTCGGGCCGTCCCGCGTACTCCTGGACCCGGGCCGCCTCGCTCAACGCCCGCGCGTAGCCCGGGAGATCGGAGAGCCGCCGGTATCCGGCCGCGGCGGCCCGCCAGCTCCGCAGGGCCTCCCCGTACCGCCCCGCGTAGGTCTGCACGGCTCCGAGGCGCGCGTACAGCCGGGCCTGGTCGGCACGCTCGTCCCGGGCGAGGCGCTGGGCGAGCGCGCGCCCGTACCAGTCGCCGGCCCGCTGCCAGTCCCCCAGCTCCTGATAGGACCCGCCTACGGATTCCATTGCGCGACCGGTCGCGTACGGGTCATTTGCTGCGCGTCCGGCATCCAAAGCCGACCGATATCGCAGCAGAGCGTCCTTCGTCCTGCCGGTCCTGGCATCCAGATCGGCCAGGTTGAGCAGGGCGGCGGCCCGCTCCCGGTGCAGCCCCCGCCGCTCGGCCACGTCGAGGACCAGCCGGTGCAGGCCGTACAGCTCCGGAGCGGCGGCCTCCGCGCCCCGGTGCGCGGCGAGCGCCCTGACCAGGGACGCGACGAGCCGCCGCGCGAGGGTGTCGAGCTCGCCGTCGGCGACCGCGAGGCGGGCGGAGGCGAGCAGCACGGGCCGCCGGGAGTCCAGCCAGGCGGCGGCCGCGGCCGTGCTCGGGAAACGCAGGGCGCGCGGCAGACCGGCCAGCTTCCGCCGGGCGGGCGAGCCCTCGGGTTCGGTGACCGCACGGCAGGACTGGAGGAGCCGTACGGTCCGCTCCAGCATCCGGGCCCGGGCGAGCTGCACCTCGGCGGGCCGGTCGCGCTCCTCCAGCTGAGCGCGAAGGAGGGGGACGAGATGCGCGCGCACCTCGTACTGCCCGTCCTCGCCGCCCGAGACGAGCCCCAGGGCGGCGAAGTCGGCGAGGGTGGTCGCCGCCGCCGAGACCGAGCAGCCGGCCAGGGCGGAGGCGGTGTGCGCGTCGGCCCGGCCCAGCGGGGCCAGGGCGAGGAATCGCAGTATCCGGGCGGCGGTGGCGGGCAGCGCGTCGTGCGCGAGCAGGAAGGTCCGGGTGAGGGGATCGCCGCTCAGCCCGCGCAGCCGCTTGGCCAGGTCGGCGACGGAGGCCTTCGGCTGTGCGGACAGCCAGCCGCCGGCGAGGACGACCGCGGCGGGCAGTCCCCCGCACTCCTCGACGAGGGTCTCGGCGGCCTGCGGGTCGACGGTGATGCGGACGGAGCCGGTGAAGGAGGTCAGCAGCTCGATGGCCGACTTGGGGTCGAGTCCGCCGAGGGTGCAGGGCCGTACGTCGGGGATCCCCGTGAGCGGCCCGCGGGCGACCCCCACCACCAGGGCGTCGGGGTTGTCGGGGATCAGCGGGTCGGCCTGCTCGGCGTCGACGGCGTCGTCGAGGACGAGGACGGCGCGGCGGTCGGCGAGGGCGCCCCGGACCAGCTCCGTCAGCTCGTCCTCGCCGGCCCCGGGGGGCTCGGCGACACCGAGCGCGGCGAGCAGCTCCTGAGCCGCCCGCGCGGTGGGGACGGGATCGCCGCCGGGCTCGGTGAGCCGGGCGCGGAAGACGCCGTCGGGGTAGCGGTCGGCGAGCCCGGCGGCGAGCTCGTCGGCGAGCGCCGACCGTCCCGAGCCGGGCTTGCCGGCGATGAGCAGGACCCGGGCCCGGGGTGCCTTGCGGCCGGTGAGGGTGTCGAGGCCGGTCCGTTCGATGTCGGCGCGCAGGGCCTTCAACTCCCGCTGCCGGCCGAAGAACTGCCGGCTGCCGGCCGCCGCCACCGCCTGATCCGTCACGGGCCACGCTCCCGTCCACCTGCGCACGAGCCGATCCCGCGGGGGGCTCCGCACGGGCGATTCCGAGCGTAGTTCAGGGCGCGAGGCGGACCTGGCGGAGCAGGGCGGACGGATCCCCCGATCGGATCAGCAGATCTTCAGACCGCCTCGCGCGGTCATGCCTCGAACGGTCGGGCCGGCCACGGGGCGTCGGCCGGACGGAGCGCGTCAAGGCCCTCCCCCGCCCGCGCCGCCATCAGCGACAGCACCCCGACCACCAGGCAGTTGTTGTGCAGCTCGCCGGCGAGCACGCCCCGCACCAGATCCGGAAGCGGCACCCGGGCGAGCTCCATGTCGGCCTCCTCCTCGGAGACCTCGAAGCGCTCGCCCTCCGCCTCGGCGAGGTCACGCGCCAGGAAGATCCGTACGGCCTCGTCGCAGCCGCCGGGCGTCGTGTAGACGTCGGTCAGGACCCGCCAGTCCTCCGCCTTGACGTGCGCCTCCTCGTACAGCTCGCGCTGGGCGGCGTGCAGCGGGTTCTCGCCGGGCACGTCGAGGAGCCCGGCCGGGATCTCCCAGAGCTTCTGCCGTACGGGGTGCCGGTACTGCCGGAGGACGACCACGCGGTCCTGCTCGTCCAGGGCGAGGACGGCCACGGAGCCGGGGTGGACCTGGTAGTCACGGCGGTGGACCGAGCCGTCCGGCATGACGACGTCGTCCGTGCGGACGCTCGTCTTGTTGCCCTGGAAGGGGGTGGTGGTGGCGACGACCCGCCACTCCTCCGGGGTGTCCTGCACCTGCCGCATGAGCTGTCCTCCCACGTACGAACCACGAACGACCACGAACGAACCACAAACGAGAACCGGGGTACGGGACCCGTGAGGGAACCCGTACCCCGGCAACGTTAACCCCCAGGGGTTACTTCGCCGACTTGCCCGTCTTGCGCTCGACGGCCGCCTTCACCAGGCCCGCGAAGAGCGGGTGCGGGCGGGTCGGGCGGGACTTCAGCTCCGGGTGCGCCTGCGTGGCGACCAGGTAGGGGTGGACGTCCTTCGGGTACTCGACGAACTCGACGAGCTTGTTGTCCGGGGACGTGCCGGAGAAGACCAGACCGGCCTTCTTCTCCAGCTCCGCGCGGTAGGCGTTGTTCACCTCGTAGCGGTGGCGGTGGCGCTCCTCGACGTACGGCTCGTCGCTGTAGGTCTCGCGGACGACCGAACCCTCGGCGAGCTTCGCCGGGTAGAGGCCAAGGCGCATCGTTCCGCCCAGGTCACCGGCGCCCTCGACGTAGGCCAGCTGCTCCTCCATCGTGGAGACGACGGGGTGCGCGGTGGCCGGGTCGAACTCGGTGGAGTTGGCCTCGGGGATGTCGGCCAGGTTCCGGGCGGCCTCGATCACGATGCACTGCAGGCCGAGGCAGATGCCGAGCAGCGGCACCTTGTTCTCGCGGGCGTACTGGATCGCGCCGACCTTGCCGGAGACACCGCGGTCGCCGAAGCCACCGGGGATGAGGATGCCGTCGACGTCGCCGAGCTGCTTCGCGGCGCCGGCCGGGGTCTTGCAGTCGTCGGAGGTGACCCACTTGACCTTGACCCGCGCCTTGTTGGCGAAGCCGCCGGCGCGCATGGCCTCGGTGACCGACAGGTAGGCGTCGGGCAGGTCGATGTACTTGCCGACGAGCGCGACGGTGACCTCGTGCTCCGGGTTGTGGACGCGGTCCAGGAGGTCCTCCCAGACGGTCCAGTCCACGTCGCGGAAGGGCAGGTCGAGCTTGCGGACGACGTAGGCGTCCAGGCCCTCGGTGTGCAGCACCTTCGGGATGTCGTAGATCGACGGGGCGTCGATGGCGGCGACGACCGCGGCCTCGTCGACGTCGCACATCAGCGAGATCTTGCGCTTGATGGCGGTCGGGACCTCGCGGTCGGCGCGCAGCACGATCGCGTCGGGCTGGATGCCGATGTTGCGCAGGGCGGCGACGGAGTGCTGGGTCGGCTTGGTCTTCAGCTCGCCGGAGGGGCCGATGTAGGGCAGCAGCGAGATGTGCACGACGAAGACGTTGTCGCGGCCGACCTCGTGGCGGACCTGGCGGACGGTCTCCAGGAAGGGCAGCGACTCGATGTCGCCGACCGTGCCGCCGACCTCGGTGATGACGACGTCGACGTCGTCCGTCGCCATGCGGCGGATGCGGCCCTTGATCTCGTTGGTGATGTGCGGGATGACCTGCACGGTGTCGCCGAGGTACTCGCCGCGCCGCTCCTTGGCGATGACCTGCGAGTAGACCTGGCCGGTGGTGACGTTGGCCGAGCCGTCGAGGTCGACGTCGAGGAAGCGCTCGTAGTGGCCGATGTCCAGGTCGGTCTCGGCGCCGTCGTTGGTGACGAACACCTCACCGTGCTGGAAGGGGTTCATCGTGCCCGGGTCGACGTTCAGGTACGGGTCGAGCTTCTGCATCGTGACCCGCAGGCCGCGGGCCTTGAGGAGCGCACCCAGGCTGGAGGCGGTCAGCCCCTTGCCGAGCGAGGAGGCGACACCCCCGGTGACGAAGATGTGCTTGGTCGTCGTGGTGTTGGGCGGCATCGCCAAGAGGGGGCTCCCGTGGTCGCGTTCTGGAGGTGCGTACCGGCGCCCCCTCCGGAAGAATCGGGGGGTGCCGTCGCTGCGGTTTCGGGGTCCTCGGCTGTCGCCGTTTCCCACCGGTCCACGGGGTACCAGGGTATCAGCGACATCAGGAGACCGCTTCCGGCCACACGCGGCAGTCGGGTGTTCACGGACGGCGACGCGGCCTTCGCGGCCGGGGGAAGGCGCAGCTCACCCGTGTGGCGCAGCGCGCCGCCCGTGTGATCACTACGGTCGCCTGGGCGACACGTATTCTGCTCGGACACCCGCCGCCGAGAAGGCCGGCATCGCCCGCCGCGCAGGCCGGCTCATCCCGCACACTGGCCTGGCTGACACCGCACAGACAGACATCACGCAGATCAGTAGCAAGCGCCCCTCAGGGGCGGACGTGGCCGTTCGACTGGAGTGAAGCACGTGGCCGGGCGCATCGAGGATTACGCACTCATCGGAGACATGCAGACCGCAGCACTGGTCTGCCGGGACGGCAGCGTCGACTGGCTGTGTCTCCCCCGCTTCGACTCGCACGCGGTCTTCGCCGGGCTGCTCGGCACCGAGGAACACGGCTTCTGGCGGGTGGGCCCGGCGGGTCCCGCGGACGCGGAGCCGGCCCCCGCCGACCGTCGCCGCTACCGGGGCGACTCGCTGATCCTGGAATCCGAGTGGGACACCCCGCGCGGCACGGTCCGGGTGACCGACTTCATGCCGCCGCGCGACGGCGCGCCGCAGCTGATCCGGATCGTCGAGGGCGTCTCGGGCCGGGTGCGGATGCGGTCCTCGCTGCGGATGCGCTTCAGCTACGGCCGGATCGTGCCCTGGGTGCACAAGGTCGGGGACCGCACGGTCGCGGTCGCCGGACCCGACTCGGTGTGGCTGGACACCGACGCGGAGACCCACGGCAAGGACCTGACGACGTACTCCGACTTCACCGTCACGCCCGGCGAGCGGATCACCTTCACGCTCTCCTGGCAGCCCTCCCACAAGGAGCCGCCGGCGCTCCCGGACCCGGAGGGTTCGCTGGAGGCGACCGCCGACTTCTGGCGCGAGTGGGTCGAGCACTGCACGTACCACGGCCCCTACCGGGAGGCCGTGGTCCGCTCGCTGATCACCCTGAAGGCGCTGACGTACGCGCCGACCGGCGGGATCGTCGCCGCGCCGACGACCTCGCTGCCGGAGGAGATCGGCGGCGTCCGGAACTGGGACTACCGCTACACCTGGCTGCGGGACGCGGCGATCACCCTCTCGTCGATGCTCCGCACCGGCTACCGCGAGGAGGCCCGCGCCTGGCGGGACTGGCTGCTGCGCGCCGTCGCGGGCGACCCGGAGAACCTGCAGATCATGTACGGCATCGCGGGCGAGCGGGAGCTCGGCGAGGCGGAGCTCGACTGGCTCCCGGGGTACGAGAACTCCGGCCCGGTCCGCGTCGGCAACGGTGCCGCGAACCAGCTCCAGCTGGACGTCTACGGCGAGGTCACGGAGGCCCTCCACCTCGCGCACATGACGGGCCTGTCCCGCAACGACTACGCCTCCCTGCTCCAGATCAAGCTGATCAACTACCTGGAGAAGAACTGGGACCAGCCCGACGAGGGCATCTGGGAGGTCCGCGGCCCGCGCCGGCACTTCACCCACTCCAAGGTGATGGCCTGGGTGGCCGTCGACCGCACGATCAAGCTCATCGAGTCCGGGGACGCCGACGGCCCGCTGGAGCGCTGGCGCGAGCTGCGCGACGAGATCCACCGGGACGTCTGCGAGAAGGGCTACGACAAGGAGCGGAACACCTTCACGCAGTCGTACGGCTCCCGGGAGCTGGACGCCTCGCTGCTGCTGATCCCGCAGATGGGCTTCCTGCCTCCGGACGACAAGCGGGTCATCGGCACGATCGAGGCGATCCAGCGCGAGCTGTCCACGGAGGACGGTTTCGTGCTGCGCTATCCGACGGCCGGCGAGGAGGCCGGGGTCGACGGCCTGGAGGGCGACGAGGGCGCGTTCCTCGCCTGCTCGTTCTGGCTGGCGGACGACCTGGCGATGATCGGCCGGGTCGACGAGGCGCGCACCCTCTTCGAGAAGCTGCTCGCGCTCCGCAACGACCTCGGGCTGCTCGCCGAGGAGTGGGACCCGCGGCTCCAGCGACAGGTGGGCAACTTCCCGCAGGCCTTCAGCCACGTCCCGCTGATCGACACGGCGCTGCGGCTCACGGCGAGCGGGGCGTACGGGGGCTGAGCCGGTCCCGCGCGGGGGACGGCACCCGGACCTACGATGAGAAGGTCCCGTCCCCCCGCACGAAAGGGGGGCTCCCATGGCTCCCCATGTCTCCGAAAGCGCCCTGGCCGGACTGGTCGAGGACCTGGCCGGCGAGGTGATCACCCCGGGCGGTCCGGGCTACGACGAGGCCCGGACCCTGCACAACGGCATGATCGACCGGCGCCCGTCGGTGATCGCCCAGTGCGCCACCCAGGCCGACGTGTCCAACGCGATCCTGTTCGGCCGCGAGGCGGACCTGCCGATCGCGGTCCGCGGCGGCGGGCACAGCGTCGCCGGGACCTCCATGATCGACGGCGCGCTGGTCGTCGACCTCCGCCGGATGCACGGCGTCGTCGTGGACCCGGAGGACATGACGGTACGGGTCGAGGGCGGGGCGACCATGGCCCATCTCGACCACGCGTGCCAGCCGTTCCACGTGGCGACCACCGGCGGGCGGGTGTCCACCACCGGCGTCGGCGGCTTCACGCTGGGCGGCGGTTCGGGCTGGCTGGAGCGGAAGTTCGGTCTCGCCAGCGACAACCTGCTCGCCGCCGACCTGGTCACCGCCGAGGGCAAGCACGTCCACACGGACGCGCAGGAGAACCCGGAGCTGTTCTGGGCGCTGCACGGCGGCGGCGGCAACTTCGGGGTGGCGACCTCGCTGACGATGCGGGTGCACCCGCTGCCCCGGATGAGCATGTCGATGCTGCTGTTCCTGCCCGAGAACGCGCCCGAGGTGGTGCGCACCTTCCGCGACCTCGGCGCCGTCGCGCCCGACGAGATGGGCGGTGGCGCCATCTACATGCCGGCGCCCCCGGAGCCGTTCATCCCGGAGGACCTGGTCGGCAAGCTGGTCTGCGGGGCGCTGTTCACGTACGCCGGGCCGGTCGAGGAGCTCCGCGCGTTCGCGGCGCCGCTGTTCGCGCTGAAGCCCGCGGTGGAGGTCGTCACGGACATCCCGTACGCGGACCTGCAGTCGATGATGGACGACCCGCCGGGGCTGCGGAACTACTGGTCGGCCGAGTACCTGAGGGAGTTCCCCGACGAGGCCGTGGACGTCTTCTGCGACCGCGGCGCGGGCATCCCGGCGTCCACGGCCACCCAGCACGTGCTGTTCCTGATGGGCGGGGCCGTGGCCGCCGGGCCCTCGCAGTACCCGCAGCCGTGGCGCACCGCGCCGTGGGCGGTGCACCCCTTCGCGACCTGGGAGGACCCGGCGTTCGACGAGGCGGCGAGGCAGTGGGTGCACGACGTGCGGGCCGACGCGCGGCCGTGGGCGATCGACGCGACGTATCTGAACTTCGTCGGCGCCGAGGGCGAGCAGCGGATCGTCTCCTCCTTCGGGGAGAGGAACTACCGCCGGCTCGCCACCGTGAAGGCCCGGTACGACCCCGACAACGTGTTCCGGTACAACCAGAACATCGTCCCGGCCGGCTGAGCCGGCTCAGCGCAGTGCGGTGATCACCTCCTTGGCGGCGCGCTCGCCCTCGGTCGCGCCGCCCTCCATGAAGCCCTGGAAGTCGTACGAGCAGTGCTCGCCGCCGATGTGGACGTTGCCCTGGGCGGTGCCCTCGTACCCGGCGTAGCGGTGGAGGTAGCCGACGGGCCAGCAGGAGTACGCGCCGAGGGAGTACGGGTTCTTGTGCCAGGCGGAGAGCTGGGCGCGGCCGGTGTACGCGCGGGAGGTGCCGGGGAAGAAGGCGTCGATGCCGGCCAGATGACGGGTGACCAGGTTCCGTACGTACGGGTCGGACTCGGTGGAGAACGGGCCGGCCGGGTTCAGGTTCCGGGCCAGGCTGCCGCCGCCGTACTGGAGGAGGATGCCGCCGGTGCCGCCCTGGACCTTGGTGGTGTCCCAGGTCTGCTGGACCTCGGTGTCGGTGAAGCAGTCGCCGGCGGAGACCCCCGGCCAGGCGCCGGTGCCGCGCCAGGGCCGGGTGGCGAACTGCATGTTGAGCTTGGTGCAGTGGCCCATGCGGGCGTCCCGCAGGAGGTTGCGCATGAGGGGGTCGAACCCGGCCCGGGAGAGGTCGAGTTGCTGGAGGATCGGCAGCGGGACGCAGAGGATCGTGTGGTCGGCGGTGACGGTCCGGGTGGCGCCCGCCTCGGTGAAGGTGAGCGTCTGGGTGCCGTCGGCCTCGGCCCGTACGGCGTTCAGCGACCAGCCCATCCTCAGGGTGCCGGGGGCGAGCGCTGCGGCGACGGCGTTCGGGAGCCGGTCGTTGCCGCCGACGACGTGGTAGCGCTCGTTGGACAGGCCCCAGACGTTGAAGTTGCCCGGATTGGTCTGGTAGCCCATGAGCAGGACGAGGGCGAGCGAGGACTGTTCGGTGGTGTCGGCGCCGTACTCGACGTTGTAGGCGACGTCGAGGAAGCGGCCGAGCGGTGAGGAGTGCCCGCCCGGGACCCGGCTCTCGATCCACTCGTACACCGACATGTCGTCGAGGGCGGTGCCGGTGGGGGTGGTCCGGTTCCAGGTGACCTCACCGGCGTCGGAGAGGTCGCGGCGCAGCGACTGGTAGACGGCGTTGAAGTCCTCGTCGGCCCGGTCCCGCGGGTAGTAGGCGCCGCCGAACCACAGGACTTCCTCGGCGCCGTTGGGTCCGCCGCCGAGGAAGTCCTCGGTGGCGAGGCCGAAGCGGCGGCAGAGTTCCAGGATCTTCTTGTGGCCGGTGTCGATCAGCTCGCCGCCGATCTCGGAGGTCTGGCCGTACGCCCAGTGGTCCCGCTGGGTCCACATGCGGCCGCCGACCCTGGACGGGTTCGCCTCGTAGAGCACGGGGCTGAGACCGGCGTCCTGGAGGGTGAGGGCGGCGGTGAGGCCGGAGATCCCGGCGCCGACGACGGCGACGCGCGCGGTGCTCTTCACGGGTGGGGTCGGGGTGGCGGCCGCGGCGGGGGCGGCCGAACCGACACCGACGGCGATGCCGGCGGCGGTGGCGTACTTGAGCAGGGACCGGCGTCCGAGGGCGTCGGCTCTCCTGCCGCGCAGCTCGTCGACGGGGATGTTCAGCCGTCGGGCGGCGGCGTGCTCGGCGGCGAGGTTCTTCAGGAGGTGCATCGGGTTGGTGCGTGCCATGGGGCGCTCCTGGAGGTGGGTGGGATCAGCTCTGGGGTACGGGGGCGGGGACGGGGGCTCCATCGTCGGTGCGCTCGGCGGCGTCCTCCAGGACGATCCGGCCGATGATCTCGTAGCGTTCGGGCCGCCTGGCCTTGAGGTAGAAGCCGAGGCCGAGGCCGCCGAAGAAGACGGCTCCGACGATCCAGGGGATCGCCTCGAAGAACAGGGAGTCGGCGGCGAGACCGGCCGCGGTCTCCATGTTCATGATCAGCAGCACGACGACGGCGATCATGCCGACACCGCCGAGGAGCGGGGCCGTGAGGGTCCTGAACCAGTGCCGGTCCTCGGGGTGGTTCCTGCGGAAGTAGCCGATGACGGCGAAGGAGCAGAGGGTCTGGACGATCAGGATCGCCATCGTGCCGAGGATCGCGAGCAGCGTGTAGAGGTGGATGTACGGGTCCTGGCCGGTGAGCCAGAAGGCGGCGACGAGGGCGACGGCGATCGCGCTCTGCACGTACGAGGCGATGTACGGCGAGCCGTGCCGGGCGTGGGTCCGGCCGAGCGCCGGGTGGAGGAAGCCCTCCCGGCCGATGGCGTACAGATAGCGGGAGGCGCACTGGTGGAAGGCCATGCCGCAGGCGAAGGAGCCGGTGAGCAGCAGCCACTGGAAGGCGTCGACGGCCCAGGCGCCGATGAAGGTCTCGGTGGGCGCGAAGAACAGGTCGAGCGGGGAGGAGGAGGCGGAGAGCTTCACCGATCCGGCGAGCCCGTTCCCTGCGATCGTCATCCACGAGACGTAGATGTAGAAGAGACCGACGCCGATGACGGAGATCAGGGTGGCGCGCGGGATCACCCGCTTGGGGTCGCGGGACTCCTCGCCGTACATCGCGGTCGACTCGAAGCCGACCCACGACCAGAAGGCGAAGAAGAGGCCGAGCCCGGCGGAGGTGCCGGTGAAGGCGTTCCTGGGGTCGACCGGCTCGACGGGGATGCCGTCGGGGCCGCCGCCGGCGATCAGGACGGCGGTGGCGACCGCGAAGAGGACGGCGATCTCGGCGATCAGCATCACCCCGAGGGCCTTGGCGGTCAGGTTGATGTCGAAGTACGACAGGACGGCGGTGACGGCCAGCATGACCGCCGCGTACAGGATCCACGGCAGGTCCACGCCGAGCTGGTCGGCGACGGTCGTCTTCGCGAAGTAGGCGAAGACGCCGACGATCGACGCCTCGAAGACGATGTAGGCGAGGACGGCGAGCATGCCGGAGGCCATGCCGGCGATCCGGCCCAGGCCGTGCGAGATGTAGCCGTAGAAGGCACCGGCGGCCGTGATCCGCTTGGCCATGGCGACGTAGCCGACCGAGAAGACGGTCAGGACGAGCGTCGCGAAGAGATATCCGGCGGGGGCGCCGGTACCGTTGCCGAAGCCGACGGCGATGGGGAGGTTTCCGGTCATGGCCGTGATCGGGGCCGCGGTGGCGACGGCCATGAAGACGACGCCGACGAGTCCGACCGAGTTCGCCTTCAGCCGGTGGACCTCTGGGGTGGGGTTCTCTGCCATGGCCCGAGAGGATCCTCGCGAGTGACGTAGGCCACAATCGACATGCGGTCGCACAATTCCCGCCATGGGACGACGAGTTGTCGCCCCGGTGTACGAACTGTCCGGTGCCGTGACCGTGGGGTGATGTCGCCGAAACACGGACGCGGGTAGCGTCCGGCCCCATGGACAATCAGGGCGGGATCACCGTGCAGCGGGCGCTGGAACTCCCCGGACTGCGCGGCGGGCTCCCGGAGGTCGTGGCCGGCGCCGACCGGCTGCACCGCACGGTGCGCTGGGTGCACGCGGGCGAGGTGCCGAACATCGCGTCGCTGCTCAAGGGCGGCGAGCTGCTGCTCACGACGGGCCTCGGCCTGGGCACCCGCCCGGCCGAACAGCGGGCGTTCGTCCGCAGGCTCGCCGACCGGGGCATCGCCGCGCTCGTCGTCGAACTGGGCCCGCGCTTCGCCCGCCTCCCGGCGACGATAGTGGAGACCGCGCGGGCGGCCGGGCTGCCGCTCGTCCAGCTCCACCGCGAGGTCCCCTTCGTCGCCGTCACGGAGGAGATCCACACCGAGATCGTCAACGGCCACTACGCCCTCCAGCGGCAGGCCGAGGAGGTCCACCGCCAGTGCACGGAGGCACTGCTCGGCGGCGGCGGGGTCCCGCAGGTGCTCCGCATCCTCTCCGACTTCGCCGCCAACCCGGTCTTCCTGGAGACCGCCGACGGACAGCTGCTGTACGCGGCGGGCACCGAGTCCGCGCCCGCCGACCCGCTCCAGGTGTGGGACGGACTGCGTGGCCAGCGGGCGGCCCGCGAGTCCGGCCCGCCCACCGGCACGGTCCTCGTCGACGTGCCCGGCGGCGGCCCCGGTACGGGCTCGGTCCGGGCCCGCCTCGTCCTCCTCGCGGTCTCCGGTGCCCTCTCCCCCGTCCACCGGATGGCGGCCGAGCGGGCGGCGGGGCTCCTCGCGGTCGTCCTCATGCAGGCACGCCAGGAGGAGGAGCTCGCCGCACGCGGCCGGGGCGACTTCCTGACCGATCTCGCGGAGGGCCGGATCTCGGCGGAGGACGCCCCGGCGCAGGCGAGGGTCCTGGGCTTCAAGCCCGGGGACGGCCCGCTCCTCCCGGTGGTCATGCGCCTGGCCTCGGAGCTGTCCCCCTCGGGCAACTGGGCGCTCCTGGCCCGGGCGGTCCTGGAGGAACTGTCCTCGGTGGGCGTCCCGGCCCTGCTGGGCGTCCGCCCGGTGGAAGGCCGTGTCCCTCTGCTCCTGGGCCTGCGCTCGGAATCGGAACGCACGGCGGTCGCGGACCGGGTGGCGGCGGCGCTGCGCGCGGGCGTGGAGCGGGCCGGTCTGGAACGGGCCGGGGCGCACCCGCCGGTCGTCGTGGTCGGCGTCGCGGGCGGCTGGGCGGCGGCCTCGGCGGGCCTGCGGCACGCGGCGGAGACGGCGACGGCGGCGCAGGGCCTCTCGGACCTCCCCTGGTACGACGCCCGGCGCCTGGACATCGACCTGCTCCTGTGGCGCCTCCGCGACCACCCGGACCTGGCGGCCTTCGTGGACCGCGCGATCGGCCCCCTGCGGGACCACGACCGCACGTCCCGCCCGCCGCTCCTGCCCACCCTGGAGACGTACCTGGCCCACGCGGGCCGCAAGGCGGAGACGGCCCGCGAGCTCCATCTCAACCGCCAGACCCTCTACAACCGCCTGGCCCGCATCTCCGAACTCCTGGGCACGGACCTGGACGACCCCCAGACGGTCCTGGCCCTCTCCCTGGCCCTCAGAGCCCGCCGCCACACACCGTAGCCCCACCGTTGCGGGCGGCACCCACCGCCGTGTGGGCAATCGTCCCGCAGGGCGGGACGGGTGGGCACACGGGACGGCGCCCTTCGCGGCGCCTCCGCGTTCCGCGCCTGGACCCGCACCCCACGTGACGGTGCACGGGGTGCGGGTCCAGGCGCGGAAGCCTCTGGCGCCGGCAAGGGCGCCGTTCCGTTGTGCCCACCCGTTCCGCCCCAGCGGAACAGCTGCCCACAACGGCGCCGCAGGGTCACCGTCCCGACAGCTCGTCGTACACCGACAGCACATGCGCCACCGTCTCGTCCTCCGTAGGCCAGGACGTCGCCTGCACCCGCCCCGCCGCCGCCAGGTCCATCCGACGGTCCACGTCGTCCAGGAGTCCCCGCACCGCCCCCGCCAGGGCCCGCGCGTCCCCGTACGGCACCAGCTCCGCCGCGTCGCCGACGAGTTCCGGCACGCCGCCGACCGCCGTCGCGACGAGCGGCACCCCGAGCCGGAGCGCCTCCTGCGCGAGCAGGGAGCGGGCCTCCCAGCGCGACGGCAGGACGGCGACGTCGGCGGCGGCGAGCAGCTCGGCGACGTCGTCCCGGCGTCCGATGAGCCGCACGGAGAGCCGTTCCTCGACGATCCGCCGTTGCAGGAAGGCCCGTTCGCGGCCCTCCCCGGCGATCACGAGCAGTGGCTGCGGGTCGAGGTCGCGCCATTCCCGGGCCGCGTCGAGCAGCGTCCGGTACCCCCGGCCGCGTTCGAGCGCGCCGACGGCCATGAGCAGGGGCCGGTCGACGGCGCCGAGTT
The DNA here is from genome assembly GCF_014648895.1 of Streptomyces tanashiensis. GTDB lineage: Bacteria > Actinomycetota > Actinomycetes > Streptomycetales > Streptomycetaceae > Streptomyces > Streptomyces tanashiensis. The sequence continues at coordinate 177,623 of NZ_BMRZ01000014.1, forward strand.
CGGCGCGGGCCTTGCCGTCGTGGAGGCAGACGGGCCCGCGGGCGGCGGGCACGGTGACGGGGGCGAGGCGGGCGTCGCGGGCCCCGCGCCGCCGGGCCCGGTCGACGAGTTCGGAGGAGGTGCCGAGGACGACGGTCGCGGCCCGCGCGGCCTTCCGCTCCAGGAGCCGCAGGACCCCGCCCCGCGCCCCGTCCACGTGGTTCCGGCTGTGCCAGGTGGTCACCAGCGGGGCCCGGCCGCCGCCGGCCAGCGCGAGCGCGGCCCGTACGGAGGCCTGGAGCCCGTGCGCGTGGACCACGTCCGCGCCGATGCAGGCGTTGCGGAGCGCGGTCACGGTCGCGGGGTCGCCGAGGCGCGGCAGGGGCACGAAGTGCGCGCCGGCGCCCAGGTAGTCGTATGCGCGGTCGAGTTCGGCCGGGGCGCACACGGTCACCCGCACGCCCCTCGCCACCAGCCCCGAGGCAAGTGATCGGACGTGCGCGCTGCTGCCCGCACCGCCGCCGCCCAGCACTTGGACCGTACGGAGCTGTGTCACGCGCCCAAGGATGCCAGTCCGTGCCACCGACCGTACGCACGTTCCGGCACCGAAACGGCGTCGTTCCCCTGTGCGGTAGGCGTACGACGCGGGCACTCACCCCACGGGTTCACCCACACGGGTGAGCGCGCGAGCACGCCGCCCGCGCCCCGCACCCCACCCACGCCCTCAGGCGGAGGCGGCCCGCTCCCCCCACACGGCGGCGGCGACGAGGCCGGCCGCGTGCGCGGCGAGCCCCAGCCGCCCGTTGGAGACGGCGACGGCGCTGCCGACGGCGGCGCCGAGCGCGTGCGCGCCGGTGTCGCCGAGCATGGTCTCCTCGCCGAGGTCGTCGCCGAGGAGCGCCGCCGCGGCCCCCATCGGCGCCGCGGCGAGCGGTCCCCGCAGCAGCCCCGGCGCGCCGAGCCCGAGCACGAGGAGGCCCGCGCGCCCCGGCCGTACGTCCACGAGGTTCACCAGGTGCGCGGTGCCGGCGATGACGACTCCGGCGAGGACCTTGTCGACGGGCTTCTCCTTGAGGAGCGCCCCGGCGACGAGGGAGGCCGCACCGATGCCGAACAGCTTCACGGCCCCACTGGTCACCTCACCCTCGCGGAGCGCCCCCAGATGCGCCCGGAACCCGCGCCGGTGGTCGCCGCGCAGGTCGTCGTACCTCCCGCACACGGCCGCCGCCGCGACGGGCAGGGCGGCGGCGGGAACCGCGGGCAGGACCGCGACCGCCGAGCCGAACGCGACGGCCGGTCCGGCCAGCAGCGTGACCGGCCGGCCCGCGTGGTTGGTCCGCTCCCAGCTCCGCGGGTTCCCCGGAGGCCGCCGCCTCAGCTGCCCGTACGCGAGCCGGGCCGCGCCGAAGGCCGCGGCGAACGTACCGATCCGCCCGAGACCGGCCCTCCCCGCGACCGGGGTCACGCGTCGGCCCGGGCCGTGGCGAGCAGCTCCTCCGCGTGGGCCCTGGCCGTCTCGGAGTCCTCCTGGCCCGCGAGCATCCGGGACAGCTCCCGGACACGCTCCTCGCCCTCCAGGACGGTGACGCCGGACCGGGTCACGGATCCGTCGTTGGTCTTCTCGACGAGCAGCTGCCGGTCGGCGAAGGCCGCGACCTGCGGGAGGTGGGTGACGACCACGACCTGGGCGGACCTGGCGAGCTTGGCGAGCCGGCGGCCGATCTCGACGGCCGCCTTGCCGCCGACGCCCGCGTCGACCTCGTCGAAGAGGTACGTCGGCACCGGGTCGACCCCGGCGAAGACGACCTCCACGGCGAGCATCACCCGGGACAGCTCACCACCGGACGCGCCCTTGGCGATGGGCCGGGGCGGGGCGCCGGGGTGCGGGGCGAGCAGCAGCTCGACCTCGTCGGCCCCGGACGGCCCGTAGGCGACACGACGGCCGCCGACCTCGACGCCCTCGGGGTCCTCGGTCTGGGCGATGGCGAAGGACACGCGCGCGTGCGGCATGGCCAGCGAGGCGAGTTCGGCGGTGACGGCGTCGGCGAACCGGGCGGCGGTCTCCGTGCGCGCGTCGGTGAGCCGCTGCGCGAGCACCGAGAGCTCGTCGCGCAGCCGGTCCCGCTCGGCGGTGAGCTCCTCGATCCGGTCGTCGTCCCCGTCGAGCTCGCCGAGCCGTCCCGCGCTCTCCTCGGCCCAGGCGAGGACGGCGGCGATGTCCGCCCCGTACTTCCGGGTGAGCTGGGTGAGCAGCGCCCGGCGCTCCTCGACTGCGGCGAGCCGCAGCGGGTCGGCGTCCAGGTCGTCGGCGTACCCGGCCAGCTCCTGCGCCACGTCCGACAGCAGGATGGAGATCTCGCCCATCCGGTCCGCGAGCCCGGCGAGCGCCGGGTCGTGCGACCGTACGGCCTCCAGGGCCCGGCCCGCGCCCGCGACGAGCGTGGTGGCGTCGACGGCCTCGGGGTCCTCCGGGTTCCCGGCGAGCGCGCCGTGCGCGAGCGCGGCGGCGGAGGCGAGGGCCTCGGCGTGACCGAGCCGCTCGGCCTCGGCGGCGAGTTCGGCGTCCTCCCCGGGGAGCGGGGCGACGGCCTCGATCTCACCGAGCCCGAAGCGCAGCAGATCGGCCTCCTGGGCGCGTTCCCTGGCCCGGGTGGTGATCTCGTCCAGCTCGCCGGTGACGGCGCGCAGCCGGCGGTACGCCTCGCCGTAGGCGGCGAGCGGCGCGGAGACGGCCTCGCCCGCGTACCGGTCGAGCGCGCCGCGCTGCCGGGCGGGCTTGAGCAGGCCCTGCTGGTCGGTCTGGCCGTGGACGGCGACGAGCTCGTCGGCGAGTTCGGCGAGCAGCCCGACGGGCACGGAGCGCCCGCCGAGGTGGGCGCGCGAGCGTCCCTCGGCCGAGACGGTACGGCTGACGAGGAGCACGCCCTCGTCGAGCTCGGCACCGGCCTCCTCGGCGCGTACGGCGGCGGGCGCGCCCGCGGGCACGCTGATCCGCCCCTCGACGACGGCCGAGGCCGCGCCGATCCGCACCAGGGCCGGGTCGGCACGTCCGCCGAGCAGCAGCCCCAGGCTGGTCACGACCATGGTCTTGCCCGCACCGGTCTCACCGGTCACCGCGGTGAAGCCGGGCGACAGCTCGACCACCGCGTCGTCGATGACCCCGAGCGACCGTATCCGCATCTCCTCCAGCACGCCCCAGACCATACGAGGTTTCCCGGGTCCGATGCGACATCGCCCCCGGGCGTAACTCTCCGGCGCGGCGATCGTTCGGGCCGGAGGGACGGTACGGCGCCGACGCGGGACGTCAGCGCGGAGCGCCCCGCCAGCCCGACACGGGCAGGGCGAACTTGGCGACGAGCCGGTCCGTGAAGGAGGCGTGGTGCAGCCGGGCGAGCCGGACCGGCACGGCGCCCCGCCGGACCTCGACGCGCGCCCCCGCCGGGAGTTCCACCGTCCGCCGCCCGTCGCACCACAGCACGCCGTGCGGGGTGTGCGGCTCGACCTCGACCGCGAGCACCGACTCGGGGGTGGTGATCAGCGGCTTGGCGAAGAGGGCGTGGGCCCCGATGGGGACCATGAGCAGCGCCTCGACCTCGGGCCAGACGACGGGACCGCCCGCCGAGAAGGCGTACGCGGTGGAGCCGGTGGGTGTCGCGCAGATCACCCCGTCGCAGCCGAAGCCGGTCACCGGGCGTCCGTCGATCGCGAGCACGACCTCCAGCATCCGTTCCGGCGACACCTTCTGCACGGCGGCCTCGTTGAGCGCCCAGTCGCGGTGGAGGACGTCGCCGTTCTCGTACACGACGACGTCGAGGGTCATCCGCTCCTCGACCTCGTACGCCTTGGTGACGACCCGGTCGACGACCTTGTCGAGGTCGTCGCGCTCGGCCTCCGCGAGGAAGCCGACGCGCCCCAGGTTGACGCCGAGCATGGGCACGCCGGAGGCGCGGGAGAACTCGGCGCCGCGCAGCAGGGTGCCGTCGCCGCCGAGGACGACGAGGAGTTCACAGCCGTCGAGCGCGTCGGAGCAGGCCTCCGGCACCTTCTCGACGGACGGCGGCAGCGGCAGGTCCGCGGCCTCGGCCTCCAGGACACGGACGCCGATGCCGCAGCGCAGCAGCCCCAGGACGACCAGTTCGGCGCTGCGCACGGCGGCCGGCCGGCCCGTGTGCGCGAGCAGGAAGACGGTGCGTGTTGTTCCCGATGGTGCTGCTGCAGTTGAGCTCAACGAGGTCCCTCCGCCACGGCGCGGTCGACGTCCGCCGGATCCAGCGCGGGCGCGCCTGCCCGCAGCCACAGAAAGTACTCGACGTTCCCCGAGGGGCCGGGCAGCGGGCTGGCGGTGACGCCGAGGACACCGAGGCCGAGCTCGCCGGCCTGCCGGGCCACGTTCTTCACGGCGTCCGCGCGGAGTTCGGTGGACCGTACGACGCCGCCCGTGCCGAGCCGCTCCTTGCCCACCTCGAACTGCGGCTTCACCATGAGGACGAGGTCGGCGCCGGGCGCCGTGCAGGCCGCGAGGGCGGGCAGGACGAGACCGAGCGGGATGAAGGACAGATCGCCGACGACGAGGTCGACCGGGACGCCGTCGATCGCGTCGACCGTCAACTCGCGTACGTTCGTGCGGTCCTTCACGGTGACGCGCTCGTCGCTCTGCAGCGACCAGGCGAGCTGTCCGTAGCCGACGTCGACGGCGACGACATGGGCGGCGCCCGCGCGCAGCAGGACGTCCGTGAAGCCGCCGGTGGAGGCTCCGGCGTCCAGGGCGCGCCGGCCCTCGACCTTCAGGCCGAGCGGCACGAAGGCGGCGAAGGCGCCGGCGAGCTTGTGGCCGCCGCGCGAGACGTAGTCGGGGTCGGAGTCGTCCTGGACGACGACGATGGCCGCGGCGGTCTCCACCTGGGTGGCGGGCTTGGTGGCGACGGTCTTGCCGACGGTCACCCGGCCCGCGGCGATCAGCTGGCTGGCGTGCTCGCGCGAGCGCGCGAGCTTGCGCCGGACCAGCTCGGCGTCGAGACGGCGGCGTGCCACTCCTGCCACGTTCGGTTCAGCTCCTGTTGTCGTACGGACGGGGGGCGGGGTGCGTGTCGAGCGAGGTCAGCTCGGCGCGCAGTCCACGGTGTACATCCTCGTACACCTCCAGGTGTCCGTCCGCCGGGAGGTGGTCCACCTCGGCGAGACGCGCGAGACGGGCGTCGACGGCGGGATGGCCGGTGAGCTCCGGGGCGACACCGAGCGGCGCGGGCCCCGCGGGCTCGTACGTCTCCTCGGCGGCGTCGCCGGGCTCCTCCACCGCCCGCTCGACGGGCTCCGGCATCTCATCACTCATGCCCCGACGCTACCGCGAAGCCCTGGGGTACCGTCGACGGCGATGGCGACGATCACGGAGTGCCGCGGCGCACTGGACAGACTTTCGGACAATCTCGCGCGGGCCGACGACGGCGTGCGCGGTGCGGCCGCGCTCGACCGCAGCCTGAGCTGCCACATCACCGACCTCGACACGACGTTCACGGGCCGTCTCGCGGACGGCCGGATCCGGGTCGACGGCACGGTGGAGGGCCCGCCGCCGGCCAAGGCGCAGATCCGGCTCTCGATGACCGGCGACGATCTGGTGGCGATGGTGGACGGCAAGCTGAACTTCGCGAAGGCCTGGGCCGGCGGCCGGGTCAGGCTGGAGGCCGGCTTCCGCGACCTCCTGCGGCTGCGGTCGCTCCTCTAGCCGCCCCGCCCCCGTCACTTCCGCAGCGCGGGCTCCTGCGGGGCGGCCTCCCCGGTCTGGGCCACCACGGCCGTCCGCGCCCGCGCCTTCCGCCCGGCCGGCACGACCAGCGGCGTCCCCGTCTCGGGGTCGTCGATGACCTGGCAGCGCAGCCCGAAGACCCGCTCGACCAGCTCGGCGGTCACCACCTCCGACGGCGGGCCCTCGGCGACGACCTCGCCGTCGCGGACCGCGATGAGATGGGTCGCGTACCGGGCCGCGTGGTTGAGGTCGTGCAGGACGGCGACGAGCGTCCGCCCCTGTGTCTCGTGCAGCTCGGCGCACAGGTCGAGGACGTCGATCTGGTGCTGGATGTCGAGGTACGTGGTGGGCTCGTCGAGCAGCAGCAGAGGCGTCTGCTGGGCGAGCGCCATGGCGATCCAGACGCGCTGGCGCTGACCGCCCGAGAGCTCGTCCACGTACCGGTCGGCCAGCTCGGCGACGCCCGTGGCCGCCATGGACTCGCGCGTGACGCGCTCGTCCTCCGGGGACCACTGGCGCAGCAGCCCCTGGTGCGGGTAGCGGCCGCGCGCGACCAGGTCGGCGACGGTGATGCCGTCCGGGGCCACGGACGTCTGGGGCAGCAGCCCGAGGGTCTTGGCGACCTTCTTGGCGGGCATCGTGTGGATCGACTGCCCGTCGAGCAGGACACGGCCCTCGCTGGGCTTCAGCATCCGGGAGAGCGCGCGGAGGAGGGTGGATTTGCCGCAGGCGTTGGGCCCCACGATGACGGTGAACGAGTTGTCGGGGATCGCGACGGACAGCTCGCGGGCGATGACCCGCTGCTCGTACGCCAGGGTGACCGATTCCGCGCTCAGGCGCTGCTGCTGCCGACCGTCCATACCCGCACTCCCGCTTTCTCGTCCGTGGCCGGATCCGGCGGTGACGACCACGACCCACGCGGAGTTAGGTTAGCCTACCCAACTTCACGTTCCGTCCGCGGTGCCGGGACCTCACACCCCCAGCAGCGCCAGCGCCTTCCCCGCCTCCGGCACGCCCCCACCCGGACGGTCCGCCTCCGACCAGGCCGCCCCGCACAGCGCCCGCACCCCGTCCATCACATCGGCCCCCTCGCCCGGCACGCCGACGAGGACGAGCTCGCCGCCCCTCACGGAGGCCCGCCACCCCCCGCACACGAAGCCCCCGTCCCCGTCCGCGACGACCTCCGGCTGCCCCGTCAGCAGCCCCCGGAGATCCGCCGCCACATACGTGGGCCGGTGCTCGGGCACGGCCGCGAGCAACTGCGCCACGTCCGTCACCCCGGTCAGCACCAGCAGCGAGTCCACCCCGCCGTTGAACGCGCCCTCGATGTCCGTGTCCAGCCGGTCCCCCACCACCAGCGGCCGCTCCGCCCCTGTCCGCAGCACCGTCTCCCGGTGCATCGGCGGCAGCGGCTTCCCCGCCACCTTCGGCTCCGCCCGGCCCCCGGTGGCGATCCGTACGACCTCCACCGCCGCCCCGTTCCCCGGTCCGATCCCCCGCGCCCCGGGAATCGTCAGGTCCGTGTTCGAGGCGTACCAGGGCACCCCACGCCCCACCGCGTAGGCCGCCTCCGCGAACCGCGCCCACGGCATCCCCGGCCCGCCGTACCCCTGCACGACCGCCACCGGGTCGTCGTCCGCCGACTCCACCGGCACCAGACCCCGCTCGCGCAGCGCCACCCGCAGCCCCTCGCCGCCGACGACCAGCACCCTGGACCCCGCCGGCACCTCGTCCGCGATCAGCCGGGCCACCGCCTGCGCGGAGGTGACCACGTCCCCGGCCTCCGCCGGCACTCCCAGCTCGGTCAGATGCTCCGCCACCTCGTCCGGCGTCCGCAGCGCGTTGTTGGTGACGTAGGCCAGGTGCATCCCGCCGGCGCGGGCCACCCCGAGCGCCTCCACGGCGTGCGGCACGGCCTCCCCGCCCGCGTACACGACACCGTCCAGATCGAGGAGCGCCGTGTCGTACGCCTCGCTCAGGGCGACCGCGCTGGCTCCCGGGTACTTCCTGCCGCCGTCGCGCCGTCCCTGGCCGTTCCGCACCGTCACCGCACACTCCTCAGATCACCGGGTGAATTCCCCCACTCTCCCGATCATCGCTCATGCCCGCCCACATACGATGACAGGATGAACACATCAGGTCACGCGGCCGACGACGTCCGCGACGACGCCACAGGCCTGCGCCTGACCCCGTTCCGCGGACTTCGATACGTCCCCGAGCGGGTCGGCAGCCTCGCCGCCGTGACGTCCCCTCCCTACGACGTCGTCGTACGACCTGACGGACTGCTCCATCTGGAGTCCGCGGATCCGCACAACATCGTCCGGCTGATCCTCCCGCAGGCGATCACCGCCGGCACCCGCCACCGCAAGGCCGCCGTCACCCTCGACCGCTGGCTCGCGGACGGCGTCCTCGCCCCGGACCCGCAGCCCGCGCTCTACGTGTACGAGCAGCACGGCGACGGCATCCTCCAGCGCGGCGTCATCGGCGCGCTGGAGCTCTCCACCCCGGCGGAGGGCATCGTCCTCCCCCACGAGGACGTCATGCCGCACGTCGTCGAGGACCGCGCCGCCCTGATGCGGACCACGGCGGCCAACCTGGAGCCCCTGCTCCTCACCTACGTCGGGGACGAGGAGGGCGGCGCCGACGCGGTCATCGAGCGCACCGTCCGGCGCGAGCCCCTGCTCTCCACCACCACGGAGGACGGCTTCCAGCACCGCCTCTGGTCGGTCACGGACCCCGCCGAACTCGCCACGATCGCCGGTGAACTGACGCGACACCAGGCCCTCATCGCCGACGGCCACCACCGCTGGGCGACGTACCTCCGCCTGCGCGAGGAGCACGCGGCACCCGGCCCCTGGAACTACGGCCTGGTCCTCCTCATCGACACCGCCCGCTACCCGCTGCGGGTCCGCGCCATCCACCGTCTGCTCAACCGCCTGCCGGTCGCCGACGCCCTCACGGCCCTCGGCGGCTCGTTCCGGGTCCGCCGCATCGACCAGCCTCTCCCCGCGGCCCTGGAGGCCCTCGCGGAGGCCACGGCCGAGGGCAACGCCTTCCTCCTCGCGGGCGACGGCGCCTTCCACCTCCTCGACCGCCCGGACCCCGCCCTCCTGGAGCGCACGATCCGCACGGACCGCCCCCGGGCGTGGCGGACCCTGGACGCGACGGTCCTGCACTCCACCCTCCTGGAGCACGTCTGGCACATCCCGGACGCCCCCGAGGACATCGCCTACATCCACGACACGGAGGCCGCGGTCGCCCAGGCGGAACGCCGCGGCGGTACGGCGGTCCTCATGCACCCGGTCCAGGAGGAGGTCGTCCGCGACCTCGCCCGCCAGGGCGTCACGATGCCCCGCAAGTCGACCTCCTTCGGCCCGAAGCCGGCGACGGGCCTGGTCCTGAGAAGCCTGGCGCTGGACTGAGCGCACCGAAACGAAGAAGGGCGGCACCCGTCGGGTGCCGCCCTTCTCACGTGTGCGCCGGATCAGCCCTTGTCGCTGTCCCGGTCGTCCTCGTCATCGTCCTCGTCGTCGAGGTCCTCGTCCTCGTCGATGTCGAGCTCGACATCGACGATGTCCGACGCCGGCGACGCGTCCGACTCGTCCTCGTCCTCGTCGAACGCGTCGACGAACTCGACGCCGTCCATCTCGGCGAGGCGGTCGGACGCGTCCGTGGCACCGTCCTTGTCGGACTCCAGCGCCTTGGCGAACCACTCCCGGGCCTCGCGCTCACGACCGGCGGCCAGCAGCGCGTCGGCGTACGCGTACCGCAGACGCGCGGTCCACGGGTGCACGGCGCTGGAGGCGAGCTCGGGGCTCTGCAGCGTCACGATGGCCGCGTCGAGCTGCCCCAGGTCCCGGCGGGCCCCGGCGGCGACGAGCCGCATCTCGACCTGCCCGGCCTTGTCCAGCTTCGACACCTCGGGCTCACCGGCCATGGCGAGGGCCCGCTCGGGGCGGCCGAGGCCGCGCTCGCAGTCGGCCATGACGGGCCACAGCTCGACACCGCCGCTCATCCGGCGCGCGGCGCGGAACTCGGCCAGCGCCTCGGAGTACTTCTGCGTCGCGTACGCGGCGAAGCCGGCGGCCTCGCGGACGGCAGCGACACGGGACGCGAGCCGCAGGGCGACCCTGGAGTAGCCGTACGCCTTCTCCGGGTCCTCGTCGATCAGCTGGGCGACCATGACCAGGTTGCGCGAGACGTCCTCGGCGAGCCCCTTGGGAAGGCTCATGAGCTCCTGACGCACGTCCGGGTCGATCTCCTCACCGGTGACCTCCGGCGGGATCGGCAGACGCTTGATGGGCGCGCGGTCGCCACGGTCCCGGTCGTCACGGCGCCCGAAGCCACCGCGGTCGTCACGGCCGCGGTACCCACCACGGTCGCCGCCCCGGTCGTCACGGCGGAAGCCGCCGCCACGGCTGTCGCCACCACGGTCGTCGCGACGGAACCCACCGCCACGGCTGTCGTCCCGGCGGAACGACGAGGGACGCTCGTCACGGCGGTCGTCGCGACGGAAGCCGCCACCGCGGTTGTCGCCGCCACGGTCGTCACGCGAGGGGTACGAGGGGCGGTCGTCCCGACGGAACGACGAGGGACGCTCGTCACGACGGTCGTCGCGACGGAAGCCACCGCCACGGTTGTCGCCACCACGGTCGTCACGGCGGAAGCCACCACCGCGGTTGTCGTCACGGCGGTCGTCACGCTGCCCGTACGAGGGACGGTCGTCACGACGGAACGACGACGGACGCTCGTCACGACGGTCATCCCGACGGAAGCCGCCACCACGGTTGTCGCCACCACGGTCGTCACGGCGGAAGCCACCACCGCGGTTGTCGTCACGGCGGTCGTCACGCTGCCCGTACGAGGGACGGTCGTCACGACGGAAGCCGCCACCGCGGTTGTCGCCACCGCGGTCGTCACGACGGAAGCCACCGCCACGGTTGTCGCCACCACGGTCGTCACGCTGCCCGTAGGAAGGACGGTCGTCACGACGGAACGACGAGGGACGGTCGTCACGACGGTCGTCGCGACGGAAGCCGCCACCGCGGTTGTCACCACCGCGGTCATCGCGACGGAAGCCACCGCCGCGGTTGTCACCACCGCGGTCGTCACGGCGGAAGCCGCCACCGCGGTTGTCGTCACGGCGGTCGTCACGCTGCCCGTACGAGGGACGGTCGTCACGACGGAACGACGGACGCTCGCCACCGCGATCGTCACGACGGAAACCGCCACCACGGTTGTCACCGCCACGGTTGTCACCACCGCGGTCATCGCGACGGAAGCCACCACCGCGGTTGTCACCACCGCGATCGTCACGACGGAAGCCACCACCGCGGTTGTCACCGCCACGGTTGTCACCACCGCGGTTGTCACCGCCACGGTCATCGCGACGGAAGCCACCGCCACGGTTGTCGCCACCGCGGTCGTCGCGGCGGTAGCCACCGCCACGGTTGTCGCCACCGCGGTTGTCGTCACGGCGGGGCCCACGGAAGCCGCCCCGGTCGCCACCGGCACCGTCCCTGCGACGCGGCTCGCGCTCCGGACGGTCGTCGGGAGAGTTGGTGGACATCGGTGTGACTCCTGTCTTCGGGTACTGCAGTCATTCTCGCGCAGCCGGCACTCGGCCGCGCATCGGAAAAGTGAAGCAAAAAACAAAAGGACCCCTGGTCCCAGCGTGAACGCTGGGACCAGGGGTCCTGAAGAATTGTTCGGCGGCGTCCTACTCTCCCACAGGGTCCCCCCTGCAGTACCATCGGCGCTGAAAGGCTTAGCTTCCGGGTTCGGAATGTAACCGGGCGTTTCCCTAACGCTATGACCACCGAAACCCTATCGGTTTCGAGCGAACAAGCACACTCTGTAGTTGTGTTCTAGCTCTAGAAACCAGCAACTGTTCGTTGCTTCAGAACTAACACAGTGGACGCGAGCAACTGAGGACAAGCCCTCGGCCTATTAG
>NZ_BMRZ01000015.1 GCF_014648895.1 Streptomyces tanashiensis
TGGGAAAAGATCTCTAAGTCGCCGCGTCGTGCCTGATGGGGCCGACTCGTGAACACCCCACAGACACGGGAATCCCGTCCGATCGCAAGATCGGGCGGGATTTCTGCTTTTCCCGTGCGGGCCGCGCGGGCCCGCGCTCCCTGAGCGCGGGTCAGCGGCGGCGTCAGACCAGGGGCTTCGCGAAGCAGCGGCTGTTCGGGTAGTCGCGGTAGTGGCCGAACTTGGCGCAGGGCGTGTAGCCGCTGGACGTGTAGAGGGCTATGGCCTCCGGCTGGGCGCTGCCCGTCTCCAGGACCATGCGGACGCGGCCGGCGGCGCGGGCGTCGGCCTCCAGGGCGGCGAGGATGCGGCGGGCCAGGCCCAGGCCGCGGGCCTCGGGGATCACGTACATGCGCTTGAGTTCGGCGTCGCCGTCCGCGTAGCCGTGGTCGTTCTCGTCCTGGGTGCGCCAGCCGCCCGTGGCGACCGGCCGGCCCTCGGGGTCGTACGCGAGCAGGTAGAGGCCGTGCGGCGGGGCGAACATTCCGGCGTCCAGCGGTGTGACGTCGCCCTCGTCGCCGTAGCGGACGGCGTACTCCGCCTGGACCGCGTCGTTGAGTTTGACGGCGTCGGGGTGGTCATAGGGCGTGGGCTGGATGTTCATGCGGTCAAGTGTATATGTGTGCATGAGGGTGGTGTCGGTATTCTCCCGGGATGCTCACTGTGACGTCCGTGAATGTCAATGGTCTCCGCGCCGCCGCCAAGAAGGGCTTCGTCGAGTGGCTGGCCGGCACCTCCGCCGATGCCGTCTGCCTCCAGGAGGTCCGCGCCGAGGAGGCGCAGCTGCCCGAGGAGGTGCGCGCGCCCGAGGGCTGGTTCACCGTCCACGCCCCCGCCGCCGCCAAGGGCCGCGCCGGGGTCTCCCTGTACACGCGCCGCGAGCCCGACGCCGTGCGGATCGGTTTCGGGTCCGCCGAGTTCGACACCGCCGGCCGGTACGTCGAGGCCGACCTGCCCGGCGTGACCGTCGCCAGCCTCTACCTGCCCTCCGGCGAGGTCGGCACCGAGCGCCAGGACGAGAAGTACCGGTTCATGGGCGAGTTCCTGCCGTACCTGAAGGAGCTCAGGACCCGCGCCGCCGCCGACGGGCGCGAGGTCGTCGTCTGCGGCGACTGGAACATCGCCCACCAGGAGGCCGACCTCAAGAACTGGAAGGCCAACAGGAAGAACGCCGGCTTCCTGCCCGAGGAGCGGGAGTGGCTGAGCCGCGTCCTCGACGAGGGCGACGGCGGCTACGTGGACGTCGTGCGCGGGCTCCACCCCGAGCAGGAGGGCCCCTACTCCTGGTGGTCCTACCGCGGGCGCGCCTTCGACAACGACAGCGGCTGGCGCATCGACTACCAGATCGCCACCCCCGGCCTCGCCGCCAAGGCGGTCAAGGCCCACGTCGAGCGGGCCGCCACCCACGACGAGCGGTGGAGCGATCACGCCCCCGTGACCGCCGTCTACGAGATGTAGGCCGCCCCACGCGGTACCGTGCTCGGAATTGACGGGACCGGGTGGGGGCATCGTTGAGCGCGCGCATTCTCATCGCCGAGGACGACGAAAAGCAGTCACGGCTGATTCGGATCTATCTGGAGCGGGAGGGGAATTCCGTCCAGGTCGTCGCGGACGGCCGCTCCGCATTGGAACGCGTCCGATCCGTACGGCCGGATCTCGTCGTCCTCGACGTGATGCTGCCTTTCGTCGACGGCCTCGACGTGTGCCGCATTCTGCGCTCCGAGGGATCGGACGTCCCGATCCTGCTGCTCACCGCCCGCAGCACCGAGGAGGACATGCTCCTCGGCCTCGACCTCGGCGCCGACGACTACCTCACCAAGCCGTACAGCCCGCGCGAGCTCACCGCCCGGGTCCGCGCCCTGCTCCGCCGGTCCCGGGCGACCGGCGCGGCCGCCCGGGACGTGCTGCTGCGGGTCGGCGCGGTCGAGCTCGACACCGCCCGCTTCGAGGTCCGGGTCGCCGGCCGGCCGGTGGTCCTGACCTCGAAGGAGTTCTCCCTCCTGGAGGTCCTGGCCCGCGAACCGGGCCGGGTCTTCACCCGGGCGCAGATCATCGAGCGGGTCTTCGGCTTCGGCAGCGACGTCCTGGAGCGCACGGTCGACGTCCACGTCCGCAACCTCCGGCTGAAACTGGAGCCCGACCCGGCCCGGCCCCGGCACCTGGAGACCGTGTACGGGCGGGGATACCGCCTCTCCGAAGGAGAGTGACGGCGTGAGCTTCCGGCTGCGGGTCTTCTCGCTCGTCCTGCTCGTCGCCGTGGCCGCCAGCGGCGCCACCGCCTGGCTCACCCTGCGGCAGCTCACCGGACAGGTCCGCGAGTCCGCCGCCGCCGACCGCCAGTCCATGGCGGCCATCACCGAGGAGCTGCGCGCGTACGGCGCCGGGCACGGCACCTGGGACGGCGTCGCCGCCACCGTGCGCACCCTCGCCGAGGAGACCGGGCAGCGCATCCGGATCGGCACCGACCGGCAGGGCCAGATCGCCGACTCCGACACCCTCCTCGGCCGCGATCCGCGCCCCGGCGGCACCGCGCCCCCGCTGCTCGTCGACCCCAGGCCCCAGCTGGAGTTCCCCGCGGGCTGGGACGCCGCGTCCATGCGCAAGGTGACGCCCAACGTGATCGCGAGCTACACCTCCGACGTCTCCTACGCGGCCTGCCTGACCCGGCTCGGACAGCCGGTCACCGTCCTGCGCGGCAAGTTCGGCATGCCGGCCTTCCAGGACGGCGGGAAGGCCCCGGGAGGCGCACCCTGCGCCGGGACCGGCTCGGGCCCGCGCCAGGCCCACACCGCCGCGGCCGAGGCCTGCCCCCTCTCGGGGAGGGCCGGAACGCTCGCGTGCCTGCGCCGGGTCTTCACCGAGCGCACCGCCGCCGTCGCCCCCCAGCCGCTGACCGTGCGGCTCGGCGCCGTCGACGACGCCGGGCAGACCCTCGCCGCCGGCCCGACCGCGCTGGTCGCCGCCGGAGTCGCCGCCGCCGTCCTCGCCTGCGCGCTGCTCCTCGGCCGGGCCGTCCTCCGTCCCGTACGCGCCCTCACGGCGGCCTCCCGGGGGCTCGGCGAGGGCGACCTGGGCCGCAGGGTGCCCGCCTCCGGGCGGGACGAGATCGCCGAGCTGGGCCGGTCCTTCAACCGGATGGCCGGCTCCCTCCAGGACAGCGAGGAGCGGCAGCGCCGCCTCGTCGGGGACATCGCCCACGAACTGCGCACCCCGCTCGCCAACCTGCGCGGCTATCTGGAGGCGCTCCAGGACGGCGTCCTGGAGGCCGACGCCGAGCTGCTCGACTCGCTCCACGAGGAGGTGCTGCTCCAGCAGCGGATCGTGGACGACCTGCAGGACCTGGCGCTCGCCGAAGCGGGCGCCCTCACGTACCACCGCAGGCCGCTGGACGCGCGGGAGCTGGTCGAGGCCTGCCGGACCGCGCACAGCGCCCGGGCCGCGGCGGCCGGGGTCGCCCTGGAGGCCGTGGGCGCGGGCCCCGGCACCGTACGGCTGTACGGGGACCCGGACCGGCTGCGCCAGGCGCTCGGGAACCTCGTCGGGAACGCCGTGCGGCACACGGCCCCCGGGGGCGGTGTGCGGCTCGAACTGGACGAGCGGGGCGAGATGGTGCGGATCGCGGTCAGGGACACCGGCAGCGGCATCCCGGCCGCCGATCTGCCGCACCTCTTCGACCGCTTCTGGCGGGCGGACGCGGCGCGCGGGCGGGCCACCGGCGGCAGCGGGCTCGGGCTCTCGATCGCCCGGCAGATCGTGGCGGACCATCACGGGGCCGTCGAGGTGGCGTCCGAGGTGGGCGTGGGGTCCGTGTTCACGGTGGTGCTGCCGGCCCCGCGGGGCGGGGCCGGCGGCGGGGTGCGGGACTAGCAGGAGGAGCTCGCCCCGTTGTTGTTCAGCAGGCTGTCCTTGATCCAGCCCGAGACGCCCGTGCTGTTGTCTCGGACGTGCGACCACGTGCCGTTCTCGCCCGACACCCAGCAGTGCAGGGTGAGGCTGTGGCTCGCCTGGGCCTGGCCGTGCGAGACGCACTCGGTCGTCGGGCCCGAGCGGATGTTCACGTAGTTCGAGTTGGTGCTGCCGCCCGCGTTGTCCTTGTTGGACCAGCCGGGGTTGTAGCAGGCGGCGGCACCTTCCGGCGCGGCCACGGCCGCC
The DNA here is from genome assembly GCF_014648895.1 of Streptomyces tanashiensis. GTDB lineage: Bacteria > Actinomycetota > Actinomycetes > Streptomycetales > Streptomycetaceae > Streptomyces > Streptomyces tanashiensis. The sequence continues at coordinate 4,192 of NZ_BMRZ01000015.1, forward strand.
GTGGCCGGCAGTACGAGGCCGCCGGTGGCCGCGACGGCGCCGAGGGCCACCGCGGCGAGCTTCGTCCGAAGACGCATCGATCTCTCCTGAACTCTTGGTCGTTCCCGCCGGGCGATGCGCCGGGCGGGCGGGCCGGTTCGTTCGAGTGCGGAGAAAGAATTGCCCGGAGGGGAGAAATCCTTCAATGGGTGGACGCGGTATCGGCTGCTTTTCGGCGGTGGGTTCAGGGCGGTGGTGGAGAAGTATTTCAGGACTGTTGCGCGGGAGTGCGGGAACGTCCTTTCCTCCTCCGGTCGCCGGGCCTCCGGAGCCCGTGACGGGCATGCGGAGAGAAAGGAATCGGCTTCCGTTCCGCCGGATTTCCCGATTCCGACTCCGGGGGAACGGGCGGGAAGCGGCCAACCCGCTCCGGGGCGGTGCCCGGACCAGGTTGGCCGCTTCCGGCGGGCCGCGCGTCAGGTGCCGGCCAGCGCCACCGTCGGTGCCAGCCGGCTCGCCCGTACCGCCGGATAGAGGCCCGCGATCATCCCGATCACCAGCGTCGCCCCCACCCCGGCCGCCGTCGCCCACACCGGGACGACCGTCGGCCAGCCCCGGCTCAGCGCGTAGGCGGCGGTGATCAGCGTCCCGAGGACGGTCCCGCCGAGGCCGCCGATCACCGACAGGAGCAGGGACTCCGTGACGAACTGGGTGCGGATCTGGCCCCGGGTGGCGCCGAGCGCCCGGCGCAGCCCGATCTCCGGGCGGCGTTCGAGGACGGAGATCACCATCGTGTTGCCGACGCCGACCCCGCCGACGAGCAGCGCGACCCCGCCGAGGCCGAGGAGCAGTCCGGTCAGCGCCGACTCGGTGGCCTCGCGGGCCGCGAGCGCGTCGGAGGGGCGGGAGACCTGCACCTCCCCGGGCTTCTCCGGGTTCGCCGTGGCCGGGAGCACCGCCCGTACCGCCGTGACGGCGCTGTCCTCGGTGCGGACGTAGACCGTCGAGGGATGGCCGTCGAACCGCAGGTACGTCCGGGCGGCCGGCCAGCCGACGAGCGCCGCGCCGTCCAGCTCCGGAGCGAGCGGTACGGGGTCGAGGACGCCGACCAGGGAGAACCAGCGGCCGCCGATCCAGACCCGGGTCCCCGGGGTGTACACGTCGAGCCGTCGGGCGGCCGTCGCGCCGAGCACGACCGCCGGGTAGCGCTCGGTCGCCGCGTCCAGCCAGCGGCCCCGGCGCAGCCGGCCGCCGACGGCGGGGAGCAGGCCGTCGTCCGCCGCCAGGACGGCGAGGGAGCCGGTGCGGCCGACGGCGATCCGCTCGTTGCGGTAGATCTTCGCGTCGGTGGTGCCGGTGGCGGCGACCTCGCGGACCGGCGGGATGCGGTCGATCATCGGGACCGCCTCGACGGGGAGGCGGGTCTTCTGCCCGGTCAGGGTGGCGCCGGGCGCGACCCGGAGGAGGTTGGTGCCGAGCGCGTCGAGCCGGCGGTCCACCTCCGCCTGGCCCGAGCCGGAGATGCCGACCACCGCGATCATGGCGGCGACGCCGATCGCGATGCCGAGCGCGGAGAGGAACACCCGCAGCGGGCGGGTGCGCAGCCCGGTGCCGCCGAGCCGGACGACGTCGGCGGGCCGCAGCCGGGCCGGCCGCAGGGCGGTGCTCCGCCGTCCGCCGTGCCGTCCTCGGGGGGCGGGGATCATCCGTGCGCTCCGATCGGATCCGTGGCGCTGTCCGCCACCACCCGGCCGTCGCGCATCTCGATACGGCGGGGGAGGGCGGCCGCGATCTCCCGGTCGTGGGTGATGACGACGACGGTCGTGCCCGAGGCGTGCAGTTCGCGCAGGAGCGTCAGGACGGCCGCTCCCGACGCGGAGTCCAGGTTCCCCGTCGGTTCGTCGGCGAGCAGGACCGCCGGTCCGCCGACCACCGCCCGTGCCACGGCGACCCGCTGGCGTTCGCCTCCGGAGAGCTGGTGCGGCAGGTGGTGGACGCGGTGGCTGAGCCCGACCCGGGCGAGGGCCGCCGCGGCCCGTGCCCGGCGGCGGCGCAGCGGGATCCCGGCGTACAGCAGGCCGTCCGCGACCGAGTCCAGGACCGGGACGCCGACGGCCAGGTGGAACTGCTGGAAGACGAAGCCGATCCGGGTGGCCCGCAGCGCGGAGACCTCCCGGTCCGTCAGCTCCGCCACGTCGTGGCCGTCGACCAGGACGTGGCCCGCCGACGGCCGGTCGAGGCTGCCCATCAGGTTCAGCATGCTGGACTTCCCGGAGCCCGACGGGCCCACGATCGCGACGAGTTCGCCGCGCCGGACGCGCAGGCTCACGTCGCGGACCGCCGCCACGCCGCCGGGGTACGTCTTCGAGACCGCCCGGAACTCCACCACGGCGTCGGGGGCCGTGTCCGTGCTCACTGGGGGATCCTCACCTTCAGGCCCGCGCGCAGCGCCGGGCCGCTCACCTCGACCATGCCGTCGGCGAAGAGGCCCGTGCGGGCGGTGACGAACCGGCCGTCCTCGGTCTCCAGGCCGTGGCCGCCCTCGGCGAGCGCGACCAGGGCGGCCACGGGGACGGCCAGGACGTTCTCGCGCTTCCTGCCCACGTACTCGACGGAGACCGGGCCGCTCTCCAGGCGGCCCAGGGAGCGCTGGTCGGTGATCGTGACGGTGACCGGGACCGTGGGTGCCGCGCCGCTGGTACCGCCGTCCCCCTCGGGTGCGGTCGCCTGCCTGCCGACCGAGGCGACCTGGCCCTTCACGGCCGTGCCGTCGGGCAGGCCGACGGTGACCCCGGCGCCGCGCACGGCCCAGGACGCCTCCTGGGCGGAGGCGTCGACGACGACCTTGCGGGTGGTGCCGGTGTAGCCGAGGACGTTCTCGCCGGCCGCCGCGCCCAGCCGGACGCTCGGCTGTCCGAGCCGGATGCGGCCGGAGGCGTACACGACGTCGCCGAGGCCGACCCGGCCGGTCTCGGGCAGGCCCAGGGACTTCTGCCAGCGTTTGACGGCCCGTTCGGTGCCGGAGGTGAACCGTTCGTCGACGGTGAAGCCGGTGTAGCCGAGCGCGGCGAGGTTGGACTCGAACTGGAGGACGTCCATGCCCCGGAGCGGCTGCGGGGGAGTGGACCGCGGGGGCGCGTCGGTGCCCCCGCCACCGCCCGTGTTCCCGCCTCCGCCCGTGTCCGTGCCGCCGCCCGTGCCGGTGGTCCCGCCCGAGGCCGTCCCCGTACCGCCGTCGGTACCGCCGTCCGTGCCGCCCTTGCCGCCGGCGCCCCCCGGCGCCGGCGGGGTCGGGTTCCCGGTGGTGTCCGGAGCCGCGGTCCCGGCCGTCGTGCCCAGTTCGCGGTACATCGGCAGGGTCCCGTAGAGCAGGACCACCGGCCGGTCGTCGACGCGGAGCAGGGTGTCCCCGCGCTCGGCGACGGTGCCCGGCTCCGGGAGCCAGGTGACGGTGCCGGACGCCTTGGCCGGCAGCGGGATCTCCGCCCCGTACCCCAGCGTGCCGTCCACCTTGGTGCGTTCGACCAGGGTGGCCCGGGTGACCGCGACCGTGGAGCCCGCTCTCGGCGGGGCGGCGGGGCCCTCGCCCCCGTCGCCGCCCAGGCCGAGCGCGCCGACCACGGCGACCGCCGTGACCACCACGAAGGCGGCGGTGACGAGGACGGTACGGCTCCGGCGGCGGCCCGGGGCGTGCGGGGGAGCCGTCCCCTCCTGCGTCGGCTCCACCTCCGCCCCGGCGGCCGGTGGGGCCCCGTCCCGGTCCTCGTCCCTGTCCGTGAACATCCCGCTCATCGCTCAGCCCTTGCCCGGGCCCTGCTCGACGGGGTCGCCGATGAGCGGCGCGCAGGTGCGGGCGGCCTGCTTGGCGGCGGCGGTGGTGGAGTCCCACTGGACGTCCCCGTACACGTTGCCGTCGGGCTCGGGGTCGGGGAAGTCGGGGGCGCCGTTCTTCTGCATGCAGTCGGCGTAGGCGAACTGGGTCTTGATCTGTTCGGGCGTCAGCTTGGGGGCGAGCCTGCGCTCGATCTCGGCGGGGACCGGCGGGTTGAGCGGGCCGCACTTCTCCGAGGCCTTGATGAAGGCCGGGTTCTTCTTGAGGGCTCCTGTGTCGCCGAGGTCGACCTGGCCGTTCGCGTCGGGGTCGGGGGCGTCGATGTGGTTCTCGCGCAGGCACTTCACATAGGCCCGCTTGGCCTCGACGTACGCGGCGACCTCGTCCTTGCCGCCGGCGTCGCCGCTCCCCTTCGTGGCCTTGCCCGTGCCGGTGGAGGAGGTGCCGTCGCCGGCCGTCGGGATCTTCCCGGCCCCGTCGCCTCCGCCACCGCCGCAGCCGGTCAGCGCGAAGGCCGTGACCGCCGCGGCGGCGGCCAGCAGCATCCGGTTCGTCCTCATCGGTTCTCCCGTTCCTCCTGTCGGGCCCGGCCGCGGGCGCGGCGGGTGGACCGACCGTAGGGCGGAGGTCATGAAGAACCGTTGAAGAACCTGTCAGGCGATCATGAGGGCGCCGCAGAGCCTCGGCATGAGGTCGCCGCAGGGCCTCAGGGGGTCTCGCGCAGCCGCCGGTCGAGGGCCATCGACAGCTCGGCCTCGACCACGCTCTTGGCGAGCGGGCGCAGTCGCCAGAGGTCGTCCCCGTCCGCGTGGGCGCGCAGGAGCGCGGTGAAGAGCTCGGCGAGGGCGTCGGCGTGTTCGCGGACGCGGGCGCCGGCCTTGAGGACCTCGGCGAGCGGGACGCCCTCCCGGACCAGGGCGGCGGAGACGTCGAGGAGGCGGCGGCTGATGTGGATGATCTCCTCGCCGTCGGTGAGGAGGTAGCCGAGGTCGAGCGCGGCGGCGAGGTTCTCGGCGGTGACCTCGCCGGCGAAGTGGTCGGCGAGTTCCTCGGGGGTGAGGCGGACCGGCTCCTCCTCGGAGGGGGCGGGGAGGGCGAGGACCTCGCGGACGTTGCGGCCGCTCTCGAAGGCGGTGGTGAGGTCGGCGATGCCGTTGAGGGTGTGGCCGCGCTCCAGGAGGGCGGCGATGGTGCGCAGCCGGGCGAGGTGGTTGTCGTCGTACCAGGCGATCCGGCCCTCGCGGCGGGGCGGCGGGATCAGGCCGCGTTCGCGGTAGAAGCGCAGGGTGCGCACGGTGATGCCGGCGGCGGTGGCGAGTTCCTCCATGCGGTACTCGCGGGGGGCGGGCGCGGGTGCGGGTGTGCCCTCGCCCGTGCCGCCGCCTGCCGTGTCGCGCGGGCCGTCCTGTGCGCCCGTCTCGGGACGTGATCCTTCTGCCACACCCGCCAGCCTATGTTGTACCGCCGGTAACTTTCCCTCGTCGTACCCCTACCGCTCGGTATGGAGCTGCTCTACAGTCCCGACTGTGCCAGTGATTGCTGGCGGAATCATGGCCGGGCGCACGGGAGGCGGCATGGCGAAGCACGAGCACGTAAGGGTGGCGGTGATCGGGTCGGGATTCGGCGGCATCGGGGCCGCCGTCCGGCTGCGCCGCGAGGGGATCACCGACTTCGTCGTCCTGGAGCGGGCCGACTCCGTGGGCGGCGCCTGGCGCGACAACAGCTACCCCGGCTGCGCCTGCGACGTCCCCTCCCACCTCTACTCCTTCTCCTTCGCGCCCAACCCGGACTGGCCCCGGACCTTCTCCGGGCAGCGCCACATCCGCGCCTACCTGGAGCACGTCACCGACACCTTCGGGATCCGTCCGCACCTCCGCCTGAACCACGAGGTGCTGAAGGCGCGGTGGGACGCGGAGACGCTGCGGTGGGAGATCGAGACCAGCGGCGGCAGCTTCAGCGCCGAGGTCCTCGTCTCCGCCGCCGGACCGCTCTCCGACCCGCAGATCCCCGACATCCCGGGCCTCGCGGACTTCCCCGGCAAGGTCTTCCACTCGGCGCGCTGGGACCACGACTACGACCTGCGCGGCAAGCGCGTCGCCATGGTCGGCACCGGCGCCTCCGCCATCCAGATCGTGCCCGAGATCCAGCGCGAGGTCGGGAAGCTCACCCTCTTCCAGCGCACGCCCCCCTGGGTCATGCCGCGCATGGACCGCGCGATCAGCGCCCCCGAGCGCTGGCTCCACCGCACGCTCCCGGCCACGGCCACCCTGCGCCGGGGCATCCTCTGGGGCATCCGCGAGCTCCAGGTCGGCGCCTTCACCAAGCACCCCAACGAGCTCGGCCTGGTCGAGAAGCTCGCCAGGGCCAACATCGCCCGGGCCGTCAAGGACCCGGAGCTGCGGGCCAAGCTGACGCCCTCGTACCGCATCGGCTGCAAGCGCATCCTGCTCTCCAACACGTACTACCCGGCCCTCGTCCAGCCCAACGTGGACGTCGTCGCCTCCGGACTGCGCGAGGTCCGCGGCTCGACCGTGATCGCCGCGGACGGCACCGAGACCGAGGTCGACGCGATCGTCTTCGGCACGGGCTTCCACGTCACCGACATCCCGATCGCCTCACGCGTCGTCGGCGCCGAGGGCCACACGCTCGCCGAGTCCTGGAAGGACGGGGTCCAGGTGCTGCGGGGGGCCACCGCCGGCGGCTTCCCCAACCTCGTGATGATCATCGGGCCGAACACCGGCCTCGGGAACTCCTCCATGATCCTCATGATCGAGTCCCAGCTGAACTACCTCGCCGACTACCTCCGCCAGATCGACGTGCTCGGAGGCCGGGCCGCCCTCGCCGTCCGCCCCTCCGCCGTCGGCGCCTGGAACCGCAAGGTCCAGTCCCGGATGGAGCGGACCGTGTGGAAGGCGGGCGGCTGCAACAGCTGGTACCTCGACGCCGCCGGCAACAACACCACCCTGTGGCCGGGCACCACGGCCGAGTTCCGGCGCGAGACCCGGCAGGTCGACCTCTCCGAGTACGAGGTGATCCGCGCGCCCAAGCCCGTCGCCCGCACCGCCCGGAAGAAGAAGGAGACCGCCACGTGACGCTCCAGAGCCTGCCCGCCCCCCGCGCGCTCACCGCCGTCTCCGCCGACGGCACCCCGGTGCACGTCGAGGTGTACGGCCCCGAGGGCGCGCCCGCCGTCGTCCTCTCCCACGGCTGGACCTGCTCGATCGCCTTCTGGGCCGAGCAGATACGGGCCCTCGCCGCCGACCACCGGGTCATCGCCTACGACCAGCGCGGCCACGGCCGGACCCCCGCGCCCGCCGCGACCGGCGGCGCCGGCTACTCCACGACGGCGCTCGCCGACGACCTGGAGGCGGTGCTCGCGGCCACCCTCGGCCCCGGCGAGCGGGCCGTCCTCGCCGGCCACTCCATGGGCGGCATGACGATCATGGCGGCCGCCGGGCGCCCCGCCCTCCGGCAGTACGCCGCCGCCGTCCTGCTCTGCTCCACCGGACCCTCGCGGCTGACCGCCGAGGCCACCGTCGTGCCGCTCCGGCCCGGCGGGACGCGCAGCCGGCTGACCGCGGCCGTCCTCGGCGCGAAGGCGCCGCTCGGCCCGGTCAACGCCGTCTCGAAGAAGGTCCTGAGGTACGCGACGATGGGACCGGGCGCGGCTCCGGAGCGGGTCGAGGCCTGCGCCCGGATCGTGCACGCCTGCCCGCGCGGCGCCCGCCACGGCTGGTCGCAGGTCCTGGCCGGGCTCGACCTCGAAGCGGGGCTGCGGGAGCTGCGGCTGCCGGTGGCCGTGCTCGTCGGCACCGCCGACCGGCTCACCCCGCCCGTGCACTCCCATGTGATGGTGGAGGCGCTGCCGCACTGCACGGGCCTCGTCCAGCTGGCCGGCATGGGCCACATGACACCGGTGGAGGCCCCCGAGGCCGTCACCGCGCAGATCCGTGAACTGACCCTCACGTACCTGGGCGCGAAGTCCGGGGAGCAGGAGAAGGAGAAGCAGGCATGAGCAGGGTGAGCCTGGAAGGACAGGTCGCGGTCGTCACCGGCGGGGCCCGCGGCGTCGGGGAACTCCTCGCCCGCAAGCTCTCCGCGCGCGGCGCGAAGATCGCGCTCGTCGGCCTGGAGCCGGAGCAGCTGAAGGAGGTCGCCGGGCGGCTGCACACCGAGGCCGACTGGTGGCACGCCGACGTCACCGACCACGAGGCGATGGCCAGGGTCGCGGCCGAGGTGAAGGAACGCTTCGGGAAGGTCGACATCGTCGTCGCCAACGCCGGTGTCGCGGCGGGCGGTCCCTTCGTCGACTCCGACCCGGTCGCCTGGCGGCGGGTCATCGAGGTCAACCTCATCGGCGGCGCCGTGACGGGCCGGGCGTTCCTGCCGGTCCTCATGGAGTCCCGGGGGTACTTCCTCCAGATCGCCTCGCTCGCGGCCATCACCCCGGCCCCGATGATGACCGCGTACTGCGCCTCCAAGTCGGGCGTCGAGGCCTTCGCGCACAGCCTGCGCGCCGAGGTCGCGTACAAGGGCGTGAAGGTCGGCGTCGGCTACCTCTCGTGGACCGACACGGACATGGTGCGGGGCGCGGACCAGGACGACGTGATGAAGGAGCTGCGGCAGCGGCTGCCGTGGCCCTCGAACCGCACGTACCCGCTCGGCCCGGCCGTCGACCGGATCGTGGCGGGCATCGAGCGGCGCTCGGCCCATGTGTACGCACAGTGGTGGCTGCGCGGGATGCAGTCGGTCCGCGGCTACCTGCCCTCCCTGATCGCCACGGTCGGGCAGCGCGAGATGCGCCGCTTCGAGCCGCGCCTGGGCTCGGTCTCCAAGGGCCTGGTGGGCGCGGGCGGCGCGGCCGACGAACAGGCGCGGGCCGAGGGTCCCTCCGTGCGGTAGCCGTCCGTAACTGATCGAAATGCGTGGAATGTTCGCCCGTGCAAGGCTGGTCGAGGCCCGAGGGGCACATCGCCCCCGGCCCCCCACACCCGTCGAGGAGTGAACTTCCATGGGCATGCAGGACCAGTTCAAGGACAAGGCCAAGCAGGCTTCGGACAAGGCCAGGCAGGCCGCCGGCAAGGCGAAGGACCAGGCCTCCCAGCGCGCCTCCCAGGGCCGCGAGCGGTCCGACGAGGAGACCCGCCGGGCCCAGCAGGAGGCCCAGGACCGCATGGACCTGGACTACGACGCCTGACGCCGGCCCGTCCTTGAGGAAGGCGCACCCGGAACACCGGGTGCGCCTTCGCGCGTGCCCGGGGACGATCTTGGCTCGTAACTCACGCGCGTCCGCCGCCGGATCTTCGTACCGTGGCGGGCATGGCCGTACTTGAGCGACTCCGACCCGACCACGCACCCGCGCTGCTCGCCTTCGAGCGGGAGAACCGTGCCTTCTTCGCCGCGCGCGTGCCCGACCGGGGGGACGGGTACTTCGCGGAGTTCGACGCCCGGCACCGGGAGCTGATCGAGGCGCAGGAGGCGGGCGAGATCCACTTCCATGTGCTCGTCGCCGAGGGCGGGGAGATCGTCGGGCGGGTCAACCTCGTCGACGTGGACGCCGGCGCGGGCAGCGCCGAGCTCGGCTACCGGCTCGCCGAGACGGCCACCGGGCGGGGGCTCGCCACCCGGGGGGTGCGGGAGGTGTGCCGGCTGGCCGTCGAGGAGTACGGGCTCAGCCGGCTGACCGCCTTCGTGGCCCTCGGCAACGACACGTCGAGCGCCGTCCTCGCCCGGGCCGGGTTCGGGGCCGTGGGCGGGGTGACGCTCGACGACGGCGAGCCGGGCACCGCCTACGAGCTGGATCTCGGTCTGGCCTCCTAGGGCCTGTCCGGCGGATCAGGGTCGGACAGGCCCTAGGGGTTCTCCGGCCTCGGGGGCAGTTTCGGGCGGGAGCGGTCCGGGAGGGACTCGTAGCCCGGGGGGCTCGCCGCCGGGGTCTCGTCGAGCAGCCGGAGGGCGACGTGGACCGCGTCGTCGAGCTGGGCGTGCCGGCCCTCGGCCCAGTCGAGGGGGGTGCGCAGGACCGCGAGGTCGGGTTCGACGCCGTGGTTCTCCAGGGACCAGCCGTACTCGGGGAACCAGGCCGCGTTCATCGGCACCGTGATCTGGGTTCCGTCGCCGAGCCGGTGACGGCCGGTCATGCCGACGACCCCGCCCCAGGTGCGCTGTCCGACGACCGGGCCGAGGCCGAGGAGCCTGAAGGCGGCGGTGATCATGTCGCCGTCGGAGGAGGTGGCCTCGTCGGCGAGGGCGACGACGGGGCCGCGCGGGGCGTTGGAGGCGTAACTGACGGGCTGGGCGTTCCGTGTGAGGTCCCAGCCCAGGATGCGGCGGGTCAGCTTCTCCACGACGAGTTCGCTGATGTTGCCGCCGGCGTTGCCGCGCACGTCGACGATGAGGGCCGGCCGGGAGACCTCCATGCGCAGGTCGCGGTTGAACTGGGCCCACCCGGAGCCGCCCATGTCGGGGATGTGGAGGTAGCCGCAGCGGCCGCCGCTGATCTCCCGTACCACCGCGCGCCGTTTGGCGACCCAGTCCTGGTAGCGCAGGGGCCGCTCGTCGACGAGCGGGACGACGGCGACGCGGCGGGCCCGGCCCTCGCCCTCGGCGGGGGTGAAGGTGAGCTCGACGGTGGTGCCGCCGGTGCCGGAGAGCAGCGGGTACGGGCCGGCGACCGGGTCCACGGGCCGGCCGTCGACGTGGGTGAGGACCGCGCCCTCGCGGATGCCGGTGCCGGCGAGCGGGGAGCGGGCCTTGGAGTCGGAGGACTCGCCGGGCAGGATCCGCCGCACGGTCCAGCCGGCCTCCCGGGGCACGAGGTTGACCCCGAGCAGGCCCATCGGCCGCTGGTAGTGCGGCGGTCCCTCGTTGCGGCGGGCGGGGGTGACGTAGGCGTGCGAGGTGCCGAGTTCGCCCATCACCTCGCGGAGCAGGTCGGCGAACTCGTCGGGGGACGCGACCCGTTCGACGAGCGGCCGGTACTGGTCGAGGACGGCCGTCCAGTCGACGCCGCCCATGCCGGGCTCCCAGAAGTAGGCGCGGACGATCCGGCCGGCCTCGTCGAAGGCCTGCCGCCACTCGGCGCCCGGGTCGATCTCGTGCAGGATGCGCCGCAGGTCCAGATAGACGGTGGAGTCGCCGTCCCCGGACTCGGTGGCCGGCACGGCCCGCAGCTCGCCCTCGTCGGCGACGACGAGCCGGGTGCCGTCGCCGCTGACCGCGAACCAGTCGAGGTCCTTGGCGAGTTCGCTCTTGCGGGCCTTGGTGATGGAGAAGTGCTCCAGGGTGGGCTTGCCCGAGGTGTCGGTCGGGTTGGCGAAGGTCTCGCCGAGCGCGCCCGAGATGGGCCAGCGCAGCCAGACCAGGCCGCCGCCGCTGACCGGGTGCAGCGCCGAGTACTTGGAGGCGGAGACCGGGAAGGGCGTGACCCGGTCGGGGAGCCCCTCGATCTCGACGGTGACCGTGCCGTCCGCGGTCTCGGTGTCGTCGTCGGCGGGGTCGAGGCCGCCGGCCGCCGGGCGCCCGTCGGGGAGCAGGGCGAACGGGGAGGGCGTGGCGGAGGAGAGCGGGACGAGGTAGGGGCGGCAGCCGAGCGGGAAGGACAGGTCGCCGGTGTGCACGTCGTACACCGGGTCGAAGCCGCGCCAGGACAGGAAGGCGAGGTAGCGGCCGTCCCGGGTGAAGACCGGGTTCTCGTCCTCGAAGCGCCCGTTGGTGACGTCGACGACGGTGCGGGCGCCGGGGCCGGAGATCCGGGCCATCTTGATGGAGCGCAGGGAGCGGCCGATGCCCGGGTGGGACCAGGTGAGCCAGTCGCCGTCGGGGGAGAAGGCGAGGTCGCGGACGGGCCCGTTGACGGATCTGATGAGTTCGGTGACCTCGCCGTTGGACTCCTCCGTCGCGTCGAGGAGGAGGAGCCGGCCGTCGTGGGAGGCGATCGCGAGCCGCTCGCCGTCCGGGTCGGCGATCAGTTCCTCGACCCGGCCGAGGTCGCCGGAGGCGAGCCTGCGGGGCGGCCGGTCGCCGCTGGCGCGCGGCAGGTAGGCGACCTCGACGGCGTCCTCGCCCTCGGCGTCGGTGACGTACGCGACCTGGCCGCCGCTGCCGAGCATCTCGGGGAGCCGGACCCGGACGCCGGGGGTGTCGATGATCGTGCGGGCGGGTCCGTCGCGGTGCGTGAGCCAGTACAGGCTGCCGCGCACGGAGACGGCGGAGGCCCGGCCGGTCTCGTCGACGGAGACCGCGTCGACGTGGTGGGCGGCCGGCACCTGGTAGGAGCGGCGGCCGACGCGCTGGCCGCCGAGGCGCACCTCCAGCCTGCGGGGGCGGGAGTCGGCGGTGAGGGCGTCGACGATCCACAGGTCGCCCGCGCACTGGTAGACGACCCGGTGTCCGTCGGTGGAGGCGTGCCGGGCGTAGAAGTCGTCGTGGTCGGTGTGGCGGCGCAGCCCGGTGCCGTCGGGCAGGCAGGAGTAGAGGTTGCCGACGCCCTCGTGGTCGGAGAGGAAGGCGATCCGTCCGCCGACGGCCATGGGGGCGTCGAGGTGGCCGCCGATGTCGGGCAGCAGCCGTTCCCCGTGGAGCCAGAGGCGGCCGGTGGCGCCGCCGAGGTAGCGCTTCCAGGCGGCGGGTTCGTGCGGCGGCTTCCCGGTGAGGAGGAGGCTGCGGCGCTCGCCGTCCTGGCCGGTGATCGCGGTGTCGTCGGTGACCGCTATGTCCGAGACGGGGCCCCAGGGCAGCCGGAGGCCGGGGGAGCCGTCGGTGGGGACGGTGTAGGCCCAGGAGTAGTACGAGAAGGGCTGTCCGTGCGAGGAGACGGCGAGGATGTCGGAGCGGCCGTCCTTGTCGGGGGGCGTCCAACCGCAGACCCGGGTGTCGGTGGAGCCCCAGTAGGTGAGGCGCCGGGCGGGGCCGCCGTCGATGGGGACGAGATGGATCTCGGGGTCGAGGCTGCGCCAGTTCGTGTACGCGATGTGCCGCCCGTCCGGCGAGAAGCGCGGGTGTCCGACCCGCGTCCGGTCGACGGTGAGGCGCCAGGCCCGGCCGGGGCGTTGGCCCTCGGGGGCGAGCGGGGCGATCCACAGGTCGTCCTCGGCGGCGAAGCACAGCAGGTCGTCGTGGAGGTGCGGAAAACGGAGATACGCGACGTCGTCACTCACCTGTTCATGCTTTCCGCGCGGAGGGGGCGCGGCAACTCGTACGTGTATGCGGACAGGGCGGGGAGTGTGGCCCAGGACACGTACGAAACGGTTTCGTTTCGCTGTGGGTCTGGGTATATCGTCGTGGTGTACGAAACCGTTTCGTTCGGATCGGAGACCGGCCATGGCACGCAGCAGACTCACTCCCGAGCGGGAGTCCGAGCTGTACGCGGCCGTGCTCGAACTCCTCCGCGAGGTCGGCTACGACGCCCTCACCATGGACGCCGTCGCCGCCCGCACCCACTCCAGCAAGGCCACCCTCTACCGCCAGTGGGGGAGCAAGCCCGAGCTGGTCGCCCGGGCCATGCGGCACAACAAGCCGGTCGACATCACCGAGATCGACACCGGCTCCCTGCGGGGCGACATCCAGGAGATGCTCGCCCTCACGGACGACTGCCAGATGGACAAGGACGCCGCGCTGATGCGGGGTCTCGCCCATGCCGTCCACACCCAACCCGAACTGCACCGCGCGCTGCGCGAGCTGCTCATCGAACCCGAGATGAACGGCCTCGACGAAGTGCTGCAACGAGCGGTCCGCAGGGGCGAGATCGACGCCGGGAACCCGGCGCTGAAGCTCGTCCCGCACATGCTGATCGGTGCGTTCATCGCCCGCCCGCTGATCGAGGATCAGCCGGTCGACCGCGCCTTCCTCAGCGCCTACTTCGACGCCGTGGTGCTCCCCTCACTCGGCGCCTGACCACCTGAAGCACCACCTCTCCACCTGACGACGAACCGCTCACGCCGTCGGGCCGGCTCCCCATGTCCTGTCCCGCCCCACAATGGGAGTACGCCCCCGTGGCCACGTTCCTCTACAAGCTGGGCCGCACCGCCTTCCGGCGCCGACGGCTCGTCGCCCTCCTCTGGGTGGCGCTCCTCGCGATCGCCGGCGTCGGTGCCGCCACCGCGCCCACCGCCACCTCCAGCTCCTTCTCGATCCCCGGCACCGAGGCACAGCGCGCCTTCGACCTGCTCGAAGAGCGCTTCCCGGGCGCCGGAGCCGACGGGGCCACCGCCCGCGTCGTCTTCAAGGCCCCCGAGGGCGAGAAGATGACCGACCCGGCGCACAAGGCCGTCGTCGAGGAGACCGTCTCCGCGCTGAAGTCCGGCTCGGACCAGATCGTCCAGGTCACCGACCCGTACACCGCGCACGCCGTCTCGCAGAACGGCTCCACCGCCTACGTCTCGGTCTCCTACAAGGTCAACGCCATGGAGCTGACCGACGAGACCCGCGACGCCCTGAAGCAGGCCGGGGAGAACGCGCAGGGCAAGGGGCTGACCGTCGAGGTCGGCGGCGACGCCCTCCAGACCATGCCCGAGCAGGGCGCGAGCGAGGCCATCGGCATCGTCCTCGCCGGCTTCGTGCTCGTCATCACCTTCGGCTCCCTCGTCGCGGCCGGGCTCCCGCTGCTCACCGCGGTCATCGGCGTCGGCATCGGCGTCTCGACGATCACCGCGCTCGCGAACGTCCTGGACCTCGGCACCACCACCTCCACGCTCGCGTCGATGATCGGCCTCGCCGTCGGCATCGACTACGCCCTCTTCATCGTCTCCCGCTACCGCTCGGAGCTCGCCGAGGGCCGCACGAAGGAGGACGCCGCGGGGCGCGCGGTCGGCACGGCCGGCTCCGCCGTCGTCTTCGCCGGACTCACCGTCGTCATCGCCCTGGTCGGCCTGGCCGTCGTCAACATCCCGATGCTGACGAAGATGGGCTTCGCCGCCGCCGGCACGGTCGTGATCGCGGTCCTCATCGCGCTCACCCTCATCCCGGCCCTGCTCGGCTTCGCCGGCGACAAGGTCGTCAGCCGCAAGCAGCGCAAGGGCACCGCCAAGGCGAGCGACAAGCCCAACGGCGGCACCCGCTGGGCCCGCTTCGTCATCCGCCGCCCGCTGATGGTGCTGATCGTCGGCGTCCTCGGCCTCGGCGCGATCGCCGTGCCCGCCGCCTCCCTGGAGATGGGCCTCCCGGACGACGGCGTCAAGCCGACCTCCACCTCCGAGCGCCGGGCCTACGACACGCTGTCCGACGGCTTCGGCCCCGGATTCAACGGCCCGCTGCTGGTCGTGGTGGACGGAGACAAGGCGACCGCCGACAGGACGGTCTCCACGATCAAGCGCCTCGACGGCTGGGCGGCGGTCACCCCGGCCACCCCGAACAAGGCCGGCGACGCCGCGATGATCACCGTGGTCCCGAAGGACCGGCCGTCCTCGACGGCCACCGAGGGCCTGGTCCACGACATCCGCGACGCCACCGGCGACGACGTCCTCGTCACCGGCGCCACCGCGATGAACATCGACTTCTCGCAGAAGATGAACGACGCGCTCGTGCCGTACCTGGCGCTCGTCGTGGGTCTCGCCTTCGTGCTCCTGACCCTGGTCTTCCGCTCGGTCCTCGTCCCGCTGAAGGCGGCCCTCGGCTTCCTGCTCTCGGTGGTCGCGGCCCTCGGCGCGGTCGTCGCGGTCTTCCAGTGGGGCTGGCTCGGCAGCCTCTTCGGGGTCGAGCAGACCGGCCCGATCATGTCGATGATGCCGATCTTCATGGTGGGTGTCGTCTTCGGTCTCGCGATGGACTACGAGGTCTTCCTCGTCACCCGGATGCGCGAGGCGTACGTGCACGGCGAGCGGCCCGGCGAGGCGATCGTGACCGGCTTCCGGCACAGCGCCCGGGTGGTCACCGCCGCCGCGGTGATCATGATCGCGGTCTTCTCCGGCTTCATCGGCATGGACGACCAGATGGTCAAGATGATCGGCTTCGGCCTCGCCGCCGCGGTCCTCTTCGACGCCTTCGTGGTCCGCATGGCGATCGTCCCGGCCGTCCTCGCGCTGCTCGGCCACAAGGCCTGGTGGCTGCCGAAGTGGCTGGACCGGATCCTGCCGAACGTGGACGTGGAGGGCGAGGGTCTCGCCGGGTCCACCGATGAGCCCGGTGTCGGGAAGCCGGACCTCGTGAAGGTCTGAGGCTCCCGGTCCTGAGGTCCGTACGCCGTCAGTGCGTCGTCATCGACGTACCGGCGGCGTACGTGTGCTTCAGGAAGCGCAGCAGGGCCGTGGTGTCGAACTGCACCACCGTCACCCCGTCGTCCTGGTGGAGCTCGACGACCGTCTGCACCCGGCCGCAGGGCCAGACGCCGATGTCGCCGCGGCGGGTCGGGGTGCGCATCCCCGTCTCCAGGAGCGCGCGCGGGAAGGACCACTCGACGGCGCCGGGGAAGACGAAGCGGACGGTCTCGGGGGAGAAGCCGGGGTCGTAGCGGAGGCCCACGGGGACGGGGCGGGAGAGGGGTGCGTCGCTGATGATCCGCCCCTTGGCATGGTCGTCGACTATGCGGTCATCTACGGCGGCCATGGTGACTCCTCACCTTTTATCCTCTTGTCTACCAATGTGTCACTCCTTCCCGGTGGGTGCGCGTCGCATGCGTGTCCGGTCGAGGGTGTGCGCGGAGTCACGTGCCGCCGTGCGCCGCCGTTCTGTGACCGATGCGCTCTTGCAAGCCCTTTGCAGGAGCGCCTTATCATTCCCGACGTGCATGTACCTGACGGATTCATCAACGCCCCCGTATCGGCCGCCGCCGGTGTCGTCGCCGCCGGCGCCGTCGCCGTCAGCCTGCGCGGAGCCCGCCGCGAGCTGGACGAGCGGACCGCGCCGCTCGCCGGCCTCGTCGCGGCCTTCGTCTTCGCCGTCCAGATGCTGAACTTCCCGGTCGCCGCCGGGACCAGCGGACACCTCCTCGGCGGTGCGCTCGCCGCGATCCTCGTCGGGCCCTGGACCGGCGTCCTGTGCATAGCCGTCGTCCTGCTCATGCAGGGCATCCTCTTCGCCGACGGAGGCCTCACCGCCCTCGGCGTGAACATCACGGTCATGGGCGTCGTCACCGTCGTCGTGGCCTACGCGCTCTTCCGCGGCCTGGTCCTCGTCCTGCCGCGCACCCGGCGCTCGGTGACCGTGGCCTCGTTCGTCGCCGCGCTCGTCTCCGTACCGGCCGCGGCCGCCGCCTTCACCCTCATCTACGCGATCGGCGGCACCACCGACGTCCCCGTCCCCAAGGTCCTCACCGCCATGGTCGGCGTGCACGTCCTCATCGGCATCGGCGAGGCCGTCATCACCATGCTGACCGTCGGCGCCGTGATCGCCGTCCGCCCCGACCTGGTGCACGGCGCCCGCGGCCTGACCGCGCCGCTCAAGCTCCGCGTCGACGGCGAACTGGTCGACGCCGCCCCCGCCGCCGCCCCGGCGGCCGGCGGCTCCCCGAGGAAGCTGTGGATCGGCGGCGTGGTCACCGCCCTCGTCCTCGCCGGCTTCGTCTCCTTCTACGCCTCCGCCAGCCCCGACGGCCTGGAGAAGGTCGCCGCCGACAAGGGCATCGACGCCAAGGTCGAGGACCACGCGGCCGCCGACTCCCCGCTCGCCGACTACGGCGTCAAGGGCATCGAGGCCCCCCGGCTCTCCGGCGGCCTCGCCGGCGTGATCGGCGTCGGCACGACCCTGGCCGTCGGCACCGGCGCCTTCTGGGTCGTCCGCCGCCGCCGCACCGCGGCTCCGGAAAGCGTCTGACATGGGTGCGGGGCACGCGCACAAGCTCTACCGGGACGTACGGTCGCCGGTCCACGAGCTGCCCCCGCACACCAAGCTCGCCGCCGTCCTCGGCTTCGTCGTGGTCGTCGTCTCGACGCCCCGCGAGGCCGTCTGGGCCTTCGCCCTCTACGCCGCGCTCCTCGCGGCCGTGGCGGCGAAGGCCCGGATCCCGGCCGGCTTCCTGCTCAAGCGGCTGCTCATCGAGATCCCGTTCGTGGCCTTCGCGCTGCTCATGCCGTTCGTGGTGCCCGGCGAGCGGACGGCCTTCCTCGGGGTGTCGCTGAGCGTCCCCGGCCTGTGGGGCGCCTGGAACGTCCTGGCCAAGGGAACCCTCGGCGTCGCCGCCTCCGTGCTCCTCGCCTCCACCACCGAACTGCGGGCCCTGATCCTCGGCCTCCAGCGGCTGAAGCTCCCGCCGCTGCTCGTCCAGATCGCCTCGTTCATGATCCGGTACGGCGACGTCATCACCGACGAGATGCGCCGCATGTCCGTCGCCCGCCGCTCCCGCGGCTTCGAGGCGAGGGGCGTCCGCCACTGGGGCGTCCTCGCCAAGTCCGCCGGCGCGCTCTTCATCCGCTCTTACGAGCGCGGCGAACGCGTCCACCTCGCCATGGTCAGCCGCGGCTACACGGGCACCATGCCGGTCATCGACGAGGTCACCGCCACCCGCGCCCAGTGGGCGTACGCCGCCGCGCTGCCGCTCACCGCACTCCTGATCTGCCTCCTGGGATGGACCCTATGACCGCCGCCCCCGCCCCCTCGCTGGACGTGCGCGGCCTCGCGTACGCGTACCCCGACGGCCACCAGGCCCTCTTCGGCGTGGACCTCACCGTCGGGCACGGCGAACGGGTCGCCCTCCTCGGCCCCAACGGCGCCGGCAAGACCACCCTCGTCCTCCACCTCAACGGCATCCTCACCGGCGGCGCGGGCACCGTCACCGTCGCCGGGCTGCCGGTCGGCAAGAAGCACATGGCCGAGATCCGGCGCAGGGTCGGCATCGTCTTCCAGGACCCCGACGACCAGCTCTTCATGCCGACCGTCCGCGAGGACGTGGCCTTCGGCCCGGCCGCCGCCGGAGTCCGGGGCGCCGCGCTGGAGGCCGTCGTCCGGCGGGCCCTGGAGCGCGTCGGCATGGCGGAGTTCGCGGACCGGCCGCCGCACCACCTCTCCTTCGGGCAGCGCCGCCGCGTCGCCGTCGCCACCGTCCTCGCCATGGAGCCGGAGATCCTCGTCCTCGACGAGCCGTCCTCCAACCTGGACCCGGCCTCGCGCCGCGAGCTCGCCGACATCCTCCGGACGCTCGACGTCACCGTCCTCATGGTCACCCACGACCTGCCGTACGCCCTGGAGCTCTGCCCGCGCTCGGTCGTCCTCAGCGAGGGCGTCATCGCCGCCGACGGGCGGACCGGCGACATCCTCGCCGACGAGGAGCTGATGGCCCGGCACCGCCTGGAGCTGCCGTTCGGCTTCGTGCCCGGCTCGGTGGCCTGAGGCCCCCGGAATCCGCCCCTCACCCGCCGCGTTGCACCATGGAGAGTCGGATCGGCGAGTGAGGAGTGGGGACGTGGACGTCCAGGGCACGGTGGCGGCGGGCTGGGAGCCGGTCAGGGACGCGTTCCTGCGCAACTTCGAGCAGCGGGGCGAGCGCGGCGCGGCGGTCGCCGTCCACCGCGACGGCGAGAAGGTCGTCGACCTGTGGGCGGGCGCGAAGGACGTCGACGGCACGGAGCCGTGGACGGCCGACACCGCACAGGTCGTGCGCTCGGCCACCAAG
This sequence comes from Streptomyces tanashiensis, assembly GCF_014648895.1. Classification (GTDB taxonomy): domain Bacteria; phylum Actinomycetota; class Actinomycetes; order Streptomycetales; family Streptomycetaceae; genus Streptomyces; species Streptomyces tanashiensis. Next base: position 23,544 of record NZ_BMRZ01000015.1, read on the forward strand.
GGCGTCGCCGCCACCGTCCCCCTGCTCCTGCACCAGCGCGGGCTGCTCGACCTGGACGCCCCCGTCGCCTCGTACTGGCCCGAGTTCAAGGCGCACGGCAAGGACCGGGTGACCGTACGGCAGCTCCTCGCGCACCGGGCCGGCGTGCCCGTCCTCGACCGGCCCCTCAGCCTCGCGGAGGCGGTCGACCTGCCGACGGCGACGGCCGCCGTCGCCGCCCAGGCCCCCGTCTGGGAGCCCGGCACCGCCCACGGCTACCACGCCCACACCTTCAGCTGGCTGCTCTCCGGCCTGGTCCACCGGGTCACCGGCCGCACGATAGGCGGCTGGGTCGCCGAGGAGATCACCGGGCCCCTCGGCCTCGACCTGTGGATCGGCCTGCCCGACGCCGAGGCCCACCGGGTCGGCCGGCTCGGCCCCGTCGAGGAGATCGACCCGCCCGGCAGCGGCGCCCTCAGGCTCCGCCCCAAGCGCTCCGTCACCGAGGCCTACCAGGACCCGGCCTCCCTCACCCGGCGCGCCTTCGGGGTCATCGACCCCAAGCCCGACGAGAACGACCCCGTCTACCGGGCCGCCGAACTGCCCGGCTCGGCGGGCGTCGCCACAGCCCGTGCCCTCGCCCGCTTCTACGCCGCCACCCTCGGCCCCGTCGACGGCGCCGAGCGCCTCCTCGCCCCCGCCACCCTGACCCTCGCCCGCACCGAGGAGTCCGCGGGCCCGGACCGGGTGCTGCTGGTCGGCACGCGCTTCGGCCTCGGCCACATGCTGCACGGCCCGGCCTCCCCGCTCCTCGGCCCCTCCTCCTTCGGCCACCCCGGCCGCGGCGGCTCCCTCGGCTTCGCCGACCCGGACGCCGGGATCGCCTTCGGGTACGTCACCAACGGCATGCGGAAGACGGTCACCGCCGACCCGCGCGCCCAGGCGCTGGTGCGGGCGGTGCGGTCGGTGACCGGCTGAAAGAACGCCCCGACCGGCCGAAAAACGTTTCCCCGCAGGCGACTTGACATTGTGAGCGGCCGCCGGGCAGTTCCCCGGCCACCTGGCCGATACCGTGTGCCCGCTCCATAGACCGATGGAGCGGGCGCGGGGGTGCGTGGTGATCGACATTCCGCTGCGGCGGTCCGGACACGGGACGGTCCGGATCGCCGACAGCCGGCTCTGGGAGACGTACGGCAGCATCGGGCTGCTCTCCACACGGCGCGGACTCGCGCCCTGGCCGTACACCAACTGGGACCGGGCGGCCCGCCGTTCGCTGACCCGGGCCGAGGTGACCGTCCCGGGCTGGCTCGCCCCCCTGTACCGCGCCCGCGGCGGCGCGCTGCCGTCGTTCCTCCTCCCCGTCCCGTCCCCCTCCCGGGGCGACCTGACGGCCGGCCTCGCGGCACTCGCCGCCGTTCCCCCGGCCCGCGTCCGCGGAGAGCTGGAGCAGTGGTTCCCGCGGGGCGTCCCCGCCGAGGTGCGCCCCCTGTACGCCGATCCCCGCGCCCGCCTCGCCGAACTCCGCGAGTTCCTGCCCCGGTACTGGCACGCCGCCCTGGCCCCGTACGCGGCGCCCCTGCGGGTGGCCACGGAGGAGGACATCCTGCTGCGCGCCCGGATCCTCGCCACCCGGGGCCCGGAGCGGCTGCTCGGCTCCCTGCGCGGGCGGCGGATCACCCGTCACGGTGACATCCTGCGGCTGCACGTCGGCACCGCGGTGTACGCCCGGACCGCGGTCCCGGACATCTCCCGGCTCGTCCTCGTCCCCCTGGTGTTCGGCAAGGGGGCCCCGTACTCCGGGTCCGCACCGGACGGCACGACGGCCGTCGCCTACCAGGCCGAGGGCGCCGCCGTGCTCCTGGGGGAGAACCCGCCGCCCGGCCGGCGGGACGCCGCCGAGGGGCCCGCGCGCGGCGACCGGCTGGAGATTTTGCTCGGCCGCAGCCGTGCGGGCGTCGTCCGCGGCCTCGTGGCGCCCACCACCACCTCGGACCTGGCCGCGGCGCTGGGCCTCGCCCCCAGCACCGTCTCCGAGCACCTCACCGCCCTGGTCGCCGCCGGCGTGGTGCGGCGGCGCAGGGACGGCGTCCGCGTCCTGTACGAGCTGGACGGCCCGGGTGTCGCGCTGCTCCGGCACATGGACAGCAGGCGTAGGGTCAACGCGCCCGAGTTCTGAACCAGTTGAAGTCCTTTGAAAGCAGGAGGAATCGCATGACCACGGACGGCACGAGCGTCGTGAACGACACCTACGAGAAGCTGCTCGCCCTGCTCGACGAGCGCGGCGCGGCCTACCGGGTGATCGAGCACGCCCCCGAGGGCGCCACCGAGGCGGTCAGCGCGCTGCGGGGCCACACGCTCGACCGGGCGGCCAAGTGCATCATCGCCATGGTGAAGATCGGCAAGAAGGAGAAGCGCTTCGCGCTCGTCGTCGTGCCGGGCGACCGGCGCATCGACCTCAACGCCGTGAAGGCGCTGTACGGCGGCACGTACGTCTCCTTCGCCTCACCGGAGATCGCGGAGGAGCTCGCGGGCTCGCCGAGCGGCACGATCCTCCCCTTCGCCTTCGACGAGCGCCTGGAACTGATCGTGGACCCGGACCTGCTGGTCCACCCGGAGTTCTTCTTCAACGCGGCCCGTCTCGACCGCTCGCTCGCCCTCTCCGCCGAGGACTACCGCACGATCGCCGAGCCGCGCGTGGAACGGGTGTCGACCGTCTGAGCTCCGGGCTCAGGCCACGGACGGCGTCAGGGCGAGCACCATCCCGAGCCCGACCAGCACGGTCCCGATGACCTTGTTGAGCACGCTCTGCCGCTGCAGCAGCCGGGTGCGCAGGCTCTGGTTGGAGAAGAGCACCGCCGCCAGCGCGAACCAGACCAGGTGCGCGAGCGACATGAACAGGCCGTAGCCGATCTGCTGGAAGACCGGGGTGTCGGCGCTGACGACCTGGGTGTACGTGCTCAGCACGAAGAGCATGGTCTTCGGGTTGAGCGCGTTCGTCAGGAATCCGGTGCGCAGCGCCCCCGCCTTCGAGAGGCCGGCGTCGCTCGACAGGTCGATGTCCACCTGCGCCTTGGTGACGAACGTCTTGTAGCCGATGTACACCAGGTACGCGGCGCCGATCAGTTTCATCGCCGTGAAAAGCATCGGGGTCCGGGTCACCAGAAGACCCACGCCGAGCATCGTGTAGGTGACGTGGACGAGCACGCCCAGAGAAATTCCGACGGCAGCGAGAACGCCGGCGGTCCGCCCGTACAGATAACTGTTCCGGACCGTCATCGCGAAGTCCGCGCCGGGACTGATGACTGCCAGAATGGTGATGACCGCCACGGCGATTAGCTGACCCATATTCCCGTCTTCCCACTCGGGTGGTGAACGGACGCGGGGGGCGCCGTCGTGGCCGCCCCCCGCGCCGCACCGGACACTTACGGCTTGTGACGGTAGGTGATCACCAGGACGTCGCGCGAGGCCGGGACGGCGGGGTCCACCTGCTCGATGGGCGTGACGCCGTGGTAGACCCGCTCGTCGTTGACGAGCGCCACGTCGAGCGGGTCGGTGAGGGAGAACTTCTCCACCGGCTGCTTGTCCAGGTTGAAGACGGTGCTCTCGCCGCCGATGGCGTTCGAGCGGCCGATCATCGCCATCAGGACGAACGTGACGCCGTCGCGGTGGACGCCCTCGGGGGTCGGCAGGCCGACCTCCTCGCCGTTCACCTCGATGCGGAACTGGTGCGCCTCGATGTGCCAGCCCGAGTACGGGGCGAGCCGGCCGAAGATGTCGCAGCCCAGGGTCAGCAGGCTGTCCATGGTGCGGCCGCGCAGGATCTGGTCCTCGAACGGCTCGTAGTGCCGGGCCACGCCACCGTTGAGGTTGTTGTAGTCGAGGCCCTGGTAGTGCGGCTGGTGGGCCTCGACGTGGTAGTCGGCGCTCGCCCGGGGCGCGCTCAGCGTCGCGTGCCGGCGGCGCGGTAGCGCCCGCCGTCCGCCATGTATCCGTCGAGCGGCATGCGGGACCAGCTGTCGCGGAACGGCTCCAGGTCGTCGAGCGCGGTCTCGGAACGCCGGAGGAGGAGCGACTTCACCTTGTCGCCGGAGATCAGGTCGAAGCTCCGGGAGGAAAGCGATTCGCAGATCTCCTCGACGCCGGACTCGTACGACTCGGACGCGCGCTGCTGGGCAGCCATTTCTTCCCCCTGGTTCGAAAAGTGATCGTCGGCGGTATCGATCGTGGTATTCGGGCCGGAGGCGTGTCAAAGGCTTTCGGCCCTGGCCGAATGGCCGCGAGTCCGCGTTCTCTGGTCATTCGTCCATGAATTCCGTGAACAATGTGTTGCGAAAAGGTTTCACGGGATGCTGGGATCGCCCCATGGATCTCAGGAAGCGGTTCGAGGGGTACGCGGTACTGGTCACGGGCGCGGCGCGCGGCATCGGCGCGGCCACCGCCCGGCGGCTCGCGGCGGAGGGCGCGCGGGTCCTCGTCACGGACATCGACGAGGAGGCGGCCCGCGGGACGGCCGCCGCACTCCCCGGCGCGGTGGCACTGCGCTGCGACGTCGGCGACCGGGCGTCGGTCGACGCGGCCGTCGCCCACGCCGTGGAGACCTTCGGCGGCCTCGACGTCCTCGTCAACAACGCCCTCGCCCCCGTCGCCGCCGACCGGGACCGCTTCGAGGACGAACCCGACGAGGGCTGGACCGGCCAGCTCGACGTCACGCTCATGGGCGCGGTCCGCTGCTCCCGCGCGGCCATGCCGCACCTCGCGGCGGCCGGCGGGCGCGGGGCGATCGTCACGATCGGCTCGGTCAACGCGGAGGCGGACTTCGGCAATCACGCGTACAGCGCCGCCAAGGCGGGCCTCGCGTCCCTCACCCGCACCCTGGCGGGCGACGCGGCGCCGCGCGGAGTCCGGGTCAACCAGATCAACCCGGGCACGATCGCGACCGCGGCCTGGGCGGGACGGGAGGCCGACCTCACGGCCCTGGCCACCCGCGTCTACCCCCTGGGCCGCGTCGGCACCCCGGAGGACGTGGCGGCGGCGGTGGCCTTCCTGGCCTCCGCGGACGCCGCCTGGATCACGGGCACGACGCTCCGCGTGGACGGCGGCCTGCTGGCGGTGAACACCCACTTCGCGGAGGTGCTGTCCCCCTGACGGGATGTCGCGCCGCTCAGCCCGCGTGCAGCATCAGCCCGATCCCCACCACCATCAGGCCCGCCGCCGCGACCCTCGGGGCGCCGAAGCGTTCCTTGAAGAAGAGGGCTCCGATGGCCGCGCCCACGATGATGGAGGACTCGCGCAGGGCGGCGATCGGGGCCAGGGGGGCCTTCGTCTGGGCCCACAGGACGAGGGCGTACGCCGCGACCGACAGGGCCGCGCCGATCAGGCCCCGGGCCGCGTACGGGCGGAGCTGGGGGAGGAGGGCCGCACGCCGGGTCCACAGGGCGTACGCCGGGATCACGAGGCCCTCCAGGATCATCAGCCACGCGATGTAGCCCAGCGGGGTGCCGGAGGCGCGGACGCCTACGCCGTCGACGACCGTGTACAGGGCGATCGACAGGCCCGTCGCGCCCGCCGCCAGGAGCGCCGGCCAGTGCGGGCGGGCGCCCTTGCCCCGGATGCCCCACAGGGCGAGGCCGGTCAGGCCCGCGCAGGCCACCGCCACCCCGAGCAACTGCCGGCCGCCGGGCGCCTCGTGGAGGAGGACCGCCGCCAGGACGGTCACCACGAGCGGGGCCGTACCCCGTGCGATCGGGTACATCTGGCCGAAGTCGCCGAGCGAGAACGACCGCATCAGCAGGACGTAGTAGCCGATGTGGAGGAGCGCCGAGAGGATCAGGTACGGCCACGCCCCCGCCGCGGGCAGCGGTACGAAGCAGGCCACGGCCAGACCGATCAGCGCCCCGCCGCCGGAGATCAGCGTGAAGGAGAGGAGCTGGTCCTTGATGCCGTGCGCGATCGCGTTCCAGCCGGCGTGCGTGACGGCCGCGACGAGGACCGCGGCCGTGACGAGCGGGGTCACTCCGAGGGCTCGCGGACGTCCACCAGGGTGCCGCCCGCGTGCGCGACCAGCGTCTTCGGATCCATCGCGAAGACCGTGTGCGGGGTGCCCGCCGCCGCCCACACCACGGTGTGGTCGAGGATGCCCCGGTCGGCCAGGACCCGCGTCCGGGTGCGGTGCCCGAACGGCGGCACGCCCCCGATCGCGTACCCCGTCGTCTCCCGGACCGCCTTCGCGTCCGCCCGGGTGACCTTCTCCGCGCCCAGCTCCTCGCGCACCCGCTCGACGTCCACCCGCGAGGCGCCGTCCATCAGGACGAGGACGGGCACCCCGTCCGCCGCGAAGATCAGCGACTTCACGATCTCGGCGACCTCGCAGCCGATGGCCTCGGCGGCCTGGAGGGCGGTGCGGGTCTCGTCGGGGAAGCGGCGGATCTCGACGTCGAGACCCAGCTCCCGGAGGGCTGCGGCGAACTGGGGGTGGGCGGCGGAGGCGGTGTCCTCGTCAGGCGTCATGGCCCGCACGGTAGCGGTCGGTGTACGGGCCACGCGACAGGGTTCCGGAACCCGGTCACCCCGCCTTGAGGACCCGTGCGACGACCGGGCCCGCCGCGTCGCCGCCGTGGCCGCCCGCCTGGACGACGGCCGCCGCCGCGAGGTCGCCCGAGTAGCCGGTGAACCAGCTGTTGGACGTGGCCTGGCCGTCGATCTCGGCGGAGCCGGTCTTGGCGCCCTTGGGGGAGGGGACCCCGGCCATCGCGTTCGTGGCGGTGCCGTCCCGGCGCGTCGCCGCCGCGCGCATCATCAGCCGCAGCCCCGAGGCGACCTCGCCGGGCAGCGGCTCGGCCTTCGCGAACTCGCGGTCGTCGAGGTCCTGCGCGACCAGGTACGGCTGGAGGAACCGGCCGTTCTTCGCGGTCGCGGAGAGCGAGGCGACGTTCAGGGCACTCATCGTGATCTTGCCCTGGCCGATGTACGAGGCGGAGGTCTCGCTCCCGGCCGACTCGGGCACGGAGCCGTCCCACGCACCGACGCCGATGTTCCACTCCTGGCCGATGCCGAACCAGCGCCGGGCGGTCGCGCCGAGCGCGGTGTCCGCGACGTGCTTGTCGGCGAGGGGGCTGATCGCCTTGATGAAGGCGGTGTTGCAGGAGCGGCTGAACGCGTCGGTGAGGGTGGCGTTCGGGATGCTGAAGTCCTTGAGGTTGTGGAAGGTCCTGCCCCGCGACAGGACGTCCGGCGGACACTCGACCCGGCTGCCCGGCCCGGCCACACCGTGTTCCATCATCATCGCCGCCGTGACGATCTTCATCGTCGAGCCGGGGGCCTGCTGCCCCTGGAGCGCGGTGTTGAACTCGGTGGCCGGGTTGTTGGCCACCGCCCGTATCGCCCCCGTGGACGGCTCGACCGCGGCCACCGAGGCATGCCCGAACCCCTTGACCGCCTTCTCGGCCGCCGCCTGGACCCCCGCGTCGACGGTGGTCCTCAGGGTGCCCGGCTTCCCCTTCCGCAGGACGAGGAGCGGCGTGTCGACGGCGGCCTCGCCGCCCGACTCGATCCAGGTCTCGACGCCGGCGGTGCCGTCGACCTTCGACCCGTACCGCTTGCGCAGCTCGACCAGGACCGGCCCGAGCGAGGGGTACTTCGCCGCCGTCAGCTCCACGCCGTCGCGGTCGACGGCCTTCACCTCGGCGGTCTTCGCGACGCCCGTGCGCAGGGTGCCGGCGGCGGTCAGCTTCGGGTGGAGGACGCCCGGCCGCCACTTCACGAGCGGGCGGCCGGTGGTCTCGCCGCGCACCACGGTCAGTTCGGAGGCGTACGTCCACTCCTTGGAGACGTCCTCGTACGTGATCGTCGCCTTCACCGTGAACGGCACCGTCGCCCCGACGGCGGTCCCCGGCGTGATCACCGCCTTCGAGATCTTCCCGCCCTCGCGGTACGCCGCGACCGCGGGTCCCGCCGTGACCGGGTCGTTCGTCAGCTGGCCCGCCCGCTCGGGCTCCCCGGCGGCCCAGGCGGCCAGGAACTCCTTCGCGGTGGCCGTGACCTCGTCGGGAGTGACGGGACCGGTCTTCGGCGCGGCCTCGGAGCGGGTCCCGACCTCACCGCCCGTGACCCCGTTCCAGAGGTTGTAGCCCCCGTACCCGACGCCGCCCGCCACGACGACGAACACACCCCCGACGATCGCGACCTTGGCTCCGCTGCGCATGGCTGCGCCTCCCCTCCCCAGGTGGACCCACGAGTGAATCAGCGTCACCCGGGGAGTGTCGAGTCACTTCCGCCACATCTGTCAGACGTGGGGGTCGGTCAGAAGATCAGGTCGTAGGTGTTCCAGCCGCCGCCGACGAGGGAGCGGGAGGAGCCGGGGACGAGGCCGGACAGGGGCTTGTACACGCCCTGGTAGAGCCAGAGCTTGCCGTCCCTGTCCCGTGCGACGAGGTCGGGGCGATCGTCACGTCCGAGTTCGGCGGTGCCCGCGATCGCCGTGTACGTGTTCCACCCGCCGCCGACGCGCTGGCGCTGCTGGAAGGGCGGGGAGGGATAGGGGCCATAGCGGTTGTACTTCCACAGCACGCCGTCCTTGTCACGGCCCAGGGCCCCGTCGTGGGCGCCCGACATGGTCAGGGCGGTGTACGCGCTCCAGCCGCCGCCCACCCGCTGCCGCGGTCCGTACAGCGTGTTGTGCTCCGCCTTGTAGCGCCACAGCACGCCGTCCCTGTCCCGGGCGACCAGACTGCCGTCACCGACGCCGACGAGGGCCGTGTAGGCGTTCCAGCCGCCGCCGACCCGCTGCCGCGGAGCGAAGGGCGCGGAGGGCTTGCCGGTGCCCGCGTAGTACCAGAGGACACCCGCCTTGTCGCGGGCGACGAGGTCGCCCCGGCCGTCCGCCGTGGCGGTCGTGAGCGGGACGACGGCGGTGTACGCGTTCCAGCCGCCGCCGACGCGCTTCCGCGCGGCGAACGGACGGGAGACGTCGCCCGTGCCCTCGTACCGCCACAGCGCGCCGTCCTTGTCCCGCGCGTGGACGGCACCGCGCTCCGCCGCGGGGGGCGTTCCGACGACGAAGTCGAGCCCGAGCTTGCCACTGGCCACGGTCGCGCCCGTGCCGTCCGTCAGCTCGACCAGGACGTCCGGGCGGCCCAGGACGGCCGCGGTCCGGTCGGCGTCCAGGGTGACGGTGTAGGTGAGGGTGCCGGCGGCCGGCACCTCGGGAAGGTCGAGGGAGGGCCGGACGGGCGGATCCGGCAGGGACGGCGGGAAGTAGGGCATGTCCCACGCACACGCGCCGTACGAGACGCCGTTGACCGAGCAGGTGGAGCGGATCACGTCCTCGCTCACCGGCGAGCCGCCCGCCTCACCCTCCGCCAGCCAGGTGTCCAGCTGGAAGGACGCGGACACCGGCCCCTGGACGCCCGCCGGCAGTGTGGCCGTGAACCGCAGCGTCACCGGCCCTTCCTCGCCCGCCGGAACGGTCAGCCGGCCGCCCTCCTGGACGATCGTCCCGGCCTCGGCGGCCGTCCCGGCGGCCGCCGCCGGGGACGCGGCGAACGCCGCCGCCCCCCCGAACGTCACCGGCGCCAGGGCGGCGGCCAACGCCGCCGCCACCACGGCCGTACGCACACGCGTCACGGAAAACCTCCTCGCCCCGGATGCGGGACACCAGATGCCGTCGGAGGCGCGGACACGCCTCCTTCTTGCACCCGTTCGACCCCGTGACGTCGCGAAAGGTTGTACGGCACCTGGGCGAGAGCAGGACGTCAGCCCTGGGGCACCGCGATGAACGCCTCCCTGGGTATCGCGGGCGGCTTGAAGGCCAACGCGGCGGACGCGGCCGGGAACAGGTCCCGGTGGATCACCTTGGACACGGCCTGGATCGTGCCCACGCCGTAGTTCATCGTGCTGTTGCCGTCGGTGAGCACGGTGATGGTGTAGTCGTGGCCGCCGCCCGAGAACGTGCCGACGCTGTGCACGCGCCAGCCGCGCGTGGCGCGCTGCAGCCAGCCGTTCTTGACGTGCTTGGACACGACGGAGGGCGCGCCGGCGGGGGTCCCCCACCGCTGCGAGGTGACGACGTTCCCCATGAGCTTGAGGATGTAGGCGCGGGCGTTGTCGCTCAGCACGGTGTTCCTGGCGGTGATCAGCGAGAGCAGCCGCTGCTCGTCGGTGACGTTGATCTGGGTGAGCCCCCAGTAGCCGCCGGATCCCGGCACTGTCCGCGTCATGCCGGCGGCCGTCAGGAAGCCCTTCACCTTGGTGACGCCGAGCTGGTTCCACAGGGAGGTGGTGGCCGCGTTGTCGGACTTGGTGATCATGGCCGTGGCGAGGGTGGTCTCGCGCGAGGTCAGAAGCCGGTTGGTCTTCTTGGCGTCCCAGAGGAGCGTGGCGAGGACGGTCACCTTCACGACGCTGGCCGAGTCGTACGCGGTCGTCGCGCGCAGGGTGCAGGTGGTGTTCGTGGTGCGGTCGCGCAGGCCGACGGCGACGGTACCGGAGCGCGTGGCGAGGGCGGCGGTGATGTCCCGCTGCAGCTTGGCGGCGAGCCCGGCCTTGCCCGACGTGCAGCTGACCTGCGGCGCGGTGGCGGCGGAAGCGGGTGCCGCGCCCGCGACGACGGGTACGAGCATCCCGGCGGCGGCCACGGCCGTGAGCGCGCGGGCGCGCAGGGTTGTGCGGTGAGTCATGTGGGTCCCCCTGAAAACGAAACGAACGCGCCTTCGGCGCACTCGTCCTGCATGACTCCCGGTGGGTGCGGATGGTTGTACGAATCCATTGAGAAATCCGTTCGGGCCGCCGCGGGGCCGCCGACGGCAGACGAGAGGGCGCGACCGCCGGCCGCGCCCTCTCGTCTCGATTCGCCCGCTACACCCAGGTGTCGAGCCACATCCGGTTTCTCCACTGGTCCATCGGAATGGGGGAGCCGGTGTAGATGGGCCAGAAGTAGATGAAATTCCAGACGATGAGCAGGACGAGACATCCCGCCGCCACCGCGCCGAAAGTCCGGCGTCTTTCCGAGGAGCCGCGGGGGCCGATGATCGCGCCCAGCATCATGGCCACCGCCAGGCACAGGAAGGGCACGAAGACGACCGCGTAGAAAAGGAAGATGGTGCGTTCCTGGTAGAGGAACCAGGGGAGCCAGCCGGCCGCGATGCCGCAGGCGATCGCCCCCGCGCGCCAGTCGCGGCGGAAGGCCCAGCGCCACAGGACGTACAGGACGGCGAAGCAGGCGGCCCACCAGAGGAGCGGGGTGCCGAGGGCGAGGACCTCCTGGGCGCACTTCTCGGTCGCGGTGGCCGGGCAGCCGTTCGTGCCGGGCGCCGGGGACTCGTAGAAGTACGAGACGGGGCGGCCCAGGACGATCCAGGACCAGGGGTTCGACTGGTAGGTGTGCGGCGAGGTCAGGCCGACGTGGAAGGTGTACACCTCGGACTCGTAGTGCCAGAGGCTGCGCAGCCAGTCCGGGAGCCAGCCCCAGGTGCCGGCGCCGACCGCCTTGTCGTGGTCCTCGGCCCAGTGCCGGAAGTAGCCCTTGTCGCTGACCAGCCAGCCGGTCCAGGTCGCCAGGTACGTGGCCAGGGCCACCGGCACCACCGACACGAACGCCGGGACCAGGTCCTTCCTGATCACCGCGAGGTACGGGCGGACGGCGCCGGCCGTGCGCCGGCCGCCGACGTCCCACAGGACGGTCAGCAGGCCGAAGGCGACCATCACGTAGAGGCCGTTCCACTTGGTCGCCGCCGCGAGGCCGAGGGACACGCCGGCCGCGATCCGCCACGGCCGCCAGCCCAGACGCAGGGTCTCCGCGATCTCCGCGTCGGGCCGCAGGACGCCCTCCTCGTCCTCGGGGAGGGCGGCGGCGAGCCGCTTCCTGGTCCGGTCCCGGTCGAGGACGAGGCAGCCGAAGGCGGCGAGCACGAAGAACATCAGCACCTGGTCGAGGAGCGCGGTGCGGCTCATCACGAAGTGCAGTCCGTCGACGGCGAGCAGCAGGCCCGCCAGGCAGCCGAGGAACGTCGAGCGGAAGAGACGGCGGCCGATCCGGCACAGCATCAGCACCGACAGGGTGCCGAGGAGCGCCACCATGAAGCGCCAGCCGAAGGGCTCGAAACCGAAGAGCTTCTCGCCGACGCCGATCATCCACTTGCCCATCGGCGGGTGGACGACGTACCCGGGGTCCGTCGGCACCAGGACCGAGCCGGGGTCCGTGAGGATCGTCTTGTCGATGTCCTTCGGCCAGGCCCCCTCGTACCCCTGGTTGATCAGCGCCCAGGAGTCCTTGGCGTAGTACGTCTCGTCGAATATCACCGCGTGCGGCTTGCCCAGGTTCCAGAACCGCAGCAGGCCCGCGACCGCCGTGACCAGCAGCGGACCGCCCCAGGCGAGGAGGCGCCACAGCCGCTCGGCGCGGTCGGGGCCGATGCCGAGGAGCGACCAGGTGCGCTCGGAGGGCCGGGTGTACGAGGGGACGAGCCGCTCGCGCAGCCCGATGGGGGCGGTGTCCGGGGCGGGCGGCGTGTAGCCGAAGCGCCGCAGCCTCAGCTGCCACGAAGAGGGCTCTGCCACGGGCGCCGCCATGGGGTGCTGGCCCTCCAGGGCCTCGGGTGCGGTACGGGTCACCGCGCCATCGTAGGGAACGCGCCTGTGCGCGTCGCCTGTCCGGGCTGGGAGGATGGTCCGTGTGACAGGAACGCTGGTACTCGCAGGGACCCCCATCGGTGACATCGCGGACGCGCCGCCGCGCCTCGCCTCCGAACTGGAGAGCGCGGACATCGTGGCCGCCGAGGACACCCGGAGGCTGCGCGGCCTCACCCGGGCGCTCGGCATCCACACCACGGGCCGGGTCGTCTCGTACTTCGAGGGCAACGAGTCCGCCCGTACGCCGGAACTGGTCGAGGCCCTGGTCGGCGGGGCGCGGGTGCTGCTGGTGACCGACGCGGGCATGCCGTCCGTCTCGGACCCGGGCTACCGCCTCGTCGCCGCCGCCGTCGAGCAGGACATCAAGGTGACGGCCGTCCCCGGCCCGTCCGCCGTGCTCACCGCGCTCGCCCTCTCGGGTCTCCCCGTGGACCGCTTCTGCTTCGAGGGCTTCCTGCCGAGGAAGGCGGGCGAGCGCCTGGGCCGCCTGCGCGAGGTCGCGGACGAGCGGAGGACCCTCGTCTACTTCGAGGCCCCGCACCGGCTCGACGACACCCTCGCCGCGATGGCCGAGGTCTTCGGCGCCGAGCGCCGGGCCGCCGTCTGCCGCGAGCTGACCAAGACCTACGAGGAGGTCAAGCGCGGCCCGCTGGCCGAGCTCGCCGCCTGGGCCGCCGAGGGCGTACGGGGCGAGATCACCGTCGTCGTCGAGGGCGCCCCGGAGACCGGCCCCGCCGAACTCGACGCGGAGGAGCTGGTGCGCAGGGTGCGGGTGCGCGAGGAGGCGGGGGAGCGCCGCAAGGAGGCGATCGCCGCCGTCGCGGCGGAGGCGGGACTTCCCAAGCGGGAGGTGTTCGATGCCGTGGTGGCGGCAAAGAATGCGGACGCGTCGGGCCCCGGAAAGAGTAAAGGACTAACCTGAAAGGCAAAGCCGAACCCGGCGCCGGGACTCTTCGCAGGGCGCTTGGCAAGGGAAGAGCCAAAAGCCTTCCATGGTTCGTCCGCCGCTGATGCGCTCCGGCCCGAAAAGGCGTCCACTGATCAGTGGAGAGGAGCTGGCATGAGCGAGATCACCGGCACCGGCATATCCGTCGCCCATGAGGCGTACGCCTTCGCCTGCATGCGCTGTGGATACGGCTGGGAGCAGGCGTACGACATCGAGCACCACGTCGACGCCGCCGGCCATGAATTCGTCGTCTACAAGGCCGACGGGGAGCGGGTCCCGTCCCCGCTGTCCAGTCCCACCTGCATGAACTGCGGCGGCCACGTCGTCCGCATCATGCGCGCGGGGCAGGTGTCGTCGGTGCTCGACCTGATCGCCGCGACCGAGAAGCACCAGCACGGGGCGCGGGCGACGAAGCCCGTCTCGCCGGCCGGACCCATCGGCCAGGAGCTGACCGAGGACACCCCCGAGAAGCCGCCGGTGCCGCACCACTGGCACCTGTCGGACCTCTTCCACCGCAGGCGTCACCAGTAGGTCGCCGGTAGGTCACCGGTAACCCCGCGCGGCGGCACTCATGGCACTCGTACGATCGGGGCCATGAGTGCCAAGGACGCCCCGCCCCCGCTGCCCGAACCCCTCCTCGTGGAGGTCGCGGACTCGCACACCCACATGGACCTGCAGTCCGGGACCGTCGAGGAGGCCCTGGTCAAGGCCGCCGCCGTCGGCGTGACCACGGTCGTCCAGGTGGGCTGCGACGTGAAGGGCTCGCAGTGGGCCGCCGAGACGGCCGCCGCCCACGAGAACGTGCACGCCGCCGTCGCGCTGCACCCCAACGAAGCCCCCAGGATCGTCCTCGGGGACCCCGACGGCTGGTCCCGCCAGGGCGCCCGCGAGGGCGGCGGCGACGCGGCCCTCGACGACGCCCTCACCGAGATCGACCGGCTCGCCGCCCTGCCGTACGTCCGCGGGGTCGGCGAGACCGGCCTCGACTTCTTCCGTACGGGACCGGAGGGCATCGCCGCGCAGGAGCGTTCCTTCCGCGCCCACATCGAGATCGCCAAGCGGCACGGCAAGGCGCTCGTCATCCACGACCGCGAGGCCCACGCCGACGTGCTGCGCGTCCTGGACGAGGAGGGCGCCCCCGAGCGGACCGTCTTCCACTGCTACTCCGGCGACGCCGCCATGGCCGAGATCTGCGCCGCCAAGGGCTACTACATGTCCTTCGCCGGCAACGTCACCTTCAAGAACGCCCAGCCGCTGCGGGACGCCCTCGCGATCGCCCCGCTGGAGCTGGTCCTCGTCGAGACCGACGCCCCCTTCCTCACCCCGGCGCCCTTCCGGGGCCGCCCGAACGCCCCCTACCTGATCCCGGTCACCGTCCGGGCCATGGCGGAGGTCCGCGGCATCGGGGAGAACGAGCTGGCCGCCGCGATCGCCGTGAACACGGCCCGAGCCTTCGATTACTGATCCGTAACGGTTACACCATGTAGCCGGGTCGTCGTGGAGCGTGACCGGGGCCGGGACTAGGGTCCCGGCCTCGTGAGCACTTCCCAGGGCAGTCACCGAGCCGGACGGCGGGGCGCGGGCGCGACCCTGCCCGTGCACGAGCAGCCGACGCAGGCGGCACCCCTCGTCATCCCCGCCGTCGTGCCCGGCACCGTCCCCGGGCAGGGCTCCCGGGCCGGGGCCCGCCGTGCCGCCCGCCGCCGCAAGGCCTCCGGGAGCGCCGGAGCCGCCGCCGGAGGGCTGCGGAAGCTCGTCCCGCAGGCCCTCGTCGTCGCCTTCCTGGCCGGCGGCACCAGCGCCTTCGTCGCCGACGACAAGGCCGTCGAGCTCACCGTCGACGGCGTCCCGCGCACCCTCCACACCTTCGCCGACGACGTCGCCGAGCTCCTCGCCGACGAGGGCGTCGCCGTCGGCGAGCACGACATCGTCGCCCCCGGCCCCGCCGAGGCCCTGGCCAGCGGCGACGAGATCGTCGTCCGGTACGGCCGACCGGTCGCCCTCACCCTCGACGGGCAGCGCCGCCAGGTCTGGACGACCGCCGGGACCGTCGAGGGGGCGCTGCGCCAGCTCGGCGTCCGCGCGGAGGGCGCCTACCTGTCGGCGTCCCGCGGCGCCACGATCTCCCGCCAGGGCCTCGCCCTCGACGTCCGCACCGAGCGGGCCGTCACCTTCCTGGCGGACGGGCGCGAGCGGACGATCCGTACGAACGCCGCCACCGTCCGCGAGGCCCTCGCCGAGGCCGGGATCACCCTCTCCGGGCAGGACGTCACCTCCGTGCCCGCGGGCTCCTTCCCCCGCGACGGACAGACCGTGAACGTGCTGCGGATCACCGGCTCCCGGCAGGTGCGGGAGGAGTCCGTCCCGTACGCCGTCGAGCAGGTCCGCGACCCCCTGCTGTTCGCCGGCACCGAGGTCGTCGAACGCCAGGGCGTCCCGGGCGTCCGCCGCGTCACGTACAGCCTGCGCACGGTCAACGGCGTCAGGCAGCGGCCGCGCAGGACCGGCGAGGAGATCGTCCGCGAGCCCGTCAGCCGCAAGGTACGGGTCGGCACCCGGCCGCTGCCCACCTCCGTCAGCGGCGCCGACGGCCTCGACTGGGGCGCGCTCGCCGCCTGCGAGTCCGGCGGCCGCCCGAACGCCGTCGACCCCTCGGGGACCTACGGCGGGCTCTACCAGTTCGACCCCGGCACCTGGCGCTCCCTCGGCGGCAGCGGCACCGCCCAGAACGCGCCCGCCGCCGAGCAGACCTTCCGCGCGAAGAAGCTCTACGTGCAGCGGGGGGCGAGCCCGTGGCCCCACTGCGGCCGACGGCTCCACCGGTGAGTCCGCCGGCCGGGCCCGGGCCGGAACGGTGAGCCGTAGGTCGGCCGCACCCGGGCCCCGTAGGCTGTACCGGTGAGCACCACCACCGGCCCCGAAAGCCCCGACGCCCTCCTCGGCCCCGCCGACATCCGTGAGCTGGCCGCCGCCCTCGGCGTGCGCCCCACGAAGCAGAAGGGCCAGAACTTCGTCATCGACGCCAACACCGTCCGGCGGATCGTCCGCACGGCCGAGGTGCGGCCCGAGGACGTGGTCGTGGAGGTGGGTCCCGGACTCGGCTCCCTCACCCTGGCCCTCCTGGAGGCCGCCGACCGGGTGACCGCCGTCGAGATCGACGACGTGCTCGCCGCCGCGCTGCCCGCCACGATCGCCGCCCGCATGCCCGCCCGCGCCGACCGCTTCGCGCTCGTCCACTCCGACGCGATGCACGTCGAGGAGCTCCCCGGCCCGCCGCCGACCGCGCTCGTCGCGAACCTGCCGTACAACGTGGCCGTCCCCGTCCTGCTCCACATGCTGGAGCGGTTCCCGACCATCGAGCGGACCCTCGTCATGGTCCAGGCCGAGGTCGCCGACCGGCTCGCCGCGAAGCCCGGGAACAAGGTGTACGGAGTCCCCTCCGTCAAGGCCAACTGGTACGCCGAGGTCAAGCGCGCCGGAGCCATCGGCCGCAACGTCTTCTGGCCCGCGCCCAACGTCGACTCGGGCCTCGTCTCCCTCGTCCGCCGCACCGAGCCCCTCGCGACCAGCGCCACCCGCCAGGAGGTCTTCGCGGTCGTCGACGCGGCCTTCGCGCAGCGCCGCAAGACCCTGCGCGCGGCCCTCGCGACCTGGGCGGGCTCGCCGGCGGCGGCGGAGGAGGCCCTGGTGAAGGCCGGGATCTCGCCGCAGGCCCGGGGCGAGTCGCTGACGGTCGAGGAGTTCGCGCGGATCGCGGAGGCGAAGCAGCAGTGAGCGTCACCGTACGCGTACCCGCCAAGGTCAACGTCCAGCTCGCGGTCGGCGCCGCCCGCCCCGACGGCTTCCACGACCTGGCGAACGTCTTCCTCGCCGTCTCCCTGTCCGACGAGGTGACCGCCACCCCCGCCGGGGAGCTGACGGTCACCTGCGAGGGCCCGGACGCCGACAAGGTGCCGCTGGACCGCACCAACCTCGCCGCGCGCGCCGCCGAGCTGCTCGCCGCCCGGCACGGCATCTCCCCGGACGTCCACCTGCACATCAGGAAGGACATCCCGGTCGCCGGCGGCATGGCGGGCGGCAGCGCGGACGGCGCGGGCGCCCTGCTCGCCTGTGACGCCCTGTGGGGCCTGGACACGCCCCGCGACGTACTCCTGGAGATCTGCGCCGAGCTCGGCTCGGACGTGCCGTTCAGCCTGGTCGGCGGGGCGGCGCTCGGCACCGGGCGGGGCGAGCGGCTGACGGAGCTCCCCGTCGGGGGCACCTTCCACTGGGTCTTCGCCGTCGCCGACGGCGGACTCTCGACCCCTGCGGTGTACGGCGAGTTCGACCGCCTCGCCGAAGGCGTCGACGTGCCCGAGCCGGCCGCGTCCCCGGTGCTCCTGGAGGCCCTGCGCACCGGCGACACCACCGCCCTCGCGGGCGCCCTCGCCAACGACCTCCAGGCCCCGGCGCTCTCCCTGCGCCCCTCGCTGGCCGCGACGCTGACGGCCGGCACCGAGGCGGGCGCGCTCGCGGCGCTCGTCTCCGGCTCGGGCCCCACGACGGCGTTCCTGGTGAAGGACGCGGAGACGGCGGAGGCCGTCGCCGCGGCCCTCGTCGCCTCCGGCACCTGCCGCACCGCCCGCACGGCGACGTCGCCGGCGGCGGGCGCGACCGTCCTCTAGAGCTTGTTCTTGGAGATCCGGGCCAGGAGCAGGTTCGGGTCCGGGTTCTGCGCGGTGAAGAAGGCCGCGCTGTTCACGTAGACGGTCTTGGCGCGCACCGCCACGGAGGTGGGGTTGTCGAGGCCGTCCGCCGCGGTGAGGACGGTCTTGTGGGTGCCGTCGGGCCGTACGAGTTCCAGCTTGTCGTCCATGATCAGCGCGGCGAGGACCGTGTCGCCGTGTCCGGTGAACGCGAAGTCGTCGATGAAGGTCAGCCCGGTCGCCCGGGTCTCGACGGGGCCTGCGGTCCGGTCCTCCCGGATCGGGATGCGCAGCAGGGACGCCGTGGCGGTGTTGGACACCCAGACGGCGCCGTTGTGGACCTTGAGGCCGTTGGCGCCGAAGGGGATCTCGGTGGTGGGTTCGAGCGCGGTCCCGGTGGCCCAGGCCGTGGGCTCGCCGCCGGTCACCGGCAGGCTCCACACCGTGCCGAGCCCCGCGTCGGCCGTGTAGAGGGTGCCGCACTTCTCGTCGAGGGCGAGCCCGTTGGGGAAGGCGTTCGCCGGGAAGAAGCCGATCTGCTCCGGCTCGCCGCCGGGCGCGATGCGCCAGACGCCCGTCTTCTCCGTGCCGGTGACGTAGTTGACGTACAGGGTGCCGTCATGGGCGCGGGCGATGCCGGAGGCGACGGGCCCTCCGACGGGCGTCTGCCCGCCCGGCACGTCGGGCAGGGTGGCGACGGGCGTCGTGACGCCCTCCTTGGTGACGCGGGCGACCTTGTGGGCGAAGGCGAAGGTGATGTCGGCGGAGCCGTCGGGCTCCAGGGCGATGTTCTCCGGCGTCTCGCCGGCGCCGAAGTCGAAGTGGGCGACGATGCGGGGATCGGTGACGGTCGGATCGGCGGCCGACGCGGGGCCGGCGGCGAGCACGGTGAGGGCGGCGGTGGCGCCGGCGACGGCGGCCAGGCGCGGGTGTCTCGACATGGGCTTCTCCTCGGGGGTGGGGGTCCGAGGAGAAGATGACGGCCTGCCGGTCCGGGGGTCCGGCAGTCGTGGCCGGGAGGTCGCCCGCGTGGCCGACGGCATGGGGCCGGTTGGCAGGCGCGCGCGGGGCGGCGGACGTCCGTGGTCGCGCCCCCCCCGGGCCGCCGATGCCCCGTACTCAGCCGCCGGTTGAGTATCCGCGCCCTGACGGCGGGCCGGGCGGCCGCGGGACCGTACCCGTATGGGAATCAGCGCGCGTGAACTCGCCGCCGCCACACCGGCGACACGGGACCGGTACGTCGACCTGCTCCGGGTCGCCTCGCTCGCCGTCGTCGTCCTCGGCCACTGGCTGATGGCGGCCGTCACCGCCGACGGGCAGGTCGGGAACCTGCTCGCCGTCGTGCCGGAGCTCCAGGCGGTGACCTGGGTGTTCCAGGTGATGCCGGTGTTCTTCTTCGTCGGAGGCTTCTCGCACGCCCTCGCCCACCGCTCGCGCCCGCGGTACGCGGCCTTCCTGCGGGCCAGGCTCCAGCGGCTGCTGCGGCCGACGATGGTGTTCGCCGGGGTGTGGGGCGCCGCCGCGCTGGTGCTCCAGCTGACCGGAACGGACACGGGGCTCACCGGGGTCGCGCTGCGGCTCGTCACCCAGCCGCTGTGGTTCATCGGGATCTATCTCGCGATGGTGGCGTTCACACCGCCTCTGCTGCGCCTGCACGAGCGGTGGGGATGGGGAGCGTTCGGCGCGCTCGTGGGCGGGGCGGTCGCGGTGGACGTGCTGCGCTTCGCGGCGGACGTCCCCTTCGTCGAGTTCCTGAACTTCGCGTTCGTGTGGCTCGCGGTCCACCAGCTCGGCTTCCTCCGCGCCGACGGCATGATCCGCCGCCCGGCCCTGCTCGCCGGCGCGGGCCTCGTCGGCGCCGGCACGCTCGTCGCCCTCGGCCCGTACCCGCTGTCGATGGTCGGAATGCCCGGGGAGGAGGTGTCGAACATGGCCCCGCCGACGCTCGCCCTGCTCTGCCACGGGCTGTGGCTGGTCGGCGCGGTCGAGCTGCTCAAGGGCCCGGGCGCGCGGTTCGTGGCCCGCGCCGGGGTGTGGCGGACGGTGGTCGCCGCCAACGGGATCGCGATGACGGCGTTCCTGTGGCACCTGACGGCCATGCTCGGGGTGTACGGGGCGATGCTCGGCCTCGGCGCGGGGCTCCCGGCCCCGGCCTCCGCCGCCTGGTGGGCGCAGGTCCCGCTCCGGTTCGCGGCGGCGGCCGCGCTCACGGCCCTGCTCGTCGCCGTGTTCCGCCGCTTCGAGGCCCCGGTCCCGGCCGCCCCCGCGACCGGCGACGGCGGCCCTCTCGCAGCCCTCGGCATCACGCTCGCGCTCTTCGGTGTCCTGGGACTGTCCCTCACGGGCTTCGCCGGGCTCCTCGACGGCCACACGGCGACGCTGATCGCCGTCCCCGTCACGGCCCCGGTCGCCGTCGGCCTGGCCCTGGCGGGCTGGCTGCTCGTGGAGCGGGCCGGCCGGGGCTCCGGGGGCTGACGGCGGGCGCCGGGGGCGGGGCGCGCGGCGACGTACCCTAGGACGTCGATCGATCCCCCGTACAGGAGTCAACGTGGCCGTCAACCTGGTCAATGTCGAGGCCGTCAGCAAGGTGTACGGCACCCGTGCCCTGCTCGACGGGGTCTCGCTGGGTGTCTCCGAGGGGGACCGGATCGGGGTCGTCGGACGCAACGGCGACGGCAAGACCACCCTCATCCGGATGCTCGCGAAGCTGGAGGAGGCCGACACCGGCCGTGTCACCCACAGCGGCGGGCTCCGCCTCGGGGTGCTCACCCAGCACGACTCCCTCGACCCGGAGGCCACGATCCGGCACGAGGTCATCGGTGTCATGGCCGACCACGAGTGGGCGGGCAGCGCCAAGATCCGCGACGTGCTCACCGGGCTCTTCGGCGGGCTCGACCTGCCCGGCTTCGAGAAGGGGCTCGACACCGTCATCGGCCCGCTCTCCGGCGGTGAGCGGCGGCGCATCGCGCTCGCCAAGCTCCTGATCGAGGACCAGGACCTGATCGTCCTCGACGAGCCCACCAACCACCTCGACGTCGAGGGCATCGCCTGGCTCGCCAAGCACCTCCAGGAGCGCCGCTCGGCGCTCGTCTGCGTCACCCACGACCGCTGGTTCCTCGACCAGGTCTGCACCCGCATGTGGGACGTGCAGCGCGGTGACGTGCACGAGTACGAGGGCGGCTACTCCGACTACGTCTTCGCCCGTGCCGAGCGCGAGCGCATCGCGGCCACGGAGGAGACGAAGCGGCAGAACCTGATGCGCAAGGAGCTGGCCTGGCTGCGGCGCGGCGCCCCCGCCCGTACCTCCAAGCCGCGCTACCGCATCGAGGCCGCGAACGAGCTGATCGCGGACGTGCCGCCGCCGCGCGACACCAGCGAGCTGATGAAGTTCGCCAACGCCCGCCTCGGCAAGACGGTCTTCGACCTGGAGGACGTGTCCGTCACCGCCGGTCCCAAGGAGCTGCTCAAGCACCTCACCTGGCAGCTCGGGCCCGGCGACCGCGTCGGCCTCGTCGGCGTCAACGGCGCGGGCAAGACCTCACTCCTGCGGGCGCTGGCCGAGGCGGCCGTCAGCCAGGGCGAGAAGCAGCCCGCCGCCGGCAGGATCGTCGTCGGCAAGACCGTCCGGCTCGCCTACCTCTCGCAGGACGTCACCGAACTCCCCGCCACGCTGCGCGTCCTGGAGGCCGTCCAGCAGATCCGCGACCGCGTCGACCTCGGCAAGGGCCGGGAGATGACCGCCGGTCAGCTCTGCGAGCAGTTCGGCTTCTCCAAGGAGAAGCAGTGGACGCCGGTCGGCGACCTCTCCGGTGGTGAGCGCCGCCGTCTCCAGCTGCTGCGCCTGCTGATGGACGAGCCGAACGTCCTCTTCCTCGACGAGCCCACCAACGACCTCGACATCGAGACGCTGACGCAGCTGGAGGACCTCCTCGACGGCTGGCCGGGCTCCATGGTCGTCATCTCCCACGACCGGTTCTTCATCGAGCGCACCACGGACCGGACGTTCGCGCTGCTCGGCGACAGGACCCTGCGGATGCTGCCGCGCGGCATCGACGAGTACCTGGAGCGGCGGCAGAAGATGATCGAGGCGTCGGTGCCGACGCCCGCCGCCGCGCCCGCGCAGCAGAAGCCGGGCGTCTCCGCCGCCGACGCGCGCGCCGCCAAGAAGGAGCTGCAGAAGGTCGAGCGGCAGCTCGACAAGCTCTCCGACAAGGAGGCGAAGCTGCACGCGCAGATCGCCGACAACGCCACCGATTTCGAGAAGGTGGCGAAGCTCGACGCGGAGCTCCGGGAACTCGCGGGGGAGCGGGAGGAATTGGAGATGCGGTGGCTGGAGCTGGCCGAGGACGCCTAGCACCGGTCCCCCGGGACGCATAACGAGGGCATCACAGGCCGGTCCTCCCTTGGGTACAAGGGGCGGACCGGTCGCTTTTGCGCCATCGCGTGAGTGGTAGAAAGAAAACCCGTTCACGTCAAGGGGGAAACCGCTGATGACCCAGCCGCCCAGCAACCAGCCGCCGGGGGGCTTCGGATCCCCTCAGGACCCGAACCAGGTCCCCGCTCAGGGTCCGGGCATGCCGCCCGTGCCGCCCGTCCCGCCGCAGGCACCGCCGACCCCGCCCGCGCCGCAGTCCCCGCCGCCGGCCGCGCCGGGTCCGTACGGGCAGGCGCCGCAGCCCGGTTACGGGTATCCGCAGCAGCCGGGGCAGCCTCCGTACGGTCAGCAGCCGGGGCAGGCCCCGCAGCCCGGTCCGTACGGCCAGCCCGGCCAGCCCGGTCCGTACGGGCAGCCGGCGCAGCCCTACGGCTACCCGCAGCAGGGCCAGCCGGGCCAGCCGGGTCCGTACGGTCCGGGGGCACCTCCCGGGCCGCAGGGCCCAGGGGGACAGCAGAACCCCTACGGCGGCTACCCCACCCAGCCCATGTACCAGGGCGCCCCCACCCCGCCCCCGGCCTCCGGCGGCGGTCCGTTCAAGGGCCGCACCGGTGTCGTGGCCGCCGTGGCCGCCGCGGCCGTCCTGGTCGCCGCCGTCACGACCTGGGCCGTCGTCGGCGGGGACGACGAGAAGGACCCGGTCGCCAAGCCGACCGCCACGGCCACCTCCTCCGGCGCCCCCAAGCCCACCGAGTCGGTGGACCAGGGCGACGGCTCGGGCGACGGGGAGAACGGCGAGGAGGACCTCAACGCGGGCCGCCAGGCCGGCGAGGCGAAGATCAACTGGCTGCTCAAGAACAACATCGACCTGCCCCGCAACGGCTCCGACGTCTTCGGCCCGTGGATCGTCGGCGACACCGTCGTCAAGGCGATGTACAAGGGCGTCGACGGCTACGGCCTCAGTGACGGCAAGCCCAAGTGGCACGTCGACCTGCCGTTCGAGCTGTGCGCGGTCCCGCCGGAGCCCGCCGCCGACGGGACCATGGTCTTCGGCTACGCCGAGAGCGCCAAGGACGGCGCCAAGTGCACCCAGCTCCAGAAGATCGACCTCAAGACCGGCAAGGCCGGCTGGAAGAAGGCGATCCCCAAGGCCACGGGCCTCTTCGCGTTCTCCGACAACACCCTGGCCATCAGCGGCAACACGGTCACCGCGGCCGGCTCCAGCAGCGCGTACGGCTTCTCGCTGGCCGACGGGCGGCAGCTCTTCAAGGGCGCCACCACCGGCTGCAAGCCCTTCGCCTTCGCGGGCGGCAGCAAGCTGATCGCCGCCATGGACTGCCCGTCGGGCAGCACGAGCAAGAAGATCCAGGCGGTCGGCCAGGTCGACCCCAACACCGGCAAGCCGAAGTTCACCTTCCAGCTGGAGGCGAACTGGGAGGTCGACAAGGTCTACTCGGTCGATCCGCTGGTCGTCTCGGCCACCCAGCGCGAGCAGAAGAAGTGGACCATCTTCGCGCTCGACGCGAACGGCAAGCTCCGCTCGCAGATCCAGGGCGGCAACGACAAGTTCGCGCCCTCGTGCGGCGGCAGCTTCGTCATCTTCGGCAAGAACCTCCAGGGCTGCACGGGTGTCGCGGCCGACGCGAACACCTTCTACATGTCCACCGAGACCAGCTACGGCAAGCCCAACGAGGTCGTCGCCTTCGACCTGAAGACGGGCAAGGCCAAGTGGCGCTCCAAGGCGCCCGGCGAGCAGTCGATGACGCCGCTGCGGATGGAGGGCGGGCAGGTCCTGCTGTACGTGGACCCGTCGTACGACAAGGGCGGCGCCGTCGCCACCCTCGCCCCGACCGGCGGTGCGCCGAAGATCCTGCTCCAGCACCCGGCGGGGACCGCCCAGGTCGAGAGCAGCTTCTACAGCGCGGGTTACGCCTACGGCAGCGGCACCTTCGTGGTGGCGGCCGGACGTGTGTCGGCGTCCAACGACAAGGACGAGATGCAGGTCAAGACGATGATGGCCTTCAGCAAGTGAGGTACACGGACCGATGACGCAGCCACCCCCTCCGCCGCCGAACCAA
Organism: Streptomyces tanashiensis; assembly: GCF_014648895.1. Lineage (GTDB taxonomy): Bacteria > Actinomycetota > Actinomycetes > Streptomycetales > Streptomycetaceae > Streptomyces > Streptomyces tanashiensis. The sequence goes on from NZ_BMRZ01000015.1 coordinate 48,231, forward strand.
CCCCCGGACCCGCAGGGCGGCTTCGGCGCCCCGACGCCGCCGCCGCAGCAGCCGGACCCGGGGTACGGCTACCCGCAGCAGCCGCCGGCCCAGCCGGACCCCGGCTACGGCTACCCGCAGCAGCCGGCCCAGCCCGACCAGGGCTACGGCTACCCGCAGCAGCCGCCGTACGGCTACCCCACGGCGCCGCAGCAGCCCCAGCAGCCGCCGCAGTACGGCGGCTACCAGCAGCCTCAGCAGCCGGTCCAGCCCCCGTACGGCTACCCGACCCAGCCGCAGCAGGCCTACGGCCACCAGCAGCCCGTCGCGGCTCCGGCCCCGGGCGGCAAGAAGCTGTCGGCGCAGCTCCAGATCGTCATCGCGGCGGTCGTCGCCGTCGTCCTGATCGTCGGCGCCGGCATCTGGTACGCGAACTCCGGCGGCGGTGACGACGAGGCGAAGGGCTCGGGCGGCACCTCGCAGGGTTCCGCCACGGGCGGCGACACCGGCGGCACCGGCGGCAAGGGCATCGGTGGCGGCGGCAAGGAGAAGCCGTCGGCCGACACGAAGGCGAAGATGGTCTTCCAGGTCGGGCAGCCGAAGGTCTCGGACGTCACCGACGTCTCCGGTTCCTGGATCACGGACAAGGCGTTCGTGAAGCCCGGCGTGAACTCCATCGTCGGCTACGACGTGGACAAGGGCGGCGTGCTGTGGACGCTGCCGCTGACCGGCCAGGTCTGCGGCGCCTCGCGCCACATCACGAAGGACAACAAGGCGCCGATCCTCTTCGAGGCCACCAAGCGGGTCGCGCCGCGTTACTACCAGCCGTGCACCGAGGTCGGCCTGGTCGACCTGAACACCGGCAAGCTGCTGTGGTCGACCTCGGTCACCGGCGGCACCGCCGGCGACCAGAAGGCCCGGTTCAGCGAGGTCACGCTCAGCGGCACGACCGTCGCGGCCGGCGGGACCGATGGCGGCGCCGCCTTCGACCTCGCCAACGGCAACCCGCGCTGGAAGCCGCAGGCCAACGACCAGAACTGCTACGACATGGGGTACGGCGGCGGGGAGGGCCTCGTCGCGGTCCGCAAGTGCGGGGCGTACGACAGCCCGAAGGTGCTGATCCAGAACCTCAACCCGACCACGGGCGCCCCGCTCTCGCAGTTCCAGATGCCGGCCGGCGCGAAGTACGCCTCGGTCATCTCCACCAAGCCGCTGGTCGTCGCGGCCGACGTCGGCGAGACCGCCGGTGACGGCAGCGGCATCTCGGACTTCTTCTCCATCGACGAGAAGACCGGGAAGCTGAAGGCGAAGATCACGGCGGACGCGGACCAGTACGCGGCCCGCTGCCGTGCGACCGAGGTCGAGTCCTGCACCCAGGCGCTCGTGGGCAACGGCCGGCTGTACGTGCCGACCGAGGAGCACGAGGGCAGCACCGGCGAGTACGGCGACGAGACGAACGAGATCATCGCCTTCGACCTGGCCACCGGGCGCACCGTGCCGGAGAAGGCCGACGCGGGCGACAAGTACACCTACGTCCCGCTGCGGATGGACGGTGGCAATCTCATCGCCTACAAGGCCCCGCCCTACGACCAGGGCGGCCGGATCGTCTCGATCGACGGCGGCACCATGAAGGAGACGCTGCTCCTGGAGAACCCGGTCGACAAGACGGTCCACAACGCGGAGAGCAGCTTCAGCCTCAACGGCGCCGAACTCCTCTACCAGGACGGCCGGTTCTTCATCTCGGAGACGCTGATCAGCAAGCCCCGGGAGAACGCCTCGCCCAACGACATCAAGGAGTACCTGATCGTCTCCTTCTCCGTCGGGCACTGACGACCCGCCGCGCGTCCGTGGGCCCCTCCGGTGATCCGGAGGGGCCCACGCGCATGTCGGCGGCCGGGGCGGGGGAGCGTGTAGCTTGCCGGGTCAGGCCGTCGGGGCGTCCGGCCGGCCAGGAGGAGGGGATGACCGGGATGGGCGTACGCCTCGTGGTGGTGGACGACCACCGCCTGCTCGCGGAGGCGCTCGCCTCGGCGCTGAAGCTGCGCGGGCACCGGGTGCTCGCGGCGGCGCCGGTGGCGGGGGCCGCGGAGCTGGTGGTGGGCCGGGCGCCGGAGGTCTGCCTGCTGGGCACGGCGGCGCCCGACGCGCCGGGGACCTTCGACCCGGTCGTACGGATCAAGCGGGAGCGGCCGCAGGTGGCCGTGGTGGTGCTGGGTCCGGTGCCGTCGCCGCGCGGGATCGCGGCGGCGTTCGCGGCCGGGGCCTCGGGGTACGTGCGCCACGACGAGCGCATCGAGGGCGTCGAGCGCGCCCTGGTGAAGGCGCGGGCGGGGGAGTCGGCGGTGGCGCCGCAGCTGCTTCAGGGGGCCTTCGCGGAGCTGCTCCATCCCTCGGCGCAGCCGGACGACGAGGCGCAGCGGCTGCTGCGGCTGCTGACCCACCGGGAGGTGGAGGTCCTGGTGCGGGTCGCGGAGGGCGAGGACACCCGGCTGATCGCGGCGGGGATGGGGATCGCGCCGAGCACGGCGCGGACGCATGTGCAGCGGGTCCTGATGAAGCTCGGGGTGGGGTCGCGGCTGGAGGCGGCGGCGCTCGCGGCCCGTACGGGGCTGCTCGACCGGGCGGTGCCGGGGCAGCGCGGCTCCTTCTGAGGCTCCTTCTGGGGCCCCTTCTGGGGTGATGTGTGCGGGTCCCGGGGTTCGGGGCCGCTTCGTCATTGACGGCGATGTTGGAATGTGATTCTTTGTGGGTGGTTCTGTTTGATCCGCCCGGAGGGCACCCCCGTGAAGAAGACCGTCACCACGCTCGCCGACGGGCGCGAGCTGATCTACTACGACACGCGCGACGACACCGTCCGCACCGCCGTCGACCCGCGTCCCCTCGCCCCCGTCGTCTCCCGCTCCGAGATCCGGTACGACGAGCTCACCGGCGACCCCGTCGCCATCGCCTCGCACCGGCAGACCCGCACCCACCTCCCGCCGGCCGACGCCTGCCCGCTCTGCCCCGCCAGGGCCGGCCGGGAGAGCGAGATCCCCGAGGAGAGCTACGAGGTGGTGGTCTTCGAGAACCGCTTCCCGTCCCTCTCCGGCGGCGTCGGCCGCTGCGAGGTCGTCTGCTTCACCGACGACCACACGGACTCCTTCGCCGACCTCACCGAGGAGCGCGCCGCGCTCGTCCTCGACGCCTGGACCGACCGCACCGCCGCACTCTCCGCCCTGCCCGGCGTCGAGCAGGTCTACTGCTTCGAGAACCGCGGCGCGGAGATCGGCGTCACCCTGCCCCACGCGCACGGCCAGATCTACGCCTTCCCGTACGTCACGCCCCGGACGGCCGCCATGCGCCGCCGCACGGACGAGCACCGCGCGGCGACCGGACGGAACCTCTTCGACGACCTCGTCGCCCGCGAGCGGGCCGACGCCGAACGCGTGGTCCTGGAGACCGAGCACTGGATCGCCTTCGTGCCGTACGCCGCCCACTGGCCGTACGAGGTGCACCTCCACCCCAAGCGCCGGGTGCCCGACCTGCTCGCCCTCGACGGCGCGGCCCGCACAGAGTGCGCACAGGTCTACCTGGAACTCTTGAGGCGCTTCGACCGGATCTTCGGCCCGGACGAGCCGCCGACGCCCTACATCGCCGCCTGGCACCAGGCGCCGTTCACGGACGAACGGCGCGAGGACCTCGGACTGCACCTGGAGCTTTTCACCGTCCGACGGGCCTCTGGCAAGCTGAAGTTCCTCGCGGGCACCGAGTCCGGCATGGGCGCGTTCATGAACGACGTACGGCCGGAGGACGCGGCCCGACGACTCCGAGAGGTGGCAGGCGCATGACGTCGAGATATCTGGTGACGGGCGGGGCGGGCTACGTGGGCAGCGTCGTCGCCGCCCACCTCCTGGAGCGGGGCCACCGGGTCACCGTCCTCGACGACCTCTCCACCGGCTTCGCCGAAGCCGTCCCCGAGGGCGCCGAGTTCATCGAGGGCCGCATCCAGGACGCGGCGCGGTGGCTGGACTCCGGCTACGACGGCGTCCTGCACTTCGCCGCCTTCTCCCAGGTCGGCGAGTCGGTCGCGAAGCCGGAGAAGTACTGGGAGAACAACGTCGGCGGCACCATGGCGCTGCTCGCCGCGATGCGCGCCGCCGGGGTCCGCAAGCTGGTCTTCTCGTCCACCGCCGCCACCTACGGCGAGCCGGAGACCGTGCCGATCACCGAGACCGCGCCGACCGCCCCCACCAGCCCCTACGGGGCGAGCAAGCTGGCCGTCGACCACATGATCGGCGGGGAGTGCGCCGCCCACGGCCTGGCCGCCGTCTCGCTGCGCTACTTCAACGTGGCCGGGGCGTACGGCTCGCTCGGCGAGCGCCACGAGCCCGAGTCCCACCTGATCCCGCTCGTCCTCCAGGTCGCCCTGGGCCGGCGCGAGGCGATCTCCGTGTACGGCGAGGACTACCCGACCCCGGACGGCACCTGCGTCCGCGACTACATCCACGTCGCCGACCTCGCCGAGGCCCACCTCCTCGCGCTCGACGCCATGACGCCGGGCGAGCACCTGATCTGCAACCTCGGCAACGGCAACGGCTTCTCCGTCCGCGAGGTCGTCGAGACCGTCCGCAAGGTCACCGGCCACCCCGTCCCGGAGACCACCGCGGCGCGCCGCCCCGGCGACCCCGCCGTCCTGGTCGCCTCCGCCGAGGCCGCCCGCGAGCGGCTCGGCTGGACGCCGTCCCGCCCGGACCTGGCCGATGTCGTCGCCGACGCCTGGGCGTTCGCGCGCCTCCGGCACGAGGAGGCGGGCGCGTGACCGTCGCCGACGACTTCGAGGCGCTGTACGGCGCCGCGCCCGACGGGGTCTGGGCCGCCCCCGGCCGGGTCAACCTCATCGGGGAGTACACCGACTTCAACGACGGCTTCGTGCTGCCGCTCGCGCTGCCGCACACCACCGTCGCCGCCGTCTCCCGGCGCGAGGACGGCGTCCTGCGCCTGCACTCCGCCGACGCCGACGGCGGGATCGTCCAGCTGGACACCGACGCCCTGGAGCCGCTCTCCGGCGGCGGCTGGGCGGCCTACCCGGCCGGTGTCGTCTGGGCGCTGCGGGAGGCCGGACACCCGGTCACCGGGGCCGACGTCCACCTCGCCTCGACCGTGCCGACGGGCGCCGGGCTGTCCTCCTCGGCGGCCCTTGAGGTCGTCACCGCGCTCGCCCTGAACGACCTGTTCGGGCTCGGGCTCTCCCGCGCCGAGCTCGCCCGGCTCGCCCAGCGTGCCGAGAACGCCTTCGTCGGCGTGCCCTGCGGGGTCATGGACCAGATGGCCTCCGCCTGCGCCGAGGAGGGGCACGCCCTCCACCTGGACACCCGTGACCTCTCGTACCGTCAGGTCCCCTTCGACCTGGCGCGCGAGGGGCTCCGGCTGCTCGTCGTCGACACCCGCGTGAAGCACGCGCTCGGAGACGGCGCGTACGCGGAGCGGCGCGCCGGGTGTGAAGCGGGTGCGCGGGCGCTCGGTGTGCGCACCCTGCGCGAGGTGAGCGCCGAACATCTCCCGGAAGCGCTCGGACGTCTGAGCGACGAGACGATTCTGCGGTACGTGCGGCACGTCGTCTCCGACAACGCCCGGGTGGAGCGGACCATCGCGCTGCTCGACGCCGGCGACACCCGCGCCGTCGGCCCGGTCCTCACCGAGGGCCACGCCTCCCTCCGGGACGACCTGCGGGTCTCCTGCCCCGAGCTGGACCTCGTCGTCGAGGCGGCCGGCGCCGCCGGGGCGCTCGGCGCCCGGATGACCGGCGGCGGCTTCGGCGGATCGGCCGTCGTCCTCGTCGACACCGAGCGGGCGGAGGCGGTGTCCGCCGCCGTCGGGAAGGCCTTCGCCGAGGCCGGGTACGCGGCCCCGGGGATCTTCCCCGCCGTGCCGGCGGCGGGTGCGCGCCGCCTCTGAAGCCACCGCTCGCGTTCACACGACTTCGGACAGTTCCGCGAATCGGCCCCCGCCGCGGCGCCCCGCCCCTACTCTGAGGGGCAGCGCCGGTGGGGGCCGGTGCTGTTCAGGGGGCGTGACCCGTCGGGTACGGCGCCAGAAGCGGGGTAACAGTCAACGCACGGCGGCGGCCGTGCCTTCGACGGACCCGCCTCCGGCGCCGTACCCGCGTCGGTCCGTTCCTCGACACTTGGGAGTGTCCGTGGCACGCATCCGCGTCCTGGTGGTGGACGACCACCGCATCTTCGCCGAATCACTGGCCGCCGCCCTCGCGGCGGAGCCCGATGTCGACGTCGCCGCCGCCGGCAGCGGCCCGGCGGCCCTGCGCTGTCTGGAGCGCGGCGCGGCGGAGGGCCGCAGGTTCGACGTGCTGCTCGTCGACGCCGAGCTGGGCGCGGTGCCCGCCGGATCGGCCGCGGCCCGCGCGGTGCCCGACGACGCCGAGGCCGCCGTGGACGGGATCTCGCTGGTCACGGGCGTACGACGGATGCAGCCCGCGCTCCGTACGGTCGTCCTCGCGGAGAAGGACGACCCGCGCCGGGCCGCGCTCGCGCTCCAGGCCGGGGCCTCCGGCTGGGTCGCGAAGGACTGCTCGCTGCAGCGGCTGCTCGCGGTGGTGCGGGGGGTGCTGCGGGACGAGACGCACCTGCCGCCCGCGCTGCTCACGGGTGTCCTGCGGGAGCTGACGGAGGTCCGCAAGCACCGGACGGACAGCGAGCGGCTCGTGGAGTCGCTGACCCCGCGCGAGCGGGAGGTGCTGCGCTGCATGGTCGCGGGCCTGGGCCGCAAGGCGGTCGCCGAGCGCCTCTTCCTCTCCCCGCACACCGTCCGTACGCACATGCAGAACGTGCTCGGGAAGCTGGGCGTGCACTCGACGCTCGCGGCGGTGGCGCTGGCCCGCCGGGCGGGCGTGGGTCCCGCGGAGCCGGTGCTACCCGGGGATGTTGTCGAACGGGGCGGTCAGCCGGCGTAGCAGCGCGGCCAGTTCGCCGCGCTGGGCGCGGGAGAGCTGGGCCAGGATCGCGCGCTCCTGGGCGAGGAGTCCGGCGAGCGCCTCGTCGGCGCGGTCGCGGCCCTCGGGGGTGAGCCGGACCAGGACCCCGCGGCGGTCGCTGGGGTCGGGGAGCCGCTCGACGAGGCCCTTCTTGGTGAGCCGGTCGATGCGGTTGGTCATGGTGCCCGAGGTGACCAGGGTCTGCGTGAGGAGCTGGCCGGGGGAGAGCTGGTACGGGGCTCCGGCGCGGCGCAGGGAGGTGAGGACGTCGAACTCCCAGGGCTCCAGCTGGTGCTCCGAGAAGGCGAGCCGACGGGCGCGGTCGAGGTGGCGGGCGAGCCGCGAGACCCGGCTGAGCACCTCGAGCGGTTCCACGTCGAGGTCGGGGCGCTCGCGGCGCCATGCTGCGACCAGTCGGTCGACCTCGTCCTCCATGTCGATCAGTGTAGAGGGTCTGTTGACATAAAGTCTCTTGTATTCGAGCTTCTCGACATCGAGTATCTTGGTTTCAAGATATATTTCCCTGGACTATGGGGAAGGGACCCCGCCGGAACGCCGTTCCGCTTCGGCAACTCGTGCCAGCAAGGGGGCTTCGAACATGCATTCCGTGCACTCCGCCGCACCGACCTGGGATCCGCAGCAGTACCTCCGTCACTCCGGCCACCGCACCCGCCCGTTCCTCGATCTGCTCGCCCGAATACCGGGCCTGCCCGCCCAGGACAGGCCCGCCCGCATCGCCGACCTCGGCAGCGGACCCGGCAACGTGACGGTCCTCCTCGCCGACCGGTGGACCGACGCGCACATCACCGGGTTCGACCTGTCCCCCGAGATGCTGGAGCGGGCCGAGAAGGACTGGGCGGGCACCACCCAGGGCGGCGGCTGGCTCGACTTCCGGCCCGCCGACGCCGCCCACTGGACCCCCGACGAGCCCTACGACCTGATCGTCTCCAACGCGGCCCTCCAATGGGTGCCCAACCATCCGGAGTCCTTCGCCGCCTGGATCGACGGACTCCATCCGGGCGGCACCCTGGCCTTCCAGGTACCGGGCAACTTCACCTCGCCCAGCCACGCCCTGCTCGGCGAGCTGTGCGAGACACCGGAGTGGCGGGCCCGCCTCGGCGACCAGGGCCGCCGCTTCGTCCACGTCCTCGACACCGAGGACTACCTCACCCGCCTCACCGGCCTCGGCTGCGAGGCGGACGTCTGGGAGACCACGTACTGCCAGCTGCTCCAGGGCGAGGACCCCGTGCTCGACTGGGTCAAGGGCACCGCGCTGCGGCCCGTCCTCACCACCCTGGGCGACGACGAGGAGGCGGTCGACCACTTCCTCGCCCAGTACCGCGCGCTGCTCGCCGAGGCCTACCCGCCCGGCCCGTACGGCACGGTCTTCCCCTTCCGCCGCCTCTTCGCCGTCGCCCGCAAGAGGCCCTGAACGCACCTGTGCCCCGCACCGGACGTCCGGTGCGGGGCACCCGCGGAGCCCTCGGGCCGTCACTGGACGGAGTTGTAGATCCCGTAGCCCGTGCCGATCCTGGCGCGGGCGGTGAACTTGCCCGCGGAGGTGTTGAGGTAGCGGTAGAGGTCGCCGCCGGAGGTGATGCCGAGGAGGTCGGCCTTGCCGTCGGCGTTCAGGTCGCCCGGGGCGACGATCTTGGAGTACGTGTTCCAGCCGGTGCCGATCCGCAGGCGTGCCTTGAAGGGCGCCGTGGCGACGCCGGTGCCGGCGTACAGGTACAGGTCGCCGCCGGGGGTGCGGGCGACGAGGTCGGTGCGGCCGTCGCCGGTGTGGTCGCCGGCGCCGACGAGCCGGTCGTACGCGCCCCAGCCGCCGCCGACCTTGACGCGGGCGGAGACCGCGGTGCCCGCGCCGTTGCCCTTGTACAGGTAGAGGACGCCGGAGCGGTCGCGGGCCAGCAGGTCGCCCTTGCCGTCGCCGGACAGATCACCCGGGCCGACGACCGTGTTGTAGATGTCCCAGCCGCCGCCGATGAGGGCGCTGTCGATGTACAGGCGGCCCTGGTAGATCTCCGCGAGGTCGGACGAGGCGTCCGCGTCCATCGACGACAGGTGCGCGAAGTTCGCGCCCCGCCACTCGGCCGTGCCGCCGACCTGGCCGCGGGCGGAGAGCCGGCCGCCGTTCGTGCTGCCGTACCAGAACAGCGTCCCGGCCGTGTCCCGGGCGAAGACGCCCTCCTTCTCGCCGGTGACCGGGTTGTTGCCCGCCCCGCCGAACTGCCGGACCGAGGCCCAGTCGCCGACGCCGCCGAGCTGCTGACGGGGCGCCAGCGTGCCGTCGCCCCTGCCCGTGTAGTACCAGAGCGTGCCGCTCAGGTCGCGGGCGATCAGCTCGCCGTTGCCGTCCCCGTCGTCGTCGCCGACGGGGAAGACCTGGTTGTAGGTGCCCCAGCCGTTGCCGACGGCCTTGCGGGCGGCGAACGGCGTGGACTTGTCCCCCGTGCCGGCGTAGAGCCAGAGGGTCCCGGCGGTGTCGCGGGCGAGCAGGTCCGCCCAGCCGTCGCCGTTGTTGTCGCCGATGCCGAAGAGCTGGTCGTAGACGTTCCAGCCGCCGCCGAGACGCACCCGCGAGGCGAACGGCGCGGTGCGGTCACCGGTGGCGTAGTACAGCCACAGGACGCCGTCGCGGTCGCGGGCCACCAGGTCCGCCCGGCCGTCGTCGTTCACGTCGCCCGGCGCGACGACCTTGCTGTAGACGCCCCAGCCGTTGCCCCGCCACACGAGCGTCGCGGCGGTCGGCGTGGCGTCCGCGTACAGGCTGAGCACGCCCTGCGCCGAGAGCGTCAGGATCTCCGGACCGCTCGCGTTCCCGTCCTGGTTGCCGACCGGGACGATGTCCTTCGGAGGCTCCGGGAAGGAGACGAACCGGCCGCCCTGGCCCGAGGTCGTGGTCGTGTAGACCTTGCCGTCCGGGTCGCGGTAGATCAGGTCGCCGCCACCGTCGCCGTCGAAGTCCGACAGCTGCGGGGAGGCGCCGACCCCCGCGGCGGCCGCCGCACCCTGACGGAACGCGCCGCTCGCCGGCCGCGTCGCCGCGTGCGGGGCGGAGCGGACCACCGGCTTCTCGGCGGCCGGACGCGGCGCGGGCGCGCCGGCGGAGGCCGGGCTCGCGAGGAGCGTGCCGGCGGCGAGGGCGAGCGCGGTGCACGCGCCGAGGCGCGCGCGGGTGAAGTGCACAGAACGCAAGAGATCCCCCCCAGGGATCAGAAAGTCTTCGGGTCGGGGACGGTCCGCGGCGCCTCGCCGTGGCGGAGGGCGCGTACGAAGGGCGGACCCCCCGGGTGTGGGGGGAGCATACCTTCCGTCCATGACAAGGCCCCGGCGCACGGGGGACGCCCCGCACCGGAGAACCGGTGCGGGGCGTCCCGTCGGGTGCGCGGTCCGACTAGTACAGACCGTTGTAGATCTGGTAGCCGGTGCCGATCGAGGCGCGCGGCTTGAAGGCGTAGCCCGCCTGGCCGGTGCCGCTGTAGCGGAACAGCTCGCCGCCCGCGTTCACCGCGAGGAGGTCGCCCTGGCCGTCGCCGGTGAGGTCACCGGGCGCCACCAGCTTCGGGTACGCGTTCCAGCCGCCGCCGATCTTCACGCGGGGCTTGAACGGGTAACCGGCCTGGCCGGTGCCCTGGTACAGGTAGAGCGTGCCGTCCTTGGCACGGGCCACCAGGTCGTTCAGACCGTCGCTGGTGTAGTCGCCCGAACCGAGGATCTGGTTGTACGCGTTCCAGCCGCTGCCGATCTTCACGCGGGCGTGCAGGGCGGTGCCGTCGTAGTTGCTCCGGTACAGCCACAGGACGCCGTCGCGGTCACGGGCGACGAAGTCGCCGGTGCCGTCGCCGTTCAGGTCGCCGGGGCCGGCGATCAGGTTGATCGAGCTCCAGCCGCCGCCGAAGTCCGTGTCGTTGCCGTAGAGGTGGCCCTGGTAGATCTCCAGCGTGTCGGAGACCGCGTCCCGGCCGAGCGAGTTGACCTCGAAGATCGTCGAGCCGGCCCAGCCGCCGTCGTCGCTGATCTGGGCGCGGGCCGCGAGCCGGCCGTTGTTCACGGCGTCGTACCAGAAGAGCGTGCCGGCCTTGGTGCGGGCCAGCATGCCCTCCTTGCCGTGCGTCGGGATGTTGCCCGCGCCGGAGAACTGGTCCACGTCCTTCCACACGCCGGCCGTGCCGACCTGCTTGCGGGTGGTGAAGTGGCCGCTGCCGGTGCCGAAGTACTCGAACAGCGTGCCGTCGACGGAGCGCGCGAGGACGTCGGGGATCCCGTTCGCGTTGTCGTCGTCGATGCCGATGATCTGGTTGTACTGCTGCCAGCCCTGGCCGACCTGCTTGGCGGGCTTCACCGAGTACGGGCTGCCGGTGCTCCCGTAGTAGTAGAGGCCGCCCGCGGGCGTACGGGCGAGGAAGTCGCCCCGGCCGTCGCCGTCGCTGTCGCCGAGGCCGATCAGCTGGTCGTACGCGGTCCAGCCGTTGCCGACCTTCTGGCGCGCGTGGAACGGGGCGTTGGGCGTGCCGGTCGACACGTAGACCCACAGCTCGCCCGCGGGCGTACGCGCCAGGACGTCGGCGCGGCCGTCGCCGCTGATGTCGCCGGGCGAGAAGACCTTGTTGTAGATCTGCCAGCCCGGGCCGGACCAGCGGTAGGTGCCGTAGGTCGGCGTGGAGTCGCCGTACAGGGTCAGCCAGCCGAACTTCGAGAGCGTCAGGATCTCGGGACCGCTGCCGTTCTTGTCCTGGTCGCCGATCGGGATGACGTCCTCGATGAAGGAGTCGTCACCGTCGCCGCGGTAGAACTCGCCGCCCTCGGAGCCGGTCGTCGCCGTCAGCAGCGTGCCGCCGATGCGCAGGACCATGTCGCTCTGACCGTCGCCGTCGAGGTCCGAGCGCGACGGCGGACGCTCCGCCGTGGCGCCGGCGGCCCCGGCGGAACGCGCACCGTCGGCCTGCGGGACGACCCGCTTCGACGGCGCGGCGGGCGCCTGCGAGGGCTTCTCCGCGGCCGGGCGCGGCGCGGGCGACTCGGCGGAGGCCGGGCTCGCGAGGAGCATGCCCGCGGAGAGGGCGAGGGCGGTGCAGCCCGTGAGGCGACGGGCGCGCTTGGAACGCATGAAGAACAAAAAGATCCCCCCCAGGGATCAGAGGTTCGACAGAACCAAACAGGGGGGCTCGCACATCATCGAACGGCGTCAGCGCAGCGCACAGCGCAGGCGAAGACGGCCTCGTTCGAAGGTCGGAACACCCCCCCGGATGTTGAACACGAGTCTACTCACGGGGGAGCGGAGCGCCAGATGTTTACCTCGCGAATCCGACCGTCCGGTCAGTTCTTGCGGTGCCCTATCAACCGCGGCTTCTGCTCCAGACCGTCGAGGCCGTGCCACGCCAGGTTCACCAGATGCGCCGCGACCTCCGCCTTCTTCGGCTTGCGGACGTCCAGCCACCACTGGCCCGTCAGCGCCACGCTCCCCACCAGCGCCTGCGCGTACAGCGGCGCCAGCTTCGGGTCGAACCCGCGGGCCTTGAACTCCAGACCCAGGATGTCCTCCACCTGGGTGGCGATGTCACTGATCAGCGACGCGAACGTGCCCGTCGACTGCGCCACCGGCGAATCCCGCACGAGGATCCGGAAACCGTCCGTGTAGTTCTCGATGTAGTCGAGCAGCGCGAACGCCGCCTGCTCCAGCAGCTCCCGCGGATGCCCGGCGGTCAGCGCCCCCGTCACCCCGTCCAGGAGCTGCCGCATCTCCCGGTCGACGACGACCGCGTACAGCCCCTCCTTGCCCCCGAAGTGCTCGTACACCACCGGCTTGGAGACCCCGGCCTTCGCCGCGATCTCCTCCACCGACGTGCCCTCGAAGCCCTTCTCGGCGAAGAGCGTGCGACCGATGTCGAGCAGCTGCTCCCGGCGCTCCGCGCCCGTCATCCGCACCCGGCGGCCCCGCCGGGGTTTCTGCTCTCCGCCGCTGCTGCCGGTACCGCCGGTCCTGCCCTCGATCGCCACGTCTTCCATCATGCCGCGTCGGCGGGCATGCTCTGGCGGCGGGCTTCGATGCGGGACTTCGCCGGCCAGCGCACATCCGTCGCCCAGCCCAGCAGCTCGAACCAGCGGATGAGGCGCGCGCTGGAGTCGACCTGGCCGCGCAGCACCCCGTGCCGGGCCGAGGTCGGGTCCGCGTGGTGCAGGTTGTGCCAGGACTCGCCGCAGGACAGCACCGCCAGCCACCACACGTTGCCCGAGCGGTCACGCGACTTGAACGGACGCTTGCCCACCGCGTGACAGATCGAGTTGATCGACCAGGTCACGTGGTGCAGCAGCGCCACCCGCACCAGCGAACCCCAGAAGAACGCCGTGAACGCGCCCCACCACGACATCGTCACCAGACCGCCCACCAGCGGCGGGATCGCCAGCGACACGACCGTCCACAGCACGAACTGGCGCGAGACCGCCCGGATCGCCGGATCCTTGATCAGATCGGGGGCGTACTTGTGCTGCGGCGTCTGCTCCTCGTCGAACATCCAGCCGATGTGCGCCCACCACAGGCCCTTCATCAGCGCCGGAACCGTCTCGCCGAACCGCCACGGCGAGTGCGGGTCACCCTCCGCGTCCGAGAACTTGTGGTGCTTCCGGTGGTCCGCCACCCAGCGGACCAGCGGGCCCTCCACCGCGAGCGAACCCATGATCGCGAGCGCGATCCGCAGCGGCCGCTTCGCCTTGAAGGAACCGTGCGTGAAGTACCGGTGGAAACCGATCGTGATCCCGTGGCAGCCGATGTAGTACATCGCCACCATCAGCCCCAGATCCAGCCAGCTCACCCCCCAGCCCCAGGCCAGCGGAACCGCCGCGAGCAGCGCCAGGAACGGCACCGTGATGAACAGCAGCAGGGTGATCTGCTCGATCGAACGCTTGCTGTCCCCGCCCAGCGTGGCGGAGGGCAGGGCCGCGGAGTCGTCCGGCGCGGTGGACGCCGTCGTCATCTCGGGGCTCATGGTCATGGGTGTCCCTGGTGAGTGAAGGGGAGAGGAAACGCGTCGAAGCGCGAAGTCGTGGCTACGCCTCCGTAACCTACGGCGTCGTAAGTATGGCAGCGCCGTGGCGCGCGGCAAGAGGGCACAAAGAGGGGCCTCCCCGCCGCCCACCATGTGGACACCTATCCTGGGGGCGTCGGACAGCGCGGTCCGCAAGCCTCCAGAACCCTCCAGAGTGCTCGAACACTGCAAGGAGCCGCACCTGTGAGCAGTGCCGACCAGACCCCCACCGCCAGCACCGAGCTGCGCGCCGACATCCGCCGACTGGGCGATCTCCTCGGCGAGACCCTCGTACGCCAGGAAGGCCACGAACTCCTCGACCTCGTCGAGAAGGTCCGCCGCCTCACCCGCGAGGACGGCGAGGCCGCCGCCGAGCTGCTCCGAGGCGTCGAACTCGAGACGGCCGCCAAGCTGGTGCGCGCCTTCTCCACCTACTTCCACCTCGCGAACGTCACCGAGCAGGTCCACCGCGGCCGCGAGATGCGCGAGAAGCGCGCAGCCGAGGGCAGCCTCCTCGCCCGCACCGCCGACATGCTCAAGGACGGCGACCCCGACCACGTCCGCGAGACGGTCAAGAACCTCAACGTACGGCCGGTCTTCACCGCGCACCCCACCGAAGCGGCCCGCCGCTCCGTCCTCAACAAGCTCCGCCGGATCGCCGCCCTCCTGGAGACCCCGGTCATCCAGGCCGAGCGCCGCCGCACCGACCTGCGGCTCGCCGAGAACATCGACCTCATCTGGCAGACCGACGAGCTCCGGGTGGTCCGCCCCGAGCCCGCCGACGAGGCCCGCAACGCGATCTACTACCTCGACGAGCTGCACGCCGACGCCGTCGGCGACGTCCTGGAGGACCTCGCCGCCGAGCTGGAGCGCGTCGGCGTCGAGCTGCCCTCCGGCACCCGCCCCCTCACCTTCGGCACCTGGATCGGCGGCGACCGCGACGGCAACCCCAACGTCACCCCCCAGGTGACCTGGGACATCCTGATCCTCCAGCACGAGCACGGCATCACCGACGCCCTCGAACTCGTCGACTTCCTCCGCGGACTGCTCTCCAACTCCATCCGCTACACCGGAGCCACCCAGGAACTCCTGGACTCCCTCCAGCGCGACCTGGAGCTCCTCCCGGAGATCAGCCCCCGCTACAAGCGCCTCAACGCCGAGGAGCCGTACCGGCTCAAGGCCACCTGCATCCGGCAGAAGCTCGTCAACACCCGCGAGCGCCTCGCCCACGGCACCCCGCACCAGGAAGGCCG
Organism: Streptomyces tanashiensis; assembly: GCF_014648895.1. GTDB lineage: Bacteria > Actinomycetota > Actinomycetes > Streptomycetales > Streptomycetaceae > Streptomyces > Streptomyces tanashiensis. The sequence goes on from NZ_BMRZ01000015.1 coordinate 63,458, forward strand.
CGACTACCTCGGCACCGCCGAGCTCATCCGCGACCTCACCCTCATCCAGACCTCGCTGCGCGAGCACCGCGGCGCGCTCTTCGCCGACGGCCGCATGGACCGGGTCATCCGGACCCTCTCCGCCTTCGGCCTCCAGCTCGCCACCATGGACGTCCGCGAGCACGCCGAGGCCCACCACCACGCCCTCGGCCAGCTCTTCGACCGCCTCGGCGAGGAGTCCTGGCGGTACGCCGACATGCCCCGCGACTACCGGCAGAAGCTGCTCGCCAAGGAGCTGCGCTCGCGCCGCCCGCTCGCCCCGACCCCGGCCCCGCTGGACGCCGCCGGCGAGAAGACCCTCGGCGTCTTCCACACCATCAAGGAGGCCTTCGAGCGCTTCGGCCCGGAGGTCATCGAGTCGTACATCATCTCGATGTGCCAGGGCGCCGACGACGTCTTCGCCGCCGCCGTCCTCGCCCGCGAGGCCGGCCTGATCGACCTGCACGGCGGCTGGGCGAAGATCGGCATCGTGCCGCTCCTGGAGACCACCGACGAGCTCAAGGCCGCCGACGTCATCCTCGACGACATGCTCGCCGACCCCTCCTACCGGCGTCTCGTCTCGCTCCGCGGCGACGTCCAGGAGGTCATGCTCGGCTACTCGGACTCCTCGAAGTTCGGCGGCATCACCACCTCCCAGTGGGAGATCCACCGCGCCCAGCGGAGGCTCCGCGACGTCGCCCACCGCTACGGCGTCCGGCTGCGCCTCTTCCACGGCCGCGGCGGCACCGTCGGCCGCGGCGGCGGCCCCTCCCACGACGCGATCCTCGCCCAGCCCTGGGGCACCCTGGAGGGCGAGATCAAGGTGACCGAGCAGGGCGAGGTCATCTCCGACAAGTACCTGATCCCGTCCCTGGCCCGCGAGAACCTCGAACTGACCGTCGCCGCCACCCTGCAGGCCTCCGCCCTGCACACCGCGCCGCGCCAGTCCGACGACGCCCTCGCCCGCTGGGACGCGGCCATGGACACCGTCTCCGACGCCGCCCACACCGCGTACCGCAAGCTGGTCGAGGACCCCGGCCTGCCGGCGTACTTCCTCGCCTCCACCCCCGTCGACCAGCTCGCCGACCTGCACCTGGGCTCACGGCCCTCCCGCCGCCCCGGCTCCGGCGTCTCCCTCGACGGACTCCGCGCCATCCCCTGGGTGTTCGGCTGGACCCAGTCCCGCCAGATCGTGCCCGGCTGGTTCGGCGTCGGCTCCGGCCTCAAGGCCCTGCGCGAGGCGGGCCTCGACGCGGTCCTCGGCGAGATGCACGAGCGGTGGGGCTTCTTCCGCAACTTCCTCTCCAACGTGGAGATGACGCTCGCGAAGACGGACCTGCGGATCGCCCGCCACTACGTCGACACCCTCGTCCCCGACGACCTCAAGCACGTCTTCGACACCATCGAGGCCGAGCACGCGCTGACCGTCGCCGAGGTCCTCAAGGTCACCGGCGGCGAGCAGCTCCTCGACTCCAACCCGGTCCTCCAGCAGACCTTCGCCATCCGCGACGCCTACCTGGACCCGATCTCCTACCTCCAGGTCGCGCTCCTCGCCCGCCAGCGCGCGGACGCCGAGCGCGGCGAGGACCCGGACCCGCTGCTCGCGCGGGCCCTGCTCCTCACGGTGAACGGCGTGGCGGCGGGTCTCCGCAACACCGGCTGACATCTCTTCCGTACGCATGACAGGGCCCCCGCCGGATTCCCCGGCGGGGGCCCTGTCGTACTTCGGGGTACGTCAGTTCTGCGCGGCCTTGCGACGGCGGGTCACCAGGACCGCGCCGGCGGCCGCGAGGGCCAGGGCGGCGGCGGCGAGGAGGCCGACCGGGGCGCTCGAACCGGTCTCGGCGAGGTTGCCCTCGCCCCCGGTCTCCGAACCGCCGGTGGCGGAGCCGCCCGTGGAGGCGGTCTCACCGGTGGTGGAGCCGCCGGTCGTGGTGGTCCCGCCGGTGCTCGTCCCACCGGTGGCGGAGCCGCCCGTGGAGGTGGCCTCGCCCGTGGTGGAGCCACCGGTCGTGGTCTCACCCGTGGTGGTCTCGCCCGTGGTGGAGCCGCCGGTGGTCTGCTCGCCGGTGGTGGAGCCACCCGTGGTCTGCTCGCCGGTCGTCGTCCCACCGGTGGTCGAACCGCCGGTGGTCTGCTCACCGGTGGTCGAACCGCCCGTGGTCTGCTCGCCGGTGCTGCCACCGGTGGTCTGCTCGCCCGTGGTGCCACCCGTGGTGTCGGTGGCCGGGCAGGTGTGGGACAGGTTGAACCAGCCCTGCTTGATCACACCGTTGACCTCGGCCTCGGCCGACGTCAGCTTGGCGCCCGGGGCGGAACCCACGTACGCGTGCTTGGCGTTCGGCGGACCGAACGAGGTGATGACGATCGGCGCGCCGTTGTCGAAGGTCACCGTCAGCTTGGTGAAGTCCACGCCGTTGCCGGGGATGACGAAGTGCCAGCCGTCCTGGCTGGCCGGAATCGTCTTGCAGTCACCGTCGTGGGACGCCTCCGACGCGGCGATCGGCGTCTGCTGGTGCAGCGGGTACGTGTGCGTGCCGTCCGACGCGAAGGCGGTCGGCGCCAGGATCACGGAGCCCGCCATGGCCGCGACAAGCGCGGCTGCGGGAATGAGGGAGCGTCGCATGTGCAGTCGTCCATCTGTGGAATGAGGATGCCGTGGGAGGTGGCTGGGGCAGCCTATCCATCGCTTTAAGTCAGTCTTAAGCCAGAGGTCCATAACGATTGCCCCGGGAACCCGGCCGTTCCCGGACGGAACACGGACGGAACACGGACGACGGTCCGGCCGACCGCCCCGCTCAGAGCGCGAAGAACGCCGCCACCAGCACCGCCCCGCCGACCCCCGCCAGCGACCACGCCGTCCGCGGCAGCCGCATCCCGCCACCGACCAGCGGCGCCGCGAGCAACAGCGCCCCGCCCAGCGGGAGCCACGCGTGCAGCCCACCGCCCCAGCCCGTCCGCACGCCCTCGTCCGTGCCCGGCTTCACCACCACCGGGATCGTCGCGCCCTTCTCCGCCGCGACCGAGCGCGCGATCGTCAGCGTGCGGCGCGACGAGGACGGATCCTCCGGGACATAACGACCGCTGCACGTCTCGTCCGTGCAGGCGGTCACCGACAGCGTCCCGTGCTCACGACCCTTCGCGAGCAGAACGTGCTGGGCGGAGTTCCACGAGGCCCAGGCGCCCGCGACGACGAGAAACAGGGCGACCAGGGCCATGGCTGCGGTACGGACGTGCGTCATGACCCGCGATCGTACAGTCGTACGTCCCGATCGCCAGGCCCTACGAGTTGTACGCCGACTGGGCCCGCTCCAGACCCTCCGCCACCAGACACTCCACCGAATCCGCCGCCCGGTCCACGAACCAGTCCAGGTCCTTGCGCTCCGCCGACGAGAAGTCCTTCAGGACGAAGTCCGCCACCTGCATCCGGCCCGGCGGACGCCCGATCCCGCACCGCACCCGGTGGTACTCCGCGCCCATCGCCTTCGTCATCGACTTCAGACCGTTGTGCCCGTTGTCGCCGCCGCCCAGCTTCAGCCGCAGCACCCCGTAGTCGATGTCCAGCTCGTCGTGGACCGCCACGACATGCGCCGTCGGCACCTTGTAGAAGTCGCGCAGCGCCGTCACCGGACCGCCCGAGAGATTCATGTACGACATCGGCTTCGCGAGGATCACCCGGCGGTTCTCCGGCCCCGGAGGCCCCATCCGGCCCTCGACGACCTGCGCCTGGGCCTTCTGCGCCCGCTTGAACGAGCCACGGATCCGCTCCGCGAGCAGGTCCACGACCATGAAGCCGATGTTGTGCCGGTTGGCCGCGTACTCGGGCCCCGGATTGCCGAGACCGACGATCAGCCAGGGGGCGTTCGCGTCGTCCGTCATGTGCGCAGCTCTCCTCGTATCCGCGTATCCGTACAAGAGAAACGGGGTGACGGGCCCGTACGGCCCATCACCCCGTCACGTCAGGCAGAGCCTACGGCTCAGGCCTCGGCACCCTCGGTGGCCGCGGCCTCGGCGGCCGGCTCCTCGGCCTGCGCGGCCAGGACCTGGAGGACGACGGCGTCGGCGTCGGTCACCAGGGTCGCACCCTTCGGGAGGGTGATGTCCTTCGCGAGGACGGAGGCACCGGCCTCCAGGCCCTCGACGGAGACCGTGACGGCCTCGGGGAGGTGGGTGGCCTCGGCCTCGACGGAGAGCGTGCCGAGCACGTGCTCCAGCAGGTTGCCGCCGGCGGCGAGCTCACCCTCGGCCTGGACCGGGATCTCGACCGTGACCTTCTCGCCGCGCTTCACGAGAAGCAGGTCGACGTGGATCAGGAAGCCCTTGATGGCGTCACGCTGGACGGCCTTCGGGATCGCCAGCTCGTTCTTGCCGTCGATGTCCAGGGAGAGCAGGACGTTCGGCGTACGGAGCGCGAGGCCGAGCTCGTGGGCCGGGAGGGTGATGTGGGCCGGCTCCGAGCCGTGGCCGTAGACGACCGCGGGAACCTGGGAGTCACGGCGGATGGCACGGGCGGCGCCCTTGCCGAACTCGGTACGGACGGCAGCGGCGAGCTTGACCTCGGACATGGTGCACTCCTCGTAGAAGGTGACGAACAGACGTGGTCACCCGGCCACGACTGGCGATGGCCTGCTACGAAGAGCGCGTCGATAACGGACCGCCGTGACCCTTACGGGTACGGCCTCCCTCGCCGAGCAACTACGGCAGTCTACCCGCCGCCCCCGACGCGCCCAAATGGATCAGCTCCCGGACAGACGGAAGGGCCCTCCCCCGGTGGGGGAAGGGCCCTCCTCGGTCACTGCCTACGGGGCTCAGTGCTCCTCGAAGAGGCTCGTCACCGAACCGTCCTCGAACACCTCGCGCACCGCGCGCGCGATCGTCGGCGCGATCGACAGCACCGTGATCTTGTCCAGCTCCAGCGCACCCGGCACCGGCAGCGTGTCCGTGAACACGAACTCGCTCACCTTGGAGTTCTTCAGGCGGTCCGCGGCCGGACCCGACAGGATGCCGTGCGTGGCCGTCACGATGACGTCCTCCGCGCCGTGCGCGAACAGGGCGTCCGCGGCGGCGCAGATCGTGCCGCCCGTGTCCACCATGTCGTCGACGAGGACACAGACGCGGCCCTTCACGTCACCCACGACCTCGTGCACGGTGACCTGGTTGGCGACGTCCTTGTCACGACGCTTGTGCACGATCGCCAGCGGCGCGTCCAGACGGTCGCACCAGCGGTCGGCGACCCGCACGCGGCCCGCGTCCGGGGACACGATCGTCAGCTTGGCGCGGTCGACCTTCGCACCCACGTAGTCCGCCAGGACCGGAAGGGCCGACAGGTGGTCCACCGGACCGTCGAAGAAGCCCTGGATCTGGTCCGTGTGCAGGTCCACGGTCAGGATCCGGTCCGCGCCCGCCGTCTTCAGCAGGTCCGCCACCAGACGCGCCGAGATCGGCTCACGGCCGCGGTGCTTCTTGTCCTGACGGGCGTAGCCGTACGACGGGATGATCACGGTGATGCTCCGGGCCGAGGCCCGCTTCAGAGCATCGATCATGATCAGCTGTTCCATGATCCACTTGTTGATCGGAGCCGTGTGGCTCTGGATCAGGAAGCAGTCCGCGCCGCGCGCCGACTCCTGGAAGCGGACGTAGATCTCACCGTTGGCGAAGTCGAACGCCTTGGTGGGAACGAGACCGACGCCCAGCTGGTGCGCGACCTCCTCGGCCAGCTCGGGGTGGGCGCGGCCGGAGAAGAGCATCAGCTTCTTCTCGCCGGTCGTCTTGATCCCGGTCACAGCACTGTCTCCTCAGACGTGTTCTCTGGCCGCGATCCCGCGCCTGTCGAGCGCATGTGCGTGCCAGCCGAATTTGTGTGCACGTATCACGGTACGCCGAGTTCGACGTACCCGTTTCCGGTCAGCTTTCGCCGGCGGACTCCTCAGAGGAGGCCTGAGCGGCCTGCGCGGCAGCACTGCCGGGCCGCTTCCGGGCCACCCAACCCTCGATATTCCGCTGCTGGCCCCGGGCCACGGCGAGCGAACCGGCCGGCACGTCCTTCGTGATCACGGACCCCGCGGCGGTGTAGGCCCCGTCCCCGATGGTGATGGGAGCCACAAACATGTTGTCCGAACCCGTACGGCAGTGGGAGCCGATCGTGGTGTGGTGCTTCGCCTCGCCGTCGTAGTTCACGAAGACGCTCGCGGCGCCGATGTTCGTGTACTCGCCGATCGTCGCGTCACCCACGTACGACAGATGGGGGACCTTCGTGCCCTCGCCCACCGTCGCGTTCTTCATCTCGACGTACGTACCGGCCTTCGCCTTCTTGCCGAGGTTCGTCCCCGGACGGAGGTACGCGAAGGGACCCACGGAGGCGCTCTCGCCGATGACGGCGGAGAAGGCGACCGTGTTGTCCACCCGGGCGCCCTTGCCCACGGTGACGTCCGTCAGGCGCGTGTTCGGGCCCACCACGGCGTCCTCGCCGATGTGCGTGGCACCGTGCAGCTGCGTCCCCGGCAGGATCACCGCGTCGGCCTCGAAGGTCACGGTCACGTCCACGAGCACGGACGCGGGGTCCACGACGGTGACACCGGCCATCATGGCCCGCTCCAGGAGCCGCCGGTTCAGCAGGCCGCGGGCCTCGGCGAGCTGCACCCGGTTGTTGATCCCGAGGATCTCGCGGTGGTCGCCCGCGAGCGACGCCCCGACCCGGTGCCCGGCCTCGCGCAGGATCGACAGCACGTCGGTGAGGTACTCCTCGCCCTGGCTGTTGTCCGTACGCACCTGCGTCAGCGCCTCGGCGAGCAGCTTCCCGTCGAACGCGAACACACCGGAGTTGATCTCCCGGATCGCGAGCTGCGCGGCGGACGCGTCCTTGTGCTCGACGATCTCGGTCACGGCGCCGGAGCCGTCCCGGACGATCCGCCCGTACCCGGTGGAGTCCGGGACCTCGGCGGTCAGCACGGTCACGGCGTTGCCGTCGGCCGCGTGGGTGTCCGCGAGCGCGCGGAGCGTCTCACCGGACAGCAGCGGAGTGTCGCCGCACACGACCACGACGGTCCCCTCGGGCGCCTGGCCGAGCTCCTCCAGGGCCATCCGCACGGCGTGCCCGGTGCCGTTCTGCTCCTCCTGGACGGCGGTCCGGGTCCCGGCGTAGTGCTCGCCGAGATGCCCCTTGACCTGCTCCCGGGCGTGCCCGACGACCACGACGAGGTGCTCGGGCTCCAGCTCGCGGGCGGCGGACACGACATGCCCGACGAGCGAGCGTCCGGCGATCTCGTGCAGGACCTTGGGGGTCTTCGACTTCATGCGGGTGCCCTCACCCGCTGCGAGGACGACGACGGCTGCCGGGCGGTTGGCGCTCACAGGAATGCCCTTCGGCTTTGGGTGGTGGACCCACGAAGGATACCGGGGGGCAAGCGGGCGGACATGAGTGCGGGTCCTGACCTGGACGGTCAGGACCCGCGTCGCGTGGCTCCCCTGCCAGGACTCGAACCCGGACATAGGACTCCAAAGGTCCCAGTGCTGCCGATTACACCACAGGGGATGGTGTATGCCTCAAAGCGGACAAATCGCTAGTCCGTCGATCTGGCGGCCTCCACTATGCCGTACCAAGACCCTTTGATGCGACGGTACAGGCGGGAGCTCGCGGCCACCCGGAGGCTGTCGCGATCGGTTGTCGCGCGAGCCCCATCGTCCGGAATGCGGACGTCCGGATCGAATATGCGGTCGATTCAACAGTTCGAGGGACGCGTTTATCCAGCATTGACGTGGGGGCCCACCCGTAGGGTGGTGGGTATGACCACAACGGGGGCGGACCGGGACGCCGAGGGCGTCGGGACTTGGTGGTGGTGGGGGAGACGGCGGAGCGCCGTCCTGGACATCGGGCTCGCGCTCGTCTCCGCGCTGGAGTGCGCGGTCGAGGGCATCGGCTTCGCCGACAAGGCTTCGCTGCCCGTGCCCGTGGGGGTGCTGTTCGGGCTGATCGTCGGGTCCACCCTGCTGTTCCGGCGCCGGTGGCCCATCGCCGTCGTCCTCGTGTCGATCGCCGTCGCGCCCGCCGAGATGGGCTTCCTGATGGGGATCGTCGGGCTGTACTCGCTCGCCGCCTCCGACGTGCCCCGGCGGATCACCGCCGTCCTCGCCGGCATGTCGACGCTCGCCGTGTTCGTGGTGACCGTGGTGCAGATGCGGCAGGACGTCGCCCAGGTCGACGAGGGCCCGCCGGACATCGACCCGAGCGGCTGGTACGTGCCGAGCGTCGCGCTCTTCATGACGCTCGGGCTCAACGCGCCGCCGGTGCTCTTCGGCCTCTACATAGGGGCGCGCCGCCGGCTCATGGAGAGCCTGCGGGAGCGCGCGGACTCGCTGGAGCAGGAGCTGTCGCTGCTCGCGGACCGGGCCGAGCAGCGGGCGCAGTGGGCGCGGCAGGAGGAGCGGACGCGGATCGCGCGGGAGATGCACGACGTGGTGGCGCACCGGGTGTCGTTGATGGTGGTGCACGCGGCGGCGCTGCAGGCGGTGGCGTTGAAGGATCCGCAGAAGGCGGTGAAGAACGCGGCGCTGGTCGGGGACATGGGCCGGCAGGCGTTGACGGAGTTGCGGGAGATGCTGGGGGTGCTGCGGGAGGAGAGGGTTCCCGCGGCTCCGTCGGTGGTGCCGCTGGCCGCGGTGGGGCGGGCGGCGGCGGCCGCGGCGGAGGCGGCGGCGGAGGACGGGCCGTGCCTGGACGCCGTGGAGGCGTTGTGTGAGCAGTCGCGGCTGGCGGGGGCGGTCGTGGAGCTCGTGGTGATCGGGGAGGCGCGTCCGTATGCCCCGGAGGTGGAGCGGACGGCGTACCGGGTGGTGCAGGAGGCGTTGACGAACGTCCACAAGCACGCGGCGGGTGCGGAGGTCGTGGTGCGGCTCGCGCATCGGGGTGGCGAGGTCGCGATGCAGGTGGAGAACGGTCCTTCGGACGCGGCGGTGGCGGATGTCGGGCTGCCGAGCGGTGGGAACGGGCTGGTGGGGATGCGGGAGCGGGTGCTGCGGCTCGGGGGTGTGTTCGTGTCGGGGCCGACCGACCCGGGTGGTTTCAAGGTGTCGGCGGTGCTGCCGACGGGTGAGTGGCCGGTCCTCAGCCGGCCGTGAGGCGGGTCGGCTGGGCTCCGGTGATGAGGGTGGAGAGGGCGGCGTCGATGTCCTTGCCGAGGTACCAGTCGCCGGCGTGGTCGAGGCTGTAGACGCGGCCTTCGGCGTCCATGGCGAGGACGGCCTGGTGTTCGCCTTCCTCTCCGAGGGGGGCGAGCTCGGTCTCCAGGGCGCGGCCGAGGTCGGCGAGGGTGCGGGAGAGGTGCAGTCCGGCGAGCGGGTCGAAGCGGACGGCGGCGGGCGCTATCTGCCGCCCGTGGCCGGGCGCGGTGATCCGCAGGCCGCCGAATTCGGCCCAGGCCTCGACGGCGGCGGGGAAGACGCTGTGCCGGTGTCCGGCGGGGGAGACGTGGGCGCGCAGGGTGTCGGCCCACTCTTCGGCGAGCTTGATGTCCCAGCGGCCGGGCTGCCAGCCGGCCTCGCGGAGGGCGGCGTCGACGTTGACCGGGAAGCGTGTGGTGCTGAGGTGGTCGGGCATGGGGTGCGGTCAGCCGTTCTCGACAGGCGTGGTGGGGTCGACGGTGCGGACACCGAAGTGGGCGAGCATCGCCGTACAGGAGCGACAGGGTGCCGCGTAGCTGCCGTGGAGCGGGTCGCCGTCCTCCCGGATGCGCCGGGCGGTGAGTTTGGCGTGCTTGAGGGAGCGGCGGGCCTCGCTGTGGGTGAGCGGCTTGCGCTGGGCGCGCTTGGAGCGGCCGTTCTCGGTGGCGGTGAGGTGGCGGGAGAGCAGGATCGCCTCGGGGCAGCGGCCGGTGAAGCGTTCGCGCTGGCTGCTGGTGAGGGTGTCCAGGAAGTCCTGGACGAGGGCGTGCAGGGCGGGGGGCCGGTCGCCGCGGCCCGCGGTGCACGTGAGGGTTTCACCGCGGACGGAGAGGGCGGCTCCGACGGTGGGGAGGATTCCGTCGCGGCGGTGACGCAGTAAGGGTGCGCGCGTCGCCTCGGCGCTGCTGCTCCAGTTGAGGCGTGGGTCACCCTGTGTGGGCGTCGTTGCTGTGTGCATGGTGCTCGTCTTCCCCTCCTGCAATCCCCCGAGTTGCGTGGACAGCCTGCCAAATAGGGAGCCATATGGGGAAGCTGGGGCGGCGTAACGCGTCCCCGGTGTGTCGGAATCATGGTGCACCTGTCATGGCGTCGTGACAGTTGGTCACGGTCGGTGGTCGTCGGTTCGGGTCCGGTTCGGGCTCTTGTGGCAGCGCATAGGCTGTGCGGAATCAGGCTGTGCGAATCAGCCGGTAGCAGCAGTCAGTGACGCCATGCAGGGGGCAACCGCCATGACGACAGGTCGGCTCGGGCAGGACACCGCGCCACCGAACGCGGCCTATGCCGGGCAGGTCGTGCATTTCCCGGATCCGGTGCGTGCCTCCCGTCACCCCAGGGGGGTACGGGTGGACGAGTTCGGTCATCCGGACTTCTCGCCGTATGCGCGTGCGGCGGCGGAGATCGCCGATCCGCCCGAGGGTTTCGGTGTCGACGAGCTGCGTCTCACGGACTATGTGTCGGCGAACGCGGCGATGGCGGCGACCGGGCACGAGCTGTGGGACTCGATTCCGTCGGTGGCGACCCCGCACGGCTGGACGTGGCACCACGTGGCGCGTTCGCGGCGGATGGAGCTGGTTCCGGTCGAGGTGAAGGCGCTGCTGCGTCATCACGGCGGGGTGGCGACGGCGGCCGTGGACCAGTCGAAGCGGGGGACGCGTCCGCTGCAGGAGACCCGGCCGGTGCACTTCGGGCTGCCGAAGGGCCTGGTGTCGGTGTCGGAGCAGCAGCTTCAGGGCGTCGAGGAGGATCTCGGCTATCGGCTGCCGGGGGCGTACCGCACGTTCCTGAAGGCGGCGGGCGGGTGCGCTCCGGTGGGCGCGGCGCTGGACGCGGAGCTGGGGCTGCTGGTCGACCAGCCGTTCTTCACGGTGCGGGAGGAGGCGGGGGTCAATGACCTCGTCTACGTCAACAAGTGTCTGCGTGACCATCTGACGAAGGACTATCTGGGCGTGGCTTTCGTCCAGGGCGGTCTGATCGCGCTGAAGGTGCGGGGTGCGGCGGTCGGTTCGGTGTGGTTCTGCGCGTACGACGACGCGCGGGACTCCGGCGAGGTGGCGGCCGGCTGGACGGTGAACGAGCGGGTGGAACGGCTGTTGCTGCCCTGTGGTGCGGACTTCGACGCGTTCCTCGGGCGTCTGGCGGGCAATCCGCCGGAGCTGGAGACGGTGGCGAACCTGATGGTGGACGGTGGCTTCGCGCGTGCCGTGCCCGTGGTCCCGGTGGGGGAGTGAGCTGGCTGTGGTGACGTTCGCGCAGGCGCAGGAGCGCGCCGAGGAGTGGATCAACGGTGACCTGCCGGCGTATCAGCACCGTGAGGTGCGGGTGCGGGAGTTCGAGCTGGGGTTCGTGGTGTGGGCGGAGGACCGCGAGGGCGGTCCGACGTCGGACGGCGGGCGCCAGCGGCTGGTGATCGCGCGCAGTGGTGAGGCGACGCTGTGGCCGGGGCTGCCGGTGGGTGAGGTGATCCGGCGGTACGAGGAGGAGTACGGGGCGACGGACGAGGTTCCGGCGCAGGCGGCGGTGCCGGCGGCCCGGATCGATCTGAATCAGACGTCGTTCCTGCTGAGTCCGCCGGAGTGGCTGCAGGACGCTGCGGACAAGATCGGGCTGCCGAGGGAGGAGTCGCACGCCTCGCAGGAGAGCGCGAGCGGGTCGGCCCGGGTGGACGACGTGTCGGACGCGGTGGGGGCGGGGGAGTCGGGGCCGTCGGCCTCGGTGGCTTCTTCGGCTTCTTCGCCGTCCTTGGGTTCGATGGAATCTTCGGCTTTGTCTGCTCCGTCTGCTCCGTCTGCTCCGTCTGCTCCGTCCGCTTCGGTGGCGGCGTCGGAGGCGGCGACGGCTCCGGTCCGGGCCGCTGAGCCCGCTCCGGTCGCGGAGGCCGACGCGTACGAGCCGACGGCGATGGACGGCGTACCGGCGGCGACGCCTGCGACTCCGGCGGCGCCGCCCGCCCCCGCCCCCGCGCCCGTGCCTGCCCCTGCTCCCGCACCGGCCGCTGCTCCCGTTCCCGCTCCCGCGCCTGCTCCCGTTCCCGCGTCCGACAGTCCGTGGGTGGACGCGAACGCGAGTTCCGGGGGTGCGGACGGGGCGGTGCCGCTGCCCGCGACCGTCTTCGCGCCGGCGCTGTCGGGTACGGACGACGAGGACACCCCGCCGCCCTCGGTGGGCGCGGACGCGCCGACCGCCCTGATGAAGGGGGGCAGCGCGCTGCCCCCGACCGCGATCGCGCCCCGCCTCGACCCGGCGGCCCCGGCCCCGGCTCCTGCCCCGGGCGCGGTTCCGCAGGCTCCGCCCGCGCCGCCCGTGCCGCAGCCTTCGCCGGCCGCCGCGCAGGCCGGTCCGGGGACGCCGCCGCCTCCGTCGCCCACGCCCGTGGCGCCGGGCGCCGGGGACATCGCGGACGCGGCGACCAGCAAGGCCGCCCTGTCGCCGAAGGCCGGGCGCGGGCCGACGCCGCCTCCGCCGCCGGGAGCGCCGGGGGTCCCGGGTGCTCCGCCCGCTCCGGGTGTCCCGGGTGGTTCGTCGGGCTCCAACGCGTACATCCCCACGCAGCTCGTGTCGCAGCTCGGGCCGGAGGGGCCGAAGCCGCCCGCGCAGCCGGGTCCGCCCGGGCCGCCTCCGCCGGCCCCGCCGGGTCCCGTGACGCCGCCGCAGCCGGTGCACCACGCGGCGACGATGCTGGCGCACCCCAACCAGGGCGGTCCGGGCGCGCCTCCGCCGCCCCCGCCGCCGCCGGGTGTGCCCGGCACGCCTCCGGGCGGTGTCGCGCACGCGGCGACGATGCTGGCGCATCCCGGTCCGGGTGGTCCGGGCACTCCGCCGCCCCCGCCCGCTCCGGCGCCGCCGGTCGGCGGTCACACGCCGCCGCCCGCGCCCGGTCCCGTTCCTCCGGGTCCCGTGGCGCCGGGTCCCGTGCCCCCCGCGTACGGCTATCCGCATCCGGCGGGTCAGCCGACGGTCGGCCCCGGCTACCAGGCGGTGCTGCGGTACCGGGCGCCCGACGGTTCCGAGGCGCAGATCATCCGGCGTTCGGCGCCGGGCACTCCGCACCCGGAGTGGCAGATCCTGCACGAGCTGCGGGCGATGAACGTGCCGCCGCAGCAGGTGCTCGAACTCCACACGGAGCTGGAGTCCTGTGAGCTGCCGGGTGGTTACTGCGCGCGGATGATCCGGGAGACGTGGCCGCAGGCGCGGATCACGAGCATCGCCCCGTACGGCCGTGATCACGCGGGCCGGCAGCAGGGCATGCGGCAACTCCTGACCCATCAGGGCGAGTTGCACCAGGTCGCGGACGGTCCGGCGCGCCCGGCTCCGGTGCGGGCGCCGCTGCCGCAGGTGCAGCCCGCCCCGCCGATCCCCCCGGAGGGGATCGCGCAGGAGCTGGCCGGGGCGTTCGGGCCCGGTGTGCTCCGGTTCGACCAGCGGGCGGTGTCCCGGCAGGGTGTGCCGGAGATCGTGGCGCGCACCCTGGTGTGGGCGGGGCTGCCGGCGGACTTCGGTCCGTTCTTCTGGGCGCAGCCGGCGATGCCGGTGGTGCCGACGCTGGCGGAGCTGGCGGCGCAGCGGCAGGTTCCGGCGGCGCCGGACGCGAGCTCGTACCTGGTGCTCGGTTCGGACTTCGGCCGGGCGGTCTGTGTCCAGTACGGGACCGCGCACATCGTGGCGGTGCCGGTGGAGGCCGGTCCGGGCGGGCAGTCGGTGCCGCCGCAGTTCGTGAACACGGGGCTGCCGGAGTTCACGCGGTCGATGGCGCTCCTCGGCCGGATGTGGCGGCTGCGGTTCGGGCTGAACCCGGAGCAGGCGGGCCGCTGGACGGTCGATTTCCAGGCGCAGTTGGCGATGCTGGACCCGGCGGCGCTGTCGTCGCCGGAGAACTGGTGGTCGGTGCTCCTGGAGCAGATGTGGGACGGCCTTCTGTAGGCGGAACCGAACCGAATGTGACGAAAGGCGCTCGACGTGCGTGCACGTTGGGCGCCTTTTGTCCGTTCTGATGGCGCATCCTTGAGGGTCGAGGCCACAGGGAAGGGGCGTCAGGGATGAGTTTCGCCGTCGGACGGGGGCGCGGGTACCGCCCCGAGCAGGTCGACCGCCACCTCGCCGCGCTCTCCGGGGAGCGCGACGCGGCCTGGGAGCGGGCGGCGCGGCTCACGGTCCTGGCCAAGGAGATGGAGACGGAGGCCGCCGGGCTGCGGCTGGCCGTCAGACAGCTCGCGCCGCAGCGGTACGAGTCCCTCGGCGAGACCGCGCAGAGGATCCTGGCGCTGGCCGAGCAGGAGGACGAGCGGCTCGTACGGGGTGCCGAGGCGGAGGCGCAGGCCCTCGTGGAGGCCGCCGAGCAGGCGGCCCGGGAGGCGACGGAGGCCGCCGCGGCGTATGCGGAGGGCGTCAGGACGGCGGCGGACGCGGCGGCCCGGGCGGCCCTGGAGGAGGCCCGTGCGCGGTCCGAGGAGAGGGTGACGATCGCCCGCCGGGACGCCGAGGGGGCCAGGGAGGCCGCGCGGGAGGCCTTCGAGGAGACCGAGAGGCGGGCGGAGGCCCTGCGGGCGGAGCAGCGCGCGGAGCAGACGGCGGCCCGGGACGAGGCGGAGCGTACGGCCGAGGCGGAGGCGGCGGCCCTGGACGCCCGCCACGTCGAACTGGTCGCGGCGGCGGAGGCGGGGCTCGCGGAGACGCAGCGGGCCCTGGCCGCGACGGAGGAACAGGCCCGGCACGGCCAGGAGGACGCCGAGGCCCGCGCGGAGGAGCTGCTGGCCGAGGCCAGGATGAAGGCGGAACGGGTCGAGCGCGAGACGGAGCGGGTGCTGCGGGAGCACGAGGAGGCGCGGGACGAGATCCACTCCCACATGGAACACATCCGCAACTCCCTGGCGGCGCTGACGGGCCGCCCGACGGCCGCGGAGAAGCCGGAGAGGCCGACGCCGGAGTCCGACGCCGGCCCCGCCTAGGCCCCGAACTCCCCCGTCATCCCCGCCCGCCTCGCCGGGCCGGTCGTCACTCGCCCCGGACGCGGGCGTGCAGGTGCATGTCGTGTCGGCCGTCGTCGTGCAGGGCGGCGCTCCGCTTGGTGCCTTCCAGGGCGTAGCCGCACTTCACGGCGACCCCGCACGACGCCGGGTTGCGCGTCGAATGGTCCAGTTCCAGGCGGTGGAAGCCGATCTCGTCCAGGGCCCAGACGGAGAGCGCCGACAGCGCGCGCGAGGCCACGCCGGCGCCCCGCGCGTCCGGCAGCACCCAGTAGGCGACGTCGGCGACGCCGTCGTCGAAGTCCAGGCCGCGCAGCGCGATCCGGCCCAGGACCTCCGTCCCGTCGCGGGTGATCGCCCAGTGGCCGCCCTTCTCCCGCTCCCAGTCCTGGCGGTACGCGTCGAACCACTCCAGGACCTGGGTCCCGGTGGAGGGCCGGCGCGTGTGCCAGCGGCGGAGCTCCTCGTCCTGGTACGCGGAGAGGAAGACCGGCGCGTCGGCCGGCTCCCAGGGGCGCATCAGCAGCCCCCCGCCGGCGGGAAGCACGGGCTGGGGGAAGCCGGACAGGACGCCGGAGGCGATGACGGGCGGTGTGGAGAGCGCACGGGTCATCCTCCATGGTCGCCCCTCCGCGACTCCGCCTGTCGAGACCCCGGGCGACAACTCCGGCCGGGGGACGCCGAGTAGGCTCCCCGCCCATGCTCATGAAACTGACGGCGATCACACTCGACTGCGCCGATCCCCTGGCCCTGGCCGCGTTCTACCGGCGGGCCACCGGGCTCCCGCTCGCCGACAGGTCCGACGACGAGTTCGCGGGACTCCGCGGCGAGGACGGCCTGTTCCTCGGATTCCAGCGCGTCGACGGCTACCGTCCGCCGTCCTGGCCCGACCAGGAGGTCCCGCAGCAGCTGCACCTGGACTTCGACGTCGACGACCTGGAGGAGGCCACGGCCCGCCTGGTGGAGTGGGGCGCGACCGTCCCCGCCGACCAGCCCCGCCCGGACCGGTGGCGGGTGCTCCTGGACCCGGCCGGGCACCCCTTCTGCCTGTCGCTGCCGCGCCCGCCCGCCGCCTAGTCCCGCCCGCCGCCTAGGAGGCCCGCCCGAGCAGCGCCTGACCGAGCTCGCTCGCCCGGTAGTACACCTCGCGCCGGTACCGGTGCGAGGTCACCAGGCCCGCGTCCCGCAGCACGGCGAGGTGCTGCGACACCGCGCCGGCACTCAGCCCGGTCTGGTGGGCGAGGCCCGTGGTGGTGGTCGGCGTGCGCGTACGCCCCAGAAGCCCGGCCCGGCTGCGCCCGAGGAGCCGCGCGAGCCCGTCGCCCGGCTCCGCGGACCGCTCCCACAGGGTGCCGACGGCCCGCGCGGGATAGACGAGACACGGCGGTACGGTCTCCCGCCCGGGCAGCAGGACGCACCGGGTCGCGAAGGCGCTCGGGGCGAGGGTGATCCCGCCGCCGTCCAGGACCAGGCCCCCGGCCGGGAGGCCCGCCCCGCCGAGCCGGTCCTCCGCCCACCGCAGGCTGGGATGGAGGTGCGCGAACACCTCCCGGATGCCGTCCTCGGCGAGCTGCCGGGTGCGGTGCGCGAGATCGGCCTCCAGAACGGCCCTGATCCGGGGCCAGTACGGGCGCACCCCCGCCTCCCACCAGGCGAGGACGGCCTCCGCGCGTCCGGGCGGCCCCGCGAGGGCGGCCAGCTCCTCCCCGATCTCGGCGAGGGGGCAGCGCGGGGGAGGGGCGAGGGCTTCGAGCTCCGGCAGGTGCGGGAGCAGGGCGGTGCGCTCCCGGCCGACGGTCAACGCCGTTTTGATCCAGGGGAGATGGAGGGCGTGACGGCCCGGGTCGGCGGAGGCGCGCAGCGCGGCGACGGACTCCCAGAGGGGTGACACGGCGAACCGGAGCTGCGCCAGGTCGTCGACCCCGAACCGTATCTCTCCCACCGGTCCCCCTCCGTGCGAGCCCACCGGTCCCCCTCCGTACGAGCTTTTCGCCCAGACTAAAACAATGGTCGCCCCGAGCCGTCGGTGATGGTGTTCGCCGACATGACCACCACCTCCCTCGACACCCCTCCTCGGCGCGCCCTCTTCCGGCTGCCGGACTTCCGCCGGCTGTGGATCGGCGACACCGTGAGCCAGGCCGGCACCGCCGTCACCGTCCTCGCGCTCCCGCTCGTGGCGATCGGCCCGCTCGACGCGTCCCCCTTCGAGGCGGGGCTGCTCGTGATGTGCGAGTACCTGGGCTTTCTGCTCCTCGGGCTGCCCGCCGGGGCGTGGGTGGACCGGATGCGCCGCCGTCGCGTGATGATCGTGGGCGATCTCGGCCGGGCCGCTCTCCTCGCCACCCTGCCGCTCGCCGCGTGGCTCGGCGTGCTGACGCTCCCTCAGCTGTACGCGGTGGCCTTCGGGCTGTCCGTCTGCACGGCCTTCTTCGACATCGCGTACCAGAGCCATCTGCCGCGACTCGTCGACGAGGAGCGACTGGTGGAGGCGAACGTGGCCCTCGAAGCGACCCGTACGGTCACGGCGGCGGGCGGGCCCGGAGCGGGAGGCGCGCTCGTCGCGGCGGTGACGGCCCCGGTGGCGCTCGCCGTCGACGCCGTCAGCTTCCTCGTCTCCGCGCTCCTCCTCTCCCGCATCCGCCGCCCCGACCCGCGGCCCGCGCGGGCTCCCGGGGCGCGACTGCGGGAGGAGATCGCCGAGGGGCTCAGGTTCGTGTTCCGGGACCGGCTGCTGCGGGCGCTGACGCTGACCGCCGCGGTCTCCAACCTGTGCGGCACGATCGGCACCTCCATGCTCCTCGTGCTGCTCGCGGGGGACCTCGGGCTCTCGCCGTTCCTGTGCGGGCTGGTGTTCACGGCGGAGGCGGTCGGCGGCTTCCTCGGCAGCCTCCTCGTGACCCGGATCTCCGCCCGCCTCGGCGAGGCGCGCGCGATGTGCGCGTCCGTCGTGGCCGCCGCGGTGCTGTGGCTGCTCGCGCTGCCGTTCTTCCACGCGGACGGGCGGTACGCGGTGGCCTGCCTGCTCCAGGGGCTCGGCTGGACCGCCTTCATGACCTTCAAGATCAACTCGGTGGCGCTCCGCCAGCGCCGCAGCCCCGCCCCGCTCCTCGGCCGGGTCACGGCGACCTTCCGCTTCGTGGTGTGGGGCTGCATGCCGCTGGGCGCCCTCGTGGGCGGAGTCCTCGGCGAGTACGCGGGCGTGCGGACGGCGCTGTGGACGGGCGCCGTGGGCGAACTGCTCGCGGTGGTGCCGCTGCTGGTGGCGGTGCGCGGCGGTGCCGGGCGGGACCGGGTCGCCGGGTGACGCCGCTCCCGCGGGGGACGCTCGTGGCCTCCCGGCCCCTGCCCGTGAACGTCCTGGCCGGCCCCGGCGCACTCCCCGTGTCCGAGCTCGCCGCAGCGGGAGCCGCCCGGGTCAGCGGCGGGGTCCGCCATCGCCGAGGCGGCGTACGGGCTGGTCCGGCGGGCCGCCCGCGAACTGCTGGAGAAGGGCACGACGACCACGCCGGAGGGCGGATTCGACTACGCCACCCTCAACGCGCCGCTCCTGGACGGACCCGCCGACTGAGACACGGTCGGGAACGCGGCCGCTCTCACCGGGCACCCGCCTCCTGGCCGCTCCGGCCGTCCCCCGCCGCCTCCTCCAGGACCGGGAAGCGGCGGGGCGCCAGCGTGAGGAGGGCCAGGAGGGCGAGGGCCGCCGCGCCCGCGGCCCCCACGTACACGTAGTCGACCGCCGCGTCGACCGCCCGGCGGATGCCGTCGGTGGCGGCCAGGGCCGGGGCCAGCGTGTCGAGGTCCGTGCCGGCGCCGAGGCGCGCCGCCAGGACCCCGTTGGCGATCGCGCCGAAGAGCGCCGCGCCGATGCTCTGGCCGACCTGGCGACAGAAGAGGACGGAGGCGGTGGTGGTGCCCCGCTCCCCGTACGGGACGGTCGACTGCACGCCGACGATCAGCGGCAGCTGGAAGAGACCGAGGGCCGCACCGAGCAGCAGCATCAGGAGGGCGGGCTGCCAGGGCTCGCCGGGGAACGGCAGGAACGGGAACGCGAGCAGGAGCACCAGCGCCAGCGAGATGCCCAGGACCGCCGTGAGCCGGAAGCCGATGCGGGTGTAGACCCGGTTGGAGAGCGCGGCGCTGATGGGCCAGCTCAGGGTCCACGAGGAGAGGACGAAGCCGGCGGCGATCGGGCCCAGGCCGAGGACGGACTGGGCGTACGTGGGCAGGAAGACCGTCGGGGCGACCATGAGCAGGCCGAGGGCGCCGAGGGAGAGGTTGACGGCGGCTATCGTGCGGCGGCGCCAGACCCAGCCGGGGATGATCGGCTCGGCCGCGCGCCGCTCGATGACGACGGTGAGGGCCGCGAGGGCCGCGGCTCCGCCGAGGAGACCGAGGGACGGGGCGGAGAGCCAGGGCCAGGCGACGCCGCCCTGGACGAGCGCGGTGATGAGTACGGCCCCGGTGGCGAAGATCGCCAGGGCTCCGGCCCAGTCGATGCGGACGCGCTCGCGCGGTGCGGTGCGGGCCGGTTCGACGAGGTGGCGGCCGACGAGCCAGAGGGCGAGCAGGCCGACGGGCAGGTTGATGAGGAAGATCCAGCGCCAGTCGGCGTACCCGGCGAGGAGGCCGCCGAGGGCCGGTCCGGCGATCGAGGCGGTGGCCCACACGGACGACAGCTTCGCCTGGATCTTGGGGCGTTCCTTCAGCGGGTAGAGGTCGGCGGCGATGGTCTGGACGGTGCCCTGGAGGGCGCCGCCGCCGAGGCCCTGGACGACGCGGAAGGCGATCAGGGAGGCCATGTTCCAGGCGGCGGCGCAGAGCAGGGAGCCGACGAGGAAGAGGACGGTCCCGGCGATGAGGACGGGCTTGCGGCCGAAGGTGTCGCTGAGCTTGCCGTACACGGGCAGGGTGACGGTCACGGCGAGCAGGTAGCCGGAGAAGAGCCAGGAGAAGACGGACAGTCCGCCGAGGTCGCCGACGATCTGGGGGACGGCGGTGGACACGATCGTCCCGTCGAGGGCGGCGAGCCCCATGGCGAGCATCAGCGCGAGCACCACGGGGCCACGGCGTGCGCCCGGGCCACCGTCCGGGGCGGACACCGCGGCGGACCCGGCCGTTCCGGCCGATGTCGGGGAGGACTCGGTCACCGCGCCATTCCTTTCTTCGTACACCTAAATGTGCGCGGCCAGCGTCTCACTCGACCCTGGGGTGGAGGAACCCCTAGGGGCCCCTCCCCCATGCGGGCCAGGGGTCGTTCGTACCGGCGGAGGAGGTGAAGTGCCGTTCGCTCTTCTTAACTTGAACCTACAAACCCACCCACCGCTCCAAGGAGAGAACCGTGACTTCGGCTGTGACCATCCCCAGGCACGGGGGTACTGGAGGGCTTACGGCTGTCGCGGCGCGGGCGCGTCAGGTCGTCAAGGCGTACGGCTCGGGGGAGACCCGGGTCGTCGCGCTGGACCACGTCGACGTGGACATCGCCCGTGGCCGGTTCACCGCGATCATGGGGCCCTCGGGTTCCGGCAAGTCGACCCTGATGCACTGCCTCGCGGGGCTCGACACCGTCACCGGCGGGCAGATCTTCCTCGACGAGACCGAGATCACCGGCCTCAAGGACAAGAAGCTCACCCAGCTGCGCCGGGACCGGATCGGCTTCATCTTCCAGGCGTTCAACCTGCTTCCCACCCTGAACGCCATCGAGAACATCACGCTGCCGATGGACATCGCCGGGCGGAAGCCGGACGCCGAGTGGCTGCGCCGGGTCGTCGACACCGTCGGGCTCTCCGAGCGCCTCAAGCACCGGCCGAACCAGCTCTCCGGCGGTCAGCAGCAGCGCGTCGCCGTGGCCCGCGCGCTCGCCGCCCGGCCCGAGATCATCTTCGGCGACGAGCCGACCGGAAACCTCGACTCGCGGGCCGGCGCCGAGGTCCTCGGCTTCCTCCGCGCGTCCGTGGACGAGCTGGGGCAGACGATCGTCATGGTCACCCACGACCCCGTCGCCGCCTCCTACGCGGACCGGGTGCTGTACCTCGCCGACGGGCGGATCGTGGACGAGATGGAGCGGCCCACCGCCGAGGCCGTCCTCGACCGGATGAAGGACTTCGACGCGCGCGGGCGGACGTCATGACCGTCCTCAAGACCTCACTGCGCAACTTCTTCGCGCACAAGGGCCGGATGGCGCTCTCCGCCGTCGCCGTCCTGCTCTCCGTCGCCTTCGTCAGTGGGACGCTCGTCTTCACCGACACCATGAACACGACGTTCGACAAGCTCTTCGCGTCGACCGCCTCCGACGTCACCGTCAGCCCCAAGGCCGCGGCGGCCGATGACGAGATCCCGCAGAACGGCCGCCCCGAGTCCCTCCCCGCCTCGCTCGTCGAGCAGGCCAGGAAGGTCGAGGGCGTCAAGGACGCGCAGGGCTCGGTCGCGTCGACGAGCGTCACCGTCGTCGACGCGAAGAACAAGAACGTCGGCCCGACCGGCGGCGCCCCGACGATCGCCGTCAACTGGACGCCCAACGAGCTGCGCTCGGTGGAGATCGCCTCCGGCCACGAGCCGCGCGGCCCCACCGAGGTCGTCGTCGACGGCGCCACCGCCGAGAAGCACGGCCTGAAGCTCGGCGACGAGCTGCGGACCATCGCCGTCACCGGCGACTTCACCGCGAAGATCGTCGGAACCGTCGAGTTCAAGGTCACCAACCCCGGCGCCACCGTCGTCTACTTCGACACCGCCACCGCCCAGCGTGAACTCCTCGGCAAGACGGGCCTCTTCACCCAGGTCTCCGTCGACGCGAAGCCCGGCGTCTCCGACGACGCGCTCAAGGCGGACCTCGCCGCCGCCCTCGGCGGGGGCTACAAGCTGCAGACCGCCGCCGAGGTCGCCGACGCGGGCCGCGAGAGCATGGCCGGCTTCCTCGACGTCATGAAGTACGCGATGCTCGGCTTCGCCGGGATCGCCTTCCTCGTCGGCATCTTCCTCATCGTCAACACCTTCTCCATGCTGGTCGCCCAGCGCACCCGCGAGATCGGCCTCATGCGGGCCATCGGATCGAGCCGCAAGCAGGTCAACCGTTCCGTCCTCGTCGAGGCGCTCCTCCTCGGCCTAGTCGGCTCGGTCGCCGGTGTCGCCGCGGGCGTCGGCCTCGCCGTCGGACTGATGAAGCTCATGTCCTCGATGGGCATGGAGCTCTCCACCCGCGACCTCACCGTGGCGTGGACGACCCCGGCCGTCGGTCTCGCCCTCGGCATCGTCGTCACCGTCCTCGCCGCGTACATCCCCGCCCGCCGCGCCGGGAAGGTCTCCCCGATGGCGGCCCTCCGCGACGCCGGCACCCCCGCCGACGGCAGGGCCGGCCGGGTACGGGGCGTGCTCGGTCTCGTCCTCACCGGCGCCGGAGCGGCCGCCCTGGTCGCCGCGGCCCGCGCCGCGGAGGCCGGCCCCGGCTCCCTCTGGCTCGGCCTCGGCGTCGTCCTCACCCTCCTCGGCTTCGTCGTCGTCGGCCCGCTCCTCGCGGGCGGCGTCGTGCGCGCCCTCGGCGTCGTCGTCCTGCGGATCTTCGGCCCGGTCGGCCGGATGGCCGAGCGCAACGCGCTCCGCAACCCGCGGCGTACCGGTGCCACCGCCGCCGCCCTGATGATCGGCCTCGCGCTCGTGGCCGGCCTCTCGGTGGTCGGCTCCTCGATGGTCGCCTCGGCCACCGAGGAACTGGACCGCTCCGTCGGCGCCGACTACATCGTGCGGTCCGCGACCGGGCAGCCGATCGTGCCGCAGGCGCAGGCAGCCCTGGAGAAGGCCCCGGGCCTGGACCACGTCACCGAGTACAAGTGGGTCGACGCCAAGGTCACCGACCCGCGCGGCAAGGTCTCCACGGCCGACCTGGCCGCCACCGACCCGACGTACGTGAAGGACCTGCGCCGCGAGACGACCGCGGGCACCCTCACGGACGCGTACGGCGAGAACGCGATGTCCGTCGGCAGCGACTACGCCACCGAGCACGGCGTGAAGGTCGGCGACGTCCTGACCGTCGCCTTCAAGGGCGGCGACACGGCGAAGCTGAAGGTCGCGGCGATCACGGCGGACGTCGGTCAGGTCGACAAGGGCGCGATGTACACGAGCGTCGCCACCGTCGCCCGCCATCTGCCCGCCGAGCGGGTGCCGCACAGCCTGCTGATCCTGGCCAGCGCGAAGGACGGCCAGGAGACCCAGGCCTACCAGGCCCTCAAGGACGCCCTCGCGCCGTACCCGCAGTACAAGGTGAGCAACCAGGCCGACTACAAGGAGGAGCTGCAGGACCAGGTCGGGCAGCTGCTCAACATCGTGTACGGGCTCCTCGCCCTGGCGATCATCGTCGCGGTCCTCGGTGTCGTGAACACCCTCGCGCTCTCGGTGGTCGAGCGGACCCGCGAGATCGGCCTCATGCGGGCGATCGGCCTCTCCCGCCGGCAGCTGCGCCGCATGATCCGTCTGGAGTCGGTGGTCATCGCCCTCTTCGGCGCCCTCCTCGGCCTCGGCCTGGGCATGGGCTGGGGCACGGCCGCGCAGAAGCTCCTGGCGCTGGAGGGCCTCGGGGTCCTGGAGATCCCCTGGCCGACGATCGTGACGGTCTTCATCGGCTCGGCCTTCGTGGGTCTCTTCGCGGCACTGGTCCCGGCGTTCCGGGCGGGCCGGATGAACGTCCTGAACGCGATCGCGAGCGAGTAGCGGTCGCGGGACGGAACGGGGGAGCGCGGCCCCGGTGGACCCTGCCAGGTCCACCGGGGCCGCGCTGCTGTCCGGCCGGTCGGGCCGGTCCGGTCGGTCCGGCCGGTCGGGTCGGGGCGTTCCGTCCGGACCGTGGGGAGGGGTGCGTCTTCGTGGGGGAGTGTCATTCGTCGACGCCGAAGGCCTGGTCGAAGGCCTCGGGTGCGTCGTCGAAGTCGTCGGTGGCGGCGGCGCGGCCCCTGACGGGGCCGTAGTCGCCCCGGCGGCCCCTGCCGGCCAGCGGGATCACCTTCGCCACCGGTTCGCCGGACTTGCTGATGATCACCTCCTCGCCGGTGGCGACCGCATCCAGGATCTTGGAGAAGTGGGTCTGCGCCTCGTGGACGTTGTACTGCCGGGCTGCTTCCATGGCGGCCTCGCACCGTGGGGAGGGCTCACAGCGGGGTGTGTGCGGGTGGACCGGGTACTGGACTAAAGCGTAGTGCGAGGAGCCGTCCCGCGGCCTGCCCGGTCACCCGTTCCGAACGCCTGACTGGCCCCTTTTCCCGGGGTGGGTGACAGTGGCACGTCGTAGGCTGGGGGACGCACCCGGCCCACGCGGCCGGGACCACCCGGCCCGTGAGACGTGTCGGGCTGTTCGCGTTGCCCGCCCCCGTCGTACGAACCCGGGATGGAAGCCCCCATGAGCCTGCACGGTCTGCTCGATGTCGTCGTCAAGGACGCCGCCCTCGCCGAGGCGGTGAAGGCCGCCGGTGACGGGAACCGCCCGCACGTGGACCTGGTCGGACCGGCGGCCGCGCGGCCGTTCGCCGTGGCCGCGCTCGCCCGGGACTCGGGGCGGCCGGTGCTCGCGGTGACCGCGACCGGCCGGGAGGCCGAGGACCTGGCCGCCGCGCTGCGGTCGCTCCTGGACCCGGACACGGTCGCCGAGTACCCCTCCTGGGAGACCCTGCCGCACGAGCGGCTCTCGCCCCGGTCCGACACCGTCGGCCGCCGGCTCGCCGTGCTGCGGCGGCTGGCGCACCCCAGGGACGACGATCCCGCCGCCGGTCCCGTCAGCGTGGTCGTCGCGCCCATCCGTTCCGTGCTCCAGCCGCAGGTCAAGGGCCTCGGGGACCTGGAGCCCGTGGCGTTGAGGAGCGGGCAGACCGCCGACCTGAACGAGGTCGTCGAGGGCCTCGCGGCCGCCGCGTACTCCCGGGTGGAGCTGGTCGAGAAGCGCGGTGAGTTCGCGGTGCGCGGCGGCATCCTGGACGTCTTCCCGCCGACCGAGGAGCACCCGCTCCGGATCGAGTTCTGGGGCGACGACGTCGAGGAGATCCGGTACTTCAAGGTCGCCGACCAGCGGTCCCTGGAGGTCGCCGAGCACGGTCTGTGGGCGCCGCCCTGCCGTGAGCTGCTGCTGACCGACGAGGTGCGGGAGCGGGCGGCGGCGCTCGCGGAGGAGCACCCGGAGCTGGGCGAGCTGCTCAACAAGATCGCCGAGGGGATCGCGGTGGAGGGCATGGAGTCCCTCGCGCCGGTCCTCGTCGACGACATGGAGCTGCTGCTCGACGTGCTGCCCGAGGGCGCCATGGCCGTCGTCTGCGACCCCGAGCGGGTGCGGACCCGGGCCGCCGATCTGGTGGCCACCAGTCAGGAGTTCCTGCAGGCCTCCTGGGCCGCCACGGCCGGCGGCGGCGAGGCTCCGATCGACGTCGGCGCGGCCTCGCTGTGGGGGATCGCGGACGTGCGGGACCGGGCGCGCGAGCTGGGCATGGCCTGGTGGTCGGTGTCGCCGTTCGCGGCGGACGCGGCCGACGCCGACGGGGACACCCTGACGCTCGGCATGCGGGCCCCGGAGTCGTACCGCGGCGACACGGCCCGGGCGCTCGCCGACACCAAGGGCTGGCTGGCCGACGGCTGGCGGACGGTGTACGTGACGGAGGCCCACGGCCCGGCGTCCCGTACGGTCGAGGTCCTCGGCGGCGAGGGCATCGCCGCCCGCCTCGACGCGGACCTGGCGGAGATCTCCCCGTCCGTGGTGCACGTGTCGACCGGTTCCATCGACTACGGCTTCGTCGATCCGGCGCTCCGGCTGGCCGTGCTCACGGAGACCGACCTGTCCGGCCAGAAGGCGGCGGGCAAGGACGGCCAGCGGATGCCGGCCAAGCGCCGCAAGACGATCGACCCGCTGACGCTGGAGGTCGGCGACTACATCGTGCACGAGCAGCACGGTGTCGGCCGGTACGTCGAGATGGTCCAGCGGACCGTGCAGGGCGCGACCCGCGAGTACCTCCTCGTGGAGTACGCGCCGGCGAAGCGCGGCCAGCCCGGTGACCGGCTGTACATCCCGACCGACCAGCTGGAGCAGGTCACGAAGTACGTGGGCGGCGAGGCGCCGACCCTGCACCGGCTCGGCGGCGCGGACTGGACGAAGACGAAGCAGCGGGCGAAGAAGGCCGTCAAGGAGATCGCGGCCGACCTGATCAAGCTGTACTCGGCCCGGATGGCGGCTCCCGGTCACGCCTTCGGCCCGGACACGCCGTGGCAGCGGGAGCTGGAGGACGCCTTCCCGTACGCGGAGACGCCCGATCAGCTGTCCACCATCGCCGAGGTGAAGGAGGACATGGAGAAGACGGTTCCGATGGACCGTCTGATCTGCGGCGACGTCGGTTACGGCAAGACGGAGATCGCGGTGCGGGCGGCCTTCAAGGCCGTGCAGGACGGCAAGCAGGTCGCGGTCCTGGTGCCGACGACGCTGCTCGTGCAGCAGCATTTCGGCACGTTCGGCGAGCGGTACTCGCAGTTCCCGGTGAAGGTGCGGGCGCTGTCCCGGTTCCAGACGGAGACCGAGTCGAAGGCGACCCTGGAGGGGCTGCGGGAGGGCTCGGTCGACGTCGTCATCGGCACCCACCGCCTCTTCTCCTCGGAGACGAAGTTCAAGGACCTGGGTCTGGTCATCGTCGACGAGGAGCAGCGCTTCGGCGTCGAGCACAAGGAGCAGCTGAAGAAGCTCCGGGCGAACGTCGACGTCCTGACGATGTCGGCCACCCCGATTCCGCGAACCCTGGAGATGGCGGTGACGGGCATCCGCGAGATGTCGACGATCACCACGCCGCCGGAGGAGCGGCACCCGGTCCTCACCTTCGTCGGTCCGTACGAGGAGAAGCAGATCGGCGCCGCGATCCGGCGTGAACTCCTGCGCGAGGGGCAGGTCTTCTACATCCACAACCGGGTGGACTCGATCGACCGGGCCGCCGCCCGGCTCCGTGAGATCGTCCCGGAGGCGCGGATCGCCACGGCCCACGGGCAGATGAGCGAGAGCGCCCTGGAGCAGGTCGTGGTCGACTTCTGGGAGAAGAAGTTCGACGTGCTGGTGTCGACGACGATCGTCGAGTCCGGCATCGACATCTCCAACGCGAACACCCTGATCGTCGAGCGGGGCGACAACTTCGGCCTGAGCCAGCTCCACCAGCTGCGCGGCCGTGTCGGACGAGGGAGGGAGCGCGGTTACGCGTACTTCCTCTACCCGCCGGAGAAGCCGCTCACGGAGACCGCGCACGAGCGGCTCGCGACGATCGCCCAGCACACCGAGATGGGCGCCGGCATGTACGTCGCGATGAAGGACCTGGAGATCCGCGGCGCGGGCAATCTGCTCGGCGGCGAGCAGTCCGGGCACATCGCGGGCGTCGGCTTCGACCTGTACGTGCGGATGGTCGGCGAGGCCGTCGCCGACTACCGGGCGCAGATGGAGGGCGGTGTCGAGGAGGAGGCCCCGCTGGAGGTGAAGATCGAGCTCCCGGTCGACGCCCACATGCCGCACGACTACGCGCCGGGGGAGCGGCTGCGGCTCCAGGCCTACCGTTCGATCGCCTCCGCGAACTCGGAGGAGGACATCAGGGCGGTGCGCGAGGAGCTCACCGACCGCTACGGCAAGCTTCCCGAGCCGGTGGAGAACCTGCTGCTGGTCGCGGGCCTGCGGATGCTGGCGCGGGCGTGCGGGGTCGGCGAGATCGTCCTCCAGGGCTCCAACATCCGCTTCGCGCCGGTGGAGCTGCGGGAGTCGCAGGAGCTGAGGCTGAAGCGCCTCCACCCGCGCTCGGTGATCAAGCCGGCGGTCCACCAGATCCTGGTGCCGCGCCCGACGAGCGGCAAGATCGGCGGGAAGCCGGTGGTGGGTCGTGAACTCCTCGCGTGGACGGGTGAGTTCCTGACGACGATCCTCGGGGGCTGAGGACGGGGACGTGGTGCGGCGCCCCCGCCGAGGGGGTGCCGCACCACGGGTCCTACAGCGCGTCGAGGTCGAGGGCCTCGGCCATCGCGGTGTAGCCCGCGTCGTTCGGGTGGAGGCCGTCGCCCGAGTCGTACGCGCGGAGGATGCGGTCCGGGTCGGACGGGTCGGCGACGGCGCGGTCGAAGTCGACGACGGCGTCGTAGGCGCCCGAGGTGCGGATCCAGTGGTTGACGGCTTCCCGCTTGGCCTCGTTGACGGGGGTGTCGTAGAAGGAGCCCTTGATGGGGGTGAGGGTGGCGCCGACGACCTTGAGGCCCTTGGCGTGGGCCTCGCGGATCAGGGTGCGGTGGCCGGCTATCAGCTTCTCGGCGGAGACCTCGGGGGTGGGGCCGCCGGGGAAGGACGGGCCGCTGCCGCCGATGTCGTTGATGCCTTCGAGGATGACGACGGTCCGTACGCCGGGCTCGGTGAGGACGTCCTTGCGGAAGCGGCTGAGGGCCTTCTCGCCCGCCCAGGTGGTGTCGTTGACGACCTCGTTGCCGCCGATGCCGTGGTTGAGGACGGCGCGGGGCCGGCCGGAGGCGGCGAGCCGTTCGGCGAGTTCGTCGGGGTAGCGGTGGTCGGTGTCCGCCGTGGAGCCGACGCCGTCGGTGATGGAGTCGCCGAAGGTGACGACGCCGTCGCGGCGGGCGGTGTCGCGGCCGCCGGTGACCTCGACGCCGGAGAGGAAGTACCAGGAGGTGCTGGTCTCCTGGAAGGCGGTGCCGGAGAGGTCGGCGCGGTGGTCGCCGCGGGCGAGGTAGCTGGTGGCCGAGGCGAAGGAGTGGAAGGTCGCGGGGCCGGTCGGGTCCGCGAGGTAGAGGGTGACGGTCAGCGACTCGAAGGCCTCGACGGGGAGGTTCACGGCGTCGCTGTGGAGGGTCTCGCCGGCGGGGATGGTCACGGACGGCCGGTGGCCGAAGCGGAGGGTGCGCACGGAGCCGGGTTCGACGGCGCCTCCGCCGGCGGTACGGGCGACGGTGGCGCCGGTGATGCGCAGCGGTCCGGTGCCGTAACGGTTCGTCAGCTCGATCCGGGCCCGGGTGCCGGCGGCGGTGACGCGGACGACCTGGCGGACCGTGTGGTTGTCGAAGCCCTGCTGGGACCAGTTGGGGCCGAGCGGCGCGGCGGCCGACTGCGGGGAGGCGGCCCAGGCGCCGCGCCAGGCGGGCCCCTTGGGGCCGTGGTGGCCGCTGTCGGCGAGCGCGGCGGGGGTTAAGGCGAGGGCGGCGGTGGTGAGCAGGGCCAGGGCGGAGCGGCGGAGGGTGTTCGTGGTTCGCATGCCTTCGTCAATTACGGGCTGACGCGGGCTATTCCCCTTCCGTGGTGAGTTGTTGGGAGAACAGCAGGCCGGTGAGGGAGCGGAAGTACTCCTCAGGGTCCCGGTCGCCCAGCGCCCCGTCCACGTTGTGGGTGAGGAGCAGGGTCGCGAAGCCGTGGGCGAGCGACCAGGCGGCGATGCCGGCCGTACGGGCGTCGGGGACGTCCCGCAGGTCGGCGACGCCCGCGCGGAGTTCGGCGGAGGCGCGCTCCTTCGCGGCGAGGAGGTCCGGGTCGTCGGCGCGCAGGAGCTCCGGCTGGAACATGACCTGGAAGTGGGCCGGGTGTTCCACGGCGAAGCGGACGTACCGCACTCCGCGTTCGCGGAGCCGGGCCGTCCCGGCGAGGTCGGCGGCGAGGAGTGCGTAGCCCTGGGCGGCGATCGCGGTGAGCAGGCCCGTGCGGTCCTTGAAGTGGTGGGCGGGGGCGGCGTGCGAGACGCCCGCGCGGCGGGCGAGGTCGCGCAGGCTGAGCGCCCCGGGGCCGTCGGTGGCGATCACGTCGAGTGCGGCGGCGAGGACGGCCTGCCGCAGCTCGCCGTGGTGGTAGGTGCTCCGGCTCGTCGTCATGGCAGCAGCCTAGCCGTCATCTAGTCATTGACAAGTTTCCGTTCCGGCGTGCAATCTTGTCACTGGCAAGATGTGGATGGGTGAGGGAGGACGCCGTGGACACCGCTCGCGTACGCCAGATGTGGCACCTGCTCGAACCCCTGCACGCCCTGCTCTACTACGCCCCCGAGGCCTTCGACGAGGCCGCCGCCCTCGGGTACGACACCAGCGAGCGCTGGCCCTCCTACTTCGCCTGGCGTGCCGCACCCCTCGGCGCCGCCGGCCCGGTCCGGGTCGCCTCCGCCTTCTACAGCTTCAGCCCGGCGATGGTCTCCCGGTACGTCCCCGCCGCCCGGGGGACCGCCGCCCCGGCCGACGTCCTCGCCGCCCGGCTCCGCGCCGTCGACCGCGCCTACCGGTCCGTCCTCGGCGAGGAGACCGTCACGGGCCCCGCGCTCGCCGAGGCCGCCGTGCTCGCCCGCCGCGCCGCCGGGGAGGCCCGGACCGAGGGCCGGCCGCTCGCCGCCGCCAACGCCGAACTCCCCTGGCCCGAGGCCCCGCACCTCGTCCTCTGGCAGGCCGCGACGATCCTGCGCGAGCACCGCGGCGACGGCCACCTCGCCGCGCTCCTCGCCGCCGGTCTCGACCCGGCCGAGGCGCTCGTCTCC
Organism: Streptomyces tanashiensis; assembly: GCF_014648895.1. Taxonomy (GTDB): domain Bacteria; phylum Actinomycetota; class Actinomycetes; order Streptomycetales; family Streptomycetaceae; genus Streptomyces; species Streptomyces tanashiensis. Next base: position 94,080 of record NZ_BMRZ01000015.1, read on the forward strand.
TTCGCCGCGATCGGCGCCGCCCCCGAGCCCGTCTTCGGGAGCCGCGGCTGGACGGCGGCGGAATGGGCCGCCGCCCGCGCCCGCCTGACCGCCCGCGGCCTCCTGGACGCGGAGGGCGCGCCCACCGACGCCGGGCGCGCCCTCCGCGCCGAGGTCGAGCGGCACACCGACGAACTCGCCGCCGCTCCCTGGGCCGCCCTCGGCCCCGAGGACACCGCCCGGCTCGCCGAACTCCTCGGCGGCCCCTGGCTCGCCGTCATCGGCTCCGGCCTCCTCCCCGCCGACAACACCCTGGGCATCGGCAAGGTGTGACGCCCCGGCAGGAAGGCCGCCGGGGCCTTCGGCCCGTCCGATTCGGGACCATCGGTACGAAGGCGGCATAACCGCCCGGCCTAGGATTCCAGGGTGCTGACGTACCGAAGGACCCTCGCCGCCTCGACGCTCGCCGTCGCCGTGCTCACCGCCACCGCCTGCACCCCCGGGACCGACGCCCCGGGGGGCGGGGGCGGGACGGGCGGGAAGCCCGCCGCCCGCGGTACGGCGCTCGCCGCCGTGGACACCCTCACCGTCAAGGGCCGCGCACCGAAGACCGGTTACGAGCGGGAGAAGTTCGGCCGCGCCTGGGTGGACGTCGACGGCAACGGCTGCGGCACCCGGGACGACATACTCAAGCGCGACCTGACCGGCGTCCGCTTCGCGGACGGCCACTGCAAGGTCGCCTCCGGCACCCTCACCGACGACCCGTACACCGGCACCACAGTCCGCTACGTCCGGGGCCGCTCCAAGGTCGACATCGACCATGTCGTCGCGCTCTCCGACGCCTGGCAGAAGGGGGCGCAGAAGTGGGACGGCGAGACCCGGCGCCGCTTCGCCAACGACCCGCTCAACCTCCTGGCCGTCGACTCCGCTACCAACCGCCGCAAGTCCGACGGCGACGCCGCGACCTGGCTGCCGCCGAACCGGGCCTACCGCTGCACCTATGTGGCCCGGCAGATCGCGGTGAAGAAGAAGTACGGGGTGTGGGTGACGGCGGGGGAGCGGGACGCGATGAAGCGGGTCCTGGGCGCCTGCCCGCAGCAGAAGCTTCCGTAGCGCCGGGGCCGGGGCGAAAAAACGTTTGGGCGATCGGGTGAACGATCTTTAACCTGACCGCATGGACCTGAACATCACCACCCTCGCCGAACGACCCGAGCTCGAAGGGGCGATGTGGTCCATGAAGGACCTGTGGCCCGAGTTCATGATGTACGACCCGGTCGGCTGGGCCAACATGGGCCGGATCGTCCGGGAGTTCCCGGAGTTCGTGCTCGTCGCCACCGACGCCGGGGGCGCGGTCGTCGCCCGCGGCTTCAGCGTGCCCTTCCGGCTCGACGTCGAGGGCCGCCGCGAGCTGCCCGCCCGCGGCTGGGACGAGGTCCTCAACTGGGCCTTCTCCGACCTGCGGCACGGCCGGGAGGCCGACATCGCGAGCGCGATCGAGATCACGGTCGACATCGAGCACCTCGGCAAGGGCCTCTCGCACCGGATGCTCGCCGCCATGCGGGAGAACGCCGGAAAGCGCGGCTTCGCCGAGCTGGTCGCCCCGGTCCGCCCCAACGGCAAGCACCTGGAGGCCGCGGCCTCCATCCACGAGTACGCCTTCCGTACGCGGGAGGCCGACGGCCTGCCGCAGGACCCGTGGCTCCGCGTCCACGTGCGCGCGGGCGGCGTGATCGAGGCGGTGGCCCCGGCCTCGATGACCGTCTCCGGCTCCGTCGAGCAGTGGCGCGAGTGGACCGGTCTGCCCTTCGACACGGACGGCCCGGTCGAGGTCGAGGGCGCGCTGGTCCCGGTCCACTGCGAGGCCTCGCGCGGCTACGCGGTCTATGTCGAGCCCAACGTATGGGTCCGTCACCGCACCTGACGCACCGGTGAGCGCAGCCGTGAGGGGGGGGCCGTCACGGGGGTGCGGCCCCCCTCGCGCGTGTCGCCGCCGCCGGCGGTCAGCCGACGTCGAGGACGTCCTTCGCCGCCGGGGCCTTCGCCACGACCGGCTTGCCGTACTTGGAGAAGGTGATCGTCCCCGGCTCCTCGCCGCCCTTGGTGACGATCTTCAGCACGTACGGAGTGCCTTCCGTGGCCACGTAGACCGTGTTGGTCTCGCCGTCGTCGCCCGGCTCCGTCAGGGCCAGGGCCTTCTGCCCGCCGACGGTGGTCTCCGCGCCCCTGACGATGCCGCTCGCACCCGGCTCGAACCCGTCCAGGAGCTCCTTGAGGTCGCAGAGCTCCAGCATGCCCTTGGAGTCGGGATCGTCCATGGACGACTTCACCCAGCGGCCCCCGGCCTCCTTGACGACGGCGTCCTGTGCCTCCGGGCCGTCCTCCTTGACCTGCTCGCGCAGGAAGGCCTCGTCGAAGCGCAGGTAGACGTTCTTGTCGTCGGTCTTGAGCAGTTCGGCCGTGCCGATCGCGCCCAGGGTCATCGTGCCCGTGCACCGTCCCCGGGTGTCGAGGGACAGATAGGCCTTGAGCGGTTCGACGGCTCCCCGCGTGTCGACGTCCACGGCCAGGGACTTCGCGGTCCTCGTCGCCGCGAAGGCCTTGTCGACGATCTGTGAACCGGTCAGCCCCGGGAAGGGGCCGGCCGGCGCCGCGTCGTCCGCGAGCGGACCGCAGGCGGCGGTCCCGAGGGCGGCGGCGCACAGGACGGCCGCGAGGGCGGTGCGGCGGGGGCGGGGGGCGGACTGCATGGTGATGGTCTCCGAGAGGTCGTACGGGGGAGGGGCCCCGAAGGGCCCCGGCCTTGTGGTGCCTTGTCCGGCCCGGGTCAGCCGACCTTCAGCTCCCACTGGGAGGCGTCGTAGGTGAAGCCCGGGTTGACCTCGACGGTCAGGTCCTTGGCGTCCTTCGGCGCGTCGAACGCGACCGTGACGGTGGCCTTCTTGCCGGGCATGACGGTGCCCTCGAAGCCCGCGCCGACCTTGCCGTCGAAGATCTGCTCGGCCGTGACTCCGTTCGTGCCGGCCGTGGCGCTGAAGGACACGAGGGCGGTGTCGAACTTCTCCTTGCCGCCGTTCTCGATGACGACGGTCACCTGGTACGCCTTGTTGCCCTTGGTGTGGCCCACCGCGTACTCGCCCGGGGTGAACGGCTTCGGGTCCGAGACCGTGACCTTGAGGTCGTCGTCGTAGACCACGCTGTCGCCGTCCTCCAGGCCCTGGCCCTTCTGGTCGGCCTTGCCGGCGTCGCCCGCCGGGGCCTTGCTCGACGGAGCGGCGCTCGGGTCCTTCGGGGCCGTGTCCTTGATGGACTTGTCGATCTCGTCGACCGCGTCGCTGACGGCCGTGACCGTGATGACCAGGCCGACGACCGAGAGGACCAGGGACGCGAGGCCCAGGATCGCGCCGGTGAGCGCCACTCCCTTGTTGTTCGCCTCGCCGCGCTTCACGCGTCCCTTGCCGACGAGGCCCAGGATCAGGGCGATCAGGCCGAGGATGCCCGCCAGCCAGAAGAAGAGCGGGATCAGCCCGGACAGCGTGCCGATGATGCCGAGGATCAGGGCCGCGGTGCCCAGACCGTTGCGCATGACCTGCGGGGCGGCGGCAGGCGGGACCTGGGTGTCGTACGACATGGGTGTGTCCTCCCGGACGGAGACGATGTCTGGTGCGATGGGTCAATCACAGCAGAGCCTGTGAACCGAGTCAACACGGTTCACGGAAAATGGATCGACTCACACTGTGAAGTGGTGCGGCACGCGTTCGTCGCTAGGATTGGTGTCACAGCCAGAGGGCGAGCCAGGGGAGTTGGGTCACGTGCCGGAGAACGCGGCGGAGACGGGTGCGGAGCAGCCGGGTGGTGCGGCGGAGAAGCGCGCCGGGGCGGAGACCGACGCCGGGGCGAAGACCGACGCCGGGGCGGAAGCGACCGGCGGGGCGGAAGTGACCGGCGGGACGGAAGTGGCCGGTGCGGCGGAAGCGGCCGGCGTGGGGGAGGCCGGTGTCGCCGAGGTGACCGCCGCCGGGATCGCCCGGCTCGCCGGGGTCGGCCGGGCCGCCGTCAGCAACTGGCGCCGTCGCCACCCCGACTTCCCCAAGCCCGTCGGCGGCACCGAGACCAGCCCGTCCTTCGCCCTCGCCGACGTCGAGCGGTGGCTCCGGGCCCAGGGCAAGCTGGCCGAGGTCCCGCTCAAGGAGCGGGTCTGGCAGCAGATCGCGGGCCACCCGGCCGGCGCCGTCACCGCCCTCGTCCACGCGGGCTGCGCCCTCCTCCTCGTACGCGACCGGTCCGCGGCCTGGCCCGCGCTGGCCGAACTCCCCGACGAGCGGCTCGCGGAGGTCCTGCCCGTCGCCCTGGAGGAGACGCTCACCGAGCGGCTCGGCCCCGAGCGGGCCGTCCTCACCCCCACCGCCGCCGCGCTCGCCGCCTCCGTCCCGCTCCTGCGCGGGGCCGCCGAGCTCGCCGCCGGGACCGGGGTCCGCCCGGCCTTCGAGTTCCTCCTCGGCCGCCACCTCGACGCCAACCCGCGGCAGTACACGCTCACCCCGCCCGGCCCCGCCGCCCTCATGGCGGCGCTCGCGGCGACCCCGACGACGGGCCGCGGCGGCGTCCCGCTCACCGTCCTCGACCCCGCCTCCGGGACCGGCGGCCTGCTGAGCGCGGTCGAGCAGCCCGGCGCCGTCTGCGGCCAGGACGCCGACCCCGACCTCGCCGCGCTCACCGCCCTGCGCCTGGCGCTCGCCGGCGACGCCGACATCCGCGTCCGGTCCGGCGACAGCCTGCGCGCCGACGCCTTCCCGGCGCTCGCGGCGGACGCGGTCCTCTGCCATCCGCCGTTCAACGAGCGGAACTGGGGGCACGACGAGCTGGCCTACGACCCGCGCTGGGAGTACGGCTTCCCGGCCCGCACGGAGTCCGAACTCGCCTGGGTCCAGCACGCCCTGGCCCGCCTCCGCCCCGGCGGCACCGCCGTCCTCCTCATGCCGCCCGCCGCCGCCTCCCGCCGCTCCGGCCGCCGCATCCGCGCCGACCTGCTCCGCCGGGGCGCCCTGCGCGCGGTCGTCGCCCTCCCGGCCGGCGCCGCGCCGCCGTACGGCATCCCGCTCCACCTCTGGGTGCTGCGCCGGCCCGTCCAGGGCGAGCGCCACGCCGCCGAACTCCTCCTCGTCGACGCCGCGTCCGAGCACACGGGGCCGGGCCGGGAGGGCCGCGACCGGCTCGACTGGCCGGCCGTCCACTCCGCCGTACTGGACGCCTGGACGCCCTTCGACCGGGACGGGACCCTCGCCGGGACCCCCGGCGCGAGCCGCTCCGTGCCGGTCATCGAGCTCCTCGACGACGACGTCGACCTCGCCCCCGCCCGGCACCTCCCGCCGCCCGCCGCCGCCGAGGGCGCGGTCCAGCTGGCCGGAGTGCGCGAGCGGCTGACCGAGACGCTGCGCAGGACCCGTGAACTGACCCCGCCGCCCGTGACCGACCCGGCCTCCGGCGGCGCCGGGCTCGGCCGGCCCACCACCACCGTCGGCGAACTCGCCCGCGCCGGAGCGCTCGCCCTGCGCTCGGGCGGCGCGGGCACCGCCCCCGCCTCCGCCCCGGTCGCCGTCCTCACCGACCACGACGTGCTGGCCGCCCAGCCGCCCTCCGGGGCGCTGCCCGACGGTCCTCCCGAGGAGCCGGTCCTCCTCGCGGCCGGGGACGTCGTCGTCCCGGTCCTCGGCGGCGGCGCGGCCGTCCGTGTCGTCGACGCCTCCGCCGAGGGCGCCGCCCTCGGCCGCAACCTCCAGCTGCTCCGCCCCGATCCGGCGGCGCTCGACCCCTGGTTCCTGGCCGGCTTCCTCCGGGCCACCGCCAACACCCGGCAGGCCAGCAGCTACGCCTCCACCGCGACCCGGCTCGACGTGCGCCGCCTCCAGCTGCCGCGCCTGCCCCTGGCCGAACAGCGGCGGTTCGGGGAGCGGTTCAGGGCGCTCGCCGAGTTCGAGGAGTCGCTGCGCCTGACCGCCCGCCTCGGCGACCAGCTGGTCCAGGGTCTGTACGACGGCCTGGCGGACGGCACGGTCGCTCCGTAGGGCCCGCTCGCGATCGGTTCGGCAACGGTTCCGGGTATCCCGGAACCGTTGTCCGCGGGGGTGTATACGCTCGTCTCCGCACCCGATCCGTCCGAGCAGGAGCAGCAGGATGTACGGCCCGCCGCAGGCCCCGCAGGTTCCCCAGCCGCCGAAGAGCCCCGTCTCCGGCGGCCGGATCGCGCTGCTCGTCCTCTTCTCCGCCCTCGCGTTGCTGAGCTGCGGCTTCCTGGCCTGGGCGCCGATGCTGCGGCTCGCGGTCGTCACGCGCAGGGCGCTGGACTGGGTGCTGTTCGGCGCGACGTTCCTGCTGTCGGCGGGCCTCTTCACGTACGCGGGCGTCACCGGCGACGAGGAGCCCACCACCGCCGAGTCCTTCATCGGCGTCGGTGTCATCGTGCTCCTGGTGGCGGGCTCGATCTCGTACTACCTGGTGACGGAGATCCGGCACCTGGACCGGAGCGGCGCGGCTCCCGCGTACCGTCCGGCGGGTTACGACCACGGCACCGCCGTCACGGTCCCGAGCGCGGTCCCGAACCCGAACCCGTACGCCCGCCCGGTCGTTCCGCAGCCGCCGACCGCGCCCGGACCCCGGATCGACCAGGTCCGCGCCGAGCTCGACGAGCTGAGCGACCTGCTCAGGAAGGACACCGGGAACACCGGCGAAGGCGAAGGCGGCAGGTGAACGGGCGGGTCATCGGAGGGCGTTACGAGCTCTCCACCGTCATCGGCCAGGGCGGGATGGGCCAGGTCTGGACGGCGTACGACGGACGCCTCGACCGCCGGGTCGCGGTGAAGCTGCTCCGGCCCGCCACGATGACAGGCCCCGCCACCGCCGCCGAGGAGCTGCGGCGCCGCTTCGTGCGGGAGTGCCGGGTCACCGCGCAGGTCGACCACCCCGGCCTGGTGACCGTGCACGACGCGGGCAGCGACGGCGACGACCTCTACCTCGTCATGCAGTACGTGGAGGGCGCGGACCTCGCCGACCATCTCGCCGAGCACGACCCGTACCCCTGGGAGTGGGCGGTCAGCGTCGCCGCGCAGCTCTGCGCGGTGCTCGCCGCCGTGCACGCGGTGCCGATCGTGCACCGCGACCTCAAGCCGCGGAACGTGATGATCCGCCCGGACGGAGCGCTGACCGTCCTCGACCTGGGCGTCGCCTCCGTCCTGGACACGGACACCACCCGGCTCACCCAGACCGGTTCGCCCATCGGCAGCCCGGCGTACATGGCGCCGGAGCAGGCCATGGGCGGCGCCGTCGGCCCGTCCACCGACCTGTACGCGCTGGGTGTCCTGCTCCACGAACTCCTCAGCGGGAACGTGCCCTTCGCCGGATCCACCGCGCTCGGCGTGCTGCACCGCCATCTGTACGAGCCGCCCGCGCCCCTGCGGCAGCTGCGGCCCGAGGTCCCTGAGGCCCTCGAAGCGCTGGTCCTGCGGCTGCTCGCCAAGGACCCGCAGGCGCGGCCGTCCGGTGCGCACGAGGTGTACGAGCACCTGCTGCCGCTGCTCCCCGCGCGCGGCGCCCCGGCGGGGCCGATGGACCCGACGCGGCCGTTCCTGCGCCCGCACGCGCCCTGGCCGGACCGTGCGACACCGCGGGCCGCGCACGTCCCGCCGGTCCCGCCGGTCCCTCCGGTTCCCCCGGCCCGGGGGGCCGATCCCCGTACCGACCCCCGGGTGTACGCGCACGAGGCGCCGCCCGCGCGCCCCGACGTCGCCGCGGCCGTCGACGAGGTGAAGCGGCTGCTCGGGGAGGGCTCGCTCACGCAGGCCGTGGACCTGCTGGGCAGCATCCTGCCCGCCGCGGCGGCCGAGCACGGCGAGCGGTCGCCTGTTGTCCGCATCCTGCGCAAGCAGTACGCGTCGACGCTGATGGACGACGGCCAGTACCGGCGCGCGCTGCCGGAGCTCCGCCGGCTCGCGGAGGACCGCGGCGCGGAGGCGGGCCAGGCGGACCCTCAGTTCCTGCAGTTCCGCTACGACGCGGCCCTGTGCCTGGAGCAGGTGGGGGAGACGGCCGCCGCGCTCGCGGAGTTCCGCGCGGTCCTGCCGTACTACGAGCGGGACCTGGCGCGGGCCTTCGACATCCGGCAGCGGATCGGGCTGCTGCTCCTGGCGGCGGGCGAGCACGCGGCCGGGCAGGACGAGCTCCAGCGGCTGCTGTTCGACGCGGAGCGCGCGTACGGCCCGTATCACCCGCTTCCGGTGGACCTGCGCAGGGCGCTCGACCACCAGCGGCAGATGGGGCCGCGGCCCTGAGAGGCGCCCTGGGGGCTTACGCGTCCGTGACCTTGACGGGGTGACAGGGTCACGACTCGGCAACTGATCACCTAGTGGATCTTCATGATCCTTTTTGACCGTTTTGGCGCATGTAACGTTCGCGTCTGATCATGTCCGCGTCCCCAAGGAATCCCACATGACGACGCCGTCCGCTCCCCTGACTCCCGAGCAGCAGCCCGCCGCCCCCGCCAAGAAGGGTGGCGCCCTCCTCAAGAAGGTCGGCGGCATCGTCGTCGCGATCATCGTCGCCGTCGCGGTGAAGGTCGGCCTCCCGCACCTCACGGGCGACGCGGTGGTGCACGCCGAGGCCGGCGAGTGCGTCACGGTCACCGGTCCCGACAACGAGCCGAAGGTGGACACCGCGGACTGCTCCTCCGGCAAGGCCGACCTCTTCAAGGTGGTCAAGGTCGTCGACGACACCTTCGACGTCGAGAAGTGCGCTGACGCGGGTGAGATGGCGCTCGCGCAGCAGCTGAACTCGGACAAGTTCGTCCTCTGCCTCGACAAGGTCGCCAAGTAGAGACCCCAGCACCGCGAGAAGGGCCGGAACCCCGACGGGTTCCGGCCCTTCCCCATGTCCTGCTCCGCCCTACGGCGACCCCACCGGCCGGGGTGCCGAGACGGACGGGGCGGCCGGCGGGGCCGGGGCCGGGGTGGGCACCGCGGGTGCGCCGGTGTGCGCGGGGCTCGGGCTACGGGCGGGCAGCACCGGATCCGGGGTCGCCGTGCCGCCCGGGAGCAGCGTGAGGACGCACACGGCGGCCACGGCGGCGGCCGCCCCGAGCACCGCGAACGCGACCGCGCGGACCCGGTGCGTCCCCCAGCGGCGCCCCTGCGGAGGGGCGTCGCGGCGCAGGTCGCGGTAGGTGACGAGGGCGGCGCGCGCGGCGAGCGCGGCGCGCAGCCGCTCCTCGACGGGGGAGGTCATCGATCCGCCTCCGCTCTCTTCTCCAGTTTCCGCTCCAGGGCGTCCAGGGCGCGGCTCGCGGTGGACTTCACCGTGCCGCGCGAGAGGCCGAGTGTCTGGGCGATCTGCGCCTCCGTCAGCTCCGACCAGTAGCGCAGCACGAGCACCTCGCGCTGCCGGCGCGTCAGCTCCGCCAGCGCGTCGAGCACATGTCGGTGCTCCTCGGCGAGCAGCAGCCCCTCGTCGACGGGCGCGCCGGAGCCCGGGTGGGGCGGGGTGTACGCGCGCGCGGTACGGCGTCGGCGCAGCACGGAGCGGGCCGCGTTGACGACGGCGGTGTGCAGGTACGCCCCGGGGTCCTGGAGCCCGTCGAGGGAGGTGCCGTAGGCGCGGCAGACGGCGGCGAACGCGTCCTGCACGACGTCCTCGGCGGTCGGCAGGTCGTCCACGAGGAAGAGCGCGAGCCGCACCATGTCGAGCCGCCGCGCGCGGTAGAGCTCGGTGAGGGTGGGCGTGGGCCCGTCGTCGTACGGGGTGGCGACGGCGCGCAGATGCCGCTCCCGTACCGGCGCGCGCTCGTCCCGGGCCGCACGGGACACGCGCGCGAGCAGCCGGGACCACCAGGGCGGTGCCGCGGTCGGGGGAAGGGCGTACGACATGGGCCTCGATCCGTCGGGGTCGGGGGGGGCCGGCGGGCGGGCCCGGGGGAACGGACCCGCCCGCCGGCCCGGCGCCGCTACTTGCCGGGCGCGATCACACGGGGCGCGTCACCGGCGGGTGCGGGGACGGGGGCGGGTGCGGGCTTCGGCGCGGTGACGACCTTCGGCGCGGCGGGTGCGGGCCGCGGCGCGGCGGGCGCCGGCTCGGGCGCGCCGGCCTTCGGCGCGGCGGGTGCCGGAACCGGCTTCGGAGCCGCGGCCGGCTTCGACGCGGGCGCGGGCTTCGGCGCGGTGACGACCTTCGGCGCGGGTGCGGGCGTCGGCGCGTTCACGGCCTTCGGCGCGGCCGGGGCGGCGGGCGCGGCCTCCGGGGCGACGGGGGCCGGCTTCGGGCCCGAGTCGGCGAAGGCCTGCGCGGCGAAGCCGCCGCCGAGGAGCAGCGCCGCACCGGCGACGACGCCCAGGAGCCGGGGACGGGGGCGGTGGTTCCGCCTGGCGTGGCTGGACATGGGGATTCTCCCGAGGAAGTGTCGGAACACGGTCTGGAACATCAGCTGAAGGGCGCCTTCAACCCACCAGACGTGCGGCACCGCCCGAGGTTGCGGCTCGCGTCCGAGAAATTTCCCCCGAGACGGACGAGAAGGGGGAGGCGGGGGAGGCGGGCAGAGCCCGGGAGAGGGATCGAGAGGGAAGTACGCACCTCTCGCACTCTCAACGTATAGCGCACAGGGGGGCTTGCGGCAAGGCCCCCTCCGTGGCGCAGAATCACTCCTCGAAACCCCAGACGATGCGAAAACGGGAGCTTTACGACGTGACGTCCCTTATTGCCGGTGTGTTCGACCTCTCCGGCAACCTCTCTCCCAAGGCGGACCCGGCGCTCATCGCCGCGGACGAGCGGCACTTCGCCGACATCGCCCGGTGCGTCGACGAGACGATCGCCGAACTGTCCGAGCGGCTCGACGCCGAGCGGAGGGCGCCCGGCGGCGTCGGCCGGGAGGCGATGGACCGGGACGCGGAGATCCACCGCCTGAGCGGCCGCCTGCGGACGCTGCGCCGCTTCGGCCTGGACCTGTGCCTGGGACGCGTGGTCGGTACGGACGACCCCGAGCCCGTGTACATCGGACGGCTCGGCCTCACCGACAGCACCGGCCGCCGGCTGCTCATCGACTGGCGTTCCCCGGCGGCGGAACCGTTCTTCGCGGCGACGCACGCCCGGCCGATGGGTCTGGCGAGCCGCCGCCGCTACCGCTGGTCCGGCGGCCGGATCACCGACTACTGGGACGAGGTGTTCACCGCCGAGGGCCTGGAAGGGCATGCGGCGCTCGACGACCAGTCCGCGTTCATCGCCAGCCTGGGCGGCAACCGCTCGCCCCGGATGCGGGACGTGCTCGCGACGATCCAGTCCGACCAGGACGCCATCATCCGCGCGGGTTCACGCGGGGCCCTCGTCGTCGACGGCGGCCCGGGTACGGGAAAGACGGTCGTCGCGCTGCACCGCACGGCGCACCTCCTCTACTCCGACCCGAGGCTCGGGCACCGCCGGGGCGGCGTGCTGTTCGTCGGCCCGCACCAGCCCTACCTGAACTACGTCGCCGACGTCCTGCCCAGCCTGGGCGAGGAGGGCGTACGGACCTGCACCGTGCGGGACCTGGTCGCCGAGGGCGCGAAGGCGCCGGCGGAGGCCGACCCGGAGGTGGCCCGCCTGAAGTCCTCTGCGGACATGGTGAAGGCGATCGAGAAGGCCGTGGCGTTCTACGAGGAGCCGCCGACCGAGGGGATGACCGTCTCCACGCACTGGACGGACCTCCGGCTGACCGCCGCCGACTGGGCGGAGGCCTTCGACGCGGTGGAGCCGGGCACCCCGCACAACGAGGGGCGCGACCAGGTCTGGGAGCACCTGGTGTCGATCCTCTTCGACAAGTACGACGGCGAGGAGATCCCGGAGGAGCAGTTCCGGAAGTCGCTGCGCCAGGACCGTGAGCTGACCGGGGCCCTCAACAGCGCGTGGCCGATGCTGGAGGCCGCCGATCTCGTCGGTGACCTGTGGACGGTCCCCGCGTACCTGCGGATGTGCGCGCCCTGGCTCACCCCCGACGAGGTGAGGACGCTGCGCCGCGCGGACGCCCAGGCGTGGACGGTCTCGGACCTGCCGCTCCTGGACGCGGCCCGGCAGCGGCTCGGCGACCCGGAGACCGCCCGGCTCAAGCTCCGGCGCAAGGCCACCGTCGCCGCCGAGCGCGAGCGCATGGCGGGCGTCATCGACAGCATCGTCGCGGCCGACGCGGACGGCGAGGGCGCGGTCACGATGCTGCGCGGCAAGGACCTCCAGGACAGCCTGATCGACGAGAGCGCCCTGCCGACCGCCGAACTTGAGCCGCTGGACGGTCCGTTCGCGCACATCGTGGTGGACGAGGCGCAGGAGCTGACCGACGCCGAGTGGCAGATGCTGCTGCTGCGCTGCCCGTCGCGCAGCTTCACGATCGTCGGCGACCGCGCCCAGGCCCGGAACGGCTTCACCGAGTCGTGGCGGGAGCGCCTGGAGCGGGTCGGGTTCGACCGGATCGACATGACGTCCCTGAGCATCAACTACCGCACGCCGGAAGAGGTCATGGCGGAGGCCGAGCCGGTCATCCGCGCCGCGCTGCCCGACGCGAACGTGCCGACGTCCATCCGCGGCAACGGGATCCCGGTCGTCCACGCCCCGGTGGCGGAGCTGGAGGAGATCCTCGACGGCTGGCTCGCCGCGAACGCCGAGGGCGTCGCGTGCGTCATCGGCGCGCCCGCCTTCCGCGAGCGCCCCCGCGTCCGCTCGCTCACCCCGTCCCTGTCGAAGGGGCTGGAGTTCGACCTGGTGATCCTGGTCGACCCGGACTCCTTCGGCGAGGGCGTCGGGGGCGCGGTCGACCGCTATGTGGCGATGACCCGCGCGACGCAGCGCCTGGTGGTCCTGGAGAGCGTCTGAATTGCCGTCCCTGAAAAGGGAATGATCGCCGTCGGGCCCCTTGCTACGGTGGCCCGATGGCTGCGATCAAGGAAATCCAGGTCACCCTCGACTGCGCGGAGCCCGGGCGCCTCGCCGAGTTCTGGTGCGAGGTGCTGGGGTACGTCGTTCCGCCCGTCCCGGAGGGCTTCGCCACCTGGGCGGAGTACCACCGCTCGCTGCCGGCCGAGGAGCGGCCCGTCTACTTCGCGTGCTCCGACCCCACGGGCGCCGGCCCGCGCGTGCTGTTCCAGCGAGTCCCCGAGGGCAAGGCCGTCAAGAACCGGGTCCACCTCGACGTGCGCGCCGGCAAGGGCCTCGTGGGCGACGAGCGCCTCGCCGTCCTGGAGGCCGAGTGCGAGCGCCTGGTCGCGCTGGGCGCGACGCACCTGAAGACGCTGTACGCCGACGGGGAGAACGAGTCCTGCATCAACATGCAGGACATCGAGGGCAACGAGTTCTGCCTCGACTGAGCGCCTGACGACGTACGAAGCGGCCTCCGCCCCTGACGGGCGGAGGCCGCTTCCGCGTACGACCGGATCGGGCGGATCCACGACCTGGCGGGTCCCGACGTCCCTGAAAGTACCGGGGGAAAGTACCCACCACACCCCACCTGCTCTGAGTGGTCACAGCTGAGGAGGGGGTCACCCACACGAGGGAAGTCTGCCAACTGGACTGGATTCCAGGCCGGTTGCCTGGCATATGCTCCGGCTCGACAGACCAGAAAATGCTCGGCCCCCGGCGGGAGTGCAATCCCGGGCGGGGGCCTGGCCATCGAGGAAGCAAACCCTTCCCCATGGATACCCAGCACCTTAGCGCGCCCGGTTCCGGCGCGGGCGTCATCCACGCGAACGTGACCCACAAGAGTCACTTCACCGTCGTCGGCAACCACCTCGCGCAGCACGAGCACCTCTCGCTCACCGCGATCGGTCTCGCCGTCCACATCCAGTCGCTGCCCGCCGGTTCGCGCATCGGCGTCAAGCGCCTCGCCGAGCGCTTCCCCGAGGGCGAGATCCGCATCGCCGCCGCGCTCCGCGAGCTGGAGACCCACGGCTACCTGTCCCGGACCCGCGAACGCCTCCCGAGCGGCCGGATCGTGACCCGCACGGTCTCGTACGGCACCCCGGACGCGACCCCCGACCCGGACCCGGACCCGGACCCCGACCCGGACTCGGACCGGGACTCGGACCCTGACCCCGACCCGGCTCCCGCCCCCGCCCCGGACCCGGTACGGGGCGAGCCCCCGGCCCTCCCGCGAACCCCGGCCACCGAGCTGCTGCTCGACCTCCGCCGCCACGACGCCCGCTTCCTGCTCTCCGAGCGGGACGTCCGGCACCTGGCCCCGGCCGTGGACGCCTGGTTCGCCCGGGGCGCCACCCCGGACGCCGTCCGCCGCACGCTGCTCGCGGCCCTCCCGGACACCCTCAGACACCCGGCGGGCATCCTGTCCCACCGCCTGAGAGCGCTCCTCCCGCCGCCGCTCCCGGCTCCCGCCCAGGGCCCGCCACCGATCCAGACCTGCGTCACCTGCGAGGAGGTCGCCTTCCGCGCCTGGGAACCGGGCCGCTGCCCCGACTGCGAGGCGGACGCGGACGCGGACGAGGCGGCGGCGAGGGCCTGGCTCGCCGCCGACGCGGCTTAGGGCCCGTCCGGCGGCTCAGGGCCGGACGGGCCCTGATGCGGCACCGGTCTTCGTCGTGATGGTCCGGACGGGTCGTTCGCCGGTCTGCTCAGGGAGAAGACGTGCCGGGCAGAGGCGAGCCCGATCGCGCTCCTACGACTGGTTCCACTGCTGGCTCTTGCCACCGTGGCAGTCCCACTGGCGGGCGGGCGCGCCGTTGTCCGTGCGCCAGTCGGCGATCTCCAGGCACTTGCCGCTGTTGCGGTTCACGAGCAGCGTGACGTTGCTGGTGTCACTGAGCCACACGTGGTCCCACTGCTGGTTCTTGCCACCGGTGCACTCCCACTGGCGGGCGGGCGCGCCGTTGTCCGTGCGCCAGTCGGCGATCTCCAGGCACTTGTTGCTGTTCACGTTCTTGATGGTGAGGCCCGTCTCCGTCGTGGCGTAGTACATCTCCCACGACTGGTTCGGGCCACCGGTCACGGCCCACTGGTTGGCGGTCGCGCCGTTGGCGGTGGACCAGCCGCCGATCTCCAGGTACTTGCCGCTGTTGGCGTTCTGGAGCGTCCACCCGCTTGCGGCGCTCGCGCTCTGCACCTGGACGGTCGTGACCAGCGCACCCGTTGCCAGGGCGGATCCGACCAGGCGCATGACGGCAGTCTTCTTCTGCATGAATGGTCCCCCGTTGTCTCCCGGGCCGCCGTGTGGCCGGCGGCCTGTTCGCCACGGAAGTTAGCACGATCATCAAGTCCCCAGCCGTGCGAGCTTGGGTGGCGGCTCGTCCCGTCAACTCCCGTGCAGGAACCGGACCGATGGGGAAGGTCGACCCTTCCCGGCTGCTCCAGATCCTCGTGCCGAGCGCGACGGGGGATGCCCCAGGCGGTCGGACGGTTCAGGCGCTGAGCCGCCCGCCCTTGACCCCGGCGACGAACGACGACCACGCACCGGCCTCGAAGACGAGGGCGGGGCCGGTGGGGTTCTTGGAGTCGCGGACGGGGACGAGGGGGTGGTGGTCGGCGACTTCCACGCACTGGCCGCCGTCCTGGTTGCTGTAGGAGCTCTTGCGCCATGTGAGGGTGCTCAGATCGATGGCTCGCACGACGCTTCCTCCAACATCCGCAGGATGAACTTCCTTGAATCGGCCGGGGAAAGGGCCAGATCACGGGCCAGATCGTATCGGACCTGGAGTCTTTCGACTGCGGCCGATTCCTCCACCAGCTCGCCCGAGTATCCGGTCTCCACCCAGGCCACCGGGCGGCCGTCCGTGGTGCGAAGGAACATCACGTCGGTATTCGTCAGCGCGTGCGGTCCGACCGAGTTCAACAGGACTTGGATCGTGATGTTGCGGTGCTCGCTCATCTCCAGCAAGTACTGCAACTGCTCCTGCCACTCGTCGGGATCGGGCAGCGCCGTGCGCAGCACGGTCTCCGACAGGATCGTGCGGAACGGCGGCGCGTCCTCTCCCGACAGCAGTTCGCGACGTCCTATCCGCGCCTCGACCTGAGCGGTCAGCTCGTCCCCGTGCATGCCGCCCGCCGCCAGCAGGGCTCGGGCGTAGCCCGCCGTCTGGAGGAGGCCCGGCGGTGCGGTCACCGCGTAGTGCCACAGGCTGATCGCCTCCGCCTCCAGCGTCATGTACCGCCGGTACCGCTCCTTGAACTGGGTCGGGTCCGCCACCGCCAGTTCCCACAGGGTCAGCAGCAACTTCGGGGTCCCGTAGTACTGGTCCAGCGCCTGGATGACCTCCGGGCCGCCCAGCGTCTCGCCCTTCTCCATCTTCGAGAACAGCGACCAGTCCCAGCCGAGCACCTCGCCCTGCTTCCGCAGACTGAGCCCCCGCTCGGTGCGGAGTGACTTCAGCTCCTCCGCGAACCGCTTCCTCGGCTCCTGGCTGCGGCCCGTGACCACCCGTCTCGCCGGCATCGCGCGACCTCCCTTGTGGAAGATGTGGAACTACCCGCGCGACCTGGGGAGGTACGGCCCGCCACCGCTCCGGGATCCCTGTTCCCCGGTCCATTCTCGTAGCGCCGGGATTACAGAGGGTAGTTCACGGAGAGGGGTGGAATCCATGGAACGCGGGGCGTGGGTCTACGACCAAGTGGCGGGTGCGGTCGGTGAGTTCAAAGGGAACGCCGGGCCCTATGCGATGGTTCGCCCGGTCGGCGGCGGGCGGGAGTGGCAGGCGGATCCGGCCGACCTGCGTCCGGCCACCCCTGCCGAGCGGCTGAGCGCGGGGGTGAGGGTGGCGAATGACCGGGCTCGCGCGGGGGTCGCGCAGCCCGTGCCCGATCTGAGCCGCCCACCGGAACCCGTACCGCACTGTGTCGCGTGTGCGCTGCTCGCACGGGAACGGCGCAAGGCCCAGGGGCGGTTCGACCACAGTGCGGTGACGGACGCGAACGTGCTGCTCCGGCGCCACCTGTGGCAGGACCACCCGTGAGGTGTCGGGCGGTCCCGGGTTCGCGCTTCATGGGCTTCTGCCCGTCCGTGCCGGTCAGGCCGCCTTGGGGCGGGTGCGAAGCAGGCGTACCGCTGCCGTGGCCGGGAGGGCGATGCCCACGACGAGGATGGTCAGCAGTTCCGTCGGGCCGAAGCGGGCGGCCAGGAAGAGTCCGCCGAGGGCGACCACGATCGGTGTCGCGAGGGTGAGGGCGGTGGCCAGGACCTTGGTGCCGCGGTCCCACGCGTCGGACGTCCACAGCAGGACCAGGCCCACGATCAGGGCGGCCACGGCGGGGAGGGAGCCGCCGAGGCCGGCGAGGCCGGTGATGCCGAGCAGGACCGCCGTGATGACGGTCCGCGTCCGGGGCTGCTCCTTCGGGGCGTCGGCCGCGGTGGGGGTCTCCGGTTCCTCCGCGCGGGCGGCGGCCACGATGGCGGAGGGGCTGCCGAGCCGTTCGAGGGCGGTACGGACGGTCTCCGGGTCCTCCTCGTCCCCGACGGCCACCGCGAGGTGTTCGCGCAGGTCGGCGAGGAGTTCCTCGCGGCGCCCCGCGGGCAGGAAGGACGCCTCGCGCTCGATCGTGGCCAGGTAGTCGGTCACGAGGGGGTGTTCAGTGCCGGTCATGCGGAGCCTCCGTGAGATGCGGTCAGGAAGTGGTCGACGCCGTCGCGGAAGCGCGGCCAGCTGTCGGCGAACTCGGTGAGCGCGGTCCTGCCCGGCGCGGTGAGGGTGTAGTAGCGGCGGGCGGGGCCGGTGGCCGACTCGCGCAGCTCGGTGTCGACGAGCCCGTCGCGGCGGAGCCGGGACAGCAGGGGGTAGATCGTTCCCTGGCTGGTGGTCATGACGCTGACCGCGGCCAGCTCGTCGAGGATCTCGACGCCGTAGCGCGGGCCGTCGCGCAGCAGGGCGAGGACGCAGTACTCCAGTACGCCCTTGCGCAGCTGACTGGCGACCTTTCCGGTCGCCTCGAATCTTGCTTCGCCAGGAACCATGTAATGCAAGATACCTCCGAGGGGGCCGTCGATCAACGGCGAACCGCGTGCGACGATGCCCGGATGCGAGAACTGCGTGGACTGAGCGAGCTGACCGAGGTCGAGGAGCCGGCGTGGCCCCAGCTCGAGGCGGAGCTGCGGGCGGCGAAGGTGCCCGTCGAGGTGCTGGACCCCGACCCCGGGCAGGCGGCGGCCACGCTCGTCCAGACGCAGGTCACCGTCCGCTCGTACCTGGGGGCGTTCGTCCTCCACACCGGCGGGGCGCTCGTCGACGACGGCTGGCTGCGCGTCTACGGCGGCCCGGCCGCCCACAACCCCCGGCGCCTGCCCGGCCTCGCCCGGGTCAACGGCTACCCCGCCGAACCCGACCCCGCCTGGCGTCCCTCCGCCGGTCTCGTCGTCGCGCACGACGTGCTCGGCGGTGCCTTCGCGATCCAGGCCGGCACGGAGGAGGAGACCGGACTGCCGGGCCGGCCCGGCGAGATGGTCTACTTCGCGCCCGACTCGCTGCGCTGGGACGCGACCGGCGCCGGATACGGCGCCTGGCTGTCCTGGATGCTCGCCGGGGGCACCGAGGAGTTCTACGAGGGCCTGCGCTGGCCCGGCTGGCGCGACGAGGTGCCCGGACTGACCGGCGGGGAGGGCCTCAGCCTCTACCCGCCGCTGTGGTCCGCCGAGGCGCACCAGGACCTGGCCGGGACCAGCCGCGCGGTCGTCCCCCTGGAGGAACTGCTCGGGTTCGGGCGGGACACGGCCCTTCAGCTCGACGGAACCGACCCCGGCTTCCTGGGGACCCCCTGACCGTGAACGCCGCACCGGACGGCCTCGCGGCCGCCACCGCCACGACGCGGCGCCTCGACCTCGTGCCCCTCGCCGTCGCGCACGCCGGCGAGATGGCCGGGGTCCTCGCCGACCCCGCCCTCCACGCCTTCATCGGCGGCGCCCCGCTCGCCGCGCCCGAGCTGCTCGCCCGGTACGAGCGGCTGGTCGCCGGCTCGCCGGACCCGGCGGTCGTCTGGTGCAACTGGGTGGTGCGGCTCCGCGCCGAGGACCGGCTCGCCGGGACCGTGCAGGCGACGGTCACCGACGGCGGGCGGACCGCCGAGGTCGCCTGGGTCGTCGGCACGGACCTGCAGGGGCGGGGGATCGCCCGCGAGGCGGCCGAGGGCCTCGTCGGCCTGCTCCTGGAACGGGGAGTACGGACCGTCGTCGCCCACGTCCACCCCGGCCACGCGGCCTCCGCCGCCGTCGCCCGCGCGGCCGGGCTCACGCCGACGGACGGGGAACAGGACGGCGAGGTCCGCTGGGAGCTGCGGCTCCCCTCCGGGACCGAGGGGCCGTGAGCGCGGAGACCTTCCTCTTCCGGTTCGTGGACGGCGAGCTCGCCGCGCTGGACGTCGAGCGGTTCCGCCGGGTGGTCGAGCCGTACGTGGTGGCGGGCGCGCCGGACCTCGGCGAGGTCCTGCTGCGCGCGGAGGACGGGGGGACGGCGGAGTTCTCCGTCCCCGCCGACGGAGCCGGCGGGGTGACGTCCCTGACGGCGACGCACCTCTCCACCGGCGCCGCGCTCGACCTGCTCGCCCGGCTCGCCGAAGAGCTCGGGGCCGTCATCCTGCCCGTGGGCGGCGCCGCGCTGATCCTCCACGAGGAGGGGCGGCGGCACCTCCCCCCGGGGCTCCGGGAGGAGGCGATCGTCATCGCCCCCACGGGCGCCGCCGTCACCGAGGCGATCGCCCGGTCCTGACCCCCCGGCGCCCGGCCACGGCCACGCCCAGGAGCCCCAGCGCGGCCACCGCCCCCGCCGCCAGGCCCGCCCGCAGGCCCGGCGGCCGGAACGAGCAGGAGAGCGTGCTGCCCGCCGGTACGGCGAGCAGGCCGCCGTACGCGACCGGTGCGGCGCCCTCGCAGTGCCAGCCCGCGATGCGCGGGGCCGCCACGACCGCGGTGCCCGTGGAGCCCGGCGGGAGGGTGGCCCGTATGCCGTCCCCGGTGACGTGGACCGAGGTCGCCGCGCGGGCGCGGAGGGTCGCCACCGCCGCGCGGAGACGGTCGTGGTCCAGGCAGCCGAGTTCGCCGGGTCCCGGGAGGACCGGCCTCAGGCCGGGGACCCGCTGCACGCCCAGCGAGGTCAGCGCCGCGCGGCGCTTCGGGCCGCCGCCGAGGAGCCGGACCGGGGCGTGATCGCCCAGGCGGGCCGTGCCCGTGCTCTCCGGGGACCAGAGGAAGACCTCCGTACCGACCGGGCAGGCGCCCGCGCGCGGAGCCTCGTACACCCGGGCGCCGAGCAGGAGTTCCTGGTTGCGGAAGGGCGACGGGCCGTAGGCCGGGGGCGGGCCCGGGGGCCGCACCGTCACCAGCGGGAGGTGCGCGTCCGTGCGGACGACGGCGCCGTCCCGCCAGCGCGCGCCCACCCCGAACAGCGCGTCCGTCACCGGGTTGTCCAGGCTCAGCAGGTTCCGGCCGCGCGAGGTCCAGCCGCCGCCCAGCGCGGCCAGGGTCTCCGTCAGGACCGCCGGGGTGTGGCTGCTGTAGTAGGCGGCGCCCTGGCCGCCCAGGAGCAGCGGATCGTTGCCCGCGACCCGGGGCAGCCCGGGGTCCGTGCGGTACGCGGGCCAGCCGTCGGCCGCCGCGAGGGCCGCCGCCCGCCGCGCGTGCTCCGCGCCCCACGGCGGGTAGTCGTCGAGCCGGGCGAGCCGCTCCCGGTCCGCGTACGCCGTCGTCGCCGCGGCCTGCCCGAGCAGGGTGCCGGTGACCAGGAGTGCGGCGAGCAGCCCGTACCGGCCCCGGCGGGGCAGCAGGAGCGCGCCCGCCACCGCCGCCAGTCCCGCGCCCGCGAGGAGCAGCGACCAGGGGGTGAGCAGGCGGCTGGGCAGGGCCCCGGCCGTGAGGGCGAGGACGACCGCCGCCCCGCCGAGCAGCGACCTCCGGTCCGGGAGGCCGTGCGCGAGGCCCGTCCAGGCGGCGAGGACGAGCACGCCGGACAGGACGAAGGTCTGGCGGTACGGGCTGCCGTTCGGGGTGGCGAAGACGTGCCAGACGAGATGCGTGGGGCCCCACTGCATCGACACCGCCACCGCCGCGCACAGCCCTCCCCACAGCCACCGCTCCCGGCCGGGCGCGTCCCGGCGGAAGAGCAGCGCCCCCGCGAGCAGCGGCACCGCCGTGCAGACGAAGGCCGCCGGGGTCGCGAAGCTGTACGTCACCGGGAGCAGCCGGGCCAGCACGTCCGTACCGGCCGCCGGGTCGAAGTCCCGGACCACGCCCGGATAGGCGTGCCGGGAACCGAGGAGGACGGGGACGAGGACGGGGGCCGCGAGGCCGATGCCGAGCGCCGTCGTCACCACCGCCCGGAGCAGCGTGCGCCACCGGTGGGAGTCCGTGACCGCCAGGCGGACCAGGAGCACCAGGGCGGCGCCCAGGGTCGCCATGTACGCCGTGTAGAAGTTCGCGAGCCAGCAGACCGCCACCACCAGCGGGCCCAGAAGGGGCCGCCGGCCCTCCCGTACCCACTCGCCCACCAGGCAGAGCAGCGGGAAGGCGATCAGGCCGTCCAGCCACATCGGGTTGTACGTGCCCTCCGCCAGCGACCAGCCGCACAGCGCGTACGAGGCGCCCAGGACCGCCGCCCACCACCACACGCCCGACGGGCCGGTCCGGCGCAGCAGGAAGGTCATCGCCGCCGCCGCGACCGCCGTCTTCAGGACGGTGATCGCGTACACCGCGTACTCGATGTCCCCGCGCGGGAAGAGCGCGACCAGCGGGGCGAAGGGGCTCGACAGGTAGGTGCCGTAGTCGGGCAGGAAGCTCGTGCCCCAGCCGCCCTGCCAGTCGAGCAGCGGCCCGCCGTCCGCCCGGCCCCGCAGCAGGTCCCACAGGTGCGCGTGGAACGGCACGAACTGGTTGGCGAGGTCGTTGACGGCCCGGCGGCGCGGCCCGAAGGGGAACACGCTGGCGACGGCGTCCCCGCCGCAGACGGCGAGGGCGGACAGGACGGCGGCGAGCAGGTACGAGCGTGTGGTGTGCGAACGCGTGGTCTTCGGCATGACGGATCGAATATGACAGCGAACGCACGGGAAACGGCGGGTCCGACGGGCCAGTTCACGCGATGGTCGCCTGAAGGTCACGCACCCGGACCGGCGGGGACACCGGGCTCCGTTGTCGTGGTCGGCGTGCTGCTCTCGATCGTCGTCCCGTGCTTCAACGAGGAGGACGTCCTCGCCCGCTTCCACGACCATGTGACCGCCGAACTCGCCCGCCTCGACGGTGAGTTCGAGCTCGTCTACGTGGACGACGGAAGCCGGGACGGGACCCTCCCGCTCCTCCGGGAGCTGTCCGGCCGCGACCCGGACCGGGTCCGCCACCTCTCCTTCAGCCGCAACTTCGGCAAGGAGGCCGCGATGCTCGCCGGGCTCCGCCATGCGGCCGGCGACGCCGTCGTGATCATGGACGCCGACCTCCAGCACCCGCCGGAGCTCGTGCACCGCATGGTCGCCCTGCACGCCGAGGGGTACGACCAGGTCGTCGCCCGCCGCACCCGCGAGGGCGACCGGGTCACCCGCACCCTCACCGCCCGCCTCTACTACTGGGCGATCAACCGGCTCGTCGACGTCGAGCTCGTCGACGGCGTCGGCGACTTCCGGCTCCTGTCGCGGCGCACCGTCGACGCGGTCCTCGGCCTCGGCGAGTACAACCGCTTCTCCAAGGGCCTCTTCTCCTGGGTCGGCTTCCGCACCACGACCTTCTCCTACGAGAACGCCGTCCGGGAGCAGGGCCGCTCCAAGTGGACCTTCGGCAAGCTCCTCAACTACGGCCTCGACGGGCTCCTCTCCTTCAACAACAAGCCCCTGCGGGCCGCGGTCCACCTCGGCCTGCTCCTCACCGTCGTCGCCCTCGGCTACGCGGCCTGGATCGTCGGCGACGCCCTCGTCAACGGCGTCGACACCCCCGGATACGTCACCCTCCTCGTCGCCGTCACCGCCCTCGCCGGCGTGCAGATGGTGATGGCCGGACTGATCGGCGAGTACGTCGGACGCATCTACTACGAGGTGAAGCGGCGGCCGCACTACCTGCTGAAGGAGACGAGCACGGGTCCGGAGACGGGCCCGGAGGCGGGCCCCGAGACGGGCCTGGTGCGGGCCGACACCCGGGTGACGGGTGAGTCGTTGTGGGAAACAGTCGCTCCGAAGTAGTGGCTCCGGCCCCGGCGACTCCCTACCATCGATCACCGCAAGGTCGTTCAACTGACGCACGACCAGCCCGGGAGGCTCCTTTGCACCGCCGCACTGCGCTCACCGTCTCCGCCGCACTCCTCGCCGCGGCCCCGCTGCTCACCGCCTGCGGCAGTGACGCCCACCCAGGAGCGGCGGCCGTCGTCGGCGGCGAACGGATCGAGGTCTCCAGCCTCCAGGCACAGGTCGAGGACGTGCGGGCCGCGCAGGCGGCCTCGCCTCAGTCCGCCCAGCTGGTCGCCGCCACCGGTGACCTCGGCCGCCGCAAACTCAACGTCATGATCTTCGACCGGGTCGTCGACAAGGTCGCCCGGGACAACGGCGTCAGCGCCACCCGCGCCGAGCTCCAGAAGACCAGGGCCTCCTTCGTCCAGCAGGCCGGCGGCGAGGACCAGCTCAAGGCCGTCCTCCTCCAGGAGCAGGGCGTGGCACCCGACCAGATCGACGACTTCGTCCGCCGCAACGTCCTCATGAACAAGATCGCCGAGAAGCTGGGCGTCACCGACAACGCCGAGGGCCAGAAGAAGCTGACCGAGGTCTTCTCCGCCGCCTCCAAGGACCTCGCCGTCGACGTGAACCCGCGCTACGGCCGCTGGGACGACGCCCAGGTCCGGCTCGACACCGGCTACGACGGCGCGCCCTGGCTCCGCCAGATCAGCCAGGACCCGGCCGCCGTCCCGGCCGGAGCGTGAGTCCGGGTAAGTTCGAGGGGTGACATCTGAGAGCCCCGGCCGCATCGTCCTGCTCACCGCCAGCCACCGCGTCGCCCCCGGACTCCTGTCCTGGCCCGCCTGGCAGGCGCTGGGCGCTGCCGACCGGGTGCTCTGCCCCGACGAGGACCACCCCCAGCTGCCGTACCTGCGGGAGGCCGGCGTCGCCGTCGAGCACGCCCGGCCCACCGCCGAGGAGCTCGTCGAGGCCTGCGCCGGAGGCCGCACGGTCCTGCTGCTGCCCTCCGGGGAGGGCGACCGGGCGCTGACCGACGGCCTCGCCCGGCTCGCCGGCTCCGGCCGTGTGTCCATGCCCGACCTGGAGCTGCTGCCCGGCTCGTACGACCTGCCCGGCGCCCGCCTCCTCGACCTCGTGCAGATCATGGACCGGGTCCGCCGCGAGTGCCCCTGGACCTCGCGCCAGACCCACCGGGGGCTCGCCAAGTACGCCATCGAGGAGGCGTACGAACTCGTCGAGGCGATCGAGGAGGGCGACCGGGGGGAGCTGCGCGAGGAGCTCGGGGACGTCCTGCTCCAGGTCGTCTTCCACGCCCGGATCGCCGAGGAGGACCCGGAGGAGCCGTTCTCCGTGGACGACGTCGCCGGGGCGCTCGCCGAGAAGCTGATCCACCGGCACCCGCACGTCTTCGGGGACGCGA
Organism: Streptomyces tanashiensis; assembly: GCF_014648895.1. Lineage (GTDB taxonomy): Bacteria > Actinomycetota > Actinomycetes > Streptomycetales > Streptomycetaceae > Streptomyces > Streptomyces tanashiensis. The sequence goes on from NZ_BMRZ01000015.1 coordinate 118,600, forward strand.
CCGCCCTGACCCCCGAGGACGTCCAGGAGCACTGGCAGCGCACCAAGGCGATCGAGAAGCAGCGGGAGTCCGTGACGGACGGGGTGCCGCTCGGGCAGCCGGGGCTCGCGCTCGCCGCGAAGCTCGCGGGGCGGGTCCGGACGGCGGGCCTCGACGTGAAGCTCCCCGCGGGCGAGGGGATCGGGTACGAGCTGCTCGCCCTCGCCGCGCGCGCGGAGGCCTCCGGCGTCGACCCGGAAGCGGCGCTGCGGGCGGCGGCCAAGACGTACCGGGACGCGATCCGCGCGGCGGAGGGCCTCGCGTGAACGGTGCGCCGACCATGAGCGAACCGGGCGCGAGTGAGCCGACCACGAGCGCGCCGGAGCCGGCCGAGGCGGGCGCGAGCGTGCCGATCACGAGCGCGCCGGACCGGACCGGGCCGGACCCGTCCGAGGCGGGCGCGGGTGCCGCGGATCCCGGTGCGGCGACGGCTCCGCGGAAGAAGGCGCGGAAGTCGTCCTCCGACGACGCGCCCGGCCTCACGGCCATGATGGTCGCGTTGTTCGGCTGGGAGGCGGTGAGCGACGGCAACGCGCTCTGGATGCGGATCGTCTCCGCGCTGCTCCTGCTCGTGGGCGTCGCAGAGCTGGGACGGCTCGCCGTGCGGCGGTGGCGCGCGAAGCGCTGACGCCCGCCCGGGGTCACGGCTCGCGCGGTGCCCGGGCCTCCGGGTTGTGCCAGAGCGGGGCCGGCGGGCCCAGGAGGCGTTCGGCGGCGGTGTTCGGGCGGGTGGTGAAGCGGCCCACGGGCGGCAGGGTGTCGTGGTGGATCCGTGCCGGGTCGGTGCCCAGCTCCTCCAGGACCTCGGAGACCTCCGCCACGAAGGCCGGCGGTCCCGCGAGGTACACGTCGTGCGCGGACCAGTGGACGCACGCCCGCAGGGCCTGGAGCAGCCGCTCCGTCGCCTGGTCCCTGCGCTGCCGGGGCGCGGCCGTGATGTAGGTGACGTTCAGCTTGGGGAGGCGTTCCTTCAGGAGCTCGGCGTCCCCCCGCCCGTACAGGTACTCCTTGGCGCGGGCCACCACGAAGAGCCGGCCCTCCAGCTCCGGCTCGGCCTCGGCGGCCTCCGCGAGCAGCGCCCGCACCGGGGCCCAGCCCGTACCGCCGCATATATAGGTACGGAGTCCGCCCGCCGGCGTCCGCGCGGTGAGCCCGCCGCCGGGGGCGCTGAGCCGCAGCACCTCGCCGGGACCGGTCTCCTCGACCAGGGCCGTGCTCATCGCGCCGCCCGCGATCCGGCTCACGTGGAGCTCCACCGTGCCGTCCGGGCGGGGCGCGTCCGCGAGGGAGTAGGTGCGCCAGACGCGCGGGACCCGCAGCGAGCTGACGCTGACGTACTGACCGGGGCGGAACGGCAGCGGCTGACGGGGTCGCAGGGTCAGGACGGCGAGGTCCTCTCCGTACCGCTCGTGGCGGACGACGTCCGCGTCCCACCAGGCGGGCTCCCCGGCGCCGGCCGCCGCGTCGGCGCCCGCCAGCATCAGATCCGCGACGTGCCCGTACGCCTCGCCCCAGGCCTTCTCCGCCTCGATCGTCCACACGGCACCGGCGGCGTGCGCGAAGGCGGCGAGCAGGCTCTGGCCGACGGCCGCGTACAGCGCGGGGGAGGCGAGGAACTTGCGGTGGTCGCGGCCCAGCTGCCCCAGGTACCCCGCGAGCCCGGGGTCCTCCAGGTGGGTCACCACATGGGTGAGCGCGGCGAAGAGCCGGTCCCGCTGGGGGAGCATGTCCTCGGGGAAGAGCTCACGCACACCGGGGTTGTTCCAGAAGAGGTGCGAGTAGAAGAACGTGACGGCGTGCTCGGCGCGTCTCTCGACGACCGCGAACGTGCTTCTGAGCAGCTGAGGATCCACCGGCAAGAATCTAGGGCACGAGCCACACCGTTTGATCACATCTTCTCCGCGAATGCTCCTCCGGAGTCGCCCTGTACGGTCGTGGCGTGAGCACCACCCCCACCCCCCAGCCCGCCCCCACGCTCTTCACCTGGGAGTTCGCGAGCGACCCGTACCCCGCCTACGCCTGGCTGCGGGAGCACGCGCCCGTCCACCGGACGACGCTGCCCAGCGGGGTCGAGGCCTGGCTCGTGACCCGGTACGCGGACGCCCGGCAGGCCCTCGCCGACCAGCGGCTCTCCAAGAACCCCGCGCACCACGACGAGTCCCCGCACGCGAAGGGGAAGACGGGCATCCCGGGGGAGCGCAAGGCCGAGCTGATGACGCATCTGCTCAACATCGACCCGCCGGACCACACCCGGCTGCGCCGGCTGGTGTCGAAGGCCTTCACCCCGCGCCGGGTCGCCGAGTTCGCGCCGCGCGTGCAGGAGCTGACGGACCGGCTCATCGACTCCTTCGTGGCGAGGGGGAGCGCCGACCTCATCCACGAGTTCGCCTTCCCGCTGCCGATCTACGCGATCTGCGACCTGCTCGGGGTGCCGCCGGAGGACCAGGACGACTTCCGGGACTGGGCCGGGATGATGATCCGGCACGGCGGCGGGCCGCGCGGCGGGGTCGCCCGGTCGGTGAAGAAGATGCGCGGCTATCTCGCCGAGCTGATCCACCGCAAGCGCGAAGAGCCGGGGGACGATCTGATCTCGGGGCTCATCAAGGCCTCCGACCACGGCGAGCACCTCACCGAGAACGAGGCCGCCGCCATGGCCTTCATCCTTCTCTTCGCCGGCTTCGAGACGACCGTCAATCTGGTGGGGAACGGACTTTACGCGCTTCTCCGGCACCCTGAGCAGCGTGCGCGGCTCCAGGCCTCGCTCGCCGCCGGGGAGACCGGGCTCCTGGAGACCGGTGTCGAGGAGCTGCTGCGGTTCGACGGGCCGGTGGAGATGGCGACCTGGCGGTACGCGACGCGCGCGCTGACCATCGGCGGCCAGGAGATCCCGGCGGGCGACCCGGTGCTGGTGGTGCTCGCCGCCGCCGACCGGGACCCGGAGCGGTTCGACGGGCCGGACGTCCTCGACCTCGCCCGGCGCGACAACCAGCACCTCGGCTACGGGCACGGCATCCACTACTGCCTGGGCGCCCCGCTCGCCCGCCTCGAAGGCCAGACGGCGCTCGCGACCCTGCTGACTCGCCTTCCGGACCTGCGACTTGCCGCCGATCCGGCCGAACTGCGGTGGCGTGGCGGGCTCATCATGCGCGGTTTGCGCACGCTTCCGGTGGAGTTCTCCCCTTCCGTGCCCCTCTTGGCCACTGACGATCCATCAGAAATGTGATCTTCACGTGATCGCGGGGCGATCGACTTGTGACGGACGTTCGAATGCCGCTACGTTTCCCGGCAGTCTCAGCCGTCACGCGAAAGGCCCCTCCTATGCGTTCCGGGAACGGACGACACCGTCGCCCCCGTCAGGCCCCCGCCATCGTCGTCGCCGCGGGCGTGACCGGATCCGCCATGGCGCTGCCCTTGCTCGCCACCGGGTCCGCGTCCGCCGCCGACGCCGCCACGTGGGACCGCGTCGCCGAGTGCGAGTCCGGCGGCCAGTGGAGCGCCAACTTCGGCAACGGGATGTACGGCGGCCTCCAGTTCACCCAGGACAGCTGGGAGCGGAACGGTGGCCTCGCGTACGCGCCCAGCCCCGACCTGGCCAGCCGCGCCCAGCAGATCGCGGTGGCCGAGAAGGCCCTTGCCAAGGGCAGCAACGAGTGGGCCACGTGCGCGCCGATCGCCGGCCTGAAGAACGACGGCAAGGCCACCGGCGTGAACCCCGGTCCGACCGCCGTGCCGACGACCCCCACGGGGCCCCGCCCCGAGTCCGACCGCACCGCGGGCGTGCCGACCGCCCCCGCGAGCTCCACGGGGACGCCGGAGCGGTCCGCCACGTCGGCGGCCCCCGTGACGCCGGCCACGCCGAGCGCTCCCGGGAGCTCCGCCGCCACGGCCGTGCCGACCGTGCCGGGCGCGCCCACCACTCCGGCGGCCCCGGTCACGCCCGACACGTCCGCTACGCCCGGTACGCCGGTTTCGCCCGATGTGCCGAAGGATGACGTGTCGTCGGCCACGCCCGGCACCGGCAAGCACCGGGGCGAGGCCGCCCCGGAGGAGTCGGGCACAACGGACAGTTCGGCCGAATCGGGCCGCCACGCGTCCGGTGCGGGCAAGCCCGCGGAGAAGGTCGACGCCGAGCCGGTGACGGACAAGGCGAAGAATTCGGACGTAACGGACGGTCAGGGCACTTCGGGCGAGTACACCGTGCGGCCGGGTGACAGCCTGTCCGACATTGCGCAGGAGAACGAACTCCCCGGAGGGTGGACCGCCCTCTATGACGCCAACCGGCAGACGGTGGGCACCGACCCGGACCTCATCCTGCCTGGTCAGAGCCTTGACCTGACGGCGGGTTCGACGGCGGCGGAAGGTTAGTTCGCGGGCTTATGTCCGGTTCTGGGCAAGTGAGACATGGGTCTCTTCGCCCCAACTGGCGTGTCACGTCCGCAAACTTTGCTCCCGTCACCTCTCACCTGCGCAAACACCGCCCACCGGAGGGCAAGCAGGGGCGAAATTTCCGCAATGAGCCTCTTTGAACTTCCGGTGGGTCTGTGTCTACGGTCGTGACCGCTCGCCACCGCGGGCCCCGTCGACCGAAACGCCGAATCCTGCCGTCGGCCGATGGGAACAGTCGTCGCGCAAGCGCCGAAGGCAGGAGTGGGGGACCCAAGGTAAGTGCCGGTCCCGGCCGTTGAGACAGACGGCCGACGATCGGCTTGGGGTGAAGCCGCGTGCAAGGACACGCGGCCGGGCAACTTTCCGGCCCGAACCCGACAGCTCACCTCACAGGCGTCGGTGAGGAGAATCCCCATGCTGTTTTCCGCCAAGGGCAAACACCGTCGTCCCTCCAAGGCCACCCAGGTCGCCACGCTCGTCGGCGTCACCGGTGTCGCCGTCGCCGCCCCGCTGCTGACCGCGGGCACCGCCTCGGCCGCCACCACCGCCGAGTGGGACACCGTCGCGGCCTGCGAGTCGGGCGGCAACTGGTCCATCAACACGGGCAACGGCTACTACGGCGGCCTGCAGTTCTCGGCCTCCACCTGGGCCGCGTACGGCGGCACCGCCTACGCCGCGACCGCCGACCAGGCGTCGAAGTCCCAGCAGATCCTCATCGCCGAGAAGGTCCTCGCGGGCCAGGGCAAGGGTGCCTGGCCGAGCTGCGGCGTCGGCCTCTCCGGTGCCGCCTACGACGGCGGCGCCGCCGAGAGCGCCCCGAAGCAGAGCGCGCCCCAGCAGGCCGCCCCGAAGCAGCGCGAGGCCGAGCAGCCGACCACCCGCAGCCAGCAGCGCCAGGCCCCGAAGCAGGCCACGCAGCAGCAGGCCGCGCCGAAGGCCGCCAAGAAGACCGTCACCACGCCGACCGGCAAGAAGGTCAAGAAGGGTGACGGCGAGTACAAGGTCGTCGCCGGCGACACCCTCTCCAAGATCGCCCAGGCGCACGGCGTCAAGGGCGGCTGGGCCGAGCTCTTCGAGCTGAACAAGGACGTCGTCGAGAACGCCGACCTCATCTACCCGGGTCAGCAGCTCCACCTGAAGTGAGCCCGGCGGCTCGCGTGAGTCCGGCGGCTCACGCGGCCCCGACGACCCTCCCGCGGTGACCACCCCGGTCCGGCGTGCCCTTCCCCCGTGCGCGCCGGACCGGGGTTTCCCCGTTCCGGCGAGGAGCGTTTCGCCGCGGATCTACGGTTACCACCCAGTAGATACGGGGTCCTTCGTCCCGGGATGCGTGCCCTTGGGTCCTTTTTCGTCCCAGGGGGCGGGCGCACGGCGGGCCGGACCCCCCGGGCCGGTTAGGCTCTTGTCGCAAGGCCAAGCGACCCTGCACCGACCTTGCGTCACATCCAGCGTCACATCCCAGAAGGAGATGCTCGTGCCGTCCATCGACGTCGTCGTAGCCCGGGAAATCCTGGACTCCCGAGGCAACCCCACGGTCGAGGTCGAGGTCGGCCTCGACGACGGCAGCACCGGCCGTGCTGCTGTTCCGTCCGGCGCCTCCACCGGTGCGTTCGAGGCCATCGAGCTTCGCGACGGTGACCCCAACCGCTACCAGGGCAAGGGTGTCGAGAAGGCCGTCCTCGCCGTCATCGAGCAGATCGGCCCGGAGCTCGTCGGCTACGACGCCACCGAGCAGCGCCTGATCGACCAGGCGATGTTCGACCTGGACGCCACGGAGAACAAGGGCTCGCTCGGCGCCAACGCCATCCTCGGCGTCTCCCTCGCCGTCGCGCACGCCGCCTCCGAGGCCAGCGACCTCCCCCTCTTCCGCTACCTCGGCGGCCCGAACGCGCACCTGCTGCCCGTTCCGATGATGAACATCCTCAACGGTGGGTCGCACGCCGACTCCAACGTGGACATCCAGGAGTTCATGATCGCCCCGATCGGCGCGGAGTCCTTCTCCGAGGCCCTCCGCTGGGGTGCCGAGATCTACCACACGCTCAAGGGCGTGCTGAAGCGCAAGGGCCTCTCCACCGGCCTCGGCGACGAGGGCGGCTTCGCCCCGAACCTGGAGTCGAACCGCGCCGCCCTCGACCTCATCGTCGAGGCCATCAAGGAGGCCGGCTACACCCCGGGCAGCGACGTCGCGCTCGCGCTCGACGTCGCCGCGTCCGAGTTCTACAAGGACGGCAAGTACGAGTTCGAGGGCAAGTCCCGCTCGGCCGCCGAGATGACCGAGTACTACGAGGAGCTCGTCTCCGCGTACCCGATGGTCTCCATCGAGGACCCGCTGTTCGAGGACGACTGGGCCGGCTGGAAGGTCCTCACCGACAAGCTGGGCGCCAAGGTCCAGATCGTCGGCGACGACCTCTTCGTCACCAACCCGGAGCGCCTGGCCCGCGGCATCGAGGAGGGCACCGCGAACGCCCTCCTGGTCAAGGTCAACCAGATCGGCTCGCTGACCGAGACCCTCGACGCCGTCGAGCTCGCCCAGCGCAACGGCTTCAAGTGCATGATGTCCCACCGCTCCGGCGAGACCGAGGACGTCACCATCGCCGACCTCGCGGTCGCCGTGAACTGCGGTCAGATCAAGACCGGCGCCCCGGCCCGCTCGGACCGCGTCGCCAAGTACAACCAGCTCCTGCGCATCGAGGAGATCCTCGACGACGCCGCGGTCTACGCCGGCCGCAGCGCCTTCCCGCGCTTCAAGGGCTGAGCTTCTCGCTGAAGCAGCCTCCGTACGTCCCCGCACTCGGTCCCGTACCGTGTGCGGGGACGTCCGCGTGAACAGGGGAGGCGACACGACATGGCCGCGAAGGACCGGGACCGGTTCTCCACCGCGACCCGGATCAGACTGCTCGGCGAGCAGACCGCCGCCCGTGTCTACCGCTCCCAGACCCGCCGCCAGGCCCGCCGCTCCCGGCTCACCGGCCGCGCGGCCTTCCTCGCCCTCGTCGTCTGCTCCCTCGTCGTGGCACTCGCCTATCCGATGCGGAGCTACGTCTCCCAGCAGGGCGAGATCGCCGAGCAGGAGCGCAGGGCCGCCGAGGCCGCCCGGCGGGTCGAGGAACTGAAGGACGAGAAGGCCCGCCTCCAGGACCCGGCCTACGTCCGCCGCCTCGCCCGCGAGCACCTGCACTACGTGCTCCCCGGCGAGACCGGCTTCACCGTGAACGACCCCGACGCGGAGCAACGGCCCCGCGCCGACCAGGGCGCGGCGGACCGCCCCTGGTACGACAACCTCTGGGACGGCGTCGACCACGCCGACCGCCCCTGACCCCTCCTCCGCGACACGAACAAGGCAGACATGGAAACGCCCCCTCCGCAGACCGAACGCACCGAGCCCACCGAGAAGGACATCGCCGCCTTCGAGCTCCAGCTCGGCCGCCCGCCCCGCGGCCTGCGCGCCATCGCGCACCGCTGCCCGTGCGGCAACCCGGACGTCGTCGAGACCGCGCCCCGGCTTCCCGACGGCACGCCGTTCCCGACGACGTACTACCTGACCTGCCCCCGGGCGGCCTCGGCCATCGGCACCCTGGAGGCCAACGGGGTCATGAAGGAGATGCAGGCCCGGCTCGCCACCGACCCGGAGCTCGCCGCCGCCTACCGGGCCGCGCACGAGGACTACATCGCCCGCCGCGACGCCATCGAGGTCCTGGAGGGCTTCCCGAGCGCCGGCGGCATGCCGGACCGGGTCAAGTGCCTGCACGTCCTCGTCGGCCACTCGTTGGCCGCCGGCCCGGGCGTCAACCCGTTCGGCGACGAGGCGCTCGCGATGCTGCCGGAGTGGTGGGCCAAGGGCCCCTGCGTCACCCCGTGCGCGGAGAAGAAGGAGGGCGAGGAGTGACCCGGGTCGCCGGAATCGACTGCGGTACGAACTCCATCCGCCTCCTCGTCGCCGACGTCCACCCCGAGACGGGCGACCTGATCGAGCTGGACCGGCGGATGACGATCGTCCGGCTCGGGCAGGGCGTCGACAAGACCGGCCGGCTCGCCCCCGAGGCCCTGGAGCGGACCTTCGCGGCCTGCCGCGCGTACGCCGAGGTCATCAAGGAGCTGGGCGCCGAGAGGCTCCGCTTCGTCGCCACCTCCGCCTCCCGCGACGCCGAGAACCGCGCGGACTTCGTGAACGGGGTCGTGGAGATCCTGGGCGTCGAGCCCGAGGTCATCACCGGCGACCAGGAGGCCGCGTTCTCCTTCACCGGCGCCACCGGCGAGCTGCACGGCGACGACCGGCGCCTGGTCGTGGACATCGGCGGCGGCTCCACCGAGTTCGTGGTCGGCAACCAGCACGTCGAGGCCGCCCGCTCCGTCGACATCGGCTGCGTCCGGCTCACCGAGCGGCACGTCCGCCACGACCCGCCGACCGCCGAGGAGGTCGCCGCGATCCGCGCCGACGTCCGTACCGCGCTCGACCTGGCCGCCGAGACCGTGCCGATCGACACGGCGGAGACCCTCGTCGGGCTCGCCGGCTCGGTCACCACGGTCGCCGCGATCGCCCTCGGGCTCCCGGAGTACGACTCCGAGAAGGTCCACCACTCCCGGATCTCCGCCGCACAGGTCGCCGAGGTGACCGAGCGGCTGCTCGCCTCCACCCACGACGAGCGGGCCGCGATCCCGGTGATCCACCCCGGCCGGGTCGACGTGATCATCGCCGGGGCGCTCGTCCTGAGGGAGATCGTGGAGCGCGTCGGAGCCCGCGAGGTCGTCGTCAGCGAGCACGACATTCTCGATGGGATCGCTCTATCCGTGGCATAGCGGGCGGCTATCGACCCCTCCGGCGACACCCTGTCGGAAAAGGTTCGTGAAGTTCTTCACAAGGAAAAGGGCCCCGATGGCGCCCGAGGAGGGTCTTTAGGCCCTTCGAGGGGCGTCGCGGGGCCCTTTCGCAGGTGCGGAGCCTGATTCGCTCGATGTTTCCATCGTGTGAACCTGGGCTCCGGTTCAGCGTTAACGGGCGCTCTCCAGGCCAGTTCACGGGGGGTGAACAACGTTCACCAGTGCACCCCGGTTCCTTTGCAGCACCATGATGTGGATCACGTGGGCGGCGGAGTGTAGCAGAGGTGTCCAGAGACCTTGTGAAGGGGCGCACGAGCACCCCCCTGAGGAGGGGTGGATACTCGATCCCATGAGCACCACGGAGCGTCCCAGGATCCTCGTAGTAGGCGGCGGGTACGTAGGCCTGTACGCAGCTCGGCGCATCCTCAAGAAGATGCGCTACGCGGAGGCGACCGTCACGGTCGTCGACCCGCGGTCGTACATGACCTACCAGCCCTTCCTCCCCGAAGCCGCCGCCGGCAGCATCTCGCCGCGCCACGTCGTCGTCCCGCTGCGACGCGTCGTGCGCGGAGCGGAGGTGCTCACCGGCCGGGTCACCACCATCGACCAGGACCGCAAGGTCGCCACGATCGCGCCGCTCGTCGGCGAGGCGTACGAGCTGCCGTTCGACTACCTGGTCATCTCGATGGGCGCCGTCTCGCGCACCTTCCCGATCCCCGGCCTCGCCGAGCAGGGCATCGGCATGAAGGGCATCGAGGAGGCCATCGGCCTGCGCAACCACGTCCTCGAGCAGCTCGACAAGGCCGACTCGACCACCGACGAGGAGGTCCGCCGCAAGGCGCTGACCTTCGTCTTCGTCGGCGGTGGCTTCGCCGGCGCCGAGACCATCGGCGAGGTCGAGGACATGGCCCGCGACGCCGCGAAGTACTACCAGAACGTGTCGCGCGAGGACATGCGCTTCATCCTGGTCGACGCCGCGGACAAGATCCTTCCCGAGGTCGGCCCCAAGCTCGGCCAGTACGGCAAGGAGCACCTGGAGTCCCGCGGCATCGAGATCTACCTCGAGACCTCCATGGACTCCTGCGTCGACGGTCACGTCGTGCTGAAGAACGGCCTCGAGGTCGACTCCAACACGATCGTCTGGACCGCCGGCGTGAAGCCCAACCCGGCGCTCTCCCGCTTCGGTCTGCCGCTCGGCCCCCGCGGCCACGTGGACTGCAACGAGAAGCTCCAGGTCAACGGCATGGACTACGTCTGGGCCGCGGGCGACAACGCCCAGGTTCCCGACATGGCCGCGATCAAGGCCGGCGTCCCGCGCGAGCGCGCCTGGTGCCCGCCGAACGCCCAGCACGCCCTGCGCCAGGCCAAGGTCCTCGGCGACAACGTGGTGGCCGGCATGCGCGGCTTCCCGCAGAAGGAGTACAGCCACGCCAACAAGGGCGCGGTGGCCGGCCTCGGCCTGCACAAGGGCGTCGCGATGATCGTCATGGGCAAGGTGAAGATCAAGCTCAAGGGCCGTCTCGCCTGGTACATGCACCGTGGCTACCACGGCATGGCGATGCCGACCTTCAACCGCAAGATCCGCGTCTTCGCCGACTGGACCCTCGGCATGTTCCTCAAGCGCGAGGTCGTGTCGCTCGGCGCCATGGAGACGCCGCGCGAGGAGTTCTACGAGGCGGCCAAGCCCGCCCCGGCGCCGGCCGCCCCGGCGCAGGAGAAGGCCAAGGCCTCCTAAGCACCACCCGCAGTACACGCAAGGCCGTAAAAGGGCCGTCCGCCATCCGTGGTGCGGACGGCCCTTCGCGTGTTTTGCCGACTTGTTGCGCGGCGGCGGGACTGTAAACGCCTACGGACGGTGTTCCCTTGGTGACGAGCATTTCTGGGGCACGAGATCACGGAGGTGTGCACCATGGCCGACGCCGCGTCGCGGCTGACGACTCTCGCCGAGGAACTCCTCGGAGGACCGCTCCCGGTCCGCCTGCGAGCCTGGGACGGCAGTGAAGCCGGCCCCGCGGGCGGCCCCGTCCTGATCGTCCGCGACCGCCGGGCCCTGCGGAGGATGATCTGGAAGCCCGGCGAACTGGGCCTGGCCCGCGCCTGGGTGGCCGGCGAGATCGACGTCGAGGGGGACCTCTACGAGCTCCTGGACCGGCTCTCGGGCCTCCTGTGGGAGCGCGGCGGGGAGAGCAGGGGCCTGCTGGAATCCGTACGCGACCCCAGGCTCCGCGCCGCCGCCCGTGCCCTGCTGGGGCTCGCCGGGCCCCTGCCGCCGCCGCAGCCCCCGGCCGAGGAGATGCGCGGCCGCAGCGGCAGCCGGCACAGCAGGCGCCGCGACAAGCAGGCGATCAGTCACCACTACGACGTGGGCAACGACTTCTACGCGCTGGTCCTCGGCCCCTCGATGGTCTACTCGTGCGCGTACTGGCCCGGTCCTGCCGCTGACGGCACCCTGGAGGAGGCCCAGCGCGACAAGCTGGACCTCATCGCCCGCAAGCTGAACCTGAAGGAGGGCGACCGGCTCCTCGACGTCGGCTGCGGCTGGGGCTCCATGGCCATCCACGCGGCCCGCGAGTACGGCGCCAGGGTCGTCGGCGTCACCCTCTCCCGCGAACAGGCCGCCTTCGCCCGCAAGAGGATCGCGGAGGAGGGCCTCACGGACCTGATCGAGATCCGGGTCCAGGACTACCGGGACGTCACGGACGGCCCGTACGACGCGATCTCCTCGATCGGCATGGCCGAGCACGTCGGCGCCGTGAAGTACCGGGAGTACGCCGACACCCTGTACGCCCTCCTGAAGCCCGGCGGGCGGCTCCTGAACCACCAGATCTCCCGGCGTCCCGAGCCCGACGAGGAGGCGTACGAGGTCGACGTCTTCATCGACGCGTACGTCTTCCCCGACGGCGAACTCGCCCCCATGGGCCGCACCCTGTCGACCCTGGAGGACGCCGGCTTCGAGGTCCGGGACGTGGAGGCGATCCGCGAGCACTACGCGCTCACGCTGCGCCGCTGGGTGGGCAACCTGGAGCGCGACTGGGACCGGGCGGTCCGGCTCACCTCGCCCGGCCGGGCCCGGATCTGGCGGCTCTACATGGCGGCTTCGGCGGTCTCCTTCGAGCGCAACCGGATCGGCGTGAACCAGTTCCTCGCGGTGAAGACCCCGGTCTCGGGCGTGAGCGGCACGGCGCTGCGGCCGCGCGTCTGGAACGAGAAGGTCTGACACGTGCGCGAAGGGCCGGATCCCCCGCGGGGATCCGGCCCTTCGCCTCGTGCGGGTGGTGCTACTCGGCCTTGATCGCGGAGAGCATGTTCAGCTTGGCCGCGCTCCGGGCCGGCCACAGGGAGGCGAGGACGCCGACCAGGGCGGCCAGGACCAGGAAGATCCCGATCCGGTCCCAGGGCAGGACCAGGACGTAGCCCGGGATCTCCTCCCTGATGGTCTCGCCGATCGCCCAGCCGAGGAACGATCCGAGGCCGATGCCGACGAGGGCGCCGAACACCGAGATGACCACGGCCTCCAGACGGACCATCCGCTTCACCCGGCGCCGGTCGAGGCCGATCGCCCGCAGCATTCCGATCTCCTGCTGGCGCTCGAAGACGGACATCGCGAGGGTGTTGACGACACCGAGGACCGCGATGATCAGGGCCATGCCGAGCAGGCCGTACATGATGTTGAGCATCAGGTTGATCGGGCCGCCGAAGGAGTCACGGATGTCCTTGTGGTCCATCACCGTGATCGCCGGGTTGTCGCCCATGGCCTTGGCGAGGGCCCGCTCGTTGGCCGCGGTCGCGCCGCCGTCGGCCGAGACGAAGATCTGACGGATCTCGGCCTGCTCCTCGTGCGCGGTGACCAGCTCGTGGTCGGCCAGGACCGGCGAGACGAACTCGTTGGCCTTGTAGACCGCGCCGACGGTCAGCTTGCCCTTCTGCTTGTCGAGGTACTCGACCGGGACGGAGTCGCCGACCTTCAGGCCGCGCTTCGTGGCGACGTCGTCGTCGACGGCGATCGTGTTCCCGCCGAGGGAGGACAGCGAGCCCTTCACGACGTCCAGCCTGAGGACCTTCTCGATGGCCCCGGGGGTGACGCCGGAGACCGAGGTGTAGTCGCCCTTCAGGTCGAAGGCGCCCGCCTGCTGGGGGGAGATCGCGGTGACGCCCGGTGCCTTCTCCAGGGCGGCCAGCGCCTCCGGGCTCAGGCTGTTGCCGCTGGCCATGGTGACCATGTAGTCGGCCTTGATCTGGTCCGTCGTGGCCTTGTCGAGGGCCGTGCCGACCGTGGCGCCGAGCACCGAGAGGCCGGTGACGAGGGTCAGGCCGATGGCGAGCGCGGAGGCGGTGGCGCCGGTGCGGCGCGGGTTGCGGACCGCGTTCAGGCCGGCGAGCTTGCCGGAGACCCCGAAGAGGTTCACGAAGACGGGGCGGATCACGGCGATCACGGGCCTGGACAGGAACGGGATCAGCACGATCACGCCGATGAGGGCGAGGAAGGCGCCGCCCGCGATGAGCATGCGGCCCTCGTCGCCGCCCTGGCCGGCGCCGAGGACGATGAGCACGGCACCGAGGGCGCTGAACGCCGCACCGATGGAGTTCCGTACGACGAGCGACTTGGTGCTCTCGGTGGCGTGGACGCTGCTCATGGCGGCGACCGGCGGGATCTTCGCGGCGCGGCGGCCGGGCAGCCAGGCGGCGAGCATCGTGATGAGGACGCCGACGGCGAAGGCGCTGACGGCCGGGGTGGCGGTGAGGACCAGACCGCCGCCGGGGACCTTCATCTCGAAGGCGCTCATGGCCGAGCGGAGCGAGACGGCCAGGCCGATGCCGAGCACGTAGCCGACGGCGGAGGCGAGCAGGCCGACCAGACCGGCCTCGGCGAGGACGGAGCGGGTGATCTGCTTGCGCGAGGCGCCGACGGCGCGCATCAGCGCGAGTTCCTTGGTGCGCTGGGCGACCAGCATGGTGAAGGTGTTGGAGATCAGGAAGATCCCGACGAAGAGCGCGATGCCCGCGAAGCCGAGGAGCACCTGGTTGAGCGCGCCGAGACCGGCCTCGATGTCCTTGGCCTGCTGCTCGGCGAGGGCCTTGCCGGTCTGCGCGGTGGCCGACTTCGGGACGACCTTCAGGACCTCGTCGAGGAGCTTGCCGTCGTTCGCGCCGGGGGCGGCGGTGACGGTCATGTCCCGGTAGAAGCCGGGCTTCAGGTAGAGCTTCTGGGCGACGGCGTTGTCGAAGACGACCAGGCTGCCGCCGGCGTTGACGGCGCCGTCCTCGGTGGTGAAGACGCCGGAGAGCTCGTACTCCTTCACCGGGCCCGTGGTCGCGACGCGGACGGTGTCGCCGACCTTGTAGCCGCCCTTGTCGGCGGTGTCCTTGTCGAGCGCGATCTGACCGGCGGAGGCCGGTCCGTTCCCGGAGGTGAAGGCGTACGCGCGGTCCTTGCCGTCCTTGCCGGGGGCGAAGTTGGTGCCCTTGTTGGACCAGCCGACGCCGATCAGCCTGCCGTTCTGGTCGGGCACGCCGGCGAAGCCGTCGACGCGGGGGGTGACGGAGGCGACCCCGTCGAGCTTCGCGACCTTGTCGACGTCCTGCTGGGAGAGGCCGGGGGTCTTCCGGGCCTCCTCGGCGGACGGGTACATCGTGACGGCGACGGCGACGTCGTCGTAGCTCTTGGCCGACTGGTTGCGGAAGGCCTGGCCGAGGGTGTCGGTGAAGACGAGCGTGCCGGAGACGAAGGCCACGCCGAGCATCACGGCGAGGACGGTCATCAGCAGTCTCGCCTTGTGCGCGAGCACGTTGCGCAGGGCGGTACGGAACATGGGTGTGTCCTGAACGGAAGGTGGGGCGGAGGTCGGGGCGGGGCTGCGCTGTGGCGTCAGCTCGTGCGGCCCTTGGCGTCGAAGGCCTTCATGCGGTCGAGGACGCCGTCCGCCGTCGGGCGGAGCATCTCGTCGACGATCCGGCCGTCCGCGAGGAAGATCACGCGGTCCGCGTAGGAGGCGGCCACCGCGTCGTGGGTGACCATGACGACGGTCTGGCCGAGCTCGCGCACCGAGTTGCGCAGGAAGCCGAGGACCTCGGCGCCCGAGCGGGAGTCCAGGTTTCCGGTGGGCTCGTCGCCGAAGATGATCTCGGGGCGGGAGGCGAGGGCGCGGGCCACGGCCACGCGCTGCTGCTGGCCGCCGGAGAGCTCGGAGGGGCGGTGGCTGAGCCGGGCGGAGAGGCCGAGCATGTCGATGACCTGCTGGACCCACTGCTTGTCGGCCTTGCGTCCCGCGATGTCCATCGGGAGCGTGATGTTCTCCAGGGCGGTCAGCGTCGGCAGCAGGTTGAAGGCCTGGAAGATGAAGCCGATCTTGTCCCGGCGCAGCTGGGTGAGCTGCTTGTCCTTCAGGGTGGAGAGCTCCGTCTCGCCGATCCGGACCGAGCCGGAGGAGAAGGAGTCCAGGCCGGCGACGCAGTGCATGAGCGTCGACTTGCCGGAGCCGGAGGGGCCCATGATCGCGGTGAACTCGCCCTGGCGGAAGTCCACGGTGACGTGATCGAGCGCGACGACCTGGGTCTCGCCGTGTCCGTAGACCTTCGAGAGATCCGTGGCGCGGGCGGCCACCGCGGTGGCGCGGGACACGGTGGGGGTGGTGGTCACGGGGGGACTCCTGTCACTGCGACGGCGATTCGGGAACCCCTCCATCGTGTCGAGCGTTCTGCTCCGGGTCGTCCGCCCACGTGCCCGTTCCGGGGGCCGTCTGGAGTCTGATCGGAGGTCCGGTCCCTCCTCCTTTGGGATGACGGGACCCCTGAGTCCGTCCGGCGGTGAAGCCGCCGGACGGAGGTGACAGACCTGCGACGACTTTTCGTCATTCCGGGGGGTGCGGCTTTGCGCCTGCGACCCCTGTCACAGTTTGACGAAAGGCCCCCCACCTGCACTGACGCACCCTCAGACGTCAATAAAATAAGACAACATCGGGCCGAGGTTCCGCTGATCGGGGGAAACCGTCCCGATAGGCTCATGTGCCAACGCGGAGCTTCGCGGCGACGCCCGGATGGTGGAATGCAGACACGGCGAGCTTAAACCTCGCTGGCCTTCGGGCCGTACCGGTTCGAGTCCGGTTCCGGGCACCACGGCTTCGCTAGTGGGCCAGGTTCCCCAGCAGCCAGGAGCCGTACTCCTCGGAGAGGAGCGGGCCCGCCTCGCCCGCTCCGCCGGTGATCGTGTCGTCGGCGATCTCGTCGCCCAGGCCGTCGTCCACGCCGCCGTCGACCAGGCGCAGGAAGCGGGGGATCAGGGGCCGGCCGCCCGCGCGGCTCAGCTCGGCCTCGTCCTCCAGCGCCGGTGCGGCGCCGTTGTGGGAGAAGTGGACCCCGCTCCGGTGGTCGATCGCCATCCGTTCCATGCTCGCGAGGGCGTAGCGGGCGGCGAGGGCGCCCTGCCCGGTGCCGCCGACGGTCAGCGGGTCCGAGCCGTACTGCTCCGCGAGCGCGCGCGTGACGACGTTCTGGACGGCCCCGCCGGCGCCGGTCATGGTGCTGTCGTCGGGGAGGCCGAACAGGACCAGGTCGTAGCCGCGCGCGTGAAGCTCCGAGAGGAGGGAGTACGCCGCGTGGTCGGCGCTCCCGGCGAGTTCCGCGAGCCCGGTGCCGGCGTCGCCGACGAGGATGACGGGTCTGGTGAGGTGCTCGCCCGCGGTGAACACCCAGGCGCTTCCGTGGCGGGGGACGTCCCAGACGGCGTTCGGTTCGGCGGTCATGCGGCTCTCCTGTGGAAGGGGCGGTTCCTGGCAGGGGCGAGCCTCGCGGAGTGGACCCCTCCGCCGCCGACGAAGATCGAAAACTTACGGGAAAAGATCCTCCCCGAGCACTAGGGAGTTTCTTTTGCCTACGCATTACCCTTGACGCAAGGCCGCGCCGTGCGGTCCGCCATGGAGGAGTGAGATGAGGAGCAGCAACCCGGTCTTCTCGCGACGGGGGTTCAGCCGCGACGCCGGCTACGCGGGCTTCAACGCGCAGCAGCCGCAGGCCGGGGGCCCCGCCGTCGGAACCAACCCGTACGCCACCGGCAACCCGTATGCCGAGGGCGCGACGAACCCGTACGCGACCAACCCGTACGCCCCGCAGGACACCGCGCTCGGCGCCCCGCAGCAGGCCCGCGGCAACGTGATGACGATCGACGACGTCGTGAGCCGTACGGCCATGACGCTCGGCACGGTCGTGCTCACCGCCGTCCTGTCCTGGCTGCTGCTGCCGGTCGACCCGGCGAACCTCGGCAAGTCCTACGGCATCGCCATCGGCGCCGCCCTGGTCGCGCTCGTGCTGTCGCTCGTGCAGTCCTTCAAGCGCAAGCCGTCCCCCGCGCTGATCCTGGGCTACGCCGCCTTCGAGGGCGTCTTCCTCGGTGTGATCTCCGCCGCCGTCTCGACGTACATCGCCGACGGTGTGGTCATCCAGGCGGTCCTGGGCACGATGGCGGTCTTCGCCGGTGTGCTCATCGCCTACAAGATGGGCTGGATCCGGGTCAACCGCCGCTTCTACGGCTTCGTGATGGCCGCCGCGATGGGCTTCATGCTCCTCATGGTGACCAACCTGCTGTTCGCGGTCTTCGCCGGCGGTGACGGCCTCGGCTTCCGCAGCGGTGGTCTCGGCATCCTCTTCGGTGTCATCGGCATCATCCTGGGCGCCTGCTTCCTCGCCCTCGACTTCAAGCAGGTCGAGGACGGCGTGACCTACGGCGCGCCGCGCGAGGAGGCCTGGCTGGCCGCCTTCGGTCTCACCATGACCCTGGTGTGGATCTACCTGGAGATGCTGCGTCTGCTGTCGATCCTGCAGGGCGACGACTGACGCACCCCCTGACTCGGGGGGAAGGGCCCGTCCGGCTTCGCGCCGGGCGGGCCCTTCCGCGTGTCCGGGGCCTGTCCTAGGAGGCGGGGGCCGCGTCCAGCAGGACCCTCGCCGCCGCCTTCGCCTGGGCGGCCGGTTCGGGGGAGCCGGTGATGCCCGCGACGGCCATGGCGCCGTTGGCGAGCAGGGCCAGCTGGTCGGCGAGGACGGGCGGCGCGCCGAGGGCGTCCGTCTGCTCGGCGAAGTAGGCCCGCAGGGCCTCCTTGTGGTCGCGGGCGATGCCGGCGACGACCGGGGTGACCCCGCCGAGCTCCCCGAAGGTGTTGATGAACGCGCAGCCCCGGAACCCGGGCTCCGCGAACCAGCCGGCCAGCCAGTCGAAGACCGCGAGGGCCCGCTCGTACGGCCCCTCGGCGGTCCGTGCGCCGTGGCCGGTGAGTGCGGCCCGTACGGCCTCGTCGCGGCGCCGCAGGACGGCCTCGACCAGGAGGTCCTTGGACGGGAAGACCTGGTAGAGCCGCTTCAGGGAGACCCCCGAGGCGGTGCGGATGGCGTCCATGCCGACGGCCTGCACCCCCCGCTCGTCGAAGAGCCCCTCCGCGGTGTCGAGCACCTTCCGCTCGGCGGTTTCCGCGTCCATCGTCCGATCACCCCTTGCGTGGAGAACCATCGTTCTCGTAGTCTACAGGGCATCGGGAGAACGCTCGTTCTCTCGGTCGGAAACCGAAAACGGGGAGTCAGTCATGTCCGCATACGCCCTGCGCGCCCGCACCGTCACCGTCGACGGGCTCGACGTCTTCTACCGGGAGGCCGGCGATCCGGCGAACCCCACCCTCGTCCTGCTGCACGGCTTCCCGTCCAGCTCGCACATGTACCGGGGGCTCATCGCCGACCTCGCCGACGCGTACCACCTGATCGCCCCCGACCACATCGGCTTCGGTGCGTCGGCCGCACCGGCCGTCGAGGACTTCGCGTACAGCTTCGAGAGGCTCACCGAGATCACCCTGGGACTGCTCGACAAGCTGGGCGTCGAGAGGTTCGCGCTCTACATCCAGGACTACGGCGCGCCGATCGGCCTGCGGATCGCCTCCCGGCACCCCGAGCGGGTCACCGCGATCGTCAGCCAGAGCGGCAACGCCTACCTGGAGGGGTTCACGCCCTTCTGGGACGTGCTCTTCGCCCACGCCCGGGACCGGGCGGCGAACGAGGCCGGCGTGCGGGAGCTGCTGACCGCCGGGGCCACCCGCTGGCAGTACACCCACGGCGTGCCCGCCGACCGGCTCGACCGGATCGCCCCCGAGACCTGGACCCTGGACCAGGCCGGCCTCGACCGGCCCGGCAACAAGGAGATCCAGCTCCAGCTCTTCTGGGACTACCAGTTCAACCTGGACGGCTACCCGGCCTTCCAGGAGTACTTCCGCACCCACCGGCCGCCGCTGCTGGCGGCCTGGGGGCGCGGCGACGAGATCTTCGGGCCGGCCGGTGCGGAGGCCTTCGCCCGTGACCTGCCGGACGCCGAGATCCACCTCCTGGACGCCGGGCACTTCGCCCTGGAGACGCACGGCGAGGAGATCGCCGGACTCGTCCGCGACTTCCTCGGCCGGCACGTGGGGTGACCGGGGCCGGCGGGGCTCAGAGCAGTCTGCGCGCCGCCCGCCGCAGGTCGTACTCGTGGATGATCGCCTTCGCGTGGCCGTACGCCAGCTCGTGCGCCCCGCGGAGCCAGCTGACCCGCTCCTCGAAGCGGAGGAGGGAGGGACCCTCCTCGACGGTGCGCATCCAGTCGGCGATCTCACGACCGGTGCGGCGCGGGATGCGGGCCAGCAGGTTGCGGTGGGTCTCTTCGGAGAATGTGTGCGACATCGGCGCCTCCGGACGCGTCGTACCGTGTGCTCCTCGTACTCCTTCCCGTCACCGTGCCGAAGCCTGAGGCCGTTGGCAAGGGCGCCGGGAGGGCGCGTAGGGTCGCCGGGTGCGCGATACGAGTGAACTGACCGCCGCCGTCGAGCGGTTCGCCGACCGGCTGCGGGCGGCCCCGCAGAGCCGCCTCAAGCAGGCCGGGGCGGCCGAAGGGCTGGCGCTGGCCAGGGAGTTGTCGGTGCGCGCCCAGCGTGCCGAGGACCCGGAACGGGAGCCGCGGATCATGCCGGACGCGGGCCTGTTCGCGGTGGGCGACCAGCTCGCCGTCGCCGGGAACGACTTGGCCGAGATCCTGCGAACGGCCCCGGCCGGCTCCCACGAGGGGGAACTGGGCGAGGCCGTGAGACTGGTACGGGAGGCGGCGGAGCGCGCGGGGCTGTAGCGCCCCCTGCGCGGGCCTACAGGGAGGCGATCACGCGGTCCGCGAGGATGTAGACGTTCTCCTCGTCCGCGTCGCCGTACGAGAAGGTCAGGGCGAAGGCGCCCGAGACGCCCGAGCCGCCGAGCAGGACCGGGGTGCGGCCGGCGCGCAGGGCCTCGGCCAGGCGCTCCGCCGTCTCGCGGTGGCCCGGGGTCATACAGAGCGTGGTGCCGTCCGCGAAGACGTACACGTCGAGCGTGCCGAGCGGGCCCGGGCGCACGTCGGTGAGCGCGGTACGGGTGTCCGCGAGCTCCTCCAGGCGGGCCACCGTCCGCTCGTGGTCGGTGACCACGGGCGTCTGCACCGGCACGAAGTCCGGGTGCGAGGGGTGCCGGCGGCGGGCCGCGGCCAGCTCCGCGGAGTCCTCGGGGTACTCGTCGAAGGAGTCCAGCGCGTCGGGGCCGTCGAGCGCGGCCGCCTCCGCCTCCATGGCCTCCAGGGCCATCGCCTCCAGGCCCACGAAGTCGGCCTGGCGCGGCACGAAGAAGGTGCCGTCGTCGACCGGGCCGCCCAGACCGCCCAGCAGGGACGGGGCGTCGGCCGCGTCACGGGCCTCCTGCGCGGCCCAGAAGGCGCGCGCCTCGGCGAGCTCGCGCTCGCGCTCCTCGGCCAGCGCCTCGGCGACCGCGGCCCGTATCTCGGCGGCCGGCGTGGCGCGCGCCGCCGGGACCGTGACGCCGTGACCGGCGGCCAGCTCGCCGCGGAGGGCGGTGACCTCCTTGCGGAGACCGTGGACGGCGTGCAGGGCAGCAGCGCCCACGGCCGTGGCGGCGGCCGTGGTCAGCAGCAGGGCAAGAGACATGGCGCTCACTGACGTACTCCCGATTCCGAGTCGATCCCCCGACTTCCTACATCAGCTTGTCCCGGGGTGGTGCCCGCTGTCAGTGCATTACGTCACGAATTGGACAGGTATTTCTGCCAGGTGTTTAGTCCCGAAACCGCTCTGACCTGGGAAAACGAACTCCCCCGGGACGTAGGTCACATCCTGGGGGAGATTCGGTCACGGCTCGGACGCGGAGCGGTTGACGCGCTCGGTCCCTGGAGAGCGGGGATCCGGGCGGGGCCGCCCCGGGCGGGCGGCCCGGACGGGTCAGCTCAGGCGCTCGATGACCATCGCCATGCCCTGGCCGCCGCCGACGCACATGGTCTCCAGGCCGAACTGCTTGTCGTGGAACTGGAGGCTGTTGATCAGCGTGCCGGTGATCCGGGCGCCGGTCATGCCGAAGGGGTGGCCGACGGCGATGGCGCCACCGTTGACGTTCACCTTGTCCAGGTCCAGGCCCAGGTCCTGGTAGGACGGGATGACCTGGGCGGCGAAGGCCTCGTTGATCTCGGCGAGGTCGATGTCGCCGATGGTCAGGCCGGCGCGCTTGAGGGCCTGCTTCGAGGCCTCGACCGGGCCGAGGCCCATGATCTCGGGGGAGAGGCCGGAGACGCCGGTGGAGACGATCCGGGCCAGCGGGGTCAGGCCGAGCTCGCGGGCCTTGGTGTCGGACATGATCACGAGCGCGGCGGCGCCGTCGTTCAGCGGGCAGCAGTTGGCGGCCGTGACCAGGCCGTCGGGGCGGAAGACCGGCTTGAGGCCCTGCACGCCCTCCAGGGTGACGCCCGCGCGCGGGCCGTCGTCCGCGGAGACGACCGTGCCGTCCGGCAGCGTCACCGGGGTGATCTCGCGCTCCCAGAAGCCGTTCTTGATGGCCTGCTCGGCGAGGTTCTGCGACCGTACGCCGAACTCGTCCATCTCCTGGCGGCTGATGCCCTTGAGGCGGGCCAGGTTCTCCGCGGTCTGGCCCATCGCGATGTACGCGTCGGGGACGATGCCGTCCTCGCGCGGGTCGTGCCAGGAGGAGCCCTCGGAGGCGGCGACCGCGGCGGTGCGGGCCTCGGCCTCGGCGAAGAACGGGTTGTGCGTGTCGGGCAGCGAGTCCGAGTTGCCCTTCACGAAGCGGGACACCATCTCGACACCGGCCGAGATGAAGACGTCGCCCTCGCCCGCCTTGATCGCGTGCAGCGCCATGCGGGAGGTCTGCAGCGAGGAGGAGCAGTAGCGGGTGATCGTGCAGCCCGGCAGGTGGTCCATGCCCATCTGCACGGCGACGATCCGGCCCAGGTTGTTGCCCTGCTCGCCGCCGGGGAGGCCGCAGCCGAGCATCAGGTCGTCGATGTCGCGCGGGTCCAGCTCGGGCACCTTGGCCAGGGCGGCCTGGACGATGGTCGCGGTGAGGTCGTCCGGCCGCAGGTCCTTGAGGGAGCCCTTGAAGGCCCGGCCGATGGGCGAGCGGGCGGTCGAGACGATCACGGCTTCGGGCATCACGGCTCCATGAGGGTGCGGAGTGGGCGGACTGAAAGGGAAGTTACCCGTACGTACCGCCGGGGTCACCGTTGCCGGTATGTGATGCGGACCTCTTTTCTAAGCGAGCGCTCAGTCGGACCCGGCCCGCGCCTCCGCGTTCCGCGCCCGGACCCGCACCTCAAGGGTGCCGCCACTGGTGGCGCGGGTCCAGGCTCGCGAGCCTCTGGCGCCGGCAAGGGGCGCCGTCCGTTGTGCCCACCCCCCCCCAAGCTCTCGGCTTCGCTCGAACAGGGGGACCCCCATCGCCCTGCGGAACGATTGCCCACAACGGCCGGGCGCGGCCCGCAGCGGGGTGGGCACCGCCCAGCGGAACGATTGCCCACAACGCGTGGGCGCGCGTCACGTCTGGGCGTCCTCCGGCGTAGGGGTCTCCGTCGGGACGGGCAGGCGCCGGCGTCTGCGGTGCTTCAGGAGGGCCCACGGCGCACGGGCCCCGGTGACCTCCGTGCCCGCCTCCTTCGCGGCCTCCGCCGCCGCCTTCGCCACCGGCAGCATGTTCTCCCGCCGGGCCGGCTCCAGCCGGTCCGTTTCCGGCCACACGCCGAGCGAGGCGCACAGCGTCGGCAGCATCGCCATCGCGGCCGTCGCGTACCCCTCCGCCGAGGGGTGGAAGTTGTCGATCCCGAACATCTCGCGCGGGTTCGCCGCGAACTCCGGCCCCAGCATGTCCCCCAGCGACACCGTCCGGCCGCCCTGCTCGACCACCACGATCGTCTGGGCCGCCGCCAGCTGGCGCGAGGCCCGCCGGGCCAGCCGGCGCAGCGGCTGGTAGACCGGCTCGATCGTGCCCAGGTCCGGGCAGGTCCCGACCACCACCTCCGCGCCGGCGGTCCGCAGGCGCCGGACGGCCGAGGCGAGCAGCCGTACGGACTCCGTCGGCGGCAGCCGGTGCGTGACGTCGTTCGCCCCGATCATGATCACGCACACGTCCGGCGGCCCGAGCGGCTGGGCGAGCAGGAGCGACACCTGGCGCTCCAGGTCGTCCGAGCGTGCCCCCGACAGCGCCACGTTCCGCAGGACCACCGGCCGCTCCGCGACCGCCGCGAGCCCGGAGGCGAGGAGGGCGCCCGGTGTCTGACCCGAGCGGCGCACCCCCTGGCCCGCCGCCGTGGAATCACCCAGAAGGGCCAGCCGCAGCGGGTCGTCCGTGCCGAACGCGCGGCCGTAGAGGCCGTCGGCCACCGGCGGCAGCGGTGCCGGCACGCCGTAGACCGTGCGCTTCGCCAGCTGTGCCTCGGCCAGGAGGACCCCCACCGCCGCCACACCGATCAGTCCGATGCTCCCGCCGCCGTACGCCGCACCCGCGGCGATCCGCCGCGCCACCCTCGCCCTCGACATGGGGCCGTCACCTCCTTCAAGCCGTTCAGGGTCTAACTGCCCCGTAACCCGCTCCGACTACGCATACGCTGGCCACACCATTACGGAGACCCCGGAGATTACGGTGCAATTCCACGACTCGATGATCAGCCTCGTCGGCAACACCCCGCTGGTGAAGCTCAACAACGTCACAGCGGGTATTCAGGCGACCGTTCTGGCCAAGGTCGAGTACTTCAACCCCGGAGGCTCGGTCAAGGACCGGATCGCCGTGCGCATGATCGAGGCGGCCGAGCAGAGCGGTGAGCTCAAGCCCGGCGGCACCATCGTCGAGCCCACGTCCGGCAACACCGGCGTCGGCCTGGCGATCGTGGCCCAGCAGAAGGGCTACAAGTGCATCTTCGTCTGCCCCGACAAGGTGTCGCTCGACAAGATCAACGTGCTGCGGGCCTACGGTGCCGAGGTCGTGGTCTGCCCCACGGCCGTCGACCCCGAGCACCCCGACTCGTACTACAACGTCTCGGACCGGCTCGTCCGTGAGACGCCGGGCGCATGGAAGCCCGACCAGTACTCGAACCCGAACAACCCGCGCTCGCACTACGAGACCACCGGTCCCGAGCTGTGGGAGCAGACGGACGGGAAGATCACCCACTTCGTCGCGGGTGTCGGCACCGGCGGCACCATCTCGGGCACCGGCAACTACCTCAAGGAGGTCAGTGGCGGGAAGGTCGAGGTCATCGGCGCGGACCCGGAGGGTTCGGTCTACTCGGGCGGTTCCGGCCGCCCGTACCTGGTCGAGGGCGTGGGCGAGGACTTCTGGCCCACCGCGTACGACCGGAACGTCACGGACCGGATCGTCGCGGTGTCCGACAAGGACTCCTTCCAGATGACCCGCCGCCTCGCGAAGGAGGAGGGCCTCCTCGTCGGCGGCTCCTGCGGCATGGCCGTCGTGGCGGCCCTGGAGGTCGCCAAGGAGCTCGGTCCCGACGACGTCGTCGTCGTGCTGCTCCCGGACTCGGGCCGCGGCTACATGTCCAAGATCTTCAGCGACGAGTGGATGGCCGGACACGGCTTCCTGGAGGACACCTCCACCGCCACCGTCGCCGACGTCCTGCGTCACAAGGAGGGCGGCCTGCCCTCGCTCGTCCACATGCACCCGGACGAGACGGTCGGCCAGGCCATCGAGGTGCTCCGCGAGTACGGCGTCTCCCAGATGCCCATCGTGAAGCCCGGGGCCGGCCACCCGGACGTCATGGCCGCCGAGGTCGTCGGCTCGGTCGTCGAGCGCGAGCTCCTCGACCACCTCTTCACCAAGAAGGCCTCCCTGGAGGACCCGCTGGAGCAGCACATGAGCGCGCCGCTGCCGCAGGTCGGCTCCGGCGAGCCGGTCGCCGACCTGATGGCCGTCCTCGGCGAGTCGTCCGACGCGGCGATCGTCCTGGTCGAGGGCAAGCCGACCGGTGTCGTCAGCCGTCAGGACCTGCTGGCCTTCCTGGCCAACGGCGGCTCGAAGTAGCCGGTACGCGGCAGTTCGCGCAACTGGTACGAGGGCGACACGTACCCGCAGCACCCGCTTAACACGCGTCCGGCACATTGGTGGTCGTCGGCGTCACGGACTTCCGGAGCGGCTCCCGGGCCTCCACAGACGCCGCGGACGCGGTGACCGGCCCTGACCCGGGCCCGTGTCCCTCGCGGGGACCGCCGTCGTCCCGCCCCCCGGTGACGGGGGTGCGGCGGTCCCCGCGCCGACCGCCTCGCACGACACCGTCGGGCCCTCCGCTTCCGCGGGGGGCCCGACGGCGTGCGGGCACCGGACACGGGCTGACGATCATGCTCTGGTCAACCGGGCGGCCGGGCACTACTGTCGCAACGCGCCTGAGGATCACCTGGGTCGCGCGGGGAAAAGGTGCCGTCGTGCCGGGAGTTCCCGGGACGTCCCGACTCCGCCGGGCACCCTTGACCGCCACCGCTGTCATGATCATGATCACGTGTGGCGTGGGAGCACGGCCACCGTTTCCGGGGGGAGGCATCCGCGCCGTTCGAGCCTCTAAGGAGCGACGTTGAGATTCCTCCGTACGACGCGAGCACCCCTGGCAGCGGTGGCTGCCGGGGCCCTGCTCGCGGGACTGACCCAGGCCGCGGCCTGGGCACAGCCCGGGCCCGCCGCCCCGCCGGCGCCCGTCACCACCGCGACCACCCCGGCGCCGGACAGCGTTCCGCCCGCCGACAGGGCCGAAGTCCTCGGCAAGGACTGGCAGAAGTCCGCCGACATCGCCTGGACCACCACCGGCGACGCGCAGGGCTTCCACCTGCTGACCGCCACCGAACAGAGCGGCTACGCCTGGAAGACGCTCGCGTCCCTGGCCGAGCCCGGCTTCGACGTGGACCAGTGGATCGGCAACGCCTGCGTCACCGGTTCCGGCAAGCGCGCCGTCGTCGTCTACGCCCCGCGCACCTTCACCAACGACCCCCGCCTGATGGCCCGCGGCGGCTTCACCGCCGTCGTCGACCTCACCAGCGGCGCCGTGACCAAGCTGAAGGTCAACGCCTCGCTGTCGTACTACAACCCCGGCTGCGGCGCGGACGAGGAAGCCGTCCTCACCCAGTCCCCGGGCGAGGACAGGAAGCAGACCCGCCTCTTCCGCGTGAACACCGTGACGGGCCAGGTCGGCGAGCCCGTCGTCGTCGACGGCCAGATCACCTCCTCGGTCCCGGCCGGCGCCGGGAAGATCGCCGCCGCCTCCGGGCGCACCCTCGTCGAGATCGACGGCAAGGGCAAGAAGAAGAAGCTCGCGACGACCGGCACCGTCCCGTACCGCATCAGCAGGGACAACGACGGCGGCTACGTCTTCCTGGAGCGCGACCAGCGCGACAGCCTCCAGGAGAAGGAGACCGCGTTCGTCCGCCGCTGGGCGGACAAGAAGGTCTCCAAGCTCGGCCACGGCTCCCTCGCGAACGCCGGCCTCACCCGGGTCGGCGGACAGGTCTACCTGACCGGCGACGTCGCCCCGGAGACCGGCGCGAGCCTGCCGAAGTCCGTCACCCGGCTGTCCGGGGTCCACAAGGACGCCACGCTGTCCACCAAGGGCCAGGCGATCGTCCAGCACACCGTCTGGGCCGACAACATCGGCTCCCCGAAGTACCTCCAGCGGGAGAAGGCCTCCGACGTCCGCCCGGTGAACATCGACACCACCCTGCGCGACACCGGCAGGAGCGTCGACTTCACCGTCACGCCCATGGACGCCACCTCCCCGAAGTGGGAGACCTCCCGGACCCCGTCGCCGCTCCTCGGCACCTCCCGGGGCGGCGGCACCGACGGCGACGCGGGCGGCCCGACGGCCCAGACCGCCGGCGCCCGCGCCCTCACGGCCACGGCCGCCGCCGACACGGCCGGCTCGTCCAACGAGATCGTCGAGTCGGAGCGCACCTGCTCCGTGCCCCGCAACGACCCCCGCAACCAGGCCATGCAGCCCAAGCCGCGCCAGGTCGAGTGGGCCGTCGACAAGGCCATCACCGGCAAGCTGAACATCGGCGCCTCGCGCCCGGCGAACTGGAAGAACCTCGGGATGCCGGCGTACGCGCCGCAGAGCCTCTTCCCGAACCCGGTCCTCGAAGGCGGCGGCCGCGTCCCCGCGCAGGTCCTCCTCGGCATCACCGCCCAGGAGTCGAACATGTGGCAGGCCTCCCGCTCCGCGGTGCCCGGTGTCACCGGCAACCCGCTGATCGGGAACTACTACGGCGTCGACTACTACGACGGCAACTCGGCCAACGACTGGGACGTCAACTGGTCCAAGGCCGACTGCGGTTACGGCGTCACCCAGGTCACCGACCACATGCGCTACGCCGGCCGTGAGCACGGCAAGGGCGGCACCGCCTGGGACTACCAGCAGCAGCGCGCGGTCGCCCTGGACTACGCGGCCAACGTCGCCGCCGGCATCGGCATCCTCGTCGACAAGTGGAACACGACCCGGCGCGCCGGACTCCAGGTCCACGACGGAAACCCCGCCAAGCTGGAGAACTGGTTCTTCGCCCTGTGGGCGTACAACTCGGGCTTCTACGAGAACGTCAACGGGAACGACGCCTGGGGCGTGGGCTGGGCCAACAACCCCGCCAACCCCGAATGGGACGCCGGCCGCCTGCCGTTCATGGAGGACCGCCTCGGCAACGAGGACGCCTCCGCCGCCGCGCGCCCGCAGCACTGGCCGTACCCCGAGAAGGTGCTCGGCTTCGCCGCCCACCCGCCGTCGTTCCTGGAGTCCCCGGGCGTCCTGGTCGCGGCGTTCCGCGCCGCCTGGTGGAACGGCACCACCGAGGACGCCACCGTGGTGGGCTCCGCGAAGTACAACCGCGCGCGCGTGAAGCCGCCGGAGGACCTCTTCTGCGGCGTCTACAACTGGTGCGAGCCCTCCAAGATCTCCGACGGCGCGAAGAACGAGCCCGGAGCCGGCCCCTGCACGCGGGACGACTTCCACTGCTGGTTCCACCTGTCCGTGCAGTGGAAGACCGACTGCTCCTACTCCTGCGGCAACGAGCTCTTCCGCTTCACCTCGCCGGACTACGACGCCGAACAGGCCGACGGCACCGCCTACCCGCCGAACTGCAGCCGCTCCGGTCTGCCGTCCGGCGCGCTGATCGTCGACGACCTCCCCGGAGGCACACCGGCGGTCAGGACGGGCTGCGGCAACAGCGACTGGTCCAACTCCGGCACCTTCACCGCCAGTTTCCCCGGTGAGTCCGGCGTCGCCCACGACGGCACCGGCGCCACGGTCTACCCCGGCAAGATCGACATGCACCAGCTCGGCGCGGGCTTCGGCGGCCACTTCTACTTCGGCCACACCCGGGACCTCACCGCGAAGGGCGACCGCCTCAACTTCACCGGCACCTGGACGCTGAACCAGGGCCGCACCGACTGGATGCGCGTCCTGGTCCACCTCCCCGACCACGGCGCCCACACCCAGCAGGCCCGGTACGACATCGACACCGGCAGCGGTTCCTTCAACCGCCACCGGTACGTCAACCAGAAGCGCGGGACCAACGGCTGGATGTCCCTCGGGGCGTACCAGATGAACGGCGTGCCCCGCGTCAAGCTCACCACGGAGAGCGAGGACGGCACCGGGGACGACGACGTCGCCTTCGACGCCGTCGCCTTCCAGCCGCTGCCGGGCAAGCCCCAGCAGGTCGTGCAGATGGGCGACTCGTACACCTCCGGCGAGGGCGCGGGCTCGTACGCCAAGGAGTCCGACAACGACATCGACGTCAAGTCCCGCTGGAACGCCTGCCGGCGCAGCGCCAACTCCTGGGTCCGCAAGACCACCCTGCCGGGCCGGTCGGCGTCGATCGGCACCCTCGCGGACAACTTCTCGTCCGAGCTGGAGCTCCAGAACGTCTCCTGCTCCGGAGCGCGCTCCTGGCAGATGACGACGGGCAACGCCGTCGACGGCAACGGCAACGAGGTCTGGGGCACCGACGGCAACTTCCACGAGCGGTTCCAGATCGACTCCGGTGTCCTCAGCGGGGACACCGACCTGGTGACGCTCACCGTCGGCGGCAACGACGCGGGCTTCCCGCAGGTCATGCAGGAGTGCGCCCTCACCGGCTGCCCGGCCGAGGCGGACGTCCACAAGGACATCGACGACGCCATGGTCGGAGTCGAGGACCTGCTGCGGAAGATCCACACCGAGGCGTGGGGGGCGAAGATCGTCCTGCTCGGCTACCCGCAGATCTTCAACGAGGACTCGCTCACCTGCGTGAGCGGCGTCGGCGGCGCGGGCATGATCCGCATCAACGACAACGCCGTCTACATGGAGGGCAAGCAGCGGGCCGTCGCCGACAAGCTCAAGGCGGAGGGCCTGCCGGTCTTCTTCGAGTCCCCCGACGGGGACTTCGCGGGCAGGCGGGCGTGCGACTCCCCCGAGGGCATCAACAAGATCGTCACCGCGGGGAAGGGTCCCGGTGACTTCAAGTGCGAGCTCGGCGGCACCTGGTGCATCAGCCGTGAGAGCTACCACCCCAACACCACCGGTACGACGGCCTACTCCCAGGCCTTCCGCCGTGCGGTGGACAAGCTGCCCAAGTAACCTCGGGACACAGTGAAAGCAGAACGCAGAGGCGGAACCGCACCCTGGGCCAAGGTCCTGGGTGCGGTTCTGCTCGTCCCCGTCGTGGCGCTCGTCGCCCTCTTCGCCCTCTCCCGGGTCCGCGAGTCCGGCCGGGAGCACGACGCCTTCGAGGCCACCCGCGCGGACGCGACACGGTTCGCCGACACCCTCGTCGCCACCAAGGGCGTCACCCCCTCCGACCAGGACGTCCGGGACGCCCTCGACGGCTTCGCCGGCCACGGCCCGCGCCTCGGGCTGCTCGTCGGGGTGCGCCCCGCGGAGCACGGCACCCGGGTCTTCGTCCACTTCTCCCGCCCGTACGAGCGGGGCATGTCCCTCTTCGGCCCGTCCGACGCCATGGCCGTCCGCTGCTTCACCATCGAGCTCCCGGAGGCGACCCGGGACCGGCCCCGGGTCACGGCCCACGGACCCGACGTGTCCTGCACGACCCTGGCCGCCTCCACCCCGAACTGACCGGGAGAGCCCCATGGATCCCGCACACGACGTCGTCTCCGCCTGGACCCGGATCGTCCACCGGCTGGAGGAGCACGTGCCCGCCGCCGCGCGGACGCTCAACCCGCCGGCCACGGACGCCGAGCTCGGTCGCCTCGCGAACGCGCTGGGGCGTCCCCTCCCCGGGGAACTGGAGGCCTGGCTGCGCCTGAACAACGGCAGCACCGCCCTGGACACCCGCACGCCGATCCCCGGGGGCGACCGTCTCGACCCTCATCCGGACTCCCGGCTCCTCCCCGGCGGGGAGGTCTTCCTCGACTGCGCGAGCATCGCCGAACGGCACGCCCAGCACCTGCGGATCGCGACGGACATCGGCGACGAGGACTGGTGGCCGCCGGCGTGGATCCCCGTCCTCGCCGAGGCCGACGCCCACTACGGGCTGCTCCTCGACACAGGCGGCCGCCGTGAGGGCGCCGCGCCGGTCCTGTTCTACAGCGAGACCGACTACGCCAAGGTCTACGCCCCGTCCCTGGGCGCCGTCCTGACCGCCGTGGCCGACATGCTGGAGCACGGCGGGGGAGACTCCGCGCTCACGCACGGGCGGTACCCGTCCGTCCAGGACGGACACCTGGTCTGGGACTGACGGGTCCGGGGCCGTACACGGGCGGGGGCCCGGTGAGGAATCACCGGGCCCCCGCCGTCGTGCGGTGCGCGTGTCACGGCTTGGGCGAGTGCACCCAGTAGTTGTCGCCCTCCAGGACCCGGTTGTCCTTGCGGAACGTCGGGAACAGGCTCATCGCCTGCGTGTTCTGGTTGTTCGACATGCTGGAGCGGCCGCAGGGCTCGTTCCAGGTGGGCAGGTGGCCCCGCGGGTCCGGGATGAGGTGCCAGAGGCCGGTCGTCGTGTCCTTCTGCGCGACCGTGGTCAGGCACTGCTCGCCCTGGGTGATCCCCGGGCTGAGGTTCTTGCCGCCCCAGGTCCCCTTGATCGGCGCGCTCTGCCAGCTCGCCGCGAAGGGGAACTCGTCACAGCTGGGCACGTCGTTGGCGCCCAGCTCCGGCGACATCGTGGCCAGCGGGCTGCGCACCCAGGACGTCGGGCAGACGGTGTCCCGGTTGTAGGACACCAGGGTCTTGTTGCTCGTCGGGGGATCCGGCAGGTAGACGTCGTTGGACAGGAACGTGAGCGGCTCCTTGCCCTTCAGGCCGTATCCGCCGGGCAGCTTGGTCTGCATCAGGTAGATGTGGGCCGCCACCGCGGGGAACTTCTTGGTGTTGATGCTGTAGGTCGGCCGGAAGCGGGAGAAGACACAGCCCGGGGTGGTCTTCACCTCGACGTCGCAGCGGACGTCCAGGTCGCCCTTCTCCACCTCCAGCGGGATGCGGACGGCGGCGCCGTTGATCGAACCGCTGAACCTCCAGTACGGCGTGAGCAGGTTCCGCTCCGTGCCGGCGCTCGGGGTCCACTTCATCCGGGACACCTTGATGGCCGAGTGCTGGTCACCCGGCACCCAGGTGTTGAGGCCGGTCCACGGGGTGTCGTTCATCTGGCAGTAGCCCCGGCACAGGAAGTCCAGGTTGACCGTGGCCGTCGTGATGTCCGCGTCCATGGACTTGAGGCGCAGGGACGCCGTCTCGGTGACCGTGTCGGTGTTCACGTCGGTGTCCACCTCCAGCCGGTAGATGAACGTGGCGCTGCCCCGGGGGACGTCGTTCACGAGCCACGTCACGATGAGGTCGTCGACGACGCACGAGTCGGTACGGGTGTACGTGATCGACTTCTCGGCCACGGAGCAGCTCGCGGTCTCACCCGTGGTGGCCATGGTGGTCGCCGTGGTGGCGGCCCCGGCCCTGGGGCCGGCCGTGGGCGGGCCGGTCCGCGCCGTGCGGGTGGGCTCCGCGGAGGAACTCAGCGTGGCGGTCGTCGTCGTACCGGTGCGCGGCGCCGCCGTCCCGCGGCCCGACGCCGCCGAGGCGGTGCCCGACTGGGCGGAGGCCGCGTTCAGGATCGGGAAGAACGAGTCGCTCGCGGACTGCGGGTCCTCGACCTTCGGCGGCTCCGGGGCGTTCGGGTCCGGGTCGCCGAAGGTCAGGTCCGCCGGGATGCCGGAGTAGTCGCCGGGGACGAAGGCGATCGCGTCCCACGCGATGTCCTTGTCGCCGTTCCCGTCGCTGGTGAAGTTCGACAGGCTGACCTGGGGCAGCGTGTCGCCGAACTGGTAGGCGCCGAGGTCGACCCACTTGTTCGAGGCGTTGTCCGACTGGGAGATCGTCTTGGTGACGGTGCCCTCGACGGTCTCGATCCGGTAGTCGGCGATCTTCGTCTGCGCCCCGTGGTCCGGGATGTGCGCGTAGACCTTGGCCTGCCCGCCGGGGACCGTCCTGTTCAGCTTCCAGACGCCGTCGATGTACAGCCGGTGGCCGTAGTCCGGGTCCGGCTTGCGGGTGTGGGTGAACCAGAAGTGGTTGCCGTACGCGGCACCGATCTGGTGGGTGTCCATCTTGCTGGGGTAGGTGCCGTCGGCCCAGATGTAGTAGTTCAGCTTGAACGATCCGTCGGACTTCACCGGCCCACAGGTCCGCGCGTCCGAGCCGGCCGGGATCACACCGTTGGCGACGTCGTCGACGATCAGCGCGTTCGCCGGCAGGCCGCTGGAGCAGCGCGGCGGGTACGAGTTGGCGTCCGGCTGCTCCGGGTAGCTGGTGTTGAAGCGGTGGACCTGGTTGCCGCACTGGGCTCCGGAGCCGCAGTTCTTCCAGGTCACCGGCTTGTTCCACCAGCAGTGCAGCCAGTGCGCGTTGGTGTCCTTGTTGCCGCTGTCGAGGGTGCAGGCACCCTTGCCCTGGTCGTTGGAGTCGCCGTCGCCGATCTTCGAAGCGTCGCAGGAGTTGGACGCGTCGCAGAAGAGGTCGATCGGCGGCTTGGCGCGGGTGCGGTCGTAGGCGGTGGTCCAGTTGGCCGCGCGGTAGCCGGCCTGCATGTCACCGGGGGCGAACATGGCCGTGATGGGCCGGGCGGCCCAGCCGATGACCTTCTCCTCGTACGGCCAGTCCTGCGGGTGCGCGGCGTCGGCGTAGTTGTCGCCGCCGAGCGCGTTCTCCAGGAACGGCAGCCGGTTCGCCTTCCACAGCGGGTTGGCCGGGTTGTTCGTCCAGCCCACGCCCCAGTGGCCCGCCGCGTCCGCCTGGGACTGCGGGTAGAAGCCGGAGTTGTACGCCCACAGGGCGAAGAACCAGCTCTCGATCCACTTGGGGTGGCCGTCGTTGACCTTCATCCCCGCGTTGTACGTCTGGTTCCACTTGTCCGAGAGGATCTGCGCGCCGGCCGCGATGTTGGCGGTGTAGTCGAGCGCGATGGCCTCCTGCTGGAGGACCGACTTGGTCGGCTGGTCGTGGCCGGGCAGCCGCATGCCGTCGGTGGCCTGCGTGATGCCGTAGCCGCAGTCGGCGTCCTTCCAGTCGATCGCCCACGGGTCGACCTGGGTGCCGCTCGGGTTGTAGTCGACGCCGTAGTAGTTGCCGATCAGACTGTTGGAGGTGACGCCGGGCACCGCGTACCGGGTGGCCTGCCACATGTTGGACTCCTGGGCGGTGACGCCGAGGAGGATCTGGGCCGGGATGTGCCAGCGGTCGTTGGTGCCGTCCTCGGTGTCGAGCTGCCCGTTCGGGTCACCCGCGAGGACGATCGGCGGGAACAGGCCCTGCGGCTGGTAGCCGCCGGTGCCGGTGTTCTTCCAGTTCGGGTTCCGGTAGAAGTCCAGCCGGCCGACGACCGCCTGGTCCACCGCCCACTCGACCTGCCGCGGAGTCGGCTGGAACGCCTGCTTCCGCACGTCGTTGCGGGGCACCGCGCAGGTGCGCTCGGACTCGTCCTCGCTCGGGTCGTCCGGAGCGGAGGCGGCCGAGAGGTTCGTGGGCGCGGAGGCCGCGGTCCTCGTGCCGGCGGCCGTCCTCCGGGGCTGCGGGAGCGCCGGGGACGTCGTACGGCCCTGCTCGGCGGCCTTCTCGCCGCCGATCCGGTTCTGGCCGGGCACCGCGTCCAGGGTGACGGTCCGTGCCGTCCCCAGGAGCCGCAGGGTGGTCCGGGCGGTGCGCTCGGTCAGCGCCTCCTCGGGCCGGATCCGGCTGTCCTTGCCGTCCGCCCAGGCGGTGGTGACCGCGGCGTGGCCGTGGCTGGAGAGCAGGGCTCCCTTGGCGATGCCGCCGGGGTTCCGCACCTGCCGCGGCGGCGTGCCCGTGGTCGTGGCCCGGCCGGTGACGTAGACCGTGCCGTCGGCGGAGGACGCGAGGTCCCACGCGGCGAGGTCGCCGGAGGCCACCGTCCTGGCCCGGGACCCGGACCGCAGGAGCTGGAGCGGGTCCAGGTAGCGGGCGTAGCTCGTCGACGCCTTCCTGGCGTCGGTGCCCCTGGCGCGGTCGATGTAGGTGAGACCGCCCGTGGCGTCCACGGTCAGCTGGAAGGGGACCGCCTGGCTGCGGGCGATCTCCCGGAGCCGGCCCTGGGCGCCCGCGGCGACCAGCCGGTTGCCGTGCGCGGCGACGACGCCGGTCCTCGTCGGCACGGCCGAGGTCAGCTGCCCGGGGTACGCGACCGGGGCGCCGGCCCTGCCCGAGGCGGCGTCCACCGTGATCAGCCGGGTCCGCTGGGCGGTGTCGGCCTCGTACGAGAGCTGGGTGAACACGGCCTTCTCGCCCGCGCCGCAGCCGGGGCTGAAGTAGGCGAGCGAGGCCTGGAACGGGAGCTTGGTGACCTTGCCGGTGGTGAGGTCGACGGTCGCCGCGAAGGCGCCGCGGGCCATCAGCTCCGGCTTGTTGGTGAACGTGCGGGGCGCGTACGC
Organism: Streptomyces tanashiensis; assembly: GCF_014648895.1. GTDB lineage: Bacteria > Actinomycetota > Actinomycetes > Streptomycetales > Streptomycetaceae > Streptomyces > Streptomyces tanashiensis. The sequence goes on from NZ_BMRZ01000015.1 coordinate 154,066, forward strand.
CACGGCCGCCCGCTTGCCGGAGGCGGTGAGACAGGCGTTGCCGATCCAGGTGTCGGCCTCGAAGCCCGGCTCGGACAGCGTGGCCGCGGTCTTCCAGGCGTACCCGTTCTTCTCGTCGGCGACCAGGAGGTGGAAGCCCGTGCCGTCACCGGAGGTGGTGAAGGCCGTGTCGGTGGACTTCGCGTGGCCGCGGCCGAGGAGGGCGGAGCGGTCGGCGGGGGCGACGGCGTGGGGCCGCCCGGCCCGGGTGGGGGCCGGGGCCGCCTTCGGGGCGGTTCTCTGCGGGGGTGCGGGCTCGGATGCCATCGCCGGCATCGAGAGGGGCACGGCCAGCGCTGTGGCCAGCGCGACCGTGAGCGGCGCCGTGCGCCGCATGCGTATGGACTTCACGCTCTTCCTTCGTCGGTGGTGCTCGCGCACCGGGGGACCTTCCGGCGGCACGGCCCGGGGCGACGGCCCCGCGCGTCGGGCGCACGGGCGCTCCGGACCGCGACGAATGGGGGGAGGGGCGGATGCCGGACGTCAGCGGCGCAGCGCTTCGACGGGCTGGATGCGGCTCGCGCGCCAGGCCGGGTAGAGCCCGGCCAGCAGGCCGGTCACGAGGCCGATGACCGGGGCGGCGACGACCGTGGTGGGCTGGATGACGGGGGTCCACTCGCGGGCCATGGCGACACCGACGACGACGGTCACCCCGAGCGAGGTGCCGATGAGGCCGCCGAGCGCCCCCAGCACCCCCGACTCGGTGAGGAACTGGGCGAGCACGTGCCGCCCGCGGGCGCCGAGCGCGCGGCGCAGCCCGATCTCGCCGGTCCGCTCCATGACGGCGACGAGCGTGGTGTTGGCGATGCCGACCGAGCCGATGAACAGGCAGACGGCGGCGAGCACCAGGAACAGCTGCCCGAGGTCGCCGCTGACCCCGCTGCGCAGGGTGCGCGGGTCGGGCGGCGGAACGGCCCTGAGGTACTCGGGGTGGTCCGGGCGCACCGCGACCGGCACCTCGCCCGCGACCTGCTGCGCGGCGCCCACCCTCGTACTGACGAGCATCTCGGCCCCGTCCTTGGGCGGGCCCCAGATCTCCTGCGCGGTGCTGCGCGGCACGATCACCGACAGCAGCAGATCGGCCTTGCGTTCCGTGTCGTCGAGGATGCCGATGACGGAGAACGCCTCGTCGCCGATGAAGAGCGCCGGCTGGGTCTCCAGCGTGGTGATGCCGAGCCGGGCCGCCATGCCCACGCCGATCACGGCGACCCGCTGCCGGGTCGTGTCGTGCCAGCGGTCGTACACCCGCCCTTCCCGTACGGAGGGGCCGGCCGCGAGCAGCGCGCCCGACGAGGCGGCGACGACCTGGATCTGGCTCGCCGCGCCGGCGCCGGCGACGGGCGCGGAGCGCACCTCCTGCCCCTCGCCGAGCTGCACCGTCCACAGCACGCCGCCGTGCGCGACGCCGTTGAGCCGCTCGACCCGCTGGTCGGCGTCGCCCGGGAAGGCGAGGTCCTCGAACTCGGTGTGCTCGCCGCTGATGTCCTGGACGGTCACCTCGGTGGCGCTCAGGTCGCTGAAGCGGGCGTCGATCTGCGAGGCCGCGGTGGCGGTGAGACCGAGCACGGCGACGAAGGAACCGACGCCGAGCACGGTGCCGAGGGCCGTGAGCGCCGCGCGCGCCGGGCGCTGGAGCAGACCGGCGGTGGACTCGGAGACGAGGTCCCGCCAGTGGAAGCGGGACGGCTCGATGCCGTCGGTACGGCGACGGATCCGCATCTTCACGCCGCCCGTCCCTCGGTCAGCACGCCGTCCCGGATGGCGAGGGTGCGCGCACCCCGCCGTGCCACGGCGGGATCGTGCGTGATGATCAGGACGGTCATGCCGTCGCGGTGCAGGTCCTCCAGGAGTTCCATCACGGTGGCGGCGGTCGCCGTGTCCAGGTTTCCCGTCGGTTCGTCGCACAGCAGCAGCGAGGGACGCGCCGCCAGTGCCCGCGCGATCGCCACGCGCTGCCGCTCGCCGCCGGACAGGGTCGTCGGGATGGCCTCCAGACGGTGCCCGAGGCCGACGCGGACGAGGGCGTCGCGGGCCGCGGCGATCCGGTCCTTGCGGTGGGCACCGCCGTACACCATGGACAGCGTCACGTTCTCCACGGCCGTGCGGTGCGGCAGCAGGTGGAAGGCCTGGAAGACGAAGCCGATGCGGCGCCCGCGCAGCGCCGAGCGGTCCGCGTCGCTCAGCGAGCCGGTGTCGATGCCGTCGAGGAGGTACTGCCCCTCGGTGGGGGAGTCGAGCAGTCCCGCGATGTTGAGGAACGTCGACTTGCCGGAGCCCGAGGGCCCCACGATGGTCACGAACTCGCCCTTGCGCACGGTCAGTTCGCAGGGCTTGAGGGCCGCGACCGCGGGCGGCCCGGGGTAGGTGAGCCCGGCCCCGCGCATCTCGATGACGGGCGGGGCGGTCGCCTCGTCCGCCGGCCGGTCCACGGCGGTCGCCGTCGTCCCGGTCACGACGCGCCGAAACCGGAGGAGGCGGCGCCCGCGCCGGCGCCCGCGGCGACCCCGGTGATGACCTGGTCGCCCGCGGACAGCCCGCCCTCGCGCGCGGGCCGGATCTCCACGTAGCCGTCACCGGTGCCGCCGGTGCTCACGGGGACCCGGAGCCGCTTCCCGTCGGCGCGGACCACCGTCACCGCGGTCCTGCCGTCGGCGCCCGCCGAGATGGCGGTGACCGGGACGACGAGCACCGCGCCCTCGGTGGCGGCGGTCTGCACCGTCAGCCGGACGTCCTGCCCGGCCATGGACGCGTCCAGCGGCCTGTCGGGGGCGACGACCATGGCGTACCCCTGGGCGGCGGACTTGTCCTGGGCGCCCTCGCCCGCCCCGGTGGCGGGCTGGGGGCGGGCGAGCCCGGTCGCGACGGAACGCACCGTCGCCCCGGCCGACTTGCCCTCCCACTCGGAGAAGATCTCCACCCGCTGGCCGGGCCTGACCAGGCCCCGCTGGTGCTTCTGCAGGAAGCCCTCGACCACCAGGACGCCCGCCGACACGGTCAGCGCGTTCCCCTCGGCCTTGCCTCCGACGCCGGCCGCCACCGCGTCGACGCGGGCCGGGAAGCCCTTCAGGTACACGACCTCGGAGGCGGGCAGCATGGGGCCCGTCTTCGCCTTGATCCGGTCGAGACGGTCCTGGGTCTTCGCCAGGTCCTCACGGGCGCGGCGGAGTTCGACGGCCGCGTCGGTCCGCTCCCCGGGGCCGGCGGCGTCCGCGCCGCTCCTGCCCTCGGTCGCCGGCGCGCTCGGGGCGCGCCGCGCGGCGGCCTGGATGTCCTCGACGCGGCGGGCCGCCTCGGTCACCGCCTCCTGCGCGCCGGTCAGTTCCTCCTCGCCGCCGTCCTCGGCCGGCAGCGGGTCGTATCCGACGCTCCGGTAGAACGCCGTCAGGGCGGCCTTCGTCCCCGGCCCGAAGAGCCCGGAGCGGTCGCCGCCCGTGTTCTGGCCCCGCTCCCGCAGCGCGCTCTGGAGCTGGGCGACGTCCTCGCCCTCGGCGCCGGGCTTGAGGTCCCGGTACACCGGCACGTCGCCCTTGAGCGCGATCACGGGCCGCCCGGACACCTCCATCAGGACGCGTCCGGAGCGGAAGGTGTCCCCCGCCTTCACGTTCATCTTGGTGATGACGGGCGCGCCGCCCGCGCCGCCGGAGACGGCGGCGGCGATCGCCACGGTCTGCGAGGCGCGCACGGATCCGCGGAGGATCACCGCCTCCTTGAGCACGCGGTGCTCCACCGGGGCGGTGATGACGCTGGGCGGCGGCGCGGCGGTGTCGGCGGCGGCCTGGGCGGGCGACTTGATGACCCGGGCGGCGACGATGCCGAGGCCCGAGACCAGGACCGCGGCGGCGGTCACGGCTCCGAGCAGGCGTCGGCGGCGGGCCAGGGCGTTGCCCGGTCCGCCCGCTCCCGGGTGCGGTTCCCGCGGTGTTCCGGCGTGCTCCCACTCCTCGTCGACGGACGGCGGAGCCTCGGGTCCGTTACCCACGTCTGTTCCCCCTCTTCTGCGCGGCGCCCGCCCGGCGGCGGCGCGAGGCCATGGGGCGCCGGCGCGGCCGCACCGGCGCCCCCACGGGCGGTTCAGCCGCGGAGTGCCGCCTCGGCGGCCTTGACCGCGGCGGCGTTCTTCTCCTTGAGCTGCTGCAGGGCGAGCTGGTTCTGCTCGACCTGCTGGGTCTGGATCGCGGCTTCCGCCGTGTGCCAGACGCGGACGAGGTCCGTCTCCTTCTTGCAGTCGATGTCCGCCACGGCGGCGGAGATCTCCTTGCCGGACGTCTCGGCTCCCTCGACGCGGGGGATGAGATCGATCGCGGCGTAGGGGTCCGCCACCGCGTACCCCTTCTTCTTCATGCAGCCGGACCACGCCCTGATGCCCGCCTGGACCTCGGGGGTCTCCTGGGACTTCACGAGGCTGTCGTGGTCGAGCCGGCTGGAGAGCGCGAAGTCGATGCGCGCGCCGATCCTGTCGAAGGACGCGCCCTGGCAGCCGTCCTTGGGGATCTTCTTCCCCTGGTACGTGGCCGGTGCGGGTTCGGCCCGGGGGTCGAGGCCCTTGCGGCCGGTCAGGACGGCGACGGCGGCGGCCGTCAGCTTCGGCGGGGGCGGGTGCTCGACGGTGTCCGGCGGGATGCCGAATCCGTACTTCTCCGCCATCGCGCGGTCGGTGATCCCGTACCGCCGGGACATGTTGGCGTCGTCCGCGTTCGGCGGCGGGTTGGTGCCGACGGGCGGGAAGGCGACGGTGAAGCCGAAGTCGGCCATGCACTGCGTCTGGAGGCTGCGCGCGGCCCGCTCGATGACGACCGAGTCCTGGTACGTCTGCATGTACTGCTGGAGCGGCAGGACGAGCCCGCGGGCGAGTCCGGTGTCGGGCGTCACCTTGGGCCACTTCGACTCGTCGACTTCGGCGGCGGCCGCGCCGGCCCGCGGCGGTGCCTGTCCGGCGGGGTCGGTGTCTCCGCAGCCCGTCAGGGCGGTCAGGGCGAGACCGGCCCCGGCCAGGGCCGCCAGGGACCGCGCGAGCGGTCCCGGCGTGCCCGGCCGGAGCCGTCCCGGCTCACGCGAAGTGCGACGAGGCATTGTTGTTCTTCAGGGTGGCGTCCAGGTTGGTGCTGGAGGCGCAGGACCAGTAGTGCGGGATGGACTGCGAGTGGCCCGCGTAGCCCGAGTTGTAGTAGACGCGGTAGCCGTCCACCGTCGAGCAGTTGTTGGCCGAGGCGGCGTTGTTCTTCACCAGCTGGCCGGAGCCGTCGCCCTGGCCGGAGGCGAAGACGAAGACGTAGTTCACGGTGCCCGCGTCCGTGCCGTTGTACGAGATGGTCTCGCCGGCGTGGTTGTACTGGTTGCCGTAGAACGCCGCGAAGCTGCCGCTCGGGTTGCCGTTGCCGGAGCTGGCGACCGAGTGGTAGTTCATGTAGAGGTCGCCCTCGGTGCAGTTCCGGTAGTCGCAGTTGTCGCTCACGTACTGCGTCGTGACGGCGGCGGCGGGCGTGGCGGCGTACACCATGGTGATGCCGGCGGCAGCGGCGGCGGCGGCCGTGGCGCCCATGCGCGTACGAAGAGAACGGACCTTCATGGCTCCCCCAGAACTCGACGAATTCCCTGTTCCCGGAGCCGGTGGCTTCCGGACGCGCAGACGTTAACCGGCGGCCGGGGCGGGGGTCTAGGCCAATTCTCGGAGGTCCCGGGTGTCTGCTTTTTCTGACCTTGTTGTGATCATGACGGATGCGTTACGCCGGGACGACGGGGCGCCCGAAAGGGCTGACGACTCATCAATTGACGCTCTGGCCAGGTAGGTTGGATCACCTGACGAGGGGTCACGCCTCCCAGGTGAGGGGGTGATGCGGAGGGGGTCGATCGCCCGTCATGTGACGCAGGTCACTGCAACCGTCTTGCGATGCGAACCCTCCGGGGCCGGTGGTCCGGCCGGCGGTCGAGGGGTGTCGCGCCCCGCCCGATATGCATATCCTTATGCAGAAGCTTCGTGAATGAATAGACGGAAGGGGGCGGCATGAGCGACAGCCCGGCCGGTCGGCTGCAGGCGCTCTTCGAAGGGCACCGGCTGACGCCGACGCAGCGACGGATCGCCCACTGCATGGTGCGGCGCGCCGGCGACGTGCCGTTCCTGTCCAGCGTCGAGCTCGCCGAGCTCGCCGGGGTCAGCCAGCCGTCCGTCACCCGCTTCGCCGTCGCCCTCGGCTTCGACGGCTACCCGGCGCTCCGCAAGCACCTCCGGGAGAGCATGCCCGCGGCCGCCGAGGAGAACTCCGGCCACAACGAGTACCAGCAGGCCGTGCTCGCCGAGATCGAGAACCTCCAGCACCTCGCCGGCCTCCTCGCCGACCCCGCGCCCGTCGAGCGGGCCGGACGGCTCCTCGCCGGGTCCCGGCCGCTGCCCGTGCTCGGACTGCGGGCCGCGTCCTCACAGGCGCGGGGCTTCGCCTACTTCGCCGCCAAGGTGCACCCGGACGTCCGGCTCCTCGACGAGGGCGGCTCGATGCTCACGGACCGCATCGACGCGGCCGTACGGGCCGGGGCCGCGGCCCTGCTCTGCTTCGCGCTGCCCCGGCACCCCCGGGAGGTCGTCGAGGCCCTGGAGTACGCGCGGGCGGCCGGGCTCGCCGTCGTGACCGTCGCCGAGTCGGCCTTCGCGCCCGTCGCCGCCCACAGCGACCTGCTGATCCCGGCCGCCGTCGGCACCGGGCTCGCCTTCGACACCGCCTGCGCGCCGATGCTCCTCGGCCGGGTCCTCCTGGAGGCCATGGCGGACGAACTCCCCGACGCACAGGCGCGCCTGGAGGAGTTCGACACGAAGGCGGCGGCCCGGGGCCTGTTCGTCGAATAGGCCCCGCGCGCCGCTCCGGCTCAGACGTCCAGCTCGGCCTCGATCTTCTTCAGCTGGTGGCGGGCCATCGCCAGGTTCGCCCGGTTCTTGTCGAGCGCCAGGTAGAGGAAGAGGCCGTTGGTGCCGCGCCCCTTGAGCAGCCGGATCAGGTGGTACTGGGTACCGAGGGTGATCAGGATGTCCTCGATGTCCTCCTGGAGCCCCAGCATCTCCATCGTCCGGACCTTGGCCCGGACGACGTCGGTGTTGCCCGCCGCGGCCATGTTGAGGTCGAGCTCCTTGCCGCCGCCGATGGTGCCGAGCGCCATGCCGCTGGTGTAGTCGACGAGGGCCGCGCCGATCGCGCCTTCGATCGTGGCCGCTTCCTTGAGGGAGGTCTCGGTGTTCGCCATGGTGTCGTAACTCTTCCTTGTCGGTGCTGATCGGACGGATTCAGTTCAGGTCTCTGCGTTCCAGCGCGCCGTCGACGAGTTCGCCTATCCGGGCGCTGGACCTGCGGGCCTCCAGGTGGAGCCGGCCCACGTTGATCCGGGGTTCGGCGAGCAGCGTCAGGACGGCCGAGCCGCCCGCCGCGTACGTCGCCACGTAGCCGTTCTCGCCGCGGACGAGCAGCTCACGGAAGCGTCCCTGCCCGGTGGAGTCGGTCAGCCGCTGCCCGACGCCGAGCGCCGCCGCGGTCAGCGCGGCCACGCTCTCCGCCTCGCCGTCCACCGTGTCGTGGGCGAGCACGAGTCCGTCGGCGCTGGCCGCCAGGGCTCCGGTGAGCTGCGGCAGCCGCGCCCGCAGCCGTCTGAGCTCGCCGAGGACCTCGGCTTCTGCCGTCATGAGCTGTCTCCTCTCGGCGCGCATGCGCAGGGCACGCCTCATCACAGGTGTGCCTCCAGGGCGTCACGGAGCCGGCGCAGCAGGGCGATGTCGGGATCGGCCACCGGCAGGGTGGCCGATAAGGGCGGCGGCACGGGGCCGGGTTCCGGTTCGGGGGCGAGCGGCGTCTCGACGAGCCCGGCGGCGGCGAGGCGCCGCACGTCGAGCAGCGTGTGGAAGGCGGGCCGGCCGAGCAGCCGGGCCAGCTCCGCCGGGGTCCGCTCCCCGTCGGCGGCGGCGAGCAGCGCGCGCTGCCGCGCCCCCACGGTCTGACCGGGGGCGGCCGGACGCGGCACGACCGGGGAGGTGTCCACGGCGGCGTACGGCCAGACGGCGTCGAGGAGTTCGCGGCGGCGCACGGTCTCGCGCTCGACGGCCTCGGCGGAGACCGGCCGCACCGTCCCGAACCAGTGCCCCACCCCGTACCGGAAGCGGGTCGGCCCGCTGGTGGGGGAGAGGGCGAAGAAGGCCGCGTCGAAGACGGCGCCGAGGTGGCAGATCTCCAGCTCGCCGTCGTGCAGCCGGCCGCTGTCGACGAGGAAGCGGCCGACCGCGCGGTGTGCCCCGGCCCGGTCGACGGCCTCGTCCCAGCCCTCGCGGGGCAGCCGGCCGCCGGTGGTGAGGAGGACGTCGACGCCGGGGGCGGCGGGGGACTCGGCGTGCACGACCCGGCCGTCGACGAGGTAGAGCGTGCCGTGGTCGCGGAGCAGGGCGCCGGTGGCCTTCTCGGCGGCGAGCCGGACCAGCATCGGGGAGACGGCCGCTCTGCTCATCCGAGGACCAGCCGTTCGGCGAGGTCGCGGAGCCGGAGCCGGGCGAGGGCGAGGTTTCCGGCGTCGCGGTCGAGCCAGAGATGGAGGAAGACGCTGCTGTCGAAGGAGGTCTCGACGAAGCGGAGGACGTGGTAGCCGGCGCGGGTGGTGACGATCAGGTCCTCGACGGGCGGGCCCTCGCTGTCCCCCGCCGCGGTGAAGGAGTCGAACTCGGCCGCCGAGCGGGCGAGTTCGGCGGTCTCGGCGGCCGTGGTCTCGTGGTCGCCGACCGGTGAGTCGCCCGCCGTCCCGAGCGCGAGCCCGCTGGTCCAGTCGACCAGGGAGGCGCCCCGGGCCCCGGGCAGGGCCATGGCCTCCAGCAGGCACTCGTCGATTCCGGGCACGCGGATTCCCCTCCCGATGCGGCGTGCGAACGTGCGGCAGTGACGGTGACGCTACTGAACGTTCCGGTCCGGGGGAGGCGTTCTGGCATTTTCCATCGGAACATGCCGCTGTCTGACTCGAATTGATCCGAAGAGATCCGGTATCCGGGCGATCAGCCGCGCGACTCCACCGCGGTCGCGATCTCGGACAGGTCCTTCGCGAGCGCCTTCGCGACCGCCTTCGCCCCGAAGCGGGCGAGCAGCCGGGCGACGATCCCGGGGGCGCGGCCGCCGGCGGGCCGCGCGGAGAAGGCCATCCGCAGGGTGGTGGCCCCCTCGCCGTCGGGCGTCAGGGTGATCGCGGAGACGTAGTGCATGCCGTGCGATTCGGCGACCGTGACGTACCGGTCGGGCGGCTCGCACTCGGTCACGGTCATCTCCTCGGTGGCTTCCTTGCCCAGCATCCGCCGGGTCTCGCGCCAGCGCGTGCCCACGCCGAAGCCGCCTTCGGTGAGTACCTCCACCCGTTCGACGCCGGAGAGGACCCGGGGCATGTCCCGCAGGTCGGTGATCGCCTCCCAGACCCGCCCGGGGGAGGCGGCGACCCGGCGCTCGACGACGACGGAGGTGGTGTCCGAACCCGTTCCAGTCATGGCTTCATCGAAACCGGGCCGCCGCGCCCGCGCTACCGGAGACACCGCGTCACCGGAGGACCGCGGCCTGCCGGACCAGCGCGTCCGCCCGGGCCCCGCCCGCCTCGGCGACGATCTCGTCGAGCGTCTGGGCCTTCCGTACGGTCGTGAACGTCACCGCCCCGTCGTCGGCGACGGTGAAGCCGTGGATCCCGGGCCGGGGGAGGCTGTTGTACGCGTAGTGGTGGGCGAAGTAGTACGCGCCGGTGTCCGGGACCGCCACGACGTCCCCGGGGCGCAGCAGCGGCAGCGCGCGGCCCGTGGCGAGCAGGTCCCCGGCGAAGCAGGCGGGGCCCGCCACGTCCTGGACGGTGACGTCCCCGGTGCGGGGGCGGCCCTCGGAGTCGTACGCGAGGACGCGCAGCGGCCAGGAGTCGGGGGCGTAGACCGTCCGGGTGGCCAGCTGCACGCCCGCGTGGGTGACGGCGATCGGGCGGCCGCCGGAGGTCTTCGTGTACTCCACCCGGGCGAGGACCGTGCCGTGCTTGGCGAGCAGGGAGCGCCCGAACTCGGTGACGAGCCGGTAGCGGCCGTCGAGGAGTCCGGGGACGGTGTCGGCGAGCAGCCGTGCGTACTCCGCGTACGTCGGCGTCTCCTCGTCGGAGGTGAAGTTCACCGGCAGTCCGCCGCCGATGTCGAGGGTGTCGATCTGCTGCCGGCCGGCCGCCCGGTTGATCTCCTCGGCGAGCGCGTACGCCTTCCCGACCCCCTCGGCCATGAGCGCGAGCGGGATGCCCTGGGAGCCGGTGTGGGTGTGCAGCCGGGTCAGCCAGGGCCGCTCCAGGTACGCCTGGACGACGGTCTTGCGGGCGCCCTCGTCGCGGAGCGCCACGCCGAACTTCGAGGTGGCGGTCGCGGTCGAGAGCGCGCCGATCGAACCGGCTCCGACCTGCGGGTTCACCCGGAGCCCGAGCGGTGAGGCGGTGGGCGCGGAGGCGACGAGCGCGTCGAGGCGGGCCAGCTCCTGGAGGTTGTCGGCGTTGACGGCGATCCCGAGCGCGAGGGCCTGGCGGAGCTCGGCCGGGGTCTTCGCGGGGGAGTCGAGGACGGTGTGCGAGGGCGGGACGCCGGCGGCGCGGGCGAGGGCCAGCTCGCCGGGGCTCGCGACCTCGACGCCGAGTCCCGCCTCGTGGAGCAGGCGCAGGACGGGGACGAGCGGGGTGGCCTTCACGGCGAAGGCGTGCAGCACGTGGGCGTCGGTGACGGCGGCGAAAGCGCTGGTCAGAGCGGCTGCGGAGGCGCGGATGCCGGCGGTGTCGAGGAGGGCGACGACGGGTTCGGCGGGGGAGAGGAGTCCTTGATCGACGGTGGCTCGGACGGCGAGATCGCGACGGGAGGAGGCCATGCGGCCCAGTCTCGTCCATGCCTCGTCGGCGGCGTGGCCGGTACGCCCTGTTGACTACAACTATTCAGCAAGTCAGGATGTGAATATCTGAACGACATTCGAGGAGGCACCCCCATGTCAGGACCCCGCCCCGTGCGAGCAGCCCGCGGTACGGAACTGAGCGCCCTGGGATGGCAGCAGGAAGCCGCCCTCCGGATGCTCCAGAACAACCTCGACCCCGAGGTCGCCGAGCACCCCGACAAGCTCGTCGTCTACGGCGGCACCGGCAAGGCCGCCCGCGACTGGCGCTCCTTCGACGCCATGGTCCGCACCCTGCGCACCCTCAAGCAGGACGAGACGATGCTCGTCCAGTCCGGCCGCCCCGTCGGCGTCATGCAGACCCACGAGTGGGCCCCCCGCGTCCTCCTCGCCAACTCCAACCTGGTCGGCGACTGGGCCAACTGGGAGGAGTTCCGCCGCCTGGAGCACCTCGGCCTCACCATGTACGGCCAGATGACCGCCGGCTCCTGGATCTACATCGGCACCCAGGGCATCCTCCAGGGCACGTACGAGACCTTCGCGGCCGTCGCCGCCAAGAAGTTCGACGGCACCCTGGCCGGAACGATCACCCTCACCGCCGGCCTCGGCGGCATGGGCGGCGCCCAGCCCCTCGCCGTGACCATGAACGACGGCGTCGCCATCTGCATCGACGTCGACCCGCGCGCCATCGAGCGCCGCATCGAGCACCGCTACCTGGACGTGAAGGCCGACAACCTCGCCCACGCCCTCCAGCTCGCCGTCGAGGCCCGCGACGCCCGCCGCCCGCTCTCCATCGGCCTCCTCGGCAACGCCGCCGAGCTGCTCCCGCAGATGCTCGCCGAGGGCGCCCCGATCGACATCGTGACCGACCAGACCTCGGCGCACGACCCGCTCTCGTACCTCCCGGTCGGCGTCGCCTTCGACGACATGGCCGACGCCGCCGCCAAGGACCCGGCCGGCTTCACCCAGCGCTCCCGCGAGTCCATGGCCAAGCACGTCGAGGCCATGGTCGGCTTCATGGACGCGGGCGCCGAGGTCTTCGACTACGGCAACTCGATCCGCGGCGAGGCCCAGCTCGCCGGCTACGACCGCGCCTTCGCCTTCCCCGGCTTCGTCCCCGCCTACATCCGCCCGCTGTTCTGCGAGGGCAAGGGTCCGTTCCGCTGGGCCGCCCTCTCCGGCGAGGCCTCGGACATCCACAAGACCGACAAGGCGATCCTCGACCTCTTCCCGGAGAACGAGTCCCTCCACCGCTGGATCAAGATGGCCGGCGAGCGCGTCCACTTCCAGGGCCTCCCCGCCCGCATCTGCTGGCTCGGCCAGGGCGAGCGCGACAAGGCGGGCGACATGTTCAACGACATGGTCGCCGACGGCACCCTCGCCGCTCCCCTCGCGATCGGCCGCGACCACCTCGACTGCGGCTCCGTCGCCTCCCCGTACCGCGAGACCGAGGCCATGCTCGACGGCTCCGACGCCATCGCCGACTGGCCGCTGCTCAACGCCATGGTCAACGTCGCCTCCGGCGCCTCCTGGGTCTCCATCCACCACGGCGGCGGCGTCGGCATGGGCCGCTCCATCCACGCCGGCCAGGTCTCCGTGGCCGACGGCACCAAGCTCGCCGGCGAGAAGATCCGCCGCGTCCTCACCAACGACCCCGGCATGGGCGTCATCCGCCACGTCGACGCGGGCTACGACATCGCCGAGCGCGTCGCCGACGAGAAGGGCGTCCGCGTCCCGATGCGCGAGGGTGACTCCGCGTGACCCCGTCCCACGACGCCGCCGAGGCGCCCCGCGGCTCCGCCCGGGCCGCCTCGGCGGCGGCCGGGCGCCCCGACTCCCCCTCGTTCCACGCGATGTGGCGCAGCCTCGCCCCCATCGGCCGCAACGCGGCCTCCGGCGGCTACCGCCGCTACGCCTGGACCGAGGCCGACGCCGACTGCCGGCTCTGGTTCCGGATGCAGGCCGAGGCCCGCCGCCTGGACGTCGAGACCGACCGCAACGGCAACCAGTGGGCCTGGCTCGGCGACCCGACCGCGGGCGACGCGGTCGTCACCGGCTCCCACCTGGACTCCGTCCCCGACGGCGGCGCCTTCGACGGCCCCCTCGGCGTCGTGTCCGCCTTCGCCGCCCTCGACGAACTCCGCGCGCGCGGCGTCTCGTTCAAGCGGCCCCTCGCCATCGTCAACTTCGGCGACGAGGAAGGAGCCCGCTTCGGCCTCGCCTGCGTCGGCTCCCGCCTCACCGCCGGCCGGCTGACGAAGGAGCAGGCGTACGAGCTCCGCGACGCCGACGGGATCACCCTCCCGCAGGCCATGGAGGCCGCCGGGTACGACCCGGCCGCCATCGGCGCGGACCCCGAGCGGCTCGCCCGCATCGGCGCCTTCGTCGAGCTCCACGTCGAGCAGGGCCGGGCCCTGGACCTCTCCGGGGACGCCGTCGGCATCGCCTCCTCCATCTGGCCGCACGGCCGCTGGCGGTACGACTTCGCCGGCGAGGCCAACCACGCGGGCACCACCCGCCTGGTCGACCGCCGCGACCCGATGCTCACCTACGCCGAGACCGTCCTCGCCGCCCGTCGCGAGGCCGAACTCGCGGGCGCCGTGGCCACCTTCGGCAAGATCGCGGTCGAGCCGAACGGCGTCAACGCCATCCCGTCGCTGGTCCGCGGCTGGCTCGACGCCCGCGCCGCCGACCAGGGCTCCCTGGACAAGGTCGTCGCGGGAGTCGAGACGGCGGCCCGGGAGTACGCCGAACGCCACGGCATCGACCTCGCCGTCGTCCAGGAGTCCTACACGCCGATCGTGGACTTCTCGCACGCCCTGCGCGACGAGCTCTCCCGGATCCTGGGCACCTCGGGCAAGGTGCCGGTCCTCGGCACGGGAGCGGGCCACGACGCGGGCATCCTGTCCGAATCGATCCCGACCGCCATGCTGTTCGTACGGAACCCCACCGGCGTCTCGCACTCCCCGGCCGAATCCGCGGCCGAGGACGACTGCGTCGCCGGGGTCCTCGCACTCGCCGACGTACTGGAGGAGCTGGCGTGCCGCTGACGACGTACTGGCTGGAACACGCCTGGCTCGACACGAACGTCGAGCCGGGCGTGGCCCTGGAGGTCTCCTCGGAAGGCCGGATCGAGGCGGTCCGCACGGGGGTGGAGACGCCCCCGCCGGGCGCCGTCGTCCTCCGCGGCCTCACCATCCCCGGCCTCGCCAACGCCCACTCGCACGCCTTCCACCGCGCCCTGCGCGGCACGGTCCAGGTCGGCTCCGGCACCTTCTGGACCTGGCGCGAGGTCATGTACACCGTCGCCCAGCGCCTCACCCCCGACAGCTACTTCGCGCTCGCCCGCGCGGTGTACGCGGAGATGGCGCTCGCCGGCATCACCTCCGTCGGCGAGTTCCACTACCTGCACCACGCGCCCGGCGGCAGCGCCTACGCCGACCCCAACGCCATGGGCGAGGCCCTGATCGCGGCGGCGGCGGAGGCGGGCATCCGCATCACCCTCCTCGACACCGCCTACCTCTCCGCCGGCTTCGGCGCCGCCCCCGAGCAGCACCAGCTCCGCTTCACCGACGGCACGGCGGAGAAGTGGGCGGAGCGGGTGTCGGCCCTCAAGGAGCGCGACGGCGTACGCATCGGGGCGGCGATCCACTCCGTACGGGCCGTCCCCGCCGACCAGCTGTCCACGGTGGCCCGCTGGGCACAGGACCGGCAGGCCCCCCTCCACGTCCACCTCTCGGAGCAGACGGCGGAGAACGAGGCCTGCCTCGCGGCCCACGGCCGCACGCCGACCCAGCTCCTCGCGGACCACGGGGTCCTCGGCGCGCGCACGACCGGTGTCCACAACACGCACATGACCGAAGGGGACATCGCGCTCATCGGCGGGTCCTCCACCGGCACGTGCATGTGCCCGACCACCGAACGGGACCTCGCGGACGGCATCGGCCCCGCCGTCGCCCTCCAGCGCGCCGGCTCGCCGCTGTCCCTGGGCAGCGACAGCCACGCCGTCATCGACCTCCTCGAAGAGGCGCGGGCCATGGAGCTGAACGAGCGGCTGCGCACCCGCACCCGCGGCCACTGGACGGCCGCCGCGCTGCTCCGCGCCGCCACCGCCGACGGCCACGCGGCCCTCGGCTGGGCCGACGCGGGCACCCTGGAACAGGGCGCCCTGGCCGACTTCACGACGATCACCCTGGACTCGGTCCGCACGGCCGGCCCGGTACCGCGCCTGGCGGCCGAGACGGCGGTCTTCGCGGCGACGGCGGCGGACGTGCACCACGTGGTGGTGGGCGGCCGGGCCGTCGTGCGGGACGGAGCCCACGTCTCCGTCCCCGACGTCGGCCAGGCCCTCGCGGACGCGATCGCCGCCCTCAGGAGCTGAGCCCCGGGGGGTGTGGGCCATCGTTCCGCAGGACGGAACGGGTGGGCACACCCCCCGGGCCACCGGCCCGCACCCGACCCGCCCGCCCCCACCGGAGAGCACCATGACGACGACGCTCATCACGAACATCGCCACCCTCGTCACCAACGACCCCGCCCTCGGCGAAGGCCCCCTCGGCCTGATCGCGGACGCCGCCCTCGTCCTGGAGGGCGACCGCGTCGCCTGGGCGGGCCCGGCGGCCGCGGCCCCGGCGGCGGACCGGGCCGTCGACGCGGGCGGCCGCGCCGTCATCCCCGGCTTCGTCGACTCCCACTCGCACCTCGTCTTCGCCGGCGACCGCACCGCCGAGTTCAACGCCCGCATGTCCGGTCAGCCGTACAAGGCGGGCGGCATCCGCACGACCGTCGCGGCCACCCGCGCGGCGAGCGACGAGGCCCTCTCGGCGAACGTGGCCCGCTACCTCCGCGAGGCCCTCACCCAGGGCACGACCACCTTCGAGACGAAGTCCGGCTACGGCCTGACCGTCGAGGACGAGGCCCGCGCCCTGCGCATCGCGGCCGAGCACACGGACGAGGTGACGTACCTCGGCGCGCACATCGTCTCCCCGGACTACGCGGACGACCCGGCGGCGTACGTGGAACTGGTCACGGGCGAGATGCTCGACGCCTGCGCCCCGTACGCCCGCTGGGTGGACGTCTTCTGCGAGAAGGGCGCCTTCGACGGCGACCAGGCCCGCGCGATCCTCACCGCCGGCAAGGCGAAGGGCCTCCACCCCCGGGTGCACGCCAACCAGCTCACGTACGGCCCCGGCGTCCAGCTGGCGGTGGAACTGGACGCGGCGAGCGCGGACCACTGCACCCATCTGACGGACGAGGACGTCGACGCGCTGGCGAACTCGGCCACGGTCGCGACGCTCCTCCCCGGGGCGGAGTTCTCCACCCGTGCGCAGTGGCCGAACGCCCGCCGCCTCCTGGACGCGGGCGCGACGGTGGCGCTGTCCACGGACTGCAACCCGGGCTCCTCCTTCACCTCCTCGGTCCCCTTCTGCATCGCCCTCGCGGTACGGGACATGGGCATGACCCCCGACGAGGCCGTCTGGTCCGCCACGGCGGGCGGCGCGGCGGCCCTCCGCCGCACGGACGTCGGCCGTCTGACGCCGGGCGCCCGCGCGGACCTCGCCGTCCTGGAGGCCCCCTCCCACGTGCACCTGGCCTACCGCCCGGGCGTCCCGCTGGTGACGGAGGTCTGGCGCGCGGGCGTGCGGGTGGTCTGAGCGGGAGCCCGCGTCCGGACGGCCTGAAGCGCCGCCACCGAACGCCCGGGAGGCCTACCCTCAGGCGCCATGACGACCACCACCGCGCTCTGGTCCTTCGCCCTCGTCGTGGGTCTCCTGACCCTCACCCCGGGCCTCGACACCGCCCTGGTCCTGCGCACGGCGGCCCTCGGCCACCGGGCGCGGGCCTGGGGCGTCGTCGTGGGCATCCAGACGGGTGTCCTGGCCTGGGGAGCGCTCACCTCCCTGGGCGTGACGGCACTCCTCACGGCCTCCCAGGTGGCGTACGAGGCCCTGCGCTGGGCGGGAGCGGCGTACCTGGTCTGGATGGGAGTCCAGATGCTGAGGAAGACGGCCCGGGAGACCCCGGAGAGCGGCACCGACCCGGCGACCCGGGACACCTTCGCGTCCGGCTGGCGCCAGGGCACCCTCACGAACCTCCTCAACCCGAAGGTGGGCGTGTTCTACGTGGCGGTCCTCCCGCAGTTCCTCCCGGCGGACACGAACCACCTGGCGATGGGCCTCCTCCTCGCCACCGAGCACATCCTCCTCGGCCTCCTCTGGTCCACCGCCCTGATCGCCGGCGCCCGCCTCCTCTCCACCTGGCTCCGCCGCCCCGCCGCCCGCCGCACCCTCGACCGCCTCACGGGCACGGTCATCACCGCCTTCGGCCTCCGACTGGCCTTCGGAGACTGAGAGTTCGCCGAGCCCTTACGTCGCCCGTGTCAGTCCCGGTGCCCCAGCACGTTGACCACGCGGCCGTCCGGGTCGCGGACGAAGAAGCGGCGGACGCCCCAGGGTTCGTCGGTCAGGGGGTGGACGATCTCGGCGTCCGTCGCGCGCACCGCCTCGTACGCCGCGTCGACGTCCTCGACCTCGACGCTCAGGTCGGGGACGACGGGCGCGGTCAGGTCGGCGGACATCAGGCTGACCTGGGCCGTCGGGGCGGACGGCGAGGCGAGTGTCGTGATCCAGCCGTGGTTCATGACCTCCTCGAAGCCGAGCAGCCCGTAGAACGCGCGGTTCTCGGCCGGGGCGTGGGTCCGGAGGTTGGGGACGACGCGACGCACGCTCATCGGGGCTCCTGAGGGACGGCAGCGGTTCGTACGGCTCGTTCTCGGGGATCGCGGCGGGCGGGGATCCCCTGGCCCGCACCCTAGGCGCTCTCAGCGGAACTCGTGGACGACCCGGATCTCGCCGACGATGTGCGTGTTGAACTCGGCCAGCTCCTCCGCCGGCACCCACAGCTCCAGGATCGTCCGGCCGCCCGCCTGCCGGACCGGGTACCTGCGGAGGAACTCCGTGTCGACCTCGAAGCGGGTGACGTACCCGGCGCCGTCGTGCTTCACGTTCCAGTCGCGTGCGATCCGCACCGCGTAGTCCTCGTCGAGCACCGGGTAGAAGATCGGCTGCTCCGGCAGCCGCGGCGGCCAGGCGCGCCACCCCGACTCCCGCACGAGCTCCAGCTCGACGGGGCCGGTGGGGCGCCACAGGGTCGTCGTCGGGCGGGGGCTGCTGGTCATGGTGATGCGCTCTCCGTGTGCGTGCGGCGGATGACGGGAGCTGACGGTATCGACGGCCGCGGCCCGGCGGCCACCGGGTTATCCGGTGGCCGGGGGCCGGGCGGCCGTGAACGGGCCCGTTCCGCAGGCGCTTCGGCGGCGCGGGCGCGGCCCGGGGTGCCGATGGAGGTCACTCCTCCAGCGTCAGGCCCCGGCGCAGCCGGCCGAGGGTGCGGGCGAGCAGCCGGGAGACGTGCATCTGCGAGATGCCGAGCTCGGCGCCGATCTCCGACTGGGTCAGGCCGGTGACGAAGCGGAGGGAGAGGATCTGGCGCTCGCGGGCGGGCAGCGAGGCGATCATCGGCTTCAGGGAGGCGATGTACTCGATCCCGGTGAGCCCGTTGTCCTCGTAGCCGAGGCGGTCGGCGAGCGCGGCCTCGCCGCCCGCGCCGTCCTCCTCGTCGGGCTGCGCGTCGAGCGAGGCCGCGGTGTAGGCGTTGCTCGCGGCCATGCCCTCGACGACCTCCTCCGGCGTGATGCCGAGCTCCTCGGCGAGTTCGGCGACGGTCGGGGCGCGGTCGAGGCGTTGGGCGAGCGCGTCACCGGCCCTGGCGAGGTCGAGCCGGAGCTCCTGGAGCCTGCGGGGCACGTGCACGGACCACGAGGTGTCGCGGAAGAAGCGCTTGATCTCGCCGATGATCGTCGGCATCGCGAAGGTCGGGAACTCGACGCCGCGGGTGAGTTCGAAGCGGTCGATCGCCTTGATGAGGCCGATGGTGCCGACCTGGACGATGTCCTCCATCGGTTCGCTGCGGGTGCCGAAGCGGGCGGCGGCGAACCGGACCAGGGCGAGGTTGAGTTCGACCAGGGTGTTGCGGACGTACGCGTGGTCGTGGGTGCCCTCCTCCAGCTCGGAGAGCCGGGCGAAGAGCTGCTTCGACAGGGCGCGGGCGTCGACCGGGCCGATCCGGTCGAGAGGTGTGTCGAGCAGGCGATCGGGCAGGTCGACGACAGGGGGGAGGGGGACTGCTGCCGACGGCGCGTCGGGGGTACGCGGGGCGTCGAGCCGGGGTGACATGGGTCTCCTTCGGGTGCTTCTCGCTGCGGTTTGCGGCGCCTCCAAAGCCGGTTGGGTCGGATGTTCTCTTCTAGCCCTACCCGCTCGACCCGGATGGTTGCAAGTGGCAATAATCCGTTTCATGCCGGTTTGTGGGGTACCTCGTGTGCATCGGAGGGTGCCCCGCTTGTAGGGTTCGGGGCACGTCAGTCGGCATCCGCGAGAGCGAGAAGAGGCACGGCCATGGACCGCGAACACATCGGCAGCGCGCCGCCCGGGCGGCTGCGGGTCGAGGTCCGGGACGTGGCCGGGAGCGCGCTGCTCACGCCCGTCGGTGAGCTCGATCACCACACCGCCGAACTGCTGCGCACCCCTCTGGACGGCGCCCTCGACGCGGGCCGCGCGCGGCTCGTCGTCGACTGCTCGGGCCTGGAGTTCTGCGATTCGACCGGGCTCAACGTGCTGCTCGGCGCCCGGCTGAGGGCGGACGCCGCCGGCGGCGGTGTCCATCTGGTGGCGATGCGGCCCGCGGTGGCCCGGGTGTTCCACATCACGGGCGCGGACGCCGTCTTCACCGTCCACGAGACGCTCGCCACAGCGCTCCCCGGCTGAGACCGAGGCCCCACACCCCCGCACGGCTCCCCCCCCGTACGTCCTGTCCCCTCTGTCCCGTCGATCGGTGAGGTGAAGCGTTGATGGACCAAGCTTCCGACGTCCGGACGCTCGCCCTCGGCGAGACCAGCGGCACCGTGCCGCTCGCGCGTGACTTCACGCGGTCGGCGCTCCACGAGTGGGGCTGGCTCCCGGCCGCCACCGCCGACCGCCGGGCCGCCGCCGAGGACGTCCTGCTCGTCGTCTCCGAACTCGTCACCAACGCCTGTCTGCACGCCGAGGGTCCCGAGCGGCTGCGCGTCCTGCGGATGCCCCGGACGCTGCGCCTCGAAGTCACCGACCGCGGCGCCGGACAGCCCGCGCCGCGCACCCCGCACCGCTCCGGACGGCCGGGCGGACACGGCATGTTCATCGTGCAGCGGCTCTGCCTCGACTGGGGCATCGACCGCACCCCGGGGGCCCCCGGCAAGACGGTCTGGGCCGAACTGGCCGCACCGGCATAGGACTTTCACAAGTCCACGCGTTCCCCTGCCTTCCCTCCTCAAGGTCTCGGGCGTACCTTGACGCCCAATCTGAAAGACCGTCAGTTACGTTGCGGTGAGGGGTGCTCGGGGTGTCCAAGGTGCCGAACCGGAGGAGAACGACCGCCGCGCTCACGGCCGCGGTCGCGGTGGCGGGCGCGGCCGTGCTGGCCGGCGCACCGGCCGCCCAGGCGGCCGTCGTCGACGTCAACTACGCCTGCGAGACGAAGATCGGGCCCAAGAGCGCCGTCTCGCCCGTCGACATCAAGGCCGTCAAGGGCGGCAGCGGCTACACGATCACCATGTCGTTCGAGAAGGGGGTCTCCGACAGCCCGGTCGAACTCCCCAAGGGCGTCATGACCCCGCGCGCCGAGCTCGTCCTCGGCGGTGACGCGAGCGGCACGGTGAAGGTCAAGGGAACGCCCAACACGGCCGCCATCCCGCCGGACACCCCGATCAAGATCGGCACGCTGACCGGCACGTTCACCCCGAAGAAGAACGGCAAGGTCACCTTCACGGCGGGCACCCTCACCGTGCACGCCCTCGGGATGGACGCGGCCGTCTGCACCCCGAAGAACAACCCGAAGCCCTCCCTGGAACTCCAGGTCACGGGCGTCTCCGGAGGATCCGACACACCACCGCCCGCCGACGACGGCGGAGGCTCCGACGAACAGCTGCCCAAGACCGGCCCGCTCGACTCCGCCGTGGCGCTCGGCACCCTCGGCGGCACCGTCCTGCTGACCGGCGCCGCCGGAGTCCTCTGGCTCACGCGGCGCACGGCACGCTGATGCGGACGGCGGACCGTCCCGGGACGCGGCGGGCGGCACCCCCCGCACGGCGCACGGCGGCACGCTCCGGACTCGTGGCCGCCGCGACCGCCCTCCTCGGCGCGGTCGCGGCGGCGCCCCCCGCCGCCCGGGACTGGACGGCGGCGCCCGCCGCCGGACGGCCCTACGCCTACCTGGAGGGACCCGCGGGCAGCGTCCTCCAGGACACCCTGTCGGTCACCAACCCCGGCACCGCACCGCTCACCGTGCGCCTCAGCGGACAGGGCGCCCCGGTGTCCTTCGCCGCGCGGACCGTGACCGTGCCCGCCAGGACCCGGGCCGACGTGCCCTTCGCCGTGACCGTCACCGCGGACACCCCGCCCGGCGAACACCGGGGCACCGTCCGGGCCGCGACCGCCGACCGGGAGGTCCGCGTCGACCTGCGGCTCCGGGTCAGCGGACCGCACCTCGCCGCGCTCACCGTCGAGGACGTCCACGTCGACGCGGACACCGGAGCCCTCCGCTACACCCTCGTCAACCGCGGCACCACGGTCCTCGCCCCGCGCCTCGCGGTCCGCGCCGAGGGCCTCCTCGGCACCGTCCTCGACCGGCCGGACCGCGCCCTGCCGCTGACCCTCCGCCCCGGCGAGCGGGCCACCCGGACCGAACCCTGGCCCGACCCGCCCGCCCTCGACTCCGTCACCGTCCGGCTGACGGCCACCGCACCGGGCGCCGCGCCCGCCACCGCCCGCGCCGAGGCCGCCTTCGCCTCGGGCCCCGCGCTCACCGGCACGGCCGGGCTGCTCCTGGCGGCCGCCGCCGGCGTCGTACACGTGGCACGGCGGCGCCGGTCCCGTACCCAGCGCGCCCCGGAGGGAGCGACACCATGAGGACGATCCGTACGGCCGCCGCCCTCCTCGCCGCCCTCGCCCTCGTCCTGCTGCCCGCCGCCCCCGCGGCGGTGGCGGCCCCGGGGCCCGTGGTCGAGCTGTCCAAGACGGAGGGCGGCAAGGGCGGTGAGATCACCGTCAGCGGCAGCGGCTGGAAACCCGGCGCGCTGCTCATGCTCCTGATCTGCGGCCAGGGCGCCCCCGGCAAGGGCGTCATCGGCGGCACCAACTCCTGCGCCAACACCGAGGGACGGGCCGCGACCGTCGACAGCCGGGGAGCCTTCAGCACGAAGCTCCCCGTCGCCGAACCGCCCAAGCCCTGCCCCTGCGTGGTGCACGTCGCCGGGGTCACCGGCCGGCAGGACGCCGTCGACAAGGAGTTCACGGTCGCCGGGCATCCCACCGCCCCGCTCCCCGAGGCCTCCGGCGACGGGCGCCTCGCCGTCCTCGCCGCCGTCCGCCTCGACGGTTCGAGCGGCCTCCTCGTCTGGTTCGGCGCGCCCCCGAGCCGCGAGGTCGTCTTCACCGTCGGCAACCTCGGCCCGGCCGCCGTCAAGGACCCCGTCTTCCAGGTCGGCACCAGCCACGGCGTCTTCGCGCCCCAGTACGAGGAACGCCAGTGGCGCGGCACGATCGAACCGGGCCGGAAGGCCCTGATCCGGCTCCCCGCCGAGCTCACGGCCGGCGCGCACGGCGACTACCAGATCTCCGTGAAGTACGCGGGCAAGGTCCTCGTCGAGCAGCCGTGGGGCGTCGGCAGGCCCTGGGGCGTGACCCTCTTCTGGGTGCTCCTCGCCGTCGTGGTGCCCGCCGCGCTGTTCCGGATCGGCATGGCCGTGGTCGACCGCGTGCGGCCCGCTTCCGGAGCCGGCCGGGCCCGAGCCACCAGGACCCGGACGGGGCCGCGCGTACGGCGCCGCGCCCCGGCCCGTACACCCGCTTCCACCCCCGCCTCCGCCGCGCCGGCGGGCCCGGGGGACGAGGAGACGACCGCGGCCCTGCCGTGGTTCAGCCCTGACTCCGCACCGTCAGCGCCAGAGAGCAGCAGCCCGACGACGAAGGGACATGCGTGAGTACGCAACGGAGGATGAGCGCGGCCGGGGTCGCGCTGATGCTCGGCGGCGCGGGAATCCTGTATGCCGCCGGCCCCGCCCAGGCCGCCGAGACCAGCTACGCGACGGAGTGCATCCCGCCGTCGATCTCGGGGCTTCCGCCCGTGCGGGGCACGACGAAGGTGCTGATCACCGCACCGGCGGAGGCCAAGGTCGGCGACGAGGTCGAGATCGTCTGGAAGACGGTCCAGGCCGCCTCGAAGAACCCCGACGTGCTCGACCTCGACAAGGACACGGTGAAGCCGACCGGCGTCCTCACCGTGGGCGGCGCCGGGAGCGGGACCGTCGCGATGGCGGGACCGCGGCAGAACCCGGCGATCCCCAAGAACAGCCCGATGGTGCTGCCCGACATGAAGGGGAAGCTGAAGCTGGACAAGGCGGGCGAGATCACGCTGACGCCCGGCAAGTACACGATCAACGTGTCCAAGCCCCTGTCGACGGACACCAAGTGCTCCCCGAAGGAGACGGTGCCGGTCGGCGCGACCATCAAGGTCACGGACGGGGGCGGCGGGACGACGACGTCCGGCGGCACGACGACCTCGGGCGGGACCACCACGTCCGGCGGGACCACCACGTCCGGCGGTACGACGACGTCCGGCGGTACGGCCTCGGGCGGGACGACGACCACGGCGGGCGGGACCACGGCCTCGGGCGGGACCACGGCCTCGGGCGGCTCGTCGGACTCCGGCGGTACGAGTTCCACCGGCGGCGGCTCGAACAACACCGGCGGTGCCGCGACCAGCTCCTCCGGCGGGACCGGCGGCGACGCCGGGAGCTCGGGCGGGAGCTCCGGCGGTGGCGGCGGGCAGACCGACTTCCCCGGCAAGGAGGTCACCGTCGCCTTCGCCTGCCAGAGCCCCGGCCCGGCCGCGATCAACTCCAAGGTGACGATCGACGCCAGGAAGAACGGCGAGGTCTACGACCTGACGGTCAAGACGGCCAAGGGCGTCATGAAGAGCCCCGCCGCCCTCCCCAAGGGGGCCCTGAAGCCCTCCATGGCGGTGAAGATCGGCGGGGCCGACAGCGGCACGGTGACGGTCACCGGCGCGCCCAACCCCACCGCCCTCGCCATGGACGCCCCGGTGAGCCTGGAGGACATGAAGGGCACGTACCGGCCCGGCGCGACGGGCAGGTCGACGCTCAGCCCCGGCACGCTCACCATCAAGGTCACCCTCGGCTCCGTGAAGATGGAGATCCCCTGCCAGGTCAAGGGCGCCGTGCAGGCCTCCCTCGAACTGGACACCAGCAAGCAGGCCGGAGGTGCCTCCGGCGGTGACGCCGGCGGCACGGACACGGCCACCGGCTCGGGCTCCGGCTCCGGCGGTTCCGACGGCGGGAACCTCGCCCACACCGGCGCCGAGAACGACGGCGCCCTGCGCGCCCTCGCCCTCGTCGCGGGCACGGTCATCCTGGTCGGCGGCGCGGTCTTCACCTTCACCCCCTGGGCCCGGCTCAGGCGCTGAGGAAACGGCGAAGGCCGCCGCACCGAACCGGTGCGGCGGCCTTCGGCCGTGCGGGAGGCAGGGTCAGTGGACGCTGCCCATGAGGCCCTGGACCTTCTTGCGGTACATGTAGATCGCGAAGCCCGCGAGGACGGCCAAGGCGGCCTGCATCGCGATGATCCCCGTTCCGTTCAGGTCCACACCGGCCAGCGACAGCAGACCCGTGGTGCAGTCACCGGCGGTGACGGCGAGGAACCAGACGCCCATCATCTGGGAGGCGTACTTCTGCGGCGCCATCTTCGTGGTGACGGAGAGGCCGACGGGGGAGAGGCACAGCTCACCGATGGTCTGGATCATGTAGATCGTGACCAGCCACATCGGGGAGACCTTGGTGCCGTCGCCCGCCATGTTCATCGGGACGATGAAGACGAAGAAGGACGCGCCGACCAGGACGAGGCCCATCGCGAACTTCACGATGGTGTTCGGCTCCTGGTTCTTGCGGGCCAGCCACAGCCACAGCCAGGCGAAGACCGGGGCCAGCGCCATGACGAAGAGCGGGTTCAGGGACTGGTACCAGGTGGCCGGGAAGCCGAAGCCGAAGACGGTGTCCGCGGTCTTGTCGTCGGCGAAGAGCGACAGGGTCGAGCCACCCTGGTCGTAGATCATCCAGAAGACGGCGGCGGCGACGAAGAACCAGATGTAGCCGGTCATCTTCGACTGCTCGGTCTTGTCGAGGTCCTTGTCGCGCTTGATGCGGACCAGGACGGCGACCGGGATGATCAGACCGGCGAGGGTGATCGGGACGAGCGCCCAGTTCAGGGTGTAGACGCCGAGGCCGACGATGACGCCGTAGAAGGCGGCGGCGAGGACGAACACCAGCGCGACCTTGACCAGGACGCTCTTGCGCTCGGCCTGGCTGAGCGGGTTCGGGACGACGTTGCTCTTCGGGCTGAGGTTCTTCGTGCCGATGAGGAACTGGACCAGGCCCAGGCCCATGCCGACCGCGGCGAGCGCGAAGCCGAGGTGCCAGTTGACCTTCTCGCCGACGGTGCCGACCACGAACGGCGCCACGAAGGCACCGAGGTTGATGCCGACGTAGAAGAGCGTGAAGCCACCGTCACGGCGCGGGTCGTCCGGGCCGTCGTAGAGGTGGCCGACCATCGTGGAGATGTTGGCCTTGAGCAGACCGGAGCCGGCGGCGACGAGCGCCAGGCCGACGAAGAACATCGCCTGGCCGGGGATGGCCAGCGAGGCGTGACCGGCCATGATCACGAAACCGGCGATGGTGACGGTCTTGCGGGCGCCCCAGACGCGGTCGCCGAACCAGCCGCCGGGCATGGCCATCAGGTAGACCATCGAGACGTACACCGAGTAGATGGCCGTCGCCGTGGCCGCCGTCATGGCGAGGCCGCCACCCTGGCTGCCGGTCGCCGCGTCCGCGCCGCCGGAGACCAGGTACAGAACGAGAAGGGCCCGCATGCCGTAGTAGGAGAAACGCTCCCACATCTCGGTCATGAAGAGGGTGGCCAGGCCACGGGGGTGGCCGAAGAACGTCTTCTCGGAACCAGAGGTTCCGGTCGAAGCCGTCGTCAGGCTGGACGCCATGTCGATCCTTGCTCTGTCGGGACGCACGCCTTGTGAGCGTGATGCGCCCGGTGGGGGAGGCCGGCACCGGCGGAGTCGTGGAACTCCACCGGGATCCACGCCCCGGGAGATGCGTCTTCGCGTCCCGGAACCCGGCCCACAGGTCATTCACCGTCTCAAGGTTCGGCTGAGCCGACCTCACGCAGAAAGAGGACCTTGGCGCGCGAAGCTGGCCAAAGGTCCCCGATTACCGCTACTGACGTCTCGCCACCATACGACACGACAGTGCCGGATATGGAAGGACTTGAGAGATGGATCACAGGCGGGGATGCAACCGCGCAAGGCCATTCGAAGGTCATGTGCAGGATGACCACAAGATCCCCAGGGGGCGTCCGGGCCGTACGGATCCCGCCCCGGCCCGGGCGCCGTGCGGACTACCATCACCCCATGACCCGTGTACTGCTCGCCGAGGACGACGCATCCATCTCGGAACCGCTGGCCCGCGCCCTGCGGAGAGAGGGGTACGAGGTCGAGGTCCGCGAGGACGGCCCCACCGCCCTCGACGCCGGACTCCAGGGCGGCGTCGACCTCGTCGTGCTCGACCTGGGCCTGCCCGGCATGGACGGCCTGGAGGTCGCCCGCCGGCTGCGCGCCGAGGGTCACACGGTCCCGATCCTGGTCCTCACCGCCCGCGCGGACGAGGTCGACACCGTCGTCGGGCTCGACGCGGGCGCCGACGACTACGTCACCAAGCCCTTCCGGCTCGCCGAGCTGCTCGCCCGGGTCCGGGCCCTGCTCCGGCGCGGCTCCACCGAGCCCGCCGTCGCCCCCGCGACCCACGGCGTACGGATCGACGTCGAGTCGCACCGGGCCTGGATGGGCGACGAGGAGCTCCAGCTCACCGCGAAGGAGTTCGACCTGCTCCGGGTCCTGGTCCGGGACGCCGGCCGGGTCGTCACCCGCGACCAGCTGATGCGCGAGGTCTGGGACACCACCTGGTGGTCCTCCACCAAGACCCTCGACATGCACATCTCCTGGCTGCGCAAGAAGCTCGGCGACGACGCGGCGAACCCCCGCTACATCGCGACGGTCCGAGGAGTCGGCTTCCGCTTCGAGAAGAGCTGAGCGCAGCCGCCGAGGCTCGGGCGGGGGCGGGGCGTGCCGGCGCCCCAGGGGGTGTCGCGGCCGCCGGCCGTCGTGGGCCGGTCGCGCGGTTCCCCGCCCCCTGATGCCGTCCGGCAGGGCGTTGCCCCCTCGTCGCCCTCAAGCCGCCCTCCGGAGAAACCATGCGCCGCCGCCTGATCAACTCCACGCTCGCCGTCGTCCTCGTCGTCATCGCCGTCTTCGGCGTCTCCCTCGTCCTCGTCGAGACCCGCACCATCTCCAGCAGCGCCCAGGAGAGCGTGGACTCGGAGGCGCTGCGGATCGTCTCCATCGTCGACAGCCGGCTCATCGGCGGCGAGCCGGTCAACCCGGACATCCTCGCCCAGCAGAGCGGCGCCAAGCGCTACGCCCAGATCCGCATCCCCGGCCGGGACGCCATCGAGATCGGCACCCGCCCCGAGGGCGACGTGATCCGGGGCCTCGCGGAGGGCGAGCGCGGCGAGACCGTGCTCGTCGAGGAGTCCCGCTCGGCGGTGACCGCCGAGGTCGGGCGCACCCTGTTGATCATCGGCGCGGTGGCCCTGCTCGCGGTCGTCGCCGCCGTCCTCCTCGCCGTACGGCAGGCGAACAAGCTGGCGTCCCCGCTCACGGACCTCGCCGAGACCGCCGAGCGCCTCGGCTCGGGCGACCCCCGGCCCCGGCACAAGCGGTACGGGGTGCCCGAGCTGGACCGCGTCGCGGACGTCCTGGACGCCTCGGCCGAGCGCATCGCCCGGATGCTCACCGCCGAGCGCCGGCTCGCCGCCGACGCCTCCCACCAGCTCCGTACGCCCCTCACGGCGCTCTCCATGCGCCTGGAGGAGGTCGCCCTCGCCGACGACCTGGACACGGTCAAGGAGGAGGCGACGATCGCGCTCACCCAGGTCGAGCGGCTCACCGACGTCGTCGAGCGGCTCCTCACCAACGCACGGGACCCCCGCACGGGCTCCGCCGTCGCCTTCGACCTGGACGAGGTCGTCAAGCAGCAGATCGAGGAGTGGCGCCCGGCCTACCGCAGCGCGGGGCGGGCGATCGTGCACTCCGGCAAGCAGGGGATGCGGGCCGTCGGCACCCCGGGCGCGGTGGCCCAGGTCCTCGCCGCCCTGATCGAGAACTCGCTCATGCACGGTGGCGGCACGGTCGCCCTGCGCACCCGCGTCACCGGCAACCAGTCGGTGATCGAGGTCACCGACGAGGGCCCGGGCGTCCCCGCCGACCTCGGCGCGCGGATCTTCGAGCGGGCGGTGAGCGGCCGCAGCTCCACGGGCATCGGCCTGGCCGTGGCCCGGGACCTGGCGGAGGCGGACGGGGGCCGGCTCGAACTGCTCCAGCAGCAGCCGCCGGTCTTCGCGCTCTTCCTGAGCCGGGAGGTCAGGAGCGTCGCGGAGGCGCCGCAGGAGCGACCGGTGCGATGAGCGCGGGGAGGAAGCGGGGAGAAGGGGTCAGACGCGGTCGGGCTGGCGGCGGGTCGCCTGCCGCGGGGCCTGCTCCAGGAACGATTCGGCGGTCTGCACGGCCTCCTTCGCCGGCAGCGCGCGGAACACCCACGTGCGGTAGGACCAGAAGCGGAACAGGGTCGCGACGCCGATGCCGAAGAACTTGAAGAAGTTGCTGGCCAGCGGGCCGTCCCAGCCGAAGCCGTACGTCGCCGCGTAGAGGACGCCGTTCTCGATGACCAGGCCGACCAGGCTGAACAGCAGGAACAGCGTCAGTTCCTTGGTCCGCCCGGACTTGTCGCGGTCGCGGTACGTGAAGTAGCGGAAGCCCACGTAGTTGAAGGCGATCGCGACCACCGTGGCGATCAGACTCGCCCGCACCACCGGAATCTCCGTGGTGTGGCGCACCAGATTGAAGACGCCGAGGTTGACCAGGACGCCGAGACCACCGACCACCCCGAACTTGGCGACCTCCCGGAAGAGCCCCTGGAGTCGCATGCGCAGCGCGCCGGGTTCACTCATGGTGATCGCTCTGTCCGTCCGTCCGGATGACGTCCGGGCGACGTCAACCCAACCATGCTAACCAGCGCCCCTGTCACCCGCCTGTGTACCTCGGAAACCCGTGGAGAACCCGTATCCCACCCGCGTCGCGCTTGTGCCAAACCACAGCCGGACGAGTGTTCTCCGATGGTGCGGATACCCTAAGAGGGTGACGTTCCCCGTAGTAGGCATGGTCGGAGGCGGGCAGCTCGCCCGTATGACCCACGAGGCGGGTATCCCCCTCGGCATCAAGTTCAAGCTCCTCAGCGACACCCCGCAGGACTCCGCGGCCCAGGTGGTGAGCGAGGTCGTCATCGGCGACTACCGCGACCTGGACACGCTGCGTGACTTCGCGCGCGGCTGCGACGTGATCACCTTCGATCACGAGCACGTCCCCACCGAGCACCTGCGCGCCCTGGAGGCCGACGGCATCCCCGTCCGGCCCGGTCCGGACGCGCTCGTGCACGCGCAGGACAAGGGGGTGATGCGCGCGAAGCTCGACGAGATCGGCGCGCCGAGCCCCCGCCACCGCATCGTCGCGGACCCCGCCGACGCGGCGGCCTTCGCGGCCGAGGTCGGCGGCTTCCCGATCATCCTCAAGACCGTGCGCGGCGGCTACGACGGCAAGGGCGTCTGGTTCGTCCGGACGCCCGAGGACGCCCGCGACCCCTTCCTCGCCGGGGTCCCGGTCCTCGCCGAGGAGAAGGTCGACTTCGTCCGCGAGCTCGCGGCGAACATCGTCCGCTCCCCGCACGGCCAGGCCGTCGCCTACCCGGTCGTCGAGTCCCGTCAGGTCGACGGCGTCTGCGACACGGTCATCGCGCCCGCGCCCGACCTCGACGACGAGCTGGCGGGACGGGCCCAGGAGCTGGCGCTGCGGATCGCCAAGGAGCTGGGCGTCGTCGGCCACCTCGCCGTCGAGCTGTTCCAGACCACGGACGGCCGCATCCTCGTCAACGAACTGGCGATGCGCCCGCACAACTCCGGCCACTGGACCCAGGACGGGGCGGTCACCTCGCAGTTCGCCAACCACGTCCGGGCGGTTCTGGACCTGCCCCTCGGCGATCCGCGTCCGCGCGCGACGTGGACCGTGATGTGCAATGTCCTGGGCGGCGACTACCCGGACATGTACTCCGCGTACCTGCACTGCATGGCCAGGGACCCGCAGCTCAAGATCCACATGTATGGCAAGGACGTGAAGCCCGGTCGCAAGGTGGGCCACGTCAACACCTACGGCGACGACCTCGACGACGTGCTGGAGCGCGCCCGTCACGCCGCCGGCTATCTGCGAGGAACCATCACCGAATGAGCACCGCCACC
Organism: Streptomyces tanashiensis; assembly: GCF_014648895.1. GTDB lineage: Bacteria > Actinomycetota > Actinomycetes > Streptomycetales > Streptomycetaceae > Streptomyces > Streptomyces tanashiensis. The sequence goes on from NZ_BMRZ01000015.1 coordinate 184,574, forward strand.
GCCCCCGTCGTCGGTATCGCCATGGGGTCCGACTCCGACTGGACCGTCATGGAGGCCGCCGCGCAGGCCCTCGACGAGTTCGAGATCCCGTACGAGGTGAACGTCCTCTCGGCGCACCGGATGCCGCGCGAGATGATCGCGTACGGCGAGGAGGCCGCGGGCCGCGGGATCCAGGCGATCATCGCGGGCGCGGGCGGCGCCGCCCACCTGCCCGGCATGCTCGCCTCCGTCACCCCGCTGCCCGTCATCGGCGTGCCGGTGCCGCTGAAGTACCTCGACGGCATGGACTCGCTGCTCTCCATCGTGCAGATGCCGGCCGGCATCCCCGTCGCCACGGTCTCCGTCGCCGGCGCGCGGAACGCGGGCCTGCTCGCGGCCCGGATCCTCGCCGCGCACGACGCCGAGCTCCGCGCCCGGATGACCGAGTTCCTGCAGGAGCTCAACGACCAGGCCACGGAGAAGGGCAAGCGGCTCCGGGCCAAGGTCGAGGGCTCGGCGTCCTTCGGCTTCGCCAAGTGAGCGCCGCTCCGAGCGCGGCTCCGAGCGCGGCGGACCGTCTGGAGGAGGCCCGCGAGCTGCTCGCGGGCCACCCCGTCGTCGACGGTCACAACGACCTCCCGTGGGCGCTGCGCGAGCACGTGCGCTACGACCTGGACCGGATGGACATCGGCGCCGACCAGACCGGCGCGCTCCACACCGACCTCGCCCGGCTCCGGGCCGGCGGCGTCGGCGCCCAGTTCTGGTCGGTGTACGTGCCCTGCCGGCTGGCCGGCGACGACGCGGTCAGCGCGACCCTGGAGCAGATCGACATCGTCGACCAGCTCCTCGGCCGGTACGCCGCCGACCTCGCTCCGGCCCTGACGGCGGACGACATGGAGGCGGCCCGGAAGCAGGGCCGTATCGCCTCGCTCAAGGGCGCCGAGGGCGGCCACTCGATCAACAACTCCCTCGCCACCCTGCGCGCGCTGCACGCCCTGGGCGTGCGCTACATGACGCTCACGCACAACGACAACAACGACTGGGCGGACTCGGCGACCGACGCGCCCGGCGTCGGCGGGCTCTCCGCCTTCGGCCGGCAGGTCGTCCGGGAGATGAACCGGTCCGGCATGCTCGTCGACCTCTCGCACGTCGCCGCGACGACGATGCGGGACGCGCTCGACGCCACGGCGGCGCCGGTGATCTTCTCGCACTCCTCGGCGCTCGCGGTCTGCGACCACCCGCGGAACATCCCGGACGACGTCCTGGAGCGGCTCCCCGCGAACGGCGGCGTCGCGATGGCCACCTTCGTGCCCAAGTTCATCCTCCCCGCGGCCGTCGAGTGGACCGCCCGGGCGGACGAGAACCTGCGGGCGCACGGCTTCGACCACCTCGACACCACCGCCGAGGCGATGAAGCTGCACCGCGCCTTCGAGGAGGCGAACCCCCGCCCGATCGCCACCGCGGCCACGGTCGCCGACCACCTCGACCACATGCGCGAGGCCGCCGGCATCGACCACATCGGCATCGGCGGCGACTACGACGGCACGGCCTTCACCCCGGCCGGTCTCGACGACGTCTCCGGCTACCCGAACCTGATCGCGGAGCTCCTGCACCGCGGCTGGTCCCACCCGGACCTCGCCAAGCTGACCTGGTCCAACGCGGTCCGCGTGCTGCGGGACGCGGAGGCCGTCTCCCGCGATCTGACGAGCCGTACGGCCCCGTCGAACGCCACGATCGAGGCGCTCGACACGCCGTAGGCGCCGTCACCGGTTCCTCACCCGGACGGCGTAGCCCACCGGGCCCCGGGCGGGGGCCGGTGGCACGGTGGACGGTACTGCCCCGCTGCTCTCGGCGGGGCGGTACTGCATCGCCGAGTTCGGAGTAACACCATGGCGGAACTGCTAGACGACCATCCCACTCTCTCCACCGTCCCTGCCGCCGCCGGCGAGCCCGACCCGCCGGAGTCACCGCCGCCGCTCGACGAGACGGCCCGCGCCCGCGCCCTCCTGGCCGCGCAGCCCGTCACCGAGGGCCACGCCGAACTCCCCGGGTCGCTCGACCCCGAGGACCTGCCGCCCGTCCGCGCCGCGGAGGCCGGGGCCCAGCTCTGGTCCCTGCACACCGAGTCGGACGAGGGCGTCGTCGGGACCCTGCGGCGGATCGACTCCGTCCGTGCCCTCGTCGCCGCCTGCCCCGAGGACCTGCGCCTCGCGTACACCACCTCCGAGCTGGCCCACGCCCGCAACTGCGGCCGCGTCGCCGCCCTGCTCGGCCCGGTCAGCTGGACGGCGCTCGGCGGCTCGGCCGCCACGCTCCGGGCCTACCACGCCCTGGGCGTACGGGCCGTGAACCTCCCCCGCTTCGACCGCTTCGCCCGTGACGCGGTACGGGAGATGAACCGCATCGGCCTGGCCGTGGACCTCTCCGGCGCCGACCAGGACACGGTCCGCCGCGCCCTCGCGGTCACCCGCGCCCCGGCCCTGCTCACCCGGGCGGCCCCGGAGGCCCTGCCGGACGACGTCCTCGGCCTCCTCGGCGAGAACGGCGCCGTCCTCATGGTCACGGTCACCGACGACCCGGCCGCCGTCGCCGACGTCCTCGACCGGGTACGGACGGAGGCGGGACCGCACTGCGCGGGCGTCTCCCACACCACCGCCCCGGCCCTCGGCTACGTACCGCTCTTCGCCGAGCTGCTCCGCCGGGGCTGGACCGCCCAGGAACTCGTCGGCCTCGCGCACGCCAACGCCACCCGGGCGCTGCGCGAGACGGAGTTCCTGTCCCGGGCGAACCGGATCCGGCCGGCCGCGGCCTGACCACAGGTGGACGAGAGGGGCGCACCGCGCGGCGGTGCGCCCCTCTCCGTCGTCTCTCAGGCCGTCGGCCGGCCCATGGCCCGGTAGGTCCAGCCGGCCGCCCGCCAGCGCTCGCCGTCGAGGGCGTTGCGGCCGTCGAGGATCACCCGGGACGTGGCGACCGCGGCCAGCTCCGCCGGGTCGAGCTCGCGGAACTCGCGCCACTCGGTCAGGTGCAGCACGACGTCCGCCCCGCGCACGGCCTCCAGGGCCGAGTCGGCGTAGCCGAGGGTGGGGAAGACGCGGCGGGCGTTCTCCATGCCCTTCGGGTCGTAGACGGTCACCTGGCCGCCCTGGAGGTGTATCTGTCCGGCCACGTTCAGGGCGGGGGAGTCGCGGACGTCGTCCGAGTCCGGCTTGAAGGTGGCGCCGAGCACGGCCACCCGGCGGCCGAGGAAGGTGGAGCCGCCGAGGGCCTCGCGGGCCATCTCCACCATCTGCCCGCGGCGCCGCATGTTGATCGAGTCGATCTCGCGGAGGAAGGTCAGGGCCTGGTCGGCGCCCAGCTCGCCCGCGCGGGCCATGAAGGCCCGGATGTCCTTGGGCAGGCAGCCGCCGCCGAAGCCGATGCCGGCGCGCAGGAACTTGGCGCCGATCCGGTCGTCGTGGCCGATGGCCTCGGCGAGCTTGACGACGTCGCCGCCGGCGGCCTCGCAGACCTCCGCCATCGCGTTGATGAAGGAGATCTTGGTGGCGAGGAAGGAGTTCGCGGAGGTCTTCACCAGCTCGGCGGTGGGGAAGTCGGTGACCACGAAGGGCGAACCGTCGCCGACCGGCCCGGCGTACACCTCGCGCAGCAGCTTCTCGGCGCGCTCGCCCTGTACGCCGACGACGATCCGGTCCGGGTGCAGGGTGTCCTGCACGGCGAAGCCCTCGCGCAGGAACTCCGGGTTCCAGGCCAGCTCCACGCCCTCCGGGAGCAGGCCCGCGAGCCGCTCGGCCGAGCCGACCGGCACGGTCGACTTGCCGACGACCAGGGCCCCCTCGCGGACGACGCCGGCGAGGGAGGCGAAGGCGGCGTCGACGTAGCTCATGTCGCAGGCGTACTCGCCGTGCTTCTGCGGGGTGTTCACGCAGACGAAGTGCACGTCGCCGAAGGCGCCGACCTCCTCCCAGGAGGTGGTGAAGCGCAGCCGGCCGCTCGATCCCTCGATGCCGGCCACGTGCTGCGCGAGGAGTTCCTCCAGGCCGGGCTCGTACATGGGGACGCGTCCGGCGGACAGCATCTCGATCTTCTCGGGGACGACGTCGAGCCCGAGGACCTCGAAGCCCAGCTCCGCCATGGCCGCGGCGTGGGTGGCGCCGAGGTAGCCGGTGCCGATCACAGTGATCTTGAGGGCCATGCGGGACTCCAGGGAACGTCGGGCGGAATGCCTGCCCGAGCATAGTCGTGCCCTGGTCCGGGGCCCGGTCCACGCCCTACCATTTGGGTTACTTAACGGTAGTTAGCAAGCGTGGGAGTGAGTGAACGTGGCGGGTTCTGCTGATTTCGACCTGTACCGGCCTTCCGAGGAGCACGACATGCTCCGGGAGTCGGTGCGTGCCCT
>NZ_BMRZ01000016.1 GCF_014648895.1 Streptomyces tanashiensis
TGAGGGCGCAGATCAGTTCGGGCTTGTGATGCGCGTCCTTGTAGTTGCGGTGGGGTGCGTCGATGGGGACCTCGGCGGCTTCCTCCGCGGCGAATCCGGCCTGCGCCTGGGCGAGGTCGGGGTGTACCTGAAGGGAGAGCGGGGCACCGGCGGCGAGGACCTTGAGGAGAAAGGGCAGGCGCGGACCGAAGGTGCCGACGGTCGCGGCGCCCAGCTCGCGCGCGGGATCGGCGTCGATGACCTCGTTGAGAGGTCCGCGTGCCGTGAGGGACGGAGCGCCAGGGTGGGAACCCATCCATATCTCGGCCTGCGGCTCGCCGGTGGGGGCGGTGCCGACAAGATCCGCGATGGCGGTTGTGGAGCCCCAGGGGTAGGGGCGAATGGTGTTGTCGAGGAGGTCCATCGAGCGTTTCAGCTTTCCACGAGGGGCTCAGCAACGCGAGGAGGTGCGGTGCGATGAGGCGCAGAGGACCGAACCCGGCCACACCGGCCGGCGGCCCGGGGCGACGACGGTGTTCCGGGTGGTATCCGACCTGGTGACGCCGGGGGAGGCGCAGGCGAGCCGTCGGTGGGCCCGCGGACACCTGCCCGTAGGGACCTCCGAGCCGGCATACGCGACGCGCGCGCCGGGGGTGCCGGCGCGCGCGACCTCGGTGCGGTTACTTGGTGAGTGCAGCCAGCTTGGGGTCGTTGGCGTAGGCCTCGGCCACGTTGGCCTTGGTCACGATCACCGGCGGAAGCAGGTAGGCCGGGACGACCTTGACACCGTTGTTGTACGACTTGGTGTCATTGACCTGCGGCGCAGAGCCCTCCTGCAGCGCCTTGACCATGTTGATGGTCTCCGCGACCAGCTTGCGGGTGTCCTTGTTGATCGTGGAGTACTGCTGGCCGGCCACGATGGACTTGACCGACTCGACCTCGGAGTCCTGGCCGGTGACGATCGGCAGCGGCTTGCCGGCGCCCTTGATCGAGGTGAGGATCGCTCGGGCGAGGGTGTCGTTCGGCGAGAGGACGCCGTCGAGGGTCTTGCCGCCGTTGTAGGTGGAGGTCAGCAGGGAGTCCATGCGCTGCTGGGCGTTCTCGGCCTTCCAGCCCTGGATGGCGGTCTGCTTGACCGTGTTCTGGCCGGAGCCGACCACGACGTCGCCCTTGTCGATGAGCGGCTTGAGGACGTCCATCGCACCGTTGAAGAACACCGCGGAGTTGTTGTCGTCCGGCGAGCCGGAGAACAGCTCGATGGTCCACGGCCCCTTCGGCTTCTTGGCCTTCATGCCCTCCAGCAGCGCCTTGCCCTGCAGCTGACCGACCTCGAAGTTGTCGTACGCGATGTAGTAGTCCACGTCCGCGGTGTTGGTGATGAGCCGGTCATAGGCGATGACGGTCGCACCCGACTCCTTGGCCTGCTTCACCTGGGTCGCGAGCTGCGCGGCGTCCGTAGCGCCGATCACGATGACCTTCGCGCCCTTGGTGACCATGGCGGATATCTGGGCCTGCTGGTCGGCGACGGTGGTCGAGGCCCCCGCGTACTGGACGTCGGCCTTGAAGCCCGCCTCCTTGAGCCCGTTGACGAACAGGTCACCGGCGAGGACCCAGTTCTCCGAGGTCTTGGACGGCATCGCGACACCGATGAGGGAGTCGGCCGCGAAGCCCTTGGCGGAGGCCGCGCCGCCGCCCTGGCCATCGCGCTCGTTGGAACAGGCGGTGGCGCCGAGGGCCAGCATGGTCACGGCACCGACCGCGACTGCCTTCATGAAGAGGTTGCGCATGGTGGATTCCTTTTTCGTGGCTATCGCGGGAGGTGAGTCCAGCGGGGAGGTGTCCGCCTACTAGACGGAGGTCTTGCGGTGAGTCAGCGGGCGGACGGGGAGCCGGTCGCTGTCGCTGGGTGAATCAGGCCGTTCGGCCGCGGGCGATGACCCCTGGCGGCGGAACGGACGTGTGAGGGAGCCGATGACCGAGAAGCGGCCCTGGCTCTTGTTGTAGACGTCGAGTGCGACGGCGAGCAGCAGCACGAGGCCCTTGATGATCTGCACCAGGTCGACGCCGACTCCCATGAGCTGCAGACCGTTGTTGAGCAGCGCCATGACCAGGCCGCCGACGATCGAGCCGCCGATGGTGCCCAGGCCGCCGGAGACAGCCGCCCCGCCGATGAACACCGCCGCGATCGCGTCGAGTTCCCAGCTCAGCCCGTCCTGCGGACCGGAGGCCGCCGAGCGGGCCACGAAGATCATGCCGGCCAGGGCGGAGAGGATGCCCATGTTCGTCATGACGAGGAAGTTGACCCGCTTGAGCTTCACGCCGGACAGCTCGGCCGCGCGTGCGTTGCCGCCCACCGCGTAGATGCTCCGGCCGCCGACGGTGTTGCGGGTGTAGAAGGAGTAAGCCAGCACCAGGACGATCAGGATGATGCCCGACACCGGCAGGCTCGTCCCCACGCGACCGCCGGCGAAGCGCAGCGTGGCGAAGGCGATGACGCCCACCATCAGGGCCAGGCGCACACCGGAGATCCACAGGGGCGCGTTCTGTGTGCCCATCTCCCGTCGAGTGCTCCGGGCACGCGATTCCCGCCACACCACGGCGACACAGGCGATGACGCCCAGCAACAGCGTCAGGTTGTTGTAGCCGGTGCTGGGGCCGACCTCGGGCAGGTAGCCCGCACCGATCTCGCGGAAGCCCTCGGGGACCGGGACGGTGTCGGCGTTGCCGATGAACTGGTTGCCGCCGCGGAACACCAGCATGCCCGCCAGCGTGACGATGAACGCCGGGACGCCGACGTAGGCCACCCAGAACCCGTGCCAGGCCCCGATCACCGCGCCGACCGCCAGGCCGAGCAGGATCGCCAGCGGCCACGGCAGGTCGAGGTTCTGCATCGACTTCGCGACCACGATCCCGGTGAACGCCGCGATGGAGCCGACCGAGAGGTCGATGTGCCCCGCGACGATCACCATCAGCATCCCGATGGCGAGGATGAGGATGTAGGAGTACTGACTGACGACCGCGATGAGATTGCCCGATGTCAGCGTGAGCCCGTCGGTCAGGACCTGGAACAGGAGGATGATCGCCACCAGGGTGAAGATCATGCCGAACTGCCGGCTGACGGAGGCACTGCCTCCGAAGAGGTTCTTCTTGACTTCTTGGAATCCGCTCATGACACCGGCATCTTCCTGGTAGTGGTCATCTGGGTCATCAGGCGTTCGGGGTCGACGTCGGCGCGTGCCACCTCGCCCGTGATGGTCCCCTCGAACATCGTGTAGATCCGGTCGCACAGACCGATCAGCTCGGGCAGTTCCGAGGAGATGACGACGACCCCTCGGCCCTGCGCGGCGAGCCGCTGGATGATTCCGTAGATCTCGAACTTCGCGCCGACGTCGATCCCGCGGGTCGGTTCGTCGAGGATCAGCAGGTCGGGGTCCGTGAACATCCACTTGGCTAGGACAACCTTCTGCTGGTTGCCGCCGGAGAGCTTGGCGACACCCTCATCGACCGAGGGCGTCTTGATCCGCAGGTCCCGGCGGTACCCCTCGGCTGTGCGGTACTCGGCGACCTGGTCGATCACACCGCGCCGCGCGATCTTTGCGGGCTTGGCCGCCACGACGGAGGTCTTGATGTCGTCGAGGAGGTTGAGACCGATCGCCTTGCGATCTTCGCTGACGTAGGCCAGACCGTGCTTGATCGCGTCGGAGACCGACTTCACCTGTATCTCCACGCCGTTCTTGTAGATGCGGCCTCCCAGCCACACCCCGTAGGACCGGCCGAACAGGCTCATCGCGAGTTCGGAGCGACCGGACCCCATCAGTCCTGCGAAGCCGACGACCTCGCCGCGGCGCACGGTGAAGTTGGACCCCTTGCACACCAGTCGCTCGGAGGAGATCGGGTGGCGCACCGTCCAGTCGCGGACCTCGAAGAGCACCTCGCCTATGTCGGGCGTGTGGTCGGGGAAGCGGCTGCTGAGCTCGCGTCCCACCATGCCGCGAACGATCCGGGCCTCGTTGACCCCGTCGGCCCGCACGTCGAGCGTCTCGATGGTCCGGCCGTCGCGCAGGATCGTGATGGAGTCGGCGATCGCCTCGATCTCGTTGAGCTTGTGCGAGATGATGATCGAGGTGATGCCCTGTCGCTTGAACTCGCGCAGCAGGTCGAGAAGGTGCCGGGAGTCGGCCTCGTTGAGCGCGGCGGTCGGCTCGTCGAGGATCAGCAGTTTCACGTCCTTCGCGAACGCCTTGGCGATCTCGACGAGCTGCTGCTTGCCGACGCCGATGTCCATGATGAGCGTGTCGGGGTCCTCTTTGAGGCCCACCTGCTCCATGAGTTCCAGGGCGCGGCGCTGGGCGACCTTCCAGTCGATGGCCCCGCGCTTGCGCGGCTCATTGCCGAGGAAGATGTTCTCGGTGATCGACATGCCGGGCACGAGGGCCAGTTCCTGGTGGATGATGACGATGCCGGCGTCCTCGCTTGCCCGGATGCCCCTGAAGCGGACCTCGTGGCCGCCGTAGAAGATCTCGCCGCCGTAGGTGCCGTGCTGGTGCACCCCGCTGAGCACCTTCATCAGCGTCGACTTCCCGGCGCCGTTCTCCCCGCAGATCGCGTGGATCTCGCCTGCGCGCACGACCAGGTCGACCCCAGCTAGGGCGGTCACGCCCGGGAAGGACTTTGTGATCGAGCGCATCTCGAGCAAGGCCGGGGCGGCGCTCATGACAGGAGCTCCGCTCCGCGCTGCCGGCCGGGACGGGGCCGAATCGGTCCCAGCGAGATAAAGGGTGGTGTTGGCATCGATTTCTCCCAGATCCTCTCCCGCATCCGGACCGCGGTGGGTGGGGTGACACATCCACTGCTCGGGCCTCATGTGCTGCGGGGTGTTGCTTGTGGCGAGACTGTAAATCCAATTGTTTTACTTAGTCAACGCCCTGGTGCACAATGTCGTCAGCGGTAGATCAGGGAGGCCTCCATGCGGCGAGCGGGAACGAATTTGCCCAAAGTCGGGCGTTATAACCAGGCGGTAGTGCTGGAGCAGATCCAGAGAGCCGATGGCATCAGCAGGCTGGAGATCGCCCAGAAGACCGGCCTGACCCCGCAGACCGTGTCCGGGATCGTCCGACGGCTGATCGACGAGGGGACCGTGCGGGAGGACGGGGCGAGCCGGGTGAGCAGCGCCGGGAAGCCTCGCACCACCTTGCGGATCAACGCCGAGGCGGGCAGCGCCGTGGGCGTGCACTTCGATCCGGCCGAACTCGCGTGTGTCGTGGTGGACCTGCTCGGCCGGCCGCTGGCCAGCAAAAGGGTCCCGACACCGGCCGGCGCGGTTCCGGCCGACGTCGTCGAGGCGATGGCGGACCTGGTCGAGGACGTGCTGACGGAGGCGGCCGTGCCCCGTGAGCTCGTCCTCGGCCTCGGGCTGGCCAGCCCTGGCCCGATCGACCAGGAACACGGCATGGTGGTCGCGCCGCCACAACTGGCACACTGGGCCAGGGTCCCGATCAAGCAGATGCTCAGCAAGGCCACCGGTCTTGCCGTGACTCTGGACAACGACTCCAACGCCGCGGCGATCGGCGAACGGTGGTCGGGTGCCGGCCGAAGCGCCGCGAACCTCGCGTACTTCTTCATCGGTACCGGCATCGGTGGCGGGCTGGTCCTCAACCACCACGTCCACCGTGGCGGGTCGTTCAACGCCGCGGAGTTCGGTCACATGTCCGTCGTGCAGGACGGTCTGCAGTGCTACTGCGGGAACCGGGGCTGCCTTGAGACCCTCGTGAGCCCGGCCGCGATCGTCGTCGAAACGCAGCGCAGGCTCCTCGCGGGCGTGGAGAGTTCGCTGACCGAGCGATTCCGCGCCGACCCCACCTCGGTCGACCGCGCCGCCGTTCGTGACGCTTTGGCCGCCGGTGACCCGTTGGTCACCGCCGTTTTCGATCAAGCGGCGCAGTACGTCGCCACCGCGGTCGTGAACGTCGTCAACGTGACCGACGTCGACCTGGTCGTCTTCGGCGGCCACGGCATCCGCCAGGTCGGAGAGCTCTACGTCGATGCCGCCCGGGAAGCCGTCGCCACCAGGGTGATGTCCCGTCACATCCGAGTCGTCGACGTGATGTTGTCCCCGCTCGGCGCCGACGCCGCCGTCGTGGGCGCCGCGGCCCTCGTTCTCCACACCACCTATTCGCCGCAATTGTCGGCACTCCTCTCGGACTGAACACGTCAGCTCGGACTGGCCGCAACAGAAAGGACCCTCCATGGACCAGGAAGCCGTGCTCGCGGTGGACATCGGGGGCACAAAGATCGGTGCGGGCCTCGTAGACGCGAAGGGCCAGGTGCACCGGCACGCCGAGGTCCCCACCCCCGCCACCGGTGCCCTGCTCGACGACGCGCTGTGGCGGCTGCTCACCTCAGTGCTGGACGGCGCGAAACCCCGGGCCGTGGGACTGGCGTGCGCAGGGCCGGTGGATCCGCCGCGCGGCACGGTGAGCCCGGTGAACATCCCGGCCTGGCGGGACTTCCCGCTCGTGAACCTGGTCCGCGACATCGTGCCCGGTGTACATGTCGGACTCGTGGGTGACGCCATCGCGGCCGCGCTGGGCGAGCACTGGCTCGGTGCGGGACAGGGGGCGAACGCGATGCTCGGCATCGTCGTGTCCACCGGCATCGGCGGAGGCCTCGTACTCAACGGGATGGCGTACCCGGGTCCCAGCGGCAACGCCGGCCACATCGGCCACGTGGTGGTCGACCCGGCCGGCCCGCTCTGCGTGTGCGGTGCGGCCGGCTGCGTCGAGGCGTACGCCAGTGGCCCGTCCATGGTCCGCTGGGCCCGCGAGCGGGGCTGGACCGGATCCGACGCCCGTGCCCTCGCCGCCGACGCGGCGGACGGCCAGGTCGTGGCCGTGGCTGCGTTCGACCGCGGCACGCAGGCTCTGGCGCGCGCGATCATCGACACCGCGACGCTGTGTGACGTCGACCGGGTCGTGATCGGTGGTGGAGTGGCGGCCGCGGGCGCGGTGCTGTTCGAACCTCTGCGGCAGCACCTGGCACGCTCGGCCTCCCTGAGTTTCGTACGGCGCGTGACCGTGGAACCGTTCGCGATGGGACGGCACGGCGGTCTGCTCGGTGCCGCGCGCACCGCATTTCTCGCGTCGGAGGTCGACACGGTGGTGTGCCGATGACGGGCGCCGCCATGTGGCGCACAGCGGGTGCACCTACCCGATGTGCGCGCGGCCCCGCGCCGACGAGATAGTGCGGAACGGTTCGGTTCCCCCGGCGGGCGGCCCGTGGGGCTCCGGCAAGGCTGGGGCCTCGCGGGCGCCTCCTCGGCTTTCACCTTTCGGTACGTCGTTCGGCCCCTCTGGCCGCGAGCAGGGCCGCCTATGGCGGAAGGCCGCGGGACCAGGGACGCGCAGGGAGCATGTGATCGGTATTGCGCGGCATAGGACACGAGGGAAGCGGCTGCTGGGGTCATCGGAACTCCCTGAAGCGTGGGCAATGCCTCCAAGCTCCCCGGTACCCGCGCCGCGCACATCCGTAGGACTACCTACTCCCTACCTGGACACCCTTCGTCGGGTAGGGGCGTGCCCGGCCAGGGGTCTCAGGCTCCTTCGCCCCCCCTGGCCGCCGGCTGGGGTGGTTCAGCCAGTCGGCCCACCGCAGACCCGCTGTTGCCTTCTGACCCTGCCCGCAGGGCGCCCTGCCTGCGGCTATGCGTGATGGCTCGCAGGCTCCGATTCCTCGTTTCAGGAGACCGACGCGCGACGACGTCGACCTCGGGCCCCCTCAGCTCCTGCCGTGTCGGGTGGCCCATGCGGCGACGTGGGCACGGGAGGTCAAGCCGAGCTTCGTGAGGACGTGGTCGACGTGCCCTTCGACGGTGCGCGGGGAGATCACCAGCTTCGCGGCGATCTGCTTGTTGGACATGCCTTGTGCGACCAACTCCGCGACCTGCTGTTCGCGGGGGGTCAGCGGATTGGGCTCGGCCGGTGCGGTGCCGGCCTCGGCGGCAGGCGCGGGTTCCTCCTCGGCGCCGAGTGCGTAGTCGACCGCGTCGTCGAGGTCGAAGGCGAAGCCCCGGGCCACCCTCGCCTCGAACACGGCTTCTCCGAGTCCCTGCTTGATCTGCGAGGTGGCGGTGTCGACGAGGGCGGACTCGGCGTCGTTGACGAACTCGGAAATGCCGAACACCCGGGAGATCCGTCGGCGTGCTCCGAGCAGGACGGCAGCGCGTGCGACATCGCCGGCAGCCGCTGTTGAGCACAACAAGATCCCTAGAGCGGTCGACAGGCCGAGCGGGTTGTTGAACTCGCGCGCGATCCTCATGGCCTTGCGCGTGTACGTGATCGCGGAGGTGTTCTCACCGGCGCCGTACTCGGCAACGGCCCTACCGATCAGTGCCCAGGACAGGTTGAATCGCTCACCGAACTCGACATTGCAGCGCTGCGCCTGCTCGAAGGCGGAGACCGCCTCGTCGTAGTCGCCTGATATCGCGTGCGCGACGGTCAGAATGGTGAGCGAGGCTACGCGCTCGCGACCTCCGGCGTACTCCGGGCAGGCAAGGGCCTCCCTCTCGTGGCCGATCGTCGCGACGAAGTCGCCGCGGGCCAGCGCCAGCTCCGCACCGACAGCGAGAGCACGTGCGTGGAGCAGAGGATCGTGCAGCCGACGTGCCAGCGTCAGGCCTTCCTCCCGGGCAGCCTCCCCGGCAGCGAGGTCACTCTGCTGGGCACAGATCGAGGCGAGGTTCCGCAGGGACGTGGCGCGTGCCGGTGTCGGCTCCCCGTTCGCGGCCAGGGCACGCTCCAGCCACGCCCGCCCCTCGGCCATTTGGCCGGTGCCGTGCCAGTACTGCAGGAGGGCGGCGGTGAACCTGAGTCCGGCGTGTTCCTCACCTGGTGTGGAGAGGCAGTACTCCATGGCGGCGCGCAGGTTCCGGTAGTCGCGGCGCAGACGGCGTGACCACGACAGCTGGTCGGGTCCGTACCACTGGGCTGCCATCTGCTCGGCGAGCTGGAGGTACCAGTCGCGGTGGCGGCGGACCAGTGCTGCTTCTTGGCCTGTGTCGCGCAGCCGGGTGCGTCCGTACTGGGCCAGGGTCTCGAGCAGCCGGTACTGCGCCTGCCCGAGATGTTCCTCCTGGACGAGGACCGATTTGTCCAGCAGCCCGGCGACCAGCGTCATGACCGTCTCGGGGGGCAGGTCCTCGCCGGAGCAGACTCCTTCGGCCGCGTCGAGGGAGAACCAGCCGGCGAAGACCGAGACGCGTGCCCACAGCAGCTGCTCCTGCGGCGAGCAGAGCTCGTAGCTCCAGTCGATTGCCGCCTCAAGGCTGCGGTGGCGGGCCGGTGCCGTGCGGTCGGGGGTGTGCAGGGAGCCGATGCGCTCCTCGAAGCCCTTCACGAGCTGTCCCGGGGTGAACATCCGGGTCTGGACCGCGGCCAGCTCGATGGCCAGCGGCAGGCCGTCCAGCCGGCGGCACAGCCGCGCCACGTCGGGCCAGACCTCCCTGGCCAGAGGGGCCCCACGGACCGCGGCGGCTCGTTCCGCGAACAGCACCAGCGCCGGGTACTCAGGGGTTCCGGGCGAGCTGCGGGCGAACTCCTCGTCGGAGTCCGGATCCGAGGCCGGGACGGACAGTGGTGGCACCCGCCACGTGTGCTCACCGGTGACCCACAACCGTTCGCGGCTCGTCGCGAGCACCCGTACCTGCGGAGCCTGGCGGATGACGGAGTTGATGAGTGCCGCGCACTCTTCGACGACCTGCTCGCAGTTGTCGAAGACCAGCAGTACCTGCCGCTCATGCAGGAAGCCCGTGACGATCTCTGCCGGATCACGGTCTGACTGGTCGTGGATCTCCAGGGCCTCCACCACGACGGAGCCCAGTGCCGACCGATCCGACACCGAGGAAAGGTCGAGGAACCACACCCCGTCCGAGAACGCCCGACGAAGTTCTGTCGCCACACGCATCGCCAGCCGTGTCTTGCCGACACCGCCGACGCCCGTCAGGGTCACCACTCGGGCCTCGGACAGCGCGGCTCTGACCGTGTCGATCTCCTGTCGCCGCCCCACGAAGCTCGTCAACTCGACAGGCAGGCCGGCGCCACCCCAGCGGGTTCGGACGGGAGTGGCCATATTCGGAACGTTAAGTCGGCTCAGCAGACACGTCAAAAGGATCGGCCGGCGCCTGCCTCGGGCCGGCTGCTGGTGTGTCGGACTGCTGGAAAGTCGGATCGGTCTTCGCGGCCGGATCGTCCGGCGTGACTGCTGGCCTGCGTGACGTGCAGGACTAGGATAGAATCCTCCTCCCTCAGGCCTGAAGTGTGCCGGCGTAGGGGCGAGAACCGCTCTGCCGGACGAGTCGTCCTCGGGCCCGATGGCCGTCCTTCGCCTGACGCGACTACTCGGCCTTCCTGGCGTCACCGGCTATCACCTCCAGGGTGGTGGCGGGGCTGCCGCCGGAGGTCATCGCAGTGCCTATGTTTCGCTTGATGCTGTCGCTCACCACGGCCCACGAGTTCTTGCCGACGGGGGGCAGCTCCGAGGCCGGCAGCTCCTCCAGGAACTTCCTCAGGTCTTCGTGCTCGACATCCGCTTTCATCTGCTCGGTCACCGTCACGGTGACGGGCAGCAGATTGTTGCGAGTCGCGAATTCCCTTACGTTCTCGTCCTTGAAGACGAAGTTGAGGAAGGTGCCCAGTTCCTTGCGGAGCCCGTTCCGCTTGAACGCCATCATCCAGTCGACCGCCGCGGGTGCCGGAGTGCTCTCGCCGCTGCGACTCGGCACAGGTGCTACACCGACTCTGATCCCTGCAGCCTTCGCAGCCTGCAGCAAGGAGGGATGCCCGTTGACCATGCCCGCCTCGCCACGCAGGAACGCCGCGTAGGCGTCCCTGCGGTTGAGCTTGTTCACCGGGACGGGACCGGTGAGCCCCTCCGCGACGAGGTTCTCCCTCAGCCATTTCAAGCTGTTGAGGTTGTTCTTCGAATTGATTGCGTACGACCCGGTGGAGTTGGTGTATCCGCCTTCGCCTCCCAGCATCCAGGCCATCGCCTCGATCTCCGCCTCCTCGGGTCCCAGCGGCACGGCTATCGGGTACGAGACGCGCGTGCGGGTGTTCAGCTTCTGCGCCGCCGCCTTCAGCTCGTCCCAGGTCTTCGGGGGGTTGCGGATGCCTGCCTCTGCGAACAGATCCTCGTTGTAGAAGAGGAGCCTCGTCGAGGCCGTGAACGGCATGGCGTACTGGGTCCCGTCGTGTTCTCCCGCGATGGCGAACGAGCGTACGAAGTTCGACTGCACGGGGATGGAGACCAGGCTGTCGACGGAATAGAGATCGCCTCGCTCTGCGAAGTCGGCGTACGACTTCAGCTGCGCCAGGTCCGGCGCCTGTCCTGCCTTGGCCATGGCGGCGACTTTGCCGTCCACGTAGTCCCAGGGCTCGACGTCCACCTTGACCTTGATGTCGGGATGCGCGGCCTCGAATGCGGTGATCAGATCGTTCCAGTACTGCTCGGTGTTGTCGGACTGGCCCCTCACCTCGTAATCGGCCACCACCAACCGCAGGGTGACTCCGTCGACGTACTCGTCGGTGCAGCCTGCGGTGGAGACGGAGAGAAGCAGTGCGGTGGTGGCCGCTGTCAGGATATGGCGGTGCCTCGGCACGGTGTTACCACCTTCTTGTATGCGGGAACTGACGGCAGAATGGGCCGCCTCGCCGCCGGATGTGGAGGAGGCGGGAAGCTCGTGGTGCGACGTGACGGATCCGATCAGCACGGAGGAGAGCCCGGACGACAGGGCGACGGGCACGGTGGCGATGATTGAGCGGGCGAACAGCGGTGAGGCCACGGAGTTCTCCGTAGGCCCGCCGCGTCACTGATTCGGGACCCAAGTGAGGGGTGTGGTGACCCGCATCTTGGAACTGCGCCGGACGGTCTACGAGGTCATCGCCGGCCGCAATGGCGATCTCGCACGCTTGTCGACAGACCGCGTACGTCCCTGGTGTGGGCGCTCGCTCCACCCCAAGTCGGCGTCCGCGCAGTCGGGTTGGAGACCCCGGCGGTCAGCGAGCATAGCACCGGGTTCCGCTTGCCGTGGCGATCGGTTCATCGCATCGGATCCCTCGGCCGTTCCCACGCAATCATCGGTGCCGCCGCGGATGAATAGGTACCTGCCCGTATTGTTCCGCCGGCGGCCAGGTGCTCTTGTGGGACATGTCCAGCCCGTCCTTCAGGTCGGACCGAGGGTCTCACCGCAGGGAGTCGCCATGAACCGTCCTCCGTGCTCCCGGCCTCCGTAGGGTCGCTCGCCCTCGGGCTCCGGCAGCCCCTCGCCCGCCGTCCGACGGCGGTGCTCCTCAGCGACGGCCCGCGGTCGCCGTCCCGCCCTGACCGGCGCGGCCGTGGGCCGTCTTCCATGCCAAGACGGCTTCATCAAGGTGCGATCCCTTCCCTGTTCGTCGCTGATGAACGATTCCGCATCAGAGTGTTGACTCTGTAAAACAATTGGATTTACAGTCCTCGTCACCGGAGCGGCCGCAGTGCAGGAAGGCTCGCGATGGACGTGGACCGCCTGGGCTGTGGCCCCTGAGGCGGTCCAAGGACTTCGGGAGAAGTCGCGAGCTGGTCCCGGACTCCGTCCCCACTCAGAACTCCTCAGGTTCTCGACGTCACTACTGGTACGCCGCAGGCCGCAGCCACGGCGGCCGACACCAGTGCGATGCGTCGATCGCCCGAGGAAGCACACGGGCCGCCTGCCTTTCACCGCGTATCGGTGGCGGCCCCCTCGCACCGGTCCCCCTCGCCGGCGCGTCACCCCGGAAGGTCCAGCACCACACCCCCGCCTCACCAAACAAGGAGCCGCCATGTCCGGAATCAGCCGTCGTCACATCAACCGGGGCGCGCTGAGCGTCATCGGACTGTGTCTGGCCGCTACCGCGTTGCCCGCGGGAGCGAGCACCGTGCTCCTGGCCAGCCCCGCCAGCGCGGCGACCAGTACGGTTGTCCCGATCGACTTCTCCTCGCTGACCCAGCCCACCGACGCCATCTCCAACCAGGTCGCCACGGTCCTGCGCAACAGCAACAAGTTCGCGGTGACCACCTGGTGGGACACCACGAAGAACTTCGACGCGCAGACCGGCGCGTACCTGGACTTCGGCGGCACCGGTGAGAACAACATCCGCCCGGGGGCCGCGCAGGCCTTCGGTCTGGCGACCGCGCTGAGCATGGGCGTGTACTCGCCGACCCAGACCGGTGTGACCAAGGCTGCGGCAGAGGCGATGACGGTCAAGCTGATCAGCTCGCTGGCCTACCGGCACAAGGTCAACCTGGGCAGCACCGGCTGGGGCGACCACTGGCAGAGCGCACACTGGACGGCCTTCGCGGGCACCGCCGGCTGGCTCATGTGGGACAAGCTGTCCACCACGGACCGCGAGAATGTCCGCAAGATGGTGGAGTACGAGGCCAACCGCTACAACAACTACCAGCCCGGCTACTACCGCAACGCCGACGGCACCTACGCCTCCCCCGGCGACACCAAGGCCGAGGAAGTCGCCTGGAACAACACCGTCCTCGCCCTGGCTGCCTCGATGATGCCCGACCACGCCAACAAGGCGACCTGGATGAAGCAGGTCGTCGCGCTCTCGCTCAAGGCCAACTCCCGGCCCTCGGACGTTGGCACCGGCGCGGACGCGTGGAAGAGCGTCAACGGCTTCAAGCTCGGCAGCATGGCCGGCTCCAACGTCAACCAGGACGGCACCGTGGTCAACCACGACCTCGTCCACCCCGACTACATGGAGTCGTTCGCGATCAACCTCAGCGGCGCGCTCACGCTGGGCCTGTCCAAGCAGGACACCCCTTACGCCGTGCGCCGCAGCTACGACCGCATGTACGACGCCCTCGTCGACCTCAACTTCCCCGCCGGCACCATGCCCTACACCGACCCCAAGATGGCGGGCAAGACGTTCAGGGCGCCCGGCGGGAAGATCTACGCGGGCACCAACACCAACCCGACCGACAACAGCGACATCTACTACCCCATGGGCAACGACTGGGGAACCTCCCGACGCATGCAGTTCGCCACCATGGACGTCTTCGCCGACAGCTTCAAGGAAGACGGCCTCGCCAGCGTCAAGGGCGCCACATGGGCTGCCCAGCACCTCAACAAGGTTCAGAAGATGCAGGAAAGGTCCGCGGACCGACGCACCTACACCAGCGCGGGCGAGGACTACTACCCCGGCCGGGAAGAGTGGGTCTCGCACCACGCCGCCTGGGCCTACCTCGCCCGAGTCATCAGCTCCAACGGCATGTACAACGTCACCCAGGCCGCCTACTGACGGGACCCTCCGCCGCGACGACGGTCCGCTGGTTCTCCAGCGGACCGTCCGCGGCCCCCGCTTCAGCCCTGCCGGACTTTCCAGGCGGCGATGTGGGCACGGGAGGTGAAGCCGAGCTTCGTGAGGATGTGCTCGACGTGCCCTTCCACGGTCCGTGGGGACAGCACGAGCTGCGCGGCGATCTGCTTGTTCGACATGCCCTGTGCCACCAGCGCTGCGACCTGTTCCTCCCGTGGGGTCAGCGTGCCGGCCGGGTCCTGTTCCTGTGTGCTGCTCGTCCGGGTGGCAGGTGCGGATTCGTCTTCGATGCCGAGTGCGTAGTCGAGCGCACCGTCGAGATCGTGGGCGAAGCCGCGGGCCACGGCCGTCTCGAAGAGAGCCTCGCCGAGTTGCGCTCTGATCCGTGCGGTAGCCGCGTCGATCATGTCCGACTCGGCGGGGGCGGCGACCCCCGCGATGCCGAGGGCGTGGCGGACCCGTTGACGCGCTCCGAGAAGTACGGCAGCGCGTACGAGATCGCCCTCGGCCGCCGTGGAGTGCAGCAGGAGAGTGAAGGCCGCGGACAGCGCGAACACGCTGTCGAACTCACGTGCGATCCGAATGCACTCCCGGGTGTACATGATCACTGAGGAGTGCGCCCTTACGCCGAGTTCCGCGGCAGCCCGACCGACCAGCGCCCAGGACACCCTGAAGGAGTCCCCGGACTCCGCCCTGCAGCGTTCGGCCTCCGTGTGCGCGCGGACGGCTTCCTCGTAGTCGCCGAGCAGCGCGTGCCCGACGGTCAGCATGGTGAACGATGTCACCCGGGAGGGATCCGTGGCGTATTCGGGACGCGCCAACGCCTCATTCGAACGGGCGATCGCTGCGGCGTAGTCTCCGCGGGCCAGCGCCAGCTCCGCCTCGGTGGCGATGATGCGCGCGTCCATGAGCGGGTCGCGCAGGTGACGCGCCAGAGCCCGGGCATCGCGCAGGGTCGCCTCGGCGGCGGCAGGTTCCTCTTGTTGGCTGTAGATCCAGGCCAGATTCCGCAGGGACATGACGCGTTCCCAGGTCGGTTCGGCGTCCCCTGCCAGGGCTGCCTCCAGCCACCGCCGGCCCTCGGCCAGCTGGCCGCCGCCTTCATACCAGTACTGCAGCAGCGCGGCGGTGAACCTCAGCGCCACCCGTTCCTCCCCGGGCGTGGAAAGGCAGTACTCGAAGGCGACGTTCATGTTCGCCCGCTCGCGGCGCAGCCGCCGCGACCACGCCAACTGGTCCGCATCGTAGGAGTGCGCGAAGCTCTGCTCGGCGAGCTGGAGGTACCAGTCCCGGTGGCGTCGGGCCAGTTCCCCCTCCCCGCCTGCCTCGCGTAGCCGGGTGCGACCGTAGTGGGCCAGGGTCTCCAGCTGCCGGAACTGCACCTCCCCGAGCTGTTCCTCGTGGACCAGGAGCGACTTGTCGATCAGCCCGCTGACCAGATCCACGACCTTCTCACCGGGCAGGTCGTCGCCGGAGCAGACGCCTGCGGCCGACTCCAGGCTGAACGGGCCGGCGAACACCGACGCCCGTACCCACAGCAGCCGCTCCTCGGGCGAGCACAGTTCGTAGCTCCACTCGATCGCCGCCTCCAGGCTGCGGTGCCGGGCCGGCACCGAGCGGTCGCGCGTGGCGAGGGAGCCGAGCCGCTCGTCGAAACGCCGGATGAGTTGACTCGGCGAGAGCATCCGTGACTGGACCGCGGCCAGCTCGATACCCAGGGGCAGGCCGTCCAGTCTGCGGCACAACCGTGCCACCTCGGCCCAGTCCCGGCTGGCCACGGGGCCTCCGCCGACCGCGGCGGCCCGCTCGGCGAAGAGCATCAGCGCCGGATATTCCGAAGGTCCCGGCACACCTTGAGGGAATTCCCCGTCGGCGTCCGGCTCCGGCACGGACAGCGGCGGTACCCGCCACACGTGTTCACCGGTGACCCACAGCCGCTCGCGGCTTGTCGCCAGTACCCGCACCTGGGGAGCCCGTCGAATCACGGAACTGACGAGGGCCGCGGTCTCGGCGACGATGTGCTCGCAGTTGTCGAAGACAAGCAGCATCTGGCGTTCACACAGGAAGTCCGTGATGATCTCCGCGGCCTCATGGCCCGATTCGCCGTGGATCCGGAGAGTGTCCAGCACCATCGAGTCTAGCGTCGGGCGATCTATCGCCGCGGACAGGCCGATGAAGGCCACACCGTCCGTGAAAGCCCGACGCAGTTCCGTGGCCACCTTGAGGGCCAACCGTGTCTTTCCGATACCACCGACACCCGAGAGAGTCACGACCCGAGCGTCCGACAGCGCCTTCTTGACCGCTGCGGCTTCCTGCTGCCGCCCCACGAAACTCGTCAGCTCTGCCGGCAGGCCGATCTCACCCCAGTGGTGGCCCGCAGGAGTGGTCATACCTGGAACGATAGGTCCGTCCCAAAATCGCGGCAAAGGATTCCTGCCGATCAGTCCGGCACCGGCCTCCCTCTCCAGTGGGCAGACCTCAGTGGCGTTCGCCGTGGCCCGGCTGTGGGAGGAGCTCCTCTTCTCCGACCAGGGGCTGAACAATCTCCTGCCGCAATCGCCCATCCGGTGCGCGTCGACGCGACGAAGAGCGGTCGATCGGCCGGAGTCCGATGGAGCGAGACGGAGCGGCCCGGCCTGTTGCCGCCGGCTTCGGCCAGCGGTCCGTCCCGGAGAACACGGTTCTCCGGGACCACGCTTGGGCCCGCCGCTCTCCGGCATCGCCGTCAGGTGAACACGCTCGTAGGGTCGGATGGATCAACTGCTGCGGCTGCGATCAGATGCTCAACTATTTGTTCACTTGATACATATCTCTTGACTCCGATCTGTCCATGCCCCCAGGATGGCGGCCACCGTTCAGTTGTCGCCCAGCCGGGCTCAGCGGGTGTTCATCTGCCGTCGCGTGCCGACGTCATGGCGTCGTCCGGAGGGTCGACAACCGCTGGATCAACACCGACGACTACGTCCTCGGCAGTGGAGTCACGATCCCGCTGCGCACAGTCGTCCTCGGAACCGGGGCGGCCGCGGCTTCGCCGCCACTCCGCCCGTCGCACCATTTACCCAGCACCGAAGGAGCCCCTGTGCCCCACACTCCCCAGCGAAAGGGCGCCCCCGCGCCTCGCCGAGCCCTCCGGCCGGCCGCTGCCCTGCTCACCGCGACGGCGAGCCTGACGTCCCTCGTCATTGCTGCCACGACCCAGCCGTCGGTCGCGGTGTCCCGCCCCGTCCCGGGCAACACTGTCAACGTCGACCACTCCTATGCCACCACGCCGAAGATGATCCTGCGCTCGGAGAGCTGGCGGAACACGACAGCGGCCAGCATGAAGAAGACGGCCGATGACGCCGTCTCCACCGGTCTCCGCGATCTGGGCTGGAACACGGTCTCGTTCGACGACACGTGGGCCGTGCGGAGCGACTGTACCGACTGGGATGCCAATGCCACCGTCGTGCCGAACTGCAAGGACGGGCGCGACACAGCCACCGGCAACCTCATCCCGTCGCCGACGAAGTATCCCAACGGCCTGAAGGACGTGGGCGACTACCTGCACGGCAAGGGGATGCTCTTCGGCGTCTACACCAGCGGCGGCAAGTACATGTGCGACACGGGTGGGCGGTCGGCCGCCTCTCCGGGCAGCTACGACAACTTCGAGAAGGACTTCAAGTACCTCGCGAGCGTGGGCGCCGACTACATCAAGCTCGACTACTGCGGTGAGCCGAACACGAGCAACAAGTGCTGCTACACCGTTCTCGACAGCGACACCGAGATCAACACGGCCATCGAGTCGTCGCGCCGGGCAGCCGCCGCGATCAACGCGATCAAGACGGACGCCGACCCCGGCAAGCGTCGGTCGATGGTGCTGAACATCTCCGCACCGGCGTACGCGAACTGGGAGAACGACACCTTCGACACGGCGCTGTACCAGCGCATGATGAACAGCATCGGGCCGGCCGGACACGCCTACCGCATCGGCGGCGATGTTGGCGGCACCAGCTGGGCGGGCACCGTCGGACTCGTCGACATGGTCGAGCAGATGCGTTCGTACGGCAAGCAGGGCCACTTCCTCGACCCCGACCGGCTGTACTTCGACGATTCCGGCCTGACGAGCGACAACAAGCTCGGCGGCTACGCGATGTGGGCGATGCAGAACAGCCACATGGTCGCCATGGTGCGCAACTCCAATGCGAGCGGCGCCATCTCGGCCGCGCAGGCGAACCTCATGAAGAAGGCCGACCTGATCGCGGTGGGACAGGACGCGTTGGCCGTTCCGGCGAAGCGCGTGGCCCGGGGCGCCGGGTACGACGTGTTCGCCAAGCCTTTGAGCAACGGCGACTACGCTGTCGCGATCATGAACCGTTCGGCGACGGCGCCGGTCACCGCCATGACGAGGGGCTCGGTGATCGGGACATCGGCGAAGACGTTCACGCTCTCGACGATCCTCGGTCCCGACGTCTCGTCCATCGACGGGGCCGGCAGGTTCAGCGTCACCGTGCCGGCGGGCTCGACGGCCATGTACCGCCTGAAGGCCGCTCCCACGGCCGCGTACTCCGGGTGGAACTTCGGGCTCGACGGCTCGTCCGCCCGCAACGCCACCGCGATCACCGACGGCGACGCGCCGACCGCAGGCACCTGGGACGCGAGTGGTCGTACCCTCTCCTCCGACCGGCTGGCAGGCAACGCCCAGCTGCCGAACGGAACGGCGCTCAGCGTCAAGGCCGGGCAGACCCTCGCAGTCGGCGGCGTCGGCTACACCTGGCCGAACACCACGTCCGGGAGTTTCGACTCCGTCAAGCCGGTCGGGCAGACGATCGACTACGCGTACAGCGGTGCGACGGTGAACTTCCTCGGTGCCTCGGGCGTCGGTGAAGCCGGCGGGACCATACGCCTCAACTACAGTGACGGCACGTCCAGTACGTCGACGTGGGGCTTCCCCAGCTGGAACTGCGCGAGCGCGACGAACTACCCGGCGGCGGTCGCGTTCAAGGTGTTCGGGCGCAATGACACCCGGGGCCCGGCGGACCCCGGAACCGGGTTCTGTGTGTACACGAAGTCGGTGCCGATCGCGTCCGGAAAGTCGCTGGCGTCGATCACGCTGCCGAACGCGCCGAGCGTGCGCGTCTTCGCCATCAAGGTGACCTGACGGCCTGATTCGCCGTCGCGGCGAACGCGGCGGTAGGACCCGCCGGGCACAAGTATGGACCCCGCCGGGTGGGTATCGGCGGGGTCCGAAGGAACGCGGGGCCGGGACGGACCGGCGTTGTCAGCCGAGGATGCACCAGACGGTCTTCCCGTTCGGGAGGGGAATGGTGCCCCAGCAGGCTGCCAGCGCGTCCACGAGTGCGAGGCCGCGTCCGTGCTCTTCGTCGGCGCCGGAGGCCCTGGCGACCGGCAGCCGCGGGTCCGCATCGGTCACGGCGATGGTCAGGTCGTAGCCGTTCCAGTACACCTCCAGGCGGACCGCGCAGGGCGCGCTGCCGGTGTCGGCGTGCGTCAGTGCGTTGCTGAGCAGCTCGGTCGCCAGCAGTGCGGCAGTGTCGACCAGGTCCTCGGTGCAGCCGAAGGCCTCAAGGGTCTCGACCACGTGCCGGCGCAGGGCGCTGATGCCCGCGACGTGGTCGGTGGTGAGACTCAGCGCAGGGTGCTGGTCGGCGTCCGCAGAAGTGGACCGGGGCTGGAGCAGAACGGCTGAGGTGGACATGTGGACTCCCGGGATAAGGCATATCGGGTGATGCATCCAGATTTGCTGGCCCGGGGTGTGGCGCACAGCCGTGGTACTACCTGTTCGGTACCCGTATGTGGAGTACGCAGTACCGCCCGCGGAGGTACGGGCTGACGCTCTCACGGGAAACGCAACCTCAGGTTGACGGGGATCGGTGGCCGTGGCATGGACCTCGTCGGCGCGACGGCATCGGGCACCGGGACGTCATCCCGGTGCCCGATGCCGTTCTCGGACGCGAAGGGCGGAACAGGCCCTCAGGGCGTGCCGCCGGAGGAGGCGCGGATCTTCAGTTCCGGCAGCAGTTCGACGTGGTGCGTGGGCAGCGACGACCCGCCGTCCAGGCGATGAAGCAGCAGGTCCAGTGCTGCCGCGCCCACCGCTCGCTTCGGCGGCGCGACCGCGGTGAGCGGCGGAGCCGCAAGAGCCGCGAAGACGTCGTCGTACGAGACCAGGACGACGTCCTCGGGTACGTCCAGGCCACGCGTTCGGAGCAACGGAGTGAGCTGGATGGCGTCCCGGTCGTTGTGCACCAGCACGGCCCGCACACCAGCGGCGGCGCCTTCGGCGATCCGCGCGGCGACCGAGTCGGGGTCCGCCCCGGGGTGGGGGATGTCGATCACCGGTTGGGGTTCGAGCCCCAACAGTCGGACGCCCTCCTCGTAGCCGGCGCGGACCTGGTGCGCCGTCCAGGTGTCCGTGCGTGCCGCCAGGAGCACCGAACCGTGCCCCGACGACGCCAGGTGGCGCAGGGCCAGCAGGACGCCGTGCCGATGGTCGGACGAGACTCCGTCCAGCTCTGCGCACGCACTGCCGGCGGCGGCGCGCCGCTCGACGAGGACGACCGGTACCGGCAGGTCGCGGAGCCAGGCGCAGCCCTCGCTGTGGGCGTCCACCGTCCAGTCCGGGGTGATCAGCAGGCCGTCGACATCGGACTGCATCAGCTGCTCCACCTGGGCGCGGTCGTCGGAGGCCCCGTACGCGGCGACGCCCAGCACCAGGCGGGCACCGGTCCCCGCCGCGGCCGAGCGTGCGCCGGCGATCACTTCGTCGAAGTACGAGCCGACCGTGGGCACGAGCATGCCGACGACCCGTGGACGCAGGGCGGGAGCGGCAGAGCTCCCGCTAGGGGGCATCGAGACCGAACCGTGGGAGCGCTGCACCAACCCCATGTCGGAGAGCGTCGCCACATCCCGGCGGACGGTGACTGCGGGGAAACCCAGCCGCTCGGCCAGATCCACGACACGGACCGCGCCGAGTTCCCGGACGACATCAAGGATCCGGGCCCGGCGTTCCTCGGCCGTGATCGTCATGCTGCTGCATCCCCATTTCGTGCCCGACGGCTACCTGATCCTACTGATGGGATCAATTTGTATCATTCGATCGAAAGACGCGGAACATCTTTCCCGCCCACCCTCGATCCTGGTGCACTTCCTTGTGGAGGTCGGCCTAGCAGCCGCTGTGGATACCGCAAACGCGTCGAAGGGCAGGTCAGAGGCCGATGCGGGTGAGGCGGACTGCCATGGGGACGAGCTCGGTCCCGCGCGGAGGCTGATCATTTGCCGATCGACTCAGCCGAAGGAGAGGCGCACCTCCAGCCCGGTGCGCGTCCTGTCGGCAGGGCGGCCGTCAAGCCTCCCGCGACGCGAGGAAGCGCGCCCCGGCCGCGAGCAGCCCCGGCAGGGGAGGGGCCGAGGGAAACCAGGGCGCCTCGTACTCCCAGGACACCCAGCAGTCGGCGGGCAGCAGACGCAGGCACGCGTCGAGCGGCAGTACGCCGGCACCGAGCGGTAGTGGGGTGAGATCGTCCGGACCGGCGATGTCCTTCACCTGGACGTAGCCGAGGTACGGAGCCAACGCGGTGAACGACTCCGGAGGAGACTCACCTGCCAGGTGGGTGTGCATGACGTCCCAGAGCGCTCCGACGGACGGATGGTCCACCAGGTCGAGCACCCGGGCCACATCCCGCCCGCCCCGGTGCGAGTCATGGGTCTCCAGCAGGATTCGCACGCCGAGGGTGTCGGCGCTGTCCGCGAGGGCGGTCAGACGGAAGGCCGCCCTCGCGTCGGCCTCGGCCGTCGGCACGTCACCGCCGCGCAGGAACACCCGGAGGTGCGCGGCGCCGAGGTCGCTGGCCAGCAGCAGCTGGTCGCGGACCTCGGCGAAGAGCGTGAGGTCGTGGCCCGGGGCCCCGACGCCGGCGTAACCGGTCAGCGCGACCGGTGTGATGCCCGCAGAGGCAATGGCCCGGGCGGCGGCCCGCCGTTCGGCGCCGGTCATCGCCGGGTGGATCGGTTCGCCGGGGGCGCAGCGCAGCTCCAGGCCACTCCAGCCATGGGCTGCGGCCAACCTCAGGACATCGGCGAGCGGCCGACCGGGCAGGCCGAGGGTGGAGAGTGCGATCCGCATGGCGGTCAACCCTTCGGAGTGATGGTGCTGACGACGGCCTGGCCCGGTCCGAGGAGTGCCTCGTGCCCGCTGCCGTCCGGCCAGAGCACGCGCACCGACCGGTCCTCGACGGTCACCTGCGGCATCCGGAAGGAGTGCGGGTCGGATGCGGAGAGCCGTGCGGCGGCCACGAGGAGCGCGGGGCCGTGGACCGGGGTGTGGCCGGTGAGCACCGGGACCGCGGCTGCGGCGCCGAAAGCGGTGCCGGTCGGGACGGGGTGGCAGTCGGACTCCGCGAAGCCGTGGACGCCGTGGAGTACGGACGTCAACTCGGCGCTCGGTCCGGTGGCGATGGCGGTGGCCAGGAGGCCGTCGCAGGCGCTGTGTACGTGCTTCCCGGCCGCCGCCCAGCCGCTCTGGCGTACCTCGGTGCCGGGATCGGCCCCGGTGACCAGGTGGACGTGGAGCTCGTCGGTACCGGAGGCCAGCACGAGAGAGGTGACGGCCACTCCGTCCAGCTCGAGGCCGCCGAGCCTTGGGCGGTGGGCCGATGCCGCCCACCCGTCGCCGGTTCCGAGTGGCCTGATCCGACCGCGCTCGCTCCACTCGCCGGCGACGACCAGTCCGAAGTGGTTGTCCGGGGGGCCGTCGAAGGTCGGCCCGGTGGCGGTGGAGTAGGCGAGCCGTGCGTAGACCGGGCTGTCGGGCAGTACCAGGTGGGCCGGCTGGTCGTCACTGCCGTGGTTGTGCAACCGGACGACCCCGTCCGCGGCGGTGGACTGGATCAGCCAGCCGGGTCGAGGCAGGGCCACGGTGGTGTCCGCAGTCTCTGACGGGCCCGGTTCCTCGACGGCGGTCCACACCGGGTGGTCGGCCGGCAGGAGGAGGCCTGCGAACGCCTTGCTCGCCCAGTAGGGCGAGGCGGGCCCCGAGTACTCCTGGACCATCGGGACATACGGCCCGGACCAGCCGAGTGTGAGCAGACCGTCGGCGTCGAGGGCCCCGCGGTCGAGGAAGTAGCGCAAGGCGCCGGAAGCGAGGCGGCGGGTGGTGCCGGGGGACAGCGGTGTGTGACCGCTGAGGGCCCCGGCCCAGAGGGGAGCGGTCGCGGCGAAGCGGTAGATGAGTGAACGGCCCTGATGGAGGGGGGCGCCGTCCGCGCCGAAGGTACGGGAGTAGCCGTCGAGGTGGGCGGCGAGCCGTCGGCCGTAGACGTCGAGCAGGCGGCGGTCGTCGGCGAGATGGGCGTGCAGGACCGGATAGAAGTGGAGGGCCCATCCGTTGTA
This sequence comes from Streptomyces tanashiensis, assembly GCF_014648895.1. Classification (GTDB taxonomy): domain Bacteria; phylum Actinomycetota; class Actinomycetes; order Streptomycetales; family Streptomycetaceae; genus Streptomyces; species Streptomyces tanashiensis. Next base: position 23,703 of record NZ_BMRZ01000016.1, read on the forward strand.
GTGGTCGAACGCCCGTGGCCGGCCGTCGGTGTACCAGCCGTCGCCGAGATACCACTGCTCGATCTTCTCCAGACCACGGTCGACAGCGCGCCTGTCGGCGCCGTCCGGGTCCGGAGCCGACCCGGTGGGGTGGCCCGCCCCGGAGAGAAAGCCACCGACCATCGCGGGGAAGAGCCACCAGTTGTTGTCCACGTGGGTGACCCGCAGGGCGGGGGCCAGCCAGGCGCGCACGCGGGCGCGGGTCGGTTCGTCCATCCGGTCCCAGAGCCACCGGCGCGTGAGGCGCAGCGCCACGGCGATGGAAGCGGCCTCCACCAGTGCCTGGCCGCGGTCGGTGATCGCCGGCCAGGAGACGAGGTCCCCGTCGGCCAGGTCGCGCTCGGCGGTCGGGGTGCGGGTGCCCGCGGCCAGGCCGGCCGCGTACTTCGGCAGCAGCCCCTGTGGATCGGCCCCGCCGGCTCCGGCCACTCGGAAGGCGGCGAGCAGGAAGGTTCGTGCGTAGCCTTCCAGGCCGTCCGAGCGTCGGCCGGACACGCTGGGCCGTTCACCCGGGAGGTCGATCAGCGCGTGCTCGGGGCCGGTGTGCCGCTCGACGGCAGCGAGCAGGCCGTCGGCCACGGCCTCCCAGTGGGCACGGGTCCAGCCGGTGTGGGGACTGAGCGTTCGGTCTTCGGGGGGAAGCGCGAGCGTGGGCATGTCGGTGCTCCTGGGCCGGGGAGGGCGATCCGATCGCGGTTGGCACGGTTCAACGGCCGCCGTTCCGACCGAATGATCTGGAGAGGGCTCAACCGGTTCCTGACCCTATCCACCGACAGCGGAATCTCCCAGAGTCCATGTGATCACGATGGGATCACGTCTGATCATTTGATCGATTGGGTCTTGACAGTGATCTGAGGCGGTCACAGGATGGGCCCACCCCGCCGACGATCGACTGCCGACGATCGGCGCCTCCGGCACATCGCCGCCCTTCCCCAGGAGTCGAGCATGCCCACCACCCCCTTCTCCTCGCGCCGTCGCAGAACGCGCGCCGCCGCCACCCTCACCGCCGCCGCGGCTTCCATGGCGCTGCTGGCCGCCTGCGGGAGCAGCGCGGACAGTGCCGCCCCCTCCGAGGACGGCAAGCCCGTCACCGTCACCTTCTGGGGCTGGGCCAAGGGAACCCAGGAGGTCGTCGACGCGTTCAACGCCTCGCACAAGGACGTCCAGGTGAAGTTCGAGGCGATCCCCTCCGGCAACGCCGGGGGCTACGCCAAGATCTCCAACGCAGTGAAGGCGGGCAACGCCCCCGATGTCTTCAACACCGAGTACGGTCAGCTGCCCGACTTCGTCAGCAAGGGTGCCGTCCAGGACATCACCAAGCTCGTCTCCTCCGAGCTGAAGGCCAAGTACCTCCCGCAGTCCGTCGAGCTGACCACGCTCGGTGGTGCCACGTACGGGCTGCCGCTGGACGCCGCCCCGCAGGTCTTCTTCTACCGCAAGGACCTGTTCGAAAAGGCCGGCATCACCTCCCCGCCGAAGACCTGGGACGAGTACCGCGCGGACGCCGAGAAGCTGAAGAAGGCCGACCCGAACTCCCGCATCGGCACCTTCTTCCCCGACGACCCGGGCGTCTTCGAGGCGATGTCCTGGCAGGCCGGGGCGCGCTGGTTCTCGGGCGCCGACGGCAGCTGGAAGATCGACATCAAGGGCGCGGAGACCCAGCGGGTAGCCGACTACTGGCAGAAGATGATCAATGACGACCTCGTCCGGGTCGAGCCGTCGTTCAGCCAGCAGTGGACGGCCTCGCTGCAGAAGGGCGGGACCGCCGGTTACATCGGAGCCGCCTGGGGCGGCGGCGTACTGAAGTCCACGGTGCCCGACACCAGCGGCAAGTGGGCCGCGGCCGCTGTTCCGACCTGGGACGGACAGCCTGCCAGCGGCATGCTCGGCGGCTCGACCTTCGCCGTCTCCAAGGACAGCAAGAAGGCGAAGGCCGCAGTGGAATTCGCCAGTTGGGCCACCACGACCCCCGAGGGCATCCAGGCGCGCATCGCCTCCGGAACCTCCTCGATGTTCCCTGCCGCTCCCGCACTCGTCCCGGTCGCCAAGGCAGCCTTCAAGACCGACTTCTACGGAGGCCAGGACATCTACTCGGTCTTCGTCGACGCGGGCAAGTCCATCAAGCAGGGCTGGGAGTGGGGCCCAGCGATGGGTGCCACCAACGGTGCGGTCAAGGACTCGTTCGGCAAGCTGAGCCAGGGCGGCACAATCCAGACGGCCCTCGACGCCGGACAGCAGGCCACGGTCGCGGAGCTGAAGAACCGCGGACTCAAGGTCTCCGAGTGACGAGCCGAGCGACCCGTTCACAGCCCTCCCGCGCCGCTGTCGGCCGGCGCGGGAGGGTCGGGGCGCCCGCCATCCTGCTCGCCCCGTTCCTGGTGCTCTTCACGGCCTGCACGTTGATCCCGATCGGCTACGCGGCCTACCTGAGCCTGTTCACCGAGAAGCGCTCCGGCCTCGGCTTCGGCGGCGGCCGTACCCTCTTCACCGGTCTCGGCAACTACACCCGGGCACTGACCGACCACGCGTTCCTGGAAGGTTTCTGGACCACGGCCCAGTACTGCCTGCTGTACATCCCGATCATGATCGGCACGTCGCTGCTGCTCGCCCTGCTGCTGGACTCCACCCTGGCAAGGGCACGCCGGTTCTTCCAGCTGGCCCTGTTCCTGCCGCACGCCGTGCCAGGCATCATCGCCGCGCTGATCTGGATGTACCTGTACACCCCCGGCATCAGTCCGGTGGTCGAGGTTCTCAACTCCCTCGGCACACAGGTCGACCTGCTCGGCCACCCGCTGCCCGCCGTGGTCAACATCGCGGTCTGGGAGTGGACCGGCTACAACATGGTGATCTTCTACGCCGCGTTGCAGGCCGTCCCGCGCGAGGTCCTGGAGGCCGCCGTGGTCGACGGAGCCGGGCCCCTGCGCACCGCGTTCAGCGTCAAGATCCCGCTGATCCGGGCCTCGATCTCCATGGTCGGGATGTTCACCGTCATCGGCTCGCTCCAGTTGTTCACCGAGCCGATGATCCTGCACGGCACGTCCCCGGGCGTGGTCACCACATGGACCCCGAACATGTACGCCTACACGGCCGCCTTCGAGCGGGGTGACTACGGCCTCGCGGCGGCTGCTTCCGTGCTGTTGGCCGTCGTCGCCGCCACCCTGTCCTTCGTCGTCACCCGACTCACCCGCGTCCGGTCCGACCGTCGAGCGGAGGCCACCACATGACCACCCTCACCCGTCCCGACCGGACCCGCGTGCAAACGGCCCCGCCCGCGCCGCGCAGGCCGGTACGGCGCCTGCTCTACCTCTCGAAGTTCGCGGTCAACGGCGCGCTGGCGCTGGCCGCCGCGTACACCCTGCTGCCGCTCGGCTGGCTGCTCACCGCCGCTGCCAAGAAGACCGGCGACCTCCTCGGCGGGCGCCCGCTCACCCCGGAACGCTGGAACCTCACCCAGAACCTGAGCGACCTCTTCACCGCCGACGGCGGCGTCTACGTCCACTGGTACCTCAACTCCCTGCTCTACGCGGGAATCGGCGCCCTGCTCTGCGCGTTCGTGTGCATCTGCGCCGGCTACGCCTTCGAGGTCTACGCCTTTCGCGGCAAGGAGAAGCTGTTCGGCCTGGTACTGCTCGGCGTCCTGGTGCCCAGTACGGCGCTCGCGCTGCCCATGTACCTGATCGCCTCGAAGGTCGGCGTGGTCAACACGTTCTGGGCGGTCTTCCTGCCCTCCCTGGTCAACCCGTTCGGGGTCTACCTGGCCCGGGTGTTCTGCACCGGTTATGTGCCCGGCGAGGTCCTGGAGGCCGCCCGGATGGACGGTGCGAGCGAGCTGCGCACCTTCTGGTCCATAGGGCTGCCCATGGTGATGCCCGGCTTCGTCACCATCTTCCTCTTCCAGTTCACCGCCATCTGGAACAACTTCTTCCTGCCGCTCGTGATGCTCTCCGACAACCGGCTCTTCCCGGTCAGCCTCGGTCTCTACACGTGGAACACCGAAACCCGGGCCTTTCCCGAGTACTACCCGCTGGTGGTCACCGGCTCACTGCTCGCCGTCATCCCCCTGGTCATCGCCTTCGTCGCCCTGCAACGGCACTGGAAGGCCGGCCTCACCGCGGGCAGCGTCAAGTGACTCGTTCCCGTTCACCCGAACACCACCTGGAGAAACGAGTGCCCCATCCGCCGACCGCGCCCACGGACCGCCCGAGTGGCACCGCATCCCAACCGTCGCGCCCGCAGCCGCGGGCCGTCCTGGCCATGCACCCCGGGCTGGCGCCCCACCTGATCGATCCCCGTACCATGGCCCGGCTGACCAGCCTCGCCACGCTGGACCCGTTGGTCATCGTCGACGACTTCACGACCCCCGAGGCCGTCGCCGCCCTGGCCGAGACCGAGGTCATCATCAGCAGCTGGGGGTGCCCGCCCATCGACGAGTCCGTCCTGGCCGCGGCCCCCGTCCTCCGCGCCGTCATCCACGTCGCCGGGTCGGTCAAGCACCACATCACCGACGCGTGCTGGCAGCGCGGCATCCGGGTCACGTCGGCGGCCTGGGCCAATGCCCTGCCGGTGGCCGAGTACACCGTCGCGGCCGTCCTGTGGGCCAACAAGCAGGTCCTGCGCCTGGCCACCGAGTACCGCGAGCGGCGTGCTCCGTACGACTGGCAGCACGCCAACCCCGGCATCGGCAACTACCGCCGCACCGTGGGCATCGTCGGGGCGTCCCAGATCGGCCGACGCGTGCTCGAGCTGCTCCGCCCCTTCGACCTCGAACTGCTGCTCCACGACCCGTTCGTGGACTCCGCCGAGGCGATGGCGCTCGGTGCCCGGTGGGTGTCCCTCGACGAGCTGTGCGCACTGAGCGACGTCGTGAGCGTCCACGCGCCCGAACTCCCCGAGACCCGGCACTTGATCAGCCGCCGGCTGCTCGCGCTCATGCCCGACGGCTCGACCCTGGTGAACACCTCGCGCGGCTCGCTGATCGACCAGGAGGCCCTGGTCGAGGAGCTGACGGCCGGCCGTCTCCACGCGGTCCTCGACGTTTCCACCCCGGACGTCCTGCCGGCCGACTCACCCCTGTACGACCTGCCGAACGTGCTCCTCACCCCGCACGTCGCCGGCTCGCTCGGCACAGAACTCCACCGGATGGCCACCGCCGCAGCGGAGGAACTCGCCCGCTACACGGCAGACCTGCCCTTCGCCCACCCCGTGCTTCCCGAGAACATCCACCGCACGGCCTGACATCCGTCCAGTCGACAGCGAAGAGGCTCGGATGCGCCATGGAAGGGACCGCCGCGACGGAGGCCGTCCCCTCCACCCTTCCGTCCAGTCACCCCACCCCGCCTTCGTTGCGCCGAGGGCGGGCGGTGGGGTCCGCTCGGGTCGGATTCAAGCGGGCGCCACCGGCGTACGCAATGCCGGGACGCACGCATAGGTAGCGAACAGGTAGTACCACGGCTGTGCGGGGAGCCCGGCCGGGCGAGTGTGGAGGTACGCCATGAGGTGCCCGTCACCGACGGGGCCCGTGGCGGCGTCCGAGCAGACCCTGCGAAAAGGCACTCACCATGATCGGAAGGTCTGTGGAGATGTCCACAGAGAGCGAGACCGCGCAGCATGGCTACCCGATGGTAGGCAGGGAGCGTGAGCTGTCCCTGCTGGCTTCCGTGCTCTCCCGCCCGACGGCGGTCGTCTTCGTGGAGGGTGAGGCGGGGATCGGCAAGACCCGCCTGGTCCAGGAAGCGACGCGTGCGCTCCGCGACCGTGGCGTACGCGTGCTCGTCGGCCGGTGCCACCCACTGCAGGAGCCGATTCTGTTCGGCCCCGTACTGGAGGCGTTGCCGGCAGCGGCCGAATGGCTCCCCGACGTGGCTCGGCTCAGCCCCCAGACCGGCGCGCTCGCGCCGCTGCTCCCCGGATGGGCCGACCGCCTTCCGCCCGAACCGCATCCGTCGGCGGACCCCCGTGCCGCGCGGCTCCGGATCCGGGGGGGCCTCCGCAACCTCCTGGAAGCCCTCAGCCCGGCGGTGCTCGTGGTCGAGGACATGCACTGGGCCGACGAGACCACACGGGAGCTCCTGCTGTGGCTGGCACGTGACCCGCCGCCGGGCCTGAACCTGGTGCTCACCTACCGCGGTGAAGACCTGCCCCGGGCCACTCCGGTCCTGGGCGCCCCCTACCGGCGACCACCCGGGACCGACGGGGCGGAGATCCGTCTCGATGTCCTGACCGAGCGCGACGTCTGCGACCTCGTCGGCGCCGCCCTCGGTGCGAGAGCCACCGCGAGGCTGGCGCGCTCGCTCCACGAGCGCAGTGCGGGGCTGCCGCTCGTCGTGGACGAGGACCTTCTCAGCCTGACAGGCCGTCTGGCGGAGCGCCGGACACAGGACGAGGAGGCGGACGCGCTCGACGCGCTTGCGCTGCTGGAGAGCGCGGAGGTCCCCCGAGCGCTCCAGGAGGCGGTGCACATGCGCATGGCGCGCCTGTCGGAGCCGGCGATCGCCCTCGTCCAGGCCGCCGCGGTCCTCTCCGTCCCCTCCGACTTCCCCACCCTGGCCGAGACGGCGGCCATGGACCTGGATCAGGCCACCGCGGCCCTCGCCGAGACGGTCCGGTCGGCCCTGCTGTGCGAGACCGGCCCCGCACTGTACGGATTCCGCCACGCCCTGGCCCGGCAGGCCGTCTACCGCGACATCATCGGGCCGGTGCGTGACGGCCTGCACCGACGCGCTCACCGAATCCTGGAGGCGCAGCCGACTCCGCCACTCGTGCGGATCGCTCACCACACCCGAGCTCTCGGCGACGTCCGCAGGTGGCTTCGGGAGGCCGAGGCGGCGGCCGGCCAGGCCCTCACCCTCGGGGACGACGGAGTGGCCATCGCCCTCAGCCACGAGATCCTCATGCAGCCGGACGTGAGCCCCGATGTCCGCTCACGCGTCGCGCTGAACCTTGGACGCATCGCCGAACACAGCGTCGACTACGCCCCAGGTGCCACGGCGCTGCGGCGGATCGTCGAGGATCCTGCGCTGGATCCGGAAGCGCGGGGCGAGGTCCGACTCGCCCTCGGGCTGTTCCTGATCGATCAGCGGAGCGACGAGCACGGCTATGCCGAGCTCGAACGCGCCGTGGACGAATTGCGGAACCGACCCGACCTCTCCGTACGCGCCATGACGTTCCTGGCCCGGGGCGAGCCCCATGTGCCCCGCGCGTCGGCCATGGCGTGGATGCGCCGGGCCGAACGCGCGGCGCTCGAGGTCCCGTCGGCGCTTGCCAGGTCGGCAGTGCATGCCACCAGCCTGGCCCTGATGGCTCTCGACGGGGACCCGGAAGCCTGGGACCTCGTGGACCAACTCCCGAGGGAGGTCGAGGACCGTGAGGTCATGGGACACCATCTGCGAGCCCTGAAGAGCGTCGGCGTCGCCGCCGTGGAGCGCGGCTTCGACGGACGGGGCACCCGTCTCCTGGAGGAGTGCCGCGTGCTCAGCTCCCGGTCCGGCTTCCGGACGACAGAGTGCCACAGCCGCGTCGCGCTGCTGACACTTGATTGGCTGGGTGGCCGGTGGGACGGACTGGAGGAGCGGTTCCGCGTGATCGGCGCCGAGGCGCCCGACATGGTTCCGGTCACGCGTGCCGCGGCGGGGATCAGGGGGAGCCTGGCCGCTGCCCGAGGCCAATGGGCCCGTGCGCTGCAGGAGTTTCGCCGGATGGCGTCCATGGGGGGCCAGTGCACCGGGGCGGGCGAGGTGGTGTCGGCGGTCAGCGGCATCGCGCAGGTCCACCTCGCCCAAGGCGATGCGGAGGCGGCGTGGGCGGTCGTCGCCCCGGTCCTGGACCCCCCGCCCGCGGCTCCACGGGCATGGGCCGACGGGCTGCTGCTCGTGGCGGTCCGAGCCGCTCTCGAGTGCGGCCGTCGTGAGGCCGCAGAGCGAGTGGTCGACGCGGTGGAGGAGGACACCAGGGGTACGGACTCGCCGGCGGTCGCGGCCGTGTTCGCCCTCACTCGTGGCATGCTCCTGCGGCAGGACGGCGATCTGGAGGGGGCGAAGCTCCACTTCGGCCGTGCCCGGTCGGTCTACGAGGACATGCGGCGGCCCTACGCCGCCGCGAACGCGGCCGAGCTTCTGTCCGAGGTCATGGGTGCGCGGGATCGCGAAGCCGCCGTTGGCGAGCTCGCACAGGCGGCCGACATGTACGCGGCCCTGGGGGCCACGGCCGACACCGCCCGTTGCGAGGGAAAGTTGAGGGATCTCGGTCTGCGGCGGGCCTCCTCTCCCGGCCGCCGGGGATACGGCCTCGACCTCTCCCCCCGGGAGCAGCAGGTTGCCCACCTCCTCGCGGACGGTGCGGCCAACCAAGACATCGCCCGGGCGCTGGTCCTCTCCGTCAGAACGGTCGAGCACCATGTCGCCCGGACGCTGAAGAAGCTGGGTGTCACGCGCGAGGTGCTCCGCCGTACGGACGTGCTTGTTCGGCCCGACCGCTTCCAGCGCTCCTACGACGGCTGATCAGGCCTCAGGCCGATACACCTTCCACGCAATCGAACTGTCCAATCTTGTTTGTAACCAACCGTGATCGCGCATCTCTTTCCATGTGACGGGCGTCTCGCGTACATTGCGGCCCAACCGACTTGGAGTCCGGCCTTGCGCCCCGCGTACCCGGACCGTCTCAGGGAGCCTCGATGCGATACGGGTCCAACCCGGGCTCACGCCCGATCCGCAGGAGATTGACAGCCGCAGCGATCACTCTGGTCCTGGCCGGCGCCGGGATGGCGACCGCCGGAACCGCGGGCGTCGCCACGGCGGCCGTCGAGACTGCCGGTTCGGTGACGGACTTCAGTCAGTCGGGTTCCACGTTCACCGCCACGACGTCCTCGGGCGCCAAGGCACGCATCTCCTTCGCCCGCAGCGACATCTTCCGCATATGGCTCGCACCCGATGGCGCCTTCACGAACGATCCCGCCGGGGGCGCTCTCGCGGTCAAGACCGGCTTCGGACCCGTGACGACGAGCTACAGCGATGCGGGCTCGTACTACCGGATCACCACCCCGGAGCTTTCGATCCGGGTCAACAAGGCGCCGCTGAAATTCTCCGTCTACCGGGCGGACAACACCACGCTGGTGTGGGAGGAGACCGCGCCCACCAGTTGGGACGGCGGGAAGACCACGCAGCACCTCGCGCAGGGCGCGGACGAACAGTTCTACGGCACGGGTCTCCGGCTCGGCGAGTGGGCGCTGCGCGGCAAGACCGTCCCGGTCGCCGTCGACAACCACTGGAACGAGAACGACAACGCCAGCCCGGCGCCGTTCTACATGTCCACCAAGGGCTACGGCGTCATGCGCAACACCTGGGCGCCGGGCGCGTACGACTTCCGCTCTCCCGGTGCGTTCACCCACAACGAGAACCGCTTCGACGCCTGGTACTTCGTCGACACCTCGCTCAAGGGCGTCCTCGACGACTACACCGATGTCACCGGCAAGCCGTTCATGGCCCCCTACTGGGGCTTCGAGCTCGGCAACGCCGACTGCTGGAACGCGTCCAACCCCGAGTACCGGGGTGATCACACACGTGCCGACCACCAGACGACCAAGGACGTCGTCGGATACGCCTCGGACGCCCGCGCCGCCGACATGCCGTCGGGCTGGTTCCTGCCCAACGACGGATACGGCTGCGGCTACACCGACCTCGCCGACACCGTGAAGGCGCTGGGGGAGAAGGGCTTCAAGACCGGCCTGTGGACGTCCACCGGCCTCGCGAACATCAAGGACGAGGTCGGGGTCGCCGGCAGTCGGGGCGTCAAGACGGATGTCGCCTGGATCGGCGGCGGCTACAAGTCGGCGTTCAACGGAGTCCAGCAGGCCGTCGACGGCATCGAGAAGAACTCCGACGCGCGCCGCTTCGTGTGGACGGTCGACGGCTGGGCCGGCACTCAGCGCAACGCGGTCGTATGGACCGGCGACACCAGCGGAACCTGGGACGACATGCGCTGGCACGTGCCCGCCATCACGGGCGCGGGGCTGTCCGGTCTCAACTACGCGACCGGTGACGTGGACGGGATCTACGGCGGCAGCCCCAAGACGTACGTCCGGGACCTGCAGTGGAAGTCGTTCACGCCGGCGTTCATGACGATGTCCGGCTGGGGCCCCACCAACCCCGAGGCCGGATACCAGGACAAGCAGCCCTGGCGCTTCGCGGAGCCGTACCTGTCGATCAACCGCAAGTACCTCCAGCTCAAGATGCGCCTGATGCCGTACCTGTACAGCATGAGCCGCGTCGCGCACGTGACCGGTGTGCCCAGCACCCGGGCCATGGTGCTCGAGTACCCGAACGACCCGGTGGCCCGCGGCAACGAGACCAGCGGCCAGTTCATGGCGGGCGACTCCTTCCTCGTCGCCCCGGTCGTCTCCGACACCGACGTGCGCAACGGCATCTACCTCCCGGCCGGCACCTGGACCGACTACTGGACGGGCAAGACCTACGCGGGGCCGGGCTGGATCAACGGCTACAGCGCGCCGCTCGACACGCTCCCCCTGTTCGTCAAGGGCGGCGCCATCGTCCCGATGTGGCCGCAGATGAACTACACGGGCGAGAAGAGCGTCTCGACGCTCACCTACGACATCCACCCGCGCGGCACCTCCTCCTTCACCCTCTACGAGGACGACGGCATCACCCGCGCGCACGAGGGCGGCGCCTTCGCCGAGCAGAAGGTGGACGTCACCGCCCCGACCTCAGGGTCCGGCGACGTCACCGTCTCCGTGGGGGCCGCCACCGGTTCCTACGCCGGAAAGCCCGCCTCGCGCGGCTACGAGTTCAGCGTCCACACCGCGAAGGCACCCACCGGGGTCACCATCGGCGGCACGACGCTGGCACAGCAGAGCTCCAAGAGCGCCTACGACGCCGCGACCACCGGCTGGTACTTCGACGCGGCCGACCGCGGCGGCATCCTGTGGATCAAGTCGGGCAGCAAGTCCGGCGCGTTCACGGTCAAGGCGACCGGGACCACCCTCCCGACCGCCGGCGCGATCCCGGCCTCCCCGCAGATCCCGAAGGCCGGCTGGACCGCCACGGCCGACAGCCAGGAGGCCTCCCAGCCCGCCGGCAACGCGATCGACGGCAACCCCGCCTCGCTGTGGCACACCGCCTGGTCCTCCGGCACCCCCGCGGCCATGCCCCACGAGCTCCGGATCGACCTCGGCAAGCGGTACACCGTGGACGGCCTCGTCCACCAGCCCCGGCAGGACGGCGGAGTGAACGGCCGGATCGGCCGGTACGAGGTGTATGTATCCGACAGCACGGCCGACTGGGGTTCCCCGGTTGCGGCCGGCACCCTCGCGGACATCGCCGGAAGCACCTCCCTGCACCTGACTCCGAAGACCGGCCGCTACCTGAAGGTCAAGGCGCTCAGCGAAGCGGGTGGCCGCGGCCCCTGGACCAGCCTCGGCGAACTCTCCGCCACGGGCACGGCCGCACCACTGCCGAGCAACACGCAACTGGTCAACGCCGCTTCCCACAGCTGCGCCGACCTGCCGGGCAGCAGCACCACACCCGGGACGAAGCCCACGCTGTACACCTGCCACGGCGGCGGCAACCAGAGGTGGACGTTCCAGTCGGACGGGCGGCTGACCGGTCTGAACGGTGTCTGTCTCGATGGCGGTAGCGCCACGGAAGTCACCGTGCAGACGTGCAACACGAGCACCGGACAGAAGTGGTCCCTCGGTGCCGAGGGGTCGATCCGCAGCGGGAGCAAGTGCCTGGCGCCGGTGGGATCGGGCACGGCGAACGGCACGCGGCTGACCCTGGTGACGTGTGGCAGTGGCACGGATCAGCGGTGGTCCTTCACCTCCTGACACACCACCGTCACCGAGGGATCCGCCGGTTCCCCGCCCGCTATGGGTGAGGACCTGGCGGCAGATACGGGCGGCGGGCACGCGGCGGACCGACCCCGCCTGCCCGCCGTCGCACATGGGCCGAGTCCGTCCGGACACTCAGGCCGGCGGTGCAGGGGGCATCCAGAAGCGGAGCCCGCGCCGCGAGCGCGTGGTCGGCCCGCCCGCGCAACCACCGCAGCCGCGACGCGTCCCCGTCGGACGGTCGGCCCACGGCGTCGTACACGGACATGAGTCCTGTCCGGAACCGGGCGTCGGCTATCACCGGAACTCGTGCGTGCTGCGGCCTCCCGCATACATCCGAAATGATTGTGGAGGTCCCAGTGACCGACTCGGTACCGGCGGTCCGCCGGGCAAGAACAACCCGTTCGCTCGGAAGGCGCGTCACCGGCGTGGCCGTGAGCGCCGCAGTGGTCCTCGGGGGATCGCTGGTGGTGACGGCCGTCAGCGATCCGACTCCTGCCGAGGCGTTGGTGCCGCCCGGTGTGTACGGTGCGACGAAGCCGCACATGGGCTGGAACTCCTGGTTCTTCTACGGGAAGGCGATCTCTGCCAAGATCATCGCCGACCAGGCGGCCGGGATGGCGACGCCGAACGCGAACCTCCCGCTCAACGGCTCGGGCCGGCACAAGAGCCTGGCCGACCTCGGCTACCGCAACGTCGGCATCGACGACGGCTGGGGGTCCGGAGGCGGCAAGGGACGCGATGCCAACGGCGTCTTCGTCCCCAACGCCGGCTTTCTGACAGGCGCACACACCAAGGCGGTCACCCTGTCCAACGGCACCACCGTTGCCTCGCGTGCGTTGAACACCATGAAGGACCTCACCGACTACATCCACGACCTCGGCCTGCAGGCCGGCATGTACACCGACACCGGCGCCACGGGCTGCGGAGGCATGGACGGCAGCGCCGGTCACGAGGCCCAGGACGTGACCACGTTCGCGGACTGGGGTTTCGACTTCTTGAAGCTGGACCACTGCGGCGGCATGCCGTCCGGCTACCCCACGGTCATGGACAACTACAAGGCGTGGGGCAGCCTCATGGCCAACGCCAAGACCTCCGCCGGCGTCAAGCACCCGATGGCGCTGGACATCTGCCAGTGGGGCGCAGCCTCCCCGGACGGCCCGTGGATGTGGGGCGGTGCCGCAGGTCGCAGCTGGCGGACCGGTCGCGACCTCTCGGGCAACGTCGGCTACGGGACGACGTCCAACGGCGGCTCCACCTGGGTCAACTGGGGCCAGGTCAACGAGAACTTCAGGTTGAACGACCACCCCAGCAATCACGCCGCCGGCCAGTACAACGATCCGGACTACCTGATGATCGGGCCCGGGTTCGGCAATGACCCGGCCACCGGGAAGCAGCAGACACGTGGAACATCAAGCACGCTGTACGGTCTGACCCCGGACGAGCAGCAGTCCTACTTCGGGATGTGGTCCATCCAGGGCGCACCGCTGGTGTTGGCGACGGACCTCACCGACCTCACCGCGGCGAGTGCGGCGATCATCGGCAACGAGTCCGTGATCGGGGTTGCCCAGGACAGCGCCAACCGCCAAGGGGAGAAGGTCCTGGACGACGGCTCTGTCCAGGTCTGGTCCAAGCGACTGGCGGCCGGGGGCGCGCGGGCCGTCCTGCTCCTGAACACCAGCAGCAGCTCGAAGACCCACTCGTTCACCACCAAGGACCTCGGCCTCAACGGCACTCCGGCGGTTCAGAACCTCTACACCGGTCAGAGCCTCGGCACCCTCAGCCCGACCGGATCGAAGTCGTTCACCCTGGCCCCTCACCAGTCAGTGATGCTCAAGCTGACCGGCGCCATCGACCAGCGGCCGGAAACGGTCTTCGTCCCGACCGCGACGGGCGTGAGCCAGAAGAACTGGAACGGCACCTCCTGGTCCGCGTGGCAGACCCTGGCGCTGGGCACCGCGGGTTCGACCGGCCCCGGCGCCATCAAGGGCGAGCCCGCCGTGGTCTCGACTGCCGGCGGCACGGACGTGTTCGTCCGGGGCGCGAACGACACGCTGTGGGCGAACACCTACAAGAACGGCGCCTGGGGCAACTGGGTGAGCTTCCCCGGGATGGTGCTGACGTCGAGCCCGACCGCGGCGAGCCTGGGTCGGGACCGCATCGACGTGTTCATCCGCGGCACCGACGGTCGGATGTATCAGCGGACCTTCCAGCAGACGCCCGGCGCGGATGACAAGCCGGCGTACTGGTACGACGTCAAGTGGACGACCAGCTCGGTCGCCCACGCGGGCCCCAGTACTCCCACCGGGAGCGGCACGATCGTCGGCGCCCCGGCCGCGGTGGCATCGCTCAACCGCATCGACGTCTTTGCCCGCGGCACCGACGACAAGCTGTGGCAGAAGAGCTACGTGAGCGGTGAGTGGACGGGCTGGACCAGCCGCGGAGGAGCGCTGGATTCGTCGCCGACCGCGGTCAGCGGCGGCCCCGGCCAGATCGAGGTGTTCGCCAAGCTGGCCTCCACCGGTAACGTCGGCCAGCTCAGTTGGAGCAGCTCCGGTGGCTGGTCGTCCTCCTGGTACGACCTCGGCCGCGCGAGCGTCGGTGCGCCGACGGCGGCCCAGGTGGGTTCCCGGGTCAACGTCTACGCCCGCGCCACCGACAACACCCTGTGGCAGTGGTACCGCATCGGGAACGGACCGTCCGGCACCTGGCAGCAGTTGGACAGCACTCTGCAGCTCACCGGCAGCCCCGCCGCGGCGGGCCACTACTAGGCCACGCGTCGGGTCGTGATCCATCCGCCGCGTCCGCCCGGCGGCGGAGACTGATCCGACTCGTCCCCGTGGACGGATCGCAGCCGAAGGGCCTTGAGCGCGGGGGGCTGTACCCGCCGGCGGGCAGGGTCGGCCAGGTCCCCCCTTGGTGGAGCGACTCCCTGCGCACTCGCACCCGTCCACACCGTCGCCTCGGTTCCGGAGCGTCACACGGCGGGTGTGCCGGGTGACTGAGTAGGGCTTACTCAGGTACTCAGGACCGCCTCTTTCGACCATGGAAGTCCGATCGACCTCAGGTGGTGGCTTCCATGCGACAGGTACTGCAACGTCGAATCCAGCGTCCGGCTCCGCGGCCTCCGCAGGACCTGCGGACACCGTCCGGTAAACCGATGCCCTACTGAGGGCCGCCGACCCGGGCGAGGTGGGGCCGGGACCGGCGCCGGACGGTCCGACGGGCAGCGGTCCGGAAGAGGGCGGCCCGCGCAGGGGTCACATCGCGGGGGAGGTGATTCCGGCGCTGCCACGGGGTCCGGGCCGAGTGCCCCGTGGGCCGCACTTCCGGCCGGCTCGCCGTCGCGGACTACTGAGGAAAAGATGATCATTGGTGACGCCACGAATGCTCTCTTCTGCATGATCTAACTCCAATAAGAACAAGAATCTCCAAAGCACTTGTGGATACGGGTACGCTAGCTCCGTCGCACACAGCGATTCATCCGCGGAATTGAGCTCCGCTCCGGGTTCGCGTTGCCCCCCCCGAAGGCCGGGACATCAGCCTGGCCCTCCGGGCGCAACGACGGCAGCCCCTCCCCCCCTGATGCGGTCACGGACCAGGGCGCCCCACCCTTCTGCGCCCCCCGAGCCGCGTGCGTCACCAACCCCACAAGTCAAAGGTCCTCCCTCCGATGGCATTTCGCCCTCTCCCGTCCCGAGCCGCTACCGGCACGCCCACCCGGCTCGCCGGTCCCGCGCGGCGCGCGGCCCTCAAGGTCCCCCTGCTGATCGCGGCGGGCACCACGTGCGCAGTGGCCGCCGCTCAGGCGCTGTTCGCGTCACCGGTCGCGGCCGCCCCGGAACTCGTCGACCGCCACGCCGTGGTGCTCGTCAATTTCAAGAATCGCCCTCTTGCCGACGCACAGAAGACGCATGACCTGGCCGTGCAGAACTTCTTCGGCGCCGGCGACTCCCTCGCCTCGTACTATGCGGAGAACTCCGGCCATCGGATGAGCGTCGTCCCGGCCGAGGGCGACGGCGTGTTCGGGCCGTTCACGATCGACCTGGACGACTCCGCCGCGTGTGAAACCGGCAAGATAGCCGAACTCGCCCGCAAGGCGGTCTCGGACGTGACGTACGACCGCATCTCGGTCGTCTTCCGCACCGACTTCTGCGGCAACTGGTGGGGGCTGGGCTCACAGCCCGGCCCCGTCACCTGGTTCCACGAAGGAGCGGTCGCCGACAAGGCGGCCCTCTACCACGAGTTGGGACACAACCTCGGATTCGCCCACCAGGAACGCGAGTTGTGCCCGGCCGGCACCCTGACCGACTGCACTCGCGACGGCTACAGCCGCCGCACCCCCATGGGCGCCGGCGGTGCGAAGAAAGGCCTGAGCGCACCCGAGCTGCTGGCCCATCAGTGGCTCACGACCCTGCAGACCGTCACGCCCACCGGCTCCACCACGGTGCGTCTCACCCCCCTGCACGCGGCGGGTACCTCCGGAGTCCGCGCGGTGGACCTCCCGCTCAACGCGCAGGGCGACCGCATCGTCGTCGAATACCGCATCCCCGATGCCACCACACGTGACATCGATGTCGCCCAGGGCGTGAACTTCTACCACGTCCCGGAAGGTCGCTACGACCACGCGGTCATGGTCAGCAACGCACAGCGGGACGACACCTCCGACAGCGGCTCGTTCGCAGCCGGCAGCACCTCGCTCACCGACACCGCGGCGCAGCTGTCGATCAGCGTCGAGCGGGTCAGCGCCACGGGGGCAGACGTCCGGATCCGGCTCGGCGCCGATGCCAAGACCGCCCTGGGCACGGCGCTTCCCACGGACCCGCCGACCAAGGAGCGTTCCCGGTCCGCCGGCACCACGGCACCGGCACCCCACACCAGTACCGAGGACACTGCTGCCATCGGCCCCGTCACCGTCACCGTCGCCCCCGGCCCGTCGGCCCACGGTGAAGCGCTCGCCACCACCGGAGCCGGCCCCGCCGCGGAGAATGCCGTGAGCGCCGGCGCAATCGGATGCGCCCTCATCGCCGCCGGCGGCGGCACCGTCTTCTTCCTGCGCCGACGCGGCGCGCGCGGGAGGTACTGAGACTCATCCGGCCCGGGTCGGATGCACCTTTGCCGCCGACCCGGGCTCGTACCGCATCGCCGACCTCGGCAGCCTCGTGGCAAGCCGACACGGAGATGCGGCTGCGCACGTGTCAAGGCACCCCGACCCAGAAGCGGAAGGACCCGACATGATCAGAAAGGCATTACCGCTCTTCGCTACGGCCCTGGCTGCCACGCTCGGCCTCGCCCCGGCGGCGGGCGCGTCGGCGGCTCCGGCCGAGCCGTCGTACAAGGTGCTCGTCTTTTCGAAGACGGGCGCCGTCCGGCACGATTCCATTCCCACGGCCGTCCAGACGATCAAAGATCTGGGAGCCGCCGACGGATTCACCGTCGATGTCACGGAGGACGACACCGTCTTCACCCGGGCCGGTCTCTCCGCCTACAGCACGGTCGTCTTCGCCTCCACCACAGGCGACGTCCTGAACGACGCGGAGCAGGCGGCGTTCAAGGGGTACATCCGCAGCGGCGGCGGATATGTGGGGATCCACGCCGCCGCCGATACCGAGTACTCCTGGCCGTTCTACGGAGAGCTCGTCGGTGCGTACTTCAAGAGTCACCCCGCCCAGCAGCAAGCCGGCGTCCACGTCGAGGACCTGGTGAACCCCAGCACCGCGCACCTGCCCGTGTCATGGAGCCGGTTCGACGAGTGGTACACCTACCGGTCGAACCCCCGGACCACCGCGCATGTCCTGGCGTCCCTCGACGAGACCAGCTACGGCCCCGGCGGCGGCGCCATGGGGGACCATCCGATCACGTGGTGCAAGAACCACCAGGGTGGACGCTCCTGGTACACCGGCATGGGGCACACCAAGGACTCCTATGCCGACCCGGCGTTCCGGAAGATGCTCCTGGGCGGGATCCGCTACACGGCCGGGGCGGTCGACGCCGACTGCACACCCTCGGGTGGCGGGACGGGGACCGTCCAAGCCGAGTCGTTCCAGACGGGGCAGGGTGGCCGGCCCGTCACCAAGGAGGGGGCCGACAACGGCCGGACGCTAGGCTATCTCGACCCGGGTGACTGGGTTTCGTACGCGAATCTCCCGGTCGGCGGATCGACCACCTTCAAGGCGCGTGTCGTCTCCGGCGGGGCGGGCGGCACGATCCAGATCCGTACCGGCTCCCCGACCGGCCCGGTACTCGGCTCCGTCGACGTCCCGAACACCGGGGGCTGGACGACCTTCAGGGACGTCTCGACGACGTTGAAGGCCGTGCCCTCTGGTCGCGCAGACGTCTATCTGACCTTCACCGGTACGGGATCAAGCCTCCTCGACGTCGACGACTTCGCCTTCAGCGTCCCGGCGCCCGGCCCGGTGCTCGGCCTCGCGGGCAAGTGCCTGGACGTCTCCGGCGCCGCCACCACGAACGGCACCCAGGTTCAGCTCTCCACGTGCAACGGCGGGTACGCCCAGCAGTGGACCCGCACACCGGCCGGTGAACTGCGCGCCCTCGGCAAGTGCCTGGACGTCTTTGGTGGAGGTACCGCCGACGGCGCCAAGGTGGAGCTGTGGGACTGCAACGCATCGGGCGCCCAGCAGTGGACGCCCACCCCGGCCGGCGAGCTGCGCAACCCCCGGTCCGGCAAGTGCCTGGACGTCTCCGGCGGAGGTACCGCCGACGGCACCAAGGTCCTGTTGTGGACCTGCTGGGGCGGTGCCAACCAGAGGTGGGGTCTCCCCGCCTGAGGTCCCTTCCTGCCGGCGGCCGCTCCTCCCGCATCGCGCAGATGGGCGTTCTCCCTGTGAGCCTTCTTTCGTCGAGCTGCGGCCAGGCGATCAGAGGGCCCGGTGCACCCCACCGCTGGGGGCGGCTGGGGTGCACCGTGGTGTGAACGCGGCCGTGGCCGCAGCGAACCAGGCGGCCGTCATGCCCGGCCCGACGGGCGCACGGCGCAGCCCCTGTCCGCCGCTGCAGCGCGCCCTTCGCTGGTCTCCAACACCCCACTCTAGAAGTGGAGTTGGTGCCCAGCGGGGGCATGTTCGCATGCTGATCCATTGACGTGGGTCGCAGGCCGCCCCTAGCCTTCCAACTGCTAGGGAAAGCCCTTTCCGTAAGGGGAACTGAGATGAATGATCAGCTTCCGGGTGGGGTGGGAATCTCCTTGCTCCGGGTGTACGGCGGGAAGCCGGCGCCCGACGGTCTGGTCGGCGGATCGCCCCACATGCACCTCGCCTGTTCCGAGGGGTACTACGTCGTCTCGGGCCGCGGAACGGTCCAGACGCTGAACTCCCGGGGCAGCATCGACACCCGGCTGGAGCCGGGTGCGGTCGTGTGGTTCGACCCGGGTACCATCCACCGCCTGGTCAACGAAGGGGACTTGACGATCCTCGTCCTCATGTCCAACAGCGGGCTCCCGGAGGCCGGAGACGCCGTTCTCACCTTTCCGCAGTCGTACTTGGCCGACCGGCCGGCCTACGAGGCCGCGGCCGAGCTGACGGGTACGGGCGAGACCGTCCTGGCGTCGGCGATGCGCCGCCGCGATCTCGCGATCGAGGGATTCACGGCCCTGCGGAGTGCCTACGCGACCGACGGGCCCGCAGCGCTGGATCCGTTCTACACCAGCGCGGTGAACCTGGTCCGTCCCCACATCCCCGAGTGGCGGCAGCGATGGCGCGACGGTGCCCAGAGCGCCTCCGACGCGACCGCGGGATACCTGGAGGCCCTGGAGCAGGGCAGCGCCGAACACCTTCCGGCGGCCGTGGTGCACGCGCTGGCGGAACCAACCCACCGGCGCAGGCCCGGAATGTGCGGCCTGCTTGACGTGTACGTGCAAGGTGCCCGACCGCTGACGCGCGGCCATCTTGCTCCCCAGCGACGACGAAGAGGTTGAAGGAACGATGAGTCCCTCCTCACCGCAGCAGACCGGGTTCCCCGCTGAGGGCCCGGCCCACACTCCTGACTCCGCACATACGCCGCAACGGGACGGGGCCGCTCCCGAGAGCCCGGGTGCCGGGCCGGTGGGCAGGCGGCTCCCGGTCCGGCCCGACGCGGCGGCCCGGCTCGCCCGTGTCGCCGAAGCCTCCTGGCGGCCGGCGCTGCTCCTGGGCGTGCTCCTGTTCGTCTGGTGGCTGGTGGCCTGGCAGGAGTTGGTGGAGTCGTACCTGGTCCCCTCGCCGGGTGACGTGCTGGACGTCCTCGCGGACCAGCGGTCCGAGCTGATGAGTCACACCTGGGTGACCACGTACGAGACGCTGATCGGATTCGTTCTGGCCGCCGGCATCGGGGTGGGGACCGCGGTGCTGATCGTGTACTCGAAGACGCTGGAGCGGGCCATCTACCCGGTCATCCTGTTCGCCCAGGTGATCCCCAAGATCGCGATCGCGCCGATTCTCGTGGTGTGGTTCGGGTTCGGCATGACTCCGAAGATCGTGCTCGCCGTGTTGATCGCGTTCTTCCCGGTCGTCGTGTCGAGCGTGGCGGGCCTGCGGTCGATCAACCCCGAACTGCTGGAACTGTCCGCGACGATGGGCGCCAGTACCTGGCAGACCTTCGTCAAGTTCCGTCTGCCGGGAGCGTTGCCACACGTGATGGCGGGCCTGAAGGTCGCGGTGACGCTGGCCGTGGTCGGCGCCGTCGTAGGTGAGTTCGTCGGCGCACAGGAGGGCCTGGGATACGTCCTGCTCGCCTCCAGCGGCAACCTGGACGCGCCACTCCTGTTCGCCGACCTGCTCCTGATGTCTGCCATCGGCATCGTGCTCTTCGTCGTGATCGAGCTCGCCGAGTCCCTCCTCATCCCCTGGCACGCCAGCCGTCGTGACGGCATGGCACTCACGACCACCTGATCCCCCTGCACCGAAGGCCACGCCCATGACGCAGCACCACCTTCATTCGTGCCGTTCGCTCGCCGCCCTGGCGGCCGGGCTCGTCACCGCCACCACGCTGACCGCGTGCGGCGGCGCGAGCGAGCCGCCGAGCACCGCGGACGGCAAGCGCAAGGTCACCCTCATGCTGAACTGGTCCCCCTACGGCGAGCACGCTCCGCTCTACTACGGTCTGGAAAAGGGCTACTTCGCCGCCGAGGGCATCGAGCTCACGATCAACGCCGGTACCGGGTCCGGCAACACCATCAAGGCGGTCGGCCAGGGCCACACCGACTTCGGCTGGGCGGACACCTCTCCGCTGCTGCACGCGGCGGACAGCGGCATGCCTGTGAAGTCCGCCGGCGTATTCCTGCAGAAGGGGCCGGCGTCCCTGGAGTTCTTCGCCGACCGGAACATCAAGACCCCCCAGGACCTGAAGGGGAAGAAGGTCGCGGGCACAGCCGGTGACGCGATGTGGGCGACGTTCCCGGCCTGGCTGGAGATCAACGGTCTCAAGCGCGCGGACGTGCAGCTGGTCAACGTCGACGCGGCGGGCAAGATAGCGGCCCTGAACGAGGGCAAGGTCGACGCCATCATGGGCTTCTTCCACGACCAGGCACCGACGATCGAGGCCAAGAGCGGCAAGCGGGTCGAGGTGATGCTCTACGCCGACACCGGCCTGAACCTGCTGGGTACCGGCCTGGTAGCCAACGAGAAGACGATCGCCTCGGACAAGGACCTGGTGCAGAAGATGGTGCGGGCGGTCCAGAAGTCCTGGACGGAGGCCGTCAAGAATCCTGCCGCGGCGGTCAAGGCCATGGAGGGCAAAGCCGACATGGCGCCTCCGGCGGACGTGATGCGCAAGCAGCTGGACAAGGCCGTGCCGCTGCTGCAGCTCGAAAGGGCGGGTGCGCCCGGGGTCAACACCGAGCAGCAGTGGACTGACATGATCAAGCTGCTGAAGGACACCGCGGGATTGAAGAAGGCGGGTCCGGCTGCGTACTACTGGGATGCCTCGTTCGCCAAGGCGGCGCGCTGATGCACACATCCACGAAGCTTCCGGCGATCGCGGTTCGCGACCTGACGTGTCAGTTCTTCACCAAGCGGGCACAGACGACGGCTCTGACCGATGTGTCGCTGGACATTCAGCCCGGCGAGTTCATCAGCATCGTCGGCCCTTCGGGCTGCGGCAAGTCGACCCTGCTCAAGATCATCGCCGGTCTGGTGCGCCCGACGGCCGGCTCGGTCGAACTGCTGGGCGCGCGGGTGGAAGGCCCGCAGCGTGACGTCGGGTTCGCGTTCCAGCGGTCAGCCCTGCTGGAGTGGCGCGGTGTTCGCAGGAACATCCTTCTCCAGGCCGAGATCCGAGGGATGGACCGCGCCCAGGCCGAGCGGCGGGCCGACTACCTGATCGAGATGACCGGCCTCCGAGGATTCGAGGACGCGCTTCCGCACGAGCTGTCCGGGGGCATGCAGCAGCGCGCGGCGCTGTGCCGTGCGCTGCTGCACGAGCCGCCGGTCCTGCTGATGGACGAGCCGTTCGGTGCGCTGGACGCGCTCACGCGCGAGACGATGAATGTGGAGCTGAACCGGATCTGGCGCGAGACCGGGGTCACCGTCGTGCTCGTCACGCACTCGATCGCCGAGGCCGTCTACCTCGGCACCCGCATCGAGGTCATGAGCCCCCGACCGGGCCGGATCGTACGCACGCTCCCGGTCGACCTGCCGCGTGAGCGGGCTTACGGCCCCACCCTGGCGACCGACGTCTTCCACGGCCTCGCCGCGGAGATCCGGGACCTGCTCGGTGCGAGCAGCGCGCACGACTGACGCGGGCCCCCGGACTGCTCCGTCCAGTGGAACGGACACGGACGCGGCTCAGGCCGGTTCGGCGGTGACCGCGGAATCGGAAGGCATAATTCCGACGATCGTGTCGTCGTGCCGCGGAGGCCGTGATGATGGAACCGGACCTGGCCTCTCGCTGGCCACTGGTCGGGCGGGACGCTGAAGTCGCGGCGTTCGACCGGGCCTGGAGCTCGCCGGGTCTGCAGGCGGTGATGGTGTGGGGTCCGGCGGGAGTGGGCAAGTCGAGACTGGCCGATGCCTGTCTCGACCGGGCGGTGGCCGCGGGGTTCACAGCGGGTCGGGCCACCGCCACGGCCGCTGCCGCCGCGGTGCCGCTCGCCGCGATCGCGCACCTCATTCCCGCCGGGGTGGACATGCGTGACCCGGTGGCCGGGTTCGCCCAGATCGCCGGCAGTCTGGCCGGTGCCCGGCCGGGCGGGGCGGGGGCCGTGGGGCGGGTGCTGCTCGTGGACGACCTGCACCTGCTGGACGGGGCATCGACCGTCCTCCTGCGGCAGCTGATGGACGCGAACCTTGTGCGGCTGATCGGCACCATCCGTACGGGTGGGCCGATGTCCGACGCGGTGGCCGCACTGTCCCAGGGCGACAGGGTGCACCGCATCGCCCTGTCGGCGTTCGACCAGAGGCAGGTCGCGGCGCTGCTGGAGACGGCCCTGGGCGGACCGGTCGCCGGGCGCGCGGTCCACCGGCTGGCCACCGCCTCGAACGGGAACGCCCTGTACCTCCGTGAACTGGTGCTGGGCGCGGTCCAGGACGGCGCGCTGGCCTTCAACGGGGAGATCTGGCAGCTCTCCGAAGAAGGGAGCGTGGCCACCCATGCCCTGGCCCAGCTCGTCGAGGCCCGGTTCGGCGCGGCACCCGAGACCGCCCGGCCCGCGCTGGAACTGCTGGCGCTGTGCGAGCCCCTCTCGCTGGAAGACGTTCAGGCGGAGACGGGGCCGGGGGAGCTGGCGCACCTCGAAGCCGTGGACCTGATCTCGGTCACTGCGGAGAGGCGTCGCACGGCCGTCCGGCTGGCGCACCCGCTCTACGGCGAAGTGCTGCGGGCGTCGCTTCCGACCCTCCGGCGCCGGCACCTCCTGGAAGCCCAGATCCGCAGGGCCCAGGACCGGGGCGAGCGGTGGCAGGGTGATCCCCGGAGGATCGTGGAGTGGCAGCTCGCCGCCTCGGGCAGCGCCGACCCCGGCCAGTTGGTCGAGGCTGCCCTGCTGGCCCGGTACGCCCGCGACTATGCCCAGGTGGAGGCCCTGCTGGAAGCGGTGCCCGACGAGGCGCACACGGCCAGGTCACGGCTGATGCTGATCGAGGCACTGCTGGAACTTGGCCGCCCGCGCGCCGCCGACCAGGTGCTCGCCGCAGCCGAGGCGGTTGTGCGCAGTGAGCGGCAGGCTCTTGCCATCCTTCTGATCCGCGCCAACGGCATGGCGCTGTCGGACGACCCCGTTTTGGATCCCACCGGGTACGTCGCCGCCTTGAGTCCCCACATCTCCAGTGACGCCGGGCGCACGGCCCTGCGGCACTGCGAGGGGGCGATGTACGTGTTCGCGGGCGATGTGCCCCGGGCGCTGCAGCTGACCGACGGGATGGACGGGTCCCTCGACGGCAGCCCGAACCCGTTGCTCACGATGTTCGCCGCCGTCATGAGGGGCCACGCCCTGACCCAGGCCGGCCGGGGGGAGGAGGCGCTGGCCCTCGGCGCCAGGCTGCGGGCGGAGTTCCTCCGGATCACCGACGAGTCTCTTCCGAGGACGATGGGAGCCACGGTGGAGAACATGCTGGCGATCGCGTTGTGTACCGAGGGCCGGCTGGCAGAGGCCCGCGAGGTGGCGCAGACCGCCTATGCCGAGGTCAACAGGGCCGCCATTCCGGTGGTGAGGTGCTTTCTGGCCTGGAACCTCGGTTCGATCGCCTGGCTGTCCGGCCGGGCGGCCGAGGCGAGGCGGTGGTACGCCGAGACCGCTGCCCTCAGCAAGGCCCACGACATCAGGATGATCCGTCCGGCCATGCGCGGCCTGGCGGCGGCCACCGCACTGCTGGGCGACGTCGAGGCGGCCAAGCGCACGGTCGGTGAGTCCGGGGACCACCGTCACCTCTTCGGCGCGGGCTGGGACGCCTTGGGCGTCGCTTGGCTGTGCGTGGCCCAGGGCGACCTGTCGGGTGCCCGCACGGTGCTCGCCGAGGCGGCGGAGAGGACCAGGGCCGCCGGTCTGGCTCCGTTCGAGGCGCTCGTCCTCACCGACATCGCCCGGCTGGGCGCTCCGGGAGACGTCGCGGCGCGGCTCGCCGAGCTGGGCGAGTCCTGCGACGGCCCGCTGGTCGCGGCCCAGGCGCGTCTCGCTGCCGCACTGCACGCGGCAGACCCCGACCTGTTGCTGGCATCGGCCGACGAACTGCACGTGCTGGCAATGGACCTGATGGCTGCCGAAGCCGCAGCCGCGGCCGCGGCTGCGCTGCGCCAGGGCGGTGAGGTCCGCCGGGCCACGGCCGCCGCCCAGCAGTCCGCGGTCCTGGCCCGTGCCTGCGAGGGGGCCCGTACCCCCCTTCTCGCCGCAGCGAGGACTCCCGCCCCACTCACCTCACGGCAGCGGGACATCGCTCATCTGGCGGCCAAGGGCACTACCAGCAAGCAGATCGCGGAGTCGCTGCACCTGTCGCCCCGCACCGTGGACAACCACCTGCAGACGATCTACACCAAGCTCGGCGTCTCCACGCGCCGCGAACTCGCCGCTCTGCTTCAGGAACGCGGAGCCGAGTGAGACGCCCGGCGGGGGACCGCTGCACCTGCTATCTGGCACCATGCAACTTGCTTGCTCATGCTTGAAAATGACGCCTAATGAGCATCTGTTGACATGTGGTCGCTGGACCGACCAGAGTCGTCCCCGCACATGATCCGACTCGGCACTGAGGAGCGTCATGCCCAAAGACTCCGCCATCTCCTGCCGTTCGCTGCTCGGAGGTGCACCGACGGGCAGCACCTCGGCCGCCGCAGGCATCGGCTCGGCGTCCCCGGCCGAGGCCTTGGAGGCGACATCCGCCATACCCGGCCGCCGGCCGGGACAGACCACCATGGTGAACGTCCCCTTCGACGCCCACGGCACGGTGCGTGTGGGGGTAGTAGGGCTGGGCAACCGCGGATCGGGCATGGTCAAGGGGTGGGCCGCCGTGCCGGGTGCCGTCGTGACCGCGGTGTGCGACGTCCGCGCGGACAGGGCCAAGGGGGCAGCCGATCAGCTCGTCGTCCGGGGCAGGCCCCGACCTGCCGAGGTCACAGGCTCCACGGACGTGTTCACCCGGCTCGTGACACGCGACGACGTCGATCTCGTGTACATCGCCACGCCCTGGGAGTTCCACTACGAACAGGGCAAGGCCGCCCTCCTCGCGGGCAAGCACGTGATGGTCGAACTGCCCGTGGCCACCGGGCTGAAAGAGCTGTGGGACCTCGTCGACACCTCCGAGCGCACCCGTCGGCACCTGATGCCCGCGGAGAACTGCAGCTACGGACGCAACGAGCTCGCCATGCTCAGGATGGCCCACGACGGACTCTTCGGCGACGTCACCAACGGCCACGGCGGATACTTGCACGACCTCAGGCCTCTGCTCTTCTCCGACACCTACTACACCGACTCCTGGCGTCGGCTCTGGCACACGCGCAGCACGGCCGGCCTCTACGCGATGCATGGTCTCGCGCCCATCGCCGCGGCCATGGACATCAACCGTGGTGACCGCATGACGAAACTGCGTGCCACCGCCACGGAGCCGAAGGGCCTCGCCGACTACCGGGCCCGGTTCGTCGACCGGTCGCACCCGTCGTGGAAGGAGACGTACGTCAGCGGAGACCTCGTGACGTGTCTGATCGACACTGCACAGGGCCGGATCATCCGCGCCGAGCACGACGTCAGTTCCCCCCGCCCCTACAGCCGGATCAACACGCTCGCCGGCACCCGCGGCATCTTCGAGGACTACGCGGGGGTCACATCGGGCGGTGCCGGACGCGTCTACCTCGAGCCCGACCACGGCGGGCACACGTGGCGCGAGTTCGCCTCGTACCGCGCCGAGTTCGACCACTGGCTGTGGAAGAAGATCGGAGACGACGCGGCCAACAACGGCGGCCACGGAGGCATGGACTACGTCCTCCAGTGGCGCACGGTGCAGCTGATGCGGAGCGGAGGGGTCCCCGACATCGACGTCTACGACTCGGCGGCGTGGTGTGCGCCCATTCCGCTGAGCGTCGCCTCTCTCACTGCCGGCGGCAGTCCGGTCGCCTTCCCGGACTTCACCCGGGGTGCCTGGGCCAAGCTCAGAACGGGCCTCGACTCGCGCGCCTCGGAGATGCCCCCCGTGGCCTGACGAAGCAGACCCCGGGCCGACAGGACCGAGGCCGCCTGTCCGGACGGGCGGTGACGAGCAGGACCCGCCGCCCGGCGCTCTCCCGGGGAGCACGTGGTCATCGACCGCAGTGGCTCCAGCCCGTCCTGGGGCGCACCGCTCCGCCTGTCCGTGCCCGACCGCAGGGCCGAGCGGTGCGCCGGCGGACGCGCCGCCATCTGAGTAGCGACTACTCAGGTGCGGGTGAAGGCCCACTTCGAGGATGGGGGGACATCCCTCGACATCAGGTGGTGACGACGATGCCGTCAGGTTCTTGTGCGACGACTCCCGCGTCCGGTCCCGGTGGCTCCGCCAGGGCTTCGGACGCTTTCCGTCAGGATCCTGCCGTCCTGACGGGCGGCGGATCGCGCGGATGGGGACAAGCCATGGACAAGGGACGAGCAGACGGTCTGGCCGAGCCGGCCGGACCGTGGCGGGCCGTGGACTTCCGGCCGGACCTGGACGCGGCCGACGGCTGTCCGAGCTGTGAGAGCTGGGGCGTGCTGCCGAGGGGCCTCGGGGGCCCGGCGCGGCCGTGCCCCGATTGCCAGTCGGCGGTCCGGCTGATGCCGACGTCCTCCCCGACGTCGAGGCTCGACCAGCGCTTGCTCAGGGGGGCTGAGCGCACATCGTTCGCGCGGGAGCTGAGGACCTTGTACGAGGCCGGAGCCACCGTCGGGGAGCTGGCCTGGAGCCACCGCCGGTCCCACACCCTCATCTGCAGGCTGCTCACCGAAGCCGGGGTGGCGTCGGTGTTCCAGGGGCGGCGCACGGGCCGCGCCCGTGGGCGTGACCCGGAGCAGGGGCGGGAGGCGGCACCAGGGAGCTCGGACCCGTAGTGGTCAGGCCGGTACGGGCCCGTCGGCCAACGGGGAGGCCTGGGCACGGACGGACCGGTCGTGCGGCCGGACCTCGGCCCGTCCACCGACGGGGCCCGCGCACGGGTGAGTCACGTTCCTGGGTGATCGGTGTCTTGACGCATCCGGCCTGCATGCGCAGACTTGCTTGTAGCGTCGCCACTTTGCGCGTAACCGAGCACAATATGTGGTTGATCGCGGCACGCTCACGCTTGATGCATCCCAGAAACCCGAGGTTCCCGTACCCCTCGGCCCTCACTTCCGCCTCTCGTACGCCCTGCTCAGTACGCTGCCACCGAGCGGTCCACTGCGACCGGGTCGAGGACATCCTCGATCACCATGACGGCCGCACCGATGACACCGGCCTGGTCGCCGAGCGTGCGCCCCCGCATGGTCAGGTGCTGTGTGGCCAAGGGCAGCGAGCGGCTGTAGACGGCCTCGCGGATGCCGGCCAAGAGGTGCTCGCCGACATCCGCGAGGTCGCCGCCGACGACGATCGTGTCCGGGTTGAAGAAATTGACCAAGGAGGCCAGGACCTCGCCGATGTCCCGCCCCGCCTGGCGGACCAGCTGAACGGCCAACGGGCTTCCTGCGCGGACCAGCTGCACGACGTCCCGGCTGTCGGTGGCCTTCTCGCCCGCCGCGGTCAGCCGGGTCGCGAGGGCGGCACCGCCGGCAACGGCCTCCAGGCAGCCCGTGTTGCCGCACCGGCAGAGCTGGTCCGCGGCGGCCGCCACCCGGATGTGGCCGATGTCGCCGGCCGCTCCCTGAGCGCCCCGGTGGAGTCGCTTCTCCGTGACGATCCCGCACCCGATGCCGGTACCGACCTTGACGAAGAGGAGGTGTTCGACCTCGTGGCCGGTCGCCCAGTTCTCCCCGAGCGCCATGATGTTCACGTCGTTGTCGACCAGGACGGGCACGCCCAGCCGGGAGCCCAGCCAGCCCGTCACATCGAAGCTGTCCCAGCCGGGCATGATCGGCGGGTTGGCCGGCCTTCCGGTGGAATGTTCCACGGGGCCCGGAAGCCCGATGCCCGCGCCGCACAACGCGGCGGCTGTTCGGTCGCATTCCGTGAGGAGAGATCCGAGCGCTTCGACGAGCCACGTCAGTACGCGCTCGGGACCCTCCTCGATGCGTATGTCCGTGCTCTGCTCTGCCAGCACGCGGGCGTTCAGGTCGGTCAGTGCGACCCGTGTGTGGGTGGCGCCGATGTCGGCGGCGAGCACCAGGCGTGCCGCGCTGTTGAGGGCGAAGGCCACGGCGGGCCGACCGCCCGAGGAGATCGCCTCTCCGGCCGGGGTGATCCACTGCCCTTCGAGCAGTGAGTCCAGGCGTTGCGAGACCGTCGACCTGGCGAGGCCGGTCACCTGCACGAGTTCGGTGCGGGTACGGGCGTGGCCGTCGCGCAGGATCGCCAGAAGTGCGCCCGCGCCTGCTGCCTCCGTTGTCACTCCGTGTCTCCTCATCCTCGATCTCAGGGGTCACGGAGGACCATGCACCCCTGTCAATCGTATCCGACCCCCCTCCTTTTGCTTGACGGTCGACATAAGTCATTCATACGATCGTCAATATGCAAGAGATTCGCCGAGCGGAATCAGAAGTAAGAGTGGGTCTCATGGGAACTGGCGACATGAAGCGCGTGCACGCCAGGGCTGTCAGACAGGCGGGCGTGCGACTCGTGGGCGTCGCCCCACTCGGAGCCGCCCGCTCCTGCTCCCCGTTCCCGGCCGGCCACCGCAACGGCTTCGACGCGTTCGCCGCAGGCACCGACGCTGCCAAACGGGGCGAGCATCGCGACGGACGGCTGCCCTTCGCCCACGGCGGGCGGGCAGCCGCCATGTCGCCCCGGACGGGTTGCTCTTGAGTGAACGGACCCGCGGCGTCGACGCCGGGGCGACCACCAGCCAGGGAGACGTCCGGCGCACCGCTCACGCCTGAGCCACACGCTCTTGGCGCCGGCCGGGACGCGAGTGACGCCGCGACTCCTCCGGATCCGGGTCCAACAGGCTCTTCGCGTACGAGCGTTCAGGGTCCCGCCGTTCACGAGGGCGGCTGCCGGTACCTGGCGGCACGTCTTCCAGCACCGCACAAACGATCTTGCCCACGCGCCAGAACTGGAACCCCCCGATGAATCGTCCGATCACCCTCTTCACCGGCCAATGGGCTGACCTCCCGTTCGAGGAGGTGTGCCGTCTTGCCTCCCAATGGGGGTACGACGGCCTCGAAATCGCCTGCTGGGGCGACCACTTCGAAGTCGACCGCGCCCTCGCGGAACCCGATTACGTGACGCGGAAGCGCGCGGTCCTCGACCGGTACGGGCTGGAAGTCTGGGCCATCTCCAACCATCTCGTGGGCCAGGCCGTGTGCGACCACCCCATCGACATCCGACACCAGCTGATCCTGCCGCCCCGGCTCTGGGACGAGGACCCGGAACAGGTCCGCCGCAACGCGGCCCGCGAGATGCAGGACACGGCCAGAGCCGCCGCCCTGCTCGGCGTCGACACCGTGGTGGGTTTCACCGGTTCATCGATTTGGCACACCGTCGCCATGTTCCCACCCGTCCCGCCCGCCGCGGTCGAGGCAGGCTACGTCGACTTCGCCGACCGCTGGCACCCCATCCTCGACGTGTTCGAGGAGCACCGCGTGCGGTTCGCGCTGGAGGTCCATCCCAGCGAGATCGCGTACGACTTCTGGACGACTCGGCGCACCCTGGAGGCCATCGGCCACCGCTGGTCCTTCGGGCTGAACTGGGACCCGTCCCACATGATCTGGCAGGACATCGATCCGGTGGGGTTCATCCTGGAGTTCGGCGACCGGATCTACCACGCCGACTGCAAGGACACCCGTGTCCGCTCCCGCGACGGCCGCCGCGGCCGGCTCTCCTCTCACCTGCCCTGGGGGGACCCGCGCCGCGCTTGGGACTTCGTCTCCACCGGCCACGGAGACGTCCCCTGGGAAGACTGCATCCGCGCGCTGAACACCGTCGGATACCGCGGCCCGCTCTCCGTGGAATGGGAGGACGTCGGCATGGACCGCCTCACGGGCGCCGCCGAAGCGCGGGGCTTCCTGCGGGACCTGTCCCGCATCGCCCCCTCGGCCACCGCCTTCGACGCCGCATTCGCAAGCCAGTCCGCAGAAGGAGACGGCCATGAGTGACACCCCTTCCCGTCACGTTGGTCGGACCGGCGTGTGGCTCGTCGGAGCCCGCGGTTCGGTCGCCACGACGGCTGTCGTCGGCGCCGCCGCGGTCAGCGGTGGATTCGTCCCTCCCACCGGCATGGTCTCCCAGCTGCCGGAGTTCGCCCACAGTGGCCTGCCCGCCCTGGACGATCTCGTGTTCGGCGGACACGACGTCACGGACACCCCGCTCTCGAAGCGGGCCGAGCAGCTCGCCGAGGCCGGCGTCTTCCCCGCCGCGCTCCTTCCCCTTGTCGTCGACGCCCTAAGGGCCGCCGACGCGGACATCAGGACCGGTACGACCGGCGAACCGGGAGGCCCCACGCAAGCCGAGACTGCGGCCTCCCTCATCGACGACCTGACCTCCTTCCGGCAACGCCACCGGCTCGACCAGGTCGTGGTCGTCGACGTCTCCTCGACGGAACCCCTGCCCGTCCTCCGTCCCGCCCACCAGCAGCTCGACACACTGGAGGAGGCACTGGCCTCAGGCGACGCAACGCTCCCGCCGAGCTCCCTCTACGCCTACGCGGCCCTGCGCGCCAGATGCGGCTACGTCGGGTTCACCCCCTCGCCGGGGGTGCGGCTGCCCGCCCTGCGCGAGCTCGCCGAAGCGCAGGGCCTGCCCTACGCGGGCAGCGACGCCAAGACGGGCGAAACCCTGATCCGAACCGCGCTCGCGCCGGTGTTCGCCCACCGCGCCCTGCGCGTACGGTCCTGGTCCGGCACGAACCTGCTCGGCGGCGGAGACGGCGCCACCCTCGCCGACCCGGCCGCCGCGGCCAGCAAGAACGCCTCCAAGCGCAGCGGGCTCGACGCCCTGCTCGGGGAGCAGGTGGAAGGACTCACCCACATCGACAACGTGCCGAGCATGGGAGAGCGGAAGACCGCCTGGGATCACGTCGACTTCCAAGGCTTCCTCGGCGCACCGATGACCCTGCAGTTCACCTGGCAGGGCTGGGACTCGGCCCTGGCCGCACCCCTCGTCCTCGACCTCGTCCGCTTCCTTGCCCGGGCCCGCCAGGCGGGCGCCACCGGACCGCAGCGACAGCTCGGCTTCTTCTTCAAGGACCCGATCGCGGACCACATCGCTCCCGACCACCGGCTCGTCATCCAGTTCGAAGAGCTCCGCGCCTGGTACGCCGGGGCCGTCCGATGACCGGCCTGCGCACCCTGCTGGAACTGGTCCGCGCCCCCGCGGCACTCACCGTCCCGGGCGACACCCTGGCCGGGGCCACTGCCGCCGGCCGGCCGCTCCGCGCCGAGACGACCGGGCTCGCGGCGGCCTCTGTCTGTCTGTACTGGGCCGGAATGGCTCTGAACGACTGGGCCGACCGAGAGGTCGACGCCGAGGAGCGGCCCGGCCGCCCCCTGCCCTCCGGGCGGATCAGCCCCGGTGCCGCCCTGGGCACGGCAGTCGCACTCACCGGCGCCGGCCTGGCACTGGCCGTGGCGGCCGGGGGGCGGCGGCACCTCGGCATCGCCGTGCCGCTCGCCGCCACCGTGTGGGCGTACGACCTGGGCGTCAAGGAGACCCCGTTCGGTCCGGCCGCCATGGCGGCCGCCCGCGGGCTCGACGTACTCATGGGCGCGGGACCCGACCGGTGGCGCAGCGCGCTGCCCAGCGCCCTCACGATCGGCTGCCACACCTACACACTCACCACGGTGAGCCGGCGGGAGGTCGAGGGGGCGACCGCGGCGCTGCCCGCAGCGGCCCTGGGGGCCTCCACCGCCCTGGCGCTCGTCACATCCGCCTTCCCCGCAAGCGGCACGGAACCCGTCCACCGTGCCGCGTCGACCGTGCTGTTGGCCGCCTACCTCGCGGCAGGAGGCCCGGCACAGCTGGCCGCGACCGCCCGCCCGGATCCTCCCCGCGTCCGGCGGGCGGTCGCTTCCGGCATCCACGCCCTGATCCCGCTCCAGGCGGCCCTGACAGCACGCGCGGGCAACGTACCCGCCGCCTTGCCGCTGCTGGGCTTGTTCCCGCTGGTCCGGCGGTTGTCGCGAAAGGTGTCCCCGACATGACCGCGCTGCGCTTCGGCTACGGCACCAATGGCTTCGCCAACCACCGTCTCGACGATGCCTTGGAGGTCATCGCCGGGCTGGGATACTCCGGGGTGGCACTCACCCTGGACCACGGTCACCTCGACCCGTACGCTCCAGGCCTCGTCCGGCAGCTGACCCGGGTGCACCGCAGGCTTTCCGCGCTCGGCCTCGGCGCGGTCGTGGAGACCGGTGCCCGCTACCTCCTCGACCCATGGCACAAGCACGCACCCACCCTCCTGGACCCGGAGCCCGAACGGCGCGCGCACCGCCTGGACTTCCTGACCCGTGCCGTGCACATCGCCTCGGAACTGGGGGCCGAGGCGGTGTCGCTGTGGAGCGGGACACCCGACCCCGGCATGCCCGAGGAGGAGGCGTGGGATCTGCTCGTCGAAGGCTGCGCCGCCCTGACCGAGGTGGCGCGGCAGTCCGGCGTACGGCTCGGATTCGAACCCGAGCCGGGCATGCTGGTCGCCGACCTGGACGGCTATGAGCGCCTCAGGAACGCCCTGGGCGACCCGGACGCCTTCGGCCTCACTCTGGACGTCGGGCACTGCCGCTGCCTGGAGTACGACAGCCCGGCCGACTGTGTCCGCCGCGCTGCCCCCTGGTTGGTGAACATCCAGATCGAGGACATGCGGCGCGGCGTCCACGAGCACCTGGAGTTCGGCGAGGGCGAGGTCGACTTCCCCTCGGTCCTGCAGGCCCTGACGGAGGTCGGCTACCGGGGGCTCGTGGCCGTGGAGCTGCCCCGCCACTCGCACAGCGCCCCGCAGACCGCGTGGCGTTCCTTGGACGCCCTGCGCGCGGCTTCCGCACCTCCTTGGACGACCAAGGCACGCGATCAGCTGGGGTCCGACCCCGCTTCGATCACGCGTCTCTTCCCGGTGGCCGCACGGAGCGTCGGTCCCGATCCCGCACTGGGCGAGGCGACGCGCATCCAGCTGCTCCAGGCCCTGCCCGGCACGGGAGCCGAACTCGCCTCCGTCCTCATGGAACTGTACGACGGAGGGGACACGGCCGAGCGGATCGCCGTGCTGCGCGCCCTGCCCCTGCTCGACCAGGCCGGACGCGTCGAGGCGCACGCCAAGGGCCTGGTCGAGGACGCTCTGCGGACCAACGACGCCCGGCTCGTCGCTGCGGCCGTCGGACCGTACGCCGCACGCCGTCTCGACCAGGAGCAGTGGCGGCAGGCCGTGCTGAAGTGCGTGTTCCTCGGTGTGCCCCTGGACGTGGTGGCGGGCTTGGCCCGCCGCCGCGATCCCGAACTGGACCGCATGTTCGCGGCCTTCGCCGCCGAACGCATCGCCGCCGGGCGGCAAGTCCCCGCGGACGTGCGGCGGCAGCTCGACCCGGATTCCCCCGCGTGACAGGAGCCCGCGCCATGCGCATCTTCGACCCCCACATCCACATGACCTCCCGGACGACCGACGACTACCGGGCCATGCAGGCGGCCGGGGTTCGGGCACTCGTCGAGCCGGCGTTCTGGCTCGGCCAGCCCCGCACCTCGGTCGGCAGCTTCACCGACTACTTCGACGCCCTGCTGGGCTGGGAGCCGTACCGTGCCGCCCAGTACGGAATCCAGCACTTCTGCGCCCTCGCCCTCAACCCCAAGGAGGCCAACGACGAGCGGTGCTCGCCGGTCCTCGACGAGCTGCCCCGGTACCTGCTCAAGGACCGTGTCGTAGCAGTCGGCGAGATCGGCTTCGACCTGATGACCGAGGCCGAGGAGCGGGCGTTCATCCTTCAGCTGGGCCTCGCCAAGGAGAGCGGCCTTCCGGCCCTGGTGCACACCCCGCACCGCGACAAGGCCGTGGGAACCGCCCGTACTCTCGAACTCGTGAAGGCCTCCGGCATCGGACCCGGCAGGGTCCTGGTCGACCACCTCAACGAGGTGACCGTGCCGCTCGTCGCCGACTCCGGCTGCTGGATGGGATTCTCCATCTACCCCGACACCAAGATGACCCCGGACCGCATGGTGCGCATCCTCCAGGACCACGGCACCTCCCGCGTGCTGGTCAACTCGGCTGCCGACTGGGGTCACAGCGACCCGCTGCTGACCTTCGTCACCGCCTCCGCCATGCGCGCCGCCGGCTTCACCGAGAACGACGTGGATCAGGTGCTCTGGCGCAACCCCGTGGAGTTCTACGCACAGAGCGGGCGGCTCACGCTGGACCACGTGTCCGAGGTGGGCTCTCCGTCGGACACCTCGGAGTACGCCGGCAACTCCGTACGCAGGGGCGGCAGCTGATGAGGTTCCGTCACGGCAGCGGCGAGGACGTCCACCTCGGCTACTGCACCAACGTGCACCCTGCCGAAGATCTCGCCGGGATCTTGGACCAGCTCGACACCTACGCAGTCCCCGTCCGGGAGCAGCTGGCAGCGGACCGGCTGGGTATCGGCCTGTGGATCGCCCAGCCCGTCGCCGCCGCCCTGGCCGATGATCCCCGTGCCGCGCTCAGGCTCCGCACCGAGCTCGACCTGCGCGGACTGGAGGTGGTCACTCTCAACGGCTTCCCCTACCAAGGTTTCCACCAGCCGGTGGTCAAGCGCGCGGTCTACCGTCCCGACTGGTCCTCGCGGCCTCGGCTGGAGTTCACGGCCGACCTCGCACGGGTGCTCGCCCTGTTGTTGCCCGACGATGTCACGACCGGTTCCATCTCCACCCTTCCGCTCGGCTGGCGTGCCGACTGGACCCCGGAGCGTCACCTTCAGGCACTGCGGAACCTGGACGAACTCGGGCGCAGGCTCAAAGGCATCCGCCACCACACCGGCCGTACGATCAGGGTCGCTCTGGAGCCGGAGCCCGG
Organism: Streptomyces tanashiensis; assembly: GCF_014648895.1. Taxonomy (GTDB): domain Bacteria; phylum Actinomycetota; class Actinomycetes; order Streptomycetales; family Streptomycetaceae; genus Streptomyces; species Streptomyces tanashiensis. The sequence goes on from NZ_BMRZ01000016.1 coordinate 59,593, forward strand.
TTGTGTCGTTGAGACGACCGGCCAGGCCGCCTACCATCTGCGCCATATGGATCCGGAGTACTTCGGCATCTGTCTCGACGTGTGCCATCTCGCCGTCGCCTTCGAAGACCCGCGCGCGGCCCTGCGGGAGCTGGACCGGGCCGGGTTGGGCGTCGTCAAGGCACAGCTGTCCTGCGCCCTGCACGCCGAACGGCCCGCGGACCCGGACGTCCGCCGGGCGCTGGCCGCTTTCATCGAACCCCGGTTCCTCCACCAGACCCGGCGAGCCGGAGCACCTCCCACCGGGGTCGACGACCTGCCACAGGCGCTGGCCGGTTCCATGGCGATGAATCGCGACGCACCCTGGCGCTCCCACTTCCACGTCCCTCTGCACGCCGACCCCGAACCGCCTCTGACCAGCACACGGCCGGTACTGCTGCGAGCCCTCGCCGCATTGCTCGCCACCGAGCGGCCCGGCACCACGCACCTGGAGGTCGAGACGTACACCTGGTCGGTGCTGCCCGTCCCGCCGCGCACTGCGCAGGAACTGGCCGCGGGCATCGCCGCCGAACTCGACTGGACCCGCCGGGAGCTGCTCACCCTGGGCCTCACCGAGCAGACCCCCCATTCCTCCGTGAACAGGAGTTCGTGATGAGTGTCGTGGTCCTCGACGTCGTCGGGCTCACCCCGCGCGCACTGGCCGACATGCCCCGCCTGCGGGCGGTCGCCGACACCGGCTTCAGCGCCGAGCTGGAGACGGTCCTCCCCGCGGTCACCTGCTCGGTGCAGTCCACCTTCCTGACCGGCGAACTGCCGTCCGGGCACGGGATCGTCGGAAACGGCTGGTACGACCGGGAGATGGGCGAGGTGGCGTTCTGGCGCCAGCACAACCGGCTCGTCGGCGGCGAGAAGGTCTGGCAGACCGCACGGCGGACCCGGCCCGACCTGACGGTGGCCAACATCTGCTGGTGGTACGCGATGGGCGCCGACGTGGACATCACCGTCACCCCGCGGCCGGTGTACCACTACGACGGGCGCAAGTCCCCGGACTGCTACACCAACCCGCCGGAACTCCGGGACGCCCTGACGGCCGACCTGGGCGTCTTCCCGCTGTTCGACTACTGGGGGCCCAGGGCCGGCCTCGCGTCCACGCGGTGGATCGTCGACGCCGCCCGGCGGGTCGTCGACCGGTACGACCCGGACCTGACGCTCGCCTACGTACCGCATCTCGACTACGACCTGCAACGCCACGGCCCGGACTCGGCGCAGGCACGGAAGGCCGCCCGCGACCTGGACGAGGTCCTGGGACCCTTCCTCGACGAGACCCTCGCCCGGGGCGCGACGGTCGTGGCCCTGAGCGAGTACGGCATCACCGAAGTGCGCCGCCCCGTCGACATCAACCGGGCCCTGCGCCGCGCGGGGCTGCTCAAGGTGTTCCGGCAGCAGGGCATGGAATACCTCGACCCGTGGACCTCTTCCGCGTTCGCCACCGCCGACCACCAGATCGCCCACGTCTACGTGGCCGACCCGGCGGACGTGCCGCGCGTGCGCGAGGTGCTCCGCGAGCTCGACGGCGTCGACGAGGTCCTGGACCGCTCGGGGCAGGCGGACCACGGCCTCGACCACGCCCGGTCGGGTGAGCTTGTCGCCGTGGCCGCTCCCGACAGCTGGTTCACGTACTACTACTGGCTGGAGGACCAGGCCGCACCGGACTTCGCCCGCGGCGTGGAGATCCACCGCAAACCGGGGTACGACCCGGCTGAGCTGTTCTTCGACCCGGGTGACCCGCTGGTGATGGCACGGGCCGCCGTTGCCCTGGCCAAGCTCAAACTCGGCATCCGCGGCACGATGGCCGTCGTACCGACCGACCCCGGATGCGTTCGCGGCAGCCACGGACGCATCCCCGCCAAGGCCGAGGACGCTCCCGTCCTGCTGTGTTCCGCTCCCGACCGGGCCCGGGCGCGCTTCCACGCCACCGAGGTCAAACAGTTCCTGCTGTCCTGCCTTTCCCGCTGAGGAGACCGGTGGGCCGGCGGCCGTAGCTCTGAGGGGCGGTCTCGACGAAGACCGCCCCTCAGACGTACAGCAAGCTCTGCGGGTGCCGAACACCCCTGCCCACAGGAGGAGTTCAGGAGTCGGACGGACCGGTCACGCGCTCCACCGCAGGCCGGGCCGGAGGGACGGATAAGGGAAGCCATTGCAGCCCATGGACGAGAAGCCCCAGCTGGAAGCGGGATTGAGCGCCCAGCTGCTGCTGGACGCGGGTGATCCTCCTGAGGACGGTCCGTTCGCTGACGCCCAGCATCCGGGCGATGGCCCGGTCCGTGGCGCCCGTCGCCATCAGCGCCAGCAGATGACCTGTCTCCTCGGTCAGCCAGTCGGCGGACGCGGACACGGCGTCACCCGGTTGCGGAAGCGGCGGGTGGCTCGGAACCTGGCTGTCCGCCGTGACTCTCGCCATGGGTGTCCTCAAGGGTGTGAGACGGTCCGAAAGGACCGGTGTGACGGATGGCTTGGTTGCTCCGCAGGGCGCTCTGGACTGTTACGCGCCCCGGGAAGTCGCGTCCCTCTGAGTGGACCAGGAGTGGTCCCGAGGCTGACGGAAAGCTCTTTCCCTTGTCGGTAGCAAGGCTAGAGAGGGGTGCGATCCGCAGTCAACGTGTCCCCGCGGTCGATTCGACGACATCCTCCTGACACGGCGCCGCCGCGTTCGGGATCGCTCCCGAGCTGTGCCGCCGCCGCGCCGTCGTTCACGCCCGCGTCCGGCAACCACCGTTGCAGAGGCCTCGGGTGCACGTAAGAGCAAGTCAAGTGACTGAAGCTGCTCAACTCTCTGCCGTATGAAGCAACTATTGACACCAGGAAGGGTGTCGCGGTCCACTCAGCCACTCACGCGAGGGGCCGTCCGGAACCACATGGTCGGAGTAATCCCCGCTCCGGCTCGGGCGTGCGTTCCCAGCCGCCTCCACGACCAAGGCAAGGACACATTCCCCATGCGAAGTCCATCTCCCCACACCATCGCGCGTACCGCCGTCGCCCTGGCCACGTCAGCCGCCGCCCTGTCGGCATTCGTGTTCGTGCCCAGCGCCGAGGCCTCGCCCACGGCCACCAGCCCCTCCGGCCACTCGCTGGCCGTCACTCCGCCCATGGGGTTCAACAACTGGGCCCGGTTCGGCTGCCGGCCCAACAACCCCAACACCGGCGACGAGGGAGTCAGCGAGAGTCTGTTCCTCGAGCAGGCTGACGCCCTCGTGAGCAAGGGGCTGGCGAGCAAGGGCTACGACACCGTCACCGTGGACGACTGCTGGATGACGAAGTCGCGTGACACCTCCGGGAACCTCGTCGCCGACCCCACTCTCTTCCCGCACGGGATGAAGTGGCTCGGGGACCAACTGCACGCCAAGGGCCTGAAGTACGGGGTCTACCTGGACAGCGGTACCTACACCTGCGGCGGCTACCCGGGCAGCTGGGGCCACTATCAGGCCGACGTGGACCTGCTCGCCTCCTGGGGCGTCGACTACATCAAGCTCGACGGCTGCAACATGCCTGCCGCGGCGAGTGACGCGGCCGGGTACATCAAGGCGTACAAGGAATTCGGCGCCGCGATGAAGGCCAACGCGAGCAAGCGCGACATGGTCTTCTCGGAGTCCTCCCCCGCGTACTTCTACATCGGCAAGTCCGACCTCGCCGACTGGTACACGGTCATCGACGAGGCCAGCAAGAGCGGCCAGCTCTGGCGCGAGGGCTATGACGTCAAGATGTACCGCTCCACCCACAACGCCTGGAGCACCAACATCAACCAGGCCGGGGTCATGGCCCAGTACGCCTACAACTCCCAGCTCGCCCGCTACGCGGCACCCGGCAGCTGGAACGACCCCGACTTCCTCATCACCGGTGACGCCCTCACCAAGGACGAGTCGCGCAGCCAGTTCGCCCTGTGGGCGATGATGGCCTCGCCGCTGATCCTCAGCGTCGACGTGGCGAACCTCTCCGCGGACTCCCTGTCCACACTGTCCAACACCGACATCATCGCCATCGACCAGGACGCGCTCGGCGAGCAGGCGGGCATCGTCTCCCAGAACGGTTCGGCCGACATCCTCGCCCGCCCGCTGGCGAACGGCGACCGGGCCGTCGCGCTGCTCAACCGCGGGAGCAGCACCGCGACCCTGAGCACGACCCTCACGGGCGTGGGATTCCAGGGCGGCGCGGCCTGCACCGCATCGGTCAAGGACCTCTGGACGGGAACCACGTCCAGCAGCAGTGGAACGATCAGCGCATCGGTGCCCGCACACGGTACGGCGATCTTCCGCATCAAGCCCGGCTCGGGCTGCACCGGCCAGAAGCCCACCGGGCAGATCTCCGGTATCGGCGGCAAGTGCCTGGACGACGCCAACAGCGGTTCCGGACCCAACAACCCGGTGACCCTCTACACCTGCCACGGCGGCGCCAACCAGCGCTGGACCGTCCAGGGTGACGGCACCATCCGTACCCTGGGCGCCTGCCTGGACGCGACCTACAAGAGCACCGACAGTCGCCACATCGGATACTGGGCGGTACTCAACCCGTGCAACGGCAGCGCCAGTCAGAAGTGGGCGTATCAGCGCAACGGCTACCTGAAGAACACCGGCCTGAACCTCTGCGCCGACGACTACTACTCCCGCACCACTGACACCAACCCCATCATCGTCGGAGCCTGCGGCGTGTCCAAGCCCAACCAGGGCAATCAGATCTGGGTCCTGCCCAACTGACCCCCGGAAAGAGTCGACCGGCCCCGGCACGCTCTGCCGGGGCCGGTCGGCCGCCGCCTCCGAGAGGGGTGTCTCGTCCCTCCTGCCGCCGTGGACGGTGCCTGCGTCAGCGCCGCTCACGTGGGGGCGTGCTCGCCCGGACGACGACCTCGCCCTTCACCCGCCGAAGGCGGGGGGCCGCCTCGGGTTCCGTGGTGACCACGAGATCGACCGACGTCTCCCCGATGTGTTCCAGTGGCAGCCGTACCGTGGTCAGTGCGGGAGTGACATCGCGCAGGGTGCTGATGTCATCGAAGCCCGCGAAGGCGAGGTCGTCGGGGACGGCGATGCCGAGATCCCGGCACTTCGCCATCGCGCCGACGGCCATGATGTCGGTAGCCGCGAACACGCAGTCGAGGGCGAGGCCCTCCGCGAGGAGCTGTCCCATGGACTCGTGGCCCCCGTCGCGGGTGAAGTCGCCGTGGACGACCGCTTCGAGGGAGGCGCCGGGGATGTGGGCCAGCCCTTCCCGGAAGCCCTGGAGGCGGTGGCGGGCGGTGAGCAGGTCCGGGGGGCCGCCCACCACACCGAACCGGCGGTGGCCGAGGTCGACCAACGCCTGGGCGAGCTGTCGGGCGCCGGCACGGTTCTCCAGGACGACGGTGTCGACCGGCAGCCGGTGCTGGCCGATGGACACGACGCGGCCTCCCGTGGCGCGGAAGGCGTCGACCTCCGCCCGCAGGGCATCGTTGAGCTTCGTGTCGGCGCTGCGGCTGCCGGCGAGGATGACGGCGCGGCAGCGCCGGCTGCGCAGTGCGGCGAAGTGGTCGATCTCGCGTTCCGGACTACGCGCCGTGTCGCAGAGCGTGACGAGGAGGCCGTGTACGTCCGCGGCCCGCATGACACCGGCGGCGATGGCGGAGAAGTACGGGTCGGCGATGTCGTGGACGAGCAGGCCGATCTCCTTGCTCGTGCCGCTCGCGACCGCCTGTGCCTGCACGTTCGTGGAGTAGTTGAGTCTGCGCGCGGTGTCCAGGACCTTCGCCTTGAGGTCCTCTCTCACACGGCGGGCTCCCGGGTGCAGGGCGCGCGAGGCGGTCGCCAGCGAGACGCCCGCCTCGGCGGCGACGTCGGCGAGGGTGACCGGATGGCGCTGCGACCGGTTCATGCGCGGACTCCTCGGGTGGGCGGCATGGGCCCAGCGGCGAGGCCGGCGCGGAGAGCCCATTGCCTCGGATGGTAGCGGCCCCCGTGCGGTCCTGATCATCGATCAGGCTTCCCGCAGGTCCGGTCCGTCGTCACCCATCGCGTGCACGGGTCGTGCGCGGACGGTGGGGGTGTCGTGTATACGACACCCCCACCGCGGTCGCCCAGGCCGGGCTTAGGGTGACTCTGATCCTGAGAAATGATTGGAGATGACGGAACTTCGTCTTCTCGATGCAGTATTGCGCAACTGATCTGCACTTTGCCTGGCCAGTCAGCGCGGCAACGATTCGGAGCGTCGATGAAACACATGCGATGGGTGGCGGCGTTGGTCGCCGCCGTACTGTCAGTCCTCGCGGCCGCGGTGCCGTCCGCAGCCCACGAATCCCGGTTCCGGGTGCTGGTCTTCTCCAAGACCACGTTCTTCACCCACGGCTCGATCGAGGCGGGCGTCACCGCGATCGAGAAGATGGGCGCCGACCACGACTTCGAGGTCGAGTCCACGACCGACGCCGCCGCGTTCACCGACGAGAACCTGGCGCGTTTCGACGTCATCGTGTTCAACAACACGAACTCCAACGAGACCTCGCCGCCGCTGCTCGATGCCAACCAGCGTGCGGCGTTCCAGAAGTTCATCCGCAGCGGCGGTGGCTGGACCGGCCTGCACGCCGCGACCGCGAGTGAGCGGAACTGGGACTGGTACGCCGGTCTCGTCGGTACCATCTTCGACTTCCACGGCGACTACAACGCCACGGGCGGCACCGGCCCCGGCCGGATCAAGGTCCTCGACCGCGCCCACCCGTCGACGAAGAACCTGCCGGAGCTCTGGGAGCGTAACGAGGAGTGGTACAACTGGCGCACGAACCCGACGGGGAACGTGCACACGCTCGCACAGATCAAGGTGCGTGACGGCGACAACAAGCTGGACGAGGGCGTCGACCACGCGTACTCGTGGTGTCAGAACTACGACGGCGGCCGGTCCTGGTACACGGCCGGCGGCCACTCGGCCTCGGCGTTCAGCGAGCCGGCGTTCCTGGAGCACCTGCGGTACGGCATCGAGTGGGCCGCCGGCGCTGTCGAGGGCGACTGCAGCCCCACGAAGAAGAGCTCCTACACGCGCGTCCCGTTGGTCACCGACGGCCTGTCGGACCCGTTCGAGCTTGCCGTGGCTCCCGACAAGCGGGTGTTCTACATCGAGCGCACCGGTGCCCTCAGGGTCATCGACCAGGCCACCTTGGCGGTCACCACTCTGCTGGACTTCGACTACACCGCCGAGCAGACCAGCCAGTCCGGCGGGCTGATCGGTCTGACCCTGGACAAGGACTTCGCCACCAACAAGTGGCTGTACGTCCTGTGGTCCGACAAGACCGAGTCGCGGCTCAACCTGTCGCGGTTCACCGTGTCGGGCAACTCGGTCGCCCTCTCCTCGGAGAAGCGGCTGCTGACCATCCCGGTCTTCGCGCCCAGCGGCAGCCGGGCGGCCTCGCACCTGGGCGGCTCGCTCGCCATGGACAAGTCGGGCAACCTGTACGCCGGGATCGGTGACAACACCGACCCGTTCCAGTCTTCGGGCTACACCCCGATAGACGAGCGGGCGGGCCGTGCCGCGTTCGACGCGCAGGCCACGTCGGGCAACACCAACGACCTGCGCGGCAAGATCCTGCGCATCAAGCCGCAGGCCGACGGCACGTACACCATCCCGTCGGGCAACCTCTTCGCCGCAGGCACCGCGAAGGCCAAGCCCGAGATCTACGCCATGGGCTTCCGCAACCCGTTCCGCATCACCGTCGACTCGCAGACCAACGCCGTGCTCGTCGGCGACTACGGCCCGGACGCGCGCAGCGCCAACGCGACCCGCGGTCCCGAGGGCACCGTCGAGTTCGACCGGATCACCTCTGCCGGAAACTACGGCTGGCCGTACTGCGTCGGGAACAACACCCCGTTCAACGACTACGACTTCGCCACCGACACCGCCGGTGCGAAGTTCAATTGTGCGGCCCCGGTCAACGACTCCCCGAACAACACCGGCCTGCAGAACCTGCCGCCGTCCAAGCCGGCGCTGGTGTCGTACGCCTACTCCGCCTCCGCCGAGTTCCCGGAACTGGGCACCGGCGGCGGTGGCCCGATGAGCGGGCCGGTCTACGACTACGACGCGGCCAACACCAACCCGAACAAGTTCCCTGAGTACTTCGACGGGAAGTGGATCACCTTCGAGCTGACGCGCCAGTGGTTCAAGACCCTGTCCATCCACAAGACCGCGCAGACGTTTACCAACTCGAAGTTCGCACCCACCAAGGTCGGCGACCTGCAGTCGATCAACGGGATCTTCGGTGACATGACGTGGACCCAGCCGTTCGAGGCCGAGTTCGGCCCCGACGGCGCGCTGTACGTCATCGACTTCGGCGAGGGTTCCGGATCGGGCCGTGGCGGCAGCAACGAGGGCTCGGGCATCTACCGGATCGACTACACGCCCAACGGTCCGGCACCGGTCGCGAGCATCATGGCTGACAAGGACAGCGGGAAGGCCCCGCTGACGGTGGCGTTCTCCAGCAACGGGTCCACCGGGACGAACCTCACGTACAAGTGGGACTTCGACAACAACGGCACGGTCGACTCCACAGCGGCCAACCCGACGTTCACCTACGGGACGACGGGCAAGAAGACCGCGAAGCTCACGATTGCCAACGCGGCCGGGTCGAACTCCGCGCTGAAGGAGATCACCGTCGGCAACACCCGGCCCACGGTGAAGATCAACATCCCGGACGGCGGCGTCTACGAATGGGGCGACCGCATCCCGTACACGGTGACGGTCACCGACCCCGAGGACACCGCCGTCGACTGCTCCCGTGTGACCGTCCAGACCAAGCTCGGGCACGACTCGCACGCCCACCCACTGGACACCTACACCGGGTGCAGCGGCACGCTGCTCACCGACCCGAGCGGTGCTGACGGCCACGGCGCGGGCCAGAACCTCTACGCCGTGGTCAGCGCGCAGTACACCGACGGCGGCGCGCTGAACGGCACCGTCCCCGCCCTTTCCGGCTCCACCGAGGTGGAGCTGCGGCCGAGGTTCATGGAGGCCGAGCACTTCGACACCACCAGTGGCGCGGTGAACCTGAACCGGACCACCGCGCACGGTGGTGTCCGGGTCGGCGACCTGGACCACGGTGACTGGATCAAGTTTTCCCCGCAGAACCTTCACCTGATCAACTCGGTCACGCTCGGCGCGTCTTCGGGGGCCGTCGGAGCCACCGTCGAATTCCGTGCCGACTCGCCCACGGGCCAGCTGCTCGGGTCGGTCGCCATCCCGAACACCGGCAGCTACGACACCCTGGTCTCGCCCACGGTGCCGCTGACCAACCCGAACCGGACGTTCGATCTGTACCTGGTCGTCAACAACCCGAACGCGACGGGTGACCTGCTGTCGCTGGACTGGCTGCGGTTCAACGGCCGGGGCGTCAAGCAGGAGTCCGGCGCGGGCGGAACGGCCACCGTCACCGCTTCGACGACGACGGCGCGGACGATGAACTTCTCCGCGACGGTCACACCGCCCCCGGGGCGGACGATAGTGGACCAGGCGTGGTCCTTCGGTGACAACAGCGCGGAGGTGCACAGCTACAGCACCGCGCACACCTACGCCGCGCCGGGAACCTACACGGCCTGGCTCACGGTGACCGACAACCTGGGCGCCAAGCACTCCTTCACGCGCCCGGTCACGATCACCTGAGTGCGTGGGGAAGGGTGGGCAGTGCCGACCCGCCCTTCCCCACGGGAGGATTCCCATGGACAGGGCGGTGCCCCGACGGGGGAGGGGTACCGCCTTCTCGAACACCTGCTCCGCTCCGTCCCAGGGGGCCACCAGGATCTCCCCGCCCGCTCCCGTCCGCGTACCTCCGCAGTTACCGTGCGTGAGGGGCGGTCGTGCCTTACTACCTACGGAACCCTCGCGGCGAATAGGGATGCGCCCGCATTGTTCCGCTCGCGACGAGGCCTTTTCCTGGACATGTCCGGTCCGTGCTCAGGACCGGATGGGGGGCCTCACCGCACGGGAGTCGTCATGAACCGTCCTCTTGCCCCTGATCACCGTCAGGTCGTTCGGTCCGCTCCGCTGTGGCGGGTCTCCGCCGGCCCCTCGCTCTCCGTGGTCCAGGCAGGCCGGCAGGTCAGAGAGATGCTGTGTGGATGGGGCATGGCGGATCTGGTCGAGGCCGCGGTGCGCATCGACGCGGAGCTCGTGACGAACGCTCTGCGTCACGGCACCAGACCCGTATGGCACACACTCCGGCAGGTACTGCTCGCTGACGGTGGCCTCTCGGTCCACATCGTGGTGGGCGACCGGGGCGAAGGCTGGGAACTCCGATCGGGGCCGGCAACCGCCACGGCGAAGGGTACGACCGTCCGGGGGCTCGACATCGTGGCGATGCTGGCGGTGGCCTGGGGAGCCACTCGTTCCTATGCGGGCCACCTCGTCTGGGCCGACCTGCGGGTCGGACAGCAGAGATCCCCGGGATCCGGCGGCCCTCGGTCCTCGACACCTGCGGAGTGGTGCTTCAGCAGCTCGATCTGACGTGGAGCGGCCTCCAGCCCTTCCACCCGCTGCCTGACGGCGGCACCCCTGAGCGACGGCCCGCGGCCACCCTCGTCCTGACCGGCGAGGCCGCGGGCCGTCTTCATGGCCAAGGCCGGCGGTCCTGCCACGGCGCGGGCCCCGCGGCCGGTGCCGATGCCCTCGGCGACGCATGCGGAAGGCCCGGACACCGCAGTGGCCGGGCCTTCGATGCTCCGCCTCGCGGTCAGCGTCCTGCCAGCACTTCCAGCAGCCGGGCGACTTCGTCCGTCACAGCGTCTCGCGCCGGTCCGAGGTACTTGCGGGGGTCGGCGACGTCGGGGAGGGCCTCCAGCCGCTCGCGCGCCGTGCGGGTGAACAGCTTGTTGAGGTGGGTGGAGATGTTCACCTTGGTCATGCCGGCCGCGACGGCCTTCGCGAGGTCGGAGTCGTCGACCCCCGAGGAGCCGTGGAGCACGAGCGGCACGTCGAGCACGTCCTTCAGCCGCCCTATGAGGGCGAGGTCGAGTTCGGCGTTACGGGTGAGCATGGCGTGCGAGCTGCCCACCGCGACGGCCAGGGCGTCCACGGCGGTCGCCGCGGCGAACGCGCGGGCCTCGTCCGGATCCGTCCGGACGCCGGGTGCATGGGCCCCGTCCTTGCCACCGACTTCTCCGAGCTCCGCCTCGACCCACACGCCGGCCCGGTGGCAGTGGTCCGTCACTTCGCGAGTGGCGGCGACGTTCGCGCTGTACGGCAGGGTGGAGGCGTCGAACATGACCGACGTGAATCCGAGGTCCACCGCTTCGTGAACGAGCTCGATGGACTCGGCGTGGTCAAGGTGCACCGCCACCGGAACGGAGGAGGAGGCGGCGATGGCGAGGGAGGCTACGGCGATCGGGGCGAGGGCGCCGTGGTAGCGCGCGGTGTTCTCGCTGATCTGCAGGATGACGGGCAGTCCGACGCGTTCGGCCCCGGTGACGATCGCCTCGGCGTGCTCGATCTGCACGACGTTGAAGGCGCCGACACCCGTGTCGGTGGCGCGAGCGGGCCGGACGATGTCGTCTGTGGGGGTCAGAGGCATGAGCGTTCTCCACGAAGCGGTGACGAAGGAACGGCCGGCGACGTGGAAGCGGTGTCCACGTCACCGGCCCTGCCGGTGCGGGGGTACGGGACCTGTTCTCAGGCGCCGGCGGACGTGAGGATCACGGACCGGGTCAGGTTGCGGGGGCGGTCGGGGTCGTAGCCGCGTGCTTCGGCCAGGTGAACGGCGAGACGCTGGGCTCGGATGAGGTCCGCCAGCGGGTCGAGAGCCTCGGCCCGGTCACTGGACGCACCGGCGTGGATGCCTCCGACGGCGTCGATGTCATCGGTCAGCCCCAGTGGTTCGGCGCCGAACAGCCAGACGACGCGGCCGGGGCCGGTGATGCTGATGGGACCGTGGCGGTACTCCATGGCGGGGTACGCCTCGGTCCAGGCGCCGGCGGCCTCGCGCATCTTGAGGCCGGCTTCGAGGGCGAGGCCGTAGGTCCAGCCGATTCCGAGGAAGGTGAACTGCTCGGCACCGCAGACCGCGGGGTCCAGCGGCTCCGCGACAGCGCGCTCGGCGTCCTCGATGGCGTCGGCCAGTGGACGTACACCGGCCGGAAGCGCGCCTTCGGCTTCGAGGTGGGCACGCAACAGGACCAGGACCGTGGTGGCGAACCTGGTCTGGACGACGGACTGCTCGTCGGCGAAGTCCAGCACGGCGACGGCGTCGGCGGCCGTCATGACGGGCGTTGTGGGGTCGGCGGTGATCGCGCTGGTGGCGACCGTGCCCTTGACCCGTGTCAGGAGGTCGAGGACCTCGGTGGTGGTTCCGGAGCGTGTGATGGCGATGATGCGGTCGTAGGTCCGGTCGGCCGGGAACTCGGACGCGGCGAAGGCGTCGGTCTCGCCGTGTCCGCCGCTCTCCCGCAGCTGCGCGTAGGCGAGGGCCATGAACCACGAGGTGCCACAGCCGATGACCGCGACGCGCTCGCCCCGCCGGGGGAGGACCTCCGCGTAGGAGTGGACGGAGGCGACGGCACGCCGCCAGGTGTCGGGCTGGGATGCGATCTCGAACGACGTGCGGGAGGTCTCGACAGTGGTCACGGGATTCCTTGGGCTCGAAGGAGGGGGACAGGACGGAGGGTCGTAGCGCGCGCCGTGCCCGGTGCGTTGATTGCGCTTTAAGAGCATCACGTCTGCCAAGATATGTTCAAAGAGGCCTCATTACAAGCAATTTCAAGCGTCATGAGCGGTGTCCGCTCTCCTTCACGCGGATCACTTGACGGAGTCGGTGATAGACGGTGGCGTCGATGTCGCCGGCGACGGCGCACGGGACGGCGGCGGCCGAGAGGGCCACCGCCTCGCGCAGGATGTCGGGCCACCGTGCGTGGGCCGCCAGGCCCGAGGCGATGGCGGCGACGCAGGCGTCGCCGGCGCCGGTCGGGTTGCCCGTGAGCCGTTCGGCAGGCGCCGCGCGCCATGTGCCCGTCGGCGTGACGGCGAGCACACCGTCCGGACCCGCCGACACCACGACCGCCCGGGCCCCGCGGGCGCGGAGCTCCGCGGCGGCGGCCGCGGGGTCGGCGGCCCCGGTCACCTCCCTGAGCTCCTCCGCATTGGGCTTGATCACGTCGGGACCGGCTTCCAGAGCGGCCGACAGGGCGAGTCCCGATGTATCGAGCACCGTCGTCACCCCCTCCGCGGCCGCACCGCGGATGAGTTGGGCATAGGCGTCTCCGGGCAGACCGGGAGGCGTGCTGCCGCTCAGGACCACCACGCTCGCACCCGGGATCAGCGAGGCGTAGTGCCGAGAGAAGGCCGTCCACTCCGCCGACGACACCGTCGGGCCCAGCCCGTTGAAAACGGTGGCGTCGCCGTCGTCACCCGAGACCACGGCCAGGGTGCGCCGGGAGTCGCCCTCCACGGCTGTGAACGCGTCGTGAATGCCCGCGGAGCGCAGCCCGTCGCGTATGGCGCGCCCGGTGGGACCGCCCGCCAGCCCGGTGGCGACGGGAGCGTGCCCGAGGAACGCGAGCACTCGGGCTACGTTGATCCCCTTGCCGCCCGCCTGCTCGTATGCCGTGTCGACACGGTGGGAGGACCGGGGTCGCAGCGAGGGGACGTTCCAGGTGACGTCGAGAGCGGCGTTGAGGGTGACGGTGATGATCACGAACCGGAGGCTCCTGTCAGGGGGGTGGGGATGGGGTGACCTGCCGCCTGCCATGCCATCAGGCCGGCGCCCAGACACCCCGCGCGGTCACCGAGCTCGGCCCGGACGAGCAGCGGGACGCGTGGGAAGGTGAGTCGCGCGGTCAGGCCGTCCCGTACGGGATCGAGCAGCAGCCGGTCCGCCTCGGCCAGGCCTCCGCCCAGGACGATCAGTTCCGGGGCGACCAGCGTCGTCACGGCGGCGAGTGCTTCCGCCAGGGCTTCTGTGGCACTGGCCCAGACGGCCCGGGCCGTCCGGTCGCCCGCCTCGACCAGCGCGGCGACATCGGCCGCGCCCGCGACCGGACGTCCGGTGCGGGCGCCGTAGACCGCTGCGATGGAGCTCGCGGAGGCCACGGTCTCCAGGCATCCGGTCCCGCCGCAGGCGCACACGGTGCCGGCGCGCACCACCATATGGCCGAGTTCGCCGGCGAACCCGCCGGAGCGCAGGGGCCGGCCGTCACAGACGAGGGCCGCGGCGATGCCAGTTCCGACTGCCACGAAGAGCACGTTCTGCGCACCGCGTGCCGCGCCCAGGACGCACTCGGCGACGCCGCCCGCGCGGACGTCGTGGCCCAGTGTCACGCGCAGGCCGGTACGGGCAGCGAGAACGGCGGCGAGTGGGAGATCGCGCCAGCCGATGTTGGCGGACCAGACGGCCTTCTGCAGGTCCTCGTCCACGATGCCCGGGACCACGACACCGGCGTCGCGGACCGTTACTCCGCGCGCTGCGGCCCTGTCCGTCAGAGCGAGCAGTGCGCCGGCGATGGCGTCGACCACAGCCTCCGGTCCGTCGGCGCGCGGCGTCGGCACGTGCAGGGACGCGACGGGCTTCACGGAGCGGTCCACGACCGCGCCCTTCATGCCGGTCCCCCCTACGTCGAGAGCGATCACGCCCTCCGGGGCGCGACCTCGGTCGGATCTGCCCGCTTCCGCTCCGACCGCCGAGGTCGAGGGGGGCGAGGCGTAGCTGTACATCACTTCCGAACCATTCTGTGTGAGAGATCATGCTCGTACACCAGAAAAATCGCGCGTATTCGTGCATTGCGAGTGTTCGAAGTATGTGCTGTATGGCCCTTGAGGTCCAGAGAGGAGTGCCTCACACTCGTCCGAGGTGCAGAAAGTGCTGGTCCCCGCTGTGCGCGGATCCTGGCGGTACTACGATCAACTTCGCGCATGCTTCTCCTGTCGGCTGTGAGTCCCCGCACCTGCCGCGAGACCCCGGGTGTGCGCTCGGAAGTCCCAGCGCCACGGAAGGGTGAGACGGATGTCCAAGCAGGATCGGTGGAGCAAGTTGCTCGAATTGCTGGCCGTCGAAGGCAAGCTGGACGTGGAGGAGGCGGCCGCTTCGGTGAAGGTGTCGGCAGCCACCATCCGCAGGGACTTCGACGAACTCGCCGAGCAACGGCTGCTGGTCCGTACCCGGGGCGGGGCGATCGCGCACGGCGTCTCGTACGAGCTTCCCCTGCGGTACAAGTCCTCCCGCCGGGCTTCCGAGAAGCAGCGGATCGCCGGAGCCGTGGCCGAGATGCTGGGAGCCGGAGAAGTCATCGGCCTCAATGGCGGCACGACCACGACCGAAGTGGCGCGCGCGCTCGTACTCCGGGTCGGCGCGGGCCCGGCTGAAGCGGGTGACAGCCTCTCGGGCCCCTCGTACACCGTGGTCACCAATGCCTTGAACATCGCCGGTGAGCTGGCGGTCCGGCCGCAGTTCAAGATCGTGGTGACCGGTGGTGTGGCGCGACCGCAGACCTATGAGCTGGTGGGCCCGCTGACGGCCGGGGTGCTGAACGAGGTGGTGCTCGACGTGGCGGTGCTCGGCGTCGACGGGATCGACCCGCAGCTGGGGGTCATGACGCATCACGAGGACGAGGCCGGAATGAGCCGGCTGTTCGCCGAACGCGCCCGCAAGGTCATCCTGGCGACAGACTCTTCCAAGATGGGCAAGCGTGCCTTTGCGCGGATCTGCGGCCTCGACCGGATCGACGTGGTCGTCACCGATTCCGGCATCGCCCCGGACATGGCGGCCCGGCTCACGGAGGCGGGCATTGAGGTCGTCGCCGTCTGAGCGCTGGTAGGCGCCGAGCCTCCGTGCACCCGTACGAACCCATGCGGCGCAGCCGGTCCACGCCGGGAGGCGGGACGGCTGTGCGTGGCGGTCCCGCATCGCCGGTCTCCGGTGCCGCCGTCCTCTTCCTTCGCCTGCTCTGCCCCGCCCGGCTGACGTAGTCGCCGTCGCCCTCGGCCGTCACACCGCCGCAGACCGCCGGTCTCGTTGGCCTGCCCACCCGAGGTGCAGGTCGGCGACCGTGAAGACGTCCAGGCTGCCGGCACGTACCTATCGATACGGCGGCAGTGTAGGTACCTGCCCTCATTGCCCCCGGGCGCACCCTGTCCTTGGCTGGGAGGAAGCAGTACGCAGCGCACTGAAACCCATTGCCAGTAGGCGGACTTGGCATCGTTCGCGTAACGGCTCTTGGTGGAGATACCGGCGTTCGTGTTTACTGCGGCAGAAGCAGATGCTCGTTAGTGAGCGAAAACCAGTGACATCATCCAGGTTTGCGCATGTCTCGCGTCTGCTGTTGGTTCAACTCCCCGGTTGCGTCGTCCCGACAGCCGGCAGACACAGAGGCGGTACTGATCATGAAGAAGCGGCTGCTCGTTGCGACCTGCACGCTTGGTGTGCTCACGCTCACGGCGTGCGGCTCCGGCAATGGCGGGGGTGGTTCTGCGGACGGTGACGTGACGCTGAAGCTCGTCGCCGCCGACTACGGCGACAAGGCGTCGAACAGCTCGACGGCCTATTGGGAGGACGTGGCGGAGCGCTTCACCGCCGCCAACCCCAAGATCAAGATCGATGTCCAGGTGATCAACTGGAACGACATCGATGCCCAGGTCAAGACGATGATCCAGAGCGGCAACGTGCCGGACATCCTGCAGACGGGCGGCTACGCCGACAAGGTCGCGGACGATCTGCTGTACAAGGCGGACGAGGTCCTGTCCGAGCAGACCCGGGCCAACGTCATCGACAGCTTCGCCAAGGCGGGCGACGTCGACGGCACGCAGTACGGCATCCCGTTCGTCTCCTCCGCTCGCGCGTTCTTCTACAACAAGGCCGTGTTCGCCAAGGCCGGCATCAAGGAGGCGCCCAAGAGCTGGGACGACCTCAAGGCGGCGGCGGAGAAGATCAAGGCCAAGGTGCCTGGCGTCACGCCGTACGCACTGCCCCTCGGCCCCGAGGAGGCCCAGGGAGAGTCGCTGATCTGGGAACTCGGCAACGGCGGGGGCTACACGGACGCGGCGGGCAAGTACACGCTCGACAGCAAGGCGAACACGGAGGCCTTCTCCTGGCTGAAGTCGAACCTCGTCGAGAACGGCCTGACCTACGCCAACCCCGCCACCACCGACCGCAAGACGGCGTTCGCCGACTTCGCGGCCGGCAAGACCGCGATGCTCAACGGCCATCCTTCCCTGATCCAGATGTCCAAGGACGGCAAGGTCGACTACGGCGTCGCGCCCATCCCCGGCAGGGCGGGGGCACTGAAGTCCACCCTCGGCGTCGCCGACTGGATGATGGCCTTCAAGGACGGCGGGCACAAGGAAGAGGTGCGCAAGTTCCTCGACTTCGCGTACTCGAAGGAGAACACGCTGAAGTTCGACGAGACGTACAACCTGATGCCGGTCACCAAGGACACGCTCAAGGAGATGACCACCAACGGCAAGCACAAGGACCTGGAACCCTTCTTCGCCCTGCTGCCGAACGCGGTCTTCTACCCGCTGGGCGACACCACCTGGGACTCCGTATCCGCCGAGATCAAGAAGAGCGGCGGCACGGCCGTGAACGACCCGGCCAAGGTGCTGGGCGAACTGCAGAAGAAGGCCGAGACGGCTGTCGCCGACAAGTAGCCCGGCGAACCCCACGTCAGGGAAGGCACCTCCGTGTCCAGCAATTCATCCACTGCCTCCCGCCCCGCCCGCAAGGGCCGGGGTGGCCTGGCCCGCCTCGGGCCGCTGCCCTGGGTCGGTCCGGCCGTCCTGCTCATCGTCGTCGTCGTGCTCTGGCCCGTCTATGAAATGGTCCGTACGTCGTTCCTGAAGATCAGCAGCAGCGGGTTCGTCCGCGGCTCGGCCGGATTCGACAAGTACAAGCAGCTGTTCGACGAGCCGTCCCTGCCCTCGATCGTCGTGGCCACCGTCGTGTGGACGCTGGTCGTGGTCACCGCCACCATGGGGATCTCGCTGGCACTGGCCCAGTTGTTCAACCAGAAGTTCCCCGGCCGCCGCGTCACCCGCTGGGCCCTGATCGCGCCTTGGGCCGCCTCCTTGGTGATGACCGCCATCGGCTTCAAATGGATGCTCAACCAGACCGCCGGCGTCCTCAACACCGCGATGACGGACCTCGGGCTCATCGACCGTCCCGAGGACTGGCTGGGCAACCCGTCCACGGCCTGGCCCTGGATGATGTTCGTCGCCGTCTTCGTCTCGCTGCCGTTCACCACCTACACCCTGCTCGCCGGACTCCAGACCATTCCGACCGAGGTGTACGAGGCCGCGAAGGTCGACGGCACCAACGCCAGGCAGACCTACCTGCGGATCACGCTGCCGTTGTTGAGGCCCGCTCTGCTCGTCGGCATGGTCATCAACCTGATCAACGTCTTCAACTCGTTCCCCATCATCTGGAGCATGACCCGCGGCGGCCCGGACAGCGAAACCGCAACGACCACGGTGTTCATGTACCAGCTGAAGAACTCCGACATCGGCCAGTCCGCGGCGATGTCCGTCGTGAACTTCGTGCTCGTGGTGGGCATGGTCGTCCTCTTCCTGAAGGCCAGCCGCTGGAACCAGGAGGAGACCTGATGGCCCAGAACACTCTGACCCCCACACGTTCCGGGGCCCCCGCCCCCGCCCCCGCCAAGACCCGGAAGTCCGCTCCCCGCACCGCGCGGACCCTGGGGCCGCGCACCCTGCTGATCACGGCAGTCGCCTGGCTTCTGGCCGCCGTGTTCCTGCTGCCGTACGCCGAGATGGTGATCACCGCGCTGCGGCCGGCGCACGAACTGCGCGACGCCACCTACCTCCCGGGCGCCTTCGAATGGTCGAACTTCGTCGACGTGTGGCGCGAGTCCCATCTGGTTGACAATCTCCGCGTCACGCTGCTCGTCGCCGGGGGATCCACGCTGCTCGTACTGCTGGTCGCCATTCCCGCCGCGTACTACACCGCGCGCATGAAGTTCCGCGGCCGCAAGCTGTTCCTGCTCCTGGTGCTCGTCACCCAGATGTTCCAGCCGACGTCGCTGCTGGTCGGGCTCTACCGCGAGTTCTACCAACTGGACATGCTCAACTCCGTGTGGACCCTGATCCTGTGCAACGCCGCCTTCAACCTGGCCTTCGCGATCTGGATCCTCACGGCCTATTTCTCCTCCATCCCCGAGGCACTCGAAGAGTCGGCCATGATCGACGGCCTCGGCCGGGCCGGCGCGCTGCTGCGGATCACCCTGCCGCTCGCGATGCCGGGCGTCGTCACCGCGATGATCTTCACCTTCATCGCGGCGTGGAACGAGTTCGTGATGGGTCTGACGCTCTCCACCATCCCGGAGAACCAGCCCCTCACGGTCGGCATCAACAGCTTCATCGGCAACTACACCGTCCAGTGGAACTACCTGTTCGCCGGCTCCGTCATCGCCATCGTTCCTGTCGTCATCCTGTTCGCGCTCATCGAGCGCAAGGTCGTCTCCGGACTGACCGCCGGATCCGTCAAGTAGTAGCCCAGTGAGCCGCTCGCGGCCCGCTCGCTCGTCCTTCTCTGGTCAGCGAGTCGGGCCGCTCTGACGTTGGCCATCCCGCGCGGAGGAGCCTGACGTCCCACTGCTGGTCGAGGAATGCGTCGAGGCGCGGCGCCGCCGTGAACCTGGAGACACCGGTGAACTGCGCCAACTCGGTGCGGGTGCGGGCTGGTTGGTCGACCGTGTGCCGCCTCCGGGGCAGCTGCTCCCTAGCCATCTGACTAATCGCGGAATCGGCTGCACTTATGGTTGACGGTCATCATAAGTCGTTCATATGATCCGTCCCATGCTCGACATAAGACGACAGTCAGCGGAAGTAAGAGCTGGACTCGTCGGAACTGGTTTCATAGGGCAGGTCCACGCCCGAGCCGTCCGGCAAGCCGGTGCCAGGCTGGTGGGTGTCGCGGGCGCGAACCTGGACAGTGCTCTGGAAGGCGCCCGCATCCTGGGCGCGGAGAACGCATTCGAATCGGCCGATGAGCTGATCGAGTCGGGTCTCATCGACGTTCTGCACGTCTGCACCCCCAACCACCTGCACGCGCCCATCGCGCTCAAGGCGCTGGACGCCGGACTGGCCGTGGTCTGCGAGAAGCCGCTGGCCACCGACGCGTCCACCGCCGCGATGATGGCCGGCCGTGCCCGGGAGGCAGGTGTGGTCGCCGCGGTCCCCTTCGCCTACCGCTTCCACGCGATGGTCCGTGAGGCCAGGGCGCGGCTCGACGACCTCGGCCGGATCAGTCTGATCCAGGGCAGTTACCTGCAGGACTGGCTGCTGAGGTCGACCGATGACAATTGGCGGGTGGACCCCAAGCAGGGTGGACCCGGCCGCACGATCGGCGACATCGGCTCGCACTGGTTCGACCTGGTGGAGTTCGTGACCGGCGACCGGATCGCCAAGGTCTGCGCGCAGGCCTCCGTGGTCGTCGCCGACCGGTTGAGCGGACCGGCCCTCACCGAGGACCTCGCCACGGTCCACTTCGCCACCGCGACCGGCGCACTCGGTTCGGTCTCCCTCAGCCAGGTCGCCCCCGGCCGCAAGAACCGGTTGTTCCTGGAGGTCTCCGCGGCCTCCGGCAGCCTCGCCTTCGACCAGGAGGACCCCGAGCGTCTCTGGCTCGGCGGACGCAGCGGCTCCAGCACGCTGGTGCGCGACCCGATGACGCTCTCCAGGGCCGCCAAGCCCTACTCGCCGCTCCCGGCCGGCCACGCGCAGGGCTTCCACGACTGCTTCGACGCGTTCGTCGCCGACGCCTACGCCGCGATCCAGGGTGAGGACCGTGACGGCCTGCCCACGTTCGAGGACGGTGCGCGTGCCGCTCACATCACCGACCAGATCCTTCGGTCCGTCAGGGAGGGTGGGTGGGTCGCATGCTGAGGATGACGGGCATAGGCAAGAGCTTCCCCGGTGCGCGGGTGCTGAGCGACGTCGATCTCGACGTCGCCGCGGGGGAGGTGCACGCCCTCATCGGCGAGAACGGCGCCGGGAAGTCCACCCTGATGAAGATCCTCGCCGGAGTGCACCGGCCCGACGAGGGCACCATCGAACTCCAGGGCAAGGCAGTGGAGTTCGGGCACCCGATCGACGCCCGGCGAGCCGGTGTATCGATCATCTACCAGGAGTTGACGCTTCTCCCCGAGCGGACCGTCGCCGAGAACGTCTTCCTCGGCCGGGAACCCGCGCGCCGCGGCCTGGTCGACCGGGAGGCCATGGAGAAGGCCACAGCCCTGCTGATGGACGAACTCGGCGAGTTCTCCTTCGGCCCACGCGACCTGGTGGCCCGGCTGTCGGTCGCCCAGCAGCAGGTCGTCGAGATCGTCAAGGCGCTCTCGGTGGACGCCCGGATCGTCGTCATGGACGAGCCCACCGCGGCCCTCGCCGAGCACGAGGTCGAGCTGCTCTACCGGCTGGTGCGGCAGCTGAGCGAGCGCGGCATCGCCGTCCTCTACATCTCGCACCGGCTCCGCGAGATATTCGAACTCGCTGACCGCGTCACCGTGTTGAAGGACGGCGCCAAGGTCGCCACCGTGCCGATCGACCAGCTCACCACCGCCGACCTGGTCCGCATGATGGTCGGCCGTGATGTGACGGACTACTACCCGGCGCGCGCGACCCGCGAGGCCGGGGACGTACTGCTCAAGGTGAGCGGTGGTGGCAACGACCGGCTCGACGGCATCGACCTGGAACTGCGCGCCGGGGAGATCGTCGGGGTCGCCGGGCTCCAGGGCGCGGGCCGCACCGAACTGGCCAAGGCGCTCTTCGGCGCCGAGCCCTTCAGCCGGGGCGAGATGACCCCCAAGCGCCCGAGATCCGTGCAGGAGGGCATCGCCGCCGGCTTCGGCCTGGTCACGGAGGACCGTAAGTCCGAAGGACTGGCGCTGCACCAGTCGGTCCGCGACAACGCGCTGCTGGTGGCCCGGACCCGCGGGCAACGCTCCGGAGCGAAGGTGCTGGACCTCCTGAAGCGCGTCCGTCTCGCCCCGCCGAGCCCGGAGAAGGAGGTGCGTCTCCTCTCGGGCGGCAACCAGCAGAAGGTCGTGCTGGCCAAGTGGCTGACAGTGGCTCCGAAGGTGCTGCTGTTCGACGAACCCACCCGCGGTGTCGACGTCGGTGCGAAGGCCTCCATCCACGAGCTCGTCCGGGAGCTCGCCGAGGACGGCATGGCCGTCCTGATGATCTCCTCGGAGCTCCCCGAACTCATCGGCATGAGTGATCGCATCGTCGTCCTGCGCGACGGCCGGATAGCCGGCCACCTGCCCGCAAACCCCTCGGAGGAAGCCGTGATGCACCTGGCGGCCGGATCATGACCCAGCACATCGCAACGCTGTGGGCGAAGAGACCCACCCCGCGAGGCCTGGCCGTCGACAGCCCCGCCCGCCCCGTCTTCCTGGCCCTCGGCCTGATGCTGGTGGTCGGCTGGCTGCTCTTCACCATCGACGGCGGCCAGTTCTTCAGCCAGGCGAACATCGTCGGCATCCAGCAGCGGTCGGCAGCCCTCGGCATCGTCGCCGTCGGGCAGACCCTGGCCATCCTGGCCGGCTCGCTCGATCTGTCGGTCGCCTTCCTGATCAGCCTGAGTTCGCTCATCGCGGCCGAGACCATGGCCGAGTACGGAGTCCTCGCAGGGATCGGTGCCACCCTCGTCGTCAGCGCCGTGGTCGGCCTGGTGAACGGATTGGTCATCACCAGGCTGAAGGTGCACGCCTTCATCGCCACCTTGGGCGTCGCACTGATCATCAAGGGCGTCCTGGAGAGCCGGTACGACGGGCCCGCCGGCCACGTCCCGGAGTCGTTCCAGAGGATCGGGTTCGACCGGATCGGCCCAGTGCCCGTCTCCGCCCTGCTCTGGCTCGCGATCGCGGTGGCGGCCTGGTTCCTGCTGAGCCGCACCACGCTCGGCTACCGGATCTTCGCCGTCGGCGGTGACCCCGAAGTCGCACGGCTGTCGGGGGTCCGGACCGACCGGGTCATCGTCACCACGCACGTCCTGTGCTCCCTCGCAGCCGGCGCGGCGGGACTGCTGCTGGCCGCCCGGCTCGGTGCCGGAGCCCCCACGGTGGGCACCGACGGCGGCTACGACCTGGAGTCCGTCGCCGCCGTCGTGCTCGGCGGAACCGCACTGGCGGGCGGCCGAGGCGGCGTCGCGGGCACGGTCGGGGGAGTCCTGCTGCTTGCGGTCCTCGACAGCAGCTTCAATCAGCTCGAGATCAACTCCTTTGCCAAGGACGTGGTACGCGGCGTCGTCCTCGTCGCGGCCCTGGCGGTCTACGCCCGCAGGAGGTACGCCCGATGAGACGCAACCTGCCCATCTTCGGCGTGTTGACCGTCCTGCTCGTCGCGATCGCCATCGCCAACCCGTACTTCCTCGAACCGCAGGGATTCCTGGCCTTCGTCAAGCGGGCCGCACCCCTGGCGATCCTGGCCGCCGGCCAGTACTTCGTCATCGTGTCAGGTGAGTTCGACCTCTCCGTCGGCTCGCTGGTCACCGCCGAGGTGGTGATCGCCGCACGGCTGGTCGATGGCGACCCGGGCGCGACCTGGCCGGTGATCGCTCTGCTTCTCGCCTTCGGCGCGCTGGTCGGAGCGGTCAACGGACTGGTGACCACGCTGCTGCGGGTGCCGTCGTTCATCGTGACCCTCGGCATGCTGCTGATCCTGTCCGGCGCCGTCTCGCTGTGGACGGACGGTTCCCCGCGCGGTGCGCTCAGCGAGCAGTTCCGTCAGTTCGGGCGGGGCACCATCGGGCCGGTGCCGTGGTCGGCGCTCATCCTCGGCGCAGTGGTGGCCTACGTGGTCTGGCTGATGAGGGCCGACTTCGGCCGAACCCTGGTCGCCACCGGTGACAACCAGACTGCGGCAGCCCTGTCCGGCGTACGCGTCCACCGGGTCAAGACCATCGCCTTCGTCCTGTCCGGACTGTCCGCCGCGGTCTGCGCCATTCTGCTCGGAGGCTTCGCCGGGGTGTCGGCCCAGGTCGGCCAGGGCCTGGAGTTCCAGGTCATCACCGCCGTCGTGCTCGGCGGCGTGGTGCTCGGAGGCGGCCGCGGCTCGGTCGCCGCCGCCATCGCCGGAGCCTTCACCCTGCAAGCCCTCTTCACCCTGCTCAACCTGCACGGAATCTCCGGCGCACTGGAGTTCACCGTGCAGGGGCTCATTCTGATCGTTGCCGTCGCCCTCGGAACCCTCCAGCCCTCATGGCGCCCACGGCGCCGCAAGCCCCCCGCTCTCACCTCGTAAGGAACCACCATCGTGCCGCTCGACCGCAGATACGTTCTCGCCGCCGCCGCGCTCGCCACGCTGCTCCCGCTCAGCGCCTGCACCACCGACAAGCCCGACAGCGCCTCCTCGCCGAGGTCCTCCGCCGGGACGAAGAAGAACACCGGCGACCAGTCGAAGTTCTTCGTCCAGGCCGACTACGACGCCCAGCTCGCGATGCGCTCCAAGACGGCGACCGGTCCCGCGGAGAAGCCGTGGGAGCAGGCCATCGACCCGCAGATGGTCGACACCGCGCGATACAAGAAGGCCGGCCCGTACCACCTGTGCTTCTCCAATGCGGCGACCAACAACCCCTGGCGACAGGTCGGCTGGAAGACCATGCAGGCCGAGGTCGCCACCCATCCGGAGATCAAGGAGTTCACCGTCCTGGACGCCGAGGGCAAGGACGACAAGCAGATCTCCGACATCGCCGAGCTTCAGGCCAAGGGCTGCGACGCGCTCATCGTCTCGCCCAACACGACCACCACTCTCACCCCCGCCGTCAAGGCCGCGTGCGGGAAGGTCCCGGTCATCGTGTTCGACCGTGGCGTCCAGGCAGACTGTCCGGTCACCTTCATCAAGCCGATCGGCGGCTACGCCTTCGGCGCTGAGGGCGCCGAGTTCCTCAAGCAGAAGGTCAAGCCCAAGGGCAAGATCCTCGCGCTGCGCATCCTGCCCGGCGTGGACGTCCTGGAGACCCGCTGGTCGGCCGCCAAGATCGCGTTCGACAACAGCGAACTCGACGTCGTGGGAGTCGAGTTCACCGAGGGAGACGCGGCCAAGACCAAGAGCATCGTCACCAACTACATCCAGCGTCACGGCAAGATCGACGGCGTCTGGATGGACGCCGGGGCCACCGCCGTCGCCGCCGCCGAGGCCTTCGAGGACGCCGGCCAGCCCGTCCCGCCGATCAACGGCGAGGACCAGCAGGACTTCCTGCAGAAGTGGAAGGACGCGAAGCTGACCGCGATCGCGCCGACCTACCCGACCTACCAGTGGCGCACCCCGATCATCGCCGCTCTGAAGGTCCTGGGCGGCGAGAGCGTGCCCAAGGTCTGGAACCTGCCCCAGCCCACCATCACCCAGGACAACCTGGACAGCTACCTGAAGCCGGGCATGCCGCCGCTCCACTACGCGCTCTGCGGCTGTGAGGACATGGCCGGCTACCCGCAGAACTGGGGAGGCAAGAAGTAGATGCTCCCGATCGGCGTGAACACCTGGGTCTGGACCTCGCCCCTCACGGATGCTTCACTCGCTCGACTCGCGCCACACGTGGCGCGGATGGGGTTCGACGTGATCGAACTCCCGGTGGAGCAGCCGGGCCAGTGGGACCCGCACGCGGCCGCCGAACTGTTGCGGGGACTCGGCCTGGCCGCCTCCGTCGTGCTCGTCATGCCACACGGCCGGGAACTGGTCGCCGCCTCGCCCGAGACCATCCGCGACACCCAGGAGTACCTGCGGCACTGCGTCGACGTGGCGGCCGTCGTCGGCGCCCCGGCGATCAGCGGGCCCGCGTACACCTCGGTGGGCCGCACCTGGCAGCTGGACCCCGGCGAACGCAAGTCCGCATACCAGGAGTTGAGGGAGAACCTCAAGCCGGTCCTGGACCATGCCGCACGGCGCGGGGTGAGGATCGGCGTCGAGCCGCTCAACCGCTATGAGACCAGCCTGATCAACACCGTTGAACAGGCGTTGGATGCACTACCCGTCGAGTGCGGCCTCGCTCTCGACACATACCACCTCAACATTGAAGAAAGGAGCCCCGACCGGGCCGTTCGCGCCGCAGGGGAGCGGATCGTCCACCTCCAGGTCTGCGGCACCGACCGCGGTACCCCCGGAGGCGACCACTTCGACTGGCCTGGTTTCACCGCGGCAGTCCACGACATCGGCTACGCCGGCCCGCTGGTCATCGAGTCATTCACCCCCGACAACACGACGATCGCCACCGCGGCGTCCATCTGGCGCCCGCTGGCTTCGAGTCCGGACGCGCTCGCCGCGGACGGCCTCGCCTTCCTGAAATCGCTCTGAGCACTGATCCACCCCCGTTACCCCCTCCATCGGGAGATTTCTGGTGCAACGAACCCGACTGAAGCGCGCCCTGACCGCGCTCAGTGCCCCCCTCCTCGCCCTGGCCGTGGTCCAGGCGCCGCCCGCACAGGCCGCCACGCCGGACTTCAAGGTCCTGGTGTTCACCGAGACCGCCGCTGGTGCCTACCGGCACGGCTCCATCGACGCCGCCGTCGAGATGTTCAAGCAGCTCGGCACCGACAACAACTTCCAGGTCGACCAGAGCGCGGATTCGGCGATCTTCGCCTCGTCGAACCTGAACAGCTATCAAGCAATCGTCATGCTCCAGACCTCCGGGATGGTCTGGGACACCGACGCCCAACGCCAGGGCATGCAGAACTTCGTGCGCAGCGGCCGCGGCGTCGTGGCGGTCCACAACGCGGTCGACATGAACATCGAGTCCCAGTTCCCCTGGTGGGACCAGACCGTCATGGGCGGCGCCCACATGACGCAGCACTCGGCGATCCTCCCCGGCACCGCCAAGGTCGCCGACCAGGCGCACCCCTCGACCAAGGGGCTGCCGAGCCGCTGGCCACGCACCGAGGAGTGGTACAACTTCGACAAGAACGCACGCGGCGACGTGCACGTGCTGGTCACCGCGGACGAGACCACCTACGACGCCGGCCCCAACAAGATGGGCGCGGACCATCCCATCTCCTGGTGTCGCAGTGCCGAGGGGGGCAAGGTCTGGGCCACCGCCATGGGCCACCAGGCCTCCGCGTACTCCGAGCCGCTGTTCAAGCAGCACCTCCTGGGCGGCCTGAAGTGGGCGGCGGGCAACGCACCCGGTGACTGCGGTGGCGGCGTCACCCAGCGCTACCAGAAGGTGACCCTGGACGGAGCGCCCGACCAGCCCATGCAGCTGGACGTGGCCCCCGACGGCAAGGTCTTCTACATGTCCCGTTCCGGGAAGGTCAACGTCATCCACACCCACGGCGGTGCATCGGAGACGCACCTCGCGGGCAAGCTGAACGTCTACGACGGTGGCGAGGACGGCGGCATCGGTCTGGTGCTCGACCCCGCCTTCGCCACGAACCGCTGGATATACGTCGACTACTCACCCGCCGGCACTGCCGAGATCAACCGCGTCTCCCGCTTCACGGTCAAGGCGGACGACACCCTCGACATGGCGAGCGAGAAGAAGATCATCGAGGTCCCGGCCTATCGCGGTGCCGACGAACCCGGTCACACGGGCGGCAACCTCGCCTTCGGGCCCGGCGGAAACCTCTACATCGGTGTCGGCGACGACACCAACCCGTTCGCCTCCGACGGCTTCACCCCGATCGACGAGCGGCCGGGCCGGGAGAGGTTCGACGCCCAGCGCTCCTCGGCCAACACCAACGACCTGCGTGGCAAGATTCTGCGCATCAAGCCCCAAGCGGACGGCACTTACACGATTCCCGCGGGCAACATGTTCGCCCCGGGCACCGCGAAGACCAAGCCCGAGATCTACGCCATGGGCTTCCGCAACAGCTTCCGCTTCTCGGTCGACAAGAACACCGGGTGGATCGCGGCCGGCGACTACGGGCCCGACTCGCACGCGGCCAACGCCAACCGCGGCCCCGAAGGCACGGTCGAGTGGAACCTGATCAAGGAACCGGGCTTCTACGGCTGGCCGTACTGCACCGGTAACAACACACCGTACAACGACTACGACTTCGCCAACCCGACCCCAGTCCTGCCGAAGTTCGACTGCGCCGCACCGGTGAACAACTCGCCCAACAACACCGGGCTGACCACCCTGCCGGCGGCCAAGCCCGCGACGGTCTGGTACAACTACCACGCCTCCGCAGAGTTCCCCGAGATCGACCTCGCCGGCGGCGCCGCCCCGATGGCCGGTCCGTTCTACCACTACGACGCGGCGAGCACCTCCGAGCGGAAGTTCCCGGCGTACTTCGACAAGACGCCGTTCTTCTACGACTGGACCCGCGACTTCGTCAAGGAGATGCGGCTGGACTCCGCCGGCAGCCTCCTGAAGATCAACCCCTTCGCCGCACAGCTCAACGCGCACGCCCTGATCGACATGAAGTTCGGCCCGGACGGCGCGATGTACGTCGCCGAGTGGGGCGAGGGCTACGGCCACGCGAACACGGACGACGGCATCTACCGGATCGACTACGTGGCCGGCAACCGGGCGCCGCTAGCCAAGGCGGTCGGCAGTCCCGACTCCGGCCAGGCCCCGCTGAACACCACCTTCTCCGCCGAAGGGTCCAGCGACCCCGACGGTGACGCCATCACCTACAAGTGGGACTTCGGTGACGGCACCACCGGCGTCGGCGTCAAGCCGTCCCACAGCTACACGGCCAACGGTACCTACACCGCCCGCCTGACGGTCACCGACCCGGGTGGCAAGACGGGCACCGCCAACGTGACCGTCACCGTCGGCAACGCCCGCCCGAAGGTCACGCTGAACACCCCGGTGAACGGCGGCTTCCTCTCCTTGGGTGACACCATCAGCTACACGGTGAACGTGGTGGATCCCGAGGACGGCACCATCGACTGTTCGAAGGTCAAGGTGACCGCCGCCCTCGGCCACGACAGCCACAGCCACGACACCGGCCAGTACACCGGCTGTTCGGGGACGATCCAGACCAGCGCGTCCGGACATGACGCGGACGCCAACACCTACTTCGTGCTCTCGGCCGACTACACCGACCGGGGCGGGTTGACCGGCACCACCAGTGCCACCCTGCAGCCCAAGAAGAAGCAGGCCGAGTACTTCACCGGCCAGTCCGGCATCCGAGTCGTCGAGGCCGCTGCTGCCGAAGGCGGGAAGCGCATCGGCTCCATAGCCACCAACGACTGGATCTCCTTCGCACCGATGAACATGTCCGGGCTGGACTCGGTGTCCTTCCGGACCTCGGCCCCGACAGGCGGCAGCGGCACGGTCGAACTGCGCGCCGACTCCCCGACCGGCACGCTCATCGCCTCCAGCCCCATCACCAGTACCGGCAGTTGGGACACTTACGCGTCTCAGCCGGCCGTCAAGGTATCGGACCCGGGAGGCACCCACACTGTGTACGCGGTGTTCAAGCCGGGCTCGGTCTCCTTCGACCTCGATTCGGTGACCTTCAACGGCCGTGGCGTCGCCACCGGTTCGGGGACGGGCCCGCAGGCCGGTCAGACGTACAACCTGACCAACAAGGCGACCAACTTGTCGGCGGACGTGCGAGCCGCGTCCTCTGCCGACGGCGCGGCGGTGATCCAGTACACGCCGGGCACCGGTGCCAACCAGAAGTGGCGGCTGACGGACGCCGGCAACGGCACCTTCACGCTGGTCGCGGCACACAGCAACAAGTGCCTGGACCTGCCGGGCGGGAAGATCACCACGGACGGTGCCCTGATCCAGCAGTGGGCCTGCAACACCGGTTCGAACCAGAAGTGGCGGCCCGAGCTCGTCAGCGGGACCACCGATGTCTACCGGCTGGTGTCGGTCGCCAGCGGCAAGTGCCTGGACGTCCCGGGCGCCACGACGGCCAATGACGTCCAGCTGATCCAGTGGACGTGCCACGGCGGTACCAACCAGCAGTGGAAGCTCAACAAGGTGAGCTGACACCTCAACCCCCGGCGCCCGTCCGACCTGACAGCGGGCGGGCGCCGGCCTTCCGCGGGCAGCATCGCGGCCGGCTCGGGCGGCATGGTGCTCCGCTCGTTCGCCGACGGTCCGTCCCGCCCGCGGGGCACGGAAATATGCTTCCCGAAGGTGGTGTCATCGGCAGGGCTCGGAAAGCGAGGCGCCGAGCGTGTTCTGCCTATGTTGTGCGCTCCACGTTGCTGTGTGTCCTGGATCGGCCTACCGTTCTGGACATGGCCACTCCTGTGCGGACTCGCTCGGGTGGTAGCGGCATGCCGGTGGAGTTGACGACCTTCGTGGGACGTCGGGAGGACATCACGGCGGTCAAGGCCGCGCTGTCAGAGTTCCGAGCGGTGACCCTGACGGGTGTAGGCGGCGTGGGCAAGACGCGGCTGGCGATGCGGGTGGCTGACGAGCTGCGGAGGGCGTTCGCGGACGGTGTGTGGTTCGTCGACCTGTCCGCGGCGACGACTCGTGCGGCATTGGAAGCGTCCCTGATCGAGGGCCTGCAGATCCACGACGGGTCGGGACGCGAGGCCGTGGACGTCATCCTGGACTTCCTTGGCGAGCGGCAGGTACTGCTCCTCCTTGACAACTGCGAGCAGATCGTCGCAGAGGCCGCGTTCTTGATCAACGGGGTCATTCGCCGGGCGCCGCGGGTACGGATCCTGGCGACGAGCCGCGAACGCCTGTGGATCACCGGTGAGTGTGTGTGGCGGGTTCCTCCACTGCCCGTACCGGACCCGGATCTCGGCGGGGGAGGCGCGCAGAGTTCGCCGGCGCCGACACAGTACCCGGCGCTGGTGCTGTTCGCGGAGCGGGCCGCGGCGGCCAGTGGAACCCTGGTGAACAAGGAGGACTGGGACGACGTGGCTCGGCTGTGCCGCAGGATGGACGGCTTGCCGCTGGCCATCGAGCTGGCCGCCGTCCAGACCAGGGTGTTCTCCCCCGGACAGCTCGTCCGGCGTTACGACGAGTGGCTGGCGTCGATGATGGGCACACTCGACCGCACGGTGCCCGACCGGCACCGCACCCTGGAGGCGGCGATCGACTGGAGTCACGAGCTGTGCACGCCGTTCGAGAGGCTGCTGTGGTCCCGGGCCTCGGTGTTCGCCGGCAGGTTCGGCCCGGACGCGGCCGAAGGCGTCTGCTCGGACGAGGACCTGCCACAGGAGGAGGTCCTGGACACCCTCGCCGGACTGATGGACAAATCGATCCTGGTCCCCGAGGAACACCTCGGCGAGCTGCAGTACCGGCTGCTCCAGACACTCGCCGACTACGGGCGCACCCGGCTGCGCGCAGCCGGCGAGGAGGAGACGCTCGCCAGACGCCACCGCGACTGGTACCTGCAGCGGACCGAGGAGATGGCTACGCGGTGGTGGGGTCCCGACCAGCTGGAATGGTCGCGGTGGTTGCGCCGTGAGTACGGCAATCTGCGGTCCGCCGTGGAGTACTGCTTGACGACGCCGGGGGAAGGGCAGGCCGGGCTGAGGCTCACGGCCGCACTGCTGCCGCGCTGGCATGCGGGCGCCGAGACAAGTGAGGGGCGGCTGTGGCTCGAGAGGGCCCTGGCCGCCGACACGGAACCCACCTTGGCCCGCGCGATGGCCCTCCGGAGTCTGGCCTCGATCTGCGCCAGTCGGGCGGACCATGCCCCTGCCGAGGCGGCCTTGAGGGAATGCCACAGCGTGGCGCGTCACCTGAACGACCCGCTCATGGTCGCCCGAGCGCACAGTACCGAGGCGGAGCTGGAGGCGAACCGGGCCGACTACGCCGCGGTACTCGCCCGCGCGAACCAGGCCCTGGCCTGCCCTGAGTACGCCAGGGGGCCGGAGCGGGCACAGGTGTTGCCCACCGTGATCATCGCGCACGCACTGCTCGGCCACTACGGCGAGGCGGTCAGCGCCCACGAGGACGCGGTGCGGTGCAGCGTGGAGTTCGGTGGGCGTGCGGACCTCGTGTGGGCACTGGCCGGCCGTGCCATCGCGGAGTACGGCGTCGGCGACCACCAAGCGGTGATCCGGTACGCGAGGGAGTGCATCCGGATTGCACGTGACTATGACAATGTGATCGCTGTGGCCACTGCCTATTTGCTCCTGGTTCGTTCCTGGGTGGCCGAGGGCGATTTCGAACGCGCCGCCGAACTCCTCGGAGCACGTCGGCGGGTCTGCGAAGAGCTCGGCGTACCCGCCCTCAACGAGGAGCAGTCCCTCTTGAACGATGCTCTCGCCACGCAGCTCAAGGCGAAACTCGGTGGGAGGACCTTCGAGGCGGCCGTGGCACGCGGCTATGCCTTCGATTTCGACGCGGCGATCGACCATGCCCTGGGCATCGAAGGTGACGAGCCTGAGCGTTCTGCCGATGCGGGGACCACGGACGCGGAGCCCGGTCCGCTGACCGCACGGGAACAGCAGGTCGCGGGGCTGGTGGCGAGGGGACTGTCCAACCGGAAGATCGCCGAGGAGCTGGTGATCTCCCCACGGACCGTCGAAGGGCACGTGGATCACATCCTCACCAAGCTCGGCTTCACCTCCCGGGCCCACATCGCCGCCTGGGCCGCGCGCCACGGCGCCTGACAAGGAGCAGGCGGAGTGGCGGTTGCCCTTCCGAGCGAGCGGGTGCAAGCATCGAATATGGAAGCTACCGTTCCGCCCCCGTCCCACCGTGGATCCACCGGCGAGATGCCCGCCGAGCTGACGAGCTTCGTGGGGCGGACGGAGGACATCGGCAAGGTCGGTACGCTCCTGTCTGATGCCAGGGTGGTCACGCTGACCGGACCCGGCGGCATCGGCAAGACACGGCTCGCCCTGCAGGTGGCCACTCGGGTTCGCCGGTGGTTCCGGGATGGCACACGTTTCATCGACCTCGCGCCCCTGACGGACAGCGGTCTCCTTGCCTATTCGCTGGTCGACGCCCTGAGGATCGACAGCTCGGTCAGGGGCGGTGGGCTGGAGGCCGTCACCGCTTTCCTTCGGGAGCGGAACATGCTCCTGGTGCTCGACAACTGCGAGCAGGTCGCCTCTGCCTGTGCGGAACTCATCCGTGTGGTCCTGCAGCGGGCCCCCGATGTCCGGATGCTGGTGACCAGCCGGCAGTCCTTGGGCATGACCGGGGAGCCCGAGTGGCCGGTGAAGCCGCTTCCGGTGCCGGCTCCGGAGGATCCGGGCGGTGACCGTCCCATGACGCTTGCCGTCGCCGCGGAGTATCCGGGGGTCATGCTGTTCGCCCAGCGCGCCGCAGCCGCGAGCGGATTCCTCCTCTCGGAGGAGAACGTGTCCACGGTCGCACAGGTCTGCCGTCGTCTGGACGGCCTGCCGCTGGCGCTCGAGTTGGCCGCAGCCCTGACCCGGGTGCTGTCTCCGGTGCAGATCCTTCAGCGCATTGAAGACCAGTTCGGAGTCCTGGTGACGGGGGACCGCGCGGTCCCCACCCGACAACGCTCCCTGAGGGCCACCGTCGACTGGAGCCATGAGCTCTGTTCGGACGAAGAACGCCTGCTGTGGGCTCGTTCCTCCGTGTTCGCCGGCTGGTTCGGCCTGTCTGCGGCCGAGGAAGTGTGCGGCGGGGAGGACCTGTCGGCCGGGCTGGTCCTCGAGACGGTCACCGGCCTCGTGGACAAGTCGATCCTGATGAGGCAGGAGAGGCGCGGCGTAGCGCAGTACCGGTTTCTGGACACGCTCGCTCGGTACGGGCGGGAGCGCTTGAAGGAGTCCGGCCATCAGCCTGAATTCGCCCGGCGGCATCGGAACTGGTTCCTGGCCTTGGCCACGCGGATGGAGAAGGAGTGGTTCGGCCCCGAACAAGTCCGCTGGGCGGGGCGGATGCGGGCGATGCGCGCCGATCTGCGCGCCGCTCTCGAGTTCAGTCTCTCCACTCCCGATGAGAGCCAGGAGGGCATTCGGATCCTCGCGGCCATGGACTCATGCTGGGTTGCGTCCGGGCCTGTGGGGGAAGGCCGCCTCTGGCTGAAGCGCGCGCTCGCGCTCGATACCGAGCCGTCACATGCGCGGGCCGGTGCCCTGAGGACCTTGGGGCACCTTGCCTCCATCCAGGGCGATCAGGCCGCGTCCGCAGTGGCGCAGCGGGAGTGCGAGAGCCTCGCGGAGCGATTCGGGGACCGTCCACTGGAGGCGAGTTCCCTGGCCAGCCAGGGGCTGATCGCCCTGAGTACCGGTGACCTGGCCGCGGCAGTCGCGCTGGGTGACGAAGCCCTGCGGCGCCTTGGAGAGGTGGACGGGGCGGACACGGACGAGGTGCAGGCCAAGGTGCAGGCGCTCCTCCTGCTGGCCCTGGCCAAAGACCAGCTCGGAGACTTCGACCAAGCCGCGGAAGCCGCCGAGGAGGCCCTCGGCTACTGCGTGGACCACGGGGAGCAGTGGTTTCGCTCGTGGGCGCTCATCGCCCTCGGCTTCGCCGAACTCGGCCGACTCGATCCGATCGCGGCAGCGGGCCGAGGTCGTGAAGTCCTCCGGATCGCGCAGGCCTTCAGGGACATCACGGGCACGGGCCTGGCCACCCTGCTCATGGCGGGGGCGGGTGTCGTCAGTGGCGAGAACGAGCGCGGCGCCGTCCTCCTGGGCATCACCGAGAGGCTGGGCGAGAAGGCCACGCTGCTCAGGTCCATCGCCTTCTACGACAGCACGAGGAGGCTCTTCGGGGAGCTGGCCCGCAAGGAGCTCGGCGAGGGACCGTTCGACGCGGCCGTGGCCCGTGGACACGGCTTCGGCATCGACCAGGCGGCCGATTTCGCCCTCGGAGTGGCCATCGGCGAGGATACGTCGGCGCGGACCGGGTCGCCCGGGTCCGGCAAGGAGCTGCTGAGCCGCCGGGAGTGGGACGTCGCCCGTCAGGTCTTCCGAGGTCTGTCCAACAAGGAGATCGCCGCGGCACTGGGCATCTCGCCACGCACCGCTGAGGGCCATGTCCAGAAGATCCTCGCCAAGCTCGGGTTTCACTCTCGCACAGAGATCGCCACCTGGATGGCCGGCCGCTCGGACGCTTGAGCGCTGGGTGGTGATCCTTTGACGGTCGCCGCCGACGACGATTCCGGCGGGGCGGCACCCGGCCCGCGTGGCTCTCCCCGCCCAGTACCTGGAACGTGCTGCCGCACCTGTCCTTCAGCACCCCGGGTACTACGTGGGTCGTACCGGGCAGCGAACAGGTAGTACTACGGCTGTGCGCGATGGGGCGACCGGCGAATGTGGATACATCGTCCGATTCGTCCCTTGGAGTCCCGATGACTACAGCAGCCGTTTGTACCCGGCCTTGCGTCGCGGGTGCCTCTGGGCCGGACCTGACCCTCAGCACGGATCACGTCGCGGGCATCAGCGCGATGAGGCGGCGGCTGATCGAGACCCTCAGGGTCCGTGGTTGTGCCGAGCCGACGGTCGACACGGCGGCGCTGCTGGCCACGGAGCTGCTCAGCAACGCACTGAAGCACGCCGACGTGGGCGGTGAGCCGTTCCCGGTCCGGCTGGACGCGTACTGGAACGCGTGCGGTCTGACGATTCTGGTGACCGACCCGGACCCGCGGCTGCCGGTCGCTTCCGACACCGACGACGACGCGGAGAACGGGCGGGGCCTCGGGCTGCTGCAGGCGCTGGCCACCCGCTGGGGCGCCTGTCACGTCGCGGACGGAAAGGCTGTGTGGTGCCAGATCGCCTGAGGCGCATGGCCGCCGGACCCGGCCCGCCCTTCGAGCGGCCCGACGCCTTACCGATACGAAGCGAAGCGAATCGAACCGAAGAGTAGGGAAGCACCCGATGTCTCGAACCTCGAACCATTCACCGGTCACGCTGCCGCCGCGCCCGGCGGTCGATCCAGTCGGTATGAAGCCGAGGGAACGGCCGGATCGGCGCCAAGGGGGCCGGGCAGGTGTGCGTGGGAGCGGCGGATGTGGCTGCGCACGGCCGACTCGGCGATGCCGGGGTCCTCCGTGGCGAGCCTGCCACGACACGCGCGTGCTCCTGGCATGTCTCGGTCGCCATGTCCTCCCGAAAGCGCATCCGTTACGGCTGTGCGCGGGCGTGCCGGCGGTCGACCACCCGGCGCGTCAAGGCGCTTCTGCACGCGGCGGCGATGCGGTCGTGGACTTGTGCGCCGTGAGGGGCACACCAGGGACGGTGTAGGACTGAACGGCAGCGGTGACGTCGCCGGAGAGACCTGCCGGGAAGGGGGAGGCGCTGCCGGTGACGAGATCGGCAGGGCCCGTCGTGCGGTTCGGTCCTAGACCTTGGTGAAGGTCCAGGACTGCAGGGGTGCGGGCATGATGCCCGAGGCGATGACCTTGGCGCCGTTCGTGGCCGACGTTGCGGTGATGGCCTGGGCGCTGGCGGTCGTGGCCACCAGTGAGTAGCCGGTGGCGGCGGTCTGCCAGAGCGACCAGCGCTGGGCGTTGGCCGAGGTGCAGGCGGTCTGGATGATCGCCTGGCCCCCTTCGTTCGAGTCGGTGGAGATGGCGATGCAGAGTCCGCTGGCGACGTTCTTGAGCGTGTAGGTGTTGTTCGAGTTGGCGGTGATGACGAACTTCTGGTTGTTGCCGGTGTGCGGGCTGTAGACGGTCGCCTGGGTGCCGTCGGTGTTGGTCGTGGGGATGTCCATGGCCTTGCCGCCGGTCGTGAGCTGGTAAGTGGCTCCGGACTGGATGACCGGTGCGTAGACCTCGAACTCGTACAGCGAGTAGCCGTAGCCGGTGGCGCGGGCGGTGCCCTGCATACGGACGTAACGGCCGGTACCGGACAGGCCGGTCAGGTCGTCGGTGCCGCCGTCACCCGCGGTGGTCGTGTAGATCGTCCTCCACGTGGTGGCGTCGTCGGAGACCTGGATCTGGTAGCCCTTGCCGTAGGCCTTCTCCCAGTTCAGCTTCACTCGGCTGACTGGCTTCGGGACGCCCAGGTCGACGGTGATCGACTGGTTGTCGGTGTAGCCGCTGGCCCAGCGCGTGGCGTAGTTGCTGTCCACGGCGTTCGCGCTCGGCACGGTGCCGGCCTCGGTGCTGGAGACGGTCACGGGCCGGCCCGCGGCGACGTTGCCCTGCTGGGCGTCGGCCGGCCATGCGGGGTTGCTGCCGATGGTGGCGATCAGGGTCTTGAAGCTGGTCCAGGGGGTTGCCGGCTTGGGCGAGCCCCAGGTCCGCTGGGCCAGCATGCGCAGCCCGTCCTTGATATCGGCGGCCACGCGTTCCTGGGTCGCGGTGTCGCGGTCCATCCAGACGTGGATCTTGGAGCCTAGGTTCTTGGAGTCCGAGGCGTCCGTGATGGTCTGGTTGCCCTGGAACACGTCGAGGTCCCAGGTGCCGTAGCCCGACTGGGAGCCCACCGCACCCGGTCCGCCCGATCCGACGACGTAATAGGTCGGATTCCAGCTCTCGTTGGAGATCAGATGTCCGTTGTCGATGTGCTTCTGCGGCGAGAGGCCGATGTTGTACCAGAACTCGAGGATGATGTTCGAGTCCACGGTGACGGCGCTGCCGCCGCCCACTCCGTCGTTCCAGGCGCGGGTGGTCTTGCCCTTGGACCGGACGATGTCGTTGGCCCAGTTGATGAAGCCGAGGTAGACGTCCTTGCCGGTGGCGTCGGGGCCGTGCTCGTCCTTCGCGTACTGCTGGAGCTGCGGGTAGTCGCTGTAGCTGCCGACGTGGTACTCGTCGGCGCCGATGTGGAAGTACGGGCCGGGGAAGAGAGCCAGGTACTCCTCGTAGAGGTCCTTCAGCAGTGTGTAGGTCCCGGGCTTGCTCAGGTCGATGGACTCCCACATCTTGGTGCCGTTGCTTTTGACCAGCCGCAGTTCGGGGTGGACGTTCAGGACCTGGCGCAGGTGTCCGGGGGCGTCGACCTCCGGAACGATGGTGACCTTGTACTTGGCCGCCAGCGCGATCAGGTCCTGGATCTCCTTCTTGGTCAGGTGCTCGTAGGACACGATCTCCGGATGCGAGGTGCTCTCGATCCGGAAGCCCTGGTTGTCGGACAGGTGCAGGTGGAAGTAGTTCATCTTCAGGTAGGCGAGTTCCTTCACGTGGTCCTTGAGCCACTGCGGTGTGAAGTACTTGCGCCCGACGTCCACCATGAGGCCCCGTTCCGGCTTGAGCGGCCAGTCGCGGGCGGTGCCCTGCGGGATCGACGTGCTTCCCTTGAGCAGTTGCAGGAGGGTGCGGGTGCCGTAGAAGGCGCCGCGGTCGTCGCGGGCGGTGATGGTGATCTTGTCGGTGACCGAGAGGGCGTAGCCCTCGGTGCCGAGCTTGGTGTCCGTGGAGCCCAGCGCCAGGTAGATGTCACCGGCGCGCAGATCTGCAGTCGTCCCTGTGGCCTGCGCGGGTGCCTGGCCCTTGAGGGCCTTCAGGTCGTCGGCGAAGACCTGGCTGGTGGTGGCCAGAGCGTTCGCGTTCGTGGTGGAACGGACGATGCGCGTGGCACTGGAGTAGCTGAACGATCCGGTGCCGCCGGTCCATTCCTGCAGCGCGGGAATGGTCTGGGGCTTGGGATTGTCCGTGGCCTGCGTGGCCGCCGGGCTGCCTGCCACGGAGGCGGTGGCAGGCAGCCCGACGAGAACGGCCAGCCCGAGGAGAACAGCGAGCACACTGCGGGGAAGCGACGGCAAGGGCTTCATCTCGGTTCCTTCGAACGGGTGATCGGGGCGCCGGGGGCGGTGGCTGGGAAGTCCTGTCCCGGGGCGGGAAGGTAGACCCGTCTCCGGATGGGGCGGCCGCCGCGGGGCCGGTCGGGATCCGCGGGGCCCTGCGGGGCCGGGACCGTCATGGGCCTGGGATCCGGGCGACCACGGCGAGCGGGCGGAGGGGGGCCTGCTGGATCCGCTTGCTTCTCAGGTGAGTTGGCGGATGCGGGGGCGCGACTGCGCCAGTGGTCTAAACCACACGCCGACATGGTCGGCGGGTGGCGAGCCTGGTGTCAAGAGGTTCGTCACCGCGACGGGCGGGCCGGCATGGTCTGCACTCCGGCCTGCTCCGGTGTGCGCTGCCGCGTGTGGGGCCATTCGGCCCCCTCTTACTTCGATGAGCAGCGTTATAAAGGCGAGTGGTACGAGGTCTTTTGTCGTCATTGAGCCTCGACTTGAAGGTGAAGTATTGCCTGATGGCTGCCGTGGCTCTAGATTGCGGCTCCATATAACGCCGCTGACTGAAGTAAAGGCGATCGTGTGACCCAGCTCAGATTCACCCAGAAGGGGACGAAGGGGTCTCTACGTGCCCGCAATGACGTGCTGGTGCTGCAGTGTGTCGCGGCGGGCGGAGGCCGGTTCGCCCGCAGCGACGTGATCCGCAGTACGGGGCTGCCTGCGGCGACGGTGTCTGCGATCGTGGCCGACCTGATCGAGCGGAGGCTGGTGCGGGAAGCCGGCAGGGAGGTGCAGGGCGTCGGCAAACCGAGGGTCCTCCTCGAGCTCGATGACGCTCACCATCGTTTCCTCGGCGTGCATTTGGGCCGGAACGGGATCCACGCGAGCCGGCTCACGCTCACCGGCCGTGTCGAGGAGAGCGCCGCGGTCGCGCACGTGCCGGGCGAGGGCACCCTGTCGATGGTGGCGGAGGTGGCGCGTCGGTTGATCCCGAGTGGTGACGGCTCGGTCGCCGCGATCGGCGTAGCGGTACCCGGCATCGTCGGCGACGACGGCGTGATCCGGGAGGCGGTCAACTACGGCTGGCACATGCTGCCGTTGGGGCAGAGCCTGTCGGAGCTCTGCGACGGACTGCCGGTCCACGCCGTCAACGACGCCAACGCGGTGGCGTTGTCGGAAGTCGCACTGTCCGCGGACGGCAGCGGGGCGGTGGTCGCCCTGTGGATCGGCACCGGCATCGGGGCGGGCATCGTGCTGGACGGCCGGCTGTACCAGGGGGCCGGGTTCCGCAGCGGCGAGATCGGGCACATCGACGCCGGGGCGTCGCTGCGGTGCGGCTGCGGTCTGATCGGCTGTCTGGAGACGGTGGCCGCCCAGCCGTCGATCCGGGGAGACGCGGACGATGCCACCGTTGAGCGCTTCCTCGACGGGGCCGACGACGGCGAGGTCAGGGCACTGGGTGAGCGGGTCACCCGCGCCGCCCGGGAACTGGCCCGCCTGCTGTCGACGCTGGCGGGGACCTTGGACGTCACCGAGTTCGTTCTCGGTGGGCCGATGGCCTCCGACCGGCTCGGCCCGGCGCTGGTGCGTCAGGTCAACGAGACGCTGGCGCTGCGCGTGATGTCCGGATTCGCTCCGCTGACGCTGCGCCCCTTCACACTGGGCCGCCACAGCGTGGAATTTGGCGCCGCGGCCCACGCGATCCGTCAGCAACTCGGCGTCATGATCACGATGTCCGCGGGGGGCATCGCGGTCGGCGGAATCGAGGCGAGTTCTTCCGAGGCAGCCTCTACTGAGTCCGCTGTCGCGGAGACCACCTGAAGAAAAACGGCCCGTTGCACCTCATCCATGAAAGGGACGCCATGAAAAGACCCCCCGTCGCGGCTGTGCTTGCAGCCGCTGCCGTGGCCATAGCACCGCTCTGTATCCTGACGGCCACTCCGGAAGCGCATGCCGCGACCACCACTCCTGCGACCGTTCCGGCGGTGCGTCAATGGACGGGAACGACAGGTTCTTTCACGTTCGGTTCTGCCGGACGGGTTGTCGTCGATCCGGCCTACGCTTCGCAGATCACCGGTGACGCCAACACCTTCGCCGCAGAACTGTCGGCCCTCAAAGGCCGTACCGTCTCCGTGGTCCAGGGCGTGGCAGGTCCGGGCGACATCGCGCTGACCCTGGGCGGCTCCCAGCCGGACGAGGGCTACACCGTCACCGTCGGATCGAGCATCAGGATCCAGGCCAAGACCTCGACCGGCGAGTTCTGGGGCACGCGGACCGTGCTCCAGATGCTCAGCAAGAGCTCCACGATTCCCGCCGGGACGGCCAACGACTCCCCGACCAAGCCCGAACGCGGGCTCATGATCGACACCGGCCGCAACTTCTTTCCGGCCGACTGGGTCAAGAGGCACATCCGCGAGATGTCCTACCTGAAGATGAACTACCTCCACCTGCACCTCTCGGACCGCCACGGCTTCCGCCTGGAGTCCAGCACGCACCCGGAGATCACGTCTGCCCAGCACTACTCCAAGCAGGACATCCGGGACTTCATCGACCTGGGCAACAAGTACCACGTCCAGATCGTCCCGGAGATCGACATACCGGGGCACATGAACGCGGTCCTGGCGGGCGAACTGGCGATCGGCAAGGACTACCGCCTCAAGGACTCCGCGGGAACCGCCGACGACGGCTTCATCGACCTGTCGATCCCCGGCGCCCGAACCCTGATCACGGATCTGATCAAGGAGTACATGCCGCTGTTCAATAACTCGAACTACTGGCACCTGGGCGCCGACGAGTACGTCACCAACTACAACGCGTACCCCCAGCTGCTCACCTACGCACGGGCCAAGTACGGCGCCACCGCGAAGGCCAAGGACGTCTACTACGGCTTCATCAACGAGGCCAATTCCCTCGTTCGCGGCGCCGGCAAGACGATGCGCATGTGGAACGACGGGATCGGCACCGGCGACGGCACGATCACGCCGGACTCCAACATCATCGTCGAGTACTGGTACGGCTTCGGCAAGAACCCGCAGCAGCTCATCGACGCCGGGCACACCGTGGCCAACGCGTCCTGGACGCCGACCTACTACATCTACGGCAAGAACAAGCCGGACACCAAGTGGATGTACGAGTCCTGGAACCCTGACCTGTTCCAGGACGCACGCACCATCACCGACCCGGTCAAGAACCGTGGCTCGCTGATCCACGTCTGGTGCGACACCCCCACCGCCGAGACCGTTGAGCAGACGGCGGACGGGATCAAGAACCCGCTGCGCGGCCTCGCGCAGATGACCTGGGGCTCGCCCAAGCTCGTCCCCACCTACGCCGAATTCGTACCGATCATGGACGCGATCGGCCGTAACCCGCTGTGGCAGACCACCAGCGCCCCCAGCAACTTGACCCAGGGCAAGCCCACCACCTCCTCCAGCATCGAGGGCTCCGGCACCCCGGCGGCCAATGCCACCGACGGCTCCATGAGCACCCGTTGGGCCAGCGCGTCCACGGACCCGAGCTGGATCAAGGTCGACCTCGGATCGGTCCAGACCGTCAACCGGGTCGTCCTGGCCTGGGAGGCCGCCTACGGCAAGGACTACCAGATCCAGATGTCGAATGACGGCACGAACTGGACCACCGTCTACACCCGGACCGCCGGTACCGGCGGCACCGAGACGCTCACCGGGTTCAGCGGTTCTGGCCGCTACATCCGGATGAACGGCACGGCGCGCGGTACAACGCACGGCTACTCGCTGTACGAGTTCCAGGCCTTCCACGACACCGACTTGGCAAAGGGCAAGCCCACCACCGCCTCCAGCGTGGAGACTCCCGTCTTCCCGGCGGCCAATGCCACCGACGGCAATGCCGCCACGCGCTGGTCCAGCAGCCGCGCCGACTCGCAGTGGCTGCAGGTCGACCTCGGCTCGACGAAGTCGATCAACCAGGTCCGGCTGTCCTGGGAGACCGCATACGCCAAGGCTTTCCAGATCCAGGTCTCCGACGACGGCAGCCACTGGATCAATCTCTACTCCGCCACCGCCGGCACCGGCGGCGTCCAGAACCTGACCGGTCTCGCCGGCAACGGGCGCTACATCCGGATGAACGCAACCGCTCGCGGCACCGTGTACGGGTACTCGCTCTGGTCCTTCGAGGTCTACGGCAGCTGACGGCTTTCGCTTCTCGGGAAGGGGAGCGAAAACCGATTCCGTACAACTGATGCCGGGGTGACGTCGGCAGACGTCGGGGTCACCTCGGCACAGCCCGCGGTTGATGCCGCCCCGGAATCCTGACCGGGGCGGCATTGCGGGTGCCCCCTCGACTCTCGAAGCCCAGTCGGGGCCTCCTTGATGCACTCGTCGTCGGTGGCGACTACTACGCAGTCGAGGCGCTGGGCCTCCATGCAGCGTTGGTGAACGTCCAGACCAGCGGCTTGTTCCCGAGCCGCGCCAGAGGATTGCCGGGAATCCGGGAGACGCCCCAGCGGCAGGAAATGACCGCAATGTGTCGGCGTATGGGGGGTGTGGTGAAGCGGTGGCAGCCACGGGGTGCTCCTGTCGGTGAGTGGCGAGCGTGGTGCGAAGTCGTGGGCAGCCCGTTATGCCGCGTGGCCGTACGCGGCGGAACCGGTGGCCAGTGCCTGCATGTGGGCTCGCATGCCGGTGTGGAGGTCGACCTGGGGCCGCCAGCCGAGGACCTCGTGGGCACGGCCGGGGTTGGCGCGAGTGGTGAGTACGTCGCCGCTGCGCGGGCTTTCCTGGTGAACCTGGATCTCGCGCCCGGCGAGACTGTTGGCGATGTTGATCACTTCGAGCAGGGATGCGCTTGAACCGCCCCCGACGTTGATCACCCCGCTGGCTGTCGGGATGGTGGCCGCGGCGATGGTGGCGGAGACCGCGTCATCGATGTACGTGAAGTCCCGGCGCTGGTGCCCGTCCCCGTACAGACGCAGCGGTCGGCCGACCAGGGCGGCTGTGAGGGCGCGGTGCGTGAACATGTCGGGTCGCTGTCGAGGACCGTAGACGGTGAAGTACCGCAGGGCGACGACGCTGGTCGGGCAGTGGGCCTGG
This sequence comes from Streptomyces tanashiensis, assembly GCF_014648895.1. Lineage (GTDB taxonomy): Bacteria > Actinomycetota > Actinomycetes > Streptomycetales > Streptomycetaceae > Streptomyces > Streptomyces tanashiensis. The sequence continues at coordinate 103,093 of NZ_BMRZ01000016.1, forward strand.
GTGGAGTGCACGAGGCAGAGCTGCTCCTCGGCGAGCTTCGTGACCGCGTACGGGGATGCCGGCTGGGGCCGATCGGTCTCGACGCTCGCACCGCCGTCGGTGGGGCCGTAGACGCTGGAGGAGGAGGCCACCACAAGCCGGGGCACGCCCATCCGGGAGACGGCGTCCATGACGCGGTGGGTGGCGAGGACGTTGGAGGCGACGTACTCGCTGAACTTCGGTCCCCACGAAGGGCGTACCCCGGGGATGCCCGCCAGGTGGAAGACGGCGTTCGCGTCGACGAGAAGCGGCTCGATCGCGCAGCTGAGGAGATCGGCGGTGACGTGCATGTACCCCGGGAGCCCCTGCAGGACGGCGAGGTTGGCCGCGGCCGTGGGGTCGGTGGCCGGGTCGCGCCGGTCGACGCCGACGACGATGGCGCCGGCCTGGACGAGGGCGTGCGTGAGGTGGGAGCCGATGAAGCCGGCGGCGCCGGTCACGACCGCCCGGCGGGGGACAGCGGTGGTCAAGTGGGATGGATGCTGCGGCACGGGAATCTCCATGAATCGGGGGAGGCGGCGGCTTAGGTGACGCGGGCCAGCACGGTGCGGCCGTGGGTCTTGAGGGCGAGGTCGTCCTGCTCGTGTCCACGCACCAGGGCGGTGACGGCCTCGATCGCGCCGAAGGACTCCAACAGCCGCTGCTCGGTGTCGTTCAGCGGCTGTCCGTATCCGGCGAAGAACGCCGTTCGGAGGTTCGGGACGGCCTGCCAGCGGCGGAACTCGAGCCGGGCGAAGTCGCGGATGCGGGCGTCACGGCGCATGTGTTCGAAGTCGCACAGCCCGAAAGCGTCGCCGAGGAGCCAGTTCCGCGGCTGGTAGTCGAGGTGGCATACGGCGCTGTCCATGAGCGTGTTCGCCAGGACGTCCGCGTTGTGGTTCAGGCGGTCGCGTTCGACCTTGGAGATGAGGTCGGCCCGGTCTGCGCGGGCGATCCAGTCGCGCAGCCGCTGGGCGAGTCCCGTGCCGACGGCGCCGGTACGCGGCACCGCAGTGGAGTGGTGCAGCTTGCCCAGCACGCGTCCGGCCTCGAAGTGGGCCTGCTCCTCCTCGGGCGACCCCGGTGTGACCGTGTCCGCCCGTACGCCGGGGACAGCGGTGAGAAGCAGGCTGCATGTTGCGTCCTGTCGGCCGACCACGTGGGGGACGTGGCCGATCAGGTGGGTCCCCCAGGCGAGATAGGCGTGCAGCTCGCGGGCGTACCGGTCGCGCTCGCTGTGCTGCTTGGCGAAGAACTCTTTGCCGTCGGCGTTGACCAGGCGCAGGACGCGGGGCGGGAGAGCCTGATCGGGCACGACACGGACCGCTCCGAGCGCGCCTCGGGCCAGTTTCAGGCGCGGATCATCGTAGATCGTGATCACGAGGCGGCCTCCTGCGATAAAGCGACCAGGTGCTCGGTGTCGTTGTGGCGGTCGAGCATCCACCTTCTCTGTCCGAGCCGATTGAGGTGGTGCTGCCAGCGAGTGATGGACCCGTGGGAGACCGTGAATCCGGCCGGGGAACCGACAGGGATTCCCAGGAGCAGGGTGTGCGCGACGATCACGGTCTCGCCGTGCGCGGCGAACAGGACGCGTTCGCCTTCGTGCCGGTCGATGAGTTCCTGCAGGAAGCGGCCGGCCCGCTCCAGGTATCCGTTCCAGGAGTCGGATCCAGCAGCCCAGGGCTTGTCGGGATGGGCGTGCGGGCCGCCGTCGGCGGCGGTCTTCACGTCGGTCCAGGGCAGACCATCGGCGGCGCCGTGGACCGGACCGTCGAGACGGTCTTCCGTGCACATGGGGAGCCGGAGGGCCTGGCTGATGATCTCGGCGGTCTGGCGCAGGCGGATGCGAGGGCCGGCGTACAGCGTGTCGAACGGCTTGTCGCGGTGCTCGGCGGCGAGGCGGAGCGCGACCCGTTCGGCCTGCGCGTATCCGCGGTTGCTTAGCCCGGTGCAGGTGCGCGGGCCGCCAACCAGGCCGTCGAGGTTGCACTGGGCCTCGCCGTGGCGGACGAAGACGAGTTCTGTGGTGATCATGCGGAACCTCAGGGGCAGGGTCGGGACGGCCAGTTGTGGCGGTAGCCGTTGCGGCCGGCGTACGGGGCGGTCAGGACGGCGTGCAGGGCGAGGAAGTCGTCGAGCCGATCGCGATCCGTGGTGCCGAGCCGGTGATCGTGGCGTTCGGCGGCCTCGTTGTAGGCGCGCAGGGCGGAGTCGATGGCTGGCGCCGGCAGCGGCCCATACGTCAGGACCATCGTCGCGATCAGCTTCGCCAGGTCGTACCCCATTGGCGCCAGCGTGAGGTCGTCGGTGTCGACCGTGTAGACGTCGCCGGCCTCGGCGATGATGAAGTTCCGGGGGTTGCTGTCCTTGTAGAAGGCGGTCGGCCCCTCGGCAGTCTTCTCCAGCAGCGCCAGCATCGCGTGCAAGGCGACCCGGTCTGCCAGGTACCCCTGCTCAAGTCTTCTTCCGAGGGCCGTCTGCCGGGGACCGATGTAGTCGCCGAACGCGATGCCATCCTGGAAACGGTGCGGCGTGTTCAGAGAGGCCGGCCGCAGGTCCGTGGTCCAGGCGGCTCCGTGGGCGTCGCCCAACAGCGCGGCCAGGGCCAGCAGGTCCTCGGGCCGGGCCGGGCTGCCGTCGATCCACTCGTACGTCAGACTCGTCGGCCCGACAACTGTCAGCGCCGGCAGCCGCAGGGGCCGGGCGTGCTCGGCGAGCCAAGCGTGATGGCGGGCTGCCGCGGCCACCCGATCAGGAGCCTCGTAGCGCTTGGTGAAATACCGGAGCATCATTGCCGTCCTTTCTTCGACTGGGCTACGACGAAGGTGACGACGGACTTGGTGGTGAGGGGCTGGTCAGGCAGGAGCTCGTGCAGGGTCGCCGCGAGCGCGTCCGCGTTGCCGTTGAGGCCGGGGGCGAGGTCGTACTTTGGGTTGGTGGCGAGGTACTCGGCGACGTGGTCGTGGCCGTCGAAGGTGAAGCTGTGTTCCTCGTGCTCCACGGCGAGTACGTCGAGCGGCACGGCGGCCAGGTCGGCGAGGTTGCCGCTGTGCGCCGAGACGTAGAGGCTCTCGTGCTGCTCGGCTCGCGGGTCGAGGCCGGCGGCGGCCACCAGTTGGTCCATCTCCCGGTAGCTGTCGAGGCTCTTCGTGACGAACACGGCCAGACCGCCGGGAGCGAGTGCCCGACCGATCCCTGCGACCACAGCCTGCGGGCGCGGCGAGTGGTAGAGGCAGAACGCGGCGACGACGACATCGCACGACCCGTCGGACACGGGGAGACGGTGGAAGTCGCCCTGGTGGAAGGTCACCGGGAGGCCGTGCAGTTGCCGGGCTCGCAGGCGAGCTTGCTCAAGCAGGGTCGGCGCGGCGTCGAGACCGATGACCCGCCGGGGGCGGAGTTCGTTGGCGAGGGTCAGGCTGCTCGTTCCGCGACCGCAGCCGAGGTCCAGGACCAGGCCGAGGCGATCCGGTCGCTCATGGTGGTCGCGGACCAGCGCGACGATCGTGTCCGGTACAGGGCGCCCGGAGCTCTTCGCCCGCATCAGCGCGCTGGACCGACTGGCCAGTCGGGAGGCGTCCCCATACAGATCCGCCTGCCGAGCTGGGTCCAGGAAAGGGTTGGTCCCGTTCATGCCGCACCCTCCCCTTGGGGGAGCGGAGAGCTCAGCGGCGCTCGTCGGCGACCTTCCGCAGCCAGCGGCCCGTCTGACGCCGGCTTGACAGCAGCACCACCTCGGCACGGCCCGAGGCGAACTCGCTGATCTTGGCCATGACCCGCGGGCGCATCTTGCGGCGGTACGTCGCCACGTACTTGATCACGCCCCAGTGGATGCGGTTGTGCACGCCATTGCCCTTGTGCCCGGCCCCGTGCCGGATCTGCCGGGAGAACATCCCGTACAGTGCGGCCACGGTCGAGACGTCCATCAGGACCACCGTGTCGCAGGCTTCGAGCCGGATATGCAACGTGGAGTTGTAGTTCCCGTCGATCACCCACCTCGGCTGGGCGACCAGTTCCCGCTGCAGGTCGGCGAACCTCTCCGCGGGCAGCTCGTTCCACTCGTCGTCGTAGAACGCGGCGTCCAGGTGCGTCACCGGGGCGCCGAGAATCCTGCCCAGCTCGCGCGCCAGGTACGACTTGCCGCTGCCTCCGCAGCCGACGATGGCGACCTTCTTCATGATGCTCCAGCGTAGAGGTGCTCGGGTGCCCGGTCGGACCGGCCGCCTGGGCACGTTCGGATGATCCAGACGTGGTGGCCTGGCTGCTCAGCTGCATCAGGCCGCCCCACGTTCCATGGCGAGGGGACTGGCGGCCGTGTCCAGGACGGCTTCCAGCGCGTCGACCTGTCGGCTCAGACGGAACAGGTCCAGACGGTCCAGGCAGGCCGCGATCAGGTTTGCGTGCTGCTGGGTGCCAGCGATCCGCCGGAGGTGATTCAGCCGCTCGATCACCTCGCCACCAGAACGGACGATCAGCTCCTCGGGCACGAAGCGGTCGGCGTGCACGATGTCGGCAGGGGCGAGCGGGAGGCAGCCAGCGAGCACGGCCTCGAAGATCCGCTGCGTCATCTGCCCGACGGCGGCGTACCGCTCCGGCAGCATGAGCACGGTCGCCAACGACCTGCCGTACACGCCGTGGACCGCCTCGAAGGGGAGCTTGCCGAGGAACCGGACGTGCGGCCAGCGGCCGGTCCTGGTCCATTTGCCTCCGACGAGGTGATCGAAGCGTGCGGCGGCCGGTGCGAAGAAGCGGTCGAAGTGCTCGTCGCGGTCGTACTGGTTGCCGAGGTACCCGAGGACGAGATCCCGGGGCTGCTTGGCGAGCGCGACCGGATCCGACCCGGCGAGCAGGCGGTCGTCGACGGGGAAGAGCAGGCGGTGCGCCCCAGGCGTCGGTTCGAGAGCGGCCTCGCAGACAGTGGCCTGGGGAACGCGCCGCCACACGCTTTCCGCCCGGAGCTTGCGGTCCTTGTCCCAGATCACGGTCGGCGTCTTCCTGCGCACGGTGTACCGGGTGATCAGTTCGGCCTGGCGATGCAGGTCGCAGGTGTGGCCTTCGGCGCCGCACGGGGTGGTGTTTCGCCCCGCGATCGCCCAGCGCCACTCCAGGAACAGGGCGTCGATGTCCGGGCTGCCGCTGTCGAAGGTGTAGGTGTTGCCCAGGTCGTCGCCGGCCTCGATCAGGTCGCGGTTGGCCTGCAGGAAAACGATCTCGTGGCCGCGGTCGACGAGAGCGTCGATCAAGGGGCGGCGGTGGCTGCGGCCCCCGTCCGGGGTGTCCGTGACCCCGCTGCCGAGGAAGCCCCAGAAGCTGTACCCGATCTTCATTTGGTGATCCACCGCCCTTCCAGCAGGAGGGCGTCCAGGCCCGAGTTGGCCAGGCAGTCGAGCGCCATCGCGGGTGTTCCGCAGATCGGCTTGCCCTTCACGTTGAGCGAGGTGTTGATCAGCACCGGTACGCCCGTGCGCCGGGCGAAGGCTCTGAGGACCTCGTGCATGAACGGGTTCTGCGAGCGAGTGACGGTCTGGAGGCGGGAAGTTCCATTGGCGTGCACGATGGCCGGCAGCAGCTCGCGCGCCTTGTCGGTGACACCGGACGCCATCGACATGTACGGCGCCTCCTGGCCGAGAGTGAAGAACTCCGAAGCCCGCTCGACCAGCACCATAGGGGCGAAGGGACGGAACGGCTCCCGGAACTTCACCGTGGCGTTCAGCCGCTCGACGACGCCCGGCTCCCTCGGGGAGGCCAGGATCGAGCGGTTGCCCAGGGCGCGGGGGCCAGCTTCGACCCGTCCTTGGAAGAGCCCGACGATCAAACCGTTGGCGAGCTGCTCGGCGAGGAACTCGGCGGCCTCGCTGCCCAGCGCCTTCTCCTGGAGGCCGGGCCACGAGGTGAGGTCGAGGGCCGTTTCCTCGAAGGACGGCCCGAGGTAGCAGGCCCGGGCGACGCCAGACAGGGGCTGTCGGGCGTGGCCATCGTGGTGTACGGCGATGGCGGCACCGATCGCGGTGCCGGCGTCGCCCGGGGCGGGCGGCACGAAGACCTCGTCGAACACGCCGGCCTCGATGATGCGGCCGATGCTCACGCAGTTCGTGGCGACGCCGCCTCCGACGCACAGGCGGCGGGAGCCGGTGACGGTCCGCGCTCGGCGGGCCAGGTGCAGCATTACCTGCTCGGTGCGCTCCTGGAGGGCCGCAGCCAGATCCCGGTGCACGTCGCGCAGCGGCTCGCTCGGGTGGCGTTCGGGGCACGTCTCTTCGATGAAGCGCCGGGTGGTCCTTGGATAGCCCGAAGTCAGCACCCGCGGGGGGAAATAGAGAGGGTTGACGGCGAAGCCCGTGGAGGTGACGCGGATGGCCCGGGCGAAGAGTTTCCGGAATCGCGCGGGATCGCCGAGCGCGGCGAGCGCCATCACGGTGCCCTCCTCGTCACCGCGGCGCCACCCGAGGTGCTCGGTGACCGCGCCGTACACGTACCCGAGGGAGGCGGGATCGTTGATCGCCTCCAGGGTGCGGGTGCGTGGCCGGAGTGCGTCGTACCCGTGGGCGATGGTCGTCGTCTGCCTCTCGCCGAGGCTGTCGACGACGAGCACGGCGGACTCGTTCCACCCGGAGGCCGCGAAAGCCATCAGCTGATGAGCCCGGTGATGCAGGACCGGGGAGACACGTGCGGCGGGGAACCGCCGGCCGAGGTCGCGGAGACGGAGCTGGGTGCGCATCGCCACCTTGGCGAAGCCACGGGCTCGCGGCACCGCCCGGTCACGCGTGCTCGGTGACAGCCCCAGACGCAGCGCGGCCGGGGATTCGAGTAGGTAGCGGGCGGGCTGGAAGTTGTAGGCCACGGCGTCGACGTCGGTGGCGGCCAGCCCCGCCTCGCCGAGCAGCCACTCGACGGCATGGCGCGGGTAGTCCTTGGTGTGCTTCTGCTGGGACAGCCGCTCCTCCTCGACGAAGCCGATGAGCTGCCCGTCGACGAGCAGCGCGGCTGCGGAGTCGTGGGTGTATGAGCACAGGCCGAGGATGACCGAGGGCGTCTGGTCCACGGCCGCCGTCACCGCACACCGGCCGAGGTGCGCGCCGGTGAGGTTGTGGCGCGACGGCCCAGTTCCTCGTACCAGGCGGTCATGGCCTGGCCGAGCGGCCCGTCGATCTTGCCGGCCAGATCAGTCGCCTGATCCCGCTGGTCGCCCTTCCAGAGCTGGTAGCTGCGCAAGGTCTCGGACATGGCGTCCCAGCCGGCGTGCCCGGTCACGCCCAGCCCCCTGACCTGATGGAGGAGGTCGTCGAAGCCCTCCCACGACGTGGTGAGGTCCGGCATCTCGGAGCTCGCGACGATCGAGGTCAACTCCTCCGCCTGGTCGAGGTGGTTCTCGTAGATGTGCAGCGATCCGACGTGGTGGTGGAAGTCGCCCAGCTCGGCGCCGATCCACCCGGCCACCAGCTCGTGCAGGACCGTGTAGAAGAACAGGTCGTACGGCATGCCGATCCACACATCTTGGCCGCGCATCGTCGTCGACATGTGCAGGCGACCGTCACGCAGGTAGAAGCGGAAGCCGAGCGTGCAAGGCACGTCCTTGTGTCCGGCGGCGTCACGGGCCGGGTTGTAGAGCTGGATCAGGGCCCGGCGGGAGTCCGGGTCCTCCGTGAGGATCTCCACGACGCGGGCCAGCTGGTCTACCGTGCCCGCCCACTTCCGCATCCGCGGACCGTAGGCACCGCGCAGGACTCCGTCGTCGGCGTACTGGCGGAGCTTCGTGTTGTAGTCGAAGATCCAGGGCTCGTCCGAGCCGGAGAGGATCCAGACGGTCTCGGCCACCGCGAACGCGGGATTCAGGATCCTGGACGGGGGCGCGTACAGCAGGCGGGCCCGCGGACGGGTGAGCCGCATGTGGACGTCGAGGACCTCACGAGTCGCCATGCCGCGCGGGCTGACGCTCTCGCCGGACTTGGCCAGGGCGACGGCACCCACGAAGAGCTCGGCGATGCTGTCGGCGGTCAGGGATGTCATCGGGCGGAGACTCCTTCGTTTCTGAGGTGTTCGAGCTGATTGCCGGAGGCGCGGCTGACGATGAGTTGCGCGACCAGGGCGGCGCTGTCGCCGCCCCAGCGGCACACCGCGTCGGTCGAAGCGGGTTCGGTGGCCTTGAGCGGCATGAGGAGTGCGGAGAGCCCGTCGGCGACGTCCCCGGCGGTGGTGCAGCGTCGCGCGAGGCCGTGAGCAACAAGCCCGAGCGTGCGTTCGTCGGCGGTTCCGATCTCCAGGACCGGCACGCCCAAGAGTGCGGCCTCGATGCCGCACGTCGAATAGGCGCTCGCCACGACGTTGGCGCCAGCGAGACAACCCCGGGCCCCTACCTGCGGATCGGCGACGGCCACGAGCGGCCTTCCGTCCCGCTGCATGAGCGAGGCGAAGACCTCCGGGCTCTGCGCCGGGTGCGGGGCGATGACCAGTCCCCATTCGCCCGCGGCCTTCCACATCCCGTCCAGGAGGAGGTCGGCGTGGGCCTTGAGCCGGTCAGGGCCGAAGGGCTGGCAGGCCCAGACCATGATCCGGTCGGGGCTCCGCCCAGATCCGGGGACCAGCAGCTTCTCGAGGTACCGCCTCTGGGCTGCCCGCCCGAGGCCGGCGAGAACGTCGAAGCGGGGCTGCCCCAGCACGTGGACCTCGGCGTCCGGGTGGCGCGCCCACGCCTTGGCGAGCGGGGCGTCGCGATCGCCCATGACGATGATGTCCCGGCTGTACAGCGCGGGCCACGCGACCGACTCCGCAGTCCAGGCCCCATGCTGCACATGGACTGTGTTCACGCCGTTGAGATCGGCCAGGTGGACGGCGAGCGCGCCAACGGGGCTGGTGTCATTGCTGACGAGCAGCGTGTGCGGGCGAGACGCCTGCAGGACACCGCTCAGCCACGTCTCCAGACGGACCACGGAGCGCCACGACGGCTGGGTGCATCCACCGCTCGTCTCCAGCAGGACGGCCAGCAGACGGACCAGACGCGAGAGCCGGACGACGTGCTCCCCCACCTGGACGACGTGCTCGTCGTCCCACAGCTGCAGGCGCTCCACGGCTCCGGACAGAGCGAAGAGGCCAGGAGTAGGCGTAACGAGCCTGATGCCTTCGACGGCTGGGGTGCCGCAGTGTTGGGCCGGGTCCGTGGCGAGATCGACGAGGAGACTCGTTCGGCCACTATCTGCCAGGTTTTTGAGCACCGGCAGCAGGGTGGCCGCATGGCGGGACGACCACGAGAGCGCGACGACGCCGGTGCGTGGCAGCGCCGACGGGGGAGGGCTCGGCACCCGGGTGTCGACGCGCGCCGGCTGCAGGTTGCTCAGCTGCGCGGTACGGAAGGGGTTGTACAAGGCGGCTGCCCCGAGCAGATACGCGATGCCGGACCACGTGACGGTGTAGGCGCGGTACTCCCGGGAACTGCTCTCTCGAAGCCCGACAAGTCCCTCGTGCGGATCGATCTTCAGGGGGCCGGGCGCATTCCTGAACGGCTCCCAGGCGCTGAGGGCCATCAGCTTGCGTACGACGTGAGCCACCAGGCGCCGGACCGGTACCTGCTGCACGTACAGCCACCCGGCCCCGCTCGGCGTCGTCCTGAGAGAGGCCCCGTACCACTGGAGCGCGTCCATGACACGCTCGACGAGCGCTTCGCGCTCCTGCGTGTCGAGGGGCAGAGTCTCCAGCTCACCGGCGGTGATCCGGTCGGATGCCAGAGCCGCGACCGCGCCTTCACCGACCAGTGCCCACGCGGGCCGTCCCTTGATGTCGGCGCGTGCCAGACCGTGGACATGACGAGAGGGCGTGGTCACAACAGGCTCCCCTCGAGGAAGGGGCCTGGGGCGAGGAGGCTCAGCAGGTTCTTCGGGGACTCGGCGACCACGGGGGAGGGGGCACCCGGGCAGCCGTACCCCCAGCCGGCGTGGAGGTACGGGACACCGGCGCGGCGGGCGGCTTCCTGGTCGACCGTCATGTCGCCCACATACACGGCGTCGGCGGGATCGACACCCAGGTCGGTCAGCGCGAGGAGGACCGTGTCCGGTGCGGGCTTTCCACGCCCACCGCTGTTCGGCGTGCGCACCGTGGAGAACGGGCATCCGAGGCGGGCCAGGAGCGAGCTGGCCCGGTCAAGGGGCTTGGATGTGACGATGCCGAGGCGCCAGCCGGCGGCGACGAAGGCGTGCAGGACCTCCACGGTACCGTCGAACTCGCGGGCGAGGTGGGACGCTGCGATCGACGCCTCGTCGTACGTACGGTGAAACTGCTCGGACTCGGTGAATCCGAGCAATTCCATGATGTCGGCGAACGGCCGGCCGAGGTGGCGCTCGTACTCCTCGAACGGTACGTCGAGACCGTGCTCGTTCAGGACTTGCTGCCATGCGCGCTCAATGACCGGGCGGGTGTCGAGGAGCACGCCATCGAGGTCGAGGAGCAGCGCCTTCGGAGGTAAAGGCGAGGGCGGGAGCATGGTGGTCATGAGGTATCTCCGGTGAACGGGATCAGAGGGTGAGGCAGGTCTCGGGAGGCTTGACGAAGGCGATCACCCGCTTGCCGCTGCCGTCCCGCTTGGGACAGGCGGTCCAGGCGTCGGCCAGGGCGGATACGAGCAGCAGGCCACGTCCGCTGGTCGAGTAGGAGGAGGCGATCCGCGGGACGGGGGGCTCCGGGGAGTTGTCCTCCACCTCGATCCCCACGACGCCGGCCTGGAAGGCGAGCGTCAGCGTGATCTCGTCAAGGTTCCTGTCCGCCGCACTCGGCCAGTTGTCAGGTTCGGCAGGCTGGCGACCGTGCTGCTCGGCGTTCGTCGTGAGCTCGCTGACGACCAGCACGACTTCGTCCAGGAGGTCTTCGGCTCCCCAGGCAATCAGGGCTGCGCGGGTGAAGGAGCGGGCGCGACTCGGCGCCAGCTCGTCAGCGGGCAGTGTGAGACTCGTCCGATGCGCGGGGGCGTCGATCACGCTGCCCAGGTTTCCGATTCGTTCCATGATCGCCTTCTCACAGGTCGTGCCTCAGCCCTTGAGGGAAGCGCCCGGTTGTTGCGTTGCAGCGCGTGAACCGGCCGCCCGCTTCGCAGCAATGAGCGAATGAGGGCCTCGGCATGCGTCGTTCGGATACGGTGTGATCAGCTCGTACCCGACGATGAAAACGGCCGGGCGGCCTCGCCGGGAGACTTCGCATGGGGCCCCGTGTGCTGGCCCCTCTGGCCCCATCCAGCTGCAGGCGGAGCCGTCGGAAGCACCCGCAAGGCGGGCAGGAGTTCACGAGGGGGAGGCATGGGGCAGCAGCCGAGCGAGCTGACGCCGGACGCCGGCCCGTGGCACCGATGGGGCTACGAATTACGCCAGTTCCGAGAAGCCCGAGGACTGGCGCAGCAGGCACTCGCCCGCAAGGCCCTGATCGACCGCTCCCATCTGGGGCGGTTCGAACGTGCCGAACGCCCCGTCCCCCGCCATGCCGCAGTTGCGCTCGACGAGGCCGTCGACGCTGCCGGAGCGTTGGTCCGCCTCTGGGACTGGGCCGAGGGCGCACAGCCCCAGGTGCATTACGCCCCCGTGTCCAGAACCGTGACACAGGTCCATGGGGCCAATGCACAGAGCCATGGGGCCAGCGCCTCAGAGATCCTGGCCTTTGGGGCGTTCGGGCAGGCAGGCTCAGTCGACGACGACACGGACACGGTCGTCGTCCCTGCCCGAATCCAAGGAAGGATCCTCTTCGTGCCCGTTCCTCGTCGTGTCGTTCTCGCTTCCGGGCTCGCCGGCCTTGCCGCGACCGCGCTCCCGGCTCCGACAGTGGCGACTGCGACCGAGGTCGCCGACATGGGATCCCCCGTCGAGCACTTCGCACGTCTTCGCCGCGTGATGATCCAAGCGGACAACCTCATGGGCCCCCGGCACGTGCTGCCCGCGCTGGAGCAGCAGCTTGTCGCGCTTGCCGCGCGGCGTCGGGCAGCCCGTGGTGCTGACGCAGCCGACCTTCTGGCCCTGGAGACGCGGTACGAGGAGCTGGCCGGCTGGTTCGCCCAGGACATCGGTCACGATCGCGCCGCATACGGCCATACGGCGAAGGCGCTCGACGCCTCCCATGTCACCGGCGACACCGATCTCACCGCGTACATCCTCGCTCGCAAGGCCCAGCTCGCTGTTGATACCGGCCATCCCACCGACGGCCTGGGCCTCGCCGCTGCCGCCCGGCGCACAGCCCGGCCGGGCAGCCGGCTCGAAGTCATCGCCGTCCTCCACGAGGCGCACGCGCACGCGATACTCGGTGAAGGCACCGAAGCCCATCGCTCATACGAGACCGCCCTCACCCTGCTGGGCCGTGCGGACGTCGACGGAGTCTGGGGCTCGTGGCTCGATGAGGCGTACATCAGGACTGCCCGTGCCCGTTCCCTTGCCGCACTGGGGGACTACGAGCGGGCCGCCGTCGGCTTCGACAGCGCGATCGCGGCGCTGCCGGCGATGTATCGGCGCGACCGAGGAGTCTACCTGGCCCGGGCAGCGCGTGCCCACGCGGGCACCGGAAACATGACGCTGGCAGCCAGGATCGGTACGCAGGCTGTTGGGATCGCGGCCGAAACCGGGTCCGCCCGGATCATCGGTCAGCTGGGTCGGCTGGACCTGGCGCTTGCCCCTGCGGCGGGTGACGAAGGCGTTGCCGAGTTCCGGGCCGCGCTCGACCGCATCGTGCTACACCCTGCTTGATCTGTTCACCCTTGGAGTTCTCCGTGTCTCGCCCTTACGTCCTTCTGTCCGCTGCGGTCTCCATCGACGGCTTCCTAGACACCCGCCCCGGTGAAGACCGGCTCATGCTGTCCAACCCGGAGGACTTCGACCGCGTCGACTCCGTCCGCGCCTCCGTTGACGCGATCCTCGTCGGCGCCGGCACCCTCCGCACCGACAACCCCCGCCTCCTCGTGAACTCCGAGGAGCGCCGCGCGGCTCGGGTCGCCGCCGGCCGGCCGGAGTACCCGTTGAAGGTCACGATCACCGGCTCCGGGGACCTGGACCCGAACTGGAAGTTCTGGCATCACGGAGGAGGGAAGCTCGTACTCGCCGTCGGCCAGGAAGCCGGCAGGAAGGCGCGGGCGGCGCTCGGTGACTTGGCCGAGATCGTCGTCGTCCCCACCGAGCACACCTGGCCTGTCGCGTTGGACGTACTCGGTGGGTCCCACGGGATCCACCGCCTCATGGTCGAGGGCGGCGGCACCATCCACACCCAACTCCTCGAGCAAGCACTCGCCGACGAGCTCCATCTCGTCATCGCCCCGCTCCTCGTCGGCCAGTCCGACGCCGTACGGATGCTTGGCCCCGCGCACTACCTCGGCGGCCCCACCGCCCGCCTCCGGCTCCTGGAGACCCGCCAGATCGGCGACGTGGTACTCCTGAGGTACGCACCCAAGGACATCTCGACGGAGCCTCGATGAGCAACACCCCCTTCTCCGCCGGCGCCCCGGGCCCCGGCCGCGAACCCAACGCCGCGGACCGGGCCTGGCTCGCCCTTGCCTGCGAACTAGCCGCTCTCTGCCCGCCCTCGACGACCGCCTTCAGCGTAGGCGCGGTCATCGTCGCCGCCGACGGGGCCGAACTGACCCGCGGCTACTCCCGCGAGAACGACCCCCACGACCACGCCGAGGAAGCCGCCCTCGCCAAGCTCCCCGCCGACGATCCCCGACTCGCCACCGCCACGATCTACAGCTCCCTCGAACCCTGCGCCACACGCGCCTCCCGGCCCCACCCATGCGCCCAGCTCATCCGCGATGCCGGCGTCCGCCGCGTCGTCACAGCCTGGCGCGAGCCCGACACCTTCGTTCCCGGCGCCGACGGCACCGAGCTCCTCGAGGATGCCGGCGTCACTGTCGTCGAGCTTCCGGAGCTAGCCGAATCCGCTCAAGCGCCCAACCGGCACCTGCTCTGAAGAACGGCCATGAACCCGTGGTGTACCGGCGCTGCGAGCGCCGTACACCGAGCAGCGCTGGGCGATGACGCCGCGGCCATCAACGACGAGCAGATCCGCATTCCAAGCTGGTCTGGGACTGCCCGAGCCATTGCCGAACGCCTTCGATGACCACTTCCTCGCGTCAGGGAACTCGTGAGAAGGCCGGTCACGAGGCATCCTCGTCGTACTCCTCTTCAAGACCCAGCTCGGCATCGGTGAACGGCTCGCCCAGGTTGGGCATGGAGAAGAGTCCGCCGCCGGTGCTTTCGACGAATCTGACGATCCGGTCGACGGGCCTGAGCAGCTGCTCCCTTTCGAGAGTGGTGCGGCAGGCGCGGCAGCGCCACGGCCGTCGGAGCGTAGTCCACTGTGCTCGGGCGCATCCGGGGCAGGTCACGAAGTAGGTCGACGGCCCGAAGGACGTTTCCCAATTTGCGTAGCCCCGTCTGGGGCGGTGGCCGGTCTCAGTCCAGGGGGAGGCCAGGGCCTGCCTGCCGATCAGGACGAACTCGCCGCCAGACCACCGGCAAGTGCAGGTGCCCCATCGACAGGCACGCGTCCGAGCCAGCTCCTCCGTTCTCTCGGTGCGCGGTATCCCGGGACCCTTGACCTCGATCCAGGTGCCGAGTTCCGGCAGCCAGAAGTCGGGGAGATACAGCGTGCCGGACTCGAGGGTGATGGTCTCGGGCTCGTACTGCCACGCGATGCCGTTGCCGTCGAGGGTGGCAGCCCAGTCGGCTTCGAGCCGCGATCGGAACGTGGTGTCGCCATAGCGGGTCGGTACCGCGTCGATGGAAGGACCGGGGCTATCTGCTTCGTTGATCACAGCGGCTCCTGTTCAGATATGGGCGACCGGCGCCAATGCTGCGGGCTCCACGAAGAGTCGCGGGGCGGTGGCTTGCCGGGTCCGCCACGTGTCGTCTCAGCGATCGCCGTAGGGGCGCGCGCCTCAAGGTCCGAGATGATGCTGGACCAGTTGTCTGTCGCCTGGCTTGGGATCTTCGCCGTCGCGGTCCTCATGGCTTTGGTGATCTCTGCCTGGTTCTATTGGAGCATCAGCGACCAGGACGCTGCTGCGAGCACGCTGGAGATCTACATGAGGACGCGCTCGGGTGCGGAGTGGTGTTGCAGCAGTTCTGCTGCGCAGTCTGCGCTGACAGGAGCGTAGGAATGTGCCTGGCCGTCCGCGTTGATGAACAACCCCTGCACCACGCCTTCCCCGTATGCGTCCGCCCAGCGGTTCGAGACCACTGTTGTGAACCGGGTGGGCGAAGGAGAGCGGTACGAGACCTGGTCGGCCGTCACCGCGAGTCTGGCGACACCCTCATCCGGGACGTTCCGCTCCGGTCACCGCGCTCCGGAGACGGCATCGCCGTTCCAGCCACCGGCGCGCGTACTGCTTCTCGCTGGCGAGCAACCACAACGGCGCGCGCAGACTACCCGTGGTCTTCTGCGAGGACGGTCACGCGCGCGAGGCGGTCCGCCGCGAGACGTACGCGGACCTGCTCCGCCGCGACACGCGGGAAATCCACCCCCGCGCCCTTCCCTTTCTGCAGTCCCGCCGTTAACGGCGTGCGGTGTTCACAGGAGGAAGCCGGGGCGGCCGTCGGCGGCGGTGAAATTGTAGGTGGTGGCTTCGGAGAGGACCCCGAGCGGGGGATCACCGTTCTCGATGATCACAGCCTGGCCGGGGAAGGCCAGCATGTCCTCGTAGAAGCGCTCCACAACCGTCGATGTGATCCGCGCGTCGGGTACATCGGGATCCTGCGGGGTGTACTTCACCGGCTGGCGGTAGGTGACCACGGGAGAGTCCAGGACGACGAAGCCGAGATGGGGAAGGTCGCGTTCGATACAGAAGCGGGCCAAGGAGGTGGTGAAGGCCGAATGCAATACGGATCGAACGCCCTTGCCGCGACCGGCGCGCGGGCGGCCTCCGGCCCGGATCTCGGCGTTGTACTGGTCGTACCCGGAGTTGTCGACTGCCGGTACCTCCCAGCTGCCCAGCGTGTGCCGCAGGACTGAGTCGAAGTCGTTGACGACCCGGGCGGCGATGTACTCCGTGGGCCGGGCAGCGGGTACCGCTCCCTCCCCGTCGATGCGAGAGCGCTTGTCCTCAAGTTCTGTGATCCGCGCATGCAGTTCCAGCCCTCGCTCGACTGCGGAGCGAGCGTCCAGGAGCTCTTGGAGGCCCTCCCTGAGCGGCACCAGCTGGCCCTCGACTTCGGAGATGCGCGCGTCCAGGGTCTCCAGATCGGCCTTGGCAGCTTGCCACGTTCGGGTGATTTCCTGTTGCTCCTGCGCGAGGTCTGCGATGGTCGGCAGGAGGTCGGTGAGGAGGGCGGTCGTCTTCTCGGCCTCTGCCTGCACCGCGATGTGCAGCTGAGTGGCCTCCTGCTGCCTGTGACCGGGGTGCTGGTGCTCGGGATGTGCTCCGCAGAAGACGCAGGTTCCGACGCGAAAGTAGCCGAGGATGCTGCCAGCCTCATTGACCATGACCAAACGCTCCAGGTCGGAACGATACTGGTCCTCCAGCAGACGGAACCGCCCCAACAGGTCGCTGACCTCGGCCAGCCGTTCGTCCAGCCCAGCGAGTCGGCGGGCGTGTGCCATGCGCTCGCGCACCGCTTCGCGGTGACTCTCGTCGGCCACCCGCAAGGCGGTGGTCTGCGCGCTGATCGCGGTCTTGACGCGCACCAGGCGGTCCTTGAGTTCACGCTCGTTCTCGTCCGACTCGAGTTTCGCGTGCAAGTCGATGACGAGCTGGTCCAGGAGATTGATCTGCCCCCGGTTGACACGCCGCTGTCCCGGGTTGGGGCCCGTGTCGATGTCGGGGTCTCCCTCCCCTGTCAGGAGGAAGCGCATGACCGACGTCTCCGCGGTGCGGGTGGAGGCGGTGCCGGTGCGTAGGACAGGGGAGGACATCGCGATCATGCGGTCCTCTGTCACTACTGACAGGTGCACCAGATCTGTCAGCGTCAGGGAGCGCGTGCCGCCGGCTTCGTTCTTGCGGATGAGGACCTCGTCGAGTCCCATGGCGCGCATCAGGTGGATCGAGAGGCTGTTCTTGCTGCGGGCGTTGTGCACCGAGTTCACGATGGCGTCCGCTGGGCGGTGAACAAGGTCGCGGAGGTCCTCACGATGCAGATGCGTGGAG
The DNA here is from genome assembly GCF_014648895.1 of Streptomyces tanashiensis. Taxonomy (GTDB): domain Bacteria; phylum Actinomycetota; class Actinomycetes; order Streptomycetales; family Streptomycetaceae; genus Streptomyces; species Streptomyces tanashiensis. The sequence goes on from NZ_BMRZ01000016.1 coordinate 120,203, forward strand.
TTGGTGCCGGGACGGCGGACGAGCGTCAGCGGGCTGCCATCGGGCAGCAGCAGCCCGAGAAGGATCTGGGTATATCCCTCGGCCTCCGGGACCATGGGCAGTTGAGACCCGCCGAGCATGTACTCGACGGACCTGACGATGAAGGTCTTCCCGGTATCCGAGGCACCGTAGATCGTGGTGAGTTCGGGTCCGAAGACGATCTGGGCCGTTGGCTTGCCCGAACCCGCGTAGGTGAGGTGGACCAGCTGGAGGCTACCCACGATGGCCGCCGAACGGGCGGGTGGCCGTGTCGGCGGTGGGCGTCGTCAGTAGGGACCGGGTGGTGGCGCGCACGTCGGTGTCCGGAGCCCACTGATGGACGGCCCACTCCGCGCGCTCGCGAAGGCGACGGACGTACGGGGCCTCCAGGATCTCCACGAAGGCCGGGCCGCGTTCGGTGGCTCGGTAGACCAGGCCGGTCCCCTCAGCTTCGAGTTCGGCCAGGCCTGCGCGGATGAGTACCAGCAGCGCTTGCTCGAGTCGTGTGCGCTTCAGGCCGAGCTCTCCTGACCGGGCCGGCAGGTCCGGGTGCAGGCTGGGAGGACCATCGAACTCCCCGCTGTGCAGGACGGCATGGTCCAACAGGACGAGCTGGGCCAGGTCCAGAGCATCCGGGTGGCTCTCGGAGAGCAGCACCAGGGCCCGTACGCCGATCTCCAGCGGGCTGTTCAGCGGCTTCATGTCCCTTCTCCCTCACACCACGTGAGCTCGTCCTCGTTTGCCAGGTGATGACATACCCCGGTGCGATCCAGGGGTCTCACGTGCTGAGCGAAAATCGTCTGCGTCAGCCCGGCGCTGATCGCCTGCGAGGTGACGGCCTGCAAACGCCTCCACCCCGTGGGGTGGTCATCCCTCGCTACATTGATCACTGCGTCGTATATGTCCTTGACAATGGCCTCGAAATGACCAGGCGGGTAGGCCTCCTCCCCGAAGCGGCGCAGGGACTCGGCGCTGAAGAACGCCTCACGCTGGTGGCGCAAGTGAGGGCCGGCAGTTGGATGCTGAGCAGCCTGGGGAACGGTTGTGGCAGCACTTGGCCAGCGCTCCGTGTAGACCTGGATGAGTTGCTGCACGTAACGCGCCTCGCGCGGCTCCGGTTGCTCAGGCGGCTCCATGACAGCTGGGCGAGGCGGGGACTCAGGGGGGAACCTCTTAACCCAGAAGTCAGTGGTCTTGTGCTGTTCCAGCATCTGTTTCATGTTGACGGTCTGAAAGATCTCGAACGGCGTATCCGCCGCCAACTCCTCGACCTCGCGCCTCAACCGTGGTCCGAGGTCGGTGATCACCTTGTCTGTGGTCTCGCGCAGCGCCTCCATGAAGTTCTTGCGAGTGCTGACCGGGCGTTGCAGTGCCTGATGCAGACTCGGGCCTATGGAGGGGGCGACGAAAACGTACCGCTCTGGCACCGTGAACTCACCGGTGACCACGCCCGCCAGCATCTTTCTGATCTCGCCTGCCGCGGTGCTCCAGGCCAGCGTCCCCTTGTAGCGCTTGCACTGATAGTTGTGCCAGGGGCCTTCCAGGCCCTGGGGGGTGAGGAATGCGGCGACGTCGATGCCGTGGTCGCCGGCCCCTCCCTGACGCACGACCTGTACGTACAGGTCGTCCAGCGCCGGTACCCACTCTTCGACGAACTTCTCGAACTCGTTGGGATCGTAGCCAAAGACGATCTTCTCAGGCGACGGCATGGCCGGAAACTGCATCGCCGTTGGATAGTTGAGGATGAGCGAGGGGGGACCTGCCTGGCCCACGACCGCTTGCAAGCCCTGACTCGGATCCAACGTCTCCCCCTGAACGCCGCTCACCACTGCCCATGGTTGATCCACTAGACGTACCACCGGCAGGTCATTCGCGAAAAGACCACAACTGAGCCAACCAGAGGTCGATGTTGCCCTGCGTTTCCCGGGTGGCTGGTGAGTGAGGCAACGCGGGAAGAGGCGATACACGCTCGCGCCCGTACCGCCTCTTCCCGTACGCCCACAGCAGCTTCGACAGGAACGCCTTCGTCCGGTCGTGCTGCGGGGTCGTCAGGACATCCCGCGGGTTGCCCGACTCGATCACCACGCCGCCGTCCATGAAGACCAGCGAGTCGTCGACCTCCCGGGCGATGCCCCTCTCGTGCGTGACGACGATCACCGTCATGCCCGACTCGGCCAGGTCATCACCACACAAGTCACAGAGCGGTCCCTCGACGTCGAGGGACCCTGCCCCGTTCGCACTCCTCGGACAGCGCGCCAGCCGCGGCCACCGCCACCAAGGCCGGCCCCGCTCTCCGTACGCCCAGGAGCCGACCCTGCACGTCCTCCCCCCCCAGTCACCAGGAAGAGCCAGCCGACGGTTCCCCTGTACTGGGGGAAGGTCTAGGGCAGCAGCCTCCTGCGCCGCACCCACGAGCACTCGTCGCCCTTGACAGGTCCCATCGCGGTCCCCGAGGACCCGCAGCACCACGTCGACGCCGTCTACAGCGACACCTACAGAGCAGCAGACGACACCCGCCGCCAACCGACGAGAACGCCCACCAAGCGCCGACCTCGTCGCCATCCGACAACACCGCACTGGCATCAAACTGCACCCCCTGATGAACTCGACCTGCAGCAGCGAACTCGTCACCACCCGCCTTGGCGATCCCAGCACCCGCGTCCTGCCCGTTTGGACTGACGCCAACGGCCGACACCAGCTCCACCCCACGCAGCACACCCCATGCATCCGGCTCCCTCGCAGGGCCAATCCAGATGACCGAAAGACAATCCGCCGCCCCATGCGCCGAACCACCCCCATCCCCCAGAAATGGATCTCCACAGGCCGACCCGGCGACCTCACCACCGACTGCGCCCCCACACCCCGGGCGGCAACTGGGCAAAGACACCCGCACTCTGCGACTTCGCGTCCTGCCCCATATCTGGGCTACAGGCGGATGCATCAGCGGAGATAGGACCGTCAAACTAGAACTGAGTACTGGACTCTCCAGGAAGTGGCTGGTCCCGACACAGGTGGGGCTCGGCCCCATCAGTACGGCAGAACGGCACACGCCAATACGGGATGGACGCAGCCTCGCCACCGCTGGCCAGAACCTCAATGACGGCACCCAGACCCGCCTTGGTCGACGGCGTCCCGCCGTCCACCGGACGCCCAGCTATCGGTCGCGAACTGTGCGCAAGGTGATCCTCCCGGTCATCTCTCGCAGGGCCGCCCGAAGATCGAGGGGCGGGGCGAGCTCTGTTCCACCAGTTCAAACACCTCTCTGTCCGATGGGAACGCCGCACCGAGCATTCAAAATTCAATTAACGCGCCGTCACCAAATTCCGATCTTGGGATCCAAATTGTGATCCGTCACACTTGGGTGAGTTTCACAACATGACCGTCCTGCATGGATCACGCTTTCCTTCTTGTATGATTAGGTGTAGACGGCGTGTCGGTCGACCACCGCGCACCTCAAGCACAAGCTCCTGGCTACTAGCGCCTCGCGGGCTGGCAGTGAACACCTCAGTGGCATTTCGATGGAGCGATGATGCGTTGGCGTAGAGACCCTTCCCGGCACGCCCTCGTGAAAGAATGTCAGATACTGCTTGCTGATCTCCCTATCCCCGCTCCGTTCAGCGTCGAGGCGCTGGTGTGGAATATGGAGGGTGCGTTGGGGCGCCAGATTCGGCTGGTGCCACTGGATGACACCGCTGGTGGTCTGGGTACGGCGTGTGGCCTGCGGGTCAAAGCGCCGGAGTCCACGATAATTCTCTATCGCCGCCGTTCAAGTCGCAATCAAACCGAGCACATCATTCTCCATGAGCTCGCGCACGAGTGGCTGAACCACGGGACCTCCCTGACCGATGCGGAGATCGAGCGATACGTCCCTGAGCGAATTCGTCAGGAAGTCCTTCGGCGTTTCCCGTCGGCCCTGATCCAAGGGCGCGTTGATTTTGGCAGCACTGAGGAAAAGCAGGCCGAGCTTTCGGCTTCATTGATCAAGCGGCTGGCGCGGCGTCAGTCGTTCACCGGAGATGACATGGTCAGCCTCCTGGAGCATTCACTTGCCCACCCAGTCGCTGCTCCGCCGCGGCGACGACTCTAACCGCGATCTACTGGCGACCACTGAGGCACGGCTCCCGGCCTCACGACTTCCGCCTCATCGCGCAGTCCACATATTCGAAATTAAGGCTGCGTCCGACTGGCCTTCCGGGCTGGCGAAATGTGCAGCCGCCGCAGATACCCACTGGTTCCGTGTTCGACTACATCAAATACCTTACTGCGGCTGTGATGACCCTCATCGCCGTATGGCGGTTCCCTGCAGTTCGGTACGCTGACGCTCACCGCCGGGCACTCTGGGGCGGCTATGCGGGATTCGCAGTAGCGCTCTGGCTCTACACGCCAGCGGCAATGGACGCGGTGGATCGCATTCCAGTAGTGGACCTGAGCGCCCTGCTCAGGCACTTTGCCAGTACTGCGGCGATCATCGCGGCCCTGACCTACGTCGCCACCAGCTACGGGAAGAGCTCGGAGACGGTCGTACCCCGGCACGTAGCGGTCTCCCGCCGGATCGCACGCGCGTCCTACGGGACGGGAGCGATAGGCGTTATTCTGCTCACGGTCCTGTTTTTCACCGTGGTGGACCGCGACAAGCCGAGCCAGAACTTCCTCATCGACCACGCTGGGCAATGGGGGGTCGCGGTCTACATGACCGTGTTCTACTTCTTTCCGCTCATCACGACCGCGGTCTGCGGCTACCAGTGGACGAGGGCGGCGCGACGGGTCGAGAACACGAGCATGCGTGTTGGGCTGGGTTTGATGGGGATCTCAATGTGGATGGGGCTGACCCACACATTGGCGCGTATCGCCATCCTCTGGGCTGCGGTCGCTTTCCCTCTCAGCTCCTCCACGATCCGGCTCCTTGTAGACGCCACGGCGATATGGATGAACCTGCTCTTCCTGATCGTTGCCGTTGGTGCGAGCATTCCCACCACCCGCGCGGCGGCGGCCCGGTGGAGAACCTGGCGCACGCTGTACAGGACTTACCCACTCTGGTTTGACCTGGTGGATCCGTTTCCCGGGACAAGCCTGTATCCACCAGGGCGGCGCCTCGCGGAACTGAGGCACATACGCATCCCCATCGATGTTCGCCTGGACCGATGGACTCAGGACATTGCTGACGCTTGCGAGAAGCTGCGCTATTACGCTCCACGAGACTTGATGTTCGCCGCCGAGGACATCACCACATCGCACCCCGACCCTGAGTCGGCCGCGGAAGCGTACTGGATTTAGGCCGCGCTCCAGGCCGCTGACACCTCGCAAGCCAACCCGTACGCCACTGCCCCTTTGAGAGACAAGCCGTTCGTTGACACCGACAGTGAAGCTGCGTGGCTTGCGCGAGTCAGCACGGCCTACTCGCACATCACCACGGATCGAGCTCGGGAGCTTCTCCTGCACTCTATGGAGGTGGAATCCTAAACGGGTCGCTAGCCCGTAATTAGCTTCACAGTCTGATTTCTTGGTTCAGACCCTATTTCCCGACGAACGAAACCAGGCTGAGTAGTGATCTTGCATGGCGGGCCGGTGAGTGAGATTTGGCACCGTCCGCCACATGAACTGGGCTGGTACCGTGGGTCATGCGGACTGATAGGTCTTGCTCCGCCTCGTAAGTGCACCCCGGCCTGCGACGCACTTCTACTCCCGTCGCCACATGTAGCCGGGCAGTGACGCTATCCGGTCTGGATGGGCGTCCGAAATCTCAGCAATCTGGAGTTCTCGCATGTCCAACCGCCGCACGGGCCTCATCCTCGATTTCGGAGGCGTTCTCACCACTCCGCTGCTGCCCGCAGTGCTCGCGTTCGAGCAGCGCGAGGGCCTCCCGCAGGGCGCCTGCCTCACGGCCCTGTACAAGGACGAGGAGGGTGTCCGGATCACCAGCGACCTCGAGCGCGGAACGGTTTCCCAGGCTGAGTGGAACGAGTTCGCCGGCAAGATGCTGGGCGTGCCGGCTGACAACTTGATGGGCCGCGTCTTCGGCGCACTTCGCCCCGAGCCGCTGATGATCAATGCGGCTGCCGCAGCGAGGCGGGCCGGGATCAAGGTGGGCATCCTGTCCAACAGCGTGGGGCTCGCCCCTTGGGACCTGTACGACGGCTACGAGCTTGAGCGGCTGTACGACGTCGTGGTGATCTCCGAACAGCACCTGCTGCGCAAGCCTGATCCCGAGCTCTTCGAGATCACGCTCAAGCTCATGGATCTGCCGGCCGAGGAGTGCGTCTTCGTCGACGACACCGAAGCGTACGTCCAGGCAGCAGAACAGCTCGGCCTCGCGGGGGTGCACAACCAGGACCCCCGGCAGACGGTGGCCACTCTCTCCGAGATGCTGGGCGTGGACCTCACGGCGTCTTAGCACGCCGCCAGCTTCTCACCCACACCAACAGCGAAGGGACTACGGCGATGCCCCAATAAGGGGCATCGCCGTAGTCCCTTCGCTGTTGTCGACCACTGACGCCTGCCGGAATAGCTCGTACTGGCCCCGGTGCACGCAGGGGCGACGATCCGCGTCAGACGCTAAGCCAGCCGAGCGGAAACGCCTCAGACAACCCCGAGGAGCACTCGCCGACGGTGTCACTGCCCGTCCTGCACCTCTGGCAGCTTGTGCTTCAGCTCTCCGACGAGCTCGTTGATCTTGGCCATCATCTCGGCAGACAGGCCCCCGCCGTTGCCGCGAGCAGCCAAGCCGAGGATCTGCCCCCTGTGAATCGAGCCGAGGAAGCGGAGCGCCTCAAGGAATTCGCGGGCCGCGGGGTCGACCTCGGCATCGTCCTGGAAGAGGGCCGCGTCGACCTGAAGCGCCTCAGCTAGGCCAGCACGCACCTCATCAGAAGCCTCGGTTGCGGCACCCGCGCGAAGGGCAGCGATGCCGTCTGCGGTGACGGCCGCCGCGCCCGCATGCTCGTTGACGATCCGTGCAATTTCCTCATCGGAGGGCGCTTCCTGACCAACGTACCCGTGCTGCAGGAGATAGTTGATCTTCTCTCCCACTGTGCGGGGTGCGGATGCATGCTCGTCACGCGATGCTCTGGGGCGAAGCCCGAACGAGCAGTCCTGGGCATCCAGCAACTCCTCTTCGGTCACCCCGTACGCCTCTGCGAGCGGCTGCAGGTAAGCATCACTTAGCCGGCGTCGGCCGGATTCGGCGTTGCTCACCGGCACGCGGCTCGCGCCGATGATCGCAGCGGCCTGCGCGACGCTGAGGCCAGCGTCACAGCGCAGGAGCTGCAGGTCCGGCGGACCGTCGTGAGGGAAAAGGGCATCAAGCGACTGACCGAGCGCCGCTGCGATTGCGGGGAGCTTCTCACCCTTGGGGAAATCCTGTCCGCTCTCCCATCGCGCGACCGTGGGGGCGCTGACGCCCACCATCTCGGCCAGTTCCTTCTGATGGAGGTCCTTGCCCCGCCGGACAGCCCGCACGCGGCTGCCGTCGAACTGACGTGGCACATGGACTCCTGCGGGGTGGCGATCGGGCCGGTGGTGGCGGCCTCTAGGGCAACTGTAGCCCAGGCTTGATACATTTCTGCAACTGGCGTACGTTTTCGTATCGCACCTGCTGGCCGGGCTCTGGCTCTCTATGGTGCCAGCCCTGGGGACCCCTGTGCATGTGGCGTTGTTGTGACCACTCGCGCAACGCGCTGTCGGATTCGGTGCAGTCGTTGCCGACCGGTGCTGGGGGCGCTTCCCCGACACCGGCCGTCGCGAGCCCTGTGCGACCTGTAGCGAGCCAGGGATGGACTTGCCGCAGGTGTCTACATATGTTCGTCGTCCCCCGCCGGGCGGTGACCCGGGGAGGGACGCAACGAGCAGAAGAAGGGCACGAACCGATCAGGCCGCAAGACGCCGGGACGCGCACCACTGACTGCGGGAGTCGCGCCGTATGCCTGAGGAGAGACGGACGGGAAGGGAGGTGAGGCGAATGCGGACGCATGGTCCGTGAAACGGCTCGGCAACGAAAACCGGCGCCCGGGAGCTACCAACTCCCAAGCGCCGGGTCAGCACCCCGAGAGGTGCCCATACACATCACGCGGGCGGCGGGGCTTTTGCACGAGAACCGCCGCACCGCGTTCCTACGAAAAACGGAGTATCGCATGCTCGCCATGCCGACCGAAACCCTGGCCTGCCCAAACGCTGGCCGCCAGCGCCGCCTCGACGTCCAGCTCGCGGACATGATCGCGGGCGCGGCCACCATGCGGGTCATCCTCAACGACCCGAAGCAGACGTGGCCCCACCTGCACGCCGTCGTCGTCGACGAAGAGGCCGGGCAGACCTTGGGCCGCGCCACCGCCAGGGGCGCGGGCCGCTGGATCCTGAGGGCCTGGCCGGAGGCGGACTCGACGCGACCGGACACCTGCCACCTCGCCGACGCCACCCTCACGCGCAGCGACCTGATCGCCGCCGTTCGGGGCCGCTGACATGGCGCGGATACGAACCATCAAGCCGGAGGCATTCGTCTCCGAGTCGCTCGCCGAAGTGCGCGTCGAGGCGGAGCGGACCTTCTTCGGGCTGCTCACCCAGGCTGACGACCACGGTCGCCACCGCGACAACGCCGCGATCATCGCCGGGCTCCTCTGGCCCCTCCGCGCCGAGCACACCTCGGTCCACGTCGAAGACGATCTCCACCAGCTCGCGACCGCCGGCCTGATCTGCCGGTACACCGGCTGCGACGGCCGCCGGTACCTCCACATCGTGACCTGGTCAAACCACCAGAAGATCGACAAGCCGAGCCAGTCGCGTCTGCCCTCCTGCCCGCAGCACCAGGCTGCCGACCGGTGTGCGCCCTGCAAGGGCTCCTGCACCAAGCGGACCGAGGGTTCGTCCACCGCTCCCCGAGGACTCGCCGAGACCTCGCCGAACGCTTCCCGAGCCCTCGACCTGCCCGCCAAGACCACCTCGACGCTCTCCGGATACGCGGGTGGTGCCTCTGCCGACCGGCAGGAAGCCGCCGACAATGGGGGCGGTGCCCTTGGACCGGCCGGAACGAAGAGCGCAGGTCAGGAGGCATTCTCCGAGCCCTCCCCGAACCTTTCCCGAAGCCTCGGAGAGAGCTCGGCGCCTGGATCTAGGATCTTGGATCCTGGATCTCTTGTCCCTACGGGGCGCACGGCGCCCGCAGACGGCGTCTCGGCCAACCAGCTCGTCGGCGAGTACGTCGCCGCCTGCGACGAGCGCCCGCCCAGCGACGTGATCGGACACCTCGGCCGGATCACCAAGAAGCTGCTGGGTGAGGGCATCGCGCCGGAGCACATCCGCGCCGGGCTGGCGAATTTCGCGGCCAACCCCAAGCACCCGAGCGTGCTGACCAGCATGGTCAACGAGGCCATGAACGCGCGCTCCGGCGGTTTGGCGCGGCTGGGAATCTGGCCTAACGTGCCCGCCCATCAGGCGTGGACCAACCCGTCCAACGCTGCCGCCGCCTACGCCGAGGAGCTGTGATGCGCACCCGTCACCGCGAACCGCAGATCCTCGGCGAAGGCACCCTGGACCGAATGGCCCGGATCCTGGCCGCCCGCAAGATCGCCCCCGCCACCGGCGCCGCACCGGCCCAGGAGCCCGAGCCCTTCTCCCCACTGGAGGCCCTGTCGGCCGGGCTGCCCCCGCGCTACCGGGCCGCCGTCGCCGATCACCCCCAGGTCCTGGACTGGGTCCGGACCGTCGCCGAAGCCGCCGTCTCTCCCAACCAGGGAGCCCGGCGGCAGGTCACCACCGGCCCCAGCCTGCTGATGGCCGGCGTCGTCGGCGCAGGCAAGACGCACCAGGCGTACGGCGCGGTCCGGCGATTGGTGCAGAGCGGAGTCGGCGTGCGCTGGCGCGCGACCACCGCCGCCGACCTGTACGCCGACCTGCGGCCCCGGCCCGGAGCCGACAGCGAGCGGGAGCTGGCCACCGTCAGTCGCTGCCCGCTGCTGATCATCGACGACCTCGGCGCGGCCAAGGCCAGCGAGTGGGTCGAGGAAGTGACGTACCGGCTGATCAACCGCCGGTACAACTACGAGTTTCCGACCCTGATCACCACCAACCTGGCGATTAGGGATCTCCGGGCCTACGTCGGCGACCGGGTCGCCTCCCGGCTCGCACAGATGACCACCCGGGTCGAGTTTGAGCAGGTCGACCGCAGACGCCCCCGTCTCGCTGCCTGACCCGCTCCAGGCCGCCACGCGGGGCCGCGCCTTCTGCGCGCCGCCCGAGCCCTTCCCCGACCCAGCGCACCTCTCCGCCGACGCCCCTGCGCGCGGAGAGCGATCGGAGCACCCGCATGACCAGCACGACGCACAGCCCTGTCCGCCACCGGTCGCTCGGCGACCACACCTGGCGGGACCAGGCCTTCTGCCAGAGCACCGAGTACAACCCGGTGGACCCCGAGATCTTCTTCCCGGACCCCGATGAGACCGACAAGATCACCGCAGCGAAGGCGCTGTGCGGCCAGTGCCCGGTCCGCCGCGTCTGCCTGGACGCCGCCCTGGAAGCCGGCGACACCGACGGCATCCGAGGCGGACTGACCGAGGAGGAGCGCGGACCTCTGCACGAGAAGATCGCCCACCGCCTCGACTACAGCCGCGTCAACGACACCATCGCCGGTCGCGACGTCCACCTCACCAAGGCCGAGCGCCGGGCGGTCATCCGCGCCGCCTACCGCCACGGGGTGACCGAGCAGCGCCTGGCCTGGCTCCTGAAGATCACCGAGGAACACGCCCAGAAGCGGTACCGCGAACTCCGCCGCGCCCTGCGCAACCGAGATCTGAACCAGCCCGAGACGACCACCGCCTCGTCCGAGGCCGGCGGCGAGCGCCTGGGCCGCGACGACTTCGGGACGGCGGCGTGACCGCCATGACCGCGCCGAAGACGGCGCACATATCCGGCTGGGACCGTGCGGTCGTCATCGCCCTCGGCGGCGCGGGATGCGCGCTGTCGTACGACGCGCTGCAGCAGATGGCCGTCGCCATCCACATCCGAGGCTTCCTCACCTACCTCTTCCCCCTGGTGATCGACGGGTTCATCGCCTACGGGATCCGAGCCCTCCTGGTCCTCCGCGACGCACCCCTGCGCGCCCGGCTCTATGTCTGGACGCTCTTCGGCACGGCCACCGCCGCCAGCATCTGGGCCAACGCGCTCCACGCGGTGCGGCTCAACGAGGACGCGGTCGCCGGCACCGGCCTCCGGCTCGGGGACGCGGTGGTCGCGGTGCTGTCCACCATCGCCCCGCTCGCCCTGGCCGGAGCGGTCCACCTCTACATCCTCATCGCCCGGGGGCCGGTCAAGGGCAGTGACCGCGAGGACCCCGGTCACCTCGGTCACTCCGGTCAGGGTGACGGGCGCGACGCCGTGGAGGTCACCCGGACTGACCGGGTCGGTCAGAACCGGTCGGCGGTCGGTCAGGTCAAGGCCGGTCAGCCGGTCACCGCCCTCACCGGCCGGCCGCCGCTGTCCCTGGGAATGCAGGCTCCTGCCTCCCGGTCACTGACCGGGGACCGGGCCCCGGTGGGCAGCAGCAACCCGGTCACCGATGACCGAGGCCAGTCGCACGGGGCTGCTGACCTGCCCGGACAGCCGGTCTCGGCTCGGCCGGTCACTGACCGCCCCGACGACACCGCCCCGGTCACCGGAGACCAGGACAGGCCGGCGGCGGTCACCACCTCGCCGGTCACGCCGCCGCCGGTCACTGACCGAGAGGCCCGGACACCCGGTGACCGGCGGCCTGACCCGGACACCGAGGAACTGCTGAAGATCGCCCGGTCAGCGGTCAGGGCCGAGGACAAGCTGACCCGCAAGGTGGTCGCCCAGGCGATCCGCGGTCAGCAGATCCCGCTCTCCAGCGACACTCTGACCGCCCTGATGGCCCAGCTCCGCGCCCAGCACGGACAGCCGGTCACCTCCACTCGGAACTGACCGGACACCACGGAGCGGGTGACCGAGCCGGTCACCCCAGCCGGTCACCCGCTCCTGACATCCGCCCCGCACCCCTCCAGAGCAACAGCGGAGAACACCCGATGCGCACCCACCCGGCCACTCCTGCCGAAGTCGACTCCTGGCTGACCGTCCTTCACCAGCGTGGCCACCTCCACCGCGCCCAGTCCGGCCCCGACACCACCTGGATCGTGCAACGAGAGCAGCACGATCGCCCCTGGACCCTGCATCACCCGGTCCTGGCCATGGACTGGATCGAGGAACTCGTCCGCGAAATCCAGCAGCAGGACCCGGAAACGAGCCGATGACCACCGACGACTCAGAAATGGCCACCGCCGGACAGCAGCGTGACCCCACGACGGCTCCTGGCGGAGCAAGCTATCGCGTACGACGGTCCTACGGCCCGTCGTACGCACTTGCCCCCGCCCAGGAGGGCGGGGGAAGCCCGGCTGGTTCCCGAGCGAGGGCGCTCGGGGACCAGCCGGGCAACCGGCACCAGGGGGCGCCGGTCACCGGGGGAGAAGCAGACGACCCCGCCGACCGCGAGCAGCCGAGCCCGAGCACGTCCGCCTTCCCCGACCGCAAGCCGCGCCGCCGCAGCCGCAACCCGAGCGAGCGCGCCCGCAAGACGACAACCCGCCTCTCCGACACCGAGAAAGCCGAGATCGTTGCCGCAGCCGCGCAGCGCGGCGTCACCGTCGCCCGATTCCTCGCCGCCGCCGGTCTCGCAGCCGCCCGCGGTTCGACCGCCCTGCACACCAACGAACGACTCGACACGGCCATCGACGAACTCGCCGCCCTGCGTACTGCCCTGGCCCGGATCGGCAACAACATCAACCAGATCGCCTACGTCCACAACGCCGGCGGGCAGCCCCGCCCCGGCGAACTCGAACATGCACTGAGCGTTCTGACCCGGTCCCTCGGCTGCCTCGACAACGCGGCGAACGACCTGGTGACCAGGCGGCTGTGATGGTTCCCGACATCGGACGCGGCTCGCGCACCCACGGACTCCTCGTCTACCTCTACGGCCCCGGTAGGCGTGAGGAGCACACCGACGCGCACCTCGTCGGCTCCTGGGACGGCTTCGCCCCCGACCCCGGCCGCGACACCGACCCGCACGTCACCCTCGCCCGCCTCACCGCAGCCCTCGACCTCAGGGTCAAGCAGGCCGGTGACCGCGCGCCTGCCAAGCACGTGTGGCACTGCTCGGTCCGGACCGCCCCCGGCGACCGGCGGCTCGCCGACGAGGAGTGGAACGCCGTCGCCCAGCGCATCGTCCACGCCACTGGCATCGCCCCGGACGGTGATCCCGACGGTTGCCGGTGGATCGCCGTCCGCCATGCAGAGGACCACATCCACATCGTCGCCACCCTGGTCCGCGGTGACCTGCGCAATCCCCGCCTCAACTACGACTTCAACAAGGCCCAGGCCGTCTGCCGACGCATCGAGGAGGAGATGGGCCTGCGCCGCCTCGACGCTGGCGACGGCACCGCGGCGAAGAACCCCACCAGCGCCGAGAAGTTCAAGGCCGAACGTACAGGCCGCCCCGAGACCTCCCGCGAGACGCTCCGCGAAGCCGTCCGCCAGGCCGTCGCGGGAGCGGACGACGAGAAGGAGTTCTTCACCCGGCTCCGCGAGGCGGGCCTGCGCGTGAAGGTGCGCCACGCCCCGTCCGGCGACGCGCTCGGCTACAACGTGGCCCTGCCCGGCGACCGCAACCGCCACGGTGAACCGGTCTGGTACCCCGGCTCCAAGCTCGCTCCCGACCTGTCCCTACCGAAGATCCGCCTTCGCCTCGCCGACGGTACCGCCGAGCGGGCAGCGGCTGCTGCCGCCGCCGGCCGGGCGGACTGGTCCCCGCCGGCCCGAGAGCGACGGAGTGCCACCGGGATCGCCGAGCGTGCCGCCGTCCTGCTCGACGGCGACGACGATGAAGCTGCCGCCCAGCTCGTCGGCGTCGGAGAGCTCCTGGACGCGGTTGCCCAGACCTCCCCGGTCGCCACCCGCGCCGAGCTGGCTGCTGCTGCCCGAGCCTTCGAGCGGGCGACCCGCAGCCATATTCGAGCAGAGCGCGCCGACACCCGGGCCCTCCGCTCGGCCGCCCGGGGCATCGTCCAGGCCGGCGGCGCGCTCGGCCGGGGCGAGGACGGCGGCACCACCGCCATGCTCGTCTCCACCCTGGTCCTGGTGACTCTCGCCGCCGCCCGGTGGCACTCCGCCCGCGGTCACGCCCAGCAGGCCCATGCCGCCCGACAGGCCGCCGAGCACCTGCGCACCGCGTACCACCAGGCCGCCGCCACCCCGATGCGGGTGCTGCACGACCAAGGCCGTGCTCTCCCCGAGGCCCAACGCCGGACGCATGAGGCCACCCTCCGCGCGGCTTTGCCGGAGCACGGCGTACGAGCAGATTGCGTGCCGACGAAGACCGACGCTCTGGTCGCCACCCTCGCCCAGGCCGAGCAGGCAGGCCACGACCCCGAGGTCCTCCTGCAGCAGGCCATCGACATGCGCGAACTCGACACCGCCGCGGACGTGAACGACGTCCTGGTCTGGCGCCTGCGCCGCCTCGCCCAGCTCCCCGCCCACCCGGGCGAAGCTCTCCGTCGCCCGCAGACCGGCATCCGCCCGACCAAGACCTCGGCCAACCGCACCAGCGAACGGAACGCACCCACAGCGGCGCCGCGCCCTGCCCACTCTGACCCGCGCAGCCGCCCACCGCGCCGCTGATCAGCGCGTCCGGAAGGCCGGCCACCGACCGACCGGACTCCACGAAATGCATGGACAGCCGGTTCCAGCGGCTGTACGGATGGAAACAGGAAGCCCTCGACCGGGAGATGACGCTCGTGCTCAGAACCACCGACCGCACCACGGAGCCGGCACCCGCGCTGCCCGTCCTCCCCACTGGCACCGACCCCCTGCTGCAACTCCGGTACGAGACACAGCCGGCCGACGGCCCGGGCGCGACGCGTTGCGTCAGCCACCCACACGAACTCGCCCTCGGTGGCATCCCTGTGACGTGCTCGGCCTGCCGGGCCCGACGCGACTGGCTGCTCATCAACCACGGCCGCAACGTCTGGATCCGCTGCCGGTGCAACAACCAGTGGCTCGAACCCGAGATCAGCCGCGCCGACTTCGACGCCCTGATCGCCAGCCCGTACGGCACGACCTACCCCACCGTCGAGCAGGGCCTCGCCGCGCTCGGCTTCGACGGCATTTTCGCCGGCACCTACCTGGATTGAGAGTTGCCAGGGGCAGGCCGCAGGACGTGAAACCCGGCCTGGTGTGTCGAAGTCTTCGACACTGAACTACTCCACCAGACGCGAGAGTTCGCCTCGTCTACCTGCACGACGAAGACTCGACTTCCATCGAGCAGGAGCACCGGTGCGCCCTCGTACACCCACGTTGGCCGGGGTACATGACGCTGTCGTCGCTGCGTGGCGCGTGGTCCTAGAGGAGAGTGCGCAGGTATCAGGAGCGCTGTGCGACGAGTTCCCGAGGACGCGGCTTCCGGTCCGGGGGAAGGCTTCCGCCTACGCTGGGCAGGAACGATGGTGGTCGTTCCCTCGCGCTCGTCGGCCACCAGTTCCCACCTTCTGGGGAGGAGAAGGCGCATCGGGAACGGGGAACCCACGCCGAGTGGCATGTCTGCTGGGCCGACAGCCTGCCACGCCCAAGCCCCTTCTTCCCGCTTCCAGCTGCGAGCGAAGGTGTTGACGAGCTGAGTGTTTTGCGGAAGGTCAAGGCCAGCTTTTCTCAGGCGGTCGAGCATCCGCACAGCAGTGAGCGTCGTCACGGATCGTCTTCCCCTATCTGCTGCCTCGCTCCTGGTTGAACGTCATGGTCTCAGCCTATGGGCGGGCATGAGCGCTGGTTAGTCAGACGGAGAGGTCTGTGTGGAAAGAGGCCGCGTAGATCGCTGCGGACTCCTCGGCCGACGGGCTTCCAGTCCGGAACGTGGCCGGCTTCCACCGGGCCGGTCCGGCACGGTGGTGTCGTCGGGAGCGGGCAGGCTGCCCCGGCTCTTGCGGCTGCGGGCGGCCTGGACGCTGATGCCTAGGTGGGCGGCGACCTCCGGGTATCCCCAGAGCGGCTGGTCGTCGGCCAAGGTGTCCTCCTCGTTCGTCGGGGATGAGCGTGCGCACGTGCGGCCTGGCGTACGGCAAAGCCGCCCCTGCCTGATCGGCGAGGGGCGGCCTTCTGAGGTTCTCGGTCAGACCTCGGCGAGGCGGTTCGAGAGGTCTAGGGCGTAGGTCGCGAACGCTAGGGCGGCACACAGGCCGGTCACTTCGTGAGGGTCGGGCGGACCAGGCGCGGCCAGTCGTCCGGGGCGGCGGGCCAGGAGACGAGGTGTACCTCGGTGGTGGCCAGGCTCAGGTGGGCGGTGACGTTCCAGCGGGCGCGAGAGGCGGGCTCCCAGTGGAGGCGAATGCGGCCGAGGGGGAGCTTCGGAGTTCTGGCGGCGAGCCACGTTACGTCGAGTGGGCCGTCGTGCCGGGTGGAGACGCGCTGGACCAGCGCGCCGCGTACGCCGTCCGGCATGGGATGTACGGCGAGGCTGTGCAGCGGAAGGGTGTGCGACGAGATAGAAGCCTCCGGATAAGGGGGAAGGGTCAGGACCAGGTGAGGGCGTCGCGTACCGACGTGGGGAGGTAGTCCTCCTGGCCGTCGTCGGGGATGAACGCCTTGCCGTCCTGGACGACGACCTCGGTTCCCATGTAGTGGGTGAAGGGGAAGTCGGGGTTGATGGCGAGGCGGATCGGCAGGGCGGGGTCGAGGTCCTGGAGCTGGCGGAGCAGGTGACCGACGGTCAGGTACTGGGGCAAGGGAGCCTCCGAAAGCGGTACGGGCGGGCGGGGTCGGAGCGTCAGGGAGCGTCGAGACGGAGCAGGTCCCGGAGGGCGACCTTCGGCCCCTGGGCGTGCCCGGCGAGGTGCCGTTTGCGGCACTCGTTGACGTATCCCTTGCCGCGTTGCTTCATCTCCCAGCTGCCGCACGAGCAGACGGCCTGGGTGTACGAGCGCCCTGGGCAGTCGGCGTGGAGCGGCTTGCCGGAGCTGGTGTGCTTGTGGTCCGCCGGGCAAAGCGTGCCGTCGGCGTGGTGGTTGGTGAGCGGGGCGTGGAAAGGCACGGTGAGTTCCTCGTGTGGGGGAGGAGCCCCTGGACGGTCGGGGCGGTGGACGTCAGGGCGCTCGGTCATTCGGACAGGCCGCGGCTGCCACTGGCGTCGTTCGGCTCGGCGGCGAAGAGGCTTGGCGTGGCGGCCGTACTGACCAGACAGGTAGTAGCAGGTGCAGCGGCGGGCGAGGGCGCACTTACGGCGGTAGCCGGGACGGGTGGCCAGGATCATGCGTGCGATCGGAGCCTCCTGTTGGGCCGGTGAGCGGGGCGGGCCGGTGGTGCAGTCTGCTCACCGATTCAGTTGGGGGAGTGGGCGACGAGGGCGGCGACGAATCCGGCCACGGCCTCGGCGGGGGTGTGGGTACCGAACTCCTGGACCCACGTGTCGCCGTCGGTTGGCTGCACCTGGACCCGCCAGGCGATGTCGCGCGTCCAGGCGGCGGGGTCCTCGGGGAGCCAGCCGACGTAGACGCGGCCGTCTGGGCTCGTCGCGTGGACGTTGGCCTCCGGGGTGTCGACGATCGTCCAGCCGAGGGCGTGGAGGAGGTCGAGCACCGGGCTCGCGCAGTGGTCCGAGGAGAGCCAGTGGCGGTCTTCCACGGCGGGGCGGACGACGGCTGGCAGGAGGGTGGCAGAGGCGTTCACGGTTGGACGATCCCTTCGTTGACCTGCGGTTTCTCCGGACACCTGTACGTTGACATGGGGTGTGCCGAAGCCCGTAGTCGTTTCCGGGGGATGCCCGTCTGCCGTGGGCGAACTGATCACGGGCAGACGTCCAGAACGCTGGCGGCAAGGGAATGGAACGACGGCCGGGGTTGTCGTACAGGGCCCGAAGGGGGAGCAGGGATGACAGAGTCGGGCAGACATTGGGACTGGGCCGGGCTGGAGCGCAAGATCCGCTGTGCCGGGCGGCCGTGGACCGTCGGTGACATCACGATGGTTGCCGAGGGCCAGTGGGGCGTCGGCGTGCAGTCCGACAGATGGCCGGACGAGGACACGGTGGTGGAGCACCGGGTCGCGGAAAGCCGGCACGTCGAGCTGACAGTGGAGGAGTTGGCCCGCGTGGTGGGTGCCCGCACCGAGGACGCCCACCACGACGAAGACCTTGCCTGACCGTTCAGCGGCGCGGCCCCGGTGAGGGCGCCAACGGCCCGACGGCAGCCGCAGGAACAGGCTGGTCGGGCACCTGGCCCGGGGCATGTGAAGCGAGCCCCGAGCGGGCGACAGCGGCCCGGGACAGGTTCGCTGCCGGCCCCCGGTCCGCGGTCGAGGCGGCTTCGCGTGCTTCGACCACACGCCGGACCGCCTGCACGTACGCACCGCTCTCCGCGAGCGCGACGCGAAGGTCGGACGCCGAGCTGACGATCCGGTCCAGCTCGTAGAAGGCCGGCACATACCCGGGCCGGGTCAGGGCGTGCAGACGATCCTGGTGAACGGACACCGCGTCGTCGGTGATGGCCAGGGCCGTACGGATGTGCATGGCCGAGCGCAGGAGCGGGTGGTCGCAGGGGCGACGGACCGCGAGGACTTCCAGGACCTCGATGGGCTGGCCCCAGGCCTTCTCGATCATGGAAGTGGCCTGGTCGAGCGCGGTGGTGTCGGGCATCAAGGGACTCCTGTTGTCCGGAGAGGCGGAGGGGTGTCCGGGATTGTCGGGGCGGGGGTCAGCGGCTGTGTCGGGGAGCCGACGAAGCGGCTGGCGGCCGGGCTGCGGCTGTGGGCGCGAGGATGCTCGACCGCTTCTGCGCCGGGGGCGTGGTGCGGCTCTGGGCCGCCATCACGCGGAGGTCGGCTGCTGTCCGCGGAGCGCGCGCGGCACGGCGTACGGCCTCGGTGACAGCGGTGCGGCGTACGTCGAGCGGAGTCGGAGAGCGAGAGATCCGGGGATCGGCAGCCGGGCCGACCGGCGTCAGCGTGACCAGCGGCTCCATCTCGCGGTGGATCATGTGCCGTTCACGGACCACCGGGGCCGAACTCGCCATGACGGCCGCCGTCGCAGCGATCAGATGGGACGGAGTGCGGGCCGTGAACACCGCCTCCGCCCGCGTACCCCAGCCCCGGGGACCGGCCCACAGCATGACGGCCTCAGCGTCTCGTCCGCCGCGAAGGGTATCGATCTCGGCACCGGCCAGCCCGTCGGGAGCGGTGATCTCGACGGTTCCGTACGTGGCTGCCCGGCGCCAGCCGGCATCGAGCAGCGGCTGGACGGCATCAGCCCAGTACAGCGACGGGTCCGCCAGGAAGCGTCCGTTGTTCTCGTACGGGTCGGATTCGGCGTAGTCGCGGGCCAGGGCGGTGGTGAGGCCAGCGACGATCTCGGCCGGGGTGACGTGGTTGAAGGTCGCCGTCCAGCGGGGCGTGGCGACGGCCTCCTCGGCCGCGGTGATCCTCCACAGCTCGAAGTCGTCGCCGAACCAGCCGATCCGGATCCGCTGGTCTGGAGAGGTGACGAGGAGCTGGCAGGGGCCGTCGTCGAGGTAGTGGTGCGGCCAGTGGGCCACGGGGGCGAAGCCGGCGTCTCCGGTCCCGTTGGAGCCGGCGAGATACAAAGGGCTGACCAGTACCTCTTCGTAGCGGGACGGGTCGGGGAGGGCGGGCATGGTGGAAGCTCCAGGCGCGTGTGGGAGGAGGGGATGCCCGCGTGCGCCGCGCGGTGATGGGTCGGAGCGCACGCGGACGCCGTGGCGGTGGCGGGGTGCCTCTGGTTCTCGGCGGCACCCGGATCACCTGCCCCGTCCCGGGGCCGACTGGGCGGCTACGGCCGTCGGCACCCGCGGTTGTGTCTGGGAGGCATGGCTGAACAGGGTGCTCGGTACGGCAGCGCTCCGGCGCAGTGCCGCTGCGGTCCGGGCGCCGTCCGACCCCAACGGGATACCGGAGTGGGTCCGCTGGCCCGTCGCGACGGGGACAGGGGGCGATGGGGTCCATCGCGTGGCCAAGGGGGCGCTCCAGTGCTCGACGGTCGCGTAGACGGGGCCTAGCTCCCGGCCGGCGTCGGTCAGCACGTAGGGGTCGCCGTGGCGCGGGCCCGTGCGGGTGACCAGGCCGTCGGCCTGAAGCCGGATGAGGCGATGCTGGGTGAGGCTGACGTCCAGGCCGACGCCTTCGGCGATGTGGACGAACCGCATCGGGCCGCCCGCGTCGAGGACTTGGATCATGGCGGTGGAGTGCCGCAGCCGCAGACGCTGTACGGCGTCCTCGACACGTTCGGCTTCGGCCATCGCGCCGGGCGACAGGTAGTTCCGAGACCATTCGGCCAAGGTGCGGTGCACGTGCGTCAGGGACTCGCCGAGGGCGCTGAGCCGGTACGGAGCCCCGTGGCGCTTGTCGGTTCGGTTGACCAGTCCGTCGGCGTGCATGGCGGCCAGCCGCTTGCTGGCCAGCTGCTCGCTGGCGAAGGGGAGCCTGGCGGCGACATCCCGCACCCGCATGGGACGGCCTTCCTGGGCCATGGTCATCACCGACCAGGTGGTCCACTTGGGCCCCATCAGGGAAAACGCGTCCTCGATGCGCTGAGTGTCGAACGAACCGATGGGTAAGAAGGCGGGCCGGTCGGGCGTATCGCGCGGGTTCACTCGGCCGCCTCCATCCGGGCGAGCAGCGAACGGACCAGAGTGGGCAGTCCCCCGGGTTCGCCGCCGGTCCAGATCTGGTCGGCCGCCTCGTCGAGCAGGTAGGCGGCGTCTTCGATCAGGCCGCTGGAGATCTCCATGCAGGCGTCGGTGATCCGGGAGGCCGCGAGCAGCGACTGGGAGAGCACGTCGACGTAGTCGCCCGGCGGGAGCCCGGCGGCCTGGGCGGCGGTGCGGATCGCCGCCAGCTCCAGCGCGCTGAAGGCGAAGTCGAACCCGTCTTCCTCCTCGGCGTCTTCGGTCGCGGCGAGGGCCAGGTCCCCGGGTTCCGTGGGGATGCCGACGCGCGTGCAGATCTGGTCGACGGCGGTGGTCAGCTCGGCGAGGGATTCGGTGAGCCAGCCCAGCGCGGAGGCGTAGGAGGCCAGGGTGAACAGACCCGCTGGCGTGGCGGGACGCGGCTCGGCGGCCATGAACTCTTCGAGCCGGTCAGTCAGTTCGCCAACCACGTGCGGGCCGGCGGACAGCGCGCCCAGTACGGGATGCAGGTAGGAGCGGCTGGCGGCCGTCGGGTATTCGGCGGCGAGGATTCCGGAGACGCTCTGCGCGGCCCCGGTGAGGAGACCGGCCAGGTCGGTACGGGACAGCGGGGCGCGGTCGGTGGTCATCGCTGGGGGACCTTTCGGGAAGTGGCGGCCGTGGAGTGGGCCACTGTGGGAGGAGCTGCCAGGGCGGCGGCCGTAGGGCGGCCTGCGGTGAGGGAGGAACGGGACCGGGCGGCCTGGACGCGGGCCTCGGCGGCGGAGGTCGTCTCGGTGATCTGCTGAGGGGCGGTGCGCAGGTGGGCCGAGCGGTAGACCGCGTAGTCCTTCCGGCTTCCGGCGGCGACGAGGTAGACCTCGCGCTTGTGGTTTGAGGTCGGCGGGGCTGGGCGGAACTGGATGACCAGCCGGTAGGAGACGGAGGGGTCGACGTAGACCTTGTGGAAGCCGGCGAGGCGGCCTTTCAACGGCAGGCAGTCGTCGCTTCCGTGGACAAGGTTCTGAAGTTCCAGCAGTGCCAAGTCGCGGATTTCATCGGGCAGTTCCCGAAGGTCGGCGATGGCGTCAGGGTGTGCGGCGAAGGCGAAGCGGGCGCGGCTCACATCAGCCTTCCCTGTCCCGGACGCTGGGCCGGTGCCGCCGGAGGCGTACTGGGGACGTCGTGGCCCGCCTTCGGTGCCGCGGAGGCACCGGTCGACCGGGCGAGGGCGATGCGGGCGACGCGGGCCCGGACGACGGCGCCGTTGTCATCGCTGTACTCCGGTGGCTCGGGCAACGGGCCGCTGCGGTCGTCCAACCAGGTGCGGGCGGCGCCGACGTCGGCGAAAGCGCCCTCGCGCATCGTGTACGTGCCGGCGTCGTTGTCCCACTCTTCGTGGAAGACCCGAATTGGTGCCTCGGCGGCGCGGGAGTCGCGCGTCAGCGTCCACGTCTTGCACGGGTCGGAGTCCGAGGTGTGGTTGTCGAGGACCTCGTACCGAATGCCCGACTCCCGGATCTGCCGTTCGACCCACACCGTGAGGTCGTCGGCGGGCTTCAAGGAGCCGCCGTGGATCTTGGCGATCTTCTCGGGCGGGCAGCCGCGCTCGACCAGCCACGCCTGGGCGAAGGACACCGTGGCGTGGTGGCTCGTCTCCAGGGTGTACGTGAACCGGGTGAGATCCCGGGCGACGGCGATCGCCATCACCTGAGGAGCGCCGGGTATTCCCCACGTGGCCGACTGGTCGTGGGCGATGACGAAGCTGTGGGAGCCGTTGGGCGTGGTGTGGTGCTGGGACAGCGCCGTCAGGTCACCGGACCAGAACCTCTCCAGCGCCTCCTCGGACGCGGCGTCGGCGGGGGCGAGTTCGTCGAGATCGAAATCGAAGGCGAAGTCGAAGCCGTCGTTCATGCCGCCACCCCCGACTGCACAGGGGCGGGAGTGGTCAGCACCCGGTGGTTGGGGCGGGTCGGGCTCGTCGTGCACGCGGCGAAGGGACCGTCCGGGGCGCGGAGGTGCACCAGCGCCTGGTCCAGGTGGTCGCGGTGCCAGGTCGACGGACCGGCCAGGCCGGCTTCGGTGTCGGTGAGTTGCTGCCACGCGAGCCAGAGGGCGTGCAGCCGGGCGACGGCTTCCGGGTGCTCGTGCCACTGCGCGCACCAGGGGCGCGTTGTGCTGATCTCCCGGCCGTACACCGGCAGGAGGAGGTGGTTCACCCAGTTACTGAGGGCGGCGAGTTCGACGGCGTACGCCTCGCCGCCCAGGGCGAGGATGAACACCGAGGTGGGGCCGTCGGTCTTCTCGGGGCCGGCCGCCCCGGCTTCCGCAGCGCCGTCCGTCTGCTGATCGGCAGGGGGTACGGGATCGGGCTCGGAGCCGAGGCGGTCGAGGATGACGCCGTGGCGCCTGACCTCCGCGATGGTCTTGGCGAGGGCGCTGGCGAGGTCGTCGAGGCTTTCGTCGGAGACCCGGAACGGGTCAGGGCCGGGGGCGGTCGGGCTGGTGTCGGACATGAGAGCGTGCTCCATCTGTGAGACGGCGACATGCCCGTGAGGATGCGGAGAATCCGTGGTTTGGCCTGGCCGGGAAAACCCTGTAGGGAGCCGCTACCCGGCCGCGCAGCGCTGACAGTGCGGGAACGGTGGCGCCAGCAACTGCAGGGCCCGAGCAGCCTGTTGGGGGACGACGCCGTTGCCGAGCGCGGTGAGTTGCGCCGGGCGTCCGAGTCCCGGGGTGGCGGTGACCCAGCCGTCGTCGAGGCCCTGCATCCACTCGACGAAGTCGGCGCGGAGCCGACCGGCCGCGTCCGTGGGCGTCGGCGCGGGGCGGGTGAGCGTCTCCCATCGGGTGATGGCGGCTGCGTACGGTCCCCATCGCCGCTCGACTCCTCGGCTTCCGGGGACGGCTCCGCCCACAGCGGCAGGACCACCGCCGACAGGGGAGGGCGCCACCCCTTGCCGGGGCGGCGGCCCGAGGTGCCCGTGTCGCTGGCCCGGGGTGTGGGCAACAGCGACGCCGCCGCACTGGGCAGGGTCATGTCCCCATTGCCGTGCCGCTGGTTGGGCGAGCCCTTGATCCCATCCGACGCCTTCGGGGTCGGCAGCAGGAGCCACTCGACCTCGTCGGCCAGATTCGGACCGTGGCCCCCGCTCTTCCTCTTGGCCGGGTGCTGCGAGCCGCCGTTCTTGCCGATGTTGCTGGTCGGCGTCTTGAGCAGGGTCTCCGGCGGGCCAGGCCGTGAGGAAGGTCCGCTCGCGCCGGTGCGGGGCTCCGACGTCAGAGGCGCGAAGCACGAGCCACTTCGCGTCGTACCGGAGGTCGGCCAGGGATCCGAGTACGGCACCGAGTGCCCGCAGAGGAGGCTGACCTGCGGTGTCTCCCAGACACCACGGGCAGGGTTCCACGTCGCCAGGGGAACCGGCGGGGGAGGTGAGGAGGCCGCGGACATTCTCGATCACTACCAAGCAGGGTCGGAGGGCCTCGACCGCACGGGCGACGTGCAGCCACAGCCCCGATCGGGTCTGGGAGTTGAGTCCGGCCCGGCGGCCGGCGACCGAGACGTCTTTGACAGGGGAAGCCGGCCGTCAGGACGCACACCCGGGGGACGGTGGACCAGTTGACGGTCGTGATGTTGCCCAGATTGGGGACGCCGGGCCAGTGGCGGGCCAGGATGCGCGAGGCGTTCGGATCGACCTCTGCGTGCCAGGCAAGCGTGCCGCCGAGAGCGGACTGCACGCCCAGGTCGAAGCCGCCGTACCCGGAGCAGAGTGACCCGATCAGCGGAGGGTGGGAGACGGTGGCGGGCATGTCACCGGGCCCGTACGGTCCGGGGCGCAACCGTCGACGACGCCGGTGCCGCGGGGGCAGCCGGTGCGGCCTCGTACACGGGGGTGGTGGTCCGGCCGATGGCGGCCCGGAGCCGGGACGATGGCGGCGAGACCGCCGTCGAGGCGGCGTGCAGGGAGTCGGCCGCCTCCCGCAGGGCCGTGTCCGCCGTCCCGAGCGCCTCGTCGATCACCCGTCCCGCCGCTTCCCGGGCATCCCGGGTGTCGGGCCGGTCGTGCAGGTGCTCGGTCCGTTCCAGGAACGCGAGCTGCTGGGCCACTTCCCCGAGCGCGGCTGCCGCCTCACCGGCGGGCCGTACGGCGGCGGAGAAGCTGGACACGGCCAGGGAAGTGCGAGAGCCGTGTTCCCTGTTGATGGTGCGGAACAGGACCTCGTCGCCAAGCTCGGTGAGCAGTTTGCCGAGTTCGGAGATCTGCTGGGCGACGGCGACACTGCCGGGGAGGCGGTGAGGGTCGCCGGGGACCGGGAGCTTGCCGCGCTGGGCGTCGAAGGACGAGGCCGTGGCACGTATGGCCAGAGCGTCGGCGAGAGGGTTCGTGGTCACGATGAATTCCTGTACATGAGGACGAGCGGTGGATAAGGGCGTGTCAGCTGTGGTTGCGCGAGGGCGGACGTGCGGCGGTCGAGGTGGGCCCGGGGCCGAGTCGGCCTGGTGGAGACGGAGCGGGGCGCGGCGTACTGCGGGTGAGGGCCGCGTGCACCCGCGCCGCCGGCGGCCCGCTTGGGGGAGTAGCGGTGGCTGGCGCCCGTGAAGCCGGCCGGCCGTTCGCGGTCTGCCAGCGGGCGCGGACCTCGTCGAGCGGGCCGAGCGCGTGCAGGGCGTGGTTGATGAGCCGCCCAGGGGCCAGGACCTCGTCCTCGGCAAGGGCGCGGACCGCGCGGGCGGAGGCGGCTGCGGTGCGCGTGAGGGAGGAACGCATCACCTGCTTGCCGAGCCACTCGGCGTCACCGGCCCCCACGCCGTCACAGATGGCGGCGAACCGGTCTTCCGACAGCGTGCCGTCGGCCAGCAGGCCGCGCCGCTGGGCCTCCCAGAGCAGGGTGATCCGGTCGATGGGCTCGCCCCGGTGGTGCAACGCCCCGAGGCACCGGTAGAGCTGCCCGTGGACCGGGTCGGCGAAGTCCCCCGGACGCAGCCAGTCCACCACCTCGCCCATGGCCCCCGGCCGCTCGACGAGGACGGCCAGAAGGAACTCCTCGTCCTCGGCAACCCGATCGGCCTGAGCCAGCGGAAGGGCAGGTGGGTCGAGGGCCTGCGATGTCGCGGGCGCGACCGGTCGCGGTTCGGTGCCCCACCGCCGTGCGAGATCGGTGAGCACCCCCGTCAGGACGTCCGCGTAGTGCAGCGCTCCTTCGACCTCGCCTCGCAGGGCGCCCGCGCGAGCCTCCTGGTGAAGCCGGATCGCGTGCTGGGTGACGGTGCGGTGGATCGCCCCCTCCAGCACCATGCGGCCGTACACCCGCGCGTGCGCCGGACGCGGACAGGCCGAGACCAGGAGATGGCCGTACGACGCGGTCAGCCCACTGACATGGAGGCCGGCCTCGTCGACCGCGTCGGTCACCCACGACAGCGGCACCGGCCCCTCGCCCTCCACCGTGGGGTGGCCGTCGTCTCGGAGCTTACGCAGCGCGGCGAACAGCGCCTGGTGGACCGGCCGGTAGAAGTGATTCGGCGCGAGCCACTCCAGGTGCGAGAGCTGGCCCGGGTCGAGCAGCACCGCGCCGAGTACCGCCTGCTCGGCATTCAACAGCGGGTTCATCGACGACCTCGCGTGCTGGAAGCGGACGGCTCACTCGGCCGGGCACGCAGATCGGCGACCGCACGGTCGGCGGCGGCCACCGCCTCGGCGAAGCCGTCCAGCAGGGTGGCGAACGCGGGATCGGCGACGGGAACCGCCCCGGCATCGCCGACCAGCCACCACCGGCCCTCGTGCAGGACGGCCGGCGACTGCGCCAGCCGTGCGGAACGCGGCGTGGGCGCGCTCATGCCGACAGCCCGAAGTCGTCGTGGCCGACGGTCTTCGCAAGGGCCCGCTCGGTGATCGCCTTCGTGGCGCGGGCGGAGGCCGGCCCGACCACCTTGGCGGAGGGCTCCTTGTACCAGGGCCGGATACTGAGCATGGCGATCCGCAGGCCGGTGGCCAGGAGCAGCACCTTGCCCTTGGGTAGGGCGCGGATCGCGTCGGGAGGCAGGATCCGCTCGGTGCGCATGCTCACTGAGGTGGACTTGCCGCCCTCGCTCGTCGACACCGAGACGGTCTGGACGTCGTGGTCACCGACCTGCCGGCTGAGGCGGTCGGCGAAGTCCGCGTCGTCGATGCCCGATCCGACGATCTTGACGGTGGCGGCGGACCAGAGGGCGTCCATCCCGGCCTCGCCCCAACACCGCTGGCCCTGCCCGTAGCTCTGCAGGATCGTCATCGGGATGACGCCCCGGCTGCCCAGGTGGGAGTACAGGTCCGGGAGGTCCGAGATCCGGCAGACGTTGGCGGCCTCGTCGAGAACGCACAGGGCGGGCGGGTCGAGCCGGCCGCCGGAGCGCTCGGCGACGATCACGGCCGCGCGCATCACGGCGTCGGCCGCAGCCGCGATGATCGCGGACGCGCTCCCACCGCCGTCCTTGCTCAGCAGGTACAGCGTGTCGCGGGAGGTGGCGAAGGCGAGGGGCTTGAACTCGGGGAGGTCCTCGCTCGGGGTGACCCAGGCGGCGACGTCCGGGTCGAGCAGGCAGCTCGCGTACTGCCTCGCCGTCTCATAGATGCCGTCGCGGGTTTCGGTCGCACCGGAGACGGTGCCCTGGAGCTGTGCGGCGACCGCGTCGTGGCCGGCGTCGGTGAGCAGGTCGACCGGTGTCCGGTCGGCGGGGGAGGCGAGCCAGGCCAGCACGTCGGTGATCGGTCGCCGGTGGCTGGCGGCGGCCAGGAACAGGGCGCCGAGCGTGTTGGACGCGGCGGTGGACCAGAAGTCGGAGCCGCTCGACTCGTCCACGCTCGCCGCGACGAAGTGCCCGGCCAGCCGCTTCGCCCCGGCGAGGTCGCGGGCGTCGGCCAGGATGTCCCACCACATTTCGCGCGGGTGGTGGGCGATCTGCTGGGGGTCGAGCGTCCAGACCGTGCCGACCTCGGCGCGGGCGTCCACCGTGGCGGTGAACGCGTCGTTTGCGGCCTTGTTGGAGGTGAGCAGGACCGGGCCGGGAGCTGCGAGGATCGCGGGGATCGCCAGGCCAGAGGTCTTCCCGCTGCGTGGGGCCATGATCGCGACGATCACGTCCTCCCAGGACGCGCGGACTTCGGCGCGACCGGGGTCGAGGGTGCCTAGCAGGATGCCACGGTCATCAGCGGCGACCTCTTTTACCCTCCCGGTCGCTCAGGGAGGGCCGCAGGCTCTTCGCCTTGGCGGTGATCTCCTTGTCCAGCAGCGGCGCCAGGTCGCTCTTGCGGGCGAGACCGGTCTTGGCGCCGCAGCGCCAGCGGATCCACAGCACCAGGCCGGTGGTGATCAGTGCCAGGGTGAGCAGGCCGGGGACGACGCGGACGCCGACGAGCAGCGCGGTGGTGCTCAGTGCTGGCCACAGCGCGCCGGGGTGCAGCAGGGCATCGGTGGCGCGGAACGGGGTCCACGGGCCGCTTCCGACGAGGGAGTTGGTGAGGTTGCCGGTCAGCCAGGCGAGGGAGCCGAAGGCCATGGTGGCGCCGAGGGCGCCGAACAGGAGATAAAGGAGTGCGTCGGAGCCGGTGGTGGTCGACGGCGCACTGGTGCGCGGGGAAGGCACGGGTGGGAAGTTCCTTGGGGTGCGAGCGGGCGGGGCGGGGCGCGCTCGGCTCTCGTACAGCTCACGGGCCTAGTCCCTGCGGATCGAACGGAAGGCTTCATCGGGGTCGGGTGGTGGGGTGTGCCACGGACGGGGGCGGCGTCGTGGACGGCGGGGCACTGGTGCCGGTGTTGCTCTCAGCCGCCACGGGGGAGACCTGGCGGGCAGCAGCCAGCCGTCGTGCCTCGTGACCGACGGTCTCGCCGACGTAGCCAGCGGCCAGGGACGGGTCGATCGCGACGCGGTACCCCAGGTCGGCCAGCATGCTCGCGGCAGAGGAAGAGGCGAGCTGCCGGTCCGGGCCGACGATGTGCGACGCGAGGCTGTAGGAGGCGGGATCGTCCGGGTCGCCTGGGGCGGCGAACCCACAGGAGCGCCGGATGCGGTGGGCGGATTCGGGCAGGCCGGTCCGGCAGTCGGCCCAGACCAAGTCGTCGGCCCAGGGGAAGATTTCGACGTCGGTGCCGTAGGCGGCGGCGAGGTTGGCCATGGAGGGCCCTTCTGGAGAGCGGAGCGGTGGGGTACGCGCCGGGACTTCTTCGGTGCCGGACGGCGACGACGGTTGTCGGGGGCCGGTCTGCGGCGTGGAAGCACGGTCGGCACGACGGCGGTCGGCGTCCGGATCGCGGGCGGGAGGCTCTGCGGCGACCAGGCCGGTGCCGAGGACGTCGTCGAGCAGTTCCCGGATCCGCAGGACGTTGACTCTCTCGTGGTACCGGGGGTCGGTCCGCTCGGCAGGGCACGCGGCGATCCCGTCCTCAGCGGTTGCCAGCTGCTCCTGAACGTCCTGGAGCATGACGTGGGCGGCGGCCAGTCGCGTCCAGGTCTCGAAGACGGGGTTGTGGTGCGGGTCGTCGAACGCCAGACGGACACGGGTCCAGCCGGCGGCAGGGGCGACGAGTTCGGTCAGTTGAGGCAGAGCCCCGACCAGCGCACCGTTGGCCTCCTCGATGATCCCCGCCACCTCTTTGGGCGTTGCGTCCTCGGTGAGACGGGCGAGCATCCCGGGGACGGAGTACGGGTCGGCGGAAGCGCTGGGCAGGCGTCGGACCCGCGGCGGCTTGTCGGAGCCGGGTGCCACGCTGCGGTGTGCGAGCCGGATGCTGTGCTGCATCGCGGCGCCGATGGCCTCGCCGATGCTGGAGAAGAACTCGGGCACGGTTCCTCCCTGAGTTGGTGGTGCTGGCTGGCCAGGGCGGGTGGAGCACATGGCACACGTGCTCCACCCGCAGGAACGGTCCTGGGTCTGGTGCCGGAAGACAGAGGCGGCGGAGTCACGGCGTCACAGGCAGGGGAAGGCTGTCGGCGAGGCACGAGAGCCGTTCGCGGACGGCGGGGCTGCCGACGGTGGCGCTGCAGGAAACACGTACGCGACAGGCCGGCGGTGAAGCGGACGAGGAGAACACCCGATCACCGCCGAGGACCGGAGGTACGCGGGGGGCGTGCGGCCGCACGGGCATCCGTGAACTCGATATCGACGACCGAGACGATCTCGGCCTTGGCCGCTGCGGGCGACACGGCCAACGCCGCGCTTTGGGAAGCAGGCAGATCCGAGGACCGCGTCCGCGCCTCGGCCCGGGACGGGCCGCCGACACGATGCAGCTCGTCCTCCGAGTCGATGACCTCCGACTGCGCCGAGCTGACGAACTCCGCCGCGAAGCCGAACCGGTCAGCCAACGCGTACGCCTCGTCGTCGAGGTCGGTGATGTGTTTGCTCGCCGCCTCCAGCGCTTCCCGGACACGTTCCAAGGCCCCATGCTCGGGGTGAAGGAGCTGGTCGACCGCTTGCCGAAGGTCCGCCCCGTTCTCGGCCGACCTGATGCGGTCCGTGATCTGAAGGAGCGCGGCTCCGGCGGCGTAGGGCCCAAGGGGATTCGTCGGAGTACTCATCCGGGCCACGTCTAGGGAAGGAGCGAGATCGACGCCGTAACGGGCGGCACGGAGCATCTCGGCCGCGTGGCTGGCGATGGCGACCCGGTCGGCGACCGCAGTGGTGGTGGGAAGCCGGTGTCGCCGGCCGTGCCAGTCCTCGATCTGCCGGAAGCCGGCGTGCTTGAGGATCATCGCGGAAAGGTCATCATTGGCGCCCTTCGCCACGACACTGCCGCTGGCCTCGGAGGAGATGGTGATGGGAGGGGCAGGCACAGCAGTCTCCTGGGCACGGGGAGTCGGATGGAATGCGGTGGGCAGGTGCCCCAGCTCGGCCGCGATGCGGCGGCACTCGGTCTGGAGGCGGAAGGCGTCGCGATAGCCCTGGTGCAGGCCGCCGTCCTCACGGGCGAGGGTGGCCACGACGTGCACCTGACGGGGCTGGTTGCGCAGGGCGATCCACCGGCAGGCATCCGGATCGCCTTCCGGGGCGATCCCGACGGCGGACACCAACCGGCGGGCGACGACGGCCCACTGCGCGTCGGTGAGGTCCGGCCGGTGAGGATCGGAACGGACCGAGCAGACCCACGTCGGCCGGACGGGAGCAGGGGCCCCGAGCCGCTCGACCGGAGCGTCGAGAGCATGGGCCAGGTAGGGCAGCGAGCCCGGCTCGGCGAGCAGCTCGATCGGCGCCCCGTGACCATCGCCTGCGATCAGCCACAGGCTGACGTGGGTACCGCGTTCACCCGGCCCGTACAGGTACGCGAGCAGGCCGGCGGTGTCGCTGGCGCGCTGCAGGTGGGCGATCACGGCGGCAACCTCAAAAGAGAAGGAAGGAAGAGGGCCCGGGAGACAGGACCAACAGGGAGAGAATCCGCAGGATTTGAGACTTGGCCCGGCCGGGGATCCCTGATAAAAGCCCTGCTCACCCAGCCCCTGGCCTTGGCGGGAGAGGATGCACCGGTGCCCCGCTGCTGCGGGGCACCGGACGGCTAGAAGTAGGGGTTCTCGCTGGGTCGGTCGGCGTCAGTGGCGGCCTGGAGCAGCTCGGTGAGGTCGTCGGGTTCGGAGGAGCGCTGGTCGATCCACCATCCGGCCCGGGTGATGGTGCGAGCGGCCTCCTCGATCTCCTCCCACTCCGCCTCGCTGGTTTCGCCCTCGACGACCAGCGCGGTGTAGGCGGCGGCCAGGATCTGGTGGCGGCAGCGCACACCCCAGGGGACGGCGCGCTCGGTTCCCTCCAGCGGAGGCATCCGGTACTGCTGCGACCAGGCTTCGGACTCGGCCTGCTCTTCGGCACGTTTGGCCTTCACCCAGGCGGCCTTGTCCTGCTCGCTGTTCTCCTTGGAAGCGCGCCAGCACTCGCTGCACTCCTGGCTGGCGAGCCACTCGGCGAAGCCCGCGCGGCGGTCGGCCGGCCGATTGGACAGGTCACGGTCGTCCTTGTGGCCGCATGAGTGATTGATCGGCCAGATGGTCTTCACGGCCATGGGAGTTATTCCTTACGGGAGTTGGGTCAGCGGTTGCGGGTGAACGCGATGCGCGGGTCGACCGGCCGGGCCGCCGCGACGGAGGTGGCGGGAGCCGACGCCGGCGCCTTGCCCGGGAGACTGGCGAGGGCCGGGCTGGCGGTGAGCGCGGCGGCCACGATCGGAGAACTACGGCCAGCGCCCTGGATACGGTCGCGGGACGAGGCAGGCGCGGGGCGGTGGCGGGCCGCTACGTCCTGGGCGAGGCGGGGCTGCACCGCGACCTGGACTCCGGAACGGTGCAGGGCCAGCGTGGC
The DNA here is from genome assembly GCF_014648895.1 of Streptomyces tanashiensis. GTDB lineage: Bacteria > Actinomycetota > Actinomycetes > Streptomycetales > Streptomycetaceae > Streptomyces > Streptomyces tanashiensis. The sequence goes on from NZ_BMRZ01000016.1 coordinate 152,184, forward strand.
GTCGGCGACCTTCACCAGGGCCTCGTCGCAGCTGGTGGCGGCGGGCAGTGTGTAGATGTCCAGGCGCGGATCGTGCCGCCAGCCGTGTTCGACCAGGGCGAGTCCAGTGAGTCCGGAGGCGCGGCTGTCGATGGCTGCGATGATGCCGAGCCTTGGATGCTCGGCGAACGCGACATCGGGCTCGGCGTGCGGAGCCTGGGACGATCCGGGCCCCGCGCTCTGTACCGGGGAGGGGTTGAACACGGCGTCCGTGTCGACCCGGAAGCCGGCGTTGCGTAGCAGCGCGACGGCCCGGGTGGCGCGGCCCTGCCCGTCACGCTGGTGGTCGGTCAGGGCGTACAGGGTCGGCTCGCCCAGGATGGGGCGGAAGTCGAGCCGTTCCAGCATCCAGGTGCCGGCGGCGAGGTTCTTGGGGTTCGCGGCGACGATGCCGTAGTCGGGGTGGCGGCCGACGGTGACGTCGGCAAGCAGTTCTTCGGCGGAGGTGGGCAACACGGCTGATCCATCCGGTGCGGGCTCGATGACGAGGGAAGTCGAGGGCCGGAACGGCTCTGCTGCTGAGAGGCATACGGCGTACTCCGAGACGGGAAGAGATCAGCGACCAGGGGTGGTGGAGGGACGTGCGGGTGGAAGCACGGGACGTGGGGGAGGGTCCGTCGCCAGGCGCGTGCGGACCGTGCGCGGTCCGGCCGACGGCGAGGGCGCGAGAGCAGCGCTCACCCGTGGCTGAGCAGAGGCCGGCAGGGTGGTCCGGTCCATCGGACTTCGGCCCTTGGACGTGAGCAGCGCCGAGTCGCACAGGACGGTGAACCCCTCCTCCTGCAGCGCGGCGAAAGCCTGGGTCACCGCCCGGCGTTGCTCGGTCGGATCGGTCATGGTCGTGGGCAGTCGGTGGTAGCGCTCCCCGTCGAATGAGACGGCGGCGATGAAACCCGCATGGTGGAGCACGGCGTCGGCGGCGTGCTCCTGCGAGGAGCGCTGCTGCTCGGGGCGTGGCGGCACGCCGAGCTGGTCCAGGCGCGTGTCGACGGCGGCGAGCAGACTTGGGACGCTGCCGCCGTACCGGGCGTCAGGGCCGCCGGGTTCCGAGTCGTAGATCTCTTCGTACACCGAGGGCCCGGTGTCCCGGTGGCGGATCGCCGTCCAGCTGTCGGGGAACTCGGGGGCGTCGCTGGGTGGTTCCTGCGGCGGCGAGATGATCAGCGAGCTGCCGTCGGGGAGGGCGGCGTGGACGATGTAGTCGCTCAAGCCGTACTCGACGGTGACTTCCAGGCCGCGTTGGCGGAGGGGAGCGGTGAGGTGGCCGTACCCGTGATCCTCTTTCGGATCCTCGGAGACAACAGGCGAGGAGGAGGTGCTGGTCCACGCGGTGATGTGTGGTCCCTCTCGCTCGAAGGTGATCAGGGGGTCGTCCTGGTGCATGGGTCTTCTCTCCGTGGTGGGGTGTTCCAGCGGTCGGTGGTGCGGCTGCGGGCACGTGGTGCTGGGCGGGCGGTGGTCCACGAGGATCTGGCGATTGGAAGGTTTGGTCCCGCCGGGACTCGGTCTACGGGCGTCAGCGGGAACGGCCCGGCACCGGTGGGCCGGGTGCTGGTGGCGCCGGGGGAGAAGCGGGCAGGGGCCCGCGCCGGTCGGAGGGGGACCGGGCCAGGGCCACGCGTGCCTGTTGGGTCCGTGAGGACTGTTCGCGGTCCGCTCGGCCGACCAGGTAGTCGGCGGCCCGTACGAGGGCCGGGCCGCTGATGGACAGCTCGTCGGCGTAGTGCCAGCCGTCGGAGTTGCGGTTCTCCTCCGCCTCGCTCTCGTAGAGCTTCCGCGAGCCGGGGAGCGAGGCGTCCATGAGGGCCATGATCTGATCCCACTCGCGCTGGAGCTGTCCCGCCCGTTCCAGGGTGGTGTCGATCCCGCGCAGCCGGCGGAGGTCTTCGCTGACCGGCTCCTCGACGTAGTCGGCACTACGGGCGGCGGCGCGGACGCCGGCCAGGACCTCGGGACCGTGGGCGAGGAAGACCTCCACGTGTTTCCACGCCTCGGCGTCGCGTTTCACCTTGCCGTCCTGGTATCCCTGCTCGTCGATGGGCCAGCCGTCGCCGTCGCAGAAGGAGTCCGAGACCGCGTCCCAGGCGTCGGACGCCTGCCTGATCCCGGCGGTGGCGGAGGCCAGCGCCGGGATGTGCCTCCGCCACGCCAGGCGGTCGGTGGCTGCCGGCGGCCGATTCTCGGCCAGGCCGGGAGAACTGGGAGAAGCAGACATGATCGATCCTCCGGGCAGGCCCTATGCCGACATGCGGGCGTCGGTGTCGAACAGTTCGCGTTCGGCCGGGTGGAGGATGTGTTGCGTGATGAAGGATCGGCCGGCGACTTTCCACAGGCCCCGGCCCTTGGTCAGGCCGGACACCGCCTGGGTCTCGACGCCGGTCAGGCCGAGCAGGGAAGCGGCGGCGTCGAGTTGGTCGGGCTCCTGGCGGTAGATGATGCGGGTGGAGCAGTCGGCCAGGAGGCCCTCGGCCAGCACCCGGCCGCGAGAACCGGCATCACCTGCCGAGAGCAGGTCGCTGAGCCGGTGGATGACCATGAGGTTTGCGATGCCGAGACCGCGGGAGAGCTTCCACTGGGACTGCATGCGCTCCAGCAGACCCACGTGCCGCATCAGTCGCCACGCCTCGTCGTAGATCACCCAGCGTCGGCCGCCGCCGGGGTCGGCGAGGGCGGACTCCATCCACGCGCTCGCGCAGGTCATGGCCAACACCAGCGCGGTGTCGTCTCCGGCACCGCCGAGGCGGGAGAGGTCGATGGACAGCATCGGCGCGGTCGGATCGAACGTCACCGTCGAGGGGGCATCGAACATGCCACTCAGGTCACCGTGCACCAGGCGGCGCAGGGCGTGCGCGAGGTCCTGGGCGGCCGACCCGAGGTGTCCGGCCTGGTGTCCGAGGGCTCGGTCGAGGCGTTCGGGCGAGCCGAGGGCGTGCGCGATCTCGCCGAGCAGCGGCACCGTGCCCCGGGCGGCGGCCTCGGCGACGACCAGGTCCAGGGCGAGGTCGAGGGCGGTGTGCTCCATCGGCAGCAGGTCGCGCTTGAGGACGGTGCGCGCCAGGCCGGCCAGGAGCAGCAGGCGGCGCTTTCGGACCTCGGTCGCCCAGTCGCCCTCGCTGACGGAGGCGGGCCGGGCCGGGGCATCCAGTGGGTTCAGCCGGCCCGGGAGGCCGGGGCCCAGGGCGATGCTGTAGCCGCCGAGGGCCTGCGCGACGCCGGTCCACTCGCCCTTCGGGTCGCAGGGAATGTAGATCCGGTAGCCGTGGGCGATCGACCGGGTGGCGATGGACTTCGCCAACGCCGACTTGCCCATGCCGATGATCCCGGCGAGGACCACGTTGGGGTTCGTGAAGCCCTCGATCCGGCCGCTGCTGTACAGCGAGAAGGGATCGAAGCAGAAGGCGGCTTCGGCGTGGACGTCGCGGCCGATGAAGATGCCCTCCGCCCCCAGGCCGCCTTCGGCCACGAAGGGGTAGGCCCCCGAAGCGGTGGCGGTGGTCATCCGGTGGGCGGGCAGGCTGAGCTTGCCGCCCCGGGCCGAGGCCGGACCTGGACGACCGGTTGGCGGGTAGGTCGGCCGCAGCTCCGGGTCGAGGGTTTCCTCGGCGCGGTGCTTGGGCGGTGTTCCGGCGAGGCGCGCCTGGCGGCGGGCCTCGGCGAATCCGGCTCGGGCGGCCCGCTGCTGGGCCCGCGAAGCCTTGTGCGGCACGTACAGGCGAGAGGCGCTGGCGCGGGTACGGGGCATGAACGTTTCTCCAGGCAGGTGATGGGGTCAGCGGCGGACGAGGCCGGTGAACGGCGTGTGCAGCTCGGCCGGGGTGGTACGGCGGCGGACCAGGTGCGCGGCGCGCTGGTGGCGCTGGCAGATGGTCAGCTCCGGTGCCCCTTCGGGCAGGCCGGCCTGGCATGCCTCGGGTTCGGGTATCTCGCCCGAATCCCGCCGGGGCGCCGCGTGGTAGGCGGCGTGGAGGTGGTCGGCGGCCTGCCAGATGCGGGTGCGGGCGGCGCGAAGCTGGTCGCCTTCGATCGGCACGAGGCGACCGGTACGGGAGCCATGGGCGTCGAGCAGCCGGTGCACCGAGACGAGATGCGCGTGCAGAGCGTCCAGCTCGGCCCGGCTGGTGACGAGCGGGCCGCCCGGGAGGTTGAGCGCGCGGTGGAAGTCGAGCGCGGCGGTGGCGAAGGGCACGAAGTCCTGCGCGGTCGGGCTGGCGGTGCGGGACATGAGGGTGCTCTTTCGAAGGGAGGGGAGGGCAGGCGTCAGGCGGCGAGCGCGAGCGGCAGGGCTGCGGCGGTGAACGCTTCGGCCTGCTGCCAGGTCAGCGGCCGGACGTCGAGCTGGGCGCCGACGGCGGCGGTCTCCACGACCGCGCAGGCGGAGCGGAGTTCGTCCTCGGAGTCGGCCGAGACGGTCAGCAGGCCGGTCAGGGCGACGTCGGCGTGGCCCGCGATGAGCTGGCGCTCGCGGGACTTGATGTCCTGGTACTCGATCGAGTCCGCCTCGGAGTCGACCTGGCCGCGCCGGGCCCGCTCGGCGGCGTCGGCGATCACGCTGGCCTTTTTGCGCTGGACGTCGCGCAGTGCGGCGTCCAGTCCCTTCGGCTCGTAGGAGAGCGACAGCGTGCGCCGGACGCCGCCGGTGAACAGGAGCTGGTGCAGGAAACCGGCCGACGTTTCGGTCCTCGGCCAGTTCTCCACCCAGTACGTGGCGTGGACGGCCGAGTCGGTCGCGATGTGGTCCGCCTTCTCGACGACCACGACGGGTCCGGCGGCCGCAGGCTCGGCCTCGGGACGGCCGGCGGTGGACCACCGGTCCAGCGCCGTGAGGGCCTTGGGGTCATAGGCCGTCCGCACGACGGCGGCGATCTCGCGGGCGGTGAGCCAGCCAGTGGGGTTGAGCCCGGCGGTCCGCGCGGCCTGATCGAAGGTGGAGGTCAGCTGCGCCAGGACGCTGAAGGAGCCGGTCAAGCCACCGCCGGCCTGGTTGATCAGCCGTCGCGCGGCCTTGGTATCCAGCGCCACCGCGACGTATGCCTCGTGGGGTGCCGCCGCCGGGCCCGCGCTCTGGATCAGCTCGCTGTAGATCACGCCGGCCATGGGGGCGTGGGGTCGGCCGTGCTCGTCCCAGTAGCGGCGAAGCGCGTCGCCGGAGTCCGGGACGGTGCGCTCAATCACCTGGATGCGGGCGATCTGCCCGGTACGGGCAAGCGCGGCCAGCGCGCGTCCCCAGCCGTTGACGTTGGCCTGCTGGGTGCCCGGGTCGAGCAGCGCGTAGGCGCGGGAGGAGACCTTGACCACGGCGGTCAGCGTGCCGCTGTGGGGATCGTGCACCGCACCGTACCTACCGTCGGGGGCGGTGACCACGCGCAGGCTGGCAGCGGTGCCGGGAAGATGGAGGAGTCCTTCGCGGGTCGGCCGACGGGAGGGCCGGGTGAGCCAGACGAGCTGGCCGCGCATCCGGCGCAGGACGTACCGGGTGACGATCGGGGCCCAGTCCGCCAGGGCACGGCCACGGTGGCGGACGAAGACGAACAGGGAGATGACGGCCCACAGCGGGATGAGCTGGAGGGCGCCGACCACGCCGCGGCTGAGGACGACGGCGAGAAGAAGAAGGCCGGTGAGGCCGGCGACGAGCAGCTGCGGGCCGGTCAGGCCGAGCAGGACGCCGCGCCTACTGCGGTGGGGGAACTTCACGGTGGCCGTAGGGGCCTGGTGCTTGCCAGACATGGTGATTCCAGACGGTGGGAGCGGGCGGAGGACGGGGCGCGCGGCGCTCTTCTGGAGGTCATGAGGGACTCCTCTGCTGGTCGGTCAGGGCGGGGCGGGCCGTGGTGTACAGCCCGCCCCGGGTGTGATGGGTCAGGAACCCGACGGCGGCGGGTTGGGGAACACCCAGTTCGTCGGCGTCGGAGAACCGGTGGCCGACGGTCCGGCGGGCGGCGGCGGCGCGGTCGCGGGGCCGACAGGCGGCATGGAGGTCATGCTGCCGCCCGGTGCCGACGCGCCGACGAGATAGCCGGAGCTGCCGGTGACGCCGTGGACGACTACCTCGGACCCTTCCGCTTCGTCCGCGCTGGGACGCGTGATCAGCGGTGGGATCCCGGGCCGCTGGATCAGGGCCCGGCCCCTGTCGCCGGTCGCGTTCGGGTCCTCGCCGTACCGGAAGCGGGTCTGCTGCCTGGGCGACCCGGCGTCGATACCCTCCTTGCTGAGGTTGCCGCCGGCGGGATTGATGCCGGAGGCGACGCCATCGGCGCCCGCACCGGGAACCTGGCTCGGCCCCTGGGGAGCGGGGGCACCTGTGCCGGCCTGCATCGCCAGGGTGCCTGCGGTCTTCGCCGCCCCGGCGGCGACCGCCATGCCGGCGACGCTGGTGCGGTGGAGGTCGTCGTGGCCGCCGCCGTCGCTGGCCCAGTGCACGAACTTGTACGTCGCGTACGGGCAGAGCAGCACGAGGACCATCACGACGATGCCCGCCATCGCGTCGGACAGGGCCGACATCCCGTCGGTGGCGTCGGTCTTGCCCATGGCAGAGACACCGATCAGGAAGACCACGGTCATCAACAGCTTGGAGACGACCAGGGTGGCGGTGGCCTCAATCCAGCCGCGCCGCCACCGCTTGGCGACCTCCCAGCCACCGCCGGCACCGGCGAACACGGCGAGCGAGACCATGATCAGGACGCCGACCTTGCGGGCGACCATGACGCCCCAGTACAGGAAGGCACCGATCGCGCAACCGAGGGCGACCAGGGCTGGGACACCCCAGCCGAGGCCGTACATCGCCCCCAACTGGTTGACCTTCACCACGCGCCGGATCGCGTCGTCGACGGAGGTGTTGGCTGCTTGAAACAGTCCGTCGGAGAGGGCGTCGACCACGGTGATGGCGACAGAGGTGAAGGCGATGGCGGAGAAGCTGAAGAGGACGCCGGTCATGGTGCCGAACGCAGCCTGAGCAAGAGCGCGTTCATCGCGTCGCCAGGCCGCGGTCATGAGTTGGATGCAGAAGATGCCGACGGTCAGGGCGAGCCCGATGGGCAGCAGGAGCTCGTAGTTGTCCCGGAACCAGCCGGCGTTGAGGTCGATGGCGGTCGTCTCGTTGACGGCCTTGGCAGCGAGGTCGGCGGCGCTGGCCGCCAGTTCACCCATCGACTTCGCGATCCATGCGCCGATGCCGTCGGTGACGGTTCCGGCGGGGTTGGTGGCGAAGTCGACGGCGCCGCACACCTTGTCCATCAGCGGGAAGTCGCAGACTCCCATGGCGATACCTCCTTTCTCGAATGGGGATCAGGGCGCGACGGACGGCATGACGCCGACCAAGGCGCAGGGACGGTCGGGCCGGCACTGGACCGCGAGCGTGGTGGAACGGCTTTCCGCGCCGCCGGCGGGTGAGCCCTTCCAGGCGATCGACTGCTTGCCGGAGACCGTGACGGCGTAGACGTACGCCTGGGTGATCGCCCCGGGGTCTTCCTGCAGGGCCCGGGTGAACGCGTTCGGGAAGTGCCCCTCGTACACCTTGGCGGTGGCGAACTGGCCGTTGGCGGCCATCTCCTTCCACAGCACCGTCGAGGGAACGACCTTGTCGACCGAGGCCGGGTCGGCGTACTTCGCATCCGTGGTCAGCCACCTACGCAGAGCCTTCCGCAGCTCGGGCTGCGAGTACGCACGGGTGTCGTAGGACCACAGCGCTGCCGCGGCTGCCTTCCCGTACGCGATCGGGTCATGGGTGTTCGGCGGGATGGGAAGGGTACGAGGGCGGGTGTACGGGGTGGACGACCCGGACGCCGAAGGGGCCGAAGAGGTGACCGAGGGCGAACTCGGTGGTGGAGCAGGGGTTCCGGATGAGCCCCTGCCGTCGCGGGTGAGGTACGCGGCCAGACCGGCGAGAGCGACGAGCACCACCAGGACGACGGTGCCGAACAGCGCCCGGCGGCGCACGCGAGATGCGCCGCCGGGGTGTGTGGAGTGCTGAGCCATCAGTGGACCTGCGTCCCCAGCGTGCTGAAGAAGGCCACCACGCCGTTCGCCGCGCCGAGCAGAAGGGCCGCGCCGGCGCTCACCAGCACGCCCTTCTTGCCGTTGGCCTCCGCCTGGTGGCCGCCGGAGTGGTGGCCCCAGGCCCAGACGCCCGCGCTGACGGCGAGGGCGCCGACCACGGCGATGAGCCCGAAGAGGTTGATCGAGCCCATCACCTGCTTGAGGACGGACAGGCCCGGCAGACCGCCCTCGTTCGGCTTGATCCCGGGGTCGTAGGCGAGCTGTATGACCTGGTCGGCGAGATACATTCAGAACTCCAGTTCGATTACGTGCATGCCAAGGCCCGCTGGGGCGAAGCGGCGGTGCGAGGAAAGGGGGAGAGGGGAAGAAGCGCCGGTCAGACGACTCGGCGGGCGGAGAGAATCCGCGGTTTCCAGGAGGCGAGGGTCGTGATGCGGACCACGTCGCTGGTGCGCGGGGCGTGCACGATCAGGCCCTGCCCGATGGCCATCCCGACGTGCTCGGGTACGGCGGCCGTCCCCTCGGTGAAGAGCAGGTCACCCGGCTGAAGGGCATCCACCGACACCGCCCTGCCCTCCTTGACCTGCGTGTACGTCGTCCGCGTCAGGGTGACCCCGGCGGCCTTGTACGCCTGCTGCATCAGGGAGGAGCAGTCGCACCGGCCCATGGCGTCCTTGCCGTGGGAGTTCGTGCAGGTCCCGCCCCACTGGTACGGCGTGCCGAGCTGCCCGAGCGCCCACCGGATCGCCGTCTGGACCTCTCGCGGAGCGTTGGCGGGGATCTTGTACTCGGCCGGCAGCGCGCCGGGCGGGATGGTGCCGAAGTCGGTCCCGTCCCCCTCGGCGCTGCAACCGCCCTCGATACCGGGCGCAGGGCTGCCGGTGCCGGCCGAGCCGGACGGCGAAGGGTCCGGTGACGCGCCACCGGCCTTCGGCAGCAGGGGCTCGATGGCCTTCTGCAGAGCGGTGGCCAATGGTTCCCACTTGGCGTACGCGTCCGGGAAGCCCGACCGTTGCACGGCCTGGGCGGCCTGGGTGATCGACAGGGACTCCCAGCCCGAGACCTTCCGCAGCCCCTCATAGAACTTGGTCGAGGCGTACACCGGGTCGAGGATCTGGTTCGCCGTGCCCCAGCCCTGCGACGGCCGCTGCTGGAAGAGACCCAAGCTGTCGCGGTCGCCGTAGGTCAGGTTCCGAAGGCCGCTCTCCTGCAGGGCGGTCGCCAGGGCCACGACCTGCCCGCGGGCCGGGATGTTCATCGCGACGCCGGTGGCCTGGATCGTCTTGGCGTTGGGCACCTGCTCGGCCCCGTCGTCCAGGCCCGGCACGGAGACCGAGCCCGTGTCGCCGCCGCCCAGGATGGCCTTTACCTGGGTGGCGACGGCGGCGGTATCCACATCCCGTGCCCCGCCGGTCGAGCAGGCGGCCGAGGCGGTCCCGGCCCCGACGGCGAGAATCGGAACGGCCATCAGCAGCGGAGCGGTTGCGCAGAGACCGACGACGGCTCCGGTGGTCTTCTTCATCGCCGCCGCCGTTCACCGAGGCGGCGGTGCCGGCCGGGTGACGGCGTCGGGTCGGGGCGCGGAGGTATCAGGACATGCTGCATCGCAGCGTCTCCTCGGTGTTCGTAGGAGGCGCGGTGCCGACTTCTCGTGCAAAGCCGCCGGCACCGCGCCGATGTGCATCCGCCTCTCGGGCGGGCCCGGGTCAGAGGAGTTGGTAGCTCCCGGACACCGGTCTCAGGTCACGCGCGGCAGCCAGCCGCGCTCGTAATCTCAGGCAGTACACCGGGGCTCCTGACGGTGTGCGGGAAGGAGAGGGCAATGTGCCTCCGATACCGCTCGACTGAACGAGACAGCACGGATAAGCACAGGTCAGCGGGGGTGGAGCGAGGCTCCTGCCCGGTGACACGGCGAGACAGTAGACAGGGATTCCGGCCGCACCAAACGACTCCCGGACCAGGGTCCGCAGCACGGCCCGCCTCGTTAAGTACGGCCGGAGATCGCCGCTAACCTCCAGCACAACCCCGCCCCGGAAGAACGCCGTTGAGCGCTGCCTGGAGCGGGCCCAGCCCCGCCATGCCCTGAAAGAGGCCCTTCCCGTGAGCTACACGCTGCACCGAGGCGACGCCCTGACCGTGCTGAAGTCCCTTCCGGACGAGAGCGTCAACGCCGTGATCACCGACCCGCCGTACAACTCCGGCGGCCGTACGAGCTCGGAACGCACCGGACGGACCGCGCGTGCCAAGTACGTCACCAGCAACAGCGCCCACGACCTCGCCAACTTCCCTGGCGAGAACCGCGACCAGCGCTCCTACCGCTCCTGGCTGACCGAACTGCTCACCGAGGCGTACCGGGCCTCGACCGAGCACGCGGTGGCCATGGTCTTCTCCGACTGGCGCCAGGAACCGACAACGTCCGACGCCCTGCAGATGGCCGGGTGGACCTGGAGCGGCACCATCCCGTGGATCAAGCCCGCCAGCCGGCCCCGCAAGGGCGGGCCGAAGCAGGACTCCGAGTTCATCATCTGGGGAGTCAAGGGATCCCTCGACAACACCCGCGACCTCTACCTGCCCGGCCACTACATCGCCTCCCAGCCCCGCAAGGACCGGGTCCACATCACCCAGAAGCCCGTCGAGATCATGCAGCAGCTCGTACAGGTCTGCCCCGAAGGCGGCACCGTCCTCGACCCGTTCACCGGCAGCGGCTCCACAGGTGTCGCGGCCCTTCGCAAGGGACGTCGCTTCGTGGGCGTCGAGCTGTCCTCGCACTACGCCGACGTGGCCGAGCAGCGGCTCCGCGCCGAGCTGACCAAGGACGACTTCGACCTGGCCGGACCGGAGGCATGATCATGAGAGCGGAGAGAGCCCGGGGCCGGCTGGCCGCAGACGCCGAAGGGCGGCTGGTGCATCGAGAATCCGATGCACCAGCCGCCCTTCTCGTTGCGTCACGCCGCCTCGAACGCCCGCCGGATCAACGGCGCCGCCTTCTCCAGATCGGCCGCCGAGGCGAGACGTACCTCCAGGTCCCCGGTCCCCAGGTGCCCGACGCCGCGCATGTCCCGAGTGAAGCCCTCCTCCAGAGCGACCGAGTCCGGGTCGAGTCTGAGATAGACCAGGATCGCCTCGTGCTTCGGACGGAAGATCACCGACGCGACGTTCACCAGCCGCCGGTAGGCGATGTAGTGCCGCAGCAGCGCCACCTCGACCTCCCCCCACGCCGTGAGCGCCTCGTCCAGCTCCGCGTACAGATCCCGCAAGGACTCCGGCACGAGCCCGGCACCTGTCGGCGCAGGAGTCGCCGGGGCCGCCGGCGCGCTGTCACCCACCGCGTCCCGCTCACGGCTCCGCCGAGACGAAGCGGCGCTCGGAGATCCGGGCGAGGAATCGACGAGCAGCAGGCTCAGCAGGCCGCCCTCGAAGACCCGGTAGCGCACCAGGTCGATGCGCTCGGGCAGCCACTGCACGGCCACACGGTCATGGTGGGAGAAGCCGGCCGCGATGCAGACCATCCGCGGCCGACGCCAGTCGATCGACTCGGCGGCCTCCGCCCCCAGCACCTTCCTGACGAGCGCCTCGAACTCGTGCTGTGCCGAGCGCAGCCAGGACAGATACGAGACGGCCTGCGACAGCACCCCGCTGTCGGAGCCCCTCTTGAACTCGATCACGACCGGGCTGCCGTTCTCGTCCAGCCCCAGCGTGTCGATCCGCCCCCGGTGCCACGGACCAGTCGCATACTCCGACGCCACGAACCGGATGCCGAGCATCTGCTCCAGACCGGCCTCGACCCGCCGCTGCAGCTCCACCTCCAGCGCCACCGTCGAACCGGACAGCTCCACATCGCGACCGTCCGCGTCCCGCCGGAACAGCATCAGCTCGGCCACCAGCGTCCCCTCCCGTGATCTCCGCAAGAAGACCAATCAACGGGAGGCTCGGGGTATTCCCCCGTTGGGTAACGGGAAGGGCGGCTTGCCCAGTTCTTCGTGCTGTCGACCGTTCGGATCAAGGGATGGCCTCGCATGCTCATTAGGGGTGGCCGCGTTTGCTCCGTACCATCGGGCCCGAAATTCTGATGAGAGGGGTGGTGCCCTATGAGCAGTCAGTTCCTTGGGATCGCTGAAGCGGCCGAGTATCTGGGTATGTCTCAGCGGTGGATGTATCGCGATTCGCGGAGGCATGGCCTTCCTCGCTACTACTTCGGGGGGCGGCTAAAGTTCAAGGTCGAGGACCTCGAACGATGGGCGCAGCAACAGAAGGGTGCATGAAGAAGGGGCCGGGTGGCAACCCGGCCCCTAGTGTTTTCGCGTTAGAGACCGGCCTCAAGGACCTTGGCTGCGCGGCCGATTGATGCTGGCATCAGGTGGCGATAGATGCGGTACGTCATGTTGATGTTGGAGTGCCCCATCCACTCGGCTACATCGGTGATGGGGATTCCCTTGGACAGGCAGTTCGAGGCGAAGAAGTGGCGCAGCGAGTACGGGTTCAGCTTCCGTGTGATGCCGGCCCGCTTCCTGGCCGCGCTCCACTGGTAGTCGAGCGTCGTGTATGCCCAGTAGGGGCTGCGCTGAGTACGTAGCAAGAAGCCGTTCTGGTCCGCGCCGACGTCGTGCGCGTACCTGAGGAGGGACTCCCGGACCGTTGCCGGCATAGGGACTTCGCGGAAGTCGCCAGCCTTGCGGTGCTTGAGCGGGGCGCGCTGGCGGGTCCTCCCTTCGATCTGCTCGGTGATGCGGTACACGTCGTCCGCGACCAATCCTTCGAGGTTGGCTGCGAACGCTTCACCGTTCCGGTGCCCGCACCCGGACATCAGGTCGATGATGACGACGAGGGCCTTGGATGCGACCCCCTTGAGGGCATGGATCTCCTCCACGGTGGGGATAGTGATCCGATTGGGGATGTACTCCGGTGGGACAACTCCTTGGAAGGGGTCGTCGGCTATCCCGCCCCTGCGGTGGGCGTCCCGGAGGATCTTCTTGAGGGTGTCGAAGGCATTCTGCTGTGTGGCCAGCCCGACCTTGCGTTCCTCCATCGACATGATGAAGTCGTCGACGACGGTCGGCGAGAAGCTGTTGATCCGACGTGACTCGATGGCGGGGAGTATCTGGCGGTCGAGCAATTGCTTGACCGTGCGTACCGTGCCGGGTGCGAAGTGGCGCTGACGCGGCAGCCAGGCGCCTGCGTACTCCCCGAAACGCTGCTTGCCCAGCGTTCGTTTGATCTCGGACTGCTGCACGGGAGTGCTGCGCTTCTCCCTGTAGACCTGTGTGAGACGGTCGAGGGCGTCGTCTTGCGTCGGGTAGCCCGACTCTTCACACTGCCGCCCCGTTCCGTCGCGGAAACGGATAGCGTAGGGGTGCGCGCATCCACCCTGCCGTTTGCAGCTGCAGGTCTTGAAGAAACTGCCCATCCCGCGGATGAGTTTGGTCGCCACCGACACCGCTCCTGACTCATGCTGGGAGTTTGCTGACCAACGGCTCCGCAGCATGGCCCTGACCTGCGGCCGCACCAAACTAAGGCACGTTGATCAGCATCCTCACGGGTATCTCCTCATGAATCTAGCAGGCAAGCCGTTGGGCAGGGTTTTTGCAGGTCAGGGTAGGTGAGAAGAGTTGTGGATCTTGGCGGTTCTTGGCCTGGAACGGTGCTCCTGTGCGGTACTGATGCCGAGTTCATGCTGACGTTTCTGACGATAGATCAGTTCAGGTTCGCTTCGATGGGCTTTGCGCGTGCGCAGCAAGGCGAAATTATCGACGCCCGACCGCGTACCCGCACAGGTCGGAAGTGGTCAGGAGCGTCGGCGTCCAGTGACACGGTGGGCTGGAGGGCCATCCGTGTCCGGATGGTGTATCCGCTTGCTGACCCTCGACCTGCGATGCGGCGCCTGAGCATGATTCCTGGGCTGGAACGGATGGATCACCGCTGGCCCGACAGCTCGCCCGCGCCATGGGTTCCTTCTTCAAGGACTGCGGCTGCGCGAAGCCCACCCGCTGCCCACACCCGTACGCGACGCGCTCGGCAAGCAACGTGAGGAGTCCGTTTACGGCACGCAGGCCGACGCGATCGAACGCCTCACCCAGCTGTAGGCGGAGCACAGCATCAGACGAAGGCCGCTCCTCATGTCTGGAGAACAGCCGAAAACCCCGGCAAGTTCGAGGTCACGTCCGAGCGCAGACGATAGACGCCAAGCCAAGTGCTGCTCAGCACCGTTGTCGACTGGTATGCGGGCGTGATCGCGCATCATGCGGTCGTAACGCCCAGGAAGCGCAGCACCGCTAGGACGCGGCGGTGGTCGGCGTCCGCCTTGGGCAGGTCGAGCTTGGTGAAGATGCTGTTGATGTGCTTGGCGACCGCGCTCTCGCTCACGACCAGCTCGGCAGCGACGCCGGAGTTGGACCGGCCGCCCGCCATCAGCTCCAGCACCTCCCGCTCGCGCGGTGTCAGCCGGTCGAGCGGATCGCTGTGCCGGCGCACCAGCAACTGCGCGACGACCTGCGGGTCGAGCGCGGTGCCGCCGGCCGCTACCCGGCGTACCGCCTCGGCGAACTCCTCGACGTCGGCGACCCGTTGCTTGAGCAGATAGCCGACGCCCGAGGTGTTGGCGGCGAGCAGATCGGTCGCGTACCGCTCTTCCACGTACTGCGACAGCAGGAGCACGGCGGTACGCGGGTACTGGTGGCGGATCACCAGCGCGGCGCGCACTCCCTCGTCGGTGAAGCCGGGCGGCATGCGCACGTCGACCACGGCGATGTCGGGCCGGTGCTCCTCGACGGCCGCCAGCAGCCCCTCCGCGTCGGCGACTTGCGCGCACATCTCGAAGCCGGCCGCCTCCAGTACCTTGACCACGCCGATGCGCAGCAAGAGGGAATCCTCGGCGATCACGGCGCGCACGGCAGCTCCACGGTGATGACGGTCGGGCCCCCGGCGGGGCTGCGGCAGGAGAACGTGCCGTCGACGGACGCGACGCGCTTGGCGAGCCCGGCGAGCCCGGTGCCGCCGCCGGCCGCTGCGAAATCCGCGCCGCCCGCGCCGTCGTCCGTGACGACCACCAGCAGTGTCTCCCCGATCCGCTCCACGGTCACATCCGCCCGGGTCGCCCGGGCGTGTTTGACCACGTTCGTCAGGGCTTCGGAGACCACGAAGTACGCGACGGCCTCGACCGTGGGTGAGGGGCGCTGCGGCATGTCCACCGCCACGTGCACCGGGATCGGGAGGCGGGCGGCGAGCCCGGACAGCGCGGCGTCGAGGCCGCGGTCCTCAAGGACGGCCGGATGCAGACCGCGCACCAGGTTGTTCAGCTCGGCGATCGCCTCCTTCGCCTCGCGGTGCGCCTCGTCGATCACCTTGCGGGCGTCCTCCGGCAGGTCGCCGAGGGCGGACCTGGCCAGGCCCAGGTTGACGGCGAGTGAGACGAGGCGCTGCTGCGCGCCGTCGTGCAGGTCGCGCTCGATCCGCCGCCGCTCGGCGTCGGCGGCGTCGAGCGCGCCGGCTCGGCTCTCGGCGAGGTCGGCTACCCGGCGGGCCAGCTTCTCCGTGCGGCTGGGGCCGAGCAGGACCTCGGCCGCCCGGGTGTCCAGCCGCACCAGAGCGCTGGTCAGCCGGGGCCCGAGGAACAGCAGGGCGAGGCCGCCGGCGGTGATGTACGCGGCCTGCGTGGTGTACCCGAGGTCGGTGACCCGCCACTGCGGGGGCAGCGCCCAGATCCACACGTAGATGGAGGCGGCCACGAGAGCGGTGGCCCAGACGGCGAGGACGGCGAGGTCCAGGACGGCGAGCAGCGGACCCGCCACGGCGTGGTAGCAGACCTGCCGCCACAAGGCCTGGCCGGTCAGCCGGCGTACCGCCGACTTCCAGTTGCGTCCGGGCCCGGGTGCGGCGGGGCGCGGGAGGTCCTTGCCGACGAGTGCCCGGTAGCGCCGCCGCTGCCCGACGGTCAGCAGGGGTGTCACCACGAGCGTGAGCAGCACGGGCAGCGGAGTCAAAGCCGGCACCAACGCCGCCATCGTGCCGAGCAGCCAGAGCCACAGTGGCACCACGGCGAGGTGGAGCGGCAGGCCGGCGGCAACGAGCGCGGTCCGGTGTCCCGCCCTGCGGAACGGCCGGACCAGCACCAGCTGCAGCCACGTCGTGAGTTGCATGCGTCAAACGGTAAAGCCGCAGGCCATCCCCGTGCCATGACGCTCCCTCCCTGTTCGGGGGTGTACTTTTCTCCACCCCGGGTCGGAACCCTGCGTGACTGACGGCGCCCTGGTGTGCAGCGGAGGGTGGAGCACGTGAAGGGGAGAGCCGGCGGGGAGCGGGGGAAGACGATGCGTCAACAGGTCTTGTGCGATGAGGAAATGGCCGGTGCCGAGGGCTTCGACCGCGCCGAGGTCATCCCGCTCCGCGAAGAGGCGGAGGAGCTGCGCCCGGCGCGGGGCATGCGGCGGGCCGGGTGGCTGCTGGTCGCCTGCGGGCTCGCCCTGCTGCCGTGGCTGTACGTGCTGGCCACCGGCCTGCCGGCCACCGCGACCGCGGCGCACTGGCCGGTCGCCTGGGTCGGGCTCGACGCGCTGGAGGCGCTCGGCCTGATCGCCACCGGCCTCCTCGCCGCCCGCGGCGACCGGCGGCACGCCCTGGCAGCCGCCGCGACCGCGACTCTGCTGGTGGTGGACGCATGGTTCGACACCACGACCGCGGCCCCGGGCGGCGACTTCGCCACCGCGGTCGCCCTGGCGCTCGGCGCCGAGCTGCCGCTCGCCGCGCTGTGCGGCCGGCTGGCGCTGCGGACGCTGAGCCGGCCCGCGTGACGCCGACCGCCCGACTACGTACCACGGACCGAATCGATCCACCGGAGAACACCATGCACCGCATCACCACCGCCCCCGTCGCCCCGCTCCCGGCCCGGACCCGCTGGGCGGTCGCCTCCGGCGCGGGCGCCGCGTCGGTCACCGCCTGGTGGCTGGGCGACACAGCGCCCTATCCGTACGCACAACGCAGCCTGCTCGACGTTCTGTTGTCGTTCCTGACCGCTGGCCGGATGAACGCCGTACTGCGGCCGCGGCCAAGGGAGCGGTTGCTGGACATGGTTGGGAGAGGTCCATGGCGTGTCGCCGCGTGACATCGCCGAGCAGCCGCCTTGGGCTTCTCCTCGGCCCCAGGGCGGCCGCGAGAGAGAGGCCCTTCTTGATGCCACCGGAGATACTGCTTCTTGGGCAGCGGATTCGCCGTTTCGGCAAGGCTGATTCCGAGAGAGTGCTTTCCTGCCGGACCCGGCGGCTGACAGGCGGCCTCGGCCGTCAAGGCGAGATGCCGCCAGACCGCCTGTACGTCTCGGCGTCGCAACCTGGTGGCCGACCACTGGTACGGCCTCGCCGCAGGCGGTGACGGACTTGGCCCTCGACCCGCTCCTTCGTCCACTCCCGTCTCTTCGCGTGACCTCTGAGACGTCATCTCAATTGGCGCCAGGTCTCCCTTTTCAGCTGCTGCCACGTGCGGCCCGACGTGGCCACGAAGACGATCGCCGCCGGCACCTCCCGGTCGCCATGCCGGCGCCGACCACCGCCCTCAGGCCGCGACGGCGCTTCCGGCACCACTCGCCGGAACGAGCGCGGCCGCCGCTGCAAGCTGCCGCCTCACCAGCGTGCCTCGTGGGCCTGGTCGCGGCGGTGGCTCGGTGCCGTTCGGGGTCGAGGTCCTTCGGGTATCCGAGGTGGGTGTCAATGACGGTCGGGTGCAGGGGATTGTGTATGGAGGTGGTGGGTGAGGGTGTCACCGAGGGCGGGGGTGGGGGCACCGGTGTGGGCGATGCCGAGCTGGGTGGCGAGGGTGGTGAGGTGGAGCCGGACGGTGGCTTCGAGGAGTTGGGCGTAGGTGTCGGTGCTTGTGCGAATCTGCCGCCAGCTGGTCACCGCGATCCCTGCGGAGAGAGGGAGGGCAGGCCACCACCAGTAGGTCAGGGGGAAGTAGAGGATGGCCCAGGCGGTGAGGGTCGTGGCTTTGATGAGGGCGGTGCGGGCGGTGGTCAGGTTGGTGCGTGTGGGTTCGGGCAGGACCGTCCAGAGATAGGGCCACACGATCGGCAGGTGAAGGTGCAAGTCACGGTTCACGCGCACCGTGACGGCATGGAGCCGGTCGCCGCTCCAGGTGGGCCGGTCGGGTTCCTCCAGCCCGATGCGGGTCCGTTTCTGGTTGGCGGCATACCGCTTGTTCCGAGCGGTGAGTTCGTCCTCGGTGCGCGGGCGGTGGGCGCCGTCTGCGAAGCGGGCTGCTTCCGCGGCGGCGAGGAGCTCGTGATAGGTCGCGTGAGCTTCGGTCCATGCCTGGCGGCGTCGGTCGGTCTGCCGTTCGGCGACTCGACGCAGGGGACGTGGCCAGTTCCGCCAGTCGGGAGCGAGAGTCACGCGCTCCACCACGGAGGCGAGCGCCTGGGCAGCCAGGCCGACGGCAGCGGCAGCCGTGAGGATCGCGGCGAGCAGGACGATCTGTCCGCCGATGGTGGTTGCAAGGGGGTTCTCGGTCCAGGTGGTGATCGCACGGACGAGTCGGGGAACATCCAGGGCGTGCGCCCACCCGAGGGTGTGGGCGGTAGCGCCGGTGGCGAGAAAGAAGACGCCGGGCAGCACCAGCAGGGTGAGCCAGCGTTCGGCGAGCTTTCCTGCGAGTCCGGACCAGAACCCGATCACCTGGGCGTCTCCGATGCGATCACAGGATCGTCCGTTCCAGTTGCCGGCCGGTGAGCGCGCAGATCAGCGGGAACACGGTGGTCTGGTCGGGGCGGCGTCCCGCGCATCGAGCCAGCGGACACACATAGATCGGCTCGAAGGGAGTGTCAACGGAAACACCGGGCAGATGGAGGCCCCGCTGTGTGGATGCCTGCCACACGCCTGCCTGATCACCTGCGGCTTGGACTGCTCGGTGCAGTGCTTGCAGGAGACCCTGGAGTTCACTCACGCCGGGTCGCCGGGCAGCGGTGACAGCGGCGGTGAGGGCTTGCAGCTCGGGCGGGTCGCCTCCGGTGCCCTGGGCCGGGCCGAGAAGGCCGCGCAGGTAGTCCAACCGCCGGCATACGTAGGCCAGCGCCGGGCCGATGCGGTCGTCGGGCGGGTCGATGGCTGCGCCCATTGCTGTCCCCTCTTGTGGTCTCCGGTAGTCGGGGTCGCGCTGATCCACGGCGTGGACCCGCCGCACGCGACCGGGAAGCCTGCAGCTATAGCGTCAATACGGACATAATGCATGCCCTGGGCCCCCGATGCTGAGAGCAGCCTCATCGCTATGGGGGTACGCACTGATGGGGGCATGGGTGGCTGAGCGCGAGGAACTCCTGGAAGCCGTGGCGGCTCGCCTGCTCGACGCCAGAGATGCGCAAGACCTGTCCCGGTTGCTGGACCCGGCCGTGCCGGCCGAAGCCGAAAGGCTTAGGCGCCTGCTCGACGATCAGGACGTGGAGGCCCGGTTTCTCCTGGGCTGGCTGTACTGGCGCCGCTACGGGGCACAGCCGGCAGGCCGGGGCCAGGAGGACTTGAACCATGCAGTGGACATGCTGACCAACTGCTTCGTCTTCGGCATCCCGGATGAGCACCTGCCCGAACCGCTGCTCCCCTTGCTCGCCGAGGAAGCCGTCGACACTGCCCTCGCACTGCATCAGCAGGTACTCGACTCATCCGACCCCGCACTCATCGACGCCACCGCTCGTGTGTGGCAGCGCATCGTGCTCCACACCCCTGCTGACCACCCCGGTCGAGCCGCCTACCTCAGCGGCTTGGGGACCGCACTCGGAGCCCGGTTCGAACGTCTGGGCGACGTGGCTGATCTGGACGCCGCCATCGATGCCGGCCAGAAGGCGCTGGAGGCCACCCCCGCCGACCACCCGGACCACCCCTCGTACATCGGCAACCTGGGGAATCTGCTGATGGCCCGGTTCGAACGGTGGGGTGACGTGGCTGATCTGGACGCGGCCATCGACGCCGACCGAAAGGCGATGGAGGCCACCTCCGCCGACCACCCGGACCACGCTGTATTCCTCAACAACTTGGGGAACGCTTTGCGCGCCCGGTCTCGTCGGTTGGGCACCGTGGCTGATCTGGACGCAGCCATCGGCATCGGCATGAAAGCGGTGGAGGCCAGCCCCACCGACCACCCCGATCGCGGCAACTTCCTTACCAATCTGGGCAACGCCCTGATGATCCGGTCTCACCGGCGAGGTGACGTAGCTGATATGGATGCGGCCATCGACGCTCTCCGAAGGGCGGTGGACGCCGCCCACATCGACCACCCCAACCGCAGCCTGTTTCTCAGCAACCTGGGGAACGCACTGCGTGCCCGGTTCGTACAGTTGGGTGCCGTGGCTGACCTGGACGCGGCCATCGATGTCGGCCAGAAGGCGGTGGAGGCCACCCCCGCCAACGATCCCCACCGCGCCGGGCGTCTCAGCAACCTTGGGAGCGCCCTGCAGGCCCGATTCGCACGGTCGGGTGCCGAGACCGACCTGGAGGCAGCCGTCGACGCCGGCCGGGAGGCGGTGGAGGCCACGCCACCCGACTATCCCGAGCGCGCCGTCTACATCAACAGCCTGGGGAACGCGCTGAGGGCCCGGTTCCAGCGGTGGGGTGACGTGGCTGCCTTGGACGCGGCCATCGATGCCCTGAAGGAGGCGGTGGAGGCCACGCCACCCGACCACCCTGAGCGCGCCGTCTACCTCAACAACTTGGCCAATGGATTCATGGCCCGGTTCCAGCGCCTGGGTGACGTGGCTGATCTGGACGCGGCCGTCGAGGCCGACCGGGAGGCGGTGGACGCCACTCCACCCGACGACCCCAACCGCGCCGAGTGCCTCAACAACCAGGGGAAGTCTCTGCTGACCCGGTTCGAACGGTCCGGCGCCACGACAGACCTCGACGCTGCTGTCCAGGCGTATGTGACGGCCATGGAGGTGGGTTCGGCTACGCCGTCGGTACGCGCCCGAGCAGGGCATGCGGCGGGGCGCCTGTTGGCCTCCTGGGACCCCGGGCGGGCAGCCGAGCTGCTGGAGAGTGCCGTGCGATTGCTGCCGGAGGTGGCGCCACGGGGCCTGGCCCGGACGGATCAGCAGGATCTGCTGGGCGGATTGGCCGGGCTGGCCGGAGACGCGGCAGCACTGGTCCTCGCCGACACGTCGGCTCCCGCGGACGAAAGGGCGGGCCGGGCTCTGGGCTTGCTGGAGTCAGGCCGGGTGCTCCTGCTGGCACAGGTGATGGCGACCCGGGGCGATCTCACCGATCTGCGTGCCCTGCATCCGGATCTGGCAGAGCGATTCACCGACCTCCGTGACCTGCTCGACCAACCACCCACCAGCTCCGTGTGGGGCGCCTCGATCGACGTCGAGTCGGCGCCTGAGCAGGCACGGGCACGGCGGCGCGCGGCGACCGAGCTGAACGCAGTGCTCGAGCAGATTCGCGACCTGGAGGGCTTCGCCTCCTTCGCCCTCCCTCCTACGGTCGAGGACCTGATCAGTCAAGCGTGGCAAGGGCCGGTCGTGACGTTCAACGTCAACGAGTATCGCAGCGATGCCCTGCTCCTCACCGAGCAGAGCGTCACCGTCGTGCCCCTTCCCGACCTGACACCCTCAGTAGT
This sequence comes from Streptomyces tanashiensis, assembly GCF_014648895.1. Taxonomy (GTDB): domain Bacteria; phylum Actinomycetota; class Actinomycetes; order Streptomycetales; family Streptomycetaceae; genus Streptomyces; species Streptomyces tanashiensis. The sequence continues at coordinate 173,799 of NZ_BMRZ01000016.1, forward strand.
CATCGACCGCATCCAAGCCTTCCACCAAGCCCTGACCGACAGCAGCGATCCTGATCCCGACGCCGATCGGGCCACCGCTCAGCAGCGGGTGCGCGAGACTCTGGCCTGGCTTTGGGATGCGGCCGCCGGCCCGGTCCTGGACGCACTCGGCTACACCCATCCTCCCGCCGAAGAGCAGGACTGGCCGCGGCTGTGGTGGGCGCCCGGGGGTCTGCTCAGCCTCCTGCCTCTGCACGCCGCCGGCCACCACACCCCGCACCACGACCCGAGCCACCAGACCCGGACGGTCCTGGACCGAGTCGTCTCCTCCTACACCCCCACCATCGGAGCCCTCCGCCATGCCCGCCTGCGCACCGCCCGAACACCGGTACAAACTCGGACACTCATCGTCGCCATGCCCTCCACCCCCGGCCTGGAAGGGCAAGGCCGATTGCCGGCCGTGACTCGCGAAGCCGCCCTGCTGCAGGCCCGGCTGCCCCAGCCCGTCCTGCTTGCCGAGCCCGATGGCAACGCCACTACGAAGGAAGACCAGATCCCCACGAAAGCAGCGGTGGTCACCCACCTGACCGAGACCGCGATCGCCCACTTCGCCTGCCACGGTGACAGTCACGCCACCGACCCCTCCCAGAGCCTGCTGCTCCTGCACGACTGGCAACAGGATCCACTCACCGTCGCAAGCCTCACCCCGGTCAACCTCGACCACGCCCGCCTGGCCTACCTGTCAGCCTGCTCCACAGCCCTCACGCTCAACCCGGACCTGCTGGACGAGTCCATCCATCTGACCTCAGCATTCCAACTCGCCGGCTTCCCCCACGTCATCGGCACCCTCTGGAAGATCAACGACGAATACTCCGCCGACATCACTGACGCCTTCTACACACGCCTGACAGACAATGAAGGGAACGTGGACACGGGCCGGGCGGCTCATGCCCTGCACGGCACCATCCGTAGCCTGCGCGACCAGCTTCCTCTCACCCCGTCCCTGTGGGCCGCTCATCTACACGCCGGCGCCTGATCCCCACCGCACGACCTTCCGGACTCCCCGACGGTGTCAGTCGGCAGACCTGATTGCGAAAGCATCCGGGTTCATTGGACGCACGCCTTCCCTGTCTTCATTCGTTCGTTTGCCGACACTCGCCTTCAGGGGATGGGAGGACACGCGATCTTGTTACGACTGCGGAGGGTTCTGCGGCCACTGCTAGCCTGCGGTCCATGATCAAGGGTGGCTTGGCAGGCCGAATAGGCCGCATGGCGGGGGACAGCAGGCCGGAGCGCGTGCTGGTCGCCGCCAGTTTCGTCAACCGGGTCGGCAACGGTCTGTTCAACGCGGCGTCGGCGCTGTATTTCACCTTCGTCGTGGGTCTGCCCGCAGTGCAGGTCGGTGCCGCGCTCACCATCGCCGGAGTGATCGGCCTGGGCGCGGGGATACCCGGCGGGCATCTCGCCGACCGGCGCGGCGCGCGCACGATCATGATGCTCGCCCTCGCGGTCCAGGCGGTGTCGATGGCGGCCCTCGTCCTCGTCGAGAGCTGGACCGCGCTCACGGTCATCGCGACGGTCGACCAGATCGCCGCGGCGGTCGGTGGGGCGGCCTGGGGCGCTCTGGTGGTCCGGGTCGGGGGTGATCGCCCGGCCAGGTTTCGAGCGAAGCTGCGCACCTTCGTCAACCTGGGCGTCGTCCTGGGAACGGTGGGCGCCGGGCTGGCGCTGGCCGCGAACACCCGCGGCGCCTATGTCGCACTGATCCTCGGCAACGCGGCGAGCTTCGCCCTGTGTGCTGCGCTGTTGCTCCTGCTACCTCGCTACCCGGTGCTGGCGGCACCGCCGCAGCAGCGTCGCTGGCTCGCGTTCGCGGACCGTCCGTTCCTGACGTTCACCGCCCTCTACGGGGCCATGGGACTGCAGTATCCGGTGGTTTCCCTGCTCCTGCCGATCTGGATCTCCCAGCACACCGAAGCGCCGCGCTGGACTGTGGCCGCGCTGTTCGCCGTCAATTCCGCCTTCTGCGTGCTGATGCAGACCAGGATCGGCTCGCGTATCGAGACCCCGCACGACGGCGGCAGGGCGTTTCGCACCGCGGGGCTGCTCTTCCTCGTCAGCTGCCCGATGATGGCGCTGGCGGCGTACGCCCCTGTCTGGGCCGCGGCGGGACTGGTCCTGGCAGCGATCTTCGTCCACAGCCTGGGAGAGGTCTGGGAGTCCTCGGCGTGCTTCGCCCTGGGTTTCGGTCTTGCCCCCGACCACGCCCAGGGTCAATACCAAGGTGTCCTCGGTCTCGGTTTCAGCACGGGCCAGGCTCTCGCCCCCGCGATTCTCACCACGGTGGTGCTCGGCCTCGGCACGGCAGGCTGGCTGCTGCTGGCGTTGTTCTTCGCGGCGCTGGGTGCTGCCGGCCCATCTCTTGCCCGCTGGGGTATGCGGACCCGGCCGCAGCCGGGCGTTGCCGCGAAAGTGACGGGATGACAAGGGAGTAGGCGCCAGAAGTCTTCCGCGTGGTGTGGAGCGGTGCGCGTGCGCGTGCGTGTGCATCGCGCTGCCGCTGGAGCAGCGACCTGGCATGGGTGGTCAGGCCGCCTGGCCGTAGCCCTCCGCGCCGGGGCCATCGCCGCGCAGCGGACGGCCGACGTGGGGCTCCGCGTCGGATCAGGTCAGGGTGCCGCGTTGCGCAGGTCGGGTCGGTTCCTGGGCAGTCCGAAGCCCGCCATCTCCTTCTCCTCGTAGGACAGGAACCCCAGGCTGCGATAGAACGCGTGGTTGCGTGTGCCCTCGGGCGTCGACTCGTGGTCCGTGGACAGGAGGAAGAAGCGGCAGTGCGAGTACCGCCGCATGAGGTGCTCGACCAGGGACCGGCCTACGCCCTGCCGGTGGTACGCCGGGTTGACCACGACATCCTGGACGTAGCAGATGTGTTCGTCGTCGGAGATCGTCCGGGCCAGACCGAGGAGTGCTCCCGAACCGTCTCGTGCCGTGATGACCAGGTGGGAGTTGGCCAGCCCCCGGCACAGCCTGTCGACGTCGCGGGTGTACCCCTCCCAGCCGACCGAGCCGTACAGGCTCAGCATCTCCTCCGCATCGAATGCGTCCTCTGTCGCTATGAACACGCTGCAACCCTCCATGTCGCTTCGTGACACATCTGTTTGCCCCGCTCACCGCTCACAGAACGGAAGCCCCGGGAGCCGTGAAGATCCGGTCCAGGTGGTGGCGGAGCACCGCGACAGCCGCCTCCGGACTCCTCTGACCCACGAGGACGCTGGTGCCCAGGGTCGCCGCCATCGCGAGCAGGCTGATGGCCTCCGTCCGCGCGTCGGCGTCCGGGTCGGCCAGGCCGGCCCCCTGCGCCTGCTCGAGGAGTCCGGCCATGGCGTTCTCCGCGGTGTCGGGGTTGTCGATGAAGGGCTGGGCGGCCAGCGCCTTGTCGGTCACCGACAGGATCGCGTAGGAGCTGTACAGCAGGTGAAACGTACGGCTCTCCTCGTCGGTCGGCAGCGAGGACGACAGCAGCGCCTCCACCATGGCGCGCGGGCCCGGGTCCGGGCCGGCGGCAGCCAAGCAGGCACCCACCCTGGCGGTGAAGCGGTCGGTCAGGTGCCGGAGGCCGTAGAAGAGAAGCTTCTCCTTGGTCTCGAAGTAGTACTGCACGAGCCGGAGTGACACACCGGCCTCCGCGGCCACATCGCGCATGCCGACGGCATGCAGCCCCTGCCGCGCCGCGACCCGGATGAGGGCCTCGGCGATCTGCGCGCGCCGCTCCTCGTGATCCACACGCTTCGGCATGTTCCCGTGTCTCCGCCCGTCGACAGTGGGGTCGCGCTCCGCTACCCGAATCCCTTCATGATACCGATGTACCACATTGATGATACGGTCGTACCACGAAGAACGGATCTTCATCGGAGGTGCCGCCGTGCCCGAGAACGCCGCCCGCATACGCCGCGACGTCGGCCGCTACGTCAACGACACGCTGCGCGACCGCTACTTCGCCGCCGCCGAAACCCTCTACGCGATGGGGGCAGCCGCCCGCTCCGAGACGGACGTCGAGACCAGCTTCGGCACCACCCATGTCTACCGGTACGGGCCCTCGGACCCCGCGGCCGAGTCCCGGACGCCGATCGTCCTGATTCACGGCGCGGGCTACAGCTCGGCGATGTGGTACCCCAACACCCCCGGGCTCAGCCTCAACCGCCCCGTGTACGCCCTCGACACCCCCGGCGACGCCAACCGCAGCATCCACCGCGAACCCATGTGGCAGCCCGAGCGCGCCGCGCAGTGGATGGACGAGGCCCTCGACGCGCTCGGCCTCGACCGGGTCCACCTCGTCGGCTCCTCCTACGGCGGCTGGCTGGTGCTCAACCAGGCACACCTGCGGCCCGGACGGCTCGCCTCGGTCACCGCCCTCGACCCCGGCGGCCTGGAGAAGGTCGGCTTGCGCTTCTTCACCTGGGTCTTCATCAGCCTGTTCGCCACCTTCGCCCCGAAGGCATTGCGCCCGCGTCTCGCTGCGTGGCTGGACCAGCCGGTCATCGCCATCCCCGAGATGCGCGAGTGGATCCAGCTCGGCGCCCGCGCGTACCGTATCCGCCGCCCCGCACCGCTGCCGCTGACCGAGGACGCGCTGCGATCCATCCGGACCCCGCTCTACGTCATCATGGGCAAGCACAGCCTGCTCGTACACCCCAAGCGCCAGCTGGAACGCGTACCGCGCCTCGTCCCCGGAGCCCGCGCTGAGATCATCACCGCGACCGGACACGGCCCGCAGATCGACCACCCCGACGTGGTCAACGCGCGGATGCTGAGCTTCATGGAGGACGCCGACTCCGTCGACCCCGCTGCGGTCGGCGGCGCATAGGGATGCCGTCGCTCCACCAACCACCAGGTGGGGTCAGCGGGGGCTGGGCGGGGTCAGGCCGGCCTCGTGCGCGGCGATGGCCGCCTCCACCCGGTTGCGCGCGTCCAGCTTCGTCAGCACGGCGCTGACGTGTGCTTTCACCGTGCCCTCGACGAGGTGCAGTCGGCTCGCGATCTCCGCGTTGGACAGGCCTGCGCCGAGTCCGGCCAGCACATCGCGCTCCCGCTCCGTCAGACGGTCGAGGGAGCGGTGGGGGTGTGCCGACCGGTGGGCGCGCATCCCGGCGATGACCCGGCCGGCGACACGCGGCGACAGGTAGGCGCCGCCCGCGCCGACCGCCCGTACGCCGTTGAGGAGTTCCCTCGGATCGTCCGCCTTGAGCAGGAAGCCGTCCGCGCCTTCCTCCAACGCCCTGGTGATGTAGTCGTCCTGGCCGAACGTCGTCAGCATGATCACACCGACCGGCGTCGGCTCCGCGCGAAGCCGCGCCACCGCCGTCAGCCCGTCGAGGCCCGGCATCTGGATGTCGAGCAGGACTACGTCCGGCCGGTGCCGGCGGGTGAGTGCGATGGCCTCGCGCCCGTCGCCCGCCTCGGCGACCACGTCGGCGTGCGGGTCCCGGGCCAGGATGGCGCGAACGCCGGCCCGGACCATCGCCTCGTCGTCGGCTACCAGGACCCGGATCGGGCGGCTGTGCGGTGTCGTCTCTTCCACGCGACGAGCCTACGGTCGTCCCACCGCTGCGCGGGGCGCCGCTACCGCGGATCCGTCCTGGGTCGCAGCGGCCCCCCGACGAAAGGCAGGGCGCCCCTTCCCTTCGGCCCATGGGCGTCGGCCGCGGGCGCTCGTAGCGTCGCTGCCGTACGGGGGTCGTGGCTGCTGCCACGTGCCGTACGCCGCGCTCCGCGTCCCGTGCGCCGAGTACCGCGGCCGACAGCGAAGGAACTACTTCCGTGATCAGCCTCCGAGGACTGACCAAACGCTACGGCGACACCCTGGCCGTGGACGACCTGACGTTCGACGTCCGTGCCGGTCGGGTGACCGGCTTCCTGGGCCCCAACGGGGCCGGGAAGTCGACGACGATGCGCATGGTCCTGGGCCTCGACCACCCCACGCGCGGGCGGGCGCTGGTCGCCGGCCGGCCCTACGAGGACCTGCGCCGTCCGTTGCGGGCGGTCGGCGCGATGCTGGACGCCCGGGCCGTCCACCCGGCCCGTTCCGGCCGCGCGCACCTGTTGGCCCAGGCCCGGTCCAACGGCATCCCGGCCCGCCGCGTGGAAGAGGTGCTGGAGACGGTGGGCCTGGCGAAGGCGGCCCGCAGGCCGGCCGGCACGTACTCGCTGGGCATGAGCGGGCGTCTGGGTGTGGCGGGCGCCCTGCTCGGCGACCCGCCCGTACTGATCCTGGACGAGCCGGTCAACGGCCTCGACCCGGACGGTGTGCGGTGGATCCGCCGACTCGTTCGCGACCAGGCGGCGGAGGGGCGCACCGTGTTCCTCTCCAGCCATCTGATGAGCGAGATGCAGGTGACGGCCGATCACCTCGTCGTCATCGGGCGGGGGCGGCTGCTGAGCGACACCTCCATGGCGGAGTTCCTGGCCGCCGCGTCGCCGGCGTCGGCCCGCGCCTCGGTGCCCGATCCGGAGGCGCGGTCCAGACTGGTCCGCCGCCTGGCGGCAGTGGACGGCGTGAGCGTCGAGGCGGCGGCGGACGGCACGGTGGCCGTCGCGGGCAGGACCGCTGCCGAGGTCGGCGACCTCGCCCACGAGTGCGGAGTACGGCTACACGCGCTGAGTGACGTCCGGGTGTCGCTGGAGCAGGCGTACATGGACCTGACCGCGCGAAGCGTCGAGTACGCGACGGGCACCGACGACGACGGGGGACGAGGGTGAGCACGACGACCATGGCGATGGCCGATGGCGGGCGGACCGTGGGCGACGGGCGGGAGCCGGAAGGGCGCCGGGCCGGCGGTCTCGCCGGGGCCGTCGCCTCGGAGTGGACGAAACTGTGGTCCGTCCGGGCCGCCTCCCTCAGCCTCGTGGCGGGCTTGGTGATCACCGGAATCTTCACCTTCTACTACGCCTCGATCGCCCGCATCAACGAGCATCCGGTCCAGCCCGTCGGGAACGCGGCGGCCTCCTCCGTCGTCGTCACACAGTTCGTCTTCGTCGTCCTGGCCGTGGTCGCGGTGACCTCCGAGTACACGGCGGGGACGGTGCGCGCCTCGCTGTTGTGGGTGCCGCGGCGACATCGGGTCCAGGCGGCGAAGGCACTGGTGGCGGGCGTGGTCGCGTTCCTCGGCGGTGGCGCGTTCGCCGTGGTGGGGACGGCCGTGGCCTGGTCGGCGTTCGACGGCCGGGCCTCGTTCGACGCGGGCACGACCCTCGGGCAGGCCGTCGCCGTCGGGGTCTACCAGGGGCTCGTCGCCGTGCTCACCGTCGGCGTGGCCTTCGCCGCGCGGCACCCGGCCGGCGCGCTGTCGGTCCTGGTCACACTGTTGTGGGCGCTGCCGAGCGTGCTCCTGGGGCTGGGCGGCGACACGCTCGCGGCCGTGAACGACCGTCTGCCCCACGGAGCGGGCGACCACTTCCTGCGCGTCGGCGGCGACGGCCCGTACTCCTCGGCGACGGCCGTGCTCATCGTGGCAGCCTGGACCGCGGCGGCGCACCTCATCGGCCTGTACGTGCTGCGCCGCAGGGACGCCTGACGCGGCGTCGGTCCCGGTCCTGTCTCGTCGCCCGCCGAAGCCACCGTCCGGCCGGGCGGGCCCGTCCCACAGAATCGACCGGGTACGTACGCCATGTCATCGGCCGGAAGGACATCCACGCACCATGCGGCACCCTCGCATCCCCCCGGTCAGGTTCGTACTCATCGACGGAGCGCTGTGGGGCGTGCTCGCCGCCGCCACCGGGTACGGGTTCCGGGACGCGGGCGGGGCCTCGCTGGTCATGGACCTGCTGCTCCCGCTGACCGTGCTGGCCGTGGCCGTGCCGCTTTCCCGTACCCGGCCCGGGGTCGCGGTGCTCCTCGTCAACGGGCTGTGCGCACTGGGCCTGGCCGACGCGGCGACCCCCGCCAACGCCCATGTCCTCTCGCTGGCCATGCTGAGCTGTCTGCTCGGTGTGCGGGTCGCCCGAGGCCGGGGCCCGCTGCTGGTGCTCGCCTCCTGCCTCGCCGTCGACATCGCGGCCTGCGCGGTGCTGCGGGTACCGGCCGTGTGGTGGTTCTACGCGCTGACCGTGCTGCCTACCGCCCTCCTGCTGCCGTGGCTGGCGGGACGGCACTGGCGCGGCCGGCGAGAACTCGTACGGGAAGGATGGCGGCTGGCCCGGAGCCTGCAGGAACGGCAGCACCTCGTCGCGGAGCGGGCCCGTCTGACCGAACGGGCGGACATCGCCGCTGACATGCACGATTCTCTCGGCCATGCGCTGAGCCTGGTCGCCCTGCGCGCCGGAGCCCTGGAACTCTCCCCCGACCTCACCGAGGGCGACCGCGCCGACCTCGCCGAGCTGCGCGGCACGATCGCGGACGCCGTCGAGCAGCTGCGGGAGACCGTCGCCGTCCTGCACGAACCGGGGACGGGCCCGTACCCGGGGACGGGCCCGTCCGGCCTGCCCGTCAAGGACACCGTGGAGGACCTCCTCAGCCGGGCGGTCGCCTCGGGGGTACCGGTGCGCTGGGAGCGGCGTGGAGCGGTACCCGTGCTCCCGCCGATGGTCGAACGCGGGATGTACCGGGTGGTGCAGGAGGCCCTCACCAACGCCTTGAAGCACGCCCCGGACAGCAAGGTCAGCGTGGCGATCGACCACGAGCCCGACCGCACCCGCGTGACCGTCGTGAACGCGGCCGCGCCCGGGGCCGGGGCCGGGCAGTCCGGAGGCCAGGCGGCCGACATGGGCGGCCGGGGACTGACCGGGCTGCGGGAGCGGGTGACGGTCCTCGGCGGCACCCTGCGGACCGGCCCGCACCGGGGCGGCTTCCGCGTCACCGCCGTCCTCCCTCACCGGCCCCCTGCCCAGGCGACGCCACCCGGCACCGACACGGCCGTCGGTTCCGCCCAGGAGGCCACCGAACGCCACGCGGCGGTACGGCGCTCCGCACGCCGCCGGTCGATCGCGGCCTTCGCGGCGCCGGTCGTCGCGGCGGCGTTCTTCGTACCGGCCGCTGTCTACCTGGCCTGGCAGCTGACGACCGGTGTGCTGACACCGGCCCGGTTCGACGAGCTGGAACCGGGCCGGTCCCGCACCGAGCTCACCCATCTGCTCCCGGGCGGTGCCTTCCCGTACCCTCCCGACCACGCCCGTTCCGCCCCCCGACCGCCGGGTGCCGCTTGCGAGTTCTACCGCTCGGGCCGCGACCTGTTCGACCAGGTCGACCTCTACCGCCTCTGCTGGACCGACGGCCGCCTCGTGGCCAAAGACACCTGGGAGGCGACCGACAGCGGCCGTACGTCCGGATGATCCAGGAAACCTACTGTCGGGCGTCAGATCCACCCCATGGCCGGGACCGATACGAGGCCCAGCACGTGCTGGGTGAGTTGCCGAGACCGGCGGTGTACACACGGCCACCCGACCTGATCCCCGAAGCGCTCGCCGCTGCTCCCCGGAGGTCATGCTCCGCTGGTCAGAGAGCAGACCGGCGGCCGTGTCGTCCGGTCCCTCTGCCACGAGCCGATCCGCCGCCCTGCGACGAGGACGCGCCTCTCGACCCAGGTACCCGGTCTTCCGGTCGCTTCGTACTCACGGCGTCCCGCGAACCGTGACGACCGGGCAGTGCGCGTGGGTCATGACGGCCTGGCTCACCGAACCCAGGAGAAGTCCGGCGAGACCGCTGCGCCCGCGGGCACCGACCACCACAAGCTGAGCCGTCCTGCTCGCCTCGAGCAGCACCTCGCGCGCCTTGCCGCTCACCACGTTCCGTGAGACGGCGACATCCGGATGAGCGTCCCCGCGGCCCGCAATCGCTTGGGCCAGCAGCTGTTCCGCGGCCTCCGGCGCCGAGCCGGGTGAAGACTTGTCCGGCTGCCACGCATGAACAGCCACAAGGTCGGCCCGCCGCAGTACGGCTTCGGCGAAAGCGACGTCGATTGCTGCGTCACTGTCAGGGGACCCGTCGACCCCCAGTACGACAGGCCCAGTGCCGACGGAGGTCCGGTGCTCCTCACGGACCGTCATCACCGGGCAACGGCTGCGGGCGGCCAAGGACACAGGTGTGGATCCCAGCAGCAGGCCCGCGATGCCTCCCATGCCTCTGGAGCCGACGACGATCAGGTCAGCGACCTGCGACTCAAGTTCCAGCACGTGTACCACGTCACCCGTCACCACGGCCCTGGTCACTTGGACCTCCGGCGCCACCCCGAGGGCGTGGGCCGCCGCCTTGTCGACCAGCGTCCTGGAACCCGGGTCCGGCACCTGGTGCCTGGGCTTGATCGGGATCTCGGCATGCACCACACGCAGCGCAGCGCCGCGCCGCGCCGCCGCTGCGGCGGCTGCCTCAGCGGCGGTGAGGCTCATGGACGAGCCATCCACCCCGACGACGACCAGATTGCCCATATCCACTCCGATCCGTGATTCTCAGCCTCGCCCCGTAGGCCTGCCGCTGCAATTCCTGCGCTCCTCACGTACCGCGTGACGGCGCCCCTCCCGGAATGCTCCCTTGGGCCTCGCGGTCAGGACCCGAGGTGACCCAGCGATCCGGTGTCTGCCGGCCTGCCAACGCCTGGGAGATGCCGGTCGGACAGGTTACGTGTGCCCCGTACCCGATCCAGGACCAGTCCGAGAACGCAGTACACCCGTGCCGACCAGGCCCCGGTAGCCCCCCTCGCAGACCACCGGGCGCCCGGCCCACCGCATCCCGAAACCGAGACTTCAGGACCTGGGTCTCTGCGCGGTCTCAGCCCACGTGGGCTCAGCAGGTTTGACAACGTCTGACAGATCACAAGAATCAGCCGGTTCAATCCGCCATGCTTCGCCTCCCTGCCCACGGAGCTCTTGAACCGGAATAGTCGGCCCCTTCGTCGGTGATCCCGGGAGCGAGGTAGCAGATGAATCCATCCTTCTGGTCGGCTCGGTGGCTGGCTTCTGCTTGTGACAACCCCACCGCGTGTCTCCGTGAGTGGAGACTGAGCGAGCGGGGGGTGGCACTCTTGCCGGCGGGGCGGCTCTGGGACGCCCTGGCGGTCCCGGAGATGCTGGGGCACAGCCTGCTGAACGCAGTCGCCCGCAACGGACAGCCGGCGACCGGCCCGGTGCTTCGCAACAGCAGGCGTCAGGAACTCGTGCTGCTCATGACGCCAGGCAAGCCCGCCATGAATCTGGAGCGGGCCGCCCGACACCTGACGACCGGCACCTGGCTGGCCGTGCCCGACCCCAGCCGGAAGGTGACCGGTCTGTCCTGGCTCGTCCCGCCCGACGGACATGGAACGCTCTTCTCTCCAAGGGACGTCTATCCCGTACTCACACCATTGGTGTCAGGGAATTGAAGGAAGGAGCGGGGAAGGGAAGCGGCCGCGCATCTCTCAGGCTCCGGACGGTCCTTCCCCGGCGAGCTTCTGGGGCTGGGCTGAGGGCGGCTCGTCCCGGATACCTCTCCGCGCTCCTGCACCGCTTGGTCTGGGGCGCCCGTCACGATGTCTACCGGTTGAGGGGCAGGTTGCCTGAGGTTTCAGAACCAGGGGAACGCGAGGTGTGATCCACGAGGCGGGTAGGGAGATAGGTGGCGAAGGCGTAGGGGGACGTGCGTTCCGACGGCTGATCTGCCCAGGCCAGCCGTCGCTCAAGGTCGCCGACTCCAAAGAAGTTGAGCCAGAGCCATTTCTGGTTCTGGCTCAACTTCTGTGGTGTGGCTGCGCGGCGAGGTGCTGTTCGTCCGCGACCTCGGGGACCGCAGCTCTGCTGCCTACTGCTGGGCGAGCGTGCCCTGCTCCGTCTCGTAGAACGAGAGCCCGCGGCGGATGTCCTCGCGGGAGTACTTCATCGGCGGGAAGCCTTCGACGCTGAACTCGTAGTTCTCGGCCGCGCCGGGAACCTTGAAGGAGAAGTCGAAGCCGCATGCCTTCAGCGTGGAACCGACGGCTCGGCCGGGCTGGAGCTTCTGGGTACCGAGAGTCTTCCCCTCCTCGTCCGTCACGCGCACCTCCGCCCCAGGCTTGACCTTGGAGTCCGCCGGGGGCGTGCAGGGCTTCCCGGCCTCGGGACCCTTCCCGTCGGTGGACAGAAGTACGGAAAGACGCCCGCTGATGGCGAGAGTCACGGCAGACGGCGCGGCCGTGGGTGTCGTGTCGTTCGTCGCGCCGGCAGAGCAGGCAACCAAAGCAGCCATGCTCAGTACCAGGCCACAGGCCCACAGCGTTCTCATGCTTCCCACCCCTTTGGCCTGTGGCGGACCGTTCCGCACAGGTAGCGCTTCTACGACCGGGCCGCCGCCCGCCTGCCGGCCGTCGGGGAGTTCGACGGCGACGAACCTGCTGGCAGTTGGCCCCCGCCACCACCTCCGGACCGCGGTCATGCCATGAGGTGGTCACGGCGAAGGGGCGGGTGGCTCAGTGAGGTACGGCGTTCAGTGCGGCGCGGGCGATGTCCACGGTGGAGGCACTGCACGTCGGCGCGGGAAACATCTCGCTGCCGAGGTCGACCTGAACGGTGAGGTTGCCGTCCCGGACGGAGAGGGAGCAGGCGGTAGTGGTGTCCGACGCGCCCCGGAAGGCCTCGTCGCCGAACCCCAGATCGCCCACCGTCCTCCCTCCGGCCGCCAGAGCACGGAAGGCCTCGCTCTGAACCGCCGCAGCGTCGTGGGCACCGTCTTCGTGGCGCAGATTCCACAGGACCCGAGCGCTTTGTGCCCCGCCGACCCTGCTTCCGAACCACGTGCAGCCGGTCTGAGTCTCACCGCTCGCCGAGGAGTGGCGGTCGCTGTCCCGGTCCCGCGGCGGGAGGGGCAGCGCCACCGCCAGTGTGTCGCATTCCTGGAGAGCCCTGTACTTCGCAGGCGCGCTCGTTCCCTCATCGGGCCACAGACCGTACGCCGTCCCGCCGAGCGCAGCTGCTGCCAGTACGCAGACGGCCACCGCCACGGCCCGGCGGGGTGTGCGGACCGGCGGCGGATCCACTCGGGCAGCGGCCGTCTCCGTGGGCAGGGCAGCCCGCTGCTCCCCGGCCGTCGGGGCCGACACGTCCCGCTTCGGGATCGGGGGCCTGGGGGGCGGCCCCGAGCCCTCGGTCTCAGCCGGCTCGCCCCGGTCCGACACCTCGGTCGATCCGGCCCTGCCCGGCTCCTCCGCCTGTCGGAGGGCGTCCACGACGGTGTCCTGCGGGCCGTCGAGCAGTTGGTCGATGGCGGCCCGCTGCGAGGCGATCATCCGGTACACGGCGGGTGGCCACTGCCGTCCCACCGGCGCGACGGGGCCCAACAGCCCGAGCAACCCTGCCGGGGTGGGCCGGGCCCCCGGGTCCTTGGCCAGGCACCGGGCCACGATCTCGCGCAGCCCGGTCGGTAGGCCGCTCAGGTCCGGCTCCGCGTGGACCACGTCGTAGAGCGTCTGGAGGGTCGACGATCCGACGAACGGGCTCCGGCCCGTCGCCGCCATGACCAGCACCGAGCCGAGCGAGAACACATCACTGGCTGCCGTGAGCCGTTTCCCCTCGGCCTGCTCGGGCGACATGAAAGGCGGCGAGCCGATCACCAGGCCGGTCCGGGTCAGCCCGAGGTCCCCCTGGTGCTCCGCTGCCGTCTCCGCCGTCCGCGCGATGCCGAAGTCGATGACGCGAACGCCGTCTTCGGACAGGAGGACGTTGTCGGGCTTGAGGTCACGGTGGATGAGCCCCACCCGGTGGATCTCGGCGAGCGCCGAAGCCAGCCCGGCCGCGAGTCGGCGGACCAGGTCCTCGGACAACGTCCCGACCTCCGCCACCGCGGCGCCCAGTGAGGGTCCGGCCACGAACACCGAGGCCAGCCACGGTGTCGAAGCGTCCGCATCGGAGTCCATCACGGGCGCCGTGTAGGCCCCCGAGACCTTCTGCGAGGCGGCCACCTCCCGTCGGAAGCGGGCGCGGAACCCGTCGTCGTCGGCCAGGCCTGCGTGCACCTGCTTCACCGCGACGAGCCGCCCGTCAGGCGCTGCCCCCAGCAGCACCCGTCCCATTCCGCCGCTGCCCAGCTCGGCCAACAGCCGGTACGGACCGGAGGAGACCGGATCGGAAGCCCTCAGCGGCCTCATTGCGTCGCCGCCGAAGGTTCGATGGTACCCGGCACGTAAAACCCCTCGTCATGCCAATCGGCTTGCTGCGCGGCCGACTTCGCGCCGGACCGCGCACTGACCGGTCCATTAGACGTAATCGCGGTCAACGCCGTCCACTGGCCGTCGCCCAGCAGGCGCCAGACGTAGTCGCGCCGCTGCTCAGCGCGGCCGCCGACGCGGCGCTCTTCGGCTTGACCGGCGCTGACCTGGCCGAGCAGGGTGAGACCATCGGCACCGGCCGGTACGGGGCTGCGGGTCAGCACTGCCACGCCGACGGCTCCGTTGAAGTTCGCCGGCGTCCGGCCGGCCATGGCCCGCCAGGCGCGCCCTATCGGTCGACCGCGCCGTGATCCGGCGGTTGTCGGGACGCGCCGGGCAAGTCCCTACGTGCGGGGCGCAGTCCGGCCGATCGGTGGCTGTCACGGTGCCGGACTGGGCTGACACGCTGCTGGATCTGGTGGGGGTGAACTGGCCCAACGTCGACGAGGACGCCTACCGGGAGATGGCGGACGCGTTGCGGGAGTTCGCGGACGATCTCGCCGATGACGGTCAGCTGGCCAACAACCACATGGAGCGTCTGCTGTCGTCGGGTCACGGCGAGGCGATGGACGCGCTCAACGAGCACTGGACCAAGGTCAAGGGCAAGCACCT
>NZ_BMRZ01000017.1 GCF_014648895.1 Streptomyces tanashiensis
TCGAGGGTCTCCATCACCGTGTTCAGGTCGGCGGCGAAGGTGTCGTAGTCGTAGCCGGTGGTCGGCTGCGAGGACTGCCCGAAGCCGCGGCGGTCGTACGTGATCACGCGGTAGCCGGCGCCGAGCAGCGCGGCGCTCTGGCGCTCCCAGGAGTGGCCGTCGAGCGGGAAGCCGTGGATGAGGACCACGGGCTGCCCGGCGCCCTGGTCCTCGAAGTACAGCTCGATGGGGGTGGTGTTCTCCTGGCCCACGGTGATGTACGGCATGGGGGTTCCCTCGTTTCGGGTGGACGGGTCCGCGCGTCGGAGCGGCGGGGTGTGCCCGTCACGCTAGGACCGGTCCCGCACCTCGCGTTGTCGTCCCGCGCACCACACCTTGCACGGGGGTGCAGAGGTCGATCAGTCGCCGGTGACCGTTCCGGCGTCGTCCTCCGCGAGGACGATCCGGGCCAGGTGGACCCGGGAGCGCACCGCGAGCTTGCGGAAGATCGACGCGAGATGGGTGTTGACCGTGTGCGGGGAGACGACGAGGGCCTCCGCTGCCGAGCGGTTGGTGTGGCCCGCGGCGATGAGCCGGGCCACCTTGCGTTCCGAGGCCGTGAGCGCGTCCCAGCCCTGGTCGGTGCGCGGCCTGAGGCGTCCGGCACGCTTGCCCGGGCGGCGTGTGGCCCGTTCCAGATCGGCCCGGACCCGGTCGGCCTCGGCGTCGGCCCCGGCCTGGACGTAGAGGTCGTGTGCCCTGGTCAGGGCAGGTGTCGCGGCGGCGTCGCCCGAGGTCAGCAGTGCGCGCCCGAGGTCGGCGGACGCGGCGGCGAGGGCCAGGGGCCGGGGGCCGGTGAGGAGGATGCCCACCGCCCGCTCCAGAAGTTCGTGGTCGGCGTTCACGAGGGCGGTCGCGTGGGCGGCCGTCCCCCGGGCGGTCGGCACGGTGGGGTTGCGCACGGCGTGTTCGGCGGCCTGGGCCGCGAGGTCCTCGGCCAGCTTCCGGTCCCCGCCGCGCAGGGCGATGTGCACGGCCTGGACGACATGCGGGCGCAGGAGCCGCCACCGGCGGAAGGGGTGGTCCCGCTGCACGGACCGGACGAGTTCCGCCGCTGCCGCGTGGTCGCCGTCGGCGTCGGCGACGACGGCCTCGAAGAACCGGTGCGTGGCGTGGTTGCCCGTGTTCGGCCGGTCGGCCACGGTCGCCCGCACGACGTCCAGGTGTTCGCGCACGGCGTCGCGGTCGCCGCGCAGCATCGCGAGGAGGCCGCGGTTGACGCGGAGGTTGACCAGGTTGCCGGGCACATGGAGGTCCGCTTCGAGACGCTCGGCGGTGACGAAGTCGGCGTCCGCGTCGTCGAGTCGGCCGAGCCCCATGTTCAGGGTTCCCTGGGTCCAGATGAGCATGGCGGGGCGCAGGGGGACGTCGCCCGCCGTCCGGAGCAGTCGCCGTACGGCGTCGAAGTCGTCCATGTGGATCAGGGCGACGGCCTCCTCGGGGAGGAAGGCCGAGTCGAAGACGCTCAGTGCCGTGTGGTGTTCGAGGGCGGCGGCGCAGTCGCCCGCGTTGAGCGCGATCTCGCCGAGACCCCACAGAGCGAGGACGCGGGCCTCCCGGTCACCGGCCCGCTCCGCCTCGGCGAGCGCCCGTTCGCCGGTCTCGCGAGCGGCCCCGAGGTCGCTCCCGCGGGACCGGGCCAGGGCCTGCCGGGCGGTCAGCCGGGCCCGGATCGCCGGGTCGGTGACGGCTGCCAGCGCCGTCGTCGTGCGGCGGGTCAGCTCGTGGACGTCGTCGAGGTGCCACAGCGTGTCGCCGAGTACGCACTGCAGCCGGGCGAAGACGTCCAGGGGCGGTTGTCGGGCGAGCAGCGCGTCGCCGGTGTCCCGTGCCTGCGTGTACCGGCCCGCGCGGGTCAGCGCGACGATGGCCCGTGTTCCCACGTCGTACGCCATGGGAGCACGGGGCGGTACGAGTTCCAGGGCCCGTACGGCCAGATCGGCGGCGAGGTCGGGCATCACGGCGATCACGTCCTCGGCGGCTGTGCCGAGCAGTCCGATCGCCTCCATGTCGCCGGGTTCGGCGCTCTTCAGCAGATGCGGGACCGCGTCGGCGGAGCTCCGGCCCGCCGCGACGAGACGGCTCGCGGCCTCCCGGTGCAGTGCCCGGCGTACGGAGGGGGCGAGGTCGGCGTACACCGCCTGGCGGAGCAGGTCGTGGCGGAACAGGAGGCGTTCGCCGTCGTCGTGGAGGAGGGCGGCCGCGATCGCCTCGTCCACTTCGGCGCTGAGTCCGGAGGCGGAACGGCCGCACAGGGCGGCGGCGTCGGCGAGCG
Organism: Streptomyces tanashiensis; assembly: GCF_014648895.1. Classification (GTDB taxonomy): domain Bacteria; phylum Actinomycetota; class Actinomycetes; order Streptomycetales; family Streptomycetaceae; genus Streptomyces; species Streptomyces tanashiensis. The sequence goes on from NZ_BMRZ01000017.1 coordinate 2,315, forward strand.
AGAACGCGCGGCCGAGGACCGAGCCGATCCGCAGGAAGTGCAGGGTGTCCGGCCGGAGGTCGGCCAGTCGGCCGCGCACGCCGAGGACCAGCCGCTCGGGCGGCTCCGGCCCGTCCGCGCCCGTCGCCGTGATGCCCGAGAGCATCTCGGCCGCGAGGAAGGGGTTGCCGCCCGCCCCGTCGAGAAGCTCCCCGACCCGCGCCGGCACGTCCCCGCCGAGGACGTCCCGTGCCAGTTCGGCCAGGGCCGTCTCGGACAGCGGCCGCAGAGGGAGGGTCGTCGTCAGCGGCCCCTGCCCGTAGAGCTCCGGGTCCTCCCTGCTCGTGAGCAGCCAGAGGACCGGGGAGCTGAGCAGCCGTGCCGGCAGGACGCTCAGGGCGAACCGGCTGAGCGGGTCGGCCCATTGGACGTCGTCGACCGCGATCAGTACGGGCCTGCCCGCCGAGCGCTCCTCGATCAGCTGGGCGAGCCGTTCGACGAGCCAGATGCGCTGGTCGTGGTGGCCGGCGAGGTCCGCGAGGTCCGTGCCGGAGAGCAGCGGCGGGTCACCGTGCAGGAGGCCGGAGGCCAGCGAGGCGAGCGGCGCCAGTTCGTGCAGTTCCTCGGCCCGTCCATGGCTGACGAGGAATCCGTGGGCCCGCGCACGCGAGACGGCCTCCTGGAGCAGCGCGGTCTTCCCGATCCCGGGCTCGCCCAGGAGGAGCGCGATCGCTCCTCCCTCGCCGCCGCGCACCGTCTCGGCCAGGGCGCGCAGCCGATCCAGTTCGGCTTCGCGGCCCCGCAGCCCGGGCCTGCTCAGCTCCGTCGCCGTGCCCTCTTCCTCGGGCCGGTCGGGGCTCATCCCTTGACCGATCCGGCGAGCAGTCCCCGTGCGAAGTGCCGCCGGAGGGAGAAGAAGACGAGCAGCGGGACGAGCGCCGCCACGAAGGCTCCCGCGGTGAGTCGCTGCCACTCGTTGCCGTAGGTCCCGGCCATGCTCGCCAGTCGGACCGTCATGGGCGCGGTCTCGGCCGTTCCGCCCGACAGTGTCAGGGCCACGAGGAGGTCGTTCCACACCCAGATGAACTGGATGACGGCGAAGCCGACCAGCGCCGGGCGGGCCTGCGGCAGGACGATCCGGAGCAGCAGCGTCCCGTGCGACGCGCCGTCGACGCGGGCGGCCTCGATCAGGTCCCGGGGCAGCCCGGCCAGGAAGTTGTGCAGGAGGAACACCGCGAACGGCAGCGCGAAGGCCGTGTGGGCGAACCAGACCTGGCCGAACCGCGCGGGACCGGTGAGGTGCCACGCGGGCAGGAACAGCCAGCCCTGGGAGAAGAGCTTCAGGAGCGGGACGAGTGCCATCTGGAGCGGCACGGCCTGGAGCGCGAAGATGCCGACGACGAGCGCGTCGCGCCCCCTGAAGTCGATCCAGGCCAGGGCGTACGCCGCGAGGAAGGCCAGGACGAGCGGGAACAGCACCGAGGGAACGGTGATGACGACGGAGTTGACGAAGTACTCCGCGAGCCGCCCCGCCCCGTTCCCGCCGCCGGAGAGCACATCGCCGTAGTTGTCGAGCGTGAGGTGCGGCGTACCGAACAGGGTCCACCAGCCCGTCGTCCTGATCTCGTCCTCGGGACGGAACGAGGAGAGCAGGACACCGAGGGTCGGCGTCGTCCAGAGGACCGCGATCACCACGGCGACCCCTGTGAAGGCGCGGGAGGTCAGACGCTCCCGGACGCCGTTCACCCCGTCCTCCGCTGCGCCCGGACCTGGTGGGCCACGAAGGGGGTGACGAGGAGGAAGAGGAGCACGGCGAGCGCCGCGCCGCGGCCCGTCTCGCCGTAGCGGAAGGCCTGGTCGTACATCTCGTGGGCGAGGACGCCCGTGTCGAACTGTCCGCCGGTCGTGGTCTTGACGATGTCGAAGGCCTTGAAGGTGCCGATCCCCTGGGCGAGGAGCACGACGAGCAGCGTGGGCCTGATCGACGGCAGGGTGATCCGCCGGAAGATCTGCCGGGGGGACGCGCCGTCGAGCCGGGCGGCCTCGGTCAGCTCCGCGGGTACGGCCCTGATCGCGGCGGCCAGCAGGACGGCCGCGAAGCCCGCCTGCGTCCACACCATCGCCACGATGAGGAACAGGACGTTCCAGGGGGAGTCCACGAGCCACTGCCTCGGTTCGCCGCCGAGCGCGACGACGAACTGGTTCAGCAGCCCGATCTGCCCGGCTTCCGCGGGACGGTAGGCGTAGACGAACTTCCAGACGACACCCGCGCCGACGAAGGAGATCGCCATCGGCGTCAGGACGAGGGACAGCGCGAACGCTCTGAACCGCGACCGTGCGACGGCCGCCGCGTAGAGCAGACCGACCGCGGTCGACGCCGGCGGCACGAGGACCACCCACGCCAGGGTGTTGCGCAGCGCCACCAGCGCCCGGTGGTCGGTGAACATCCACACGTAGTTGTCGAGGCCGGCCCATGTGCCGCCCCCGCCGTCGGTGAACGACAGCGCCAGAGTGCGCAGACCGGGCAGGACGAGACCGACCGCGAGCAGCAGCAGCGCGGGGGCCAGCAGGATCAGGGCCGCGGCCCTCCTCCGCACCGGCCCCCGGTGCAGTGCGAGCAGGATCAGGGCGACCACCGCCGCGAAGGCGGCGACACCCTGGAACAGGTACAGCAGCTTGGGCTGCTGGGCGACGGCGTCGAACGACATCAGTGGCTCGGCCAGGACCGTTCGACGGACTCGGCGACCTGCCGGGTGCTCGCGCCGCCGATCCAGTCGACGGCCCCCTTCCAGAACGTCCCGGCGCCGACCGACGCCGGCATCAGGTCCGAACCGTCGAACCTGAACTGTGTCCGGGGGTCCTGGAGCAGCTGGATCGAGAGCCGGTCGACGGGGGTCGCGGCGTTCTCCGGATCCACGCCCCTGTGCGCCGAGACGAACGGGCCCTTCTTCATCCGCGCGTTCGCGAAGTCCGCGGAGGCCAGGTACTCCTGGAACGCCCGCACCTCGGGACGGTCGGCGAACGCCGCGGTGAAGACCCCGCCGCCCAGTACAGGGCGGCTTGCCGGGTCGGCCCCTGGCAGGAGGAAGGCGTAGACGTCCTTGTCCGGTCCGATCTCGGTGCCCTTCGGCCACATGTCGGCGTAGAACGAGGCCTGGCGGTGCATCGCGCAGTCGCCGGAGAGGACCGGTGTGCCGGCCTCCTGGAAGGAGATCGATGCCATCGACCGGGCCGGACCGAAACCGCCGTTGGCGTACCGGTCGTTCTTGAGGATGGACCCCACGGTGTCCATGGCCTTGATCACACGGGGGTCGTCGAACGGGATCTCGTGGGCGACCCACTGGTCGTAGACGTGCGCGCCCTGCTGGCGGAGCAGGACGTCCTCGATCCAGTCCGTCACGGGCCAGCCGGTGGCCTCGGCGGACTCGATGCCCGCGCACCACGGCCTGACGCCCGACGACGCGACCTTCTCGGTCACGGCCGTCAGCTCGGTCCATGTGCGGGGAACGCTCAGGCCCCGGTCGCGGAAGAACTTCGGGGAGTACCAGACGAACGACTTCACGTTCGCGACGAGTGGCGTGCCGTAGAGGGTGCCGTCCACGGTCGCGTAGCTGTTCCAGTCCGCCGACCAGCCCTGCTTGGCGAGGGCCGCGACCCCGGCGCTCACGGGCTTCAGTCTCCCTGTCCGCGCGAAGCGCTCCAGAAGACCGGGCTGGGGGAAGAAGGCGAGGTCGGGCGCGTGCCCGCCGTCGACCCGGACCTGGATCTGCGCCTCGAACTCCCCGTCCCCCTCGTACTGGACGTCGATTCCCGTGCAGTCCGCGAAGTCCGCCCAGGTCTCTTCGAACAGATCGGCCTCCCGGTCCCGGTTCTCCGCGTAGACGGTGACCTCGGTGCCGGGGTGCTTGCCGTACCGGGCGTACGGTGCGCAGTCCGCGGTGGTGTGCGAGCGCGAACCGCCGTCCTGCGGGGTGGCGCAGGCGGTGGCGGTGACGGCGAGGGTGATGACGGCGAGCGCGAGCCTCGCGCCGAACCTCATGGGTGTGCTTCCTCCGATCGCCCGCCGCATGTTCTCGGCGGGCGTTTCGGAAAGCTACAGCGTTCGAACGACAGAGACCAATCGTTCGATGTTCAAGCGTCGGATCGGGGTGGGATCAGTGCCCCGTGGACCGGGCCGCGTCCATGATCAGCTCCGCCACGGCCTTGGGCTGGGCCAGCATGACCAGGTGCGAGGAGTCGACCTCGACGGTGGTCATGCCGGCCCGCCGGTAGCCGAAACGCTCCACGTCGGGGTTGATCGTGCGGTCGGCGGAGGCCACCAGGCCCCACGAGGGCTTGGTCTTCCACGCCGCGACCGGCGCCGCCTCCGAGAAGGCCCGCGCGGCCAGGGGGCGCTGGGAGACGGCGAGCACCGCGGCGAGGTCGGGGTCGACGTCAGCCGCGAACAGGGCGGGGAACCGGTCGATCGCCACCGAGACGTCGGTGCCGGTCTCGCTGGAGCCGGCCACCGGGAACGGGGTGTGGACGAGCGCGTCGGCGAGACCGGAGTCGGGGAAGCGGCCCTGCAGTTCGCCCAGGCTCTCGCCCTCCTCGAGCGCGTATGCCGCGAGGTACACCAGGGCGCGGACGTTGTCCTCCGTACCGGCGAGGGTGATGACGGCGCCGCCGTAGGAGTGCCCCACCAGGATCACGGGGCCTTCGACGGCACGGACCACGGAGGCGATGTACGCGGCGTCGTCGACGAGGCTGCGGTTGGGCACCGCCGGGGCTATCACCTCCAGGCCGGCGGCGGTCAGCTCGGGGATGACGCGGGCGAAGCCGGAGGCGTCGGCGAAGGCGCCGTGGACCAGGACGACGGTGGGGCGGGCGTGTCGCGCCATGAAGGAACTCCTCGGAGTATGGACGGGGAAGGCGGGGGTGGGGTGGTTCACAGGCCGAAGCGGGGGCGGCGCGCCTCGGGCACCAGGTCGGCGTACTCGGGGTGCTTGCCGATCCAGCCCCGGATGAAGGGGCAGTACGGCAGGACGCGCAGCCCGCGGACCCGGGCGTCGTCGAGGGCGCCGCGGGCGAGCAGGCCGCCCAGGCCGCGGCCGGCGAACCGGGGATCGGTCTCGGTGTGGATGAAGGCGATCTCGCCGTCCGAGAGGTGGTACTCGGCGAAGCCCGCGGTCTCGGTGCCGTCGTCGCCGGCGAGGATCTCGTACCGGGACTTCTCGGGCCGGTCGGTCACTCGGGGTTCCATGGGTGCTCCTGTGCGGTCGTGTGTGACGGGGGCGGTGGCTGCGGTCAGAGGGTGCGGCGGACGCCCGCCTGGCGTTCCAGGTTGCGGAGCTGGACGGCGAGGTCGCCTTCGACGGCGAGGTGGGCGGGGCCGCTGCGGCCGATGGGCAGGACCTGCTCGCTGCGCATGTCCTCGAGCATCAGGGCGAACGCCGTGTACATCGCGACGACCGCCACCAGCAGGCCGAGCGCCCCGGACGTGCGCGTCAGCCATTCGGCGCCGGTGACGCCCGCGAGGCCGGTGGCCGCCCAGCGGGGCAGGGACACCGCGAGGACGAGCCACAGCGCCCGCTTGGGCCCGGTCACGGCGGTCATCAGCGCTCCGAAGCAGAGGAGTGCCAGGTTGAAGACGCCGAGGACCTTCAGGCCGTCGGCCGCGCCGCTGAGCATGATGAGCGAGTAGGGCAACCAGCTGCCGGCGAACACCGCCATCAGGGTCGCCGCGATCACGTCACGGGCGCCGAAGGCCAGGAAGCTGACCAGGAGTTGGAGGACGAAGGCGGGCAGCACGGTGTAGGCGACGGCGGCCCGGGCCTCCTCCCCGAGGATCCCGAGCTGGAGGCATCCCGTCATCACGGACGCGATGGCGATCGTGAAGAAGCCGAGCGGCATGGGTGAGGCGATGGGGCGCAGGTTGATCCGTGTCATCGACCGGAGGTCCGGCTCGAAACGGCGTCCGGGCGGGGCGTCCGGGGCGTCGTCTCCGTCGGCGACCGGGGCGGCTGTACTCATCGTGTGGTCTCTTTCAGTGTTCGAAGCAGGGGTCGACGAACGACGGCTGTGTGTCGGGGACGGAGCCGCGCGCGACGCGCCACCGGCGGTGCTGCTCGGACTCGGCGACGGCCTCGGCCACGAGCGAGGCCTGACGGGCACCGCTCTGGTAGCCGCCGAAGTGGGCCACGGGACTCCACTCGGGGGTCACCGGCGGCACAGCCTCGTCGAGACCCTCGTACTCGGCCGTCGCGTAGACGATGCGGCCGCCGACGACGGTGAGGAGGGACTCGATGTCGGGGATGACGTCCTCGGGCACGGTGAGGTAGTCGTCGGACAGGATCGCGAGGTCACCGTACGAGCCTTCCCGCAGGGTTCCCTTGACGTCCTGCTCGCCGGTGAGCTGCGCTCCGCCCCGGGTGTAGAGGCCGAGGGCGGTCTCCCGGTCGAGCAGGTTCCCCGCCGGACGGAGCGCGGTGCCGCCGACGGTGCGTCCGGTGACCAGCCAGTGGAGCGCGACCCACGGGTTGTACGAGGAGACGCGGGTGGCGTCGGTGCCGGCGGCGACCGTCAGGCCGCGGTCGAGCATGGCCCGGACCGGCGGGGTGTGGGCGGCGGCCTCGGCGCCGTACCGGTCGCGGAAGGCCGTGCCCTGGAAGGACATGCGGTTCTGGACGGAGACGGCGCCGCCGAGGGCAGCGATCCGGTCGAGGCTGCCTGCCGAGACGGTCTCGGCGTGGTCGAAGAGCCAGCGGTTGCCTCCGGGGAAGAGCCCTTCCGACGCGAGCTTCTCGAAGACGGCCAGGTCGCGGCGGATCGTCTCGTCGTAGGTCGCGTGGAGGCGGAAACCCCAGCCGTTCTCGAGCAGGAGCCGTACGGCGCTCTCGAACTCGGTCTCGTAGCCCGCGGCGAGCTCGGGCCGGGGCTCGGAGAAGTTCTCGAAGTCGGCGGCGGCCCAGGTCAGGTTCTCACCCGCGCCGTTCAGCCGGAGCCACTCGTCCCCGTCCCCGGGCTTGACCATCTCGGTCCAGCGCTTCAGGTCGGCGAGTTCCTGCCCGGCCGTCTGCGGGAAGAGGTGGTAGGCGATCCGGAGGGTCAGCTCCCCCGACCTGGCGAGGTCGGTGACCGTCGCGTAGTTGTCGGGGAAGTTCTGGAAGCCGCCGGCGGCGTCGACCGCGGACGTCAGTCCGAAGCGGTTCAGCTCGCGCAGGAAGTGCCGCGTCGAGGTCCGCTTGTCGGCCTCGTCGAGGGCCGGCGCCTTGGCCAGCGTCGAGTACAGGACGAGAGCGCTCGGCGCGGCGAGAAGGACGCCGTTGGGTTCGCCGTCCCGGCCCCGGACGATCTGCCCGCCTCGGGGGTCGGGGGTATCCCGGGTGAACCCGGCCGCCTTGACCGCGGCCCGGTTCATCAGGGCCGACTGGTACAGGTGCAGGACGAACACCGGAGTGTCGGGGGCGGCGGCGTTCAGCTCGGCGACGGTCGGCATCCGGCGCTCGGCGAACTGCTCGGCGGTCCAGCCGCCCACCACCCGGATCCACTGCCCCTTCGGTGTGCGGCCGACCTGCTCGCGCAGCATCGCGAGGGCGTGGCGGAGGCTTCGTACACCGTCCCAGCACAGCTCCAGGACGTAGTTGAGGCCGCCCCGGATGACGTGCAGGTGCGAGTCGTTCAGGCCCGGGATCACCCGTCGGCCCAGCGCGTCGACGACCCTGGTCCCCGGCCCGACGAGGTGGGCGAGGTCGTGGTCGTCGCCGAGGGCCGCGATCCGGCCGTCGCGGATCGCAACGGCACGGGCCTCGGGGCGGTCGGAGTCACCGGTGAAGACCTTGGCGTTACGGACGAGGAGGTCGGCGTGCTCGTGTTCCCGCCGCGGCGCGGGAACGAGGCCCGCGACCGGCATGCTCATGGAGGGCCCGGTCATGCGAGGGCCTTGCGCAGGATGTCGACGGCGACGCCGATGGCGAGCTCGGCGCCGTGCGTCTCGCGCAGCGCGTTCAGCATCACGAAGTCGTGGATGACGCCCTGGACGCGCAGGGCGGTGACGGGGACGCCCGCGGCCCGCAGCTTCGCCGCGTACGCCTCGCCCTCGTCGCGCAGGACGTCGGCCTCCGCGGTGATGACGAGGGCGGGCGGCAGGCCGGTGAGCTGTTCGGCGGTGGCGCGCAGCGGCGAGGCCGTGATCTGCGCGCGCTCCGCATCCTCGGTCGTGTACTGGTCCCAGAACCACTTCATGGCGTCGCGGCGCAGGAAGTAGCCCTCGGCGAACTGGTGGTAGGAGTCGGTGTCGAAGCTCGCGTCCGTGACCGGGTAGAAGAGGACCTGCTGGACGAGCGTGACGTCGCCGCGCTGCTTGGCCATGAGGGTGAGGGCGGCGGTCATGTTGCCGCCGACGGAGTCGCCGGCCACGGCGATCCGGGTGCCGTCGAGGTCCTTGTGGTGCCCCTCGCGGGCGACCCACTGGGCGACGCTGTAGTTCTGCTCGATCGCGACGGGGTACCGCGCCTCGGGCGACAGGTCGTACTCGGGGAAGACCACGGCCGCCCCGGTGCCGACGGCGAGTTCGCGGACGAGCCGGTCGTGGGTGTGGGCGTTGCCGAAGACCCAGCCCGCGCCGTGGATGTAGAGGAGGACGGGGAGCGGGCCGGTGGCGCCGCGGGGGCGGACGATCCGGGCGCGGACGTCGCCGGTCGGGCCGCCGTGGACGGTGATCCACTCCTCGTCGACGTCCGGCAGGGCGACGCCCTCACCGTTCTGGACGTCGTCCACGGCCTTACGTCCTTCGGCGACGGGAATCTGGTAGAGGTACGGCGGCTGGGCGGTGGCGTCGGCGAAGGCCTGGGCGGCGGGTTCGAGGACCGGACGGTTCTTCATGAGGAGCTCTCCTTCAGGGGATGTACGCGGGTCGGAGCGTCAGCGGGTCGCCCGCACGGCGGCGAGGATCACGTGGGTGACCACGGCCGGGCGGGAGACCGCCACTGCATGGGACGCGTCCACTTCGGTGATGTGCGAACCGGCACGCCGGGCCATCCACCGTTCGGCGGCGGCCGGGATGTTCTTGTCCGCGGTGGCGATCAGCGCCCAGGACGGGATCGTCCTCCAGGCCGCCTCGCCGGCCTTCTCCTCCAGCGCGGCGGTGGCGACCGGGCGCTGGGTCGCGGCCATGACCGCCGCTTCGGCGGCGGGTACGTCGGCGGCGAACTGTCCGTGGAACCTGGCTCGTTCGATGACGAGTTCGGTGCCGGTGCCACCGCCTGGCAGCGGGTACGACCGCGGGTTCACGGTGTCGCCGAGGGTGGAGCCCGGGAACTTGGCGGCGAGACCGGCCGCGCTCTCCCCCTTGTCCGGGGTGAACGCGGCGATGTAGACGAGGGCCTTCACACGGCTGTTGCCCACTGCGGCGCCGCTGATGACGGCGCCGCCGTAGGAGTGGCCGACCAGGACGACGGGCCCGTCGACGGCGGCCAGCACGCCGCGCAGGTAGGCGGTGTCCGCGGCGAGACCGCGCAGCGGGTTGGCGGGCGCCAGGACGGGGTAGCCGGCGTGCTGCAGCCGCCGGATCGTGCCGCTCCAGCTGGAGGCGTCCGCGAACGCTCCGTGGACCAGGACGATCGTCGGCTTGGGGTCGTGCCGGTCGGTGTCGGCCGCGGCCGGGTGGCTCGCCGGTGCGGCGCCGATCAGGGCGGCCAGCGTGGCGGGCAGGGCGAGGGCGAGGGTGCGCCTCGTGAGCTGCATGGGTGGGTGTCTTCCTTGTCGGGTGGGGAAGCGTGGGGGTGTGCTCGGTCGAGCGGGGGGTGCGCCGGCCGGGCGGACGGGACCCGGGTCGGGAGAAGGGGAGCAGGCCTCAGAGGCCGTACGCCTCCAGGAGCCGGAGCCAGACCTCGCTCACCGTCGGGAAGGCGGGCACGGCGTGCCACAGGCGCTCCAGAGGGACCTCACCCACGATGGCCACGGTGGCCGTGTGGATGAGTTCGGTCGCCATCGGACCGGTGAGCGTGCAGCCGACGACGACCCCTCGGGTCTCGTCGACGACGAGCTTCGCGAGGCCGCGGTAGTCGTCCGCGTGGAGTGCGGCACCTGCGACGTCGTCGATGCGGTACTCCACCGCGCGTACCGCGAGGCCCGCTTCGCGTGCGGCGCGTTCCGTGAGACCGACGCTCGCGACCTCGGGACGGGTGAAGACGGCCTGCGGGACGGCGACGTGGTCGGCTTCCGCGCTCCACGGCTGCCGGCCTCCGGTGACGGCCGGGCGCCCCGCGGCTCGCTCGGCGATCGCCGCCGCGCAGGCGCGGGCCTGGTACTTGGCCATGTGGGTCAGCGGCGCACGGTGGTTCACGTCGCCGACGGCGTAGAGCCAGTCGCCCTCGACCGCGGTGACCCGACAGGTGTCGTCGACCGGAAGCCAGTCGCCGACGGGCAGTCCGACGGTCTGCAGGCCGAGGTCGGCCGTGCGCGGGCGACGGCCCACGGCGGCGAGGACCTCGTCGCAGACCAGGACGGTGCCGTCGTCGGTCTCCACGGTCACGGTACGAGTGGTCCCGTCACGGGCGACCCGGACGGCCGACACCCCGAAGCGGATCGTGACGCCCAGATCGCCCAGCCCCCGGGTGACCTCTTCGCCGGCGCACGGCTCCCAGCCGGTGAGCAGGGCCTGGTCGCGGACGAGGAGCGTGACGGAGGCGCCGAGCGAGCGCCACGCGGTGGCCATCTCGCAGGCCACCACTCCCCCGCCGATGACGACGAGCCGTGCGGGCACCGCGTCGGCGGTGGTGGCCTGCCGGTTGGTCCAGACGCCGATCCGGTCGAGCCCTTCGACCGGTGGGAGCGCGGGCTCCGTGCCGGTGCAGACCACGACCGCGCGCCGGGCCCCCAGGGTGCGGACCGTGCCGTCGGCCCCGGTCACCTCCACCCGGCGCTCGCCGGCGAGCCGCCCGTGCCCCCGTACGAGCGCGACGCCCGCACCGTCGAGCCAGTCGGCCTGGCCGGTGTCGTCGCCCCGCCCGGTGAAGCGGTCTCGGCGGGCCAGGACGCGCGCCGGGTCGAGTGCCGTCGTGACCGCCTGCCGGGCCCCGTCGACCGAGCGGGCCTCCGCCCGAGCGGCGCCGGGCCGCAGCAGGGCCTTGCTCGGCACGCACGCGCGGTAGGAGCACTCGCCGCCGACCGCCTCGGCCTCGACGACGACGGCGGTCAGCCCTGCGCCGACGGCGCGGCCGGCGACGACCTCGCCGGCCGGTCCGCCGCCGACCACGACGACGTCGTACGTGTCCATCAGCCGTGCACCAGAGGGGTGTCCACGAGGTGCTCGGCCAGGAACCACACCTGCGCCTCGCCGGTGCGGATGACGTCGGAGACGAGCAGGTCGGCGCTGCCCTCGTCGCCCTCCTGGGAGAGCCGGGCGGCGGCATCGCGGGTGTCGATCAGGATCCGCTCGTGCGCGTCGAGGAGCCGCGAAAGCATGACGGGCACCGGCTCCACGCCGTCCGGCGGACGGGGGATCGCCGTCAGCTCCGCTACGTGGCGCGGGTCGCCGACGGCGACGCCGCCGAGGCTCTGGATCCGCTCGGCCAGCGCGTCCACGATGGCCAGTTGGGCCTCCGCGTGCTTGTCGAGCATCAGGTGGAGCGAGTAGAAGGTCGCCCCGCGCATGAGCCAGTGGTGCTTCTTGTAGAGGGAGTGGAGGATCTGCGTGTCGGCGAGGACGCGGTTGAGCCGCTGGCAGGCGTACATGCGGGTGTCGTGGCCGAGGCCGATCGGCAGCTGCTTGAGCGTGCCGAACGCCTGGGTCTCGGCGCCCTTCTGGTGCAGCAGCGGCTGGCCGCCGCCGTGCGGGGTCGTGAGGGTGTCCATCGAGTGCTCCTGATGGGGAAGGGGTGGGAAGGGCCCGGCCGCCCGGTCGGGGGTGCACGAGCGACCGGACCCGGTCTGTGCGGCGCGCGCTCAGCGCTCGGCGATCGCAGGGGCGGAGGGAGTCCGGTGCAGGACGAGCCGGGTGAGGAGGCCGCTGCCGAGACCGGCCACGAGGGCGAGGGCGGCCCACCACAGCGGGTACGGCGTGAGGCCGAGGACCGCGTCGAGGGACCAGGCGCCGGGCCCTGTGGCGGCGAGGGCGGCGGCGGTGCCGATGAGGACGAGCGGGTACTCGTACCCGTCGTTCTGCACCCAGAGGCCGTGGCGCCACTTCACGGTGAGGGCGACGGTCATGACGCCGATGGCGCCGGTCGCGGCGAGCGGGGTCAGGAGGCCGGCGGCGAGCAGCAGGCCGGAGCCGATCTGACCACCACCCGCCGCCAGAGCGGTGAGGACACCGCCTCGGAAGCCGTCGGCGCGGAACTCCGCGGTGCCGCCCTCGAGTCCCTTGCCGCCCAGGTGCGAGCTGACCTTCTGCACACCATGGCCGGCGACGAGCAGTCCCACCAGCAGACGCAGGATCAGAATGCCGGTGTCCACAGGGGTCAGCCGGCCGCGTGCGCGCCGATGACCGACTGCGCGTACACGACGCCCAGGCCGTACGCGCCCGCGTGGGCCTTGACGATCTCCATGACGTCGCCGTACGTCTCCTGGCGCGCCCAGTCGCGCTGCAGCTCCAGAAGGACCTGGACCCAGGTCACCGGGACGGCACCGGCGGCGATCATGCGCTGCAGCGCGTGCTCGTGGGCGGCCGGGCTGACACCACCGGAGGCATCGGTGACGACGTACACCTCGTAGCCCTGCTCGAGCGCCGAGAGCGCGGGCAGCACCAGGCAGACCTCGGTCCACAGACCCGACAGGACGATCTTCTTACGACCGGTCGCCTTGACCGCCGCGACGAGCGCCTCGTCCTCCCAGGCGTTCATGGTCGTGCGGTCGATGATCTCGTTCTTGGGGAACACCTCGGCGAGCTGCGGCAGCAGGGGGCCCGAGAAGGACTCGGCGGCGACCGTGGTCAGGACGGCCGGAACGTCGAACGCCTTGGCCGCCTTGGCGAGACCCACGGTGCTGTTGATGATCGCGGCGCGGTCGCCGCTGCCGGTGCCGAAGAACATCTGCGGCTGGTGGTCCACGAAGAGCATGACCGCGTTGTCGGGCGTGAGCAGGTCCTTGCTCGGAGCGGCCTGCACCTTGTCGATGTCGAACATGAGGGGTCCTTTCGAAGCCATGGGTAGCGTGCCCACCGCGTCCGCGACGTGGCACTTCTTCAAGCTACGAGCGACCCGACCGACCGAGTTGACCTCCTGCGCCCAGGGGTTGGCACGACAGCGCACAACCGGTCGAGGACGCGAGCCGTGCAGTCTCAGCGGCGCGCACGAGGCAAGGCCAGGGGCACTCCGATGTGATCGCGCAGAGGACTGCCGCGGTTCAGCCTCGCTCGGCCTGGGGCGCGGGCCGCAAGCCGGACTTCCCCGAACCCGAGCACCGCTGATCCCACCGCCCCCGGGCCATCGCCGGGGGCGGTGGCCCTTCCGAGGGCTGGGACGTGCGCCACACCGGCTTGACGTGCACACGGGCGGCACTTAGCTTCGCCTTACCTAATTTACGCCGTCCATACGTCGGGAAGATCACCGCATGTCCAGAACCGCGCAGGAGCTCACTCCTTCCTGGCTCCTCACCGCTCTCGGGCTCGCCGCCACCACGGTCATAGCGGCGGCCAGCTGGACCGCGGGACACGTCCACGCCGACGCCTCCCTCCTGACCGTGGCCCGTTTCCTGCACGTCGCCTTCCTCGTCGTCGGGCTGGGCTCGGTGCTGGCCGTCGACTGGTTCGCCGTGCTCTGGCTGACCGGGAAGCGGCCCCTGGCCGGCGTCCTCGACACGGCCGTCGCCCTCCAGACGCCGATCTGGGTCGGCCTGGGCGGGCTCGTCGTCTCCGGGCTCTTCCTCCGCCCCGACCTCCACTCCCCGCTGACCCTGGTCAAGCTGGGCCTCGTCGTCGCCGTCACCCTCAACGGCCTCTGGGCCCACCGGCTCGGCCAGCTCCTGGAGACCCACCGCGACGGCACCGTCCCGCGCCGGCTGCTGGTCCTCTCGGGCCTTGCCGCGACCGTCAGCCAGACCGGCTGGTGGGGTGCCTGCCTCATCGGCTTCGTCAACAGCCAGGGGGCATGAGCGGGCGGGACCGGCCACGGCGACCCCGTTCCGACCGGCCCTCAGGCCTCGGCACCCACCCCCGTTTTGGTTTGTCGCACGATCATCAATACGATCCGGCGATGATCACGAGAAAACGGCTGGCGACCGGGGCCTGCGCGCTGCTCGCCGCCCTGAGCGTCGCGCTCCTGCCGACGGGCGCGGCCGCCGACGAGCCCGCGGCGAAGGAATCCCCCAAGGTCGAGCTGGTCCTCGACGTCAGCGGCTCCATGCGGGCCAAGGACATCGACGGCAAGTCCCGCATGGCCGCCGCCAAGCAGGCCTTCAACGAGGTCCTGGACGCGGTGCCCGAGGAGGTGCGGCTCGGCATCCGCACGCTCGGCGCCGACTACCCGGGGCAGGACCGCAAGCAGGGCTGCAAGGACACCCGGCAGCTCTACCCGGTGGGCCCGCTCGACCGCACCGAGGCCAAGACCGCGGTGGCCACACTGGCCCCGACCGGCTGGACCCCGATCGGTCCGGCACTGCTCGGCGCGGCCGACGACCTCGGCGAGGACGGGGCGACCAAGCGGATCGTGCTCATCACCGACGGCGAGGACACCTGCGCCCCGCTCGACCCGTGCCAGGTGGCACGGGAGATCGCGGCCAAGGGCATCCACCTCGTCATCGACACCCTGGGCCTGGTGCCGGACGCCAAGACCCGGCAGCAGCTCACCTGCATCGCGGAGGCGACCGGAGGCACGTACACCTCGGTCCACCGCACCGACGAACTCTCCCGCCGCGTCCGGCAGCTGGTCGACCGCGCGGCCGACCCGGTCGTCACCCCCGTGGCCACGCAGGGCGCGGTGCGCTGCGACAAGGCGCCGCAGCTGAAGCCCGGCCTGTACACGGACCGCGAGTCCTTCGGCGAGCACCGCTGGTACCGGGTGGACCTGCTGCCCGGCCAGGAACTGCGCGCCTCCGTCAGCGTGTCGGCCGACCGCGCCGTCAACAACGACTACGGGGTGCTGCTGCGCGCCGTCACCCTCCACGGCCGGGAGATCGTCCGCGGCTCCGAGGCGGGCGACGGACGCACGGACGTGATCTCGACCGGACTGCGCTACCCGAAGCCGGACCTCGACGACGGGCCCGGGGACGCGAAGCCGGCGGCCGAGACGGTCTGCCTCCAGGTCAGCAACTCCTTCTCCGCTCCCCCGTCGGTCAAGACGACGCCGGGCATGCCCGTCGAGCTGACGGTGGACGTCGTCGACGGCCCCTCGACCGCCTCGGACGTCGCCTCCTTCGGTCTGGGCCGCGGCTGGTGGCTGCTCGGCGTGCTGGTGCTCGCCGGCTTCCTGGCCGGTCTGCTCTGGGGCTGGCTGTCCCGCTGGCGCGTCGCTGTCTGGAGGACCAACTGATGCGTACCGCACGCATGCTCGCCACGGCCGCGCTCGCGGGCGCCGCCCTGCTCGGTCTCGCGGCCCCGGCCGCCCTGGCCGACTCGCCCAGCGCCTCGGCCTCCCCCTCGGACCAGGCCGGTCCCACGGAGGCGGGCACCACCTTCCGTACCGCCGCTCGCTTCCTCCCGGGGCAGCAGGCCACCGCGCAGGCCGCCACGGGTGACTACCTGTACTGGGTGTTCCCGGCGGACACCGGGGAGCGGCCGACCGTGAAGGCCACGGTCACCCTCCCGGACGCGGCCCTGCGGCACGGGCCCGCGACCTGGCGGGTCGACGTGTACGACGGGCTGCGGCGGCGCCAGCCCTGCATGTACGGGATGCAGTCCCGTACGGCGGCCGAGGACGCCGCGACCGTGGAGCTGGCCTGTGTGCTGCGCCCGGTCCGGGCCTCGGCCGACGCCTGGGCGAACGACCCGCTGCCGGGCAGCTACTACGTGCGGCTGACCGTCACGGGCCTGCCCGACGAGGACCTCGGGCAGCCGTTCACCGCCCGGATCGGTGCCGACGTCCTCGACAAGGGCGGCGCCTACGCCACGGACGGCTCGCTCGCGGCGCCGCTCGTCCCGGGGGCGACCACCGCCGACCAGGCCGAGGCGGACGCGGACGCGGGCCGGACCACCGCCGTCGAGGCGGCGGCCCCGGAGGACGGCTGGTCCTCCGGCTGGTGGTCCGACCGCTGGATCTGGACCCTGGCGGGCGGTGTCCTGGCGGCGCTCGCGGGCATCGGCGGCTACGTCCTGACGCGCGGCTCGGGCCGCCCGTCCCGGGTACCGCCGGCCGTCTGACACCCCGCAGCACGCGTCCGGAACGTACGGAGGCCCCCACCGCGCGCGGTGGGGGCCTCGGTGCGTGCGGAGGGACGAGCCGGCCTCACCCGCGGGCCGGGAATCCGTGGGCGCGGGCGCCGGTCACGACGGCCACCACCGGGACGAGCAGGGCGAGGACGCTCCAGGGCAGGGCGCCGGCGCCGAGCCGGTCGAGGAGCAGGCCGCCGGCGACACCGCCCGCCGCCATGGCCGCGTTCCAGAGGCTGACCAGCATCGTCTGCGCGGTGTCGGCGTCGTCCCCGCCCGCCTCCGCGACGGCCGTCTGCAGGAGGGTGGGCGCGCCGCCCCAGCCGAATCCCCAGAGCGCCGCGGCCACGAGGACCAGGGCGGTGTTCGCCGCGGGCACGGCGAAGGCGGCGGCGGCCACGGCGAAGAGGATCGCTCCGGCCAGGGTCAGCGCCCGGAGCCTGCGGTCGATGTGACGGCCCGTGAACCAGATCCCGGCGAGCGAGGCGGCGCCGAAGACCAGCAGGACGAGTCCGGTGGAGCCGGCGAGACCGCGGTGGTCTAGGTAGGCGGCGACGTAGGTGTAGAGCACGGTGTGCGCCAGCACGAGGGTGAAGGTGACCGCGAGGACCGGCAGGACGCCCGGGACCCGCAGCGTGCGGGCGACCGGGGCGCGCCCGCCGCGCGGTTCGCCCGGCAGGTCGGGGACGACGAGGGCGATCCAGCCGAGGAGCACGACGGCGATCACGGTCATGGCGGTGAACGCCGCCCGCCACCCGACCGCTTCACCGAGGAACGTGCCGGCCGGTACGCCCAGGGAGAGCGCGAGCGGGATGCCGGTCATCGCGACGGCCACGGCACGGCCCTGGAGGTGCGCCGGGGCGAGCCGGCGGGCGTAGCCGGCCAGCAGGGCCCAGGCGACGCCCGCGGCGACCCCGGCGAGGAACCGGGCGCCCATGGTGAGGGCGTACGAGGAGGAGACCGCGGTGACCGTGTTGGCGGCGGCGAATCCCGCCATCGAGGTGAGCAGGAGGCGCTTGCGGCGCCAGCCCGCGGTGCGCGCGGCGAGGGGGACGGCGGTGAGGGCCGTGCCGAGGGCGTAGCCGGTGACCGACTGGCCCATGGCGGCCTCGCCGACGCCGAGGTCGGCACTCATGGCCGGCAGAACCCCGGCGGGGAGGGTCTCGGTGAGGCTGGTGACGAAGACGGCGGTGGCGAGGGCGAGGAGCGCCGGGAGGGGCAGCCGGCCGGAGGCGGGGCGGGGTTCGGGGTGTGCGGGCGTGGCGGGACCGGCCGCCACTGTCGTGTCGTGGGTCATGTCCGTATGCTCGAACCCTCACATTGATGTGAGGGTCAAGCGATTCCCTGGAGGGGGCTTCCCATGCGGATCGGCGAGCTGTCCGAGCGCACCGGAACACCGCGCAGACTGCTGCGCTACTACGAGGAGCAGGGGCTCATCGTCGCGGACCGGCTGCCGAACGGCTACCGCGTCTACGACGCGTCGAACGTGGACCGGGTGATGCAGATCCGGGGCCTGCTCGACGCCGGTCTGCCGACCCGGATCATCAAGCAGATCCTGCCGTGTCTGAACAAGCCGCGGATGATCCACTTCCCCGACGCGACCCCGGAGATGCTGGAGACCCTGGAGAACGAGCGGGACCGGATGACCGACCGGATCCGCTGTCTGACCCGGAACCGGGACGCGGTGGCGGAGTATCTCGACGTGGTACGGGAGAAGTTGGCGGCGGGGTCGCCTGCCTAGCCCGCACCCTCCCTCAGGGCCTGTTTCGGATCATGCCGGGCTCGCGGGGCCGGGCTCCGGACGGTCCGTACGGCGTACCGGCCGCCGTGCCGCTCCACGGCGAGCGGCAGGCCGAAGCAGGCGCCGAGCAGCTCCCCGGTGAGCACGTGGTCGACGGGCCCCCGGGCCAGGGCCCGGCCCTCGCGGAGCAGCAGGGCGTGGGTGGTGCCGGAGGGCAGCTCCTCCAGGTGATGGGTGACCAGGACCGTGGCCAGATCCGGGTGTTCGGCGCCGAGCGTGTCCAGGGCGTCGAGGAGCTGCTCGCGGCCGGGCAGGTCGAGTCCGGTGGCGGGCTCGTCGAGCAGCAGGAGCCGCGGCTCGGGCATGAGGGCGCGGGCGATCAGGGCCCGGCCGCGCTCGCCCTGCGAGAGGGTGGTCCAGCGGGCGGTGTGCCGCCCGGCGAGCCCGAGGGTGGCGATCAGCCGGTCCGCCCGCGCCTCCTGCGCGGGGGTGGGTGTCCACCGGGGCGGCCGTTCGACGGAGCCGACGGCTCCGGTGAGGACGACGTCGCGGACGGCGAGGGCGGAGCGCAGCGGGTGGCGGGGCGTGACGTGGCCGATGGCGGTGCGCAGTTCACGGAGGTCCACCCGGCCGAGCCGGCGGCCGAGGACCTCCACCCGGCCGCGGGTCGGATGGGTCTGGGCGCCGAGCAGGCCGAGGAGGGTGGTCTTCCCGGCGCCGTTGGCTCCGAGGAGCGCCCAGTGCTCCCCGGTCCGGACCGTGATCGTGATGTCGCTCAGGAGCGGGTTCCCCTCCCGGACGACGGTGACGTCCTCGGCGTGGAGCACGGGCGGCCCGGCGGAGGGTGGGGGCGGCCCGGCGGGGTGCGCCCCGGCAGCGTGTGCGGGCGCGGCCTGAAGCGGGGGAACGGCGGGGTGCGGGGGCAGGGCGGGGTGCGGGGCCCGGTTCACGCCGTGTACGTCCGGTTCACGGCGGAGAGGACGGCCTGCACGGAGGCGGTGAGGACGGAGGTGTCCAGGCCGGCGCCCCAGGCGGTGCGGTCCCCCACCCTGCACTCGGCGTAGGCGGCGGCCTCGCCCGCGCTGCCGGTGGTGACGGCGTGCTCGGTGAAGTCGAGCACGTCGACGGGGACTTCGGCCCGCGCGAGGGCGTCGGCCAGGGCGGAGAGCGGCCCGTTGCCCCGGCCCTCCGCCGGTGCGGTGCGGTCGCCGACGCGCAGCACGCAGGTGAAGCGGTGGCCGCCCGCCGCGTCGCGGTCCGTGCTCCAGGACTCCAGGGCGACGGGTCCGGCGCCCCGGCCGGGTTCCAGGTACGCCGCGTGGAAGAGCGCGCGGAGGTCCTCGGGGGTGGCCTCGCCGCCGCTGTCGTCGGTCGCCGCCTGGACGGTCCGCGAGACGTCCGGGCGCATCCGCTCCGGCAGGTCGAGGCCGTGGTGCGTGCGGAGCAGATGGGCGACGCCGCCCTTGCCGGACTGGGAGTTGACGCGGATGACGGCTTCGTAGCCACGGCCGAGGTCGGCGGGGTCGAGGGGCAGGTAGGGCACGTTCCAGGGGGCCAGCTCCGGCGGGATCCCGGCCTCGGCGGCGTCCTTGGCGTGCCGGGCGAGGCCCTTGCTGATGGCGTCCTGGTGGGTGCCGGAGAAGGCGGTGTGGACGAGGTCTCCCGCGTAGGGGTGACGGGGGTGCACGGGGATGCGGTTGCAGTACTCGACGACGTCGCGGACGGCGTCGATGTCGGAGAGGTCGAGCATGGGGTCGACGCCCTGGGCGAAGAGGTTGAGGGCGAGGGTCACCAGGTCGACGTTTCCGGTGCGTTCGCCGTTGCCGAAGAGGCAGCCCTCGACGCGCTGGGCGCCGGCGAGGACGGCGAGCTCGGCGCAGGCGACGCCCGTACCGCGGTCGTTGTGGGGATGGACGGAGAGGATGACGGAGTCGCGGCGGGCCAGGTGGCGGTGCATGTACTCGATCTGGTCGGCGTACACGTTGGGGGTGGAGATCTCGACGGTCGCGGGCATGTTGTGGGTGACCGGCCGGTCGGGGCTCGCGTCCCAGAGCGCGGTGAGGCCGTCGCACAGCTCCAGGACGTAGTCCGGCTCGGTGAGGTTGAAGGTCTCCGGGGAGAACTGGAAGCGGATGTCGGCGCCGGGGCGGGCCTCGGCGAGCCGCGCCATGAGCGTGGCGGCCTCGTGGACGGTGCGCCGGACCTCGGCGCGGTCGCGGCCGAGGACGGTGTCGCGCCAGACCGGCGAGGTCGCGATGTAGAGGTGGACGACGGCGCGGGGCAGGCCGTCCAGGGCCTCGAAGGTGCGCTCGATCAGTTCGGGGCGGGCCGGGGTGAAGACGACCGGGGTGACGTCCTCGGGGACGGCCCCGCCGGCGACGAGTCCGGCGAGATGGCGGACGAAGTCGAAGTCGGCGCGGCTGGCGGAGGGGTAGCCGACCTCGATCTCCTTGAAGCCGGTGCGGACGAGCAGGTCGAAGAAGCGGTGCTTGCGGTCGGTGTCCATGGGCTCGGCGAGGGCCTGGTTGCCGTCGCGGAGGTCGACGGGGACCCAGAGCGGGGCGCGCTCCAGACGGGCGGCGGGCCAGTCGCGGGCGAATTCGGGGACGTGGACGCGGTCCTGGAAGGGGCGGTAGCGGTGGTGCGGCATGGGACCGGGCCGCTGGGGATTGCGGATCATGGCCGGTACCGTAACCACTCCTCAGCTCCTCAGACAAGTACTCCTCAGACAAGTTCGGGTAGATTCCTCGGCAGCGTTCCCGTGATCCGGAGAGCGCGCCCACGATCCGGAGCGGCGGAGAGACTCCGGCCCCTCAGAGAAACAGGTGACCCCATGACGCTCGGTGCCCTGCGTCCCAGCCCCCTGGTCGAACAGGCCGCCGAGCGGCTGCGCGAACAGATCGTCCGGGGTCACTGGCCGGTCGGCACGAAACTCCCCGGGGAGACGACGCTCGCCAAGGAGCTGGGCGTGGGGCGCTCCACGGTCCGCGAGGCGCTGCGGGCCCTGGCGGGTGCGGGGCTCGTCCAGCCCCGGCAGGGCGCGGGCGTCTTCGTGATCGCGACCCGCCCGACGGAGGACTGGCCGGCCCGGCTGCGCAGGGCCGCGGTGACGGACGTCTACGAGGTGCGGATGCTGGTCGAGGTGGAGGCGGCGCGCCTGGCGGCGCAGCGCCGGACCGAGGAGGACGTGACGGCGATGCGGGAGGCGCTGGCCGGGCGGCGCGCGGCGGCCGCGCTCGACGACGCGGGCTTCGTCGACGCCGACATCGCCCTGCACGCGGCGGTCGTGGCGGCGGCGCGCAACCCCGTCCTGACCGATCTGTTCGGGGAGTTCGCGCCGGTGCTCCGCGAGGGCCTGATCGAGCTGCTCGACCTGCTCGGGCTGCGGGGCACCGACCTCCGGCACGGCGAGGACGCCCACGCCGACGTGGTCCGGGCGGTGGAGGAGGGCGACCCGGAGGAGGCCGCCCGGCTGACCCGGCAGGAGCTGGAGTCCACGCTCGCCCTGCTGCAGTCGGCGCCCTGACCCCGCGGGGCGGTACGGGACCGGACAGAGGCGTACGAGTCGGGCCGGGTCGACGAGGACGACGGGCACCCCGTCGCCCCGGACGACCCGGCCGAACAGCCCGGCCGACCGCTCGCGCTCGGGCACGTCCAGCCCGGACGGCGGCCCCTCCGTCCTGCGGCAGGTCTCGGTGGAGAATTCCTCGGCGACGCGCTGCGTGGTGCGCACCCCCCTCACTCCATGCGGCGGGCACCCTCCAGGACGGCCTGCCGGATGCGGTGGTAGGTGCCGCACCGGCAGATGTTGCGGATGGTGTCGAGGTCGGCCTCGGTCACCTCGTGTCCGGCCTCGCGCGCCCGGCGGACGGTGGCCACGGCCGCCATGATCTGGCCCGGCTGGCAGAAGCCGCACTGGGCGACGTCGAGGTCGAGCCAGGCCTCCTGCATCGGGTGGAGTTCGGCGCCGACGGTGTCCGGGAGTCCCTCGATGGTGGTGATCTCGTCGGTGGGGGCCACGTCGTCGACGCGCACGGCGCAGGGGGTGAACGCCTTGCCGTTCAGGTGGCTCGTACAGGCCCGGCAGACGCCGACCCCGCAGCCGTACTTGGGGCCGGTGACGCCGAGGACGTCCCGGAGGACCCAGAGGAGCCGGACGTCGCCCTCGACGTCGGCGGTGACGGCCTTGCCGTTCAGGATGAAGGTGTGCTGCGGCACGGGGGCTCCAGGTCTCAGATGGTGCGGTCGCGGCCGTCGGTGGGCGAGGCCGGGACGGGCGGGACGGTCGGCAGGGGGGTGAAGGCGAGCGGCTCGGCGTGGTTGACGGGGAAGACGGTCGGCATCGTGCCGGTGGCCCGCCCGTAGGCACAGGCGACGGCCGCCATGGCGCCGGCGACCGCCAGCTCCCCCGCGCCGCCCGGCTTGTCGCCGCTCGGGGGCATCACGATGATCTGGAGCTCGGGCGGGGTGTTCCACTGCCGGGTGTAGAAGTACTGGTCCCAGCTGCCTTCGAGGAAGTGCCCGTCGCGCAGGTGGAGTCCCGAGGTCAGGGTGATGGCGATGCCGTCGGCGATGCCGCCCATCATCTGGGCCTCCAGGCCGCGCGGGTTGACCGCGAGGCCGACGTCGACGGCGCAGACCACCTTGGTCACGCGCGGCCCGGTGTACGCGTTGGGGACCTTCCGCCCGGTGGTCTCGGGCCGGCAGTCGATCTCGGCGAGGATCGCGACGGCCGAGTGGTACTCGGTGTGGACGGCGATGCCCTGCGCCGTGCCGGCCGCCATGCTCCGGCCCCACTCCCCCGCCTCGGCGACCTTGTCGAGGACGGCCCGGGCCCGCGCGTCCTTGAGGAGGCGGCGGCGCATCGCGTACCCGTCCTGGCCCATCCGCCTGGCCAGTTCGTCCATGACGAGCTCCTGGGCGCAGCGGACGTTGGGCGAGTAGATGTTCCGCATGGAGCCGGTGTTGAAGCCCTTGTCGGTCTCGGCGAGGAGCTGGGTGGTGACGCCGAGGTGGTACGGGCTGATCTGGGTGAGCTGGAACATCGTCTGGGAGAAGGCGGCGTCGGCGACCGGGAGCCGGGCCGCCTCCGCCGTCAGGACCTCGCCGATGCCGTGCCCGAAGTCGGTGGCGACGGAGGTGTGGCGCTGCTCGTACGTGAGGACCTCGCCGAGCGAGTACGTGGCCCGGACCCGGGAGGTGGACATCGGGTGCGTACGGCCCTGGCGGAAGTCGTCGGTGCGGTGCCACATCAGCTTCACGGGCTTGCCGAGCGCCTTCGAGATCTCGGCGGCCTCGTGGGCGGCGTCGGAGAACAGCTTGCGGCCGAAGGAGCCGCCGCCCTCGGTCACATGGACGCGGACGGCGGTGGGCGGCAGTCCGAGCTTGAGGGCGATCTGCTCCTGGGCGACGATCGGTGCCTTGAGCGAGGCCCAGATCTCCGCGGAGTCCTGACGCACATCGGCGATCGCGCAGTTGGTCTCCAGGGCGGCGTTGCTGGCGAAGTGGAAGGTGAAGCGGGCGTCGACGGCCTTGGTGAGGAGCGGCAGCGCCGGGACCACGAGGGGGAGTTCGGCGCGGCGGAGCTTCTCCAGGACCGTGGCGTCGGAGGCGCCCTCGGCGGTGCCGGGCCCCCAGTCGACGCGGAGGGCGCGGACGGCGTCGACGCACTGGCCGAAGGTGCGGCCGCGGACGGCGACGCCGGTGGAGACGGTGACGACGTCGGTGATGCCGGGCATGGCCCGCACCTCGGCGAGGTTGGCCACGGAGCGGACGGTGCCGTTGATGGTGGGCGGGCGGCAGACCATGGTGGGCAGCGCGTCCGGCACCTGGAGGTCCATGGCGAACTTCTTGCGCCCGGTGACCGCTTCGAGGGCGTCCACCCGGCGCTGGGCGGTGCCGATGACGCGGAAGCGGTCCGGGTCCTTGAGCGTGACCTCCACCGCCGCGTCGGCGAGGGCGGCGGCCTTCACGGCCAGTTCTCCGTAGCCGAGGAGCGCGCCGGCCGGGGAGACGACGGCGCCGGCCTTCGTGGTGAGGGTCTCGACGGCGGCGCCGAGGACGAGGGAGGCGGCGTGGAGCAGGCGGCCCCGGGCGAGGGCGGCGGCGACCCGGATCGGGGTGTAGGTGGAGTAGGTGGTGTTGGAGCCGCCGGTGAGCTGGTTGAAGAGCAGCTCGGGGCGGGCGTCGGCGAGGGTGACCTTCACCTTGTCCAGGGGCAGGTCGAGTTCCTCCGCGACGATCATGGCGCTGGAGGTGGTGACGCCCTGGCCGACCTCGGCGCGGGGCAGGGCGAAGTGGGCCGTGCCGTCGGTGTCGATCCGGATGGTGATGAGGCCGCTCGTGGGCAGGGCCGCGAGCGTGAGCAGCTCGTTGAGGTCGAGCAGTTCGGCCGGGCCGGGCAGTGAGGGGATCAGCGCGGGTGCCGCCGCGGCGGCCTGACGCGGGGCGAGGGCCTCGACGCCGAGCTGGGCGGCGACGGTCAGGGTGGGCGCGGCGAGCACGTACCCGAGGAACCGGCGGCGTCCGATGCCGGGTTCGCTCCCCCGGGCCGCGCCGCCGTCCCCGGTGCCGCTCGTGTGGTGGTCGTCCCGCACGGGGTGCCGCCTCGCCATTCGGTGTGCCCTTTCGCCATGGACCCGGCCCGCTACTGCCGAGTATTCTCAGTGGCGACGATCATCGCGCATACGCGGGACGGCGGGGAGCCGTTCGACGTGGACGTCTTGTGGGGGACGTCTCACGCGGACGCCGTGGCGGCGACGCCGTGGGGGTCCGTCCCAGCGTCGTCATAGGGTCCCGCCATGACCGAAGCCGCGCACGTCACCGCCGCCCACCACCCGACCGAAGCCGAACACGGCGCACCCGCCCACCGCCCGGCCGAAGCCGCGCACACCGCGGCCACCCGCCGCTCCTACGACACCGTCGCCGTCGACTACGAGAGGCTGCTCGCGGACCAGTTGGCGACGACGCCGCTGGACCGGGCGATGATCGCCGGCTTCGTGGAGAAGGTGGAGGCGGCGGGCGGGCCGCGCACGATCGGCGACCTCGGGTGCGGGACGGGCCGGGTGACCTCCCATCTGCGGGACCTCGGTGCCGAGGCCTTCGGCGTCGACCTGTCGCCCGGGATGGTCGCGGTCGCCCGGGACACCTACCCGGGCCTGCGCTTCGAGGTCGGTTCGATGACCGCGCTCGCCCTGTCCGACGGCTCGCTCGGCGGGGTCCTCTCCTGGTACTCGACGGTGCACATGCCGGAGGACGAACTCTCCGCCTGCTTCGCCGAGTTCCACCGGGTCCTCGCGCCCGGCGGACACGCGCTGATCGCTTTCAAGGTGGGGGACGAGCGGGTACGCCTGGAGCGGGCGTACGGACACGAGGTCACCCTCGACGTGTACCGCTGGTCACCCGACCGTCTCGCGGGACTTCTGTCCGCGGCGGGTCTCGTCGAGTCGGCTCGCCTGGTGAGGGAGCCGGACCCCGCGGAGCGCACGCCGCAGGCCTTCCTGCTGGCGCGCAGGCCGCGCGGCTGAGCCGGGTCGCGCGGGGCCGGGTCGCATGTCCGAGGCACGGCCGCGGAGGCGCGCGACGGGGCGGAGGCGGGCGCCCGAGCGGAGCTGGGCCCGGGAGATCCGGGCGCGCTGGCCGCCGCCCGCGATCATCGCGTTGACGGAGACCATCGGGTCGCCCCCGACCGACCTGGCGAGCAGCGCGCCGACGACCAGCGGGCCGAGGGCCACCACGAGGGCCGTGCCGGTGGCGGTGACGTGCTGGAGGCGGCGTGCGCGTCGGGCGTCGAAGGTCATGACCCCAGTCCATCAGCGGGCGGCGGCCGCCGTATCGGTCGACGTACTCAGCCTCCGGTACCGCGCTACTCAGATGTGATCACGCACGGGTCCCCGAGGGCTCCCGCACCGGCTCCGCTTCGGAGATCCTCGGGGGGAGCGAACGCGCCTGGCGTTCCCGGGGCTGGACGTGGAGGCGGGGCGACCGTGACGACGGAGACGAAGGAGACAGGGGTGGCGTGCGGGGCACCCGCCGTCCTCGTGGTGCAGCACGAGGAGGACGCCGGGCCCGGCCTCGTCGGCGAGCACCTGGCGGGGACCGGGCTCCGCCTCGACGTGATCCGCGCGTGGGAGGGCGAGGCGCTCCCGGAGAGCCTCGGCGGCCACGCGGGGCTGATCGTCCTCGGCGGGTCCGTGAACTGCGAGGACGACGAGTCCGCGCCCTGGCTCCCCGGGGTCCGTACGCTCGTCCGCGAGGCCGTGGCCGGGGAGGTGCCGCTGCTCGGGATATGCCTGGGCGGGCAGATCGTCGCCCACGCGCTGGGCGGTTCGGTGGCGCGGCGGGTCCAGGGGCCCGAGGTCGGTGCCGTACCGCTGCGCAGGCTGCCGGCCGCCGAGGGCGACCCGGTGCTCGGCGGGGTGCCGGAGGGCGCCCCCGCGGCGCAGTGGCACTGGGACGAGGTGGACCGCCTCCCGGCCGGCGCCGTGCCGCTGCTGTCCGGCGACGACTGCCCGTACCAGGCGTTCCGGGTCGGGAGCGTGGGCTGGGCCCTGCAGTTCCACCCCGAGGCGGGCGGCGAGACGGTCGCGTCGTGGGCGGTCGGCGACGCCGAGCACCTCCGCGCGGCGGGCGTCGACCGGGAGGCCGCGGTGGGGTCGGTACGGGAGGCGGAGCCGGAACTCCGCGCGGTCTGGGGGGCGGTGTCCGAGGCCTGGGGCTCGGTCGTCCGTGCCCACGCGGGCGCGTCGCGGGGCGTCTGAGTCCCGGGTCCCGCCGCCCCGGCGCGTACCGTACGAGCACACGCACGTGAACGAAGGAGCTTCGCCGCCATGGCCGACTACCGGATCGAGACCGTCCGCACCGGGTACCGGAACTGGACCGCCCGCAACGACCGGGGCGCGGAGGTCCGGATGGCCGCCGCCGACGACGCGGACGCGCAGCCCTCGTTCACCCCGGTCGAGTTGCTGCTGGCGGCGATGGGCGGCTGTGGCGGCCTCGTCATCGACCGGACGGCACGGGCGGTGGACCACGACGACCTGCGGATCGTGGTGGAGTCGGTGTCGGGTCCCGAGGACGACGGCCGGGTGGGCCGGATCCGGGTGAGCTACGAGTTCGACCTGCCGGACAACAACCCGAAGGCGGCGGAGGTCTTCGCCCGGGGCGTGCGCCTGACGCACGAGAAGTTCTGCACGGTCAGCCGGACCGTGGAGCACGGCGCACGCGTGGAGGCGATCCTGCCGGACGGCACGGTCGGCTTCGAGGGCTGACCCGCCGCCCCGGGTGCCCGGGTCACTCCTCGATCGCGCCGCCGATCCGGCGCAGGTGCCGGCGGAAGGTGTACGAGGGGTCCTCGGCGCGGCCCGCGAGGTACGCGTCGAACCGGGTCTGCGCGCGCAGGGTCTCCCCCGCCCTGATCCGGCGGGCCTGTTCCCGCTCGGTGCGGAAGAGGGCCCGGGCGGCTTCCAGGACGGCGTCCGCGCGTGCGGCCGCCACGAAGACCACGCCGTCGTCGTCCCCGAAGACCATGTCGGCGGCGGTCACCTCGTGGTCGCCGCACCGCGCGGCCGTCAGCGCGTCCGGGTCCCGGTCGTCGAGGCGCACGGGGCCGGGCGCGTACCGTCCGTACGAGAAGACGGGCAGGCCGATCTCGACCAGGTCCGGGGTGTCACGGTGCAGCCCCCAGACGACGAGCCCGGCGACGCCGGCGGCCTCCGCCTCCAGGACGGCGAGGTCGCCGACGCAGGCCTCGTCGCGGCGGCCCGCGTTGTCGACGACGAGGACGTCCCCGGGTGCGGCGTGCGCGAAGGCCTCCAGGAAGACGTCCACGCTCCCGTAGTGGCGTGCGGGCAGCACCCGCCCGGCGACGCGCTGCCCGGCGACGACGGGCAGGATCCCGGCGGGCGCGGCGCGCAGCGGTTCCCCGAGCCGCACACAGGCGTCGGCGATCAGCGGGGTGGAGAGGCCGGCGAAGTCCTCGGTCATCTGGGATCCGATCCGTCCGTGGCGGGTGCGGTGGGCCGGACCGATGCTAGGCGCCGTTCTGCCGGGGCCGCCGTAATTCCCTCGACATCGGCCACGGTGATCGGGGAGGCTTCGCGCGATGACCAGAATCGACGACACACCGCCCGCGTGGGACGAGCGCACGCAGCTCACCTCGTTCCTCGACTACGCCCGTGACACCGCCCGCGCCAAGTGCGAGGGCGTCTCCGCGGAGAACGCCCGCAAGGCGCTCCTGCCGGGCTCGCCGCTGATGACCCTGAGCGGACTGATCAACCACCTCCGCTGGGTCGAGTACTACTGGTTCCGGGTGGTCTTCCTCGGCGAGGAGGACCTGGGCCCCTGGACGGAGGACGACCCCGACCGCGAGATGCGCGTCGCCGTCGACTTCCCGCTCTCCCAGCTGCTCGACGAGTACGCCGAGGAGAGCGCCCGCCACCGCGAACTGGTCGCCGGCAGCAGCCTGGACGACAAGGCCCGGCGGACCGTCCGCAGCGGCGTCCACGTCGACCTGCGCTGGATCCTCCTCCACCTCACCGAGGAGACGGCCCGCCACAACGGCCATCTCGACATCCTGCGCGAGCTCCTCGACGGCACGACCGGCGACTAGGAACTCCCCGGGCCGGAGCTACCCGACCGTGACGTGGGCCAGGGCCCAGGACGTGTGGTCGAAGGAGGTCTTGGCGTTGGCGTCCGAGACCTCCAGGCGCAGGACGCGGACGCCCCGGACGTCGAGGTCCACCGGGACGGGGCCGGTGGCGGCGGGGTGACCTGCCACGTGGTGGTGAGCCGCGCGCCGGGTGCGAGCTGCCCTGCGGTGGTGGCCGTGGTGGCCGGCAGGCGGCGGGTGCGGGTGGCGGACGTCGTCCGAACAGCGGTCCCTGGTACGGGATTCGGCTGTCGGTCGATCATCGGCGCACCCGCCCCGGGGAACCATGCACGGCGCGTGAAGAACGTGTGACACGGTCCCGGGGCGGCCGCCCCGCTCAGTCGAGCCAGAGTGCGCGGACCCGGTTCACGGGGTCGGCGGCGATCCGGGGCTCCGCGTCCCAGATCTTCGTGGCGCGCTCCTCCGCGGTGTAGCGCGGCCAGTCGGCGCCCGGGTCCTGGTCGGTGACGAAGGCGACCCATGCCCGGTGCATCGCGTCGGCGAGTGCCCGCGGCGGCTCGTCCCCGGCGACGGCCGCGACCCCTTCGGCGTCCAGGACGTCGAAGGCGAAGGGCAGGTCCAGGCAGTGGAAGGCGAGGCCGAGGGCGGGCGAAGGCCAGCGGAACTCGTAGAACCAGGTGGGACGTCCGAGAGCGGCGCGGGCGTCCGCGACGGCGAGGTTGGGGGCGCGGAAGACGGTGTCCGTCAGCGCCTGGCCGAAGTACCGCTCCTCGCCGGCCGCCGCGTACGCCTCGGCGAAGGCGTCCGCCCGGGCGGGGTCCAGGCCGAGCCCGGCGAGGAGGACGGGCAGCGGCGGGCCGTCGGGGCCGGGCGCGGGGAACATCGAGAACTCGTCCTCGGTGAAGCCGAGCATCAGCGGTACGCCGGCTCCCGCCTCGCCCGTCGTCAGGGCGTCCAGGACGGGTACGGGGATCAGCTCGCCGTCGGCGAAGGGGGCGAGGGCCAGCATCGGCGGCAGGCCCTCGCGGTCCGGGCCCGGCTCGGACATGCGGTCCTGGAGGTCGAGGAGCTCGTCGTCCGTCAGGTCGCGTAGGGCGGCGACGGTGGCCGGGACGCCCGTGCGGGAGGTGAGGAGGCGGGCCGCGGCGCGGGCCACCTCGGGGCCGTCGGGCCGCATGACGGCACCGGAGACGGAGAGCGCGCCCCGGAACAGGCCCTTCGCCGACGGAACCGCGAGCAGGGTCTGCACCGCACCACCACCCGCCGACTGACCGGCGATCGTGACCTTCGCCGGATCACCGCCGAACGCTTCGATGTTGTCCCGCACCCACTCCAGGGCCGCGATCCAGTCCCGCACACCCCGGTTGTCCGGAGCGCCCTCCAGGTGCAGGAACCCCTCGATCCCGAGCCGGTAGCCGACCGAGACCAGGACGACACCGTCCCGGTTGAACGCGGACCCGTCGTACCACGGACTCGCCGCCGAACCCGCCACGTACCCGCCGCCGTGGATCCAGACCAGCACCGGCAGTCCCGCCCCCGGAGCGACGTCGGGCGTGAACACGTTCAGGTTCAGCACCCCCTCACCCGGGATCGACGGCTCCGGGATCGTGGTGACCTCCGCGAAGGGGCGACGCTGAGCCGTCGGCCCGTACGCGGTGGCGTCCAGCGGCTCCGACCACGCCTCCGGCTCCACCGGCGCGGCGAACCGCAGCTCACCCACCGGCGGCTGCGCGTACGGGATGCCCAGGAACCGCAGACTGCCGTCCGCACGGCGCTCGCCGCGCACGGGTCCTCGGGCGGTGGTGACGATGGTGCTCATGGGGTGCTGCTCCTTCTGCGCGGGCTCACGGGGCCGGAGAATGAGCCTGTCATCGCCTACTTACACGTGTCAATCCTCTGGGCGGCGGCAGCCCGGCCCCTAGACTCGGAAGCTCGTGACAGACCCGCGGGTCCAGGGGGAAGGCGGCCGGCGATGAGGTGGGATCCCGATGCCGTGGTGGGGGTGCTCGTCGCCCTGCTCGGGGTGGGTCTCGTGACCGCCGGGGTGGTCTGGAAGGGCCGCGCGGTGAGGCCGTTCGCCGCGTCGCGGGCGCGCTCCGTCGCCCAGCGGGAGTACGCCCGGGACCTCCAGCGGGCCGCCGATCACGTGATCGCGGCGGCCCGCGGCTCCGCCGGCGAGGGCGAGCCGGCGATCGTCACCGTCGAGGCGGTGCGGCGCATGACCGAGGAACGGTACGGCTACACCGGAGTGGAGCGGCGGCACGCGGCGGCGGCGCTCCGCCGCCGGTTCGAGCACGGGCGGTGCGCCGCCGACTGCGTCACGGACGCCTTCGGGTGATGATCCCGCTCAGGCGACGCGGAGCACGCTCTTGCCGTGGGTCACGCCCTCGGCGAGGTGCCGCACGGCGAGGTCCAGGTCCCCGAGGGCGTACTCGGCGGTGATGTCGAGGCGGACCGCGCCGTCCGCGATGTGCCCGAGTGCGCGGCGGGCGCTGTCGGCGAGCCGCTCGGGGTCGGTGCGGGCGAGCAGGTTGCTGTTGTAGGTGAGGAGCGACGCGCCACGGCCGAGGAGGTCGTTCGCGTCGGCGAGGACGGGTTCGTGCGGGGCGAGGCTGCCGTACGCCACCAGGCGGCCGTGCGCGGCGAGCCGTTCGAGGCCGGCGGTGCGGGTGGGGCCGCCGACCGGGTCGAGGACGACGTCGGGCCGCTCCTCGTCCAGGCCGGCCGGGAACTCCTCACGGAGCAGGAGCCGGTCGTACCCGAACTGCCCGGCGTAGGCGGCCCTTTCGGCGGTGCCGACCACGCCGACGACGCGGCGGGCGCCGGCGAGGCGGGCGAACTGGGCGGCGAGGGTGCCGACGGAGCCCGCGGCGGCGTGGATCAGCACGTTCTCGCCGGGCAGCACCCGCGCGACGGTGTTGATCAGGTCGTAGGCGGTCGGCGCGCCCCAGCCGAGGCCCGCGGCGGTCCGCAGCGGCAGGTCGCCGATGTCGAGGGCGAGCGCGGCGGGCGCCAGGACCACTTCGGCGCAGGCGCCCGAGGTGGTGAGGGCGGTGACGGCCTCGCCGACCCGGCGGGGGTCGACACCCTCGCCGACGGCGACGATGTGCCCCGACGCCTCGAAGCCGGGGACGAAGGGACGCGGTACGGGGAAGTGGCCGGCCCGGACCATGGCGTCGCCCCACTGGATCCCGGCGTAGGCCACGCGGATCGCCACCTGGCCCGGGCCGGGGACGGGTTCGTCGCGTTCGGCGACGCGGTAGTGGTCGTCGGCGTCGAGGACGACAGCCTTCATGATGACAGCCCCCTGGGTTGACTCAGTATCCTTACAGTCGAGAACGGTAGGTATATAAGGTTCCTGAGTCAACCCATGAACCTGCTACAAGAGGAGTGGGGACGCGGTGGAAGCACCGATCGACAGCGACCTGTGCACCCGGATCCGACGGTCCGAGCAGGCCCTGATGGGACATCACGAGGCCGTACTGCGCGCCTACGGGCTGACCATGACGCAGTACACCGTGCTGCTGGCCCTCGCGCGCGAAGGCGGTATGTCCGGCGCCCAGTTGGCCCGGTCCTGCGGCGTCACCCAGCAGAGCATGAGCAGCGTCCTGGCCAACATGGAGACCAAGGACCTGATCCTCCGCGAGGCGTCCCCCGTGCACGCCAAGGTGCAGATCGCCACGCTCACGGAGGCGGGCCGGGCGCTCCTCGACCGCGCCTACCAGGAGGTGATCATCCTGGAGCGGGCCCTCACCGAGGCGTTCACCCCCGCCGAGCACGCCGCGCTCTGCTCCCTCCTGGAACGCGCCACGGAGGTCCTGATCCAGCAGACGCGCGGCGCGTAGGCCCCGCCTTCCGGCAGCGGCCGCTACTCGAAGGCCGCTGCGGCCTGCTTCAGGGCGGTCGCGACCGTCTCCGGGGCGTCGGGGCCGAGGGCGCCGGGCCGGTAGGTGACCGAGCGGAGGCGGCCGGTGAAGCGGAAGGAGCGGTGGCGTTCGTAGAGGGGCCAGGAGACCGGGGACTTGCGGTCGACACCGACGCTGACGCCCTGGAAGGGGGCCATCCCGATGAGCTGGTGGACGCTCTCCGGCGCGGCCCGGTGCTCGCCGTCGACGGTGACGGCGAACCGCCAGCGGAGTCCCTCCTCGGCCGTCGCGGTCAGGAGGATCTCGTGGGGGCCGGCGGCGAGCGGGCCCGCGTCGGTCTCGTGGAGGTCTCCGTACTCGTTGTACGCGAAGGCCAGCCGGCCGTTCTCGACGTACAGGCTGTAGCCGCCGCCCTGGTCGCCGTGGGAGACGAGGACGCCGTCGCCGGTCTCCTCGACGGCCACGGCGATCTCGAAGGAGCGGAGCGAGACGAGCCGGGAGGAGCGGTAGCGCTCCAGTTCCGGAGTGCCGGGGAGCAGGGTCAGGGGACGGGAGAACCGCTCCTCCGCGGGGTTGCGGCGGGCGAGGGCGCCGCTGTGGTCGGGGAGCGGGAAGACGCCGTTGAGCCGGGCGGCCTCCTCCCAGGCGGCCGCGAGCTCCTTCACGAGTCCGGGGTTCCCGGCGGCGAGGTCGTGGATCTCGGTGGGGTCGGTCCGGATGTCGTACAGGGCCCATTCGGAGTCGTCGTAGGGGGTTCCGGGCCGGTGCAGGGTGACGAGTTTGCGGCCGTCGCGGTAGTGGCTCCGGTTGCCGGTCATCTCGCAGTACTGCTCGGGGTGGGTGGAGTCGTGGGAGGGGTCGGCGAGGACGGCGGCGAAGCTGGTTCCGTCGGGTTCCTGGAGCGGGACGCCCCGGCGGGCCTCGGGGCGGGTGAGGCCGGCGAGTTCGAGGAGGGTGGGCGTGATGTCGGTGACGTACTGGTACTGGGCGCGGTGCCCCGTGGCGAGCCGGCCGTCCCTCACGCCGTCGGGCCAGGAGAGGACGAAGGGGACGCGGACGCCGCCCGCGTAGGTGTGCCCCTTGTAGAGGCGGAAGGGGGTGTTGGAGGCCATGCCCCAGCCCCGGGGGTAGTGGACGAGGCTGCGGGGGCCGCCGATGAGTGCGGGGTCGCGGTCGACGTCGGGGTTCCAGTCGCCGGGGAGGCGGGGGTGGTAGACGAAGCGGCTGAAGTAGGAGCGGGTCCCTTCGAGTCCGCCCTCGCCCGTGCCGCCGTTGTCGGAGGTGAAGACGACGATCGTGTTGTCGAGTTCACCGAGTGCGGCGAGGGTGTCGGTGAGGCGGCCGAGGTTCTGGTCGATGTTGTCGACGAGGGCCGCGTACACCTCCATGTAGCGGGCGTAGAGGCGCTGCTGATCCTCCGTCAGTGAGTCCCAGGCGGGGACGTCGAGTCCGGCCTCGCTGTTGCGCTCGGGCAGTTCGGTGCCGGGCGGGAAGAGTCCTGCGGCGAGCTGGGCGGCGAAGCGGCGCTCGCGCAGGGCGTCCCAGCCCTCGTCGTAGCGGCCCCGGTGGCGGGCGATGTCCTCGGCCTTGGCCTGGAGGGGTCCGTGGACGGCGTTGTGCGCGAGGTAGAGGAAGAAGGGCTTGTCGGGGTCGTGGGCGCGCAGCGACTTCACCATGGAGATCGCCTGGTCGGTGATGTCGTCCGTGTAGTAGTAGTCGTCGGGGAACTCGTCGATGTCGAGCGGGCTGTTGTCCCGGACGAGCTGGTGCGGGTGGAAGAGGCTGGTGAGGCCCTCCAGGACGCCGTAGTACTGGTCGAAGCCCTTCTGGAGCGGCCAGTTGCCGCGGTGGTCGGCGGCGTTGGAGGCGGAGTCGCGGACCAGGTGCCACTTCCCGACGGCGTAGGTGGCGTAGCCGGCGTCGTGGAGGAGTTCGGCGAGGGTGGGGATGTCCTCGGCGACCTCCATGCCGTATCCGGGGAACCCGGGGTCGGAGTTGGCGACCATGGCGTAGCCGACGCGGTGCGGGTTGAGGCCGGTGAGCAGGGCCGCGCGGGCCGGGGAGCAGAGCGGCATGGTGTGGTAGTTGCCGAGCCGCACGCCGGCCTCGGCCAGTCCGTCGAGGACGGGGGTGGGGATCTCGGAGCCGAAGGGGCCGATGTCGCTGAACCCCATGTCGTCGACGAGGACGACGACGATGTTGGGGGCCTGGGCGGGCGGGGCGGTACGGGTGGGCCAGGCGGGTTCGGACTCGGCGAAGGTGCGGCCGACGCGGCCGGCGAAGCCCTCGTAGGGGTCGCGTCGGGGAGCGGTGCTCATGCGGGGGCGGGTCCTTCCGGGGTGAGGTCGCGGGCGCAGCGGAAGCCGCCGTGGCCGGTGGAGGAGTCGGGGGTGTTGTGGGAGCGGGCGGCGACCCGGTAGCGGTTGCAGTAGGAGGCGTGGCAGAGGTACGAGCCGCCGCGGATGACGCGTTCGCGGCCGTCCCGGTCCCAGGGGTCGGCGCACCACTCCCAGACGTTGCCCGAGGTGTTGTACAGGCCGAATCCGTTGGGCCGGTACGCCGTGACGGGGACGGTGCCGATGCGTCCGCCGGGCCGTTCGGAGCGGTGCGGGAAGTCGCCGATCCAGGTGTTGCACCTCTCGCGTCCCGCGGGGGTGAGTTCGTCGCCCCAGGGATAGCGGGCGCCGTCGAGGCCGCCGCGAGACGCGTACTCCCACTCGGCCTCGGTGGGGAGCCTGAGGCCGGCCCAGGCGCAGTAGGCGAGGGCGTCGTCGTGCGAGATGTGGACGACGGGGTGGT
Organism: Streptomyces tanashiensis; assembly: GCF_014648895.1. Taxonomy (GTDB): domain Bacteria; phylum Actinomycetota; class Actinomycetes; order Streptomycetales; family Streptomycetaceae; genus Streptomyces; species Streptomyces tanashiensis. Next base: position 37,588 of record NZ_BMRZ01000017.1, read on the forward strand.
CGGCGCGTGCTTCGAGGCCGGAGCCGGGGCCCTCCGGGCTGTGCCAGGCGGCCCCGGAGACGCCGAGCCACCAGGGGGCCTGCGGGACCTGTCCGAGGACATGGGGTTCGGCGGCGGGGTGAAGGAGGAGGTGGAAGACGAAGGAGGAGCCGAAGCGTTCGGCGTCGGTGCGGTGCCCGGTGGCCTCGACGAACGCGGCGAACCGGGCGTTGGTGACGGCGGTCGCGTCGATCGCGAAGGGGGCGACGGTGACGTCCCGCACGGGCCCCTCGCGGTCGGCGCGGTATCCCTCGCCGAACGCGTCGCCCATCCGGAAGGTACCGCCCGGCAGCTCCACCATGGGGTGGGCGGGCGGAGCGGTGCGGACGGTCGGCAGCGGGAGGAGCTCCGGGGCGGCCGTGTGGCCGGCGCAGCCCGTGCGGCCGCGGCCCGGGGTGCAGCACGCGCTCATGCGGACACCGCCTCGGGCACGCGGCGTACGGGCACGGGTTCGGGCGCTGCGGCGAGCAGCGCCCGTGTGTACGGGTCGCGGGGGTGCTCGCACAGCTCGTCGGCGCCACCGGTCTCCACGATCCGGCCGTCGTGCATGACGGCGATGCGGTGGCTGACCTGGCGGACGACGGCCAGGTCGTGGGCGATGAAGACGAGGGCGAGGCCGAGGTCGCGCTGGAGGTCGGTGAGCAGGCCGACGATCTGGGCCTGGACGGAGACGTCGAGGGCCGAGACGGGTTCGTCGCAGATGAGGACGTCCGGTTCGGGGGCGAGGGCGCGTGCGATGCCGATGCGCTGGCGCTGGCCGCCGGAGAAGGAGCGCGGGTGCCGGTCGGCGGCGGCCGGGTCGAGGCCGACGAGGCGGAGGAGTTCCGCGACGCGGTCGGCCCGCTCCCCGGGGGCGCCGATCGCGAAGGCGCGCAGCGGTTCGGCGACGATCTCGCCGACGGTCATGCGGGGGTTGAGGGAGGCGTAGGGGTCCTGGAAGACCATCTGGACCCGGCGGCGTACGGCGTGCAGCTCGGCGCGCCCTGGGCGGGTGACGTCCCGGCCGTCGAGGAGGATGCGGCCGCCGTCGGCGGGGTGGGCGTGGGCGAGGACCCGGGCGAGGGTGGACTTGCCGGAGCCGGACTCGCCGACGATGCCGAGGGTCTCCCCCGCCGCGAGGGTGAGGGAGACGCCGTCGAGGGCGGTGAAGCGGCGCCGGCGGCTGCCGTACGTCTTGCTCAGCGACTCGGCGGTGAGGACGACGCGGCCCGGTGCGGGCCGGTCGATGCGGGCGGGCACCGGGGGCGCCGCCGGGGGTTCGGTGTCCTCGTCGGGTCCGGCGAGCGCGGCACGTGCGGCCCGTTCGGCGGCGGGGAAGCAGGCGGCGCGGACGGTGCCGCCGGCGTCGGCGAGCGGGGGTGCGGCGGTGTGGCAGCGGTCCTCGGCGAGGGCGCAGCGGGCGGCGAAGGCGCAGCCGGTGAGCGGGAGGCTCAGGTCGGGCGGGGTGCCGGGGATGCCGGTGAGGCGGGTGCCGGAGGGGGCGGAGAGCCGGGGCACCGCGGCGAGGAGGCCGGCGGTGTAGGGGTGGCGCGGGCGGGTGAGGACCTCGGCGGTGGGTCCGTCCTCCACGACGGTGCCGCCGTACAGGACGAGGACGCGTGCGCAGGAGCGGGCGACGACGCCCATGTTGTGGGTGATGAGCACGAGCGCGGTGCCGGTGGTGCGGGTGAGCTCTCCGAGGAGGGTGAGGATCTGGTCCTGGACGGTGGCGTCGAGGGCGGTGGTGGGTTCGTCGGCGAGGAGGACGTCGGGTTCCCCCGCGAGGGCCATGGCGATGAGGACGCGCTGGCGCTGGCCGCCGGAGAACTGGTGGGGATGGTCGTCGAGGCGGCGCTCGGGGTCGGGGATGCCGACGAGACGCAGGAGTTCGACGGCGCGGGCCCGGCGGGCCCGCTTGTCGGTCCCGCCGTGCGCGCGGAGCACCTCGTCGAGGTGGCGGCCGACGGTGAGGACGGGGTTGAGGGCCGTCATCGGGTCCTGGAAGACCATGCCGATCCGGGCGCCGCGGACGGCCCGCAGCCGGTCCTCCCCCGCCGTGGCGAGGTCCTCGCCGTCGAGGCGTACGGTGCCGCCGCTGATCCGTCCGGTGCCGGGAAGCATCCGGAGCAGGGCGAGCGCGGTGGTCGACTTCCCGGAGCCGGACTCCCCGACGACGGCGAGGGTCTCGCCCCGCCGCAGCGTGAAGGAGACGTCCCGGACGGCGTGCAGGGTGCCGCCGTCCGGGGTGGTGAACTCCACGTCCAGACCTCGGACTTCGAGGAGCGGTGGGGTGGTCATCGGCGTATCTCCCGGTTCAGTGCCTCGGCGGCCAGGGAGAGGCCGAGGACGAGCGCGGTCACGGTCACGAGCGGTCCTGCGGCGAAGTGCGGGGCCTGCGCGAGGTAGGGCATGGACTGGCTGAGCACGGCGCCGAGGGTGGGTTCGGGGGGCCGGACGCCGACGCCGAGGAAGCTCATGGCGCCTTCGACGAAGACGGCGACGGTGAGGGAGACGGCGATCTGGACGACGAGCGGGTCGGCGGTGTTGGGCAGGATGTGCCGGGTGAGGATCCGGCCGCCGGAGGTGCCGCCGACGCGGGCGGCCGTCACGTACTCCCGGCCGCGCTGGACGAGGATGCCGGTGCGCAGGAGCCGTCCGAAGACGGGGATCTCGGCGAGGGCGATGACGAGGATCACGGGCAGCCGGCCGGGGCCGAGGATCGCGGTCACGGCGAGCGCGAGGATCAGTCCGGGGAAGGCGAGGATCAGGTCGAAGGTCCGCTGGACGACGGTGTCGAGGACCGGGTGCGCGGCCGCGGCCAGGGCGAGGAGGCAGCCGAGGGCGGCGCCGAGGGGTACGGCGGCGGCGATGATGCCGAGGTCCGCGCGGATGCCGTACAGGAGGCGGGCGAGGAGGTCGCGGCCGAGGTCGTCGGTGCCGAGCGGGTGGCCCGGGGTGCCGGGTGCGGCGAGCGACAGGCCGCTCTGGTCGGTGGGGCCGTGTCCGGTGAGCAGCGGGGCGAGGAGTCCCGCGAGGACGACGACGCCGACGAGGGCGAGACCGGTGCGGCCGCGAGCGGTGGCGAGGGCGGCGCGGTGGGCGTGGCGGGGGCGGCGCGGGGCGGTCCTGGTCCCGGCCGGCTTCGTACGGGCGGGGGGCGTGTGCGTGGTCATGGCGGTCACTCCCACCTGATCCGGGGGTCGAGCCAGGCGTGGACGAGGTCGGTGAGCAGCTGGACGAGGACGAAGACGGTGACGAGGAGGAGCAGGAGGTCCCGGACGACGGGGTAGTCGCGGCGGACCAGGGCCTGTTCGGCGAGTTGTCCGAGGCCGGGCCAGGCGAAGATCGCCTCGACGAGGACGGCGCCGCCGAGGAGGTGGCCGGTCTGCATGCCGAGGAGGGTGACGACGGGCGGGAGGGCGTTCGGCAGGGCGTGCCGCCGGAGGATGCGGCGGGGTGTGATGCCGGCGGCGGTCGCGGTGCGGACGTAGTCCTCGGCGAGGGCGCGTTCGATGCCGTCCTTGAGGTAGCGGCCGAGGACGGCGGCGCTGGGCAGGGCGAGGCAGAGCGAGGGCAGCAGCAGGTACTGGACGCCGAGGTCGGGTGCGGCGAGGAGGGGGACGCGGCCGCCCGGGGGCAGCACGCCGAGGAGGACGGAGAAGAGGAGGACGAGGAGGACGCCGGTGACGAAGGGCGGCACGGCGAGGGCGCCGGTGGTGAGGACCCGGACGGTGCCGAGGACCCAGCGGTTGCGGGCGGTCGCGCCGAGGATGCCGAAGGCCGCGCCCAGGACGACGACGAACAGCAGGGCCCCGAGGGTGAGTTCGACGGTGGCGCCCAGACCGTCGCCGATGAGGTCGGCGGTCCGGCCGCCGATCGCGTACGACGGTCCGAGGTCGCCGGTGAGGAGGTCGCCGAGCCACCGTACGTACTGGGTGGGCAGGGGTGCGTCGAGGCCGAGGCGGGCCCGGATGGCGGCCTCGGTCTCGGGGCTCGCGTCGGGTCCGGCGAGGACCGCGGCGGGGTCGCCCGGGACGAGCCGGAGGACGGCGAAGACGAGGAAGGAGGCGGCGAGGAGGACGAGGAGGGCGGAGGGGAGTCTCCGCAGGAGGTAGCCGCGCATCTCAGCCCGCCAGGTAGGCGTCGTCGAGGTTGAGGTAGGCGAACTTGTTGAGGGTGACGCCGTGCAGCTTCTTGGCGGAGACCTGGACGGAGCCGCGGATGACGAGGTCGATGATGAACGCCTCGTCGAGGAGGGTGTCGGTGATCTGCTGCCGCAGCGCGTTGGCGCGGGCGCCGGTCTCGGGCGTGGTCCAGGCCTCGCGGACGACCTTGGTGTAGGCGGCGGAGCGGAACCTGGAGGTGTTCTTGGCCTCGTTGAAGGGATAGGCGCTGACGGCGAGGGTGGAGGGCTGCACCTGGGCGAATCCGTGGCTCATGGTCCACAGGCCGGGCATCTTCTGGGAGATGAGGTTCTTCTGGGCGGTGGCCGGGTCGGTGGGCTGGAGGGTGACGTGGACGCCGATCTGCTTCAGGTCGTACTGGATCGCTTCGGCGACGGCGGTGTCGCCGGGCAGGTTGATGTGGAGGAGCGGCAGGTCGAGCCGGGTGTGGCCGGCGGACTTGAGGAGTTCGCGGGCCTTGCCCGGGTCGTACGTGTAGTGGGTGCGGCCGGCCTCGGTGAAGGCGGGCGAGGACTTGGGCCAGGGAGTGGCGGAGGCCAGTCCGTATCCGCCGAGGACCTGCTTGAGGATGCGTTCGCGGTCGACGGCCCGGGCGAGGGCCTGGCGGACGGTCTTGTCGTCCAGCGGGGCGACGGTGGTGTTGACGCCGAGGTAGTAGGCGCCGCCTCCGGTGGTGTACTCGCTGATGGCCAGCTCGGGGGTTGCGGCGACGACGGCGAGGTTCTTGCCGGGGACGCCGAAGGAGAGCTGGGACTGGCCGGTGCGGAGGGAGGAGAGCAGGGCGTCGGCCTGGGGCACGACGCGGAACTCGACGGCGTCCAGGTAGGGGCGGTCGGGCTGCCAGTACTTCTCGTTGCGGGTGAAGGAGAGGCCCGCCCCGGGGCTCCACCGGGTGAGCGCGAAGGGGCCGGTGCCGATGAGCTTCTTGCCGGTGACGGCGTCCTCGACGCTGTTCCGGTCGGTGAGGATCATGAACTCGAAGAGGTCGAAGAGGTTGTTCACCGGGTGGGCGAGCTTGAGGACCAGCTCGTGGTCGCCGCGCTTCTCGAAGCCCGTGACGGCGGCCGCGGTGGCTCTCAACTGGGCTGCGCGCAGCGGGTTCTGAAGGTTCTTCACCGCGAAGATCACGTCGTCGGCGGTGAAGGGCCGGCCGTCGTGGTAGGTCACGCCGGTACGGAGCTTGAGCGTGATGCTGCGGCCGTCCTCGGCGTACTCCCAGGAGGTGGCGAGCTCCGGCTGCGGCTTCAGCCCGTCGTCGTAGCGGGTGAGGGTGTTGTAGATCAGCCGGTGCTGGAGCGACTGGCCGCTCTGGGCGAAGAGCAGGCTGGGGGTGAAGTCCGAGTTGACGGCGACGGTGAGGGTGCCGCCGCGCCTCGGCTCCGCGGCCGCCTTGCCGGCGGGCGCCTCGGCCTCGGAGACCGCCGAGCGGCAGCCCGCGAGGCCGAGCCCGAGCAGCAGGGTGCCACCGCCCGCGGCGCGCAGGGTGGTGCGCCGGGAGAGGGCGGTGGGCGTGGAGGAGTACAGCTCGGTCATCGATGCCTGCCTGTGGAAGAGGGTGGGAGGCCGCAGGGCGCACGGATTCGTTCCGCTGCGGAAGGAAGAAGGCCCGGAGGGAGGCCCGCACCGCCACAAGGGCGTGCGGAGGTACGCGGAGAGAGGTGCGTGGGTACGCCGGGACCGCGGGGGTGCACGGACGGAGCGACCTACGTCCGCAGAGGCGCAGAGGTGCGTGTCCGTACGGGCGGAGGGACCGTACGGATGGAGGGCCTACGGACGTACGGACGCCTCAGCGCGGAGACGGCGGGTGACCCGCGTGCGGCGGGGCCGGGGCGGGGAGGGTGGGGCCGGTGCGGCGACCGGCGCCGGGATCAGGCGCGGACGGCACAGACCGCGCTGGCCTGTCGACAGAGGTCGACGTGCCTGCGGGAGATGAGGCGCATGTCCGGATTCACGGGAGCAATATGACAGCGGCTTCGCGGAGCGGTCAACCGGCGTTGACCGCATTCTGAGACGACATCAGCTTCCGCTGTGGGCGGGGAGCAGCTCGCCGGCCGTCTCGAAGGGCCTTCTGAACAGGGGATTCAGGAGCACCGTGCCCGCCGCCACGGGCAGTGTGGCCGGTCCGGCATGTGGACTGACGATGCGTTCGGGGTCGTCGCAGACGTGCGAGAGGTCGATCGCGGCCCCGCGGATCTCCTCCAGATAGTCCGGTTCGAGGACGCTGGACTGCTCGGTGACGACGACCAGATCGGGGTTGAGGACGTCGAGGAGGAGCGCGACGGCGCGGCCGACCGCGCGGGCGCGTTCGCGCAGCAGCCGGTCGGCGCGCCGGTCACCGGCCGCCGCCGCGTCCACCACGAGGGAGGTGTCGGGCTCGGGCACGATGCCCCGGCGGACGGCCGTCGCGCCGAGGGCGGTGTTCGACGCCGTGGCCTCCAGGCAGCCCGAACGCCCGCACGGGCAGGGCGCCGTGGAGTCCGGTACGGGCAGGTGGGCCACGTCTCCGGCGGCCGCGCCGGGCCCCTGGTGGACGACGCCGGCGAGGCCGACGGCCGCGTCGACGACGTTGCCGACGAAGAGGTGGACCAGGCTGCGGCGGGCGGCGGGCCGCCCGAAGAGGATCTCCGACTGGGCGATGGAGCGGGCGTGGTTGTCCAGGCGCACGGTCCGTCCGCCGAGGCCGCGGGCGAGTTCGGCGGCGAGCGGCCGGCGGCGCCAGCCGAGGGCGTCGTGCCGGACCACCACGCCCTCGGCCGGGTCCACCCAGCCGCCGACCGCGGCGCCGACCCCGAGCAGGGGGCGCCCCCGCGCGTGGGTGTCGAGGAAGTCTCGGAGTTCACGGGCGATCGCGCCGGGCAGGGCGTCCGGCGCGATGCCGTCGTGGGGGTGGGCGCGGCGCGCCAGGACCTGGCCCCGGAGGTCGACGAGGGCGAAGGTCGAGCCGGGAACGCCCAGATGGACGCCGCCCGCGACGGGCCCGCCGGCGGCTCCGACGTGCAGGTCGACGGGGATCTGGGGCCGTCCCACTCCCCCACCCCCGGCGAGTTCGGGCAGATCGCGCAGGAGGCCGAGCCGGGTGAGGTCGGTGGCCTGTCGCGAGACGGCGGCGGGGCTGAGGCCGGAGAGCCGTGCGACGTCGCCGCGGGAGACCGGCCCGTGGTCCAGGACGGTCCTGAGCACGGTGGCGGCGTTGGCCTCGCGGCGGCCGTCGCCCGCCCTGCGGGAACCGTGCGGGATGGTCGTCGTCATGGTCGCCCCTCTGGTCACTGTTGCGGTGGTGTGAAATCCCGGCGCCGCCGCCGGCGGGTCCGTCGAGCACCCCTTCGCTGTCGCCCGTGCCGTCCGGGCCGGGGGGAATCTCCGCTGGTCGACGGCGGTTCGGCGGGGTGCGCGGACGTGGGCCGGCGGCGCCGGGCAGGCGCCGATTCAACCACCACGAGCGGTGGTTCGGCGTGCGGACGGCCGCTTGACGTGCGGCGGCGGCCGCTGCGAGTCTCCGGGACATGTTCGCGACCTCCTCCTGTTCCGCCGTCTGCGGCGCCTGATCCTCGCGACCCTCGCGGGTGGCCGGTCCGCCGGTGCCACCGCCCCCTCGTACACCCCCTCCCGCACGGACGCGTCGTTGCCGCGTACGCCTCTCCGGTGCGGCCCCTCCTCGTCCGACGTCCGGCTTCCGGGTTACGGCTCGTGCCGCCCTGCGGACACCCGTCACCTCATTGCTTCCGCTCCGAAATTAATTGCTCCGGGATCTCCCCGGACCTCCGAAAGGACCCGCCATGTCGACCGCGACCACCCCCGTCACCGTCCAGAAGGTCGGCGGCCGCCTCGGCGCCGTCATCTCCGGCGTCCGCCTCGGCGGCGACCTCCCCGCCGAGACCGTCGCCGAGATCCGGGCCGCGCTCCTGGCGCACAAGGTCGTCTTCTTCCGGGGCCAGGACCACCTGGACGAGGAGGCGCACGAGGCCTTCGGCCGGCTCCTCGGGACGCCCGTCGCCCATCCCACCGTGCCGTCGGCCGACGGCCGCTACTCGTTCCCGATCGACTCCGACTACGGCGGCCGGGCCAACCAGTGGCACAGCGACGTGACCTTCGTGCCGGCCTACCCCGCCTTCTCGATCCTGCGCGCGGTCGTCATCCCTCCGTACGGCGGCAACACCCTGTGGGCCAACACGGCGACGGCGTACGAGAAGCTGCCCGAGCCGCTGCGCGCCCTGGCCGACGGGCTGCGCGCGGTGCACTCCAACGACTACGACTACGCGGCCCTGCGCCCCGGCGCCCTGCCGGAGCAGCTCGTGCGCTTCCGCGAGGTCTTCGCCTCGACGAAGTTCCTCACCGAGCACCCGGTCGTGCGGGTCCACCCGGAGACCGGCGAGCGGACCCTCCTCCTGGGCAACTTCGTCCAGCGGATCAGCGGCCTGACGGGCACCGACTCCCGCGCCCTGCTCGACCTCTTCCAGGGACACATCGAGCGCCCGGAGAACACCGTGCGCTGGCAGTGGCAGGTCGGCGACGTCGCCATCTGGGACAACCGCGCCACCCAGCACTACGGCGTCGACGACTCCGACGACCACGAGCGCAAGCTGCGCCGGGTGACCATCGACGGCGACGTGCCGATCGGCGTGGACGGCCGTTCCTCGGTGCTGCTCGCGCCGGAGTCGGTGCCGGACCCGGCGTTCGGCATCGCGTCCGGCGACTCGAAGGCGTCGCCGTCGGAGCCCGCGGCGGTGTGACCCGGGGCCGCCCCGGGTGCTCGCGGCGCGCCCGGGGCGGTGGGCGGGGAGGGACGTCAGGAGGACGGCGGCAGGGCGTAGTTCGTGAAGCCGTTCCAGTCGAGGGCCACGCAGGGTTCGTCGCCGAGGACCCAGGCGTCGTGGCCGGGCTTGACCTCCATGTAGTCGCCGGCGCCGAACTCGGCCGTCTCACCGTCGTCCATGACGACGTGCATCCGGCCGCTGACCACGTACCCGACGTGCGAGGCCTGACAGCTGGGGGTGCCGGCGATGGGCCCGACGTGCTCGGACCACTTCCAGCCCGGTTCGAAGACGGCGCGGCCCACCGAGCCGCCGTCGCCGATGAGCAGGTCGAGCCTGCCCTTTTCATCCTTGAAGGGACGAGTTTCGTCCGCTGAGTCGAAGCTCTTCCGTACGATGCCGGCCATCGCGCTCTCCCGGCGGTGGGAAACGACCGATCCCCGAGTCCTCTTCCAGGCTACGCCGGGGTGGCCCGGGGCACCCGAGCGCGGCGCCGCGCATACCGATACGAAGAGTGGTCCAGCCTTGCATTGAATTTTTGTTGAACGGAAATGTCCTTTTGGTGGATCCCTGCACATCGGCCGCTTTATTTCTGTGCGCATCCCTTACCGGACAGACCTACACATAAAGGCCAGATAAGCGCACAATGAAGCAGCGGCATGATTGCCGCAGTGAGGCCAGACACGCAGGACGCCAGAAGGAGGCGAGTCACATGGCCGACGTCTCTCACCGTCACGGTGATATCGCGGGACACCCCGACGCGTCGGAAATGCGGGACCGATATGCCCGTATGCTCCAGACCAGAGGTGTCGCGGCTGTCGAGGAACTCGTGATCCTCGCAGGCGTGTGGACCGCGATCTCCGCGTGGACGGTCCACTTCGCCGCCGCCCGACCGGAACTCGCCATCACCAACCTGATCGTCGGCATCTCCCTTGCCGTGCTCGGCCTGTGCATGTCGATGGTCCCCGAGCGGTCGCAGGACCTGAACTTCATCGTCCTGCTCCTGGGCGCGTGGCTCATCGTCGCGCCGTGGGTCGTCACGCGGAACCCCGACACGGGCATGATCCTCAGCAACGTGATCACCGGTGCGTGCGTCTGCCTGTTCTCCCTCACGGCCGGCGGACTGCTGATGACCAAGCGAAGGACGTGACCTTCCGATCCCCCCGAACCACCGTTGATCCTCTCCCGGAACGGCGGCACCTCCACTCACCGGAGGTGCCGCCGTTCACGCGTCCCGCATGTGAACGGCAACCTCCCGGTAACGAATTGACCCATGTGGTTTCAGCCACCTAAGTTCTGCGTAAAGCTTGCTCCACAGGGACAGGCTCCCGCTCGCATACCCAGTCCTTGGGGGGACAAAGTGAACTGGTACCTCGACGTTCTCAAGAAGTACGCGGTGTTCAACGGCCGGGCGCGCCGCAAGGAATTCTGGATGTTCTTCCTGTTCAACTTCATCTTCCTGACCGTCCTGAGCATCGTCGACCAGGCAGTCGGCACCCAGCTGCTCAGCACGATCTACGCGCTCGGCGTCTTCCTGCCGTACCTGGGCGTCGCGATCCGCCGTCTGCACGACACCGGCCGTTCCGGCTGGTGGATCCTCATCGGCCTGGTCCCGCTCGTCGGCTTCATCATCCTGATCGTCTTCTTCGCCTCGGAGGGCGAGCAGCAGCAGAACGCGCACGGCCCGAACCCGAAGCTGGCCCCGGCCTACTGACGGTCCCCCGCCTGCTGAAGCACCCACTCGCACACGCGGCCCCCGGAGCACTGCTCCGGGGGCCGCTCCCGTTCCTGCCCAGTGCCGGTTCGGCGCGTTTCCCCGCGCCGCCTTGTGCAGGTTGGCGCACGACCGGCCCCGACACCCCCGCCTAGCCTCGCCGCAACAGCACGAACGAGGGGCGGTACCACCGGTGAACTGGCACATCCACGACTACCGCGAGAGCGATCTCGCCGCCGTCGTCCATCTGATCGACACCACCGCCGAGCTCGGGCAGGAGTCCGTCTTCTCCCTGGCCGAGTGCATCGGCGCCCTCACCACCCGTCAGCCGGCCGTGGTCGCCGTCCACCAGGGCGTCCCCATCGGCGCGGCGCTCGCCTGCGTCTCCGGCGAGCGCGCCTGGGTCATGCGCATCGCGATCTCCTCGGCGTGGCGGGGCCGCGGCCTCGCCAGCGCGCTGCTCGTGGAGCTGGAGCGGCGGCTCGTCGCCGCCCGCGTCGGACGCATCGCGTACGTCCTGCCGGAGGAGGAGCTCGTCGGCGAGGGCCTGCTGAACGCCGGGTACACGCGCCAGCCGGCCGTCGCGTACTTCGAGAAGGTCGAGCCGCTGCACGGCCCCGCCGCCGGACTCCTCGACGACCTGGGCGGCCGGCTGCTCCCGGGCGACCTGTGGGCCAAGGTCGCCGGCATGGAGCGGGAGAAGGACCTGATCGAGCGCCGGGTGGTCCTGCCCCTGGCCGAGCCCGAGCGGGCCACCCGGCACGGGGTCCGGCCACCGCGCGCGGTCTGCCTGTTCGGCCCGCCCGGCACCGGCAAGACCACGTTCGCGCGCGGCATCGCCTCCCGGCTCGGCTGGCCCTTCGTGGAGATCCTGCCCTCCCGCCTCGCCGACGAGGGGAACCTCGCCGCCGCCCTGCGGTCCGCGTTCGCGCGGATCGCCGAGCTGGAGCGGGTCCTCGTCTTCATCGACGAGGTCGAGGAGATCGCCCCGGTCCGCTCGGAGCCCGCCCAGCCGGGCGGCATGCACGGGGTGACCAACGAACTCCTGAAGCTGATACCGGGCTTCCGGGAGCGGGACGAGCGGCTGCTCGTCTGCGCGACCAACTCGATCCGCTCCCTCGACCCGGCGTTCCTGCGCCCCGGCCGCTTCGACTACCTCATCCCGATCGGTACGCCGGACAAGGCGGCGCGGGCGGCGATCTGGTCCCGCTACACCGACGGGCGGCCGGACGTCGACATCGACGAACTGGTGCTCGCGAGCGAGCTGTTCACACCCGCCGACATCGAGCACGCGGCCCGGATCGCCGCCCAGGCCTCCTTCGAGCGGGACCTGCTCGCGGTCGGCGGACGCGGCGGGGACGACCCGGCGCCCGGCGCGAGCACGGCGGACTACCTGGAGGCCATCGCCGAGTGCCGTCCGACGGTCACGCCGGAGATGATCGAGCAGTTCGCCTCGGACATCACGACACACGCCCGCACCTGACGGTGAACCGCCCCTCGGCCGCGTCCAGTTCGGACCGGTCGGGCGGCTGGGCACCGGCCCGGGAGACGGTGACGGCCGCCGCCGTGGCCGCCCTCCTCAGCAGCCGTGCCAGGTATTCGGCGCCGATCCCGGGGAGGGTCTCCCGCCCCCGCCCGGCGAGGAGGTCGAGGACGGCGGACATGAAGGAGTCGCCCGCGCCGACCGTGTCGACGACCGTGACCGCCGGCGCCTCCGCGAAGGCCGTCACCCGCCCGGTGAAGGCGAGCGAGCCGGCCGCGCCCCGGGTGACCAGGACGACGGCCGGACCGAGGGCCAGCCAGCGCGCCGCGACCGCCTGCGGCTCCTCTCCGGGGTACAGCCAGGCCAGGTCCTCGTCGCTCGCCTTCACAAGGTCGCTCAGGGCGACGCAGCGCTCGACGCGGGCGACGGCCTCGCCGTGCTCCCCCATCAGTCCTGGCCGCACGTTCGGGTCGTAGCTGACCGTGGCCCGGTCCCGGAGCCGCTCCACCTCGGCCAGGACGGTGGCCGCGCCGGGCGCGGTGACGGCGGCGATCGAGCCGATGTGCACATGGCCGGGCCGGTCGGGCCGGGGCTCCCCGGCCTCCAGGGTCCAGGCGATGTCGAAGGTGTACGCGGCCCGGCCCTGCGCGTCGAGCCCGACGACCGCCGACGGGGTGCGGTCGGGGACGCCGCCGACCTCGACCCGTACGCCCGCGCCCTTCAGGTGGTCCGCGATCAGCCGCCCGGTGGGGTCGTCGGCGAGCTGGGTGAGCAGCGTGACGTCCCGGCCGAGGCGGGCGAGGCCGTACGCGACGTTGGCGGGGCTGCCGCCCGGGTGGACCCGCTCGGTGCCGTCGGCACCGCGCACGATGTCGGCGACGCACTCGCCGATCACCAGGATGGACATGGGTCAGAGCTCCTTGGCGTAGGTGTCCCGGCGGACGATCCGCAGATCGTACGTGGCGGCGTGCCGTACGAGGGCGGAACCGTCCGGGCCGTCGGCGACGGTAGGTTCCCGGGGGACGGAGTGCTGGACACGCGGCGGCGGGGAAGAGGTGTGCGGTGGAGACGGTCGAGGGGCTCGCGGTCATGGCGTTCAGCGGCGGGGAGGAGCTGGAGGCCTGGCTGGAACAGCACCACGGGGACACCCCGGGCATCTGGCTGCTCCTTGGCCGCAAGGGCTCGGACCTCGCCTCCCCCAGCGCGGAGGAGATCCTCGACGGCACCCTCGCGTACGGCTGGATCACCGGCAAGCGCATGGCCCGCGACGAGCGGAGCTACCTCCAGAAGATCACCCCGCGCCGGCCCCGCAGCCTCTGGTCCCAGGTCAACGTGCGCCAGGTCGAGGCGCTGACCGCGGCGGGACGGATGCGGGAGCCGGGCCTCGCCGAGGTGCGGGCGGCCCGGGCGGACGGACGGTGGGAGGCCGCGTACCCCTCGCAGAAGGACGCGACCGTGCCGGACGACCTGGCGGCGGCCCTGGCGGCGGAGCCCGCGGCGGCGCGGGCCTTCGAGGCCCTCGGCAGGACCGACCGCTACCTGGTGATCCTCAGCCTCTGGCAGGCGCGCACCGCGAAGACGCGCGCGGCCCGCCTGGAGCGGGCGGTCGCGACCCTGGCGGCGGGAGACCGGCCGGCCTGACACGGGCCCTCATCGACTCCGGCGGCGGGAGGGACGGCCGGGCCTGACACGGGCCGCCGTCACCGACGCCGGCGGTACAGCACCTGGTGGGCGTCCCACTCCACGAAGGACTCGGCGTGCTCCAGGCCGACGGTCTCCAGGAGCCGACGGGACCGGTGGTTCGCCTCCTGGGTGACCGCGACCACGCTCGGCGCGCTCTCCAGTGCCCGCGCCACGGCCGCACCCACCGCCTCGCGCGCGTATCCCCGGCCCCAGTGCTCGGGCAGGAACTGGTACGAGACCTCCGTCTCCCCGTTCCGCCCGGCGTCCTCCACCGTGACCAGCCCGAGCAGCACGCCGTCCTCCGCGCGGACCACCGCGTGGATACCGGCGGCCCCGACGATCCGCCGCTGCCGGATCCGGACGACCGACTCGATCACGGGACCGCCGAGGTGGCGCCGTACCTCCGGGTCGGTCCACAGCCGCGTCACCGCCGGCACGTCACCGCTCCGGACGGGCCTCAGGACGAGCCGCTCGGTGACGAGCGGGCCGGCGGGGAGTACCGGGGTCGGGGCGGCGTGCGGGGAGACGGTCACACCCCCATCGTCTCAGAAGCGGGGCAGTCGTCGTCGGGTCCTAGGCCCATGGGCCGACGAGGGTTGGGCTCCGCGGCCGACGCGGGCCCGGCTGCCGCCCGGCCAGGATGATCCGCATGCGGATCGGAATTCTCGGAACAGGACATGTAGGACAGGCACTCGCGTCGGCGTGGGCGCGAGCCGGCCACGACGTGGTCATCGGGTCGCGGCGGCCCGGGGACCCGGAGCTGCTCGGGAAGCTGGAGGGGCTTCTCGCGGCGGGTGCACGGATCGAGGACTCGGCGGCGGCCGCCGCACACGCCGAGGTGCTGGTGAACGCCACCCCGGGCACGGCATCGGTGGCCCTGCTCCGCACGATCGGGGCCCCCGCGCTCGCCGGGAAGGTCCTGCTCGACGTCGCCGTCGGCTTCCTCGCGGACGGGACGCTCTCCCACCCGGTCGTCAGTCTCGGCGAGGAGATCCAGCAGGCGTTCCCGGAGACCCGCGTCGTGAAGACCTTCTCCACGATCGACCGGGGCGTGATGGTCGCGCCGGACTCCCTGGAGGGCCCGAGCACCGTGTTCCTCTCCGGCGAGGACGCGCAGTCCAAGCAGGTGGTGCACGGTCTGCTCGCCGACCTGGGCTGGCCCGACGACTCGGTCCTCGACCTCGGCGGCATCGCCACGGCCCGGGGCCAGGAGCACTTCGCCGACCTCTTCGTCGCCGTCGCCCGGGCGACGGGCACGTACGAGTTCGGCATCCGCGTCGTGCTCCCGGCGGCGGGCCAGGGCGTGACCGGCGGCTGAGCCGCGGCCGTCGGCCTCCGCCTGCGCCTCGGAGCGGGTCCTGTCCCGACGCCCGAGGTGCCGGCCGGGCGCCGGGTCCGGTCACCTCAGGGGCGTTCGGACTCGCGGGCCGTCAGGGGCGTTCGGACTCGCGGGCCGTCAGGGTCGCCTTGATCGGCTCCCAGTCCGGGGCCGTCGGCGCGAAGCTCTCCTTCGCCGTGGCGATGTCCTTGTAGCCGCTGGAGGTGACCACGCACACCACCGGACCGTCGCTCTCGCGTGGCCCGCGGGCACGGAGCCCGGCGAGCCCGGCGGCGGACGAGGTCTCGCACCAGATGCCCTGTGCGGCCAACTCCTGCCGTGCCGCCATCATCTGATTGTCCGTCACCGCGTGGGCGGCTCCCCCGGTCGTACGGACGGCGAGGACGCCGCGGTAGCTGTTGATCTCGCAGTCGATGGCGTACGCCGCCGTCGGCCCGACGGCGACCCGGGCCACCGGCTTGCCCGTGCGGAGGGCCTCGGTGAGGGCGCCGGCCGCGGCGGGCTCGGCCGCGTACACACGGGGGACGGACCCGGTGACGCCGAGCCGTGCGAGCTCCTGGAAGCCCTTGGCCACGCCGAAGAGCAACTCGCCGTATCCCGTGGGCAGATGGACCTCCGCCGGCGCCTGCCCGAGGCCGAGCGCGATCTCGTACGCCAGGGTCTTGTAGCCCTCGGGCCCGAAGGGGTGCCCGGTGTGGGCGGTGTCCGTCACGCTGCTGACGCTCTGGAAGCCGAGCTCGTCGACGATGCGGCGCATCAGGGGTCGTACCGACTCGTACGGGACGGTCAGCACCGTCGCCCCGTAGGCCCGGAGGTGGGAGGCGACGGCGGGCGGGGCGAACGGGGAGGTGAAGACGGCGCACGGCAGCCCGGCACGGGCCGCGTAGGCGGCGGCCGCCGCGCCGTGGTTGCCGGACGAGGAGACGACGATGCCCCGCGCCCCCGAGGCGACGGCCGCGCTGACGGCCACCCGGTTCAACCGGTCCTTGTGGCTCCAGGTGGGGTTGCGTGACTCGTCCTTGATCCAGACTCCGTCGGCGAGTTCGACCAGGGGCGTGTTGCCCTCGCCGAGGCCGGGCGCCGCGAGGGGCGGCAGCAACGGGGCCCACCGTTCGAGGCCGTGGGCGGCCGGGCGGTCGAACAGGTCGGCGGGGACCCGCTCGTAGGCGTAGTCGATGTCGAGGGGGTACGCGACGTCCTCGGTGGAGGTGACGGGGCAACCCCGGGTGAGCGGCGGCCACAGCGGGTGCCGCACGGACGGATCGGCGAGCGAGCGCTGGGCGGTGGCGAGCGAGGTCACGTGTCGGGCCTTTCGGTGACGGGGGTCTCGGGGCGGTCGGTCCACCGGACGGTCGTACGGTCGCGGACGGCGGGCGGCCGTCGGCCGCCGCTCGCGCCTTCGCGGGTCCTTCAGCCCATGCGGCGGGTGAGCGCGGCCAGTGCGCCGGGCCGGCGTCCCGGGACCCGCCGCCGCAGCGCGATCAGGACGGGGCCGAGGGTGCGGGCGCGGCCGGTGTCGCCGATCTGCTCCCACTGGTGGTGGGCCCGGTCGACGGCCCCTTCGACGTCGGGGTCGTCCGGGCGCTGGCCCAGCCCGAGCCGGGCCTCGGCGGCGGCGAGCCAGAGTTCGCAGCTGCGGGCCGGCTCGCCGGCGAGGCGGGCGAGGTCCGCCCGTACCTCCGTCCAGTGCACGGCCTCGGCCGAGCGGTGTCCGTGGCGGCGCAGGGCCTCGTGCTCCCAGGCCGCCGCCACCGCCGCCGCTTCCCCGTGCCGTCCGGCCCTGGCGGCGGCGAGGATCGTGGGGTGCGGGTCCTCGGCGGCCACCGGCCCGGACGTACCGGCGGGGGCGGGTGCCGGAGGGGTCGCGGGGACGAACGCGGGAGGCATCGGGGGCAAGGGCGCGGGAGGGGCCACGGTCACGGGTCCCGAGGCCGGCCCCGCTCCCGGAGCGGGCGTGGATCCCGGCGCGGGCACGGCCCCGGCCTTCGGCGCGGGCGCGGTGGTGGGCGTGGCCCCCGCAGCCGACGCGGGCGTCACGGCGGGCACAGGTGTGGGACGAGGCGCGGGCACCGGCGTCGGCGACGGAACCGGCGGGGGCACCGGCGTCGCAGTGGGCACGGGTCCCGAGGCGTGCGTCGGCGCGGTGGCCGGTGAGGGTACGGGCACGGGTGCGAGGAAGAGCGGTTGCGGCGCGGGTGCCACCGTCATCGCCCGTGCGGCGGCCTCCGCGTGCGCCGCCGCCGGGGCCAACCGGGCTCCGGAGCGCAGGAGTTCGGCCCACGCGCGCAGGTACTCCGGGGTCGTCGGCTCGCCCCTGCGCGGGGCGGGCACCACGCGCCCGTGGAGGAGGGGGCCGGGACCCAGGTGCAGCAGTCCCGGCGCGGCGGTGAGGCGCTGCCAGACGTCCGGGTCGGCCGCGAGGTCCACGACGACGGTCGTGGTGCCGGGCTGCCGTACGGCGAGTTCACCGGCGAGCCAGTGCCAGGGCAGCGCCGTGTAGCGGAGCGTCGCCGGCGTGGTGCGGGCGAGCGCGAGGTGTGGCAGCTGCTGGCGGCGGTCGAGGTGGAGCTGGCCCGCGAGGCAGACGACCAGGGGGCCGGGGCTCGCGGCGGCCGCGCGGAGGCGGGTGAGGACGGTCTGCGGGTCGAGCGGATCGGCGAGTTCGACGAGCGTGGCGGCCGGGGTGCCGGTGAGGACGCCGGGCGGCACGGCGGCGAGCGCCGGGAGCACGGAGGCGGCGTCCATCGCGCGGCCCCGGCCGGCGGGCGCCGCCGCGAGCAGGACCGCGGTGCCCACCGCGCTCATGGGCGCCCTGTCCGCGCCGGCGGGCACGGCCGCCGCACCCGCACCCGCACCCGTCGCCGGAACACCGGGAGCACGGACCTCCGGTGCCACCGCGCCCCCACCCGTACGCACGTCCGACTCGCCCGCGACCACCCCGCCCGTGACCGTCGCACCCGCGCCCACCGTGCCGTTTCCGTCGTCGTTCACCACCCCAGCACCGTAACGGGTCGCGCCCTGTC
The DNA here is from genome assembly GCF_014648895.1 of Streptomyces tanashiensis. Lineage (GTDB taxonomy): Bacteria > Actinomycetota > Actinomycetes > Streptomycetales > Streptomycetaceae > Streptomyces > Streptomyces tanashiensis. Next base: position 55,783 of record NZ_BMRZ01000017.1, read on the forward strand.
CGATAATCGCCGGGCCTTTGGCATATGCCATAAGCACCACCGGATCGAGTGTTGCCAAATCCCTTACGGGCCGTCCCGGGCTGTGCAACAGTCGTCTTCGGCCTCCTTCCACAGCTGGCCGCGCCGCGCCTGTATCGGAGTACGACATGCCGTCCCCTCTGTTCGCGGACCGTCCCGCCCAGCCGCCGGAGCCGGGCGCGGTGGACGCGCTGATCACACAGACCCGCCGCCTGCGCGGCGAGGTGGACGCCGTACGCCGGGACGCCGCGGCCGACGAGGACGACCCCCAGCAGCGGTGGCAGCGCGCCCTGTGCGACCTCGCAGTGCATCAACTCGACGACCTGGGCGCCCACTTGGGCCAGCTCCGCGCCGGCGTCCCGGCCGGCGCGACCGTCGAGGACGAGGCCGAGGAGCTCGACGTCGCCGTCGACACCTCCCTCCCGACCGCCCCCGGCACGGCGTACGGCGTGGCCGCCCCGCCCCGGACCGGCTCCCTGCTGTCCCGGGTCGGCAGCGCCGAGTGGAACCTGCTCACCGACGAGGTCAGCTGGTCCGAGGAACTGTTCCAGATCTTCGGACGACCCCGCGAGAGCGGCCCGATGTCGCTCGACGAGATGCCCACGATGGTCTTCGCCGAGGACCAGCCCGTCCTTCAGGGGCTGGTGACGGACTGTCTGATCGACGGGAAGCCGATCGACGGCGAGTTCCGGATCGTCCGGACGGACGGCCGGGTGCGGACCGTGCACATGACCGGCGAACCCGTGCTCGACACCGACGGCTGCACGGCCTCCATGTGGGCCGTCCTCCGGGACGTCAGCGAGCTGCGGCGCAGCGAGCGGGCGGTCCGCGAGAGCCGGGACAGCCTGGAGCGCAGCCGTCACATCGAGATCACCGAGCGGCGGGTGGCCGTCGAGCTGCAGGAGGCGGTGCTCCCGCCGTGGCGCGGTTCGCTCCGCTTCGCCCACGACGGGCCCGCCCCGCTCGACGTCGCCGCGCACTACCTCCCCGCCGCCAGCACAGGCCTGATCGGCGGCGACTGGTACGACGCGCTCGCGCTGCCCGACGGGGACGCCCTGCTGACCGTCGGCGACCTCACGGGCCACGGGGTCGCCGCGACCTCCTCCATGGCCATGCTGCTCGGAGCGCTGCGCGGCATGGCCGTCGCCGGAATCCGCCCCGCGGCACTGATGGGGCACCTCAACCAGCTCCTGGAGACCTCCGTACAGCCCGCGCTCGGCAGCGCGATGTGCTGCCGGTACGACCCGGTGGCCCAGACCCTGGCCTGGGCACAGGCCGGCCACCCCGCCCCGCTGCTGTTCCGCGACGGGACGGGGCACGCGCTGCGGCGGCCCGAGGGTGTCCTGCTCGGGGCCACGGCCGGCGCCGTGTACGGCGAGGCCGAGACCCGGCTGGTCCCGGGGGACCTGCTGGTCCTGCACACCGACGGGCTGACCCGGGGGAGTGCCGCGGACGACGACGACACGGGTGCCCGACGCCTGCTCGCTCTCGGCCCCCGGCTCGCGGAGGCGCGGGACGCGCAGGACGGCGTGCGCGCGGTGGTGGAGGAGTTCGGCGAGGAGTCGCGCGAGGACGACGCCTGCGTGATGGTGGTCCGGGTCACCCGCTGAACGGGCCTCGTGTCACCTGCCGGCACGAGCCCGGGTCATCCGCTGGACAGGCCTCGTGTCGCACGCTGATACGAACCCGTATCACCCGCTGCACACGCCCCGTGCCCACGTTGGAAGACACGCGGCCATACGACGACCTCCTGAGCCTCCCCGCGTCCCGCAGGACGGGGAGGCTCAGGCCTGTCCGGTCCTGGGGCGGTTGACGGGGGACCTGGGCAGGGCCAGCTCGATCTCCTCGCGCAGGTTCTCGATCCTCGAGTAGCCCGCGTACTGCCCAGTGAGCCGGTACATCTCCCGCAGCCGGTCCCAGGTCCGGTGGGACGAGGTGTCCCCCATGGACATCAGGGCGAGCCGGGCGTACCGGTCGGCCTGTTCCGGATCGTCCGCGATGAAGCAGGCCGAGGCGAGCGAGATGTGGTCGAAGAGCTTCGACCGGTCGTGCCCGCCGCGCCGCAGTTCCAGGGCCAGCTTGGCGTGGCGCTGCGCGGGGACCGCCGCCGCCGGGTCGTGCTCGGCGAGGGTGCGGTAGGCGAGGGCCTGCATGCCGTGCATGTCGGCCTCGTCGAAGTTCTGCATCCAGCTCGGCTTCTCGTCCTGCCGGTCGGACACGAACAGTTCCTCGGCCTCGCCGAGGGTCCGCCGCATCGCCTGCCCCCGGCCCATCGACGCCTGCGCCCAGGCCTCGATGGTGTGGAACATGGCCTGGGTACGGGGCAGCACCCGCTCGCCCGATCCCTCCTTGGCGAGCTTCATGAGGTCGAGGGCGTCGTCGGGGCGGCCCAGGTGCACCATCTGGCGGGCGGCCCGGGAGAGCGCCTCGCCGGCCCTGGGCCGGTCACCGCCCTCGCGCGCCGCGTGGGCGGCGATGACGAAGTACTTCTGCGCCGTCGGTTCGAGACCGACGTCGTGGGACATCCAGCCCGCGAGGACCGCCAGGTTGGCGGCCACGCCCCACAGGCGTCGCTGGAGGTGGTCGGCGTGCCGGTAGGCGAGCATGCCGCCCACCTCGTTGAGCTGGCCCACGACCGCCTTGCGCTGGAGACCGCCGCCCCGGGAGGCGTCCCAGGCGCGGAACACCTCCACCGAGTGCTCCAGGGCCTCGATCTCCTCCGACCCGATGGGGGCGGCCTCGTAGCGGTCGAACCCAGCGGGGTCGGCGTGGAGGGGATCGGTGGCCTGCGGAGGGACGCCCTTGCGTGCGGGGTCGGTCTGCAGCCAGTCGTGCATGGCGTTGCTGAGTACGGAGCCGGCGGCAAGCGCGGCACCCGCGCCCACCAGGCCGCGTCGGTTGAGCATGAGGTCCATTCCCGTGAATTCGGTGAGGACCGCCGCCGTACGATCGGGTGCCCAGGGCAGCCCGTCAGGGTTCTCCGTCTTCCTGACGTCCTGCTTCTTTCCGGCGCGCCCGTGTCGTACGAACCCGAGGTCCTCGATGGTCACGACACGGCCGAGTCGCTCGGTGAACAGTGCTGCCAGCACCCGGGGGACGGGATCGCGCGGGGTCTCGCCCCGGTCGATCCACCGCCGCACCCGCGAGGTGTCCGTCGCCAGCTGGGGGTGGCCCATGGCCGCCGCCTGCCGGTTGACGAGTCTCGCGAGTTCGCCCTTGGACCAGCCGGCCAGGCCGAACAGGTCTGCCAGGCGGGTGTTGGTTTGTCCGGTCACGTCTAAGCCCCCAGGTTCTCGGCTGAGTTGAATCTAGCCCCCTGTCATAGGCCTGGCGACAATTCGCCAGCCTTCGCCAGGGTGCGCGAGATGTTCCGCCACCCGCGCCCGGGTGTCAGGTAGGAACGCGCCACCCCGCCCCGCCGACCGGCCCTCATTCCCCAGGGTGCGGACCGGGGGGCGGGCGGGGCGACGCACGCAACTCGTCGGCACACGAAGGGATCTGTCCTCCATGTACACAGCATCGTCCTCCGTGTCCGCACCGCCCCGGCCGCAGCACCGCATCGTCCCGGCAGGCGCCGGACCGTACCTCGCCCCCGCGCCCCAGGCCGTCAGGCCGAGGCGCTGGACGGGTGGCACCGGTACCCAGCCGGTCAGCGGGAGGATCGATCTGTCCGGCCCCCAGGGGGCGCAGCTGAAGATGGCGATCGCGTCGGTCCACCGCATCTGCCCGGAGTTCAACCCGGTGCAGGTGCTGCGGCGCAGCGGCCGTTCCGTACTCATCGTCGGGACGACCGGGCGGACCACGGCGGTCGCGAAGTGTTTACTGGACCACTCCCCCGCGTGGGTCGAGCGGTTCAGGCACGAGATAGCTTCCTACCGCTCCTTCGTCCGTCACCGTCCTCCGGTGCGGGCGCCGCGGCTGATCGCCGCGGATCCGGAGAACTGCACGCTGGTGATCGAGCGGATGCCCGGGCGGGCGGCGGCACTGTCGCGCCACCCCGTCGAGGCTCCGCCCCGGGCGGACGTGCGGGCCGCGCTCGGTGCGATCGCGCGGCTCAACGCCTGGCGGCCGCCGGCCGGTACCTTCGACGCCCCGCTGGACTACGGCGCCCGGATCGCGCGCTACCACGAGCTCGGGCTGTTCACGGACCGGGACCGGGACGACCTGCAGAAGCTGCTGCACGGTCTGGCGCACGCGGGCGGCCGTCAGGGCATGGGCCAGTTCTGTCACGGGGACGCCCTGCTCTCCAACATCCTGCTCTCCCCCGCCGGACCGGTCCTCGTCGACTGGGAGCACGCGGGCTGGTACCTGCCCGGCTACGACCTGGCGACCCTGTGGGCGGTGCTCGGTGACGCGCCGCTGGCCCGGCGCCAGATCAGTCAGCTCGCCCAGCAGGCGGGGCCGGCCTCCCGGGACGCCTTCCTGGTGAACCTGATGATCGTGCTGACGCGGGAGATCCGTACCTACGAGACGGCGGTGCAGCGCACCATGAAGGAGGCTCCGCCGGCCGGGTCCGTGCCGGTGCCCTCGGGGGCGCTCGCGCCCGGCGAGGAACAGCGGCTGCTGCTGAGGCGGCTGCACGACGACTGCGCCATGGCACGGCGGGCCGTGCGCGCGGCGGTCGGGACGCGCTGAAGGGGCGGGGTCCGACCGACCACACGGGGGCGGTGCGCCGTGAGCCCGGTGCCGACACACCGGGACACGGCGCGCCGGCTTGTCCGAGCCAGATCTTTCCCGACCTGGCTCGTGCGGGCCGGATCGTTCCCGAGAGACCTTCAATGGTCCACTCCAGTGACGCGTCCCAGGCCCGGGACCCGTCTCCGCGAAACTCCGCCGAATGGCCTCCATTCCCGCCCTGACGTGGGAACTTCCTTTTGCGCAGGCGTGATTGACGGGACGTCCGGGAGCCGATACCCCTGTACGGGTTCGGCCCCGCACGCCCCCGTGTCACCCCCTGCCTCTGGAGGCTGCCTTGCTCCGTCCCGCGTCGCGCAGACGTCCGTCACCGATCCGAGTGCCGGGGGCGGTGGGCGCCCTGGCGTCCGTCGCCCTGCTGCTTCCCCTGCTGTCCGCCGCCCCGCCCGCCGGCGCCGACGTGCCCGAGGCGGGTGTCCTGCAAGGGCAGTTCGCTCGGGCGGCCGAGCGTCAGGGCGTGCCCGTGAGCGTGCTGCTCGCCGTCTCCTACCTGCAGTCGCGGTGGGACACCCACGGCGGGGCGCCGAGTGTGACCGGCGGCTACGGGCCGATGCACCTGACGGACGCGGTGACGGCGCTGGCCCGGACCGCCCCGCACCACTCCGAGGGCGAGGAGGACGCCCGCGGCGACTCCTCGCGCCCGGTCCGCACGGGCGGCGACGCCCCGGTGCCGGCGCCCGCCGAGCCGCCCGAGCGCCTGCGGACGCTGGAGCGTGCGTCCGCGCTGTCCGGGATCCCGGCCGAGGAGCTGCGCACCGTGCCTGCGGCGAACATCGAGGGCGGGGCGGCGCTGCTCGCGGCGGCGCAGCGGGAGGCCGGGCTTCCGGCGAGCGCGGACCCGGCCGACTGGTACGGGGCGGTGGCGCGGTACTCCGGCGCGGACGACTCCGCGACGGCGGCGACGTACGCGGACGACGTGTTCGACGTGATCCGGACCGGGGAGACCCGGACGACGGACAGCGGGCAGGTGGTGACGCTCACGGCCGCCCCGGCGGTCGCGCCCGCCACCGGTCAGGTGGCGGATCTGGGGCTGCGCCGGCCCGCCGCCGGGCCCGTGGAGTGCCCGGCCTCCGTGGCCTGCGAGTGGGTCCCGGCGCCGTACGAGGAGTTCGGCGACGGCGACTACGGCAACCACGACAAGGCGAACCGGCCCGCATCCCAGTCGATCGACTACATCGTGATCCATGACACCGAGGCCGACTGGAACACCACCCTGAAGCTGGTGCAGGATCCGACGTACGTGTCCTGGCAGTACTCGCTGCGGTCCTCCGACGGGCACATCGCCCAGCACGTGCCGCTGAAGGACGTGGCCTGGCACGCGGGCAACTGGTTCGTGAACGCCAAGTCGGTGGGGCTGGAGCACGAGGGCTTCCTGACCTCGCCGGACTCCTGGTACACGGAGGCGATGTACCGGACGTCGGCGCGCCTGGTGCGGTACCTCGCCGGCCGGTACGGCATCCCGCTGGACCGGCAGCACATCCTGGGCCACGACAACGTGCCGGGCACGGTGGCGTCCACGATCAAGAACATGCACACCGACCCCGGCCCGTACTGGGACTGGGCGCACTACTTCCGGCTGCTCGGCCGTCCGATCACCCCGAGCGCCGGTCCGCACGCGGGCGTGGTGACGGTCCGGCCCGACTACAGCTCCCACCAGCCGGTCTACACGGGCTGTGTGACGGCGGGGCAGGCGTGTGTGCCGCACGGCAGCGGGGCGGTGCGCCTGCACACCGCCCCGAGCGCCGACGCGCCCCTGGTGAAGGACATCGGCCTGCGGCCGGGCGGGCAGGACTCCACGACCGGGGTCAACGACACCGGGGCGCGGGCCTCGACCGGACAGAGCTTCGCGGTGGCGGAGCGCCGGGGGGACTGGACGGCGGTCTGGTACCTCGGGCAGAAGGCGTGGTTCTCGAACCCGGTGAAGGAGCCGACCGCGGTGAACGCGCGGGGTCTCGTCCTGACGCCCCGGGAGGGTCTCGCGGAGGTGCCGGTGTACGGGCGGGCGTATCCGGAGGCCTCGGCCTATCCGGCGGGTGTGCCGGTGCAGTCGGTGTCGCCGCTGCCGTACAAGCTGCTCGCGGGCCAGCGGTACGTGGTGGGCGGGCGCACCCCCGGCGAGTACTACTTCGCGCCGGTGTTCGATCCGAGCGGCCACACGGTCGTCCGGGGCCAGGAGGAGTACTACCAGATCCAGTTCGGCCACCGGGTCGCCTTCGTGAAGGCGGCTGACGTGCGGGTTTCCCGGGCCTGAGGACGGACCGGCCGAAAGGTGCGGGGTGGTGCCGGACGTGGGGTCCGGCACCACCCTTCCGGCGTTCATACGACTATTCGGGAGATCGCGTGCGCCGTACGGGCGACGGGTAAGGCTGGGCCGGTCACCGACCCAGCTCACCGGAAGGCCCCCCAGCACATGCCTCAGCCCTTCGTTATGCCGGATTTCTATGTCCCGTATCCGGCACGGCTCAATCCCCATGTGGAGGCCGCCCGCACGCACACGCGTGACTGGGCGCGGGAGATGGGGATGCTGGAGGGCTCGGGAGTCTGGGAGGAGCACGACCTCGACTCCCACGACTACGCGCTGCTCTGCGCGTACACGCACCCGGACTGCGACGAGGGGGTCCTGAACCTCGTCACCGACTGGTACACGTGGGTCTTCTTCTTCGACGACCACTTCCTGGAGGTCTTCAAGCGCACCCAGGACCGTGCGGGCAGCAAGGCCTATCTGGACCGGCTGCCGCTCTTCATGCCGGCGGACCCGGCGGCGGGCATGCCCGAGCCGACCAACCCCGTCGAGGCGGGTCTCGCGGACCTCTGGCGGCGGACCGTCCCCTCGATGTCCGAGGGCTGGCGGGTGCGGTTCGCGGAGGCGACGGAGCACCTGCTGTACGAGTCGCTGTGGGAGCTCGACAACATCAACGAGGGACGGGTCGCCAACCCCCTGGAGTACATCGAGATGCGCCGCAAGGTGGGCGGCGCGCCCTGGTCGGCCGGGCTCGTCGAGTACGCGGCGGGGGCCGAGGTCCCCGGGCAGGTGGCCTGGTCGCGGCCGCTGCGCGTGCTCAGGGACGCCTTCTCGGACGCCGTGCACCTGCGCAACGACCTCTTCTCGTACCAGCGCGAGGTGGAGGACGAGGGCGAGAACAGCAACGGCGTCCTGGTCCTGGAGCGGTTCCTCGGCTGCACGACCCAGGAGGCGGCGAACGCCGTCAACGACCTGCTGACCTCGCGGGTCCAGCAGTTCGAGAACACGGCTTTGACCGAAGTGCCGCTGCTCGCCGCCGAGAAGGGCCTCACCCCTCAGGAGTGCGCGGCCGTGGCGGCGTACGCGAAGGGTCTCCAGGACTGGCAGTCCGGCGGCCACGAGTGGCACATGCGCTCCAGCCGGTACATGAACGAGGGCATGGTCGGCGGGCCTTCGCACCTGGACGGGATCATCGGCACCTCCGCGCTCGACATCCGGACCCTCTTCGGGCGGCCCGCGGCCGCCCGGCACCGGGCGTTCACGCACGCGCCGCACCAGCACGTGGGGCCGTCGCTGCTGCCCGAGTTCGATCTGCCGTACCCGCTCACCATCAACCCCCACCACCAGGAGGCGGCGCGGCACACGGTCGACTGGGCCGAGCGGATGGGGCTCCTCGACGATCTGTGGGACCGGTCGATGGCGGTCGGCTTCGACCTCGCGCTGTGCGCGGCGGGCCTCGATCCGGACGCCCCCGCCGAGGAACTGAAGGTCAGCGCCGACTGGCTGACCTGGGGAACGTACGCGGACGACTACTATCCGGCGGTCTTCGGGCGGACGGGCGGTCTGGCCGCCGCGAAGGAGCAGACCGACCGGCTCAAGGCCTGCATGCCGCTCGACGAGCCGGCGGCGGGCGCGGCGTTCGCGGTGAACCCGCTGGAGCGTGCGCTCGCCGACGTCTGGGTGCGGACCGCCGCGCCGATGACGCCCGCGGTGCGCGCGGAGCTGCGGGCCTCGCTGGACGTGATGCTCGACAGCTGGCTCTGGGAGATGCACAACGTGGTGCAGCACCGGGTGCCCGACCCGGTCGACTACATCGAGATGCGCCGCAGCACCTTCGGCTCCGAACTCACCACGCTGCTGTGCCGGCTGCGGCAGGAGGCTGCGCTGCCGCCGGAGATCTTCCGCTCGGGCACGGTGCGCAGCCTGGAGAACGCGGTGATGGACTACGGGGCGCTCGTCAACGACCTGTTCTCGTACCAGAAGGAGATCGAGGTCGAGGGCGAGGTGCACAACGGCGTTCTCGTGCTGCAGACGTTCTTCGACTGCGACTACCCGACCGCCGTGTCGATGGTCGACGATCTGATGCGGGGCCGGCTGCGTCAGTACGAGAACCTGAAGCAGCGTGAGGTCCCGCTGCTCTACGCGGACTTCGGGCTCGACGCGGCGGGACGGGAGGCCTTCGAGGCGTACCTGCGGGGGCTTGAGGACTGGCTCGCCGGCGTCCTCAACTGGCACCGCACGGTGCGGCGTTACGGTGCGGAGGACGTCCGGGCGGGCAGCGGCAGCGCCCTGCTGCGGGGCGGGCCGAGGGGTATCGGCACCTCGGCGGCACGGATCTCCGAGCTGCTCGGCGCGGGGCCGCGCTGAGGGAGGGCGAAGGCCTCCGGGTGCTCCCGGAGGCCTTCGGTGCCGGTCAGGGGCGGCGGCCTCGCAGTTCGTCGATCTCGCGGCGCTCGCGCTTGGTGGGACGCCCCGCACCCCGGTCGCGCACGGCGGCGACGGCGACGTGCTCGCGCGGCGGCGGGGGCGGACTGTTGTCCACGTACGCCTCGGCGGCCACGGGCGGACCGACCCGCTTGATGTGGAGCTCCTTGACCTCGACGATCCGCTCCCGTCCGCCGTGGAGGATCCGGACCTCGTCACCGGGCTTCACGGCCTGGGCGGGCTTGACCCGCTCGCCGTTGACCTTGACGTGGCCGGCCCGGCAGGCGGCCGCGGCCTGCGAGCGGGTCTTGGTCAGACGGACCGCCCAGATCCAGGCGTCGACGCGCGCGCTCATCGGCCCCCGCTCCCCCGTCAGCCCTGCTGGAACAGCTCGGCGGGCAGCGGCTTGAGCAGCGCGTACAGGTCGTCGGTGATCGGCCGGTCCCAACTGGCGATCGTCACGAGGACGTTGTCGCTGCGGTCGAACTGGACGCAGGAGATGCGGCTCTCGGAGAGCTTGAGACGGCGCACGATGAGGAGGTTGTCGCCCTGCATGACGGGGACGTCCTCGGTGTCGAGGACCTCGACCGGCTCGTCGTTCTCCAGGGCGGCGAGGAGCTGCGCCACCTCGAAGGGGATCTGGCCGTCGGCGAGCTCGCGCGCCGGGGAGCCCTCCGGGAGGTTGCCGATGATCATCGCGGGTCCGCGGCCGCCGAACAGGTCGTAGCGGAGGAACACGCCCTGGCAGGAGCCGTCGGGTGCGGGCAGCAGACCGGCGCCGAGATTGCCGGGCCAGTCCCCGGGATCCATGGCCAGGACGTCGAAGTCCGGGCCCGCGGGTGTGGCGGCGCTGCGGCGGCGGAGGAAGGACATACGGCCATGGTACGTGCCCCGGCGCGCGACGCGACGCGCCGGGCGGCCGCCTCCCGTCAGCCCTGGCCGCCGGGGCCGTCGATCGTCCGCAGGGCCTGGGCGAGGCCCGAGCGGTCGGTCCCGAGCTTGCGGTAGACGGACGACAGGAGCCTGCCGAGGGTGGTCGCGTCGACGCCGAGGACGCCGGCCGCGTCCCGGTCGCGGACCGTGAGCTCGGCGGCCGTCCGCTCACGGGCGGTGAGCGTGTCCGTCCCGGCGGTGTGGAGCGCCCGGGGACGGAGCCCGGCCGCGGCGAGCTCGGCCCGCGCCTCGTCGACGAGGCCGTCGGCGCCGCAGTCCTGGGCGGTCTCCAGACCCCGGTAGAGGTGCTCGGCGGCCTCCCCGGCGCGTTCGGTGCGGCGCAGGGCGGTGCCGAGGGCGACGAGGGAGCGGGCCAGCTCGTACGCGGCGGGCGACTGGTCGAGCAGGTCGACGGACTCCTCCAGGAGCTTCACGCGCGCGGAGGGCTCGGAGACCTCGGCGGTCACCCGGAGCGCCTGTCCGATCGCGGAGGGCGCACCGTACTGCCGGGCGCGGGCGACGGCGTCCTCGGCGGTGCGGCGGGCCCGCTCGGGAGTGGTGGCGGCCTCGGCGAGAGCGAGGTGGAGCTGCCAGGGGCACCAGGCGGGGTTGCGCATGCCGCGCGGGTCGAGGCGGCGGCCCACGGCGGCGAGCTCGGCGGCCGCCTCCTCGGTGCGGCCCCGGGCGAGGAGGACCTCGATCAGGACGCCGACCGCGTACCACTGGGCGGGGGTGCGGGGTCCGACGCGTTCGGCGAGACGCAGGCCGGCACGGACGAAGTCCTCGGCCTCGACGAGGCGCCCGCGCCGGTGGCGGATGTATCCGAGGAGGGTGTACGCGAAGGAGAGGTGGGCCCCGCGCCAGCCCTGGCGCTCGAACTCGGCGGTTCCGGCGGCGAAGAGCTCCTCGGCGCGGCCGGGGCGGTCGGCGTAGAGGAAGGTGAGGGCCGTGAGGACCGGGACCTCGAAGCCCCGGCTCTCGTCGGCCCAGCTCAGGCCGCCTTCGAGGGCGCGCTCGGCGTGGTGGAGGGCGACGGCGGAGGGTTCGGCGCGGAGGGTGGCGTCCCAGGCGCGCAGGCCGATGACATAGCGCTCGGTGAGATCGCGTCCGGTGAGCCGGTCGGCGAGGGCGGCGAGGCGGCGGGAGCGGGCGGGTGACTCGGGTTCGTCGGCGCGGAACGCGTCCCACATGAACTTCTCGGCCTGCATCCGCAGCCGGCCGCGGGCGTCGGTGGTGCGGCCGGCCTCGCGGCCGAGCAGCTCGGAGGCCTCGACGAGCCGGTCGCTGTGGGCGAGGACCTGGGAGAGGCGGTAGACGATGCCGTGGCGGAGCGCCGGGTCGGCGACGGGTTCCTCCAGGGCCGCGCGCAGATGGTTGACGGTGGTGGCGGGTTCGGTGAGGAGGGACGAGCATCCGAGTTCGAAGAGGACGGCGGCCCGGTCGTCCGCGGCGGGCGGTTCGCGCAGGGCGCGGGCGAGGCAGCGGCGGGCCGCGTCGGGGGCTCCGGCGCGGAGGTTCTCCCCGGCGGCGGCGCGCAGTTGGTGGACCACCCACGGGTCGCCCTCGGGGTGGGTCTCCAGGAGGTGGCGGGCGGCCGCGGCGGGGCCGAGTCCGGCGTCGACGACGCACCAGGCGGCCTGGCCGTGCAGGGCGACGCGGGTGGCCGCGGGGATGGACCGGTAGACGGTGGTGGCGATGAGGGGGTGGACGAACTCCAGCGGTTCGTCCGGCCCTTCGGCCTCGGCGAGGACGCGGGCCTCGCGCAGGCGCGCGGCGCTGTCGGCGACCGCCTCGCCGCCGAGCCCCGCGACGGCCCCGGCGAGCTGCGGGGAGATCTCGGTGCCGAGGACGGCGCAGGCCCAGGCGAGGCGGACGGTGGCGGTGCCGAGGCGTTCGAGACGGGCGACGAGGCCGCTGCCCTTGAGGGCGGCGGCGAGGTCGCGCAGTTCGCGGGCGCCGCGTGCGGTCGGTTCGAGGCCGCGGTCACGGACCTTGGCGGCGAGTTCGACGGCTTCGAAGGGGTTGCCGGAGGTGACGGTCCAGAAGTCGCGGCAGAAGGTGTCGTCGGCGTGGGCGCCGACGTGGTCGCGGACGAGGTGCGCGACGGCGGCGGAGGTGAGCGGGGCAAGGCCGTGGGGCCGCTGCCCGGAGCGGAGACCGGTGAACTCCCGCCCCTCGTCGGGCAGTTCGTCGGGGCGGTAGGCGGCGACGAGGAGCATGGGCAGTTCCTCGGCGCGCGGCGCGAAGGCGGCGAGCCAGCCGAGGGACTCCGGGTCGGCCCAGTGGACGTCGTCGAGGACGACGACGAGCGGGTCGCGGCGCACGGCGAGATGGGTGAGGACCCAGTCGAGTCCGTCGCGCAGGCCCTGCGGGTCGGGCGGCGAGCCCTCGCCGGCGGCGCGCAGTCCCAGCGCGGGGCCGACGATGTCGTACCAGGAGCCGAGGCGTTCGCGCAGTTCGGTGTCGGAGGCCTGGGCCAGCTGCGGCTGGAGGAGCTGCCGGGCGACGTGGAAGGCGACCCGCTGCTCCTGGTCTCCGCCGCGCGCCGAGAGCACGGTGCAGCCGCGGGCGGCGGCGCGGCGGCGGATCTCGGCGAGCAGGGTCGTCTTGCCGAGCCCGGCGGGCGCGGCGTAGGCGAGGACGCCGCCGCGCCGGGCGGCGGCGCGGGGGCGACCGGGGGTGTCGGGGGCGTCGGTGGTGTCGGGGAAGCCGGTGGCGTCGGGGAAGCCGGTCCCCTGTCCGTCGAAGGCTTCGGCTTCCCCGCGCGCGCGGGGTCCGGGCACGGCCGGGTCCGGGACCACGACGAGATACGGGCTCGTGGCCTCGCGGGGCCGGGGGACCCGCTCGGGCCGGTGGGACGCGGGATCCCGCTCGGGCCGGCTGCTCGGAGCCGGGGCACGTTCGGGCCGGTCCGGAGCCGGGGCACGGTCGGGAGCCGGGGCGCGCTCGAACCGGCCCTGAGCCGGCGTCCGGTCGGGCCGGCCCTGAGCCGGGGCACGGTCGGGCCGGGTCGGAGTGGGCATCCGCTCGGGCCAGGCCGGCCGGTCGGCCAGGCCGGTCAGGAGGTCGAGAGCGTCCTCGGCCGCGTCGAGCGCCGCTTCGCGTTCGAACAGGCCGAATCCCCGACGGGTCGGCCGGTCACCCTGTCGTGCCACGTTCCACCCCCACACCGAGGGCGCACGCCCGGCGCATGATCGGGAGGACCGGGCGAGTGGCCCCGCGAAGGCCCCAGCGTACGCCGGGCGGGGCCGTCGGGGACCGTCATTCGGCCAAGCCGGCCGACCGGTGCGAGAGCCGGCTCAGGACGGCCAACGCCTCATCTGCGCGGTCGTGTTCGACGAAGAGGTGGTCGTGGTGGAATCCGGCCACGACGTTGCAGCTCATGCCCGCCGCCGCGAGCTCGCCGGCGACGGCCGCCGTGAGTCCGACGGCGTCGAGCGCGGAGTGCACCCGGAGCGTGATCCACCCCGCCACGTAGTCGTACGCGAGCCCGGCGGCGTCCGCCTCCTCCTGCCGTACGACGAGGGTGAGGCCCTCGGGTTCGGTGACGGTGACGACGGGGGCGACCCCGGCCGGGGCGGGGCCGTCCACCGTGGTGAAGACATAGCGGCCGGGGTCGAGCTCCGGGCGCATCCCGGCGAGCAGGCGGGTCAGATCACGTTCCGCGTTCATGGGGGTCAGGGTAGGCGCCCCCGCTCCTGCGGCTCAGCCGGCGGGCGGGGTGTCCCCCACGAGCCACATGGAGAAGAACTGGGCGCCGCCTCCGTAGGCGTGGCCGAGTGCCCGGCGCGCGCCCTCGACCTGGTGCTCGCCGGCGTCCCCCCGTACCTGCAGGGCCGCCTCGGCGAAGCGGATCATCCCGGAGGCTCCGATGGGGTTGGTGGACAGCACCCCGCCCGAGGGGTTGACCGGCAGGTCTCCGTCGAGTTCGGTCGCCCCCGCCTCGGTGAGCTTCCAGCCCTCGCCCTCCTCGGCGAAGCCCAGGTTCTCCAGCCACATCGGCTCGTACCAGGAGAACGGCACGTACATCTCGACGGCGTCGATCTCCCGCCGGGGGTCGGTGATGCCCGCCTGCCGGTAGACGTCGGCGGCGCAGTCCTGTCCGGCCTGCGGGGAGACGAAGTCCTTGCCCGCGAAGAGGGTGGGTTCGCTGCGCATCGCCCCGCCGTGCACCCAGGCGGCCGGCCGCGGCGCGCGGTCGGCGCCGGCGCGGTCGGTGAGGATCATGGCGCAGGCGCCGTCCGAGGAGGGGCAGGTCTCGGAGTAGCGGATCGGGTCCCAGAGCATCGGCGAGGCCTGGACCTTCTCCAGGGTGAGGTCGTGCTCGTGGAGGTGGGCGTAGGGGTTCTTGAGGGCGTTGCGCCGGTCCTTGTACGCGACGAGGGAGCCGATCGTGTCGGGTGCGCCGGTGCGGCGCATGTAGGCCCGGACGTGGGGGGCGAAGAACCCTCCGGCGCCGGCGAGCAGCGGCTGCTGGAAGGGGACGGGCAGGGAGAGGCCCCACATGGCGTTGGACTCGGACTGCTTCTCGAAGGCGAGGGTGAGGACGGTCCGGTGCACGCGCGCGGCGACCAGGTTGGCGGCGACCAGCGCGGTGGAGCCGCCGACCGATCCCGCCGTGTGCACGCGGAGCATGGGCTTGCCGACCGCGCCGAGCGCGTCGGCGAGGTACAGCTCCGGCATCATGACGCCCTCGAAGAAGTCGGGGGCCTTGCCGATGACGACCGCGTCGATGTCCGCCCAGGTCAGTTCGGCGTCCGCCAGGGCGCGGAGGGCGGCCTCGCGGACGAGTCCGGCGATGGAGACGTCCCTGCGGGCCGCTACGTGCTTGGTCTGGCCGATGCCGACGACGGCGACGGGCTCCTTAGGCACGGTTCTCTCCTTCCAGGACGGCGACCAGGTTCTGCTGGAGGCAGGGGCCGGAGGTCGCGTGGGCGAGGGCGCGGTCGGACTCGCCGCGGTGGATGCGGGCGGCGGCCTCGCCGAGCCGGATGAGTCCCGCGGCCATGACGGGGTTGGCGGCGAGGGCGCCGCCGGAGGGGTTGACCCGCACGCTTCCGTCGAGGCCGAGGGCCTTGCGCAGGACGACCTCCTGGGAGGTGAAGGGCGCGTGGAGTTCGGCGGTGTCGACGGGCCGTTCGAAGGCTCCGGCGCGTTCGGCGGCGAGGCGGGTGGAGGGCGAGTCGGTGAGGTCGCGGACGCCGAGCGAGTGGGCCTCGATCCGGTGGTCCATGCCGCGGATCCAGGCGGGGCGTTCGCACAGCTCGCGGGCCCGGTCGCCGACCGCGAGGATCACCGCGGCGGCGCCGTCGCCGATGGGCGGGCAGTCGCCCGTGCGGAGGGGCTGGACGGTGTAGTCGCCCTGGGGTCGGGCGCCGCGCAGCTGGGCGTGGGGGTTCGCCGTCGCGTCCTGCCTGCTGCGGGCGGCGATCGCGGCGAGGGCCGGTTCGTCGGTGTCGCCCGCGTCGACGAGGGCCTGGGCCTGGAGGGCGGCGAGGGCGACCGAGTCGGGCCAGAGCGGGGCGAGGTAGTACGGGTCGAGCTGGCGGGTGAGGACGTCGCGGACGGAGCCCGGCGAGGCCTTGCCGTAGGAGTAGACGAGGGCCGTGTCGGCCTCGCCGGTCAGCAGCTTCACCCACGCCTCGTAGAGCGCCCAGGCGCCGTCCGTCTCGACATGGGACTCGGAGATCGGCGGCCAGGCGCCGACGCCGTCGAGGGCCATGGTGAAGGAGAAGGCGCGCCCGGCCAGGTAGTCGGAGGAGCCGGAGCAGGTGAATCCGATGTCGGAGGCCTTCAGGCCGGTCTGCCGCTGCACCTCGTGCAGCACGGGCATCACCATCTCGACCTCGGAGAGGTCGTCGGTGCGCCGCCGGTGGTCGCTCTGGGCGAAGGCGACGATCGCCACCTCTCGGTCCGGCCTCACAGCAGCTCCTTGTAGGTGTCGTAGTCGGCGTCGGGCTCGCCGGTGGGCCGGTAGTGGTCGGGGTAGCGGCCGTCCTCGCTCCACACGGGTTCGACGCGCAGGCCCATGCGGACCTGGTCGTAGGGGATGCCGCCGATGCGGCCGTGGAGGGCGAGCCCGGCGCCGTCGAGGGCGATGTGGGCGTAGACGTACGGGACCTCGATGTCGAGGTTCTTCGCCTTGATGTTGACGATGCAGAAGGTGGTGACGGTGCCGCGGGGGCCGACCTCGACCTGGTCGGTGGTGGCGACGCCGCAGGTGGGGCAGGCGCCGCGGGGCGGCACGTACACCTTGGCGCAGGAGGGGCAGCGTTCGCCCACGGTGCGGCGCTCGCCGAGGGCGTGCAGATAGCGGGTCTGGGCGCGGCCGGGGCTGTACGTGTAGTCGAGGCGGGCCGGGGCGACGATGCCGGTCACCGGTGCGTCGAACCGGCCGTCGTGCGGGGCCGGTTCGTGCTCCCGCGCGCTCTCGTGCGGTTCGAAGCAGGCGATGTCCGTGATGGCGCCGGCGCGTTCGGCGGCCCAGCGGATCCGCACCCGCAGACCGGTGCGGACGGCTTCGGGGCCGGGGGCGTCGAGGGCGTGCAGGAGGGCGGTGTCGGCGCCGTCGAGACGGACGAGGACCCAGGCGAAGGGGGTCGCGAGGGGCTGCCCGGGCCGGGGCTCGGGGTTCCAGGCCCAGGTGGTGACGGTGCCGGTGGTGGCGACCTCGACGAGCTCGCGGAGCTCCGCGGCGGTCGCGGGGTCGTACTCGACGGGTGGGACGAGCACCTCACCCGCCTCGGTGCGCACACCGAGGACGGTGCGCTCGCGCAGTCCGGTGAGGAAGGCGGACTGGACGGGGCCGAGGGAGCGGGTGAAGGGGAACTCGACGACGAGGGGGGCGCGGAGGGCCTCCGGCGGTGGGGTGACGGCTGTCATGGGACGGCTCCTTGGGGTGCGGCGGGCGGGGCGGGGAGGGGTGACTTCAGCCCCGTCGGCGTTAGAGGCGCGGGGGTCCGGGGGCGGAGCCCCCGGTTACGGGACGGGGCGGGATGGGGAACGAGTCACTCCCTCCGGTACACCGGCGCCCGCTTCTCCGCGAACGCCCTCGCCCCCTCCTTCGCGTCCGCCGTGTCGAAGATCGGCCACCCCCGCTTCAGCTCGGCGGCGAGCCCCTCCGTCTCGGTCATCTCGGCCGTCTCGTACACCGACGCCTTCACCGCCTCCACGGCCAGCGGCCCGCACGCGTTGATGCGTTCGGCGATGTCGAGGGCGGCGTCGAGGGCGGTGCCGTCGGGGACCACGCGTCCGACGAGGCCGATGGCGGCGGCTTCCCCGGCGCTGTACGGGCGGCCGGTGAGGAGCATTTCGAGGGCGTGGGTGCGGGCGATCTGGCGGGGCAGGCGGACGGTGGAGCCCCCGATGGGGAAGAGGCCCCGCCGGACCTCGAAGAGGCCGAAGGTGGCGGAGGCCGCGGCGACCCTGATGTCGGTGCCCTGGAGGATCTCGGTGCCGCCGGCGACGCAGTACCCCTCGACGGCGGCGATGACCGGCTTGCGGGGGCGGTGGTGGCGGAGCATCGCCTTCCAGTGCAGGTCGGGGTCGGCCTTGAGCCGGTCCCGGTACTGCTCGCCCTCCATGCCCTTCCCCGCCAGGGCCTTGAGGTCCATGCCGGCGCAGAAGGCACCGCCCGCGCCGGTGAGGACGACGGAGCGGACGCCGTCGTCGGCGTCGGCCTCCAGCCAGCCGTCGTACAGGCCGACGAGCATCGGCAGTGAGAGGGCGTTCTTGGCCTCGGGTCGGTTCAAGGTGAGGACGAGCGTGGCGCCTTCGCGCCGGACGCTGAGGTGTTCGGTGCCGCCCATGGGGGTCTCCCGTCTCCAGTTCTGGAACAGGTTGCAGGAGCCGGGGGTCCAGTTCAATAGTTTTCTGACACTCAGTCAGATTCTTCTGCGCACCCCCTTCCCCCGGCGACCGGTCGGCGCTCTAATGACCGCCACGTCCATGAGAGCCAGTGCGAGCCGGGGTCAGGAGGAACGGTGGAGTACAACCTTGCCGACCTGTTCGAATCGGTCGTCGACGTGGTCCCCGACCGCGAAGCGCTGGTGTACGTCGACCATCCGGGCACGGGCGCGGAGCGCCGGCTCACCTACGCCGAGCTCGACGCCGCCGCCAACCGGCTCGCGCACCACCTGATCGACGCGGGCATCCGCCCCGGCGAGCACCTCGGCCTCCACCTCTACAACGGCGTCGAGTACCTGCAGACCGTCCTGGCCTGCCTCAAGGCCCGGATCGTGCCGGTCAATGTGAACTACCGTTATGTGGAAGAGGAGTTGGTCTACCTCTACCGGGACGCGGATCTCGCCGCGCTCGTCTTCGACGCCGAGTTCACCGGCCGGGTCGCGGCGGCGCTGCCGCAGACGGAGAAGCTGCGGCACCTCGTGCGGGTGGGGACCCCGCCCGAGGACACCCCCGGCGGCCCGGCGCTCGACTGCGTCGCGTTCACGGAGGCGGAGGCCTCCGGTTCGCCCGGGCGCGGCTTCGGAACCCGCTCGCCCGACGACCTCTTCATCATCTACACCGGCGGCACGACCGGCATGCCCAAGGGCGTCCTGTGGCGCCAGGAGGACCTCTTCTTCGCGGGGCTCTTCGGGGGCGACCCCTCGGGCGAGCCCGTCAAGCGCCCCGAGGAGCTGGCCGAGCGGGTCGCGGCCGGCGGCGCCGGCATCACCTTCTTCCCCGCGCCGCCCCTCATGCACGGCACCTCCACGCTGACGGCGTTCATCGCCCTCAACTACGGGCAGCGGGTCGTCCTGCACCGCAAGTACGTGCCCGAGGAGGTGCTGCGCACCCTGGAGAAGGAGAAGGTGTCCAGCATCTCCCTGGTCGGGGACGCGATGCTGCGCCCGCTCGTGGACGCGCTGCGCGGCCCGCTCAGGGGCACGGACCTCTCCGCCCTCTTCAGCCTCTCCTCGTCCGGGGCGATCATGTCCGAGACGGTGCGGGCCCAGCTCCAGGAGCTCATGCCGAACGTCCTGCTCCTCAACAACTTCGGCTCCACCGAGTCCGGTTCCAACGGGCGCGCGACCGACGACTCGGGCCCCGCCAAGGGCTTCCGGCTGCACGTCAACGAGCGCACCCAGGTCGTCGACCCGGCGACCCGGGTCCCCGTCGCACCAGGAGAGACCGGCCGCCTCGCCCAGCGCGGCCACGTGCCGCTCGGCTACTACAACGACCCGGCCAAGACCGCCGAGACCTTCTTCGAGCGGGACGGGGTGCGGTGGGTGCTCCTCGGCGACATGGCCACCGTGGACGAGAGCGGGGTGGTCACCGTCCTGGGCCGCGGCTCCCAGTGCATCAACACCGGTGGCGAGAAGGTCTATCCGGAGGAGGTGGAGCAGGCGCTGAAGTCCCACCCCGACGTGTACGACGCGCTGGTCGCCGGAGTCCCCGACGCCCGCTGGGGCAACCACGTCGCCGCCGTCGTCCAGCTCAGGGACGGGGCGGGAACACTGGACCTGGAGTCCGTCCAGACCCACTGCCGGCAGCAGCTGGCGGGCTACAAGGTCCCCCGCCAGCTGGTCCTCACCGACCGCATCCAGCGCTCCCCCAGCGGCAAGGCGGACTACCGCTGGGCGCGCGCGGTGGCGGTCGAGGCGGACACGGAGACCGCCTGAGGGAGTCAGCCGGTACGCCACCTGTTCACGGTGTCCCCGTCGAAGGTGAGCCAGGTGCCGTCGCCGAGCGGCAGCACCCGGGACACCGGCTCGCCGCCCGTGGGATACGTGACCTCGGCACGCGGGCGCAGGTCGACGGCGTCGAGCAGCACGTGCCGGCACTCCTCCTCCCACGGGTCCTCGCCCACCGCGGCGAGGACCCGCGTCGCGTCGAGGAAGCCGGGCCGTCCCATGAAGACCAGGTCGCCGGGGAGGACGTCGTCCGCCCGCGCCACCGTGCGGGGGTGCGCGGGAACGTCGTAGCGGGTGAGCTGCTCCCCGGCGACGGCGACGGTCAGGAACGCACCGGCCCGGTCGCTGCTGCCCGTGAAGGGTTCGTCGAAGCCGCCGACGCGCGTGACCGCGAGCTCCTTCCCCGCGAGGGCGGCGAGCAGGGAGTAGGCCTCCTCCTGTCCCTGCGCCGCGTCGAGGAAGAGGTCCGCCGACCCGGCGGGGCCGAGCGGCTGCTGGAACTCGTACGTCCCCCAGCTCGTCGGGAGCGGCGCCTCGGCCAGGACCACGCCGGTCGCCAGGTCCAGGGCCAGGAGCACCTCGGCCCGGTCGGTCTCCAGGGCGGGCTGCACGACGGCGAGCAGTGCGGTCCCGGAGGGGTCGGGGGCGCAGGCGCCCCGGGCTCCGCTCGGCCACGGACGGTGCGCGAGGGCCCATCGGACGGTTCCGTCCGCCTCCTGGACGGTGACGGAGTCGCGGCCGCTCACGGCCAGTCCGCCGCCGGGGAGGGGGCTGACGGACACGCCCTCCCCGTCGGACAGCCGGCCGCCGTACCGGGTGTCGAAGACGGCGCCGGTGTCGCCCGACACGCGGCCCACCTCCACGGACACGCCGTTCCGGGCGACGATCCAGTGCGCGCCGTTCCTGACGAGCAGGCAGTCGAGCTGCCCCAGCGCCGAGCCGAGCCCCGGCAGGTCCTCGGTGGCGGTGAGCTCGGCTCCGACGGCTTCGTACTCCATGGTCTGCCTACTTCTTCCTCAGGTAGTTGTCGGGCCAGTAGAACTTTAGATAGGTGCCGTTGGGTTCGTAGTACGCGACGACCTTGCCGTCGCCGGCCGCGGCGCGGATGATCGGCGGGCAGACGTCCGGGCAGACCGGCCGGGAGGCCGCGCCGTGGGTCGGGAGCCAGCTCTCCCCGCCGTTCGCCTGGTGCCTCCGGTTCAGGAAGTGGAGGATGTTCTGTTCGGCGTGGCCGCCCCGTTCCCCGGGCGGGGGCTTGGGCAGGTACTCGTCCGACGGGATCGGGATGAGCCCCATCTCCTCGGCCAGCTTCAGCTGGGCCTTGTTCAGCGGCACCCTGCTGGTGCCCGCGACGAACATGCGGGGACCCTTCGGGGTGATCGCGTGGATGACCGAGACGGTCTGGTACTTCCGCTTGTCCTCCGGGAAGACGTGCGCGATCTTCGTGGCCATGTCCTGGAGCGCCTGGAGGCACGGCGCGAGGCCCAGGGGGTCCGACTCGGTGAGCGGGTCGGCGATGTACCCGACGGGGTTGGGCGCGGGGTCGAGGCCGAGCGGGTCGGGGGTGACGTAGCGGCCGGCCTCCGGGTCGTAGTGCCGGAAGCAGTTGTAGTGGAGGCCGGTCTCCGGGTCCGCGTACTGGCCGGGGAAGCGGAGCGGTGTGTACGCGTCGGCGTCCTGGTTCCAGCTGGTGACGCCCCAGTGGGTGGCCCGGCTGTGCCAGGCGATCCGGCCCGTCCCGTCGACGAGTTCGGTGGGGGTGCCGATGAGGTCGGTCACGATCGCGAAGAACCGTGCGTCGACCCCGGCCCGGCCGTCGTCGTCCGGGCCCGCCCCGTCCTCGCCCGCCCCGCCCGGGGCCGGGGTCCGGTGCTCGAACTGGGCCAGCGGGCGGAGGCCGTCGTGCTCCCAGGTGAGTGTGGTGGTGCTGTCGGTCTGTTCGACCAGCCGCGCGTCGTCCCAGGTGAACAGCGTCTCCGCGACGACGGCCCCGTCGGGCCCGTGCCGCCGCTTCGCCGTCCGCCGGCCGAACGCGTCGTACGCGTACGTCCACAGCACGCCGTCGGGTGTCGTGCACGAGGTCAGCCGGTCCTCGGCGTCCCAGGTGTACCGCCAGACGTCGGGCCTGCGGGAGAGCCGCTTCCTGCGTCGCTCGACGACCCGCCCCGCGGCGTCGTGGGTGTAGCTCATGGCGCCGGCGGTGCGGACGGACGTGCCCTCGTATCCGCGGGGGCCCCGCGACTCGGTGTGCGGCGCGCGGTCCGGCCACTGGGCCGAGGTCTGGTTGCCCTCGATGTCGTAGGCGTACGTCTCGGTCCAGCCGGGGGCGTCGATCCTCAGCGCGCGCCCGGCCGGATCGCGGTCGAAGGCGCGGGTCTGTCCCGTGATCAGGTCGGTGACGGCACGCACCCGGTCGTCGGGCCGGTAGTCGTACGCGCGCGAGCGCAGCAGGCGGCCCGGTACGGCGAGGGTCTGCTCCCGGATCCTGCCCGCGCCGTCCCAGTCGGTGGAGAGCGTCACCGGGGCGTCCAGGGGTCCGAGGGTGCGGCTCACCTCCCTGCCGAGCGCGTCGTGGACGAAGTCCAGGGTGTGGCCCGCGAGGTCGAGCGCCGAGCGGTTGCCGTGCGCGTCGTAGGTCAGCGTGGTGGTCACGCCGCCCGGTGTGGTCCGGCCGGTGCGCCGGCCGAGTGCGTCATGGGTGAAGCGCGTGGTGCGGCCGTCGACGGTCTCGGCGGTGACCCGGCCGCGGTCGTCGCGTGCGATGGTGAGGGCCGACTGCGGCGAGGTCGCCGAGGTCAGGCGTCCCATCACGTCGTGGGTGAGGCGGGTGACGATGCCGTCCGCGTCCTTGGCGACCAGCAGGCCGTCGTCGTCGAAGTGGTGCGTGACGGTCTGGCCGAGGACGTTCCTCCGCGCGCTCCACCGGCCCGCGGGGTCGTAGGCGTAGTGGACCGCGCGGCCGTCGAAGTCGGTCTCCGAGACGACGCGGCCGACGGTGTCGTAGGCGTACCGCCAGGCGCGGCCGGCGGCGTTGCGGACCTCGGTGAGGCGCAGCTCGGTGTCGTAGGCGAACTCATGGCGTGCGCCGTCCGGCGTGGTCCGGGCCGAGGGGAGGTCGAAGTGGGTGTACTCGTGGAGGGTGAGGCCGCCGGGACCGGCCTCGGCGACGCAGTTGCCCTCGCCGTCGTACTCCCAGGTGTGCGTGGTGCCGTCCGGAGCGGTCCGCCGTGCCGGCAGGCCCTCGACGGTCCATTCGAGGGTGGTGACGGCGCCGCCCGCGTCGGCGGTGACCGGGCGGCCGAAGGCGTCGCGGGTGAACGTGACGGTGTTCCCCGCCTGGTCGGTGCGGGAGAGCGGCAGACCGGCCCGGTCCGGCACGAAGCTCTCCGTGCGGTCGTCGATGTCGGTGATGGAGAGCAGTGCGCCGTGTCCGTCGTACGTGAAGCGGACCGCGGAGCCGTCCGGGCCCACCAGCGTCAGCTGGTTGCCGCGCTCGTCGTACGTCCGGGTCCAGCGCGCGCCGTTCGGGGCGGTCGTGGCGACCGGCATGCCGTGTTCGTCGTACTCGGCCGTGGTCACGGCGCCGCCGGGCGTCGTGACGGCCGTGAGGTGCCCGTCGTCGTCCCAGGTCCAGGTCGCGGTCCTGCCGTGGGTGTCGACGCGGCTCAGGAGCCGGTCGTAGCGGTCCCAGGCCTGGCTGACGGTGTTGCCGAGCGGGTCGGTCTCGGCGACGACCTGGAGCCGGTCGTTGAGGAGGAAGACGGTGGTGGCGCCCGTGGAGTCGGTGTAGCGGGTGGTGCGCCGCTCGGTGTCGTAGGCGAACGCGGAGGAGAGGTGTCCGTCGGGTCCGACGGTCTCGACGACGCGTCCGGCGCCGTCGTACCAGTAGCGGAAGGTGGAGCCGTTGCGGTCGGTCCAGGAGGTGACCCGGGCGGCTTGGTCGTACGTGAGGCGCAGCGGCAGGCCCGAGGAGTTGACGACGGCGTCGAGGTTGCCCTCGGTGTCGTACCCGTACGACACGACGTCCACCGGGCCCTGCGGCGTGTGCACGGCCAGGGCGGTGACGCGGTCGTCGTCGGTGGCGACGCGGACCACGTACCCCCCGCTGTGCGAGACGGCGGTCGGCGCGCCGTCGGAACGGCGGGAGAACGTGACGGAGTTGTCGTTGCGGTCGGTCAGTTCGGTGAGCCAGTAGGCGGTCGACGTCCGGTAGGGGCTGCCGGTGAAGGAGCGGGTGAGGCCGGTGTCGGGCTCGGTGACGGTGTACGTGGTCAGGTCGTCGTACGTGCCGCCGTGTGCGAGCGGCACCCTCGGGCCCTCGACGGGCAGGACGGGCTCGCCCTCCGGGTGGGGCAGGCTCGGGTAGACGAGCAGGGAGCCGTCCTCCCTCGCCCAGACCGCGCCGCCGCCCACCGGGTCGGGTTCGAGGCGCTCGTCGAGGGTGGAGGCCCAGCTGCGGCCGAACCACTGTCCGTAGCGGTAGTCGGAGAGATGGGTGCGTTCCAGGGCGAGCGGGAGGGTGCCCGGGAGGGTCAGGTCCGTCTGTGGGAGCGTCATCACGCCGGTCGCCACGTCGACGGGGTCGTTCTTGCAGGTCTTCCTGTCGAGCGGGATGCCGTTGCGGCGGGGGTCGTCCTTGGCGTCGCGCAGGGGTTCGGGGCGCGAGCGGAGCGGGCCGTCCTTGCGCGGGCCGCGGCCCGGGCCGCCACCGCGTCCGTCCTTGCCGTCGTCGTGGTCGCCCTTGCGCTGCCGGGCGAAGCGGTCGCGGAGGTCGTCGTCGGTGTTCTTGTGGTCGACGGAGATCTGCTTGACGACCTTGGGAAGCGTCTTGCCGACGTGGTCGCCCATCGACTTGGCGGCCTTGGTCAGCGCCTCCATCGCCTTGTCGGCGATCGGGTCGATCGCATCCGCGATCGAGTCACGGCCCCGGGTCCGTCCGTGCGCGGTCTTCGCCTTCGTGAGTTTGCCCGTGGTCCTGCCGTGGATGCTCACGCTGACGCCGTTGAGCTGGGTCGAGGCGTGCGTGTGCTCGGCGTGCTCGATGTGCAGGTTCTTCAGACCGCTCCCCGGGCCCTTCGCGCCGCTGCCGGCCGAGGCGAGGTTCATGGCCTCCTTGCCGGACTGGACCCCGTCCTTGAACCCCTGCTTGCCGGCGTTCCCGGTCTGGTCGAGGTCGACCCCGTCCTGCAGGCCGATCGCGACGGCGCCGAGCTGTACGACCAGGTCCGCCGCCATGCCCTCCAGGGCTGCCACCGCGGGCTCGGTCATCGCCGCGACGACGTACCCGACGGCCTCCTCGACGCACTCCTTGATCAGCCGCTTGATCACCTCCTGGGTGGCCCGCATCGCCCCCGCGCCGATCAGCGCGGACAGGCCGCCCGTGACCGGGATCAGGGAGAGCGCGATGCCCGCTTCGGAGGCGAGGTACCCCAGCTGCACCAGAGCGGCGAGCTTCATCCCCTCGATCGCGCCGGCCGCCGTGTCCAGGCCGCCCGCGATCGTGCGGGCGGCACCGGCGATGTCCTTGATGTGCTTGCCCTTGACCTTGGACCAGTGCTCGTTGAGCGCGTCCATCGACTCGCCCTGGCCCGAGGACAGCAACCGCTCGAAGTGGTTGTTCGCGAGCTGGCCGTCGTCCTCCAGGTCCTCCGCGAACTCCCTGAGCGCGTCCGCCATCTCGCGGTACGCGTCCTCGTCGACGTTCGGCCAGGCGACACCGATCAGATCGAGAAGGGTGTCGGCCCAGCCCGGAATCGTGACAGCCACGTTTCACTCCCCCGCCGCAGACTGTTTGCGATACCGAACAGTCCTACCACGACCGGCGACGGGAGTCATCGGGCCCTCACCGCGTGCCGAACTCCCTTAGTACGGCGAGGAACTCGGCCGGGCGGGTCTCGTGGACGAGGTGTCCGGCCTCGATGGTGACGAGGCTGGCACCCGGTATGTCCTGGGCGAGGCGGGCGAGTTGGTCCTGCGGGATGTGGCTGGCCGGGCCGCCGGCGAGGACGAGGGTGGGTGCCGGGATCGCGGAGGCCCCCTCGCGCCAGGCGGGATCGGGCGCGTTCAGCTGGGCGTCGGTGGCCGGGACGATGTCCCAGTCGAAGGCGAGGGCGCCCTCGGGGCGTTCGGCCACGGGACGCGGCGGGTCGAGCGGGACGAAGGCCGGGGCCTCCTCCAGGACGAGGCGGCCGATGAGGCCGGGCTCGCGCTGGGCGAGGAGGTACGCGGCGCCGGCGCCCATCGAGTGGGCGACGACGGTGGCGCCGGTGAGGCCGAGGGCCCGGAGGAAGCCGCCGAGTTCGTCGCGGAAGTCCTCGAAGCCGTAGCGGCCGGTCCGGTCGCTGAGTCCATGGCCGGGCAGGTCGAGGGCGTACACCCGGTGGTCGGCGGCCAGGTCCGCGGTGATCTCGGCCCACGTCGTGCTGGACTCGCCGCGGCCGTGGACGAGGACCACGGGCCGGGCGTCCTCGGGTCCGGCGACCCGGTAGGAGAGGCGTACGCCGTCGACGGTGACCGTGCTGACGGCCGGGTCGAGGAAGGCGGCGACCTGGCGGACGAAGGCCTCCGCGTCGTCGACCCAGGGGAAGTGTCCGGCGCCCGGCTGGACGACGAGCTCCGCGTGCGGGAAGCGGGTCGCCGCCTCGGCCGCCTGGGCGGGCGTGGGGCTGCCGTCGTACGCGCCCGCCAGGATCAGGACCGGCTCGGTGAGCGCCCCGATCGCGCGGCGGGTGGTCTCCGGGTCGTAGGCGCCCTCGCCGTGGTAGGCGGGGGCGGCCGCCCAGTTGGTCTCCCGCCCGTTGGCCGCCGCGTGCTCCTGGGCGGCGGCGTCCCAGCGGCCGTAGGCGAAGGGGGCGACGAGCTCGTAGAGGCGCCGCAGCGGGGTGTCGGGGCCGGCCGCGTCGAGTGCGGCCCTGGCCTCCGGGTACCAGGGCAGGTCGGCGAAGACCTCGACGGCCTTGTCCCACTCCTCGTCGGTGCTCTCGACGCCGAGGGCGCGCGCGGCGGAGGTGACGAGGACGAGGGAGCGGATCCGCTCGGGGTGGGCGGCGGCGTAGAGGACGGCCAGGTTCCCGGCCGCCGAGTGGCCGAGGAGGTCGATCCGCTCCAGGCCGAGGTGGGCGCGGAGGGCCTCGACGTCGCCGACCTGCCGGTCGCAGCGGTACGTGCCGGGGTCGGCGGGCTCGGCGCTCGCCCCGGTGCCGCGGGCGTCGAGCAGGACGAGGGTGCGGTGGGCGGCGAGTCCGCCGAGGTCCCCGAGGTAGCCGGCGTCGCGCATCGGCCCGCCCGCCAGGCACACGAGCGGCTCTCCCTCCCCCCGGACGCGGTAGGCGAGTTGGGTTCCGTCATACGTCGTGAACGTCGGCATGCCGACGATCCTCACGGGACCCGGTGGATCATGCAATGGGGTTTCGCCGTGAGCGCCGTGCCGAGAGCCGCAGGCCGGGGGCGCGATACGGTGGAGGACCGTCCCCGAACCGCGAAGGAACCGTTCCACCGTGCCCGACACCCGGGATTCCGCACTCCGCGGCGACTGCGCGAACTGCTTCGGCCTGTGCTGCGTGGCGCTGCCGTTCGCGAAGTCGGCCGATTTCGCCGTGAACAAGCCGTCGGGCGAGCCCTGCCGGAACCTCCAGGAGGACTTCCGCTGCGGGATCCACACCCGGCTGCGGCCGAGCGGTTTCCAGGGCTGCACGGTGTACGACTGCTTCGGCGCCGGTCAGCGGGTCTCCCAGGTGACCTTCGGCGGCGTGTCCTGGCGCGAGGCTCCGGAGACGGCCCGGCAGATGTACGAGGTGTTCCCGGTGGTGCGCCAGCTGCACGAGCTGCTGCGCTACCTCACGGAGGCCCTGGCGCTGCGGACGGCCCGCCCCGTCCACGCCGGTCTGCGGGCCGCGCTGGACCGGGTCGAGGAGCTCGCCGCGGGCACGCCGGACGCCCTGGAGAAGCTGGACGTCGCCGCGGTGCGCGCCGAGGTCAATCCGCTGCTCCTCAGGACGAGCGAGCTGGTCCGCGCCACGGCCGGCGGCCGGTCGAAGAGCCGGCGCGGCGCCGACCTGATCGGCAAGCGGCTGCGCGGGGCGAAGCTGCGGGGCACGGACCTGCGCGGGGCTCTGCTCATCGCCGCGGACCTGACGGGGGCGGACCTGTCGCTCGCGGACCTGATCGGTGCCGACCTGCGGGACGCCGACCTGTCGGACGCGGACCTCACGGGAGCCCTCTTCCTGACGCAGCCCCAGCTGAACTCGGCCCGCGGGAACGCGGCGACCCGTCTCCCGGAGGGCTTCGACCGCCCGACGCACTGGACGGCCTGACACCCCGGGACGTCAGTGGGGCACGGTCACGACGATCTTGCCCACCTGGTGGCCGGCCTCCATGGCCCGGTGCGCCGCCACGATCTCGTCGAGCGTGAAGATGCGGTCGACGGCCGGTTCGAGGGACCCGGTGCGCAGCCCGGACTCGACGAAGGCGCGGGCCCGGCGCAGCCGCTCCGGGTCCCTGGTCGTCTCCGGCATCGTGTAGGTCCGGAGGGAGACGGCGGGCATTCCGAGGTCGAAGCCGGGGTACGGGGTCGGCAGCCCGCTCACGGCTCCGTAGAGCAGCACGGTGCCGCCGGGGGCGACGGCCCTGACGAGGTCGGTGACGCCGGGTCCCGCGACACCGTCGAAGGCGAGGTCGGCGCCGCGTCCGCCCGTGAGCTCCCGCACCCGCTCGGCGACGTCCTCCTCCTCGGTGACGATGACCTCGGCGGCCCCCGCCTCGAGCAGGGCGTCCTTCTTGGCCCGGGTGCGGGTGGTGGCGAGGGGCGTGGCGCCGATCCGGTGGGCGGTCCTGATGGCGGCCAGGCCGACGCTGCTGGAGGCCCCGGTCAGGACGACGGTGTCCCCGGCGCGCATCCCGCCGACCTCGACGAGGCCGCCGTACGCCGTGACGTACGGCATCCACACGGCGGCACCCTCGACGGGGCCGAGTCCCTCGGGGCGGGGCACGAGCGAGGACGCCGGGACGATCGCGCGCTCGGCGTAGACGCCGTGGTCGTTCATGGAGAAGGAGGGCACGACGCTGACCGCCTGCCCGGCCGCGAATCCGCTCACCCCGTCCCCCACGGCCTCGACGACGCCCGCCGCCTCCAGGCCGATCCGGGCGGGAAAGCGCCGGACGGGCTCGATGTAGTGGCCGCCGCGGAAGAGCGCCTCGGCGCGGTTGAGGCCGATCGCCTCCACGCGCAGGAGGACGTCGCCGGGGCCCGGCTCGCCGACCTCCACGTCTTCGAGGCGGAGCACCTCCGGACCGCCGTACTCGTGGAACAGCACCGTCCTGGCCTTGCTCATCGGGCTTCCCCTCCCCGTTCGGTGACGGCGGCGCGCGGACCGCTCCGCCGCCGGACCCCAGCCAAGCGCAAGGTTCGACCACTGTCAAACTTCGATGGTCGTGAAACTTCGACGGCTGTCGTACGATGCTCCCGGAGGTCGACACGACGATGACAGCAGCGGCACGCACCGGCCGGCGGGACCGCGTCCCGCCCCACCCGGACATGAGCGAGATCGGCCTGCAGCAGGTCCTGGAGGCCCTGGTCGACCCGGTCAGGCGCCGGATCGTCGCCGAGCTGTACGCGGCGGGCGAGGACCTGGCCTGCGGCACCATCGACCTGCCGGTCAGCAAGTCCACGGCCACCCACCACTTCCACGTGCTGCGCGAGGCCGGCCTCATCCGCCAGCACTACGCCGGCACCTCCCGCATGAACGCCCTGCGCCGCGAGGAGTTCGACGCCCGCTTCCCGGGCCTCCTGCGGGCCGTGGTGGACGCACACGGCGGCGACGGCGCCGCCGAGTAGCGCCGCGGACGCCCACCGGACTAGACCTCGTACACGTACGGCGTCGTGGTCGTCAGCGGCAGGAAGCCGAGGCGCAGGAGGATCGGGCGGCTGGTGTCCGCCGCGTCGACCTGGACGTAGCGGTGGCCCCGGGCCGCGGCGATGCGGGCGCGGTGGGCGACCAGGGCGCGGTAGAGGCCGCGACCGCGCCAGCCCTCGACGGTGCCGCCGCCCCAGAGGCCGGCGAAGTCCGTGCCGGGGTACAGCTCCAGTCGGGCAGCGCTGACGGGCTCGTCGTCGGCGAGCGCGACGACCGCGGTGACCGTGTCGGGGTCGGCCGCGAGGCGGTCCAGGAGCTGGCGGCCGATGTGGGAGCTGTCGGTGCCGAAGGCGCGGTCGTGGACCTCGACCACCTGGCGGACCCCCGCCTCGTCGGTGACCGCGCGGAGCTCGACGCCCTCGGGGAGCGGGACCTCCCCGGGGAGGTCGGCCGCCTCGGCGGCCATCAGGGTCTCGGGGTCCTCGGGGGTGAAGCCCGCCGCGCGGAGCCGCTCGCCGAGATCGGCGGGGGTGTCGTGCGCGTACAGCTTCCACTCGAAGGAGACGCCGGCGGCGCGGTAGTGGTCGACCTGTGCGGCGATGGCGGCGTCGGCGGCGGGCTCGTCGAGTCCGGACCAGAGGACGCCGTTCCACGCGTGGGCGGGGCCGGTCTGCCGGACGACGGATCCGACGCGCTCGACGCGGCAGCCGGGCCCGTCGGGGCGGGCCTCGCGGCGCAGCTGGAGGTCGTAGAGGTCGCGCAGGTGCTGGGGTTCCATGGCCGCCACTCCAGCACCGATGCGCGGTCCCGGGCAAAGGGATTTGCCCGGCCGGCGGTCGGGCGCGCGGACGGACCTCGAAAAGTTCGTCCACCCCCTTGCCAAGCCCCGGGTACCTCCGGTTTTACTGACCCGGAACGGATCGACCGAATGATCGGTAGTCCGTTTTACGACGGCGGAGGAGTGGCGCATGACGGAACTGCTGGACAGCGGCGAACGGCTCGGGCGCGAGGAGCTGGCGGCCCTCCAGCTGGAGCGGCTGCGCGCGACCCTGCGCCACGCGTACGAGAACGTGGACTTCTACCGGCGCTCCTTCGACGCCGCCGGACTGACCCCGGACGACTGCCGTACGCTCGCGGACCTGTCCCGCTTCCCGTTCACCGCCAAGTCGGACCTGCGCGACCACTACCCCTTCGGCATGTTCGCCGTCGACCCGTCGCGGATCCGGCGGATCCACGCCTCCAGCGGCACCACCGGCCGCCCGACCGTCGTCGGCTACACCGAGGCCGACCTGGACATGTGGGCCGACGTGGTGGCCCGCTCCCTGCGCGCCGCCGGGGCGCGCCCCGGCCACAAGGTCCATGTGGCCTACGGATACGGTCTGTTCACCGGAGGACTGGGCGCCCACTACGGCGCGGAGCGCCTGGGGTGCACGGTGATCCCGGCCTCCGGCGGCATGACGGCCCGGCAGGTCCAGCTCATCCAGGACTTCCGGCCCGAGATCATCATGGTCACCCCCTCGTACATGCTGACCCTGCTCGACGAGTTCGAACGGCAGGGCGTGGACCCGCGGTCCACCTCGCTGAAGGTGGGCGTCTTCGGCGCCGAGCCGTGGACGGAGGAGATGCGCAAGGAGATCGAGGAGCGGTTCGCGATCGACGCCGTCGACATCTACGGCCTCTCGGAGGTCATCGGCCCCGGCGTGGCCCAGGAGTGCGTGGAGACCAAGGACGGCCTGCACATCTGGGAGGACCACTTCTACCCGGAGGTCGTGGACCCGTTCACCGGCGAGGTGCTGCCCGACGGGGAGGAGGGCGAGCTGGTCTTCACCTCGCTCACCAAGGAGGCCATGCCGGTGATCCGCTACCGGACCCGCGACCTCACCCGGCTCCTTCCCGGGACCGCGCGGGTGTTCCGCCGGATGGAGAAGGTCACCGGCCGCAGCGACGACATGATCATCCTGCGCGGGGTGAACCTCTTCCCCACCCAGATCGAGG
The DNA here is from genome assembly GCF_014648895.1 of Streptomyces tanashiensis. GTDB lineage: Bacteria > Actinomycetota > Actinomycetes > Streptomycetales > Streptomycetaceae > Streptomyces > Streptomyces tanashiensis. Next base: position 87,573 of record NZ_BMRZ01000017.1, read on the forward strand.
AGATCGTGCTCCGCACCCCGGGCGTCGCCCCGCACTTCCAGCTGCGGCTGACCCGGGAGGGCCGGCTCGACGCCCTGACCGTGCGGGCCGAGGCCCGTCCGGACGCGACGCCGGAGGAGCGCGCGGAGGCGGCCCGGGCGGTCGCGGCCGCGGTGAAGGACGGGGTCGGCGTCTCGGTGGACGTGGAGGTGGTCGACCCGGAGACGCTGGAGCGCTCGGTGGGCAAGATCAAGCGGATCGTGGACCTCCGGGGCGCGTAGCCTGGAGGGAGGAGGTGGTTGCGATGCTGTCGGACTCCCCCATAGCCGCGATCATTCCGGTCAATGACATGGACCGGGCCAAGCGCTTCTACTCGGAGACCCTCGGTCTGCCTCTCACCCGGGAGTCGGCCGAGGACACCCGGTACGAGTGCGGTGGAACGACGATCGGCCTCTACGAGACGCCCTACGGCGGCCAGGCCGGCCACACGCTGGCCAGCTGGAAGGTCGACGACCTCGACGGCGAGATGAAGGAGCTGCGCTCCAAGGGTGTCACCTTCGAGGAGTACGACCTGCCGGGCATCAAGACGGTCGACGGCGTGGCCGAGTCGGACACCATGCGGGGTGCCTGGTTCAAGGACAGCGAGGGCAACATTCTCTGCGTCGTGGAGGAGCGCAAGGGCTGACGCACCCGCGCCGGGGGCACGGGGCGTCCCGCCGTGTCATGAGGCGCCGAAGCGGTCCCTCAGGTCCCTCTTGAGGATCTTTCCGCTGGCGTTGCGGGGAAGGGCGTCCACGAGGAAGACGCGCTTCGGTGCCTTGAAGTGGGCGAGGTTCTCGCGGGCGTGGTCGAGGAGTTCGGCCTCGGTGACCTCCCCGCGCGGGACCACGACGGCCGTGACCGCCTCGATCCAGCGCTCGTCGGGGAGGCCGATGACGGCCACCTCGGCGACCCCCGGGTGGGTGTAGAGCGCGTCCTCGACCTGACGCGAGGCGACGAGCACGCCACCGGAGTTGATGACGTCCTTCACCCGGTCGACGATCGTGAGATAGCCCTCGGCGTCACGGACCGCGAGGTCCCCCGAGTGGAACCAGCCGCCCCGGAAGGCCTCCTTCGTCTCGTCGGGCTTGCGCCAGTAGCCGTCGCACAGCTGCGGGGAGCGGTAGACGATCTCGCCGGGAGTGCCGTCGGGGACGTCCTCGCCGTCCTCGCCGACGACGCGGGCCTCGACGTGGCGCACGGGACGGCCGCAGGAGTCCATCCGCCCCTCGTGCTCGTCGGGGCCGAGGACGGTGGCGAGCGGGCCGATCTCCGACTGGCCGAAGCAGTTGTAGAAGGCGAGCTCCGGGAGCCGGGCGCGCAGCCGTTCCAGGACCGGCACGGGCATGATCGAGGCCCCGTAGTAGGCCTTGCGCAGGGCGGAGAGATCGCGGTCGGCGAACCCCGGGTGGTTGGCGAGAGCGATCCAGACGGTCGGCGGGGCGAAGACGCTGTCGGCGCGGCCCGCCTCGATCAGGTCGAACAGGACGGCCGGGTCGGGTCCGTCGACGAGGGTGTTCTCCGCGCCGACGGCGAGGTAGGGCAGCAGGAAGACGTGCATCTGCGCCGAGTGGTAGAGCGGCAGCGCGTGCACGGGCCGGTCGTCCTCGCGCAGGTCGAGCGCCTCGATCGCGCTCGCGTACTCGTGGACGAGCGCGTGGTGGGTCATCATCGCGCCCTTGGGCAGTGCGGTGGTGCCCGAGGTGTAGAGCAGCTGGACGTACTCGCGGGCGTCGCGGTCGGTGTCGTACGTGTCCGGCTCGGCGAGCGCGTCGAGGAGTGAACCGGGGGCGTCCCGCAGCGCCTTGACCGGGAAGCCGTCCGGGACGCGGTCCGCGAGGGCGGGGTCGGCGAGCACCAGCGAGGCGTCCGACTGCTCCAGGATGTACGTGAGGTCGTCGCCGGTCAGGTGGTGGTTCACCGGCACGTGGATCAGGCCGGCCCGGGAGCAGGCGAGGAACGCGATGAGATAGGCGTCCGAGTTGTGGCCGTAGGTCGCGACCCGGGCGGCGTCGGGCAGGCCGAGGCCGTGGCGCGGCTCCCGCAGCACGGCGGCGGCGGTGGAGACGGCGGCGTCCAGCTCCGCGTACGTCCAGGTCCGGTCGGCGTACCGGAGGGCGATCCGGTCGGGCACGCGCTGGGCGCTCATGCGCAGGACACCGTCGACGGCGCGGCTGAGGAGTCGATCCATGCGGTGATCCTCGGCGCGGGGAGGGCGGAAGGTCAAGTACCGCGCGGCGCGGCGTACATGCCCGGACCTCGGATACCGAACGGGATGTTGACAAGGGGGCGTGCAACTGCGTGCATGGTCCAACCCGCAGTGCTCATCAGCCCGTTGGGAGGCATCTTGCACCTCCGTACCCGTCTGAAACACCTGGCGCTCACCGGCGCGGCCCTCGCCGTCGTCACGGCCTCGCTGCCCGGCGCGGCGGCCGCCGACTCCGGGGACCGGGGCCGCCATCCCTCCGACCGGGGTCTGTCGGCCGTCATCCGCTACACCGAGTACGGCATCCCGCACATCGTGGCCAAGGACTACGCGAACCTCGGCTTCGGCACGGGCTGGGCCCAGGCCGCCGACCAGGTCTGTGTGCTCGCCGACGGCTTCCTGACCGTGAACGGCGAACGCTCCCGGTACTTCGGCCCGGACGCCGCCCCCGACGGCTCGCTCTCCTCCGCCACGACGAACCTCTCCAGCGACCTGTACTTCCGCGGCGTCAAGGACGCCGGCACCGTCGAGGACCTGCTCGGCACGCCGGCACCGGCCGGGCCGAGCCGCGACCTCAAGGAGCTGATGCGCGGCTGGGCGGCCGGGTACAACGCCTGGCTGCGGAAGAACCGCGTCACCGATCCGGCCTGCGCGAACGCCGACTGGGTCCGTCCGGTGACCGCCCTCGACGTGGCCCGGCGCGGCTTCGCCGTCTCGGTGCTCGGCGGACAGGGCAGGGCCGTGGACGGCATCACCGCCGCCCGGCCGCCGGCCTCTCCCCCCTCGGCCGCGCGCCCGGCCGCCGGCTCGGGGGCCACCGCCCGGAAGGCCGACGGACCGTCGGTGCCCGGCCCGGAGGCGCCCGACCCGGACCGTACGGCCGAGGCCGCACGGGAACTGTTCGCTCCCGAGAACGCCACCATGGGTTCCAACGCCGTCGCGTTCTCCGGGGCCACGACCGCGAACGGGCGCGGACTGCTCCTGGGGAACCCGCACTACCCCTGGCAGGGCGGCCGCCGGTTCTGGCATTCGCAGCAGACCATCCCGGGCGAGCTGAACGTCTCCGGCGCCTCGCTCCTCGGCACGACCGTCGTCAGCATCGGCTTCAACGACAAGGTCGCCTGGAGCCACACCGTCGCCACCGGGGTGCCGCTCAACCTGCACCAGCTGACGCTCGCGCCCGGCGACCCGACCTCGTACCTCGTGGACGGCAGGCCGGAGCGGATGACCCCGCGCGAGGTCACCGTGGCCGTCAAGGGCGGCGCCCCCGTCACCCGTACCCAGTGGTGGACCCGGTACGGACCCGTCGTCGGCGGCCTCGGCGCACAGCTGCCGCTGCCCTGGACCGCGACCACGGCGTACGCGCTGAACGACCCCAACGCCGCCAACCTGCGCGGCTCCGACACCGCGCTCGGCTTCGGCAGGGCCCGGTCCGCACGGGACATCGCCGACACCCTGAGGCGCACGCAGGGGCTGCCCTGGGTGAACACGATCGCGGCGGACTCGGCGGGCCACTCGCTCTTCACCCAGTCCCAGGTGCTCCCCCGGATCACCGACGAGCTCGCGGCGCGCTGCTCCACCCCGCTCGGCCGGGCCACCTACCCGGCCTCGGGCGTCGCCGTGCTCGACGGTTCACGGTCGGACTGCGCGCTGGGATCCGACCCCGACGCGGTGCAGCCGGGCGTCTTCGGCCCGGCGCGGATGCCGGTCCTGCGGGACACCCCGTACGTGGAGAACTCCAACGACAGCGCCTGGCTGGCCAACGCCGACCGGCCGCTGACCGGCTACGAGCGGATCTTCGGCACGGTCGCGACCCCGCGCTCGCTGCGCACCCGGGGCGGGATCGAGGACGTGTCGGCGATGGCGGACCGGGGCCGGCTCACGGTGGCCGACCTCCAGCGCCAGCAGTTCGCGAACCGGGCGCCGGCCGGTGACATGGCGGCGGCCGACGCGGCGAAGGCCTGCGCGTCGGTGCTGCCGGAGGACCCGGAGGTCTGCCGGGTGATCGGGGCCTGGGACCGGACGGTGAACACCGACAGCCGGGGCGCGCTGCTCTTCGACCGGTTCTGGCGGAAGTTCACCGGCACGGTGAAACCGGCCGACCAGTGGAAGGTGCCGTTCTCGGCGGCCGACCCGGTCCGCACCCCGCACACCCTGAACACGGAGGCGCCCGGCTTCGCGCAGGCCCTCGTGGACGCGGCGGCGGAGCTGCGGGCGGCGGGCATCGCGCTGGACGCGCCGCTCGGCGCCCACCAGTTCGTCGTACGGAACGGGGAGCGGATCCCGGTGAGCGGCGGGACCGAGTCGCTGGGCGTCTGGAACAAGGCCGAGCCCGTGTGGAACGCGGCGGGCGGCGGCTATGTGGAGGTGGCGCACGGGACCAGCCATGTGCAGGCCGTGGGCTGGGACGGCAGCCGCTGCCCCGTGGCCCGCACCCTGCTCTCGTACTCCCAGTCGTCGAACCCGGCGTCGCCGCACTACAGCGACCAGACCCGGCTGTACGCGGGCGAGCGCTGGGTGACCTCCCGGTTCTGCGAGAAGGACATCCTGCGCTCGCCCGGCCTGCGGGTGGTGGTCGTCAGGGGCTGAGCGGGTCCGTCAGGGGCTGACCTGGTCCGTCACGGGCTGAACCGGTCCGTCACGGGCGCTGAACCGGTCCGTCACGGGCTGAACGACAGGAACACGAAGGCGGCGAAGATCGAGAGATGGACGCCGCCCTGGAGGAGGGTGGCCCGTCCGGGCACCACGGTCAGGGCGCTCACCACACCGGTGAGGGCGAGCAGGACCATGTGGAGCGGTCCCAGACCGAGCACCAGGGGCCCGGACAGCCAGATCGAGGCGAGCGCGATCGCCGGAATCGTCAGGCCGATGCTGGCGATCGCGGAGCCGTAGGCGAGGTTGAGGCTGGTCTGCATGCGGTCCCTGCGGGCCGCGCGGACGGCGGCGAGGGTCTCGGGCAGCAGCACCATCAGGGCGATGACGACACCGACGACCGCCTTGGGCAGGCCCGCCGACTCGACGCCGTCCTCGATGGTGGGCGAGATCAGCTTGGCGTTGCCGACGACGGCGACGAGGGCGAGGACGAGGAGGCCGAGGCTGGTCCAGGCATCGCGCCGGGACGGCGGGTCGGCATGGTCGTCCTCCGTCTCCTGCCCGGGACGCTCCACGGGCAGGAAGTAGTCCCGGTGCCGGAAGGTCTGGACGCCGACGAACACCGCGTACAGGCAGAGGGAGGAGACGGCGGCGAAGGCGAGCTGGGCGGAGGAGAACTCGGGGCCCGGGTGGCTCGTGGTGAAGGTCGGCAGGACCAGGGTCATCGTCGCCAGGGTGCAGACGGTGGCGAGCGCGCCGCCGGAGCCCTCGGCGTTGAAGACCGCGACCCGGTTGCGGAGGGCGGCGACGAGGAGGGACAGGCCGACGATGCCGTTGCAGGTGATCATGACGGCGGCGAAGACCGTGTCGCGGGCGTAGGTCGAGGTCTTCTCGCCGCCTCCCGCCATCAGGGTGACGATGAGTCCGACCTCGATGACGGTGACGGCCACGGCGAGGACGAGCGAGCCGAAGGGTTCGCCGACGCGGTGGGCGATGACCTCGGCGTGGTGGACCGCCGCGAGGACGGCGGTCATGAGGCAGAGGGCGATGAGCCCGACGGCGAAGCCCGGGAGGTCGCGCCCCCAGGCCGCGACAAGCACAAGCGCGGCCACCACCGGCCCCCAGGTGGTCCACTGCCGTGTCACTGACGCCGTGCTCGAACTCATGATCCGCATCCTGCCACAAGGGGGCTTTCGCCCGTTTCGTTCAGTCGTCGTGGTCGGCGAGACCGCGCTCGTACGCGGCGAGGGTCTCGACGAACATCTGCCGTTCGGCCGGGCCGAGCGGCGCGAGGGCCGCGCGCCAGGCGCCGGCACTGCGACCCAGCCAGCCGTCGATGGCGGGGCGGTGCGCCTCGGCGATGGAGACGATCTTGCGCCGCCGGTCGGCGGGATCCTCGGCCCGCTCCAGGACCCCCTTCTTCGCGAGGTCGCCGACCATCAGGCTCACCGTGGTCGGGGCGACCTCCAGCCGGGCCGCCAGCTCGTTGACCCCGAGCGGCCCGTCGAAGAGCAGATAGGCGAGCAGGGAGAGGTGGCGCGGCGCGAGGGTGAGGGACTGCAACTCCTCGGGGATCCTGATGCGCTTGACCCGCCCGACCATCCGGGGCATGAGCAGCAGCAGCGTCCGGACGGCGTCGTCCACGTCCGGCCCGTCGGCGCGCCCGTCGCCGTTGTCCGCGATTGACACCCTGCACCCTCCGATTTAGCTTTGCTTTCAAAGCAAATAGATCTGTCGTGATCGATGCTACCGAAGGGCACCGTCATGTCCGATTTCAACCAGCAGGTCATCGAGGAGTTCCGCGCCAACGGCGGCCGCGTGGGCGGGATGTTCGAAGGCGCCTCCTTACTCCTCCTCACCACGACCGGCGCCCGCAGCGGACGCCCCCACACCAACCCGGTCGTGTTCGTCCGCGACGGAGCCCGGCTCCTCGTCTTCGCGTCGAACGCCGGCGGACCGAAGCACCCGGCCTGGTTCCACAACCTCCGCGCCGACCCCCACCTGACCGTCGAGCTCGGCACCGCCGAGGGGACCGTCGAACGCTTCGCGGCGCGGGCGGTCGTGACCGAGGGCGGGGAGCGGGACCGGCTGTACGCCGAGCAGTCCGCCCGGGATCCCGCGTTCGCCGCCTACCAGGCCGGCACGGACCGGATCATCCCCGTCGTCGCGCTGCACCGCGTGGACCTCACGGACCCCGCGCGGCACCGGGCGATCGCCGCCCACCTCGTGAAGGTCCACGACGAGCTCCGCGCCGAACTCGCCGCGCTCCGCGAGGGCCTGGACTCTCCCGCGCCCACACTCGGGCGGCAGCTCGCCCGCCACTGCCTCACCTTCTGCGGCGCGCTCCACGCCCACCACCACAACGAGGACAGCGTCTTCGACCTCCTGGAGGGGCAGTTCCCGGACCTCGCCGACTCCCTGGACCGGATGCGTCGGGAGCACCGCGTCGTCGCCCGGACGGTCGACGAACTGGAGGCCCTCCTCGCCTCCGGCGCCGCCCCGGAGACCCTGCGCCCCGAGGTCGACCGCCTGGCGGCGCGCCTGGAGGAGCACTTCGCGTACGAGGAGTCCCAGCTGCTCCCGGCCCTGGCACCGGAAGGCTGATCAGGCGCGCCGAGGCGGCGGGCCGCCCTGGAGCGGGCGCTCGTGGCCCTCCCAGTACGGGTCGCGGAGGCGGCGCTTGTACAGCTTGCCGTTGGGGTCGCGGGGCATGGCCGGGACGAAGTCGACCGACTTCGGGCGCTTGAAGCCGGCGAGGCGGTCCCCGCAGTGGGCCAGGATCTCGGCGGCGAGCGCGGGCCCCGGCTCGTACCCCTCCGCCGCCTCGACGACCGCCTTGACCTCCTCGCCCCAGTCCGCGTGCGGAATGCCGAAGGCGGCGGCGTCCGCGACGGCGGGGTGGGCGAGCAGCGCCGCCTCGATCTCGGCGGGATAGATGTTGACCCCGCCGGAGATGATCATGTCGATCTTGCGGTCACGGAGGAAGAGATAGCCGTCCTCGTCGAGGACCCCGAGGTCGCCGACGGTGAAGAAGTCGCCGATGCGGTTCTTCGCGGTCTTCGCCTCGTCCCTGTGGTACTGGAAGCCGCCGGTGTTCATCTTGAGGTAGACGGTGCCGAGTTCACCCGGCGGCAGGCGCTTCCCGTCGTCGTCGAAGACGGCGAGCTCGCTGATGGGCCAGGCCCTGCCGACCGTCCCGGGCCGCTTGAGCCACTCCTCGGCGGTGGCGAAGGCTCCGCCGCCCTCGCTGGCCGCGTAGTACTCCTCCACGCAGCGGCCCCACCAGTCGATCATCGCCCGCTTGACGTGCTCGGGGCAGGGCGCGGCGCCGTGGATGGCGTGGCGCATGGAGGAGACGTCGTACCGCTCCCGCACCTCCGCAGGGAGGGCCAGCAGGCGGTGGAACTGGGTGGGGACCATGTGCGTGTGGGTGCAGGAGTGGCGGTCGATCAGCCGCAGCATCTCCTCGGGCGTCCACCGGTCCATGAGGACGAGCGGGTGCCCGATGTGCAGGGCCGCGGCCGCGAACTGGAGCACCGCCGTGTGGTAGAGCGGCGAGCAGACGAGGTGGACGTTGCCCTCGGCGGGCCGGATGCCGAAGATGCCGAGGAAGCCGCCGAGATGGGTCTCCTCGGGGAGTTTCCCGGGGAGCGGGCGGCGGATGCCCCGGGGCCGGCCGGTGGTCCCGGAGGTGTAGTTCATGACCCAGCCGAGGGTGCGGTCGGCCGGGGCCGAGCCGTCCTGTCCGTCGAGGAGTTCGGCGTACGGGCGGAAGCCGGGGATCGTGCCGACGGCGTACCGGTGGGTGGGCGCGAGTCCGGCCTCGTCGGCGGCGGCGGTCACGGCCTCCGCGAACCGTTCGTGGGCGACGAGGACCTTGGCGCCGGAGTCGGCGACGATCCAGGCGATCTCGGGGCCGACGAAGTGGTGGTTGACCGGGACGAGGTAGAACCCGGCCTGGGTGGCGGCGAGATGGGCGGTGAAGAATTCGGGGCCGTTGGGCAGGACGACGGCGAACGCGTCGCCGCGTTCGAGTCCGGCGGCGCGCAGCCCGTGGACGAGACGGTTGGCCTCGGCGTGCAGCCGGCCGGCGCTCCACTCCTCGCCGTCGGGTGCGACGAGGACCGTGCGTCCGGGGTCGGCGGCGGCCTGGGCCCAGAATCCGGTGGGACCTTGCGTCACTGGGTGCTCCGTCCGGCGATGCGGTTGATGCGGTCGACGGCCTTCTCGAAGCCGCGGGTGAGCTCGTCGACGACCTGCCGGACGCTCCGCTCGGAGTTCATCCGGCCGACGATCTGTCCGACGGGGGTGCCGAGGAGCGGCTCGACCTCGTACCGCTGGATACGGGAGACGGCCTCGGCGACCAGGAGTCCCTGGAGCGGCATGGGCAGCGGGCCCGGTCCCGCCGGGTCGTCCCAGGCGTCGGTCCACTCGGTACGGAGCTGGCGGGCGGGCTTGCCGGTCAGGGCGCGGGAGCGGACCGTGTCCCCGGAGCCCGCGGCGAGGAGCTTGGCGGTGAGGGCGCGGGAGTGCAGCTCGGCCTCGGTGGTGGTGAGCCAGATCGAGCCGAGCCAGACGCCCTGGGCGCCGAGGGCGAGTCCGGCGGCGATCTGCTCGCCGCTGCCGATGCCGCCCGCGGCGAGCACGGGCAGCGGGGAGACGGCGTCGACGACCTCGGGGGTGAGGACCATGGAGGCGATCTCGCCGGTGTGGCCGCCCGCCTCGTATCCCTGGGCGACGACGATGTCGATGCCGGCGTCGGCGTGGTGGCGGGCGTGGCGGGCGCTGCCCGCGAGGGCGGCGACGAGGACGCCGTGGTCGTGGGCGCGGGCGACGACGTCGGGCGGAGGTGAGCCGAGGGCGTTGGCGAGGAGTTTGATCGGGTAGTCGAAGGCCACGTCGAGCTGGCTCCGGGCGACCTGCTCCATCCAGCCGGTGATCCGCCAGCCGGAGGCCTCGCCCTCGGCCAGTTCGGGGACGCCGTGCTTGGCGAGGGTGGCGCGGACGAACGCCCGGTGCTCCTCGGGGATCATGGCCTCGATCTCGGCCTCGGTGACCCCTTCGACCGCCTTCTTCGCGGGCATCACGACGTCCAGCCCGTAGGGCAGGCCGTCGGTGTGCTCCTGCATCCAGTCGAGGTCGCGGGCGAGGTCGTCGGGCGCGGTGTAGCGGACCGCGCCGAGGACGCCGAACCCGCCGGCTCTGGTGAGTGCGGCGGCCACCGCGGGGAAGGGCGTGAAGCCGAAGATGGCGTGCTCGATCCCCAGTGTGCGACTCAGCTCCGTCTCCATGGGCGGCAGGATGCCGCAGCGGCGCGGCGGAGGGAAGACTTTTTCTGATGCATCGTCAGATTCTTTGCGGGCGGCACGTCGGCGTTTCACCGCCGCTCCCGGTGGGAGAGGGTGGGCATGACGGAGCAAGCGAAACGAGACGGAAGGCCGAGCCGCCGCGCGTTCGGCGGCGGCGTACTGGCCCTCGGAGGTGCGCTGATGATCGGTGCGGTGCCGGGGGCGGCGGCCTCCCCGGAAGGCGGGGCGGGGTTCGCCGGCCGCGCGGACCGGGAGTCGGCGGCGGCTCGGCGGACCACGCTGCGGCGCGGTTCGGCGGAGCGCGCCGGGCTGCTCGCGCCGCACCTGGACGGGCTCGTCGCGGAGGCCGAGCGCTTCCTCGCCCCCTCCCCCACCCACCCCTGGTACGCGGGCGCCGTCCTGCTCGCCGGGCGCGGCGGGACCGTCGCCCTGCACCGGGCGATCGGCTCGGCCGTGCGGTACGCGGCGTACGACGAGAAGACCGACAGCGGGGTCGAGCTGCCGCCGGAGCGGCAGCTCCCCATGACCGAGGACACCGTCTTCGACCTGGCCTCGGTCTCCAAGCTGTTCACCTCGATCCTGGCGGTGCAGCAGATCGAGCGCGGGGCGCTGGAGCTGGAGGCGAAGGTCACCGCGTACCTGCCGGAGTTCGGCGGCGGCGGGAAGCAGGACGTCACGGTACGGCAGCTGCTCACCCACACCTCGGGGTTCCGGTCGTGGATCCCGCTCTACCGGGAGCCGACGCGGGAGGGGAAGCTGCGGCTGCTGTGGGCCGAGACCCTGCCGAACGCGCCGGGGACCGCGTACCTCTACTCCGACCTGAACCTGATCTCGCTGCAGCTGATCCTGGAGGAGATCACCGGTCACACTCTGGACACCCTGCTCCACGACGAGATCACCGCTCCGCTCGGGATGCACCGCACGCGCTTCAACCCGCCGCCGTCCTGGCGGCCGGAGATCGCCGCCACCGAGGACGCCCGGCCGCCCTGGTCCGGCCTCGACCGCGGCATGGTCCACGGCGAGGTCCACGACGAGAACGCCTACGCGCTCGGCGGCGTCGCGGGCCACGCCGGGATCTTCTCCCGCGCCTGGGACCTCGCGGTCCTCGCCCGCACCCTGCTCAACGGCGGCGCGTACGGCCGGGCCCGCATCCTGGCCCCCGAGTCGGTGGAGCTGATGTTCACCGACTTCAACACCGCGTTCCCCGGCGACGAGCACGGGCTCGGCTTCGAGCTCTACCAGCACTGGTACATGGGCGCCCTGGCCACCCCGCGCACGGCCGGACACACCGGCTTCACCGGCACCAGCCTCGTCCTCGACCCGACGACCGACGCGTTCCTGATCGTGCTCGGCAACTCCGTCCACCCGGTGCGGTCCTGGCGGTCCGGCTCGGCGCCCCGGGTCGCCGCGGCGAACCACCTGGCCCGCGCCGTCCCCGTCCGCCCGGCGCGGGGCCGCACCTCATGGTTCTCCGGCATGGCGAGCGCCACGACGGCCACCCTGACGCTCCCTCAGGTGCCGGGCGCCGCACGCCTGGAGTGCGCCCTGTGGTGGGACACCGAGCCCGGCGCCGATCCGGTCGCCCTGGAGGCCTCGGCCGATGGCGGCACGACCTGGCGGCCGATGCCCTTCACCACCGACGGCCGCGCCGGGCATCCGACGGGCACGGTCGGCGGCTGGTCCGGCCGCGTCTGGCACGCCGTGTCCGCTCCGCTGCCCGGGGCGAACGCCCTCCTGCGCTGGCGGTACACCACGGACCAGCGGTACGTCGGACGGGGCGTGTACGTGGACGGGCTGCGGCTTCTCGACGGCACCGGGCGGCCGGTGTTCGACGAGGCGCGGCCGGCCGACGGGGCGCGGATCGAGGCCAACGGCTGGACGAGGTCCGCCGATTGAGCGAGCTGACGAACCGTCGGGGGCGGCTCGGGGCGGAACCTCACCCCGGCAGGCGAGTTCAACATCCACATCGGTGCCCGGCCCGACTTCCCCAACCAGCCGGCCGGGGTGACCCAGCTCTACCGCGGCGGCCTGGACGACGCGCGGCTCTTCGACACCGCCCTCACCACCGACGAGGCAGCCGCTGTGAAGGCCGGATCTCGACGTGGCGACGACGAACGAGAAGCTCCGCGTTTCTCCACCATCTGGTAGACGGGCGACGCCCCCGCCGGCGGATCACACCGCCTCGGCGTACAGCTCCTCGATCAGCCGGGCGACGCGCTCCGGCTCCCGCAGCGTCGGGTAGTGGTCGGAGGCGGCCAGCCTGACGAGGCGGCAGCCGGGGATCCGTTCGGCCATCTCCTCGTTGCAGCGCACCACCTCCGGCCGGTCCTGCTCGCCCAGGGCGAGCAGGGTCGGCGCGGAGACCTCCCCGAGCCGGTCGAAGGCGGGCGGGCCGATGAGCTGGTGGCCGATGTTGCCGAACCAGGCGGGGAGCACGGCCCGGAGGAACTCCGCCGCGACCGGGTCGGACTCGGGCGTCCCGCCGCCGGCCTGCCCCCAGGCGGCGAGGCCGAGCCGGACGATGCCGTCCGTGTCACCGGCCTTGGCCAGGGGTTCGAGGCGCTCGAAGAACTCGCCCGCGTCCAGCCCCTCGTAACCCGACACCCCGGGGACGAACAGGGCGAGTCCCGCCACCCGCTCGGGCGCCTCCAGGGCGTAGTCGACCGAGGTGGCCCCGCCCATGCTGGAACCCACCAGGACCGCCCGCTCGATCCCGAAGCGGTCGAGGACCTCGGCCAGATCGTGGACCGGGGAGTACGGGGCGGTGGGCGCGGGTGAACGTCCGTAGCCGCGCACGTCGTAGCGGATCACACGGCGCCGCGCGCGGAACGCCGACAGGACCGGGTCCCACACCCTGGAGTCTCCGACGCCGGGATGGAGCAGGACCAGCGGCAGGCCCTCCCCTCCCGAGTCGTCCGCCCAGACTTCGCCGTCCTTGACAGAGATCATGGTGTCCACGGGCCCAGTCTGGTGGGAGGTCCGGGAGCTCCGCCAGTACGCCTCCGGTGTTTCGGCCGACCGGACGCGCGTCAGGCGCCGTTCTCGGACGCCGCGCGAAGGGCGGTCAGGACGGGGCTGATGAGGGGGTGGTCCTCCGCGCCCCGCCGGACGGCGGCGAAGACCCTGCGGGTCGGGGCGACGCCCTCGATCGGGCGGACCTCCACGCCGGTGAGCTCCATCCCGCGCAGGGCCGAACGCGGCACCAGCGCCACGCCGGCGGAGGCCGCCGCGAGGGCGACGACGGCGCGGAAGTCGTCGGACGAGTGCTCCGGGTTCAGGGTGAATCCGGCGTACTCGCAGGCCAGGACGGTCACGTCATGGCAGGGGTTCCCCGCGGACTGGCCGATCCAGGCGTCCTTCGCGAGGTCGCCGAGGGCAACCCGCTCGCCGGCGGCCAGCGGGTGGCCGGGCGGCAGCACCGCGTCGAAGGGCTCCGCGTAGAGCGGGACCCGGGTGAGCCGGGCGTCGTCCTCGCCGGGGGCGCCCCGGTACTCGACCGCGACGGCCACGTCGACCTGCCGGTCCAGGACCATGAGCAGGCTCTCGTCGCCCTCCGCGTCCCGGACCCGGACCCGGATGCCGGGCGCGGTGCGGGCGAGGGCCGTGATGGCAGGGGCCACCACGAGCCCGATGCCGGTGGCGAACGCGGCCACCGTGACCGTGCCGGCGTCCCCGGATCCGTAGGCGGCGAGCTCGGCCTCGGCGCGCTCCAGCTGGGCGAGCACGGCGTTGGCGTGGCTGAGCAGGATCTCCCCGGCCGGGGTGAGGCGCGCGCCGCGCGCGCTGCGGTCCACGAGCCGGTGCCCGGTCTCCTGCTCCAGGGCGGCGAGCTGCTGGGAGACGGCGGAGGGGGTGAGATAGAGCGCGGCGGCCGCCGCCGTGACCGTGCGGTGGTCGGCCACCGCACGGAGGATGTGCAACCGCCGCGCTTCGATCATGCACCCAGTGTCTCAGCCTTCGGACACCGGACCTGTACGGGCCCGGTCCGCCGGACGGGACTCAGCCGCGCAGGGCGGCGCGGGCGTCGACGAACGCGTCCACGGCCCGGTTCACGTCCTCCGTCGAGTGGGCGGCGGAGAGCTGGACGCGGATGCGGGCCTGGCCCTGGGGCACGACCGGGTACGAGAAGCCGATCACGTACACCCCGCGCTCCAGGAGCAGCTCGGCCATGCGGCCGGCCTCGGCGGCGTCGCCGATCATGACGGGGGCGATGGCGTGGTCGCCGGGGAGGATGTCGAAGCCCTCCTCGGTCATGCGGGAGCGGAACAGCGCCGTGTTGGCGTTGAGGCGCTCGCGCAGGTCGCCGGCGGACTCCAGGAGGTCGAGGACCTTCAGGGAGGCGGCGGCGATGACCGGGGCGAGGGTGTTCGAGAAGAGGTACGGGCGCGAGCGCTGGCGCAGCAGGGCGACGATCTCGGCGCGGGCCGCGACATAACCGCCGGAGGCGCCGCCGAGGGCCTTGCCGAGGGTGCCGGTGATGATGTCGACGCGGTCCATGACGCCGTGCAGCTCGGGGGTGCCGCGGCCGCCGGGGCCGACGAAGCCGACCGCGTGCGAGTCGTCGACCATCACCATGGCGTCGTAGCGCTCGGCCAGGTCGCAGATCTCGTCGAGCGGGGCGACGTACCCGTCCATGGAGAAGACGCCGTCGGTGACGATCAGCTTGCGCCGGGCGCCGCCCTCCGAGGCCTCCTTGAGCTGCTGCTCCAGGTCGGCCATGTCGCGGTTGGCGTAGCGGAAGCGGCGGGCCTTGGAGAGGCGGATGCCGTCGATGATCGAGGCGTGGTTGAGGGCGTCGGAGATGACGGCGTCCTCGGGGCCGAGGATCGTCTCGAAGACGCCGCCGTTGGCGTCGAAGCAGGAGGAGTAGAGGATCGTGTCCTCCTGGCCGAGGAAGGCGGAGATCCGGGCCTCCAGCTCCTTGTGCACCTCCTGCGTGCCGCAGATGAAGCGGACGGAGGCCATGCCGTAGCCCCAGCGGTCGAGGGCCGCGTGGGCGGCGGCGACGACCTCGGGGTGGTCGGCGAGGCCCAGGTAGTTGTTGGCGCAGAAGTTGAGCACCTCGCCGGGGCGGCCGCCCGCGGTGACCTCGACGGTCGCGGACTGGGGGGTGCCGATGACCCGCTCGGGCTTGTGCAGTCCGGCCTGCTCGATCTCTTCGAGGGTGGCACGGACGGAGTCGCGTACGGAATCGAACATGGGTCAGGCTCCCGTGGTCCAGTCGAGGATGATCTTGCCGCTCTTGCCGGAGGCCGCGTCGTCGAAGGCGGCGCCGAAGTCGCGGTAGTCGTAGCGGCCGGTGATGACCGGGCTGAGGTCGAGGCCGCCCTCCAGGAGGACCGACATCGCGTACCAGGTCTCGAACATCTCGCGGCCGTAGATGCCCTTGATCGTGATCATGGAGGTGACGATCTTCGCCCAGTCGACGGCGAAGTCCTCGGCGGGCAGGCCGAGCATGGCGATCTTGCCGCCGTTGGTCATGTTGGCGACCATGTCGCGCATCGCCCGCGGGTTGCCGGACATCTCCAGGCCGACGTCGAAGCCCTCCTTCAGCCCGAGGGTGCGCTGGCCGTCCGCGATGGACTGCTCGGCGACGTTGAGGGCGAGCGAGACGCCCGTCTTGCGCGCCAGGGCGAGGCGCTCCTCGCTGACGTCGGTGATGACGACGTTGCGGGCGCCGGCGTGCTTGGCCACGGCGGCGGCCATGATGCCGATCGGGCCCGCGCCGGTGACCAGGACGTCCTCGCCGACGAGCGGGAAGGAGAGGGCGGTGTGCACGGCGTTGCCGAAGGGGTCGAAGATCGCGGCGACGTCGAGGTCGACGGGGACGCGGTGCACCCACACGTTGGAGGCGGGCAGCGCCACGTACTCGGCGAAGGCGCCGTCCCGGCCGACGCCGAGGCCGACGGTGGCGCGGCAGAGGTGACGGCGGCCGGCCAGACAGTTGCGGCACTTGCCGCAGACGAGGTGGCCCTCGCCGCTGACCAGATCGCCGATGGCGATGTCGGCGACGTCACGGCCGACGGAGACGACCTCGCCGACGAACTCGTGGCCGATCGTCAGCGGCGTGGCGATCGTCTTCTGCGCCCAGCCGTCCCAGGAACGGATGTGCAGGTCGGTCCCGCAGATACCGGTCCGCTTGACCTTGATGAGGACGTCTCCGGGGCCCGTCTCCGGCTCCGGCACGTCCGTGAGCCAGAGTCCCGGCTCCGCCTTCAGCTTGACCAGCGCCTTCAATGCAACGGCTCCCGACGTGCGTGTCCTGTGATGTGGGTGTGCGGGCACGGCTGCGCGCCCAAGATCCCCGGAAGAGAATCTTCCGTACGCGAGGCCCGCGGTCCATCGAGGATTTCTTAAGCGCGCTCGCAGATCAGCTTCACACCCCAGGCGGGGAGGGGGCGACGTCAACGGGGCCGAACGGAGAATCGACCGCCGGGAGCGGCCCCGCGGGCCCCGGGCCGCTACCGCCCCAGAGCCGCCATCGCCGCGTTGTGGCCGGGGATGCCGCTCACTCCCCCGCCGCGGACGGCGCCCGCCCCGCACAGCAGGAGGTTGGCGTGCCGGGTCTCGACGCCCCAGCGGCCGGTGTCCTCCGCCGCGTACGGGAAGGAGAGGTCGCGGTGGAAGATGTGGCCGCCGGGCAGCCGCAGCTCGCGCTCGAGGTCGAGTGGGGTCTTCGCCTCGATGCAGGGACGGCCCTCCCCGTCGAGGGCGAGGCATTCGGCGATCGGCTCGTCCAGGTGGGCGTCGAGCTGGGCGAGGGTCGCCGCGAGGAGCTTCGCGCGCGTGCCCTCGTTGTCGGCGGCGAAGAGCCGGGCGGGGGTGTGCAGGCCGAACAGGGTGAGCGTCTGGTGGCCCGTGGCGGCCAGTTCCGGGCCGAGGATCGTCGGGTCGGTGAGGGAGTGGCAGTAGATCTCGGACGGCGGGGCGGAGGGCAGGTGCCCGGCGGCGGCCTCGGCGTGGGCGGTGGCCAGCTGCCCGTACCCCTCGGCGATGTGGAAGGTGCCGGCGAAGGCCTCGCGCGGGTCGACGGAGCGGTCGCGGAGCCTGGGCAGCCGGGTCAGCAGCATGTTGACCTTGAGCTGGGCGCCCTCCGGGGCGGGTGGGGGCGTCTCGCCGAGCAGGGCGGCGAGCTCCTGCGGGGAGGCGTTGACGAGGACCTGGCCGGCCTCGACGGTGCCCTCCCCGTCCGCCGTGCGGTAGGTGATCGCGGCACGGTGCCCGTCGGTCTCGATCCGGGTGGCCTCGTGGCCGGTGAGGATGCGCGCTCCGGCGGCGCGGGCGGCGTCGGCGAGGGCGTCGGTGAGGGCTCCCATGCCGCCGACGGGCACGTCCCAGTCGCCGGTGCCGCCGCCGATGACGTGGTAAAGGAAGCAGCGGTTCTGCAGGAGCGTGGGGTCGTGGGCGTCGGCGAAGGTGCCGATGAGGGCGTCCGTGAGCACCACGCCCCGTACGAGGTCGTCGGCGAAGGTCTTCTCGACGGTGACGCCGAGGGGTTCCTCGAAGAGCATCCGCCAGGTGTCGTCGTCGTCGACGCGCCCGCGCAGCTCGGCGCGGGTGGGGAGGGGTTCGGTGAGGGTGGGGAAGATCCGCCGGGCGGCGTCGCCGGTGCGGGCGTAGAAGGCCTGCCAGGCCTCGTGGGCCCGGTCGGAGCCGGTGAGCGCCGCGAAGGAGGCCCGGGTGCGGTCCGGTCCGCCGCCGACGAGGAGGCCGCCGTCGCCCTTCGGCGTGTACGAGGAGACGGACCGTTTCCGCACGGCGAACCGCAGCCCGAGCTCCCGCACGATCTTCTCCGGGAGGAGCGAGACCAGGTACGAGTACCGGGAGAGCCGGGCGTCGACACCGGCGAACGGCCTGGTCGACACGGCCGCCCCACCGGTGGAGCCGAGCCGTTCCAGGACGAGGACGGTCCGTCCGGCACGGGCCAGGTAGGCGGCGGCGACGAGCCCGTTGTGCCCGCCTCCGACGACGACGGCGTCGTACGAGCGGGCGGGGGCCGAGGCGTCGGGGAGCGGCTCACGGGCGGTCATGGCTCATGCTCACACGCGGGCGGCGGCCGGGGAAGACCACGGGGGCGGCCGGGGAAGACCGAGGGGGGCCGGGCCGGGTCAATGAGGAACGGTCTGCTTTATCTTTTCCATCTCGCCTTTCAGCCTGTCGATCTCCCGTCTCAGCGTGGCGGCGTCCTGGCCCTGGCCGGCATCCTCAAGGCATTTCGCGAGGGATCCGAGCGCTATCAACAGGGCGAACCAGGAGGCCCACATCCTGACGGCCAGCAACGGTTCGAGAGGGGGAACCACGGTTCCGAACGCGGCGCCGGGAGTCGAGGCCACCGCATTCACCGCGGCAACAGCGGCTGCTACCTTCTGAATCTCGCATGCCATGATGACGCTCCGACGGTCGGATTCAATTCCACATCAAGACGTTATTCCGAGTTCAGTCAGATATCCGTCCACATCGTCGTCGACCCCGAAGCGGAACGCCATCGCGAGGGACGGGAAGTCGGACAGCTCGAAGGTCACCTCCGCAGCAGGAACAGGCTCCTCCAGCGCACCCCATGTAGCCGGCCCGACGATCCCGTAACGACGAGATCGTGTTCGGACTGAAACTTCCTCACTGCGGCGTCCGTCTTCTTGCCGAATATTCCGTCCACTTGCCCGACGGGGTATCCGTGGATATCCAGGTCCGTTTGCAGGCGAGAAACGGTCGGACCACTGTCGCCTTTTCTGACCATGTGAGGCATCTCAGATCTCCCGGTCGAACGGCACTTACGTCGAACGTAACACCGCACACATGAAGCCTGCAGCTCAAAATGCCTTTTGCCGTTTCCGGAACGTTTCCAGGACGACCGCCAGACGTTTCCGGAACGGTTGGGAAGAACGAGAACTTCTCAGGGTGACAGGGTGGCGGCTCTCAGGAGGAGTTCGGCCGCTTCCTCGTGGCGACCGAGGCGCTCCAGGCTGAGGGCCTCGTCGTCGAGCGCGGCCAGGGTGTCGGGGTGCGCGGGGCCGAGCAGCCGGGCGCGGGCGGCGGCGATCGCCCGATGGCATTCCAGCGCCTCCTCCCAGCGGTCGAGCCTGCCGAGGGCGACGGCCGTCTCCCACCGGCTGAGGAGCGTGTCCGGGTGGTCGGCGCCGAGCACCCGCTCGCGGTCGGTGTGCACACGCTCGGACTCGGCGAGCGCCTCCGTCCAGCGTCCGAGCCGGCCGAGGTTGACGGCGAGGGCCTGGCGGGCGCGCAGCGTCTCCGGGCTGTCGGGGCCCTGGGCCCGGGTGCGGGCCGCGACGAGGTCGCGGCAGACGTCGAGGGCGTCCGCCGCCTGGCCGATCCGGCCGAGGCAGACCCCGGTGTCGTAGCGGGCGGCGAGGGTGTCCGGGTGGTCGGGGCCGAGGGCCGTGGCGCGCGCGTCGGCGACCGCGCGGTACTGGACGAGCGCCTCCTCCCCGCGTCCGAGGCGGGTGAGGGTGAACGCCACCTCGTGGCGGGTCACCAGGGTGTCGGGGTGGGCCTCGCCGAGCAGCCGGGCCCGGGCCTCGGCGACCTCGTGCGCCGTACGGTACGACTCCTCCAGGCGGCCGAGCCGGCCCAGCGTGAAGGCCAGGTTGTGGCGGCAGCGCAGGGTGTCGGGGTGGTCCGGGCCCACGGTGCGCTCGCGGGCGGCGAGCACCTCGGCGTACACCTCGTACGCCTCGGGGTGCCGTCCGAGGCGGCCCAGGGCGTAGGCCCGCTCCTGACGTGCCGCCAGGGTGTCGGGGTGGTCGTCGCCGAGCACGCGGGCGCGGGCCTCGGCGACCTTCCCGAAGACGTGCAGCGCGTCGGCGGGGCGGTCGAGCCGGGCGAGGGCGAAGCCGACCTCGTAGTGGCTGGTCAGCGTGGAGGGATGGTCCTCGCCGAGGGTCCGCGCGCGGTCCTGGGCGACGGACCGGTGCACGGATTCGGCCTCTTCCCAGCGGCCGAGCCGGCCGAGGCCCATCCCGGCCCGGAACCGGCCGGCGAGCACCGCGATCAGCTCCGCCGGGGGCTCGGGGGCGGGCGGCGGCGGGCCGTCGGGTGCCGCGGTGGTCCACTCGGTGGTGAGGACGGCGGCGGCCGGATCGTGGGCGACCGGGCGCGGCCCGGGGGCGGCGGCCGGACGGTGCCCTCCGGTGATCCCCCGGACCCACGCGGGCGCGGGGGCCGTCTCCTCGGCCACGGGTACGGGCACGGGCACGGTGACCGGCAGGGCGGGGTGCGCGGGCCCCTCGGCGGGCGGCGTGAACGGGCCCGTGCCGAAGCGGCCCGAGACGATCCGGCGGCGCAGGTCGCCCGCGTCGGCCGGCCGTTCCTCGGGCGCCTTCGCGAGCAGGTCGACGACGATCCGGTCGAAGTAGTCGGGCAGCTCGGCGCGGAGCGCGCGCGGCGGGCTCGGCACGGTGTCCCGGTGGCCGATGAGGATGGCCCAGGAGTCGCCGAGGTCGAAGGGCGGGGCGCCGGTGGCCAGTTCGTACAGGACGCAGCCCAGCGAGTAGAGGTCGCTGCGGTGGTCGATCTCCCCGCCGCCCCCGATCTGCTCCGGGGACATGTAGTGCGGCGTCCCCATGGCGATGCCGGTCCCGGTGAGCTTGGACGTGAAGCCCATGTCGGCGCCGAGCCGCGCTATCCCGAAGTCGCAGATCTTCACCGTGCCGTCCTCCAGCCGCATGATGTTCGCGGGCTTCAGGTCACGGTGCACGATCCCCTGCCGGTGCGTGTACGCGAGGGCGTCGGCGACCTGGTCGGCGATCTCGACGACGTCCTGGACGGGCAGCGGCCGCTGGTCGTTGGAGACGAGGAGCTGGCTGAGGTTGCGCCCCTCCAGGAGCTCCATGACGAGGAAGAGCACGCCGTCGTACTCGCCGAAGTCGTGCACGACGGTGATGCCCCGGTGCTGGAGCGCCGCCGCCACCCGGGCCTCGCGCCGGAAGCGCTCGCGCACCACGGTGAGGACCTGCGGGTCCTGCTGCGGTCCGAGCGGTTTGAGGCACTTCACGGCGACGCCGCGCCCGAGCGCCTCGTCGGTGGCGCGCCACACCTCGCCCATGCCTCCGCGACCGATGACCTCGTGCAGGCGGTACCGGCCCTGGATCAGTCTGGAGTCCCCCATCGTGTGCTGCCGCCCCCGTCGATTCCGTACTGCCTTCTCGGCTCCTCCAGTATGGCCGCCGGGTCGGACAGTGAATACGGGGCGGGGTACGGGTCGGGCCGGGTCTCGGGGCCGAGCCGTTCCATGGCGCGCAGGATGTGCCGGGGCGGGAGCCGCCACCGCAGCCGGGCGGGGACGCAGCGCAGGAGGTTGGCCGTCGCGACGAGCCGGTGGGTGACGGTCTCCGGCGGCGGCGCGGGGCGGCCGTAGAGCGCGTGGGCGTAGAGGGGCAGGGTGTCGTACGCGAGTGCGGTGACGCGCCGCCAGATCACCTCGCGCGCCGGGACCAGGGCGGGTTCGACGGGCGGGCGGCGCAGGAAGTCCTCGACGGTCCGGGCGTCCGGCCCGGCGGCGAGGCCGGGACGCACCGCGTCGAAGTAGGCGGCGAGTTCGGCGGTGGACGCCGGGACGGAGTCCGGGTCGAGGCCGACGAGCCGGGCCGAGGTGCGGTGTTCGTCGACGTACCGGTCGGCCTGGGCGTCGGTGAGGGGGATCCCGGAGCGGCGCACGACGGAGAGGTACGAGTCGGTCTCGGCGCAGTGGACCCAGAGCAGCAGTTCGGGGTCGTCCACGCCGAGCAGCCGGTGGATGCGCCGGACGCGGGCGCCCGCCGCCTCGGCTGCCTCGGTGGTCCCGTAGCTGAGGGTCCCGACGAAGTCCGCGGTCCGCATCAGCCGGCCCCAGGGGTCCTCGCGGAAACCGCTGTTGATCATGACGCCGCGGACGGCGACGGGGTGCAGCGCCTGGAGCCAGAGGGCCCGGACGCCGGCGATCCACATCACCGGGTCGCTGTGCAGCTGCCAGGTCACGGAGCGGGGACCGAAGAGCCCGGGGTCGGCGTCCTGCCTCATGGCGCTCAGGCTACGCCGGATCCGGCCCCGGGGAACCGGTCGGGACCGTCCGAAGTCGAACGCGGGCCGGGGCGCCGCGGCACCCGGCGGACCCCCGTCCCCGTGCGGGGTGCCGTCCGGCCGCGCATGCTCGAAGCATGGCCTGCGACGGTGTCGATCGGCCCGGACGGACGGGCGCGGGACGGACGGTGCCGGCATGACGTGGCTGCCCGTCCTCGCCGGAGCGGTCCTGATCCTGTTCATCCTGCGGGACGTCTTCCACACGATCTGGCACCCCACCCGGCACGGCGGACTGAGCAGGCTGGTGATGCGGGGCATGTGGCGGCTGTCGTCCCTCCGCGGGGTGCGCCGGCGGCCCGTCGGTCTCGCGGGGCCGCTGGGCATGATGGCGGTCGTCGCCCTCTGGGCGCTGGCCGTCGCCGTCGGCTGGGGCCTCATCTACTGGCCCCACATGCCGGACGACTTCTCGTACGCCACGGGGCTCACCCCCGGCGAGCACGCGGGCCCGGTCGACGCGCTGTACGTCTCGCTGGTCACCCTGGCCACCCTCGGTCTCGGGGACATCGCGCCGACCTCGGGGTGGCTGCGCGTCCTCGCGCCGGTGGAGGCACTCGTGGGCTTCGCCCTGCTCTCCGCGACCGTCGCCTGGGTCCTCGGCGTCTACCCTGCCCTGGCCCGGCGCAGGGCGCTCGCCCTGCGCCTGTCCCACCTGCGCGGCAGCCGCGTCACGGCCGGGGCCCTGGACTCCGCCGGGGGTGCCGCCATCCTGGACGGTCTCGCCTCGGCGCTCTCGACCGCGACCGTGGACTTCCTGCAGTACGCCGAGTCCTACTACTTCTACGACGGCGACGAGAAGATCTCCCTGGCCGAACAGCTCGGCCTCGTCGTCGGTCTGGCGGACCGGGCGGAGCGGGCCCGCCATCCGGACGTGCGGCTCTCCGCGTCCGTCCTGCGCACGGCACTCGACGACCTGGCCACCGTCCTCGACGAGCGCTTCCTGCGCACGGGGCGCCCTCCCGAGGAGGTGTTCGCGGCGTACGCGGCGGACCACGGCCGCTCCCCGGCAGAGCCGTGACGAGGGCGAATCCTCTCGACATGATCGCTTCGGGCACCACATCCTTGGTCCCATGGAATTCCTCTGCTACCACCGTGACCGGTCCGCGTCGATGCCCCTGCGGCAGGCCCTCCTCGAGGCGCACTGGGCGTACATGGACGGCTTCGCGAAGCAGCTGATCGCGCGCGGCCCCACCTTCGACGCGTCCGGCGAGGCGTGCACCGGGAGCGTGCACATCGTCGATCTGCCCGATGCCGCCGCGGCCCGGGGCTTCGCCTTCGACGAGCCCAACTACCAGGCGGGGGTGTACCGGGACGTCCTGCTGCGGCGGTGGCGCAACACGCTGGGACGGACGATGTGGGAGTTTCCCGGCGGCCGTGAGGGCGGCAACCGCTATCTGGTCCTGGGCCTCGGGGAGGGCGAGCCCGCCGACCTCACGCCCCCGCCCGCCTTCACGGACCGGGACGACCTGATCGCCTACGGGCCGCTGCTGGCCGACGACGGCACCACCTGGGTGGGCACGGCGGCTCTGGTCCGCGCCACGGACGCGGCGACGGCCGCGGCCGTGCTGCGAACCCCCGAGCGGTACGCCGACATCGAGGTCCACGACTGGTCGTTCGGCGGCCGCCCGACGACCTGACCGTCCAGCACGTGAGACCGGGCGCGGGGGCTGCGGGCCGGGCGCCCCCGCGCCGTTACAGTGCCCCTACCCGTGGCCGGCGGGCGATGCTCCGGCCGCCTGTTCCGCTCGATTTCCCCGAGGATGTCCATGTTTACGGTCAACGAGTACTTCGACGGCACGGTCAAGTCGATCGCCTTCACCCAGGAGGAAGGCGCGGCGACGATCGGCGTCATGGCCCCCGGAGAGTACGAGTTCGGCACGGCCGCCCCGGAGATCATGCACGTGGTCAGCGGCGCTCTGACGGTCAGGCTGCCCGGCGCCGAGGAGTGGGAGACCTTCACGGCCGGGAACCACTTCGAGGTCCCCGGCGACAGCAGGTTCCAGCTCAAGGTCGCGGTGGACACCGCCTACCTCTGCGAGTACCGCTGAGCACTCCCTAACGGCGGACGCGGGGCATGCCCAGGCCGATCCAGGAGATGATCTCGCGCTGGATCTCGTTGTTGCCGCCCCCGAAGGTGAAGATGACGGCCGAGCGGTAGCCGCGTTCCAGTTCGCCGTGGAGCACGGCGCCCGCCGAGCCCTCCTTGAGGGCGCCCGCAGAGCCGACCACCTCCATGAGGGCGGCGTAGGCGTCACGGCGGGCCTCGGAGCCGTACACCTTGACGGCGGAGGCGTCCTGCGGGGTGAGGGTGCCGTGCTGGACGGCGTTCACCATCTGCCAGTTGAGGAGCTTCATCGCGTCGAGGCGGGCGTGGGTGCGGGCCAGGGTGCGGCGGACCCAGGGCAGGTCGATGACGCGGCGGCCGTCGGAGAGCGGGGTGCCGGCGGCCCAGCGCTGCACGTCGTGGAGGGCGCGGATCGCCATGGTGCCGTGGGCGGCGAGGGTGACGCGTTCGTGGTTGAGCTGGTTGGTGATGAGCCGCCAGCCCTTGTTCTCCTCGCCGACGCGGCGGGAGACCGGGACGCGGACGTCGTCGTAGTAGCTCGCGGTGGTGTCGTGCGACGCGAGGGTGTTGATGATCGTGCAGGAGTAGCCGGGGTCGCTCGTCGGCACGAGGAGCATGGTGATGCCCTTGTGCGGCGGGGCGTCGGGGTCCGTGCGGACGGCGAGCCAGACCCAGTCGGCGGTGTCGCCGTTCGTCGTCCAGATCTTCTGCCCGTTGACGACGTACGTGTCCCCCTCCCGCACCGCGCGGGTCTTCAGGGCCGCCAGGTCGGTGCCCGCGTCGGGCTCGCTGTAGCCGATGGCGAAGTCGATCTCGCCGGAGAGGATCCGGGGCAGGAAGTAGGCCTTCTGCTCGTCCGTGCCGTACCGCATGATCGTCGGGCCCACGGTGTTCAGCGCCATCAGCGGCAGCGGCACGCCGGCCTGCGCGGCCTCGTCGAAGAAGATGAACTGTTCCATGGGGGTCAGCCCGCGCCCGCCGTACTCGGTGGGCCAGCCCACCCCGAGCCAGCCGTCGGTGCCAAGGCGCCGCACGGTCTCGCGGTAGAAGCGCTTCTGGGCGGCCGGGTCCTCGTAGCGGGTGTGGACGTCGTCCGGGACCAGCTCGGCGAAGTACGCCCGCAGCTCGGCGCGCAGGCTGTTCTGTGCGGGCGTGTACTCGAGGTGCATGGCGTCCTCCCGTGGCGGCGTCCTGCGGCGTCCTGCTGCAACCGCGGCGTCCTCGTGCGGTGCGACGTGCGACGGCGCACACGGTAGAACGTGTTCCACAAATGCGGAAGCCTCGGGACTCTCCCGGAACGCCCGCGACCCCGGCTCGGAGTGACCGATCCGGGGCCTGCGGGAGGGTGAGGGGCGTCCTACGGCAGGAGCTCGTCCATACAGGCGCGGCCCTTCTCCGCCATACGGCGTTCCGCCCAGGCGAGGTTCTTCGGATTCACGTCGCGGCCGGAGGCGAGGACGACGTCCTCCGGCGTGTACTCGCCCTCCGACCCTGTGTGCAGCAGCCGGTCGGGCGTCGGGAAGTCCCCCGGGGACGTCTTGTCGGGCTCAGCGTTCATGCCGCCTCCTACGTGTTCGTCCGGCACTCGCCATTCTCGTGTCCGGTCCCCGTGCGCGCATCCGGGGCCGTCGGTCCTCACGTGTCGACGGGCTGTCGGCGGCGTGTCGACCGGTACGGGAAGGGTGGGGGCCCAGCCCCGCCGCCCCGAGGAGTACCCGATGCCCCAGCCCCTGCCCCTGCACCGCCTGCGGGTGACCGCCGTCCGCCCGGTGACCCCACGCATGCGCCGGGTGACCCTCGGCGGCCCCGGCCTCGACGGCTTCGTCCTGGCCGGCCCCGACCAGCAGGTGAAGCTGTTCTTCCCCCGGCCGGGCCAGACGGAGCCGGTACTGCCGGTGCCCGGGCCCGACGGCGACGCGATGCGCTGGTACGCGGCCTACGCGGCGCTCCCCGAGGCGGAGCGCCCGTGGATGCGGAGCTACACCCTCCGGGCGCACGACCCGGCCGCCGGGACCCTCGACATCGACTTCTTCCTCCACGGGGAGGGCGAGGACGCGGGCCCCGCGACGGCCTGGGCCCGGTCCGCGCGGCCCGGGGACAGGCTGGGCATGTTCGGGCCCTCGGCGGCGCTCGCGGTACCCGTCGATCCGGGCGCGGGCGACTGGACGCTCCTGTACGCCGACGCCTGCGCGCTCCCCGCGCTCGCCACCGTCGTCGCCGCGCTGCCTCCGGGACGGCGGGCCCTCGCCTACGTCCAGGTGC
The DNA here is from genome assembly GCF_014648895.1 of Streptomyces tanashiensis. GTDB lineage: Bacteria > Actinomycetota > Actinomycetes > Streptomycetales > Streptomycetaceae > Streptomyces > Streptomyces tanashiensis. The sequence continues at coordinate 114,094 of NZ_BMRZ01000017.1, forward strand.
CCGACGCGGCCGAGGAGCAGCCGCTGCCGACCGCCGGGGACCTGACCGTGCGCCACCTGCGCGACGGCGACTCGCCGGCCGAGGCCGTGCGGGCGGACACCCTGCCGCCCGGGCGGCCGTACGTCTGGCTGGCGGGCGAGGCCTCGGCGGTGCGCGGACTGCGACGGCACCTCGTGGAGGAGCGGGGTGTCGACCGGCGCTCGGTGCACTTCACCGGGTACTGGCGACGCCGTCTCACCCAGGACGACGCGCCGACCCCGGAGGACCTGGCCGAGGCGCGCGAACGCCTGGAGGACCTCGGTTAGGACCTGTCCGGCGGATCAGGGCTCCGGCCGTGATCCGCCGGACAGGCCCTAGGGGGTGCCCCGCCCTCCGGGTCCCGGACGAGGGCGGCGGCCTCCCTGAGGGAGAGGCCGGCGCCCTCCTCGTACCGGCGGGTGTACGTCTCCGGGGGCAGGGCCGCGCGGAGCACGGCTTCGGCGCGGGCACGGATCGCGGCCTCGGTCTGCGCGGTGAAGGGGCGGAAGCCGCCCCCGGTGTCGGAGCCGGCGTGGGCGTCGTACGCGCCGAGGAGCCGGGCCCCCGTCTCGGCGTCGCCCGGGGCGTCGCGCCCGCCGCGGGCCCAGGCGGCGGTCCCGAACTGGGCGACGACGAGGTGCGGGGCGACGAGATGGGCGAGGGTCTCCACGTCCACGACCGCCCGGGCGAGGCGTTCCAGGGCCCGGTCGTAGGCGGTGTCGAGGCAGTCGAGCCACGCCCAGGTCCCGCCGACCAGCCCCCAGAAGAGCGAGGGGGTGACGTCTCCGAACTCCCCCTCCAGGAGGGAGAGCTGGGCGCGGGCGAGGCCGGTGCGCCCGGTGTGGCCGTAGTGCTGGGCGAGGAGCAGCCGCGCGGTGCCGGCGGCCTCCGCGCCCCACTGCCCGGCCTCGTCGGCGGCTTCGGCCAGGAGCCGTTCGGCCTCCGCGTCCCCCGCCGGGCGGAGCCGGAGCCGTACGGCCGCGAGGCGGGCCGTGAAGACGGGCACCTGGGAGCGTGCGCCGACCAGGGCGGCGGCGCCGGTCGCCCGCTCGAAGTCGGCGGCGGCCTCGGCGAGCCGGCCCTCCCGCTCGTAGGCCTCGCCCCGGGCGGCGAGGGACTCCGCGATCCCCCAGGAGTCCCCGGCGGCCTCGAAGAGGGCGAGCGCCTCGGCGGCGTCGGCGCCGTGGGCGGCGAGCTTGGCCCGCATCAGGAGGGCGAAGCCGAGGTCCCAGCCGGAGGCGTGGGCGCGGCAGGCGTCGACGATCAGGGTCAGGGTCTCGTCGAGGTCGGTGAGCTCCCCGGTCATGAGCCGGGCGAAGTACCACATCGTGCCGGGCTGGCTGCAGGTCTGCGGGAGGCCGGGGCGGTACGCGGCGACCAGGGCGGCGAGCCGGGCGCGGGTCTCGGGCCGTTCGAGGGCGGTGGCGCCGTCGCCGCCCTCGGTCGCCAGGGCGTACAGCCTGCCGCCGCGCCGGGCCTCCCACAGCCGCTCGCCGGTCCACGGCGGCGGCACGTCCACGCACCGTCCTTCCAGCGGCCCGGCGGGGCGGACCGGTTCCAGGAAGGGGTCGGGTCCGAGGCGGCAGGCTTCGACGGCCCAGGTGCGGGCGTCGACCTGGTGGTTGCGGAGCTGCCAGAACCAGCTGAGCGCGTGCACGAGGCAGAGCACCTCCTGCTCGTCGCCGAGCGCCACGGCCGTCCGGAGGGCGCCGCGCAGGTTGCCGTGCTCCCGCTCGAAGCGGGCGATGGCGGCCACCTGTCCGGGACCGCGCATCTCCGGCTCGGTCCGGCGGGCGAGCTCCCGGTGGTACGTGAGGTGGCGCCGCGCGACCGCCGCCCGCTCCCCGGCCTCGTCCAGCCGCTCCCCCGCGTACTCGGCCACGGTCTCCAGGAGCCGGAAGCGCATCCCGTCGGCGTCCGGGGCGGCCACCACCAGCGACTTGTCGACCAGGGCACCCAGGACGTCCAGGACGTCGGCGGGTCCTCCCGCCGCTGCGTCCGCGCACACCGCCTCCGCCGCCGCGAGGTCGCACCCGCCCGTGAACACCGCGAGCCGCCGCAGCACCGCCCGTTCGCCCGGGTCGAGGAGGTCCCACGACCAGTCCACCACCGCCCGCAGCGTCTGCTGCCGCGGCAGCACCGTCCGCGCACCCGAGGTCAGCAGTCTGAAGCGGTCGTCGAGCCGGTCCGCGATCTGCCGTGCCGACAGCATCCGCAGCCGCGCCGCCGCCAGTTCGATCGCCAGCGGCAGCCCGTCGAGCCGGCGGCAGATCTCCTCCGCCGCCTCGGCGTCCTCCGTCACGTCGAACCCCGGGCGGGCGGCGGCGCCCCGCTCGCCGAGGAGCCGGAGTGCCATGTCCGCCGGCAGCGGGCCCACTGGCCGGACCTCCTCCCCCGGCACCCCCAGGGGCTCGCGGCTCGTCGCCAGTACGGTGACGGCCGGGCAGCGGGTGAGGAGCGCCTGCGCGAGCTCCGCCGCCTCGGCGACGACGTGCTCGCAGTTGTCGAGGACGAGCAGCATCCGGCGCCCGGCGCAGTGCTCGACGAGGGCCGCGAACCGGTCCTTCGGTGCCGCCGGGGCGACGGCCGGCGTCTGCCAGAGCTGGGTCTCGCGGGCCCCCAGCGCGGTGAGGACGGCGGCGGCGACCGTGGACTCCTCGCGGACGGAGGCGAGTTCGGCGAGGTGGACGGGGCCTTCGTACGTCCCGGCCGCCTCCAGGGCGAGCCGTGTCTTGCCGACGCCGCCCGGCCCGGTGAGGGTGACGAGCCGCCGTCCGTCCCAGGCGGCGGCGAGCGAGCCCAGTTCGTCCGCCCGGCCGATGAACGAGGTCAGGCGGGCGGGAAGGCCGCCCGAGGGCCCGGGCCGGGCGGGCAGCCCGGTCGGTACCGGACCGTCCTCCGTGAGGAGTTCGGTGTGCAGGGAGCGCAGTTCCGGCCCCGGGTCGGCGCCGAGCCGGTCCGCGAGGGCCGCGCGTACCTCCTCGTACGCGGCGAGGGCCTCGGCGGGCCGCCCGGCCGCCCGCAGGGCGCGGATCCGCAGGGCCTGGAGGGGTTCGTCGAGCGGCTGCCCGGCGGCGAGCGCGGCGAGCGGCGCGAGGACGGCGGTGGCCCGCCCCAGGGCGAGGTCGGCGGCGAGCCGGTCGCGCCGCGCCTGGGCGTGGCGCTGCTCGACCCGTACGACCAGGGGGTCGGTGTCCCGGCCGGGCAGGTCCGCGAGGGCGGGCCCGCGCCACAGTCCCAGGGCCTCGTCGAGGAGCGCGGCGGCCCGCTCGGCGTGGCCGTCGGCGAGGGCGGCGGCGCCTTCGGCGGCGAGCCGTTCGAAGAGGTGCAGGTCGACGGCGTCCGGGCCGGCGGCGAGCCGGTAGCCGCCGGGGGCCGAGACGACGGCCTCGCGGCCCAGGGCGCGGCGCAGGCGGCCGACGAGGGCCTGGAGCGCCGCCGTGCGGTCCTGGTCGTCGGCGGGATCGCCGTCGGCCCAGACCTGGTCGATCAGTGCTCCGGGGCCCACGGCGCGTCCGCCGGCCGCGGCGAGCGCGGTGAGGAGGGCCCGGAGCCTGGCCCCGCTCAGGGCGGCCTCCGTCCCGTCGTCGGTACGGAAGGCCTGACACGGACCGAGAACACGGTAGGGCGGCTGCACCGGCCCATTCTGCCCCGGCGCGCCGGCCGTGACGGGGCGGCCCCCCGGACCCGCCCGGGGCGGCGAACTCGCGCCACGCCGTGTCACCGCCATGGCGTCCGCGGGGTGCGGGTTCGACAATGGGGAGGATGACCGATGACGACCGGCGTACGCGCAGTGGCGAGATCGGGCCCGCCGAGTGGCTCGCCATGAACCGGACCGGCAGCTTCGACTGGGATCTCGACACGGGCACCATCGATGTCGACGAGTCCGGGCTGCTGCTCTTCGGCGTGGCCCCGGACGCCCACGACGGCCGCCCGGCGACGCTCATCACGCGTCTGGACCCCGAGGAGCGGGCCAAACTGGAGGGCGTCGTACGGCAGGCCGTCAAGAGCGGCGCGGTCTCCTACACGGCGCACTTCCCCATCCCGCAGGCCGACGGATCACCCCACTGGACGCATGTGCAGGCGCGGATCCTGCGCTCGCCGGACGGCCGGGCCCGGCGGATCGTCGGCGTCGTGCGGGACACGACCGCCGAGGTCGCGCACTTCGCGTTCGTGCAGGAGCTGGAGAAGCGGCGCGAGGTCCAGACGAACATCGTCGAGCGGACGACGAACGCGCTGTCGCGCGCGGTGACCGTGGACGACGTGACGGCCGCCCTGACCGGTCCGGGCGGTCTCGCCCGGCTCGGCGCGGACGGTCTCGCGCTCGGCCTCGTCGAGAACGGCTCGTTGAACATCATCGCGCTCAGCGGCGAATCCCTCGACATCCTCAACGACTTCCGCAGCCGCCGCCTCGACCGGAAGCTGCCGCTGGCGGAGGCGGTACTGAGCGGGCGGCCCCGGTTCGTCTCCTCGTTCCCCTCGCTGGGCCGGGACTTCCCCGAACTCGCCCCGTACGTGGCACGGCTGGAGTTCCGGGCCGCCTGCTACCTCCCGCTGGTGGCGCAGGCGCGTTCGCTGGGCGGCATGGCCCTCTTCTACCGGGGCCGCACCTCGTTCAACGCCGACGAGCGCAACCTCGCGCTGGGTCTCGCGGCGATCGTCGCCCAGTCGCTCCAGCGGGCGATCCTCTTCGACGAGGAGCGGGAGCTGGCGACCGGACTCCAGGCGACGATGCTGCCGCGCCGGATCCCGCAGATCACCGGCGGGGAGATCGCCGTCCGCTATCACGCGGCGTGGAGCGGCCGGCAGGTCGGCGGCGACTGGTACGACGTGATCCCGCTGCCCCGCGGCCGGGTCGGGATCGTCGTCGGCGACGTCCAGGGCCACGACACGCACGCCGCCGCCATCATGGGGCAGCTGCGGATCGCCCTGCGCGCGTACGCCGGTGAGGGGCACGCCCCGTCGACGGTCCTCGCCCGGGCCTCCCGGTTCCTCGCCGAGCTGGACACCAACCGCTTCGCGACCTGCACGTACGCGCAGGTGGACCTGGCGAGCGGCACCCTGCGCGCCGTACGGGCCGGGCATCTCGGTCCGCTGATCCGGCACACCGACGGCCGGGTCGGGCAGCCCAAGCTGCGGGGCGGGCTCCCGCTGGGTCTGGCGACCGTGTTCGGGGAGGAGGAGTTCCCGGAGACGCGGCTCGACCTGGTGCCCGGGGAGACGCTGGTGCTCTGCACCGACGGGCTCGTCGAGCAGCCCGGATCGGACATCGAGTCCGGTCTCGCCGCGCTGTCGGGCGCGATCAGCAGCGGCCCTCCGCAGGCGGAGGCGCTCGCCGACCACCTCTCGGAGCGCCTGTGGGAGCGGTGGGGCTCGGGCGACGACGTGGCGCTCCTCGTGCTGCGGCGCAGCCCGGACCCGGGCACGGTCCGGGCGCCGCGCATCCACCAGTACATCCACCAGGCCGACCCGCAGGGCCTCTCCGATGCGCGCGCGGCCGTCGGGCAGGCGCTCCGCGACTGGGGCATGCCGGAACTCGCCGACGACGCCGAGCTGTTGACGGGCGAGCTCCTCGTGAACGTGCTGCTGCACACCGAGGGCGGCGCGGTGCTGACCCTGGAGGTGCTGCCCGAGCCGGTGCGGCGGGTACGGCTCTCGGTGCAGGACCGGTCGAGCGCCTGGCCCCGGCGGCGCACCCCCGGCGAGGCCGCCACCTCGGGGCGGGGACTGCTGCTGCTCGACGCGCTGGCCTCCCGGTGGGGCGTGGAACCGCGCGGCGAGGGCAAGGCGGTGTGGTGCGAGATCGGGCCGGCCCCGGTGGCCGTCTCGCCCGCCCCCGGCGGTGGGTGAGGAGGTCTCCGTGGATCCCGTCGCCGCCCTGAACCGCATCGCGTTCCTCCTGGAACGCGCCCAGGCCCCCGGCTACCGGGCGCGGGCCTTCCGTACGGCCTCCGCCGCCGTCGCCGCCCTGCCGGAGGGCGAGGCGGCCCGGCGCGCGGCGGCGGGCACCCTGGAGTCCCTGAAGGGCGTCGGCCCGAAGACGGCGGCGGTGGTGCGCGAGGCCCTGGAGGGCCGGGTGCCGGAGTACCTGGCGCACCTGGAGGAGGAGCTGGAGGCCTCCCTGGGGCCGGCGGAGGCGGACGGCCGGGGCGGTGAGGCGCTGCGGGCGGCCCTGCGCGGCGACTGCCACCTGCACTCGGACTGGTCCGACGGCGGCGCCACGATCGAGGCCATGGGGCGTGCCGCGGCGGCGCTCGGCCACGAGTGGGCGGTCCTCACCGACCACTCGCCGCGGCTCACGGTGGCGCGGGGCCTGTCCCCCGAGCGCCTGCGGGAGCAACTGGACGTGGTGGCGCGGCTCAACGAGGAGTGGGCGCCCTTCAGGCTCCTGACCGGGATCGAGTGCGACATCCTGGAGGACGGCTCGCTCGACCAGGAGCCGGAGCTGCTCGCGCGCCTGGATCTGGTGGTCGGCTCGGTCCACTCGAAGCTCCGGATGGACGCCCGGTCGATGACCCGCCGCCTCGAACGGGCCGTGCGGGACCCGCTGATGGACGTGCTCGGGCATTGCACCGGACGCCTGGTGGCGGGCGGGCGGCTGCGGCCGGAGTCCGAGTTCGACGCGGAGCGCGTCTTCGCCGCCTGTGCCGAGTCGGGGACCGCGGTGGAGATCAACAGCCGCCCGGAGCGCCTCGATCCGCCGCGCCGGCTGCTGCGGGCGGCGGTCGCGGCGGGGACGTACTTCGCCGTCGACACGGACGCCCACGCGCCCGGTCAGCTGGAGTGGCAGATCCTGGGCTGCGCCCGGGCCGAGGAGTGCGGGGTCCCGGCGGACCGGGTGATCAACACCTGGCCCGCGGAACGTCTCCTGGCGTGGGCGGCGGCCTGAGCCGGGGACGGGTCAGGCGCGCTGCCAGACCGTGGTCGCGTTGCAGAACTCGCGGATGCCGTGGCCGGAGAGCTCGCGGCCGTACCCCGAGCGCTTGATCCCGCCGAAGGGGAGCGCGGGATGCGAGGCCGTCATGCCGTTGACGAAGACACCGCCCGCCTCCAGGTCGCGGACGAAGAACGCGACGTCGTCCGCGGAGCGCGTCCACACATTGGAACTGAGGCCGAACGGCGAGTCGTTGGCGACGGCCACGGCCTCCTCGATGTCGCTGACCGGGTAGACCGTGGCGACCGGGCCGAACGCCTCCTCCTGGTGGATCCGCATCTCCGGGGTGATGCCGGTGAGGACCGTGGGCCGGTAGTACCAGCCGTTCCGGAGCGCCGGCTCCTCGGGACGGTGCCCGCCGCACAGGGCGGTGGCTCCCCGCTCCACGGCGTCGTCGACGAGGGCCTCCAGGTCGGCGCGGCCCTGCTCGGTGGCGAGGGGGCCGACGTCGGTGGACTCGTCGAGGGGGTCGCCGACGGTGAGGGCGTTCATGGCGGCGGTGAAGCGCTCCGAGAAGTCGTCGTACACGTCCTGGTGGACGATGAACCGCTTGGCGGCGATGCAGGACTGGCCGTTGTTCTGCACGCGCGCGGTGACGGCGGTCTTCACGGCCCCGACGATGTCGGCGGAGGGCATCACGATGTACGGGTCGCTGCCGCCGAGCTCCAGGACGGTCTTCTTCACCTCGTCGCCCGCGACGGCGGCGACGGCCCGCCCGGCCGGTTCGCTGCCGGTGAGGGTGGCGGCCACCACCCGGGGGTCCCGGAGGACGCCCTCGACCTCGCGGGAGCCGATGAGGAGGGTCTGGAAGCAGCCGTCGGGATAGCCGGCGCGGCGGAAGAGGTCGCCCAGGTAGAGCGCGGTCCTCGGCACGTTGGAGGCGTGTTTGAGGAGGCCGGTGTTGCCCGCCATCAGCGCGGGCGCGGCGAAGCGGATCACCTGCCACAGGGGGAAGTTCCACGGCATGACGGCGAGGATCGGGCCGAGCGGCCTGTAGTGGACCCGGGCCACGTCGGCGCCGGAGTCCTGGACGTCGCTCTCGGCCGGGTGCTCGTCGGCGAGCAGCTCCTCGGCGTGCTTGGCGTACCAGCGCATGGCCTTGGCGCACTTGGCGGCCTCCGCGCGGGAGGCCGCGATCGGCTTGCCCATCTCGGTGGTCATGGTGCGGGCGATGTCGTCGGTGTCCTCGTCGAGGAGGGTCGCGGCGGCCCGCATGAGCCGGGCGCGTTCGGCGAAGGGGGTCGTGCGGTACTGGCGGTACGCCTCGTGCGCGGCGGCGACGCGCCGCTCGACCTCCTCGGGCCCGTGGGCCTCGTAGGTGCGCAGCGTCTCGCCGGTCGCGGGGTTCACGCTGGCGATGCCCATGACGTGCCTCCTCTGTCATCGGCCCCCACCTGCAACCTTCCGCTCCCTGGGCGTCGGCGCAACAGGGGCGGGGCGGTGGGGTGACCTGCCCGCCGGTCCGGGGCGCGGAGTCAGGCGGTGAGCCAGGCCAGGGCGCCGGAGAGGTGGGCCCGGAACGCCGGGTCGAGGTAGGCCTCCGAGGCGTGCCCGAGCGCGGTGAAGAAGAAGCGGCCCCGGTCGATCTCCCGGCACCAGACGAGCGGGTGGTCGTCGCCGTGGGTGCCGCCCCGGTACGTGGACTCGTCGGCCCGGGCCAGGATCCGGACGCCGGCGGCCCGCGGGTCGGACGTGAAGTTGTACCACTCGTCGGTCCAGGACCAGCGGTCCGGGAGCGGGGCGGTCGACGGGTGGTCGTGGGTGTCCACGAGGACGCGGCCCGGCTGGATCTCGGGGTGGCCGTCGAACCGGGTGCCGAGCAGTTCGCCGTAGAAGGGCCAGTCCGGTTCGGCGTTGGCGGCGGCGTGCACGGCGAGGAGCGAGCCGCCGCCCCGGAGGTACGCCTCGAGGGCGGTGCGCTCCTCGGGCGCCAGGACGTTCCCGGTCGTGGACAGCAGGACGACGACGGCGCACCGGCCGAGCCGCTCGGGGGTCAGGACGCCCGGATCCCCGGTGGTCTCGGCGGCCCGTCCGAGCTCCCGCGCCAGTTCGGCGAGGGCGGCGGCGGCGGCGGGGATCGAGTCGTGGCGGTATCCCGCCGTACGGGTGCAGATCAGGACGTCGGCGGTGGGCACGCGGCGGACTCCAGGGGCTGTACGGGACGGGGACGGGCCGCGGGGAGGCCGGAGGACGTACCGGACGGAGGCAGGGAGTGGCGGAGAAGGCCGGAAATCACGGGGGAAAGCGCTTTCTCCGCCGCCCTGACCGTATCCGCCGAAAACCCCGGGCCGCAACCCCCTCCGCTCCGCCACACTGCCCCGATGACACCCCTCCACGCTCACGCCCGGCGGGCCCTCGCCCATGTGGCCGACCGCTCCACCGGCTCGCCGCTCGACCCGACTCTGCGGGTCACCCTCAACTTCCACCCGCACTTCCTCCACCGGCTCGCGGACGAGGGCGTCTACCGCTCCCAGTTCGCCACCGGCACCGGCAACGGCGGCCTGACCGCCCGCCCCGGCGGCGACCGTTGGCGCTGGGAGAGCCGCATCTTCGGCGGGGCCTACGACGAGGCTCCGGCGGAGGCGCGCCCGGTCTACGGCGCCCTGGACTTCCGCCGCCGGTCCTTCGGCGCGGCTCCGCGCTTCGGCTCCGCCCATCTGCGGCTCGCCGCGCCGGCCCTGGAGCGCGCGACCTTCTGCTATCCCGACAGCTTCCTGGAGCCGGGCGACTTCGGCGTCGCGTCCCGGATGCGTCTGATCGGCCTCGCGGAGGCCGACGAGAAGGATCCGCTCGACGACTACATCGAGGCGCAGGTCCACGGCCCGGTCGTGATCGGTCGGGACGTGGAGGCGCTGGTCCTGGACCCGAGCCACCGCGGCACCGAGGTGGAGGAGGCCGCGCGGCGGCTGCCGTGTCCGGTGGAGTGGCACGCGGGATTCCGCGTCTCCGTCGAGGAGCTGCGGCGGCACCCCGGCTTCCGGGGGCCCGCGTACGTGGAGCTCGCGGCGCTGATCGCCGTGGACGGCCGGCTCGACCCCCGGATCGTGCAGGAGGCGGCCGCGTCCGGCCGGTACGACCAGCAGGACGTGAAGAAGGTCTGGCACTGCCTGGCCCGCTTCGGCGCCCCCGCCGGCTGATCCATTGTCGTATCGGATACATCTCTGTATCTTTTGGCGCGCCGAGCCCCACCTCCGCCCCCTCCGCTCATCGAGGAGCCGCCATGAGCACCGTGCCGCCCGCTCTCGCCGCCGCCGTCGGGCCGCTGCCCGAAGGCGCGATCGTGCCGCTGCCGCCCACCTTCGAGTCCGTCGAGGAGGAACGCCGCCACCGCAAGGAGCAGCTGGCCGCCGGGTTCCGGATCTTCGGGAGGTTCGGCTTCTCGGAGGGCGTCGCCGGGCACATCACCGTCCGCGACCCCGGCGACCCGAACGCCTTCTGGGTCAACCCGTTCGGCATGAGCTTCACCCAGATCAAGGCCTCGGACCTGATCCTGGTGGACCACGAGGGGAACGTCCTCGAAGGACGCCGGCCGGTGAACCGGGCCGCGTTCGTCATCCACTCGCGGGTCCACGCCGCCCGCCCCGACGCGGTCGCCGCCGCGCACTCGCACTCCTTGCACGGCAAGGCCTTCTCCAGCCTCGGCATCCCGCTCGACCCGATCACGCAGGACGCCTGCGCGTTCTTCGAGGACCACGGGATCTACGACGACTACCGGGGCGTGGTGAACGAGACGGAGGAGGGCGAGCGGGTCGCCAAGGCCCTCGGCGACTTCAAGGCGGTCATCCTCAAGAACCACGGGCTGCTCACGGTCGGCCACTCCGTCGCCGAGGCCGTGTGGTGGTTCGTCACCATGGAGCGCTCCTGCCAGGCGCAGCTCCTCGCGATGGCGGCGGGCACCCCGCAGCTCATCGACCGGGAGACGGCCCTGCTCACCCGGGGACAGATCGGCGGGCACCTGGCCGGCTGGTTCCAGGCGCGCCCGCTGTGGGATCAGATCACCGCGTCCGACCCCGACCTGTTCGACTGACCCGCGGGTCCCCGACCGGGGACCTCGCGCGTCGTCGCCTCCAGGAGCGGGGCGAGGAACTGCCGTTCCAGGGTGCCGGGCGGCAGCTCGGCCGGCTCGACGTAGCTCTGCGCGAGTCCGCCCTCGCGCAGAGCGATGAGGAGGCGCGCGAACCGGTCGGCCTCCACGGTCAGTTCGCGTCCGGCCCGGCGCAGGACGAGGGTGAGGCCACGGGCGATCTCGGTCCGCAGCCGCTCGTCGTGGCGCGCGAGGACCCAGGCGGCCTGCGGGTCACGGATGGCGTGCAGGGTGAACTCGGTGGTGACGAGGTACCAGTCCCGCTCGTCCGGTTCGACCCGGCCGGCGAGCTCCGCGAGCCGCGTGAGGGTGTACTCCTCGGGGGTCAGCGCGTCGATGGACTCGGCGAGGCGCCGAACCGTCCGCTCGCTGTGCTCGTCGAAGAGGGCGAGGAAGAGCTCCTCCTTGCTCGCGAAGTTCGAGTAGTACGCCCCGCGCGTGTAGCCGGCGCGCTCGCAGATCTGCTCGATGGTCGTCGCGTGGAAGCCGTGCTCGGCGAAGGTTTCCAGGGCTGCCTTCAGGAGCGCCGCGCGGGTGCGGGGCCGTCGCCTGGTGACACCTTTCGGCACGGGTGCGTCCTCCTCGTTCGGGCCGCTCGCGCGGCGGACGCCCACCTTACCGGCGTCCGCTTCCCGGGCGGCGAGGTGCGCCCGCGGATAAAATTCACGCATGGCAGAGCGGCCCGTAGTGCCCGCGGCGCCCGATCTGGTCCTCGAGATCGACGGGGACGCGATGCTCATGACCCCGAGCCGCGTCTATCGCATCGGGCGCGACCCCAGCAGCGACATCGTGCTCGCGGACGCCCGGGCGTCCTGGCACCACGCGGTGCTCAGCGCCGGCGGCGGCCACTGGACCCTGGTGGACGAGGGCAGTACGAACGGCACGTTCGCGGACGGCCTGCGGGTCGCCCGGCCACGCGAGGTCGGTCCGGGGACGGTCGTGCGGTTCGGGCATCCGGCCGACGGGCCGCGCGCGGTCCTCTCGACCGGGGCCCCGGCCCGGCCGCCGGATCCGGCACCCGCCGCGGAGGCCGTCGCCGCCGGTCCACCGGCGGAGGCCGAGGCCGAGCCCGCACCCGCACCCGCACCCGCCGATGCCCCACCCACACCTGCCGGGCCGGCCGCCGGCGCACGACCCACACCTGCCGGGCCGGCCACCGACGCGCCACCCACGCCCGCCGGACCGCCCGCCGACGCCGAACCCACACCCGCCGGACCGCCCGCCGACGCCGAACCGGCGCCCGCCGGACCGCCCGCCGAGCCCGAGCCCGCGCCCGCACCCAAGGGCCCCCCGGCCGACGCCGCGCCCGTCCCCGCCTCCGTACACCTGCCGAAGGCGCCGCTGCCCGAGGCCCCGGGGCCCGACACACCGGTGCCCGAACCCCCACCCCCCGTGGAGCCCCCGCCCGGGACGCCTCGGCCGGAGGCCCCCCGACCCGGGACTCCGGAGCCCGAGGCCCCCCGGCCCGAGGCCCTCCGGCCGCCCTCCGTCTCGCATCCCGCCGCGACGGGCACCTTCCGGCAGCCGACCTCCGTGCGGCCGCTGCCTGCCCACAGCATCCGGATCGGGCGCGCCCCCGACAACGACGTGATCGTCGCCGACCTGGTCGTCTCCCGGCGGCACGCCGAGCTCCGCGCCCACCCCGACGGCACCTACTGGATCCACGACCTCGGCAGCCACAACGGCACCTTCCTCAACGGCGCCCCCGTCGTGGACGCCCGGGTGACGGCGGAGGACATCGTCGGCATCGGCCGGAGCGCGTTCTGCCTGATCGGCGGGAAGCTCGTCGAGTTCACCGACACCGGCGAGGTCTCCCTCGACGTCCGGTCGCTCGCGGTGACCGTCGACCACGGGCACAAGACCCTGCTCGACGAGGTGTCGTTCCCGGTGGGCCAGAAGTGCCTGCTCGCGGTCGTGGGACCGTCCGGGGCCGGGAAGTCGACGCTCCTGGGCGCGCTCACCGGTCAGCGCCCGGCCGACCGGGGCACGGTGCTCTACGACGGCCGTGACCTCTACCGGGACTACGCCGAACTGCGCCAGCGCATCGGGCTCGTCCCGCAGGACGACATCCTGCACCTCCAGCTGACCGTCCGCAGGGCCCTCGGCTACGCAGCCGAGCTCCGTTTCCCCGAGGACACCGTGGCGGCCGAGCGGCGGGCCCGGGTCGACGAGGTGATCCGGGAGCTCGGGCTCGTGGAGCGCGCGGAGCAGCCGATCCACAGCCTCTCCGGCGGCCAGCGCAAGCGGGTGAGCGTCGCCCTCGAACTGCTCACCAAGCCGTCCCTGCTCTTCCTGGACGAGCCGACCTCCGGTCTCGACCCGGGCATGGACCGCTCCGTGATGCACATGCTGCGCGGGCTCGCGGACGACGGCCGCACGGTCGTCGTGGTCACGCACAGCGTGCTCAGCCTCGACGTGTGCGACCGGCTGCTCGTCCTCGCGCCGGGCGGCCGGGTCGCGTACTACGGGCCGCCCGCCGACACCCTGGGCTTCTTCGGCTTCGAGCAGTGGCCCGAGGCCTTCGAGGCCTTCGAGAACGACCGGGACCGCGACTGGGCCGGGCAGTACCGGTCCTCCCGTTTCCACCGCCGGTACATCGCGGACGCGACGGCCCGCCCCGACGTCCCGGTGCCCGCCGCCGGCCGGACGGGCCCGGAGCCGGGCCCGGAGCCGGCGCCGCCGCCGAAGGCACAGAGCTGGGGCTCCCAGCTGCGGACGCTCGTACGCCGGTACGCGGCGGCGCTCGCCGCCGACCGGACCTTCCTCGCCATCATGATCGCCCTGCCGTTCGTGATGGGCGCGATGGCCCGGGCCCTGTCCGAGGGCAGCCTCAACCCCGAGTCGACGCTGAACGTGCTGCTCATCCTCTGCGTGGGCGGGGTGCTCACGGGCGCCGCGAACGCCGTGCGCGAACTGGTCAAGGAGCGCACGATCTACCGCCGGGAGAGAGCCGTCGGCCTCTCCCGCTCCGCCTACCTCGCCTCCAAGGTGGTGGTCCTCGGTCTGATCACGGTCGTGCAGGCGGTGGTCCTGACCCTGGTGGCCCTGATCGGCGTGCCGCTCAACGTGCCCGGTGGCAAGGGCGTCCTGATGCCTCCGCTCGTGGAGATCACCCTCGCGGTCGCGCTCCTCGCCTTCACCGCGATGATGCTCGGTCTGCTGGTGTCCGCGCTGGTCCGCAAGGAGGAGGTGACGATGCCGCTGCTCGTCCTCCTCGCGATCGTGCAGGTGGTGTTCTGCGGGGCGCTCCTGAAGGTGCGCGGCACGCCCGTCCTGGAGCAGCTGGCCTGGCTCGTGCCCTCGCGGTGGGCGTTCGCGGCGATGGGCGCGACGATCGACATCGGGAAGACCGCGCCGAGCGAGAAGACCGCCGATCCCCTGATGCGGCACACGGCGGAGGTCTGGCTGTTCGACATGGGCATGATGGTGGTGCTCTGTCTGGCCCTCGGTCTGGCCGTGGCGCGGCTGCTGCGCCGCCACGAGCCGGTCGTCATGCGGAGGTAGGCCGATGAGTGCAGTCCTCGGAGGTCCCGTGGCGGAGGTGAGCGCGTGAGCGTCCCCGTACCCGAGTACGTACCGGACTTCCGGCCCACCCATGTGGTGCCGCGCTCCGGTCTCTCCGCCTGGGAGGGTCCCGATCCGGGGCTGCCCACGACGCCGCTGGACGCCTTCCTGCCGGTACGGCTCACGGAGCGGACCGGTGACTGGGGGCGGGTGCTGTGCTCCAACGGCTGGACCGCGTGGGTCGACGCGCGCCTGCTGGTGGGCGTGCCGGAGGATCCTCCGGCGGCGGGCCGTCCTACGGCCAGGACCGCCGATCCCCGGCCGCTCATCGCCCGCGCCGAGGACGCGCTCGGCCGGTACCGGCGGGCGGCGGAGGAGCTGGGCGCGGGCCGGCTCGACGGGGAGGGTTTCCGGTCGCGGACGCGGGGCCTGCGGGTCGGGATGGTCGTCGACGGGGAATCCGTGTGGCTGTACGACGCGGAGCACGAGCGCTGGGTGTACTGCGACGGCGTCGGGCTGAGTACGTACGCGGCCTCGGCGGCTCCTTCGGCCGCCGCCCCCGCGCCCGAGCCCGCCCGGTCCGCCGAGGAACCCGCGGCGGCGGCGCCGCCCGGGTACGAGCCGACGCAGGTCGTGCCCCAGGTGGATGCCGCGGCGGCGGCCGGGCCGCCGCCGACGCGGGTCGTGGGGCCGGACGGCCCGGAGGGTGAGGAGCCATGACCGTCGGCGGAGCGCACGGGGACCCGGAGATCCCGGCGGGCCGGCCCTCGGGGCTGCTCGGCAAGGAGATCGCGGGCTACCGGGTGGAGGGGGAGATCGGGCGCGGTGGCATGGCGGTCGTGTACCGGGCGCGGGACCTGCGCCTCGACCGGACGGTGGCGCTGAAGCTGCTGGCCCCCGAGCTGGCCCGCAACGACACCTTCCGCAGACGCTTCGCGCACGAGTCGCGCGTCGCCGCCGCGATCGACCATCCGCACATCGTGCCGGTCTTCGAGGCGGGCGAGACGGAGGGCGTGCTGTACATCGCCATGCGGTACGTGGCGGGGCGGGACCTCGCGGCCCTGCTCGACCGCGAGGGGCCGCTGCCGCCGGTGAAGGCGGGCCGGATCGCGGTCCAGGTGGCCTCGGCGCTGGACGCGGCGCACGCGCACGACCTGGTGCACCGGGACGTGAAGCCCGGCAACATCCTGGTGGCGGAGGGCACCGACGGCGACCACCCGGAGCACGTCTATCTGACCGACTTCGGGCTGACGAAGAAGTCGCTCTCGCTCACGGGGTTCACGACGGTGGGCGAGTTCGTCGGGACGCTGGACTACGTGGCGCCCGAGCAGATCTCGGGCAAGCCGGTGGACGGCCGGTGCGACGTCTACAGCCTGGCGTGCGTGGTCTTCGAGACCCTGGTGGGGGCGCCGCCGTTCCGCCGGGACTCCGACTGGGCGGTGCTGTGGGCGCAGCAGTACGATCCTCCGCCCCCGCTCTCGGAGGTGCGGCCGGGGCTGCCGGAGGCGGCGGACGCGGTGTTCGCCAGGGCGCTGGCGAAGACGCCCGAGGAGCGGTACGGGACGTGCCTGGAGTTCGTCGCCGAGCTGCGTGCCGTCCTGACCGGCAGCGGCGGCGGGCCGGTGGTGTCTCCGAGGCCGCGTGAGCTCGGCGCGCCGCCCGCCCCGCCCGCGTGGGCGCGGCCGGTCTTCCGGGAGCTGCCGGACTAGTCCCGTTCGGGGGTCGCGGCTCGGAGCCCGGTCCGCCGCCGGGCCCGCCGGTCTACGGGACGGGCGGCTGGGCGGTCCCCGGTCGCTCGGGCGCCGGGGCCGGTCCGACCTCGCCCTTGCGGTGGACGCGGGAGGCGAGGAGGCCGCCGAGGAAGCCGAGGACCAGGCCCCAGAGCAGCGCGAAGCCGGCCGTCTTCCAGACGTGCGGGCGGAGCAGCACCTCTCCGCCGAGGGAGGCGAGGTCGCCGATGCCGAGGATCGAGAGGCCGAAGCGCGCCTCGACCAGGGTGAGCGGCGCGGCGACCAGCATGGTGAGTGCGAAGGCGACTCCCAGGTGCAGGGAGTGCTGCCAGGGCGAGATCCGGGCCGGGGAGCGGACGGCCGCCACGAAGGCGGCGGCGAGCACCAGGACGGCGGCGACGGGCAGCAGCCACCACGCGCGCGCGTCCTGCGCGGCGAGCGAGGACAGGTCGACGGTCGAGAGGTCCGCGCTGTCGCCGTTCTCCCGCAGGACGGCGTCGAGGATCTGCGGCATGGGCAGGCCGAAGGGACCTTCCGCCTTGCCCTCCCAGGAGCCGCCGATGCCCACGCCGAGGGCGAGCCAGGTGATGTTGGGGAGCCCGAGGAGGAGGACGGCGAGGGTGCTCGCGGCGTGCCCCTTGGTCGCCGCGACGACGATCCCGATGACCAGGCCCACGACGACGTACGCGAGGAGCAGCAGGAGCATCGCGAAGGCCGCCGGCCGCACGGGTTCCTGGTAGCGGACGAGCCGGGCCGGGAGGGGGGTTCCGCGGGAGACGAGGAGGGCGATGACGAGCACGCCGAGGATCCACAGGAGCCCGTAGAAGAGTGTGGGGCCGAGGTCGGTGCGGAAACCGACGGTCGGGTTCGTGGCGTCGAGGAGTTCTCCGAAGATGTCCATCAGCGACCCCTCGGACTCGCCGCCGCCGAGGGTGAGGGGGAAGTCGTGGCGGGCGAGGCCGGAGAGGCAGGCGAGGGCGACCAGCCAGAGCACGACGACGCTCGCCGCACGGATCAGGAGTTCGCGGGTGCCGGCCACCGCGTGGTGGCGCAGCGGGCGCAGGAAGCAGAAGCCGGTGACCAGTGCGCCCACCAGGGTGACGGTGAGCGGCATGGCGGTCAGTTCGGCCTGGGTGCCGGCGAGGGAGCCCGCGTCGCCGGAGAGTTCGACCGTGCCGCCCGAGGCCATGACGACGACCGCGGCGAGGACGGCGGTGAAGCCGCCGGGCAGGTCGGCGGCGCCCGCGGCCCAGAGGCCGAGCCCGGCGACGACGCCCATGGCCACGAACCCGGCGACCACGGCGGCCAGGGCCTGGAGGACGACGCGTGCGTAGTGCCCGGTCGGGGTCGCGGGTGATCCTGCGGAGGTGGGGAGCCGACTGCTCGTCACGCTGCCCACGCTAGTACCGGTGGCGGGGGTCCGCTTGCGGACGGGAGGCTTCCGCTTGCGGGCGCGCACCGTTCGGCGCACACAATGGGCGCGGAACGGAAGAAAGGGAAAAATGTGACTTCCCACCCGCCGTCCGGCCCTCCGTCGGTTCCCCCCGCAGGTCCCCCCTCGGGTCCCCTCTCGGGTCCGAGCACACGCCCGGGAAGCGCCGGCCCCCCGCAACCTCCCGGACCGCCCCACGGTCCGGGAGGCGGTGGTTCGTCCGGCGGCTCCGGCGGCGGTGACTCCGGAAGCGGTGGCGGCGGAGCCGGAGGCGGCTCCGCCCCGAGCGGCGGGGGCCGGGGCGGCGGCGGTCCCTGGTGGCGCTCCGTCCCGAAGGTCGCCGCGGTCACGGCCGTGCTCGTGGCGGCCGCGGCACTCGCCGTCGTCCTCACCAACCGCCCCGACGACAAGGGCGGCACGACGGGATCCGGCGGCGAGGTCTTCCTGCAGAACGCCGCCGCGAGCGGCCCCGACCCGTTCACCGCGTCGACGGCCCGCACCGACGGCGGTTCCGCCCCGCCCGCCTCGCTGCCGCCCCGTACCGCCTCGGCCGTTCCCGAGGTGTCGGGCTCCACGCCCGGTCTCTACGGCGGGACGCGGTCGGTGTCCAGCTGCGACGTCGAGCAGCAGGTGCGCTACCTCTCCGCCCAGCCCGCGAAGAACGCGGCCTTCGCCGACGTCATCGGGATCTCCCCGGACGACGTGCCGGGCTACCTCCGCTCGCTGACCCCGCTTCAGCTCCGGGTCGACACCCGGGTGACGAACCACGGCTTCCGCGACGGCGCGGCCACCACCTACCAGGCGGTGCTCCAGGCCGGCACGGCGGTCATGGTCGACGGCCACGGAGTGCCCCGGGTCCGCTGCGCCTGCGGGAATCCGCTGAGCGTCCCGGTGGCACAGAAGGCACCCCGCACCACCGGCACACCGTGGCAGGGGTACAGCTCCCAGCAGGTCGTCGTGGTGGCGCCCTCGGTGACGGTCGTGAACGTCTTCGTGGTGTACGACCCCCAGGACGACGGCTGGTTCGCGCGGAAGCACGGCGACACCGGCGAGCACGACAGGCCGGCCCCGCCGCCATCCCGGCCGCCCACGGTCTCCCCCTCGGCCTCCGCGTCCAGTTCTTCCCCGTCGTCGCCGTCGCCGTGCGTGACGGTGACGGACACGGAGACCTCGGCCCCGGGCGAGGCGACCACGCCGAGCGACGGGACCTCCCCGTCACCGTGCCCCTCGACGCTGTCCCCCTCGGCGTCGACCTCCTCACCGGAGTCTCCGTCCGACTCCTCCGGCCCGACGGAATCGTCGCCGTCGACGGAGTCCTCGAGCCCGGAATCCGCGAGCCCGGAGTCGTCGGGCCCCGCGTCGGTGAGCCCGGAGTCGGGTCCCGCCTCGGACGGCCCGGCCGGTCTCACGAGCCCGTCGCCGGCGTCCGGCCCCGCTCCGGGTCCGGCCCCCGCTCCGGCGCCCGGCCCCGAAGCCGCGCCCGCCGCCTGAGCGTTCGGCGGCCCGGTCCGGTCGGTCCTCCCGGTACGGAGGTACGGGCGTTCCGCCGCAGGACGCGGGCCTCGCCCGGGAGCAGGACGGGGCCCGGCACGGTCAGGACCGGCCCGGCCGCACCGCGCAGGACCCCGCGCAGCACCGGACGCCTCCGGAGCCGGCCGAACCGGCCCCGGCACGGCGCCGAGCCGAGGACCAGGAGGTCCCCCGGGCGGTCGGCCACCGCGCACAGCGCGGTGGCCGGGGCACCCCGGACCACCCGGCCCTCGAAGGCGAGTCCCCCGGGGACGCCGCCGAGCCCGTCGACGAGCGCGTCCTCCAGGCGCCGCCGGGCCTCCTCGCCCCACAGACGCGCCCAGGCCCGGTCGGGCAGCCGGGCGAACAGCGCTTCCCCCTCCGGGGGTTCCCAGACCAGCACCGCCAGGAGCGGCATGGCGTCGCGGCGGGCGAGGGCGGTCGCGTACCTCAGGGCGGCGAGCGAGGCGAGCGAGCCGCTCACCCCGACCACGATCCGGCCCCCGCACCCCGGGAACGGGCCGGTCACGCCGGTTCGCAGGCGTGGGCGCGAGGCGTCGGCGTCGTGGCGCGGCGCTCCACGGGGGTGCGGGCCGCCCTGGTGCGCAGGGCCCGGAGCCAGGCCCCGACCGGCAGGGGGCGGGCCGTCCGCTCCTCGGCACGCAGCTGCCACATCCGCTCGTCACGGTCGGTGAAGTGTCCGGACATCGGTCGTCTCCTTTCCCTGAGGAACATGGCCACCAGGCCACTGAAAGGGAGTCTGTAGTCTTATTGGCCCGGACAGCAGAGCCAATGAGGAGTGATTGGCATGGCAGTGGCACGTGTGGTCCACACAGCGGACCGGACCCTGACGGGTCGCCAGCTCGCATCGCTCCTCACCCCGCCCCCCGAGGGCCGGTTCGGGTACCGGGAGCTCGCGCGGGCCGTGCGGGAGGCCCTGCTCGACGGCCGGGTGGCGCTGCGCCTGCGGCTGCCGGCCGAGCGGGAGCTCGCCGCGGTGCTGCTGGTGAGCCGGACCACCGTGACCGGCGCGTACGACCTGCTCCGGGAGAGCGGGTACGCGCACAGCCGACGCGGCGCCGGCACCTGGACCGCGCTGCCCGACGGGCAGGCGCCGACCGTTCTGGGCGCCTTCCAGGACGACGCGGGCGCCACCATCGACCTCGCGCTCGCCGCGCCGCACGCGCCGGAGGAGGAGCTTTCGGCCGCGCTGGCGGCGGCCGCCGCCGAGCTGCCCCGCTACGCCGGCTCGCAGGGCTACCACCCGTACGGGCTGCCGGCGCTGCGCGCCGCGATCGCCGAGCGCTACACGGCCCGGGGCCTGCCGACCCTCCCCGAACAGATCCTGGTCACCACCGGCGCGCAGCAGGCCGTCTCCCTGGTGCTCACGCTGCTCGGCCGGGCCGGCGACCGGGTGCTCGCCGAGAACCCCTCGTACACCAACGCCCTGGACGCGATGCGCGGGCGCATGCTCCGCGTCACGCCGGTGCCGGTGACGGAGGCCGGCTGGGACACCGGGCTCGTCGACGCGGCGCTCCGGCAGACCGCACCGCGTCTGGCCTATCTGATCCCGGACTTCCACAACCCGACCGGCCGGCTCATGCCGACCGAGCAGCGCCGGGAGCTCGCACGCTCCGCACGCGCCACCGGGACCTGGCTGGTGGTCGACGAGACGCTGACGGACATGGCCCTGGACGTGCCCGCGCCGCTGCCGTTCGCGGCGGCGGCCGGCGGGGGCGACGGCGAGCAGATCGTCGCGGTCGGCTCGCTGAGCAAGAGCTGCTGGGGCGGGCTGCGGGTCGGCTGGGTGCGGGCCGCGTCCCGTGTCGTGACCGAGCTGGCCCGGGTCCGGATCACCGCCGACCTGTCCGGTTCCGTGCTCGACCAGCTGGTGGCCGTCGCCCTGATGGGCCGCCTCGACGAGATCCTGCCGCGCCGCCTCGACGAGCTGCGGCTGCGCCGGTCCGCACTGTCCGACGCCCTCGCCCGTCATGTGCCCGAGTGGCGGTGGGCGGTGCCGCCGGGCGGGATGTGCCTCTGGATCGACCTGGGCCGGCCGGTCGCCTCCTCCCTCGCCGCCCGAGCCCTGCGGCACGGGGTGCGGGTGGAGGGCGGCGCGCGCTTCGGGGTGGACCCGGGGACGCACGAGCACCGGCTGCGGATCCCGTTCACGCTGCCCGTGGACGTGTACGAACCGGCCGCGGAGCGGCTCGCGGCGGCCCTGGAGGGCTCCCCCGGCCACTACGCCGACCCGGCCCTCCCGGACTGGGTGGCCTGACCTCGGGGTCGCCGGGCCCTTATTCGGATGCCCGGCTCCGGCGGTCCGTGTACGGTCCACCGGGTGGAACCACTGACCGACAGACAGATCCGCTCGTCCTTCGTGAACAGCACCAAGGGCGAGGCGGCCCGGCTCAAGCTGCCCCTCGACTTCGCCGAACTCCCCTGGGACGACCTGGACTTCCTCGGCTGGGTCGACCCGGGCGCGCCCCTGCGGGCGCACCTGGTCGTGCCGCGCGAGGACGGTCCGGTCGGCGTGACCCTACGGGTCCCCGCGACCGGCCGGACCAGCGCGGTCAAGTCGAGCATGTGCCAGGTCTGTCTGACCGGGCACGCGTCCTCGGGCGTCACGCTCCTGGTCGCCCCGCTGGCCGGCAGCCGCGGCCGCGAGGGGAACACGGTCGGGATCTACCTCTGCGCCGACCTCGCCTGCTCCCTCTACGTCCGGGGCCGGCGGCAGCCGAAGCTGCGCGCCCGGCGCCACGAGGAGTCCCTCACCCTCGACGAGCAGGTCGCCCGGCTGACGGGCAACCTGGACGCGTTCGTCGACCGTGTGACGGCGGGCTGACAGTCCCCCTAGCGGAAGGCCTGCTCGCCGGTGAGCGCCTTGCCGATGACCAGGGAGTGGACCTCGCTCGTGCCCTCGTAGGTGAGCACCGACTCCAGGTTGTTGGCGTGGCGCAGCACCGGGTACTCCAGGGTGATGCCGTTGGCGCCCAGGATCGTGCGGCACTCGCGGGCGATCGCGATCGCCTCGCGGACGTTGTTCAGCTTGCCCACGCTGACCTGCTCGGGGGTGAGCGTGCCCGCGTCCTTGAGCCGGCCGAGGTGGACGGCGAGGAGCATGCCCTTGCCCAGCTCGACGGCCATGTCCGCGAGCTTCTGCTGGGTCAGCTGGTAGGAGGCGAGGGAGCGGGCGAAGACGACCCGGTCCCTGGCGTAGGAGATCGCCGTCTCCAGGCAGTCGCGGGCGGCGCCGAGCGCGCCGAAGACGATGCCGAAGCGGGCCTCGTTGAGGCAGCCGAGCGGGCCGGAGAGGCCGCGGGCCTCGGGCAGCATCGCGTCGGCGGGGAGGCGCACGTCCTCCAGGACCAGTTCGCTGGTGACGCTCGCCCGCAGCGAGAGCTTCATCTTGATCTCGGGGGCGCTGAACCCGGGGGTTCCGGCCGGGACGAGGAAGCCGCGGACGCCGTCCTCGGTCCGGGCCCAGACGACGGCGACGTCCGCCACCGAGCCGTTGGTGATCCACATCTTGGTGCCGTTGAGCACCCAGTCGGAGCCGTCCCGCTTGGCGTTCGTCCGCATGGCGCCGGGGTCGGAGCCGGCGTCCGGCTCCGTCAGGCCGAAGCAGCCGATGTACTCGCCGGCCGCCATCTTCGGCAGCCAGCGCTGCTTCTGCTCCTCGGAGCCGTACTTCCAGATCGCGTACATCGCGAGGGAGCCCTGCACGGAGACGAGGGAGCGCAGTCCGGAGTCGACGGCCTCCAGCTCCAGACAGGCGAGTCCGTACGCGACGGAGTTGGTGCCCGCGCAGCCGTAGCCCTCCAGGTGCATGCCGAGCACGCCGATGCCGCCGAGGGTGCGGGCCAGCTCACGGGCGGGGATCTCGCCCTTCTCGAACCAGCCGGCGACGTGCGGCCGCAGCTCGCGGTCGGCGACGGCACGCACGGTGTTCCGGATCTCCCGCTCCTCGTCGGTCAGGAGTCCGTCGACGGCGAGCAGGTCGAAGGGGTGGACGGGGGTGGACGGCGACTTCACGGACGGCCTCCTGGCGACTGTGGCAACTCGGCGAGCCGAAGCGTAGCCGCAGATCGGATATTGGATCCAGTATTGAAAAGACGACAGGCGAGCCGTACGGTCCGATTGGATCCAATCTCCAGTCGTCTGGATCCAATCTCCGGTATCCCAGCGGGAGCGAGGAACGCCGCATGCACGCACATCAGCCGGGCACACCAGAAGCGTCGGCGTCCGGCGGCGCCCTGTCCGGGATCGTCGTCGCCGACTTCGGCCGGGTGCTCGCCGGGCCGTACATGACGATGCTCCTCGCCGACCTGGGCGCGGACGTGATCAAGATCGAGCGACCGGGTTCGGGGGACGACACGCGCGCGTGGGGACCGCCGTTCGCCGCCGGCGAGGCCACGTACTTCCTCGGCGTGAACCGGAACAAGCGCTCCGTGTCGCTCGACCTCACCGACCCCGAGGACCTGGCCACGGCCCGCGCGATCGTGGACCGCGCGGACGTCCTCGTCGAGAACTTCCGCCCCGGCACGATGGAGAAGCTCGGCCTCGGATACGAGGACGTACGGGCCGGCAACCCCGGACTCGTCTACTGCTCGGTGACCGGCTTCGGCACCGCCGAGGGCGCCCGGCTGCCCGGCTACGACCTGCTCGTCCAGGCCATGGGCGGCCTCATGAGCGTGACGGGCGAACCGGACGGGCAGGGCACGAAGGCGGGGGTCGCCCTGGTCGACGTCATCACCGGCCTCCATGCGGGCCTCGGCGTGCTCGCCGCCCTGCGGCACCGGGAGCGCACCGGCGAGGGCCAGCGGGTGGAGGTCTCCCTGCTCACCTCCCTCCTCTCCGCACTCACCAACCAGGCCGCCGCGCACCTCGGCGCCGGGGTCGTGCCGCGCGCGATGGGCAACAGCCACCCGAGCATCGCGCCGTACGAGGTGTTCGAGGCGCGGGACCGGCCGCTGGTCCTCGCCGTGGGCAACGACCGGCAGTTCGCGGCCCTGTGCGAGCGGCTCGGCCGGCCGGCGCTCGCCGGGGACCCCCGCTTCGCCACGAACACGGCCCGGGTCGCCCACCGGGAGGAGCTGGTCGAGGCCCTCGCCGGGCCCCTCGGCACCCGTACCGCCGACGGCTGGTTCGAGGAGCTCACCGCGGCCGGCGTGCCCTGCGGGCCGATCAACGACCTCGCGGCCGCCTTCGACCTCGCCGACCGGCTGGGGCTCGCCCCCCGCGTCCCCGAGACCGCGGCCGGCCCCGGTCAGGTCGCCAACCCGATCCGCCTCGACGCCACCCCGCCCTCCTACCGCACCGCTCCGCCGCGGCTCGGCGAGCACACGGACGGTGTGCTGTCGGAGCTGGGGCGACTTGTCCACAGGGGTTCCGCGGCGGACGGCGGCGCGTAGGAAGATGGTCGGCACCGGCGGCGGGGTCCGTCGCCGGCGACGTGAGGGAACGGAAGGTCACAGGCGATGAGCAGCGCGGTGCAGAAGCGGCGGCCGCAGACCGCCCAGCAGTTCGTCCTGGAGGAACTGCGGCGCGCCATCACCAGCGGGGAGCTCCGGCCCGGCGGGCCGATCCGCCAGGAGGCCCTGGCGGCACGTTTCGAGGTGAGCCGGGTGCCGCTCCGGGAGGCCCTGAAGGCCCTGGAGGCCGAGGGCCTGGTGGTCCATCACGTCCACCGGGGCTACTTCGTCGCGGAGCTCTCCCTCGACGATCTGGAGGAGATCTACCGGATCCGGGAGCTTCTGGAGACCGAGGCGGTCCGCATGGCCGTCCGGTGGCCGCCGGACGGTCTGGTCGGCACGCTCGAACGGATCCAGCGAGAGGTGGAACGGGCCGCCGAGGAAGGGGACGTGGCCGGGATGGCGGCGGCGAACCGGCTCTTCCACTTCACCCTCATCGAGGCGTCCGGGATGCCGCGCCTGGTCCGCCTCATCACGACGCTGTGGGACTCCACCGACGCGTACCGCTCGCTGTACTACACCGGGCCCACCCACCGGAAGCAGGCCGTGCGGGAGCACCGTGCCGTGATCTCCGCGCTCCGCCAGGGCGACGAGGAGGCCACCGTCCGGTGGCTCGACGAGCACCGGGCCCACGCGGTGGCGGCGCTGCGCGAGGTCCTGACCGTCGAGGCCCCTGAGCGGGACTGACCTCACCGGGACGCGCCCGCGCGCCGGGCCGCTCCGGCCACGACGAGGAGCGCGGACACGACGGCCAGGGCCCAGGGGGCGCCTTCGGCCGCGTACAGCGGATCCGCGAACATACTGGCGGCCACGAGCCCCAGGAACACGCCGGACGCGAGGAATCCGGTACCGGAGGGCATGTCGTCCGCCGTACGCCACCTCCTGCGCGGGATCCACAGGCGCAGGAGCTCCACGGCCGTCGCCAGGGCCACCAGGCGGCCCGCCACGACGAACCACAGGGGCGTCGCGTCCGTCTCGCCCGCGCCGAACAGCGCGGTCATGCCGAACAGGGCGACCGGCGCGAGCCAGCCGAGGCGCGCACGGATACCGGACGTGTGCGGGACCTCGAAGGACTCCGCGAGGCCCGCACGATCGCCGGACGCCTGCGGGGCCTCGACGGACTCCGCGTCCTCCCGTACCGGCTTCGCCTCCGGTGCGCGAGGGGCCGGGATCACCGGCGGTGCGGCCGGCACCGGGCGGAGGGCCCGGGAGCGCGCCCGGCGTTCGCGGAACCCTAGGTCGCCGTACCGCTCGACGTGGGCGGCCAGTTCGGCCCGGAGCGCGAGCAGCCGCTCCGCCATCTCGTCGAACTCGGCCCTGCGCCGCGCGGCCTCCTCCCCCGCCTCCCGTTCGGCGCGGGTCAGGTCCGCCAGGCGCTCCGCGTGGAGCTGTTCGGCCTCGGCACGGGCGGCCCCGGCGGTCTTGGGGACCTCGGCGAGCTCCGCCTGGAGGCGTACCCGCTCGTTCTGGATGATCTCCTCGATGCGGTGCCGTTCGTCCGGCGGCAGTTCCCGCGGCGCGCGGGCCTCCGCGCGGGCGACGGCGGCCCGCCGCCACTCCATCAGGGGCCTGCCCCGGTGCTCGCCGATGCCGTTGATGTGGACCTTGCGGCCCTGGGTGCGGTGGATGTAGAGGACGTCGCCGCCACGGCCGTTGGGGGCCTTGCCCCAGCTGACCCGCTGGAAGTCGGCGGCCGTCCCGATGCCCTGTGCCGCGAGGTCGCGGACCAGTCCGCTGCCGATGCCGTTCACCTCGCTCGCCGTCAGGCGCGTGCCGCGCAGCGACCGTTCGATCGACTCGCGCCGCAGTACGGCGAGTGCCCGGCGCTCCTGGCCGGCGCGCTTTCCGTCCAGGCCGTCCAGCTGGGCGGCGAGCGACCGTTCCTTCCTGGTCCGTTTCTCGTGGACGCGCTGCAGGACCTTGCCGTGCCGTGCCTGGGCGCGGGTCCGCTCCCCCGCTTCGCGGTTCAGCCGCCGCCGGTCGGCGAGCTCGAACGGGCGGCGTGCCGCGAGGAGCCGGCGATGGGCCCCGACCGACTCGACGAGCCGTCGTCGCTCGGCACGTGTCTCGGCCGGATCGGTGGCCTGGAGTGGAGTGGTGCTGTCGATCACAGGTGGGCTCTTCGGGTGACTCGTGAGAACAGGAGATCTCATTATCGCCACCCGTTCCTCGCCGCACCGCGGGCCGATCCGGCGGCGGCGACGCGGAGCCCGGCCGTCGTCCGACGGGCTCGTGGACCGGCGCCCGAGGGGGATCACGGCTCGCGCGGGACGCGGAGGCTGCGGTTACCCTTGCGCCGGACGCGAGGAGGAACCATGGCGCGGATGCCGTCGGCCGAACGACGCACACAGCTGGTCGACGCGGCGATCAGGGCGATGACCAGGGACGGCGTCGCCCGGACCACCACCCGGTCGATCTGCGCCGAGGCGGGGGTCTCGCTCAGCGTCTTCCACTACTGCTTCGATTCCAAGCAGGCGCTCCTCGAAGCGGCGATCGAGACGATCACCGGCAATTACGTGGCGCGCGTGAAGTCGGCGGTGGAACCGGGGGCGACGCTCCGCGAGACCGTCCGGGGTGCCCTGCAGACGTACTGGGACCACGTCACGGCCCACCCGGGCGAGCACATGCTGACGTACGACCTCACCCAGTACGCCCTGCGGGAGCCCGGGTTCGAGCACCTCGCGCGCGCCCAGTACGAGCAGTACGTGGCGTCGGCGGCGGCACTGATCGAGCAGGTCGGGGCGCAGGGCCGGGAGCCGCGCGTGCCGGTGGAGGTGCTCGCGCGGTATCTGGCGGCGGCGATCGACGGGCTGACCCTCCAGTTCCTGGTCCTCCGCGACCCGAAGGCGGCCGCCGAGCACCTCGATCTGACGGCAGATCAATTCGTGTCCCTGATCGCGGGTTGAGCCGTCACCGGGCTCCCCGATTTTTCAGTAGGTCATTTGACCCGGACTCTTGACTCGTACCCTCGGTAACGCGATCCTCGGGGCGCCGGTACACCCCCACCGCCCGGAGGCATCGCCCATCATGACTCGACCCTTCTCGCGCGGGAGCGGCGGCAGATCCGCCCTCCTGGCGCTGTTCCTGGCCCTGGCCGCGGTGCTGTTCGGCTCCGCGCCGGTCCCCGCCGCCGCCGGCGGTACGTGGTGGGAAGCCACGTCCCGGCCCGCGCCCGATTCGCAGATCAACGTCACAGGTGCGCCGTTCACGGGAACGGACGCCCAGGGGAAGGTGCGCGGGTTCGTCGACGCGCACAACCACCTCATGTCCAACGAGGGCTTCGGCGGCCGGATGATCTGCGGGGCGACGTTCTCGCAGGCGGGCGTCGCCGACGCCCTCAAGGACTGTCCCGAGCACTACCCGGACGGTTCGGGGGCGCTCTTCGAGCACCTCACCGGCGGTGACAACGGCAAGCACGACCCGGTCGGCTGGCCCACCTTCAAGGACTGGCCCGCCAACAACTCGCTCAGCCACCAGCAGAACTACTACGCCTGGGTCGAGCGCGCCTGGCGCGGCGGTCAGCGGGTCCTGGTCAACGACCTGGTGACCAACGGCCTGATCTGCTCGCTCCTGCCGCGGGACCGCAGCTGCGACGAGATGACCGCGATCCGGCTGGAGGCCCGCAAGACGTACGAGCTGCAGGACTACATCGACGGGATGTACGGCGGCCCCGGCAAGGGCTGGTTCCGGATCGTCACCAGCGCCGACCAGGCCCGCTCGGTCATCGAGCAGGGCAAGCTCGCCGTCGTCCTCGGCGTGGAGACCTCGGAGCCCTTCGGCTGCAAGCAGATCCTCGACGTCGCCCAGTGCAGCCAGGCGGACATCGACAAGGGCCTGGACGAGCTGTACGGCCTCGGCGTGCGCAGCATGTTCCTCTGCCACAAGTTCGACAACGCGCTCTGCGGCGTCCGCTTCGACAGCGGGACGACGGGCGTGGCGGTGAACATCGGCCAGTTCCTCTCCACGGGAACCTTCTGGCAGACCGAGAAGTGCGCGGGCCCGCAGCACGACAACCCGATCGGCCTCGCCGCCGCGCCGGCCGCGATGGCCGAGAAGCTGCCTGCCGGGGTGAGCGTCCCCTCGTACGCCTCCGACGCCAAGTGCAACACCCGGGGGCTCACCCGGCTCGGGGAGTACGCCCTGAAGGGCATGGTCCAGCGCGGCATGATGCTGGAGCTCGACCACATGAGCGTCAAGGCCGCGGGGCGGGCGCTCGACATGCTGGAGGCCGAGGAGTACCCCGGCGTCCTGTCCAGCCACAGCTGGATGGACCTGGACTGGAGCGAGCGGCTGTACCGCCTCGGCGGTTTCGCCGCCTCGTACATGCACGGCGCCGAGGGCTTCGTCGGTGAGGCGACGCAGAAGGCGGCCCTGCGGAAGAAGTACGGGGTCGGGTTCGGCTACGGCACGGACATGAACGGCGTCGGCGGCTGGCCGGGCCCGGTCGGCAACGACGCGCCCAACGCCGTGAAGTACCCGTTCCGCAGCTTCGACGGGGGCTCGGTCATCGACCGTCAGGTCACCGGTGAGCGCACCTGGGACCTCAACACCGACGGCGCCGCGCACAACGGTCTCGTGCCGGACTGGGTCGAGCAGATCCGGCTCACGCCCGGTGGCCAGAGCGTCGTGGACGAGCTGTCGCGGGGAGCGGAGTCGTACCTGACCACGTGGAAGCGGACCGAGGACCACGAGCCGGGCGTGAACCTCGCGTCCGGGCAGCCGGTGTCGGCCAGCACCACCGAGTGGTGGAACCCGTTCGTCAACTTCTCGCCGGGTCTCACGGTCGACGGCAACACGGGCACCCGCTGGGCCAGCGAGTGGTCGGACGACCAGTGGATCCAGGTGGACCTGGGCTCGGTGCGCCGGGTCGGACGGGTCACGCTCGACTGGGAGCGGGCCTACGCGCGGGAGTACCGGATCGAGCTGTCGGACGACGGCTCGACCTGGCGGAACGTGTGGTCCACGAGCACGGGTGACGGCGGCTACGACACGGCGGAGTTCGCCTCGCAGCCGGCCCGCTACGTGCGCGTCCACGGAGTGAAGAGGGCCACGGACTGGGGCTACTCGCTCTACGAGGTGGCCGTCAACAGGTCCTGAGCACAGAGGAAGAGGGGCTGTCGGATCCGGGTGCGGATCCGACAGCCCCTCTTCGCGTGCGGGGTGTCAGCCGGCCGTGGGGCCGGTCCAGTCGGCGGGGACGCGGGCGAGCCGCACCCGCTGGGGGTGGTCGCCGACGTCGACGGAGGCCACGCGCCGCCCGGTGCCGAAGTCGATCGCGGTGACCCGGTCGGCGCCGCTCTCGGAGACGACGCAGGACCGGCCGTCGCCGCTCACGGTGGCCCAGTAGGGCTTGGAGGCCGGGACGAGCGGGCCTTCCGTGAGGGTGGCGCGGTCGACCACGGTGGCGTAGTCGTCCATCGTCCCCGCGACGCAGAGCTTGTCGCCGTCGGGGCTGATCGAAAGCCCGTGGTGGCGTGAGTCGTTGACCCAGGTGGTGCGGTCGGGGTCGGTCGCCGGGTTGCCGGGGAGGTTCTTGAGGCGGGTGATGCGGTCGGAGTCGACGTCGTACTCCAGGAAGCCGTTGAGGAAGGAGACCTGGAAGTAGATCTTCTTCTCGTCCGGGGTGAACACGAGCGGACGGACGGCGTCGGAGAGGTCGCCGCGCCCGAAGGCGTCGAGGCGGGAGCGCATGTCGATGACGCGGACGGTCTCGAAGGTGCGGGCGTCGACGACGGTGATCTTCCGGTCGCCCTTGGTCCAGTCGAGCCAGGGGGCGTCGAGCGCGGTGGTGACCTCACCGATGGACATGTTCCAGAGCAGTCCGTCGGAGGTGAAGACGTTCTCGTGGGGCTTGTCGCCGGTCTTGAAGGAGCCGACCTGGCGCCCCGTCGCGATGTCCAGGACGTGCACGGTGTTCGCGGTGGAGGCCGAGACCGCGACGCGGGTGCCGTCGGGCGAGACGGCCATGTGGTCGGCGCGGTAACCGGCCACGGGGAAGCGCCAGTTGATCCGTCCGGTCCGCAGGTCGAGGGAGACGACGTCGGCGAAGCTGGGCCGGGAGACGACCATGGCGGACCCGTCGGGGGTCGCGTACATGTCGTCGACGAACTGGTCGTGGCCCTCGCCCGGTCCGCTGCGGACGCCGAGGAAGAAGGCGAGCTTGAGGGGGTCGAGGTGGATCTCGCGGAGGCGCTCCGCCTTGTCGGGGATCACGTTCACCCGTCCGACGCGGTGGAAGTCGCCGCGGGAGGCGATGACGTCGGCGGTCCCGTCCCAGTTGTTGCCGACGAACATCACCTCCTGGAGCTCGGCGGGGGCGGGGGCGGCTGCTCCGCTGCCGCCCGTCGTGGCGACGAGCGCGAGGGCCGCGGCGAGGGCGCCCAGGAACAGCGGGCGCCTGGAGCGTGATGGTCGGGGAGAGGGCATGGGGGTCCTTCTTCCGTGGCACGACGACGACTTACCGGAGGTAACCATGGTCACGTCGAGCCCACAAGCCCCTGGGGCGCACCCCTCCGCACCTCCTCTCCCCGCCGGTGCGGGATCATGGACGGAGGAACACAGAAGGGACGGAACGGACGATGAGGCACCGCAGTGTCGCGGACCTGATGACGCCCACCGCGGTCGCGGTGCAGCGCGGGACGTCGTTCAAGGAGATCGCGCGGCTCCTCGACGAGTACGGCATCACCGCGGTCCCGGTGGTCGACGAGGAGAACCGGCCGGTGGGCGTCGTCTCCGAGGCGGACCTGCTGAGGCGCCACGCGGCGAAGGACGGCCCCAGCTCGGCGGAGGCCATGATGTCGAGCCCGGCCGTGACCGCCCGGCCCTCCTGGACGGCCGTCGAGGCGGCCCGCCTGATGGAACGCCACCGGGTCAAGCGGCTCCCGGTCGTGGACGCGGACGGACGGCTGATCGGGGTGCTCAGCCGCAGCGATCTGCTCCAGCTGTTCCTGCGGAGGGACCGCTCGATCCAGGAGGAGATCCGCGAGGACGTGATCGTCCGCATCCTGCGCCTCTCCCCCTCGGCCGTGCACATCGACGTCGACGAGGGCCGGGTGACACTGAGCGGCACCCTGGAACGACCGGGCCTCGGCCCGATCCTGGTGCGCCTGTGCGAGACGGTGGACGGGGTGGTGGAGGTCGTGGACCGGATGACGTACGAGGGGGACGAGGGCGGCTCCTGAGGCCAGCCGGGGCACGGGTGCGGCACCCTCTCGGGCGTCCGGGGAGGCCCGAGAGCCCGGGGCGACGGCTCCTGAGGTCCGTCGGAGCACGGCCCGGGAGCCCGGTGGGGCGTCACCGGCCCGCCGGGCTCCCGGCGCGGGAGGCGGTTCCGTCAGGAGACCGCCTCCGGCCAGCCGTAGCCGGGGCCGGTGTGCTGGGGTACGGTCCCGGCGCCCACCGCCTCCATCTCCCGGTTGGCCTCCCGCATGAGCTTGCCCGCCAGGTCCTTCATCGCCCGGCTCGCGGCGAGTTCGTCTCCGATCGCCGGCACGTCCACGTCCGCCGGGTTGCACCGGGCGGAGCCGTGGCCCGTGAGGGTCGAGGTGCCGGTGCTCAGCCGGGCCTCGGCCTTCGTCCGGCCGCTGTCCTCGGTCAGCTCCACGCCGACCTTCCACTCCAGGGTGCGGGTCATGGTCCGCCTCCTCGCATCGCCGGGCCGCGCGGCACCGAGGCGCGGCCCCTTCCGGTACCTCCAGGATCCACCGGCCGGGACGGGAACGCGCGGGGACGCGGTCAGGGCGCGCGGAAGAGGCGGGGGAAGCGGGGGGCGAGCCAGGGCTTGCGGCCCCAGCCGAGCGCCTTGCCGCGCGCGATCACCGGCCAGGGGTCGACCCGCCCGAGGCCGAGCAGGAGGAAGGCGACCGGCTCGGTGAGGATCGTGCAGTCCGGACGGGCCGGCGGCTCGTGGGCGGTCCGGACCGCCCCGTCCGTGACGGTGACGCCGAAGCTCGGGCCGCTCCGGAGCCGTACGGCGAAGGCCGCGGTCAGGCCGGCGACGGCGGCCGGGTCCGTGACCCGGGGCATCGCCTCGACCATGAACGGCAGGGTGAGCTC
This sequence comes from Streptomyces tanashiensis, assembly GCF_014648895.1. Taxonomy (GTDB): domain Bacteria; phylum Actinomycetota; class Actinomycetes; order Streptomycetales; family Streptomycetaceae; genus Streptomyces; species Streptomyces tanashiensis. Next base: position 146,834 of record NZ_BMRZ01000017.1, read on the forward strand.
GACCCGGCGCGCGTCGAGCATGTGGGGTCGGTCCAGGGCGAGGGCGAGGTCGTAGCCGTGGCCGAGCATGTGGGTCAGCAGGTACGACCCGAGGACGGCCGGGCTCATGCGGCCCAGCGGCGTGGTGAGCGACTCGGCCGGGTCGCGCTCGTCCACGGCCGTGAGGAAGGCGTCGGCCTGAGCCGTGATCATCTCGGCGAGCGGGCCGGGTTCCCGCTCGCCGAACCCGGCGAGGGCCTGTTCGTTGGCCTCGGCCAGGCTCCCGGGGGTGCCGTCGCCGTAGGGGCGCTCCTGTCCGGCCGCGAGGTCGGCCATGAGCGCGTTCGCCTGGGCCAGGTGGGCGGCGGCCTCCCCGACCGTCCAGGTGGACCGGGGCACGGGAAGCCGGGAGGTGTCCGCGCCGCGTCCGGCCGGCGCGGGGGTGCGCAGGACCGTCGCGATGTCGTCGGCGGTGCCGCGTATCGCCTCGGCAAGCCCTTCGGGAAGCACCCCTGGAAGCACCCCGCCCGTTCGCGTCGTCATGGTCACGCCCCTCCCTGGCTCCGGCGGCTCCCCTGCGAAGCGCCGGTAGGTCAGGGACCGTACCAGCGGGTAGGTCCGCGCGCACCGGTCGCGTCGGAGAGGTCTTCGGCTCCGCCCGTGGCGGCGACGGCCTCCCGGAACCGGGGGCAGTCCGCCAGGTCGTCGTGGGTGCAGCCCAGCGCGCATTCGACCAGGTCGAGACAGGCCCGCGCCTCCGCCATCCGGCGCCGGAGCTCCTCGCGGTGCGCTTCGAGCCGTCGCCGGCGGGCCCCCGGGTCGCCGGACCGCAGCAGCTCCCGGATGTCGTCGAGGGCGAGACCCGCCCGCTTGGCCCGGAGGACGACGGCGACACGGGTGACGTGGGTGTCGTCGTAGCGGCGACGGCCGTGGCGGTCGCGGGCGGGGTCGAGGAGTCCGGTGGACTCCCAGTGCCGCAGCACGTGGGTGGCCAGGCCGAACCGTTCCGCGAGTTCGCCGATGCTCATCGTCGGGGGCGCACCGCTTGACTTCATGTCGGCATTAACCACGAGCGTGGTCGCCATGTCCATCACGCCTGCGGCCCGTCCGGGCCGCGAACGCCGTCCTTCCCTGCTCGCCGTCCTCGACGCCGTCGACCGCGCCCCTGGGGCGGCCGCGCTGCGCGCCCGTTCCTACGAGCTCCTGGGGGTGGCGGCCGGTACCCGTCTGATCGACGTGGGCTGCGGCGGGGGTCTCGCCGTGGCGGAGGCCGGGGCTCTCGGGGCCTTCGCCTCCGGTGTCGACCGGGACGAGGAGATGATCACCGAGGCGCGCCGTCGCCACCCGGGGCACGCCTTCTCCGTCGCCGAGGCGACCGCGCTGCCCTGCGAGGACGGTGCGTGGGACGCGTACCGCGCGGACAAGGGGCTCCACGAGCTGCCCGATCCGGGCGCGGCGCTCGCGGAGGCGTACCGGGTCCTCGCGCCGGGCGGGCGGGCCGTGCTCACCGGACAGGACTGGGACACCTGCGTCCTGGACGCCGAGGACGGCTCCCTGACCCGGACGATCGTGCACGCGCGCGCCGACCTGGTCACCGGGCCCCGCGTCGCACGCCGGTTCCGCGGCCTGCTCCTGGACCACGGCTTCGACGAGGTGGAGGTGGAGGTCTCCACCGCCGTCCTCACCGACGCCCACCGTCTTCCCCTGGTGACGGGCCTCGCGGAGTCGGCGGTTCGGACCGGGGCCGTCACCCCCGCGCAGGCGGCGGCCTGGACGGCGGACCAGAGCGAACGCGCCGCCACGAACCGCTTCTTCCTGGCGATCCCCTTCTTCACGGCCTCCGGTACCAGGGGCCGCTGAACTTCCGTACGCGGCCCGGGAATAGGGTGTCGCCGCCGCGACGGACGTCCCCCGTGCGGCTCGGTCGCCCGGAAGGAGCCAGTCGTGGGCAAGCCCGATGGCCAGGAACTCCCGTTTCTCCTGGAGGACTCCGCCCCCGCGTGGGCCCGGCACAGCGGCGGACCGGGGCACGACGGGCCCGATTGGGAGGCGACGGACCTCGACCGGGCGGTGGCCTATTACGAGGCGCTCTCCCCGACGGCGCGGATGATCTTCGACCACCTGCGGGCCACCCCCGGCCGCCGGGTCTCCTGCGACGAGCTCGTGCGGCGCTTCGGGCTCAACCCCGACGGCACCAAGAACAACCCCAACGTCGTGGCCGGCCACATGAACACCACCGGCCGCGCCCGGAAGGAGTCCGGGCGCCGGTACCCCTTCTTCTGGTGGGCGGGCAAGGACGGGGTGGGCGCCACCTACGCGGTGCGGCGGTCCGTCGCCGAGATCTTCGAGTCGGCGCTGAAGGCGTAGCGCGCCGGGCAGGACCTCACGCCCCGGGCTGCGGGCGTCCGACGCGAGGCCCTCCCATAGCCGGATCGTTAGGCTTCTCTCATGAGGCATAAGGATTCCGATGGCATCGAGGGCGGCGGCGCGGCCCAGCCCGTGGCCGATCTCAACCTGCTGCGGACCTTCCTGGCGGTCCACCGCTCCGGTTCCTTCACCGCCGCCGCCGGGCTGCTCGGCCTGTCGCAGCCGACCGTGACCACCCAGATCCGCGCCCTGGAGCGGCAGACGGGCCGCGAGCTCTTCGAGCGGCTGCCGCGCGGCGTCGCCCCGACCCCCGTCGCCCACGACCTCGCGGCCAGGGTCGCCGGGCCCCTCGACGCGCTCGCCGCCGTGACCGGGCACGAGGCGGCGCCCCACGAGCGGGCCGCTCCCGTCCACCTGGCGGGCCCGGCGGAGCTGCTCTGCACGCGCGTCCTGCCCGCGCTCGCCCCGCTGACGGCCGGAGGCGTGCGGCTGAGGGTCGGCCCGGGGCTGACCGAGCCGCTCCTCGACGAACTGCGCGCGGGCCGGCACGACCTGGTGATCGCGACCTTCCGGCCGCGCGGGCGGGCGCTGGCCTCCGTGCCGCTCACCGACGAGGAGTTCGTCCTGGTCGCGGCCCCCGTGTGGGCCGACCGGGTCAAGGAGCGGCTCGCGCTGGAGGGACCGGCGGCTCTGCACCCCGTCCCCCTGGTCACGTACGCCGAGGATCTGCCGATCGCCCGCCGCTACTGGCGTCACGTCTTCGGGGCGCGGCTGTCCTGCCCCGCGGCCGTGACCGTGCCCGATCTGCGCGGGGTCCTCGCCGCGGTCGTCGCCGGAGCGGGGTTCAGCGTCCTGCCGCGCTACCTCTGCCAGGCCGAACTCGCCTCCGGCGCCCTCGTACCGCTGCACGAACCGGAGGACCCGCCGATCAACACCGCTTACCTCGTCCAGCGCCCGGGCCGCCCCGACAACCCCGACGTCACCCGGGTACGGGACCTGCTGATCGAGGCCGCCCGGGCCTGGTGACCCGGGAGGGCGCCCGATCGCCCCTGCTATAACCGGAACATGATCTACCACGTGGTGACGTCCGCCGAATGGTCCGCCCTGCCGGAGGAGCCGTACAAGCCCGCCTCCCTCGCGGAGGAGGGCTTCGTGCACTGCTCCCCCGACGAGGCGACCACGCTCGCCGTCGTCAACGCCTTCTACCGCGGCGCCCCCAGGCCGCTCCTGGCGCTCCTGCTCGACGAGAGCCGGCTCACGGCCCGGACGGAGTGGGAGGCCGCCGTGCCGACCCCGCCGCCCGGCGTCACCGAGGGCACGCTCTTCCCGCACGTCTTCGGACCGGTCGACCGCGCCGCCGTCGACGAGGTCCTGGAGGTCGTCTGGGACGGGGTCGGCCGGGCCACGGGGCTGGCGAAGCGGGCCTGACCAGCCGTCATCCCTCTCGGACGGAGTACCTCGCCGGGTGCCGGCCGAATCCGGCCGCGTACCAGGCACCGCGCCGGACGCGCCGACCCGTGACGACCCGCCCTGGGCCACGGAGGCGCCGTCGCCGTGTGCGGTTCCTCCCGCTCTCGGCTAGACCTGGATCACAGGGTGTCGGCCGGCCCGCCGGAAGCCACTCGTCCGGCGTCACTTGCCGCCCACCACCCGGGAGGAAGTCGATGATCACCCGTCGCCGTGTGCTCGGCGGGGCTCTCGCCGCCGCAGGTCTGCCGCTCCTCGCCCCCGGCTCATTCGCCGGGGGCGAGGCGCACGCGGCGGGAGCCCTGCCCCAGGCCGGCCCCCACCGCGCACCCGCCCCCGTGCCGCCCGCGTTCAGCACGGCCATGCCGGTCCCGCCCGTGCTGCGCCCCCTCACCTCGACGGGGAACGCGGACTTCTACGAGCTGACCATCCGGAAGGCCACGGCCCGGATCCTCCCGGGCATCGCCACCGAGGTCCTGACCTACGACGGGCACTTCCCGGGCCCCGTGATCCACGCGCGCTCCGGGCGCCGGGTCCTCGTCCGTCACCGCAACGGCCTCGACATGCCGGTCTCCGTCCACCTGCACGGCGCGAGCGTCCCGCCCTCCTCCGACGGCAACCCGATGGACGTCTTCGCTCCGGGCACCTCGCGGACCTACGTGTACACCAACCGGCAGCCCCACGCCTCGCTCTGGTTCCACGACCACGCCCACCACATGGAGGCCGAGCACGTCTACCGGGGGCTCTCCGGCACCTATCTGCTCACCGACGCCCTCGAACAGCGTCTTCCGCTGCCGAAGGGCCGGTACGACGTCCCCCTCACGATCCGCGACGCCCGCTTCGACGAGCACGGGCAGCTGGCGTACACGATGTCCGACCGCAACCGCACCACCATCCTCGCCAACGGCGCCCCCACCCCCTTCTTCGAGGTCGCGGCCCGCAAGTACCGCCTCCGTCTGCTCAACGGCTCCAACCTGCGCCTCTTCGCGCTGAGCCTGTCCGACGGCACTCCGCTCATCCAGATAGCCTCGGACGGCGGACTGCTCGAACGCCCCGTCGCCGTGCCCGTCCTCACGCTCTCCCCCGGCGAACGCGCCGACGTGGTCGTCGACTTCTCCCGCCACCCCGTCGGCACCCGGCTGGTGCTCACGAACAGCGGCCCCGGGCGGCCCGAGCAGGTCGGCAAGGTCCTCCGCTTCGACGTCGTGCGCACCGCGGACGACCCCAGCCGCGTGCCCGAGGTGCTGCGCACCCTGCCGCCCGCCGCCGCCCTGCCCGCCGCCGCCGTCACCCGCCACATCGAGCTCAGCATGGACGAGGACGGGCGCCCCGATCCCCGTGGGTTCATCAACGGGCAGCTGTACGACCCCGATCGCGTCGACACCACCGTGGCCTTCGGGTCGTCCGAGATCTGGAACGTCACCAACACCAACAGGCGCATCGCGCACAACTTCCATCTGCACCTGGTCCAGTTCCGCGTCCTGGAACGCGGCGGACGGCCCGCGGGCCCGACCGAGGCGGGTCTGAAGGACACGGTCCGGGTGATGCCGGGCGAGACGGTGAAACTGCACGTGACCTTCGACGGCTTCCGGGGCGACTACGTGTACCACTGCCACATGCTCGACCACTCGGCCATGGGCATGATGGCCACGTTCCGGGTCCGGTGAGGCACCGCCCGCCCCCGCCGGCCGCGCACGAGTCGGATCAGCCGCTCTCGGCGATCCGCTTCAGCGCCGCCAGGCGACGGTCCCACTCGGAGGCGAGGGCCGACATCCAGCGGGCCGTCGCGTCCAGGGCGTCCGGGCGGACCGCGTAGCGGACCTCCCGGCCGACCCGGGCCGCCGTGACCAGTCCGGCCGCGTCGAGGACGGCGAGGTGCTTGACGATCGCCTGGCGCGAGACCGGCAGCCGGACCGCGAGGGAGGTCGCGGTGGCCTCGCCCTGCTCCGCGATCAGGTCGAGCAGGGCGCGCCGCGTCGGGTCGGCGAGAGCTCCGAAGACACGGTCGGCCGGGTCCCGGACCGGGTCCTCCGCCGCGCCGCCCCGGCCCCGAGCCAAATCCTCCGCCGCGTCGGCCCGGTGCCGGGCGGGGTCCTCCGTCACGAGGGCGACTGTTCGGCGCGCTTCTTAAAGGCGTCGAACACCTGGGGCCAGCCGCCCGAGTTGTCCCGTACCGCCTTGGCCCGCAGCTCCTCCGAGCCCGCCAGCGAGGCGAAGCCGCTCTCGACGACCTTGAGCCGGGTGCCGGCACCCTCCTGGGTGAGGGTGAACTCGACCAGGGTGCTGTTGCCGTCGGTCAGCGCCTCGCCGGGGAACGCGCTGGCCCAGCGGTAGGCGAGACGGGTGGGCGGCTCGACCTTCTCGACCCGTACGGGGAAGTCCCCGTACTCCGCGTTGCGCGCCACCATGGTCTCGCCCTCCCGGGCCACGGTCCCGGCCAGGCTCGCCTCGTCGGCCACCCAGAAGCCGGGCTGGGCGACCAGGGTCCACACCCGCTCCAGGGGCGCGTCGATCTGGATCTCGCGTTCGATCCGGTCCTCGGTCATGAGGGAATCCTCTCCGCGTGGTGCGGTCGCCGACGGGTCCGCCGACGCATTACCGCAACCCCAGAGTTGCACATCGACCCGCGAGGAGCAACCGGAAGGTTGCACATCACGGGCTCGCGGGGCCCGCACGGCAGGGGCAGACTGAAGAGGTAGCGCGGCCGGCAGGCAGGGGTGCCCAGGAGGAGAGTGGTCATGGGCGGCACGGCGGTGGAGACCCTGCGCGAGTTGCTGCGCGGCGAGGTGATCGGCCCGGAGGACGCGGGGTACGACGAGGCCCGCCAGATCTACAACGCGATGATCGACCGCCGGCCGGCCGTCATCGCGCGGTGCGCGGACACCACGGACGTACGGGCGGCGGTACGGTACGCCCGGGAGAGCGGCATGGACCTGGCGGTCCGCGGCGGCGGGCACAGCGGCGGCGGCCTGTGTCTGATCGACGGCTCACTGATGATCGACCTGTCCGCCATCCGCTGGGTACGGGTGGATCCCGGGGCGCGGACCGCCCTGGTGGGCGGCGGAAGCCAGCTCGGGGACCTGGACCACGAGGCGCACGGCTTCGGGCTCGCGACACCCGCAGGGATCATGTCGACGACCGGGGTCGGCGGGCTGACACTGGGCGGCGGCCACGGGCACCTGACGCGCGCGTACGGGCTGACCATCGACAACCTCCTCGCGGCGGACGTGGTCCTCGCGGACGGCTCGGTCGTCACCGCGTCGGCGGACGAACACCCCGATCTCTACTGGGCGTTGCGCGGCGGCGGCGGCAACTTCGGCGTGGCGACCTCCTTCACGTACGCCCTGCACCCGGTGGACACCGTCGGGCTCGCCGTCACCCTATGGGAACCGGAGCACATCGGCGCGGTGCTGCGCTGGTACCGGGAGTTCCTGCCGGCGGCGCCGCAGGAGCTGAACGGCTTCTTCGCCGTTCTGACGGTCGCGCCCGGACCGCCGTTCCCGGAGGAGATCCACGGCAGGAAGATGTGCGGCGTGGTGTGGTGCACCACGGGCGCGACGGACGAGGAGAGCCTTGCGAAGACGTTCGCGGCCGTCGCCGATCCGGCCCCGCCCGCCTTCCACTTCGCGGCGCCGATGCCGTACCCGGCCGTCCAGGCCATGTTCGACGAGCTGATCCCGAAGGGCCTCCAGTGGTACTGGCGCGGCGACTTCTTCGACCGCGTCACGGACGAGGCGATCGACGTGCACGGCACCTTCCTGGAGAACCTCCCCACCCCGCTGTCGACGATGCACCTCTACCCCGTCGACGCCGCGGCCCACCGCGTGGGTCCCATGGACACGGCCTGGGCCTACCGGGACGCGATCTGGTCGGGCGTGATCGGCGGCATCAGCCCCGAGCCGTCCGACGCGGAGGCGATCCGCACCTGGGCGGTGGACTACTGGGAGGCCCTGCACCCGCAGTCGATGGGCGGGGCGTACGTCAACTTCCTCGGCGCGGACGAGGAGGGCGAGCGCGTCCGGGCCACGTACCGCGGTCACTACGACCGGCTGGCCGAGGTGAAGCGGACGTACGACCCGGACAACGTCTTCCACCACAACCAGAACATCGCCCCGGCGAAGAGCTAGGAAGCGAGGCGGGCCGAGGCCGTTTCAGTCGCCGTCGGACCCCATCGACCGCATGGCCTCCGCGACCCGCTTCTCCATCTCCTCCGGAGAGACGTCCTCGACGTGCGTGGCGAGGTTCCAGCGGTGGCCGAAGGGGTCCTCCAGCTGCCCGGTGCGGTCGCCGTAGAACTCGTTCTTCACCGGCGACAGCTCCTTGGCACCCCGGGAGAGCGCCTCGGCGAAGACCGCGTCGACGTCCTCCACGTACACGTGCAGGGTGACGGGCGTGCCGCCCACCGCCTTCGGGGAGCGGAAGTTCATGTCCGGGAACTCGTCCGCGAGCATGATGAGCGCGTTCCCGAGCTCCAGCTCGGCATGGCCGATGGTGCCGTCGGGCGCCGGCATCCTCATCCGCTCGGTCGCGCCGAGCACGGAGACGTAGAAGTCGATGGCCGCCGCGGCTCCGTCGACGCAGAGGTACGGCGTGACGCGCGGATATCCCTCGGGGATGGGCTTGACGGTCACCGGTCTCCCGCCTTTCCGAACAGGGGCGATCGACGCCGACCGCCGCGTGCGACCACTGATATCCCGAACCCGCGGGCCGCGCTCCGGCGCCGCGCGGCGGCCGGGTGCCGAATGCCCTGAAGGGCCGACCGCCGGCCGACTCCGGAAGGGTCGGCTCGGCCGTGCTGCGAGCCCGGCTCCCGGGACGGCTCCTTGGCCGTGAGACCGACAGCGGTACGGGCCACCCCGTGGGGTCGTGGAGATTCTCGACAGTTCCGAACTGCTTGGCGCCATCACGACCCAGCCCCTGAACTGTGCTTTCACGGCCGTTCGGCAGTCCACGGAGACAAGCCGGCGCCACAGGACACCAAGAAAGGGTCGCGATGGCGCCATTTATGCGCCATGATGGCACCACAAGCGGCACGCTCGGCCTCGCAGGCCGTGGGCGCCCGCTTCAGGGGACGAGTCATCGACGGGGGCGGATCATGGACACAGCGCAGAACTGGGAGCAGGCGGCGCCCGGGGCCTTCACCGCCTTCGCCCGCTTCGTGCTCTGCGGCGGCGGGATCGGCATCGCCTCCAGCTTCGCGGTGACGGCCCTCGGCACCTGGATCCCCTGGGTCCTGGCCAACGCCCTGATCACCGTGGTCTCCACGCTCCTCGCCACCGAACTGCACGCCCGCTTCACCTTCGGCTCGGGCGGGCGGGCGACCTGGCGCCAGCATGGGGAGTCGGCCGGAGCCGCGGCGATCGGATACGCGGTGACCTGCGTGGCCATGCTCGCGCTGCACCTGCTGGTGGCGACGCCCGGTGCGGTGTTCGAGCAGGTCGTCTACCTCTCGGCCTCCGCCCTCACCGGTGTGGCACGGTTCGCGGTGCTGCGTCTCGTCGTCTTCGCACGGAACCGCTCGCGGGCCGCCACCCGCACCGCCGTCCCCCTTCCCGCGACCATGGCCCGCACCTCGCCCGCGCCCGCCCCGACGGATCTCTGCCGCGCCGCGTGACGCCGAGCGGGCACCGCGTACAGTGGGGCCCGGCGCGGCGTGATCACGAGGAGTATCTGTGACCGCGGTCAGCCTTGAGCACACCACCGTCCCCGCCGACACCGGCGAAGTGACCCTCCTGATAGCCCGCCGGGTGGAGCCCGGCCACGAAGCCGCCTTCGAGCGCTGGGCGCAGGGGATCCTCGACACGGCGGCCGGCTTCCCCGGCCACCTCGGATACGGGCTCTTCCGGTCCTCCGGCGGCGACGCCCCCTGGTTCCTCGTCCACCGTTTCCGGAACGCGGAGGCCTGCCGGGCCTGGCAGGAATCCCCCGAGCGGGCCGCCTGGTTCGCCGACTGCCAGGGTCACCACCACACCGAGATCGCGCGGCGCACCCTCACCGGCATGGAGACCTGGTTCGCCGAGCCGGGCTCGACACGGCCGGCGCCGCCCCGGTGGAAGATGGCGATCAGCGCGACCCTGGCGATCTACCCCATCTCCGTGCTCGGCGCCCTCTTCCTCACCCCGCACCTCACCGCGCTCCCCGTCCTGCTCAGCAGCGCCGTCGTCGCCGGGGTCTTCAACGTCCTGATGACGTACGTGGCGATGCCCGCGGTGAGCAGACTCCTGCGCGGCTGGCTCACCCCGTAGCGCCGGCCACGCCCCGGGGCCCCTCGGATGCCGACGCCCTCGACGGAAACCCCCTAGCGGCGGCGGGTCCAGAAGCCGCCGATGCCGCCCTGCCGGGGCTCCATCGACCAGCCTCCCCTGGTGTCGACCACCAGCAGCCGCGGCCCCGCGGGCAACGCACCGCTGCCGCGGCCGCGGTTCAGCCGGCAGAAGGCGCTCTGCTGGTGGCCACCGCGCCGGAGGACGTTCACACCGAAGAAGCCCTCCTTCTTCTCGTCCCCCTGGCACCGGTACCTGACCCCCGTCTCACCGCCCGTGTACGCCAGGACGTCCGGCCCCACCCCCTCCAGCGGGCCGTCGAAGGGGCGCAGCGTCGACACCGGCCGGAGCCGGATCGTCCACGCGCCCCGGCCCCACGCGTCGACCCGCAGCCGAAGCGGCGTGTGGCCGTCATGGTGGAAGACCCCCACCCCGCGCAGCTGCGGCATGGAGCTGATCAGAGCCTGCCGCCAGGCGCGCTTGCGCACGGTCAGCGTGACGACCTCGATGAGGCGGTCGTCCTCCTTCAGCACGTCCACGACCACGAAGCCCTTGGGGAGCGTGAGGCCGGGGTCGACGTCCTCCTTCCCGCACCCCGAGAACTCGACCGGAGTGAACTCGGGCCCCATCTCGGACGGGAGGTCGTTGCACCGCGCCAGGGGCGCGCCGAGGGGCGGCATGACGAGGTGCCCGAGCGCACCGGACTTCGCCACGACGAGGGAAGCGGGCGGGGCGGCGGGGGCGGCCGGTACGGAGGGGATGCCAGCCTCGAACGGGGTCGCCGCGAGGGCGGCCGGCTCCGGGGCGGCCACCGGCTCCGGTATGCGGTGCGCCGGAGACGCGTCGTGCGTCACCGTCCCGTCCGGCAGCACGTCGCCCGCCCGGTCGAATTCCGCCTCGTCGTCCTCCCGTTCGTCCTCCCGTTCGTCCTCGGCCGTGTCGTCGCCCGGCACCGAGAAGCCGAAGTCCGCTGCCAGGCGCGGGAGTCCGGAGGCGTACCCCTGCCCCAGCGCACGGAACTTCCAGCCTCCGTCCCGCCGGTAGAACTCACCCAGCAGGAGCGCCGTCTCCGTCGTCGCGTCCTCGACCGCGTACAGCGCCAGCTGCTCGCCGGTGGCCGCGCTCACCACCCGCAGGTAGAGGCCGGTGACCTCTCCGAACGTGGCGCCCTCGCAGGAGGCGGCGACCACGATCCGCCGCACGTCCGGTTCCACCCGGGCGGGGTCTATCTCCAGCCAGTCCGCGACGACCCCGCCCTCGGCGCGGGCGCTGCCCGTCAGCCGCACGCCGCTCCCGCCGTGTTCGGGCTGGTTGTAGAAGACCAGGTCCTCCGGGCCCCTGACCTTGTCGTCCGCTGCGACGAGCAGTGCCGCCGGGTCGATCCGGAGCTCGTCCGGCCCGTCGGAGCGGCGGACGACGGCGACCCGCATCGGCTCACCGCTGAGGGGGAGGTTCGCCCCCTTGATGATCTGCGTCATGCCCGCATCATGCACGCTCCTCCCGATCAAGGGCAGCGGTGCGCACGGGACTCCGTCGCGCGGGGAGGAGCGCCGCGTAGGGTGGGCGGTGCAGCTGGTTCGCCCCGTCCGCCAGGCGGGAGGCGTCGTAAGAGGGAACCCGGTGGGAATCCGGGACTGCCCCGCAGCGGTGAGCGGGAACGACCGCCGTCACACAGCACTGGGCCCGTGACGGGCCTGGGAAGCGACGGCCAGTAGGAGCCCTCCACGTGGAGGACGTGCCCGCGAGTCCGAAGACCTGCCCGCTGCCCGTGCGCCGGCGATCCCGGACGCGGACCAGCCCTGCCGCGACTCGCGAAGGAGAGTTGACGTGGCCGACCGCACCGTCACCAGCCCTGCCCGTCCCGCCAAGACCCCGGACGACTCCCGTGTCGTCCTCGCTCACATCATGAGCGACCACGACACCAATCTGTACGGCACCATCCACGGCGGCGTGATGATGAAGCTCATCGACGACGCCGCGGCGGCCGCCGCCGGGCGCCATGCCGACGGCCCCGCCGTCACGGTCTCCGTGGACCGGATGACCTTTCTTGCCCCCGTCCGTGCCGGCGACCTGCTCAGTGTCGAGGCGGGGCTCGAACGCGTGGGGCGGACCTCCATGACCGTCGGTGTGCGCGTCACCGCCGAGCGCTGGAACAGCTCCGGCCCGGCGGTCGAGGTCGCCACCGCGTTCCTGACCTTCGTCGCGATCGACTCCGACGGCAGCCCGCGGCCGGTTCCCCCGCTCGACGTGGTGCACCTCGGCCTGTCCTGATCCGGGCCGTCACCCTGATCGGGTGTCCTCCACCGCGCGGGGCACGAAGCCGTCCGGACCGGCCGCGGCCGCCAGGGCGGCCGGGAGGCCGTTGAGCCGCAGACGGGTGGCGCCGCGCAGGTTCGGAAGGTCGTGGTCCGGCTCCGCGGAAGGGGTCAGGAAGGCCGCCTGCTCGGTCCACCGCAGACGGGTGCCGCCGGCCTCCGGGTACAGCTCGACGGTCACCAGCGACGTCCATCGGGGCACGTCGTCCACGCGGGACGTGTACACGAAGACGATCCTGCGGCCCGGCGTGATCTCGAGGTACCGGGAGGCGTAGGCGAGTCGCTCCGGTTCCGCGTCCGGGACCGGGAACACGCTCGACGCGACCTCGCCGCCGCCCACGGTGAAGTCGTGCCGGTACGTGGCGTGCCGGCCCGGCATCCTGAACCACCGGCGCCGGACCGCGTCGTCGGCGAACGCCTCGAACACGGCGCTCGGCGGTGCGGCCGGCCGGGATTCGACGGTGAAGGTCTCGTGCCGCACCTCCGGCACGGTGCCACCGGCGTGCCCGTCGGCAGCCGGGTTCGGCACAGGGGCTTCGGGACTGGCCATGTTCACCTCATGTGAAGTCGTGACGTGTCGGGGGTGGGGCCCGTTGGTTACCCTTCGTATGTAACGGGGGCGGTGCGGCCACGATCAAGGCCCCGCCGATACGCACTTCGAAGTCAGCAACGCACAGGAAGGGAGCGACGCCTTGGTCTCCCCGCCGGATTCAGGTCCCGCGTCCGCCGCTCCTTCCCCGGAGTGCGCGGCGACCATCGCACTCGTACGCGATGTGCTCGCCCGCGTCGGGGACAAATGGACCGTCCTGGTCGTCACCACGCTCGGCGACGGCCCGCTGCGCTTCACGGCCCTGCACGATCGGATCGACGGGGTGTCCCAGCGGATGCTGAGCCAGACGCTGCGCGCCCTCACCCGGGACGGCCTGGTCACACGGACCGCGTACGCCGAGATGCCCCCTCGCGTCGAGTACGCGCTGACGCCGCTGGGCCGCTCGCTCGGGGACACCGTCGCCCACGTCGTGGGGTGGGTGCGGGAGCACCAGCGGGCGATCGTCCGCAACCGTGAGCGGTTCGACGGGCCGGACGGCGAGGCAACCCCGGGGGACGGTGGCGCGTCCTCCCCCACATGACGCGTCGGCCGCGCCCGCGCCCGGCCCCATCTGACAGGACACGTGATGAGTGACAAGGCCCGCATCCTCTTCGATGCGCTCGACCTCGACCAGGACGGCACCCTGACCCGTACCGAGGTCATCCGGGCGCTGCGGGAGAAGGGGCCCACCCTGGCGGCGCAGGGTGTGATCCCCGTCTGGGGGGTCGGGGACGTCGACGACTCCGCGGCGCTCTTCGACGCGGCCGACCAGAACGGCGACCGCGTCCTGAGCTTCGAGGAGTTCGCGGCGGTGGTCGACCGCCGTTTCGGCTGGTGATCCCGGGGTGACCCCGCGCCCTGGCGTCAGGACCAGGGCGCGGGAGCCGGGGGCACGACGACCGGCGGGCGGTCGTCGCACGTGAGGGTGTTCGGCAGCAGCCAGGGGGCGAGCCAGCCGCCGTCGTTGCCTCCGAGGTCGGCGAGGGCGAACTCCGAGCCCGTGGCGGGGAAGTGGAACGAGCCGCAGTTGTTGACGCCGACGGCTCCGACGTTCCGGGCGTCGACGTTCTCGAAGGTGGCGGAGCCCTTGGTGCGGGCGCTGAGCACGGAGTTCCCGGCGCCGTCGACGCGGATGTCCTTGAAGTGGACGGCCGGGATGTCGTAGCGGTCCTTCACCCCGTACTCGCTGACCAGCATGACCGCGTTGTGGGTGGAGTCGAGGTAGTGGTCCCCGGTGACCCGGACGTCGGCGTCGATCGAGCCGTCCAGGGCGTAGAACCAGAGGGCGCCGAGTCCGATCTTCCAGTTGAGGTCGAGGGTGCCGGCGCGGACCGTGGTGTTGCCGGTGAAGCGGAGGGTTCCGGTGAAGGGTTCGGCGCCGAAGCGGGCGCCGGCGTGGAGCCCGCTGCCCTCGCGTACGGGATCGGCGACGAGGTTGCCGCTCACCGTGGTGTCCGCCCCGCCGTAGACGGCGATGCCGTTGGCGAGGGTGGGTGACTGGACGGTGTTGCGGGCGACGGTGTTGCGGGCGTCCGCGGTCTTCTCCGACCAGAGGGCGATGCCGTCGTCCCCGGTGTTGCGGATGAAGTTGTTCCGGACGAGCGAGTCGGTGACGCCGGTGTGGAGGTTGAGGGCGTCCGCGATCTGGTCGGTGATCACGTTGTCGGTGATCCGGACGTTCCGCAGGGGGCCGTCGAACCAGAGGCCGACCTTGGTGTGGTGCAGGTACAGACCCCTGATCGTCGAGTCGCTCATGGCGCCGCCGATGGCGTTGACCTGGTCGGTGTCGATCCGCTCGCGGACGTCTCCTTCGACCGCGAAGCCGGAGAGGTGCACGTTCCGGCTGCCACCCTCGGCGGCGGGCCTGCCGTAGAGGCCGACGCCGGTGTGCCGGGAGCCGTCTGGGGCGGGTTCGGCCAGGGTGACCTGGCGGCCCTTGAGGACGGTGTGCCAGTTGCCCGCGCCGACGATCGTGACGTCGTCGACGACGATGTGCCGGTCGACGCGGAAGGTGCCCGGCGGGAGGTAGACGGGCCGGTCGGTGCGGCGGGCCAGGGCGACGGCCCGCTCGATGGCGGGTGCGGCGTCCCGGCGCCCGGTGGGGTCGGCGCCGAGGGCGCGCACGTCGATCCCCCCGCGTTCGACGTGCGGCGCGGCGACGAGTTCGGTGTCGAGGAGGTCGATCACCGTCCAGGCGGCCGGGCTGCCGGCCGGCACCGTGAGCCGCACCTTCTCCCCCGCGCGGTGGGTCGTGCCGAGGAGGAGGCGCTGCTCGTCGTAGAAGTGGGCGGGCCGGAAGGGCTTGTCGAGGATGGGCGCGGGCGTGGTGCCGGCCGGGACGCAGGAGCACTCGGTCAGCCACCAGTCGGGGTGGAGGAGGTCGGCGCCGGGGTCGTCGGTGAACGGGTACTGGTTGTAGAGCCAGGAGTACTGGGACGTCAGCGTCATCGTGCGGCGGTGGCGTCCGTCGACGGTGACGTCCAGGGGCGCGGTGACCCCGCCGCCCCCGGGCGCGTCCGGGATGCTGGAGCGGACGGTCAGGGCGTTGGCGGCGCGGGGCAGGGTGAACTCGACGTACTGCCCGGGGAGGAGCCGGACCGCCTTCCGCCCGGAGGCCTCCGAGGGGAGGGTGTACGGGGTGCGGCCCGGGCCGATGACCGTGCCGTCGGTGCGGGCGTTCTCCGCTTCCTGCTCGTCGAAGGCGACGGCGGCGCCGCGACCGGAGACCAGGGCCGGGTCGAGGCCGGCGCGGGTGACGACGGGCCCGGTGACGGCGGGCCGGGCGGGGGCCGCTCCCGCCCGGGCGGCGGGGGCGGCGGCGAGGGCGGTGCCGAGGGCGAGGAGGGCGGCGGCGAGCGCCGTCGCCCTCCCGTACGGGTGGGCCATGCGGGGCTCTCGTTTCTCTCGTGGTGGCGGGCGCGGCTCAGGCGCGCAGCCAGACGGCCGTGTCCGGCGGGAGGGTGCCGGCGGGGTCGAGGGGGCCGCTGGCGAGCAGCCGGGTGTGGTGGGCGGGGAGTTCCACGGAGCCGGCGGAGAGGTTGACGACGCAGATCAGGCCGTGGTCGCGGGCGAAGGCGAGGACGCCGTCCCCGGCGGGGAGCCAGCGGAGCGGTCCGTCGCCGAAGCCGGGGACGGTGCGGCGCAGTTCGAGGGCGGTGCGGTAGAGGGTGAGCATGGAGTCGGCGTCGGCCCGCTGGCGGTCGACGGCGTAGCGCGCCCAGTCGGCGGGCTGCGGCAGCCACGGCTCCGTACCGGCGCCGAAGCCGTACGAGGGGGCCTCGGCCTCCCAGGGGAGGGGCACCCGGCAGCCGTCGCGGCCGGGGTCGGTGCCGCCGGAGCGGAAGTGCATGGGGTCCTGGATGCGGTCCCGGGGGATGTCGGCCTCGGGCAGGCCCAGCTCCTCGCCCTGGTAGAGGTAGACGGAGCCGGGGAGGGCGAGGGTGAGGAGGGCGGCGGCGCGGGCGCGCCGGGTGCCGAGCTCCAGGTCGGTGGGGGTGCCGAAGCGTTTGCTGGCGAAGTCGAAGGCGGTGTCGGTGCGCCCGTAGCGGGTGGCGGTGCGGGTGACGTCGTGGTTGCAGAGCACCCAGGTGGCGGGGGCGTGGACGGGGGCGTGCTCGGCGAGGGTGTCGTCGATGGTGGTGCGGAGGCGTCCGGGCTCCCAGGGGCAGGAGAGGAAGTTGAAGTTGAAGGCGGTGTGGAGTTCGTCGGGGCGGAGGTAGCGGGCGAAGCGTTCGGCGTCGGGGAGCCAGACCTCGCCGACGAAGACACCGCCGTACTCGTCGGCTATCGCGCGCCAGGAGCGGTAGACGTCGTGGATCTCGTCCTGGTCGATGTACGGGTGGGGGTCGACGCCCTCGACGAAGTCGCGGAGGCCGGGGTCCTTGGTGAGGAGCGCGGCGGAGTCGATGCGGACGCCGGCGACGCCGCGTGCGAACCAGAAGCGGAGGACGTCCTCGTGTTCGCGGCGGACGTCGGGGTGCGACCAGTTGAGGTCGGGCTGTTCGGGGGTGAAGAGGTGGAGGTACCACTCGCCGTCGGGGACGCGGGTCCAGGTGTCGCCGGAGAACTGGGAGGGCCAGTCGTTGGGCGGGAGTTCGCCGTTCTCGCCGCGGCCGGGGCGGAAGTGGAAGCGGGCCCGTTCGGGGCTGCCGGGGCCCGCGGCGAGGGCGGCCCGGAACCAGGCGTGCTGGTCGGAGACGTGGTTGGGGACGATGTCGACGATGACGCGCAGGCCGAGGTCGGCCGCTTCGGCGATGAGCTTCTCGGCCTCGTCGAGGGTGCCGAAGGCGGGGTCGATGGCGCGGTAGTCGGCGACGTCGTATCCACCGTCGACCATCGGGGAGGCGTACCAGGGGGTGAACCACACGGCGTCGACGCCGAGTTCGGCGAGGTGGGGCAGTCTCGCCCGGACGCCCGCGAGGTCCCCGGTGCCGTCGGCGTCGCCGTCGGCGAAGCTGCGCGGGTAGACCTGGTAGATGACGGCGTCGCGCCACCAGTCGGCGGTGCGGGACGGGTTGGGGGCTGCCACGTGACGGTCCTTTCGGGCAGGGGTGTGTGCGGTGGAGGTGAGGGGGTGGGGCGCGTCAGCCCTTGAGGCCGCCGGCGGTGAGGCCGCTCATGATGTTCCGCTGGAAGATCAGGAAGACGATGAGCGTCGGCAGCGAGGCGATGGTGAGGGCGGCGATGAGGACGTTGACCGGGACCCCGTTGGAGAGGGAGTAGATGCCCACGTTGAGGGTCTGCTTCGTGGGGTCGGGGAGGGTCAGCATCGGCCAGAGGAAGTCCTTCCAGACGCCGACGACCGCGAAGATCGACACGACGCCGAGGATCGGCCGGGAGATCGGCAGGACGATCGACCGGAGGATCCGGAGGGGGCCGGCGCCGTCCATGGAGGCGGCGTCGAGGAGTTCCTTGGGGATGGAGTCGAAGAACCGCTTCAGCAGGAAGATGTTGAAGGCGTTGGTGACGGACGGCAGCCAGATCGCCCAGGGACTGTCGAGCAGGTTGCGTTCCACGATCGGCACGTCGAGCACGGTGAGGTACTGGGGTACGACGAGGACGGTCGCCGGGATCATCAGGGTGGCGAGCATCATGCCGAGGACGGCCTTGCCGAGCACGGGGCGCAGCTTGGAGAGCGAGTAGGCGGCGGCGACGTCCAGGACGAGCTGGAAGGCGAGGGCGCCGAAGGCGTAGTAGAGGGTGTTGAGGAGGAGGGTGGCGAGGTCCATGACCTCCCAGGCCCGGGTGTAGTTCTCCGGGGTGAAGGTGCCGGGGACCAGGGTGGGCGGGGTCTGGATGACCTCCTGGGCGTCCTTGAGTCCGCTGGAGGCCAGCCAGTAGAGGGGGCCGAGGAAGACCAGGGTGAAGAGGACGAGGACCAGGCCGAGGACGATCCGGTAGGCGGCCCTGCCGCGGGGTCGGGCGAGCCGCGCCGGTGCGATGAGTGTGCGTGTGGACATGTGTGTCTCCCCGGTCCTACTCGTCCTCGGCGCGGCTGAGCTTCACGTACGCCGCCGAGAATCCGGCGAGGAGTACGAGCAGCATCAGGCCGAGGGCGGCCGCGGCGCCGTAGTTGTTGAAGCTGAAGGCGTACTGGTAGATGAGGTACACGACGGTGGTGGTGGACCCTTCGGGTCCGGCGCCGCCGGTGAGCAGGAACGGCTCGACGAAGACCTGCATGGTCGCGATGACCTGCATGAGCAGCATCAGCGAGAGGACGAGCCGGGTCTGCGGGATGGTGACGTGCCAGATCTTGCGGAGCAGGCCGGCGCCGTCGAGTTCGGCGGCCTCGTACAGCTCGCCGGGGATGGACTGGAGGGCGGCGAGGTAGATGAGGGTCGCGCCGCCCATGTTCATCCAGGTGGAGGCGATGACGACGGCGAGCATCGAGAGGTCGGGGTCCTGGAGCCACTGCTGTTCGGGCAGGCCCAGGAAGCGGAACAGTTCGTTGAGGAGGCCGTAGCCGGGGTCGTACAGGTACTTGAAGAGGAGGACCGCTGCGACCGGGGGCAGCATGACCGGCAGGTAGACGAGGAGCCGGAGGTAGCCCTGGGCGTGGCGGAACTCGTTGATGACGAGGGCGGCGACGAAGGGGACGGCGAAGCCCAGGACCAGGGCGAGGACGGTGAAGAGGAGGGTGTTGCCCCAGGCCTGCCAGAAGGCGGGGTCGTTCGCGACCGTCCGGAAGTTGTCGAGGCCGACCCAGGTGGTGCGGCCGCTCTCGGTCTTCTGGAAGGCGAGCAGGAACTCCCGGATCATCGGGTACCAGGAGAAGACCGCGAAGCAGAGGACGGCGCCGATGAGGAAGCCGTGGGCGGTGAGGTTGCGCCGCAGGGCCCTGGCGAACTGCCCCGTGGCCGGGCGGGGTGCCGCGGGGCCGGGCGGGGCGGGGCTGCGGTGGGGTGCCGCCGTGCTCGGGATCGTGCTGGGGGCCGGCATCGTCGCTCCTTGGTGCTGGGGTGCCGCTGCTGAGGGTGCTGGCGGGCGGGGCGGACCGGGACCGCCCCGCCCGGCGGGTCACTGGTTGGCCAGGACCTGGTCGACCTGGGTCTCGGCGGTGGCGAGGAGCTTGTCGATGTCGGCGTCCTTGTTGGTGAGGAGGCCGGACATCACGTTGTCCAGGACCTTGTAGACCTCCTGGGCCTTCGGCGGCTCGGCCTTGCCGGCGACCGGGTTGTCCATGAAGGACTTGAAGTTGGCGACGGGCATGGTCGCGTTCTGGGCGCGGTTGGCGTCGTCCGTCCTCTTGGAGGCGTTCAGCCAGAAGTTGGGCTGCGGGACGCCGACCGGGAGGCCGTCGGCCTTGGAGCGGGCCCAGTCGAACTGGCCCTTTCCGACGGTGAGGTTCTTGTAGTTGAGCCAGGCGACGGCGGCCTTGATCTTGTCGGGCGAGATGCCCTTCTTGACCATGTAGTTGTTGCCGCCGGCGAGGGTGTTCCGGCCGCCGGGTATCGGCCCCATGCCGAAGTTCTCGTACTTCGCGCCGAGCTGCTGGACCATGTACGCGATGTCGTCGGGGGCGGCGAGGAACATGCCGAGCTTGTCGGTGGCGATCTGCTTCTGGAGGTCGCCCCACTTGAGCAGCTGGGTCTTGCCCATGCTGTCGTCCTCCCAGCGCATGGCGTGGAGGTTCTTCGCGACCTGCTTGCCGAGCTCGTTGTTGAAGGCGGCCTTGGTGCCGCTCGCGTCGACGACGTCGCCGCCGAGGCTGTACATCTGGGCGGTGAAGTGCCAGCCGCCGGTGTTGCCGGCGCTGTACTCGCCGAAGCCGGAGATGCCGTTGCCGAGGCCCGCGATCTTCTTGGCGGCGGCCCGGACCTCCTCCCAGGTGCGCGGCGGGTTGTCGGGGTCGAGGCCGGCGTCCTTGAAGAGCTTGCGGTTGATGAGCAGGCCCATCGTGTAGTTGCTGGTGGGCAGGCCGTACAGCTTGCCGTCCTGCTTGAGGGAGCCGAGGACGTCGGGGTCGATGTCCTTGAGGAGCGGCACGCTCTTGTCGGTGACGTAGGCGCTGATGTCGGCGGCGCCGTCCTCGGAGAGGACCTGCGGCAGGTCGGTGAAGTACGTGTAGAAGACGTCCGGCTGCGACTTGGCCTTGAGCATCGCGGTGAAGCGCGGGGGCTCCAGGCACTGGCCGGGGGTGGAGCGGCCCTCGATGGTGACGTTCGGGTACGTCTTGTTGAACTCGGCGACGTCCGCCTTCCATTCCTTGAGTTCGGCGGCCTTGGCGGCGGGCGGCATGCAGTCGATGGTGAGCGTGACCTTGGCCTTGGGGTCGAGCGGCGCGGAGGGGTCGGAGGACCCGCTCGCCCCGTCTCCGCCGGTGCCGTTGTCGCTGCTGCTGCTCGTGCCGCAGGCGGCGAGGGCGGTCAGCGTGAGGGCGGAGACGAGGGCGACTGCGGCGGGTCGGCGGGTTCGGCGGAGCCGGGCACTTCTCATGAGTGGTCCCCTTCGGGCGGCGTGGAGGTCACCCCAACTCGGATGCGTGGGTGGGGTGCGCACACTCAACCACCCCCAACAAGTGAACGCAAGATATCGCGCCGATTTCGTAAATGCTCGACATTGCAGCGCAACCTTGCATGAAGACGAGGCCGGCGCAAACCACTCGAAGCGGCTCGCACCGGCCTCGCCGGGGGGTGGGTGCTAGGGGTTGACGTCGATCCTGAAGGTGGAGGTGGTGTTGCGGATGTCCACGGCGTTTCCGCTCGTCCGCAGCCCGTTGAAGGTCACCTCGCCCACCGCCGGGCCCTGGCCCGACTCGGGCTGCTCGTTGGCCCACAGGCCGAAGCCGGACTTCGCGTCGAAGGCGTCACCGCTCTTGCGCGCCCCCGTGACGGAGATGTCGGTGAAGACGGTGTCCTTGATGGGGAACTGCGGCTGTCCGCCCACGTAGTTGGTCTGGAACATCACCCCGCTGTAGGTGGGGTCGACGATGTCGACGTGGTTGACCCGGATCCCCTGGAAGACCTTCGACGCGGAGAAGACCCAGATGCCCGGGAAGGTCTGCGCGCCCCAGAAGTGCCCGCCGGCCCGCACGATCGAGATGTTCTCGAAGGTCGTCGGCCCGGTTCCGAATCCGTTCATCGGATAGCCGAAGTCCAGCGAGGAGATGGTGATCCCGGAGTAGACCAGGGTGTCGGCGATGTGGATGTTCCGGAAGGTGTTGTCGTACCCGCCGTAGACGGCCACGCCCGCCGCCCGCCAGGTGAGCGTGCTGGTCAGGTTCTCGTAGACGTTGTTCTTCATGTCCGCGCCGCCCGCGTCGATCGCCGAGAACAGCGCGAAGCTGTCGTCCCCGGTCGCCCGTGCGTCGTTGTTGGTCACCAGGTTGTCCGTCGACCCGTTGGTCATGTTGACGCCGTCGGCGAACAGGTTCCGGATCCGCGCGTTCTTGATCGTGATCCGGTCGGTGTTGGCACCCCAGTAGAGGCAGACGAAGTGCTCGTTCCAGATGTCGTCGATGACGATGTCCGACACGTTCGCGAAGTCGAAGACCTTGCCCGGGCCGTCGATCCGCGAGGTGTAGTTGCCGAAGTAGGCGAAGCCCTTGAAGAGCGAGCCCTTCGCCGCGGCCTCGGCCCGGAAGCCGACGTCCGTGTTGTCCTGCGTCGACGGCGCGTGGAACCTCGTGTACCAGGGCCCGGCACCGATCACCTTCACGGCCTTGCCGTACACCTGGAACTTGCTCGACGTCTGGTAGTCGCCCGGCGGCAGGTAGACGCCCACGAGGGCGCCCGTGGTGTCCATCCGGACCCGGTCGAGCGCGTTCTGCACGTCCTGGTGGGTGAAGCCCGACGGGACCGCGTACGCGGCCGGGTCGGGGTTCGCCACCGGCGCGACCTGCTCCAGGTTCACGAAGTCGATCGCGTACGTAGAGGTGTTCGCGGCGTCCTTCTGGAGCCGGATCCGGCTGCCGGCCGGCACGGTCTCGCCGAGCATGAGCTGCGCCTCGTCGTAGATGTGCCGCGGGCCGCCCGCGCCCGGGGAGTTGCCGGGTGCGGTCTCGGAGCCGTACAGCCACGCGTACTTCGAGGTGAGCGGCAGGGCCTTCTTGAAGACCCCGTCGACGTAGACGTCGATCGTCGAGTCGATCCCGCCGCCGCCCGGTGCGTCCGGGATGGAGAAGCGGGTGACCAGGGTGTTGGTGGACGCCCGGGTGGTGAACTCGACGTACTCGCCGGTCGCGTCCAGGTTCACCGCCTTGCGGCCGGACGCCTCGCCCGCGATGTCGCCGACCGTGCGGTTGGGCCCGACGACGGTCGCGCCGCCGCCGGTGGTGCCGTCCTCCGCCTCGTACATGTCGTACGGCATGTTCGCGCCGCGCCCGACGAAGAGGGGCTGGGTGGCGGTGTTGTTCTGCCGCTTCACCGGCAGCTCGTTCGCGTCGTCGGCGAGGACCGTGCGGACGGTGTACGAGCCGTCGGCGGCCGTCCAGGGCCCCAGGCTCACCTCCGTCTGCGCCCCCGGTGCCAGCGCGCCGCTGTACGAGCCGCTGAGGGTCTTCACCGTGCCGCCCTGCTCGTTCAGCAGGGTGAGCGTCACCCCGTGGGATCCGGCGGCGGTGGCGACCGTGCCCTGGTTGCGGACCGAGGTCTTGAAGGTGACGCTGTCGCCCGCCGAGGGGCTGGAGGGCGAGGTGGTCACCGAGGCGACGGTCTGGTCGGAGCTGTCCACCGGCCGCACCACGAGCGCGGCGGGGCTGGTGTACGTGTTGTCGGTCTCGTTCTGCTCGACGACCTGGTCCGCCTCGTCGGCGACGGCGCTCAGTTCGTACGAGCCGGCGTCGCGGGCCCCGATCGAGGCGGTGACGGTGGTCTGGGCCCCCGCGGCGAGCGCGCCCACCGCGACCGTGGCGACCTCGGTGCCGCCCAGACGCACGGCGAGTGTGCTGGCCGGGGCGGCCGCGCTGCCGTCGTTGCGGACGGTGGCGCCGACCGTGATCGGGTCCGACTCGACGGGCGAGGCGGGCGAGACGGTCAGCCCGGTGACCCTCAGGTCCGGGTTGGGCGCCGGGACGCCGATCACCTGGAACTCGGCGATCTGGCCGGCCGGGGCCCCGGTGTTGGCGGTGATCCGGAGCTGCACGTCGGCGACCCGGGCCGTGAGCGGGATCGTCACCTGATTGCCGCTGCCGGGGTCGAAGGCGTAGCTCTTCGCCGCGACGAGGCTCGTGAGGCCGGTGGCGTCCTGGGCGCGGCCGAGGACCTCGATCGTCTGGGAGCGGGCGCCCCAGGCGGTGTCGGGGTTCAGCTTCAGGACGAGCCGGTCGAGGTCGGCGCCGGCGCCGAGCCTGACGGTGAGGGTGTTCGGGTAGCTGCCGCCCGCGCCCTCCCAGTAGGTCGCCGTGCTGTTGTCGTTGGCGTTGGCGGCGGCGAAGGTGTGGACCGTGGAGGAGGCGCTGATCGCCTTGCCGACGGCCAGGTTGGAGCCGGTGCCGCCCGTGCCGTTGCGGGTGACGCTGTTGCTCGCGCCGGACCGGTTGCCCGCCGCGTCCTTGGCCCGCACCTGGTAGGTGACGGTCGCGGAGGCCGGCTGGGTGTCGGTGTAGGTGGTGACGTTCCCGGCGACGCTGCCCCGCAGGACGTTGTCGGCGTACACGTCGTAGCCGGTGACGCCCGTGTTGTCGGCGGACGCCGTCCAGGTCAGGCGGATCTGGCCGGAGGCGGGCTCGGTGTAGGCCAGGTTCGCCGGGGCCGTCGGCGCCTGGGTGTCGCCGGCGTCGCCGATCCGGGTGACGGTGTTGGAGTCTCCGGACTGGTTGCCGGCGGCGTCCTTCGCCCTGATCCGGTAGGACACCGTCTGGTTCGCCGGACGGGAGTCGGTGAACGTGGTGACGTTCCCTGCGACGCTGGTCAGCAGGGCGCCGTTGGCGTAGACGTCGTATCCGGTGACGGCGGTGTCGTCGGTGGCCGCGTTCCAGGTCAGGCGGATCTGGCCCGAGGCGGGCTCGGTGTAGGCCAGGTTCGCGGGGGCGCTCGGCGCCTGGGTGTCCCCGCTCGTCGGCCCGTAGACCTCCAGCTCGGAGAACTGGGCGGCGTTCTGCACGGTGTTGGCGGTGACGAGGACGCGGACGTACCGGGTGGTGGTGGTACCGAAGGTGACCGTCGCGCTGCGCCCGCTCGCCGCGTCGAAGGCGTACGCCTGGGCGGCGGTCAGATCGGTGAAGGAGGTGCCGTCGGTGCTGCCCTGGATCTTCAGGGTCTGGCTGCGGCTCCCCCAGCCGTCCGGGAGCCGCAGGACGACGCGGTCGACGCGGAGGGCGGCGCCCAGGTCGGCCTGGAGCCACTGCGGGAAGGCGCCGCCGGTGCTCTCCCAGTAGGTGGCGCGGTTGCCGTCGTTGGCGTTGGCCGCCGTGTAGGTCTGGGTGCTGCTGCTGGCGGAGAGCGTCCTGCCGGCGGCGAGGTTCGGGGAGGTGCCGTCGGCGCCGTGCACCTCCAGTTCGGAGAGCTGGGCGGCGGTCCAGCCGGTGTTGGCGGTGAAGTCGACCCGTACGAAACGGGCCTGGGCCGCCGGGAAGGCGATGGTGACGGTGTTCCCGGCGCCCGGGGTGAAGGCGTAGGTCGCCGAGGACTTCAGTGTGGTGAAGGCGGTGCCGTCGGCGCTGCCCTGCACGGAGAGCGTCTGGTTGCGGCTCTCCCAGCCGGCCGGGAGCCTGAGCACCACCTCGTCGACGCGGGTGGCGGTGCCCAGGTCGGCCTGCACCCACTGCGGGAGGGCGGAGCCGGAGCTCTGCCAGTACGTGCCCTGGTTGCCGTCGGTGATGTTCGCGGCGCCGTACTCGGCGTGTGCGCTGCTCGCCGCGGCGGCGTCGCCCAGGGCGAGGTTCGGGCCGCCCGCCGCGTGGGCGGTCGTCAGGGGACCGCCCAGCGCCAGGAGGCTCGTCGCGATCGCGGCACTCAGGCACCGTGATCTCCAGTTGCGGATCCTCATCGCTCCTCGGTTCTCGTTCGGGGTTGCGTCCAGAATTCGCGCCGGAATGTCGATTCCTTGCGCGGGACGCTCAGAGAGTTCCAGAGGATCGTGGGGTCGTCTACCGCTGCGGCAGGGCGAGTTGAGAAGGCGTCAGAAGCCGTGCCCGGGCATGCCGAAGCGGCGGTCCGCCCGTGGCGGACCGCCGTTCCCGGGGCCCGGATCAGCCGCGGTTCACCACGAACTGCGAGCCGGGTTCGACGAGGACGTCGCCCTCCGCCGTGTTCGCGAAGGTCACCCCCGTCAGGGTGGCGCTGCCGCGCGCCCCGCTCATGGCGAGGAGCCCGGAGCCGTTGACCGTGCCGTCGACGCGGACGTTGCTGATCTTCACGTCGGGCATGGCCCCGCCGCCCGTCTTGAACTGGATCCCGTCGTACGTCGAGTCGAGGATCTCGGTGTCCCGGATGGTGACGCCCGGGATGTCCTGCCCCTGCGCGAAGAGCGTGATGGCGCCGAACTCCTGGTCCTCGTTCCAGAAGGCACCGCCCGTGCGGTACAGGGCGTTGCCGGCGATGAGGGTCTGCCCGGAGAAGGGCAGCGGGTCGTGGTCGGTGGCCAGCATGATCCCCGGGTAGTTCATGGTGTCGGCGACCACGTTGTTCTCGATGGTGTTGCCGTATCCGCCGTAGACGGCGATGCCGTTGGCCCGCCAGGGCAGCTGGATCGTGTTGTTGCGGAAGTGGTTGTCGTGGCCGACGTCCACCGAGGTGTCCTTGACGTACTTGCTGGCCCAGACGGCCAGGGCGTCGTCGCCGGTGTTGCGGAAGGAGGAGTTGTAGACGGTGGAGTTCCGGGTGCCGTTGGCGAAGTTGATGCCGTCGGCGTAGGTGTTGCGGATCCGCATGCCGCTGAACTCCAGGCCGTCGCCCGGCCCCCACAGCTCGGGGAGGTTGGAGTAGTCGCGGCCGACCCAGACGCCGACGTTGGCGTGCTCGATCCAGACGTTGCTGATCTTCGTGCCCTTGCCGAAGCGGCCGTTGAGCCCGACACCGCCCTCGGCGTTGCCGTCGCCGCCCCGGATGGTGCCGGAGCCGAAGATGGCGAGGTCCGAGATCTGGGTGTTGGCGTCGATGTCGAAGCCGAAGTTGCCCTCGTGCGGGTGGTTGATGCCGCCCGCCTGGTGCGGCGGGGTCAGCGTGTAGAGCTGGGAGTGCCACATGCCGGCGCCGCGGATGGTGACGTCCCGGATGCCGACCTGGTTGTACTGCCCCCGGTTCAGCGGGTCGTCCGTGAGGATCTTCTGCTCCTGCCGCCACTGTCCGGCAGGGATCCAGACGCAGCCGATCTCGCCCTTCTGGTCGGCGGTGACGGCCCGCTGGAGGGCGTCGGTGTCGTCGATGCCGTCGTTGGGCACGGCCCCGTACTCGGTGATGGAGACACAGCCGGCGGGCTGCTGTGCGGCCGGGGCCACCTGCTCCAGATCGATCAGGTCGAGCACGTAGAAGGAGGCCCGGTCGTCGCTGTCGCGCTGGAGCCGGAAGCGGGTGCCCGGCGGGTAGGACTGGGTGAGCAGCGTGTGCGACTCGTCGAAGAGGCGGCGGGCGTCGCCGCCGGGCCTGTTGGTCAGCCCCTCCGGGTCGTCGGTGGTGCCGTACAGCCAGCTGTGCTTGGACGAGAGGGTCAGCTTCCGGACGAAGACGTCGTTCGCGTAGAGGCTGAGGGTCGCCTCCTGGCCGCCGCCCGCCGCCGCGTCCGGGATCGAGTTGCGGACGGTGAGGGCGTTCGCCTGGTTCACCGAGGTGAACTCGACGTACTGCCCGCTCGCGTCGAGCCGGACGGAGCGGCGGCCCGAGGACTCGGTGGCGAAGTTGGTGTGCCCGAAGGTGCGCAGGCGGTCGGCGGTGAGCAGGGTGCCCTGGTAGCGGGCGTCCTCGGCCTCGTACTCGGTGTACGGGACGGCGGCGCCGCGCCCGACGACCATCGAGCGACTGAAGACGTTGTTGCTCTCGTCGGTCTCGGCGAGGGTGCCGGTGGCGTCGGCGGTGGCGGTCAGGGTGACGCCGCCGCCGGTGGCGGTCCAGGTGCCGGAGACCGCGACGGTCACGGTCTGTCCCGCGCCGACGGCGCCGGTCGTGCCGTTGAGGGTGGTGGTGCCGGCGGTGAGCCGGGTGACGGTGCCGGCCGGTACGGCGGTGGTGCCGCGGTTGTGGACGGCGACGGTGAAGGAGACGGGTGCGCCGACGGCCGGGGCCGAGGGGTTGGCGGTGATGCCGGTGACCATGAGGTCGGGACCGGGGCTCTGGCCGACGGTCAGCTTCGAGGCGGCGGTCCGGCTGTTGTTGGAGTCGTCGAGCTCCGCGACCGCGTCGGCCGGGTCGGCGACGGCGGAGACGGTGTACGCGCCGACGGAGCGGCGCCCGACGGGGACGGCGACGGTCGCGGAGGCCCCGGCCGGGAGGGAGGCGACCTGGGCGGTGCCGGCGACGGCGCCCTCGACGCTGACGTTCAGCGTGGAGGCGGGGGCCGTCGCGGTGCCGGCGTTGCGGACGGTGGCCTGGACGGTGACCGCGTCGGCCTCGCTGGGGGCGGCGGGGGTCCAGGTGAGGTCGGTGACGACGAGGTCGGGGGCGGGGGCGGCGGTGCCGAGGACCTGGAGCTCGGCGACCTGGGCGCCCGGGGCGCCGGTGTTGGAGTGGAAGGTGAGGCGGATGTCGGCGAAGCGGCCGGTGACCGGGACGGTCACGGTGTTCTGCCCCGACGAGGGGCTGAAGGCGTGGTCGGTCCGCGGCTTGAGGGTGGTGAAGGCCGTGGCTCCGGCGGCGCGGCCCAGGATCTCGAACGACTGGGTGCGCGGCCCCCACGCCTGGTCGGGGTTGAGCTTGACGACGACGCCCTGGACGTCGGCGTCCGCGCCGAGCTTCACGGTGAGGCTCGCGGGGAAGCCGGCCGACTCCCAGTAGGTGCCGGTGGAGTCGTCGTTGGCGTTGACGGCCTGGTAGTTCTGGGTGACCGAGGTCGCCTCGATCGCCTTGCCCCGGGCGAGGTTGGTGCCGTCGGCCGGCGGCTCGACGGTGCCCGGCTCGCCGTAGACCTCCACGGCGGAGAGCTGGGCCGCGTTCCAGCCGGTGTTGGCGGTGATCTGGACGCGTACGTACCGGACCTGACTGCCGTTCAGGGTGAGGCCGACCGCGTTCACGGCGGCCGGGTCGAAGCGGCGGGCCTGGGCGCCGGCCAGGGTGGTGAAGGCACTGCCGTCGGTGGAGCCGAGGACGGCGAGGTTCTGGTCGCGGGCCTCCCAGCCGGAGGGCAGCTTGAGGACGACGCGGTCGACGCGGACGGCCGCGCCGAGGTCGACCTGTGCCCACTGCGGGAAGGCACCGGCCGGCCCCTCCCAGTAGCTGGCCTGGCTGCCGTCGGTCAGGTTGCCCGCCGGGTAGCCGCCGAGGGCGCCGGAGGCCGTGACCGGTCTGCCGAGCGCGAGATCGGTGTCCGCCGTCGTGGCGGCGTTCGCGGGGACGGGCAGCAGCCCGAGGGCGACCAGGGCCGCGATCAGCAGCCCCATCGCCAATCGTCGTCCGTACACAGTGACTCGCAATCTTTTGAGTGAAACAGTCAATGTTTTGCGATTACTGGGGGCACAGATTTCTACTGGATGACGACCCTGTCAACGGAACGGACAGGGAAATGACAAAGGCACCGCTTCCGGAGCCGTCCGAACGACGACAGGAAACGGTGCCTTTGAGGAGGAAGCGGTACGGCGCTCCCGCCGGGGCGCTAGCGGGACGGCGGCGGGGCGGTGGAGCCCCGCACGACGAGCTCGGGCTCGAAGAGCAGCTCGCCCGGGTGGGAGTGGACCCCCTGGATCTGGGAGCAGAGCAGCTCGACGGCGGCCCGCCCCATCGCCTCGATGGGCTGACGGACGGTCGACAGCGGCGGCTCGGTGCAGTTCATGAAGGCGGAGTCGTCGAAGCCGACGACCGAGACGTCCCGGGGGACGACGAGCCCGCGCCGGCGGGCGGCCCGGATCGCCCCGAGGGCGAGCGGGTCGCTGGCGCAGACGATCCCGGTGACGCCCTGCTCCAGCAGGCCGTTGGCGGCGGCCTGCCCGCCTTCGAGGGAGAAGATCGAGCGCACGATCTGCGCGTCGGGCAGCGGGGTTCCGGCCGCCTCGGCGGCGGCACGCGCGGCCTGGAGCTTGCGCCCGGAGGGCACGTGATCGGCGGGGCCCAGGAGCAGGCCGATCTTCTCGTGTCCGAGGGAGGCCAGGTGGCGCCAGGCCTGCTCGACGGCGACGGCGTCGTCGCAGGCGACGCAGGGGAAGTCGAGCCCCTCGATGGAGGCGTTGATGAGGACGACCGGGATGTTGCGCTCGGCGAGCTGGTGGTAGTGGTCGTGCGGGGCGTCGGCCTGCGCGAAGAGGCCTCCCGCGAAGACGACGCCGGAAACCTGCTGCTGGAGGAGCAGGTCCACGTAGTCGGCCTCCGAGACGCCGCCCTTGGTCTGGGTGCAGAGCACGGGGGTGAGCCCCTGCTGGGCGAGGGCGCCCCCGATGACCTCGGCGAAGGCCGGGAAGATGGGGTTCTGCAGCTCGGGCAGGACGAGTCCGACGAGCCGGGCGCGCTCGCCCCTGAGCTGGGTGGGCCGCTCGTAGCCGAGCACGTCCAGGGCGGTGAGGACGGACTGCCGGGTGGCTTCCGAGACCCCCGGCTTGCCGTTGAGGACACGGCTGACCGTCGCCTCGCTGACCCCCACCTTTTTCGCCACCTGAGCAAGTCGTCGCGTCATACACGCAAGACTAGCGCAAGCATCGCAAGAGAATGACAGCCAGTTGCAGTTCCCGCGCAAACAAGCCTTCCCGGCGCGGCCTTCAGTAACGCATTGTCATCGCCGATCACTCATTGCTCCGAGTGGCGCTCCCCCGGTGGTGACCGTCCGGCCCTCGACGAAGGCTGGCCTACGCGGTGGCCGCCCCCCGGGACGTACGGGGACGGACGGAGCCGCACACCATCGTCGTCGGCCTCGGCACGGCCGAGGCCGACGGAAAGACGGGTACAGATGACGGAACAAGGCATCAGGACAAGCTGCCCGCCGTTCGCTCGCGGGCTGGCGCTCGCCGCGGCCGGTCTGGCATTCCTGGGCGCGATCGGTCCGACACCGAGCAGCGCCCTGTCCTCCCCCTTCGCCGGGCCGCGTCCCGAAGGGCCGGCGCGGTTCGTGCCCGGTCCCTGCCCGGACACACCCGAGCCGATCCCCGGACGGTGCGGGGTCCTGGAGGTGCCCGAGAGCCGGACCCACCGCGGCGGACGGACCCTCAAGCTCACCGTGGCCATCGTCCCGGCCGCGTCCACGACGCCCGCCGGGGACCCGGTGGTGTTCATGGAAGGGGGTCCCGGCGGAGACGCGATCGGGGCCATCCCCTTCCTGATCGACTCGGGTGTGAACCGGGATCGCGACCTGATCGTCATGACCCAGCGCGGCGGGCTCCACTCGCAGCCGAACCTGGCCTGCCCGGAGATGGACCGGTTCAACGCGGCCTCCGTGGGACTGCCCTACGACACGCCCTCGACCGGCCGGCTCCTGGTGCGCGCCGCCAAGGAGTGCCGGGACCGTCTGACGGCCGGCGGCATCCGGCTGAGCGCCTACAACACCACCGAGAACGCCGCGGACTTCGCCGCCCTGCGCCATGCGCTCGGCATCAAGAAGTGGAACGTGTACGGCTACTCCTACGGCACCGACCTGGCCCTCACCTACCTGCGCCGGCACCCCGAGGGGATCCGCTCGGTGACGATCGACTCGGTCGTGCCTCCGCAGATCGTGAGCCTGCCGTGGGCCTGGGACAGCGCCCGGGAGGGAATCGGCACGATCTTCGCGGCGTGCGAGGCCCAGCCCGCCTGCAAGAACCGCTACCCGGACCTCTCGCGCACGCTGACGGAACAGGTACGGCGTCTTGAGGCGAACCCCCTGACGCTGACGGTGCAACCGCCCGCCGGCGGAGGCCCGGTGAAGGTCGTCCTCGACGGGGGTGCCCTGGTGAACCTGCTGGTCACCGACGGCGGCGCCCTGCCCGCCACCGAGGTCCCCGCGGCGCTGGACGAACTCGCCCGCGGGAATCCGGAGCGCTTCGCCCAGGCACGAGCCGCCGGGGCGACGCCCGTCATCGGCGAGTTCGCCCACGGTCTGACGCATTCGGTGGCGTGCGCCGAGTGGGCGCCGGGCTACACGAAGGCGGACCTTCTCGCAGCCGGGCGCCGGGCGTTCCCCGGATGGCCGGACACCGTCCTGGCCCACGCACCGCAGCTTCCCTTCGAGCACGACCTGTGCCGCGTCTGGAACGTCCCGGACCGCACCGCGGTCCAGCGGGTGGCCACCTTCAGCAAGGTGCCGACGCTGATCATCTCCGGAACGTTCGACGCGAAGACGGGGGCGAGCTGGGGCCCGTACGCCGGCCGCACGCTGCCCCGCTCGACCGCCGTGCCGATCCCCGGAATCGGCCACTTCGTCGTTCCCCAGTCGCCCTGCGCACAGACCGTCCTGGCCTCCTTCCTCACGCGTCCGACCGCACCGCCCGACACCGGCTGCGTGGCAGGACTCGCCCCGAAACCGTTCACCATCACCCCTGCCCCGGAGACCTCATGATGTCCCTCCTGCCACCCCGCCGCCGGCGCGCGTCGCGCCGGTTCCCCGTCACGCTGGCCGGAGCCACGGCCGGTGCCCTCGTCGTCGGCCTCACCGCGCTGCCCGCCGGTGCGGAGTCGGGCGCCGGAGCGCCGCTCGGCACGGTCGCCCGGACGGCGGGCGACGCCCGCTACAGGCCGGGCCCCTGCCCCAGGACGGCGGACCCGATCCCCGATCTGGAGCGCGCACGCTGCGGAACGCTCACCGTTCCCGAGAACCGTTCCCGGCACAAGAGCCGGAAGATCACCCTCGCGGTCGCGATCATTCCCGCGGTCGCCAAGAGGCCGGCATCCGACCCGATCGTGTGGCTCGCCGGCGGACCCGGCGACGACGCGGTCTCCGAGATCCCGATGGCGGTCGGCGGCGGCCTCAACCGCGACCGTGACGTGATCTTCATGTCCCAGCGCGGGACCTACTCGGCCGACCCCGAGCTGACCTGCCGGAACGTCGACGAGTTCGCCGCGAACTCCCTCGACCTCGTCT
The DNA here is from genome assembly GCF_014648895.1 of Streptomyces tanashiensis. Lineage (GTDB taxonomy): Bacteria > Actinomycetota > Actinomycetes > Streptomycetales > Streptomycetaceae > Streptomyces > Streptomyces tanashiensis. Next base: position 179,377 of record NZ_BMRZ01000017.1, read on the forward strand.
TCGGCGCGCCGTCCACCGGGCGGCTGCACGTCCAGGAGACGCGGAAGTGCCGTGACCGGCTGGTGAAGCGCGGGGCCGACCTCAGCGCCTACAACGGCACCGAGAGCTCCGCCGACTACGACGGACTGCGCAGGGCCCTGGGCATCAGGCAGTGGAACGTGTTCGGCATCTCCTACGGCACCGACCTGGCGCTCCAGTACATGCGCCTGCACCCGAAGGGCATCCGTTCGGTCGGCATCGACGGCGTCCTGCCGCCGTCCCTGGCCGGCGGGGCCGTGACCTGGAAGGCCGCACGGGAAGGTTTCGACGGCATCTTCGAGGCCTGTGCGGAGCAGCCCTCCTGCAACACCCGCTACCCGAACCTCAAGGGCACCTTCGAGCGTCTGGTCAGCGAGCTCGAGGCCCGACCGGTCACCACCACCGTCACGGTCCCCGGCCACCCGGAGCCGGTGAAGGTCACGCTGGACGGCGGACTCCTGGTGAACTGGCTGACCTTCGCCAGCCACGTCGCGGCAGGCGTGCCCCGCTCCATCGACGAACTGGCCCACGGCAACCCGCAGCGGATCGCCGAGCAGTACGCGGGCGGGAAGCTCAGTCCTCAGGCCATCGGGAGGGTCTCCCACGGGCTCGTCTTCGGCGTCTTCTGCAGGGAGTGGACCCCGTTCGAGAGCGAGGGCGACGTGATCCGGGCAGGGCGGCGCCTGTTCCCGACGTTCCCCCGCTCGGTCGTGGCCAACGCTCCCCTGCTCAGCTGGATGCACGCGGACTGCCGCGCCTGGGACGTCCCCCCGGCGGACCCCTCGATCCGGCAGCGGACGTACAGCGACATCCCGACCCTCGTCCTGTCCGGCGGGTTCGACTCCCAGACCGCGCCGAGCAGCGGACCGTACGCGGCCCGCACGCTGAGCCGGTCGACCGCCGTCACGGTCCCCTACGTCGCCCATGTGGTCTTCGCCGACTCGCCGTGCGCGCAGACGATCACCCGGTCGTTCTTCGACACTCCGGCCGCGCCGGACACGGGATGCCTCGCGGGGCTTCAGCCGCCCACGTTCGAGGTCGCGCCGTAGCCCGTCCTAGGTGCGGGTGTCGTCCGATCGGAGGGCGGTGTGGACGCCGGTGATCACCACGGCGATCAGGCAGAGAGCGATGATCGTCTCGGCCCACAGGAACGCGAACCAGTCCAGCACGCAACCGATCGGAGGTGAACCGGGGGCCGTGTTGCGGAACGCCGAGAGCGCGAACAGCGTGGCGGCCATCCAGGCGAGGGCGGGCCAGACCAGCCCCCGGTTGCGGGCCGTCAGATACCAGGCCCCGATGAGCACGGACGCGGCCAGCGCCCACATCACGACCATCATGAAGAGCGCGAAGACCAGCAGGCTGCCCGAGCGGGCCACCACCACCCCCAGGGCCGCTTCCTGCGGGGAGGCCGTCGGTGTCGCGGAGACCGAGAACAGCGTGTCGTTGTTGGAGAACAGCACCCGCACCGGCACCGGTTCACCGCCGAGAACCGCCCAGAACTCGATGTCGGTCTCGTAGGTGTCGAACGGGTAGTCGCTGATCGATCCGCCCACCATGGCGACCTGCACGTCCTTGGTCGCGAGCCGCTCGTGCGCCTTGAACGCCAGGTCGCCGAGGGTCGCCGCGGAGGTCTGGAGGGTGAGATCGGCCACCGGAGCGGTCCCCTCCTCCTCGCCGAAGCTCCCGCGCGGGACGGCCCGGACCCTCAGGACCAGCTCTCGGGCAGAGGCGTCGACGCGCTGGACGGTGGCTTCCACGTCCACACGGTCGGCGGCTCCGGAGCCGGCGGTGTGGATCGTGTCCATCGCCTGCCGCTCGGTGTACTGCAGCCACGACCCCACGGCCACCGCCACCACGATCAGGACCGCGATGGGGATCAGGATCGGCAGGAGCGACGTCCGGGAACGGCGCGGGCGAGGCGACTCCGGGGGTGCGGCCATGGCGACTCCGGCGGGCTGGGAGGAACGGGCTTGTCCGGCCGACGCCGGCCGGGAGACCCCGCACCCACGCGGCGCGGTCGGCCGGACCCGGCGCGATCGTCGCGGGCGGCCGGCTCCGCCGAGACGCGCGGGGGCGGTGGCCGCAAGGCGATCCTCGCCGACCCGGCAGACGAACCACGGCATCCGGGCGGGTGTGTCGACGCGGGCGTGCCGCGTGCCCGGGGAGGTCAGAGCCAGCCGTTGCGGCGGAAGCCCCGGTGGATCACGAAGCAGGCGACCGCCATGACGCCGAGGACCATGGGGTAGCCGTAGGTCCAGCGCAGCTCGGGCATGTGCTCGAAGTTCATGCCGTAGACGCCGCAGACCATGGTCGGGACCGCGATGATCGCGGCCCAGGCGGTGATCTTGCGCATGTCCTCGTTCTGGGCGACGGTCACCTGCGCGAGATGGGCCTGGAGTATCGAGTCGAGGAGCGCGTCGTACGAGGCGACCTGCTCGTTGACCCGCGCCAGGTGGTCGGCCACGTCACGGAAGTACGCGCGTACCTCGGGGGCGACGGTCGGCACCGGTTCGGCCGCCAGGCGCTGGAGTGGACGGCCCAGGGGTGTCACGGCCCGCTTCAGTTCGAGGAGTTCGCGCTTGAGCTGGTAGATCCGGCCGACGTCACCCCGGTGGCCCTGCTCGGAGAAGACCGCCGTCTCGATCGCCTCCAGGTCGTCCTGCACGGCTTCGGCGACGCCGAGGTAGTCGTCGACGACATGGTCCGCGATCGCGTGGAGCACCGCGGAGGGCCCCTTCGCCAGCTGCTCGGGCTCCGACTCCAGGGCCTCGCGGAGCGGGCCGAGCGAGCCGTGTCCGCCGTGGCGGATGGTGATGACGAAGTCGGGCCCGGTGAAGGCCATCAGCTCGCCCGTGTCCACCACCTCGCTGGAGGCGGTGAGCTCCTCGTGCTCCACGTAGCGCACCGTCTTGAAGACGGCGAACAGCACGTCGTCGTACTGCTCCAGCTTCGGCCGCTGGTGGGCGTGGACGGCGTCCTCCACCGCGAGCGGGTGCAGCCCGAACAGCTCGGCCAGCCCCGCGAACTCCTTCTCCTCCGGCTCGTGCAGACCGATCCAGACGAACCCGTCACCCGCCTTCCGCACACGCCGGACGGCCTCGTCGACCGACCGGACGTCGTCCTGACGTACGCCGTCCCGGTAGACCACGCAGTTGACCACGGCGCTGCCGAGGGGCGAACGCGCCGGGTGGCTGAGGTCCACGGCACGCCGGTACGTCCGGCGGACGGCACTGCGCAGACGGTGAATCATCGACACGGGACACTCCTTCGGCAGACAGCCGGCCAGTCTGCCAGCACAGGCTCACTCCGTGAGGGTCGGCTCCTCGCGCCGGACGGGGTGGGTCACCTCCGGCATCGGCTGTGCCAGGTGGCCGCGGCGGCGGCGCAGCCAGGCGTAGAGCAGGAGGGACGGCAGCAGCAGTCCGCCGACGGTGAGGGCGAGGAACGCCGGGAAGCCGCTGATGTGGCTGACGAGCCATTCGAAGTTCTGCCCGAAGAAGCCGACCACGAAGGACAGCGGGAGGAACACGCTGGCGAGGACGGTGAGCCGCTCCATCGTGGCGCTCTGCCGGAGGTTGATCTTGTTCTGCTCGACGGAGATCACCGCGATGTTCGCCTCAAGGACGGTGGTCAGCAGGTCCCGCTGGGCCGCGACCTCCTCGTTGACCAGCAGCAGGTGGTCGTGCACGTCGCGGATGTACGGCAGGAGCGCCGGGGTCGACTTGCCGGACTGCAGGCGTCGTCCCAGTACCGCGAGCAGCGGGTGCACGGCGCGGTAGAAGTCGGTCGCCTCACGGCGCAGGAAGTAGATCCGTTCGGTCGGGGCGACCGCCCCGGAGAACACGGTGGCCTCGATCTGCTCGATGTCGCGTTCCAGCTCCTCGACGACCGGCGCGTAGCTGTCGACCACCTGGTCGAAGATGGCCCAGAGCGTGGAGGCGCTGCCGGTCTTCAGCAGCTCGGGGCGGGCTTCGAGCCGGCTCCGGGCCTCGTGCAGCTCGCTCGCGATGCCCTGGCGCACCGTGATCACGAAGTGTTCGGCGAGGAAGATGCTGATCTCGCCGGTGTCGATCTCCTCGCGCTCGTCGTCGTAGCGCGCCGTGCGCAGGATGATCAGTTCGGTGCCGTCCTCGTACTGCTCCGCCTTCGGCCGCAGGTGGAACGTCCGGGCGTCCTCGACGGCCAGCTCGTGCAGTCCGAAGACCTCACGGACCCGGCTCAGCTCCTCGGGGCTCGGTTCGAACATGCCCAGCCAGACGAATCCGCCCAGCCTGCAGCGCGCGGCCGCCTGCTCCAGCGGCATCGCGCCCTCGTGCTGCCGGCGCCCGTCACGGTAGTGAGCGCAGTCGACGATCATGGCCGCCTCCTCGCGGCCGGGCGGCGGGCGCCGTCTCCTGCTCCCCGGCGGCGCGGCGCGCCGTGCCGGCCTCACACCCATAGATGCTCCTCCGACTCGGCGGGAATGTCCCGCCCCGGCCGGGCACGGACGTCGCGACGGGTTCGGGCCGCCACGGAAGGGCCGCACCGCGGACCTGTCGCGAAGGGTTCGGGCCGCCACGGAAGGGCCGCACCGCGGACCTGTCGCGAAGGGTTCGGGCCGCCACGGGAGGGCCGCACCGCGGACCGGGCGATTCCTCCGCGCGTACCCCACCCGGGTACGGCTCGTCGCGAGCTCGCTCCGCCGTTCCACGCCGGGGCGGGCGCCGCTCGTGGACGCCCGCCCCGGCTGTCGCCTCCGCCTCAGCCGGAGGGGCGACCGGTGGCGGTGAGCTCGGCCAGGCTGGTCCAGGGGCCGCGGTTGCCCGCCTCGGTCAGCGCCCGCAGGCGCAGGTACCGGCCGGGTTTCGCGGTGAACGTCACGCGCGTCGCCGCCGCGGTGTCCGGGAAGGTGCCCGTGGCCACCGGGGTGCCCCAGGAGGTCGTGCTGTCCGACACGTACAGCTCGTAGGAGCCGATGCGTCCGTTGACACCTCCGTCCTGGCGGGGAAGGTGCGTGACGGAGTCGACGTCGTAGCGCGCGCCCAGGTCGATCTGGATCTCGTGCGGGAGGGCGGGCGCGTTGCCGGACCAGCGTGTGTGCCAGTGGGTGGCGGGGTTGCCGTCGATGGCGTTGGCCGCGGCGCCGTTCTCCGCCGTCTTCTCCTCGCTGTCGGCGCGGATCACGCTCCAGCCCGCCTGGCCGATCGGGGCGCTCCCCGCGACGGGGGTGCCGGTCGGGACGGTGAGGGCGGTGGCGGTGAGCGTGAAGGCGGTGCCGGTGCTGCCGGTCTTCACCCAGAGCGTGCCCGAGCGGTCGGCCGCGTCGTAGTACCAGCCGGTGACGGCGGCGTTGTACGCGGCCCTGCTGGTCAGCGCCGGAAGGGCGGTCGTGCCGACCCTGACGGTGCCCGGGGCGCTCGCGCTGCGCAGGGTGAACTCGTATCCGCGGGACGCGGGCTTGCCCGTATAGGTGCCGGTGCTCGCTCCCACCGAGACGGTCACGTCGCCCGTGCCGGACGTGGGTGCGGTGACATCGACCTGCTGCCGTGCGGAGGCGCCGGTCTTGTAGGCCCGGGTGACGCCGTCGTCCTCGTAGAGGCTGAAGGACGAGTTGCCGCGCGGCTGGATGTCGTACGTGAGGGTGGAGACGGGCTTCTCGCCCGTGTAGTTCATCTGCGGCCACATCGGAACGACCGCCCCGGCCTTGACGAAGAGCGGCAGGGTGTCGAGGGGTGCGGAGTAGCCGTTGAGCCAGCCGGGCCCGTTGTAGACCTTCCCGGTCCAGTAGTCGGTCCAGCTGCCCGCCGGGAGGTAGATCCCGTCACGTGTGGTGGTGTCGGAGACGACGGGGGCGACGAGGAAGGAGTCCCCGGCCATGAACTGCCCGCTGGTCTGGTTCCCTCGCGCGACGGGGTCGTTCGGGTACTCCAGCACCATGGCCCGGGTGGAGGGGACGCCGGTGTCGGAGGCCTGGCGGCTCATCGTGTACAGGTAGGGCATGAGCCGCATCTTCAGTTGCAGGTACTTGCGGTTGATCGACTGGTACGGCTCGGAGAAGCGCCAGGGCTGCTTGTCCTGGTAGCCGGCCGACGGGTTCGTCGCGCCCCAGCCGGACATGGTCATGAACGCCGGGGTGAACGCCTTCCACTGCAGGTCGCGCACGTACGTCTTCGGGCTGCCGCCGAAGATGCCGTCGACGTCCCCGCTCGCGTAGTTCAGGCCGGACAGCCCGGCCCCCGCGATGGCAGGGACGTGCCAGCGCATGGCGTCCCAGGTTCCGGAGGTGTCCCCGGTCCACACGACCGCGTTGCGCTGGGTACCCGCCCAACCGTCCACGGTCCACACGAATCGGCGCGCGTCGGAGTTGTTCTCGATGCCGTCGACGGCCTGCTTCACTCCGTTGAAGGCGGTCTTGTAGCCGCCCCCGATCCAGGCGACGTCCGTCTTCACCGCCCGGGAGCCGGCCGTGCCCACCTCCCAGCCGATGCCGGACAGGCCCGTGGACGTCCAGAGGCCGGTCTGGAACCCCTTCTCCTTCAGCTGGGTCACCGTGGCCGGGAGGTTCGTGTAGCCGCAGCCGTAGCCGTCGTTGGGGAGGAACCAGCCGGAGGGCATGTTCGCGGCACGGGCGTCCGTGGCGTAGCCGACGACGTCCGGGGTCGTCTGGTGGCGGAGCCGGTCGTGGTCGCCCTGGTAGGCCGGGTTCGACGCGTTGAAGCAGTCGGCGTTGCCGAGTTCGAGACCCCAGACCGGGGCGAGGAACGGCTTGCCGGTGACGTCGGTGTAGCCGTTCAGGACGTCCTTGAGGGAGCCGCCGGCGAAGTACCAGGCGTCGAAGCGGTTCTCGTTGTGGCGCAGGGACGTGGGCGCCCCGAAGGAGTACGAGCCCGGGGACCAGGTGTTGCGCATGACGCCGTAGCCGTTGGTGGACATGTAGAAGGGTGCGGGGCTGGCGTTGCTGTTCTCGGTCCACTGGTTGGAGACGGCGACGGGGACGGTCTTGTCCCTCAGCGCCCATTCCCCGAGCCGCAGTCCGGTCCCGTAGAACTGCTCGTCGGCGGCCCGGGTGAGGAACTGGGTGGTCTGCCCGCCCGTCCAGGTCGTGGGCTGCGACTCCGCCCACAGGAGGGTGGAGTCGTCCGCGCGGTAGAGGGCGAAGGTCAGCGGGGCCTTGTTGATGCGCAGGCTGAGGGACGGCGTGCCGACGCGGTAGTACGACCCGGCGTCGGTGAGGGTCGCTCCCACCGCGCCGAAGGCGGTGTTGATGGCGAGGTCTCCCCCGGCCGGATCATCGGTGAAGGAGCCGTCGGGGGAGAGCCAGACGCGCAGGATGTCCGCGCGGGCGATCACGACGCGGGCGGCGGCACCGCTCGACGTGGTGACGGTGAACGTGTCACCGGACCGGGAGACACCGGTGACGTTGCCGGCGGATGCCGCGTGGGCGGCCGGCGCGGGAAGGACGACGGCCAGGAGGGCGGCGGTGAGGACCGCGGCCAGGGTCAGGGCGATGCGTCTGAGGCCGGGTCGTGGCAGGGCGGACGGGACTGTGGGGGTCATGCGACTGGTTCTCCTCACGATGTCGGCGGCGCCGGAGTACGCGGCGCGGCGGTCGTTGGAGCTGTTCCTGTCGGGGCGTGAGACATGGCAGCAGTGACACGTACATGACGTCAAGTGCTCAAACCCGCATGGTTACGCGCAACTTCGAGCACGCGAGGCGTCGCGACGTTCACACAATGCGGCGCGCGGAAAGTCCGCCGGCCCGCACGCCGCCCTGTCCGCCGACCGCATCGGGCCCCGACGCCGAGCGGGCCCCGGCCGCCGCGCCCTGGCGCGTTTCTTCAAGACGGCTGGGCCGGTCCGGTCCAGCATCACCCCATGACGTACGACGAATCGATCCGCCTCGATGTCCTTCTGGACTCCGCCGCCACCCACGCCGTCCCCGTGGTGTGCGGTGTCGACGAGGAGCTCTTCTCCGCAGCCACTCCTTGCGACGAGTACGACGTGCGCGCCCTGCTGAACCACCTGTTCCACGTCGTCGTGAACTTCCAGGCCCTCGCCGCCAAGCAGCCCGCCGACTTCTCCACAGCCCCCGACTACGTCGCGGAGGCGGACTGGCGCGCCCGGTTCGAGGCCGAGGCGCGGAAACTGGTCACGGCCTGGTCGACACCCGGAGCGGAGGACGGCACCACGGGCCTCATGGACATGCCCGCCCGTACCGTCGGATCCATGGTGCTGCTCGACCTGACGGTGCACGCCTGGGACGTGGCCCGTGCGACCGGAGCACCCTTCGAGCCGGCCCCTGCGGTCGTGGCGGAACTGGCGAAGGTGTGCGCGGAGATGGCGCCGATGGGGCGCCGGATGAACGTCTTCGCCGAGGCCGTCGTTCCCCCGAAGGGCGCCTCCGCGTTCGAGCACCTGCTCGCCGCGACAGGCCGGGATCCCCGCACCTGATCCCTCCGCCGCAGCGCACCGGGGCATCCTCGCCATAGCGTTCAGCCGCAATCCATTGCAACGCCCCAAGGGGTGATGTTGCATTAGATTCAGAACCATTGCAATGAAATCCTGCAACTGACCTGCGGAAATAGTGTTTTCACGCAATGAAGTGCTTGCCGGACCTTCGAACGCAACGTAGCTTTTCCTTC
>NZ_BMRZ01000018.1 GCF_014648895.1 Streptomyces tanashiensis
ACCGTCGGTGTACGGCTTCTTCGCCTCCAGGCCGAAGCCCTGGGCGCGGTGCCGGCGCAGCTGCTCGACCTCGTTGAAGGAACCCGGGTCGAGCAGCAGCTCGATGCGCTCACGCGCCGTCAGCTTGCCCTTCGCGTGCTGCGCCTCGGTCGCGCGCTCACTCGGGCCACGCAGCGCCCGCTCGCGCAGGACGTGCAGCTCGTCACGGAGAGCGGAGACGGAGCGGTCGGTCCTGTCGGTCCTGTCGGTCCTGTCGGTCCTGTCGTCGGGGTTGTCGGTGGTCGATGGTCGGCTCTCTGTCGTCGGCACGGCACAACTCCCTTTCCGGGGGCGACTGCTCGGGTCACACGGCGGGGACGGCGGCCCTGAGGAAGGAGGCGCCGCGCTCCCGCACCTCCGGCGGCCGGACCCCTTCGGCACGTACGGCCACGGCCGCCGCGTACGCGGGGTCCTCGGCGAGATCGAGGTCGAGGACCGTCCAGCCGGGCGGCCTGCCGCGGGCGTCGGTCCCCAGGTACTCGGTGGACATGCCGTGCGCCAGGCCCGTGCCGATTCCCTTGAGATAGGCCTCCTTACGGGTCCAGAGCCGGCCGAACTCGGCCGGCCGGGCGCTCGCGGGACGGCGCTCCACCTCGGCCCGCTCGGCCGGGTGGAGTGCCGGGAGGCACGCTTCGACGGTGCCGCCGCCCGGTGAGCGCTGGATGTCGGCTCCCACCGGGGCGGCGGCGACGGCGATGAGCACCCGTCCGTGGCTGTGGGAGAGGGAGAAGTGGACGGGCGGTGTGCCCACCGCCAGTTCGGGACGGCCGTGCGGGCCGCCGCACCGGGGGCAGGTGGCCCGGGTGAACCGCAGGTCCCCCGGGGCCGTCCCGGTGTGCAGCGCCAGGACCCGGCGGAGCGCGATGTGGGCGGCGAGGTAGCGGAGCCGGTCGCCCGGGGCGACGAACCGTTCGGCCCGCTCCCGCTCCCGGCCGTCCAGCTCCTCCAGGGCCAGGGCCGCGGTGTCCGGCCGCGTCTCGTTCGTCCGCACCAGCCAGACGTCGAGCCGGACCCGCGTCACGCGGCACCGTCCGGCGCGGTGGGGGTGCGCCGCGTGGGGGGCACGGCGGTCAGACGGTGGGGACGGAACGCAGCTGGACGTTCACGGCCTCGATCAGCCGGCGCGGCGTGGCGGTCTCGGTGAGCGTCTCGTCCGTGAGGACCACACCGAACTCGCGCTCAATGCGGGTGCCCGTCTCCAGCATCGCCAGGGATTCATATCCGAGCGCTTCGAAATCCACGTCGAGTATGTCACCTTCCAGGTCGACGCTTTCGTCGGCGCCGACCCCTTCCTTGAGAATTCGCTTCAGATCATCGAGTTCGAAGGTCTTGATTCCGGAAGACATAATCGTCCTTTCGCGAGGTCGAATGGGTTCCCCGGCAGAAGTCGGTACCGACCGGTTCCCGTGCGTCGGACTCTCGCCCGACGCACACCGGACACAAGGGGTTCACCTGCGAGGTTCTTCGGAACGGAGGATGCGAGCGCCCCTTACCGCCCGCATCGGACCGCGTCGCGGCCGGGGGCTGGGCACATGCCTGGGGAACGTAGCCAACAGCTTCTTCGCCGGACCGCCATCACGTCAATGGAGATCTTTTAAGATACCGACAAGATCATGTCAAGAGATCGTAAAGTCGTCAGGATTCCATCAGTGCCGGGAGGGGCGGCGACAGTAAATCAGGTCTCCCTTGACCGGGCTCGCCGACGACTTTTACGCTGCCCGGAACGCCGCGATCCAGCAGCTGGCTCGAATTTACAAAGGGGAAACACGCCTTGAATTCCCGCGAGACTCGAACGGTCCGGTCTCACCCCTGCGCGGGCGCCGGCTGTCGCCGCCGGCGCGAGACGGAGACGGGACGCGGGCGGAGAGCGGCCCCCGGGACCTCCCTCTGTCCGGACTGCCAGGGCGAACTCCTCACGAACCTCCGCCGGCTGCCCCCGCTCTACCGGGCCTGCGGCCAACTGCTCGACGGCAGCCGGAACGTGAGCGGTCCGCGCGAGCGCACCTCGGGCGGCGGGTTACCCGGACTCCCCTTCAACACGGCCGCGTCGGACGCGCGCCGGGAGGCCCTCGCGGTCCTCGGCTCCTGGGCGGGCCTGATCGCGGAGGCCCGGCGACTGCCCCGACCCGACCGCACGGTGGAGGCCCTGACGGCCTTCCTGATACGCCACTCGGGCTGGCTGACCGCGCACAGCGCCGCCGGGGACGCCTCCCGCGAGCTGAGCGAGGTGACCCGCCGGGCGGCACGCGTCGCCACCCCGGACGACCAGCGCCGCCTGGTGACGGTCGGCGCCTGCCCCGAGCCGGGCTGCGCGGGGAGGCTCCAGTCGCTGATCCGGCCGGACGCCGCCGGCGCCGCCCCCGCCGTGCGGTGCCGGGCCGATCCGGCGCACCACTGGGCGGGCGAGGAACTGATGCTGCTCAGGCGGCGGTTGGCGGCGAAGGCCGGGACGGCGCAGCCTCCGGGGGCGGCCCGTCCGGCTTCCCCGCGCCCTGCGTCCCCGGGGACGGCACACCCGGCCGCGCCGGACGGAGCGACCCCGCCGGCGTCCCGCGCGCAGGGGAGCTCCGCCCCGTCCGGAGGCGGGGAGGCGGACACGGTGCGGATCGTGTGGCTCAGCGCCTCCGACATCACCCGGCTCTGGGGCACGCCGTCCGGCAGCGTCTACCGGCTCGCCAGCCAGCGGGCGTGGCGGCGCCGGAGCCGGGACGGCCGCACGTACTACCACGAGGCCGATGTCGTACGGGCGTTGAGCGAGCGGCACCCCCGGCCCGTCGCCTGACGGCGCCCGCCGGCCCCCGTCCTCCGGCCCGTCGCCTGACGGCACCCGCCGCCCCCGTCCCCGTCCCCCCGACCGGCGCTCTACCAGCGTTCGGCGAGGAGGTCGGGGCCGGGCGGCCGGCCCGGGAGCGGGCCGTGCCCGGCGCGGAGCCCGTCGACCGCGATGGCGATGATGCGGCGGCGGGCGTTGCTCGCCTCGTCGACGAGGTCGGTCCTGCCCTGGACCTCGAACTGCTCGACCAGGGAGGACTTCCCGAGCTGCTCGATGAGGAGGGAGACGTCCACGGCCGTGGCGTCCGCCCGGAGCACCCCCGCCTCGTGGGCGCGCGCGATCAGGGACCGCGTCAGCTCCTCGGACCGGGTGAACTTCTCGGCCATCTCGTCGGTGACGGGGATCGTGCCGGCCAGCGGGCCGAGCGCACCGCCGCTGAACTCGATGGCGGCGGTGATGTAGTGGACGAGCCCCTCCCAGGGGTCGTCGTGCGCGAGCCCCTCCTCCACCGCCTGGATCCACTGCCCGAGCGACAGGGCGCACAGGTGCTGGAACAGCTCCTCCTTGGTGCGGTACCGCCGGTAGAGGCTGGCGATGCCGACTCCCGCGCGCGCCGCGATCGTCGCCACGGACGTATGGGCGCCGTCCACGGCGAGGACCTTCTTGGCTGCCTCCAGGAGGGCGCGGTCGTTGCGTTCCGCTTCGGCGTGTCGGGGAGCTCGTCGGGCCATGGGCTCACTCTAGCCGCTTGCGAAGCGAATCGCTCCGTTATACATTCCAAACGAAGCGAAGCTATCCGTTTGGAGGGGCGCCGTGCTGTCCGTGGTGATGGAGGAGTTCGGAGGACCGGAGGTCCTGCGGGCTCGACAGGTGGAGGATCCGGAGCCCGGCCCCGGCCAGGTGCTGGTCGACGTGGCGTACGCGAGCGTCACCTTCGTCGAGACCCAGGTGCGCTCCGGCAACGGCCCCTTCGGCCGCCCCGCGCTCCCCCGGGTGCCGGGCAACGGTGTGGGCGGCCGCGTCGTCGCCCTCGGCCCGGGTGCGGACCCCGCCCTGCTCGGCACGGTCGTGGTCACCACGACCGGCGGCGAGGGCGGCTACGCCGAACGCGCCCTGGCCCGGGCCGACGAGGTCGTCCCGGTCCCGCCCGGCCTCGCCCTCAAGGACGCGGTCGCCCTGCTCGCCGACGGCCGCACCGCTCTCCTGCTCTTCCGTCAGGCGGAGGTCAAGCCGGGCGAGAAGGTCCTCGTGGAGGCCGCGGCCGGCGGTGTCGGCAGCCTCCTGGTCCAGCTGGCCGTGCACGCCGGCGCCCGCGTGGTCGGTGCCGCGCGCGGCGACCGGAAGGCCGAGCTGGTCGTCTCCCTCGGCGCCTCCTACGTCGACTACTCGCGGGAGGCGTGGCTCCGCCAGGTCCGGGAGACGGCCGGCGGCGGCGACCTCGACGTCGTCTTCGACGGGGTGGGCGGCGCCATCGGCACCGCGGCGGCGGGCGCGCTGCGCCCCGGAGGGCGCATCAGCCTGTACGGCATGGCGAGCGGCGCGGACGCCACGCTCGACGAGGACGACCTCGCCGCCCGGGGCATCCGCACCCTCGGGCTCTTCGCCGCGCCGGGCCCCGCCGAGACCCACCCCCTCATCGGAGAGGCCCTGCGGCTCGCGGCGGACGGCGTCCTCGCGCCGGTCGTCGGCCAGGTCTTCCCGCTCGCCGCGGCGGCCGAGGCGCACGCGGCCATCGAGGCGCGGGCCACCGTGGGGAAGACCCTGCTCGCCGTCGGCGCCCAGGAGGGCGACACGTACGGCACCGGCGCCGCCGGCGGCGCGACGAACGGCGACCGATGAGCACCGAGGCCCGCACACCGCCCGAGCGGGCCGGCGCCCGCGAATGGACCGCCCTCGCGGTCCTGGGCGTCCCGGCCGTCCTGGTCATGATGAACATGTCGGTGCTCTATCTGGCGCTCCCGACACTGAGCCGCGACCTGGACCCCAGCGGCCCCCAGCTGCTGTGGATCACGGACATCTACGGCTTCATGGTCGCCGGCGCCCTCATCACGATGGGCACCCTCGGGGACCGCATCGGCCACCGCCGGATCCTGCTGATCGGCGCCGTCGCCTTCACCGCCGCCTCGGTCTTCGCGGCGTACGCGAACAGCGCGGGGATGCTCGTCGCCGCGCGCGCCGTCCAGGGCGTCGCGGCCGCCTCCCTCGCGCCCTCCTCGCTCTCCGTGATCCGCAACCTCTTCCGGGATCCCGCCCAGCGCACCCTGGCCATCACCATCTGGATGATGAGCTTCATGGGCGGCGGCGCGCTCGGCCCGCTCGTCGGCGGCGTGCTCCTCCAGTACTTCTGGTGGGGCTCGGTCTTCCTCGTCGCGGTGCCGACCATGCTGGTGCTGGTCCTCACCGTGCCGTTCCTGGTGCCGGAGTTCCGCTCGTCCGGGACCGGCCGGCTGGATCTCATCAGCGTCGCGATGTCCCTGGTGACCCCGCTCGCGATCGTGTACGGGATCAAGGGCATCGCGGCGGACGGCCCCGGGCTCTCCTCGCTGGGCTTCATCGTGCTCGGCCTGGTCGTCGGCGCGGCCTTCGTACGGCGCCAACGGCGGCTCGCCACACCCCTGCTCGACCTGTCCCTCTTCCGCATCCCGGCCTTCTCCATCTCGGCCGGAGGCATGATCGTCGTCGGGATGCTCCTCTTCGGCACGAGCCTCCTCACCTCGCAGTACCTGCAACTGGTGCTGGGCTACGCGCCGCTGAAGGCCGGACTCTGGCAGCTGCCGACCGCCGTGGGCGGCACCGTCGTCGCCCTGTGGGTCTCCGGTCTGGCCGCCCGCCACCAGCCCGCCGTGCTGATGAGCGCGGGAGCGGCCTTCGCCGTCCTCGGCCCGATCATGCTCACCCAGGTCGACGGGGGCCCCGGCTTCCTGGTGGCCGGTTCCCTGCTCCTCTTCGCCGGCCTCACCCCGTTCATGGCCCTGGGCACGGGCCTGGTCGTGGGCGCGGCTCCGCCCGAGCGGGCCGGCGCCGCCTCGGCCATCTCCGAGACGGGCGCGGAGCTCGGCGGTGCGCTGGGCATCGCCACGCTGGGCAGTGTGGCCACCGCCGTCTACGGCGGCTACATGGCCGACCATCTGCCCACGGGCCTGCCCGCGGACCTCGCCGGTCCCGCCGGCGAGACGCTGCCCGCGGCCCTGGAAGCCGCCCGGGGGCTCGGCGGGGAACTGGGCACCACGCTGGCGGACACCGCCCGCGCCGCGTTCACCCAGAGCCTCCATGTGCACGCGCTCATCCTGATCCCCCTGCTGCTCGCCCTCTCGGCCCTCACCCTCACGCTGCGCCGGCGCGGGGAGCGGGACGCGGAGGACCTGCCGACCGCCGACGACCGCGCCGCCGCTCCCGCGCCGGCCGCCGACTGAAAGGAGCCCCCGCTCATGAGGGTCGAGGTGTACTTCGACATCCTGTGCCCCTGGTGCTACATCGGGAAGAGGAGGCTGGCGACCGCGCTCGCCGGACGCGACGACGTGGACCTCGTCTGGCGCAGCATGGAACTGGACCCGGACGGCAGTCCGACGGCGGGCCCGACGGCCGCCGAGGTGATCGCCCAGTACCAGAGCGGTCCCGAGCAGGCCGCCGCCCGGGTGCGGCAGATCCAGTCGCTCGGCGAGGCCGAGGGGGTGCGGCTCGACCTCCACAAGGCGCGGCCGGTCAACTCCTTCGACGCGCACCGGCTCGTCCACCTGGGCGCCGCGCACGGGCGGGCCGACGAGGTCCTCGAACGGCTGCTGCACGGCTATCACACCGAGGGGCTCGACATCGCCGCCCCCGAGGTCCTGGAGAAGCTGGGGGTCGAGGCGGGTCTCGACCCGGCCGCGGTCCGCCGGGTGGTGGAGGGCACGGAGTTCACGGAGCATGTGCGCGCCGACGAACGGCGTGCCGTGGAGGCGGGCGTCAGGGGAGTGCCGTCGCTGGTGGTCGACGGCGGGGTGCCCGCCTCGGCCGTCCAGAGTCCGGAGGCCCTGGCCCGGCTGCTGACCCCCCGGTCGCGTGGCTGACCACGGCTCCGGGTCCCGGCGGGGACCTTGTGTCCTCGCCGGGACGGCTCGGTCCCGTCAGTCCTGGCGGAACCGGAATCCCACTCCTCGGACGGTCAGGATCCAGCCGCTCTCGCGCAGCTTGCTCCGCATGGAGCTCACATGGGTGTCGATCGTCCGGCTCGCCTGCGCGCTGAGTCCCACGTCGGCCGGATGTCCCCAGACATCGATCATCAGACGCTGCCGGGAGACGACGACGCCCGGCCGGCTCGCGAGATAGTGCAGGAGGTCGAACTCCTTGCGGGTCAGCGGGATCGGCCGCCCGTCGAGCACGACCTCCCGGGACTCGCTGTCGAGACTGAGGCCGCCGCGGGAGAGGGTGGGTCTGCGCTGTCCCCCGATTCGCGCGCCGACCCTTCGCATGACGGCGTCGATTCGAGCCATCAGCTCCCGAAAAGAATAGGGCCGCTCGAGACAGTCGTCCGAGCCCGCCTGCAGTCCGAGAATCCTGTCGAGCTCGGCGGACTCACCGGCGAAGGATATGATGGGCGTGTCGCCTGCCGCCCGCATGCGACGGCATACTTCGATTCCGTCGATATCGGGCAGCCCCAGATCGAGCAGTACGAGGTCGGCATTCTCGAATGCGTCCAGGGCCTCGGCCCCCGAACCGGCCACAATTGTGTCGTGCCCATGCCGTCTGAGGCCGTCTATCAGCGACTCTGCCTGATCTCGTTCGTCCTCGACCACAAGGACGCGCATTCGATCCCCCTCCGGGTTACTGCCGCCCCAACATTCGGTCAGAAGTTTAACAAACCCGACGGTCGGCTTCCAGGGACAGCGAAGTGAATCAGGATGGAAAATCGCCCCCGTCAGCGGCATTTGCCTCGATTCCACAATAGCCGGGGCGTCGATTTCCGTCATGCTAAAGAGATCGGTTCTGGCCATTCTCGAACGGTGTGCGGAATTGATCGACCGATCATCGCGTCCGTGCGGGGGCGACCCCGGTCGCCGCCCCGCCGACGGCCGTGATGCGATGAACCCATGCGCATCACTCTCACCACCTGGTCCCTCGAACAGACCTCGCCGTCCGATCTCCGCCCCTCCCCCGCCCCGGAGGGTGACGACATCACGATCGCGCGGGCCGCGGTCCCCTCGCCGGAGTACAGCCGCTTCCTCTATACGGCGGTCGGCGGCGACATCCGCTGGAACGACCGCCTGCCGCTCACGTACAAGGAGTGGGAGGAGATCGTCGAGAAGCCGGGGGCCGAGATCTGGGTGGCGTACGACCGGGGGACGCCGGCCGGGTACGTGGAGCTCGACCCGCAGCCCGACGGCGTCGTCGAGATCGTCTACTTCGGCCTGATCCCCGCCTTCCGCGGTCGCCGGATCGGCGGCCACCTCCTCTCCTTCGGAACGGCGCGCGCCTGGGACCTGGCCGAGCGGTGGCCGGACCGGGAGGCCACGCGGCGCGTCTGGCTGCACACCTGCTCGCTCGACGGCCCGCACGCGATGGCCAACTACGAGCGGCGCGGATTCCGGCTCTTCGACACCAAGGTGGAGGAGGTCGAGGAGTCCGAGACCCCCGGCCCGTGGCCCGGCGCCCACGCCTGAGCCACGCGCCGACCACGTGAAAGGGGCCCCACCGGGGCCCCTTTCACGTGACCTGGACCACAGCGTCTCGCCCATCGAGACATCTATGTCCAAATCCTGGACGATGCTGGACTGGGTCCAAAGTCCCGTGACACGCTTCCGTCATGTCTGGAACTGGAATTGCCTTGGTGAGTCGGCGGCACGTCGACCTCGGCCGCATGTCCAGCGCCATCTGTTCGGCGCGCTGAGAGAACCAGCACCGCCGCATTCTCCTTACCGCCCGACTCTGCCCCACCCTGCTGCGCACTGACGCGCCACCCTCTGACCTGAGCGCGAGTGTGCAGGTCAGAGCCGCCCTCTCGCAGTCCCGAAGGACAAGACGCCATGGCCGCCACCCCGGAAAACCCCACTCCCGCCGCCGCCCGACGCAAGGTCGGGCGCCACCGTGGCGAGGGTCAGTGGGCCGTGGGGCACTTCACCCCCCTGAACGGCAATGAGCAGTTCAAGAAGGACGACGACGGTCTCAATGTACGGACACGTATTGAGACGGTCTACTCGAAGCGCGGCTTCGACTCCATCGACCCCAACGACCTGCGCGGACGCATGCGCTGGTGGGGCCTCTACACCCAGCGCAAGCAGGGTCTGGACGGCACCAAGACGGGTGTCCTGGAGCCGGAGGAGCTGGACGACGAGTACTTCATGCTCCGCGTCCGCATCGACGGCGGCCGGCTGACCACCGAGCAGCTCCGGGTCATCGGCGAGATCTCCGAGGAGTTCGCCCGCGGCACCGCCGACATCACGGACCGGCAGAACGTCCAGTACCACTGGATCCGCATCGAGGACGTCCCCGAGATCTGGAACCGCCTGGAGGCGGTCGGCCTGTCGACCACCGAGGCCTGCGGCGACACCCCGCGCGTCATCCTCGGCTCCCCCGTGGCCGGCATCGCCGCCGACGAGATCATCGACGGCACCCCTGCCATCGAGGAGATCTACCGGCGGATCGTCGGCAACAAGGACTTCTCCAACCTGCCCCGCAAGTTCAAGTCCGCGGTCTCCGGCTCGCCGCTGCTCGACGTGGCGCACGAGATCAACGACATCGCCTTCGTCGGCGTGGAGCACCCGGAGCACGGCCCCGGCTTCGACGTGTGGGTCGGCGGCGGTCTGTCCACCAACCCGAAGCTCGGCGTCCGCCTCGGCACCTGGGTCTCCCTCGACGAGGTCCCCGACGTCTACGAGGGCGTCATCTCGATCTTCCGCGACTACGGCTACCGCCGGCTGCGCAACCGCGCCCGCCTGAAGTTCCTCGTCGCCGACTGGGGCCCGGAGAAGTTCCGCCAGGTCCTGGAGGACGAGTACCTGAACCGCAAGCTGACGGACGGCCCCGCCCCCGAGCAGCCCGCGGGCCGCTGGCGCGACCACGTCGGCGTCCACCGCCAGAAGGACGGACGGTTCTACGTCGGCTTCGCGCCGCGCGTCGGCCGCGTCGACGGCGCCACCCTGACGAAGATCGCCGGGATCGCCGAGGAGCACGGCTCCGGCCGGGTCCGCACCACCGCCGAGCAGAAGATGCTCGTCCTCGACATCGAGGAGGCGCAGGTCGAGTCGATCGTCGCCGCCCTGGAGGCGCTGGACCTGCGGGTCACCCCCTCGCCGTTCCGGCGCGGCACGATGGCCTGCACCGGCATCGAGTTCTGCAAGCTCGCGATCGTCGAGACGAAGGGCCGCGGCTCCTCGCTCATCGACGAACTGGAGCGGCGCATCCCCGAGTTCGACGAGCCGCTGACGATCAACATCAACGGCTGCCCGAACGCCTGCGCCCGCATCCAGGTGGCGGACATCGGTCTCAAGGGCCAGCTGGTCCTGGACGACGACGGCAACCGCGTCGAGGGCTACCAGGTCCACCTGGGCGGCGCGCTCGGCCTTGAGGCAGGTTTCGGCCGCAAGGTCCGCGGCCTCAAGGTCACGGCGGCCGAGCTCCCGGACTACGTGGAGCGGGTCCTCAAGCGCTTCCAGGCGGAGCGCGAGACCGGCGAGCGCTTCGCGACCTGGACGGCCCGCGCGTCGGAGGAGTCCCTGTCGTGAGCGAGCGCGCAGCCCCCTTCTTCTGCCCCTACTGCGGGGACGAGGACCTGCGTCCGAACGAGCAGGGTCACGGCGCCTGGGAATGCGCCGCGTGCAGTCGAGCCTTCCAGCTGAAGTTCCTGGGGCTCCTCGCCCCGGCGACTTCGGGAAACACCACTGGGAGGGAAGACATATGACGGTCACTCAGGACGCGACCGCGGCCGACCTGAAGGCACTCGCCGAGCAGGCCGGCCGTGATCTGGAGGACGCCTCCGCGCTGGAGATCCTCCGCTGGGCCGTGGACACCTTCGGCGACCGCTTCTGCGTCACCTCCTCCATGGAGGACGCGGTCGTCGCCCACCTCGCCTCCCGGGTCCGCCCCGGCGTGGACGTGGTCTTCCTCGACACGGGCTACCACTTCGAGGAGACCATCGGCACCCGCGACGCCGTGGACGCCGTCATGGACGTCAACGTCATCACCCTGACCCCCCTTCAGACGGTGGCCGAGCAGGACGCGGAGCACGGTCCGAAGCTCCACGACCGCGACCCCGACCTGTGCTGCGCGCTGCGCAAGGTCAAGCCGCTGGAGGACGGTCTCACCGCCTACGGCGCGTGGGCCACCGGCCTGCGCCGCGACGAGTCCCCCACCCGGGCGAACACCCCGGTCGTCGGCTGGGACGAGAAGCGGCAGAAGGTCAAGGTCTCCCCCATCGCCCGCTGGACGCAGGACGACGTCGACGCGTACGTCACGGAGCACGGCGTCCTCACCAACCCGCTCCTCATGGACGGGTACGCCTCGGTCGGCTGCGCCCCCTGCACCCGCCGCGTCCTGGAGGGCGAGGACGCCCGCGCCGGACGCTGGGCCGGACGGGCCAAGACCGAATGCGGGCTGCACGGATGACGGACACTCAGAGACTTCAGGAGAACCACGTGACCGGTGCCACCATCTGGCTCACCGGCCTGCCGAGCGCCGGGAAGACCACCATCGCGTACGAGCTGGCCGGCCGCCTCCGCGACGAGGGCCACGCCGTCGAGATCCTCGACGGCGACGAGATCCGCGAGTTCCTCTCGGCGGGCCTCGGCTTCACCCGCGAGGACCGGCACACCAACGTGCAGCGGATCGGCTTCGTCGCCGAGCTGCTCGCCTCGCACGGCGTGAAGGTCCTGGTCCCGGTCATCGCCCCGTACAACGACAGCCGCGAGGCGGTCCGCAAGCGCCACCAGGCCGAGGGCACCGCCTTCGTCGAGGTGCACGTGGCCACCCCCGTGGACGTCTGCTCCGTCCGCGACGTGAAGGGCCTCTACGCCAAGCAGGCCGCGGGCGAGATCAGCGGCCTCACCGGCGTCGACGACCCGTACGAGGCGCCCGAGAACCCCGATCTGCGGATCGAGTCCCAGAACCAGACCGTGCAGGAGTCCGCGGCGCAGCTCCACGCGCTGCTCACCGAGAGGGGTCTGCTGTGACCACCGTCGCCCATGCCCACGACACCACGGACAGTCCGTTCGCGCTGTCGCACCTCGACTCCCTGGAGTCCGAGGCCGTCCACATCTTCCGTGAGGTGGCGGGCGAGTTCGAGCGGCCGGTGATCCTCTTCTCCGGCGGCAAGGACTCCATCGTCATGCTGCACCTGGCGCTGAAGGCCTTCGCCCCCGCGCCGGTCCCCTTCACGCTGCTGCACGTCGACACCGGGCACAACTTCCCCGAGGTCCTCGCCTACCGCGACCGCGTCGTGGCCGAGCACGGGCTGCGGCTGCACGTCGCCTCCGTGCAGGAGTACATCGACGCCGGCAAGCTCCGCGAGCGCCCCGACGGCACCCGCAACCCGCTGCAGACCGTCCCGCTGACCGAGGCGATCCAGCAGCACCGCTTCGACGCCGTCTTCGGCGGCGGCCGCCGCGACGAGGAGAAGGCCCGCGCCAAGGAGCGGGTGTTCTCGCTGCGCGACGAGTTCTCGCAGTGGGACCCGCGGCGCCAGCGCCCCGAGCTGTGGCAGCTCTACAACGGCCGGCACGCCCCCGGCGAGCACGTCCGCGTCTTCCCGCTCTCCAACTGGACCGAGCTGGACGTCTGGCAGTACATCGCCCGTGAGGGCATCGAGCTGCCGGAGATCTACTTCGCCCACGAGCGCGAGGTCTTCGCCCGCAACGGCATGTGGCTGACGGCCGGCGAGTGGGGCGGCCCTAAGGACACCGAGACGGTGGAGAAGCGGCTCATCCGCTACCGCACCGTCGGCGACATGTCCTGCACGGGCGCCGTCGACTCCGACGCCACCACGCTCGACGCCGTCATCGCCGAGATCGCCGCCTCCCGCCTCACCGAGCGGGGCGCGACCCGCGCCGACGACAAGATGTCCGAGGCCGCGATGGAAGACCGCAAGCGCGAAGGGTACTTCTAATGAGCACGTCCACCGAGCAGTTCGCCGACGTCTCGGCCACCACCCTGCTGCGTTTCGCCACCGCCGGGTCCGTCGACGACGGCAAGTCCACCCTGGTGGGCCGCCTCCTGCACGACTCCAAGTCGGTCCTCACGGACCAGCTGGAGGCCGTCGAGGCCGCGTCCATCAAGCGCGGACAGGAGGCGCCCGACCTGGCGCTGCTCACCGACGGCCTGCGCGCCGAGCGCGAGCAGGGCATCACGATCGACGTGGCCTACCGCTACTTCGCGACGCCTCGCCGCCGCTTCATCCTCGCCGACACCCCGGGGCACGTGCAGTACACCCGGAACATGGTCACCGGCGCCTCGACCGCCGAGCTGGCCGTGGTCCTCGTCGACGCCCGCAACGGCGTCGTCGAGCAGACCCGCCGGCACGCGGCCGTCGCCGCGCTGCTCCGCGTCCCGCACGTGGTCCTCGCCGTGAACAAGATGGACCTGGTCGACTACCAGGAGCCCGTCTTCGCCGCGATCGCCGAGGAGTTCACGACGTACGCCTCCGAGCTCGGCGTCCCGGAGATCACCGCGATCCCGATCTCGGCGCTCGCCGGCGACAACGTCGTGGAGCCGTCCGCGAACATGG
The DNA here is from genome assembly GCF_014648895.1 of Streptomyces tanashiensis. Taxonomy (GTDB): domain Bacteria; phylum Actinomycetota; class Actinomycetes; order Streptomycetales; family Streptomycetaceae; genus Streptomyces; species Streptomyces tanashiensis. The sequence continues at coordinate 13,506 of NZ_BMRZ01000018.1, forward strand.
ACTGGTACGGCGGCCCGACGGTCCTGGAGCACCTGGAGACCGTCCCGGTCAGCCACGACCTGACGGCCTGCCACGCCCGCTTCCCGGTGCAGTACGTGATCCGCCCGCAGACCGCCGAGCACCCCGACTACCGGGGCTACGCCGGTCAGATCGCGGCCGGTGCCTTCCGGGTCGGCGAGGAGATCACCGTCCTGCCGTCGGGGAAGAAGTCGACGATCACCGGGATCGACGCGCTGGGCGAGTCCGTGGACATCGCCTGGGCGCCGCAGTCGGTGACGATCCGGCTCGCCGACGACATCGACATCTCGCGCGGCGACCTGCTCGCGCCGAGCGGCGACGCCCCGGCCACCAGCCAGGACGTCGAGGCGACGGTCTGCCACGTGGCGGACCAGCCGCTCGCCGTCGGCCAGCGGGTCCTGCTCAAGCACACCACGCGCACGGTCAAGGCGATCGTCAAGGACATCCCCTCGCGGCTGACCCTGGACGACCTGTCCCAGCACCCGAACCCCGGGCAGCTGGTCGCCAACGACATCGGCCGCGTCGTGGTCCGCACCGCCGAGCCGCTCGCGCTCGACGCGTACGCGGACTCCCGCCGTACGGGTTCGTTCCTGCTGATCGACCCCGCCGACGGCACCACGCTCGCGGCCGGCATGGCGGGCGAGTCGTTCGCCACGACCAAGGCCGTCGCCGCGGTGGACGAGGAAGAAGGGTGGGATTTCTGACATGAGCCAGAACGTCTACGCCACCTTCGCGAAGGAGGGCGGCCGGGTGGGCTCCGGTGCCCTCGGTGCGGGCATGGGAGGTGTCGCGCGATGTGCGTGCTGACCTCGACGTACCGCGCGTGCGGTACGAGCCGGCTCCACCCGCTCCACCCCGAACGACATAGACGCAGACTTCGCTGAGAAGTTGAATCGAGGGGAACACCACCCGTGCCTGCCACCACCCGTACCACCCTGCGCCGCGGCCTGGCCGCCGCCGCCGCCCTGCCGCTGCTGATCGGCGCGCTCGCCTCCTGCGGCTACGGCTCCGAGTCCAAGAACGACGAGAAGAAGGTGGCCGCCGAGGGCGAGAAGCTCTCCGCCGACACCGTACGGCTCGGGTACTTCCCCAACCTCACGCACGCCACCGCGCTCGTCGGTGACCAGGAGGGCATCCTCCAGAAGGAGCTGGGCGGCACCAAGCTGGTCCCCACCACCTTCAACGCGGGCCCGTCCGAGATCGAGGCGCTGAACGCCGGCTCGATCGACATCGGCTTCATCGGCCCCTCGCCGTCCATCAACGGCTACGTCAAGACCAAGGGCACCAACCTCCGCATCGTCGGCGGCGCCGCCTCCGGTGGCGTGAAGCTCGTGGTGAACCCGGCGAAGATCAAGACCCTGGACGACCTCAAGGGCAAGAAGATCGCCACCCCGCAGCTCGGCAACACGCAGGACGTGGCCTTCCTCAACTGGATCTCCGAGAAGGGCTGGAAGGTCGACGCCCAGAGCGGCAAGGGCGACGTCTCCGTGGTCCGCACGGACAACAAGGTCACCCCGAACGCCTACGCCTCCGGCGCCATCGACGGTGCCTGGGTGCCCGAGCCGACCGCGTCCAAGCTGGTCAGCGACGGCGCGAAGGTGCTGCTCGACGAGTCCGACCTGTGGCCGGACAAGAAGTTCGTCATCACGAACATCATCGTGTCGCAGAAGTTCCTGAAGGAGCACCCGGACGTCGTCGAGGCGTTCCTGCGCGGCTCGGTGAAGACCAACGAGTGGATCAACGCCAACCAGGACAAGGCGAAGGCCTCGGCCAACGCCAAGCTGAAGGCCCTGTCGGGCAAGGCGCTGGGCGCGAAGGTGATCGACGCCGCGTGGCCGTCCATCCAGTTCACCGACGACCCGCTGGCGGCCACCCTCCAGGCCCAGGCCGACCACGCGGTGAAGGCCGGTCTCCTGAAGGAGCCCGAGCTGTCCGGCATCTACGACCTGAAGCCGCTCAACAAGGTCCTGAAGGCCGCGGGACAGCCCGAGGTCGCCGACGCCGGTCTCGGCGCGAAGTAACCAGCCCGCAGCTGATCCCCAGGAGGTGACGACCATGGCCACGACCACGACGCTCGCCAAGGCCGAGGACCGTGCGACGGTGACCCATGCCGCCCGCATCGAGCATGTCTCCAAGTCCTTCGGCGGACCCGCCGGCGGGCAGCTCGTCCTCGACGACATCACGCTCGATGTCGCCCCCGGCGAGTTCGTCACCCTCCTGGGCGCCTCGGGCTGCGGCAAGTCCACGCTGCTCAACCTGGTCGCCGGACTCGACCGGCCGTCCGCGGGGTCCATCGAGACCCCCGGCGGCCGGCCGGCCCTGATGTTCCAGGAGCACGCACTCTTCCCGTGGCTCACCGCGGGCAAGAACATCGAACTGGCCCTGCGGCTGCGCGGGGTGGCCAAGGCCGAGCGGCGCGAGGAGGCCGAGCGGCTGCTCGACCTCGTCCGGCTCGGCGGCTCCTACGACAAGCGGGTCCACGAGCTGTCCGGCGGCATGCGGCAGCGCGTCGCGCTGGCCCGGGCGCTGGCCCAGGACAGCGACCTGCTCCTGATGGACGAGCCGTTCGCCGCGCTCGACGCCATCACCCGGGACGTGCTGCACGACGAGCTGACCCGGATCTGGCGGGAGACGAAGCTGTCGGTGCTCTTCGTCACCCACAACGTGCGCGAGGCCGTGCGGCTGGCCGAGCGTGTCGTCCTCCTCTCGTCCCGGCCCGGCCGGATCGCGCACGAGTGGACCATCGACATCCCTCAGCCGCGCCGCATCGAGGACGCCGCCGTCGCGGAGCTGTCCCTCGAGATCACCGAGCACCTGCGTGGGGAGATCCGCCGTCATGGCCAGCACTGAGACCAGTCCCAAGACCGACGACCTCGCCGGCCTCGAAGCCGGTCTGGACGCCCTCGACACCGTGCAGATCCGGCGGACCCCGGTCCGCGAGGTGCTGGTCAAGAAGGTGTTCCCGCCGGTCGTCGCCGTCGCGCTCGTCCTGGTGGTGTGGCAGCTCCTGGTGACGCTGAAGGTCACCGACGAGTTCAAGCTGCCCGCACCGTCCGCCGTGTGGGACAGCCTGACCACGATGTGGCTGGAGGGCACGCTCCTCGAAGTCCTCTGGACCAGCGTGTCCCGGGCCCTCTTCGGCTTCCTCCTGGCGCTCGTCATCGGCACCCCGCTGGGCCTGCTCGTCTCCCGCGTGAAGTTCGTGCGCGCGGCGATCGGCCCGATCCTCGCGGGGCTCCAGTCGCTGCCCTCGGTCGCCTGGGTGGCACCCGCCGTCCTGTGGCTGGGCCTCAACGACAGCATGATGTACGCGGTGATCCTGCTCGGCGCCGTCCCGTCGATCGCCAACGGCCTCGTGGCCGGCGTCGACCAGGTCCCGCCGCTCTTCCTGCGCGCGGGCCAGACGCTCGGCGCGACGGGCATCAAGGGCGCCTGGTACATCGTGATGCCGGCCGCGCTCCCCGGCTACCTGGCCGGTCTCAAGCAGGGCTGGGCGTTCTCGTGGCGCTCGCTGATGGCCGCGGAGATCATCGCCTCCTCGCCGGACCTGGGCCTCGGCCTCGGCCAGCTCCTGGAGAACGGCCGCAACAACATCGACATGGCCGGGATCTTCCTGGCGATCATCCTGATCCTGATCGTCGGCATCGCCATCGACCTGCTCATCTTCAGCCCGCTGGAGCGCGCGGTGCTCCGCCGCCGCGGCCTCCTGGCGAAGGGCTGAGCGCACCATGAACCCCGTCCTCCTCGTGATCGCCCACGGCAGCCGCGATCCGCGGCACGCGGCGACCGTCCAGGCGCTGGTGCGCCGGGCCGGCGCGCTGCGGCCGGGGCTGCGCGTGGAGACGGCGTTCCTGGACTTCAACCTGCCCTCGGTGCCGGGGGTGCTCGACCGGCTCGCGGCGGACGGCGTCCGGGACGTGGTGGCGCTTCCGCTGCTCCTGACCCGGGCCTTCCACGCGAAGGCCGACATCCCCGCCGTCCTGCGCCAGGCGCCCCCGTCCCTGAGCATCCGCCAGGCGGAGGTCCTCGGCCCCTCGCCGCTGCTGATCGCGGCGGTGGAGCGGCGGCTGTACGAGGCCGGGCTCACGCCCGGCGACAAGAGCGCGACCGGGGTCGTCCTGGCCTCGGCGGGCTCCACAGACCCGGAGGCGATCGCGGTGATCGCAGAAACGGCGCGGGAGCTGCGGCGCACCGGTTGGTGCTCCGTGCGGCCCGCGTTCGCCTCCGCATCCCTTCCCCGTACGGAGGACGCCGTGCGGGCCCTGCGTGCGGAGCGGGGCGTCCGCCGGGTGGCGGTGGCCCCGTACGTGATCGCCCCGGGCCGCCTCCCGGACCGCATCGCGGCGGGCGCGGCCGGGGCCGACGTCCTGGCGGACGTCCTGGGCCCCTCCCCCGAGCTGGCGCACCTGCTCCTGGAGCGGTACGACGGGGCCCGGGCCGCACACCGGCCGGTCGCTCAGACCGCCTGACCCTTCGGGTTCCGGCCGCTGGTCGCGAGGGCCCGGACGAAGGCCGGGGCGTCGTCGGGGACGTCGACGACCGCGGCGAAGCCCTCGTACTGCCGGTAGACCTCTGCGTGCTCCTCGACGACGCCGAGGACGAAGGCCGCCGTCTCCTCCGGGACCGTGAACTCCTGGCCCGTGGAGCGGGCCAGGTCCCAGCCGTGCAGGGCGAGTTCCTTGACGAGCAGCGAGGCGATCGTGGTGGCCGGCATCGTGACGTAGCCCGTGTCGACCTCTCCGTCCCAGACGCCGGGCCGCTCCCAGGCGGCCAGGGCCCGGTCGAGCTGGGCGGCGTACGCCTCGGCCCAGTCGGGCTCGGCGGTGAAGTCCCGCCCGGTGGTCTCCTCGGGGAGCTTCGTGCGCAGGGCGCGGTGTTCGAGGCCGTGCGCCGAGTACAGGACCAGGTGGTTGGCGAGTTCGCGGACCGTCCAGTCGGCGCAGACGGAGGGGGTGCCGAGCTGCTCGGCGGTGACGGCGCGGGCGACCCGGCTCGCCTCGGCGGCGCAGACGGTCAGGTGGGTGTGGATCTCGTTCATGCCTCCGACGGTACGGAGCGGCCCGGATCCGGGTCTTGAACTTTCGCGACAGACGGTCCCGCTAGCTGAAGTCGAGCCCGCCCGTGCGGGTGCGCTTGAGCTCGAAGAGGTCCGGGTGGGAGGCGAGGACGCGGAAGCTGTCGAAGAGTTCGGCGGCGCGCTCACCGCGCGGGATCGCCCGCAGGACGGGGCCGAACCAGACGGTGCCGTCGACGTGGATCGTGGGGGTGCCGACGTACGCCCCGGCCTCGGGGTCCTTGCCCGCGTCGTGGCTGCGGCGGACCGCCTCGTCGTGGGCCGGGTCGTGGGCGGCGGCGGCGAGTTCGGGCGGGAGGCCGAGCTCGGTGAGCGATTCGGCGACGACGGCGTCGAAGTCCTTCTGCTTCTTCTCGTGGATGCGGGTGCCGTACGCGGTGTAGAGCGGGCGCAGGATCTCCTCGCCGTGCTGTTCGGCGGCGGCGGCCGCCACCCGGACCGGGCCGAGGGAGGCGTCGACGAGCTCGCGGTACCAGTCGGGCAGGGTGTTGCCCTCGTTGTGGAGGTACAGGCTCATGACCTTGAAGCGGAGGTCGATGTCCCGGTGGCGCTCGACCTCCAGGATCCAGCGGGAGGTGATCCAGGCGAAGGGGCAGGCGGGGTCGAAGTAGAAGTCGACGGTGGGGCGGTCCGTGGTGCCGGTGTGCTGGTCGTTCGTCATGGTCAGGAATCTATCGGGGAGTTGGCCCGCTGCCACGGGCCATTCGCCGATCGTCCGCCTGGGCCACTTCGGGTTCAGTCCGCGTGTGTCATCTCGATGAGCTTGACCACGGTGTTCCAGTTCCGGGCGGTGGTGACGAGGCCCTTCACGACGGACGGCCGGGAGATCGCCGGGGCCAGCTTCGACGTCCCGAGCCCGTCGGGGACGTACAGGTAGAGCACGCGGTCGCCGAGGGCGAACGCCTCCGGCAGGAAGGCGTCCTGGTCGATCGCCGCGAAGCGTTCGGGGTCGACCGGCCCTGAGCAGTAGATGGCGTGGAGCTCCTTGCCCCGCAGCTCGGCGGCCGGGAAGGGGCAGGCGTCGGCGACGGCGGCGAGGTAGTCGCCGTCGCGGACGAGGCAGTCGACGCGGAAGCCGAAGCGGTCCTCGATCGCGTCCTCGATCGCGGTCGCGAGCGTGTCCTCGCCGTCGCCGGAGCCGGTGGTGAAGACGGCGTTCCCGCTCTGGAGGTAGGTGCGGACGCCCGTGTGTCCGAGCCCTTCGAGGAGGCTCCGGAGCTCCGCCATGGGGACCTTCCGGTGCCCGCTCACGTTGATGCCCCGGAGCAGGAGGGCGTAGGTCTGCGTCTTCGTCATGGGGGCAAATCTAGGCGGCCACCGCGCCTCGTGGGGGGCGGCGCGGTGGCCGGTTCGAACCCTGTCCGATGGAGGGGTTCCGGAGAAGACCCTTCACCCATCTGTGACTTATTCAACAAGGTTTCGTAATGACGAATCCCTCATCCGCGCTGATAGCGGGCGAGGACCCGGTTGCCGTCCTCGACCAGGCGTCTGCGCAGCTCGGCCCCGTCGATGGCGCCGCTGTAGTACTCCTGGAAGGCGGGGGTCGCCACCTTGTCCTTCCATTCCGGATAGCCGCGCACCGACTGCGCGGGCGCCGGGCGCAGCCGCCGCGCCACGGCCGCCCCGGTCGCCCAGCCGTCCCGCGCGGTGTGCACGGAGGGATCGGCGAGCGCGGCCGTGCCGGTCGGCAGCATCCAGTCGCCGCGCGCGAGCCGCACCATGTTCGCCGGGCGCAGGAAGAAGTCGAGGAACCGGGCCGCCTCCTTCTTGTGGGGGCTGTCCTCGGCGATCGACAGGGTCTGCGGGGAGACGCCCTGGGCGAGCCCCTCGCTCCCGGCGGGGGCGGGCAGCACGGTCCATTCGAAGCCCTCGGGCGCCTGCTGCGCGATCTGCTGCCGGTAGGCGAAGCCCAGGGGGACCATGGCGTACTTGCCGGCGAAGAAGCCGGGGAGGGTGTCGGAGCCTCCGCTGCCGAGGGTCGTGCGCGGGGCGGTCCGGTCGGTGACGACCTGGGCGTGGACGGTGCCGGGGACGGTGCCGTCGGCCCCGGTGAAGTCGACGGTGACGCGGCCGTCCGGGCCCCGGTGGAAGAGCCGCCCGCCGTCCGACACACCGAGGTTGAGGCTGACGGAGACGGGCTCCTTGAGGGGCCAGGCGACGGCGTACCGGCCGGGCCCCATGGTCCGGGTGAGGTCCTGGGCGACCTGCCGGAACTCGGTCCAGCTCCAGGGTTTCTCCGGGGTGGGGACGCGGACGCCGGAGGCCTCCAGGATCCTCCGGTTGGCGATGAGGACGCGCGGTTCCTGGAGGAAGGGCACCCCGTAGACGCCCTCGCCGAAGGTCGTGGCCTCCCAGCTGCGGGCGGGGATGTCGGCGCGCAGTCGTTCGGAGAGGAGCGGGCGGAGGTCGGCGAGCAGGCCGCCGTAGGCGAAGTCGGCGAGGTCGTCGGAGGCGTCGTGGATGATGTCGGGCGCCTCGCCGCCCTCGAAGGAGGTGAGGAGCTGGTCGTGGACGGAGTCCCAGCTGCCCTGGACGTAGTCGACCTGGACGTCGGGGTGGGCGGCGTTCCACTCCTCGACCAGCTGCCGGTTGGCGTCGACGGACTCCTTCTGCCAGGCGAGGGACTGGAAGCGGAGCCGTACGACACCGTCGTCGGGGCCGTCGTCGGCGGCGGTGCAGCCGGTGAGGAGGAGCAGGAGCGCGGCGGTGAGGGCGAGGACGCGTCTCATGACTTCACCGCCCCGGCGAGCATCCCGCCCGTGATGCGTCTCTGGAGGAGGCCGAAGACGACGAGGGAGGGCAGGGTCGCGAGGAAGGCCGCGGCGGCCAGCGGGCCGAGGTCGGCGACTCCCTCGGCGCCGAGGAAATGGGTGAGGACGACCGGCAGGGTCTGTTTCTCGGGGGTCTTGAGCAGGACGAGCGCGAAGAAGAACTCGTTCCAGGCGGTGACGAAGGCGAAGAGCGCGGTGGCGACGACGCCCGGGACGAGCAGCGGGGCGGTGACCGAGACGAGGGTACGGATCCGGCCGGCGCCGTCGACGGCCGCGGCCTCCTCCAGCTCGGCCGGGACGGCCCTGACGTACCCCATGAGCATCCAGAGGGCGAAGGGCAGCGACCAGACCACGTAGACCAGGACGAGACCGGCGACGCTGTTGATGAGGTGCAGGTTCTTGAGGACGAGGAAGAGCGGGACGATCACGAGGACGAAGGGGAAGGCCTGGCTGATCACCACCCAGCCGGTGGCGGCCCCGGCGAGCCGGCCGCGGTGGCGGGCCGTCACATAGGCGAGCGGGGTGGCGACGAGCACCGCGATCAGGGCGGCGGAGACGGCGGCGAGCAGGCTGTTCGCGGCGGCCCTGAGCAGGGGCTGCTCGTCGAAGGCCTGCCGGAAGTTGTCGAGGGTGGGGTCCTTCGGGATCCAGGTGGGGTGGAGCGAGGCCAGCTCGGGCGCGGGCTTGAAGGCGGTGGAGACCAGCCAGAGGAAGGGGAGGGCGAGGAAGGCCAGGTAGGCGAGGAGGGCCAGGTACTGGCCCGCTCGCGCCGGCCCGCTCGTCCGGAGGGCGCTCACCGGTCCTGGTCCCCTTTCAGACGGCGTACGAGGGAGAGCGCGATGAGCACCGAGACGGCGGCGACCATCACGCAGCCCATCGCGGCGGCGTAGCCGAACTGCCCGTAGCGGAAGGCCTCTTCGTAGGCGAAGAGCATGGGGAGCCGGGTCCGGCCGCCCGGTCCGCCGTTGGTCAGGACGTAGACCAGGGCGAAGGAGTTGAAGTTCCAGATGAGGTTGAGGGCGGTGATGGCGAGGGCCACCGGCCGGAGCGCGGGCCAGGTGACGGCGCGGAAGCGGCGCCAGGCGCCGGCTCCGTCGAGGGCGGCGGCCTCGTGGAGTTCGCGCGGGGTGTTCTGGAGTCCGGCGAGCAGGGCGACGGTGGTCTGCGGCATGCCGGCCCAGACGCCGACGACGATGACGGCGGGGAGGGCGGTGGCGAGGCCGGAGAGCCAGTCGTGGCCCTCGCCGAGGCCGAGGCTCCGGAGGGTCTCGTTGAGGATGCCGGCGTCGGGGTTGTAGACGAGCCGCCACATGATGCCGACGACGACCTCCGGCATCGCCCAGGGCACGATGGCGAGGGCTCGGGCCAGCCAGCGGAAGCGGAGATTCTGGTCGAGCAGGAGGGCGAGGCCGAGGGCGAGCAGGAACTGGGGGACGGTGACGCCGACGGCCCAGACCGCGCCGATGCGGAACGACTCCCAGAAGAGGGTGTCGTGCAGCAGGTCCTGGAAGTTGAGGGTGCCGACCCAGCGGGTGGCCTGGGTGCGGCCCGACTGGGCGTCGGTGAAGGCGAGCGCGATGCCGTAGAGGAGCGGTCCGACGCTCAGGACGAGGATCGGCAGGAGGGCCGGGAGCACCAGGAACCAGGCGCCGAGGTCGGGGCCGCGCGGCCGTCTCCGGGGAGCGGGGCGCGGTGTGCGCGCTCTGTCCGGACGCTTCGTCGTGGTCACCGAGCTCACGACCGACCTCCGTCCACCCCGCTGCCGCCGCCGTCCGGAATCCCGCCATGGTGCTGACGGCCCGTCGGCCCGTCAAGGTGACGGGCAGGGTGAGCTGCGCGGATGCGAGACTTTGGCGCAAAAGCGTGCTGGAGGGAGAGGTCGATGGACGAGGCGCGAGCCCGGGAGATCCTGGCGGCGGCGGGGTTGCCCGCCGGGGAGGCGGGGCTCCTCGCCCTGGGCGAGAACGCGGTCTTCGCGGTGGGCGGTCTGGTGGTGAAGGTCGGCCGGGACGCGGAGCTGTTCGAGCGGGCCGAGCGGGAGCTGGCGCTGGCCTCCTGGCTGGAGGAGGCCGGGGTGCCGGCGGTCCGGGCGGCCGAGGAGAAGCCGCGTCTGGTGGACGGGCATCCGGTGACCGTCTGGCACCGGCTGCCGGAAGCGGTGCGGCCCACGGAGCCCCGCGATCTCGCTCCGCTGCTGCGGGCCGTCCACGCCCTGCCCGAGCCGGTGGGGTTCACCCTCCCGCGCCGTGAGCTGCTCGGCGGGGTCGAGCGGTGGCTGCGGCTCGCGGGGGACGCGATCGACCCGGCGGACGCGGCGTTCCTGCGGGAGCGGCGCGACTCCTTCGCCCCGGCCGCTGCGGCGCTCACCCCGCACCTGGCCCCGGGCCCGATCCACGGGGACGCCCTCCCCCGGAACGTCCACGTCGGCCCGGACGGCCCGGTCCTGGTGGACCTGGAGACCTTCTCCTCGGACCTGCGGGAGCACGACCTGGTGGTCCTCGCCCTCTCCCGCGACCGGTACGGCCTGGACCCGGCGGCGTACGGGGCCTTCACCGAGGCGTACGGCTGGGACGTCCGGGAGTGGGAGGGCTGTGCGGTGCTGCGCGGCGCGCGGGAGACCGCGAGCTGCGCGTGGGTGGCGCAGCACGCCCCGACGAACCCGAAGGCCCTGGCCGAGTTCGAGCGGCGGGTGGCCTCCCTGCGGGCCGGTGACCCCGAGGTGCGCTGGTACCCGTTCTGACATCATGGAGCCCGTCGAACCGGCCGGTAACGAACGGGGTGTTGAGATGCGTGTCGAACTGTCCGAGGTGACCCTCGACGTCGAGGTGCGCGGGGAGGGACCCGCCGTGCTGCTCGTGCACGGCTTCCCCGACTGCCACCATCTGTGGCGTCATCAGGTCGCGGCGCTGAACGACGCCGGATTCACGACGGTCGCGCCCACGCTGCGGGGCTTCGGCGCCTCGGAGCGGCCCGAGGGCGGGGCCGAGGCGTACCACCCGGCCAAGCACGTCGGCGACCTGCTGGAGCTTCTCGCGCACCTCGGGATCGACCGCTTCCACGTGGTCGGTCACGACTGGGGTTCGGGTGTGGCCCAGGGGATCGCGGGGTTTGCGGCGGACCGGGTGATGAGTGCGACGCTCATGTCGGTGGGCAACATCGCGGCGATCCTCGGCGCCGGCTGGGAGCAGCGGCAGCGCCTGTGGCACGTGTCGATGTTCCAGCACGAGGGGCTCGCGGAGGAGTGGCTCTCCCGTGACGGCTTCGCGAACCTGCGCGACATGCTCGGCGACCACCCCGACCGGGAGGCGGTCCTTGAGGGGCTGCGCGCCCCGGGGGCGCTGACCGCCGCGCTGAGCGTCTACCGCGCGGGGCTGCCGATCGAGGTCCAGCTGGCCCCGCCGGTGGCGCTTCCCCCGCTGTCCGTCCCCGTCATGGGCGTCTGGTCGACCGGTGACCGCTTCCTGACCGAGCGGCAGATGACCGGCACCGGTGAGCACGTCGCCGGTCCCTGGCGCTACGAGCGGGTCGAGGACGCCGGTCACTGGCTCCCGCTCGACCAGCCGGGGAAGGTCAACGAGCTGCTGCTCTCCTTCCTCAAGGAGAACGGCTAGCCCGCCACCGCGACCGCCGGGCGCAGGGGCCACGTGGAGTCGACGACCGCCTCCGCGTCGCCCTTGCGGCGCAGGAAGTCCTGGAAGTTCTCGGCCCAGGCGCGGTACCAGCCGATCTGCCGCTCGTGCAGCTCGGCCGGGTCCAGGGCGGCCACCTGGGGGTGCCGCTCGGCTATCGCGACGGCGACCCGGACGGCGGCGAGCGCGTCGGCGGCGGCCTGGTGGGCGGCTTCGAGCACCACGCCGTACTCCCCGCAGACCGCTTCCAGGGTCCGCTTGCCGCGCCGGTAGCGGTCGACGGCCCGGTCGATGGTGTACGGGTCGACGACCGGTCCGATGGCCGTCCCGCCGAGCCGCTCCTCCAGGGAGGGGAGGCCGTGGCGGCGGAGCTCGGCGGCGAGGAGCGTGAGGTCGAAGGAGGCGTTGTACGCGACGACCGGGACGCCGTCCTCCCAGTACGCGGCGAGGGTCTTCGCGATCTCGTCGGCGACCTCGCGGACCGGCCGGCCCTCGGCGGCGGCGCGCTCGTTGCTGATGCCGTGGATCGCGGAGGCCTGCTCCGGGATGCGGATGCCCGGGTCGGCGAGCCAGTCCCGCCGGCTCGTGACGCGTCCCCCGCCGTCGACCTCGACGATCGAGGCCGTGACGATACGGGCCTCCAGCGGTTCGGTGCCGGTCGTCTCCAGGTCGAAGCCGACCAGCGTGTCGCCGTGCCAAGCCATCGGGTCCTCCTTACGTGATCTCCCCCGTGGTGCTGACCACCCTCGCACGCACCACTGACAACGCCTCCGGCTACCCCCGGCGGGGAGTCAGGAGACGGGCCGGGAGTCGAGCCAGACCGACTCGAATTCCTCCCGGTATGTCTCGAAAAGCCCGTGATCTCCGTCACGGGACGACTGCCCGTGGCGGACGACGTTCCGCCCGCCGCCGCGCAGGACGAGCACCGGGGCCTCCATGCCCCGGGCCCGGCGCAGGTACGACTGGACGACTCCGACCCCGTCCGGCCCGTCGCCGTCCACCAGGTAGGCGGTGAAGCGGGGCGTCTCGTCGAAGACGTGGATCTGGAAGGCGCCCGGATCGCGCAGCTTCGAGCGGACCCGGCGCATGTGCAGGATGTTCATCTCGACCGAGCGGCTCAGCTCGCCCTTCTTCAGGCCCAGTTCCCGCTCGCGGCGCTTGACGGCGCTGCTCGCCGGGTTGAGGAAGAGGAGCCGGGTCCGGCAGCCGGACTCGGCGAGCCGGACCATGCGGCGGCCGGAGAAGTTCTGCACGAGCAGATTGAGGCCTATGCCGGTGGCGTCGAGGCGGCGGGCCCCGCCGAAGAGGTCCTCGGCGGGCAGCTGCCGCTGGAGCCGGACCCGGTCGGGATGGACGGAGACGACGTCCGCGTACCGGTCGCCGACGAGGTCCTCGACCGCGTCCACGGGCAGCCGGTCGGCGGACGGCACCCCGGCCCCGCTGCCGAGGATCTCCAGGATGCGGGCGGAGGCCCGTTCGGACTGGGCGAGGACGGTCAGCGACAGCGCGCGGTTGCGGGAGACCACGTTGCGCGTGACCTCCAGCTCGTCCAGGGCGAGTTCGACCTCGCGCCGGTCGTCGAAGTAGGGCTCGAAGCAGGGCCAGTGCTGCACCATCAGCTCCCGCAGCTGGGGCAGCGTGAGGAAGCTCAGCACGTTGTCGTCGGCCGGGTCGAGGAGGTAGCCCTTGCGCCGGGAGACCTCGCGGACGGCGACCGCCCGCTGGACCCACTCCTGGCCGGCGGGTCCGGCCGCGGCCACCACCCACTCCTCGCCGTGCACCGGTTCGTACACGGGCCGCAGGACGGCGGCGACCACGGCCCGCAGCCGCTGTTCGACGAGGTTCAGCCAGATGTAGGCGCGGCCGGCGCGCTGGGCCCGGGTGCGGACCTCGCTCCAGGCCTCGGCGCCCCAGTCGAGCTCCGCCCCGATCTCCACCGGCCGGCCGACGGTGACCGTGCCGGGCGGCACGACCGTCCCCGGCGGCAGGACCACACCCGGCGGGACGGCCGTGCCCGGCGGCGCGACCGCTCCGGGCGGTGCCTCCGCGGGGTCGGCCGGTCCTCCCTCGTGACCCGCGTCACCTGGGGGCAGCTCCAGACCTCCCGAGCTCACCCGCGCACCGCCTTCTGCTCCCGGACACCCGTTCCGGCGGACAGGATGACCATGTGACAACGATCAAGGAAGGGTACTCCGCGAGCGGGAGGCGGTGCAGCAGGATCGTCAGGCTGCTCCCTCAACTCCCCAGATCGGGCTGCCCGTTCTGGGAGGCGAGATCGGCCGGAGTGAGCGGATTCATAGCGGTTACGTCCCTGGGCGCGAGCTGGAAGCCCTGCCAGTGGACGGGCATCGGCTGCTGGTCCTCGTCCCGGGCGATGTGATGGAACCCGATGTTGACCCACACGGAGGGCTGGGTCAGCGTCTCGCCGTTGACCCACTTGTCCACGCTGTCACCGGCGCCCGCGGCGCAGTTGCCGATGTTGTTGCTCGCGAACTTCTCGCAGGCGCGGGACTGGGTGAAGTACACGTCGTGCTTGGTGAAGCCGCGGCCCGCGTGGGTGTCGGTGTGCCCGGGCACGATCTCGTACGAGCGGGCGTGTCCGTCCGCGTTCTTGCCGGTGCCGCTGACCACCCGCCACCAGCGCATGTTCTTCGCGTCCCCGGCGAGTTCCTTGGTGACGACGGTGCGCGTCGTCTTCACCGTGGGCCCGCCGCCGCCGGTGGGCGCGGTGACGGCCGAGTCGAACTGCTCGATCCGGTCCTTGGTGGAGCCGTCCAGACCGAAGTCGAGCTTCCAGAAGACGTTGTGGGCGTGGCTGGTGGCGTAGCCGCGGGCGCCCTTGCCGATGGGCCAGCCGCGTCCGTCGGTGGCGTTGTAGTCGACGGGCGAGAGGCTGCCGGTGGCCCCGACGTTGGCGCCGATGGTGCCGTCGGCGGTGAAGCGCCACTCGGTGATGTACTCGTACCAGCCGACCTTGTTGACGGTGTAGACGAGCAGGTCCTTGGCCTGGGCCTGCCAGACCTTGGAGCCGTTGTCGCTGGCCATGCGGTACGCGTGCCCGCGCGTCCGCGTGGTGGTGCACAGGCCCTTGACGTCGCCGACCTCGGCCACCTTGACGGTGGTGAGGGTGCCGCCGGGACACTCGGCCGGCTTGAGGTTCTGCAGGCCGTAGCCGAAGCCCGCGCCGGTGAGGTCGTCGTACTCGGCGCCGCCGTCGTCGTACGGCACGTGGATCTGGGCGAGCCGGGCGCTGTTGAGGACCTTGATGGGGGCCGTGGCGCCGGGCGGCTGGTAGGTGATCCGGTCGAGCGTGAGCCCGGCGTCGGTGTCGTAGCGCCAGCACATGCGCCAGGTGGTGCCGCCGTCGAGCTTCTGCGTGATGCGGTACGCGGCGGAGCAGTCGGGGGTGTTCTGCGCCGTCGCCCGGGTCGGGGCCGGCGGGTTGGGTGCGGCGGTGGCGCCGGTGGCGGGTCCGGCGGCGGCCGTGGCGGTGCCGAGCAGGGCGGCGGCGGTCAGGACGGCGCCCCGCTTGCGGGTGCGCGGCTTCTGCGGTGTGGGCAGGCCGCGCCGGGTGGACAGGCTGCGCTGGGTAGGCATGCGGACGTACTCCCTCGTACGTGTCGTGAGGCTGTGGAGAGGCCGGGCCGGTGGTCAGCCGACGCGGGTGACGGTCCTCGCGGAGAGGTCGACGATCAGGTTCCGGGTGTCGATCCAGGCCCCGTTGAGGACCTTGGTGACGAGCCGGACGCACCGGTGCTCCCCGCAACGGGCGAGCTGCGCGGGCACGTCGGCCTCGCGGTAGGTGCGGTAGACGTCGCCGTTGAACCACAGCTGCTCGGTGGAGGTGAGCTCCTTGCCGGTGGCGTCCTTGTAGTCCTCCTTGACGCCCTTGCCGAGCGGGCTCGCGAGGATCAGCTCCAGGGCCTCGCGCAGCTCCTCGGGGTGGGCGGAGGGCTGGACCCCGCGCTGCGACCCGGACTTCTCGACCTTGCCGGTGTCGAGGTTGACGGTCTTCGTGATGAGCTCGTCGCGCCCGTAGTCGTAGAGACGGACCTCGGCGCGGCGCGACGCGTCCCCGGGCTGCGGGTCGGCGAGCCTGGTGCCGAGGCGCTGCGGGCCCCGGCCGCCCGTGACGTCCTGCTGCGCGGAGGCGGCGGGCGGTGTCAGCGCCAGCGACTCGGCCCGTGCGAGCTCGTCGCCGGTGAGCGGGTCGCTGCCGACGCCCTTCTTCCCCTCGGCCGCCGGCGGGACCACGGTGGCCGGCTGCGGCGCCGGTCCCTGGGCCTGCGTGCCCGACTCCCCCTGGCCCGGGACGCCGGGGCCTCCGGCCGTACCGGCCCCCGCGGAGGAACCCGCGGAGGAGCCCACCGCGACGGCGCCTCGGCCCCCCGGCGTGTCGTCCGCTCCCGCCGAACCCGGCAGGGTGATCGCGACCGCGACGGCGGTCCCCGTCACCGCCATGGCCGCTCCGGCCACCACCTTCCCCAGGTGGCGGCGCGCTATTTCGTACACACTTCCCCCTCGTTCCCCCTCTTGGTCTGCGGTCACCCGGTAGGACGGGGCGAAGTCCTAGGAGGTTGCCCCTCTTTCGGGCAGGATCTGGCCGAAGAAGACCTACAAAACCCGGACAGAAGAGGAAGAGTCGTATCCATGCAGGTCTGGCCGGGACAGGCGTACCCCTTGGGCGCCACCTATGACGGAGCGGGAACCAACTTCGCGGTCTTCTCGGAGGCCGCCCACAGGATCGAGCTGTGTCTGTTGCACGACGACGGCTCGGAGACGGCGGTGGAGCTGCGCGAGACCGACGCGTTCGTGCGGCATGCCTATCTGCCGGGCGTGATGCCCGGTCAGCGGTACGGGTTCCGGGTGCACGGCCCGTACGCGCCGGAGCGCGGACTGCGCTGCAACGCGGCGAAGCTGCTGCTCGACCCGTACGCGCGCGCGGTGTCGGGGCAGGTCGAGTGGGGCGAGGCGGTGTACGGCTATCCCTTCGGGAAGCCGGACGCGCGCAACGACCTCGACTCGGGGCCGCACACGATGGCCTCGGTCGTGGTCAACCCCTACTTCGACTGGGGCGACGACCGGCGTCCGCGCACCGAGTACCACCACACGGTGATCTACGAGGCGCATGTGAAGGGCCTCACGATGCTGCATCCGGATCTCCCGGAGGAGCTGCGCGGCACGTACGCGGGGCTCGCGCATCCGTCGGTCATCGGCCATCTGAAGGAACTCGGCGTCACCGCGCTCGAACTGATGCCCGTTCACCAGTTCGTGAACGACCACCGCCTGGCGGACGCGGGGCTCTCCAACTACTGGGGCTACAACACGATCGGCTTCTTCGCCCCGCACAACGCCTACGCGTCCTGGGGCGACCGGGGCCAGCAGGTCCTGGAGTTCAAGTCGGCGGTCCGGGCCCTGCACCAGGCGGGCATCGAGGTCATCCTCGACGTGGTCTACAACCACACCGCCGAGGGCAACCACCTGGGCCCGACGCTCTCCTTCCGGGGCCTGGACAACCCCTCGTACTACCGGCTCTCGAACGACCCCCGGTACTACACGGACACCACCGGCACCGGGAACTCGCTGCTCATGCGCTCCCCGCACGTGCTCCAGCTGATCATGGACAGCCTGCGGTACTGGGTGACCGAGATGCACGTGGACGGTTTCCGCTTCGACCTGGCGGCCACCCTGGCCCGCCAGTTCCACGAGGTGGACCGGCTGTCCTCGTTCTTCGACCTGGTGCAGCAGGACCCGGTGGTGAGCCAGGTGAAGCTGATCGCCGAACCGTGGGACGTGGGCGAGGGCGGCTACCAGGTGGGCAACTTCCCGCCGCTGTGGACCGAGTGGAACGGCAAGTACCGGGACTGCGTGCGGGACCTGTGGCGGGGCGAGCCGCGCACGCTCGCCGAGTTCGCCTCGCGGCTGACCGGCTCCTCCGACCTGTACCAGGACGACGGGCGCCGCCCGCTCGCCTCGGTCAACTTCGTGACCTGCCACGACGGCTTCACCCTGCGCGACCTCGTCTCGTACAACGAGAAGCACAACGAGGCGAACGGCGAGGGCAACCGGGACGGCGAGAGCTACAACCGCTCCTGGAACTGCGGGGTGGAGGGCGAGACCGAGGACGTCGGGATCGCCGAGCTGCGCGCCCGCCAGACGCGCAACTTCCTCGCCACGCTGATGCTCTCGCAGGGCGTGCCGATGCTCAGCCACGGCGACGAGTTCGGGCGGACGCAGGGCGGCAACAACAACGCCTACTGCCAGGACAACGAGGTCTCCTGGGTGCGGTGGCCGAAGGAGAACAGCGAGGCGGAGGCCACGCTGCTGCGCTTCACGCGCGCGATGGTCCGGCTGCGCCGCGACCATCCGGTCTTCCGGCGCCGCCGCTTCTTCCACGGGCGACCGGTGGAGGGCACCCATGACGAGCTGACCGACATCGCCTGGTTCACGCCCGAGGGCGAGGAGATGACCTCCCGGGACTGGCAGGCGGCGCACGCCCAGGCGCTGACCGTCTTCCTCAACGGCAACGCCATCTCGGAGCCCGGCACCCAGGGCGAGCGGATCGCCGACGGTTCCTTCCTCATGATGTTCAACGCCTCGTCGAAGGAGCTGGAGTTCGCGGTCCCGGACAGCCACGGGCGCTGCTGGCGGATGGTGGTGGACACCTCGGACCCGGAGGGCATGCCGCCGCAGGAGGGCCCGGAGCTCGCGGGCGGCGAGCGGGTGACCCTCGCGCCGCTCAGCCTGACCGTTCTGCGCCGGCCGGCCTGAGCGCGGACCCCGGCCCGACGGGTTCCGTCACCCGCACCGACCAGGACAGCGCCGCGCAGGCCACGGCCGCCCCCACCGCCACAGCGAAGGCGGCGGGGGCGCCGTGCCCCTCGGCGAGCCGGCCGGAGACGGCGAGCGCGAGGGCCTGGCCGCCCACGATCCCGCTGGTGAGGAAGGCCATCGACTCGGCGAGGCGGGCGGCCGGCACGGTCCGCTCGGTGAGCCCGAAGACCGTGATCAGGTGCGGGGCGTAGGCGGCGCCGAGGACGACCACCACCGCGTACAGCGCGCCCAGGGAGCCGACGAACAGCAGCGGTACGGAGAGGACGACGAGCCCGGCGGTGGCGGCGCGCCAGCGGGTGGCCAGTCCGATCCGGGCGGGCACGGCGGCCATGGAGAGGCCGACGGCGGCGCTCATGACACCCATGGCCGCGTAGACGAGCCCGGCCTGGGCGGGCGCGCCCAGCTCCTCGGTGAGGGCGGTGATCCCGGCCTGCGAGGCGCCGAACATGGCGCCCTGGAGGACCATCGTGCCGCGCAGGGCGTACGCGGATCCCGGCAGCCGCGTCCGTTCGGCGGCACTCGTACGGGTGGTCGCGGCCGGCGCATCGGGGGCGGTCGCCCGGGCCGTCGGGTGGAGGGCGAAGG
Source organism: Streptomyces tanashiensis (assembly GCF_014648895.1). Classification (GTDB taxonomy): domain Bacteria; phylum Actinomycetota; class Actinomycetes; order Streptomycetales; family Streptomycetaceae; genus Streptomyces; species Streptomyces tanashiensis. The sequence continues at coordinate 32,417 of NZ_BMRZ01000018.1, forward strand.
CCGTCCCGCAGCCGGCGAGGAGGAGGGCCGCGAGGAGCAGCGCGGCCGCCGGGTGGGCGAGGGCGGCGGCGAGGCCGACGAGGGCCGGGCCGAGGACGAAGGAGACCTCGTCGAGGGTGCCCTCGAAGGAGAGCACCGCGCCGACGAGCCGGTCGTCCGCGCCGGAGCGGCGGGCGAGGGCCACGGAGCGGGTCCGGGCGAGCGGCCCGACCTGCGGGACGGTGGCCCCGGCGAGCGCCCCGAGCGCCATGAGCGGGCCGGTGGGGGCGTCGGCGAGGGCGGCGAGGACCAGGGCGGTGACGGCGACCGCGTTGGCCAGGGAGGCCGCGAGGACGACCCCGCGCTGGCCGTGCCGGTCGGCGAGCCGGCCGATGACGGGTCCCGCGACGGTCTGTCCGGCGGCGAGCGCGCCGCCCGTGAGGCCCGCGGTGGCGAGCGAGCCGCTCGTCTCGGCGACCAGGAGCAGGCTGCCGAGCTGGCACATGGCGGTGGGCAGTCGGCCGAGGAAAGAGACGACCGGCAGGGCCGGTCCGAGCAGGGACAGCGTGTCGCGATACATCCGGAGCATCACGCGAACGTAACGCGATGCACTCGAACGGGTGCATGGGGCGATGACACAGAAGCCCTCCGGCGGGGTACGTACGTTCGCATGACGCCCATTCCTCCCACCTCGACCTACCGCTTGCAGCTCCAGCCGGAGTTCCCGTTCGCGGCCGCCGAGCGCGCCGTGCCGTATCTGGCCGGCCTCGGGGTCTCGCACCTGCACCTGTCCCCGGTCCTGGAGGCGGTGCCCGGCTCGACCCACGGCTACGACGTCACCGACCACCGGTCCGTACGGGCCGAGCTCGGCGGCGAGGAGGGACTGCGGTCCCTGGCGGCGACCGCGCGTACGCACGGCCTCGGGCTCGTCGTGGACCTGGTGCCCAACCACATGGCGGCCTCCCCGCGGCACAACCACGCGCTGCGCGCCGTGCTCCGCGAGGGCCCGGACTCGCCGTACGCCCGCTGGTTCGACATCGACTGGCGGGCCGGGGACGGCCGGGTGCTGCTGCCCGTGCTGCCCGCGAGGCTCCCGGAGGTACGGGACCGGTTCCGGGTCTCGGGCGGGTCCCTGCACCTGGACGGCCAGGAGTTCCCGCTCCGCGCGGGCACCGAGGGGCTGCCGCTCGACGAGCTGCTCGACGCCCAGTGGTACCGGCTCGGCTGGTGGCGGCTCGCCCGCACCGAGTTGGACTACCGCCGCTTCTTCACCGTCTCGGAGCTCATCGGGGTGCGGGTGGAGGACCCCGAGGTGTTCGCGGCGAGCCACGAGAAGATCGTGGAGCTGGTCGCGGACGGGGTGATCGAGGGGCTGCGCATCGACCATCCGGACGGACTCGCCGACCCGCAGGCCTATCTGGAGGAGCTGGCCGCGGCGACCGGCGGGCGCTGCTGGACGGTCGTCGAGAAGATCCTCACCGGGCCGGAGACGCTGCCCGCCGCCTGGCCGGTCGCGGGCACCACCGGGTACGACGCGCTGCGGCAGCTCGACGGCGTCTTCACCGACCCGCTGGGCGCCGACGAACTCGCCGACGTGTACCGGGAGTTCGTCGGAAAGGCCGGGGACCGGGGCGGCCACTGGGAGGCGACCGCGCGCCGCGCCGCGTACGAGGTGGTCACCCACGACCTGGCCGCCGAGACGGCCGCGCTGACCCGGATCGCCGGCCGGATCTGCGCCGCCGACCCCGCACTCCGGGACCACGCCCCCTGGGCGCTGCGCACCGCGATCCGCGAGCTCCTCGTCCGGGTCCCCGTCTACCGCCCCTACCGGACGGGCGGCGCGGAGGTGCTGACCCCGGAGGCGGCGCGCGGTGCGAAGGCCGCCTTCGCGGTGCCGGAGGAGGCGACGGCGGTCGACGTCGTACGGGACCTGGCGCTGGGCGTGCGGGGCGACGGGCCCGAACACCGGGCGTTCCGCGCGCGGTTCGCCCAGACCTCGTCGGCGCTGCGGGCCAAGTCCGTGGAGGACACCGCCTTCTACCGGTACACCCCGCTGCTCTCGGCGAACGAGGTCGGCGGGGACGCGGGGCGTCCCGCGGTGCCGGTGGAGGAGTTCCACGCGTACTGCCTGCGGATCGCCCGGGACTGGCCGGGCACCGGCACCGTGCTCTCCACGCACGACACCAAGCGCAGCGCGGACGTCCGGGCCGGGATCGCGGTGCTCTCCCAGTGCCCGGAGGTGTGGGCGGAGCTCCTCGGGGAGGTCGCGGGGGTGCCCGCGCCCGATCCGCACGTGGCCTGGACGGCCTGGCAGACGGCCTTCGGCTTCGGCGCCCCGGACCCGGACCGGCTGGGCCCGGCGATCCTCAAGTCCGTGCGGGAGGCGGGGCTCCGGACCAGCTGGACCGAGCCGGACGCGGAGTACGAGCGGGCGGTGGCCGAGTTCGCGGCGGCCGGGCCGGGCCGGATCCCGCTCCGGGCGGCCTCGGAGGCGGCCTTCGCCCTGGAGCCGCACATCCGGGCGCACGCCCTGGGGGCCGCGCTCGCGCAGCTGACGATGCCGGGGGTGCCGGAGCTGTACCAGAACACGGAGCGGGAGTACCGGGCGCTCGTCGACCCGGACAACCGGGCGCCGTTCACGGTCGGCCCGGAGGACGAGCGGACCGCCGTGGTCCGGGCGGCGCTGCGGCTGCGCCGCGCACACCCGGAGGCCTTCGGCGCGGACGGGACGTACGTCCCGCTGACGGCGGAGGGCCCGGCGGCGGCGCACTGTCTGGCCTTCGCCCGCTCCGGCCGGGTGATCACGGCCGTGACCCGGCTGTCCCTGCGGCTCGCCCAGGCGGGCGGCTGGCAGGACACGGAGCTGGTGCTGCCCGAGGGCCGCTGGATCGACGCGCTCGACGGCGTACGGGAGTTCACGGGAGGTCCGGCGACGGAGGTCAAGCTCGCGGAGCTGTTCGCGGAGCGGCCGGTGGCGCTCCTCGCCCGGGTGGAGTGAACCGCCGTTCCCTCCCCGTGACAAGCTGATGATCATGACAAAGGATCAGACCGGCCGGGTCATCGGCGCCTCGTTCGGGCTCGTGTTCATCCAGGCCAACGCGGGCGCGCTGCCGACGGCGGTCGGCGTCCCGCTGCGGCTCCTCGCGGTCGCCGCGTTCCTCTGGGTGGTCGTCCTCGGCCGGCGCGGCCAGGGGACACCGGCCGCGTCCGAGGCGGGCACGGGCACGGGTGCCGACACGGCCACGGGCACCGGCACCGGCACCGGCACCGGCACAGGCACCGGATTCGGGCGGCGCTACTGGTACGTGGTGGCGGCCGAGGTGCTCGGGCTCGTGGCCGGGCTCCTGGTGATCTCCCGTGTGCTGCACGCCCCGCAGGCGATCGTGGGCTGGATCGCCTTCGTCGTCGGCGTGCACTTCTCCGGCCTCGCGGTCGTCTGGCGCAGGCCCGCGTTCCATGTGCTCGGCGCGTCGATCGCGGCCTGCGGCGCCGCGGGCCTGGTGCTCGCGGCCCTCGGCGCCCCGGCCTCCGTGATCGGCGTGGCCGCCGGGATCCTCCCCGGTGTCCTGCTGCTCGCCTCGGTGCGGCGGCCGGGCCGTACGGACCCGGCCGCGCCGACGGCGTAGGTCAGGAGCGGGAGGCCCGGGTGACCTCGCACTTGGTGTACTCGGAGCCGTCACCGGATCCGGGGTAGGACGTGGAGAGTTCGGTGGTCTCGGAGGCGCCCGCCGCGACCGCGATGGCGGTCTTCGTCGCGGTGGCCGGGACGGCGGTGCCGCCCGCGCCGCCGGTGAACTTCATCGTGACGCTGTAGTCGTAGTCGAGCACGCCGCCGTTCTTGACGGTGATCCGGGCGACGAGGTTCTTGGTCGCCGCGTCGAACGTGCAGTCGTCGATGGTCACATCGCGCACGGCCTTGTTCGCGCTGCTCGAACCACCGGTCACGGAGCCGCCGGTGCTGCTGCCCGAGGTGTCGCTGTCGTTGTGGTTGCTGCCGCTGCTGTGGCTGCCGCTGGAGCTGCTGCCGCCGCAGCTGCCGCCGTGCGAGCCGCGGGCACCGGTCAGGGCGACCACCGCGATGCCGAACACAGCGATCGCGCGGACATGACGCATCTTCATGTTTGAATCCCCGTGGAAAGTGGTAGAACGAAGGCTCTTTGACGAGCGCACGTCACCCTAACAGCGGTCGCGGGGCCGCTCGCCCCGGCCCGGGACGGCTCAGCCGCCCGGGCGGACGATCAGACTCCGCGGGGCGCGGGTGATCAGGCCCGTGGCGGTGGGGCGGAAGCCGTCGGCCAGACGCAGGCGGGGCATCGCCGTGAACAGGGCGCGCAGGGCGTACTCCGCCTCGAACCCGGCGAGCAGGACCGCCGGGCAGAAACCCGGCCCGTACGTGAGCTGGCCCGGGTCGTCGCGGAACGGGTCGAAGCGGTCTGGTTCGCGGAAGCGTTCCGGGTCGCGGCCCGCCGAGCCGACGAGCAGGGCGACGGACGCGCCCGCCGGGACGATCCCCCCGCTCACCGGCACCTCGGCGCTGGTGCGGCGCACCGCGATCTGCACGGGCGGGTCCCGGCGCAGCGACTCGGTCCAGGCGCGGGCGACGAGACCGGCCGGTGCGTCGCGGAGGGCGGCGACCTGGTCGGGGTCGTCCAGGACGTTGCCGAGGAAGGAGGCGAGCGCCTTCTCCCGTACGGCGATCTGGCCGCCGCACTCCCCCGCGAGCGCGCCCGCCGCCCGGCCGCGCACGAGCCGCATCATGTCGCGGTAGGGCACGCCGACGGCGGCGGCGACGGTGCCGGCGGGCAGCCAGTGGCAGAAGTCCGCGACCAGGTCGGCCTGGGGCCGTTCGGCGAGGCGGCGGGCCAGCACGTAGGCCGTGCGTTCGGTGACCGAGCGCAGGGCCTCGACGTCGACGTCGACGTGGGCCCGCGCGCACGGCGGGTCGCCCGGCCGGTGCCCGTGCGTGAAGCGTTCGTCGGTGAGGGCGGCGGCCACGTCCGCGTACCGGCTGAGGACCCAGGCCCGCAGCAGCGGGTCGTACGTGAGCGGGAACTCCTCGCGCAGGGCCCGGTGGATCCCGTGCGGGTCCCGCGTGGCGCCGGGGTCGAGCGGGCTCGGCGCGACGGTCCGCCCGCCCGGCGGGACGGGTCCGGCGGCGGCCGGGTCGGTGAGGGTCCGTACGCGCCCCGGGACGGGGGCGGTGCCGCCCCGGGAGGCCGTGGGGGCGCCGGCCGGCCCGGTCCTGGCGGGGGTCGCGGCCGACGGTGTCGCCGGAGCCATCGACGGCAGCCGTGTCCAGGGGTCCCCGGCATCCTCGGGCCGCTCGCTCCGTATGCCCCTGTCCGGCTCGCGGTTCGGCGCGTCGCTCATCTCGACCCCTGTCGATCGGCGGTGGGTGCCGCGGCCGGAGATCGTGGCGCGCGTGTGCCCAGCCCATCACCGCGCGGGCTCCACCGCCCGCCTCATGCCGCCGAACGGGTGAACGCCCGCGAGGCTCGGCTCAGTCGTGCGACAGCCGGAACGACATCTGCCCGAAGCCGACCACGTCCCCCGGCCGCACCACCACGGCACCGGTGACCCGGCGCCCGTTGACGGTGGTGCCGTTCGTCGAACCGAGGTCGCGCAGCACCCACATCCCGCTCTGCAGGGAGAGTTCGGCGTGCAGCCGGGACGCCGTCTCGTGGCTGAGCCGCAGCCCGTTCACCGGGTCGCGACCGATCCGCAGGGGGTACGGGCCGGGGTGCGGCAGCAGCAGCTTCGGCAGGCGCTCCGCGCTCCAGGCCCGCCCGATCCGCGCCGTGAACGCGGACATCCGCTCGACCGCGCCGACCACGCGCCGGGTCCAGGTGCCCTCGGTCCGCAGGTCGGCGGTGAGCACGGCGAGTTCATCGGGCCTGCGGGCCTGGAGCGCGCGCTCCATCCGGAAGACGAAGGTGTCGTGCGAGAGGCGGCCCTGGGCGGCGCCCTCACGGAGCAGCACCAGCGCGCGGTCCCGCTCGGCGTCCGTCAGCCGAGGGGAGTTCGCCGGAAGCTCGAAAGGGGTCGTCACATCCGAGATTGTCGGCCCGCCGGGCCCGAAGTGTCCAGAAGGACCCCGGACCTGGGGAAACTCCGTACCGGTCCTGAAGGATCGCTGTTACGGTCTGCCGTCTTCACAGCCAGAGATCCCCAGGGGGAACCCAGACGTGACCACGTCTTCTTCACCGTCCGCCACCGACCTCGTCATACGCCCGCTCGCCGGCCCCGAAGAGCTCGACCTCTTCCTCCGCCTCACCTACTCGCTCGACCACGAGCTCGCGGACGATCTCGCCACCGGCCGCCGCCTCCCCGCGTGGATGTGGGTGGCGCTCGACGGCGACCGGCTCCTCGGCCGGCTCGCCTGGTGGACCCACGCGGCGGGCGCCGCACCGCAGGCGCTCGACTTCTTCGACCTCGACCCGGCGCTCTCCGCCGACGAGCGCGCCGAGGTCGGCCTGCGGCTCCTGGAGACGGCGACGGCCGCGGTGATCCCGGCGGGCGTACGGCGCCCCGAGTTCGGGAGGTTCATGCCGGCGGACTGGCGCGAGGTCCCGGAGACCCGGTCCCTCCTGGAGTCCCTGTTCTCCGTCCTGGAGCGCACGGGCGCCCGCCCGCTGGTCGAGCGGCTGCGTCTGGAGTGGCGGCCCGGCACCCCCGTACCGGAGCCGAAGGGCCGTCTGGAGTTCCGTCCCGTGCGGGACCGCGAGGACCTCCTCGCGCTGATGACGCCGGTGATGGAGGGCACGCTCGACGCGCACGGCCGGGCCGACCTGGCCTCGGGCCTGTCGCTGCGGGAGGCGGCCGAGCTGCACTACGACGAGGAGCTCGCGCACTTCTCCTCGCCGCGCGAGTGGTGGCGGGTCGCCCAGCTGCCGGAGAGCGGCGAGCCGGTCGGCTTCGTCGTCCCCGCGCGGAACAACTACCACCACATCATCGCGTACCTCGGTGTGCTGCCCGCCCACCGCGGGCACGGGTACATCGACGACATCCTGGCGGAGGGGACCCGGATCCTGGCCGCCGCCGACGTGCCCCGGATCCGGGCGGCGACGGACCTGGGGAACGTTCCGATGGCGGCGTCCTTCGCCCGCGCGGGGTACGTGACGTTCGAGCGCGCGATCAACCACGTGTGGGACGCGCCGGGCGAGTCGGGGTCCTGACTGCCAGGATGGTCGCGGTAGCCGTGGTGGTGTGACTGGACCGTCGACGAGGGGATTCCCGTGCTCTTCGAGGTGTGGGCGCCGAGCGCCCGTGACCGGGTGGCGCTGGAGCTGAACGGCTCCGCGCATCCCCTGGACCGCGACGCCGAACGGGACGGCTGGTGGTCGGGCGTGGTGCCCGCCGAGGACGGTGACCGGTACGGCTTCACCCTCGACGGCGGGCCCGTGCTGCCCGACCCCCGCTCGCGCCGCCTCCCCGACGGGCCCGACGGCCTGAGCGCGGTCGTCGACCACTCGGCGTACACCTGGCGGCACGAGTCCCCGCGTCTGCGGCTGCGCGGCGCCGTCCTGTACGAGCTGCACGTCGGCACCTTCACCCCGGAGGGCACGCTCGACGCGGCGGCCGCCCGGCTCGGGGAGCTCGCGGGCCTCGGCATCACCCATGTGGAGCTGATGCCGCTGTGCCCCTTCCCCGGGGTGCGGGGCTGGGGGTACGACGGGGTGGCGCCGTGGGCGGTCCACGAGCCGTACGGCGGGCCCGAGGCGCTGAAGCGGTTCACGGACACGGCGCACGGGCTCGGCATGGGCGTGGTCCTCGACGTGGTGCACAACCACCTGGGGCCGTCCGGGAACCATCTGTGCTCCTTCGGGCCGTACTTCACGGACACCCACCACACGCCGTGGGGCGCGGCCGTGAACCTGGACGCGCCGGGTTCGGACGAGGTCCGGGCGTACTTCCTGGGGAGCGCGCTCGCCTGGCTGCGGGACTACCGGATCGACGGGCTGCGGCTCGACGCGGTGCACGCCCTCGCCGACACGCGGGCGCTCACCTTCCTGGAGGAACTCTCCGCCTCCGTCGACGAGTTGGCGAAGGAGCAGGGCCGCCAGCACTTCCTGGTCGCCGAGTCCGACCTCGCCGACCCGCGCACGACCACCCCGCGCACGCTCGGCGGCCTGGGCGTGCACGCCCAGTGGAACGACGACTTCCACCACGCCCTGCACACCGCCCTGACCGGCGAGTCCCAGGGCTACTACGCCGACTTCGCGCGCGCCCCGATGGCGGCGCTCGCCAAGACGCTCACCCGTGTCTTCTTCCACGACGGCACGTACTCCGCCTTCCGGGGACGCCACCACGGACGCCCGGTGGACCGGGAACGCACCCCCGCACACCGCTTCCTGGGCTATGCCCAGACGCACGACCAGATCGGCAACCGGGCCCTCGGCGACCGTCTTTCGGCCTCGCTCTCCCCCGGCCTGCTCGCCTGCGCGGCGGCCCTCGTGCTCACCGGCCCCTCGGTGCCGATGCTGTTCATGGGCGAGGAGTGGGGGGCGAGCACGCCGTGGATGTACTTCACCGACCACACCGACCCCGAGCTCGCGGAGGCCGTACGGCGGGGCAGGCGGCGGGAGTTCGCGGCGCACGGCTGGGCGGAGGACGAGGTCCCCGACCCGCAGGAGCCGGCCACCCGTGACCGCTCGGTCCTGGACCGGACCGAGCGCGAGCGGGACCCGCACAAGCGGCTCCTCGCCTGGCACCGCCAGCTCATCGCGCTGCGCCGCACCCTGCCCGACCTGACGGACCCGGACCTGGCGGGCGTGAAGGTCGCCTTCGACGAGGAGGCCCGCTGGCTGGCCTTCCGGCGCGGCGTCCTGCGGGTGGCCGTGAACCTGGGCAGGGAACCGGTGGTGATCCCCCTCGGCTCCAACGGCCGCGACCGGGTCCTGGCCTCCTGGGACCCGGTCGACGCCCCGGCGGCGGACGGTGTCCTCCGCCTCCCCGGCGAGTCGGCGATCGTCCTCACGGACGGCTGACCGCCGGGGGCTCCTACTCGACGATGGCCATCTCGTGCGGGGTGTTGTTGAAGCGGTGCCCGGAGCCGTCCTCGGTGGCCGTGACGATGTCCTCGATGCGGACGCCGAACCGGCCCGGCAGATAGACGCCGGGTTCGATGGAGAAGCACATGCCGGGGACGATGGGGAGTTCCTCGCCCTCGATCATGTACGGGGGTTCGTGGGTGGTGACGCCGATGCCGTGGCCGGTGCGGTGGATGAAGTACTCGCCGTAGCCGGCGTCCGTGATGACCTTGCGGGCCGCCCGGTCGACCTCCTGGCAGGCGACCCCGGGGCGCACCGCCTCGAAGCCGGCCTGCTGGGCCTCGCGGACCAGGTCGTGGATGCGGCGCTCCTCGTCGGTGGGCTCGCCGACGTGGACGGTGCGGGTGGTGTCGGAGCCGTAGCCGTGCTTGAGGCCGCCGAAGTCGAGCACGACCATGTCGCCGCGCTCGATGACCCGGGGGCCGGCCTCGTGGTGCGGGTTGGCGCCGTTGGGGCCGGAGCCGACGACCGTGAAGTCGACCTGGGAGTGGCCGAAGCGCAGGAGCAGGGCAGCGAGGTCGGCGGCGACGTCGGTCTCCTTGCGGCCCGCGAAACGGACCTTGAGGATCTCGCCGTACGCCTGGTCGGCGGCGGCTCCGGCAGCCGCGATCCGGGCCAGTTCGTGGGCGTCCTTGACGCCCCGGAGCATGGGCAGGGCCTCGGTGAGCGAGACGTACGAGGTGCCGGGCAGGGCCTGCTGGAGGCCGAGGAGATGCATGGCCCAGGCGTTGTCGCTGACGCCGAACCGGCCGTCGACGTCGAGGAGCGGGGCGGTGACGGCGTACGGGTCCTTGCCGTCGGTCCAGTCGCGCAGGCTGAGCGCGGCGGCTCCGGCGGCCTTCTCGGCGTCGGGTGCCTCCAGGGTCGGGACGACGAGGACCGGCTCCTGGCCGGCGGCGAGGACGAGGACGGTGAGCCGCTCGGTGATCGCGGTGGGCTGGTAGCCGGTGAGGTAGACCAGGTCGGGTCCGGGAGCGACGAGCACGCCCGCCAGTCCTGCCTCGGCCGCGGACTCGGCGGCGCGGGCCATCCGGGCCCGGTAGTCGTCCGCGGTGAAGGGCACGACCTCTTCGGGGGCGTCCGTGCTCGACATGGCGATCTCTCCTGACGTCTTCGTCCGGTGCGACGTACAGCATCCTGCCGGGCGGGAGCGCGGGCCGCGACCGGATGCCGGAGCGGGGGCGACCGGTCAGCGGCGGTCGGGGCCCTGGGCGATGAGCCGCTCCAGGAGCTCGTGGAAGTCGTCGCCGACGACGATCCGCAGGTCGCCCCGCTCCTCGTCGTGCTCGCTGAGCTGGGTGAGGGTGCCGCCCCGCCACCAGAAGACGTACGGGCTGATGGCGCCGGGCACGTCCTCGTACCCGGCAGCGGCGAAGGAGGCCATCGCGCCGAGGGCCGGGATGATCGAGGTGTCCCGGATGGGGTGGAAGGCGAGCTGGTGCCGGAAGGGCAGGGCGACGAGGGCGCCGTGCTCGCCGAGCGGGAGGCCGGTGACGCGCTGGACGACGCCGTCGAGGTCGAGGACGCGGCTCGCCGTGTAGAAGGAGTCGCCGAGGATGATCTCGAAGCACATGCCGTCGGCGTCGCGGACGGTCTCGTGCTCCTCGACGGGCAGCCCGCGCAGATTGCGCAGGGCCCGGTCGCGCAGCTGGGCGTGGTCCCCGAGCCGGGCGAGGGCCTCGTCGGTGAGCATCATGACGCTCTCCGGCAGGTCGAGGGCGAGGACCTCGTAGAGCCCGGGGGCGACGGTCCTGGCGTAGCCGAAGGCCGCGGCGTCGATGCCGTCGCCGCTGACGACCCGGGGGTAGAGCTGGGCGCGGATCTGCTCGGGCGGCAGGGTGTCGAGCGCGGAGGGGCCGTCCATGGCGCGGACGACGAGCCCGATGTGCCGCTGGATCATGCCGGGCCAGACGCGGGGCCCGCGCCGGTCCTGGTGGCAGACGGCGGCGAGGTTGCCGAGGCCGAAGCGGCGGCCCTTGTCGTCGACGACGTGGTTCGCGTAGACCGTCACCTCCAGGCCGAGCTCGGCGAAGGTCGCCCGGACCCGGCCGCGGAAGAGCGCGGCCTCGCGCTGGGAGAAGTACGCGAACTCGGGGTCCCTCGGTGCGTCGTCGCCGTCCCGCCTGGGTCCTCGTCGCAGCCACCCCACGCCCGTCCGCCTTCCGTCGCCGTTGCGCACAGGGTAGCGACTACGGGTGTCGGCTCTTGAGCCGTCGGGCGAACTCGGCCACCGGGCCGGACGGTTCGCCGTGCGCGCCGGCCGGGAGGAGGAGTTCGGTGCGGTGGACGAGCCGGGGCGCGACCAGGGGGACGGCGGCCGAGCCGGGGACGCCGTCCGTCGCGGACAGCGGCAGCAGCGCCAGGCCCTGCCCGGCGGCGGCCAGGGCGGCGAGGGTGCGGGTGTCGGTGCCCTCGTAGCGCAGGGCGGTGCGGAAGCCGCGGCCCGCGGGCCCGCCGTGGACGGCCCGGAGCCGGTCGAGGGGGATTCCGGCCGCGGGCGCGTCGAGCCAGCGGGCGTCGACGAGGTCGTCGAGGCGGAGCCCGGGGCGGGCGGCGAGCGGATGGTGGGCGGGCAGGACGACGGCGAGCGGTTCCTCGGTGACGCCGGTCGCGGCGAGCGGGGCGACGTCGGGCAGCCGCAGCGGGTCGCTGGGGGCGGCGACGCCGTCGACGAGTCCGGCGTCGGCCTCGCCTGTGGCGACGGCGACGGGCACCCGCTCGCGGGGCAGCGCGCGCAGGGTGACGCCGGTGGCGGGCAGCGCGGCGAGGGTACGGGGGGTGAGGGCGAGCGGGGAGGCGGCGACGCCCAGGGTCGCGCGGGGCGCGGCGGCGAACCGGCCGAGATCGGCGCGGGCCGCGTCGAGGCGCAGCAGCAGCGCCCCGGCGTGTTCGAGGAGCCGTTCCCCGGCCGGGGTGGGGGCGACGGGCCGCCGGGTCAGCAGCGGCAGTCCGAGGTCGGTCTCCAGGGCGGCGATGTGCTGGGAGACGGCGGACTGGGTGTAGCCGAGGTCGCGCGCGGCCTCGGAGAAGGACGCGAGCCGGGCGACGGTGACGTACGTACGGAGGAGGTGCGGGTCCATGCGGCTCTCAGGACCCGTCGGGGGCCGTGAGGAGGGCGCGGGCGTAGTACGCGAGGGAGCGGTTGTAGCGGGGCAGCAGGGGCGCGAGGGCACCGAGGGCGAGGGAGGCGGCCTCGCGGTCGCGGCCGGTGTCGGCGAGGGCGAGGGCGAGGAAGGCGTCGACGGCGCCGGAGAGGGCCTGCTCGTCGGCGTCGAGCCGGTCGGCGGGGAGGTCGCGCTCGGCGGTGAGGAGTTCGACGCTGCGGTCGGGCCGGCCGAGGTTGCGCAGGCTGCTGGCGAGCTGGATGACGGCCCGGCGGCGGCGCAGTCCGGTGAGGCCGAGGTCGAGGGCGCGCCGGTAGAACGTGACGGCCTCCTCGGGCATGCCGGTGGAGTCGTGGGCGGCTCCCTGCTCGAAGAGGGCGGCCGGGTCGTCGGCGGGCCGCTCGGCGGCGAGGGCGGCGACGAGGGCGCGGAAGTCGGCCGGCTCGTGGTCGTCGAGGCGCTCCCAGAGCGCGGTGACGCGGGTCTCCCAGTCGTGATCGTTCGTCATGTCGTCACCCTAGCCGGGCGAGGATAAGCATCCGTGATGGAAGGAGCAGGAATCATCGTTGGACGTGAACGAGGTCCGACGCCGAGCATGATGACCATGAACGACTCGGCCATGAACACGCACCCGCACACCCCCCGGATCGCCCTGGTCGGCGACCGCTCGCCGCACGTCCGCTCCCACGTCCGCATCCCGGTCCTCCTCGACGCCCTCGCCGAACGCGACGGGCTCGCGCTCGACGCGTACTGGATCCCGACGGGCGACGCGGAGGCCCCGGGCGCGGTGAAGGGCTTCGACGCGGTGTGGGTGCTGCCGGGGAGCCCGTACGCGAGCGAGGCGGGGGCGCTGGCGGCGATCCGCACGGCCCGCGAGGACGGCATCCCGTTCCTCGGCACCTGCGCCGGTTTCCAGCACGCCCTGATCGAGTTCGCGCGGGACGTCTGCGGACTGGAGCGGGCGGCGCACGCCGAGAACGACCCGGCGGCCGACGCGGACGACCTGCTGATCGCCCCGCTCGCCTGCTCGCTCGTCGGCCACGAGGGCGTCGTACGGGTCACCCCCGGCTCCCTCGCCGAGAAGGCCCTCGGCGCGGAGCGGACCACCGAGCGGTACCACTGCGACTACGGCGCCGACAGCCGCCATCTGGACACCCTGCGGGCGCACGGCCTCCGCTTCACCGGCGCGGACGAGGACGGCGGGATCCGCGTCGCGGAACTCCCCTCGCACCCCTTCTTCCTGGCCACCCTCTTCCAGCCGGAACTGGCGGGCGACGGCACCCGCCCGCACCCGCTGGTCCGGGCGCTCGCGGTGGCGGCGACGGAACACGCGGCGGGCGGGGACCGCTAGCTCATCGTGACCACCAGGTGGGCGCGGTCCCGGCCGCGCGCCACCAGGCGGGCGTTGGCCTCGTCGGAGTCGTGGACCCAGCGCTCGGCGTGCGCCCGGTCCTTGCCGAAGCGGACGTGCCGCTCGACGAGCCGGGGGACGCGGCGCCGGGCGTCCAGATCCAGGTACCAGGCCTCGTCGAGGAGCGGCAGGACGGCGGCCCAGGCGCCCTCGTCGTGCAGCAGGTAGTTCCCCTCGGTGACGACGAGCGGGACCTCGGGGGCGACGGGGACCGACCCGGCGACGGGCTCCTCCAGGGAGCGGTCGAACGCGGGCGCGTACACGGTGGTGCCGGGGGCGGGGGTGCGCAGCCGGGCGAGGAGCGCGGTGTACCCGGCGGCGTCGAAGGTGTCCGGCGCGCCCTTGCGCCCGGCCCGTCCGAGACGCTCCAGCTCGGCCTGGGCCAGGTGGAACCCGTCCATCGGGACGAGCACGGCGAGCCCGTCGAGGCGGGCGACGAGCCGCGCGGCGAGCGTGGACTTCCCGGCGCCGGGCGCCCCGGCGATCCCGAGGATCCGCCGTTCCCCCGGCACGGCGAGCCGCCGCGCGCGGGCGGCGAGCCGATCGAACTCCTGCGCGTCCATGGCGCGCATTCTCGCACCGGCCCCCGTCTTCGGACCCACCCTCGGGCCGACCCTCCCCCGCCCCTCCTTCGGACCCTCGTTCGCGCCCTCCTCCCGCAAGGGTCACCTCCACCACGACGCGGGTCGACGCGGATAGATTCCACCGCTTCCGCGCATTACGTTGGGGTTATGCCGTCCATCGCACTCGTCACCCTCGTCGTCCGTGATTACGACGAGGCCATCGCCTTCTACACCGACGCCCTCGGCTTCGACCTCGTCGAGGACACCGACCGGGGCGACGGAAGCCGCTGGGTCGTCGTCCGCCCGCGCGGGGCGGCCGGCGTCGGCGGCCTCGGCAACGTCGGTCTGCTCCTGGCCCGCGCGAAGAACGAGGAGCAGGAGGCCTCGGTCGGCAACCAGACCGGCGGCCGGGTCGGCTTCTTCCTCCACACGGAGGACTTCGCCCGCGACCACGAGCGGATGACGGAGGCCGGCGTGAAGTTCCTGGAGGAGCCGCGCCACGAGCCGTACGGCTCGGTCGCCGTCTTCGAGGACCTCTACGGCAACCGCTGGGACCTCCTGCAGCCCGCGGCCTGAAAAACCGGTGTCGCCCCCACGGCGGCCCTCCCTACACTCACGACACGTCAGATCACGTCCGATCACGTCAGTCGAGGGGAGCCCGCCGTGCGTCGCCACCTGCCGGTCCCCTCCGCCCGCCGCTTCGACGTGATCCTCGCCTCTCGCCCCGGCCGGTGGCGGCTGCGCGCCCGCCATCGCCGACCCGTGGTGTGACCACCACCCCGGGAATCGCGCTGCCCCGTTCTTCACGCAGCAGCGAAAGGCACCACCATGCGAGTCCGCAATCTCGGCATCCTCGCCCACGTCGACGCCGGCAAGACCACCGTCACCGAGCGCTTCCTCTACCTCACCGGCGCCACCCACAAGCGCGGCGAGGTCCACGACGGCACGACCGTCACCGACTTCGACCCGCAGGAGCGGGACCGGGGCATCACGATCTTCGCCGCGGCCGTCAGCTGTGACTGGGCGGGCCATCGCGTCAACCTGATCGACACCCCCGGTCACGTCGACTTCTCCGACGAGGTCGAGCGCTCGCTGCGCGTCCTCGACGGCGCCGTCGCCGTCTTCGACGCCGTCGCGGGCGTCGAGCCGCAGAGCGAGACGGTGTGGCGCCAGGCCGACCGCCACGGCGTCCCGAGGATCGCGTTCGTCAACAAGCTGGACCGCGCGGGCGCGGAGCTCGACGCCGCCGTGGCGTCGATCCGGGACCGCCTCGGCACCGTCCCGCTCCCCGTCCAGCTCCCGATCGGCCGCGAGGACGGCTTCACGGGCGTCGTGGACCTGGTCCGGATGCGGGCGTACGTGTGGGCCGACGGCGCCGACACCTTCGCCGAACTGCCGGTCCCCGAGGAGCTCCGGGACGAGGCCCGGCACCGCAGGCGACACCTGGAGGAGACGGTGGCGGAGCTGCATCCGGGCGCTCTGGAGGAGTTCTGCGGGGAGGGCACGCTCGCCGACGCGACCCTGACCTCGGCCCTCCGGGACCTCACGCTCTCCGGCGAGGCCGTGGTCGTGCTGTGCGGCTCGGCGTACCGCAACCGTGGCATCGAGCCGCTGCTCGACGCCGTCGTCGCGTACCTCCCGGCCCCGTCGGACATGCCGCCGGTGCGCGGGGACGTCCCGGCGGACCCGGAGGCGCCGTTCACCGCGCTCGCGTTCAAGGTGAACGCGACCGCCACCGGCCGCATGACCTACCTCCGCGTCTACGCGGGCACGCTCGGGAAGGGGGACACCGTGCTCGACGCCACCGCCGGACGTACGGAGCGGATCGCCCGCATCCTGCGCGTCCAGGCCGACCGCGCGACGGAGGTGGACACGGCGCGCGCCGGTGACATCGTCGCCGTCGTCGGGCCGAAGTCCGCCCGCGCCGGGGCGACGCTGTGCGCCCCGGACGCGCCGGTCGTCCTCGAACCGCCGACGACCGCCGACCCGGTGGTCTCGGTCGCCGTGGAGGCCCGCCGCAGCACGGACACGGGCCGGCTCGCGACGGCTCTCGCCCGGCTCTCCGAGGAGGATCCGTCGCTCGTGGTGCGGTCCGACCCGGAGACGGGCCAGACCGTGCTGTCCGGTCTCGGCGAACTGCACCTGGAGGTCGCGGTGGAGAAGCTGCGGCGCGACCGCGGCCTGGAGGTCACGGTCGGCCGTCCGCAGGTGGCGTACCGGGAGACGGTGACGAAGGGCGTCACCGGCCTGCTGTACCGACACGTCAAACAGGACGGCGGCGCGGGCCAGTTCGCCCATGTCGTCATCGACGTCGAGCCGTCGGCCGAGGGGGACGGGTTCGCGTTCGTGTCCACGGTCACGGGCGGCCGTGTCCCGCAGGAGTACGTCCGCGCGGTGGAGGCCGGCTGCCGGGACGCCCTCGTCGAGGGCCCCCTCGGCGGTCACCCGGTGACGGGCGTCCGCGTCACGCTCACGGACGGCGCCACGCATCCGAAGGACTCCTCCGAGATGGCCTTCCGCACGGCGGGCAGGTTCGCGCTGCGCGAGGCGCTCCGCGCGAGCCTGATGACCCTGCTGGAACCGGTGGCCGACGTGACGGTCACCGTCCCCGCCGAGTCGGTCGGCTCGGTCCTCGGCGACCTCGCGGCCCGCCGGGGCCGGGTCACGGACTCGACGACCCGCTCCGGTACGGCGGTGGTGTCGGCGACGGTCCCGCTGGCCGAACTCTTCGGCTACGCGTCCCGCCTCCGCGGCCGCACCCAGGGCCGCGGCACCTTCACCACCCGGCCCGCGGGGTACGCCCCGGCTCCGTAGCTCCCGCCCGGGCACGCTCCTCGAACCGTCAAGGAGCGTGCCCACCACACAAGTTGCACGGGGGAACGGAGAGGTCTGGCTCGGCTGTCGGCAGGGGTTCCTCGCCCCGTCGGGCCGAGGAAGCATCACCTCCATGTCCGTGGTTCGTAACGAGCCACGGGCAGGCGGAATAGTGCGGCCCCTCCGGGTCAGAATCGGCTCGACAGCAACCTGTTTCGAGCCATGCGAAGTTCACGGGGGACCACCATGCGCGCTGCCCGCACGAGCTGGAAGACATACGCCCTGGGAGCC
The DNA here is from genome assembly GCF_014648895.1 of Streptomyces tanashiensis. Taxonomy (GTDB): domain Bacteria; phylum Actinomycetota; class Actinomycetes; order Streptomycetales; family Streptomycetaceae; genus Streptomyces; species Streptomyces tanashiensis. The sequence continues at coordinate 49,629 of NZ_BMRZ01000018.1, forward strand.
GCGGCCGTCGCCGCGATGCTCTCGGCCACGGCCTGCGGGCCCGGCGGTACGGAGGACGGGGCGGCGAGCCCGGCCCCGTCCGGTACCGCGAGCGCGAGCGAGTCCGTGAAGCCCACGGCCCCGAGCCCGTCCGACTCCGCGAAGCCGAGCGCGTCCGCGTCCGCGTCCGCGTCGGCGAAGCCGAAGCCGAGTGCCACCGGTTCCGGCAAGCCCGGTGGTGGTGACGGCAAGGGCAAGGCGCGGGCCTGCGCCGATCAGGATCTCTCGATCGACACCTCGTACTGGGCCCACGACTCGGGCCAGCACCTCCTGATCACCGCGACCAACGCCACCGACACGCCCTGCACCCTCTACGCGTACCCCTTCCTCTACTTCGGCCAGGAGACCGAGAACCCGCTCCCGCCGATGGAGTCCCCGCCGAAGGCCGTCGCCACGATCGGGCCGAAGCAGAAGGCCTACGCCGGCGTGAAGCTGTTCCTGGGCGGCGAGAGGACGGACACGTACGAGTCCTTCGGCATCGCGTACGAGGACCCGAGCAGCAGCACCGACGGGGCGGCGATCGACGTGTCGCTCTCCGACGACGTCCGGTTCGTCACCGTCGGACGGAACCCCTCGGTCACGTTCTGGAACCTCGACCGCCGCGAGGTCGAGAAGTTCGTCTTCAAGGCCCGCTGACGGCGGCGAGACGGTGCTCGCTGGGGCGGGTCCCGTACACGCGCTTGAAGGCCACGCTGAGCCCGAACGCGCTCTGGTAGCCGACCTGTCGGGCGATCGACTCCACGGTGGCGTCGGTACGGGCCAGCAGGTCGGCGGCCAGGGCGAGGCGCCAGCCGGTCAGGTAGGTCATGGGCGGTTCACCGACGAGCTCGCCGAAGCGCCGGGCGAGCGTGGCCCGGGAGACGCCGGTCTCCTCGGCGAGGGTGGTCACGGTCCAGGGGCGCGCGGGGCGGTCGTGGATGAGGCGCAGGGCCCGGCCCGCGACGGGGTCGCCGAGGGCGCGGTACCAGGCGGGCGGGTCGGCCTCGGGGCGGGCGAACCACTCCCGCAGCGTGGACAGGAGCAGCAGGTCCAGGAGCCGGTCGAGGACGGCCTGCTGGCCGGGATCGTCGCGGCTGACCTCGCTGTCGGTGAGTTCGAGGATGGGGCCGACCTCGCCCTCCTGGGGGACGACGAGGACGCGGGGCAGGCCGCCGATGAGCCGTTCGGAGACGCGGCCGTCGACCTGGTAGCTGCCGGTGAGGAGCACGGTCGTGCCGCCGGGGGCGTTGGCGCAGGTGCGGAGGCCGAGGATGACGTCCTCGCTGACGTCCTCGCCGTCGGCGGTCGTGCAGTGGCCGGGGTGGACGACGTAGAAGGGCGGGGTCGTGGCGCGGGCGTCGTCGGTGACGGAGAAGGGCTCCGCTCCGGTCACGACGGCCACGTCGCCGGGGCCGAGGGCGACGGGTGCGGCGTCGCCGCCGGGGACGATCCAGCCCGAGCCGCGGAGCATGGTGACGACGGCGAGGGGCGTGCCGTGGGCGAAGCCGATCGACCAGGGCGGGGCCAGGATGTTCCGGCTGAACAGGGCTCCGTCGGAACGGACTTCGTACAGGAGGCTTGCGAGCGGATCCACCCGGCGAGTCTAGGGGGATTGAGCGGCTGAGACATCGAAGTGAGCGCGTGGACCATTCCGTGACTCACCACGTGGCCGTTTGACTGGTCGCATGACGACGATCACGAAGAACACGAAGCCGATTCTGGTCCTCGGCGGCACGGGCAAGACGGGCCGCCGGGTGGTCTCCCGCCTCAGGGCGCGCGGATACGAGGTCCGGGCGGCCTCGCGGAAGGGGCCCGCCCGCTTCGACTGGCACGACGAGAACACCTGGGAGCCCGTCCTCGACGGGGTGGGCGCGGCCTATCTCGTCGACTCGATGCGGAGCGACGCGGCGGCCTCGCTGAGTGCGTTCGGCAAGCTCGCCGCGTCCGGCGGCGTGGAGCGGCTCGTCCTCCTCTCGCACCGCGACTGGGTGGCGCCAGAGGGCGAGGAGAAGCTTCCCTGCGAGCGGGCGGTGCGGGAGTCGGGCGCGGAGTGGACGCTCCTGAAGCCGGCGTGGTTCGCGCAGAACTTCAGCGAGGAGCCGTTCTTCCGGAGTCAGGTCGTCGACGGCGAGATGGTGTGGTCGGCGGGGGCGGGCACGGAGCCGTTCGTCGACGTCGAGGACATCGCGGACGTCGCCGTGGCGGCGCTCACCGAGGACGGTCACGCCGGGCAGGCGTACGAGCTGTCCGGGCCGCGGCTGCTGACGCTGGGCGCCGTGGCCGGGGAGATCGCCCGGGAGACGGGCCGGGACATCACGTACCGTCCCGTCCTCCCGGACGACTTCACGGCCCACGCGGCGGACCGGGGCCTGCCGGAGGACTTCACCGCCCTCCTGAACACGCTCTTCGGCTGGATCTCCGAGAACCGTTTCGCCACGCTCGGCGACGGCGTGCAGCGGGCCCTGGGCCGCGAGCCGCGCGACTTCACGGACTACGTCAGGGCGACCGCCGCGACCGGGATCTGGCACGGCTGATCAGGCCCCCGCCGGCTCCCCGGCGGGCCGTCAGCGCATGACGGACGAGAAGTTGTCGAGCTGGATCCAGGTGACCTTGTTCGTCGCCTGGGGGCCGAGGACCCAGACGAGGCCGGCCGTGGTGGCCTCGATGCGGAGGGCGTTGATGCCCTGGCTGTTGTTGCGGGGGCAGACGCCGCGGGTCAGCTTGGGCGGGCGGATGTCGGCGGGGAGCGTGCCGAGGGCGCCGTCGGCGGTGAACGCGCAGGTGACCAGGCCGCGCAGCTGGAGGAACTCGGTGCCCGCGATGCGGACCACGCGGGCCTCGGCCGGCGAGAGGGGGTCGTTCTGCACGCCCGTCTCCAGGGCGATCGGCTTCCAGTCGACGACGGTCTGGCAGCCGTCCGTGGGGTCGACGGCGGCGGCGGGGGCGGCCGTGAGCAGCGGGGCGCCGACGGCGACGGCCGGGGCGGCGAGGGCGGCGGTGAGCAGGGAACGGCGGCTGGTCTTGTGCTGGGTCATGCTCGATCCTCCGGATCGGTGGGGCGGGCGGACGGCGGTGCGGGGGCGGCGGCCGGACGGCGGCTCATCGCCAGACGACGGAGACGCCGTCGAGGTCGATCCAGGTGATCGCGTTGTCGCTGTAGGCGCCGTAGGCGCGGAGCCCGCCGCTGACGTCCGTCTCGATCCGGCAGACGCAGCGCCCGGCGTTGTTGTTGCGGGGCACGTTCGCGCGCGTCAGGTGGGTCGGGCGGAGCCGGTGCGGCAGGGTCGCGATCCTGCCGTCCGCGGTCAGGCCGGGCGTGCAGGTGAGGGTGCCGCGCAGCTGGAGGTAGGTGGTGCCGGCGAGGGCGACCAGGCGTCCGCGCGGGGGCTGGGCGCCGGGCTGGATGCCGGGTTCGAGGACGAGGTCCTCCCAGTCCGCGAGGACCTTGACGCCATCGACGGCGGGCTTCGTCGGGTACCAGCTGATCGTGACGTCCCGCGAACCGGTGGTGCCGGGGACGGTGTTGCTGAAGCCGAACAGCAGCCGGGTCTCCTGGGTCGCGGGGTCGACCTCGACGGCGACGCCCTCGGGCTCGCGCCGGGTGAGGCCGTCGGCGCCGGTGACCACCTGCCGGTCGAACCGCCTGCCGTCCTTCCAGTCGTACGAGGTGAGGAAGGCGACCCCCGGGAACCCGTCGGCGGGGAGCGTGTTCGGGTCCTCGTCGACGAGGTACGGCGCCCACTGGTACCAGTAGAGGACGTCCCCGAGGACGGTGTAGCCCTGGGAGACGAGCTTGTCCACCAGGGTGTACCGCGCGGGCACGGCGGGCGTCTCCTCCTCGTCCACGCACGGCTCCGGCAGGCCGTCGCAGTCGCTCATGACGAAGGTGGTGCCCACCGGGACCCAGGAGCCGGCCGCGGCCGCGGCGAGGTCGTACCGCGTGAAGGTCCGCTTGCCGCCCTTGTGGTACATGACGCACAGGAGGTTGTTCACCGGGTCGATCGACGGGCCGGTGCCCGACGTGCTGCCGGGCGGCGTGAACTTCCGCAGCGCCGGATCGTCCGCCCGGAGGATCGTGTCGTCGCTGTAGGGGAAGCGCGTGACGGCCTTGCCGAAGGCGGCCGTCACCTTGCCGTCCTTCCTGGTGAGGTGCAGCGGTGCCGCCCCCGCCGAACCGACCTCGGTCCAGATGTACGTCGTGTCGCCCTGCGGCTCCACGCCCATCGAGATCCCGTGCCCGAAGCCCCTCAGCTGCATCGACCCTTCGACCTTGCCGGTCAGACGGTCGATGCGGTTGAGCCGCATGTTGCCCTGCTCGATGTCCTCCTGGCTTCCGCTCTCCATCTGGAGGACGAAGACCCGGCCGTTGCGGGTGTCGGTGGCGATGGCCTGTGGCGCCGGGCCCTTCACCAGGTCGACGGTCTGGATGAGCCTGCCGGTCACGCCGGACAGGTCGACGCCGTTGGCGTCCGTCTTTCCCATGGTTCTCTCCCCCGTGGATCCCTGACGGATCCTCATCATGAAGGGAAGATCATCACACGGGTCGTGCGCGACCGTGTGTCAGGATGCGGGGACCTGCCGTCCTCCGCACAGGGACGGGCCGGTGCCGTACGACACGAGGAGCGAGACCATGAGCACCACCCCCGCCGGCTACCTCTCCGGGCTGTTCTCCCTCGAAGGGCGCACCGCCCTCGTGACCGGCGGCAGTTCCGGCATCGGCAGGGCCATCGCCGGGGCCCTGGCCCGTGCCGGGGCGAGCGTGGTGGTCATGGCCCGCAAGGAGGCGGAGCTCGTCGAGACCGTCGAGGAGCTGACGGCCGACGGCTGCCGGGCTGCCCGGGTGAGCGCGGACCTGAGCACCCGCGAGGGGATCAAGGCCGGGGCGGAGGCGGCCGCGGCCGTCTTCGGGGAGCCCGACATCCTGGTGAACTCCGCCGGGATCAACCTCCGCCCGCCGTTCGGCGAGCTGGGCGAGGAGGTCTGGGACACCACGATGACCCTGAACCTGGAGGCCCCGTTCCTCCTCGGTCAGCGCTTCGGCCCCGGCATGGCCGAGCGCGGCTTCGGCCGCATCATCCACATCACCTCGCAGCAGGCGCACCGCGCGTTCGTCCAGAGCGGGGCGTACGGGGTCTCCAAGGGGGCCCTGGAGTCCCTCGCCCGCTCGCAGGCCGAGGCCTGGTCCCCGTACGGCGTCACCGCGAACACCCTGGTCCCCGGCTTCGTGATGACCCCGCTCAACCGGCGCCTCTCCTCCGACCCGGAGAAGGTGGCCGCCCTGGCCGCCCGCACGATGGTCGGCCGCAACGGCCTCGCCGAGGACTTCGCGGGGGCGGCCGTCTTCCTGGCCAGCCCCTCCTCCGCGTACGTCACGGGCCAGTCCCTCTTCGTGGACGGCGGGTTCTCCGTCCACTGACCACCGGGCCCGGCGGCCACGTCGCGGTTCCGGACGCACACACCACGAGGGGCTCGGCCCGGATCAGGATCCGGGCCGAGCCCCTCGCGTCTCTCGTGCCTCGCGTTACTCCGTCGGCTCCAGGCGCAGCGAGATCGAGTTGATGCAGTAGCGCTGGTCCGTCGGGGTCGGGTAGCCCTCGCCCTCGAAGACGTGGCCCAGGTGGGAGCCGCAGCGGGCGCAGCGGACCTCGGTGCGGATCATGCCGTGGGAGGTGTCGGCGACCAGCTCGACGGCGGAGGTGTCCTTCGGGTCGTAGAAGGACGGCCAGCCGCAGTGCGACTCGAACTTCTCGTTCGAGGTGAAGAGCTCCGCGCCGCAGGCGCGGCAGGAGTAGACGCCCTTCGTCTTCGTGTCGGTGTACTCACCCCGGAACGCGGGCTCCGTGCCGGCCAGCCGGAGCACCTGGTACTCCGACGGGGACAGCTGGGCCTGCCACTCCTCGTCCGGCTTCTCGACCTCGTACGCCATCGTTCGTCCACTCCCTCAGTTCGACAGGCGGGCGAGGATCTTCGGACCAAGGTCCGTGACGTCGCCCGCACCCATGGTGAGAACGAGGTCGCCGGGGCCCGCCATTCCCGCGATGACGTCCGCGACGGCGTCCTTGTCGTGGACGGGCGTGACGTCGGCGCCGGCGGCGCGGGCCGCGGCGATGATCAGCTCGCTGGTGACGCCGGGGATCGGGTCCTCGCGGGCCGGGTAGATGTCGAGGACGACGGACGCGTCCGCGAGGGCCAGCGCGTCGCCCATCTCCTTGCCCAGCTCCTGGGTGCGGGAGAAGAGGTGCGGCTGGAAGACGACCAGGAGGCGGGAGCCCCCGGCGGCGCCGCGCATGGCCTCCAGGTCGGCGGTCATCTCGGTGGGGTGGTGCGCGTACGAGTCGATGACCTGGACGCCCTTGGCCTCGCCCTTGAGCTGGAGGCGGCGGCCGACGCCGGTGTAGGCGGTGAGGGCCTGGGCGAGCTCGGCCGGGTCGATGCCGACGCGGGCGCCGGCGGCGAGGGCCGCGGCGGCGTTGTGGGCGTAGTGGCGGCCGGGGACGGAGACGGTGAAGGTGTGCTCGACGCCGTCGAGGAGGACGGTCACCTCGCTCTTCATCCCGTTCGGGACGATCTTCAGGATGCGGGCGTCGGAGTCCTCGGACTCGCCGACCGTGACGATGTCCAGGCCCTCGCGGTCCGCGACGCGGCGGGCCAGCTCGCGGGCGCCCGCGTGCTCGCCGACGACCAGGGTGCCGCCGGGGCGGATCTTGGCCGTGAAGGCCTCGAAGGACTCGTAGATCTCGTCCATGGAGGCGTAGTTCGCGTGGTGGTCCAGCTCGACGTTGAGGACGATCGCGACCTCGGGGTCGTACTTCTGGAAGCTGCGGTCGCTCTCGTCGGCCTCGGCGACGAAGACCTCGCCCGCGCCGTGCAGGGCGTTGGTGCCGGGGCCCGCGAGGTCGCCGCCGATGGCGTACGAGGGGTCGAGGCCGAGCTCGGTGAGGGCGACGGCCAGCATGGAGGTGGTGGTCGTCTTGCCGTGCGTACCGGCGACGGCGATCGCGCGCAGGCCGTCCATGAGGGAGGCGAGCGCGTCGGAGCGGTGCACGACGGGGATGCCGAGCTCGGCGGCGCGGGCCAGCTCGGGGTTGTCGGCGCGGATGGCGCTGGAGACGACGACGGCGGAGGCGTCGTCGGCGAGGTGCTCGGCGGCGTGGCCGATGTGCACGGTGGCGCCGAGGGCGCGCAGCGACTCGGCGGTCGCGGACTCCTTGGCGTCACTGCCGGCGACCTTGGCGCCGCGCTGGGCGAGGATCTTCGCGATGCCCGACATTCCGGCACCGCCGATGCCGATGAAGTGCGGCCGTTCCATGGCGGCAGGGATGGCGGGTGCCATGCGGATCTCTCCCCGGGGTGCGTGGTTCTGGAAGGTCCCAGCCTAGTGGCTCACCGCGCGCGTGCCCGGCGGGACGCCGCGGCTCCGGGTCCGCGCCCCGTGCGGGGGCGCGGACCCGGGCTTCCCGCTACTCGCTGTGGGCGAAGAGCTTCAGGACGGGGACCCCGACCTTGTGGCGGGCCCGGGAGGCCCAGTCCCGGTGGAAGAACTCCTCCACGTAGTGCGGGGCGGTGAGGACGATCACCTCGTCCGCCGCCGCCTCGTCGACCACCGCCTTCATCTTGTCGAGCGGGTGGTCCTCGACGACCTGGCCGACCGCTTCGCACCCGGCGTTCCTCAGGGCCTGGAGCGAGATCTCCAGGGCCTGCTCGGCCGGACCCCTGGCCTCCTTGCCCTCCGGTTCGTCGCCCTCGTGGGTCGCTTCCTTGAGCTCGCCCATGGCGACGTCGTCGATGGCACGCAGCAGTACATCGGCCTGGTCACCACGCGGCTGCATGAGAACGATGAAGGACACGCCCTCGTCGCCGTGCAGGGTGGTGACGAATTCCACGTCGACGGACGTGAGGGGCTTCTCGATCATCAGAACGCTTGTGAACACCTCAGGAGCCCTTCTGCGGAAACCATCCTTCCCCGTGCCCGCACGGGGTCTGCGACAGTAAGTGTGCCCAGCGGACGCAAAGCGGAACGACAAATTCCGCCGATTGTCAGATCCGACGGTAGCGGGTGAAGAGGAAGCCGTCCTGCTCCAGCACGGAAGCCGGCCGGAAGCGTGTCGGGACGGCCACCGAGGGGCCTCCGGCGATCCGCTGGGCGCCACCCGCCGTCATCGTCGGCGAGACCGTCAGACACAGCTCGTCGAGGACCCCCGCCGCCACGAACTGGCCGAGCAGCCGGGGCCCGCCCTCGGTGAGCTGCCGGCGCAGCCCCCGCTCCGCGAGCACGGCCACCGCGCGGGCCGGGTCCACCCCGGCCCCGTCACCCGCGAACAGCACCTCGGCGCCCGCCGCCCGGGCGGCGGCGACCCGCTCGGCGGGCGCGGCGGCCCCCGTGAGCACCAGGGTCGGCACCAGCGGCTCCGTGAAGAGCGGCAGCGAGAAGTCGAGGCTCAGGGAGGCGCTGACCACGGCGATCACCGGCGCCGGGCCCTGTCCGGCCGCCGCCCGGCGGGCCGCGAAGGCCTCCCGCGCGCGTGCCGGGCGATAGCCCTCCAGGCGGACCGTTTCCGCGCCCACCACCACGACGTCGGCGATCCCGCGCAGGGTGCCGAAGATCCGCATGTCCGTCTCGGAGGAGAGGGGCTGCGAGCGGCCCTCGTGCTGCCCCGCCCCGTCGAGCGAGGAGACCATGTTGGCCCGCAGCCACGGGCCGTCGCCCTCCGGATACGCATAGGCGTCGGCGAGGGCGTCGAGCGACCACTCCCGGTCGGAGGCGAGGGCTGTCATGTCCGTCACAGGGAAGAGCTGGCGCATGATCGAAGTCTGACATGGCGCTTACAGTGGGGAACTGTGTCGACCCGTGCCCTCACCGAAGCGGCTTCTCCCGAAGCGGCCCCGCTCTCGCTCTGCTCCCGAGAGCCCCACGTCCCCGCCGACCGCCTCGTCGCGGAGATGGTGCCGCCGCCGCGCTTCGACTCCGTACGCTTCGACACGTATCTCCCCGACCCGAACCAGCCGAGCCAGACGGACGCCGTCAAGGCCCTGAGCTCCTTCGCCGAGGGCCTCGGCGGGGCGCACGCCTCCGGCGCCGGCAAGCGCCGCTGGTTCGCGAAGAAGCCGGCCGCCCCCAGCGGCCCGCGCGGGGTCTACCTGGACGGCGGGTACGGCGTCGGCAAGACCCACCTGCTCGCCTCGCTGTGGCACGCGACCCCCGCGGAGCCCGCGCTGAAAGCATTCGGCACCTTCGTCGAGCTGACCAACCTGGTCGGCGCGCTCGGCTTCCAGCAGACCGTGAAGACGCTGAGCGGACACCGTCTCCTCTGCATCGACGAATTCGAGCTCGACGACCCGGGCGACACCGTCCTCGTCTCCAGCCTCCTCGGCAAGCTCGTCGAGTCGGGCGTGGCCCTCGCGGCCACCTCGAACACGCTGCCGGGCAAGCTCGGCGAGGGCCGTTTCGCCGCCGCCGACTTCCTCCGCGAGATCCAGGGGCTCTCCGCCCACTTCCGGCCGCTGCGGATCGACGGCGAGGACTACCGCCACCGCGGTCTGCCCGAGGCCCCCTCCCCGTACTCCGACCAGGTGGTCACCGAGACCGCGTACGCGACGCCGGGCGCCTCCCTCGACGACTTCCCGCACCTGCTCGAACACCTGGCCAGGGTTCACCCGAGCCGGTACGGCGCGCTCACCGACGACCTCACCGCGGTCTGCCTCACGGACGTCCAGCCGGTCCCGGACCAGTCGACGGCCCTGCGACTGGTCGTCCTCGCCGACCGCCTCTACGACCGCGAGATACCCGTGCTCGCCTCCGGTCTCCCCTTCGACAGGCTGTTCAGCGACGAGATGCTGAACGGCGGATACCGCAAGAAGTACTTCCGGGCGATCTCCCGCCTCACCGCCCTCGCCCGCGACGCGAAGGGGCTCGTGGCGCAGTAGCTTGGGGGCCGTACCCGATCGAAAGGGATCCACCATGGCCACCGTGCGTCACGCCCACACCGTCTGGCAGGGCGACCTCCTCAAGGGCTCCGGCGTCGTCACCCTCGATTCCTCCGGCCTCGGCTCGTACGACGTCTCCTGGCCCGCCCGTTCGGAGGAGCCCAACGGCAAGACGAGCCCCGAGGAGCTCATCGCCGCCGCGCACTCCTCCTGCTTCTCCATGGCCTTCTCGAACGGTCTGGCCAAGGACGGTCACCCGCCGACCCGCCTGGAGACCAAGGCGGACGTCACCTTCCAGCCGGGCGAGGGCATCACGGGCATCCACCTCACCGTGACCGGCGAGGTCCCCGGCCTGGACGGAGCGCGGTTCCAGGAGCTCGCCGAGGACGCGAAGAAGAACTGCCCGGTCAGCCAGGCGCTCACGGGCACGACCATCACCCTCACCGCCGAGCTGGGCTGACGCCGGATCATCTCTCGCGCCACATGAGGCCGTTGCGGCCCGCATGGTTCACCCGTCACCACCTTGCGTGATACACACATGCGGGTCACACGTCACATCACACCTGTCCGCCAACAGGAAAGTGGTTTGCCTCATGTCCGCGACACGACGTCAGATCCTGTCCCGCACCGGCGCCACGGCCGCCGGAATCGCCTTCACGGGCGCCCTCCCGGAACTCTTCGCCGGTAGTGCGAGTGCCGCACCCCGGACGGGCGGCTACGGCCCCCTCGTCCCCGACCCGGACGGTCTCCTCGACCTCCCGGCCGGCTTCCGCTACAAGGTGCTCTCCCGGCAGGGCGACCCGCTCCGCTCCGGCGAGGGCCCCGTCCCCAGCAACCACGACGGCATGGGCGCCTTCGCCGGGCGCCGCGGCCGAGTGCACCTCGTCCGCAACCACGAGAACCGGGTCACCGGCAAGATCGCCGTCCCCACCGTCCCCGGTCTCACCTACGACCCGGCCGGCAAGGGCGGCTGCACGGTCCTCGAACTCGACGGCCGCAACAACGTCCTCGGCGAGCGGGTCGCCATCGCCGGGACCGCCGTCAACTGCGCGGGCGGCCCCACGCCGTGGAACACCTGGCTGACCTGCGAGGAGACCGAGGACCGGGCCGGCACCAACGGCTACACCAAGGACCACGGCTTCATCTTCGAGGTCGACGGCGCCGACCCGCACCGCACCGGAGCCGTCCCGCTCACCGCGATGGGCCGCTTCCAGCACGAGGCGATCGCCGTCGACCCGAAGAGCGGGATCGTGTACGAGACGGAGGACGCCTTCGAACGGCCCTTCGGTCTCTTCTACCGCTTCCTGCCGCACAGGCCGCTCGGCGGCACCGGCTCGCTGCGCGCGGGCGGCACCCTGGAGGCCATGCGGGTGCCCGGCGTGCCCGACCTCTCCGTCGTCCAGGAGACCGGCGCCCGTTTCGACGGCATCGAATGGGTGCCCGTCCCGGACCCGGCGGCGACCTCGACCCCCATCCGCCACCAGGACTTCGGGCCGAAGGGCATCACACACGCCCAGAAGCTGGAGGGCTGTTACTGGGGCGGGCGGGCCGTCTACTTCGTGTCCTCCTTCGCGCGGGCCAAGGACGGCTCGGCGGCCACGCACTTCGGCCAGGTGTGGAAGTACGAGCCGCACCGGCGCCGGCTCACCCTCGTCGTCGTCTTCGGCCCGAGCACCGACGTCCAGCTGCCCGGCGAGTCCCCGGACAACATCTGCCTGGCGCCGACCGGAGGTCTCATGGTCTGCGAGGACGGCGAGGGGGCGCAGCACGTCTTCGGGGTGAGCGCGACGGGCGAGGTGTACGCGGTCGCCCGGGGCGCTCAGAACATCGGCACGCCGGAGGCCCCGGAGTGGGGCGAGTTCGCGGGCGTCACCTTCTCCCCGGACCGGAGCACGATGTACGTGAACTGCTACACGCCCGGCACGACGTTCGCGGTGACGGGCCCGTGGTGCTGAGCTGAGCCGACCGGGTGCGGGTGACCGCTTTCCGTCGCAGGATCGGGGGAGGACGACCGGCGGCGGAAGGGGCCCGAGGTGGCGAAGAAGGACGGCGGGAAGAGGAAGCGGAAGGCTCCGGAGTCCGCACCGGCTCCGGAGCCCTCCCTGCGTGACGTCCTGCGGATCCCCGAGGGCGAGCGGATCGACCTGGCCGCGTACGACGCCCGGGCGACCCCGGCCGGTCCCGCCGACAAGGCGGCGGGGCTCGCCGCCACCGCCGCCCTCGGGCCGCGCCTCGCCGAACTCCAGGAACGTCTGTACGCGTCGAGCACCGGCGGCGACCGGCGGCGGCTGCTCCTCGTCCTCCAGGGCATGGACACCAGCGGCAAGGGCGGCACGGTCAAACACGTCATCGGGCTCTTCAACCCGTCCGGCTGCCGCATCCGCGCCTTCAAGTCGCCGACCCAGGAGGAGCGGAACCATCCCTTCCTCTGGCGGATCATGAGGGCGCTCCCCCAGCCGGGCGAGATCGGCATCTTCGACCGCTCGCACTACGAGGACGTCCTCATCGCCCGCGTCCGCGACCTGGTCCCGCGCCGCCAGGTCGGCCGCCGCTACGGCCAGATCAACCGCTTCGAGAAGTCCCTCGCGGAGGACGGGGTGACCGTGGTCAAGGTCTTCCTCCACCTCTCGTACGAGGAGCAGCGCGCCCGGCTCCTGGAGCGCCTGGACAACCCCGACAAGCACTGGAAGTTCAACGAGGGCGACATCGAGGAGCGGACGCTGTGGCCGGCGTACCGGCAGGCGTACGAGATCGCCCTCGAACGCTGCACGACGGACGAGGCCCCGTGGTACCTGGTCCCGGCGGACCGCAAGTGGTACCGCAACTGGGCGATCAGCAGGCTCCTGCTCGAACACCTGGAGGCCCTGGACCCGAAGTACCCGCCGGGAGACTTCGACGTGGCGGAGTGCCGGGCCCGGCTCCTGGCCACGTGAGACGCGCCGGCGGGTGACCGCCCTGATCGTTCTCGTCGCGATGGTGCGTCAGCTCCGTGCGTGGACTCGGGCGCTGCTGCTGTCGAGTCGCGAGCGTTCATCACTTTGATCGGTTAACTTCCGAGCGTGAACACTTCTGTACGAAAAATGACGGCGCTCGGTCTCCTGGGCGCCGCCCTCGTCGGCTGCGGCACCGGCGCGGCCGACACCCCGGCGCCGAAGGCGAAGGCCACCGTCGCGGAGAGCGCCTCGCCCCGGGCCAGCGCGGCCGCCCCCGGCCCGAAGCCCGCGCGCGTCCCCGCCGCCCCGCCCACCATGGCGCCCGGGCCCGGCGGCCTCACCCCCGTCTACACGCGCCGGGCCAAGGGCACCGAGAAGGTCGTCGCGCTCACGTTCGACGCCGACATGACGGCCGATCAGGGCCCCCGGGCCGCGCGCGGCGAGCACTTCGACAACCCCGAACTGATCGCGACCCTGCGCCGGCTCAAGGTGGACGCGACCGTCTTCATGACCGGCCGCTGGGCCGAGGAGTACCCGGACCAGGCCAGGTCCATCGGCGGCGACCCGCGCTTCGAGATCGCCAACCACTCCTACAGCCACTACGCCTTCGCGTCCCCCTGCTACGGCCTGCCGACGGTCGCCGGGCCCGACATGGCCTCCGACGTGCAGCGCGCCTTCGACGCCTTCCGGGACGCCGGGGCCGTCAACGTCGTCCCGTACTTCCGCTTCCCCGGCGGCTGCTACGACGACGCGGCCCTGCGCGCCCTCGCCCCCGCCGGGGTCACCGCGGTCCAGTGGGACGTGGTCAGCGGGGACGCCTTCGCGAAGGACGCGGACGCCGTCGCCGAGCAGGTCCTCGACGGCGTGAAGCCCGGTTCGCTCGTCGTCATGCACTGCACGCGCAGCGCGGCCCCCGTGACGGAGCGGGCGATCCGCCGGATCGTCCCGGAGCTCCGCGCCCGCGGCTACCGCTTCGTGAAGGTCTCGGAACTCATGAGCGCCCGCTGACCCGGCCCGGCCTCACTCCAGGCGCGCCGTCGCCCGGCACGCGAGGGCCGACGCCGCCGCGGCGAGGAGCAGCGCGCCGCCGCAGGCGAGCCAGGGCGGGTCGGCGGTCGCCGTCCGGGCCCCGGTGACCAGGGCGGTCATCGCGTGTTTCGCCGGGGAGCCGGTGGTCACCAGCGCCAGGAGCGAACCGAGCACGAGGGCGGCGAGGGACCAGCCGGGGGCCCGGAGGAACGGGCGCGCGGTCAGCGCGCCGACGGCCGCTCCCGTCAGCGCGCAGGCCAGGGCCGCGAGCAGCCCGGCGGTCGCGGCGGCGAGCGCGGTGACCCCGCGCCGGTCGGCGATCGCCGTCACCGCGAGGACGGCGACCGTGCCGACGAGGACCGGCCAGGCGGCGCCGGTCAGGAGCGCCGCGAGATGCGCGCGGCCCCGGCCAGCCGCCGCCGCGACCACGCTCCGGGCGGCGGGCGGCTCCTGGGTGAGGCAGATCCGCACGGACCAGGCGGACACCGGGAGCAGGGCGGCGGAGGCGAACCCGAGCGCGCCGAGCACCGGTTCGCCTGCCTGGACCCCGACGCCGATGAAGGCCGCGTACAGGAGCAGCGGTGCCAGCCAGCGCTGGGAGCGGAGCAGCAGACCCGACTGGTAGCGCAGGAGCGCCGTCATACCCGTACGCCTTCGGTGCCGAGGTGGTGGACGTGCCAGGACGCGGCGAGGAGCGCGCCCAGGAGGGCGTCGGAGTGCGCCGCGTCCACGGTGAGGAGGGTGGTGCCGTCGGGGCCGGGGGCGGTCGTGGGGTTCCCGGGCAGGAGGGAGGGAAGCGACCGGCCGCCGGAGACGGTGATCCGTACGGGAGGTGCGGGCCCGGCGGGGGTCGCCGAAACCCTGGGGGCGGTCGGCTCGGGTCCTGCCGCCGGCAGCGCAGGCGCGGTCGGGACCAGCCCGGCCGCCGCCGCGCGCGCCAGCCCCGCCGGCCCCGCCGCCACGCGCGCGTGCCCCGCCGCCGCGACCGGAGGCGTCAGCTCCCGCACCCGCCCCTCGCCCACCCCGTGGACGACCAGCGCCTCGCCCTCCAGGCGGCGGGGGTCGTGGTCGACGAAGACGACCGTCGCGCCCTCCGCGAGGCGTTCGCGGACTGCGGTGTCCAGTTCGGCGCGGGCGCCGGTGTCGAGGCCGGTCCAGGCCTCGTCGAGGACGAGCAGGGCGGGATCGGCGAGGAGCGCCTGGGCGACGGCGACCTTCTGGCTGGTGCCCTTGGAGAGCGCCGCGAGCTCCGTTCCGGCGTGCTCGCCGGCTCCGAAGCGCTCCAGCCACTCCCCCGCCCGGGCCCGCGCCGCCGCCCGGCCGAGGCCCTGGACGCGTCCGAGGTGGACCAGGTAGTCGACGGCCGTGAACGGCAGGGCGGCGGGGAAGCGCTCGGGGACGTAGGCGGTACGGGCCGGCCGGCCGCCGACCCGGCCCTCGGTGGGCGCGTCCACCCCGGCGAGCAGCCGGAGCAGCGTGGACTTGCCGCTGCCGTTGGTGCCGACGACCCGGACCAGGGCGGCGGCCGGCAGGGTGAGCGAGACCTCCCGCAGCACCCACGGGCCGCGCAGGCCGTGCCGCCGCCCGACGTGCTCCAGCCTCAATTCGAGGAGTGCTTCTGCGGGGTGAGCTCGCTCGGCCGGACGACGACGAAGCCCTGGCCCTCCAGCTTGAGCTGCACCGCCTCGCCCGAGCCGCCGCGGATCATCGAGCCGAGGGACTGCGAGCGGTGCAGGGAGGTGTGGAGCTGCTCGCTCCAGCCGACGACGGCGTCGGTGTCGACGTACACCGGGGCCTGCGGGCTGACCGGGATGACGATCGGGTTGCCCTCGCACATCAGGGCGATCTTGCCGTATCCGGAGAAGACGGAGTTGAAGAGGCCGCCGCCGGTCATGCCGGCGCCCTTCACGGTCCTGATGTCGTAGTGGAGGGTGGAGTCGAAGCAGAGCACGTTGCGGCCGTTGACGGTGAAGGCCTCGCCCTGCTCGATCTCGACGATGAAGCAGTTCTGCGCCTCGTGCGCGAACCAGGCCTCGCCCTGGCCGCGTACGGCCATCAGCGCCAGGCCCTCGCCGGTGACGGCCCGCTTGAGCAGGCCACCGATGCCCTGGCCCTTGCGCTCGAACTGGAGGTCGCCGCGGAAAGCGATCATCGAACCCTGGCGGGCGTGCATCTCGCCGTTCACGGTGTACTTGACCGATTTGGCGTTCTGGAGGGTCATCCCCGGGAAGGTCGCCGCCTCGGCGAGGTGCTCGCCCGCAAAAAGATCGCTCTTCATGAGGGGCATCCTGGCCCGGAAGGACTGATTCCCACAAGAATCGCTCCTCACCACGATGGCAGACTTGCCGGGTGAGCAGCAACGAGACCGATCTCCGCGATGAGAAGCCCCAGTTCGTCCTCCCCCTGGTCGTCCGGATCGAGCGCGACGCGCCCCCGAGCCGTACCGACGCCCTGGAGACCGCGGCGCGGGCCGTCCTGGAGATCCTCACCGACGACCGCGCCCTCGGCGAAGGCGAGTGGGCGCAGGCCATGACCGACTGGCAGGACGCCCGGATCCGCAAGGTGGTGCGCCGGGCGCGCGGCGCGGAATGGCGCCGGGCGAACACGCTGCCGGGCATCACGGTCACCGGCGCGGAGGCGGAGGTGCGGGTCTTCCCGCCGGTCCCGCTCGACGGCTGGCCCAAGGAGCTCGCCAAGCTCCAGGTGTCGGGCACGGACCTCGACGACCCGGCCGCGCCCGGCCCCGTACCGCAGGGGGCGGCCGTGCTCTGGCTCAATCCGGAGCTCGACATGTCGGCCGGCAAGGCGATGGCGCAGGCCGGCCACGGGGCGCAGCTGCTGTGGTGGGCGATGCCGGAGGCCGACCGGAAGGCCTGGCACGAGGCGGGCTTCCCGCTCGCGGTGCGGACGGCGGCGGCCGAGGACTGGGCGGGCCTGACGACGAGCGGCCTGCCGGTCGTCCGCGACGCGGGCTTCACGGAGATCGCCCCGGGCTCGTGCACGGTGGTGTCCGCCTTCCCGAACCTCAAATGAAGCTCTGAAGGTCCCTCTCCTGGGGTTCGAACGGTGCCGCCTGGGCCATCAGGTGAGGGACTGAGGACCGAAGGAGGGGGACATGACGGAACTCGGCATCGGCATCGGCTGGCGTCCCGAGATCGCTGAGGCGGTGGAGGCGCTGCCCGGCGTCGACTGGGTGGAGGTCGTCGCGGAGAACATCTGCGCGGACCATCTGCCCGACTCCCTGACCCGGCTGCGCGAGCGCGGTGTGACGGTCGTCCCGCACGGCGTCTCGCTCGGGCTCGGCGGTGCGGACCGGCCGGACCCGGCGCGGCTCGCGGCGCTCGGGGAGAAGGCGGTGGCTCTGGGGGCGCCGCTGGTGACGGAGCACATCGCGTTCGTACGGGCCGGGGGGCCGCTCACCGCGACCCCGCTGCTCGAGGCCGGTCACCTGCTGCCGGTGCCCCGGACCCGGGACGCGCTCGACGTGCTCTGCGAGAACGTGCGCATCGCGCAGGACGCGCTGCCCGTGCCGCTCGCCCTGGAGAACGTCGCGGCGCTGATCTCGTGGCCGGGCGAGGAGATGACGGAGGGCCGGTTCCTGGCGGAGCTGGTGGAGCGTACGGGGGTACGGCTCCTCATCGACGTCGCCAACCTGCACACCAACCACGTCAACCGGGGCGAGGACCCGGCCCGGGCCCTGTCCGAACTGCCGGTCGAGGCGATCGCGTACGTGCACGTGGCGGGCGGGGTCGAGCGGGACGGCGTCTGGCACGACACCCACGCCCACCCGGTACCGCGAGCGGTCCTCGACGTCCTGGCGGACCTCACGTCACGGGTCTCGCCGCCGGGTGTGCTCCTGGAGCGGGACGACGACTTCCCGCCGGAGGAGGAGCTGGCCCGGGAGCTGGCGGTCATCCGGACCGCTGTGGGCATACGTTCCGGAAGGGCGATGGGGGTCCCCCCGGACGAAGTCCGGGGGAGGGTGGGCGCAGCCCACGCGCACGGCGCCCGTTCCCTCGTACCCGCACCCCGAGAGGCTTCGCTCCTGATCGGCGCGGGAGCAAGGGTCTCGGGAGGCCCGATGCCGGCTGCCGCCCCTGTCGTCGAGGAGCCCGTCACGGAGCCCCCCGCCCCGCGAGCCGGCGCCCGTCAGCGCCTGGCCGTGACCCAGGCCGCCCTCCTGTCCGCGCTCGTCGCCGGCACCCCCGTGCCCGAAGGGTTCGACACCCGGCGCGTCGCGGTCCAGAGCCGCGCCCTCGCGGCCAAGCGGGCCGGGGTCGTCGCGAAGGTCGCGCCGGAGCTGCCGGAGATCCTCGGCAAGGGCTTCCGGCCGGCGTTCCTGGCGTACGCCCGGTCCCGTCCCATGACCGGCGGCTACCGCCGGGACGCCCTCGACTTCGTGGAGCACCTGCTGCTCGCCGGGCGGCCGGAGGACCCGGCGGCCCGGCGGAGGCTGACGGAGTGGTGGCAGGACCGTTCCGGCAGCCGCCCGCCGGGCCGTGCCACCCGGCTCGTCCGGGCCGCCCGTCACGCCCTCGTACGGAGATGACCATGGACCTGCTGCTCGTCCTCATGTACCTCGCGGGCGCCGTCGGCATCGCCCTCGTCATCACCCGGCTCGTCCGGACGCGCGGCGGTCCCGGCGGGCCCGTCCACGACCGGTACGAGGTCGCCTTCCTCAACGGCGGCCCGGCCCGCGTCGTCGACACCGCCCTCGCCGCCCTCCAGGCGGACGGCCGGCTCGCGATCGGCGGCCCCGGCATCGTCGCGGTCGTCCGTCCCACCGCGCACGACCCGGTGGAGCGCGCCGTCCTCCAGGAGCTCGCCGCCGCCCCGCACGGGGCGCTGCACCACCTGCGTCTCGGTGTGATGCGGCACCCGGCGGTCCAGGAGATCGGCGACGGCCTCGCGGGGCGCGGGCTGGTCGTCGGCCCGGCCACGCGGCGGACCACGGCCCGCTGGTGCGGCGTCCTCGCCGTGACGGCCTTCGCCCTGTTCCCGGTCTCGATCGTCCTCACGGTGATCGACTTCTCCTCCGACATGGAGTTCCGGCTCCCGTTCGTGTTCAAGGTGGCGCCGATCCTGTTCGCCGCGCTGATCACCGGCATCGTCTGCGGGTCGCTCTCCGCCCGGCAGGTCACCCCGGCCGGCCGCCGCGCGGTGCTCGCGTACGGGCGGGCCCACGCTCACCTCACGGACGCCGGCCATCTCGTGGCGCTGCACGGGCTGCGGGCCGTGCCGGACCCGGTGCTCCGGGAGCAGCTGGTCGCCGCCGCCCGGTACTACGCGCCGCCGCGGCGGAACCAGCGCGGCAGGAGGCACTCCCCGTCGCATTCCCCGTCGCACTTCTCGTCCTCGGACGCGGCCGCCCTCGGGGTGGCGACCGAGTGGTGCGCGACCAACAGCTCCTGCGGAGGAGGCGGGGGCGGGGGTGGTTCCTGCTCGGGCGGCGGCGGGTCCTGCTCGTCCGGGTCCTGCTCCTCGGGTTCCTCCTGTTCCTCCGGCTCCTCCTGCTCCAGCGGCAGTTCCTGCTCCAGCTCCAGCAGCTCGTGTTCGAGCTCCAGCTCCAGTTCCTGTTCGAGTTCCAGCAGCTGAGCGCCCATTCGGGTGGCGGGACCGTCCGTCCTCCCGTAGAACCGGGACATGGTCTGGGTTCCGCTCCTCCTGGTGGCGTTCGTGGCGGCCGGTGTCGGCTGCGCGCGGGTCTGCCGTGCCTCGCTCGCCGCCGCCCGGCCCCACGCGGTGCCGGGCGGTGCGGAGGAACTCACCGTGTGCGAGGCGGCCTACCTGGCCGGCGGGCCGCTCCGGGTCACCGATCTGACCCTGGTGTCGATGCACCGGGAACGCCGGCTGCTGCTCGCCCACACCGGCTGGGCGACGGTCGTGGACACCACCGGCGCCGGCGGGGACGAGCTGGAGCGCGCGGTGCTCGGTGCCATCGGGCCCGGCGGGCAGTCGCCGATTCCCGCCGTCCGTCCGGTGGTCGCCGCCGCCGAGTCCGTACGTCTCCTCGCGGAGGGGCTGGTGGACCGGGGGCTCGCCGTCTCCGAGGACGGGCGCCGGGAGATCGCGGCCGGGGTGCGGGCGGTACGGGCGGGGTTCCTGCTGACGCTGCTGCTCGGGACGGTCGCGGCGCTCCTGGTGCCGGATGCCGAACGGTCCCTGGTCGTCGCCGCTTTCGGGCTGCCGCTGCTCGGGTCGGGACTGTGCCTGCTGATCGGCCGGATCGAGGTGTATCCGTACACTCGCTGGGCGTCCCATGCCGGACAGCGGCTGCTGTCCGGGCTGTCGCGGACCGACCCGCTCACGGCGCTCGCGACGCGCGGTCCCGCCGTCCTGGAGCCCGAGCTCCGCGCGGCGCTGCGGGCCTGAGGAAGGGCCCGGAAATGACGCCGGTGCGGCGCGCGTGACGCGCGCCGCACCCGGAGCCGGACCCGGTGTCGCTGGAGCGGCGGGCACATGGTGCCGCCCGCCGTCTGATCTTCCGGGTCAAGGGGTGGCGCGCCCGGCCGGAAGCCGGGCGCGCCACCAGGTTCATCTACGGCCGTCAGGCCAGGCCCGCCACCAGGTCGGCGACGCTCTTGCGGCGGCCGGTGTAGAACGGGACCTCCTCGCGGACGTGCATCCGCGCCTCGGAGGCGCGCAGGTGGCGCATGAGGTCGACGATGCGGTGCAGCTCGTCGGCCTCGAAGGCGAGGAGCCACTCGTAGTCGCCGAGCGAGAAGGAGGCGACCGTGTTGGCGCGGACGTCGGGGTAGCCGCGGGCCATCTTGCCGTGGTCGGCGAGCATGCGGCGACGGTCCTCGTCCGGCAGCAGGTACCAGTCGTAGGAGCGCACGAAGGGGTACACCGAGACGTAGTCGCGCGGGTTCTCGTCGGCCAGGAAGGCCGGGATGTGCGACTTGTTGAACTCGGCGGGGCGGTGCAGCGCCATGTTCGACCAGACCGGCTCCAGAGCGCGGCCCAGCTTCGTACGGCGGAAGAGGTTGTACGCCTCCTGGAGCTCGTCGCTCGTCTCGGCGTGCCACCAGATCATGACGTCGGCGTCGGCGCGCAGACCGGACAGGTCGTACGTGCCGCGGATCGTGATGTCCTTGGCCGCGAGCTGGTCGAACAGCTCCTGGACCTCGTCGGCGTAACCGCCGCGGTCCTCGGGGAGAACGTCGCGCAGCTTGAAGACGGACCACAGGGTGTAGCGGATGACCTCGTTGAGGTCCTTCGCCTTCTTACCGGCGTTCGGGATCTTTTCGGGCGCACTCATACGCCTATTCTCGCCCGTCACAGGGAGTGCCCCGCACCGGGGTCGGTCGTTTTCGACGTGGCGATGATCTCGTCGGCCGCGCGGTGGGCCGAGGCGACGCAGGCGGGGATGCCGACGCCGTCGTACGCGGCGCCCGCGAGCCGCAGTCCGGGGAGGGCGGCGACGGCCGCGCGGACGCGCGCGACGCGGGCGAGGTGGCCGACCGGGTACTGGGGCAGCCCGCCGATCCAGCGGGTGACCGTGCTCGCGACCGGGCGTGCGGAGAGTCCGGTGGCGGCGGCGAGGTCCTTGAGGGAGGCGTCGACGAGGTCGGAGTCCTCGCGGTGGACCTGCTCCTCCTCGCCGTGCCGGCCGACGGAGGTGCGCAGCACGAACAGGTCGGGGGCGCCGTCGGAGACCCACCGCCACTTCTGGCCGGAGAAGGTGGAGGCCTTGATGGTGTGACCGTCCACGGGCGGCACGAGGAAACCGGAACCGGCGAGGGCGGGCACGTCGGAGCGGCGGAAGGCGAGGGTGATCAGGGCCATCGAGGCGTAGTCGATCTCGTCGAGCTCGGCCGCGGCGGCCGGGGCGTGGCCGCCGAGGAGCCCGGCGGCGATGCCGGCGGGGGTCGCGAGGACGACGGCGTCGGCGTCGAAGGTCCGGTGCCGGGTCACGACCTGCCAGCCGGTGGCGCCGGTGCGGACCAGGGCGTTCACGGAGGTGCCGGTGAGGATCTCGCCTCCGGCGGCGCGGACGGCGTCGGCGACCGCGCCGGGGAGGGTGCCGATGCCGCCCTCGATGCCGAGGAAGGCGGAGCCGCCGAGGCCGGTGGCGGCGCCCGCCGCGTCGGCGGGGGTGGCCGCGCCGGCCCGCTGGACGGCGTGGACGGCGGCGGTGAGCGTGGGGTGGACGCGGGCGGCCTCGAAGAGGGCGGGGACGGCGGCCTTCATCGAGATGCGGTGGGCGTCACCGGCGTACACCCCGCCGAGGAGGGGTTCGACGAGCCGGTCGACGACCTCGTGGCCCATGCGCGCGGCGACGTACGCGCCGATGGCGATGTCCTCGCCGATCTCGGTGGGCGGGAGCTCCAGGTCGCCGCCGACACGGCGCACGCCCTCCGCGGAGAGGAGCCCCTCGACGGCCGCGGGGTCGCCGGGGACGCCCATGACGTGCCCCTTGGGCATGGGGACGAGCTCGCCCCGGGACCAGACGGACGCGGTGGTCGTCGCGGGGGCCTGGAGCCGGTCGCCGAGGCCGACGGCCCGGGCGAGGGCGACGGCCTCGGGGCGGCGGGCGAGGAGCGACTCGGCGCCGAGGTCGACGGGCGCGCCCGCGATCTCCCCGGCGAGGAGCTTGCCGCCGAGCCGGTCGTCCGCTTCGAGGAGGGTCACCCGGTGGCCGGCCAGGGCCAGTCGGTGGGCGGCCGCGAGTCCGGCGATCCCGCCTCCGGCGACGACGACATGAGGCCCGGCGTGCTGTCCCGTGGTGTCCGCGTTCATGGCACCACTCTCTCAAATCGCCCGCCCGCTCCCGTTCCGAGGCCGGACCGTGACCGCATCGCTACCGCCCGGAGGCAACCCGAACCGGAGGCCCGTACGTCCAAGGGGCATCACTCACCACCACCTTGGGGGGTTCCTCGTGCGGGCAGC
Source organism: Streptomyces tanashiensis (assembly GCF_014648895.1). Lineage (GTDB taxonomy): Bacteria > Actinomycetota > Actinomycetes > Streptomycetales > Streptomycetaceae > Streptomyces > Streptomyces tanashiensis. Next base: position 72,425 of record NZ_BMRZ01000018.1, read on the forward strand.
GAGAACGAGAACGACGGCCGCGGTGCTTCTGACGGCCTCACTGGTCCTGACCGGCTGCGGCGCGGGCGCCACGGACTCGGCATCCGACGGCAAGGGGGGCATGGCGGCGGCGAAGCCCGCCGACGGGGCCCGGGACGCGGGGGCCGAGGGAGCCGCCGACGGCAGCTCGGGGGCCGCCGCGAAGCCCGCGGCGAAGGCGCCGGCCCAGAAGCACGTCATCCGTACCGCCGAGCTCTCCGTCGAGGTGAAGGACGCGGCGAAGGCGCTGGTCGCGGCCCGTCGGGTGGCGACGGACGCGGGCGGGCACGTGGAGAACGAGTCGACGGAGCGGATCGACGACACGTACCTCACCTCGCAGATCGTGCTGAGGGTGCCGCAGGAGCGGTACGACTCCGTCCTCGCCGAGCTCGCGGGCGCGGGGAAGCTGCTCGACCGCAAGGCGGACGCCAAGGACGTCACCGACCAGGTGGTGGACGTGGAGAGCCGGATCGCCACCCAGCGGGCGAGCGTGGCGCGGGTGCGGGCGCTGATGGACCGGGCGGAGAAGCTGTCCGACGTGGTGACCCTGGAGGGCGAGCTGAGCCGCCGTCAGGCGGACCTGGAGTCGCTGCTCGCCCAGCAGGCCTCGCTGAAGGACCGGACGACGATGGCGACGATCACCCTCCGGCTCTCCGAGCCGGAGAAGGCGCCGGCGGAGGAGCGGGAGGAGGGCCGTCCCGGTTTCGGGGACGCCCTGAGCGGCGGCTGGAACGCGCTGGTGGGGGCGGCGGCCTGGATCGGGATCGTCCTGACCGCGCTGGCCCCGTGGCTCGCGGTGGTCCTGGTCCTCTTCGTCCTGTGGCGCCGCCTCGTCCGCCCGCGCCTGGCGTCCCGCACCCGCCCCGCGGCCCCCGTCCCGGGCCTGCCGGACACCCCGCGGAACGCGGCGGGGGCGGCGGTGGCGCCCGGGTCGCCGGAGGCCTCCGAGGCGCGGCGGGCGCCCGAGCCGCCGACGGCTCCGCGCCCCCGGGAGGCTCCCGAGAAGTAGTTTCGTCCCATGAGCGAACGACTGGTGGTCATCGGTGGCGACGCGGCGGGCATGTCCGCCGCGTCGCAGGCGCGCAGGCTCAGGTCTCCCGGGGAGCTGGAGATCGTCGCCTTCGAGCGCGGGCACTTCTCCTCGTACTCGGCCTGCGGCATCCCGTACTGGGTGGGCGGGGACGTGGCCACGCGCGGGGAGCTGATCGCGCGCTCCCCGGAGGAGCACCGGGCGCGTGACATCGATCTGCGGATGCGGACCGAGGTGACGGAGATCGACGTGCCGGGGCAGCGGGTCCGCTCGCGGGACCTGGAGTCGGGTGCGGAGGCGTGGACGGGCTTCGACAAGCTGGTGATCGCGACCGGGGCCCGGCCGCTGCGCCCGCCGCTGCCGGGGATCGACGCGCGCGGGGTGCACGGGGTGCAGACCCTCGACGACGGCCAGGCGCTGCTCGACTCGCTGGCCGGGACCCCGGGGCGGCGGGCGGTCGTCGTCGGCGCCGGGTACATCGGGGTGGAGATGGCCGAGGCCCTGCTGAACCGGGGCTACGAGGTCACGGTCCTGACCCGGGGCGAGCAGCCGATGGCCACCCTCGATCCGGACATGGGGCGGCTGGTGCACCGGGCGATGGACGGGCTCGGCATCAGGACGGTCGTCTCGGCGCCGGTGACGAAGGTCCTGACGGGCCCGGACGGCGGGGTGCGGGCGGTGGTGACGGACACGGACGAGTACCCGGCGGACGTGGTGGTGCTGGGCACGGGCGTGGTGCCGGAGACCTCGCTGGCGCGGGCGGCGGGGCTGCCGCTCGGGGAGTACGGCGGGCTGCTCACCGATCTGGCGATGCGGGTGCGGGGCCACGGGAACATCTGGGCCGGCGGTGACTGCGTGGAGGTCCTCGACCTGGTCTCCGGCCGGGAGCGGCACGTGCCGCTGGGCACGCACGCCAACAAGCACGGCCAGGTCATCGGCTCGAACGTGGGCGGCGGCTACGCGACCTTCCCGGGTGTGGTGGGCACGGCCGTGTCGAAGGTGTGCGACCTGGAGATCGCCCGGACGGGCCTGCGGGAGCGGGACGCCCGGGAGGTGGGGCTGAGGTTCGTGACGGTGACGGTGGAGTCGACGAGCCGGGCGGGCTACTACCCGGGGGCCGCGCCGATGACGGTGAAGATGCTGGCCGAGCGGCGCACGGGACGGCTGCTCGGGGTGCAGATCGTGGGCCGGGAGGGCGCGGCGAAACGGGTGGACATCGCGGCGGTGGCGCTGACGGCGGGGATGACGGTGGAGGGGATGACGGCTCTGGACCTGGGGTACGCGCCGCCGTTCTCGCCGGTGTGGGACCCGGTGCTCGTCGCTGCCCGCAAGGCGGTGGCGGCCGTTCGGGCGGCGGAATGACCCGAGCGGCGCAGTGACCGATGGTGACGGTTTGCGGCCGTGCCGTCACCGTGAGTGTCTGATCCCATGATCCGACACACGATGCGTGCGCTCTGCGCCGCGACTCTCGTCATAGCCCCGGTCGCCCTGACGGCGACGCCCGCCCACGCGGTGACCTCGTGCCGGGTGAACGGCGTCCCCGTCACCGGCACGAGCGTCATCGGGACCCCGAACGCCGACTACATCACCTGCGGCTCGGTCGGCAGCGGCGACCTGATCCGCGGCGAGGGCGGCGCCGACTACATCGTCGTCACCGGGACCGTCGCCGGCGCCGTCAGGGGCAACACCGGCGGCGACTTCATCCGGGTCGACGGCACCGTCGCGCCGGGTGGCGCCGTCGACGGAGGCGACGGGAACGACTTCCTCCGCGTCGCCACGAACGGGGGCACCGTCGACGGCGGCACCGGCATCGACTACTGCCGGGTCGTCTCCGGCGCCCCGCCCGTCAACTGCGAGTCCTGAGCCCCGTCCCCACGCGGGCGGCCGTCAGACGGCCGTCCGCGTGTGCACGTACTCGACGAGACGGCTCAGGGCGTCCGGGTCCATGGCCGGCATGACGCCGTGCCCCAGGTTGAAGATGTGGCCCTCCAGGTCCTTCGCGGCGGCCAGGACCTCGTCGGTCTTGGCCTCCACGACCTCGCGCGAGGCGAAGAGCACGGCGGGGTCGAGGTTCCCCTGGAGCGCCTTGCCGGGGCCGACGCGGCGGGCGGCCTCGTCGAGCGGGACGCGCCAGTCGACGCCGACGACGTCCGCGCCGGCCTCGCCCATGAGGCCGAGGAGCTCGCCGGTGCCGACACCGAAGTGGATGCGCGGGACGCCGTAGCCGGCGACCGCGTCGAAGACCTTCGTGGAGGCGGGCATCACCGAGCGGCGGTAGTCGGCCGGGGCGAGGGCGCCGACCCAGGAGTCGAAGAGCTGCACGGCGGAGGCGCCGGCCTCGATCTGCACCTTGAGGAAGGCCGAGGTGATCTCGGCGAGGCGGTCGAGCAGGTCGGCCCAGAGCTGCGGGTCGCCGTACATGAGCGCCTTGGTGTGCTCGTGGCTGCGCGACGGGCCGCCCTCGACGAGGTAGCTCGCGAGGGTGAAAGGCGCGCCGGCGAAGCCGATGAGCGGGGTGTCGCCCAGCTCGCCGGTGAGCATGCCGATGGCCTCGGTGACGTAGTGGACGTCCTCGGGGGTCAGATCGCGCAGCCGGGCCAGGTCGGCGCGGGTGCGGATCGGGTCGGCGACGACCGGGCCGACGCCGGGCTTGATGTCGAGGTCGATGCCGATGGCCTTGAGGGGGACGACGATGTCGCTGAAGTAGATCGCGGCGTCGACCTTGTGGCGCCGGACCGGCTGGAGCGTGATCTCGGTGACCAGCTCGGGCCGCATGCACGACTCGAGCATGGGGATGCCCTCGCGGACCTTCAGGTACTCGGGGAGGGAGCGCCCGGCCTGCCGCATGAACCAGACGGGGGTGTGGGGCACCGGCTCGCGCCGGCACGCCTTGAGGAACGCGGAGTCGTACGTCCGCGACTGCTGCTTCGTCTGCTGGCCCGTGGGGCGGTCAATGGCACTCACGCCCAGAATCTTCGCATGTGGCGGGAAGCCGCTCGTCCGGGCCGGGTGTCCCTCCCTGCACGGAGGCCCCGTTCCGCCTACTCTTCCCCGCATGGCTGCGGCTCAGGGACATTTTTCCGATCATTCCGACGGCGATCGAGGGACGGACGAAACGGCGGACAGTACGGAGACGAACCCGGTTCCGCCCGCCTTCCGGCGGGCGGTGGAGGCCTTGCGGTCGGCGAGGCTGCGGCCCGAGATCGAGATCGACCCGACCAGGCCGCCGCAGCGGCTCGCCCCGTACGCGTACGCGGTGGAGGCGGCCGTCGTGGAGGGCGAGGAGGACCTGGCGGACGGGCGGCTCGTGCTGCTGCACGATCCGGACGGGCACGAGGCCTGGAAGGGCACGTTCCGGCTGGTGACGCTGGTCAGGGCGGAGCTGGAGCCGGAGATGGCGGCGGACCCGCTGCTGCCGGAGGTGTGCTGGTCCTGGCTGACCGGGGCCATGGAGGCGCGGGGGCTCGTGTACGGGGAGGCGAGCGGGACCGTCACGATGGCGGGCTCGCACTATTTCGGCGGTCTCGCGGACCGCAGGCCGGCGACCCAGATCGAGATCCGGGCGTCCTGGACCCCGCGCGAGGGTCTGGGCGGGGTGCCGGACACGGGGGCGCATCTGGCGGCCTGGTGCGATCTGCTCTGCCAGATCGCGGGGCTGCCCCCCGCACCGGCCGATCCGGGGGCGGGCACCGTGACGGGCGCGGGGGTCGTCTCGCTGCCCCAGCGCCGGGGGCCGCAGGGGGCCTGAGCGGCGTGTCCGGCGGGCCCCGTCGGAGTCCCTCGTGAGGGTGACGGGGCGGGGGCCGCTCGTAGGATGATCGATCACGCGTCCGAATTGCCCTAATTGTTACTCACCAAATCGTGATCTTTCCCTAAAGGCGGGCGGCCCAACTGCCGAAGGAGTCAGTGACCCCTTCACAGCACGGGTTCGCCCCCGGCTTCTTCCCCGAGCCGGCTCCGTCCCGCACCCTTCCCCCCAGGAGGCCTGGTGTCCGTTCTCCTCGAGCAGCCCGCAAGCCTGGTCGCCTACCGCCCGAACAAGCCGACGGCCATGGTCGTCGTGGCCGACCCACGCGTCCGCTCCACCGTCACCCGCCACCTGTGGGCCCTCGGAGTGCGCGACGTGATCGAGGCGTCGTCCATCGCGGAGGCCCGTCCCCGCGTCGGCAACCCGCGCGACATCTGCGTTGCCGACGTCCACCTGCCCGACGGCAGCGGCCTGACCCTGCTGTCCGAGACCCGCGCCGCGGGCTGGCCCAACGGCCTCGCCCTCTCGGCCGCCGATGACATCGGCGCCGTACGCAACGCCCTGGCGGGCGGCGTGAAGGGCTATGTCGTCACCGGTACCCGCACCAACATCGGCCACCCCACCCGCCCCGGCGCCGCCCCCATCGGCGCCGGTGCGGCCCGCCTCGGCCACCGCCGCCCCCCGGGTGCCCCGAGCCACCCGGGCGGCTACCGCGAGCTCTCCGGCCGTGAGGTCGAGGTGCTGCGGCTCGTCGCGGAGGGCCAGTCGAACAAGGCGATCGGCGTCTCGATGGGCCTCTCCGCCCTGACCGTCAAGAGCCACCTCGCCCGCATCGCCCGCAAGCTGGGCACCGGCGACCGCGCCGGCATGGTCGCGGTGGCCCTGCGGACGGGCATCATCCACTGACGGCCGGTGGACACGGGCCCGCGCCTGTCGACGGAACGTTCCGTCGACAGGCGCTTGCCGTTCACCGATACCCTTGACACGTGACCGACGCCCAAGAGACCGCAGCAGACACAGCACTGCGCACCACCGGGGGCGGCCCCCCGGACGACGATGTCCCTGCGAATGGGCTTCCGATCCCGTTGCTGGAGCCCCGCGAGGGGATTCCGCCCGTCGTCGAGACCGAGGACGCCCTCGCCGAGGTGATCGCCGCGTTCGCCGCCGGAAGCGGCCCCGTGGCCGTGGACGCCGAGCGCGCCTCCGGCTACCGCTACGGCCAGCGCGCCTATCTCGTCCAGCTCCGCCGCGAGGGCGCGGGAACCGCGCTCATCGACCCCGTCGGCTGCCCCGACCTCTCGGGGCTCGGCGAGGCGCTCGCCGGGACCGAGTGGATCCTGCACGCCGCGACCCAGGACCTCCCGTGTCTGCGTGACATAGGCATGCTCCCCACCTCGCTCTTCGACACCGAGCTCGCCGGGCGTCTCGCGGGCTTCCCGCGCGTCGGCCTCGGCGCGATGGTCGAGTCCGTCCTCGGCTACGCCCTGGAGAAGGGGCACTCCGCCGTCGACTGGTCCACCCGCCCGCTGCCCGAGCCGTGGCTCCGGTACGCGGCCCTGGACGTCGAGCTGCTCGTCGACCTGCGGGACGCCCTGGAGAAGGAGCTGGACCGGCAGGGGAAGCTGGAGTGGGCCCACCAGGAGTTCGACGCGATCGCCTCGGCCCCGCCCGCCCCGCCGCGCAAGGACCCGTGGCGCCGGACCTCCGGCATGCACAAGGTGCGCCGCCGGCGTCAGATGGCGGTCGTACGGGAGCTGTGGACGGCCCGTGACAAGGTCGCCCAGCGGCGTGACGTCTCCCCCGGCAAGGTGCTCAGCGACGCGGCGATCGTGGAGGCCGCCCTCGCGGTGCCGGTGAACTCGGGCGCGCTCCTCGCGCTGCCCGGTTTCGGCAACCGGATGAACCGCCGCCAGCTGGAGCAGTGGCAGGCCGCGGTGGACCGGGCCAGGGCCCTCCCCGAGAGCGAGCTGCCCCAGCCGGGCCAGCAGGTCGCGGGGCCGCCCCCGCCGCGCGCCTGGGCGGACAAGGACCCGGTCGCGGCGGCCCGCCTCTCGGCGGCGCGCGCGGCGGTCTCGGCGCTCGCGGAGGAGCTGAACCTTCCGCAGGAGAACCTGATCACGCCCGACACCGTCCGCCGGGTGTGCTGGGAGCCGCCGTCGCCGGGCACCCCGGAGACGGTCGCGGCCGCCCTGACGGGCCACGGCGCCCGGCCGTGGCAGGTGGAGCTGGTGACCCCGCTGCTCGTGGAGGCGCTGACGGCGAGCGCGTGACCCCGCCCGAAGTGAGTCCCCGGCGCCCTCGGCGGCGCCGGGGTCTCCGCCTTCCTACGGCAGCGGGCTGAGGTTGCCGTCGACGTCCATGTCGAAGACGCCGTGGGTCTTTCCGTCGACCTTGTGATGCTTGAGCCAGTGCTTCGAGAGCTCGTGCAGGTTCTTGTGCTGCATCTCCCAGGGCACCGAATGCCCCGCGCAGGCCAGCTTGACCATCAGCTTGTGGGAGCCGGCGACGGAGTCGTACAGCGCGGGGACCGAGAAGTTGAGTTCCGGGTTGGGGTTGGGGGGACTCGTGTTGGCCTGGGTGTCGAACTCCCCGTACACGAGGAGCACGGGCACGCTTCCGCCGAGTACTCCCCCCTTCTCCGCGGTGGCCTTGTTCCACCCCCACCGGGCGAAGTTCCTGATCCGGTTGAGTCCGTCGTAGGACCCCCAGGTGCTGCCCACGTGGTCGGACCTCATGATCGCGTCCCACGCCGCCTCGACGACGTCGTCCTCACGCTGGCCGTCGCAGTGCACCTCGCCGCCCCAGCCGTTCTTGAATCCGCTCTTCGTGCCGAGGAAGGTCGGGAAGCCCGGCTGCGGCAGCGGGACCGGCGGGTTGGACGAGCCCTGGGCCGGGAAGATCGGCGCCAGCAGGAACAGGCTCTCCACCCGCCCGGGATTCTTGACCGCGTACGGTCCCATCGTGAACGCGGCGGCGGACCATCCGACGAAGGCGACCTTCTCGACGTCGCACTCCTCGCGGATGAACTCCACGACGGCGTGCAGTTCGTCCCGGTCGCTGTTGGAGTCGGTCAGCTGGTACGGGTAGTTCGGCGGGCCCGGCGTGAATCCCGGCGGCCTCGGGGTCAGCAGGTGCTGGTGGGCGGGGTTGACGTTGCGGGGGTCGTCCATCATGGGCCGCGCCGAGAGGCCGGAGCCCTGGAGGTCCATCAGGAAGACGTCGTAGCCGGCCTGCGCCAGGGTCCCGGCCCAGCTGTACGTCTTGTACCGGAGGTCGAAGCCCGGGAGCACCGGGATGCTCCGGCCGTGGAGCATCAGGACCGGCTTGCGCTTCTGTCCGGGCGGCGTGCCGTTCCGCTCCCGTACGAAGAGCTCGACGATCTGGCCCTTGTTCGCGGGGACGGTGGACTTGTGGTTGAGCCAGTGGTCGGTGGTGACGATGGCCATGGGGGTCCGTTCTGTGTGCGGGTCCGGGGCGGAGCGCCCGGCCCGGCCAGCGTCGGCCCGCCGGGGAACGAACGCGACGCCACGGCCGCCCGCCTGGGCCCATCGGGTTGCCGGACCGTCCCAACGGAGGGGCGCGCGGAAGGGGCGCGCGCGATGGTGCGGGGTGTGACCTTCACCGCTTGGCCCTCAGGGGGTGGGCAGCCTGGTTACCCACAAGTAGCATGGGGGGAGCAAGCGCACGCTTAGGCGTGGGCCGCAGCAGCAGTGCCATCCCGCACCCTGGAGGAGAGCCATCGTGCCTCGTACCGTCAGGGACGTCGTCTTCGTCGACGGCGTCCGCACCCCGTTCGGCAAGGCGGGCCCGAAGGGCATCTACCACGAGACCCGCGCCGACGACCTCGTCGTGAAGGCCATCCGGGAGCTGCTGCGCCGCAACCCGGGCCTCGACCCCGCGAAGATCGACGAGGTCGCCATCGCCGCGACCACGCAGATCGGTGACCAGGGTCTGACCCTCGGCCGCACGGCGGGCATCCTCGCCGGGCTGCCGCAGTCGGTGCCGGGCTACTCCATCGACCGCATGTGCGCCGGCGCCCTCACGGCCGTCACGAGCGTCGCCGGTTCGATCGCCTTCGGCGCCTACGACGCCGTCATCGCCGGTGGCGTCGAGCACATGGGCCGCCACCCCATGGGTGAGGGCGTCGACCCGAACCCGCGCTTCGTGTCGGAGAAGCTCGTCGACGAGTCCGCCCTCTTCATGGGCATGACCGCCGAGAACCTGCACGACCGCTACCCGAGCATCACCAAGCTCCGCGCCGACGAGTACGCCGTGCGCTCGCAGGAGAAGGCCGCCAAGGCGTACGCCGACGGCAAGATCCAGCAGGACCTGGTGCCGATCTCGGTGCGCCGCACCGACCCCGCGGGCGGCGAGACCGGCTGGGGCCTGGTCACCGCCGACGAGCCGATGCGCCCGGGCACCACCCTGGAGTCGCTCGCCAACCTGAAGACGCCGTTCCGCGTCCACGGCAACGTCACCGCGGGCAACGCTGCCGGTCTCAACGACGGCGCCACCGCCTCGATCATCGCCTCCGAGGACTTCGCCCGGGAGAACGACCTCCCGGTCAAGATGCGCCTCGTCTCGTACGCCTTCGCCGGCGTCGAGCCCGAGGTCATGGGCTACGGCCCGATCCCCGCGACGGAGAAGGCGCTCGCGCAGGCCGGTCTCTCGATCGAGGACATCGGTCTCTTCGAGATCAACGAGGCCTTCGCGGTCCAGGTCCTCGCCTTCCTGGAGCACTACGGCATCGCCGACGACGACGCCCGCGTGAACCAGTACGGCGGCGCGATCGCCTACGGTCACCCGCTCGCCTCCTCCGGCGTCCGCCTGATGACGCAGCTGGCTCGCCAGTTCGAGGAGAACCCGCAGGTCCGTTACGGCCTCAACACCATGTGCGTCGGCTTCGGCATGGGCGCGACGGTCATCTGGGAGAACCCCCACTGGGAGGGCAAGTGAGCACCACCGCCGAGCTTCTGAAGGGCGCCGCCGAGCTCTTCCCGGACGAGGTCGTCACCAGCGCCCACGTACGGCACTTCGAACTGCCCGCGGGTGCGGGCCGGTTCGCGCTGATCACGCTGGACAACGGCTTCGACCACACCAAGCCGACCACCTTCGGCCCGCAGTCCCTCGCCAACCTGAACGCGGCGATCGACCAGGTCGAGGCCGAGGCCGCGAACGGTGACATCGTCGGCGTCGGCATCACCGGCAAGCCGTTCATCTTCGCCGTCGGCGCCGACCTCAAGGGCGTCGAGCTGCTCAAGAAGCACGACGAGGCGCTCGCCATCGGCAAGGGCGGCCACGACGTCTTCAAGCGCCTCTCCGCGCTCGCCGTCCCGACCTTCGCGTACTACAACGGCGCGGCCATGGGCGGCGGCGTCGAGGTCGGTCTGCACTGCACCTACCGCACCGTGTCGAAGGCCCTGCCGGCCTTCTCGCTGCCCGAGGTCTTCCTCGGCCTGGTGCCCGGCTGGGGCGGCTGCGCCATCCTGCCGAACCTGATCGGTGCCGAGAAGGCCGTCTCGGTCATCATCGAGAACTCGCTGAACCAGAACCGTCAGCTCAAGGGCAAGCAGGTCTTCGAGCTCGGCATCGCCGACGCGCTCTTCGAGGGTGCCGACTTCCTGGAGCAGTCGCTGATCTGGACGGCCTCCGTCCTCAACGGCTCCGTGACCGTCGAGCGTCCCGAGATCGACCGCGGCGAGGCCTGGGACCAGGCCGTCGCCAAGGGCCGCCTCGTCGCCGACTCCAAGGTGCACGGCGCCGCCCCCGCCGCCTACCGCGCCCTCGACATCATCGAGGCCGCCAAGGACGGCGACCTGCAGAAGGGCTTCGACGCCGAGGACCAGGCCCTCGCGGACCTGATCATGGGCGGCGAGCTGCGCTCCGGCATCTACGCCTTCAACCTGGTGCAGAAGCGCGGCAAGCGCCCCGCCGGTGCCCCGGACAAGTCCCTGGCCCGCCCGGTCACCAAGGTCGGTGTCGTCGGCGCCGGTCTGATGGCCTCCCAGCTGGCCCTGCTCTTCCTGCGCCGCCTCGAGGTGCCGGTCGTCCTGACCGACATCGACCAGGAGCGCGTCGACAAGGGTGTGGGCTACGTCCACGCCGAGATCGAGAAGCTGCTCGGCAAGGGCCGCATCAACCAGGACAAGGCCAACCGTCTCAAGGGCCTGGTCTCCGGTGTCCTCGACAAGGCCGAGGGCTTCGCGGACGCGGACTTCATCATCGAGGCCGTGTTCGAGGAGATGTCCGTCAAGCAGAAGGTGTTCGCGGAGGTCGAGGCGGTCGCCCCGGCGCACGCGATCCTCGCCACCAACACCTCCTCGCTCTCCGTCTCGGAGATGGCCTCCAAGCTCCAGCACCCGGAGCGCGTGGTCGGCTTCCACTTCTTCAACCCGGTCGCGATCCTCCCGCTCCTGGAGATCGTCCGCGGCGAGAAGACGGACGACGCCTCCCTCGCCACCGCCTTCGGCGTGGCGAAGAAGCTGAAGAAGACCGCGGTCCTCACCAAGGACGCCCCGGCGTTCGTCGTGAACCGCATCCTCACCCGCTTCATGGGCGAGATCCAGAACGTCATCGACGAGGGCACCTCGGTCGAGACGGCCGAGAAGGCCATCGAGCCCCTCGGTCTGCCGATGTCGCCGCTGGTGCTCCTGGAGCTCGTCGGACCGGCGATCGGTCTGCACGTCTCCGAGACCCTCAACCGCTCCTTCCCCGAGCGCTTCACGGTCTCCCCCAACCTGAAGGCGGTCGTCGAGGCCGGCAAGCGCGGCTTCTACGTCTACAACGCCGAGAACGGCTTCAAGCCGGAGCTCGACCCGGAGGTCGCCGCCCTCCTCGTCCAGGGCGACCTCGTCCTGACCGAGGAGCAGGTCCGCGACCGCGTCCTGGACGCGGTGGCGCAGGAGATCGGCCTGATGCTGGAGGAGGGTGTCGTCGCCGAGGCGCAGGACATCGACCTCTGCCTCATCACGGGCGCGGGCTGGCCCTTCCACCTGGGCGGCATCACGCCGTACCTGGACCGTGAGGGCGTCTCCGAGCGCGTCAACGGCAAGCGTTTCCTGGCCCAGGGCGTGGCGAGCGTCCCGGCGTAACCACCGCAGGGCGTACGTGAACGGCCCCGGCACCTCGCACAGGTGCCGGGGCCGTTCGCGTGCGTCCGGGAGGGGCGGGCTCAGCCTATGGAGCGCCAGCCTTCGAGCAGCAGCCCCTCGGCCCCCACCTTCTGACGGGTGGTGACCGGCGTGCGCCCGTCGGCCACGGCCATCGCGACCAGGCCGCCGTCGAGGCCCCGGGTGAGGACGGTGTTCAGGTTCCCCTGCCGCTCCCCGGTCTCGGACCAGTTCAGGCCCTCCGCCTCCTGCTCGCTGGGGTAGGCGGCGAGGGCGAGCCTGCCGTCCTCGGACTGCTGGGCGAGGACCGTGCAGTCGAACCCGTCGATGAGACAGCGGGTGGCGGACAGACGGCCGGTGCCGACGGCCTTGCCCAGCGGCGTCGGCTCCAGGGAGCGCTCCGGCGACCAGGCGGTCACCTGCCCCTCCCCGTCGAGGTAGAAGAGCGTCGCGTGCCCGGAGGGTCCGATCACGGCGGCGAGGGTGCCCATGACCACCGAGGTGGGCAGGATCTCCTCCCGGATCGGCTTCGCGCCGGCTTCGCGCTGCACGTAGCGGACGACACCCGTCGCGTGACAGGTGTACAGCTCGACGAGACCGGAACCGTTGGTGACGGCGACCGGCGAGGGGTCGGTCCTGGAGCCCTTCAGGTCCCACCACGGGTGCCAGCCGCCCGCGTCCTTCTGCGCGCGGACGCTGAGGCCGCCGCCGCCGTTCCGCACGAAGGCGTAGACACGGCCCTGGGCGTCCACGGCGACGGCCGGGTTGCCCGTCCAGGGGCCCTTGACGTTCGAGTGCCCCAGGGGCCGCCAGGCGGCCGCCGGACGGCCCGTCTGGAACTGGACGGCGTGCACCAGCTCGACGTGTCCCTCGTCCCCGCCCGTCGGCCGCAGGCCGACGAGGTGGACGTAGCGGTCGGCGCCCTGGCCGACGGCGAGGAACGCGGTCAGGCCCCCGCCGCCGAGGGAGACCGGCCCGCTCCAGCCGCCGCCGGGCTCCTCGGTCCAGCGCACCACCTCTCCGTCCCGGGGCAGGTAGGCGCTGAACCGGCCCTCCTCCCCTCTGGTCAGCCAGCCGCCCTGGAGCACGGGGGCGGCGGGGCCGTGGGAACGGTCGGTGGGGGCCTGGGATCGATTCGCCATGAGGGGATCCAGCACTCCGGTCGTCGGGAGGAGTTCGGGTACGAAGCGACTGTAGTCGCCCTCCCTGACGCTCTCCGCCGCGCCTACGGCCTCACCCGCTCAGTACTGGGCGTCCCGGCCCTGCCGGCCGAGCCGGCTGTGACGGCGCCCGTACAGGAAGTACACGACGAAGCCGATCACCATCCAGACGGCGAACCGGAACCAGGTCTCCCCCGGCAGGTTGAGCATGAGCCAGACGGAGGCGGCGATGGACAGGATCGGCAGCACCGGCACCCAGGGGGTGCGGAAGGCGCGCGGCAGGTCGGGGCGGGTGCGGCGGAGCACCATGACGCCGATGGCGACGACGACGAAGGCGAAGAGGGTGCCGATGTTCACCAGGGTCGCGAGTTCGTTGATGCTGGTGAAACCGGCGACGATGGCGATGATCACACCGAGCAGGATGGTCGGCCGGTACGGGGTCTTGAACTTGGGGTGCGTGACGGAGAAGAAGCGCGGCAGCAGGCCGTCGCGGCTCATCGCGAAGAAGACGCGGGTCTGGCCGAGCAGCAGGATCAGACAGACCGTGGTGAGGCCGACGGCGGCGCCGAAGCTGATCACGCCCGCGTAGAACGGGTGTCCCGCGGCCTTGAAGGCGTCGGCGAGCGGGGCGCTCACGGACAGCTCCGTGTAGTGCTGCATGCCGGTGACGACGAGGGCGACCGCCACGTACAGCACGGTGCAGATGAGGAGCGAGCCGAGGATGCCCCGGGGCATGTCCCGCTGCGGCAGCTTGGTCTCCTCGGCGGCCGTGGCGACGACGTCGAAGCCGATGAAGGCGAAGAAGACCACGGAGGCGGCGGTGAAGATGCCCATGACGCCGAAGTTCGTCGGCTCGTATCCGAAGATCAGCTGGACCATCGGGGAGTCCCAGCCGGATGTGCCTCCGGGCGGGCTGACGGCCGGCGGGATGAAGGGCTTGTAGTTGTCGCCGACGATGAAGAACAGGCCCGCGACGATCACGATCATCACGACGGTCACCTTGATCGCGACGACGACCGCGGTGATCCGGGCGGAGAGCTTCATGCCGAGGACGAGGACCACGGTCAGCACGAGGACGAGCAGGAAGGCCAGGATGTCGAAGGTGCCGCCCGGGATGTCCGGGCCTTCGAGCGAGGCCGGCAGGTGCCAGCCGATGTTGTCCATGAGGGATCTGACGTAGCCCGACCAGCCGACGGCGACCACCGCCGTACCGAGGGCGAACTCCAGGACCAGGTCCCAGCCGATGATCCAGGCGGGCAGCTCGCCGATCGACGCGTACGCGAAGGTGTACGCCGATCCCGCCACCGGCACCGTCGAGGCGAACTCGGCGTAGCACAGGGCGGCCAGGGCGCACACGATGCCGGCGGCGACGAAGGCCAGTGCCGTGGCCGGTCCCGCGTTCTCCTTGGCCACCTTGCCGGTGAGGACGAAGATGCCGGTGCCGATGATGACACCGACGCCGAACACGGTCAGATCCCAGGCCGACAGGGATTTCTTGAGCGCGTGCTCGGGCTCTTCCGTGTCGCGGATCGACTGTTCGACCGATTTTGTCCGGAACAATCCGGAATTGGCGCGTGGTTGCTGGTCCGTACTCACGTCGCACCTCCCTGCCATGGGGCTGCCCGCCCTGTGGTCAGAATGCACGCGAAAGGGCCGGTCGGCACTCCGAAGAGTGAGCCGACCGGCCCAAAGGTGACGCTCGGTGAGATCGCGCGGGTCAGTCCCGGGCGGGCTCCACGGCCTTGGGGCTGGTCTCGAAACGGTTGTCGAGACGCGAGACCAGACCGGTGACCTGGCGGGCGATGTCCGGGGCGGTCAGCCCGATCTCGGCCAGGACCTCGCCGCGGGAGGCGTGGTCGAGGAAGCGCGGCGGGATGCCGAAGTCACGCAGCGGCACGTCGACGCCCGCGTCGCGCAGCGCCTGGGCGACGGCCGAGCCGACACCGCCGACACGGCTGTTGTCCTCGACGGTGACGACGACCCGGTGACGCTCGGCCAGCGGGGCGAGGGCCTCGTCCACGGGCTTGACCCAGCGCGGGTCGACGACCGTGGTGGAGATGCCCTGCCGGTCGAGGAGGTCGGCGACCTCCAGGCACATGGGGGCCAGGGCGCCCACGGAGACCAGGAGGACGTCCGGCCGGTCCGAGGCGGGCTCGCGGAGCACGTCCATGCCGCCGACGCGCCGCAGGGCGGGGACGGCCGGGCCGACCGCGCCCTTCGAGAAGCGGACCACGGTCGGGGCGTCGGTGACCTCGACGGCCTCGCGCAGCTGGGCGCGGACCTGGTCGGCGTCGCGCGGGGCGGCGAGCCGCAGGCCGGGCACGACCTGGAGGATCGACATGTCCCACATGCCGTTGTGCGAGGCGCCGTCGGTGCCGGTGATGCCCGCCCGGTCCAGGACGAACGTGACGCCGCACTTGTGCAGGGCCACGTCCATCAGGACCTGGTCGAAGGCGCGGTTGAGGAAGGTCGCGTAGACCGCGAAGACCGGGTGGAGGCCTCCGGTGGCGAGGCCGGCCGCGGAGACCGCGGCGTGCTGCTCGGCGATGCCGACGTCGAAGACCCGCTCGGGGAAGGCCTTCGCGAACTTGTCGAGGCCGACGGGCTGGAGCATGGCCGCGGTGATGGCGACGATGTCCGCGCGCTCCTTGCCGAGCGCGACCATCTCCTCGGCGAAGACGCCGGTCCAGTCGGCGCCGGAGGAGGCGATGGGCAGGCCCGTGTCGGGGTGGATCTTGCCGACGGCGTGGAAGCGGTCGGCCTCGTCCTGGAGGGCGGGCTGGTAGCCGCGGCCCTTCTCGGTGAGGCAGTGGACGATCACGGGGCCGCCGAAGCGCTTGGCGCGCGTGAGGGCGGACTCCAGGGCCTCGATGTCGTGGCCGTCGATGGGGCCGACGTACTTGAGGCCGAGGTCCTCGAACATGCCCTGCGGGGCGATGAAGTCCTTGAGGCCCTTCTTGGCGCCGTGCAGGGTCTCGTAGAGCGGCTTCCCGACGACCGGGGTGCGCTCCAGGATGTCCTTGCCGCGGGCGAGGAAGCGCTCGTAGCCGTCGGTGGTGCGCAGGGTGGCCAGGTGGTTGGCGAGGCCGCCGATGGTGGGCGCGTAGGAGCGCTCGTTGTCGTTGACGACGATGACGAGCGGACGGTCCTTGGCGGCGGCGATGTTGTTCAGCGCCTCCCAGGCCATGCCGCCCGTGAGGGCGCCGTCGCCGATGACCGCGACGACGTGGTCGTCCTTCTTCAGGACCTCGTTCGCCTTGGCCAGGCCGTCGGCCCAGCCGAGGACCGTGGAGGCGTGCGAGTTCTCGATGACGTCGTGCTCGGACTCGGCCTGCGAGGGGTAGCCGGAGAGGCCGCCCTTCATCTTGAGCTTCGAGAAGTCCTGGCGGCCCGTGAGCAGCTTGTGGACGTAGCTCTGGTGGCCGGTGTCCCAGAGGACCTTGTCCTTCGGGGAGTCGAACACCCGGTGCAGGGCGATGGTCAGCTCGACCACACCGAGGTTGGGTCCGAGGTGCCCGCCGGTCTTGGAGACGGCGTCCACGAGGAACGACCTGATCTCGTCGGCCAGCTGGTCCAGCTGTTCCGGGGAGAGCCGGTCCAGATCTCGCGGTCCCCTGATACGGGTCAGCAGAGCCACCCGTTCCTCCTTGCTTTGAGCTGGTCGAGCTTGCCGATTTGTCGAGTCTAATGTTCCGTCTTGGATCGTGGGCATCGGGCCGGGGGGTGAGGCGTCACCCGCACGGCCGACAAGCCGCTGATCTGTACGGCTCTGTACGCGCGCGTGCACTGCTCCGGACGCGCGGGAGCCCGGCACCGGTTTCCCGGTGCCGGGCTGCTGTGACGGTTGTTACGCGCGGCCCGCGGTCTTCTGCGTGCGGCGGGAGACCGAGTCGATGATCACGGCGATGAGCAGGACCGCTCCGGTGATCATGTACTGGATCGCGTTCGAGGACAGGTTCATCTGGTTGAGACCCTGGACGATCGACTGGATGACCAGGATGCCCAGGAGCGCCGACCAGACCTTGCCGCGTCCGCCGAACAGGGACGTGCCGCCGATGACCGCGGCGGCGATGCACATCATCAGCTGGTTGCCGCCGCCGAGGGAGCGGTCGGCGCCGCCCGTCGCGGAGGCGAGGAAGAGGCCGCCGATGGCGCCCATCGTGCCGGAGATCATGAAGACCGAGATCCGGATCCACGACACGTTGATGCCGGCGCGGCGGGCGGCCTCGATGCCGCCGCCGACCGCGAAGACCTGACGGCCGTAGGTGGTGCGGCGCAGGACGAAGTCGGTGACGAGCAGGATCACCAGGAAGATCACCAGGGAGAGCGGCAGGCCCTGCTCCTGGTTGAAGCCGTACGCGGCGACGAGGACCAGGACCGCGAGGACGGCGGTGCGCAGGATGATCTCGCTCTGCGGGCGGTGCGGCAGCTCGGCGGCCTTGCGGCGGCGGGAGTCGCGCAGCTGGGCGAGGTAGAAGGCGGCCACGACGACCACGGCGAGGCCGTAGGCGGCGGCGACGTCGGAGAAGTAGTACTTGGTGAGGTCGCCGACGAAGCTGCCGATCGGGGTGGGGATGGTGGAGCGGTCGCCCATGACCCAGGTCTGCAGGCCGGCCCAGCCGAGGAAGCCGGCGAGGGTGACGACGAAGGCGGGCACGCCGATCTTGGCGAACACCAGGCCGTGGAAGGCGCCGATCAGGGTGCCGGACAGGATGCCGAGGAGGATGGCGAGGGAGTCCGGCATGTCGGTGCCGAGCACGCCCCAGACCGAGCCGGCCAGACCCGCCACGGAGCCGACGGCGAGGTCGATCTCGCCGAGCAGCAGGACGAAGACGATGCCGACGGCCATGATGCCGGGGCCGACCGCGTACAGCGTGATCTGGTCGAGGTTGTACGAGGTGATGAAGTTGCCGGTCAGGGCCTGGAAGACGATGCCGATGACGATCAGGCCGACTACGACCGGCAGCGAGCCGATCTCGCCGGAGCGGATCTTGCGCTTGAACTCGTCGACGTACCCCTTGAAGCCCTGCTCGCGGACGAGGAGGCGGGGGTCGACGGCGGGCACCGCGGCGGCCGCCGGGGCCTCCTCGCCCGTCCGCGGGTCGGGCACGGTGTCCTCGGAGGTACGGGGGGTCGTGCTCACTTCGCTACCTCCGCGTTGCGGGCCTGGCGGCGGGTCACGGCGTTGTCCGTGGCACCGGTGATCGCGGCGATGATCTCTTCGTGCGTGGTGGTGGCCACCGGGAAGGTGCCGTTGTTGCGGCCCAGGCGGAGCACGGCCACGGTGTCGGCGACGGCCTTCACATCGGCCATGTTGTGGCTGATGAGGATGACGCCGAGGCCCTGCTCGCGCAGCCGCTCGACCAGGTCGAGGACCTGCGCGGTCTGCTCGACGCCGAGCGCGGCGGTCGGCTCGTCCAGGATCACGATCTTGGGGTCGCCGACCAGGGCGCGGGCGATGGCCACGACCTGCCGCTGTCCGCCGGAGAGGGCGGCGACGGGGATGCGGACGCTGGGGATGCGGATGGAGAGCGTGGAGAGCAGGTCCTTGGCCCGCTTCTCCATGGCGACCTCGTCGAGGACGCCGCCCTTCTTGATCTCGCGGCCGAGGAACAGGTTGGCGACGACGTCGAGGTTGTCGCAGAGCGCGAGGTCCTGGTAGACGGTCGCGACACCGAGGTTCTGGGAGTCGTGCGGACGCTGGATCTCGACCCGCTCGCCCTCCCACTCGATGACGCCCTCGTCGATGGGGTGCACGCCGGCGATCGTCTTGACCAGCGTGGACTTTCCCGCTCCGTTGTCGCCGACGAGCGCGACGACCTCTCCTGCGTGGACTTCGAGATCGACACCGGAGAGGACCTGAACCGCTCCGAATCGCTTGAAGATCCCGCGCAACGCCAGCACGGGCGTCTGGGACACGTGAACCAACTCCTTCGCCGCCCTGGGGGGCGGCGGCATGTCGCGCCGGCGGTGCAGCGCCGAAGTTTCGAGGGGGGCTGAGCTCGTCCGGCCCCCGGACCGACAGCGGGGTCTGGGTCGGCCGGGGGCCGGACGGGCTTGGGGGGCGGATCCGGTCGTCGGGCGCCGGCCTTGTTACCAGGGGTCTTCACCCTCTGTACGCGGGCGGCGGCGCCCCTGCCAGGGGGCGACGGGTGCCGGGATCCGTGCCGCCGGCTCCGTGAGGGCCGGCGGGGTGGGGCCGGGGCTACTTGATGCCCAGCTCCGTGCACTTGGCGGCGAGGTCCGCGGTGCAGAGGTCGGCGGCCTTGTAGATGCCGTCCTTGACGACCGTGGACTGGATGTTGGTCTTGTCGACCACGACCGGGGCGAAGAGGGTGCTGGGCACGCCGTCGGTCTCGCCCTGGGCGCCGATCTCCTTGCCCTTGAGCAGGTTCACCGCGAACTTGGCGGCCTCGGGGGCCAGCTGGAGCGGCGACTTGTAGATGGTGAAGGTCTGGCTGCCGGCGATGATGCGCTGGACGCCCGCGACCTCGGCGTCCTGGCCGCCCACCGGGATGCCCTTGACGCCGGCGTTCTCGAGGGAGGTGATGATGCCGCCGGCCATGCCGTCGTTCGCGGAGTAGACGGCGCCGATCTTGTCCTTGCCGACCGAGGAGATCGCGGCGGACATCTTCTCGCCCGCGACCTTCGGGTCCCACTCGCCGGAGGCCTCGTAGGCGATCTTGCCGACCTTGCCGTCGAGGGCGGTGTGGGCGCCCTTCTTGAAGAGGGCGGCGTTCGGGTCCTTCTCGTCGCCGTTGATCATCACGACGTTGGCGGTGGCGGCCTTCGCGCCCAGCGCGGTCAGCAGGGCCTGGCCCTGGAGCTCGCCGACCTTGTTGTTGTCGTGGCTGACGTAGGCGTCGGCGCCCGGGACGGCACGGTCGTACGCGACGACCTTGACGCCCTTGGCCTTCGCGTCCTTGACCCAGCCCTCGGCCTTGGCGGCGTCGACCGGGTCGAGCGCGATGACCTTGACGCCGTCGGCGATCAGCTGGTCGAACTGCTGCTTCTGCTTCACGACGTCGGAGACCGCGTTGTTGTAGACGATCTCGCAGTCGGAGCAGGCGGCCTTGACGGCCTTCTCGAACTGGGGCTTGTCCAGGGCCTCGTAGCGCGAGGTCTTGTTCTCGGGAAGGAGCAGACCGATCTTGGTCGAGCTGCCCTTGTCTCCGCTGTCGTCGCCGCCGGCCTGGCCGCAGGCGGCGAGCGAGAGGGCCATCGAGACCGCGGCCGTGGCTATGACGGCGCGGCGCGTCACTGCGTTCATGTGGGGTTGCCTCCCTGACGAGGCCGCGACGTTGCGGCCGAGGTGGCACGAAGTCAACTCGGCTGTAACGTTGACGTCAAGAAGTAAATTCTTAACGAGATGACAACGACGGTGTTCGTTATCTAAGTGAAGGCAAGACGCGAGACCGGGGCGGCGGCGGGCAGCGCGCTCTCCAACAGGGTCGAATCGCCCATTTCACTCAGGACGAGGGCGAGGGCCCCGAGCACCTCCGCACGCCCGCCGAGGGCCCCCTGGGCCAGCGAGAGCTGCCGGGCGGCATGGGGATCGCGTACCGCGAGACGGAGTCCCTGATGGGCGCCAGGACCAGCTCACCGGCCTCCGCGAGGTCGCCTCCGAGCACCACCCGGCTGGGGTTCAGGAGGTTGCAGAGGTTGGCGATGCCGCTGCCGATGTGGCGTCCGACGTCGGCGATCACCCGGCGGCAGCCGGGGTCGCCCTCCCGGGCCAGCTGGACGACCCGCTCCATGGTCAGATCGGGGCCGTGGCTCGGCTGGAGCAGGGGCAGCACGTAGCGGGCCGCCGTGAAGGTCTCCAGGCAGCCTCGGTTGCCGCAGCGGCAGACCGGCCCCGACTCGTCCAGGGTGATGTGCCCGATCTCGCCCGCGGTGCCGCCGGGCCCCCGGTAGACCCGTCCGTCGATGACGAGACCGGCGCCGACGCCGCTGGCCACCTTGATGTAGGCCAGGTCCTTGACGCCCCGGCCGCTGCCCCAGACCAGCTCGCCGAGCGCGCCGAGGTTGGCGTCGTTGTCGACGTGCACGGGGACGCCGAGCCGGCCGGAGAGCTCCTCGGCGGGGTTGATGCCGCTCCAGCCCGGCAGGATCGAGGTCGAGCCCAGGGTCCCGGACGAGACGTCGATCGGGCCCGGCACGCCGAGGCCGACGCCGATCACCTTGTCGGGGCCGATGCCGGTGGCCCGGATCAGCCGCTTGACCAGCTGCTCGGCGCGGTCGAAGCCCTCGGCCGCGGAGGCGTCCACGTCGAGCGGCTCGGCCTCCTCGGCGAGCACCTGGTGGGCGAGGTTGCCGACGGCGACCCGGAGGTGGGTGTGGCCGAAGTCCACGCCGATCACGATGCCCGCGTCGCCGGAGAGCGAGACGCTGCGGGCCCGGCGGCCCCCCGCGGAGGTGGGCGTGACCTCGACGGTGCCCCCGTCCTTCAACTCCCGCACGATGTTGGAGACCGTGGCGGCGGAGAGGCCCGTCGCCCGGGCGATCTCCGCCTGGGTGAGCGAGCCGGCCATGCGCACCGCCCGGACGACCCGTTCGAGATTGGCCCTGTGCAGAGACGTCTGCGACCCCGGAGTCTCCATCGACTCACTCACTCCCACCGTTTTCTCCAACATGTGAACTCTAAGGGGACGCTTTCGCCTTGGTCCCCGTCAAGACCTTGAGTGTCGGACGGTGAGTGTCACACGACGCGCGAGGGCCCCCGGCGCGGGTGCGCCGGGGGCCCTGGGACCGTGATCGTCGGGTTACTTCACGGCGCCGGCGGTCAGGCCGGCCACCACCTGGCGCTGGAAGATGATGTACGCGGCGAGGACCGGGAGCATCGCCATCACCAGGCCGGCGAAGAGGCCGGACCAGTCGCCCTTGTAGCCCTGGCTGACGGCCAGCTGGACGAGGCCCTGCGAGAGCACCTTGTTCTCCGGCTCGGTGTTGAGCACGGTCGGCAGCAGGTACTGGTTCCACTGGCCGAGGAAGTTGAAGATGCCGACGCTGATGAGACCCGGCTTGGCCATCGGCAGCATCACCTGGAAGAAGGTCCGGGTGTGCGAGGCGCCGTCCACGAAGGCCGCTTCCGCCACCGAGGTCGGCAGGGTGCGGAAGAAGGCCGTGAGGAAGAAGACGGTGAACGGCAGCGAGTACGCGATGTAGACCAGGATCAGGCCGTGCAGCGTGTTGAGCAGGGCCATGTTCTGCATGACGTAGAAGAGCGGCACGAGCGCCAGGATGATCGGGAAGCTCATCCCTCCGATGAAGAGGAAGTAGATGAAGCGGTTCCCCGGGAACTCGAAGCGGGCCAGGACGTAGGCCGCCATCGACCCGAAGAGGAGCGTGCCGAGGAGCGAGCCGCCGACCACCAGGATGGTGTTCAGGAAGTAGTCGCTCATGTGCGCCTCGGTCCAGGCGCGCGACCAGTTCTCGAAGTGCAGCGAGTCGGGCAGCGCCCACGGCGAGGTGAAGATCGCCCGGTCGGTCTTGAAGGAGGTCATGACCGCCCAGAGCAGCGGCATGACGACCATGATCGCCCAGATGATCAGGACGCCGTGCGAGAAGACGTTGAGGGTCGCGCCCTCGGCCTTGGCGGTCCTGCGCGGGGCGGACGCCACCGTCTTGGTGACCACGGGCCCGGGGCCGGCCGGGGAGCCGGGGCTCTCGACCCCGGTGGAGGTGGTGTCGGTCGTCTTCATCAGAACTCCAGCCGCTCGCGTCGGCCCAGCTTCATCACGACGGCCGCGAAGGCGAGCGTGACGAGGAGGAGCGCGACACCGATGGTCGTTGCGTAGGCGGCCTGACCGTCCCGGAACGCCTTCTGGTACACGTACAGCGGAAGGACGATGGTGGAGTAGTCGGGCCCGCCGCCGCTGGGACCGACGGTCATGATCTGGACGACCGCGAAGGACTCCGCCCCGAGGGCGAGGATGCCCATGTAGATCCAGCCCGACTGCACGGTGTCCCAGAGCAGCGGCAGGGTGATCTTGAAGAAGGTGGTGAAGCGGCTCGCGCCGTCGAGCAGGGCCGCCTCGTAGAAGTCCCTCGGAATGGACGCCATGCCGGCCGAGAAGAGGACGACGAAGAATCCGACCGTGGACCAGACGAGGACCACCATCACACAGATGAGGGCGAGGTCCGGATCACCGAGCCAGTCCGGCTGGACGCTGCCGAGACCGACACCCTTCAATACGGAATTGATGGCTCCGCTGTTCGGGTTGTACGCGAACTGGAAGAGCAGAGCGACGATCGCGATCGACAGCACCTGCGGGAAGAAATACACGATCTTGTAGAACGATGAACCGCGCACACCCGCGATCGCCGCGCCCCTACGGCGCCGACCGCCGACATTGAGCATGAAGGCGAAGAAGAGCGCGAGTCCCACGGTCACCAGCGGGAGCACCACCGCGAAGGTCAGGCTGTGCTGGAACGATTTCCAGAAGACCTCGTCGTCCAGCATTCTGCTGTAGTTGTCGAATCCGACCATCCCGAATTCGGGGCTCAGTCCGGTCCAGTCCGTGAACGAGTAGTAGATGGACTGGATGAACGGCCAGATCACGAACAGCGCGTAGAGCGCGAGGGGCACCGCCAGGAACCCCACGATGAAACGGTACTTGCCGTGTTGCATTCCTACCGACCCCGATCTTCCCGCGGAGGCGCGCCGCTGGTGCCGCGCGCGAAGGGGCCGGGGCCCGCTCCCGGTCGGCGGGAAGGGGCCCCGGCACTGTGCGTCAGTGCTTGTAGTGCTTGATGCTCGAATCCTTGGCCGCCTCGTCGGCGAACTTCTGGATCTTCTTGATCGTCTCGGCCGGGGTCGCGCGGCCGGCCATCAGCTCGCCGATGCCGGCGACACCGATCTTCTCCTTCTGGAGGGCGACGTACCAGTCCTGGAGGCGCGGGTTGACGACGTTCTGGCCGGCCTTGTCCAGGGCGGCGACACCGGACTTGAGGCCCGGGGTCAGCTCGATGCCGTCGGTGCCGCCGTTGAAGGCCGTCAGGGACTTCACGGACTTCGTGAAGTTCTTCGAGGAGGCCTCGCTGAGCATGATGCGCAGCTGCTCCAGACCGCCTTCGACGTTCTTCGCCTTCGCCGGGACGATGAAGGGCTCGCCGCCGGAGGCCCAGATGGTGCCGAAGGGCAACTTGTCTGAGGAGTCGAGGCCGGTGGGGCCGGAGACGGCCAGGTTGAAGTCGGCCGGCATGGTCTTCGCGGCCTCGTTCTCGACCCAGGAGCCGTTCGGGATGAACAGCGCCTTGCCCTCGGTCCAGGCGGTCTGCGACTGGATGTGGTCGAGGCCGGGGGTGCCCTTGAGGATGTACCCCTTCTTGACCAGCTCGTAGTACGCCTCGAAGCAGGCCTTGACCGCGGGGTGCTCCCAGGCCTTCGGCTCCAGGTTGTCGATGGCGTCGAGCACCTCGCGGCCGCCGACCTTTCCGATCATCGGGTAGAGCGAGAAGGGGACGTAGTACGGGTGCTTGCCGGCGTACGTCCAGCCGGCGATGCCCTTCTTCTTGGCCTTCTCGCAGACGGCCAGCATCTCGTCCCAGGTCTCGGGGTACTTCGCGTCGAGCGAGTCGAGCAGCTTCTGCGAGTACCAGACGCCGTAGACCGTGTAGGCGTAGTACATGATCCACACCGGGTCGCCGTCGAACTGGCCCATCTCGACGATGCCGGGCCGCAGGGTCTCGCGGACCTTCTTCTTCGGGTCGTCGATGGACGGGGCGTCCAGGAGCGGGGTGAGGTCCGCCAGCTGCTTCTGGCCGACGAGGACACCCATGTCCATCTGCTCGGCGCCGGAGTTGTCGATGAGGTCCGGCGGGGTGCCGCCGTTGAAGCGCGGCTGCAGCGTGGTGGTGATCTTCTGGGTCGGGGTGAACTTGACCTGCGCCTTGGGGTAATTGGTCTCGTAGACCTTGATCGCGTCCTTGGCGTACTCCTGTCCGAATCCGCCGTCGAAGAGGACGAAATCGAGCGCTGCCGACTCGTTCACCCCGAGCGGGTTCTTTTCGGACTTCGTGCCCTTCTCGACCTTTCCGTTGCCACCGCTGTCGCTGCTCGCACAGGCGGACAGGAAGCCCATGGTCGGCACGGAGATCAGACCGATAGCGGCGGAACGCTTGATCAGATCGCGACGGCCGAGGCCCTCACCGTTGTGTGCGGAGGTGGATCCCATGCTCAAGTCCTCGCCTTCATTCAGGACTCAGGCGGTGTACCGGTCGCCCGTACTCACTCGCCACAGGCGAAGGGCCCCGCCACCGCGGTCAATTGCAGCCGGGTCGTGCACGCGTCGGGCCGTCGTCGGATTGATCCGACTGGCTGGACGCCGACAGGTATAGTCCACTTCCCTTCGCGGGAGCAAGATCGAAAGCAGGTTTCTCCCGCCATCTTTCCCGAGTTGAGACCTCCGAGATAGGCAGGCAGCTTCTGCGGCGTTTCGTCCAACCATTCGCCACGCAACACCCTTGACACGGCATCAAGGTCACCCCCTCTCCGCGGGGTGACGCCGCGCAGGGCGGGAGGCGTGCGCGAGGGGTTGCAAAATGGGACATATGACCGCCATCGAAACAGTTGTGTCACAAACCAGTTGCCCGGTGAAGATCTCGTGAGAAGGATCCGGGATCATAAAGGTCCCGCCGACCCCTGCCTCCGGCACGGGCGCGCGGCGGGACCTGTCTTGTTCCATACGGATCTGGAGTATTACGTGGCCAACTCTTCTGGCCTTAACCGCACGGGCCTCCTGTCCCGTGTCACGGTCGCGGCGATAACCGCCGCCCTGGTCGGCACCACCACGGCCGCCGTCGCGGCCGACGCGCCGCAGTCCGGCGCCAAGGCGATCAAGCCGGCCGCCGCGCCCGCCGCCTCCGCCGCCTCCGCCGCGAGTGCCTCCGCCGCCTCGGCGGAAGCCGAGCTCCGCTTCCTCCAGGGCGTGTCCGGCTCGTCCCTCTACTGGTACCAGCCGAACGGCTCCGGCGGCTTCGAGCCCCGCGAGTACGCCAACAGCACCTGGGCCAACGTGAAGGCGGCCCAGCAGGCCGACAACGACCACGACGGTGTGGCCGACGACGCCTGGATCCTCTACACCAACGGCACCCTCGGGTACGCCGCGGGCGAGTCGGCCTCCAACGAGTTCACCACCATCGGTGGCGGCTGGAACATCTACAACAAGATCCTCTCGCCGGGCACGCTCGGCGGCGGCGCGGCCGCGGACCTCCTGGCCCGCGACAGCTCCGGCGTCCTGTACCTGTACCTCGGCTACGACAACGGCAAGCTCACCACCCGCTACCGGGTCGGTGGCGGCTGGAACGCCTACAACCAGATCGCCGGTGTCGGCGACCTGAGCGGTGACGGCAAGGCCGACATCGTCGCCCGCGACGCCTCCGGCATCCTGTGGCTGTACAAGGGCACGGGCGACTACAAGGCGCCCTTCACCGGCCGCACCAAGATCGGTGGCGGCTGGGGCGCCTACAACAGCCTCGTCGGCATCGGCGACCTCGACTGGGACGGGCGCAGCGACCTGATCGCGCGCGACTCGGCCGGCAAGCTGTACCGCTACTCGGGTACCGGCAACGCCGCCGCGCCGTTCAAGCCGCGCGCCGTGATCGGCACCAGCGGCTGGAACACGTACCGCATCCTGTTCTGATCCGCCCTCCCGTCATCCCGGCGGGCGCGCGTGACGAACGCGAGGGCCCCGCTCCTCTTCCGAGGAGCGGGGCCCTTTCCGTTCATCCGATCCGTCAGCCGCGGATCAGGTTGCGGAGCACGTACTGCATGATGCCGCCGTTGCGGTAGTAGTCCGCCTCGCCGGGGGTGTCGATGCGGACGACCGCGTCGAACTCGACACCGGTGTCGGTGGTGACCTTGACCGTGCTCGGCGTGGTGCCCTCGTTCAGCTCCGTGACACCCGCGATGGAGAAGGTCTCCTCGCCGGTCAGGCCGAGCGAGTCGGCCGTCTGGCCGGCCGGGAACTGGAGCGGCAGGACGCCCATGCCGATGAGGTTCGAGCGGTGGATGCGCTCGTACGACTCGGTGATGACGGCCTTGACGCCGAGGAGCGCGGTGCCCTTGGCGGCCCAGTCGCGGGACGAGCCGGAGCCGTACTCCTTGCCGCCCAGGATGACCAGCGGGGTGCCGGCGGCCTGGTAGTTCTGCGAGGCGTCGTAGATGAACGACACCGGCGCGCCCTCGACGGTGAAGTCGCGGGTGAAGCCGCCCTCGGTGCCCGGCGCGATCTGGTTGCGCAGGCGGATGTTGGCGAAGGTGCCGCGGATCATGACCTCGTGGTTGCCTCGGCGCGAGCCGTAGGAGTTGAAGTCACGACGCTCCACACCGTGCTCGGTGAGGTACTTGCCGGCCGGGGTGTCGGCCTTGATGGCACCGGCCGGGGAGATGTGGTCGGTGGTGACCGAGTCGCCCAGCTTGGCCAGGACGCGGGCGCCGACGATGTCGGTGACCGGGGTGGTCTCCATCGTCATGCCCTCGAAGTACGGGGGCTTCCGGACGTAGGTGGACTCGGCGTCCCACTCGAAGGTGCTGCCGGTCGGGATCTCCAGGGCCTGCCACTGGGCGTCGCCCGCGAAGACGTCCTGGTAGGACTTGTTGAACATGTCCTCGCCGATGGCGTTGGCGACGACGTCGTTGACCTCGGCCTCCGACGGCCAGATGTCGGCCAGGTAGACGGGCTTGCCGTCCTGGTCGACGCCGAGGGCGTCCTTGGTGATGTCCACCTTCATGGAGCCCGCGATGGCGTACGCGACGACCAGCGGCGGGGAGGCCAGGTAGTTCATCTTGACGTCGGGGTTGATGCGACCCTCGAAGTTGCGGTTGCCCGAGAGCACCGAGGTCACGGCCAGGTCGTGCTCGTTGACGGCCTTGGAGACCTCCTCCGGCAGCGGGCCGGAGTTGCCGATGCAGGTGGTGCAGCCGTAGCCGACGAGGTTGAAGCCGACCTTGTCGAGGTACGGGGTGAGGCCCGCCTTGTCGAAGTAGTCGGTGACGACCTTCGAGCCCGGGGCGAGGGTGGTCTTGACCCACGGCTTGCGGGTCAGGCCCTTCTCGACGGCCTTCTTCGCGACGAGCGCGGCGGCGACCATCACGTACGGGTTCGACGTGTTGGTGCAGGAGGTGATCGCGGCGACGGTGACGGCGCCGTGGTCGATCGTGTAGGTGGTGCCGTCGGGGGCGGTCACCTGGACCGGGTTGGACGGGGCGCCACCGTTCGGGTGGTTGGCCGGGGCGTCGGAGGCCGGGAAGGACTCCAGCTCGGCCTCGTCGGCGGTGGAGACGTAGTTCAGGACGTCGCTCTTGAACTGCTCGGCGGCGTTCGCGAGGACGATGCGGTCCTGCGGGCGCTTCGGGCCGGCGATCGACGGGACGACCGTGGAGAGGTCGAGCTCCAGCTTCTCGGAGAAGTCGGGCTCGGCGGCCGGGTCGAGCCAGAGGCCCTGCTCCTTGGCGTACGCCTCGACGAGCGCGACCTGCTGCTCGGAGCGGCCGGTGAGCTTGAGGTAGTTCAGGGTCTCGCCGTCGATCGGGAAGACCGCGGCGGTGGAGCCGAACTCCGGCGACATGTTGCCGATGGTGGCGCGGTTCGCGAGGGAGGTGGCGGCGACGCCCTCACCGTAGAACTCGACGAACTTGCCGACGACGCCGTGCTTGCGCAGCATCTCGGTGATGGTCAGCACCAGGTCGGTGGCGGTGGTGCCGGCGGGCAGCTCGCCGGTCAGCTTGAAGCCGACGACGCGCGGGATGAGCATGGAGACCGGCTGGCCGAGCATCGCGGCCTCGGCCTCGATGCCGCCGACGCCCCAGCCCAGCACACCGAGGCCGTTGACCATGGTGGTGTGGGAGTCGGTGCCGACGAGGGTGTCGGGGTACGCCTGGCCGTTGCGGACCATGACCGTGCGGGCCAGGTGCTCGATGTTGACCTGGTGGACGATGCCGGTGCCCGGCGGGACGACCTTGAAGTCGTCGAACGCGGTCTGGCCCCAGCGCAGGAACTGGTAGCGCTCCTTGTTGCGGCCGTACTCCAGCTCGACGTTCTGCGCGAAGGCGTCGTTGGTGCCGAACTTGTCGGCGATGACGGAGTGGTCGATGACCATCTCGGCCGGGGAGAGCGGGTTGATCTTCGCCGGGTCACCGCCGAGCGCGGCGACGGCCTCGCGCATGGTGGCGAGGTCGACGACACAGGGCACGCCGGTGAAGTCCTGCATGATCACGCGGGCGGGCGTGAACTGGATCTCCTGGCTCGGCTGAGCCTGCGAGTCCCAGTTACCGAGGGCCCGGATGTGGTCGGCGGTGATGTTCGCGCCGTCCTCGGTGCGGAGCAGGTTCTCCAGGAGCACCTTCAGGCTGTAAGGGAGGCGCGCGGAGCCCTCGACCTTGTCCAGCTTGAAGATCTCGTACGACTCGTCGCCCACGCGCAGCGTGCTGCGGGCGTCGAAGCTGTTCGCCGACACGACAGTCTCCTTCATATATGTGCGCGTTCCACCACATCCTGCCGCCACGTACGCGTCGTCGATCCGCTAAGGTAAGGCTAAGTTAGGTAACCCTTACCGGGGTGGCGGCAGCGGTGCGCCTCGGCAGATATCTCGATGTCGAGATAACTCTAGTACATCACCGCCGCCCGGTCATGCCTGGCATGCGGTGGATCCACGGGAAGCGCACCCCGTCACGCCCCCTACCCACCCCTCCCCACCCCGAACGGACGCCGCCCGATTGCCCCACCGGGGCCCCCGGCCGACGATCGAGCCATGTTCAGCGGCGCGCATGTGATCCTCTACTCCCGGGACGCGGAGGCCGACCGGGCCTTCCTCAAGGACGTCGTCGGCTTCGAGCACGTGGACGCCGGACACGGCTGGCTCATCTTCAAACTGCCTCCTGCCGAGGTCGCGGTGCACCCGACGACGCACGAGCCGAGGTCCGAGGTGTACCTCATGTGCGACGACCTCACCCAGACGCTGACAAGCCTGGACAAGAAGGGCGCCGAGATCTCACGGGCCATCACCGAGGAGCGCTGGGGCCTGCTTGCCGCCGTCCGCCTGCCGAGCGGCACCGAACTCCCCCTGTACGAACCGCGTCACCCGACCGCGCTCGGCGGCGACTCACCCTGATGGCCCACCCCGATGACAGGTCACATCTCATATCTGAGATAACGTGACGCCATGGCAGACGACTACCTCGTACGCATCGGCAAGCTCATCCGTGACGCCCGGCAGCACCGCGGCTGGACACAGACGCAGCTCGCCGAAGCACTGGCCACGAGCCAGAGCGCCGTCAACCGGATCGAGCGCGGCAACCAGAACATCAGCCTTGAGATGATTGCCCGGATCGGCGAAGCCCTCGACAGCGAGATCGTGTCCCTGGGATACGCGGGCCCCATGCACCTCCGGGTCGTCGGCCGCCGCCGCCTCTCCGGCGCGATCGACGTCAAGACGAGCAAGAACGCCTGTGTCGCGCTGCTCTGCGCCTCGCTCCTCAACAAGGGCCGGACCGTCCTGCGCCGGGTCGCCCGCATCGAGGAGGTCTTCCGGCTCCTGGAGGTCCTGAACTCCATCGGCGTCCGGACCCGCTGGATCAACGACGGCGTGGACCTGGAGATCGTGCCCCCGGCCGAGCTCGACATGGAGTCCATCGACGCCGAGGCCGCGATCCGCACCCGCTCGATCATCATGTTCCTCGGCCCGCTGCTCCACCGCATGGACCGCTTCAAGCTGCCGTACGCCGGCGGCTGCGACCTCGGTACGCGCACGATCGAGCCGCACATGATCGCGCTGCGCCGCTTCGGCCTGGAGGTCACCGCCACCGAGGGCATCTACCACGCCCAGGTCGAGCGCTCCGTCTCCCCCGACCGCCCGATCGTCCTGACCGAGCGCGGAGACACCGTCACCGAGAACGCGCTGCTCGCCGCCGCCCGGCACGACGGCGTGACCGTCATCCGCAACGCCTCCTCCAACTACATGGTCCAGGACCTGTGCTTCTTCCTGGAGGCGCTCGGCGTCCGGGTCGACGGCATCGGCACCACCACCCTGACCGTGCACGGCGTGCCGCAGATCGACGTGGACGTCGACTACTCCCCCTCCGAGGACCCGGTCGAGGCGATGAGCCTGCTCGCCGCCGCGGTGGTCACGGAGTCGGAGCTGACGATCCGCCGGGTCCCGATCGAGTTCATGGAGATCGAGCTCGCGGTCCTGGAGGAGATGGGCCTCGACCACGACCGCTCGGCGGAGTACGCGGCGGACAACGGCCGTACGCGCCTGGTCGACCTGACGGTCCGCCCCTCCAAGCTGGAGGCGCCGATCGACAAGATCCACCCGATGCCGTTCCCGGGCCTGAACATCGACAACGTCCCCTTCTTCGCGGCGATCGCGGCGACGGCCCAGGGCAAGACCCTCATCCACGACTGGGTCTACGACAACCGCGCCATCTACCTCACCGACCTCAACCGCCTCGGCGGCCGCCTCCAGCTCCTCGACCCCCACCGCGTCCTGGTGGAGGGCCCGACCCGCTGGCGCGCCGCCGAGATGATGTGCCCGCCGGCCCTGCGCCCGGCCGTGGTCGTGCTCCTCGCGATGATGGCCGCCGAGGGCACCTCGGTCCTCCGCAATGTCTACGTCATCAACCGCGGTTACGAGGACCTGGCGGAGCGCCTGAACTCGATCGGCGCCCAGATCGAGATCTTCCGGGACATCTGAGAGCTGTTTACAATGCGCCTCTCGGATCCATTCGGAAGAGAGCATCGTGAAGAAAGCGCGCATTTGTCTCGTGGTGGCCTGCATTCTCATGGTCGCCTCGTGCGGGGGAAACAGCACTTCTGTGGACACATCTCGCCTGACCGACCGCGAGAAGGAATGGGTCGAGTTCTCTCACGCGCACGAGAAGAATCAGGACATCAAGGAGAAGTGGGAACGGCTGCCGGCCGACGGGGTCAAGTCCTACCTCGATGAGCAGCTCCCCCGGCTGTGCGGCGACACCGCGGCGCTGATGGAGGGCCTGAAGAAGGCGGGCTACGCGGCGGACGAGATGCGGGACTACAAGCAGAAGACCGCCGAGCTCATCTGCTGACCGCGGGCCGGCTCCCGCTTCCGGAACACGAAGGTCCCTGCCGGTGACGGCAGGGACCTTCGTGTTTCCGGGGGCGGGCCGCCCGGGCTACGTCACCGCGCCGCCGAGGATCCTCAGCGAGTACGTGTCGTACGCCCGGTGCAGGACCATCACCACGGGCCCCGAGGTGAACACCCCGCTCACGACGTACTCCTTCTTGTTCCCGGTCTCGGCGACCTTCTTCTCATAGAGGGAATCGGTCTCCTTCCTCGCCCGGTCGAGCCACGAGGAAGCCTCGGTGTGGTCGACTCCCGCGACGTCGAGCCGGGTGCAGGCGGCGAGGAAGGCGAATGCGCCGGAGCGGTTCGTGCCGGTTCTGCACAGAAGCGACGACATGTTCTCGTGATCGGCGTATCCGGCCGACACCGATATTCCGTCTCCACCGCGTCCGTGGACGTAGGTCTTCTTCTTCCCGTCGGGCATCTCCTGCTCGACGGGTTTGTCCAGCTTCAGCTTCCAGTCTTTCGCGAGTCCGGCGAGGAATTCCTTTCCGGTGTATCCGGGGTGCATCGTGTCCGCCGCGCCGAAGGCGGGCCGCTCGTCGCCGGCCACCGCGTGCTTCGGCAGATCGGCGGCTCGCGGAGCGGTCCGCGTCGTGGCGGACGGTTCGGGGCGCGGGGCCGCCGTCCTCGGGCGCTCGGACGCCGCGGTCGTCCCGGGGTCGTTCCGGCCGCAGGCGGCGGCTCCCGCCGTGCCGACGACGAGCGTCATCAGCACGACGGGAACACGGAGGGCGGCGCGGATCACAGGCCACCGTCGACGAGACCGCACGGACCGGGCTCGGCGTAGTTGTACGGGACGAAGGCGATGGCGTCGAACACCACGTTGTCGTCGCCGGTGCCGCCCTTCTGGATGTTGTCCATCTCGATCCGTCCTCCCTTCCAGAAGGTGAAGGTGCCCATCTCGAACCAGGTGTCCTTGCCCGCGGCACGGGTTCCCTGGTTCACGTTGCAGTAGTCGGGCTTGGCGCCCGCCGTGTTGTCGCCCGGGATGAAGTCGTACCGGACGACCGCCTCCGCGCCGTGGCTGGGCAGGTGGAGGTAGATCTTGTACCGCTGTCCGGGCTGGTCGCCGGAGGGCAGCTTCTCCTGGTTGACCTGCCACCGGCCGGTGACCTTGTGGAACGGCTCGGTGTACGGGTAGCTGTGCGTGAAGTAGACATGGTGGTCGTACCCCGCGCCGAGCTGGTGCAGGTCGAGACCGGCGATGTACGGGCTCGCGCGCCAGGTGCCGTCCTCCCGCGACATGGTGACGTTGTCGCCGAGCTGGAGGGTGAACTTGCCGTCGTCGGCACCCTCGAAGTCCCCGCAGTCGTAGGTCTCCTCGTGCTCTCCGAGGTCGTCGACGATGATGGCGTTGGTGTAGACGCTCGGGTGGTCGATGCACGGGCCGTGGCCGTACTTGCTCTCCAGCGCGGGTTCTCCCGATCCGAGCGAGTAGCTGAGGTGCTCGGTGCTGGAGTTGCCGGTGCTCTGCCCGCCCATCCAGTCGGCGCTGCCGCTCCAGCGGCACTGCTCGTCCCAGCTCGGGCACGGGTCGGCCGCGGCCGGGTCGCACGCGTTGATGGACGGCGAGCAGAACAGGGTCCGCGGCGGGATCTTGATGACGCCCATCGGCATGGTCGGCTCGGCGTACGACTCCTCGGCGTTCCAGGTCAGCTGGGGCGTCTCCGCCCAGCCGAGGATCTTCTCCGAGTAGTTCCACTCGCCGGGGCGGGAGGCGTCGTTGTAGCTGTAGCGGAGGAACGGCTGCCGGTCGGCCGGGTAGCTCGGGTTGATCGGGTTGTTGAAGAAGCCGAGGCCGACGGAACCGGAGGTGTAGACGCCGGAGTTGTAGCCCCAGAGCGCCATGTACCAGTTCTCGATGTAGGCCGGGCTGCCCGAGTTGGCCTGCATGCCGAGGGCCTTGAGCTGGTTCCACTTCTCGGCCAGGATGCCGAGACCGGCGGCGATGTTCGCCGCGTAGTCCGTGGTGACGGCGCCGGCCCGCAGGGGGTCGAGCTGCGAGTCGTGCTTCTCCGACATGCCGGTCGTCACCTGGGCGATGCCGTAGCCGCAGTCGGCCTTCTCGCGGTCGGGGTAGCCGTGGATGCCGTTCAGGTTGCCGAACCAGTCGGACCGGGTGACGTTGCCCGAGTCGCCGTTCATGGAGTGCCAGGAGGCCTGCTTGAAGTTGGACTCCTGGGCGAGGATGCCGAGCATGACCTGCGCGGGGATCTCACCTCCGCCGGTCAGCGCCGGCTTCGGGAACAGGCCCTGCGGGGTGTACGCGGCGAGGCCGGTGTCGTGCCAGTTCTGCGGCCGGGAGACGTACAGCTGGCCGTGGACGGCCTGGTCGACCGCCCACTCGACCTGGTTCGCGCTGGCCTGGAGTGCCTGGCGCTTGGGGTCGTTGCGCTTGACGATGCAGGGGGTCTCCATCGTGCCGACCTTGCCCCAGACGGGCACGCCGGATCCGGAGAGACACTTCGTCTCCGCCTCGCCCTCACCGCAGTTGGGCGGATCGTCGTCGTCGTCCATCGGCAGAACGAACGCGGCCGGGTCCATCGGCAGCGAGGAGTCCTGCTTCGGCCGCTTGCGGTCGGCGTCCACCCGCTTGGTGGCCTTGGCACCGGTCTTGAGCGCGGTCGCCTCGACGGTCAGCGATCCGGCGCCCTCGGAGGAGGCCGCGCCGATGCGCGAGGTGATGCCCTTCATCTGCTCGGAGAACAGCGAGTTGGTCACCAGGTGGCCGTGCCGGGAGATGCCGGCCACGCGGCCGTCCACCGCGTGCTTGGCGAGCCCCGGGGCCTTGCCGGTGTCGATCCCCTTCACGTCGCCGACCACCGCGGCGCCGTCGGCGACGGGCAGGAGCTTGACCTTGCCCTTCGGGGCCCGGCCCAGCTCGGTGAAGCCCTTGCCGTCGAAGTGGGAGATGACGCTCTTCTCGCCGTCGACCGTGCCGACGTCCACGCCGTCCTTCGAGGCGGTCAGCGCGAACATCGGGCCGGGCACCGCGGCGAGCTTGCCGGCGGTCAGCTTCTTCCCGTTGCCCTTCAGGTCCACGAGGTTGCCGTCGAGCACGCCGACGGTCCCCTTCTGCGTGGGCGTGACGTGCGTCAGGTAGCCGTCGACCGTGCGGCGGGAGGTGACCGATCCGGTGGCCGCGTCGACGGAGATCACCGTCGTCGCGCCGACGGACGTGTCGGTGGCCGAACTGGAGGTGAACGCCACCTCGTCGCCCGTGCCGCAACCCGGCGTGAAGTACGCCAGCTTGACCCGGTCGGGAACCTCGGTGACCTTGCCGTCGGAGAGCCGGATGACAGCGGCGAAGGCGCCGCGCTCGTACGCGCCGGGCTGGTTGGACCAGACCGACGGGGCGTAGACCGCCGCCGCGTAGTTCCCCGAGCCCGTGGTGCAGACGTAGCCCGTCCACGGGCCGATGTCGGACAGTTCCTTGCGGTTGAGGCGGGCTATCTCGTAGAAGGAGAACCCGTCGTTCTCCTTGGCCGCGAGGATGTGCAGTCCCTCGGCGTCGCCGGTGGCCTGCACGATCGCGTCCGACGAGGAGACGTACTCCGCTCCCAGGTCCTTGCTGGGGGTGGAGAACAGGCGGGGCGTCGTGCCGTCCGCGGCGGCGGGTGCCACCGTGGCGTCCGCGGAAGCCAGCGGAACGAGGGCGGCGGATGCCGCGACCACGCTCATGGCGATCAGCGGGTTCGTGGCGAAGTATCTTCCAAGACGTCGCTTGCGCATGATCTTCCTTACATCCAGTCCGTGCAACTGCCGTGAAGCGCCGGGAGGCTCACGTCGACCGGCTTGTCTCCGGAGGCGGTGGGGTCCTGGATGACGTACCTCATCGGCTCGGGGTCGTACTGAGCGTTGACGTCGTTCCAGCACGCCTTCGCGGTCGTGCTCTTCCAGTTCCGCATCGGGGTGTAGGCGCCCGCCACGCCGGTTCCGAGCAGGCCCGACGTGTCGTAGGCCTCGACGCCGCCGTCGGGATCACGGGTCGTCCACAGCGTCAGGTACACGTAGTCGGGCGACGTGTCGAGATCGCGTGAGACCTTCGCCCAGACCGCCTGGCAGTCGGGCGACCACATCAGCCGCACCGCGACCGAGCCGTCCGCCTCGGTCACCTGCTGAAGGATCTCGGCGTCGGCGTCACACCCCATCTGAATGGGGTCCTTGTCCGAACAGGTGGCCCGCCAGCAACCGGCCGCGACGGCCGGGGACGCCTGAATTCCCTGAAAAAATCCCGCCAACAGCGTCAGAGCGACCGCTGCCGGCCCCCATCTGCGTATGCCGCGCACACACATCACCTTCACTCTTTCTTCATCCTTCTCTCCACACGTCATTTCGACGTCGGAGGGAAGGCGAAGAATACGCGAACACGCGTGTGGCAAAAGGGGGTTGACCGGCATGTGACCTGCGGCGATGCCGAAGCCGGACATGTTGTGGCAGTGCGTCCCATCAGTGGTGCGCGGCCACAGAGCGGGACGTGTCAGGCGGATTTTCCGCTGAACGGAAAAGGGGTATTTCCCTGCTGCGTCGACAATTCACGGCGCCGTGGATCAATAGCTCCACAAGGGGCTATTCCTATTCACCCGAGGCTTCACCCGAGGCGGACATGTGACTGTCCGGCACCTCGGGTCGCGACTACGATCCCGGCGTGGATCCCTACACGCATGCCCCGCCGCCGCCCCCGCTGCCGCCCCGGCCGGCGCCACGGCGATGGTGGCGGCGCCGGCCGCTCGTCGTGGTCGGAGCGGTCCTGGTGCCGTCCTTCGGGATCGCGCTCCTCCTGCACGCCGGGGATCCGTCGGCGCGGGGGCCGGTGCGGGACGACGCCCGGCCGCCGGAGGGCACGGCCGCCGGCTCTCCCTCCGCGAAGCCCGCCGAGCCCGCCGTGAAGCCCTCGAAGCCGTCCGGGCCTCCCATGCTCGTGGGGAAGAACCTCAAGGAGGCGAGGGGCATCGCCTCCGCCGCCGGGTTCGACGTCGTGTCCCACGACGCCTCCGATCAGGACGCGGAGCAGTGGGACACGGACAACTGGAAGGTGTGCTTCCAGACTTCGGCGGGGCAGCGGAACGGGGACCGGCCCGCCCTGGACCTCGGCGTGGTCCGCGTGGAGGCGCCCTGTCCCGCCGCCGACGGCGAGAAGCCGCCCTGGCCGACCATGCCCGCCGTCACGGGTCTGACCTTCGCGCGGGCCGTCGAGACGCTGAAGCCCGTCGGCTTCAGGAAGGTCGAGCCGGAGAGCGCGTACTCCGACGTGACCCTGCCCGGCGTCGCCGACCCGTGGAAGGTCTGCTTCCAGGATCCGCGGCCGGGCGGGGAGGTCGAGAACCCGCAGTTCGGGACCGTGTACCTCAAGCTCGCACCGCCCGACGCCCCTTGTCCCGAGCGGCCGTACGCCGAGTTGCGTCCCTGACGCCGGGCCCCTCGGGCGCCTCGACGGGTCCCTCAGCCGCCTCCGGGGATCATCGCGCCGCCCTTGAGGCGTTCGATGTCGGACGCCCGGACCTGGATCACGAAGATGGCGACCAGGGCGCCGACGACGGCGAAGATCGCGGCGGTGACGAAGCCCGCGGAGACGCCGGAGGTGAGGACCTCGTCGCCCCAGGGGGGCGGGAGCTGACCGGTCTTGGCGAACTGGGCCTTCTCCAGCGGGCCTGCCTGGGAGAGGAAGGCGGGGACCTGCGTCTCCGCCTCGTTGCGGCTGGCGGTGCCGAACACCGTCACCAGGATGGAGAGGCCGAGCGAACCGCCCACCTGTTGCATGGCGTTGAGCAGGCCGGACGCGGCGCCGGACTCCTGTGGCTCGACGTTCGACAGCGCCATGATGGTCAGCGAGACGAACATCAGGCCCATGCCCAGGCCGAAGACGAGGATCGGTCCGAGGATGCTGCCCAGATAGGTGGAGTCCACATTGGTGAGGGTCAGCCAGGACAGGCCGGCCGCGGCGAGGATCGACCCCGTCACCATGAAGGGCTTCGGGCCGTACCGGGGCAGCAGGTTGGACGTGAAGCCGGCGCCGACCGCGATGATCGCGCTGACCGGCAGGAACGCGAGACCCGTCGTCAGGGGGCTGAAGCCCAGCACCTGCTGCACGAACAGGGTGAGGAAGAAGAACATCCCGAAGATGGCCGCCGCCAGGCAGAGCATGATGACGTACGTGCCCGAGCGGTTGCGGTCGGCGAACATGTGCAGGGGCGTGATGGGTTGCTGGGAGCGCCGCTCGATGAGGATGAACGTGGCCAGGAGGACCACCGCGGCGGCGAACGAGCCGATCGTGTAGGGGTCGCTCCAGCCTTCCTGGGCGGCGCGGATGAATCCGTACACCAGCGCCACCATGCCGAGCGTCGAGGTCAGCGCGCCGGCGAGGTCGAAGTGGCCCGGGTGCCGCTCGGACTCCTTGACGTGACGCGGTGTGAGGACCGCGATCACCACGGCGATCGGGACGTTCACGAAGAAGATCCAGCGCCAGTCGAGCCATTGGACGAGCATGCCTCCGGCCACCAGGCCGATCGCGCCGCCGCCGGCCGATACGCCCGCGAAGACGCCGAAGGCCCGGTTGCGTTCCGGGCCTTCGTCGAACGTCGTGGTGATGAGGGAGAGCGAGGTCGGCGAGGCTATCGCTCCGCCGACGCCCTGGAGCGACCGCGCCGCGAGGAGTTGCCACTCGCTCTGCGCGAGTCCGCAGAAGAGGGAGGCGAGTCCGAAGAGCAGCACGCCGAAGATGAAGACACGTCGCCGGCCCAGGATGTCACCGGTGCGCCCGCCGAGGAGCAACAGGCCGCCGAAGGTGAGGGTGTAGGCGTTGACGACCCAGGACAGGCTGGTGGTCGAGAAGTCCAGCGCGCTCTGGATGTGCGGGAGCGCGATGTTCACGATCGTGATGTCGAGGACCACCATCAGCTGGCAGGACGCGATGACGAACAGGGCAATGCCCTTGCCGTCACTGCCCTTCTTCGGGGTGGCGGTCTGTGCCGGTGTCGTCGGCTTGGGTGTACTCATTGGGCGCCTCGGGCCTCGCCTGGTGAGTGAGCCGTGGGCCGGTCAGTCCACCTTTCGACACTAAGCCCGGCCCGCGCGGGTGACCAGTTGATCAAGCGTGCGCGGGCTCGTCGAGGACCGCGAAGCCGTCGAGCTCCACCAGCGCCTGTTCGTCCCAGAGGCGTACGACTCCGATGACGGCCATCGCCGGGTAGTCGCGGCCCGCCAAACGGCGCCAGATCCGGCCCAGTTCATGGGCGTGGTCGCGGTAGCCGGCGACGTCGGTGGTGTAGACGGTGACGCGGGCGAGGTCGGCGGGGGTGCCGCCGGCGTGCCGCAGGGCGGTGAGGAGGTTGCCGAGGGCGGTGGTGAACTGCTCGGTGAGCTCCTCCCCCACGACCTTGCCCTCGCTGTCGAGGGCCGTCTGTCCGGCGAGGAAGACGAACCGTGTCCCGGTGGCGGTGACGGCGTGGGAGAAGCCGGTGGGCGGGGAGAGTTCGGCGGGATTGTGGCGGTGCAGGCTCATGTGGTCGGCTCCTCCTGGTGATGCGGCACGTACGGCCCCCTGGCGGCGTCGTGCCGCGCGTGCGGTCCGCTCGCGGGACGGGGCGGCGCGTGCGGTCCGCTCGCGGGCTCCTTCTCGGGCGGCAGCTTCGCGTACAGCTCCTTCGCGATGATCGTGCGCTGGACCTCGGTCGCGCCCTCGTAGATCCGGGGTGCCCGGACCTCCCGGTAGAGGTGTTCCAGGAGGTGGCCGCGCTGGAGGGCGAGGGCGCCGTGCAGCTGGACGGCGGCGTCGACGACGTACTGGGCGGTCTCGGTGGCGAGGAGCTTGGCCATCGCGGAGCGGCGGGGGACGTCCGGGTCGCCCTCGTCGTACGCCACGGCCGCCGCGTACACGAGCAGACGGGCGGCCTCGGTGCGGGTGGCCATCTCGGCGACGCGGTGCGAGACGGCCTGGAGGTCGGCGAGGACGCCGCCGAAGGCGGGGCGGGCGGCGGTGTGGGCGAGGGCGGCGTCGAGGGCGGCCTGGGCCATGCCGACGGCGAAGGCGCCGACGCTGGGCCGGAAGAGGTTCAGGGTGTTCATGGCGACCCGGAAGCCCCGGTCGGGTGCGCCGAGGAGGTCCTCGGGGCCGACGGGGACACCGTCGAAGGTGAGGGTCCCGAGGGCGTGCGGGGCGAGCATGTCGAGCGCCTCACCGCCGAGCCCGGGGCGGTCGGCGGGGACGAGGAAGGCGGTGACGCCACGGGCTCCCGCGCCCCGGGTGGTGCGGGCGAAGACGGTGGCGAAGTCGGCCTCGGGGGCGTTGGAGATCCACCGCTTCTCGCCGTGCAGCCGCCAGCCGCCGCGCCCGTCGGGGACGGCGTCGAGGGCGAGGGCGGCGGCGTCGGAGCCGGCGTCCGGTTCGGAGAGGGCGAAGGCGGCGACGGCTCGTCCCGCGGTGGCCTCGGGGAGCCAGCGGGCGCGCTGGGCGGGGGTGCCGAAGGCGGCGACGGGGTGCGTGCCGAGGCCCTGGAGGGCGAGGGCGGTCTCGGCCTCGGTGCAGGTCCGGGCGAGGGACTCGCGCAGGAGGCAGAGGTCGAGGGCGCCGGCCTCGAAGAGGCGGGCGAGGAGGCCCAGCTCGCCCAGGGCGGCGACGAGGGGCCGGTTGACCCGCCCGGGTTCGCCCTGGTCGGCGAGGGGCTTCAGGCGTTCGGCGGCGAGGGCGCTGAGCTGCGCACACCAGGTGATCTGTGCCGGATCGAGCGAGAATGCGGGCATGTGGGCCCTCTCTGACGCCCCCGGGCGTCTTCGTCCCTGCGCCGTGCGGCGCCCTGATTCGGACGCCGTGCGGCGCCTTCGTCCGAGTACCCGCGGGCACCCTTGTCGCGAACCGTTGACTGCCGTCACCAACACGATACGCTCGTGGAGCGACGGGCGACCCCAACTCGACAGGGGGACGGACTCATGGAGCTGACACCCTCGGCCCACCTCGACACATTCGCCCGCGACCGGCTGCCCCCGCCCGACCGGTGGCCGCGTCTCGTCTTCGACCTCCCCGAGCTCTCCTACCCCGACCGGCTCAACTGCGGCACGGAGCTCCTCGACCGCACGGTGGAGCGCTTCGGCGCCGAGCGGCCCGCCTTCCACGACGGCGAGGGCGGGGTCTGGAGCTACGGCGAGCTCCGCGACCGGGTGGACCGCATCGCCCACGTCCTCACCACCGACCTGCGGGTCCTGCCCGGCAACCGGGTCCTCCTGCGCGGCCCCACCACGCCCTGGCTGGCCGCCTGCTGGCTGGCCGTGATGAAGGCCGGCGGCGTCGCCGTCACCGTTCTGGCCCAGCAGCGCGCTCCCGAGCTGGCCGTGATGGCCGAGGCGGCGCGGTGCACCCACGCGCTCTGCGACGCCCACGTCCTCGACGAACTCCTCGCCGCCCGGATACCCGGGCTCCGGATCACCCCGTTCGGCGGGGACGGACCGGACGACCTGCTGGCCCTGGCCGACCGCCGCGCCGGGCCGTACGAGGCGGTGGCGACCGCCGCCGACGACGTCGCCCTGATCGCCTTCACCTCCGGCACGACCGGGCAGCCCAAGGGCTGCGTCCACTTCCACCGGGACATCCTGGCCGTCGCCGACACCTTCTCCGCGCGCGTCCTGCGCCCGCTGCCCGACGACGTCTTCGCCGGCTCCCCGCCGCTCGCCTTCACCTTCGGCCTCGGCGGGCTCGTCGTCTTCCCCCTGCGGGCCGGGGCGAGCGCGGTCCTCCTCGAACAGGCCGGGCCCAAACAGCTGCTCGCGGCGATCGAACGGCACCGGGTGTCGGTGCTCTTCACCGCCCCGACGGCCTACCGGGTCATGCTCGACGAGCTGTCCCAGGGCACCGCCCCGGAGGTGGCCTCGCTGCGCCGCTGCGTCTCGGCCGGCGAGAACCTGCCGGAGGCGACCTGGAAGGCCTGGTACGCGCGGACCGGTCTGCGCCTGATCAACGGCATCGGCGCGACCGAGCTGCTGCACATCTTCATCTCCGCCGCCGACGGCGACATCCGTCCCGGCACCACCGGCCGCCCGGTGCCCGGCTGGCAGGCCAGGATCGTCGACGTCGACGGCAACGGCGTCCCGGACGGCCAGGAGGGGCTGCTCGCGGTGCGCGGCCCGGTCGGCTGCCGCTATCTGGCCGACCCCCGCCAGGAGGAGTACGTAAGGAACGGCTGGAACGTCACGGGCGACACGTACGTCCGCGAGCCCGACGGCTGGTTCCGCTATGTCTCACGGGCCGACGACATGATCATCTCGGCCGGGTACAACATCGCCGGACCACAGGTCGAGGAGGTGCTCCTCGACCACCCGGACGTGGTGGAGACGGCGGTGGTGGGCCGCCCGGACGAACTGCGCGGCCAGGTCGTCGTGGCGTACACGGTGGTACGGGACGGGGTGCCGCGCGACGCGAGCACCGCCGCCGCCCTGCGGGCCTTCGTCCGCGCCCGCCT
Organism: Streptomyces tanashiensis; assembly: GCF_014648895.1. Classification (GTDB taxonomy): domain Bacteria; phylum Actinomycetota; class Actinomycetes; order Streptomycetales; family Streptomycetaceae; genus Streptomyces; species Streptomyces tanashiensis. Next base: position 115,045 of record NZ_BMRZ01000018.1, read on the forward strand.
CGCCCCGTACAAGTCGCCCCGGGAGATCGTCTTCCTCGACGCGCTGCCGCGCACGGCGACGGGCAAGCTCCAGCGCTTCCGGCTGCGCGACCCGGCGGAGCCGGAGGCCCCGGCATGACCCGGCGGGCCGGTGCGGCCCGGCATGACGTGTGCACCACCCCCTAAAGTGATCACGTGGCCGAGCAGCACACTCCCCGATCCCTGATCGTCTCCCTCTACGGCGCGTACGGCCGTGGGCCCGACGAGTCGCCGGTGCCGGTGGCCGCGCTCATCCGGCTGCTCGGCGCGCTCGGCGTCGACGCGCCCTCGGTGCGTTCCTCGGTGTCCCGGCTCAAGCGGCGCGGGCTGCTGCTGCCGGGCCGGACGGCGGGCGGCGCCGCCGGGTACGCCCTCTCGGAGGACGCCCGGCGGCTCCTGGACGACGGCGACCGCCGGATCTACGCCCGTACGGAGCCGAAGCTGTCCGAGGGCTGGGTCCTGGCCGTCTTCTCGGTGCCCGAGGCCGAGCGGCACAAGCGGCACCTGCTGCGGTCCCGGCTGGCCCGGCTGGGTTTCGGCACGGCGGCGCCGGGCGTCTGGATCGCGCCCGCCCGGCTGTACGAGGAGACCCGGAACGCCCTGGAGCGCCTGGAGCTCTCCCCGTACGTGGACCTCTTCCGCGGCGACCACCTGGGGTTCGCGGCGACAGCGGAGGCGGTGGCCCGCTGGTGGGACCTGCCGGCGATCGCCGGGCTCCACGAGGAGTTCCTTGCGGCCCACGAGCCGGTCCTGCGGGCCTGGCGGACGGCCCCGGCGGGCGCCGAGGACGCCTACCGGGACTACCTCCTCGCCCTGGACTCCTGGCGCCGGCTGCCCTACGCGGACCCGGTGCTCCCGGCGGAGCTCCTGCCGGACGACTGGCCGGGCCGCCGCTCCGCGGAGGTCTTCGCGGCCCTGCACGAGCTGCTGCGGGACCGGGGCGCGGAGCACGTGGGCCCGTTCCTGGCGGGCGACTAGTCCGCGGTCCGGTTCCTTACGGACAGGGCCCCGATCAGACAGACCAGGCCCGCCGTGCTCAGGACCGCGCGGACGATGTTCCACGCCACCCACGGGCCCTCGAACGCGGCCCGGGCGGCGGCGGGGTCCTTCGCCGCCGCGAGGGCGTCGTTGAGCGGGACGTTCACCGCCGAGGTGACCACGAGGACCGCCATGCCGAGGACGAACCCGGCGAGCGTCCAGAGCCGCGCCCGGCCCGCCCGGTGCTGCCAGGCGGCGACCGCGGTGAGGATCGGCACCCCGAAGAACGGGGTGAAGAACACCGGGTTCTGGATCACGTCGTTGATGTTCCGCATCACCTCGACGTAGACCCGGTCGTCACTGCGCGCCAGCGCCGGCATGACCGAGCAGACGTACGCGAACCACACCCCCGCGAGCAGTCCCGTCGTCACCGTCGCCGCGCCGAGGACCAGCCCGGCACCCTTCTTCCCGCCCCTGTTTTCTGTCATGCCCTCATTCAAGGGCAGGAGCCCGTGCGGGCGACATGGTTCCGCGTCCCGCTCCCATACGCGAGCGTCCAGGTTCCTCAGTCCCGGCGGCCGGTGGGCGGGCGGCGGCTGCCCGCGCGGTACGGGGCGGGCCAGGGCGCTGCCGGGCCCCGGTACTCCTGCTCGGCCGCCGCGTGCAGGGTCCAGTGCGGGTCGTAGAGGTGCGGCCGGGCGAGGGCGCAGAGGTCGGCGCGGCCCGCCAGGAGCAGGGAGTTGACGTCGTCCCAGGAGGAGATCGCGCCGACCGCGATCACCGGGACGCCGAGCTCGTTGCGGATGCGGTCGGCGTAGGGCGTCTGGTACGAGCGGCCGTAGGCGGGCTCCTCGTCGGGGACGACCTGGCCGGTGGAGACGTCGATGGCGTCGGCGCCGTGGTCGGCGAAGGCGCGGGCGATCTCGACGGCGTCCTCGGCGGTCGTGCCGCCCTCGGCCCAGTCGGTCGCGGAGATGCGGACGGTCATGGGGCGGTCGGCGGGCCATGCCTCGCGTACCGCGTCGAAGACTTCGAGGGGGTAGCGCAGCCGGGCCGTGAGGTCGCCGCCGTAGGCGTCGGTGCGGTGGTTGGTGAGCGGCGAGAGGAAGCCGGAGAGGAGGTAGCCGTGGGCGCAGTGGAGTTCGAGGAGGTCGAAGCCGCTGCGGGCGGCGCGGTGGGCGGCGGCGGTGAACTGCTCGCGCACGGCGGTGAGCCCGGCGCGGTCGAGGGCGCTCGGGGTCTGGTTGACGCCGGTCCTGTACGGGAGGGGCGAGGCGGCGACGAGCGGCCAGTTGCCCTCGGGGAGTGGCTGGTCGATGCCCTCCCACATGAGGCGGGTGGAGCCCTTGCGGCCGGAGTGGCCGAGCTGGACGCCGAGCGCGGTGCCGGGCGCCGAGGCGTGGACGAAGTCGGCGACGCGGGTCCAGGCGGCGGCCTGGGCGTCGGTCCAGAGTCCGGTGCAGCCGGGGGTGATGCGGCCCTCCGGGCTGACGCAGACCATCTCGGTCATGACGAGTCCGGCTCCGCCCAGGGCCCTGGAGCCGAGGTGGACGAGGTGGAAGTCGCCGGGGACGCCGTCCTCGGCGACGTACAGGTCCATCGGGGAGACGACGACCCGGTTGCGGAGGGTCAGTCCGCGCAGCCGGAAGGGGGTGAACATGGGCGGGGTGCCGGGCGGGCAGCCGAAGTCCTCCTCGACGGCCGCGGTGAAGGCGGGGTCGCGGAGCCTCAGGTTGGCGTGGGTGACGCGGCGGCTGCGGGTGAGCAGGTCGAAGGCGAAGGGGCGGGGCGGCCGGTCGACGTGCCCGGCGAGCTCCTCGAACCAGCGCAGGCTGGCGCCGGCCGCGCGCTGGGTGGACTCGACGACGGGACGGCGCTCGGTCTCGTAGGCACCGAGGGCCTCGTCGAGGGCGGGGTGCGCGCCGAGGGCGGCGGCGAGCGCGACGGCGTCCTCCACGGCCAGTTTGGTGCCGGAGCCGATGGAGAAGTGCGCGGTGTGGGCGGCGTCGCCGATGAGCACGGTGTTGCCGTGCGACCAGCGCGCGTTGGCGACGGTGCGGAAGGCGGTCCAGGTGGAGTTGTTGGAGCGGAGTTCCCGGCCGCCGAGCGCCTCGGCGAAGATCTTGGCGCAGCGGGCGGTGGACTCGGCCTCGTCGAGCTCGTGGAAGCCGGCGGCCCTCCAGACCTCCTCGCGCATCTCGACGATGACGGTGGAGGAGTCCGCGGAGTAGGGGTAGGCGTGGAGCTGCATCACGCCGTGCTCGGTCTCGGCGATCTCGAAGCGGAAGGCCTCGAAGGGGAAGTCGGCGGCCAGCCAGACGTACCGGCAGCGGTGGGTGGTGATCCGGGGGCGGAAGTGCGCGGCGTGGGCCTCGCGGGTGTGGCTGTGGACGCCGTCGGCGGCGACGACCAGGTCGTGTTCGGCGGCGAGGACGGCGGCGGGCGGGGCCTCGGTGCGGAAGCGGAGCCGTACGCCGAGCTCGGCGCAGCGGGCGTGCAGGATCTCCAGGAGCCGGCGGCGGCCGAGGGCGGCGAAGCCGTGCCCGGTGGAGGTGGTGCGGTGGCCGCGGTGGACGACGTCGATGTCGTCCCAGCGGACGAGCTCGCGGCGGAGCGCCTCGTACACGACGGGGTCGGCGTCCCGGATGCCGCCGAGGGTCTCGTCGGAGAGGACGACGCCGAAGCCGAAGGTGTCGGAGGGCGCGTTCCGCTCCCAGACGGTGATCTCGCGCGCCGGGTCCTGCCGCAGCAGCAGCGCGGCGGCGTAGAGCCCGCCGGGGCCGCCCCCGATGACGGCGACGCTCCGGGGGCCCCGGCCCGAGGCCGTCATCAGCGTCCCCGCCATTTCGGGGGGCGTTTCTCGGTGAAGGCGGCGTGGAACTCGGCGTAGTCCTCGCCGTTCATCAGGAGCGCCTGGGTGGCCGCGTCCAGTTCGACGGCGGCGGCGAGCGGCATGTCGAGCTCGGCGGTGAGCAGGGCCTTGGTCTGGGCGAGCGCGAGGGCGGGGCCGTCCGCGAGGCGGCGGGCCAGGGCGGCGGCCCGCTCCCCCGCCGCACCCTCCTCGGTGAGCTCGCTGAGGAGGCCGATGCGCTCGGCCTCGGCGGCGTGGACGGGCTCGCCCAGCATGAGGAGGCGGGTGGCGTAGCCGAGTCCGACGACCCGGGGCAGCAGATAGGCGGCGCCCATGTCTCCGCCGGAGAGGCCGACCCGGGTGAAGAGGAAGGAGAAGCGGGTGGTGGGGTCGGCGATCCGGAAGTCGGCGGCGAGGGCGAGGACGGCCCCGGCGCCGGCGGCGACGCCGTGGAGGGCGGCGACGACGGGGAAGGGGCATTCGCGGAGGGCGCGGACGACCTGGCCGGTCATCCGGTTGAAGTCGAGGAGCCGGGCGGTGTCGAGGGCGAGGGTGGCGCCGATGATCTCGTCGACGTCGCCGCCCGAGCAGAAGCCGCGGCCCTCGCCGCCGAGGACGAGCGCGCGGACGGCGCGCTCGCGGGAGAGCTCGGCGAGGAGGTCGCGGAGGTCGGCGTAGGCGCCGAAGGTGAGGGCGTTGAGTTTCGCGGGGCGGGCGAGGGTGACGGTGGCGACGCCCTCGTCGATGTCGAGACGCAGATGGTCCCAGCGTGCCGTGCGGGGTGCGGATCCGGTAAAGGGGCTCATCCGGCAGGCCTCCTTCCTCCGCAGGGAGGGTATCACCGTACTGTGACCGTCGTCACGAGTACGCGATAAGGAGGCGCGCGCCGGGCCCTCACAAGGTCCCGGCGGATCCGTGACCGAGGTCCCCGCCGGGAAGGCGGGGGTGCCCTGGGAAACGGATTTTGCACCTCGTAAGGTTGAAACCAGGACGTCTCGGGATGCCCCCGTCCCCACGCCCCACCCGCCCCAGGCGAAGGGAGCCCGCCCCCCATGCCCGAAGCCACCGGACCCGCGGCCGCCGGACCCGCCGCCTGGCGCGTCCGCCTGCCCCACACCACCGCCGCCGTGCCGATGGCCCGCGCCATGATCCGTACCGCGCTCACCGACCTGGACCCCGGGGCCGCCGACCGCCCGGACAGCGAAACTGCCGAGCTGCTCACCGCCGAGCTCGTGGCCAACGCCGTCGAGCACACCGCCGGGGCGGGCCCCATCGAGCTGGTCGTCGAGCTCCTCTCGGCGCCCGGCGGCTGTCAGATCGAGGTCCACGACTCGCAGCCCGCGCTCCCCGGGGAGCTCGTCTGCCCCGACCCCGGGGTCGAGGTCGACCCCTGGCAGGAGCACGGCCGCGGCCTCCTCCTGATCCGGGCACTGAGCAGCGACTGCGGCCATCGCCCCACCGCGCAGGGCAAGGCGGTCTGGTTCACGCTCCCGGGGATTCCGGCTCAGCGGCGCCGTCCGACGCCGTGACGCGCCGCGCGTCGCGGCGCCCGCGGACGGCGTGCGGCCCGGCGCCGACGGCCAGGACCGGAGACCGACCCCGGCCATGATCCGCCGGACACCACCCAACAAAGCACTACTAGGCGCCGGCTCCTAGCCGGCGAGCGTCGCGACCAGGACGGCCTTGATCGTGTGCATCCGGTTCTCGGCCTCGTCGAAGACGACCGAGTGCGCCGACTCGAAGACCTCGTCCGAGACCTCCAGCTCGGTGAGGCCGTGCCGGGCGTGGATGTCCCGCCCGACGGCGGTGCCGAGGTCGTGGAAGGCGGGCAGGCAGTGCAGGAACTTGACGTCCGGGTTCCCGGTGGCGCGCAGCACGTCCATCGTCACGGAGTACGGGGCGAGGGCGGCGATCCGCTCGTCCCAGACCTCCTTGGGCTCACCCATGGAGACCCAGACGTCGGTGACGACGAAGTCGGCGCCGGCGACGCCCTCGGTCACGTCCTCGGTGAGCGTGATCGTGGCACCGCTCGCCTCGGCGAGCCCGCGGGCGGCCGCGACGACGTCCTCGGCCGGCCAGTAGCTCTTCGGGGCGACGATCCGGACGTCCATGCCGAGCAGGGCGCCGGTGACCAGGTAGGAGTTGCCCATGTTGAAGCGGGCGTCGCCGAGGTAGGCGAAGGCGATCCCGTCGAGCGGCTTGTCCACGTGCTCGGTCATGGTGAGCACGTCGGCCAGCATCTGGGTGGGGTGCCAGTCGTCGGTGAGCCCGTTGAAGACGGGCACGCCCGCGAAGGCGGCGAGCTCCTCTACCGCGGCCTGGCTGTCCCCGCGGTACTCGATGCCGTCGAACATCCGGCCGAGGACACGGGCGGTGTCCTTGACCGACTCCTTGTGGCCGATCTGGGAGCCCGAGGGGTCGAGGTAGGTGGTCGAGGCGCCCTGGTCGGCGGCGGCGACCTCGAAGGCGCAGCGGGTCCGGGTCGAGGTCTTCTCGAAGATCAGGGCGATGTTCCGGCCGCGCAGCCGCTGCACCTCGGTGCCCGCCTTCTTGGCGGCCTTGAGCTCCGCGGCGAGCGCGATCAGCCCGCGGAACTCCTCGGCGGTGAAGTCCAGCTCCTTGAGGAAGTGGCGGCCGATGAGGTCTGTGGCCATGGGACGCGCTCCTGTGGGTACGGGTCGGGAGGACGGCGGTCGGAACTCTGGAAGTGTATACGCACTTCAACATTTCTATACAGCCCCCCTCCGCTCCGGGCCCCGACCCGGCCTCAGGAGGCGTCCCGCTCCACCGGACAGCTCATACAGCGCGGGCCGCCCCTCCCCCGGCCCAGCTCGCTGCCGGGGATCTCGATCACCTCGATGCCCTGCTTGCGCAGATGCGTGTTCGTCGTGACGTTCCGCTCGTACGCCACGACCACCCCCGGCTCCACGGCCAGCACGTTGCACCCGTCGTCCCACTGCTCGCGCTCGGCCGCGTGCACGTCCTGGGTCGCCGTGAGCACCCGGATGTCCTGCAGCCCGAGGGCCGCCGCGATGGCGCTGTGCATCTGCTCCGGCGGATGGTCGGTGACCCGGAGGGACTGCCCCGCGTCACCCGGTTCGATCGTGTACGAGCGGAGCATGCCCAGCCCCGCGTACTGGGTGAACGTGTCCTGGTCGACCATCGTCATCACCGTGTCCAGGTGCATGAACGCCCGCCGCTTCGGCATGTCCAGAGCGATGATCGTGCGCGCCGAACCGGCCGCGAACATCCCCCGGGCCAGCATCTCCACCGCCTGCGGCGTGGTCCGCTCGCTCATCCCGATCAGCACGGCACCGTTGCCGATGACGAGGACGTCCCCGCCCTCGATCGTCGACGGATAGTCCGTCTGCCCCTCCGACCAGTGGTGGAAGGGACCCGCCTCCGGGCCCGTGAACAGCGGGTGGTGCTTGTAGATCGCCTCGAAGTGCACCGTCTCGCGCTGCCGGGCCGGCCAGCGCATGGCGTTGATGGACACGCCGTCGTAGATCCAGGCCGAGGTGTCCCGGGTGAAGAGGTGGTTCGGCAGCGGGCCGAGGAGGAAGTCGTCCAGGTCCATGGCGTGGAAGCGGACCGAGGTCGGCTCCCGGTGCGCCGCCAGGAACTCCCGCTTCGTCATGCCGCCGACGAGCGCCTCGCCGAGCGCGGCCGCGTCCAGCGAGTCGAAGGCCGCGCGGAGGTGGTCGGTGGCGAGCGGCCCGTACTCCTTCTCGTCGAAGACCCGGTCCAGGACCAGCGCGCGGGCCGACGGGACCTCCAGGGACTCGCGCAGCAGATCCCCGAAGAGGTGCACCTCCACCCCCCGGTCACGCAGCACGTCGGCGAACCCGTCGTGCTCCTGCCGGGCCCGCCGCACCCACAGCACGTCATCGAAGAGGAGGGCGTCCTTGTTGGACGGGGTGAGGCGCTTCAGCTCCAGATCGGGCCGGTGCAGGATGACGCGGCGCAGCCGCCCGGTCTCGGAATCGACATGGAATCCCATGCGTCCATCCTGACGGAGCCGGGCGGCCCTGGCCCGCCTTTCGGCATGGGTCGCCCGGCCCCGCCTCCGTCAGGTGATCCGCTGGGCGACCGCGATCAGGACGATCGCGCCCAGCAGCCCCCCGACCAGCAGCGCGACGCGGCGCAGGAAGCGGCGGGTGTAGCCGTTGCCGTGATCGTCCGGGGCGGACGGCGACGGGCCCGGGGTCCGCGGGCGGTGCGCGGCGCGCGGCAGGCCGTACGCCTCCTTCAGGAGCGTGAGCCAGACCGCGTCCGGCAGCCCCGGGCGCTCCCCGTCGACGATCAGCCAGAACGCCTCCCGGGCGGACGGCTCCGGGCTCGCCCGGAGCCGCGAGAGCAGCTCGGCGACCGTACCGACCGGGGCGTCGCCACCCCCGAGCAGCGGGCGGACCGCCCAGCGGTGCAGCTCGGCGGCGTTGGCCGCGCGCTGCTCCTCCGCCGGTTCGGAGGGGTCGTCCCGCGCGGTGGGCGGTGCGACGGCCCACAGCTCCCGGCCGATGGCCACCTCGCAGAGCTCGCGGCGCAGCGCATGCTCCCAGGACGGCAGGCGCCGGGCGACCTCACGGAGGAGGACGGTGACGACGCCGTACGCCTGGGGCCGGCGCAGCGCGTCCAGGAGTTCGCGGCTGCCGCCCTGCACGACGAGCTCCCGCGCCTCGTCCACGGTGCGCACGGTCGGCAGCTTGTGCACGAGCGAGGTGACGGCCTCCCGCTCGCGCGACCGCTTCCCCCAGGCGCGCCGAGCGCCCTTGCCGGGCCCGGTCCACTGCGGCCCGACGGACGGCAGGACGGGCCGGGGGTAGGCGCCCTCGCCGGACGTCCGCCGGGGCGGGACGGCGTGCGGATCGCCGTCGGGCCGCCGGGCGGGCGGGGCTTCGGAGCCGTACGGGGACTCCGGGGCGTGCGGGGGCTCGGAGTCGTACGAGGGCTCGGAGTCGTAGCGGGGCTTGGAACGGTACGAGGGCTCGGAGTCGTGGCGAGGCTCGGAGTCGTAGCGAGGCTTGGAGTCGTAGCGGGGCTCGGACGGTGATCGGGGTTCGGGAACGGGCGGGGGCTCTGGGGTGAGCGGAGGTTCAGGGGTGGGTGGAGGTACGGGGGTGGGCGCGGGTACGGGAGGGGGCGGCGGTGCGTGGGGCGGCCAGGGGTCGGCGGCGGTCGGGGGCACGGGTGCCGCCGGCGGAGGCACGGGCGCCGCGGGCGGGGGCTCCGGGGTGTACGAGGGCTCGCGCGTGCGGGACCACGGGCCCGGTGAGGCCGGGTACGAGGAGGCCGGCGGGTCGGAGCGCCGGGCCTGCGCCGAGCCCGGGTGACGGGGGTCCGGGTGGCGGGGGTCCGGAGTGCCCTGGCGCGTGGGGTCCGGAGCGCCCTGGCGCGTCGGGTCCGGAGCGCCCGGGTGCCGGAGGTCCCGCGCGCCCTGGTCCCTGACGTCCCGAGCGCCCTGGTCCCGGAGTTCCGGAGCGACCTGGCGCGTCGGGTCCGGAGCGCCCAGGTGCCGGAGGTCCCGCGCGCCCTGGTCCCTGACGTCCCGCGCGCCCTGGTCCCGGAGGTCCCGCGCGCCCGGGTGGCGGGGTGGCCGGGTGGGGCGGCGGGACGACGCGTCCAGGGTGTCCACCGCGCGGGCGGCCGTCTCCAGGAGCGCGGCGCGGCGGGAGGAGGAGGCGGCGTGGAGCGCGCTGCCGACCGCGTACTCGCTCCCCTCCCCCTCCTCGACCCCCCGCAGGTGGTGCCGGACGAGCCGGGCCGCGACGTCCTCCGCCCGGTCGCCGCACCGCTCGCGCGGGTCGACGCGGCGGCGGTCGGTGTTGCGGCTCGCCGCGCCCGACCAGCGGCCGACGAACGCGAAGCGGAGCGCGGGCAGTTCGACGGTGTCATGGGTCGCGAAGGTCCAGCGGCGGTCGATGAGCGCCCCGAACATGCTGTGCAGCCCCCACAGCACGGGGCAGGCGGTGTCGCCGCGTTCGTCCAGGACGGTGAACCGGTCGTCGGGGTGGCGCAGCAACTCGGCCACCGTGCCGACGAGTTCCTCCGCCGCGTACGGCAGGGTCTCGTCGAGCTCCCCCTGTCCGCGGCCCGTCGCCGGTACGAGGACCTCCTCCCGCACCACCGGGAGACGCCCGCGCGCCTCGGCGAGGTTCACGGCGGCGGCGCCCTCCCAGGTCCAGGCGTGCAGCCCGAGGCAGACGGCGGGGTCGAGGAGGGCGGGCGAGCCGACGAGGGCGTGGCAGAGCACGGACGTCCCACCGTCGGCCTCCTTGAACGGGAGGCGCCGGATGAGGATGACCCCCGCGCGCTTGTGGAGCCGGATCAGGGCCGGCCGTGTCTCGTCCCCGCTGGCCCGCAGGACCGGGCCGGAGATCTGGAAGAGGTTCTCGGCCTCGTCTCGGGGCCCTGACCAGGCGACCGGGCCGAAGCCGGTGTTGCCGGTGAGGTTCTCGCTGTCCCAGCGGAAGACGATCTGGTCGACCTCGTTCTCCGTCCGTGTCATCGGACGATCCCCTCCAATGGTTCCGCCCCGGGCAGCAGCCCGCACATGGCGAAGAGCGACAGCAACGGCGCGAGGACCCGGCGCGGCCGGGCCCCGTGCGGAAATCGGTCGCCGCGCGCCTGCCCGCCGGTCGCGGCGACGAAGTGCAGGGTGCAGTCGGCGCAGTCGTCGAAGGGCTTGAGCCAGGCGGCGCTGGCGTGGTGGGCGAGGAAGGCGTACGCGTCCCGGCTCTCCTCCCGGAGCGCGGCGGCGTCGTGGCGGCCGGGCAGCGCCCGGCCGAGCCAGCGGTCGACGACCGGTTCGAAGCGGACGAGGTCGCTCTTGTTGACGGCGAGCGCGGCGGGCGCGGCGACGAGCCCGCCGCGCTGCCGCGGGATGCGGTTGAGCACGGTGGTGAAGGCCTCGTCGCCGAGGTCGCGCCGCCGCAGCCCGCTCTGTTCGCGTACCGGGTCGAGGCCGGGCAGCCGGAGGGCGCGCAGCGGGTCCAGGACGAAGACGAAGGCGTCGACGCCCATGAGGAAGCGGCCGACCTCCCCGTCCTGCGCGAGGTCCTCGCCCGCGAGGTCGAAGAAGACGACGGGCCGGGGCTGTGCGCCGCCCGCCTGGACGAGCAGGCCGTCGGCGAACCGCGCGAAGGTCTGCTGTCCGGTCCTGCCCAGCTGCCGCCCCTGCTGGAGGCTCTGGACCCGTTCGCGCAGATAGGTGCGGTGCGCTTCGGGGTTGAGCGGCCGGCATTTGAGTCCGTACGGTTCGAGGCCGCCGAGTTCGACCTCGCCGAGCATGGCGGCGAGGAGGTGGGTCTTGCCGACGGAGGAGCTGCCGACGAGGGCGACGGAGAGCGGTTCGCCGTTGGTGAGGTAGGGGACGGGGAGTTCGTGTTCCTCGTCGCCGTCCACGGTGTGCGGGCACAGGTGGTAGGCCTTGCGCAGGGCGTCCGCGACGTGGCCGGGGCGGCGCTCGGCGCTGAGGTCGAGCGGGATCCGGTTGCCCTTGGCGTCGATGGTGACGAGCAGCCGTTCGTCGTACTCGACGGGGAGCAGGCAGTGCGGGCACATGCGGCTCCGCGGCGGCGGGGGCGGCGCCGGTTCGGGCGTCACGGCGGGCACGACGGGCCTGAGGGAGTCGCCGCCGCCGAAGATCCGGTCGCGGAGGGAGGGACGCGGCGGTCGCGGGCTCGGCGGCGCCGGCTCCTCCGGGGCCCGGTGGGGCGCGGCTTCGCCGGAGAGCGCGCGTTTCCGGGCGATCTGGTGGTCGTACTCGGTGCGCCACCGGTCGAGCGGGTCGGCCGCCCCGACGCCGGTGGCGAGCGGGTCGGGGACGTGCAGCAGCCGCATGAACTCGGGCGGGCGGGGCCGGTCCGCCGCGCGCGCGGCGAAGAGACCGCTCTGTCCGAGGGCGGCCAGACGCCGGTAGGCGGCGAGGTCGGCCGGGGGTCCCTCGCCCCGGTCGGGGCGGCCGGAGAGCAGGTAGTAGGCGAGTTCGGCGACGGACCACAGGTCGTCGCGCGGGTCGGCGGCGCCCTGGCCGGCGCGCTGCTCGGGCGAGGCCCAGGGGGCGCCGCCGAAGGGCTCGCGGGCCTCTCCGGAGCGCTGTGCCGCGTAGGGCTCGCAGAGCCGGACCCGGGCGCCGTCCCACCGTACGGTGTCGGGCGCGATGGCCCGGTGCACGAGGTCGGCCTCGTCCAGGAGCCGTACGGCCATGGCGAGTTGGCCCGTGATGCGCTCCTGGTCCTCGCCGCCGAGACGCCCGGCCCACTCGGACAGCGGGCGGCCCGTCGGCGGCCGGTACAGCACGAAGGGCTCGGCGGCGGTCAGGTCGAATCCGACGACCCTGGCGAAGACCGCGCCGAACTTCACGCCTCCGTAGCGCCGTTCGAGCGCGACGGCGGCCGCCACCTCCCGTTCCAGGAGTCCGTACGCACCGGGGTCGCCCTGCGCGGACGAGGCCAGCCGGTACTGGAGGACGTGCGAGCCGGCCCCCAGGGTCGCCCGGCGCGCGAGGACGCCGGGGCGGCCCGGCGGCCGGTGGTCCTCGCCGTACCGGACGGCGAAGCGGACCGGCACCTCCCGGTGGGTGAGGAACTCCAGCTCCTGGTAGTACGGATGGGCCGGCGGGGTCGGCTCGCTCAGATGGTCGGGGTGGTCCGGGCCGATCGGCTGGTTCGGGTCGGTCGGATGGTTCGGGTCGGTCGGTTGGTTCGGGTCGGTCACGGTTCTCCCGCCTCCTCGGCGCGGACGGTGTGCACGACGTCCGCGCGCAGCGGTACGAGACGGAGGATGCCGGCGTGCCGTCCCGCGCCGGTCCACACCACGTCCTCGGCGGTGCCCCGCCAGATGTCGTCCCCGGCGGCCCCGCGGCGCATGGCCTCGGGCACGAACCGGACCTGACGGGCGGCCATCGGATCGTGGGAGAGCAGCCGCAGGTGCTCGGGGCCGCACAGGGCGACCGTACGGCCCGGGTCGTCCTCGGCCAGGAGCAGCAGGGCCACCGCGTCGGCGGCGACCCCGGTGAGGCGGGCCGCGTCGGGCCGGTCGGAACGGTCGGTGAAGGCCGCGAGGGAGGTGAGCGCGTCGGGGTCGCGGAGGCCTTCGTAGCGGGGCGGCGGCGAGGCGGCCACGTCCCGTTCGAGGCGGAGCCGGGTCTCGTCCAGGAGCTCCGTGAGCCGCTGCTCGTGCCCGGCCCGCGCGAGGGCTCCGGGGTCGCGTTCGATGCCCGCCCAGCACCGGTCCAGGATCAGGACGGTGCCGGCGACGAGGTCGCCGACGAGGGTGTCGACGAGCGCGGGGCCCCCGTCCCCGTACCGCCGCTCCAGCCAGCCGGGCGCGGGGACGGACAGGGGCGGGGGTCCGTCGGTGCCGTCCCCGGGGTCCGGGGAGGGGAACGGGGGCGGCTCCTGGGCGGCGGTCCTGCCCGCCCGGGGCTCCTGGGCCGAGCCGGACCAGAGGTCCTCCTCCGCCCCGTCCCCCCAGGCCTCCGGTCCGTCCCCCCAGGCCTCCGGTCCGCTCCCCCAGTCGTCCGCGTCGTCCCGCCAGTCCTCCCAGCTCCAGGACGCCGTGCCGGTCTCCCCGACCGGCGGCGGCCCGGCCTCCGGCCCGTCGGTCTTCCGCGTCTTCCGCGCCGCGTACGGCTGCCCGTGCGCGTCGGCGGTCTCCGCGAGGCCCCGGAGCAGCCCGGCCACGGCTCCCGCCCCGGCCGAGCAGTGGTGCCGCACCTCGGCGAAGAGCCAGTCGTGCACGGCGGTCGTGACCACCAGGGCCTGGATCTCCCGCAGAATCCGCCAGGCCTCCTCGGGGTCGGCGCGCGCCCACCAGTCGTCCACGGCCCGGGTCCAGTCGCGCAGCGCGAGCAGCACGACCGCCGCCACGGACACGGTGGCCGCCACCGCCCCCGCCCAGACCGGCAGGCCCAGGAACTGGCCGAGGCCCGCCCCGACGAGACCGCCGAGCAGGCCGCCGACGAGCCGGGGCGCGGCGCCCGTCGCACCACCGCCGTCGATCCGCCCGTCGGGCGAGCGGTTGGGCCTGCGCCGCAGCATCAGATGGGCGAGACCGGCGGCGAGGACGCCGACGGCCGGACCGAGGCCCCAGCCGAGCACCGGCCAGACCCCGGCGAGCAGCGCCAGGAGTCCGGTCACGGCGAAGGCGGCGGGACGCGAGCCGCCGGCCGTGAAGGGGTGGCGGGCGCCGAGCCTCCGCAGCCGCTCGGGCCCGCAGATCGCGTCGAGCCGGGCGAGCCGGGCCGCGCTGCCCACGGGCGCGGTGCGCGCGGACAGCGCGGAGAGGCGGGCCGCGACGGACCGCAGCGGCAGCCCCTTGCCGATGAGGTCGTGGGTGAGGTCGCGCAGCGCCGGGACGATCCCGGCCCGTGAGATCTCCCGCGGCAGCTCCGGCAGTTCGACCCCGCGGTCGCGCAGCACCCCCCGGTGCTCGGCGGTGAGGCGGGTGCCGCCCGCCGCGCCGAACGCCTCCGCGACGGCGGTACGGAACCGGTCCAGCTCCTCCGTCACCCGCTCGATGTCCGCCGGCAGGTCGACGGCCCGGCCCGCGCCGGTGAGGAGACCGGCCGGGCCGCGGACCCGGTGGAAGCCCTCGACGGCCTCGCCGACCGCCTCGTCGCAGGCGGTCAGCCGGGAACCCGCGCGGCCCTGCGGCGGCAGCCACTGGTGGCCGGACAGGGAGCGCGGGACGCCCTCGTCGAGAAGGAGCGCGAGCGCGCCCGGCACCTGCTCGGCGGAGACGCTCCCGGCCGGGACGTCGGGTCCGGTCAGCCCCTCCACGGCCTGCCGCCAGGCGCGCGCCCTGGCCTCGTCGGTGAGGTCGTGCTCCAGGACCCGCACGGCGGGCACGGCGACGCCGTGCACCACCTCGCCGAGCGCGCGCAGCACGGCGTCGAAGACCTCGGGCGTGGACAGGACGTCGACGAGCGGGCGCAGGACGGCCTCGCCCGGGACGCCGTCCTCCGTGGAGTCGAAGACCCACAGGACGCCGGCGGCGGGCGGGCGCAGGGTGAGGGAACGGCTCAGGGTCCGGTCGCCCCGGGCACCGACCGCCAGGCAGACGACGTGCGCGGGCCCGTAGGAGGAGAGGCGTTCGTAGAGCAGCTGGTGGGCGACGAGCCGGTCGGCCTCGTCGACGACGAGGAAGCGCCGCTCCCCGCCGGGCTGCGGGGCGTCCAGGGCCGCACGGACGGCGTCGTCGGAGTCGTACGTCCCCGAGGTCCGCAGGTCGAGACAGACGGCGTGGCCCGGCAGCGGCCGTTCGGGAAGGACGGGGAGGACACGTGGGCTCACTCCGCCTCACCGGCCCGGTCGCGGCGGTGCGGCGCGTCGTCGGCGGGCCCGAGGTCCGGGCCGTCGTCGCTGTCGTAGTCGGGCCCGAAGTCCGGCTCGGGCTCCAGCTCCCAGTCGCCCTCGTAGGCGGACGGCGCCGGGGCGGACGGCGGTTCGGCGTACGCGGAACGCGGGTCGCGCCGGACCCCGTTCGCGCGCCCGGCACCGTCGTCGTACCGGGACCTGTCATCGTCGTCGTACCGGGACCGGGAACGGGACCTGTCATCGTCGTCGTACCGGGACAGGGACCTGTCATCGTCGTCGTACGGGGAAGGGGACCTGTCGTCGTCCCACCGGGGCCGGGGCTCGTACCTGCCGTCGTCCTCGTACCCGGTGCGCGGCCGGGGCTCCTGCCGGGACCGGGGGACCTGGGCGGGCCGCTGCCCCTGCGGACGCCCCGGCGCCTGGACCTGACCCTGACCGCCCCGACTCTGCCCGCCCTGGCCCTGGCGAGGCGCGTGGCGGTCGTAGAGGGCGCGGAGGCTCGCGCGGGTGGCGCGGGCCGCGCTCGGGAAACGCATGTCGAGCGCGCCCGGGTAGGTGACCTCCCAGAAGTGGCGGAGCGGGGCGAGCCATTCGCTGTCCGCCTCGCCGTGGTCGGCGGCGATCTCGTCGATCAGGGCGAGCTGGCGCGGAGCGACATGCTCCACGAAGTGGGTGAAGAGCGAGGACGGGGGCGCCGGGACCTGGGCGAGGCCCCTGGGCAGCGCGCGCATGAGCCGCTCGCAGAACTGCTCGATGATCTGCCCCTCGTCGAGCAGCGCCCAGCGCTCGTACGCGCGCAGCAGCCCCGCCCAGCTGGAGATCGACCCGTCGAAGCCCTCCAGGCGCAGCGACATGGTCGCGGACTCGCCCTCCTGGAGGCGGATCCGGACGAGGTCGGGGGAGCCGGCCGGACCCTCGGTGGCGATGTGGCCGTTCCACATGGCGCAGAGCAGCCGGTGGAGGATGCGCTGCCGGTCCTGCTCGGTCGAGACGAGCCAGTCGTCCTTGTAGCCGAGCCGCTGGCGCCACTGCAGGAATTCGTCCTCGCCGCCCGAGTCGCGGGCCTCGGACCAGACGCTGAGGACGCTGCGGACCTCGGAGATGTCCGTGAGGTTCATGCCGCTGCGGAAGAAGACGACGGTGATGGAGTCGGTGTCGACGGCCCGGCACTCGGGGAACACCCGCGAGGGCAGGTTGAGTTCCTGCGCGAGGAAGTCGGCGGCGCGGCCGTCGGACTCGCTCGCCGGGTGCACGATGAGGATCTTGAGCGGGCCGCTGCCGTCCGGGATGAAGCCCACCGGGAGGAGTCCGGCGAGCCGGGAGCGGAACTGGTCGAGCCAGCGCGGGTCGACCTTCGCCTCCGCGGTCTCGTCGCCCGCGGCGGCCCGCAGCAGCAGCTCCATGGAGGGCAGCAGGGGGCGGGCGAAGACGTCCTCGTTGGCCTCGCCGAAGAGGCGCTTGACCCGCCGCTCGACGACCTGCTTGATCTCCTTCACGGCCGCCCCGGAGGAGCGGCGGACCGCGTCGAGGGCGCGCCGCCAGTCGTCGGGACCCACCAGCCGGTCGAGGAGGGTCGCGGCGTCGGTGGTCTCGGGGAGTCCCTCGCTCTGCGCGAGGCGGTCGACGACGTCGTCGTAGAAGGCGCGCAGGGTGTTCTGCGGGGGCAGCAGATAGGCGATGCCCGCGCGGTCGTCGCGGTAGAGCTCGCGGCGGCTGTCGGCGAAGGACTTGGCCTCGTCCTGCTCGTGGGTGATGAGCACCTTGGCGAGTTCGGCGACCTCGTTGGTGACGCGGTTGAGGGAGGGCCGCCACTGGGCCTCCCCGGCCTGCCAGCCGCGGTGCCAGAGGACCCGGGCCCGCCACTGGTACCAGGCCTGCTGGGCGGCGAGGGTGTCCTGGACGTCGGGGTCGGTCCACCGGGCCGGGACGACTCCGCCGACGCTGCGCTTGATGTGGGGGATGTTGGGGGCGGCGGCCTGGACGTTGGGGGGCCGCTCGGGGTCGTTGCGCCGGTTGTCGAGCATGCCGGTGAAGCCCTCCCTGGCCACCCGGTCGGAGTGGCCGGGCAGGCCGCGGAGGATGGTCAGCAGCTGGAACGGGCCGACGAGACCCAGGAGTTCGCGGGCGCCCGCGCCCGGCTTGAAGTCCTCCGTGAGGCGCGGGATCTCGCGGGAGAGCTGGACGTCGAGCCGCCGGAGGGACTCGTCCATGTCGTTGAGGCGCTGCCGCAGCTCCTGGGTGATGTCCCGGCTGCCCCGGGGCAGTTGCTCGGGCAGCGGCACGTCCGGTGCCTCGCGGCTCCACAGGCGGCCGATGCCGGAGCGGGTGAAGAGGTCCCGGACCATGTCCTGTCCGTCGCGGGCGGGCCGCCGGGCCCGTTCGGACATGGCGCGGACGGCCTGGGCGAGGAGCCGGGCGGCGACGATCTCGGCGAGGTCGTCGACGGGGACGGTGAGGGAGGCGGCGAGGCTGGTGGACATGCCGCGGTAGCCGATGCCGGTACGGGCGGGGGTCGAGCGCTCCACGGCCTTGTTGATGAAGCTGGCGGCGAAGGACTGGTAGTCGTCCTCGGACCGGTTTCCCGAGCCGGTGTCCTCGCCGAGTTCGGTGCCGATCAGCGACATCACCATGGCGACGATGGAACGGCGCAGGTCCTCGGTGCCGATGACGGCCGGCTTGGAGAAGAGGAAGGCGGTCTGCATGGTGGCGGGGCGCAGGGCGACGACGCCGTCGTCGGGGTAGGTGACGCTGAGCCGGCCGCGTTCCTCGACGTCGCCGACGGTGTCGAGGGCGTCGGGCACGTTCTGGTCGTCGACGAGCCGCGAGAGGTCCACGAGGGCTCGGGCCGCGTTGAGTTCGGCCTCGCGCCCGCCGCCCGCCTCGGGCGGGAAGGCGGAGGGCATGACGACGAGCGGGTAGATCTTCACGCCGGGCACGTGGGCCTTGCGGAACTCGTGCCCGATGAGGTGGATGAAGTCGTAGAAGATGCCGGCGCCGGTGCCGCCGGCGACGGAGAAGGCGACGAAGACGTCGCAGCCCCGGATGCGGCCGCCGCCGACGCGCTTGAGGTCGCCGGCCGCCTGCCCGATGGCGCCGATGGCCTCGCGGAGCTGCCGCAGGACAGGTTCGAGTCCGGACCGGAGGGTCGCGAAGAGCGCGGCCCGCCCGACGGTCGGCAGCTGCCCGGCACCGTTGTTGAGGGGGGCGACGCGCGGCTGGCGGGCCTGCGGCGGCAGCCAGTGCCGGGTCTCCTCGTGGAGGGAGACGCGCAGCATGCGGGCCACTTCGGGCGAGGTGTCGAAGTCGGTGGGCAGCAGGTCGCGGACCATCCGGGAGGTACGGGCGAAGGCGGCGCCCTCGGCGCCCTTGGCCCGGAACTGCGGCTGGCTGAGCAGCTCGCTCTCGCTGAAGTCGGCGTAGACGAACTGGAGACAGTCGGGCAGCTGGAAGGGCAGCCGGCGGCCGCCGTCGACGAGGTCGGTGCCGTCGGGTCCGCACAGCTCCCTACGCAGCTGGCGTTCGAGCTCGCTGCCGATGCGTCCGCCGGTGCCGCCGAGTCCGACGAAGAGCATGGGCTGGTAGATCTTCATGTCGTCTCTCCTCGGTGCCCGTTCAGAAGTTGTCGTTGTAGCTGCCGGACCCGCCGGCGGACCCGGACCCGCCGGAGGCGGCTCCCGAGCCGGCCCCCGCGCCCGTGTCCGTACCGGCGGCGGGGCCGGTGTCCGTGCCCCTTGCGTTGCCGGGACCGGGGCGCCGGGCGGTACGGGAGCGCCGGGACCACGGGAGGTCGCGGGTCCTCGGGGACGACGTGCGGCCGCCCCGTACGACGAGTTCGTGCTCGCCCAGAGCGATCGGCTCTCCGGTCCTGACCGGCACCTGGCTGCCGCCCCGGGGGCGCAGCGTCAGTTCGCCGGAGCCGGTGCTGCGGAGCACGTGGGCGGTGGCGGCGGCGGCGCCCCGGACGCTGCGGAGCATCGGCGTCCCTCCGTACGGCTCGTCGACGGTGAAGGCGAAGGTCCCGTTCTCGCTCTGCCCCTTGCGGACGGTGAGCGTGTACAGGGTCCGTCCGTCGTCGTGCAGTTCGAGGACGGTCCCGGTGAGGTCCCGGCGGCGGCGCCGGGCCAGGTACCGGATGCCGACGAGGGCGGCGAGGACGAGGAAGGCGACGGCTCCGCCGACGACGGCCTTCCACCAGCGGTCCCACCAGGTGGGCGGCGCCACCACGAGGACGTCCAGGAAGGCCGTGTCGAGGACGGCGTCTCCGTCGCCGGTGTCCACGACCGCGACCCGGCCGCCCAGTTCGCCGAGGGCCGTGCCGGCCGCGAGGGTCACCGTGAAGGGGATGCGGGTGCTCCGGCCGGCGGGCGCGGTGACCGGCGTCGGGGCGAGGGTGAGGTCGGCGCCGGGCGTCTGGTCCTGGAGGGCGAACCGCAGGGTGTGCGGCGTGGAGTCGTTGTTGGTGACGTCGAGGGTGCCGCGGACGGTGCCGCCCGGGTGCACGGTGGCGCGGTCGACGGCGAGCCCCGCGGTCACCACCGGCACGTCCGGGCCGCGCCGGGCGTGCACCGGGCGCCGGTCGGAGGTGATGCCCGGCGCCGCCATGCGCGTGACGAGCTCCAGGTCTCCGGTGGCCCCGGTGGGCAGGGTGAACGTGCCGGTGAAGCGGACGTCCCCGGCCTTCGCGTCGGGGGCCCGCCCGTCGTCGGCGAGCTTGAAGGTGAAGGGGCTGAAGCCCGCGCCGGCGACCTCGGCCGAGGCCGTGAGATCGGCCAGCTGCCGCGGATCGGTGATGACGACCCCGCGCCGGGTCTGCATCCGCACCTGCACGGTGACCTTCTCCCCCGCGCGGGGGGACGCCGGGTCGAGGGTGACGTCGGAGCGGAGGCGGCCCTGCCAGATGGCGCGGACCGCGACCTCCCGGTCGCGGTGGCCCTCCGGCGCCTCGATGTGCACGCGCCAGCGGCCGGGCATGGGGTCCTTCACTCGCAAGGCCTCGACCGGTCCGTCCTGGCCGCTCACCTCGAAGGTCGAGCCGTCGAACTCGCCCCGTACGGGCACCTTGCGGCCCGCCGGGTCGTAGTAGGTCACCCGCACCTTGGGGTCGTGCTTGGCGACCGTGAGGGAGCCGTCGGTGGCGATGGGCGGGATGGTGACGTTCAGGTCGGCGGGCGGCTTCCCGACGGTGCCCTGGGCGAGCCGGGCGCAGCGGGCGGCGGCGAAGGTCTCCTGGAGGGCCTTGTCGATCTCGGCGGAGGTGCCGACGACCCGCATGCGGGGGACCGAGCCGGGGATGTCGGAGCAGGCGCCCCGGTAGCCGCCCTCGGCCATCGCGGTGAGCGCGGAGCGGTCGATCTCGCTGCCGAAGCCGAGCGGCCAGATCTGGACGCCGGCCGCGCGGGCGCGGGCGAGTTCCTCGGTGAGCCGCCGCGCCCCGTTGGACTGGCGGGTGTCCCGGTCGGTGCCGTACTCGGGGCTGTCGGCGACGTCCAGCTTGCCGTCGGTGAGCAGGAAGACGACCTTGGGCACGGCCGGGGTCTTCGCCCCGCCGGACGCGGGCGCGCGCGACTGCGTGAGGCGCGTGACGGCCTGGCGGATGGCGGCCGGGAAGTCGGTGCCGGGGCCCATGCGGGCTTCGTCGCGGCGGTTCAGCTGCTGGACGCACTCGCTGAGCCGCTCGCGGCCCGCCGCGTCGGCGACGGTGAGCGGGCAGACCTCGCGCACGGGCGACTGGCCGGGCTTCTCGGAGCTGCCGAAGCCGATGACGGTGGCCTGGGAGCGCTCGGATATCTCCCCCTGGCTCAGCAGTGCGGCCGCCTCCGTCTCGCGCGCCAGGTCCTTGTCGGCGAGGCTCTTCGACTGGTCGACGACGACGGCGAAGTCGAGCGGATCGGGACCCTCGGCGGGTTCGGCGGCCGTACGGGACAGGCCCCGTGCCCCGGCCCCGGGCGCGCCCGAGGCGGTGGGCGCCGCGAACGGTCCGGAGACCGCGAGGAGCACCCCGGCGAGGAGCAGGGCGCTCCCCTTGTTGGTCCACTGCATGTTCTCTCTCACCACAGTTCGCTGAAGAGGGCCAGGAGGGCGCCGAGCACGAGCGCGAACACGCCCAGGCGCAGCCACCGGTACTTCGCCGCGAGCACGAGCCCGTGCACACCGGCCTGTTCGAGGAGCCAGTCGGTGGCGTCCGTGCCGGAGACGCCGAGCCGTTCCCGCAGTGCGGGCGCGGACGGACCGGCCGCCAGCTCGCGCAGGAGCGTGCGGTCCGCGCCGATCCGGGTGCGCGGCAGGACCACCGACACCAGCATCAGGACCCCGGCCGTCCACAGCGCGCCCGCCGCCAGGAGGAGGGCGAGTCCGGTGCCGGCCGTGGGCAGCGGGGCGCGGTCCCCGGAGAACACGACCGCGAGGAAGGCGAGGGCGCCGGAGAGCAGGATCGCGGCCTTGGTGTCGGCCCGGCCGATGTCCTCCCGGACGGTGGCGAGGATCCGCTCGGCCATGAACCGCATCTCCCCGGGCGGTACGGGGACGGGCGCGGGTGCCGGTGCCCGGCCGGGTGCGGGGACGGGGGCCGGGTCGGCCTCGGGTGCCGGGGCTCGGCCGGCGCCGGGGTCCGGGGGGCTCATACCTCGTCCCAGTCGTCGAAGGCGGAGCTGGGCCTCGCGGGCCGGGTGGGCCGGCGCGGCCGTTCGCTGCCGCCGCGGTCGTACGGGTCGTCGCGGTCGTACCGGTCGTTCCGCTCGTACGAGTCCGGTTCGTACCGGTCGCGGCCGTCGTCGAACCCCTCGTCACGGCGGCCCCGCGACCGCCCCCGCTCCCGTTCGCGCTCCCGCTCCCGTTCGGAGCCGGACTCGACGCGGGTCGGTTCGACGACGCGGGAGTCGCGCGGGGCCTCGCCGTGGTCCTCGTCCCAGGGCTCGCGCCGGGGGTCCCGGTGGTCCTCGTCCCAGCGCTCGCGCGGGGCGTCCCGGCGGTCCTCGTCCCAGTCCGGGTCGCTCGGCTCGGGGGAGGCCTCCTCCAGGGCGCGGCGCCGCCGCGGGGTGTCGCCGGAGGGGTTGAGGACCCGGTCGGTGATGCCGCCGAGGACGTGGCCGGTCTGGGACCGCAGGTACATGAGCACCTGGTACATCTGCTCGCCGATGTCGTGCCGTTCCAGGACGCCGGTGTCCAGGAGGCGGTTGAAGACCCGCAGATAGTCCTCCTGGCCCTCACGGCGCTCCTGCTGGAGCTGGGTGCGGATCTCCCACTGCTTGTCGGGGTGCATCGCCATGTGGTGGGCGATCTGGGCGAGGTCACCCCGCCGGAAGAGGGCCTCCAGCTCGGTGGCGCGCTCGGCGACCAGGGCGCGGTCCGCCGCCTCCCTGCGGCGCTCGGCCTCGGCGACGCGCTGGTCGGCCTCCATGGTGACGCCGACCCGGTCGCGCCGGGAGACCTCGGCCTTCACGGAGTCGTCGAGGTCGATGAAGACGAGCACCCGGGTCCGCAGTCCGATGTCCCGGCCGAAGCTGAGGCGCCCGGCGGCGAGTTCCTCGCGCACGGCCTCGTCGGCGCGCTGCGCGTCGGTGATCCGGAACCTCCGGGAGAGCCTGCGCAGGCCGTCGAGCAGTTCGTCGTGGAGGAGCTCGGCGACGTCCTCGACCTGCTCCTGCACGACGAGGTGCGGATCGGTCACCACCCACTGGACCTTGGCGACGGCGTCGAAGAAGACGCCGTCCCCGGCCGCCGGCAGCTGGAGCCGGAACTCGGTGACGTTGCGGCCGAGCCGCACCTCGAAGACGGTGTACGGGGAGCCGAACATGGGCTTGTTGACGTCCTCGGTGCGGTCCGGCCAGACCACCCGGTGGCCGCCGTTGCGGTAGAGGAGCACGGCGGCGACCCGGCCGCTCCGGCGGCGGTACGGGGGCGCGTACTCGCCGATGAGGGGGCCGCGCGGCCGTCCGGAGGCCGCGGATCCACCGGTGGCGGCCGCGTGCTGCCGGCCCTGGCCCCGTACCTGCTCCGCCTCCTCGTCCCGCGCGCGGTCGAGGTCGAGGTCCGGGTCCTCGTCCCCGTCGCCGCGGTGCTGTCCGCCGTTCTGCGCCTCGTGCCGCTGCCGCTCGTACCGGTCCTCGTACCGCTGCCGCTCCCGGCCGTCCCGTCCCTCGTGGCGCTCCCGCTCGTCCCGGCGCGCCCGCTCGTCCGGCCGCGCGTTCCTGTTCTGGTCGGGCCCGGTCATCGGTTCGCTCCTTCCGTCACGGCGTCCCACATCCGGCGCGCCGCGTTCCTGTCCAGGGGCCGGTCACGGTCCCGGACGAGTTCGTTCAGCAGTCCCCTGAGCCGGTCCCGGTCGCGGCGGTCCACCGCGAGGCGCGGCAGGAAGGCGCGGACGTGGCCGAGTGCCTCGGGGTCCTTCGCGGCGCGCCGCAGCATGCCGCCGAGGGCTTCGAGGGCCGCCTCTCCGGAGCGGGCCGTGGCCAGCGTGTGCCGGAGCAGCCGGGCGAGTTCGGGGGCGAGCGCGGGCCGGGTCGCGAGCAGCGCGACGAGCAGGGGGCGGGCCGCGTGCTCGTCGAGCTCGGGCACCTCGCGCAGTCCCCACAGGTGGGTGGTCCGGGTGCTCAGGGTCCGGATGACGGCGAGGTGGACCAGGTTGGCGAGGTTGATCCGGCCGTCGTCGAGCCACTGGTGGAGCCGGCCCAGGACGGGCTCGGGTTCTCCGGAGGCGAGCAGCCGGGCCACGCTGAAGGAGGCGGGCACGAGCACCTCGACGTCGGTCGCCTCGCGGGTCCTGACGACCCGGGCGAGCGCGTCGAGCGAGCCGGGGACGCCCCCTGCGGCCAGGACGTAGCCGTGGGCGAGCAGGGCCGTCCGGACGAGGGTGTCCTCGCCCGATCCGGCCCAGTCCTTCAGCACGGCGGCGACCGCCGGACGGACGCGCGGGTCACGGGCGGCCTCGGCGAGCGCGGTGGCGGCGGCCATCCGGGCCCTCGGCTCGTCCGTCACGGCCAGGGGCACCACCAGCTCGCGGAAGCCGTGGATCCAGTCCCAGGAGCAGAGCACGCCGGCGGCGACGGAGGCCCGCACCCACACCTCGGGGCGCGGGTCGTCGCAGAGGGCGCGCAGCCATCGGGCCACCGGGCCGCGGACGTTGTGGTAGCCGTGCCAGATCTCGCCGAGGACGGCGCCGGCGAGCGCCTCGCCCTGGAAGCGTACGGCCCGCACCGGCACCTTGGCGGGGCCGAGGTCCAGCTCGCCGTCCTCCAGGACGGCCCGCGCCTGCACCGGCCGGTGCTCGGCGTGCGTGCCGAACAGGCGCCGCCCGGGGGCGTGGTCGGGGTCGAGCGTGACGGCGAGTTCCCAGGCGAGGAGCTCGGCGGCCTCGGCGGCGAGGCTGTAGGCGGAACCGTCGAAGACGGCGACGGCGATACGGAACGCGCCGGCGTTCAGGACGGGCAGGGCCTCCGGGAGCGCACCGGGACGGTCGGCGCCCGCGAACCACTCGCGGGCCTGGGAGCGGACGAAGCTGGCGCATTCGGCGAGGAGTTCCCCGTCGGTCATCTCGCCGCGCCAGTGCCGGGCCAGGTGGTCGGCGAGCCGGGCGGCCTCGCGGGGCCGCAGCTCCTCCAGGCCGAGGGCCCGGACGACGTCCGGGCGCCGGGCACGCGCGCGTGCGTCGCCGAGGGCCTCGTCGGGCTCGGCGCGCAGGCGGTGCCACAGGTGCCGGTGGAGGACCTCGTCGGCCGGCGGGGGCGCGCAGTACATCCCGTACCTGCCGCGCAGCAGCCGGTCGGCGAGCTCCCCGTTCTCGACGAGGACGACTCCGTACGCCTCCCGGCCGCGCAGCAGTTCGCCGAAGCGGTCGAGGTGCAGTTCGGAGAGGCGGGTGGCGGGCCGGCGGGCGACGGCGGTGTGCTCGCCCCGGCCGGAGCGGGCGGGGCGCGGCTCGCTCTCGGTGCGCATGTCCTCGGTGAGCAGCTCCAGAAGGTGGCCGCCGTTCTCCTGGAGGACGTCCTCGGTGATCTCGTCGACGCCGTGGCGGGGGTCGAGGCGGAAGACCTTGCCGCCGGTGAGTTCGTCGAGGAGGGCGAGCGCGGTGGCCTTGCGGCCGCTGCCGGGTTCGCCGCAGAGGACGAGGACCCGGTGGTCGCGGAGCCGGTCCCGCATCCGGGCGTACCCGGAGGTCGCGCAGTACACCCGGCCGAGGTGGTCGAGGGTCTCGGGCGGCACGGGGCCCTGGACGAAGAGCGAGCGGTCGGAGCCGTAGAGGGCGAAGATCTGGTTGCCCTCGAAGACGGTGCCGTCGCCGTGGATGGTGGTCAGGCGGTCGGCGGCGCCGCCCGCCCAGGTGCGGACGGCCCGCAGTGCCGTGGCGGCGCCGCCGGTGTCGCTCTCGCCGCCGAGGACTCCCCGGTCGGCGGCGTCGAAGACGCTCGGCTCGCGCGGCTGCTCACCGGCACCGTCGGCCCGGTCGCCGTCCCGGTGGCCACGGTCACCACGCTGACCCCGGTCTCCCCGGTCCCCCCGGTCACCGGACCGGTCGCCGCGGTCCCCGCGGTCGCCGCCCCGGTCACCGCGATCGCCCCGGTCGTGCGCGTCCGCCCGGTCGCCCCTGCCTCCGTCGCCCCGGTCGTCCCGCTCGTGGCCGGAGTCCGGGGTGTCGTTCCCGCCCGCCGACTCGTCCTGGTCGCTCATTTCGCCTCACTCGCCCCCGTGCCCGTTCCCGTGCCTTTGCGGATGCCGGTGAACCCCCCGTGGATCGTGTTGCCGTGGACGTCGAGCAGGTCTCCCCCGACGTGGTACGTCCGGCTCCCGCCCCCGGTCCGGGGCGTTGGGCCGTCCCCCCGCGACGGCCCAACGCCGGTCCGTGAAACCCCCGTCGGCGCCCGCTCCCCTTCGGGCTCCGGCTGCTCCGCCTCGGATCCGGTCAGCGGCGGGGCGGTGCTGCGCGGTACGTGGAACCACGCGGTCTCGTCGGTCTCCTTGGACCGGATGCGGGCCGGCCGGTAGTGGTCCGGCTCGACGTACCGCCCGCCCTCGGCGACGACGTTCCCGTACAGCCAGTCGGAGACGACGATCAGGAGGTCTACCTCGGGGCTCTCCGCCATGATCCGCTTGGCGGGGGCGCTGTCGCAGAGCCGGGCGGCGAGGTCCACCGCCCGCCCGACGAGCCCGTGCCCGTCCTGGGCGACGAGCCCCGCGTTCATGCCGATCCGCAGCCGCAGCCGCCGGCTGCGGCCCGTGTTGTGGGCCCGCAGGCTCTCGTAGAGCGTGTCGATCCACCGCCCGACCATGAGCGTCGGCGGCACGTCGGGCCGCAGGGCGGCGAGGATGCCGTCCCCCCGGTCCTCCTGGTGGAAGGTGCCGGGTTCGACGCCGACGGAGCCGTACGCCTCGTCGAAGGCGGCGTACATCGCGGCCCGGTGCAGCTCCTTCTCGGCCATGCCCAGGGTCCCGGAGCCGCAGATGTCGCCGAAGACGACGAACCGGTGGATCCCGCCCGCTACCCCGTTCACTCCCGCACTGCTCACTCTCGGACTCCCTGTGTGTGGCGCCGTGGTGGTGCGTGTGTCCAGACTGGCCGCGTGCCGCGGCCGGCGATGTAGCCGTTTACACACCCGGCGGAGATTCGTCCGCCGGGTTTCCGCCGGGGCGTGCGCGCCCCTGCGCGAGCAGCACCAGGACCGGCATGTCGAGGACGACGACGGTGCGGTTCGCGGTGCGGACGACGTCCTGCTCCCGGAGCAGGCGCAGCGCCTTGGCCACCGCCTCCCGGGTTGCTCCGATGGCCGCCGCCAGGTCGTGCTGGGGCAGCGGAAGGTCGAGCACGGTCCCGCCGTCGGCCCGCCGTCCGGCGCGCTCGGCCAGTTCGACGAGCCGGGCGGCGAGGCGCTGGAGGACCGTCTCGGAGGCGAGCGCGCGGCGTTCGACGTCGGCGCTGCGCAGCCGGGTGGCGAGCTGGCGCATGATCAGCGCGGTCGCGTGCGGCCGGGCGGCGAGGAAGCGGCGGAACCGGTCGCCGGAGACGGCCACCGCCTCGACCGTGCCCAGGGCGGTGACGCTGGCGCTGCGCGGGCCCCGGTCGACGGCGGCGAGGTCGCCGACGACCTCGCCCGCGCCGCGCAGGGCGAGGATGAGCCGCGATCCGCGCTCGGTGCCGACGGAGACGACGGACCAGCCGGAGAGCAGCGCGAGGACGTAGGCGCTGGTGTCGCGTTCGCGGATCATCACCTCCCCGGGTTCGTAGACGCGCCGGGCGCCCTCGGCGAGCAGCGACCGCCGGTCGGCCGCGGGCAGGGCGTGGAGGAAGGAGCGGTCCTGGCCGAAGAGACTCATCGCCGCTCACCCCCGTACCGTCCGCGGGCCCTCCGGGGAAGACCGTCCGCCGGCGGCCGACCGGCGCTTTCGCGTGTGTGTTCCCACCTCATGTGGCCCTCTGCGCCACACTATTGACGCTGTGTCACGTCATGGGGTGAAGAACGCTAGAGGGTGCGGAAGAAACGCGTCAACGAGCACGGGGGGCGCAGGGGAGCGCCGCCGTCGGCACCCCTGCGCCCCCCTGAGGAGCGGCACGGCGGGCTTCGCGAAGCCTTCGTGAAGGCTTCGCGAACACCCACCGGAATCCACACGTCGCCCCCGGCCCCACCCCGCCGTCGGAGCCCCCGGACCCCGGGCCCCGCGGTCCGGGGACCTCAGAGCCTCGGGTCGACCGGCTCCGACTCCAGGGCCAGGACCGCGAAGACCGCCTCGTGGACCCGCCACAGCGGTTCGCCCGCGGCGAGCCGGTCGAGCGCCTCCAGGCCGAGCGCGTACTCGCGCAGCGCGAGCGACCGCTTGTGCCCGAGGAACCGCTGCCGCAGCCGCTCCAGGTTCTCCGGGCGGGTGTACTCGGGGCCGTAGATGATCCGCAGGTACTCCCGGCCGCGCACCTTCACGCCCGGCTGCCCGAGCCGGCCCTCGGCGTCGCGGACGAGCGCCGCCAGCGGCTTGACGACCATGCCCTCGCCGCCCGCCCCGGTCAGCTCCAGCCACCAGTCGGTGCCCGCTCGGACCGAGGCCTCGTCACCGGTGTCGACGACGAGCCGGCGGGTGACCTGGAGCAGCCCCGTCGGGTCGTGCTCCACGAGCCGGTCCAGCCAGGACAGCTGCACGTCGTGCGGCACGTCCGCGAGCGAGCGCCCGCGCGCCGCGAGCAGCTGGAAGGGAGCGAAGCGCACGCCCTCCAGGCCCTCGGTCGGCCAGCAGTACCTGCGGTAGGCCTCGGTGAAGGCCTCCGCGTCCACCGCCCGCTCCCGCTGCCGGGCGAGCAGCCCGTCGACCCCCTCGACCCCGCGTCCCGCCGCACGCTCCAGGGCGTCGATCGCCCCGGGGAGGACGGCGCCGGAGGCGGCGCCGACCGCCGCGTACTGCGCGCGCAGCAGCCCGGCCGACTTGAGCGACCACGGCATCAGCTCTCCGTCGAGCAGCAGCCAGTCCGTGCCGAGCTCGTCCCAGAGGCCCGCCGCGCCGATCGCGGTCCGCAGGCGGCCGAGGACCTCCTCGGTGACCTCCGCGTCGTCGAAGAAGGGCCGTCCGGTGCGGGTGTGCAGCGCGCCGGTCACCCCGGTGACGCCGAAGTGCTCGCGGGCCGCGGCCTCGTCCCGGCAGACCAGGGCGACCGCCCGGGAGCCCATGTGCTTCTCCTCGCACACGACCCGTTCGACGCCGTCCGCCCGGTACTGGGCGAAGGCCTCGGCCGGGTGCTCCAGGTAGCCCTCCTCCTTCGAGGTGGCGGTGGGCGCCATCGTCGGCGGCAGGTACGCGAGCAGCCGCGGGTCGACCGCGAACCGGCTCATGACCTCCAGGGCCGCCGCCGCGTTCTCCTCGCGCACGGCGACGTTCCCGAGGTGGCGGGTCTCCACGGTCCGCCGCCCTTGCACGTCGGCCAGGTCCAGGGGACGCCCCTGGTGCCCGCCGGGCGCCTCGGTGGCGAGGGGACGCGCCGGCTCGTACCAGACGCGCTCGGCCGGTACGTCGACGAGTTCGCGCTCCGGCCAGCGCAGCGCGGTCATCTTCCCGCCGAAGACGGCCCCCGTGTCGAGGCAGATGGTGTTGTTGATCCACGAGGTGTTCGGCACGGGGGTGTGTCCGTACACGACGGTGGCCCGTCCCCGGTACTCCTCCGCCCACGGGTAGCGCACCGGCAGCCCGAACTCGTCGGTCTCGCCCGTGGTGTCCCCGTACAGCGCGTGCGAGCGCACCCGCCCGGAGGTGCGGCCGTGGTACTTCTCCGGCAGACCGGCGTGGCAGACGACGAGGCTCCCGCCGTCGAGCACGTAGTGGCTGACGAGCCCCTCGATGAAGCGTCCGACCTCCGCCCGGAACTCCTCGCTCTCGCGCCCCAGCTGCTCGATGGTCTCGGCCAGTCCGTGCGTCTCCTGCACCTTCCGTCCCTTGAGCCACCGGCCGAGCTTGTTCTCGTGGTTGCCGGGGACGCACAGGGCGTCGCCCGAGGCGACCATCGCCATGACCCGGCGCAGGACGCCCGGCGAGTCGGGGCCGCGGTCGACGAGGTCGCCGACGAAGACGGCCGTCCGGCCCTCGGGGTGGTGCCCGTCGACGTAGCCGAGCTTCGCGAGCAGGGTCTCCAGCTCGGAGCGGCAGCCGTGGATGTCCCCGATAATGTCGAAGGGTCCGGTGAAGTGCCGCAGGTCGTTGAAGCGCCGCTCCAGGACGACCTCGGCGGCCTCGACCTCCTCCACGGAGCGCAGGACGTGCACCTTGCGGAAGCCCTCGCGCTCCAGACCGCGCAGCGAGCGCCGCAGCTCGCGCCGGTGGCGCTGGATGACGTGCGCGGGCATGTCAGCCCGGTCGGGCCGTGCCGCGTTCCGCGTGCGGCACACCTCCTCGGGCAGGTCGAGGACGATCGCGATCGGCAGCACGTCGTGGGTCCTGGCCAGCTGGACGAGCTGGCGCCGGGCCTCCTGCTGCACGTTGGTGGCGTCGACGACGGTCAGCCGGCCCGCGGCCAGGCGCTTGCCCGCGATGTAGTGCAGGACGTCGAAGGCGTCCCGGCTCGCGGACTGGTCGTTCTCGTCGTCGGCGACGAGCCCCCGGCAGAAGTCGGAGGAGACGATCTCGGTCGGCTTGAAGTGGCGCCGGGCGAAGGTGGACTTGCCGGAACCGGTGGCGCCGACGAGCACCACGAGGGACAGGTCGGTGACGGGCAGGGTGCGGGTCATGCGGTGACCTCCTTCAAGGTCTCGTCGGTACGGCTGAAGACGGCCATCTGGGTCGGCGGCCCGACCTCCGGGTCGTCCGGACCCACAGGGGCGAACTCCACCCCGTACCCGTACTGCCCGGCCACGTCGGCCGCCCAGGCCCGGAACTCCTCCCGGGTCCACTCGAAGCGGTGGTCGCCGTGCCGGACGTGCCCGGCCGGCAGCGACTCCCAGCGCACGTTGTACTCGACGTTCGGCGTGGTCACGACGACCGTCCGGGGCCGGGCCGAGCCGAACACCGCGAACTCCAGGGCCGGCAGCCTCGGCAGGTCCAGGTGCTCGACGACCTCGCTGAGCACCGCCGCGTCGTAGCCGGCCAGGCGCTTGTCGGTGTACGCGAGGGAGCCCTGCGTCAGCTGCACGCGGGCGGCCTGCCGCTCCCCCATCCGGTCGAGCCGCAGCCGGCGCGCGGCGATGCCCAGGGCCCGCGCGGACACGTCGACGCCGACGATCTCGGTGAAGCGCGGGTCCTTCAGCAGGGCCTGCACCAACTGGCCCTGGCCGCAGCCGAGGTCGAGCACCCGGCTCGCCCCGGCCGCCGTGAGGGCGCCGAGGATCGCCTCCCGCCGCTGCTCGGCGAGCGGCACCGGACGCTCCTCCGTGTCGGTCGTCTCGTCGACGGCGTTGTCGACGTCCTCGACGTCCAGGCCCTCGGCCTCGGCGAGCCGGACCAGTTCGAGCCGCTCCGTCGCCTCGCGGGCCAGGCCCCAGCGCCGCGAGAGGTAGCGGGCGGTGATCAGCTTCCGCTCGGGGTGACCGGCCAGCCAGCCGTCACCGGCGCGCAGCAGCTTGTCGACCTCGTCGGGCGCGACCCAGTAGTGCTTGGCGTCGTCGAGGACCGGCAGCAGGACGTACAGGTGGTTGAGGGCGTCCGCGAGCCGCAGCTCGCCCTCCAGGACCAGACGCACGTACCGCGAGTCGCCCCACTCGGGGAACTCCGCGTCCAGCGCCACCGGTTCGGCGTCCACCGTGTCCCAGCCCAGCGGCCCGAACAGCGCCCGCACCAGCTCCGCGCCGCCCCTGGCGGGGAGCGCGGGGACCTCGACGCGCAGCGGCAGCGGCGCGGCCGCCCGCTCGGGCATCGTCCTGCACTCGCCGTGCAGCGCGGTCTTGAAGACCCTGGCGAGCGCGACCGCGAGCAGTGAGGACGCGGCGTAGGGCCGGTCGTTCACGTACTGCGCGAGCGCCGAGTCAGGGGCGCCGCCCCTGCCCTTGCCCTTGCCGCGGCGCACCAGCGCCACGGGGTCCACCTCCAGGAGGAGTGCCGCCGTGCACCGCTCGGCGCTCGCCTCGGGATAGAGGACGTGCGCCGTGCCGTGCGAGGTCGAGAACGCCTGCGCCCGCTCGGGATGCTTGTGCAGCAGAAAGCCGAGATCGGTCGCGGGTCGCTCCGGGTTGCCGGTTGTACTGATTGTCAGGAACACACCTTCGAGTATCGTTCGCCTCCCCCCTCCCCACCAGGCATTTTCCGCGCGCCGGGACCGGGGGCGCCGCCTCAGCCGGTGCCGCCGCCCCTCTCCGCCGCGAGGCCGTCGGCGAGCGCGCCGATGGTGGCCGGACCGACGCGGCAGCAGCCGCCGACGAGGCGGGCCCCCGCTCCGGCCCAGTCGAGGGCCCACGCCGGGTCGAAGGCCATGTCCCCGCGCCAGCCCCGCGCCCCGGCGTCCCACCGCTCGCCGCTGTTGGGGTAGACCACGGCCGGCTTCCCGGTCACGGCCACGGCGAGCTCCACCGCGTCCCCCGCCCCGGCCGGGTCGCAGCAGTTCACCCCGACGGCCACGACCTGCTCGTTCCCCGCGGCGACCGCGAAGGCCTCCGCCAGGTCCTGCCCGGCCCGGGTCCGCCCGCCCTCGACGGTGTACGAGAGCCACACCGGCACCCCGCACCCCTCGGCCGCCCGCAGCAGCGCCTCGGCCTCCTCCGCGTCCGGCACGGTCTCCAGGGCCAGGACGTCCGGCGCGGCCCCGGCGAGGGCCTCGATCCGGGGCCGGTGGAACCGCTCCAGCGCCCCCACGGACAGCCCGTACCGTCCCCGGTACTCGCTGCCGTCCGCGAGCATCGCCCCGTACGGTCCGACGGACGCGGCGACCCACACCTCCTCCCTCACCGCCTCCCCCGCCGTCCGGGCGAGCTCCACGCTCCGGGCGAGCAGCCGCGCGGCCTCCTCCCGGCCCGTGCCCCGACGGGCGAAGCCCTCGAACGTGGCCTGATAGCTGGAGGTGATCAGGACCCGCGCACCGGCCCGCACGTACGCCGTGTGGGCCGCTTCGATCTGCTCGGGCCCGTCGGCGAGGAGCCTCGCGGACCAGAGCGCGTCCGAGAGGTCGCAGCCCTGTGCCTCCAGCTGGTTGGACAGCCCGCCGTCGAGGACGAGCACCTCCGCCCCGAGGGCTTCCGCGAGCGTACGGACCGGTCTCATCGGTTCACCCCCGCTCATCCGAGCTGCGACTGGACCCGGGAGGAGATCAGCTCCAGGTGGTCCAGGTCCTCCAGGTCCAGGACCTGGAGATAGACCCGGGAGGAGCCGATCGCCGCGTACCGGCCGAGCTTGTCGACGACCTCGGCGGGCGAGTCCGCGAGCCCGTTCGCCCGGAGCTCGTCCACGTCCCGCCCGATCGCGGCGGCCCGCCGGGCCACCTCGGCCTCGTCCCGGCCGACGCAGACCACCAGCGCGTTCGAGTAGACCAGGTCGTCGGCGGGCCGCCCGGCCGCCTCGGCGGCGGCCCGGACCCGGCCGAACTGCCGCTCGCTGTCCTCGACGGAGGCGAACGGGATGTTGAACTCGTCCGCGTACCGCGCGGCGAGCCGCGGCGTCCGGCTCGCGCCGTGCCCGCCGATCAGCACCGGGATCCTGCTCTGGGCCGGCTTGGGCAGCGCCGGCGAGTCGGTGAGCCGGTAGTACTCCCCGTCGTGGTCGAAGGTCTTCCCGACCTCGGTCTCCCAGAGCCCGGTGATGATCGCCAGCTGTTCTTCGAGACGCCCGAACCTCTCCTTCGGGAAGGGGATGCCGTACGCCTTGTGCTCCTCCTCGAACCAGCCCGCGCCCAGCCCCAGTTCGACCCGGCCGCCGGACATCCGGTCCACCTGGGCCACCTGGATGGCGAGGACCCCGGGGAGCCGGAACGTGCCGGCCGTCATCAGCGTGCCGAGCCGGATCCTCTTCGTCTCCCGTGCCAGGCCGGCCAGGGTGATCCAGGCGTCCGTCGGTCCGGGCAGCCCGTCCGTCGACCCCATGCCGAGGTAGTGGTCGGAGCGGAAGAAGGCGTCGAATCCGAGCTCCTCGGTGGCCCGGGCCACCGTGAGGAGGGTGTCGTAGTCGGCCCCCTGCTGGGGTTCGGTGAAGATGCGGAGATCCATACCTCCATCCTGCACCTCGGGGTCGGTGTCAACCTCGCCGTCAGCGCCCCGGCGCCACCGGCTCGGTCGGGTGAATATCCGGTCCCCTGGCGGGGCGCGTCCTCCCTGGCCAGTGACCGGGGCCCGGCACCGTCGTTGGCTCGGGCGGAGCCGGACCGCCCGGCCCGCGTGCCGGCGGCCGCTGCCGGTGCGTCTCTCACGGCCCCGTCCTCGGCGGCGGGGCCCGGGCCGAGGAGGCCGCCATGTCCCAGGAAGCCGCGCCGGAGCGGGCCGTGCCCGAACAGCCGGTGTCGCAGTCCGTGCCCGAGCAGAAGGGCGCCGGCGCCCCCAAGGGCCTGCTCCAGCAGATGGAGGAGCTGATGGCGGCGCTCTCCGCCGACCTCTCCCAGCTGGACGCCGACCTCCAGTCCACCTCCGACCGCCTCGCCGCGGAACCCCCGACGCAGCGGGAACCCTCGACCCGGCCGGAGTCCCGGCAGCAGCCGGAGTCCCAGCAGTAGCGACAGCCCCGCAGCCGGCGTCCCGAGGCCGACCAGTACCGCCCCGCACACCAGCGCTCCGGCCAGCACCGCCCCGTCCGGCAGCACCCCGGCCGGCACCGTGCCGGTCCGCACCGCCCCCGGCAGGGACGTCGTCTCCCCGCGCACCCCTACCACGACGGGCCCCGTCCCGGGCCCGCTCGGCCCCGGGCGGGGTCGGGCGGGCGGGCGCGCTCCCCGTCGCGCACGGCGAGGCGCCGCAGCATCCCGCGCACCCGGTCGCTCGACTCGTCTGCGGCGTCGATGGCCTCGATGCACTGCCAGTAGAGCCCCTCCTCGTCGGTGGCGCAGGCCACCCCCACGAGCGCGATGCCCACCTCCCCGAGAAGCTCCCCGAGCGCGGTCAACGCCCCCTTCGGGTCCGCGACTTCCGTCAGCCGGCCCGCGCGCGGCCCTCCGGCACCCCAGGCCGGGTACTCGCCGATCTCGCTCAGCCCCCGCGCCTCGCCCCGCAGTTCCAGCGGTCCGCAGAGCGCGAGGTGACTTCCTATCGCCTGGGCGAGGGCCTGGGCCTGCCAGGCCTCCGCCACGATGTCCTGTGCCGTCCCGCTCTCCGTCAGCGCGTGCCGACCGAGCGCGATGAGTCGCTCCGCTTCCATCAACGCCGCCCCCGTTCGTACGACTTACTGCCCACTCACTCCACTACCCAGAGTGAGGCCGCCTGAGCCTCGAC
The DNA here is from genome assembly GCF_014648895.1 of Streptomyces tanashiensis. Taxonomy (GTDB): domain Bacteria; phylum Actinomycetota; class Actinomycetes; order Streptomycetales; family Streptomycetaceae; genus Streptomyces; species Streptomyces tanashiensis. The sequence goes on from NZ_BMRZ01000018.1 coordinate 150,006, forward strand.
ACCAGAGGAATTCGGAAATCTGTGGACAGGAGGCCTGACGGGGAAAAGTCGATCACTCCGAAGAGTGACGATCTCCGTCCGTCACGCCGTCCGCACCTCCGTCCTCACCCCCTCCGCCCCGCCTCCGGACGGGAAATCGCACCTCGTTCCGGTCGATCTTGGCCGCGAGCGCCGCCAGTGGATCGACGCCGAGCACCTGGCAGAACTGGAGGAGGTAGGCGAGCACGTCCGCCACCTCGTCGGCGACCCGGTGCGCCGACTCCGGGTCCTCCATCACCCGCTCCGCCTGCTCCGGCGTCAGCCACTGGAAGATCTCCAGGAGTTCGGCCGCCTCCACGCTGAGGGCGGCCACCAGGTTCTTGGGCGTGTGGTAGGGCTGCCAGTCGCGGGCCGCCGCGAACTCGGCCAGCCTGCGCTGCAGCCCCGCCACGTCGTTGTTGTCCGTCATCCGCCCAGGTCTACCACCGTCACCCCGGGCGTCCGGCGCGCCTCCCCCGCCGCCCGTTCCCCGACCGTGCCCGCCACCCGGATGTGCCCGTCGGCGGCGATGTCCGTCGCGAGCCGCAGCAGTTCGCCCACCTGCCGCCGGTCGAGCCCCCGGTCCAGGCCGTCGGCGAGCAGCGTCAGGCTCTGCATGGCGTCCGGCACCTCGGCGATCCGGTCCATCTCCAGGACTCCGGGGCCGGTGAGCAGGGTCAGCGCGAGGGCGAGATAGCGGAGTTCGCCGTCGCCGAGCCGCCCGAGCGGGGTGGCGGGACGGCCGCCGCGTTCGAGGACCGCGCGGACCGTGCCCTCCGGGAGCTCCTGCACGCCGAGACCGGTGACGGGTCCCACGCAGCCCGCTCCGGCGACGGCGGCGAGGCGGTGGTGGCGCCGCGGGCAGTCCGTGTGGGTGCGGTGCAGGACCTCGGCCAGGTTGCCGCAGCCGCGCCGCAACCGGCCCGCGCCCGGCGGCACGGGCGCCCGCATCCGCTCCGGCCGGGGGTCGCACGCGAAGGCGGACCGCAGCCCGATGACGACCTGCTCGGCGGCGGCCAGGACCTCCAGCTGCCCCTGGGTCTTGCCCGCGACCCGCAGCGGCAGCAGGGCCGTGCCCAGCAGGTCATCGGGGAAGGGGGCCCGGGTGACGGGTGTGCTGCCCGCCGTGTGCCACTCGGCCTGGACGGTGCTCCGGCCGGGGTCGCGGAGTGCGGTGGCGAGCAGGGTGCGGCCCCGGCCGGTGAGCCGTTCGCCGACGATCCGCAGCCGGGGCTCGGCCTGTACGGCGAGGTCCAGGTGGACGGGCCCCTCGGGTCCGTCGACCGTGCAGCCGATCCGGAAGCCGCGCCTGCCCTGGGCGTCGGGCCGGGCGCGCTCGGGGACGCAGTCGGCGGCGTCGGGGAACACCTCGTCGAGCGTGTCGCCCGCGCCGAGCCGGGCGAGGGCCTCGTACGCCCGCAGCGTGGTGGACTTGCCGCTGCCGCTGGGACCGGCGAAGAGGGTGACCGGTCCGAGCGGGTACACGGCGGAGCGGTGACCGGCGAAGGCGGACAGCCTCAGTTCGGTGACGGCGGGCCGGGCGCAGAGCGCCCCGACCCGACCCTCAGTCGCGGCCCTGCCCTCAGCCCCGACCCGGCCCTCCGCCCCGGCCCTGCCCTCCACCGCGACCCGGCCCTCGGCCGCGACCGGGCCCCGCGCCTCGGGGACGGAGACGCGGGACCCGGAGGTCTGAGGCCCGGGGACGCGGGACCCGGGAGCCCGGGGCCCGGAGACGCGGTCCTCGGCGACACGGGGCTCGGAGACCCGGGGCCCGGAGACCCCGCCGGAGGAGACGGGCGCCGCGGAGGACACCGCCGCCGCAGCGGCAACAGTCGCCCCGGAGGACACACCCGTCGCGGGGGAACCCGCCGCGACGGAGGCATCAGGCGCGACGGAGGAGGAGCCGACCGTGGAAGAACGAACCGTGGAAGAACGAACTGAAGAAGGACGAACCGAGGAAGGAACGACGTCGGAGGGGTGGGCGTCTGACGTGCGGGCGAGCGTGGAGCCGCCGGTGAGGTCCATGCCCGGACCGTACGCAGATCATTCCCTGACGAACCGTTACGGCGAGATGACCTTCCTACGATCGGGGGACGCCGGCGGTGCGACCGCCCACGACATCGTCCTCGTCCTCGCCCTCCGCGCCCTCGACCTCCGTGCCGGCCGGGGCCAGCAGGAAGACGTTCCGGTCGACGCGGTGCATCCCGCTGCCGAGACCGAACACGACACCGCTGCTGAAGTCGAGGATCCGCTTGGCGACCTCGGTGTCGGCGCTCGTCAGATCGAGGAGCACCGGGATCTGGGCGATGAGGTACTCGGCGACCTCACGGGCGTCGGCGAAGACCTGCACGCGGAGCACGACCATGCGGCGCTGCTCGGCGGATTCGTACTGCTCGGGGATCGTGCGGTGGTCGACCCTGGACGGCCATTCGTCACGGCCGCGCAGGGGCACGACCTGGGCGAGGCCCTCCCACTGCTCGTCGGTGACGTCGTACCTCTCGTACCTACTCATGGGCCCATCCTCCCGCTCCTCACCCGTTCGGCCCAACAACGACACGAGGTGATGACGCGGGAGGCGGTCGGTGCGCGGTCCGGGGTCAGCCGGTTCCCGGGCCCGCGGCCGCCGGCGGGACGGAGTACGTCACGGTGGCGGAGGCCGCCAGATCGCCTGCCTCGTCCCTGAGTTCGGCGAGGACCACACAGAGGCGGCGGCCGAACTTGGCCATCCGCGCGTGGGTGCGGAGCAGTCCCGGCCGGGGGCGGTTGAGGTAGCTGATCTGGAGCGAGGTGGTGAGCGCCATCGGAGTGGGGCGCCCGAGCCGGGCGTTGATCAGGAGGAAGGCGGCGAGGTCGACGAGCCCCGCCTGCTCGGGGCCGGAGATCGTGCCGCCGGGCCGGGTGCGGAGCCGGGCCCCGTCCGCCTCCATGAGCAGATGGGTGCCGCTCGCGTCGGTGACACGGCAGGCCGCGTAGTCCGGGAACTGCCGCTGGACGAGCGCGTTGAGCTCGTCCGGCGACAGCGGCCCGGCGACCGGGGCGGGAGCGTCCGCCCCGGTCGCGGGGCTCCCGGCGTCCCTCATCGGACGAAGCTCTTCGCCAGCCGGCGGAGCCCTTCCCTGATCTCGTCGGCCGAGTGCGTCGTGAACGACAGCCGCATCGCGCCCGGGTCCGGCTCCCCGCAGAAGAACGGCGCTCCCGGCACGTACGCCACCTCGTGGCCGACGGCGGTCTTCAGGAGGGCCGTCGCGTCGTGGCCGGCGGGGAGGGTGACCCAGATGAACATGCCGCCCTCCGGCCTGTTCCAACGGCTGCCGTCGGGCAGCGCGGCCGGCAGGCCTTCGAGCATGGCGTCCCGGCGCTCCTGGTAGGCGGCGCGCATCACCGCGACGTGCGCGTCGAGGTCGCTGTCGCGCAGATAGCGCGCCGCCGCGGCCTGGTCGATGGTCGAGGTGTGCAGGTCGGCGGCCTGCTTGGCGATCACACAGGCGCGGCGCAGCCCGGCGGGGGCGCGCAGGTATCCGAGCCGGAGGCCGGGGGCCATCACCTTGGAGAACGAGCCGAGCAGGACGGTGCGGTCGGCGGCCACCGGGTCGGCGGCGATGGAGGGGACGCGCTCGCCGTCGTAGCGCAGCTCGCCGTACGGGTCGTCCTCGACGATCCAGAACCCGTGCCGCGCGGCGGCCTCGGCGACGGCGTGGCGCCGCTCGGCGGGAAGGGTGCGGCCCGTGGGGTTCTGGAAGGTGGGGACGATGTAGAGGAGGGTGGCCTTCTCGCGGGCCGCGATCTCCTCCAGGGCCTCCGGGAGGATGCCCTGGTCGTCGGTGGGCACGGGGACGACGCGGGCGCCCGCGAAGCCGAAGGTCTGCAGGGCGGCGAGGTAGCAGGGGTCCTCGACGAGGACCACGTTGCCCGGTTCGACGAGGGCGGTGGTGAGGAGGGTGAGCGCCTGCTGCGAGCCGGTGGTGACGAGCAGGTCGTCCGCGTCCGTGGGCAGTTCGCGCGCGGTGAGCCGGGCGGCGATGGCGGTGCGCAGGTCCGGGTCGCCCTCGGTCGTCGAGTACTGGAGGGCGTGCTGCGGGTTCTCCGCCAGGACCCGGTCGTACGCCGCCCGGATCCCCTCGATGTCGAACAGCTCGGGGGCGGGCAGGCCTCCGGCGAACGAGATCACCTCGGGCCGTGCCGTGAGCGCCAGGATCTCCCGTACCGGCGACGAGCCGACGTTGGCCAGCCGGGAGGCGGTGGCCGGCGCGGGCACGGTGGGGGTGGTGGGGGTGGCGTTCATGGGCGCGGAGGCAGCAGAAAGCATGGCGCCAGCATATAGACATTCATGACGGTGTCCAGGTCGTTCGATTCCCTGTGGGAGTCGGCGAGTTGACGCCACCGAGTCCCCCTCCTGGAGCGAATTCAGGCCCCGATCCGGCCACACTGTGGGCCGTGGGAATCCGGCCGTGGACGTCGAATTCGGAGGATTGCCCTCCCCCGGCATTTCTCGCTGGTAGACCCCGGAGAGGGCGAGCGGGGCGATCTTCCCGGCCCCTGTCCGACGCGCCGCAATCGCTCCTCGGCCCGGTTCTCCGTACGCCGTGGACGACTCGGGGAAATCGGCCATTCCGGTCCTTGGTCTCATTGATGGACGGGTGCGCCGTGGATAGCGTTCGACCGCGCCACCACCGCGATGTCCGCGGTCTCCGCCGCGCCGCCGGCGGTCTTTCGGGTCGAAGTCGAACGAGCGAGGCGAGTGGATCACCATGGCATCTTCCGTTCCCGTCGACGAGGTCGTCGTCGTCCGCACCCCCGAGGAATTCCTCGCCATGCCCGAGGACTACCGCGAGATCGCCGTCCGGGGAATGATCGTCAACACCGAGGGTGAACTGTCCGGCGCCGACGACTACATCCAGGTGTTCCTGCCGCTCGCGCCGAACGCCGAGGAACGGCAGGTGTGCGCGGAACGCGCCGTCGAGGAGTACGACCACTACAAGATCGGCAAAAGGATTCTGGCCGACATCGGCGTGGACACCGGCTACATGGAGCAGCAGCGGCTGGCCGACCGCGATCTCTTCACGGGCCACGAGTTCCACACCTGCACCACCTGGGCCGAGCGCGGAATCTTCTCGTACATCGGCGAGGAGACCGCGATGGTGATGATCTCCGAATTCGCGCAGAGCAGTTACAAGCCGTGGGCCGAGGCGGTGCGCACGATCATTCTCGACGAGAAGGTGCACATCGCGCACGGCGCGCGGGTCTGCCGGAATCTCGCCCGCACCGAGGAGGGCCGCGAGGAACTCCAGCAGGGTCTCGACCGATTGTGGCCGGGATTCAACCGGATCTTCGGGAGCGCGCGTTCGGAGAGGTCGAAGCTCGCGGTCCGCTTCGGGCTCCGGCAGACCACCAATGGAGAGGCGCGCGACATCTGGCGGGCGAAGGTGACCCCGCGGATCGAGAACCTCGGCCTGAAGGTCCCCGAGTAGCCCGAGCAGCCCGAGCGGCCCGGTACGGCGCACCGGCCACGGCGCGCCCGTACGAGAGAGACACCGAGCAGCAGCCCGACCGAGGAGTCCGCACCCCCATGGCCACCCCCCTGACCATCACCCCGCGCCCGCTCGGCCGCCGCGAGGCGAAGGAGCGCACCGCCGCTCTCCTGGCCGAACGCCCCGATCTCGCCGAGCGCCTGCACCGGCTGCGCCGTCTCGGCCGGGAGGTGCGCTCCTGCGAGGTCCACCTCACCAACACGTGCAACATCCGCTGCAAGGGCTGCTGGTACTTCGAGGGCGGCTTCGACACCGCCGTCCGCGAGCTCTCGGACGTCGACAGGATCCGTGCCTTCGCCCGCCGGCTGCGGGACGAGGGAGTCAACCAGGCCACCCTGATCGGCGGTGAGCCGACCCTGGTGCTGCGCCGGGTGGAGGCCTTCGTCGAGGAACTGCCGTACATCACCATCTCGACCAACGGCCTGCGTCCGATGCCCGTGCAGGGTTTCGAACACATCGCCGTGGCCGTCAGCATCTTCGGCGGCGGGCCGCTCGACGACGACCTGCGGGCCATCCGGGTCAACGGCTCCAAGTTCACCGGTCTGTTCGACACGGCGCTCTCGCACTACCGGGACGATCCGCGGGTCCTGTTCATCTTCGCGCTCTCCGAGGACGGCCTGCCGTACCTCGAACCGACCGTCCGCAAGATCGCCGAGAACGGCAACATCGTCACCTTCAACTTCTACAGCGAGCACGGCTCCGACAACCCGATCCGGATCGAGAACGAGCGACGCGTCCTCGAAGAGGCCCTGCGGGTCAAGGAGGCGTACCCCGAGGCCGTGGTCAGCCACCCGTACTTCATCCGCAGCCTCATCACGGGCACCTCGCACTGGGGGGCGCGCTTCGGGTACGACGTGTGCCCGAGCCTGAGTGTCGACCATCCCGACCACGAGGAGCGGGTGGCCAACGGCAATCCGGTGATCCCGGGCTTCGCCGCCTGGGGCGCCGACTACGAGACGCTGCAGTTCTGCTGCACCTCCGGGGAGTGCGGCGGCTGCCGCGACAGCCAGGCCGTCTACAGCTGGCTGGTGGTGAGCGCCTCGCGCTTCCTGGACAGCGCCGCGCGCCTGGAGGAGTGGGTGGACATCGCGGAGAGCTACTGGCGCCAGTGGCACTGGTCGCCGTACCACGCCTCGAAGCTCACCCCCCGGCCCACACCCTCCTCCTGATCCCCTTCATCCGGCCGTCCGCCCACCGTACGGGAGAGTCATGTCCGAGACACTGGACCGCGCCACCATCGAGCAGTTCATCACCGACGCCCTCGTCGAGCTCGGCGTCGACGCCGCCGACGTCCTGCCCGGGGCCGCGCTCGACGACCTGGAGATCGACTCGCTCGACATGGTCGAGCTCGCGCAGTCCGTCAAGCGGGACCTCGGCGTGCCGGTCCGCACGAAGGACTTCGACGGCATCGACACCGTCGGCCAGATCCTCGAACTGTGCTACGAGAAGGCCGGAGTTGAGTGATCCGGGGCGGAGCGCGGAGGTCGTCGTCACGGGTTTCGGCGCGGTCACCCCGCTCGGCGTCGGCGCCGGCGTGCTCCACGAGCGCGCCGTCGCCGGTGACAGGGCGGTGGCGGTCTCCCATCCGGCCGTCCGGCACGCCGACTTCACCGCCGCCGACCATCTGCCGCGGAACCTGGTGCGCCGCACGGACCGGTTCACCCAACTGGCCCTGGTGGCGGCCGAGGAGGCCCTGACGCAGGCCGGGAAGCGGGACGGCGGGCCGGCGCCGTGGCCGTCCGAGCGCGTCGCCTGCGTCATCGGCTGCGGCCTCGGCGGCACCGGCTCCTTCGAGGCCCAGCGCGAGGTGTACGACAGGGAGGGCGCGGGGTTCGTGTCGCCGCTGATGATCCCGCAGATGATGGCCAACGCGGCCGCCGCCCACCTCTCCATGCGGCACGGTTTCCGCGGGGAGAGCCTCTGCGTGGCGTCCGCGTGCAGCAGCGGCGCGCAGGCCGTCGGCACGGGGATGCGGCTCCTCGCCTCGGGCGCGGCCGACGCCGTCGTCGTGGGCGGCGCGGAGGCCGCCTCGTCGGAGCTGGTGGCGGCCGCCTTCGCCAACGCGGGCGCTCTCTCCCCGAGCGGTTCCTCCCGCCCCTTCGACCGGGACCGGGACGGCTTCGTGATCGGCGAGGGCGCCGGGATCCTCGTCCTGGAGACGGCTGCGGGTGCCGCCCGGCGCGGGGTCGAGGTCCTCGGAGCCGTACGGGGGTACGGGGCGACCTCCGACGCCCATCACGTGACCGCGCCCGACCCCACCGGCGGGCCCGCGGGCCGTGCCGTCGCGCTGGCGCTGCGGGAGGCCTCGGTGGCGCCCGGGGAGCTGGCGTACGTGAACGCGCACGGGACCGGCACCGCCCTCAACGACCGCCTGGAGTGCGAGGCCCTGCGGCAGGCCCTCGGCGCCGACGTCCTCGCGCGGCTGCCGCTGTCCTCCGGCAAGGGCGCCCTCGGGCACCTCTTCGGGGCGGCGGGCGCGGTCGAGGCGATCGTCACGCTCCAGGCGCTGCGGCACGGCGTCGCGCCCCCGACGGCGGGGCTGCGCCGTCCGGACCCGGCGCTCGGTCCGCTCGACCTCGTCCGTACGGCGCGGAAGCTCACCACGCGCGCGCGTACGGGCCGGCTGTTCGGGCTCTCCACCTCCTTCGGTTTCGGCGGACACAACGCGGCCCTGGTCCTGGCCGTGGAAGGACGGTCCTGATGCGCGCGTCCCGCGACCCCCACGGCATCCCCGACCTGCTCGGCTTCTCGGGGCGCCGCTATCTGGTGACCGGTGTCCTCAACGACGACTCGATCGCCTGGCACACCGCGCGGGCGCTCCAGGAGGCGGGCGCGGAGGTCCTGCTGACGGGCTTCGGGCGGACCCGGCGGATCACGGAGGCGGCGGCCTCCGGCCTCCCGTACCCGGCCGACGTCCTGGAACTCGACGTGACGCGCCCCGAGGACCTCGACGCGCTCACGAAGGAGCTGGAGCGCCGCTGGGGCGCGGTCGACGGCGTCCTGCACGCGATCGCCGCCGCCCCGCAGTCCGCGCTCAGCGGCAACTTCCTCACCACGCCCGTCGAGAGCGCGACGCTGGCGCTGCGGACGGCGGCGTTCTCGCTGCACTCGCTGACGACGGCGCTCGCCCCGCTGCTGCGGGAGGGCGGGGGCGCGGGCGCGGCCAGGGGCAGCGTCGTCGGGCTCGACTTCGACTCCTCCGGGGCCTGGCCGGGATACGACTGGATGGGCGTCGGCAAGGCGACGCTCGGCGCGGTCTGCCGCTACCTCGCGCTGTACCTGGGGCATTCCGGGATCCGGGTCAACCTCGTCGCCGCCGGCCCGGTCGAGACCGTGGCCGGACGGGCCATCAGCACCTTCGACCGGATCGCCGACCGCTGGGAGCAGGAGGCGCCGCTCGGCTGGAGCCGCGCCGATCCGGCCCGGCTCGTCGGGCCCGTCCTGTTCCTGCTGTCGGACCTGGCGGCCACCGTCACCGGGGAGATCGTGCACGCGGACGGCGGGATGCACGCCGTCCGCATGGGGGCCGGTGCCGTCGGCGACCCCCCGGGCTTCGGCGCCCCGCCCCGCGCCGGCAAGGAGGACCGCTCATGACCGCGGCGATCGTCGGCGTCGGCTCAGCGCTGCCGGAACGGGCCGTGCCCAACAGCCACTTCGCCGCCATCGGCTCCTCCGACGCGTGGATCGTGAAGCGGACCGGCATCCGGCAGCGCCATTTCCTGCCGGAGGACGGCCACCTCGCCGACCTGGCCCTGGCCGCCTCCCGGACGGCCCTCGCCCAGTCGGGACACACCGCGCGCGAGGTGGGGCACGTCGTCGTGGCGACCACGACCCCCGACCGGGCCACCCCGGGACTCGCCGTGGAGGTGGCGGCCCGGCTCGGGGCGGACCGGGCCGCCGCGTTCGATCTGCACGCGGCCTGCGCCGGGTTCGTGTACGCCCTGGACCACGCCGTCGCCCTGATCGAGTCGGGCCGGGCCGGCACCGTCCTCGTCTGCGGCGCCGAGGCGCTGACCCGGATCACCGACCACGAGGACCGGTCGACGGCGGTGCTGCTCGGCGACGGCGCCGGGGCGGTGGTCGTGGCGGACGTGGACCCGGGTCCCTCCGTCGGGCCCGCGTTCCAACTGGGCTCGGACGGGAACCTGGTCCCGCTCCTCTACGCCGACCGGTACGACCGGAAGCTCCGGATGGACGGCCCCGAGATCTTCGTCCAGGCCGTGGAGAGGATGAGCGAGGCCGCACGGGACGTCCTCGCCCGGCGGGAGCTGACCGCCGACGACGTCGACCTGTTCGTCGCCCACCAGGCCAACGCGCGCATCGTCCGGGCGGTGGGCAAGGAGCTCGGTGTCCCGCCGGAGCGGCTCTACGTCAACGTCGACCGGGTCGCCAACACCTCCTCGGCCTCCATCCCGATCGCGCTCCACCAGGCCTGGCGGGAGGGCCGCCTCGGCCCGACGGGCCTGCTCGGGGTGGCCGCGTTCGGCGCGGGCATCACCTGGGGCGCGGGCGTGATCGGCTGGCGGCTTACGGACGGCGACACGGGGAACGCGAGCGGGGCCGCGCCATGAGGACCGCCCCCTTCCCCGTACTCGCCGCACTCGCCGCCCCGGACGGCGCCGCGCTCGTGGTCCGCGTCCACGCCCGCCCGGAGCCCGCCGCCCCGGTCGTGATCGTCCTCCCCGCGATGGGCACCGCCGCCCGCCACTACACGCCGCTGGCGCGGGCACTGCACCGGCGGGGCGCGACCGTGGTGACGACGGACCTGCGGGGCCACGGCGAGAGCACCCCGGTCGCGGCTCGCGGAGTCCGCTTCGGCTACCGCGAGCTGGTCGAGCACGACATCGGCGCGGTGCTCGACGCCGTCGAGCGCGCGTTCCCCGAGGCGCCCCGGCTGCTCCTGGGGCACAGCCTCGGCGGCCAGCTCGGTCTGGTGCACTGCGGGCTCTTCCGGCCGCGCCTCGCGGGGGTCGTCCTGGTCGCGAGCGGTTCGGCCTGGTGGCGGGCGCTCGGCACGGGGGCGGATCCCCGGCCGGGTGCGCGGTGGCTCGCGCGGAGCCTGCTGTGCGTGGCCGGTGCGGAGCTGCTCGGGTACTGGCCGGGGCACCGCTTCGGCTTCGGCGGGCGCGAGTCCGTGGGCGTGATGCGCGACTGGGCCCGGCAGATGCGGACCGGGCGGTACGGGGCCCGGGGCACGGCCGCCGACTACGAGGAGGCGCTGCGGAGCGTCGACCTGCCCGTGCTCGCCGTCGATGTGGAGGGCGACGCGCTCGCGCCGCCCCGGGCCGTGGACCACCTGTGCGCGAAGCTTCCCGCGGCCCGGGTCCAGCGCTGGCGCTACCGGGCGTCGGACGCGGGCGGCCGGCCGCTCGACCACTTCCGCTGGATCCGGCACAACGCGGGCCTGGTCGAACGGATCGCGGCCTGGGCGGAGTTCCCCGCGGCGGCCGAGGTGGGCGGGCGGCACGGCAGCACCCCGTCGGGTGCCCGGGCGTGAGCGGGCGCCGCGCGGAAGCGGCTCTGCTCGGCGCGCTGCTGTCCGAGGGGGTGCGCTGGGCGGAGGAGACCGGGGAGACCGGCCTCCCCTGTCCCTTCCCCGAGGAGGAGGCGCTGATGGCGCGTGCCGCGCCCGGCCGGCGGCGCGAGTTCGCGACGGCCCGGCGCTGCGCCCACCGGGCGCTGGCCGCTCTGGGAGTGGCGGCGGCCCCGCTCCTGCGGGGGCGGCGCGGGGCGCCCGCGTGGCCCCCGGACACCGTCGGCAGCATCACGCACTGCGCGGGGTACCGGGGCGCGGCGGTGGCGCCCGCCGCCCGCTTCCTCGCCCTCGGCATCGACGCCGAGCCGCACGCGCCGCTGCCGGCCGGGGTCCGCGAAGCGGTGGCCTTCGGCCCCGAGGAGGCGCGGCTGCGCGCCCTGGCCGCCCGGCGGCCGGACATCGCCTGGGACCGGCTGCTGTTCAGCGCCAAGGAGTCCGTCTACAAGGCCTGGAGCGGATACGGCGGTGCCTGGCTCGGCTTCGAGGACGCCGAGGTGTCCTGGTCGTGCGGCTCCGAGGAGGCTCCGTCGCCGGGGCGACCCGGCGCGGTCGACCGCCCGGGCCCGTCGCCACGCGCGCGTACGGGACGGACCGAGGCCCTCGGCCGGTTCCGGGCGCGGCTCCTGGTCGATCCGCCGCTCCCGTCAGCGGCGGCGCCGTCCCTCTTCCCGCGCGTGCTGCCGGGGCGCTGGCTCGTCCGCGAGGGCCTCCTGCTCACCGCGATCGCCGTCCCCCGCCCCGTACCGCCCCCGCATCGCACGGCACCGAAGGAGCACCTCCGATGAGCGTCGACGACGGCACCGTTCCCGCACTGCTCGCCCGGAGCGCCGCCGCGCACCCCGGCCGGACCGCGCTGCGGCTCGGCGGCGACACGCTCACGTACGGCACGCTCGACGACCTCGCCGACCGGGCCGCCGCGCTGCTCCACGCGCGCGGGGTCGGGCCCGGCGACCGGGTCGCGCTCATGCTCCCGAACAGCGTGCTGTTCGCCGTGCTCTACTACGGCGTGCTGCGCGCGGGCGCGATCGTCGTCCCGCTGAACCCGCTGCTGCGCGCGGGCGAGGTCCGGCACTGTCTGGCGGACGCCGGGGCGGCGCTGCTCCTCGCCTGGCACCGGGACGGCGAGGAGGCCGCCGAGGGCGCCAGGCGCGCGGGCACCCCGCACCTCACGGTCGAACCCGGGGCGTTCACGGCACTGCTGGGGGACCACGCGCGCGTGGACGCCGCTTTCCGTACCCCCGAGGACACGGCGGTGGTGCTCTACACCTCCGGCACGACCGGGGCGCCGAAGGGCGCCGAGCTCACCCACCGCAACATCCGGCGCAACGTCGACGAAGGCGTCCGGGTGCTCGCACTCGGCTCCTCGGACGTGGTCTTCGGCGGGCTGCCGCTCTTCCACTCCTTCGGGCAGGTCATGGGGCTCAACTGCGCGGTGGCCGTGGGCGCCTGCCTGACCCTGATGGCCCGCTTCGACCCGGCGGGCGCGCTCGCGCTCGTCGCCGGGGACCGGGTCACGGTCTTCCTCGGTGTCCCCACCATGTACGGGCTGCTGCTGCGCCACCCGGACCGCGCGCTCCACGACGTGTCCTCGCTGCGGGTCTGCCTGTGCGGCGGCTCACCCCTCCCGGTGGCCGTGCTGACCGGTTTCGAGTCGGGCTTCGGCTGCGCGGTGCTGGAGGGGTACGGGCTGTCCGAGTCGTCGCCGCTGGCCTGCGTGAACCGGCTCGACCGGCCGCGCTCCCCCGGCACGATCGGCATCCCCGTCGAGGGCGTGGAGATGCGCGTCGTGGACCGGGACGGCAAGGAGGTCCCCGACGGTGAGGTCGGCGAGCTCGTGATCCGCGGCCACAACGTCATGAAGGGGTACTGGCGCCGCCCCGAGGCCACCGCCGAGACGGTACGGGACGGCTGGCTGCACACCGGCGACCTCGGCACCCGGGACGCGTCCGGCGACTTCCGGGTGGTCGACCGCGTCAAGGACGTCGTGATCCGGGGCGGGTTCAACGTGTACCCGAGGGAGGTGGAGGAGGTCCTCCACCTCCATCCCTGCGTGGCGGAGGCCGCCGTCCTCGGCGTCCCCCACCCGGTGCACGGGCAGGAGGTCGCCGCCGCGGTGGTCCTGCGGCCGGGCAGCCGGATCTCGCCCGCCGAGCTGCGCGCGCACGTGCGGGAGCGGCTCGCCCCGTACAAGTACCCCCGCCGGATCTGGCTCACGGACGCCCTTCCGAAGGGCCCGACGGGGAAGGTCCTCAAGCGGGAGATCGTTCCGCCGGAGGAGGCGTAGGGGTGCACCTGCGCCCGGGTGCGCGGGTGCGCGGGTGTCCGGCAGACGGTCAGGCCTGATCGTCGGCTTCGGCCTCGGCCTCGGCGTCCGCCCACAGGGAGCGGACATGGCCGAGGTGGCGGCGCACGCACGCCTCGGCGCCGGGGGCGTCCCCGGCGATCATCAGGTCGAGGAGCTCGATGTGCTCCTCGGCGGAGGAGACCAGCTTGCCGGCCTCGTCCAGACCGGTCAGACCGTAGAGCCGGGACCGCTTGCGCAGGTCCCCCACGGTCTCGACGAGCCGCTCGTTCCCCGAGAGGGCGAGCAGGGCGAGGTGGAAGCGGCGGTCCGCCTCCAGATAGCCGATGAGGTCGTGCTCGCGGGCGCGCGAGACGATCTCCTCCGCGATCGGGCGCAGCCGCTCCAGCTGCTCCCGGGTGGCCTTGCGGGTGACCCTGCCGATGGTGGGGACCTCGATGAGGGTGCGGAGCTCGGTGTACTGGTCGAGGTCCCGCTCGCTGACCTCCGTGATGCGGAAGCCCTTGTTGCGGACGGGCTCGACCAGGCCCTCCCGGGCCAGGTCGAGCATCGCCTCGCGGACCGGGGTCGCGGAGACGCCGAGGTCGCCCGCGAGCCCGGGGGCCGAATAGACCTGGCCCGGGCGCAGTTCCCCGGCGATCAGGGCGGCGCGAAGGGCGTGGCCTACCTGGTCGCGGAGCCGTTCCTGCGCTCTGACGAGACCGTACTGTTTCAGGTCACCCATCGTGCGTCCTCCGAGAAGTCACGGGGGAGCATCGTACAATGTCACGTTTCCCCGACGGTCGCCCCCGAGGGGGCTCAGAGCAGGAACCCGGCGGGGAACGGGTCGTCGGGGTCGAGGAAGTACTGCGCCGTTCCGGTGATCCAGGCGCGGCCGGTGACGGTCGGGACGACGGCGGGCAGTCCGCCCACGACCGTCTCGTCGACGATCCGCCCGGTGAACTCGGTGCCGATGAAGGACTCGTTGACGAAGTCGGTGTGCGGGGCGAGCAGCCCGCGCGCGTGCAGCTGCGCCATGCGGGCGCTGGTGCCCGTGCCGCACGGGGAGCGGTCGAACCAGCCGGGGTGGATGGCCATGGCGTGGCGCGAGCGGGTCGCGTCGGAGCCGGGGGCGGTCAGATAGACGTGCTTGACCCCGGCGAAGGCCGGGTTCTCGGGGTGGACGGGCCGGTCGGGGCCGGCGTTGACCGCGTCCATGACGGCCAGCCCGGCGGCGAGCAGCTCCTCCTTGTGGGCGCGGTCGAACGGCAGGCCCAGGGAGTCGAGGTCGACGAAGGCGTAGAAGTTTCCTCCGTACGCGAGGTCGTAGGTGACCGTGCCGTGTCCGGGCACGTCCACCTTGAGGTCGAGCCCGACGGAGAACGCGGGGACGTTGGTGAGGGTGACGGAGCAGGCCCGGCCGTCCTCGACGCGGACGTCGACGCTCACGAGCCCGGCGGGGGTGTCGAGGCGGACGGTGGTGACCGGTTCGACGACCGGCACCATGCCCGTCTCGACGAGGACGGTGGCGACGCCGATGGTGCCGTGGCCGCACATCGGCAGGAGGCCGGACACCTCGATGTAGAGGACGCCGTAGTCGGCGTCGGGGCGGGTGGGCGGCTGGAGGATCGCGCCGCTCATCGCCGCGTGGCCGCGCGGCTCGTACATGAGGAGGGTGCGGACGTGGTCGAGGTGCTCGGCGAAGTGGAGCCGCTTCTCGGCCATCGTGGCGCCGGGGATGATCCCGAAACCGCCGGTGATGACGCGGGTGGGCATGCCTTCGGTGTGGGAGTCCACCGCGTGGTAGACGTGGCGGGTGCGCATGGGGTCCCCTTCGGGCGGACGGTGAACGGGCGGACGCGGTGACGAAAGGACGGGCCGGCCGGCCGGTGACGGGCCGGTTGCGGACCGGTGGTGGGCGGGCCGGCCGACGGGCGGGCCGGTGATGGGCCGACGGGCGGGCCCACTGGTGGTGCGCGGGCCGGTGGTGGGCCCGGTTACGCGTGGCCCTCGGCGAGGACCTTCTCCGTGGCGGCGCGCACGACGGCCTCCTGTTCGGGCGTCAGCGGGAGGCGGGGCTGCCGGGTGGCGCCCCCGGTGTGACCGGCGAGGTCCATGGAGAGCTTGATCGCCTGCACGAACTCGATCTTGGAGTCCCAGCGGAAGAGCGGGTGCAGCGAGCGGTAGAGCGGCAGCGCGACGGCGAGGTCGCCGGCGACGGCGGCCCGGTAGAGGGTGGCGCACGCGCGCGGGAGGGCGTTCGGGAAGCCGGCGATCCAGCCGACCGCGCCGGCGAGGGCGAGTTCGAGGAGGACGTCGTCGGCGCCGACGAGCAGGTCGAGGCCGGGCGCGAGCTCGGCCAGCTCGTAGGCGCGGCGGACGTCGCCGCTGAACTCCTTGACGGCGACGATGCTGCCGTCGGCGTACAGCCGGGAGAGGAGGGCGGGGGTGAGGTCGACCTTGGTGTCGAAGGGGTTGTTGTAGGCGACGACGGGCAGCCCCGCCTCGGCGACCTCGGCGTAGTGGGCGCGTACGGACCGCTCGTCGGCCCGGTAGGCGTTGGGCGGGAGGAGCAGGACCGAGCCCGCGCCGGCCTCGGCGGCCTGTTCGGCCCAGCGGCGGGCCTCGGCGCTGCCGTACGCGGAGACGCCCGGCATGACCCTGGCCCCGTCCCCGGCGGCCTCGACGGCGGTACGGACGACCCTGGCGCGCTCCTCGTCGGTGAGGGTCTGGTACTCACCGAGGGAACCGTTCGGGACGACGCCGTCGCAGCCGTCGGCGATGAGCCGGGCCACGTGCCGCGCGTAGGTGTCGTGGTCGACGGAGCCGTCCTCGCGGAAGGGGAGGGCGGTGGCGACCATGATCCCGTGCCAGGGGTGGGCGCGGGGTGCGGGGTGCGCGGGGACGTGCGCGTGGACCATGAAGGACTCCCTTGTGTGGTGTGTGACATTTTATTGATGGACGCCAGGTCCACAAGAGTCCCGTACGCGCTCAGTTCTGACGGCTGATCAGCCCGGCCCCCGGGGCCGGACCCCCTGCGAGATCCGCCCCGGCCGACCCGGATGATCGAACGCATGCTCGCCCCCACCGTCTCCGTGCTCGCCCTGGCCGTCGTCCTCGCAGGTGCCGTCGCCCGCCCCTTCCGCCTGCCCGAGGCCGCCTTCGCCCTCCCCGCCGCCGGCGCCGTCCTGGCCGTGGGTGCGGTCACCCCCGAGGCCGTACGCGAGGAGGCCGAGCGGCTCGGCCCGGTGATCGGCTTCCTCGCGGCGGTCCTCGTCCTCGCCAAGCTCTGCGACGACGAGGGGCTCTTCCACGCCTGCGGCACCTGGATGGCCCGCTGGGCCCGACGCCGGCCCCGGCGGCTGCTCGGCGCCGTCTTCGGACTGGCCTCGCTGATCACCGCCGTGCTGAGCCTGGACGCGACGGTCGTCCTGCTGACCCCGGTCGTCTTCGCGACCGCCGCCCGGATGGGGGCCCGTCCCGGACCCCACGCCCACGCGAGCGCGCACCTGTCCAACACGGCCTCGCTGCTGCTGCCCGTCTCGAACCTCACCAACCTGCTCGCGTTCACCGCCACCGGGCTCGGGTTCACCCGGTTCGCGCTCCTCATGCTGCTCCCCTGGCTCACCGCCATCGCGGTCGAGTACGGGATCTTCCGCCGCTTCTTCGCCCGCGACCTCGCCGCCCCGGCCGCGCCCGTCGAGCCGCCGGAGCCCGTCGCCCCACCGCTGTTCGCCCTGTGCACGGTGGCCGCGACCCTCGTCGGTTTCGGCCTGGCCTCGGCGACCGGTCTCGACCCGGCCTGGGCGGCCGCGGCGGGCGCCACGGCCCTGGCCGTGCGGGCCCTGGCCCGACGCCGCACCACCCCGCGCGCGCTCGTCCGCTCGGCGGCGCTGCCGTTCCTCGCGTTCGTCCTGGCCCTCGGCGTGGTCGTCCGCGCCGTCGTCGACCAGGGTCTCGGTACCGCGCTCGCCCACGTCCTCCCCGACGGCACCTCGCTCCCGGCCCTGCTCGGCACCGCCGCGCTCGCCGCGGTCCTGGCCAATCTGATCAACAACCTGCCCGCGACCCTGGCCCTGGTGCCGCTGGCGTCCGCCTCCGGTCCGGGTGCGGTGCTCGCCGTGCTCCTCGGGGTGAACATCGGCCCCAACCTCACGTACGCCGGTTCGCTCGCCACCCTCCTGTGGCGCCGCATCGCCCATGACCACGACCACCCCGTGGCCCTCGGCGAGTTCACCCGCCTCGGCCTGCTCACGGTCCCGGCCGCCCTCACCGCCTCGACGGTGGCGCTCTGGGCCTCGCTCCGGCTCCTCGGCGGGTGACCGGCACGACCGTCTCCCGTACCCCGGGAACCCCTGGCCCCACCGCTACGTTCTACAAGTCCGTAGAAGTATCCGGCCGAAGTGACCGACCGGAACGATCGACGTCTGGAGAACTCATGGCCCTGTGGGACCGCATCAAGGAATCCGCATCGACGATGCAGACCCAGCTGGTGGCGAAGAAGAACGACCTGAAGAGCGGCGCGTTCCGCGACGCGAGCATGGCCATGTGCGCGCTGGTCGCCGCCGCCGACGGCACCATCGACCCCGCCGAGCGCCGCCGGGTCGCCCAGCTCATCGCGACCAACGAGGTGCTGCAGAACTTCGACGCGATCGACCTCCAGCGCCGCTTCGACGCCAATCTGGACAAGCTCACCGCCGACTTCGACTTCGGCAAGGTGAGCGTGCTCCAGGAGATCGCCAAGGCGAAGAAGAAGCCGGCCGAGGCGCGTGCCGTCGTCCAGATCGGCATCGTGATCGGCGGCGCCGACGGCGACTTCGACAAGACCGAGCAGGCCGTGGTCCGCGAGGCGTGCTTCACCCTGGACCTGCCGCCCCACGAGTTCGACCTCTAGCCGGTCCGCCGTGCGCCTCCGGCCGCCCCGTCGCGCGCGGGAGCCGGAGGCGTACGGGACGGCGGGCCACAGGTCAGTCGGCCCTCCGGCCCGAAGGCTCGCCACGGGTCGGCTCGACGGGGGTCGGCTCGACGGGAGACGACTCCGCGGGGAACGGCTCGGCGGGGGACGGCTCGACGAAGGACGGCTCGGCGGAGGAGGCCTCGGCGTCGGGCTGAGGGGACGACAGGCCGTCGTACCGCGCGGGCGGGACGAACCCCGCGGTCCCCGGAGCGTCCACGCCACCCCGCTCGCCCTCCCTCCGCCGCCACCGCGTCACGGCGGCGGCGACCGGTTCGGTGAAGCGGGCGGTGAGGGGGCCGACGACGACGAGGAGGAGCACGTACGCGGTGGCGAAGGGGCCCAGCTGCGGCTGGACTCCGGCGGTGACGGCGAGCCCGGCGATGACGATGGAGAACTCGCCGCGCGCCACCAGGGTGCCGCCGGCCCGCCACCGGCCCTTGACCCCGATCCCGGCGCGGCGCGCGGCCCAGTACCCGGTGGCGATCTTGGTCAGCGCGGTGACGACGGCCAGGGCGAGCGCCGGGAGGATGACCGGGGGGATGCTGGCCGGGTCGGTGTGCAGCCCGAAGAAGACGAAGAAGACCGCGGCGAACAGATCGCGGAGCGGGCTCAGCAGGGCATGGGCCCCCTCGGCGACCTCCCCGGAGAGGGCGATGCCGACGAGGAACGCGCCGACGGCCGCGGAGACCTGGAGCTGCTGGGCGACACCGGCGACGAGCAGGGTCAGGCCGAGGACCACGAGGAGCAGCTTCTCCGGGTCGTCGCTGGAGACGAAGCGGGAGATCAGGCGCCCGTAGCGGACGGCGACGAACAGCACGGCCCCGGCCACACCCAGGGCGATCGCGAGCGTCGCGCTGCCGGCGGCGAGGCCGACGCCGGCGAGGAGGGCCGTGATGATGGGCAGGTAGACGGCCATGGCCAGGTCTTCGAGGACCAGGATGCTGAGGATGACCGGGGTCTCGCGGTTGCCCAGGCGTCCGAGGTCGCCGAGGACCTTGGCGATGACGCCGGACGAGGAGATCCAGGTGACGCCGGCCAGGACGACGGCGGCGACCGGACCCCAGCCGAGCAGCAGCGCGGCGGCGGCGCCGGGCAGGGCGTTCAGGGCGAAGTCGACGAGCCCGGCCGGGTACTGGGTCTTGAGGTTGGAGACGAGATCGCTCGCCGTGTACTCCAGGCCGAGCATCAGCAGCAGGAGGATCACCCCGATCTCGGCGCCGATGGCGACGAACTCCTCGCTCGCGCCGAGCGGCAGCAGACCGCCCTTGCCGAAGGCGAGCCCGGCGAGGAGGTAGAGCGGTATCGGGGAGAAGCGGAAGCGGCCGGCGAACCGTCCGAGCAGGCCCAGACCGAGGATGATGGCGCCGAATTCGACCAGGAAGACCGCGGAATGCACGCCCCCTCACTCCTGTCCGAGGATCGCGGCGGCCGCGTCGACGCCCTCGCGGGTGCCGATGACGATGAGCGTGTCACCGCCGGCCAGACGGAAGGCGGGCGTCGGGGACGGTATCGCCCCGGAGCGGCGGAGTACGGCGACGATGGAGGCGCCGGCCTCGGTGCGCATCCGTGTCTCGCCGAGCAGGCGGCCGTTCCAGTACGAGTGCGCGGAGAGTTCGATCCGCTCGGCGACCAGGCCCAGGTCCGTGGTGTGCAGGACGTTCGGGCTGTGGTGGGCGGGCATCAGCGCGTCGATCAGCGAGGCCGTCTCCGCCTCGGTGAGGTGCAGCGACTGGGCGCAGGCGTCGGGGTCGTCGGCCCGGTAGACGTTCACGGTCCGGGTGCCGTCGCGGTGAGCGATGACCGAGAGGTGACGGTGCTCCCGCGTGGTGAAGTCGTACTGGACGCCGATGCCGGGCAGGGGTGTCGTTCTGGTCCGCGGAGCAGGCACAGGCCCGTCCCTCCGTGTGTGTCGTGGCTGGTGGGTGTCGGGGCATCGTGTCATCCGTCCGGCGCCTCGGAACATGGGTGTCGGCACGGATGGACAGGCCCCTGGCACACTGGTCAGGATGGCGCGGGGACATGGGTCCCACCGCAGGTCAGAGGCCATGTGCAAGGTGACGGAAGAGCAGGAGGAGAGGAGAATCGTGTCGCTGTACTGGCGCCTCTTCCTGCTCAACGCCTCGGTCCTGGTCGTCGCCGTGCTGCTGCTGTTCGGTCCCGTCACGGTCTCCACGCCCGTGCTCCTCGGCGAGGCGATCGTCCTCCTGGCCGGCCTGCTCGCCCTGCTCGTCGCCAACGCCTTCCTCCTCCGCGTCGGCCTCGCACCCCTCCAGCGCCTCACCCGGGCGATGCGCACGGCGGACCTGCTGCGGCCTGGCCGGCGCGCGGAGGTGACGGGGCACGGCGAGCTCGCCGACCTGACCCGCACCTTCAACACGATGCTCGACCGCCTGGAGGCCGAGCGGGCCGCGAGCACCGCGCGCGTCCTGTCCGCGCAGGAGGAGGAGCGCCGGCGGATCGCGCAGGAACTGCACGACGAGGTCGGCCAGACCCTGACCGCCGTGCTCCTCCAGCTGAAGCACGCCGCCGACCACGCCCCCGCCGAGCTGCGGCCGGAGCTCCGCCAGGCGCAGGAGACCACCCGGTCCGGCCTGGACGAGATCCGGCGCATCGCACGCCGCCTGCGGCCGGGCGTCCTGGAGGAGCTGGGCCTGCACAGCGCGCTGAGGTCCCTGGCCTCCGAGTTCTCCACGCGCGGGCTGACCGTACGGCCTCACATCGACGCGGGCCTGCCGAAGCTCGCCCCGGAGACGGAGCTCGTGCTCTACCGGGTCGCCCAGGAGGGCCTGACCAACACGGCCCGCCACGCGGGCGCGACCCGCGTCGACCTGCGGCTGCACGCCCTTCCGCGCGGTGGGGTGGGTCTCCTCGTCCGGGACGACGGCCATGGCATCGGCACGGCACCCGAGGGCGCGGGCCTCCGGGGGATGCGGGAGCGCGCGCTGCTGATCGGCGCGGAACTGACGGTCCGCGAAGGGGCGGACGGCGGAACGGAAGTCCGCCTGAACACCACGGCCGGAAGGACGGCATCATGACGGCCCGGGACTCCGCCCCGACCCGCATCCTGCTCGCGGACGACCACGCGCTGGTACGCGGCGGGGTGCGCCTCATCCTCGACGCCGAGCCGGACCTCACCGTCGTCGCCGAGGCGGCGGACGGGGCGGAGGCGGTGGCGCTGGCCCGGTCCATGGACATCGACCTGGCCGTCCTCGACATCTCCATGCCCCTGCGCACCGGTCTCCAGGCGGCCCGCGAGCTGAGCCGCCTCCGGCCGGAGCTGAGGATCCTGATCCTGACGATGTACGACAACGAGCAGTACTTCTTCGAGGCGCTGAAGGCGGGGGCGAGCGGCTACGTCCTCAAGTCCGTCGCCGACCGCGACCTGGTCGAGGCGTGCCGGGCGGCCGTCCGGGACGAGCCGTTCATCTGCCCGGGCGCGGAGACGGCGCTGATCCGCACGTACCTCGACCGCGCGGAGCAGGGCAAGCCGCTGCCGGACAGGGCCGTCACGGAACGGGAGGAGGAGATCCTCAAGCTCGTCGCCGAGGGCCACAGCTCCAAGGAGATCGGCGACCTCCTGGTCATCAGCCCGAAGACGGTCGAACGGCACCGCGCCAACCTGCTCCAGAAGCTCGGCATGCGCGACCGCCTCGAACTCACCCGCTACGCCATCCGCGTGGGCCTGATCGAACCGTAGGGCGGCGGTGCCGTCAGGATCGGTCGGCGCGGGACCGCTCGGCCCCCTTGCCGGACGTGCCCGTGGAGCCGCTCCGGCCGTTCCCCTCCTCGCCCGGGCGGGGCTCGGCGGCAAGGCCCCGGGCGGGCACGGAGTCGCCGCCGCAGTACGCGGGAACGAGCTCCTCACCACCGGCGGCGGCCACGAGCCGCTCCCAGGCGGTGGACTTGGACGCCTTTCCCTCGGCCTTCCCCTCCGTCTTTCCCTCTGCCTTCCCCTCCGTCTTTCCCTCCCCGTTCACGAAGGCACGGCAGAGCGCCTCACGGCTCTTGCCGGGCGGCGCGGGGGACTCCAGGAGGTCCTTCTCCGGGGGCAAGGGGGCCGTCGTACCGGGCGGCGCGGACCGGGAGGCGTCGCCCGTCCCACCGCCGGTCTCACCCGTCCTCGTGGGCTCGGAGGCCGGGGCGGGCACCGAGCGGGTGGGCCGCTCGCCGGGGGGCGGGGCGGGAGTGCCGAGGAAGTTCTCGGGAAGGCCGCCGGTGGCGACGGCCACACCGCCGAGGGTCACGCTCGCGACGAGCGCGGCCACGACGGCCTTCAGGGAACGCCGGGGGCGCCGCCGCTCGTCGGCCGGGGTCCAGTCGTCGAGGTCACGGGTGGGCAGGGACGCGTGGAGTCCCGCGTCCCGGGCGGCCCGAAAGGCGGCCAGCGCGCCCTTCTCCCCCTGGGTGACGGCATCGTCCCCGGCTCCCGGCCCACCGCTCAGAGCGGCCCGCAACAACTCCCCCGGCTCGCTGTCCCGCAGCTCGTCAGGCATCCGTCACCTCCCTCTCCCCTTGAGTTGTGTCGCAAGTCGCCTCAATCCCCTATGTGCGGCGGACCGTACCGCACCGGGACGCTTGCCCAGTACTCGGGCGGCCGAAGGCCCGTCGAGACCGACGACGACCCGGAGCAGCACGGCCTCGGCCTGGTCCTGCGGGAGACCCGCGATGAGGGCGAGGGCCCGCTCCGTCGACAGGGCGTCCAGCGCCTCGCCGGCCGCGTCCCCGGCGGCCGGGAGTTCGAGCAGGTCCTGCTCGAACCGGGTGGGCCGGGGCCGCGCCCGTACGCGCCGCAGATGGTCGAGGGCCCGGTGCCGGGCTATCGTCGCGGTCCAGCCGCGGAAGCCGGCGCCGTCACCGCGGAACCGGCCGAGGTCCCGGGCGATCTCCAGCCACGCGTCGGAGGCGACGTCCTCGGCGTCCTCGCCGACGATGCCGCGCAGGTAGCCGAGCAGACCGGGATGGACCATCCGATAGGCCTCGGCGAAGGCCTCCTCGTCGCCGTGTCGAGCCCGCTCGACGACCGCGCCGAGCCGGGCGTCACGACCGGCCCCGAACCGGGCGTCCTGCTCCGGGCCGTGTGCCGTGGCGGGCGCGTGCCCCGTTCCCTCGCCCACCGACCTCTTCACACCCCGTACACCCACGAACCCCGGCCCCCACGGAACAACCGGAGGACGTACATCCTGTCAGACCGTCAACAGGCCTTTCCCGACACCCTGTCCGGGATACGGGGCAGAGGACGGCGCGACCGCACGGACCGCCGTCCGTGCAGGGTGAGGAAGTAGGTGTGCAGGGACTCGCTCGGCCCGATGTCGAAGCGGTTCACGGTCCGGCCGAGCGGATTCCACACCCGGCCGTCCGGCATCCGCACCGCGACGGGGTGCCCGAAGACGGACCGCAGCAGGTGATCGGCCGGGAGGTCCACCCACACGGCCCCGGCCTCCCGCACCAGCACCTCCCCCACGTAGGCCCCGAGCCCGAGCAGCGTCCCGGCCACGTCCTCCCGCCCGGCACCGCCCCGCCGCAGGCCTTCGACGAGCCGGTCGACCACCCGCAGACTCCCCACCGAGTAGTCCAACGGCAACCGTGCCCTCGCCCCCACCCGCTCCACGAACTCCGCGGCACAGCCCTCCATATCCGCCGCACGCGACGTCAGGCTCTCGCAGTCCACTGATGACCACCTTTCCCATCGGAGTGGCGGAATCCGCCAGGTGACCCAGCGGATCGGCCTCGCGGAACATCACGGACCAGTCGCGTGACCCTGGTCACAGAGGGGAAAGGAAGCGCGGGCGCGGCCTCCGTCAGGCCGTCACGGGGCCGCCGGCGTGGAGGGCAACAGGGCGACGGGGACCGTGATGGCGGCGAGGGCGAGACCCCCGCCGGTCAGCCAGCGTCCCTCCAGGCGGTCCAGGCGGGCCCCGCCCCGCAGGGTGTGGGGGACCAGGATCCTGGCGTCGAAGGTGGACTCGGCGAGGTCGATGGAGATGTCGGCGTCCTCGAACCCGAGGGCGTGCCCGGTGAAGGGGTACCAGGCCTTGAACACGGCCTCCTTCATGCAGAACAGGAGCCGGTCCCAGTGGACGCCCGGGTCCGCCGCCCCGAGGAGGCGCAGGTGACGGCGCTCCGTCGGCAGCGCGGTCGCGTCGAGGATCCCCTCGGGAAGCGGCGCGTGGGGTTCGGCGTCGATGCCGATCATCGCGAACTCCGTGGCCCTGCCGAGGACCGCGCCCCGGTACCCGGTGCAGTGCGTGAGGCTCCCCACGACCGCCTCCGGCCAGCGTGGTGCGCCGCCCTCGCCGGGGAGTACGGGGACGGGGGGCAGGCCCAGGCCGGCGAGGGCCCGGCGGGCGCACATCCGGATGGTGGTGAACTCCCGCCTCCTGGAGTCCACCGCGTTCCGGACGACCGCCGCCTCCTCGGGGAAGAGGGTGGCGTCGGCGGGGTCGTCGAAGGCCTCGGAGACGGCGAGGCTGGCCGGGAGGATCCGCTCGATCACGGGGTGCCCCCGGGGAGGAGGACCGGGCGCGGGACGTTCCTGGGGTGGCCGGGCCGTTTCCATTCCCTGGGGTAGCCGACCGACACCTCCTCGAAGCGCACGCCGTCGTGGTGGGTGGTCCGGGGGATGTGGAGGTGACCGTAGACGGCGACGGCGGTGTGGAACCGGAGGTGCCAGTCCGCCGTGCGCTCCGTCCCGCACCACTGGGCGAACTCCTGGTACCGCAGGATCCGGGTGGGTTCCCTCAGCAGGGGCCAGTGGTTGACGAGGACCAGCGGCACCTCGGGGTCGCACGCGGCGAGACGCCGCTCGGTGTAGTCCACGCGCGCCGCGCACCAGTCCTCACGGCCGGCGTACGGGTCGGGGTGCAGGAAGAACTCGTCGGTGCACACCACCCCCGCCTCGTACGCCTGCGCGAGCGACTGCTCCTTGTCGGCGGCCGTGGGGGTGCGGAAGGTGTAGTCGTACAGGAGGAACAGGGGCGCGACACGGACCGGGCCGCCGTCCCCCTCCCACAGGGCGTACGGATCCTCGGGGGTGAGCACGCCCAGTCCCCGGCAGACGTCCACCAGGTACTCGTACCGCTCCACTCCCCGCAACTGGACCGGGTCCTGCTCCGTGGTCCACAGCTCGTGGTTGCCCGGGGACCAGATCACCCGGGCGAACCGCTCGGCGAGCGTCCTGAGGGCCCAGGTGATCTGCTCGGTCGACTCCCCCACGTCACCGGCGACGATCAGCCAGTCGCCCTCCGACGACGGCCGGAGCTCTTCGACGATCTTCCTGTTCTCCGCGTGCGCGACGTGCAGGTCGCTGATGGCGAGCAGCCTCGGCCGGATCTCATTCACCGCCCCGCCCTCCGTCCACCACGGTCTCGTCCAGCTTGCCCAGCTTGCCAGGCTCGTCCAGCTCGTCCAGCTCGTCGAGCCGGAAGAACGTCCGGTAGAGACCGAGTTGGTGGTCGAGCATGGGCGCTCCGTACAGAACGGGGTGGCCCGCGGCCGCGGCGGCCCGCAGCAGTGCGGTCTCCCTCGGCTTCATGATCACATCGGCCACCACGCACCGCGCCGGGAGATCCCCCGGGGAGAACGGCAGCGGATCGTCGGCGCGCATGCCGAGCGGCGTCGCGTTGACCACCAGGTCCGCGTCCGTGAACACGGGCGTACGGCCGCCCGTCGCGCGGCCCGGCCAGTACGCGTCGAGCCGCGCGAGGAGCGCGTCCAGCTTGTCGCCGTCCGGGTCGCACAGGGACACCCGTGCCGCGCCCGCCGCGAGCAGAGCCGCCGCGATCGCGCTGCCGGCGCCCCCGGCGCCGACCACAGTGACCCTCATCCCGTCGGGACGATGCCCGGCCTCGGTCAGCCCGGTGACGAATCCGATGCCGTCGAAGTTCTCACCGGTCCAGCGCCCGTCCGGTTCACGCCGCAGCGCGTTGACGGCGCCGGAGGCGGCGGCGGCCGGGCTGACCTCGTCCGCGAGGCGCAGCGCGGCCGCCTTGTGCGGAATGGTGACGAGTATCCCGTCGAGATTGTCGGTGCTCCGCAGCCCCCGGAAGACCTCGTCGAAGGAATCCGGCCGGACGTGCACCGGGAACAGCACCGAATTCAGGCCAAGTTGCGCGAAGAGCGGGTTGAGGAGGGACGGTGCCCGCACCTGGGCGACGGGGTCACCGAGTACGACATAGAGCCGAGTTTCCCCCGAAATCGACAGAGCATGAGAAGAGTTGCGTTCCATGGATTATTTCTTTCCCGCCGGGTTCCCCGCGGTCCACCCGCGGGGCCCCTTTCGATAGAAAACTGTCAAGTCGGGGGATGCCCAGGCGCCATCAGGGCATGGCTCTTCCCTCACGGCTGGGGGACCATGGAACCGATTCCCCCCGATCCCGAAATGAAAAGCGACGATGACCTACCTGCTGCACATCGACTCCTCCGCCGTCCCCCACCGATCGGTCTCCCGTGACGTCGCGGCCACCTTCCTGACCGCCTGGCAGAAGGAGAACCCCGAACTCACCGTCGTCCACCGCGACCTCACGACGGACCCCCTGCCGCACCTCACCCCCGACGCGGTCACCGGTCGCGTCACCGCCCCCGAGGAGCGCACCGAGGCGCAGGCGGCCGCCATAGCCCTCCAGGACACCCTCATCGAGGAGTTCCACGGGGCCGGCGCCTACCTGTTCACCGTGCCGATGTACAACAACTCGGTCCCGTCCGCCTTCAAGGCGTGGGTCGACCAGGTCTTCGTCGTCGGGCGGGTCATCTTCGGCAACCCCGACGCCGTGCCCACGCGCGGCCGCCGCGCCGTGGTCGTCGCGAGCCGCGGCGGCGGCTACGGCCCCGGCACCCCCCGCGAGGGCATGGACCACGTCACGCCCTACCTGCAGACCATCCTCGGCAGCTCCCTGGGCCTGGACCTGGACATCATCACCCCCGAGCTGACCATGGCCCCCAACAACCCCGCCATGGCCGCGCTCCGCCCCCTGGCCGAGGCGTCCCTCGCCAAGGCCCACGCGGAGGCCGAGGAGTACGCCCGGCAGTTCTGAGCCCGGCGGCTCCGGGCCTCGCCGCGCCGGACCTCAGCGCTCTGGGCCTCGCAGCGCTGGGCCTCACAGCTCTGGGCCTCACAGCTCTGGGCCTCACAGCTCTGGACCGATGGGCCGGCCGGTCGGCCGGCCCTCACGGGCACGCGTCAGGAAACGTCCGAGCGGCTCGCGACGATCACGGTGGCATCCAGCTCGTCGTCCGTCGCCACCCGCACGAGCAGACCGGCGTCCGCCACGGCGGCCACCGCGGCGTCGGCCTGACGCTCGCTCGTCTCGAACAGCAGGACGCCGCCCGGAGCCAGCCACTCCGACGCCTCGGCGGCGACGCGCCGCAGGACCTCGAGGCCGTCCACACCGCCGTCGAGAGCCACCCGCGCCTCGTAGTCGCGGGCCTCGGCCGGAAGGAGTTCGATCTCCGTCGTGGGCACGTACGGGACGTTCGACAGCAGGACGTCCACCCGGCCCTTCAGCCCGGCCGGCAACGGCTCGAAGAGGTCACCCTCGTAGACCTCGCCCCCGGCCGGAACGACATTGCGCCGGGCACAGCTGACGGCGGCGGGGTCGACGTCCGCGGCGTACAGCTCGACCTCGTCCAGCGAGGCGGCGAGCGCGACGCCCAGGGCGCCGGAGCCGCAGCACAGGTCGACGACGACCGCCCGCGCCGGAGCGAGCCGCGCGGCCTCCTGGACCAGCGCCTCGGTACGCCGCCGGGGAACGAAGACCTCGGCGTCCACTTCGATGCGGAGACCGCAGAATTCGGCGTAACCGACGACCTGTTCGAGCGGCAGACCGACGACCCTGCGCTCCACCATTTCTTCGAGCTCGGCGGCACTGCCCGCCGCAGACATGATCATCTGCGCCTCGTCCTCCGCGAACACACATCCCGCGGTGCGGAGTCGGGAGACGATGGCGGATTCGGAGTGGTCCAGCGAGGGAATCGACATGGAAGCCTTTCGAACTGCTTGTGGTGACGTGCGGTTGCCCGGGATCCGGGAGTCCGCGCAATATCTCAGCATTATCCGACGGGCCGATCTCCTCCTACAACCGAGCCAGTTGCACTGACGACGGCGAGTATCTGGTCCATGGCGACGGTGGTGCCGGGTGTGACGTCGAGTTCGGTGACGGTGCCGGCGTGCGGGGCGGAGATGACGTGCTCCATCTTCATGGCCTCGACGACGAGCAGGCTCTGTCCGGCCTCGACCTCGTCCCCGACGGCCACCTTGACGACGGTGACGGTGCCGGGCATGGGCGCGGCGAGCGTGTCGGCGCCGCCGTGGCGGGCGCCGGAGAGGGCGGCCTCGACGGGGTCGTGGTCCAGGACGTGCCAGGAGTCGCCGTCACGCCCGAGCCAGACCCCTTCCGGGGAGGGGGCGGCGGTGAAGCGGTGGGTGACGCCGTCGAGGTACAGGACGAGCTCCCCCGGCTCTCCTGATCCCACCACCCTGCCGGGAACCGGCGCGGTGCCGACGAGCCGCAGCTCGGCGCTCGCGGCCGTGCCGCGTACACCGACGCGTACCGGCTCGTGACCGGGGACACGGAAGTGGTGCGAGGCCCAGGCAGCGGTGCCACCCAGGCGCCAGCCGTCGGCGACGCCGAAGGGGTCGACCCAGCCCCCGGCAGGATGGGAGGAAGGGGTGGGGTGGGGGAAGTGACGCAACAGCGCCGTCGCCGCGTACACCTCGTCCGGTACGCCCTGGGGGATCAGGCTGTCCGCGTCGCGTTCGACGAGGCCGGTGTCCATGGCGCCGGAGACGACGTCCGGGTGGGCGAGGAGGCGGCGCAGGAAGCCGGCGTTGGTGGGGACGCCGAGGGTGACGAGGTCGGCGAGGGCGGCGCGGAGTTTGCGCAGGGCTGTGGGGCGGTCGGCCGCGTGGACGATGACCTTGGAGAGCATCGGGTCGTAGAGGGAGGAGACCTCGGTGCCCTGGGAGAGGCCGGAGTCCGTCCGTACGCCGTCCCCGTGGGGCTCGCTCAGCGCCAGGACCGTGCCGCCCGAGGGCAGGAAGCCGCGGGAGGGGTCCTCGGCGCAGATCCGGGCCTCGATGGCCCAGCCGTCGAGGGCGATGTCGGACTGCGTGAAGGGCAGAGGCTCGCCGGCGGCGACCCTCAGCTGCCACTCCACCAGGTCGAGGCCGGTGATGAGCTCGGTGACGGGGTGTTCGACCTGGAGGCGGGTGTTCATCTCCATGAAGTAGTACGCGGACGGGTCTCCGCCCGGGACGATGAACTCGACCGTGCCTGCGCCGACATAGCCGCAGGAGCGGGCGGCCTCCACGGCCGCGGCGCCCATCGCCGCGCGGGTCTTGCCGTCGAGGAGGACGCTCGGCGCCTCTTCGATGATCTTCTGGTGGCGGCGCTGGAGCGAGCACTCGCGCTCGCCGAGGTGGACCACGTTGCCGTGGGCGTCGGCGAGGACCTGGATCTCGATGTGCCGGGGCCGGTCGATCCACCGCTCCACGAGGAGCGTGTCGTCGCCGAAGGACGCCCGCGCCTCACGCCGCGCCGCCGCGATCTCGTCCGTCAGGACCGACAGGTCACGCACGAGCCGCATGCCCTTGCCGCCGCCGCCCGCGCTGGGCTTGAGCAGAACGGGGGCACCCAACCCGTGGGCTGCGTCGACGATGTCGGGGTCGGCTGCGCCGGGGACGACGGGCACGCCCGCCGCCTCCACCGTCTGCTTGGCCCGGATCTTGTCGCCCATCAGGGAGATCGCGGAGGCGGAGGGGCCGATGAAGACCAGGCCGGCGTCGGCGCAGGCCTGCGCGAAGGCGGCGTTCTCCGCGAGGAAGCCGTAGCCGGGGTGGACCGCCTGGGCCCCGGTGCGGCGGGCCGCGTCGAGCAGGGCGGGGATGGACAGATAGGACTCGGTGGCCGGCGGAGGGCCGATCCGTACCGCGGTGTCGGCCTCCCGGACGTGCCGGGCATCGGCGTCCGCGTCGCTGTAGACCGCCACCGAACGCACGCCGAGCTGCCGCAGGGTGCGGATGACCCTGACAGCGATCTCGCCGCGATTGGCGACGAGCACCGTGTCGAACATGGACTCGCTCACACCCTTACATCCGGAAGACGCCGAACTGGGGGTCTCCCAGGGGCGCGTTGGCACAGGCGGTCAGGGCCAGTCCGAGGACCTGCCGGGTCTCCAGGGGGTCGATGACCCCGTCGTCCCACAGCCGGGCCGACGCGTAGTAGGCGCTGCCCTGGGTCTCGTACTGCTCGCGGATCGGAGCCTTGAAGGCCTCCTCGTCCGCCGCGCTCCACTCGTCGCCGAGCTGGTCACGCTTGACCGTCGCGAGGACGGACGCGGCCTGCTCGCCGCCCATGACGGAGATCTTGGCGTTGGGCCACATCCACAGGAAGCGGGGGGAGTACGCGCGGCCGCACATCGAGTAGTTGCCCGCGCCGTACGAACCGCCGACGACGACGGTCAGCTTCGGGACCCGGGTGGTGGCGACGGCCGTGACCATCTTGGCGCCGTGCTTGGCGATGCCGCCGTGCTCGTACGCCTTGCCGACCATGAAGCCGGTGATGTTCTGGAGGAAGACGAGCGGGATCCCGCGCTGGTCGCACAGCTCGATGAAGTGCGCGCCCTTCTGGGCGGATTCGGCGAACAGGATGCCGTTGTTGGCGACGATGCCGACCGGGTGACCGTGGATCCGGGCGAAGCCCGTGATCAGCGTCTGCCCGTACTCGGACTTGAACTCCTGGAAGCGGGAGCCGTCCACGACCCGGGCGATCACCTCACGCACGTCGTACGGGGTGCGCGAGTCCACCGGCACCGCGCCGTAGAGCCCGGCCGGGTCGACCTTCGGCTCCTCGGCCGGCTCGACCGACCAGGGCAGCGGGCCGCGCTCGGGGAGCGTGGCGACGATGTTGCGGACGATGCGCAGGGCATGGGCGTCGTCCTCGGCGAGGTGGTCGGTGACGCCGGAGATCCGCGAGTGGACCTCGCCGCCGCCCAGCTCCTCCGCCGTGACGACCTCGCCGGTCGCCGCCTTCACCAGCGGCGGACCGCCCAGGAAGATCGTGCCCTGGTTCCGTACGATCACGGCCTCGTCGCTCATCGCCGGGAC
>NZ_BMRZ01000019.1 GCF_014648895.1 Streptomyces tanashiensis
TCCTTCGTTTCCGACTCTATCAGATCTTTCCGATCCGATTTCCTCGGTGCTTTCCGGTCTCGAATTTGTTTTCTTCGAGGCCTTCCGGCGTGTTCCGACTTTATCAGAAGTTCTGAGTCGGATTTCCCGCCTCCCGGTTCATCCTCCTGGCGCACGGCGGCGCCGGGGACTTCCCGATCTGGCGGAGCCGTAAACGTACTGGAGCGGGGCGCCCCGATGCAAATCGAGGGGCCCCGCTCCGGTGACGCGCTGGTCAGACCTCCACGACGACCGGGAGGATCATCGGGCGCCGGCGGTAGGTGTCGGAGACCCACTTGCCGACGGAGCGGCGGATCAGCTGCTGGAGCTGGTGGGGTTCGACGACGCCGTCCTGGGCCGACTTGTTGAGGGCCTGGTCGATCTTCGGGATCACCGCGTCGAACGCGGAGTCGTCGATCCCGGAGCCGCGGGCGTGGATGTGCGGGCCGGCCGTGATCTTGCCGGTCGAGGAGTCCACGACCACGAAGACCGAGATGATGCCCTCCTCGCCGAGGATCCGGCGGTCCTTGAGGGAGGTCTCGGTGACGTCGCCGACCGAGAGGCCGTCCACGTACACATAGCCCGCCTGGACCTTGCCGGTGATGCGGGCGCGGCCGTCGACCAGGTCGACGACGACGCCGTCCTCGGCGATGACGATGTGGTCCTTGGGGATACCCGTCATCGCGCCGAGCTCGGCGTTGGCACGCAGGTGGCGCCATTCGCCGTGGACCGGCATGAGGTTCTTCGGCTTGCAGATGTTGTAGAAGTACAGCAGCTCGCCGGCCGAGGCGTGGCCCGAGACGTGGACCTTGGCGTTGCCCTTGTGGACCACGTTCGCGCCCCATCGGGTCAGGCCGTTGATCACGCGGTAGACCGCGTTCTCGTTGCCCGGGATGAGGGAGGACGCGAGGATCACCGTGTCGCCGGGGACGATCCGGATCTGGTGGTCGCGGTTGGCCATGCGGGACAGGGCCGCCATCGGCTCGCCCTGGGAGCCCGTGCAGACCAGCACGACCTCGTCGTCCGGCAGGTCGTCGAGGGTCTTCACGTCCACGACGAGGCCGGCCGGGACCCGGAGGTAGCCCAGGTCACGGGCGATGCCCATGTTGCGGACCATCGAGCGACCGACGAAGGCGACCCGGCGGCCGTACTCGTGGGCGGCGTCGATGATCTGCTGGATGCGGTGCACGTGGCTGGCGAAGCTGGCCACGATGATGCGCTTCGGGGCGTTCGCGAAGACGTTCCGCAGGACGTTCGAGATGTCCCGCTCCGGCGGGACGAAGCCCGGGACCTCGGCGTTCGTGGAGTCGGAGAGGAGGAGGTCGATGCCCTCCTCGCTCAGCCGCGCGAACGCGTGGAGGTCGGTGAGGCGACCGTCCATCGGGAGCTGGTCCATCTTGAAGTCGCCGGTGGCGACGGCCATGCCCGCGGGGGTGCGGATGGCGACGGCCAGGGCGTCCGGGATGGAGTGGTTGACCGCGACGAACTCGCAGTCGAAGGGGCCCAGGTTCTCGCGGTCGCCCTCCTTCACCTCGAGGGTGTAGGGGCGGATGCGGTGCTCCTGGAGCTTCGCCTCGATCAGGGCGAGGGTCAGCTTGGAGCCGATGAGCGGGATGTCCGGCTTCAGCCGGAGCAGGTACGGGACGGCACCGATGTGGTCCTCGTGGCCGTGCGTGAGCACGATGCCCTCGATGTCGTCGAGGCGGTCCCGGATGATGGTGAAGTCCGGCAGGATCAGGTCGACACCGGGCTGCTCCTCCTCCGGAAAGAGGACGCCGCAGTCGACGATCAGCAGACGGCCGTCGAACTCGAAGACCGTCATGTTCCGGCCGATCTCACCGAGGCCGCCGAGCGGGATGACGCGCAGGCCGCCCTTGGGCAGCTTCGGCGGGGCGCCGAGTTCAGGATGCGGATGACTCAAAAGACTCTCCTCACCATACGCGCCACGTACCGGTCGGGCACGTGGCGCGCATGACAATCGTGCACTTGCTGTTGTCAGTGTTCAGTTGTGAAGTCTGTTGTCAGAGTTCTACCCCGCCGGCGGCCAGGTCGACCTTGAGCTGCTCGGTCTCCTGCGCGGAGAGCTCGACGAGCGGCAGTCGCAGCGGGCCGGCCGGGAGGCCCTGGAGGGCCAGGGCGGCCTTGGTGGTCATGACGCCCTGGGTGCGGAACATTCCGGTGTAGACCGGGAGCAGCTTCTGGTGGATCTCGGTGGCCTTCTGGACCTCTCCGCCGAGGTGGGCGTCGAGGAGGGCGCGGAGCTCCGGGGTGACGAGGTGGCCGACGACGGAGACGAAGCCGCAGGCGCCGACGGAGAGCAGCGGCAGGTTGAGCATGTCGTCGCCGGAGTACCAGGCGAGGCCGGAGCGGGCGATGGCCCAGCTGGCGCGGCCGAGGTCGCCCTTGGCGTCCTTGTTGGCGACGATGCGCGGGTGCTCGGCGAGGCGGACGATCGTCTCGGTGTCGATCGGGACGCCGCTGCGGCCGGGGATGTCGTAGAGCATCACGGGGAGGCCGGTGGCGTCGGCGATGGCCGAGAAGTGCCGGTACAGGCCCTCCTGCGGGGGCTTGTTGTAGTAGGGCGTCACGGCGAGGAGGCCGTGGGCGCCGTCGCGCTCGGCCGTCCGGGCGAGTTCGATCGAGTGGTGGGTGTCGTTGGTGCCGATGCCGGCGACGACGTGGGCGCGGTCGCCGACCGCCTCCAGTACCGCTCGTACGAGCTCCGATTTCTCCGCGTCGCTGGTGGTGGGGGACTCGCCGGTGGTGCCGTTGATGACGAGGCCGTCGTTGCCTGCGTCCACCAGGTGGGTGGCCAGTCGCTGGGCACCGTCGAGGTCGAGTGCGCCGTCCGCCGTGAAGGGCGTGACCATGGCGGTGAGGACCCTCCCGAAGGGGGTCTGCGGAGTGGAGATCGGAGCCATGGGTAACACGCTACTCGCTGCTCAGCGCCGGGTGTCCCCGAGGGGGACAGGAGAAAAGGAGCCCGGCGCTGCCTGCTCGGGGGTTCAGGCAGCGCCGGGTCCGTTTGATCAGCCTAGATGAACTTCGTGAAACGTCGCAATACGGACACTTCGCATGGTGTGTTCGGACATGTGTGCCCTGTGGGGCCACTTGGCCGCCCCTGTCGCGGACGACACACGCGCGGTCGTACCCGAGGCGTCCTACTGGAGGATGAGATTCGGCCGCTTTGATGAAAAAGGGCACCAAAACCCCGGTTCTGTCGTCTGTACCTGTGACGCATGACGACGAAGAAGGAGAGTGGCTCTGATGTTCAGCCGGAGAGAGGCCGTACCGTTCGCGTTCGTCGCGGAGGCCGACCACTTCCGCAGTAACGTCACTCCACCGCCCCGGGAGCGCCTCAGCGCCTCGCAGATCGTGGGCCGCGCCCTGCTCGGGCTGACCGTCGTGGCCGGCCTCGCCGGGTCCCTGATCTTCGGGATGCCCTCGCTCCAGTCGGGTGACTCGGGCACTCGTCAGCAGCAGTCCGAGGCCTCCGACAACCGCTGAGGTAGCCTCACCGGGCACTGCCCCTTCGAGCGTGCTTGTGAGTGAGGACCTGTCGTGCCCCTGCCC
Organism: Streptomyces tanashiensis; assembly: GCF_014648895.1. GTDB lineage: Bacteria > Actinomycetota > Actinomycetes > Streptomycetales > Streptomycetaceae > Streptomyces > Streptomyces tanashiensis. The sequence goes on from NZ_BMRZ01000019.1 coordinate 3,592, forward strand.
TTCCTGACGGCCGACCGTGCTTTTGACACGACCGACCATGTCGCCCTGCCGTTCGACGACCACGATCAGTGGCGCCGTCCGTACCGGCCGGGGTCGTGGCGGGTGGGGGCGGCGGCACTCGCGCTGCTGCTCGCCTCGTTCGTGCTGCTCGCCGCCGTGATCATCGCGGTGGCCGGTGCCTTCGGCGGCGCGGGCGTCACGTTCGGCGTCGCCGTGCTCGTGATCGCGTCCGCCCTGCGGATGCTGCGCATGGGCACCTGGGTGAGCCGCGCCGGCGTGCGGCGCGTGGGCTTCTTCGCGACCGTCACCGTGCCCTGGTCCAAGGTGACGTCCGTCCGGACCGCCCAGCAGCCGGTGCGCTGGCTGGGACTCCCCCGCACGGTCCAGGGCCAGGCCCTGGTGCTCGACCGGCGGGGTGGTGAGCAGCTGATGCTGCTCACCGACCACAACGCCGACTTCCTCTCCCGCGTCGAGGCCTTCGACCGGGCGGCCGACACGGTCGAGGCCTGGAACGCCGAGTACGGCACGGCCCCGGCCGCTACGCGCTGACCGGACGCCCCGCGTGGAGCGCGATGGCCCGCTGCATCGCCTTGCGGGCCCTGGGGGTGTCCCGGGCGTCGTGGTAGGCCACCGCGAGCCGGAACCAGCAGCGCCAGTCCTCGGGTGAGTCCTCCGTCTCGGCCTTGCGCCGGGCGAAGACCTCGTCGGCCGAGTCCCGGTCGATCCGGCCGCCCTGGGTGCGCTGCAGCTCGTCGACGGGCAGGCCGCCCTCGGCCTCCAGCTCCGCGGCCAGGCGGTTCGCCCGGCGCGCGAAGCTGGTGTTCTTCCAGAGGAACCAGCCGCCGACGAGCGGCAGCAGGAACGCCACCGCGCCCATGCCCATCGCCGCCGGCTCGCCGGTCAGCAGGAGCAGGACGCCCTCCATGGCCACCACGCCGAAGACCAGGACGAGGACGGTGGCCAGGAAGACGTACGTGATCTTTCCGCCCATGACCGTCAGCCCAGGTCCAGGAAGTGCTCCAGGCCGAAGGTGAGGCCCGGAGCGGTGCTGACACGGCGGGCGCCCAGGAGGATGCCCGGCATGAAGCTGGAGTGGTGCAGGGAGTCGTGCCGGACGGTGAGGGTCTCGCCCTCGCCGCCGAGCAGCACCTCCTGGTGGGCGAGCAGGCCCGCCAGGCGTACGGAGTGGACGCGGACGCCGTCGACGTCCGCGCCGCGCGCGCCCTCCAGGCCATGGGTGGTGCTGTCCGGCTGGGCGCCGAGGCCGGCCTCGGCGCGGGCCGCGGCGATCAGCTGCGCCGTACGGGTGGCAGTGCCCGAGGGGGCGTCCACCTTGTGCGGGTGGTGCAGCTCGACGACCTCGACCGACTCGAAGTACGGGGCCGCGATCTGCGCGAACTTCATGGTGAGGACCGCGCCGATGGAGAAGTTCGGCGCGATGAGGACGCCGGTCTCCGGAGAGGCGGCGAGCCAGCCGTCGAGCTGCGCGAGGCGGTCCTCGGTCCAGCCGGTGGTGCCGACGACGGCGTGGATGCCGTGGCGCACGCAGAAGTCGAGGTTCTCCATCACGGAGGCCGGGGTGGTCAGCTCGACGACGACCTGGGCGCCCGCCTCGGTGAGCGTCTCCAGGTCGTCGCCGCGGCCGAGGGCCGCGACCAGTTCCATGTCCTCGGCGGCCTCGACGGCCCTGACCGCCTCGGAGCCGATGCGGCCCTTGGCTCCGAGGACCGCGACGCGCAGCTTGCTCATTGCTCTTCCTTAGGGGACTCGTGGGTCAGGAGACCGCGTGGTGGAGGCGGTCCGCCTGCTTGTCCTTCAGCGGGCCGATCACCGACAGCGAGGGCCGCTGCTCCAGTACATCGCGGGCGACCTCGCGGACATCGTCCGGGGTGACCGCCGCGATGCGGGTGAGCATGTCGTCGACCGACATCTGGGTGCCCCAGCACAGCTCGCTCTTGCCGATGCGGTTCATCAGCGCGCCGGTGTCCTCCAGGCCGAGCACGGTCGAGCCGGAGAGCTGGCCCACGGCGCGGGTGATCTCCTCGTCCGTGAGTCCGTCGGAGGCGACCTTGTCGAGCTCGTCCCGGCAGATCTTCAGGACGTCGTGGACCTGGCTGGGCCGGCAGCCCGCGTACACGCCGAAGAGGCCGCAGTCGGCGAAGCCCGAGGTGTACGAGTACACGCTGTAGGCCAGACCGCGCTTCTCCCGGACCTCCTGGAAGAGGCGGGAGGACATGCCGCCGCCTAGGGCGGTGTTCAGCACGCCGAGGGCCCAGCGGCGCTCGTCCGTGCGGGCCAGGCCCGGCATGCCGAGGACCACGTGGGCCTGCTCGGTCTTGCGGTTCAGGAGCTCGACGCGACCCGCCGTGCGCAGGGTGCGCCGGCCGTCGCGGGGAGCGACGGGGACGGCGTCGGTACGGGTGAGGGCGCCGGCCTTCTCGAAGGCGCGGCGGACCTGGCGTACCACCGTGGCGTGGTCGACATTGCCCGCGGCGGCGACGACCAGGTGGGTCGGGTCGTAGTGCTTCTTGTAGAAGCGGGCGATCTGGCCGCGGCTGAGCGCGTTGATCGTGTCGACGGTGCCGAGGACCGGGCGGCCCAGCGGGGTGTCGCCGAACATCGTCTGCGCGAACAGCTCGTGCACGACGTCACCGGGGTCGTCCTCGGTCATCGCGATCTCTTCGAGGATGACACCGCGCTCGGCGTCCACGTCCTCTTCGAGGATGAGCGAGTCGGTGAGCATGTCGCAGACGACGTCGATCGCCAGCGGCAGGTCGGTGTCGAGGACCCGGGCGTAGTAGCAGGTGTACTCCTTCGCCGTGAAGGCGTTCATCTCGCCGCCGACCGCGTCGATCGCGGCGGAGATGTCGAGGGCGGACCGCTTGTGGGTGCCCTTGAAGAGGAGGTGCTCCAGGTAGTGGGTCGCTCCGTTGAGCGTCGGGGTCTCGTCGCGGGAGCCGACGTGCGCCCAGATGCCGAAGGTGGCGGAGCGCACGGAGGGGAGGGTCTCGGTGACGATCCGCAGGCCCCCGGGGAGGGTCGTGCGGCGGACCGTGCCGATGCCGTCCTTGCCGGGAAGAAGCGTTTGGGTACGGGCGACGGCCCGCCCCTCCGAGGAGGGGCGGGCCGTCGCGCGGGAACTACGGGACGTCACTTGGCAGCGTCGTCCTTGTCACCCTCGGCGTCCTCGTCCGCGATCACGGGGATCAGGGAGAGCTTGCCGCGCTGGTCGATCTCGGCGATCTCGACCTGGACCTTGGAGCCGATCGCCAGCACGTCCTCGACGTTCTCCACGCGCTTGCCACCGGCGAGCTTGCGGATCTGCGAGATGTGCAGCAGGCCGTCCTTGCCCGGGAGCAGGGAGACGAAGGCACCGAAGGTGGTGGTCTTGACGACCGTACCCAGGTAGCGCTCGCCGACCTCCGGCATGGTCGGGTTGGCGATGCCGTTGATCGTGGCGCGGGCGGCCTCGGCGGCCGGGCCGTCGGCGGCACCGATGTAGATGGTGCCGTCGTCCTCGATCGTGATCTCGGCGCCGGTGTCCTCCTGGATCTGGTTGATCATCTTGCCCTTGGGGCCGATGACCTCACCGATCTTGTCCACGGGGATCTTGACGGTGATGATCCGCGGGGCGTTCGGGGACATCTCGTCCGGCGTGTCGATCGCTTCCATCATCACGTCGAGGATGTGGAGGCGGGCGTCGCGGGCCTGCTTGAGGGCCGCGGCCAGGACGGAGGCCGGGATGCCGTCCAGCTTGGTGTCGAGCTGGAGGGCGGTGACGAACTCCTTCGTACCGGCGACCTTGAAGTCCATGTCGCCGAAGGCGTCCTCCGCACCGAGGATGTCGGTGAGGGCGACGTAGTGCGTCTGGCCGTCGATGTCCTCGGAGATCAGACCCATGGCGATACCGGCGACGGGGGCCTTCAGCGGCACACCGGCGTTCAGCAGCGACATGGTCGAGGCGCAGACCGAGCCCATGGACGTCGAACCGTTGGAGCCGAGGGCCTCGGACACCTGGCGGATCGCGTAGGGGAACTCCTCGCGGGTCGGGAGGACCGGCACGAGGGCGCGCTCGGCGAGGGCGCCGTGGCCGATCTCGCGGCGCTTGGGCGAGCCCACGCGGCCGGTCTCGCCGACGGAGTACGGCGGGAAGTTGTAGTTGTGCATGTAGCGCTTGCGGGTCACCGGGGAGAGGGTGTCCAGCTGCTGCTCCATGCGGAGCATGTTGAGGGTGGTGACGCCCAGGATCTGGGTCTCGCCACGCTCGAACAGCGCCGAGCCGTGCACGCGCGGGATGGCCTCGACCTCGGCGGCGAGCGTACGGATGTCCGTGATGCCGCGGCCGTCGATGCGGACCTTGTCCTTGATGATGCGCTCGCGGACCAGCTTCTTGGTCAGCGCGCGGTACGCACCGGAGATCTCCTTCTCGCGGCCCTCGAAGGCCGGGAGGAGCTTCTCGGCGGCGAGCTCCTTGATGCGGTCGAGCTCGGCCTCGCGCTCCTGCTTGCCGGCGATGGTGAGCGCCTGGGCGAGCTCACCCTTGACGGCGGCGGAGAGCGCCTCCAGGACGTCGTCCTGGTAGTCGAGGAAGACCGGGAACTCGCCGGTGGGCTTGGCAGCCTTGGCGGCGAGGTCCGACTGGGCCTTGCAGAGGACCTTGATGAACGGCTTCGCGGCCTCGAGACCGGCGGCCACGACCTCCTCGGTCGGCGCCTCGGCGCCGCCCTTCACGAGCTCGATGGTCTTCTCGGTGGCCTCGGCCTCGACCATCATGATCGCGACGTCGCCGTCCTCCAGGACGCGACCGGCGACGACCATGTCGAAGACGGCGTCCTCGAGCTCGGTGTGCGTCGGGAACGCGACCCACTGGCCCTTGATCAGCGCGACACGGGTGCCGCCGATCGGGCCGGAGAAGGGCAGGCCGGCCAGCTGCGTGGAGCAGGAGGCGGCGTTGATCGCGACCACGTCGTACAGGTGGTCGGGGTTGAGCGCCATGATCGTCTCGACGATCTGGATCTCGTTGCGCAGGCCCTTCTTGAAGGAGGGGCGCAGCGGCCGGTCGATCAGGCGACAGGTGAGGACGGCGTCCTCGGAGGGGCGGCCCTCACGGCGGAAGAAGGAGCCGGGGATCTTGCCGGCCGCGTACATCCGCTCCTCGACGTCCACCGTCAGGGGGAAGAAGTCGAGCTGGTCCTTGGGGCGCTTCGAGGCGGTGGTCGCAGAGAGGACCATCGTGTCGTCGTCCAGGTAGGCGACGGCGGAGCCGGCGGCCTGCTTGGCCAGACGGCCGGTCTCGAAGCGGATGGTGCGGGTACCGAAGACGCCGTTGTCGATGACGGCCTCGGCGTAGTGGGTCTCGTTCTCCACTATGGGTTTCTCCTACGTGTTCGTCTTTGCGTCCTTCGGCCCGTGTGGCCGGGGACGGTGTGCGACGGCGGCGGAGAAGCTCGCCTCGGGTGCGGGCCGGTCTTCGATCGAAGCACCCGGGCATTCGTTTCCGGGGGCCACTACCGAGGACCGGCGGCTGGCCGGCGGCTTCGCGCTCGTCGTATGGGGTTGTGCGACCAGACTAAGTGCCGATGCGCACTTTGTGCACGTACAGCAAAGGGAGCGGCCCCCTGAAAGTGGGAACCGCTCCCTCCGCAGCGTTCACCGTGGAACGGACTTACTTGGCGCCACCGGCCGCACCGCGGCGGATGCCGAGGCGGTCGACCAGCGTACGGAAGCGCTGGATGTCCTTCTTGGCCAGGTACTGCAGCAGGCGGCGGCGCTGGCCGACCAGGATCAGCAGACCACGACGGGAGTGGTGGTCGTGCTTGTGCTGCTTGAGGTGCTCGGTCAGGTCCGAGATGCGGCGGGACAGCATCGCGACCTGGACCTCGGGAGAGCCGGTGTCGCCCTCCTTGGTGCCGAACTCGGCAAAGATCTGCTTCTTGACAGCGGCGTCGAGAGCCACGCGGTTCTCCTCGTTGGTTCGTGCGCCCGCGAGTGCCCCTGGTCTAGGTCTCAGGGGAAGCTTCCGTGACTCGACGGGCGAAGGTCCGATGGGCGCAGCTTCCAGAGGCGTCCGAGTGATCTCGGTTGCTTTCCGGGAGCGCGTACACAAACGGCCGTCACACAGCGTACCAGCTCGCCGGAGCGGCCCCGTATCGCTTTCCTACTTGCTGGTCAATGCGCGCACCGAGGTGAAGACGTCGAGGACCGCGAGGCAGAGCGGGACGAGGGAGAGCAGGACGAAGCCCTCGGTCAGGTCGAGGAGCCGGCCCCAGAAGGGCGAGAGGCCCTTCCTCGGGATGATCAGGCCGATCGCCGTGATCAGCGCGGCGCCGGCGGCGACGGCGGCGGTGAGCCAGATCGTCCGGACGTCGAGGCCGCCGCGGTCCCCGTACATCAGGAGGTCCTTGACCAGGTCGGCCGGCGGGTTGAGGGAGAGGCCCAGGACGAGCAGCGCGATGGCGGCGATGCCGGCGACGAGGACGCAGGCGACCTGCGAGGTGTACCGGAAGAGGCGGGCGCGCAGCAGCATCGCGAGGCCGGCGGCGAGGGCGAGGAACTGGCCCCAGACGTTCCCGGCGAAGCCGAGGACGGCGGCGGAGCCGACGACGACCGCCGCGCAGCCGCCGACCAGGCCGAGGAGCATCTCGTGGCCGCGGCGGGCCTGGAGCGCGATGCGCTCGCCGTCGACGGGCTGCGCCTCCTCGCCCTGCTGCTCGCCGGAGAACTCGTCGTCGGCGGCGCTGCGCGGGGCGGCGTAGCCGATGGGCAGCCGGGCGAAGCGGGCGGAGAGGCCGGGCAGGAAGGCGACGAGGCCGATGGCGACCGGCGCGCAGACGGCGGCCGTCTCGGTGGCGGAGGTCTCGGTGAGGATCTCCAGGAAGGTGGCGAGGGTGCCGACGCCGGCGAGGAAGGTGGCGGCGACGAAGGGGGCGTCGCCGCTGGGGGTGAGCGCGACGAGCGCCACGGAGGCGACGAGGACGGTCACGCTGCCGAGCAGGAACTGCAGGCGGCCGGGGCCCTGACCGGCGTCGGCGGCGATGATGCCGGAGCCGGCGATGAGGAGCAGGGGCAGCGCGCCGAGCCCGAGGGCGACGGCCGTGGCCCGGTCCGCGTAGACGCGGGCGCGGACGCCTGCGAAGGCGGTGAGGAGGAGGCCGGCGGCGCCCGCGATGATCCCCGGGAGGCTGTGCATGTCGTGGCGGACCGGATCGGCGAACCACAGGACGAAGCCCATGAGGACGAGGAGCAGGACGCCGCCGACGAGGCCGGCGCCGCGCAGCAGCTCGTCGCTCCACAGGTGCCGGTCGCGGGTGACGGCGGAGGCGACGGCGTCGGAGACGTCGTCGTAGACGGCCGGCGGGAGCGACTGGGCGAAGGGGCGCAGGGAGAGCACCTCGCCGTCGAGGACCTGCTGGGCGGCGAGGGTGCGGGCGCCGTCGAGGACGGATCCGTCGCGGCGGACCAGGTGGTAGCCGGTCGGGGTGCCCGCCGCCTGGGTCTGCCCGGTGAGCCGCAGGATCTCCGGGTAGACGTCGGCGACGGCGATGTCCTCGGGGAGCGCGACGTCGATGCGGCTGTCCGGCGCCACGACGGTGACGCGGCAGAAGCCGGTCGCTGCGGTCGTACTCACGTGTGTGGACCCCCTGATTCGCGGTTGCGCCCGTTCTGATTCGCGGTTGCGCACGATGCGCGCGCCACCCTACCGGGGACGGCCGGTGGGGGCTGCAAGTAGGATCGCCGTCCCATGGGGGAAGTCCGCGCACTCGGCTGCCGACAGGGGTCGCGTGCGGATGCTCCCGCCACGAGCCCGCCTCCAACGAGGGATTGATGCGCCGGTGAGCCAGATCGTCGTCAAACGCCCGCCGAGGTCCCTTCCTCCGGAAGTGCCCGGTGAGGAACTGGTCCTGGAGTCTCCGCCGGAACTTCCGCGGGGACAGCAGGAGTCGGCGTTGATGCAGCTCCTGCCGATGCTCGGCATGGGCTCGTCGGTCGTCTTCTTCTTCATGACGCCGTCGCCGATCATGCGGATCATGGGCACGCTGATGCTGGCGTCGACGGTCGCTATGGCCGTGGCCCAGTTCGTGAGATTCCGTCGCGGTACGCAGGGGCAAATGGCCGATGTCCGCCGCGACTACCTCAAATACCTCGCGCAGACCCGGCGTACGGTCCGGCGCACCGCGCGCAAGCAGCGGGACGCGCAGCTGTATCTGCACCCCTCCCCCGAGCAGCTGTGGTCGGTGGTGGCCGAGGGTTCCCGGGTGTGGGAACGCCGGGTCGGCGACCACGACTTCGGGCAGGCGCGGATCGGCCTCGGGGCACAGCAGTTGGCGACGCCGCTGGTGGCGCCGGACACGGCTCCGGTGGACGAGCTGGAGCCGCTGTGCGCGGGTGCGATGCAGCAGTTCCTGGCGGTGCACGGCACGCTGGACGGGCTGCCGATGGCGGTCTCGATGCGGGCGTTCTACCACGTGACGGTGTCGGGCGAGCCGGAGTCGGCGCAGGCGGCGGCGCGTGCGCTGGTGGCGCAGCTGGTGACGCTGCACTCCCCCGACGACCTGATGCTCGCCGTCGTGGCGGCGCGGCCGGCGCAGGAGCGCTGGGACTGGACGAAGTGGCTGCCGCACACGCAGGTGCCGGGGCAGGTCGACGGGGCGGGCACGAAGCGTCTGTTCGGCGACGACCTCGGTGAACTGGAGCAGCTGGTCCGCTCGAAGCTGGACGGGCGGACGCGGTTCTCGCGGGAGAGCCAGCCGGTGCTCGACCAGCCGCACGTGGTGGTGGTCCTGGACGGCGGGATGGTGCCGCCGGACTCGCTGCTCGCGGCGGCCGAGGGTCTCCAGGGCGTGACGATCGTGGAGGTCGTCTCCGGTGAGCTCGACGAGCCGCGCGGTGGCCTCTCGGTGGTCGTACGGCCGGGCCGGCTGCGCCTGGAGTCGGGCGGCGGCTTCGCGTACGAGGGGCTGCCGGACGGCATCTCGCTGCCGGCGGCCGAGGCGCTGGCCCGGCAGCTGGCGCCGCTGCGGATGGGCGGCGGGGACGACGACGAGCCGCTGCTGGCCAACCTGGACTTCACGGATCTGCTGAACCTGGGCGACGCGGCCTCGGTGGACGTGACGCGGACCTGGCGCCCCCGGTCGGTGGCCGAACGGCTCCGGGTGCCGATCGGCGTCGGCGAGGACGGCCTGCCGGTCATGCTGGACCTGAAGGAGGCGGCGCAGGAGGGCATGGGCCCGCACGGTCTGTGCGTCGGTGCGACGGGTTCCGGAAAGTCGGAGCTGCTGCGCACGCTGGTGCTCGGTCTGGCGGTGACGCACTCCTCGGAGACGCTGAACTTCGTCCTCGCGGACTTCAAGGGCGGCGCGACCTTCGCGGGCATGTCGCAGATGCCGCACGTGGCGGCGGTCATCACCAACCTCTCCGACGACCTGACGCTCGTCGACCGCATGGGCGACGCGATCCGCGGCGAGCTCCAGCGGCGGCAGGAGCTGCTGCGCTCGGCGGGCAACTACGCGAACATCCACGACTACGAGAAGGCGCGGGCGGCGGGCGCTCCCCTCGAACCGCTGGCCTCGCTGGTCCTGGTGATCGACGAGTTCTCCGAGCTCCTCACCGCCAAGCCGGACTTCATCGACATGTTCATCCAGATCGGCCGCATCGGCCGTTCGCTCGGTGTGCATCTGCTGCTGGCCTCGCAGCGCCTGGAGGAGGGCAAGCTGCGCGGCCTGGACACGTACCTCTCGTACCGGATCGGTCTGCGGACCTTCTCGGCGGCGGAGTCGCGCACGGCCATCGGTGTGCCGGACGCGTACCACCTGCCGTCGGTGCCGGGTTCGGGCTATCTGAAGTTCGGTACGGACGAGATGACCCGCTTCAAGGCCGCGTACGTCTCGGGGACGTACCGGACGGGCGGGCCGCGTCTGGAGATCGGTCAGCTGCCGGTGGAGCGGCGGCCCGCGCTGTTCACGGCGGCGCCGGTGCCGGTGGTGTACGCGGCGCCGGACCCGGCCTATCTGACGGCGCAGCGCGCCGAGGAGGACGACGCGCTCGCGGACACGGTCCTCGACGTGATCGTGCGGCGTCTGGAGGGACAGGGGGTGCCGGCGCACCAGGTGTGGCTGCCGCCGCTCGACCAGGCGCCCTCGCTGGACCAGCTGCTTCCGGGGCTCGCGCAGACGGCGGACCGGGGGCTCACGGCGACGGAGTACACGCGTCAGGGCGGGCTCACGGTGCCGCTCGGGCTCATCGACAAGCCGTTCGAGCAGCGGCGCGAGGTGCTGTACCGGGACTTCTCGGGCGCGGCCGGTCACATGATGGTGGTCGGCGGTCCGCAGTCCGGCAAGTCGACGATGATGCGGACGCTCGTCTCCTCGTTCGCGCTCACGCACACCCCGGCCGAGGTGCAGTTCTACTGCCTGGACTTCGGTGGCGGCGGCATGGTCTCGCTGGCCGACCTGCCGCACGTCGGCGGGGTCGCGTCCCGGCTCGACCCGGAGCGGGTGCGCCGGACGGTCGCGGAGGTCATGGGCGTCCTGAACCGGCGGGAGGAGTTCTTCCGCTCGCACTCCATCGACTCGATCGCGACCTACCGGCGCAAGCGGGCGGCGGGCGAACTGCCGGGCGAGGCCTGGGGCGACGTCTTCCTGATCGTGGACGGCTGGGGCGGCTTCCGCAACGACTACGACATGCTGGAGCCGATCGTCGCCGACATCGCGGCGCGCGGTCTGGGCTACGGCATCCACGTGGTGATCACCGCCGCCCGCTACATGGAGGTGCGGGCGGCGCTCAAGGACCAGATGCTGGGCCGCCTCGAACTGCGGCTCGGTGACGTCATGGACTCCGAGTTCGACCGCAAGGTCGCGGCGAACGTGCCGACCGGCGTGCCGGGTCGCGGCCAGGTGCCGGAGAAGCTGCACTTCATGGGGGCGCTGCCGCGGATCGACGGGTCGAGCTCGGCCGCCGACCTGGCGGAGGGCACGTCGGCGTTCGTGCAGGCCGTGAAGGCGAGCTGGACCGCCGCCCCGGCCCCGGCGGTGCGGCTGCTGCCGCGCAGGCTGCCGGCGGAGCAGCTGCCGAAGGGCTTCGAGTACCCGCAGCACGGCATCGCGATCGGCATCGACGAGACGAACCTGGAGCCGGTGTTCGTCGACTTCGAGTCGGATCCGTTCTTCCTGATCTTCGGTGAGAGCGAGTCCGGCAAGACGGCGCTGCTGCGGCTGATCGCCAAGCAGCTGTGCGAGCGGTACTCGCCGGAGCAGGCGCGGATCGTCGTGGGCGACTACCGGCGGACGATGCTGGAGGCCGTGGCGCCCTCGCACCTCCTGGAGTACGCGCCGATGGCCTCGGCCATGCAGATGCACATGGACGCCATCAACACGGTGATGACGAAGCGGGCGCCGAAGCCCGACATCACGCCGCAGCAGCTGCGCGACCGCAGCTGGTGGACGGGTCCGCAACTGTTCGTGCTGATCGACGACTTCGAGCTGGTGGCCACGAACTCGGGCAACCCGCTGGCGGTCCTGGTGGAGAACCTGCCGTTCGCGCGGGACGTCGGCATCCGGTTCATCGTGGCGCGCAGCCAGGGCGGTGCCTCCCGGGCGATGTACGAGCCGTTCATGCAGCGGATGCGGGAGCTGGGCGCGCAGGGCGTGATCCTCTCCGGCGATCCGCAGGAGGGCGACATCCTCGGCAGCGTCCGGGCGCGGCCGATGCCTCCGGGCCGGGGCACGTTCGTGTCGCGGAAGCGCGGGACGCCGCTGGTGCAGCTGGGCTGGCTGCCCGAGCAGCACTGAGCTGCCGCAACAGCCCTGAGCGGAGCGGTCCCTCCCACTACTGTGGGAGGGACCGCTCCGTCGTACCACCGCGAAGGGAAAGCGCCGATGACCGACGCCGCCGAGACCACCACCGAGAGCGCGGACGCCGCCCTGGCCGCCGAGAAGGAGCGCCAGAAGGAGGAGTTGTACGCGCTCGACATCTCGGGCGTCGCGTGGGAGGGCGCTCCGGGGACGAGCCCGGACGAGGAGCGCGTGGAGATCGCGCGGCTGCCCGGGGGCGCGGTGGCGATGCGCTCGTCGCTCGACAAGGCGACGGTGCTGCGCTACACGAAGGCCGAGTGGGACGCGTTCGTCCTGGGCGCCAGGGACGGCGAGTTCGACCTGCGGTGAGGCACGACGCGTGAGGGGGTGGCCCGTAGGAACGGGCCACCCCCTCAAGCGTGCTGGCAAGGACTCACATCATGCGGAAACGAGCCGCGTTGCCCTTGTCGGTGTCCTGGTAGCCGGCGACCGACTCGTCGAGGAGCTGGGCGATGCGCGCCAGGTCCTGGTTCATGCCGGCCATGTCGCGGGTCAGGCGGTCCTGGCTCTCGCGGTAGGCGACCTTCGCCTCGCCTTCCCAGTTGGAGGCGACACGGTTGACCTCGGCCATGAGGTCGTCGAGCTTCTGCGTGAGCGTGCTGGAGGTGAGGCGGGTGTCGGCCGCCGCCTGCGTCACGGTGTCGTAATTGACCGCAGTGGTCATGGTGATGACTCCTGAAGTGAGAGTGGCGCGGAGGACTGGTCGGGTCGGACGGCTCAGACGCCGAGGATGGCGCTCTGGCCACCACCGGAGCTGCTGTCCATCTGACGGAAGGACCGCAGACGGTCCTCCTCCTCCTGCGAGAACCCGTCGGCGCTCATGCGCATGATCTCCTCGAGCTTCGTGAGCTCGGCACGCATGCTGCGCAGACGCTGGTTCAGGTCGTTCTGGACCCGGTCGTACTCCTTGCTCGCAGCGCCCTGCCAGCCCGCCTGAACGCGGTCCACCACACTGTTGAGGGAGGTGATGCGGGCCTGGAGCTCGTCGGAGAAGTCCTGGATCCGGCCGGCGAGCTTGACTTGTTCGGCACTGGTTACGTTCAGGTCTTTCGACATCTTGCCCCTTCTTCCTTCGGTGGCTGCGACGGACCGGCCGTCGGGCCTTCCGGTCTTGATGCGGACGGGAATCTTCTGATGCCGCCCCCGTGCTGGGTTCGCACTGCCGTGCCCCCAGCGGTCACTGTAGCCATTGACGGCGGCAGTTCCAACTGCAAAGGAAGGTCCCGATACTTGACCGAGACACGCGTCACCGGGCCTCCCTTCTGCGGCGGCTGTCGCGGATCACGGTGGCGGTCCCGGCGACCACGGCCACCAGGACACCTCCGATCCCCAACGTGTAGGTGGCGAGCCGTTCGGAGCGCTCCTGGGGCGTCTCCGACAGCGCCAGACGGGCCGGCTCGGGAGCCGGCGGCTTGGGCGGGGCCGGGTCGGGCACGGGCGAGGAGGCCGGCGTGCCGGGGAGGTCGGCCAGCGCCCGCACCGGGTCGACCACGCCCCAACCCACGTAGCCGTCACGGCCGTTGATGGAGCGGACGGCGGTCTGCTCGATCCGGGTGACGACCTGGGCCGCGGTCCACTTCGGGTACTTGGCGCGGATCAGGGCGGCGACGCCGGCGACGTACGGGGCGGAGAAGCTGGTGCCGTTGTCGACGCACTGGCCGCCGCCGGGGACGGTGGAGACGATGTCGACGCCGGGCGCCGCGACGCCCACGAAGGTCCCCGGCTGGGAGAAGACGGCGCGTTCGTTGTTGCGGTCGGAGGACGCGACGGCGAGGACCCCGGGGAAGGCCGCGGGGTAGGTCTTCTTGAACGTGCCGTCCATGCCGTCGTTGCCCGCGGAGGCGACGACGACGATGTTCTTCGCGATCGCGCGGGCCACGGCCTTGGCCATGGGCGAGTCGGGGCCCAGCGGCTGGGTGGTGTCCTGCGAGATGTTGATGACGTCCGCGCCCTTGGCGACGGCCCAGTCGATCGCCAGGGCCATGGTGTCGGACTTGCCGCTGTTCTTCTCGTCGTTCTGCCGGATCGGGATGATCGTGGCCTCGGGGGCGAGGCCGACGAAGCCGGTGCCCGGGCGGGGGCGGGCGGCGATGATGCCGGCGACCTTGGTGCCGTGGCCGACCTCGTCGACGGTGCCGTCGGTCTTGCCGCGCTTCTCGTCGCCGAAGGACGGGTTGTTCTTGTCGGGCTTGAGGTAGTCCTTGCCCGACTTGGCGTCGACGGCGTCGCGGAGCTGCGGGTTGACGTCGTCGACCCCGGTGTCGATGACGGCGACCTGGACGCCCTTGCCCTTGGTGTCCTGCCACAGCTCGTCGAGGAGGACCCGCTGGAGCGGCCAGGGGATGCCCTCGATCTGCTTCTTCATGGGGAAGGTGCACTCGCCGCTGCCGTCGAGGGCCGGGCCGTCGTGGCCCGCCCGGCCGGGCGCGGCGGCCGCCGCGGGGGCGGCGAGGAGGGCCGTGAGGGTGCCCGCGGCGAGCAGGGCGGCCGTGCGGTGGGTCGTCGTCGTCACCGGTGCCACCCCCTAGGAACCCTGCGGCTGACGCGCGCTGTTGGTGTCGAGCCGCGGGCCCTTCGACAGGAACTCCGACCATTCGATCGGGACGAGGACCGGGACGACCTTCTCGTAGCCGAGACGCTTCTGGGCGTCGCTGGGTTCCGGCCGCCCGTCGGTCTGCTTCTGCTCGCCGGCGCCGATCTCGGAGCGGGCGGAGTCGCTGTCCCCGTTGGCCTGGACGGCGTACCGCAGGCCGGTGTCGGTGACGAGGAAGAGGGAGCCGGAGCTCTCGGGCGTCTTCTGCCTGCCCTGGATCTGCGTGTAGAGGAGGCCGGTGCCGGGGGTGACGTACGTGCTGGAGCCGCCCGCCGTGATGTCGGCCGGGTAGTCGGTGCCGGCCCAGGTGGTGAGCGTGGTGTCGCCCTTCTCGCCGACGGCGGTGAGGACGTTGCACACCGTGTCCCGGGCACCGGTGCCGGTGGAGGCGTTGATCGGCTTGGACTGCTTGGACTGCTGCGTCGGCCAGTGGACGCCACCGTTGAAGACGGTGGGATCCGGGACGAAGGAGGAGGCGTCGACGTTCACGCGCTCGCCGTCCATGTCGAGGACGCCGGTCTGCGGGGAGTTGATGAGCAGCCAGGCCGTGAAGGGCGTGACGGGCTGGACCTTGCCCGCGAGCACGACGTAGTCCTGGGGTCCCGCGCCGGTCTGGGCGCGGAGGACCATGCCGATCCGGTTCTCGGTACCGGTGAGGGTGTTGCCGGGGATGCCGGCGGAGTCGCCGACCTTGCCGTCGATGTGCGGGAAGTCGATCGGGTCGCCGGTCTTCAGGGTGGCGAGCCAGTCGTCGGTGACGGCCTGCGGCTGCGTGCCGAGACCCACGAGGGCGGTGAGGAGCCCGGGCCGATCGGCCTGCACCGGGTACTTGGTGCCGGTGTGGTCGATGAGGAACTGGGCGTTCCCCTTCTGGCCCTTGACGTACAGGATCTGGCCGTCCTTCAGCCGGCCGGCGCCCTCGGTCCGTGCGGCGTCGCGCTTGGCGAAGAGGAAGGTCGCCTTCTGGACGCTGGCGCCCTTGCCGCCGCCGGGCTGCTCGCAGACTGCCCAGCGCTTGGCCGTGCCCGCGTCGTCCGCGACGGGCAGCCGGTCGGGGGCGTACGGGATGCCGAGGATGGGGCCGCGCGGCGGCTTCCCCTCGTCGAGCTTCTTGTCGTCGACCTGGATGACCTGGAACTGGTCGGGGTTGAGGAGCAGCCGGGCCGAGGCGAGGTTGAGGACGGGGTGGAGCAGGGTCTTCTTGTCCTTGCCCTTGCCGGTCTCGAGGACGACGTACCGGGTCGTCGACTGCTTGCCGACGATGACCCGGGTGCCGGGAGTGTCCCAGCCCTTGGGGGCGCTGGGCTTGAACATGCCCCAGGCGCCGAATCCGGCGACGACGAGCGCGGCGACGATCAGGCCGGGGATGACGGCGCGCAGCGGCTTCGGCGCCCCCTCCTCCGTACCGGAGGGCGAGGGTTGGAGGAATGCCGCCACCGTGCGCTTCTTCGCAAAGGTGTACGCGTTGAGCTCGTCCCGCCGCGATGCCATGAGTCCCCATTCTCGTCAGGCTCGATCTTCGCGCGGAGCCCCGGGGTGGTGACACCCGGGCTCCGGCCTTCGGACCGGCCCCCTACTATGCCTGCTGTCCCGTGGGGTTCGTGGGGCGGGTAGGGTGATCCGGCCGCCAAAGCCCTGGCGGGCCAGGGTCATCGGGATGAATTGAGGGGGATTCTCCATCATGGCTTCCGCGAGGCGGAGGCGGCCCGCCGCGGCCGCTGCCTCCACACCCCCGTCCACGGGACCCGTCCCCGCGGTCTCACCGAGGCTCCAGGCACGTCCCGGACACTTCGGTTCGTTCCGATTGCAACAGCTCGTACTGGTCGAAGTGGCCGCGGCCCTTCTGCTGCTGGCCTGGGTCGTCGAGCCGATGCTGCTCGTGCCCGCCGGCGTGGTCGCCGTCGTGCTGGTGCTGCTCGCCGTGGTGCGCCGGCACCGGCGTTCGCTGCCCGAGTGGCTCGGCACCTTCCTCGCGCTGCGGGCCCGCTCGCGCCGGGCCTCCTCGTTCACGGTGCCGGAGGGCACGGAGCCGGGGCTCGCGCCGCTCGTGGAGTGCGACCCGGCGCTGCGCACGTACGCGTACAGCGACCGTGACCGTCGTCCGGTCGGGATGGTCGGCGACGGCACCTTCCTGACGGCCGTCCTGCGGGTCGAGTCCGACGGCACGGCGCTGCGCCCGGACCGCGCGGCGAATCCGCTGCCCGTCGGTCTCGTCCGGGACGTGCTGAGCGTGGACGGCATCCGGCTGGAGTCGGCGCAGATCGTGCAGCACACGCAGCCGGCGCCCGCGCCGCACCTGCCCGCCCAGTCGATGGCCGCCCGCAACTACGGGCCGCTCCAGGCGCAGACGGGTTCGCCCGCGGTGCGGATCACCTGGATCGCCCTCAAGCTCGACCCCGAACTCTGCCCGGAGGCGGTCGCCGCGCGCGGCGGCGGCATGACCGGCGCGCAGAAGTGCGTGGTGCGGGCGGCGGACCAGCTGGCGAGCCGGCTCGCGGGCGCCGGGTTCCGGGCGAGCGTGCTGACGGAGCAGGAGCTGACCTCGGCGCTGGCCACGTCGAGCTGCGCCAGTCCGATGGCGATAGCGCAGGCGGGCCGGGGGCAGGCGCAGGGGCGCCGGACCCAGGAGACCGCGCGGACCTGGCGGGTCGACGACCGGCGGCACACCACGTACTGGGTGGGGCGCTGGCCCCAGTTGGGCGGCCGGAGCGGCGGCGCGGGCGCGTCGATGCCGCAGCTGGTGGCTCTGCTGACCTCGCTGCCCGCGCTCGCGACGACGTTCAGCCTGACGCTGAGCGGCGGGGACCGGCAGGAGGTGACGGTGACCGGACACGTGCGGATCACCGGGCGCAGTGACGAGGAACTGGTGGCCGCGCGGCACGAGCTGGAGCGTGCGGCGCGCGGAGTGAGGACGGGTCTGGTGCGACTGGACCGGGAACAGGTGCCCGGCATCCTGGCGACGCTTCCGCTGGGGGGTGCGCGCTGATGTCCACCGCTTCCTTCGGTACGTCACCGGCCTCGGGCGCGCCTTCCGCCCGGCGTACGGGGCGGGTCGCCCGGCCCCGGTTCGGATTCGGGCTCGTCGGGCCGCGCCGTGACCGGCACTCCGTCCCCCTGGAGCAGCTGGAGGCGCTGGCCCTGCCGGTCGGCGACGACGGCATGGTGATCGGCGTGGACGCCGAGAACCGCCCGGCCGTGCTCGGCATCAACCGGCCCGTCCCGTACGACGTCACCCTCATCGGCGGTCTGTGGACCGCGCAGGTGCTGGCCCTGCGGGCGGCGGCGACCGGCGCCCGGGTGGCGGTCGAGACCGGCCGCGCGCAGGCGTGGACGGCCCTCGCGCAGGCCGCGGGCGGCGGCCAGCCGTGCATCACGCTGCACGACGTGGGCCGGGTGCCGCCGCAGGGCGCCTCGGCCGGCAGTCCGGTGGTCGTGGTGCGCGACTGCGGCATGCGGCCGCCGCGCGGCCGTGTCGTGTCGGCGCCCTGGCAGTCGGTGGTGACGCTGCTGCCCTATCTGAGCCCGGTCGCGCCCCGGCTTCTGGAGAAGTCCTCGCTCGTCGGGGTCCAGCGGGTGTCGCCCGACGAGGCGGCCCAGATCGGCCGCATCATGAGCCTCCCGCAGCACGAGTACGAGGCGCTGTCCACGCTCGCCGACGGGGTGACCCTCTGGTGCACGCCGAACGACCGGCAGTTCGTGATGACGCAGGCGACGGACGCCGAGACCGGATTGTTGGGCGGCGCGCGCCGGATGGACTGAGCGGCGACCGCACGGCATGAAGTCGTTCAAGTACGTCCGTTTTTGGATCGTTTTGGACGGTGGAGCTTCTCACTCTGCGGCGCGGCCGGGTCACTTGGGGCCCGGACCCGGTCGCGGAGGCGGGCGCGGAGGGGCCGTCGGCCCTGCCCGGGGGCGGCCCGCGGCGTTTAGGGTGGAAGGGCCCCGCCCACAACGGCACAAGGGTGCTCGACCACACCAGGAGGCAAAGTGAACGGCGATCGCGACGAGATCCACGGGGGTTGGAATCCGCCCGCCGACGATCAGTCCGACGCGGATCCCGCCGAGATGACGGGTGAGTTCACCATCGACTACACCCCGCCCGCCTGGTACACGCAGAACGCGTCGGGCGGTACGGGGGCGGGCGGAGCCACTCCGCCGCCGCCGAGCGGGGCGCCGGTCGCCGTGCCCGGGCTCCCGGCGGGCGGCGGCTTCGAGCCCAGCTGGAACGTCGCCCCGCCGGCCCCGCCCGTGGTGCCCGCCGCTCCTGCGCCCACGCCCGTTCCGCCGGTCGCGCCCGCCCCGGTGCAGCCCGCCGCCGTGATGCCCCCGGCGGGAGTTCCTCCGTACGGCGCGCCGGACGTGCCCGCGGCCGCCGCGCCCGGTCCCGTCACTCCCGGTCCGGTCACTCCCGGTCCCGTCACTCCCGGTCCGGTCACTCCCGGTCCCGGCACCCCTGCCGCCGGAGTTCCCGCGGCGCCCTTCGCGCCCGGTGCGCCGGTGCCTGGGCAGGCGGGGCAGCCGGTGCCGGGTCAGCCGGCGGCGGGTCAGCCGGTGGCGGGGGCGCCGTTCGGTGCGCCGGTGCCGGGCATGCCCGTGGCCGACGCCTCGCTTCCGCCCGTTGCCGCGCCCTCCGTCCCTGCGCCCGCGCCGGAGACGGCCGCACCCGCGGCCTCGTTCGGCGGCGGGGACGTCGAGAGCGGCGCCACCATGCGCTTCTCCCCCGCCCAGCTCCAGCGCGAGATCGCCGAGCGCTCGGCGGAGAACGCGGGGAACGCGGAGGGCTCCGCCGACTCCGCGACGCCCGCCGCCGACGAAGCGGCGGAGCCGGCCGCGACCGAGGGGACCGCCGAGCCCGTCGGTCCGGCGGACACCGCACAGGACTCCCCCGCCGTCTCCGGCGAGTTCGCCGCCTCCGGCGCGGGACCGGCCGGAATCACCGCCGACAGCGCGGACGGCGCTCTCGCGGGGAGCACGGCGGACACCGACGACGCCGCGGCCGACGAGCCGTCGGACCCGTCGAACCCCTGGGACGGCTCCGACGGCACCGACAACTCGGGCGGCGCCGACGGCCCGACCGGCGCCGGGACGGCCGAGGCCGCCGGTGACGCGGCCGGGTCCGAGACCGCCGGTCCCACCGCGAGCCCGGAGGACGAGCCCGCCGCACCCGCCGCGGAGGCCGAGCCGGACTCCGCGACCGGCACCGAGCCGGAGGCCGGGGCCGGCGTCGCCGCCGACTCCGCCGCACCCGGCGCCCTCCCGGCCGCTCAGCCGGCCGCCGACGCGCCGCAGGGCTTCGGTCCCGGCACGGCTCCCGGCCCGTACGACACCGCGGGGCAGCACGCCGCCGGCGCTCCGGGCCCCTTCGGCACCCCGTACCCGGACCCCCACGCGGCGGCCCCCGGGCCGTACCCCGCGCCGTACCCGGCCGCGGGTCCGCAGGCCGGAGCGGGGCTGCCTCCGCTGCCCCCGTCCTTCCAGCCGGCCGCCCCCGAACCCGCGCAGCAGTGGCCCGCGCAGCCGGCCCCGGGCGCCCAGCCGGTGCCGCAGGCCGCGCCGATGCCGCCCACCGCCGCCTGGCCGGCCCCGGGAACACCCGTGCCCGGCGCGCCCGGCCCCGTGCCGCCGCAGGCCCAGCCCCAGGCGCCCGGCGCCTACGGCTACCCGCAGGCCCCGGTGGCCCCGCAGGAGCCCCAGGCCTCGCAGACCCCCCAGCCCCCGGCGCCGCAGGGCGGTTACGGCTTCCCGCACCCCGGGACTCCGCCGCAGCAGGCCGGCTACGGCTACCCGCAGCAGCCCGGGACGCCCGGTGCCGTGCCACCGCAGGCTCAGGCCCCCGGCGGCTACGGCTACCCGCACCCCGGAGCCGTACCCCCGCAGGCGGCGCAGGCTCCGCAGCCGCCGTACGACGGTCAGCCGCCGGTGGATCCGCGGACCGGTGCCGCCTGGCCCTCGCCGGTGACGCACGACCAGCGGGAACGGTCCGTGCCGGGCGCCCCGCTCGGGTACAACGCGGCCGTCGAGCTGTCCTCGGACCGGCTGCTGCGCAACAACAAGCAGAAGCCGAAGTCCAGCCGGAACCCCGGGGCCGCCAACCGCTTCAAGCTCGGCGGCAAGAAGGAGGAGGCGGAGCGGCAGCGGAAGCTGGACCTGATCCGGACGCCGGTCCTCTCCTGCTACCGGATCGCGGTCATCTCGCTCAAGGGCGGCGTCGGAAAGACCACGACGACCACCGCCCTCGGCGCGACCCTCGCCACCGAGCGGCAGGACAAGATCCTCGCGATCGACGCCAACCCGGACGCCGGCACGCTCGGCCGCCGGGTGCGGCGCGAGACCGGGGCGACCATCCGCGACCTGGTGCAGGCGATCCCCTACCTGAACTCGTACATGGACATCCGCCGGTTCACCTCGCAGGCGCCGTCCGGCCTGGAGATCCTCGCCAACGACGTGGACCCGGCCGTCTCGACGACGTTCAACGACGAGGACTACCGGCGCGCGATCGACGTCCTGGGCAAGCAGTACCCGATCATCCTCACCGACTCGGGCACGGGCCTGCTGTACAGCGCGATGCGCGGGGTCCTCGACCTCGCCGACCAGCTGATCATCATCTCCACGCCCTCCGTGGACGGTGCCTCCAGCGCCTCGACGACGCTGGACTGGCTCTCCGCGCACGGCTACGCGGATCTGGTGCAGCGCTCGATCACGGTCATCTCCGGGGTCCGCGAGACCGGCAAGATGATCAAGGTCGAGGACATCGTCCAGCACTTCCAGACCCGCTGCCGCGGTGTCGTGGTCGTGCCCTTCGACGAGCACCTGTCGGCCGGCGCCGAGGTGGACCTCGACATGATGCGGCCGAAGACCCGGGAGGCGTACTTCCACCTCTCGGCGATGGTGGCCGAGGACTTCGTGCGGGCACAGCAGGCGCAGGGGCTGTGGACCGGTGACAGCCAGGGCGCGATGCCGCCGCACATGGCCCCGCCGATGCCGGGCCAGGGGATGCCCGGACAGCCGATGCCGGGTCAGCCGCTGCCCGGCCAGTTCGCGCCCGGCCAGCCCGTCCCGGGTCAGGTGCCCGGGCAGGGGATGCCCGGTCAGCCGATGCCGGGCCAGCCGCTCCCCGGTCAGTTCGCGCCCGGCCAGCCGGCCCCCGGTCAGCCCTACGCGCCCCAGGCGCCGCAGCCCGGTCAGCCGTACCCGCAGCAGGCGGCCCAGCAGCCCTACCCGCCGCAGGGGTACCCGCAGCCGGGTCAGCCGATGCCGGGTCAGATGCCGGGGCAGGCGCCCGGTCCGATGCCGGGTCAGTTCGCGCCCGGCCAGCCCGCCCCGGGTCAGCCGTACGGCCCCCCGGCCGGGCAGCCGTACCCGCCGCAGCCGGGGCAGCCCGGTCAGCCGGGCATGCCGCCGTCCTGGCAGCAGCCTCAGGACGGAAGCGAGTCGCAGCCCGGGCAGCCGGGGCAGCCGATGCCCCCGCAGGCGGACCCGCAGGGCCCTCCGCAGGCGCCGCCAGCCCCTCAGCAGTAGGGCGTCACAGGGCTAGACCAATGAGGCTCCGTATCGGTTCACCGATACGGAGCCTCTTGGCGTTCCCGCAGCCCACAAGGGGTTTGAGGGATCGTTGACGACGGCAGACCACCGCTGATACACCTTCGCTTCACCCATCGTCAGCCCAAGATCCACGACAGTAACTCCGACGCGAGGTCACGTCCCATGGTCATGGTCACGAAGGTTCCACCCCGCCCGACGCCCGTCCGCAGAGCCCTCCGACCGCTGCTCGCCACCGGTGTCGCCGCCGGCCTTGCCGTCGGCTCCCTCGTCGTCGTCCCCGGCACCGCGCAGGCGGAGGACGAGAAGTCCGGCGGCACCACCCTCACGGTCGCGGTCTCGCAGAGCATCGACTCGCTGAGCCCGTTCCTCGCCCAGAAGCTCACCTCGACCAGCATCCACCGGCTGGCGTACGAGTACCTCACGAACTACGACCCGAAGGACGCCCGCACCGTCCCGGGTCTGGCGACCGCGTGGACGTCCTCGCCCGACAAGCTGACGTGGACGTACACGATCCGCAAGGACTCGACCTGGTCCGACGGGCAGCAGGCCACCGCCGAGGACGCGGCCTGGACCTTCAACAAGATGATGACCGACCCCGATGCCGCCACCGCCAACGGCAGCTTCACGGCCAACTTCGCGGCGGTCACCGCGCCCGACCCGCAGACGCTGGTCATCCGGCTGAAGAAGCCCCAGGCGACGATGACGGCCCTCGACGTGCCGATCGTGCCGAAGCACGTCTGGGAGAAGGTCACCGACTTCTCGAAGTTCAACAACGACAAGACCTTCCCCATCGTCGGGAACGGCCCCTTCGTCATCACGGACTTCAAGGTCGACCAGTACATCAAGCTCAAGCCGAACAAGAAGTTCTGGCGGGGCGCTCCCCAGTTCGACGAGCTGGTGTTCAAGTACTACAAGGACGGGGACGCCGCCGTCGCCGCCCTGCAGAAGGGCGAGGTGTCCTTCGTACCGAACCTGACGCCCGCCCAGGCGGCCGCGCTGAAGACCCAGAAGAACATCAAGGTCAACGACGCCCCCGGCCGCCGCTTCTACGCCCTCGCCACCAACCCGGGCGCGAAGGCCCAGGACGGAAAGACCTTCGGCAACGGCAACAAGGCGCTGCTCGACCCGGAGGTGCGCAAGGCGCTCTTCCTCGCCGTCGACCGCACCACCCTCGTCGACAAGGTCTTCCAGGGCCACGCCGTCGAGGGCGAGGGATACATCCCGCCGCGCTTCGGTTCGTACTTCTGGAAGCCGGAGACCACGCAGAAGCGGGCGTACGACCCGGCCGGGGCGGAGAAGGTCCTCGACGCCGCCGGATACCGGAAGAACGCCGCCGGCAAGCGGCTCGGCAAGGACGGCAGGCCGCTGGACCTCCGGATCCTCTGTCACGCCACCGACCCGAACGACAAGGCCGTCGGCAAGTACCTCCAGGAGTGGTGGGGCAAGCTCGGCATCGGCCTGAAGGTCGAGTGCCTGGACAGCGTCTCCGACCCCTGGGTCAAGGGCGACTACGACCTCGCCTTCGACGGCTGGTCGGTCAACCCCGACCCGGACTACGTCCTCTCCATCCACACCTGCGGCACGCTCCCGGCGACCCCGAAGGACTCCGGCGCCACCGACAACTTCATCTGCGACAAGGAGTTCGACGGGCTCTACGCGCAGCAGGCGGTGGAGTACGACACCGCCAAGCGGGCGGATCTGGTGAAGCGGATGCAGTCCCGGCTGTACGACACGGGGTACATGAACATCATGGCCTACCCGAACGCCCTGGAGGCGTACCGCACGGACCAGATCAAGTCCATCACGACCATGCCCGAGGCCGCCGGAAACCTGTGGGGGCAGGACGGCTACTGGAGCTGGTGGTCGGCCGTGCCCACGGACCGGGCCGCGGACTCCGACGGCGGCTCGTCCACCGGGGTGGTCATCGGCATCGCCGCGGCCGTCGTGGTCGTCGTCGGCCTCGGTGTCTTCCTCGGTCTGCGCCGCCGCTCCACCGCCGACGACCGCGAGTAGTACGTGACGACGGCAAGCACCCCCGCCCACGTGGCGCGGGCCGACAAGGCCCGCGCCACGGACGGCGCCTCCCGCACCGGTTCCTCCCTCGGCTACCTCCGCCACGCGGCGGGGAAGCTGGGCGGCGCGCTCGTCTCGCTCCTCGCCGTCCTGGTCACCAGCTTCTTCCTCTTCCGGATCATCCCCGGTGACCCGGTCAAGGCGATGACCCACGGCGTTCCCACCTCGGCCGAGCAACTCGCCACACTACGACGCCAGTTCGGGCTCGACCTGCCGCTGTGGCAGCAGTTCACCGACTACTGCGCCAAAGCGCTGAGCGGCGACCTCGGCACCTCGTTCCAGTTCCGCGCCCCCGTCGGGGACCTCATCGCGGAGAAGCTCCCGGCAACCCTGCTGCTCACCGGGGTCGCCGTGGTGATCTACTCGGCGCTCGGACTGTGGCTGGGCACCCGCTCGGCCTGGCGGCACGGCGGCCTCGGCGACCGGCTGAACACCGGGATCGCGCTGACCCTGTGGTCGGTGCCCTCCTTCTGGCTCGGACTGCTCCTCATCATCGTCTTCTCGGTGGGCATGGGACCGATCCCCGGGCTCTTCCCGACCGGCGGCATGGAGTCCGGGACGGGCGAGACAGGCTTCGCGTACGTCCTGGACGTCGCCCACCACCTGGTCCTGCCCGTGGTCACGCTCGTCGCGGTCGGCTACGCGCAGACCCTCCTGGTGATGCGCTCCTCGCTCCTCGACGAGATGGGCGGCGACTACCTGACGACGGCGCGGGCCAAGGGGCTGCGGGACGACGCCGTGCGGCGCCGGCACGCCGTGCCGAACGCGCTCCTGCCGACCGTCACCATGATCTTCATCAACCTGGGCCATGTGGCGGCCGGTTCGATCCTGGTGGAGACGGTCTTCTCCTGGCCGGGGCTCGGCGGGCTCTTCTACCAGGCACTGAGCGTCCCCGATCTGCCGCTCGTGCAGGGCCTGTTCGTGGTCTTCGCCGGAGCGATGATCCTGATGAACCTGATCGCCGACCTGCTCTATCCGCTGCTCGACCCCCGGGTGGGCCGATGACCTCTCTCACGTGGGACCGCCGCAAGGACTCCGCGACCCGCTTCTGGCGCGGCTACCGCACCCACCGGGCCGGGCTCTACGGCCTGGCCGGCCTCGCCCTGATCGCCCTGCTCGCGCTCGCCGCCCCGCTGATCGTCGGCTCCGACGTGCAGTCGGTGACGGAGGCGCCGGGCACGGCCCTGGAGCCGCCGAGCGCCGAATTCCCGCTCGGAACCGACCAGTTCGGGCGCTCCCTGCTCGGCCTGCTGATCTGGGGCGCCCGGATCTCCCTGCTCGTCGGTCTGCTCGCGGCGGCGCTCTCCGTCGCCATCGGGACCCTGGTGGGCATCATCGCCGGGCACTACGGCGGCTGGTTCTCGACCGTCGTCATGCGGATCACCGACTGGTTCCTGGTGATGCCGACGCTGGTGCTCGCGATCGTCCTCGCCACCGTCATGTCCCGGTCGATGTGGACGGTCGTCCTGGCGATCGGCGTGACCTCCTGGCCGACCACCGCCCGCCTCGTGCGGGCGCAGACGATCGCGGTGGAGTCCCGCCCGTACATCGAACGGGCGACCGCGCTCGGCGGCGGCCACCGGCACGTCATGACCCGGCACGTGCTGCCGAACGTGATGCCGCTGGTGCTCGCGCAGACCACCCTCGGCATCTCGACCGCCATCCTCACCGAGGCGACCCTCGCCTTCCTCGGGCTCGGCGACCCGACGGTGGTCTCCTGGGGCGGGATGCTCCAGGACGCCCGGGAGGCGGGCGCCGTCTCCTCCGGGCACTGGTGGTACCTGGCCCCGCCCGGGATCGCGATCGCCCTGGTCGCGCTGGCGTTCACACTGTGCGGCCGGGCCGTGGAGTCCGTGCTGAACCCGAAGCTGGGGGTGGGGCGATGAGCCTCCTGGAGGTGCGGGACCTGAGGGTGACGTACGGCTCGGGGCCGGGCGCCGTACCCGCCGTGCGCGGGGTCGACCTGACCCTGGAGTCGGGGACCAAGCTGGGCGTGGCCGGCGAGTCGGGCTGCGGCAAGTCCACGCTCGCGCTCGCGCTGCTGCGGCTCCTCCCGGCCTCCGCGCGGATCGAGGGCCAGATCCTGCTCGACGGCGACGACGTCCTCGCCATGTCGTGGGGCCGGCTGCGGGCCGTGCGCTGGGCGGGCGCGTCCATCGTCTTCCAGGGCGCGATGCACTCGCTGAACGCCGTGCACCGGATCGGCGACCAGATCGCCGAGCCGCTGCTCGTGCACGGCCGGGCGACCCCGGCCGCGGCCCGCACCCGGGTCGGAGAGCTGCTCGAACACGTCGGGCTCCCGGCGGCCCGGGCCGCCGCCTACCCGCACGAGCTCTCCGGCGGGCAGCGGCAGCGCGTGATGATCGCGATGGCGCTCGCCTGCGATCCGCGCCTGATCGTCGCGGACGAGCCGACGACCGCGCTCGACGTGATGATCCAGGCTCAGATCCTGCGGCTGATCGAGCGGCTCGTCGCCGAGCAGTCCATCAGCCTCCTGATGATCAGCCACGACCTGGCGGTCCTCGCCGACACCTGCGACCGGCTCGCCGTGATGTACGCGGGCCGGGTCGTGGAGGAGGGGCCCGCGCGGGCGGTGTACGAGGCGGCCGAGCACCCCTACGGTCGGGCGCTGTCCTCGGCGTTCCCGCGCATCGGTGACCTCGCGTCCCGGCGGGCGCCGCGCGGACTGCCGGGCGACCCGCCGGACCCGGCGGACCTGCCGGGCGGCTGCACCTTCCACCCGCGCTGCCCGGTGGCGGTGGACGCCTGCGGGGAGCTCGATCAGGAACTGCGGGAGGCGGGCGCGGGGCGCCGGGCCGCCTGCGTACACGTGGGGAGCACGTCATGAGCCTCCTGTCGGCGCGCGGACTGCACGTCACCTTCCCGGGGCGCCGGGGCGCGCCGCCCGCGCGCGCGGTGGACGGCGTGGACCTGGACATCGGCGCCGGCGAGATCGTGGCCCTGGTCGGCGAGTCCGGCTGCGGCAAGACGACGCTGGCCCGCTCCCTGCTCGGCCTGGTCCGGCCCACGGCGGGGGCGGTGGCCTTCGACGGGCAGCCGCTCGGGTACTCCTCCGGGGCGCTGCGGGCCTACCGGAAGCGGGCTCAGCTGGTCCTCCAGGACCCGAGCGGCTCGCTGAACCCCCGGCACACCGTGTACGACGCGGTGGCGGAGGGGCTGCGGATCCACGGGATCCACCGCTCCGAACGGGACGAGCGGACGGCCGTCGCCGAGGCCCTCGCACGGGCCGGCCTGCGGCCCCCGGAGCGGTTCTTCCTCCGCTACCCGCACGAGCTGTCCGGCGGCCAGCGGCAGCGCGTGGTCATCGCGGGCGCGCTCGTCCTGGAGCCCGAACTCATCGTCGCCGACGAACCGGTGGCCTCCCTGGACGCGTCGGTACGGGGCGAGATCCTGGCGCTGCTGCTGCGCCTGCGCGACGAACTCGGCCTGTCCGCCCTGGTGGTGACGCACGACCTGGGGCTCGCGTGGAACATCGCGGACCGGGTGGCCGTGATGTACCTGGGCCGGGTCGTGGAGACCGGCACGGTGGAGTCCGTCCTGACGCGCCCTCAGCATCCGTACACGCGTGCGCTGTTGTCGGTACTCCCGGAGTCGGAGGGCGCCCCGGTGGTGCTGACCGGCGAGCCGCCGGACCCGTCCCGCATCCCGTCCGGCTGCCGCTTCCACGCCCGCTGCCAGCTCCTCGCCTCGGGCGAGGCGACACCGGTCGCGGACCGCTGCCGGGGCGAGGACCTGCCGGTCCTGGGCGGCGGCGGGGAGCAGGCGGTGGCGTGCCACTGGGTGACGACGGCCTGAGCCCCACCCGTTGTGGGCTGCGCCCCGCCGCCCGTTGTGGGCAATCGTTCCGCTGGGGCGGAACGGGTGGGCACAGCGGACGGCGCCCTTGCCGGCGCCAGAGGCTGCTGTGCCTGAACCCGCACCCCTTCATGCGGCGCACTGGCGGTGCGGGTCCAGGCGCGGAACGCGGAGGCGCCGCTGGAGGCGCCGTCCCGTGTGCCCACCCTCCCCCAAGCTCTCGGCTTCGCTCGAGCAGGGGGGACCCCCATCGCCCCCGCGGGACACCTGCCCACACAGGCGCACCGTCAGGCGCGGTCGTACTCCTCCGTCAGCTCGCGGCAGCGCTTCACGTCGCCCGCCATCGCCTGGAGCAGGTCGTCCAGGGTGTCGAACTTGAGCATGCCTCGCACGTACGCCAGGAAGTCCACGGCCACGTGCAGGCCGTACAGGTCGAGGCCCTCGCGGTCGATCGCGTAGGCCTCGACCGTCCGCTCCGTGCCGTCGAACTGCGGGTTGGTGCCGACCGAGATCGCCGCCGGCATCCGCTCCCCCGCGGCCGTCAGCCAGCCCGCGTAGACGCCGTCCGCCGGGATCGCCGTGTGCGGCAGGGTCTCGACGTTGGCCGTCGGGAAGCCGAGCTCGCGCCCGCGCTGCGCGCCGCGGACGACGATGCCCTCGACCCGGTGCGGGCGGCCGAGGATCTCGCCCGCGCCGGTCATGTCGCCCTCGGCGACGAGGCGGCGGGTGAGGGTGGAGGAGAAGGGCTCGCCACCGCCGGCGGTCCCGCTGACGTACAGGTCGATGACCTCGACCTCGTAGTCGTAGGTGGCACCGAGCTCGGTCAGGAACGCGACGTTGCCGGCGGCCCGGTGCCCGAAGCGGAAGTTGGGGCCCTCGATGACGGCCTTCGCGTGCAGCTTGTCGACGAGCACCTTGACGATGAAGTCGGCCGGGGACAGCTGGGAGAACTCGGCGGTGAACGGCAGCACGAGCACCGCGTCCACACCGAGCTCCGCGATCAGCTCGGCGCGCCGGTGGTGCGGGGCGAGCAGCGGCGGGTGGCTGCCGGGGCGGACGACCTCGGAGGGGTGCGGGTCGAAGGTGACGACGACGGAGGGGACACCCAGCTCCCGGGCGCGCTCGACGGCACGCCCGATGATCAGCTGGTGCCCGCGGTGCACCCCGTCGTAGGAGCCGATGGTGACGACGCTGCGTCCCCAGTCCTGGGGAATGTCCTCCAAGCCACGCCAGCGCTGCACTGTGACCGCTCCTCGTCCGCCTGTTCGCCCTGTTCGCCTTACGCAGGTCTAAGACTGCCATGTCCACGGCCGTCGGTACGCATCGGCATGGCGGTGCCGGGACTCCGCAGCGCCCTGAGGGTCTCCGGGCCGAGCAGCGGGGCCCAGCCGCCGGGGTCGGCGACCGTCCAGGCGGTGAGCAGCGCGGCGAAGGCCGGCAGCTCGCGGACGGCTCCCGCCAGGGCCCGGTCGAGCCGCCAGGCGCCTTCGGGGGAACGGACGCAGAGCCCGCCGACCCGGTGCACGAGCTCCCGGGTGCGCGGCACGCTGCGCCGCTCCGCCCCCTCCGCGGCGGCCCGCAGGAGGGCCTCCAGGACGGTGAGCTGCCCGGCCTCGGCCTCGTACCGCTCGTGCTCCAGGAGTACGTCGAGGAGCTCGGTCCGCAGATGGCGGGAGGCACCGGTGCCGGGGGCGGCGAGGACGGGCGCGAGGGCACGCCGGAGCGGCGCGGGCCGGCCCCGGATCAGGCCCGTGACCAGGGGGAAGAGGATCGCCCTCGCCGCCGGTCCGTCCTCTAGGCGGCGGTCGACGAAGGCGGCTACGAGCGGGGCGCCCTCGGGGTGGCGGGCGGCGTGGTCGCGGACGAGGGCGGCGATCCTGCGGGCGAGGGCGGGCGTGTCGACCTCCGCGAGGGCCCGCAGGGCGGCGGCGGGCGCCTCACCGGTGCCGCCGAGCCGGGTCCGGAAGGCCGCGAGGACCTCCTCGGGGTGGGTCGCGAGTGCTTCGGCGAGGGCGGTCGCGGGCACCTGGGGCTCGGCCAGGGCCCGGGGCAGGTGGCGGGCGCGGCTGTGCGGGTCGCGGACGAGGAGTCCCAGGGCGGCGCCGTGGAGGGACTGGTCGCCGGGGCGGGCGAGCAGGGCGAGGGCGGCGTAGCGGAGGAGCTCGCGGTCGGCGGAGGTGGTGGCGTGTCCGGCGACGAGGTGGCCGTAGGCGGCGGCCGCGACGCGCCGCTCCGGGCGCCCGTCGTCGTGGGCCCAGCGGTCGACGGCCCGGCAGAGGGCGGAGGGCTCGTCCTCGGCGAGCGCGGCGAGGAGGCCGTCGGCGAGCGGGTGGGCGGTGGCGACGAGCGCCTCGCACAGGTCGTCGACGGCGAGCCCCCGGTGGGTGTGCAGGAGGCCCTGGGCGGCGCCTGCGACGGTGGCGTGGGGGGCGGCGGGGAGGGGCCTGTCGTCGCCGAACCATCGGCAGAGGAGCGGCTGGACGCCCCGGGGGTCGGCGGTCAGCATCGCCGCGACGGCGTCGAGGCTCCGGTCGCCGCCGTGCGCCTCGCCGCCCGGCGGGGGGTCGGCCGGGACGAGGCGGCGCAGCAGGTCGATCCGCTCGTCCTCGCCGAGCGGCAGGCCCAGCCAGAACGCGGGCCCGAAGGCGGCGAAGACCGGGTGCGGCTCAGGGCGGTCCCCGACGAGGTCGCCGAGCAGCCGCAGGGCGGGCAGGTACGGCCGCGGGTCCGGCAGTCGCCGTACGGTCTCCCCGAAGAGCCGCGCGGCCCACCAGGCCCCGTCACCGCCGGTCCCCTCGTCGGCGAAGCGCCCGAGCGCCCGGGCGAGCGCGGCGAGCCGCGGCCCGAGCCCGGCGGGGCCGCGCTCCCGGTGCGACAGCAGCAAGGCCTGCAGCACGGGCCCGATCCGATGCCGGGGAACGGGCAGCGGCGCCCCGGCCGTGGCGTCCCCGGCGGCCCGCTGCCGGGGGACGCCGGGGAGGGGGCCGCCGGGCGGGACGGACACGTCGGGTCCACCGGAAGAACCGCGCCCGGCGGACCTGGCGGGGGAGCCGAGCCCTGCGGGTCCGGCGGGGGAACCACGTCCGGCAGACCCGCCAGGCGAACCGCGTCCAGCAGACCCGCCAGGCGAACCGCGTCCAGCAGACCCGCCAGGCGAACCGCGTCCAGCAGACCCGCCAGGCGAACCGCGTCCAGCAGACCCGCCAGGCGAACCGCGTCCGGCAGACCCGCCGGGAGAACCGCGTCCAGCAGACCCGCCAGGCGAACCGCGTCCGGCAGACCCGCCGGAAGAACCGCGTCCAGCAGACCCGCCGGAAGAACCGAGCCCGGCGGACCCGCCGGACTCGGCAGGTCCCTCGGCCGAGGCCTGCGGATCGGGCGCCGAGGGCGTCCGGGGCCCGCCGGGGGCACCGGAGGCGCGCGGCCCGGCGTCCGCGCCGGACCCGCCCGGCCCGGAGGCCACCGGCCCGGCCGGCGCGCCCGATGGGTCCGGCGCGCCCGGTGCGGCCGCTTCGGGCGGCCGGGCCGAGCTCGGCGCCGGGTCCTCGTGGTGGGCGTGGACCAGGGCGTGGAGCGCCGTGTCCAGGTCGAGGTGGGCGGCCTGGACCCAGTCGGCGAGTTCCTCGTGGGCGAAGCGGTAGCCGGAGCCCGCCGGGACGAGCAGGCCCTCGGTAAGGACGGCCGAGGCCCAGCCCTCCCGCCACGGGAAGAGCTCCTCGAAGGAGGCCCGGTCGAGGACTCCGTGCCCGGGGCCGAGGCACCGGCGGGCGGCCTCGTGCAGCCGGCCGGTCACGCGCGCGGCGAGCCGGCGGACGGCGGTCCCCCGCAGGTGGGGGCGGGAGCCCGCGGCGATCCGGACGGCGGCCCGCAGGCACATCAGGTCCAGGTAGGCGGTGAAGATCTCCTCGCGCCCGGGCCGCCCCGGCACCTCCCCCGGCAGCGCCGCCCGCACCTCGGCGAGCAGTCGCAGGGCGAGGGGGTGCCGGGCGTCCGCCGGGGCGAGGTCCGTCTCCCCGATCCCGTACCCCTCGCGTACGGCGCGGGCCTCGGTCGCGGAGTACGACCCGAGGACCAGGGCGGCCGGCAGCTCGCGGCCGTTGCCGGCCGGGGCGTGGTCCCGGCCGGTCGCCGGGCGGTGCAGGGCGCCCGGGGTGTAGAGCGCGCCGGCCTGTTCCCAGTGCTCGGGGCGGCAGGCGGTGACGAGGTGCACCTGGTGGGTGCGGAGCCATCGCTCGGTGGCCGCCGTCCAGTCGGCGAGCCGGTGGGCGAGGAGCGGTGGCATCTCCTCGGGGCCGTCGAGGAGGACGAGGAGCGGGCGGCCCGCGTCGCGGGCGAGGGCGGCGGCCCGCTCCGGGGTGGCGGTCGTGGTGTCGCCGAGCGCCCCGGAGGCGGCGACGATCCGGCCGGCCTGGTGGAGGGCGCGGCCGACGGCGTCGGCGAGCGAGCCGTCCTCGGCGCGCAGGTCGGCGCCGCGGAGCCGGACGGTGGGGGCGGGTGCCACGCCCCGGGCGCGGCGGGCGCACAGTGCGGCGAGGGCGGTGGTGCGGCCGGTGCCGGGGGCGCCGACGAGGGCGAGGACGGGGGTGTCGCCGGCCGTGAAACGGGCGAACTCGCGGACGCAGTCGGGCCGTTCGACGGGTTCGGGCCAGGGGCCGGGGTCGGGCACGGGTCCGGTGGAGGTGGCGGTGAGCTCCAGGATCGCGGCGAGGTTGAGGTCGGGTCCGTAGGCGGGGACGGTGGCCGCGTTGCGCCGCAGGAGCGCGGTGAGCGGGCCGGCGGGGCGGAGCGGCACGGCGTATCCGGCGGCCTGGCGGTCGCCGTGCAGGGCGGTGCCGAGGACGGCGAGGACGGTACCGGTGACGGTGTCGAGGACGGGGCCGCCGGCGGCCTGTCCGCCGCGGCGGAGCGCCTCGGCGCCCTCGGTGCCGATGGCGAGTTCGAGGGCGTCGGCGAGGGCGTGGAAGCGGTCGGTGGCGGTGTACGTGACGGAGGCGGGGCCGAGGACGCGGGCCTCGCGCCAGCCCTGGGCGGCGATCCGCACGTACGTGCCGGGTTCGATCTCGGGCCGGGTCGCGAGCGGCAGCGGCCGGCCTCCGAGTCCTTCGGTCCGTACGAGCGCGAGACCGCTCTCGGGCAGCGGGGTGACGGCCTCGGCCTCGGCGAGCCAGGTCCGGTCGCCGGGGGCGTGCAGGACGACACGGCTGAGCCCGTCGACGGCCTCGTGGCTGGTGACGATCGTTCCGTGGTGGTCGGCGAGGAAACCGGTGCCGCGTGGCCGGCCCGCCAGATCGCAGATCCGCACCAGCGTCGCCCGGTCTCCGCGTCCCATGGTGTCGACGGTAGGCGGCCGGTGATCACCCGGAGGCGCTCGCGGGGAAACGCGCCCCCTCACACTCCCCCGTTCGCTCCGAGCGCCTCCCCGATGGGGTGAAAACGGCGGCTCCGTGGGACAGAGTCTTCCCGGGGGAAACCGAGGGGGGAAAGACGTGGGGCGGGCACGCGCGCGTGCCCGCCCCACGACGGAGTCGCCGGCTCGGCGACAGCGGCCTCGGCTCAGCCGAAGACGGCGAGGCTCTTCGCCTTGCCCCGCTGGTCCTCGACGAGCGCGAGCAGCCCGCCGTCCGGTCCGAAGACCGCGACGGGCCCCTTCGGGTACTCCGGCATCTCCAGGCGGACGCCGTTGAGCAGCAGCTTGGCCCGCTTCTCGTCGACGTCCCAGCGCGGGAAGGCCGCCGCGGCCGCCTCGGCGACCGGCATGACCGTGAGGTCCTCCTGGAGCTGGTCCAGGGTCCTGGCCGCGTCCAGCTTGTACGGGCCGACCCGGGTGCGTCGCAGGGCGGTCAGGTGGCCGCCCACGCCGAGACCGGCGCCGAGGTCCCGGGCGAGCGCCCGGATGTACGTGCCGGAGGAGCAGACCACCGAGACGACCAGGTCGACGACGGGGGTGCCGTCCTCGGCGGTCGCCTCGCGGACGTCGTACACCCGGAAGGAGGAGACGGTGACCGGGCGGGCCGGGATCTCGAACTCCTCGCCGCCGCGCACGCGCGCGTACGACCGCTTGCCGTCGATCTTGATCGCGGAGACCTTCGACGGCACCTGCATGATGGCGCCGGTCAGCTCGGCGACGCCCGCGTCGATCTGCTCCCGGGTGACCTTCGAAGCGTCGACCGACGCCGTGATCTCGCCCTCGGCGTCGTCGGTGATCGTCGTCTGGCCCAGGCGGATGGTGCCCAGGTACTCCTTCTCGGTCAGCGCGAGGTGACCGAGCAGCTTGGTCGCCCGCTCCACGCCGAGGACGAGGACGCCCGTGGCCATGGGGTCGAGCGTGCCCGCGTGGCCGACGCGGCGGGTCCTGGCGATCCCGCGCATCTTGGCCACGACGTCGTGCGAAGTGAAGCCCGACGGCTTGTCGACGATGACAAGGCCGTCGGGCGTCTTCTGTACGGTGCTCATTCGGCGGCTTCGTCCTCGCCCGGCTTCTTGTAGGGGTCGGCGTCGCCCGCGAAGGTGGCGCCCGAGGAGGCCTGCCGCACCTGGGCGTCGGAGGCGCGCGCCTTGTCGAGGAGGTCCTCGATGGTGCGGGCGTTCTCCGGGAGGGCGTCGGCCACGAAGGTCAGGGTCGGGGTGAACTTGGTCCCCGCCGCCCGGCCCACGGCCGAACGGAGGATGCCCTTGGCGCTCTCCAGGCCGGCCGCGGCGCTCGCGCGCTCCTCGTCGTCGCCGTAGACCGTGTAGAAGACCGTGGCCTCCCGCAGGTCGCCGGTGACGCGGGTGTCCGTGATGGTCACGTGCGTACCCAGGCGGGGGTCCTTGATGCCGCGCTGCAGCTTCTCGGCGACCACCTCCCGGATGAGGTCTGCCAGCTTCTTCGCCCGCGCGTTGTCGGCCACTGGTCCTTCTCCTTCTTTGCCTTGCTCAATCAGTCTTCATCAGTGTGGAGCCTGCGGCGCACCGACAGCAGCTCCACCTCCGGACGCGCGGCGACGAGCCGCTCACAGCGGTCGAGCACGTCCGATACGAACCCCGGGTCCCCGGCCACCAGCGCGACGCCCAGCCGGGCTCTGCGGTGGAGGTCCTGGTCGCCCACCTCGGCCGCGCTCACGGAGAACTTGCGCTGGAGCTCGGCGACGATGGGCCGGACGACGGAGCGTTTCTCCTTCAACGAATGAACATCGCCGAGGAGCAGGTCGAAGGACAGAGTCCCCACGTACATGTGGTGCCGGATGTCCCGCCGGTTCGGGTTCGGTGGCCTGCCACGCCGTCGCTTGGCAGGGACACCAGAACCGTACACGCAACGGCCGGGGCCGATCGACGGAATAACTTCCGCCGACCGGCCCCGACTCAGTGCTGCGATCGG
The DNA here is from genome assembly GCF_014648895.1 of Streptomyces tanashiensis. Classification (GTDB taxonomy): domain Bacteria; phylum Actinomycetota; class Actinomycetes; order Streptomycetales; family Streptomycetaceae; genus Streptomyces; species Streptomyces tanashiensis. Next base: position 38,822 of record NZ_BMRZ01000019.1, read on the forward strand.
ACGCGATCAGGCGCGCGGCTTCTCGCGCATCTCGTACGTCGCGATGACGTCGTCGATCTTGATGTCGTTGAAGTTTCCGAGGTTGATACCACCCTCGAAGCCTTCGCGGATCTCGGTGACGTCGTCCTTGAAGCGGCGCAGACCGTGGATCGTGAGGTCCTCGGCGATGACCTTGCCGTCGCGGACGAGGCGCGCCTTGGTGTTGCGCTTGACCTCGCCGGAGCGGATGAGGACACCGGCGATGTTGCCCAGCTTGGACGAGCGGAAGACCTCGCGGATCTCCGCCGTACCGAGCTCGACCTCTTCGTACTCCGGCTTGAGGAGACCCTTCAGGGCCGCCTCGATCTCCTCGATGGCCTGGTAGATCACCGAGTAGTACCGGACGTCGACGCCCTCGCGCTCCGCCATCTGCGCGGCACGGCCGGCCGCACGGACGTTGTAGCCGATGACGATGGCGTCGGAGCCCATCGCCAGGTCGATGTCGGACTCGGTGACCGCACCCACACCGCGGTGCAGGACCCGGATGTCGACCTCTTCACCGACGTCGAGCTGGAGCAGCGAGGCTTCGAGGGCCTCGACCGCACCGGACGCGTCGCCCTTGATGATGAGGTTGAGTTCCTGGACCAGACCGGCCTTGAGCACCTTGTCGAGGTCCTCGAGGGACACCCGGCGGACGCGCTTGGCGAAGGCGGCGTTGCGCTCACGCGCAGCGCGCTTCTCGGCGATCTGGCGGGCCGTACGGTCCTCGTCGACGACCAGGAGGTTGTCGCCGGCACCCGGCACGTTGGTGAGACCGAGCACCAGGACGGGAGTCGACGGGGCCGCCTCCTCGACGTTGTTGCCCTTGTCGTCGAGCATCGCCCGGACGCGGCCGTACGCGTCGCCGACCACCACGGTGTCGCCGATGCGCAGCGTTCCGCGCTGGACCAGGACGGTCGAGACGGCACCGCGACCACGGTCGAGGTGGGACTCGATCGCAATACCCTGCGCGTCCTGGTTCGGGTTGGCCCGAAGGTCGAGCGAGGCGTCGGCGGTGAGGATCACGGCCTCCAGCAGGGAGTCGATGTGCAGACCCTGCTTGGCGGAGATGTCGACGAACATCGTGTCGCCGCCGTACTCCTCGGCCACCAGACCGAACTCGGTCAGCTGACCGCGGACCTTGGTCGGGTCGGCACCCTCGACGTCGATCTTGTTGACCGCGACGACGATCGGGACGCCGGCGGCCTTGGCGTGGTTGAGCGCCTCGATCGTCTGCGGCATGACGCCGTCGTTGGCCGCGACCACGAGGATCGCGATGTCGGTCGACTTCGCACCACGGGCACGCATGGCGGTGAACGCCTCGTGACCCGGGGTGTCGATGAAGGTGATGCGACGCTCTTCGCCGTTGACCTCGGTACCCACCTGGTAGGCACCGATGTGCTGGGTGATGCCACCGGCCTCGCCCGCGACGACGTTCGTCTTGCGGATCGCGTCGAGCAGTCGGGTCTTACCGTGGTCGACGTGACCCATGACGGTGACGACCGGCGGACGGGAGACCAGAGCCTCTTCGCCGCCCTCGTCCTCGCCGAACTCGATGTCGAAGGACTCGAGGAGCTCGCGGTCCTCCTCCTCCGGCGAGACGATCTGAACCTGGTAGTTCATCTCGTCGCCGAGCATCTGCAGGGTGTCGTCGGAGACGGACTGCGTCGCCGTGACCATCTCGCCGAGGTTCATCATCACCGCGACGAGCGACGCCGGGTTGGCACCGATCTTCTCGGCGAAGTCGGTGAGGGAGGCACCGCGCGACAGGCGAATGACCTCGCCGCCACCGCGGGGAAGCATCACGCCGCCCACGGACGGGGCCTGCATGGCCTCGTACTCCTGGCGCCTCTGACGCTTCGACTTGCGACCACGACGCGCGGGACCGCCGGGACGACCGAAGGCGCCCTGCGTGCCACCACGGCCACCCGGACCGCCGGGACGGCCACCGAAGCCGCCGGGACGACCGCCGAAGCCGCCGCCACCGCCGCCGGGACCACCCGGACGACCGCCGCCGCCACCGGGACCACCGGGACGACCGGCGAAGCCGCCGCCGCCACCGCCGGGACCGGCCGGACGACCGGCGAAGCCGGGACGACCGCCGCCGCCACCGCCGGGACCACCCGGACGACCGCCGGGGCCACCGGGGCCACGACCGCCGGGGCCGGGACGCGGGCCGGCAGCGGGACGCTGCGGCATCATGCCCGGGTTCGGACGGTTACCGCCGGGCGCGCCGCCCGGACGGGGAGCCTGCGGACGAGGCATGCCACCGGGGGTGGGACGGGCACCGCCCTGACCCTGCGGACGCGGGGCGCCACCGGGGCCACCCTGCGGACGCGGGGCGCCCGGAACGGCACCGGGGCCACCGGGACGGGGAGCGCCGCCACCCGGACGGGGCGCCTGCGGGCGCGCCATTCCGGTGGAGCCACCCGAGGTGAAGGGGTTGTTGCCCGGACGGGGACCGGCCGGACGGGCACCGCCCGGACGGGGGGCCTGCTGGCCGCCGGGGCGCGGAGCGCCCTGGCCCTGCGGGCGGGGGGCACCCTGACCCGGGCGGGCGGGACGCTCGCCGGCGGGACGGGGACCCGGGGCGGAGCCACCGGGACGCGGACCGGCGGCGGGAGCCGACGGGGGCGCGGTGAACTCCGGGGCGGCCGGAGCCGGCGTGACCGGCTTGGGCGCGGGCTTCGGGCCCGGGCGGGGGCCCGAGGCGGCCGGAGCCGGAGAGGGGGTGCTGCTCGCGGGCGCGGCCGGGGTGGCCGGAGCCGCAGGCGCGGCGGGGGCCGGCTTGGGGGCCGGGGCGCCGGGCTTGGGGGCAGCGGGACGTGCCGCGGCCGCCGGAGACGGCGCCGCGGGGGAAGGCGTCGCCTTGCGGGGCGCGCCGGGCTTGGCAGCGGTCTTGCCGGCGTTGCCACCGGGACCCTGCAAAGCGTCAGTCAACTTGCGCACGACCGGCGCCTCGATCGTCGAGGACGCCGAACGGACGAATTCACCGAGTTCTTGGAGCTTGGCCATGACGACCTTGCTCTCCACACCGAACTCCTTGGCGAGTTCGTATACCCGGACCTTAGCCACTTCGCTCCTTTATAGGTCCGGTTACCGCCGGACCGTCGCTACTTCATGGGCGTACTCATCGCGTACTCATCGAGTGCTCATCGCAATCTCGACCTACTTCCAACTCGCGAGGTACCTGACCGCACGGTGTTCCGTGCCGTACTTCTTGTTCACTGCGGTGCCGCCTGCTCGACGTGGTGGCGGAGTGCCTCCGTGTCGAGCGGTCCCTGGACCTTGAAGGCCCTCGGAAAGGCCCGGCGGCGGACCGCCAGGTCGAGACAGACCACGGCGGGGTGCAGGTACGCACCCCGGCCGGGCAGCGTACCGCGATGATCAGGAACACACTCGTCCTTGTTCACCACGATCCGCAGCAGATCGCTCTTGGCCGCTCGCTCCCGGCATCCCACACAGGTTCGCTCAGGGCACGCGCAGGCATGCGTCCGGCCAGACACGATTAAGTCTACCTCCCCGTACCGACCTCACCTGTTTGGGGCAAGAATCGAACAGTTGTTGGCCAAAAACGGTCTCAGCCCTGGGGCTCGGCCGGCTCCGTGTCGGGACGGATGTCGATCCGCCAGCCGGTCAGACGCGCGGCGAGGCGGGCGTTCTGGCCCTCCTTGCCGATCGCGAGGGACAGCTGGTAGTCCGGCACCGTCACCCGGGCGGAACGGGCGCCGAGGTCGACGATCTCGACCTTGGAGACCCGCGCCGGCGAGAGCGCGTTCGCCACCATCTCGGCCGGGTCGTCCGACCAGTCGACGATGTCGATCTTCTCGCCCAGCAGCTCCGCCATCACGTTGCGGACGCGGCTGCCCATCGGGCCGATGCAGGCGCCCTTGGGGTTCAGGCCCGAACGGGTGGAACGGACGGCGATCTTGGTGCGGTGACCGGCCTCACGGGCGATGGCCGCGATCTCGACCGAGCCGTCGGCGATCTCCGGCACCTCCAGGGCGAAGAGCTTCTTCACCAGATTGGGGTGGGTGCGCGAGAGGGTGACGGACGGACCGCGGACACCCTTCGCCACCCGGACGACGTACGTGCGCAGCCGCAGACCGTGCGTGTACTCCTCGCCCGGCACCTGCTCCTGCACCGGAAGGATGGCCTCCAGCTTGTCGTCCAGCTTGACGAGGACGTTCTTCGGGTCCTTGCCCTGCTGCACCACACCGGCGACGACATCGCCCTCGCGGCGCGCGTACTCGCCGAAGGTCACGTCGTTCTCGGCGTCCCGCAGCCGCTGCTGGATGACCTGACGGGCGGTGCTCGCCGCGATCCGGCCGAAGTCCGACGGGGTGTCGTCGAAGTCCTTGGGCTCCTGGCCCTCCTCCAGGTCGGAGGGGTCCTCCTTCGCCCACACCGTCACGTGACCGGTGGCCCGGTTCAGCTCCACGCGCGCGTGGCGCCGGGCGTCGGGGGTCCGGTGGTACGCGATGAGGAGGGCCGACTCGATCGCCTCGACCAGCATCTCGAAGGAGATTTCCTTCTCCTGTGCCAAGCCCTTCAGGAGCTTCACGTCGATGTCCACGGCTACGCCTCCTCTTCCTTCTTGTCCTTGCGGTTGAACTCGATCTCGACACGCGCCTTGACGATGTCGGCGAACGCGACCCGGCGGGCGGTGGGCTTGCGCCCCTTCACACCCGGCACCTCCATGTCGAGGCCGTCCTCGTCCACGGCGAGGATGCGCGCGACCAGCTCTCCGCCCTCGGCGAGCTGGAGCTTCGCCAGGCGGCCGGTGGCGCGCACGTAGTGACGGTGCTCGGTGAGGGGGCGGTCGGCGCCGGGGGAACTGACTTCGAGGACGTACTCGCCCTCGCCCATCGCGTCGGTCTCGTCGAGCTTCTCGGAGATCGCGCGGCTCAGCTCGGCGCAGGCGTCCAGCTCGACGCCCTCCTCCGAGTCGACGACGATCCGCAGCAGTCCGCGGCGGCCGGCCCGGGACACCTCGATCTCTTCCAGATCCAGGTCCTTCGCGGCGACGAGCGGCTCCACGAGTCCGCGCAGCCTGTCGCTCTGGGTGGTGCTCATCCGGGTGACTCCTCGGCCGCGTGTGCTGTTGTGGTTTCGTCGCGTGTCAGACCAAAGGGTATCCGGTCCAGGAGGGTGTTGCCGTCCATCGCCCCGGGGCCCGCGGGTACGCTCGCCTGCGGTGATCTCGACGATCTTCGACGACGGACCACAGACGGGGAGAGCAGGCGTGAGGACGACGGGCAGACGCGCACTCCTCGTGGCGGGTGCGGCGGCGGGCGCGACCGCCCTCGCGGGCTGCACCTCCCCCTCCGGCGGGCAGGTCCGGAAGCCCAGTGCCGCCGAACGCGAGGCCGAACGGGTGGCGCGCGCCGAGGCGGCCCTGCGGCTGCGGTCGGTGACCGCGGCGCGCGGCCTGCTGGAACGTTACGACGCGACGCTCGCCGCCCACCCCGCCCTGGCACCCCGGCTGACCCCGCTGCGGCGCGCGGTCGCGGCGCACACGAAGGCCCTCGGCGAGGGAGGCACGACGGTCGGGCCGGCCACGGCCGCCACCACGTCCGCCCCGTCAGCCCCCGCCTCCGCCACTCCTTCCGCCTCCGCCTCCGCCGCTCCGTCGGCCTCCGCGTCCACCACTCCGAAGTCCGGCGCCTCCCCCACGCCCGTACGGGTGGCGGCCGAGCCCCGGGCCGCCCTGAAGGAACTCGCCGCCGCCGAGCGGACGGCCGCCGACGGCCACACGACCGCACTGCTCACCGCTCCGCCCGAGTACGCCCGGCTGCTCGCCTCCCTGGCCGCGTCCGGCGCCGCCCACGCCTACCTGCTGACCGAAGGAGCCCGGGCATGAGCGCCCTCGCCGCCACCCAGGCCGCGCTGGCCGCCGAGCACGCCGCGGTGTACGGGTACGGGGTCGTCGGCGGCCGGATCGGCACCGAGCGGCGCGCCGAGGCCACCGCCGCGTACGAGGCGCACCGGGGACGGCGGGACGCGCTGCGCCGGGCCGTACGGGATCTCGGCGGGACACCGGTGGCGGCGGAGGCCGCGTACGAACTGCCGTTCCGGGTCGCGGACCCGGCCGGCGCGGTGCGGCTCGCGGCGGTCCTGGAGGAGCGGGTGGCCGGGGTGTACTCCGACCTCGTCCGGGCCACCGAGGGCCGCGCGCGGGGCGAGGCGGCCGCCGCGCTCCGGGAGGCGGCGGTACGCGCCGTCCGCTGGCGCGGCAGCGACGTAACCTTTCCTGGGCTCGCCGAGCGGGTGTAGTCCCGCCCCGACCGAAGGAACAACGTACGCATGGGTTTCGAACCGCCGCAGCGACTGGCCAGGACGCTCGGTGAGACGTACGGGGACGCCGCGGCGGCCGAGTGGCTCGCGAAGCTGCCCGGGCTCGCCGACGAGGCGCTCGGCCACGCGTCCCTGGACACCGAGCGGGTGATGGCCCCCGGCGGACGGAGCAGTCTCGTCGTCCTCGTCCGGCGCTCCGACGGCTCCCCCGCCGCGCTCAAGATCGCACCCCCGTTCACCCGGCCGGACCTGGAGAGGGACGCGCTGGCGCACTGGAACGGCTGGGGCGCGGTGCAGCTCCTCGACGAGGCCGGGGAGGGCGCGCTCGTCCTCGAACGGCTGCACCCCGAGGTCTCCCTGCGCTCCCTGCCGGAGGCGAAGGCGCTCCTGGAGGCCGCGGGCACCGTGCGGAAGCTGTGGGTCGACCCCCCGGCGGCCCACGGCTTCGAGACGGTGGCCCGGCGGACGGCCCGGCAGGCGGAGGCGATGGAGCCGTACCGCGCGGACCCGGCGGCCGGGGAGCCGACCGCGGCGGCGCTCGCGGTCCGCGAGGAGCTGGTGGCGGCCGAGACGGAGACGGTGCTGCTGCACGGGAACTTCCGCCAGGGCAAGGTGCTCGCCGGTGACCGGACGCCCTGGCTGGCCGTCGGCCCCGAGCCGCTGGTGGGCGAGCGGGCCTATGACCTGGCCCGGCTCGTGCGGGACCGGGTCGAGGACCTCGTGGCCGCGTCCTCGGGCGCCTCGGCGGCCCGGCGACGGGTCAACAAGCTGGCGGACTCCCTGGACCTGGACCGGGAGCGGCTGCGCGGCTGGACCCTGTTCCGCGCGGTCGAGTCGGGGACGCGGGCGCTGACGGCGGGGCGGCGGCAGGACGCCGAGCTGCTTCTGGAGTTCGCGAGCTGGCTGTAGGGGAATACCCTTTTTGTAACGTTCGGCTCGATTGCAGGGGGCCGTGATGCTCGAAGAGGTCCTGATGGCGGCGGCCGGCGCGGCCGCCGTGCTCGCCGTGTACGCGGGCGCGGCCGCGCGGGTGGTCAAGCAGTACGAGCGCGGTGTCGTCTTCCGCTTCGGTCGGCTGCGCAACGACGTCCGTACCCCCGGCTTCACGATGATCGTGCCGCTCGTCGATCGCCTGCACAAGGTGAACATGCAGATCGTCACCATGCCCGTGCCCGCGCAGGAGGGCATCACCCGGGACAACGTGACGGTGCGGGTGGACGCGGTCGTGTACTTCAAGGTCGTCGACGCGGCGGACGCCGTCGTGCGGGTGGAGGACTACAAGTTCGCGGTCTCGCAGATGGCGCAGACCTCGCTGCGGTCGATCATCGGCAAGAGCGACCTCGACGACCTGCTGTCCAACCGGGAGAAGCTCAACCAGGGCCTGGAGCTGATGCTCGACAGCCCGGCGATGGGCTGGGGCGTCGCGATCGACCGGGTCGAGATCAAGGACGTGTCGCTGCCGGAGACGATGAAGCGCTCGATGGCCCGGCAGGCGGAGGCGGACCGGGAGCGGCGGGCGCGGGTGATCAACGCGGACGCGGAGCTCCAGGCCTCGAAGAAGCTGGCCGAGGCGGCGGGGGTCATGGCGACGGAGCCGGCGGCGCTGCAGCTGAGGCTGCTGCAGACGGTGATGGCGGTCTCGGCGGAGAAGAACTCGACGCTGGTCCTGCCGATTCCGGTGGAACTGCTGCGGTTCCTGGAACGGGCCACGCCGACGGGGGCGGCGGGGGCGGCTGACGCGGTGTCGCCGATGCCTCCGGTGCCGCAGCCGCTGCCCCCGCCTGTCTCGCCGCCGCTGAGCGAGGCGTATCTGAAGGGCCGGGCGGCGGCGGAGGAGGCGATCGACGACCTGACGGGCTCGTCGGTGGACCCCACGCCCCAGGAAACCGAGACGTAGCCCTTGGCGGGCGGCACCGTGTGGGCCATCGCCCCGCAGGGCGATGGGGGTCCAGGCGCGGAACGCCTGGGCCCGGCACGGGGCGCCGTCCCGTGTGCCCACCCGTCCCGCCCTGCGGGACGATTGCCCACACGGGGGTGGGCGGGGCCCCGAAAGGCCCCGCCCCCGCGGGTCAGGACGTGAGGCGGGTGAGGGCCTCTTCGACCGTCAGTTCCTCGCGCTCGCCCGTGCGCCGGTCCTTCAGCTCCACGACGCCCTCGCCCGAGCGGCGGCCCGCGACGAGGATCTTCGGGACGCCCATGAGCTCCGCGTCGGTGAACTTGACGCCCGGGGAGACGCCCGCGCGGTCGTCGACCAGGACGCGGAGACCGGCGGCGGAGAGCTTCTCCGAGACCTCGAGGGCCAGCTCGATCTGGAGCGCCTTGCCGGCGGCGACGACGTGGACGTCGGCCGGGGCGACCTCGGCCGGCCAGCACAGCCCCTTCTCGTCGGCGGTCTGCTCGGCGAGCGCCGCGACCGCGCGCGAGACGCCGATGCCGTACGAGCCCATGGTCACGCGGACCGGCTTGCCGTTCTGGCCGAGGACGTCGAGCTTGAGGGCGTCGGCGTACTTGCGGCCCAGCTGGAAGATGTGGCCGATCTCGATGGCGCGGTCCAGCTTCAGGCCGGTGCCGCACTTGGGGCACGGGTCGCCCTCCTGGACGACGACGACGTCGACGTACGCGTCGACCTCGAAGTCACGGCCCGCGACGACGTTCTTCGCGTGCATGCCGTCCTTGTTGGCGCCCGTGATCCAGGAGGTGCCGGGGGCGACGCGCGGGTCGGCGAGGTACGTGACCTTCTCCAGGCCCTGCGGGCCGACGTAGCCGCGGACCAGGTCGGGGCGGGCCGCGAAGTCGGTCTCGGTCACCATCTCGACGGTGGCCGGCGCGAAGTGCGCCTCGACCTTGTCCAGGTCGACCTCGCGGTCACCGGGGACGCCGACCGCGACGATCTCGCCGTCGACCTTGACCAGGAGGTTCTTGAGGGTCGCGGAGGCCGGCACGCCGAGGGAGGCCGCGAGGGTCTCGATCGTCGGGGTGTCGGGGGTGGGGATCTCCTCGGCCGCGGCGACGGCGGACCCGTCGACCGCCTTCAGCTCGTACGTGATCGCCTCGGTGTTCGCGGCGAAGTCGCAGTTCGGGCAGTCGGCGAAGGTGTCCTCGCCGGCCTCGGCGGGGGCGAGGAACTCCTCGGACTTCGAGCCGCCCATCGCGCCCGCGGTGGCGGCGCAGATGCGGTAGTCGAGGCCGAGGCGCTCGAAGACGCGATGGTAGGCCTGGCGGTGCAGGGCGTACGACTGGGCGAGGCCCTCGTCCTCGGTGTCGAAGGAGTACGAGTCCTTCATGAGGAACTCACGGCCGCGCAGGATGCCGGCGCGCGGGCGGGCCTCGTCGCGGAACTTGTTCTGGATCTGGTAGAGGATCACCGGCAGGTCCTTGTAGGACGAGCACTGGTCCTTCACCAGGAGCGTGAAGATCTCCTCGTGGGTCGGGCCGAGGAGGTAGTCGCCGCCCTTGCGGTCCTGCAGGCGGAAGAGCTCGGCACCGTACTCGTCCCAGCGGCCGGTCGCCTCGTACGGCTCGCGGGGCAGCAGCGCGGGGAGGGTGACCTCCTGGGCGCCGATGGCGTCCATCTCCTCGCGGACGATCCGCTCGACGTTGGAGAGGACCTTCTTGCCCAGCGGCAGCCAGCTCCAGATGCCGGCGGCGGTGCGCCGGACGTAGCCGGCGCGGACGAGGAGCTTGTGGCTGAGGACCTCGGCGTCCGCCGGGTCGTCGCGCAGCGTCTTCGCCATCAACTGGGACATGCGCTGGACCGGTGCGTTGGCCATGGTTCTCGTACTCCTGCCGAAACTGACGGTGATGGCCCCGAGGTTAGCCGGGCCGCCCCTGGCAGGAGAAATCAGTTCCGGCGCTTGAGCGGCAGGGGGGCGCCCATGACCGCGTACGGGCGAGGGGCGCTCGGGAAGTGCACCTGGCGGGCGAGGTCCTGGTAGCCGAGGGCCCGGTAGAGGCCGCGGGCCGGGCTGTCGGTGTCGATCGCGGAGAGGATCGAGCGCGGCTCGGCGGCGCCGTCGGTGATCGTGGTGATCAGCCGGCGTCCCACGCCCCGGCCCTGGAAGTCGGGGTGGACGTGGAGTTCGGTGATGACGAAGGAGTCGTCGAGCCAGTCGGCGGTGCCGGTGGCCCTCAGGTAGGTCTCGACGACGGTGGACCACCAGTGGGTGCGGTCGTTGGGCATCCCGTACACGAAGCCGACGAGCCGTCCGTCGGGGGTGGTGGCCCCGTAGGCGCGGGCACCGGGGCTGAGCAGATGGCGCAGCACGATGTGGCGGCGTACGGCGACCTCGCCCGCGTCCAGGCCGAAGGCGACCGCCTGCACGGCGAGGGCCTCGTCCACCCGGGCGGCGAGATTGACCGGACCGACCTCGACCTCTGCGTCATCCATGCGGCGCACCCTACAAGCCGCGCGGGGCCTCAGAACAGCACGCTCATGAAGGCACCGGTCTCGCGGAAGCCGACGCGGCGGTAGGCGGCCCTCGCCGGGGTGTTGAAGTCGTTGACGTACAGGCTGACGACGGGGGCGACGTCGGCCAGCGCGTACCGGAGGACGGCGGCCATGCCCGTCTCGGAGAGGCCCTTGCCGCGGTGCTCGGGGGCGACCCAGACGCCCTGGATCTGGCAGGCCTGGCGGGTGGCGGCGCCGATCTCGGCCTTGAAGAGGACCTTGCCGTCCTCGATGCGGGCGAAGGAGCGGCCGGCGCCGACGAGCTCGGCGACACGGGCCTGGTAGAGCAGTCCGCCGTCGTTGGCGAGCGGGGAGACGCCGACCTCCTCGGTGAACATGGCCACGCAGGCGGGCATGATCGCCTCCATCTCGTCCTTGCGGACGCGGCGCACCAGCGGATCGGGCGTGACGGTGGCGGAGGGCTGCTCGGTGACCATCAGCGGCTGGTGGGCGCGGACGTCCCTCGCGGGGCCCCAGCTGGGCTCCAGGAGCCGCCAGAGCTCGCCGGTGGCCTCGGCGGGGCCGACGATCGAGGAGCAGCGGCGGCCGATCCTGCGGGCCCGGTCGGCGAAGGCGCGGACGGCCTCGGGGGTGGCGCAGATGGGGACGAGGTTGGCGCCGGAGTAGCAGAGCGAGCGCAGTCTGCCCTCGGTGTACCAGCCCCACATCTCGCCGCCGAGGCGCCAGGGGTCGAGCCCGGCGACCTGGACGCGGGCGGTCACGAAGGCGTTCTCGACGGGGGCGCTCTCCAGGACGGCGAGTGCGGCGCCGAGGTCGGCGGGTTCGAGGACCCGAGTGGTGGTCTCTGTCAGCACGAGGGGGCCTCACGGTACGGATCTGCTGGTCTCCGCACTGTACCCCCGTGCCCCTTTCCCGGGCTCGGTTCACCTCCGGGGCGCTTGCGGAGGCGGCCTCCTCCGCACGCGCGAAGCCCCTCCGCCCGGTGGGGTGGAGGGGCTTCTCGTGCGCGGGGGTCAGGCGCCGATGGCGACCGTCGGCTCGCCGCTGGCGACGCCGTCCTTCTCCATCTGCTCGGCGATCTTGAGCGCCTCCTCGATGAGGGTCTCGACGATCTTCGACTCGGGGACGGTCTTGATGACCTCGCCCTTGACGAAGATCTGGCCCTTGCCGTTGCCGGAGGCGACGCCGAGGTCGGCCTCGCGGGCCTCGCCGGGCCCGTTGACGACGCAGCCCATGACGGCGACGCGCAGCGGGACGGTCATGCCGTCGAGGCCGGCGGTGACCTCCTCGGCGAGCTTGTAGACGTCGACCTGGGCGCGGCCGCAGGACGGGCAGGAGACGATCTCCAGGCGGCGCTGGCGCAGGTTCAGCGACTCCAGGATCTGGATGCCGACCTTGATCTCCTCGACCGGCGGCGCGGAGAGGGAGACGCGGATGGTGTCGCCGATGCCCTGGGAGAGCAGGGCGCCGAAGGCGACGGCCGACTTGATGGTGCCCTGGAAGGCCGGGCCCGCCTCGGTGACGCCGAGGTGCAGCGGATAGTCGGACTGGGCGGCGAGCTGGCGGTAGGCCTCGACCATGACGACCGGGTCGTTGTGCTTGACCGAGATCTTGATGTCGCGGAAGCCGTGCTCCTCGAAGAGGGAGGCCTCCCAGAGCGCGGACTCGACGAGCGCCTCGGGAGTGGCCTTGCCGTACTTCTTCAGGAGCCGCGCGTCGAGCGAACCGGCGTTGACGCCGATGCGGATCGGGGTGCCGGCGTCGCCGGCCGCCTTGGCGATCTCCTTGACCTTGTCGTCGAACTGCTTGATGTTGCCCGGGTTGACGCGGACGGCCGCGCAGCCGGCGTCGATCGCGGCGAACACGTACTTCGGCTGGAAGTGGATGTCGGCGATGACAGGGATCGAGGACTTCCGGGCGATCGTGGCGAGCGCGTCGGCGTCGTCCTGGGTCGGGCAGGCCACGCGCACGATCTGGCAGCCGGAGGCGGTCAGCTCGGCGATCTGCTGGAGCGTGGCGCCGATGTCGGAGGTGCGGGTCGTCGTCATCGACTGGACGGAGACGGGCGCGTCACCGCCGACGGCCACGCTGCCGACCTGGATCTGGCGGCTCTTGCGCCGCTCGGCGAGCCGGGTCGGAACGGTCGGGATACCGAGAGAAATCGCGGTCATCTGAAGTGCAACCTCAAGGTTGTGCGTCGGCGGGCTCAGGTCTCCGAGGTTACCGCCCCGGGGGCGGAGGGCCGGACACCACCGGGTCCGGCCCTCCTGGGAGCTACGTGATCTTCACCGGGTTGACGATGTCGGCGGCGAGGACGAGCAGCGTGAAACAGACGAAGACACCGGCCACCACATAGGCGGCGGGCATCAGCTTGGCCACGTCGAACGGGCCGGGGTCGGGGCGCCGGAAGATCCGGGCCGTGTGACGGCGGACGGACTCCCACAGGGCGCCCGCGATGTGACCGCCGTCGAGCGGCAGCAGCGGGAGCATGTTGAACAGGAACAGCGAGACGTTGAACATGACCAGCAGGTTCATGAACCACACGAGGATCGTCGTCGGCGGAGCCTCGACGGTCATCAGCTCACCGGTGATGCGGGCGGCGCCGACGACGCCGACGGGCGAGTCCTCGGCCCGCTCGCCGTCGCCGAAGGTGGCGTCCCACAGGCCGGGGATCTTGCCCGGGAGGGCGATGACGGAGTGGACGCCGTTCTCCAGGAGGTCGGTCATCCGCTCGGTGGTCTCGCCGAAGGTGAGCGGCGCGACCTCGGTCTTGGAGGCGAAGCCGAGGTAGCCGGCCTGGATGTAGTCCACCGGCTGGACGACCTTGCCGTCCGCGTCCTTCTTCGGGACCTCGTTGGGGACGAGGGTGGGGTGCAGGTCGAGGCGCTGTCCGCCGCGCTCGACGGTGATCGTCGCGGGGCCGATGGTGTCGCGGATGTGGTCCGAGAGGGTGTCCCAGTCGCCGACCGGGGTCCCGTCGAAGGCGACGATCTTGTCGCCCTCCTTCAGGCCGGCCCGGAACGCCGGGGAGGCGGGGTCGCCCGCCTCGCACTTCTGGCGCTTGTCGCTCAGCTTGATGACGCACTTCTGGACGCCGCCGACCTGCGTCGTCTGCTGCGCGGTGCCGATCGTCATCATCGAGCCGAAGAACAGCAGCGCTGCCAAGACCAGGTTCATGAACGGTCCGGCGAACATCACGATCACGCGCTTCCACGGCCTGCGCGTGTAGAACAGCCGCGTCTCGTCGCCGGGCTGGAGCTCCTCGTACGAGGCCTCGCGGGCGTCCTCGATCATGGAGCGCCAGGGCGAGGTGGAGCGGGCCTCGATCTTGCCGTCCTCGCCCGGCGGGAACATGCCGATCATGCGGATGTAGCCGCCGGCCGGGATGGCCTTGAGGCCGTACTCGGTGTCGCCGCGCTTCTTCGACCAGATCGTGGGGCCGAAGCCGACCATGTACTGCGGCACGCGGATGCCGAAGAGCTTGGCCGTGGAGAGGTGGCCGAGCTCGTGCCACGCGATGGAGACGAGGAGGCCGAGGGCGAACAGCACGATGCCCAGGGCGTACAGGAGCATTTCGTTCATGCGCGGGCCTCCGCTGTTGCCTTCGCTGCGAGCTCTCGGGCCCGGGCGCGTGCCCAGGTCTCCGCTTCGAGGACGTCCGACACGGTGAGGGAGGTTCCCGTACGGGGAACGCCGTGCTCCGTGACGACCGCAGTGACGGTATCCATGATTCCGTTGAACGGCAGCCGTCCCGCGAGAAACGCCTCGACGCACTCCTCGTTCGCGGCGTTGAAGACGGCGGGGGCCGTGCCGCCCAGCTCGCCCACGTGCCGCGCCAGACCCACGGACGGGAAGGCCTCGGTGTCGAGCGGGAAGAACTCCCAGGTGGAGGCCTTGGTCCAGTCGAAGGCGGGGGCCGCGTCCGGGACCCGCTCGGGCCAGCCGATGCCGATGGCGATCGGGCCCCGCATGTCCGGCGGGGTGGCCTGGGCGAGCGTGGATCCGTCCGTGAACTCGACCATCGAGTGGACGTACGACTGCGGGTGGACGACGACCTCGATGCGGTCGAAGGGGATGTCGTACAGCAGGTGGGCCTCGATGACCTCCAGGCCCTTGTTCACCAGGGTCGCGCTGTTGACCGTGATCACCGGGCCCATGGCCCAGGTCGGGTGGGCGAGAGCGTCCTCCCGGGTGACATGGGCCAGCTGCTCGCGCGTACGGCCGCGGAAGGGACCTCCGGAGGCCGTCACGACCAGCTTGCGGACGTCGGCGCGGGTGCCGGCGGCGAGCGCCTGGAAGAGCGCCGCGTGCTCGGAGTCGACCGGGATGATCTGGCCCGGCTTGGCGAGCGCCTTCACCAGGGGGCCGCCGACGATCAGCGACTCCTTGTTGGCGAGGGCGAGGGTGCGGCCCGCTTCGAGGGCGGCGAGGGTCGGCGCGAGGCCGATGGAGCCGGTGATGCCGTTGAGGACGGTGTGGCACGGCGAGGCGGCCAGCTGCGTCGCGGCGTCCGGCCCCGCCAGGAGCTCGGGCAGGGGCTCGGAGCCGTACAGCGCCTCCAGCGCCTCGCGCAGCTCGGGCAGCGCCTCCTCGCGGGCCACGGCGACCGCGGCGACCTTCAGCCGGTGCGCCTGCTCGGCGAGCAGTCCGATCCGGCCGCCGGAGGCGGCCAGCGCGGTGACCCGGAAGCGGTCGGGGTTGCGCAGCACCAGGTCGATGGCCTGGGTGCCGATGGACCCGGTCGAGCCGAGGACGACGATGTCCCGGCGTCCTTCGGAGACGTCGAAGGCGATGTGCGGGTCGGCGAGAGGAGAGGGGCGGTCGCTCATGCCCCCCATTCTTGCCGCAAAGACTGTGCGGTCTTCACGGGGTGCGGGCGAAAGCGTCGAACACGCGATGGAAGTCGGGGAACGTCTTCTTCACACAGCCGGGGTCGTCGAAGGTGATTCCCGGGGTGCGCAGCGCGGTGACCGCGAAGGACATGACGATCCGGTGGTCGCCGTGGGTGGCGATCTCGACGGGTCCGGCGGGGGTGCCGGGGTGGATCTCGATCCAGTCCGGGCCGGTCTCGACGGTGATGCCGAGGCGGCGGAGGTTCTCGGCGCAGGCGTCGAGACGGTCGCACTCCTTGACCCGGGTGTTGGCGACGTCCTCGATGCGGACGGGCCCGTCGGCGAACGGCGCGATCGCGGCGAGGGTCGGCATGGTGTCCGAGATGTCCCGCATGTTGACGGTGAGTCCGCGCAGGGTGCCGGTGGAGCGGACGGTCGTCCCCGTGTCGGTGATCTCGACGTCGGCGCCCATCCGGCGCAGGACGTCGACGAAGGCCAGGTCGCCCTGGAGGGCGCCGGTGCCGAGGCCGGGGACCGTGACGGACCGGCCCGGTTCGAGAGCGGCGGCGGCGAAGAAGTAGCCGGCGGTGGAGGCGTCGGGCTCGATGCCGTACGTGCGGGCGCGGTAGCCGGTCGGGGCGACGCGGTACGTGCGGCCCTCCCGGGTGACTTCGGCGCCGAAGGACCGCATCATCGCGAGCGTGATCTCGACGTACGGCTCCGAGACCAGGTCCGTGACGGTGATGTCGAGGCCCTCGGCGGTGAGCGGGCCGAGCATCAGCAGGGCGGTGAGGTACTGGGAGGACTGCCCGGCGTCGAGGGTGAGCGCGCCGCCCTTCACGCCCGCGGCGTGGACGCTGAGCGGGTGGTGGCCGTCCTTCTCGCCGTGCCGGAGGTCGACCCCGAGGTCGCGCAGGGCGGTGCTGAGCGGGCCGAGGGGACGGCGGCGCATCTGCGCGGAGGCGTCGAAGCGGTACGTGCCGTGGCCGGCGGCGGCGAGGGTCGGCAGGAAGCGGGCGGTGGTGGCGCCGTCGCGGCAGTAGACATCGGCGGTCTCCACGCCGGGACCCGCGGGCCGGCCCTCGATGTGCCAGGCGTCGGGCTCGCGGCGGACGGCATAGCCGAGGGCGGCGAGGCCCTCGGCGAATCCCTCGGTGTCGTCGGAGACGAGCGGGCGCAGGAGGGTGGTGGTGCCCTCCGCGGCGGCGGCGAGGAAGAGCGCGCGGGCGGTGACGGACTTGGAGCCGGGGATGTCGATGACGGTCACGGACCTCATCCTGCCGTGGCCCCCGACCCGCGCGTGGTCCGGTCCGCAACGTGGACGTCGCGGGCTCAACGTGGACGTCGCGGGCTCACGGCGGGCGGGTCACGGCGGGCGGTCAGGGGATCCGGCGGTGGACGTTCTCCCCGGCCGACGGGCCCGGGGTGGCGTCCGCGATCCACGGGGCCTCGCCGCTGGGGTCCACGACGCCCTCCTCCAGCCAGGTGTAGCGCCCCGCCAGCACCCCGTCGACGATGCGCCGGTCGAGGTCGTCCGTGTTGGACCAGAGGCGGGTGAAGAGTTCCTCGACGCGGAGGCGGGCCTGGTGGCAGAAGGCGTCCGCGAGCTGCTGGGCCTCGGGGCCGTGCTCCCCCGTGGTGCGGAGGAGTTCGGCCCGTACGCAGGCCGCGCTCATCGCGAAGAGCTCCGCCCCGATGTCGACGATCCGCCCCAGGAAGGCCTGTTTGAGCTCCATGCGGCCCTGCCAGCGGGACATCGCGTAGAAGGTGGACCGGGCCAGTTTGCGGGAGGTCCGCTCGATGTACCGGAGGTGGCCCGCGAGGGGGCCGAACTCCCCGTACGCCCCCGGCAGCTGCCCCGGTCCGGTGACGAGTCCCGGGAGCCAGCGGGCGTAGAAGCCGCCGGCCCGGGCTCCGGCCCTCGCCTTGTCGGCGAGGGTCTTCTCGGGGTCGATGAGGTCTCCGGCGACGGAGAGGTGGGCGTCGACGGCCTCACGGGCGATCAGCAGGTGCATGATCTCGGTCGAGCCCTCGAAGATCCGGTTGATCCGGAGGTCGCGCAGGAGCTGTTCGGCGGGGACGGCCCGTTCGCCGCGGGCGGCGAGCGAGTCGGCGGTCTCGTAGCCGCGCCCGCCCCGGATCTGGACGAGTTCGTCGGCGATGAGCCAGGCCTTCTCGGAGCCGTACAGCTTGGCGAGGGCGGCCTCGATGCGGATGTCGTTGCGTTCCTCGTCGGCCATCTGGGAGGCGAGGTCGACGACGGCCTCCAGGGCGAAGGCGGTGGCCGCGATGAAGGAGATCTTGGTGCCGACGGCCTCGTGGCGCGCGACGGGCCTCCCCCACTGCTCGCGGACGCCGGACCATTCGCGGGCGATCCTCAGACACCACTTGGCGGCGCCCGCGCAGGCGGCGGGGAGGGAGAGCCGGCCGGTGTTGAGGGTGGTGAGGGCGATCTTCAGGCCGGCGCCCTCGGGGCCGATGCGGTTGCCGGCGGGGACCCGTACGCGGTGGAAGCGGGTGACGCCGTTCTCCAGGCCGCGCAGGCCCATGAAGGCGTTGCGGTGCTCGACGGTGATGCCGGGCGCGTCGGCCTCGACGACGAAGGCGGTGATCCCGCCGGGGTGTCCCTCGGAGGCGGGGACGCGGGCCATGACGACGAGCAGGTCGGCGATGACGCCGTTGGTGGTCCACAGCTTCACGCCGTCGAGGACGTACGCGTCCCCGTCCGGCACGGCGGTGGTGGCGAGGCGGGCCGGGTCGGAGCCGACGTCGGGCTCGGTGAGCAGGAAGGCGGAGAGGTCGGTGCGGGCCAGCCGGGGCAGGAAGGCGTCCTTCTGCTCCTGGGTGCCGAAGAGTTTCAGCGGCTGGGGTACGCCGATCGACTGATGCGCGGAGAGCAGGGCGCCGACGGCGGGGCTCGCGGAGCCGACCAGGGCGAGGGCCCGGTTGTAGTACAGCTGGGTGAGGCCGAGTCCGCCGTACGCCGGGTCGATCTTCATCCCGAGGGCGCCGATCTCCTTGAGTCCGGTGATCGTCTCGTCGGGGATGCGGGCCTCGCGCTCGATGCGGGCACCGTCGATCCGGGTCTCGCAGAAGTCGCGGAGGACGGCGAGGAAGGCCTCGCCGCGGCGGACGTCCTCGGCGGCGGGAAGCGGGTGGGGATGGACGAGGTCGAGGCGGAAACGGCCGAGGAACAGCTCCTTCGCGAAGCTGGGCCGGTGCCAGTCCCGCTCGCGCGCGGCCTCGGCGACCTGCCGGGCCTCGCGCTCGGTGACCTTGGGCCGCTGGGCGGGTGCGGACATGGACACCTCCTTGGGCTTCCTGTCCGTCGTACCCGATTCCGGCGGGTCCGGAAAGAGGAGCGGGCCGCTCCGGGTACGTCCCGCGGAGGTCGTCCGCCTCGTGGACGCCCCCGTCTCATGAGAAAGGCGGCCCGAGCCCCCGCACAGTGGGCTCGGACCGCCTGGTCTCGTGGCGTACGCCTTACAGGGCGAGGCCCGTCAGGACGAGCACGCGCTCGTAGGTGTAGTCGTCCATCGCGTACTTGACGCCCTCACGGCCGACGCCGGAGCGCTTGGCACCGCCGTACGGCATCTGGTCGGCGCGGTACGAGGGGACGTCGCCGACGATCACGCCGCCGACCTCCAGGGCGCGGTGGGCGCGGAAGGCGGTCTGCAGGTCGTGGGTGAAGACACCGGCCTGGAGGCCGAAGTCCGAGTCGTTGACCGCGGCGAAGGCCTCGGCCTCGCCGTCGACCTTGGCGATGGTCAGGACCGGGCCGAAGACCTCGGCGCGGGCCAGGGTGACGTCCGCCGGGAGGTCGGTGAGGACGGTCGGGGCGTAGGTGGCGCCCTCGCGCTTGCCGCCGGCGAGGAGCTTCGCGCCGGCCTCGACGGCCTCGTCGACCCAGGACTCGACGCGCTTGGCCGCGGCCTCGTCGACGAGCGGGCCGACGTCGGTGGCGTCGTCCGCCGGGTCGCCGGTGACCTGCGCCTCGACGGCGGCGACGATCTTCGGCACCAGGCGGTCGTAGACCGAGGCGTCGGCGATCACGCGCTGCACGGAGATGCAGGACTGGCCGCCCTGGTAGTTGGAGAAGGTCGCGATGCGGGTCGCGGCCCAGTCCAGGTCGGCCTCCGAGGACCAGTCGGGCAGGACGACGGCCGCGGCGTTGCCGCCGAGCTCCAGGGTGCAGTGCTTGTGCGGCACCGACTGCTGGATGGCGTAGCCGACCTTGTCGGAGCCCGTGAAGGAGATGACCGGGAGGCGCTCGTCCTGGACGAGGGCGGGCATGCGGTCGTTCGGCACGGTCAGGATCGACCAGGAGCCGGCCGGCAGGTCGGTCTCGGCCAGGATCTCGCCCAGGATCAGGGAGGAGATCGGGGTCGACGGGGCCGGCTTGAGGATGATCGGGGCACCGACGGCGATGGCCGGGGCGACCTTGTGGGCGCTGAGGTTCAGCGGGAAGTTGAACGGCGCGATGCCGAGGACGACGCCCTGGGGGATGCGGCGGGTCAGGGCGAGGCGGCCCGCGCCGCCGGCCTCGGTGTCCAGGCGCTGGGCCTCGCCGGCGTTCCAGCGGCGGGCCTCCTCGGCGGCGAAACGGAAGACGGAGACGGCACGGCCGACCTCGCCGCGGGCCCACTTGATGGGCTTGCCGTTCTCGGCGGAGATCAGCTGGGCGATCTCCTCGGTGCGCTCGGCGAGCCGCTTCGACACGTGGTCGAGGGCGGCGGCGCGGACGTGCGCCGGGGTCGCGGCGAACTCGTCGACGACGGCGTGCGCGGCGGCGACGGCCTCCTCGACCTGGGCCTCGGTGGGCACGCTGACCTTGCCGACCAGACGTCCGTCGTACGAGTTCGTGACGTCGAAGGAGGCGTCGCCGGTGGCCTCGCGGCCGGCGAGCCAGAAGGCGTGGGTGGTCGTCATTGCGTCCCGGCCCTTTCCGTTTCGGGGAGCGAGCGATTGCTCTGGTGACACGTTAGGGCCGGGGCGGCGGGCGCGGGCTTGTCCGGTATGGAGTAGTGGGGGTGGCGGCTCTGTCCGCTTCGGCCGAAGAGCCGCGGCCGAAGGGCTCCGATCGCGAGGCCTGTCAGGCGGGAGGACGGTTGATCATCCGCGCCGTTCCGTCGAGACGATCAGTGAGACGCCGCCGACGACGATCGCGCCGCCGAGGAGGATCGGCCAGGTCAGGGCCTCGTCGAGGACGAGGGCGCCGAGCAGGACGGCGACGACCGGGTTGACGTAGGCGTAGGTGGCGACGAGGGAGACCGGGGCGGCCTGGAGGAGCCAGGCGTACGCGGTGAAGGCGACGAGCGAACCGAAGACGATCAGGTAGGCGAGGGCGGCCCAGGAGCGGCCGGAGACGGCGCCCAGGTCGAGGCCGTGCTGCTCGCCGCGCACGAGGCCGAGGGTGAGCGCCGCGAGGCCGCCGGCCAGCATCTCGTACGCGCTCGCCGTGAAGGGGTTGGCGGGCATGGGCAGCCGGGCGGAGGAGACGGAGCCGACGGACCAGAGCAGGGCCGCGACGAGGACGAGCAGGACGCCGCCGATCTTCACCTCGCCGCTCAGGCCCGGGACGGTGAGGACGCCGAGGCCGGCGAAGCCGAGCAGGACGCCGCCGTAGGCGCCGGAGCCGGGGCGGTCGCCGAAGACCGTGCGGAGCAGGACGACCCAGACGGGGACGGCGGCGACGAGGAGGGCCGCGAGGCCGGAGGGTATGGAGGTCTCGGCGAGGACGACGAGACCGTTGCCGCCGAGGATCAGGAGCAGGCCGACGAGGACGGCGGAGCCGAGTTCCCGGCGGGTGACCTTGAGGGCGGCGGGGCCCTGCCGCCAGGCGACGATCGCGGCGAGGAGCAGGCCGGCGGTGACGAAGCGGGCGCCGCCGGAGAGGAACGGCGGGAGGGTCTCGACGACGATCCGGATGCCGAGGTACGTGGACCCCCAGACGACGTACACGATGCCGAGCGCGGCCCAGACGGCGCCGGTGATCCGGCGGGCGGGGACGGCGGGAGCGTCGGTACGGGGTGCGGGGGCGGCCGGGTGCGTCTCGGGGGCCGGATCGACGGCGGGGCTTGTCATGAGCAGGAGAGTAAGGAGTACGAGCCCTGACGGCCAAGAAAACTGCCCGAATCCGGGCAGCGTCAGCGGAATTCGGACGGAACGGGAGGCTCGGCGGGCCTTGCGGAGGGGTGGGAGGATGACCGGGACCGCATGACCTCAGGGGGAAAGCATGATCCTTTACGTACTGATCGGAGTCCTCGTACTCGCCGTTCTCGGCTGCGTCTGCGTCGTGTGGGCGTCCCGCGGCGGCCCCCGCTGGGTACGGGCCGTGGCCATGGTGACCCTGCTGGGCGGCGAGGCGGTCCGCGCCGGACAGCGCAGGAGCAGGCGACGGTCGGGCGGGGACACCTACACCGGTGACTACGGCGGCGGCTCCGACTAGGGGGCGTCGCGAGCCCGGCCTGATCGACAAGACACCCCCTAGGGCCTGATCGGCGGACCAGGGCCGGCCCCGGCCATGATCGGCCGGACAGGCCCGGGAGCCCCTCGCCCTCCCCGACGCGCTACTCCGCGCCCTCGCCCGTCGCCTTCAGGGCCAGCCACAGCTCCATCCGGACGTCCGGATCGTCCAGGGAGCGGCCGAGGATCTCCTCCACCCGGCGCATCCGGTACCGCAGCGTGTGCCGGTGGACGCCCAGGTCCGCCGCCGCCGCGTCCCACTGGCCGTGCCGCGAGAGCCAGGCGCGCAGCGAGGCCACCAGGTCGCCGCGGCCGGTCGCGTCGTGCTCCCGCAGCGCCCGGAGCATCCCGTCGGCGAAGGCGCGGACGGCGTCGTCGGCGAGGAGCGGAAGCACCGACCCCGCCGCCAGGTCCTCGTGCTCGACGAGCGCCCTGCCCCGCCGCCGGGCGACCGAGAGGGCCTGCTCGGCCTGCTTGTACGCGGCCGCCGCGCCGCTCGGGCCCGCCGGTGCCGAGAGACCGACGACGACACCCGCCTCCTCCGCCTCCCGCTCCGCGTACCCCTCGCAGGCGGCGACGACCGCGCCCGCGTCCCCGGCGAGGACGACGAGCCGCTGCGCGCTCTCCGCGACGGTGAGCACCGCCTCGCCCGCACGGGCGGCGGCGGCCTCCAGGGCCTCGGCGAGCACCGGCAGCGGGGGCTCCCCGGCCGGTTCTCCCCCGGCGGGCTCGGCGACGAGGAGCCGGTACGGGGCGTCGAGCAGCCCTCCGTACAGATCGCCGGCGACCGAGCGGGCCGGCTCGGGCTGGCCCGCGAGCATCAGGCGCAGCACCGCGGCGCCGAGCCGCTGCTCCGCCGCCTGGAGCGAGCGGGAACGTTCCGTCGTGAGGGTGAGCAGGGCGATCGCCGAGTGGACCGCGTACCGCTCGGCGGTGCCGAGGGGCGCGCCCGTACCGACGGCGAGGGCGCCGCGCACCCGGCGCCCGGTTCCGAGCGACTGGAGCTCGACGCGGTCGTCCGTACCGCCGACGACAGCGCTGGCGGGCGCGGGGCGCTCGCGCAGCCGCTCCACGTCGGGGGTGAGCCGGGCGGCCCGGCGCGCCGCCCATTCGGGGGAGACGGCGACGACGGTGCCGGAGGCGTCGTACAGCGCGGCCCAGCCGTCGACGTGCGCGGCGAGCCGGGCGACGACGGCCTCGGGGCCCTCGGAGAGCGCGGCGCGGGTGAGCTCGCGCTGGGCCTCGAAACCGGCCGTGACGGCCCGGTACTGGTCGGCGGAGATGGCCGCCGACACGGCCTTGCTGATGGCGAGGAACGGCGTCCGGCGCGGCACTTCGAGCAGCGGCAGGTGCTCCTCGCGGGCCGCGTCGAGCAGGGCCGGCGGGATCTCCTCGTAGTTCACGCCGACGGCGAACCCGAGCCCGACCACTCCGGCGCCGAGCAGCCGCCGCACATAGCGGCGCATGGCCTCCAGGTCCTCCGCGTCGAGGGTGAGCGCGGTGGTGAGGAGAAGCTCGCCGCCCTCCATGTACGGGACGGGGTCGGCGAGCTCGCTGACGTGGGCCCAGCGGACGGGGGTGTCGAGGCGGTCCTCACCGGCGCGGACGATGAGCTTGAGGGCGGAGTGCTGCACGAGCGAGGCGAGGGTGGGCGGCATTGGGGACCGTCGGACCTTTGAGCGAGGACCGTGCGCGGGGGGAGCCGCGCACAGCGGCGGGGGGCACCGCTCAGCCGAGCGGCGCCCCCGATTGTGCCAGGGCCACCGGGAGCGCGCTCAGCCGCGCGAGGGGTGAGACGGGTCAGCCGCGCAGGTCGACGAGGACCGGTGGGGTGTGCGCGCCCTGGGCCGTGGTCAGGGACACGACGGCGTGACCGGGCGGCACGGAATGCGCGAGCTCGGACGCGGACCACCGCTCCCGCTCGACCTTCCGGGTCGTGACCGCGTCCGTGGTGACGGCCTTGCCGGTGACCCTCTTGCGGACAGCGTGGATGAACCGGGTCATCGGCTGGTCGGCGAAGACCGTGTGGTGCGCCACCTCGGTGGTCTCGACCCACTCCTTGCCCCACGTCTCGGCGAAGCCCCGGCCGTCCCAGGTGGTGATGCCGGAGAGCGCCACCCGGCAGCCGACCGCGCCGAACAGCGGGCCGTGCAGGGCCTCGGGCACCTCGCCGAGGGTACGGAGCCCCAGGACGACACCGGCGTCGTGCGGACGCAGCCGCTGGAGGGAGCGCACGGTGCCCGCGGTGAGCGCCCCGGTGGCGTCGTCGAGGACGAGGGAGACGAAGTGCGCGCGCTTGGCGCCGGTCCGGGCCGCCGCCAGGAACTGGGCGAGGACCAGCCGGGCGAGGAGTCGCGAGGCCTCCTCGTGGCCGCGCTCGGGAAGCTTGATCCGGACGCGCAGCGGGTGGTGGACGACGGACTTCAGCGAGAAGGGCCGCACGTCGCTCCCGTCCGCGCCGAAGAACTCGGCGAAGGCCGGCCGGTCGAGCAGCGAGAGGCGGTCCGCGAGGAGCGGCCCGGCGTCGGCGGAGGTGCCGGCCTGCCGGATCCGGGCCTCCAGCTCGCGGCGCATGGCCGTGCCGTCGGCCGGCAGCCGGTCGAGGAGCGCGGTCAGCGTCTCCGGGCCCGCTTCGAGGAGCTCACGGAGCACCGGCACGGACGGGAAGCGGCCATGCGCCGCCCGGTAGGGGCCGATGAGCTGGGCGAGGACGGTGGCGGCCCGCCGGGCGTCGAGGTTCTCGACGTCGCCCACGAGGCCCTCCGCGAGCAGCGCGGCCGCCTCGTCGGGGTCGCCGAGGCCCGCGTACAGGTCGAGGTCGTACGGCGAGGCCGGGTCGCCCGGCCGGACCACGACGTCGTACGCGGCGTCCGGGCCGAGCGGCGCGTCCGCCGTGCCCACGGCGACGACCGCGCAGGCGCCGGTGAGGGCCTGCAGGGTCAGCGACTCGACGACCGGGCCGGTCAGCCGCGTGGTCTTCCCGGCGCCGGAGGGGCCCACGACCAGCAGGGAGGTGGCGAGCGCGGCCGGTTCGAGGGCGAGGCCCACACCCCGGTAGGCGGCCGGGTTCCGCTCCTCGGCCACGCAGCGGCCGATGCGGACCTGTCCGAGGAGGAGGTCGTGGGTGGCGGCGCGGCCCGGCAGGTCGCGGTCGCCCGAGGGGTGCGCCCCGGCCGCGGCGCCCTGTCGGAGCACGGTGTCGACGAAGGAGGCGAGGCCGCCTCCGTGCGTCCGTCCCCGCTCCACGCTTCGGCGTACGCGGGCGCAGTCGACGTCGTTCATGCGCCCGGCGTAGAGCTCGGCGGCGAGCAGGTCCGCCGCCGGCCGCCCGCCGGCCGCCCGCAGCTCGGGCCACTGCGAGAGCGGTACGGGCGCTGCCGGGTCGAGGGGCGGCGGGGTGCCGTCCGCCGTGGCGGCGGCGCGGGCCCTGAGCCGTCCCCGGACCAGGCCGGGCCAGTCGCCGAGGCGGGCGAAGGGCCAGAGCACGGCGGCCGTGATCAGGGCGTACAGGGTGTAGACGAGGGCCGGCGAGGTGAGGACGTCGTACCCGCCGCCGAGGAGCACCACGAGGGAGAGCAGCGGCGCGACGACCGGCAGCGCGTCCCAGCCGACGCCGGGGAAGGCCTCCGGCCAGACGAACGTCAGGACGATCAGCGCGGCGCCCGCCGTGAGCGCGGCGCGCACGGGCGGGCGGCGGTCGGCGAGGAGGTGGCGGGAGAGTTCGGCCCAGGCTCCGAGGCGGGCGATCGCGTAGACCAGGACGGCGAAGAAGACCCCGTCGTAGACGACGTGTGCCTCGGCGCCGTGCCAGTCACGGGGTGAGGTGCCTCCGCCGTACCACCAGTCGG
The DNA here is from genome assembly GCF_014648895.1 of Streptomyces tanashiensis. Taxonomy (GTDB): domain Bacteria; phylum Actinomycetota; class Actinomycetes; order Streptomycetales; family Streptomycetaceae; genus Streptomyces; species Streptomyces tanashiensis. Next base: position 64,690 of record NZ_BMRZ01000019.1, read on the forward strand.
CGGGGGTGAAGGTGGCGAGCGGGATCCACTGGTAGGGGACGGCCCCGCGCCGCCAGGCCGACCAGAGCAGGAGTCCGATCACGAGCGGGATCAGCAGCCCGGCCACGGTGACGGGCGCGAGCTTCCGCGCCTCGCGGGGCGGCGGCGGTGGCACGTGCCGGAACCGCCAGATCCCGGGCGCGGTCTCCGGCCGCGGGGCGTCGAGCCAGGCGACGACGGGAGGGGCGACGGCCCCGGCGGCGACGGGAGCACCGGGAACGGCCCCCGCGGCGGCGGGAGCGGCGGGGCCCGTCCCGGCGGCCGCGGAGCCGCCGACAGCCGCCACCCCAGGCGCCACAGTCCCAGGTGTCACAGTCCCGGGCACCGGCGTCCCGGGCGCGGTCGTCGGCCTCGGCGGCGTGCGCGGCGGGGCCGGTACGTGTGCGGGGGCGTCGGGGTGCGCGGCCCGGCCGTCGGTCGGCGGCGCCGCCGGGCGCGGTACCGCGCCCCCCCTGGTGTCGCGTGACTCGTACGTGCCGTCGGTCTCCATGAACCCCTGCCCCCTGACCAGCCAGGTCGCCGCGTCTGTGCCACCGTCAATCTAGTGGGCCGGGAGCCCCCGGGAGGGGATTCGACCACCCGTACGGCCGAGGACCGGCCCGAGTCGTCCGGGGACGGGTCGGGGACGTTCCGGCGCACGGAACCGGAGCCGCCATGTCCATCCCGGACAACGACACACCCCCCATCACTCCCGATCGGCGCATGCCTCTCCCCCTCCCCCGCGCCTAGCCTGCGGAGGAAACCCGCAAGTGCGTCCAGAACCACCCCCAGGAGCCACGCATGAACGCTGTCCCGCAGGAGCGGCGCGTCGTCACCGCCATCCCCGGTCCGAAGTCGCAGGAGCTTCAGGCCCGCCGTCTCGACACGGTCGCCGGTGGCGTCGGCTCGACGCTGCCCGTCTTCACCAAGCGGGCCGGCGGCGGCATCATCGAGGACGTCGACGGCAACCGCCTGATCGACTTCGGCTCCGGCATCGCCGTGACCTCGGTCGGTGCCTCCGCCGAGGCCGTCGTGCGCCGCGCCGCCGCGCAGCTCCAGGACTTCACCCACACCTGTTTCATGGTGACGCCGTACGAGGGTTACGTGGAGGTCTGCGAGGCGCTCGCCGAGCTGACCCCGGGCGACCACGCCAAGAAGTCCGCGCTGTTCAACTCGGGCGCCGAGGCCGTCGAGAACGCGGTGAAGATCGCCCGTTCGTACACCAAGCGCCAGGCCGTCGTCGTCTTCGACCACGGCTACCACGGCCGTACCAACCTCACCATGGGCATGACGGCGAAGAACATGCCGTACAAGCAGGGCTTCGGCCCGTTCGCGCCCGAGGTCTACCGCGTGCCGGTCGCCTACGGCTACCGCTGGCCCACCGGTGCCGAGAACTGCGGTCCCGAGGCCGCCGCCCAGGCGATCGACAACATCACCAAGCAGATCGGCGCCGAGAACGTCGCCGCGATCGTCATCGAGCCGGTCCTCGGCGAGGGTGGCTTCATCGAGCCGGCCAAGGGCTTCCTGCCGGCGATCGTGAAGTTCGCCAACGACAACGGCATCGTCTTCGTCGCGGACGAGATCCAGGCCGGCTTCTGCCGTACCGGCCAGTGGTTCGCCTGTGAGGACGAGGGCATCGTCCCGGACCTCATCACCACCGCCAAGGGCATCGCGGGCGGTCTGCCGCTCGCCGCCGTCACCGGCCGCGCCGAGATCATGGACTCCGTCCACGGCGGCGGTCTGGGCGGCACCTACGGCGGCAACCCGGTGGCCTGCGCCGGTGCGCTCGGTGCCATCGAGACGATGAAGGAGCTCGACCTCAACGGCAAGGCCAAGCGCATCGAGGAGGTCATGAAGGCCCGCCTCACCGCCATGCAGGAGAAGTTCCCGGCCATCGGTGACATCCGCGGCCGCGGCGCCATGATCGCCATCGAGCTGGTGAAGGACCCGGTCACCAAGGAGCCGTACGCCGAGGCCGCCGCCGCGCTCGCCAAGTACTGCCACAACGAGGGCGTGCTCGTCCTCACCTGTGGCACCTACGGCAACGTGCTGCGCTTCCTGCCGCCGCTGGTCATCGGCGAGGACCTGCTGAACGAGGGCCTGGACGTCATCGAGGCCGCGCTCGCGCAGATCTGATCGCAGATCCGGTCGGCCGTCGGATCGCCGATCCGGTCGGCTGTCGGATCGCCGATCTGATCGATGGTCGGATCGCCGATCTGATCGATGGTCGGATCGGATCGCGGATCTGACGCTCCGTGTGAAGACTCTGTGGGGGGCCGATGGCGGGATGCGTTTCCCGCTGCCGGCCCCCCGTTTCGTGACGTACGGTTTCTGCAGATGAGAGAAACACCCCGGGCGGAGCCTCCCCAGCCCCGCCCACACCGTGCCTTCGCGCACACCACCGGGGCCTCGTGCCCCGGAACTCCTCACCGATCGGATGGCCGCCCGCCCCACACCCCCCGGGGCGCGCGGCAGCCCGGTCCCCTCGGCCGCTCTGGAACCACCCCCCCTGTTCCAGGGCGGCCGGCTCTCTTCTCGGCGCTCGTCGCCCTCGCCGTCGTGACCTGGCAGGTGCTCGTCCACGGCCCCTTGGCCAGGCTCGACGAGCGGGTGTCCCGGTCCTTGGTGGACACGGTCCCCCGGTGCCTCTCCGAACTCGCCTCCGACCTCGGCAACATGACGGTCGCCCTGCCCGTCCTCGCCTGCGCGATGGCGTACGCGGTGTGGCGGGGCCGCCGCGCCGCCGCCCTGTACGCCGGGCTCGCCATGGCCGCCGTGCCGCTCCTGGTGATACCGCTGAAGGAGTGGACCGCGCGTCCCGGACCGCTGGAGCCCTGGGCCCAGGGCTACTACCCCTCGGGCCACACGGCCACCGCGGCGGTCGCCTACTTCGGTGCGGCCTTCCTGGTCTCGAACCGCCTGATCCCCGTCGCCGCCGTGCTGACGGCGGTGACGGGGACCGGGCTGATCCTTCGGGGCTTCCACTGGCCGCTGGACGTGTTCGCCAGTCTCTGCCTCTCGCTGATCGTGCTGGCCGTCAGCTCCAGTTGGCAGCGTTCCCGAAGTACGTGTCGAAGTTCTGCGAGAACTGCCACTGGTTGTAGCGGTCCCAGTTGATCGACCAGGTCATCAGGCCGCGCAGGGCCGGCCAGGTCCCGTGGGTCTGGTAGCTGCCGCAGTTCGTCTTCTTCGTGAGGCAGTCCAGGGCCTTGTTCACCTCGGCCGGTGCGGTGTGGCCGTTGCCCGCCTGGGTGGAGGCGGGGAGGCCGATGGCGACCTGCTCGGGGCGGAGCGCCGGGAAGAAGCGGTCCGTGTTGCCGGCGACGGGGAAGCCGGTGAGGAGCATGTCGGTCATGGCGATGTGGAAGTCGGCGCCGCCCATCGAGTGGTACTGGTTGTCGAGGCCCATGATGGAGCCCGAGTTGTAGTCCTGGACGTGGAGCAGCGTCAGGTCGTCGCGCAGGGCGTGGATGACCGGCAGGTAGGCGCCGGCGCGCGGGTCCTGGCCGCCCCAGGGGCCGGAGCCGTAGTACTGGTAGCCGAGCTGGACGAAGAAGGTCTCCGGGGCCATCGTCAGGACGAACTTCGCGCCGTACTTGGCCTTGAGGGTCTTGACCGCCTGGATCAGGTTGACGACGACCGGGCTGGTCGGGTTCCGGAAGTCGGTGTCGCCGGTCTGGAGCGAGAGCGAGTGGCCCTCGAAGTCGATGTCGAGGCCGTCGAGGCCGTACTCGTCGATGATCTTCGAGACGGAGGAGACGAAGGTGTCGCGGGCCGCGGTGGTGGAGAGCTGCACCTGGCCGTTCTGGCCGCCGATGGAGATGAGGACCTTCTTGCCGGCGGCCTGCTTGGCCTTGATCGCCGCCTTGAAGTCGGCGGGCGATTCGACGCCGGGGCACTCGGTCGCCGGGCAGAGGCTGAAGCGGATGTCGCCGGAGGTCACCGAGGTCGGTTCGCCGAAGGCGAGGTTGATGACGTCCCAGGAGTCGGGGACGTCGGCCATGCGGGTGTAGCCGGAGCCGTTGGCGAAGCTGGCGTGGAGGTAGCCGACGAGGGCGTGCGCGGGGAGGCCGCCCCCGCCCCCTCCGCCGCCGGAGGTGGTGGTCGCGGTGACCGCGGGGGACTTCGGGGATTCGCCGGCGCTGTTCACGGCGGTGACCTGGAAGGTGTACGGGGTGGAGGCCGTGAGGCCGGAGACGGTGGCCGAGGGGGCGGTGACCGTCTGGACCCTGGTGGACCCCTGGTAGATGTTGTACGAGGTGGCGCCGGAGACCGCGGTCCAGGTCAGCGGCACGGAGGTGGAGGTCGGGGAGCCCGCCGTGAGGCCGGCGGGAGCGGCCGGGATCTGCACCGGGTCGCCGCCGGGGCCGTACAGGGAGAGGTCGTCGGCCTGGTAGGCGGGGGTGCCGTACCAGCCGTGGGTGTAGATCGTGACCGAGGTGGTCGAGGCGCCCGTGGTGAACGAGGTGGTGAGCTTCTGCCAGTCGGGGGCGGAGCCCGTCCAGGTGGAGACGTCGGTGGTGCCGGTGCCGGAGGCGCCGAGGTAGACGTAGCTGCCGCGGACCCAGCCGCTGAGCGTGTACGTGGAGCCGGGCTTCACGGTGACGGTCTGGGAGCACTTGGCGTTGTCGCTGCCGGCCGGGGTGGCCTGGAGCGCCTTCGTCCCGCCGTGCACCGGTGACGGGACGACGGCGCCGCTGCCCGCCGTGCAGGTCCAGCCGTCGAGGCCGGCCTCGAAGCCGCCGTTGCGGGCGAGTTCGGTGTCGGCGGCCTGGGCCGCGGGGGTGAGTGCGAGGAGCCCGCCGGCGGCGAGGGAGCCCGCCAACAACAGGGTGAGGGGTCTGGTGCGGTCCACAACTGCCTCCGGGGGTGGGGGAATCGAGGTGGAGCGCGCCACAGCATGGTCCAGACCAATCGAGTGGTCAAGACCTCTGTAGACCTCCATGCGGCCCGGGGCTCCGCTCAGACGGCCCCCGACCCCCGGTCCTCCCTGGCCAGTCGGCCCGCCGCCTCGTGCATCGCCAGTTCCAGGAGCGAGGGGTCCGTGAGGGTGCCCAGGCCGTCCGGCGCCACCAGCCAGTGCGCCGCACCGGTCGCCCGCCCCGGGTACGGGACGACGATCCAGGTGCCGGCGCCCGCGCCGCGCACCCCGGTGCCGAGCCAGCGGGCGGCCGTTCCCGGCGGGACGAAGAAGCCCGTCCGGGCGTCGCCGAAGTCGGCCAGGACCGGGCCCGGGCGGTCCACGAGGCGGCTCAGCACGTCGAGCGTGGGGCGACCGAGGTCCCCCGGCAGGATCAGTACGTCCCAGCGCCTGCCGGCGGGCAGCAGCGCGACCCCGTGGGGGTTGCGCTCCCACTCCCACCGGCAGGCCTCGGGATCCGGCGCGACCGAGGCCAGCCATTCCACCGCGGCCCTGGCGCCAGAAGCCCCCGTACCAGTCATCGCGACGTTCTCCTCTCCGTGTGGACACGGTGTCCACACGGAGAGAGCGGGTACGGGGGCTTCTCTTACGCGGCTTCGCCTACTCGCCGCTTGTGACCTGCGTCACTCTCCGGTTCGTCCGTCAGCTGTCGAAGCCGAGGCCGAGCCGGTCCATGGCCTTCAGCCACAGGTTGCGCCGGCCGCCGTTCTCGTCGGCGCGGGCGAGCGACCACTTGGTGATGCCGATGCCGGCCCAGGCCACCGGCTCGGGCGGGAACGGCAGCGGCTTGGAGCGGACCATCTCCAGGTCGGTGCGCTCGGTGCGCTCCCCCGCGAGCAGGTCGAGCATCACGTCCCCGCCGAAGCGGGTGGCGCCGACGCCGAGGCCGGTGAACCCGGCCGCGTACGCCACCTTCCCCTGGTGGGCCGTGCCGAAGAAGGCGGAGAAGCGCGAGCAGGTGTCGATCGCGCCGCCCCAGGCGTGGCTGAAGCGGAGTCCCTCCAGCTGCGGGAAGCAGCGGAAGAAGTGCTCGGCGAGCTTGAGGTACGTCTCCGGGCGGTGGTCCATCTCGGCGCTGACCTTGCCGCCGTACGGGTAGATCGCGTCGTAGCCGCCCCACAGGATGCGGTGGTCGGCGGTGATCCGGAAGTAGTGGAACTGGTTCGCGGAGTCGCCGAGCCCCTGCCGGTTCTTCCAGCCGATGGAGGCGAGCTGCTCGGGGCTGAGCGGCTCGGTCATCAGGGCGTAGTCGTAGACCGGGACGGTGTACGCCCGGACGCGCTTGACCAGCGACGGGAAGACGTTGGTGCCGAGCGCGACCCGGCCGGCGACGACCTTGCCGTACGGGGTGCGGACGCCCATGCCGGCGCCGACCGACACCAGCTGCAGACCGGGGGTGTTCTCGTAGATCCGGACGCCCAGGTCGAGGCAGGCCCGCTTCAGGCCCCAGGCCAGCTTGGCCGGGTGGAGCATGGCGACGCCGCGCTTGTCCCACATGCCGCCGAGGAAGGTCGGCGAGTCGACCTCGGCCCGTACGGCGTCCCGGTCGAGGAGTTCGACGCCGTCCGCGAGCCCGAGCCGGTCGAGCTCCTCGTACACCTCGGCGAGTTCCTCGACCTGGTACGGCTCGGTGGCGACGTCGATCTCGCCGGTGCGCTCGAAGTCGCAGTCCAGCGCGTAGCGGGCGACGGCCTCCTCGATGGCGTCGAGGTTCTGCTCGCCGAGCCGCTCCAGCTTCGGCAGCTCGCCCGGCCAGCGGGCGAGCCCGTTGCCGAAGCCGTGGGTGAGGGAGGCCGCGCAGAAGCCTCCGTTGCGGCCCGAGGCGGCCCAGCCCACCTCGCGGCCTTCGATCAGGACGACATCCCGGGAGGGGTCGCGCTCCTTGGCGAGGAGCGCGGTCCACAGTCCGCTGTATCCGCCGCCGACCACGAGGAGATCGCACTTCTCGGTGCCGGTGAGGGCGGGCAGGGCTCCGGGCTTGCCGGGGTCTTCCAGCCAGAAGGGGACGGGCTGGGCGTCGGAGAGAGATTGTGCAGCGAGACGCATGGCGACTGGGGCCATGGTTTCCAACTCCTTCGGTGCCTGACCGACGGACGGTCAGGCTGTTGCTGTTTTCTTGCGCCGGTTCGTAATCATTTGCCCGGCCACGACCACCAGTACCGCGAGGACGAACATCGCGGTGCCGATGACGTTGATCTGAACGGGGGTTCCACGCTGCGCCGAGCCCCAGACGAACATGGGGAAGGTGACGGTGGAGCCCGCGTTGAAGTTGGTGATGATGAAGTCGTCGAACGAGAGCGCGAAGGCGAGCAGCGCGCCGGCGGCGATGCCGGGCGCGGCGATCGGCAGGGTCACGCGCAGGAAGGTCTGCGTCGGTCCCGCGTAGAGGTCGCGCGCGGCTTCCTCCAGGCGCGGGTCCATGGACATGACCCGGGCCTTGACCGCCGTCACGACGAACGACAGGCAGAACATGATGTGGGCGATCAGGACCGTCCAGAAGCCCAGCTCGATCCCCATGTTGAGGAAGAGCGTGAGCAGCGAGGCGGCCATGACGACCTCGGGCATCGCCATCGGCAGGAAGATCAGCGAGTTGATCGCGCCGCGCGCCCGGAAGCGGTAGCGGACCAGCGCGAAGGCGATCATCGTGCCGAGCACGACCGCGCCGAGCGTCGCCCAGGCGGCGAGCTGGAGCGAGAGCGAGAGCGACTCGCACATGTCGGCGACGCCGCAGGGGTCCTTCCAGGCGTCGAGGGAGAACTCCTGCCAGGAGTAGTTGAAGCGTCCCTTCGGCCGGTTGAAGGAGAACGCCATCACCACGAGGTTCGGCAGGATCATGTACGCGAGCGTCAGCAGGCCCGCGATGACGACGAGGTTGCGTCGTATCCAGCGCATCAGACCAGGTCCTCCGTTCCGGCACGGCGGATGTACACGGTGACCATGCCCAGCACGATCGCCATGAGGATGAAGGAGAGCGCGGCCGCCGTCGGGTAGTCGAGCACGCGCAGGAACTGCGACTGGATGACGTTTCCGACCATCTTGGTGTCGGTCGAGCCGAGCAGTTCGGCGTTGACGTAGTCGCCGCTCGCCGGGATGAAGGTGAGCAGGGTGCCGGAGACGACGCCGGGCATCGACAGCGGGAAGGTCACCTTGCGGAAGGTGGTGGCCGGGGAGGCGTACAGGTCCTGCGCGGCCTCGTGCAGCCGGCCGTCGATCCGCTCCAGGGAGGTGTAGAGGGGCAGGATCATGAAGGGCAGGAAGTTGTACGTGAGACCGCAGACGACCGCCATCGGGGTGGCGAGCACGCGGTCGCCCTCGGTCCAGCCGAGCCAGCTGGTGACGTCCAGGAAGTGGAGGGCGTTGAGCGCCTCGACCACCACGCTGTCGTCGGCCAGGATCGTCTTCCACGCGAGCGTGCGGATGAGGAAGCTGGTGAAGAAGGGCGCGATGACGAGGACGAGGAGCAGGTTGCGCCAGCGGCCGGCCTTGAAGGCGATCAGGTAGGCCAGCGGGTAGCCGAGCAGGAGGCAGAGCAGGGTCGCGGTCCCGGCGTACAGCAGGGAGCGGATGAACTGCGGCCAGTATTCCTGGAAGGCGTCCCAGTAGGTCTGGAAGTGCCAGGTGACCTCGAAGCCCTTCTCCAGGGAGCCGGTCTGGACCGAGGTCGAGGCCTGGTAGATCATCGGCAGCGCGAAGAAGACGACCAGCCAGATGATGCCGGGCAGCAGCAGCCAGTACGGGACGAGCCGCTTGCGGGCGGAGGGCTTGCGCAGAACCGGCTCTTCGACCGGTGCCGCGTCCTCCTTCGTCAGGGTGGAGGTGCTCATCCGGCGTCCTCCACCGTCTCGACGCCCGCGTCGATGTCCTGGGCGGCGTCGAGGCCGAAGGTGTGGGCCGGGTTCCAGTGCAGGACGACCTCGGCACCGGGGACGAGCCGGGTGTCCCGCTCGATGTTCTGCTCGTAGACCTGGAGCTCCGCGCCCGCCGGGCTGTTCACCACGTACTGGGTGGAGACTCCGATGAAGGAGGAGTCGGCGATCCGGCCGGTCACCCGGTTGCGGCCGTCGGCGATCGAGCCCGCGTCGTCGGCGTGCGTGAGCGAGATCTTCTCCGGGCGGACGCCCACGAGCACCTTGCCGCCCTGGCGGACGGCGGAGGTACAGCGGTCGCCGGGGACGCGGAGCTTGCCGCCGCCGGCCGTGACGATCACGTCGGCGCCGGTCTCGACGACCTCGGCCTCGATCAGGTTCGAGGTGCCGAGGAAGTTGGCGACGAAGGTGGTCTGCGGGTTCTCGTACAGGTCGGCGGGAGCGCCGAGCTGCTCGACCCGGCCGCCGTTCATCACCGCGACCTGGTCGGCCATCGTCATGGCCTCCTCCTGGTCGTGGGTGACGTGCACGAAGGTGATGCCGACCTCGGTCTGGATCCGCTTGAGCTCCAGCTGCATCTGGCGGCGCAGCTTGAGGTCGAGGGCGCCGAGCGGCTCGTCGAGGAGCAGCACCTGCGGGTGGTTGATGAGCGCGCGGGCGACGGCGACGCGCTGCTGCTGGCCGCCGGAGAGCTGGTGCGGCTTGTGCCGCGCCTTGTCGCCGAGCTGGACGAGCTCCAGCATGTCGTCGACCTGCTTCTTCACCGACTTGATGCCGCGCCGGCGGAGGCCGAAGGCGATGTTCTCGGATATGTCCATGTGCGGGAAGAGCGCGTAGGACTGGAAGACGGTGTTGACCGGCCGCTTGTACGGCGGGAGGTCGGTGACGTCCTTGTCGCCGAGGAAGACGGTGCCGGTGGTCGGGTCCTCCAGGCCGGCGATCATGCGCAGCGTGGTGGTCTTTCCGCAGCCGGAGGCGCCGAGCAGGGCGAAGAAGGAGCCCTGCGGGACGGTCAGGTCCAGCGGGTGGACGGCGGTGAACGAGCCGTACGACTTGCTGATCCCGGTGAGACGGACGTCGCCGCCGCCAGTGTTCTTTCCGGTGTGAGCAGTCTTGTCAGTCATGGGTTGCGGTCCCAGGGAGTGAGAGAGGTGGACGAGGCCGGACTCAGGCGCCGATGAGCTTGGCGAACTTCTCCTCGTACGCCGTCTCCTCCGCGCTGCTGAGCGAGCGGAAGGCGTGCGACTTCTTGGCCATGGCCTTGTCCGGGAGGATCAGCGTGTTGTTCGCGAGCTCGGGGTCGATCTTGGCGAGCTCGTCCTTCACCCCGTCGACGGGGCAGACGTAGTTGATGTACGCGGCGAGCTGGGCGGCGACGGGAAGCTCGAAGTAGTAGTCGATGAGCTTCTCGGCGTTCGCCTTGTGCCGGGACTGCGCGGGGACGAGCAGGTTGTCGCTGGAGGTGATGTATCCGGCGGACGGTATGGAGTACTTGATGTCCGGGTTGTCGGCCTGGAGCTGGATGATGTCGCCGGCCCAGGCGAGGCAGGCGGCGATGTCGCCCTTGTCCAGGTCGGAGGTGTAGTCGTTGCCGGTGAAGCGGCGTATCTGCTTCTTGTCGACGCCCTTCTGGAGGCGCCCGATCGCCGCGTCGTAGTCGGCGTCCGTGAAGTTCCCCGGGTCCTTGCCCATGTCGAGCAGGGTCATGCCGACGGAGTCGCGCATCTCGGTGAGGAAGCCGACCCGGCCCTTGAGCGCGGGGTCGTCGAGGAGCTGGGTGACCGAGTCGACCTTCTTGCCGCCGGTCGCCTTGACGTTGTACGCGATGACGGTCGAGATGCCCGTCCACGGGTACGAGTAGGACCGGCCCGGGTCCCAGTCGGGGCGGCGGAACTGGGCGGACAGGTTCGCGTACGCGTTGGGCAGGTTGGCCGGGTCGAGCTTCTGCGCCCAGCCGAGCCGGATGATGCGGGCGGCGAGCCAGTCGGTGACGCATATCAGGTCGCGGCCGGTGTCCTGGCCGGCCGCGAGCTGCGGCTTGATCTTGCCGAAGAACTCGACGTTGTCGTTGATGTCCTCGGTGTACTTGACCTTGATCCCGGTGCGCTTCGCGAACGCCTCCAGGGTCGGACGGGACTTCTCGTCCTCGCTGACGTCCATGTACTCGGTCCAGTTGGAGAAGGCGACGCTCTTCTCCTTGGCCGAGTCGTCGGTGGAGGCGGGGCCCTGGCCCTCCCGCTTCGCCGGCGGGATGCCACAGGCGCTCAGGCCGGCGAGACCGCCGACCGTGAGCGCGCCGACGCCGCCCGCGCGCAGCATCGAACGGCGGCTGAGGGCGCCCCGGCCGCTCGTCAGGCTGCGCCGTATCGCCGCCAGCTGCGCGGCGGACAGGCTGTCGGGCTCGTACTGCTCCATGCGCTGTGCCCTTTCGGGATGGGTGGGCCGCTGGTCGGGCGGCGGTCGCCGAGCGGCGGTAGCCGCATATCGATTACTAACGGTCCCCGAAGATCGTGCGGTGCCAATCCTTCGCCGCCACCGCGGTGTTGTCGAACATCACGTGCTTGACCTGCGTGTACTCCTCGAAGGAGTACGCCGACATGTCCTTTCCGTAACCCGAGGCCTTGGTGCCGCCGTGGGGCATCTCGCTGATGATCGGGATGTGGTCGTTGACCCACACACAACCCGCCTTGATCTCCCGCGTGGCACGGTTGGCCCGGTAGACGTCACGGCTCCACGCGGAGGCGGCGAGGCCGTAGGGGGTGTCGTTGGCGAGCCGGATGCCCTCGTCGTCACCGTCGAAGGGCAGGGCCACCAGGACCGGACCGAAGATCTCCGACTGCACGACCTCGCTGTCCTGTGCGGCGCCGGTGATCAGGGTGGGACGGTAGTATGCGCCGTTCTCGAGCTCTCCACCAGGGGCTTCTCCGCCGGTGACGACCGTGGCGTAGCCGCGGGCCCGCTCGACGAAGCCGGCGACGCTGTCGCGGTGGCGGTGGCTGACGAGCGGACCGAGGTCGGTGTCGGAAGCGAAGGGGTCGCCGACGCGGACGGTCTCCATGAGCTCGGCGACCCGGGCGACGAAGGCGTCGAAGAGCGGGCGCTGGACGTACGCGCGCGTGGCGGCGGTGCAGTCCTGGCCGCTGTTGATGAGGGAGGCGGCGACGGCGCCGTGGGCGGCGGCCTCCAGGTCGGCGTCGTCGAAGACGAGGAACGGGGCCTTGCCGCCGAGTTCGAGGTGGAGCCGCTTCACGGTGGCGGTGGCGACCTCGGCGACCCGCTTGCCGACCGGGGTGGAGCCGGTGAAGGAGGTCATGACGACGTCGGGGTGGCCGACGAGGTGCTCACCGACGACCCGCCCGGAGCCGCTGACGATGTTGATCACACCGTCGGGGATACCGGCCTCCTTCGCCGCCTGCGCGAACATGATCGAGGTGAGCGGGGTCAGCTCGGCCGGCTTCAGGACGATCGTGTTTCCGGCGGCGATCGCCGGGAGGATCTTCCAGGCGGCCATCTGGAGGGGGTAGTTCCAGGGGGCGATGGAGCCGACGACGCCGATCGGCTCGCGCCGGATGTACGAGGTGTGGTCGCCGCTGTACTCGGCGGCCGACTGGCCCTGGAGGTGGCGGGCGGCCCCGGCGAAGAAGGCGGCGTTGTCGATCGTGCCGGGCACGTCGAACTCGGTGGTGAGCTTGAGCGGCTTGCCGCACTGGAGGGACTCGACCCGGGCGATGTCCTCCGCCCAGTCGGCGAGGACCCCGGCGAGGCGGTGCAGGGCGTCGGAGCGCTCGCCCGGGGTGGCTCCCGCCCAGCCCGGGAAGGCGGCCTTGGCCGCGGCGACGGCCTCGTCCACGTCGGCGGTGGAGGCGAGCGCGTACGTGTAGACGCTCTTCCCCGTCGCCGGGTCGATCACGCTGTGTTCCTGACCTGAGGTTCCGGCGCGGAGCTTTCCGCCGATGTACTGCGCGCCGTCCGCGAAGCGGTCCGTCACCTGGAAGCGGTTGCTCATGACGCTCTCCGTTGTCCCAGCTCGAATTGAGTGCCGATCCTGGCATGGGGATAGTGGTCCAACAAGTGATTCCGTTGTTGCCTTTTGGTTACGCGACGGAATCGGTCGACCATGTGTCGAGGCCGCCGGAAAATCTCCGTACGTAGTGTCCGTGGCGAATGCCAGACTCGCATGTATGACCAAGATCGAAGAGCTGACACAGCAGGTCACCCGGGGTGACCGAGTGAAGTGGCTGCATTTCTGGGGGCACCGTCCGCACCCCGACGGCCGCCTCTCGGCGAGCTGTCTGAGCCAGTGGTGGCCGGCGCCCTTCGTGGTCGACGGCGTGTCCTACGCGACGGCCGAGCACTGGATGATGGCGGCCAAGGCCCGCCTCTTCCGGGACGCGGACGCCGAGCGGGCCGCGCTGACGGCCCGCACCCCCGCCGAGGCCAAGAAGGCGGGCCGGCTCGTGCGGGGCTTCGACGACGCGGTCTGGGAGCGCGAGCGCTTCGGGATCGTCGTCGAGGGCAGCGTCCACAAGTTCTCCTCGGACGAGGCCCTGCGCGCCTTCCTCCTGGGCACGGGCGAGCGCGTCCTGGTGGAGGCCAGCCCGATGGACCGCATCTGGGGCATCGGGCTCGCCGCGGACGCCCCGGGGGCCCACGACCCGGCCCGCTGGCGCGGCCTCAACCTGCTGGGCTTCGCCCTGATGGAGGCGCGGGAGCGGCTGCGCGCGGCGCCCGGCGTATGAGAGAGGGGCCCCGCACCGGTCGGTGCGGGGCCCCTCTCTCCTGACGTACCGGCGTCAGCGGCCGTCCCGCTCGATCTGGAGGACCGATCCGAAAGGGTCGTCGCCCGAGTCCTCGAAGGACGTGCTGTCCTGCGAGATCGCCCAGATCATGAAGCCCAGGAAGACGGCGCTGACCAGCGTGCCGATGGCGCCGAGCACGACGCCCGCGAGGGCCATGCCCCGGTTCGTCGCCTCGCCCCGGCCGACCTTCTTCAGGCCGATGATGCCGAAGATCAGCGCCAGGATGCCGAGGATCACCCCCAGGCCGTACATGCAGAAGCCCGCGACGGCGATGATGCCGAGCACCATCGCGGTCGTCCCCATGCCGTTGGACGGGGACTGCTGCCAGCCGGGCTGGCCGGGCTGCGGGTACCCCGACCCGTAGGCGGGGTAGCCGTACCCCGGGGACGTCGGCGGCGTCGGGGCCGCCGCCGGGTAGCCGTAGCCGCCGGACGTGTCCGCCGGGTAGCCGTAGCCGGGCGTGGCCGCCGGGCCGCCGGGGGCGACCGGCGGCGGCGGGACGTCCCCCGTAGGGGCTCCCGGAGCGGCCGGGAAGGCCGTCATGGTCGGCTGGTCGTGCACCGGCGAGGGCGACGGCGTCGCCGGCTTGCTCAGTTCCACCCCGTCGCGGTTCGGCGGAGCCCACGGGTCCGTCGGGTCGTACCCGCCCCGCGACTGGTCTCGGTTGTCAGACATGGGCCTCCCCCATCGTGGTCACGCCATGTTACGGCCTCACCCCTGCGAGGGAACCGCCCGGCCTACGATGATCCGATGACCGACCTCCACCCCTTCATCGCGGGGCTCCCCAAGGCCGAGCTGCACGTCCACCACGTCGGCTCCGCCTCGCCACGGATCGTCGCCGAGCTCGCGGCCCGGCACCCCGACTCCAAGGTCCCCACGGACCCGGAGGCACTCACCGACTACTTCACGTTCACGGACTTCGCGCACTTCATCGACGTCTACCTGTCGGTCGTCGACCTGGTCCGCACCCCCGAGGACGTCCGGCTGCTGACCTTCGAGGTCGCCCGGGACATGGCCCGGCAGAACATCCGCTACGCCGAGCTGACCATCACCCCGTACTCCTCCACCCGCCGCGGCATCGACGAGCGCGCCTTCATGGCGGCGATCGAGGACGCCCGCAAGGCCGCCGAGGCCGAGTTCGGCACGATCCTGCGCTGGTGCTTCGACATCCCCGGCGAGGCCGGCCTCGTCTCCGCCGAGGAGACCGCGCGCCTCGCCACCACCGACGGGCTGCGCCCGGAGGGCCTGGTCTCCTTCGGCCTCGGCGGCCCGGAGGTCGGTGTGCCGCGCCCTCAGTTCAAGCCGTACTTCGACCTGGCCCGGGCGGCCGGTCTGCACTCCGTCCCGCACGCGGGCGAGACGACCGGCCCGGAGACCGTCTGGGACGCGATCCGCGACCTGGGCGCCGAGCGCATCGGCCACGGCACCAGCTCCGTCCAGGACCCGGCGCTCCTCGCCCACCTCGCCGAGCACCGCATCGCCCTGGAGGTCTGCCCGACCTCCAACATCGCGACCCGGGCCGTCGCCACCCTGGAGGAGCACCCGATCCGGCAGATGGTCGACGCCGGGGTCCTCGTCACGGTCAACAGCGACGACCCGCCGATGTTCGGCACGGACCTCAACAACGAGTACGCCGTCGCCGCCCGTCTCCTCGGCCTCGACGAGCGCGGTGTGGCCGCCCTCGCCAAGAACGCGGTGGAGGCCTCCTTCCTCGCCCCGGCGGGCAAGGCCCTGATCGCCGCCGAGATCGACACGTACACGAACGACTGGCTGGCGCGCTGACCGCGACGAGAATGGGGCCATGCGCCCTGTCACTGCCGTAGGCCACCGCGGCGACCCGTACCGCGTCCGCGAGAACACCCTCCCCTCGATCGCCTCGGCGATCGAGCAGGGAGCGGACGCGGTCGAGATCGACGTCCGGCTGACGAAGGACGGGGTGCCCGTCCTCCTCCACGACGACACCCTGAAGCGCCTGTGGGGCCACGACCGACCCCTCTCCGGCCTCTCGCACGAGCTGCTGCGCGAGCTCACCGGCGACGGGGTGCCGACCCTCCGGGACGCGCTGCTCACCGCCGGGGACCACCGGCTGATGCTGGACCTGCCGGGCGGGAACGAGGACTCGGTCCGCGCGATCGTCCGTACGGTCCGCGAGTGCGGGGCCGGGGAGCGCGTCTACTACTGCGCGGGCGCCGTCGCCATGCTCCAGGTGCGGGCCGCCGACCCGGCCGCCGAGATCGCCCTCACGTGGACCTCGCTCGCCCCGCCCCGCCGGGTGCTGCTCGACGCCGTACGGCCCCGATGGCTCAACTACCGTTTCGGCCTGGTGAGTCGGGAGCTGACCGAGCGGGTCCACCGGGACGGGCTCCTCGTCTCCGCCTGGACGGCGGACACCCGGCGCACCATGCGTAAGCTGATCGGGAACGGGGTCGACTCGGTCACCACGAACCGGGTCGACGCACTCGCCGCCGTGCTCCGAAGGACTTGACGATGAACGACCGGATCCGCACCGACATCGCCCACAACGCCCGGGTGTGGAACTACTGGCTCGGCGGCAAGGACAACTATCCGGTGGACCGCGCGGTCGGCGACCAGGTCACCGGCTTCTACCCGAGCATCGGCGAAGTGGCGCGCGCGGACCGGGCGTTCCTCGGGCGGGCGGTGACCCATCTGGCCGCCGAGGCGGGCGTCCGGCAGTTCCTGGACATCGGTACGGGCCTGCCGACCGCCGACAACACCCACGAGGTGGCGCAGCGGGTCGCCCCCGACGCCCGGATCGTCTACGTCGACAACGACCCGATCGTCCTCACGCACGCCCGCGCGCTCCTGACGAGCGCGCCGGAGGGCGTCACCGAGTACGTCGACGCCGACGCCCACGACCCCGAGCGGATCGTGGCGGCGGCCGTGGGGACGCTCGATCTCTCCCGTCCGGTCGCGGTGATGATGCTCGGCATCCTCAACTTCGTCCTGGACACCGGCAGGGCCCGGTCGATCGTGCGGACCCTGATGGCCGCGATGCCGTCCGGAAGCCACCTGGTGCTGACCCATCCGACGCTTGAGCCGGAGCTCGGCGGCGAGGGCAACAAGGCCGCGATGGCCTTCTGGAACGAGAACGCAACCCCGCCGATCACCGCCCGCACCCGGGAGGAGTTCACCTCCTTCCTGGACGGCCTCGACCTCCTGGAGCCGGGCATCGTCTCCTGCTCCCGCTGGCGCTCCGAGGAGGGTCCCGTGGTGGCGCAGTTCGGCGCGGTGGGCCGCAAGCCGTAATGCGCATACGGGGGATGCGGGAGCTGCGCTCCTGGGGGGCCGCCCATCCGTGGGCGGTGGACATCGGGCTCGCCCTGGTCGTGCAGGCGGCGATGACGATGCCGTTCGTGGTGCCGCGCGGGCCCGAGCTCGAACCGGCGACCTGGCCGGCGTACGGGCTGACGACGCTCACCGTGGTGCCGCTGGTGTGGCGGCGGCGTGCGCCGATGGCGGTGCTGCTCGCGATCCTGGCGACGAGCGCGCTGTACAAGCTGGCCGTCGAGGGGCCGGGGCAGCCGCTGCCGTACACGGGTCTGGTGAGCGTCTACACGATCGCGGTGCTCGCGCCCTCGTGGCAGCGGATCGTGACGGCGGGGCTCATGGTGGTCGCGGTGCCGGCCTCGGTGTGGCTCAACACCCAGTCGGTGCGCGAACTCACCTTCTCCCTCTTCGTGTTCGGCGCGGCCTATGCGTTCGGGCGGCTGACCGAGGCCCGGCAGCGGGCGCAGACCGTGGAGGCGGAGCGGGCGGCGGCGCGCGAACGGGCCAGGATCGCCCGGGAGATGCACGACGTCCTCTCCCACGCGGTGAGCCTGATGATCGTGCAGGCGGAGGCCGGTCCCCTGGCCGTGCGGGCGGCGCCGGAGCGGGCGGAGGCGGCGTTCGAGGCGATCTCGGCGGCGGGCCGCGACGCCATGACCCAACTGCGCGGGATGCTGGGCGTGCTGCGGGAGGGGGAGGAGGCGCCGAGGGCGCCGCAGCCGGGGATCGGGGATCTCCCCGCGCTCCTGGAAGGGGTGCGGGCCGGCGGTCTGACCGTCGGGTACGCGACGGAGGGCGGGGTGCGGGCGCTGCCCGCGGCGGCCGGCGCGAGCGTCTACCGGATCGTCCAGGAGGCCCTGACGAACGTGGTGAAGCACGCGCGGGCCCGGGCCGTCGACGTCCGGCTCGTCCACGCCGACGGTGTCCTGCGGGTCACGGTGACCGACGACGGACGCGGCCCGCAGGGCGGTCCGGGCGGGCACGGTCTGGTGGGCATCCGGGAGCGGGCCGGCGCGCACGGCGGGACGGCGGAGACGGGCCCGGGCCCGGACGGCCGGGGCTTCGAGGTGCGGGTCCTGCTCCCCGTGGCGGAGACGGCGGGGACGAGGAAGGTGGGGGCATGACGATCCGTGTGCTGGTCGCGGACGACCAGGAGCTGGTGCGCAGCGGCTTCGCGATGATCCTGGACGCGCAGCCGGACATCGAGGTGGTGGCGGAGGCCGGGGACGGGGCGGAGGCCGTCGAGGCGGTGCGCCGGCTCGCGCCGGACGTGGCGCTGCTCGACATCCGGATGCCCCGGACGGACGGCATCGAGGCGTGCCGGGCGATCAGCGCGGAGTCCGGCTGCCGGACGGTGATGCTGACGACCTTCGACACCGACGCGTACGTGTACGAGGCGCTGCACGCGGGCGCGAGCGGTTTCCTCCTCAAGGACGTGCGGCGGGACGACCTGGTGCACGCGGTACGGGTGGTGGCGGCGGGCGACTCGCTGCTCGCGCCGTCCGTGGCGCGGCGGCTCGTGGAGCAGTACACGGCGGGCGGGCCGCGCAGGACCGATCCCCGGCTCGACGTCCTCACGGGACGGGAACGCGAGACGCTGCTGCTGCTCGCCCGGGGCCTGTCGAACGCGGAGATCGCGGCGGAGCTGGTGGTCAGCGACCACACGGTGAAGACGCACGTGGGGAACGTGCTGGCCAAGCTGGGGCTGCGGGACCGCATCCAGGCGGTCATCTGCGCGTACGAGACGGGCCTGGTCGCGGCGGGCTCTCCCCCGCCCGGGGGAGGAGCCGGCCCCGGTCTCTCCCCCGCGCCGGGGAGGAAGTGACCGGCCGAAGACCGCCGGTGCGGGCGATCCGTGGATCGCCACAGGTCAGCAGGATGGAGCCATCGAGAACAACGGCTCACACCACCGGAGTTGACCATGAGGAAGTCCACCCGCACCCTGCTCGCCGCCGCCCTGGTCCTGGGCGTCGCGGCCGGCCCTGCGCTCACCCCGGCCTTCGCGGCGGAGCCCCCGCAGGCCGTGTCGCAGAGCTCTCAGGAGCGGAGCCCTGACCTGAGCGCGGTCATCGCCGGGCTCCCGCGCGCCGACGCGACGGCCGCGCTGGTCCGGGTCGGCGGCGCCGAGGGTTCCTGGCAGGGCAGTGCGGGCGTCCACGACCTGGAGACGAACGCCCCGGCGGACCCGGCCGCCCGCTTCCGGGCCGGTTCGGTGACGAAGGTGTTCACGGCGGCGACCGTCCTCCAGCTGGCCGCCGAGGGCCGGATCGACCTGGACCGGCCGGCCCGCGCGTACCTGCCGGACCTGATCCCGGGCCGCTACGCCCGGGTGACCGTGCGTCAGCTCCTCAACCACACCCACGGCATCCCGGCCGCCGACCTCCCCGGCGAGACCGTGGAGGAGTGGTACGAGAACCGCTTCGTCGTCCACACCCCCGAGGAGCTGGTCCGTTCGGCGACGGCGCAGCCGCGCGAGTTCCGGCCGGGCACGAAGCAGCACTACCTGAACATCGGGTACACGATCGCCGGCCTGATCGTCGAGCGTGTCACGGGAGACTCGTACGAGCACCAGGTGGAGCGTCGGATCCTGCGCCCGCTGGGGCTGCGGGACACCTGTTTCCCGGGCGCGGACCCGGAGATCGCCGGCCCGTACAACCACGGGTACCAGACGATGCGGCTGGACGACGGCACGACGGGGCTGCGCGACGTCTCGGTGTGGGGGACGACGGACGGCTGGGCGGCCGGGGATCTCGTGTCGACCACCGCCGACCTGGAGCGCTTCACCCGGGTCCTGTTCAAGGGCGGTGTGGTGCGCGGTCCGCTCCTGGAGGAGATGTTCACGATCCCGAAGGTCCCGGACTTCACGTCCGGCGACCCGGCCGCGTACTCCGCCGGTCTGTCGATGAAGCGGCTGGGCGGGCGCGAGGTCTGGGGCAAGACGGGTGGCCGCTGGGGCTACAACGCGGCCATCGCCTCGACCCGCGACGGCGCCCGCACCCTCGTCTACAGCGTCAACTCCACCGACGCCAAGGGCCAGCAGATGAACAAGACGGCCCTCGGCCTGATGGTGGCGGCCTACGGCCTGCCGGACTGAACGGGGCGCAGGGCCTCCAGGCGCTTGATCAGCCGGCGCACGTGGAACAGCGGCAGGATGCCGATGACGCCGAAGGACATGTCGATGACCGACCACCAGAAGGGGATGCCCCGGAGGGGCCCGCAGATCAGGGCGAGGGGGATGATGCCGACGCAGGCGATCATGCCGAACTCGATGACCCAGATGTTGCGGACGGGGTCGCGGTAGGGCCCGTAGAAGGCGACCGCGATGACGAGGTGGGCGAAGGCCAGCCAGTCGGTGCCGTAGAGCAGGTACGGAGCCTGCTCGTCGGCGGACCGGACCCCCTCCTCGACACGGCCGATCCACTCGGCGAGCCCGGGCAGGAGTTCGGCGACGGGCGCCGCCCAGCCGTCCAGGGCGGCGTCGAGGAGCCGGAGTTCGGTGACGAGCGGGAAGGCGGTGGCCCCGCTCAGGACCAGGCAGACGACGAAGGCGATCAGCCACACACGGATGCGCTGGAGAAGGGCTCTCGGCCCGTTCGTGTCGCTCATGGGACCAACGTACACCCCTCTTGAACGTGTTCAGAAACGAGGGGTGGTCAGTTTTGATCGCGTTCAGAAACGGGCGGCGAGCCTGCGTCCCACCGCGTGCGAGACCACCGTCGCCCCGGCCGCCACCGCGAGCCCCGTCACCACTCCCCCGAGCCGGACCGGCCGCAGCACCCCGGCCCTCCGCAGCCGGCCGCGGGCCCACAGGGAGAAGGGGACGACGACGAGCGGCGAGGTGACCGAGCCGGGGGTCACGTCCCGGACGGCGGCGGCCTGCGCGAGGTGGACGAGCCCGTGCAGACCGAAGCCGGCCAGCGCGCCCTGATAGAAGGAGGACCGGCCGCCGGAACGCGCTCCCGCCGCGGCCGCCGCGCCGACGATCACCGCCATCACCCCGACGGCCGCGGCGAATTCACGCTCGTCGACGCCTTCGGCCGCCCGCCACACGGCCTCCGGGACCCCGGGGAACCGCTCGCGCAGCCCCGGCAGGTTCTCCCGGAGCCAGCGCGGCCCGAAGGCCAGCTCCTCCGCGTCGTGCACGGCCCAGGCGAGGAACAGCCCATAGGTGGCGAGGGGGTTCACGTTCGATGTGGTCACATCCCGCTCAACTCACAGGCCGACGATCGCGTTCCACCTCTTCGCGAAGGCCTGGCGCTCCTCGGCCGTGATGTCCCGGGCGATGGCGAGCCGGCTCCGCATGTCGGCGTCGGGGAAGATCAGCGGGTCCTCGGCGAGCGCCACGAGCTCCTCGTCGCCGGAGTCCGCCAGGACGTTCTGCGCGGCGGGGACCGGACAGACGTAGTTGACCCAGGCGGCGAGGTCGGCGGCGACCTCGGGCTCGTAGTAGTAGTCGACGAGCTTCTCGGCGTTGGACTTGTGCCGGGCGAGATTCGGGATCATGAGGGACTCGGCCCACAGCTCGGCGCCCTCCTCGGGGACGACGAACTCGATGTCCGGGTTGTCGGCCTGGAGCTGGATGACGTCGCCGGAGTACGCCTGGCAGGCGAGGACGTCGCCGGTGGACAGGTCCTTGATGTAGTCGTTCCCGGTGAAGCGCCGGATGTGCCGGGTCCGGACGAGCCCCTCGATCTGCTCGCACACGGCCTGGAAGTCGTCCCCGGTCCACCGGGTCACGTCGACGCCGTTGCCCAGCATGAGCAGGGCGAAGGACTCGTCGAGGCCGGAGAGCAGGGTGACCTTGCCGCGCAGGTCGTCGGCCCACAGCTCCTTGATGGAGCGCAGCTCCCGGCCGAGCTTCCTGCGGTTGTACGCGATGCCGGTGATCCCGGACTGCCAGGGCACGCTGTGCAGCCGCCCGGGGTCGAAGGCGGGCGACCTCAGCTGCGGGTTGAGGTTCTTCGCGACGTTCGGCTGGGCGGCGCGGTCCATCTCCTGGACCCAGCCGAGGCGGACGAAGCGGGCGGCCATCCAGTCGCTGACGACGATCAGGTCGCGCCCGGTCTCCTGGTGGTTCATGAGCGACGGGCTGATCTTGCCGAAGAACTCGTCGTTGTCGTTGATCTCCTCGGTGTACCGGACGGAGATCCCGGTCCGCTTCCGGAACGCGTCGAGGGTGGGCCGCCTCGACGTGTCGTCGTCATCGGTGTCGATGTACAGCGGCCAGTTGGCGAAGTCGAGCGTGCGGTCGCGCGCCGAGAGGTCACGGCCCGCCCGGTCGCCCTCGTCGACGTAGGCGGCGGGAACCCCGCACCCGGCGAGCAGGGCGGCGGCCCCCACACCGCCCGCGCCGCGCAGCAGGGACCGGCGGGACATGTACTTCCTGGCTGTCGCTCTCACCCGAGCAGCATCGCCGCCCGCCGCCGACCGGGGCAATGGACGGTCCGTCGAGCGACGGCGCGCGGCCCCGACACCCTGTCGATCAAGGTGCCGGGGCCGCGCGGGGGTCCGGAGGGGATCAGCCCAGGGAGGTCATGACGTGCTTGATGCGCGTGTAGTCCTCGAAGCCGTAGGCGGAGAGGTCCTTGCCGTAGCCGGACTTCTTGTAGCCGCCGTGGGGCATCTCGGCGACGAGCGGGATGTGGGTGTTGATCCACACGCAGCCGAAGTCGAGGGCCTTGGACATGCGCATCGCGCGCGCGTGGTCCTTGGTCCAGACGGAGGAGGCGAGGGCGTACTCGACGCCGTTCGCGAACTCCAGGGCCTGGGCCTCGTCCGTGAAGGACTGGACGGTGATGACCGGGCCGAAGACCTCGTTCTGGACGATCTCGTCGTCCTGCTTGAGGCCCGAGACGACGGTCGGGGCGTAGAAGTAGCCCTTGTCGCCGACGCGGTGGCCGCCGGCCTCGACCTTGGCATGGGCCGGGAGGCGCTCGATGAAGCCGGTGACCTGCTTCAGCTGGTTGGCGTTGTTCAGCGGGCCGTACAGCACGTCCTCGTCGTCCGGCTGACCGGTCTTCGTCTCGGCGGCGGCCTTGGCGAGGGCGGCGACGAACTCGTCGTGGATGGACTCGTGCACGAGGACACGGGTCGCGGCCGTACAGTCCTGGCCGGCGTTGAAGAAGCCCGCGACCGAGATGTCGCCGACGGCCGACTCGATGTCGGTGTCCTCGAAGACGACGACCGGGGCCTTGCCGCCCAGCTCCAGGTGGACGCGCTTGACGTCCTTGGCCGCCGACTCGGCGACCTGCATGCCGGCGCGGACCGAGCCGGTGATGGAGGCCATCGCCGGGGTCGGGTGCTCGACCATGGCCTTGCCCGTCTCGCGGTCGCCGCAGACGACGTTGAAGACGCCCTTGGGCACGATCTGACCGATGATCTCGGCCATCAGGACGGTCGACGCGGGGGTCGTGTCCGAGGGCTTGAGGACGACGGTGTTGCCCGCGGCGAGGGCCGGGGCGAACTTCCACACGGCCATCATCATCGGGTAGTTCCACGGCGCGACCTGCGCGCAGACGCCGACCGGCTCGCGGCGGACGATGGAGGTCATGCCCTCCATGTACTCGCCGGCCGAGCGGCCCTCGAGCAGCCGGGCGGCACCCGCGAAGAAGCGGATCTGGTCCACCATCGGCGGAATCTCCTCGCTCGCGGTGAGAGCGACCGGCTTGCCGGTGTTCTCGACCTCGGCGGCGATGAGCTCCTCGGCGCGCTCCTCGAAGGCGTCGGCGATCTTGAGGAGCACCTTCTGGCGCTCGGACGGCGTGCTGTCACGCCAGGCGGGGAAGGCCGCGGCGGCAGCCTCCATGGCGGCGTCGACGTCGGCCTGCCCGGAAAGCGGGGAGGTGGCGAAGACCTCGCCGGTGGCCGGGTTGACCACCTCGATGGTGCGGCCGTCGGCCGCGTCGCGGAACTCCCCGTTGATGTAGTTACGCAGCCGGCGCAGCTCGGTGGTCACTTGCCACCCCTCCTGTCACGTTCTGTCTTCGCACATCTTTGTGCGGTGTCCCGATGGGCGAGACACCTCAGCCTAATCGCTCGACTGACGCTTTCAACAGCCCCGACCCCCCGCAACTTCGGATTCAGTGAGATCTGGAGCGCTTCACAACGAATTTCATCGCTCCGGGCTTGCATGACTGCCCATCTCGGTGCACAGTGAAGCCGTGGCCAGTCGAAGCACAGACTCCAGAACCGGAACCGGTTCGTCCCCGACGATCGACGCCGTCTCCCTGGCGATCATCGAACAGCTCCAGGAGGACGGTCGCCGCCCCTACGCGGCGATCGGAAAGGCCGTGGGCCTCTCCGAAGCCGCCGTGAGGCAGCGCGTCCAGAAGCTGCTCGACCAGGGCGTCATGCAGATCGTCGCCGTCACCGACCCTCTCACCGTGGGCTTCCGGCGGCAGGCGATGGTCGGCATCAACGTCGAGGGTGACCTGGATCCGGTTGCGGAAGCCCTGACAGGCATGGCCGAATGCGAGTACGTGGTGATGACCGCGGGCTCCTTCGACCTGATGGTGGAGATCGTCTGCGAGGACGACGACCACCTGCTGGATGTGATCAACAAGCGCATCCGCACACTGCCCGGCGTCCGCTCGACCGAGAGCTTCGTCTACCTCAAGCTCAAGAAGCAGACCTACATGTGGGGAACTCGATAATCGTGACCCAGGACCTCTCCAAGACCGCGTACGACCACCTGTGGATGCACTTCACCCGCATGTCGTCCTACGAGAACTCGCCCGTTCCCACCATCGTGCGTGGCGAGGGCACCTACATCTTCGACGACAAGGGCAAGCGCTACCTCGACGGTCTCGCGGGGCTCTTCGTGGTCAACGTCGGACACGGCCGCAAGGAACTGGCCGAGGTCGCGTACAAGCAGGCCCAGGAGCTCGCGTTCTTCCCCGTGTGGTCGTACGCGCACCCCAAGGCCGTCGAGCTCGCCGAGCGTCTCGCGGACTACGCGCCGGGCGACCTGAACAAGGTCTTCTTCACCACCGGTGGCGGCGAGGCCGTCGAGACCGCCTGGAAGCTCGCCAAGCAGTACTTCAAGCTGCAGGGCAAGCACACCAAGTACAAGGTCATCTCGCGTGCGGTCGCCTACCACGGCACCCCGCAGGGCGCCCTGTCCATCACCGGCCTGCCGGCCCTGAAGGCCCCCTTCGAGCCGCTGGTCCCCGGCGCGCACAAGGTGCCGAACACCAACATCTACCGCGCCCCGATCCACGGCGACGACCCCGAGGCCTTCGGCCGCTGGGCCGCCGACCAGATCGAGCAGCAGATCCTCTTCGAGGGCCCCGACACCGTCGCGGCCGTCTTCCTGGAGCCCGTGCAGAACGCCGGTGGCTGCTTCCCGCCGCCGCCCGGCTACTTCCAGCGCGTCCGCGAGATCTGCGACCAGTACGACGTGCTGCTCGTCTCGGACGAGACGATCTGCGCCTTCGGCCGCCTCGGCACGATGTTCGCCTGTGACAAGTTCGGCTACGTGCCGGACATGATCACCTGCGCCAAGGGCATGACCTCGGGCTACTCCCCGATCGGTGCCTGCATCGTCTCGGACCGCATCGCGGAGCCGTTCTACAAGGGCGACAACACCTTCCTGCACGGCTACACCTTCGGTGGCCACCCGGTGTCGTCGGCGGTCGCGATCGCCAACCTCGACATCTTCGACAAGGAAGGCCTGAACCAGCACGTCCTCGACCAGGAGGGCAACTTCTTCAACACCCTGAAGAAGCTGCACGACCTCCCGATCGTCGGCGACGTCCGCGGCAACGGCTTCTTCTACGGCATCGAGCTCGTCAAGGACAAGGTCACCAAGGAGTCCTTCACGGACGAGGAGACCGAGCGCGTCCTGTACGGCTTCCTCTCCAAGGCCCTGTTCGAGAACGGCCTGTACTGCCGTGCCGACGACCGTGGCGACCCGGTCATCCAGCTGGCCCCGCCGCTGATCGCCGACCAGGGCACCTTCGACGAGATCGAGGGAATCCTGCGCTCGGTGCTCACCGAGGCGTGGACCAAGCTGTAAGCACGAGGCTGTAAGGACCGAACCACGGCGGTCCCCCCAGCATCACGCCGCCCTCACGGCGTGACCCCCGGCCCGGGTATGCCGCCATCCGAGTGGATGGTGACTGCCCGGGCCGTGTGCTGTCCGTACAAGCGGATCTGAATCCTTACGGTGCCCAGTGACCGACAGGCCCGTCCTTCGTTCCCCCGGACGGGGGAACGTAAGAATCGGATCCGACATCGAGGTGTACGCGATGGCCCCACCGGACAACGACGTGCTCTGGGCGCGTTCCCTGCACTGCGCCCTGGGCGGTTCGGACGCGCTCAGCGGCGTCTCCCTCGGCGTCCGCGAAGGCGAGATCCTCGCCCTCGTCGGCCCGCGCGGCAGCGGCAAGACCACCCTCATGCGCTGCCTCTCCGGCCAGCTCGTCGCCCAGCAGGGCGAGGTCTGGTTCAACAGCAGCCCCGTCCACACCCTGAGCCCCGCCCAGCGCGAGCGGCTCCGCCGCGACCGCTTCGGCTGGATCGACCCCGAGCCCGGCCTCGTCCCCGAACTCACCGGCTGGGAGAACACCGCCCTGCCGCTGCTGCTCCGCGGCGACTCCCACCGGGCGGCGAAGACGGCCGCCCTGGAATGGCTGGAGCGGCTCGACATCGGCGACAGCGCCCGCAAGCGGCCGCACGCCCTCACCCACTCCGTGCGCCAGCGGATCGCGATCGCCCGCGCCCTGGTCACCACCCCGTCGGTCCTCTTCGCCGACGAACCCGTCGCCACCCTCCACCGCGCCGACGGCGCACAGGTCCTGCGCACGCTCACCGCAGCGGCCCGCTCGCACGGCATCACCGTGCTCCTCGCCACCCACGACAGTGAGGTCGCGGCGCTCGCCGACCGCACCGTCGCCCTCCTCGACGGACGCAGGGTCGCCGCCGTACCCCCGGCGTCAGGGGCGGAGGGCGTCGCCGCGTGCTCGCTCTCCGTCTAGCCCGCGGGACCCACCCCCTCGTCCTCACGCGCCGGCTCCTCGTCGCCGCCGCGGCCGCGGGGGTGGGCTTCCTGCTGCTCTGCACCCTCGGATACGCCGTCGGACACCCGGAGCGGTCCTCGACCTCGGCGCTGCGGCTGCTCTGGTGCGTCCTGCCGCTCGCCGCCACCGTCCAGTTCGCCGTCGCGGTGGCCCGCACCGACCCCAGCACCCGGCCGCGCCCCGGGCTCTCGGCCGTCGGCCTCGGCCCCGCCCGCCTCACCGCGATCGCCGCCGCCTCGACGGCCGTCGCCTGCACGCTCGGCTCCGTCGTCGCGCTCCTGTTCTACCTGCACCTGCGCGGCGACATCACCGGTCTGCCCTTCGACGGCGCGGCCGCCGAGCTCCTCGCCGCCGACCAGCCGATCCCGCTCGCGGCCGCCCTCACCCTGCTCGCCGTCCTGCCGGTCGTCGCCGCCACGGCGGCCGGCCTGGCGCTGCGCCCCCGCACCGCACCGGTCCCGCCGGAGGGCGCCGAGACGACGATGCCGTCCGGGCTGCCCTGGGGTGTCGCCCTCGTCGCCATCGGCCTCGCGATCGAGACGTACGCGGGCCGCGGCGGCGCCGGGAGCGGCCTCCCGCTGCCGGGCCGCTTCGACGGCAACCCGGCGGGCGTCCTCGCCGGCTGGGTCCTCACCGCCGCGGGCCTCGCCCTGGCGGGCCCGGGCCTCGCCCACGGCTGCGGCCGGCTCCTCCAGGCGGTCCGGCCGGGCGCCACCCGGCTCCTCGCGGGCCGCGTCCTGATGGACGAGGCCCGCCGTATCGGCCGCCCGCTCGGCGTGGTGAGCGCCGTGCTCTCCGGCACCTTCGCCGCGGCCTCGGTGTACGACGCGGGCACGGGCTCCGACGCCTTCGGCCCCCTCACCGGCCTCGGCGCCGCCCTGATCCTGGCCTGCACCACCGCCACCCTCCTGACGGCCGCGCTGGAATCCAGGCAGGGCCGCGCCCACACCACGGAGGCCCTCCTCCGCATCGGCGCACCGCCCACCGTCCTGCGCACGGCGGCGCTGCTGCGCGCCGGCGCGCTGCTCGCCGTCTTCCTCCCGCTGACCTGGGCGGTCGCGGAACTGGCGGCCCTGCCGCTGACCGGCTGAGCGGCCCCGCCCAGCGCCCGCCCGGCTCGGCCACCCGCACGAGGGGCCGCCCACCACGGCGGCCCCTATCGTGGGCCCATGGCGACGCTTCCCCCGGCACACCGCCCGCCCGGACCGCGCGGGCACGGACGCGAGATCCACACGCTCGCCGAGTTCGACGCCGCCGCAGCCCGCCCCGGCTCACTGACAGGACACCGGATCCAGTCGATCGACCTCACCGGCCGGACCTTCACCCTGCTCACCGCGGTCACCGCCGACGCCGTCTTCCTCGGCTGCCGGATGGAGCCGGAGGCCGCCGCCAAGGTCCGCGCCGACGGGGCACTCGTCTTCCCGCCCGTCCCCGAGCTGCCCTTCGACCCCTACCGGGCGCGGCTCTACACCCCCGAGGAGCTCTACGAGGGGATCACCGACGCCGGGTACGGGGGAACGCCGGACGCGCGCGCGTACGCGTGGTTCGGCCGGACCAGGGCCGACGGCGACATCCTCTCCTCGATGCTCCGCTCCCTCCACGACGACGCCGTCTCCGACGCCCTCGACGAACTCCTCGACGGAGCCCGGGTCGTCGGCGTCATGGGCGGGCACGCGATGGGCCGGGGCACGGAGGCGTACGCGGGCGCGGCCCGGCTCGGCAGGTCCCTGGCCCGCGCCGGGATGACCGTGGCGACCGGCGGCGGACCGGGCGCGATGGAAGCGGCGAACCTCGGCGCGTACCTCGCGCCCTTCGAGGACGCGGCCCTCACCTCCGCGCTCGACCTCCTCGCTCGGGCCCCGTCCTTCACCCCGTCGGTGACCGACTGGGCACGCGCCGCCTTCGCGGTACGGGACCTGTGGCCGCACGGCGGCGACTCGGTCGGCATCCCCACCTGGTTCTACGGCCACGAGCCGCCGAACCCCTTCGCCGACCACATCGCCAAGTACTTCGCCAACGCCACCAGGGAGGACGGCCTGCTCGCCCGCTCGACGGCGGGCATCGTCTTCCTCCCGGGAGCGGCGGGCACGGTGCAGGAGGTCTTCGACAACGCGACCCCGAACTACTACGGGTCCCGGGGCGACGCGACCCCGATGGTCCTGGTGAACCGCGCCCACTGGACGGAACACCTCCCGGCCTGGCCCCTCCTGGAGGCCCTGGCCGCCGGCCGCCCGATGGCGGCCCGCATCACCCTCGTGGACTCGATCGACGAGGCTCCGGAGGCCCTGGAGCGGCTGGCGAAGGCCTGACGGGGCGGGCGGGCCGGCGGGGGCTCACGAAGTGCTGCCGAGAGGCCGGCGGGGGCCTGCCCCCTGAGCCGTATCCCCGCCTCCGCCGCACGGCGGAGCGGGAGGCGACCACAGGCCGACGCCCCCGGGGGGCGCTTCCCGCGAGGCTCGGACCATGACGCCGAAGACACGTCCGGCCGAACGGCCGTCCTGGGCCGACTGGCCCTCCTGGGCGGGGCGCGCCGCCCTCCTCTGGTCGCTTCTGTACGCCACGGGCGCGGGGCTCGCCGCCCTCACCGGGCCCGCGTTCGGCTACGCGCTCCTCGGCAAGGGAACGGGCACGGCCGCCGAGGCAGCCGCGGCGGTGCTGTACGGGACCACCGCCGTCCTCGCGTACGCGCTGCTCCGCCGCCCGGACACGAGGTGGCTGTCCACCGCTGCCTGGGCGGTCGTCGCGCTCTGTCTGACCTCGGGCTTCCCGGCCCTCCTCAGCCCCACCCACCTGCTGTTCTTCCTGTCCCGCAACCAGGACCCGGTCGACTGGGCGGCCCTGGTCAACCAGTCCCTCGCCGTCCTCGGCGCGGTGCTGTGGGGGCGCGCGGCCCTCGCCCACCGCCGCCGGGCGCTCGGCACGTGCCTGTACTGCGGCGGGCGTGGCCGCACCGCCACGGGCACGGAGAGCGCGCCCGCCACCCGCGCCGGTCTCGTCGCCGTCGCCGCCCTCGTCCCGTACACCGTCCTGAAGACGATGTGGGCGCTGGGCGTCACCCCCGGCTACACGGGCACCGGCCGCCCCGGTGCCGACCCCGAGTACACCAGCGACCTGGGCATCTGGCTGTACGACCACGGGGTCGACGTCACCGCCGTCCTCGCCCTCATCGGCATGGCCCTCGCGCTCGCGCTGACCCGGCCGTGGGGCCGGCGGCTGCCCCGGCTGCCGCTGCTCGCGCTCGGCTGGGCCGGGGCGGGCGCGCTCGCCCCGTTCGGGGCCTTCCTCGCCGCGCTGGGCGTGCTCGCCTGGACCGGTGTCATCGACGTCGGCATGGCGGACCACGCCCCCTGGGTGGTCGCCGTCGCCTACGGCGGCTTCTCCCTCTACGGGCTCGCCCTCGCCCGGGCCGCCCACCGGTTCCAGCGGGCGACCCGTACGGCCTGCGGACGATGCCGGCCGGTCACTTCCGCCAGTAGAGGTGGTGCGTCACCGTCCCGCCCGGGCTGGGCACGACATCGCGGTGGAACCGGTCGAGCAGCTCGTCGGGCGAGTCCCAGAGCTTGACCCCGGCGCCGAGCTTCACCGGCGAGACCGCGACGTGCAGGGTGTCCACGAGGTCGGCGTCGAGGAACTCCCGGATCGTGGTCGCCCCGCCGCCGAGCCGGACGTCCTTGCCGTCCGCCGCCTCCCGCGCGGTCGCCAGGGCCGTGGCCGGGTCGGCGTCGATGAAGTGGAACGTGGTGTCGGAGAGCGTGAACGACGGACGCGGATGGTGGGTCAGGACGAACACCGGCGTGTGGAACGGCGGCTCGTCGCCCCACCAGCCGCGCCACTCCTCGTCCTGCCAGGGCCCACGCTGGGGCCCGAACTTGTTGCGGCCCATGATCTCGGCGCCGATGTTCCGGGCGAAGTCCCGCGTGAAGTAGTCGTCGAGGCCCCGGCTGCCCCCGGGGTCGGTGCGGTTGGGCCAGCTCGCCGTGGCCCCGGCCCAGGAGAACAGCTCCCCCGGATCCGCGTGGCCGAACGGCCGCTCCAGGCTCTGGCCCTCCCCCGTACCGAAACCGTCGGACGAGACCATGAAGTTCTGCACTCTGAGCAACTGGCCCATCGCTGTGCCTCCTGTGTGGTGGGCGGAGAGACGCCGAACACCTAAGGAGACTCCCCCGACCGGGAAAACTCATCGCACCCGCTACGGGGTGTCGTCCCCCAGCACCACCACGTCCTCCGCACGGAACTCCACTCCGACCCGCGCGCCCTCCTCCGGCGCCTCGCGGAGCGGCAGCTCGGCCTCCAGGGCGGGCCCTTCGGCCGGGCGGAGCCGTACGACGGCATGGCTGCCGCGGAAGGTCCGGGACTCCACCGTCCAGACCGGCCCCTCCGCCACCAGCCGCACCCCGCCCGGGCGGACGAGGAGCCGCCGCTCCCCCTCCGGCGAGCCGTCCGGGACCGGGACCTTCCCCCACACGGTCTGCGCGACGCCGCCGGTCACCCGTGCCGCCACCACGTTGTCGAAGCCGAGGAACCGCGCCACGAACTCCGACGCGGGCCGCCGCCACACGTCGACGGGCGTCCCGGACTGGGCGATCCGCCCGTCCCGCATGACCACGAGCCGGTCGGCGAGCGCGAAGGCCTCGCCCTGGTCGTGGGTGACCGCGAGGACCGTCGTCCCGAGCCGCCCGAAGAGCTGCCGCAACTCCACCACGAGCCGCTCCCGCAGCCCCCGGTCCAGCTGGCCGAGCGGTTCGTCGAGCATCAGGAGGCGGGGCCGGGGCGCCAGGGCGCGGGCCAGCGCCACCCGCTGCTGCTCGCCGCCGGAGAGCGCGGCGACGGACCGCCGCTCGGCCCCCGGGAGGCCGACGAGGTCGAGCAGCTCCCGCACCCGCTCCGCCTGCTCGGCCTTCCCGGCACCCCGCATCCGCAGCCCGAAGGCGACGTTGCCGCCGACGTCCCGCTGCGGGAACAGCTGGTGGTCCTGGAACATCAGGCCGACGCCCCGCCGGTGCACCGGCACCCCGGCCTGGTCGGCGCCGCCGAGCAGCACCCGGCCCCCGTCGAGCGCCTGGAGCCCGGCGACGGCCCGCAGCATCGTGGACTTGCCGCTGCCGCTCGGGCCGAGCACGCACACGATCTCGTGCTCGGCGACGTCCAGGCGCACGGCGTCGAGCACGGCCCGCTCCCCGAACCGTACGGTCGCGTCCTCGATCGAAAGCATCAGAACTCCCCGGAGGTCCGGTCGGTGCGCAGTCGTTCGAGCAGCAGCAGGGACACCGCGCACACCACCATCAGAATCGTCGAGAGGGCCATCGCCTGGCCGTAGTTGAGCTCGCCGGGCCGGCCGAGCAGCCGGGCCACCGCCACCGGAAGCGTCGGGCTGTCGGGCCGGGCGATGAACACGGTCGCCCCGAACTCGCCGAGCGACACCGCGAACGCGAACCCGGCCGCGATGAGCAGCGCCCGCCGCACCAGCGGCAGGTCCACCTCGCGCCAGGCCCGCCACGGCGAGGCGCCGAGCACGGCCGCCGCCTCCCGCAGCCGCTCGTCCACCGCGCGGAGGACCGGCAGCATCGTCCGCACGACGAAGGGGACGCCGACCAGGGCCTGCGCGAGCGGTACGAGGATCCAGCTGGCCCGCAGGTCGAACGGCGGCTCGTCGAGCGTGATGAGGAACCCGAAGCCGACGGTGACGGCCGACACCCCGAGCGGCAGCATGAGGAGCGCGTCGAAGCCCCGGACGAGCCGCCCGGCCCGCCTGGTCAGCGCGGCCGCGGCGAGCCCGCCGATGACGAGGGCGATCAGGGTGGCGACGACGGCGTACCGCAGCGAGTTCCCGATCGTGTCGAGCAGGGGCACGAGGAAGGTGCCGGAGGGGTCGGGGGTCTGCAGGGCCCGGTAGTAGTCGAGCCCGTACCCGTGGGAGGTGGCGAAGGACCGCTCGACGAGCACCCCGAGCGGCAGCACGATCAGCAGGGCGACGGAGAGCAGCACGCCCGCGAAGAGCGCCCACTGGCCGATGCCCCGGGGCCGGCGGGCCGCCTCCTCGGGTGCCACCATCCTCAGCGCGGTCTCCCGGCGGCGGACCGTCCGGGCGTGCACGGCGAGGACGACGCCGACGGCGACGAACTGCACCATCGTGAGGACGGCCGCCGTCGTCAGGTCGAAGCGGACGACGGTCTGCCGGTAGATCTCCGTCTCCAGGGTGGAGTACGTGGATCCACCCAGGATCTGGACGACGGCGAAGGAGCTCGCCGTGAACAGGAAGACCATCAGCGCCGCCGCGGCGACCGACGGGGCGAGCGCCGGCAGGGTCACGGTCCGCCACGCCTTCCAGCGGGACGCGCCGAGGACCCGGGCCGCCTCCTCCTGGCGTGGGTCGAGCTGCGCCCACAGGCCCCCGACGGTCCGTACGACGACGGCGTAGTTGAAGAACACATGGGCGATCAGGATCGCCCAGACCGTGGTGTCGAGCCGTACGCCCCACAGCTCGTCGAGGAGCCCGCCGCGACCGACGAGCGCCAGGAAGGCCGTACCGACCATGACGGTCGGCATCACGAAGGGCACGGTGACGACCGCGCGCAGCAGCCCCTTCCCGCGGAAGTCGAAACGCGCGAAGACGTACGCGCCGGGCAGCGCGATCAGCAGGGTCAGCCCGGTGGAGGCGAGCGCCTGCCAGAGCGTGAACCACAGGACGTCGAGGATCTCCGGCCGGCTCAGCGTCTCGCCGAACCGGCCGAACTGCCACACCCCGTCGACCCGCAGCCCGCGCTCCACGATCGAGGCGACGGGCCAGGCGAAGAAGAGCGCGAAGAAGGCGACGGGCACGGCCATCAGGCCGAGCCGCGCCGCGCTTCCCCGGCGGTCGGGGACTACTTCAGAACGAGCGACGACCACTGCTGGATCCACGGGTCACGCTTCTCGGCGATCTTCTCGGGCGCCATGGTCTCCGGCTTGTCGATCACCACGCCGTGCTTCGTGAACAGCTCGGGCAGGGCCGCGTCCTTCGCCACCGGGTTGACGAACATCTGGAGCGGCATGTCCTCCTGGAACTTCTTGGAGATCAGGAAGTCGATCAGCGCCTTGCCGCCCTCGGGGTTCTTCGCCCCGTTCAGCAGACCCGCGAACTCGGTCTGCCGGAAGCAGGTGCCGGTGGAGACGCCGGTGGGCGCCACCTTCGGCTGCGGCTCGCCGTAGAGCACCTCGACCGGCGGGCTGGAGGCGTACGACACGACCAGCGGGCGGTCGCCCTTGGCCTGCTTGCCGCCGGCCGAGCCGGAGAACTCCTGGTTGTAGGCGAGCTCCCAGCTGTCGACGGTCTTCACGCCGTTGGCCTTGAGCTTCTTCCAGTAGTCCTGCCAGCCCTCGTCGCCGTACTTCGCGGCGGTGCCGAGGAGGAAGCCGAGGCCCGGGGAGGACCGCTCCGGGTTCTCGACGACGAGGAGGTCCTTGTACGCCGGCTTCGCCAGGTCGTCGAAGGTCACCGGCGGCGCCAGCTTCCTGTCGGCGAAGTACTTCTTGTCGTAGTTGACGCAGATGTCGCCGGAGTCGATCGGGGTGACCCGGTGCTCCTTGTCGAGCTGGTACGCGGCCGGGACCCGGTCCAGGCCCTTCGCCTCGTACGGGACGAAGATCCCGTTGTCGAGGGCGCGGGACAGCAGCGTGTTGTCGACGCCGAAGAAGACGTCGCCCTGCGGGGAGCCCTTGGTCAGGATCTCCTTGTTGACGGCCTCACCGGCGTCGCCGCTCTTCAGGACCTTGACGGTGAAACCGGTCTGCCGGGTGAAGTCCGCCAGCACCTCCTTGGAGGCGTTGAACGAGTCGTGGCTCACCAGCGTCACGGTCTTCGGCGCGGGCTCTCCGGTCTTGCCGGCCGCGCCCCGGACGTCGTCGGTGCCGCACGCGGCGAGGCTGGTGACGCCGAGCGCCGCGACGAGCGCGGCGGCAGCAGCCTTCTTGATGCTCACTGGAATTTCCTCCTGGGTATGACCAGGAAGAGACGCGGCCCCGCCCACCCGAAGGTGGGCAGGGCGCAACAGCTTGAGTTACGACCGAACTTCCTACCCAGAATGACCTGGGCGAGGTTCAGAGGGTCTGCGGTCCTACGGTGACCGCACTCTCAGCGCTGTGGCGCTCCCCTGTCGGAATATGGAGATGTGTTCGAGCTCAGACTACAAGGTCAGCGCTCCGCGGCCGCGAGCTGTCCACAGGCACCGTCGATCTCCTGGCCCCGGGTGTCCCGCACGGTCACCGGCACGCCGTGGCGGGCGATCGCCTCGACGAAGGCCTTCTCGTCCTCGGGGCGGGACGCCGTCCACTTCGAACCGGGCGTCGGGTTCAGCGGGATCAGGTTGACGTGCACCCGCTTGCCCTTGAGCAGCCGGCCGAGCAGGTCACCCCGCCAGGCCTGGTCGTTGATGTCCCGGATGAGGGCGTACTCGATGGAGATCCGGCGCCCGGACTTCTCCGCGTACTCCCAGGCCGCGTCGAGGACCTCCCGCACCTTCCAGCGCGTGTTGACGGGTACCAGGGTGTCGCGGAGCTCGTCGTCCGGAGCGTGCAGCGAGACCGCGAGCCGGCACTTGAAGCCCTCGTCGGCGAAGCGCAGCATCGCGGGCACGAGACCGACGGTGGAGACGGTGATGCCGCGCTGCGAGAGCCCGAGGCCGTCCGGCTCGGGGTCGGTCAGCCGCCGGATGGCGCCGACGACCCGCTTGTAGTTGGCGAGGGGCTCGCCCATGCCCATGAACACGATGTTGGACAGCCGCGCCGGCCCGCCGGGCACCTCGCCGTCGCGCAGGGAGCGCATCCCGTCCACGATCTGGTGCACGATCTCGGCGGTCGACAGGTTCCGGTCGAGGCCCGCCTGCCCGGTCGCGCAGAACGGGCAGTTCATCCCGCATCCGGCCTGCGAGGAGATGCACATGGTCACCCGGTCCGGGTAGCGCATGAGCACCGACTCCACGAGCGTGCCGTCGTGCAGCCGCCACAGGGTCTTGCGGGTGGTGTCGTCGTCGCACGAGATGTGCCGCACCACGGACATCAGATCGGGCAGCAGCTCCCCGGCCAGCTTCTCCCGCGAGGCGGCCGGGATGTCGGTCCACTCGGCGGGGTCGTGCGCGTACCGCGCGAAGTAGTGCGTGGACAGCTGCTTGGCGCGGAACGGCTTCTCGCCGATCGCGGCGACGGCCTCCTTCCGCTCGGCGGGCGAGAGGTCGGCCAGGTGCCGCGGCGGCTTCTTGGCTCCGCGGGGGGCGACGAAAGTGAG
Source organism: Streptomyces tanashiensis (assembly GCF_014648895.1). Classification (GTDB taxonomy): domain Bacteria; phylum Actinomycetota; class Actinomycetes; order Streptomycetales; family Streptomycetaceae; genus Streptomyces; species Streptomyces tanashiensis. Next base: position 100,860 of record NZ_BMRZ01000019.1, read on the forward strand.
TTCTCCGGGCACTGGACGGGCCACGATCGGGTGTCTCCTCAGACGGCACGAGGTCCGGCATCCCGCATCGGCGGGAAGGGCGGCATCACGATGCCGGAGCCAGGAGACCTCACTGGACCGTCCCCGCAGCGGCGAGGACGACGGAAGGGCCCGCGGCGCACGCGCCACGAGCCCTTCCAGAGTACCCGCTGTCCGTCAAGCCGTTCCGACGAACAAGGCCAGCAGCAGCCACACCACCGGTGCCGTCGGCAGCAGGGAGTCCAGGCGGTCCATGATGCCGCCGTGGCCCGGCAGCAGCGTGCCCATGTCCTTGATGCCCAGGTCACGCTTGATCATCGACTCGCCGAGGTCGCCGAGCGTCGCGCTCGCCGCCACCGCAAGGCCGAGGATCAGCCCCTGCCACCAGGCACCCTCGTCGATCATGAACTCCATGCACAGCGCGCCCGCCGCCATCGCGAACGTCACCGCGCCGACCAGACCCTCCCGGGTCTTGCCGGGACTGATCCGCGGAGCCAGCTTGTGCTTCCCGAAGCGCCAGCCGACCGCGTACGCCCCCGTGTCGCTGACCACGGTCAGGATCAGGAAGGTCAGCACCCGCTCCGGGCCGTCGTCCGCGGTCAGCAGCAGCGCCACGAAGGTCGCCAGGAACGGCACGTAGAACGCCGCGAAGACGCCCGCCGTGACGTCCTTCAGGTAGCCCTCGGGAGGCTCCGTCATCCGCCAGACGAGCACCGCGAGCGCCGTCAGGGCCATCGCCACCCAGGCACCCTCGGCACCCCGGACGTAGCCGGCGACGACCATCGCCGCACCGCCGACCGCGAGCGGCACCAGCGGAGCCTTGATCCCCTTGCGCTCCTGGAGGCGGGAGGTCAGCTCCCACAGCCCGACCACCACGGCGACCGCTATCACCCCGATGAACGCCGGCGCCCAGATGTACAGCGAGGCGATGATGACGGCCCCGAGGCCGACCCCGACCCCTATGGCCGCGCCCAGATTGCGCCCCGCGCTCTTCTTCTGCCGTGGCGCCGTCGGCGCGGGCGGCGGAGGCGGGGTGGGGCTGGACATGGGCTCCTGCGGGTGCTCGTGCGGCGTCTCGTCACGGAACAGGGGACCGCTCGGGTGAGCGGCCCCCCGACCGTGACCGTCCTGGAATCCGCCGGCGGGAACGTCGGGCACGATGGGCATGGGCCGAGTCTGCGCCGCCTGATGCCGATCGTATGCGGGACCCGCCGGGGCGGGCCCCTGGTCGGGTCCCCCACGGCCGGAACCGGCCGGGGCCCCCCAGGAAGAGTCGTTCATCAGACCTCGAGCAGCTCGGCTTCCTTGTGCTTGAGCAGCTCGTCCACCTGCGCGACGTACTTCGCGGTGGTGTCGTCGAGCTCCTTCTCGGCGCGGCGGCCCTCGTCCTCGCCGACCTCGCCGTCCTTGACGAGCTTGTCGATGGTCTCCTTGGCCTTGCGGCGCACCGAGCGGATCGAGATCTTCGAGTCCTCGGCCTTGCCCTTGGCGACCTTGATGTACTCCCGGCGGCGCTCCTCGGTCAGCTCGGGGAACACCACCCGGATGATGTTGCCGTCGTTGCTCGGGTTGACCCCGAGGTCCGAGTCCCGGATCGCCTGCTCGATGTTGCGCAGGGCGCTCTTGTCGAACGGCGTCACCACGGCCATGCGCGGCTCCGGGACGGAGAAGGACGCCAGCTGGTTGATGGGGGTGATGGCACCGTAGTAGTCGGCCACGATCTTGTTGAACATCGCCGGGTGCGCACGGCCGGTGCGGATCGCGGCGAAGTCCTCCTTGGCGACCACGACGGCCTTCTCCATCTTCTCCTCGGCCTCGAGGAGGGTCTCTTCGATCACCACATGCTCCTGCGTGTCGTCGCGTTGTGTCCTGCACGGTGTACGACCGGCAGGGCTCTGTCCATCCCCTTGCGGGGCGGTTCCCCGGTTCGGGTCAGGCCCGGGTGCCCTGGTCGCTCACGAGCGTGCCGATCTTCTCACCCTTCACCGCGCGAGCGATATTGCCCTCGGTGAGCAGTTCGAAGACGAGGATCGGGAGGTTGTTGTCCCGGCACAGGGTGATGGCGGTGGCGTCGGCGACCTTGAGGTCGCGGGAGATCACCTCGCCGTACTCGAGGGCGTCGAACTTGACCGCGTCGGGGTTGGCCTTCGGGTCGGAGTCGTAGACGCCGTCCACGCCGTTCTTGCCCATGAGCAGGGCCTCGGCGTCGATCTCCAGGGCCCGCTGGGCGGCGGTGGTGTCCGTGGAGAAGTACGGCATGCCCATGCCCGCACCGAAGATGACCACGCGGCCCTTCTCCAGGTGGCGCACGGCGCGCAGCGGGATGTACGGCTCGGCGACCTGCCCCATGGTGATGGCGGTCTGGACGCGGGAGTCGATGCCCTCCTTCTCCAGGAAGTCCTGGAGCGCGAGGCAGTTCATCACGGTGCCGAGCATGCCCATGTAGTCGGAGCGGGCCCGGTCCATGCCGCGCTGCTGGAGCTCGGCGCCGCGGAAGAAGTTGCCGCCGCCGATCACGATCGCGATCTCCGCGCCGTCGCGGACGACGGCCGCGATCTCACGCGCGATGGCGTGCACGACGTCGGGGTCGACGCCCAGGCCGGTACCGCCGGAGAAAGCTTCTCCGGACAGCTTCAGCATGTAGCGGCCGGCCTTCTTGCCGTTGTTGTCGTCGCCCTGTACGGCGCCCTGGTTCATGGAGATCTCCTCGTGCACATACGAAGGAGGCCATTGCCTTGGGTCCTCGCGGTATCCCGTACGGCAATGGCCTCCTCGTCAGATCTGCGGTCGTCCTGCGCGTGCGCGGACGACTGCCTCAGACCCTACCGGGGTCCGGCGTCCGTCGCGTTCGCGTACGGACTCAGATGCCGACCTTGATGCGGGTGAAGCGCTTCAGGGTGACACCGGCCTCGTCCAGGACCTTCTGGACGGACTTCTTGTTGTCAAGGGCGTACGGCTGGCCGAGCAGCGTGGCGTCCTTGAAGAAGCCGTTGACGCGACCCTCGACGATCTTGGCGATCGCGGCCTCGGGCTTGCCCTCGGCGCGGGTGGTCTCCTCGGCGATGCGACGCTCGGACTCGACGACCTCGGCCGGAATGTCTTCCTTGGTGAGGTACTTCGGCGCGAAGGCGGCGATGTGCTGGGCGACACCCTTGGCGACGTCGGCGTCGGCCTTGTCGAACTCGACGAGGACACCGATCTGCGGCGGGAGGTCCGGCATCGTGCGGTGCATGTACGCGTAGACGAAGCCGTCGGCGTACTGCGCGAAGCGGTCCAGGACGATCTTCTCGCCGAGGTTGGCGTTGGCCTCGTCGACGAACGCCTGCACGGTCTTGCCGGCCTCGATCTCGGAGGCGAGCAGCGCGGCCAGGTCGGCCGGGGCGGTGGCGGCGACGTGCTCGGCCAGCTGGGCGGCGACGGCCTGGAACTTGTCACCCTTGGCGACGAAGTCCGTCTCGCACTTCAGCTCGACCAGGACACCGGAGGTGTTGTCGTCGGCGATGAGGGAGACCACGGCGCCGTTCTCGGCAGAGCGGCCCTCGCGCTTGGCGACGCCCTTCTGACCCTTGATACGCAGCGCCTCGACGGCCTTGTCGACGTTGCCGTCGGCCTCGTCCAGGGCCTTCTTGCAGTCCATCATGCCGGCGCCGGTGAGCTCGCGGAGCTTCTTGACGTCAGCGGCGGTGTAGTTCGCCATGAGTCTGTTTCTCTCTCGAAGTCTGAAAGATCGGGCGGGTCCACGGGTGGACGGCGGGGGCTTCGTGGGCCCCCGCCGTCGTCACCCGAAGGTCCTGAAGGGTCAGGCCTGCTCGGCGTCCGTGGCCGGAGCCTCGGCGGCGGCCTCGGCCGGAGCCTCGGCAGCGGCCTCGGCGGCGGGGGCCTCGACAGCCTCGTCGGCCTTCTTCTCGCCCTCGAGCAGGTCGCGCTCCCACTCGGCGAGGGGCTCTCCGGCGGCCTTCTCGCCCGGCTTCGAGTCGCCGGTCGCGGCGCCGGAGCGGGCGATGAGGCCCTCGGCGACGGCGTCGGCGATCACGCGGGTGAGCAGGGTGACGGAGCGGATCGCGTCGTCGTTGCCCGGGATCTTGTAGTCGACCTCGTCGGGGTCGCAGTTGGTGTCGAGGATCGCGACGACCGGGATGTGGAGCTTGCGCGCCTCACCGACGGCGATGTGCTCCTTCTTGGTGTCGACGATCCAGACGGCGCTCGGCACCTTCTGCATCTCGCGGATACCACCGAGGGTCTTCTCCAGCTTGGCCTTCTCGCGGGAGAGGACCAGGAGCTCCTTCTTGGTGAGACCCGAGGCGGCGACGTCCTCGAAGTCGATCTGCTCGAGCTCCTTGAGGCGCTGCAGACGCTTGTAGACGGTGGAGAAGTTGGTGAGCATGCCACCGAGCCAACGCTGGTTGACGTACGGCATGCCGACACGCGTCGCCTGCTCGGCGATGGCCTCCTGGGCCTGCTTCTTCGTACCGACGAACATGATGGAGCCGCCGTGCGCGACGGTCTCCTTGACGAACTCGTAGGCGCGGTCGATGTACGACAGCGACTGGAGCAGGTCGATGATGTAGATGCCGTTGCGCTCGGTGAAGATGAAGCGCTTCATCTTCGGGTTCCAGCGACGGGTCTGGTGACCGAAGTGGACGCCGCTCTCCAGCAGCTCCCGCATCGTGACGACGGCCATGGCCGTATCTCCTTGGGTTTCTCGGTTGTGTTCCTGACGCCCCGGCGCGCCGTGCCACGAAGGACCGAAAGGCGCTGCCACCCGCCGTGAAGGCTGGTGGCGGGGCGTGCGAAGTCGACCCGGTGACCCGAGTCGCCATAGGAAGTGTACGGGACCCCGGGAGCGCCGGGTGACGGCACTGTCCACAACCGGCGAGTAGTCCACAGATACCGTCTGTCATCGGAACGAACCGGACGCCCGGGGGAGCCTTCCCCCATGCATCTGATCCCTCTGTTCCTCGCCCTGGCCCTCGTGTGGCCGGTGGGCCCGCCCCCGCCGGAGATCCTCCGCGGCTGGCAGCCCCCGCCCGGCCCGTACGCCGCGGGCCACCGCGGTGTGGACCTCGCCGCGCCCCCGGGCACCCCGGTCGTCGCCCCGGCCGCGGGCACGGTCACCTTCGCGGGCCCGGTGGGCGGCCGCGGCGCCGTCACCCTCACCCTTCCGGGCAGGGGCACTCCCCCGCTCCGTACGACCTTCACCCCGGTGACCCCGCTGGTACCGGCCGGCACCCGGGTCGCGGCGGGCACCCCGATCGCACGGGTCACGGAGAGCTCCCACTGCCCCCGAGCCTGCCTCCACTGGGGTCTCCTCAGGGGCGGGGAGTATCTGAACCCCCTGCTCCTGACGAGAAGGGCCCCCTCGCGTCTGCTCCCGCTCGCGGGTGGCTCAGGCCTGGCGGCCGGTGACGCCGTGGAGGGCCATCGTGACCGCCGCTTCGGCGATGTCCGCGGGATCCTCGGCGGCGCCGAGCTCGATGCGGCGGACGGCGGCGTCGACGACGCCCTGGAGGAGCATGGCGCCCAGGCGGGGCTGGGGCTGTCCCAGGGCGGCGAGTGCTTCGACGATCATCGCGACGAGGCCGCCGTGGGCCGCGCGGATCTTCTCACGGGCGCCGTCGTCCAGTTCGCTCGCCGAGATGGCGACGACCGCGCGGTGGCGCCGGTCCCCGACGAGGTCCAGCTGCTTGCGGACGTACGCCTCGACCTTGCCGCTCGGTGACTCCGCGCCGGCCATGGCGGCCTCGACCTCGGCGGCCCAGACGGGGAAGTCGACGGCGCACAGCTCTTCGACGACGGCGGCGCGGGACCGGAAGTACTCGTAGACCGACGAGCGGGCGAGGCCCGTGCGCTCGGCGAGGGCGGAGAAGGTCAGCGCCTCCGTACCACCCTCGGACAGCAGGGAACGCGCGGCGTCCAGCAGGGCGCCGCGCTGCATCGTCCGGTGCTCGGCCACCGAGGCCGCTCGAATCCTGGGCACGGCTCCACTGTACGACCGGGCCGCAAGCCTCAGCGTCCGACGTCGGCCAGCTTGGCGCGGAGCTGGAGGACGGACTTGGTGTGGATCTGGCTGACCCGGCTCTCGGTGACACCGAGGACATGGCCGATCTCGGCGAGGGTCAGGCCCTCGTAGTAGTAGAGCGTGACGACGGTCTTCTCCCGCTCGGGGAGCGTGTTGATGGCGCGGGCGAGCAGCCGGCGCAGCTCACGGTCCTCGGCCACCTCGACGGGGTTGTCGGCGGCGGTGTCCTCCAGGGTGTCCATGAGCGACAGCCGGTCGCCGCCCTCGCCGCCGACGTGCAGCAGCTCTTCCAGGGCGACCACGTTCGCCAGGGACAACTGGCTGAAGACCCCGTGCAGTTCCTCCAGCGTGATGTCCATCTCCGCGGCGACCTCGCTCTCGGAGGGGGTCCGGCGGAGCTGGGCTTCGAGGGTGGCGTAGGCGCGCTCGACGTTGCGGGCCTTCTGGCGGACGGAGCGCGGGATCCAGTCCAGGGCGCGGAGTTCGTCGATCATGGCGCCGCGGATGCGGGTGATCGCGTACGTCTCGAACTTGATCGCCCGCTCGACGTCGAACTTCTCGATGGCGTCGATGAGGCCGAAGACCCCGGAGGAGACGAAATCGGCCTGTTCCACGTTGGACGGCAGCCCCACGCTGACTCGTCCGGCGACGTACTTGACGAGGGGCGAGTAGTGCAGGATCAGCTGCTCCCGCAGCCGCTCGTCGCCGGTGTCCTTGTAGGACCGCCACAGCTCGTCGAGTGAGGTCGGTGCGGGCGGTCGCATGGCGCCCCGGGCTGCTGGGGGCGCCGCAGCGCGGTCAGACCCGGAGGTGTGCTGGGGCATGCGTTGCCTTGAGCCGTTCTGCTGTCGGGTGTGTCGGTGCGGTTGTCCTGGAGGGAATTCTGGTGAGCGTAGCGTGAGTGCGCTGTCGCGGTGCGCGAACATCGGCGGATCGCGCCGCTCCGGGTGGACGCCGTCGGCCACATCTTCGAACCCGGGCCGTGGCGCGTGTCGGCCCCTCGGGTGCGACCGAGAGAACTCGGTTCTTCATCGGCTTCACCTTTTCACCCGAATGCGCCAGGTCAAGTACCGCCTCGCCGGGCGTTCGACGCTTCTGTCGCGGTGTTCGTCAACCGCCAGCCCTCCCCGTGCCGTTCGACGAAGCCGAGCGAATGGAGTTCGTACAGCTTGGCGAGGGTGTCGTCCGGGGTGGTCCCGGCCCGGCGGGCGACGACGGTGGTGGGCGTGGGACCGCGGGCGGGGATCGCTTCGAGGACGTGCGCGGCGGCCGGGGCGAGGAGGTCGCGGGGCAGGACGGGGCCCCGGCGCGCGGGGGCGAGCCGGCCGATGTCCCCGACGAGCTCGATGATCTCGTCGGTGTCGGTGACGAGGGTGGCGTCGCCGCGCAGCAGTTCGTGGACGCCGGCGGAGAGTGCGCTGGTCACGGGGCCGGGGACGCCCATGGTGTGGCGGCCGAGGCGGGCGGCGGCGCGGGCGGTGACGAGGGAGCCGCTGCGGTGCTGGGCCTCGACGACGACGGTCCCCCGGGTGAGGGCGGCGATGACGCGGTTGCGGAGGATGAAGCGGCTGGGGGTGGGGTGGCTGTCGGGGGGCAACTCGCCGACGACGAGGCCCTGTTCCGCGACGCGTCGGATGAGGCGGTCGTGGCCGCGGGGGTACGGGGTGTCGACGCCGCAGGCGAGGACGGCGACGGTCGCGCCGCCCGCGGCGAGGGCGCCCCGGTGGGCGGCGCCGTCGATGCCGTAGGCGGCTCCCGAGACGACGACCCAGCCCTGTCGACTGAGGCCCGCGGCGAGGTCGGCCGCGGTGTGGGCGCCGTACGGGGTGCAGGCGCGGGCGCCGACGAGGGCGACGGAGCGCAGGGCCCAGGTGCGCAGGTCGGCCGGGCCGCGCACCCAGAGGCCGATCGGTCGGGCGTCGCCGAGGTCGTCGAGTTGACGTGGCCATTCGGTGTCGCCGGGGACGAGGAAGCGGCCGCCGAGGCCGTGGACGGTGTCGAGGTCGTGGCCGGGCCGGGCGGCGGTGGCGCGTTGTCGCCAGGAGGCGACGCGTTTGGCTCCGGTGCCGGGGAAGGGCGAGGTGTCGTCCCCGCCGTGGAGCAGGCGGTCGAGGAAGCCGGTGGCGCCGTACCGGCGGAGCCAGCGGCCGGCGTGCTCGTCGCCGGGCTCGACGGCGCGGCTGAGGGCCGCACGGGCGAGGTGCTCCTCGGTGGGGGCGGGAGGGGGAGCGGGCGTGGGGGCGGAGGGAGTGGAGGGAGTGGTCATACGAACTCCCCCGCTCCGACGGGCACGCCGCGGGCGACGCCGGTGCGCAGTTCCAGGGCGAGGCCGATGTCCTGGCTGTCGGGCCGGTCGTGTCCGGCCAGGTCGGCGACGGTCCAGGCGACGCGGAGGACGCGGTCGAGGCCGCGGGCGGTGAGCAGCCCGCGCTCGATGTCGCGTTCCGCGGCGGCGAGGGCGCCGGGTACGGCGAGGTAGCGGGTGCGGAGCTCGTGTCCGGGGATCTCGCTGTTCACCCTCCAGGGGGTGTCGGCGAGGCGCGCGGCGGCCCTGGCCCGGGCCTCGTGGACGCGCCCGGCGACGGTGGCGGTCGTCTCGCCGCGCCCGCCCTGTCCGAGGAGGTCGGCCCGGGTGACGGGCTCGACCTCCACACGGAGGTCGACGCGGTCGAGCAGGGGTCCGGAGAGCCGCGCCTGGTAGCGGCGGACGAGGGAGGCGGGGCATTCGCAGCCGGTGCCGAGGAGGGTGTGCCGGCCGCAGGGGCAGGGGTTGGCGGCGAGGGCGAGGAGGAAGCGGGCGGGGAGGCGGACGACGCCGGCGGCGCGGGCGATGACGACGTGTCCGGATTCGAGGGGCTGGCGGAGCGCGTCGAGTGCTTTGCCGGAGAACTCCGGGGCTTCGTCGAGGAAGAGGACGCCCCGGTGGGCCAGGGAGACGGCGCCGGGCCTGGGGAGGCCGTTCCCGCCGCCGACCAGGGACTGCATGGTGGCGGAGTGGTGGGGTGCGCAGTAGGGGGCGCGGCGGACGAGGGGTTCGCCGGGCGGCAGGATGCCGGCGACGGAGTGGACGGCGGTGACCTCCAGGGATTCCTGCCGGGTGAGGGGCGGGAGGATGCCGGGGAGCCGCTCGGCCAGCATGGTCTTTCCCGCGCCCGGTGGGCCGGAGAGGATCAGGTGGTGGCTGCCCGCGGCGGCGACCTCCAGGGCGAGGCGGGCCCGGTGCTGGCCGGCGACGTCGGCGAGGTCGGGTCCTTCGGCGGGGCCGGCGGCGAGTCCGGTGCCGAGGCCCGCGCCGGGGACCAGGAGCCCGGCGAGCATGGCGTCGGGCCTGCCTTCTTCGTCGGCTTCCTCGTCGGGGACGGGTTCGTCGGTGAGGACGGCGATCAGCTGGCGGAGGGTGCGGACGCCGAGGACGGAGACGCCGGGGACGAGCGAGGCCTCGCCGGCGGTCTGTTCGGGGACGACGACCTGGCTGTATCCGGCGTCGGCGGCGGCGAGGACGGCGGGCAGGACGCCGCGGACGGGCCGGACGCGCCCGTCGAGGCCGAGTTCGCCGATGAGGACGAGGTCGGCGATGGCTCGCGGGTCGATGCGCTCGGCGGCGCCGAGGACGGCGGCGGCGACGGCCAGGTCGAATCCCGAGCCGCCCTTGGGGACGGAGGCCGGGCTGAGGCCGACGGTCAGCTTCTTCTGGGGCCATTCGCCACCGGAGTTGACGACGGCCGCGCGGACCCGGTCGCGGCTCTCGGTGAGGCTCTTGTCGGGAAGGCCGACGAGGGTGAAGGCGGCGACGCCCGGTTCGAGGTCGGCCTGGACCTCGACGACGACGCCTTCGACGCCGACGAGGGCGACGGAGCAGGTGCGGGCGAATCCCATCAGGCCACCCCCTGGGCGTGGGTGAGGACGGGGGCGCCCTTGCGCGGCAGGACGATGCCGACGAGGTCGATGCGGACGCCGCCGCCGGGGGCCGGGGTGTCGTTGCGGTCGAGCCAGCAGGCGGCGAGGCGGCGGAGCCGCTCGGCCTTGCGGGGCGTGACGGCGGCCATCGGGTGCTCGTAGGCGCCGTCGCGCCGGGTCTTGACCTCGCAGATGACGAGGGTGTCGCCGTCGCGGGCGACGATGTCGATCTCGCCGCTCCGGCCGCAGCGCCAGTTCCGGGCGAGGATGTGCATGCCGGTCGCGGTGAGCCGGCGGGTCGCCAGCTCCTCGCCGTACCGTCCGAGTGCTTGGGTCTTGTTCATGCGGTACCACCTCCGTCACCGACTGTGACGGAGTGCGGCGGACCGCGTGCGGCGCTGTGTACGGCCGGGAGGCTGTGGACAACCTCGTCACCCTTGAGGGTGGTTCGGGCCGGGGAGGCGCGGGGGTGGCCTCAGCTGCCGGGAAGTTCGAGGTCGCTCTTGTTGAGCTCCTCGATGTTCACGTCCTTGAAAGTGAGGACGCGGACCTGCTTGACGAACCTGGCGGGCCTGTACATGTCCCAGACCCAGGCGTCAGCCATGCTGACCTCGAAGAAGACCTCGCCCTGCACCGAGTGCACCTGCATCTCGTAGTCGTTGGTGAGGTAGAAGCGCCGCTCGGTCTCGATCACGTATTTGAACAGCCCGACGACGTCGCGGTACTCCCGGTAGAGCTTCAGCTCCATCTCGGTCTCGTACTTCTCGAGGTCCTCGGCGCTCATGGCATGTTCCCCTTCAGCCGTGCGTCCCCCTATTGTGCGCCAGTCGTACGCGCCCCTAAACGATTTCGGGGGCGAGAACCACCGGTGCACTCGGAGGTCCCTCGTCGAGCAGCGTGTGGAGCAGCTCGGCGAGCCTGGTCGGGTACACCGTCTCACGGGCCGCCGACAGTTCGGCGGAGGTCCACCATCTCAGGCCCGCGAGACTGCGGGTCTCCAGCTCCGTGAGGGCCTGCGGCCGGGGCGCGGCCTCGGTCCCGCGGGTGCGGGCCAGGTAGTACCACTCGTCCTGGTCCCAGCGGCGCCCGTCGAAGGGGAACGAGCAGTACCGCTTCCAGAGCACCGGGCCGAGTTCGACCTCGGTGATGCCGGTCTCCTCCGCCAGTTCGCGCAGCGCCGCCTCCTCCCGGGTCTCGTCGCCCTCCAGGCCGCCGCCCGGGGTGAACCACCAGCTGTCGTCCGGGTGGTCGGGCTCGTAGCCGTGCATGAGCAGGATGCGGTCGTCGGGGTCGAGCAGCACGACCCGCGCGACCCGCCGCCGCACGGCCGCCGACCCGGACCCCGACCCCGGCAGCGACACCGGTCCCGGCCCGGGCTCGGACCCCGGCGCAGGCGACGACGCCCCCGCCGGCCGGGTCTCGGAACCGGACCCCGGCCCCGCGCTCCCCGTGTCCCTCATGCCCCCACCTTCTCCCGCGTGCCCGGCCGCTGCCCGTCGGGCCGGCGCCGGGTCAGGCGGCGTGCCACCGGACCGTACGCGGCCCCCACGAGGATCAGCGCGGTGCCGGCCGTGATCGCCGTGAAGAGCGCCGTGAACGGACCCGGCTGCGAGATGCCGCCCGGGAGGTCGGCGAAGCCCTCGGGGGGCGCCAGGAGACCCTTGGCGGGCCAGACGACGGCGTCGACCCTGCCGACGACCGTGGAGCGCGGCACGGAGCCCTGTCCGGCCTCCTCCATGTGCGTACGGGAGTCGAGCGAGGTGTGCCGGTCGTCGCCGAGCAGGAAGAGGTTGTCCCGGGGGACGGTCACGGAGAAGTCCTGGCCCGAGGCGACCGTCCGGCCGCCGGGTCCGGGCCGGAGGTACGGCTCCTCGACGGGCTTGCCGTTCACGGTGAGCCGCCCGTCCCGGTCGCAGCAGGCGACGGTGTCGCCGCCGACGGCGGCGACCCGCTTGACCATGGGCGAGGAGCCCCAGAGCGGGTCGGTGAAGACGACGACGTCACCGCGCCGCACCTCGTCGCCGTCGATCCGCTGGGCGAGGATCTTGGACCCGACGTCGAGGGTCGGGGTCATCGAGTCGGTGGGGACGGTGTACGGCTGGTAGAGCACGGCGCCCCAGACGAATCCGCCGAGGAAGAGCACACAGCCGACGGCCACGGCCAGCCCCGACAGCACGCTGCCGAGGCGGCCGTGGCCGCCCTTGGTCCGTATGTTTCCGCTCATGTGCGCACCCCGTAGGTCTGTCGGCGGACCGTAGTCCTGTCGACGGTCCGGGACGGCACCCTACCCGCGGGTCGCTACTCGGCGGTATGCCGTGCGGCCTGCTTCTTCCGGCGCCACAGCACGAGCGGGAGCGCCCCGGCGAGACCGGCCGCTCCCATGGGGGCGGCGGCCATGGCCTTGTCGAGGGCCGGCTGGTCGAAGACCTCGGGGATCGGGAGCGTGGCCCAGCGCGTGACCGGCCAGGCGACCACGACGGCGCGGCCCACGACCTCGTCGTTGGAGACGGTGCCGCCACCGGGGAGCTGCTGGTGGAAGCGGGAGTCCAGGGAGTTCTGGCGGTTGTCGCCCATGACCCAGATCCGGTCCTTGGGGACCTTGATCGGGCCGAAGGAGTCCTGGCAGGGCACCGCGCCGGGGGCGAGGTACGCGCTCTCGTCGAGCGCCACGCCGTTGAGGACGACCTTGCCGCCCTCCTTGCAGGAGATGGTGTCGCCGCCGACCGCGATGACGCGCTTGATGAGGTCCTTCTCCTCGGCGGACGGCATGAGGCCGATGAAGCTGAGGAACTTCTGCACGACGTTCGGCTTGGGGGCCTCCTGGCCCTCCAGCCAGCCGCCCGGGTCGTGGAAGACGACGACCTCGCCGCGCTCGGGCTCGGAACCGAACCAGGGGGTCAGCTTGTCGACGAGGACGCGGTCGCCCTTCTGGAGGGTGTTCATCATCGATTCCGAGGGGATCGAGAACGCCTGCACCAGGAAGGTCTTGATCAGCAGGGCGAGCACCAGGGCGATACCGACGAGAAGCGGCAGTTCCTTCCAGAAGGAACGCGGCTTCTTCGGGTACTTGCCCTCGCCCGCGGCTGCGTCGCCGTCATCGCCCGGCGTACCGTCGCCCGGCGGCTGCGCCTGCTCGTCACCCGTCACGTCGTCACCCGTCGTGTCATCGCGGAAGGCCCCGTCGGCCCTCTTCTCGGGCTCATCGTGTCCGGATCGTGCGCCGACGGCCAAATCCCCCACATCCACTCCTCAGTCCGTGCGAACGCCCGCCCCGGGTCAGGGACAGGCCCACCACTCCCATAACGAGCAGAAGTTCCGCAGGGGTCGGGAGCCCGGGCAATCCGTTCAGATTGCGCGGGGACACACTATGCGACAGATCGGATGCGGTCCCGGAACTCGCACGGGCGTCCGGTACGGCGGAGAAGGTGTCCCGTTCCTCCAGGCCGCGCCAGTGCCCGAAGGGCCAGGCGATCACCACGGCACGCCCGACGATCTGGTCCTCCGAGACGGTCCCGTGGTCCTTCTCGTCGAGGTGGTAGCGGGAGTCCGCCGAGTCGGAACGGTGGTCGCCGAGGACGAAGACGCGGCCCTGCGGGACCTTCACCTCGAAGGGGATCTTGGACGGCGGGTTCCCGGGATGCAGGTACGGCTCGTCGAGCGGCACGCCGTTGACGCTGATCCGCCCGTCCGCGCCGCAGCAGCGGACGGTGTCGCCGCCGACGGCGACGACCCGCTTGATGAGGTCCCGGTCGTCGGCGGAGGGCAGCAGCCCGATGAAGGTCAGGGCCTGCTTGGCCTGCTTGATGCCGATCGGGTCGTCGGCGGGCGGCGCGGTCTCCTGCTGGAGCCAGTTGCCGGGGTCCTGGAAGACCACGACGTCGCCGCGCTCCGGCCGGGAGCCGAACCAGGGCGTGAGCTTGTCGACGAGGACCCGGTCGTCGATGCGGATCGTCTGCTCCATGGAGCCGGACGGAATGACGAACGCCTGGACCAGGAAGGTCTTGAGGACGAGCGCGATCAGCACGGCCACGGTGATCAGGATCGGGATCTCCCGGAGCGCGGAGCGCTGCCTGCGCCGCTTGACCTTGCGGGCCAGCTTGCGGCGCTCGGCACGCCCCGGCAGGGCGGCGCCCTGACCGGCGGCGGGGCCGTGGGCGGACCCGCCGGGCGGACGGCCCCGGCTACCCATGGGGTCCCGCTCCGTGTCCGCCGGCCGGTGGGGCCGGTACGGCGTGGAAGGCATCGGTGCCGGGCACGGTGGACCAGCGGCCGAAGGGCCAGGCGATCCAGTCGGCGCGGCCGACGACCCTGTCGACGGGGACCATGCCGCCGCCGGGGTTGCCCAGGTGGTCGCGGGAGTCGCTGGACTGGCTGCGGTGGTCGCCCATGACCCAGAGCCGGTCCTGCGGGACGACGATGTCGAAGGGGACCGCGGAGGGCCGGTCGCCGAGCATCACGTACCGCTCCTCGACGGGGACGCCGTTGACGGTGAGCCGGCCGTCCTTGTCGCAGCAGACGACCCGGTCGCCGCCGACGCCGACGACCCGCTTCACGAAGTCGGTCTCGTCGGGCTCCGCGAGCCCGAGGGCGGCCGCCCCGTCGTGCAGGAGCCCGGTGACCGGATTGCCCTGCGGCTGTTCCCGTACGAAGGAGCCGGTGCCGTCGAAGACGACGACGTCACCCCGGGCGGGCTCGCTGCCGAAACGGTACGCCAGCTTGTTCACGAGGATCCGGTCGCCGACCTGGAGCGTCGGCTCCATGGAGCGGCTGGGGATCAGGAACGGCTGGATCACGAAGTGGCTCAGGAGCAGCAGGAAGGCCACACAGGCGCCGCCCACGAGGGCGGTGCGGCGCCAGGAGGGGGCGCGCCCGGAGTCCTGGGAAACGCGCCCGGAGTCCTCGGCTACGCGTCCGGCGTCCTCGGACGCGCGCGCGGAGTCGGCGGAAACGCGCGCGGAGCGCGACCCTTCCTCCGTGTCGGAAGAGGGGTCGCGCTCCGTGTGCTGTGCTTCGGTGTCCATCGCTGGCAGAGCCTATCCGGCCTGCCTGTGCGAGGAGTCGGAAGCGGTGAGCGTGCCGGGAGCCGAGGCTCAGCGGTCGCGCTTCTCCTTGATCTTGGCAGCCTTGCCGCGCAGCTCACGCAGGTAGTAGAGCTTGGCGCGACGGACGTCACCGCGGGTCACGAGCTCGATCTTCTCGAAGATCGGGCTGTTCACCGGGAAGGTGCGCTCGACGCCGACGGAGAAGGAGACCTTGCGGACCGTGAAGGTCTCGCTGACGCCCGAACCCTGGCGGCGGATGACGACGCCCTTGAACTGCTGGATACGGGAGCGGTTGCCCTCGATGACGCGCACGTGGACGTTCACGGTGTCGCCGGGACGGAAGGCGGGGAGGTCGGAGCGGAGCGAACCCGCGTTGACCTGGTCGAGCAGGGAGGCCATGGAGGTCTCTTTCCTCGCTGATGCCACAGGTCATCAGCGGTACGTTCGAATGATTCGGAGCGTCGTCCGTTTCTGGCGGCGTCGTTCCCCCTGTGGCAGGGGCGCGCGCCGGACGGACGACAGCGGCCTATTCTTCCACGCCCTCGACCCTGCGCCAAAATCGGCCGCCGGGCTCGGGCGCCCACCCCATCATGGAGAGGATCTCGCGGTCCTTCTTGTCGAAGGCGGACGGGTCGCAGCGCTCGATGAGGTCGGGCCGGTTGGCGACGGTGCGGCGGAAGGCCTCGTCACGCCTCCAGCGGGCGATCTTGCCGTGGTGCCCGCTGAGGAGGACGTCGGGGATGCCCCGGCCGCGCCACTCGGGCGGCTTGGTGTAGACGGGGCCCTCCAGCAGGTTGGCCATGGCGCCGGGGGCGAAGGAGTCGTCCCGGTGGGACTCGGCGTTGCCGAGGACGCCGGGCAGCAGACGGGCGACGGCCTCGGTGACGACGAGGACGGCCGCCTCGCCGCCCGCGAGGACGTAGTCGCCGATGGAGACCTCGTAGACCGGCATCCGGGTCGCGTACTCGTCCATGACGCGGCGGTCGATGCCCTCGTAGCGGGCCGGGGTGAAGATCAGCCAGGGCCGCTCGGAGAGCTCGACGGCGAGCTCCTGGGTGAAGGGGCGGCCGCTGGGGGTCGGGACGACGAGGACCGGTCCGTGCGCGCCGGCCTCGTAGCCGTCGGCGAGCGTCTGGTCGAGCGCGTCGCCCCAGGGCTCGGTCTTCATGACCATGCCGGGACCGCCGCCGTAGGGGGTGTCGTCGACGGTGTTGTGCCGGTCGTAGGTCCAGTCGCGCAGGTGGTGCACGTGGACGTCGAGCTGTCCGCGCGCGCGTGCCTTGCCGACGAGGGAGACGTTCAGCGGTTCGAGGTACTCGGGGAAGATCGTGACGACGTCGAGCCTCATGCCGTCTCCTCGCCGGACTCGTCGCCGGAGGCCTCGCCGTCGTCCCGGGAGGAGACGATCTCGGCGCGGTCGTCGATCAGGCCGGGCGGCGGGTCGATCACGGCCCGCTGCTCCTCCAGGTCGATCTCGGTGACGATCGACGACACGAAGGGGATCATCAGCTCGGTGCCGTCGGGCCGCTCGACGATGAAGAGGTCCTGGGACGGCAGGTGGGAGATCTCGGTGATCCGGCCGATCTCGGTGCCGTCGGCGAGGACGACGTCGAGGTCCATGAGCTGGTGGTCGTAGTACTCGTCCTCCTCCTCCGGCAGTTCCTCGGGGTCGACCTCGGCGATGAGGAGGGTGTTGCGCAGGGCCTCGGCGGCGTTGCGGTCGCGGACGCCCTCGAAGCGCAGCAACAGCTTGCCGCTGTGGACCTTGCCGGACTCGATGGTCAGCGGCCCGGCGGAGGCCGGGTCGGTGAGCAGTACGGCACCGGGGCCGAGCCTGAGCTCGGGCTCGTCCGTCCGCACCTCGACGGTGACCTCGCCCTTGACGCCGTGGGCGCGGCCGACCCGCGCGACTACCAACTGCACTGCTCCACACTCTCCTGTCACACAGCTCGTACGTACGACAACGGGCCGGGGTGGGCTCTTCAGCCCTCCCCGGCCCGTGCCGGCACAACTAAGGTGATGCTGCCGACCTGCTCAGCGGACCTGGTCCACGTCGACGAGGTCGACGCGGATCCCACGACCGCCGATGGCACCCACGACGGTGCGCAGCGCACGCGCGGTGCGGCCGTTGCGGCCGATCACCTTGCCGAGGTCGTCGGGGTGGACCCGGACCTCCAGCACGCGCCCCCGGCGCAGGTTGCGCGAGGCGACCTGCACCTCGTCGGGGTTGTCGACGATGCCCTTCACGAGGTGCTCGAGAGCCTCCTCGAGCATGATCAGGCCTCGGTCGACTCGGTGGACGCGGCCTCGGCCTCGTCCGCCTTCTTGTCGGCCTTCTTGGCCTTCGGGGTGATGGCCTCACCCTTGTCGTCGCCGCCCTCGAGGGTCTTCGCGAACTCGTCGAACGAGGCGCGCTTCGCCTCCTTCGTGGCGGGGACGAGCAGAGCCTTCTCGGGGGCCGGCAGACCCTTGTGCTTCTGCCAGTCGCCGGTGAGCTTCAGGATGGCGAGAACCGGCTCGGTCGGCTGGGCGCCGACGGACAGCCAGTACTGCGCACGCTCGGAGTCGACCTCGATACGCGACGGGTTGTACGTCGGGTGGTAGAGGCCGATCTCCTCGATCGCGCGACCGTCACGACGGGTGCGCGAGTCGGCGACGACGATGCGGTAGTGCGGCTGGCGGATCTTGCCGAGGCGCTTGAGCTTGATCTTGACTGCCACTGGAGTGGTGTCTCCTGGTCTTGACGTGGTTGGGCACTTGAGATGCCACGTGGGGTTGCGGTACTCGGGTGCCCGATGGACGCGTCAGCCGGAGGAGAGAGGGGTCCTGTGCGACTGTCGAGTACAGCTAGCCATTGTGCCACACCCAGCCGACTCAGTTGGCGGCGCCCACGGTCTCCGGGATCCGGAAGGGCTTGCCGCAGCCGCCGCAGACGATCGGGGCCTGGGCGAGCACCGACGGCACCACGCGCACGTTCCGCCCGCAGTCGCAGACGGCCTTGACGCGGACGCCGCCGCCCGAGGAGCCGTGGCGGGCGGCCGGTCCGCGGAAGGAGCGCTTGGTGTCGGCGGCCGTGGCGACCGTGTGCGCCTTGAGGGCGCGCTGGAGCCGCTCGATGGTGGGCCGGTAGCGCCGCCTGGCCTCGGGGTTGAGCGTGACCAGGGAGAAGCCGCTGCTGGCGTGGGGCTCCTCGGGATGGTCGAGGCCCATCTCCTCGGCGATCGCGAGGAATCTGCGGTTGTGGTAGCGGCCGGCGCGGGAGGTGTCGCGGACACCTCGGGCGGCGGCGATGCCGTGGACTGCCTCGTGGAGCAGTCGTTCGAAGGAGAGTTCGGCGCCGCAGGCGGACGAGGACTCTCCGATCAGGGACTCGGGCGCGGCAAGATCGGGCAGCTCGGGGTGGTGCCGCTGAATGTCGGCCCACGCCTGTGCCAGCTCTGCGGCGAGAACAGGGGGTGTCGTGCTCACGTCGCGTACAACGAGCCGGAGTGCCCCCGGGTTCCATTCCGGGGCATCCCAAATATTTTGCACGTACCCGTCAGTTGCCCTTGATGTGTCCCGACGCGGGCCAGTGCCCCGATCTGCGGAGAAGTCACGCAGAGAACGTCAAGTCGGTGTCTAGTGGCGCATACGCCCCGGCGCGTGGCCGCGGTGCGTGCGCCCCCGAGGGGGACGGCGCGGCCCGGGCGACCGTTGCGAGGACATTACCGGGTCGGGGCGCAAGGCGGCGCACCGCCCCTCCCCCGGGCGAATCCGTCCGGCGCGACCACTGGACGCGGCCCGGGATGCGCAGTTCCCTGACTACGGGGGGCTGTCGTCCGAGCACGGATTGGGGCGCTTTTCCATGACACCTACGCTCGTCCCGCACCACCCCGCGCGCGACTGGGCCGAGATCCAGGAACGGATGCTGGTCCCGCTCTACGAGGCGGTCTACGACCACCTCGGTGTGGGCGCGGGCACCCGGCTGCTCGGCCTGGGCTGCGGCTCCGGCCTGGCCCTCCTGATGGCGGCGGCGCGGGGCGCGCGGGTGGCCGGCGCGGACCGGGACCACGCGCGCGTGGCGCTGGCGCGGGAGCGGCTGCCGGAGGGCGTCACGGTCACGGAGGAACCGCCCGAGGACCTCCCGTACGACGTGATCACGGCCTTCCACGCGACCAACGGGATGCTCCCGGGGCTCCGGTCTCTCACCCGTTCGGCCCAACCGGGCGCGGCGGTCGTCCTCGCCGGGTGGGGGCCGTCGGAGCGGTGCGCCACGGAACCGGTGCTGCGGGTGGCGGCCCGGCTCGCGGACCGCGCGCCGGCGCCGGGGCCCGACCTGGACGCAATGGTGGCCGGGGCGGGGCTCCGCCCTGTCGGCTCGGGCCGGGTGGCCTGCCCCTTCGGATACGCGGGCGAGGCCAGCGCGGTGCGCGGGCTGCTCTCCACGGGCGCCTTCGACGCGGCGGTCCGGGCGACGGACCTGTCGCAGGTGGAGAAGGAGATCGAGGAGGCGCTCGCCCCGTACGTCCGGCCGGACGGGACGGTGTGGATGCCGAACGTCTTCCGGTACGTCGTCGCCCGTGTGGCGTAGGCCCTTCAGGACTCCTTCTTCAGGCGCGGGATGCCGGCCGCACGGTAGGCGGCCTCCTCCTCCAGGGTCTCGTTGGCGAGCAGGGCCTCGGCCAGGGCGTCCAGCTTGTCGCGGTGCTCGCGGAGCTGCCGCAGCGCGCTCTCGTAGCACTCGTCGACGATGCGGCGCATCTCCTCGTCGACGGTGTCGAGGGTCGCGGGGGCGGCCGAGAGCCCGTACGCCTGCTGGGCGTCGCTCGGGATGGCGGTGAGGCGGCCGACCCGCTCGCTCATGCCCCAGCGGCCCGCCATGCCCCGGGCGATGTTGGTGACCTGTTCCAGGTCGCTCTCGGCGCCGGTGGTGATGACGTCGAAGACGACCTGCTCGGCCGCCATGCCGCCGAGGGCGCCGATGATCCGGCCCCGCAGGTAGTCCTCGGTGTAGGCGTACTTGTCGGCGTCGGGGGTCGAGAGGGTGACACCGAGGGCCCGGCCGCGCGGCACGATGGTGATCTTGCGGACCGGGTCGGCTCCGGGCTGGAGCATGCCGAGCAGGGCGTGGCCGCTCTCGTGGTACGCGGTCCGGCGCCGCTCCTCGTAGGGCATGACCAGGGGGCGTTCGGCGCCGAGCTGGACCTTCTCCAGGGCGTCGGACAGATCGGACTGGGTGACGGCCTTCTGGTCGCGCTTGACCGCGAGGAGGGCGGCCTCGTTGGCGAGGTTGGCGAGTTCGGCGCCGGTCATGCCCGGGGTGGTCCGGGCGACGTGCTCCAGGTCGACGTCCTGGGCGAGCGGGATCTCCCGGGTGTGGATCCTGAGGATGGCCTCGCGGCCGCCGCGGTCGGGCGGGTTGACGTGGACGATCCGGTCGAAGCGGCCCGGCCGGGTGAGGGCCGGGTCGAGCACGTCGGCGCGGTTGGTGGCGGCGAGGACGATGACGCCCTCGGAGCCGGTGAAGCCGTCCATCTCGGTGAGGATCTGGTTGAGGGTCTGCTCGCGCTCGTCGTGCCCGCCCATCCCGGAGCCGCCGCCCCGGGCCCGGCCGATGGTGTCGATCTCGTCGATGAAGATGATCGCGGGGGCGACCTTGCGGGCCTCGGCGAACAGCTCGCGGACCCGGGAGGCGCCGACGCCGACGATCATCTCGATGAACCCGGAGGCGGAGGCCGAGAAGAACGGCACCCCCGCCTCGCCCGCGACGGCCCGGGCGAGCAGTGTCTTGCCGGTGCCGGGAGGGCCCGCGAGGAGTACGCCGCGGGGCATCCTGGCACCCATCTCGCGGTAGGCCTGCGGGTTCTTCAGGAAGTCGACGACGTCGTTGAGCTCGCCCTCGACCTCGTCGATGCCGGCGACGTCCTGGAAGGTGGTGCGCCGACCGCCCTCCAGCTCGACCGGCTTCGGCGGCTGCTTGCGGCCGAGCATGCCGCCCGCGCCGCCCATGCCCGCGCTCATCCGGCGGGCGATGAACACCCAGAGCACGACGAGCAGCAGCATCGGCGCCAGCGAGATCAGCAGGTTGACGAGGAAGCTGCGCTCCTTGACGACCGGCTCGGCCGTGACGACCACGTTCTGCTTGGTCAGCTGCGCCCACAGGTCGTCGTCGGCGAAGGCGGGCCGCTGGGTCTGGAACTTGGTGTAGTCGCCGTCGCCGTCGGGGACGGGCTGTTTGTTCTTCAGCTGCCCCTGGATCGCGTCGCCCTTGGAGTAGATCTTGGTGACGTTCCCGGCGGCCACCTGCTTGTCGAACTCGGTGTAGGAGATGGTCGGCCCGTCGCCCTCGTTGAAGAACGACAGCACGATGTTGGCGAGCAGGTAGACGACGAGCGCGGTGAGGATGAGGCTGCCCCAGGACCCCGGCATCCTCTTCTTCGGCGACGGGGGCGGCGGAGCCCCTTCCGAGCGCCAGGGCTGATCGGTCCGGTCGCGCGGGGGTACGGGGTTGGCCACGTGGCTCTCCTCGGGGCGGCAGTGGCCCCAGTATCGAAGAGCGGGTCGAACCGGGCATCGCGGGCGGTCCGGCGGGGTGAAGAGGGGAGTGAGAAGGGGCCCGGGGCGGTTTCGCACCGCCCCGGGCCCCTTCTCGTACGCGTGTCAGCCCATGAACTTCTTGAACTCGTCCGGGAGCTCGAAGTCCTTCGGGGTCTGCCCGGCCGCCGGGAGTCCGAAGGCGCCGCCGGCCTGCGCCTGCTCGCGGCGCTCGGCCGCGGCCTGCTCCTCGGCCTTCCGCTTCATCGGGTTGCCGCTCTTGCGCTTGCCCTTGGCCTGCTTGACCTGCTTCTTCTGCCGGCCGGGGCCGCCGCCCATGCCCGGGATGCCCGGCATCCCCGGCATGCCGCCGCCCTGCGCCATGCGGGACATCATCTTGCGGGCCTCGAAGAACCGCTCGACCAGGCCCTTGACCGCGCTGACCTCGACACCGGAGCCCTTGGCGATACGCGCCCGGCGGGAGCCGTTGATGATGGTCGGGTCCTGGCGCTCGGCCGGGGTCATCGACTTGATGATGGCGCCGACGCGGTCGACCTCACGCTCGTCGATGTTGGCGATCTGCTCCTTCATCTGGCCCATGCCGGGCAGCATCCCGAGGAGCTTCGAGATGGAGCCCATCTTGCGGACCTGCTCCATCTGCGCCAGGAAGTCGTCGAGCGTGAAGGCCTCGCCCTTCTTCGAGGCGAGCTTCGAGGCCATCTTGGCGGCCTCTTCCTCGTCGAAGGTCTGCTGCGCCTTCTCGATGAGGGAGAGCATGTCGCCCATGCCGAGGATGCGGGACGCCATGCGGTCCGGGTGGAACGCGTCGAAGTCGTCCAGCTTCTCGCCGTTGGAGGCGAACATGATCTGCTTGCCGGTGACGTGCGCGATGGAGAGCGCGGCACCACCGCGGGCGTCGCCGTCGAGCTTGGAGAGCACGACGCCGTCGAAGCCGACGCCGTCGCGGAAAGCCTCGGCGGTGTTGACCGCGTCCTGACCGATCATGGCGTCGACGACGAAGAGGACCTCGTCGGGGCTGACGGCGTCGCGGATGTCCGCGGCCTGCTGCATCAGTTCCTGGTCGATGCCGAGACGGCCGGCGGTGTCGACGATGACGACGTCGTAGAGCTTGGTCCGCGCGTACTCGATGGAGTCCTTCGCGACCTGGACCGGGTCACCGACGCCGTTGCCCGGCTGCGGGCCGTAGAAGGCCACGCCCGCGCGGTCCGCGACGACGGAGAGCTGGTTGACGGCATTGGGGCGCTGGAGGTCACAGGCGACGAGCAGCGGGGAGTGGCCCTGGCTCTTCAGCCAGACGCCCAGCTTTCCGGCGAGGGTGGTCTTACCGGCACCCTGCAGACCGGCGAGCATGATCACGGTCGGCGCGGTCTTGGCGAACCGCAGGCGGCGGGTCTCGCCGCCCAGGATGGCGATCAGCTCGTCGTTGACGATCTTGATGACCTGCTGGGCGGGGTTGAGGGCCTGGGAGACCTCAGAGCCCAGCGAGCGCTCCTTGACCTGCTTGATGAAGGCGCGGACGACCGGCAGGGCGACATCCGCTTCGAGCAGCGCGATACGGATCTCGCGCGCGGTGGCGTCGATGTCCGCCTCGGACAGACGGCCCTTGCCGCGGAGGTTCTTGAAGGTCGCTGCAAGGCGGTCGGAGAGGGTATCGAACACGGCGGTCGCGGATCCTCGGTGTCGGGGGCGGTCGGATTGCCCTCCAGGGTATCGGGCCGCTCGAAGTGTGTGCCCCCGCCCGCCGAAACCGGCGCGCGGAGGTGGTTCCGGTCACGCCGTCACCGCAGCGCCTCCTCCAGGGTGCGGGCCAGGTCGATCGCCTCCTCGTCGGGGAGCAGGGAGCCGTCCGGGCGGGTCACGTACAGGGTGTCGACGGCGTTGGCGCCCAGCGTGGAGACATGGGCGCTCCGCACCCGCACCGCCGCACCCTCCAGGGCGCGGCCGATGCGGTGGAGGAGGCCGGGGGCGTCCTGGGCGCGGACCTCGATGACGGTGGCGAGGCGGGAGTCGGCGGCGGCGACGGTGACCCGGGGCGGCGGGGCCGTGAGGCCCCGGCGGCGGGGGTAGGCGGCCTCGCGTTCGGCGAGGCGGGCGGGGATGTCGAGGGAACCGTCCAGGGCGCGGACGAGGTCGGCGCGGAGCCGGGCGGCCTCGGGCAGGGAGCCGTACTCGGCGGCGACCCGCCAGTCGAGGACGAGGACGGAACCGGAGCCGAGGCCGACGGGGAGGTCGACGGCGCGGAGGTCGGCGGCGCGGACGGTGAGCCGGTGGAGGGCGAGGACGCCGGCGGCGGCGGGGAGGACGCCGGGCTGGTCGGGCAGGGCGATGAGGAGCTCCACGCCGACCGGCTCGGGCCCCTCGGGCTCCGCGCCGGCGGGCCCGGGGCCGTCGGCTTCCGCGCCGGCGGGCTCGGTACGGAGGGCGAGGACGGGTTCGCCGGTGCGCAGGGCCTCGATCGCGAGCCGTTCCTGTTCGGCGCTTGGTGCGGCGGCCTCGGGGTCGGGCAGAGGTTCGCCCGCGAGGACGCCGGCGACCCGTTTGACCAGGTCGGCGACGAGCGAGGCGCGCCAGGAGGACCAGGCGGCGGGGCCGGTGGCGAGGGCGTCGGCCTCGGTGAGGGCGTGCAGGAGCTCCAGGGTGCCGAGGGTGCCGACGGCGGTGGCGACGGACTGGACGGTGGCGGGGTCGTCGAGGTCGCGCCGGGTGGCGGTCTCGACGAGGAGCAGGTGGTGGCGGACGACGGTGGCGATGACGTGGGTGTCGGTGCGGTCGAAGCCGATGCGGGCGGCGAGGTCGCGGGCGATGGTCTCGCCCGCGACGGAGTGGTCGCCGGGCCAGCCCTTGCCGATGTCGTGGAGGAGCGCGGCGACGAGGAGGAGGTCGGGGCGGCCGACGCGCCGGGTCAGCGAGGAGGCCCGTACGGCGGTCTCGACGAGGTGCCGGTCGACGGTCCAGGTGTGGACGGGGTTGCGCTGGGGCCGGCAGCGGACCCGCTCCCAGTCGGGGAGGAGGAGGGTGATCAGCCCTTCGGCCTCCAGGGCCTCCCAGACGGGGACGGTGGCCTCACCCGCGCCCAGGAGGGTGACGAGTTCCTCGCGGGCCTCGGCGGGCCAGGGCACCGGCAGGGGTTTGGCGACGGCCGCGAGGCGGCGTACGGCGTGCAGGGAGATCGGGAGGGCGGACTGGGCGGCCGCGGCGGCGGCCCGCAGGGGCAGGACCGGGTCCCGCTCCGGTCGGGCACCGCGGGCGAGGACGGCCTCTCCGTCCATCTCGACGACGCCCTCGGCGAGCGGGGTCCGCTCCACGGGGGGTTTCGCGGCGCCGCTGCGGCTGAGGAGGGCGCGGAGCCGGGGGCGGGCGGAGCGGGCCTTGAGGACGCGGTTGACCTCGCGCCAGGTGACGTCGGTGGCGTACGAGATGGTCCGCGCGGCCTCGTACACCTCGCGGAGCAGGGTGTCGGCGTCGAGGAGGCCGAGCTCGGCGGCGACGGCGTCCTGTTCCTGGAGGGCGAGGCGGTCGGTGGCGCGGCCGGTGGCGAGGTGGAGGGCGTCGCGGGCGTCGAGCAGCCGGCGGCGGGCGGTGTCGAGGCCTTCGCGGGGGGCGTCGGCGAGCCAGGAGGCGGCGACGGCGCGCAGGACCTGGGCGTCGCGGAGGCCGCCCCTGGCCTCCTTGAGGTCGGGTTCGAGGAGGTACTGCAGCTCCCCCATGCGTTCGGCGCGCTCCCGGCAGAGCGCGTCGAGTTCGGGGAGCCGCCGGGGGGCCTGGTTGCGCCAGTCGGCGAGGACGGGGGTGCGCAGGGCGGCGACGAGTCCGTGGTCGCCGGCGAGGGGCCGGGCGTCGAGGAGGCCGAGGTGGACCTTGAGGTCCTCGCCCGCCGTGGCGCGGGCCTCGGCGGGGGTGCGGACGGAGTGGTCGAGCGCGAGGCCGAGGTCCCAGACGGGGTACCAGATCCGGTCGGCGAGGGCGGCGACGGCCGCCTTGTCGGCGGTGCCGTCGTGGAGCAGGAGGAGGTCGAGGTCGCTGCGCGGGGAGAGCTCGCCGCGCCCGTAGCCGCCGACGGCGACGAGGGCGGTCCCGCGGGGCGGTGCGGCGGCCGCGAAGAGGCCGGCCAGCCAGTCGTCGGTGAGCCGGGCCAGGGCGGCACGGCGCGGCGGCCCGGGCCGCTCCTTCTCCTGGAGAAGGAGCAGCCGGGCCGCCGCGTAGCCGCCGGGTCCCGAATCTTCGGTCGCTTCACTCGTCTCGAGGCTCGTCACCCGGCGGCTCCTTCGTGTGCTTACAGTGCGTCCGGACCGCGCTCGCCGGTGCGGACCCGTACGGCGGTCTCGACCGGCACGCTCCACACCTTGCCGTCTCCGATCTTGCCGGTTCGGGCGGCCTTCACGACGACGTCGATGAGCTGTTCGGCGTCCTCGTCCTCGACGAGGACCTCGATGCGGATCTTGGGAACCAGGTCGACGGTGTACTCGGCGCCCCGGTAGACCTCGGTGTGGCCCCGCTGGCGGCCGTAGCCGCTGGCCTCGGTGACGGTGAGCCCGTGGACGCCGAACGCCTGGAGGGCCTCCTTGATCTCGTCGAGCCGGTGCGGCTTCACGACCGCGGTGATGAGCTTCATGCGTCCACCTTCTTGTTCTCGCTCAGGACGGGCGTGGCCACGGAGGTGCTGCGTCCGGTGATGCCGCCGCCGGCCCCGCTGAAGTCGTACGCGGTCTCGGCGTGCTCGACCTGGTCGATGCCGGAGACCTCGTCGTCCTCGCTGACCCGCATCCCCATCGTCTTGTCGATGATCAGGGCGAGGATCGCGGAGGCGATCAGAGAGTAGGCGAGGACGGCGAAGACGCCGATGGCCTGCTTGCCGAGCTGCTCCAGGCCGCCGCCGTAGAAGAGGCCCTTGGCGTCGGACTGGACGCCGCCGGTGGCGAAGAGGCCGACGAGGAGGGAGCCGGCGACACCGCCGACGAGGTGGACGCCGACGACGTCGAGGGAGTCGTCGTAGCCGAACTTGTACTTGAGCCCGACGGCCATGGCGCAGAGGAGGCCGGCGATGGCGCCGACGGCGATCGCGCCGAGCGGGCTGACGGCGCCGCCGGACGGGGTGATGGCGACGAGTCCGGCGACGGCGCCGGAGGCGGCGCCGAGGGTGGTGAAGGAGCCGTGGCGGATCTTCTCGTACGCGAGCCAGGCGAGCATGGCGGCGGCGGTGGCGACCTGGGTGTTGACGAACATCACGGCGCCGACGCCGTCGTCGTTGCCGAGCCAGGAGCCGGCGTTGAAGCCGAACCAGCCGAACCAGAGGAGACCGGCACCGAGCATGACCAGCGGGAGGCTGTGCGGGCGCATCGGGTCCTTCTTGAAGCCGACGCGCTTGCCGATGACGAGGATCACGCCGAGGGCCGCGGCGCCGGCGTTGATGTGGACGGCGGTGCCGCCGGCGAAGTCGATGACGCCCATCTCGAAGAGCCAGCCGCCCGCACCCCAGACCCAGTGCGCGACCGGGAAGTAGACGATCGTGACCCAGAGCGTGATGAAGAGGGCCCAGGCCGTGAACTTGACGCGGTCGGCGAGGGCGCCGCTGATGAGCGCGGGGGTGATGATCGCGAACATCAGCTGGAAGACGGCGAAGACGTACACCGGGATGGTGTAGCCGTCCCAGAGCTCGGTGATGCCGATGCCGCTGAGGCCGACGTACTCGGAGGACCAGCCGATGAGCGATCCCGAGTCGGTGCCGAAGGCGAGGCTGAAGCCGAAGAGCACCCAGAGGATCGTGACGATCCCGAGGCTGATGAAGCTCATCATCAGCATGTTGAGGGTGGACTTGACGCGGACCATGCCTCCGTAGAAGAAGGCGAGTGCCGGGGTCATCAGCATGACCAGGGCGGAGCAGATGAGCATGAACCCGGTGTTGGCGGCAGACAGCTCGGGGGCGTCTGCTGCCAGGGTCGTGATGGCTGGTGCCATCGGCGTCTCCTCGTCGTCGAATGCGGCCTGTGCGGGGCGGGGCCGGGGAGCGTCCGGCCTTGAGGGGTGGCCGGTTATGGGCCAGAGATTCGCGCAGCGCGGTTTCCGCCGATGCCGCTCGATGTTTCGGCGCAGTGACGAAGGGGTGGGGCGTGTTACGTGGCCGTGAACGGTCGTGTCGGTACGAGGGGACGTCCGCACGCTCCCCGGGGCCGTGGACCGGCCGCGCCCCGGGGGAAACGAGCCGGCCGCGCCGGGCGTCCGTGTGACCTTGCGGCGGGGGAGCCGAGTCGGGCAGTACGGGACGTCCGGCACGGCCGGGGTCTGTGCGGGCTCAGGGAGCCGGGGGCCGGGGCCCTGAGGGGTCAGACCGCTTCGGCGGCCTCGGGCAGGAGCTGGGTGAGCCGGTCGGTGAGCTGGACGACCTCGGCGACGTCGCTGTAGTTGCGGGCGGCGTGGTCGACGGTCTTGCGGAGCCGGGTGTTGACCCGCTCGGAGCGGATGCTGCGGGCGACCCCGAGGGCCTTCTCGGCGAGGACCACGGACTGCTCGGGCTCGCGCTTGAGGAGGTGGACGGTGGCCATGCCGATCAGGTTGAGCGCGTACGACCGCTGGTGGTCGGGGTCCTTCTCGAAGAGCTCCACGGCCCGCTCCATGACGGGCTCGGCGAGCGAGGCGTAGGTCGGGGAGCGGCCCGCGACGTAGGCGAGGTCCCGGTAGGAGTGGGAGTTCTCGCCGTTGAGCTCGGCCTCGGAGAAGAAGCCGATCCAGTCGGGCTCGGGCTCGCCGTCGAGACCGACGTCGGCGAAGGTGTCCTCGGCCATCCGGACGGCCCGCTTGCACTTCGAGGGCTGCCCCATGTTGGCGTAGGCGCGGGCCTCCATCGCATACAGCATGGCCTGGGTGCGGGAGGTGGCGCAGTCCCGACTGCCGTACTGGGCGAGGTGGATGAGTTCGAGGGCGTCGTCGGGCCGGCCGAGGTGGATCATCTGGCGGCTCATCGAGGAGAGGATGTACGAGCCGAGGGGCTTGTCGCCGGCCTCCTTGGCGGCGTGCAGGGCCAGCACGAAGTACTTCTGGGCCGTGGGCTGGAGACCGACGTCGTAGCTCATCCAGCCGGCGAGCTCGGCGAGTTCGGCGGCGCAGGTGAAGAGGCGCTTGGCGGTGGCGGCCGGCTGGGACTCCTGGAGGAGGTCGGTGACCTCGTGGAGCTGGCCGACGACGGCCTTGCGGCGCAGTCCGCCGCCGCACTGGGCGTCCCACTTGCGGAACATGGCGGTGGTGGACTCCAGGAGGTCGAGCTCGATCTCCGAGAGCCGGTTGGGGCGGCGGGCGTCGACGAGGGGCTCGGGGCGCTCGATGTCGCCGACCGGGGTGGGGACGAGCCAGCGCTGCATCGGTTCGATGAGGGCGGGTCCCGCGGCGAGCGAGAGGGAGGAGCCGAGGAAGCCCCGGCGGGCGAGCATGAGGTCGCTGCGGGAGAACTCGCTGAGCAGGGCGACGGTCTGCGGCCCCGCCCAGGGAAGGTCGACGCCGGAGACGGAGGGCGACTGGTGGGCGGTGCGCAGCCCCAGGTCCTCGACGGCGACGACGGAGCCGAAGCGCTCGGAGAAGAGCTCGGAGAGGATCCGCGGGATGGGCTCGCGGGGCTGCTCGCCGTCGAGCCAGCGGCGCACGCGCGAGGTGTCGGTGGAGATGTGGTGCGCGCCCATCTGGCGCGCCCTGCGGTTCACCTGGCGTGCCAGTTCGCCCTTCGACCAGCCGCTGCGCACGAACCACGAGCCCAGCTGCTCGTTCGGGCGCTTGCCGGCAGTCGTACCGTCTGCGCCGTTGCCGCTCACTGGAACGCCCCCATCCACCTGATTCACCTGTCGTCCGAACCCCTATCAGAATGCCGCCTCTCGCGGCATCCGTCCGGCGTTCGCACTCCTCCGAACGGGAAACCTGGTTGCCACCGGCATACCCACGCGTGCACGTGGTCCCGGGGTTCGAGTACCGAAAGTAATCCTACGATCACCCCTCCACGAGGGGGATTCAAGAAACGCCACCATTCGCCACCCCTTCGAATGAACTCGCCGCGCGTGGAACGCGATTCACTTGACATGCGACGAACCGGAGTCGGCGGACGGAAGCGCGGAGAGGCGCGTGTCCCGGCCCGCACCACCCCTCCCGCGACCGTGCGCCAGATCGGGCGACGGGAACGTGACGAAGGGTGACGCCCGTGCTCCGGGTCGTAACCACCGGCGCGCTCGACCCGTTGGAGGGGGCATGGGTTTCACGATCGGCGGCATTCGTGAGATGCGGTCCGGCGCACGCCGCCGCGTACGCACCACGGAGTGCACTGCGGTGGCCGAGTACACGGGACTTTGGGGCTGGGACGTCGTCCCCGGCGCGCGGGCCGTCTCCGGCCAGTGCTCCTGCGGGGATCCGGCGTGCGCGGCCCCCGGCGCGCACCCCCTCTCCTTCGCGGAACCGGTCCCGGCGGGCGCCGGCCTCGACGACGCCACCAAAGCCTGGTCCGAGTACCCGGGCGCGGCGCTGCTCCTCCCGGTCGGCCGGGCCTTCGACGTGATCGAGGTCGCCGAGGCGGCGGGCCGGCGGGCGCTGGTGCGTCTGGAGCGCATGGGGCTGCCGCTGGGCCCGGTGTGCGCGACCCCGACCGGTCGGGCGCGGTTCTTCGTGGCCCCCGGAGCGGCGGCGGAGCTGCCGCAGCTGCTGTACCGGATGGGCTGGGACGACGCCGATCTGGACCTGCACTGTCTGGGTCCCGGCTCCCATGTCACCGCTCCCCCGTCGGACCTGGGCGGGCTCGGGCCGGTGCGCTGGCTGCGGCCCCCGACGCTGGACACGGCGGGCGCGCCGCCGCAGGCCCGGCTGCTGCTCGGCACGCTGGCGTACATCTGCCACCGGACGCACTTCTGAGGACGCGGAAGGGCCCCCGCCAGGAGATGGCGGGGGCCCTTCCGTGTGCCGTACGGGGTGTCAGTCGCCGATCAGGGCGTCGACGAAGGCGCCCGGCTCGAAGGGCGCCAGGTCGTCCGGGCCCTCGCCGAGGCCGACCAGCTTGACCGGGACGCCCAGCTCGCGCTGGACGGCGACGACGATGCCGCCCTTGGCGGTGCCGTCGAGCTTGGTCAGCACGATGCCGGTGATGTCGACGACCTCGGCGAAGACACGGGCCTGGATCAGGCCGTTCTGGCCGGTGGTGGCGTCGAGGACGAGGAGGATCTCGTCGAGCGGGCCGTGCTTCTCGACGACGCGCTTGACCTTGCCGAGCTCGTCCATGAGGCCGGTCTTGGTGTGGAGCCGGCCGGCGGTGTCGATGAGGACGACGTCGGCCTTCTCGGCGATGCCCTCCTTGACCGCGTCGAAGGCGATCGACGCCGGGTCGCCGCCCTCCGGTCCGCGCACGGTGCGGGCGCCGACGCGCTCGCCCCAGGTCTGGAGCTGGTCGGCGGCGGCGGCGCGGAAGGTGTCGGCGGCGCCGAGGACGACGGACTTGCCGTCGGCGACGAGGACACGGGCCAGCTTGCCGGTGGTGGTGGTCTTGCCGGTGCCGTTGACGCCGACGACCATGACCACGCCCGGGGTGTCCTCGGGACTCTCGGTGTGCACCGTGCGGTCGAAGTCGCCGAGGAGGGCGACGAGCTCCTCGCGGAGCAGGCCGCGCAGCTCGTCGGGGGTGCGGGTGCCGAGCACCTTGACGCGCTCGCGCAGCCGGTCGACGAGCTCCTGCGTGGGGGCGACGCCGACGTCGGCCGTGAGAAGGGTCTCCTCGATCTCCTCCCAGGTGTCCTCGTCGAGGTGCTCGCGGGACAGGAGCGTGAGCAGCCCCTTGCCGAGCGAGTTCTGGGAGCGGGCGAGCCGGGCGCGGAGCCGCACGAGGCGGCCGGCGGTCGGCTCCGGGACCTCGATCTCGGGAGCGGCGGGCTCCTCGACGACGGGCTCCTCGACCGCGACGGGGGCCTCGGGGGCCGCCTCGGCGGGGAGTTCGACCTCCTCGACCGTGCGGCGTGGTTCCTCCCGCGGTGTCTCCGCCTCCTCGCCGACGTGCGGTTCGGCGGGCGGAGCGGTGATGGTCGGCGTGGTGGACGGCGGCTCGGCCGGCGGCAGCTGCTTCTTCTTGCGACCGCTGATCACGAGCCCGCTCGTCACGGCGACCGCGACGACCAGAGCGATGACTACAGCAAGGATGAGTTCCATAACCCGACCAGTATCGGCCACGAGGGGACCGATGGAGGAGCACGTACGCTGGGTGGGTCCCCCCACATCTGTACGGAGTACCCCCATGCCCCACGACGCCTCCGAAGCCGCAGGCGCGACGCACGACGGTGCCATGGAGACCCGCGGTCTCGAACCCGTCCCCGACACCGAGCGGACCGGTCGGGTCCGTGAGCTCTTCCCGACCTGGGTCGCGGCCAACATCAGTGTGCTGCTGCTCACGATGGGCGCCGGGCTCGTCGTCTTCAACGGGCTGAACTTCTGGCAGGTCCTGACCGTGGCGATCGTCGCGCCGGTCCTCTCGTACGGGATCGTCGGCCTGATCTCGATCGCGGGGAAGCGCGGCGGGGCGCCGGGCATGGCGCTGTCGCGGGCCGTCTTCGGTCAGCGGGGAAACCTTTTTCCCGGTGCGCTGATCTGGGTGGCCCGCTGGGGCTGGGAGACGATCAACGCGGTCGCGGGGGCGTACGCGGTGCTGACCGTCCTCGATCTGCTCTTCGGCGTGAAGTCGAACACGCTCCTCATCGTGGTGACCCTGCTGCTCTTCGTGACCTGCACGTTCCTGGTCTCGGGCCTCGGGATCAACGCCCTGCGGGTGTGCAGCAAGTGGTCGACGTACCTCTTCGGCGCCTTCTCCGTCCTCGTCCTCGTCTACCTGGTCGCGAACACCGACTGGTCGGCGGTCTTCGACAAGCCGGCCGGTTCGACGGCGATGATGGTCGCGGGCATCGGCACGATCGCGGCCGGCGGCATCAGCTGGGTGCCCTCGGGCCCCGACTTCACGCGCTACCTGCCGCGTACGGCCTCCTCGCGGGCGATGGTCGGCTCGACGATCGGCGGCGCCGGCATCGTGGTGCTCCCGATGGTGCTGATGGGCGCCGTGATGGCGGTGTCCACTCCGGACCTGGCCTCGGCGCAGGATCCGGTCTCCTTCATCGGTGAGCTGCTGCCGATGTGGATCTCGGTGCCGTACCTGGTGATCGCCCTGCTCGGGATGCTCCTGATCAACTCGATGTCGATGTACTCGGCCGGGTTCACGGCGCAGACCCTGGGCATCAAGGTGTCCCGGGCGGCGGCGGTGAGCGTGAACGCCGTGATCAGCCTGGTCTTCGGCTTCCTCCTGATGGTCGTGGCGACCAGCTTCATCGGCTCGTTCATCTCCTTCCTGACCCTGCTCGCGGTGGCGTTCTCGGCGTGGATCGGGGTCTTCGGCGTGGACATGCTGCGCCGGAGGTCGTACGACGCGAAGGCGCTGATGGACACCACCCGGACCAGCGCCTACTGGTACCGGGGCGGCTTCGCCTGGCAGGCGATGACGGCGTGGGCCGCGGCGCTGCTCGTGGGTCTGCTGTTCACGAAGGTCGACTGGTTCTCCGGTCCGCTCGCCTCGTCCTGGATCGGTGAGAACGGTCTGGGCTGGGCGGCGACGATCGTGATCGCGGGCGTGCTGTACGCGGTGCTGCCCCGCACTCCCGAGCGGACCCCGGCGGAACCCGCCGCCGAGGTGCGCGAGACCGTTTCCATCTGACGCCACGTCAGTTACTGTCCCCCTTCCGCGCACCAGCGAAGGGGGACTTCCCATGCCGTTCAGCGTCGTACGGTTCAACCTCGTCGATCCCCGCGCGACCCCGGAGTCCCTCTCGGAGCGCTACCGGGCCGCGCTCGCCATGGCCGCGTACGCCGACGAGCACGGGGTCGACACGGTGCAGACCGAGGAGCACCACGGGGTCGAGAACAACTGGCTGCCCTCCCCCTTCGCCTTCGCGGGCGCGGTCTTCGGCGCGACGCGCAGGATCGCGGTCACGGTCTCTGCGATCATCGGCCCGCTGCACGACCCGCTGCGCCTGGCCGAGGACATCGCGGTCCTGGACCTGCTGAGCGGGGGCCGGCTCGTGACGGTGGCCGGGATCGGCTACCGGCCGGAGGAGTACGAGGAGCGCGGGGTCGACTGGGGGCGGCGGGGCAAGCTCCAGGACCTGCTCCTGGAGACCCTGCTCACGGCCTGGACCGGGGAGCCGTTCACGTACCAGGGCCGTACGGTACGGGTCACCCCGCGGCCCTTCACCCGCCCGCATCCGATGCTCCTGGTCGGGGGTTCGTCGCGGGCGGCGGCCCGGCGGGCGGCCCGGCTCGGGCTGCCGTTCTTCCCGAGCGCGCATCTGCCGGAGCTGGAGGCGTACTACCGGGAGCGGTGCGCGGAGTACGGCACGGAGGGCTGGACGATGATGCCGGCGGAGGAGACCCCGCTGCTGCACCTGTCGGAGGACCCGGACCGGACCTGGGCGGAGCACGGCGAGCACTTCCTGCACGAGGCGCGGACCTACGCCTCCTGGCAGTCGAAGGACATCCGCTCGGCGGTGCGGTCGGCGGCGACGACGGTGGCGGAGCTGCGGGCGGAGGGCGTCTACCGGATCGTCACGCCGGAGGAGTGCCTGGCGCTGGGCCTGGAGAGCCTGGTGCTGCATCCGCTGTGCGGCGGGATGCCGGTCGAGGAGGGGTGGCGGAGCCTGCGGCTGTTCTGCGACGAGGTACTGCCACGGCTCGCCTGAGACGACGGAACCGCCCCGGCCGGAGGCGTCGGGCCTCGGCCGGGGCGGTCGTCGTGAGGAGAGGGGCAGCGGGGATTAGCCCATCTCCTCCAACGCCTTGCCCTTCGTCTCCTTGACGTACCTGAGCACGAAGGGGATCGAGAGCACGGCGAAGACCGTGTAGATGATGTAGGTGCCGGAGAGGTTCCAGTCCGCGAGGGACGGGAAGCTGGCGGTGATGGCCCAGTTGGCGATCCACTGGGCGGAGGCGGCGACGCCGAGGGCCGCGGCGCGGATCCGGTTGGGGAACATCTCGCCGAGGAAGACCCAGACCACCACGCCCCACGAGAGGGCGAAGAAGAGCACGAAGACGTGGGCGGCGACGAGGGCCACGACGCCCTGGGTCTCCGGGAGCTTGCCGTCGACGAGGTCCGCGGAGAAGGCCCAGGCCTCGACGGCGAGGGCGATCGCCATGCCGACGGAGCCGACGAGGGCGAGCGGCTTGCGGCCGACCCGGTCGACCAGGACCATCGCGATCACGGTGCCGATGATGTTGATGATCGACGTGGTGAACGAGTAGAAGAACGAGCTGGACGGGTCGATGCCGACGGACTGCCAGAGGGTCGCGGAGTAGTAGAAGGCGACGTTGATGCCGACGAGCTGCTGGAAGACCGAGAGTCCGATGCCGACCCAGACGATGGGCAACAGCCTGAACCGGCTTCCGGCGACGAGCAGGTCCCTGAAGGTGGACTTGTGCTCGCTGCGCATGGCGCGGTCGATCTCGGCGACGCGGTGGTCGAGGTCGACGCCCTGGCCCTCGACCTCGGCGAGGACCTCCTTGGCCCGGTCGGTCTTCCCGACGGAGATCAGGAAGCGCGGGGACTCGGGGATGGCGAAGGACAGCATGCCGTAGAGGAGCGCCGGGACGACCATCACGCCGAGCATCCACTGCCAGGCCTCCAGGCCGCCGATCTCGCCGCGCTGGTCGCCGTCGGCGAGCTGGAGGATGCCGTAGTTGACCAGCTGGGAGATGGCGATGCCGATGACGATCGCGGCCTGCTGGAAGGAGCCGAGGCGGCCGCGGTAGGCGGCGGGGGCGACCTCGGCGATGTACGCGGGGCCGATGACGGAGGCCATGCCGATGGCGAAGCCGCCGATGATCCGCCAGAAGGCGAGGTCCCAGAGGGCGAAGGGCAGCGCGGAGCCGACGGCGCTGACGGCGAAGAGCACCGCGGAGATCTGCATGCAGCGGATGCGGCCGATGCGGTCGGCGATCCGGCCGGCGGTGGCGGCGCCGATGGCGCAGCCGATCAGGGCGATGGCGATGACCTGCGCGAGGGTGCCGGAGCCGATGTCGTAGCGGTCGCGGATCGCCTCGACGGCGCCGTTGATGACGGAGCTGTCGTAGCCGAAGAGGAAGCCGCCCATCGCGGCGGAGGCCGTGATGAAGATGACGTGGCCGAGGTGGTCCGGGTGAGCGGCTCGGCCTTCGGAAGGCGGCGGCGTGGGCGCCTGCGCGGTGCTGGTCACATGGACTCCTCGGTGGGGGGGCAAGCCCTTCCAGTGGCGCACAACTTCACGCCGCCCACCACGTGAAGGTAAAAGCAACGTTGCAGAGACTATGCCTTCAAGTTTCTAAGTCAATAGTCGATGTCGTGTGACTTTAGGAGCATGGCGAGGATGCTTGAGTTCAACACTTGAACGAGTGCAGCTCAGCGCAGTCGCTGGCTGATCACCTTCGAGACGCCGTCGCCCTGCATGGACACGCCGTACAGCGCGTCCGCGACCTCCATCGTCCGCTTCTGGTGCGTGATCACGATCAGCTGCGAGGACTCCTGGAGCTCCCGCATGATCCGGATCAGCCGCTGGAGATTGGTGTCGTCGAGCGCCGCCTCGACCTCGTCCATCACATAGAACGGGCTGGGCCTGGCCTTAAAGATCGAGACCAGCAGCGCCACGGCGGTCAGCGAGCGCTCCCCGCCGGAGAGCAGCGAGAGGCGCTTGACCTTCTTGCCCGGAGGACGGGCCTCCACCTCGACGCCGGTGGTGAGCATGTTGTCCGGGTCGGTGAGGACGAGCCGGCCCTCGCCGCCCGGGAAGAGCCGCGAGAAGACGCCCTCGAACTCGCGGGCGGTGTCCCGGTAGGCCTCGGTGAAGACCTGCTCGACGCGCAGGTCGACCTCCTTCACGACCTGAAGCAGGTCGGTACGGGTCTTCTTCAGGTCCTCCAGCTGCTCCGAGAGGAACCGGTGCCGCTCCTCCAGGGCCGCGAACTCCTCCAGGGCCAGCGGATTGACCTTGCCGAGCTGGTGGTACGCCCGTTCGGCGGCCTTCAGCCGCTTCTCCTGCTCCGAACGGACGAACGGCCGCGGGCGGACATCGGACGCCTCCTCCGGATCCCCCTCCGCCGTTGGCGCCGGGGGCACGGGCTGGTCCGGGCCGTACTCGGCGACCAGCGCGGTCGCCTCCACCCCGAACTCCTCCAGCGCCTTCGCCTCCAGCTGCTCGATCCGCAGCCGCTTCTCCGCGCCGAGCACCTCGCCCCGGTGCACGGAGTCCGTCAGCTTGTCGAGCTCGGCCTTGAGGTCCCTGCCCCGGGCCCGGGCGACCGTCAGGCCCCGCTCCCGGTCGGCCCTCGCCGCCTCGGCCACCGCCCGCTCCCGCTCGGCGCGGACCAGCGAGACCTCCACATGGGCCAGGAGGGACCTGGCGCCGGCGCCGACCGCGCCCGCGACGCGCTCCTCGTGGCGCAGCCGGGCCCGGCGCTGTTCGGCACGCGCGCGTGCCTCCCGTTCGGCGCGGGCGGCCCGGTCGAGCGAGTCGGCCCGCCCGGCGAGCGCCTTGACCCGCTCCTCGTGGGTACGGACCTGGAGCCGCGCCTCCATCTCGGTCTGGCGCGCGTTGGAGCCGTCGATCGCGAGCCGGTCGCGCGTGGAGGTGTCGGGCTCGTCCTCGGCCGGCATCTCCTCGGCCACGAGGAGCCGTTCGGTCAGCTCCTCGGCCTCGGCGGCGGCCTTCTCCAGCGCCTCCTGGGCACGGGCGGCGGCCGCCGCGGTGCGCTCGGCCTCCCCCGCCGCTCCCCTGGCCTGCCCGGCGAGCCGCCCGAGCCGCTGCGCGACGGCGGACCTCTCGCGCTCACCGGCCCGGCGGCGGGTGTCGAGCTCCTCGACGAGCGACGCGGCGGCGCGGCGGCGCTCCCCGGCCTCGTCGCGCGCGGCGGCGGACTCCTCGCACAGGACGCCCAGTTCGTCGAGCTCGGCGGCGGCCTCGGCGACCGAGGCCTGGACCTCCAGGAGGCTGGGCGCGCCGGCGGAGCCGCCCTGCGCGAAGTGCGCCCCGAGCAGGTCGCCTTCGGCGGTGACGGCGGTCAGCGCGGGCCGGGTCCTGACCAGCTCGGCGGCCTCGTCGAGGTCACCGACGACCACGATCCCGGCGAGCAACCGGCGGACGGCGCCCAGGAGTTCGGCGGGTCCGCGGACCAGATCGGCGGCGTACGGGTGTCCTTCGGCCGGCTCGGAGGCCCCGGCCGGGATCGGCTCGGGGGTGCCCGCCAGGATCAGGGAGGCCCGGCCCGCGTCCTGCTTGCGCAGCAGGCGCAGGGC
The DNA here is from genome assembly GCF_014648895.1 of Streptomyces tanashiensis. GTDB lineage: Bacteria > Actinomycetota > Actinomycetes > Streptomycetales > Streptomycetaceae > Streptomyces > Streptomyces tanashiensis. Next base: position 138,676 of record NZ_BMRZ01000019.1, read on the forward strand.
CTCCGCGGCGGCGGAGGGCCCATCGGCGGCGAGCGCGTCGGCGGCCGCGCCGAGGGCGGCTGCGACGGGGATCTCGTACCCCGGGGTGACGGTGAGGAGTTCGGCCGCCGGGCCGAGGATTCCGCTGAGCCCCGCGGAGAGCAGCGCTCCCGTGCCGTCCTTGCGGCGCAGCCCGAGGGCGAGGGTGTCGTGCCGGGCCCGGGTCGCGGCGCGGCGGCGCTCGGCGTCGGCGGCGGCCTCGCGGGCGGCGCTCAGCGCGGCCTCCGCGTCGGCGAGTTCGCGGCGGGCGGCCTCGTACCGCTCGCTCTGCTCGGTGTCCTCCGCGTCGAGGCCGTCGACCTCGGCCTTGAGCTGCTCGTACTCCTCCTGGGCGGCGGCGGCCCGCTCCGCGGCCTCGTCTCGGGCGGCGGCGAGCCGGTCGATCTCGGCCTGGGCGGAGGCGGCGCGCGAGCGGGCCGCGTTGGCCTGGCCGTGGAGCCGGGCGAGGCCCTCGCGCCGGTCGGCGATGGCACGGGCCAGGTCCTTGAGGCGGCGCTCCTCGGCCGCGAGGGTCCGCTCCAGGTCCGCGCGGTGGGCGACGGTGTCCTCCAGGGCGCGCTCGGCGGCCTCCAGGGCGGCTTCGAGCTCCGCCTCCTGTTCACGGACGCGGGCGGCCTCGCGCTCCAGGTCCTCCGGGTCGCGGCCGCGGCGTTCCTCGGCGGGTGCGGCGGTGGCGCTCTTCACGCGCGCGTCGGCCAGGGAGACGGTGCCCCGGACGCGCTCGGCGAGCTGGGAGAGGGCGTACCAGTTCTGCTGCGCGCGCTCCAGACGGGGCACGAGGGTGCGGGCCTCCGCCTCCAGACCGGCCTCCTCGGCGAGGGCGGCGCGCAGTTCGGCCTCGGTGGCCTCCTTGCGGGCGAGCAGCGCCGCCTCGTCGGCGACCTCCGCCGTGAGCGCCTGCTGGAGCCGGACGAGGTCGTCGGCGAGAAGGCGGAGCCGGGCGTCGCGGAGATCGGACTGGATGACGACGGCGCGGCGGGCGACGGCGGCCTGCCGGCCCAGCGGCTTGAGCTGGCGGCGGAGTTCGTCGGTGAGGTCCTGCACGCGCGCGAGGTTGGCCTGCATCGCGTCCAGTTTCCGCAGCGCCTTCTCTTTCCGCTTGCGGTGCTTGAGGACGCCGGCGGCCTCCTCGATGAAGGCGCGCCGGCCCATCGGGTCGGCGTGCAGCACCGAGTCGAGCTGTCCCTGTCCGACGATGACGTGCATCTCGCGTCCGATGCCGGAGTCGGAGAGCAGGTCCTGGAAGTCGAGCAGGCGGCAGGTGTCGCCGTTGATCTGGTACTCGCTGCTGCCGCCGCGGAACATGATCCGGGTGAGGGTGACCTCGGCGTAGTCGATGGGCAGCGCGCCGTCGGAGTTGTCGATGGTCAGCGAGACCTCGGCGCGGCCGAGCGGGGGGCGCCCGGTCGTGCCGGCGAAGATGACGTCCTCCATCTTGCCGCCGCGCAGCGACTTGGCGCCCTGCTCGCCCATGACCCAGGAGAGGGCGTCCACCACGTTGGACTTGCCCGATCCGTTGGGGCCCACGACACAGGTGATTCCCGGCTCGAACCGCAGCGTGGTGGCCGAGGCGAACGACTTGAATCCGCGGAGGGTCAGGGCCTTGAGGTGCACTCCGGGGACTCTACCGGGGCCCGTGCGTTTCGCCCGCGACGGCGTGGGGCAGATCCTCGGATGAGGAGGGGTGGTACGCGGGGGAAACAACGGGTGAAAGAGAGAAGGGACGCCGAGGCGCCCCTTGCAGGTCCAGCTGTCGTGCGCGTGCGTCGATCCGCACGATCAGCTGTGTGGGTGTCCGGCTGCGCCGACGAGAATGCTTTCCACCTGGCCCCTGGGGGCTGGGTTGTCAGGTGAGCGCAGGCTCTGCCTGGGGTACGTCGAGGTCGATGCTGTTCAGCAGCGACTCTCCCTGGTGCTGAGCGGCGGCAGCGGCGAGCGTGTCGTTCTCGGACTGGATCCGTACCAGCTCGGATTCGAGGTCCTGGACGCGCTGCTGAAGCCGTCGCATCTCGGCGAGGAGTCGCGGGTCGGAGCCGCCGACGTAACCGAGAAGCGCCTTTGCCATGATGGATGGTCCTCCACAATGAGTGACCGACCGAAGCGGTGTGGGTCGTGAGGGATTCGCACCCGCGGTGCTCGGCAGTACTGCTTGTCGTGCCGGTTCCACTGCCAAACAGCTAAGGTGCGCGGGGATTCCAGCGTCTCACCAAAAAGTTTGACGGTCAACACGATCACGCCCCGTTTGAAGGGCTACCGAGGAGTCCACGGCCGCTCAGCGGGCGGCGGGGCCTTCGAACTCGGTGCCTCGGGGGCGTCGCGATCATCCTTACCGGGCAGCCTTGCACGCTCGGCGTCAGTTGGCAACCATCAGGCGGTTCGCTGGTCACACCCCTGTTACCGCCCGTCCGCCCGGCACCGCTCTGGGTCACCGGGCGGGGTGTCGGAGCGTGATCGTCAGCGGATGGCGAATCCGTCGTAGCCGCCGCGCGGGGTGTCCCAGATCTCAGTCACACCGTCCACGCGTCCGGGTGTGTCGTCGGAGTGGAGCCAGTCGAGCAGACGGTGGCAATTCTCACGCGACCCCTCGGCCACGACCTGCACCCGGCCGTCGTCGAGGTTCAGGGCGAAGCCCACCAGGCCACCGATCTCCAAGGCGTTTGCCCTGGTGAACCAGCGGAAGCCCACTCCCTGTACCCGACCGCGCACCCAGGCGGTCATCCGTGCGTCGTCACTCATGACTGCACGCTAGCGGGCGGATTGCCAGATCAGCACATCGCCCCTGCTTCTCATGGACTACAGTCCCGACCGAACACGCCTCACCCGTTCGGGCGCGCACCGTTCGACTGCCGTTCCGGACCGGTACCGACAGCAAAGATCAGCAAAGCCCGGCAAAGAGCCAGCGAAGACCAGCAGAGGAAGGCAGGGCAGATGGGACGCCACCGTCGCTCCGGCGCCGCACCCGCCGCAGAAGACTACGCGGCCGGTTCGGGCCGCCCCGACCGGGGTGCCCGTCGCCGCCGGCCCGTGCGCAACGGCCTGCTCGGCGCCTCCGCGGCCGTGGCGGTCGGCGCCGTCGCCGTCGCCTCGGGTCTGCTCCCCGGCGGGGACACGTTCACCGTCGGAAGCGCCGGTACGAGCGAGCGCCAGGTCCAGACCCGGCAGGCCCCGGAGCTGACGACGCAGGGCGGGGCGACGCAGACCCCGACCGGCACGGGCACCGGGACGGACACGGGCAGAGCCCGCACCTCCCCCGTGGCGGCCCCGTCCGCGAAGCCGAGCCCGAAGGTCACCCCGAAGGCGAAGCCGAAGCCGACCCCCACTCCGACCCCGACCAGGACGAGGACGAAGGCGCCCGCCCCGAAGCCCGTGCCCACGAAGGCCTCGGCCGCGCCCACGACGAAGGCGCCCGCGCCGAAGCCGGACCCGACCACGGCGGCGCCGACGGCGAAGGCCCCGGTCACCTCCACCGCCGACCGGAGCGAGGCCGCCGAGGCCGAGGTCCTCCGGCTGGTCAACGCCGAACGCGCCAAGGTGGGCTGCACCCCGGTCCGCGCCGACGCGCGGCTCGCGTCCCTGGCCGGCGCGTTCAGCGCGGACATGGCCACCCGGGGCTTCTTCGACCACACCGACCCGGACGGCGACACCCCGTGGGCCCGGGCGGAGCAGGCCGGCGTCACGGGCATGGGCGGCGAGAACATCGCGCGCGGCCAGGTGGACGCGGCGGCGGTCATGGCGTCCTGGATGAACAGCGACGGCCACCGCGCCAACATCCTGAACTGCGACTTCACCACCCTGGGCGTGGGCGTCGCCTTCGGCGACGGCGGCCCCTGGTGGACCCAGGACTTCGGCTACTGAGGTTCCCGCAGGTCAAAGCGTATTTCTTGAGGTGGGCCGTCCCGGGCCGTGAATTCGGCACCGGGGCGGCCCACACCGCGTTCCGGTGGCCGTGGCCGAACTGCGGGGCGGCGCACCGCGTGTGACCCTGCCCCTGTGAACATCCAGGAACAGGGTGCGGCCGCCGAAGGCGCCGGCACGGCGGCCCCGGCGGCCGTGCTCATCGCGACCTGCGTCTCGACCTTGGTCGTCAACGCGAACACCTCGGCGGTGAGCATCCTGCTGCCGGCGATCAGTGAGGACACCGGCATGTCCCTGGACGCCCTGCAGTGGGCCGTCACCGGGTATTCGCTGGTCGGAGCGGCGGTGATCGTCACCTCGGGGGCCCTCGGCGACGTGTTCGGACGACGGCTGGTCTTCCTGGGCGGCCTGGTGCTGTTCATCGTCTCGTGCGTGCTCATCGCGCTCTCCGACAGCGGAGGCGGGGTGATCGCGGGCCGGGCGATCCAGGGGGCGGCGGGGGCGACGATCCTGGCCTGTGGGATGAGCCTGCTGTCCGTGTCCACCTCGGGGGAAGGGCAGGTCCGGGCGGTGACGCTGTGGGGTGGCGCGTCGGCGGTGGGCGCCGCGGCCGGGCCGTTGCTCGGTGGTCTGCTGGTGGACGGCACGGGCTGGCAGGGCCTGTTCTGGATCGATGCGGCGGTGGCGCTCGCCTGCGTACCGATCACGTTGAAGGGGGTCGCCGAGTCCCGCGATCCGACGCGCAGCCGCTCGATCGACTTCGCGGGGACGGTACTGATCGCCGCCGTCCTCGCCCCGGCGCTCCTCGCGCTCAGCGAGGGGGCGGAGTGGGGCTGGACCTCGGCCGCGGTGCTGGGGTGCTTCGCGGTGGCGGCGGTGTCGTGCGTGGCGTTCGTCGCGGTGGAGCGGCGGGTCGAGGCACCACTGGTCGACCTGCGGCTGCTGAAGGACCGCGTACTGATCGGGGCGACGGTCGGGATCCTGCTGAGCGCGGGCGTCATCAACGGTCTGATGTATCTGGTCAGCCTCTACTTCCAGAACCCCGCCACGCTCGCGCTGAGCCCGTTCGAGGCGGGCCTGGCCACGCTGCCCGCGACGGTGGGTCTGATCGCGGTCACGCCCCTGGTCCCCCGGATGGTCCAACTGCTCGGCATCGGACCCGTGATCGCTCTCGGCTTCGCGGCGGCGACGGCCGGTTGCGTGCTGCTGGTCTTCGTCCAGGGCGACTGGCGGTACGCGGCGTTCGTCCTGCCGCTCGTGCTCCTGGCCGCGGGTCTGGGGTTCGTCAACGGTCCGGCGAGTTCGGCGTCCACGTCGACGGTGTCCGCCGCCGACGTCGGAGCGGCCTCCGGCATCTCGAACATGGCGCGCTACATCGGTGCCGCGGCGTTCACGGCGGCCGTGGCGACGGTCAACGCGACGGTGGGAGCGGATCGGCTCGCGGAGGGGGACGGGGCGGCGGACGCCCTGGCGGCCGGTCTGTCCGGCGCGTGCCTGCTGCTCGCGATCGCCTCCGGGGTGGGCATGCTGCTGTCGGTCCTGGCGGTCCGGGCCCGCCGGCGCCGGGTCGGACCGGGCGCCTACGGAGCGGCCGCGGCGTCCCACGCGCACACCGTCCACGTCGGCGGCACATGATCGCGTGAACGCCCGAGGGCCCCGTCACCCTCATGGTGACGGGGCCCTTCCGCAGGACGCGGGGGTGTCAGACGGCGGCCTTGCCGGCCGCGAAGGTGCGGGCCGTGGCGGCGACGCGGCGGCCGAGGTGCTCGGCGGTGGCGACGTCGGCCTTGTGGACGCCCTCGGGGCCCTGGTCGGTGTGGGTCTGGGCGCCGGCGCCGGAGAAGAAGCCGAGGCGGTTGAGGTCGTTCTCGGAGGCCTCGCTGCTGTTCCAGCCGGGCTTCAGGCCCAGGTTGACCCAGGTCATGCCGTGCTGGCCGGCGAGGGTCTGGAAGAACTGCAGGGTGTGCAGCTTGTCGCCGCTCTTGGAGCCGGAGTTGGTGAAGCCCGCGGCGAGCTTGTCCAGCCAGGCGTCGGTGAACCAGCGCTTCGAGGTGGCCTCGGCGAACTGGTGGAAGGCGCCGGAGGCGGTGCCCATGTAGGTCGGCGAGCCGAAGACGATCGCGTCGGAGGCGTCGAGGAGCTCCCACTCGGCGTCGGTGATCTCGTCGACCTTGATCAGGTGGACGGTGGCGCCCGCGTCGGCGGCGCCGTCACGGACGGCCTCGGCCAGGACGGCGGTGTGGCCGTAACCGGAGTGGTAGGCGATGGAGACGACGGGCGTGGTCACAGAGTGCTCCTCGAAGGGGTGTGCGGGGTATGACCAGAAGTAGAGCACTAACTTTTGGATAGCGCAAGCCTGTAGATAGCGCACCCGTGGCAGTAAGCGCTGCGCGAGAGTACGGTGGACCCATGACTGACGACCTCGCCTACGACGTGTTCGCGCGCGCCTGCCCCTCGCGCGGCACGCTGGAGCACGTGACGGGCCGCTGGGGCAGCCTCACCCTGGGCGCCCTGCACGAAGGGACGTTCCGCTTCAACGAGCTGCGGCGCCGGGTCGACGGCGTGAGCGAGAAGATGCTGTCGCAGACCCTGCACGCCCTGGAGCGCGACGGCCTCGTCCACCGCGAGGCCCAGCCCACGAACCCGCCGCGGGTCGACTACCGGCTCACCCCGCTCGGCCGCGAGATCGCGGACCGGCTGATCGGCCTGATCGAGCTGGTGGAGGGGCGGATGCCCCAGGTGGAGGCGGCGCGCGAGAGTTACGACGCGGAGCGCGCGGCCCCCGTCACGGCCTGAGAGCTCAGGCGGTGGTGCGCGGCGGGCGCTGGCAGCGCGGGCAGAAGTAGCTGGACCGGTTCATCCAGGCCCGTCGCCGCATCGGCGTACCGCAGCGGTGACAGGGCTCGTCCTCGCGTCCGTACGCGTCGAGCGAGCGGTCGAAGTAGCCGGACTCGCCGTTGACGTTCACGTACAGGCTGTCGAAGCTGGTGCCGCCGGCGACGAGTGCCGCGTTCATCACGTCCCGGACATGGCCGAGCAGCTCGGCCGAGCGCGGGCGGGTCAGAGAGGCCGTCGGGCGGTCGTAGTGCAGCTTCGACCGCCAGAGCGCCTCGTCCGCGTAGATGTTGCCGACGCCGCTGATCAGCGACTGGTCGAGCAGCGCCCGCTTGATCGTCGTACGGCGCAGCCGCAGCGCGCTCTGGAAGGCGGCGTCGTCGAACACCGGATCCAGCGGATCGCGGGCGATGTGCGCGATGACGTCCGGAAGCCCGTCGGTCCCGGCGGGGGTCTGGTCGTGCAGCGAGAGCCCGCCGAAGGTGCGCTGGTCGACGAAGCGCAGCTCGGTGCCGGCCGAGTCGTCGAAGCGGATGCGGATGCGGAGGTGCTTCTCGTCCGGGGCGCCCTCCGGCTGCACCAGGAGCTGACCGCTCATCCCGAGGTGCCCCAGGACGGACGTCCCGGTCTCCGCCAGCGGCACCCACAGGTACTTCCCGCGCCGCCGCGCCACCTCGAAGCGCTGCCCCTTCAGCCGGGCCGCGAAGTCCTCGCCACCCGCCGGATGGCGTCGTACGGCCCTGGGGTGCAGCACCTCGACCTCGGTCACGGTCCGTCCGGCGACCCAGCGCTCCAGACCGCGCCGTACGACCTCGACCTCGGGCAGCTCGGGCACGGGACTCCTCCGGAGGGGGTGCGGGGTGGTCCGGCCAGCCTACCGCCCGGGAAGGACCCGCCCCCTCCCCCGGAAACGGCTCCGCCCGCCCCTGGCGGGGGCGGGCGGGAAGACTCCGCTGAAGGAGTGCGGAAAATGCGCGGGGCCGCGGTCAGGCGGTGGCGGGGGTGACCCCGTCCGTCCGGTCCTGCTCGCCGGCCGTGCCGGCGTCGGCCGCGGCCTTCGCCGCCGCCGCACGCTCGTCCGCGGCCGCGCGGATCGCACGCCACGCGGATTCCGCGGCCTGCTGCTCCGCTTCCTTCTTGCTGCGGCCGGTGCCGGTGCCGTACGAGACACCACCGACGCGGGCGGCAGCAGTAAAGGTCTTCTCGTGGTCCGGACCCTCCTCGGAGACGAGGTACTCCGGAACACCCAGACCCTCGGCCGCGGTGAGCTCCTGGAGGCTGGTCTTCCAGTCCAGGCCGGCACCGAGGTTCGAGGACTTCTCGATCAGCGGGTCGAAGAGCCGGTGCACCAGCTCGGACGCCGCGTCGAGGCCCTGGTCGAGATAGACCGCGCCGATCACCGCTTCAAGGGTGTCGGCGAGGATGGACGCCTTGTCCCGGCCGCCCGTGCCCTCTTCGCCCCGGCCGAGCCGGATGAAGGAGCCGAGTTCGAGGCCGCGGCCGACCTCCGCCAGCGCACGCGAGTTGACCACCGCGGCCCGCAGTTTGGCCAGCTGGCCTTCCGGCAGATCGGGGTGGGTGCGGTACAGCGTGTCCGTGACCACCAGGCCGAGCACGGAGTCCCCGAGGAACTCCAGACGCTCGTTGGTGGGCAGACCGCCGTTCTCGTACGCGTACGAGCGGTGGGTCAGCGCACGCACCAGAAGGGCGGACTCGAGCTGATACCCGAGCCGCCCTTCCAGAAGCGTGTGGGACGAGGCTGCGCTGATGCTCTCAGACATCGTGCCTCTCACCAGCCTCAGACCGAGAGGACCTGGCGCTTGTTGTAGGTGCCGCAGCTCGGGCACGCGATGTGCTGCAGCTTCGGCTCCTGGCAACGCTCACACGAAACCAGGGTGGGGACCGCAGCCTTCCACTGCGACCGGCGGTGGCGCGTGTTGCTGCGCGACATCTTCCGCTTCGGAACAGCCACGGCTACTTCTCCTGCTTCTCGGCGGCGCTTCGGACGTCCCCGTCAGAGGCTTTGCCGCTCATGTTGTCCTTCTCATCGGTTCCCAGCGAACCGGCGAGTCCCTGCAGTGCCGCCCAACGGATGTCGACGGCGTCGTGGTGGTGGTCCGGGTTCTCGTTCAGGTTGGTTCCACACTCGGAACACAGGCCTGCACAGTCCTCCCGGCACACCGGCTGCATCGGCAGTGCGAGCACCACCGCATCACGCAGCACGGGTTCGAGGTCGAACATGCCGTCCTCGAGGGGGATCATGTCCTCGTCTGCCTCGGCTTCGTCGTCCGCGGCCGCCCTGGAGCGGCCCCGGTCGTCGGAGTCGGGGTACGAGAACATCTCCTGGAAGTCCACGTCGAGCTCCAGCTCGACGGGCTCCAGACACCTTACGCACTCCCCCTCGGCCGATGCACGGGCGGTGCCTGTGACAAGCACCCCTTCCATGACCGACTCAAGACGGAGATCGATTTCCACCGGAGCGCCCTCGGGCACTCCGATCACTCCTTCGACGCCCAGGTCCCGGGGGGCCTCGATCGAGCGGGAGATCCTCTGGAGGGCGCCAGGACGCCGCCCCAGCTCGTGCGTGTCGAACACGAGGGGGTTGCGGTGGTCGAGGCGCGTGCTCAGGGCTCTTCCTGCTTTCGGATCGTTCTGCTGCGTAGAGGAGGCTGCCAGACGTGGGCAGCAAGGATCGCGGACATAGCGCGACCGAAGAGCCAGGATACTGGACGCTTCGCTCAGGGCCCAATCCGGGCCCCGTGCCCCTTACTGTCCCTGTTCGTACCGGCGCAGCTGCTCCAGGTCGATCATGCTCGTGTCGAAGAAGCTGGTCTCGTCGAGCGCGGCGGCCTGCTGCTGCTGCTGCTGGTGGTGGGGCTGTGCGTGGACCTGGCCCTGGGGGTCGTACTGCTGCTGTTCGTAGCCGTACTGCCCCTGGTACGCGTAGGGGTCCTGCTGCTGGTAACCGTAGGCGTCCTGCTGCTGGTACGCGTAGGCGGGGTCCTGCTGGGGCTGCTGGGGCTGCTGGTAGCCGTACGGGTCGGGCTGCTGCGCCGGGATCTGCGGGGCCTGCGGCTGCGCCGGCGCGGGGTCGGAGAGCTCCGCGAGCCCGGCCAGGTAGTCGGCGTCGCTGGTGTGCACCGCGCCGCCCAGGCCGTCCTGTGCGGCCATGTGCTCACCGAGGGCGTCGGTGGCGATCCGGCCGTGCAGCTTCTGCCGGCCCCGCCCGACGGCCTCCAGGGTCTTGCTGAGGACGGCCTCGAAGGCGCCCAGCTTGGCGTCCACGTACGCGTCGGCCCGCTGGATCAGGGTCTGCGGGTCGGCGCTGTACTCGGGGGCGTCCGCGTCGGCGTAGCCGTCCTGGTCGAGGCCCGGGCCGCGGCCGAGGAGCTTCTCCCGCCCGCGGTCGACGGAGCCGATGGTCTTGTTGAGGACGACCTCGAAGTTGGCGAGCTTGGAGTCGACGTAGTCGTCGGCCTCGGCCTTGACCTCCTCGGCCTCGCGGCGGGCCTCGGAGAGGATCCGGTCGGCCTCCTCCTGCGACTGCCGGGCGACCTGGGTGTCGGAGACGATCGAGCCCCGCTCGGCGTGGGCGGCCTCGATGATCCGCTCGGCCTCCTGGCGGGCCTGCTCGACCATCTGCTCGCGGCCGCCGATCAGCTCCTGGGCCTGGGCGAGGGAGCCGGGCAGGGCCTCCCGCACCTCTTCGAGCAAGGCGAGCAGCTCGGCGCGGTTGACCACGCAGGATGCCGACATGGGCATGGAGCGGGCGCCCTGCACGGTCGCGACGATCTCGTCGAGCTTCTTCTGCACGTCCACCTGGTGCTCGCCACTCTCTACAGCTGGATGGAGACGGACGGGACGACTGTAAGGGCAGTCGGCGCCCGTCCGACACCAGGTGACGGAGCGTCAGCGGCGGTGGCCGCGCGTCACTTCTGCGCGAGCCGCTCGGTCAGCCGGCCGAGGACCAGCGGCGGGACGAGGTGCGAGACGTCGCCGCCCCAGGCCGCCACCTCCTTGACCAGGGAGGAGGAGAGGAAGCTGTAGGTCGGGTTGGTGGGGACGAACAGGGTCTCCACGCCCGAGAGGCCGTTGTTCATCTGGGCCATCTGCAGCTCGTAGTCGAAGTCGCTGACGGCGCGCAGGCCCTTGACGATCGCGGGGATGTCGCGCTGCTTGCAGAAGTCGACGAGGAGGCCGTGGAAGGACTCCACCTCGACGTTGCCGAAGTCGGCGGTGACCTCACGGATCAGCTCGATCCGCTCGTCGACCGTGAAGAGGCCCTTCTTCGACTGGTTGATCATCACCGCGACGTGTACGACGTCGTACAGCTTGGACGCGCGGGCGATGATGTCGAGATGTCCGTTGGTGATGGGGTCGAATGACCCCGGACAGACGGCGCGGCGCAACTTGGGTCCCTCGCTCTCCGGTCCGGTCATCGTGCGTCTTCGCACGTAGAGGCGGCGCGACCGTACCAAAACGTTCCCTCGCCGTAGCGACGGGACCGCAGGGCCTCGAACCCGGCCGGCCAGCCGAATTCCCCGCCTCGGGTGCTGCGCTCCACGGTGACGAGGGCATCCTCGCTCAGCCAGCCCCCTGAGCGCAGTGTGAGGAGAATCTCGCGGAGATCGTCGTCCCCGACGGCGTACGGCGGGTCGAGGAAGACCAGGTCGTACGGATCGGCCGGGGCCGGTCCCGTCACGATCTGCTCGGCCCGGCCGGTGCGGAGTTCGGCGCCGGGGAGTCCGATCGAGCGGACGTTGTCCCGGATCGTCTTCGCGGCGCGGGGGTCGGCCTCGACGAGGAGGGCGTGCACGGCCCCCCGGGAGAGCGCCTCCAGACCCACGGCGCCGGAGCCCGCGTACAGGTCGGCGACCCGGGACCCGGCGAGGCCGTGGAACGACTCCCAGGTGGAGAAGAGGCCTTCCCGTGCCCGGTCGGAGGTGGGGCGGGTGCCGTTGCCGGGGGGCACGGCCAGGCGCCGTCCGCCGGCGGTACCGGCGATCACGCGGGTCATCGGTGTCCTCGTCCTGCGTCGTCCAATGCGTACGTCCCAGGATATGGCCGCGGTCGGGCGCTCAGCCCTTCTCAGCCCTTCTCGAGGTACTCCTCCCGCTCCTCGCTGAGGAGGGCGTCGAGCGCGGTGCGCAGGCCCGGGTGGGCGGTGAGGTCGGGATCGGCGAGGACGAGGGCGGTGGCCTCCTCGCGCGCGGCGGCGATGACCTCCTCGTCGTCGATGACGGTGAGCACCCGCAGCGAGGAGCGGACGCCGGACTGGGCCTGGCCCAGGACGTCGCCCTCGCGCCGCTGTTCGAGGTCGATGCGGGAGAGCTCGAAGCCGTCGAGGGTGGTGGCGACGGCGTTGAGCCGCTGCCGTGCGGGGCTCGCCTCGGGCATCTCGCTGACGAGGAGGCAGAGGCCGGGGGCGGAGCCGCGGCCGACGCGGCCGCGGAGCTGGTGGAGCTGGGAGACGCCGAAGCGGTCGGCGTCCATGATCACCATGGCGGTGGCGTTGGGCACGTTGACGCCGACCTCGATGACGGTGGTGGCGACGAGGACGTCGAGCTCGCCGGCGGCGAAGCGGCGCATGACGTCGTCCTTGTCGTCGGGGTGCATGCGGCCGTGCAGGACGGCGATGCGCAGGCCCGCGAGGGGGCCGGTGCGGAGCTTCTCGGCGACGTCGAGGACGGCCAGCGGCGGGCGCTTCTCGGCCTCGTCCTCGGGGGACGCCTTGGACTTCTTCTTCTGGTCCTCCTCGTCGCCGATGCGGGGGCAGACGACGTAGGCCTGGTGCCCGTTGCCCACCTCTTCCCGGACCCGCTCCCAGGCGCGCGCGAGGAAGTGCGGCTTGTCGGCGGCGGGGACGACATGGCTGGCGATCGGCGAGCGGCCGGCGGGCAGCTGGTCGAGGACGGAGGTCTCCAGGTCGCCGAAGACGGTCATGGCGACCGTGCGCGGGATGGGGGTGGCGGTCATGACGAGGAGGTGCGGGGGCTGCTTCCCCTTGCCCCTGAGGGCGTCGCGCTGTTCGACGCCGAAGCGGTGCTGCTCGTCGACGACGACGAGGCCGAGGTCGTGGAACTTGACCTTGTCCTCGATCAGCGCGTGCGTGCCGATGACGAGGCCGGCCTCGCCGGTGACCAGGTCGAGCAGGGCCTGGCGGCGGGCGGCGGCGCCCATGGAGCCGGTGAGCAGGACGACCTTGGTGGCGCGGTCGGAGCCGCCGAGCATGCCTCCCTCGGCGAGCTCGCCCATCATCTCGATGACGGAGCGGTGGTGCTGCTGGGCGAGGACCTCGGTGGGGGCGAGCATCGCGGCCTGCCCGCCGGAGTCGACGACGGCGAGCATGGCGCGCAGCGCGACCATCGTCTTTCCGCTGCCGACCTCGCCCTGGAGGAGGCGGTGCATGGGGTGTTCGGTGGCGAGGTCGTCGAAGATCTCCTTGGAGACCTTCGTCTGGCCGTCGGTGAGGGTGAAGGGCAGCTTGGCGTCGAAGGCGTCGAGGATGCCGTCGGGGGCGGGCCTCCGGGCGACGGCGGGCAGTTGGGTGTCGGCGTGCCGGCGGCGGGCGAGGGCGACCTGGAGGACGAAGGCCTCGTCCCACTTGAGCCGCTCACGGGCGGCGGCGATGTCGGCCTTGGTGCGGGGCCGGTGGATCAGCTCCAGGGCCTCGGGCAGCTCGACGAGGCCGCGGCCCTCGCGCAGGGCGGGCGGCAGCGGGTCGACGGCGTCGGCGGCGCTCGGCAGGACGGCGTGGACGGCCTTCGCGATCTTCCAGGACTCCATCTTGGTGGTGGCCGGGTAGATCGGGATGAGGGCGCCGGCCCAGGTGTCCACGGCGGCCTCGCTGTCGCCGCGGAGGAGTTCGTACGAGGGGTGGGCGAGCTGGAGGCGCCGGTTGAAGAGCGAGACCTTGCCGGCGAACATCGCGCGGGTGCCGGGCAGCAGGTCGTGGTGGGGCTTGTGCACGCCCTTGCCGAAGAAGACCAGCTGGAGGCGGCCGCTGCCGTCGGTGATGGTCACTTCGAGGCGCTGGCCGCGTCCCTTGGAGCCGTTGAACGTGAGCACACGGGCGTCGGCGACCTGCGCGACCACCGTGACGTGCTCGTCGAGCGGCAGGTCGGCGAGGGTGGTCAGCTCCCCGCGCTCGGCGTACCGGCGGGGGTAGTGGTGGAGCAGGTCCCCGACCGTGTGCAGGTCGAGCGCCTCGGCCAGGACCTTGGTGGTGGCGGGGCCGAGGGACTGCTTGCTGAGTGGTTCGTCGAGCGCGGGCACGCCCTCCATTGCACACCACGGGACCGACAGTCGTGCGGAAGCCTGTGGACGACGGGGGGAACGGGGGCTATTCCACCCCGATGAGCAGCGGCGGGGCCCCCGCGCCCGCGTGGTACGTGGTGGTATCGACGGCCAGGTAGCCGCGCCGGACGTGGCGTTCCAGGTCGGGGGCGAGCCCGGGCGGGGTGTCGTCGGCGACGACGAGGGTGACGAGTTCGCCGCCCGCCGAGAGCATGCGGTCCAGGACGGTGCGGGCGGTCTCGGTCAGGTCCTTGCCGATGACGGCGACGTCGCCCTCGATGAGGCCGAGGATGTCGCCGGCCTGGCAGACGCCGGCCGAGGTGAAGGACTGGTGCTCGGCGACGGCGAGTTCGGCGTAGCGGGTGGCTCCGGCGGCGGCCGTCATGGCGACGACGTCCTCGTCGAAGCGGCGGTCGGGTTCGTGGACGGCGAGGGCTGCGATGCCCTGGACGGCGGCCCGGGTCGGGATGAGGGCGACGCGGATGCCCTCGGCCCTGGCGCGTTCGGCGGCGGCCGCGGCGGTCTGGCGCAGGTCGGTGTCGTTGGGCAGGAGGACGACCTCGCGCGCGTGCGCCCGCCGGATCGCCTCGACGAGTTCGTCGCCGGCGGGCGGTTCGCCGGGCCTGCTGCGGACCGTCGTCGCGCCGGCCTCGGCGCAGAGTCCGGCGAGGCCTTCGCCGGGGACGACGGCGACGACCGCGCGCTGGGCGCGTTCCCCGCGTGCGGTGCCGGCCGCCGCGTCGGCCGCGAAGTGGGTGATGCGGATGCGGTGGGGCCGTCCGGCCTCGACGCCGGCCTCGACGGCGGCGCCCGCGTCGTCGACGTGGACGTGCACGTTCCACAGTCCGTCACCGCCGACGACGACGAGGGAGTCGCCGAGGGCGTCGAGCCGGGCCCGCAGCAGGTCCACGGCGGCGTCCTCGGCCTCCAGGAGGTAGATCACCTCGTAGGCGGGCCCCGCCTCGCCCTCGCAGGGTCCGGCCGGGGCGGCCGGCACGGGCCGTACGTCGCCGAGGAGCCGTACCCCGCCCGTGGCGGTCCCGATGTGGTCGGGCGCCCTGCCGCTCACGGTCTCCACGAGCGCTCCGAGGACGGCGACCAGGCCGCGTCCGCCGGCGTCCACGACCCCGGCCCGGCCGAGCACGTCCAGTTGGCCGGGGGTCGCCGCCAGGGCGGTCCTGGCGGCTGCGTGGGCCCGTGCGGCCACGTCCGCGAGCGTTCCGCCGCCCGCGCAGCCGTCGGCGGCGGCCGTGGCGACGGTGAGGACGGTGCCCTCGACGGGGTGGGCGACGGCCTGGCGCGCGGCGGCGGCGGCCTCGGCCAGGGCGCGGGCGAGGTGATCACCGTCACGTCCTTCGGCGAGGACGGCGGCCATGCCGCGCAGGAGCTGGGCGAGGATGGTGCCGGAGTTGCCGCGGGCGCCGAGCAGGGCGCCGTGCGCCATGGCCCGTACGGTCTCGGCGGTGTCGGGCGCGGAGGCGGCGAAGACGGCTTCGACGGCCTCGTGGGCGGCCTCGGCTGTCAGGTACAGATTGGTGCCGGTGTCCCCGTCCGCGACCGGGTAGACGTTGATCGCGTCGATCTCCTCGCGCTCCCGTCCGAGGGCGTCGAGGGTCCGTGCGCACCAGGTCCGGACCGCTTCGGCGTCGAGCTCGACGAGCTCCTCGTCAGGCTGAAGGGCTCGCGACAACGGGGGGTCCTCCTTCGGCGGTGAGCTCACCGCAGGGTAGACCGGGGGTGACCCGCTCGTGACCGGGGCCCGGGGCGAGGTCCGCGGAGACCATGGTAGTTTCGTTCCACGGAAGCAGGCGTTGTATGCTGCTTCGGTTGCCCGGTTCAAACCGGGCCATCCCCCGGCAAGCCACTTCAGACTCCTGATTCCGGTGCGCCGGATTTCACTGTAATTCTGAAGTCTTTGGAGTGACCCGTGGCTGCCAACTGCGACGTCTGCGGCAAGGGGCCGGGCTTCGGCAACAACATTTCGCACTCGCACCGCCGTACGTCCCGTCGCTGGAACCCGAACATCCAGCGCGTGCGTGCCGTGGTCGGTCGGACGCCGAAGCGGCTCAACGTCTGCACCTCGTGCATCAAGGCCGGCAAGGTCTCGCGCTAATTGCGACGTTCTGTCGTAGCGCAGCCCCTGCGGTTGCCTTGAGAGGCCGGTTCACCTCGGTGAACCGGCCTTTTGCCATGCCCGGGAACATGCCGGTGGGCCTGCCCGAAGGCGGCTGAGCCGCCCCCGGACCCCTCAGCGCGTCCGCCAGCCGTGGTCGACCGGGCCGATGCCCTCGCCCAGGGCGAATCCGGCGGCTATGGCCCCCGTCACGTACTCCTTCGCCTCTCGTACGGCCTCCGGCACCGCCAGGCCCTTGGCGAGCCCGGAGGCGACCGCCGAGGCGAGCGTGCAGCCCGTGCCGTGGGTGTGCCGGTTGTCGTGGCGCGGGGCGCGCAGCCAGTGCTCCTCGGTGCCGTCCGTGAGCAGGTCCACGGCCTCCTGACCGGTGGGCAGGTGCCCGCCCTTGATCAGGACCCAGTCCGGCCCGTACGACAGGACGGCCTCGGCGGCGACCCGCATGTCGCTCTCGCGCGCGACGTGGACGCCCGTGAGCTGCGTCACCTCGTCCAGGTTCGGCGTGGCGACGGTCGCCCGGGGCAGCAGCCGCCTGCGTACGGAGTCGAGCGCGCTCTCCGCGAGCAGCGGATCGCCGTGCTTGGAGACGCCGACCGGGTCGACGACGACGGGGGCGCCGGTGTCCGCGAGGAGCTCGGCGACGGTCTCCACGAGCACGGCGGAGGCGAGCATGCCGGTCTTCACGGCGTGGACGCCGATGTCGTCGACGACGGCCCGGTACTGGGCGCGCACGGCGTCCGTGGGGAGTTCCCAGACTCCCTGGACGCCCCGCGAGTTCTGCGCGGTGACGGCGGTGAGCACGCTCATGCCGTGGACGCCGAGGGCGAGCATCGTCTTCAGGTCGGCCTGGATGCCCGCGCCGCCGCCGGAGTCGGATCCGGCGACGGTGAGGACGAGCGGGGGCCGGGAGGTCACTCCGTCTCTCCGAAGTGGTCCCAGCCGCCCACGCTGTGCCAGGGCGCGCCGTCCACGGTGACCTGGGGCAGCGCCGAGGGGTGGAGGACCTCGCCGATGACCTTCCAGCGGGCGGGGAGCTTCACGTCCGGCGGGAAGGTGGCCACGATGGCGTGGTCCTCTCCCCCGGTGAGCACCCACTGCATGGGGTCGACGCCGACGGCCTGGCCGATGTCGTTCATCTGGGTGGGGATGTCGATGAGTCCCGAGCGCAGGTCGATGCGGACCTTGCTGGCCTCGGCGATGTGTCCGAGGTCGGCGATGAGGCCGTCGCTGACGTCGCACATGGCGGTGGCGCCGAGACCGGCCGCGGCGGGACCCGCGTGGTACGGCGGCTCGGGCCTGCGGTGGGCCTCGACGAAGGCGCGCGGGGAGCGGAAGCCGCGGGAGAGGACCGCGTATCCGGCGGCGGACCAGCCGAGCCAGCCGGTGTAGGCGACGACGTCGCCGGGCTGGGCGCCGCCGCGGGTGACCGGGTCGTGGTTGCGGAGGTCGCCGAGGGCGGTGATGGAGACCATGATCGTGTCGCCGCGGACGACGTCGCCACCGACCACGGCCGCGCCCGCGACCTGACATTCGTCGCGCAGGCCGTCCATGAGTTCGGTGGGCCAGGTGACGGGGAGTTCGGCGGGGACGACGAGGCCGAGGAGGAGCGCGGTGGGGACCGCGCCCATGGCGGCGATGTCGGCGAGGTTCTGCGCGGCGGCCTTGCGGCCGACGTCGTACGCCGTCGACCAGTCGCGGCGGAAGTGACGTCCTTCGAGGAGGATGTCCGTGCTGGCCACCACGCGCCGGTCGGGGGCGGAGACGACCGCGGCGTCGTCGCCGGGCCCGATCCGTACCGCCGGGGTGGAGGTGAGCCGGGACGTGAGCTCCCTGATGAGCCCGAACTCGCCCAGCTCTCCGACTGTGCCCTTCACCGCGTCTCACCTCGTGTCTTCGTGCCGGCCGGCGGGCGGGGGCGCGTCCGTGCGCGCCGCGGGTCGCGGGCCGTCACCGTGCTGGGTACCGTCAAGTAGACCGTCAACTTCTGTCCTGCGTACGCCACACCCCGAGCGCCTCCGGACGCGCGGGTCTCCCCGTGGCCCGCGGCGACGCGGTACCGTGGCGTCCCTTTCTCCCACAAGATC
The DNA here is from genome assembly GCF_014648895.1 of Streptomyces tanashiensis. Lineage (GTDB taxonomy): Bacteria > Actinomycetota > Actinomycetes > Streptomycetales > Streptomycetaceae > Streptomyces > Streptomyces tanashiensis. The sequence continues at coordinate 156,916 of NZ_BMRZ01000019.1, forward strand.
CTCGTGGTCGCCCTGGAGGTTCCGTGGTTCAGGCGTACATCCTCATCCAGACCGAGGTGGGCAAGGCGTCGACCGTCGCCGACACCATCTCCAAGATCCCGGGGGTGATCCAGGCCGAAGACGTGACCGGTCCGTACGACGTCATCGTGCGCGCACAGGCGGACACCGTCGACGAGCTGGGCCGCATGGTGGTCGCCAAGGTCCAGCAAGTGGACGGCATCACGCGCACCCTCACCTGCCCGGTCGTTCATCTGTAGCCCCCGTCTACGCTTGGCCGGTGACGTCTTCCCACCGGCCTTTCGGCCTGCCCGCCGCCGTAGCGGCCGCCGTCCTGCTGTCGGCCGCCGCCGGCTGTTCCTCGCCGGACGCCTCGGCGTCCGTCGTGGTCCCGAGCCCGCCGGCGGAGGAGGCGTCCTTCTGCCAGGCCCTGGCGAAGGAACTGCCCGACACCGTGGCGGGGCTTCGGCGGAGTGACCCGGAGCCCGGCTCCGAGTTGACCGCCGGGTGGGGTGACGGTGCGATCGTACTGCGCTGCGGGGTCCCCCGGCCCGAAAAGATGAGCGATCCGAAGGCGCAGGGCATCTCCGCGAACGGTGTGCGGTGGATGCTGGAGCAGCGCGCGGGCGACGGACCCCGTCTCACCTCGGTGTACCGGAAGACGTACGTCGAGGTGACGCTGGACGAGCGGTACGCGCACGACGTCGGCCCGCTCACGGATCTCGCGGACCCCGTGGAGCGGGCCGTTCCGTGCGCCCTGGAGCCGGAGTGCTCGTGACGGCACTCCGGCACCCCCTGGCTCGGACCGTCTAGCGCAGGCCCGTGGAGCGGGTCAGCGCGGCCTGGATGAGCCGGTCGACGAGCTCCGGGTAGCTCACGCCGCTCTCCTGCCACATGCGCGGGTACATGGAGATGGGCGTGAAGCCCGGCATGGTGTTGATCTCGTTGATGACGAAGTCGCCGTCCTCGGTGAGGAAGAAGTCGGCGCGGACCAGGCCCTCGCAGGACACGGCCTCGTAGGCGGCGACGGCGAGGCGCTGGATCTCGGCGGTGGCCTCGTCCCCGATGGGGGCGGGCACGATGCCGGAGGCCGAGTCGATGTACTTGGCCTCGAAGTCGTAGAAGTCGTGGTTCGTGACCGGCGGGATCTCGGCCGGGACGCTGGCGCGCGGGCCGTCCTCGAACTCCAGGACGCCGCACTCGATCTCGCGGCCGCGGAGCAGCGACTCGACGAGGATCTTGGGGTCGTGGCGGCGGGCCTCCTCGATGGCCTCGTCGAGGCCGGAGAGGTCGTCGACCTTGGTGATGCCCATGGAGGAGCCGCCGCGGGCCGGCTTCACGAAGAGCGGCCAGCCGTGCTCGGCGGCGAACTCGACGATCTTCTTGCGGGCGGCGGCGGGGTTCTGCTCCCACTCGCGCGGCCGGATGACCTCGTACGGGCCGACGGGGAGGCCGAAGGAGACGAAGACCCGCTTCATGTACTCCTTGTCCTGGCCGACGGCGGAGGCGAGGACGCCCGCGCCGACGTAGGGGACGCCGGACAGCTCCAGGAGGCCCTGGAGGGTGCCGTCCTCGCCGTAGGGGCCGTGGAGCATCGGGAAGACCACGTCGACCTCGCCGAGGGCCCTGGGCACGTTGCCGGGCTCGGTGAGGACGACCTCGCGGTTGGCGGGGTCGACGGAGAGGACGACGCCGCCCTCCGTGGACTCGGCCAGGTCGGCGACGTTCGGCAGGGCGCGGTCGGCGATGGCCATGCGCTCGGGGGCGTCGGCGGTGAGCGCCCAGCGCCCGTCCGTCGTGATGCCGATGGGCAGCACGTCGTACTTGTCCCGGTCGATGGCGCTCAGGACGGCGCCCGCCGTGACGACGGAGATGGCGTGCTCGGAGCTGCGTCCGCCGAAGACGACGGCCACGCGCGGCTTGCGGGGGCTCTGGGTGTTCTCGCTCATATCGCGATGAGCGTACCTTGCGACTCCCGAACTCCTGAGCGCCCCGCTGCCGCCGCGCGCGTACGGCGCAGCGGGGGCGCCCCGGGGGGTCAGCGGCGCTCGGGCTTGGCCGACCGGGACATGAGTTCCTTGAGCGCGACGACCGGCGGCTTGCCGTCGTGGACGATGGAGACGACGGTCTCGGTGATGGGCATGTCGACGCCGTGGCGGCGGCCCAGATCGAGCACGGACTCGCAGGACTTGACGCCCTCGGCGGTCTGCTTGGTGGCCGCGATGGTCTCCTGGAGGGTCATCCCGCGGCCGAGGTTGGTGCCGAAGGTGTTGTTCCGGGAGAGCGGCGAGGAGCAGGTGGCGACGAGGTCGCCGAGGCCCGCGAGGCCGGAGAAGGTGAGCGGGTCGGCGCCCATGGCGAGGCCGAGCCGGGTGGTCTCGGCGAGGCCGCGGGTGATGAGCGTGGCCTTGGAGTTGTCGCCGAGGCCCATGCCGTTGGCGATGCCGACGGCGAGGCCGATGACGTTCTTCACGGCGCCGCCGAGCTCGCAGCCCACCACATCGGTGTTGGTGTACGGGCGGAAGTACGGGGTCATGCAGGCGGTCTGGAGGCGCTGGGCGACCGTCTCGTCGGAGCAGGCGACGACGGCGGCGGCGGGCTGCCGGGCGGCGATCTCCTTGGCCAGGTTGGGGCCGGTGAGGACGGCCACGCGGTCGGCGGGCACGTCGGCGACCTCGGTGATGACCTCGCTCATCCGCTTGGCGGTGCCGAGTTCGACGCCCTTCATGAGGGAGACGAGCACCGTGTCGGGGGCGAGCACCGGCTTCCAGGCCGCGAGGTTGCCGCGCAGGGTCTGGGAGGGGACGACGAGGACGGTGAAGTCGGCGTCCGCGGCGGCCTCGGCCGGGTCCGCGGTGGCCGTGATCCCCGCCGGGAGTTCGACGCCCGGCAGGTAGTCGGGGTTGACCCGGGTGGTGTTGATCTCCTTGGCGAGTTCGGCGCGGCGGCCCCAGAGGCTCACCTCGCAGCCCGCGTCGGCGAGCACCATCGCGAAGGCGGTGCCCCAGGATCCGTTGCCGAAGACGGCTGCCTTGGTCACTTGGTGCCCTCCCCGGCGGCCTTGCGCCGCTGCTCCAGGCGGGCCCGGCGGTGGTCGTACGGTTCGGCGGGCGCCTTCTCGCCGCGGACCTCCTCCAGGAGGGCGGTGATGGCGGCCATGATGACCTCGGTGGCCTCGCGGAGCACCTCGGGCGTCGGCTCCAGGCCGTCGAAGCGGGAGAGGTCGACGGGCGGTCCGGCCTGCACGATCAGCGTCTTGCGGGGGAACAGGCGGAGCTTGTTCTCCTTGGCGTACGGCGGCACCGCGAGGTTGGCGCCCCACTGGGCCACCGGGATGACGGGGACCTTGGTGAGCAGCGCGACGCGTGCGGCGCCGGTCTTGCCGGCCATGGGCCACATCTCGGGGTCGCGGGTGAGGGTGCCCTCCGGGTAGAAGGCGACGCACTCGCCGCGCTCGATGGCGTCGACGGCGGCGCGGAAGGCGTCCAGCGCGTTGGTCGTCTCGCGGTAGACGGGGATCTGGCCCGTGTTGCGGAGCATCGTGGCGACGAAGCCGCCCTTGAAGAGGCCCGCCTTGGCGAGGAACCGCGGAACGCGACCGGTGTTGTACTGGTAGTGCGCGTAGGACAGCGGGTCCAGGTAGGAGTTGTGGTTGACCGCGGTGATGAAACCGCCGTCGGCCGGAATGTGCTCCATACCGCGCCAGTCCCGCTTGAACAGAACCACCAGGGGGGGTTTGGCGATGACCGCCGCGAGGCGGTACCAGAAGCCGATTCTGCGGCGGGGCACTCGGACACCTTTCTCCGGGACTGGCTGGCAGGGGGTCAAGTGTCGCCCCATGCTCCTGGTCTGTCGAGTGACACCGTACGCCCCGGGCCCTCCGGCGGACCGCGTGGGCGGGACAGAATGGGCCCCGATGAAGCCGCTGCACCCGACGCACACCGAGGCCGACGACGGCTGGTCCCTGGTCGTACCCCTGAAGCCCCTTGCCCTGGCGAAGAGCAGACTCGCCGCGGCGGCGGGAGCGCGGCTGCGCCCCCGGCTCGCGCTGGCGTTCGCCGAGGACACCGTGGGGGCGGCGCTGGACTGCGCGCGCGTGCGCGATGTGGCGGTCGTCACGGACGATCCCGCGGCCGGCGCGGCGCTCGCGGCCCTGGGCGCGCGGATCGTGCCGGACTCCCCGGCGGCGGGGCTCAACGCGGCGCTCGCGCACGGGGCCCGTGCCGTACGGGCCGGGCGGCCGCACGCGCGCGTGGCGGCGCTCAACGCGGACCTTCCGGCGCTGCGGCCGGCGGAGCTGGCCCGTGTCCTGGACACGGCCGGCAATTTTCCGAGGGCATTTCTCGCGGACGCCGCCGAAATCGGTACGACATTCCTCTCGGCGGCTCCGGGGGTGGAATTGGAACCGGCATTCGGGGGCGCGTCGAGGCTGCGGCATTTGTCTTCGGGAGCGGTGGAAATCCGGCTCGCCGGGGTGGATTCCGTACGCCGGGACGTGGACACCGGGGAGGATCTGGCGGCTGCTCTGGCCCTGGGGCTCGGTCCGCGGACGGCCGCCCGGTGGCTGACGGCGGCCGGATAGGCTGCGGTCCATGCAGGCGACCGCGTTCACGTACGACCCCGAGACCCACAGCGGCAGTGTGCTGCTCGACGACGGCACCCCCGTGGAGTTCGGGGCGGAGGCCTTCGAGGCGGGCGGGCTGCGGCTGCTGCGGCCGGGGCAGCGGGTGCGGATCGAGTCCGAGCCCGGCACCTCGGGCGCGGGGCTCCGGATCACCCTGGTGACGCTGCAGACCTTCTGAGACGCCCGTCAGACCTTCCGAGACGCCCGTCCGGGGCGTCCGGACGCGCCGCGGGCCGGGCTCCCCGGGGGGAGCCCGGCCCGGCGGGTCGGTACCGCGCGTCCTACTTCTTGGCGGCGGTCTTCTTGGCGGTGGTCTTGCGCGCCGTCGTCTTCTTGGCGGGCGCCTTCGTCGCCGTGGCCTTCTTCGCGGCCGGCGCGGTCTTCTTGGCGGTGGCCTTGGTCGCCTTCTTCGCGGCGGCCGTGGTGGTCTTCTTGGCGGCGGCGCTGGTCTTCTTCGCCGCGGCCGTGGTGGCCTTCTTCGCGGGGGTCGCCTTCTTGGCGGCCGCGGTGGTCTTCTTCGCCGGGGTCGCCTTCTTCACGGCCGCGGTGGTCTTCTTCGCCGGGGTCGCCTTCTTCGCGGCGGCCTTCTTGGCGGTGGTGGCCTTCTTGGCGGCGGCCTTCTTCACGGTCGCGGAGGCGCCACCGGTCAGGCTGCCCTTGGGGGCCTTCTTGACGGAGACCTCGCCGCCCTTGGGGAGCTTCTTCGAGCCGCTGACCAGGTCCTTGAAGCCCTGACCTGCACGGAAGCGCGGGACGGAGGTCTTCTTGACCCGGACCCGCTCACCCGTCTGCGGGTTGCGGGCGTAGCGGGCCGGCCGGTCGACCTTCTCGAACGAGCCGAAACCCGTGACCGAGACCCGGTCACCGGCCACCACGGCACGCACGATGGCGTCGAGCACGTGGTCGACGGCTTCGGCGGCCTGCTGACGACCGCCCATCTTGTCGGCAATCGCTTCTACGAGCTGCGCCTTGTTCACGTCTTCCCCTTCGGAGACATTGCCAGAACGAAAGTGTTCAAGCTTTTTCGCACGTTAGGCATGTATATACCGCAAATCAAACACGAAACGGTCTAATCACCCTAGTGCCGCAACGCAGAAGTCCCGTTGCGGAGTTCCTGGTGTCAGTCGTCCTCTGGGAATCGGCCCTCGTCGAGGTCCTTCATCAACCGGTCGAGACGCGTTGCCGCGTCCTTGAGATCGTGCTTCGCCGCTGCCGTGACGACCAGCAGCTTCCGGGACAGCGCCATCCTTACGCCCTCCGGGACTTGCAGTGAGCGCACTCTTGTGTGCGCTTCCTTCAATCGGGCGGCGACTGACTCGTAGAGCTCGAGTTGGCTGTCGCGTTCCATGCACCGATTGTGCCATCTAGGGCGAGTTGTCGCCCGACAGGGTCCCAACAAGCGACTGCGCCCCCCACCGGGCGGTGGGGGGCGCAGTCGTGGAAAAGCGCTGCTCAGACCGTAATTGTACGGGGCTTGAAGCCCGGTCGAGCCGCCTCGTAGGCCGCGATGTCGGCTTCGTTCTGAAGGGTGAGGCTGATGTCGTCCAGGCCGTTGAGCAGTCGCCAGCGGGCGTTCTCGTCGAGCTCGAAGTCGGCGTCGATCCCGGCGGCCAGGACCTTGCGGGCCTCCAGGTCGACGGTGATCTCGGCGGTCGGGTCGGCCTCGGTCAGCTCCCAGAGGGCGTCCACCGTCTCCTGCGGGAGGACGACGGTCAGCAGGCCGTTCTTCAGCGAGTTGCCGCGGAAGATGTCGGCGAAGCGGGAGGAGATGACCGCCTGGAAGCCGTAGTTCTGGAGCGCCCAGACGGCGTGCTCGCGGGAGGAGCCGGTGCCGAAGTCGGGGCCGGCGACCAGGACCGTGGCGCCCTGCCGCTCGGGGCGGTTGAGGACGAACTCGGAGTCCTTGCGCCAGGCCTCGAAGAGGCCGTCCTCGAAGCCGTCGCGGGTGACCTTCTTGAGCCAGTGCGCCGGGATGATCTGGTCGGTGTCGACGTTGCTGCGGCGCAGCGGGACGGCCCGGCCGGTGTGCGTGGTGAAAGCTTCCATGGTTCCTCAGACCCCCGCGGTGGTGGCGACGTCGGACAGATCGGCCGGGGAGGCCAGGTGGCCCAGGACGGCGGTGGCGGCGGCGACCTGGGGGGAGACCAGGTGCGTCCGGCCGCCCTTGCCCTGCCGGCCCTCGAAGTTGCGGTTGGAGGTGGACGCGGAGCGCTCACCGGGGGCCAGTTGGTCGGGGTTCATGCCCAGGCACATCGAGCAGCCCGCGTGCCGCCATTCGGCGCCGGCCTCCTTGAAGACCTTGTCCAGGCCCTCTTCCACGGCCTGCAGGGCGACCCGGACCGAGCCGGGGACGACCAGCATGCGGACGCCGTCGGCGACCTTGCGGCCCTCCAGCAGGGAGGCCGCGTTCCGCAGGTCCTCGATGCGGCCGTTGGTGCAGGAGCCTACGAAGACGGTGTCGACCGTGATGTCGCGCAGCGGCTGCCCGGCGGTCAACCCCATGTACTCCAGGGCCTTTTCGGCGGCCAGGCGCTCCGAAGCGTCTTCGTACGAAGCCGGGTCGGGGACGTTCGCCGAAAGCGGCGCACCCTGGCCGGGGTTGGTGCCCCAGGTGACGAACGGCGCCAGGGAGGCGGCGTCGATGACGACCTCGGCGTCGAAGACCGCGTCCTCGTCGGACTTCAGGGTCTTCCAGTACGCGACGGCGGCGTCCCAGTCCTCGCCCTCGGGGGCGTGGGCGCGGCCCTTCAGGTAGGCGAAGGTGGTCTCGTCGGGGGCGATCATGCCCGCGCGGGCGCCGGCCTCGATCGACATGTTGCAGATGGTCATCCGGGCCTCCATCGAGAGCTTCTCGATGGCGGAGCCGCGGTACTCCAGGATGTAGCCCTGGCCGCCGCCGGTGCCGATCTTCGCGATGATCGCCAGGATCAGGTCCTTGGCGGTGACGTCCTCGGGCAGCTCGCCGTCGACCGTGATCGCCATGGTCTTGGGGCGGGCCAGCGGCAGCGTCTGGGTGGCGAGCACGTGCTCGACCTGGCTGGTGCCGATGCCGAACGCCAGCGCGCCGAAGGCGCCGTGCGTGGAGGTGTGCGAGTCGCCGCAGACCACGGTGGTGCCGGGCTGGGTCAGACCCAGCTGCGGTCCCACGACGTGGACGACGCCCTGCTCGACGTCGCCCAGCGGGTGCAGCCGCACGCCGAACTCGGCGCAGTTCTTGCGGAGGGTCTCCAGCTGGGCGCGGGAGACCGGGTCGGCGATCGGCTTGTCGATGTCGAGGGTCGGGGTGTTGTGGTCCTCGGTGGCGATGGTGAGGTCGAGGCGCCGCACCTGCCGGCCGTTCTGCCGGAGGCCGTCGAAGGCCTGGGGGCTGGTCACCTCGTGCAGCAGGTGCAGATCGATGAAGAGGAGGTCGGGCTCGCCCTCGGCGCGCCGGACGACGTGGTCGTCCCAGACCTTCTCCGCGAGTGTCCTACCCATCGCTTTCCCTCCGGCCGACGTCTACGCCGGCACAACTAGAGACCCGTTTCGCGGGCCGTTGTGCGGCCGCCCCACCAGAGTGACAAGTTCCTCGGAAAATTGAACTTGCGTTTCACAGAGTGAGACGCGAATATCGTTGCATGGACAACTCTAGCGGCGTAGGCGTTCTCGACAAGGCAGCCCTTGTCCTGAGCGCCCTGGAGTCCGGTCCGGCCACCCTCGCAGGACTGGTCGCGGCGACGGGACTCGCACGACCCACGGCTCATCGTCTCGCCGTGGCACTGGAACACCACCGGATGGTGGCGCGTGACATGCAGGGCCGGTTCATCCTCGGACCGCGCCTGGCGGAGCTCGCCGCCGCGGCCGGCGAGGACCGCCTGCTCGCGACCGCGGGCCCGGTTCTGACGCATCTGCGCGATGTCACCGGCGAGAGCGCCCAGCTCTACCGGCGCCAGGGCGACATGCGCATCTGCGTGGCGGCCGCCGAGCGGCTCTCGGGCCTGCGGGACACCGTCCCGGTCGGCTCGACGCTGACCATGAAGGCCGGCTCGTCCGCGCAGATCCTGATGGCCTGGGAGGAGCCCGAGCGGCTGCACCGCGGCCTCCAGGGCGCCCGCTTCACGGCGACGGCCCTGTCGGGCGTACGGCGCCGCGGCTGGGCCCAGTCGATCGGTGAGCGGGAGCCGGGCGTCGCGTCCGTCTCCGCGCCCGTGCGCGGCCCCTCGAACCGCGTGGTGGCCGCCGTGTCGGTCTCGGGTCCCATCGAGCGTCTGACGCGCCACCCGGGCCGTATGCACGCCCAGGCGGTCATCGACGCCGCCGCCCGTCTCTCCGAGGCGCTCCGCCGCAACGGCTGACGCTCCGCTTCCCTCCTGTTCGTACCGGCCCACCGCTCCAACGCCGCAGCGGTGGGCCGGAGTTGTGTGTGCCGTGAGCACGAACAGCGAATAAGCCCTCCCCCGAAGGGAAGGGCTTCTCCGTCTTGTACCCCCGACCGGATTCGAACCGGCGCTACCGCCTTGAGAGGGCGGCGTGCTAGGCCGCTACACAACGGGGGCAAGATCTTGCGTCCATGCGACAAGTCGCCTGGAGTACTACGCTGGCCTACCTGGACTCGAACCAAGACTAACTGAACCAGAATCAGTCGTGCTGCCAATTACACCATAGGCCACTGGTGGTTTAGAACCAGTTGGTACCCCCGACCGGATTCGAACCGGCGCTACCGCCTTGAGAGGGCGGCGTGCTAGGCCGCTACACAACGGGGGCCCTAGCGATCCTGCATCGAGTTCACCGGGTGCGACCCAGGTGATCCCGCGGGAAGGATCTGTACCCCCGACCGGATTCGAACCGGCGCTACCGCCTTGAGAGGGCGGCGTGCTAGGCCGCTACACAACGGGGGCTTTGTGGATGCCATCCACGGTTGCAGATGAGCTCTGCGAGCTGGCCTACCTGGACTCGAACCAAGACTAACTGAACCAGAATCAGTCGTGCTGCCAATTACACCATAGGCCACCGGAACGTGATCACTTCGAGAAGCGATCTTGCTCGGCTTGCGCTTCCGGGGCTTTCCGGCCTTTCGGCCCGTTCCCCTCGGCGCAGAAAGAACATTACCCGAAGGTGGACGGTGCTCCAAAACGCGTATCCGCACGCAGCAGCGCGGGCAGCTGGTGGAGGCCGGTGATCCGGGACAGCTCGGGCCTCCCGCCGGTCCCCGCACGGTCCAGCCAGATCCCCTGGAGCCCCGCCTCCACGGCCCCCCGGGCGTCGATGTCCGGCTGGTCCCCGACGTACGCCACCTCGTGGGGGCGCAGGTCAAGGGCGGTGCAGGCGGCGTGGAAGGCCTCCGGGGCGGGCTTGGCCACCCCGAGCTCGGCGGCGCACAGCACGGCCTCGAAGCGGTCCCGTACGCCCAGGGCGCGGAGCTTGTGGTCCTGGTTGTGGATGCTGGAGTTGGACAGAACTCCGTGACGGTAGTCACGAGCCAGCAGGTCGAGGACGGGCACGGTGTCGGGGAACAGCTCCCAGGCGGCCTCGTAATGGACCACGTAGCGGTCGAACCAGTCGTCGGCCTCGGCGGCGGTGAGCGCCGGCCGCCCGAGGAAGTCCCGCACGCGCGCGCGTCGCTGGTCCCGGAAGTCCCCGCCCTCCGCCTCGTACCGGCGCCAGTGGAGCTCCGTGAGCTCCTTCCAGCGCCGCAGGGCCTCCTCGACGGAGCCCCACGCGTCGAGCAACCCCTCGGCCGCGAGATGCGCCCGCATCCCGGCCCGGTCGGCGCTCGCGTAGTCGAAGATCGTGTCGTCGATGTCCCAGAGCACCGCGCGGATGGCCATGGAGACGACGGTACCCCTGTCCCGGGCGCGGGACAGGGGTACCGGTGCGTACGGCTCGGATCAGGCGGCGAGCTTCGCCAGGGCCGCGTCGATGCGGGCCAGCGTCTTCTCCTTGCCCAGGATCTCCAGGGACTCGAAGAGCGGCAGGCCGACCGTGCGGCCGGTGACGGCGACGCGGACCGGGGCCTGCGCCTTGCCGAGCTTGAGGCCGTGGGCCTCGCCGGCGGCCAGGACCGCGTTCTTGAGGGACTCGGGGTCGCTCCAGTCGGCCGCGTCGAGCTTCTCGCGGGCGGTGGTGAGCAGGGCCGCGGGCTCGCCCTTCATCGCCTTGTCCCACGAGGGCTGGTCGAAGACCGGCTCGGAGAGGAAGAGGAAGTCCACGTTGGCCGTGATGTCCGAGAGGACGGTCAGGCGGGTCTGGGCGTGCGGCGCGATGGCCTCCCAGGCGGCCTGGTCGAAGTCCTCGGGCGCCCAGGGGGCGTGCGGGGCGCGGAGCCAGGGCTCGCAGGCCGCGGCGAAGGCCTTCACGTCCAGCATCCGGATGTGGTCGGCGTTGATCGACTCGGCCTTCTTGAGGTCGAAGCGCGCCGGGTTGGCGTTGACGTCGGCGATGTCGAACTTCGCCACCATCTCGGGGATGGTGAAGATGTCCTGGTCGGCCGAGAAGGACCAGCCGAGGAGCGAGAGGTAGTTCAGCAGGCCCTCGGGGAGGAAGCCGCGCTCCCGGTAGAGGTTGAGGGAGGCCTGCGGGTCGCGCTTGGAGAGCTTCTTGTTGCCCTCGCCCATCACGTACGGCAGGTGGCCGAAGGAGGGGATCTCCTTGGCGACGCCCAGCTCGATCAGCGCCTTGTAGAGCGCGACCTGGCGCGGGGTGGAGGAGAGCAGGTCCTCGCCGCGCAGGACGTGGGTGATCTCCATCAGGGCGTCGTCGACCGGGTTGACCAGGGTGTAGAGCGGGGCACCGTTGGCCCGGAGGATGCCGTAGTCCGGCACGTTCTCCGGGGTGAAGGTGAGCTCGCCGCGGACCAGGTCGGTGAAGGTGATCGGCTCGTCGGGCATCCGGAAGCGGACGATCGACGCGCGGCCCTCGGCCTCGTACGCCGCCTTCTGCTCGGCGGTGAGGTCGCGGCAGTGGCCGTCGTAGCCGGAGGGGCGGCCGGCGGCGCGGGCGGCCTCGCGGCGCTCGTCGAGCTCCTCGGTGGTGCAGTAGCAGGGGTACGCGTAACCGCCGGCGAGCAGCTTGTCGGCGACGTCCTTGTAGATGTCCATCCGCTGCGACTGGCGGTACGGCGCGTGCGGGCCGCCGACCTCGGGGCCCTCGTCCCAGTCGAGGCCGAGCCACTTCAGGGAGTCGAGCAGCTGGTTGTACGACTCCTCGGAGTCGCGCGCAGCGTCGGTGTCCTCGATGCGGAAGACCATGGTGCCCTCGTTGTGCCGGGCGAAGGCCCAGTTGAAGAGGGCGGTGCGGACCAGGCCCACGTGGGGGTTGCCGGTCGGCGACGGACAGAAACGGACGCGGATGTTCGCGTTAGCCACGCTTGATCACCTTATTGGTGAGAGTGCCGATGCCTTCGATGGTGACGGCGACCTCGTCGCCGACGTTGAGGGGGCCGACCCCGGCGGGGGTGCCGGTGAGGATGACGTCGCCGGGGAGCAGCGTCATGGCCTCGGTGATGTGGACGACCAGGTCCTCGATGGAGCGGATCATGTCGCTCGTCCGACCCAGCTGGCGCTGTTCGCCGTTGACCGTGGCCTGGATGGCCAGGTCGCTCGGGTCGAGGTCGGTCTCCACCCAGGGGCCCAGGGGGCAGGAGGTGTCGAAGCCCTTGGCGCGGGCCCACTGCTTCTCGCGCTGCTGGGCGTCGCGGGCGGTGACGTCGTTGGCGCAGGTGTAGCCGAAGACGACGTCCTTCACGCGCTCGCGGGGCACCTCGCGGCACATGCGGCCGATGACCACGGCCAGTTCGGCCTCGTGGTGCAGCTCGTTGGAGAAGGAGGGGTACTCGATGGCGTCGCCGGAGCCGATCACCGAGGTGGTGGGCTTGAAGAAGGCGACGGGGACCTCGGGGACCTCGTTGCCGAGTTCGGCGGCGTGCTCGGCGTAGTTGCGGCCGATGGCCACGACCTTGTTGGGGAGCACGGGCGGCAGGAGCCGTACCTTGCTCAGCGGGACCTTGGTGCCGCTGAGCTCGAAGTCGGTGTACGGGATGCCCTTGATGATGTCGAGGACGAGGCCGCCGGACTCGACGGTTCCCTCGCCCTCGACGGCGCCGAAGGCCACATTGCCGTCGATGGAGAATCTGGCGATGCGCACGAGTGCTGTCGCCCCTCACTTGGTACTGGCTGGAGTCTGACGCTCCAGGCTAACGCGGCGAGGGGGCGGCCGACCGGCGATATCACCGGGGGTGATGGAAGGTGATGACAAGCGTGACGCGGGCGTGATGCCGCGTCACGGTCAGCGGGACGCGGTGGCGTACGGCTGGGGCTCGTAGGGGGCCGGGGCCTGCATCAGGACGGTACGGCGCGGGTTGGCCGTGTTGCCCGGCAGCTCCGCGGCGTACTCCGGCTGGGCGCCCCGGCCGAGCTCTGCGGCGTCCGTGAGGTGGACGAGGGTGGAACGGCGGGGGTTGGCCGTGGTGCGGAGCGTCGTCGTCTTCATCGCGGTGATCAGACCTTGTTCCGGGACGGGCACCCGTACGGGCGCGAAGGGGTGTAAAGCGTCAGGCTAAACATGCGATTCCCTTCGAATGCATGGCTAAGACATCGATTCATGTGTGAGTTTGCTCACCACGCGCCCTACATTCCGGGCATTACGGACCGTCTCCGGTCGTCACGGAAAGGGACATTCCGCCACTGAATGAGCTATTCCGCTCCTGATCATGTCGACTGGGACACACGGGGATGCCCGACCATTGGGCTGGAAAAGTCCGAATCCTCCGTGATCATCTTCTACGTGGGGTGACATCTCGTGCACACGTTGTCATACCCCTCTCGCCGCGACACGCGGCCCTTGTTGGAGATCCGGCACTGTGCTGGAATTCCACGCACCGCCGCGGGTTTCAAGCCGGCGCGCAGGAGGCGCGACGCAGCGCCGGCCGAGTGGCGGGAAAGGGGGAACTGCGCCGGTCACCGACGACCACCTGGGGTGCTCCACGCTCCCCGATTGACGCCGACACCGTCCTCTCCGTTCACCCGGAAGGACGCCTGGTCCAGAGGTTGCGACGCTAGTGCAGGGACGTTTCAAGAGGGATGGCTCGGGGTCTCCCCAGGCCCGCCAGGGCCGAGCGGATGCTCCGGCGGAGCAGGAACCGCGTGCCGGGACCGACCGCGGTCCCTCGGCCCCGCACACCCCGAACCAGGGTCAGGGACCGTCCGGCGACACCGGTGACGGCGGCAGGCGCGCGAGCGCCGCGGCCAAGTCCGGCAAGCCCGGCAAGTCCGGCGGCGCCGCCGAGCCGACCACCGCACCCCCCAAGGCACGGGCCGAGAACGAGGTCGGCCCGCGAATAGCCCTGCGCAACTGGCGCATCTCGACGCGCCTCGTCGCGCTCCTCACCCTCCCCGTGGTCGCGGCGACCACCCTGGGCGGCATCCGCATCAGCGACTCGCTCCAGGACATGGAGCAGCTCGACCACATGCAGCTGCTCACCAAGCTGACCCGAGAGGCGACGGACCTCGCGCAGGCCCTGCAGGCCGAGCGCGACCTGTCCGCCGGCCCGCTGGCCAACGGCCGCCCGGTCAGCGACTACCAGGTCGCCAACCCGCGCCGGAAGACGGACCGCGAGTACAAGGCCTTCCTCGACGCCACCGAGGACATCCCGGCCACCGAGGGCGACGAGGCGCTGCGCAGCATCCGCCAGAACGTCAGCCAGATCGCCTCGCAGGTCACCGAGCTCCACTCCATCCGGGGCAGCGCCTACGAGAAGGGCGTGTCCCACTCGGTGACGGTCGAGGCGTACAGCCGCCTCATCCGCTCGCTCCTCAGCCTGTCCCAGGACATGGCGCAGGCGACCAGCAACCCCGAGATGATCAAGCGGACCCGAGCGCTCGCCGCGTTCTCGTCCGCCAAGGAGTACGCCTCCATCCAGCAGGCGATCATCGCCGCCGCGCTCCCCCCGAGCGACCGGACCGCCGGCAGGATCCAGCAGGGTGACCGTCTGTACGGCGAGGCCGCCCTCAACAGTGAGGGCGTCGAGCTCAAGTCGTTCCAGGCGATCTACGAGTCGACCGGTGGTGACGCCGCCGAGCGGACCGAGTCGCTGAACAGCGGCGACCCGTCGATCAACGCCGCCAACAAGTACGCCGAGCGCGTGCTGAACGCGGACAACGCGATGCCCGAGGGCCCGCGCCGCGGTCACCTCAACTTCACCGACGAGTACAGCACCAAGATCGCCGCCATGAACCGCATCGAGCGAGGTCTGCTCGGTGACATGGAGACCATGACCCGTGAGCTGAAGCAGGAGTCGCAGCGCGACGCCATCATCAACGGTGCGCTGATCCTCCTCGTCCTCGGCGTCTCTCTCATCGGCGCCTTCGTCGTGGCCCGGTCCATGATCCGCTCGCTGCGCAGGCTGCAGGACACCGCGACCAAGGTCGCCCAGGACCGTCTGCCCGAGCTCGTCAAGCAGCTCTCCGAGTCCGACCCGCAGGACGTCGACACCTCCGTCGAGTCCGTCGGTGTGCACTCCCGGGACGAGATCGGCCAGGTGGCCGCGGCCTTCGACGACGTGCACCGCGAGGCGGTCCGCCTCGCCGCCGAGCAGGCCCTCCTCCGGGGCAACGTCAACGCGATGTTCACCAACCTCTCGCGCCGTTCCCAGGGCCTCATCCAGCGTCAGCTCTCGCTCATCTCCGAGCTGGAGTCCCGCGAGGCCGACCCGGACCAGCTCTCCTCGCTGTTCAAGCTCGACCACCTCGCGACCCGTATGCGCCGGAACGGCGAGAACCTCCTCGTCCTCGCCGGTGAGGAGCCGGGCCGTCGCTGGACCCGCCCGGTCCCGCTGGTCGACGTCCTCCGTGCCGCCGCCTCCGAGGTGGAGCAGTACGAGCGCATCGAACTGGCCGCGGTCCCGGCGACCGAGGTCGCCGGCCGTGTCGTCAACGACCTCGTGCACCTCCTCGCCGAGCTGCTGGAGAACGCCACCTCGTTCTCCTCCCCGCAGACCAAGGTCCGGGTCACCGGTCACGCCCTGCCCGACGGCCGCGTGCTCGTCGAGATCCACGACACCGGCATCGGCCTCTCCCCCGAGGACCTCGCCGCGATCAACGAGCGGCTCGCCTCGCCGCCCACCGTGGACGTCTCGGTCTCCCGCCGCATGGGTCTGTTCGTGGTCGGCCGCCTGTCCCTGCGACACGGCATCCGGATCCAGTTGCGCCCGTCCGACTCGGGCGGCACCACCGCGCTCGTCATGCTCCCCGTCGACGTCGCCCAGGGCGGCAAGAAGCCCATGCCCAAGCCGGGCGCGGGCGGCCAGGGCCAGATGCCGCAGGGTGCCTCCGCCCCCGGCGGCCGCCTCCCCGGCGGTCCCGGCGCGGCCGGCGGCCCCGGCGGCGCGCGTCCGGGTCAGGGCGGTGCCCCGTCCTCGGCGGCCGGCCGTCTCGGCGCCGGTCCCGGTGCCGCGCGCGGTCAGGTCGGTACGAGCGGTCCCCGGGCCGCGCTGCCCGCCCGTGACGGTGCCCCGCAGGGTGCGCCGCAGTCCCGCACCCCGCAGCCGCAGAACGCGCAGCTGGAGCAGACCGGCCAGCTGCCGCAGATCCCCCCGGCCCCGCAGGCTCCCCAGTCGCCCGACGCGCTGCGTCCGGGCCCCGGCGGGGGCGGCCTCATCGGCGGCGCCGCGAGCGCCATCCCGTCCCGTACGGACGTGTGGGGCAACCAGTCCGGCCCGCAGGCCGGGCCCGGTCCGCAGCAGCAGCCGCAGCAGCAGCAGCAGGGCAACCAGCAGGGCGGGTACGACTTCCCGCGCGCCGAGCTGCCCGGCGGCAACCCCCAGCCGCAGCGGCCGCAGGCCGCGAGCTGGGGCAACGACCCGCAGCAGCAGCCGGTCCGGCGCCCGCAGCAGGAGATGTCCCCGCTGGACGCCCCGCGCGGCCACGAGGAGCCGGAGTCGGCGGGCCTGTTCGGCGGGCAGGCGGCCCCGCAGGGTCCCGGTTCCACGGGCCAGTTCCCGCGCCCGGACTTCGGTGCCCCGCAGCAGCAGGGCCGCCCCCAGCAGCCCCAGGCCCCCCAGGCCTACCAGGGCGGTGCGCAGGACCCGGCGTCGACGGCGCAGTTCCCGCGCCCCGACTTCGGTGCGCCGCAGGGTCCCGGTTCCACGGGCCAGTTCCCGCGTCCGGACTTCGGTGCTCCGCAGCAGCAGCCGCAGGCCCCGCAGCCCCAGGCGTACCAGGGTGGCCAGCAGCAGCAGTTCGGCCGGCAGCCCTACGTGCCGCAGGCCCAGCAGCAGGCTCCCCAGGCCCAGCCTCCGGCGCCGCGTCAGCGGAACGGCAACGACTTCGGTGCCCCGCGTCCGGCCGAGCCGGTCCGCCAGCCGCAGCAGCCGCAGCTCCAGCAGCCGCGCCGTCCGGAGGCCCTGCCGCCGGCCGGTGGCTCGGGTGACGGTCGTACCCCGCTGTACGACACGCTGGAGACCAACTGGTTCCACCAGGAGCAGGCTCAGCAGCAGGCCCAGCAGCAGGCGGACCTGACGCAGACGACGCAGACCCCGGTCGTGTCGCAGCCGTCCGCTCCGGCGCCCCGTCCGGCCGGAGACCCGGCCGCCGACGGACGCCAGAACGGCGGGGCCGCCTGGCGGACCTCGCCCAACGACGAGCTGGTGCGCCAGGCGGAGCGGGTGCGCAAGCCCGCTGCCGGCGGCGTCACCACCTCCGGTCTTCCGCGCCGTGTGCCGAAGGCCAACCTCGTACCCGGGACCGCACAGGAGCAGGCCCACACGGCCGGCCCCCAGGTCTCGCGTGCACCCGACGACGTCCGCGGCCGGCTCACCAATCTGCGCCGCGGCATCCAGCAGGGCCGCCAGGCCGGCAACTCGACCACGGGTAGCCACCACCTCGGTCCGAACCATCAGCAGGAGCGTTAGTTGAACGCGATGAGCCAGGCGGCGCAGAATCTGAACTGGTTGATCACCAACTTCGTGGACAACACCCCCGGGGTGTCCCACACGGTGGTGGTCTCCGCCGACGGACTCCTGCTGGCCATGTCCGAAGGATTCCCCCGCGACCGCGCCGACCAGCTGGCGGCGGTCGCATCCGGACTGACCTCGCTGACCGCGGGCGCGTCCCGGATCTTCGAGGGCGGACCCGTCGCGCAGACCGTGGTGGAGATGGAGCGCGGCTTCCTCTTCCTGATGTCCGTCTCCGACGGCTCCTCGCTGGCCGTGCTCGCTCACCCCGAGTGCGACATCGGCCTCGTGGGCTACGAGATGGCGCTGCTGGTCGACCGGGCCGGCAGCGTGCTCACCCCGGATCTCCGTGCGGAGCTCCAGGGCAGCCTGCTCCACTAGCCGGTCACGCACACCGGACACCCATCCGCATCGACCGACCGACAGGGCGGTACGCCCCTCCGTACCGCCCTGGCACCGTTCACCGTCCGGCCGCCCCACCCGGCCCCCCACCGGCCCCATCAGACGGCAGAAGTCTTGCTGTCACGCCCGGAGGATTCATGACCCCGCCCCCCGCCTCTCACGATCCGTACGGCGCCTCAGTCGACGAGTACGGACATGAGGGCGACCAGCCGCTGGTGCGTCCTTACGCGATGACCGGCGGCCGGACCCGGCCGCGTTACCAGCTCGCCATCGAGGCACTGGTCAGCACCACGGCCGACCCGGCGCACCTCGCCACGCTCCTGCCGGAGCACCAGCGGATCTGCCACCTCTGCCGCGAGGTCAAGTCGGTGGCCGAGGTGTCGGCCCTCCTGTCGATGCCTCTCGGTGTCGCCCGGATCCTCGTGGCCGATCTGGCGGAGGCCGGCATGGTGGCGATCCACCAGCCGGGCAACGGAGAGACCGGCGGCACGCCGGACGTGACACTGCTCGAAAGGGTGCTCAGTGGACTTCGCAAGCTCTAGCGGCGCGGCCAGATCGACCACCAGCGCGAAGATCGTGGTGGCGGGCGGCTTCGGCGTGGGCAAGACCACGTTCGT
>NZ_BMRZ01000020.1 GCF_014648895.1 Streptomyces tanashiensis
CTAATAGGCCGAGGGCTTGTCCTCAGTTGCTCGCGTCCACTGTGTTAGTTCTGAAGCAATGAACTCCCTTGCCGGTTGAGTTCAACTTCATAGAGTTTCGGTGGTCATAGCGTTAGGGAAACGCCCGGTTACATTCCGAACCCGGAAGCTAAGCCTTTCAGCGCCGATGGTACTGCAGGGGGGACCCTGTGGGAGAGTAGGACGCCGCCGAACAATTTTTAGCCTCAACCCCCGGACTTTGTCCGGGGGTTGAGGCATTTTTGCGTTCTAGGCTGTGGTCATGCGATACGACTTGGTCATCTTCGACAACGACGGTGTGCTCGTGGACAGCGAGCCGATCTCCAATCACCTGCTGGCCGGCTATCTGACGGAGCTCGGGCATCCCACCACGTACGAGGAGTCGGTGCGGGACTACATGGGGTCCGCCATGCACCGGATCCATGAGCTCGTCGAGGCGCGGAGCGGGAAGAAGCTGCCGGCGGACTTCGACGAGACGTTCCACGCGCGGGTCTTCGCCGCCTTCGAAGCGGAGTTGGAGGCCGTCGCCGGTGCCGGGGACGTGCTCAAGGGGCTTGCCGCGGCCGGTGTTCCGTACTGTGTGGCCTCCTCGGGGAGCCATGAGCGGATCAGGGTCGGGCACCGGAAGACCGGGCTCGACGTCCACTTCAGGGACGAGATCGTGTTCAGTGCCGAGGATGTCGGCCGGGGCAAGCCGGCGCCGGACCTCTTCCTGTACGCCGCCGAGCGCATGGGGGTCGCCCCCGAGCGGTGTGTGGTGGTCGAGGACAGCGGGCTCGGGGTCCAGGCCGCCCTGGCGGCCGGGATGGACGTGTTCGGGTTCACCGCGATGACACCGGAGGCGAAGCTCGCCGGGGCGAAGGGCTACTTCGGGAGGATGGAGGAGCTTCCCGCGATTTTGGAGGCGTGATCCATCTACCCAGCGGTAGTTTCCGGCCGTACGCTGTGCCGCCATGACGGATGCGCGTTTGCGGCGTGGGCGGGGATCCCTGGCGGTCAGTTTCTTCGTGCAGGGGGTCACCTTCGCCCTGCTCGTGACTCGAATACCGGCGATCCAGGACCAGTACGGGATCTCGGACGGGCTGCTGCCGGCCTTCCTGGCGGCGGTCCCGATCCTGGCGGGTGTGGCGAGTGTGGCGACCGAGAAGGTCGTCGCCCAGGTCGGGCCGGCGGTGGTGCTGCGGTGGGCGCAGCCCTTCGTGCTGCTGGCCCTCCTCGCCGTGGGGATGGGGTCGGAGCTCTGGCATGCCGCGATCGCGCTGGGGCTCTTCGGTCTTGCCGTGGGTGCCCTCGACGCCTCGATGAACATGCTGGGGGTGAGCCTGCAGCGGGCGTACGGGCGGAGCATCATGCTCGGTTTCCACGCCTCGTACAGCCTCGGCGGGATCGCGGGGGCCTCGCTCGCCTGGGTGGGGGCGCACTGGCACCTGTCGCTGTTCGTGTCGTACCTGCCGGTGGTGGCCGTGCTGCTGCCCGTCGCGTTCGTCGGCAGCCGGTGGTACGTGGCCGGTGGGGAGTCCGAGCCGGCCGAGGCGGGGGACGCGAAGGGGAGCGGTGTCGTCTTCAAGGTGCTGCTGCCGCTGTGTCTGGTGATGACCTTCGCGTACATCGGGGACTCGACGGTCTCCAACTGGAGTGCCAAGTACCTCCAGGACGTGCTGGGCAGCTCGGAGGAGCTGGCGACCGTGCCGTACAACGCGTACATGGTGACGACGCTGCTCGGGCGGGCGGTCGGGGACTTCGGGGTGCGGCGGCTCGGGGCCGTCGTGGTGGTGCGGGCGGGTGCCGTGCTCGCGGGTCTCGGGTTCGCTGCGGTCGCGGCGGCTCCGGGTGCCTGGGCGGGGATCGCCGGGTTCACGGTGCTCGGGTTCGGGCTGAGCGTGATCGTGCCGCAGACGTTCGCCGCGGCGGGGCGGCTGTTCCCGGGGGCCAGTGACGCGGCGGTCGCGCGGCTCAACGTCTTCAACTACGTGGGATTCCTCGTGGGCTCTCCCCTGGTGGGGGCGCTCGGGGACGCGTGGAGCTATCGGGGGGCCATGCTGGTGCCGATGGTGCTGGTCCTGGTGACGGTGGTGTACGCCACGTCGTTCGGTGCGCGAGAGGCCCGATACGGTGGCGGGCATGAGCGGCCGCGCACTGTTGATGTGGGATGAAGCTGTCACGCAGTACGACTTCGGGTCCGAGCATCCGATGGATCCGGTCCGGCTCGCGCTGACGATGTCGCTGGTGCGGGCCTACGGGCTCGACCGGGCGGTGGACGTGGTGGCGGCGAAGCCGGCCGGGGACTCGACGCTGCGGCTCGTGCACCGCGAGGACTATGTGGCGGCGGTGCGGGCGGCCTCGGCGGATCCGCGCCATGCCGACCAGGCGTACGGGCTCGGCACGGTCGACGATCCGGCGTTCGCCGGGATGCACGAGGTGTCGGCGCTGATCGCCGGGCAGTCGGTGGGCGCGGCGGAGGCGGTCTGGCGCGGGGAGGCCGCGCACGCGGTGAACTTCGCGGGTGGGCTGCACCACGCGATGCCGGGGGCGGCCTCGGGTTTCTGCATCTACAACGACGCCTCGCTGGCGATCGCCCGGCTGCTCGAACTGGGCGCGGAGCGGGTCATGTACGTGGATGTGGACGTGCATCACGGGGACGGGGTGCAGGCGGCGTTCTGGGAGGACCCGCGGGTTCTGACGGTGTCGTTGCACGAGCATCCGCGGACGCTGTTCCCGCAGACGGGCTGGCCGGAGGAGACGGGCGCGGCGGGGGCCGGTGAGGGCGGGGCCGTGAACGTGGCGCTGCCGGCGGGGACGGGGGACGCGGGGTGGCTGCGGGCCTTCCACGCGGTCGTGCCGGAGCTCGTCGCGGACTTCCGGCCGCAGGTGCTGGTGACGCAGCACGGGGCGGACACGCACTTCGAGGATCCGCTGGCGCACCTTGCGGTGTCGCTGGACGCGCAGCGGGCGGTCCAGGAGGCCTGTCACGAGCTGGCGCACGAGTATGCCGAGGGGCGCTGGCTGGCGCTCGGCGGCGGCGGGTACGCGGTGGTGGATGTCGTACCGCGGTCGTGGACGCATCTGGTGGGGATCGCGGCGCATGCTCCGGTGGATCCGGAGTCGGTGATCCCGGCGTCGTGGCGGGACGAGGTGTACGCGCGGACCCGGCAGCCGGGGCCGGCGCGGATGACGGACGGGCGGTGGCCGGTGGGCTTCCGGGACTGGGCCGAGGGGTACGACCCGGCGGACCGGCTGGACCAGGCGGTGCTCGCGACGCGGAAGGCGGCGTTTCCGCTGCGGGGGATGCTGGCCTAGGGGGCGGGGCCGGGAACGTTCTCCCGGGCGTTACGCCGACGGTGGGGTGTCCGGGAGGTTTGGATCCCCGGGCGGTGGTGTTCCGGCAGCATCGGGTGGGTGTTGAGTACCGGGGCGCTGCGGGCGCATCTGTTGGCGGCGGGGTTGGCGGGCAGGGTGGCGACCTCGCGGGAGGAGAACCTGCGGAGCTATCGGCTGTTCGCCGCGCGTGATCCGCGGGTGCTGCTCGGGCTGGACCCCGCGTGGGTGTGGGACGAGGCGGGTCTGCTGCGGCTGATGGCCGACAAGTGTGGGGTGTCGGGGGATCCGGCGCACCGGTCGGGGCCGGACGTCATCGATCCGGAGCGTACGGTGCGGGGGCTCGACGCCTTCGCGGCGCGTCTGGGTGCGGCGGCCGCGCGGCGGGTTCCGGTGCTTCTCGGGACGGGGCATCCGCATCGTCTGCTCGGTTTCTACGTCGCTCTCGCAGACGCCTTGTCGGCGGCGGGATGTCTTGTCCTCACACCGGCGCAGGGGCGATGTGTCGACATAACGACCCGGTTCGGCGTACGTACGTACCTTCTCGACTACGTACGGGGGGTCGCGCTGGTACGGGAACCCGGGCCGTCCGGCGACGGGCGTGTGCGGGGGGCGCACTCCCACTCGCCGCTGCCGGTTAGGGCCGCTCTGGAGAGCGCGGCGGACGGTGGCGGGCCGCTGCCGGAGCTTGTGGTGGGGGACCACGGATGGGTCTGCGGGGCAGGTCAGCTGGGTATCGAGGCCATCGGTCTGGCGGACACGGATGATCCCGCGCTGTTCGTCGGGGAGGCGGAGGGGCAGGTGTCGGTGGCCGTTCCGCTTGATGACGGAGTGCGCTCCGCCTCGTACCTCCCGCTGACGCGCTATGTACTCAATCGAGCGTGTCTGTCACGGTAAACGGCCGATGGCAGCTCCTCTTCCCCACTCGTACCACCCGCCCCTAGTCTGGAGAGTGAGCGCTCGGCGACGAAGAGTCACCGGAGGGGAAGCCGGTGGGCGTCGCGGCGGAAGGTACAGGTGGGTCATGGCTGCTGGCGAACGACCTCTCAACGAGGTCAAGTTTCTGACCGTGGCGGAAGTCGCCTCGGTGATGCGCGTGTCGAAGATGACCGTGTACCGCTTGGTGCACAGCGGTCATCTGCCGGCGATCCGGGTGGGCAGGTCCTTCCGGGTGCCGGAACAGGCGGTTCACGAGTACCTGCGGGAGTCGTTCGTGGGGGTGGGGAGCGCTTAGCGGCCGCGCGGCCGCAATGCCGGGAAAGCCCCGTACGGCCCTCGGATTACAAGCGCGGTCCTCGGGACGGTAGGCTAGGCCGACGTAGGTCGTGTGGGCCCAGACGCCCCGCACCGATCCCCGCCGGGAGGCGGGGATGTTCCGAGAAGTGAGCGAGGGTAGTCGTGGGCTCTGTTATCAAGAAGCGGCGCAAGCGGATGGCGAAGAAGAAGCACCGCAAGCTGCTCAAGCGCACGCGCGTTCAGCGTCGCAACAAGAAGTAAGGCGACAGCTGCTTCGCAGCGTTTGTGCGTCAGGCGTGGCCCTTCACCGTTCGCGGTGGAGGGCCACGTTTCATTGCGCGGAAATCTTGAGGCGCTACGGTGGCGACCAACGGAAGACGGACGGAAGGCGCGGATCTTGGGCAAGGTCGTGCTCGTCACCGGTGCCGCCCGGCATCTGGGGGGCCGCTTCGTGCGGCGGATCCAGCGGGACCCGGAAGTGGAGCGGGTGATCGCCGTCGACGCGGTGGACCCGGCTCATCAGCTCGGCGCCGCCGAGTTCGTACGGGCGGACATCCGCCGGCCCGAGATCGCCAAGGTCCTCGCCGAGCACGACGTCGACACGGTGGTCCATCTGGACGTCACCGGTACGGCGCTCGGTGGCGGCGGCCGGACGTCGGTCAAGGAGACCAACGTCATCGGCACCATGCAGCTGCTCGGCGCCTGCCAGAAGTCGCCGCGGATCCGGCGCCTGGTGATCAAGTCCAGTACGAGCGTCTACGGCTCCGCGCCCCGGGACCCGGCCGTCTTCACCGAGACGACGCCCGCGAAGTCCCTGCCGAGCGGCGGCTTTGCGAAGGACGCCGTCGAGGTCGAGGGGTACGTCCGGGGTTTCGCCCGCCGCCGGCCCGACGTGGCGGTGTGCGTGCTGAGGTTCGCGAACATCCTCGGGCCCCGGATCGACTCCCCGCTCGCCGAGTACCTGGCGCTGCCGGTGCTGCCGACCGTCCTCGGTTACGACCCGCGGCTGCAGTTCGTCCACGAGGACGACGTGATCGACGTCCTGCGCCTGGGGGCGCACGAGCCCCGCAGGGCGACCCAGAACAGCGGCACGTTCAACGTGGCCGGGGACGGGGTGCTGCTGCTCTCCCAGTGCGCGCGCCGGCTCGGGCGGCCGACGGTGCCCGTGCTGCTGCCCGCGGTCACCTGGGTGGGCACCGCGCTGCGCACGGTCGGGATCACCGACTTCGCGCCCGAGCAGATCCGGCTGCTCACGCACGGCCGGGTCGTCTCGACGGTCCAGACGCGGGAGGTCCTCGGCTTCACGCCGCGCTACTCGACGGCGGAGGCGCTCGCCGACTTCGCGCGGGGGCGGGGACCGGGGCTGCTGCCGCCCGAGCTGCTGGCCGGGGCGGTGGACCGGCTCGCCGGGCGCCTGTCCCCGCCGGCCGCTCCCTCCACCGAAGCTTCCCCCCTTCACCACGGCGCCTGAGGAGACCCGACTGCGATGGCGGACGCCAAGGTCATTCCGTTCGACGACGACCGCTCACGGGCCCGCCGGCGGCCCGCCAGGGCCGAGGGCGAGGCGGCGGCCGTACGGGCCCTGCCGGGGCCTCAGCAGGCGCTGGGGGAGCCGGAAGGGGCGTCGGAGGCCTCCGGGGCCTCCCCGGCCTCCGGAGCCTCCGGTGCTTCCGGGGCCGCGGCCCCGGAGCCGGGGCCCGGGGCCGACGCGCCGGAGCGGGCGGCGGCCGGCCGGAGCGGCTGGGAGCGGCGGCTCGCGGGCGGGCTCGCGTTCCTGCGGCGGCGGGTCACCGGCGAGTACGAGGTCGACGAGTTCGGCTACGACGAGGAGCTCACCGACCAGGTCCTGATGTCGCTGCTGCGCCCGCTGTACGAGAAGTACTTCCGGGTGGAGGTGAAGGGCGTCGAGAACATCCCGGCCGAGGGCGGGGCGCTGATCGTCGCCAACCACTCCGGGACCCTGCCGCTGGACGGGCTGATGATGCAGGTCGCCGTCCACGATCACCATCCGGCCGGGCGGCACCTGCGGCTGCTCGCCGCGGACCTGGTCTTCGTCCTGCCCGTCGTCAACGAGCTGGCCCGCAAGGCGGGGCACACGCTGGCCTGCGCGGAGGACGCGGAGCGGCTGCTGCGCTCCGGCGAGATCGTCGGGGTGATGCCGGAGGGCTTCAAGGGGATCGGGAAGCCCTTCGGGGAGCGGTACAAGCTCCAGCGGTTCGGGCGGGGCGGTTTCGTCTCGACGGCGCTGCGGGCCGGGGTGCCGATCGTGCCCTGCTCGATCGTGGGCGCGGAGGAGATATACCCGATGCTCGGGAACGCCAGGACGCTGGCGCGGGTGCTCGGTTTCCCGTACTTCCCGCTCACTCCGACCTTCCCGTGGCTGGGGCCGCTCGGGGCGCTGCCGCTGCCGACGAAGTGGACGATCCAGTTCGGCGAGCCGATCCCGACGGATTCGTACGCGCCGGAGGCGGCGGAGGACCCGATGCTGATGTTCAACCTGACGGATCAGGTGCGGGAGCAGATCCAGCACACGCTCTACAAGCTGCTCGTGCAGCGGCGGTCGGTGTTCTTCTGACCGCCGCTCCCCGAGCAGGCATGGAAGAAGGGGCGCCCCCCGTCCGTGGGGGCGCCCCTTCTTCTTGTCAGCGAGCGTCCTCGCTGTCGATGCCGAGGCCCGGAAGCAGGCCCGGCAGGAGTGGCGGAAGGGTCACGTCCGGCACGTCCGGGGTCGACTGGCCCTCGGTGGGGGCCGTCGGTGTGCCCGTCGGGGAGGGCTTGAGCAGTCCGCCGGCGCTGCCGCCGAGGAGGCCGTCGTCCTCGGGCGAGCCCGTGCCGCTGCCCGTGCTCGGGGTGGTTCCCGTGCTGGGCCCGGACGGGCGGGGCGGGGCGGAGTGGCTGTTCGACGGGGACGCCTGCTGGTCCGCCGGCGGGCGCTGGGTGTCGGCGCCCTGGGTGCCCTTCGGCGTGCCGGGGCTGCTGCGCGGGCCTTCGGAGCCGATCGCGCCCCGCTCGGGGGTGCGGGGGAGCACCGACTGGAGCGGCTCGACCTCTTCGTCTATGGCGTCGAAGACGTCCGTCACCTCGCTGCCGACGTCCGCCAGTTGGACGGGGAGCCGGTCGCGGAGGCCGTTCCAGGTGTCCCGGTGGGCCTGGGCGAAGGAGTTGAGCCGGGCCATCGGGCCGATCTCGCCGTCCCGCTCGTACGCCTCGCGGAGCAGCCGGTGGCCCTCGGAGGCGTCGTGCTTCATTCCGCCCAGGACGCGGCGGATCTCGGCGAGGGACTCGTGGTCGAGCTCCCCGGCGCGGCCGCGCTCCATGAGCCGGCGGGCCTCGCTGAGACGGGTGGAGGCCTGGTCGAGGTAGATGCCGCCGCGGTCCGCGTCGTCGTCCGCCATGCCCAGCTTGATGTCCTCCATGCCTCGCTTGAGTCCGTAGAGCGAGTCACCGGGGAGGGCGTCGGAACTTGCAGCGGCCACTCCGCCGAAGGCGCCCGCCGCGACACCGACCGTGAGGCCGCCGGCGGCGAGGCCCTTGGTCCAGCGGGACCGGGGGCGCAGTCTCCGGAGTGGGGACGCCCGGTGGGCTCCCCTGCCGGTGGATGTCCGTTGCTCCGGCACCGTAGGGCCCGCCGAGGCGCTCCCTTCCATGAGCATCGCTTCCATGGCGGCGACGAGCTGGGCTCGTTGCACCACCTTGACCTCGGGGTCGAGCTGCGGTCTGGGCAGCTCGCCGAGGCCGTTCGCCAGGGCCAACAGCCGCCCGTGCTCGGCGGGTTCGGCCGGTTCCGCCGGGGCCTCGGGCTGCTCGGCCGCCGCGTCCTCGGACGCCCGGTCCTCCAGGGCCTGGGCGAAGGCGTTCGCCCGCCGGTGCGCCGATACGTTCGCGATCACGGGCGGCACCTCCTCTCGTCATGACGGTCGACTCCCCGGGGTGTCCGGAAGGTTGCACACCTTGAGCGCATCCACACGAAAGAGTGAGTGGCTGCGGACATGGCGTGACCACAGGGAGCCTGCATCCCGCACAACGAGCGGCGCGGCACTTGGGTTACGCGCGAAAGATGATCGGACCAGTGCGTCATCGAGTCGTCACCGACTGTGAGTTGGGCGGGGGTAGTGGGGGTGTGGGGGGAGGTGGGGGCATGAGGGCGCGAGCCGGGGCGATGGGGCGCGTGTGGGGGGCGCGGAGCGGTCAGCGGGCGTCGTCCGGGAGAAGGCGGGCCAGGGTGCGGACGGCCCGGTACTGGAGGGTCTTGATCGCACCCTCGTTCTTGCCCATGACCCGGGCGGTCTCGGCGACCGAGAGGCCCTGCAGGAAGCGCAGGGTCACGCACTCCTGCTGCTGGGGGTTGAGGCGGCGGACCGCGTCGAGGAGCGCGGCGTTGGAGAGGGACTCCAGGACGGAGTCCTCGGGGCTGCGCTCGACCTCGTTGGCGTCGAGCATCTCGCCGGTGGTGACTTCGAGGCGGAAGCGGCTGGACTTGAAGTGGTCGGCGACCAGGTTCCGCGCGATCGTGACGAGCCAGGCGCCGAAGTCGCGGCCCTGCCAGGTGAAGGTGGAGATCCGGCGCAGGGCGCGCAGGAAGGTCTCGCTGGTGAGGTCCTCCGCCGTCGCCTTTCCGCCGACGCGGTAGTAGATGTAGCGGTAGACCGTGTCGCTGTACTGGTCGTACAGGCGGCCGAAGGCCTCGGCCTCGCCCGCCTGGGCGCGCTCGACGAGGTCCATCATGCGGGCGCTGTCGCTGTCCGCGGTGGGGCGGCGGGCGGGGGTCGAGGTTCCGGAGCCGGAGCGTGCGCCCCGTCTGCCCACGGCGGCGCCGCCGTCGGCCAGGGCGTAGCAAGGGCCGGCGGGTGCCGGTGCGGCGAAGGCGAAGGCGGGGACAGGGCCGGCGTACGCGGTGGGGACGAAGCCGCGCAAGTGGTCGAGGACCGTTGCGCGCAGCGTAGCCAGGCCCGAGGTGTCAACCCCGACGTGTGGGTACACGGGACTCCCAGAGGCAGAGCTTCCATCACGTGCAGTGCGGGACCGTTCACCCGTCGTGGCGACGTGAGGGGTCCTTTGTGCGTCTGAGGAGAATAACGCTTCGTACAGGCAGCGCTACACCCAGTTGCTCAAATCACCGGTTCCGTCGTATCTGTTACTGCTTGTAGTCACATCAGGGTGCAGTTCGTGACCGGTTGTTGATCGCTTTGCTTCCGAGTGTGACTGCGCGGGCGATGTGTTGTGCTCAAGTGCGGAGCGGGCGAGTGATCGGGGCCGCTGCGGGGTAAGGAGGCCCGAATGCCTGGGAGTCGACGTGTACGGGGCTGTTCGACCACGGACGGGTGAGCGGGCCTGGTCCGGGGTTGTCGCAGATGATCGCAGCCGAAACGTATCGGCAGGGCGGTGGCGCGCCGGGGAGTGTGACCCTCGCGGGGAGCGCCGGCGTCAGTGGCGGCGGCGGTGCAGGGCGACCGCGGCGGCCGTGCCGCCGGCCAGCGCGCCCAGGCCCGCGGCGGCGGGGATGCCGACCTTCGCGGCCTTGCGGCCGGTCCGGTAGTCGCGCAGCCGCCAGTCCCGGTCCTTCGCGTGCTTGCGGAGCTTGGCGTCCGGGTTGATCGCGTACGGGTGCCCCACCAGCGACAGCATCGGGATGTCGTTGTGCGAGTCGCTGTACGCGGCGCACCGGCTCAGGTCGAGGCCCTCGGCGGCGGCGAGGGCCCGTACCGCCTCGGCCTTGGCCGGTCCGTGCAGGGGCTCGCCGACCAGCTTGCCCGTGTAGACGCCGCCGACCGACTCGGCGACCGTGCCGAGCGCTCCGGTCAGGCCGAGGCGGCGGGCGATGATCGTGGCCGTCTCCACCGGGGCGGCTGTGACCAGCCAGACCTTCTGGCCCGCGTCCAGGTGCGCCTGGGCGAGGCCGCGGGTGCCGGGCCAGATGCGGTCGGCCATGTACTCGTCGTAGATCTCCTCGCCGATCGACATCAGTTCGGAGACGCGGTGGCCCTTGACGATGGACAGCGCGCTGTCGCGGGCGTCCTGCATGTGCTCGGGGTCCTCGACGCCGGCGAGCCGGAACCAGGCCTGCTGCCAGGCGAAGCGCGCGAGTTCGCGGCGCTGGAAGAACTTCCGCTTGTACAGGCCGCGGCCGAAGTGGAAGATCGCGGCGCCCTGCATCACGGTGTTGTCGAGGTCGAAGAAGGCGGCGGCTCTCACGTCGCCGGCGACCGGGAACTCCGGTTCCGCGGGCGCGGCTTCCTCGGCGGCGGCCTCCTCCCGCTCCTGTTCCAGCTGGAGCGAGGACTTGCGCGCCGCCTCGGCGGCGGCCTCGCCTGCCAGGACGCTGCGCGCGGTGGCGGAGCGCCTACGGGGGGTGAGCCATCCCAGAGCGGCCATGCCGTTGAGCATAGCCAGTCTGTTCGGTACTTCCCGACTTGTGAGGATGCCGTGGTGTGAACAGTCGGCGCCGGGCGTGTTACCGGGGCCGCCGGGCCGCGCAGAATGGGCGTCATGTTCGGACGTACGAAGAAGAAGGACGCCGGGTCACGCACGGTGACGCTGATCGGCAAGCCGGGATGTCATCTCTGCGACGACGCCCGCGCGGTGATCGAGGCCGTGTGCGCGGAGACCGGAGCATCCTGGGAGGAGAAGGACATCACCCAGGACGAGGCGCTCCACCGGGCGTACTGGGAGCAGATTCCCGTGGTCCTGATCGACGGCGAGCAGCACACCTTCTGGCGTGTGGACGCCGGCCGGCTCCGGCGCGAACTGGGTGCGTGACCGAAAGGCGGTTACCATCATGGACGTTTTGTTGGGTTTCGGGGGCGGCATCGTGAGGAGAGTGTGCGGCTTTGCCCCCTTCGGGATCCCAACGCGCTGACGCACTCCGCGGTTCCGCGACGATACGAACCGGCCGCGTGACCCCGGTCACTTTGGGCAGACAAAACGGACACCATCTTTGTGCACGCGTTCACAAAGACATAGCCTGCATTCGACGGGGCGGTCGTGGGACATATGGCCGCCTGCAGCCCCGCTCATCCCGCAGGAGCACCGTGGCAACTGGCCGAACTCACCGACCGGCGACCCGTAGCCGAGGAATTCCCGAGGCCACCGTCGCCCGGCTTCCGCTGTATCTGCGCGCACTCACCGCGCTCTCGGAGCGCTCCGTACCCACGGTCTCCTCCGAGGAGCTCGCGGCGGCGGCGGGGGTCAACTCCGCGAAGCTGCGCAAGGACTTCAGCTACCTCGGCTCGTACGGCACCCGTGGTGTCGGCTACGACGTCGAGTACCTCGTCTACCAGATCTCCCGTGAGCTGGGTCTCACCCAGGACTGGCCCGTCGTCATCGTCGGCATCGGAAACCTCGGCGCCGCCCTCGCCGGCTACGGCGGTTTCGCGTCCCGCGGCTTCCGCGTCGCCGCGCTCATCGACGCCGACCCCGCCATGACCGGCAAGCCGGTCGCCGGGATCCCCGTCCAGCACAGCGACGACCTCGAGAAGATCATCAACGAGGACGGCGTCTCCATCGGCGTCATCGCGACCCCGGCCGGCGTCGCCCAGCAGGTCTGCGACCGGCTCGTGGCCGCCGGAGTCACCTCCATCCTGAACTTCGCCCCGACCGTGCTCTCCGTGCCCGACGGCGTGGACGTGCGCAAGGTCGACCTCTCCATCGAGCTGCAGATCCTCGCCTTCCACGAGCAGCGCAAGGCCGGCGAGGAGACGAGCGCCGAGGAGGGCCCCGACGCTGGCGCCGAGCCCGAGGCCGCCGCCGTCGCGCCGCCGGCCCCCCGCGGCGCCACGGGCTCCACCGGCCGTAAGGGACCCGACGGGGACGTCCCCGCGGTGATGCCGGCATGAGTCTTCTCGTCGTCGGGCTGAGCCACCGCAGCGCCCCCGTCTCCATCCTGGAGCGGGCCTCGCTGCCGGCGGACACCCAGGCCAAGCTGCTCCAGGACACCCTCGCCGCCGAACCGGCCGCCGAGGCCACCGTCCTGGCCACCTGCAACCGCATCGAGCTCTACGCCGACGTGGACAAGTTCCACGCCGGGGTCGCCGAGCTGTCCACGCTGCTCGCGCAGCACAGCGGCGTCGGCCTGGACGAGCTCACTCCTTATCTCTATGTGCACTACGAGGACCGGGCCGTCCACCACCTCTTCTCGGTGGCCTGCGGGCTCGACTCCATGGTCGTCGGCGAGGGGCAGATCCTCGGCCAGATCAAGGACACCCTCGCCCTCGGCCAGGACCTCCACACCGCCGGCCGCCTCCTCAACGACCTGTTCCAGCAGGCCCTGAGGGTCGGCAAGCGCGCCCACAGCGAGACCGGGATCGACCGGGCCGGGCAGTCGCTCGTCACCTTCGGCCTGGAGCAGCTCGCCCAGGACACGGACGTCGAGACCTGGGCCAAGGGCAAGCGGGCCCTCGTCATCGGGGCCGGCTCGATGTCCTCGCTCGCCGCCGCCACGCTCGCGCGCTCCGGCGTCTCCGAGATCGTCATCGCCAACCGGACCCTGGCCCGCGCCGAGCGGCTCGCGCAGATCCTCGGTGAGGCCGGTGGAACGGGCGTGGCCGCACGCGCGGTCGAGATGGTTGCCGTCGGCGACGAACTGACACGTGCCGACGTCGTCGTCTCCTGCACCGGCGCCACCGGACTCGTCCTCACCGCCGAGGCCGTCGAGGACGCGGCACGGGTCCGCCGGGCCCCGCTCTTCCTGCTCGACCTCGCGATGCCCCGCGACATCGACGCCGCCGCCCACCGCATCCCCGGTGTCCGGCTCGTCGACATCGAGTCGCTCGCCGAGGCCTCCGCCGACGCCCCCATGGCCGCCGACGTCGACCAGGTCCGGGGCATCGTCTCCGACGAGGTCGCCGCCTTCGGCGCCGCCCAGCGCGCCGCCCACATCACCCCGACCGTCGTCGCCCTGCGCACGATGGCCGCCGAGGTGGTCGCGGGCGAGGTCGCCCGACTCGAAGGCCGCCTCCCCGGCCTCGACGACAAGCAGCGCGCCGAGATCACCCAGACCGTGCGACGCGTGGTCGACAAGCTCCTGCACGCGCCGACCGTGCGGGTCAAGCAGCTGGCCAGCGAGCCCGGCGGCGCCGGGTACGCGGACGCGCTGCGGACACTCTTCGACCTCGACCCGGAGACGGTGGCTTCTGTCAGCCGGGCCGACCTGAATGACGCCGACGTCAAGAACCGAGGGCGAGTATGACCGAGAGGGCACTGAGGCTCGGGACCAGGCGCAGCAAGCTCGCCATGGCCCAGTCCGGGCACGTGGCCGACGCCGTCCGGCAGCTGACCGGCCGGCCCGTCGAGCTCGTGGAGATCACGACGTACGGGGACACCTCCCGGGAGCACCTGGCGCAGATCGGCGGCACCGGCGTCTTCGTCGCCGCGCTGCGCGACGCGCTGCTCGCCGGCGAGGTGGACTTCGCCGTGCACTCGCTGAAGGACCTGCCGACCGCACAGCACCCCGACCTGGTGCTGGCCGCGATCCCGCGGCGCGAGGACCCGCGCGACGTGCTGATCGCCCGCGAGGGACTGGCGCTGGACCGGCTGCCCCAGGGCGCCCGGGTCGGCACCGGCTCCCCGCGGCGGATGGCACAGCTCCACGCGTACGCACGCAACCACGGCCTGGACATCACCTGCGTCCCCATCCGCGGCAACGTCGACACCCGTGTCGGCTACGTCCGCGCGGGTGAGCTGGACGCCGTCGTCCTGGCCGCGGCCGGACTCAACCGCATCGGCGGGACCGACGAGCTCCTCGGCGGTCTCTCCGCCGAGCCGCTGGCCGTCGACACCGTCCTGCCCGCCCCCGGCCAGGGCGCCCTGGCCGTCGAATGCCTGGCGTCGAACACCGAACTCGTCGCCGCGCTCGCGCCGCTCGACGACCCGCACACGCGGGCCGCCGTGACCGCCGAGCGATCCCTGCTCGCCGCCCTGGAGGCCGGCTGCTCCGCACCTGTGGGTGCGCTGGCCGACCTGCTGGCCGACGACCCCGGTCACGGGCAGGTTGTCACCGAAATGCGCCTGCGCGGCGTCGTCGGCACCACCGACGGCTCGACGCTGGTGCAGCTGTCCACCACCGGTCCCGTACCCACCTCGCACGATGAGGCGATGGCGCTCGGACGCGAACTCGCGGACGAGATGCTCGCCAAGGGTGCGGCTGGTCTTATGGGGGAGCGAGCACTTTGAACCCCACCCGCCCGACCACAAGCCCTGTGTCCTCGGCCTTCACCGGCCACGGACACGTCACGTTCCTCGGCGCAGGCCCCGGTGACCCCGGACTGCTGACCCTCAGGGCCGTCGAAGCCCTGTCGGGAGCGGACGTCCTGATCGCCGAGCCCGAGGTGCTCGAGGTCGTTCGCGGCCACGCGCGCGCGGGGGTGAGCACGCCTGAGCTGACGGTTGTTGACGAGGCGTCAACAACCGCCGGTGTCCCCGTGTTGAGGGATGCGGCCAATCTTGTCATGGAGGCCGCGAGGGGCGGCAGGCGGGTCGTCCGTGCGGTGACGGGCGACCCCGGACTCGACGGGAACGCGGGAGCCGAGATGCTCGCCTGCGCCGCCGAGGGCATCCCCTTCGAGGTCGTCCCCGGCGTCGCCACCGCCGTCGGCGTGCCCGCGTACGCCGGCGTGCCGCTGCGCGACGCACAGGGCACCGACGTGCGCTTCGTCGACGCCCGCACCGCCGACGAGCGGTGCTGGGCCGAGGTCGGCGCCTCGGACGGGACCGTCGTCGTGTCCACGTCCCTCGACGCGGTCGCCGCGGCGGCCGGTGAACTGGTGTCGGCAGGCCGTAAGCCGGACACCCCGCTCACCGTCACCATCGCCGGTACGACCACCCGCCAGCGGACCTGGAACGCGACCCTCGGGACGATCGCCCAGGTCTTCAAGCAGGGCAAGGTGCTCCCCTCGCCCGAGGGCCACCGGCCGGTCATAGCCGTGGTCGGCGAGCGCAGCGCCCCGGCGCAGCGGGACCAGCTGTCGTGGTTCGAGTCGAAGCCGCTCTTCGGGTGGCGTGTCCTCGTGCCGCGCACCAAGGAGCAGGCCGCGTCGCTCTCCGACCAGCTGCGTTCGTACGGCGCGGTGCCGCACGAGGTGCCGACGATCGCCGTCGAGCCGCCGCGCACCCCGCAGCAGATGGAGCGGGCGGTCAAGGGGCTCGTCACCGGACGCTACGAGTGGATCGCCTTCACCTCGGTGAACGCGGTGAAGGCCGTACGGGAGAAGTTCGAGGAGTACGGGCTCGACGCCCGCGCCTTCGCCGGGATCAAGGTCGCGGCCGTGGGCGAGCAGACCGCCGCGGCCCTGGTCGACTTCGGCGTGAAGCCGGACCTGGTGCCGTCGGGCGAGCAGTCCGCGGCCGGACTCCTCGAGGACTGGCCGCCGTACGACCCG
The DNA here is from genome assembly GCF_014648895.1 of Streptomyces tanashiensis. Lineage (GTDB taxonomy): Bacteria > Actinomycetota > Actinomycetes > Streptomycetales > Streptomycetaceae > Streptomyces > Streptomyces tanashiensis. Next base: position 15,942 of record NZ_BMRZ01000020.1, read on the forward strand.
GTCTTCGACCCGATCGACCGCGTCTTCCTGCCGCGCGCCGACATCGCGACCGAGACGCTGGTCGCGGGGCTCATCGAGCTCGGGTGGGAGGTCGACGACGTCACCGCCTACCGGACCGTACGGGCCTCGCCGCCGCCGGCGGACACGCGGGAGGCGATCAAGGGCGGCGGTTTCGACGCCGTTCTGTTCACGTCCTCCTCGACCGTGCGGAACCTGGTCGGTATCGCCGGGAAGCCGCACAACGTGACGGTCATCGCCTGCATCGGGCCCGCCACGGCCAAGACGGCCGAGGAGCACGGGCTGCGGGTCGACGTGCTCTCGCCCGAGCCGTCCGTCCACAAGCTCGCCGAGGCGCTGGCGGACTTCGGTCTGCGGCGGCGGGAGTCCGCGCTGGAGGCCGGGGATCCGGTGACGCGGCCGAGCGAGCGGCGGCCGGGCGCGCGCAGGCGTCGCACGACGTAGCGGTTCTTCTCCACCGGGGCGCGGGTCCGTCTTCACGGGCCCGCGCCCCGGTGCGTGGGGGCTGCGCCCCGGCGCCGGTATGCCCACAACGCGTCGGTAAGGGCATGGGGCGGGCGGGCGTAGCCTCGGATTCATGAACTCGTACGGATCCTTTCCCGGGGCGCGGCCGCGGCGGCTGCGGACGACGCCTGCCATGCGCCGGATGGTGGCCGAGACCCGGCTGCATCCCGCCGACCTGATCCTGCCCGCGTTCGTGCGCGAGGGGATCACCGAGCCCGTGCCGATCCAGGCCATGCCGGGGGTCGTGCAGCACACGCGGGACACCCTGCGGAAGGCCGCCGTGGAGGCGCTGGAGGCCGGGGTCTCCGGGATCATGCTCTTCGGCGTGCCCGAGGACGCGAAGAAGGACGCCGCCGGGACGGCCGGGACCGACCCCGACGGGATCCTCCAGGTCGCCGTCCGGGACGTGAAGGCCGAGGTCGGTGACGAGCTCGTCATCATGTCGGACCTGTGCCTCGACGAGTTCACCGACCACGGGCACTGCGGCGTCCTGGACGCCGACGGCCGGGTCGACAACGACGCCACGCTGGAACGTTACGCCGAGATGGCCCAGGTCCAGGCCGACGCCGGAGTCCACGTCGTCGGCCCGTCCGGGATGATGGACGGGCAGGTCGGGGTCATCCGCGACGCGCTCGACACCATCGGCAAGGAGGACGTGTCGATCCTCGCGTACACCGCGAAGTACTCCTCCGCCTTCTACGGCCCCTTCCGCGAGGCCGTCGGCTCCTCGCTCAAGGGCGACCGCAAGACGTACCAGCAGGACCCCGCCAACCTCCGTGAGTCGATGCGCGAGCTCGCGCTCGACCTGGAGGAGGGCGCGGACATGGTCATGGTGAAGCCCGCCGGGCCCTACCTCGACGTGCTCGCGAAGGTCGCCGAGGCGGTGGACGTGCCGGTGGCCGCGTACCAGATCAGCGGTGAGTACGCGATGGTCGAGGCCGCCGCCGAGAAGGGCTGGATCGACCGCGACAAGGCGATCCTGGAGACCCTCACCGGCATCCGCCGCGCCGGCGCCGGGATGATCCTCACCTACTGGGCCACCGAGGTCGCCCAGAACCTGTCCGCCGGGCGCTAGTCCCACCAGAAGGTCCACACCGGGGTGTCGAGGAGGGCCTTCTCGGCGTACGCGCGCAGGGTGGCGGTGGCACAGCTCCCCTGCGTGATGTTGTCCGGACAGAACGCGAAGTGCTCCGCCGCCACCGCCTCGGCCTCCTCCAGGGTCCGGGGCGGGGCCGCCACCGACACCACCAGCTGGTCGAAGGTGAGCGCCACGACACGGGCGCCGAAACGGTCCTCCCAGGAGCGCAGCACCGCGCACAGCCGCGCCACGTCGTTCTCGTGGTTCAGCGGACCGCCCCAGCCGATGACCGCCGGTATGTCGGCGCTGCGCCGGGCCCGCACCAGGGCCGGGCGGGCGTCCGCCAGCCAGAAACCCGGCTCCGTCAGCATCTCCGCGACGGTCGCCGCCGCCCCGTCGGGGTCCGTCGTCAGAGGCTGCGCCGGGGCCAGGCCCGGCCAGCCGGCGGTGAAGGGGGCGACGATCTCCCTGTACTCCGGCTGCCTGCCGAACAGATCCTCCACGGCCGCCGTCACCCGGGCGTCCCGCTCCTCCTCCGGTGTCTCCGAGGCCGCGTAGTACTCCCAGAAGTCCCCGAGCACCTCGTCGGCGTCGTGGTCCGCCGGGTCGCTCATCCGCTCCGGCTCCAGCTCCCACGCGTCCAGGCCCCGCTCCCCGCCCAGCAGGACCGGCAGCAGCCCCGCCGTCCGGGCCGCCGGACGCAGCGCGCTCCAGGCGGCCGGCCCCGCCGCGCCGTGACCCGACCACAGGTACGGGGCGTCCGCCGGGCCGGAGAGGGCGCCGGGCGGCAGGTCGAGGCCGAGGGAACGGCCGGTCGGATCGGACACGAGCCCGGGCAGCTGGTTCTGGATCATCGCCATGACCGAGAACGTACGGGCCGCCACTGACAACGGGGCGAGTGGTGGGGCGGCACCGGGCGGCGCACCCTGGAGAAGTAGCCGACAGGTACCTCGGTGGAGGTGGTCCTCATGATGAACACGCTTGTCGGATGGCATGTGGAGATGGAGTTCGAGGAAGTGGGCAGCCGGACGCGGGCCGCGGCCATGGTCCGGCTCTCCGACGGCACCGAGTTCCGGGCCCACGGCACCGCGAACCGGCACCCCTCCGACCCGGACCAGCTGCGGGTGGGCGAGGAGATCGCCGGCGCACGCGCGCTGATGGACCTCGCCTCGCAGCTGCTCCAGAAGGCCCACAAGGAGATCGACGAGGTGTCCGGCCGGACCTCGCACGCCATCCGTTGACGACGAAGCCCCCGGTACGGCGGTCCGTACCGGGGGCTTCGCCTCGGAGCGTCAGAGGCGCTCGGGCGTCCGGATGCCCAGCAGGGCCATGCCCTGGTGGAGCGTGCGGGCGGTGAGGTCGCAGAGGAAGAGGCGGTTCTCCGCGACCTCCTGCGCCGGCGCCGGCTTGATCACCGGGCACTGGTCGTAGAACGTCGTGTACAGCGAGGCGAGCTGGTACAGGTACGCGGTGAGCTTGTGCGGCGCGTACTCGACGGCCGCCTCGGTCACCGTCTCGGCGAAGCGGTCCAGGTGGAGGCCGAGTGCGCGCTCCGCCGGGGCCAGCTCCAGCTCCGCGTGGGCGACGGGGGTACGGTCCCCCGCCTTGCCGAAGATCGACTTGATACGGGCGTACGCGTACTGGAGGTAGACCGACGTGTCACCGTTCAGCGACACCATCTGGTCCAGGTCGAACTTGTAGTCGCGCGCCGCGGACGTCGACAGGTCGGCGTACTTCACCGCGCCGATGCCGACGTACTGGCCGTTCTCGACGATCTCCGTCTCGGTCAGGCCCACCTTCTCGGCCTTCTCGCGGACGACCGTCGTCGCCCGGTCCACCGCCTCGTCCAGCAGGTCCACCAGACGGACCGTCTCGCCCTCACGGGTCTTGAACGGCTTGCCGTCCTTGCCCAGGACGGTGCCGAAGGCCAGCTGGACGGCCTTCACCTCGTCGTTCAGCCAGCCGGCCCGGCGGGCCGTCTCGAAGACCATCTTGAAGTGCAGCGACTGGCGGGCGTCCACCACGTACAGCAGGGAGGTCGCCTTCAGGTTCTGCACCCGGTCGCGGATCGCGGACAGGTCCGTCGCCGCGTAGCCGAAGCCGCCGTCGGACTTCTGGACGATCAGCGGCGTCGGGTTGCCGTCCGGGCCCTTCACGTCGTCGAAGAACACGCACAGCGCGCCCTCGGAGCGGACCGCGACGCCCGACTCCTCCAGGATGCGGCAGGTCTCCGTCAGCATGTCGTTGTAGCCGGACTCGCCGACGACGTCGCCGTCCCGGATGTCCATGTCCAGCTTGTCGAAGACCGAGTAGAAGTAGATCTTCGACTCGTCGACGAACCGCTGCCAGAGGGCCAGCGTCTCCTCGTCGCCCGCCTGGAGGTCCACGACCCGGGCACGCGCCCGCGTCTTGAACTCCTCGTCGGAGTCGAACAGGGCGCGCGAGGCCTTGTACAGCCGGTTCAGGTTCGACATGGCCTCCTCGCCGGAGACCTCGGCCTCCGAGGAGTGGTCCAGCTCGTGCGGGTGCTCGATCAGGAACTGGATGAGCATGCCGAACTGGGTGCCCCAGTCGCCGATGTGGTGGCGCCGGACCACCGTCTCGCCGGTGAACTCGAGGATCTCGACCATCGCGGCGCCGATGACGGCGGACCGGAGGTGGCCGACGTGCATCTCCTTCGCCACGTTCGGCTGGGCGTAGTCGATGACCGTGGTGCCCGCCGACTCGTTGAACGGCACGCCGAGACGCGCGTCCGCGGCGCGGGCCGCGAGGGTGTCGATGATCGCCGAGTCGGTGACCGTGATGTTCAGGAAGCCGGGGCCCGAGACCTCGATCTCCTTCAGGACGTCATTGGCCGGGATCGCCTCGACGACCTTCGTCGCCAGCTCGCGCGGGTTGCCCTTGAGCTGCTTGGCCAGCGCCAGGATGCCGTTGGCCTGGAAGTCGGCCCGGTCGCTTCGTCGCAGCAGCGGGTCGGCGGACGCGGCGTCCGGCAGAGCCGCCGAGAGGCCGTCCGCGAGGCGCTGCTGCACGGTCGAAGCGAGGGAAGGGACCGAGGCCATGAGCTTCCGTTCCTGTTGAGTCCGTCAGGTCTAAATCGCTTGTCAAGTGTCCCATGGGAGCGCAACGTGATTTCCCCGCCTGTGGACAACCTCGGAGAGCGGTGTTCCGTCTGGGAGAATGGTTGTCGTAGGGCTGTCAGACAGAACCTCTCAGGAAGAAGGACGTACCGACCGTGGCTCAGAGCAGCACCGAGACCGACTGGGTCTCCCGTTTCGCGGACGAGGTCATCGCCGAGTCGGAGCGACGTGCGCCTGGCAAACCGGTCGTCGTCGCCTCCGGCCTCTCCCCGTCCGGCCCGATCCACCTCGGCAACCTCCGCGAGGTCATGACCCCGCACCTGGTCGCCGACGAGATCCGCCGCCGCGGGTACGAGGTCCGGCACCTCATCTCCTGGGACGACTACGACCGCTACCGCAAGGTGCCGAACGGCATCGAGGGCATCGACGCCTCCTGGGCCGAGCACATCGGCAAGCCGCTGACCTCGGTCCCGGCCCCGGCCGGTTCGCCCCACGCCAACTGGGCCGAGCACTTCAAGGCCGCCATGGTCGAGTCGCTGGCCGAGCTGGGCGTCGAGTACGACCCGATCAGCCAGACCGAGCAGTACACCGCCGGCGCCTACCGCGAGCAGATCCTGCACGCGATGAAGCACCGCGGTGACATCGACGCCATCCTCGACCAGTACCGGACGAAGAAGGCGCCGAAGAAGCAGTCCCAGAAGCCGGTCGACGAGGCCGAGCTGGAGGCCGAGGAGGGCTCCGGCGCGGCCGGCGAGGACGACGGTTCCGGCGGCACCTCGGGCTACTTCCCGTACAAGCCGTACTGCGGGCAGTGCGAGAAGGACCTGACGACCGTCACGTCGTACGACGACGAGACCACCGAGCTGGCCTACACCTGCACGAACTGCGGCTTCTCCGAGACGGTCGCGCTCAGCGAGTTCAACCGCGGCAAGCTGGTCTGGAAGGTCGACTGGCCCATGCGCTGGGCCTACGAGGGCGTCATCTTCGAGCCCTCCGGCGTCGACCACTCCTCGCCCGGCTCGTCCTTCGTGGTCGGCGGCCAGATCGTCCGTGAGGTCTTCGACGGCGTCCAGCCCATCGGCCCCATGTACGCCTTCGTCGGCATCAGCGGCATGGCCAAGATGTCCTCCTCGCGCGGCGGCGTGCCCACCGCGGCCGACGCGCTGAAGATCATGGAGGCTCCGCTGCTGCGCTGGCTGTACGCCCGCCGCAAGCCGAACCAGTCCTTCAAGATCGCCTTCGACCAGGAGATCCAGCGGCTCTACGACGAGTGGGACAAGCTGGAGGCCAAGGTCGCCGACGGCTCCGTCCTGCCCGCCGACGCGGCCGCCCACTCCCGCGCCGCCCGTACGGCCGCCGGGGAGCTGCCGCGCACCCCGCGCCCGCTCCCGTACCGCACGCTCGCCTCGGTCATGGACATCACGGCCGGCCACGACGAGCAGACCCTGCGGATCCTGACCGAGCTCGACCCCGAGAACCCGGTGACCTCCCTCGACGAGGTCCGGCCGCGCCTCGACCGCGCCGAGAACTGGATCACCAACCAGGTCCCGGCCGACCAGCGCACCATCGTCCGCGAGGAGCCCGACACCGAGCTCCTCGGCTCCCTGGACGACGAGGGCCGCGAGTCGCTCCGCCTGCTCCTGGAGGGCCTCGACACCCACTGGTCGCTCGACGGGCTCACCACCCTGGTCTACGGCGTCCCGAAGGTCATGGCCGGTCTCGACGCCGAGGCCAAGCCGACGCCCGAGCTGAAGCTCGCCCAGCGCGCGTTCTTCGCCCTGCTCTACAAGCTCCTCGTCAGCCGCGAGACGGGTCCCCGTCTGCCCACGCTGCTGCTCGCGGTCGGTGCGGACCGGGTGCGCAAGCTGCTCGGGGCGTAGCTGCCGGAGGCTGGGCCGGGCACCCGTCGACGGACGGAGTCCGGCGCAGCCGGTAGAAGCCCGAGAGGCCCCCTGGGGCCGAGCGGTGCGAGAGCGGCGTCGGGGAGGGGTCCGGGTGCGCAAGCTGCTCGGGGCGTAGCTGCCGGAGGCTGGGCCGGGCACCCGTCGACGGACGGAGTCCGGCGCAGCCGGTCGATCGCATGAGGAAGGGCCGCCACCCATTCGGGTGGCGGCCCTTCGCGTTGCGTACCTCGTGCCCCTACGGGGTGTCCACGTCGGCCCTCGCCTGCTGCACGCGCTCCTGCGCCGCCGGGACCGCCTGCCGCAGCAGGTCGATGTCGGACGCGGGGAACTCCGGAAGGCCGTACTGCTCGGCCACCAGCCGCGCCAGCTCGGCCTCGGCCGGGAACCGCTCGTGCTCGATCACGTACGAGCTCATGACCTTGTAGACGACGTCCTCGAACTCGTCGGCCCGCGGCTCCGGCTGCTCCACGTACTCCGGGTACTCCACGAACTCCTCGGGACCCGCCGGAGGGACGTCCTCCGGGCCCTGCGGCACCGGGACCGGCATGGGTTCGAGGCCCTCCACGATCTGCGGGTTGTAGCTGCCCTCGTAGGACTCCGGGGAGACCTGCGAGGCGTCGAACCAGTGGCTCTCGTGGTTCACCGGCCCCGCCGGGGCCTGCGCCTGCTGCGGCACCTGGGCCTGCGGCCCCACCGGGGTCTGCGCCGGGGCGGCCTGCGCCGGGACCTGGGCCGGCAGCGCCGCCGGCTGGGGCTGCGCGAGCGCGACCGGCTGCGGCTCCGGAGGGAGTACCGCCGGCTCGATGCCCGCCGCCGCCAGGCCCGCCGGGGCCGTCTCCGCGAGCGGCACCCCGTACCGGGCGAGCCGCAGCGGCATCAGCGCCTCCACCGGCGCCTTGCGCCGCCAGCCGCGGCCGAAGCGCGCCTGCAGCCGGGCCTGGTAGATCAGCCGCTCCTGCTCCAGCTTGATGACCTGCTCGTACGAGCGGAGCTCCCACAGCTTCATCCGGCGCCACAGCCGGAACGTCGGCACCGGCGACAGCAGCCAGCGGGTGATCCGGACGCCCTCCATGTGCTTGTCGGCCGTGATGTCCGCGATCCGGCCGACGGCGTGCCGGGCGGCCTCGACGGCCACCACGAACAGCACCGGGATCACCGCGTGCATGCCCACGCCCAGCGGGTCGGGCCAGGCGGCCGCGCCGTTGAAGGCGATCGTCGCGGCCGTCAGCACCCAGGCCGTCTGGCGCAGCAGCGGGAACGGGATCCGCAGCCAGGTCAGCAGCAGGTCCAGGGCGAGCAGCACACAGATGCCCGCGTCGATGCCGATCGGGAAGAAGTACGAGAAGGTGCCGAAGCCCTTCTGCAGGGCGAGCTCGCGCACGGCGGCGTACGAACCCGCGAAACCGATCCCCGCGATGATCAGCGCACCGCCGATGACGAGGCCGATGAGTATTCGGTGTGTGCGTGTCAGCTGCATCGCGGCCACCCGCGACCCCTCCCGTCATTCGACATCCGGCGCGCACAGAGTGGCACATGCGCGCGGAGCCCGGCCCTCGGGGGGAGGGACGGGCTCCGCGCGAAAGTGGCACTCCGCGCTGGTTTGTGACTACTTGTTGGCTGCGGCGACCGCCGCGACGGCTTCCTTGACCGCGGTGGCCGCACCGTTCGTGATCGTCTTCTCGGACGGGGTGTCGGCGCCCGCGTAACCGGCACCGTTGTACGAGAGCAGCACCAGCACGTTCCCCGTGCGGACCAGGATCGACGTGTAGGCGAAGTCCTCGTCGGTCTTGCGCAGCTGGTAGGTGACCGTCTTCGCCTCGTCGCCGATGCCCGTGGCCGTGACCGTCCGGAGCTTCTTCGCGCCCGGGGTCTCCTGGACCTTGGCGAGCTCCTTCGCGAGGTTCTCGTGGGCGCGGTCCTGGCCGCTGCCGAGCGCGGCGTCGGATTCGTACCGGTAGAAGGACACGTCCAGCCAGCGGTACTGCGAGCCCTTCACGCCCTTGTCATCCAGGCCGTTCCACGAGCAGCCGCCGCGGCTGGTCAGGTCGCTGGAGACGGCCGGCGTGCCGTTCTTCGTCTTCGCCTTGGGAACCAGGGACGCCGTCGTCTTCGCGGAGATCGACTTGCAGACCTCGGGCAGCTTCGCGAACTTCGCCGGGTCGACCGTCTTCGTCGACTGCGACGGCGAGGGGGTGGCGGACGCCGACGAGGCCGTCTTGTCCTTGCCCTGCCCCTGCGTCTTCCCGGAGTCGTCGGAGTCCGAGGAGCATCCCGCGGCGACGAGCATCACCGGGACGGCGGCGCAGGCGAGTATGCGGGTGAGTCGCGTTCGCGGAGCTGATCGCTGCATGGTTCCTTCAGTCGCTTGTCGGCCACGGTACGGCGACACGTTACGTGGTCGTCGTCCGCTCACGGAGCGGATGCGGACGGCTACTCCTCCAGCCGCTCGGCGAGCTGCCGGGCCAGATTCCGGGCCTTTTCCTGCAGTTCCGCGCTGTCGGGGGCCTCGGTGGAGCCTGCGGTCTGCTCCCGGTAGGAGACCGTCACGATCACGTTGGATGTGCGGAACACCACGCTGACGACCCGCTGATGGCTGTTCGCGCCGGCCGTGCCGAGGACGTCGTCGATGTACGCGACCTCCCCGAGGCCGTCGAGGACGCGGGGCTCCAGGCCGGTCGAGGTCGGGGTCGGGCCGGTCGCGGTGGTGCCGGTGGCCGGGGCGCCCGAGGCGGGGGGCGTGCCGGTCGTCGTCGGCTTGCCCGGCGGGGTGGCGGTCGTGGTCGGCGCGCCCGTGGCGGACGGGGTTCCCGTCGCCGTTCCGGTGGGGGTCGGCGGGGCCGTGGGCGGCACCGGGATGCCCGCCGCGAGCTGCTTGCGGACGTACACCTCCTGCGCCCGGTCGTCGTCGCTGACGGCCGCGTCGTACGACACCACCCGCTCGATGTCGAGCGAGAGCCGGTGCGAGATGTCCGGGGTGTCGGCCTTCCAGGTGCAGCCGACGCGCCGGTCGGTGTCGTACGTGACGGCCGCGACGCCCCGGTACGCCTTGTCGCGCTCGGCGTCGGGCAGCGCGGCGGCGCCCGGGAGCAGGTCCTTGAGGCTGGCCTGCGGCACGGCGCCGCACGGCTCGAAGAGGGTGCGGTAGCGGCCGGGGGGCGCGACGGGGACGGCCGGTCCGGCCTTGGCGTCGACGGCGATGTCGTCGGCGGGGGTGCCGGCGGAGCAGGCGGTGAGGCCGGCCCCCAGGCCGAGGCCGAGTGCGAGGACGACGGCGGTGCGAGCCGTGGACCCGGTGCGACCGGGTGCGTACCTCTTTCGCTGCACGGTCCCAGGCTCCCTTCACCCGAAGTCATTCCCGAAAACTGTTTGCCGCGCGAACCCGGCCGGTGGACACAATGTCTATCGCACACGCAGCCGTTGATGCCGGTCCGCTGTCACCTGTACGGGCTTTGGCTCCGGTTTTTGCGTTATCAGACTTTTCGGGGGAATCGAGGAAGTATGTCGTACGTAGAGGTACCGGGCGCGAAAGTACCGATCAGGATGTGGACCGATCCCTCCTCGGTGGAGGGCGGTGCCATGCAGCAGCTGCAGAACGTGGCGACGCTGCCGTGGATCAAGGGCCTGGCCGTGATGCCGGACGTGCATTACGGCAAGGGCGCGACCGTCGGTTCGGTGATCGCGATGAGGGGTGCGGTCTGTCCGGCGGCGGTCGGTGTGGACATCGGCTGCGGGATGTCGGCGGTCAAGACCTCGCTGACGGCGAACGACCTGCCGGGCGACCTGTCCCGGCTCCGCTCGAAGATCGAGCAGGCGATCCCGGTGGGCCGGGGCCTGCACCGTGAGGCGGTGGACCCGGGGCGGCTGTACCAGTTCCCGACGGCGGGCTGGGACGACTTCTGGTCGCGGTTCGACGGGGTCGCGGACTCCGTCAAGTTCCGTCGTGAGCGTGCCACCCAGCAGATGGGGACGCTCGGCGGCGGCAACCACTTCGTGGAGTTCTGTCTGGACGCCTCCGGGTCGGTGTGGCTCATGCTGCACTCCGGGTCGCGCAACATCGGCAAGGAGCTCGCCGAGCACCACATCGGCGAGGCCCAGAAGCTGCCGCACAACCAGGGTCTCGTCGACCGCGACCTGGCGGTGTTCGTCGCGGACACCCCGCAGATGGCCGCCTACCGGCACGATCTGTTCTGGGCGCAGGAGTACGCGAAGTACAACCGCGCGATCATGATGGCGCTCTTCCAGGAGGTCGTCCGCCGGGAATTCCGTAAGGCCAGGGTGACCTTCGATCCGGTGATCTCCTGCCACCACAACTACGTGGCGGAGGAGCGGTACGAGGGCATGGACCTGCTGGTCACGCGGAAGGGCGCGATCAGGGCCGGCTCCGGGGAGTTCGGGATCATCCCGGGCTCGATGGGCACGGGTTCGTACATCGTGAAGGGCCTGGGGAACGCGGCGTCGTTCAACTCGGCCTCGCACGGCGCCGGCCGGAAGATGAGCCGGACCGCGGCGAAGCGGCGCTTCTCGACGCGGGACCTGGAGGAGCAGACCCGGGGCGTGGAGTGCCGCAAGGACTCGGGAGTCGTGGACGAGATCCCGGGTGCCTACAAGTCGATCGAGAAGGTGATGGAGCAGCAGCGCGACCTGGTGGAGGTCGTCGCCAAGCTGAAGCAGGTCATCTGCGTGAAGGGCTGAAGTGTCCCCGCGGGGGCGAGAGGGGCCGGTGCGGTGCGCCGGCCCCTCTCGCGTCCACGGCGCGTGGTGCTACAGCTCGCGGTGGATCTTGCTGTTGGAGGCCTGGGCCCGGGGGCGGACGACCAGGAGGTCGATGTTGACGTGCGGGGGGCGGGTGCAGGCCCAGGTGATGGTGTCGGCGACGTCGTCGGCGGTGAGGGGCTCCGCGACGCCGGCGTAGACCTTGGCCGCCTTGTCCGTGTCGCCGCGGAAGCGGGTGGTGGCGAACTCGTCGGTCTTGACCATGCCGGGGGCGATCTCGATGACGCGGACCGGGGTGCCGACGATCTCCAGGCGGAGGGTCTCGGCGAGGACGCGGGCGCCGTTCTTGGCGGCGACGTAGCCGGCGCCGCCCTCATAGGTGGCGTGACCGGCCGTGGAGGAGAGGACGACCACCGTGCCGTCGCCGCTCGCCGTGAGGGCGGGGAGCAGGGCCTGGGTGACGTTGAGCGTGCCGAGGACGTTGACCTCGTACATCCGGCGCCAGTCCTCGGGGTCGCCGGTGGCGACCGGGTCGGCGCCGAGGGCACCGCCGGCGTTGTTGACGAGGACGGCGAGGCTGCGGAAGGCGGTGGCGAAGTCGTCGACGGCGGCGCGGTCGGTGACGTCGAGGGCGTAGGCGGTGGCCTGGTGGCCGGCTTCGGTGATCTCGGCGGCGAGGGCCTCGATGCGGTCCTTGCGGCGGGCGGTGAGGACCACGCGGTAGCCGGCGGCGGCCAGTTGCCGGGCGGTGGCGGCGCCGATTCCGCTGCTCGCTCCGGTGATGACGGCGATGGGGGTACCGGGGCCGGTCATGACGTGCTCCTCGCGCAGGTGGTCGATTACGTCGATCGCCCGGCCAGGATAGGTCGGGGGCGGGGGTCAGCGGCCCCGGGGGGCGTACATGATCACGGCCATGCCGGCGAGGCACACGAGGGCGCCGGTGACGTCCCAGCGGTCGGGTCGGTAGCCGTCGGCGGCCATGCCCCAGGCGAGGGAGCCGGCGACGAACACTCCGCCGTAGGCGGCGAGGACGCGGCCGAACTCGGCGTCGGGCTGGAGGGTGGCGGCGAAGCCGTAGACGCCGAGGGCGATGACTCCCGCGCCGATCCAGATCCAGCCGCGGTGCTCCCGGACTCCTTGCCAGACGAGCCAGGCGCCGCCGATCTCGAAGAGGGCGGCGAGGACGAACAGGGCGATGGACCGGGCGATCAGCATGGGGGCAGCGTGCCATGGGACACGCGGACTGATGGCTTGTCAGAAGATGTGATGAATCCTGGGTATTTTGGGCCTATGCGTGGATTGCGGAAGAGTGTGCTCGGGGTCGCTCTCGCGGCAGCGGCGGTGATGGGTACGGGCGCGGGTGCCGGTGCCGCGGGGCCGGCGATCGGGAGCGAGGCGGATCTGTCCCATCACGGGCATGTCTCCCTCTGGGACGGGAGAGTCGGCGTCTGGCTGGTCAGCGAGAACCACGGGCCCTCCGACGTCTCCCAGGCGACGGTCCGGCTCACCTTCTCCGAACCGATGGCGGGCGGCCAGGAGCTGCCGCCGGCCTGCCTGTGGAGCAGTGCCCGCGTGGTGTCCTGCCGGACGGGCGAGCTCCGGGCCGAGGGGGGCGCCGGTGAGCTGGCGCTCGACCTGCGGACCGCGGCCCTCCCGGACGAGATGACGGTCGAGATCGGCACGGCCTGGCGGGACGGGCCGGCCGACCGGAATCCGCGGAACGACCGGCACCGTGTACTGGTGCTCGCCACCGGGGATCCGTACGTCTTCTGAGCCGGTGCCGGCCGGTCACTGCCGCGCCCAGTGGACGTATCCGTCCGGGCGGACCAGGACGACGGCCTCCTTCGAGGGGTCCGGCCAGGTGGCCCGGACGAGGTGCTTCGGGGTGACGGGGGCGGTCGTCGGCAGGGCCGGGTCCGCTCCCTCGGGGGCGATGAGGACGAACTCACCCCGGCGGAGCAGCTCGTAGAGCCGTCCTTCGCGCAGGGGGACGTCGGGGGTGCGGCGGCCCGAGGGCCGGCCGGTGCCCGGCGCGGGGGCGTAGGAGATGCCGAGGCCGCTGATCATGCTCATGGCGCGGGCCGAGGCGCGCGGGACCGCGTTCAGGAAGTGGGCCGCGAGGGAGCGGGCGGCGCGGGTGAGCGGGGTGTGGGCCATCGCGAGGCGGACGATCGTGCCGCTGCTGCGGAGCACCATGGCGCCGACGGGGTGGCGCTCGGACTGGTAGCTGTCGAGGAGGGCCTCGGGGTCGGGAGCCTCGCCGCGGAGCACGGCGGTGAGCTTCCAGGAGAGGTTGGCGGCGTCCTGGAGGCCGGTGTTCATGCCCTGGCCGCCGGCGGGGGAGTGCACATGGGCGGCGTCCCCGGCGAGGAAGGCGCGGCCGACGCGGTAGGCGGGGGCCTGGCGCTCGTCGCTGTGGAAGCGGGAGATCCAGCGGGCGTCGTGCATGCCGTAGTCGGTGCCGAGGGCGAGGCGGGCGATCTCGCGGACCTCGTCGAGGTCGACGGGCTCGCTGTCGGCGACCTGGCGGGTGCGGGTCCAGCCCATGACCCGGTACCAGCCGTCGCCGAAGGGGGCGAGGAAGGCGAAGGTGTCTCCGGAGCCGCTGACGCTGAACGAGTCGGCGGGCTCCTCCGCCAGCCGCACATCGGCGAGGACGATGGAGCGGATCACGGAGCGGCCGGGGAAGGGCAGGCCGAGGGCGGTGCGGACGGAGCTGCGGACGCCGTCCGTGCCGACCAGGTAGCGGGCGCGGAGGGTGAGCGGGGTGCCGTCGGCGTCGGTGAGCTCCGCGGTGGCGCCGTCGGCGTCCTGGCGCAGTCCGCGCAGCTCGGTCCCGTACCGGAAGGTGACGCCCGCGGCGACCGCCCGGCGCTCCAGGAGGCGCTCGACCTCGTACTGCGGGGTGACGAGCAGGTGGTTGAAGCGGGTGGGCAGCCGGGTCATGTCCAGGTCGAGGCGGCCGAAGAGCCGGGCCGTGGTCAGGGTGGTGCCGGTGGCGAGGAGTTCGTCCGCGAGTCCGCGGGCGTCGAGCTGCTCCAGGGTGCGGGCGTGGACACCGAAGGCCCGGGTCATGTTGCCGAGGCCCTGGGGGCGGCGCTCGACGAGGGTGACGTCGATCCCGGCGGTGGCGAGGTCGCCGGCGAGCAGGAGGCCGGTGGGGCCCGCGCCGATGACGAGTACGTCCGTGTCCGTGGTGCTCATGGCTGCCTCCAGGGTGCCCACGATCGTTTGCCAACACATGTTGGTCAACGCTTGTTGGCAACGTTAGGGCGGCCGGAATGGCCTGTCAACACCCGTTGGCCTACAGTTGTTGATATGACGACCGTCCGCCGCTCCGACGCCACCCGGGCCGCCATCCTGGAGGCCGCCCGCGAGCGCTTCGCCTCCGACGGGTACGAGCGCGCCACCATCCGGGCCATCGCCCGTGACGCCGGGATCGACCCGTCGATGGTGATGCGCTACTACGGCAACAAGGAGGGGCTCTTCGCCGCCGCCTCCGAGGTCGAGATCGGCCTGCCCGAGCTGGGCGCCCTGCCCGCGCGGCACATCGGGGCCGTCCTGGTCACGCACTTCCTGGAGCGCTGGGAGCGCGACGAGGTCCTCACCGCGATGCTGCGGGTGGGTGTCACCAACGAGGCCGGGGCCGCGCGCATGCAGGCGATCTTCGCCCAGCAGCTCGGCCCGGTCACCCGGGGCGTCTGCCCCGACCCGGAGGACGCCCCGCGCCGGGCGGCGCTCGTCGCCTCCCAGATCCTCGGCATGGCGCTCACCCGCTACGTGCTGCGCCTGCCGCCGGCCGTCGCGATGTCCACCGAGGAGATCGTGGCCTGGCTGGGCCCCACCGTGCAGCGCTATCTGACCGCCGAGGCGCCGTGAGCGCGGGGCCGGAGCGGCCCGTGACCCGGCGGTGCCCGGGCCGTACGATCTCTGCATGACGCAGAAGAATTCCGTCCGGCGCGAGGCGCTCATGACCGAGCTGTACGGGGAGGCCCGCCGCTACATGGCCGCCTACGCCCTGTTCAACCAGGCCGTCGCCGACCACCTCGGTCTGCACCCGACCGATGTGCAGTGCCTGAACCTGCTCAGCCTGGAGGAAGGCCCGGTGACCACCGGGCGGGTCGCCGAACTGACCGGACTCACCACCGGCTCCGCGACCCGGCTCGTCGACCGGCTCGAACGCTCCGGCTACGTGACCCGCGAGCGCGACACCGAGGACCGCCGCCGGGTCCTGGTGGCGCTCGTCCCCGAGCGGATGGCGGAACTCGGCGACCTCTGGCGGAAGCTCAACAGCACCTGGGGCACGATGTTCGACGTGTACAGCGACGCCGAGGTCGCCCTGCTCATCGCCCACATGCGGCGGACCGTCGAGGTCAGCGCCGCGCAGATCGAGCGGCTGCGGGGCGGCGACCTCGGCTGACGTGCGCGGGGGCTCCCGGGGGGCTCGGGGCTCAGGGCTCGGGGCTCGGGTGGGTGTGGCCTTGGGCCTCGTCCGGAAGACAGGCCCTAGCGGGCCGCGGCCCCGCCGAACTCCTTCACCGCGTCGGAGACGATCGCCTCCAGGCGCGCGTGGTGCGCGCCGCGCCAGTAGACCCGGCCGCACTCCACGCACCGGGCGAACACGTCGTACGTCTTCTCCGTGCCTTGCTCCAGCTGCTCGCGCACCGTGTCCTTGTCGGCGTCGCTCAGCTCCCCGTTGCACGCCGTGCAGCGGGTCCAGGGCGCGAGCGGCGGCGCGAATCGCTCCAGTACGTCACGGAGCTGGTCGTCCGGCCGGTCGCTGTAGATGTAGGCACCCGCCCACAGTTCGCGGCGGCGCAGCAGACCGCGGTCCCGCGACAGCATCACGCGCCGCTCCCGCGCGGAGAGCGCGGCCAGGGCGGGGTCGCCGATGTCCTCGCTCTCGTACGCCGCGTCCACGCCGAGCAGGCGCAGGCGCCGGGCCAGCGTGCCGAGGTGCACGTCGAGCAGGAACCGGAGCGGCGCGCCCGGCACCGGCTGCGGGCGGACGACGTCCTCCACCTCGATGCTCTCGCCCGCGCCGGGGACGTGCGAGGCGTCGACGGGGCGCCCGTCGACCAGGAGCCGCCCGGCCTCGGTGAGCGGCACGCCCAGCGACTCCACGACGTGGCCGAGCGACGAGGTGCCGTCGGTGGTCAGCGGGGTGCGGCCCTGGCGACGCTCCGTCGAGACGAAGAGGTGCAGGCCGGGGGCGAAGCTGATGTGGATCTCCGGTCCGTTCACGGGGACCAGGATGGCATCGGGGGCTGTGGGGGGCCAGGGAATTCGCCTCCGCCCCCGGTTCCCTCCCGGTTCCGCCCCCGGGTGCGCGGGTGCCCTCGGCGCACCTGGTGTGCGGGTTCAGGCGCAGGAGCCTGGGCGCGGCTATGAGCGCCGTTCCGTTGTGCCCACCCGTTCCGCCCCAGCGGAACGATTGCCCACAGCGGCGGGGCGGCTGCCCGCAACGGGGCGGAAGCTCTCCGCGTGGTCGTTTGCCCAGGTGGTGAATGTGCGGGCGGGGTGGCCCGTCAGCGTTTCGATGGTTCTCGTCACGGGGGTCGGGTGGCCGTTGTGGGAGGCCCAGTAGGAGAGCAGGGCGTCCGCGAAACGGGCCGGCATGAACGCGGCGACCGATTCCTTCCACTCCTCGGGCGTGACGGCCGTGTACGGCGCGGGGCGGCCCGTCACCTCGGCCAGGATCGCCAGCTGCTCCGCGAAGTCCAGCGACTCGGGACCCGTCAGCAGGTACGAGGAGCCGCGCAGCCGCGGCTCGGTCAGCACGGCGAAGGCGGCCTCGGCGACATCCCGCTCGTGGATCGGGTCGCCGTACGCGTGCGGATACGGCAGCGCCGGCCCGTGGCCGTTCCTGAGCGCCCCCGCCCACTGCAGGGCGTTGGTGGCGAAGGCGCCGGGCTGGAGGTGGGTGGCCTCGAAGGCGCCGGACTCCGCGGCGGCCGTCAGGGCGCGCTCGGCCGCGAGGTGGGAGGCCGCGATCGGGTTCTCGGCGGCGTCCGGGGCGAGGACGGAGCTGGAGGAGAGCAGGGCGATGTGCTCGACGCCGGCGGCGCGCGCCCGGTCGGCGAAGGTGCCGACATGTGCGGCCTCCGCGTACAGGAAGACGGAGTCGACGCCCCGCAGAGCGGCGTCGAAGGTGGCCGGATCGCCGAGATCGCAGCGCACGGTGTCGACACCCGGGGGTGGGGACAGGTCCACGGGGTTCTTGGATCCGGCCCTGGTCTTCACGCCCGCGTCGGCCAGCAGATCGAGCAGGGTCGAGGCGACGCGGCCGCGGCTGCCGGTGACGAGAACGGTCATGAGGGGCCCCTTCAGGAGTTACTGCGTTGCGCATCATCTGCGTTGTGCAGGTAAATATCCGTGACGGCGCCTCGCCCGTCAACCCTGAAAAAACCTGGGGTACCGTCCCGGCATGAAGATCATCGACCTCGCCCCCGGCGACCCCCGGCTGGAGAGCGACCTCCTGCCGGTCCTCTCCGAGCTCCGTCCCCACCTCACCCCGGAGCTCTTCCGCGAGGTCTACGAGGCCGGGCACCCCGAGGGGCTGCGGTTCAGCGCCGCCTACACGGACGAGGGGCGCTGCGTCGGCGCGGCCGGCTGGCGGATCGTCAACAACACCAGCTCCCTCCGCAAGCTCTACGTCGACGACCTGGTGACCGCCGCCGCCGACCGCTCCACCGGCGTCGGGCACGCCCTCGTCGCCCACCTGGAGGACCACGCCCGCGCGGCCGGCTGCCACGAGCTCAACCTGGACTCCGGCACCCACCGGAACGGCGCCCACCGCTTCTACCTGCGGGAGCGCTTCGACATCGTGGCCTTCCACTTCACCCGGTCGCTCACCACGCCGGACGCCGGCTAGCCGAGGTCGAGCCGCCAGTCGTTGCAGCGCATCGGGCGCCCCGGCGGGTACTCGAAGTCCCGCTCGCCGAGCAGCTCGAAGCCTGCCTTGCGGCACACCGCGTTCGACGCGGTGTTGTCCGCGGACGGGAACGCGTGCAGATGGCGGTGCAGCCCCGCCGCCCGGGCCTCGGCGACCACCGCGCGCGTGGCGGAGGTCGCCAGGCCCCGGCCCTGGAAGCCGGGGAGCACCGCCCACCCCGTCTCGTACACGGGCTCGCCGTCCCAGGTCTGCGACCAGAAGCCGATGCTGCCCACCACGGCCTCCTCCGGCAGCAGCACGATCCGGAACATGCGCCCCGCGCCCGTGCCGTCGGCGCTCAGCTCCACGTACCTCCGGTGCCGCCGGACCAGCTGCTCCTCGGTCTCCGGGCCGCCGAGGTGGCCCATCAGCTCCGGCGCGTTCAGGGCGCGCAGCAGGCCCGCGTCCTCCTCGGACCAGGGTTCGAGGCGTACCTGTGACGTGTCGTCGGTCATCTCCGTACGGTAGGTCAGGGCACTGACACCGCGCGGGCGTACGCCGTCGGCGGCACCCCGATCGTCGCCGTGAAGTCCCGTACGAGATGGGCCTGGTCGCTGTAGCCCAGCTCGGCGGCGAGTTCGGCCCAGTCGGGGACGCCCGCCGCCTCGGCGCGTTCCAGGGCCTCGTGGATCCGGTAGCGCAGGATCACCCACTTCGGGCCGACCCCCACGTGGCCGGCGAACAGGCGCTGGAGCGAGCGCGCCGACAGGCCGCTCGCGGCGGCCAGCCGCGACACCTTGCCGACCGTGCGGTCCGAGCGGATCAGGTCCACGAGCTCCATGGCCTGCTCGGCGGCCGGGTCGGGCGCCGGTCCGTGGGCCAGGAGGAAGGCGTCGAGCGCCGCCACGCGCGCGTGGTCGTCGTCGGGGGAGAGCACGGCGGTCGGGGAGTCGACCCCGTCGCCGTCCGGAAGGACCTCCCCCAGCGGCACCCGGCGGCCGGTCCAGGCCGACACCGGCCACGCGGGCGCGAAGGGCCGGAAGCCGCCGGGGCGGAACTGCACCCCGCAGACCCGGCCCGTGTCCGTCAGCTTCTGCGTGAACAGGCCGAGCCCGACGCCCGACACCTCGGCCGACGCGCTCGCCGCCTCCGCCGGGGCGCCCAGCGGCCCGTACCGCTGGAAGACGATGTTCACCGACGGGTGAGGGACGAGATGGCTCGCGTACGGCTCCGGCAGCTCCCAGTCGATCAGCCAGTAGTGCTCCAGGTACGGCCGCAGCTCGGCTGCCGGGGTGTGCCGGCGGAAGCGGACGCGGGAGAGCAGCTCGGCGGGGTCGACGATGCCCCGGGTGTCCCGGCGGGGGCGGGGATCGGAGGCGGGCATGGTCCGCATGCTAGACACCCCCGGGAGGGTCCGGAAGGCGACGCGGTCAGCGGAGACGGCCCGCCGGTCCGAGGGTGAGCCGGGAGACGACCTGGCCGAAGGCGTGCTCCTCCGCGGGCGTCAGGGCCACCGACTCCTGCGGGTGCCAGACCCGGTCCAGCGGCGTGCCGGCCGCCTGGCGGCGCGTGCGGGCGCGGGCGCGCAGGCTCAGCGTCAGCCACGCCACCGTCGAGACGGCGAGCAGGCCGAAGAGCGTGATCACACGGGGGTCCGAGAACTGGCCGGGCAAGGGCATGGCTCACTCCAGGGCGCGAGGGCCGCCCGTGTCCGGCGCGCCCCGGCAGGTGGCGCGCGCGTGCACGACGGCACTGACGATTCCTACTGTTTCCTCCCGACCTGTTCAGTTAACACCATCCTGGGGGACTTTCGGCAGGGGGCCCGGGACCAAGGTCCCGCCCCGGCCGCCACCCGCGGAAGGCCCTCTTGTGCGGGCCGGGGAACCCCTCCAAGGTGACGGACGAGGGAGATTCCGGCCGGGGAGGGAGCAGCCGCATGTCCGGAGCACAGGCATGGCGATTCACGGACGACAGAGGTGCGGAGCCGGCGGCGGAGGGCGTGCCGCTGCGGGTGGTCGCGTACGTGCGGGCGGGCGCGGCGCTGCTCGACCTGGGGGTGACGCCGGTCGCCGTCTACGGCTCCGGGCATGACGGAGCGGAGCTCGACCCGGCCAAGGCGGGCGGCCTGCGGGCGGCCGGGGTGCCGTACCTCGGACCGGGCCGGGCCCTGGACGAGGAGGCGCTGCGGGAGCGGCGCCCGGACGTGATCGTCGACGTGACCTACGACGGCAAGAGCCCGTACGCGCTCGACGAGGCGGTCGCCGAGCGGCTCGGGGTCCCGCTCGCCGCGCTCTCCGTCGGCAACGAACTCACCCTGCCGGCGATCCTCGACCGCTTCGCCGCGCTGGCCGCGAGCCTCGGCGCCGAGCCGGTGCGGGCCGCCTCCGACGCGGAGCTGGCCGCCGCCGAGGACGGCCTCCGGGACATCGCCGCCCGGTCCGCGCTCGCCGTGCTCGCGCTCTCCGGGGCGGGCCCCGAGCAGGTGCACCTGGCCCGTCCGCAGGCCTGGCCCGAGCTGGCGCACCTCGCCGAGCTGGGCGTCCGGCTGGTCGACCCCGGCCCCGGGCCCGGTGCCAACTGGCTCACCGGCGACTGGGCCGGGGCCGCCGGGCTCCGTCCCGACCTCGTCCTCTTCGACGACCGGGAGCACGCGACCCCGCCGTACGAGCTCCCCTCGGGGGTCCGCCTCACCCCCTGGAACCCCGAGACCCCGCCCAGCCCCGCCGCGTACGCCCGCTTCTTCCGCGACCTCGCGGAGGCGCTGGCGGCCTGAGTCAGGCTGTCGTCAGCCGGTTGCGGAGGGAGTCGGCGAACTCCTCCGCGCGGGCGAGCTGGGCCCGCAGTTCGGCGACCCGCTCCGCCGCCGCGGCCTCGTAGCGGCGGACGCGGGCCACCAGCGCGGCCCGCTCGCCCGGTTCGAGTCCGGTGTCCGTGCCCGGGCGGTCGGCGGCCAGCCGGTCCACGGCCGTGAGGAGCTCGCGGGTCTCGTCGAGCGTGAAGCCGAGCGGCTTCATCCGGCGGACCACCATCAGCCGGGAGACGTCCGCGTCCGTGTAGAGGGGGAAACCGCCCGGCGAGGCCGCGGACGGTACGACCAGGCCGCTGTCCTCGTACTGCCGGATGGTCCGCAGCGACAGTTCGGTCCGTGCGGCGACCTCGCCGATCTGCATCGGCCGGCCGGCCATTCGTACTCCGCTCACGCGTCAGGTCCTTCCTCGTCGGGGACTCCCACGGGGCGTACGGGCCCCCACAGGGCGCGGCTTCCGCGCATTACATACCATTCGTCCTAACTTCAGCACTTATGAGAGCTGGAAGTGCGGCGAAACGCCTGCTCGTAGGTCGTCCGTTGGACAGCGGACGCCTCGGGGAGACCCTGCTGCCCAAGCGGGTCGCCCTGCCGGTCTTCTGCAGCGACCCGCTCTCCTCGGTCGCCTACGCCACCGAGGAGATCCTGCTCGTCCTCGCCCTCGGCGGCCTCGCCGTGCTCCATCTGGCCTGGTACGCGGCGGTCGGCATCGTCGTCCTGCTCCTGGTCGTCGTCGCCTCCTACCGGCAGACCTGCTACGCCTACCCGGGCGGCGGCGGGGCCTATGTCGTCTCCGTCGAGAACCTCGGGCAGCGGGCGGCGCTCACCGCCGCCTCCGCGCTGCTCATCGACTACGTGATGACCGTCGCCGTCTCCGTCGTCTCCGGGGTCGCCGCGATCACCTCCGCCGTCCCCTCGCTCGACGGGCACGCCGTGGCCCTGTCGGTGTTCTTCGTCGCGCTCCTCGCCTGGCTGAACCTGCGCGGGGTGCGCGAGTCGGGGCGCTGGTTCGCCCTCCCCACGTACGCCTTCATCGGCGTCATCTACCTGATGTTCGCCGTCGCCGCCGTCCGGATGGCGAGCGGCGCGACGATCCGCGCCGAGTCGGCGGGCCTGCCCGTGGAGAAGGTCTCCACGTACTCGGGTCTCGCGCTCGTGCTGCTCGCCCTGCGGGCCTTCGCCTCCGGCTGCACCGCGCTGACCGGCGTCGAGGCCGTCAGCAACGGCGTGCCGGCGTTCGCGAAGCCGAAGAGCCGCAACGCGGCCATGACGCTCGCGATCATGGGCGTGCTCTCCGCGACCATGTTCTTCGGGATCACGGTGCTCGCCATGGTCTACGAGGTCCATGTCGCCGAGGACCCCACGGAGCTCGGGCTCGCCCCCGGCACCCCGATGTCCACCGCGCTCGCCCAGATCGGCCGGGCCACCTTCGGCGACTGGCACGTCCTCTTCTACGCGCTCCAGGCCGTCACCGCCGGCGTCCTGGTCCTGGCGGCCAACACCGCCTTCAACGGCTTCCCGATGCTCGCCTCGGTCCTCGGCCGCGACCGCTACGCGCCCCGCCAGCTCTTCCACCGCGGCGACCGGCTCGTCTACTCCAACGGCATCGTCCTCCTCGCGCTCGCCGCCATCGCCCTGATCGTGGCCTTCGACGCGCAGCTGACCCGCCTCATCCAGCTGTACATCATCGGCGTCTTCGTCTCCTTCACCCTTTCCCAGGCCGGCATGGTCAAGCACTGGAGGCGAGAACTCGCCACCCCGGCGGGGGCCGCCGACCGCCACAACATCCGGCGCCGCCTCGCCATCAACGCCTTCGGCGCCTGCCTGACGGCGGTCGTCCTCGTCATCGTCCTCATCACCAAGTTCACCCACGGCGCCTGGCTGGTCGTCATCGCGATGCCCGTGCTCTACGCCGGGATGAGGGGGGTGCGGCGGCACTACGACACCGTCGCCGCCGAGGTCGCCGTGCGCCCCGGAGAACGGCCCGGCACCCTCGGCGCCCACCACGTCCTCGTCCTCGTGGCCTCCGTCAACGCGCCGAGCCTCCGCGCGCTGTCGTACGCGAAGACCCTGCGCCCCGACTCGCTCACCGCCGTCACGGTCGCCGAGGACCCGGCGGAGGCGGAGGTGCTCCGCGCGACCTGGGAGGCGCACGGCATCGACGTGCCGCTGCGGGTGCTCAGCTCCCCGTACCGCTCGATCGTCCAGCCGATCCTGCGGCACGTCCGGGACGCGCCCGAGCGGACGGCGGATTCGGTGATCTCGGTGGTCATCCCCGAGTACGTGGTGGGGCACTGGTGGGAGCAGCCGCTGCACAACCAGAGCGCGCTGCGGCTCAAGACCCGTCTGCTGTTCATGAAGAACGTCGTGGTCGTCGACGTCCCCTACCGGCTCGCGTCCGCGCGCGAGCTGGCCGCCGAGCGCGCGAAGGCCGCGGCCGAGCGGTCGTGACCCGCGACGCCCGCCCGCGACGCCCGCCCGCATCGGGGGCTCGGGTCAGCGGCTCGGGTCGGGGGCCCGGGGTCAGAGGCTCACGGCCACACCAGGCAGTACGGCTGGTGTCCCGCCTCGTGGAGGCGGACCGAGAAGTCCTGCCACTCGTGGAGGAGCTGGTAGACGTCGAAGGCGTCGCGCGGGCCGCCCCGGTCCGGGACCGTCGACCAGATGAAGGCCGCGGCGCCGACCGACTCCTCGCCGATCCCGCGCAGCGGGTCGACCACGGTCATCGGCAGCTTCACCACCGCGTAGTCGGGGTGCAGCACCACCAGCTCCAGCGGCGGCACCTTGTGCAGGGGCATGCCCTGGATGCCGGTCAGGACCATGGCCGCTATCGTCTCGGGCTTGATCTTGGTGAACATGCCGCCCATGCCGAGCTCGTCCCCGCCGAGCTCCTCCGGGCGCATCGAGATCGGGACCTGGGCCGCCGTCGCGCTGTTGGGCGCACCGAAGTACTTGTACGTCACCCCCAAGCTCCGGCCCCCGGTCGCAGGGGCTGGTTCCGCAGCGGGCTCCGGCCTCGGCCGGCCCTCCGCGGCGGTCGGTTCCTCCGTCCGACGGCGCCGGTGCCTCCCCCGCCGGGCAGACTCCGGACCCAGGTCGTCCGTCCCCTCGCCCGGTCCGCCACCGCGATGCATATCTCCACCCGACTGCTTTTTCTCGGCAACACGACCCCGCCGCGCAACCCGATCATCGTGTCAGTGACCTCCCCCGCGTTCGTACGGTGAAACACCTGTCCGCAAGAACGCCGTGGCCTCTGACACCATGGATTCCGTGAGTCATCCCTATGTCGCCCCAGTTTCGCAGACGCGGAGGGCGAGCGCCCCGGCGTAACAGACAGGATGCTCACCGCCGTCCCTCCGTTCCCGATGTCGTGCCCGAAGTCGTTCTCGCAGGTCAGGATCACAGTGCCGTATTCATACGAAGCCCCAGTCTCACAGACGCTTTTCGACCGCGCTTCCCTCGTGACGCCCGGCGGCGTGAACTCACCGGTGCGTGCCTTCCGGGCCGTGGGCGGAACGCCCCGGTTCATGGTGTCCGGTTCCGGTCCGTACCTCACCGACGCGGACGGTCGTGAGTACGTCGACCTGGTCTGCTCGTGGGGACCGATGATTCTCGGCCACGCGCACCCCGAGGTCACCGCCGCCGTGCAGGCCGCCGTGGCCCGCGGCACCTCCTTCGGCACGCCCGGCGAGGGCGAGGTCGCGCTCGGCGAGGAGATCGTCGCGCGGATCGAGCCGGTGGAGCAGGTGCGGCTCGTCTCCTCCGGCACCGAGGCCACGATGTCCGCGATCCGCCTCGCCCGCGGTTTCACCGGGCGCGCGAAGGTCGTCAAGTTCGCGGGCTGCTACCACGGTCACGTGGACGCGCTGCTCGCCGCGGCGGGCTCCGGCCTGGCCACCTTCGGCCTCCCGGACACGCCCGGCGTGACCGGTGCCCAGGCCGGGGACACGATCGTGCTTCCGTACAACGACCTGGACGCGGTGCGGGCGGCCTTCGCCGCGCACCCGGGCGAGATCGCCTGTGTGATCACCGAGGCCTCGCCGGGCAACATGGGCGTCGTCCCGCCGGTGGAGGGCTTCAACCAGGGCCTGGCGGACCTGTGCCGGGAGAACGGCGCGCTGTACATCTCCGACGAGGTGATGACCGGATTCCGTACGAGCCGCGCCGGCTGGTACGGCGTGGACGGTGTGAAGCCCGACCTGATGACCTTCGGCAAGGTCATGGGCGGCGGCTTCCCCGCGGCCGCGTTCGGCGGCCGCGCCGACGTCATGGGGCACCTGGCGCCGGCCGGGCCGGTCTACCAGGCGGGCACCCTCTCCGGTAACCCGGTCGCCACCGCCGCCGGGCTCGCGCAGCTGCGGCTGCTCGACGAGGCCGCGTACGACAAGGTGAACGCGGTCTCGAAGGAGATCCAGGGCCTGGTCACGGGCGCGCTGGCCAAGGAGGGCGTGGCGCACCGGCTGCAGACCGCCTCCAACATGTTCTCGGTCTTCTTCACCGAGGACGAGGTGCGGAACTACGACGACGCGAAGAAGCAGGAGGCCTTCCGCTTCAACGCCTTCTTCCACTCGATGCTGGCCGACGGCGTCTACCTGCCGCCGTCCGCGTTCGAGTCCTGGTTCGTGTCGACCGCGCACGACGAGCGGGCGGTCGAGCGCATCGCCGCCGCCCTGCCGGCCGCGGCCCGTGCCGCCGCGGAGGCCACGGCATGAGCGAGCGGAACACGTGGGACGAGGACATCACCGTCGTCCACCTGATGCGCCACGGCGAGGTCCACAACCCCGACGGCGTGCTGTACGGGCGGCGCCCCGGCTACCACCTCTCCGAGCTCGGCCGCCAGATGGCGGACCGGGTCGCCGAGCACCTGGCCGGCCGGGACATCACGCACGTCGTCGCCTCCCCGCTGGAGCGGGCGCAGGAGACGGCGGCGCCGATCGCGAAGACGCACGGTCTGGATCTGGCAAGTGACGAGCGGCTCATCGAGGCGGCGAACGTCTTCGAGGGCAAGACCTTCGGCGTCGGTGACGGGGCGCTGCGCAAGCCGGCGAACTGGAAGCACCTGACGAACCCGTTCCAGCCGTCCTGGGGCGAGCCGTACGTCGAGCAGGTCGTGCGGATGATGGGCGCGCTCGACGCGGCGAAGGACGCGGCCCGCGGGCACGAGGCGGTCTGCGTCAGCCACCAGCTGCCGATCTGGATCGTCCGCAGCTTCGTCGAGAAGCGGCGGCTCTGGCACGACCCGCGGCGCCGGCAGTGCACGCTGGCCTCGCTGACCTCGTTCACGTACCGCGGCGACAAGATCGTCTCGGTCGGGTACAGCGAGCCGGCCCGGGACCTCGTCCCGGCGCACCTCCTCGCGGGCGCGAAGCCGGTGAAGGGCAAGTCGAAGGCTTTCGGCGCGTAATCCTCACACGCCGACCGCTGGACAGCGGGGCACCCGGGCGACACAGTTCAGGGCGATCGGATGATGATGTTCATGTCATCCGGTCGCCCTGAAATTTTTGTGCGATTTTCCGGAACCTCCGTGTTCCTCCCGGCATCTCACTCATTGTCGGTTTGGATGACGTTCAGGTGATACGTCAGCGCGAATGGGGATGTCATGCGCGGGATCAGCGGGATCAGTCGAAGGGGGCTTCTCGGAGCGGGCGTCGGGGCCGCCGCGGCGATGGGGCTTGCCGCATGCAGCACCGGAGACCAGGACAAGCCAGGACGTTCCGGGCCCGGCAAGGGGGGTGACGTCTCGGCGGACCCGAGCACGCCCACCCCGACCAAGGACGACGCCCGGCTCATCGGCGACGGTTCCACCGCCGACACCGGCAAGCAGCCGCACCAGCCCGACACGCCCGTCCCGCTCGAACCCGGCCAGACCCCGCCCCAGTTCGTGATCTTCTCCTGGGACGGCGCCGGCGAGGTCGGCAACGGTCTCTTCCCGCGCTTCCTCGAACTCGCCAAGAACAACGACGCGGCGATGACCTTCTTCCTCTCCGGGATCTACCTCCTCCCCGAGTCCAAGAAGGACCTCTACCGCCCGCCGAACAACCGCGTCGGCGCCTCCGACATCGGCTACCTCACCGACGGGCACATCAAGGACACCCTGAAGTACGTCCGGCAGGCCTGGCTCGAAGGCCACGAGATCGGCACCCACTTCAACGGGCACTTCTGCGGCGGCTCCGGCTCCGTCGGCAACTGGACCCCGGCCCAGTGGCAGAGCGAGATCGACCAGGCGATGAAGTTCGTCACCGAGTGGAAGACCAACAGCGGCTGGACCGACCTCGACCCGCTGCCCTTCGACTACTCCAAGGAGCTCGTCGGCGGCCGCACCCCCTGCCTCCTCGGCCAGGACAACCTGCTCCCCACCGCCAAGCGCCTGAACTGGCGCTACGACGCCAGCTCGCCCGGCGGCCGCCAGACCTGGCCCGTCAAGCGCCAGGGGATCTGGGACCTGCCGCTGCAGGCCGTGCCCTTCCCCGGGCACTCCTTCGAAGTCCTCTCGATGGACTACAACATGCTCGCCAACCAGTCGAAGAACACGACCAAGGGCATGCCCTCGCGCTATCCGGGCTGGCGCAAGCAGGCGGCCGAGGCGTACCTCTCCGGCTTCACGCGCGCGTACGAGTCGAATCGCGCGCCCTTCTTCATCGGCAACCACTTCGAGCAGTGGAACGGCGGCATCTACATGGACGCCGTCGAGGAGGCGCTCAAGGGAATGGCCGGAAAGAAGGACGTACGGCTCGTCTCCTTCAAGCAGTTCGTGGACTGGCTCGACGTCCAGGACCCGAAGATCCTGGAGAAGCTGCGCACCCTGGAGGTCGGGCAGAAGCCCGCGGGCGGCTGGAATGCTTTCCTCAAGCCGACGCCCGCCACCGCCCCGGCCGCTTAGACGATCTTGACAAGGGGCTTTACGGGCACGTAGGGGGGTGCCCAAGATCCCCCAAACGCCCATGCGAAACTTTTCACATGAGCCTTAGCCGTGCCCCTCGACGCACCCTGCTCGCCGTCGCAGTGCTGACCGCCGCCGTCACACTCTCGGCCTGCAGCGGCGACAACAACGGCAAGTCCGGCGGCGGTGGCAACACCAACTTCGTGACCAACACGGGCGGTATCTCCACCGCCGCCAAGGGCGAGCGCGCCTCCACCGGGAAGCTCGCGGGCGAGACCCTCGACGGCAAGCAGCTCGACGTCGCCGACCTCAAGGGCAAGGTCGTCGTCCTCAACGCCTGGGGCTCCTGGTGCGGCCCCTGCCGCGCCGAGGCCCCGCACTTCGCGAAGGTCGCCAAGGACCTCCAGGGCAAGGGCGTCGAATTCGTCGGCCTCAACACCCGCGATCCCAACAAGCAGCCCGCGATCGCCTTCGAGGAGGACTACGGGGTGCCCTACCCCAGCCTCTACGACCCGCAGGGCAAGCTGATCCTCTTCGGCTTCCCCAAGGGCACCCTCAGCCTCCAGGGCATCCCCTCCACCGTCGTCCTCGACAAGGAGGGCAAGATCGCCGCCCGTTCCCTCATGGCGCTCGACGAGAAGAAGCTCCGGTCGATGATCGAGCCTCTCCTCAAGGAGAAGTGAGTCCGTGATCGAGACGGTCAACAGCGGAGCCCTGCTGCTCGCCCTGCCCATCGCGGTCCTCGGCGGTCTGGTCTCCTTCTTCTCGCCGTGCGTGCTCCCGCTCGTCCCCGGCTACCTCTCGTACGTCACAGGGGTCACCGGCGCAGACCTCGCCGAGAGCCGCCGCGGCCGGATGACCGCCGGCGCCGTCCTCTTCGTCCTCGGCTTCACCGCCGTCTTCGTCTCCGGCGGCGCGCTCTTCGGCTACTTCGGGTCGACCCTCCAGAAGTACAGCGACACGCTCACCACGATCCTCGGCGTGCTCATGATCCTCATGGGCGTCTTCTTCGCCGGCCTGATGCCCTGGTTCACGCAGCGCGAGTTCCGCTTCCACAAGAAGCCGGCCGCCGGACTGATCGGCGCCCCGGTGCTCGGCGCGCTCTTCGGCATCGGCTGGACCCCGTGCATCGGCCCGACCCTCGCCTCCGTCAACGCCCTCGCCCTGGAGCAGGCCAGCGCCGGGCGGGGAGCGATACTCGCCTTCGCGTACTGCCTCGGCCTCGGCGTCCCGTTCGTGCTCGCCGCGATCGCCTTCCGCAAGGCGCTCGGTGCGTTCGGCTGGGTGAAGAAGCACTATGTGTGGGTCATGCGGATCGGCGGCGGCATGATGATCGTCACCGGTCTCCTGCTCCTGACGGGTGCGTGGGACGACATGGTCGCCACGATGCAGGGCTGGTCCAGCGGTTTCACGGTGGGGATCTGAGTTCCATGAGCAAGACCGATACGAGCGAGACCGGGCGAGCCGCCGAGGAGGCGGCCGGGGCCCAGCTGTCGACCGCTCCCCAGGAGGAGACCGTCGTCGGCGGACCCACCCTCGGGGTCGTCGGCTGGATCCGCTGGTTCTGGCGGCAGCTGACCTCCATGCGGGTCGCGCTGATCCTGCTCTTCCTGCTCTCCCTGGGCGCCGTCCCCGGCTCCCTCATCCCGCAGACCAGCGCGGACGAGCTGAAGGTGCAGGCCTTCAAGGACGCCCACAAGACGCTCACCCCGCTGTACGAGAAGCTCCAGTTCTTCGACGTCTACAGCTCGGTGTGGTTCTCCGCGATCTACATCCTGCTGTTCGTCTCCCTCATCGGCTGCATCGTGCCGCGCAGCTGGCAGTTCGTCGGCCAGCTCCGCAGCCGCCCGCCGGGCGCCCCCCGGCGCCTCGACCGGCTCCCCGCGTACACCACCTGGCGCACCGAGGCCGAGCCCGAGCAGGTCCACGAGGCCGCGCTCACGCTCCTCAAGGGCCGCCGCTTCCGCGCCCACACGGCGGGGAACGCGGTCGCGGCCGAGAAGGGCTACCTCCGCGAGGCCGGCAACCTGGCCTTCCACGTCGCCCTGATCGTGATGCTCGTCGCCTTCGCCTGGGGCCAGCTCTTCAAGTCCGAGGGCGGCAAGCTGATCGTCGAGGGCGACGGCTTCTCCAACACGCTCACCCAGTACGACGACTTCAAGTCCGGCTCCCAGTTCGGCACCGACGAGCTGGAGCCGTTCAGCTTCAAGCTGGAGTCCTTCAACGGCACGTACGAGAAGAACGGCCCCCAGCGCGGCACCCCGCGCACCTTCGAGGCGGCCGTCAGCTACTCGCAGGGCGGCGCCGACAAGAAGGCGGTCATCCGGGTCAACGAGCCGCTGAAGGTGGGCGACTCCAAGGTCTATCTGATCGCCCACGGGTACGCGCCCGTCGTCACCGTCAAGGACGGCCGCGGCAAGACCGTCTTCCACGGCGCCGTGCCGCTGCTGCCGATCGACAACAACATCACGTCGACCGGCGCGATCAAGGTCATGGACGGCTACCGCGACAAGAACGGCAAGAAGGAGCAGCTGGGCTTCCAGGCCTTCTTCGTGCCGACCTTCGCGGGCGCCGGCAAGGGCACGATGTTCTCGCAGTTCCCCGCGCTCGACTTCCCGGTCATGGCGCTCACCGGCTTCCACGGCGACCTCCGCGTGAACTCCGGCCTGCCGCAGAACGTGTACCAGCTCGACAAGTCCAAGATGACCCAGTTCACGGACGCGTCCGGCAACAAGCTCGCGCAGCGCATGCTGCCCGGCGAGACCATGACGCTGCCCGACGGCGCCGGCTCGATCACCTTCGAGAAGGACGTCAAGGAGTGGGCGAGCTTCCAGATCTCGCAGCAGCCCGGCAACGGGCTCGCCCTCGCGGGCGCCATCGCCGCGATCGCCGGACTGACCGGTTCGCTCTTCATCCAGCGGCGCCGCGTCTGGGTCCGGGCCGTGCGCGGTGAGGACGGCGTGACCGTCGTCGAGATGGCCGGCCTCGGCCGGAGCGAGTCCGCCAAGCTGCCGGAGGAGCTGGGTGACCTCGCGGTCGCGCTCACCGTTCAGGCGCCCCCCGCGGCGGAAGCCGTACCGGAAACCGCGGAAGAACCCGCAGAAGACCCTGCCCCTTCTGGAGAGGCCGACAAGTGATCCTCGCCGCCACGACCAACGAGAGCCTGGCGCGGATGAGCGACCTGCTCATCTACTCCTCGATGGCCGTCTACACACTGGCCTTCTTCGCCCACATCGCCGAGTGGGTGTTCGGCAGCCGCAGCAAGGTCGGCCGCACCGCCGCCGCCCTGACGCAGCAGGCTCCGGCCGCCGCCCCGGCCGTGACCGTCCAGGTCAAGAAGGCCGGCGGGACCACCGTCCTCGACAAGCCGAAGGTCGTCACGCGCTCCGCGGCCGGCACCCGTGACGTGCCGGACGGTCCGGGCGCGGCGGGCGGCACCGTCCAGGGCGACCTGTACGGCCGCATCGCCGTCTCGCTCACCGTTCTCGCGTTCCTGGTCGAGGCCTCGGGCGTGGTCGCCCGGGCGCTCTCCGTGCAGCGTGCCCCCTGGGGCAACATGTACGAGTTCTCCACCACCTTCTCGACGGTGGCGGTCGGCGCGTACCTCGGCTTCCTCCTCGCGAAGAAGAACGTCCGCTGGATCGGCCTTCCGCTGGTCACCACCGTCCTGCTCGACCTGGGCATGGCCGTCACCTGGCTGAAGACCCCCAGCGACCAGCTGGTCCCGGCGCTCGACTCGTACTGGCTGTGGATCCACGTCTCCACCGCGATCTTCTGCGGCGCGGTCTTCTACATCGGCGCGGTCGCGACCCTGCTGTACCTCTTCCGCGACTCGTACGAGAACAAGCTCGCGACCGGCGGGAACCCCGGCTCCTTCGCCCGCTCCGTCCTGGAGCGGCTGCCCGCCGCCGCCTCGCTCGACAAGTTCGCCTACCGGGTCAACGCGGCCGTCTTCCCGCTCTGGACCTTCACGATCATCGCCGGCGCGATCTGGGCCGGTGACGCGTGGGGCCGCTACTGGGGCTGGGACGCCAAGGAGGTCTGGTCCTTCATCACGTGGGTCGGTTACGCGGCGTACCTGCACGCGCGCGCGACGGCCGGGTGGAAGGGCCGGAAGGCGGCGTACATCGCGCTCATCGCCTTCGGCTGCTTCCTCTTCAACTACTACGGCGTCAACATCTTCGTGAGCAGCAAGCACTCCTACGCCGGCGTCTGAGCTGGCACGGGGCCTGCCCCGGGGTGACGCTGGAGGTATGAGCGAGATCCCCCGGGGCAGGAGCGAGACCCACGACGGCGACGCGCACCTGCTGCGGTTCGTGGTGGACCTTCCGCATCCGCTGCCGCTGGTCTGGGCGGCCGTCGCCTCGCCCGAGGGCCTGCCGGGCTGGCTCTGCGAGGCGGATCCGCTGGAGCCGCGGCTGGGCGGGAAGGTCACTCTCCGCTGGCTGAACAGTGACACCGAGGTCTCGGGGCGGGTGACCGCCTGGGACCCCGATGTCGTCGCCGAGTACACGGTCGGTCCTTCGCACGGCCGGATCCGGTTCCATCTGGAGCCGGGGTCCGGGGGCGACGGGTCGACCGTGCTGCGTTTCACCAACGAGTTCCGCGGGTCGGCGGAGTACCGGCTGGACTGCCTCGCCGGGTGGCACGAGCACTTCGAGCGGCTCGCCGCGGCGCTGGGCGGTCACCCGAGCGACTGGCGGGACTGGGCGCCCGAGCGCCGGCGGCACCTGCGGGAGCTGTACGAGCGCGACGAAGCGCCCTGGCCCAAGTGGGAGCCGTAGGACCCGCCCGCAACGGGCGTCACCCCTTCTTCGGGGGCAGGCAGGTGTCCGTCGGGGGGTTTCCCTCCGGCCAGGCCATCTGGACGAAGCGCTGGGTGCCGTCCTGGGCCAGTTCCACGATCGGGACCGCCTTGTTGTACGGGTTGCCGTAGTTGTCCAGGCAGATCCAGCCGCTCGCGCCCTGGACCCGCAGGGAGCCCTTGACCTGCGGCCACTGCGTCCCCACGTCCTCCTTCGACGGGTACGCCGAGCCCTCCGGGGTGGCCTGGCGGATGGCGTGGACCGCCGTCGCCATCGCGTCGTACGCGATGATCGCCTGGCCGTCCGCGAGCGCCACCGGCTCGTTCTTCGGGGCGGCCTTGGCGATGTCCTCCACGAAGTCCGCGTACGCCTGCGCGGAGCCGCCCGTCCGGGGGAGCGTCCGCCCCGGGGCCGGCTTCCAGGCGTCGGGGTGGGCCAGCGACGCGTACCGCACGGTCAGCCTGCTCTTGAGGGCGTTCCGGTCGAGCTTCTTGTCCGCGCCCAGGTACGAGCCCTCGTCGCCGGTCAGGACCGTGAAGGCGCGGTCGACGCAGCCGCGGTCGCCGAGCGCGTTGATGAACTGGCGCAGCTGGGTGTGGCGGCCCGCGAAGAAGACGGTCTCGGTGCGGGTGTCGCAGATGAGGTGCGTGATGTTGCGGAAGGTGTTGGCGGTGGTGCCCTCCTGGGTGGAGTCGGCGGCCGAGGTGAACTCCTGCGGCTCCAGGGGCGCCTTCGCGAGGGAGGCGGCGAAGGCCGCCTTCAGCGTGTCGACGTAGTGGTCGCCGCTGCGGGTGTCCTGGACGAGGAGCGCCTTGGCGGCGTCGACGCGGCCGAAGTGCGCGAGCGCCTTGGCCTCGTCGCTGTTGGTGGGGGAGACGCGGGCGAGGCCGGGGTAGGGCTTGCGGCCGGGGCCGTTGGCGATGTCGTCGGCGGTGATGGTGGTGCCGACGACGGCGACCCGGGCGCGGGTGAGGGCGGTCACCGCCTCGCGCATCTCCGTGGAGGAGGTGGCGATGCCGGAGACGGCCCGCAGCCGGTCGGGGCCGTCGGCCATGGCGACGAGCTGGTCGACGGTGGTGCGCCAGTGGGCGTTGCCCTGGCCGGTGTTGGCGAGCACGAGACGGATGGTGGGCCGCTGGCCGTTGGACTCCTGGTTGGCCCGGCGCTGGTAGGCGTACGCGCCCTGCACCTCGTGCAGGACCTTGGCGCGCATGCCGCTGTCGGTGGAGGTCAGGGGCAGGAGGACGGCGACGGTGACGTACTCGCCGGCCTTGAGGCCTGCGTTCTCGTCGCGGATGGTCTCGGCGACGGCGCGGAGGTCGCCGGTGCCGAAGTCGTGGCCGGTGCCGTTGACGCCGATGCATTCCTCGCTGCCGGCGGGGCGGGCCACACCGGGAGCGCAGGAACGGTTTTCCGGCTGGGTGAGCCGGGCGAAGCCGTACCCGCCGAGGCCGAGGACGACGGCGGCCGTGACGACCGAGGCGACGAGCTTCTGGCGGGGGGTGCGGACGCGCCGGCGCAGCCGTGCGTCGAAGCGGTCGGGCATGGCGTCAGACTCCGTTCTCACGGCCCGGCGGCAGCGAGAGCTCCCGCCAGGCACGGATGTCGCGCGGCCAGTGGCCTGCCGCGTCCCAGAGTGAACCGCTGCCCGTCAGATGGCGGCCGGAGAGCCGGCGCAGCTCGTGCGCGAGCCGGTCGGCGACCTCGTCGTCGGGCAGTGCGAGCGGATCGGTGAGCAGCCACACGGCGTGCAGCAGCCGCCGTACGGACAGGTGGAGTGCGGTGGTCTCGGGGTCCAGGCCGTCGGGGAGGGCGCCGGCCGGCTCCTGCCCGAGGGCGACCGCCCGGCGCGGATCGGGGCCCGGCCGGTTCCGCTCGCGCGGGTACGGGGCGGCGGCGATGAACCGGAGCCGGCCGAGCCAGCCGAGGACGTCCTGCTCGGGGAAGGTCTCCCGCAGATGGGCGACGGCCTCCTCGGTACGGCCGAGGGCCAGGCCGTGATGGAGGCGGTACGGGCCGGGGCCGGGCCCGTAGTGGCGGTACAGCGTCTCGTGGACGGCGTGCCAGGCGGCGTACCGCGGGTGGTCGCCGTCCTCGAAGCGGAGCCGGTGGAGGAGCAGCGCGCGCAGCAGCGGGTCGGCGACGAAGTGGCCCGGGCCCTCGCCCCAGTTCTCGGCGCGCAGCTGGTCGCGGACCCGCAGGGCCACGTCCCCGTCCAGGGATTCCCCCTGGAGCCGGGCGTGGGCGAGCATCCGGGCGGACTCCTCGTCGTGGGTCGCGGCCAGCACGGCGTACGGCCCCGGTCGGCGGACCGGCAGGAGTTCGGCGAGGAGCGTGGGGGCGACGGGCACCGGCGGGGCGTCCTCGCGTAACTCTACGGTCAGGTCGAGGAGCCCGCCCGGGGTGAGACCGGCCCGCAGCTCCGCGGGGACCTCGCCTGCGGCCCGGCCGAGGAGGGCCACGCCCAGGGGGCGGCCGCCGGTCAGCCGGTGGACGGCGCGGGAGAGTGCGGCGGGGGTGCGGCCCGCCGGGTCGTGGTGGTCGAAGGCGGACCGGGTCTGGGCGGGGGAGAGCGGGGTCAGCTCGACGGCGAGGATGCCGGAGCCGACGCTCGTCCCGCGCGGGCACGGCGCCCGGTGCGCGGTCTCGGGCAGCCGGGTGCGGGTGGCCTGCCGCAGGCCCTCGTGGTCGCGGATCCGGGAGGTGGCGAGGACGACGACCCGGTCGCGGCGGCCCTCGGCGGAACGGGCGCGCAGGATCGGCTCGACGAGCTGCCGGCCGAGCGGCTCGTGGGCGTTGTCGAGGAGGAGCAGGGGACGGCCGACGCGGCTGCCGCGCCGGAGCCCGGTGTAGGCGGTCAGCAGGTCCTCGGTGAGGGCGCCGACGAGGAAGTCCTCGGCCTCGCGGCGCCGCCGACCGCCCTGCTCGAAGTCGATGGCGAGCTGCTGGAGTCCGGCCTTGCCGCGCCCGCCGGCGTTGCGGTAGCTGCCGTACCAGCTCTCGGAGGCGCGCTGGAGGCGGCCGAAGACCTCCTCCAGGACGGTCTCCACGGTCGCCTCGGCGAGCAGCCCGGCGAGCGGGGCGGAGGCCTCGGCGAAGGTGGCGGCGAGCTTGGCGAGGACCTTGCCGACCCAGTTGGCGGCGGCGCCCCTGGTCGCGTCGACGGTCGCCAGGAGCGGCGCGAGCCGCTGGAGGTCGCGCCGGGCCCGCTCGTCGTCCTCCTGGGACCAGGCCAGCGAGGCGACCGCGACGAGGCCGAGCGAGAGCCGGGGGAAGCGCACGGGCCGGGCGGCGAGCACCTTCGGCGACAGCTGCACGGCCAGTTCGGAGAGGGCGCCGGTGACCGGGGTCCAGCCGGGGCCGTGGTCGGCGGGCGGCTCGATGTGGGCGCAGTCGAGGAGGGCGAGCGGGGTGTAGCCCCGGTAGCGGTTGCGGACCTCCTTGAGCAGTGCGGTCTTCCCCATGCCGCGCCCGCCCGTGAAGACCGTCACCGGCGGGTCGTCCCCGTGCTCGTACGCGACGCGCGCGGCCCCCTGCCGGGTGAGCCCGACGAGCCGTGCGGCGAGCCCGCCGTCGTCCAGGACCGCTTCGCGGCCGTACAGCTCTCTGTCCACGCCCCTGCCACCCCCGTCACAGTCAACTCAAGGATATCGACGGTGTGTTGGGAAAGCGGTCGGCTTTTCGAGTCTGTTGTGGAGGCGTTCTCACTCCGTGTCGGTTCCTCTCGGCCCGCCGTCTCGGCCCGTCGTCTCAGTCCGTCGCGATGGCGTCGAGCTGGGCCCGCAGATAGCCGTGCGACTCGATGCCGTGGATCGTGGTCCCGGGCGTGCACTCGTAGAAGTACACCAGCGACATCAGCTCCTCGGCGGGCGCGTCGGCCGGTGGCGGCAGCACCCGGTGGCGGCCCGAACGCCAGCGTCCGCCGGTCCAGCCCGCCATCAGGTCACCGATGTTGACGGTGAACGCGGCCGGATCGTACGGGGCGTCCTGCCATCCCCCGGCCTCCGTGAACACCTGGAGGCCGCCCCTGCCCGCCTCCCGGTCCAGGACGGTGACCGTGCCGAAGTCCGTGTGCGGGCCGATGCGGAACTGACCCGGCTCCGGATCCCCGGTGCGCTCCCGCCCCGGGTACCAGTTGACGTTGAAGCCGAACGTGGGGTGCCCGGTGTGCCGGGTGAAGAAGTCCCGCTCCTCGCCGAGCGCCACGCCCAGCAGGTCGAGGACCCGGTCCGAGAGCGCCTTCATCTCCGCCAGGTACGTCTCCAGGAGCGGCCTCAGCTCGGGCACCTCGGCCGGCCAGGTGTTCGGCAGGAACCACTCGGCGTCCACCGCCGGGTCCCCGGTCGGCTCCTCCGCCGCGAAGGAGAGCGACTCCTTCAGGTCGGGCGGGGTCGCCGTGCCCTCCGCGTACCCGTTGGCCTCCGCGCCCGGCCCGAGCCACCCCCGCCCGCCGACCCGCACCGCGTACGGCTCCTTGACGGCGGCCGGCAGATGGAAGAACCGCCGGGCCACGGCCCGGATCTCCGCCCGCAGCCCCGGGTCGACGCCGTGCCCCGTGACCAGCAGGAACCCGGCCTCGCGCAGCGCGAGGTCGACGGCGGGCAGCTGCGGCGCGGGCGCGCGGGTGAGGTCGATCGTCGGCAGGTTCGCTTCACTCATCCCCGATGTCCTCGTTCCACAGCGCCGGATTCCCCTCGACGAACGCCCGCATCAGCGCGACGCACGCGGGATCGTCGAGGAGGACGATCTCGACCCCGTGCTCCGCGAGCCAGTCGTGCCCGCCGTGGAAGGTCTCCGCCTCCCCGACGACCACCCGCGAGATCCCGAACTGCCGCACCAGACCGGAGCAGTACCAGCACGGCGAGAGCGTCGTCACCATCGTCGTCCCCCGGTACGAGCGCTGCCGGCCCGCCGCGCGGAACGCGTCGGTCTCCGCGTGCACCGAAGGGTCGCCGTCCTGCACCCGCCGGTTGCGCCCCCGCCCGAGCAGCACCCCGTCCGCCCCGTACAGCGCGGCCCCGACCGGAATCCCGCCCTCGGCGAGTCCGGCCCGGGCCTCGGCGACGGCGGTGCCGAGCCACCGGCGTGCCAGTTCCAGATCCATGGGGGGAGCCTTCCCCGACGGGGCGCCGGCCTCACACCCCGGGCCTGCCGCCGATCGGCTGAGGCCCGGGACCGCACCGGCCGGGTGACGGGAGGGCGGGTGCCGGGGGCGCTTAGCGTGCGGAGAGTCCAGCCGTTCTACCGAGAGGTCCCCGCCATGCGTTCCCTGCTGACCGCCCTCGCCGTCGGTGCCGTCGTCCTCGGCACCGCCGGAGTCGCGAGTGCCGACGTGTACGTCGACTTCGAGCCGGAGGCCTCGCACACGATCGTCTTCGGCGACTGGCTCCAGTTCGCGAAGGACGACGTGTTCAACGCCGGCCACGACAACACCGTCGGCTCCGACAACTGACGCCGGTCCCGGGCGACGGCGCCGCCCTCACGCGACGGCGCCGCCCTCACGCGACGGCGCCGGCCTCCTCGTAGGGGAAGCGGGCGAGGGGGGCGTCGCCCTGGAAGAAGGTCCTGGCCCGGGCCATCGCGCCCTCGTCGGCCCGCACGCGGCCCGGCCGGGAGGCCGTTCCCGTGAGGACTCCGCCGAACCGCATCTTCAGATAGGCCGCCGAATGGCT
Organism: Streptomyces tanashiensis; assembly: GCF_014648895.1. Taxonomy (GTDB): domain Bacteria; phylum Actinomycetota; class Actinomycetes; order Streptomycetales; family Streptomycetaceae; genus Streptomyces; species Streptomyces tanashiensis. The sequence continues at coordinate 54,276 of NZ_BMRZ01000020.1, forward strand.
CAGGCCAGTCACCAGGCCGTCCGCGACGACGTGGTCGTCGTCCGCCATGGCCGTCACCCCCCACAGCGTGCCGCCCGCCATGCGCTTCTTGAAGTCCGAGCCGGGCACGTTCAGCCAGCCCGACCAGTAGTCCAGGTAGCGCTTGGTCTGCGCGGAGAGGCTGTACCAGTACAGCGGCGAGACGATGACGATGTCGGTGGCCTCCACCGTGGCCCGCCGCAGCAGCTCCTCGACCTCGTCGGCCTGCCGGCCGGCGTCCTCGTGCCGGCCGTCCTGGAAGTCCGGCAGGGCCAGCCGGTTCAGGTCCACCCAGCGTCGCGGGACGTCGGCGGGCAGGTGCGCGGCGGCCTCGCGGGCCAGGATCTCGGAATTGCCGTCGGCGCGGGAGCTGCCGAGGACGAAGAGGAACGAGCGGTGCGGGCCGGGTGACTGGTCGAGGGTCATGTCCGTTGCCAACTGACCCTTCTCGGGCGGTATTCCAGCCCCATCGGTCCCGCCGATCGGCCCCATCGGCAGGACGCCCCACTGGCTCGTGGACCGGCCCCCGGCCTCTCCGTAGCGTCGTCGTCATGAGAAACGAGACCAGGGGAACCGTCGAACTCACCCTCGCCATGGTGCTCTCCGGCACCCTCGGCGTCTTCGTCGTCGAGTCCGGGGCGTCGCCCTTCGAGGTGGTGTTCTTCCGGTGCCTGTTCGGGGCCGTCGCGCTCGGGGCGTACAGCCTGGCGCGGGGGTTCTTCACCGGGCACGGCTTCACGGCGAGGAAGCTCGGGCTCGCCGCGCTCGGCGGCGTCTTCATCGTCTTCAACTGGGTGTTCCTCTTCGAGGCGTACGAGGCCACCTCGATCTCCCTCGCCACCGTCGTCTACCACACGCAGCCGTTCTTCCTGGTGCTCCTCGGGGCCGTCTTCCTGCGGGAGCGGATCTCCGCCGGGAAGCTGGGGTGGCTCGCCCTCGCCTTCGTCGGGCTCGTCCTCGTGTCCGGGGTCGGGCCCGGCGACACCGCCTCCCTCGCCGGGCTCGGGTTCGCGCTCGCCGCCGCCGTCCTCTACGCCCTCGCGACCTTCGTCACCAAGCGGATCACCGGCGTACGGCCCCATCTGATCGCCCTCGTCCAGGTCCTGGCCGGGCTGCCGCTGCTGCTGCCCTTCGTCGGCTTCGGGGGCGTCTCCGGGCTCGGGACCGGATGGTTCTGGCTCCTCGGGCTCGGGCTCATCCACACCGGGCTCATGTACGTGCTGATGTACGCCGCGTACGCCAAGCTGCCCACCGCGAAGATCGCCGTCCTCGCCTTCACCTACCCCGCCGTCGCCATGGGCGTCGACTGGGCGGTCTACGGGCACCACATCGGGCTCGTCCAGGCGCTCGGCGTCCCGCTGATCGTGCTGGCCAGCCTCAAGGTCACCCTCGCTGCTCGGACACCAGCCGCCGCGCCTGCTCCACGAACAGCCGCACGTGGGCCGGAAGCCGCTTCCCCCGCCGCCACGCGAGCTGCGTGAAGAGGGTGAACGGGGCCTCCCAGGCGAGCGGGACCAGCGTGCCGGCCGCCAGCTCCTCCGCGACCGCCACCCTCGGCAGCAGCGCCACCCCGAGGCCCGCCGCCACACCCCGCTTCGTCGCCTCGATCGTGCCGAACTCCATGAACGGCGGCGCCCACTCCCGCAGCTCCGCCTCGAAGAGGTCGCGGTACGGGCAGCCCGGCTCGGTGCCCACCAGCTGCGCCCCGGCCAGGTCCGCGCTCGTCAGGTCCGTACGCCCGACGAGGGGGTGGTCCGGGCCGGCCACCAGGACCAGCGGTTCGGGCGCGAGGACCTCCGCCTCCAGGCCCTCGTGCTCCGTCTCCGGCTCCATCAGGAACCCGACGTCGTACGTGCCCTGGCGCAGCGCCTGCCGGGTCTCGTCGCCGAGGGTGGGCCGGAGGGTCAGCCGGACCTTCGGGTAGCGGTGGTGGAAGTACTCCAGGAGCGGCGGCAGCCGGTAGGAGGTGAGGGACTCCATGGTGCCGACCGCGATCGCGCCGGAGGGCTCCTCGGTGACCGCCACCGCGGTACGGGCCTCCTCGGCCAGCTCCGCCATCCGGCGGGCGTAGGGGAGGAGCCGCTCCCCGGCCTCGGTCAGGCGGATGCGGGAGCCGAGGCGCTCGAAGAGATCGACGCCGAGCGAGGACTCCAGGGCGCGGATCTGGCTCGTGACGCTCGACTGGGCGTAGCCGAGCTCGGCGGCGGCCCGGGTGAAGGAGAGGACGTCGGCGACCTTCTCGAAGGTGGCCAGGAGCCGCAGCTCCATCAGCTCTCGGTGTCCTCGCCGGCCTTGCCCTGCTCGCGCTTCTTCAGCTCCTCCTCGCGGCGGCGCAGGTCCGCCTCCCAGTCCTTGAGGAGGGACTCGTCCTTCTTGTTCTCCTCGCGGAGGGACTTCAGGAACTCGGGGTTGTCGTCCGGGGCGACCCACTCGGAGCGGTGGTTGCGGTGCCACTCGGCGGGCGTACGGCCGCCGGCGGGGGCACGGCGCATCTTGCCGGCGGCGAACCAGACGATCGGGCCCACGATCCAGAACAGCAGGATGATGATGACCCAGACCACCTTCGGCAGGTGCTTGGCCTCGTCCTCGGGGGTGTTCAGGCAGTCGATGAAGGCATAGATCGTCAGCGCCAGCGGCAGGATGTACATCAGCGCCCTGAGCATGTGGGAGAGCCCCCTGGAAGCGGTGGCGGGGCCGGTTGCGACGGCCCCGGTGACGAGCCAAGCCTAGCCCGTGACCGATACTGGCCCCTATGGCTTACGACGATCTCCGCTCGCTGCTCAGGGCCCTGGAGCGTGAAGGCGACCTCAAGCGCATCAAGGCCGAAGTCGACCCGTACCTGGAGGTCGGGGAGATCGTCGACCGGGTGAACAAGGCGGGAGGGCCGGCGCTTCTCTTCGAGAACGTCAAGGGCTCCTCGATGCCCCTGGCGATGAACGTCTTCGGCACGGACCGCCGCCTTCTCAAGGCCCTCGGCCTCAAGTCGTACGGCGAGATCAGCGAGAAGATCGGCGGGCTCCTCAAGCCGGAGCTGCCGCACGGCTTCGTCGGGGTCCGCGAGGCCTTCGGCAAGCTGGGCTCGATGGTCCACGTGCCGCCGAAGAAGGTGAAGAGCGGGGACGCCCCCGTGCAGGAGGTCGTCCTCACCGGCGACGACGTCGACCTCGACCTCCTCCCCGCCCTCTTCACCTGGCCGAAGGACGGCGGCTCCTTCTTCAACCTGGGGCTCACCCACACCAAGCACCCCGAGACCGGTGTGCGGAACCTGGGGCTCTACCGGCTCCAGCGGCACGACAAGCGCACCATCGGCATGCACTGGCAGATCCACAAGGACAGCCGCAACCACTACGCGGTCGCGGCGGCGAAGGGCGAGCGGCTGCCGGTCGCGATCGCCTTCGGCTGCCCGCCGGCCGTCACGTACGCCTCGACGGCCCCGCTGCCCGGCGACATCGACGAGTACCTCTTCGCCGGCTTCGTGCAGGGCAAGCGGATCGAGATGGTCGACTGCAAGACCGTCCCGCTCCAGGTCCCGGCCAACGCCGAGGTCGTCGTCGAGGGCTGGCTGGAGCCCGGCGAGATGCTGCCCGAGGGTCCCTTCGGCGACCACACCGGCTTCTACACGCCGCAGGAGCCCTTCCCCGCCCTGAAGATCGACTGCATCACCATGCGGAAGCGCCCGCTGCTCCAGTCGATCGTCGTCGGCCGTCCGCCGACCGAGGACGGGCCGCTCGGCCGGGCGACGGAGCGCTTCTTCCTGCCGCTCCTCAAGATCATCGTCCCGGACATCGTCGACTACCACCTGCCGGAGTCGGGCGGCTTCCACAACTGCGCGATCGTCTCGATCGACAAGAAGTACCCGAAGCACGCGCAGAAGGTCATGCACGCCATCTGGGGCGCGCACATGATGTCGCTGACCAAGCTGATCATCGTGGTCGACAAGGACTGCGACGTCCACGACCTGCACGAGGTGTCCTGGCGGGCCCTCGGCAACACCGACTACGCCCGTGACCTGACGGTGGTGGAAGGGCCGGTCGACCACCTCGACCACGCCTCCTACCAGCAGTTCTGGGGCGGCAAGGCCGGTATCGACGCCACGAAGAAGCTGCCGGAGGAGGGCTACACCCGGGACGGCGGCTGGCCGGACATGGTGGAGTCGGACCCGGCGACGGCGGCCCTGGTGGACCGCCGCTGGAAGGAGTACGGGCTGTGACCACGGCCGCCGTACCGGGCGCCCAGCCGGGGCGCACCAAGGCGTTCCTGCGCCTCGTGATGATCGAGCACTCGGTCTTCGCGCTGCCCTTCGCCTACATCGCCTCGCTCACCGCGATGTTCCGGCTCGACCGGAACATCCACTGGTGGACGCTCTTCCTCGTCACCGTCTGCATGGTGGGCCTGCGGACCTTCGCCATGGCCTGCAACCGGATCATCGACCGCGAGATCGACGCGCGCAATCCGCGGACGGCGGGGCGGGAGCTGGTGACCGGCGCGGTGTCCGTGCGCTCCGCGTGGACCGGGGCCGGCATCGCCGTCGTCGTCTTCCTCGGCGCCGCCGCGCTGCTCAACCCGCTCTGCCTGGCGCTCGCGCCGCTCGCCGTCATCCCGATGGTCGTCTACCCGTACGGGAAGAGGTTCACGAACTTCCCGCACGCGATCCTGGGCCTCGCCCAGTCCATCGGCCCGATCGGCGCCTGGCTCGCGGTGACGGGGGAGTGGTCCTGGGACGCGGTGATCCTGGGCCTCGCCGTCGGCATCTGGATCGGCGGCTTCGACCTGATCTTCGCCTGCCAGGACGTGCAGGCGGACCGGGCGCACGGCGTCATGTCCGTCCCGGCCCGCTTCGGTGTGCCGGCCGCGCTGTGGGGCGCCCGCGCCTCGGCGGTCGTGACGACCGGTCTCCTCGTCTGGTACGCCGTGGCGACGGAGGCGGGCCTCTTCTTCTGGGCCGGTCTGGTGATCGTGGTCGTCGCCTTCTGCTACGAGCACACGATCGTGAAGCCGCACGACCTGTCCCGTCTGAACAGGGCCTTCTTCACGACGAACGGCTTCATCGGGATCAGCCTGTTCGTGTGCGCGCTGCTCGACCTGCTGGTCCGCGGGCTCACTCCGTAGGCCCGGCCGATGGCGGATAGGCTCGCAGGCATGAACGACGGCAAGCGCACCCCGTGGATCGTGGGGGTTTCCGGAGCGTCGGGTACGCCGTACGCCGCCGCCGTCCTGAGGGGGCTGCTCGACGCGGGGGAGAGCGTCGACCTCGTCGTGTCGCGGGCCTCCCGGCTGACGCTGCTCGACGAGACGGGGATCTCCTTCCGGGACGCGCACTGGCGCGAGGACCTGGCGGCGTGGCTCGCGCGGGGCGCGGACGGGAAGCCGGACACGTTCGACGTCTCCGGTGCCCTGGACGACGTGCGGTACTGGGCTGCCGGGGATCTGGCCGCGGGGCCGTCCTCCGGCTCGTACCCGGCGAAGGGGATGCTGGTGGTGCCGGCCTCGACCGCGGCGGTGGCGGGAGTGGCACTCGGGCTCTCGAAGGACCTGCTGCAGCGGGTCGCGAGCGTGACGCTGAAGGAGCGGCGTCCGCTGGTGGTCGCGGTGCGGGAGACCCCGCTGAACGGACAGACGCTCAAGCACATGGTGGCGCTGGACGAGGCGGGCGCCGTGGTGCTGCCCGCCTCTCCGGCGTTCTACGCGGGGGCGACGCACATCCAGGATCTGGTGGACTTCGTCGCCGGGCGGGTGCTCGACGCGGCAGGGGTGCCGCACGAGCTGTACCGCCGTTGGGAGGGTGAGCTCGGTGGAGCCACCCGTTCTGATTAGCGCTTCTTGGCGCGCTTCTTCGCGGCGCGCTTCGAGGCGGCGGTCGGCTGGTGGGCACGCGAGCGGTTGGCCAGGTCCTGCAGCTCGCGCATGCGTGCGTAGGCCATCTCGATCGTGTACACGGTGAACACCACTCCTGAAAGATCGTCTTTGATCTGCTGAAAGATTCACAGGGCGTCTCCCCTGTGTACCTTAGATTCTATACCTAAACTCGCGGTATCGCTGGACAATGGAAGGCTTCATACCTATGGACGCCGTGGACAGGCAGCTCATCCAGGCTCTGCGCGAGAACGGCCGTGCCTCGTACGCCGAGCTCGGCCGGCTCGTCGGGCTCTCCGGCCCCTCCGTCACCGACCGCATCAACCGCCTTGAGGCCGCCGGGGTCATCACCGGCTACCGCGCCACCGTCGACGCCGCCTCGCTCGGCCTCGGCGTCACCGCCCTCATCGGCATCTCGCTCTCCGACGCCGCCGACCACGAGGACGTGGCCCGCCGGCTCAAGGACCTCGCCGAGATCGAGGACTGCTGGTTCATCGCCGGCGACGACTCCTTCATGCTCAAGGTGCGCGCGAACGACGTCGACGGCCTGGAGAAGACGATCCGCCGGCTCTCCGGCACCAAGGGCGTCTCCCGCACCCGTACGACGATCGTGCTCTCCACCAAGTGGGAGAACCGGGTCGGGGAGCTGCCCGAAGAGGGCTGACGCGAAGCGGCAATGGGGGTACCTCCCGCCCGAAGGGTGGGGGAGTACGGTGGTCAAGCCTGAAATCGGAGACAAAGGGAGGCGGCCGGAGATGGACGCTGGGCTCAAGCGGGAGCTGGAGCAGAAGGTCCGGGACGGTGAGCGGCTGAGCCGTGAGGACGGCATCGCCCTGTACGAGTCCGACGACCTCGCCTGGCTCGGCGGTCTGGCCCACGAGGTCCGGACCCGCAAGAACGGCGACGTGGTCCACTTCAATGTCAACCGGCATCTGAACATGACCAACGTCTGCACCGCCTCCTGCGCCTACTGCTCCTTCCAGCGCAAGCCGGGCGAGAAGGACGCGTACACCATGCGCATCGAGGAGGCCGTGCGCCTCGCGAAGGCGATGGAGAACGAGAACCTCACCGAGCTCCACATCGTCAACGGGCTGCACCCCAACCTGCCCTGGCGCTACTACCCGCGCTCCCTCTCCGAGCTCAAGAAGGCCCTGCCGAACGTCTCCCTCAAGGCGTTCACGGCCACCGAGATCCACCACTTCGAGACGATCTCCGGCCTCTCCGCCTCCGAGATCCTCGACGAGCTGATCGAGGCCGGTCTGGAGTCCCTGACCGGCGGCGGCGCCGAGATCTTCGACTGGGAGGTCCGGCAGCACATCGTGGACCACCGCACCCACTGGGAGGACTGGTCCCGGATCCACCGGCTCGCCCACGAGAAGGGGCTCAAGACCCCCTCGACCATGCTCTACGGGCACATCGAGGAGCCGCGCCACCGCGTGGACCACGTGCTGCGGCTCCGTGAGCTCCAGGACGAGACCGGCGGCTTCCAGGTCTTCATCCCGCTGCGCTACCAGCACGACTTCGTGGACATGCAGGACGGCAAGGTCCGCAACAAGCTCCAGGCGCGCACCACGATGGCGACCGGCGCCGAGGCCCTGAAGACCTTCGCGGTCTCCCGGCTCCTCTTCGACAACGTGCCGCACGTCAAGGTCTTCTGGGTCATGCACGGCGTCCAGACGGCGCAGCTGGCGCTCCAGCACGGCGCCGACGACATGGACGGCTCGGTCGTCGAGTACAAGATCACGCACGACGCCGACAACTACGGCACGCCGAACAAGCTGGGCCGCGAGGACCTGCTCGAACTGATCCGTGACGCGGGCTTCCGGCCGGTCGAGCGGAACACGCGGTACGAGATCATCCGCGAGTACGCGGGCCCGGACGCGGACCGGCGCGAGACGCCGCAGGCCATGCGGTTCTGACGACGCGGCTTCGTGACGGAAGGGCCGGCGGGATCTCCCGCCGGCCCTTCCGCCGTCTCAGGCGAGGGGCAGCAGCATGATGATGTCGTCGCGGTCGTCGCCGGGCGCGACCCGGATCGCGTCGGGGACGCGGCCGACCTCCTTGTAGCCGGACTTGGCGTAGAAGCCGTCGACGCCGGTGCCGCCGCGGCAGGTCAGCCGGATCGCCTCGATCGCCTCGAAGCCCCCGGCGGTACGGGCGGTGTGCTCGACCGCCGCCATGAGGTCGCGGCCGTACCCCCTGCCCTGGTGCCGGGGGTGGACCATCACGGTGTAGAGCCACACCCAGTGGGTCATCAGCGGGTGGGTGTTGAAGGTGAAGAAGGCGGTCGCGGCGACCCGGCCGTCCTCGTCGCGGCCGACGAGGAGGCGGGTGCCGCCCTCGCTCATCGCGACGAGGTGCTTGAGCAGGGCGGGACGTATCTCCTCGGGGGTCACCGGGGGTACAAAGCCGACGGCGCCGCCCGCGTTGGAGACGTCGGCCCAGAGGGAGAGCACGCCGTCGCGCAGGGCGGGGTCGACTGCCGGGTCCACCTCGAACGTAAGGGTCATTGAGCAAGCTTATCTATTACTTCCGGGGTGCTCAAGAGGCCCGGTCCCGGGTCGCCGGCCGTCGCGTGCTTCACTGGAGGACGTTCGCCCCCTCAGGGGAACTTCGGGATCTTTCGGAACGGAAGAGTGGACTGACATGCTCCGCTACACGCTGATGCGGCTCGGGATCTTCGCCGGGTGCTTCCTCGCCCTGTGGGGTCTCGTCTACGTCGGCGTGCTCCCGCGCGGCCTGGGCGACTCGAACCTGCTCTGGGTCCTCGTCCTCTCCATCGTCGTCTCCGCCCCGCTGAGCTTCGTCCTCCTGCGCAAGGTGCGGGACGAGGCGAGCGCCGAGGTCGTGGCGAAGGTCGACCGCGCGAAGAGCCGGCTGAACGCTAACCGCTCCCAGGAGGACGCGCTGTAGACGCATAAGGGCTGCGTAAGCTTCCTCACAGGCGTCACACCCCAGGCAGGGCCTTCCAAGGCTCCGGCCTGGGGTGTTCTGCGTTTCGGAGGCGAAAGGGTGCCTCTGCACCTCAAAGAAGGGCTTTGAGGTTCTCAAAGTTCAAGTGTTAACGTGTTCGACGTGAAGACAGCAGTGCGCCCCTCTCATGTCGCGAGCACCCCGCTCGTGGCGCGCCTGCACGTCGATCTCTGCCGCTGTATGTCCGCGGTCTGTTGCCGCGCGCTCTGATCCGGCATCATGCAGCGGCCCGCGCCCGAGCGCGTGTGTGCCGCACCCCCGTCCCGTATTGCCCGATACGCACCTGTGGAGTGTGCCTGTGTCCGCGTCCGCGTCCGAGACGAAGTCCCCGGCTTCCTCGCGCATACCGAAGGTCCCCTTCTGGGCCCAGATCATCGCCGGTCTGGCCCTCGGCGCCCTGCTCGGCTGGGTCGCCCGCAGCCAGGACGTCTCCTGGCTGAAGGAGACCCTAGGCCAGATCGGCGACATCTTCGTCCAGCTGCTCAAGCTGGCCGTCGCCCCGCTCGTCTTCTTCGCGATCCTGGTCTCGATCACCAACCTGCGGAAGGTGAACAACGCCGCCCGGCTCGCCACCCGCACCCTGCTCTGGTTCATGATCACCTCGCTGATCGCGGTCGGCATCGGCCTCGCGATCGGCCTCCTCACCAACCCGGGCGCCGGCACCGGCCTCACCCCGCAGGACGGCAAGCTGCCGAAGCGCGAGGGCTCCTGGATCGACTTCCTCACCGGCATCATCCCGACGGACGTCATCACGCCCTTCACCGAGCTGAACGTCCTCCAGATCGTCTTCATGGCCGCCGTCGCCGGCATCGCCGCCCTCAAGCTCGGCGACCGCGCCAAGCCGATCCTCACCCTCTCCGAGTCGGTCCTGGAGCTCCTCCAGAAGGCCCTGTGGTGGGTCATCCGCCTCGCCCCGCTCGGCACCGTCGGCCTCATCGGCTTCGCCATCGCCGACTACGGCTGGGACCTGATCGGCAAGTACGCGACCTTCACCGCCGACATCTACATCGGCTGCGCCCTGGTCCTCTTCGGCGTCTACCCGCTGCTGCTCGCCACGGTCGCCAAGGTCAACCCGCTCCAGTTCTACAAGGGCGCCTGGCCCGCCATCCAGCTGGCCTTCGTCTCCCGCTCCTCGGTCGGCACCATGCCGGTCACCCAGAAGGTCACCGAGCGCCTCGGCGTCCCGAAGGAGTACGCCTCCTTCGCCGTCCCGTTCGGCGCCACCACCAAGATGGACGGCTGCGCCGCGATCTACCCGGCGCTCGCCGCGATCTTCATCGCGCAGATCTTCGACGTGCAGCTCGGCATCGGCGACTACCTGCTGATCGCCTTCGTCTCGGTCATCGGCTCGGCGGCCACCGCCGGCCTCACCGGCGCGACGGTCATGCTCACCCTGACCCTCTCCACCCTGGGCCTCCCCCTGGAGGGCGTCGGCCTCCTGATGGCGATCGACCCGATCCTGGACATGATGCGCACGGCCACGAACGTCGCGGGTCAAGCGCTGATCCCGGTGATCGTCTCCGCCCGGGAGAAGATCCTCGACCACACCGCGTACGAGAACGCCTCGGCCTCCCCGATCGACGACCTGGTCGAGATCGGCGAGAAGGACCAGAAGGTCGCGGTCACGGCCGCCGCCTGATCCGGCCGACCGTCTCGAACGGCCCCGAGCGCCTCCGTGCCCCCTGCCCCGTCCGGGCAGGGGGCACGTACGCTTCTGCGGGGCATCCAATGGATCTTGGAAGCAGGGGTGGGCGCCATGGCCGGTGGGGCGAAGGCGCGGCGGTTGCCGCGGGTGGTGCGGGAGCGGCAGATGCTGGACGCGGCCGTGCTGAGTTTCGCTCGGCACGGGTACCAGGCGGCGTCCATGGACGAGATCGCCGAGCTGGCGGGGGTGTCCAAGCCGCTGGTGTATCTGTATCTGAACTCCAAGGAGGAGCTCTTCACCGCGGTCATCCGGCGGGAGGCCGGTGCGCTGCTCGGGGCCGTGGCCGCCGGGGTCGGGGTCGGGGGGCCCGAGGTGCCGCCCGACGAGCGGCTCTGGGCGGGGCTGCTCGCCTTCTTCACGTACGCCGCCGAGCACCCGGACTCGTGGGTGGTGCTGAGCCGGCAGGCGCGGACGCAGGGGGAGCCGTTCGCCGGGGAGGCGGCGCGGATGCGTGACGGGATCGTGCGCTTCGTGGCCGGGCTGATCGGGGAGGCCGCGGCGGGCGTGGAGGGGGGCGGGGGCATCACCCCGCGGGACGTGGACGCGCTCGCGCAGGCGCTGGTGGGGGCGGCCGAGTCGCTGGCCGGCTGGGCGAACGAGACCCCCGGGGTGACGGCGAAGGAGGCCGCCGCGACGCTGATGAACTTCGCCTGGGCCGGGCTCGGAAACCTCATGAAAAGCGAGCGCTGGTCTCCCCGTTGAGCCTTACCGCGCAGTAAGGTTACCGACTGGTCAAGGGATCGCAGGGCTCAACGTACCGACGCACGACCTCAGTTCATCGCGCAGACCGAGGAGCCGCACGTGTCCGTCGTCACCGCCGCATCCGACACCGAGCCGGTCGAGCCGCAGAAGGTCGTGGTGGACGGGCGGGTGCGGGAAGTGTCCGTGCCCGCGCTCGTCCCCCGGGTGGCCCGCGGCTCGCTCGCCGACCTGCCGTACGACAACGCCCGGCAGGATCCCGAGGCCGTCCTCTTCTCCCGGAAGGACGCCGAGGGCGCGTGGCACGACGTGACCGCCGCCCGCTTCGCCGCCGAGGTGCACTCCGTCGCCAAGGGCCTCATCGCCTACGGACTGCGCCCCGGCGACCGGCTGGCCCTCATGGCCCGCACCACCTACGAGTGGACCCTGATCGACTTCGCCGCCTGGGCCGCCGGGCTCGTCACCGTCCCCGTCTACCCCACGTCCTCCGCCTTCCAGACCCGCTGGATCCTCCAGGACTCCGGGGCCGCGGCCTGTGTCGTCGAGGACGCGGAGCAGGCGCGGCTCGTCTCCGCCGAGCGGCGTCAGCTGCCCGGCCTCGCCCACCTCTGGGCCCTCGACACCGGCGCCGTCGACCAGCTCCGCAGGGCGGGCGCCCGGGTCTCCGACGAGGCGGTCACCTCCCGCCGGGGGCTGCTCACCCCGGCGACCCTCGCCACCCTCATCTACACCTCCGGCACCACGGGCCGGCCGAAGGGCTGCGCCCTCACCCACGCCAACTTCTTCGCCGAGGTCGACAACGCCGTCCGGCTCCTCCATCCCGTCTTCGTCTCGGAGAGCAAGGAGCCCGCCGCCACCCTCCTCTTCCTGCCGCTCTCCCACGTCTTCGGGCGGATGGTCGCCGTCGGCTGCGTCCGTGCCCGCGTCCGGGTCGGGCACGCGCCCTCCGTCGAGGGCGAGGAGCTCCTCACCGACCTGGCCGCCTTCCGGCCCACCTTCCTCCTGGCGATCCCGTACGTCCTGGAGAAGGTCTTCAACAAGGCCCGCGCCACCGCCGAACGCGGCGGGAAGGCCGCCGCCTTCGACCGGGCCGCGCGGGTCGCCCGCCGCTACGGGCAGGCGGCCTCGCCCTCGCTCCCCCTGCGGGCCGCGCGGGCGCTGTACGACCCGCTGGTCTACCGGCGGATCCGCAGCGCGCTCGGGGGCCGGGTGAAGTACGTGATCTGCGGCGGCTCCCCGCTCGGTGCCCGGCTCGCCGAGTTCTTCGCGGGCGCCGGGGTCGAGGTCTTCGAGGGGTACGGCCTGACGGAGACCACGGCCGCCTCGACGGTGACCCCGCCGCGCCGGCCGCGCACCGGGACCGTCGGCTGGCCGCTGCCGGGCACGGCGGTCCGGATCGCCGACGACGGCGAGGTCTGGCTCAGGGGCGGTCACGTCTTCGCCGGCTACTGGGACGCACAGCGCGGGGTGGCCCTGCCGTACACCGACGACGGCTGGTTCCCCACGGGGGACCTGGGCTCGCTCGACGCGGACGGCTATCTGCGGATCACCGGGCGGAAGAAGGACATCCTCATCACGTCGGCGGGCAAGAACATCGCTCCCGCTCCGCTGGAGGACTGGCTCCGGGCCCATCCGCTGGTCGCCCAGTGCATGGTGCTGGGCGACGACCGCCCGTACGTGACGGCCCTGATCACCCTGGACCACGAGGGTCTGACGCACTGGCGGCGGATGCGGCGCAAGGACCATCTGGCGCTCTGGGAGCTGGCCCGGGACCCGGAGCTGCTCGCCGCGCTCCAGCGGGGGGTGGACGACGCCAACCGGCTGGTCTCGCGGGCCGAGTCGATCCGTGCCTTCCGGGTCCTGAGCACCGAGTTCTCGGAGTCCTCGGGACATCTGACGCCGTCCCTGAAGCTCAAACGGCGGGCGGTGCTGCGGGACTTCGCCCGGGACATCGAGGAGATGTACGGCTCCGGGGCCGAATAGGGCTCAGGGCCAGAGGAGTTCGCGGGTCCAGCCCGCGTCCGGGGAGGCCGTGCGGCGGTAGCGGAGGCGGAGGTGGCGGCGGCGGGCGTCGCCCTGGAAGAACTCGACCTCGGTCGGTTCGACCACGTACAGGGTCCAGCTGGGGGCGGGGGCGTCCGGTTCCGCCTCGGCCCGGAGCCAGGCCGCCTCGCTCGCCTCGGCGAGGGTCCCGGGGGAGTCGAGGACCTCGCTCTGCCGGCCCACGAGCGCGGCGGCGAGGGCGCCGGTGGTGCGGGCGTGGAGGTCCTCGTACGCCTCCTCGGGGGTGCCGGTGGTGACGTGGCCGCGGATCCGGACCTGGCGGCCCTGGACCGGCCAGTAGAAGCCGAGCGCGGCCTCGGGGCGGGCGGCGAGCTGGCGGCCCTTGGCGCTGCCGGCGTGCGAGGCGAAGTGCCAGCCGCGCGCGTCGGCGTCGTGCAGCATCACGGTGCGGACGTCGGGCCTGCCGTCCTCGTCCGCGGTGGCCAGGGAGAGGGTGTGGGGCTCGGTCTGGCCGGCGGCGACCGCCGCCGTGAACCAGTCGTGGAAGAGGGGGAGCGGCTCGGGCGGGGCGCTCGCCGGGTCGAAGGACGGCAGTGCGGTGTCCCAGACCCGGAGGGAGCGGAGGGCGTGGTGGAAGTCGGTCATGCGGTCACGGTAGGGCGTGCGGTGGTGCGGGCGGCGGCCGGTGCCGTGTAGTCGACCAGCGGGACCGCGTTGGCCGCGGCCTGGATGTCGTCGCGGATCTTCTTCGCGATGAGGTTCTTCCAGGGGGTCCTGGGCAGGGTCCGGACCATGAACATGCGCAGGGCGATCTTCCACTTGGAGGCGACGGTCATCTCCTTGACGAAGCCCTCGGCCATCTTCTGGTTCTGCTCGACGCCCGGTCGCATGTGCCGCTCGTAGCGGGCGAAGGCCACGGTGTGGTCGCCGCCGGCGCGGGCCAGTTCGCCGGCCAGGACGTAGGCGCCGATGAGGGCGAGGCCGGTGCCCTGTCCTGAGGCGGGGGAGGCGCAGTGGGCGGCGTCGCCGAGGAGGACGACGCGGCCGCGGGACCAGCTGTCCATCTCGACGAGGGACATGGAGTCGAGGTAGAAGTCGTCGGCTTCGGCGGCGTGGCCGAGGAGCCGGGGGATCTCCCAGCCGTCGCCGGTGAAGGTGTCGGTGAGGGCGCGCTTCTGCGCGGTGACGTCCCGGGGGTCGTGGGCGAGTTCGGGCGAGGAGAAGACGAAGAGGTTCTTGGCGTCGGTCTCGCCGGAGGAGCTGTAGACGCAGACCAGCTTCCCGGGGAGCGCGTGGTAGGTCTCCCAGCGGTCCAGGCCGAGGTGGTTGGGGGCGGTGAAGATGGAGATGTACGCGCCGAGGTGGCGCTTGTAGCGCTCCTCCGGGCCGAAGGCGAGCTTCCGGGTGTTCGAGTGGAGGCCGTCGGCGCCGACGACCAGGTCGAAGCGGCGGACGGTGCCGCTCTCGAAGGTGACGGTGACGCCGTCGGCGTCCTCGGCGAGGGCGGCGATGGAGTCGCCGAAGACGTATTCGACGTCCTGGCGGGTGCGGTCGTACAGGATGCGGGCGAGTTCGCCGCGCATGATCTCGTCGTCCTCCTCGACGCGCCCGCCGAAGATGTCGGCGGGGAGTTCGCCGACGGTGCGGCCGGCGTCGTCGACGTACGAGCCGCCGCGCATGTCGGTGGAGTGGGCGCGGATCTCGTCGAGGACGCCCATCCGGCGGCAGACCTCGATGGCGGTGCCGCGGATGTCGACCTTGTAGCCGCCGGTGCGCAGTTCGGGGGCGCGCTCGACGACGGTGGGGGTGAAGCCGTAGCGGTGGAGCCAGAGGGCGAGGGCGGGGCCGGCGACGGAGGCGCCGGAGATCAGGACGGTCTTGGCGGCGGTCTTCGAGGTGCTGTTCACGGCAGGACTCCTTGTCGGGTGTCTGCGGGCCGTTCCCCTGCCCGCAGACATGACTATACGGATGTCCTACACGCTTGTCTATGACGCTTGTATAGATTCTTGGGCGGGGGTCAGGACCGGCCCAGGACCACCGTCCCCGAGGAGCAGAACCAGCCCCCCGTCCCCGAGGCCACCGCCAGCTCCGGCAGCGAGCCGTCCGGCCGTCGCACCTGGAGCCCCGGCGCCTCCCCGCGCAGCTGGCGCACCGCCTCCACCAGCAGGAACAGGCCCCGCATCCCCGGGTGGCAGGCCGAGAGGCCGCCGCCGTCCGTGTTCACCGGCAGCCGGTCCTTCTCCTGGACGAACGCCCCGCCCTCGCCCTTCGCGCAGAAGCCCAGGTCCTCCAGCGTCACCAGGGTCATGTAGGTGAAGGCGTCGTAGATCTCGGCCAGGTCGATGTCGGAGGGCCGGACACCCGCCCGCTCGAAGGCCAGCCGGCCGCTGACGGCCGCGGGGGAGACGGTGAAGTCCTCCCACTCGGACATCGTGGTGTGCGAGACGTGCTCGCCCGTCCCGAGCACCCAGACCGGGGCCTTGCGGCAGTCCTGGACGTACTCCTCGGCCACGAGCAGCACCGCGCAGCCGCCGTCGCTGCGGATGCAGCAGTGCAGCTTGGTGAACGGGTCCGCGATCATCGGCCCGTCCAGTACGTCGTCGACGGTGATCGGCTCGCGGAACATCGCCTCCGGGTTGAGCGCCGCGTTCGCCCGCGTCCGGACGGCGACCTCGGCGAGCTGTTCCAGGGTCGTGCCGTACTCGTGCATGTGGCGGCGGGCGGCCATCGCGTACTTGGCGATCAGGGTGTGCCCGTACGGGACCTCGAACTGGAGCGGGCCCCGCGCGCCGAACGAGAGGTTCCCGGTGCGGCGCCGGGCCCGGATGTCGGCGCGGGCGGTGGAGCCGTACACGAGCAGGACCGCGTTCGCGTGGCCGGCGGCGATCGCGTCGGCGGCGTGCGCGGCCATGACCTCCCAGGTGGCGCCGCCGACGGCGGTCGAGTCCACCCAGCGGGGGCGCAGGCCCAGATACTCGGCGACCTCGACCGGGGCGAGGGTGCCGAGGCCCGCCGAGGCCAGGCCGTCGATCAGCGAGCGGTCGAGCCCGCTGTCCGCGAGGGCCCGCCGGGCGGCCTGGGCGTGCAGGGCGTACGGGGTGGCCTCGTCGACCCGGCCGCAGTCGGAGAGGGAGACGCCGACGACGGCGACGCGGCGGGAGCTGCGTGTGGTGGTGGGCATGAATCTGACGGTACATCAGATTCGCTGAATCGGGACCGGCGTCTCTCTGGGCAACCGGCCCCGCACCGCCCTAGCATGACGCACCGTCAGATACGGAGGGAGCTCCATGGACGCCGCCGACACCGCCGCGCTCACCGGGGGGCAGCAGGACGCGCTCGCCGCCGCGCGGGCGGAACCGCTCGCCGCCCCGCATGCCGCCCCGCTCACCGAGGAGCAGCAGAAGATCCGCCACACCCTGCGGGACCTGCTCGCCGAACGGGCCGGACCGCACGAGAACCGCGCGGCCACCGCCACCCCCGAGGGCTACGACACCGCACTCTGGGCCCGCATGACCGGCCCCCTCGGCCTCGCCGGACTCGCCCTCCCCGAGGAGTACGGAGGCGCCGGCCGCGGCCCCGCCGAACTCGCCCTCGCCTGCGAGGAGACCGGCCGCGCCCTCGCCCCCTCCCCGCTCCTCGCCACCACCGTCCTCACCGCCCCGCTCCTCGCCGCCCTCGGCACCCCCGCGCAGCGCACCGAACTCCTCCCGCGCATCGCCGCCGGCAGCCTCACCTGCGCCCTCGCCGTCCCCACCGGCATCGCCCTCGCCCTCGGCCTCACCGGCGACAACACCGACGGGGACTGGTCCGGCGGCGGCCGGTCCGGTGGCATCCAGGCCACCCGCGCGGAGGACGGCGGCTGGCGCCTCTACGGCGAGGCCGCCCAGGTCATCGACGGACACAGCGCCGGACTGCTCCTCGTCGCCGCCCACGCCGGCGGCTTCGCCCGCAGCCGGACGCTCCTCTTCCTCGTCCCCGCGGACGCCCCCGGGCTCGTGCGCACCCGGCAGCCCGCCCTCGACCTCACCAGGCCCCAGGCCACCGTCCAGTTCCGGGACACCGCGGCCGAACTCCTCGGCGAGGAACCCGCCGACGTCCTCGGCGCGCTCGCCGCCACCGGACGCGCCGCCGCCGTGATGCTGGCCGCCGAGGCCGTCGGCGCCGCCGGAGCCGCCCTCGACCGCACCGTCGAGCACCTCGGCTCCCGCGAGCGGCCCGGCCGGCCCGCGGGATCCGTCCACGCCGCCAGGCACCGCCTCGCCGACCTCCACGCCCAGGTCGAGGCGGCCCGCTCGCTGACCTACTGCGCGGCCCACGAACCCGGCCCCGGACCCGACGGCGGCCCGCTCGCCCTCGCCCACGCCCTGGAGGCCCTGCGCGCCACCGCCGGGGAGTCGCTCCAGCTCCACGCCGGCACCGGCCTCGCCCGGGAGGAGGAGGCGCAGCTCTCCTTCCGGCGGGCCGCCTCCGACGAACTGCTCTTCGGCCCCGCCCGGCGGCTGCGCGCCCGGGCGGCGGAACGGAACGGACTCTTCGGAGAGGAGGCGGCGTAGATGTCCGCAGGACGGAAGCTCGTGCAGAAAGTGTCCTCGACCCGGGCCTTCGCCAAGGTCGCCCCGCACGTCATCCCGGCCATGGACCGGGCCGTGCACCGGCTGACCAGGGGAAAGGTGCTGCTCAGCGCGCGGATGCTGCCGGGGGTGATCCTCACCGCCCGGGGCGCGAGGAGCGGGCAGGCGCGGGTGACCCCGCTGGCCTGCATGCCGGAGGGGGACGGCCGCTGGCTCCTGGTCGGCTCCAATTTCGGCCGGCCGGGCCACCCGGCCTGGACGGCGAACCTGCTCGCCCATCCGGACGCCGAGGTCAACTGGAGGGGCGAGGACGTACCCGTACGGGCGGAACTGCTCGCCGGGGAGGAGCGGGCGGAGGCCTGGCGGGCCGCGCTGGAGTTCTGGCCGCCGTACGCCACGTACCAGGCGCGGATCGAGCGCGAGATCCGGCTCTTCCGGCTCACGCGGAGGTAGGCGCCGTGCCCCGGACACGGCGACGCCGGCGGCGGTCCGTGGGGGCGGGCCGCCGCCGGCGTCGGCGACAGGACGGGTGAAGGGGTCTCGACTCTCCGGACGGGATGTCCGGGCGGGGCTATCTGGTCGGCTTCTTGCCGGTGATGCCCAGGTGCACCAACAGGGCGAGGTTCGGCTTGAGTTCGGCCTGCTTCACACCCCAGGTCTGGAAGCCCTTCTGGTGGCCGGCGACCGAGGCCAGCATCGCCACCAGGGAGCCGGCCATCGCGGCGGGGCTGACGTCCTTGTCGACCTTGCCCTTGGCCTGGAGCTCCTTCACCGCGTCCGTGAGGGAGTTGGTGACCGAGTTCAGGATCTTCATGCGGATCTTGTAGAACCGCTTGTCGCCCTCGGCGGCGCCGAGGTCCACGACCCGCAGGATCGCGTCGTGCTTCCGCCAGAAGTCCAGGAAGCCCTCGACGAGTTCCTCCGAGGTCTGCCAGCCGGCCTTGCCGACCCAGGAGCGGCCGGAGACCAGTTCGGTCAACGCGGCGCCCTCCTTGGCCATTTCCTCGGCGATCTCGAGGACCGCCCCCTCGACGTCCGGGAAGTACTGATAGAACGTCGCGGGTGAAGTACCCGCCTTCCGGGCCACATCGATGACCTTGACGTCCCGGTAGGGCGAGGAGCTGAGCATCTCACCGAGGCAGTCGAGCAGCTTCTGCCGCGTCGCCTGGCCGCGTCGTCCGGCCACGCGGCCGTCGACGGTGCGTACTTGTCCTGTCATGCCGTCAGCTTACCGAGGGGGGATCGGCGCGCGATTCGGCCGACTGCAAATGGGGTGCGGGCCCGTTCTGCGAGGTCGGCGCGGGTGCGTGGCGGACGGGGGAGGGGCGGTATCGAGCCAGTGTCGTCCCCGCGCCGGCGGCGGCCGGAGCCGGCCGGGGGAGCCCCGTACCCGAATAGGCTTATGAACAGCCTGTGGACAACTTCGGTGGACAACTCAGGCGCCGCAAGGGTTCTGCCCCGATAAATCGCCTCTTTGTTCGTATGTCGGGGCGTGCGGGGCCGCCCCCGCCGCCCTAGCGTGGAGGCATGGCGGTACGCACTGAGGGCACCCCGTGCTGGGTGGACGCACAGCTTCCCGACCTCGAGGCGGGCAAGCGCTTCTACGGCGAGCTCTTCGGCTGGACCTTCGACCCGGACCGCGACGAGGCCCTCCTCGACGGCCGCCGGGCCGCCGGACTCGTCCCCAAGCGCGACGGGCGCATGCCCACCACCTGGACCCTCTACCTCGCCACCGGGAACGCGGGCACCCTCGCCGCCCGCATCAAGTCCGCCGGCGGGCAGATGGTCATGGAGCCCTACCCCGTCGGCCCCTTCGGCGTCTACGCGCTCGCCGCCGACCCCGGCGGCGCGGTCTTCGGTCTCCGCCAGGAGGGCGACGACGACGGCTTCGCGGTCACGAACGAACCCGGCGCCTTCTGCTGGATGGAGATCTACACGCGCCGCCCGGAGGCCGTCGACACCTTCTACGCCAGCGTCTTCGGCTACCTCGGCCGCCAGGCCGACGCCGGGGAGGAGGGCAGGGACGCCGGCTTCGACTACCGCGTCTGGTCGCCCCCCGGCTCCCGGCCCGGCGACGACAGCGCCTTCGGCGGGCGGGCCGTCATCACCGACGACTTCCCCGCCGAGATGCCCGGCCACGTCCTCGTCTACTTCGCCGTCGCCGACTGTGACGAGGCCTGCGCGACCACCGTCCGGCTCGGCGGCCGGATCGCCACCCCGGCCTTCGACACCCCGCACGGCCGCATCGCCGTCCTCCACGACAACCAGGGCGCCCGCTTCGCCGTCCTGGCGGAACCGGGGACGGCGGAATCAGGAACGGTCGAATCGGGAACGGCCGAACCGAAAACACCCCCTACGGGTTGATCCGCCCCCGCCTGTACCGGCCGGTACGCCCCCGTACCGCAGCACCCCTTTATGAGGTGTGACACCCCGATCCGCCCCCGGGTTCGCAACCGGGCCCTCGGACAGGAAGAATCAGGGGCCACGGGGCCGTACCCTCATGGCCCGTACGGGGAGGTGGCAGGCAAGTGGAACAGCTGACGCAGCACGACCCGAGACGTATCGGGCCCTTCGAGGTGCTGGGCCGGCTCGGCGCGGGCGGAATGGGCCTGGTCTATCTCGCGCGCTCGGCCTCGGGCCGGCGCGTGGCGATCAAGACCGTGCGCACGGAGCTCGCGGAGGACCAGCTGTTCCGGGTCCGCTTCACCCGGGAGGTGGAGGCCGCCCGGGCGGTCTCCGGCTTCTACACGGCCGCCGTCGTCGACGCCGACCCGCGCGCCGCCGTGCCCTGGCTGGCCACCGCCTATGTGCCGGCGCCCTCGCTCGAAGAGATAGTGAACGAGTGCGGGCCGCTCCCGGCCCAGGCCGTCCGCTGGCTCGCCGCGGGCGTCGCCGAGGCCCTGCAGTCCATCCACGGCGCGGGCCTGGTCCACCGTGACCTCAAGCCCTCCAACGTCCTCGTCGTCGAGGACGGCCCCCGGGTGATCGACTTCGGCATCGCGTCGGGCGTCTCCAACACGCGTCTGACCATGACCAACGTCGCCGTCGGCACCCCGGCCTACATGTCGCCCGAGCAGGCCCGCGACTCGCGCAGCGTCACCGGCGCCAGCGACGTCTTCTCGCTGGGCTCGATGCTGGTCTTCGCCGCCACCGGCCACGCGCCCTTCCACGGCGCCAACCCGGTCGAGACCGTCTTCATGCTGCTCCGCGAGGGGCCGGACCTGGAGGGCCTGCCGGACGAGCTGCGGCCCCTCATCGACTCCTGCATGCAGATGGACGTCACCCGCCGGCCCACCCCGGCCGACCTCCAGGCGCAGCTCGCCCCGCACCTCTTCGGTCCGGGCAGCGACGACAGCGGCACCGCCTCCGCCTGGCTGCCGCAGAGCGCCACCGCCATGATCGAGCGGCGCCGCGGCGGGGGCCGCCAGCTGCCCGGCCCGGTCACGCCGCCGCGGCCCCCGGCGGACCCGCCCGGCCCCCGCCGCGACCCGCGCTTCCCGGAGCGCGCGCCGGAGCAGGCGCCCGTCGGCGGCCGGCACGCCGGTCCCGCCGAGAGCGCGGGCGGTCCCGTGCGCCTCGGCGGCGCCACCGTGCCGATCGGGCCCGGCCCCAGGGTCGCCGACACCCGCGCGGCGCTCGCCGTCGGCCGGGGCGCCGACGCGGGCCCCGCGACCGGCTGGATCCGTCCGCCCGGCGGCGGCCAGAGCACCGCCGAGCAGGCCCCGCACGGCTCCCGTCCGGTGTCCGTGCCCCCGCAGGGCACCGACCAGGCGGCACCGCAGCCCCCGCCGGAGCCCGGCCACTGGCGGCCCTGGCGCTTCCGGATGTCGAACGACGTCTGGGGCACCCCGGTCGTCGACGGCGACCTGCTGTACGTGACCTCCTTCGAGGTGCACGCCCTGGACACGGGGAGCGGCCGGCGGCAGTTCAAGACCCGGGACGTGGCCTGGTCGATGGCCGTCGCCGCGGGCCGTATCCACGCCTCCGACGGGCCCACCCTGTACGCCCTCGACGCCACCGACGGCAGCGAGCGCTGGCGGCTGCACACCGACGCCTGGGTGTACTCGCTCCAGGTCGACCGGGGCACGGTCGTCACGGGCACGCGCGGCGGCGGGGTGCAGGGCTGGGAGGCCTCCAACGGCGCCAAGCTGTGGGAGATCACCGGCGCCCAGACCGACTTCGAGACCCCGGAGGCGGGTCCCGCCGTGCACGGCGACACCGTGTACGTGTGGCGGGACGCGCGGCTCCAGGCCCTCGACGCCCGCACGGGCGTGGAGCGCTGGTCGTACCCGATCGGCGACGCCGCCTCCTGCGCCAACGTGCCGGTGCGGGTGGCCCCCGCCGAGGACGGCTGCGTGTACGTCTCCGCCGGGACCCGGGTCCTGTCGATCGACATCGCCGCCGGGCACGTCCGCTGGCACTTCGAGGCGCCGGCCGTGTTCCTGTCCCCGCCCGCGTTCGCGCCGGGACCGGCGGTCACGGGCGGCGGGGTGTACCTGTCGGACCACCTCGGCACGGTGTACGCGCTGGACGCCACCACCGGGCAGGACCGCTGGCGGATCGCGACCGAGCCGCGCCAGTCCGCCGAGCCGGTGCTCGTCGCCGACGGCAACGTCCACGTGGGCAGCGGCAGCGCGCTCTACACGCTCGACGCGGTCACCGGCACCCCGCGGTGGCGGTTCGCGGCGGGCGGCGAGCTGGTCGGTTCCCCGGTCGTCGCCGACGGCCGGGTGCACTTCGGCTCGGCCGACCACGTCCTCTACACCCTGGACGCGACCGGCGGCCAGCTCCGCTGGAAGCTCGCGACCGGCGGCGAGATCACCGGCTCGCCGGTGGCGAAGGGCGGGGTCGTGTACGCGTGCAGCAAGGACCGCTGTGTGTACGCGCTCGACGCGGTCAAGGGCACGGCGACGGGCAGGGGCGCGGCCGCACGCCCGTAGGACACAAGTGGACCCGCCGTTCCGGGGCTAGCCCCTGGGCGGCGGGTTCTCCCGTTCCGGGTCCGGTGCCGGCGGGCCGGTCGGCACCTCGAAGGTCCGGGTGTCCCCGTACGGGTCCGGGGCGGCGTACAGGTCAGGGGCTCCGGACGGGTCCGCGGCCTCGGGAGGACGGGACGGTCCCTCAGGAGCAGCGGACGGCGTCTCCGGTGCCGGACGGGGGTGCGCGTGCGGCCGGTCCACCCGGTGGGAGTGGCCGCGGCCCGACATGACGAGCGCGCCGAGGAGCAGCAGGACCCCGCCGCCGAAGGCGTTCGCGACCCCGTCGCCGAGCCCGGTGCCGTCGGAGCCGACCGTGAGGCCGCCCTCCGCCTGGCCGACCCGCACCATCCACAGGATCGTGAAGCCGAGGACGACGAGCCCGGCGAAGGCGACGATCAGGCGGGAGCGGAGCAGGACGCCGACGAGGGTGACGAGCGCGGCGAAGGCGAAGGGCAGCAGGATCGAGCCCAGGAGGTCGGCCTTCGCGTCGGTGATGCCGGTGAACAGCTCGTCGACGGCGTAGTCGCGCCCGTGACGGCCGTCGTACCAGGCACGGAAGGGGCTCCAGACGGCGGCCGTCGCTCCGGCGAGAGCCAGGACGGATCCGGCGATGTTGCGGATCATCGGTGCGGCCTCCTCGGCGGTCCGGCTCTCGCTCCCGACGCTACGCCGGGTGAGGGGGCCCCGCCACGTGGCACGGAGCCGGCGCTAGGGTGGCGCGGACACGACAGACAGGACGGGGAGCGGTGATGGTGCGGACGCGTCTGAAGCTCGCGGCGACGCTCACGGTGGTGGTCCTCGCGCTGACCGGTTTCCACACCGGCAAGGGCGGCCACGGGAGCAGCGGCGGCGGCAGCGGGAAGAGCAAGAGCGGGAAGAGCCGGAGCCACTCGGACTCCGACGACGATTCGGGCGGCGGCTGCTCCAGCGACGAGAAGAGCAACGACGACTACAGCGGCTCGGGCGGCTCCACGCCCTCCGCCAGTCCTTCTGCCACGTCGGCGAAGGTCGAGGTCGAGGTCGTCGACTGCGTGAAGCCCGCCCAGCGGAAGCGCAAGGGCAGGCCGGCCCGTAAGGCCGACACGACGTCGACCCTCAGGATCACCTCGCACGACGCGCTGGAGGGGACGTACGAGGTGACCCTGGAGTTCAAGGGCGCCACGGGTTCGGCGGTCGACTCGGTCGCGACCGTCGTCACCGTGGGGGCCTACGAGGACAAGACCTTCGAGGTCGCGATGAAGTCCCCGAAGGCCGTCGACCGGGTGAAGAGCTGCTACGTGTACGACGTACGGAAGAAGTAGCCGCGGCGGGGGTCAGTTCCAGCGGATCAGCGTCGTGCGGAGGTTGTCCTCGTCGGCGACCGGGGGGTCCACGCTGGTGATCTTCTTCGGCTCGCCGCCGGAGAAGTCCCCGCGGAAGAGGCCCCTGCGGCCGTCCTCGCCCTTGGAGAGGAAGGCGAAGCTCTTGCCGTCCGGGGAGAGGACCGGCTGGCCGTTGATCCGGTCGTTCTCCGGGATGAGGTCCTCGGTCTTCAGCAGCTTCTTGTAGTCGGCGGAGAACGTCAGCTGCTTGAAGTCGCAGACCAGGGTGGTGGCGTTCCGCCAGAAGGCCGGCTCGCAGAAGACCTTGTTGTCCTCGTCGAGGCCCACGGTCGCGAGGTCGCCCAGGAAGGCCCCGGCGCCGACGCCGGAGCCCTCGCCGTCCTCGCCGCGGTCGACCCGGCTCAGGCGGACGCCGTTGTCCGTGGTGGACGTCGCCACGACTCCGCCGTCGGGGACCGTCACCGCGTGGATGCCGTCCGTCGCGAGCGCCGTGTCGGCCGTGGCGCCGTCCTGCTCCAGAAGGTCGGGGATCTTCGCGAAGGGGGTGTTCTCCTCGGTCTTCAGGCCGCCCTTGGGGTCCCGGGAGCCGAGGGGGTCGGTGGACTGGAAGTCCTGGCTCTGCAGGTCGTACCAGAGACGGCCGGTCGCCGGGTGGAAGGCGACACCGCCGTTCTTCGGGCGCTTGGTGAAGGAATCGGGGTCGGGCGCGCCGACCTCGTGGCCGGTGGCCAGGTCGAAGGCGGCGGCGCGGTCTCCGTCGACCGTGCCGGCGAGCAGCGTGAGGCCCTTGTCGAAGGCCGTGCCGGCGCTGTAGCTGGGTCCGTCGCCGCCGCAGCCGGCGGCCGGCTCGGCGCCGGGCGGCAGGGCGGTGGTGCGCTCGCCGCCGAAGGCGCCGTCCTTCGCGGCGAAGGAGCGCAGGATGACCTGGTAGGCCTCGCCGCCGTTGCCGTTGTCGAGGGCCTGGCAGAAGGCGACCGTGAGGCTGTCCGGTTGCGCGAGCGACGTGGTCTTCGCAGCGCCGTCCTGCCCGGCCTCACTGCCGCCCCCGCCGCCGGTGCTCGCGTCCGTGGCCGGGTCGCTCCCGCCGCCGCAGGCGGCCAGCACGAGTGCGGCTCCGGCCGCGAGTCCGGCCTTGACGATGCGTCGTCCCATCACAGCTCCCCGTTGCATGTCACAGCGGCCGGGCGAGGCCCGATCCGGCTGCGAACGCGGGGCTGTCCCACCGCCATTGACGGTGTCTCATCAAAGTGAAGATCCATTAAAACAGACCTTCGCATCTGCTATCGAAGCCGGTGGCCGCCGCCCCTCCGGGTGAACAGCTCCGCCTGCCGCTCCGCCGGCAGGTTCCCCAGCGTCACCAGGTGCGGGGCGTGCGCGAGGGCCTGGGTGCGGGAGGCCTCCTTGGTGGACCAGAGCGCCCGGACCGTGCCCTGGACGGCCTCCGTCGGGTACGAGGCGATGACGGCGGCGGCCTCGCGGGCGGCCCCCAGCGCCCCGCCCGGCGCCGTCACCTCGCTGACCAGACCCGTCTCGTACGCCCTGCGGGCCGAGACGCGCTCCGCGCCGCCCATCAGCGCCATCCGGGCGACCTCTCCGTGGGGCATGCGCTGCGCCATGTGGACGGTCTCGAAGGCGCTGACCATCCCGTAGGTGGTGTGCGGGTCGAAGAAGGTGGCGTTCTCGCCCGCGATCAGGAACTCCGCCTCGCCGAGCAGGTAGAAGGCCCCGCCGCAGGCCATGCCCTCGACGGCGGCGATCACCGGTTTCCACAGGTCGTTCGCCTTGGGGCCGATGGCGAGGAGGGGGTCGTCGATCGTGTACGGGGAGGAGGGCTGCGGCACCCTTCCGGCGTCCTCGCGGTCGATGCCCGTGCAGAAGGCCCGCCCGCCGGCCCCGGTGACGACGATCGCGCGGACCTCGTCCTCGTACCGGAACGCCCGCCAGGCGGCGCCGAGTTCGCGGGCCATCTTCAGGGTGAGGGCGTTGTGCCGCTCCGGCCGGTCGAGGGTGACGACCGCGACGCCGGTCTCCTTGTCGCGCTCCACCCGGACGCTCATGCGCGCTCCAGGAGCCAGCGGGGGACGGTGACGCCGTCGATCTCGGTGAACGCGACCCGGACGGGGGCGCCGATGCGGAGCCGGGCCGGGTCGACCGAGTTCAGGGGGGCGTCCGGGGCGGCGACGACGTTGCCGGCGAGGCGGATGCGGGGGGCGTCGGCGAGTTCGACGAGCACCGCGTTGTACGGGGCCTGGGCGGCGTACTCGGGCAGGAGCGGCGGGTGGGGGAGGACGTACGACCAGATCCGGCCGCGCCCGGACATGAGCCGCCACTCGCTGTCGAAGGACCGGCAGTGCGGGCAGCAGGGGCGGGGCGGGAAGCGGAGCTCGCCGCAGGCGGCGCAGGCCTGGATCCGGAGCTCGCCGCGGGCGGTGAACTCCCAGAAGGGGGCGCCGTCTTCGTCGATGACGGGTGTCAGCATGTCAGCTCCTGAGGAGAATGGCCGATGTGGGGACGCCCTCGCCCGCCGTGACCAGGCAGGTGGCCGCGTCGGGGACCTGGGCGGTGGAGGTGCCGCGGAGCTGCTTCACGCCCTCGTTGATGAGGTTGAAGCCGTGCACGTACGCCTCGGAGAGCCCGCCGCCGCCGGTGTTGAGCGGCAGCCGGCCGCCGATCTCCAGGGCTCCGCCCTCGGTGAAGGCGCCTCCTTCGCCGCGCCCGCAGAAGCCGTAGCCCTCCAGGGAGAGCGGGACGAGCGGGGTGAAGGCGTCGTAGATCTGGGCGACGTCCACGTCGTCCGGGCCGAAGTCGGCCTGCTTCCAGAGGTGGCGGGCGGCGGTCCAGGCGGGCCCGGAGAGCGGGTCGTCGTTCCAGTAGTTGACCATGCCGTGGTGCTGGGAGGGCAGGCCCTGGGCGGCGGCGTGCACGTAGACGGGCTTCTGCCGGCAGTCGCGGGCGCGTTCGGCGCCGACGATCACGCAGGCGAGGGCGCCGTCGGTCTCCAGGCAGTTGTCGAAGAGGCAGAGGGGTTCGCTGATCCAGCGGGCGGTCATGTACATCTCGCGGGTCAGCGGCCGCTCGTACATGATCGCGGCGGGGTTCTGGTTGGCGCGGTTGCGGCAGGCCAGGGCGACGTTGAAGAGGTGGTCGCGGGTGGCGCCGTACTCGTGCATGTAGCGGCGGGTGAGCATGCCGATCTCGTCGGCGGGGCGGAGCAGCCCGAAGGGGCGGGTCCACTGGCCGGGGGTGGGCAGCTGGACGGCGGTGTTCTTCCAGGGGCGGGGTCCTGAGCCGCGTTTCCTGGACCGCCAGGCGACGCCGACGCTCGCCTGTCCGGTGGCGATCGCGGCGGCGAGGTGGCCGACGGTGGCGCAGGAGCCGCCGCCGCCGTAGCCGACCTTGGAGAAGAAGGTGACGTCGCCGGCGCCGATGGCCTTGGCGACCTCGACCTCGTCGGTCTCCTCCATCGTGTACGAGGCGAAGGCGTCGACCTCGGAGGGGTCGATGCCGGCGTCGTCGAGAGCGGCGAGGATCGCCCGGCAGGCGAGGGTCTTCTCGGTCTCGTGGAGCTGTTTCGCGAAGGCGGTCTGTCCTATCCCGACGATGGCCGTGGCGTCCTTGAGCACCGAACCTCCTCATGGGGCAGCACTGCTGACAGCGCGTCAGGCTACAACTAATCTGACGGATAGTCAGCTACAGGGAGGTTGGGTATGGACATGCGCGGCGACCTGGAGTGGGGCACGATCCCCGGGCTCGTACGGGCGGCGGCCGAGCGGTACGGCCCGCGGGAGGCCGTCGTCGACGGCCGCGTCCGCGTCACCTACGCCGAGCTCGGCGAACGCGTCGAACGGGCGGCCGCCGCCTGTCTCGCCACCGGGATACGGAGCGGGGACCGGGTCGCGATCTGGGCCCCCAACACCCTCGACTGGATCGTCTCCGCCCTCGGCGCCGTCACCGCGGGCGCCGTCCTCGTCCCCCTGAACACCCGCTTCAAGGGCACCGAGGCCGCCTACGTCCTCCAGCGCTCCCGGGCCCGGCTGCTCTTCGTCACCGGCACCTTCCTCGGCACCTCGTACGTGGCCTCCCTGCGCCGCTCCGGAGTCGCGCTGCCGGACCTGGAGAAGGTCGTGGTCCTCGGCGACACCGCGCCCGACGAGGCCGACTGGACCACCTGGAAGGCCTTCCTCGCGGAGGGCGACGGCGTCCCGGCCGCCCGCGTCCGCGCGCGCGCCGACGGGATCGACCCCGCGGCGCCCTCCGACATCATCTTCACCTCAGGCACCACCGGCCGCCCCAAGGGCGCCGTCATCAGCCACGCCCAGAGCCTGCGCTGCTACGCGATCTGGTCCGAGCTCGCCGGCCTGGCGGAGGGCGACCGCTACCTCGTGGTCAACCCCTTCTTCCACACCTTCGGCTACAAGGCCGGCATCCTCGCCTGCCTCATGCGGGGGGCCGTGATCGTCCCGCAGTCCGTCTTCACCGTGGACACCGTCCTCGCCAACATCGCCGCCGAACGCATCACCGTCCTCCCCGGCCCGCCCACCCTCCACCAGTCCCTCCTGGACCACCCGGCCCGCCCCGCGCACGACCTCTCCACCCTCCGCCTCGTCGTGACCGGCGCGGCCGTGGTCCCGCTGCGGCTCGTCGAGCGCCTCCGTACCGAGCTGGGCGTGGGCACGGTCCTCACCGCGTACGGCCTCTCCGAGGCGAGCGGGATCGTCACCATGTGCCGGCGCGACGACCCCGACGAGACCGTCGCCACCACCTCGGGCCGCCCCGTTCCCGGCACCGAACTCCGGCTCTCCGGCACCGGGGAGGTCCTGGTCCGCGGCCACCACGTGATGAGCGGCTACTTCGAGGACGAGGAGGCCACGGCGGCGGCGATCGACGCGGACGGCTGGCTGCACACCGGCGACATCGGCGTCCTGGACGAGGCCGGCAACCTCCGCATCACCGACCGCCTGAAGGACATGTTCATCGTCGGCGGCTTCAACGCCTACCCGGCCGAGATCGAGCAGCTCCTCGGTCTGCACCCGGACATCGCGGACGTCGCCGTCATCGGCGTCCCGGATCCGCGGCTCGGCGAGGTCGGCAAGGCCTTCGCGGTGCGGCGGGCGGGGGCGCGGGTCACGGCGGACGACCTGATCGCCTGGTCGCGGCGGGAGATGGCGAACTACAAGGTCCCGAGGGAGGTCGAGTTCGTGACGGAGCTCCCGAGGAACGCGAGCGGGAAGGTGGTGAAGGGGGAGCTGAGGGCGCGGGCGTCGGCGTCCTGACGGGGACCGGACGGAGGGGGACGGGACGGAGCGGGGCCGGACGGAGGGCGGCCCCGGGGGAGACGCAACCAACCCCCTCCATGTACACGTCATATGGGCAGCCCTTCGTGTACCTCCCCTCCCTCTTCCAGGAGCAGCCGGTGCCGACGCAAGAGATTCCCCTCACCCTCACCCCGCAGCAGGCCGCCCAGGGCGTGATCCTCACCGTCCGGCTGCCGTCCGGGCCCGCCCACCTCACCGTCCGCCCCTGCCGCCACGGCGAACTCGTCGCGACCCGGCTGGGCGAGGGCACGGTGTACCTGCGCATCACGGTCGCCGGGGCCCCGGCGGCGCCCAGGAAGTCCGGGGTCCTCGGCTGTCTGGTCCCCCTCGCCGTCATCGGCGCGCTCGTCGGCGGCTCGTACCTCCTGAACGACGACAAGGACGAGAGCCCCGGCGGCGCGGGCCCGATGCCGACCTACTCGTACGAGCCCTTCCCCACCGACCTCGTCCCCAGCCCGACCGCCACGGAGAAGGAGCCCGACCCGTACGAGCAGGGCACCTGCCTCAACGGCACGCTGCCGAACTCGGAGACCGCGCAGAGCGTCAGCGGCGTCGAGGAGGTGTCGTGCTCGGCGTCCGACGCCCACTACAAGGTCATCCAGACCTTCCCGTTCACCTCGGACATGAACAACTGCAACTCCAACCCCAGGACGCAGTACGCCTTCTCGCACCGGTACACGATGAACGGCACCACCGTCAGCGAGTACGTCTACTGCCTCGTCGGACTCGGCTCCTACGCCCGCTGACGGGTCAGGACGACGATCCCCTCGGCCTCGCGGGCGGCCGGCCCCGTCCGGAGCGGCAGGCCGTGACGTACGCAAGCACGCGGGGCCCGGACCAAGGCGTGGTCCGGGCCCCGTGGAGTTGGCGACGGTCAGGTCGCGTGCATGTTGTCCGTACTGACAGCGGTCACTTCGACGTTCTCCGTCGCCGGGTAGCTGGTGGCGTGCATGTTGGCCAGCGCGGGCGTGGTGGTGCCGACGGCGACGGCTGCAGCGAGGAGGACCCCCGCGAGGAGTCGCTTCGTGCGGGTCATGTTCAACTCCTGAGATGTTGAGGTTCGGTGGCGACGTCAGCCTGTTCGAGGGGAGGCAGGTGGGCGAGCCGCGGAAGTCGAGTCCGTCAGGTCGGGTCACGCCACCGCTGCCCGTGCACGCCGGAGGGGCCGGGCAGTAGCCCGGCCCCTCCTTGTGGTGGTCCGATCGCGTTGCGCACGGGCCCTGCCCGGACGGATCCCCCCTGGTTCCGCCGGGTTGTCCCCCGAGCCCGTGTGCTCCCCCGTCGACCGGACCTTCCCTGGTCGGCCCCGGCAGCTCCCCCGAAGTCGCCGCCGCGGCCGTTCCCCGTCGGGAGTGGTCTGTCAGGCCGGCTTGACGGCGGTGTCGTCGTGGCCGCCCGTGATCTTGTCCGTGATCGCGTCGAGCGCCGGCTCGGAGGTGGCGTGCATGTCCTTGGTGCTGATCGACTCGTCGTGGCCGCCCGTGATCTTGTCCGTGATCGCGTCGAGCGCCGGCTCCGAAGTGGCGTGCATGTCCATGGGCTTGATGATCGGGTCCTGCTTGATCGGGTCGGTCATGCTCGTCAACTCCTGCGTGTGATGTCCGAGATGTGAGGAGATTCGTCCAGCCGTTCCCCCGTGGACGGCTGGACGAATCTCCGGGGCCGATCACCCTAGTACTCAGGGGCTGTGGCCCTCATCGGCGACTCGCCTGCCCCCCGACGCGGCGGATCGTCATGCAGAGAAGCATGCCGGGTGGCGATAAACGAACGATGAACGCACTGGCCGGAGAGGTCTATGCGGCGGTCGCCGGGGTCAGCAGCGCCCGGACCTCGTCGGCTTCCGGGGCCCCCAGTTCATCGAAGATGCCGAGCGCCTCCTGCCAGCAGACCACCGCACGGCCGCTCTGGCCGATGCCGAACAGGGCCCGGCCCAGGACGGTGAGGACGTTGCCCCGCCGCCACTCTCCCCCGATGCCCCGGAGCACCGTGAGGGCCAT
The DNA here is from genome assembly GCF_014648895.1 of Streptomyces tanashiensis. Lineage (GTDB taxonomy): Bacteria > Actinomycetota > Actinomycetes > Streptomycetales > Streptomycetaceae > Streptomyces > Streptomyces tanashiensis. The sequence goes on from NZ_BMRZ01000020.1 coordinate 85,712, forward strand.
CTCGGCGTTCGACGCCGCCTGAGCGTGCCGGTGGGCCGCGAGGTCCACCTCGGACAGCCGGAAGAGGGTCATGCCCTCCCACAGCCGCTGCCTGCTGTCGGCGAAGACCGCCAGCGCCTCGCGGAGCCGCTCGCTCGCCGCGGTGAGCCGGTTGTCCTGGGTGAGGGCGAGACCGAGGGCGTAGCGCCCGTTCGCGCCCCGGAGCGCGTGTCCCATCGAGTCGTATATGTCCGTGCCCTGCCGGGCGAGCGCTATCGCGCTCGACGTACGGCCCGTGGCCAGATGGATGCGCGACAGGTTGCAGAGGGCGCTCGCTTCCCCCGGCTCGTCCCCGATGCCGCGGAACCGATCGATCGCCTCGGTGAGGTACTGCTCGCCCTCCGCGAACCGGTTCTGGTACAGCGCGATGATGCCCCGAGCGTTGGCGGACCAGCATGCCGGCACCGGATCGCCGGCCCGGTCCGCGTGCGGCAGGGCGAGTTCGGCGTCGCGGTCCGCCTCCTTGAAGCGGCCCGCGGTGTGGTGGACACCGGCGAGAACCATGAGCGCACGGCCCTCGGCCCTGGCGTCGGCATGGGCATGGGCGGCATCGCGCACGACGACGCCCGTCGCCTCGAACTCCCTGGAGTTCGCCCCGGACTCCCCGAGGTCCAGCGACGCCCACAGCAGGTCCACCGCCCTGCGGAGGGTCGCCGGGGTCGCGGCCGCCTGGCGGACCGTCGCCAGGAGGCAGTTCGCCTCCGCGTAGAGCCAGTCCTGGGCCTCGTGGCGGTCGGTGAAGGCGAGGCCCTCGTACGCCGTGGGCTCCAGGTGGTCGACCAGCCGGTCGCCGGGGCGCTCGATCGCGTACACGCGGGCCGCCGTGGAGAGGTAGAAGTCCAGGAGGCGGGAGAGCGCCGCCTCCTTCTCCGACGGGGGCTGTTCGTCGCGGTCCGCGCACGCACGCGCGTAGAGCCGGACCAGGTCGTGGAAGCGGTAGCGGCCCGGCGCCGCCGATTCCAGCAGCGACGTGTCGACGAGGGCCTCCAGGAGGTCCTCCGTGTCCCGGAGCGGGAGGTCGAGGACGGCCGCGGCCGCCGCGAGGGAGATGTCGGGGCCGTCGGCGAGGCCGAGGAGGCGGAAGGCGCGGGCCTGGGCCGGCTCCAGCTGGCCGTAGCCGAGTTCGAAGGTGGCCTTGACCGCCAGGTCGCCCGCCTGGAGCTCGTCGAGGCGGCGGCGCTCGTCCGCGAGCTTCGCCGCCAGGACCGAGACCGTCCAGGTGCGCCGGGCCGCCAGACGGGAGGCCGCGATGCGGATCGCCAGGGGGAGGAAGCCGCAGGCCGCCACCACGTCCAGGGCCGCCTCGCGCTCCGACTGGACCCGCTCCTCGCCCACGATCCTCGTGAACAGCTGGAGCGCCTCCTCCGGGGACATCACGTCCAGGTCGACCAGGTGCGCGCCGGCCAGGTCGACCATGCGGATGCGGCTGGTGACCAGGGCGGCGCAGCCCGCCGTGCCGGGCAGCAGCGGGCGGATCTGGGCGGCGTCGCGGGCGTTGTCGAGGAGGACCAGGACCCGGCGGCCGTCCAGCGTCGAGCGGTAGAGCGCGGCCCGGTCGTCGAGCGAGTCCGGGATGGCCGAATCCGGTGTGCCGAGGGCGCGGAGGAAGGAGCCGAGGACGGTCTCCGGCGCGGCGGCGCGGGAGCCGGCGCCCTGGAGGTCCACGTACAGCTGGCCGTCCGGGAAGTGCGGCCGGGCCTCGTGGGCGACGTGCACGGCGAGCGTGGTCTTGCCGACGCCGCCGATGCCGGCGAGCGCGGAGACCGCCATGACGTGGCCCTCGGCGGTGGCGAGGCGGGCCCCCAGTTCCCGTACGAACGCGGCGCGGCCCGTGAAGTCCGGCACGGTCGCCGGGAGCTGGGCCGGGCGGGCGACGGCCTTGGCGGCCGGGGCGGGCTCCTCGACCGGGCGGGCGAGTTCGGCGTCGGCCTGGAGGATGCGCTGCTGGAGCCGGGAGAGCTCGGGGGTCGGGTCGACGCCCAGCTCGTCGGCGAGGAGACGGCGCGTGTCGGCGTACACGGCGAGGGCCTCGGCCTGCCGTCCGCTGCGGTAGAGGGCGAGCATGAGCAGCTCGCGGAGCCGCTCGCGCAGCGGGTGCGCGGCGGTGAGCGCGGTCAGTTCGGAGACGGCCTCGGCGTGCGCGCCGACCTCCAGGTCGATGTCCAGGCGGGTTTCGAGGAGGGTGAGCCGCCACTCCTCCAGGCGGGTCCGCTGGGTCTCGGCGTACGGGCCGGGTACGGAGGCCAGCACCTCGCCGTCCCAGAGGTCGAGGGCCTCGGCGAGCCGCTCGCGGGCGGCCGCGCGGTCCCCGGCCGCGCGGAGCTTCTCGGCCTCGGCGGCCAGCTCCTGGGCGGCGGTCACGTCGAGCGCGGTCGTCCGCAGCGCGTAGCCGCCGGACTCGCTGACCAGGACCTTGGGGTCGAGGGCCTTGCGCAGCCGGGAGGCGTACGTACGGACCGCGGCGAGGGCCTGGGAGGGCGGTTCCTCGCCCCAGAGCGCGTCGATCAGCTCGTGTGCGGTGGCGGTGCGGCCGCCGCGCAGGAGCAGCGCGGCGAGCAGGGCGCGCTGCTGCGGGGAGCCGGTGGGGACGGGTTCGCCGTCGCGCCAGGCGCGGACGGGTCCGAGCACGCCGAAGCGGAGCCCGCCGGGGGCGTCCCCGACCGTGCCGGTTCCGGCACGTCCGTCGGCGCCCGCGCCCATGCCGGTGTCCGTCACTTCGCCCACCGGGGCCGTCGGGCCCATCCTCGGAGACCGCTGCACCGGAACTCGCGGCCCGTTCTCACGGTCCATCGCTCCCCCTGCCCTACCGCTGGTTTCGCCCAGGACAGTCTGCCTTGTCCGGAGGGAGTCCGTCAGCATCGGGTCGGCCGTTGCAGGACCGCAACACGGCCGTCGGGCCCGTCGTTCCGGGCCCAGGTAGCTGACGGACCGTCAGATCGGCGCTACCGTGAAAGCCATGGAGACCTTCCCGAAGATCATCTCGGTGGACGACCACACCGTGGAGCCCCCGCACGTCTGGCGGGACCGGCTCCCGTCCCGGTACCACGACACCGGACCCCGGATCGTCCGTGCCCCCCTCAAGGAAATGACCTTCCTCGGCGGCAAGTTCGCCCCGGTCATGGGTGCCAAGGGGGACGACGGGCCGATCGGCGACTGGTGGGTGTACGAGGACCTGCACCGGCCCCTCACCCGGCTCGACACCGCCGTCGGCTACGACCGGGACGAGATACGTCTCGAAGTCATCACCTACGAGCAGATGCGGCCCGGCTCGCACTCGGTCCCGGACCGGCTCGCCGACATGGACGTCAACCACGTCCAGTCCGCGCTCTGCTTCCCCACCTTCCCCCGCTTCTGCGGGCAGACCTTCACGGAGGCGGGCGACCGCGAGCTCGGTCTCCTCTGCGTCCGCGCCTACAACGACTGGATGGTCGAGGAGTGGTGCGGGCCCGAGGCGCACGGGCGGCTGATCCCGCTCACCCTCATCCCGCTCTGGGACCCCGAGCTCGCCGCCGCAGAGGTCCGCCGCAACGCCGCGCGCGGGGTCCGGGCCGTCGCCTTCTCCGAGATCCCGCCGCACCTCGGGCTCCCCTCGGTCCACACGGACCACTGGGACCCCTTCTTCCGCGCCTGCGACGAGACCGGCACGGTCATCGCGATGCACATCGGCTCCTCCAGTCGGATGCCGTCCACCTCGGCCGACGCCCCGCCGGCCGTGGGCTCCACCATCACCTTCGCGAACTGCTGCTTCTCGATGGTCGACTGGCTGATGAGCGGCAAGTTCGAGCGCTTCCCGAACCTGAGGATCATGTACGCGGAGGGGCAGATCGGCTGGATCCCGTACATCCTGGAGCGCGCGAACGTGGTCTGGGAGGAGAACCGCGCCTGGGGCGGCGTCGCCGACAAGGTCACCCGCCCGCCGTCCGAGCTCTTCGCGGAGCACGTCTTCGGCTGCTTCTTCGACGACGCCTTCGGGCTGCGCAACCTCGACGCGATCGGGGCGGCGAACGTCCTGTACGAGACGGACTACCCGCACTCGGACTCCACCTGGCCCAAGTCGAAGGAGGTCGGCGAGGCCCAGATGGGGCACCTGCCCCCGGACGTCGTCGAGCGGATCGTCCGGGGCAACGCGATCGACCTGCTGGGGCTGACCCCGGAGGGACTCTGGCGGGCGTGACGGCGGGGCTGTGACGGCGGGGCTGTGACGGGGCTGTGGCGGCGGGGCGGTGACGGCGACCCCGACCGGGGCGCCCGCGAGCCCCTCCGTTCGGACCGGCCGCGCACCCGTTTCCGCACCCCCCTTGCCTGATGGGTCGTCAGGTACAAGCATGACCCTCGTCCGCTCATACCTGACGACGTGTCAGATCGAAGGGGTTCCCATGGTGGTCTACGGCATGCAGCTGCCGGTCCAGTCGCAGAGCACCCTCTACGCCGAGGCCTGGGAGGCGGGCGCGGGTCCGGCGGACCTGCTCGCCGTGGCCCGGGCCGCCGAGGCCCACGGCTTCGACTACCTCGCGAGCTGCGACCACGTCGCCATCCCGCGCCGGCTCGCCGGGCCGATGAGCACCGTCTGGTACGACCCGGTGGCCACGCTCTCCTTCCTCGCCGCCGCCACCGAGCGGGTCCGGCTCCTCTCGCACGTCGCCGTCGTCGGCCTGCGCCATCCGCTCGTCACGGCCAAGGCGTACGCCACGCTCGACCACCTCTCCGGCGGCCGGCTGGTCCTCGGGGTCGGCGCCGGGCACGTCCAGGAGGAGTTCGAGGCGCTCGGCGTGGACTTCGCCCGCCGGGGCGCCGTGCTCGACGAGACGGTCGACGCGCTGCGGGCGGCCCTCGGGCCCGAGGAGTACCCGGAGCACCTGGGGGAGCGGTTCGCCTTCAAGGACCTCGGGCAGCTGCCCCGGCCCGCGCAGGAGCGGGTCCCGCTCTGGGTGGGCGGCTCCTCGCCGGCCGCGGTGCGCCGGGCCGCCCTCAAGGGCGACGGCTGGCTGCCGCAGGGCGACCCGCGCGACAGGCTCGCCGCGCAGATCCGGAAGCTGCTGCGGCTCCGCACGGAGGCCGGGATCGCCGAGCCGGTCACCGTCGGCGCGATCACCGAGGCCCTGTACGTCGGCACGCCCGGCTGGGAGGTCGGCCGGCGCACCCTGAGCGGCCGGCCGGAGGAGCTCGCCGCCTCCCTGCGCGCGTACGGGGAGATGGGCGTGCACCAGATCCAGGTCCGGTTCCGGTCCCGGAGCCGTACCGAACTCATCGACCAGATGGCGGCCTTCGGCACGGAGGTCGCCCCTCATCTCTAGGGAGTACGGACATGGGCAAGCTCGACGGGCGGGTCGTCCTCGTCACCGGAGCGGCGCGCGGGCAGGGCGAGCAGGAGGCGCGGCTGTTCGCCGCCGAGGGGGCGAAGGTCGTCCTCGGGGACGTCCTGGACGACGCCGGCGAGGCGCTGGCCAAGGAGCTGGGGGAGGACCGGGCCGCGTACGTCCGGCTGGACGTGACGAGCGAGGGCGACTGGGCGGCGGCCGTGGCGGCGGCCAAGGAGCGGTTCGGGAAGATCGACGGGCTCGTCAACAACGCGGGCATCCTCCGCTTCAACGAGCTGGTCTCGACGCCGCTCGAGGAGTTCCAGGCGATCGTGTCCGTGAACCAGACCGGCTGCTTCCTGGGCATCCGCACGGTCGCGCCCGAGATCGCGGCGGCGGGCGGCGGGACGATCGTCAACACGGCCTCGTACACGGGGATCACCGGCATGGCCGGGGTCGGGGCCTACGCGGCGACGAAGCACGCGGTCCTCGGGCTCACCAAGGTCGCGGCCCTGGAGCTGGCCGCGAAGGGGATCCGGGTCAACGCGGTCTGCCCGGGGGCGATCGACACCCCCATGAGCAACCCCGAGGGCGTGGACCCGGAGGCCACGGCCGAGCTGTACCGCAAGCTCGTCCCGCTCGGGCGGATCGGCCGGCCGGAGGAGGTGGCGGCGCTGGCGCTCTTCCTGACCGGGGAGGACTCGGCGTACATCACGGGCCAGCCGTTCGTGATCGACGGCGGCTGGCTGGCGGGCGTGAGCCTCTTCTGACGCAGTGTCAGGTATTGACGCACCTGTGCGGTGGTGCGAGAGTCGGGCACATCAAGGAATCTGACGCATCGTCAGATAAGACGAGGACGGTGAACCCCCTTGGAATTCGGGATCTTCGTACAGGGATACGTCGGCAAGCGCGCCGAGACCGATCCCGAAGCCGAGCACAAGGCCCTCATGGAGGAGACCGAGTACGTCATCCAGGCCGACAGGTCCGGCTTCAAATACGCCTGGGCCTCCGAGCACCACTTCCTGGAGGAGTACTCGCACCTCTCCGCCAACGACGTCTACCTGGGCTACCTCGCCCACGCCACCGAGCGGATCCACCTCGGCTCCGGCATCTTCAACCCCCTCGCCCCGGTCAACCACCCGGTGAAGGTCGCCGAGAAGGTCGCCATGCTCGACCACCTCTCCGGCGGACGCTTCGAGTTCGGCTCCGGGCGCGGGGCGGGCTCCCACGAGATCCTCGGGTTCATGCCGGGCATCACCGACATGAACCACACGAAGGAGATCTGGGAGGAGACCATCGCCGAGTTCCCCAAGATGTGGCTCCAGGACGAGTACGTCGGCTTCCAGGGCAAGCACTGGTCGCTGCCGCCCCGCAAGGTCCTCCCCAAGCCGTACGGGAAGTCCCACCCGGCCATGTGGTACGCGGCCGGCTCCCCCTCCTCGTACGCCATGGCCGGGAAGATGGGCCTCGGCGTCCTCGGCTTCAGCGTCCAGAAGGTCTCGGACATGGAGTGGGTCGTCGAGTCCTACAAGAACGCGATCAAGGAGGCCAAGGCGGTCGGCGACTTCGTCAACGACAACGTCATGGTCACCTCGACCGCGATCTGCGCCGAGACCCACGAGAAGGCCGTCGAGATCGCGGTCGGCGGCGGTCTGAACTACCTCCAGTCGCTCCTCTTCCGCTACCACGACACCTTCCCGCGGCCCGAGGGCATCCCCGAGTGGCCCGAGCTCCTCCCCGAGTACTCGGCGGAGATCATCGAACTCCTCATCCAGGAGGAGCTGATGATCTGCGGCGACCCGTCGGAGGTCCTCGCCCAGTGCAAGCGGTGGGAGCAGGCGGGCGCCGACCAGCTGTCCTTCGGCCTCCCGATCGGGATCTCGTACGAGGACACGATGAACTCGATCAAGCTGATCGGTGAGCACGTGATTCCTCGGATCGACACGGACCCGGTCCACCGCACGACCCGCATGCGCCAGTCGTCGGGGTCCTAGCCGCCCGCCGCACGCAACGGGCGGCGGGCCGCAGGCCCGGTAAGTGAAGCGCGGGGTGGTGTCTTCCCGGATCGCCGCCCCGTACCGGCCCCGGCCGGAGGCCGTTCCGCGGCGGCCCCGGTCCGGGGCACACCCACGTCCACGGACAGAGAGGGACCGTCATGCTCGACCACCTGATCACGGGCGCCACCGTCGTGGACGGCACCGGCGCCCCCGCCTACGTCGCCGACGTCGGCATACGCGACGGCCGGATCGTCTTCGCAGAGCCGGGCGCGACCGCCCGCACCACCGAGGACGCCACCGGCCTCGTCCTCGCGCCGGGGTTCGTCGACCCGCACACCCACTACGACGCCCAGCTCTTCTGGGACCCGTACGCCACGCCCTCCATGAACCACGGCGTCACCACCGTCGCCGGCGGCAACTGCGGTTTCACCCTCGCGCCCCTCCACCCGGACCGGCCGGAGGACGCCGACTACACGCGCCGGATGATGTCGAAGGTCGAGGGCATGGCCCTCAAGGCCCTGGAGGAGGGCGTCGACTGGAGCTGGTCCTCCTTCGCCGAGTACCTCGACGCCCTCGACGGCCGGATCGCCGTCAACGCCGGCTTCATGGTCGGCCACTGCGCCCTGCGCCGGTACGTGATGGGCGCGGACGCCGTCGGCGGACAGCCCACGTCCGAGCAGCTCGCGCAGATGGTCGCCCTGCTGAAGGAGGCCATGGAGGCCGGCGCCTGGGGGCTCTCCACCACCCAGTCCTCCACCCACTCGGACGGCGACGGCGCCCCCGTCGCCTCCCGGCACGCCCGGCCCGCCGAGCTGATCGCCCTGTCGAAGGCCGTCGGCGAGCACGAGGGGACGCAGATCGAGGCCATCCTCGCCGGGTGCCTCGACCAGTTCTCCGACGACGAGATCGAGCTGTTCGTCGAGATGACCGCCGCCGCCGGGCGGCCCCTCAACTGGAACGTCCTCACCATCGACGCCGCCGTCCCCGAGCGCGTCCCGCGCCAGCTCACCGCCTCCGAGCGGGCCCGCAAGTCCGGCGGCCGGATCGTCGCGCTCACGATGCCGATCCTCACCCCCATGAACATGTCCCTCGGCACCTTCTGCGCCCTCAACCTCATCCCGGGCTGGGGCGAGATCCTCGCCCTCCCCGTCCCCGAGCGGATCGCGAAGCTCCGCGACCCCGAGGTGCGGGCCGTGATGCTGCGGCGCGCGGACTCGAAGGAGGCGGGGGTCTTCCGGCGGCTCGCGCACTTCGGCCGGTACGTCATAGGGGACACGTACAGCCGCGAGAACGAGGGCCTCACCGGCCGGGTCGTCGGCGACATCGCGGCCGAGCGCGGCCAGGACCCCTTCCAGGCCCTCGTCGAGATCTGCGCCAACGACGACCTGAGGACCGTCCTGTGGCCGATGCCCAGGGACAACGACCCGGCCTCCTGGGCGCTGCGCCGGGAGACCTGGGACCACGAGGACGTCCTGCTCGGCGGCTCGGACGCGGGCGCGCACCTGGACCGGATGTGCGGCGCCCCGTACACCACCCGCTTCCTCGGCGACTGTCTGCGCGGCCGGAAGCTGGTCCCGCTGGAGCGGGCGGTGAAGATGCTCAGCGACGACCCGGCGCGGCTCTTCGGGCTCCGGGAGCGCGGCCGGATCGCCGAGGGCTTCCACGCCGACCTGGTCCTCTTCGACCCGGAGCGGATCGACGCGGGCCCGGCGACCCTCGTGCACGACCTTCCCGGGGACAGCCCGCGCCTCGACTCGCGCGCGGTCGGGATCGTGTCGGTGCGGGTCAACGGCGTGGAGACGGTACGGGACGACGAGGTGACCGGCGCTGTCCCGGGGAGGGTGCTGCGCTCGGGCCGCGACACGAGGACGGTGAGCACGCGATGACGATGGAAAACGCGAGGACGGAGAGGCTCTTCATCGGCGGGGAGTGGGTCGAGCCCGACGGCGGTCACTACGAGGTGATCGACCCGGCCTCGGAGGAGGTCGTCGGTCTCGCGCCCGAGGCCTCCCGGGCCCAGGTGTACGAGGCGGCCGCCGCCGCCCGCGAGGCCTTCGCGAGCTGGTCGCGGACGAGGCCGGAGGAGCGGGCGGCGATCCTCGACCGGGCCGCGGACGTGATGGCCCGGGACGCCGAGGCGAACACGCTCCTCGCCCGGGCCGAGACCGGCGCCACCACCGGCACCGCGCGCGGGATGCAGGTCGCGGTCGGCTCCTCCCGCTTCCGCCGGTACGCGCGCGGGGCGATGGAGCCGGTCGAGCAGGCGCTGCCCCCGCAGATCAACGAGGCCGGTCCGATGGGGAGGGCCGGGGTGTTCGGCGCGGTGGCGGTGCGGCGCCCGGTCGGCGTGGTCACCTGCATCACCTCGTACAACAACCCCTGGGCCAACCCGGCGGGCAAGATCGCCCCGGCGCTCGCGATGGGGAACACGGTCGTGGTGAAGCCGGCCCCGCAGGACCCGCTCTCCGTGTACGCGATGACCCGGGCCCTGGAGGAGGCCGGCGTCCCCGCGGGGGTGGTGAACGTCGTCACCGGCTCCGCGCAGGCGGTCGGCGAGGCCGCCGTCGACTCTCCGGACGTCGACATGGTCTCCTTCACCGGCTCCACGGCCGTCGGGCAGGCGATCGGCGAGGTCTGCGGCCGTGCGCTCAAGCGCCAGCTGATGGAGCTGGGCGGGAAGGGGGCGGCGCTCGTCTTCGACGACGCCGACCTGGACTCGGCGGTGATGGGCATCGGGACGACCTTCGCCTTCTACAGCGGGCAGATCTGCACCGCCCCGACCCGGGTGCTCGCCCAGCGCGGGATCTACGAGCGGCTGATCGAGAAGCTGACCGGCTATCTGGCCTTCATGAAGGTGGGGGACCCGGCGGAGCAGGGGACGGTGGTCGGGCCGGTGATCTCGGCGGCCCACCGCGACCGGGTGGAGTCGTACGTCGAGCTGGGGAGGAAGGAGGGGGCGCGGGTCGTCGCGGGCGGCGAGCGTCCGGACTTCGACCGGGGCTTCTACGTGGCGCCGACGCTGCTCGCCGACTGCACCAACGAGATGCGGGTGGTGCGGGAGGAGATCTTCGGCCCGGTCGTGGTGGTCGTCCCCTTCGACGACGAGGAGGAGGGGATCGCGCTCGCCAACGACAGCGACTACGGGCTGATCGACTACGTGTGGTCGGGCGACGTGGCCCGCGCTTTCCGTGTCGCGGCCCGGCTGCGGGCCGGCGGGGTGGGGGTGAACACGATCGGCCGGAACATGGAGGCGCCGTTCGGCGGCTTCAAGAAGAGCGGTGTCGGGCGGGACGTGGGCTCGTACGCGCTGCACGCGTACAGCGAGCTGCAGGCGGTCGTCTGGCCGGGGTGAGCGACCGCCGGAAAATTCTTCGGGAAAATTTCGAAACGGACATTCAGGACACTGCTGCGGTTCCCGCATATCGGACACTCGTCGCCGGACCTACCGGTTGGTCGGCTCGCCCGGTTGGTCGATCTTTCAATCATTGGCGAGTGTCCGGTTCGACCCTCGCAATGCAAGGCGATGATCGATCAAGTGAGCGGACTTCGATCCTCCGGATATGGAAACCGCAGCATTTAACGTCCTGTTCATGACTCAGGTGGACGTACGGCCCCAGGCCGGAGACACGGTAAGGGGCGTCGACGCCCCGGGCGACACCAACGGCGTGCGCACCAAGGGCCTCGGCGGCAACTCCGTGGGCCTCCTCGGCAGTGCCGTCATCGGTATCTCCACCGTCGCCCCCGTCTACTGCCTGACCTCGACCCTCGGCTCCACCGCCGGTGAGGTCGGACTGCAGATGCCCGCGATCTTCCTCGCGGGCTTCCTCCCGATGCTCCTCGTCGCCTTCGCGTACCGGGAGCTCAACAAGGTCATGCCCGACTGCGGCACCTCCTTCACCTGGACCGTGAAGGCCTTCGGGCCCAAGATCGGCTGGATGTGCGGCTGGGGCCTCGTCATCGCGACGATCATCGTGCTCTCCAACCTGGCGGGCGTCGCGACCTCCTACTTCTGGCTCCTCGCCGGTGAGATCAGCGGCAGCGAGTCCGTCGCCGCCCTGGACGACAACAAGGCCGTCCACATCCTCACCTGCCTCACGCTCATCGCCGTCGCCACCGCGATCAGCTACCGAGGCATGACCGCCACCAAGGGCATCCAGTACACGCTCGTCGGCCTCCAGCTCGTCGTCCTCGGCATCTTCGTCGCGATGGCCCTGTCGAAGGCCGGCTCCTTCGAGACCTCGGTCGACTTCTCCTGGTCCTGGATGAACCCCTTCGCGGTGCAGTCCTTCGCCGCCTTCACGGCCGGACTCTCGCTCTCGATCTTCATGTACTGGGGCTGGGACGCCTGCATGGCGACCAACGAGGAGACCACCGGCAGCGCCAAGACGCCCGGCCGCGCCGCCCTCATCGCGATGGTCGTCCTCGTCGGCTCCTACCTGGCCACCGGCGTCGCCGCCCAGATGGCCGTCGGATCCGGCGAGAAGGGCCTCGGCCTCGCCAACCCGGAGACCTCCGACAACGTCTTCGCCGCCCTCGCGGGCCCCGTCATGGGCCCCACGCTCGGCATCCTGCTCTTCGTCGCGGTCCTCGCCTCGGCGGCCGCGAGCCTCCAGACCACGTTCATCCCGGTCGCCCGCACGGTGCTCGCGATGTCCACGTACGAGGCGCTGCCGAAGTCCTTCACCAAGGTCCACCCGGTCTTCAAGACCCCCGGCAAGGCCACGATCGTGGCCGGCGTCGCCACCGGCGTCTTCTACACCGTGATGACCCTGGTCAGCGAGCACGTCCTGGTCGACACCATCTACGCGCTCGGCCTGATGATCTGCTTCTACTACGCCCTGACGGCCTTCGCCTGCGTCTGGTACTTCCGGGGCGAGCTCTTCCGCTCCATCCGCTCCTTCGCCTTCAAGGGCCTCCTGCCGGCCCTCGGCGGCACGATGCTGACCGCCGTCTTCGGCAAGACGCTCTACGACATGTGGGACCCGGCCTACGGCTCCGGCTCCGCGGTCTTCGGCGTCGGCTCGGTCTTCGTGATCGGCGTCGGACTGCTGCTCCTCGGCGTGGTGATCATGCTGATCATGCAGCGCCGGAGCCCCGCGTTCTTCCGCGGCGAGATCCTGACGAAGGAGACCCCGTCGCTGGTGGTCGCCGACTGACGCCCTCCTGAGGCGTCCGAGAAACGCGAAGGCGGCGGGCCCGTGGGGGGTCCCGCCGCCTTCGTCCTCGTACCGGTCAGTGATGACCGGGGAGCAGGCGCTCCACCGCCGCGTTGGCGGGCGGCAGGTCGGGGGTGCCGGCCGGCTTGGCCTTGGGGGTCAGGACGCCGCTGAGCGGCACGACCGAGGGAAGGTTCATGCCGCCGGTGTCGGCGGCGGCGGTCCCGGCGGCCGCGCCGGCGGCACCGGCGGCGGCGAAGACGGTCAGGGCGGCTGCGGTGAGGATCTTCTTCATGCCCGCTCCAACGCGGACGGCACAGCTCCGGTTACGACTACCAGGTCCCGCCGGCCGGCTGCCGGGTCGTCGCGTTGAGCCGGTTGAAGAGGTTGCTGACGCCGATCCACAGCACGATCTGGGCCAGCTGCTTCTCGTCGTAGTGGCGGGCCGCCTCGTCCCACACCGCGTCCGGCACGGCGTCCGGGCGGTCCGCGAGCCGGGTCGCGTACTCGGCGAGGGCCAGCGCCGCCCGCTCCTCGTCCGTGAAGTACGGGGTCTCCCGCCAGGCCGCGACGGAGTGGAGCCGCTCGTCCGTCTCGCCCTCCTTCTGCGCCGTCAGGGCCCCGCCGACCACGCAGTACCCGCAGCCGTTGATCTGGCTCACCCGCAGGTGGACCAGGCCGAGGGTGGTGCCGGGCACGTCGCCGCCCGACTGGACCGCCTTGATCAGCTGGAAGATCGCCGGACCGGCCTCGGGCAGGACGGCGGCGGGGTTGGGCATGCGTGCGGACACGGAGGTCTCCTTAGGATGCGTGCATGTACGGTGAAACGAACTGGGCGCTGCGCCCGGGCCGCCCGGAGGACGTCGAGCCGATGGCCGAGCTGCGGGCCGAGGTCATGCGCGAGGACCTGGTGCGCCTCGGCCGCTACGACGAGCACCGGGTGCGCCAGCGGCTGCGGGACGGCTTCTCGCCGGCGCACACCTCGGTGATCGAACTGGACGGCGCGCTCGCCGGATGCGTCACGGTGCGCCCGGACGAGGACGGCGACGGGCTCTACCTCGAACACTTCTACCTGGCCCCCGGGACCCAGGGCCGGGGCCTCGGGACGGCGGTCCTGCGCGAGCTGCTCGACCGGGCCGACGCGGACGGGGCGACCGTCCGGCTGGTGGTCCTCCAGGGCAGCGCGGCCCGCCGCCTCTACGAGCGGGAGGGGTTCCGGTTCGAGTCCGAGGACCCGGTGGACGTGGCGATGGTCAGAACCCCGCGCCCGCGGGCTGCCGGACGGTGACGTTGAGCCGGTTGAACAGGTTGGTGACGGCGACCATCAGCACGATCGCGGCGAGCTGCTTCTCGTCGAAGTGGTCGGCGGCGGCGTCCCACACCTCGTCCGGCACCGCGTCCGAGGCGTCGGCGAGCCGGGTCGCCGCCTCGGCGAGGGCGAGGGCCGCCCGCTCCTCGTCGGAGAAGTACGGGGCCTCGCGCCAGGCCGCCACGGCGAACAGCTTCTCGTCGGCGACGCCGTTCTTCCGGGCGCTCTTGGCGCCGTAGTCGACGCAGAAGCCGCAGTTGTTGATCTGACTGGCCCGCAGGTGCACCAGCTCCAGGATCGACTCGTCGACCCCGCCCTGGCGGGTGGCCTTGACCAGGTTCTGGATCGCCGGGCCGGCGTCGGCCAGGACGTAGGCGGGGTTGGTCATCCGGGCCTTGGGCGTGTGCGCCATGGTGATCGCTCCTCAGCGTTTCTCGGTGTCGTTCGTGCGTCGCTTCCACTGCACTGACGGACCGCGCGCCGAGGATGTGACAGGACCGGAGAACTTTTCTTTCGGATTCTTTTTCAGGCCCGCGCGCTTCAGGCTTCGGCGCAGGCCCGTGCGCTTCTGGCCTCCGCGCCTCAGGCCTCCGCGATGAGGGCGGTCGCGATCGTACGGAAGCCGAGCCGGCCGTAGAGGCGGGCCACGTCCGCGTCCGAGGCCGTCAGGAACACGAGCTCCGACCCGCGGGCGCGGGCGTCCGCGATCAGGGCGGCCGTGACCGCGAGCCCGAGGCCCCGGCGCCGCGCCGCCGGGACGGTGCCGACGCCGACGACCTCCGAGACGGCCCCGACGGGCTGGTGCTGGCCGGCCGCCAGGGCTCCGCCGGTGGCGTCGAAGGCCGCCGCGAGCCGGGTCAGACCGGCCGCGAGGCGCGCGGAGACCTGGGCGGTGCTGCCGGGCTGCGGCTCCGCCCCGAAGGCGGCGTACGGGGCGGCGACGGCGCTCTCCAGGGCGGAGTCGTCCGCGCCCACCATCCGTACGGTGACGCCCGCGGGCTCCGGGACGGCGAGCGGCGCGCCCTCCAGGACCATCAGCGGGTGCTCGTGCACGGTCAGCCCGGTCGCCTCCACGGCGGCCCGCAGTCCCGGTGTCGTCTCCGCGACCCACTCGAAGGCCTCGGGCACCCCCAGCTCCCGCTGCCGGGTCCGCACGGTCTCCACGGCCTCCACGGGGACCTCGCCCTCGTGCCCGAGTGCCGGGCGGGCGTAGTAGGGCCAGCCCGCCCCCTCCTGCACGAAGAGGGTCAGCGGCCCGAACGCCTCGGCGCGGGCGGCGGAACGGGGCACGGCGTCGTAGTACGTCTCGATTCGCTTCAGCACCGGCTCATCCAAGCAGCCGCGCTACGGAAGGGCAGGCGGATTTCCCCGCGTCCAGGCGATGCGCAGATCGGCCCGGGACAGCCGCCATCCGTCGGCGGTGCGGACGAGGTCGTTCTCCGTCCGCCCGCCGGAGACGAAGAGCGAGCCGTCGGCCGCGAGGACGTGCGTGGAGAGCTGGTTCCCGAGCAGGGTGGCGCGGTCGCCGTCGACGTCGACGAGGTAGTTCGAGCCGAAGTGGACGGTCCGGTCGAAGAGCCCCATCGCCCCGCGGATGTTCGCGGCGACGGCCTCCCGCCCGCGCACGTCGCCGGCGGGGGTGGAGGTCGTCGCGTCCGCGGTGAAGAAGGAGGCCGCCCAGGCCTCGTCGAACGGGCCGCGGTCGTCGAGGGAGCGGAGGTAGCGGTCGAAGAGCCGGGTGACGGCGAGGGTGTCCGTGGTCATGCGGGGAGCCTCCTGCCTCAACCATGGTTCAGGTCAAGAGGAGTGGGGGAAGCCCGCCGCACCTCTCGGAAATCCGCACCGCACGCCCTACCGTGCGGCTATGCGGATCTCGACCACGATCTTCCTGACCGACGAGACCATCAGCCCGGTGCGCCTCGCGCGCGAACTGGAGCAGCGCGGCTTCGCGGGCCTCTACCTCCCCGAGCACACCCACGTCCCCGTCTCCCGCGAGACGCCCTATCCGGCGGGCGGGGAGCTGCCCCGGGAGTACGCCCGGACGCTCGACCCGCTCGTGGCCCTGGGGCAGGCGGCGGCCGTCACCGAACGTCTCGGGCTCGGCACCGGCATCACCCTGATCACCCAGCACGACCCGATCGTCCTCGCCAAGCAGGTCGCCACCCTCGACCACCTCTCCGGGGGCCGCTTCACCCTCGGCCTCGGCTTCGGCTGGAACCGGGAGGAGGCCGCCGACCACGGCGTCGACTGGTCCACCCGCCGGGAGCTCGGCCGCGACCGGCTCGACCTGATGCGGGCCCTGTGGGCGCCCGAACCGAGGGCGTACGAAGGGGAGTACGGCGAGTCCGTCCGCGCCTCGGAGGTCTGGCCCAAGCCGGCCGGCGGCGCACCGCGCGTCCTCCTGGGCGGCGCGGCGGGCCCGAGGCTCTTCGCGCAGATCGCGGCGCAGACCGACGGCTGGATGCCGATCGGCGGCCGGGGCCTGACGGAGTCCCTCCCCGTCCTCCGCGAGGCCTGGGAGAAGGCCGGCCGCGCCCCGGAGAGCCTCCAGCTGGTCCCGTACGCGGTGCTCCCGACGCCGGGCAAGCTGGCCCACTACGCGGAGCTGGGCTGCGAGGAGGTCGTCCTCCAGCTCCCGCCGGGCGACGAGGCGGAGGTCCTGCGGGTGCTGGACGGGTACGCGCGGTATCTGTGAGGGCCGGCCGGTTCCGGGTTCCTGCGGGGACCCGGACCGGTGGCCGGTGGGGCGCTCGTATGCTCGGTTCATGACGGATCACCAGGCAGGACGACCCACCGAGAACGCCATGCGCCGTGCCCTCAAGCGGGCCAGGGACGGGGTCGCGCTCGATGTCGCCGAGGCCGCCGTGCTGCTGCGGGCGCGGGGGACCGATCTGGAGGACCTCGTCGCCTCCGCGGGGCGCGTGCGGGACGCCGGTCTTGAGGCGGCCGGGCGGCCGGGGGTCGTCACGTACTCGAAGAGCGTCTTCATACCGCTCACCCGCCTCTGCCGGGACAAGTGCCACTACTGCACCTTCGTCACCGTCCCCGGCAAGCTGCGCCGGGACGGGCACGGGATGTTCATGTCGCCGGACGAGGTGCTCGACATCGCCCGGCGCGGCGCCGAGATGGGCTGCAAGGAGGCCCTGATCACGCTCGGCGACAAGCCCGAGGACCGCTGGCCCGAGGCCCGCGAGTGGCTCGACGCTCATGGCTACGACGACACCATCGCGTACGTGCGGGCCATGGCCATCCGCATCCTGGAGGAGACGGGGCTCCTGCCCCACCTCAACCCGGGCGTGCTGTCCTGGACCGACTTCCAGCGCCTCAAGCCCGTCGCGCCCTCCATGGGCATGATGCTGGAGACCACCGCGACCCGGCTCTGGTCCGAGCCCGGCGGCCCCCACTACGGGTCCCCCGACAAGGAACCGGCCGTGCGGCTGCGGGTCCTGGAGGACGCCGGCCGCTCCTCCGTCCCCTTCACCTCGGGGCTGCTGCTCGGCATCGGGGAGACCCTGGAGGAGCGCGCGGAGTCCCTCTTCGCGCTGCGCCGGATCGCGCGGGCCTACCACTCGATCCAGGAACTGATCATCCAGAACTTCCGCGCCAAGCCGGACACGGCCATGCGCGGGATGCCGGACGCCGAGCTCGACGACCTCGTCGCCACCGTCGCCGTCGCCCGGCTCATCATGGGGCCCTCCGCCTGCCTCCAGGCCCCGCCGAACCTCGTCGACTCGGAGTACGAGCGCCTCATCGCCGCCGGCATCGACGACTGGGGCGGGGTCTCCCCGCTCACCATCGACCACGTCAACCCGGAGCGGCCCTGGCCGCAGATCGAGGAGCTGGCCGCCCGCTCCGCCGCCGTCGGCTTCGAGCTGCGCGAACGGCTCTGCGTCTACCCCGAGTTCGTCACCCGGGGCGAACCCTGGCTCGACCCCCGGCTCCTCCCGCACGTCCGCGCCCTCGCCGACCCCGAGACCGGCCTCGCGAACCCCGACGCGCCCGTCCGCGGCCTGCCCTGGCAGGAGCCCGACGAGGCCTTCACCGCCACCGGCCGCACCGACCTGCACACCACGATCGACACCACCGGCCGCACCCACGACCGGCGCGAGGACTTCGACGAGGTGTACGGCGACTGGGAGGCCCTGCGCGAGGCGGCCGCGCCCGGGATGGTGCCCGAGCGGGTCGACGCCGACGTCCGCGAGGCCCTCTCCGTCGCGGCCGACGACCCGACGAGGCTCACCGACGCCCAGGCGCTCGCCCTGCTGCACGCCGACGGCCCCGCGCTCGACGCCCTGACCCGGATCGCGGACGACGTGCGCAGGTCGGTGGTGGGCGAGGACGTCACGTACATCGTCACGCGCAACATCAACTTCACCAACGTCTGCTACACCGGCTGCCGTTTCTGTGCCTTCGCCCAGCGCCGCACCGACGCGGACGCGTACACCCTCTCGCTGGACCAGGTCGCGGACCGGGCCCAGCAGGCCTGGGAGGTCGGCGCCGTCGAGGTCTGCATGCAGGGCGGCATCCACCCCGACCTGCCCGGCACGGCCTACTTCGACATCGCCCGCGCGGTGAAGGAGCGGGTCCCGGGGATGCACGTGCACGCGTTCTCGCCGATGGAGGTGGTCAACGGCGCGACCCGCACGGGCCTGTCGATACGCGAGTGGCTGACGGCCGCGAGGGAGGCCGGCCTCGACTCCATCCCCGGCACCGCCGCCGAGATCCTCGACGACGAGGTCCGCTGGGTGCTGACGAAGGGCAAGCTGCCCACGGCGACCTGGATCGAGGTCATCAGGACGGCGCATGAACTGGGCATCCGCTCCAGCTCGACCATGATGTACGGGCACGTGGACCAGCCCCGGCACTGGCTCGGCCACTTCCGCACCCTCTCCCGCATCCAGCAGGAGACCGGTGGCTTCACCGAGTTCGTGACCCTTCCCTTCATCCACACCAACGCGCCCGTGTACCTCGCCGGCATCGCCCGCCCCGGCCCGACCGCCCGCGACAACCGCGCGGTCATCGCCATGGCCCGGCTCCTCCTCCACCCGCACATCCCCAACATCCAGACCAGCTGGGTGAAGCTGGGCACGGAGGGTGCGGCGGAGATGCTCCGCTCGGGCGCCAACGACCTGGGCGGCACGCTGATGGAGGAGACCATCTCCCGGATGGCGGGGTCCAGTTACGGCTCGTACCGCTCGATCCGGGACCTGGAGGCGATCGCGGAGGCGGCGGGGCGTCCGGCGAAGCCCCGGACGACGCTGTACGGGGAGGTCCCGGAGGAACGGCAGACCACGGCCCGCGCCTCGGACGGTCACCTCCCGGAGCTGCTCCCGGTCCTCCCGCAGGAGTAGCCCCCCACTGCCCACAACAGGCGGGGAACATGGGCAAAAGCGGGCTGAAGGGGTTCGGATCGCATAACGTTCCGGACCCCGAACGGCCACACCCGGTCGATTACAGTGCTGCGCAGACCGCCGACGGGGGGAGAGCACGTCGTGGCCACGACAGCCGCAGCCGTGTGGGGCCGTGCCGAGCAGCAGGACTTCCGGGCCCGCGTACGGGGCTGTCTGCTGGGCGGAGCCCTCGGCGACGCCCTGGGCGCCGGCGGCGACGGGCGCACGCTCGCGGAGCTGCGCGAGGCCCACGGACCTGACGGACTCGGCGACCCCGTGCCCGCGTTCGGCCGCCGCGGCGCCGTCACCGCCGCGACCCAGATGGCCCTCTTCACCGTCGACGGCCTCATCCGCGCCCAGGTCCGCCGCGACACCGGCGCCTGGCACCCGCCCACCGACGTCCACCGGGCCCATCTGCGCTGGGCCGCCACCCAGCGCGACTGGGGCCCCGACGAGCGCCGCAAGGACAACGGCTGGCTCGCCCGCGAGGAGTGGCTCTACGCCCGCCGCAACCCGCCCCGCGCCTGCCTCACCGGCCTCGGCGACGAGCTCCTCGGCACGCTCGACAAGCCCAAGAACCCGGACGCCGCCGACTCCGGCGCCCTCGTCCGCTCGGCCCCCTTCGGACTGCTCGTCGGCTGGGAGCCGCAGCTCGTCTGCCAGCTCGCCGTGGAGTGCGCCGCGCAGACGCACGGCGCCCCGGCCGCCGGCCTCGCCGCGGGCGCCTTCGCGGTCACCGTGCACGGCCTCGCGCGCGGCGGCTCCGTCGAGGCGTCGGTGGCCGGCGCCGTGGAGCAGCTCGCGGTGCGTCCCGGCCACGAGCCGGTCACCGAGGCGCTGGGCCGGGCCCTCGGAGCCGTACGGGAGGGGGCGCCGGACGCGGACCGGGTGACGGCCCTCGGGGCCGGTGAGGACCTGGCCGAGGGACAGCTGGCGGCGGCCGTGTACTGCGCGCTGGTCGGTGAGGACGTACGGCACGGGCTGCGGCTCGCGGTGAACCATGACGGGCCCTCGGCGGTGACGGGCGCGCTCACGGGCGCGCTGCTCGGCGCCCTGCACGGCGAGACGGCCCTCCCGCCGGCCTGGCTGGCCGAACTGGAGGGCCGTGCGACGGTCCTGGAGCTCGCGGACGACTTCTCGATGGAGATGACCCAGGGGGCCGCCCTGCACGGCCCCGCGGAGTCCTCGCCGGGCTGGCTGGCGCGTTACCCGAGGGGCTGACCGCCCACGTTCCCGCCGCGCGCTATCCGAGGGGCTGATCCGTGCGGGCGCCGGCCTGGGCCGGGACCGGGCCCCCGTCGGTTCCCAGCCGCTCCAGCAGCGCGTCCCGCTCCGGGGTGTCCTCGGGCTTCACGTACCCGATGAGGACGTACAGGACGAGCGAGGTCGCGAGCGGCGAGACGATCTGGATCTGGAGCTCGACGCCGTCGAGGCCGTAGTTGGTGAGCCAGAAGACGAGGAGTCCCGCCGCCCAGGAGACGAGGGCCGCGGTGGGGCCCGACTTCCGGAAGCGGCGCAGCAGGCCGAGCATGAAGGGGATCGCGATCGGTCCCATGAGTCCGGCGACCCACTTGATGACGACGGTGATGATGTCCTTGAAGGTGGGGGAGTCGACCTGGGTGGCGACGGCCATCGACAGGGCGAGGAAGGCGATCGTCGACCAGCGCGCGGCGAGCAGCCCGGCCCGCTGGGTCCAGCTCCGCGCGGTCTTGCTGAGGACGGGTGCGATGTCCCGGGTGAAGACGGCCGCGATGGCGTTGGCGTCGGAGGAGCACATGGCCATGGTGTGCGAGAAGAAGCCGACGACGACGAGCCCGAGCAGGCCGTGCGGCAGCAGCTGCTCGGTCATCAGGGCGTACGCGTCGGAGCCGTCGGGCTTCTCGGGGTCGACGAGCAGCGGCGCGCACCACATGGGGAAGAAGAGGACCAGCGGCCAGACGAACCAGAGCACGGCGGAGAGGCGGCCGGAGCGGGTGGCCTCGCGGGCGGACGGGGTGGCCATGTAGCGCTGGGCCTGGTTCCACATGCCGCCGCTGTACTCGAAGGTCTTGATGAAGAGGTAGGCGAGGAGGAAGGTCAGCGTGTACGGGCCCGCGGTGGGTGCGGTGTGCCCCTGAAGCTCGGGGCGGTCCCACACCGTCCACAGGGCGCTGAAGCCCCCCAGTCTGCCGAGGACCGCGACGAGCATCGCGACCCCGGCGAGGAGCTGGATGACGAACTGGCCGAGCTCGGTGAGGGCGTCGGCCCAGAGCCCGCCGACCGTGCAGTAGATCCCGGTGACGACGCCGGTGATGAGGATGCCCTGGTCGAGGGAGATGCCGGTGAAGACGGAGAGCAGGGTGGCGATGGCGGCCCACTTGGCGCCGACGTCGACGATCTTCAGGAGGACGCCGGACCAGGCGAGGGCCTGCTGGGTGGGGAGGTTGTAGCGGTCCTTGAGGTATTCGAGCGGGGAGGCGACCCGGAGGCGGGAGCGCAGCCGGTTGAGGCGGGGTGCGAAGAGGTGGGCGCCGATGGCGATGCCGATGGCGATGGGGAAGGACCAGGTGACGTAGGAGGTGACGCCGTAGGTGTAGGCGATGCCCGCGTATCCGGTGAACATCACGGCGCTGTAGCCCGACATGTGGTGCGAGATGCCGGAGAGCCACCAGGGCATCCGGCCGCCGGCGGTGAAGAAGTCGGAGACGGTGTCCACGCGCTTGTGGGACCAGACGCCGATCGCGACCATGACGCCGAAGTAGCCGATGAGCACGGCCCAGTCGAGACTGTTCATTGCGTCCCCTCCATGGGGTCCGGTCCGTCTTGTGAACGCGGTTCATGGTGTGGGGAGTTGCAAGACCCGGACAATGCAAAGGAGGGTCAAGGGGCAGTAAAATCGTTCGACTTACTGACCCTTGTTCACAACTATGAACTTGTCGCGAGGGGGCGCGGAAGAGTCAGCGCATCAGCTCCCCCGCGTTGACCAGCAGCGACTGTCCCGTGATCGCCCGCGCCCGGTCCGAGGCGAGGAAGGCCGCCGCCTCCGCCACGTCCCCGTCCGTCGCGAGCTCCGGCAGCGCCATCCGCTCGGTCAGCCGCGCCAGCACCTCGGCCTCCGGCACCCCCTCGGTGTGCGCGGCGAACTGGACGTACGCCTGCACCGGCGGTCCCCACATCCAGCCCGGCAGAACGGTGTTGACCCGGATCCGGTGCGGCCCCAGCTCGCGCGCGAGCGAGTACATGGCCGAGGTCAGCGCCCCCTTCGAGGCCGCGTACGCCGCCTGCCGCACCTGTGAGGGCGCCGCCACCGCCGACTGCGTCCCGATCAGGACCACCGAGCCCCCGCGCTCCTTCAGCGCCGGCAGGCAGGCGCGGGTCATCCGCAGCGTGCCGAGCAGGTTCACGTCCAGGACCCCCTGCCAGGTCGAGAAGTCCGCGTCCTCCAGGCCCCCGAAGTAGGAGTCCCAGGCGGCCACGTGGACGACCGCGTCGATCCCGCCGAAGCGCTCGACGGCGAGTGCGGCGAGCGCCTCGCACTGCCCCTCGTCGGTGATGTCCGTGGCCCGGTACGCGGTGCGGCGGCCCTCCGGGTCGATCTCCGCCGCCGACTTGGCGAGGTTGGCCTCGGTGCGGGCGCCGAGGACCGCGTTCCCCCCGTCGCGCACCACCGTCTCCGCGATCCGGTGGCCGAGCCCGGCACCGACCCCCGACACGACGACCGTCTTTCCCTGGAGCAGCATCCGGACCCCTCTCGACCCTGGCCATTCATCTGACGGCCCGTCAGAGTAGGACCCTGCCACCGACATGGGAAGGGGTACGAGAGTGAGCGAGGAGACCCGCAGCGAGACGTACGCGGAACTGGCGGCCGTCGGGCCGTACGGCGTGCGCCCCGGCCACGCGCTGATCACCATGGTCGAACCGCACCCGGGCCACGAGTACGCGTACAACCGCTGGTACGAGGACGACCACTACTACGCGGGCGCCATGGCCATGCCCTGGATGTACGCCGGCCGGCGCTGGGTCGCCACCCGCGAGCTCCAGGAGCTCCGCGTCCCCGAGAAGTCCGCCGTCGCCCGGCCCGTCACCGCCGGCTGCTACCTCTCCACGTACTGGATCACCGAGGGCCGCTACGACGACCACATGAAGTGGACCGTCGGCATCAACAAGCGCCTCAACCGGGACGCCCGGGTCCACCACGACCGCACCCACGTCTTCACCTCGTTCCAGGACCACGAGGCGACCGTCTACCGCGACGGGGCGGAGGGTCCGCGCGACTTCCACGCCCTCGACCACCCCTACGCCGGCCTCGTCCTCCAGGTGATCGACACGGAGGGACCGCAGGAACGGGCCGCACTGCTCGACCGCCTCCGCACCCGGGAACTGCCCCGCCGCCTCGCCGGCTCACCGGCGGCGATGGTCACGGTCTTCCGCCCGACCCCCCTGCCCGGCGACCGCATGACCTACGTGAAACAGGTCGAGGGCGTCGACACCCGCCTGACCCTGCTCTGGTTCCTGGAGGAAGACCCGCGCGCGTGCTGGACGGAGCACTTCGCGGACCTGGAGACCCTGGGAGGGGCCACGGGGACGGTGGAGCTGGTGGCCCCCTTCATCCCGACGGTCCCGGGCACGAACCGCTATGTGGACGAGCTCCGCTGATCCCGTCCGGGAAGAGGCCGCTCCGAAGAGGCCGCTCTGAAGGGGCCGCTCTAAAGAGGCCGAGCCCCCTCGGCCAGGACGGCGGACCGGTCGAGAGGGCTCATTCGTACTGCTGGTGACGGCGGGCGCACCGGGGCTCAGAGGGCCCCGTTGCTCACCTCGCCGACGAAGGCGTTCCACGAACCCGGTCCGAAAGAGAGGGACGGGCCCTCGGGGGCCTTGGAGTCACGCACCGCGATCGCGGCCACGACGGGGGACTTCACCTCGACGCAGGCCCCGTTCCCGCCCGAGTACGAGGACTTCGTCCAGGTGTCCGTACCACCCTGAATAATCGCCATGCTGCTCACTCCGGTTCTGCCGAGTAGTGTGTCGCGCCAACGTTCTCGATGGCGTGATCGACGCTACTCGCCGGTCCCGTCCGGCGGGACCGGCGTTCACACGTCCGAGTGGCATATTCCAACTGCGCTTCCGTGGGAGCGATCACCCGGTGTACGGTGCCTGCCCCGCCCGTCGGCGGTCAGCCCTGGGCGTGCTTCTTCGCCATCTTCGAGATGAACTCACGCGTCTGATCGACGTTCAGCGCCTGTGCCCTGAGGTGCTCGTACATGACGGAGTACTTGCCGACGTCCTGCGCCTTCTCCAGGTACAGATCGCTCGTCACGCCCTCGATGTAGACGACGCTGGAGTCCGAGGTGTCCGGGAACTCCAGGATCGAGTACTGCCCGCTGATCCCCGGGTGCGCGCCCATCTCGAACGGCAGCACCTGCACGGTGACGTGCGGCAGGTGCGACTGTTCGATGAGGTGCTCCAACTGCTCGACCATCAGCTGCCTGCTGCCGACGATCCGGTGCAGCGCACCCTCGTCGATGACCGCCCACAGACGCAGCGGACGCTCCTCGTCCCGGATCCGCTCCTGGCGGCGGGTGCGGACCGTGACCCGCTTCTCGATGTCCGCGGGCGTCGACTCCGGCAGCGCGCCCGAGATCACGGCCTCCGCGTAGGAGTGCGTCTGGAGCAGCCCCGGGATGATCTGCGGCTTGTACATCCGCAGGCTCTCCGCGTCCGTCTCCAGGCCGATGTAGACGCTGTACGGGATGTCGCCGAAGGCGTGCCACCAGCCCTGCTGGCGCGAGTCCTTGGCCATCTGCATGAGGGAGTCGACCATGCGCTCGTCCTCGACCTCGTACACACCGCACAGGTCCCGCACGTCACGCTGACTGATGGAGCGACGGCCGTTCTCCAGCCGGCTGATCTTGGACTGGGAGACGAGCAGACGCTCGGCGACCTGCTCGGCCGTCATGTTCTTCGCCTCGCGGAGCTTGCGCAGCTCCTGGCCCAATCGGCGTCGCCTGACGGTGGGGTTGACGTTGGACGCCACGGAAACTGCACCTCCGGCTGTCTGCTGCGTAGCTGTGAGTATCTACCGCTTGGCAGACTGCCACCAATGGCCGGGTGTGCGCTGGGAAAACGGGACAACGCACATGTGCGGGACGGCCGTCCAGACCGCCCCGCACACCTGTGCGGCTCCCGGGATGGTTCCTGGTGGTTCTTGGTGCTGGTGCTGGTGCTGGTGCCGGGTGCTGCTCGTCGCGCGGTCGTCAGTGCGCGGCCGCGCGGGCCATGCTGCCGTGAGGCTGTGCCGGGACGCCCGCGGCGCTCCGGCGCGGCTGTGCCGCCGCGCCGTTCTGGACGTCCATCACGGCGTGCGCCACGAGTCCGCCCATCGGGTCGTGCCGGATCAGGTCGCGCAGCCGGGACCGCGACGACCGTCCTTCGTTGCCGGGGTACAGGTGCTTCCCGAGACCGACCGCGTGGGCCAGCGCGGCAAGCGCCGCGGTCCGCGGGTCCGGTGGTACGCCGGTGCGGATCGCACTGTCCAGTCGGGCACGGATCTCCCGACTGATCGCCGTGTCCGTCGCCTGGTAGCGAGTCGTCGGCAACACCCCGCACATCTGGCCCTCCACGGCATGCACCATGCCGCATCGCTCCAGATGCGAGAGATATGTCTGACGGAGCCCCAGTCGGGGTCCGCCGATCCAGTGGACGGCCCGAACCGGGCTGCCGCGCCTGCGCAACAGCTCCAGTGCGGAGTCCAAGGTCGGATCTCCGGTCGGCCGTGGCATCACCACGGCGATACGATCCCCGTCAGGGGCTATCCGGCCTGCCAGAGCCAGCTCCACTAGCTGTGCTCCGGCCAGACCGAGGTCGAGCGACTGCGGCTGCGCTGTGGTACCCGTGGTCGGGTCCAGAGCGAGCAGCAGAAGCTCTTCCGGAATAGTTCTGCGGCTCCTGCCCATCCATGCCTCCCCGCGTGGATGAATGACAGGGTGACCCCTCTCACATTCATCTGTCGAGAGTGCCTGGGTGCTTCATCCGGGAACCAGTAGGTATGTCGTTCTCGTCTAGCACGGGAGCCAAGGGGTTCACACAGGACACTGGTAGACGGTTCGGACGTACGTATGACGCATGGAGGAGGCACGGTGGCGGGCGAGTCCCCCGACAAGGCGGAGCAGCAGGGGTCGTCTCAGGAGACGGCGGCCTCGGGCGGCGGCGGCCGGGATCCTCGGCTCTCCGTACTCCGTGAGTCAGAGTCCTCGTCGGCCTCGGCGGTCCAGGTGGACCAGCCGACGGCCGTGTTCAAGACCCTCGCGCCCCGCACGCCGGAGGACGACGAGCCGAGTGCGACGGCGACCGTGACGCCGACGGGCGAGTCGGAGTCGGATTCGGAGTCGGCGCCCGAGCCGGCGTCGTCCGAGTCCGGGTCCGGGCAGGCGTCGGTGTCCGAGCCGGAGGGCGACCGCCTGAAGGCGGCCGTGGCGGCGTGGGTCGCGACGGCCGAGGAGCCCGAGACCGAGGACGAGCCGGAGGACGACGGCGAGCCCGAGCCGGAGGACGAGGCCGACGACGCCGAGGCCGAGGATGAGCCGCGGGACGACGAGGCGGACGACGAGCCCGAGGACGGGCCCGAGGAGGCGGACGAGGAGTCCGGCGACGAGCCGGACGAGGAGCCCGTCGAGGACGTCGAGGACAAGGCGCCCTCCGCGTCCTGGTTCGCCGCGCGGAAGCCGGCGGCCGACGCGAAGCCGTCCCCGGACGAGAAGCCGTCGGCCGACGAGAAGCCGACGGAGCCCGCGGCGTCCTCGGATGACTCCGGCGACTCCGCCGACGACTCCGCGGAGAACTCCTCCGACGGCTCCTCCGAGGACGACGAGCCGGACGACGAGCCGGTCGACCAGCCCACGACCATGTTCAAGATGGTCCGTCCGCCCGTCGTGGACCAGCCGACGACCGCCCTGAAGCTTCCGTCCGCGCTGACCGCGGACTCCGACAGCGAGCGCACCAGCGTCTTCCGCGCGCTGCGCCCCGACATCCCCGCCGAGCAGAAGGCCGAGAAGGCCGAGAAGGC
This sequence comes from Streptomyces tanashiensis, assembly GCF_014648895.1. Lineage (GTDB taxonomy): Bacteria > Actinomycetota > Actinomycetes > Streptomycetales > Streptomycetaceae > Streptomyces > Streptomyces tanashiensis. The sequence goes on from NZ_BMRZ01000020.1 coordinate 112,941, forward strand.
CGCGCAGGAGGCCGCCAAGGCCTCCGCCGCCCCGGCGCCCGCCCCCGAGGCAGCTCCGAAGGCTGCCGCGCCCAAGGAGGCCGCGCCCAAGCCGGCCCCCGCCGCGCTCGCCGAGGCGGAGCGGACCCGGCAGCAGCCGCTGCCCCCGCTGCCTCCGCTCGACCTGCTCGCGGAGCTGACCAACACACCGCCCCCGCCGGCGACCCCGCTGCGGACGACCGTGCGCCGGCTGCGGATCTGGACCCCGCTGGTCCTGCTCCTCCTGATCGTCTTTGCGATCGCGCAGATGGTCCGCCCGCTGCCCGCGCCCGCGCTGACGCTGTCGGCCGAGCCGACGTTCACCTTCGAGGGCGGCGAGCTCAAGATGCCGTGGCCCACCGAGGGACAGGGCGCCGTCGAGGTCGAGGGCGTCGGTTCCATGGGCCTGTACGGGGCGCAGAAGCCGGCCCCGATCGCGTCCGTGACCAAGACGATGACGGCGTACGTGATCCTCCGCGACCACCCGATCAAGGGGAAGCAGCAGGGTCCCGAGATCACCATCGACAAGAAGGCCGCGGACCAGGCCAAGGCGACGCACGAGTCGACGGCGGCGGTCCAGGAGGGCCAGACCTACTCGGAGAGGGAGCTCCTGGAGCTCCTCATGATCCCCTCCGCGAACAACGTGGCCCGGCTGCTCGCCCGCTGGGACGCCGGTTCGGAGGCCGCGTTCGTCGAGAAGATGAACGCCGCCGCGAAGGAGCTGGGCATGACCCAGTCCACGTACACGGACCCGTCCGGTCTGCTCGACAGCACGGTGTCGACCCCGCAGGACCAGCTGAAGCTGGCGAAGGCGGTCATGCAGTTCGACGTGTTCCGGAAGATCGTGAACATGCCGAACCTGACGGTCGACGGCATCCCCGGCCGCATCGAGAACAACAACAAGATCCTGCTCGAACCGGGTGTGAGCGGCATCAAGACCGGCTCCTCCACCCCGGCCGGCGGCAACCTGCTCTGGGCGGCGAACACCGTCGTCGACGGCCAGGAACGCCGTGTCCTCGGCATCGTCATGGGGGCCAAGAACGCCAAGATCCTCAACGACAAGCTGGACCTCGCCATCGACTACAGCCTCAAGCTGATCCAGCAGGCCCAGAAGGACGTCACCTCGGCGGCCGTGGTCAAGAAGGGCCAGGTCCTCGGCTACGTCGACGACGGCCTCGGCGGCCGCACCCCGGTCGTGGCGACCAAGGAGCTCAAGGCGGTGGGCTGGCCGGGCCTCCAGGTGAAGCTGGAGCTCACGAACGGCGGCAAGGCCGTGCCGCACTCCGGCAAGGCGGGCGACATCGTCGGCCAGGTGTCGATCGGCACCGGCACCGGCAAGGTCAGCTCCCCGGTCGCCCTCAAGACGGACCTGGTGGAGCCCGGCTTCGACAAGAAGCTCACCCGCGTGGGCTGACGGCCGGCCCCCAGAGGCCACCCGCTCGGCCGGGCGCCCCGGAACCCCGGGGCGCCCGGCTGTTAGCGTCTCCGGGGGGACGAGGGGCCCGTGTGACCTCGCGAGAGGCGGGACGGGCAGCAGACGCGCAGGAGACGGGCAGCACGGGAAAGGGCCGCAGTGACCACCGCCGAGCCGACACGCGCCGACCGCGCGGACTCCGACCCCGACGTCTACCGTGAGGGCCATGACGCTCGTGACACCCGGGACAGCGAGGGCGGCCCGCCCACGGATACCGACCCTGCTTCGCTCTCGCGAATAGTGCTGCCGACCCAGCGGCCCGCCCCCGCGCCGGCCCCCGGGCCCGCCCCGGCACCCCCCACCCAGGCCGCTACCGCCGCCCCCGCGCGCGCCCCCCGGCGCAAGCGCCGCTACACGGTCATGGTGGCCACCGGGCTCGCCGCCCTCACCCACGTCCTGTGGTTCTTCTTCTTCGCGAACAGCGGCGGAGACCTGGCCGCGCAGGACGCGTGGGCCGAGTTCGTCGGACGGCACCCGGACTCCGCGTACAACCTGGCCTGGTACGGCGGGATGCACCCCGTCTCGTACAGCGTGGTCTCGCCCTACCTGATGTCGGTGCTCGGCGTCCGCAGCACGATGATGGTCGCCGGCACCCTGTCGGCCGCGCTGACCGCGCTGATCCTGGTGCGGGTGCGGGCGGTCCGGAACCCGATGGTCTGCTCGATCGCGGGCGTCTTCGCGTTCCTCTGCAACGCGCTCTCGGGCCGGGTGACCTTCGGCCTCGGCATGATGTTCGCGCTGGGCGCGGTCGCCGCCGTCTTCTGCTGGCCGCACCGCTGGCGCTACAAGCGCTGGGCGAAGGCGGCCGTCGCCGCCCCGCTGGCCGGCCTGGCGACGGCGTGCAGCCCGGTCGCCGGACTGTTCCTCGGGGTCGCGGCGGCGGCGCTCTTCCTCAACAAGCGGCGCCCCGGCGCGTACGCCCTCGGGCTCGCCCCGGTGGCCGTCGTCGCGCTCTCCTCCTGGCTCTTCCCCTTCTCCGGCACGCAGCCGATGGCCTTCGGCTCGACGGCACTGCCGCTGCTCTTCGGGATCCTGACCTTCGTCCTCGTCCCCAAGGACTGGCGGACGGTCCGCACCGCCGCGGCCGTCTACACCATCGGCACGCTCCTGACCTGGCTGATCGACTCCCAGATCGGTTCGAACATCTCCCGGCTGCCGATGCTCTTCGCGGGCGTCGTGCTGCTCGCGGCCCTGCCGTACACGGTGCCGCGCTCACGCCGCTGGTACGCGCTGCTGCTCGCCGTCGCCGGGCTGAACTTCTGGATCGGTTTCAAGGGCGTCGACGACGTCATCCGCACCGCGCCGGACGCCTCCTGGGCGCGCGAGCTGGCGCCGCTCGTCAACCAGCTCCAGGTGCGGAACGCGGGCAAGGCGCGCGTCGAGGTCGTGCCGGCGTCCAGCCACCGCGAGTCCTCCGCGCTCAGCCCGTACATCAACCTCGCGCGCGGCTGGAACCGGCAGGCCGACATGGAGCGCAACCCGCTCTTCTACGACGACACCCTGAACGCGGTGAACTACGAGGAGTGGCTGGACCGGTGGGCCGTCCACTACGTGGTCCTGCCCACCGGCGCCCCCGACTCGGGCGCACAGCAGGAGGCGGAGCTGGTCCGCGAGGGCCTGCCGTACCTGAACCAGGTCTGGTCGGACGAGAACTGGCGGCTGTACGAGGTCGAGAACCCGACCCCGCTGGCGGACCCGCCGGCCCAGGTGCAGAGCGCCGAGGAGAACGAGGTCGTGATCCGGGTCGACAGCCCCGGCCGGGTCCTCATCCGCGTCCCGTACTCGCCGTGGCTCGCCCTCATGGACGAGAACGGCGGCAAGATCGAGCCGCCGCAGGAGACGGAGGCCTCGAAGGCGGCCCGCGAGGAGTCGGAGACCGAGCTCCCCAAGGTCTTCGCGAACGAGGAGGGCTGCCTCTTCAAGGCCGAGGCGGACACCGAGGGCGACGAATGGACGGAACTCGTCGCCCCGAAGGCGGGCGTCTACCGCCTGGGAGCCCCGTACAAGCTGTCGCGGGGCACGGCCTGCCCGGAGGAACTGCGCTGAGGCGCCGTCACCCCAGGTCCGTCAGCTCGTCCGCGTACACCTGGGACAGGGGCTGCGGCCCGACGTACTGCTGGCAGTTGCAGCTGCCGGCCTCGTAACGGACGGGCTTCTTGTTCTCGTCCCAGGCCGTCGGCACCTCGACCCGCTCATGGCACCGGCCCTGCTTGTCGTGCTTCGCGAGATGGTGCGTGCACCCGCACACCGGCTCGGGCGTCTTGTGCGCGGCTTCGAGGGCGAGACGTTCCTGCTTCGCCGCCTCCAGCACCTCCATCTTCCGCTCGTGGCGATGGCGCAGCGCGGTACGGATGCTGTCGCCCGCCCACGCGAAGCCGCCGGTCCAGAACAGGATGAGTACCCACCAGAACCAGTCCACCGTCGTTCCCCCGTTTCCCCCGGTACGTGAAAGGCCCAGGATAGGACCGGCGGGACGGGTCAGAGAGGGGTCGCGGCCTTCAGGATCAGGAAAAGCGTCACGGCCGAGTTCGCCGAGGAGAGCGCGGAGACGGCGGTCCCGGCGGCCGCGGCCCAGGTGGCGAGGCCCGCGACCGTGAACACGGAGGGCAGGAGGCGGGCGGCCGGGGCGGGGGCGAGCAGGGCCGCCACGCGGCGCGGCACGGGCCCGGCGGCCGAGGCGAAGCCCGCGAGCGCCGTCGAAGGCGCGCCCCGGGAGACGAGCGAGGCCTTGCCGACGGCGCGGGCCACGGTCCGGCGGCTGCCGACGCGGGTGGCGGCGTCCTCGTCGGCCCACCGCTCGGTGGTGTAGGCGACGGCCGTACGCAGCGGCCGCAGGAACGGGTTGGCCCGCGCGGCGAGCTGCGTGATCAGCAGGAACCGGTGGTGCCGGGCGTCGAGGTGGGCGCGCTCGTGGGCGAAGAGCGCACGGCGCTCGGGCCCCGAGAGCGCGGCGAGCAGGGAGGTGGTGACGACGACACGGTTCCTCCGCCCGGGGAGCGCGTACGCGTAGGGGCGCGGGTCGGGCAGTACGACGACCGAGGTGGCGGGCAGACCGGCGAGGGCCCGCCCGGCCCGCCGGCGGACCCGGCGGTGCCGCCACGCGGCCCGGGCGCAGGAGACGACCACGACGACGAGCGCGGGGATGGCGAGCCGGCCGGCGATCTCGTCGTAGGGGACGGCGGCGCGGACCTCGGGGTCGGACCAGGCGTCCGGCAGGGGGTTGCCGGGCAGTTGCGCGGTGCCGACCACCATGAGCAGGGCGAGGGACAGGGTGCTGCACACCCCGAGCACGCCCGCGCATCCGGTGAGCAGCCGGGTGGCCGTCCGGGGATGCAGGCGGTGCGCGGCGAGCCGTGCGACCGGCCACGCCGTCAGCGGCAGGACCAGCGGCAGGAAGACGAAGACCCCCACGCCGTCAGTCCTCCGCCTCGCCGGGCTCCTGGGCCAGCAGGTCCCGCAGCAGCCGCTCGTCATGCGGGGAGAGACCGGTCACGAAGCTGGCGAGCACGGCCTCCCGGTCGGCCTCGCCGTCCAGGACCTTGCGCATCCGCAGGGCCGCGAGCCCCGCCTCGTCGGCGACGGCCGTCCACTCGAAGGACCGCCCCGCCCGCTCCCTGCTCACCGCACCCTTGGCGTACAGCCGCGTGAGGATCGTGATGACGGTCGTATAGGCGAGATCGCCGCCGAGCCGCTCCTGGACCCACCCCGCGGTCCGCGCCCCGGCAGCCTGCCGCAGAACGACGAGCACCTGAGCCTCCAGCTCCCCCTGCCCCCGCCGCCGCCCGGATCCCCCAGGCCCACCCTTCGCCATCCCGCGCCCCTCCCGCCGATCCGTCCCGCCCTTCGGGGCGGTCCATCGTACTGAGCGGACACGGCGGGGACGGCTGCTGTTTCCCGGGCGTTGGCGCGACACCCCTGTGAAGAGCAGAGCGGGATCGAAGCGTAACTCCGGCGCAGGTCCGCCACGAGAAGGACACCTTCCCGCCATCGGTACGTCACTTCCGGTCATGATTCCCCGACAACCCCCGGAAGGGTGGCCTCCGTCACAGACAGGTCGCAGAAGTGCACATCGTATTGCTCCGGCAAACAGTCCAATCCCAGGGGGGACAGAACTCATGACGCGCACCACGCAGAGATGCGCCGTGTTGATCGCGGCGCTGGTGGCGACAACGCTCGTCGGCACCATCACCTCGGCCAGCGCCAAGGGCACTCAGCCTAAGAGCAGAGACTCCTACGTCACGAACCCGAACGATCCGGGGCTCATCGAGCTGTACTCCGCTCCGGAGCCCGGGCAGATAGGGCCCATGAACTGGGATGGAGCCATCGGCGGCTGGGGGCCGGGAAACTTCGAGTCGCGCCACTGGGCCGACAACGACTACACGGAGATCCAGTTCATCGGGTGCTCGTTGGACGTGGGAGGCGGCAAGTCCGCCGGTGTGAAGCTCTGGCAGGCAATCCCCTTCAACCTCGACGCGGACATGGGGATGCAGACCTATTACAACTGCTTCACCGGTCCGGATGCCAGCACGCGAGCCTATTGGAACGGCTACTACGCCGGCGGCGACAACCGGTACTTCACGATCCCGCAGCTCAACGGCTCCATCTACACGCGCGCTCATCTCTACGTAAAGAGGGTTTACGTCGACACGGCGCTGGCCGACTAACGAGCGGCCGGTGTCGACCGACGACTCCGGCTGAACCGCACACATGGGCCGGGAGGGCTGTTCAGCCTCCCGGCCCGTCCCCCATGCGAGATCGGTGCCCCTGTGAAGTTCCGAGCCCTCCTGCGCTCCTCCGCCGCCCTCTGGACCGCGCCGGTCTGGGGCGGCATCGTCGCCTTCTACTTCTTCTACGCGCTGCACCTCGAGGACCCGTACGAGGAGGTGATCAACGGGCCGCTCTGGGGCGCCCAGCAGGTGGCCATCGCCCTGACCTACTTCTACGCCTTCGCGTACGCCATCACCCTCGGCCTCGCGACCTGGGAGGGCGGGCGGCTCAAGCAGGATCGGGTGTGGGACCTCGCTCCCGGCCGGGCCCCATGGCGCGTGGCCGGACAGGCGCTCGCGCCCGCCGTCGCGGCCGGCTGGGCCATCCTGCTCCTGCCCGTCGGCATGCGTCTGAGCGAGACCCGGCTCCTGCCCACGCCGACCGCCGTGCTCCCCCTCCTCATGGGGATGGGCATCGTGTGCGCGTACGCCGTGGTCGGCATCGTTCTCGGGCACCTCGCTCCTCGCGTGATCGCCGCACCTGTCAGCGCCGTCGCTGCGTATTACGTGATCAGCAAGACGCACGCGTACAGCGATCCGCTCTGGCCCCGGCATGTTTCGGGGCAGCTCAGCACGAGCGTCGCCTTCGGTGAGTACTACTCCGCTCCCACCGTCCTGATCCCCTTCCTCGTCGCCGCCACCGTGGCCGCCGCCGTCGCCGCCTGGTGGAGCCGCGGCCCCCGTCGTCTGCCGCTACGGATCCTCGCGACCGCCGTGGCTCTCGCGACCCTGGTCCTGAGCGCGCGGACGGCCTCCGGCTGGGGTGTCGTCGACGGCCCGGTCAGCGCGGGCCACGCGCCCGCCCGCTGCGTCGGCGCGGCGCCCCGGGTCTGCATGGCCGAGACGGGCGGCGCGGTCGAGCGGCTCGACGACGTACGGTCCGAGGTCGTCGAATCGCTGGAGAAGCTGGAAGCCGCGGGTGTCGACGTCACCGTCCCGTCCACCGTCACCGACGGCCTGCTGTACGAGCGCACCAGCACCCGCCCCCGTTCGACCGTCTCCACCTGGTGGCTGCCGCTGACCGCCCAGGCGGAGACGGCCGGACCGGACGGCCGCCTCGCGGGCGTCCGCTACGCCGTCCTGCTCGGCTCCGTCACCTTCCCCTGCTCCTTCCCCGCCACGATCGCTCCCGGCACCCCCACCGCCTGGATCGTCAACCGCGACGCCGCGATGCTCTGGGCCGCGTACACCGTCGACGCCCAGGACCCCTACCTCCGCTGGCGTTCCGGCGAGTACGCGCAGTTCGCGAACGGGCCCGAGGTCCTGGCGAAGGTGAAGGAACGCGCCGCGAAGGGCCGAGCACTGCCCACCGCCGCACAGCGCACGGCCTGGTTCGAGCAGGAGCAGGCGAAGGCGTGCCGTGGCATGCCGAAGCGGCCGGCCGGCGTCCCTGCCGCGACCGGCCCGCAGGGGGAGGACTCGTGATCTGGTGGTACAAGGGACGCCGGATCACCACGGTCGTCCTGCCCGGCCTTCTCGCGTTCACGCTGCTCGCCGCCGTCGCCCACGGAGAGTCGGTGGCCCTGCCCGGACTGCTCACCTCCGGCGGAAACCTCCTCTTCCTCATGCACATCACGCCGCTGATCGTGACCGGCGTCCTCGCGCACAGCCTCGCCCAACGGCTGCCCGAGGCAGAGGACCTGAGCGTGCGCCCTGTCCGGCGGTACGACGTGACCCTTGCCCTGTTCACGGTCGCCGTGGCGGTGTCGGCCGCCGGGACCATCGGCGCGCTCGCGGACTCCTCGACGGCGTACGAGGCCGCCCGGAACACGCTGTTCCTGACCGGGCTCATGCTCCTCGCGGGCGCCGTCCACCCACAGGCCGCGACCGTCGCCCCCGTCGCCTGGGTCTTCATCGCGGCCTTCGTCGGCTACCGCGACTTCCACCGCCCCTGGCCCTGGGCCGTCACGCTTCACCCCGCCGGCTACCTCCCCACGTTCCTCTTCTGCCTGGCGGTCTTCCTCTGCGGCCTGGTCGCGCTCCGCCACACCCGCCGCCGACCCACCTCCTGAAAGGCCCGCCAGCCCCGTGTCCATCGAACTCGACGCCGTCTCCTACGCGTACGGGCGCCGCTCGCGCAGCATTCTCTCCGGGCTCAGCTACACCGTCCCCGACGGCTTCACGATCCTTCTCGGCCCCAACGGAGCCGGAAAGACGACCACGTTGAAGCTGGCCGCCGGGGTGAACCAGCCGAGTCAGGGCTCGGTACGACTCGGGCGCCTCTCTTCCGACTCCAGGGCGTACCGCATGAAGGTGGCCTGGATGCCGCAGACCGTCACCGCCATGACCGGCCTCACCGCCCGCGAGCAGGTCGCGTACACGGGATGGCTGAAGGGGATGAGCCGTCGTGCCGCCTGGGACGCCTCCACAGGTGCACTGGAACAGGTCCGGATGACGGATCACGCCGACATGAGGACGAAGCAGCTCTCCGGCGGTCAGCTGCGCCGCGTCGGTGTCGCCTCCGCCCTGGTCCACGGAGCCGAGGTCCTGCTCCTCGACGAGCCCACGGCCGGGATGGACCCGACACAGCGCCGCGTCTTCCGAGACCTCGTCATCGGGCTCGCCTCCCGGGAGGTACGGGTCCTCCTCTCGACGCACGACGTCGCCGACCTGGCGGAGGAGGCCGACCACGTCACCGCCCTCACCCGGGGCACGATCACCTTCTCCGGCTCCACCGGCGCCTTCCTCGCACACGCGCCCGCACACGTCCCGGAGGCCCGCCGCGCCGAGGCCGCGTACACGGCCCTGACGGGCGACGAGGCCATCGGCTAGCCCGTACGTCCACATGCCAGAGGGGCGTCGCCCACCGAATCGGTGGGCGACGCCCCTCTGATGCTTGTGCCCCCGGCAGGATTCGAACCTGCGACACCCGCTTTAGGAGAGCGGTGCTCTATCCCCTGAGCTACGAAGGCGAAGGCGGAGCGCTGTCAGTGTAGCGGGTGGTGGGGGCGGCGCACGGGGGATATCGGTTCCGGGGGTGGGGGGTCGTGGTGGGGGGATTTGTGGGCGTGGACATGACGAACTAAGGGAAATGATCTCGCCACGGTGTCCGGTGCGCGTCCTAGGCTGCGGGGTTTCGCGATCAAGGAATGAGGCATCATGCGCACCGCAAGACGTGTTCTCGCCCGCTTCGTCGCCCCGGCCGCCACGGCTCTCCTCGCCGCGGTCGTCGCCGCTCCCGTCGCCTCCGCCGCGCCGGCGCGGGCCGCTGCCGAGGTCTGTGACCACAGCTGCATCGACGGGGTCCGAGCCGCGACCCACACCGGATACGACCGCGTCGTGTTCGACCTGGGGGCGGGCGCCCTGCCCCAGGTCACCCCGCGGACGAGTGTGGACGGCACGTACTACCCGCCGAGCGGCCAGGCCGAGACGGTGGCCATCGCCGGCTCCTCGTACCTGTTCCTCGACTTCTCCCCGGCCCGCATCGGCGACTACGCGGAGACGAACCCGCTGGTCAAGCCCTTCGCCCTGCCCACGGTCAAGGGCGTGGAGTTCCTGTACGAGCAGCACGCCCAGCCCGAGTTCGCGATCACCCTGAACGGTCCCGTGAGCCGCTACAACGTCTTCACGCTCACGCAGCCGAACCGCGTCGTCGTCGACATCTACCGGTAGTCCCGCCCCCGTTCTCGAGGAGTACGCATGCGCAAGACCGCAATCGCCACCCTGACCGGCTCCGCCGCGCTCGCCGCCACCCTGCTCGGCACCACGTCCGCCGCGGCCGTGGCGGCCGCTCCCACCTGTGGCCACATCTGCGTCCTCGGGGTGCGCACGGCCACGCACGACACGTACGACCGCGTCGTCATCGACCTCGGCGAGGGCACCGTCCCCGGGTGGACCACCAGCGAGCAGACCACGCCGCTCTACTGGGGCGAGGAGGGGTCGGAGACCCAGGTGCCGATCCAGGGCGACTCGTACCTGAAGGTCACCCTCATGCCGGCCGAGACGTTCGACGTGAACTACCAGTCGACGTACACGAGCCCGCGGTCGCAGTCCTTCGGCTACCCGAGCCTCAAGGGCCAGGCGCTCGTGTACAGCTTCGAGGACAGCAACACCTTCGGCCTCGCGCTGGGCCCCCACACCTCGTACAAGGTCTTCAAGCTGACGGCCCCCAACCGGATCGTCATCGACGTCAACCACTGATCCGGGGTGGCTCGGCCGGCCGAGAGCGCCTACGGCCGCGCGCATGCCCATGACCACGGCCGGCGTCGACGCGGGTGAGGGAGCCGTGGGTGGACTTCGGAGAGGTGCGCCTCTCCGAGGAGAGAGGGCCACCGGATTCTTCCGGTGGCCCTCTCCTTCCTCCAGTCGCTGCCGGAGGACGAAGGCGAACTCGCCGCAGTTGATGCCGTCGGGGAGCGTTTCGGTGCCGGAATGCGTGCAGGTGAGGGGTTCCATCCGTGCCGGGTGGGGTTGACCGCGTTCGGGGGTGCGCATAGCGTCGCCGGGTGTGCTGAGCGGGCGCTTAGGAGGATGGTGTGGTGGCTGGCGGGGTCGAGCGGCTGACGGCTGACGGGGCGCCGTTCGCCGTCGAGGACGGGGTGTACGCCGGCGGGCCGCGGACCCTGCGGGAGTTCGTCGAGGTCACCTGGGCCTACGGCGACCGGCTGTTCCTCTTGTCCGAGGACGTGCGGATGACCTACCGGGAGTTCTTCGACGCCGCCTGCGGGCTCGCCCGGCGGCTCGTCGGGGAGTACGGGCTGCGGCCGGGCGACCGGGCCGTCGTGGCCATGCGGAACCTGCCCGAGTGGCAGGTCGCCTTCTGGGCGACGCAGCTCGCCGGGCTCGTCGCCGTACCGCTCAACGCCTGGTGGACCGAGGACGAGTTCGCGTACGCGCTGGAGGACTGCGCGCCCGGTGTGCTGCTCGTCGACGGGGAACGGGTCGGCCGGGTGCGGGCCTGGGCCGTGCGCAACGGCGTGCCCGGGATCGTCTTCCGGGGGGAGGCCGAGGAGGGCTTCGCCGCGTACGCCGCCGACACCGACCCGCTGCCGGGGCCGCCGCCCGTCGACGTCCTGCCCGAGCACGACGCCACCATCATCTACACCTCGGGCACCACCGGGCGGCCCAAGGGAGCCGTCGCCACCCACCTCGCGCAGGCCGGGGCCGCCATGAACCCGCGGTACTTCGCCGCCGCCGCGGCCCTCGCGCGCGGGGAGGTGCCCGGGACGGCGCCGGCACCGGTCTCCCTGACCACGTTCCCGTTCTTCCACGTCGCCGCGTTCACGTCGTTCTACGCCGTCATGGCGGCCGGCGGGACCCTGGTGATGATGCGGAAGTGGGACGCCGGCCAGGCCCTCGGCCTCATCCGCGAGCACGGCGTCACCCACTACGCGGGGGTGCCCACCACCGCGCTCCAGCTGCTGGCGCTCGCCCGGAGCACCGGCGACCCGCTGACCAGCCTCACCCTGCTCAGCACCGGGGGCGCCGCCGCCCCGCCCGGGATCGTGGCGGGGATCGTCGACGGGTACGGGGAGCGGATCGAGCCCCGGAACGGCTACGGGCTCACCGAGACCTGCGGCGGGGTCCTCTCGAACGTCGGGGCCGAGTACCGCGCCCATCCGGGGAGTGTCGGACGGCCCTCGCCCGTCACCGAGGTGCGGGTCGAGCGGCCCGACGCCGGGGGCGTGGGCGAGTTGTGGCTGCGCGGGCAGTCGCTGATCCGCGGGTACTGGGGGAACGAGGCCGCCACCCGGGCCGCCTTCACCGAGGACGGGTGGTTCAGGACCGGCGACCTCGTCCTGGTCGACGAGGACGGCCGGGTCAGCGTCGTCGACCGGCTCACCGACATGGTGATCCGCGGCGGCGAGAACGTGTACTGCGTCGAGGTCGAGGGGGTGCTGCACGAGCATCCGGACGTCGTCGACGCCGCCGTGTTCGGGGTCCCGCATCCGCTGCTCGGGGAGGAGGTCGTGGCCGTCGTGCGGCCGCGGCCCGGCGCGGATCCCGGCACCGAGGCGCTGCGGGCGCACGTGGGCGCGCGCCTCGCCGCCTTCAAGGTGCCGGCCAGGATCCTCGTACGGGCGGAGGAACTGCCCCGGAATCCGACCGGGAAGATCCTCAAGCGCGAGCTCAGGGACCTGCTCGGGGCCGGGGTCGGGGCCGGGGCCGACGCCGGGCTCGGGGCCGGGCTCAGCGCCGGGTGATCCGGACCCGGTACGTCCCCGTCGGGTCCTCGTCGAGGACGGTGATCCGGATGCCGTTGGCGCGGTCGGTGAACGTCTCGCCGGGGCCGTACGGGGCGTCCGACAGCTCCGCGTGGACGTTGGCCCGGCGGGTGCAGCCGCCGCTGGCCCGGTCGCTGTCGGCCACGGTCACCGGGCCGTGGCCGGTGTCCACGTCGGACTCCACGCGGTAGACGAGGACGCCCTGCTCGCAGACGGCCTCGTCGTTGCCGTCCTTGCTGCGGACCTCGACGGCGTATCCGGAGGTGCCGGAGAGCGGGACGAAGGCGAGCTTGGGGCCGCCGGGGGTCGCGAGCGGAGTGAGGCTGTAGTCGCCCGTCCCGGGGCCGGCGGCGCAGCTGACCTGGTCGTTGTCGAGCCAGCCCAGCTTCCACTTGTGCCAGGCGAGCAGGTCGTTGTTGGCGCCCCAGTCCTCGGACATGATGTCCCAGTGGCCGACGGTGCCGCCGCCGTCCGAGGTGTAGAGGTCGGGCAGGCCGAAGACATGGCCGTTCTCGTGCGGCAGGACGCGGTAGCCGGTCTCGGTGAAGCTGCCGGAGCCGTCGTCCTGGCGGCTGTAGACGAAGGACGTGTTGGCGAGCGGCACGCCGTCGGCGTAGGGGGCGTCCTCGTTGCCGGAGAAGGTCACGGACAGGACGGTGTCGAGGGCGGAGGGCCCGGCGTTCGGCGTGACCAGGATGTTCACCAGGTCGTAGGCGCTGAAGTCCACGCGCGGGTCGGCGGCCTTCACGATGTCCTCGACGAGGGAGCGGTAGCCCGGCTCGTACGGTGAGCCGCGCTCGATGCCGTACGAGGAGAACGCCCGCGGCATCCGCAGCCAGTCGGGTATCGGCGCCTCGGGCTGGTAGTGCAGGCGCCCGTACGAGCTGGTGCGGAACCAGTCGGCGGTCTGCGGGAAGAACTCGCGGAAGCGGTTCATCGCCGTGCCGTCCCCGGAGGCGTCCGGGAAGTCGATCATCAGGTTGAGGGCCCTGACGAGGCCCGTGGAGCGCACGTATCCGGGGGCCGTGGGCAGCCCCTCCGACATCTGCACGCCCATCGTGGTGGCGATGCGGCACGGTCCCAGCTGGGCGCCGCTCGGCGCGGCGGCCACGGGGCCCGCCGAGGCCGGGGCCGGCCCGGGGAGGGTGGTGCTCGCCGAGGCGAGCAGGGTGAGGGAGAGCGCCGTGGTCGCCGCCAGGGCGACGGGTCTGCGTATCCGTCGGCGGGGGTGCTGCATACGTCGCCTCTCCGGAGGGGTCAGGTCGGCGCGCCGCGACCCCTTTCCGCGGGTCCGCGCTGTGCGATCAGCCTGTGACGCGCGGTCCGGGTACGCGCGCCGGGTGGCCCGATCGTGGGTATTCCACGGAGCGGAGAGCGTGTGACGCAGGTCACAGGATGGCCGGGAAATAACCGGGGACCGACTCCCCGTTTACGCCTGTGTCCAACGAAGTGGGGAATCCTTCCCCGGATGTTCCGGAAGCTTCCGGACGAGTGAGGAGGCCGTGGCGTGACCAGCACCGCCGACACCGCGCCCGCCCGCCGCGTACCCCGCCCGCGGGCCGACGCCCTGCGCAACCGCGAGCGGATCGTGAGCACGGCCCGCGAGATGTTCGTCGAGTTCGGCCCCCAGGTGCCCTACGACGAGGTCGCGCGCCGGGCCGGCGTCGGGAACGCCACGCTCTACCGGAACTTCCCCGAGCGCGCCGACCTCGTCCACGAGGTCGTCCTCTCGCTCATGGCCCGCGTCACCGAGCTCGCCGAGCGGGCCACCGAGGAGGAGAGCGACACCTTCGCCGCCCTCCGCCGCTTCACCCACGGCGCCGCCGACGAGCGCATCGGGGCCCTGTGCCCGATGCTCGACGGCGCCTTCGACAAGGACCACCCCGACCTGACGGCCGAACGCGACCGCCTGGAGGAGGCCGTCAAGGGCCTCGTCGACCGGGCGCAGCGGGCCGGCCGGCTCCGCGCCGACGTGGGCGTCGGAGACCTGATGGTGGCGATCTCCCAGCTGACCCGTCCGCTGCCCGGATCGGCCTGCGGGTCCTTCGACCAGTTCGTCCACCGCCACCTGCAGCTGTTCCTCGACGGCCTGGAGGCGCCCGCCCGCTCCGAGCTGCCGGGGAAGGCCGCCACCCTGGAGGACCTGAGACGCGACTCCTGCTCCTCGTCGTGAGCGCCGCCTTCGGGAGCGCTGCCGCCGCGGGTGCCCCGTGGTGAGCGCCGCCGCCGTGAGCGCCCCGTCGTGAGCGCCCGCCTCCAGGGCCCCCGACTCATGTGACCCGCACGTCCTTACGTCCTTTTTTCACCAGTACGCGCCAAGAGGTGGCTACCCCCATGCCGAAAATCCCCGACTCGCCCGCGATCCAGGCCGACGCCGGCCGCTGGAAAGCCCTGATCTTCATCGCCCTCGCCCAGCTGATGGTCGTGCTCGACGCGACGATCGTGAACATCGCCCTGCCCTCCGCCCAGCAGGACCTCGGGATCTCGGACGGCAACCGGCAGTGGGTCATCACCGCTTACGCCCTCGCGTTCGGCGGCCTCCTCCTCTTCGGCGGCCGCATCGCCGACCTGTGGGGCCGCAAGCGGACCTTCATCACCGGTCTGATCGGCTTCGCCGCCGCCTCCGCCCTCGGCGGGGCCGCGACCGGCGAGGCCATGATGCTCGGAGCCCGCGCGCTCCAGGGCGCCTTCGGCGCGCTCCTCGCGCCCGCCGCGCTCTCGCTGCTCGCCGTGACCTTCACCGACGCCAAGGAGCGCGCGAAGGCCTTCGGCATCTACGGCGCGATCGCCGGCGGCGGCGGCGCCGTGGGCCTCATCCTCGGCGGCTTCCTCACCGAGTACCTGAACTGGCGCTGGACCTTCTTCGTCAACATCCCGTTCGCCGTGGTCGCCGCCGTCGGCGCGTACCTCGTCGTCCGTGAGCCCGAGGGCAGCCGCAACCGCTCCGCGCTCGACATCCCCGGCGTGATCCTGTCCACCCTGGGCCTCGTCGCCCTCGTGTACGGCTTCACCCGCGCCGAGTCCGCGGGCTGGAGCGACGCCGGCACGATCGGCCTCTTCGTCGGCTCCGCGGTCCTGCTCCTCGCCTTCGTGCTCACCGAGGCGAAGGTGAAGTCCCCGCTGCTGCCGCTGCGCGTCCTGACCGACCGCAACCGCGGCGGTGTCTACCTCTCGCTGGGTCTCGCCGTCATCGCGATGTTCGGCCTGTTCCTCTTCCTGACGTACTACCTCCAGGTCGTGAAGGGGTACTCGCCGGTCAAGACGGGCTTCGCGTTCCTGCCGATGATCGCGGGCATGATCGTGGGCTCGACCCAGATCGGCACGCGCCTGATGACCCGCGTCCCGCCGCGGCTCCTGATGGGCCCGGGCTTCCTGACCGCCGGTGTCGGCATGCTGCTCCTCACCCAGCTGGAGATCGGCACCTCGTACGCCGGTCTGATCCTGCCCGCGCAGCTGCTCCTCGGCCTGGGCATGGGTACGGCGTTCATGCCCGCCATGTCGCTCGCGACGCTCGGCGTGGACCCGCGGGACGCCGGTGTGGCCTCCGCGATGGTCAACACCTCGCAGCAGGTCGGCGGCGCCATCGGTACGGCCCTGCTGAACACGATCGCCGCCTCGGCGACCACCGCCTACCTGACCGACCACGCCGCCGGCGCGACGACCCCGGCCGCGCAGAAGCTGCTTCAGCTCCAGGGCATGGTCGAGGGGTACGCCGCGGCCATCTGGTGGGCGGTCGGCATCCTGGTCGTCTCGGCCACGATCGCCTTCGTGCTCATCAACACCGGGAAGCCGGGGACCGGAGTGGTCGCCGGGTCCGGCGCGGGCGCGGACGACGAGGTGAAGGTGCCGGTCATCGCCCACTGATCCCGGCCGTCGGTCACCGACCCCGGTGATCCCGCCGTCGGTCACCGACCCCGGTGATCCCGCCGTCGGTCACCGACCCCGGTGATCCCGCGCCGCCTGCCCTGGTTCCGCCTCCTCAGCGGAGCCAGGGCAGGTCCGCGTCCGCGTCCGCCGGTTCGAGGCCCTCGGCCATGACGCGCATGATCGCGCCGAGCTGCTCCACCTGATCGGCGGAGAGCCGGTCGAACATGGCCTGGCGGACGGCGGCCACGTGCCCGGGGGCGTTCCGCCGGAGGACCTCCATCCCCTCGTCCGTGAGCTGGGCGAACTGGCCGCGCTTGTCGGAGGGGCAGTTCTCGCGGCGGACCCAGCCGTTCTTCTCCAGGCGGGCGATCGCGTGGGAGAGCCGGGAGCGGGTGATCTTGGCGCTCCGGGCGAGCTCGGTCATGCGCAGCCGGCGGCGCGGTGCCTGGGAGAGCTGGACGAGCAGTCCGTAGTAGACGTGCGGCATCCCGGCGTCGCGCTGCAACTGGCGGTCGAGGTGGTCCTCGAGGAGCGTGGTGGCGTGCAGGTACGCGCGCCAGACGTGCTGCTCCTCGTCGGTCAGCCAGCGGGGTTCGGTCATGTCTCCCATGGGTCCCATCGTACGACTCATTCTTGAAAGTTGAACTATGTACGGCTAGGCTGTGAGCAGTTAGCTTGAAGTTTCAAGGACCAGGAGGATCGTCGCCATGGACGCCACGCTCGAACGGATGCCGGCCCTCTACCTGTCCCACGGCGCCCCTCCGCTCGCCGACGACCCCGTCTGGCCCGGCGAGCTCGCCGCCTGGTCCGCCGGCCTGCCGCGCCCCACGGCGATCCTCATGGTCTCCGCCCACTGGGAGGAGGCCCCGCTCGCGCTCGGCGCCACCGAGACCGTCCCCCTCGTGTACGACTTCTGGGGCTTCCCCGAGCACTACTACCGCGTCCAGTACGCCGCCCCCGGCGCCCCGCGGCTCGCCGAGGCCGTCCGCAAGCTGCTCCGCGCCCCCGGCACGCCCGTGCAGGACATCCCCGACCGGGGCCTCGACCACGGCGCGTACGTGCCGCTCGTCGAGATGTTCCCGGGCGCCGACATCCCCGTGCTCCAGATCTCCATGCCCACCCTCGACCCGCGCCGGCTCATGGACATCGGGCGCAAGCTCGCCCCGCTGCGCGACGAGGGCGTCCTGATCGTCGGCAGCGGCTTCTTCACCCACAACCTCGCCGCCCTCCGCCACACCGGCCCCGGCGTCCCCGGCTGGTCCGCCGAGTTCGACGCCTGGGGGAGCGAGGCCCTCGCCGCACACGACGTCGACGCCCTCCTGGACTTCGAGCACAAGTCGCCCGCCGGCCGCCTCGCCCACCCCCGTACCGAACACTTC
Source organism: Streptomyces tanashiensis (assembly GCF_014648895.1). GTDB lineage: Bacteria > Actinomycetota > Actinomycetes > Streptomycetales > Streptomycetaceae > Streptomyces > Streptomyces tanashiensis. Next base: position 130,609 of record NZ_BMRZ01000020.1, read on the forward strand.
GCCCCCCTCTTCGTCACCATGGGCGCGGCGGACGCGGCCGGCGACCTCGACGCGGAGCGGTCCGTGATCGACGGCTTCTGGATGGGACTCGCCAAGCGGTCCGTCCAGTTCGGCTGAGCGGCCGGGGCATCGGAATGGTCCGGGTCCGCCGCACGGTTCGGGTCCTCCGGTTCATCGGGATCGGCAGGGTCGTCCGGTTCGTGCGGTTCGTCGGGGTCGGCAGGGCCCTGCGGGTCCTCAGGGCTCTCCGGGCCCTCCGGAGCGCCGGGCTCAGAAGACCGGCGGATTCAGCTCGACGGAGCGGACGGCGGCGCTGAGGGCGAGGCCGTCGCCCACGTCGAGCGCCGTGTCCGCGAACTTGATCGTGTGGTCGTCGCCGTGCGCAGCCGCCCGCTCGAAGACCTCCTCCGCGGTGAGGCCGGTCCGCGCGTACGGGGCGGCCTCGCGCGGCGTGTAGGCCGCCGTCACCGCGGCCGCCGCCGCCCAGGCCGCCGCCACGCTCGGCGCCCACAGCTCACGGGGGAGCGCGGGCAGCGCCCGCAGGACCGCGTTCGGCGCGGTCGCCGCGTGGACCAGCATGATCGGCTCGCCGTGGCCGTGGGACGCGTACCGGTGCGTCGCCGCCGTCACCAGCTCGACGAGCAGCTCCTTCGCCGTCTCGGGGTCCGTCGCCCCGCCCCACACCGGGAACGCCGTCAGCTGCGCGAGCCGGGTCCGGATCCCGCCGTCCTGCTCCGGGACCGGCGGTACGGCGTCGAGCGCGGCCGCCGCCGTCGGCGCGGCGGCCAGCGGGGCGAGCAGCGGCAGCGGCTGGTGGCGGGCCGCCCAGTAGCCGAGGGCGTGCGCCAGCTCGGCGAGGCGCGGCGCCGTCTCCTCCGCGCCGGGCGTCAGAAGGGTCCGTACGGCGTGACCGGTACGGATCACCGGATGCGTCGCCCCGCCCGCGATGCCGGGCAGCAGCCGGGGCCACCACGCGGCGAGGACCTCCCGCCAGGGGTGGTCCGCCAGCTCGCGGGAGAAGAACCGGGTCCAGTCCGTGATCCGCGCCGGATCGCCGAGCGCCTCCCGCCAGCTGTCCGTCGTGACCGGGAGGCGCGCGGGCGGCAGCTCCTCCAGCTTGGGCGCGTAGTGGTCGAGCCAGCGGTGCACGGCCGGGGCCCGGCCGTGCCGGACCAGGGCCTCGACGGCCATGGGGGCGTGATTGGTGAGCCAGCCGTTGCGCTCGGGGCCCGAGGTGTGGAGCCGTTCGAGGGCCTCGTCGAGGGTGCCGGTGGTGTCGGTCATGAGGGCGACGCTAGGCGCGGGGAGCGGTGGGGCGGAACGGGCTGGGGACCTAGGCCGCAGGGCGGAGGCGAGGCGGTCCGCCGCGGAGGCGACCGTGGGTCGGGGCGACCGTGGGTCGGAGGCAACCGAACCGTGGGCCGGAGGCAACCGTGGGTCGGAGGCAACCGTGGGCCCGAGGCAACCGTGGGTCGTGCGGCGGCGTCTGAAGGGATGGCGCCGCATGTGATCGCGGTCTCACCGACAGCGTGGTCGCGTGCGCCCGCGAGGGGCGCCGTTTCACCCTCCGTGCCCGGTCTGACCTGCACCTCCATGGGTGCCCGCGGCGTGCCCGCGGGGGCGGCGGCCGCGCAGGATACTGCATGATCGCGAAAATCCATGTGCCGGGTGGGAATTCTGTCCTGATTCCAGTCGTTGTTTCCGTCGGATGCAGGGCACCCGGAAGGGTGTCGCGACCTACTCAGCAAGGGAGCACGCATGGCAACCCGTGCCGTCGCCCGTCGTCAGACCTCCGCCAAGAGCGGGGCCGCACGGGCAAGCAGCGTTCGCGCCGTGGGCGGGGAGATCGCCGACCGCGACCTGGTCGGCATGTACCTCGACGAGATCGCGCGCACGCCCCTGCTCGACGCCGCCAAGGAGGTCGAGCTCTCCCAGACGATCGAGGCGGGCGTCTATGCCCAGCAGATACTCGACCAAGAGGTGGAGAGCGACGGGGGCGGGGCGACCCGCGAGGAGCTCGAAGCGCTGGTCGCCGAGGGCGAGCGTGCCAAGGACCTCTTCATCAAGTCCAACCTGCGGCTCGTGGTGGCCGTGGCCCGGCGCTATCCGCGCAGCGGGCTGCCGCTGCTCGACCTGATCCAGGAAGGGAACGCGGGCCTGGTGCGCGCGGTCGAGAAGTTCGACTACGCGAAGGGCTTCAAGTTCTCCACGTACGCCACGTGGTGGATCCGCCAGGCCATCACCCGGTCCATCGCCGACCAGTCCCGGACCATCCGGCTCCCCGTCCACCTCGTGGAGGAGCTCGGCCGGATCCGGCGGGTGCAGCGCGAGTTCAACCGGGAGAACGGCCGGGAGCCCGAGCCCGCCGAGATCGCGGCCGAGCTCGGCTCGACGCCGGAGCGGGTCACGGACGTCCTCGACTGGGCGCGCGACCCGGTCTCGCTGAACATGTCGGTGGACGACGAGGGCGAGACCCAGTTCGGCGACCTCCTGGAGGACACCTCGGCGGTCTCCCCGGAGCAGTCGGTGCTGACACTGCTGCGCAGCGAGGAGCTCGACGACCTCATCGACAAGCTCGACCACCGGACGGCGTCGATCATCCGCATGCGGTACGGCATCGAGGACGGCCGCGAGCGGACCCTGACGGAGGTCGGCAAGGAGCACGGGCTGACGCGCGAGCGGATCCGCCAGATCGAGAAGCACGCGCTGCTGGAACTGAAGAAGATGGCCCACGACACGGGCTTCGACGCGGTGGCCTAGAGCGGCCGGCGGCCCACCCTCGTGTGGGCAGTCGTCCCGGCGGAACGATTGCCCGCAACGGCCGCCGCCAGCCTCCCCGAGAGGTCTCGCATGTACGTCACCAGCGCATCCGGACCCCGCACCGTGAAGTCGACGTCCATCAGGGCGAGCCTCAGCGCCAGCCATTCCACCGAGTCGGCGACGCGGGCGTGCAGCCGGCAGCGGTCCGGGCCCGTCGCGACCGGCACGAGGTGGGACGGGAGGCGGGCCACGACGAACTCGGCCGGCGCGGCGAACTCCACGTCGAGGTCGACCTCGCCCTGGGTCCGCGCCATCGAGCGGGCCATGTACGTGGCGGCGTCGCCCGAGGGCAGCTCGCGCGGGGTGAAGCGCGCGCCCGTGGGGAACGGCTCGCTCACCCGGTCCACCCGGAAGGTCCGCCAGTCCTCGCGCCCCAGGTCGTACGCGACGAGGTACCAGCGCCGCCCCGTCGACACCAGCCGGTACGGCTCGACCAGCCGTTTCGTCTCCGTGCCGTCCCCGGCCCGGTAGCCGAACCGCAGCCGCTCGTGCCCCGTCACCGTGCCCGCGAGCGCGGTCAGGGTGGCGGGGGTGACCGTGGCGCCGTCGCCCCGGGTCAGCGGGATCGTGGCGTTCTGGAGGGTGGAGACCCGGTGCCGGAGCCGCGCCGGCAGCACCTGCTCCAGCTTGGCCAGGGCCCGTACGGACGCCTCCTCGACGCCCTCGATGGCGTGCCCGGCGCCGGCGCGCAGGCCGACGGCGATCGCGACGGCCTCCTCGTCGTCGAGGAGCAGCGGCGGCATGGCCGTACCGGCGACGAGGCGGTAGCCGCCGACGGCGCCCATGGTCGCCTCGACGGGGTAGCCGAGGTCGCGGAGCCGGTCGATGTCCCGGCGGATGGTGCGCGGGGAGACCGAGAGCCGTTCGGCGAGCTCGCTTCCGGGCCACTCGCGCGGGGTCTGGAGGAGCGAGAGCAGATTCAGGAGTCGTGCCGGGGTGTCCGTCATGTTTTCCAGGATGAGGCCCATCTAGGACATGACCTGACCTAGATGACTCTTATCTTCTTCGTATGAGTTCACACGACGCCGCCACCGAAGCAGCAGCGGCCAGCGACAAGAGGCGCTGGATCGCCCTCGCCATCGTCATGACCGCCGCCTTCATGGACCTGGTCGACGCCACGATCGTCAACATCGCGATCCCCAGCATCGAGAAGGACCTCGGCGCTTCGTTCGGGGCCATCCAGTGGATCACCGCCGGCTACGCGCTCGCGTTCGCCGCCGGTCTGATCACCGGCGGGCGGCTCGGGGACATCTACGGCCGCAAGCGCCTCTTCCTCCTCGGCACCGCCGGCTTCACCCTCGCCTCGGCGCTCTGCGGCTTCGCGGCCAACCAGGAGATGCTCGTCGGCTCCCGCCTGCTCCAGGGCGCGGCGGCCGCGATGATGGTGCCGCAGGTCCTGTCGATCATCCACGTCACCTTCCCGGCGCACGAGCGCGGCAAGGTCTTCGGGATGTTCGGCGCGATCATCGGCCTCGGCGCGGTCTCCGGCCCGCTGCTCGGCGCGCTCCTCACCCAGTGGAACATCGCGGGTCTGGAGTGGCGCCCGATCTTCCTGATCAACCTTCCGGTCGGCGTCGCCGCCCTGATCCTGGGCCGGAAGTTCATCACCGAGTCGAAGGCGCCGAAGGCGCTCAAGCTCGACATGGTCGGCGTGCTCCTCGTGACGACGGCGCTGCTCATGCTGGTCTACCCGCTGACGCGCGGCCGTGAGCTGGACTGGCCGCTCTGGGGTCACCTGATGATGGCCGGCAGCCTGCTCGTCTTCGGGGCCCTCGTGGCGTACGAGAAGTACAAGACGAAGAAGGACGGGTCGCCGCTGGTCGAGCTGTCGCTGTTCAAGGTGAAGAGCTTCGCGGCCGGTGTCGCGGTGCAGCTGACCTTCGGTGTCGTGCTCGGCATCTTCTTCCTCGTGTGGACGATGTACATGCAGATCGGGCTCGGCTGGACCCCGCTGCACGCGGGTCTGACCGGGGTGCCGTTCTCGATCGCGGTCTCGGTGGCGGCGGGCATGTCCGTGCAGAAGCTGGTGCCGCGCTTCGGCCGGAAGGTGCTCCAGGCGGGCGCGCTGACGATGATCGCGGGCATCCTGCTCTACCTCTTCGTGACCGGGCGGTACGGGACCGGGATCCACTCCTGGCAGATGATCGCGCCGCTGGTGGTCATGGGTCTCGGCATGGGCCTGATCGTGGCGCCGCTGACGGACGCGGTGCTCTCGGAGGTGCCGAAGGAGCACGCCGGTTCGGCCTCGGGCCTCATCAACACGACCGGGCAGATGGGCAACGCGCTCGGACTCGGCCTGGTGTCGGTGGTCTTCTTCGGGACGATCGACGACGAGAAGCTCGCCAAGGCCCCGGGCGAGGTGGGGGCGGCGTTCACGGACGCCTTCCAGAACTCGCTGGGCTGGGCGGCGGGCGTGCTCGCGGTGATCTTCCTGGTGATGTTCGCGCTGCCGGCGAAGCCGAAGCAGCACGTGGAGGGCGGCGGTGACGACGAGGTCGTCGCCGACGGGGCCGCGAAGGAGCCGGTGCTGACGCACTGAGTCCGGGGGAAGCGAAGAGGGGCGGTGCGCATGATGCGCACCGCCCCTCAGCCGTGTCTCCTGTCGGTCAGGGGCGCTTCAGGCCCGGGACGAGGTTGCGGGCTGTGCTGGGCGGCAGGGTGCGCTCGAACTTGCTCGAGCGGAGTGCCGCCGGGGTGGGTGTCGTCTGCTGGCTCCAGGCCTGGTTCCAGATGAAGTTGCCGCCGTTGGTCTGGCCGATCGTCTGCCACACCTGCCCGTTCACGGTCACGATCTTGACGAGAGCCGTGTTGCCCTGGTTGTCGTAGGAGACGCCGCAGGCGTTGCCGGGGAAGTTCGGGTTGGCGGGGTCGTCGGCGGTGGCGGTGGCGTTGGTGAGGTCCTGCCAGGTGATGATTCCGCCCGCAGAGGGCGCCCTTCCGACGTAGACCCGGCCTCCGGTGAGCACCGCCTGCTGGTCCTCGGTGCTGGAGGGGGCGTAGAGGTCGATGTCGGAGCAGGGCCCGGTGGGTCCGGTCGCACCTGTGGCGCCGGTGGCGCCCGTGGCTCCGGTGGCACCTGTCGCGCCTGTGGCGCCTGTCGCGCCCGTGGCGCCTGTTGCGCCGGTGGCTCCCGTGGCGCCGGTGGCACCCGTGGCACCCGTGGCTCCGGTCTCGCCGGTGGCGCCCGTCGCGCCCGTCGCGCCGGTGGCGCCGGTCGCGCCGGTGGCGCCGGTCGCGCCGGTGGCGCCCGTCGCTCCGGTGGCTCCGGTCTCGCCGGTGGCTCCCGTTGCGCCGGTGGCGCCGGTCGCTCCGGTGGCGCCCGTCGCGCCGGTGGCGCCGGTCGCTCCGGTGGCGCCTGTTGCTCCAGTGGCTCCGGTCTCGCCGGTGGCTCCCGTCGCGCCGGTCGCTCCGGTGGCGCCTGTTGCTCCAGTGGCTCCGGTCTCGCCGGTGGCTCCCGTCGCGCCGGTGGCGCCCGTGGCTCCGGTGTCACCCGTCGCGCCGGTAGCACCCGTCTCACCGGTGGCTCCGGTGGCTCCGGTCGCACCTGTGGCGCCTGTCGCGCCCGTAGCTCCGGTCGCACCCGTCGCGCCCGTGGCGCCCGTGGCGCCCGTCGCGCCCGTGGCGCCCGTCGCGCCCGTCGCACCCGTGGGTCCCGTCGGGCCCGTAGGTCCGGTCGGGCCGACCTTGCAGTCGTCGTCGTGGCCGCCGCCCACCGTGCGCAGCGCGGCCTCGGTCAGTGCGCGGGGCCCCTGGATCTCGTTGTCCAGGAAGGCCGCGAGGTCGGCGGTCCGGGGCCCGTCCTGCTCCCACGGGGGAGGCCCGTCCTCGTGGCCCGGCGGAGGTCCGTCCTCGTGGTGCGGCGGAGGTCCGTCCTCGTGGTGCGGCGGAGGTCCGTCCTCGCGGTGCGGCGGAGGTCCGTCCTCGTGGTGGTGGGGCCCTTCCTTGCAGGGGTCGCCGGGCGGGGGGCCCGCCCTCGTCACGCCACGGGCGCCGAGTTCGGGGGAGGACCCCCACGCGGCCGACGCGGCCGGTGACGCGAATCCGGTGAGGACGAGTGCGACCGAGGCGATGGCCCCACCGCTGATCCACGCGCGCCGGCGGGGCAGCGGGCCGAGCGGGGTCCTGGTCCTGGCATCAGGACGCATGTGCATGCTCCTTCCTCCACCGGCTCTGCGGCCGGCGCGAGTGAGGTCGAGGGGGGAGCCGGTTCTCACTCCCTGGTCGGATCATCGGATCGCGCATGCAAAGGCTTGACGATTTTTCGGCACTCTCAACGCCATGGCCTAACACGGATAGCTGAATGGATGCGTACGCAACGGCGAACTTCGAACGGTCTGTCGGCGCGTCGGAGGGGCGCTCCGGGAGCCCGCCCGTAGGGTCGCCCCCCACTGTCCGACCCGACCGTTCCCCCCGCCCCCACCGGAAGTGGTGTTGCCGTGCGTCCGTCCATCTGCTTGTGCATGATCGTCAAGAACGAGGCCGCCGTGATCGAGCGCTGCCTCGCCTCCGTCCGCGGTCTCGTGGACACCTGGGTCATCTCCGACACCGGCTCCACCGACGGCACCCAGGAGCTGATCCGCAAGGCCCTCGACGGCATCCCCGGGGAGCTCCACGAGGAGACGTGGGTGAACTTCGGCCACAACCGCAGCCTGAACATCGCGCACGCCCTCGGCCGGGCCGACTATCTCCTGCTCCTCGACGCCGACCACGTCCTGCGGCAGGAGGCCCCGCTGCCCGCCGCCGGCGGACCGCTCGCCGACGCGTACATGATCCGCCACCGGGGAACCGTCGAGTACCGCATCAAACGCCTGGTCAGAGGCGATCTGCCGTGGCGGTACGAGGGCGTCACCCACGAGTACCTGACGGCCGACCGGGACCACGTCCAGGAGAACCTCGACGCCCTCGTCATCGAGGACCACGCCGACGGCGGCTCGCGCCACGACAAGTTCGAGCGCGACGCCCGCCTCCTGAGCGCCGAGCTCGACCGGGACCCGACGAACCACCGCACGGTCTTCTACCTCGCGCAGACCCTGCGGGACATGGGCCGCACCGACGAGGCCGTCGCCCTCTACGAGCGGCGCGCGGCCATGGGCGGCTGGGTCGAGGAGGTGTACTTCTCGCTGCTCCAGTCGGGTGTCCTGCGGGCCGACGCCGGCGACTGGCCGGCCGCGATGGACGCCCTCTCACGGGCCTGGGACTCCCGGCCGGAGCGCCTGGAGGCCTGTTACGAGCTGGTGGCGCGGCTGAGGAAGATGCGGCGCCACGCGACCGCCCACGCCATCGTGTCCGCCGTCGTGGGCCGGGAGATGCCGGACGACGTGCTGTTCACCCAGCCGTGGGTCTACCGGTGGGGGCTGCTGTTCGAGTACTCGATCACCGCGTACTGGGTGGGTGACCACGCCGCCTCGCTCGCCGCCTGCGACCGGCTGCTCGCCCTGCCGGACCTGCCGGAGAGCTACCGCGAACAGACCCGCGCCAACCGGGCGTTCGCCGTGGAGAGGCTGACCGAGGCCGCCGCCCCCGCCCTCGTCCGCTGAACGGACGGGGCGGGACCGGCGGCCCGGCCGGGCGTGCGCCGGCGGTGCGTCAGCGGACCCGCGAGCGGGACTCCATCGCCCCGCGGGCCGCGTGCTCGTCCTCGTACACCTCGCACATGTGCCGGCCGTCCGGCGTCGCCGTGTGCTCGACCTCCCAGAGGCTCACCTCGCTGCCGTCGAGCAGCAGGAACTGGTGCTCGTAGAGGGTGAAGCCGGCGTCCCGGCCGCCCTCCACCGGGCAGTGGCGGCCGAAGGCCTGGGTGATGTGGTGCGCGAAGGCCAGCCGGAGGCGACGGGCCGTCCGCTCGCCCGGCCGGTCCGCGTTCTCCGCGCGGCGCAGGACGCGGCGCGCGTGGTCGGCGGAGTTGTCCGGCACGTACATCCGGGGCTGGGCGGGTATCGGGCGGGCCAGCAGGGAGCTCAGCAGCTCCAGGTCGTCGTCGTCGTCGAGGGCGCGGCCGTCGGAGCGCTCCGCCGTCCAGCCCGGCAGCGGTCCGGTCGGGAGGCGGGAGGCGGCGAGCCGCGCCTCCGACTCCTCCGCGTACAGCTCGTGCTGCTCGGTGCCGTCCCGGCCGGCGTTGTGCGCGAGCTCCCAGAGGCTGAGGGCGCTGCCGTCGGCGAGCAGATAGGTGTGGCGGTGGGTCGTGCGGTGCAGCGACGCGCTGTGGTGCGAGGAGTGCAGCGCGCTGGAGTGCGCGAGCGCCGTGCCGAGGCGCTCGACGGTCGAGTCGGGCAGGTCGAAGGAGTTGAGCGCCCGGCCGAGAAGCCGCTCAAGGTGCGTCTCGGTCGTCTCGTAAGGATCGTGAGGATCCTGCGGATCGTTCAAGAGGGTCTCCAGGCCGTCGCCGCATGTCACTTGGTGCTTGCTTAACGTAGTCCCTGGGTCTGACATCGCGTCCGGCGTTCCGGAAAACGAGGGGCCCGCTTGGGAAGTTCCCGACCGTTTCCTTCAACTCCCTTGGGCTTACCGGCAGTACGCGTCCGCGTGCGGTCCGTACAGCTCGCGGTACGAGGGGAAGTCGCCGCCCGGGCCGCGCCGGCCGCCCGGGGCCGCGAGGACCGCCCGGACGATCGCCCGGGTCACCAGGTCCGCGCCCGCCGCCAGGATCTCGTTCAGGGCGAGCGGGCCCGGCTCCTCCGGCAGCTCCCGCGTCCCGGTGGCGAGCGCGAAGACCGTGTCCCCGTCGTTCATCAGGTGCACCGGGCGCACCGCGCGCGCGATGCCGTCGTGGGCCGTGCCCGCGACCTTCTGCGCCTGCGCCCGGGTCAGCGCCGCGTCCGTCGCGACGACGGCGAGCGTGGTGTTCAGCGGCGGCCGGACGGACGCCTCCCGCGCCTCCGCGAGCCGCCGCAGGGCCGCCTCGTGGACCGCGGCCTCCGGGGGGACGAGCGGGCCCGCCGCGTAGTAGCAGCCGTACGGGACGCCGTTCGCCGGGTCGACGGCCGAGCCCGCCGCGTTCAGCACCACGAGCGCCCCGACCGTGATCCCCGACTCCAGGACGGTGCTCGCCGTCCCCACCCCGCCCCGCAGCCCGCCGGCCACGGCCCCGGTGCCCGCGCCGACCGCGCCCGTCTCCACGCGCGCGTGGTCCCCGCTCGCGGCGGCCGCCTCCACCGCCGCCCGTCCCGTCGCCGCGTCCGGGCGGGCCCTGAAGTCGCCCCCCCGACCCAGGTCGAAGACGCACGCGGCGGGCACCACCGGCACCACGTGGGACGGGTCGGGGCCCACCCGCACGCCCCGGTTCCGCTCCTCCAGCCAGGCCATCACCCCGCCCGCCGAGTCCAGGCCGTACGCGCTGCCGCCGGTGAGGACGACCGCGTCGATCCGCTGGACCACGTTCCTTGGGTCCAGGGCGTCCGTCTCCCGCGTGCCCGGACCGCCGCCCCGTACGTCCACGGCGGCGACGGCCCCGCCCTCCGGGGCCAGGACCACCGTGGTGCCGCTCAGCGCCCCCGGCCCGGCCACGCGCGCGTGCCCCACGCGCAGCCCGGTCACGTCGGTGATCGCGTCCCGGCCGTTCTTCTCCTCGGGGAGTGTCATGTCCCCTGCCTACCACGGTGCTTGGCTCAGTGCTTGGGGCCGAGGTAGGTGCCGCCCGAGGCGTCGATCACGGTGCCGGTGATCCACCGGCCGTCCTCCGAGGCCAGGAAGGCCACCGGGTCGGCGATGTCCTCCGGCCGGCCGACCCACGGCAGCGCCTGGCCGCCGATCAGCATCCCCTCCAGCTCGGGCACCGCCGCCATGGCGGCGGTGAGCGAGGCGGTCTGCGTCGGGCCGGGGGCGACCGTGTTGACGGTGATGCGGCGCTCGCCGACCACGTTGGCGAGGGTGCGCGTGAAGGTCTCCATCGCGCCCTTCGTCATCGCGTACGCCAGCTCGTCGGCGAGTGCGATCCGGGTGACGGCCGAGCCGATGTTGATGATCCGGCCGCCGTCCCGTAGCACGGGCAGCAGTCCCTGGACGAGGAAGTACGGCGCCCGGACGTTGACCGCGAAGACACGGTCGAACTGCTCGGGGGTCTCGTCCCCGAGGTGCCCGCCCGAGCCGGTCGCGGCGGCGTTGTTGACCAGGACGTCGAGCGCCGCCTCCCCGGTGTGGGCGGCGAGCCCGGCCCGGACGCCCTCGACCAGCGCGAGCACCCCGTCGTGCGTGGCCAGGTCGGCCCCGACGGAGAAGGCCCGCCCGCCGTCCCGGGCGATCAGGTCCACGGTCTCCTGCGCGGCGGCGGCGTCCCGCCCGTAGTGGACGGCGACGACCATCCCGTCGGCGGCGAGCCGGCGGGCGACGGCCCGCCCGATCCCCCGCGACGAACCGGTGACGAGGGCGGTACGGGTGGTGGCGGTGGTGTTCTGCATGGCGGTCTCCTCGGACTTCCCCTGCGGCCCGGAGCGTCTCCCCGGGGCACGAGAAGAACGGTCGCGCGGGGCGCTGACGAACCACTGACGACCGACTGACGGCTCCCCCCCCGTTGTGGGCAATCGTTCCGCTGGGGCGGAACGGGTGGGCACAACGGAACGGCGCCCTTGCCGGCGCCAGAGGCTCCCGCGCCTGAACCCGCACCCCTGGTGCAATGCCTCGTGGTGCGGGCCCAGGCGCGGAACGCGGAGGCGCCGCTGAAGGGCGCCGTCCCGTGTGCCCACCCGTCCCGCCCAGCGGGACGATTGCCCACACGGGGGCGGGCACCGGCCCACACGGGGGGCGGGGGCGCGGCCCACACGGGACGGGGCGCCTCATCGGGGGGCCGGCTCAGCCGGCGGCGGCACGCCCCGCCGGCGTCGGCAGCCCCGCCCGGCGGGCCGTCTCCGTCGCGCGAGCCCGGTCGGACGCCGCCGACGCCGCGTCCCCGGCGGCCTCGTGGACGGCCGCCCGGCGGTGGAGCAGGTCCACGACGTCCTCGGCCACACCCAGGGACTCGAAGAGGGCGAGGGCCTCCGCGAGCAGGGGCAGCGGCGTGGTGGAGTGCGCCGCGAGACCCTCCAGGGCGGTCGCCGTCCCCCACCGCTCCCCGAGCGCCCGGAACCCGGCGAGTGCCTCCGTGAGGAGCGCCCCGGCCTCGGCGGGGGAGGCCGTCAGCTGGGCGCGGCCCACGAGCCCCAGGGCCCGGGACCAGGGGTCGTCGCCGAGGCGGAGGCCCTCCACGGGTCCGACGGAGGTCGACCACAGGAACGCCGTGTACGGCTGCCGGAGCGGAGCCGTACCCGCGTGGAGGAAACCCCGTGCCCGGTCGACGCGTTCGCCCTCCCGGAGGCCCGCCGCGAGGACGCACAGCGCGTACTCCTCGCCCCGCTCCGCCGTCGGCTCCACCCGGTCCAGCAGCTCCGCGACCGGCGCCGCCACCCGGCCCCGGAGCCCGCGCAGCCACCAGTACGGGCTGAGCGCGGCCACCAGCCGCAGCCCGTCCTCCGGCGTGCCGCGCCGCAGCGCCGCCCGCAGGTTCGCGTCCTCCGCGTCCAGCCGGGCCAGCCACTCCAGCTGGGCGGCCCCGCGCAGTTCGGGGTCGGCCGCCTCGGCGAGCTCCCGGTAGTACGCGAGGTGGGCGGCCGGCGCCGGATCGTCGTCCGGGAGCCGTTCGGCGGCGTACGCGCGGATCGTCTCCAGCATCCGGTACCGGCCGTCGTCCCGTACCTCCACCAGCGACTTCTCCACGAGCGAGGCCAGCAGGCCCGCGTCCGCGCCGCACACCCGGGCCACCGCCTCCGCCGTCGCGCCGCCCCGGAACACCGAGAGGCGCGCGGCCAGTTCCCGTTCGCCGGGTTCGAGCAGCGACCAGCTCCACTCCACCACGGCCCGCAGCGTGCGATGCCGCTCCGGTGCGGTGCGGTCCCCGCGCGACAGCAGCTCGAACCGCCCGCCGAGCCCGTCCGCCAGCTCCTCCACGGACAGCGTCCGCAGCCGGGCCGCCGCCAGCTCGACGGCGAGCGGCAGCCCGTCGAGCCCCGCGCAGAGCTCCGCCACGCGCGCGTGGCCCGCGAATCCGGGCCGGACCGCCGCCGCCCGCCGCACGAACAGCTCCACGGCCGCCTCCGGCGCCAGCGCGCCGAGCGGCAGCAGCGACTCCCCGGTGATCCCGAGCGCCTCCCGGCTCGTCGTCAGCACCCGCAGCCCCGGACAGGCGGCCAGCAGGCGCCGTACGAGGACCGCCGTCTCCACGACGACGTGCTCGCAGTTGTCCACGATCAGCAGCACCGGCCGCCCGGCCAGGGCCGTTTCGAGCCGCGCCGCGCCCCGCACCCCGAGCGCCGCCGCGAACGCCTCCGCGACCTCGCCGGACGGGCCGCCCGTGCCCGCCACCGCCCCCAGGTCCACGAAACGCACCTCCCCCGGCAGCCCCGCGCCCACCTCCAGGGCGAGCCGCGTCTTGCCCGCACCGCCCGGGCCCACCAGGGTCACGAGCCGGGCCGCCGCCACCAGGCCGGCCAGCCGCTCCCGCTCCCGCTCACGACCCACGAAGTCCGTCAGCGGCGCGGGCAGCGGCGGGACCGCCCGCTCCGCCGCGCTCCCGCCCCGCAGCAGCTCCAGGTGGACGGCGGACAGCTCCGGCGACGGATCGGCCCCCAGCTCCTCGGCGAGGGCCGCCCGCACCTCCTCGTACACGGCGAGCGCCTCCGCCTGCCGGCCCGCCGCGCCGAGCGCCCGCATCTGCAGCCCCCGCAGCCGCTCCCGCAAAGGCTGCTCCCGGACCGGCCGCTCCAACTCCGCGACCAGCACGGCCGGGTCACCGCCCGAGGCCAGCTCGGCCGCCGCCCACTCCTCCACCGCGTCCAGCCGCAGCGCGTCGAGCCGGGCCGCCTGACCCGCCGCGAACGGCGCGTCCCGTACGTCGGCGAGCGCCGGCCCCCGCCAGAGCCCGAGCGCCTCCCGCAGCAGCCCGGTCGCGCGCCCGGGGTCGCCCGCCGCGCCGGCCCGCGCACCCTCCCGTGCGAGCGCCTCGAACCGCAGGACGTCGACGTCCGCGACGGGGTCCGCGACGGCCAGCCGGTACCCGGCGGGCGAGAACTCCACCGTCACGCCCGGCGGAAGGACCCGGCGCAGCCGCGAGACCTGGGCCTGGAGCGCGCCCGTGGTGCCGGCCGGCGGTTCCTCCCCGTACAGCCCGTCGACGAGCCGCTCCACCGGGACGGTGCCGCCCGCGTCCAGGAGGAGCCGGGCGAGCAGGGCGCGGACCTTGGGCCCGCCGGTGACGGGGACCGGCGCGCCGGCGGCCACCCCGGCGGCCACCCCGGTGGCGTCCCCGGTGGCGCCCGCGGTGGCATCGGTGGGTTCGGCCACCGTGAGCGGTCCGAGCAGGCGGAAGATCATGTACGGGATTGTGTCCCGCCTGACGGCGGCTCTTCCAGCCTCCCGGACCGCCCCGTCAGGCCGTCGTCGCGCGCGGGGCCGGGGTGCGGGCGGTCAGGGTGACCCCGACGGCGACCGTGGCCGCCGCGACGAGCCCGGCCGCGAGGACCGCCCAGTGGCCCGCGAACGAGCACATCAGGATCGCGAACGACGCCACCGGGAGCACCAGTTGCTGCGCGATGCCGATCTTGAAGTAGCGGGCGTGCAGCAGCCACACCGACAGCAGGAAGATCGCGGACGGGATCGTCACGGCGGCGGAGGCGGCGAGCGTGGAGATGTGGGCCTCGTCCACGGCCTGCTCGACGGCGATCTCCAGGCCCGCCCCGACGGCGGCGGCCGACGCGAAGATCACATAGTGGCCGTAGCCCCACAGGAAGCCCTGCCGGCTGGAGGTCAGCCGGTCGTGGGCGGGCACGACGAAGTAGATCCACCAGGCGGCGAAGACCAGCAGCAGACCGCCCGCGGCGATCGGGAGCACCTCGCCGAGGGCGTCGTTCTCGGCGATGCCCGTCTTCACGGCGACGGTCGCGGCGGCGACGGTCTCACCCAGCACGATGATGGTGAACAGGCCGTACCGCTCGGCGATGTGGTGCGGGTGCCAGGCGCTGGGGGCGTCCTTCTCCGCGTACACCGGCACGGCCATCTCGGCGAGTGCCATGACCAGGAAGACCCACGGCCGGGCCGGCTCGGGCGCGAGGAGCAGCGCGAGCCAGCCGACCTGCACGGCGAGGACCCCGCCCGCATACCGGCGGCACATCGTCCGCTCGGCCGCGTCCCGCGCGTGGTGGGCGGCGCGCAGCCACTGCGAGGCCAGGGCGAGCCGCATCACGAGGTAGCCGAGGTAGACGACGAGGAAGTCGTGCTCCGCGAAGGCGCGCGAGACGCCGGCGGCGAGGATGAGCACACCGGCGATCTGCACAAGGGTGACGACTCTGTAGAGAACGTCATCATTGTCGTACGCCGAGGCGAACCAGGAAAAATTCATCCAGGCCCACCAGATCGCGAAAAAGATCATCGCGTAGTTGAGGATGCCCTCGCCCGCGTGGCCCTCGGCGACCGCGTGCACGAGCTCGGCGCCCGCCTGGGCGACGGCCACCACGAAACACAGGTCGAAGAAGAGCTCCAGGGGCGTGGCGGCCCGGTGCGACTCCTCGCGGGAGCGGGCGGTCAGGGGCAGGAACGGTTGTGTCATGCGCCCCAGCACAGCAGAGCGGGCGGCGGGCCCGCTCGCGTGCCACGCCCGGTGACTTGCCCGCCCGCGCACAGGTCGGCCACGACCCCCGCCACGAGAGGGAGGTCGGCGAGCGGCTCCGTCACCGCCCAGGCGTCCGGGACACCGGCCAGGGACCTAGGCCCGCTCCACCGGTGACCATCGGCACTCACACACCCCTGACGGGCGGGCGCAGCCTGGAAGAGCAAGGAAGCCCCGAAACGTCAGGGAAGCGCCATGAGTTCCGTAGTCCAGGACAGCAGAACGGCCGGCCGGTCACCCGCCTCGTACGACACGGAGCAGTACCGTCCCGGCAAGCCGATCACCGACTGGGAGCCGGAGAACGAGCTCTTCTGGAAGGCCATCGGCAAGAGGGTCGCCGCCCGCAACCTGTGGATCGCGGTGCCGGCGCTGCTCGTGGCGTTCGTCGTCTGGCAGGTGTGGTCGGTCACCGCGACCGACCTGAAGGACGTCGGCTTCGGCTTCTCGACCTCCCAGCTGTTCTGGCTGACGGCCATCCCCGGCCTGACCGGCGGCACGGCCCGGATCTTCTACACCTTCCTCGGCCCGATGGTCGGCCAGCGCCGCTTCACCGCGCTGTCGACGGCCGTCCTCGTCGTCCCGCTGATCTGGCTCGGCATCGCCATCCAGGACCCGACGACCCCGTACGGCGTGATGGTCGCCATCGCGGCCCTCTGCGGCATCGGCGGCGCGAACTTCGCCTCCTCCCTCGCCAACATCGGCTTCTTCTTCCCGAAGGCGAAGAAGGGCAGCGCCACCGGCATCAACGGCGGTCTGGGAAACCTCGGCGTCTCCGTCGTGCAGCTCCTTACCCCGATCGTCATCACGTGGTCGACGATCGCGATCGGCTCGGCCCAGCACAAGGCGGACGGCGCCCCGGTCTTCCTGCAGAACGCCGCGTTCCTCTGGGTCCCGGTGCTGCTGGTCCTCGCCGCGATCGCATGGTTCGGGCAGAACGACCTGAAGGTCGCCTCGACCCCGTTCAAGCAGCAGAAGATCATCTTCAAGCGCAAGCACAACTGGCTGATGACCTGGCTGTACGTCGGCACCTTCGGCTCCTTCATCGGCTTCGCCGCCGCCCTGCCGATGCTGATCAAGACCACGTTCCCCGACTACTCGGTCGCCACCTACGCCTGGATGGGCCCCGCCGTCGGCGCCCTGGCCCGCTGGGGCGGCGGCTGGATCGCCGACAAGTGGGGCGGCGCCCGGGTCACGATCCTCTCCTTCGTGGGCATGGCCGCCTCGATCGTCGGAGTGATCACCTTCCTGCCCTCGGGCAGTGACAGCGGCTCCTTCCACGGCTTCTTCCTCTGCTTCCTCGCCGCGTTCTTCTTCTCCGGAATCGGCAACGGCTCCACCTTCCGCCAGATCCCGGTCATCTTCCGCGGCACCCACCTCAAGGGCCTCGACGAAGGCACCCCGGAACACGCCAGGGCCCTGAAGCAGGCGGAGATGGAGTCCGGCGCCGTCACCGGTTTCACCTCGGCCGTCGCCGCCTACGGCTTCTTCTTCATCCCGGCCCTGTTCGGCTCGGTCGCCGTGACCAGCGCGATGTGGGGATTCGTCGCCTTCTACATCAGCTGCATGGCCGTGACCTGGTGGTTCTACGCCCGCAAGAACGCCGAGGCGCCCAGCTGACCGGCCCCCGTCCCCAGAGAGAAGGGCCCCGCTGCGGCGGGGCCCTTCCGCATGCCCGGGACGGGACCTAGGGCCCCGAAGGGTGACCGATGCCGCCCGAAACGACCGATCGGAAGGAGTGCAATGAAAGGGAGCGACGACGCGATCGAACGATGCGAAGAAGGCGGTGCCGGCAGTGACTGCGACCCCTGCTGAGGCGACGGTGAACGAGCGGGCCTGGCAGGGCTTCAAGGGCGGACTCCGGCGCGACGCCATCGACGTCCGCGACTTCATCCAGCGGAACTACACGCCGTCCGAAGGCGACGACTCCACAAGCTCGCCGAAGCGAAATGGCAGGCACTCGCCATGCCGTTCACCCTGCACGACACGACCCCCCCGACCCCCGAGCAGGTCACCGCGGCCCGTGAGGTGTTCCGGGCCCACGGGCTGAACGCCGTCTGAGCGACGCGTCACCCCTATAGCGGGCAAAACGGGACTGAATAGGGCATGCGGCTTTACCGTGACCGCGTGACCGAGCCACCGCAGACAGCCGAGCCCACCCCCGTACCCGGCCCCGCCCCGGGCCCCGCGCCCGGCCCCGCGGCGGCCGACGGCACCACACCCCAGACCCCCGCCGCCGTGCGCCGCCGCGCCGCCCTCACCGGAGCCGCGGTCTCCGCCCTGCTGATCCTCGCGATCGTCCTCGGCAGCCGCCTGCTCCGCGACTTCGACTCGGCCCTCCTGCCGTACGCCGTCGCCACCGTCTTCCTCGCCTTCGGCGTCGCCTACCGCTACACCGTCTGGATCTCCGCCCCCGGCGCCCGCCGCCTCTTCCGGCAGGGCTGGCGATCCTTCTTCTCCGCCGCCAACTTCCGCACGGCACCCACCGCCCTGCCGAAGATGATCGCCACCTACCTCGGCTTCCAGAAATTCCTCGGCGCCCGCTCCCACGCCCGCTGGGCCGCCCACCAGCTCATCTTCTGGGGCTGCCTGCTCGCCGCCGCGATCACCTTCCCCCTCACCTGGGGCTGGTTCACCTTCACCTCCGACAGCGGCTCAGGACCCGGCTACGAGATGCGGATCTGGGGCTTCAAGATCATCGGCTTCGACGCCCTCAACGCCGTCGGCTGGCTCATGTTCCACGGCCTCGACATCGCCGCCGTCCTCGTCATCGCCGGCGCCTCCTACTTCCTCTGGCGCCGCATGAAGGACCGGGGCGCCATCACCGGCCAGCGCTTCGCCTACGACCTCGTCCCGCTCATCGCCCTCATCGTCATCTCCGTGACCGGGCTCCTGCTGACCTTCTCGTCCATCTTCCTGCACGGCGGCGGCTACGAATTCCTCGCCATCCTCCACATGGTCACCGTCGTCTTCACCCTCATCTACATCCCCTTCGGGAAGTTCTTCCACATCGTCCAGCGCCCCGCCGCCGTCGGCATGCAGCTCTTCAAATACACCGCCCGCCGCAAGGACGACGACGAGATCCTCACCTGCCGCCGCTGCCACGAGCCCATCGACACCGCCCCCTACGTGGAGAACCTCCAGGGCACCATGCGCGACCTCGACCTCGGCTTCGACACATGGACCGAGTACTGCCCCCGCTGCAAGCGCGTCCTCCGCGGCACCGCCTACCTCGACCACGTGAAGAAGGGCTTCAATTGACCGCGACCGACCCCGCGACCCCCGGCCGGCCGGTGCCGCTCGACCCCTCCCTCGCCCCGCCCGGCACCCGCAACTTCCGCGACGCCGGAGGCATCCCCGCCGACCGCTGGCACGCCGACCAGAACGGCGAGACCCTCGTCCCCACCCACTGCTGCTTCTGCGGCGTCCAGTGCGGCATGTACCTCCGCGTCGACCGCCACGGCAAGGTCTTCGGCGTCGAACCCCGCAACCACGACATCAACCGCATGCGGCTCTGCCCCAAGGGCATCAACGCCTACCAGCAGGTCAACCACCCCGACCGGCTCACCGCCCCCCTCATGCGCCGCAACCGCGACGAGGAGTTCCGCGAGGTCAGCTGGGACGAGGCCCTCGACCACACCGTCGCCGAGATCCGCCGCATCCAGGCCGAGTACGGCAACGACGCCTTCGGACTCCTCGGCGGCGCCAGCCTCTACTCCGAGAAGACCTACCTCGTCGGAAAATTCGCCCGCGTCGCCCTCAGAACCCGCCACGTCGACTACAACGGCCGCCTCTGCATGGTCTCCGCCGCCGGAGCCAACAAACTCGCCTTCGGCATCGACCGCGCCGGCAACCCCTTCTCCGACATCCTCCTCACCGACTGCCTCCTCATCGCCGGCTCCAACGTCGGCGAATGCTTCCCCGTCATGACCCAGTACCTGTGGGGAGCACGCGACCGCGGCGCCTCCCTCATCGTCGTCGACCCCCGCGAAACCGCGATCGCGCGCACCGCCGACGTCCACGTCGCCATCAGACCCGGCACCGACTCGGCCTTCTTCAACGCCGTCCTCCACGTCGTCGTCGCCGAAGGCCTCACCGACGAGGCCTACCTCGCCGCCCACACCACCGGCTGGGACGAGGTCAAGCGCACCGTCGCCGACCACCCACCCGCCCGCTCGGCCGAGATCTGCGGCGTACCCGAGCAGCAGATCGTCCAGGTCGCCCGCATGTTCGCCGGCGCCGACAAGGCCATGGCCTGGCACGCACGCGGCGTCGAACACCACTCCCAGGGCGTCGAGAACTGCCTCTCCATCATCAACCTCTGCGCCGCCACCGGAAACATCGGAAAGCCCGGCGCCGGCTACGGCACCATCACCGGCCAGGGCAACGGCCAGGGCGGCCGCGAACACGGCCAGAAGTCCGACCTCCTTCCCGGCGGCCGCTCCATCACCAACCCCGAGCACCGCCGGCAGATCTGCGAGATCTGGGGCATCGACGAGACCGAACTCCCACCCGCCGGCACCTCCATGATGGAAATGGTCTGGCAGATGCAGCGCCAGGAGATCCGAGGCCTCGTCGGCATCTGCAACAACCCCTTCGTCTCCCTCCCGAACTACGCCACCGTCAAGGACGGCTACGACACCCTCGAATTCCACGCCCAGTTCGACTTCTTCCTCTCCGAGACCGCAGCCAACGCACACGTGGTCTTCCCCGTCACCGTCTGGGCCGAGGACGAAGGCGTCATGGCGAACGCCGAGGCCCGCGTCGTCAAACACAACAAGGCCCAGGAACCACCCGCCGGCGTCCGCACCGACACCTGGGTCATCTGCGAACTCGCCAAGCGCCTCGGCGCCGGCGACAAATTCGCCTTCCCCGACTCCCGCTCCGTCTTCGAAGAACTCCGCATCGCCTCCGCCGGAACCGTCAACGACTACTACGGCATCACCTACGAACGCCTGGAGGAGACCGGCGGCATCGCCTGGCCCTGCCCCAGCACCGACCACCCCGGCACCCCCCGCCTCTTCGAGAACGGCCGCACCTACCACCCCGACGGCAAGATCCACATGCAGGTCGTCGAATGGCACCCGCCCATGGACCCGTACAGCGAGGAGTACCCCCTCTCGCTCACCACCGGCCGCACCGTCGCCCACTTCCTCTCCGGCAACCAGACCCGCCGCCTCGGCGCCCTCGTCGAGCAGACCCCCCGCCCCTGGGTCGAGGTCCACCCCTCGCACGGCTTCCGCAACGGCGAACCCGTCCGCGTCGTCACCCGCCGCGGCAGCGAGGTCTTCCCCGCACTCGTCACCGAGGCCATCCGCCCCGACACCGTCTTCGTGCCGTACCACTGGCCCGTCCCCACCGCCGCGAACGCCCTCACCATCGACGCCCTCGACCCGCGCTCCAAGATCCCCGAGTACAAGGTGTGCGCCGCCCGCATCGAAGCCGCCGAACGCATCGACGAGGTCCCCGCCCCACCCACCGCCCCCGGACACCAGGCCTACCCGGAGACCCAGGTCTCCCGCACCGACCCGCTGCCCCCCACCTCCCCCCAGGGCCGCGGCACCGCGGAGAGGAGCTGACCCGCACATGATGGGCCGCACGATCTTCATCGACCCGGGCCGCTGCATCGGCTGCCAGGCCTGCGTCTCCGCCTGCCGCGAATGCGACTCCCACCGCGGCAAGTCGATGATCCACCTCGACTACCCCGACGAAGGCCACTCCGTTGCCTCCCTCCCCACCGTCTGCATGCACTGCGAGGACCCCGTCGCCCCCTGCGCCGAGGTCTGCCCCGCCGACGCGATCCTCGTCACCGCCGACGGCGTCGTGCAGCAGGCCGACACCACCCGCTGCATCGGCTGCGCCAACTGCGTCAACGCCTGCCCCTTCGGCGTCCCCAAGATCGACCTCCAGGCGAAGCTCCAGATGAAGTGCAACCTCTGCTACGACCGCACCGCCTACGGCCTCGCCCCGATGTGCGCCACCGTCTGCCCCACCGGCGCCCTCTTCTACGGAACCCTCGACGAGCTCCGCGCCGAACGCCCCGGCGTCCAGGTCGCCGACTCCTTCACCTTCGGCAGCACCACCGTCTCCACCGGCGTCGCGATGGTCGTCCCCGCCGACAAGGTCCAGTGGCCGGTGCCCGGCGGCCTCCCCGTCGTCGAGATCAATGGAAGGGACGTGAGCGAAGCGAACTCGAACAAGGGTGGCGGCGGGCGACGGGAGGGGGTCCGTTGAGCGTCACCGACCCGCAGCCGCCCGCACCGGACGCCCGCACCGACGCGGCCCAGGAAGCGCTCCACGACCGGATCGCCGCCGACTCCCTCACCACCCGCCGCGACTACCTGCGGATCGTCGCCACCGTCTCCGGAGGCCTCGCCGTCGGCGGCATCGGCGTCGCCTCCGGCATCCTGCACCGGCACGGCGACTCCGACGGCAGCCCCGAGATCATGAAGATCGCCGACCGGATCGAGCCGGGGGAGTCGCTCGCCTTCCGCTACCCCGGCGACGAGGACCGGGCGATCGCCGTCCGCATGGACGACGGCACCCTCGCCGGCTACTCCGCCGTCTGCACCCACCTCGCCTGCGCGGTCCTGTGGCGCAAGGAGAGGGGCAGCGAGGGCGAGCTGTACTGCCCCTGCCACGAAGGAATCTTCGACGCCCGTACGGGAGAGGTCACCGCCGGCCCGCCGCCCCGCGGACTGCCGAAGGTGATCCTGATCGAACAGGCCGACGGCAGCGTCTGGGCCGTCGGCACCGCCCGCTCCGGCGAGAGCCTCCAGGAGGGCTACTGCCGCCAGCGCGGCCAGGGCAGCCCCCTCTGCGCCCGACTGGAGGGCACGGCCACGGAGACCGGCGGCGGGACCGAGAGGAGCGAGCGGACGTGACCGACACACCGTTCCCGAAGGACCCGGAGAGCCCAGGGGGGCCTCCCCCCTCCCCCTCCGCCCCCCTCCCTCCCCGCCCCGCGTACACCCCGGGCAGCGCTCAGCCCCGGTTGAACCGGCCCGTGCATGAGCGCTATCCGCAGATCCGGCCCACCAGCGGTTACGGCGATCCGCGGATCCGGCACACCGGACCGGGGCCCGGTGCGGGCACGGAGCAGGAGCCGGAGCGCTCGTCGAAGCTGTCGGCGCGCCTGACGCTGGCGCTGACGGTGGTCATCGGCCAGCTGTGGGGCCTGACGATCGTGGTGGACGAGTGGATGACGGGTGACACCGGCACCGCGTGGTGGGGCGCGGGCTTCCTCGTCCTGTCGTTCCTCGTGGTGCTGGGGCTCTGGCTGATCGATCCGAAGGATCGCTGATCAGAGGGGTACGGGGCGGGTGAGCGGGCGTACTCTGAAGAGATGAGCACCGCCCCCGCCCACGGACCGCGAGACGCGAAGCGGCCCGGCACATCTTCCAGCCCCGAGAACAGTCCGAAGCCGGCACTCGTCTTCGACGATCCGCTGGACCAGCAATCCGCGGACGACACGGACCGCGGGTGGGGCGAGCGGCCTCCGGCCGGCGGCAGCGCCGCCGACCTCGCGCGCTTCCTCGACGAGAAGCCGCCGCACCACCTCTGAGACCGGCGTGGTCCGCCGGTCAGGAGGTGGGGTGCGTCCCCGTGCCACCACCGGAGCCGGAGCCCGTGCCCGTGCCCGTGCCGGAACCCGTGCCCGTCGCCGGGCCGCGCTGGGCGACGAGGTGGTCGCGGATCTCCTTGAGCACCTCCAGCTCGCTGATCTCCATGACCTCCTCGACGCCCTCCTTCGCCTTCTCGTGCGCGGCCCGCTTGGCGAGGATCTTCGCCATCGGCAGGACCATGAGGAAGTAGACGACGGCCGCGGTGATCAGGAAGCTCAGTACGGCGCTGAGGACCAGGCCCCACTGGATCTGGATGCCCTGCACCTCGCCGTTGACCACGGCGCAGCTGTCCTTGATGCAGGACGAGTAGCTCTCCAGGTCCTTGGTGCCGAAGGCGCCGACGACCGGGTTGATGATGCCCTTGACCACCGAGTTCACGATGTTGGTGAACGCGGCACCGATGACGACCGCGACCGCCAGGTCGATCACGTTGCCGCGCATCAGGAAGGCCTTGAAGCCTCCGAGCAGGGATTCCTTCTTCTCGGCCACCGAGGTGCCTTTCGTCGCGTGTGCTGCTGTGTGCGCAGCCATTAGGCCGTGAACGGCGCAGAGCCGTCCAATCCGTACACACGGGACGGTGACTTGACAGTGAGTCAGTGCGAATCAGCACACCGTCACCGCCAGTTGGGATGTGACTCCGGCGCCTGCCAGCGCTGCCGCCGTCGGCCGTGGCACGGAGAGGACGACGAGTGCCCCTCCGTCCGAACGAGTCTCGCCCGGCCGTGGGACTTCGGCCACTCGGGCGCCGGTGGCGACGACCCGGGCATCATCCTCCCCGCCCAGTGGCGAGTTGGGTGCGGCGATCACGTCGACCCGGTCGCCGGGCCGCAGCAGCCGTACGGTCGCGGCGTCGGCGATCCGTACGGGCGCGGAGACCAGGGGTGCGGGTGCGGGTGGTCGCGCGCGGGTGGCGGTCGTCGGGGGCGGCGCGGCCGGGGCCGGGTTCGTGTGCGCGACGGCCAGTGCGCCGGCCGTCAGGGCCAGGAGCAGTGCCGGTGCGCGCCGCCCGCGCCGGAGGGCCCTCCGCAGCCGGTGCCGGGCGCCGCGCACCCGTAGGGGCTCGAAGGGCGGCACCGTACACGGCGCGGGGACGGAGGAAGGGGACGAGGGGGAGAGGGAGGGGGACGGGGAGGGGGACGGGGAGGGGGACGGGGAGGGGTGAGTGGTCGTCATGCGGGGGTGCCGCCTGTCCGGTCGGGAGGGGGAGGAGCTGAACGCCTCCCACTCTCCTCGCCCCGCCGGCACCCCGTTCCGGCCTGGGGACGGCTCTGCGGCTGTGGACAACTTCCCCACCCCGGGGGGTGGTTTACGGGAGTTCGATCCCCAGGTCCCAGCCGTCGTGTGCGTGGGTGCAGAGGCAGTCGCGGTCGACCGTCGTGGGCAGGGCCGCCACGGCGTCGAAGAGCACGTCGCGCAGCCGGCCCACGTTCTCGCCGAAGACCCGCAGTACTTCGGTGTGGGAGACGCCCTCGCCGGTCTCGGCGCCCGCGTCGAGGTCGGTGACGAGGGCGAGGGAGGTGTAGCAGAGGCCCAGCTCGCGGGCGAGGACGGCTTCGGGGTGTCCGGTCATGCCGACGACGGACCAGCCTGCGGCGGCGTGCCAGCGTGATTCGGCGCGGGTGGAGAAGCGGGGTCCTTCGACGACGACCATGGTGCCGCCGTCGACGGGTTCCCAGTCGCGTCCCCGGGCGGCCTTGATCGCGGCTCGCCGTCCGTCGGGGCAGTAGGGGTCGGCGAAGGTCACGTGGACGACGTTCGGCACGGTTCCGTCGGCCCGGGGTTCCCCGTCGAAGTAGGTCTGGGCGCGGCTCTTCGTGCGGTCGACGAGCTGGTCGGGGACGACGAGGGTGCCGGGGCCGTGGTCCTCGCGCAGTCCGCCGACGGCGCAGGGCCCGAGGATCTGCCGTACGCCCAGGGAGCGCAGTGCCCAGAGGTTGGCGCGGTAGTTGATCCGGTGCGGCGGGAGGGTGTGGCCGCGGCCGTGCCGGGGGAGGAAGGCGACCTGTCGGCCGGCGATCTCGCCGAGGAAGAGGGAGTCGCTGGGGCTGCCGTACGGGGTGTCGACGGACACCTCGGTGACGTCCTCCAGGAACGAGTAGAAGCCGGAGCCGCCGATCACGCCGATGTCCGCGTACACGTCATGGTTCGCCATGCCGGTCACCCTACGCACGCCGTGGGGAAACGCCGAGGGCCCCGTCGCGGACGGCGACGGGGCCCTGGGAAGGACGTGCGGTCAGGCGGCCGAGCTTCCGGTGCTCGACGAGGACGTCGAGGAGGAGGAAGCGGACGTGGACGCGGTCGACGCGGCGGGCTTGGAGTCCGTGGACGAGGACGTCGTGGACGTCGTGGTCGTGGACTTCGACGAGGCCGGCGAGCTGCTGGACGACGAGCCGCGGCTGTCGTTCCGGTAGAAGCCGGAGCCCTTGAAGACGATGCCGACGGCCGAGAACACCTTCTTCAGGCGTCCGTTGCAGCTGGGGCACTCGGTCAGGGCGTCATCGGTGAACTTCTGCACCGCCTCGAGGCCTTCGCCGCACTCGGTGCACTGGTACTGGTAGGTCGGCACTTGACTTCCTCCTGGCACTCACACTCATCGAGTGCTAACGACGATCCATACTGACGTATTCCGTGGGATCAGTCCACCGTCACCGGCACGCGGTGACCGATGCCACGTGCCGCGACCCGGCTCGCCTCGTGCGGCTTCAGCCGCGAGCGGAGGGCGAGGAGCGTGGTCAGGGCGAGGGCGGTGCCCGCCATCGGCACCAGGAATCCGGTGCTCGCGCCGTGTGCGTCGGCGAGGCGGCCGGCGACGGTGACGGCGGCGGCCTGGCCGAGCGCGACGGCGCCGGTGAGCCAGGTGAAGGCCTCGGTGCGGGCGGAGGCCGGGATCAGGGTCTCGACGATGGTGTAGCCGGTGATCAGGGCGGGGGCGATGCACAGGCCGACGACCAGGCCGAGGGCGGCGAGGAGCAGCACGGAGTGCGTGGTCCACAGCAGGGAGGCGGCGATGGTGAGGCCCGCGTAGCCCATGATCAGGCGGCGGCGGGGGCCGGTCTTCCAGGCGACGGCGCCCATGGCGATGCCGGCGAGCATGTTGCCGGCGGCGAAGATGCCGTAGAGGAGGCCGTTGGCGCCGGGGTTGCCGATCTCCTCGGTGAAGGCGGTGAGGGAGACCTGCATGCCGCCGAAGACGGTGCCGATGCCGAGGAAGGCGACGACGAGGACGCGGACGCCGGGGACGGACAGGGCGGAGCGGCGGGGCTCGCCGCCGAGGTGGCCGGCCGCGGCGGACAGGCCGTGGGCGGGCTGGGTGGCGCGCTGTGCGGCGAAGAACAGGCCGCCGACGAGGGTGAGGGCGGCCTCGGCGATCAGGCCGGCGGCCGGGTGGACGCCGGTGCACAGGGCGGTGGCGAGGACGGGGCCGACGACGAAGGTGAATTCGTCGGTGACGGATTCGAAGGCGGCGGCCGTCGGCATCAGCGGGGTGCCGTCGAGCTTGGCGGCCCAGCGGGCCCGGACCATCGGCCCGACCTGGGGCACGGAGGCGCCGGCGGGCACGGCGGCCAGGAACAGCGCCCAGAGCGGGGCGCCGGTCAGGGCGAGGACGACGAGCAGGGAGACGGAGGCGGTGTGGACGAGGACGCCGGGGACGAGGACGGCGCGCTGGCCGAAGCGGTCGGCGAGCTTGCCGCTCTGGGGGGCGAAGAGCGCCATGGAGACGCCGGTGACGGCGGCGACGGAGCCGGCGCTGCCGAAGGAGCCGGTGGTGTGCTGGACGAGCAGGACGATGCCGATGGTCAGCATCGCGAAGGGCTGCCGTGCGGCGAAGCCGGGGAGCAGGAAGGACAGCGCGCCGGGGGTGCGCAGCAGCTGCCCGTAGCCGGGCCGCTTGTCCGAGATGACCGTGGACGCCACGGTCCTGGCCTTTCTGCCGCCTGGTAGCGCGCCCCGGCACGGTGGTGCGGGTGTCGCCGAGAGCTGTCCTCATGCGCGTTACTGCGGTAGATACCGGGCCGGCCCCACTGCGGAGGGGCGCCACGGCCGCCATACGGTCGCGCCAGCTCTGCGTCAGGCAGAGTTGGTTCGATCAGGTGTGCCTTCATGGTACAGGGAAGAGCGTCTTCCCGCCTGGGAAAACGCTCCCGCACCTGAATTAATGCCTGCGATTAACCGGATGTCTTCCTGGGTCCACCATGGCCCGGCCTCTGTCCGCCGCTGCCCGGCAGGTGGAAGCGTCCGGTGGCGGCGGGTGGTGAGGCCGCGGTCGCGCCCCCGGTCCCGAGCCAGCCGGCGAGCTTTCCGCCCTGTCCGACGGCCCGCAGTCGCCGTTCGGTGGCGTCCCGTACGGGGTCGGTGGCGACGACGAGGAGTTCGTCGCCGGTCCGCAGGACGGTCGCGGGTCCCGGGACGAAGCTGGCGTCCTCGCGTACGACGAGGGTGACCGCGGCTCCGGCCGGGAGGCGCAGCTCGGCGACCTCGACGCCGTGCATCCGGGAGCGCTCCGGGATGGCGACGGAGAGCAGGTGTCCGCGCAGTCTTTCGAGGGGGGCGGATTCGACGCCGAGGTCGGCGGCCTCGGTGGAGTCGCGCAGCTTGAGGGCCTTGGCCAGATAGGGGAGCGTCGGGCCCTGGACGAGGGTGTAGACGACGACGAGGACGAAGACGATGTTGAAGATCCGCTCGCTGCCCTCGATCTTCGACACCATCGGGATGGTGGCGAGGATGATGGGGACGGCTCCGCGCAGGCCGGCCCAGGACATCAGGGCCTTCTCCTGCCAGGGGATCCGGAAGGGCAGCAGGCTGACCAGGACTTCCGTGGGGCGTGCGACGACCGTCAGGACGAGGCCGATGACGACGGCGGGCCAGAAGTCGTGGACGAGCTCGTGCGGGGTGACGAGCAGGCCGAGCAGGACGAACATGCCGATCTGGGCGATCCAGCCGAGTCCTTCCGCGAAGCCGCGGTTGGCGGGCGCGTGGGGCAGCTTGGCGTTGCCGAGGACCATCGAGGCGAGGTAGACGGCGAGGAAGCCGGAGCCGTGGGCCATGGCGCCGGCGGCGTACGCGACGACGGCGATGGCCATGACGGCGATCGGGTAGAGGCCGGAGGCGGGCAGGGCGACGTGCCGCAGGCCGTAGGCGCCGACGAAGCCGACGGCGAGGCCGACGGCGGCGCCGATGGCGAGTTCGAGGGCGATCTCTCCGACGAGGACGTACCAGTGGTCGATCGGTCCGGCGGTGGAGAAGGCGACGACGAGGATGACGACGGGGGCGTCGTTGAAGCCGGACTCGGCCTCCAGGACGCCGGTGACCCGTGAGGGGAGGGGCACCTTGCGCAGGACGGAGAAGACCGCGGCGGCGTCGGTGGAGGAGACGACGGCGCCGATGATCAGGGCCTGCCGCCAGTCGAGACCGACGAGGTAGTGGGCGCCGGCGGCGGTGATGCCGACGCTGACGGCGACGCCGACGGTGGAGAGGACGACCGCGGCGGGCAGCGCCGGTTTGATCTCCTTCCACTTCGTGCCGAGACCGCCCTCGGCGAGGATCACGACGAGGGCTGCGTAGCCGATGACCTGCGTGAGTTCCGCGTTGTCGAAAGCGACGTTGCCGATGCCGTCCTGTCCGATCGCGACGCCGATGCCCAGGTAGAGCAGGAGGCTGGGGAGCCCGCTGCGGGAGGAGATCCGCACGGCCGCGACGGCCACGAGCAGGACGAGCGAGCAGATGAGCAGGAGTTCGTTGAGCTGGTGGACAGTCAGTGGCCGTTCCTTCCCCTCACGTGCGGCTGGATCGTTCCTCCAGCGGCCGGTACTTCGTTACCTTACCTAATCTTTAACGCTTTCTTGACGCGTCCTTTGCCTCTCCTCGCTCACCAGTACGGTTCTCTTCCTGACACCGCGTCCGGGCCGTCCGGACGCTGCGCCTAAGGTTGCTCCCGTACTCCAGGACCACCCTGCCCCTCGAAGGACAGCGATGCCCTCCAACACGACCGCGCCCCCCGGCAAGAAGACCGCCAAGAAGAAAGGGCGGCGTGCCCGCCTGCTCCTCCTCGTCCTGGTCCTCGCACTGGTCGCGGGCATGGGCTTCGGCGGGTACTGGGGTGTCAGCACCGTCCGGGCCTCGTTCCCGCAGACGACCGGCGAGATCCGCCTCGACAGGCTCTCCGCCGACGTCGACGTGAAGCGGGACGCGAACGGCGTCCCGCAGATCTACGCCGACAACGAGACGGACCTCTTCCGCGCCCAGGGCTACGTCCAGGCGCAGGACCGGTTCTACGAGATGGACGTCCGGCGGCACGTCACCGCGGGCCGGCTCTCCGAGATGTTCGGCGCGAGCCAGGTCGACACCGACGCCTTCCTGCGCACCCTCGGCTGGCGCCGGGTCGCGCAGGAGGAGTACGACAAGGTCCTGTCGCCGGAGACGAAGAAGTACCTCCAGGCGTACGCGGAGGGCGTCAACGCCTACCTGAAGGACCGCGCGCCGAAGGAGATCTCCGTCGAGTACGCGGCCCTCGGCCTCACCAACGACTACACGATCGAGCCGTGGACCCCGGTCGACTCGGTGGCCTGGCTCAAGGCGATGGCCTGGGACCTGCGCGGCAACATGCAGGACGAGATCGACCGCTCGCTGATGACGAGCCGGCTCAGCGCCCGGCAGATCAAGCAGCTGTACCCCGAGTACCCCTACGCGCTCCACCAGCCGATCCTGGACGGCGGCGCGGTCGACGAGTCCACCGGGAAGTTCGACCCGAAGGCCGAGGCGACCGAGGGCGACGGGACGACCACCGGGGACACCCCCGGCACGGGCCCGGGCGGCGCGAGCGGCGGAGTGTCCTCCCAGCTCGGCGCGCTCTCCGAGGTCCTCGACACCGTCCCCGCGCTGCTCGGCCCCAACGGCAACGGCATCGGCTCGAACTCCTGGGTCGTCGCCGGCAAGTACACGACCTCCGGCAATCCGCTGCTCGCCAACGACCCGCACCTCGCGCCCCAGCTGCCGTCCCTCTGGTACCAGATGGGCCTGCACTGCCGCTCGGTCTCGGCCACCTGCCGCTACGACGTCGCCGGCTACACCTTCTCCGGCATGCCCGGCGTGATCATCGGCCACAACGACAAGATCGCCTGGGGCCTCACCAACCTCGGCGCCGACGTGACCGACCTCTACCTGGAGAAGATCGGCCCCGACGGCTACCTCGTCGACGGCAAGGTCAAGCCCTTCACCGTCCGCGAGGAGATCATCAAGGTCGCCGGCGGCACCGACCGCAAGATCACCGTCCGCTCCACCGAGCGGGGCCCGCTCGTCTCCGACCGCTCCTCCGAGCTGGAGAAGGTCGGCCAGAAGGCCCCCGTCGGCAACGCCGCCCCCGACCGCGGCACCGGCTACGGCGTCTCCCTCCAGTGGACCGCCCTCCAGCCGGGCAAGTCGATGGACGCGATCTTCGCGCTCGACCGCGCCAAGGACTTCACCACCTTCCGGGCCGCCGCGAAGAACTTCGAGGTCCCGTCCCAGAACCTGATCTACGCCGACACCGACGGCCACATCGGCTACCAGTCGCCCGGCAAGATCCCCCAGCGCTCCAAGGGCGACGGCACCCTGCCCGCGCCCGGCTGGGACTCCTCGTACCGGTGGAAGGGATACATCCCCTTCGAGAAGCTGCCCTACGAGTACGACCCCGACCGCGGCTACATCGTCACCGCCAACCAGGCCGTGATCGACCAGAAGACCTACCCGGACCTGCTCACCAAGGACTGGGGCTACGGCTCGCGCAGCCAGCGGATCAACGACCTCATCGAGTCGAAGATCAAGGACGGCGGCAAGATCTCGCCGGACGACATGCGGACCATGCAGACCGACAACCGCAGCGAGATCGCGACCCTGCTCAACCCGCTCCTGCTGAAGATCGACATCTCCGACCCGTACGTCCGCGAGGCGCAGAAGCTCCTGGAGGGCTGGGACTACACCCAGGAGCCCGACTCGGCCGCCGCCGCCTACTTCAACGCGGTCTGGCGCAACGTCCTCAAGCTCGCCTTCGGGAACAAGCTGCCCAAGGAGCTGCGCGCCGAGGGCGACTGCATCAACGTCCGCCCGGCCGACGCCACCGGACCGGTCGACGAGCAGAACAGGCTCGTCCGCGAGTGCGGCCAGCGCGACCCCGACTCGGCGCAGCCGGACGGCGGCGACCGCTGGTACGAGGTGGTCCGCCCGCTCCTCAAGCAGGAGAAGAACGAGTGGTGGAAGACCCCGGGCAGCCGCACCGACGCGGCCACCGAGACCCGTGACCAGCTGCTCGCCCAGGCCATGAAGGACGCCCGCTGGGAGCTGACCGCCAAGCTCGGCAAGGACGTCTCCACCTGGAGCTGGGGCCGGCTGCACCAGCTGACCCTGAAGAACCAGACCCTCGGCACCGCGGGCCCGGGCCTCGTGCAGCAGCTCCTCAACCGCGGCCCGTGGAACCTGGGCGGCGGCGAGGCCGCCGTCGACGCCACCGGCTGGAACGCGGCCGGCGGCTACGAGGTCATCTGGGTCCCGTCGATGCGGATGGTCGTCAACGTCGGGGAATGGGACAAGTCCCGGTGGGTCAACCTGACCGGCGCCTCCGGTCACGCCTTCCACTCGAACTACACCGACCAGACGGACGCCTGGGCGAAGGGCGAGCTGTACGACTGGGCCTACGGCAAGGCGGCGGTCGACGCGGCGGCGAAGGACACGCTCACGCTCAAGCCCTGATCAGGGGCGGAAGCGGGTGACCCCCTCCGGGGTCACCACCGCGTGCACGGGGTGGTCGTGCGGTTCCTCCGGGACCCGGGCGACCACCTCGTCCGCGTAGAGGAGCACCACCAGGGCCGGATCCACGCCCGCGCGTGCGAGCCGGGCGAGCACCCGGTCGTACGAGCCGCCGCCCCGCCCCAGCCGCATCCCGCGCCCGTCGACGGCGAGGCCCGGCAGCAGCACGGTGTCGGCGGCGCACACGGCCTCGGGACCGAGGCGGGGGCCGGTCGGTTCGAGCAGGCCCCGGCCGGCCTTCGCGAGCGCCTCCCGCCCCTCGTACGCCGCCCAGTCCAGGTCGTTGTCGGGCAGCAGGACGGGCAGCAGGACCCGCACCCCGCGCGCGTGGAGGGCGTCGAGCAACGCGCGCGTGCCCGGCTCACGGCCCACCGACACATAGGCGGCGACCGTGGCGGCCCCGGCGAGTTCGGCCAGTTCCATCCCCCGCCGGGCGAGAGATTCGGCCGTCTCCCCGAGGGATTCGGGGGTCAGCGCGGCACGGGCGGCCAGAAGTCGGCTGCGCAGCAGGGTCTTTTCGGACATCTCAGGTGTCATGACGGCCTCATGTGCATGTACGAAAGTCTCGTAACTGTCTTTATGTGAAGGAAGTTAACCGAAGCCACATCTTCCTCTCATTCCGAACGGCTAAGGTGCTCCGCATGAATCAGTCGTTCCCCAGGCTCGGCCGGATCAGCAAGGCTGTCATCCCCGCCGCCGGTCTCGGTACACGCTTCCTCCCGGCGACCAAGGCGACGCCGAAGGAGATGCTGCCGGTCGTCGACAAGCCGGCCATCCAGTACGTCGTCGAGGAGGCCGTCGCCGCGGGCCTCTCCGACGTCCTGATGATCACAGGCCGGAACAAGCGGCCCCTGGAGGACCACTTCGACCGGAACTACGAGCTGGAGGAGGCCCTGATCCGGAAGGGCGACGACGAACGCCTCTCCAAGGTCCAGGAACCCAGCGACCTGGCCACCATGCACTACGTCCGCCAGGGCGCCCCGCGCGGCCTCGGCCACGCCGTGCTCTGCGCCGCCCCGCACGTCGGCGACCAGCCCTTCGCGGTCCTCCTCGGCGACGACCTGATCGACCCGAGGGACCCGCTGCTCGCGCGGATGGTCGACGTCCAGGAAAGGGAGGGCGGCAGCGTCATCGCCCTCATGGAGGTCGAACCCTCGCAGATCCACCTCTACGGCTGCGCGGCGGTCGAGCCGACCGCCGACTCGGACGTCGTGAAGGTGACGGACCTGGTCGAGAAGCCGGACCCGGGCGAGGCGCCCAGCAACTACGCGATCATCGGCCGCTACGTCCTGGATCCGGCGGTCTTCGACACGCTGCGGGAGACCGAGCCGGGCCGCGGCGGGGAGATCCAGCTGACCGACGCCCTGCAGAAGCTCGCCTCGGACGAGAAGATCGGCGGACCGGTGCACGGAGTCGTCTTCAAGGGACGCCGCTATGACACCGGTGACCGCGGGGACTATCTGCGTGCCATTGTCAGACTCGCGTGCGAACGTGAAGATCTGGGACCGGACTTCCGGGCCTGGCTCCGGAGATACGTCAGCGAGGAGATGTAGCACTTTGAGCAGCAGTGCGGCACACGGCCACGAGCACGACCACGCGGCAGGCGCGCCGGACCCCTGCGCGGGCCCGGCCCGCGGTCTGTGGTCCGTCGACGAGCACCTCGCCGACATCCTCGCGACGGTCTCCCCGCTCGAACCGATCGAGCTGCAACTCCTCGACGCCCAGGGCTGCGTCCTCGTCGAGGACGTGACGGTGCCGGCCGCGCTGCCGCCCTTCGACAACAGCTCCATGGACGGGTACGCGGTCCGGGTCGCGGATGTCGCCGGTGCCACCGAGGAGTTCCCCGCCGTCCTCACCGTCGTCGGCGACGTCGCCGCGGGCGCCGGCGGCCTGCCCGAGGTCGGCCCCGGCGAGGCCGCCCGGATCATGACCGGCGCCCCGCTGCCGCCCGGCGCCGAGGCCGTCGTCCCCGTCGAATGGACCGACGGCGGTACGGGCGGGGGCGCGGCCACCGGCATGACCGCCGCCAGCGCCGCCCCCGAGGGCGCCGCGGGAGAGGTCCGGGTCCACCGGTCCGCCGAGGCCGGCGCCCACGTCCGCAGGGCGGGCAGCGACGTGAAGGCCGGGGAGCTCGCCCTCGCGGCGGGCACGGTCCTCGGTCCGCCGCAGATCGGTCTGCTCGCCGCGATCGGCCGGGGCACCGTGAAGGTCCGTCCCCGCCCCCGGGTGGTCGTCCTCTCCACCGGCAGCGAGCTCGTCCAGCCCGGCGAGCCGCTGGGCGAGGGCCAGATCCACGACTCCAACAGCTTCGCGCTCGCCGCCGCCGCGCGGGACGCCGGCGCCCTGGCCTACCGGGTGGGGGCCGTCGCCGACGACGCGGAGTCGCTGCGCGGCACCATCGAGGACCAGCTGATCCGGGCCGACCTGATCGTGACCACCGGCGGGGTGAGCGTCGGCGCGTACGACGTGGTGAAGGAGGCGCTGACCGCCGACGGGCAGGTCGACTTCCGCAAGCTGGCCATGCAGCCGGGCAAGCCGCAGGGCTTCGGCGCGGTCGGCGCCGAGCAGATCCCGCTGCTCGCCCTGCCGGGGAACCCGGTCTCCTCGTACGTCTCCTTCGAGCTGTTCGTGCGCCCCGCGATCCGCGCGCTGATGGGCGTCGAGGACCTGCACCGGCCCACGGTGCGGGCGGTCCTCGCCGCCGACAAGGCCCTGTCGTCCCCGGAGGGCCGCCGCCAGTTCCTGCGCGGTACGTACGACAAGGAGGCGGGCACCGTCACACCTGTGGGCGGTGCCGGCTCCCACCTGATCGCGGCCCTCGCCCACGCGGACTGCCTGCTCGTGGTCCCGGAGGAAACGGAATCCGTGGAGCCGGGCGCGGAGCTGGACGTGGTCCTCCTCGGCTGAGGGGGCGACGCTGGAGGTACGGTGTCGTCCTTCACACAGCGACCGGGAGTGTCACGGCCATGAGCACGCAGCAAGGTCTCACCCACATCGACGAGGCGGGCGCGGCCCGGATGGTCGACGTATCGGCGAAGGACGTCACGTCCCGCACCGCCCGTGCCAGCGGGCGGGTGCTCGTCTCGCCGCGCGTGATCGAGCTGCTGCGCGGCGAGGGCGTCCCGAAGGGTGACGCGCTCGCCACCGCGCGGATCGCCGGGATCATGGGGGCCAAGAAGACCCCGGACCTCATCCCGCTCTGCCACCCGCTGGCCGTCTCGGGCGTCACCCTGGACCTGGCGGTCACCGACGAGGCCGTCGAGATCCTGGCCACGGTGAGGACGACGGACCGCACGGGCGTCGAGATGGAGGCCCTCACGGCGGTCTCGGTGGCGGCGCTGACCGTCGTCGACATGATCAAGGCGGTCGACAAGGGCGCGGTCATCTCCGACGTACGGGTGGAGGAGAAGACGGGCGGCAAGTCGGGCCACTGGACGAGGGCCGAGGCGTGACGCGCGCGGGCCGGGTGTCCGGAGCGCACGAGCACGCGGCGCACGGGCACGGGGAGGTCCCGGAGGCGGCGTACCGCGCGCTGGTCGTCACCGCCTCCAACCGGGCGTCGGCCGGGGTCTACGAGGACAAGGGCGGTCCGCTGATCGCCGAAGGCCTGACCGGGATGCGTTTCGCCGTGGACGGCCCGCGGGTCGTCCCGGACGGGGCGCCGGTCGAGGCGGCCCTGCGCGACGGGGTCGCCGCCGGGTACGACGTGATCGTCACCACCGGCGGTACGGGCATCTCGCCCACCGACGAGACCCCCGAGGCGACCCGCCGGGTCCTGGAGCGGGAGATCCCCGGCATCCCGGAGGCGATCCGCGCGTACGGCCGCGCGAAGGTCCCGACGGCGGCGCTCTCGCGCGGTCTGGCCGGGGTCGCGGGCTCCACGCTGATCGTGAACCTGCCGGGGTCCCCGGGCGGGGTGCGCGACGGGCTCGCCGTCCTGGAGCCGCTCCTGCGCCACGCCGTCGACCAGATCCGCGGCGGCGACCACCCGAGAGCGTCGTGATCCCGTCCTGGCCGGTGGTCCTCGTCGACGGCGAGGTGGTGCTCCGACCCATAAGGATGCGCGACCAGGCGGCCTGGCGCGAGGTGAACCGGCGCAACCGCGAGTGGCTGCGGCCCTGGGAGGCGACGGTTCCGCCGGCGCCCCCCGGTGGTCCGGTCGCGCATCGTCCGACGTACCGTCAGATGGTGCGCCATCTGCGGTCGGAGGCGAACGCCGGCCGGATGCTGCCCTTCGTGATCGAGTACCGGGGGCGGCTCGTCGGCCAGTTGACGGTGGCCGGGATCACCTGGGGCTCGATGTGCTCGGGGCACGTCGGGTACTGGGTGGACAGTGAGGTGGCCGGGCGCGGGGTGATGCCGACGGCGGTCGCGCTCGCGGTCGACCACTGCTTCCGGGTGGTCGGGCTGCACCGCATGGAGGTGTGCATCCGCCCGGAGAACGGGCCGTCGCGCCGGGTGGTGGAGAAGCTCGGTTTCCGCGAGGAGGGTCTGCGGCCCCGCTATCTCCACATCGACGGCGCGTGGCGGGACCATCTGGTGTTCGCGCTGACGGCCGAGGAGGTTCCGGAGGGTCTGCTGAGGCGCTGGCATCACGCGAGAATGCAATAAGTGTTCGAATTTAATCGCCAGTTGGCGGTCAATCGATCTGAACAATCACAAAAAAGTTCAGTGATATCAGCCAGATCGTGCGACACACCGGGCCAATTGGCCGATGCGTGTTACAGAACCCCTCTACCGTGTGAGGCGTGAGCAGCAGCGGCCTCATCTACGCAGTCATCGTCGGGGCCTGGGCCGCCTACTTGGTGCCGATGTGGCTCCGCAGGCAGGACGAGCTGAACGAAGCCCGTCCGACGGAACGCTTCAGCACCGCCATCCGGCTGCTTTCCGGACGGGCGGGCATGGAGCGCCGGTACGCCAAGGAGCTGAAGGAGCGGGACCGTACGGCGGAGGGACCGACGCCCGACGTGGACCCGGACGCGGAGACCGAGCATCTGAGCTCGGTCGACGTCCGGGCCTTCTCCGCGCCCGCGGCCAGGACGGAGGCGCGCCTGGAACTCCCGGAGCCCGATCCGGAACCGGCGCCGAACCCTGCCCCGGCCCGCCCGGCCCCGGGCGCCGCGGCCGAGCGCGCCCGCCGCGGCAAGGTCCTCGCGCGGCGCCGCCGGACCACGACGCTCCTCTTCGCCGGCTTCACCCTCGGCGCGGTCGTCGCGGCCGTCGGCGGCATCGCCTTCCTGTGGGCCCCGGCGGTCCCCGCGCTGCTCCTCAGCGCGTACATCGTGCATCTGCGGACCCAGGAGCGGCGCCGCTTCGTGTACGTGATGGACCGGCGCCGGGCCGAAGCGGCCGCCGCCCGTCTGCGCGAGAGCCGGCGCCCGGTGCCGACGCCGGAGCCGGAGGCGGACTCGGCCCCGGTGGCGCCGGCGGTCTCCCCGCAGGAGGCGGACCGGCGCGCCCTGGTCGAGCAGACCGACCACGCGGAGTGGGTGGACCAGCAGCGCGAGCGCGGCCCGGCCCGCGGCGACAGCTGGGACCCGGTCCCGGTGCCGCTCCCCACGTACGTCACCGCCCCGGTCGCCCCGCGCGCCACGAGCGGCATCGACATCACGGACCCGGAGACCTGGAGCGCGGCCCGCTCCTCGACGGCGGCCGATCCGGCCCCCGCCCCCTCGCCGGCGCCCGGCCGGCGCGCCACCCCGCCGCGCCGCGGCCGTGACCACGGCCGCACCCCGCTCTTCGACCAGTACGCGGACGACGACCGCCCCCGGGCGGCGAACGAGTGACCCCGGCCGGGGGTCCGCGACGGCCCCCGGCTGACCTGCGCGGGAAGCGATTTTTGTTCTTCCCGATCGGGATGCTAATGTTTCACACGTCGCAAGGGCCTGTGGCGCAGTCTGGTAGCGCACCTCGTTCGCATCGAGGGGGTCTGGGGTTCAAATCCCCACAGGTCCACAGACGACTGTTCTTGAGTTAGCTCAGGAATGGTGACGAGATCCCGTCCGATCGCAAGATCGG
>NZ_BMRZ01000021.1 GCF_014648895.1 Streptomyces tanashiensis
CGCTACGAGGGCAGCGAGTTCGGGTACGGCGGCGAGACCGCCAACTACCCGCGCCTCGTCCTGACCTTCGGCCGTCAGGGCGTCGACCTCTCCGCCCCGACCACCATCCACGACACCGGCGCCGAGCTGAACTGGTCCGCCTACCAGGACAAGGACACGGTCGGCACCGGCGACGACATCGTCGAGTACCAGGTCCACCGCTCCGTCAGCCAGACCTTCACCCCCTCCGCCGCCACGCTCGTGGCACCGGTCGCGCCCGGTACGACGTCGTTCACGGACACCTCCGCGACGCCGACGAAGGCCGACGACGCCGATCCGTTCGGCCGCGCGTACTACTACATGGTCGCGGTCAGGACGAAGGACGGGCAGGTCGTCGCCGCGCCCACCCAGCTCGTACGCCTGCCGAAGGCCGGCCGCACGACGAAGGTGTTCGCCGCGACGCAGGACACCACCCTCTCCTCGGCCCGTACGACGCTCACGCACGACACCATCGACGACAGCGGCCCGAAGAACTGGCTGTCCGTCGGCAACAACTCCGCGACGTACGGCGACACCCGCGCCCTGCTGAAGTTCCCGGCCCTCGGCATTCCCCCCACGGCCCGGGTCCTGGACGCGAACGTCCGCCTCTGGTCCACCCAGACCGCCCAGGACACCACGGGTGCCGTCTACGAGCTCCGGCCGCTGACGCGTGACTTCGACGAGTCCACCGCCACCTGGGTCAAGGCCGACGCGAGCACGAACTGGACGACGGCGGGCGGCGACTTCGGCGCCGTGACCGCCGACACCGGGGCGATGACCAACGACCCCGCGCGCCACGACTGGAACGTCACCTCTCTGGCGCAGTCCTGGGTGACCACCCCGGCCTCCCAGAAGGGCGTCGTCCTCAGGATGGCCGACGAGGCCGCTTCGCAGGAGCGCACCCTGTTCCTGTCGTCCGAAGGCACCGAGTCGAGGCTCGCGCCCAGGATCGTGGTCACGTACATCGACTCCACCACGGACTCGACGTACTACGCGCCGCAGACCCCCGCGCGCATGACCCCGAACTCCGACTACACGGTCGACTTCACCCTGACCAACACCACGGCGTCCACCTGGAACTCGGCGGACCACGTCCTCACGTACAAGTGGACCCTGCCCGACGGCACCGACGTCACCACGGGCGGCAACCAGGTCCAGACGGCGCTGCCGGCGGACGTCGCCCCGGGCGGCTCGGTCGGCCTGCAGGCGCAGGTGAAGACCCCGATCAACTCGGACAACGGCAACAAGCGCACCGACTACGTGCTCACCTGGGACGTCTACAACAAGACGGCCGGCACCTGGACCTCGGGCACTTCCGGCATCCCCGGTCTGCAGCAGAACGTGGCGGTGGAGGACCCCACGTCCAACACCCTGGGCCTGGAGAAGTTCTACGGCTACACCGGCAAGAACACCGGCGCCGGCGCCAGCCTGATGAACAACCTCGCCTCCGGCAACGCGGTGTGGTCGTACAACGCGTTCAACAACCCCGGCCGGGGTCTGAACACGTTCTTCCGGGTGGCCTACAACAGCCTGGACACCTCCGACACGGTCTCCGGCGCGGGCTGGTCCATGCAGGCGTCGGGGCCGGTCCGGCTCGGTGCGCCGCTGGCGTTCCACCCCAAGCCCAACCCCACGGAGGTGCGCCTGCCCGACGGCGACGGCACCACCCACGTGTTCCGCTGGGACTCGGCCACGAGCGCGTGGAAGGCGCCGGCCGGTGTGCACTACAAGCTGACCGCCAAGGCGGGTCTGGACTGCACCCCGCTGAAGGACCCGGTCCCGGACGCCTGGACGATGATCCGTCCCGACGGGAGTCGCTTCCTGTTCGGCTGTGACGGCTACCTGACCTCCACGGTGGACAAGAACGGCAACACGATGCTGTTCACCTACGAGGAGCGGAAGTCCAACAACAAGCCGACCAAGTTCCTGAAGTACATCACCGACCCCGCGTCGCGGCAGACGCTCACGGTGGACTACTTCACGAAGGGCGACAACTCCTACGAGTACGTCTCGGGCACCGGCACCATCGTCACGGGCTCGAACCTGACCAACTCCAAGATCTACGACCACATCAAGTCGGTCACCGACGTCTCCGGCCGTAAGATCAACTTCTGGTACACCGACAAGGGTCTGCTCGGCCAGTTCACCGACGGCGTGGGCTCCTCGCAGCCGAAGGTGTTCAAGTTCGCCTACGACGCCACGCAGGGCAACAAGAACGTCAAGCTGGTGACGGCCACCGACCCCCGGGGCAACGCCACCAAGCTCGACTACTACGCCCCGAAGACCGGCGACGACCCGAAGTACCACTGGTGGACCAAGACCATCTCGGACCGGCTGAACAACAACACGTCGTTCGCCTACCAGGCGGACACGGCGAACCCCAAGTTCACCGACACCAAGGTCACGGACGCCGAGTCGCACTCCACGGACTACGTCCTGGACGACTTCGGCCGCCAGGTGAAGTCCACCAACGCCAAGTCCGAGCCCATGGAGATGTCCTGGGACGCGGACAACAACGTCATCCTCATGAAGGAGGCGAACGGCTCCCAGACCACCTGAACGTACGACCAGAAGACCGGCAACCCGCTGACGATGAAGGACGCGGAGGCCAACAAGAACGGCACCGCGGCGACGGTCTACACGTACCAGACCCGTGCGGACGGCTTCTCGGCCGATCTGGCCACCAAGACCTCTCCGGAGGGCCGCAAGTGGCAGTTCGGCTATGACGCCTTCGGCAACCTGAAGACGGTCACCGACCCCCTGGGCGCCTCCACCACCTCGGTGCCGGACGACTACACCACCACGTACGCCTACGACGCCTACGGGCAGTTGACCAAGGCCACCGACGCCAACGGCAACGCCACCGTCAACTCCGACTTCGACGTCATGGGCTACCCCCGGACGATCACCGACGCGGAGAGCCACGCCACCTCGTTCGTCTACGACGAGCGCGGTCAGGTCACCTCGGTGACCGACGCACTGGGCACCACCACCACCCAGACCTACGACGCCTTCAAGCGTCCGCTGGTCAACAAGCTGCCCAAGCAGCAGGCGCAGGGGGTGTTCATCACCACTCCGGCCCCGGTGTACGACGCCAACGACAACGTCACCACCAGCACCGCCGCGGACGGCGTGGTGTCCACCGCGGTCTATGACTCCGCGGACCAGGTGACCCAGGCGACCGGCCCGGACAACAACCTGAGCGGTCGCACGACGCGCTACACGTACGACAAGGTCGGCAACCTCAAGACCACGACCGAGCCCAAGGGCGTGGCGACGACCTCCGTCCCGGACGACTACACCACCACCAACACCTACAACGAGATCTACCAGCTCATGGCGGTGGTGAACGCCCAGGGCGACAAGGTCTCCTACGAGTACGACAACGTCGGCAACGCGGTCACGGTCATCGACCCGAAGAAGAACGCCACCGCCGACACCACCGACTACACCAGCAAGAGCTCCTTCGACCTCAACCACCGCGTCACCAAGGTCACCGACGCGGCGGGCAAGTTCACCACGCGCGAGTACGACAAGGACTCGCTGGTGGTCCGGAGCACCGACAAGGAGGGCAACACCAGCGAGATCGTCTACGACCAGCGCGGCAAGACGATCGAGCAGCGGGTCCCCTACTCGGGCAGCACCCTTCGCACCACGAAGTACGAGTACGACCAGATGGGCAACCCCACCAAGGTGATCAGCCCGCGGGGCACCGCCACCGCGGCCGTGGACGACTTCACCAGCCGCACCGAGTACGACAAGCTCAACCGCCCGGTCAAGCAGTTCCAGCCCTACGACCCGGCGGACGCGCGCTACAACGACCCCAACGTCTACACCCAGACGACGTACGACGTGGTCGGCCGCGTCTCGCGGGTCTCCGCGCCGCCGTCGGCGGGTCAGACGGTCCGCAGCGACACCGACTACACGTACTTCGACAACGGTTGGACCAGGACGTCCACCGACCCGTGGGACATCGTCACCTCCTACGGCTACAACCAGACCGGCCAGCAGGTCTCGCGCACCCTCACCTCCGCCGGGGGCTCGACCTCGCGGACCCAGGGCTGGGCGTACTACCCCGACGGCAGCCTCCAGGCCCGCTCCGACGACGGCGTCCCGGTCGGCGCCCACGTGGTGGTGGCCGACAACTCCGACACCCAGACCACCGCCGCGACCGGTACCTGGGCCACGGCATCGGCCACCGGCCAGCAGGGCTACGACCACCGCACGCACGCGGCCGGGGTGTCGACGGACACGTTCACCTGGACTCTGAACGTCCCGCAGGACGGCAGCTACACCGCCTACGCGAAGTACCCGACGACCTCGGGCGCCTCCACGGCGGCGAAGTACACCGTCACCCACGACGCCGGCACCACCGTCAAGACGGTCAACCAGACCACCGGCGGCGGCACCTGGGTCTCCTTGGGCTCGTTCACCTTCAAGCAGGGGATCGCGTCCAAGATCACCCTGGGGACCGACGCCTCCGGCAAGGTCGTCGCCGACGCCGTGAAGATCGTCCGCACCGCCACCGAGACGGACAACGAGAAGAAGAACTTCACCTACGCGTACGACCTCAACGGCAACCTCACCTCGATCGCGGACACCTCCTCGGGTGCCAAGATCGACACGTACGCGATGACCTACACCGGGCTGAACCAGGTCCAGAAGGTCAGCGAGTCGCTGTCCGGCGTCGAGAAGAAGGCCACGTCGTTCACGTACGACGCCAACGGCCAGAAGCAGACGACGACGCACCCGGACCAGTACGCGCAGTACATCTACGACCTGCGTGAGCTGGTCAAGACGGTGAAGGTCGGCAAGTCCCCCTCGGACGCCTCGCCGAAGACCACCGACTACACGTACACCGACCGCGGCCTGCGGCTGAAGGAGACGAAGGCCAACGGCAACACGGTCGACTACACCTACTACCTGAACGCGGCGCTGAAGACCCAGAACGAGAAGAAGCCCAACGGCACCCTGGTCTCCTCGCACACCTACGCCTACGACGCCAACGGCAACCAGGCGCAGGACGTCGCGTCCAAGATGAACGCCGACAACCACGGCGCGTACCTGAACTCCACCACGGACTACACCTACGACCCGGTCAACCGGCTCGCCCAGTCCGTGAAGACGGGAACCGGCGCGGGCACCGAGACCTACGTCCACGACGCCAACGCCAACGTCGTCACCCAGACGATCAAGAACGTCACGACCACCTACACCTACGACCGCAACCGGCTCCTCAGCTCGAGCATCGGTGCCGCGAGCAACAGCTACAACTACGACCCGTACGGGCGACTGGACACGGTCGTCGCGGGCGGCAAGGTCGTCGAGGACCGGGACTACGACGGCTTCGACCACGTGGTCAAGAACGCCAAGCTGCAGACCGACGGGGTCACGACGAAGACCACCACCTACGTCTTCGACCCGCTGGACCGCACGGCATCCAAGACGGAGGCCGGCAAGACCACCGACTTCAACTACCTCGGTACCTCCAGCGAGGTTCTCAACGAGGCCGTCGCCGGCGAGGTCACCAAGTCGTACCAGTACAGCCCGTGGGGCGAACGCCTGACGCAGCTGAAGAAGAACACCGACGGCTCCGAGGAGCTCGGCGTCTACGGCTACAACGGCCACACCGACGTCGAGACCCTCACCGACACCAGCGGTGACACCAAGTCCACCTACGGCTACACCGCCTACGGCAGCAACAACGACGCCGAGTTCACCGGCATCGACAAGCCCGACACGGCCCAGCCGGACAAGGAGGCGTACAACCCCTACCGCTTCAACGCGAAGCGCTGGGACGCCGCGAGCGGCACCTACGACATGGGCTTCCGTGACTACAGCCCCGGCCTGAACCGCTTCACCAGCCGGGACATGTACAACGGCGCCCTGTCCGACATGCGGCTGGGATCGGATCCCTTCACGGGGAACCGTTACGCCTTCACCGGCGGCAACCCGATCAGCGGCGTCGAGAT
Source organism: Streptomyces tanashiensis (assembly GCF_014648895.1). Lineage (GTDB taxonomy): Bacteria > Actinomycetota > Actinomycetes > Streptomycetales > Streptomycetaceae > Streptomyces > Streptomyces tanashiensis. The sequence goes on from NZ_BMRZ01000021.1 coordinate 5,991, forward strand.
CGACGGTCACGATTGGTGCGAAGGAGGCTCCTTCTGCCCCTGGGACGACAACTTCGCCTCGGCTTGGGTCGGCACCGTCACGACGGTCGCGGACACGCTCGCCAGCCCCGTGATCGCCGCGGAGCCGATCCTTCGGGAGCACTGCCCCAGCTGCTTCGGGACGCCCGGCAACCCCAATGGCGTGGACCTGGGATTCGAGTGGGTCGCGGGCACCGGCCCCAAGAAGCGGGACTTCGGCGGAAACGACGCCTTCACGCAGTCGCTGATGGACCACTACCACGTCCAGCGCGTGCGGGAGATCGCGGCCGACAACATCAACGGCGGCAACTACAATCTGGGTGCGCCGGTCAAGCAGCGCTACAACAAAGACACGAAGATGACGGAGAACAATGGTCTGAATCACTCGCTGAACTCCAAGACCGTCTTCATGGACTTCACGTCGAACATGTCCGCGGCGTTCCTCGGTTCCTACACCATGGACTACACGGTCCAGTCGGTCGACAAGGAGGCGGGGACGGCGACCGTTCAGTTCCATGTGAAGAACAACAGCGACATGAACTCCGGAACGCATATCGCTCCCGAGCTCGGCGGGTACAGCCCGTGGTGGGACAAGAACATCGCCGGCCCCCTCAACACGTACTACCAGTCCGGGCGTTTCAGCGAGAAGGAGCAGAACATCACGTGGACGGAGACGTTGGACCTCGCCGACCCCAAGGCCCCGTCGCAGTCCTCGTCCTCCTCGTCGTCTGAGGGATCGAGCAGCCTGCTGGACACCGTGACAAGTTTCCTGGGCAGCCTCTTCTGACGGCAGGCCGAATCGCTCGTTCCCGCCGGCCGACCGGTCGGGACGTGCTGTGAGAAACGGCGGGGCTGCCTCCCCGGGGATCCCCGGGGAGGCAGCCCCGCCGCCCGGAGCGACAGGAAGTAGATGGAGTGAAGCACAACATACTTCGCATCGGTGCAGTCCTTGCGACTGCCACGTTGACGGCAATCGCCTCGACCGCCTGCAAGGCAGGCGAACCCGCCCCTGTCTTCCCGAAGGCCGTACAGCATTCCGAATTGGTCGGCCGCTGGGACGGGGACAAAGAATGCGGCTCTCCGGTCGTTCGACTACGTGACGATTACACCTTCACCGCCAAGGATTTTCCGGTCGCATGGGACGGCCCCGGGCCGGACTCGAAGGTGACGCGCCGTTCAGCCGACGGGAAATGGCATGCGGTCAACGACGATCCCGGCCTGGCACCCTATCTGATCCTTCGCTTCGAGAATCGGAAGGACCATGAGTTCCTGCCGTTCACACTGGAGCAGGGAAAGCTGCAGATGAACGGGAGTGTCGTGGCGGACGGCGGGGATCCCTATGCCTACCCGTGTCATTTCAGGCGCACTTCCGCCGACCCCGACTTCGGCCGATAGCGAGCCTGCCCGAAGGCACGCACTGGGGTGACGGCGGCCGTTGACGGGCGAGGTCGGGTCCCGGCACACGGGCTCAGGTCGTCGGGGCCCAGAGCCCCTCGGCCTCGCCGCGGGCGAGGTGCTCGGCGTACACGGCGACCTTCCAGGTGATGACGGAGCGGCACTCCTCCAGCGCCTGGATCTGGGCGTCGACGCGCTGCCGGTGGGCATCGAGGAGTCGCAGACGCTCCGCCTCGTTGCCCGGGCCGTGCCGCACGAGCTCCGCGAACCGCTTGAGGTCGGCCAACGGCATTCCGGACTCCCGTAGCTTGACGCAGATCAGGAGCCAGTCGACATCCGAGGTGGTGTACCGCCGCCGCCCGCCGGAGGTGCGTCGGACCGGTCCGACCAGCAGGCCTTCGCGCTCGTAGAAACGCAGCGCGTGCACGCTCAGTCCGGTCCGCTCGGCCACCTCGCCGATGCTCAGTGGTTCCGCAGGGGTCTCGGTGGTCGCCATGCGTGCCAGCTTAGGACTTGATCTAGACCTCACTCCAGCTCGTAGCGTCGTCGGCATGACCACCAATGAACAGCAGCCGCTCGGCTCGCCCTTCTCCGCCACCAGCCCCGTCCAGGACATCACCGCCGGCCTCGATCTCTCCGGCACGAGCGCCGTCGTCACCGGGGGCTACTCCGGACTCGGCCTGGAGACCACCCGTGCCCTGGCAGCCGCCGGAGCCCAGGTCCTCGTCCCCGCACGGCGCCCGGACATCGCCCGCGCCGCGCTCGCGGACGTGGAGGGATGCGAGGTCATCCCCATGGACCTGGCCGATCTCGACAGTGTGCGCGCCGGCGCGGCACGGATCAGCAGCTCCCTGACCAGGATCGACCTGCTCATGGCCGTCGCCGGAGTCATGGCCACCCCCGAACGGCATGTGGGGCCCGGCTGGGAGAGCCAGCTCGCCGCCAACCACTTCGGACACTTCACCCTCGCCTGTGAGCTCTACCCGCTCCTGGCCGCCGGCCGTGCCCGCGTCGTGGTCAACAGCTCCGCCGGCCACACCCTGACCGACATCCGCTGGCACGACCCGCACTTCCGTACCGGCTACGACAAGTGGCTGGCCTACGGTCAGGCCAAGACCGCCAACGCCCTCTTCGCCGTCCACCTCGACGCCCTCGGCCGCGGCGACGGCGTCCGCGCGTTCGCGCTCCACCCGGGCAAGATCATCACGGGGCTGCAGCGGGAGATGGCACTCCAGGAGCAGATCGACCGCGGGTGGGTGGACGAGCACGGCAACGTGATCGGCACCGGCTTCAAGACCCCGGCCCAGGGCGCCGCCACCGGCCTGTGGGCCGCCACGTCCCCCCTCCTCGACGGCCGCGGCGGCCTCTACCTGGAGGACTGCGACATCGCCGGCGTGTCCGCTCCCGACGCTCCCATGGACGACGGCGGCGTCCGCGCCTACGCCATCGACCCGGATGCGGCCGCGCGGCTGTGGGACCTGTCCCTGGCCGCGACCGGTGCCACGCCGATCGCCCGCTGACCCCCGGCGCACCACACTGCGGCCCTCACGGTCGAGAGCCGGCCTCGCTCGGTCCCGCTACGAGGTGGCGTCCTCGTCCTGCAGGATGCGGGTGATCTCGTCCAGCTTGTCGAGCCCGGCCTGGACGGCTTCGAGTTCGTCCCCCAGAGCCGTGAGATCGAGCGGACGGGTGCCCGCGTCGTCGGCGGCCCGGAGGGAAACGAGCATGGAGCCGCGCTCCGCGGCCGCTTCCAGACGCAGGGCCGTCGCTTCGATGGTGGCCGTCATGAGGTCCCTGAGGTCCGCGAGGCGTGTCAGGGAGGCCAGTCGTTCGGCGACCGCACGGACGGAGGCACGCTTGGCCTCGCGGACCGGACCGGGGGTGGCGGCCGCCGCCTCCTTCGCCAGTCGGCGCTCGTCTCGGCGCAGTGCCTCCCGGTCCGTACCCGCCGTGGTGGCGTCGATGACGCCCACCACGTCCGCGCGCGTGCGCAGTTGGTCCGCCGCGGCACGGATCCGGGTGGAGGCGTTGGCGAGTGCCTGGGTGAGGGTGGGATCGGTGCTGCCGCGGCGGTGGCGGTCCAGTTTGGCCGCGGCCTCGGACGCCCGGGTCAGCCAGTGGCGCGTGTCGGCGGGGATGGTCCGGTCCCGGGCGGACGACGGCTCGTCCGGGGCGGAGCGCGGTGCCGGTGTGCGGCCGAGACGGTCCGCCGCCGCGTGAGTAGCCCAGGTGAGGGCGCCGATCACGGCGCCGAACGCCGGAGCGGCCCAGGAGGCGGCCCCGGCCAGGGCTGCCACTCCGGCGCCGGCCATGCCGAGCGCGACGCCCGCGCCGGCGCCGACGGCCCGGGAACGCCGGCCGTGTCCGGCCATGGGGATCACTCCTCTCGGGTCAGAAGTTGCTGATGACGGAGAGCATCACCTTGTCGATGAGTGCGGGGTCACGTGCGTCGTAGGCATCGGCCTTGGACGCCTTGGCGATCTTCTCCAGGGTGGCGAAGTCCGCCTGCTCGCTGAAGGCGACGGTGAAGACGCGGACGGAGCGTTCCAGGTTCTTGGCGTCGATGTCGCGCAGGAGGGAGGCGAGGTCGTTGTCGGCCGGGTATTCGTTCCTGCCGTCGGTGAGGAGGACGACAGCGTTGATCCGGTCGGTGTCGAGGTCGGCGAGCACGGCGCGCTGCGCGGCGCGGACGGTCGAGTACAGCGCCGTGCCTCCCTCCGCGTGCAGCCCGTTGACGGCTCCGACGAGTTGCGCCTTGCCGTCGGCGATGCGGCGCGGCGGAAGGATCCGCAGATACGGTTCGGTCCGGCCGTCCCTCTCGGTGGAGAACGCCCACAGGCCGACCTCGTCGTCGGGGTGGTACAGGTCAAGTGCCCTCACCGCGGCGGCCTTCGCCGCTTCCAGGCGGCTGCGGCCGTATCCGGCGGGCTGGTTCATGGACCCGGAGACGTCCATGATCATGACCACCCGGGCCTTCCTGCGCAGGTCGTCCCAGCTGTCGAGGATCCGCCCGAGGACCGCGGGCGCGGGCGGGTCGATCAGGGACAGCTTCTCGGTGGAGGAGAGTCCGACCGACGCCGCCAGCTCCTTGCCCGCCACACCCTCGTGGTCGCGGAAGCCGAGCTGCTGGAAGCGGCGCTGCTGGTCCTTCTCCAGCAGGAAGCGCTGGAAGTCGGCGGCCGCGGCCTTCTGCTGCGCCGTGGCGGAGGGCAGGACGATGAACGGGTGGTCCATCATGAGCGTGCCGTCGGACGGATGCACGGCCACCAGCGGAACGCTCGGCTTCCTCCCCTTGCCGATCTGCCGTGTGTCACCCGTGGGACTGCCCTGGTTGTAGAGGTGGATCAGCTGCTCCTGGACCGGGACGGCGCTCGTGTACGACAGCGCTCGGCCGGCGGCGTCGGCTTCCGCGAGATTGGCCATGTAGACGGTCGCGTCCGACGCGTAGTGCAGGACACCGCCCTCGACGGCGGCCACGAACGCGCGCGCCTTCGGGTTCTGGACGTCCTTCTCGGTCAGGTCGCCGGAGCGGCCTGTCGCGGCGTAGAACGCGGCCACGGTGGAGGCCAGTCCGGAGGTGGAGGTGTGCGGGTTGTCCTTGCCCAGGTGGAAGGGGCCCCACTCGGGGTGACCGAACGCGCCCCAGCCCTTCTCGGTGAGGGTCAGCACGTCCTTCCAGCCGACCCGCTTCTCCGGCCAGCCGAGCGCCTCGGCCATCGGACGCGGCATGCCGATGGCCAACGGGCTGGTGGCCAGGGACTCGGGCTTGGCAACGGTCAGGGCGCGGTCGGCCGCTGTGGTCCTCCGTGTGAGCAGCGTCAGCCAGAGGGAGGAACTCGGGGTCCACACCTGCGGCTCGGCCATCCCGTCCCGCTTCTCGTCCCAGCCGGCCGCGAGCGCCTCCATCGCCGCACCGGACGCCAGCTCCCGGACCTTCACCTCGGCGCACTCGCCGTCGCCGAACTCGCGCCCCGCCGCTCCGTAGTCCTTGGCCAGGTCGGAGAGCAGCTCCGCCTTCTCCGTGGACGACGTCACCATGAGCCGTACGGAGCAGTCCCGGCCCCCTCCCCCTGTCACCGCCCGGACGACGAGGAAGGTGGCCAGGATCGACGTGAGGCCCACTCCGACCGTGACCCACAGGGTCCAGCGTCGCGATCTGTACGGGTACTGGCTCATGTCCGTTCCCCCATCTTCGGTACGCCGATCCCGCCGGCTTCCCTCGACGCGCCCTCGCGGCACCACGGGCTCGCCGAGCTTGAAGCTTCGCAACTCGCCTGCTGTGTAGGATTGTTGAACGATTCTCCTAGAGACGCAACCCCGTGGAGAGGCTTGTGCTTCTCCGTCGGCCAGGCCCGCGAAACCGCAGGGTCCTCGTTGCGGGAACCCGCAGGGCGAAGGCTGCGGAAAGCCGGGCCGCCCGGGTGGTTTACCTCGTGTCCCCTCCCTTTTCCCGTGACTAGCGTTCCACTCGCCGCAGAACGGCAGCCGCTCCGGCGGTCTCCGCAGCAGGGGAAGGGAACCAGGACGTGCGAAGGAAACCAGCAACTGTACGGATCGCGCGATGGAGCGCCACGCATCCGTGGTCCGCCATCGGTCTCTGGGTGGTCTTCGTCGTGCTCTGTCTCTTCCTGGGCGGAGCCGCCGGCACGAACCAGATCAGTGACGAGGAGTCGGGCGTCGGCGAGTCCGGCCGCGCCGGCCGGATCACCGCCTCGGGGCACTTCACCGAGAAGCCCGAGGAGAACGTCCTCATCACCGCGTCGAACGGCGGGAAGCTGGACCCCGCCACCGCACGGCAGGCGGCCGAGGAGCTCACCGGGAAGATGAGGGCCCTGCCCGAGGTGGAGGGCGTCGGCACCTCCTTACCCTCCCCCGACGGCAAGGCCCTGCTGCTCCCCGTGACCATGAAGGGCGACACGGAGAACGCCGACACCCGGGTCCAGCCGCTGCTCGACGCGAGCGCCGCGACCGAGAAGGCCCACGAGGGCATCAGGATCGACCAGATCGGCACCGGCTCCACCGCCAAGGGACTCGGCGAGACCCTCGGCGCGGACTTCGAGAAGGCCGAGCTGATCAGCCTTCCGCTGACCCTGCTGATCCTGCTCGTCGTGTTCGGCGCGATCATCGCCGCCGGTGTTCCGGTGCTGCTCGCCCTGTCCTGCGTCGGTGCCGCGATCGGCCTGTCGACCCTGGCCTCGCACGTCCTGCCCGAGACCAGCGCGGTCGGCAACGTCATCCTGCTCATGGGCATGGCCGTCGGCGTCGACTACTCGCTCTTCCACCTGAAGCGGGAGCGGGAGGAACGCCGGAAGGGCGCCTCGCACCTCGACGCCATCGAGATCGCCGCCGAGACCTCCGGGCACACCGTCGTCGTCTCCGGCACCACCGTCATCGTGTCGATGGCCGGTCTCTACCTGGCCCAGGAGGCCACCTTCGCCTCCCTGGCCACCGGGTCGATCATCGTCGTGGCCGTCGCCGTCCTGGCCTCGCTGACCGTGCTCCCCGCGCTCCTCGCCAAGCTCGGCCGCTGGGTCGACCGGCCGAAGGTGCCACTCCTGTGGCGGCTCACCATGCGCTCCCACGAGTCCCGCGTCTGGCCCGTACTCCTGCGCCCCGCCCTCGTACGGCCCGCTCTCACCCTCGCGGTCTCCGTCGGCGCGCTGCTCGTCCTCGCCCTGCCCGCCCTCGACATGAAGCTGAAGCAGCCCGGCTCCGACGACCTGTCACGCGACATCCCGGTCGTGCAGGCCATGGACCGGCTGACCTCCGCGTTTCCCAGCAAGGGCACCGTGCACCAGGTGGCCGTCAGGGCCCCCGCCGCCCGGGCCGGCGAGGTCGAGACCGCGCTCAAGATCCTGCTCCGCCGCACCGAGGGACAGGAGCTGTTCGCCCACGACCGGACGCCCGCCATCCGCGCGTCCGCCGACCAGCGCGTGCACACCGTCGCCGTCGGCACACCGCACTCACCGAAGAGCGACGGGGCACGCGAATCCCTCGCACTGCTGCGGGACTGGGTGCCCCAGGCGCTCGCACCCGTCCAGGACGCCGAGGCGGCGGTCGGCGGCAAGGTCGCCCAGGGGGTCGACTTCACCGGCCACCTGGAGGACCGGATGCCATGGGTGGTGGGCTTCGTCCTGCTCCTGACCTTCGCCACCATGGCCGTCATCTTCCGCTCCCTGGCCGTGGCGCTCTCCGCGATCCTCCTCAACCTGCTGTCGGCGGCGGCCTCCTTCGGTGTCCTGGTCGCGGTCTTCCAGCACACCTGGGCGGAGGGAGCGCTCGACTTCCACAGCTCCGGGGCGGTCGTCTCCTGGCTCCCGCTCTTCCTCTTCGTGGTGCTGTTCGGACTCTCGATGGACTACCACGTGTTCGTCGTCAGCCGGATCCGGGAGGCCGCCCTCGACGGGGCGGAGGTCCGCGACGCCGTCCGCGACGGCATCACCCGCTCCGCCGGCGTCGTGACCAGCGCGGCGATCGTCATGGTGGCCGTGTTCGCGATCTTCGGAACGCTCAGCATGGTGGAGTTCAAGCAACTGGGCGTAGGCCTGGCGGCGGCGATCCTGCTCGACGCCGTGGTGATCCGCGTCTACGTCCTGCCCGCCCTGATGACGGCCCTCGGCCGGTGGAACTGGTGGCCGGGCAGGATCGACCCCGCCCACCGGGGCAAGCACGCGGCCGGCTCCGACGACACCAGGCAGCCGCGCCTGCCGCAGCCGGTCCGGGCGGGTGCCCGCCCGCAGGGCTCGTACGGCCCGCCGCACGGCTGGACACAGCCCGGGCAGCCGGGCCACGACGGCCGGCCCGACCCCTACCAGCCGTAGGCGGGTCCCTCCGACGAGGAGGAGGGGAGGTACCCGCCATCCCCCTCGGGGATCTCCCCCTCCTTCTTCCTCTCTCCTCTCCGTCCGGGCCCTCAGGTCGCGTTGAGCGCCGTGGTCGGGTCGAGGCGGGAGGCGCGGACGGCTGGGTAGAGGCCCGCCAGGGCGCCGATGGCCAGGGTGGCCGCGAGACCGCCGCCCAGCGACCACGGCGGGACGACCGGTGTCCAGCCCTGCACCAGGGCGAAGCCGTGGGTCGCCGCCGCCCCCAGGACCGCGCCCGCCAGTCCGCCGAGGGCGGACAGCAGGAGCGACTCGGTGAGGAACTGCAGCCGGACGGCGCCCCGGGTGGCCCCGAGGGCGCGGCGCAGCCCGATCTCCTGACGCCGTTCCAGTACCGACACCACCATCGTGTTCGCGACACCGACACCGCCCACGAGCAGGGCCACGGCCCCGAGGCCCAGCATCAACGCGGTGAGGCCCTTGTCGGTGGCGGCCTTCGCGGCGAGGGCGTCGGAGGGCCGTGAGACCTTGACCCCGACCGGGTTGCCGGGGCTGACGGTCCGGGCGAGCACGGCGCGCACGTCCTCGACGGTGGAGTCCGGTGAGCGCTCGAAGACCGTCGACGGGTGCCCGTCGAAGGCGAAGTAGCGTTCGGCGGCCGGGAATCCGACGAGCGCCACCCGGTCCAGGTTCGGGACCAGCTCGATCGGTTCGAGGATTCCGACCACGACGACGTACTCGTCGTTCATCATGATCTTCTCGCCCGGCTCGGTCACACCGAGCCGCCGCGCCGCGACCGCTCCGAGGACGGTCACCGGGAGGCGTTCGTTCGCCCGGTTGAGCCACACCCCACGGCTCACCTTCGCGCCGAGCGCGGTCAGCAGGTCGGGACGGGCGGCCTGCGCGGTGACGCCCGCCGTCCGCTCCTCGGGCACGACGTCGCTGCGGCGGATCCGCGCGTCCACGTCGCCGGTGGCCGTCGCGTGCTGGACCGGGCCGATGCGCTGGACCATCGCGACCGCGTTCTTGGGCAGGGTGACCTCCTGGCCGTAGGGGTCCCGGCCGGCCTCGGCCGTCAGCAGGTTGGTGCCGAGGCGGTCGAGGCGGCTCATCAGGTCGGCGCGGCTGGAGGTCGACAGACCGACGACGGCGATCATGGTCGCGATGCCGATGGCGATGCCGAGCGCGGACAGGACCACCCGGGTACGGCGGGTCCGCAGGCCGATGGCTCCGGTGCGCAGGACGTCACGGGCGGACAGGCGCGCGGGCCGCAGGGGTACGGGGCTCTTCACGCTCCCACCTCCGGCAGACGCGAGCCGGCCCGTCCGGAGTCGTCCACGACCTCGCCGTCGCGGAAGCGCACCCGCCGGGGCAGCGAGTCGGCGATGTCGTGGTCATGGGTGATGACGCACACGGCCGTACCGGCGGCGTTCAGCTCGTGCAGGAGCTCCATCACGATCTTCCCGGACGCGGTGTCGAGGGCCCCCGTCGGTTCGTCGGCGAGCAGCAGGTCCGGCGCTCCCACGAGCGCCCGGGCGATGGCGACGCGTTGCTTCTCGCCGCCGGAGAGCTCGGTGGGCCTGTGACCGAGGCGGTGCCCGAGCCCGACCCTTTCCAGCGCGGTACGGGCCCGTGCGCGGCGTTCCCGCAGGCCGACGCCCGCGTAGAGCAGCCCGTCGCAGACGTTGTCGACGGCGTCGCGCCCGGCGGACAGGTGGAAGTGCTGGAACACGAAGCCGATGTGCCGGGCCCGCAGCGCGGACAACCGGGCGTCCGACAGCGCCCCGACGTCCCACCCGGCGACGTGGACCGTGCCGGTCGTGGGCCGGTCCAGGGTGCCCATGATGTTCAGCATGGTCGACTTGCCGGAGCCCGAGGGGCCGACGATGGCGAGGAGTTCGCCCGCCTCGACGGTCAGGTCCACCGCGCGCAGGGCGTGCACCGGTCCGGGGTGGGTCTTCGAGGCACCCCGGAGTTCGACGACCGGAGGCACGGAGGCGGCGCCGGCCACCGCGCCGCGAGGGGCGACCCCGCCGGCGGCGTGCGGGGCGGCGGACGGGACCCGGCCCGGGACCGCACCCGGAGTAACGGCCGGGATCGTGTCAGAGGCCGCGGCCGGGATCGCGTCAGCGGCTCCGTCCGGGACCGCGGAACGACGGCGTGCGATCACGGAGCCGCCACCCCCACCCGCATCCCTTCACGCAGCTGGGCGCCCTTGACCTCGATCTTCCCGTCGGCCGTCATGCCCGTCTCCACCCGCACCATGCGGGTGGCAGCGCCCTCGACGACCTCCAGCCCGTAGCCGCCGTTCGCGCCGCGCAGCGCCACCACCGCCTCGACGGGCACCACGAGCACGCCCTTCCTGCTCTCGCTCACGAACTTCACGCTCGCGGTGGCCCGGGTGTCCTCGCCCGGAGGCGTCCCGTCGTCGAGGGTCACCTCGACGGTGATCCCCTCGCGGCCGCCCCCGGCCGCCTCCCCGCCCCCGGACCCGTCGTCGCCGGGCCGTACGGTGCCGGTCACCTTCCCCCGTACCGTCGTCCCGCTGGGCAGCGTCACCTCGACGCGGGTGCCCGGCGCGGTCAGCGGCGCGTCCGACTGGTCGAGGGCGGCCCGTACGACGGGCCGGGGCGAGGCGACCGTGAGCACCGCCTTGTCGGGACCGACCTGGTCGGCCAGAGCGGCATCCGCCGAGACGACCCTGACGCCGCCCGGCTGGAAGACCACGTGTCCCTTGCCGACCCGCCCGGTCGGCTCCCGGTTCAAGGACTTCTGCCACCGCTTGACGGCGGCCTCCGTCGCCGCGTCGTACCGCGGGTCCACGTACATGCCGCGGCCGAACCCGAGGTCGCGCAGGTTGCGTTCGAGCTGGAGGACGTCGGTGCCCCGGTCGCCGGTCCGCATCTCGCGGAACATCGGCACCGGCCCGTACAGCAGGGTGACGGGCTTGTCGTCCAGCTCGTACAGCGCCTGCCCCTGGCGTACGGTCGTGCCCTCCTCGGCCGCGACGGTGACCGTGCCCGCGACCGCCGCCTTCACCGGCCGCCGGCCCGCGTAGTCGAGCCGTCCGTCGACGGTCTTGCTGCTCACCAGGTCGGTCCGTACGACGGTGGTGGTGGCGGGCGGCAGTCCCGCCCCGCCGCCCGCGGGCTCGGCCTCCGGCCCGGTGGCGAGGACGAAGGCCCCGGCACCGCCCGCGAGGGCCACGGTCAGCGCACCGCCGACGAGAAGTGTCCGGCGCCGCGTCACTGCATACCGTCCAGGCCGTCGAGAAGCTTGTCCTTGCAGGCCGCGACGGCCTGCTTGTACGCCGGGGAGTCACGGTCGAAGGACGGGCTCGCCGGGTTCGGATCGCCGCCCGGGATCACGTTGCCACCGGACATCGTCGGGTTCTGGAACCGCGACACGCCGTGTGAGCGCATGCACTGGGCGTGCGCGAGCATCGACTCGTACTCCGTCTGCGTGTCGCGCTCGGGCTCCTGCTGCGACGCCGCGGTCATCTCGGCCACGCAGACGCCGTTCTTGCCGCCCTTGGACACCTCGGGGTACGTGGGGCTCAGCTCGTCGATCTTCGTCCAGTCCAGGTAGCCGCTCAGCTTGGGGTCGGGGAACTCCTTGACGCCGCCCTTGCCGCGCATGCACCGCACGTACGTCATCTGCGCGTCGTAGAAGGCACCCTTGCCGCCGGCCGCCGACGAGCCGCCGTCGCCGGAGCCGCTCGGGGTGGCGGCAGAGGCCGTCGGCTCGTCGGGGACGGTGGCCACGCCGGCGTCCTTGACCCCGGCGTCGGTGCCGCAGGCGACAGCGAGCGAGAGAACCGGAAGGGCGAGCAACGAGGCGAGAACGGCACGGGACCGGCGGCGGGTACGGAGTCGCACGCGGGCGTCGCGGTCGGTGGCGCTCGAGGGGTTCGAGGCGTTCATGGTGTTCGAGGTCATGCGGACGACCCTCAGGCCCGCACATGATGGTCTCTCCCCCGCCGTTCCATGAACACGTAACACCACATGATGAGAACGTAACAATGCCGCTGGCCTGCGTATCCGAGCCTTGATCCGGGGCTTCGAAACGGAATCCTCGCCCATAATCGGACGCATGCCCCATGTGCTTCTCATCGAGGACGACGCCGCCGTGCGCGACGGCATGGAACTCGTCCTGCGCCGACACGGCTACGACGTCGACACCGCGGCCACCGGTGAGGAAGCCCTCGACCTGCTCGACAGCACCGCCGGGAAGGCGGTGGAGCTCGCCGTGCTCGACCTCATGCTGCCCGGCATCGACGGCTTCGAGGTCTGCCGCCGCCTCCGCGCCCGTTCCACCCTGCCCGTGATCATGCTCACGGCCCGCGGCGACGACTCCGACATCGTCCGCGGCCTGGAGGCCGGCGCCGACGACTACGTCGTCAAGCCCGTCACCGCCCCCGTCCTGGAAGCCCGCATCAAGGCCGCACTGCGCCGGGCCGAGCCGCAGCCCGCGCACCCCGAGCGATCCGAGTACACCGGACTCGTCCTCGACCGCGCCGGACTGACCGTCACCAAGAACGGCGACCCCGTCCCCCTGCCGCCCATCGAGCTGCGGCTGCTCCTGGAGCTCTCCGCGTCGCCCGGCCGGGTCCTCAGCCGGGAGCAGCTCCTCGAACGGGTCTGGGACCATGACTTCCTCGGGGACTCGCGCCTCGTCGACGCGGCCGTGGGGCGACTGCGCGCCAAGATCGAGGACGAGGCGGCGCGCCCGCGCTACATCCAGACCGTCCGCGGCTTCGGCTACCGCTTCGGCCCGATATGAACCCGCCCCGCCGCACGCCGCCCGGCCGCGAGTCCCGGGGCGGGCGCCGCCCCCGCGGACCGTGGCTGGGGAGCCTGCGCACCCGCCTGGTCGTCACGTTCGTCCTCGTCACCCTGACCGGCTCCGCCACCGCCACCGCGCTCGCCTACCGCGAGGCGCGCACCGCCATCCTCAAGCGCGCCCAGGACTCCTTCCAGCACAACCTCCACGACCGCGTCACCACCCTCGCGCCCGACATCGACCTGCCGCCGACCGAACGCGGCCTCACCGAACTCTCCGAGCGCGTCTCGCAGAGCCTCGACGGCGCCCCGCTCGTCATCAGCCGCTACCGCGAGCTCCAGGGCGTCTCCGACACGCTCGCCGACCAGAGCAGGATCACCCCGCAGCTGCGCGAGGCGGTCCGCACGCGCGGCACGATGAGCTTCCAGCGCGTCACCCGCCACGACATCCCGTATCTGGCCGTCGGCACACCCGTCACCTTCGCCGACGACGGCCGGGCCTCGGGCCTGGAGATCTACGCCGTCGCCTCGCTGCGGCCCGAGCAGGACGACACGGCGGCACTGCTCACGGCGGTACGGGACGGCGTCGCCCCCGTCGTCCTGCTCTCCGCCCTTCTCGCCCTGCTCTCCGCACGAGCCGTCCTGCGCCCGGTGCGCGACCTGGGGCGGGCGACCCGGAAGCTGGCCGAGGGGGACCTCTCGATCCGGGTGACCGTGAAGGGCCGCGACGAACTCGGCAATCTGGCCCAGGACTTCAACGAGACGGCCGACGAACTCCAGTCCTCGGTCACCCACCTGCGCGACCAGGAGGAGCGTGCCCGGCGCTTCGTCGCCGACGTCTCCCACGAACTGCGCACCCCGCTCGCGGCGATGACCATGGTGGCCACCGTCCTGGAGGAGGACGCCGACCAGCTCCCGCCCGACACGGCCCGTGCCGCCCGCACGGTCAGCGCCGAGACGGCGAAGCTCTCCCGCCTGGTCGACGACCTGATGGAGATGTCCCGCTTCGACTCCGGTGCGGCCCGCCTGACCCTCACCGACACCGACCTGGCCGAGGCGATCCGGGCGAGCCTGGCCCTGCGGGGCTGGACGGACGAGGCGCAGGTCGACCTCCCCGACGGCGTACGCGCCCCGCTGGACCGCCGCCGCCTCGACGTGATCATCGCCAACCTGGTGGGCAACGCGCTCCGGCACGGCGCACCCCCGGTGACCCTCGCGCTCACGACCACCGGGCACACGGCGGTCGTCACCGTCGCGGACCGGGGCCCCGGCCTCTCGGCCGACGCACTCACCCACGTCTTCGACCGCTTCTACAAGGCGGACGCGGCACGCACCCGCTCCGAAGGCAGCGGCCTCGGCACCGCCATATCCCTGGAGAACGCCCGCCTGCACGGCGGCACCATCGAGGCCGCGAACCGCCGGGACGGCGGCGCCGTCTTCACCCTCCGCCTGCCCCTGCCCGCGACCGAAGCGGAGGCCCGCACCCCATGACCCGCAGACCTGCCGCCCTGATGCTGCCGGCGGCCGCGCTGGCGGCCGTACTGACGTCCTGCGGAGTGCAGCCGAGCGGAGTGATCGGCGCGGGCGAACCGCCGACCGGCCTCACCAAGGGCCTCCGCCTCTACTTCGTCTCGCCGGCGGGTCACCTCGAAGGCGTCTCGCGCCCCGACGCGCAGATCACCGGCCTGGACGCGGCGCTCAAACTCCTGGTCTCGGGCCCCACCGAGCCCGAGCAGAAGCGGGGCCTGACGACCCTGGTCAGCAGGATCTCCTACGACACCACGGCGGAGGCCACCCGCGTGACCCTGCGCTCTCCGGGTACCACCTTCTCCGGCAACCGCCGGGACGACCTGATCAACGGCCAGCTCGTCTGCACCCTTGCTCGCGCCCAGTCCACCCTCCACCCCGCGATCCGCCCGGACGACGTCCAGGTCACCCTGATCGGCGACGGCCGGCCGGTGGGCCCGTACCGGTGCTCCCAGTTCATGGGCGGCTAGGGCGCTGCGGCATACGATCCGTCGATGAACGCTTCTGTCACGCTCCATGCCGCCGCGACGCCGACCGCTCCCGCTCTCACCCTTCGCCCCTGGTGCGCGCAGGACGTCGCCGCGCTGGTCGACGTGTACCGGGACCCCGATCTGCGGCGTTGGGCGAGTGCTCCGATCGAGAGTGCGGACGATGGGCTGCAGTGGGTGCGGGCCCAGGAGCGGGGCTGGGCGACGGGCGCCCGGTTCGGCTTCGCCGTCGTCGAGGAGCCCCTGGATGCGGCACCGCCGCGGTTGGTGGGCAACGTGGTGCTCAAGGGAGCCGGAACCGGCAAGCCTTCCGCCGAGGTCGGCTACTGGACGGCGGCACAGGCGCGGGGGCGGGGCGTGGCCCCTCGGGCCCTGGGGGCGCTCACCGACTGGGCCTTCGACGCCTTCCAGGCGGACGGTCTGGAAGGCCTTGAACTTCTCCACCAGGTCGACAACCTGGCATCCTGCCGCGTCGCCGAGAAGAGCGGCTTCGCGTGGGACAGGATCCTTCCGTCGGCTCCGCCCGCCTACCCGCTCGACGGACATCTGCACATACGGCGGCTGCCCCGGTGACGAGGTCTACCGCCACTCCTCTCTCGCGGCGAGGGGTGCGCCTGTGCTCGCCGCACGCGACTGCATCCTTCGGCCTACCGTGTTCTCGGCCCTGGGGAGGATGATCTTGCGGCACCGCCGCGAGAGGGTTGATCCGTGCGAACAACCATCGGATACACCGTCGAAAGCATCGGCTACGTCATAGGAGCCCAGGGGCTTGTCAGCTTCGCTTCGCAGACCTTCGTCGGCACGGAGTGGGGCTGGTTGCACAAGGTCGTCGACCTTCCGTCCGCGGCCTACCTGGGCATCCTCGCCGTGGGGCTCGCGCTCATCGCCGTGGGGGTGAGGACGCGGAAGCAGCCGCGTCGGCCTTCTCTGCAGGGATGAGCCCGGACACATGGGACCTGGCCCGGCACCCGGCTCAGGTTCCGGGGAGGATACGGCGCGTCTCGTAGGCCCACATCGCGATCTCGACCCGGTTGCGGGCGCCGAGTTTGGCCATCAGGCTGGCCAGATGCGTCTTCACCGTGCTGAGGCTGATGTGCAGTGCATCGGCGATCTCGGTGTTGGTCAGCCCGCGGGCGACGGCGAGGAGCACCTGCTCCTCGCGGGCGGTGACCGGGGAGACCGGCTGGGCCACGGGCCGGCCGGCGGGCAGGTCCGCGAATGTCTGGAGCAGACGGACGGTGACGCTGGGCGCGATGAGCGCCTCACCGTCGGACGCCGACCGTACGGCCTGGGCCAGAAGGTCCGGTCCCGTGTCCTTGAGGAGGAATCCGCGGGCGCCGGCACGCAGTGAGCCGTAGACGTACTCGTCGAGGTCGAACGTGGTGATGACGACCACGGCCAGCGGGTCGGCGACGCCCGGGCCGGCGACCATCCGGGTGGCCTCGAGACCGTCGATCACGGGCATGCGGATGTCGAACAGGCAGACGTCGGGGCGCAGCTCGCGGGCCAGACGTACCGCTTCCTGTCCGTCGGCGGCCTCGCCGACCACCTCGATGCCGGGCTGGGCGTTCAGCATGATCCGCAGCCCGGTGCGGATGATGGTCTGGTCGTCAGCGACGAGGACGCGGATGGGCACCGCTCTCGGTCCTCCCTCTCGGCAGTTCGGCTTCGACGTGCCAGCCCTGGTCGGCGCCGGGGCCGGCTTGTAGTGTGCCGCCGAGCAGCGTCGCGCGCTCGCGCAGTCCGGTGAGTCCGTATCCGGCACGGCCTCGGCCGGTGCGGTGGCCGTTGTCGCGCACGCTCACCCGTACCGTGTGCCGTTCCGCGGTGACCCGGACGACGACCTCGGTCGCGTTGACCGCATGGCGCATGGCGTTGGTCACCGACTCCTGCACGATGCGGTAGACGGCCGCGTCCACGGCCGGGGGCAGCGTGTCCAGGTCGCCGTCGAGACCCAGGTCGACCCTGAGGCGACCACCCGGGGTGCGCACCAGGCGCTCCAGATCCGCGACGCCGGCAGGCGGCGCCAGCTCGGCGCCGGCCCCGCGGTCGCGCAGCGCGGCGACCATGGCTCGCATCTCCTCCAGCGTGCGCGCCCCTTCCTCCTCGACCCCCTCCAGCGCCTCGACGGCGGCGGACGGGTCGGTGCCCGCGAGCACCCGGCCCGCCTGGGCGCTGATCACCATGGCCGACACGTGGTGGGCCACCGTGTCGTGCAGTTCCCGGGCGAGCTGCTCACGCTCGCGGGAGCGTACCTGCTCCAACTGCCGCTCGCGAGCGGTCCCCCAGAACCGCACGGCGGCCCCGATCAAGCCGGGCAGCGACAGGAAGACGAAGCCCCCGACCTGCTCGGCGGCCGGGGTGTCGTCCGCGACGACACCCAGCGCGAAGGCCGTGAGGATCACCGCGCTGCCCAGCACGATCTCCCGTCCCGATCCCCACCGGGGCAGCGCGTACACCAGTACGAGCACGACCATGCTGGTGTCCAGGCCGACGTGCTCGCGCGGTGCGCCGACCAGCGAGGCCAGCTGGAGCAGGATCACCGAGCCGAACCCCAGCGTGACCATGGCCAGTGGGCGGGTCCGGCGCCACAGGGGCAGCAGGCACAGCCATACGGCGAACACCACCGCCACCGGCCGCCACACGACGTTCTCGCGCAGGGTGGCCTCCAGCACCACAGCGCCCAGGCTCACGGCGAGCAGCGCCCAGTCCCGCCACACCCGGGCGGGCGCGTCGGGCGGCCGGGGTTCGGTCCACAGGGTTCGCAGGTCGTCTCGCAGCACGGTTCTCAGCTTAGGGGCCGCGCCGTGCCGCGCATCGGCCGAAAGGACGGGGTGCCACTCAGCCCCGGGGCCGACGGATCCGCGGCCCGCAAGCCGATGCCGCGGAGCGCCGCGGCGACGAACCTCGGCATCGGCGGCCGTACAAGGACGGCCGACGAGGTGGTTGGAGGACCCGATGCTCTCGAAAGCCCTGTTGCGCCTGGGCACAAGCGCCGCCCGCCATCCCTGGCGGGTGATCGCGGCATGGCTGATCGCCGCCACGCTTGCCGTCCTCGCCGCGATCGCCATCGGTGGGCGGACCGCGGACTCGATGACCGCTCCGGGACTGGACTCCCAACGGGCCGCGCAACTGATCGAGCGGGCCGGCACCGGCCAGGAGGGCATGACCGCCCAGGTGGTCGTCACGCCTCTCGACGACGGTGCGACGTTCTTCGACGACGACGGCGCGCGCACCGCTCTCACGCGGCTGCAGACCGAGGTGCAGCGGCTGCCGCACGTGCTCGGCACGAGCGACCCGGCGAGGGCGCTCGACGCGGGCCGGGACACCGCCGTGCGCGGCGGCCTCGTCTCGGCCGACGGGCGGATCGCGGTCGTCCGGGTGCAGTACCCCGACCAGAGCCGGCTGTCGGCCGACGACCTCGACGCCCTCGTCGAGCTCGGCGACCGGCTGCGCGCCGAGCTGCCCCTGCGTATCGAGATGGGCGGGAGCCTCTTCTACGCCTTCTCCGACCCCGACGGCGGCGTGAGCGAGCTGATCGGCCTCCTCGCCGCGGCCACGATCCTGTTCCTGGCGTTCGGTTCGCTCGTCGCCGCCGCGCTTCCGATCGGCATGGCGGTCTTCGGACTGACCGTCGGGGTCGCCACGATGACGGTACTGGCGGGGGTCACGGACGTCCCCGCCTT
This sequence comes from Streptomyces tanashiensis, assembly GCF_014648895.1. GTDB lineage: Bacteria > Actinomycetota > Actinomycetes > Streptomycetales > Streptomycetaceae > Streptomyces > Streptomyces tanashiensis. The sequence continues at coordinate 24,707 of NZ_BMRZ01000021.1, forward strand.
CGCACCGGTCCTGGGCAGCATGGTCGGGCTCGGAGTGGGCATCGACTACGCGCTGTTCGTGCTCGCCAGGCACCGGGAGTACCTCGCGCGCGGGCTCGACCCCCGCGAGGCGGCGGGGCGAGCGGTGGCCACGGCGGGGAGGCCCGTGGTCTTCGCCGGCGGCACCGTCGTCGTGTCGATCCTCGGCCTGGCGGTCGCGAACGTGCCCTTCATGACGGTGGGCGGGCTCGCCGTCTCGATCGTCGTCCTGATCATGGTGCTCGCCTCGGTGACGCTGCTGCCGGCCTTCCTCGGCGCGGCGGGCCCGCGCCTGGCCCGGGCCGGCCGGATCGGCCGGGCTCTGCAGAGCAGGAAGCCGGGCCGACTCGCACGGCGGCGGGACCCGGCGGCAGGCGCGGCCCACGCCGCCGGGTGGCGTCGCTGGATCGGGCACGTCAGCCGGCACCCGGTGCCGTACGCGGTCGGCGCGGCGGGGCTGCTGCTGACCGCGACGCTGCCCGTGCTCGGCCTGCGCGTCGGCCTGCCCGACGACGGCTCGCTGCCCCACAGCCGTACCGAGCGCCGGGCCTACGACCTCGTCGCCGAGGGGTTCGGCCCGGGCACCAACGGTCCCCTCGTCATCGCCGCGGACCCCGCCGGTGATCCGGGAGTGCTGGACCGACTGGTGACAACGGTCGCGGCGGATCCGGGCATCGCATCCGTCGCGCCGACGCAGATCGATCGAGCCACCGGCATCGCGACCCTCGTGGTGTTCCCGACCACCAGCCCTCAGGACAAGGCCACGACCGACACCATCGCCCGGCTGCGCACCGACGTGCTGCCCACGGCGATCGGGAACGGCCCGGCCAGGGCCCACGTCGGCGGCGCCGCCGCGAGCCTGTCCGATGTGGGCCAACGCACCAGCGAGCGCCTGCCGTTGTTCGTCGCCGCCGTGCTGGCGATGTCGTTCCTGCTGCTGATGCTGGTCTTCCGCTCGATCCTCGTACCGCTCAAGGCGGTACTGCTGAATCTGCTGAGCATCGGCGCGGCCTACGGCATCATGGTCGCGGTCTTCCAGTGGGGCTGGGGAGGCGCACTCATCGGGCTGGAAGCGACGGTTCCGATCGTGTCGTTCATCCCGATGTTCCTCTTCGCCATCCTGTTCGGCCTGTCGATGGACTACGAGGTGTTCCTCCTCTCCCGCGTACGCGAGGAGTACCTGCGCACCGGCGACAACCGCACGGCGATCGTCGAGGGCGTCTCGCGCACCGCCCGGATCATCACCTCGGCGGCCCTCATCATGGTGGCGGTCTTCCTGTCCTTCGCCGTCGCCGAGGACCCCTCCACCAAGATGTTCGGGCTCGGCCTGGCCACCGCGATCTTCATCGACGCCACGGTCGTACGCATGGTGCTGGTACCGGCGACCATGACACTCCTCGGCCGGACCAACTGGTGGCTGCCGAAGTGGCTGGACCGGATGCTTCCCCGCGGCCCGGTCGGCACCGACGCGGAATCCACGGGTGAGGCCCCGCGTCCACGGCTGGTCGACCGTTGACTCAAGTCCTGCGCGCCCTGGGCGTCCGGCACCTCAGCGCGTCACCTCGACCATGCGCTCGGTCGTTCCCGCGGCGGCCTGAATCGGTGGGCGAGGCGCTCGATCTCCCCGAGACGGGCTCCAGCCCTGGTGCCGCCCCGGCGGCCGGGGCTCAGGAAGGACGTGCGAGCATCGCGAGTCGGCTCGTCGTGCGGTCCAGGTCGCGTGTCAGGGCCTGGCCCTCGGGGAGGGTAGCCAGCGGGTCGGCACCGATGAGGACCAGACGGACGTCGCGGTCGCAGGCGACGTCCACGAGGTTCGCGAAACGCTGCCGTCCGTCCGCCGAGGCCTCGGCCAGCGGGGGGACGCAGTCCAGGACCAGGGTGTCGAACCGTTCGGCGAGGGCCAGGTAGTCGGGCACCGCCGTCGCGGTCTCGCACAGCGCGTCGAAGCCGAACCACGCGAGTTCACCGCGGACGGCGCGCGCCGGGAGCTCTCGCAGATGAGCCGGGGCGGTCGTGGCCTCCGCGGGGGCCGGGACGATGAGGCCCAGCGCCTCCAGGGCGGTGTCCCCCGGGGCCACGCACAGGCCCGTCGCGAACCGGCGGCCGCCTGCCTCCGGCCGGGGCGCCTCCAGTCGGCGGAAGTCCACCGGCCCCGAGACGTCCAGGACGTCCATCCGTTCCTCTATGAGCTTGATGGTGGGCTCGAACAGGTGGTGGTAGAGCGGGTCCGGCATCAGCCCGGCGGGCGGGTAGTTGGAGGTGGTCACCAGGGTGATCCGGCGGTCGAGAAGCGTCCTGAAGAGGCGTGCGATCAGCATCGCGTCGCCCACGTCGTGCGCGTGGAACTCGTCGAAGACCAGGACCCGGCTGTCCCCGATCAGCTCGTCCAGAGCGCTGTCGACCGCGCTCTGCCCGTCGTGGCGGGCGCCCGGTCGGGTCACTCCGTCGTGCAGCCGCCGGAAGAAGTCGTGGAAGTGCAGGCGGCGTTTGCGCCCGCCCGGCAGCCCTTCGTAGAAGGTGTCCACCAGCCAGCTCTTCCCCCGGCCCACCGGGCCCCAGACGTACAGGTCACGGGGCGGCCTGGGGAACGTCCAGGCCGGCCGGGCGAGTTCGGCCGCCAGGCGGGCCAGACGCTCGACGGCGGCCTCCTGCGCGGGGGCGATCGAGAATCCGCGCCGCGCCGCGGCCTGGTGGAAGTGACGGCGCATGGCCTGCTCGTGCTGGGGCAACGGTCTGCTCATCCGTTCGTACGCTGGAATTCGGGTGGGGCCACGGCCGAGGGGCCACAGCGGGTCGGGGCGCGGCCGAGGGGCAGGCGGGTACGGGGCACAGCCGAGAGGTCAGGCGGGTCCGGGGGTCGCGGTGGCCGGTTCCAGGACGTCCACCGTCCCGCGGCCGCCGTCCACACGGATCCTGTCTCCCGTCCGGATCCGGGTCGTGGCGTTGCCGCAGCCGACCACCGCGGGGATGCCGAGCTCCCGCGCCACGATCGAGGCGTGCGATAGGTTCGCGCCGACGTCGGTCACGATCGCCGAGATCCGTGTGAACAGGGGCGTCCAGCCGATGTTCGTCACGGTGGTCACCAGGATCTCGCCCGGCCTGATGACCTCGCCCTCCTCCACGGTGGCGACGACCCGGGCGACGCCCTCCACCACGCCGCCGGACGCGGGCGAGCCCGCGACCGTGTCCGTGGCGGGGGTCGTGTCCTGCGCGTCGAACACGTCGGCCCGCCGGTTCGGGTCGGCGGCCCAGGTCTGCGGGTCGAACTCGCCCCGGATCAGGGTCGGATAGGTGGGAAGCGCGCGGTAGCCCTCGTACGCGGCACGCCGGGCCGGCACGGCGGCGAGCGGGGTCCGGTCACCGCCGAGCACGGTGAGGATCTCCTCGCGGGACAGGAAGAACAGCTCGTCCCCCGCCCCGCTGACCTCGCCGGCGCGCAGGACGAACGTGCGCAGCAGCCAGAAGACGCGGGCGACCTCGGTACGGGCGGCCTCCCGCAGGCGCGCCGAGGCCGCCCAGCCGTCCACCTCGGCGCGTAGGCCCGCCACCCGCCGGGGGTGTGCAGCGGCCAGGCGGTCCCATGCCGCCGCGCGGGCCGTGGCCTGCCGTGCGAGCCGCAGTGCCGCGTCCTCCTCGACCGTGCCGAGCGCGGCGAGCTGCCGGTCGATCCACTCCGGGTCGTCGGCGGGCCGCGGGAGGGACACCTCGAACTCGTGCGGGCCGCGGTGACCGTACGTACGGCTGTAGGTGTCGCGGTCGGTCTCACCGCGGGCGAGGCGTTCCAGGGCCAGCAGCGGTCCCATGCTGGCCAGCTGGCCGTCGTCGCCGAGGCCGGTGGTCATCAGGTCGGCGTCCTGTTCACCCACCAGGGACTCCAGGCTGCCGCGTACCTTGACGAGCGTGTCGCCGCCTTGGCGGGTGGCGGCCTGGAGCATGTGGCAGCAGCGGCGGAAGTACGGCGCGATCTCCGCCTCCCACAGGGCCGACAGGTCTCCCGCGTTCGCCGCGGCGGCGACACGGGCGCGCAGTTCCCCGCAGCGCTCGGGCGCCTCCTCCAGGAACGCCGGCAGCTGCTTTCCGTTCGCGCGAATGCGGCTCATCACCGCGAACGCCTCACCGAGGGTGTCCCGCCAGACCCGCAGCCTGGACGCGGGCAGCAGCGGAATGGTCATGCCGTCCGGAAGGCGCCCGAAGACCAGCTCGTTGGCCCGGGCGAACTTCCGGCCCTGCCCGAACGCGGCCGCGAGGGTGGCCGTGACGCTGAGGTTCATGTAGAAGCGGCCGCCGATGTTCCCGTACATCGGACGTCCTTCGAGGCCGGCCCCGACCATGACGTCGCCCATGAACGCCTTGACGAACGACCAGGTCGCGGGTGTCATCACGTCCGGGACGGCCTCGCCCAGGTTGGCGCTCGTCCAGAGGGAGTCGGTGCCGGTGCTGTCGTTCCACACCTCGGGCCGGGGTGCGGCGACCGTGGTGATCGGGCGGGCCTGGAGGATGCGGAAGGAGCCGGCCTCGCGCGCCCACTCGACGTCGCGCGGCTCCCCGTACAGCTCCTCGATGGCGAGTCCGAGCCGGGCCAGTTCCCCGGCCTCCGCGGTGGTGAGGACCGGGGCTTCGCGCAGGTCTGCGGGGACGGGCTGTTCAGTGGTGCCGTCGGCGGTCGGAACGGTCATCACCTCCTTCGCGGCGATACGTTCCTCCACGACGGCAAGGGTCGCCCGGTCGACGACCAGGGTGTCCGGGGTGACCAGCCCGCTGACGACGGCTTCACCCAGCCCCCAGGCCGCGTTGACCACGAGCCGGTCGGCACGCCCGCCGAGCGGGTCGACGGTGAACATCACCCCGGCGGCGTCCGCGGCCACCAGCTCCTGCACCACCACGGCGAGCGAGACGTCCTCGTGCGCGATGCCCGCCCTGGCGCGGTACGCGAGGGCGCGGTCGGTCCAGAGCGACGCCCAGCAGCGCCGGACTGCTTCCAGCAGGGCGCTCTGGCCGGTGATGTTCAGGTAGGTGTCCTGCTGGCCGGCGAAGGACAGGTCGGGCAGGTCCTCCGCCGTGGCCGACGACCGTACGGCGACCGTGCGCGCGCCGTCGCCGAGTTCCGCGTACGCCTTCGAGATGGCCTGCTCCAGGGCGGAGGGCAGCGGGCCCTCCTCGAAGAGTGCCCGGATGCGGGCTCCCGCATCGGCGCCGGTGTCCGGGGTGCTGTCGGGCCCGGATGCGGCGGTGAGCTCCGCACGGATGCGATCGGCCACGCCTGTCGAGGTGACGAACTCCCGGTACGCGGCGGTCGTGACATGGAACCCGCCCGGTACCGGCAGTCCTGCGCGCGCGAGCTCGGAGAGGGCCGCCCCCTTGCCGCCCGCCGTCTCCAGCGTCGCGGTCGCAGCGTCCAACGACAGCACATGGCCCATGACCTGATCCCCCGACTCGGCCTCGCAGAAAGGATCATGATGGCACCGGGACGGGCCTCATGAACAGGCCTGACTGCGAAGCAGCGCCTCTATGAGCGCCCCTCGCGCCCCGCTCGGGAAACTGCCCTGCGGGGGTGGTCGTTGTCTCTCCGTACGAACCGACCGCGACTCACTCGCATTGCCCGATGCTTTCGCAGTTCGTGCAGGTGTCGTTCCCTGCTCCGCCCAGAGCTGTGTCCACGTCGCCGCCGCCATCGAGGTGGTCGTCTCCGTCACCGCCGTTGAGGTCGTCACTGCCTCCGCCGCCGTTGAGGCGGTCGTTGCCGGAATCACCGTAGAGGTGGTCCACGTGGTTGGAGCCGTTGAGGATGTCGTCTCCGTCTCCTCCGTGAAGAGCAGCACTGAGCCCGGTGAAGTGGGAGACCCTGTCGTTGCCGTCTCCGGCGTACACCGCGATCCGCTTGACTCCGTTCGGGCCCTCGGTGGAGAACGTGTCGGGCTGGGTGACGTTGTCCGCGAAGTCGTAGACCTTGACCGCGCCGAACGCATCGCCGCCGTGGATCACGATCTCGTTGTCCACGCCCGGCGCCGCGGTGACGATCAGGTAGTTGCCGAAGAGTTCGTACCGGATGCTCGTATCGGCGGGCAACGCGCCCACCGCTGCTGGGGCTTGCGTCGCGAAGACCGGCGCGACCGCCGTGACGGCGACGACCGCGAGGACGCGCGCGCACGTGAGGTGCCAACGCATGGGAACCACCGCTGGAGTGAATGCGAGACGAGGTGAATGCGCACCTCGGCCATCGACGGATCAAGGCCCGGGCATTCGGTAGGGCGATATCAGCCCGCAGAATCAGCGTCTCACCATGACCGGTCGGGCGCACGCGCAGGAATCAAGCGATCGGGAACCCGATGGTCAGCGTCCTCGCGGCTTTCCTCCCGGGAGTGCGGAGGGTGGTGGCCGTGCGGTCGACCCGTTCCGGGCCGACCGCACTCTCACCGGTGTGCCGGGGCGGCTGGAGTCACTCGGCAGGGTGGAGGGGGATGTCGAGGTAGGACTCGGCGCCCGTCGGTGAGGTGATGTCGATGGTGAACACCGGGGTGGTGGCGTTGTCGTAGGTGAAGAAGGGGTCGTGGGTGTCGATCACCAGCTGGAGCTGGCGCCCCCTCTGCACGGGGTAGTGGGCGGGCTGGAGCGGGAAGGTCACCGTGGTGGCCCTGCCGGCCTGCTCGGCGGTGAAGGTGTACGGGGCGGAGGTGATGATGTTCGCCCTGTTGGTGACCGGGTTGTTCTCCAGCAGGTAGGCGACGATCGTGGCGTCCGCCTGCTGGGGCGTCACTGTCAGCCGCAGTTCCAGGTCGCCCTGGATGAGCCAGGACTGCGCCAGCGGCGCGGTGGTGAAGACCGCCGCGAGGCCACGGTCGATCTCGGCTGTCTTGTAGGTGTGGGGCAGTCCCAGGCGCTCGGACAGGCCCGTCTGGACGAGCTGGGGCGCGACGACGATGTCGGTGCCCGTGCCGGTGGCCTTGACCGAGCGGGTCCAGCCCGCCGCCGCGTCGCCCTCGACCAGCCGCCCGTCGCTCTGCCCGGCGGCGGCGTCGGCGAGGTGGAACCGCTTCTTCGGCAGAGCGAAGTCGTCCCAGGCGGCGTGACGGAAGTCGGAGAGGGGCTGGAACATCTGCTCCGAGCGGACGTCGAACCGCGGAGACTCTCCGTCGCCGGCGGTGCCGCCGAGGTGATGGTCCATCCACCGGTACGCCATGGCCGTGGGCTTGGCGATGAGGCCGGCCAGGCCCGGGAGTTCGGGGTTGCCGTGGTCGCCGACCTGGACGAGGAGTGTCTTGGGGCTGGTCAGGTTGTTGTGGAAGTCGATGACGGCGGGCACGGAGAAGATGGTCTCGTGCCAGGTGGTGGTCAGCAGGATGGCCGTATTGCTGTCGTTGTACTGCGACAGGTAGGTCCTGGGCGAGCGGACCCGGGCGAATTCCCTGACCTCGTCGTCGATGGTGTTGGCCCGGATCTTCTGGATGATCTCGCGGAACTCCGGCGAGCACCGGTCCTCGCCGAACAGCTTCACGAGCGCCTCGAAGGCCGCGACGTGGCGGGTGCCGTTCTCGTACAGCGAGGCGAAGAGGTCGGCCCAGGCACTGGTGCCCGCGACGGCCTTGATCCGCCGATCCTGCGCGGCCGCCAGCAGGCTCGTGCCGGCGCCGTACGAGGCGCCGAAGAACCCGATCCGGTCCGGGTCGACACCGTCCTGCGCCACCAGCCAGTTGATCACCTCGGTGGCGTCCGCGACATCTTGGGGTCCGGCGACGTGGATCTCGCCCGTGGACTTGGCCAGACCGCGCTGGCTGTAGGCCAGGACGACGTAGCCGCCCTGCGTCCAGCGGGTGATCATGCCGAGGTAGGCCCGGTGCCCGATGCCGATCAGCGGGGCCGGCAGCACGACGGCGGGGCAGGCCTGTCCGGGGGCGAGGTTCTTCGGGACGCTCAGCGAGGCGTCCAGGACCGTGCCGTCCGCCATGGTGAGCGAGACCTCCGAGTACTGGCCGATCTCCGCGTAGATCTCGTACTCGTCGGCCAGGCCCCACTGGTCCAGCCGGCCGATCCGGCGCGGCGACGGGTCGAGGAGCGCCTCACGGATCGCGTCCAGCCTCGCGAGATCTTCAGCCGAGAGGGCGAACAAGGCATCCGTGGTTCCGTCAGCAGACATGGCTGTACTCGCATTCTATGAAAGGGATGGTGACGAGGTGTCGGACACATACTCACCTCCCCCAAGATCACCCCAAGGCAGAGTTCCGCTCCGGCCACTCGAATGAATGAACGGCGCTGCACAAACCCCGAAAAGCACAACAGGCCAGAGGTTGACCGAGAAGGGCCAGGCACGGCCGAAGACGTCGGTCAGCGGGGCTCGGATGACGCGCCATGTGCTGCGGCGGGACGCCGCACGGTCAGGGCGGCTACCTGGCGAGCGACCATCTCGGAGGAGTTCAGCTCACACAGCTGATCCCACGGGGCCGTCTTGACGATCTTTCTTCGAACGGGCGCAACCGGCGCCCCGTCGAAGCGCGTCGGCAGTGGGAGGAGCTCACCCGATGACGACGATGACAGGGAACGAGAACAGCGTGAATCAGGACCGAGTACTCGAAGCCTTTCGCCAGGAATGCGGGGCCCTGACCGATGCCGTGTCAGGACTCTCCCCGGCCGAGTGGAGCCTTCCGACACGCTGCACTCCCTGGAGCGTGCTCGACCTGCTCGGGCACGTGTGCGTCGTGATCGACTGGCTTCCGGCCATGCTGGACGCTGCGGCGCCCGACAGGCCGGAGATCTCGGCGGCGGAGTACTACCGCCCGGACGACCGCTTCTCGCCCCAGACCAACGAAACCCGCATCACGCTGGCCCAGGGCCGTGCGGGACGGTCGGCCGACGGCGCCGCCTTCGCCGAGGACTTCGCCGCGACCTGGCAGCGGGTCGACCGGCTGTGCCGGGTCCAGCCTGTCGGCCGGACCGTACGAACGCGTCACGGCGACGCCATGCTCCTGTCGGAGTTCCTCCTCACCCGCGTGGTGGAGGTCGCCGTCCACGGTCTCGACCTGTCCGACGCGCTCGGTCGCAAGCCCTGGCTGACCTCACCCGCCGCCGACGCCGTGACGGAACTGCTCCTCGGCACGGACGCTAGGGCGGCCACCGAGGAGCTGGGGTGGAGCCGGACGCGCTTCCTGCGCAAGGCCACCGGCCGGGAGCCGCTGGCTGCGAAGGAGGCCCGGCAGATCGAACAGCTGGGCCTCCGATGGCTCGCCCTGGGCTGACGGGCCGACCCGCTCTTGATCTCGGGGTGTGCTGGTCCGATGGTTCGGCACAGGTGGGTCGGCCGGTTATTCGTACCGGTACTTCAGCGAATCCGCCTCCGCCTGCTCGATGTCGGCGATCGTCAGCTCCGGCATCCTCAGCTGGGCCAGTGTCACCTCGGCCGAGGTCGGCTGGGCGTCCGTCGGCAGCCACTGCTCCGGCTTCCAGGCCCCGCTGCGCAGGAGCGACTTGGGGCAGTGCGGGTAGACCTCCTCGATGCCCACGACCAGCGCACTGGCCGGCGGCTTGCCCACGGCGGTGAGCTGCGACAGCAGCTCGGGGCGGGTGGAGACGCAGGCCCGGCCGTTCACCCTGAGCGTCGTGGTGCGCCCGGGAATGACGAACAGCAGCCCGGCCCGCCCGGTGGCGATGACGTTCTGCAGGGTGTCCAGACGCTTGTTGCCGGTCGCGTCCGGTATCGCCACCGTCCGTGCGTCCAGGACGGCGACGAACCCGGCGGGGCCGCCGCGCGGGGACACGTCACAGTTGCCCTCGGCGTCCGCGCTGGCGACGAAGACCAGCGATGAGCAGCCGATCAGCCGCCGGGTCTGTTCGGTGAGTTCGGTCATCTGCTTGCGCACGGCCGTGTCCTTGGGCCGTTCGTAGACCCGGCGCAGCGCGTCTTGGTCGGGAACGGCGTCGAGGCGGAGCTCGTCGAAGGCGCTGCCGGCAAAGGGTGTTGTCATGCTCTGGACCCTAGTGGGCCCGGCCTTCGATTGATCTTGTGCAGCACGAGAACTGCCGGCGCTGTCAGAGGGCGGGGCTACGGTACGTCGTCGTGGACATGGGTGATCTTGACCATCGCGTCCGGACGCAGTCCGGCTGCATCCCGCCGGATCTGGTCTCCCGGCTTCTCGAACTCGGGCATGTCGAGGAGGTGGAGTTGTGGGCCGCGCGTGGGGAGTGGTTCTGCGCGCAGGGGTGGGCGCGGCTGCTGGGCGGTCAGGGCCTGGAGGAGCGGGCGCTGGAGGTGCTCGCCCCGTATGTCGACACGGGCTGGTGGACGGCTGTGAGTGCCACGGTGGAGCTGCTGGAGAGCTGGGGGCGGGCCGGCGAGGCGATCGCGCTGTCCCGGTCACGTATGGAGGCCGGGCATCCGCTGGCGCTGGAGTTCCACGCCCGGCTGCTCGCACGCCACGGCCAGGCCGACGAGGCGTTCGACTTGCTGCGGCCGCACATTCAGGACTGGTCGGTCGCCACGGCCCTGGTCGACGTCGCGGACACGGCAGGCCGGGACGAGGAGGCCGCGGAGCTGCTCGCGGAGCACATCCCGGACGACCACAGGTGCGCGGACCCGTGGTGCTGCCGCGGCCTCGACCCCGACATGGCGATCGGACTGCTCGCCACGATCCGTGAACGCCAGGGACGCGTCGACGACGCCGTCACCCTGCTGCGGACCCGGGACAAGACCGCGCTCAACAACCGGGACCAGCTGGCCGACCTGCTGGCCCGGCAGGACCGGATCGAAGAGCTGCGTGCGTACGCGGCGACCGAGCCTCTCGGAATCGCCGCGCGGCGTCTGGCGGAGCTGCTGGAAGAGCGCGACGACGTGGAGGGCGCGATCGCCGTGTACCGGCAGGCCGGTGATGCGTCCTGCCAACCGACGAACGTGGCCGTGGATCTCGCCCAGCTCCTGGCGCGCCACGGCCGGGGCGCGGAGGCGGTCGCGGTGATGCGTGCCCAGGCCGATGCTCCCGGCGGAGCCGAGGACTGGGTCGTCCACATGCTCTGCACCCTCTGTGCCGACCAGGGCCGCCCCCAGGAGGGCCTGGCCTACCTCGACGCCCTCAAGGCACGTCGCCACGGTGAGGAGGAACGGGAGCTCTTCTGGATCCGGCTTCCGCTGATGGCCGCCTGCGACCGTGTCGACGAAGCCGTCGCACAAGCCGGAGCCCACCCCGAAGGCGACGATCCGTACGCGGTGTCGCACGTCGCCCGCCTGCTGGCCGGCGCCGGACGTCTCGAGGAGGCGGTGGCCGCCCTCGAACCCCACTCGCCGGCCAACAGCCACGCCCTGGCCGGGTACCTCATCGAGCTCGGTCGTGTGGAGCAAGCCATAGCTGTCCTTCAGCAGGACCGACCCGAGCCCCCCGCACCCACACCCGGCCCCTGGCACGACACACCGCCATTCTGAGGAGTCCGCCGGGGCTGCGCACGTCGCCGACCTCTGCGCGAGACTGCCCCTCGCCCTGCGCGTCTCGGCCGCACGACTGGCGACCCCCCGGACCCTCACCGTGGAGGCGCTGGCCGAGCGACTCGTCGCTCACGGTGCCCGGCTCGACCACCTCGCCCTGCGGGCGCTCGACGGGACCGACGCCCTGGTTCTGCCGGAGTTCCACCGCCTGGTCGGCCCCCGGCCCACGCCCGGGGGAAGCCACCACCCCGCACCGGGGCACCGCAGCCCGTACGAGGCACCGGGGGCCCGCGACCACCGGGACTTCTAGGCCGTCTAGCAGCCGCGCCGGGCGAGCCGCCGGCCAGGCCGTCGCGCCCGTTCCCCAGGCGCCGCCCCGTCCCACCCCGGCCTGTCGCTGACCCGGATCTCCGGCCCATCGCCCCCGTCACCGACCTGGATCTCCGGCCCGGCCACCGCCCTCGACCTGGGTCTTCGGCAGGCCCGCAGCCTCCCGCCACGGGCGCCCGCGAGCCGCTCGGTGGTTGGGTCGTCCCCGAAGTGGGACTCTGAAGAGAGGGTCCGTGCCGACGAGTCTCGGGAGGCCCGAATGGGACGCGACGTCCCGGCGCTGGAGTTCACCCGTGACGACCGTCGCCGGTTCCGGAACAAGATGCACACCTGCCTCGACGTGTTCGCTCAGATGCTGAGGGAGTCACGGTTCGATTTCGAGCGGCCGCAGGTCGGGCTGGAGATCGAACTGAACCTCGTGGACGAGACCGGGGAGCCCGCCATGCGCAGCTCCGACGTCCTCGAAGCGATCGCGGACCCGGCCTGGTCGACCGAGCTGGGGCGGTTCAACCTGGAGATCAACATCCCGCCGAGGCAGCTCATGGCGGGCGGCCCGGGATCCTGGGAGCAGGAGATCCGGGACGCGCTCAACCACGCCGAGGAGAGGGCCGCGGCGATCGGGGCGCACCTGGTGATGATCGGGATCCTGCCGACGCTGGAACTGAAGGACGTGGGTCCGGCATCGCTGTCCGAGAACCCTCGGTACCACCTGCTCAATGAGCAGGTCTTCGCCGCCCGGGGCGAGGATCTGCTGATCTCGGTGGACGGGGTGGAGAGGCTGCGTACCTACGCGGAGACGATCACGCCGGAGGCGGCGTGCACCAGCACGCAGTTCCACCTGCAGGTGTCGCCGGACGAATTCGCGGACTACTGGAACGCCGCGCAGGCCATCGCCGGGGTGCAGGTCGCCCTGGCCGCGAACTCTCCGTTCCTCTTCGCCAAGGAGCTGTGGCGCGAGACGCGTATTCCGCTGTTCGAGCAGACCACCGACACCCGGCCGGAGGAGATCAAGGTGCAGGGAGTCCGCCCCCGGGTGTGGTTCGGCGAGAGGTGGATCACCAGCGTCTTCGATCTCTTCGAGGAGAACGTGCAGTACTTCCCGGCGTTGCTGCCCGTCTGCGAGGACGAGGACCCTCAGCAGACGCTCGACCACGGCGGGATCCCCGAACTCGCCGAGCTCACCCTGCACAACGGGACGGTCTACCGGTGGAACCGTCCCGTCTATGCCGTCGTCGACGGCGTACCGCACCTGCGGGTGGAGAACCGCGTGCTGCCCGCGGGTCCCACGGTGGCCGACGTCCTGTCCAACGGCGCCTTCTACTACGGCCTGATCCGCGCCCTGGTCGACGAGGACCGGCCCGTCTGGTCGCGGATGTCGTTCTCGGCGGCCGAGGACAATCTGAACGCCGCGGCACGCTATGGGATCGACGCGCAGCTGTACTGGCCCGGGATGGGCGAGGTCCCCGCGACCGAACTGGTTCTCCGCCGCCTGCTGCCGCTGGCGGACCGCGGGCTGGAGCGGGTGGGTATGGACGCGGCCTGGCGCGAGCCGCTGCTGGGGATCATCGAGCAGCGGTGCGTCAGCGGCCGGAACGGCGCGGTGTGGCAGTCGGAGATGTTCCACCACATCCACGACATCGGCCATGTGAACCGGCATCAGGCGCTGCGGCGGATGACGCAGCAGTACCTCGACTACATGCACATGAACGCTCCTGCGCACACCTGGCCGGTCGATTGAGGCGCGAGCGGACGAAACGGCGCTCCTGCCCGGACATTCGGGCAGGGGCGCCGTCGTCTCCTCAAGGTGCGACCGCGTCAACCCGGTCCGGGCGGTCGTCCGGTGCCGGGCAGGTGCCGCTCCTTCCGCGCCGGGTCAGGTACGGGGTACGCAGGGGGCGCAGCAGGCCGGTGCGGGTTCGACGCAGAGGGTGACGGAGTCGGTGTTGTCGGAGGGGTCGGGGTCCTTCTCGACGGCCGTGACGGTGGCCGTGTTGGTGAGGCGTGCGGGCCTGGTGGCCTTCGCCCGCAGGGTGAGGGTCGCGCGGGCGCCGACAGCCAGTTCGCCGACCGACCACTGCCCCGTCTCCGGGGCGTAGGCGCCGACGTCGGCGTCGGCGGACAGGAAGGCGAGTCCGCTCGGGAGCCGGTCGGCGACCACCACGCCGGTCGCCGGGCTGGGACCGGCGTTGTGGACGGTCAGACGGTAGGTGACGGTCTGTCCGACGGTCACGGTGGTCGCGTCGGCCGCCTTCGTCACGTCGAGATCAGCGGCCGGCCTGACCTCGGTCACGGCTTCGTCGGAGGTGGACGTCAGCGGTTCCGGGGTGGGCCCGAGCCGGTTCTCGTAGGTGGCGACGGCGGTGTTGGTCACCCGGGTGCCCGCCGTCTCCAGCCCCAGGGCGACCCGGTACTCGACGGTGGTGCCTTCGGGCAGGGCGGCGGTGTTGGCCAGACTGCCGCCCTGGGAGGCGGAGGCTCCGGTGCCCAGCCGGAAGACCACCGTGTCGCTCCCGGAGTCGTACGCGGCCTGGTCATCACCCGCCTGATCGGTCTTCACGCCCGCGTTCGGACCGTCGATGACCCGCAGGGAGCCGGGCACGTACGTCGTCCCCGGCGGCAGGACGTCGGTGAGGGTGAGCCGCTCGGCGGCCCCGCCGCCCTCGTTCCTGACGGTGATCCGGTAGGTGACGACATCGCCGACGTCCAACGGACCGGCGGGTACGGCGGTCTTGGTGAGCACCACGTGCGGAGCGGTACCGAAGAAGACGCCGTCGAGGAAGTTGCCGATGCCGCGGTTGCCGCCGGCCGCCGAGACGGAACGGAAGGCGAAGCGGGTGGTGGTCTGCCCGGCCGGGACGGTGTAGGTGCCGGTGTAGTAGCCCCACGCCGTGTTGCCGTCGGTGAAGGTGCGCTGCTCGACCACGCTGCCGGGGACGCCGATGTCCAGGGCCATGGTGTCCTGGCCCTGCCGGCCGCGGTGGTGGAGCCGCCAGTACAGCTTGGTGCCGGGGGTGGTCGGCAGGTCCTGGTAGAGGGTGGAGACCTGGTTCGCGTTGAGTTCGGCGAACTGCTCGCCCTCCGCCGAGGGGACGCCGTTGAAGCCGGAGTGCCACACCTCGACCATGTGGTCGGTGGCGGTGGTGAGCCAGCCCGGGACGTGTCGCGGAGCCTGGGTCTGGGAGGCGTCCGGCAGGAAGGCCATGTCGGTGACGGACGGCTGCTCGAAGCTTCCGTTGACGAGGGCGACGCGGAGCGGGACGGAAGGAGGTGTGCTCATGGGTGACATCTCCGATCGTTCGACGGTGCGCGATGGGGCCCCCGCGCCCCGGAGTCCGCGTTGCGGTCAGGACGGGGTGTGAGAGCCCGGAACGATCGGTAGCTCAGCGTCCCCGCGGCGCCGCGTACAGCCGGGGTGGGAGGGGTCCCGGCCAGCGCCGACGGGCGGGTTTACCCCCATGGACATCGCGCGCCACGGCGCTGCCGCCCCTCACCGGTCCCTCCCAGTGACCCCTCCGGCCCTTCCTGAATCACAGCTAGCGCACGTACCTCTCGTACTGACCGGATGCCACCGCCCTCTGGCACTCACACGCCACTGGAAGGAATGAATTACAGGCCCTCGAATTGACGAACGCGCGTTCCAGGCGGGTCGTGGCGACCGTCTGGGTCGGTCCGGAGGGAGAGAAGGCGGCCGCGTCCCGGCGCCCTCAGGGAGAGACCCGGTCCTGGAGGGCCGACTGCCAGGCGGGGGCGGGGGTGGTGGGCTTGGTCTCGGGGCGTCGGCCGCCCTGGGCGAAGAAGTCGACCAGCGGGAGCAGGGCGGCGCCGACGGTGACCGCCTCCGGGCCGAGGGTGCCGAGACCGATGCCGGTGCGGCTGGCCGGGTAGCGGAGCGCGTACTCCCGTGCGTAACCGTCCACCGTCTCCAGGAAGCGGGTGCCGAGCTGGAGGCCCGCCCAGCCGCCGACGAGGATGCGCTCGGGCTGGAAGAGGTTGATGAGGTCGGCGAAGCCGGCGCCCAGGTACTCGGCGGTCTCCTCCAGGACCGCGAGCGCCGTGGCGTCCGGCTGCGCACCCGGGTCCGCCGGGTACGCCGCCGCCAGCATCGCCGTGAGGGCCGTCTCCTCGTCCGCGCCCGCCGGCGGCTCCCCGCCGGCCTCGCGCCACCGGTCCAGGAGGGCCTCGGCTCCGGCGTAGGCCTCCAGGCAGCCCTGGGCACCGCAGCGGCAGCGGCGCCCCCGGACCCGTACCGTCAGATGTCCCCACTCGATCGCCCGGCCGGGCCCCATCGGGTCCGTGAGCACACAGGCGCCGACGCCCGAGCCGAAGAGCACGACCACGGCGCTGCGCGCACCCCGCCCGGCACCGAACCACATCTCCGCCTGGCCCAGGGTCTTGGCGCCGTTGTCGATCCAGTAGGGGACGTCCTCGGGCAGGTCGACGGCGGCGCGGAGGAGACGCTCGAAGGGGACGGCGTCCCAGCCGACGGTCTGGCCGTGCACGACGTCGCCGTCCTCGGCGTCGCGGGCGACGATGCCGGGGACGCCGACCCCGACGCCGATGAGGCGGTCGGCGGGCACGTCCGCGGTGCGCAGCACCTCGGCGATGCCCTCGCGGAGATGGGCGACGACGAGGTCCACGTCGTAGCGGGCCGTGCGGGGTCCGGAGCTGGCCAACGCGCGTTCGGTGCGGGCGAGTTCGGTGAGGGTGAGGTCGAACAGCTCGATCCTGACCCTTGTCTCCCCGATGTCGACGCCGATCATGAAGCCGCTGCCGGGGGTGATCCGCACGAGGGTGCGGGGCCGCCCGCCGGCGGAGTCGACGCTGCCGGCCTCCTCGACGAGGCCTTCGGCGACGAGTTCGGCGACCACGTTGCTGACCGATCCGGAGCTGAGGCCGGTCGCCGGACCGAGCATGAGCCGGCTCATCGGTCCGTCGAAGTACAGCCTGCGCAGAACGGCGGTGCGGTTCTCGCGCCGCAGGTCACGCACTGTACGGCCAGTTCTCGCGTGCACGTTGGTCCCCGTCTCTGAAGTGGTTGCTTGCAACATACCCGCAGTACAAGCCTTGACGCGACCTTCTCATGGGGTTTAACTCACATCCTAAATTAAGCCGGTGTTACGGCGAGGCCTCCAGTCGCTCACCCCATCGGCACTCCCCTCGTCCCCGAAAGGGCCCAGGAGCCATGCGCAGAATCAGAGCCGCTGTCACCGGTGCCGTCACGCTCTCCCTCGCCTTCACCGCCACCGCCTGCGGGGGCGGTGAAGGGAGCGAGGCGTCGCCGAAGACCCTCACCTACTGGGCCTCCAACCAGGGCTCCAGCATCGAGGTCGACAAGAAGGTCCTGCAGCCCGAGCTCGACCAGTTCGAGAAGGAGACCGGGATCAAGGTCAAGCTGGAGGTGGTCCCCTGGTCCGACCTGCTCAACCGGATCCTCACCGCGACCACGTCCGGCCAGGGCCCCGACATCCTCAACATCGGGAACACCTGGAGCGCCTCCCTGCAGTCCACCGGCGCCCTGCTGCCCTGGGACGCGAAGAACCTCCAGGCCATCGGCGGCAAGGACCGCTTCGTCGACTCCGCGCTCGGCTCCACCGGCGTCACCGGCCAGGACCCGGCCGCCGTCCCGCTGTACTCCATGGCGTACGCGCTCTACTACAACAAGCAGATGTTCAAGGACGCCGGCATAGCGAAGCCGCCGACCACCTGGGACGAGGTGATCGCGGCCGGCAAGAAGCTCAGCAAGAACGGCAAGTCCGGCATCGGCGTCGAGGGCTCCAACCTCTCCAACAACATCCACCAGGTCTTCGTCCTCGGCAAGCAGCACGGCGCCGACTTCTTCACCGCCGACGGGAAGCCGGACTTCACCTCCGACGGGGCCGTCGCCGCCGTCAAGCAGTACGTCGACCTGATGGCGGCGCAGAAGGTCGTCGCCCCCGGCAACGCCGAGTACGCCCAGAACCAGTCCCTCAGCGACTTCGCCAAGAACAAGACCGGCATGGTCCTGTGGCAGACGCCGCAGCAGACCTTCGCCTCCCAGGGCATGGCCCCCGACGACTGGGGCGTCGCTCCCGCCCCGGTTCCCTCGGGCAAGCCCGGCCAGGGCACCCAGACCAACTCGATGGTCGCCGGCATCAACATGGCCGTCTTCAAGAACACCAAGAACCTCGACGGCGCGCTGAAGTTCGTGAAGTTCATGACCAGCGACGAGGAGCAGATCCTCCTCAACAAGGCCTACGGCTCTGTTCCGCCGGTGAAGAGCGCCCAGAAGGACCCCGTCTTCGCCGACCCGTCGCTCACCGTCATCCGGGAGACCCTCGCCGCCAGCGCCGCGGCCCTGCCGCAGGTTCCCGAGGAGTCGCAGTTCGAGACCGTCGTCGGCACCGCGGTCAAGGAGCTCTTCGCCGACGCGGCCGCGGGCCGTCCGGTCACCACGGAGTCCGTGAAGGCCAAGCTCGAAAAGGCCCAGCAGCAGATGCCCAAGAAGTAGGCCGCCCCACCATGACCGAAACCGCCGTCACTCCCCCGAGTGAGCGGGCGGTGCGCAAGGCCGCACCCGGAGAGGCACGCGCACCACGCCGCTCCGGGCGTCGCCGCATCGCACTGCCGTACCTTCTGCTCCTGCCCGCTCTGCTCCTCGAACTCCTCGTCCACCTCGTCCCGATGCTCATGGGCATCACCATGAGCTTCAGGGAGCTCACCCAGTTCTACATCCGGAACTGGTCGGAGGCCCCCTGGTCGGGTCTGGACAACTACACCGTCGCGATCGACTTCGACGCCCCCGTCGGCCAGGCCCTCCTCAAGTCCTTCGTGACGACCTGCGGCTTCACCGTCCTCTCCGTGGGGCTGTGCTGGCTCCTCGGGACGGCCGCCGCGATCTTCCTCCAGGAGAACTTCCGGGGCCGCGGCATCCTCCGGACCCTGTTCCTCGTCCCGTACGCCCTGCCGGTCTACGCCGCCGTCATCACCTGGGCCTTCATGTTCCAGCGCGACAACGGCCTCATCAACCACGTCCTCCACGACCAGCTCGGCATCGGCGACAGCCCCGCCTTCTGGCTCATCGGGGACAACAGCTTCTGGGCCCTGCTCGTCGTCTCCGTGTGGAAGGGCTGGCCCTTCGCCTTCCTCACCGTCATGGCCGGGCTGCAGAACATCCCCCGGGACATGTACGAGGCGGCGGCCCTCGACGGGGCCGGCGTGTGGAAGCAGATCCGGCACATCACGCTGCCGTCGCTGCGCTCCGTCAACCAGGTCCTCGTGCTCGTCCTCTTCCTCTGGACGTTCAACGACTTCAACACGCCGTTCGTGCTCTTCGGCAAGGCGGCGCCCGAAGCGGCCGACCTGATCTCCCTCCACATCTACCAGTCGTCCTTCCAGACGTGGAACTTCGGCACCGGCTCGGCCATGTCCGTCCTGCTGCTGCTGTTCCTCCTCGTCGTCACGGGCGTCTACCTCCTGCTCACCACCCGCGGAAGGAAGACCTCCGATGTCTGAGCACGCCTCCCGGCGCACGGTGCACCGCTCCCCCATGGCGGCACCCCGCTCGTTCCTGTGGACCCGGCGGATCTTCCTCACCCTGCTCACCACCTTCGTGGTGCTGCCGGTGTACGTCATGGTCTCCAGCTCCCTCAAGCCGCTGGAGGACGTCTCGGGGAAGTTCGAGTGGATCCCCTCCGGGCTCACGCTCCGCCCGTACGTCGACATCTGGGAGACCGTCCCGCTCGCCGACTACTTCGTGAACTCGATCGTCGTCGCCGGCGCGGCCACCGTATTCTCCGTCGCCGTCGCGATCTTCGCCGCGTACGCCGTCAGCCGCTACACCTTCCGCGGCAAGCGGGTCTTCACCGTGACGGTCCTCTCCACGCAGATGTTCCCCGGCATCCTCTTCCTGCTCCCGCTCTTCCTCATCTACGTCAACATCGGCAACGCCACCGGCATCGCCCTCTTCGGCTCCCGCGAAGGCCTGATCCTCACCTATCTGACCTTCTCGCTGCCGTTCTCCATCTGGATGCTGACCGGCTACTTCGACTCGATCCCGCGCGAACTCGACGAAGCCGCCAAGGTCGACGGCTGCGGTCCGATCAGCGCGCTGTTCCGCGTCATCGTCCCGGCCGCGTCCCCCGGCATCATCGCCGTCGCCGTCTACGCCTTCATGACGGCCTGGGGCGAGGTCCTCTTCGCCTCCGTCATGACGAACGACACCACCCGCACCCTCGCCGTCGGTCTCCAGGGGTACGCCACCCAGAACGACGTCTACTGGAACCAGGTGATGGCCGCCTCCCTCGTGGTCAGCGTCCCCGTCGTCGTCGGGTTCCTGCTCCTCCAGCGCTATCTCGTCGCCGGCCTCACCGCAGGTGCGGTCAAGTGACGCCCCTCTCCACACCCATCACGAAGAGGTTTCCCGTGTCCGATTCCACCGACTCCCGCACCACGCTCGACCTGGAGGCCTTCCCGCCGGACTTCGCCTGGGGCACGGCGACCTCCGCCTACCAGATCGAGGGCGCCGTCGCCGAGGACGGCCGCGCCCCCTCCATCTGGGACACCTTCTCCCGCGTCCCCGGCGCGATCGACAACGGCGACCACGGCGACACCGCCTGCGACCACTACCACCGCTGGCCCGAGGACATCGCCCTGATGAAGGGCCTCGGCACCGACGCCTACCGGCTCTCCGTCGCCTGGCCGCGGGTCCTCCCCGGCGGCGACGGACCCGTCAACGGCGCCGGGCTCGACTTCTACGACCGGCTCGTCGACGGACTCCTCGACGCCGGCATCACCCCCTCCGTCACCCTCTACCACTGGGACCTGCCGCAGGCCCTCCAGGACCGGGTGACGGACAGCCACGGCGGCTGGACCGAGCGCGCCACCGCCGAACACCTCGCCGCCTACGCCTCCGTCGTCGCGGAACGCCTCGGCGACCGGGTCACCCAGTGGGCGACGCTCAACGAACCGCTCTGCTCGGGCTGGATCGGCCACCTGGAAGGACGGATGGCCCCGGGCCTGACCGACCTCACCGCCGCCGTCCGCGCCTCGTACCACCTCCTCCTCGGCCACGGCCTGGCCACCCAGGCCATCCGCGCCGCAGCGCCCGGCTCCCGGATCGGCCTGGTCACCAACCACTCCACCGTCACGCCCGCCTCCAGCCGGCCCGAGGACATCGCCGCAGCGGCCCGTGCGGACGGCCACACCAACCGCTGGTGGCTCGACCCGGTGTACGGCCGCGGCTTCCCCGCCGACATGCGCGAGCTGTACGGCGTCGAACTCCCGGAGAAGGCGGGCGACCTGGAGGTCATCGCCGCCCCGCTCGACTGGCACGGCCTCAACTACTACTTCCCGGCCACCGTCGCCGACGACCCGGCCGGGCCCGCCCCGTACGCCCGCGAGGTGCGCCTTCCCGACGTCCCCCGCACCGGCATGGACTGGCAGATCGACGCCGGCGGCCTGGAGGCCTTCCTGCTGCGGCTCACCGACGACTACGGTGTGCGGAAGCTGTACGTCACCGAGAACGGCTCGGCCTTCCCCGACTCCGTGGGCCCCGACGGCGAGGTCCACGACCCGGAGCGCACCCTCTACCTGGAGGAGCACCTCGCCGCCTGCGCCCGCGCGCTGCGCAAGGGCGCCCCGCTCGCCGGGTACTACGCCTGGTCCCTGCTCGACAACTTCGAGTGGGCCTACGGCTACGACAAGCGCTTCGGCCTCGTCCACGTCGACTACGCCACCCAGCGCAGGACCGTGAAGACGAGCGGACGCCGGTACGCGGACATCGTGCGCGCCCACCGGGAGACGACCGCGGGCTGACCGGGTAGCCTTCGCGATCCGCCCGAAGGCGAACCGGTAGGCGACACCGAGCGCCCGGAGGGCCGCCCCGACACCACCGGGGCGGCCCTCCGGAGTCCGGTGGTACGGCATCACCGGTCCTCTCTCCTCTGTTCACGCCTTCCCTTCCACGGCTTCCCCGCAGGAGTGCTCATGGCCGACAGCGCCGTCCCGTCCCCTCCCCCAGGGCCCGGCGACGCCGACGAGGGCGTCGCCGAACGGCTGCGTCACCTCCTCGGCCCGGCGACGGTCGTCCGGGACACCGCCCTGACCGGGGGTCTCTACAACTCCGCCCGGCTGCTCGAAATCGACGACGGACGGCGCCTGGTGCTCAAGACCGCGCCCCCGGCGAACGCCCCGGCCCTCACCCACGAGCAGGGTCTCCTCGGCACGGAGGCACTGTTCCACCGGCTCGCCGCCGGAACGGGCGCCCGGGTACCCACCGTCCTTCACCACGAGCCCGCCGGCCCCGGCGCCCCCTCCGAGTGGCTGCTCCTCACCCACCTCGACGGCACCACCTGGGACGCGGCCCGCGACCGGCTCGCACCGGCCGATCACGCGGCACTGCGCCGTCGCCTCGGCGCGAGCCTGGCCCGGATCGCCACGGTCACCGGTGCGGCGTACGGATACCCCCAGGCCGCCGCCGGACTCTCCGCCCCCGACTGGCCCGCCGCGTTCACCGCCATGCTGCGCGCCGTCCTCGCGGACGCGAACCGGTTCGACGTCGCCCTGCCCGCCCCGCCGGGGCTCCTCGCCGAGCTGCCCGTACGGTTCGGCCATCGGCTCGCCGAGGTGCGCCGTCCCGCGCTCGTCCACTTCGACGCCTGGCAGGGGAACGTCGTCATCGCCGGGACCGGGGACGGACCGTGGCGTCTGAGCGGCCTGATCGACGGCGAACGCGCCTTCTTCGGCGACCCGTTGGCCGACCTCGTCGGACTCGATCCGCTCGGCGCGGCCGAGGACGACGCCGACCTCCTGGCCGGCTACCGCTCCGTCACCCCCACCCCCACCCTCGACACCGGGGCGCGCGTCCGCCTCGCCCTCTACCGTGTCTATCTCGCCCTGGTGATGCGCGTGGAATCCGTACCCCGTGCCTACGGCGGAGACTTCGCGACCTGGCTCGACAGCTGGTCGGCGGAGCGCGTCGGGGAACAGCTCGGCCTGCTCGACGCCCTGGAGCCCTGAGCGTCGGGATTCTCTGCTCTTGCGGATCAGGTGGACTCGCGTACGACGAGTACCGGCTCGAACACCTTCGCACCCGGTTCGGAGCGGGCCCCGTCGAGCTGCTCGACCAGGAGACCGGCCATCGCGGCCGCCATCCGTTCGACCGGCTGGCGGACGGTGGTCAGCTGCGGCCGTGCCTTGCGCGCGGCCACCGAGTCGTCGAACCCCACAACGGCCACCGTGCCGGGGACGGCCACACCCTGCTCGCGCAGGTACTGGCAGGCGCCCTGGGCCATCAGGTCGTTGGCGGCGAACACCGCGTCGATCCGGGGGTGGTCCTTCAGGAGCCTGGCCATGGCGCGCCTGCCGCTGTCCACGGTGAACCGGCCCCGGACGACGGGAACCGCCGTGACCCCGTGCGCGGCCAGGGCCTCCATGAAGCCGTCGAGGCGTTCGCCCGCCGTGGGGGCGGTGACCGGCGCGGCGATGAGGGCCGGGCGCCGTCGGCCGGTTGCCCACAGGTGCTCGGCCGCCAGACGCGCGCCGGCGGCGTTGTCGAGGTCGACGAAGCCGCACTGCTCCCCGTCGCGGGGGCGGCCGAACAGCACCGTGGGCAGACCTGCCGCCATCAGCATCGCCGGGAGCGGGTCGTTCTCGTCCAGCGGTACGACCAGGGCTCCGTCGGCGCCACCCTGCCGGAGGTACTCGACGAGCTGGGTCCTGGCCTGTTCGGACTCGGCGACGAGGAGCACCGGCTGGATCGCGCGCCGGCGCAGGACGGGCAGAACGCCGTCCACCACCCGCCCGAAGAACGGGTCGGAGAACACCCGGGCGGTGAAGGACCTGCCCGTGGCGGAGAGCACGAGCGCGACCGTTCCGGTGCGGCGGGTCACCAGGGAGCGGGCGGCCTGGTTGGGCGTGTAGCCGATGCGGGCGATGGCGTCGCGCACGCTCCGCTGGATGTCGGGGGCCACGTTGCGCACGCCGTTGACGACGCGGGACACCGTCGCGCGCGACACCCCCGCCTCACGTGCGACGTCTTCCAGAGTCGGTGCTCGATTCCCCACCCACGCACCTTAACGGTGTCGCGTGTCCGGTGGGAGGACGGTCCACGGCCGGACCGGACCCTTCGATGTCGACCCTTAATGAAAGCCAAAAGAAAAGGCATGTCGTATGCCTTGACCGTCAACTCGCCCTGCGGGCAAGGTTTCGGGAGAGCGCTCTCCCACATTTCCCCCATGTATCCAGAGGAGACCCCATGTCTTCCGTCGGGTCCCCGCCGGTCTTCCGGCGCCCCGCCTCAGCCGTCCGACGGGCCACCGTCGGCGCACTCGTCTCGTCGCTGGCCGGCGGCCTGCTCGCCCTGGCCCCCGCGACGACGGCACACGCCGCCCCCGCCCTGCTCTCGCAGGGCAGGCCGGCCACCGCCTCCTCCACGGAAGGGGCCTCCTTCTCCGCGGGCGCCGCCGTCGACGGCGACCTCACCGGAACCCGCTGGGCCAGCTCCTGGCAGGACGCCCAGTGGATCCAGGTCGACCTCGGCAGCAGCGCCACGCTCAGCCACGCCGTCCTCACCTGGGAAGCCGCCTACGGCAAGAGCTACGACATCCAGGCCTCCGAGAACGGCACCGACTGGCGGACCGTCACCTCCGTCACCGCGGGCGACGGAGGCACCGACAACATCACGCTCTCCGGAACCGGCCGCTACATCCGTATGAACGGCCTCACCCGGGCCACCGGATACGGCTTCTCCCTCTGGGAGTTCCAGGTCTACGGCACCACCGGCGGCACCGTCCCGACCCTGCCCGGCGGCGGCGACCTCGGCCCCAACGTGCACGTCGTCGACCCGTCCACCCCCGGCATCCAGGCCAAGCTGGACCAGGTCTTCCAGGAGCAGGAGTCGGCCCAGTTCGGCAGCGGCCGGCACGCCTTCCTCTTCAAGCCCGGCACGTACAACGGCCTCAACGCCCAGATCGGCTTCTACACCCAGATCGCCGGCCTCGGTCTGCGCCCCGACGACACCACCATCAACGGTGACGTGACCGTCGACGCGGGCTGGTTCAACGGCAACGCCACCCAGAACTTCTGGCGCGGCGCCGAGAACCTGGCCGTCGCCCCGGTCAACGGCACCGACCGCTGGGCCGTCTCGCAGGCCTCCTCCTTCCGCCGCATGCACGTCAAGGGCGGACTCAACCTCGCGCCGGACGGCTACGGCTGGGCCAGCGGCGGCTACATCGCCGACTCCAAGATCGACGGCCAGATCGGCAACTACTCCCAGCAGCAGTGGTACACCCGGGACAGCTCCATCGGCGGCTGGTCCAACAGCGTCTGGAACCAGGTCTTCTCGGGTGTCGAGGGCGCTCCGGCCACCTCCTTCCCGGAGCCCCGCTACACCACCCTCGACACCACCCCCGTCTCCCGCGAGAAGCCCTTCCTCTACCTGGACGGCAACGAGTACAAGGTGTTCGCGCCCGCCAAGCGCGTGAACGCCCGCGGCACCAGCTGGGCGAACGGCACCCCGCAGGGCGAGTCCATCCCCCTGAGCCAGTTCTACGTGGTCAAGCCGGGCGCCACCGCCGCCACGATCAACCAGGCGCTCGCCCAGGGCCTGCACCTGCTCTTCACCCCGGGCGTCTACCACGTCGACCAGACCATCAACGTGAACCGCGCGAACACCATCGTGCTCGGCCTCGGCCTCGCCACGATCATCCCGGACAACGGCGTCACCGCGATGAAGGTCGCCGACGTCGACGGCGTCCGGCTCGCCGGCTTCCTGATCGACGCGGGACCGGTCAACTCCCCGGTCCTGCTGGAGATCGGCCCGCAGAACGCCGCGGCGGACCACGCCGCCAACCCCACCACCGTTCAGGACGTGTACGTCCGCATCGGCGGGGCCGGCGCGGGCAAGGCGACCACCAGCATCGTCGTGAACAGCGACGACACGATCGTCGACCACACCTGGGTCTGGCGCGCCGACCACGGCGAGGGCGTCGGCTGGGAGACCAACCGGGCCGACTACGGCGTCCGCGTCAACGGTGACGACGTGCTCGCCACCGGCCTGTTCGTCGAGCACTTCAACAAGTACGACGTCGAGTGGTACGGCGAGCGCGGCCGCACCGTCTTCTTCCAGAACGAGAAGGCGTACGACGCCCCCAACCAGGCCGCCATCCAGAACGGCTCGACGAAGGGCTACGCCGCCTACCGGGTGGACGACTCGGTGAACACCCACGAGGGCTGGGGCCTCGGCAGCTACTGCTACTACAACGTGGACCCGACGATCCGCCAGGACCACGGCTTCAAGGCGCCCGCCAAGCCCGGCGTGAAGTTCCACAGCCTGCTCACCGTCTCACTCGGCGGCAACGGTCACTTCGACCACGTCATCAACGGCATCGGAGCACCCACCGAAGGCACCTCCACGGTGCCCTCGACCGTCGTCAACTTCCCCTGACGGACCGCCGGGACGCGCCTTCGCACCGGTGCGTCCCGGCCCTCCCCACCCCTTCCGGGCGACGCCCAGTCCCCGCCGCGCCGCCCGGAAGGCGATCCCCTCCCCCCTCCCGTTCTCCGTCCAGGAGCCGCCATGACCGCGACCACCACCCCGCCGACACGAAGGCGCGCCGGCGCCCGCACGACGACCTCGCTCGTCTCCGTCGGGGCCCTGCTCGCCACCGCCCTCTCCTCCGCCACCCTGCTGACCGCGGCACCCGCCACCGCCGCCGAGACCCTCCTCTCCCAGGGGAAGACCGCCACCGCCTCCTCGACGGAGGGCGCCGCCTGGGCGGCGTCGGCCGCGTTCGACGGCGACCTCACCGGAACCCGCTGGGCGAGCCAGTGGAGCGACGCCCAGTGGATCCAGGTCGACCTGGGCAGCAGCGCGAACATCAGCCGCGTCGTCCTGAACTGGGAGGGCGCCTACGGCAAGGCGTACGACATCCAGCTGTCCGACAACGGCAGCGACTGGCGCACCGTCAAGTCCGTGACCGCGGGCGACGGGGGCACCGACGAGCTCGCGGTCTCCGGGACCGGCCGCTACGTCCGCCTCCAGGGCGTCACCCGCGGCACCGGCTACGGCTACTCCCTGTGGGAGTTCCAGGTGTACGGCGGCGGATCCACCCCGCCCGAACCCGGCGGCGCCGTCCGCGTGAGCGGCACCCAGGGCAACTGGCAGCTGACGGTGGGAGGGCAGCCGTACACCGTCAAGGGCGTCACCTGGGGTCCCGCGATGGCCGACGCCCCCCGCTACATGCCGGACGTGAAGTCCATGGGCGTCAACACCGTCCGCACCTGGGGGACCGACGCCGGCACGAAGCCGCTGCTCGACGCGGCGGCCGCCAACGGCGTCAAGGTGATCAACGGCTTCTGGCTGCAGCCGGGCGGCGGCCCGGGCTCCGGCGGCTGCGTCAACTACGTGACGGACACCGCGTACAAGGACAACGCCCTCAACGAGTTCGCGAAGTGGGTCGACACCTACAGGTCGCATCCGGCCACGCTCCTGTGGAACGTCGGCAACGAGTCCGTCCTCGGTCTGCAGAACTGCTACAGCGGCACCGAGCTGGAGGCCCAGCGCAACGCGTACACGACCTTCGTCAACGACGTCGCCAAGAAGATCCACTCGATCGACCCGAACCACCCCGTCACCTCCACGGACGCCTGGACCGGCGCCTGGCCCTACTACAAGCGCAACGCACCGGACCTGGACCTGTACTCGATGAACGCGTACGGCGACATCTGCGGGGTCCGTGAGGACTGGGTGGAGGGCGGCTACACCAAGCCGTACATCATCACGGAGACCGGACCCGCCGGCGAGTGGGAGACCCCCAAGGACGCCAACGGCGTCCCCGACGAGCCCACCGACGTCCAGAAGGCCGACGGGTACACCAAGGCCTGGAACTGCGTCACCGGGCACCAGGGCGTCGCCCTCGGCGCGACGGTCTTCCACTACGGCATCGAGCACGACTTCGGCGGCGTCTGGTTCAACCTCCTCCCCGACGGCCTGAAGCGCCTCTCGTACTACGCCCTCAAGAAGGCGTACACGGGCTCCGTCGCGGGCGACAACACCCCGCCGGTCATCAGCGGCATGACGGTCACGCCCGCCGGCTCCGCACCGGCCGGCGGCGAGTTCACGGTCCGCGCCGACGTCCGCGACCCCGACGGCGACCCCGTCACCACCAAGATCTACCTGAGCGGCAACTACGCCAACGGCGACAAGCGACTGATCGACGCGCAGTACCGCTCCCTCGGCAACGGCACCTTCGCCGTCACCGCACCCGAGAAGCTCGGCGTGTGGAAGGTGTACGTGCAGGCCGAGGACGGCCGCGGCAACGCGGGCATCGAGACGAAGTCCGTCAAGGTCGTCGCCCCGCCCGTCGCCGGGACGAACATCGCTCTCGGAAGGCCCACCACCGCCTCCTCCTTCCAGGCCTCCTACGGCGACTGCCCCTGCCCCGCCGCCAACGCCACCGACGGCAACACCACCACGCGCTGGGCCAGCGACTGGAGCGACCCGCAGTGGATCCGGGTCGACCTCGGCTCGGTCCGCTCGTTCAACCGGCTCCAGCTGGTCTGGGACCCGGCCTACGCCCGCGCCTACGAGGTCCAGGTCTCCGACGACGGCAACTCCTGGCGGACCCTCCACGCCACCGCCGCCGGCAACGGCGACGTCGACACCATCGAGACCGGTGCCACCGCACGGTACGTCAGGCTCCAGCTCACCGCGCGCGGCACCGGCTGGGGCTACTCGCTCCACGAGTTCGGCATCTACAGCTGACCCCTCCCTCAGGAGAACGAGGAGATCACGATGAGAATCCGCGGCAGAACCCTGTCCGCCTTACTGCTCGCCGCCGCCCTGGGCGTCTCCGCCCTGACCGTCGACGCCTACACCGCCGTCGCCGACGGCGCGGCCCCGGCGCCGGCCTCCGCCCACGCCGGACACGCGGCGGGCGCCTCCACCGGCGCGCACGTCATGGGCGCCTCTGCCCTCCCGTCGGCCGACGACGCCGACGGAGACGGGTACATCCCGGCCGTCCCGCAGGTCACCGGCGTGACGCCGTCCGACAGGACACCGGCCCCCGCGTACCACCACGAGTTCCAGGCCAACTGCTCGGTCACGCACACCGCGCCGGACGACCCGATCGTCTACCCGGGCCAGCCGGGCGCGTCGCACGACCACACGTTCATGGGCAACACCTCCACGAACGCCCACTCCACCACCGCCTCCCTGACCGGCGGGGCCACCACCTGCAACGCGCCCGCCGACTCCTCCGCGTACTGGATGCCCTCGCTGTTCAAGGGCGACCAGAAGATCCTCCCCGTCGGGCCCCAGGTCATCTACTACAAGTCGGGCGTCACCGACTACACGAGCGTCCGTCCCTTCCCCAAGGGACTGCGGTTCGTCGTCGGCAGCCCGATGCAGAGCGCCCAGGAGTTCCGCGGCCACAAGGGCTTCGTCGAGGGCTGGGAATGCGGTGACAGCTTCTTCAACGTCGACTTCCCGGCGAGCTGTCCGAGCCGGCCCGACGTGCAGCTCAACATCCGCTTCCAGGCCCCCAGCTGCTGGAACGGCCTGTACCTCGACACCCCCGACCACAAGAGCCACATGGCCTACCCGGTGGTCAAGCCCGGCACCAACGACAACATGTGCCCGGCCTCCCACCCGGTCGCCCTGCCGATGATCGAGTTCAAGATGGCCTTCCCGGTCAACGGCGACATGTCACAGGTCCGGCTCTCCAGCGGCCGCGGCTACTCCTTCCACTACGACTTCTTCAACGCGTGGGAGGAGCGCACCCTCAAGGCTCTGGTGGACCACTGCATCGTCGGCGGCCTGCAGTGCGACACGCGCGGCTACGACCTGTACCACCCCGAGCGCGGCGCGGTGCTGAACGCCGACCACCGCCTGCCCTGACCCGCCTTCCCGTACACGGCCCGGACGCCCGCGAGGGCGCCCGGGCCTCTTTCCCGTCCGCCTTCCGCCTTCCGCCTTCCGCCTTCCGCCTTCCGCCTTCCGCCTTCCGCCTTCCGCCTTCCGCCTTCCGCCAACAGGAGCACCCCATGTCCGCGCCCGCCCCCTCCGCCACCGCCCACCACGACGCGCTCATCGACCGGCTGCCCCCGCACTTCCGCTTCGGCGCCGCCACCTCCGCCTTCCAGATCGAGGGGGCCTCCGACGAGGACGGCCGCACACCGTCCATCTGGGACACCTTCTCCCGCGTCCCCGGAGCCGTCGACAACGGCGACACCGGCGACGTCGCGTGCGACCACTACCACCGCATGCCCGAGGACGTCGCGCTGCTCGCCGATCTCGGCCTCGACACCTACCGGTTCTCCGTCTCCTGGCCCCGCGTCCAGCCGCACGGACGCGGCGCGGCCAACCCGGCCGGCATCGGGTTCTACGACCGTCTGGTCGACGAGCTCCTCGCGCGCGACATCACCCCCTGGCTCACCCTGTACCACTGGGACCTGCCCCAGGAGCTCCAGGACGCCGGCGGCTGGCCCGCCCGCGACACCGCCCACCGCTTCGCCGACTACGCGGACCTCGTCCACGAGCGCCTCGGCGACCGCGTCGCCCACTGGACCACCCTCAACGAGCCCTTCTGCTCGGCCGTGCTCGGCCATGTCGAAGGCATCCACGCCCCCGGGGGCCGCTCCTTCGCCGACGGGGTGCGTGCCGTGCACCACCTGCACCTCGCCCACGGTCTCGCGGTCCAGCGCCTGCGCTCCGCCGCGCGGCGCCCGCTCGACCTGGCCGTCACCCACCTGCTCGGCACCAGCGGGCCCGCGACCGACTCGGAGGCCGACCGCGAGGCCGCCCGCCGGGCCGACGCCCTCGGATTCCGCTTCTACCTCGACCCGATCCTGTGCGGCCGGTACCCGGAGGACCTCGTCGACGACCTCGCCGTACGGGGCATCGAGATCCCGGTCCATGACGGGGACCTGGAGATCATCTCCAGTCCCATCGACACCCTGGGCGTCAACTACTACCGCTCCATGCGCACCTCGGGGGCGGACGAACGGGGCGCCACCGCCGACGCCCACGGCGTCCCCGTCACCCGGAACCTGCCGCACGGCGGTCTCCCGGTCACCGGCCTCGGCTGGGAGGTGATGCCGCACGACCTCACCGCTCTGCTGCTGCGCATCGCACAGGACTACCCGGGTACACCGATGGTGGTCACCGAGAACGGCGCGGCGTACGACGACGTTCCCGACGCGCACGGCTTCGTCGACGACGCCGAACGCACCGCCTATCTCGCGGCCCACCTCGCCGCCGTGGCCGAGGCGCGCACCCGCGGGGCCGACGTCCGCGGCTACTTCGCCTGGTCGCTCCTCGACAACTTCGAATGGGCGTACGGCTACGACAAGCGTTTCGGTCTCGTCCGCGTCGACTACCCCACCCAGGCCCGTACGCCCAAGCGCAGTGCTCTGTGGCTGCGCGACACGGCCCGGCGCGTTCGCGGGGACGCCCTGCACGGGTGATGCGGTCAGGGCCGCACACATGTCGTCAAGACTTCACAGCAGCATGCCTCGAAGCCCAACTACAGGCGCATTCAGGTGCGTTGTGCGTTCAAGCTCTGAATGCGCGGAGTCTTGACGCGCCTGGTTCAGACCTTTACATTCGCCGATCAGAAAGTGGGATGACGTTCACATCCTTGAACTTCGCTCTGGCTCCCCGGTACCCGGACACGTCCCACCGACGAACCGCCCCCCACCCGAGAGGACCTCCCATGCACCGGACCCGCCTGCCACTCACCGTGGCGACACTCGCTCTCGCCGCCGGTGGTGTCACCGTCGCCACCGACGCCCCCGCCGAAGCCGCAGCCGGTCGCATCACCGGGATCGGCGGCAAGTGCGTCGACGTGGCCGGCGGCACCACGGCGAACGGCACCGCCGTCCAGATCTACGACTGCAACGCCACCGCCGCCCAGAACTGGGACGTGGGCGCCGACGGCACCATCAAAGCCCTCGGCAAGTGTCTGGACGTGACCTCGGGCGGAACGGCCAACGGGTCGACGGTGCAGCTCTGGGAGTGCAACGGCTCCGCCGCCCAGCGATGGACGGTGACCGCGGCCCGCGACATCGTCAACCCGCAGGCGGACAAGTGTCTGGACGCCACCGGCAACAGCTCCGCCAACAGCACCCGGCTGCAGATCTGGACGTGCACCGGAGCGGCCAACCAGAAGTGGTCGGCTCCCCCGGCCGGCGGAACCGACCCGGCTCCCGGCGGGAACATGGCCGTCGCTCCGTACCTCTACAACGGCTGGGGGAACCCACCGAGCCCGACGACGGTCATGAACGCCACCGGCGTCAAGTGGTTCACGCTCGCCTTCGTCCTCAGCAACGGCTACTGCAACCCCCAGTGGGACGGCGGCCGTCCCCTCGTCGGCGGCGTCGACCAGCAGACGGTCAACACCGTCCGGGCGGCCGGCGGCGACGTCATACCCTCCTTCGGCGGGTGGAGCGGCAACAAGCTGGAGAGCTCCTGCTCCAGCTCCGGTGAGCTCGCCGCCGCCTACCAGAAGGTCATCGACGCGTACGGCCTGAAGGCCATCGACATCGACATCGAGGCCGCGGCCTACGACAGCCCCACCGTCCAGCAGCGCACCGTGGACGCCCTGAAGAAGGTCCGGGCCGACAACCCCGGCCTCAAGGTGTACATCACCTTCGGCACCGGCCAGAACGGCCCCGACACCAGCCTCATCAACCGCGCGGCCACGTCCGGCCTGACCGTCGACAGCTGGACCATCATGCCGTTCAACTTCGGCGGCAACGGACAGAACATGGGCACCCTGACGGTCCGCGCGGCCGAGGGGCTCAAGACCGCGGTGAAGAACGCGTACGGCTACAGCGACGACCAGGCCTACCGCCACACCGGCATCTCCTCGATGAACGGCGTCACGGACGTGGGCGAGACCATCACCCAGGCCGACTTCCGCACCATCCTCGCGTACGCGCAGCAGCGCCACCTGGCCCGGCTCACCTTCTGGTCCGTCAACCGCGACCGGCCCTGCACCGGCGGCGGCGCCGACACCTGCTCCGGCATCGGCCAGCAGGCGTGGGAGTTCACCAGGATCCTCGCGGCCTACAACGGCTGACCGCCGGCCAGGCCACGGCACTTTCGGTACGACTCCTCCCGACCCCTCACCCCCCACCTAGGAGCCCCATGCCTCCCGTCCGAGGGGACGCCGGACCCCGGCGCCCCGCCCGTACCCGCCCTCGCCCCCACCCTCTCGGAGCGGCCCTGGCCGCCGGCGCGGCGTTCTGCTCGGCGCTGGTCGCCGCCTCCCCCGGCTCCGCCACGGCCGCGGTCGGCTCGGCCGCCGCCGAGGTCCCCACGGGCCTGGTCACCGTCGTGAACTCCGGCAGCGGCAAGTGCCTCGACGCCCGCGCCGCCGCCACCGCCAACGGCACCGCCGTCCAGCAGTACGCGTGCAACGGCACCACCGCGCAGCAGTGGACCATCGCCCAGACCTCGGACGGCCACGTCAGGATCGGCAGCCGCAACGACTCCGCGCAGGTCGTCGACGTCAAGGACGTCTCCACCGCCGACAACGCCGCCGTCCACCTGTGGACGTACGGCGGCGGCCTCAACCAGCAGTGGCGGGCCGTCGACGAGGGAGGCGGTGCCTTCCACCTCGTCAACCGCAACAGCGGGAAGTGCCTCGACGTCCCCGCGGCGTCGACCGCCGACAGCGTCCCGCTCGTCCAGTACACCTGCAACGGCTCGGCCGCCCAGCGCTTCCAGGTCACCCCCGTGAGCACCGCGCCGGGCGACGTCGACCTCGGCCCCAACGTCGTCGTCCTCGACCCGTCGATGCCCTCGGCCACCGTCCAGAACCGTCTGAACACGATCTTCCAGCGGCAGGAGACCAACCAGTTCGGGCCGGAGCGGTACGCCGTCCTGTTCAAGCCGGGCACGTACAACAACGATGTCAACGTCGGCTTCTACACCCAGGTCATCGGCCTCGGTCAGTCGCCCGACGCCGTGACGATCAACGGCGCCGTGCACGTGGAGGCCGACTGGTTCCCGCCCCAGAACGCGACCCAGAACTTCTGGCGCGGCGCCGAGAACCTGTCCGTCAACCCCACCGGCGGCACCGACCGCTGGGCCGTCTCCCAGGCGTCGGCGTACCGCCGGATGCATGTGCGCGGCAACCTGGAGCTGAGCGACGGCGGCTGGTCCAGCGGCGGCTTCATGGCCGACACCAAGATCGACGGCCAGGTGCGCTCCGGCACCCAGCAACAGTGGCTGACCCGCAACTCCCAGCTCGGCTCCTGGACGGGCTCGAACTGGAACATGGTGTTCGTCGGCAGCCAGGGCGTCCCCGGCACCAGCTTCCCCAACCCGCCCTACACGACCGTGGACCGCACCCCCGTCGTCCGCGAGAAGCCCTTCCTCACCGTCGACGCCACCGGCGCCTACAAGGTCGTCGTGCCCGCCCCGCGCAACGACTCCACCGGCACCACGTGGGCCGCCGGCGGCGCCCCCGCCGGGACCCAGCTCGACATGGACCGCTTCCACATCGTGAAGCCGGGCGCGACGGCGGCCGGGATCAACGCCGCCCTCGCCGCGGGCAAGGACCTCCTGGTGACCCCCGGCGTGTACCACCTCGACCAGACCCTCCGGGTCACCCGCCCCGACACCGTGATACTCGGCCTCGGTCTCGCCACCTTCGTCCCCGACAACGGCGTCACCGCCATGACCGTCGCCGACGTCGACGGGGTGAAGATCGCGGGCATCCTCTTCGACGCCGGTACGGTCAACTCGCCGTCCCTGCTGGAGCTCGGCCCCACGGGATCGTCCGCCTCCCACGCGACGAACCCGACCTCGCTCCACGACGTCTACTTCCGGGTCGGCGGCGCGGCCGTCGGCAAGGCCACCACCAGCCTGGTCGTCAACAGCGACCACGTCATCGGCGACCACCTGTGGGTCTGGCGCGCGGACCACGGCACCGGAGTCGGCTGGACGACCAACACGGCCGACAACGGTCTGGTCGTCAACGGCGACGACGTCACCATGTACGGCCTGTTCGTCGAGCACTACCAGAAGCACCAGACCGTCTGGAACGGCAACCGCGGCCGCACGTACTTCTACCAGAACGAGATGCCGTACGACCCGCCCAACCAGGCCGCCTGGACGAACGGCACCACCCAGGGCTACGCCGCCTACAAGGTCGCCGACTCCGTCACCAGCCATCAGGCCTACGGGCTCGGCAGCTACTGCTATTTCAACGTCAATCCCGGCGTCGCCGCCGAGCACGCCATCGAGGCCCCCAACCGCCCGGACGTCCGCTTCCGGAACATGGTCACCGTCTCCCTCGGCGGCACCGGCACGATCCGCCATGTCGTCAACGACCGCGGCGGCCCGTCCAACTCCTCCACCAACGTCGCGAACCTGGTGAGCTACCCGTGAGACGACTCCTGCTCCGACTCCTCGGCCTCATGGCGCTGGTCCTCGGCCTCGGGACCGTCGCCCCCGCCCAGGCGGCACCCGCCGCGCCGGACTTCCGGGTGATCGCCTTCTACAACGGCACCTGGGACGCGGCCCACATCGACTTCGTCAAGGAGGCCAACGACTGGTTCCCCCGTACCGCGGCCGCCCAGAACTTCGGCTACACGGCGACCACCGACTGGAACCTGCTCGCCAACGGCGGCGTGGACGCGTACGACGTCGTCGTCTTCCTCGACGACGCCCCGCAGAGCGCGGCCCAGCGTGCCGGATTCGAGCGGTACATGCGGGGCGGCGGGGCGTGGCTCGGCTTCCACGTCTCGGCGTTCACCACGAACGCCCCGAGCTGGAACTGGTACTACAACCAGTTCCTGGGCAGCGGGAACTTCCGCTCCAACACCTGGGGCCCGACCACCGCCGTCGTACGCACCGAGAACGCGGCCCACCCCGCGGCGGCGGGCCTGCCCGCGACGTGGACCTCGGCCGTCAGCGAGTGGTACAGCTGGAGCAACGACCTGCGCGCCAACCCGTCCATCAAGGTGCTCGCCTCGGTCGACCCGGTCAGCTTCCCGCTGGGCACCGACCCGAACCAGTCCTGGTACAGCGGTGACTACCCGCTCGTGTGGACCAACACGCAGTACCGCATGCTGTACGCCAACTTCGGCCACAACGCCATGAACTACAGCACCGACACCCGGCTGTCCTCGACCTTCGCCAGCCCCACCCAGAACCGTCTCCTGATCGACGGCCTCAAGTGGCTCGCGGGCACCGGCGCCACCACGCCGCCGGGCACCTTCCCCGGGGACTCCTGGTACACGCTGGCCGCGGAGGCGAACGGTCTGTGCGTCGACGCCCGGGCGGCGGGCACGGCCAACGGCACGGCCGTCCAGCAGTACACCTGCAACGGCACCCAGGCCCAGCAGTTCCGCCTCACCCCGACGACCGACGGCTACACCCGCATCGGGGTCCGCAACGCTCCCCAACAGGTCGTCGACGTCGCCGACCGGTCCACCGCCGACGGCGCACCGCTCCAACTGTGGTCCTACGCGGGCGGCGCCAACCAGCAGTGGCTGCCGGTGAGCGAACCGTCCGGCCGCTACCACTTCGTCGCCCGCCACAGCGGCCAGTGCCTCACCGCCGGCGGCGGCACCACGCCGGGGATCCAGCTCGTCCAGCGCCCCTGCGACAGCGGCCCGTCGCAGAGCTTCCGCCCGACCGCGACGCCGTAGGGCCTGTCCGACCCTGATCCGATGGACACCCCCTAGCCCGTCGGCCTCCGCACCAGGTCTCAGCGCACTCCGCGAGGGCGGAACTGGACACTGATGCGGGGGCCGACGGCGCGGCTCGTCTTGGGGACGGCGTGCTCCCACGTCCGCTGGCAGGAGCCGCCCATCACCACCAGGTCGCCGTGTCCCAGCGGGAGGCGGAGGGCCGTCGGGCCGCCGGAGCGGGGACGGAAGGCGAGGTCGCGGGGGTCGCCGAGGGAGAGGATGGCGACCATCGTGTCGTGGGTGGCGGAGCGGCCGGTCCGGTCGCCGTGCCAGGCGACGCTGTCGTGACCGTCGCGGTAGAGGCAGAGGCCGGCGGTCGCGAAGGGTTCGCCGAGCTCGGCGGCGTAGTGGGCGCCGAGGGCGTCCCGGGCCTGGGCGAGCGCGGGGTGCGGGAGGGGCACGCCCTCCCCGTAGTGGGCCAGGAGCCGGGGCACGGCGACGACGTTGTCGTACATCGGGCGTTCCTCGGCCCGCCAGGGCACCCGCCCGGCCAGCTCCTCGAACAGCGCGTCGGCGCCGTGCAGCCAACCGGGCAGGTGATCGATCCAGGCACCGCCGTCGAGCACCGTCCTCCGGAGCCCGTCCAGCGGGCCGCACCGGATGTCGTCGCCCTGATCGAACAGGGAGGCCTGGAGTCCGGGCAGGGCGGGTCGTGCTGCGGTCATGGGTTCAGCGTAGACCATGAACCGAACACGTGAGCGAATCCTGGCGTGGTCGGCCCGATGGGCGGCACCGTCGAGGCGGCTACGCCTGACCGGCGCGGCGGGCCGGTCGCCCATGCGGCCTCGGAAGCCGCCGGCCCCAGCACCGCCGCCGCATCGATCCATGTCCGCGCACTCACACCTGGCATCGGCCGCCGTCCTCCGGCGTTGGCCCGACCGGGTCCTCCGTACGGGCGCCCGCCGGTGTCGCCCTCCGGGCGGCCGCAGCCCCGGTGAGGATCGGTGCATGGGCGTCGTCCTGCCGGTCCTCTTCGCACTGTTCGCCGCGTTCAGCAACGCGCTGGCCACGGTGCTCCAGCGGCGTGCGGCGCTCACCGTCCCGCAGTCCGACTCCTTCCGCCCCGGACTCGTCCTCGACCTGTTGCGCCGCCCCCTGTGGCTGGCCGGCATCCTCGCCGTCATCGCCGCCGGCGTCGGACAGGCGGCGGCCCTCGCGACCGGGCCCCTGGCCCTGGTGCAACCGCTCTTCGTCCTTGAGCTACCCCTTGCCCTGCTGATCGCCTCCCTCCTGACCCGCGAGCGGCTGCCCGCGCGGCTCTGGGCGGCCGTCGCCGGCGTCGTGGCCGGACTCGGGGTGGCGCTCGCGGCCGCCTCGCCCACAGGCAACCGCACCCACGTGGAACTGGACCGCTGGGTGCCGGTCCTGGTGGCCTGCGCCGTCGCCGTGGTGGTCCTCGCCACCGTCGGACTGCGCAGACCGCCGGGGCGCGCGAGGGCCGGCTGTCTCGGTACCGCGACAGCGATCTGCTACGCGCTCACCGCCGCCCTCATGAAGACGTCCATGCACATCCTCACCGACGACGGCATCGGCGCCTTCCTGACGGCCTGGCAGACCTACGCCTTCTGCGCGGCAGGGATCGCGGCCCTCCTGCTGCTCGAACACGCCATGCAAGGCGGACCACTCGTCGCCTCGCAGCCCGCTCTGACCCTCGGCGACGCCACCGTGAGCCTGGCCCTCGGCATCCTGCTGTACGAGGAACACGTACGGGCGGGCTGGTGGCTGCTGCCCCAGCTCGCGGGCATCGCACTGATCGTCCTCGGAGTGTTCGCCCTGACCCGCAGCGGCGCGGGCGCGACCTGACCGCTCGTCGCCCAGTCGGCCTCGGCGGGGCCCGTCCCCACGCCCTTTGATGAGGCAGGTCCAGGGCCGCCTACGGCGTCGCGGCGCTGCTCAGGCTCAGCCCTTCGGGCAGCTTCCGGAATCGAGGATCTGCTTCTCACCCTCGTTCCCCCAGTACAGGGCAACGACGTAGCGGTCGTACCGCCACCCACCGTTCGTGTCGGCCTCGGCGAGCAGTTTCCTGCAGCCGGTCTTCGCGACCACGTCCGTCAGGTGCGACTGCTGTGCGCGCCCGCCGAGCGGTCCGTAGCCGTCCTCGTCTGCCCACACGTACATCGCGTGCTCCACGGGGTCGAACCCGAGCTTGACCGTGCCCGCGCCAAGAGGCGGCAGGCTCATCTCGCCCGCCCTGGCGTCCCACGCCGCCTGGAGGGCCTTCACCGTGCTGTCCGCGACACGGATCTCGGCCTTGTCGCTGCTGGGGATTCCGGCGGTCGCCAGGCCGGAGTCGTCGCCCAGCCATCTGCCGGCGATCTCGCGGGAACAGCCGTCGGCCGCGTCTCCGAACCCGAGAACCGACTCGTCGTTCGCCTGCTTCCCGTACAGCCAGTACACGGAGAACCGCCCGTACGGCCATGTGGCCGGCTGTTCCTTCAGGTGGCGGGAGGCGACGGTGCATGCGGCCATCTCTCCGATGCGGCGGAACAGATCCTGGTGGTCTTCGGGGATCTGCGGGACGGGACCCGCGGTCACCACGACGGTTTGTGCCTCGCGGTTGAACGTGACGTCGGGAATCGACTGCTCCCAGCCCTTGGTGGCGAGCATCCTCCGGGCGAGGTCTCGGATCTCCTGGGCTGCCGCCGTCTCCTGTGAGGTCTCGGCGCGTGTGCTTGCCGCCCATTCACCGGGCATGGGCTGAGTCTCGTCTTCGGAGCGGGTGTAAGCCGGGTCGGGCACGGATGCGAGCGCGTCTCTGACGGACCGGGGCGTCGGAGGGGCTCCGGTCCGCGCGGCCGGGGTGGTGCTGGAGTTGCTGTCCGTCGACGGTGCGTTGCCATGACTCACGGGCATCGTGGACCGGGCTGTCGTGCTCTTGTCCGTGCTGCCGTGAGACGACGGGAACGCAAGGGCGCCGCCCGCGACTCCGCCGACGACACTCCCGATGACGATGGCGGTGATGACCGCGCGCTTCCGGGACGAGGGACGCCGGATCTGCCAGGCGGGGTCGTCCAGGGTGGGCATGTGCCACTCTGCCTCAATGAGGCCGCCGACCAGGGTCGGTTCCATGCCTGTCGGCACGGGCAGAACCTGCGTCGTCTGGCCGGAGAGCAGGCTGGTGCACCGCTCGGCGGCCTCGTGAGCGGAGGGCCGCTCGTCGGGATTCTTGGCGAGGGCCTTCTCCACGAGCTCCCCCAGAGGTTGAGGAAGACCCGCAAGATCGGGAGCTTCGGACATGACGCGGTACGCGACCACGTCCGGGGCGGCGGTGCCGAACGGAAGCCGTCCGGTGGCGGCGTACGCCACGATCGCTCCCCAGGCGAACATGTCCCCGGCCGGTCCGGCGGTTCCTGTGCGGTAGTGCTCGGGACTGATCCAGCCCGGTGTCCCCGTCATGACGCCGGTGCGAGTGACGGAGGTGCCGTCGGCGGCGTGCGCGATGCCGAAGTCCAGGACGCGGGGTCCGACGGGGGTGAGGATGACGTTCTGCGGCTTCACATCCCGGTGCACCACACCGGCCTGATGGATCGCGGCCAACGCCTGGGCCGTACCGGCGGCGAAGGCATACAGGCTGCCACCTGCGAGCGGCCCGTGCGTGGCCAGGTGCTGATTCAGGGTGGGTCCTGGCGCGTACTCGGTGGCCAGCCAGGGGGTTTCGGTCTCCGTGTCAGCCGCCAGCAGGGGTATCAGGCAGGGGCCCACGACGCGGGAGGAAAGGGTGACTTCACGGCGGAACCGAGCCCGGAACTCAGGGTCCTCCGCCTGCGCCGGGTGGATGACCTTCACCGCGACCCGTACCCCCTGGGGGTCGAGTCCGGCGTGCACCGTTCCCATGCCACCTGCACCGAGACGGCCGATGATCCGGAAAGGGCCCACCTTCTTGGGATCACCCGGGCGGGCAGGCAGAACCCTCCCGCCGGAGCCAGACACACTCACAGGGGCTTCTTCCTTCGACGTCGTTCCGTTGCGAGGAGAACGGGGCAGCCGCCCGAGAGGGCAAGCCCAACCAGCCACGCCAGTCTCACGGCGGATGCTATCCGCGGAACGCCCTGCTGGGACGGCATATCTCAGCAACAGGGCAGCAGCACCGTGGCAGGCACGGTGCGCCGACTCCTGCAGCGGCCTGAGTCTGGGTCAGACAAGGGGTGCGACGCAGACAAGTACGGTGCCGCCGGTCAGGCACGGACTCGACGGAGGAGCTCCTCGGAGCCGGCGTGGCGGCGATCTACGTCGCCGTTCTGGGCCCCAGTTCATCCCCGCCGGCGCAAGCCGCTTCACCATGGGGCTCCTGCTCACCACGGTGCACGTCCTCATCGGTCTGATGTGGTCGGCCGTCCTCACCGGGCACGTCAGCGCTTTCAGGCGGGTGCCGCGCGCGCCTGCGGCCTCCCGTGGGGAGCCGGGAGGCGGGCGCGGCCATGACCCGCACGGGGGACGCGGGGCAGGGCCGACGGCCCGGTCCGCGAGGAGCGGTGCGGTGGGCCGCTTTCCGTTCACCCTGCCACTGGGCCGGTCGGGTACGCCAGAGGCGTGCACGAACCGGCCACAGGCATCTGCGTCAGCGCCCCGGGGCGTCCGCTTGCGACCCGGTCAGATGGGGCGGACCTGCTCGGCCTGCGGGCCCTTCGGGCCCTGTGAGGTCGTGAACTCCACCCGCTGGTTCTCCTCCAGCGACCGGTAGCCGGAGGAGTCGATCGCGGAGAAGTGCACGAAGACGTCCGGCGTGCCGTCGTCCGGTGCGATGAACCCGAAGCCCTTCTCTGCGTTGAACCACTTCACAGTCCCCTGAGCCATGCGATGCCTTCCCTGTGCAGAACCGGACGCGTGACCGTGTCCGGGAATGTGAGGATTGTCTATCACTTCCTCGCGTGGAAGGTGGATTGCCGGTCATTGCATTCGTATGAGTGAGGGACTCGGGACGCTGTTGACCACGCGGGCTCGCCGTCTCACCAGGGGATCGGCCCCTCCTCGGCCAGAAGGGCGCCCGTCGGGCCGTCCTCGCCCGCCGTCGCCAGGTCGACCGCCACGGTCGCGCCCTCCTCCGCCGTGCGTATCCCGCTGTGGCGGTTGAGGTCGGTCGCGCAGTAGCCGGGACTCACCGCGTTGACCAGGATCCCTTCGGCGCGCAGTTCATTGGCGTAGAGCACGGTGACCGCGTTCAGGGCGCTCTTCGAGGTGCAGTAAGGGAGGAGGATCGAGGTGTAGGCGGCCCACGGGCTGTCCGGGTCGGCCTGGTGGGTGAGGGAGCCGAGTTCGCTGGACATGTTGACGATGCGTGCGGCGGCGGAGCGGCGAAGCAGGGGGAGCATGGCATGGGTCACCGCGATGACACCGAACACGTTGGTCTCGTAGACCTGCCGGACGGTGGCTGCTGGGGTCTCACTCGGCTTCTGCGGTCCGGCGGCGATCGCGGCGTTGTTGACGAGGATGTCGAGGCGGCCGAACGTGGCGTCGATGTGCTGGGCGGCGGCCTGGACCGAGGTCTCGTCGGTGACGTCCAGTGGTACGAACCGTACGTCGGCGCCGTCGGCGCGCAGCTCCTCGGCCGCCGCCTCGCCACGCTCGGCGTCGCGGGCGCCGATCAGCACGGTGATGCCGAGGGCTGCGAGCCTGCGCGCCGTCTCCTTGCCGATGCCCTTGTTCGCGCCGGTGATCAGAGCAGTCTTCTGTGAAGTCGTCATGGCACCCAGCCTCCCCTCGCCCACGGGCGGCAGGGAAAGACCAGCTGGCTCTGGATCTATAGTCCACAGATATGAGTGAGCTAGAGGTGCGGGAGCTGAGGTACTTCATCGCGGTCGCCGAGGAACTGAACTTCAGCCGGGCCGCGCAGCGCCTGGGAATGGCGCAGCCCCCGCTGTCGAAGGCGATCGCTCAGATGGAGTCCCGTGTCGGGGTACGCCTGCTGGAGCGCACCACCCGGCAGGTGAGGCTGACCAACGCCGGTCAGGTGCTGCTCGATCAGGCCCGGATCGCGGTCGACGCGGTGCACGCGGCGGCCCGGCGTGCACGCCGGGCCGGTCAGCCGACGCCCCAGCTCGTCGTGGCGGTCAAGCCGGGAGGCGATGCCGGGCTGCTGCGGGAGATCCTCGCCGCCTACCGGGGAACGGGTTCGCATCTGCCGCCGCCCGAAGTGGTCGTCGGCGGCAGCGGAGAGCCGATCGCCATGCTGCGGGACGGCCGTGCCGATGTGGCGCTGCTGCGCAGCCCGTTCGACGGTCGAGGTCTGGATTCCCAGACTCTCCTGGTCGAGCCGCGACTGGCCGTCCTCCCCGCCGCGCACCGCCTGGCCGGACGCCGACGACTGCGGCCGACCGACCTCAAGGGTGAACCGATCCCGCGCTGGAAGGGGGCCGCCCCCTCCACCATCGCCTACTACACCGGATGCGACGGAGCGGAAGCCGGCGATGGCGACACAGGCTCGGCGGCGACCGACCCTCCTGAGGGGCCGCTCGTGGCCAGCGTCGAGCAACTCCTGGAAGTGGTCGCGCTGGGCCAGGCGGTGGCGTTCCTGGCCCGCTCCACCACCGAGCGGCACCAGCGCCCGGACATCGCCTACCGGCCGGTCACCGGCCTCAGTCCCAGCGCGGTCATGGTCGCCTGGCCGGAGACCTCGCGATCCGCTGCCGTCGCCGCCTTCGTCCGAGCCGCCCACGACGTCGCCACCCACCACCCCGACCACCTGACCGCACTGGCCTGAAGTCCCTCCTACCCGGCCAACCGGTCGAGGCGGTCGAGGCGGGCCTGGTCGAGGCGGAGCTGCGCCGCAGCGAGGTTCTCCTCCAGGTGGCCGATCCGAGCCGTGCCCGGAATCGGGAGGATGACCGGGGAGTGGTGAAGGAGCCACGCGAGCGAGACTTGAGCCGGGGTGGCGTCGAGTTCGGCCGCCACGGCCGCGATCTCGGCCGACGCGGCCGACGCCGCCCCGGCGACCGGCCGCCACGGCAGAAAAGCGATCCCCGCCGCTTCGCACGTGGCGAGCACCGGCTCGTGCTCGCGGTCGAGCAGGCTGTATCGGTTCTGCACGCTGGCGACGTCGACGATCTCCCGTGCCCGTTCCAGTTCTGCGACGGTGACCTCGGACAGTCCGATCCGTCCGACCTTGCCCTCCGTCTGCAGTTCCCGCAGCGCGCCGAGCTGCTCCGCCAGGGGCACCTCCGGATCGATGCGGTGCAGCTGGAGCAGGTCGATCCGTTCCACGCGCAGCCGCCGGAGGGCGTGGTCGACCTGAGCGCGCAGGACGTCCGGCCGGGCGTCGAGTTTCCACCCGGCGGAGGAGGGCGATCGTGCGACACCCACCTCGGTGGTGATGAGCAGTCCGTCCGCGTAGGGATACAGGGCTTCGGCGAGCAGTTCCTCGTTCGCTCCCCAGCCGTACATGTGGGCGGTGTCGATCAGCGTGACACCCAGCTCGACGGCCCGTCGGGCGACCGCGAGCGATGCCTCGCGGGCGGGACCTGCCTCCGTCGGCAGCCGCATCGCTCCGAACCCGAGCCGCCGTACGCCCAGGTCCCCACCGATGTGGAACATGGTCGATGTCATGCCGTCTTCCCCCTCGATCAAGGGCCCACGCCAACAGCGCTGTTGGCCCTGGACCGTTCCG
Organism: Streptomyces tanashiensis; assembly: GCF_014648895.1. Taxonomy (GTDB): domain Bacteria; phylum Actinomycetota; class Actinomycetes; order Streptomycetales; family Streptomycetaceae; genus Streptomyces; species Streptomyces tanashiensis. The sequence continues at coordinate 68,740 of NZ_BMRZ01000021.1, forward strand.
AGGGGCTGGTCCGCCGACTTCACGGACTGCGTGCCGGAGCGGGTTGGCGTTCTGGCCCGACTTCCTTGCTGCCGACCCTCGGATCGGACGGTCGGATCGCGTTCCAAGCGTGTCAGGATCCGTACGCCGCGGAGGCGTCCGGGCCCGTGGCGGAGTCCACGGTGGCGGCGGCCCGTGGCCGTGTCCGGACTGTGGGATAGGGTGCCGCCGAGGTGATCCGCTCGGTCCTCCCGAGCTGCGCCGAGGACAGACACGACGGCCGCCCGAGGGGGGACCTGGATGCTGCAGGCATTGGGGCTGGGGCGGGCCGAAGAGACCGTCTACACCGCGCTGCTGGGCCGCCCGACAGCCTCCGCGTACGAACTCGTCCGTCAGACCGGACTCGAGGAACCCGAGGTCGCAGGCATCCTGCTCGACCTGTCGGCGCGTGGCCTGGTGGCGATCGCCGCCGAGGCCGGGGGCGGGGCACCCGACGCTTCCGACCGTGGAGCCGCCGACCGCACGCCCGCCCGCTACCGGCTCACCCCGCCCTCCGTGGCCCTCGCCCCGCTGCTGGTCGAGCAGCGCAACGCGCTTCACCGGGCCGAGACCGCCTTCTCGATGGTGACCGAGCAGTACCGCAGCACCGCGGCACACCCCGCGGGCAGCGTCGTGGAGGTGGTCGTCGGCGTGGAGCAGGTCGCGCACCGGTTCCACCAACTGCAGCGCGGAGCTCAGCGGGAACTGCTGGTCTTCCTCGTCGGGGAGCCCATCGCCGTACCCCGCGAGGAGGCCGACATGTCGGAGAGTTCCGCGCTGGACCGCGGAGTCGACTTCCGCGTCGTGGCGTCCAAGGACTACCTCGACAGTCCCGGTGTGGGAAAGGACGTGCGGGCGGCCATGTCGGCGGGCCTCGAGATCCGGCTGGTCGAGTCACTGCCGTTGAAGATGGTGGTGTCGGACCGGGAGCGCGCCATGGTGCCACTGGACATGGCGGACTCCGGTGACGAGCCGAGCGCCATCGTGGTGCACCGCAGCGGTCTGCTGACGGCACTCGTCCACCTCTTCGAGCGGGAATGGGCCCAGGCCCGTCCGCTGTTCGCCACCACCACGGGTGTGGGCGCGGATCCGGCGGTCGACGACCGGCCGACCGAGGGGGAACTGGAGGTCCTCGCCTTGTTGCTGGCAGGGATCTCGGACCGGCGGGCGGCCTCACAGCTCGGTCTCTCGATCCGGACCGTGGAGCGACGGACACGCCGTCTGATGGACCTTGCCGGCGCGGATTCGCGCCTGCAACTCGGGTGGCACGCCGCCCGCGCGGGCTGGCTCTGACCTCCTCGGCGGCCGGCTGGGTGGCGGGAGTGAGGGGGGCCGGACACCCCCGAGGGGATGCAGCCCGGCAGGTGTCCGCCGCCTCAGTGACCTGGAGCGGACCGGGGGCTGTCCGACGAGGAGCGGTCGTGACCCCTGCGCGGAGTGCGGGGTCCATGCACGGCGCGGGGCCGACCCTCGCCCGCACGCCCCGGACTCCCCGTCGGACGCAACGTTGCCGGATGCGATCGCGTGTCGGGTATCCGCCATGCGCGGAACCCGCCACTCCGGGCCCTCCTCGGTGATCCGCGGGTCTGCCAGGCTGCAGCTGCATCCCGACATGTTCACGGTTTCCAGTGGGAGATTCATGCGCTCCATAACGCGTACAGCCCTGGGCGCGGCGACCGCCGCCGTCCTGACCGTCACCGCGGTCGCGCCCTCCGGCGCGGCGGACACGCCACCTGACGGCACCTCGGGCAAGAGGCCCGTCGTCGGCAGTGGAACCACCCCGGTGGGTGGCAAGCAGGCGTCGGTGACGCTCGTCACCGGTGACAAGGTCGTGGTGACGACGGACCCGTCGGGTCGCAGTTCCGCGGCCGTCCTGCCCCGCGAGGACGGCACGCAGCCGACGGTCCAGACCTACCAGGAGGGCAAGGACCTCTACGTCTACCCGGAGGACGCCACCCAGGCGATCGCCGAGGGCGCGGTGGACGAGCAGCTGTTCAACGTCACCGGGCTCATCCGGCAGGGATACGACGACGCGCACGCCGACGCGCTGCCGCTCATCGCCACGTACGAGCCCGGTGTGAACGTCCTCGGCAGCGCTCCGGCCCCTCCGCGCGGTGCCGAGCGGGGCCTGAGCCTCCCCGCGGTGAACGGTGTGGCGCTCAAGGCCGGCAAGGACACCGCCGCCGCGTTCTGGCAGGACGTCACCAACCCCCGCTCGCGTTCCGCCTCCACGCTGAAGAAGCTGTGGCTGGACGGCAAGGTCGAGGCCACGCTGGACCGCTCCACCGCCCAGGTGCACGCCCCCGAGGCGTGGGCGGCCGGGTACGACGGCAAGGGCACCAAGGTCGCCGTCCTCGACACGGGCGTGGACGCCGGGCACCCCGACCTGGCGACCCGGGTCGCCGCGTCGAAGAACTTCACGGACTCCAGGACCACCGACGACCTGGTGGGCCACGGCACGCACACCGCCTCCACGGTCGGCGGGTCGGGAGCGGCGAGCGAAGGCCGTATGAAGGGCGTCGCTCCCGGCGCCTCCCTGCTCATCGGCAAGGTCCTCAACGACGGGGGTTACGGGCAGGACTCCTGGGTCATCGCGGGCATGCAGTGGGCCGTCGACCAGCAGGCCGATGTCGTCTCCATGAGCCTGGGCAACGCCACGATCCGTGACTGCACGGACCCCGTGGCCCAGGCCACGCAGCAGCTCTCGCAGAGCAGCCGCACACTGTTCGTCGTCGCCGCCGGCAACGCCGGTTCGGGCACCGAGACCGTCTCCTCGCCCGGCTGCGTGCCCAGCGTGCTGACCGTGGGCGCCGTCGACCGCGACGACACCACGGCATGGTTCTCCAGCCGCGGACCGGTGGCCGTCACGCGCACGCTCAAGCCCGAGATGGCCGCGCCCGGCGTCGGCATCTCGGCGGCCAGCGCGGGCGGCCGGGGCGTCTACGCCTACCGGTCGATGTCCGGCACCTCCATGGCCACCCCGCATGTCGCGGGCGCCGCGGCCATCCTCCGCCAGGTCCACCCGGACTGGACCGCACAGCAGCTCAAGGCCGCCCTCGTCTCCTCCGCCCGCACCGGCGGGAAGGTCGCCGGCGCCGATCAGACCGGCGCAGGCGTGCTCGACGTGATCGGAGCGGTCGAGCAGAAGGCGCTCTCCGCGCCCGCCGTCCAGGCCGGCAGCTACAACTGGCCGCAGGACGCCTCGGACCGCTCCACCGTGCAGGTGCCCTTCACCAACACCGGCGGCAGCGACCTCACCCTGAACCTGAGGGTCAGCGGGGTGCACGGCAACGACGGCAGCGACATCCACTCCGGCATCGCCAAGCTGGAGGACACCAGGGTGAGGATCCCCGCGGGGGCCACCGTCCAGGTGCCGCTGCGGATCGACCCCACCGCCCGTCTGAAGGCCTCCCAGTACGGTGCGGTCACCGGCCGGATCCTCGCCACCGGCGGCGGGGCGCACGTCTCCGTGCCCTTCACCCTCTACGTCCAGCCCGAGACGGTCACGCTCCGGATCAAGGTCGTCGACCGCAACGGCAAGCCCGCGACCGGCCCTTCCTCCCTGGAGCTCGTCGATCTCGACACCGACAAGGGCGAGCGGCGCTTCAACGCGGGAGCGGCGGAACAGACGTTCAGCCTACGCCCCGGCGACTACGCCCTGAGCAGCTTCGTGGCGTCGTACGACGCGAGCAACACGACCGAATCGCTCAGCTACCTGGGGCGGCCGCAGTTCCGGATCACTGGTGACACCACTGTCGTCCTCGACGCCCGTGAGGCCCACCGGCTGAGCCTGCGGACCGAGCGTCCCTCGGCTTCGGACAGCACCACGTTCAGCTACTCCCGCACGTGGGACGACACGTGGCAGGCCGGCGGATCGCTCGTGATCCCGAACAGCATTCACCACCTGTACGCGGACGTCGACGGCCGTGCGCACAACGGCACCTTCGAGTTCCGCTCCACCTGGCGCGCGATCGGTTCCGAGGGCGGCTCCCCGTACGTCTACAACCTGTCGTTCCCGACCTCGGGTCCGCTGCACTCCGACCAGGTCTACCGGCCCAAGGACGCCAAGCTGGCGCAGGTGAGGGAGACCTGGAAGGCCCTGGGCAAGGAGGCCGACTACCTCGACGCACTGCACGTCCGCCCCTCCGGCGGCGACAGCGGCTTCGTCACCGTCGCCGCGTTCAGGAACGTCAGGGCGCCGGGGATCCGCACCGCGTACTACACGACCGGCAACGACTCCTGGTACCACGGCGCGATGACCAGCTTCCCGTTCGCCGCGTTCATGGGCGACCAGGAGCGCACCTACCGGGAGGGGCAGCGCAGTGCCGAGGAGTGGTACGGCGGCCCCCTGCGGCCGGGTGCGCCGCGCGACGCGGACGGCAAGCTGATGCTGGCCGCCGAGCGGCAGGGCGACCTGATCGGCTTCCAGAACGCGCTCTGGATCGACGGTTCCGGGGACCACTGGACCTTCGGCGGCTCGTTCGGAGACCTCGGCAACCTGGTGCTGAAGCGAAACGGTGAGCGGATCGGCAGCCGCGTCGACCCGTACGGCGTCTTCCAGGTGCCGGACGAGGACGCGGCGTACGAGCTCACCCAGAAGCTGGACAAGATCCTCTCCGGGGACCGGAACTGGCTGCGCTCGACGTCGGCCACCACCACGTGGAGCTTCCGCTCCCACCGGGAGCCGGAGGTCTACTCGCGCGGTCTGCCCATCCTCTCGCCGGCGTACGACCTGCCCGTGGACGGCATGAACACCCTGCCGGCGAAGAGCGGCATCGAGGTCGGCCTGTCGGTCGAGGGCCACGCCGGGTACACGCCGGCCGCGATCACGGCGGCCTCTCTGTCCTACTCGTACGACGGCGGCGCCACGTGGACCGAGGCGCCGACCCGGCAGCAGGACGGCAGGTGGACGGCCGTCCTCGACCACACCGGCGCCGCCGGCAAGCAGGTCATGACGAAGGCCTCCTTCACCGACGCCAACGGCAACGCGGTCACCCAGACCATCACCCGCGCCTACGACGTGCGGTAGTCACAGGCCCCGTCCGGGCGGCCGCCGACCATGGCGGCCGCCCGGACGGGCTTCCGGCTGTTCGATCCGGCCCGGACGGCGGTGGCACCGACCGGGCCCGGCTTCGGAGCCGATCCGCTTCTGCGCCGGTCAAGGCGCCTCGGTCCCCGGGATCCCGGCCGGGTAGGCAGCCCTGAGCTGCCCGAGCACGACTGTCTGCACCACACTCTAGGCTTCGCCTCGAACGGAAGATCGAGGGAAAGGCGGGGCAGTGGGCGGCAATTGTTGGTGGCAGACGGGACCGTACGACGGCGACCTGGGGGTCGCGTTCCGGCGGGCGCAGGAGGCGGAACTGGCCAAGGACGACCACGGCTTCCCCGGACGTACCGTGGCGGAGCTCTGGGAGAGCGAGGACTGGGCCGAATACATCTTCACCGGTGGCACCGCCACCGTCCTGGACCAGGTCCACACGATCGATGCGGGAGAGCCCGAAGACGGCCCCTACATGCGGCCGGTGACGGAGGAGGAGCTTCAGGAATGGTGTCCTCACGGTAAGCCCACTCTCGCGGAGTGGGAGGCGGCCCTGCGCGCCGACCACGAGCTCTTCCCCTCTCGCGGCCTCGGCCGCTGCACGGTCCTGTACGAGGACGGCGAGCCGTCAGAGATCGGGTACTGGGGGGTGACGGCGGACTAGGCGGTGTCCCGCGGACGGCCCATGAGCACCCCGGTGTCCCGCTCACCCATGAGAGCGGGTGGTGGCCCGGCGGTGCCGTGCCGGGCCACCTGTCGATCAGTGGGCTTCTGCGCGCCTTTCGAGGCGGGTGCCGTTGCGAAGGGTGATCGACATCAGGTCACTGGGGGCGTCCAGTTCCAGGCGGTGCCAGCGGCCGCGCGGGACGATCACGGCAGCGCCTGCCCGCAGCTGCACCATCTCCTCGCCCCCGTCGGGCATGTCGGGACGGAAGTAGAGGCGGACAGCGCCGGTCAGACAGCACACCGCCTCCTCGGCCTCCGGGTGCATCTCCCAGTGATCCGCGTGAACGTCGGCGTCGGTCTCCACGTGAAACGTGGCGATCTGCCAGGCACCGGAGTCGCTGTTCGTCATCTGCCGTTCGACGGCCCGGACGTCGCCGCCGGGATGGAACTGCAGCGCCGAGGTGAACAGGTCGACGAGGGTGGCCGTCACGAGGGACTTCCTTCCAACTGGTTCTCTGCGGGGGCGGCGCTCCGCGGGACAGGCGTGACCGGTCGCCGGCGTGGCAGCACGACGATCGCCACGACTGCCGCGAGCACGAAGATGGCGGCGGCGATGGCCAGGCCCAAGGCGTAGCCGTCGTTGAGCGCGGCGGGCCGGGTGGCCGTGCCGGTGTGGTGCGCGGCGATGGTGGCCAGGGCCGCCAGGCCGATGGAGCCGCCGAGTTGGCGTGAGCTGTTCATGAGGCCGGATGCCATGCCGGCCTCACGCGGGGCGACGCCGGTGGTCGCGGCGGCGGCGACCGGAGCCAGGACGAGCCCCGCTCCGACACTGGTGACGAGGGACGGGCCGAGTACGTCGGTGAGGAAGCTGCCGTCAGGGCTGATGAGAGCGAACCAGGCCAGGCCCGCGGCGGCCAGCAGGGCGCCGGGCACCAGGGATGCCCGGGGGGTGCGGGACGCGGTGACGCGGGTCGCGACGACGGTTCCCGCGACCAGGCCCAGGGAGAACGGAAGAAACGCCGTGCCGGTCGCTGCGGCACCCATGCCCAGGACCTGCTGCAGGTACAGGGAGACGAAGTAGAACGCCGTGAACTGCCCGGCCGCGGCCAGGAACACCAGCGCGTTCGCTCCGGCGACCCAGCGGCTGCGCAGCAGGCCGAGGCGCAGCAGGGGTGCGGCGACCTTCGCCTCGGTGGCGACGAAGGCGAAGAGGAGTACGGTCGCGGCGGCGAGGGTCGCCCAGGTCACCGGGGAGCCCCAGCCCAGGGTGTCGGTACGGACGACACCGAGCACCATCAGCCCGACTCCCCCTGTCGCCAGGACGGCACCCAGCACGTCCAGCTTCTCGCGCCGGGCGGGCGCCGCCTCCGCGGGCGCCCCCGCGAGCACCAGGGCCAGAGCCACCGCGACGATGGGCAGGTTGATCAGCATGATCCAGCGCCAGCCCGCGTTTTCGGTCAGCAGGCCGCCGGCCAGCACGCCCAGCGCGCCGCCCGCGGCGTTCACCGCGCTCCACACACCCAACGCCCGGACGCGCCGGGGGCCTTCGGCGAAGGTGGTGGTGAGCATCGCCAGCGCTGCCGGCGCGGCCGCGGCGGCGCCCAGGCCCTGCCCGGCGCGTGCGGCGATCAGTTGCCAGGGGTCCTGGGCCAGCCCGCCCGTCAGCGAGCACAGCCCGAAGACGGTCAGACCCAGCACGAACATCCGACGCCGGCCGTACAGGTCGCAAGCGCGGCCCCCCAGCAGCAGGAACCCGCCGAACGTGAGCGCGTACACGTGCACGACCCACGACAGGTCCAGCGGCGCGAATCCCAGCGCCGTACGGAGCGCGGGTAAGGCGACGTTGACCACGGACATGTCCAGGGCGACGACGAACTGGGCGACGGCGGCTGCCGCCAACACCACGTCGGGCCGCCCGCGAGAGTTTCTATATATGTACGAAAAGTTAGCGCCGGGGTTCGCCGTTGTCGACCCGTGGGGAATGATGGGGGGCATGCCGCAACCGTCCGAACCGCGCAGAACCCTGGGCCGACCTCCCCGTATCTCTCGCGAGGAGATCATCGAGACGGCCCGCCGGATCGTGGACGAGGGAGGTGTGGGCAAGCTGACCATGCGGCGGCTCGCCACGGAGGTCGGCAGTACGCCGATGGCCCTCTACCACCACGTCCGCGACAAGGAGGAACTGCTCGTCCTCCTGCTCGACGACTACGCCGACCGGAACCTGCGCCGACCGGAGCTGCCCGCCGACCCTCGCGAGCGGATCCTCGTCGCCGCCACCGCGGTCCACGACGCGCTCGCCGCCTGCCCCTGGATCGTGGAGGTCCTGACCGCCGACGACCTGATGTCCACGCACGCGCTGTGGTTCGTCGAGCAGATCGTCGACGGGCTGATCGCATGCGGCCTCTCCCCCGACCGGGCCGTACACGCCTACCGCGCGATCTGGTACTACACCGCCGGAGAGATCGTGGTCAGGACGACAGCGACCCGACGGCGCGCAGACGATGAACGCGCCACGTACCGGGAGCAGGTCTTCGCCGATCTCGACACGAGCGAGCTCCCGCGCCTTGCACAGGTCGCGGACCGCTGGGCACCGCTGACCGCCGAGGACACCTACCCGAACGGACTCCGGGCCCTGGTGGACGGCCTGCTCCTCAGCCGCTGAAGCCGCCGCCGACTCGCCGCCGACGAGACGCCCTGACCGCGGGAGCGAGCGGACCGAGCCGGCGGGAGGTCCTGACCGGGGAGCCAGCGGACCGAGCCGGCGGGAGGTCCTGACCGGGGAGCGAGCGGACCGAGCCGGCGGGAGGTCCTCAGCTTCATGCTGCACATGGGGCGCGGGCCCTAGGCCCGGAGGCGGACCGTCGCCCGGCGCGGCGACGCGGCCTTGTCCTGCCGATGACGGGAGGTTCGACGCAGACGCGAGGCGGCCAGGGTCAGGCGGCGGGCAGCGTGACGAAGACCCGTTCCAGCAGGGTGTACAGCGCGTCCCGGTCCTGGTCGCCGAGCCTCTCCAAGCCCTCCTGGGTGGTGCGCATCTTCGCGCGGATCGCGTCGGTGACGCGCTCGCCCTCGGCGGTGAGGATGACGTACTTGACGCGCCGGTCGGAGGCGCCGGCCTCGCGGCGCACCAGGCCGCGCTTCTCCAGCCGGTCGATGATCCCGGTCATGTTGGAGGCGTCGCAGGTCATGGTCTCGGCCAGGGCGCGCATCGCGGCGGGGCCCCGGCGCAGCACGGTCAACGCCTTGCCCTGGCTCGCCGTGAGGTTCTCGCTCGCCGCCGCGACGGTGAAATCGCCGTAGTAGACGCCGAGCGACACGGAGAGCAGCTCCATGAGCTGGGCCGTGTCGACGCGGGGAGCTTCTGTCATGAGACCACTCTAGTCAGAGATACTTGACTATCTCAAGCATCGACCTCTAACGTCCTCCCATTGCATGAAGTTCTCAAGCATCAAGGTTGTCAAGTAGTTGCCCTGAGGAGCGCCCTGTGACCGTCACCGAGTCCCCCACCTCCCGCGCGGCCGAGATACTGTCCCGGCCCGTCACGCTGAACGGCCTGACCGTCCCGAACCGCATCGCGATGGCGCCGATGACGCGCATGTTCTCCCCCGGTGGCGTGCCCGGCGAGGACGTGCGGTCGTACTACGCCCGCCGCGCCGCCGCTGGCGTGGGTCTGATCGTCACCGAGGGCACCTACGTCGGCCACGACTCGGCCGGGCAGAGCGACCGCGTGCCGCGCTTCCACGGGGAGGAGCAGCTGGCGGGATGGGCGAAGGTCGCCGAGTCCGTGCACGCGGCGGGCGGCACGATCGTTCCGCAGCTGTGGCACATCGGCATGGTGCGCCGGCAGGGCCAGGCGCCCTACGCCGATGCCCCGGCGATGGGCCCCTCCGGCATCCGCCCCGACGGCACCGAGGGCACGGGCGAGGCCATGACCCAGAGCGACCTCGACGACGTCATCGGCGCCTTCGCCGAGGCCGCCGCGGCCGCCGAGCGCATCGGCTTCGACGGCGTCGAACTGCACGGCGCCCACGGCTACCTCATCGACCAGTTCCTGTGGGCGGGGACGAACCGCCGTACCGACGCCTACGGCGGCGACCCCGTGGCCCGTACGAAGTTCGCGGCCGAGATCGTGAGCGCGGTCCGCGAGACCGTCTCGCCCGACTTCCCGGTGATCTTCCGCTACTCGCAGTGGAAGCAGGACGCCTACGACGCGCGGCTCGCCCAGACCCCGCAGGAGCTGGAGGCGATCCTGAAGCCGCTCGCCGCGGCCGGTGTCGACGCCTTCCACGCGTCCACGCGGCGCCACTGGATCCCCGAGTTCGAGGGCTCGGACCTCAACCTCGCGGGCTGGACCAAGAAGCTCACCGGCAAGCCCACCATCACGGTCGGCTCGGTCGGCCTCGACGGCGACTTCATCCACGCCTTCGCGGGCGAAGGCGCCCCGGTCCAGGGCATCGACGACCTCCTCGACCGCCTGGAGCGGGACGAGTTCGACATGGTCGCCGTCGGCCGCGCGCTGCTCCAGGACCCGGAGTGGGCGGCGAAGGTCCTGGCGGGGCGGACCGACGAGCTCAAGCCGTACGACGCGGCCGCGGTGCAGACGCTGAGCTAGCCTCGAACCTTCGCGCAACGGTTCGCCGACGAAGCCGGCGAACCGTTGCGCGTTCCGCGCCGGGCGATCGCGTCAGCCGCACTCCCCCGTGGTGATCACAGCCAACCGGCCCAGCCGAACGTCAGGAGATAGGCGCGCGTGGCGGCCGCCTTCCCGCGACGCCCGCCCCGCGCGACTACGGCAAGAGCGGCGGTGAACCAGAACGCAACCGCTCCGCCGACGATCAGAGCCCACGCGGCGTTACCGACAGCAGCCACCAACGCCACGACGCAGACCGTGATGGCGAGCCCCGCATGGGCACCGCCGATCGTCACGCGGAACAGCCGGCGTACGACCTCACGGTCCTCGGCGAAAACCCGCTCGTACGCGTTCAACTCTGGCTCCCGGCCGTCGTGTTCTTCCGCATCCCGTCCCACGCACCCCCTCGACACAGCCGGGCCCAGCTGAGCCCGGCATTTCTCTGGACGCTCCAGGCCGCCAGGGCGTTGCCTGCCGGCGCCATCCCCTGATTCCGGAGGGCATCCGCGCGAGGGACGGGATCGGGGTGTGATCGGGGATCGATCCGGGGCGACCCCGATGCTCGGGCGCACTTCCTACGGCAGCGTGGAGTCATGACCTCAACGCGTATGTCACGAAGGGCCTTTGTCGGCGCCACCCTGGCGGGGACCGCTGCGCTGGTCGCCACTGCGGCACTGCCCGGACGCAGTGCCGCAGCCTCGCCCACACCACTCCCACCGCTGGACCCGGCCGCCCTGCGAGCCGCGATCGACGACCTGGAGCACCCTCCGTCGACCGCGGCCCAGCTGCGCGTGGGCGGCACGGCCGGCGACTGGTACGGCGCCTCGGGAGTGGCCGACGTCGGGACGCGGCGGCCGGTGACGGCCCACGACAAGGTCCGGATCGGCAGCATCACCAAGGTCTTCGTCGCCACCGTGGTGCTGCAACTCGTGGCGGAGGGCAGAGTCGGACTGGAGACACCGGTGCGGAGTGTCCTGCCGGGGTTGCTGCCGGCCCGGTTCACGCCCGTCACCGTCGCGCACCTGCTGAACCACACCAGCGGGCTGCCCGACCATGTCGGCGTCCCTGAGCCGAAGACCGCAGAGGAGGTCTTCCTTCACCGTTTCGACCACTGGACGCCGCGCGAGTGGGTGGCGACAGCGACGTACGGACCGCTGAAGTTCGCCCCGGGCAGCCGGCAGGAGTACCGCGGCATCAACTACGTACTGGCCGGGCTGCTCATCGACGAGCTGACCGGCCGCCCGTACGGGAAGGCCGTCGAGGCCCGCGTTCTGCGCCCGCTGGAGCTGGCGCACACCACGGTGCCCGGCGACGACACGCGCATGCACGGGCGGCACGTCCACGGCTACCTCGCGATGGCGGACGGCGGCCTGCGGGACATCACCACGTACGACCAGTCGTCCAGCCGCGGCGAGGGCGACATGATCTCCACCACGAGCGAACTCGACCTGATGCTCGCCGCGCTGTTCTCCGGCGAACTGCTGCCACCGGAACTTCTGGAGCTGATGTTCACCCTGCCGCCCAAGGACGTCGTCATGCCGGACGGCTCCCCCGCCCGCTACAGCACCGGGCTGCAGCGGGCCGTCGTCAACGGCGTCACCCTCTGGGGCAAGACCGGCGAGACCTACGGCTACAGGAACGCCGTCTTCTCCACGCGTGACCAGCTGCGCCGCTTCACGCTCGCCCACCATCCGACGGGCGTCCGCAACGCCGCGGACAGCCAGTTGGTCGCCCGGGTCGCCGACCTGCTCACGCGCAGTCCGAGCGGTCACCGCGTCCGCGGGAGCGCTCCTTGGGTATGAGGACGGTGTCGATGCTGTAGATGACCGGGGCGTGGCCGGGCAGGGCACCCGGGCGAACTCAGAACTTCGCGTCGCACACGCAATCCGTCAGGTGGTTCGCCACGAACTACCCATGTGAAGCTCCTGAGAACGAGGGGCGTCAGAACGAACCGCTTGACGAGTTGCAGGAGGTGAGTGCGATGACCGCATCCCTGCGCGTGCGACAGCTGAGGACCGCGACGGCGGCCCTACGTGAGCCACTGGGTTCCGTCATGGACACCGCCATCGCGTCCCGTGGAGCTCCCGCCACGCTGCACATACCGCTCCCGCCCGGTGCGGAGGCGGCGCGGCAGGCCCGTCAGACCACAGCACTACTCCTGGCCCCGGGGACGGCGGACTGCCCCCGCCACATCGCCGAGGACCTCGTGCTCATCGTCTCGGAGCTGGTCACCAACGCGATGCTGCACGCCGACGGGCCCTATGCACTCACCGTCGCCCTGGAGCGGGGACGAGCGGGCATCGCCGTCAGTGACGGCTCGTCAGCCATGTCCGGGCATCGTGGCACGGCGCAACGGACCGAAGCGGGCGGGCGCGGACTGCAGATCGTCCGGGCGCTGGGAGCCGATCTTTTCGTCAGCCGCTCCGGACCCGGCAAGCAGGTCATCGCTGTCCTGACCTGGGAGCCGTGACGCACGACGCGAGCATGCCGTCCTGAGCGAGTGGTCCGCCTTTTCGTTTCATGTCCCGATCGAGATGATCCCGAGGGGATCCGAGGTGGGCTGGGCCGAGCCACCCGCGGGTTCGACGGTGATACCCACCGCGACGGCGTCGCCGAGAGGCCCTTCGAGCAGGCGGGCGGAGTCCCGGCCGGAGCCGGGCAGCAGTCCGGCGGGCCGGAGGCCGCCCGCTTCCGCGGCGTACCAGAGTTCGTACACACGATTGCCCGTCAGGGCCGGCAGGTCACGGGCGGTGAACGCCGCCCGGTTCTGGCTCTGGGAGACGACGACTGCGGCCGTCGCACCGTCGGACAGCTTCCCTGCGTGAAGGGTGGCGTCGGGGGCGGTGAGGAGGTCGGCGAAGGCCGTGCCGTTCCCGCGTGCCTGCTGCTCGGCCTGGACGGCCCTGGCGCGGGCGTCGTCGGCCTCGGAGTGCTGCCACAGGGCGAGGCCGCCGAGCGCGGCGGCTGCGGCGAGCGAGGCGGCCAGGGCCATGCTCATGACGCGTCGGTGTGGCCGCGGCGGGCGGGGGGCATGCTCCTGACGGACGGTTCTGATCCGTTCAAGGGTCCGTTGCCGCAGCTCAGGGGGCGCGTCGATGCTCTCGGCGGTGGCGAGCCGGGCCGCCGCCCGTCGGAGTTCGTCGACCTCGCGGCGGCACGCTTCACAGCCGGCGAGGTGCTTCTCGAACGCGGCCTCCTCCGCCGAGGGCAGGGCGTGCAGGACATACGCGCCGACGGCGGCGTGCGGGTCGCCCGGAGACGTCGTCATCCGTCCTCCAGACAGGCACGGAGCAGTCGCAGGCCGGCACGCATGCGCGACTTCACCGTGCCCGGCGGGGTCGACAGAGCCTGGGCCACCTCGACGTAGGTGAAACCCTCGTAGAAGGCGAGCACCAGCGGAACCCGGTGCATGCTGCCGAGCCGGCCCAGACAGCGATATACACGCCGGCGCTCGTCACGGCCTTCCACCGCCTCGGCCACCTCGTCGACGGGGCGCCCGGCGGACAGCAGCGCGGCGCGCCGGTCCCGCTCCGCGCTCGCCTGGACGTTGCGTACCCGGTCGACCGCCCGACGGTGTGCGAGGGTGAGGACCCAGGTCCGGGCCGTGCCCCGTTCGGGCCGATAGCGGTCAGCGGTCCGCCATACCTCGATCATGACGTCCTGGGTCACCTCCTCCGCCAGCGCGGTGTTCCTCAGGATCCGGCAGGCCAGTCCCATCACCGGGCCGACGAGGGCGTCGTACACGCCGGCGAACGCCTCATGGTCCCCGTCGGCCGAACGCATCAGCAGCTCCTCCACCGCTACGTCCTCCGCGTGTCCCTGCGGCACGCGCTGCTCACCGTCCTCTGCGTCAGCCGTCCCCCGCGTCAGCCGTCTCTTGGGTCAGCCGTCCCTTGCGTCAGCCGTCCCCTGCGTCCGTCGTCCGCCGCTCCTGCGGCGTGGATCTCGTGCTTCGGCGCTGTCCCTGCCCGCCCGACTCTGCCCGTGATCCCCGAGCGACGCCGGGTGGCAGCGGCAACCGAGTGAGGGCCTGCCGAGGAGTCCATGCTGTGGCGGGCCGCGGCGACTGGCGACAGAGTGGTAGTAGGCATGACCGTCCTCTGGCGACTCGGTTGGGACGTGTGCTCCTGCTGGGTATTCGAAACCGCGCCACCGGTGGATGACGAGCATGCAGCGCCACGACATAGGCGTCGCACACGTCCCTTCCAACAATCCGGGCACCGGTTCATCCACAGCGCCTGCTGCTTCGAACCCCATGCGAAGTGCACAGCGAGACCCACGGCCTCCGGCAATCACCACGCGAGCCGGAACGTCCCCTCACGCCGGCTCTCGCCGCGTGCACACCCATATCGGTTCGTACGAAGGAGGTGTGTTCGATGACCAGGTCCATGCGAGTCCGCCGACTGGTGGCGGGTGCCGCCGCGTCCGGCCTGCTGGCGGGCGGTGCCGCGCTCGGTATGTCCGGCTCGGCGGCAGCCGCTCCTGCCCCGACGACCGTCGCCACGACCGTCGTGCCCAGCGACCACGGCGACGGGCACGACCGTCACGACCGCTGCGAGTGGAAGAAGGGCCACTGGGAGAAGAAGTGGGTCAAGGGCCACTGGGAGAAGAAGCGGGTCCACCACGACTCCTGGCACAAGGGCCATCACGACAAGCACGGGAAGTGGCAGAACGGCTACTGGGAGCATGACCACGGGTACAAGTGGGTCTATGTTCCCGGGCACTGGGACAAGGTCTGGGTGAAGGGGCACTGGGACTGCCATCACCGGTGAAGCGTTGAAACGGTGAAGCGTTGAAACGCACCGACAGGGACCGGGGATCAGCCCCCGCCCTGTCGGTGCGTGACGTGTGCAGCGCACGGATGGCGTGGAACGGCGCCAGTGGTGTCGTCCGCCGCAGTCAGTCGGCTGCCGGTCCGGAAGTGAAGAACTCGATCATCTGCTCAAGCCCCCGCTCGCCGAACATCGTCTCCAGGCCGGCGGCGGACTCGGCGGCGGACGCCTCGCTGCGCGGGAAGAGGGCCTGCTCGTAGGCGGTCAGCGCGGCCTCGGTGTCACCGGGGTGGGCGGCGACCGCCTGGGCGAGTTCTGCGCCGTCCAGCATGGCCAGGTTGGCGCCTTCTCCGGCGAAGGGGGACATCAGGTGGGCGGCGTCACCGAGGAGCGTCACGCCCGCGATCCGCTCCCAGCGGTGTCCGACGGGGAGGGCGTGGATGCGGCGCGGGGTGATCGTGTCCGCGTCGGCGACCAGGGCGCGCAGGTCGTCGTGCCAGCCCTCGAAGCGGGCGAGGACGGCGGTCTTGGCGGCAGCGAGATCGCCGAAGTCGATGGTGTCGAGCCAGCCCTCCTCCGCCCTCAGGGCGGCGTAGACGTGAAGGCTGCCGTCGGTCTCGCGGTGCGCGAGGAAGCCGGACCGACGGCCCAGGCTGATGAAGAATCCGCCGCCGATGGCGGCCGCGCTGCGCGGGTGGCGGGCGTCGGCGTCGTGCAGATCGGTCTCGGCGAAGGAGATGCCGGTGTACGTGGGTGTGGCGTCGGAGAGCAGCGGCCTCACGCGTGACCAGGCACCGTCGGCACCGATCAGCAGGTCGGTGGTGAGGGATGACCCGTCGCTGAACGTCACTTCGTGGCGACCGTCGCCCAGCGCCCGGGCACCGGTGGCCTTCCTGCCCCAGTGGATCGTGTCGTCGGGCAGCGAGTTCAGCAGCAGGTCGCGCAGGTCGCCGCGGTCCGCCTCCGGGCGGCCGCCGGTGCCGTCGTCCTTCTCGGATACGTGGACGGTGGCGTCCGGGCCGACCAGGCGCATCTCCTGACCGCCCTCGTGGACGATCTTCAGGAAGCCGCCGTGGAGGCCGGCGGCGCGCAGCGCCTGCTGGCCGCTCTCCTCGTGGATGTCGAGCATGCCGCCCTGGGTGCGGGCCGCGGCGGACGCCTCCGCTTCGAAGAGGGCGGCCTGGATGCCGTTGACGTGCAGGACGCGGGCGGCGGTGAGGCCACCGAGGCCTCCGCCGATGATCGCGATGGGGTGATGGGTGTGCATGGGGGCCTCCAGAGGTCTGACCGGGTGCGCGGGGAGCACACTGCCCGGGAAGGGGTGCGGAAGCCGGCACCGCTCGGTTCGCCGCAGGGCGACGGGCGGCTCGGTCGCGAGGCGACCCGGCCGGGCACCTCTCCAACGTAACGAACATGTTCGTCGCGAACAAGTTCGTAGCGGGGCGCGCCGAGAGCCCGGCGGAGGCGGCCGGGCTACAGGGTGAGCGGCGTCAGTCCTTCGCGCCAGGGACCGGGGTGTGCGTGATGCCGTTGACCAGAACGTCGAAGCTCCAGCCCATGCGGTCGCCGGGCGAGCCGCTGACCAGGGCGGGCATGTGTGCCTTGATGGCCGGGTGGACGGTCCCGTCCACCGACTGCAGGGCCCGGGTGGCGGCGTTCCAGTCGTCCTCGGCCATGGGGTCGTGTTCCTGCGTCGCATGCTCGGCGGCCGTGGCCGTGGCGTCCTGGAGCAGCTTGTCCACGCCCCAGGCGACCTGCTCGCGGGAGGCTCCGCTGCGGGCGAGCAGGTCCACGACGCGCTCGACCAGCCGCAGGTAGTTCTCGCCGCTGGGGCGCGCCACCAGGGCGGACCGGGCCAGCTGCGGGTGTGCGAACAGCACGCCGGTGTAGGAGGCCAGTACGGCGCGGAGCCGCTCACGCCAGTCGTCCCCGTCGCTCCCGCCGGTCAGGTCGACCTCGCCAAGCAGGGCGTCCAGCACGGCCGCGTGGAGTTCGGCGGTGTTGGCCACGTACACGTACAGCGAGGCCGGACCGGTGTCCAGTTCCTTGGCGAGGCGGCGCATGGTGACCTTGTCCAGCCCCTCGGCACGCATGACCCGCACGGCGGTGTCCACGATCCACCGCCGGGAGAGGGCGGGCTTGGCCGGACGTTCCCGGCGGCTGATCGGCTCTCTGCTCGGTGTCATACGCCGATCGTAACGAACATGTTCGCGCCTGCCTGCCGGGGAGGGCCGGAGCACCCGGCCCTCCCCGCATCACGTCCAGGGCCGGAAGCCTCACCCCTCGGTGAAGTACAGGTAGCCCTTCCAGAGGAGGTTCTCGATGTCGTACGCGAACGGTCGGCCGCGGTGCGCAGCAGGTCCGCGACGTCCTGGCCGCTGCCGGCCGGGATCCCGAGACTGAAGTGATGCGTCGTCCACATCTCGTTCTTCGCGGCTCTCATGCTCAGCCTGTGGTTGCGGCTCCTGCGCGCCATGACTCCTCCAGGACGTGACTGGAACGGCCGGGCGCGCCGGTCCTGCCGGACAGCTTCAGCCCCTGCGGGTGGGCCTTGGCGGCGACCGAACCGTCCGGCTGCGCGGCCAGGGCCACGTCGACGTCTCGCCAGTCCCCCGTGACCGGGTCCGCAAAGCGGACGGGCCCGGCGGACAGTTCGGCGGTGAGGGAACCGTCCTTGTTGACCCAGGTGGTCGACGTCTCGGACCGCTCCGACACCGCCTCCACCCGCTTGCCCGACAACCGCGCGGCGACCCGCGCCGAGGGAATGTCCGCCGCCTGCGTGACGGCGGACCTGTCGGGTGCGGCCACTGCCTGGAGCGGCGTGGCCATCGCCTCGGAGCCGGCCAGGAGCGTGGCGGACATGGCCAGGGCGAGGCTTCCCCCTATGCAGCCGGAAGCCCTCCACGCCAGAGGCGTCCGCGTCTTGATGACGCAGACCTACCAAGCATCATGATGATTCGATCTCCAGCTCGATCACGTGCGTGCACGTGCTGGTGCTGGTGCTGGTGAGCTGGGGGCGCGGACGGCCGGGACATGCCCGGCCGCGCGCGAGGGGTGGTCACGAAGCGGTGGGTGGTCACCAAGAGGGGACGGTGACCACCCACGTGCTCCGGCGTCCGTGGATCAGACCGCCGGAGGTACGGCCGGCTGGGACTGGGTGGCGCAGTGGATGCCACCGCCGCCGCTGGCGATGTTGTCGATCTTGACCTGGACGACGGTCCGGCCGGGGTACGCGCCCCGCAGGATGCCGTAGGCCACGTCGTCGGCATAGCTGTCGCCGAACTGGGGCACGAGGAGCGCGCCGTTCACGGTGTAGTAGTTCGTGTAGCTGGAGAGGAAGTCCGTGCCCCTGCCCCGGATGTACCGCCGGTCGGGTCCAGGGAGTTCCGTGATGTCCAGTCGGCGCCCCTGGGCGTCGGTGGCGCTCTGCAGGACCTTCTTCGTCTCGTTGTAGACGGCGACCCACTTGCTGCTGGCGCCGGGGCCGGGCTGGTCGAGGATCACCTTGCCGGGCGCGACGAAGCGCGCGAGGCAGTCGATGTGGCAGTCCGTGATGTCCTGTCCGGCCAGCCCGGGGACCCAGATGACCTTGTCGACACCGAGGGACCACTTGAGCGACTGCTCCACCTGGTCCTGGGTCATGCCCGGGTTCCGGTTGCCGTTCACGAGGGAGCTGATCGTCGCCATCAGGGTGCCCTGGCCGTCGGTCTCCAGCGAGCCGCCCTCGCCGACGAACGGGGCTTGGATCCTGTTCACCCCGTACCGGCCCAGCAGCGTCGTGGCCGCCGCGGCGTCGTTGGCGAAGGGCTGGTAGTAGCTCGTGCCCGTCTTGCCCCACCCGTTGAAGTTGGTGTCCACACCGGCGATCGCGCCGGGCGCGACGACGAAGGTGGGGCCGAAGTCGCGGATCCAGAGGTCGTCGTTGGCTATCTCGACGACGTCGATGGCGTGGTAGGCGCCGGAGCCGCAGACATACCGGGCATCGGCGGCCTGCGAGGGGCGCGCCAGGACGACGACCGGCTCGAAGCGGGAGATGGCGTGGGCGATGCGTGCGATGTCGTTGCGGACCCCTTCGAGCTGCGTGGACCAGACCGACGACAGCGCCGGCCAGGCCATGAAGGTGCGGACGTGCGGGTCGGTCTCCGCGGGGATCCGGAGAGTGGTGCCGGATGAGGCGGTGGCCGCCACGGCGTCCGCGGGCAGCGCGGAGCCGAGGGCGGCCAGCGGCACGGCGGTCGCGCCGAATTGGAGGAGCCGGCGTCGGGATGT
This sequence comes from Streptomyces tanashiensis, assembly GCF_014648895.1. Classification (GTDB taxonomy): domain Bacteria; phylum Actinomycetota; class Actinomycetes; order Streptomycetales; family Streptomycetaceae; genus Streptomyces; species Streptomyces tanashiensis. Next base: position 88,133 of record NZ_BMRZ01000021.1, read on the forward strand.
GAGGGGCGTGGTCATGGGCGTTCCTTGATGAGGGACGGGAGGATGCGTCGCTCATCCTGGCCCGGACTGAAAATTCAGTCAAGATCGCTGGATCACTTCTCCCGAGACCCTGACCAGCGAGTTCCCCCTTCGGTAGGGAATGTGACGGTTGTACGCCCCCAGGTCGGGCCGAGAAGGCCCGAGGCGAGCCGCGAGGTGGGGCACTCGTGACGGCAGAGCCCACAGCACCTTGAGAGAAATCGACCTCGGCCCTGACTTTTCAGTCAGGGCCGAGGTCGTGAGGCCTTGCTGCGGGCATGCCCGCCCATGTCAGCCGGATGTACGCGACGCCTGACGGCTCGTCACTGCAGGCCTCCGCGTGCCGCGCTGACGCCGTTCTCTCCCCTCAGGCCCCGCGAGGTGTCACGGATGGCTTCGGCGACGTCCTCCGGATGTGTCAACTGGGGGTGGTGCCCCGCGCCGTCGATGACTGTCACGGTGGCGTCCGGGAGGACGCTCAGCAGGGACTCCCCTTCGGCGGTGAGCGGATCGCGGGAGCCCACGACGATGTGGACGTGCCCTGGGTAGCACCGCAGCTTCTCGCGCAGATCCGCGCGCCATCGCGCGTTCCCGCCGGCGGCCAGGAGCCGGGCGGTGGTGGCGGCGACGCTGCCGCGACGGAGATCCGCGACGGACGACCGGAGCGCGGTCGCGTGGTTCGTGCCGCCTGTCAGCCGCGCGGAAAGAGCCGTGGGAGTCGTACGGCGCAAGTACGGGCGGGTCAGGAGTGGCGACTTGGCCGTCCGGGGCGCGGACGCCTGGAGGAAGAACGGCGCTACGAGCGTGAGCCGGTCCACCGCATGGGGGTGGGCCGTCGCGGCTTCGACGGCGGCTGCGGCGCCGATGGAGTGGCCCACCAGGTGACGGGCACCGGTCTCGGTCACCAGGGCGGTCAGCCAGGCAGGCCAGTCGTCGTGACGCCCGGTGCTCATGCCCAGGCCCGGCAGGTCGACGGCCCGGGCGTCCCCGACCGCCGCGACGACCGGTGCCCAGGTGTCGGCGTTGACCGGAAGACCGGGCAGTACCAGCGTGGGTGCGCCCGGCTCGCCCAGTTCGAACGTCCGGATCCCACCCGGCTCGGTGAACCGCCGGTCGCCGGAGGGGGCGTCGCCGAAACGGTGGGCCGCCAGATGGTCGGCCCAGCGGTGGATCGTCGTGACGGTGTCCGGCACGGCCAGCCGGTGCCGGGCGGCGAAGACGTGGGCCGAGTCGGTCGGGTAGCGGTCGGCGGACAGGAACGTCAGCGTCTCCGGATCGGCTTTGGTGAGCCGGCGGGGAAGCCGCTTGAGCAGAGCCACCGGCACGCGCGCCCGGGGTGCCCTGACACCGTAGTGCTCCGCCACGAGCGTGAGCAGATCATGCAGTGCGGGAGTGTCGTCGTCCAGCAGCCAGTACGAGGTGCTCCGGGTGGCGGCGTCCATCGGCAGCAGAGTCATGAACCGGGCGAGATGGTCGGCCGCGACCACGGGGACGAACGTGCGCCTGTCGCCCGGCAACGCGGCGAGCGAGCCCTGCCAGAGGTCCTTCATGGTGGAGGCGAGTCCCAGGTACTGGTCGGATTCGCCGGTGATGCTGTCCCCGATGACGCTGGCCGGGTTGACGATGGACCAGGGCACGCCCGACTGCGTCGCCAGGTCCTGGAAGACGGCGTCCGCCTCGACCCTCGACGCCTCGTAGGCGCCCAGCGTCCGATAGGCCTCGCGTCGGCGCTCCTCGGTCCACGGCTCGGGGTCGTGCCCGCCCACGCGGTACCCGGAGACCTGAACCAGCCGACGCAGGTCGGGCAGCCGCGCCGCGAACGCGACGACCGCGCGGACGCTGTCGACATTGGCACGACGCGCCTCCTCCGCCGACATCCCGAACCGGTAGGCACCGGCGCAGTTGTAGATCTCGGTGATGTCGTCGCACTCGCCCTCGATCAGTGAATCCGTGGCGAAATCGACCCGGAGGTCGGCCGGGACCTGGTCGTGCCCGCGCCCCGCGAGCCAGTGGGCCAGCCGTTGACGGGACGCATCGCTCCGGTTCGCCGCGCTCACCCGAACGCCCGCCTGCCCGAGCGCGAGCACCACATGGCGCCCGATGAAGCCGCTCGCGCCCAGCACCAGGGCGTGCCTGCCGTCCGGGCTCATGCCGAGGCCTCCGCACCCTGCGCCAGGAGCACGTCGATCGCCTGGGCGGCGCAGTACAGGGGCTCCGTGGACCGCTGGGCGCGCGACACGATCACCGCTCCCTCCACCATGCTGACCATGGCGGTCGCCAGGGCGCGCGCGACGGGGCGAGGACGGCCATGGGCGATCAGCAGCTCGCTCACCGGCGCGATCCACGACTCGAAGGCCTGGGTGCAGGCCTCTCGCAGCCGTTCGCTCTCCGCCCCCATCTCCAGCGTCACCACCGAGACCGGGCAGCCCAGTCGGAACCCGCTGCCGTCGAGCATCCCGGCCAGTTCGTCGATCACACGACGCAGAACCTCGCCCGGCGTCGCCTGCTCCAGCGCCGCGTCGGCCACGAGGGAGCCGAATCGCTCCGCCGCGAGTTCGACGGCCTTCTCTCCGAGGGCCTGCTTCCCCTGGGGGTAGTGGAAGTAGAGGGACCCCTTCGGGGCGCCGGCGTGCTCCACCACCATGTTGAGCCCCGTGCCGCTGTACCCGTGCCGCTGGATCAGCTCCAGCATCGACTCCGCCAGCCGCAGGCTGGTCTTGGCTCCCTTGGTTTCAACCATGACTCGAAGAATAGACCGGTCTACATATTCTATCCAGCCCCCGATCGCAGAGAGGTCTGCGATCGGGGGCGCGAGCACCAGAAGGTTCTGCGGACGACGGAGGCCGAGGGCGAGCCCGGACCCCTCGCGTCGTGCCCCGTACGGCCCAGGCACGGCGCGCCCCGCCCGTACGGCCCGGAGCATGGAGAGGACGGCCCGCGCCGATTCCGCACCACCGGCACCGCCGCCACCGCCCCAGCACTCCCCGGAAAGGGCTCGGCCCATGACGTCGATGTCGTTCGACGACCCCGTATCCCCGCCCGAGGCGTCCGTCCGGGTGGCGGAGTGAGTACCGGCGCGGGCGGAGCCGCGGCAGGCCGGGGCCGCTACGGCCGGGACGAGTTCCGGCCCGAGCAGGCCGGCGAGGCCGAGCGGATCGATCTCGGGGCGCTCGCGTACGACGACCTCACCCTGACACGGTTGCGCGCCCTCGGAGTCGGGCCGGGATGGCACTGTCTGGACATCGGCGCCGGTACGGGCACGGTCTCGCGGCGCCTGTTGCGCGAGGCGGAGGTGGCGGGCGTGCTGGCCGTCGACCGTGATGTGCGCTTCCTCGCCGAACGGCCCGTACCGGGGCTCGACGTCCTTGAGGCCGACGTCACCGCGCCGGACTTCGCGCCGGGCCGGTTCGATCTGGTCCACGCGCGGTTCGTGCTGATGCACCTGCCGGAGCCCGAGCGGATGGTGTCGGCGCTGGCCGGGCTGGTCGCTCCGGGAGGGGTGCTGGTCCTCAGCGACGCGGTCGACCTGACCAGCGACCGTACGGGCGCAGAGCACTCGGCCTCGGACGGCGGGGCGGCGGCGGACACGCCGTACGCCGCGGCGATGCGCGCGATGTGGCAGGGGTTGCGCAGTTCCATCGGCACGGACGTCTCCTGGGTGCCGTCGTATCCGCAACTGCTGCGCGGGGCCGGCCTGAGGGGGGTCGGCGCCGAGATGTACGCTCCGCCGCTGCTGCGCGGCAGCCCGATCAGCCGGTTCTGGGCGGACACGTGGGAGCGGAGCCGGGCGTCGATGGTGGCCACCGGGCTGATCGACGGTGCCGGGATCGACGCGGCGGTCCGCTACCTGGACTCGGACGCGTGCGCGGCACTGTCCGCCGGGATGCTCACCGTCTGGGGCCGCAATCCGACGGCTCCGGGGGCGGCTCCACACTGACGCCCCCACATACTTGCAGTCGCCCCATATCGGCTCTCGCCGATTTTTGCCTTGCTGACGTATCCTGGGGTAAGACGCCACCGGAAGGAGACCGGACCCCATGACCGCCACGGACCCCGCACTCACCGCACTCGCCAGCGGCTGGGGCGCGCTCTCCCTGCTGCACGGCCGGATCGAGTCGCACATCGAGCGCGCCCTGCAGTCGGGGCACGACCTGAGCGTGCGGGAGTACTCCCTGCTCGACGTGCTCAGCCGACAGCACGACGGGGAAGGCGGACACCTCCAGATGAAGCAGGTCGCCGACGCGGTCGTGTTGAGCCAGAGCGCCACGACGCGCCTGGTCACACGCATGGAGGACCGCGGCCTGCTCTCGCGGTACCTGTGCCCGACCGACCGGCGCGGCATCTACGCCGACGTCACCGCGGCCGGCCGGAAGCTCCTCGCCGAGGCCCGGCCGACCAATGACGCCGCCCTCCGCCAGGCACTGGACGAGGCCGCCGAGAACCCCGAGCTGACCTCACTGGTCGCGGCGGTCGAGGCCGTCGACGCCGTGGACGTTCCGGCACAGCGCGCATAGGCCCCGCCGGGACCCCGCAGCCGCCCGCCGCTACGTCGGCACCACACCAGCCCCACCGTGAACCCCTACGCCCGCGATTCCGGGCATGCTCGTGCCGTTGGCCTGAAGTCACCAGACCTACCCCGCGGTCGGTGGCCTTCCGGGGGCCTCCGGCGGTGACGGGCCCGGCTCATCCCCTGTTCGCGTATGGGACGTTTCGTCGAGATCTGTCGTTCACGCTGGTCACGGGCCGCGGGGTGAGCCGCCTCGCGGGGGCCGTGAGGCCTCGACCCCCGGAACCCTCGGGTACACCACCGTTCATGGCCACCGGGGCCGATATCAGCCGGTCGGAAAGCGGCCATTCTTTGCCTCTGGCGTACCCCATCGACGATCTCCCGAGGGCGGCGGCTCGTTCCGGACGGTCGTCCGGATAGCGGGCAGAGAGTGTCATGACCTCATCACCACGCATCCTGGCCACCCTCTCCCCGCACCACTGCACGCTCCGCACCGCACCGTCAACCACGCACCGGCGGATGTCCGGAAGGGCTCACGCCCCGTCCCCTCCCCGGCACCGCCGCTGTACCTTCCTCCTGACCCGCCGACCCTGACGCCGACCGGGGTCACCCACGCTCTTGCTCCCCCAGGCCGCTTCGGCGGCCGCAGCAGCCCAGCGCACCACACTTCCCCCCGTGCCTCCCTCTGCCTTCCCCGGTGGTTCGTCATGCCCGCTGCACCCGCCCGGCCCCCCACCTCCCTCCCCAGGCCGTACGACTCCGGCCACCGGTAGGGACTCACCTGGCACCCAGCGGACGAGGAAGGCGAACACGACGGTGCGATTCCAATTACTCGGGCCCCTGAGCGTCACCGACGGGCGGGACGTCGTGATGCTCCCGCCCTCCAAACCGACGGCGCTGCTCGCCGCGCTGCTCGTCCGGCCGGGTTCCGTGGTCTCCGCCGACCGCCTGCGCGACATCGTCTGGGGCGAGGAGCACCCCACGACGGCCAAGACCGCCCTGCAGAGCTGCGTCCTGCGCCTGCGGCGGCTGTTCGCCAAGTACGGCATCGAGCACCAGGCCGTCGTCGCGGTGGCCGGCGGCTACCGCATCGATGCCGACGCCGACACGCTCGACCTGCTCCATTTCCGCCGGCTCGTCGAGCAGGCCGCGTCGTCCGGGAACGACTCCGAGCTGTACACGCTGCGCAGCGCGCTCGCCCTGTGGCAGGGGGGCCTGCTCTCCAACGTCCCCTCCGACCTGCTGCACCGGGACGAGGTGCCCCGTCTCGCGGAGGAGCGGCTGAGGGTGCTGGAACGGGTCTGCGACATCGAACTGGAGCACGGCCGATGTCGCGAAGCACTCGTTGATCTTTGGGAGGTTACGCGCGTATACCCGGCCCATGAGCGGTTCGCCGAGCAGCTGATCGAGGCCCTGTACCGGACGGGGCGGCAGACCGAGGCGCTCGCGGAGTACCGCAGGGTCAAGGGCCATCTGCGCGAGCGGCTCGGCGTCGATCCGCGGGCCGAACTCCAGCGTCTGGAAATGGCGATCCTGCGGGGTGAGGACCTCGGCCGCGTCGAGGCGGCGCGAAGACCGGACGCACCGACGGAACAGACCGCGACCCCTGCCGCCCAGGACCGCCAGACTTCTCCGGACTCTCCGGACTCCCCGGACTCCCCGGACTCTTCGGCTTCCGCGGAGCGGAATGCCCTCGCCGGCCCAGTCCCACCCCCACCCCCGCCCCTTCCCTCCGTCCCCGGTTTCACCGGACGGGAGCACGAAGTCGACTCCCTGGTACGGCTGCTGACGAACGAGAGACCCGGCGGCGGCTCCGAGCGGGCTCCGCTCGCCGTCCTCTCCGGAGCGCCCGGCATCGGCAAGACCGCCCTCGCGCTGCACGTCGCCCACCTGGTGAACGGTCACTTCCCGGACGGTTGCCTCCTGGTGTCGCTGACCCGGCCGGACGGCAGTCCCCGCCCGGCCGAGGAGGCCGCCGACGAGCTCCGTCACGTGCTGCACGCCGGGCCCGGAGCGGGCCGGGGCCGTGTCCTCCTCGTCCTGGACGACGTCGTGCACCCCGATCAGGTCCGCCCGCTGCTGACCGCGTACGCCCGCGGCGCGGCCATCGTCACCAGCAGGATGGGGCTCGCCGCGCTCGTCGCCACCCACGGCGGCACCGTGCACCGGCTCGGAGCCCTCGGCCCGGAGCAGTCGCAAGCGCTGCTCACCGCCGTCCTCGGCCGGGAGCGGATGGCCGCCGAGCCCACCGCGGCGCTCCCCCTCGCGCACGCCTGCGGCCACCATCCGCTCGCCCTCCGCATCGCCGCCGCCCGGCTGCTCACCCGGCCCCGGCTGCGCCTCGCCGACTACGCCGAATGGCTCCGGCACGACCCCGTCGGCCGGCTCAGCCTCGCCGACGACCCCCGCATGTCGGTGCCGCAGCGGCTCGACGAGGCTCTGCGGCGGCTCCCTCCCGCGCTCGCCGAGGCACATCTGCGCCTCGCCTCTTCGCCCCACGACCCGCTCACCACCGCCAGGGCAGCCGGCCTCCTCGGCCTTCCGGAGGACACGGCGGAGCAGGTGATCGAGCACCTTCTCGACGCCGGCCTCCTGGAGGAGGGGCAGCCCGGCGCCTTCTGGACGCACGATCTGCTGCGGGCGCACGCCCGCCGTGCGGCGGGTTCCTCCGCCGGCCATGCCCCCGCGCTGCTGCGCCCGCCCCGGCACGGGGAGTTCCCGCAGCTGGACGGGACCAGGCCGGCCGCCCTGAGGTGACGACGGGGCCCCGCCCCCGTTCGCCGAACCCAGCACGCCGGACACGGCCCACAGGCCCCACGCACCCGAGCCCACCCGTACACCCCGCAGGCCCCACGCACCCGAGCCCACCCCGCACGCCCCGCACGCCCCGCAGCATCCCGAGCAGAGCAGTCGGCCCACCACCCCGGGCTCCGTCTCGCCGCCCCGTAACGAGAGGTGTGACGCACGCATGACCCTTACGTCGTACGCGGAGATCGCCGGAACCCGGCCCCGAGTCCGTCGAGATGTCCTGTTCACCCAGACCCCCAACGGCGTGATCTTCCACAACGCCGACGGCGGTTTCCAGCTCACCGCGAAGTCCGGCTATCGCTTCGCCACGCTCCTCATGCCGTACCTGGACGGCAGCCGAGCCGTCGAGGAGATCTGCGCGGGGTTCGGCGACGCGCAGAAGGCGATGGTGGGCGAACTGGTGCAGGCGCTCTACGGGCGGGGCTTCGCCCGCCCCGTGCCGGCGCCGGACGAGACGGCCGCCGAGCCCGCGCCCTCTCCGGAGGCCGCGGCCCGCTTCGCCCGGCAGATCGCGTACATCGACCACTACGCCGACGCCGCCGCGAGCCGCTTCGCGCGCTTCCGGGAAACCCGGGTCGCGGTCGTCGGCGACGGTCCGGTGGCCCGCTGGTGCGTGCTCTCCCTGATCCGGAACGGCTGCGCCACCGTCGGCGTCGACCGCTCGCTCGCCGAGGGCACCGCCGGTGTGACGCCGGAGGAGTTCGCGGCCGTCCGCGCGGAGGCCGCCGTCCTCGCCGAGGAAGGGTGCCCCGTCGAACTGCCGCTGCTGCCGGGGCGGGACACGGTCCGCGGCCGGGAAGCCTGGTCCGCGTACGAGGGGTACGACGTGGTGGTGGCCGCCGCCGGGTCCGACGTCCCGGGCCTTGTGCTGCCGCTGCTGCGGGAGGGCGTGCCTCGGGGTCGCACGCTGCTGCCCGCCTGGACGTTCGGCGGCTCGGCCGTCGTCGGCCCGGTGACGACCGCGGACTCGTCGTCCTGCTGGTCCTGCGCCGCGCTCCGGCTCGGCGCGGCCGGTGGTACCGCCGCGTCGGACGCCGCCGAGCTGTGGAGCGGTCTCGCCCTCGGCACCGGGACGCCCGGGCCCCGGCCCGCCGGGCCGCTCGCCGCGATGCTCGGGAACCTGCTCGGGTACGAGGTGTTCCGGCTGGTCACCGGGGCTCTGTCGGCCGAGACCCGGGACCGGGTGCTCGTCCAGTCCATGGCCAGCCTCGACGTCGCGTCGGAGCCGCTGCTCGCCCACCCGCGCTGTCCGTTCTGCTCGTCCGCCTCGGGCCTGCCCGAGCCGGTCGACGTGACGTCGGCGCCGGCGCGTCCCGCCTTCCTGCCGACGGTCGCCACCGCCCCCGACGACGACGCCGCCCAGGGGCCGCTCGCCGAACTGGAGCGGCGCTCGGCGCTCGTCCGCCCCTTCACGGGGGTCTTCACGTCGTACGCCGACGAACCGCTGACGCAGACCCCCCTCAAGGTGGGCTCGGTCGTCCTCGGTCTGGGCGCGCGGGGCACTCGTACGATCACGGCCTTCGACGTGCACCACACCGCCGGGGCCCGGCTGCGGGCGCTGAACGCGGCGGCGGCGGTCTACGCCGAACACGTGGTCCCGCCCGGTGTCTTCACGGAGCCGCTGGACGCCCTGCCCTCGGTGGCCGCCGACACCCTCACCATCGCGTCGGGCACGGGCGGCTCCGGCGGTGCGACGCGCTGGACCCCGGCCACCTCGCTCCTCACCAAGGACGTCGTCCGGGTGCCCACCGGCGCCGTGCGCCCCTTCGGCCCGGACAACGCCGACCGCCGCTTCGAGCCGACCCGGGCCGGAGCCGGGGCGGGGTCGGACCTCCCGGAGGCGGCGGCCGCGGGGCTGCTGTCGGCGCTCGCCCACGACGCCCTGCGCCGGGCCGTCACCGGCTCGGGTGACACGACCCTGATCGCACCCGAGGTCTTCGGCACGGACCCCGAGACGACGTTCCTGCTCCGGTCGGCCGCGCTGCTCGGCCTCACCGTCGAGCTGCTCGACCTCGGCGAGCGGGCGCACTCCGGCGCGTCGGTCGTCCTGGCGCGGACGGCGCCCGGCGACGCGGGCCCCTGCCGCTGGGCCGTCGGCGCCGCCCTCGACCTGAGGTCGGCCGCCGTCGACGCGGTCCGGGACCTGCTGGGAGAGGTCCAGCTCGCCGGGGAGGAGGTGGCCGACGACGAGGGCGATCCGCTGCTGCGCGACCTGGCCGCCTCCCTCGTGCCGGTCAAGGGGAGCGGGCCGGCGCGGTCGCCCGGCGCCCCCGTGGAGTGGCCCCACGTCCTGGAACGCCTCGCCGTCACGGGCCGGGACGCCTTCGTCGTCCCGACACACGCCACCGACCTGCCGACGGCGGGCATCCACACCGTACGTGTCCTGCTCACCCGGGACCCCCGATGAGAGCCGAGGCCGTGGCCTCGCCCGAGGCCGACACCGCGCCCCGGCCGCACTCCGGTGCCGCCGGTGCTCCCGCCGCGCCCGCTCGCGCCGGGTCCTCGTCCCGGTTCGCCGTCGCCCTGCGCGCGGCGCTCGACGAGATCGGGGCCGCCTCGGGCGATACCGTCGGCCCCGTGCCGGCCGTGACGGTCGCCGCTCTCGGTGTGCGGGACGCGTACACGGACACCGCCGACGGGCGCGGCCCCCGGCACGACTCCGCAGCCGCCGGCCGCCCGGTCCCCGTGCACCTCTACGGGCGCCAGGTCATCGTCGGCCCGTGGCCCGCGGCGCCCGGGGCCACCGAGCGCGCGGACCGCGCCGGCTGCGCGATCTGTCTCCGTCGCCGCTGGCAGGGAGTCCGCTCCGTGCCCCTGCGGGAGGGGCTCGAGCTCGGGTCGGAGACCCGCTCCGCGGGCGACTGGCCGTACGCCGTCCCCTTCGCCGCCACCGCGGTCGCCGCCCTGGTCGCGGGGCTCGCGGAACAGGAGCCGGCGCCCGGCCCGTACCCCCGTGTCCATCTCGTCGACCTCGACACCATGACCGTGCGGAACCATCCGCTCGTGCCCGACCCGGAGTGCCCCTGCTGCGGGACGCCCGAGGAGGACACCGCCGAGGCCGCCACGCTGACGCTGCGTCCGGCACCCAAGTACCGGCCCAGTGCCTTCCGGGTCCGCCGGATCGAGGACTACCGGCTGCCCGTGGACGCGTTCGCCAACCCCCACTGGGGCGCGATCGGCCCGTCCGTCGTCTGCGACGTCGCCTCGACCACCACCTCGGCCACCGTCGGCTGCTTCTCGTCCCGCTCCGGGGAGTACCTGCGCGAGACGTTCTGGGGCGGCCACGCAGACACCTACGCGCACAGCCAGCGCATCGGGGTCCTCGAAGGCCTTGAGCGCTACGCGGGGATGCGCGCCCGGACCCGGACGGCGCGTCTCCGGGCGTCCCTCGACGACCTCGGCCCGGTCGCCGTGGACCCGCGCGAGACCGGGCTGTACGCGGACGCGTTCCACCGCGACAACCCCCGGGTGCGGCCCTTCGCGCCGGACCGGGAGATCCCCTGGGTGTGGGGCTGGTCGCTGCGCGACGCGGCGCCGCGCGCGGTGCCGGAGATCCTGGCGTACTACCACGCCCCGGGCCTGGAGAACCGGTTCGTGCAGGAGAGCTCCAACGGGTGCGCGTCCGGCGGCAGCAAGGAGGAGGCCGTCTACTTCGGCCTGATGGAGGTCATCGAGCGGGACGCCTTCCTGCGCGCCTGGTACGGGCAGGTGCCGCTGCGTGAGATCGACCCGTCGACCAGCGCCCGGGCGAGCACCCGGCACATGGTCGACCGGCTGGCCATGTACGGCTACCGGGCGCGTTTCTTCGACACCCGCGCCGACCTCCCGGTCCCGGTGGTCACCGCGTGCGCCGAGCGGTTCGACGGGGGCGTGGGCCGCATGTGCTTCGGCGCGGGCGCGGGACTCGACCCCGAGTCCGCCCTGGACTCGGCGCTCTGCGAGATCGCCACCGACTCCGTCAACCTCGTCGGCCGGACCCGGCGCGACGAGGCGCGGCTGCGGGCGATGGCCGCCGACTTCGACCGGGTCACCACGCTCCACGACCATCCGCTGGTCTACGGCGTCCCGGAGATGGGCCGGCACGCCGACTTCCTGCTGCGCCGGCCGGACGGCCTGCCTCCCCTCGCGGTCGCCGACCTCGCGTGGCCGGACGCCGACGGTGCCACCGTCGGCACGGACCTGCGCGAGGACCTGCTGCGCGCCGTGGGCGCGGTGACCGCCGCCGGCTTCGACGTGGTGGTGGTCGACCAGACCCTGCCGGAACAGCGCGCGCTCGGTCTGCACACCGTCAAGGTCCTGGTGCCCGGACTCCTGCCCATCGACTTCGGCTGGTCCCGGCAGCGGGCCCGCCACATGCCCCGGATGCGCGCGGCCCTGGGCGCCGCCGGGCTCCACCCCGCACCCCATCCCTTCCCGTAGCGGCGCCCGTCCCGCATACCGTCCGAAAGGAGGCCGACCCCATGGGGTACGCCCATGAGTACGCCGATGCCGTCCTGCACCGCGGCCGCGTTCCGATGGAACCCGCCGACTTCGTCCCCGACTGGCCCGACGGGCCGCGCCGGGGGAAGTTCTATCCGGGCGTGGAGTCCTACACCCTGCCCGACGGGGACGACCTGGCCGACGCGCCCGCGTGGGCCGGCCTTCTCCCCCGGCCCGGCGGCGGGCCCTCGGCCGCGGATCCGGCCGGTCCGACAGGGGTGCCCGGCGGTTTCACCCTCCCCCTGCTGTCCGCGATGCTCAAGGACTCGTACGGGCTGACCGGCCGCCGTCTCGGCATCCAGGCCAACAGCGACCTGTCCGGGCTGCCCTTCTACACCCACGCCAACTGGTCCCGCGGCACGGCGGGCGGCGGCGGTCTCTACCCGGTCGGCGTCTACTGGGCCTCGGGTCCTTCGGGCCCGCTCACGCCCGGCATCCACTACTACGACGTCCAGCGGCACGCCGTACAGCGGCTGTTGACGGGGGACGTGACGGCCCGGGTGCGCGAGGCGCTGGGGCAGGACGCCCCCGCCGAGGCCCTGGAGACCGACCAGTACCTGATCCTCGGTGTGAAGTACTGGCAGACGGCCTTCAAGTACAACAGCTTCGGCTACCACGTGGTCTGCACGGATGTCGGGACGCTCGTGCAGACCTGGCGCATCTGGGCCGCCGCCCACGGGCTGCGGACCGCGCCCGTCCTGTGGTTCGACGAGCCCCGGCTGAACGGGCTGCTCGGCACGGTCGGCGAGGAGGAGGGTGTCTTCGCCGTCGTGCCCCTGCGCTGGGACGGCGACGGCACCGTGCCGCGTACGGCGGTGGCCGACGGCCCCGACCCGGCGGTGCGGCACCGGGATGTCGAGCGCTCCCGTACCGTCATCGCGTTCCCCACGGTGCTCGCGATGCACGCGACGACCGTGGCGGGCGCCGCCGAACGGCCCGCGCCCGGAGCGCTCGCCCCGGCGGCCGCCCGTCCCGTCCCCGCGGGCGGCACCCGGGTCCCTCTGCCCGCGCCCGCCTTCCCCGAGGTGCCGGTGCGCCGCGTCCTGCGGAGCCGGCGCAGCAGTTTCGGGCGCTTCGACGCGGCCGACCCCGTCACGCCCGGCCAGCTGTCGTCCGTACTCGCGGCCTGCGCGGCGACCTCCCTCGGCGGGGAGGCCGATCCGGACGGCACGCTCCAGCAGGTCCGTCTCTACGCCTTCGTCAACCACGTCCAGGACATCGCCCCCGGCGCGTACGTCTACGACCCCGACGCGGGTGATCTCGCGCTCGTCGTCCCCGGCCCGCAGGGAGCGTTCCTCCAGGAGAACTACTTCCTGGCCAACTACAACCTGGAGCAGGCCGGCGTCGTCCTCGTGCCGACGGTGCGGACGACGGCCGTCCTGGACGCGGTCGGGGACCGCGGCTACCGGCTCGCCGTCGGCACGGCGGGCGCCGTGGCGCAGACGTTCTATCTGGCGGCGTCCGCCCTGTCGCTCGGCGCGGGGGTGGCACTGGGCTTCGACAACGTGTCGTTCGTCGAGAGGCTCGGCCTGGAGGGCACCGCCGAGGCGCCCCTGCTGATCATGCCGCTCGGCAACGAACGACCGGGCCCCGCCGACTTCCGTCACGAGATCGCCTGAGGGGGCCCGCGATGACACCGCTGACCAGTTCCGGGACCGGCACCAGAGCCGATGCGAGCACCGGCATCCCGCTCCCCTCTTCGGTCACATGGGAGGTGGGCCGGCGCTTCCTGCTCCGCGCCGCCGGCCTGCCCGTGGAGACCGTGCACGGGCTGCGCTGCCCTCGGACCCACGCCTGGGCCGACGAGGTCCTCGCCCGCGAGGAGCGTCTCGCCCACGACGCCGCCGCCCTGAGCGAGGAGCTCCATGCCCTGGTCGAGGCGGCCGACGCCGACGGCGACGAGGCCCGGCGGGCGCTCCTCGCCCTGCGCCGCCAGATCTTCAACAACCGACTGCCCGCCGACCCCGGCGCGGCCGAGCGGCTCGTGGCCGGGCTCGACGAGCCGGCCGGCGCGCGGGTCTCCGCCTGGCTGGACGAGCGCCTCGCGTACGGCGAACTCCTCGGCGCGGGCCCGGCCCTCCTCGCGGAGGAACTGCGCACCGCACGCGGCGAGTTGCGGACCGCGCTCTCTCGCGAGCCGCTGCGCCGGGGGCTGCTCCTGGCGTCACCGGTGCTCGACAGCCGGCTCGACGCCTACCTCGGCGACACCCGCGCCGACCCGGGCAAGCGGATGCGCAAGATCGAACGGTCGGCGCTCGCGTACCTCTACCGCACGGCGTGCAAGACCAGCCCGTTCAGCACGCTCACGCCGGTCGCGACCGGGGTCTTCGAGGCCGGGGCCGGCGAGGGCGCCGACCTGCGCGTCGACGGGCCGGAGGCCTGGACAGGTCACGTACGGCTCAACGTGGTCGCGCTGGGGCGGCTCGCCGAGCTGATCCTGGCCGACCCCGTGCGCCGCCAGGACCTCCCCGTCGCGCTGTCCCCGGGATGGGGCCGTGACGAGGACCGGATCCGCTACGTACGGCAGTGGGTGACGAGCGGCGACGACGACGCGTCCGTCACGTTCGACTCCGTCCGCGACCGGCTGTTCTACCTCCGGGGCAGCGGCACCCTGGAGCGTCTGCTCGCGTTCCTCGACGAGCGTGCGGGGCTGCGCCACCGCGACCTGGTCGAGTGGCTCAGGACCGAGCACGGTGCCGACCCCGGCGAGTGCGAGCGGTACGCCGCCGCGCTCCTCCAGCTCGGTATCGTCCAAGTGCCGTGCCTGCGCACCGATGTGCACAGCCCCGACCCGCTGCGTTCGTTCCAGCTCGCCCTGCGCGACCTGGCGGCCCCATGGGCCGATGCGGTGGCCGGCGCCCTGGACGGCCCGACCGCATGCCTGGCCGCGTACCCCGCCGCCGGTCTCGCCGAACGGCGCGCGCTCCTGCGGACTCTCCGCGAGCAACTCCTCGACGTCCAGCGGGATCTTGGAGCGGCGGAGCCCACGCTGCCGCGCACGCTTCTCTACGAGGACGTCAGCGCGGGCTCCGACCTGACCTGCGGAACGGGCCTTCTGACGGGTGCGACGGGGCAGGCCCTGAGGGCGGTCGAGGGCGTCCTGCCGATGTTCGACCTCACGCTGCCCCACCGCATCACGCTGCACGGCTTCTTCCTGGCCCGCTTCGGGCGCGGCGGCCGCTGCGACGACCTGCTCGGCCTCGTGCACGACTTCCACGAGGACTTCTTCGACCAGTACGTCTCCTTCGCCGCGAAGCGCACGACGTTCGACGCGAACGGGGAGTACGTCCCCGAGGAGAACTGGCTCGGCCAGCCAGCGCTGCGCGCCCTGGACGGCGCCCGGCGCCGCTTCGTCATGGGAATGCGGGAGTCGTGGGAGTCATGGGAGCCGAACGGAACGGACGACGAACTACGGCTTCCGGCCTCTCTGCTCGCCGCCGTGTCGGCTGAACTGGAGCCGCTGGTCGGCGATTTCGTCCCGCAGAGCCATCACCTCCAGGTGGCCCTTCCCTCCCCGGACAGCGAGGCGGGCCCCCGCGTGGTCCTCAACCGCTCGTACGGCGGACTCGCCTTCCCCTTCAGCCGCTTCACCCACGCCTACGACGGGATGCCGGGGTCCGTACCGCCCGGCGGGGCCGGACTCTCGGAGCGGCTGCGCGCCGAGCTGCGCGACCACCGGCCTCGGGGGGCCGTGTTCGCCGAGCTGACCGGTGGTCCCGTCACCAGCAACCTCAATCTGCACGGCAGGCTGACGGACTACCAGATCGTGTGCCCCGGCGAGACGTCCACGGTTCCGGAGGATGCCCGACTCGACCTGAGCGACCTGTCGTTGGAGCACGACGAGCAGACCGACCGTCTCGTGCTGCGCTCGCGCCGGCTCGGCCGTGAGGTGGTCCCGGTCTATCTCGGGTACCTCGTGCCGGTGGCCCTGCCGGAGATCCCCCGTACCCTGCTGCTGCTCTCGCCGAGCTCCATGACGCCGACCGATGTCTGGGGCGGTGTTCCCGAGGGGCCGGCCGTCGACGGTGTCACGCGCAGGCCGCGGGTGGTCCACGGCGACATCGTGCTGAGCCGTCGCAGCTGGACGGCCGACGCCGCCGTGCTGCCGGTCCGCCGCCCCGGCACGGACGAGGCGTCGTGGTACCTGGAGTGGCGGCGCTGGCAGCACCGGCACGGCCTGCCCGACCAGGTCTTCGCCACGGTGCTGCGCGAGGGCCGCAGGGCTCTGGGCGCCAAGCCCGTGTACGTGGACTTCGCGAGTCCGCTGTCGCTGACCTCGTTCGACGCCCTGGTGGACCGGGAGCCGGGCACCGGGGTGGCGCTGCGCGAGATGCTCCCGGCCGAGGACGCGCTGCACCTGACCTCTCCCCAGGGCCGGCACGTGGCCGAACTGGCCGTGGAGACCTTCACTTCCCGCCACCGCACCGAGGACGGCCCGACATGCCCGAACTGATCTCCCCGCACCCCGTCCCCGCGCCCCACGTCGCGCCCGGCCCGGGCGCTCCCGGTCTCCCGGCCCAGGAACCGGGAGCGTGGATCGCCCTGCACGTCTTCTACGCCGCCAGCCCGCGGCCGATGCTGGTGGACTGCGTCCGGCCGCTCGTCGCCCGGCTCGCCGAGGAGGGGCTGCTCGCGGGTCACTTCTTCATCAACTACTGGCTGGAGGGCCCGCATGTGCGGCTCCGCCTGCGCCCCGCGAGCCCGGCCGCGGCTCCCGAGGTGAGACGCCGGGCCGAGGAGGCGCTCACCGCCTTCCTCAGGAGCCGTCCCGCGCTGTACGAGGTCGACTCCGGCTTCCTCAAGGACTTCTACAACGCGCTGTTCGACATTGAGTTCCCCGGGGAGGACCGGGGGCGGTACATGGGCGACGACGGCCGGATGAGGCTGCGACCGAACAACAGCTTCAGCGAGGAGCCGTACGCCCCCGAGTACGCCAAGTACGGCGGCCCGGCCGGTGTCGAGCTCGCCGAGTGGCACTTCCGCCACTCCAGCGAGCTGGTCGTCGACGCCTTCCGCACCATGAACCTCCACCTCCGCACCGTGCTCCTCGGCACGTCCGCGCAGCTGATGATGGTGATGGCGAGCTGCTTCCTGCCGGAGGAGGACCGGCTCGCCGACTACCTGGACGGCTACTACGAGTTCTGGCACCGGGCCTTTCCCGGGACCGGGTTCATCGGCTCGAAGGAGTACGAGCGGAACTACGCCGAGATGGCGCCCGCCCTGGGCCGCCGGTTCGCCGCCGTCCGGGCCGCGATCGCGAGCGGCGAGCTGGAGCGGCTCCCCTCCTTCCTGCGGGGCTGGGCCGAGCACTGCCTGGAACTGAGGAATCGTATCGAGGAGTTGACGGGGCGGGGCGAGCTCCTGTTCCCGCTCCGGGAGGGGCCCGCCCGTGAGGACACCGGGCAGATCCGCGCGGAACCGGCGGACGCCGTCCCCACAGCGCCGCTGACCCATCTGCCGTCGGTCCTCCCCCGGCTCCTCTCCCCGTACATGCACATGACCAACAACCGGCTGCATGTGACGATCCGCGACGAGGCCTACCTCTCCTTCGTCCTCGGCCAGGTCCTCAGAGACCCGCACGTCGCGGCGGCGGACGCATGACCGCCGCCGCAGCGCGGGCCTATCGCCCCACCCTCCGGCCGGGAGTGCTCCTCAGCCCGCCTCTGCTGCGCGGTCCCCGGACCGTGCACCTCGTCAAACACCCCGTGACCGGGGCCGCGTTCGAGGTGGGGATCAAGGAGCACTTCCTCATATCGCGCCTCGACGGCACGCGGAACCTGGAAGACCTCGCACCCGTGTACGCGGAACAGTTCGGCCGCCGGCTCGGCGAGGAGCACTGGAACCGGCTCCTCGGCCTCCTCGGGACCCGGGGCCTCCTCGACGGCGCGCCCGATCCGGCCGCCCCGACCCCCGCCCCTCAACGCCCCAACTCCCTCTGGCGCGGGACCCGTCCGATGGTCGCGGACGCCGACGCGACCACCGCCCGACTCCACCGCCTCCTGCGTCCCCTCCTCCACCCGGCCATCCAACTCCCGCTCCTGGCATCCGTCTTACTCCTCATCGGCGCGCTGGCATGGCGGACGGGTGCGCTGCTCGACGGCACCGCCGAACTGGTCCGGCAGCCGTTCGCGCTGATGGGCGTCGCACTGTTCCTCTGGGCGAGCATCACGCTCCACGAGCTGGCGCACGGCGTCGCCGCTCAGCACTACGGGGGGCACGTCGCCGAAATCGGCCTCCGCTGGCGCTTCCCCGCCGCCCTCCTCTACTGCACGGTGGACAACTACCTCTTTCTGCCGGGTCGGAGGGCCAAGCTGGTCATCGCCGGAGCCGGCGCCTACCTCAACATGCTGCTCCTGCTGCCCTTCGGCATCTGGTGGTTCCTGCTTCCCGCCGAGGCGCCGGAGCGTCCCCCGCTCGCCGGACTCCTGGTGCTCGGCACGATCCAGGCGCTGAGCAATCTCGTACCGCTGCCACCGCTCGACGGGTACCGGATGCTCGGACACGCCCTCGGAGCCGATCACCTCGCCCCCGAGACCCGTGCCTATCTGGCGTTGCGCCGCCGCGGCGCAGAAGGGGCCGAGGCCCTGGCCGGCTACTCGGCGCGAGCCCGGCGGATCTACACGGCGTACGCGCTCGGCTCCACCGCCGTGGTCCTGCTCTCCGCGGCGGCCACGATCACGTTCGTGCTCCACCTGCTCGGCTGACCCGAAGGAACCACGCACCACATGAGTGAGGTACAGGCCATGTCAACCACATCCGCCGCGGACGGCTCGCCGACCGCCGCCGTCCAGGTCCGGGGAGTCTCCAAGCGGTACGGGGACCGCCAGGCCGTGGACGACGTCTCCCTGGAGATCCACCGGGGCGAGTTCTTCGGTCTCCTCGGCCCCAACGGTGCGGGCAAGTCCACCCTGATCGAGATCATGGAGGGACTGCGCCGGGCCGACACGGGCACGGTCGCGGTCCTCGGTCAGTCGCCCTGGCCCCGCAACACCGCGCTGCTCCCCCGGCTCGGCGTGCAGACCCAGAGCTCTGCGTTCTTCGTACGGCAGACCGCCCACGAGCATCTGCGGACCGTCGCCGCGCTCTACGGCGCGCCCCGCAGCGCCGTCGACGCCACCCTCGAGTCCGTGGGTCTCACCGAGCAGCGGGGCGTCCAGGTCGAGAACCTCTCGGGTGGTCAGCGGCAGCGGCTGGCGATCGCCTCCGCGCTCGTCCACGGTCCCGAGCTGATCTTCCTCGACGAGCCGACCGCCGCCCTCGACCCGCAGGCGCGGCGCGCCCTGTGGGAGGTGCTCCGGGGGCTGAAGGCGGAGGGGCGCACCATCGTGCACACCACCCACCACCTCGACGAGGCGGAGGCGCTCTGCGACCGGATCGCCATCCTGGTGGACGGCCGGATCGCCGTGACCGACTCCCCGCACAACCTGGTCGGCGCCTCGCGGGCCCCGAGCCGTCTTCTGCTTCCCCTGGGCCTCCTCGACGAAGGACGGGCCGCGGCGATCGAGGGCGTCGAACGGGTCAGCGTCGAGGGCGGCTCGCTCGTCCTGGAGACCCACGCGTCCGGCCGTGTCCTCTCCGCCGTGGACAAACTGGTCGGTCTCGACGGCGTCCAGACCCGCTCCGCCAGCCTCGAGGACGTCTACCTCGACCTGACCGCCCGCCTCGCCGGCACCGGACGGTCCGCCCACCCGCACGCCGAGACCACGGAGGCCTGACCATGAGCGCCTACGCCGCACTGACCGGGGCGGGCTACCGGGCCCAGGTCCGCGACAGGACCACCCTCTTCTTCACGTTCGCCTTCCCCCTCCTCTTCCTCGTCGTCTTCGGGCTGATCTTCCGCGGCCAGGCCGTGGAGGAGAGCGGCCTGTCCTACCTCTCGTACACCGCGTCCGGCGTGCTGTCCTGGGGTGTCGCGAACGCCGCCGTCTTCGGCATCGCCTTCACCCTCATGCAGTGGCGGACCGACGACATCCTGCGGCTGATCCGGATGTCCCCGGCCCCGCTCTCCGCCGTCATCGGCTCCCGCTACGCGATCGCGCTGGTCGTCGGCGCCGTCCAGTCGGTGCTCTTCGTCGGGGTCGCGATGCTGCCGGTGTTCGGCCTCGAACCGGCTTCCGGCTGGCCGCTGTTGATCCCGGTCCTGATCCTGGGCATCACCACCTTCCTGCTCCTCGGGGTGATCATCGGGTCCTTCGCCAACACACCGGAGTCGGTCGCGGCCGTCGCCAACTTCCTGATGCTGCCCATGGCGTTCCTGTCCGGGTCGTTCTTCCCGCTCGACTCGATGCCGTCCTGGCTCCAGAACGTCTCGCTCGCCATGCCGCTGCGCTATCTCAACGACGCCGTGTCCCACGCGCTCGCCGGCCGCGGCGACTCCTCCGACGTGTGGGTGGGATGCGTCGGACTGCTCGTGTTCGCCCTGGTCTTCGGCGCGATCGCGGTGAAGACCTTCCGCTGGACCAGGACGTCGTGAGCGCCGCCGGGAGCACCAGGGGCGGGACCGCACCGCCGCTGCCGCTGGACGAGGCGCGGGCCGGCCTCCGGGCCGCGCTCGCCGTGCGTCTCGGACGCGACATACCCGTCGTCCCGGTCGGGGTCACGGACGCCGGCGCACCGCACGGCGGCCGGGGAGCCCCGGACCCTTGGGCGGCCGAGCGCGCCGGCGCCCGCGTCCACCTCACCGCCTCCGCGGTGCTCGTCGGCCCCTGGGGCGGCGACGGCACCGCGCCCGCCTGCGGCCGCTGCCTCGCCCTGCGCTGGCAGCGGCTGCGCAGCCGCAGCGAGCGCGACGCGCTGGAGACCGGCGGTCCGGACGGGCCGCGCCCGGCCGGCGTGTGGCCGCTGCTCACCGACCATGTGTACGACGCGGTCGCGGCCCTCCACCAGGCGTTGCTCGACGGCAGCCCCGGCGCCGCACCCGCGTCGCCGGACCCCGCCGACCGGGCGCTGCCGCAGGTGTCCCGTATCGACCTGACGACGCTCGCGGTCCGCACGTATCCGATCCTCGCCGATCCTCTCTGCCCCGACTGCGCTCCCGACCGCGCCCCGGCCGGGCCGCGCCCGATGGCCCTCGCCGAGCGGCGGAAGCCGGACCCGGGCACGTACCGGCTGCGTACCGCGTCCTCGTACCCCCTGCCCCGCGAGGCGCTCGCCAACCCGGTCTGCGGCGCGCTCGGGGGCGGCACGTGGATCAGCGTCACCTCGCCGACGACGGCGCCGGTCGCCGGGAGCGTCTTCGTCCGCGGTTACGCCGGCCTCAACGACGTCACGTGGAGCGGCCAGGACAACACCTTCTCCACCAGCCGCACCCTGGCCTTCCTGGAGGGCCTCGAACGGTACGCGGGAACCCACCGGCGCGGCCGGCACACCCCCGTGACCGGCTCCTGGAACGAACTCCGGGACGACGCCGTCGACCCCGCCGCGTGCGGCTTCTACGATCCGCGCACCTACCGCGACGATCCGCTGGTCGACCCGTTCGACCCGGACCGCGCGATCCCCTGGGAGTGGGGCTGGTCGCTCCGCGACGAGCGTCCGGTCCTGGTCCCCTCCCGGCTCGTGTACTACAGCGCGGGTCTCGCCGCCGACAACTTCGTCTTCGAGTGCTCCAACGGCTGCGCCATCGGCGGCAGCCTCGAAGAGGCGGTTCTCGGCGGACTGCTCGAACTCGTCGAGCGGGACGCCTTCCTGAACGCCTGGTACGGCGACGCCCGGCTCACCGAGATCGACCTGGCCACCGTCGGCGGCCGGACGTCCGCGGCCATGGCGGAACGTGCGGCGCTCCAGGGGTACGACGTCCACGTCCTGGACAACCGCATCGACCTGCCCGTGCCCGTCGTCACGGCGGTGGCCGTACGCCGGGACGGCGGCCCCGGCACCCTCTCCTTCGCGGCGGCGGCCTCGCTCGACCCCCGGTCCGCGGTGGAGGGCGCGCTGTCGGAGGTGCTCACCTACATCCCGCACCTCTCCCGCCAGACGCAGGAGCGGAGGGCCGAACTGGAGTCCATGGCCGAGGACTTCGGCCTCGTCCGCCATCTGAAGGACCACGCACAGCTGTACGGGCTGCCGCGGATGGCGGTGCACGCCCGGGGCTATCTGGAGCCCCTGGCCGTACGTCGCTTCGGCGAGGTCTACCAGGACTGGGAGTCGACCGGCCGGCCCCGGACGGACGATCTCCGGGACGACGTCCGGGCCGTGACCGAGATGCTCGCGGGGGCGGGCCACGACGTGGTCGTCGTCGACCAGACCACCCCCGAGCAGGAGCGGATGGGGCTGTGCACGGTGAGCACCCTCGTGCCGGGTCTGCTGCCGATCGACTTCGGCTGGAACCGGCAGCGGGCTCCCCTGCTGCCCCGGCTGCGGACGGCCCTGCGGCGGGGCGGTCACCGGGCGACGGACCTCACCGACGCCGAGATCCGCAGGGTCCCGCACCCGTTCCCGTAGCCGGGATGCCGTGGAAGCGGCGGAACGGAAGGCGCCCGGTGTCCGGGGAAACCGGACACCGGGCGCGCCTCCGGCCGTGATGGGGCCGGTGGGACGTCGATCAGGCCGAGCAGGAGGTGGTGCTGGTGGTGGAGCTGCACGTCGAGGTCGAGCTGGTGCTGGTGGAACCGGCCAGGACGACCTCGCTGGCGTCCGAGTAGTCGGAGATCTCGAACGTCTCGGCCTCGAGCTCGAGGATCTCGTCGGCGAGCGTGCTCAGGTCCTTGTTCATGGCGCCTCCTCTTGACCACGGTCCCGAACGGGACCGTCCGGGGGTGTGTACGTCCCTCATTCCACCGCCGCCCGCTCACCGTTCGGCATGTCTCCCGCACGCACATCGCTGGCACGCGACGCCAGCGGCGCGCCTTCTCCCCTCTGGAGCCCCGTGAACCAGCCCGAAGCCCTCGGCCCCGCCGCGGCGAGCCGACCCGGACCGCCAGGCCCCACCCCGGCAAGCCCGTCCGAACTGCTCCGCCCCGTCCTCGCCTCGGCCGGGGAGGCACTGCGTCCCGCCCTCACCCTCTACCTGGACGTCCACCGGACCCCTGAGCTGTCCGGCGAGGAGCGCCGCACGGCCGGGCTCTTCGCGGACCGGCTCGCGGACCTGGGCCTCGACGTCACCCGGGGCGTCGGCGGCCACGGTGTGGTCGGCGTCCTGCGCAACGGCGAGGGCCCGCGGGTGTACCTGCGAGCCGAACTCGACGCCCTCCCCCTGGAGGAGCGGACCGGGCTGCCGTACGCCAGCGGGAACGGCGCCATGCACGCCTGCGGCCACGACCTCCACCTCGCCGCCGCGGCCGGGGCGGCGGACGTCCTGGCCCGCGCCGCCGCGCACTGGCGGGGAACCCTCGTGGTCCTCGGCCAGCCGGCCGAGGAGACGCTGACGGGTGCGTGCGCGATGCTGGAGGACGGTCTGTACGAGCGATTCGGCAGGCCGGACGTCGTCCTCGCCCAGCACGCGGCGCCGCTGCCCGCGGGCATGGTCGCGCACGGCACCCCGCACGCTCCGATGACCGCGGCGAGCACCGCGCTCGACGTCCTGCTGCACGGGCGCGGAGGTCACGCCGGCACCCCTCACCTGGCCGTGGACCCGGTGGTGACGGCCGCGGCCGTGATCACCCGTCTGCAGACGATCGTCTCCCGCGAGAGCGCCCCCGGCGATCAGCTCACGCTCACCGTCGGCACACTGCGGGCGGGCACGGCGGTGAACGTGGTGCCGGACACGGCGGAGTTGGGAATCGGCCTGCGGGCGCTCACGGACTCGTCCCTGGACCGCGCGCTCGCGGCGGTGGAGCGCATCGTCCGGGCCGAGTGCGCCGCCTCCGCCTGCCCGCGCGAGCCCGAGATCACGGTCGCCTCCCGCACTCCGGCCCTGTGGAGCGATCCGGCGGCGACCCGGGCCGTCCGCGCCGCCCACACGGAGCTCTACGGATCCGCCCGGGTCGCCGACTGGCCGCCGTCGCTGGCCTCGGAGGACTTCCCTCTGTACGGCGGCGCCGGCGCCGCGCTCCACGGCGAGAAGGACGTCCCCCTCGTCTACTGGATGATCGGCACCGCGAGCCCCCGCCAGTGGACCGCCTCTGCGGGCCGGCTCCCGCCCAACCACTCCCCTCTCTTCGCCCCCGACCCTCGTACGGCCCTGGCGCCCTCCATCACCGCCCTGACGGCGGCGGCACTCACCAGGCTCGCGGGCCCGGACCTTCCGAGCTGAGCCGCCTCCCGGTCGTCGAGGACCACGTACGAGATTTGAGACCACGAGCAGCCCATGGCAGGCTCATGCCGCATGATCGACGAATTCGCGAAGGACAACCTGCACGGGAGACTGCGCCGGGACCGCAAGGCGCTGCTCTGGAAACTCGACGGCTTGTCCGAGTACGACGCCCGCCGACCTCTGACAGCGACCGGGACCAACCTCCTCGGGCTGGTCAAACACGTGGCCACGGTCGAGGCCAGGTACTTCGGCGAGGTCTTCGGCCGCCCTTCCCCGGAACCGCTGCCCCGGTGGCAGGACTCCGACGGCAGCGATCTGTGGGCGACCGAGGACGAGACTCGCGATCAGATCATCGGGTTCTACCGGCGCACGTGGGAACACTCGGACGCGACGATCGACGAGCTTCCCCTGGACGCCCCCGGCCACGTGCCGTGGTGGCCGGAGCCTCATCCCAACACGAACCTGTTCGCCGTCATGGTCCACGTCCTCAGCGAGTCCGTCCGGCATGCCGGGCACGCCGACATCCTGCGCGAGAGCCTCGACGGCCGGACCGGGTTGCGCGCCGAACACGAGAGGCAGATCGACGAGGAAGCCCGCGCAGCCCACTACGCGAAGATCGAACGGGCCGCCAGGTCGGCCGCACCCATCGAGGCCTAGCCTCGCGCTTTCACAAAGCGCTCTGTCCGGTTTCTGGTTCCCGAACCAGGTGGAGGACGACCCCGGCTCCGTCCGGGTGCTGGAACGCACCGGGTTCGGCCCTGTGCTCCCGAAGCTGCCGCGAAGTGACAAGTAGCTCTACACAATCAGAGGGCCACTGTAATTCACCTGGGGTTTTGCCGTAATAGGGCCTGATGGTCCTGCCCAACTTCCGCTGGATCGACCGGAGAGCCCGGATGGTCGACTCGTCGCTGAGGCCCGTGGTAGTGGACCATTCGACAGTGGGCCGGTCCGCCCCATTCAGCCAGTGCCCGTCGAAGGAGTTTGATCTCGCCGTCGGTGAGCAGATCGCTCCCCGCCGCTTCGCTTCTCACCATCAACCGGATCCTCCCCCGAATCGCGTCGCGCCGCGCGAGCGCCTCGTCGAACGCGACCTGCATCTGAGTCGTCTCATCGTCAGGCATGCGGCTGACTCTCTGTGCTGGCGGCAGAGGTCTGGACATGCGATAGGGCAATGCGGCGGCGCGCGAGATCAACATCGGTGATCTTCACTGTAAGGGCGTCGCCAACCGCGAGGACATCTCCAGGCGATTCGTCCAGCGCGCTGGTGTGCACGAGCCCCTGGAAGCCGTCCTCTCGGTCTTCGATGCGGACGAAGACGCCGAACGGCACGATCTTGGTGACCGGTCCGGTGACCACCTGCCCGATCCGCCGCGCCACCTGCGGCCACGGGTCTTCCTGCACTGCTCGGAGCGACAGCGGAACCCGTTCCCGGACCATGTCGACATCGAGGACCTCGGCCGTGATCTCCTGGCCGACACTGACGACGTCGGACGGGTGGTTGAACGGACGCCAGGACAGCTCGGGAATGTTGATCATTGCGGTGAAGCCGCCGATGTCGACGAAGGTGACGCCGAAGGAGGCGATCTCGGTGACGGTCCCCGTACAGATCTGTCCTCGGCGCAGGGTCTTCAGGAAGCCCCAGTCGCGGTCGCTGGAAGTCGGCTCCGTCCTCCAGCGTGCCCGAAGGACGCCGTCATCATCAGGCAAGACGGCGGTGAACAGCGGGTGGCGTTCGTCGACGTACATGGGCAGAACCGCTGCGGCACGGGCCTCGGTGATCTGCGCCGCGATTTCCGCGAACTGGGTCTCGTCAGCGACGGTGCTGGTGATGCGACCGTCTTCGTCCTCCCAGACGAACTCGAGCAGGCCCTCGTCCGGTAGATCCGCGAGGAGGGCGGGAACGTCGGTGGACAGCTCCGGCCAGACAGCCAGCCGGGCACGCGGGGTCAGACGAGTGCGGACCTCATCGAGGGGTCCGTCGCCGAGCCGGTGCCAGCGGGTGGCGTTGTCGACGTAGGTCTCCTCCAGGATTGCCGCTTGGCGCATGGCTACGCACCAACGCACCCGGGCCCAGAAGATGTCGTCGGCGGGGCGCTGTTCGCCGGGTTCATCGTCATCGAAGGCGGCGTCATAGGGTGATGCGTCCAGTCGTTCCGGGAACAGCCCGAGTGCGCGGATACGGGACAACGCCTGCTCGGAGGGCTCGCTGCTGCCAATGTATAGGTACTGGTCCCATCCGACGTGGACGCTAAACCTGTCCTCGACCTCCAGGCGGCACCAGGCGCCGTTGTCTCGGAGCATCACCCGCACCAGGGCCAGGCCCAAGGCGAGCGGGACCTGGGCGCCGTCGTGGAATCCCGCGAGGTCGGGCGGGAAGAGCCCCGCCAAACCGTGGCCCTCGATGGCCGGCTCCGCGCCGAAGTCGACGAGGCTCGGCGCGATCTGTGGCTCACGAATGGCCACGTGGTCGATGCCGGTGTCTTCGGCGAAGGCGGCCACGGCCTGCAGATAGGCGGCTTCGATGGGCCCGTGGTCGCTGACCGCCGGCTCGGTGCCGGTGTAGCTGCCGTGTTCGTCGCGGTCGGCGGGGTCGTACTTGGTGACTCGGTAGACGTAGGGCAGCACGTCACTGCCCCACCGAGGTCGAAGGCACCGCTGTTGGGGTCTGGTGGCGTTCCAGGACGCGGTAGACGGTGGCGCGGCTGACGGAGAAGAGCTCGGCGAGGTCGGCGATGGTGTGCTCGCCGGACTGGTGCTGCTGGACCAGGTGGGCCTGCTGGCGGGCGGTGAGCTTGGGCTGCTTCCCCTTCAGTTTGCCCTTGGCCCGCGCCACCGCCATGCCTTCGCGGGTGCGCATGCGCAGGAGGCCGACCTCGAACTCGGCGAAGGTGGCCAGGATGTTGAAGAACATCTTGCCCATCGGGTCGGCAGGGTCGTACAGGGTGCCGCCGAGCGAGAGCTTGACGCCGCGGGCGGTGAGCGAGTCGCCGATGTCGCGGGCGTCGGGCACCGAGCGTGCGAGGCGGTCGAGCTTCGGGACGACGAGGGTGTCGCCGGCGCGCACGGCCGCGAGGGCCTGAGCCAGGCCGGGCCGCTCGCGGTTGGTTCCGGTCAGCCCGTGGTCCAGGTAGATCCGCTCCTCCGGGACATCCAAGTTGAGGAGGATCTCGCGCTGGGCGGTGAGGTCCTGCTTGCCCAGACTGCATCTCGCGTAGCCGATGCGTTCGCTCATGCCCGGAGCGTACGATAAGCCCCCGCTCAGCGTACAAATCACCGGACACCTTAAATGAGACGCCGTCAGCGCAGGTCGATCTCTCCCGCCGGGCAAGATCATCATTGTTCGTTGGGGGTTCCTCTTACGGACGCAAGAGGGGGCGCTGTCAGTACCCTGACGCGGTGATGACCAACACCCACTTGTCGAGAGCCATGAGCGGCACCGTCAGTCCGCCCCTGCTCCCTCTGCCGGATCGTGTCGCAGAGCTTCTGTCGGAGCTGGGAAGTCCGCCGCGGCTGGCGGCCCACCTGCGCGCTGTCCATGACGTCGCGCACCAGCTGGTCGACTGGGTGGAACAGCGCTACCCCGCCGTGGTCTTCGACCGCGAGGCGGTGCTCTTCGGGGCGGCCACGCACGACGTAGGAAAGACGGTGCACCTCGCCGAGCTCTCCGGGCCCGGATCGGCGCACGAGGAGGCCGGGCAGGCTCTTCTGCTCGGTCACGGCATCAGCCCGGAGCTGGCGCGCTTCGCCGCGACTCACGCGTCATGGGTGGACGTGCGGGTCGGCCTGGACGACCTGCTGGTCAGCCTCGCCGACAAGATCTGGAAGAACAAGCGTGTTCCCGACCTGGAAGATCTCGTCGTGGCTCGGCTGGCCGAAGCGACTGGCCGGGCGGCATGGGAGGAATTCATCGCGCTCGACGGGGTTCTCGCCGACATCGGCGACGCGGCCGGCGAGCGTCTGGCGTTCCAGGCGTCCTTCCCGATCTACGCCTGAGGGCCTGGGGCTGCTGGGTCGCTTCAACTGGCAGGCCGTCGCTGCCCGGACGGTGCCGGGTCAGACGTCGAGGCGGTGAAGGATCTGCATGAAATCGTCGGACTCGATCAGACCGGTGAGTACCTGGGTCATGTTGCTGATGCCGGGATCGCGGACGATGAGACCGTCCGAGCACCAGAAGTAGCGGCCTCCCAGGGCTTCCCCGTTTTCGGCCCGTCTCGCCATGATGACCTCGACTTGTTCGAGGGTGATGATGGTCGCGCTCCAGCGGGATCCGTCCTTCAGGTCCACGAAGACGTCGACATTGTCCGCAGATTCCAGATCCTCGCCGGAGTTCGGCAGGAAAGCGGCTTCGAAGTGCTCAGTGCGAACCCGATACCAGGGCCCGTCCCAGCGGCCCGGCTGTGTGCTGTGGCTCATCGGGCGAGTGTGCCGGGCTGAACCGTGCAGCTCAACTGCGTTCTCCGGGCACCCCTCACGCCGGGTGTGGTTCACAGGTCAGGGTCGTACGGCGGGATGGT
This sequence comes from Streptomyces tanashiensis, assembly GCF_014648895.1. GTDB lineage: Bacteria > Actinomycetota > Actinomycetes > Streptomycetales > Streptomycetaceae > Streptomyces > Streptomyces tanashiensis. Next base: position 116,649 of record NZ_BMRZ01000021.1, read on the forward strand.
CCAGCGCAGTACCGCTTCGCCTGCGCGGGCTTCGAGGGTGGCGGAGTAGACCTGTCCGTGGGCCCGCTCTCCGCGGTGGCGTATGGAGTGGTCCCCGGAGTCCCAGCCGAGACCGAGCACTGGGCATCCGCTGAGGTCGATGGCACCCGCCAGCAGTGGGTGGCTCCAGCCGGCTCGGTTGAATCGGTGGAAGTCGGTGTGGGCGTCGACGGAGACCATCAGCCCATTGCCGGGGCCTTCTCGGGTCCAGGTTCGGAGCCGTTCGGCGACCGCTTCGGCCTCGGCCAGGGGGAGGTCGAGCCATCCGCGCGGCCCGTGGCCGCTGGAGTGCTGCGGGATGCGGTCACCGCCGAACTGCGCATGGACGGTGTCTTCGTACTTGCCCCAGTAGGTGACGTCCGCCAGGCCGTCGGTGGACTGTCCGTCCAGGCCGGTGAAGTCGTCCAGCGCCTGAGCGTCGCCGAGGACCATGCCACATCGGTCGACCGGCAGGTCGCCGAGCTGCACGGGTTCGCCGTCATTGGGGCCGGGCCACGGCAGGCCGAGGTCGACCTCCAGGACGGCGATCGTCGGTTCCCCGTCGAAGGGTGAGGCCGATGTCTGGGCCCGAACCCGCAGGGGCCGGTCTGCGGCAGCTGCTACAGCGATCGCCTCGCACATCCAAGCGGACGGCTCACTGTCCTCGGGTCCGTACAGGTGGCCGCCGCCGGTGGCTATTGCGGTCCGGGCCCGCTCGGACAGCGGTCGGCCCACCTGCGGCCAGTAGTCGATCCAGCCCGCCATCCCCAGCACGAGCGTCCCGGAGGGTGCGGTGACGGTGCCAAGGTCGACATCGGTCTCAGTCATCTGCTGATTGAACAGGCACGGAACCGAAAGGATCAAGGTGCCGTCGCGTCCGAGGTTGGCGTGGAGTGGTCCTGCGGGGTGCGCTGCTGCGGCAGGAGCGGGCCGAGGTGCAGGTGGCGGTTCATGTCCAGCTCGAACCTTCCGTAGATCTCCTTATCTGGACACCTTCGAGTGACGCCTGAACTGGCGCCGTGGCGGTGGAGGTGCGGGGTTCGTCGGGCCACCTGAGTGCAGGGTCGGGGAGGCCGGTGTGCGGGTGGTCAAGGAACGTGATGGCGGTGTCGTACGGCGCGTGCGGTTGGTCGACGGCGACGGTGAACAGGTCACGGCGGCCTGCCGGTTCCTGGATCATCTGGTCGACCGGGGCTTCTCGCCGCAGACGATCTGCGCGTACGCGTACGACCTGCGGGGCCTGTTCGCCTTCCTCGCTGGTGAGGGCACGGACTGGCGTGAGTTCCGGGGCCCGGATGCCTTGCGGCTGCTGGCGTTCTTGCGGCGGGCGCCCTCGCGCCGTCCGGCCCAGCGGCTGGGCCTGACGGTGGTGGTCGGCGGGCCGGAGGCGCCGGGCAGTCTGCTCGCTCCGGCGACGGTGAACCGGATCTTGGCTGCGGTTGCCAGCTTCCACGACTGGGCGGTGGTCGCCGAGGAGTACGACGGTGACTCCCCGATGCAGAAGCGCCTTGACCCGGCACCTTGCCCGGGTGCCGGACCGGCATCAGCCGTTCATGGGCCGCGCGAGCCGTCAGCAGCCGATGTGCCGCACGGTGACGGTCAGGCAGCCGCGGCGGCTGCCACGCCCCGCGGGATGCGGGAGTTGTCGCTGCAAAAGCGATTGGGGCACGCTTCGCCGGAGTCGACGAAGGCTTACACCCGCGTCTCCGACGAGGCCGTGCTGGCCGACTACACCCGCGCGCTGAAGAGCAACCGGTGACTGCCCTCGCCCTGGCACCCGCCCCGGAGCCGGACCGCCGCCGCCGGTGCCACGCGACGAGGGAGGAGTACTTCGCGTGGGTCCGTGCGACGTTCGCGGATGCTCCGGCGTCGGTCAAGTCTCACCGCTACTTCTACGACCGCTTCCTCAAGCACTGGCCGGACTTGGAGGACTGGTTCGCCGAGCCCCTGCTGGTCCGCCTGGACCTGCACGGACGCGATCCGCACGAGCCCGGCAAACGCATCGGGCCGTCCCACGAGGCAGGCCCCTATCTCGCCTACCTCTCGCTGGTGCACGGTCTCCGACTGAACGCCGACTACGTCCTCAGCCGCAACTTCGACAGCCTGTTCGTCCCCAAGGTCGCCGCCGGCCTCGGGCTCGACCTGGATCTGCTCGATTCGCTCTCGGCCCGCATGCTCCAGCTCGGTATGCGCCTGTCAGTGGCCGGTCCGTCCTGACCTGGACGTTCACCCGCCTTCTGCTGATGCGCGGCGATCCCGATCTGCGCGCGATCCGGCTTGGCGACCTCACCGCGCTCGCCGAGGAGATCAAGCGCTACTGCGCCCGGCCGGAGGCCGGGTTCGTGCGGGCCCGCCATGTCTCCAACGCACGCCGCCGGATGCCCATGGAGCAGCTCGCCGGGATCTACCAGAAGGCGTGCTTGACCAGGCTCCATGGCGTCCATGTGTTGCTGTTCAACATCGGACAGGTCCCCGAACCGCCGTTCCACGGCCTGAAAACCGCCGAACTCTGGCGAACCGAACTCACCCCTCCTGAGACCCCGCCGGCGCTCGCCGCTCCGGTGTCGCGCTGGCTGTCGGGACGGTTGCAGACCAGCGACCGCGCGGAGTCGGTCCGCCACTCACGCGACGCCTTCCGCTACTTCCTGCGCTGGCTCGCCCAGGCCCACCCCGACATCGACGCGATGACCCAGCTGGAGCGGCGACACGTCGAGGGCTTCATGACCCACCTGCATGAGCACATCAACGCCCGGACCGGACGGCCGCTGACGGCATGGTCCCGCTACACCTACCTCAGCCCGCAGCTTCAGTTCTTCCGCGAGACCAGCCAGTGGGGCTGGAGCGATGTCCCGGGCCGGCCCCTGCTCGGCCGCTCGGACATGCCCAAACTCCCCTCCGCACTGCCGCGGTTCATCCCCCGGGCCGAGCTGGGCCGCCTCATGGAGGCGGTCGAGGAACTCGAAGACCCACACCAACGTGCCGCTCTGCTTTTGCTGCGCTGGAGCGGTGCCCGGCGCGGGGAGATCGCACGGCTGACCCTGGACTGCCTGGACGCCTACCCCGACGGCTTTCCGCGGCTGCGGATCCCGGTCGGCAAGACCTACACCGAGCGCATGGTCCCCCTGCACCCCCAGGCGGCGGACGCCCTGCGTGAGCTGATCGACTCGGCGAAGGCCGCGAACGCCGCAGCCCGACATGACGCATGGGCCCAGCGGCCGGTCCGCTACGTGTTCATGTGGCGGGGCAAGCCCATGGCCGTCACTTCCTCTACGAGGACGCCCTGGAGATCGCCTGCCGCAAGGCCGGGCTCGTCGACGGCGACGGCAATCCCACCGTGACCGCTCACCGGTTTCGCCATACGGTCGGCACCCAGCTCGCCGAAGGCGGCGCCCGGATCCAGACGATCATGGCAATCCTCGGCCACCGCAACGCGCAGAGGTCCGCCACCTCCTCCCACATCGGCGATCCCGTCCTGAAGGAGCAGTACGAGAAGGTCATCGCCGCCGGCGGACGGATCGCGGGCCCGGCCGCGGAGGAGCTACTGACCAGCCGGATCGGCGAGGACACCCTGAACTGGCTCAAGACCAACTTCTTCAAGACCGAACTCGAACTCGGTCACTGCCTGCGGGCACCCGCCGATGGGCCCTGCGAGTGCGACCTCTACCTCCGCTGCTCGAAGTTCCTCACCACGAGCGAGTACGCCCCGCGCCTGCGGTCCCCGGCTCGCCCGTGAACAGCAGCTCGCCCAGGACGCCGTCGAACGCGGCTGGCCTCGCGAGGTCGAACGGCACAAGGCCATCGCCGAACGGATCTGCGGCCTCCTCGCCGATCTCGGAGAGAGCGCCGAGCCCGGCCCTGACGATCACTGCTGAGCGATTGTCTTCGGCAGCCTGAACAAGAGCCCCGAGGGATACTTGCCAGATGGATGGATCAAGGGCTTCTTGGGTCAACACCACACACGATTGGGCGGGCACCGTGGACGCGGACCATCTCGGTCAGATCCGCCGGGAATCTGCCCAGTTCGCTCCGGGCGGGCCGGGACACCTAGTTCTTGAGATCGTTGCTTATGCCGCTGACGAGGCAGCGAGCCGGGGCGGCGGACGGTGTGTGGTCACGCTGCATACCGATGGCTCGGTGTCGGTGAAGGATGACGGACGGGGCACCGACACTCGGGTCGACGAGCATGGCCGGGTGGTGAAGAAGCCGGTCATGGCCACGAAGGATCTTCGGTTCTTCGACTTCCCAGAGGCGGAGCGGCTTCCGGACGGACATCCGCGGCGCGGCATGTCCGTCGTCGCAGCGCTCAGCGAGTGGCTGATTCATACCAACCGCCGTCTCAACGGGTCCTGGAGCCAGCGCTATGAGCACGGCGTCCCGGTGACCGATCTGGTGCCCGTCGAAGCCGACGGGACCACGGGGACCTGCGTCCGCTTCCTGCCGGACGAAGCCCTGCGTTCGCGGTGGTCGTTGACCACGGGCGACCTGGCCCGTTGGTCCCAGCACTGGCCTGATCTGACTGCCCGCCTCGACGATCAGCGCGACAGCGGGGACCGGTCAGGCCCGTGACCACGGGCCGGCACGACCGCGCTGCACCGGAGAGAGCGGCCCGGTCGGATCCCGACCCGCGGTCCTGGTGCTCGGCCCCGGTGGCCTGGAGGCGGCAGGAGTCGGAGACAGTCTCGATCAGGGTGCACTTGAAGTTGAGCCAGCCCCGCGCACGGAATTCGTCCAGACAAGGGTTCACGTGGGTCCAGAAAAGCGGGGAGGGTCAGGTCGCCGTCCTTGCCAAAGAAAAGGTCGTGGTTGGCGGAGTTCCAGTTCTCCACCACCTGCAGGCCCTCGTGGATCTCCCGCCGCAGCTCGGGATCGGCCAGGTAGTCGCAGATGAACACCGTCCGCACCGCCCGGCCCAGTTCCTCGATCGCCCGGTAGGTCGGGTGCTTGGGGCCGCCCCGGGTGAAGCGGCGGAGCACCTGCTCGGCCTCCGCCGTGCCCAGACGCAGGGCGGTGGTGTACTTCACGATCTGGTCCCGACGAAGGACGCGCCGTGGGTGTCGGTGTACTGCCGGTCGACCACCATCTCGGTGCAGTGCCGCAGCATGCCCTCGATCATCGCCGCGACTTCGGAGGCCGAGCAGTTCTTCAGCTGCGAGTAGATGCATACCGACATCCGCTCGACGTGCCAGTAGATCATCACCCCCGGTCCCCGGTACCGCTGGTGCCACTCCGTCATGAAGTTGCTCGACCAGGAGCCGAACTTCTTGCTGTCCGAGGCGCACGAGGTGCCCTCGCCCCACCAGTCGGCATCCCGTACCGCGAAGGTGGCGTTCACCAGCTTTACCAGCGCCCCGTGCAGGTTGGTCCGGTTCACGAACAGGTGCCGGATGCGCCGCAGCACCGCCTCGCTCTCGCCGTGCTTGCCGGTGACCGCCACCCGCTTGATGCCCTTGTTGGTGCCCAGCGCGAACAGCACCAGCAGCAGCCGGCGCCGCAGGACCTCCCTGGGCAGGGCCTCCCGGGACGCGACCGAGGTGAACTCGCCAGTGAAGCCGGTGGCGAACTCGGCCTCCTTGAGGATGTCGATCAGGTCGATCGTCCCCCCAACGCCTTTCGATCTCGGCCTTCAGGGCAACCAGGTTCTCCGGCTCCTCCTGCTTACCCAGCGGGGAGACCTTGGTCCACGGCTCGCCGTGCTTGCGGGTGATCTCCGCCCCGCCCGTGGTGCCCCGCTTCAACGCGCTGTCGAACCGGGTCAGAGCCTCCCGGAGCTTCCTTTGCAGGGCATCGATGAACTCACCCGGGTCCAGCGGCTGGCGGATCGCCCCGTAGTGCACGTCCCGGTTGTCCTCGAAGTCCGGCGGCAGGTCGTCCTCCGGGTTGCGCCACCGGCTCGCGCCGGCCACCCAGATCTCCCGGCGCCGCAGCGCGTCCCGCAGGCTGACCAGCACGCACAGCTCGTACGGGATGCGCTCCACCCGACCCTTGTCGTCCACCACCGCCGCCCGCCACTGCTCAGGCACCACCCCGTCCAGCGGGACGCGCTCGGCCTCGTCGAAGTACGCCCCGTCCTTGATCGGCTGGTCCAGGTACCGCTTGAGCAGGTCGATCGCGTCCATCACCGGCCGGTAGGCGGTGTTATTGCACTTCAGCTCCAGCACCGACAGCAGCGGCGAGAGCATCCGCCGCCAGTGGTTGGAGTACGACGACCGCAGCACCGTGATGCGTGCCTTGTACCCGGCCTCGTTCGCCGCGGCCTCCGTCGCCAATGCCTTCAGGGTCTTCTCGCCGACCACGGGGAAGATGACCTTGCGGACCGTACCGCCCGGCTCGGCCAGCGCCGCCTCCGCGACCCGCAGCATCATCCCCTCCTTGCCGCGGACCTTCTTCAACTCCTTGATGAACTCGCCCTCGACCTTCTTCTCCGTCCGCGTGTTGATCTTCTGCACAATCTGGATGAACAGATCCACCAGCGAATCGGCGATCTCCGTCTGCCGCACGTGGCACAGCGTCGCCAGCAGCGTGTACCGAACCGAGTCGCCGGCCGCCAGCAGGTCGGACGGGTACTCCTTCGCGGCCCGCGCCCGCCACGCGGACACCAGCTTCTCCGAGACGTCCCCGAACAGCTCAGGCGGCAGCTCCAGCTGACGCACTCGCTGGAGCTTGTTCACCTCTGTCAGCAGACTCTCCAGGCCGAGCGCACCGGGGTCCGCCTTCAGCTCGGTGAAGAACGTCCGTCCGCCGCCCACGCTGCCCTCGCCGTCGTCTTCGGCGACCAGGTCGTCCAGCCGCGAGCGCGTCACCGCCGACAGCCGGTCCGTCGTCCGGCAGTACCGCTCCTCGAAGGTGTTCACCGCCGACGCCACCAGCCGGGTCACCTTCGCCGGCGCAGGCGGCTCCAGCCGGTCCTTGCGGCACCGGGCTGCCACCGCCTCCGCCAGCCGTTCCCGAGACAGCTCCACCCCGCACAGCTCCCCGGTCAGCCACTCCGCGAGCTGAGCCTGGTCCTCCACCGTGCACTCGCGGAACCCGAACACGCTCCGGATCTCCATCCGATGGCGGCTGATCGCCCGGCCCGCCCTAGTCGTACGCGGCGAACTCCTCCGGAGCCACCTTCACCTGCTGAGCCACGTACGCCACCGCCGACGCCGGGATCTCCGAGACGTTCTCCGGGAACCGGGCCTCCGCCTCGAAGAACTTCAGCAGCAGCGCGAATCCCACCCGGTTCGCCCCAGACTTGTTCCGCAGCCGCTTCTCGTCGTCGTCCAGCAATGTCCAGACCTCGATCAGGTCCTCCGGCTCCCAGTCCTGACGCACGCTCAACCCCTTCCCGATCACCACGAATGCCACCCAGGTGACGGGGCCACATCAGAGAAGGGACGAAAACGATCGAAGCCGGGACAACAGGCCCCCGGATCGACTACAGAGCGCTATTTGTCACTTCGCGGTAGCTTCGGGAGCACAGGGCCGGTTCGTGCGCGTCGGCAGCGAGGACTCGTTCGCTCCCGGCCGCCAGGCCACCGTCACCGAGCTGATCTTCAAGCTGGCCGACTGACAACCAGGCTCAGCCCGTCGACTCAAGTGAGAATGCGTACCCCTGCGTCACCAGTTTCCTCACAAGGCTTTCCGGTAGTCGGCACGTCTTCATGGAGGGGATCATCGTGACATCGCACGGTGTCGAGACTTCTTCGTCGACGTTGAAGCTTCGGTGTCCGCGATGCGGGTCGATGATGCTCACGACGTTGTCCGAGCAGCTGACCCACGGCGCCAGGGCGTAGCCGGACCGCTCATCGAAGCGGAGTGGCTTCTCCATGCCATAGGCCTCGAAGAAGATCTGCGCGACTGGATCCTCGTAGCCCGCATAGATCCTGCGCGCGCCGCCGAACAGGACCCTGTGTTCGTCGATGTGCTGTTGGATCGGCGACTTCTTCAGCGGCACAGGGGCGCGATCGGGCCGGCTGAGCATTTCCAGGGTGCGCACCGTCACAGCACCTTCCGAGAACGCTGCCCGTCCTCGCTCGATCGCGGCCTCCTCCACCACGGTCGACGACCTCTCCACCGCAGCCACTATGGCTCCAGCCAGTGCGGCAGGGTCCACGACCGGACCGAGGGTGGACGCGTGGACGGGCACCAGTGTCAGCTGCTGAGGAAACCACTCCTGGAACCCACGGTGGCCACCCCAGGATGTCGTCACCACCTGATGGCCGTTGACCAGGGACGCCAGCACGGATGAGCCGAAGTTCTCGTCGGAGTGCAAGGTCGGCGACACCAGGACGTGAGGCTCCTGATGCACGTCGTAGAAGACCCAGTCCCGAGGTTTGGCTCCGTGCCACGTCACCACGTCGTCCAATCCCAACGTCTCGGCGAGCCGTCGCAGGTACGTGCCGTAGTCGGGATGTTTGAGACCCATGTTGGGGCTGCCGAGATCGTCTTCACCGCCGTACACATCCAACGTCACCGTCGGCGCCCAGGCGTGGGAAGTGCGCATGACCCACAGGGCGAACAACAGGTTGTGCAGGTTCTTCTGCTCCGAGACGCGCCCGACGTAGGCCAACCGTGTGATCTCGTTCTTCGTACGCCGCTTCCCGCTGTTCACCTTGAAGAGGTCGACCAGGGGAAACGGAATCAGCTCGATCTGAGCCTTCGGGAAACAAGAACGGACCGTCGCCGCCTCCGCCTCGCACGTCACGACGAATGTGTCCCTCTCGGTGAGCACGTCCACGAGGGCGCCAAAGGCTTCGAACCCTTCGGGGCCGTCTCCGTGCACATAGAGCGTCATCGGCGCCGGCTCCTCCATCTGCGCGCGCAGAAGGAGTGCGGCCTTGACGGTCCCCGGCGTCACCGTGGTCAGGACAATGCGCTCCAACCGCGAAGCACGGGCATGGAGGCGCTTCTCCATCTCGGGCGGCAACGGGACGCACAGCGTGCTGACGGTCTTCCGATCGGACCGGCCGATGCGGTCCCAGACCCGCTCGATGGCGGGGATGATCTCCTGCAGGCTCAACCACCATTCCTTTTCCCTGGTCGTCAGCACTACGATGCCATCGCTACTCGACACGTGCCCTCCCTGAGGGTTGTCCCGTAACTGCAGGTCACGGGAGAGATGATCTTGCCGTTGTCCACCACGTCATGCTCGAGGGCTTCGGAAGGCGCCTGCGTCAGGTGCGGCCGATCACGATGGCGGTGGCGTCGTCCCTGACGCCGCCGGCCCCGGTCTCTGCGGCGGCCACCAGGGCGTCCGCGAGGGCCTGTGGTTCGTCCTCGTACCTGAGGGCCAGCGCCTCCATCGCGCCGTGCGGCACCTGGTCATGGACCCCGTCCGACGTGAGCACCACCAGGGGGGACTCGGTCCACGCCTCCGACACGGTGGCGACGACGGCACTCCGTACCGTCGTACGCACCCACCTCGCGGCCGGGCGCGGGATCTCGCCGGTGTACCCGCACAGGGCCAGTTGCTCCGCAAGGTTGTGATCGGCGGTCAGAGGCCGAAGTCGTCCACCCTCCAGGGCGTAGGCACGGCAGTCACCGACCCACGCGATACGGGTCTGGTCCCCCTCGGCGCGCGCCGTCGCGATCACCGCGACGGCGTCCGGCTCCGGCTCATCACCCGAGCCTCGATCGGCCACCAGCTCAGTACCGGTGAGAAGACCAGCGAGGCTTCCCCGGCGAGCCGCGACACGAGCGATGACCGTGGCCAACAGTTGGGCGACAGACGCGACTCGGCGACTGTGGCCGATGCCGTCGACCACGGCCGCAGCAGTGGTGCCGTCCTCCTGGACGTGGACGGCGACCGCGTCTCCGCTGGGGGCGGTGGTGCCTGCCCTCGTGGCTGTTCCGATGCGCACGTTCCCGTGGGCGGAAGCCATGGCCATCCTAGACAACCTCGACGAGCACGGCGGACTGGACGATCCCCACACCCTCGCTGAAGACAATGGCCAGGTCCCCCGTGGAAAGCTCGCCGTCCTTGATCGCGAAGTGAAAGGCCGCGATCGGGTCCGCCCCGCCCAGATGACCGATCTCGCGCCCTCGGTCCTCGCTGGATCGCGCGGGCTCAAGGTTTCCGAGGTACGGAAAGTACTCCTCTTCCAGCACTTGGCGTCCCCTGAAGGGCAGCACGATACGGGCCACTCGTTCGCGTTCGACGCCGGCATCGGCCAACACGCGCTCGATGGCGACGCCAATTCCGTTCCCGCGCATCTTCCAGGCTTCGTCGCGAGACAGGTCGGACGTCTCGTAGAAGGCCCGGGAGCGCTGCGAAAGGTTCACCGGAAGGCTGACCCCCTGACCGAAGACACGGGGGCCGCGGTGAACCCCTTCGAGGTTCGGCTGCGTATAGCTCACGGCCGCAAGCAATCGGGCGATCCCGCGCTCCCTGGACATGACCAGCGCCGCCCCACCGTCTCCGAATGGCGTGTCCGGGTCAACGGTCCACCGGTCGATGACCTCTTTGGGCTGCCAGCTTTCAGCGGCAGTGATCAGCGCGGCCCGATGTTCGACATTGCAGGTGAGATGAGCGGCAGCCCAGCGAATGCCGTTCACTACTCCATCGCATCCGTTCGACAACTGCGCCACGTCCCGGAATCCGCCCGCCCCGATTTCCCGCTCGAGCCACATCGCGGGATTCGACATCCGAGGGGACGGGTCCAGGACGGACGTATGAACGAACAGCCCGACGTCGTCGAAGCCGTGTCCCGACTCGGCCAGGGCCGCTTTCGCCGCGCGGGCGGCAAACGCGCCCGGAGGTTCGTCCTTCGGAGCAATGGTGACGGTGCGCTGCTCTGTGCGCGCCGCGAGTTTCGACGGATAACTGCCGTCTGCCACAGCCTCTGAAACCGGGACGGCGTGCGGCAGGTCCACAGCCGTCGCCGCGATAAAGATATTCTCCCAACGCGCCATGATGGACTCCGTCCACTTTATCGTGTGCGTTTCTGGTTGCATTTCTTCGGTCGGCCCGAGTTCCTCCACGGACAGTAGCAGGGGCTTCGTCACATCGCTTGCACAGTGAGGGAGTTGGGCCTGGACCCTGAAAGCCGCACCGACAAGCGGGAGTTGGGCGATCCGGGAGGCGCTTGCTTCTGCCGGCGTCTGCGTGATCACATGACACGGTGAATACATTCGATGAGGCGATGACTGTCCGACCGAAGACCCTGGCCTGGGTGAATCAGCACCTGGACAGCGGCGAACGGGTCGTCAAGACCGAGACCCTGCACGGCGGAATGACTGCAGAAATGCGCCGGCTGACTATCGGTACACGAGACGCGGTCACCCGCCACCTGGTGCTGCGGAGTTTCGTCGACTCGTACTACTTGGAGAATGCCGAAGAGTGGCTGAACAGGGAGGCCGGCGCCCTGACACTCCTCGCCGGGACCAGTGTGCTCGCTCCTGAGCTGGTCGCGCTCGACCCGACCGCCGCGCATTGCGAGTATCCCTCGCTGCTGATGACGCATCTGGAGGGCCGATCGGTCCTCGACGACGCAGGAGTCGAGACGCGCGCTCCCCTGCTGGCTCGTCAACTCGTGGCCATCCACGCGCTCCAGCCCGCGGAGCGCCCTCAGGAATTCAAGACGTTGACGACGGCCGAGTCCGTCGTCGTTCCGAAGGGCGGCGACGCGACCGCCTGGGCCGCGGCGATCGACGTGATCCGCAAGCCCGCACCGCCTTACGAAGGTCGCTTCCTGCACCGGGACTTCCAGCCCGGCAATGTGCTGTTCGACGTACCGCCTTCACGTCCGACGCAAGCCCGGATCACCGGCGTCGTCGACTGGTCACAGCCCTCCTGGGGCCCTGCGGACCTCGACGTCGCCCACTGCTGCACCAATCTTGCGCTGCTGCACGACCCGTCCTGGGGCCTGCGGTTCGCCGAGGCGTACGAGGAGGCGGGCGGGGCGCTGGCAGCGGCGCCGAGCGAGCGGCTGTACTGGCTGGTGCGGGATGCGCTGTCGTGCTCCGAGGAAGTCGAGCTGTGGGCGCAGGCCTACCAGGACGCGGGGAGGCGGGACCTCACGACGAGCGTCCTGGAACGACGACTGGACACCTATGTCACCGGCCTGATGAAGGCGCTGGGCTGACGCCGAAGGGTCCTGCGGTACGACCCTGATCTCAGGGTTCATCGTGCCCTCATCGCGCCGGCGAACGCGACGGGGGCACGATGACCGCACCATCCGGTTCCGTCGAGCACCGCCCCACGGAGGGGGTTCACGAGCCGATGAGGAGGCTGTCCTCCAGGAACCAGTCGATGGTCTTCTTGATCCCGGCTTCGATGCTCACCGCCGGCCGCCAGCCGAGGGACTGCTCGGCCTTGCTGATGTCCGGCCGACGCACGGCGGGGTCATCCTGGGGACGGGCAACGAACTCGATGGCCGAGGAAGAGCCGACGAGCCCGCAGATCAGCTCGGCGGTGGCGAGCACCGTCATCTCGTGCGTCCCGCCGATGTTCACCGGCCCCTGTTCGTCCTGCGCCCACAGGAGCCTGAGGATTCCCTCCACCGTGTCGCTCACGTAGCACAGAGAGCGGGTCTGGCTGCCGTCCCCGGCCACCGTCAAAGGCTCTCCGGCAAGAGCTTGGCGGATGAAGTTGGGGATCATCCGGCCGTCGTCGGCGCGCATGTGCGGTCCGAAGGTGTTGAAGATCCGGACGATCCGGGCGTCCAGGCCGCGTGCGTCTCGATGGGCGACGGTCAGCGCCTCGCTGAAGCGCTTGGCCTCGTCGTAGACGGCGCGCGGGCCCACCGGATTCACATGGCCCCAGTAGCTTTCGGGCTGGGGGTGGACCTGAGGGTCGCCGTAGACCTCGCTGGTCGACGCGAGCAGGAAGCGCGCTTCCTTGCTGCAGGCCAGGTCCAGGGCATGCTGCGTCCCCGTGGATCCCACCTGCATCGTCTCCAGGGGACGACTCAGATAGGCGACAGGGGACGCGGGGGAAGCCAGGTGGAGCACCGCGTCGACCGCGCCGCTGATCTCCAGGCCGGCCGTCACGTCGGCCCTCACCACCTGGAAGCCGGAGTGGCGGGCCAGCGGCTCGACATTGCGTACGGAGCCCGTACTGAAGTCGTCGACGCACACCACGGCGAAGCCCTCAAAGAGGAGCCGCTCGCACAGATGCGAGCCCACGAACCCGCCGCCGCCCGTGACCACTATGCGTCCCTCGTATTGCGTCATCACTCTTCTTTCCTTGATGTCGATATGCCGGAACTTCCGCGGCTGCTCCAGGAACAGATGACGGCGCCCCTGCTCAGACCTGCGTGACGAGGGCCGACTTCACGGATGCGTCGAGGATTTCCAGCGCGTGGTCGATGTCGCCGCTGGAGACGGTGAGCGGCGGCAGGAGTTTCACGACTCCACCGGCCGGGCCGCAGGTCTCCAGCAGAAGACCGCGTTCGAACGCCGCTGCGCTGATCCGGTCGGCCGTGGCGCCGCCGGCGGTCCTCAGGCCCAAGGCGAGGCCACGCCCACAGGCCGCCAGGCCTTGCCCGGGGTAGGAGGCCACGATCTGCTCGAGGCCTCGGGCGGCCTGTTCTCCCTTGGCCCTGGTGGACTTCTCCAGCTCGTCGTCGTTCCAGTAGAGGCGCATCGACTCGGCCGCGGTCACGAACGCCAGGTTGAACCCGCGGAACGTTCCGTTGTGCTCCGCCGGCTCCCACACGTCCAACTCGGGCCGGATCAACGTGAGCGCCATCGGAAGCCCGTAGCCACTGATGCTCTTCGACAGGCACACCATGTCCGGCTCGATCCCGGCATCCTCGAAGCTGAAGAAGGAACCGACACGACCACAGCCCATCTGGATGTCGTCGACGATGAGGAGCACGCCATGACGTCGGCAGACGGCGGCGAGTTCCCGCATCCACTCGGCGCGGGCGACGTTGATCCCGCCTTCGCCCTGCACGGTCTCCACGATGACGGCGGCCGTCCCGGTGAGACCGCCCGCGGAGGCCGCCAGCTGGGCCTCGATGTCCGCGACACCAAGGTGGTCCTCGTCGTAGGGCAGTTCCACGCAGTCCGCGAGAACCGTCCCGGCGCTGCGGCGGATCGCCGGATTGCCGTTCACCGAGAGGGCGCCCAGGGTCATGCCGTGGAACGCGTTGCTGAAGTGGGCCACCCACTTTCGTCCGGTGGCCTTCCGCGCCAGCTTGAGCGCCGCCTCCACCGCGTTCGCTCCGGCGGGACCGGGAAAGACGACCTTGTACTCCAGCCCTCGCGGAGCGAGGATCTTCTCCTCCAGCGTCTCCAGCAGGTTCTCTCTGGCCACGGTCCACATGTCGAGGGCGTGCGTGACCCCGTCGCTTTCGAGGTAGTCGACGAGCGCCCGCTTGAGAACGGGATTGTTGTGACCGTAGTTGAGGGTTCCAGCCCCGGCGAAGAAGTCCAAGTAGGGCCTGCCGTCCACCCCGTAGAGCCGGCTTCCCAAGGCCCGGCCGAACACCACCGGCCACCGTCGGCTGTAGCTGCGCACCTCGGAGTCGAGCCGCCCGGCGATACTCAAGACGACGCACCCGACGTCCACAGCAACGCCGCCGCGGCGGCGGACGCCTTGTGGTAGGCCTGCCGCTGCACGAGCGAAGTCACGCTGTTGCCGTCCAGGACGTCGGACGTCACCTCCTGGTCCCGGACTGCGGGCAGGTCGTGCATGAAGACCGCTTCAGCCGATCCGTTGAAGCGGTGCATCAATTCCTTGGTGACCTTGAAGCCCGCGAATCGCGACAGCCAGTCCTGATCGTGCCGAGCCGCACTCATCGACTGCCACCGCGTCGTGTACACCGCGTCGACCGGGTCCGGTGCGGCAGGCACTTCGTGGTGCTGGCGAACCATTTCTTCACCGCGTATGGCGTTCAGCGACTCGATCTCCTTCGCCGAGAATCCCGAGCCGTCCGGGCTGTAGACATCGAGGCTGCGGAAGGGCAGCTTGCAGACGAGCAGCGCCAGTGCCCGGGCGGTGTTGTTCACCTCACCCAGATAGGCCAGGCGCAGACCCTCGACGTCACCGAAGTGCTCACGCATCGCGCACAGGTCCGCGATCGCCTGGGTGGGGTGCTCCTCGTAGGTCAGGGCGTCGATCGTCGCCGGTACGTGCACCGCCAGCTCGGCCAGGTCGCGCTGCGGGCCGTTGGTGCGGGCGACGACGACATCGAGGTGGTTGGCCAGCATCGCTCCGGTGTCGCTCCAGGTCTCACCCGTGGAGACCTGGAGATCGGCCTGACCGAGATGCAGGACGTCGCAGCCCAGCGTCAGCGCGGCGCTCCAGAACGAAGTCCGGGTCCTGGTCGACGGTGCGGTGAACACCAGGCCCACCCTCGTCCCGGCCATGCGGCCCGCGAAGGATTCCGGCGCCTGTCCGTAGCGAAACGCGATCTCGCCGACATCCGTGATTTCTTCCGGGCTGAGATCCGCCAGACTCAGCAGAGGTCGCCGGTTCGGAAGTCCAGCAGTCATTGAATCCACCTACTTCTATAAAGGTTTGTCCCGGAACTGATCGGGCTGATGAGGCGTTGGTCGGCCATGGGTGGGGCGCACGGCCTGACACCCTCACGGGTGCTGCGGCCGTGCGCCTTGTCGGAGTCTCGAAGGCGGCCGCGGACCGGGTCCTGGACCACCGCTGCCGGCCATCTCCCCGGCCTGCCGCGAACGCACGGACAGTACGTCGTCGACGTCACATGGGGCGCCCGCCCGGGACCGCAGAGGCGCGGCCTCCGGGCAGGAACTACCGCTGCTCGACGAACCTCGCGGCGGCCATCGGTGCTGGAGGACTCCCACCCCATAGGGGGCTACGCCTCATCAGTCCAGATAGCGTTCGGGCCCGCCCTCGCGCACCGTGTCCAGCGTGACGCAGTGGAATCCGCCGCCGAGCACGCGCGAATGACGCAGCCGTCGCGGCACGACCGTGATGCCCTTTGCCTCCAGCGCCCGGATCAGATCGATCTGATGGGCATCGACGATGGCCAGCTCCGGACTGACCATCAGCAGGTTCATCCCCACCCAGGGCGTGCTCAGCGTACGCGTGAGCAGGGGTGCCACCGGCTCGTTGATCGGCGGGCACCAGATCACGTCCCATCCCCGCAGCGCCTCCGGGATGGTGTCCTGCTTCACGCGCTCGGGGTTGAGCAGCACCAGACCCGGCCGCAGGAAGCAGATCGTGCTGTCGATGTGTGTGCCCTGGTACAGGCCACGCAAGGGATGCACCCGGATGTCGCCCAGCAGCTGCAGGGTCGACTGCAGCCAGCGGAGGCCGATCTCGTTGCCGCTGCGGGAGACCTGATAGAAGACGTCCCGACCGAGCCGCAGGACGTTGGCCGCCTCGAAGGCAGGCTCCGCCTCGCCCAGTGTCGGGTTGCCCGCCTCGTCGGTGAGGAACAGCTCGTCCCGCAGCTGCGGCCGCGGAGCGCCCAGCCAGTGCGCACCGCGCTCCAGGTAGTCCTGGAACAGCTCCCTCAGATTGGACAGCTCGAAGTACCGGCCGCGTGACGGGCTCGGCGTCTCGATGATCGTCGAGCCGACGACCAGGGCGAGGTCGCGCGGGCAGTACGAGTGCCGGCCTCGGGTCTTCCAGCCGGGGCCGCCGAACTCCTGCTCGTGATCGGACGCGGGCGGTTGATGAACCACCACACCCATCTCGCGCAGCGTCGACACGAGATCGGCCAGATCCTCGTTCGTCTCCTCGATCACCCGCTTCGGGAACTGCCCGCCGACCTGTTCCCGTTCGGACGGTGAGAGTTCGGGGTAGTCGTTGAGCCAGGCCGAGAGGTCGGTCTGTGAAGGAACTCCGGCGCTCGTCGCGTCGCCGACGATGATCTCCCGCAGCGGACTGAACTCGTCCCAGGAGTTCACCGCCTTCGACCGGTACCCGGGTCGCGTCGCACTGTCGATGCCGAGGTCTGCTTCGGACTTCGTGTCCGGTAGCACTGTCATGTGTGTGGTCCTCCTGTGTCTTCTACGGCTCTTCTGGCTCGGCTACTCCGGTACGCGCGTGCCCCAGCGGCGGAACGTCAGGGCGCTTCCGCAGATCATGGTGCGCATCAGCCAGCGATCCGTTCCGTCGAAGCGCGCGGTGAACGGCGTGCGGGCATGGACGACCCGCTTGTTGTCGAAGATCAGCAGATCGCCCTTCTCCATCACATGGGAGATGGCGGCCTTGTCCAGCGCCACACCCAGCTCCCTCAGCGCGTCCGCCGCCTCGACGTCGGCCTCGTCGACCGGTTCCAGGTGGTGCGTGTCGTAGGCGATTTCCGGCGAGGCCTCCGATCCCGACAGGATCGCGAGAGGACGCATCGGCACGTCGTCCGGCAACACGTGCGCGGGGTCCGGCCGCACGTGGTAGCGCGGCTGACGGAGAACCGCGATCCGATCGCTCGAGAGGTCGACGTCCTTCACCTGGGCGTACTTGGACGCCGCAGAGGGGTCGCCCCTCAGACAGAGCAGGCCCGCGTAGTCGCAGCGGTCCTCGCGAAAGCTGTCCTCGCAGTGCCAGTCGAGCATGCCGGTGCTGCTCTGGCTGGTCTGGGTGAACTCCATCTTCCGCACCGGCACCATGTTCTGGACGATGCGCCCCTTGTAGAGGCTCGCGTAGTTGAAAGGCTCCCCGAGCATGACCGTCACCGCGGCGAGCAGCAGCGAGGCGTGCTGTGCCGGCCCGGGAGGCGGTGGTGCGTACGGGGCCGTCGCCGTCGCGGGAAGCTCTGCGCTGTCCGGCAGGAGCCCCCGCAGGAGGATCACGTCCCCCTCCGGGGCGTAGCGCCGGTACCCGATGACCTGGCGGCGCAAGGCGGCCGGCAGGAGCGAGTTCACTTCGAGCGCGTGATCGACGAATTCGTCCGGCGTGAGAGTTTCAAGGTCCCTGCCACCGACCAGCTTGCCGATCGCCGCCCAAAGCTCTTCGGCTTCGTGCGGCTGTATCTCGATCGTCGTTGTAGGCGAATTCGTTGTGGATTCCACTCCGATCCCCTCTCATTTCAGCGTTTCACACCCGAGCATGAATACATGGCGCTCACAGAAGGAAGGTGAAGAGAAGTTGCCTGCAACCGAAGACATCAGCGTATGCCGCCGCGAAAAGGGGACGCACAGTGCTCCCGCCGGCGTCCGCCGGTCAGCCATATCTTCGCTACACCATGACCCAAAGCGTTTCCCATTCAGGAAAACAATCAGCGGTAGTGATGTGTTGCGTGCTCGGCGTGATCAACATCTGAACATGCCCCGTCACGACATCGCAAGACCCGGCCGAGGCACACGGCTCCCCAGCGTGGAACACGATCGGGAATTCCGGGTACATGCCGCGGCAGTGCGGTGACGGGGCGCTGCGCCGGCCCCACCGGGAGGCCTTGGACAGGTGGGCGAGGGCGAGTTGGGCGGTGGTGATGTGGTCGGCGGCAGTGTTCGAGCCGGCGCTGCCCGGTCTGAGAAGGGCGGCGAGGGTACCGACACAGCTGCTCGGCATGTGCACCTGCGGAATTTCCGCGATTGCACGACCAACCCCGTGACATCTTGGGGAGCTTCCATGACCTTGTGCCGAAATAACCCCTTCTGGGTGACATCGTCAACGTTGACGGCGGTCGCGATGACGACCAGGGCCCTGCCGTCACAGTTCAGATGATGCCCGCCGCCCGCCTTCCGGCATCGGTTCGGGCAGCGCCGACAGCATCACATCGGTCCCGTCGGGCCCGGGCACCACAACGAGATCCCTTTACAAGCCCTTTAGACAACTACTCTGCAATATTCCGAGAAACAGAAGACCCATACGCCGGCCCGACCCTCCCGTTGACCTCATCCGAGTTCGTGATGCATGATCATCGATGGACGCACCAGTGAGGGAGTTACTTCATGGATATGCGTGAAATCGGGCTAACCTGGCATGACACCGAAGTCGTACTGAGGCAGTTTTCACCCAATGCAGATCTACCAGTGGTGGAACTTCCGGTCACTGAGCTGGTCCTCACAGAATCACCTCGTTCGCAAGGAATTTCCACAGCTCACGTCCACACCCTGAAGGAAACGGACGCTACGCTCCCCCCGATCCTCGTGCATCACGATTCCATGCACGTGATCGACGGTCTGCATCGAGTGCAGGCGGCCATCCTCAAAGGGAAGAAGAGGATCCGAGCCCGTCTTTTCAAGGGCAGCAACGACCAGGCCTACCTGCTGGCAGTAAAGCTTAACACTACGCATGGCCTCCCTTTACAACTGGCGGACCGCCGAAACGCCGCCTTACGCATACTCGACGTACACCCAGACTGGTCGAACCGAGCCATTGCCGAGGTCACCAACCTCTCCGACAAAACGATCGCGAAGCTGCGCGGTCAGAAATCAGGGGATTCCGAGAAGCAGAAGCACAGGATGGGCAAGGACGGAAGATCGCACCCCTTGGACGTCAACTACGGACGTCTGCGAGCAAGCCAGTTCATCACCGACCGCCCAGACGCCTCACTGCGTGAAATCGCAAAGGCCGCAGGTGTATCCCCGAACACCGCGAGAAGGGTTCGAAACAGCTTACGGGAGGGCGGGAATCCTCTTCTCGGGCCGGCCTCCACAAGCGCCGGCTCGCTCGTCGAAGCCGATACCAGGGACGGCTATCCGCCTTCCCCCGCGAAGGCTGTTCCGTCGATCCCTCATGACGTCCGACGACCGACCTGGTTCAAACTGAAACGCGACCCCTCCCTGAGGTCCACGGAGACGGGACGCTTCCTCCTTCGCAGCCTGAGCCTGCACGCACTTACCGCTGACACGTGGGACAAGCTGATCGAAACGATCCCTCCTCACTGCGTCAGCGCTGTGGCCGACGCCGCCCGCGAATGCGCTGCAGCATGGCAACAGTTCGCCGACAGGCTTGAAGACTCAGGGGATTAGGACGTTGACCGCGCCGCTTTCTGCCAGGGTTACTTCAGACCGCAATGCGGTGACCGTAGCTCCTGCCTCGACCTTGCGTATTGATGTGTCGTTTTCTCGTAGGTCCCGTCTCTTGAGGTCCGAAATGTGACTCTCGCCAGCGTGATGCGACGTGCATGCCGTCTGTTGTGTGCCGTTCTGGAACGCATCGGCCCCATGAGTGCCGATCTCCCGGTGGCTCGTCCTCGTCTGTTCGTTTCAAGGAGTCCGTATGACCCCCGCGATCGCCCATGAGGAAGAACAGAACCTTTGGCGCTCGGTGTACACAACCGCCGGCGGCTGGAGTAAGGACGGACTATTCGCCGACCACAGGAGCGCGGCCGCACCGGCTCTCGCTCAGGCGAGCGACACCCTGCTCTGTGTCCACCGGGGAGCCCGTCAGGGCGTGGAGAAGAACATCCCGCTTCGCTGGACGTCCCATACGCCGGTGGACGTCACGGGGCTGCTGGCCAAGGTCGACGAGGTGAAGAGCCGCTACAGCGAGAGCCTGTCGGCCGCCGACCGGGCATCCTTGGACGCGGACCTGGCCCAGGCCACCGCCGCGGTCGACGAGGCCCGCCGGTGGACTCCCGACGCCGATCTCGGCAACGGCAACCTCGCCTTCCACACCCCCGCCGTCGCCGCGTACGAGGGCAGCATCTACGCGGTGTACTACCGCTTCTGGGACGACGGCCGCGGCGGGCTCGGAACGACCTGCCGACCGGCAGGCGGCACATGGAGCAAGGTGAGGAAGCAGCGGGACGACCGAGGAATCGGGCCGGGACGCTGGCCGGGCCTGGCTGTCTACCAAGACCAACTCCACCTGGTCTTCGCCATCAATGCAACCGGCGAAGAACCCGAAGGCCTGGAGGGTGGGATCGTCCAGCACGCGACGCTCGCCGAAGGTGATGAATGGGTGCCTGTTCAGCAAGGGCGCGGCGGTGAGCACCTCGGAGTGGTGAACGCCGGCCAACGGGAGGCAGCGCAGGCAGCCACCATGCGGCCTCCGGGGAACTACGCCCTGACCGAGCACGACGGCCTTCTCCACCTGCTCTACCGCAAGGAGTACGACCTGCGCCTGTGGCACGCCACCTACGACGGCGACACATGGAGCAAGGCCATCGCCCTGGACGGCCTCACCAGCCGCCGCGGCGCATCCATCGCCTCGTACGACGGCAAGCTGCACGCCGTCTACCCTTCTCCGGACAGCGACCTGCTGCGCCATGCCGTCTACCAGGGTGGCAAGTGGAGCAAGGGCGAGATCATCGCCGGCCACGAGAGTCAGCACGACCCAGCCCTGATTGCCTACGCCGAGGCCGACGGCAGCCGGAGTCTGGTCCTGGTCCACCGCGGCCTCAACGCCTACGTGCCCCCGGCGCCGAAGCCCCATGTCCCGCCGAAGACCAACCTCACCCTCCACGAGAGCGTGAGCAGTCCGAAGGGCGAGGACTACTCCTCCTCAGGCGGCCTCACTCGCGCCGGCCACCAGATCACGCTTTACCGGGCCACCTCCAAAGAGGACGGCAGCCAAGGCATCGCGGCCCGCTGGACGGCCAACGTGCAGTACCAGCGGGGTCCTTTCTGGTACGACGACGACGGCTCCATCAGCGGCGAACTCCGGCTCCGTCACATCGACGACGAGGGAATCGGCTTCCTCGGAGCCCTGAGCGTCCAGGGCGACTTCAGCGGAGGCCGGTACGAGTCCACCAGTCTGTTCGAGGATCTCGCCCCCGGTACGTACGAGGTCGCCCTGGTCAACGGCCGCAAGACTCGCGGCTACTGGTCCAGTGTCGGCCCGGACCGCCCTGCCCACCACGCCGCTGCCGAGGTCGACCTCCACTCCGTCCGCACCACCATCACCATCACTGCCTGACCCGGCAGGCAGCAGGGCGACTGCCAGGGTCATCCCGGCGGCGACCAGATGGATCGAGGAACTCCTGGAGGCCCACCCTCTTCCCGCCGTCTCCCCGCTCAGGCTCCGACGCTTTGGTAGCCGCGCATCCGCACCCGCCACCACTTGTAAGCGGCACCGAACCACAGCACACCGATCAGGGGTGCGGCGACGGCCGCAGGGGCCGAGAGGTGAAGTGAATCGGTCTTGTCCAGGAGGACACTCGACGGGATGTACGCGACGACGGCCACGGGCAGCACCCAGGTGAGGCCCCACGTCAAGGCGCCGCCGAAGACGCGCGTCGGATAGGAGCCGAACATCAGGTAGATGTTGTCGACGAGTTGGCTGGCCGCCCACGTCTGCACGGAACGGAAGCTCAGGGACGAGACGACGACCGCGGCTGCTCCCTCGGCGAGGGCTCCCCCGACGACCGCGAGCACCAGGTACGCGACGCTGAGCGGGGAGAAGTCGATGTCGACCAGGTTCACGGCGATCGTGAACAGGATGACCGCAGCCATCACGTCGCCGATCACGTTCATCCGGAACCGACTGGTGATGATCTGGAGGAACGGATTCAGCGGCCGCACCAGGTAGCGGTCGAACCGGCCTTCGCGGATCGTGGTGTCCATGGACACGAGCTGGTGGAAGGGGACGACCCAGACGGCGTGCGCCATCAGGCGCAGCGAGTAGAGGAAAGCCAGCTCTCCGAAGTTCCAGCCGGCGATGGTGTCGAAGGTGCGCAGCACGGTCCACACGAAAGCGATGCCGCTGCCCTGGTAGACCAGGCCCAGCGCGAGCAGCATGACGAAGTTCAGCCGGTACTGCATCTCGCCCCGCACCGCCGCGCGGTAGAGCAGGAAGGTCATGCGCATACTTCCCACAGCCGTCATCCTCCCTGAACCACGATGCGGTGGAGCGCGCGCGACCAGATGAGTCGGACGGCGCCGGCCAGCAGGACGATCCACAGAAGCTGGATGCCGATCGCCTGGACTGCTTCGCTGCCCGCCAGTTGACCTCCGTACATGGCTACAGGGGTGAACGTCGTCGCCTGGAAGGGAAGGAGTTCGGCAACTGTCCGCAGCCAGTCCGGGAAGAAGTACAGCGGGATGAGCGCTCCCGCCAGGAACTGGCTGACGAGGGTGAAGAGCATGCCGAAGGCACCGATCTCGGTCGTCCAGAAGGCGCCGAGGCCGACGATCAGGTTGAGCAGCATGGAGATGCCGAACGCGAAGAAGAGGCTGAGCAGCCAATACCCGAAGGCTGCCGAGGAGGCGGGCGGCCCGAGCGTCCCGACGAGCGCCACGAGGGGAAGCGCCGCTGTCGCGAACAGCACCATGGACAGGGTTCCCCCCACCAGATGGGCCAGCATCTGCGGTACGAAGCCGGCGGGCCGCAGAATGTCGAAGGCGATGCGTCCTTCCCGGACCAGCGAGTACAGATAGGAACCGACGGCCAAGTCCTGCATCGCCCAGCTCTGGAGGTTGGCGATCGTCAGGTAGACCAGGACGTCCGCCAGCGCGACCCCGTTGACCACTCCCGCTTCGCCGTACAAGGCGGTCCAGACCTTGCGGAGGATGAAGATCTGGAGGATGACGACGGCCAGCATGAAGAGCGCGTTCTGACGGTAGGTCATCGCTATGCGCAGCCTGCCGCGGACGATCTGCAGGTAGGCGGGCAGGTTGCGGAGGGGGCCATCGGAGCATGTGGCCTGGCCGGCGTTCATACGGCGATCGTGCGGTTGCCGTACAGGGTGCGCATGACGTCCTCCAGCTCGGGTTCCACGAGCGAGAGGTCGGTCACGGGACAGCGGCTGGTCACCGCCGAAATGATCTCCTGGGCGGAGATCCGGTTCGCCTCGAAACGTATTCTCAGCGTCGGCCCCTCGTCCGCGATCACGTCGCCGGGGACTTCGGGACCGAGTAGTTCGGCGGCCCGGGCTGCTGTGAAGCCCGAGGCCAGCTGCACGACCAGCGTGCGGTGGGGCGCATAGGTGGCCTTCAGGTCTACGACGCTGCCGTCGTAGAGGACCCGCCCCTTGTCGATGAAGACGACACGGTTGCACAAGGCCTCCACATCCACGAGGTCGTGCGTGGTGAGAACGATGGTGGTGCCGCTCTCCCGGTTCATCTCGGCTATGAAGTCGCGCATCCGGTCTCGTGCCACGGCGTCCAGCCCGATGGTCGGCTCGTCCAGGTACAGGATCGACGGTTCGTGGAGCATGGCCGCGGCCAGGTCGCCCCGCATGCGTTGGCCGAGGCTCAGTTGGCGGACCGGCCGGTCCAGGAACGGGCCCAGGTCGAGCAGATCGATGAACCCGTCCAGTCTGCGGCGGTAGTCCGCCTCGGACATCCGGTACATCTTTCCCAGCAGGGTGAAAGAGTCCACGAGAGGTAGGTCCCACCAGAGCTGGCTGCGCTGGCCGAACACGACTCCGATGTGCATCGCGTTCTTCTCCCGATCCCGCCACGGGGCAGTTCCGTCAACCTCGATCAGACCGCCGGTGGGGACGAGTACCCCGGTCATCATCTTGATGGTCGTGCTCTTCCCCGCGCCGTTGGGGCCCAGATAGCCGACAAGCTCGCCATCCGACACGGTGAAGTCGACGCCGTCGACCGCCCGAACCTCGTCGTACTGCCGAGTGATCAGGGTCCGCAGGCCGCCGAACGCGCCCTCGTAACGACGCGGGCGCCGGTAGTACTTGGTCAGTCCCTCTGCTCTGATCAACGTCGGCATGCGACATCACCAAGCCCAGGAGCGAACGAGTAAGCGGCCGGGACGATGCAGTCGTTACGTACGGAAGCGCGGCCTGACGCCTCACGAATACCGTCCAGAGTCCGGAGCTTACGAGTCAGCGAGCGGGCCCGTAGGCCTTTCCTCCCCTTGCACGACGGAATGACGAGACTCATCTCCATTTTGTGCGCCTTCTATGCTATGCGTGGGCGGGTCCGCGGGAGCAGGCCCGCGCCGAGGACGAGAAACCAGGTGTGCACGACCTGCTGAGGAGGTCCTATTTGATCGACATCAAACAGAACCGCCGCTATACCGGTGCGTCAGCCGCAGCCGATGCACCGTGATCCGCCCCAGCCATTGCCAGGTGGTGCATCAGGGGTCGAGCTTCGTGAAGCTTGTGCCATTGCACCACTGGAATGAGGCCGCCTACTCCAAGGGTGTTCAATGCCGCCGAGCGGATATGGCTCACTGGCGTCCACCCGTGGGGACGCAATCGTTCGCTCGCGACGCCGAGCAGATAGGCCACGGCCCAAAGCTCACGGGCGGCGGACAGGCCGATGAGTCCTGCGACGTGCCGAGCCGCGGGATCACTCCTGGACCACTCGTCCCAACTGGAATCGACCCGAGCAGTGTCCAGGCCGAGCGCATCCTCGGCGTGGCGCCATGGTTTCCGTTGCCACACTCGGCGGTCGGCGGATTCTTTCTCCAGCACAAGAACGTAGGCTGCGCCCTCTCGATAGAGAGGAACGGCGTTCAATCCGGTGAGCACGTCAGAACCTGGTCGATCAGAGATTCCATAGCTGCACGCAGACCGCCATCTCTCAGCAGAGTTTCCGGCGATGCTTTCTGTCCCCTGATGCTCAATCAAGTTGGGGATCGACAACAGGACGGGAACTTGATGTCGCTGCAGGTAATCCAGCATCACCGCATCGTCCTCGGGGCGCGTTGAAACAAGAGAACGTGCTTCTTCGGAGAAACGGGCTGCGTGATCCACCGGCAACATCAGAGCCAAGGTCGGAGTATATATTTCATCTATTGCCGACACCCACCCAGCGCCGGCCATTGCACCCAGACGGACTGCCGCACCGTCGGGTCCGTCCCAATTCGTATAGAACGCTACGGCCGATCGAGGAAACCTTACGGCCGCCGATCGTGCAACGGACAGCAGATCAGCCGATGGCACGACATCATCCTGGAGTACGAGATGGTGAGTCGAGCCTTCTTCACATGCCGCCCATGCTTCGACGCTCGTACGCAGAGGATTGGGCGCCCCGCCGGGGTCCGGATCCACGACCACCGTGATATCGCCGCCAAGCAAGCCGACCAGGTTTCCTGCCATAGCGGAACGGGCCGGGTGAGTCATGATGGTTACGCTCAAGTGAACCGTTGTCACTAATCAGCCTCGACAATCGAACTAGGGGCACGTGGCATCCCATCGACCACATCGACTGTTCTGGTCAGCGGGCTTTCTTGGCGGACTTCGTCGCCCATACGTTTTCAAGTAGACCGTTCATATCCAGTTCCTTATTTCCGTTACCCCACCAGAGGCTTCACGCTTTGTCTACCCGTGCAGGGTGCACACGTGCCGCCGGCAAGAGAAGGAAACGGCCTCACGCTCTCGTCGCACGTGCACGTTCCAGCCGAAAGGAAGAGCCCATGACAAACCAGGTTTTCCACCCGAAGAAGGACCCAACAGCGCCTGACAGGCGAATACAGCACCCCATTTCCGGCATAGGTAGGCATCTCAATTGGCCCGGTAGGGTGGGAGCCATGGCGGGGATCGTTGAGCGGCTGGTGCCGGATGAGTTGTGGGAGCTGTTCCAGCAGGTGGTGCCTGAGGCCCCTTCGCGGCCTCAGGGTGGTGGCCGGCGTCGGCATGGCGACCGGGAGGTGCTGGCCGCGATCGTGTTCGTGGCGAGCTCCGGGTGCGCGTGGCAGCAGTTGCCCGCCGCGTCGTTCGGACCGTCCGGAGCCACGGCTCACCGCCGGTTCGCCGAATGGTCGAAGGCAAGGGTGTGGGCCCAACTGCATCGCCTGGTCCTCGACGAACTCGGCTCACGGGGTGAGCTGGACTGGTCGAGATACGCGATCGACTCGGTGACCATGCGCGCCGCGAAGAGGGGGTCCTGACGGCCCCGAATCCACCGCCGCTACGCACGCACAGCCGACCGCTTCCTCGCCTTCACCGGCATCGCCTGCACTCTCACCTGCACTCGCAGGCTCTCCAAATGAGATGGCTTCTCAGCATCGCCGTGGGCTGCCGGGGAGAGGTCGCACTCTCGGTACGCACACGGTAGGAGCCGCCGCTCCAGCCGGTATGTCGTACCGGCCAGGAAGGGCGGCCCTCCACTCCAGGATGCGCGGCCGCTCCATCGCCCAGAGCCCGACGGTGGCACCCCCACCACCATCCCGCGCAGGTATGCCGCCCAGGCCTGTGCGGTCGCGCCCGCTTCGGACTGGCCAGGATCGACCTTCACCTCCACTCCCGCGCCCGACCCCCTTGGGCTCGGTGGCGCAGCCTCGCAGTGCAGCACCTGGCGTCGGTCACTCGGCCGGCAGGCCGGATGCCAGCCAGTCCTCCACCGCGGCGACGTGCACCATGCTGGCAGCGGCCGCGAGTTGGGCGTCGCCCGCGGACAACGCGCGCCAGATCGCCTCGTGGTCACGGTGGGCCTGTTCGCGGGCCGGGGCGTCGTGGGTGCCGCGGACGATGCGGAGGCGCTGTGTGTGCGTCGAGAGGATGCCGAGGAGTGTCGAGAGCACCGGATTGCCCACGGAGTCGGCGATCGCACGATGGAACTCGATGTCCAGGGCGACAAACGCCTCGATGCCGATGCCCTCCTCCGCGCTCCGGTCGAGGATGCCGCGCAGCTCCTTCAGTTGTCCGTCCGTGAGGCGGCCGGCCGCGAGGGCCGTGACCTGCGGCTCCAGCAGCCGCCGTACCTGGAGGAGTTGGCCTGCGCTGTGGCCGTGGGAGACGTCCGCCGCGAAAGCGAGGGACTCCAGGAGCAGATGGGGCTCCAGGCCGGACACGTACGTGCCGTCGCCCTGCCGGGAGACGAGGATCCGCATCGCGGTGAGCGCCCGGACGGCCTCGCGCAAGGAGCTGCGGGAGAGGCCCAGCCGGCCGGCCAGATCGGCCTCGTTGGGGAGGCGGGCGCCCGGTTGCAGAGCGCCGGAGACGATCATTTCCTTGATCTTCTCGATGGCCAGGTCGGTGACCGCCATGCTGTGGTTCTCCTGAGGTGTGCGCCGAAGCGGCGTCGCCCGTACCCGAGGGACGGACAGCGCCGCTTCGCAGGGGGCGGATGTCTATTCCTGCTTCTCGCCGGAGACGAAGCGGGAGATGATCAGCGCGACGATGATGATCGCGCCGTTGAGGAACTGGTTCCACAGCGGCGGCACTCCGGCGAGGGTCATCACGTTGACCACGAGCTGGAGCGTGAGCACGCCGGTGAGCGCGCCGAAGAGGGTGCCCCGGCCGCCGTTGAGGCTGACGCCGCCGATGACGGTGGCGGCGAAGACCTGGAAGATCCAGCCGTTGCCCTGGTCGGCGGAGATGGACCCGTAGTGCCCGGTGTAGAGGATGCCGGCGAAGGCGGCGATCAGACTGCCGAGGATCAGTACGGTCCACACGACGCGGTCGACCCGGATGCCCGCGGCGCGCGCGGCCTCGGAGTTGCCGCCGATCGCGTACAGGGCGCGGCCGTGGCGCAGCCAGGCGAGCGCGCTGCCGGTGACGAGGAACAGGAGAGCGCAGATCCAGATGGCCGCGGGCACGCCGAGCCAGCTCGCGCGGCCGAGGTACGTGAAGGAGCCGGGCACGTTGACGATCGACTGGCCCTCGGAAACGGCGACCTGGAGGCCCCGGAGCAGGGTGAGGGCGCCGAGGGTGACGATGAAGCCGTTGAGGCGCAGCTTCAGGATGAGGAATCCGTTGACGGCTCCGATGGCCGCGCCGACCAGCAGGCACAGGGGGATCGCGGCCCAGTCGGGGAACAGGCCGAGGCCGTTGAACCGGGCGCCGTGGTCAGGCAGGACCAGCCAGACGGCGATGACCGGGGCGACGCCGATGGTGGACTCCAGGGAGAGGTCCATCCGGCCGGAGATCAGGATGAGGGACTGGGCCAGGACGAGCAGGCTGAGCTCGGTGGCCTGCTGTGCGACGCCGAGGAGGTTGTCGGAGGTGAGGAACGCCGGTGACACGGCGAACCCGATGACGCACAGGACGAGCAGGACCGGTACGAGGGACAGGTCGCGGTAGCGGGCCAGGGTGAAGCGGCGCTCCGCGGGAGCGGGAACGGCCGCGGTCGGGACCGCGCGGAGCTCAGTGGTGGGAGACATCTGATTCCTTCGTGTGGTTCAGGCCGGTCATGCCCTCCATGGCGGCGACGAGCTGTTCGTCGCTCCAGCCGTGCGGGAACTCGGTGACGACGCGTCCGTGGAACATGACCAGGACGCGGTCGCACACCCGGAGGTCGTCGAGCTCGTCGGAGACGATCAGGGCGCTCCTTCCGCTGTCGGCGACCTCGCGGACCGTGCCGAGCAGGGACTCCTTGGACTTGACGTCCACGCCGTTGGTCGGGCGGACGGCCACCAGGACGTGCGGCTCCGTGGCGAGGGCGCGGGCGATGACGACCTTCTGCTGGTTGCCGCCGGACAGGTCGGAGACGGAGGCGGAGGCCCCGGGCGTCTTGATGTCGAGGTCGGCGATCATCCGCTCGGCGAAGGCCCTGGTCCGTGAGGGCAGCACCATGCCGAAGGGGCCGAGCTGATCGGTGACGGTGAGGGTGGCGTTCTCGGCGACGCTGCGCTCCGGGACGAGTCCCTGGATGTGCCGGTCCTCGGGGACGAAGCCGATGCCGGCCGCGAGCGCGTCGGGGACGCGTCCGGTGCGGACGGGACGGCCGGCGACCGTGACCGTGCCGGAGCGGGGCCGCCGCAGTCCGGCCAGGGTCTCACCGAGCTGGACGTTGCCGCTGGCCGCCGCTCCGGCGAGCCCCACGACCTCGCCCGCGCGTGCGGTCAGGGTGACGTCGTCGTAGACGCCGGTCAGGCTCAGGCCCGAGACGTCGAGGAGCGAGGTGCCGTCCGCGGCCGCGCGGCCGGCCACCGACCAGGCGGGCTCGGTGCCCCGGCCGCTCTCACCGGTCATCGCCTCCACCAGGGCCTGCTGGTCGAGCTCGGCCACCGGGGCGGTGACGATGTGCCGGGCGTCCCGGTAGACCGTCACCGTGGAGCAGAGCTCGTACACCTCCTGCAGGTGGTGGGAGATGAAGAGGAAGGCGACGCCCTGCCGCTGGAGGGCGCGGAGCTTGTCGAAGAGCCTCTCGATGCCACGGGCGTCGAGCTTGGCCGTGGGCTCGTCGAGGATGATGAACCGGGCACCGAAGGAGAGCGCCCGGGCGATCTCCACGAACTGCCGCTGCTCGACGGTGAGGTCCTCGGCGCGGGCGGTCGGGTCGACGTCCACGCCGTACTCGGCGAGCAGGTCGCTCGCGCGGTGCCGCAACCGCTTCCAGCTGATGGGGCGCAGCGCCCCGGAGCTCTGCCGGTCGAGGAAGAGGTTCTCCGCGACGGTCAGGCCCGGGATGATGGTGGAGCGCTGGTAGACGCAGGCCACCTTGGAGCGCCACGCGTCGGTGTCACCGGGTGAGGGCGCCGGTTCGCCCTCGAAGCGCAGGGTGCCGGTGTCGGGCTGCTGCAGGCCGGTGAGGATCGACACGAGCGTGGACTTGCCCGCGCCGTTGCGGCCGACGAGGGCGTGGGATTCGCCCGGTGCCACGGAGATGCGTGCGTCGCTGAGGGCGACCGTGGCGCCGAAGCGCTTGCTGATCCCGTCGGCCTCGACGACGGGGCCCCGGACGGGGCTGGGGTCCGCCATGGCGGGGTGGTCCTTTCGGCTGGAGCGGCATGCGGTGGGACCGTGAGCGGCGGCGGAGGGTGGTCGGCAGGCCGCCGCTCACGGGGTCCGGGGGACTACTTGCCGACGTTGTTGCCCCACAAGGCCTGGTCGTCGACGTTCTCCTTGGTGATCAGGGGGGCGGGGAGCTGGTCCTCGAGGCCGTTGGGCAGGGCGACGATCGTCGACTGGTGGTCGGTCGGGCCGGGCTTGAAGGTCTTGCCTTCTGCGGCGGCCTGCGCGTAGTGGAGGGCGTACTTGGCGTAGAGGTCCGCGGGCTGCGAGACGGTGGCGTCGATCTTGCCCTCGCGGATCGCCTTGAGCTCCGCCGGGATGCCGTCGTTGGAGACGATGCTGATGTGTCCCGGCTGTCCGGCGGGCTTGAGCAGGCCCTTCTGCTGGAGCAGGGCGAGGGTGGGCTGGAGGAAGACGCCGCCGGCCTGCATGTAGATGCCGCCGAGGTCCGGATGGGCGGCCAGGGTGGACTGGAGCTTGGCCGAGGCGACGTCCCCCTTCCAGTCGGTGGCGAGCTCGATCACCTTGATGCCGGGGAAGTTCTCCTTCATGCAGGCGGCGAAGGCCTCGGAGCGGTCGCGCCCGTTGATGGAGCTCAGTGCGCCCTGGAGCTCCACGACCTTGCCCTTGCCCCCGAGCTGCTTGCCGAGGAACTCGCAGGCCTTCGTGCCGTACGCCTTGTTGTCGGCGCGCACCACCATGTAGACGTCCCCCTTGTCGGGACGCGTGTCGACGCTGACCACCGGGATCTTCTTCGAGGCGAGCGTCTCCAGGGTGGAGGCGATCGCGCCGGTGTCCTGCGGGGCCATGACGACGGCCTTGGCGC
This sequence comes from Streptomyces tanashiensis, assembly GCF_014648895.1. Taxonomy (GTDB): domain Bacteria; phylum Actinomycetota; class Actinomycetes; order Streptomycetales; family Streptomycetaceae; genus Streptomyces; species Streptomyces tanashiensis. Next base: position 147,873 of record NZ_BMRZ01000021.1, read on the forward strand.
CGGTGTTCTGGAAGACCTGGACGTTGGCCACGAGCTTCGTCACGTCGTTCTGGGAGTTGCTCACCGGCAGGGTGTTGAGGCCCTGGTCCTTGGCGTCCCGTTCGATGTACTGCGCGTAGGAGTTCCAGAAGTCGGAGTCCGCGCGCGGCAGGTCGATGCCGAGCGCCGGCTTGCCGCCGGAGGAGGCCGCGTCGCTGCCGCGGTTGCAGGCGGTGGCGAACCCCGCCAGGACGGCCACGGCGGCGGCCGTGGCCGCGATTCTGGAGGAGCGAGGCTTCATCGTGGTGATCTCCTTGGCTGGGGTGCGGGTGCCCTTGAGGGGGTGGGGAGCCGGGGGCGTGATCCGGCGATGCGGAACGGCCGGAGATTCCCGAGTCATCGGATGGCTCCGGGCAACGAGGACCTTACGAGTCGGAAACGCGACTGACAAGAGGAGACCTCGGATGAATTGCGAAGCCGCCTTTCCAAGGACCTTGGCGCGGTCGCCGCTTGCGGGCACAGGGATGCTGACCTGTGACGGAGCCGCCTGGACATCCCACGCAACCGACAAACATCGGATGACTCCTTGCGGTGAGGCGAGGGAGGCTCGTATGGTCATGCCGCCGCGGATTCATCAGATGTGTCGGCTTGAGGGGCGTGATCCCCAAAGCGACGACAGGAGACGAGACATGAAGCTGATGCGTATCGGCATGCCCGGGGACGAGACCCCGGCGGTCCTGGACGAGGACGGCACCACGTTCGACCTCAGAACCCTCACCACGGACATCGACGGACCGTTCCTCGCCTCGGGCGGGATCGACCGCGTCCGGCGGGCGCTCGCGGGAGGCGAGCTGCCGCGCCTCGACGTCACCGGCCGGCGGACGGGGGCACCGGTGGCCCGGCCCGGCAAGGTGGTGTGTGTCGGTCTCAACTACCGCGACCACGCCGAGGAGACCGGTGCGCCCGTCCCCGAGCGGCCGGTGGTGTTCATGAAGGACCCCTCCACCGTGGTGGGCCCGTACGACGACGTGCTGATCCCGCGCGGGTCGGTCAAGACCGACTGGGAGGTCGAACTCGCGGTCGTCATCGGCCGTGAGGCCCGCTATCTGGAGAGCCCGGAGGAGGCGGCCGGCCACATCGCCGGGTACGCCGTCAGCCACGACGTGTCCGAGCGGGAGTTCCAGCTGGAGTTCTCCCCCCAGTGGGACCTCGGCAAGTCCTGCGAGACCTTCAACCCGCTCGGCCCCTGGCTCGTCACCCCCGACGAGGCGGGCGACCCCCAGACCCTGAGCCTGAGCCTGGCCGTCAACGGCGAGGTCCGCCAGAACGGCCACACCAAGAACATGGTCTTCGACGTCGCGCACCTCGTCTGGTACCTGAGCCAGTACATGGTGCTGCGCCCGGGAGACGTCATCAACACCGGGACCCCGGCCGGCGTGGCCCTCGGCCTGCCCGGCACCCCCTACCTGCGCGCGGGTGACACCGTCGAGCTGTCCGTCGACGGCCTCGGCACCCAGCGCCAGACGTTCATCAACGCGTGAAAGGCACCGAGTTGTCCGCATCCGCAGCGCGGATCACCGCCGTCGACACCTACGACATCCGCTTCCCCACCTCGCGGGAACTGGACGGGTCCGACGCCATGAACCCCGACCCCGACTACTCCGCCGCCTACCTCGTCCTGCGCACGTCCGCGGGCGACCACGAAGGCCACGGCTTCACCTTCACCATCGGCCGCGGCAACGACGTCCAGGTCGCCGCCATCGACGCCCTGCGCGAGCACGTCGTCGGCAGGAGCGTCGACGAGCTGTGCGCCGACCCCGGAGACCTCTACCGGGCGCTCGTCGGAGACAGCCAACTGCGCTGGCTCGGACCGGAGAAGGGGGTGATGCACATGGCGATCGGCGCCGTCGTCAACGCGGTCTGGGACCTCGCGGCCAAGCGCGAGGGCAAGCCGGTCTGGCAGTTCCTCGCCGACTCCGACCCGGAGTGGCTGGTGAGCCAGATCGACTTCCGGTACATCAGCGACGCGCTCACCCGGGACGAGGCCCTGGAACTGCTGACCAAGGGCAGGCAGGGTGCGGCCGAGCGCTCCGCCGGCCTGCTGCGGCAGGGCTACCCCGCGTACACCACCTCTCCCGGCTGGCTGGGCTACTCCGACGAGAAGCTCACCCGCCTTGCCGAGCAGGCCGTCGCGGACGGCTTCACCCAGATCAAGCTCAAGGTCGGCGCCGACCTCGACGACGACATACGCCGCTGCCGCGCCGCCCGGGAAGCCGTCGGACCGGACATCCGCATGGCGATCGACGCCAACCAGCGCTGGGACGTCGACCAGGCGATCGAGTGGACCAACGCGCTCGCCGAGTTCGACCCGTACTGGATCGAGGAACCCACCAGCCCGGACGACGTCCTCGGCCACGCCGCCATCCGTCGCGGCGTCCATCCGGTCAAGGTCGCCACCGGCGAGCACGTCCAGAACCGCATCGTCTTCAAGCAGCTCCTCCAGGCCGGCGCCGTCGACGTCCTCCAGCTGGACTCCGCCCGCGTCGCCGGCGTCAACGAGAACCTCGCCATCCTGCTGCTCGCCGCCAAGTTCGGCATCCCCGTCTGCCCGCACGCCGGCGGCGTCGGACTGTGCGAACTCGTCCAGCACCTGTCGATGTTCGACTACGTGGCGCTCTCCGGCACCACCCAGGACCGGGTCGTCGAGTTCGTCGACCACCTCCACCAGCACTTCCTCGACCCGGTCGTGATCGACCGCGGACACTACCGGGCCCCCACCACGCCCGGCTTCTCCGCCGGCATGAAGCAGGCCAGCATCGACACGTACACCTTCCCGCACGGCGCCTTCTGGGTCGCCGACGCGGCCGAGGACACGGAGGGACGGGCATGACGACCGAACTCGCGGGGCTCACCGCCCTGGTCACCGGCGGTGCCTCCGGCATCGGCCTCGCCACCGCCCGGCTGCTCGCCGACCGCGGAGCGGACGTCGCCGTCCTCGACCTCGATCCGAGCGGCGTCCCCGCCCCCCTGCGGGGCTTCACCGCCGACGTCTCCGACGACGAGTCGGTCCGCCGCGCCGTGGAGGCGGCAGCCGAGATCCTCGGTGGCATCGACATCCTGGTCAACAACGCCGGTATCGGGGCCGCCGGTACCGTCGAGGACAACCCGGACGCGCAGTGGCACAGCGTCCTCGACGTCAACGTCCTCGGCGTCGTCCGCACCACCCGGGCCGCCCTGCCGCACCTGCGGCGATCGGCACACGCCGCGATCGTCAACACCTGCTCCATCGCCGCGACCGCCGGACTGCCGCAGCGCGCGCTGTACTCGGCCAGCAAGGGCGCGGTGCTGTCCCTCACCCTCGCCATGGCCGCCGACCACGTCCGCGAAGGCATCCGGGTCAACTGCGTCAACCCCGGCACCGTCGACACCCCGTGGGTCGGCCGCCTTCTCGGCGCCGCCGCCGACCCCGCCGCGGAGCGCGCCGCACTCGAAGCGCGCCAGCCCACCGGACGGCTGGTCTCCGCCGACCAGGTCGCCGCCTCCATCGCCTACCTCGCCTCCCCCGCCGCCGGCAGCACCACGGGCACCGCCCTCGCCGTCGACGGCGGCATGGCCGGACTGCGCCTGCGACCGGAGCCGAAGCCTTGACCCTGGACCAGAACGCACTCGGTCGCAGCACCGTACGGGTCACCGAGCTCGCCTTCGGCGCGGCCGCGATCGGCAACCTGTTCACCGCCGTCACCGACGCCGAGGCCGAGCAGGCCGTCCACACAGCCTGGGACGCGGGCGTACGGTACTTCGACACCGCCCCGCACTACGGCCTCGGCCTGTCCGAACGGCGCCTGGGCGCCGCCCTGCGCTCCCGCCCCCGGAACCAGTACGTCGTCTCCAGCAAGGTCGGCCGCCTCCTGGAGCCGACACCGGGAGCCCCGGGCGACGACCTCGCGAACGGCTTCGCGGTCCCCGCCACCCACCGCCGGCGCTGGGACTTCAGCGCACGGGGTGTACGACGGTCGATCGAGGGAAGCCTGGAGCGGCTCGGCCTCGACCGGATCGACATCGTCTACCTCCACGACCCGGACGACCACGCCGGGCCGGCTCTCGACCAGGCGTACCCGGAGCTCGACCGGATGCGCCGCGAGGGAACCGTCGGCGCGATCGGCGTCGGCATGAACCAGGCAGACCTCCTCGCCCGCTTCATCCGCGAGACCGACCTCGACGCCGTCCTCCTCGCCGGCCGCTACACGCTCCTCGACCAGGGCGGCCTCACCGAACTGCTGCCCCTCGCCACCGACCGCGGCGTGGACGTCGTCATCGGCGGCGTCTTCAACTCCGGCCTGCTCGCCGACCCGCGCCCCGGCGCGACGTACGACTACACCGCCGCGCCGCCCGACCTGCTGTCCCGGGCCCTGGACCTCAAGACCGTCTGCGAACGTCACGGGGTGCCACTGCGCGCAGCCGCCCTCCGCTTCCCCCTCGGGCACCCGGCCGTCGCGAGCGTCCTCGTCGGCACCCGCAGCGCCGCCGAGGCCCGCGACGCGGCCGCCATGCTCGCCCACGCCGTACCTGACGCGTTGTGGGCGGAACTCAGGGAACGCGGGCTGCTGCCCGTGGACGTCCCGACCCCCGGGGAGGCGAGCTGATGCGCGTCGCCCTGTTCCTCACGTGCTTCAACGACACGATGTTCCCGGACACCGGTCGGGCCGTGGTGACCGTCCTCGAACGGCTCGGCCACACGGTGGACTTCCCGCTGGAGCAGACCTGCTGCGGGCAGATGCACTACAACACCGGCTACCGGCCGGAGGCCGTTCCCCTGGTGGACCGCTTCGCGCGGACCTTCGACGGGTACGACGCCGTGGTCACGCCCTCCGCGTCCTGCGCCGGCATGATCCGCGACCAGCACCCCGTCCTCGCCCGGGACCACGGATCCGCCGCGCTCCAGCGCCAGGTCGCCGAAGTGGTGCCCCGCGTGCATGAGTTCACCGAGTTCCTCGTCGACGTGCTGGACGTGACAGACGTCGGTGCACGGTTCCCGCACCGGGTCGCGTACCACCCCACCTGCCACTCCCTGCGCGGCCTGCGACTCGGCGACCGGCCGCACCGGCTCCTGCGTGCGGTGAAGGACATCGAGCTCGTCGACCTGCCGACCGCCGACGCCTGCTGCGGTTTCGGCGGCACCTTCGCCGTCAAGAACGCCGAGACGTCGAGCGCCATGCTCGCCGACAAGACCCGGGGAGTCCTGGACAGCGGTGCCGAGGTGCTGTGCGCCGCCGACAACTCCTGCCTGATGCACATCGGCGGCGGACTGTCCCGAAAGGACAGCACCGTACGGACCATGCACCTGGCGGAGATCCTGGCGCAGGACGAAGGAGCCGGACGATGAGCACCCCTGGTGACCGCGGAGTCGTCTGGCTCGGCTCCCCCTCCTTCCCCGACGCCGCCCGCGAAGCGCTCAAGGACACCCAGCTGCGCGCCAACCTGGCCCGGGCCACGTCGACGATCCGCGACAAGCGGCTCGCCGTCGCCTCCGAGCTGGACGACTGGGAAGAGCTGCGGACGTCGGCCGCCGCCATCAAAAGGCGGACCGCCCGCCATCTCGACCACTACCTGGTGCAGTTGGAGGAGTCCGTCACGGCCGCCGGAGGCACGGTCCACTGGGCATCCGACGCCGCCGAGGCCAACCGCATCGTCACCGACCTCGTCCGGGCCACCGGCGAACGCGAGGTCGTGAAGATCAAGTCGATGGCGACCCAGGAGATCGGCCTCAACGAGCACCTCGCCGACGCCGGGATCACCGCGTACGAGACCGACCTCGCCGAACTCATCGTCCAGCTCGGCGACGACCGCCCCTCCCACATCCTCGTCCCCGCCATCCACAAGAACCGCACGGAGATCAGGGACCTCTTCGCCGCCGAGATGGGCCACTGGGGAGAGCCGGCGCCCGACGGCCTCGGCGACGAACCGGCCGAACTCGCCGAGGCGGCCCGCCGCCACCTGAGGCAGAAGTTCCTCACCGCCAAGGTCGCCGTGTCCGGCGCGAACTTCGCCGTCGCCGACAGCGGGACCGTCGTCGTGGTGGAGTCCGAGGGCAACGGCCGGATGTGCCTGACCCTGCCGCAGACCCTCATCACCGTCATGGGCATCGAGAAGGTCGTCCCCACCTGGTCCGACCTGGAGGTCTTCCTCCAGCTCCTGCCCCGCTCCTCCACCGGCGAGCGGATGAACCCGTACACGTCCACCTGGACCGGCACCACCGACGGCGACGGACCGTCCGCGTTCCACCTGGTTCTCCTCGACAACGGCCGCACCGACACCCTCGCCGACACCGTCGGCCGCCAGGCACTCGCCTGCATCCGCTGCTCCGCCTGCCTCAACGTCTGCCCGGTCTTCGAACGGACCGGCGGCCACGCCTACGGATCGGTCTACCCCGGCCCGATCGGCGCCGTCCTCACCCCCCAGCTCGTCGGCGTCGAGAACGCCGCCTCCCTCCCCTTCGCCTCCACCCTGTGCGGCGCCTGCTACGACGCCTGCCCGGTGAAGATCGACATCCCGGAGGTACTGGCCCACCTGCGGGCCGAGGTCGTCGAGGCCGAACGGGCGGACCGGCGCGCCCCTACCCCTGAGGCCCTGGCCATGAAGGCCGCCGCCACCGTCCTCGACTCACCGGCACTGCTCGGCGCCGCCCAGAAGGCCGCGAGCCTCGGCGGCCGCGCCCTCGCCCGGCGCGGCCGCATCGGCCGCCTGCCGGGACCGCTGCGCGGCTGGTCCGACACCCGGGACACCCCCGTACCCCCGGCCGAGTCCTTCCGTACCTGGTGGCGCAAGAACCGCTCGCAGAACGAAGGGGAACGATGAGCAGCCGCGACGCCGTCCTCGGCCGCATCCGTGCCGCACTCGCCGACGTCCCGCCCGACGAGACACCGGACGACGTGCCCGTACCCCGCGCCTACCTCCGCAGCCACACCGCGCCCGGCGAGGATCTCGTCACCCTGTTCGTGGAACGGGTCACCGACTACCGCGCCACAGTCCACCGCACCGACAAGGCCGGACTGACCGGCGCGATCGCCGCCGCACTCGCGTCCCGCGGTGTCGACCACCTGGCCCTGCCGAGCGGCTTTCCCGTCGAGCTGCTGCCTCCCGGCCCCTGGACCTGGCACAGGGAACCGCTGGACGTGTCCGACGTGGACGCGCTGCACGGGACGCTCACCCTCGCGGCGGCCGGCATCGCCGTCACCGGGACCGTCGTTCTCGACACCGGTCCCGGCCAGGGCCGCCGCAGCCTCACCCTGATCCCCGACTACCATCTGTGCGTCGTGTACGCCGAGCAGATCGCCGCCGACGTCCCCGACGCCCTCGCCCGGCTCGACCCGACCCGGCCGCTCACGTTCGTCTCCGGGCCTTCCGCCACCAGCGACATCGAACTGAACCGCGTCGAAGGGGTCCACGGCCCCCGCACCCTGGACGTCATCGTCGTCGACCCCACCCACCCGGAGAAACCATGAGGATCGCCCTGCACACGCGCGTCCGCGCGGACCGGATCGAGGAGTACGAGGCCGCACACCGGGAGGTGCCCGAGGAACTCACCGCCGCCATCCGGGCCGCGAGGGTCGACTCCTGGACGATCTGGCGCAGCGGCGGCGAACTCTTCCACCTCCTCGAATGCGAGGACTACGCCCGCCTGCTCGCCGAACTCGAACACCTGCCGGTCAACGTCGCCTGGCAGGCGCGTATGGCCGAGCTCCTCGATGTGTCCCACGACTACTCCGAGCACGGCGCCGGAGCCGGACTTCCGGTGGTGTGGCAGCTGTGACCGACCGGCAGATCATCGACGCGCACCACCACGTCTGGGACCTGACGGTGCGCCCGCAGCCCTGGATCACCGGCGAGGCGCTCGCGCCGCTGGCCCGCTCCTTCTCGGCGGGCGACCTCGCCGCCGAGGCACGAGCGGCCGGAGTCGCCGCCACCGTCGTCGTCCAGACCGTCTGCGTCCCCGAGGAGACACCCGAGCTCCTGGCCCTCGCCGCCGAGAGCGATCTCGTCGGCGGCGTCGTCGGCTGGACCGACCTGACCGCCCCCGGCATCGCCGACGCGATCGCCGCCCTGCGCGAAGGACCGGGCGGAGACCGGCTGGTGGGCGTCCGCCACCAGGTGCAGGAGGAGAAGGACCCCGGCTGGCTGCTGCGGCCCGAGGTACAGCGCGGGCTGGCCGCCGTCGCCGACGCCGGTCTCGCCTACGACCTCGTCGTCACACCGGACCAACTGGCCGCCTGTGAGACGGCGGCGGCGCGGCTCGACGGGCTGACCTTCGTCCTCGACCACCTCGGCAAGCCGCCGATCGGCAGCGGATCCCTCGAACCGTGGGCCGCGGCCGTACGCCGCCTGGCCGCCCTGCCCCACACGGTGTGCAAGCTCTCCGGCATGGTCACCGAGGCCGCCCCCGGCGCATGGCGGGTCGAGGACCTCGCTCCCTACGCAGACACCGTCCTGGACGCCTTCGGCCCTCGGCGGCTGCTGTTCGGCTCGGACTGGCCGGTCTGCACGCTCCAGGCCTCCTACGGCGAGGTGGTCCGCACCGCCGAACGCCTCACCGCCCGGCTGAGCCCGGCGGAGCGGGACGCGGTCCTCCGCGGCAACGCGGTCGATGTCTACGGCCTCGGTCCTCACGCACGGGAGTGACCTATCCTGCACGGACCACCATGCGAGAGAGGCGAGGTCGTGCCAGTC
>NZ_BMRZ01000022.1 GCF_014648895.1 Streptomyces tanashiensis
GTGGACCTCGACCGGACGAAGCAGGCCGGCAAGGACGGCTTCGACGAGGGGGTGCAGGGCGCCAAGGAGGGCCTGAAGCTGGCCTCCGCCGGCGGTGGCGGTGGCGGGGGCAAGGGCTTCCACATCGAGCACGACGAGCACGACCAGGCCGGCACCCGGCTGAACGGTGTGAGCGCCGGCATCCACGGCAGGACCGCGGGCAAGCTGACCAAGGCCAAGGGGCATCAGGGCCGCAACAAGGGCCGGGACGACATCGCCGACGCCCTCGACCCGGTCATCGAGAAGGCCATGGGCGCCCTCGTGAAGTCCGCCAAGACCATGGGCGACCACATCGGTGACACCCTGCCCAAGGCCGTCAAGCAGATCTCCAAGGACCACAAGAACAACGACGACGACACGGCCGCCCGCATCGCCCGCCAGCGCAAGGGCGACCACGACAACGGCAGCGGCGGCAAGCCTGACACCGGCAACCGCAAGCGAGACGACCTCGGCACGGCGCGGACAAGGCCGGAGCCGCTGAGGGACGCGGCCTCCGATCCGCGCCGCAACGGCATCGAGCTCAGGAAGAAGACCTGCGAGACCGACCCGGTCGACGTCGCCACCGGGGAGATGACTCTGCAGCAGACGGACCTGTCCCTGCCGGGAAGCCTCCCCCTGGTCCTCGGCCGCACGCACCTCTCGGACTACCGTTACGGCCAATGGTTCGGCCCTAGCTGGGCCTCCACCCTGGACGAACGTCTTGAACTCGACCCGAGCGGTGCCGGCGCCGTCTGGGCCCGCGAGGACGGCTCCCTCCTCGTCTACCCGCACCTGCCCGTGCCCGGCGGCGAGCCCGTCCTGCCGCTGGAGGGCCCGCGCCTCGCACTGCTCCACGGCGGACAGGAGGAGGACCGGACGACCTACCAGGTCACCGACCCGCACACCGGACTCACCCGATCCTTCACCGGCAGCCCTTATCAGCCCTCCATCGGCTACTGGCTCACTGCCATCAGGGACCGCAACGACAACTGCATAGCCTTCTCCCGCCGCCCCGACGGCTCCCCGACCGCCGTGACACACAGCGGCGGATACACGGTTCAGGTCACCACCGACAACGCCCGCGTTCACGCGCTCGCCCTGCGAACACCCGCGGGACCGGTCACCGTCATGCGCTTCGGCCACGACGAGCACGGCCACCTCACCGAGGTCTTCAACGACTCCGATCTGTCCTTGCGGCTCAGCTACGACCCCGACGGCCGGATCACGTCCTGGACCGACCGCAACGACTCGTCCTACCGCTACGTCTACGACTCCGCCGGCCGCGTCGTGCGCACTATCGGCCCCGACGGCTGCCTCTCCGCGACGTTCTCCTACGACACGCACCCCGAAACCGGCGATCGGATCACCCGGTTCACCGACTCGACGGGCGCGACGAAGGTCTACGTCCTCAACGACCGGCTCCAGGTCGTCTCCGAGACCGACGCGCTGGGCCACACGGTCCGTCGGACCTGGGACCGGTACGACCGCCTCCTGTCCGTCACCGGCCCTCTCGGCCACACCACCACCTACGACTGGGACGAGCAAGGCAACCGGACGAGGATCACCTGGGCCGACGGACAGACGTCCACGGCTTCCTACGACGAGCGGAACCTCCCCACCACGGTCAGCGCGCCAGGTGGAGTCGTACGGACACTGGCCTACGACGACCGCGGCAACCGAACGGCCGAGACCGACCCGACCGGCGCCACCACCCTGTTCACCTACGACCGGGCAGGGCGGCTCACCGCCGTCGAGGACGCGCTGGGAAACGTCACCCACGTGCAGTGCGACGGCGCCGGACTCCCGGTCATGGTGACCGACCCGCTCCAGGGACGCAGCCGGTACGAGCGTGACTCCTTCGGGCGTCCCGTACGCATCACGGACACGCTCGGCGCGACCACGCACCTCGAATGGACGGTCGGGGGCAGGCCTGCCCGCCGCGTCGAGCCCGACGGCACGCAGCAGTCCTGGACGTACGACGGAGAGGGCAACTGCGTCGCCTACACGGACGCCATGGGCGCGATCTCCCGCTTCGAGTACACCCACTTCGACAGGCTCTCCGCGCGCACCGGACCCGACGGCCTCAGGTACGAGTTCGCCTACGACACCGAACTCCGCCTCACGACGGTCACCGATCCTCGGCACCTGACCTGGCGGTACGCTTACGACAGCACGGGCCGACTCGTCTCGGAGACGGACTTCGACAGCCGTGTGCTGTCCTACAGCTACGACGCCGCGGGGCGCCTGACCGAACGCCTCAACGGTGCGGGGCAGCGGGTCGGATTCGCCTACAACGAGCTCGGGCAGGTGACGAGCAAGGACGCCTCCGGTTCTCTGACGTCCTACGCCTACGACGCTTCCGGGCGCATGGCACGGATCACGAGCCCGGAATCCGAACTGAGCCGCACCTGGGACCTGAGCGGACGTGTCCTCTCGGAAACCGTCAACGGCAGGACGACGACCTTCGCCTACGACGCGGCCGGCCGGCGCAGCGGGCGCACCACGCCCACGGGCGCCCATTCCGGCTGGACCTACGACGCCGCAGGCCGCCGGTCCGCCCTCCGGACCGGCGGGCGGACGATCACCTTCGAGCGGGACACGGTCGGCCGCGAACTGGCCCGTCACATCGGCGAGTCGGTCGCGGTCACCCAGAAGTTCGACGTGCAGGGCCGGGTGGCCGTGCAGGTGGTCACTGGTCGGGGTCGCCTGGCCCAGCACCGTACGTACGCCTACCGTGAGGACGGTCATCTCGTCGCGGTCGACGACCGGCTCTCGGGGAGCCGCCGCTTCGACCTCGATGCCGGGGGCAAGGTTACGGCCGTCACAGCCGAGGGATGGTCTGAACGGTACGCCTACGACGAGACCGGCGGCCAGACCGAGGCCTCCTGGCCCGCCTCCCATCCCGGCCATGAGGCCGTCGGCCGCCGCACCTATTCCGGCACACGTCTCGTCGAGGCGGGAAACGTTCGCTACGAACACGACGCACAGGGGCGCGTCGTCCTTCGCCAGCAGAAGCATCTCTCGCGCAAGCCCAGTACGTGGCGCTACGGCTGGGATGCTGAGGACCGCCTCGTTTCTGTCACCACACCCGACGGCGACCGGTGGCGCTACACGTACGACCCCGTCGGACGGCGCATGTCCAAACAACGCATCGCCGCGGACGGTGCGAGCATCGTCGAGCAGACCGACTTCAGCTGGGACGGCAGCACGCTCTGCGAACAGACCACCCGGGCGGACTTCCTGCCGCACCCGGTCACTCTCACCTGGGATCACGACGGTCTGCGGCCCCTCGCCCAGACCGAGCGGATCCTCGGGCGGGACACACCCCAGAGCGAGGTCGACACCCGCTTCTTCGCCATCGTGACCGACCTCGTGGGTACCCCCAGCGAACTGGTCGACGAGAACGGTGACATAGCCTGGCGCACGCGGAGCACGCTGTGGGGCGGCACGACCTGGGCAGTTGACAGTACGGCGTACACACCCCTGAGATTTCCCGGTCAGTACTTCGATCCGGAATCCGGTCTGCACCACAACTTCCGTCGGCACTACGACCCGCAGACGGGACGCTATCTCTCCCCGGATCCCCTCGGCCTCGCCCCCGCTCCGAACCCGTCGGTCTACGTCCACAATCCCCACACGTGGAGCGACCACCTCGGGCTCGCACCCGAATGCGACGACGACACGCAGTCGCTCTGGAAGGCGCCGCAAAGGGGGCAGGGCGACGCCCAGGAGAGGGACGGATACCTGGAGGAGAACTTCCCCGGCGGCCCGGACGATCCCTACATGAACGGCCTCGTCTATTTCGCGAAGGAACGGGAGCTCGCCGAGAAGTACGCGCCTCACTACGGCGAAGGAATCATCGAGGTGAGGATTCCGAGGGCAGACTACGATGCACGCTACGCCCAGTACGAGCGCCCTTACGAGGGCGGCCCCCTGACGGAGCTCGAGATACCCAACACCGTGGTGGAAGAGCTCAACAAGTACCCGAGGTTTCGACACAGATGACCCATGAAGAGTCGTGGCAGAAGGCCAAGGAAAGATACCCCGTCGGTTCCACCGCGCGGGGCGTCGTCAAGGCCCGTTTCCCCTTCGGTGTATTCCTCGAACTGGAGGAAGCATCCGCGGTGAAGGGGTTCGTCGACATCGTTTCGTACAACCCGGGCGGTCCGGGCGATGAAAGCCCGGCACCGCTCCCTGAGGTCGGCGAAACAGTCGAAGGGACTGTGGTGAGCCTGGTCGACCGGGACCAGCAGATTCGGCTTCAGGTCGGACCGCCGCCCTGGGAAGGCCGCCCCTGACGGAGCCGGCGCGGCGTGACGATGCCGGGGGGGCAGGGTCCTTGGGCATCGTCACGGGCAGGCAGGCTTCTGCGGAGACGTGGGGCCGCGCCGCCCTGTCGAGGCGATCACCATGCGCACCAGCGCCGGCCGCGGCCGTGTCTACCGTCGCTGTGGCTGCCGGGATACCCACCGCCACTGGCTCGGTGCCCGCTGCCCCCACCTGATCGCCGACGGCACCCACGGTACCTGGGGATTCGCCGTCGACGTCCCCGCCCCAGAGCACCGCAGAACGACGGTGCAGCGGCGCGGCTTCACTAGCCAGGACTCGGCCGAAGAGGCACTGCGCCGGCTCCTCGAGGGTGAGGCCGGCGGATTCGACGCGGACCCGAACCAGACCGTCGCCGCCTACCTGGACACGTGGCTGGCAGCGAAGACGCTCGTACTGAAGCCGACGACGATGGCCCGATACCAGGACTACGTAGCAACGACCTGGTCCCCGCATTCGGCACCCTCAAGCTCGAACAGCTCGAACAGCTCGCCCACGTCCCCAACGGCGCCCAGCAGACGGCGGTCCGTACGAACCGGCCCGTGTGGCTGCGACCACCGCGCGACCACATCCGCCGCCTCCGCGCAGCCCTCCAGCCGCCACGACCGTGCTGGGGCCTCGATCTCCGGCGCCGAGGTCGGCTGCCGGGACAAAGCCGGCTCGGCCTGCTCGATGGCGGCCGGCGCCCCTCGCCGAGGCCTTTGGCGGCACCTCTGAGCAGGTCGAGAACGCGCCGGGATCGGCATGGAGCACAACCTCGGCGTGGCGGGGGTCAAGGCTGTCACGGCAGCGAGTCTGGCCATGCGCGGCGACGACAGAAGGTATCCGTCAACACCGCTTCCCCTCGTGCTGCTTGCCTGTCGAGGACGGCGAACACGCCCCGCCAAATTGCGAGTTGAGCGGGAATGCATCGTGCATGATGGGCGGGTGAGTCCGGCCGGTCATCGCAGGGGGAGACGACGTGGGAACCTCGAAGCCCAGTCGAGTGCTGATCGACCAGACGATGCTGTGTGAGGCAGCACGGCTCCTGTTGAGCGCTGACGCGCCCCGGATCCGGATGGGTCACCCGCTGGCGAGGACGCCTGACACGGCCGAGCGTCTGGTCCACTTGGCGACGCTGCTTGACGCGCTGCTGCTCTACGACGAGCTCTACGTCCTCGACGCGCAGCTTCCACACGACGCCGACACGCTGCCCCTGCGACAAGTCCTGCTCGACCGTCGCATCCTTCGACCTGTCGGCACCCGCGCTCTCTCAGCGAGCGTCGCAGACGAACTCACCGGGTTCCTGCGCGACGCGGAAACCTTCCAGGAGTCCTGGAGCCCACGCGGACTCGCGTCCGGAGAAGACGTGGCCAACAGTGTCCGCCTCCTGCTCGCCCACCCGGACGAGTCCGGGGGTCCCACGAATCCTCGTGGCCGGGGGATCGCTTCGGTCATGCGCGGCGAGGTGGAGGGTGATCTCTCCGCCGGCCGCATCTGGTCCTCGCGCCCCGAGCTCCAGTCCGATCCGTTGCGCACGCTCGGCTGGACCATGCTCACCAATATCGGCTACTTCCACAGCGGCGCGATATACGGAGGCGTTTCGCATCTGCGCACCTTCGTCTACTGGCGCGTCTCCGCCCATCTCCGCATTCCGTTCCTGCCGTCCCTCCACCGGCTACCGGCCTACCACCTCATCACGGATCACGTGCGCCGCACCGTCCAGGACCGCGTCTACGAGGTCGTCGCCGACTCCTTCCGTACGACCGTGGCCGAGGTGTACGAGGACGAGAACCCGGCCCCGCTGTACCTGCCGCCCGCGCTGGCTCTCTTCCTCAACCACCTCCGCGCACACGGCGACATCGCCATGGCCGTGGACGACTTGCGCCACCAGCACCGCAAACTCCGTCGGGTTTTGGCCGAGCTCCAGCAGTCTCTTGAGCCCGGCTCGACCCTGGGCGACACCAAGGCCGCCCGTCATCGACTCAACGCGGCTCTGGACGCCCTGCGCGGCGACCTCGACCCGCACGACCAGGCCGCGGCCGGCACGGTGGACCAGCTCATCGACATCGTGCCCGGCGTGGTCAACGCGGCCGCCAATCCGCTCGACGTGGGCGGCTACGCCGAGGCGCTGGTCGCCCGCCCGGCCGAGTGGATCCGCTCCTGGTGGCTGCGACGCCCTGTTCGGTCCGCCATCAGACTGAGCTCTCGGCTGGACAACCTGAGTCGATACCATCGCCTCCTCGGGGAAGCCACAGGCCAGCATGTCGACCCGGGCCGTTTCGAGCAGCTACGCCAGGAATACGGTGCCGCCCTGACCCTCTACGGTGGGGACAGTCGGCTTCCCGCCGCGACTCCGAGCCCGAGTCCGAGTCCGACGGCAGACCCTCCGGAACAGGAAGCCCCGCCTCGGTTCGCCTAAAGGGTGTTGCAGAAGGCTTCGTTCTGGGCATTTTGCCTGTATGGGTGGGGTGTTGCGGGCTGAGCCGGTGTGGGTGGAGACGTTCACTGGCTTGCGGATGGAGCGGTTCGCGAAGCTGGTGAAGGCGGTGCCCGAACGAGGCGGGAACGGACCCGGTGGCGGCCGGCCGTGGTGTCTGCCGCTGGCGGACCGGGTGCTGCTGGTGGCCGTGTACTACCGCACGAATCTCACCATGCGGCAGCTCGCGCCGCTGTTCGGTATTTCGCCCGCCACGGTCTGCCGGGTCATCCAGCGGCTCCGTCCGCTGCTGGCGCTCGAGCGGGCTCCGCGGCCGGTTGCGGACACCGAACGGTTGTGGATCGTGGACGGCACCCTGATCCCGGTCCGCGACCGCAAGGTAGGCGCCTCGTCCCGCAACTACCGGTTCTCGGCAAACGTGCAGGTCATCATCGACGCGGACACCCGCCTGGTCGTCGCGGCAAGCCGGCCGGCGCCGGGCAACAAGGCAGACGCACATGTCTGGCGCGAGTCGGACCTGCCCGCCCTGGCGGCAAGCACGACGGTCATCGCGGACGGCGCCTACCTCGGCACCGGCCTGATCGTCCCGCACCGGAAGAGAGCCGGCCGTCCCCTCCTGCGCGGGCAGGAGGAGGACAACGCCGAGCACCGTTTCGCACCGCCGGTCACCCTCACGGGTGAGGATGACATCACCTGGCAGGCTCGCGTGGCCGACCTGCCGGACGTCGTCCACGACTACTCCGCCGATGACGCAGCAGCAGGTCTGCCGGTCGTGTGGCAGCTGTGACCACACCCACGATCACCGACGCCCCCTACCACGTGTGGGACCTGCCGGTCCGCGATCAGCCCTGGATCACCGGCCAAGCCCTCGCGCCACTGCACCGCAGCTTCTCACGGTGGCCGAGGAACCCCTGAGCTCCTTGCCCTAGGCGGCACCGACTCATTGGTGGCGGGCGTCGTCGGCTGGACCGACCTGACCGCCCCGACGTCGCCGATACCCTCGCCCGCCTGCGCGAACTCCCAGGCGCGAATCGCTTGGTGGGTATACGTCACCAGGTCCAGGAAGAGCCCGACCCCAACTGGCTGCTCCACGCCGACGTCCGGCGCGGGCTGATCGCGGTGGCCGAGGCGGGGCTGGTCCACGACCCGGTCGTCAAGCCGCACCAACTCGCGGCCGCCGTCCCCGTCGCCGCCGACCTTCCCGACCCGCTCGAACCATCGGCTGCAGACCAGCCCGTGAGTACGCTGCCCGACGCGCGCCCTGACCCGGTCAAGGTGCGCGTCGCCCCGGTCAAGTGCGCTGGTCCCCAAGTGGCCCCCAGAACGAGTCAGGGGCCGTTTCAGATCTCTCTGAAACGGCCCCTGACCTGCGACTTCGAAAAGTCGGGACGACAGGATTTGAACCTGCGACCCCTTGACCCCCAGGAGTGAGAGTCGGGGGTATTTTCTGGATTTAGCGGACTTAATCCGGACGCAGGATGTGCGGGTGGGGGTCCGTCGTGCACCGTCGCGCACACCGTGTGGTCCCCAACTGGTCCCCAAGCGCGGTGCGCGCCACCTTCGGTCGCGGGACCAGAGAGGCAGCCCTCGTGGGACGAACCCCCACCGCCCGCGAGCAGCGCCACGGCCCTCGCAGACCGCTGGTATCGTCTGTCCGCCCTTCATTGGATAGCGGTGTCAGCGACGGGGACTGTCGGTCGACGCTGAAGCCGAAAGGCGCACAACCGAAAAGCTCCGCGCATCGGCGAAGGGGCCACGGTGCCGAAGCGAGCGGCACGCTGTCTCCAAGGCGGTGCGTCAGGGTCGGCATGACTGTCAGTGCCGCGTGTCATCCTTCTGGTGGATTTTCACTGGAGGTATGACCATATGGCCGTCGAGTGGGATCGGGTCGGGCAGCCGCGGTTCGACCGCATCGTGGAGGCGCTGGTCCATCGCCTGTATGACGACACTGCGGTGGTGCAGGCAGTCAACGGCCGGGGTGGCGATCGGGGCATCGACATCCGAGTGGTCAGCGGCAACCGTCTGCGTATCTTTCAGCTGAAGTACTACCCTGACGGGTTCGCCACGTCGATGAAGGGGCGTCGGCCCTCCATCAAGGAATCATTCCAGCGCGCCATCGAGCACGATCCGTATGAGTGGATCCTCGTCGTTCCGTGTACCGTCACCGACTCCGAGCGCGCCTTCGTCGAAGGGCTCTCGGAGGAACGCAACGTGAAGGTGCGGATCATGGACCGGGCCGAGCTGGACGACCGGCTGGCCGCTCACAGTGACATCGAGGCATCGTTCACGCGCGATCA
Organism: Streptomyces tanashiensis; assembly: GCF_014648895.1. Classification (GTDB taxonomy): domain Bacteria; phylum Actinomycetota; class Actinomycetes; order Streptomycetales; family Streptomycetaceae; genus Streptomyces; species Streptomyces tanashiensis. Next base: position 9,061 of record NZ_BMRZ01000022.1, read on the forward strand.
ATTGCTTGAGGCAGCGAAGGTCTACGGCCAAGAAAAGGCCATCCTGCGCCGAGGTCCGAGAGACCTTGCCAAGAGACTGAAGAAGCTTGGCCGGGTGGCCGATGAGGTCGATCCGCATTGGACGATGGACTTCGCCCGCGAGGGCGACAAGGTCATCCAGACGCTACGGGGCAAGCACCCGCGTGCTCACGAAGTCAGCCCGATCAGTCTCACCTTCGCCGGGCGCACCCAGGGCCTGACGCCAGAACTCTCCTCAGCCATGACAAGGGCGTTTGGCTACGGCGTCGCCGAGGAGGTCGTCCTGCCACCAGAGGCCGTCAAACGCCTGACGATCAGCGGTCCGGACTGGCTGACGAAGACGTTCAAGAACGTCGAGGTGGCGTGGAGGCCGGCCGGTCCAGTCCCCGGAGCTGGAACACCGGCCGAGCTGGCCTTCGTTGATGGCCAGGGTCGAGTGACCGCATCGTATGCAGGACTGCTCAATGGCCTGGGTTCAGGAACCTTGGGGCGCTCGATCGACGTCGCCGTGCCAGGTGGCCAGATCCGGATTCTCAATCCCTTCGACGACGCCATCCCCCCGAAGCTTGCCTACACGTTCTCCCTCGAGGGCCTCGCACCGCACGATGCGATGAAGGCCCTGCGGCTGCGGCGGCGCCTCCTTGAAGGAAGGGGCTTCCAGGTCACCGTGGATGGCCGCACCGCAGGGGCAGGGCGGCTCTCACGTGCCGCTTCTGACGACGTCGTGCGGCGACTGGAGCAGCTGCATTTGTTCGTCGAGGACCTCGACGTTGTCCAGCGTCACTGTGAGCAGTATTTCCCTGTGCCCTTCGAACTTCCGGCTGTGGACCGGATCGCCCTGCGGATGGCCCGGCTGCTGGTCGACGGCCGATGCGTCGCGTCACCCTTCTCGCGCACGCTCACCCTCACGGTCACCGGAGCGGAGGATCCAGCCATGCGGCAGCTACTCCGCGGAAGCCCCCAATCCGTACGCCTGACAACTCCCGACTGCGCCGTTCAGATCGCGGGTCGATCACTCGACCTCGGAACTGCTTGCATGTTCCACACACGCGTGGTGGCACAGGACGGACTCTCAGCACTCGCAGCTCTGGACGCAGGTGCAGTCGAGAAGGAGATCATCCTGAGGCCGGCAGACGACGAACAGTTCCGCATGTTCCTGGCGGACACACCCGATGACGGCCTGCCGCTGACACCTGCCCCCTTCGGCCTGGACGGGTACGCCGAGCCACGCTGAGACAACAATGGTGACCGCCTTTGCGGGGACCGGAGGGTCGTAGAAGACCGCACTCAGCTTGTCGGTGAAGGGGGTTTCTCCGGACAGGGGTTCGTAGAGGATGTAGCCCATAGCTACAGATCGGTCTGGGGGACGATGAGCCCGGACTGCACGACTTGCTCGGGGGGCAGGTATCCGACGGGCCGAGCACCCGGCGGTGGCGACTCAGCCGCTGACGGCGCTTGACTACGGGCGTCGCCAACGTCCTGGGCGCGCTCGGAGAGCGCCTCGCCGCGGCGCTTTCCGCCCATAGGCGGTTCGCCCATCAGCGAGCATCGGCAGAAGCCAGACCTGGAAGGGCCCGAGCACACCGAGCGAGGAGCGTGAAGCCCGACCGCGTTCGTGAGCCAGGACCTGCAACTCCAAAACTCCCGCAGGAAGGCTCGCCGCGGCGAGCCTGTCGTGGACGCCACGTCATCACGCCAAGCAGGATGAGGAACATGCTGCAGAAGATCTGTGTACTGCGCACTGGTCCCCAAGCCTGGTCCCCAGCGGCCCGCCGAGGTGCAGAGGCGAACTGCGTCCGCCAGGCGCTCTACACAGAGCGAAAGGAGGGTCCCCGCCGGGATGCAACGGCGTGCAGCTCCCTTGCGACGGCCCGAATGCCGTAGGTCATGAGGGGGCGCACGGCGCTCACCTCACGGCTGTCCTCCCAGATTCCGGCCTCCGGCGTGAGGAAGGGAATGACGGACACCCCCCGTGCCGCGAACGGCGCTACTGCGAGGTATCGCATGCCACCGGTACCGCATAGATATCCGCGGGCACCGATGGCAGCGGCCAGGTCGGCGAGACGCTGCGATCGCTCCGGCCGAGCGGAGAGCCGGCTGCTGTGCAGAACGCGGCCCCTCCACCCCAGTAGGCGGAGGAGGATCCGCGTGGACTCCTCAGCCACATCCGCCGTCCGGCCGGTACGCCTGAACTGGAGCAGTACGGACTCCAGCTCGTGGCGGAAGAGCGGCCAGTCATTGCAGTCCCCGTAGTGCTGCGCGAGCATGAGCATGACCCGCCGGCGGGATCGTTCCGGGTCGACCAGCACCGCCTCCCCCACCAGGGTCGACCGGCCGCGCGGAAGGTGCGTGGGGATCGAGAGCCACTGACGCTGCGCGGGGTCGGACGTGCTGCCCAGGCGGGCTCGGTGCTGGTAATCGCGGCGGGCAAACTGGACGTCGTCCAGGACGATCCAGTAGTCCGCCGCGAAGATTTTGGCGAGGGTGCTCAGCCGGGGGAAGAAGTTGGGCTGGTGAATGGCGCACAGGCCGCCCGGCGGGGGCTTATCAGGCGCCGATGAGTCGGCTGGTGAAGCCGGCGTGGACGAGGGATTCGTACGCGCCATGTACGTCCTCCGGGACATGCTGCTCGATGGCGAAACCGAGCGTCGGGTACCCGATGATGCGCTGGAGGTCGCCGACGAGCATGTCGATGACGAGCTTTTCGTCGCCGATGCTCTTGAGGTAGTCGTCGAATTCCATGGGCTCCGAGGCGCAGGTCACCTCGACCTCGGGCCAGAGCTTGCGGGCCGTGGCGTAGGAGCGGCGCTCCATGTATGGCTTGGAGACAAGGAGCACGGACTTCGGGTGGATGCCGGCGGAGGCGAGCAGCGTCCGGGAGAAGTCGATGTTCTCGCCGGTGTTTCCGGCGTTCGGCTCCACCAGGATCGCGCTGTCCGGGACTCCGAGCGTGAGGGCGTGCTCGCGGAAGTGGACGGCTTCTCCGCGGGGGAAGACCTTCGCGGTGGTGGGGCTGTTGCCGCCGGTGAACACCACGGTGGGAAAGAGGCCAGCGCGGTAGAGCTCCGCTGTGAAGGCGGCGACCCCGAGGTCGTGGCTGCCGAGGCCGATCGCGACGTCGACGGGGCGGACGTCGTGTCGCATCTGGTGGAAGTCCCAGACCAGCTTGGCGTTGTGGATCTGCTCTTCGTTGATGGCCGGCTGGTTGTCGGTCACGCGCTCGTCTCCCTGATCACCGTCGTGTGGGGCTGGATGCCCCGTCGGCCGTCCTCCGGATGTCCGTGATGCTGCGTAGCTGGTGGGTGAGCCCGTACTGGGCCGCCCGCTTGGCGGCGTCATCGAGGACGTGTAACCCATCATCCAGGGTGGCCGGGTCGGACAGCAGGATGTGGCCGTACGCGGTGTCCAGGCGTACCCGCTGCATGGGGGATTCCGTCACGCCCGTGCTGCGGGCGACGTCGATGAGGCGGAGCGCGGCGTCGAGGTTGCCTGCCCCACGGTGGGCGAGTGCGAGCTTCTGCTGGGCGACCGACCAGTCCTCCTGCTCGGAGAGGTCTTCGAACTCGCGGATCGCCGTTTCCATCACGCGGGCCGCGTAGTCGTGGTGCCCGTCCTTGCTCAGCGCCGTTCCCACCCACAGACGGGCACGGGCCCGGTCGCGAGCTGCGAGGCGTTCGTCGCCGGCGAGGTCCTCGTACTGACGGGCCGCAGGCTCCAGATCGCCGGCCATCTCGGTGACGACCGCGAGCGAGAGGTCGAGCTGCGCCACCCGGCGCGGAATCTGCAGCTGTGTGTAGAGCGAGCGGGCACCGGCATACGAGCGCTGGGCCGAGAGCGGCCCGACGACGGCGCCTTGGTCCCGTTTCAGGTCGCCCTGGAGAGCAGTAGCCCGGGCTAAGAGGTACAAGCCGCGTTCATCCAGGTCTGACGTGCTGTAGCGAGACGTCCACCGGTGAAGCAGGTCGGTGGCGAACGCGAAGTTCTGGTGTGACAGAGCGACGACGGTGCGCTCGATGTCCTCGGACCACGACTCGTACTCCCATGCCCGCGGACGGGGAATGGTGACTCGCGCGACGCTCGAGGCGGGGGCGCTTCCCTCGCCGAGTTTCGCGAGCTCCGTCTCGAATCGGACATGAGTCGTGGCATCCGCCTGGGCCAGCGCAGTGTCGAGGATGGCCTGGCTCTCCGTGTTGGGGCGCCGCGTAGCCCGGTGCTTCTCCCAGTTGCTGATCGTGTTGACCGCAACGCCCAGGTGCTCGGAGTAGGCGCGCACGCTCAACCGGAGGGCTTTGCGGAGGGCAAGCGCCTCCAGCCCGGTCCATTCGTGAACGGTCGCCACTTGCCTCTCCCTTCCGTTGCCATCGAAGCACGCGGACCACGGCGGGAGGGGCAGTTGTGGGACAGAAGTGGGACAAGCGTGGATTCCCCGATCGCCGCGTCACGGCCAGGCTCGGAGTGTCACTTCACCCGAGCCCAATGGACGGTCATGATCATGGAACTCCTCACGGAGCAGCGGAACGTCACGGGACCGCTCGTGTTCGGATTCCTCCGGCTCGTGGGAGTGTCCGCCCGCCGGCAGCAGGCATTGGCGACGACGATCAGTGATTACTGCCGTCGTCACGAACTGACCCTGGCCGCCGTGTACATGGAACGTTGTTCTTCGACGTCCTCGGCCTTCGTCGGGATGCTCGACGCACTCGCGGTCACGCGACCGTACGGCATCGTGATCCCCGCACCGTCCCACCTGGGGCCCAGGGACATTGCGCCTGACCGTCGGAGTCGACTCGCCGCCGCAGGAGCGCAGATCCTCCTCGTCCGGGGCGCTCAGTCCACAGCGACGAGTGGTTCAGCGCCGGCACCTGCCGCAGGGGGTGCCGCGTCGTGAACGCCTCCCAGAACCGGTTCGTTCAGGTACCGACCGCCATGAAGACCCGGCTGGTCAGACCAAGCATCCGGCCCGGCACCGGTGCCCCGTCAACGTTCGGCTGCATCCCGCCAGTAGTCCGTCAACATCTCGCCGGGCCACGAAGGCTGCGTTACGGGACCGCGCGGGAGGAACTCCTTGAAAACCGCGACCAGGTCGATCACGAGCGTGCCCTCGTCCGCGTCCAGATCGGTGACGTGCAGGTCGCGTCCATCCACGCGGAGCAGCCGCGGGAACGAGACGCCGAGCCTCGCCGGGCGCCGATGGTTGTGGTGCACGAAGGTGCCGGTCGCCGGCCACCCCGGATTGTCGCGTGGGCTGCGCGCGTGCAGTGCGACGTCCTCGGGCGAGCCCAGGTTGAAGAACCAGGTGACTTGGAGATGCGAGAACTCCTCGATCCCCTGCAGCGTCTCCACCGGGAACTCAGGACGAAGCCGGATGATCGACTCCACTCCCCCCTTGAAGTCGTCGAGCTTCCCGGTGTGCCCTCCGACCACGTCGGCGATCACCGGAACCTCGATGGACCCTGTGGACACGGACTCCCTCTTCTCGGCTCGCAGCAGGGCGATTCGGGCACTCGTACGGTGCCTCGGTTCGCCGCGATGACGCCGTCAGGCTACTCGTTCGAGTACGGCCTTGGCGCGCTCGTCGATCTCCGTCACCGCGCTGATTCCGCGGTGACGGAAGGGGGAGAGCACCCGGCGCATGTTCACGACGGCGTCGCGGGCCCGACCCGACTGGACCCCTTCCATGGCGTCCAGGGCCTGTCCCCACGTGGTGCAGGCGGCTTCGACATTGCCCTTTCGGGCCTGCACCGTTCCCATGTAGCCCAGCGTCACGGCGTGGGTTCGGCTGAAGGTGTCTGCCTTCCTGGTCAGGACGCTGTTGTCGAACTCCCTGAGCGCCCCTTCCAGGTCGCCGAGCGTCCACAGCGTGCGGGCGGTCTCGTGGGCCAAGGAAGCTCGCTGGAAGAACCAGACCCGATGCGGGTCTCCGTCACCGGGCGCCGCGGTAGCGAGATCGTCCTCAGCCCGGAGGAGCGCGGCGATCGCTTCCTGCCTCTGCCCGTTCGCGGCCAGGCTTCGCGCCTGCACCACGCAGAGCAGAGCCCGCTCGCGGGGCGTTGCCAGGGTGTACCGCTTGCGCTCCACGGAAGCGGTGGCGAGGTCTACGGCCGCCTGCGGGTGCCCAAGGTCGGTCGCCTGGTGCGCCATCGCTCTCAGGATGTGTCCCGCCAGCGGCGCGTCGTCAGCTTCGGCCGCCAGTTTGAGCGCCAGGCTGAAGTAGCGTCGCGCGGCCTCGTGGTGGGAGGCGTCGAAGCTCATCCAGCCGGCGACGTACACCGCCTCGGAGGCGGCGGCGAGGAGGTCGCGACGCGTCTCCTCGCTGGTGAAGACCCCGCCGACGTACCTCGCAACGTCGTCCACGAGGTACTGGTGAAGCGCCGTACGACCGTCCATCCCCCCGTGTCGCTGGTCTCGCCGGGAGAAGAACTCCGTCATCTCACGGACGTTGCCGACCTCGGCGAGCCCGACTCTGCGACCCGTGGCGCTGTGGCGAGACCTGGCCCGCTGAGGGGCCTCGTCCCACCATTGCTGCCCGGGCAGAGCCAGCCCGCCCACGGAGTAGGCAGCGCCTGCGAGCAGTTGGCGGCGTTCCAGGTCCACGTCGCTCCTCCCAAGGTCTACCAGCGCGCTCAGCGTATCCACGTGCCATTCGGATGCCTGTGCCGCGCTTCCGCCGGGCGTCGAAAGTCCGATCTCGGCCGGCGTGACGGGGCGTTGAAGTCGCCGGGACAGCGTCTCGCACAAGATAGCGGGCGCTCTGCCCGAAGGGTGCGTCCCTGCCACCCACATGGCGATGTGCGAGCGGCTCGTTCCCAGGAGTTCCCGCGCTCCGACCTCGGCCGCCACCCTCACGAAGGCGGCCGCGACCTTGGGCTGCGACCAGCCCGTTTCCGCGATCGCGTCGGCCAGCTTCACGTTCCGCTCGCGCGCCATCGTCTACCTCGGTTCACCAAAACGATCTTTGACGGGTTTGACGGCCTCCGGCGCCGTCCGGAGATACCGACTCCATGGGATTCACGGTTCGCTCGTGGTCAACGAAACCACCAACTGCCGCTGCCCGAGAGGAATCCGGTGATTCCCAGCCACTCGACGCGTGCCGATGCCCGGACGGCTCCGGGCAGCCTCGGCTCCCGCTCCTCCGCATCAGCGGAGCCGAGCGCCAGCCACCTTCCTGCGGCTGCCGTGCTGGTCGAGAACTTCCGCCATTTCGACACCTCCGACACCACCGCCGGTCGAGTCCTTCGGGGACTCCGGCACGAGCTGTGAGAAGGCGACCATGGAGCCCATCGAGAGCCTCGGAAGCGTCATCAACGCCCCCGAGCATCAGCAGAGTTTGACCCTGGTCGCCAACGACCGGGCACCGGGCAGGGCCCGATCGTTCACCCGCCAGACGCTGAGGGCGTGGGGGGCGGAGGACCTCATGGACGACGCCGTGCTGATCGTCAGCGAACTCACCACCAACGCCGAGCGCCACGGTCGAGCTCCGGCAGAGAACGCCGAGGTTCGCCCGGGGGTGGGGGGCGAGCAGGCCGATGAGATCACGCTGACTCTTGCCGTCCAGGCCGACGTCGTGGGAATCGAGGTGGAGGACAACTCCCCGGAGCCCCCAGCCCCAAGGATTGCCTCCCTCTACGCGACCAGTGGCCGCGGCCTGTGCCTGGTCGCCGCGACGGCCGCCGCCTGGACCGCCTGTCCCAAGGAGGACGGCAGCGGTAAGCGGGTGATCGCCTTCGTGCGGCGCCACAAGGCCACCGTCTCTTCCTGACCCCACTCCCCTGGAGATCTTCGTCATGCCATCACGGCCTACACCCCCGACCTCACCTCACGCCAGCAGGAGGTGGTCGCAACCCGGCTCCGAAGCACCCCGCGTGCTGCTGCTCGACCTGGACGGTGTGCTCGTCGACACGCGCCCCGTCATGGAGAGCGCCTGGCGTCGAGTCCAGCAAGCTCACGGCCTCGACGTGCCCTTCGAGGCATACGAGCGCCACCTCGGCCGGCCCTTCGGCGACATCATGGAGCAGCTCGGACTCGTGGACGCCGAACTGATTCACCGGACGTACGCAGAGGCGTCCACGGCCGCCTCTCACCTCGCCCGGCAGTTCGAGGGCGTCGCGGAGGTACTCCACGCCTTCGCCGCCGCCGGCTGGCTGCTCGGGATCGTCACGTCCAAGCCCTTGGACCGCGCGGCCCCGCTCCTGGCCCAGCTCGGCGTCCCGTTCGCCACCGTGCGAACGCCGAACGGGGTCGGGCGTGGCAAGCCGGCGCCCGACCCGATCCTGCTCGCCCTGATCGACGTCGGCGCCGACCCGGCCGATGCGATGTACGTGGGCGACATGGCGGTCGACCAGGAAGCGGCCCACCGCGCCGGTGTCGCGTTCGTGCACGCGGGCTGGGGCTACGGCCGCCCGAGCACCCCCACCCCCGAGGTCGCCGACTCCCCGGAGGACCTTCTGCGGTTCCTCGCAACCGCCGGCCACAGGGCTCCGTTCCTTGAAGGGAGCCTGCTGTGAAGACTCCTGGAGGGCGCGCTCTCGGCATCGTCCACACCGAGTTCCGTGGCCGGCCGCTCTGGGCGCTGGTCGGCGAGGGTGCCCTCGAAAGCATGCGGGCCGATGGGATCACCACGGGTGATCTGGAGGCCCTGCCGCTCGACGCGCACCGCGTGGAGACACTGGTCGACCACGTGATGACGGAGCTTGAGGCGTACGGCGCCGACCTCGCGAGTACACCAGGCGGTGCCGGATGGTTGTACGCGCAGCATGTGCCGACGCGGCGCCTGGTGACACAGCTCGTACGCAAGCTGCTGGCTCTCAGCACCTGGGAGCCTTTCGCGAAGACACCGGGACCGCTGGGGCTGGCGCCGTACGAGGGCTTCGTCGGATTACGGTCGAACAGCTCCCGGGAGTACCGGGCCTACACCGTCACATGGTCCGGCGTCGCCTACGTACTGGGAGCCGCAGCGCCGTACAACCCGCTGCGTTCAGCGCAGTTACGCGGCCTTCCTCCTGTCTCGTTGGCCACTGCGGCGCCGAGTCCACCTCCTTCGGAACTTCCGCAGACCGACGTCGTCGCGTTGTCGTGGTCCTCCCGTCACGCCGGCACCCTGCGCCCCGTCCTCGGCGAGCTGGCACGCGTCGGCCGGACGAGTCTCGTGATCGACCTGGCCACCGATCCGGCGGATCGATGCCCGGTCCCCGAAGCCGAGGGCGTGAGCCTCTGCTCGCCCCCGGCCGCACTCCTCAACGTTTCCGGCAACGTGGACCGCCTCCGCCTGCCGGACGACGATCACGTCGTCCAGGTGGAGGAGCACAGCGTTCACCTGGCGCGACTGGTGCGGCTCGTGTCGGTAGTCCTGGAGACGAGCGGGGGATGCACCCAGCCATCATGGCGGTCGGTCATCCGAACGGAGACGTGGCTGGACGGAGTCCTCTCCACGGTGCAGCCACACACGGTGCTGGTCAGCAACGACACCAGCCCCCTGGGCGCACTCGCCGTGCACACCGCAGGCCGCCACGGCATCAACACGGTCCACGTCCAGCACGGCGCGTGGACGGCGGAGTCGGTTGCGTGGCCGGCACTGCACAGCCGCGACATCGTGGTCATGGGCAAGCGTGACGTCCCGCTCGCGAAAGCCTGGGCGCGCCATCCGCATGCCGAGGTCCACGTCCTGGGCCAGCCCCGGTTCGATGCCCTCGCCGGACTCGACCGCAAGGCTCAACGGCGCTACCTGGAGAACCTGCTGGCCTCTGGCACACGCAAGAGCCCCACTCACATCGCGGTGTGGGCCTGCCAGCCCTTCGGCCCCGCTCGGCTCGCGGCCCAGGCCGACCTTCTCCTGGACGGGCTGTGGAGGGCCGATGGCGATTGGGGGCTCGTCATCGCCCCGCATCCCGCGCAGAGCGTCGACGTCTTCGCCTCGCTCCTCCGGCGGGACGGCAAGCCTCTCGTGGCCTTGGCCGATCCGAGGGTCGGCGCACGGAGCCTTCTCGCCGCCGCCGACGCCTTGGCGAGCGCCTATTCGACGTGCGGTATCGAGGCGGCCCTGCTCGACGTGCCGGTCCTCGAAATCGGCTCGCCCGGAGAGCGCACGCTCGGACTCGCGGAGCACGCTCTCGCGCGGCGCTGCACCAGCTCCGCCGACGTCGTCGAGGCGCTTTCCGAAATCCCTGATCCTCACCACCCGGCCACTCAGACGGCGAAGGACGGCGTGTGCCGCTGGCGCGGCGACAGCGCCGCTCAGGTCGCACAGCTCATCCTGCGCCGCGCCGGCCACGCCATGCGCCACACCCCTGTACACGACGAGGCCCACGGCACCGATTCCGGTCTGCCGCAGGGCGAAGGAGTTCATGCCCGATGACACACCTGACCGCCGACAGCGTCGCCGAGCTCTTCGTCGGTGCCGTCGCCCTGGCCAAGTCCGGCGAGCGAACCAGCCCGCGGGGCATGGCGACCCGCGAGGTTCTCGACGTCCACATGCGCCTGACGCAGCCGCGGGCCCGCCTGCTGTACGCGCCTCCGGCGCGCGTCATCAATCCCGCGTTCGCGGTGGCGGAGACCGTCTGGCACCTCTCCGGTTCGGACGCCCCGTGGATCTTCGACTACAACTCGCGCCTTCGGCAGTACGCCGACGACGGTGTCCTGCGCGGCGCGTACGGGCCGCGGATGCGGAGGTGGGCCGGCACGGTCGACCAGCTGCGCCGCGTCGTCGAGATCCTCAAGGAGGACCCCGACTCCCGCAGGGCCCTGATCCAGCTCTACGACCCGGCCCAGGACGCCGCCGGCCACAAGGATGTGCCCTGCACACTCGGCTTCCGCTTCTACCTGCGCGCCGGCCGACTGCACATGTCGACCACGATGCGCGGGCAGGACGTGTGGATCGGCATGCCGTACGACCTGTTCTTCTACACCACGCTGCACGAGCTGGTGGCCGGCTGGCTCGGCGCCGAGCTGGGCGAGTTCCACCACCACGTCGGCTCCCTACACATCTACGAGAACCACCTCGGCCAGGCCGACGAGCTGTCCTCGGTCACCGCGAGCGCGATGATGCCGGATCTCACCACCCCGTGGAACGGCTTCGACAGCCTCCTCGACCAGGTCCGGGACCGGGACGTGACCGGCCACCCGGGCTGGGACACGATGGCCGAGACGCTGCGCAGCTATCGGCTCTGGAAGGACGGCCGACGTGACGACGCGGGACGGCTGGCCGACAAGATCGAGGGACCTCTCGGTCAGGCGCTCGCCGCTTGGTACGGCGAGCTGAGCAGCCGGACCAGGACTTCCCCGGCGCGTGAGAAGGCAGGGACGAGGTGATGGCCGCCGTCACCCGTGTGCCCTCAGTGATCCTCGGACTGTGCTCGTACACGCACGACTCCTCCGCCGCTCTGCTGGTGGACGGGAAGCTGATCGGCTTCGTCGAGGAGGAGCGGCTCTCCCAGCAGAAGCACACCAAGGAGTACCCGCGCCACGCCGTCGAGTGGCTGCTGAGCGAGGCCGGGCTCTCCACCGCCGACGTGGACGCCATCGCGTACAACTTCCAGCCCGCCCGCTACCTCGTCGAGTCCCCGGCAGCGCTGCGCCTGGCGCTGTCCGCAACGACGCGCGACCGCGCGCTTCCGCGGGCTCGCGGATTCGCCAAGGTGGCCATGCGCACCCAGCTGCGCACGCGCGCCCTCGGCCGGCAATTCCCCACCGCCCGCGTCTCGCCCGTCCTGCATCACAGAGCGCACCAGCTGGCGGCCTTCGCTGCGTCCGGTTGGGATGAGTCCGCCGTCCTCGTCGTGGACAGCCTCGGCGAGCGGCAGACCACGACCATCGCGCGCGGGCTTGACGCGCTCCGCCCTTCCACTCGCACTCTGGAAGCGATCAACGATCCCGCCTCACTGGGGTACGTGTACGGCGCGGTCACCGAGCATCTGGGGTGGCGCCGCGGTGACGAGGAGGGCACCGTCATGGCGCTCGCCGCCCTCGGCGATCCCGAGCGATTCCGGCACCTCTTCGCCTCGGCCGTCCGCACCACGCCGACCGGCTTCTTCCTGGACCCGGCCTACTTCCCCCCACGAGTGCTGACGTCCGGCTACCCAAGGACGTCTCGCCGTTTCGTCGCCGAGACCTGCGCCGAGCGCCACCCGAGCGAGCCGCTCCTGGATGTCCACCGCGACCTTGCCGCGGCCCTCCAGGAGCGCACCGAACAGGTGATGCTGCACATGGCCCGCCGGGCGCGGATGATCACGGGATCGCGCCGTCTATGCGTCGGCGGCGGAGTGGCAACGAACTGCGTGAGCATCGGCCGGATCATCGAAGCCGGCATCTTCGACGAGGTCTTCGTCCCGCCGGCCCCCGGTGACGCCGGGACCGCGATCGGGGCCGCCATCGCCGTGCACACCGACAGCCCGAGCCGACGGCCGGTGTCCGGCGTCGCCCGGGCCTGCTACGTCGGCCCGTCGTACCGGTACCAGGCCCTCGACCTCACGCCGTGGCCCGAGCTCCAGCAGAAGACGCTGGGTGTCGAGACCGCCGAGTTCCTCGCCGACCAGCTCGCCCACGGCATGATCGTCGGGCTCTTCCAGGGCCGAGTCGAAGCCGGACCCCGCGCCCTGGGGAACCGCTCGATCCTCGCTTCTCCGCTGGAGCCCGGGGTCGTCGAGCGGCTGAACGCGACCGTCAAGTTCCGGGAGCCGTTCCGCCCCTTCGCCCCCATGGTCCTTGCCGAGCGCGCCGCCGAGTTCTTCACCCTGGGCCAGGAAGCGCCGTACATGTCGATGGCGTCCGGCGTGACCGACAAGGCATGCGAACGCGTGCCGGCCATCGTCCACGCCAACGGCACCTCACGCCTCCAGACCGTCGCCCGGTCGCAGAACCCGTTCATGCACGAGGTGCTGAGCGCTTTCGCCCGCCGCACGGGGGTTCCGGTGCTGATCAACACCTCGCTCAACGTCAAGGGCAAGCCGATCTGCGGGACGCCGGCCATGGCCCTGGACTGCCTGGTCAACTCCGGGCTGGACGCCCTGCTGCTGGAAGGGCGGTGGATCACCAAGTGAAGATCGGATACAGCTTCTGGGGATTCCTCGGCAACGGGATCGCCGACACACCGGACGGGGGCCGCAGCCACCGTCGCCCTCTGATCGACGCCCTCCTCAACCGCGGGCACGAGATCGTCTTCCTGCAGCCCAACCGCGACCTGCTTGAAGCCGGCGACGACCTCGGCGGTGCCTACGTCTTCGACTCCGGCCTGCCGGACATCGACGCCTTGTTCCTGGAGTGGCGCTGGGCCGTCGACGGCCGCAACACCACCGCGTGCGACGTCGAGGACCACACCTGCGACCTGCATCGCCAGGCCGAGCTGATCATGCGGTACACCGTGCGACGGGGGACGCCGACCACGATCTGGGACAAGGATCGCAAGCTCCGGCCCGAAAGCATGTGGCGGCGTTCCCCGCGCACCGCGGTGTGCGAAGCGGCCCTCGAACCGACGCCGGGCGCCCACCGTCTGCTCTTCCCGGTCGAGGACCGCCTCCTGGACCAGGCGGATCCGGCCGCACTGGCCTCGAAGCGCCGGGACATCGTGCTCGGGTACGTCGGCAACCAGTACGACCGGGACGAGCACTTCGACCGCTTCTTCTCCCCCGCTGCCGCGTGCTTCGACCACCTGGTCGCCGGCAAGTGGACGAGGACGAGCCGCTGGCCGCACGTCCGCTTCCTCGGCAGGATCCCCTTCGAGGCTGCTCGGGGCGTCTACGGCCGATCTCTGGCCACGGTGCTCATGCTGCCCGAGCGGTACGCCGTGGTCGGGCAGATGACGCAGCGCATCTTCGAGGCGGTGCTCGCCGGCTGCCTCCCGCTCACCCCGGCTGACATCCTGCACGTCGATCGGTTCGTGCCCACGGAGCTGATTGTCAGGTCGGGCCGTGAGGCGATCGAGCGACTGTCCTACCTCCAGCGGATCGCCGGCACCCAGGAGCACGCGGACTTGATCGCTGCGTGCCTCGATCGCCTGGACCTGTTCCGGCTGAGCAGGCAGGTCGATGCTCTGGAGGCCGTCCTGGAGACGGCCGCAAGCCCCGTCGCGGTGGAGCGGGGAGCGGCCTGATGCAGCTGACCATCCAGGCCCTCATGCCTGGATCATCCGAACGTGTCCCGCCGGGCGGTCCGGCCGGGCATCCGATCGACTCTACGCTGGAGCACCATGAAGAAGGTCGCCATCGTCGGCTGCGGAGGCAGCGGCAAGTCGTTCCTGGCGCGCGAGCTGGGCAGGATTCTCGACGCCCCGGTGACGCACCTGGACGCCGCGTTTTACGACGACGAGTGGAACGCACTGCCCTTGGACAAGTTCGCCGACCTGCAGCGGGAACTTGTCGCGCAGCCGCGGTGGGTAATCGACGGGAACTACAACTCGACGCTGCAGATCCGACTCGACGCGTGCGACACCGTGGTCCTGATGGACGTGTCGACCGTGGCGGCGCTGTACGGGATCTTCTCCCGGCAGATCCGGCACGGGGCCGGGCACAAGGGCAACGGGGTGCACAACCGCATCAACTGGGGCGTGATCAAGTACGTGGCGACGTACCGCCGCAAGATGCGCCCGCGCGTCATGTCCAAGATCGAGGAGTTCGCCTCCGGCCGGGCCGAAGTGGTGCTGCTGACCAGTCGAGGTCAGACGCGGCGCTGGCTGCAGAAGGTCGCCGCCGAGCACCGCTGAGCACTCCGCGCCCCCGAGGGGAGGGCGCGGAGTGAACATCACCAACCCCTTCCTCGACCCCAGCCGTCAGGCGGAGCTGTACGGCCACGCCTCCCGCCTGACCGGACGATCCAACGCCCTGTTGCGGGCCAAAACCTCCGGTCGGCCCGTACCGGACGCGATCGTCCAGCTGGTGCGAGCGCACCACGAACGACCGGGTCGTCTCGGTCTGGTGCTGGACGTCGGCTGTGGTCGCGGCACGAGCAGCATGGCTCTCGCCGAGCAGCTCCGGCCGCGACACGTCATCGGGCTCGACGCCGCCCCGGCTCTGATCGAGCAGGCTCGCCGACGCGCCCGTCACGTGCCCGGCCTCCAATTGAGCTTCCTCCGGGGTGACTTCCATCAGATCCCCCTGCCGACCAGCTCGTGCGATGTGGCCGTCGCCGCGTTCTGTCTGTACCACTCGACGCACCCGCAGAAGGTAATCGCGGAGCTCGGCCGAGTCCTCCGCCCCGAGGGCCTGGCCGTGCTTGTCACGAAGGACCTCGACAGCTACCAGGAGATGGACGAGCTGGTCGCCGCTGCCGGTCTCGATCTGCGGGCCACCGGGCACGAGAGCCTCTACGTCTCGGCGCACAGCGGCAACCTCGCCAGCCTGGTCTCCCCGTCGCTCGACGTGCTGCGCACCGAGGACGAGGAGCACAGCTTCACCTTCGACGGCCACGACCACGTGGCCGAGTACCTGGCCACCAACCCGAAGTACCACCTGCCTCCCGGCCTGTACGGCAACCCGGGTGCAGTGGCAGCAGCTCTGCGCGACATCCTGCCCGATCGGCCACTGACCACACGGTCCGTCGTCACGTTCGTCGTGGCCCGGCCGACGGGGGGTCGATCATGACGGCCGGCTGCTTCGTCAAGCACTTCGAGACTCCCGAACGAGCCACTGCTGCCGTCCGGCACCACACCTGGATCGCCGAGCACGCGCCTCCGCTCCGGCAGCCGGCCGTGACAGCCGTCGAGTCGACCAGCGTGACGTTCGAACGCGTCGAGGGCAGGCCGGCCCGACCGGAGGACATGCCGCTCCTGGCGGAGCTGCTGGGCAATGCCCATGGTGCCGCCTGGACGAGCGACCTCAGGTCGGCCCCACTGACCACGCCGCACCGCTTCCAGGACGGCACCACGTTCGGCGACTACCTGGGGCCCCGGCAAACAGCCCTACAGCGGCGCCTGGAGCAGGGGTATCTGCCGGACAAGGGCGCCCTGCACGCGATGCTCACTCTGCTGGAGAAGACCGCCGAGGGGCCCTCCGCTTTCTACAAGGACAGCAACCCCCGGAACTTCCTCATCACGAAGACCGGTGCCGTCTACACGGTCGACACCGACGACCTCACACTCGCCCCGCTGGCCTACGACCTTGCCAAGCTGATCGTGACGCTGGTCGCGACGTACGGTCCGCTGCCGGAGGGTGCCATCTCCGAGGCCCTGACGGCTTACAACCGAGCCGCCACATGCCACGACGTCCGACTCGGCGGGACGGGCCGTAAACGGCTCGACGACTTCGTCGCGCTGCACGCCGTCCTCACGGCCCCGTATGCCGGGCGCAACGGCTACCGCCATGGCTGGCTCCCCGGCCATCACCGACCCCGAGGTTCCGCATGATCACGACCGAACTCGTCTTCGTCCGCCACGGCGAGGCCCAGTGCAACATCGACGGCGTGGTCGGAGGGCCGCGCACCTGCACCGGACTGACCAACCTCGGCTACACACAGGCCGAGCGGGTCGCGTTACGGCTCGCCGCCGAGCACCAGGAGAAGCCCTTCGACGCGCTCTACGTCGGCCCGCGCATCCGCCTACGCCAGACCGCCGAGATCATCAGCCAGGCCCTCCAGATCCCAATGCTCGTGGACGAGCGCCTCGATGGTCCGGTGCACGGCGCCGCCGACGGCCTGCCCTGGCGGGACGTGAAGGATGCTGCCGACGGCGGGCCTCATGCCCACCCCGACACACCGTGGGCCGAGGGATCCGACACCTGGAACGGCTATCTGAAGCGCGCTGGGGGCTTCCTCCAGCGACTCCTCGATCAGCATGAGGGCGACCGCATCCTGTTCGCAGCCCACGGCGAGACGGTGATCGCCGCGAACACCCTGCTCCTGGGAGTTCCGATCGGTTCGCCGGCGGGGTTCGCCGTGTCCCACGGCTCCATCACGCGGTGGCAGCGCCATCTCAACCGGTTGGGACAAAGGCGCTGGACGCTCGACGGGCACAACGACACCGGGCATCTGACGGCCCTGACCGCTGCGGAGACCGGCTCGTGATCGCGACTTTCGACGACCCGCGCATCGAACTGGCCCGCGACACGATCGGAGCCGTCCGGGTTCTCGCCGACCCCACGCTCCCACCCCGCCTTCTGCGCCTGGCGGACACTCGTGGACGGGAGTTCTTCGCCAAGCAGCACAGCGACCGGGAGCGGTACCTGCGGGAGGTGCACGCCTACGGCGCGTGGGTGACCCACCTGAACGGCCGCGCTCCCACAGTGGTCGCTCACAGAGCCGCAACGTGCACGCTGCTGCTCACCGCTTTCCCCGGTCTGAGTGCGGACACGCTATCTCCGGGATCGGCAGAGGAAGAGGACGCCCACCAGGTAGCCGGGCGAGTGCTGGGACTTCTCCATCGCGCCACTGTGCTGCCGTACTCCGGCGCCATCGGCGTGGAGCTGGCACAGCGTCTGGGTTCGTGGATCGCCCGGGCGGACCGGGCCGACCTCATCTCCACGGCCGAGCACAACCGCCTGCGTCACAGTGCGGACGTCCTGGCGAGCACCCTCATGGACAGTGCGGTGTGCCACCTCGACTACCAGCCCCGGAACTGGCTCGTCGGTCCCTCCTTCGGGCTGTGCGACTTCGAGCACATGCGTCGTGACGCCCGTATTCGCGACTTCGCGCGGCTCGAGTTCCGCCGATGGCAAGCAGCGCCCCAGCTCCGGAAGGCGTTCTTCGCCGGCTACGGCAGGCCGCTGACCGATACCGAGCAGCGCCTGCTGGAGTCCTTCGGCGCCATCGAGGCGGTCACCTCCCTGGTACGCGGACACGAGCAGGACGACCTCACCCTCAGCACCCACGGCCGCACCGTCCTGGCCCGGCTGACCTGACATCCCCTCCCTTCATTCTGGAGACCTCTGTGTCACAGCACCTGCCCCACGTCAGCGCCGCCTTCCCGCGGCGAGCGGTGGTGACCGGCGCCGCCGGCTTCATCGGCTCCCACCTCGCCCACACCCTGGCCCAGGCCGGGACCGTCGTCATCGGCGTCGACCGCCGGAACCCGGCCGTCGACCACACGGCCGCGGCCAACCTCGCCCCGCTGCACGGGATCCCCGGATACGTGCACATCACCGCCGACCTGCTGAACTGCGCCATCGACCCGCTCCTGATCGACGCGGACGTGGTCTTCCACCTGGCCGGGATTCCCGGCGTACGGCCGTCGTGGGGACCGCAGTTCGGCGAGTACGTCGCCTCCAACATCCTCGCCACCCAGCGAGTGATGGAGGCCGCTACCCGGATCGGCGTGCCGCGACTGGTGGTCGCCTCATCCTCCAGCGTGTACGGCCCCACCAGCGGCGGTGCGAGCGTGGAGACGGATCAGCCGCGGCCCGCGTCTCCCTACGCGGTCACCAAGCTCGCTGAGGAGCAGCTCTGCCTGGCGCACGCCGCGCAGGCCCACTGCGCCACCAGCGTCGTCGCCCTGCGGTACTTCACCGTCTACGGGCCCCGGCAGCGCGCCGACATGTTCACGCACCGCGCCCTGCAGGCCGCCCTGACCGGCCGGCCGCTGCGCCTGTACGGAGACGGACACCAGCGCCGGGACTTCACCTACATCGACGACGCGGTCTCCGCCACGATCGCGGCGGCCACGACGTCGAACGCGAGGGACGTGATCAACGTGGGCGGCGGCTCCAGCGCCTCACTGCTCGAAGTGATCGGTATCGCGCGGAGCCTCGTAGGCCGCGAGATCGAGGTGCACCAGGAGAACCCACGGAGCGGCGACGTCCTCACGACCCGCGCCAACCCCGGACGTGCCCACGAGGTCCTGGGGTGGCAGCCTCAAGTTGACCTCCACAGCGGCATGCGCTCCCACATGCAGGCCCTTGCCGCCGAGCCGGCCGTGTACGGCCGAGCGGCATAACCCTCCCGCCTTAAGGAGAACGCCGTGGCCGCCACCACTGCGCAGCAGACCACACCACGCCACCACATCGCCGTCATCCCTTGCCGGTGGGGCTCTTCCCGGTTCCCCGGCAAGCCCCTGGCCCAACTCGGAGGCATGCCCCTGCTCTGGCACGTCCACCAACGTTGCTTGGAGGCGGAACGCCTCGACGGCGTGGTGGTCGCCACGGACGACGAGCGCATCGAGGAGCTCTGCCACCAGCTGGGCATTGAGTGCGTACGCACGGGAGAGCACCTCACCGGCACCGACCGCGTCGCGGAGTGCGCCGAACACCTCGCCGCCGACGCGTACATCAACGTCCAGGGCGACGAGCCGTTGATCGCCCCGGCCGCGATCGACGCCGTCTCCCAGGCACTGGACCACCTGCCCCCTGACACACTCGCGGTGAACGCGTACACGGAGCTGGACAGCGCCGGCGCCGTACTCGACCACAACGTCGTCAAGGTCGTCGTCGGGACCGGCGGGAACGCCCTGATGTTCTCCCGGACGCGATCCCCTACCCGCGAGCGGGCCGCCCGACATACCTCCGTCAGCTGGGGCTCTACGGCTTCACGCGCGAGGCTCTCAGCCTCTTCCGCCATCTCCCGCAAGGGCCGCTCGAACTGACTGAAGGCGTGGAAATGCTGCGCTTCGTCGAGCACGGCCACGGCGTACAGATGCTCGCCGTCGCGGACGACGGCGTCGCGGTCGACACGCCAGAGGATCTGGTGAGAGCCGACGCCATCCTTCAGTCCCTACGCACATGAGGAACCTTGATGAGCAACGACCCGTGGAACACCATCCGCACACTTGCTGCGCTCTTCGCCCAGCTCGACGGCGGACGCGGTCTGACTCCGGAGGAGCAGTGGACCCTGCAGGTCCTGAAGATCTCCGAGGAGGTCGGTGAAGCCGCCCAGGCCGTCATCGGTGCCCGGGCGACCAACCCCAGGAAAGGACACAGCCACACCTGGGACGACGTGCAGGAAGAGGTCACTGACTGCGTGATCACCGGCATGGTCGCCCTGGCACGGATGCGTCCCGACGACGCCCCGAACTACTTCGCCGCCGTGCTCGCGAAGAAGGCGGCGAAGTTTCTGCCCGCCTCCGCCGGAGCCGCTGAGGGCGTATAGCCGCGCTGGCTTTCGTCCGCCGGCTTCCGCCTCGGTGCGCCACACCCAACGCACCGAGGGGGAAGGCTCCGTCAGAGCTCGTCGGTCGGATCCCACACGTACGGAAGGGTGTTGTCGGCTTCCCACAGGTCTCGGTGAATGGCCTCAAGCAGCTGGATGCGCTGCTTCAACTGCGGTACCAGTTGCTGGATCCGGTCGACCGCTTCCTTGGGCTCGGCAGGGAGGACGGTGCGCGTCAGCAGCATCATCTCCTTCCTGGCGTCCTTGCTGATGGCTGCTTGCGGCACACGCACGATGACGGTGTAGGCGTCGACCTCTGAGATCCCCCACTGCCCGTCGGCATCCCGGACGGCCCAGATCACGGAGTGGGTCGACGGGGAGAGGGTGAGCTGTGTGTCGGGGCCGATCATGGCGCTCAGCACCGGGAGGTCGACTCCGTCATCGCCTGCGAGAGCAGCTGCCGCCTCCGCAGTGACGACCGACGGCCTCTTGGTCAGCGAGTTGGCGATCCGGCGCCTGGAGGCGTCGTCAAGAGACTCCGCTGGCGCCGAGGTGGGCATCTCAGGACTTGCGTTCTCGGCCCAAGCATTGCGCGCCCCGCCCAGCGGGTCCGTCTCGGTGTCTCCCTCATCGCTCCACCACGTGATCACGACGAGTCGGCAGTCGGGCAGACTCGCCGGGTACAGGACGTGGGAGACAACGTCGACGGTCTCCCAACCGAGCGCGGGCAGGGACATCTTGAACACGTGCCCATCCCGGTTGACGGAATGGCCGGCGTCCCCCTCCCATATGCGCGCCACGTCAGCGTCCTTACAGACGTCGCCGATCAGCCCGAGCAGCTCCGGGTCGTCGCCGTGCCCGGCGAGCGCGTACTTGAGCATGCGTACGTAGGCGGCAACGTGCTGGTGCCAGTCGTGGTACTGGACACGGGCCTCCTGGCTGGTCAGAGCCCAGCGCATGAGGTTCGCACCCGGCTCCATCACCCAGGGCCACCACTCAGCCATGGCTTGGTTGTAAGCGAGGATGTTCCACTTCGCGTCGCACAGGTAGGTGGGGTCAGGCATCTGCTTGTCCACCAACAGGCGCAGAGCGCTGCGCACGCGTGAGTCGCCGCCGGCGTCCGGGTCAGCGGTGTTGAGCTGGTTGTACAGGAGCAGGGCGTGATGCTCGTCGCGGTCGAGCTGCAGCAGGTCAGCCAGGTTGTCGCACTGCTCGCGGTCCAAGCGGCGGGCGGTGGCCCCTCGCTCCAGGTCGCGGTACCAGCGCTCCGACTTAAGGATCGCCCGGGCGACCTCTTCCTGGGTGACGACGCGCCCTCGCCGTCGGCCGGCGGCCTTGCGCCAGGCACGGAGCTGGCCACCGAACCCCATCACCTGGCCGGCGGTCGGTGTTCCCTGCGCGTCGCCGAGGGGGGTCTCCTGGCTTTCGCCTACGTAGCAGCCGGACCGGCTCCCCTTCGTGCTCATCTGAGCTGTCCCCTCTCCATCTACACGTGTACTTGTCCGAGAAGGCGACACTGCCTAGATCGAGGCGCACCAAAAAGGGGCCGCCGCAATATGCGCCGACCCCGCCCTCAATCTCCCTACTCCAGAGTACGTGATCGTTTCCGAACCCTTTGACCATGATCGGATCTATGTGGCGGACACCACTTCCACGAGTGGAGGTTGTTTAGAGATAAACCACAACGAGTGCGAGTTCGTGGCGAATCGGGCATTCAACCGGCAGATAATTTCCGGTTTCGAAACCGGAAAAAGATTGCCGCTTTTTCGCACGGGACACACCTGGCCCCTCACTTCCGCTCCCTGCCACCCATCGCCATCTCAGACGGCCCATCACATCACCAGCAGGATCAGTGGAGTTGGGCACACAAGGGAGAATGACGACCCTTCACTCCTTCCGTTCTACGCGCGTCACACCCTCGAGCTCGGCTCGTTGACGGAGGCACGACGGGAGGGCTTAAATCCTTCTGACCAGCCAGTTCAACAGCTTGTTCGTGACACGTGACACAGGGGTCGGATGAAAATGTGGCACCGGCCACGTGGCTCTACCGCTCCATCACGGGTGCAAGCCCGCGTCACGTTGCAGGCCGTATATCCCGGCAGGCGCGTTGCGATTAGTAGAGAGTTCTTGAGCCAAGTCTGGATCTTGACGAGGCCCCTGCGTATGTTCATCGTCCCCGCGGCGGTCGCACTGGGACCAATGAGCACGAGGAGCAGGGTGAGCGACAACCGAACCACATAGGTCCTCAAACGGCGGCGGCGTCCAGGAGCTGGAACTCCCGGACGCCGAACGCCTCACTGCGCAAACCCGCCCCGGCAAGGGCGGAGATCGCCCACCATCACCGCGCTGGTCCCTTCCGACGGGGCGCTCCAGCGTGGCAACACTGCAAAGGAGATTCTGGCATGCCCTCTTCCCTGCGCGAAAGACTCGAAAGTCCGGCCTGCACGGCCACCTCCTACCCGCCGGGCCTCATACGGCCTGGATCGCACCGCCGCCCGGCCGGCCTGCCGACATGTTCCCGCCCGTCAGACGGAAGCAGCCGATGAGCGGGGAAGCGCGCGAGTGGGTGTGGGAGAGCAGCGAGAGCAAGGGCACCGCGCGTCTGGTCCTCCTCTCGATCAGCGACCGGGTCGCCGACGAGCAGTGCGTCGCCTTCGCCTCCGTGGCCAGCCTCGTGAAGCGCACGAACGCCTCGCGGACCGCGGTGCGCGAGGCTCTGGACCGGCTCCTGGCCGGCGACGAGCTGGAGGAGCTCGTCGACCTCGAAGGCCCGCAGCGGAGCACCGTCTACCACCTGCCTCTCGCGGCCAAGGCTCTGTCTCAGGGCGAGACCGTGGCCGACGCTCCGCCAGCGGACGAGGTGATCCCGGAGCGGCCCCTCCACCTCTCGGCCCTCCGACGGTACGGAATCCGGCCCAGGAAGGGGACCGATTCCGCCCCCTCGCCCCGGACCCCGGCACGTACGGATTCCGACCCCTCCCGCAGGAATCCGACCCCCCGACGGCTCGGATTCCGGCCCCCGGAAGGAACGGATTCCGACCCCCAGAACCGTAGTGAACCGAAGGTAAACCGTAGGAACAGCAGTTCTGCTGCCGTCACCACGGCCGGCGAGTGGCAGATCGACCCCGCCTCGCACACCTGGGCTCTCCAGGAGGGCCACCTCGCCCGACTCGGCGAGCACGGCCTGCAGGCGGCCGACGAGAAGTGGCGCGCACACCGAGCCACCTGGTCACGCCGTTCGGCAGATGCCTGGGCAGCCGACTGGCGGGCCTGGGTCACCCGGGAGCGTTCGGGACGCCCGAACCTCTACGCGCTGCCAGGCAGCGGTACCGGGCCCGCGCCAGCAGGCCGGATGACCCGGGCGGAGGCCCACACCGCCGCCCTCCTCGCAGCCCTCGAAGAGCCGACCGGAACGGAGTAGCACCCCGTGGACCGACGAGAAGTCGCCGCAGTCCTGGCCTACATCGGCCGACTCGACCCCCGCACCATCCGCACCGAGACCGGCGAGGCCCGCGATCAGATCGCGCAGTGGCACGAACTGCTCGCGGACGTGCCCCTGGCGACAGAGCACGGGTGGGACGCCCGCGCCGCGATCAGGGCGCACATCCTCGATTCGCCGTATCCGATCCTCCCGGTCGACGTCGCCCGCAAGTGGCGCTCTCACCGACGCGACCGCCTCGGCCGACACACCGACCCGACGCCGGCCACGGATCCGGACAACGTCACCGCCTGGCGGGCTGAACTCGCAGGCCGCCGACATGCCGTTGCCACCGGCACCGCCGCACCCTCGACCCACCGGCAGATCACCAGCGGCAGAATCCAGCCCGACCTGGAGGCCCGGCTCCGCGCAATCGGCTCGTGCATCCCACCGGCTGTCCGCACGGAACTGGCCCCTTACCGGCCCGCCCGCGCAGCGCGAGAGGCGGCCATCGCCCAAGGCCACCCGGACTACCTCAGCGTCCGGTGCAGCTGGTGCCACGCCCAGGCGGGCGAGCACTGCCGCAGCCGGCGAGTCGGCCCCGACGGAGGCGCACGCGGCAACGCCCCGCGCGCCACGCCACACCCCAGCCGTATCGAGCTCGCAACCACGAAGGCCCATCAGCCGGCCATGGCGGCCTAGCCACGCCGGTCGGCGGCACCGTACGCGCCGGATCAAGCGCCGTACGACGCCCCGGCAGGGGGATCCCCGCTGCCCAATCTCCACCCGACCCGAGCGGATCCGGCCCCTTCCTGCGCCGTAGCCGCCCTCTTTACCGCGTCCGGCCACCCTCGGCCCCGCCTCCCGCCGGCCGACGCGAGTGACCTCGGAGACTCACCTTGCGCACCATCACCTCTCACGAAGCACCCACGACCTCCTTGCGCGGGATCGCCGACACCAGCTGGCACCCGCGCGGCGTGTGCCACGGCATGGACCCCGACGACGCCGACGCCACCTTCTTCCCGCTGCCCCGGGACCGCGAGGCCATCGACGAGGCCAAGACCCTGTGCGCCCAGTGCCCAGTGGTGCGCGACTGCTTCAACTACGCCCTCGAAAACAGCCTCAAGGAAGGCATCTGGGGCGGCCTGACCGAGTCAGAACGCCGCCCCTGGCACGACGGCCTGCATCAGCGGATCGACTACAGCCGCGTGATCGCCGTCTTCCACGGCCGCGACGTTCACCTCACTACCGCCGAGCGCCACGTCGTCGTCAATCACGCCTACGCCCGGGGCTGGCGCGCAGACCGCCTTGCCATGGCCCTGCAGGTCAGCCACCAGCATGCCCGCGACCTGCTGACCCAGGCCGCCAACGCCGTTGCTGACCGCGACCGCTACCACGGAGTGCCGAACCCGCGGAAGAAGCGAACGACGCGCAAGTCCGAGAGCAGCTCACCCGCGACGGTCCAGCCAGTGCCCCGGCCGGTCCGCACCGCCTCCCTGCCTACTTCGCTCGGAAAGGCCGCATGAGCCCCGACCTGTCCTTCAGTGCCATCTCCGACCTGCCCCTTCTCCTCGCGATCGGCATTCCCGGTTCCGCTGTCCTCGCTCTGGCAGGTTGGGGGATGCGGCGCCGGGGCTCCATGCGCCGCATCCGACAGGCCGGCAGTCCCGCGGTGAAGGTCGCGGCGATCGCGGCCCTCGGCTGCACTGCCTACAGCGCGGACACGAGCTGGCGGTTCGCCGCCGACTACCTCGACATGGCCGGCGCCGCCGAACGCGCTGGCATGTTCGCCGCCGCCGAACTCGCCCTCTTCGCAACTGCTCTGATGGCCCGGCAGAACCTGGCCGCCCAGGGCGCACCCGGTCTGCCGGGCACCCTGGTGTGGGTCATCACCGGAGTCCAGGTGATTCCCGCGTACGCCGAGAGCGGGCCCGTGGGCGGCACCGTCCGGGCCTTCGTCGGCCCGATCATGGCCGCAATGCTCTGGCACCTCGCCATGGGCATCGAGCTGCGCCTACGCACGCCCGGCGCCGCTTCCCACGGCCTTGTCGCGACTCTGGGTCGAGAGGTACGGGAACGGCTGCTGTCCCGCCTCGGCATCGCAGCGCGAGACCGCGACGCCGCGCAGATCACTCGTGACCGAGCCACGGCCCGCGCGGTCACCCTCGCCGCCCGCCTCGCCGAACTCGCTCCCCAGCGGCAGCAGGGCCGGCACGGTCGGCGCCTCGCACGGCGTCTGTCGAAGGCGATCGGCCGCTCAGCAGTCGGCACCGATCCAGCACAGCGGGCCGAACTCCTCGATCAGCTCGCCGCGCGCCGGCACGCACTCACCCTCGCCACGGTCCCCCTCCCCTCCCCCTGGTCCCCGCCACACCACGGCCAGGTCGCCGGCGTCGAACGGATCGGGGACCGGGAACCGACCGACACCGAAGCGGGGACTGGGACCCATGGGGACCGGGGACCGAAGGACACCGAGCCGGGGACCGGCGGACACCGGGACCGGGGACCGACCCATGCCGAGCCGGGGACGGGCGCCCCCGCGAACCAGGGACCGACCGACCCTGAGTCGGGGACCGGTCCCGGGGACCGGGGACACAAGGTCACCCGTCGGCGAAAGCCGACCACCAGGGCCAAGCCCACAGGCAGCGGCGTTGGCCGAACCCGAAGCCGGCCGGCCCAGCGCCCGTCACGCGAGCTGGAGGCCGCTGTCGAACAACTCGTGAAGCAGGTTCAGCCTCACGTCCCCGCCCTACTGGCACGGGACGGCAACGAAACCCTCACCCGAGTCCAGCTGCGCGAGATCCTGCGCCGTGAGGGCCTCCAGGGCGGCCGCAACGAACGACTCAGCCTCGTCCTCCAGCAACTGCGGAGTGAGGAGAGCAGCACCACGACAAGGAGTTCCGCCCTATGAAGACCTGCCACCGCTTCGACGTCATCCGCAAGGGATACGAGCGGGAGATCGGCTTCCTGAGCGCCCACTCCCAGCGGTATGCCGGCAGGCCATCCGCCAAGTCCAGCGCGCAACACGCAATCTCGGCGAAGACCCGCATGGCCAGAGCCCTGAGCGGCCACGTCGAGCGTTGCCTCGAATGCGGCTGACTCGGCAAGAACGCAGCCCGCAGCCCCCATGCCGATCCAGTGACTCGGCGCCGCGCCGGGCCACCGTCCCACTTCAGGAGGCACCCGTCGACGCACTCCGCAACCGCTCATCCGCTGTGACGACCACCGAGGCAAGCGCCTGGGCGGACGTACTCGTCAGCCGACAGCTTCTGCACGCCGCAGTCCAGGCTCCAACCGGCCAGTGGCTCGTCCAGCACGAGCCCGACGGTCCCGTCCTTGTCCTCGCGGGACCCGCCGACGTAGTCGAGCTCGCCGCCGCGATTCAGCACCGTATCCGCTCCACGAGGCACCAAATCCGATGACGCACCCGTACGCGAACGACAACACCCCGGGTCCCGGTACGAACAACAACTCGGTTTCGGGGCGAGCAAGTTATCCCCTTGGATACTCCGCCTTGAGCGGAGTATCCAAGGGTTCCCCCACCCCGCCGGGGCAGGGGAAC
Organism: Streptomyces tanashiensis; assembly: GCF_014648895.1. Taxonomy (GTDB): domain Bacteria; phylum Actinomycetota; class Actinomycetes; order Streptomycetales; family Streptomycetaceae; genus Streptomyces; species Streptomyces tanashiensis. Next base: position 36,051 of record NZ_BMRZ01000022.1, read on the forward strand.
GTCCGGCGCCGGGGGACGCCGGACGAAGAGGCTGCGACCGAGGGCGGATCGCAGCCAGGAGCACAGGAACGGGGCGCCGAACGTGCCGAGCCCGATCTCGTCCCGCCGACGAAACCCCGCACCCGTCGCCGCAAGTACCAGCGCCGCCAGCGTCCCCACGTACGCAACACGCGATTCAGCGACGACGAGCTCGCCCGTGTCACCGCCGGCGCTGCCGCCGTCGGTCTCACCGTCGCCGGCTTCCTGGCCCGCGCCGCCCTCAGCGCCGCTCGCGACCTCGACCGAACCGCCAGCGCGGTTGCCGGAGAGCGAGAGGTGATCGCCGAGTTCTTCGCCGCCCGCCGCCACCTCGGCCACGTGGGCAACAACCTGAACCAGCTCACCCTCGCGATCAACACCGGAGCGCACCCTCCCTCCCTCGACGCAGTCCTCATGGCCACGGCACGGGCCGTCCAGCGCGTCCAGCACGCCACCGACCGGCTCCTCGCCCAGGACTAGGAACGCACGCCAGGCATGATCCCCAGGATCCAGAAGCGCGGGCAGCGCACCCTCGGCCTCCTGAGCTACCTGTACGGACCGGGCAAGTACGAGGAGCACACCGACCCACACCTGGTCGCGTCCTGGGACGGCAACGCCCCCGATCCGGGGCGCCACGAGACCGCCACCCTCAAGCAGCTCCAGCAGCTCCTCGACCAGCCCCTGGAGAACATCGACGCCTCCGAGCGACCGACAAAGCACGTGTGGCACCTGTCCGTACGTAACGCGGCCGAGGACCGACTCTTCTCGGACGGCGAGTGGGGCGCCATCGCCCGCCGCATGGTCGCCGCCGCCGGAATCGACGACCCCGAACAGGGCGGAGCTGGATGCCGCTGGGCAGCGGTACGGCATGCCGACGATCACATCCACATCGTCGCCACCCTCGTCCGGGAGGACGGCTACAAGCCCGAACTCAACAACGACGCCTCCCGCGTCCAGGCCGCCGCCCGTGCCCTGGAGGTGGAGCTGGGGCTGCGCCGCCTCAACAAAGGCGACGGCACCGCCGCGCAGCGGCCGACCAGCGCCGAACGCCACAAGGCGGAACGCCAGGGACGCGAGCGCACCGCGCGGGAGGAACTACGCGAGACCGTGCGCCAAGCGATCGCCGGCGCGACGAGCGAGGCCGAGTTCTTCGACCGGCTGGCCTCCGCCGGCCTGCTGATCCGCAAGCGAATCGCCCCGTCCGGGGACCTGCTCGGGTACAAGGTCGCGCTCCCAGACGACCGCAACGCCCAAGACGAGCCGGTGTTCTACCCCGGTGCCCGGCTTGCGCCGGACCTGTCCCTGCCCCGCGTCCGTGAGCGCTGGGCCGCCGGCCCTCTCGACCCCAAGCCCGCGAGCGCGGAGCCGTCGCCGCGTCCGTTGGCGAGCGGTCCCGCGTCGGCCCGTCGGCGGACAGCCTCGGCCGCCTGGCAGGCAGGGCTGATCATCGAAGGCGGAGACGACAGGGTCGCCGCCGCCCACATCGCGGCGGCCGGCGAGGTCCTCGACGCGCTCGCCAAGACCTCCGCTGCGCACACCCGCAGCGAACTACGCGAAGCAGCCTTCGCGTTCGAGCGTGCCTGCCGCTCACACGTCCGGGCGGAACGCGGGCACGACCGCACCCTGCGGCAGGCCGCCCGCGAGCTCGTCCACAGCGGCCCCGCCCTCGGTCGCGGGGAAGACGGTGCGACCACGGCGATGGCCATCGACATGCTCTTCTTCCTGATCACCGCCGCCGCTCACTGGCACGCGAGCAAAGGCCACGCCCAACAGGCCGCCGCCGCACACCAGGCCGCCGTGCACCTGCGAGCCGCATACGAGGCCGCAGCCACCCAGCCCCTCGGCGCGCTCTACTCGCGCGGTCGGCAGCTCGCGCGTGCCGTGCAACAGCGGCAGACGGCGTTGCTGCGCGAGACGCTGCCAGACCTGGCCGAACAGATCCTCGCCGAGCCCGGCTGGTACGCCCTCGCTGCCACGCTCAACGACGCCGAGGCCGCAGGCAACGACCCGGTCTCGTTGCTCACCGAGGCTGCGGGGCGGCGGGAGCTGGCGAGCGCGGAATCGGTCAGCGACGTGCTCGTATGGCGGCTCCGCCGCTCCGCGGACCTGCCCGCCGACACCACCGACCAGGTGCCGGTCGGTCGCGCCGAGGGGGCGTCGGCGCAGCATGCGAAGGGGTCGGCGCGCGGCCCGTCGGAAACTCGGCGCCGCAAGAAATGACTATCGGCTCTGTGAATAGAACCTGGTCAGAGGCTTGTGGCACGGTCATGATGCATGCACGACGAGACCAGGGAGGACCACGGGTGTTTCACCGGATGCGCCGGCGCCGCACGGACCAGGAGATCACCGCGATACAGCGGCAGCAGGCGGGGATCGCAGCGTGGCTGGCCGCGCAGGCGCCACCCGTCGACTCCTGCCGGCCGACGGCAGCCATCGTGGAGCTGGCCACCGGCCCGACGGCCACGGTGGACGACTTCCTGCCGGCGGATCTCCGAGTGCCCAGCCACGACCAGCTCGAGGGCCGCATGATGCCCCGGCCTTACCCCCTCGTCATTGAGGATGAGGTCGTCGCCTGCGCAGGGTGCGGGGAGTACCGGGACTGGCTCATCCTCTCCACCCGCGACGAGATCTGGCTGCGCTGCCGTGCCGGCCACCAGCAAGTCGAGCCTCGCCTCGACACCGCCTGGTACAACCGCGCCGCCGGACCTGCGGACGCGACGCACGCCACGTTCGAGGACTGCCTGCGGCACCTCGGCCACTGACCCTTCTCCCTGCGACCCCACCGGGCCCGCTGGCCCGCACTGTCCGACCTGTCACCGACAACACAGGGGTCCCCATGCGCGTTCGCGTCGTCTCCATCCTCAGCCTCACGGCCGTCACTGCCCTCTCCATACCCGCCTGCTCCACCGCCTCCCACAACCCCACGGCGTCTCCCTCCGCACCCGTCGCTCCCACCAGCGCGCGGGCCGGAGGCGAGGCACTCCTGCCGTCGGCAGCGCTGGAGCCGCTCCTGCTCGACGAAGACGACCTCGGCAGCGACTACACCCGCAAGAACGAACAGCCCACCCGATACGACGACGTCACTGTCCTGGGCTGCCCGGCCCTCGACGAACTCGGCGGCATGGCCGCCACCGGCGGCTCGCTCGCCCTCCCCCACAAGGCGAAGGCGTCCTTCACCTACGCCGGCGGCGGCTCGGAAGTGTCCGAGGAGCTGTACAGCGACTCTGCCGACAAGCTGTCGGACAGCATCGGCCGGATCATCGACGCCATGACCGGCTGCCCCGAGTACCAGGTGCTCACCGGCAGCACCGCCATCGACATCACGACGCGAAAAGCAGCAGCTCCCCAGCTCGGCGACGAGCAGTGGAGCCAGCTCCTGACCTTCTCCGTCGGCGGACGGAGCACGGTCGTCAAGCAGACCGCGGTCCGCACCGGGGCCGTGCTGCTGATCGTCTCCGGCTCGCCAGCCCTCGTCGACCGGCACCTCGGGAAGGCGCACGCCAAGATGAGCGCGCCGCGCTGACTTCTGTTTTTCGTTCATCAGTGCCCCGGCAAGACGTGCTGCGGGTACCGATGAGCCCGCTATTGGACGGTGTCCTGACTCAAGGGGCGGGCGCGTGACTGGGATTGAGTATGGTCACAGCCCCGACTCGTCTGCTGTGAGGTCTGCTCTGCATGGATGCCACTGACGGCTACCCCAGTTACCCAGTCACCGTCCGGATGAACGGAACAGTCCTCTCAGGCCACACCACCGTTCCAATACCCGAGGACCGCTGCTGCTTCGCCTCGCATCTTGGCTTTTCATCGGAGGAGTCCGTGGAGAGTACGGCGATACACGAGGCGGGGCATGCGGTCGCCGGGTTCCTCGTGGGAGTGCCGGCTGTGCCCGTCGAGGTCGTCGTCGACCCCCCGTGTCCCGAGTGCGGTGCCTTCCGTGCACACGGCCGCAACGCGAGCGTTCCCCTGAACATAGCGTCAGCCTCGGACACACTGATGGTTCTGGCTGCCGGGGTACAAGCAGAACTCCTCTGGAACACGTCGAAGGGAGAACTGACTCCAGAGAGGCGTTGGGCAATCGAAGTAGGCGGGTTCGGCGACCAAGAGCTTGCCCAGCAGGTGGCCGAGGCCACCGCGACCGTGCCAGGCAGCGGATGGAGTGCACTCGACTACGGACCCCCCGGCCCAGGGTTGCCGCCGTGGAACTGGGCGTACCAACAGCAGCGGGCACTGGTCGCGCTGACCGTTGCCTGGCCCCGCGTCTCGGCGATAGCCGAGCACCTGACACGCGAGAACCTGCTGACGGCGGAGGCCGTAACCGACCTGTTGACCTCGCAATGACTCCCCCACGGGCTCGGACGGCGCGAGGCCCGGCGCACCACGAAGCCCGGCACCTGGATCAGGGGCCGGGCTTCGTGGAACGCGTGCGGGTAGCTCGCCTCCCCATGGAGAGCTGAGGGGCAGGCATCGGTGTTCAGCTGGCAGGGGCGCGAAGGAGCCTGTCCTGGGTGCTTGCGGGCAGCACCCCACGTAGGACCGGGGCACTGGAGCTGAGCGAGGCGGCGAAGCGCGCGACGAGGTCGTGCGGCACGCTGGCGCTGAAGGAGGCAGCCCACAGGTAGGACTCCCCAAGAGCGGGTTCCGCCCACGCCTGCCATCCAACCGGACCCACCACGTCGGCCCCAGCAGTGAGAGCGCGGGGGTCGGCGTCCTGGATGAGCGGCGGAACCTCGCCGAGGCTGAGGTGCGAGGTGAAGGTGGGGTCCGTCGCCCCTGCGTCGGGCTGGTCGATGTCGCGGAGCCAGCCATGCGCCGTGGCGGCGTCGAGGACCAAGTCGGGCCCGGCGAACGCGGTGGCGGTCTCCTCACGGGCGTCGAGCGCGACGAGGAAGTCTGCCAGGACTTCACCCGGGACGTCGGTCGTGAAATAGGCCGACCACTGCGCGAGCGGGCTGTCGGAGTCCACACGGGCAGACACCTGCCAGGCGACGGGAAGCTCGCCCAGGTGGAACGGCTCGTCCGGCAGGGCCCATTGCGCCCACCGGAGAGTGTCAGGGCTGATGTGAAGGACGGTGCTACGCAGGACCTGTCGGTCTTCCGGTGCCTCGTCCGGCTCCTGACGTCCGCGGACGATCGTGAGACTCGTCCAACCGAGGGCGGCGAGCGTGTCGGCTACGGCGTCGTAGAGCCGTCCGTCGTCACCGGCCAGGTGCCGGGGGCCGACCCAGTAGCGGGACTGGGCGCTGCCCGGGGTGGATGAATCGAGTGGGGAGTTGCGGTTCAGGGGCGCCTCCAAGAGCCGTGTACGGGAGTAATGCCCTCCGTGCAAGCAGAACGGCGGGGGCGACGCGAGGGCGCCAGTACGGGCGCCTGCCAGGTGAAGGCGACGGCGACCTCGGACGGAAGAGGACCGAGCTGGCTGTCCGCATCCCGCCCTTCGGAGAGGTAGACGACAGGCTTCCCCCTCTCATCCAGGGCTTCAACGATCTGCGCGGCCCGGTGAGCCATGGGGAAGAACGGGTTCATCGCCAGCCGCAACGACGCGCTGCGATCACACGCGGAGAGGCAATCGATGAGGTCGCCGACGGTCATCTCCGGTCGCTCCATGGGGGAAGCCTCCTTGAGCTCAGGTGCGTCTTGGGGAATTCGGACACTCGAACCGGCTGATGTGCACAGAGTTCGACGCTCGGCCTCACAGGTGCCGGGAAGTCTCCAGCACACGGGCCACGGCGGCTGCGACAACGTCGGCCGGCGTCTGGGTGTCGAAGGCGATGCTGTAACCGGGAACCTTCGCAGTACCGGTGACGGCGATCTTCCAGCCCTCCCCGTCTGTACCAGGACGCCCGAGCGGATACCAGCCGAGATAGAAGCGTCCGTCCTTCGAGCTGACGTGCACATCGGCCCGGTCGTCCACGACCACGTGAAAGTCCGCCGCGGAAAATTGGTCCATCACGAGCGTGGGCTCGCCCGGACCGAGCTGCCACTCGCGCAGCCGCAGGGCCTGGATGGTCGTGGAGAATCCGGGGCTCACAGGAGCCGCGATCATGGGCCTCACCTCGTTGACCTGTGGGTTTTCCGGGAAGGTCGTCTACGTTGACATGCCCGTACACCCGTTGACCAGTCTTCTGAGGCTCTTTCCTGTCTGCCCCAGGCGAACTGGATCCGTACATGGCTGCAGGTCACAGATCTTCCTGGCGCAGTCTCAGCCGCAGTGGCACAGCAGTGGCACTTATGTCGCCAATGTGAGACTGCCTGGTCGGGGCTTCCGCCTGGCCTCACGGTCGTACACCTTGCTCATGAGCCACTTTGCACCAGCACCCGCTCCGAGAAGAGCGATGCCGATTACAGCAGCCTGCGCCCGGCCCTCCTTCTCATAGTGGGACCGCAGTGCGTCAGGCCCGCCCAGCGACTTTGCTTCTTTGGTGAGTTCCGTGTAGTCGCTTGTCATAGCTTCGCCTCGGTTAGCATCGACTTCTCAGGGCAGAACGATGATCGCAGGAAGGCACTACGCGGTCGTGCTGAACTGAGCCAATCTCAGCGAAGGTTGGCGACAGCGCTAATCGCTACGTCCGGAACACGAGATCCGCTGCGCTTGAGCCAGCGGTCAACCCAGGCTGGCACGGGGAAGGCAAGCTGCTGCTGGGCAGCGTAAATCCCTGGACGGTCCTCCTTGATCCGCTTCAGACGGTCGCCGCGGCGTTGAATGGCACGAACCTCCAGTACTCCGGGCCGCTCGGCCAGGCCGGCGACGATGGCGGTGCACTGGTCGCTGTAACCAGTCGCCAGATGGCAGTTGCAGTGGTCGTCCAAGGGAGTGAGGGGCAGGCCCCAGCCGGGTGCTGTGAGCAGTGCCATCAGCCGCTGGTGGCCGGTGGCACCGGAACCTTCCGCGAACGTGGGGTCGATAATCCAGCGTTCGCCACCGCCGCGTTCGTGGTGGCCGAGCCAGCCGGTCACGGCCAGCGGTACCCCCAGGGTTCGGATCAGGCCGACCCGGCGCAGCAGTCCGCTAGTCAGCCAGGCCGACCCTGCGGTGCCCTGGCGGCCCGGCCGCCGGTAGGGACGCTCGGCCGGGTGCCACCGGGTCGGCAGGTCGCGGTGGCACGGCGTCATGCCGCAGGTGCCCATCTGCTGGTCCTGGACGTCGACCGCGCGCAGCCACTCGTCGGGGTCCAGACCCAGCAGGGTGACGGAGGCGGACGTGTCCAGCACGCGCAGCACCACCTGCCCGCCCTCGACGTGGGTACGGGCCCCGGGCACCCCCTTGATGTCACCGTACTCGTCGGCGCGCGGCAGCAGCGCTTCGGCCAGGTCCAGGGCTTGGGTCTCGTCCGGGTCGCGCCGTTCGACCGGGTCGGCCTCGAATCGGATCAGGAGGCGGTCGGAGCGCGGGTCGACGTATTCGATGCCCCACGGGTGCACAGTCGTGATCCGACGCCAGGCCAGTGTGGCCATCACCCGGGCCTCTAGCAAGAGCTGGTCGGCGTCCGGCTCCGGGATCAGCAGGGAGCCGGGCGCGGCTGTCTCGACCCGGCGCCGGGCGGACTGCCAGGGCAGCCCGGTGTACAGACGCAGCAGTTCGGCGCGACGTTCGACGGCGGTTGCCTTCATATCTCGGAGCCCCTCACACCGCGGAGCCGTCCCGACACAGCGCGCGCGGCAGAGAGCCACGGAAACATCTGGACCATGCAGCGGCGCCGGCCGAGCTGGCTTCTCCACGGCGTGCTCGATGTCGGGTCGAGCACGGGGCAGGGGCCCCGCCGGGCCCACCGCTCCGGATTTGACCACATCAACCGGGGGCAGGTCCTTGACGTCAGGATGACGCGCCGCCGTGTCACCCGAACGTTCGTAGGGGCGTGGCGCACGACATCAGGTAGTCCGAATGCCACAAGATGATGACGGCTATCCTGTGCACTCAGGAAAGGGCCCGCCGGGCTGTTGCCGGAGGGGGAAGCGCATGGACGGTGAACGATCTGCCGACGCCGGAGACGGGCGCCGGTTTGTCCCGCCGGGGCGCCGCTCCGGGCCCCCGCAGCTGGACTTCCCTCCCGTCCGCAACGGCATCGATTACCTTGCCAGTGTCGTCGAGCACCTCAACGAGGAGGAGTCGGCGGTCGAGCCTCGCGACCTCAAGTACGCGGTCCTGCATCTACAGGCGGCGGCCGAAGTGCTTCTCAAGGCCCGGCTGCTACGTGAGCACTGGAGCCTGGTCTTCAAGGACCCCGGCAAGGCGACCCGGAGAGACTTCGACAGTGCGGACTTCGAGAGCTGCGGCACCGGAGCAGCGGTCGAGCGCCTGCGCGACATCGCCGGGATCGACTTCGACAAGAAGGAGACCGAGGCGCTCGGTGCCCTCGCGAAGGACCGCAACGCGCTGCAGCACTACGGCCTGACCCACAGTGCCCACGCGGTAGAGGCCCGCGCCGGCAGGGTGCTTGACTTCCTCATGCGCTTCCTGGAAGACGAACTCCTGCCGCTGCTCAGCGGTCCGGAGCGGGAGAGGGCCGCCCGGGACATGATCCCGGTGAGCGACGGTGTGCGGAACATCAGCTCCTTCGTCACCCGGCGTCTGAACCGGCTCCGGGGCGAGCTGAAGGGACAAGAGAGCCTGACCGTCCAGTGCCCGGACTGCGAACAGATGACCCTCGTTCTTGTCCCAGGCGGGGGCCTCTGCCACTTCTGCGGCGCGTCCTGGTCCTCGGACGAGTCGATCGCCTCCGACTACTTGGAGGCCCGCGGCGAGACGGAGGAACTGATTCAACTGTGCCCGCAGTGCGACGACTACGACCTCCTGGAGGGGGTTGTGTTCGCGGACGATCCCACCGCGGTCGGCGGGCTGTACTGCTTTGGCTGCACCGCCCGCTACACCTCAGGCGAGTTGGCCCCCTGCGCAGGCTGCAGCCGATTGTGGCCCATTGAGGCGGACTACGACGGTGGGGCCGGCCCCCTGTGCCCGGAATGCAGGGAACAAACCCAGCCGGAAGGCGTCGGGTAGCAGCTGCCCACGCCGGCCCATCGCGTGCGCTGCTGCGGTGAAGGGCTGAGGAGCTCCTGGAAGAAATCCTTGAGTAGCGGCTTTGCACTCGGCCTGAGACTGCGAGAGAGCCTCTGGTCAGCGTGCACGGACTTTGCCGCGAGCTGCCAGATCCGACAGTGGCCCTGTAGGTTCCCCAGCCCTGCCGCCCTTTCCCATCGGCGATGCCCACCAGGGCCAGTGGGACAAGGGGATGGGACTCATACGTCCTGAGCGAGCAGTCCCCCTCTTTGCATGTAGCCAGCACAAGAGGCAGCACTACTCGCGCACCTGCTCACAGGGTCCCGGCATGGCGGCCCGTCACCACCAGTACGGCGTCACGAGTGCACGAGGCGGGCGATGGCGTCTGCGTCCTGCACAGCACGCGCTGCTGGCCAGACACACGGTGAAGGCCGAATGCGCGACACGGACACAACAGCAGGACGAAGCACAGCGGGCATGAGTGGGCATAGCGAAAACCGAGAGTCCGAGCGATGCCAGTGGACGAGGCGACGCGGAACCTGCAAGTCCTCTCGCAGCGGACTCAAGAAGTCACACCCCAGGGGAATACGGGTGGCCGATCACGGGCCTAGAGGTGCATCCTGGCCTGTTTCCCATGATGAGGAGAAGTACATGGAGATCCGGTCGTTTGAGGACTTGCGAGCTGCGGACAATCTGTCGCTGGCGTTCAACCCCTACGGCCTCGGCAGCCGGATGAAACCCGACGACGCGGCGGAGTTCCAACAGCGGCAGATCGCCGACTGTGACCTGGCGGAGGGTGTTGCGGCAGGAACACGCGCCTCCTTCGAGCGGCTGCGTACCGTCTTCGCCTACGGCGTGCTCTGCTACGACGTGTACACCATGGTCGGCGACCAGGCCCTCCTCATCTACGAGCAGGCGTTGCGCGACCGCTTCATGGAATGGTCCGCCGGCACCATCACCTTCCGCTTCTCCCAGGACCCGGACGCCTCCTTCGCCGTCACGTCGTACGACGATGTCAAGAGGCTCGCGGACCGAATGGCGCGGCGACGCGCAAAGCTGGTCGTCGCCACGAACACCATCGAGTTCAACGGCATGCTGCACGGCCTTCGCCAGTGGGCGCGCACGGCAGGTCTGCTCCGCGGGCGGCGCAGTCGCACGATCGAAGACGCACTGGCCAAGCTGCGCAACCACGTTGCCCATCCCTCCGGCCATCATGTCGACACCCCCGTCGGGGCGGCCCAGACGGTGCGGGACCTGGCGGAACTGATCAACCAGCTGTGGGGGTGGGCCACTCCCGGTGGGCGCCTGTACCCGGCGCCTCTGCACCGGGAGATCGCTGTGCTGAGCTGGAATGGTTCCGGGCGAGCGCGCATGGAACCCGCCGGAGCACTTTCCGTCCCGGACCCAGCGGAAGAACGAGAAGGCGACGAGTACCAGCACGTCGTGGTGCGGGCGGTCCCCTTCATCCCGAACAGCCGCTGGAATGACGATCACTGGGCGGAGTTCGACACCCGCTACGAGACCACGCGCTTCCCGACGGAGTACTTGTGGGGCCCCGGCACCCGCGAGGAGGCCCGGGCGTGGCTGGAATACGAGCGCCCAGAGGGGGACAGCGTCGATTTCACCGACCGAGTGTTCCTCATCCAGGACCACGAACGCCTGCTGCCACCGATGCGGCCGGCGGTAGCAGCCGGGCTGCTCGACGACGAACGCCTCGGTGTATGGCATGCCGTGCGGGCCGACTTTCCCGACGACGCCTTCGCGCATGTCCGAGGTTCCGGGGATCGCAGCACCGGCCACGTCCGACTCCCCGGAGACTGTCCTGCCTGTTCCGCTGAAGTCCTGGGCTCCGGCTCCTACGACGAGGCCGCTCGCGCCACGACAGCCGTTCTCGGGCCGATCCAGGCGGTACAGCTTCCCGCCGTCCGACTCCCCTTGTCGATCTTCTGGCCCGACCGGCCGTGAGCCGTGCAGTGTGAGGATGGCAGGCCAACAATGGGCGTTGTTCGGACGTTGCGGCTGGGGTCGATGCCAGCCGTCGAGCCGGTGGCGCGGCCCTGGGGCAGCCGCACGCGGCAGATGCGGCGAAGGGGCGTCGTGGACCTGATCGCCCGGCGCGATGCAGCCGCACTGGAACACGTCGAACAGGCCCACCCATGCCCCGCCTCGCGGCTGATGCAAGGGTCCCTCCGTCACACAGACGACGGTGGTCACAACTTCTCCCACCCGCTGCACCCGCCGCCCGCCCGTCACCTGGGCGCGCCCTCTGAAACTGGAAGGTGCGAGCGTGCCATGAGGAGTTGCCATACGGGCTCTGCTTGGTACACGGGCTCCTAGTAGTTCTCAGCCTCTGTCCACGAGGGTTGTTCCGGGTAGGGGCGCTGCCGGTCACAGCCTCCTGAGCCGGTAGCTCCACCGCTGATGACGCAGATATCTGGCCGTTTCCAGAATTGTGTGATCACTCGGTTACGTCACGCATGCGGACTGTGATACGCCTAAGGATCTTCGGCTCGCTGGCCCTCTGGGCTCGCGGTGTGCCTTACACAGCTTGGGGGTGGTTGTGGTCGACGTGGCGGTGGACGCGGGGGATGATGCCGATGACTTCGTGCATCCCATCTTTCAGCGGGCGCCCGGGGAGGACGGGGGAACCGACACCGCCCGGCTCTATCGGTATCAAGCCGAAGTGGCGGCCCAGGCGTGCCTGGCCATGCTCACGCGGGACGAGATCGAGTACGTCGTCTGCGAGTGGCATGAGGACTTCGTCATCGCCTTCAAGAACGGTTCCGTCGAGCTGGTGTCAGTTAAGCACCGCCAGTACCACCGGACCCTGTGGAATGTAGGCGACCTGTGCAAGGACGGGGGCCTCGCTCACCTGTTCAACAGCTGGCGCGCATGCGGTTCCGCAGACAACGTCCGGCTGCGCCTCACGACGAACGGCGCCCTGAACACGAACAAGGGAAACGCCGCTGCACTCGCCAAGATGTGCGGCCCGGAACCGGAGGTCACTACCGGCGTCGACGCTATGGCAACGACCGTCGCACAGTACTTCCTGAAGATCCGTTGGAAGCAGCCGTACCCGCACATTCCAGTGGTGACCGAAACCAAGAAGATGACTGACATCGTCATCCCCGATGGCTTCGTTGCCACGATCAAGCGCTTCCTGGCAGTGCTGCGCATCGACTACAAGAGCGTCCCCTCCTCCCGGTTCATCACTGACCACAACCTCCAGCAGCTTCTTCGGCCAGCGATCCTGGCTCTGGAGTTGGACCACGTAGATGACGAAGCCACCTACCGGCGAATCGTCGAGCGCATCGAGCAGGCCAACCGCGGCGAGGGCGAGCGCGGCCAGTTGGCCGAGTACATCGCGACGCCGAGCCGGGTCCTCCACAACGTGCAGATGCAGCAGCGCATCGCGCGCCGGACGCTTTACCCCCATACCGTGCGCGAGGAGTTCGTCTACCGCGAGCTCACGGTGCCGACATTTACTCCCGGCCGGCTCCCGATGGTCGCTCCCGGGGGAGCGAATCTCCGCAAGAAGTTGGTACGCGGGCACGTACCCGATGACGAGGTTGCACACGCAGAAAGCCTGCGCTCGGCCTGGTACGTGGCGTGGGCGGAGCACCGTTCGGGGTTGCCCGGCGACAGTTCCGACCTTGCGAACATGCGCTTGGAAGTGTTGGACACCGCCTTCGACTGCCGCGCGGATGCGCAGAGTGAAGCGGCGGAGGGCAGCCCGTACGGGGCGAGGATGAATCGGCTGCTGAGGCAGCGGTTGACGCCGGAAGCGATGTTGGCAACCCTGCCGTTCAAGATCAACGCCAAGCATCTTCGCGGCTTGGCGTATCAGCTGTGCGACGACTGCGACTACTACTTCTCCGACGTCTTCGATGTCTCCGAGGAGGAGGCATCGTGAGCAACGCCTCCGAGCGTCTGGCCTCCGAGGCGCGCATCAAGGGGCAGGCCCGCAACGAGGAACGCCGTGAAGCCCACTATCACGAGGCAAGGGTCCTGTTGCTGATCGACCGCTTCACCACGGCGCGCACGGGCTTGGCGGGACTGACAAAGCTGGCCAAGCTCGATTTCCTTCTTCGCTATCCGGCGATGCTGGAGCGCCTACTCAAGGAGGACGGCCACGCCTGGCCCCGCGGCATGGAACCCACGGCCGCAGAGCGACGGGCGGTCGAGAGCCGCATGACCCGCTACAAGTACGGGCCTTGGGATCAGCGCTACTACAGCGTCCTCGGCTCGCTCGCGGCCCGTGATCTCATCACGTACGGCGAGGGCGACCGGGCTGAGTTCCGCATCACCGCCTCCGGCGCCATTGCCGCGGCCACTCTGTCCGAGACGCCTGAGTGGGCGCTCGTTTCGCATCGGACGGCGCTCTTGAAGAAGCACTTCGACAAGTCTGGGTCAGCGCTAAAGACCCTCATCTACGAGCGCCTGCCCGACGCGGTGGACAGGCCCTGGCGAACGGAAATCTGATGGCGGTCCACCTGAAGTTTCTGGCCTTGACCGTCTCCACCGCCGACGCCGAGAAGACGTACCGGTTCGACCAGCCGGCCACCGTGATCAGCGGGCCGAGCGGCAGCGGCAAGTCCAGCCTTCTCATGCTGCTCAAGCACGCTGTCGGCGGCGACGCCATCCTGACGCCTGCCGTACGTGACCACGTCCACTCGGTGTGTGCGGAGATCCTCGTCGGCGACGAGCACGTGGTACTCAGGAGGATGATCGGCGAAGCCGGAAGCGACCGCGTGGACGTGCTCGACCCGGTCACACTGGATCTCCGCGAAAGCCTCATCATCCGCGCCGAAGAGGGTCAAACGACCTTGTCCGACCGGCTGCTGAGCGCCCTCGGCTTCCCCCGCGTATCGATTCCCGTACGCCGAGAAGGCAAAGCGGCCAAGGCCAACATGACCTTCCAGGCTCTGTTCGCCTACGTCTACCTCGAAGCGATCTACATCGACACCCAAATCGTTCGCCACCAGCAGTCGTACTTCGACGGCATGCGTCGAGCCCTCTTCGAAGTCATTTTCGGCCTGACGGACAGCGTGCTTCTGGATCTGAAGCAGCGCTCGGCGCAGCTCTTGACCGACATGAAGACGAAGACCGCTGAGCACGAGAACGTCAGCAACTTCCTGCGAGAGTCGGACTCGCGCAGCGATGACGCGCTCCGTGCGGAGCTCTTCCAGCTGCGCGAGATGCTGACCTTCGCCGAAAGGGCCCTCGGTGCGCTGCGCTCGGAGCTGGAGGAAAGCAGCGCGGCTGATGCCGTTCTCCGCCAGGAGCTTCGTCAGGCCGTCGCAGCGGCGAGGGACGCCGGCCAAGAGATCGTGGCGGCACGCGAGCTGCTCGAGGCGCGTGAATCAGTGGTCGCTCAGGTCGAACTTGATCTCCTACGGCTGGACCGCTCGGCGTCCGCGATTGAGAAGCTGTCCCCCTTCGACTTTGTCATCTGCCCACGCTGCATGCAGCGGCTGGAAGGGCGACCGGTCCAAGAAGACCACTGCATCGTCTGCCTGCAGCCCGATCCCCCGGACGAGTCCGTCGACCCCGCAGCCATCCAGGAGACACGTGAGGCCCTGGAGAGGCAGCTGCTGGACGCACGAGCAGTTCTAGATGCTGATGCACAGGTCCTTGCAGCTGCTCGCGACCGGGCTCAGCAAGCCGACTTTCTCGCCACCACCCTTCGACGGGAGCTGGACGCGCAGACCCGTGACGTCGTCGCGCCTCGCTTCGACGCGATCGCCGGCTCCAGCGCCCGCGTAGCCGCGCTCGGAGCGAGCATCGACGCCGTAACTCAGCTGCGCGATGCCTGGGCTCGCGCGCGGTCCATCGCCCAAGAGGTCAAGGACCTCAGAGCGACCCGCACACGCGTCCAAGCCGACGTCAAGACCCGCTCCCTGGCACTCGCCGCCCGCGGACAACTGGTCGACGACCTGAGCCAGGAATTCTTCACCCTGCTCGCCGAGCTGCACCTGCCTTGGGTACAGACGGCGATCATCGATCCGAAGACCTACCTACCAGTGATCGACGGAAGCCCCTTCGAGAGCCTGCAGGCTTCCGGCGGCGGGATCACGACATGTGTGAGCATCGCCTACAGCCTCGCGCTGCTTGAATTCGGGCTCACGCACCCCGATGTCCTCGTCCCCTCACTACTGATCATCGACTCTCCCCGCAAGGCACTGGGCAACAACCCGGACGACCAGGAACGTGGGAACCGCATCTACGGCCGCTTCAAAGCACTCGCGGATGCCTATGGCGATCGCGTGCAGCTGATCATCGCCGACAACGACACAGCTCCCGTCCCCAGTGACACCTTCAGCACCATCTCCCTCGACTACAGCCAACCCATGGTCCCTGGCGTGACGCACCCTGGCCCCGAGCACACCCACCGAGCCGAACACGGCTACGAGGCATAAGCCGCGGCCGCTCCCGGGGCGGCCACCGGGCCCGCACCAGCCGCGACAGGTCTGCACCAGCACACCGCCGGCACCGGCTGAGGCGTACAGCAGCGCCTGCTGCCTCTGCCACGGTTCCAGGAACGAGCGGTCCCCGCGCCATCCCCGCCCGTCGGGCTGATCGTTAGTCGACGGGGCTCGCCAGCGCTCGTCGGCGGCGGGCGGTCAGGTAAAGGGCACCGCCGATGCTGAGCAGGCTGCCCGCTCCCGCCAGGAACCACGGGGTGGTCTCGGCTCCAGTGTGGGCAAGGCTGCCGGACGGCGGGATGGACGAGGGCTGCTGGGTGGGCGTTGCTGGGGGTGCGGTGGGCGGCGGCACGGTCGGCGGGATGGCGGTGTCCGCGAGGGTGACGGTGACGTGCTCGCCGGGCTTGGCAACGAAAGCCACCGGCTGGGAGTCGAGTTGGTAGCCGTTAGGCGCAGTCGTCTCGGTGGCCCAGTAGCGGGTGCCGGCCTTCAGGGTGACGTCGAGCTTTGACGTGGCGGTGCCGTCCTTGCCTGTGGTCAGGGCGAGGAGCTGCTTGCCGGGCCGGTGCTCACCGTCTGGGCCGACCTCGTCCGAACGGATGTTGATGACCGCGCCGGGCAGCGTCTTGCCAGTTGCCTTGTCCGTCTTGCGGAGGAGGAAGTCAGCCTTCTTGAAGGGGTCAATGACCACTAGCGGGTTGGCGTGGACGGCGCGGCCCTCGGTGATGGTGACGTCCTGGTCCGGAACGAGGTCGTGGATCGTGTCACCCGTGGACGTTTCGCGCAGCCGGTAGGTGCCGGGCGCGATGCCGTCGAGAACGAGCAGGCCCTTCGCGCCGGTCTTGCCCTCGGCTACGACCTTGCCGGCCGAGTCGAGGAGCTGGAAGGCAGCCCCGGTGAGGACGAAGCCTTCAGGGTCCTTCTTGTGGATCTCCACGCCGCCAGGCGCTGCGGTGACGTCCACCGTGGTGGTGTCCTCGGCCGTGGTGGTGTCACCGGCCAGGAGCATGCGCTGCGCGGCGGGGTCCTGCGGGGTGAGGACCTTCAGCTGGGCCCCGGGCAGGCCGGTGGCGGTGGCTCGCACGGTGACCCTCCCGGCCCTCCCTACGGTGAACTTCCATGCTCCGGCGCCCTGCTGGTCCGTGGTGATCTTGCCGGTGGTGGTGCCGGAGCCGGACTCGGCGAGCTTCACGGTGACGCCGGGGACTGCGGCTCCGGTGAGCGTGGAGGTGACCTTCACCTGCAGGGTGACCTTCTGTCCGGTGTGGGTCTTCGTGACCGAGGGGCTGATGTGCAGGGCGTACGGACCGGCGTACCGCTTGGCCTCGTCGATGTACCGCAGCGCGAGCGTGCGTGCCGTCGGCGAGACCACCGGGTAGGCGAGGCGCTGCTTGCCTCGCGTGCCGTCTATCCCGTACGTGCCTCCCGCGAGCCACTCGTAGACGGACGCGTCGACCGCGGCGGCCTGGGCGTGGTCGCGGGTCTGCCCGTACCGGCCGATCACGTACGAGGCGTACGCCAGGTTCGCGCCGGGCACCGGCATGCCGGTCACCGAGGACGTCCAGGACGTGACGACCGTCGGGGCGCTGTAGCGGCCGGCGTCGGCCGGACCCTTGCGCTCAGGGTCCGCGCAGTAGGTCTCGGCGTTGCCGAAGACCTTTGGCCCCGGCGGGCCGTAAGCACCGATGTGCGAGGCGTCGACGTTGCCGTCCGAGTCCGGGATCGTGTACCCGGGGCCCAGCGGGCTCGGCGCGGGGGCGGCCTGGGCAGGTGACCAGGCCAGAGTGCCGGCCGCGCCGGCGGCGATGGCGACGGCCAGGGATCGGGCGGCGACGCGGACGATACGAGGGTGCACGAAGGTGGTGCTCCTTGATGGGTTGGGCGAGTCGGGGAAGCGGTAGGTCAGCGGACTCGGCTCATCGACGGACGTGTGGCCGTGGTCCACCGCGGGACGCTGCGCGTGGTGAGAGCCGGCGCGCGGCGAGCGGCGACGGCTCGCTGCAGGTCGCGCGGGGTCGGTGCCGGGGACCTGGGCGGCACCAACGGGGTGAGCTGAGCGCGCTCCACCAGCGAGAACAGCATGCTGTCCTTCCAGCGCGGTAGGGGCGCCGGGTCGGAGACACTGTCGGTGATGGCCCTCACGAGCGCGATCGGTGTATGCGTGGACGCTGTGGCGTACCAGCGTGCGTAGCTCTTCTTGGGACCACCCCACAGGTACCACCGAGCCTCCAGGGTGGTGAGTTCCTTCTCGACATCGAGGTCACCGGTGGTGTACTCGATGCCGGCCAGACCGTCGGGGGCCCGGAGTTCGAAGACGCCCCAGCGTGGGTGCTGGATCTCCCAGCCGCGTTGCATGAGCGGCACCATGGGCTGGAACGCGTCGAGTTCCTCGCTCTCCGGGCGGCGCCCGGCCAGATAGGCGTCCGGGCCGGCAACGTATGCCTTGGCCAGGGCGGTAGTGAAGGCGGCAACGAACTCAGTGGGCGCCGTGTCGTTGAAACTCACGCCCCAGACGGGCGGACCGAATCGGTCGCGGTACGCACTGATGCGCCACAGGCCGTCGTCCTCCCCCTCGGGAAGGAAGCCGAGCCGGACCTTGTGGTCGGGCGCATTGACGTAGGCGTTGCCGAGGTCGTCATGGCTGAGCTCCCAGCCCAGAGCGAACAGGGGTTGAAGAGCGGGATCCCCCGTCGCGGTGCTGCCAGCCAGGTAGCGGGGTGAGACGAATACGTCTCCGTCGATCTCCGCCGGATCCCCGGGGCCGTGGTTCATCGGGTCGTCCGGGTCTCGACTGCGGTCTCCTCGGCGACCAGGTCAAGACGCTCGTTGACCTCGGTCGTGTCGCGGCCGGTGACGATGTAGAAGCCGGCGCGGGCGGTGAACAGGTCACCCTCGGGCGGCAGGACGAGCTGGTCGCCGACCTCGCGGATCCACGTCACCTCTCGTAGCCACGGCGTGCGGGCGGCCAACGGCTGGTTGATCCGGCGCTCGGTGAGCACACCCGAGGCGGACGGGTAGAGCATGCGGATCCCAGCGGCGCGGTGGTGGGTTCGCGTGAGGTCGGGCGCGCGTCCGGTGGCGAGGCCGGCAGCGATGCCCGGCAGGTCGACGCCCGTGGCGAGGTGCACGAGGCGGCCGATCATGTCGCCGCCGATGCGAGCGTTGACCTCGATCAGGCGGGGCCAGCCGTCGACAAGGCGCATCTCGACGTGCTGGATGCCGTCGGTGATCCCCAGGGCCTTGATCGCGGCAGCGGCGACAGGGCCCACCTGGGGCAGGAGAGGGTCGCGGGCGTCGACGGTGTGCCCGGTCTCCTCGAAGTAGGGGGCCGGACCGAGCGACTTGCGGGTGACGGCGACGGCGGTGGTCACGCCGCGGTGGGTGACGCACTCGACGGAGATCTCCGGGCCGTCGAGGTACTCCTCGACCAGGACGGCCTTATCCTCCCGGCTCTGGTCGGCCCCGGCCGCGGCAAACTGGAAGGCGTCGGGCAGAGCTTCGGCCCGGTCGACGCGGATCACGCCGATGCTTCCGGCGAAGGCGGCGGGCTTCACGACGACGGGGTATCCGATGGTCATCGTGGCGAGGCCAGCCTCGACCAGGGAGCGGGCCTTCATGGATGCGGCCGACGGGACGCCGTGACGGGCGAACAGGGTGCGGGCCGTGGCCTTGTTCCGACACGCCTGCATCACCTCCACCGAGTTCGTGGCGAGGCTGAGAGCGCGAGCGAGCCGGGCCGTGGGGACGAGGTGCCACTCCGACCAGGTGACGATGCCGGCGAGTTCGTGGCGCTCGGCCAGAGCACGGCCGGCGGCGAATAGAGCCGTGGTGTCGTCGAGGTCGGCAACGACATGGTCGACGATGAACGGCTTCTCCCACGACGGCTCGGTGCCTGTGATCAGGACGACGTCGTACGCGGCGGCCACCTGCTCCAGGCAGTAGCCGCGGTAGGTGCGGTCACCAGGGGCGACGACGAGCACGACGGGACGAGCGGACAAGAAGACTCCAGGGTGCGAGGGACAGCATGGACGTGGGAAGAGTCAGGGGGTGCGGCGGCGGCGCAGCTCGAACGCGGTGGCCCACTCGGGGTGCTCGGCGATCAGCTTCCTGACGTAGAGGGCCGTGAAGTTGTTGTTCAGGCCGCGCACTCCGCTTGGCAGCCGCCACCGGAGGGCTTCGAAGAGAGCCTTGAGGCTGATGCGTGTGGCTCCCACCGTCAGCCGCTCGCGGGTGAGTCGTTCCAGAGCCTGGTAGACGTGCGGGTTCTGGGCATCGAAGGCGTGAAACTGCTCGGCGATCGTGAGGTGGGCGTCTCGGCGGCGCGGGGCCAGGCGGGTTGCGGGCATCGGGGGAACTCCACGAGGACGGGGCGGGTCAGGCAGCCAAAGCCGGGTCGGTGCGCAGGCGGGCGAAGGCGATGGCCAGGCCGAGGGCCTGCAGAGCGGCGCAGACGGTGATGACGTGGCCGAGCGCCCAGGACGGGGTCAGGGCGGTCAGGACGCCCGCCAGGGGGAAGGGCACCAGGAGGACGAGGACGGTGGCCGACAGGGTGCTACCGAACACCGCCGGGGGGATGAGGCGGGAACGCAGGGTGCGCAGGACGACGGTCATGCCGCCTTCGCCGGCCATCAGGACGGCGACGAGGAGCAGGTAGGAGAGGTAGTCGGGAGCCTGGGAGACGGCGAGGCAGGCGAGGGAGGCGATGGCGGCGCAGCTCGCTCCCACTGGCCACAACCCGAGGCGGTCGATGGCGAACCGGCAGACGGTGACGGCAACCAGAGTGGCCCCGGCGGCGGCCGACCAGACGATGCCGACGGCCGTGGTGGACTGGCCGTAGTGGTCCACAACGATCAAGGGGCCCGCGGCTTGAAGGAAACCGGTCGCCAGGTTGGAGATGGTCAGGCCGGTCACGAGCCAACCGAGTGCAGGCAATGACCGGATGGTCCGCAGGCCGGTGATCAACCCGGCGCTTGCACGCTGCTTCGGCGCACGGGTGGGAGCGACCACCGACGGCGGGGTGCTCAGGGCGAGCAGGGCGGCGACCAGCGAAAGGGCGGCGATGACGGCCAGCATCCGGGGTGGTCCGGCGAGCAGGAGCAGCGCGCCGAGCGCCGGTCCGGCGAGCGTCGCGGTCTGGTCGATGCCCAGCAGGACGGCCTGGACACGGTGCGCCCGCTCCCCCACCACTCGGCCGGCGGCGGCCCCCGCGGTCTCGGCTGCGATGTAGCTGAACTCGGTGAGCACTCCGGTGGTGGCGGCCAGGGCCATCACCGTCGCGGTCGCCACGATGCCGTCGGGGTGGAGTACGAGGATGATCGCGCCGGCGGCGATGACCAGGGCGCGGCCGAGGGAGGCGAGGAAGAAGACGACCGACGCGCCACGGCGGTCCACGACCGCGCCCGCCCATCCGAACGCGGCCAGGCGGGGCACCCACTCCAGGGCGAACGCGATACCGGTCAGAGCGGCCGAGCGGGTGGTCGCAAGCACCAGAAGCGGGATGCCGTACGTGGACATGGCGAACGCGAGGGCGTCCACCGTGCGCGGCAGGTAGATGCCGCGCAGCAGTCCTGCGGTGTGGAGGGCGTGCCGAGGTCCGGCGATCAGGTCGGTCATCGTCGCTTTCGTCAAAGAGCGCAGCCCGCCTCAGCGGGATGGAGGAAGAGAAGATCCGGTCGGGGGGCGCACGCACTGGGCGGATGCCGCGCGGCTGTGGGAGGCGTTCCGAGGTCTATGACCCCGCCGGTGGCCGGGTTACGCCGCCTGCCGCGCGCCTTCGAACGCCTCGGTGGCCGTGGGGTCGGCTCCGCCATGTCTGGCGATCCACGACTCCACGGCGTTCTTCGGGCCGGTGAGGCTTTCGATGGCCTCCAGCGAGACCACGAGACCGAGTTCGCCGTTCCGTTCCTGGCGCCGCACGGATACGTCGGCGCTGCCCAGGAGCTGGAGGGTGGCCCGTACCCGTGTCACGAAGGTGTTGGTGACACCCGGGTAGTCATGGGCGCGAGCCCAGCGAGCGGCTTCGTCGTAGACCTCGGCCAGCTGAGTACCCGACTCGGTGAGACTGAGGCCCCGGCGTGTACGGACGAGGCCGAGAGTGTGCGCCTGCGCGGCGGCGTGCCGGAGCTGGTGCGGCGAGAGATCCGGGAGAGTGCGCGCCAGGCCGCGGGGCGGGATGGTGCCGTTGTCGTCTATCTCGGTGATCAGTCGGATCAGTTCGGGTGACGCCAGGGCCGAGCAGGTCCGCTCGAACTCGCACGGACGGGGAGCGGAGGTCATCGGCGGGCACCTCCTGCCCGGAGTGCCATCTGCATGCGAGCCGGGTTGGCGTGGGAGAACAGGTCGCCGTAGGCAGGGCGCGCCGGTCGGGTCGGTACGGCTGGCTGGGGGATGCGGGGCCGGTGGCTCGTCCAGTGCTTCGGAGCTGTACGCACAGCAGGCTCCGCGTTCCCCCAGACCGGGTGCTGGGCGCCGGAGTCGAGGCTTCGGCCGGCGGACCAGGCCGACAGCGCCCCGAAGACGCGGCCCAGGCCCTCGCCGGATGACGACAGCCGATAGGGCTGACCAGGACCGGCGCTCGCCACGAGCCCATCGTCAGCGAGTTGCCGCAGGGGCGGGTAGATGTTCGTCCAGTACCCGTCGGGCATCACGATCCTGGCGATGGCCCGCGCGCTGCTCTCCCCGCGGGACTTCAAGACCCACAGGATCGCGGCGGTATGCCGACGGGTGAGCAGGGTGAGGCTGTCCTCGACGTGCTCGATCGCGGACAGGGGCTC
This sequence comes from Streptomyces tanashiensis, assembly GCF_014648895.1. Classification (GTDB taxonomy): domain Bacteria; phylum Actinomycetota; class Actinomycetes; order Streptomycetales; family Streptomycetaceae; genus Streptomyces; species Streptomyces tanashiensis. The sequence goes on from NZ_BMRZ01000022.1 coordinate 58,259, forward strand.
ATCCGGCTTCTCCAGGAACTCATCGGCCCAGGCGGCGATTACGGGCAGCACCGGCAACAACGCCGTACCCCGATCGGTGAGACCGTACGTGACATGCCGCGACGTATGCTCCGTGCGTTCGGCGAGCCCTGCATCGCTGAGCGCCCGGAGCTTGGGGTGGAGCTGGCCGCTCAGCAGCCAGGGCATCTTGTCCGAGATCTCGGTGTAGCGGAGAGGACCGGAGGCCAGCGTCAGCAGGATCCGGACGTTCCAACGCGGGGTGATCATGCCGAGGGTTTCGGTGACGCGGGCGATGTCGGTGTCGCTGCCTGTGGGCAGACCGATGGTGGCCAAGGGAGTACTCCAGGGGTGAAGGGGACGTGCCCGTTCGGCTCAGCGGCTCGGGGCTGTGGTCGCGCTCGCCTTCGGCGGTGCCAGAGCCACGGCGACGGCCGGGGCCTCACAGGCGCGAACTCGTCCCAGGCTGTTCAGGACCGCTGCGGCGGTCTTGGCCTGGGCCTCCCGTGCGGCAACGGCTTCAGCGATGCGGCGAGCACAGTCGAGAAGGTGGGACGCCTCGTGGGCGCCGATGCCGCGCTCGGGTTGGATCAGCTGCAGGAGCCGGTCCCGGTGGAAGGCGATGGTCCGCTCGGCGAAGGCCAGGTCGTGACGGCTGCCAAGGAGGGCGGCGAGCATGCCCGGGGGCTGGGTCTGAGCGTGGGCTTCGAGTGTGGTGAGCGGGGCGCCGTACAAGTCCTCGATCCGTACGGTGAGCTCGGCGGACGTGAGCTTGGTCCGCACGCTCAGCGGACCGCCATCCGAGACGGCACAGACGCACGTGCGGAACGCGTCGGCGGGTTGGTCGGTACGGCCGGTCCACGCCGCGTCGGGCGTACCGCCTCCACGTCCTGCTTGCCGCCGGTGTTCGGTTCCAGAAGGAGCCGGAGGGCCACGGCCCGGCCGTCGCGGATCGTGACAGCGGCGTCGACGCGGTGAGCGAGATCCAGCGTCGGGTCGTCGACCTCGCTGGGCTGCGTATCCAGGGCGGCGAGGAGTTTGTCCTCCGCCCGTTCCAAGGCGGTCTGCGACTCGGTGAGCAACCCATGCCAGCGCACGACAACGGTCGCCTCCCGATGGGCGTTCGGCGCCGCTTCGACCGCGGCCTTGAGCGCGTCGATGCTCAGGCCGAATCGCTGCACGATCTGCTCGGTGATCGGGCCCACGACATCTTCCATACCGTCGGACACGGGCAATCCCTTCTGAAGTGAGCGAAATTCAGCAGAGAAGGTCAGTCGAGGCACATGTAGACGTCGCGGTAGACGTAGGTGCCCGACACCCATCCCTTCACGCCCGTGGTCCGGTCGGTGATGTAGTGCCAGCCGCCGCTGCTCTTGTGGACGGTGAAGGAGTGGCCCCGGTAGAGGATTCCGACGGCGGTGGACTTGGTGGTGGCCTTGGAGCGGATGGTGACGGCGCGGGCCCCGATGACCCACGGTCCGGGCCGGTCGCAGTCACGGATCGACGGCAGAGCGGCGTGCGCGTTGCTGCCGAGTGCCCCCGGTGCGGCGGTGGCCGAGGCCGCGGTCGCCAGCGGCAGAGCGAGTGCTCCGAGCATCACGGTGGTTATCGCAATTCGGGTGGAGCGCATGCGGAATGAACCTCCAGGGAGGACTGGGAAATGAGAGGGGCGGCCCGGGGATTCCTCCCTCAGCGCCGGTACAAGAGTCCGAAGAATCGCCGGTTTGGCTAACCGGCGACGGTCGGCTATCTTTCGCCCGCCCCGGCCCGTGGAAGGGTCAACGGCGGCGGCCCGACGGGCGTCCGACGGGGGCCGTCGGTGCGGCTCCCCGCGTCTGGAGCGAGCGGGCCTTTGGTGTCACTGACGGCAGTGGGCCGGCGTTACCGGCGAGGCATTCCTCGTACCACTGCAGCGCGCCCTCGAAGGTGGCGAAGCCCCCTTCGCGCAGGGTGTGTGTCCAGGTGTCGGTGCTCACGTCCTCGTGCAGCACTCGGAAGGGGGACGGGGCTCGTTCGTCGAGCGCGCGCAGGACGACGAGGGTGAGCACAGAATCGGGGTCGTCGTTTGTGTAGCTGGTCAGGAGGGCGAAGCGGTCGCCGTCGCCCATGAGCCGCTCTTCCAGCACGCGTGTCGTCTCGTCTGCCGGTGCCGTACCTGTGCCGGGGGGCAGACGGATGACGTCCGGCGGGCAGCCGCGGGAGATCAGCCAGGACTGGGCCATGACCGGCAGAGGAACCTGGGTGTGCTCGAAGCGGAACGTCCTCGCCGCGAGATCGCGCTGGAGGTGGAGGGCGACTACCTGCGGCTCGCCGGGGATTCCGTAGGTGGCGGCCCCGTTGTGCAGGACGTAGTAGCTGGCTGCGTCCTCATCCGTGTGGTGCTCGGCGAGCACGGTGAGCATGTCCTGCTCGATCTCGATCGCGTGCCAGAACACCTCGTCGGTCTGTTCGTCAGCGGCCTCGAATCCGTCGAGGCGGAGATCCAGTTCGGGTGGGGGCATCGGGCCTCTCGGTGAGTCGGGGTGAGCGTCATCGACGGCTGTGCGCCGCGCTCGGCCACGTCCCGGGGCGAGGTGCGGTCGGCACCGCCGCCGCGCTGCTGCGGTGCCTGCTCGCCAGCGCCGCGCGGCCTGGTGCGGTGAGCGCGACCGGCTGTCCGGTGTGCACCGGGTGGCGCGTGTCTCGGGAGACGAGGCCCAGGGCTTCGAGCTGCTGGAGCTGCGCGTACGGGATCCGGGTACCTGAGGCTGTGGCCACCGACATCCGGCCCGTAAGGAGGTGCTCGTGCAGCTTGGCGCCACCGGCGATGGCCAGCAGCGCGGCGTGCTCGGCGGCCGGCATCGGTTCACCAGCGACCTGCGGTGCAGTGCGGGCGGAACTCTCGATGGGCTCCAGGTCGGCGAGTACGAGCCGCTCGGCGACGGCGCGTTCGTCGGCCGCCTCGCCCAGCTGGCCGACCGTACGGTCGATGCGCCGCAGGAGAGCGGCGTCGACGGGATATTCGCCGCTGGAGAGCCGGTGCAGCAGCGTGCGGTGGAAGCTCACAGCGGTCTCGGCCTTGACCAGCGCGCGATGCCGGTCGACGAGGGCGGTGTGCCGCTCGTCGAGGATGCCTCGGTCGCGGTGGGCCCAGAGCGTGTCGACGTCATGGCCGGTGGCCGCTTCGATGCGCAGGTCGAGCGACGAGACCACGCGCCGCGCCGCTCCCGGTGGAAGGTCAGGGGGCATGGGGTAACCACTCCTGTCGTCATCGGACGTGGTGCTGCGTGACACCGAGGGCGGGGCGGGGCAGGCCCGGCATCGCGGAGGGCAGCGGCGCCGGCACTGGCACTGGACCGCGGGTCGCGAGCTGGGGCGAACGCGAGCGGGAGGCATGGGTCCGGGCACTCAGCGGCCGGCGAACCATCCCGAGGCGGTGCCCGACGGTGTCGTAGATGTCGTTGCGCGCGCGTGGTCGTACGGCGACGACATGGACCTCGCTGGAATGCTGGGCGGTCGACGGGGCCGGCCGCACGGCGTAGACAACCCTCCACTCCTTGCGGGAGTCGACGAGGAGCTTGCGGTAGCCCGACAGGTCGCCAGTCAGCTTCGTACCGAACAGCTGGGCGTTGACCACGTCTTGCAGCTGCGCCAAGGCCAGGTCGCGGATATCGCCGGGAGCTTGGAGAAGGTCGGTCAGGGCGCGCGGATCGAAGGACAGGCCGAAGGCTGGATGGTACTCGGTCCCGGCCATCACGCCGCCACGTCCAGGTCACCGCCTGGCTCGTCCGACTTGTCCGCGGTACGGGCCGAGGGCTTCGGACCGGGCAGGAGGCGGTGTGAGGGTCGGTCCGGGGAGGTCATGCAGGCCGACAGCGGACCGCCGGGGCCTCTGATCGCGGCGACGGCGTGAGTGAGGCAGTCCCGGTGCCACACGAGCATGCCGGACAGCCCGGTCTCCGGGTCCTTGTGCTGCTGGTAGGCGAGCCAGAGCGCATGGAGCCAGGCGACGACGTCGTGGTGCTCCTGCCACTGGAGGCACCACGGCGCCGACGTGGTGACCTCGGCTCCGTAGACGGGAAGGAAGAAGTCGTCGACCCAGTCCGAGAGCGCATCGAGCTCATCCTCGTACGACTCGCCCTCCAGCTCCAGGATCGGCCGAGGCTGCGGCAGGAGAGCCGGCGCCGACCCGCTTGGTCCGGGCATCCCGAAGGCAGCGAACGGCGATGGCATGGGCTCGGAGGCGAGGTCGTCGAGTTGCCGGGCCTGCTGCGCCGACTGCTCCATCAGCTTCCGGACGCTGGCCTCGATCCCTTCGAGATGGGAATCCGGAACGCGTATCGGTTCCCTTTCCCCGGCCTCTTCGGGGTACGCGGTTTCGGGCATGGACGGGCGGCTCCTTGAAGACCTCGACGGATAGGTGGAGTTGGGCGTCAGGCGGTGAGGCCGACGTCGTCCTTGGTGAGGGTCTGGCGGACGGTCTCGGTCAGGCGGTCGGCGGCGATCCCGGCGTAGTGCGGGGTCTTCTCAACGCCGATGAAGGCGCGGTCCTCCAGCAGAGCGGCCACGCCCGTGGAACCGGATCCGGCGCAGAAATCGAGGACCGTGCCACCCGGCGGGGCGATCTTGACCAGCTCCCGCATGACCTCGACGGGCTTCTGTGTGATGTGCTGCCGAGCCTTCCCGGACGGCTGAGACGCGCTGTACAGACCCGGCAGGTAGACGGGGTTACGAGAGCCGTCGATCGACCCCTTCGAGGCCCACACGATGAACTCGCAGTTCTGCGTGAAACGGCCCTTCTGCGGCCTGGCCTGCGGCTTGTGCCAGGCCAGCACGCCTCGCCACAGCCAGCCGGCCGCCTGGATCGCATCCGTTGTGACAGGAAGCTGACGCCAGTCGGTGAACAGCAGTGCGGTCCCGCCATCCTTCGTCAGCCGGTGGGACTCGGTCATGATCTGCGTGAGCCAGAAGCCGTAGCTGCGCTGGTCCATGTTCTCGCCGGTGAAGTCGGCGAGGGCGTGCGTGGCGTCGGCGGAGGTGTACTTCTGCTTCGCACTGCGGCTGGTGCGTTCCTTCGCGGTCCGGCCTCCGCTGTTGTACGGCGGGTCGGTGATGACGGAGTCGACGCAGCCGTCCGGCAGGCCGGCGAGGACGCTGAGAGCGTCGCCCTGGTGGAGAGAAAAAGACAAAGAGGTGCCCCGATTCGGACGCGATGAATGGGTGGGGACAACTCGCTCATGAAGTCCTGCCGGGGCCGGAGTTGGGCATGCAGAAGCCCAGGGCCACGGAAGCAGGGGGGAGCGAGGAGAGTTCCAAAACTGTAGGTGCGGAACGCCGGTCAACCAAGAAGCGGATCGAAGAGGGGTCGCCTTCCGACCCCTTGTTGCCGACTTTTTGGTCGACCGGGATTTCGGCCCTACTGTTTTGGAACCGCCCGGCGCACACCGCCGATGGCTCGCCCCACCCCTCATGCCTCGTGGAGTTCCCCCTGCTCCGGCATGCCTGATCCGATTCCGGTGCGCGGTTTGAGCAACGACTCGCCCCCACGCCCGACCTCTCCTGATCATCCGCCTCCGGCCGCCGCGCCCCTTCCGACCGTCGTCACGTGTGCGCGGCAGGCTGCACCCTGCGCCCTCAAGGACCGCTCTGTGACACCTCGTTACCCGCCCACGCCCGCAACCCGACTCGGACGAGTGAACCGCTCCGGGTGAAGGTCCTCGCCGCCGGCATCGGCGTCGTCTTTCTCTCCCCTCTCCTTCTCGGGGGCACGGCCATGGCGATGGCCGCCTCCAGCGATGCCATCCAGAGCACCGGCTCGATCGGCCAGTGCCTTCCCGACCTCGATACAGACAAGATCACCGATCAGGTCACCCGCATCCTCGACGGCGCGGACGCCTCCGACGTCCGCATCGAGGGCCTCGACCTACCTGGCGAGCAGATCCCCCACGCACAGACCATCGTCGCCACCGGCGTCAGCCACGACGTGCCCAAACGCGGGCGGATCATCGCCCTCGCCACCGCCATGCAGGAGTCCCGGCTGCGGAATCTCGCCTACGGCGACCGCGACTCGCTGGGGCTGTTCCAGCAGCGGCCCAGTCAGGGCTGGGGCACCGCCGAGCAGATCCGCGACCCGGTCTACGCCTCGGAGCGGTTCTACAAGGCATTGCTGAAGGTGAACGGCTGGCAGCAGATGACGGTGACGCAGGCCGCGCAGGCAGTACAGCGCTCTGGCTACCCGGACGCGTACGCCCAGTGGGAGCCGCTTGCGACCGCGCTGCAGAAGGCCGTCGCCGCCACCTTCCCCGGCGCCGACCGCGACCGCCCCGGCAAGGACACGGACGACATGGGCACCCTCTCGGGCTGCGCTACGGCGGACGGTTCGTCGTTCGGGCCGATCCCCGAAGGTGCCGTCCCGAAGGGCTACACGATCCCGAATGGCGCCGACCCGCGGGCCCGCACGGCGATCGTCTGGGCGATGCACCAGCTCGGCACGATGTACCAGTGGGGCGGCTCGTGCACGGCCCCGCACGGCCCCGACCCGATGGGCCGATGCGACTGCAGCTCACTGATGCAGCAGGCGTACGCCAAGGCCGGCCTCAAGCTCACCCGCACCACGTACACACAGGTCAACGAGGGCAAGCCCGTCTCGGCGAAGAGCCTGAAGCCCGGTGACCTGATTTTCTCCCGGGGCCCCGCCGCCCGGCCCGAGCACGTCGGCATGGCGATCGGCCAGGGCCTCGTGATCGAAGCGCCGAAGACCGGCAAGCCGGTGCGGATCACACCCCTCGCCGACTGGGACGTCCTCGCCGTGCGTCGCGTCCTCTGACGTCGCACCCTCGGCTGCCCTTCCGCTCCACGGGCGGCCTGTCCTCCGCGCGCGTCGCGCCTCTCCCCTTCTCCTTCCGCCCCTCCGGGCCCTCGGCCTGCGCCCTCAAGGAGCTTCCCCATGCCCATGCCGTTCGCTGACCGCTTCCTCCACCTCGCTTACGACCCCGGCATCACCCCCAAGGGCGGCGGACTGCCCGGCCTGTCCGTCCTGAAGAACGTCGTCTCCAGCATCAACATGTTCGGCCTCGTCGCCGTGGTCGGTGCGCTCGCCGTCTCGCTCGGCGTGTGGGCCTGGGGCCACCACACCGGCGGTCACCAGGCCGAGGCCAACGGCAAGAAGGGCGCGCTCGTGGCGGCGGGCGCCGCCCTCGGCCTGGGTGCTGCCAACGGCATCGTCACCTTCTTCAGCGCCCTGGGGTCGCAGGTCCACTGATGCTGAACCGCTCCCTCTCCCGGTCGGCCTACGGCACGGGCTGGTCGTCCACCCGCAGGGCCCTGCTGATCGCCGCCGTACTCCTCACCTTGATCGCCGTCTCCGGCCTGGCCGCCTCGCTGGCTGGTCATGGCGACCGTCCGTCCGAGTCCCCTGGCAGCCCCGCCCCGTCATCACCGAGCAGCACGCCAGCACCGGCCAGCAGCGGGAGACCGGCAGCCGGTACGGGTCCGGTCCCTGCACCACCACGGATCGCCGATCCCGTCGCCTTCGCCAAGCGGGCCGCGGCCATGCTCTGGTCCTACGACACCCGCGACACCAGCCGCGATGAGCAGATCGTCGGCATGGAGCGCTGGATGACGAAGGAGTCGCAGTACAGCGACTGGCTCTCAGTCTCCGCGCAGGTGCCGGACCCGACCCTGTGGTCCCGTATGGCCGACCAGCAGCAGCGCGCCAGCGCGGCCATGGCCGAGGGCCACTATCCGGCGGCGTTCAAGCAGGCCCTCGCGGAGGATCCGTCCGCGATCACCAAGGCGTACATCTACGCCGTGACCGTCACCGGCAAGCAGCGGATCACATGGGCCAAGGGCGGCGGTGGGGCCGAGGACCGCTCCGTAACTCTCGCCGTGCAGTGTCGGCCGTCCCACGACTGCTCCCTGGTCGCCATCGCCCCGCGCATCGCGCCCTGACCCGCCCTGACAGAAAGGAGGGACTACTTCCATGGGCTTTTGCGATCTTCCCCTCGCAGGCACCGTCTGCGCAGTCGGCGATGCGGTCGACTTCGCTTCCGACCCGGGCAAGGCGATCGGCGACTGGATGGCGAAGTCCGCCGGCGAACTCGCCGCCACCGCAGCCGACCTGGCCGCCAAGGCCGTCAACGCCACGACAAGCGTGGACCTTCGTGCCGGGTGGTTCGTCGACAACTACGAGCTGCTGCTCCCCATCGGCCTCGTCCTGCTGGTCGCGACGTTCTGCGCCCAGCTCATCCGGGCCGCGATCCGCCGCGACGGCCAGGCCCTCACCCAAGCGTTCACCGGAACCGCGAGCGGCGTGTTGTTCTCGTTCTGCGCCATCGCGTTCACCACCGTGGCCATCGAGGTTGTCGACGCCCTCTCCGACGGCTTGTTCAAGGCCGCCCATCTGGACATCGAGTCCGCGGTCCGGAGGATCGTCAAGGTGGGGCAGATCGCTGCCCTTTCCGGGCTCGGCTGGCTCGTCACCGCTCTCGTCGGCCTCGGCGCCGCGATCGGTGCGCTCCTCTACTGGTGCATGATGATGACCCGCAAGGTGGGCATTCTGCTCATGGTCACGCTGGCTGTCTTCGCGGGCGCCGGAGGCGGCTGGGAGGTTGCCCGTCGCTGGCGGCGCGGGTGGATCGAAGCAACCGCAACCCTCGTGGTCTCCAAGCTCTTGATGACGATCGTGTTCGTCCTCGGCATCGCAGCGATGGGCAAGACCGAAGCGGACGACGGCCTGGCCGCGCTCGCCGACGTCATGGCCGGCATCGTCATCATGGTCTTGATCCTGCTGTGCCCCTACGCGACCTTCAAGTTCGTCCACTGGGCAGCAGAGGGATCGGACGGAGAATCGCTCCACCGCGCCGGTGGTGCCGGCGCCCAGCTCGCAAAGCAGCACGCGGAGAAGGCCACGCGCAAGGCTGCCCAGGTGGCTGCCACCGCCGGAACCGGTGGTGCTGCGGCCGGGGCAGGCGCTGCGCCGCAGGGCCCCGATTCAGTCCCCGGTGGGGGCGGATTCCCTGGCGACATCGCCTCCAACCCGACCGGCGGTCAGGAGGGTTCGCAGAGCGGCGGATCGGGCGTCTCGCCCGGTGGAGATGCAGCGCTGTCCAGCCTGGAGAAGGCGGTACAGCCCCCGCCGACCAGCGTCTCCGACGACACCGGCGGCCAGTTCGGCGGCAGTGTGGGACCGAATGGCTCCGCGCCCGGCGCCGCAACGGGCCAGGGCGGCGGATGGCAGTCCACGCCGCCGTCGACCAGCCCGCCGCCACAGGGCGCCCCGTCCGCGTCTGGCTCGGCGGCCGGGGCTGGATGGTCGGCCTCCCCACCTCCATCAGCCGGCTTCTGAGCCTCTGATCCGCTTGCTCCGGGGCGGGAGGCAACCCACGCCTCCCGCCCCGGGGAGACCACCCCGCGCACGTCTGGACCGCCCACTTGTCTGATCTCTCCGTCGCCCCGGTCACGGTCAAATTCCCTCACCGGTCCCGCCGAGGCATTCTGCTCGGCCTGTCCCTTCCCCAACTCGTCCTCGTCTCGGGGGCGCTGGCGCTCCTCCTAGCGACCGTGCTCTCCGCCGGGCTGGTCGGCACCATCGCTCTGGCTCCGCTGTGGGCCGCGGTCGCCGCCCTGGTAGCGGTCCGCCGCGATGGCCGGTCGCTCATCGACTGGGCCCCGGTCGTCGCCCGCTACTCCCACCGCCGGCGTACGGGAGAGACGCGCTGGCTCGCCCGGCCGGCCTCCCGCCCTCGGCAGGACGGCGTCCTACACCTGCCGGGCACCGCCGCTTCCCTCAAGGTCGTGACTCCCGGTGACTCCGCCAACGGCGCCGCCGCCATCCACGACCCCCACGGCCAGACCGTCACAGCCATCGCGCGGGTCTCCAGCCGTGCCTTCGCCCTACTCGACCCCGCCACGCAGAACCACAACGTCTCCGCATGGGGTCGCGCGCTCGCCGGCGTCGCCCGCACGGGGCATATCGCCACCGTGCAGGTCCTGGAGCGCACCGTGCCGGACTCGGGCGACACCCTCGCCCGTCACTGGGCGCAGTACGGGCGGGCCGACACCCCGGTCGCCGGGCAGGTGTACGCCGAGCTCGTCGCTTCCGCAGGCCCGGCCGCCGCCCCGCACGAGGCGTACCTCGCCATCTCCTTGGACCTCAAGGCCGCCAAGCGCCTCGTCTCTCAGGCCGGAGGCGGTCTGAACGGCGCTTTCACCGTCCTGGAGCAGACCACCTCCTCGATCGCCCAGGCGGCCCGCAGCGCGGGCCTGACAGTGACCGGCTGGCTCAGCGCCCGGGAGATCGCCGGCGTCATCCGCACCGCATACGACCCCAAGGCCCTCGGCGCGCTCCAGCAGTGGTCCGAGACAGGGCGCGCCGAGGCGGACGCCGCAGCCGCCGGCCCCGTCGTGCAGGTCGAGGAGTACGACCGGCTCGCCACCGACTCGGCCCGTCATGCCACCTACTGGGTCGAGGACTGGCCGAGGACCGAAACCGGCGCCGGGTTCCTGCACGGGCTGATGTTCACTGCCGGAGTACGGCGGACGCTGTCCCTCATATACGTGCCGCAGGGGCTCGAGTCCGCACTGCGCGACGTCCAGCGGAAGAAGGCCGCGATCATTGCTGATGCCAGCGAGCGTTCACGGCGCGGGCAGGTCGACTCCGAGGCCGACTCCGTCGAGTACGCCGACGTCAAGCAGCGCGAGCGGCAACTGATCGCCGGACACGCCGATGTCGCTCTGACCGGACTGCTCACCGTCACCGCCGAGACAGACGCCCTCCTCGACGCGGCCTGCGCCCAGATCGAGACCGCCGCCGTCACCGCCGGAGTCGACCTGCGCCGGCTCCTCTACCAACAGCCTGACGCCTTCGCCCTCGGTGCCCTGCCCCTCGCCCGCACCGCCCTCTGACAGCGACGGCTTCGAACCGTCGCCGTTCCCTCGCCCTGTCCCCGCCCGGTGACAGGAAGGAATCCTTCTTTGCGCACAAGCTCGCGTCCCGACGACGCGCACCCCTACCTCCGGGCCGCCAGTGCGGGCGTCCGCCATCACGCCCGTGTTCTTGCTCGGACTGTGCAGCCGGCCGAGTCCAGGACGGCGGTGGACCGCGCGCACCTCGACGTGCTGCACGCCCACCTCACGCAGGTGCACCAGCTGCTCGACCAGCTGTCCGATGCTGTCCGTCCCCCGCACCCGGCAGCCGGCCGTCATCTCGCCTCCGCGCGTACCCGGCTGTGGCAGGCCATCGCCGAAGTCCACTCCGCCTTCCACCTCCTGCCCACGACCTCCCGCGACCGCACCAACGCGTCGGAGTGTCACCCCGACCGTCTGCCAGCGCCACCTCGCCGCCGGGCACAGCGTGCGCCGCAAGACCACCCCCACCGACCTCAGCAGTCCGCTCCCCGCGCACACCACCGCGTGCGTCTGGTGAGCGGAGCACGCCGGAGAGAGGGCCCCCGATGAACCACCGGCCCGCACGCCGAGCCCGCCGCGCCTCAGCTTCCCCACTGTTCACGCCCCACACCACCGACCGCGCCAGCCGAAGGGCGGCACGTCGGCTGCTCGCCGAGGCCACCGCCAAGGCCCGCGCCGAAGCGAACTCACACCCTGCTGGCACCGAGCCCGCCGAGCAGACGATGCCGTCTCCGCTCTATTCGCCGAGCGGGCGTCCGGGCCTAGCTTCCGCCCGTGGCGGGAAGCTGAAGCTGCCGGCGCACCGCATGACCACTGCCACCGCGTCCGGGGCGTATCCGTTCCTTGCCGAGGGCGGTCTCGGCGCCGAGGGCATCTACATCGGCCGTGACGTCCACGCCGAAGCCTCCTTCGTATTCGACCCGTTCGCCCTTTACGGCCGCGTCGAAGGCTTCACCAACCCGAATGTTCTTCTCGCCGGCGTGATCGGCCAGGGCAAAAGCGCCCTGGCGAAGAGCTTCGCGCTCCGGTCGGTCGCTTTCGGCTATGGGGTCTACGTCCCGTGTGATCCCAAGGGGGAGTGGACGGCTGTCGCCAACGCGCTCGGCGGCACGTCCGTCGCCCTCGGCCCGGGTCTGCCGGGCAGGCTCAATCCCCTCGATCCCGCTCCCAGACCGGTCTCCGTCCCGGAAGCGGACTGGGCAGGCGAGATCCGCAAGCGCCGCCTGCTCCTGCTCGGCTCGCTGGCACGCACAGTCCTGGGGCGGGACCTGCTGCCGATGGAGCACACCGCGCTGGATGTCGCCCTCGACGCCGTCGTAGCGCGAGCCGCCGCCATCGGACGATCCCCGCTACTCGGCGACGTCGCCGCCTCCCTCAACAATCCCGACCAACTCGACCACGTGGCGGGAACGATGTCCGGGCGTCTTGGGGAAGCAGCGCGCGACCTCGCTCACGCCATGCGCCGCCTCGTCCACGGCGATCTGGCCGGCATGTTCGACGCCCCGTCCACCGTGGTCTTCGACCCGAACAGTCCGATGCTCACCATCGACCTGTCCCAGCTCGGCGGATCCGGCGACGACACCGCACTCGTCCTGGCCATGACCTGCGCCTCCGCCTGGATGGAATCCGCCCTCACCGACCCGCACGGCGGCAGGCGGTGGATCATCTACGACGAGGCGTGGCGTCTCATGCGTCACCCCGGGCTGCTCCAGCGCATGCAGTCCCAGTGGAAGCTGAGCCGCGGCCTCGGCATCGCCAACCTGATGGTGATCCACCGGCTTTCCGACCTGCTGGCCGCAGGCGACGCCGGATCCCAGGGCCGCGCACTCGCGGAGGGGCTCCTGGCCGACTGCTCCACCCGCATCATCTACCGCCAGGAAGCCGACCAACTCCACGCAGCCGCTTCCCTGCTGGGCCTGACCAGTGTCGAGACCGAAGCCATCGCCCACCTCAACCGCGGGCGCGGCCTGTGGAAGGTCGCCGGCAGGAGCTTCATCGTGCAGCACCTCCTACACCCCCATGAACGGGCCTTGTTCGACACCGACGCCCGCATGCACTGAGAACCGCCCGAGCAACACCCGCGACCACGAAGCTCCGAGGAATTCCGATCACCCACGGACCCAAGTCGGCTTTCCCAGCCGACATCCCCCCAACCGAACCGGATGGCCGCTATGTCTCCGGTCGCGCCATCCTCGCCCTGACCGACCAGCTCAGGTCCTGTGCCTCGTACGAAGAAGCCGCCGCGCTCACCGACGAGATCCTCGATCCCATCGAGGGGCTCCTCGAACGACTGCAGGAGTTCTTCGACGCAGCTGGCAACAAGGCCAAGGAAGCCGGGACCGAGGATGGGCTGGACCTGCACGACGAACTCGCGCACGCCGCCCGCCAGCTGCGCCGCATCGGCGAAGACCTGCACGTCGCGACTGACGTGATGCGCGTCCTCGTCCCGGCCCAGCCGGCCGCCCCGCCCGTACAGGCCAATGGGCTACCGCCCACGCCTTCGCCTTCGGTTTCCGTTACCGGCCGTGCGCGCTAAACCCCACGCGGCGTCCTGGCTCCGGCCCGGCTCCCCCAATGCCACCGGCCATACCCCGGCCCGTTCGCCCCGCCGTTGAGCTACATCACAGTCGCGAAAGGCCCGCGCCTTTGGAACCTGGCACCCACTTCATCTTCGGTACCCACGACGACCACGGCTTCGTCGCCTCGTTCACCTCGTCCGTGCCCTCGCATCTGGCTCACTGGTTCCTCGTCCGCGAGCAATTCGAGCCCGTCCCCGGTGAGCCCAGGCTCTTCCGGCTCACGGATCCCGAGCACGACGGCTCGCGCCGCACTCGCCAGGCCGTACACGACCTGCGTCGCATGGGCTACGCCGTGCACGCCGACTACCTCCTCGACCCGGCAGCCTCCGCCGACCCGCCACACCTGGCCCTTCCTCGCGGGCTGATGGAGCGCCGTAGCAGAGTCGCACAAGCCGCCGCGGCCCGCTCACCGCAGCGCTCTCCGTCGCCAGCCACGGCCCGGCCCGGCGCGCGGCTGATCCCTCAGAAGCCCGATTACGCGCCGACCGTCCACCGGACGGCGCCGTCTGGGGCAGGGCTGAGCGGATGACGCCCAGCAGCGAACCGATCTGTATTACCCGCGGACCAGGCGGTCAGGTCGAGGTGGACGGCGGGCCCGTCGACTCCTTCGCCGCGGCAGTCCTGCGAAGGGCCGGATTCCTCTTCGAACCGTCCCTTCGCGGGCCCTGGGTCCGACTGCCGTTCGACATGGGCGAGGAATGGGAGAACGAGCACGCGACCTGGGCCGCCGCCATGCTGAGCACCGCCAGGTATCACGTGGAACTCGACCCGGCGCTGCACGTGTCGCTCCCTGGCGCCACACCAACAGGTCGCCGTACCGCGATGACGAAGACCCACCGGCCGTCGCCCCTCATCGCAGCCCACCGCCCCCGCCGTTGACCGCCCGCCCAAGGAGACCGCGACCCTGACTTCCGTCGCCACCGTCACGCTTCATCTCAGCGGGCAAGACACCATCGTCGGCCTGGCCGACGGAGACGGCCACGGGTGGGCCGAAGCCGCCCTCACCGTCGCGGGCTTCCCCAAGGATGCCGACGGTCTGCACCGCCTTCCACTGGGCGCCCCCGACAAGGCGCGCGCCTGCCTGAGCAGCCTCCATCAGGCCGCGTCGAACCTCCACGTAAAGGTCGTCACCAGCCCGCACCAGTTCCTCGGTGACATCGCCTTCGGGGTGGCCGCCCACCTGCCCGGCGCCTGGGAGACCACCATCGAGCAGTTCCCGCAGAAATCGAATCAGGACGGCCTCGCCTCCTGGCTCTGGAACACGGGACCTCTGCTAGCCACGATGACGGACTACCGCGTGCCCTGTGCCGCGATACTCCGTGACGGCGCCGGCACCGAGCTGCTGCTGGCCCAGCGTCCATGGGACGGCCAGTACCTGGCCGGGGCGCTCCTCCCGAGCCCCGACCACCTCAACGTCACCGCTCCGGCTCCCCGCTGTGTCGCCGCGCGGACCGTCGCCGACCTCGCGGCCAAGATCGATGCTTCTCTTCTGCCCGAGTACGAGAATGCCGTGCTCCGCTCGCGGCTGGCAGAAGCCGAGGAGGACCTGCGCTGGGTGGGGAACCTCGAACCCGGTACCGGCGCCGACAGCGACCTCGGCGCCGCACTCGACAGATTCCTGATGCACGCGCCGTCCGTCATCGACCTTCTGCGCCGTACGAAAGGCCCGTCCTTTTCCGCCGACCGCGCTGCCCTCGTGGACCGCGTCGAAGCCAGCCTCGGCGCGGCCACTGCGGGCGAGGGTGTTGACGCCATGGCCGTCTGGCTCGAAGACGGCCCGGACCTTATCGAACTGGCCCGCATCGCCGCCGCCCGGCCGGCCGCCGGTACGCAAGGGGACGTCATGACTCCCGTCGTTCCTCCGCCACCCGCAGCCGCGAGCGGTGTGGTCCGCCGCCGCTGACGAGTGCCCCTGATTCCCACCGGTCCTCGCCCATGCCGAACACCGCACCCCGCGTGGCCGACAGCGCCCGCACGCGGCGCAGGGCGTCGCACGCGCTTCGCCCCACCTATCTGCACAACTGACGTCTTGCAAAACAGACTTGAGGAGAGAACCTATGGCTGTTCGCACGAAGTGGAACGTCGATCACCATTGCGGTCACCAGGTCATACACGATCTGTCGGACCGTCCGGCCGACCGGCGAGCGGGCTTCGCTCGATGGCTTGCCGGCACTGACTGCACGGACTGCTGGAAGGAGGCCCGTGACGCCAACGCCACGTCCAAGGAGCAGTGGCTGGCCACCAAGCGCGCCGAAGAGCAGCAGGCCGCCACTGAATGGAGTCGAAGGTTCGACATGCCGCCTCTGGAAGGGGCCCAGCGAGCCCTGGCCTGGGGAGAGCGCTCCCGCCACCAGCTGATGACTGCCGCGCACACCGCACTCGTCGTCGAGGGCACGTGGGACGAGGCCGACTGGACGGAGCTGGAGGAGAAGGCGCGCACGATCACCCGGGCGGGATGGTGGATAGACCAGCGCGACGCGGAGGGCGCTGACCTGCTCGAACTCCTCGAGGCCGCAGCCGACGACGACCGAGGAACGGAGAACCCGTTCCGATGACAGCGGCGAAATATAGGAGCCGATCGCCGGTTGGCCAAACCGGCGATCCTCCGGACCCTTGTTCCTCACACCGCCGCCCGCACCGTTGCGAAGGACCCCGCGTGACCGATCCCAGCCCGCCCCCACGCACCCCGGTACTCGCGCCGACTCCCGACCCAATCACCCCGGAACGGGACGTGACACACCGGCACTTCCAGGCCGGTGAGCAGGTCGTCGTCCTCAAAGGCGTGGCTGACGGGGATCTCTGGGGTGACGCGATGCGTATCGTCGCGCCGTCCTGGCACACTCCGACCGACGAGGACGGGTGGCGGCTGCGCGATGCGACCGGCGGCCGGCAGTCGTACATCACCGCCCACCCCCGGTACATGGTCCACCTCTCACGCCGGTGCCCGGACTGCCTGGTCTACCTGCGTGCTCTGGAGGACCACCTCCTGCCGAGGCATCCCTCCCCCGCCCTGATCGACTGCGACTGGTACAAGACCACCGAGCTGAACCAGCTCGTCCACGTCAACGACGCCCGGGACGGTCGGTGATCCCCCGCGCCAACGAGCGTGCTCTGTACGCCTCCCAGCCCCTCTCCGCAGCGCTCGACCGTCTAGCCGCGAGGATCTGACCGAGCACGCCGTAACTGCCGCCCAGCCCTGACCTGGCACCTGCGAGCGGTACGGCCCCACAGCTCGCCGGGCTCCTGAGCGAGCTGGCCGACGAGGAGGCCGAGCGGCTGGCCACGGTCCGACCTCGCCCACTCCCTCATCAACCCGGCGGACCGGCACGAGCGCCAACCCACCCGGCAGAAGCGCGCCGCCGAATCGGCCTCGGACGAAACCGGAGCCTTCGCGGTCTGCGCCCGCCCACCACCGTCCCGGATCGCCGCCGCACCCCGTCCCGTCACCGCTGCTCCTCCCTCAGCCCTTGCCGGCCGCAGGCGGTGACTTCCACCGCTCTCTTGAGGAGACCATGCACGACCCCGACGACTCCCTCGCCTCGTTCGCCTCCGTTCTCGCCGGCGAACTGCCCGGAAAGTGGACCAGCAAGTACCACCCCGACCACGGAGGCGACGCCGACTACGACGACCTCACCGTCGATCTGTGGGACATGGATCTGGTCGCCGAGACGACGGCCACGTACGTCGTCGACCACTGTGCTGTCGTGACCCGCAACGACGGCACCCGGCTGTTCGTGATGGACCGCAAGGGCCACGACGAAGGCTTCCTCATCGCCGCCATGGCCCCGGGCGACCTCCCCGTCGCCGCGTTCCAAGGTGTCCGGGAACCTGACGGCATCGCCGTGCCCGAGGATCCCTTCCGCGCAGCCGAG
The DNA here is from genome assembly GCF_014648895.1 of Streptomyces tanashiensis. GTDB lineage: Bacteria > Actinomycetota > Actinomycetes > Streptomycetales > Streptomycetaceae > Streptomyces > Streptomyces tanashiensis. The sequence goes on from NZ_BMRZ01000022.1 coordinate 75,594, forward strand.
GACGTCAGCCTCAGCCTGCTGCCCCGTTATGAAAAGGCCCTCGCCCAGGTGCGGCACAACGCCTCCCGCCTCGCCTCCGCGCCGTCCCACGGTCCGCACGTGTTGATGACCTGGTCCGGCGACGCCCTCGTCGTCACCCCGCCCGAGCGGCCTGACATCGTCGGCGTCCTTGCCGACCACGGCTTCATCCGCGACGCGGACAAGGGCCTGCTCGTGCTCGCCGGCGATGACTCGTCCCGGCAGGCGGCGTCCGTACGAGCCGCCGGTAGCCGACTGGCCGAGCTCGGCATCGGTGTCGTCCTGCGGCAGTCGACGCGCCCCACCCTGGGCACTACGGCCCCCCGGCCCGCCTCCCCACAGACGCCGGCCCCGCAGCGCAGCCGGTGACGCGTCCCGGCTCACCCAAACCCCGTCGTCCTCTTCTTGGAGTCCCCGTCAGCCTCTCAGCACGTACCTCTCCGTCCCTCACTGCGACCCGCAGGCCCCGCCTCGCCGCCATTGTGATCCGCCGCTACCTGCACGCCTGCGTGCTCGGCGACCCCGAGCGGCCCACGCCGCTGGCTGGCGGGCGTCCCGAGGCCGCCCTCGACGAATCTCGCCGCCTCGCGCAGGCCGGCTGACCACTCCGCACCGCCCCGTCCCGGGAGACCCATGCACGACCCGACGCCCTACCCGATCCGCTTGGCCGACAGCATCGCCATCCAGCTCGGACAGCTCAGCGAACACCTCGCACAAGCCTCACCCCAGCACGCCGCCCAGATCCTCGGCCAGGTCCTCGACTTCGACCACGGGATCCTGGGACGGATCACCGGTCTGATGAGCACCGGGTCGCAGTTCGCCAAGACGCACTCCGAGCGGGGCATTCTGCCGCCCGAAGTGTGGCTCGCCGTCGGCCGCGCCGCGAACGAGTTGGACACCGTCGGCCGTGACCTGGACGAGCACGCCGGCACCCTCCGCGCCCTCGCCGAAGTCCCCGGGTCCGCCCGGTCGGCGTCGCCGGCACCGGTGGCATCCGCTCTGGTCGTGCGGCGGCGTCGATGAGCAAGAAGCAGCATCCCGGCTGGGGAGCGAGCGAGCAGGCCGAGCAGCACTACCTGGTCGAGCCACGCCACCTCGCCGGAGGCGGAGACATCCGGCACGTCTCGGAGTTCCTCCGCGCCGCCGGATGGACCGACCAGTCCCGGACCGGCGGGCCGCTGGTGTTCGACAGCCCGGACCGTATGGTCCGCGTCGCCTATGACCCCTTCGTCCGGCCGGGTGGCTGGACGATCGCTGGCAAGGCCGACGGCTATGAGCCGGAGTGGCACGTCACCTTCACCCCGCAGACCCCCGTGGAAATCGTCGCCGGATTCACCGACGCCCTCACCAAGTCGCGTTCCGCGCACGCCCCCAACCCCTGGGCGCCGCTCCAACAGCACGGCTGGGAGACCGAGCGGGCCCAGCACTTCACCGCGGTCAGCCCGGACCGGAACGCATGGTTGCAGTTCCATCAGACCGGCGAGGGCCAGGCCCACTGGTGGGCAGGCGCCCGGACAGAGCACGGTCGGACCTGGGACGCCGTGCTCACCCCGAGCACACCAATGCAGCTGATCGAGGCGTTCTCAGCCGCGCTGGCCGACCCACAGCCGGTGATGCGCCCCCGCGGAAACATCCCGCCCTCCCGGTGGATCCGCACGACCTCGGTGTCGGTGCGGCCCTCGGAGCTCGGCGCGTGGCAGCAGGCCCGGATCACCGCCGCCCGCGCCGCGACCTGGGCCCGCAACTCCTGGGCCTCCTCCAGACCCCGCACCAGTACCCCCACACCCCGTCCGTACGCCACGGCGGCCGGCGCAGCCCGTGCAGGTGGTTGACCGCTGGGTGGATTGGCCCTCACGGCCTTACGGAGGACCAGACAAGCTCGGCTCAGGGTCGAGCCCGCCATCTGGCCGACCCCGGCAACCGGCGTCACAGACCGAAGGCGCCACCTTCGATGAGGATGAGCAGGCCGATGGTGATCAGGACCAACGGCAGCAGGATGTGTCCCCATCGGGCGAGGGCCTTGGCGATGACCGGTCGGGTGGCGAAGAACCGGCCGGCGAAGCACCACACCGCCACCAGGACGAGGAACACCGCGGCGTACACGCTCATCCCACCGACGCCGGCCGTGGCGAACACCGGAACGTAGACACCGATGTTGTCGCCGCCGTTGGCGAAAGTGACCGCGGCGACCTCCAGCGCGCCGGGCCCGCCTTCCTTGGCCGGCGTCTCCTCCTCGTCGTCACCGCTGCGGTGGTCTTTCCACGCCTGCCAGGCGGCCTTGAGGCCGAGTGCGAGGGGCAGCAGACCGAGATAGGGGATGGCCGATTCGGGCAGGAACGTGGCGCCGAACGCTGCGGCCACCGCGACCGCGAGGATCGCGACGAAGCCCAGGTACTGGCCCAGCACGATCCGGCGAGCAGCGCCGGGGTGCCCGGCGCCCTGGGCGAAGAACAGCGCCAGGATGAGGATGTCGTCGATGTTGGTTACCGCGAACAGCCCGGCCGCCTGCCCGATGATGCCCAGGTCCACGAGTACAGCTCTCCCATCGATGGTGGATGACCCTGGGACGCTACCGAAAGCCCCCGCCCTACTCTCCCGAGGGGACGCCACGGAGCGCCGACTCCCGTACTGCCCTTCTCGCGAGCACCGCAGCAGCGCCGCCCGTCGACGCACCCCCACGGCCCACTCGTAGCCACTAGATCGTCACCCCGACCCCACAGGAGGTCCTGTCCTGCCCGCTCCCACCCCCAGCACCTCCTCCGAGACGCACAGCCTGCTCCTGCGGCAGCTGGAGCTGTTCCTGATGGAGAGCCGCGAGATTCTCGCCGACTGGGACACCTACTCCGACGAGCACACCGACCCCGATGGCTGGCCGCACGACCCACTCTCGTACGGCCGGCGCATGATGCGGCGCGACGCCGAGACGTGGCGCTCGTTCCAGCGGATCCGCCCTGCAGCGCGCAACATGCTCGCCACGGCCGAAGTCCAGCTCCAGCTCCTCAACCCCGCGGTGATCCAGACGCGTTGGGTGTGGCAGCTCTCGGAACTCACCACTGCCCTCGCGCAGCTGGAGACGCTGCAGGACGAGTGGCTGGATGCGCGTGACTCATGGCCGAGCGAGGCGGCACCAGGAACCGAAGAGTTCGACGACGCCCTCGCCGAGCGTAACGAAGAGGCGTGGTCCTACCTCGACACCTGGTCCGCCCAGGGCCAGGCCCTGGTCGAGATCCACGCCCTCGCTCTTACGGCCCCGTCCCGAGTACTGACCTCCACGCCGAGCCCTGCCGTCTCACCAAAAGTCGTTGGTCGTGCAGCGGGGAGGCGCGGATGAGCAGCGGCGTCGAGCAGGTGCTCATTTCACCCCGCTACCTCGCCGGCCCGGGAGATCCGACCTGGGTCACCGCCCCACTCCACGAAGCCGCCGGCTGGAGCCACGGCCACGACCCGCTGTTGCCCCAGGTCGTTCTCAGCAGCCCCGACCAGAAGACGCTGCTGCGTCTCGAACCCACCCCGGACGCGCCGTGGTGGCGACTGAGCCACTCCGGCGGCTCCGACGGGCCCAGCTGGTACGCATCCTTCGGCGCCCGTACCCCGGTCGAGCTGATTGCGGCCGTCACCGACACCCTCACAGACCCCGGCTTCAACGCCAGAGCGGCTTCGGATCCGAACGAGCCGTTGCTGTGGGCCGGATGGGGCCGGGCCAAGGAGGGCGGGCTCGCCTCACCGGATGGCATCGTCCGAGTGGATCGCTTCAACTACAGCGGCAGCGCCCACTGGTCCATCGAAGCGGCCCTCAGCCAGGATCCCGAGCACCAGATCTGGCAGGCCCGCTTCGGGGGCAACGCCCCCGTCCGCCTCGTAGCCGCCTTCACCCGGGCACTGTCCGATCCCGAACCGCTACGACGCTCGCCCGAGCAGCGTCCTGCCCTCGGTCGCAGCCGGATCGCGTTCCGCTGGCAGGAATGGCCGGCCGATCAGGTCGGCTACGCCTTGCGCGAGCGCGTCGACTTCCTCGCGTCCCGCCGCGCCGGCACTCCCCCGCCTTCGCCGCCCACCCGGCCGCAGGCACCTCGTCGCCGCACACGCTGACTGCACTGCACGCGACGCACCGGGCCCGCCCCCGTTCAAGGAACCGCCGCCTCTTGCCCTCCTCTACCTCGTCCAGTTCCGATGGTTACGACATAGCCCTGAAGGTCCTGATAGGCACGTTCGCTGTCGGCCTTCCCCTCACCAACATCGCCTGGCTGGCAGGAAATCTCATCTCGTGGGCCACCGGGTCCGGCCCGTGGGCGCCGTACGAGCCAACCCACGCCCTACTCCACCCCGAACGGCTCTGGCCAGACGCCGGAGAAGCGTCCCTGCTCGTCGGCACCCGAATCATCCCCATAGCCCTGACGTTCCTCCTCGCCATCACCGTCGGTGTCCTGTGGCTCCGGCACAGGAACTCCGCCGGCGGGCGGAAGAAGAAGGTCGACGGGATGGCGAAGGCTCGCGACATCGAGCCGCTCTTGGCGAAGGCGATCGAGGCCAAGGCACGCTCCCTGCGCCCAAGCCTGAAGAACGCCAAGACGCTCGCTCCAGGCGACACAGGCATCCTCCTCGGCAACCTCGCCGGCACCCGTCGCGAAGTGAGGATGGGGTTCGAAGACGTCGCCGTCGCCATCATGGCCCCACGCTCGGGCAAAACCACCTCCCTCGCGATCCCCTCCATCCTCGCCGCGCCGGGCCCGGTGCTGCTGACCTCGAACAAGGCCGCCGGCGACGCCTTCACCACGTGTCTGGACGCTCGGCGCCGCGTGGGTCGGGTGTGGTCGATGGACCCTCAGCAGATCGCCCACGCCGCGCGGAGCATGTGGTGGAACCCGCTCGCCGACGCCAAGACCCTGGACGGTGCCGGGCGGCTCGCCGGTCACTTCCTCGCCGCTTCGGTCGACGCCTCCCAGCAGGGCGACTTCTGGTCCAAGGCCGGCAGCAACATCCTGTCGCAGCTCTTCTTGGCCGCTGCCCTGGACGAGCGGCCGATCACCGACGTGATGCAGTGGCTCGCCTTCCCCGCCGACCGAACCCCGCTCGACATCTTGCGGGACCACAAGTTCACTGCCGTCGCCTCCCAGCTCAAGGGCACCGTCGAAGGGCCGCCGGAGACCCGCGACGGGATCTACGAGACGGCGAGGCAGTACGCCTCCGCCCTGCTGAACTCGGAGATCGCCGCCTGGGTCACCCCGCAGAAGGGCATCCCTGAGTTCCGCCCGGGCGAGTTCGTGACCTCGAACGACACCCTCTTCCTCCTGTCGAAGGATGGCGGCGCCGGAGCGAGCGCTCTGATCGCGGCGTGCGCGGACTCCGTCATGCGAGCCGCAACCGCCCAGGCCGAGCGGGCCGGTGGCCGTCTCGACCCGCCGATGCTCGCGATCCTCGACGAGGCCGCCAATGTCTGCAAGATCTCGGACCTCCCCGACTTGTACTCCCATCTCGGGTCCCGCGGCATCATCCCGATCACCATCCTCCAGTCGTACCGGCAGGGTCAGAAAGTCTGGGGCGACGCAGGCATGGACGCGATGTGGAGCGCTGCCACCGTCAAAGTCATCGGCTCGGGCATCGACGACCCGGACTTCGCCGACAAGCTGTCCCGGATGATCGGCGACCACGACGTGGAAGCCACCTCCACTTCGATCTCCGACTCCGGCAAGTCGACATCGGTCTCGACGCGGCAAGAACGAATCCTGCCCGCGGACGCAATCCGCGCCCTGCCCAAGGGCTCCGCCCTGTGCTTGGCAACCGGCATGCGCGTCGCGATGCTCGACCTCCGCCCTTGGTATCTCGAACCCGGCGCCGACGAGCTCGCCGCTGCCTCCGACCGCGCATCCAAGACCATCACGGCCCGCGCAGTCGCCAAGGACGCCCCGCGCCAGGACGACTACGGCCGGGCGTCTTAGCAGTCGAACGTCACTTCTTCGACGACGGCTCTCAGCGACACCGCTCGAGCCCTGGTCAGACCGGCACACACGGCATGCCACCCACTTGCCGTCACGTTCACAGATCAAGGAGTTCTCTTCTTTGGCTCACCCCTATCCGCTCGGACCAAGCGACGAGGAGCTCTGGGCCCTCACCCGGTACCTGCTGGACTCCGGCGATCAGCTCGACGACCTCAAGCGGCGCGGCACGGCTCCCGAGCGGCTGCAGGACGCGGTTCATACGGGCGGCGCGCTTCACCAGACGTCACTCCATGCAGCCAGGCTGCTGGCCAAAGCCGCCCTGAGCAACGCGACGACCACCGTCGACGGCCTCGACGCTGTCTCTCTCCTCCGTCGCCTGGCCGAGGCAACAACCTCCGCCGCATTGCGGGCGGCCGACAGCATCGCCGCCCTCGCCCACGGCGACACAACCACCGCCGATCGCCTGCTGGAGCAGGCACGAATCCACCTGTACAGGGCACCGGTGACCTGCCAGGAAGTCGGCTCTGCACTGCTCCGGCACGACGGACACCTCTACGCCCAGGCGCGCGCCGCACGGGAGAACCTCGGTCCGAGCGGCAGCGCGGTCAAGGTCACCGAGGCCCAGCGGAAGGGTCTCGCCTCGCTGGCGCGAGGGGACGGCGTGTTCCGTGTTGCCCGCCACGGTGTCCGTGAGCTGGAGAGTCCTCTGAACGCCTCCGTACGGACCGCCACTATCGACGCGCTCGCCGCCAAGGAGTTGCTGACCCTCACCCCGCTCACGGGCCAGGAGGGTCGGTCCGCCATCCGGCTCACCTCTGCGGGCATCCAGGCGCTCCTCGCCGCCTCTCCCCACAAGCCCAGCCGCCCCGCCATCGCGACGTCGGTGCCGAGCAGGCCGAGGGCGCATGCCCGGACGGGCGCTGGGCGGTGACGCCACACCGAGGCGGTCGCCCCAGGTTCGCCCTTCGGCTACCGATCTCGGAGCCCGTCGCAGTCCCCGCCCGCCGTGGCCACTCGGTCCCCGCCGACCAGGTCGCTGTTGCGCCCAAAGATCCAGCACAAGGACATACCTATTACCGCCACGCCCCAGCTCCGCGAACATTTCCCTCGGTGCGGGAATCAAGTCCAGCACCATGATCGCCCTGTCCGCGACGGGAATCCTCCCGAAGGCGAAGTCGAGCCGCTTCAGACGGACTTCGGCCCTACGCCATGAAGCGCTTTGTCCTGGACCTGTTCGCGGGCCCCGGCGGCTGGAGCCATCCCCTGCGCATCCTCGGTGTCCGGGATATCGGCCTGGAGTGGGACGAGTGGGCCTGCCGCACCCGCGCCGCAGCCGGCCTACTGACGATCCGTACCGATGTCGCCACCTACCCGGTGTGGCCGTTCACCGGCCGGACCCACGGGTTCATCGCGTCGCCGCCGTGCCAGGCGTATTCCATGGCCGGCAAGCGCCTTGGCCTGCTCGACCAGCCCCTCGTCCACCAGGCCGTCGCCGACCTCGCCGCCGGACGGGACACCCGCGAGAAGCTCCTGGCCGCCTGCCGCGACGAGCGTTCTCTGCTCGCGGCGGAGCCAATGCGCTACCTCCACGCTCTGAACTCGGTCGGGGAGCCGGAGTGGATCGCGATGGAAGAGGTACCTGACGTCCTGCCGCTGTGGAAGCAGTACGCGGCGATCCTGCGCTCCTGGGGCTTGTCTGTCTGGACCGGCATCCTCAACTCGGCCGACTTCGGTGTCCCGCAGACCCGGAAGCGGGCGATCCTGCTCGCCTCCCGCGTCCGCACCGCCGAGCCGCCCGCTCCGACGCATGCCCGGCTCGCCGAGCCGGAGTCGCTGTTCGGGCCGGGCCGCGAGCGCTGGGTTTCCATGGCCGAGGCCCTCGGCTGGGGCGCCACCGAACGCCCCGTCCCCACCGTCTGCGCAGGCGGAGGACCGGGCGGCGGCGCCGAGCCCTTCCCTTCCGGCGCGCGCAAGGCCCTCGCCGAAGCTCGCGACCGAGGTGCTTGGGCGCCCCGAGCGGACGGGGTCGTGCCGTGGTCCCGGAGGGCGCTATCCGGCAGGACCTCTCGGCACGGCATGCGCGAGGACCTGTCCGCTGATGCAAAGGCGCCGACGTTCACTGCCGAGGCGCACCGCTGGTCGTGGTCGCTGCGCAGCAACAACCAGACCAACGCGACGGTCCGTTCGGCCGACGAACCTGCTGGGACCCTGTTCTTCGGGCACCGAGTGAACGAATGCACGTGGGTCGCAACCCCCTCGACCGACGCTCAGGCCGGCGACACGTCTGCCTGTCCGGAGCCGATCCGGATCACCTCCGCCGAGGCCGGCCTCCTCCAGACCTTCCCCGCCGACTACCCCTGGCAGGGGACCAAGGGCCAGCAGTTCTCCCAGATCGGCAATGCAGTCCCACCCCGGCTAGCCGGACACCTACTCGCCCCTCACCTCGGCGTCGTCTTCGACCCCGACCACTTCACACTGGCCGCCTGATGCAGCGCGCCACCGACCCGCACGACGACGAGATCTCGTACGACCCGCCCGGACCGCACCCCGTGCACTACGCTGAGCAGGCCCTCCTCGGCGCCCTCCTGCTCGAACCGGACCTACTCACCGACCTTGAGCTACTCGAGGCCGATGCGTTCTCCAACGCCTCGCACGGGGAGCTGTTCTCCGCGATGCTTCGCGTGCCGACCCCCGATCCCGTCCGCCACCAGACCGGTCCGTTCTGGGTGAACGCCGTCCTGGAGGCGGCGCTGCCGAACGCGCCGGGCCTGACCAGCTCCTACCTGCACACACTCATCTCGGCCTGCCCTCGGGTCGGGCACGCGCTCGCATACGCCGCGATCGTCCGAGCGGAGCACGCCCGCCGAACCATCCACCTGCATTCCGAGCACCTCGCGCGGGCCGCGGCCGACACAGCCCTGCCGGACCGGGCAGCGGTCGTCCTCGCGCGCGCGGACGCGCTCGCAGAGCACCTGGACGAGCTCTCCGGGCGATTCCCCTCCCACCCCGGCTCCCTGCCCCGCACGACCGTGCCGCTGGCAACGGCTCGTAGCACGGACGAGGAAGTAATGGATGAGGAAAGGATGCTGCTCGCGAGCGCTGCAGTGTGGCCGGCGGCCATCAAGGAGATGCGCTGGCTGACCAGCGACGACTTCGCCTCGTCGTCTCACGGCGCGCTCTGGCGATGCCTGAACTCCCTGTCCCGCCGGGGTGATCCAGTCGACCCGATCACCGTGCTGTGGGAAGCACAGCACCGGGGGCTCCTTGCCTCAGGGTTCACGCCGGACGAGGTGGTCACGCTCATGTCCGCGCCAGCGGGCTCCCCGGAGCACTGGGGCCGGAGGGTCATCGAGCGGGCCCTCCTCGCGCGGGCCAGTGAGATCGCCTGTCGAATCGGTGCCTACACCGACGACAAAGCAACCACCGTCCATCAACTGATCACCGGCAGCCGCCGCGCCCTCGCCGACCTGACTGCGATACGGACCCGCTGGCATCGGGCCACCACCCCGCTGGCCGCCCCGGCACAAGAGGCGAGGGCCGGGGTGTCCACCCGGGCCGGACCGCACCGCCCGAGCACAACCGTCGCTGCAGTCCGCTCCGCCTCCGCCCGACCTACCGCCGGGCGGACCCTGTGACCGAAGGTGTCCTCGCGTACCGTCGAAGCGCAGGCACCGACCACCACCCACATCGGGACGTGAAACGGAGGCTGCACAGCGCACCGCACGTACTGAGGAGACTCACGTTGAACCGCGACACCTCGCCCACCGCTGATGGCGGCGACGCTTTCTGGCAGGAACGCCGGGTGTGCTTCCTCACCACCCACCGGCCCGACGGCACGCCGCACCTCGTACCCGTCGGCGTCACGTACGACCCCGAGACCCGGATCGCCCGAGTCATCAGCGACGGTGCCAGCAAGAAGGTGCGCAACGTCCGCGCCGCCGGCCCCGGGGCCCGAGCTGCCGTGGGCCAAGCCGACGGTCGACGCTGGTGCACCCTGGAAGGCACAGCGGTCATCAAGGACGACCCGGAATCCGTCGCGGAGGCAGAGCGCCGCTACGCCAAGCGCTACAAGCCTCCGCGGGTCAACCCGAACCGCGTCGTCATCGAGATCACGATCACCCACGCCATGGGCACTGCCAAACCCGCTGGCTGGTGATGACCGTCGCGCTTCGAGCCGAGGGGCCAAGGCGCTCTCGGACAGGCGACCGCCAGCACTTCATGACGCCGCGTAGCTCGCGCGGAACAGGTCCTGTGCTCGCTCAAGGTCTCGCTCGGAGCGCAGCTGTACTTCCAGGTCGCCCGTGCCGTGGTGTCCGAGTCCCGTCACATCCCGAGTGAACCCGGGGACGAGGTCGACTGCGCTCGGGTCCGCCCTGAGGTAGACGAGGAGCTTGGTCTTCTGCGGCGGGCAGACGCATGCGAAGTTCCGCAGGCGCTGGTAGGCGCGGTACTGCTTGCGCTGGACTCGGGTGATGCCGTCGCCGAGGCCGAGCAGAACTTCGTCGGTCGCTGATGCCAGCGCATCGAGCCGACCCTTGACGGGCGGGTGCGGAGCAGCACCGCGGCGCACCCGCTTCGGTGCAGACGTTCGAGCCGAAAAGGAGGCCACGGTCTCCAGACCGACGAGGTCCTTGCCGAAGAAGCGGTAGCGAACCAGGTCAATGCTGCGCCGGTGCTCGCGCACGGCATGCATGTCGTACCGGGTGAAGTCGCCGGCCACGCATACCAGCCTCGGCTCGCTCCAGAGAACGTGCGCGGCGACCGCGGCCCCGAGGCGATCACGGACCAGGCGCCGGAACTCCTCCTTGTGGTCCACGAGCCAGGCCAGGTAGAAGAGCCCTTGGTTGATCACACCGGGGTCAGTCCCACGCTTGTACTCGACGATCACCGGGGAGCCGTTCTCGTCGATCCCGACCGAGTCGATCCGGCCTCCGTGCACCGGCCCGGTGCTGTACTCGCTCGCTAGGAAGCGAACGCCCAGCATCGTCTCCATGTGCGCCTCAACGAGGTGCTGCACATCCGATTCGACCTCGGCTAGACGCGGTACGACCTGTGTCATGCCGCCGTTCGTCGCGTGGAACAGTCTCAGCCCCGACACCTCCCCTTCCCGGTCAGGAGAGCAATAACGCTGGTCGGAGGTCCCATTGTTTCCGCGACGGACCTCGATCCCGTGAAGAACCCGTGAGGATACGGGGACGCAGGCCACTCTCTACGGCATGGGCACGCCCTGATGACCGGCCCACCCGCCGCTGCTTGACGGTGTGCCCGGGCGCTGGACGCTGGGCCGAAGCACTGCCGCGGTCAAGCCCCACATCCCGGACCACATGGATGCACGACGAGCTCCGGCCCATCGCGTGCCGAACGAACGCGATGGGCCGGAGCTCTCAGGCAACTGGATTCATCGGCGCGTCTTGCGCCGTTGGCCGCTTCCGCGGTGATTCACGCCGTGGCCGAGACAGTCACGGCACTCTTCACCTGGTCGACGACGGCAGCGAGGTAGCGCTCCGTATCGAGGGCCGCAGCACAGCCGCTGGCGGAGGCGGTGACGGCCTGGCGGTAGGTGTGGTCGACGACGTCGCCCGCGGCGAAGACACCGGGGATGTTGGTGCGGGTGGAGGGGGACTCCACCTTGATGTAGCCCTCGTCGTCGAGGTCGACCTGGCCGGTGAAGAGTTCGGTGCGCGGGTCGTGGCCGATGGCGATGAACAGGCCGGTGGCGTCGAGGTCGCGGGTCTTGCCGGTGAAGGTGTCGCGCAGGACGACGCCGGCGAGCATGCCGTTCTCGGACTTGATCTCGGCGATCTCGCTGTCGAAGGCGAAGGAGATCTTGTCGTCGGCGAACGCCCGGTTCTGCATGGCCTTGGAGGCGCGCAGGGTCGACCGGCGGTGGACGACGGTGACCGAGCGGGCGAAGCGCGTGAGGAAGGTGGCCTCCTCCATGGCGGTGTCGCCGCCGCCGACCACGACGATGTCGCGGTCACGGAAGAAGAACCCGTCGCAGGTCGCGCACCACGAAACACCGCGGCCGGACAGCTCGTCCTCGTTCGGCAGGCCGAGCTTGCGGTAGCCGGAGCCGGTCGCGATGATCACGGCCTTGGCGCGGTGGACCGTTCCCTCGCTGTCGGTGACTTCCTTGATGTCGCCGGTGAGATCGACGGAGACGACGTCATCGTCGACCATCTCCGCGCCGAAGCGCTCCGCCTGGGCCCTCATGTTGTCCATGAGGTCCGGACCGTCGATACCGGTGGGGAACCCGGGGAAGTTCTCGACCTCGGTCGTGGTGGTGAGCGAGCCGCCGACGAAGATCGAACTGCCGAACAGCAGGGGCTTGAGCTGGGCACGGGCGGTGTAGAGGGCGGCGGTGTATCCGGCGGGGCCGGAGCCTATGACGATGACCTCACGGACGTCGTCGGTGGTGGGCTCGGTCACGGGGGTTACGCCTCCTGCTTCGCGTCGATCTCGGCGATGAGGCCCTCGATGAGGGTCTTGATCTCGTCGCGGATGGGGCGGACGGCCTCGACGCCCTGGCCGGCCGGGTCCTCCAGCGCCCAGTCCAAGTACTTCTTGCCCGGGAAGATCGGGCAGGCGTCGCCGCAGCCCATGGTGATGACGTAGTCCGACGCCTGGACGGCCTCGGTGGTGAGGACCTTCGGCTTCTGGTCGGAGATGTCGACGCCGACCTCGGCCATCGCCTCGACGGCGGCCGGGTTCACCTGGTCGCCCGGGATCGAGCCGGCGGAACGGACCTCGATGCGGTCGCCGGCGAGGTGGTCGAGGAAGCCGGCGGCCATCTGGGAGCGGCCGGCGTTGTGGACGCAGACGAAGAGCACGGAGGCGAGCGGAGCGGTCATCGGTTCTTCCTTAGGCAGGGATGGAGCGCGGTGCGGGGACGGGAAGCTTCAGGTGCTGGGCAGGGTGTCCAGCAGGGTGGTGATCCGGGCGTCGATGGCGTCGCGGATGGAACGCACGACCGCGATCGGGCCCCGCCTGGATCGGGCACGGGCCAGTCCAGGTAGCGGTGGCCGGACACCACGGGACACGCGTCGCCGCAGCCCATGGTGATCACGATGTCGGCGGCCTGGACGACCTCGTCGGTCAGCGGTTTGGGATAGACCTCGTCGAGCTCGATGCCCGCTTCGGTGAGCGCCCGGACCACGTGCGGGTCGACGGAGCCGGAGGGGTGGGCACCGGCAGAGGAGACGATGACGTCGCCTCCGGCCCGGTGCGCGAGCAGGGCTGCCGCCAGCTGGGAGCGGCCGGCACTGTGGCTGCACACGAACAGCACCCGCGTCCTGTCGCCGCCAGTCGGGTTCTCGACATGCGCGAGGGCGTCCAGACGCTCGGCGGCGAACCGCTCGGCCAGCACCACGAGGTGGGTACGGACGTGCGCGTTCGCGGCGAGCTGCTCGTAGGAGTCAGCTACCAGCCGCTGTACCGTCTCCACCGAGTACCGGCCCTGGTGACGCACAACGAGGCGGGCGACACCGGCCGCGAGACGTTCGTCGGGAAGGACCGGGTACGAGGACTCGGCCATGGTGAGAACCCCCTTCGGCGGGTTCAAAGAGGTCAGCCCAGGCTGGTATCAGCTCCGGGTGACGTGAGAGTATCAGCGCATGATGACGTCAGTCGATACTGATCTGATCCGGGTACTGGGTGATCCCCTGCGCCTCCAGATCGTGACCCTGCTCGCCCGCGAGACGCTGTGCACCACCCACCTCGTGGAGGAGACCGGTGCCAAGCAGACCAACCTCTCGAACCACCTGAGAGTGCTGCGCGAGGCCGGGGTCGTGGAGACGGAGCCGTGCGGCCGGTTCACCTACTACCGGCTCAAGCCGGACGTCATCGAGGCCCTGGCCGGTCAGTTCGCCGACCTGGCCGCAGCCGCCCGCGCCCATGCCGACGCCAAGAGAGCCTGCCCCTAGCCTCTCGCCTCACCTGCCGAGGAGTACCCGCCCGTGACCGCCACCGAGCCCGCTGCGAGCGACGCCATAGCAACCGACACGTCGCCGCAGCCCGCGCCCGGCGCCACCCCGCCCCGTACCCCGCTCGCCGCACGAGCCGCCGCCGAGCTCGTCGGCACCGCCGCGCTGGTGGCCATCGTCGTCGGCTCCGGCATCCAAGCCACCCAGCTCACCGACGACGTCGCGCTGCAGCTCCTCGCCAACTCCACCGCCACCGTCTTCGGCCTCGGCGTCCTCATCGCCCTCCTCGGACCGGTCTCCGGCGCGCACTTCAACCCGGCCGTCACCCTGGCCGAGTGGTGGACCGCCCGCCGCGGGGGCGCCGGCGTCAACGCACGCGAGCTCGCCGTCTACGTCCCCTCCCAGATCGTCGGCGCGATCGCAGGCGCGATCCTGGCGGACGCGATGTTCGGCGAGCCGCTGGTGAAGTGGTCCACGCACGACCGCTCCGCCGGGAACCTCCTGCTCGGCGAGGTCGTGGCGACGGCGGGCCTGATTCTGCTGATCTTCGGCCTGGCCCGTACCGACCGGCTCCGCTTCGCGCCCGTCGCGGTCGCCTCCTACATCGGCGCCGCCTACTGGTTCACCTCGTCCACGTCCTTCGCGAACCCGGCGGTGACGATCGGGCGGGCCTTCACCGACACCTTCGCCGGCATCGCCCCCGCCTCCGTCCCCGCCTTCGTCGGCATGCAGATCATCGGCGCGGCCGTGGGTCTCGCTCTGGTCGCGGTCATCTTCATGCGCGGGAAGACGGACGCCGAGTGACCCAGGTCGTGGACGTGGTGGTGATCGGCGGCGGCCAGGCCGGGCTCGCCGCCGGCTACCACCTGCGCCGCCTCGGCCCGGACTTCGTCATCCTCGACGCGCAGGAGACTCCGGGTGGCGCCTGGCAGCACACCTGGGACTCCCTCCACCTCTTCTCCCCGGCCGCGTACTCCTCTCTGCCCGGCCGGCTCATGCCGCCACAGTCGGGCGAGACGTACCCGGACGCCGCACATGTCGTCTCGTACCTCTCCGACTACGAGCAGCGCTATGAGCTCCCCGTCGTGCGCCCCGTCCGCGTCGAAGCGGTCCACCGCGACGGCGAGTTCCTCCGCGTCGAGGCCGATGCAGGCACCTGGCGCACCCGTACGGTCATCAGCGCGACCGGCACCTGGTGGCGACCGTTCGTTCCGGCCGTCCCGGGACGTACGGAGTTCCAGGGCACCCAGCTCCACACGGTCGAGTACCGACGCCCGACCGACCTCGCCGGGCAGCGTGTGATCGTCGTGGGTGGCGGGAACTCCGGCGCCCAGATCGCAGCCGACCTCGCGTACGACACCGACCTCACCTGGGTCACCCTCCGCGAACCCCGCTACCTCGCCGACGACATCGACGGCCGCGCCCTCTTCGACCACGCCACCGCTCGGCGCCGTGCCCTCGACGAAGGCCGTACAGACACCGGTGGCGTGGCTTCTCTCGGCGACATCGTCGCCGTACCGCCCGTCCGCGAAGCCCGCGACGCCGGACTCCTCAAGGCCCAACCGATGTTCACCCGCGTCACTCCGACGGGAGTGGAGTGGGCGGACGGGATGTCCGCCGAGGCCGACGCGATCATCTGGTGCACCGGCTTCCGCCCCGTCCTCGCCCACCTCGCACCCCTCGGTCTGCGCGGCCCCCGCGGCCACATCCCCACCCACGGCACCCAGGCCCTCGCCGAACCCCGCCTCCACCTCCTCGGCTACGGCGACTGGACCGGCCCCGCCTCCGCCACCCTCATCGGCGCCGGCCGCCCCGCACGCGAAGCCGCCCGCCAGATCGCCGGCCTACTCGGCGCCATGTGAGCCGGCGGGGCGCGTGAGGATGGTGCAAATGTCGCCGTCCGTGCACGTGTCCGGGTCGGTCGCAGCGGCCCGGCGGGACAGCTCGCGCAGCGCGGCGCGGGCCTCACGCAGCTCGCTCATGCGGCGCTCGATATCGGCCAAGTGCTGGTCGATGAGCGTGCCGACCTGTGTGCACGGGGCCTGGCCGCTGTCGCGCAGGGCGAGCACCGAGCGGATCTCGCCGAGGGTAAGCCCGGCGGCCTGAGCGTCGCGGACGAAGGACAGCCGAGTGGTGGCCTGCGCCGGGTAGTCCCGGTAGCCGCCGGAGGTACGCGGGGGCGCGGGCAACAGACCCGACTCTTCGTAGAAGCGGATCGTCTTGGTCGACAGCCCCGCCTTCGTGGCGAGCTCTCCGATACGCATACCGCCAGCGTACGGCTTGACCTTCCAGCTCACTGGAAGGTCTACGGTCGTCCCATGAACGCCCTGAGGATCACCGTGCTGACCGTGCCGGACTGCCCCAATGCGCCCCTCGCACTGGATCGGATCACCGCCGCGCTGGACGGGCGTGAGGCGGAAGTGGAGCTGGTCGAGCTACGAGACGAGGCGGAGGCCGCCCGGTGGGGGATGACCGGTTCGCCCACCGTCCTCGTCGACGGTGTCGACCCGTTCGCCGTGCCCGGCGCGCCGGACAGCGTCTCCTGCCGCCTGTACCGGGACGAGGAAGGCCGGGTAGGCGGTGCGCCCAGTGTCGAGACATTGCGGAAGGCGCTCGCCGTCGCGATGGAGTGCTGCGACGACGATCTCCTTGATCCGATCGGGCGGGCGGGACGTGGGCGCAAGGCCCCTGCCGAGCGGGGGCTGCGCGCAGTCCACCAGGCGGTTCTGCGGCACTTCGCCACCACCGGCTCCGCACCCAACGCGTCCGATCTCGAAGCGGTTGCCGCCGAGGCCGGCCGCACGGCCCCGGAGGTCCTTGCCGAGCTCGACGCCGAGGACTTCCTCGCCCTCGACGCCGAAGGCAGTGTGCGAGCCGCGTACCCCTTCTCCGCGGTCGAGACGCCTCACCGTGTCCGGCTCGGCGACGGGGTGGAGGCGTGGTCGATGTGCGCGATCGACGCCCTCGGCATCGCCGCGATGCTCGACCAGGACATCCGGATCACCTCCTCGGACCCAGTCAGCGGTCACCCGATCACGGTCTCCTTCACCGGCGGCGCAACGCGGTGGGAGCCCGCGGGCTCGGTCGTCTTCGTCGGCCGACGACCAGGACAAGGCCCGGCAGCCGACATCTGCTGCGACGCCCTGAACTTCTTCGCCGACCACTCCACCGCCGAGACGTGGGCACGCCTGCACCCCGACATCCCCGGCCGCATCACCAGCCAGGCCGAGGCCGCCGCCATCGCAACACGCACCTTCGGACCGCTGCTCGCCGAGGACTGAAGCCGAGCGTCGGGTTCCACGGCGCATCCGGGCGGGAATCATCCAGGCCCCGGGCCCCCGGGCTCCGAACAGGAGCGGCGCGATGATGGGCGATCGTTCAGCCTTGGACCGGCAGGCCGTCCTCGACGAGTACGCCAGGGCCCGCCGGACCTTCCACGCGCTCCTGGACGACGCGACGCTGGCCGACCTCGCCCGCCCGACCAACGGCACTCAGTGGACCAACGGGCAACTGCTGTGGCACATGCTCTTCGGCTACCTCGTCACCCGGGTCCTGCTGGGCCTCGCACGCGCCTTCAGCAGACTGCCGCGGAGCGCGAGCAAGGGCTTCGCCCGAGTGCTGAACGCGGGGACGCGGCCCTTCGACGAGATCAACTACCTCGGGCCGTGCGGGGCCGTGAAAGTCTTCGGGCCCCGAAGGACGGGCATCGCGTTCGACCGGATCACCGGCTCGCTGGAGCGGCGGCTCGCAAAGGAGTCCGAGCATGATCTGGCGCGGGGCATGCACTACCCGGTCCGGTGGGACCCCTTCTTCAAGGACTTCATGACCCTCGCGGACCTCTACCGGTACCCCACCCAGCACTTCGACTTCCACCATCGCCAGCTCACCCTCGGCGAGCGCGGCTGAGGCCCGTCAGCCGATGTGGGGGCTGCGGCGTTCGACCAGGACGGTGTCGCGCCAGACGCCGTGGAGCCGGCCGATGCGCTCACGGGAGCCGATGACCCGGAAGCCCGCGCGGGCGTGCACGGCGAGGCTGGCCGTGTTCTCAGGGAAGATGCCGGACTGGATGGTCCAGATCCCCGCCGCCTCGGTGGACTCGATCAGCGCGGTGAGCAGCGTCGTGGCGACGCCCCGGCCACGCGCATCGGGGTGGACGTACACCGAGTGCTCCACCACGCCTGCGTACGCGCAGCGGTCGGAGACCTTGGTGGCGGCGACCCAGCCGAGCACGGTGCCGTCGGCGTCCAGGGCGGCGAAGCGGTACTCGGGCAGTTTGGCCGTGTCGAACTCCGCCCAGGTCGGGGCGGTGGTCTCGAAGGTGGCGTTGCCCTCGTCGATCCCGGCCTGATAGATCGCCAGGACCTGCTCGGCGTAGGCGGCGGTCAGCGGCACCACGGAGATCGCATGCACGGTATTGATCGTCATAGGGCGGAGTCTGCCAACTGGCCCTCTCGACCGGGAGACTGCCTGCTGGACCGGCCGGAACCATGCCGCCGGGCACCGCGGGATGCTGAGGGTCAGTTGCCGCGGGGCGCGTACATGATGACGGCCATGCCGACGAGGCAGACCAGTGCACCGATGACGTCGTAGCGGTCGGGCCGGTAGCCGTCGGCGACCATGCCCCAGGCGATCGACCCGGCCACGAAGATGCCGCCATAGGCGGCGAGGATCCGGCCGAAGTTGTCGTCGTGCTGCCAGGTCGCCACCACTCCGTACAGACCCAGCGCGATGACGCCGGCGCCGATCCAGATCCATCCCTTGTGCTCGCGGATGCCCTGCCAGACGAGCCAGGCGCCGCCGATCTCGAAGAGGGCGGCGAGGACGAACAGAGCAACGGAACGTGCGACGGTCATGATCGGTGAGCCTACTGGCGGCCGGGACCGCTGATCTTCAGTGGGTCGGAGGACGTCGTGCAGGCGCATCCGCCTCCACCCGTCGTCTTCGGTGCACAGGAACAGGGACCGGGGCGCCGGTCGAGCCACCAGGCTCCCGCGGCGAGCACGGCCAGGACGACGGCGAGGCCAGGCAACCAGCCCACGACCACACCAGCGCCTGAGCCGAGGACTCCCGCCGTGATCAGGACGGGCAGCGCGCAGCACGCGACACAGGCAAGGGCGGACAGGCCGCCGAGCGCCGTCGGGACGCGTCCGGTGCGGGGCTCAGCAGCAGGGTCCGGCATGACGGTTCTCCTCGGCGAGGTCGGTGAAGGGGATGGGGCAGCAGCTGCTGGAGGCGCACACGGTCAGGTCGTCGCAGCCCGCCTCGACGGCAGCGGACAGAGCGGTGCGGATGGTGGCGAGATCGGCGATCTTCGCGTCGACCTCGGCGAGCTTGGCCGCAGCACGTTCCTGGAGCCCCGCGACCGGACGCCCGTGCCGGTGACGGCCGGCCTCCAGGAGCTCGGCGACCTCCTCCAGCGTGAAGCCCAGCCGCTGGGCGGCCTTGATCACCCGCAGCACGGTGACCGCTTCCTCGCCGTACAGGCGGTGCCCGCCCGGACTGCGGTCGGGTGCGGGCAGTAGGCCGCGCCGCTCGTAATAGCGCAGAGTCTGAATGTTCACCCCGGCCGCGTCCGCGACCTGCCCGCTGCGCAGCTCGCTGGTCACGGCACATCCCGGCGGGCAGCGGCCCGCTCCTGAAGGGCGTCCAGTACGGCCTCGTGGGCGCCGTCGACGGAAACGTCCAGATGGATCTGCTCCGGGCCGGGGCTGATGGCGAAGGTGAAGAACGAGCAGCAGCCGCTCTCGCGCGCGATCAGGTCGCGCACCGTTTCTTCCACGCCGTCACCGCCGGCGAGCACAAGGCGCAACCGGAGGCGGTCAGGCCGGTCTACCTCCGTCAGGCGCTCGGTGAACAACGTGTCAAACTCAGCCACCCGCAGCGGCAGCTCGGCGGTGGGCAGTGTGCAAGCGTCCGGTACCCAGGTACTCATCGTGACCCCTTCCGTCCGCGTCGCTTCCGCCCTCGGGGGCGGCGCATCTCCGACGGTAAACCTGTACCTGGGTACAGGTTGCAAGTCCGAACTCCTGCCGGGACTACGCGGCAGCGGCCTTGGTGAGGAGCGCCCCCATGGCGGCTAGGACGGCGGGCTCGACTCGGTAGTAGACCCAGGTGCCACGCCGCTCAGAGGAGAGCAGCCCGGCCTCCTTCAGCTTCTTCAGGTGATGGGACACGGTCGGCTGCGAGACGCCGACGTCGGAGATGTCGCACACACACGCCTCCCCGCCCTCGTGCGAGGCGACCGCCGAGAACAGCCGCAGGCGGACCGGGTCGCCGAGCGCCTTGAACATGATCGCGGTCCGCTCCGCCTCCTCGGCCGTCAGCGGCCGTTCCGTCAGCGGCGGGCAGCACGGCTCCACGACGGGCTGAAGCAGCGGCAACACCTTCACATTCGACATACGTCTATGTTGACACATGTCGAAGCAAGAGCCCAGGGGTCACGGGCGGCGCAGGGTCCGGGCCAGCCGCCGGGCCGCCCGCTGGGCGTCGCGGCCGACGCCGCGCAGGGACGCGGACGACAGGCTCCGCTGCCACTCCAGCCCCACGTACGCCAGGCGGGGATGGATCAGGGAAGCACCGTCCCGGTGTCGGGGCCGGCCCGATCGGTCTAGGGCGCCGAGCGGAGTGAGGCAGTCGAGGTCGGGGAGGTACCCGGTCGCCAGCACGATCGCGTCGACGTCCTCCGCCGTTCCGTCAGCCCACGTGACCGAGGGGCCGTCCACCCGCGTGAACACCGGGCGCCGGTCCGGCCGGCCAGCGGCGAGCGCGGCCCGGTAGCGGCCGTCGTCGATGACTGCCATCGACGCCGGACGCCGCTGGAAGCGCGCCAGCGGCGCAGCGTCCAGGCCGGTGGCTGTGAGCCAGAAGTGCAGATCCCGACCGAACGGCCGCTGCGGGAACCATCGCACCGGAGCCCGGGAAGCCAGACTCACCCGCGCCACCTGCGCGAGCTCGGCCGCGACCTGCACCGCCGAGTTCCCCGCCCCGACCACCACGACCCGCTGCCCCGCGAACGGCGCCGGGTTGCGGTACTGCGAGACGTGCAGCAAGGCGCCATTGAAAGTGTCGAGCCCGGGCAGGGCCGGGCGGTTCGGCCGGCCGAAGCCGCCAGTGGCCGCGACGCGCGGGCGCCCAGCGTCCGGCCGCCGGCGACGTCGAGCTCGAAGCCCTCCCCGGCCGCCCGCACCGCGGCGACGCGGTGTCCGGTGCGAATGTCGGCGTCCAGGTGCTCCGCGTACCGGAGCAGATAGGCGACCACCTCATCCCGGTGCGGGTAGACGTCCGGGTCGCCGCCGAACGGCAGGCCCGGCAGTGAGCTGTACCGGGCAGGCGAGAACAGGGTGAGGCTGTCGTAGTACTGCGGCCACGATCCGGCCGCCCGCTCCGATGCCTCCAGGACCACGGGCCGAAGCCCATCCGCCAGCAGGCTGCGCGCGGCAGCCAGGCCCGACTGGCCGCCCCCGATGACCGCGACGTCGATGTACTCCATGAACACCCCTCCGTATCGATGCATGTCTATGTTGACGCTCATCGAAACAGGTGCCATGCTGAAGGCGCAAGAGATCGACGAGTGTCGAAGCAAGGGGATCGTCATGAACGCCACCGCCACCGAGCAGCTGCCCGTCGTGGTCATCGGGGCCGGGCCGGCCGGCCTGGCCGCCGCCGCCCACCTTGTCGAGCGCGGCCTCGAACCGCTGGTCCTGGAGGCCGGACCAGCGGCCGGTGCGGCGGTACGTGAGTGGGCGCACGTGCGGCTCTTCTCCACCTGGGGTGAGGTCACTGACCCGGCGGCCGAGAAGCTCCTCGCTCCCACCGGCTGGGTGAAGCCGGACGAGAAGACGTACCCGACCGGCGGTGACTGGGCCGAGCGGTACCTGCAGCCGCTCGCCGACGTCCTCGGTGACAAGGTCCGCCTCGGGGCCCGGGTCACCGGCGTCTCCCGCTCGGGCCGTGACCGGATCGTCGACGCCGACCGCGAGAGCCAGCCCTTCACTGTCTACGTCACCTACGCCGACGCCCGAGAGGAGCGCATCCTGGCCCGCGCCGTCATCGACGCCTCCGGCACCTGGTCCATCCCCAGCCCCGCCGGCGGCGACGGCCTCCCCGCTCTCGGCGAGCGCGCGGCCGCGGACCGGATCTCCTACCGCGTCCCCGACCTGAAGGACCCGGCCGCCCGCACCCGTTACGCCGGGAAGCGCACCGCCGTCATCGGCTCCGGCGCCTCCGCCTTCACCGCACTCGCGTTGCTCGCCGACCTGGCGAAGTCCGACGACGGTGTCGACACGCACGCCACCTGGATCCTCCGCCGTGGCATCTCCGGCTCCACCTTCGGAGGCGGCACCGCCGACCAGCTCCCCGCCCGCGGCGCCTTGGGCCTCGCCGCCAAGGCCGCCGTCGACGAAGGCCACGCGGACGCCGTGACCGGCTTCCGTACGGATGCGATCGAGCGTGACGCCGAGGGCCGTCTGGTCCTGGTGGCGGAAGACGGCCGCCGCCTCGACGCGGTCGACGAGGTCATCGTCCTGACCGGCTTCCGCCCCGACCTCACCTTCCTCGACGAGCTCCGCCTCGGCCTGGATGAGCGCCTCCAGGCGCCCGTCGAGCTCGCGCCGCTGATCGACCCGAACCAGCACTCCTGCGGCACGGTCTACCCGCACGGAGTGAAGGAGCTGGCGCACCCGGAGGAGGGCGTCTACCTGGTCGGGATGAAGTCCTACGGCCGCGCGCCGACGTTCCTCGCCCTCACCGGCTACGAGCAGGTCCGCTCCGTCGTCGCCGCCATCGCGGGCGACCGGGAGTCCGCCGAGCGCGTCGAACTCGTGCTCCCCGAGACCGGCGTCTGTGGCGGCGCCGGCCTCTTCGACCAGCCCCAGACCGACGAGCCGGCCGAGGGTGGCGGCTGCTGCGCCCCGACCCCCGCTCTCATCCAGCTCGGCGCTGGCGCCCCGGCCAACTCCGGCGGCTGCTGACCTGCCTCGCCCATCCGCACCGACAGCAGGAGGACCGTCATGTCCCGTGTACAACTCGCCCTGCGCGTCCCCGACCTCGCGGCATCCATCGCCTTCTACACCAAGCTCTTCGGCACCGGGCCGGCCAAGCTCCGCGACGGCTACGCGAACTTCGCCATCGCCGAACCGCCGCTCAAGCTCGTCCTCATCGAGGGCACGGGCGGCGAGGACACCCGCCTGGACCACCTCGGAGTGGAGGTCGACAGCACCGAAGCCGTCCATGCCGCCGCCACACGGCTGAGCCAGGAGGGCCTCGCGACGACGGAGGAAAACGACACCGCCTGCTGCTACGCCCTCCAGGACAAGGTGTGGGTCCACGGCCCCGGTCGCGAACCGTGGGAGGTGTACGTCGTCAAGGCCGACGCCGACACCCTCTCCAAGCAGCCGGCCAGCACATGCTGCTCCAGCCCGGCCACCACCGAAGCCCAGGCCGAACCGGCCACCGCCGGCAGCTGCTGCTGAGCCTGATGACACACCTCCACACCCGCGAGGCCGCGACCGGAACAGGGGACCGGTCGCGGCCACGCGCCGTCCTGCCCGCACTGTGCGCCACCCAGATCACCAGCTGGGGAATCGTCTACTACGCCTTCCCCGTCCTCAACCCCGAGATCACCGCCGACACCGGCTGGTCCAGCACCGCCACCATGGCCGCGTTCTCGCTCGCCCTCATCGTCTCCGGCATCGCCGGAATCCGCGTCGGCCGCATCATCGACCACCGAGGGCCCCGCACCGTCATGACCGCCGGATCAGCCGCGGGCGCCGCAAGCATGGTGGTCGTCGCCATGGCGCCGAACCTGCCAGTCTTCTTCGCGGGTTGGATCCTGGCCGGATTCGCCATGGCCGCGACGTTCTACCAGCCCGCGTTCGCCGCCATCACCCGCTGGTTCGCCCCCGACCACGTCCGCGCCCTGACCATCGTCACCCTCGCCGGCGGCCTCGCCTCCACCGTCTTCGCACCCCTCACCGCCGCCCTCGCCGACCACTTCACCTGGCGCACCACCTACCTCGTCCTCGCCGCGCTCCTCGCCACGGTGACGATCCCGGCCCACGCGCTCGCCCTGCGCGCACCCTGGCCGCCAGGGCCGCCCGCGCCTTCCGACGTGTCCTCGACACCGCAAGACGTCGTGCGCAGCCGCCCGTTCCTTCTGCTCGGGCTGGCATTCTTGCTCTCGGCGTTCGCGATGTACGCGGTCGTCGTCACCCTCGTCCCGCTCCTGCTCGAACGCGGGTACACCACCAGCCAGGCCGCATGGGCCCTGGGCCTCGGCGGCGCCGGCCAGACCCTCGGCCGCACCCTCTACGCGACCCTCGCCCGCCGCACCGGAACGACCACCCGCACCGTCGTCCTCATCGTCCTCGGCGCCCTGACCACCGCCGCTTTCGCGGTCGTCCCCGGGCCGTACGGGTTGCTGATCGTCGTGTCGGTCGTTGCGGGCGTGGTTCGCGGCAACCTCACCCTCCTCCAGGCCACCGCTATCACCGACCGCTGGGGCACCACCCACTACGGACGCCTCTCCGGCATCCTCAGCGCACCCGCCATGACCGCCTCCGCCCTCGCCCCCTTCGCCGCCGCCCTCCTCGCCCCACCTCTCGGCGGCACACCCCAGCTCTTCGCCCTGCTCGCCGTGCTCGGGGCCGCCGCAGCTGCTGTCGCCCTCGGCACCCGCACCTGACCGGGTCGGCTCCGCAAGCTCGCGCGGCCACCCTCGGCCCTCACCGAATAAGGGGTCCTGCGGGCGGCCGCATGGGCGGTCAGAAGCTGTCGTCGGGCAGGCGCCGCATCGCGTACGAGACGACGTCCGTGGCCGGCGCACCGCCCTGACCGCCGATCTGGATCAGATCCTCGGCCGTGTACCGGGCCGTCGTAGCCAGCCCGGCCAGGCCCACCTCCTCCGTGGTGACCAGACGCAGCTGGCACAGATCACACAGCAGCCCCTCGGCCGTCAGCTCCATGTCGAACAGCAACGCCGTATTCGGCGCCCTCAGGAACAGGGCCGCTGCCTCAGTCCGGCAGGCCGGACACCGCGTCAGCGCCTGAAACAGCGGACCGCCGGCCCGGTCGACCTCCACCACGACAAGCCCGCGCTGCGCGACGATCGCGGCCAGGTGATCCGGTGTCCCCTCCGGCATGTCCGCGAACCGGGCCTGAGCCCGCAAGGACGCCTGGTGCAGACGCAGCTGGACGTCCTTCTGCAGCCGGTCGGCACGGTCATCCAGAGCAACGCGCACCAGCTCGTCCCACGGCCCCCAGAACCTCTCCCGGGGGATCCTCATGTGGTCGAGCAGCAGACAGGCCGACTCGACGAATGGCTCCAGGTAGTCCTCCGGCACGCTGGTACCCAGGTGCGCGACACCGTTGCGGAGCTGGATCAGCGTGTCCAGCTCCTCGTCCTTCGGAGGCAGCACGTCCATCTTCCGCAGCCGTTCGATGGCTCCCTGGGCCCCGATCGTGCGCAGCTTCTTCGGCAGGGCCGTAGCGCCGGCCAGGTGAAGCAGCGCGTCATCCTGGCGACTGGACAGCTCCACAAGCAGCACAGGGTTCACCCGCACGAGCGCCGCCTTGGCCAGCCGCTCGATACTGACGCCCGCCTCCAGGAGGAAGACCTCCGTCTCCCCGCGGGCATGCGCGTCCAGCGCAAGGCGCGCGAAGTGCCGTGCACCAGTGGCCAGATGCTCGAACGAAATAGGTGACTCCATGCCCGGACGATAGGGCAGCAGACCCGACCAACGGAGAGGAATTACGAAGCCGCCGACCCCCCGCAGACCACATGCGGACGGCTCTGGGCAGGGCGGAGCGCCCCGACCAGAGCCGGTGTGCAGAGAGGCAGTACTGGGAGGAAGGGCCTCAGTCGTCAGTCATCGGGCATACCTGCACTGACCTGCGAAGACCCCATCTGCGTTCCCGAAATCCAGGGGATGCGTTCCAGGATGTCACTGAGGCGAGCCACTGACTTGCGGTTCCCTCATTGTCCGCAAGGCTCTACCGCCATCACCGACCGTTGGGGGACCACCGACTACGGCATTCTCTCCGCACTCCTCAACGCCCCCGCCATGACCGCATAAGCGCTCGCTCCCTTCGCTGCAGCTCTCCTCGCCCCGCCACTGGGCGGCTACCCAGGTCTGTTCGCCGCGCTGGCGAGCACCGCAGGAGCCGCAGCACTCGTCGCCGCCGGCTCGTCAGTCCGCAGCGCGAGCTAAGAGTTGTCCCGTAACACGGGGCAGAGGCTGAAGGGTCACCGCAGCCGGATCGGCTTGTCCGGCTCCGCCCCGGCCAGCGGCCTCAACGGGATCCTGGCCAAGTGGACTACGCTCCCAAGGCGTCCAGCTCCTTGCGGGCCTCCGCGACGAACGCGTCCCGAAAATCCCTCAACGCCACCCGCTTCTGTGCCAGCATTTCACCCTGTGCTTCACGGTCCACGCATGCAGTCCGAACCAACGAAGCAGCTGCCGATTCACTCAAGGAAGCGGCCATAAGGGCCTCGCGGGCTCGGTTCTCTGCCGCTTCGTCTCCGAGTGCCTGCGTCGCTTCGTCGAGCGCCTCAAGGGCAGCACGAGCCGTCTCGCCTCGCTCGAACCTCTCCGACATCTCCTCCCACTCCGAGGGGGATTCCGGCCCCACGTAATCCCACTCATCGGCGGAAATCTGCACCTGCTCGACGAAGCTGTCTCCTGCGGCTCGGGACAGCCGTGACGCTGCTGCCACAGCTTCCTCCAACCGCCGCCTCGCCCGTGCCAAGCTGATGTAGTTCCTGCGCTCCATGTGTTCCACGTACAGCGCCGTCGTGAAGTCCAGCGCCCCGCGCTTCGCCTCGCGCGCCTTGGCCAAGACGCTTGGCGGGCTCAGCAGCTCCACCATGGCGTACGCCTTCAACAAGTCCTCGGACCGGGCTTCCTGGTCGTTGGCTTCCACCTTCGGCAACAACAGGTCAAGTTCTTTCACGTAGTCCGCCCAGACCTCCTGGCACCGGTCTCGCTGCCACTGGGCATGGTTCTCCCGGGAGACCTCCTTGGCGCTGTCGAGGGCGGCGCGATAGGAGAGGTGGGCCTGTTCCTTCGCCGCTTCGAGGGCTGCTTTGGCCTGCGCCTCTCCCGCCTGGCGGGCGTTCTTGCCCTGGATGTGGCCAGCGATGATGACGCCCGGGATCGCCAAAAGGGATACCGCAGCGGTCGCCACCGAACCGAAGCCCTCGGATATGAAGGTGCTGAGATCGGGCATGAACGGCTCCCCCTCGTGTGCATAATGCGTCCGCTGCACAGTACCGAGGACCACAGCCGCACTGCCGAAGTCCCGTCGCGGCTGCAGGCAGGAGAGACGGGACGGCTTCCCCCACGCTGTCAACACTACCGCCCGGCCAAAATTCGGCGGGGCGCAAGGGGCCCCTCTGCAAGGAGTAAGAGCAGTACGAGGTCCACAGCGCTGGCATTGCCGTGCAAGGTCGGGCTCGGACGCGACGGTCGGCTAGCCTTTCTACGCTGCGCGACCGTTCGGCTGCCGTCGAAGACAGCGGGCGTTGGCGGGCCGCATGAGCGTGGCGCTGAGCGCTGCCGTTGAGGACGCCTAGTGTGCAGATATGGCGTCTCACTCTGCTGACCCCACTGCGGCGGGTACGGCAGCCGTTACTCTCCCGGGATTGCAAGCACGTCTCCGGGGCACCACACCAACGATGGCGGACCAGTACTTCTCTGAACGGGAGCTAAACGAACGCATCGGCCTACAGTCCGTCGATCACCTCTGGGAATGGATCAGCAGCGGGGCCGCGGGCATCATCGGCAGAAGCCAAACCCCCTTGCCCTCCTACGATGAAGCCCCCGACGAGGTGTTCTACCGGGGGCAGCCGAATGCCGCCTACGGGATCTCCTCCAGCCTCTACCGACTCTGTCATCAGACCATGGGTGAGCGAGTCACCGAAGAATTGATG
Organism: Streptomyces tanashiensis; assembly: GCF_014648895.1. Taxonomy (GTDB): domain Bacteria; phylum Actinomycetota; class Actinomycetes; order Streptomycetales; family Streptomycetaceae; genus Streptomyces; species Streptomyces tanashiensis. The sequence goes on from NZ_BMRZ01000022.1 coordinate 103,397, forward strand.
CATCGAGCAGAGCAGGCAATCCTCAAGGAAATGAAGACCCAGGGCCTGGGCCGGTTGATGAAGGATGGCGAGCTCCTCGCAGTTCTTCAGCATCATGGCATCCCGACCCGCCTCATCGATGTCTCTGAACGCCCCCGTGAAGCCCTCTTCTTCGCGGTCGACCGCGACGACGACATCCCCGGCCGCCTCTTCATCATTCGTCTGAAGCCCGGATCAGAGGGTCAACATCGAATCGACTTGAGAGCGAATGACGCCCTGGAGTGGGAGGGCACAAAGCGAGGGACAAAGCAAGCGAGGGGTGAATGGACAACACGCGTTGCTGTCGACGAGTCGAACCCCTTGGATCCACGTATGCGCGCCCAGCGTGGACGCTTCCTAGTCGGAGGGCTGATCGCCAGCTACCCGGGGATGGAGATGAACCGCCCTGGTGGAAAAAGAGTCTCCGCAGACGACCGTGCCAGTATCACCACCCTAAGCATCAGTTTCCCCCTGCAAAGTACCGAGCTCAGCAAGAACTGGCCGGCGACAGGATGGAGCATCCGAATCCCTGCCAGCTGGAAGCGCCCTCTGCGAGAGCTGTTGGCAGAGACAGATCCGCCGATCACCACCGATTCCATGTATCCGCCGATCAGCGAAGTTCGGCGACTCGCGGTTAGAAAGGCCGAAGACGCGATCCGAGAGGGTCCCTAGGCCCGGGTAGAGCTGTTGTTGGCGGACCGAGCGCCGAAGCGGGGCAAGCGGTGGCGAAATCACCGCCAGGTAATCGACGCGATCACGTCGAAGTTCCAGACCGGCTCGCCAGTAGGAGCACCCCTCCGCTGAGTACCGTGATGGCGGCCATCACGGGTCGCCTCCCTTCGGCTCCCACCATGGGGCACACTGCCCGGGAGCGGCATGCCTCTTCGTCTCATCAGTCGCCCTGAGCGGACAGCCAGTCGGCGGCTGCCCCAAACACCTCTGGCCAACGAACGTGCCCCCCTTGCCGTGGGACCCGAGAATGCTCGCGGCGGCCATACATAGCGGCAAACCCCCGGTTAGGAAAACCGGCGCTTCCCAGGACGATTGATTCCCCTCGTACATCCACGGAGCGCTAGCGGATGACTTCGAGAAGGAAGTCCGAATCGACAGGCTCACACCTGCCCACGATGCGTTCTCCGTTCGCGAACTGTGCCGTCAGTCTCTGGACTCTTGCACGAATCCGTTTAGTGTTCCGTCCCCCGGAGATCATTCGCCCTTGCCCCACGAGCCCGCATCCGCCCCGCCCCTCGCCGCTCCGCACGCCGACATGGAGGCCACCGCGCACCCCACGCTCCACCGCCAAGGCGACCCGGCGGACAGCCGCCCACCTCTCCTCGCCAGCTCCTGGTACTCGACCAAGGACCTCGCCTCCCGCCTCCGTGTCGACGCCTCGACCCTGCGCCGATGGCGAACCGCCCAGCCACCCCAGGGCCCTCCGTTCGTCTCCATCTCGGAGCGCGTCGTCATGTACAACGCGGCCGACATCGAGAGATGGCTACACAGCCGTCGCATCGCCCCCGGCCAGGCGGCTTGATGGCCCATATAGAAGCCGTTCCTGTCGGCGTACGCCTCTCCACGGATGTCGAATACAGACCCAACAGAGCGAACCCGTACCGCGCTCGCGTCCGCTGGTTCGACCCGACGACCAAGCGCCGCAAATCCGTGTCCGAGGGAAAGGACAGCGAAGAAGAAGCTCAGGCTTGGATCCAGACCATCATCGAGGCCGCGGAGGCCGGCCTCTCCCCCTCGTTGGCCACCATGAAGCTCGCCGACTATGGCGACACGAACATGGAACTCGCCCTACGTGGTCTGGAATTGAAGACGCGCGACCCCTATCTCTCAGGATGGCGAGTACGCGTGGTGCCGGCCCTCGGGCACCTGCCGGTCCGGATGATCACCAACGGGGCCATCGACCGAACCGTCCAGAACTGGATCGCCGACGAACACGGCCGCTCGACCGTCAAGAACACCATCGCCGTCCTGGTCCGCGTCATGGAGCAGGCGGTCCGGGACGGCATCATCAAGGTCAACCCGGCCCGCGTGACGGGCTGGCAGAAGCTCTACAAGCAAGCCGAGGACGAACTCCTCGACCCGCGAGCTCTGGCCCTCCCCGACTGGGAAGCGCTCGCCGAGCTGGCCGACGCGCTCGTGGCCGCCTCCCACGGCGAGTACCGGGGCTGGGGCGAGGTCGTCCTCTTCGCCGCATGTACGGCCGCGCGCATCGGTGAGGTCTCCGGCTGCCGCGTCGGAGACATCGACACCACCAACTGGATCTGGACCGTCCGGCGCCAGACCACCCCCGCTCCCGGCGGCCTCGTCGACAAGGGCACGAAAGGCAAGCGGGCCCGCCACGTCCCCATCATCGAGGAGATCCGCCCCCTCGTCGCCCAGCGCATCCTGGCCGCCGGCCCCGATCCCGACGCGCGCATGTTCACCGGCCCCCGAGGCGGCCGCATCTCCACCGCCGTCCTGCGCGACGCCACCCACTGGGACGACGTCGTCACGAAGCTCGGCTACGAACACCTTCGCCGCCACGACCTCCGGCACACCGGACTCACCTGGTTCGCCGACGCCGGGGTCCAGGTACACGTCCTCCGCAAGATCGCCGGCCATGGCTCACTGACCACCACCCAGCGATACCTGCACCCCGACGTACACAAGATCACCGCCGCCGGCGCCGCACTCTCGGCACACCTCAGCGTGCTCCGCGCGCCCCGGTCCCTGCCGAGCCCGATCATGGTCGCCCGTTGACCGGTCAAGGCGAGTTGGTCCCCAAGTGGTCCCCAAAAACGAGTCAGGGGCCGTTTCAGATTGCTCTGAAACGGCCCCTGACCTGCGACTCTTTCGAGTCGGGACGACAGGATTTGAACCTGCGACCCCTTGACCCCCAGTCAAGTGCGCTACCAAGCTGCGCCACGTCCCGGCACCCGTCTGACCTGGGGTTTCCCCTGGCCGAACGCGCATGAGAACAATACCGCACTTTCCCCGGTGGTCACGCACACGTTTCCCGGCACCCCCGCACGGGGTACGCGCCGAGTGCGCGGCGTTCACTCTCCGTGACGCGCCCTCGCGCCCCGGCGTGCGCCCCCACGCCCGCCCCGATGGGCCGGATGGGGGTCCGGACGACCCCGGGGCGGGTTCCGGCCGGGCGGGGAAGGAGCGCGGAGGGGTTCGGGAATGCCGCTCTTCTGGGGAGGAAGGAGCTCATATGGTGATACAGGGAGGCTCATCGCGCTATATCGGGGCTCACCTTGCCGTTGGCATGTGGCAGAAATTCGCCCCTGGGGAAGAGGCCCCCGATCAGGGCGGTCAGGCCGAGACCACACGAAACACAGTCAGAAACAAACGTCAACCATTCCGGTTTCGGACAAACTTGGTGGCGATATTGATCCGTTCAAGAAAGATCAACACCATGAAGACGTCGGCCTGTTCGGGACGGGACCACTGCCGATGCACCACCTGTTCGGACAACTCACCGAACAGGCGTTTCGCAGGGGAGGACTCGGATGGACAGCTACTTCAGCAGCCGACTGCATCATGAGCTCAGGCAGACCGTCCGCGACTTCGCAGAGCGTGAGGTTCGGCCACGCATAGCCGAGATGGAGGCCTCCCGGAGCGTCCATCACGAGCTGTCCCGCAAGATCGCCGAGCAGGGCTGGCTGGGCGCGACAATCAGCCAGGAATACGGCGGTATGGGCGCCGGCCATCTGGCCAAGACGATCATCATCGAGGAGCTCTCCCGGGTCAGCGGCGCCATGGGCGCCATGGTCCAGGCCTCCCAGCTGGGCACCGCCAAGATCGTCCACTTCGGCAGCGACGACCAGCGCAAGACCTGGCTTCCGGAGATCGCGGCCGGCGCCTGCCTGCCGACCATCGCGGTCACCGAGCCCGAGTCCGGCGGCCACGTCCTCGGCATGAGCGCCAGCGCGGTCCGGGACGGCGACGACTACATCCTCAACGGCAGCAAGGTCTACGTCGGAAACAGCCACGTCGGTGATCTCCACGGAGTCGTGGTCAGGACCGGTCCGGGGTCGAAGGGACTCACTGCTTTCCTGGTCGAATCCGATCGCCCCGGGTTCAGGACCGGTCCCCAGCAGCAGGCCATGGGCCTCCACGGCTTCAGCTTCGGCGAGCTGATCTTCGAGAACTGCCGGGTGCCGGCCGCCAACCGGCTCGGCGACGAGGGCGACGGCCTCGCCGTCGCGTACTCCTCCAGCGTGCTGTACGGACGGGCCAACCTCACCGCCGTCTCGCTCGGCATCCACCAGGCGATCCTGGAGGAGACCACACGGTTCGCCTCCGAGCGCATCCGCTACGGCAAGCCGCTCCACGACCTGCCCACGGTCAAGCTGAAGCTGGGGCAGATGCAGTCCCGGCTGATGACCGCCCGGCTGGCCGCGTACCACGCCGTGCACCTGCTCGACCAGGGCCTCTCCTGCGACACCGAGCTGATGAACGCCAAGCTCGTCAACGTCGAGTCGGCCATCGACTCCGGTCGCAACGCCATGGAGATCCACGCCGCCGCCGGCCTCTTCACCGACCGGGCCATCGAGCGGTACCTCCGGGACGCCCACCACATCTTCGCCCCGGCCGGCACCTCCGACATCCAGCTCCTGCGGCTGGCCGAGGTCGCCCTCGGCCAGGACAAGGGCAGCTGGTCGGAGCGGCTGTCCGAGCTCGTCCGCACACCCGAGCTGGAGCCGGCGCACGCCTGAACCCCGCCCCCACGGGCCGGGAGCCCCGGTTCGGCCGCTGCCGAACCGGGGCTCCCGGGCGTTCACCGGACGTGCCGGTCAGAACATGCCGTCCTCACGGCGGTGGATCTGCTCCACGAGCTCCGCCGCCATCGCCTTGATCGTCTCCAGGCCCGCACGGCCCCACGGCCGGACGTCGGTGTCGACCACGCAGATGGTGCCGAGCGCGACACCGGTACGGTCGATCAGGGGCGCCCCCATGTAGGAGCGGATCCCGATCTCGTCCACGACCGGGTTCCCCGCGAAGCGCGGGTAGTCGCAGACGTCCTCGAGGACGAGCGCCTTGCGCCGCACCACGACGTGCGGGCAGTAGCCGTGGTCACGGGCCATGAAACGGCCCACGCCACCGCCGCCCGCGGCGGCCGCGCCCAGGTCGCTGCCGGAGTGGGTGCCCTCGGGGGTGTGCAGCCCCGCGAAGAACTGCCGGTTCTCGTCGATGAAGTTCACCATCGAGAACGGGGCGCCGGTCACCTCGGCGAGCCGGTGGGCGAACTCGTCGAACGCCGGGTCCGGTCGCTCCCCGAGACCGAGTTCGCGCAGCCGCTGCACGCGGGCCGGCGCCTCCTTGTCGATGGGGGTGAGCAGGAGGTGACCGGTCGGGTCGTAGGTCATGGCGTGGCTCCGAAGCTCGGCACGGTGTCCGGGATGGTGGTGAGCAGATGCTGGACGAGGGTCAGCAGGGTGCGGATGCCGGAGCTGGAGATCCGCGCGTCGCAGAGGACGACCGGCACCTCCGGCTTGAGGTCGAGGGCGGACCGGATCTCGTCCGGTTCGTATCGGTAGGCGCCGTCGAACTCGTTGACTGCCACGACGAACTGGATCCCCCGCCGTTCGAAGAAGTCCACGGCGGAGAAGCACTCCTGGAGCCTGCGGGTGTCGGCGAGGACGACCGCTCCGAGCGCTCCCTCGGAGAGCTCGTCCCACATGAACCAGAAGCGCTCCTGGCCCGGGGTTCCGAAGAGGTACAGCACATGGCGGTCGTCGAGCGTGATGCGGCCGAAGTCCATGGCGACGGTGGTCGTGGTCTTTGACTCCACGCCCTCCAGACTGTCGGTGGCCGCGCTGACCGAGGTGAGCAGCTCCTCGGTGCTCAGCGGTTCGATCTCGCTGACCGCGCCCACGAGGGTCGTCTTGCCCACGCCGAATCCGCCCGCCACCAGGATCTTGAGCGCGGTGGGGAACGGGTCGGTCGCGAAACTGTCGTGGCGCTCAGAGCCGTTGTCGTAGGCCATCGAGCACTGCCTCCAGCAAGGAACGGTCGGTGGGATTGGCGTGGAAGCGCGGCGCCCGGGCGGTCAGCGCCCCGCAGTCCACGAGGTCGGAGAGCAGGACCTTGGTGACCACGGCCGGGAGCCGTAAGTGCGCCGCGATCTCGGCCACCGAGGTGGGTCCGTCGCACAGCCCGAGGGCCAGGCTGTGCTCGGGACCCATGTGCGCCTGCGGTGTCGACCCGGTCGCCATCACCATGGACAGCAGGTCCAGCGCGGTGGTGGGCTTGGTCCGGCCGCCGCTCACGGTGTAGGGGCGGATCAGCCGCCCCGCCGCGTCGTCGAGCCAGGGTCCTTCCTGATGAGACGTCACGTCTACTGCCCGAGACCACCCACCGCGCCGGCGGCCTGCCGGGCGGGGGTGACCAGGTAGGGCCGGACGCTCTTGACGAGCATCGCCATCTCGTAGCCGAGGACGGCGGCGTCCGCCTCACGGCCGGCGAGGACGGCCAGGCAGGTGCCGGAACCGGCGGTGGAGACGAAGAGGAGGGTGGAGTCGAGCTCCACGACCACCTGGCGGACCTCGCCGCCGTCGCCGAACCGGGCGCCCGCGCTGCGGCCGAGCGAGTAGAGCCCGGAGGCGAGGGCCGCCATGTGGTCGGCGGCGTCGGGGTCGAGGCCGTGCACGGATTTCACGAGACCGTCGGAGGAGAGCAGGACGGCGTTGCGGGTGTACGGGACCCGCTGGACCAGACCGCTGAGCAGCCAGTCGAGGTCCGAGGAATGGCCGGTCGGCACATTGCTCGCCATGGTGATCTACTCCTTGTGCGCGTCGCCGGGACGCAGCGATTCGTGGGGGGCGGGCTGGGATTCGGCGAGGCCGATACCGCGCTGGAACGCGGCCATCAGACCCGGGTCGTGCAGGGCGTGCTCCTCCGTCTTGCGGGTCACGGGCTCGTCCCGCAGCTGCGGGACGAGGTGCTCCTGTGCGCGCCGCTTGGGGAGCAGGGGCCGGCCGTCGGCCTCGGCACGGGGGGCCGGGGGGAGCGGCGAGAGCAGGTGGTCCGGCGGGCCGATGTGGTCGGCGCCGGCCGACTGGGCCGGTATCGCGGGGGCGGGACCGGGGTTCCCGTAGCCGCTCGGCTGCGCGCTCGTACGGGGGTACGGGTGCGGAGCGGGCGTGTGCGTCTCCTCGTGACGGGCGGCGGCCCGCTCCGGGGAGGGCGAGACGGACGGCGGTACGGGTGCGGTGACGGCCGGCGCGTGCGCGTGCGGGTGGCCGGGGACGTGGCCCGGGGCGTGGGCCGCGACCGGAGCGGGGACCTGGCCGGGCACGGGGGCCGGGGCATGGCTCGGCGTCCGTACCGGGGCCGGAGCGGGGACCGCGGGCTGGGGCTGCGGCTGTGCCTGCGTCTGAGGCTGAGGCTGCGCCAGGGGCTGCGGCTGCATCTGCACCTGACCGGGCGGGATCGCCGAGGAACCGGCGGTCGCGGCGGCCTGGCGCTCGTGCTGGGCGAGGCCCTCGGGGTCGGAGCCGAGAAGGCCCTGCGGGAGCACCAGGACCGCCTGGACGCCGCCGTAGATGTTGGACTGGAGGCGTACGGCGATGCCGTGCCGGCGGGCGAGCGCCGAGACGACGAAGAGTCCGATGCGACCGTCCTGGAGCAGATGCGCGACGTTCACCTGGTCGGGGTCGGCGAGCAGGGCGTTCATCTTGTTCTGCTCGGTGACGGGCATGCCCAGGCCCCGGTCCTCGACCTCGATCGCGAGGCCCGCCGTGACGTACTGGGCGCGCAGCAGCACCGTGGTGTGCGGCGCGGAGAACAGCGTCGCGTTCTCGACGAGTTCGGCGAGGAGGTGGATGACGTCGGCCACGGCATGGCCCCGGAGCGTACCGTCGATCGGGGGTACGAGCTTCACACGCGGGTACTGCTCGACCTCGGCGATGGAGGAGCGCAGGACCTCGGTCATGGTGACCGGGTTCGACCACTGGCGGCGCGAGATGGCGCCGCCGAGCACGGCGAGGTTCTCGGCGTGGCGGCGGATGCGGGTGGCCAGGTGGTCGACGTGGAACAGTCCCTTGAGCAGCTCCGGGTCCTCGACCTCGTTCTCCAGCTCGTCGAGGAGCTGGATCTCGCGGTGGACCAGGGACTGCAGGCGCCGGGCGAGGTTGACGAAGACCTCGACCTTCTGTTCGTTTCCGACGCTGCTGGAGAGTCGGGAGGCCTGCACGACGGCCGCCACGGCGGCCTCGTGAGAGCGTGTCAACTCCTGCGAGAGCAGATCGAATTCGTCACCTGCGACGGGAGTGGCTGGCTGCGCGGGCCGGGGCGGGACGCCTTCGCCCTTGCGCAACTGTTCGACGACCGTCCGGAGTTCGCTCTGGCCGTTGGCGCTGGCGCGGCGCAGGGAGTTGCAGCGGTCGAGGACGGCCTTGGCGGCCCGGTCCGCGCCGAGCGCGGCGGCCGTCACGGAGGCGACGGTGAGGGCGGCGGCGCCGGTGAGGGCCGCCCAGAGGCCGGGGGTGGGGCTGGCTCCCGTGGAGCGGATGGTGAAGAGGACGGCGGCCGCCCCGCCGAGGGCCACCGCGACGGCGGGGAGCACCGAGGTGCGGAGGAGTTGGGGGCGTAGGCGGACTTCCGCGGGAAGCGGCGCGGAGGACTGCGCCGGGGGGCTGCTGTGGGTACCGGTGGCGGAGCGGGCGCCTGGCCGGCCGTGCCGCCCGCCCTCGCGTCGATCGGACCGCGAGGCGGGTGCGCGAAGTTGAGACATGAGTGTCCTTGGTACGTGCCCAGGAATCGGCGTACTGCGGGGGTGTGCTGCAGGGGGTCTACGGGGGAGGTGTTCTACAGACGTTCGATGAGCCTACCGGTGATCATCAACCACACACTGTAGTCGTCAACCGTTCATGTGCGGTGCGCAGTTGACAAACTTACCCGTAGAGCGGGCCGCTCTGGTATCGCCCCCCGCACGACCGGCCGAGAATGATCGGCCGAAAGTCGATGGCACACCCCGGAGAGGTCCCGCGGGGCGGGAACGGAAGAGGGCGGAGACCTCCTCACGCCTCCACCCCCTGCGGAAATCGCTCCCGACCGGAATCCCCGTCGGAGGTGCGGACCGTCCGGCCCCCCGGGGGTACGCGCGGTCCCCGGCGCACCCGGGCCGCGTCCGCGCCGGGCCCACCGGGCGTCGCACCGGCCCGCACGTCCGGAGCGGCTCCGACCGCCGATTCCGCGCACCCACGGCCTCACCCACAACCGGCCGGTGACGGACGGTGAGCCGTCCGGCGGTCGCGGCGGGTTCACCGGCACTTCATCTCAGGTCGAGAACAAGTCGGTTCAGAGCATCGCGCCCCACGCAGGGGCGAGGCCCAGCGCAACGCCCGTTCCCCTCGCGCCCCTTGACCTCCACCCCGCACGGGTCCATGCTGCCGTTCATCTCGACATGAGAAGAAATCGACGACCGACCGAAGGACAGGCATGCCCGAGGGCGACGACAGCCGGGAACGACCGAGGCGGCCGACGGCGACCAACCGCACCGCGGCCCGGGTCAACACCGCGGCGCTGCTGGACCGGCTCCGCACGGCGGGCCCGCAGTCGCTCTCCGAGCTCACGCAGCACACCGGTCTCAGCACCGCGACGGTCAACCGGCTCGTGGACCGGCTGATCGACGACGGGCTCGTGCTCGAGGCGGGCCGGACGGTGCCGACCGGCGGCCGTCCGGCCCGCCTGGTGAAGTTCCACGCCCAGGCCCGGTCGGTGCTCGCCCTCGACATCGGCGCCCACAAGATCGCCGGAGCCGTCGCGGACCTCGAGGCGCGCGTCGTCCGGCGCCGCAGGCGCGCGATCCTCCCCGGCGAGGACGGGCGTCCCGCCCTGTCCTTCTTCGAGGCGCTCGCCGACCTCGCGGCCACGCTCGTCAAGGACGCGGCGAGCGGGCCGTCGCCGGTGCGGGCGGTGGCCGTGAGCGTTCCGGGTGTCGTCAGGCGGGACAGCGGGCGGGTCGAGTTCGCACCCTCGCTGCGGTGGCACGACCTGCCGCTCGGCGCGCTCCTCGAGGAACGCCTCGGTCTGCCCGTGCGCGTGGCCAACGACGTGAACCTGCTCGCCCTGGCCGAACTCCGCCACGGCGCGGCACGCGGCAGGCACGACGTCCTGACCGTCGCTCTGGGCACCGGGGTCGGCGCGTCGCTCGTCCTCGACGGCCGGCTCTACGGAGGTGGCGCCGGCGCGGCCGGGGAGATCGGCTACACGCTCCTCGGCCGGCAGTCCCTGTCCACCCCGTGGCCGGGGTTCGGCGACCTCGAGTCGCGCGTGGGCACGGCCGGGATCCTCGCACGGATGCGCGCAAGGAAGGGCGCCCTGCCGCCCGGTTTCGGCTCCGAGGACTTCCTCCGGCTCGCCCGCGCCGGTGACGCGGCGGCCGAGGCCGTGCTCGCGGAGGTCGTCGACGACCTGTCCCTGACCATCGGCAACGCGGCCACGCTGCTCAACCCGGAACTGGTGGTCCTCGGCGGCGGCTTCGGCCGGGCCGCGGCCGACCTGCTCGTGCCGGCCGTTCGGCGGCGCCTGCAGGGCCGCATCCCCCTGCCGCCCGCCCTCACCGGGGCCGAGCTCGACGACGCCCAGCTCATCGGCGCCGCGGAACTGGCGATCGACCTCGCCGCCGCGGACCCCACCGCAGCCACCTGAACAGGAGTGGACCCATGCCCGGACTCGTACAGCCTCCGCCGACGGCGGGCCGTGCCATGGCCGCCGAAGTCGCCGAGCAGCCGCACCGGTGGGAGCGGCTGCTCGACCGCTCCGGGGCCCGGGACTCCGACCTGGCCCGCGCCGTCTCGCTCGTCCAGGCCTACCGGCCCCGGTTCGTCCTCCTCGTCGCGAGGGGCACCTCCGACCACGCGGCGCTGTACGCGAAGTACCTCTTCGAGATCCTGTGCGGGCTTCCCTGCGGACTGGTCTCGCCGTCCACGATGACCACCTACGACGCCACGCCGGCGGCGAGCGGGGTGCTCATGGTGGGGGTCAGCCAGTCCGGCGGGTCGCCCGACCTCGTGCGGTCGCTGGAGGTGGGCCGGGCCCGGGGCGCACTGACCCTGGCCGTCACCAACCGCGCCGACTCCCCTCTCGCCCGCGCCGCCGAGTGCCACGTCGACGTGCTGGCCGGGCCCGAACGGGCGGTGGCGGCCACGAAGTCCTACACCGCCCAGCTCCTCGCGCTGTATCTGCTGGTGGACCGGCTGCGCGGCGGAACGGGCGCGGCCGCCGCGCGTCTTCCGGAGGCCGGCGCACGGGTGCTCGACCAGGAGGCGCACATCGCCCGGCTCGCCCAGCGGTACCGCTTCGCGTCGCGACTGGTCTGCACGGGGCGGGGCTACTCGTACCCGACCGCGCGGGAGGCCGCGCTCAAGCTGATGGAGACCTCGTACGTCGCGGCGCAGGCGTTCTCCGGGGCGGACCTCCTGCACGGTCCGCTGGCCATGATCGATCCGCAGGTCCCGGTCATGGCCGTCGTCGCCGAAGGCCGGGGCGGCGACGCCATGCTCCCGGTCCTCGACCGGCTGACGGCCACGGGCGCGGACATCCTCACCGTCGGCCGCGCGTCGGCCGCCGATCGCGCGGACGCGACGGTCGTGCTGCCGGAGGACGTCCCCGAGGAGCTGTCACCGCTGCTGGAGATCCTGCCGTTCCAGACCCTGGCCCGGCACCTGGCGATCGCGAGGGGCGCGGATCCCGACCGCCCCCGGGGCCTGGACAAGGTCACGGAGACGCTGTGACCTGCGGAACGGGACCAGGCTCACCCCTCGGCGGGCGTCATGTGGATGTCGGTCAATACGAAGCTCTATCGGAGTCGAGCGATCGCCCCATGGAGGCAAAGCGCATACCCATGGGCACCCAATTACCCTATATGCGTGTGTGATTGACAGGCCATCACCTCACTGATCAGGATCCGTGCGCCGTAGTCGTGAGCCCGGACTCACGTGTGTGCGGGCCTACGGCCGCGGCACTGCTCCAAGCACGTCGGAAAAATCCGGCGGGCTCATTCGGCGTGCCGTTTTCCCGTGTGCGGAGCACCATCCGCGTGCCCGGGATCCGGTCCGCCGCACGGAAAGGCATCGAGGTGCGAAGCTCCTACAGGAGGTATGTCTCCTGTCTGGTGGTGTCGGCGGTGGCGGGAACGCTACTGCCGCAGGTCGCGTATGCGGCGCCGCCCCCCGGGCCGCCCGGTCAGGACGATGGCAAGGGTGTCTTCGAAACGGCTCTGGGCTGGTTCTCGGACGATGAAGAACAGGACGTAAGGCCGGCGCCGGACGGACGGCCGGAGATACCCAGCCGGGAGAAGCTGCCGAAGGGCAAGGCCGCCCCGAAGGCGAAGCGGGTCGCCGAGCTGACGGGGAAGCGGACGGCGAACGCGCGGTACTGGCAGCTGTCCGACGGACGCGTGCAGGCCGAGGTGTCGGCGGTTCCGACCGGCTACCGGGCGGGGAAGTCGTGGAAGGACGTCGATCCGACGGTCGTCCCGTCCGACGCCGAGGGTTTCGCCTTCGCCAACACGACCAATGCCGCGCGCAGCTGGTTCGGATCGGACGCCGGCAGGCTGCTCCGCTTCGAGGCCGGAGCCGGACATGCGGTGACCCTGGGTCTGAAGGGCGCGGGGAAGCTCGCGCCGGTGGCCAAGGGCGACACGGTGACGTACGAGGACGCGGTGTCCGGTGCGGATCTGTCGTACGTGGTCGGTCCGGGCCGGGTGAAGGAGAACATCGTCCTGGACGCGAAGCCGTCCGGTCCGGTGTCTTTCACGTTCACCCTGGACGCGGGCGGGTTGACGCCGAAGCAGAACAAGGACGGCTCGGTCTCCTTCTTCGGGGAGGGCGCGGATCCGGTCCTCGTCATCCCCGCCGCGTTCATGACGGACGCGAAGAAGGACGTCAAGGCGCCGTACGGTTCCGCGTACAGCGGGAACGTCACCCAGAAGCTGACGAAGGCCGGTCACGGCTGGAACCTCACGGTCACTCCCGACGCGAAGTGGCTGGCCGCCTCGGAGCGGCAGTACCCGGTCACCATCGACCCGACGATCTCGATCGCCCCGACGCCGACCACGGCGCAGGACGTGATGATCTCCTCGGACGGTCCGACGACCAACTACGACGACAACTGGCGTCTGTCGGTCGGCAACACCTCCACGGGCGCCTCGCGTGCGCTGATCCGGTTCCCGGTCGGCAGCATCCCGGCGGGCACCAGGCTGGACTCGGCCGATCTGAGGCTGTACTTCGACCAGACCCACACCACGGGTGACACCGAGGTCCAGCTGGAGGCGCACCGCGCCACCCAGGCGTGGACCGAGTCCGGGGCGACCTGGAACAACGCGAACGCGATCACGGGTGAGCTGTCGGGCACCTCGGTCCTCGTGGACAACGGTGAGGCCGGCCGCACGGCGGCGGTGGGTTCCTGGCCGGCGTCGGGCAACACGGCGTACACGCAGTACGCGGTGAACCAGACGTACATGTACAACAAGGATTCGGTGGCGGGTGACTCGTACACCTGGCAGCCGAGCCTCCCCGAGGACGGCACCTACCAGGTCGAGACGCACAACGTCCCAGCCTCGGACCGTGCGAC
>NZ_BMRZ01000023.1 GCF_014648895.1 Streptomyces tanashiensis
TCCTGGGCGGGGCCGCTGGGTGCGGTGAGGCCGTTGGAGGCGCCGTCCTGGTTCACGGCCGTGCCCGCCACGACGGCCAGCACCTCGTGTCCGAGCCGTCGTGCGTCGGACAGGCGCTCGACGACGAGGACACCGACGCCCTCGGCCCAGGCGGTGCCGTCCGCGTCGGCCGAGAAGGACTTGCACCGGCCGTCCGCCGCGAGTCCCCGCTGACGGGAGAACTCGACGAAGATGCCGGGCGTCGACATGACCGTCACGCCGCCGGCGAGGGCGAGCGAACACTCTCCGGACCGCAGGGCGTTGACCGCGAGGTGCAGGGCGACGAGCGAGGACGAGCAGGCGGTGTCGACCGTCAGGGCGGGGCCCTGGAGGCCCAGGGTGTAGGCGACGCGGCCCGAGGCCACGCTCGACGTCGTTCCCGTCAGGCCGAACCCGGCGGCACCCGCACCGGCCTCGCCGAGCCGAGGACCGTACTCCTGGGCCATGACACCGGCGAACACCCCGGTCTGGGTGCCGCGCAGGGAGTCCGGGGCGATCCCGGCCCGCTCCAGGGCCTCCCAGCACACCTCGAGGTACGCGCGCTGCTGCGGGTCCATCGCCAGCGCCTCGCGCGGCGAGATCCCGAACAGTTCGGCGTCGAACTCCGCGGCGCCTTCGAGGAAGCCGCCGTCGCGGACGTAGGTGGTGCCCACGTGCGCGGGGTCCGGGTGGTAGAGGCCGTCCAGGTCCCAGCCGCGGTCGGCCGGGAATCCCGAGATCACGTCGCGCCGCTCGGCGACGACCCGCCACAGCGCCTCGGGCGAGTCCACCCCGCCCGGGTAGCGGCAGCCGATGCCGACGATCACGACGGGGTCGTCCTCGTCGGTACGGGCCTCGGGCGCCGTCGCGGCGTCCCGGGGCGCGTCGGCGAGCAGCGAGGCCAGCGCGGCGGGGCTGGGGTGGTCGTACACCACGGTGGTGGAGAGCTTGCGCCCGGTGGCGGTGACGATCCGGTTGCGCAGCTCGACGACCATCGCCGAGTCGATGCCCAGTTCCTTGAACGTCCGCCGCGGTTCGATCTCGGCGACGGAGTCGTAGCCGAGCACGGCGGCGGTGTGGGCCCGCACCAGCTCCAGGGCGGCCGGGCCGGTCAGGGAGGACGGGGCCTCGGTCTCCGGCACGTCCTCGGTGTCCTCGGGGAGCGCCGAGGCCCGCGGCGCCAGGGCCCGGGCGGCGTGGGGCTGCCCGGAGATCCAGTGACGGCGCCGCTGGAAGGCGTACGTCGGCAGCTCGGCGCGGGTGGTGCCGGCGGGCAGGACGGCGGACCAGTCCACCTCGGCGCCGTGGCAGAACGCCTCGCCGAACGCGAGCAGCAGGCGCTGCGGGCCGCCCTCGCCGCGGCGCAGGGTGCCCAGGGCGGCGACGGGCAGGTCGGCGGCCTCCGCGGTCTGCTGGACGGCGAGCGCCAGCACGGGGTGCGGGCTCATCTCGATGAACAGCTCGTGCCCGGCGGCGAGGAGGGCCCGTACGGCGGGCTCGAAGGCGACGGGTTCGCGCAGGTTGCGGTACCAGTAGTCGACGTCCAGCTCGGAACCGTCCAGCGCCGTGCCGGTCACGGTGGAGTGCAGCGGCACGGTGCCGGCGCGGGGCGCGATGCCGGCGAGTTCGGCCGGGAGCGTGTCGCGCACGGCGTCGACGTGCGGGCTGTGGGAGGCGTAGGCGACCGGGATGCGGCGGGTGCGGATCTCCTCGCCGTAGTGCGCGGCCAGGGCGTCCAGGGCGTCCCCGTCACCGGCCACCACGGTCATGCCGGGCGAGTTGACGGCGGCCACGCTCAGGTGCGGGTGTCCGGCGAGGTCCTCGCGGACCCGGTCGGCGGGCAGCGACACGGTCATCATGCCGCCGCCGCGCCCGGCGAGCGCGCCGAGGGCGCTGCTGCGTACGGCGATCAGCCGGGCCGCGTCGTCCAGGCTCAACGCGCCGCTGACGGTGGCGGCGGCTATCTCGCCCTGCGAGTGGCCGACGACCGCGGCCGGTTCGACGCCCGCGGCCCGCCACAGCGCGGCGAGCCCGACCATCACGGCCCACAGCGCGGGCTGCACGACGTCGTCGCGGTCCAGGGCGGGCGCGCCGTCGCGCCCGCGCAGCACATCGGTCAGCGACCAGTCGCGGTAGGGGCGCAGCGCGCGCTCGCAGTCCCCGACGACCCGGGCGAACTCGGGCTCGCTGTCGAGGAGTCCGGCGGCCATGCCGGCCCACTGGGAACCCTGGCCGGGGAAGACGAACACCGCCTCGCGGACGGTCCGGTGGCTGCTGCCCTCGACCGCGGCCTGCGTGACCCGGGCGTCGGCGACCGCGTCCAGGGCGTCCAGCAGCTCGCTCCGTCCCGTTCCGGTCAGAACGGCGCGGTGGGTGAAGGCGGTGCGGTCGCCGGAGAGGGCCCGGGCGATCTCCGCGACGTCGAATCCGGGGTGCGCGGCGAGGTGCTCGCGCAGCCGGGCGGCCTGGGCGCGCAGCGCCTTTTCACCGCGTCCGGAAAGCACCCACGCGACGGAATCGGATACGTCCGACCCCTCTGTCCGATCCGGCCTGTTCCCGGCGGTCGGAGAAGCGTCGTCGCGCCATTCGCCGAGTACCAGATGACAGTTCGTACCGCCCATTCCGACCGAGGTCACGCCCGCGAAGAGGGGCCCGTCGGGATGCGGCCACGGCCCGGTCTCGGTGGCGGCGGCGAGTCGCAGATCATCGAACGGTATCTGCGGATTGGGGGTCTGATAGTTGAGCGTTGGAACGAGTTCCCGCTCTTTGAGGCAGAGAATCGTCTTGACGAGCCCCGCTATGCCCGCGGCACCTTCGAGGTGGCCGACATTCGTCTTGACCGATCCGAGCAGGAGCGGTTTATCCGAAGTGCGGGAGGAAGAGAATACGGCGCCCAGAGCAGAGGCTTCTATGGGATCGCCGACCCGGGTGCCCGACCCGTGTATTTCGACATACTGCGCGCGTTCCAGCGGTATACCAGCGTTTTCCCAGGCGTCGCGTATGACGCGTTCCTGAGCTTTTCCGTCAGGGGTGGGGAGGGTGTCGCTGGCGCCGTCGCTGCCGACGGCTCCACCGTGCAGCAGACAGTGGATGCGATCCCCGTCGGCGATGGCCCGACTGAGGAGTTTCAGCGCCACGACTCCGCCGCCCTCACCTCGCACATACCCGTTCGCCCGGGCGTCCAACGAGTAACATCGGCCGTCGGGCGAGAGGCTGCCGAAGGCCGCCAGGGCCTCCGTGCTCTCCGGTGCGAGGTTGAGGTTGACCCCGCCGGCCAGCGCCACCGTGGACTCGCCGCGACGCAGGCTCTCGCAGGCCAGATGTACCGCGACCAGCGACGATGACTGTGCGCTGTCGATCACCATGCTGGGGCCCTGGAGTCCCAGGACGTAGGAGACGCGGTTGGCGATGATGCCGCGGTGCAGGCCGGTGACCGTGTGCGCGGAGGTGGCCTCGGGGCCGGCCGCGTGGGTGAGGGCCGTGTAGTCGTCCGCGATCGCGCCGACGAAGACGCCCGTTGCGGTGCCCGCGAGCGAGGCCGGGACGATGCCGGCGTCCTCCAGCGACTCCCAGGCCAGTTCGAGCACGAGCCGCTGCTGCGGGTCCATCGCGGCGGCCTCACGCGGGGATATCCCGAAGAACTCGGCATCGAAGGTGTCGACACGGGGCAGAAAACCGCCGGGACGCGCCGAACCGTCCTCGCGGACGCCGAGGTGCGCGCGATCGGCGGGCGGCTCCGCGATGGCATCGCGGCCGTTCCTGAGGAGATTCCAGAATTCGGCCGGGGTCGCGCCACCGGGTAAGCGGCAGGAAAGTCCGACGACGGCGACGGTGCGGTCGTCGATCTGATCGTTCGTCAGGTGCGGTCGTGCGTCCCGGACCGAATGCGCCGGGTTTTCCGTGGCGCTGTCCGATGGGCTCCCCGCACCGGCCGGTGTCGCTGCCGCCTCAATCTGGGCATGGCGGATCATGGTGTTGTTGCTCCCCCCGTGAAGCACGATCAACGGCGTTGCCGACTAGGCGGCCCTGCCCGTCTCAATCTCGTTTTGGACCCTAGCACCGAGGCGGCGCTCCGTAAACCAATGGCCAGGGCGGGGGGATGGTATGCAAAACGAATGTGACGGATAATCCCGGGCGCCCTTGTGCGGGCTTCCCGAGACGGTCGTCTCACGTTCACGCAAAAGGGCGTCCGAAGCCTCCCGGCCCGGTGACACCACCCTCCGGGACGGTCTGCGGGAGGGTGGAGATCAGGCCGGGGCAGGAGGCCGGAGAGCCGGGGACCTAGCTCGCCTTCTTGGCCGCCGGGTCCGCCTTGGTCAGGGTGCAGACGCCGTCCACGCACTGACGCTCCAGACGGCCCCGGGAGATGGTCTGCGCCAGGCCCACCATCCAGCAGGTCGGGCAGCCCCGGAAGGCGATCAGGGCCAGCGGGGCCGCCAGCAGGGTGGCCGGGCCGGCGACGGGCACCATGGCGATCGAGCCGATGATCAGCCCGAAACCGATGACGCCGCGCGCCAGATGGCGCGGGACGGACTTGCTCGCGAAGTTCGGCGCGGCCGACGGTGCGGTGACCGGCGCCTTCGTGCCCTCGGGGGGCTTCACGATGTTCAGCGTGTTCATGGTCGTGAGTCTCCTTCGACTGGTCGGTCGATGGCCTGATCCGGTGCCTGGTCGGTCGCCTCCAGCGCCTGCCGCAGTGCCGCACGCGCCCGGTGCAGGCGCGACTTCATCGCGGCGCTGCTCAGACCGAGCGCATGGGCGACGGTCTTGCCGGGCAGGCCCTGGACGTCCCGCATGATCAGGACCTGGCGCTGTTCACGAGGAAGGGCGCTGACCGCGGCCGCGATCCGCTCCACCTCCAGCCTGTACAGCACCGCCTGCTCTGCGGACGGTTCCGCGTCCACCTCCGGTTCGCCCGGCGGCTCGTCGCGGAGTGTGCGGAGCAGCCGTACCTGCCGGAGGCATTCGTTGCGCACGATCCGGAACATCCATGAGGCAAGCGCGCCGGTGGCCCGCAAGGTGCCGATCTTCCGGTAGAGGATGATCAGCGCCTCTTGCGCCGCGTCCTCCGCGTCCTGCGGCGAGGCGCACAGCGATATGGCGAACTTGCGCACATGCGGCTGCGATTCCATGACGACGGTGGTGAGCGACGTGACGTCGCCGTCCTGAGCGGCCTTGATCAGCCGCTCGTCAGGCCAGGGGAAGCGTTGGTTCATGTGCTACTCATACCGGAAGGCGCCCCGCGCGCAGGCGCTGGTCAGCTTCGGCTCTTGTTGAAGCGCCGCATCAGGTGCCAGCTGCACGCACCCACGAGCACGACGCCGATGACGATGATGGCAGTGACCATGTTGCTGTTTCCTCCCGGTAACACCGGCCCGTTCGGCCGGTACACACATAAGAGACGGGGGGGTCCCCAGAGGATTCGCGTCTCGCCGAAGTTTTTTTCGAACCGGCCCGGGACCCCGGTCACCGGCCTCGAAGCGCCCTTACCGACGGACCGCCGGAGGCCTAGCGTCGTCGGGTGACCAACATGCTCAACTCCCCAACGGAGGGCGCCGGTTCACGGCCGCCCCTGGTGACGCGGCCGCTGCTGCTGCGCTTCGTCCCGATCATCGGCGCCTCGACGAGCTTCTATCTGCTGCTCTCGGTCGTCCCCCTCTACGCCGAGACGTCCGGCGGGCGCCACGGCCATGCCGCCGGACTCACCACGGGCGCGCTCATGCTGGCCACGGTCGGAGGCGAGCTGGCCACTCCCCGGCTCGTCGCCCGCTTCGGCTACCGCGTCGCCCTGGTGGCGGGCCTCGTCCTCCTCGGCGCGCCCGCCTTCGCGTTCTCCGCCTCCGGGAGCCCGCTCTGGATCGCGGCGGTCTGTGCCCTGCGCGGCCTCGGCTTCGCGTTCACGATCGTCGCGGGCGGCGCCCTGTCGGCCTCGCTCATACCGGCCGAGCGCCGTGGTGAGGGCCTGGCGCTCGTCGGCATCGTGACCGGGGTCCCCTCGCTCGTGGCGCTTCCGCTGGGCGTGTGGCTGGCGGCGCACGTGGGGTACGGTCCGGTCTTCGCCGCCGGAGCCGTGGCCGCGCTGGCCGCCGTCGTCTCCGTGCCGGGCCTGCCGGACCGGGATCCGGCGCCGGGGCGGGCGATGGGGATGTCGGCCGGGTTCCGCACGGGCGCCCTGCTCCGGCCCGCCCTCGTCTTCGCGGCCACCGCGCTCGCCGCCGGAATCCTCGTGACCTTCCTTCCGCTCGCGGTCCCCTCGGCCTCCGCGGGCGTCGTCGCCGTCGCCCTGTTCGCCCAGTCCGCTGCGGCGACCGGGGCCCGCTGGGTCGCCGGCCGGCACGGCGACCGGCACGGGCCGGCCGCACTGCTCCTGCCGGGCCTCGCCCTCGCGGCCGGGGGGACGCTGCTCACCTCCCTGACCCGCAGTCCGTTCGCCGTCGTCCTCGGCGTGACGCTCTTCGGGGTCGGCTTCGGCGTCACCCAGAACGCGACCCTCACCCTGATGTACGCGCGGGTCTCCGTCACCGGCTACGGAACGGTCAGCGCCCTGTGGAACGTCGCCTTCGACGCGGGCATGGGCGTCGGGGCCGTCGGCTTCGGGCTCCTCTCGGCCCGGACCGGCTATCCGTCGGCCTTCGCCCTCACGGCCGCTCTGATGCTCACGGCCCTCGCCCCGGCCTGGCGCGACCGCCGGGAGGAGGGCCTCCTGAGGTGACCGCCGGGCGGAGGGCCCCTGAGGTGACCGGCCCCGGTGCTCAGCCCGTTCCGGACTCGCCCGCGGGGGCGTTCCTCCGGACGCCGGCGAGCGAGACGATCATCTCCGTGACGGCTGCGAGGTCCTCGCGCGAACGGGTCTCGTCCAGGTCGCACACATGCTGCAGGACGAGCCCGTCCAGGCTCGCCACGACGACCCGGCCGAGCCGGGCGAAGGACACCGCGCAGGACTCGCCCGCGTTCTGGGCCGCCTGCCGGCACCATGCGGCGACGACCGCCCCGTACCGCTCGTACTGCCACCGCGCCAGGCTCTCCTGCCCGGCGGCGCGCAGGGAGGTGCTCGCGACCCCGTCCCGGGACAGTGCGGTGCGTGCGGCTGCCACCAGCTGCCGGCGGCGCACCGCTGCTTCGACGTGGGCCGTCGCTTCTCTTTCTCGGTCGCGTGACCGACAGCATCCCGCCGGGCCCCGCCCCCCCCCCCGGGCAAGCCGGGGTGTCCGTCCCGGTCGTCCGTCCTACAGGGGCGGCTGGGCGGGCGCGGGGCCGAGGGTGGTGGTGCCGGCCGTGCGGTGTCCGAGGCCCGTGCGGTACGCGTCGAGGGCGGCCTCCACCCGGCCCGTGCGGCGCAGCAGGTCGCCGAGGAGCCGGCACAGGTCGGCGAGGTCGCCCGCCGCGCCCGCCCGTTCCAGGAGGCTCAGGGCGCGGACGTAGTGCTCCTCGGCGGCCTCGGTGTCGGGGGCGTCCTCGGCGATGATGCCGAGCAGCCGGTGCGCGGCGGCGGCGTGGACGGCGCCGCGTTCCGGGGACAGGCCTCCGAGCACCCCGTGCAGCAGGTCGGCGGCCTCCTCGGACCTGCCGCGCCGGTGCAGCACGTCGGCGAGTTCGACGGCGACCTGGCTGCTGTAGAGGGCGGCCCGGTGGGAGGCGAGCATGGCTCGGGCGGCGCGCAGTTCGTCCTCGGCCCGGGCGAGGTCGCCGTTCTGGGCGTACACATAGCCGCGCATCCAGCGGCAGTTGGCGAGCTCGGTGCGGATCTTCAGCTGGCGGTACATCTCGGCGGCCTTGCCGAGCGAGGCGTCGGCCTCGGCGATCCGGCCCTCGGCGAGCAGGGTGCGGGCGACCGAGCGGTGCATCCGGGCGATCAGTGCGGGGTCCTCGGCCTGCGGCGCGAGCGCGAGCGCGAGCTCGGCGGCCTGGGCTGCGCGGGCCTGGGCACCCATGTCCATGTAGGGGCCGATCACGGCGGTGTAGAGGAGGAGCAGCGCGTCGGGGTCGTGCAGACCAGCGAGGTTGAGCTCGTCGAGCGTGGACTCCAGGAGATAGACGGCGTAGCGGAGTTCGCCGGCCAGGTAGTGGGCGACGGCGCGGCCCCGCCGGGCCGGGACGCGGGCGGGCAGCGAGGCGTCGGCGAGGGTCCGTTCGGCGTGCTCGAAGTGCTCGCGGGCGGCGACGAGGTCGCCGGTGTCGAGCCGGCACTCGCCGAGTCCCAGCCGCGCGGTCGCCTCCTCCTCGACGAGGCCGTGGGCCAGGGCCTCCGTGAGCAGGCCGGTGTACTGGGCGGCGGCCTCCTCGGCCTCGCCGTCGGCGAGGGTGCGCTGCGCCTCGGTGAGCCGGAGCCGCAGGTCGGTGGCGAGGTGGGCGGGCCGTCCGGTGGCGAGCTCCTCGAAGGTGACGCCGAGCCGGTCGGCGAGATGGCGCAGCGCCTCGTCGGAGGGGCGCACCCGTCCGGCCTCCACGGTCGAGACGTAGGCGGGCGTGTAGGAGGGCTCGGCCAGCCGGCGCTGGGTCAGCCCGCGGCGCAGCCGCAGCTCTTGCACTCTGCGCCCGATGGTCTCGGGGTCGTCCCGCTTCGCCATACGCCCCATCATGCCAGCGCCCCTCTCGCCCATTTCGCCCCTCCTCGTACCGGGACCTTGTGCCTGCCCCGCCCAACCCCCTAGCTTAAGCGGCTACTTAAGCACAGTTAACTCAGCACTTGAGAGAGGTCGTCGTGCCCGGAAACGGATCTCCCCGCACACGCTTGATCGCCTCCGTCGGCGCCGTCGTCACGGCCGCCGCCCTGCTCGCCGGCGCGCACACGGCCGGAGCGGCCCCGGTGCCCGCCGCCGGACCCGGCCCGGTGGCGACGCACGAGGTCGAGTACTTCGACGGTCCCGGGGCCGAGCCCCGGCACAAGGTCGTCCCCGCGGAGGCCCCCGCCAGGATCGCCCGCCACCGCGCGCCGGCCGCCGCCGCGGCCCCGGCGGCCACCGCCGCGGGGGTCACGGCCGTCCAGGAGACCGGGCCGGTCTCCGGCCGGCTCGACCTGGTGGTCATGGGCGACGGCTACACCGCCGCCCAGCAGGCCGACTTCCGCGCGGACGCCCAGGCCACGCTCGACTCCGTCTTCGCCATCGAGCCCTACGCCAGCTATCGCGGTCTGTTCAACATCTGGCTGGTGGACACCGCCTCCGCCGAGTCCGGCATCTCCGGCGACCCGACCGCCGGCGTCGTCCGGAACACCGCCCTCAGCTCGTACTTCTTCTGCGAGGACACGGAGCGGCTGCTCTGTCTCGACACCTCGAAGGTCACCGCGTACGCCAACCAGGCGCCGGCCTCCGACATCGTCTTCGTCATCGCCAACTCGGCCAAGTACGGCGGCGCGGGCTACAGCTTCCCGACCCCGCCGGCCGGGGCCTCGTACCACGGCGTCGCGACCATGTCCTCGGACAACGCGCAGTCGTACCTCATCGGCGCCCATGAACTCGGCCACTCCATAGGCAACCTGGCCGACGAGTACCAGTACGCCGGCTACGGGGCCTACCCGTACCCCTCGTCCGAGAGCGTCAACATCTCCGTCACCCCGGACCTCGGCGCGACCAAGTGGTACCGCTGGCTCGGCGAACAGGACCCGACCGGCTCGGTGATCGGCGCCTACGAGGGCGGCGACTACTACGAGACCGGCGTCTACCGCCCCACCAGCACCTCGCTCATGCGGACCCTGGCCTCCACGGAGTTCAACCACGTCGGCCGCGAGGCGATGATCAAGGGCTTCTACGCGTACGCGGACGCCGTCACCTCGACGGTGCCGACCGGCACGCGGGTCCGTGCGAACCAGAAGCTGAGCGTGCGGCTCGCCCCGGTGACGGGACTGTCCGGTCTGAAGCTGACCTGGTACGTCGACGGCAAGCCGGTCACCCGGGCCGCCGGCCGTCTCTCCGTGACCCCGGCCGAACTCGGCGCCACCCGCGCAGGCCGGCGCATCACCGCGACGGTGACCGACACGACGGCGGCGGTCCGCGACCCGGCGGTCCGGGCCGCTGCGACCAACTCCCTGAGCTGGCAGGTGCGCTGACCGCCGCACGAGCCTCAGGGGCGACCGGGCTCCGGCCCGGTCGCCCTCATGGGTGCGGGGCCTGGGGCAACTCCCGTACATGCGAGGGTGGTTGACGAAAGGTCTGGACCAACCTACGGTCTGCTGGAGCGCGCGCCATGCCCAGGACCATCCCCCCACGTCCCCAGGAGCACGCATGCCAGGCCCTCGGATCACCCGTGTCCTCGGAGCGGGGCTCGTCACCCTGCTCACCGCCGCCGTCCTCGCCGGCCCCGCCGCCGCGGCGAAGCCCGTGACCTCCCCGTCGTCCGCCGCCGCGGACACCTGCGCCCTCAAGCCGAAGCCCGCCGGGAAGGTCCTCCAGGGGTACTGGGAGAACTGGGACGGCTCCGCCAACGGCGTCCATCCGCCGTTCGGCTGGGCACCCATCGACGACCCGCGGTTCGCGGCCCACGGCTACAACGTCATCAACGCCGCCTTCCCCGTGATCCGCTCGGACGGGACGGTGCTCTGGGAGGACGGCATGGACAGCACCGTCCGCGTCGCCACCCCGGCGGAGATGTGCCGCGCCAAGGCGGCCGGGGCGACGATCCTGATGTCGATCGGGGGCGCCGCCGCCGGGATCGACCTGAGTTCCCGCGCCGTCGCCGACCGCTTCGTCGAGACCGTCGTGCCGATCCTGAAGGCGTACAACTTCGACGGGATCGACATCGACATCGAGACCGGCCTGGTCGGCAGCGGCAGCATCGGCACCCTCTCCACCTCGCAGGCCAACCTCGTGCACATCATCGACGGCGTCCTGGCCCGCATGCCCGCCGGCTTCGGACTGACGATGGCGCCCGAGACGGCGTACGTCACCGGCGGCAGCGTGGCCTACGGATCGATCTGGGGCGCGTACCTGCCGATCGTGAAGAAGTACGCGGACAACGGGCGCCTGTGGTGGCTGAACATGCAGTACTACAACGGCAGCATGTACGGATGCTCCGGCGACTCCTACTCCGCCGGCACCGTCGCCGGGTTCGTCGCCCAGACCGACTGCCTGAACCGCGGGCTCGTCGTGCAGGGCACCACCATCAAGGTCCCGTACGACAAGCAGGTCCCCGGCCTCCCGGCCCAGCCCGGCGCCGGTGGCGGGTACATGGCGCCGTCGGCGGTGGCCCAGGCCTGGAACCGCTACGGGGGCTCCCTCAAGGGCCTGATGACCTGGTCGGCGAACTGGGACGGCTCGAAGGGCTGGACCTTCGGCGACAACGTGAAGGCCCTCCAGGGACGCTGACCCGCGCCGACCCCTCGCGTGTTACCCACTGGTAGGCAATGATGGCGGGTGACCA
This sequence comes from Streptomyces tanashiensis, assembly GCF_014648895.1. Taxonomy (GTDB): domain Bacteria; phylum Actinomycetota; class Actinomycetes; order Streptomycetales; family Streptomycetaceae; genus Streptomyces; species Streptomyces tanashiensis. The sequence continues at coordinate 11,374 of NZ_BMRZ01000023.1, forward strand.
TCCACACGGCCGGGGGCTGAGGCAGCGGTGACGACTTTCGACGAGAAGACCAGGGTGCACGCCTTCCGGGACGACGCCCTGGGAGAGCACGACGCCGTCGGACTCGCCGACGCCATCCGGCGCGGCGAGGTCGGCGCCCACGAAGCCGCCCGGGACGCGGCGGAGCGGGTGCGGGCCGTCGAGGAACGGCTCCACGCCGTCCAGGCGCACGCCGAGACGCCGGCGCACGGCACCGGCGGCACCTTCGCGGGCGTCCCGACCTTCGTCAAGGACAACACCGACTACCGGGGGCTGCCCACCGGCCACGGCAGCGCGGCCTTCACCCCGAGGGCCGCGCGCCGGCACGCGCCCTTCGCCGGCCAGTTCCTGAGCACCGGCGTCACGGTGCTCGGCAAGACCCGGCTGCCCGAGTTCGGCTTCAGCCCGACCACGGAGTACGAGACCGCCGAGCCCGTCCGCAACCCGTGGAACCCCGACCACTCCGCGGGCGGCTCCTCGGGCGGCAGCGCGGCGCTCGTCGCCGCCGGAGCCGTACCGATCGCCCACGCCAACGACGGCGGCGGTTCCATACGGATACCCGCCGCCTGCTGCGGACTCGTCGGCCTCAAGCCGACCCGCGGCCGGGTCGTGCCGAACGACCAGAGCCACCGGCTGCCCCTGGACCTCGTGGCCGACGGGATCGTGAGCCGCTCCGTACGGGACACCGCCGCGTTCCTCGCCGGCGCCGAGACGTACTGGCGCAACCCGAAGCTGCCGCCCGTGGGCCTGGTCGAAGGCCCCTCGGGCCGGCGGCTGCGCATCGGATTCCTGCTGGACTCCCCGAGCGGCGTCGCCTCCGACGCCGCCACCCGGGAAGCCGTCACGGAGACGGTGGCGACACTCGAACGGCTCGGCCACACCGTCGAGCCCGTCGAGATCGCCATCGACCCGCGCTTCACCGAGGACTTCCTCACCTACTGGGGAATGCTGTCGTTCCTCCTCGGCGCCACCGGCCGGACCCTCGGCACCGACTTCGACCGGCACCGCATGGACGCCCTCAGCCGCGGGCTGCGCGCCACGTACCTGGAGAGGTGGCGGAGCACTCCGGGCGTGCTGCGGAGGCTGAAGCGCACCAAGGTGGCCTACGCGGCGGCGTTCCGCGGCCTCGACCTCCTCCTCACCCCCGTCCTCGCCCACCCCGCCCCGCCGATCGGGCACCTCGCGCCGACCGTCCCCTACCCGACGCTGATCGAGCGGATGCTGGCGTACGTCGCGTTCACCCCGATCGACAACGTCGTCGGCACCCCGTCGATCTCGCTGCCCAGCACCCGGTCGACGGACGACGGGCGGCCCATCGGCGTCATGTTCTCCGGCCGCCCCGGCAGCGAACGGACCCTCCTCGACGTGGCGTTCACCCTGGAGGCGGACAGCCCGTTCCGGCGGATCCAGGACGCGTGACCTGCCCCCGGCCCGACCGCGGACCCGGGTGCGTGTCCGAGGCGGGCCGGCGCCAGGGAAGCCGGCCGCTTGGGGCAACAGGTCGAATTCCGGGACACCGGCCGAGGCGTCGCCGCGCCCGGCGGCAGTGCTTCCTCTAGCCTCGGCCGGAACCCACCCACCCGGCGGAAAAAGGGGAACCCCGTGCCCTCTCGGCTCAATCCGTACATCAGCTTCGACGGCGACGCCCGGCCGGCCCTGGAGTTCTACAAGGAGGTCTTCGGCGGCACCCTGACGCTCAACACCTACGGCGCCTTCGGCGAGGACAAGGCCGGGGACGCAGCCGAGAAGATCATGCACGGCATGCTCGAGACCGACAGCGACTTCACCCTCATGGCCGCGGACGTCCCCCCGGGCATGCCGCACAACCCCGGCAACAACATCTCCGTGAGCGTGAGCGGCGAGGACGCCGGCGAACTCCGCCGCTACTGGGAGAAGCTCTCCGGCAGCGGCACGGTCTCCGTCCCGCTGGACAAGCAGATGTGGGGCGACGTCTTCGGCATGTGCACGGACCGCTTCGGCATCACCTGGATGGTCAACATCAACACCGCGGAGCCGGCCGCCTAGCCGGCGACCCGTTCGGCGAGGCGCGCCATGGCCCGTTCCAGTTCACGGCGCGTCCCGAACGGGACCAGCGCGGCCCGCCCCGGGACACGGACGCCACCCGTGAGCGCCACCCGGGTCCGGCCGCCCTCGTCCACCGCCGCCATCCCGATGACCAGGAACCGGCTCTGCAGCCAGCACCAGCCCGGCCGCAGCACGCCGTGGAACCGCGCCCGCAGACCGTGACGGCTGCGGGCGAGCGCCTCCACCCGGTCGCCGTCCCGGCGCAGCACCCGCACCGACCGCATGTCGGGCTGGAACTCCCCGAAGCCGCCCTCCAGATCGCCCATGACACCCCACACCGCGTCGAGCGGTGCGGGCAGCACCCGCTCCACGATCCGGGCGCCGCGCACCCCCGCGGCCATGACCCGCAGCCGCCGCACGTCGTCGATCACCGGACCGTCCCCCTCACGGGTCGTCTTCTCCTCGCTCACGCGGACCACGCCTTTCGGAAGCTCTGCCGGGCCCGGTGCAACCGGGACTTCGCCGTGCCCGCCGGCACCCCGAGGAGCGCCGCCGCGGCCTCCTCGTCCATCCCCTCCACGTCCCGCAGCACGAGCACCGCCCGGTGCGCGGGCGTCAGCCGCGCCAGGACGTCGTCGATGTCGGCGGCCAGCTGCGGATCCCCCCGCTCCGGCACCTCGGGGAGCTCCGCCGGCCGCGCCCGCGCCGCCCGTTTGGCGACCCGCACCGCCTCCCGTACGGAGATCGCCCGCACCCACCCGTACAGTGCCTCGGGCTCCCGCAGCGACCGCAGTGAGGTGAAGACGGCGACCAGGGCCTCCTGCGTGGCATCCGGTCCGTCGTCGAGGGCGATCGGCCGGCAGATCCGGGCGATGTACGGGGTGAGGTGGTCGAGCAGGTCGTGGAGCGCCAGGGTGTCGCCGCTCCGGGCGGCCCGGACCAGTGCCACACCCCGGTCGACGGGACCGGCGGCCTCAGCGGGCGGCACGCAGGGCCGTCCAGCCGAAGACCAGGCACAACGGCGTGTAGAGCAGGGCGTTCAGCCAGGGGAAGGCCGCCCCGGAGCCGTCCCGGCCCAGCACGATCCACACCAGTCCGGCCGCCCCGCGCAGCAGCATCCCACCGGCCACGGCGTACGTGACGAGGCGCGGGATCCGACGGCCCCGGACGCCGCGCGCGTGGGCCGCCACGGCGACCGCGGCACACCCTTCGAGCACCGCGAGCGGCAGCACCACCGCCGGCCCGAAGGACACGACAGCACCGAGGACGGCGAGCGAGAGGCTCCGCTCGTCGGCGGCGGGCCAGGTCAGTCCGGTCGCCCAGTAGACGTGCGCCAGCGCGAGGACGGCGAGCAGCCCGGCGACGGCGCGCCCGCCGCCGGCCGCACGAGGCCGCGCGATGTCGATGACCGCCATGAGGTCCCCTCCGTATCGGGATCGAGGTCGAGGTCGGGTCCGACGCCCAGGGGCGCCGACACCTGAAGGAGGACCCGGACCGGGTGGACGTTCCCTGTGATCCGGCTCACGCGCGCGTACGGGCGGACGGCGGCTATCCGATGTCCACCACCCGGGCCCACTCCGGCGGCCCGGCCGGCACGTGGTCGGGGTCGTCCTCGCTCCACGAACGGAACCTCCGCGCGCGCGGGAACAGGCCCACCACCGTCCGGCAGGCCGGCCGCGCGGAGGGCCACGGCGTCTGACCGTCGGTCAGGACCACGAGCACGTCGGGCCGCGGGCGCGCCCGCAGCGCCGCGGCGAAACCCGTGCGCAGATCCGTACCGCCACCGCCCATGAGCGGGATGCCCTCGGCGCGGCACAGCGGATGCACGATCCGCGCCGCCGCGTCGCACGGCAGCACCGTGACCAGGTCGCGCCGGCCGCCCACCGCCCTGGCGATCGCCGCGACCTCCAGGAGCGCGCTGCCCAGTTCCGCGTCGCTGACCGACCCCGAGGTGTCGATGACGACGGAGACCCGGGGCGGGCTGCGGCGCAGACTCGGCAGCACGGCCCCGGGCACGGAGGCCGAGCGCCGCGACGGCCGCCCGTACGAGTAGTCGTCCCCGGCGCCGGACCCGTAGGCCGCCGACCTGACGGCCGCCCCCAGCAGGTCCCGCCACGCCTGCGGCGGATGGAACGCCTCCTCGGCCCACCGCCGCCACCCCGCCGGTGTGCTGCCCGGCCGGCCGGTGATCGCCTCGGCCACCCGGAACCGCACGGCGTCCTGCTCCTGGGAGCTCAGCCCCCGGGCGCCGTCCGGTCCGAGGTCCCACGCCCGTGCGAGGCCGTCGGCGCCGCTGCCGCAGTCCAGCCAGCCCGCGTCCCGGGTCCGGAGCCCCAGCTGGAACTGGCGGAGGTAGTCCTCCATGAGCTGCCCCTCGGGAAGCCCCAGCATCCCCGGATGGACGGCCCCTTCGGGCCTCGGCAGTCCCTCTCCGAAGACGTCGTCGTTGATCTCGCAGTCCGCGGCGATGTTCATCCGCAGCCGCTCGCCCGAACCCGTGAGACCGCGCTCCCGCGCCACCCGGTCGCTGCGCCCGTGGTGGTCGCGGAGCAGGTGCGTCACCTCGTGCACCCACACCCCGGCGAGCTCGTGCACCGGGGTCCGGTCGACGAACGCCGGCGAGACGTAGCAGCGCCAGTGACGGTCCACCGCCATGGTCGGCACGTCCCGCGACTCCACGGTGTGCAGGGCGAACAGCGCGGTCGCCAGATACGGCCGGACACGTACGGCGTGCAGCCGGGCGGCGTACAGCTTCTCCCGGTCCAGCCGGCCTGGCGTGGTGTTCTCCGGCTCCTCCCGGGCAGGCCGGACTGCCATGGAGTCTTCCGACTCCTCCGGGGCGGGCCCGCCTGTCGTGGCGTTTTCCGACTCCTCCGGGGCCGGCCCGCCCGTCGTGGTGTTCTCCGACTCCTCCCGGGCCGGCCCGCCCGGTAGGGCCTGCTCCGCCTCCGGTATCTCCGTGCCCGGCCTCATCGGCTCGCCCCCGCGCCGGCCGTCGCACCCGCCGCCACGCGGTCGCCCGCCCGGTCCGCGCGCCGGGACAGGGACACGACGCCGGCCAGCCGCTCGATCGAGGCCGGGACGTCCCAGTCCTCCCGGCGCAGCCCCGCCAGCGTCGTCGCCGGCACGACCACCAGATCCGGGGCCCCCGACTCCAGCGCCCGGGCGAGCAGGGCCCAGGCCGCGTCCCAGCGGGACTTCTCCGGGCGCCGGGCGACCGCCTCCACGACCCCCTCCAGGGCCGCCTGGCGGCGGTCCCCGCGCTCGGGCAGCTCCGCGCCCTCGGGGTCGGCGAGGAGCAGTTCGGGATCCGGGAGGTCCATCCGGTCGAGCCAGGCGAGGAGTTCGAGCCCGGGGCCGTCCCCGACGACACCCCTGACGAGCTGCGAGAGCACGTCCCGCGACACACCGGCGGCGGACGCGAAGGCGATGAGCCGCAGCGCCATCTCCCAGCTGCGGGGCGAGGGCCAGGGACCGCCCCGCATCGCCTCACCGCTGGGCAGCCGGTGCACGAGGGCGGGCCGGGCCGTCAGCAGACCGCAGACCGCCCGCCGGGCGACGTCGACGGCCTCGGTCAGCTTCTCCGGGTCGAGCCGGGGGAGTGTGGCGCGCGGCCAGACGCCCCCGAGACCGCGGACCACGACCTCGGTGTCGTGCGTCCACCGCAGATGGACGAAGCGGTTGGCGAGCGGCGGGCTCAGCTCCCAGCCGTCCGCGGCGGAGGAGCGCGGATTGGCGGCGGCCACGATCCGTACGTCGGGCGGCAGGAGCAGAGTGCCGATCCGCCGCTCCAGGACGAGACGGAGGAGCGCCGCCTGGACGGCCGGGGGAGCGGAGGACAGCTCGTCCAGGAACAGCAGGCCCCGGCCGGCCCGCACCAGACGCACCGCCCATTCCGGCGGGGCCATGGGGACGCCCTGCTCCGCGGGGTCGTCCCCGACGACGGGCAGCCCGGAGAAGTCGGTGGGCTCGTGCACGCTCGCGATCACCGTGGTCAGCGGCAGGTCGAGCGAGGCGGCGAGCTGGGTCAGGGCCGCGGTCTTGCCGATGCCCGGCTCACCCCACAGGAGGACCGGCAGGTCGGCGGCGACCGCCAGGGTCAGCGCCTCCAGCTGGGGGTCGGGGCGCGGCTCGGTGGCGGTGTCGCGCAGCAGGGACAACAGGGCGCCCGCGACGTCGAGTTCGGTGCCGGAGGGCGCGGGAGAGGACATACGTGTGGGCATGGGAGATCACCTGGGGGAGGGAGAGGGAGGGAAGCGGGGTGAGCGTCAGCGGGACGCGGAGGAGGAGGGGAAGGCGGAGGTCGCGTGGCGCGGGTGGGCACCACGCGTGCGCGTGCGGCGGCTGTCCGGACGCGTTCTGCGCGTGGCGGACGACGGGGACCGCGGAGTGAGCTCCCGGCCGGGCGCGGGGCCGACGAGCCCGGCCCGGTAGAGCCCGTACGTGACGCGCCGCCGCGCCGCCGCCTCCAGGGCGTCCCGGAGGGCGCCGTCGCGCAGCAGCGCGGCGGGCCCGAGCAGTCCCTCGACGACCGCGAGGGCCCCGGCGATGTCACCGTGGTCGAGCCGCTCGCGGACACCGGTGAGGCACTCAGGACGCCGATGGGCCTCGTCGACGGCCCGTACGCAGGGGAGAGCGGTGCCGGTCAGCGCGACGAGGAGCTCCTCGCGCCGGAGTTCGGCCGGGTCGTGGTCGAGCGGTGTCAGCACCCCGTCGACCAGGCCGATCCGGTGCCGGGCACCCCGGCACTCGACGAGGCGCGGTGCGCCCGCCCGGTCGGGCGGCCGGTGCGGACCGGCCGGTACGTGACCGGGTACGAGCGCGGCGGCGACCAGCGGGTGCAGCCCGCCGGCCTCGACGAGACCGGCGCGCAGCAGCTCCAGGTCGGGCGGCAGCCACGTGGCCGCGTCCGGCAGGACCGGCACCGTGGCGGAGGACCGCCGGGCGGGCGCGCTCCGAAGCGCGACCGGGGACGGCGCGCCTGAAGGGCCGGAGTCCCAGGACGGGTCGGCGTCCAGGAGCAGCCGGTGCCCCTTGCCCAGGCGTACGGCCACCGGGCCCGCCGGCCGGCCTTCGGCGCGCAGCAGGATCGCCGCCTCCTCCGCCCAGCGGCCCACGGCACAGCGGAGCCCGCCCTCCGGCAGATCGGGTGAGGGGACGCAGGCCGGCGGCGGGTCCGAGGCCCCGGAGCGGGTGCGCAGTTCACCGGACCGGCTCGCGTCCCAGAGGTGGCGGTGCAGGTCGAGCCGGAACCGGGGGTGCGGACGGGGGTGCGGATGGGCATGCCCGGGTCCGTGGCCGGTGCCCGACGGTGAACGGCCGCGGAGCGCGAGGCTGATCCGCTGCCCGGAGTCCGCCCAGGCGGGCGCGGTCCGGGCCACCAGGTGCACGGGGCCGGAGCCGTCGCGTCCCCCGGTGCCGTACCGGGCGAGGGCGACGGTGAGGCCCGGGCGCAGCAGCCCGTCCGGGGCGATCCTCGGCATGTGCCAGCGCAGCAGGTCCGGGGCCAGCCGGCGCAGATCGGCCCGCACGCGGGCCGCGAGTTCCGTGCCGTGGCTCCGTGCGAGCGCGCGGAGGTCGAGATCGACGTCGACGTGTGCGGCGGCGCAGGCCCCCGCCCAGTCCCCGGCCTGTCGGCGGGCGGTCGCGGTCTCGATCATGGAGGGCGGCACGGCGAACTCGCGCACGCGCAGCCAGCGGGAGAGGTGGGAATCCTCGTACGCGGGGGGAGTGGTCATCAGCACTCACCTTGCGCGGACGGGACCCCCGATCTGTGAAGGGAGTGAGTCGTCATCGCGATCATCGTACGGCCTCCCGGAGACGACGGCACGGGCTTTTCCGGGCGGGTCCGGCGCCTACCCGTCGGGGCTGTCCCGTCGCCCGCCGGCACTCGTGCCGTCCAGTCCCTCGCGGGCCCGCCCGTACTGCTGGGGATGGTCCCCGGCGCCGGGCAGGGAGAGGGCGGTCCGGAACTCCTCCCGGGCCTCCGCGCGACGGCCCGCCGCGGCGTAGGTGCTGCCGAGGCGGATACGGATCTCCATCTCCAGCCAGGTGCTGGTGTGTTCGGTGAGGATGGACAGGGCCTCGTGATGGGTGTCGACGGCCGCGCGCAGACGACCCCCGACGTGCTCGGCGGTGGCGAGCCGGGACAGGGCCGCCGCGCGCAGCGGAGCGTCGCCGGCCTCGCGGGCGAGGTCGGCCGCCCGCTGGAGCAGGGCGACGGCCTCGCCGGTGCGGCCCAGCGCCAGCTGGGCCTCGGCGACGAAGCAGAGGCTGCTGCCGATCGTGCGGGGCCGGCCGTTCTTCTCGGCGAGCGCCAGGGCCGAGGCGTACAGCTCCAGCGCCTGCTCGTGGCGCCCCTGTTGGTGGTGGATCGCGCCGAGGTTGCAGGTCACGACGCCGGTCAGCCAGTCGTCGCCGTGGCCCGCCGCCAGTTCCACCGCCTCCTCCAGGAGCGCGGTCCCCTCCTCGACGCGGCCCTGCGTCCAGGCGGAGACGCCGATTCCGGCGATGGCCCGGGCCCGGTCCCGCAGGCCGCCGTCCCCGTCACCGTCCCCTTCGACGGAGCTGTGGCGCAGCGCCTCGGTGAACCAGGAGTGCGCCTCACGGAACCGCCCCTGATGGACGTCGACGACGCCCATGCAGTTGCGGAGCGAGGACGGCATCCGCCGGTCGGTGGCCCGGTCGGCGCAGGTCAGGGCGAGTTCCAGGGCGGCCCGGCACTCGTGGGGGTGGCCCTGGCGCAGCAGATGGTCGACCAGGGCCTCCGCGATCCAGCAGGCATGGTCGAACTCCCCGGCCGCGGCCGCGTACGCCACGACGTCCACCAGCTCCCCGCCCGCCGCGTCCAGCCACGCCGAGGCCTCCCGCCAGTCGGCGAACGGGGCGTCGGCGGTGCCGGGGCCGGTCGGGAACGCCTCCGGGCCCCAGTCGCCCGCCATCCGCCCGGCCGCCGTGTAGAGGCGAAGGAGGGCCGAGCGGTCCGCGGCCGCCTCCTCGGGCGCCGCGGCGGCGAGCTGCCGGGCGTGGACCCGTACGAGATCGTGGAACCGGTAGCGGCCGGGATGCGGCTCCTGGAGCAGGCTGGCGTCGACCAGGTCCTCCAGGATCGCCTCGGCGTGCGCACGAGGACGGCCCAGCACGGCCGCGAGGCCGAGGCCGTCGAAGCGGACGGTCGGCACCACCCCCAACACCCGGAACCCCCTCCGCAGTTCGGGCTCCAGCCGGTCGTACGAGAGCCGGAAGGCGGCCTCCACGCTGCGGTCCTCCGCCCGCAGCTCGCCGAGGCCGTGCGCGTCGTCGGACATCCGGCCCGCCAGGAACGCCAGGGTCCAGGACGGGCGGTTCTGCAGCCGGGCGCTCGCGATCCGCAGCGCGAGCGGGAGGCCGCCGCAGCGCCGGGCGAGCTCCAGGGCCGCCTCCGGCTCGCGGTCCGCCCGTGCCTCCCCGAGCAGTGCGCGCAGCAGGCCGACCGCGTCGCCTCCGGCCAGGGGCTCCACGGTGAGCCGCGCGTCGGCGTCGAGCCCGGGCAGGCGCTGCCGGCCCGCCACCAGGACGCGGCTCCCCGGTCCGGCGGGCAGCAGCGGCCGGACCTGCTCGGCGCTCCGGGCGCCGTCCACGACGAGCAGCAGCCGCAGCCCGCTCGTGGCCGCGCGCCAGGCCGTGACCAGGTCCGCCAGGTCGTCGGTGTCCACGGGGAGTTCCTCGGTGCCGCCCCGCACCGTGCGGAGCAGCCGGCGCAGGGCCCGGTGCGGGCCGGCGCCCTCATCGGCGGCGCCGTGCGCCTCCAGGTCCACGAACAGGGCCCCGTCGGGGTGCTCGCCGGCGAGTGCCCAGGCGGCGCGCACGACGAGCGCGGTCTTGCCGACGCCCGCCGTCCCGTCCACGGTCGTCACGGCCACGGCGCCCGGATGGACGGGGGCGGTGAGGAGGGCGAGTTCGGCCTCGCGCCCGACCAGACAGGCGGTGTCACCGGGGAGTTCGTTGCGCCGGGGGAGAGGAGGTCCCTCGGGATCGCCCGTACGGCGCCGTTCAAGGGGGCTGTCGGTGGCGCCGGGGTGGGTGGTTCCGCGGACGTCGACTGTCTCACCGGCGTCGGCTGCCCCACCGGCGTCGGTTTCCGTATCGGCCTCGACAGCCGTATGGGCCCCGTCACCTCCGACAGTCCCACCGGGGCGAAGGCCGAGGAGCAGCGCGTCGTCCCGGCGCAGAACCGCCTGGTGCACGCCGCGCAGCTCCTCGCCGGGCTCCACGCCCAGTTCGTCCAGGAGCCGGTCGCGGATCTCCCGGTAGACGGCCAGTGCCTCGGCCTGCCGCCCGCTGCCGTACAGCGCGCGCATGCGGAGGGCGGCGAGGGGTTCGTCGTACGGCAGGGCCAGGGGCGCCGCCATGAGCCCGTCCAGGGCCTCCGGGTGCCGCCCGAGCAGCACGAGGCACTCCGCGCGTTCCTGGTGCAGGGTCCGGCGCAGCCGGGTGAGCCGCTGCCGTTCGGTGTCGGCGAGCGGACCCGGCAGGCCGGGCAGGGGTTCCCCGCGGAGCAGCGCGAGCGCCCGGCCGCCGGCGTCGAGGGCGCCGGCGAGGTCACCGCGGGCCTTCGCGCGCCGGCCGCGGGCCGCCTGCTCGGCGAGCTCGGCCAGGTCGGTGCGTGCCCCGCCGGGCTCGAAGCGGTAGCCGCCGCGACCGCCGCCGATCACCGACCGGTCCGGCCCGTGGTCCGCCGCGTCCAGCGCCCTGCGGAGCGCGTAGACGTAGCTCGGCAGGACGCGGTGGCCCGTGCCCGGTGGTTCGGCCCCCCAGACGTCGTCGAGGAGCTGCCGGTACGTGACGAAGCCCGGGGCGCGCAGGACCAGGGCGGCGAGCACCGCCTGCCGCCGGACCGGACCGAGGGCGACCGGGAGGTCGCCGCGCAGGGCCCGGACGGGTCCGAGCAGGTCGATGCGCAGGGGACCGCTCGCTTCGACGGGGCCCGTGCCCCGGTCCGCCGGCTCCACACTCACGTCCTCGCCCCCACGTCCCCCGTGCGCGCGGTGCCCGCACCGCTTCCCGGGACCTTCGTCCCTGCGCTTCAGCAGCATTTCATCGGCCTTGCAGCGCTCCGCGTCAGGGTGGGCGCCGTCGGGTCGGCTGCCGCCGTGGGGGCGGCAGCCGGCCCGCGTCGCCGAGAGAGGGAGACACCGTGATGTCACAGGCCGGCAGCACGCCCGGCGCGCGGCCCGCCCGCCGCGCCGGCCGATGGGAGCGCTACCGGGTCACCCACCCGTTCTCCGCAGGGGACCAGGCGGGCCTGTGGGGCGCGGTCGTGGGAGCCGTCGGGCTCGCCGTCCTGCTCGGCTGGGCGCTCGACATGAAGGGCGGCGTCGTGATCGTCGCCGCCGTCCCCTTCATCATCTCCTGGTACGAGAACCGGCGTACGGCGTTCCAGTTCGACGCGGCGGGAGCCCGGTTCGGCACCGTCCTGCTGCCCTGGGGTGATGTCACCCAGTTCGTCGTGGCCACGCCGGAGGGCGGCACGCACGCCCTGATCGGTGCGCGGCTGCGCCCGGGCGCCGCTCTGCCGGCGGGCGGGGCCGTCCCCGCGCACGACCCGGCCATGCCCGCGCCGATCCATGTCGCCGTCCTCCGCGCCAAGTTCGACCTGCGGAAGATGGTGGAGAAGGCGCGCAGGTACGCGCCGTCGCACATCCAGATCGTCGTCGCCGACCCGTCCGGCGAGCGCGTCGCGACGTAGCCCGGCCGTCGACCGGGGCGCCGGTACGCCCGACGCGCCGGTCGACGCAGCAGAGAGGTCAGACAGATGCACCGCCCGCCGGAGCCCTGGTACACATCGCACCCGCCGCAGCAGCCGGTGCTGGGCAACCCGTACGCCCCGGAGGGCTACACCCCGCCGCCCGGACGGCCTCCCCGGCGCCGGCGCTTCGGCAAGGGCCCGGTGCTCGCCGTGCTCGCCGTCCTGCTGCTCCTGGTGGCGGGCGGCGGTGTGCTGTACGCCGTCGACGGCGACCGGTGGAGCGGACCGACCGCACCCGTGGCCGAGCGGACCCCCAGTCCCTCCGGGACGCCGTCCCCCTCCCGTACCCCCGCCGTCCGCACGCCCGAACCGAAGCGGATCCCGACCTCGGACGAGCTCAACGCGGGGCGGAAGCCGGGGGACGCGACGGCGTGGATCGTCGACGACCGGACCGATCTGCCCCGGCGCTCCATCAAGCTCCACGACCTGTGGACCGTCGGCGACACCGTCGTCCAGGCGCTGTACAAGAAGGTCACCGCCTACCGTCTCTCCGACGGCGCCGAGGTGTGGAGCGTGAGCCTGCCCGCGCCCGTCTGCGAGACGCCGGTCGCCCCGACTCCTGACGGCAAGGTCGTCGTGGTGTACCAGAACCGCGAGGCCTGGACCGGAGCCCGCTGCAACCAGCTCCAGATGATCGACCTCCGCACCGGCAGGGCCGGCTGGCACAAGCAGCTGACCGAGACCGGCTCCATGGACGACACGATCATCGTGAACAGCGCCCTGAGCGGCGACGTCCTCGCCGTCGGCCAGAGCATGAAGGCCGCCGCCTACCGCGTCGCCGACGGGACCAGGCTCTACGACATCCCCATGGAGAACCCCGGGAAGTGCTATCCCGACGACGTGGCGGGCGGCAGCCGGCTCCTGGTCAAGGCCGACTGCGCGATCGGCGTCGACCGGACGAAGAGCTACAGCCAGCTCCGCGCGCTCGACCCGCGCACCGGAAAGGTGCTCTGGCGTTTCCGGACCCGGCCGGGATGGGAGATCGGCAAGGTGCTCTCCGTGGACCCGGTCGTCTTCACCACCCTCCACGCCACACGGCGCACCGACGACTGGCGGGTCGTCGCGCTGGGGCCGGGCGGGAAGCTGCGCACCACCATCGACCCCCGGGCGAAGGGCTTCAAGTACTGCGCGGACGCGGGGGATTCGGGCGAGGGCATCCAGAACTGCGACGGCACGCTCGTCGGCCCGAACACCGTCTACCTCGGCGGTACGGACCGGGTCGGCGCCTACGACCTCGGGACGGGGAAGCTCGTCTGGGGGGTGAAGTCCTCGGACAGCACCCTGCACCCCCTGCGCGCGGAAGCGGGCTCGGCCGCCCTCGTCTACGAGGCGGCCTCCGCCGGCCGGCCGGGCGGGATCATCCGGCTGGGCCCGGGCGGCGCGGACACGGAGAAGCGGGTCCTGAACCATCCGGAGTCCGCCCGGTCGACCGAACACGGCATGCTCGCCGGAGAACTGGCCTACGCGAAGGGCAGGATCGTGATCACGCCGTCGGGCGTCAGCGGCAACGACGTGATGCACGAGGCCCGCATGCTGTCCTTCGGCCCCGGGGCGCCCTGAGTGGCCGGGACACCGCGCGAGGCGCACGGAGACGACGCGGCGGGCGCACGCGAGGGTGATGTGGCCCATGGTTCGCACGATCCCGCCCGGGAACGAGGGATGCTCAACTATGTTGCTGACGTGGACCAGTTGATCACCGAAGACCCGACGCACATCGGCCCGTACCGCCTCATCGCCCGGCTGGGCGCGGGCGGCATGGGACTCGTGTACCTCGGCCGGTCCGAGGCCGGGCGTACGGTCGCCGTGAAGGTGGTGCAGGCCGAGCACGCCCAGCACCCCGAGTTCCGCCGCCGCTTCGCGCGCGAGGTGGCGGCCGCCCGGAGGGTGGGAGGCGAGTGGACGGCGGCCGTGCTCGACGCCGACACCGACGCGCCGGTGCCGTGGGTGGCGACCCAGTACATCCCCGGACCCGACCTGACCACCGTGGTGGCGAAGGACTTCGGTCCGCTGCCCGAGCACTCGGTGCGCACCCTCGCCAACCGGCTTGCCGTGGCCCTGGGATCCGTGCACGGGGCGGGGCTGATCCACCGCGACCTGAAGCCGTCCAACGTCCTGGTGACCGTGGACGGGCCGCGCGTGATCGACTTCGGCATCGCGCGGGCGATGGACGGCCTCGGCGGAGACAGCCTGCACACCCGTACGGGCATGCTGATCGGTTCGCCGGGCTTCATGTCGCCCGAGCAGGTGCGCGGGCTCGAACTCACGCCGGCGAGCGACGTGTTCTGCCTGGGCGCCGTCCTCGTGTACGCCGCCACCGGCCGGCTCCTCTTCGGCGCTACCGACACCGGTCTCAGCGCGCACCTCTTCCGGATCGCGGAGGAGGAGCCGGACCTCACGGGCGTGCCGGACTCGCTGGTCGATCTCGTACGGGCCTGCCTGCACAAGGACCCGACGCGGCGCCCGACACCCGCCGACGTGGCGGCGCGCACGGCCACGGACCGGGCCGAGGAGTGGCTGCCCGGCTCCGTGCTCGCCCAACTCGGGCGCCATGCCGCACGGTTGCTGGACTTCGCGCCGGAGACGCGGGTGACGCCGCCGGACCCGAGGATCCCGGCCCAGGCCCAGGCTCACGCCCAGGCGTACCCTCCGCACCCGGCGTACACGCCGACGGCGCCGGTGGGCGGGAACCCGGCGCCGCCGGGGTTCGGCCCGGCCGTCGACGCGGTGCCCGGTGCATGGGGACCGCCCACCGCCCCGGCGGGCCCGTCCCCCCGGCGCTGGGCGGGGCTCGCCGCCGCCGCGCTGGCACAGTTCCTGGTCCTCGTCGGCTCCACGAGCACGAACGCCGTGCTGCCGGCCGTCCAGGCCGACCTCGGCATACCCGTCGACGGCCTCGGTTCGATGGCCCTCGCTCAGGGTGTCGCCTTCGGCGCGCTGCTCCTGCTCGGCGGACACCTCACCGATCTCCTGGGCCGCAAACGGGCGGCGATCCTCGGCCTCATCGGATTCGCCGTCGCCTCCGTGCTCGGCGGACTCGCCCCCTCCGCGGCCGTCCTCATCACGGCGAACGCCCTCCAGGGCGCCTTCGCCGCGCTGCTCTCCTCGGCCGCGCTCGCCCTGGTGGCCGGCGGCTTCACCGACCCGAAGGAACGCGGCACGGCCTTCGGGATCTACGCCGCGATCGCCGGCGGCGGCCTGGCCGTCGGCGCCTTCACCGGCACCTGGCTGGCCGAGACCCTGAGCTGGCGCTGGTGCCTGTACGCCGCGGTCCCGCTCGCCCTCGTCGCCGTGATCCCGGCCGCCAGGCTGGTGGACGACCGGTCGGGCCGTCCGTCCGCCCGCCCCGACGTGCCGGGCCTGCTGCTCGGCACCGGCGCGCTCGCCGCCCTCGTCCTCGGCTTCCACCGTGCCGACGAGGTCTACGGTTCCCAGGGCTCCGACGGCCGCGGCTGGTTCTCGCCGCTGACGGTGGTCCTCCTGCTGGCCGGCGTGGGCCTCCTGGTGGCCTTCGTGTGGTGGCAGGGCCGGACGAGCGGCCCGCTTGTCGCGCCGCAGGTCTTCCGGGACCGGGACCGTGCCGGGTCCCTCCTCGCGCTCGCCCTCGTCGGGATGAGCGCGCCCACGGTCTTCCTGCTCCTGTCCCTCTATCTCCAGGGCGCGCTCGGCGACACCCCGGCCGGGACCTACCTCGCCCTGCTGCCGATGGCCGGCGCCGTCCTCGTCGCAGCCCTGCTCTCCGGCCGTCTCCAGGCCCGCCTCGCGCCCCGTCACCTGATCGTGCCGGGCCTGGTCCTCGCGGCCGTCGGCGTGGGACTGCTGGCACGCCTGGAGGCCGACAGCTCGTACACCGCCCTGGTGCTTCCCGGCATCGTCCTCGCCGGGCTCGGTATCGGTCTGGCTCTGGGGCCGCTGCTCGCCACCGCGACCGGTGCGACCGGCCCCCAGGGCTCCGGCGGCACGGCGGGCACGGTCCTGGCGGCCCAGGGCTTCGGCGGCTGGCTCGCCGTCCCGCTGTTCGGCAGTGTGCTCGCCGCGGTGGTCTCGGGCGGCCTGGAGGCGGGGGCGGACATGCCGCAGCCGCTCGCGGAAGCGGTCAAGAACGGCGTCCTG
Source organism: Streptomyces tanashiensis (assembly GCF_014648895.1). Taxonomy (GTDB): domain Bacteria; phylum Actinomycetota; class Actinomycetes; order Streptomycetales; family Streptomycetaceae; genus Streptomyces; species Streptomyces tanashiensis. The sequence continues at coordinate 27,314 of NZ_BMRZ01000023.1, forward strand.
ATCGACCCCTACAACCTTCCGGTCTCGCTGGCCGACGCCGTCCGGCGCTCGAACGAGGCCGTCCTGGACGGCTACTCCGTCACCCTCTGGTCCACGGCGGGCGTCCTGCTGCTCGCGAGCCTCCTCGCCGGCGTGCTGGTCACGGGAAGGACCTCGGGAGAGAGTCGGTAACTTTAGTTTCCATTCCGGGTTCGGTGAACTATGGTTGTCGCATGACAGTGCCTGAAATCACCCCCGAAGAGCAGGCCGAGCTCGACAAGGCCCTCCTCGACGCCCTCAACCCGCTCGCCTCGGCGATCCGCTCCCGCGCGACCGGACTGCCCGAGCACCGCATGTGGGAAGGGGACCCGGCCGAGGTGGCCCTGTCCGTGCTCGCCACCTGGAAGGTCGTGGACGCCCAGGTCAAGAGCCTGACCGCGAGGGCCGCCGGAACCGCCGGGTCGTACGGCGCCAGCTACGAGCAGATGGGCGCGGCGTGGGGGATCACCCGGCAGGGTGCCCGCAAGAAATGGCCCGAAGCCGTCGTCCGCACCCCCGCCGTGACCCCGATCACCCTCGAACTCTTCGGAGGCGCGGCCGCACTGACACAGGACCAGGCGTCCGGCGAGTGGACGTGGACGGGTCGAGGGGCCGACGGGACGCACGGTGCGGCCGGCGGCGGCACGCGGTACCCGACGAGGGAGGAGGCCGCCGCCTACGCGGGCGCCTTCCTCCAGGAGCACGCCGCCGCCACACCCTGAACGCGCCGGCTCCTCAGAGCCCGGCCGCCGGCAGGAACTTCGCCGACTTCTCCGCGAGCACCCGGGCCAGGTACTCCGCGGCGTCGTCGGGCCGCATCCTGGCCAGCCCGACCATCCCGGTGATCACCGCGTCGGCGAGCTCCTCCTGCACGTGCTCCCAGCTGTGACTGCGGCCCTTCCGCGGGTTCGTCGCCCGGACGCCGATGACGGCCTGCGCGGCCTCACCGACCTCCTCGGAGAGCTTGAGGACCTGCAGGGTCCACTGCTCCTCGGGCGGCAGCCCGCGTTCGGAGTCCAGTCGCGTGAACAGCGCGGCGAGCGAACCGATCGTGTCCCACGGGGTGTTGTCCGCCATGAGCCCTCCTCGGGTGAAGGCGCAGCCCGGGGGCGCCGGGCCGCCGACGGGCGGCCCGTCCGCCCGTCACCGGGCTCAACGAAGGGGCACCGCTTTCGAGCACACGTGTTTGAGACGCCCGGGGCGGTCGCTCAGTCGCCCCGGCGGATCCTCGCCGCCCGGCGCGCCTCGGCCGTCTTGCGGGCCTCGGCGGCCCGCCGCGACTCGTTCTTCGCACGGCCCGGGCGGCCCGGGACGGTGCCGATGCCCCGGAAGGCCGCGCCGCCGCGCTTGGCGCCCTCCTGGCTCGGCGCGCTGCCGTCGACCGGCACGCCCGAGGGCTTCCGGGCGCCGGTGATACGGGTCAGCTCGGCCTCGCCGGAACGGACCCGGGTGACCCGGGGCCGGATGCCGGCGTCGGCCATGACCTTGGCGACGTCCCGCCGCTCCTCCTCCGTGACCAGCGTGACGACGACCCCGGACTCGCCGGCGCGCGCGGTGCGGCCGCCCCGGTGCAGATAGTCCTTGCCGTCGGCGGGCGGGTCGACGTTGACGACGAGGTCGAGCTCGTCGACGTGGATGCCGCGCGCCGCCACGTCGGTGGCGACCAGGACGGTGACCTCGCCCGTCCTGAAGCGGTCGAGCGTCCGCGTCCGCAGCGGCTGCGACTTGCCGCCGTGCAGCGCCGCGGCCCGTACACCGCTGCCGAGGAGGTGCTTGGTGAAGCGGTCGACGGAGTGCTTGGTGTGCAGGAACATGATCACCCGCCCGTCGCGCGCGGCGATCTCCGTGGCGGTGGCGAACTTGTCCGCGACGTGCACGTGCAGCACGTGGTGCTCCATCGTGGAGACGGCCGCGGCCGACGGATCGACGGAGTGGCCGGCCGGATCCTGGAGGTAGCGCGCGACCAGCTCGTCGACGTCACGGTCGAGCGTGGCCGAGAACAGCATCCGCTGGCCGCCGTGCGGCACCTGGTCGAGCAGCTCGGTGACCTGCGGCAGGAAGCCCATGTCGGCCATCCGGTCGGCCTCGTCGAGGACCATGACGGCCACGCGGTCGAGACGGCAGTCCTTGCGCTCGACCAGGTCCATGAGGCGCCCGGGGGTCGCGATCAGGACCTCGGCCCCGTCGCGCAGCGCGGTGGCCTGCCGCCCGATCGACATGCCGCCGACCACGGTGGCCAGGCGCAGCCGCAGGGCGTCGGCGTAGGGGGCGAGGGCGTCGGCGACCTGCTGGGCCAGCTCGCGGGTGGGGACCAGGACCAGGGCGAGCGGCCTGCGGGCCTCGGCCCGGCGCCCGGCGGTGCGGGCGAGGAGCGGCAGTCCGAACGCGAGCGTCTTGCCGGATCCGGTCTGCCCGCGTCCGAGGACGTCGCGGCCCGCGAGGGCGTCCGGCAGGGTGGCGGCCTGGATCGGGAAGGGCGCGTCGACACCGCGGCGGGTGAGCTCCGCGAGCACGTCGGCCGGCAGGCCGAATTCGGCGAAGGTCACGGACGCCGCGGAGGCGTCCTTGGGCGTGGTGTTCATGCGGCACCTGGTCCGTCGGAAAAGTCTGGAAAAAGCGACGGGCCGGAGCCCTCACCACGAAGGTGGGGGTCCGGCCGCGTCGGACGTGTCAACGTCAGGCGGGGAGGATGTTCTCCGCCTGCGGGCCCTTCTGGCCCTGCGTGACGTCGAAGGTCACCTTCTGGCCTTCCTGGAGCTCACGGAAGCCGGAGGTGGCGATGTTGGAGTAGTGGGCGAACACGTCCGGGCCGCCACCCTCCTGCTCGATGAAGCCGAAGCCCTTTTCCGAGTTGAACCACTTCACGGTGCCAGTAGCCATGTCATATCTCCTTCGGGGCGTAGCCCTGGGAGCCGCACTGTGCGGATCCCGGCGTCGCCGTGATGATTGCCCCGTCCGGAAAACTGCACCGAAAACACATCAAGTGCCTGACGACGTCGAATCGTCAAAGGCACTTGTAAGTTCAATGGGAACCACGACTGCAACTGATCCCGACTGTAGCACGGGCGCCGACGGGGATGCCAGGGAAATGTCTGATTCGTCCGTGTCGCGGGAAGATCGCCGAAGAAAGATCACTGAAAACTGAGCCGGTGCGGATGCGCCGGACCGGCCGGACACGTGTGGACCCGCATCAGCCCGCGCCCGAGCAGGACACCCGTAGGCCGGGCCGACCGGCCGACGCCCGCCGCACCGTCCCGGGCCCGGTCCTCGACGGGGATCCAGCTCTCCGAGCCGCCGCCCCACTCCCCGGCGTCGACGGTCAGCAGGGGCGGCATCGGCGCGCCGCACTCCCGGCAGTCGACCGGCGCGGGATCGGTGAGGTGCCAGGAGGCGAAGCCGCCGACCTTCCAGCCCGGGGGGATCGACAGGTCGCCCCGGTAGTCCACCTCGTACGGTTCCTCGTCGCGCGCGGCGGCCATGGCGGCCTCGTACTCCTCGTACGTCGCGTAGCCCGCCGCCCCGCCGGAGCCGTCCTCCCCCTCGTCTTCCTCTTCTTCGTCCTCGTCGTCCGCGAGGCTCTCCTCCCACTCCGTGAGGGCCTCCTGGAGCTCCGTGCCCAGCAGTCCCTCGTACTCGTACTCCACGACCTGCTCGGGATGGAGCGCGCAGACGTCGGGGACGCACTCCGCCCGGCCCACCACCACCGGCTCCGGCGGATCCGTCAGGAGCTCGGTGACCTCGTCCGAGCGGCGCCACCTCAGCACGACGTCGATCGTGCGCTCCGGGCCGTGGACCTCGAAGGGGCACCAGAGGACCTGGAGGAGGTCCTGCCCCGGCGGGGTGCGCAGATCCGGGACGTCACGGGCGTACAGCTGTGCGACGGCGAGCAGGGGGACGGGGTCCTCGTCGCGCGTCCCCGGGGCGTGGCGTCCCCGGGTCATGCCGTCGAGCGTCCGACGCTCCCCGGCCGACAGCTCCCGGCCCCGTGCCCCGGCGAGGATGCGTCGTTCGAGCCGTACGTCGGAGAGGAGGTGCCCGGTGTCCTTGCGATGGACGGCGGTGCACATCGGCCACGGCTCGTCGGCCGGCCAGAGGAAGGGCCCCGCCACCGAACTGTCCGCCGCCGTCGGGCACCCCGGGCGGGGGTGGAGCCGGGTGCTCGTACGCCGGTGTGCGGCGAGGCCCGGGAACAGGGCCTCGACGTCGACCGGGCGCGCGGGGGTGGTGCGGGTCATGCGGTGCTCCGGTGCCGGTCCGTCACTCGTGTCGCCTGGACGGCCACATCGTATGCGGGCCCGCGGCCGTTCCGTGCGGTCAGGACGAACGTGACCGTGATGAGCAGCGCCCAGGCGCCGAACTTCGCGAGGGAGACCGGCTGCCAGCCGTCCAGCTGGTCCGGGTAGCTCCAGGCGCCCACGTACGTGGCCGCGTTCTCGGCGACCCAGAGGAAGAAGCCGATCAGCACGAAGGACAGGGCCAGCGGCATCCGGAGGTCGCTCGCGCCGACCCGGAACCGGACCCAGGTCCCCGCCGTCGCGGCCAGGAGCAGCGCGGCGAGCGCCCAGCGCGCGTCGGGCAGCCAGTGGTGGCTGAAGAAGTTCACGTACACGGCGCCGGCGAGGACCGCCGTGAGCCGGGGCCGGTAGCCGGTGAGCCGCAGGTCGAACAGGCGCCAGGCCCGGCAGACGTAACTGCCCAGCGCCGCGTAGAGGAACCCGCCGTACAGCGGCACGCCGCCGAACTTCGTCAGCGCGTCCTCCGGATAGCTCCACGAGCCCATCCGCACCTTGACCAGTTCGAAGAGGAGGCCGATGGCATGGCATCCCGCGATCACGGCCACGTCCCGGCCGGTGTCCCAGCGGAGCTTCCACGCGAGGACGGTGAGCCCGACGCCGTACAGGAGCAGCAGGTCGTAGCGGGCGACCGGCAGTTCGGGCAGCAGGGTCGAGACGGCTATGCCGCCGACGAGCGCGACGGCGAAGGCGCAGCAGCGCGCCTCCAGGACCGCGAAGCGCAGCAGCTGACGTGTCCCGTGCGAGAGCGTCTTCATGGCGGGAGGGACGCCGGAGCACCCACGATCGGTTCGCCGGGCCGGCGGGGCCGCCCGTCCGCGCCCCGGCTGCGGTGCCGGGTCGGGAGGTCGCCCGGCGCCCGTAGGCGCCCGTGACGGAACGGCGGCGCGCCGCACCTTCCGGGTGGGAGGTGCGGCGCGCCGCCGTGCGCCGGGAAGCCGGAGGTCAGACCGCCGGGGACGGGAAGGTCGGGTACTCCACGCCGGAGACGTGCTGGACGACCCGGATGACCTGGCACGAGTAGCCGAACTCGTTGTCGTACCACAGGTACAGGATCGCGTTGTCGCCGTCGACCTTGGTCGCACCGGCGTCGACGATGGACGCGTGGCGCGAGCCGACGAAGTCCATAGAGACGGCGTCGGGGGCCGTGGTGAAGTCGATCTGGCGCTTCAGCGGCGAGTGCAGCGAGACGTCGCGGAGGTACTCCAGGACCTCCTCGCGGGTGGTCTCGCGGCCCAGGCGCAGGCTCAGGATCGCGATCGAGACGTCCGGGACGGGGACGCGGATCGAGCTGCCCGTGATCGGGGCCTTCAGCTCCGGCAGCGCCTTGGCGACGGCCGAGGCGGCACCGGTCTCGGTGATCACCATGTTGAGCGGCGCGGAACGGCCGCGGCGGTCGGCCTTGTGGTAGTTGTCCAGGAGGTTCTGGTCGTTCGTGAACGAGTGGACCGTCTCCACGTGGCCGCGCAGCACGCCGTACTCGTCGTCCATGGCCTTGAGCGGCGGGACGATCGCGTTCGTGGTGCAGGAGGCGCAGGAGATGACCTGCTCGTCCGGCTTGATCGTGTCGTGGTTCACACCGTGCACGATGTTCGGCACGTCGCCCTTGCCGGGCGCGGTGAGGACGACCTTGTCGATGCCGGGGCGCAGGTGCTTGGAGAGGCCCTCGCGGTCCCGCCACTTGCCGGTGTTGTCGATCAGGATGGCGTTCTCGATGCCGTACGCCGTGTAGTCGACCTCGGAGGGGTCGTTGGCGTAGATCACCTTGATCGTGTTGCCGTTGGCGACGATGGTGCTGTTCGCCTCGTCGACCGTGATCGTGCCCTGGAACTGGCCGTGGATGGAGTCACGGCGCAGCAGCGAGGCGCGCTTCACGAGGTCCTGGTCGCCGCCGCCGCGGACGACGATCGCGCGCAGGCGCAGACCGTTGCCGGAGCCGGCCTTCTCGATGAGGAGGCGGGCGACGAGGCGGCCGATGCGGCCGAAGCCGTAGAGGACGACGTCGCGGCCGTCACGGCGCTCGATCTTGTTCTCACCGGTGGCGCCGGCGACGGCCTCCGCGGTGAACTCCGCGACCGAGAGACCGCGGTCGTCGGTCTTGTAGTCGGCGGCGAGCACACCGATGTCGATCTGGCAGGGGCCCAGGTCGAGGGTCGTGAGCGTCTGGAGGAACGGCAGCGTCTCGGTGACGGAGAGCTCCTCGCCGTCGATCTGCCGGGCGAAGCGGTGGGTCTTGAGGATGCTGACCACCGACTTGTTCACCAGGGAGCGGCTGTGGACCAGGACGGTGACGTCCTGCTCCCGGTGCAGCTTCCCGATGATCGGGATCATCGACTCCGCGATCTCCTCGCGGTTCTTCCAACTGGTGAACGAGTCGTCATTGACAGTCACAAGATTATCTTTCGAGCTAGGCGGCGCTCATATGGTAACCCCCGGCCCGTTTGATCAATCAAGGGGTGCCGAACCGTACGATGGGGCGGTCGGGATCCGCCGCAGGCGGGCGGGCCCGCCTACCTTGATGCGGGGGCATGGTGGTGAAGTTCGGGCTGCTCGGACCACTCGTCGTCCACGACGGGACGGACCCGCGGCCGGTGACCGGCCCCAAGGTGCGCGTCCTCCTCGCCGCACTGCTGCTCCAGGCCAACCGGACGGTCTCCCGGGACGCCCTCAAGGAAGCCCTCTGGGGCGCCTCGGTCCCCGCCAGCGCCGACGCCGCCCTCGCCAACCACCTCACCCGGCTCCGCCGCGTCCTCGCCGCCGTCGACGGTGGGACGGGCGAGCGGCTGCGGACCGTCGCCCCCGGCTACCAGCTGATCGTCCACGAGGGCGAGCTCGACGCCGCCGCCTTCGAGGACCGGGTCCGGGCCGTCCGGCAGGCCCACCGGCGGGAGGACTGGGAGGCGGTCCGCCGGGAGACCGACCTCGCCCTCGCCCTGTGGCGCGGCACCCCCCTCGCGGACCTCGCCCCCTTCGCCGAGACCGAGGCGCCCGCGCTCCGGGCCCACCAGCTCGCGGAGGCGCGCCTCCAGGCCCTGGAATGGAGCTTCGACGCCGAGCTGAGCCTCGGCCGCCACCACGAGGCCGTCGCCCCGCTGACCACCCTGGCGGGGGAGCACCCGCTGCGGGAGGGCTTCCACCGGCGGCTGATGCTCGCCCTGCACCGCTCCGGCCGGCAGGCCGAGGCCTTCGCCGTCTTCCACCGGCTGCGCCGGAACCTGGTCGACGAGCTCGGCACGGAACCCGGGGCCGCGGTCCAGGAGGCCCACGCGGAGCTGCTCGCGGGAGAACCCGCGCCGCGCCCCCGCCCGCGCGCCGACACGGCCCGGCCACCGTTCCAGCTGCCCTGCGAGGGGGACGCCTTCACGGGCCGGGAGGCCGAGGCGGCGGCCGTACGGGCACTCCTCGTGGGGGCCGAGGGCGGTGAGGACGGTACGGGTCGGGGCGCGGGTCACGGCTCGGCAGGCGAGCGAGGCACAGGTGCGGACGCCCGCTCCGGGTCCGGGTCCGCCCGGGTCCGGGCCGTCGTCGTCTCCGGCATGGGAGGCGTCGGCAAGACCGCCCTCGCGGTGCACGTCGCGCACCGGGTGCGCGAGGCGTTCCCCGACGGCGCCCTCTACGCCGACCTGCGCGGCTACTGCGTCGGCGGGGCGCGCACCGCCCACGAGCTGCTCGCCCGGTTCCTGTCCGACCTGGGGGTCCATCAGGACGCCCTGCCCGAGGACACCGACGACCGCCCCCTCCTCCTCCGCTCGGCGCTCGCGGAGCGCCGCGTGCTCCTGGTCCTCGACAACGCGCGCAACACCGCCCACGTGGCACCCCTGCTGCCCGCCGGCGGGCCCAGCGCCGCCCTGATCACCAGCCGTCAACTGCTCGCCGGCCTGCCGGGCTCCGCCAAGGTCCCGCTGTCCCCGCTGCCGGAGCCCGACCAGCACGCGCTGCTCGCCAAGCTCGCCGGCGCCGAGCGGGTGGCGGGCGAGCCCGAGGCGCTGGCCGGCATCATGGCCGCCTGCGGAGGCCTGCCGCTGGCCCTGCACATCGTCGGCGGACGGCTGGCCTCCCGGCCCTCCTGGCCGCTCGCGCTCCTGGCGAAACGGCTCACCCCCCACCAGGGCCGGCTCGACACCCTGGCCATGGGGGACTTCGACGTCCGGCGCACCTTCGCCATGAGCTACGTGGCCATGCGGGACAGCGACCAGCCCCTGGAACGCGAGGCCGCACGGGCCTTCCTGCTCCTGGGACGGGTGTGGTCGGCCCACGCGGTGACCCCGCAGTCCGCCGCGGCGCTCCTCGACGTCACCGAGACCCGGGCCGCCGCCGTCCTCGACGTCCTCGCCGACGCCCACCTCGTCCTCAACCCCGAGCCCGACCGGTACCTGCTGCACGACCTGCTCGGCGAGTACGCGGCGCAGCGGGAGGAGGAGGACGGCGAGGCGGAGCCCACCACGGCCCTGGTCCGGCTGCTCTCCTGGTACGCGGCGGCCCTCGCGGCCGCGACGCGGGCGGCCACCGGCGAGACGCAGTCCCCGCCGCCCCTCGAAGGGGAGGCCGTACGGAAGCTGTCGCTGCCCGAGTTCGCGGACGACGACGAGGCGATCCGCTGGACCGCGAGGGAGCTGCCGGCCGTCCGGGACGCCCTCACGCGTGCGGGGGAGCTCGGCCGCTCCGACCTCGCCTGGCGGCTCGCCGTGGGCCTCTTCGGCCATGCGACCACGCACTGGTGGACGGGGGAGTGGGACGCCTGCCTGGAGCAGGCCATGGAGATCGCGCGGGCCCACGACGACCGGCTCGGGCAGGCCTGGCTGCACCGGCGCACGGCCGTCGCGCACGGCATGGCCTACCGCAACGAGGCCTGTCTGGAGCACCTCCGGATCGCCCTGGACCTCTTCACCGAGCGCGGGGACCTCGCTGCCCAGGCGTCGATCCTCGGCAACATGGCGGCGGTGCACCTCCAGTGCGAGGACTCCGCGCAGGCCCTCGTCCACGCCGAGCGTTCGCGCGACCTGTACCGCCGGGTCGGGAACACCCGGGGCGAGGTGCTCGCCCTCACGCGGATGGCGGACGTCCACCGGCTGCGCGGCGAACCGGAGTCGGCGGCCGCGGACTTCCGCCGGGTCGTCGAGCTGCTCAGAGGGACCGGCCACGGGGCGGTTCTCGCGACCAGCCTCACCGGCTACGGCGACGTGCAGCGCGTCCTCGGGCACCGCGACGAGGCGTTCGAGGCCCTGGCCGAGGCGCTCTCCATCCGGCTCCGCATGAACGACCAGGGCGGTACGGTCGACTGCCTCGTCGTCACCGCCCGGGCCCACCACCACTTCGGGGAGTGGGCCGCCGCCCACGAGACCTGGGAGTGGTGCCTGGAGCTCGCGCGCCGGCACCGGCTCGACCAGCGGATCGACGAGTGCCTGGACGGCCTGAAGGCCCTAGCGTCCCAGGCCCTCGCGGACGGGACTCCCCGGGAAGCACCGACCGCGTCCCCACCCCCGCCTGCCCCCGACACCCCGTGACCGGCGTCCCTCTCACCGGGCCGCGGCGCGCCGCTCCCTGATGCCGGCCAGGCGCGCCTCAAGGGCCGCCCGGCGTTCGGGCCACTCCCCGGCGATGATCGAGAAGACGGCGGAATCGCGGAGACGGCCCTCCTCGCCCGGGGCCCAGGAGCGGGTGATGTTCCGCAGGACGCCCTCGAAGCTCGCGCCGACGGACGCGATCGCCGCCCGCGAGCGGGCGTTGCGGGCGTCGGTCCTGAGGTCGACCCGGGCCACCTCCCAGCTCTCGAAGGCGTGCCGGAAGAGCAGGTACTTGGCCTCGGCGTTCACCCCGGTGCCCTGGGCCGAGGCCGCGAGCCAGGTGTAGCCGATCTCGACCGCGCACAGGCCCTCCCCGGAGGGCCAGGGACGCGGATCCAGGAAGGCGGTGGCGCCGACGACCCGGCCGTCGGCCGGGTCGACCTGTGCGTACGGGACGACCGTGCCGTCGGCGGCGCGGCCCAGCTGCGCGTCGACGTACGCCCGGAACTCGTCCCGGCCCGGCACCCACGTGTAGCCGTACGAGTCCCGTTCCTCCCCCGCCGCCTCCGCCAGCCCGGCGGCGTGGTGGTGCCCCAGCGGCTCCAGGCGCACGAACGCGCCCTCCAGAACCGGCCCTTCCCCCGTGAACCCCATGAATGCGCACTCCGTGACGTGTCGAGACGGCGAAGATCGTTCGATCGGGGTGCAGGGTCGCAGAGCGGGTGCCCTGACGGCACCTCATTTCCGCGGGACGGTCACGGGAAGGCGAGGGCGCGGAAGACCTCTCTAACCCGGGCCAGCGGGCCGGGGTCGCGGGTGAGACGGAGCCGGTTGGTGAGCAGGACGGCCCAGCGGCCGCGGGTGGGCGAGACCCAGAGGGCCGTGCCGGTGAAGCCGAAGTGCGCCCAGACGTCGTCCGCCGGCTCCGTGCCGGGTGCCGGATGCCAGAAGAGGCCGCGCGGCGGGAGGAGCCGGCCGGTGCGGACGCGCAGCGACGCGGCGGTCCACTCGGCGGAGAAGCCGCCGGGCACCGGATCGAGCACGTGCCGCAGGAAGCGGCCGACGTCGGCGGTGGTCGTGAAGACGCCCGCGATCCCGCAGGCGCCGCCGAGCAGCCGGGTCGAGAAGTCGTGGACGGTGCCCCGGAGCGGCGCGCCGCTCTCCTCGTCGTACTCGGTGGGCGCGCACCGCTCCCTCGCCCCGGCGGGCATCGGCCCGTAACGGGTCTCCGTCATGGCGAGGGGCGTCCAGACCCGGTCCCCGGCGAGTCGGGTGAGCGGCTGCCGGGTGAGGTGCTCGGCGAGGTAGCCGAGGATCAGCGCCGCCCGGTCGGTGTACGCGACGGCCTCGCCGGGCCGGTGCCGGAGCGGCTCGGCGAGGACGCCGTCGCGGACGTCCTGCGGATCGGAGCCGTAGAGGTGCCGGAGGTTGGCGCGGAGCGGCAGGCCCGCCGTGTGGGTGAGGAGGTGCTGGGCCGTGGCCCCGGCGAGCGGGCGGCCCGCGGCCTCGTGCCAGTACGAGCCGAGCGGGGCGGTCAGGTCGAGCTTCCCGGCGTCGACGAGGGTGCCGACGACGGCCCAGACCGCGAGGATCTTGGTGAGGCTCGCGACGTCGAAGAGCGTGTCGGGGCGGGTGGGAGCCCCGGGGCGCGCCGGGTCGAGCAGCCCGACCGCCCCCGACGACAGGGTCGCGCGGGCGTCGCCCACGGCCCATGCGGCGCCCGGGTACGTGCCGGCGCGGGCGGCCTCGTCGAGGAGCCGCTCGAAGGGGTCGCTGCGCTGTGCCAAGGCGTGCCTCCGGCGGCCGGGGAGGTTCGGAGCGCGGCCCGTCGAGGGGGGTCGACGGGCCGCGCTCCGAAGTCATGCCCCGGCCGTACGGGAAGACACCCTTCCGTCAGCGGCGGTCGCCGGCCTGACCGCGGTCCTGACCGTCGTCCGGCGCGGTGTCCTTGGCGACCGGCTTGCAGGTCACCTCGTCGCGCGGGGTGTAGTGGGTCTTGTAGGTCTCCCGCTTGACCTCGACGCCGTCGTTCTTGAAGACGCGGTCCACCGCGATGTCGAAGCCCTCGAGCGGAGGCTGAGGCACACAGGCCTCGCCGGTGCCCTCGCGCTTCGTGGGCTGCGTGAGGTCGGTGCGCGGGCCGGCGACCGCTTCCACCGAGTCGTACTTCTTCGTGCCGAGGAAGCTCACGGTGACCGAGGAGTCCGTGGCGCTCGCCTTGATGTAGATCGGCTTGCCCGTGTCGTTGCGGAACTTCAGGTCGAGCGAGCCCCAGGCGACGGTCGCCTCGCGGCCGGCCGGGTAGCGCTCGATGTAGAAGGAGTGCGCGCCGTGCTCCACGGGCTGCACCCCGGCGAAGAACATGGCGTTGTAGACGGTGGTGGCCATCGCCGACACGCCGCCGCCGGGCGCGGAGCGGTACTGGCCGTCGAGGATCATCGTGCCGTCGACGAAGCCGTTGTCCGGGGTCCGCTCGCCGACGGTCTTGTTGAAGCTCCACACCTCGCCCGGCTGCACCAGCGAGCCGTTGATGAGCTCGGCCGCCCGGCCGATGTTCGTCGTCCGGTACGGGGCGGAGGGGAAGTTCACCGTGAACGTCGACACCTGCTCGGTGATGCCCAGGCGGGCCAGCGAGCCGGAGGTCAGCTCGGGCTCGGTGACCGTGGTGGCCACCGGAGCCGTACGGGCCGCGTCGCCGGACTTCGTCAGGAGCGGGCGCACGGCGTCGCCCAGGGCCTTCGCGGTCACCTCGTGGCCCGGCCGGCCCTCCGACTCCACGACGACCTTGCCGTCGCGCACTCCGAGGGACGACTCCACCGGCGCGTTGGTGAGCGAGGCGAGGGGGCGCGCCACGTCCGGGTCGCGCAGCAGGGCCTCCTCGTCGAGGGAGGCGGTGAGGCGCCCGCCGTCGTTCTTCACGGTGAGGTGGTCGGCGAGCGTGGCGGCGGAGATCCGCAGCCGCTCGCCGCCCGCCGTGAGCGTCACCGGGCCGGAGACGGCCTTCTTCGCGTACGTGTCGAGGAAGCGGGACACCTCGGCGGCGGGCAGCTTGGGCTCGGTCAGAGAGACGGGGAGCGTCACCGCGGCGGCACCGGTGGTGGCGGGGTAGGACGCGCGCAGGGTCTCGGCGGCCTGTCCGGTGTCCAGCTTCCGGCCGGTCACCGGCTGGGTCGCGACGGCCTCGCCCCCGCGGAAGGCGACGGACCCCTCGCGGACGGCCCGGTCGTTCTGCTTGGCCAGCTCGGCCACGGCGGCCTCGATCCTGGCCTCGTCGTGCGCCAGGACGGGCCGGACCTCGCGCTCACCGGGGGAGAAGAGGCGTCCGATGACGGTGAAGGGGTCGCGGGACGGGTCGGCGGCCAGGTCGGCCGTCTTCGCGACGTCCACGGTCAGGCCGGCGGTGGCCGGGTCCACGGTGGTGGCGCGGTCGCCGACCTTCACGGGTATCGGCGCCTTCCAGGAGGCGGGGGCCGCGGACGTCAGCTTCGCCTCGGCCTCGGCGCGGCTCATGCCGCCGATGTCGACGCCGTCGACCCGGGTGCCGGCGGATATGTCGTCCCCGGTGGCGAGCAGCCCCGCCACGTACAGGCCGCCCGCGGCGACGGCGACCACACCCGTCGCGATCGCCGCCGTCCGGAGACGCGGACGGCGCCCCTCGCGGGGCGTCGGGGCATGGTCGGTCCTGGAGCGGGGCACGCGCTCTCCCGGGGCGTCGAGGAATGGGGGAACCACACGACGGTACGCCGAAAGAGTGTCTTATGCACATAAAGACGGTTTGACCTGCGGAGATACGGAGCGGGGCGCAACGGACACGGAGCGTGCCGCCATCCGGGCGGGGGGCGGGTCCGCCCACCGCGTCGCACGGGCGGGAACGAGGGCACCGCAGAGCGCGCGAAGCCGGGTCCGCCCACCGCGTCGCACCGGCGGTGACGAGGGCACCCAGACCCCGCGAAGCCGGGTCCGTGATCCCGTGTCGTACCCGCCGCGGGACCGGCGCGCCTAAGCTGGAGCGATGCCTGCCACCCCCGGCCCCGGGCACCCCGGACCCCAGTCCGTGGACCGGGCCCTCGCCGTCCTCGACGCCGTCGCCGACGCGGACCGGCCCGTCGGGGCGAAGGCGCTGGCCCGCCGCCTCGGCTGCGCCCTCTCGACCGTCTACCACGTGACCGGCCCCCTGCTCGCCCGCGGCTACCTCGTCCGCACCGCCGAGGGGTACGCGCCCGGACCCCGCGTCCCCGCCCTGCACCGCTCCCACCAGCGGCACCACGGACTCGGCGCCGGAACCGGCGACCTGCTCGGCCGGCTGCGGCGGGCCACGGGCGCCGAGGCGTACCACACCGCCTACCGCGACGGCCTGATCACCGTCGTCGACACCACCGCCCCCGTCACCGACACCGACCACCCCTTCACCCCGGGCCCCGAGGCCCGCGCGCACGCGACCGCGCACGGCAAGGCGCTGCTCGCCGCGCTGCCGCGCCCGCTGCGCCGCCGCTACCTGGCGGAGCACGGCATGGCCCGCCTCACCGAGCGGACCATCACCAGCGCCGAGCGGTTCGAGGCCGAGGTGGACCGGGTCCGCGGCCAGGGCTTCGCCGTGTCCGTCGGCGAGGCCGACCTCGCGTACACCTGCCTCGCCGTCGCCCTGCCCGAGCGCGGCGACGGCATCGTGCACGCCCTGTCCGTCTCCCTGCCCACCGCGGAGTTCGGCCGGCGGCAGGGCGACATCCGGGCCGCGCTCGCCCGGGCCGTACCGGAGTTTCCGGCCCTGCCGGAATCCTGACCGGACCGGCTGGCCGCACCCGGGGGCGCACCGCAGTCTGGACGCATGATCTTCATCGCCGTTCGGTTCACCGCCCGCCCCGACCACGCCGACCGCTGGCTCGACCTGGTCGACGACTTCACCCGCGCCACCCGCGCGGAGCCCGGCAACCTCTTCTTCGACTGGTCCCGCAGCGTCGACGACCCGAACGTCTTCGTCCTCCTGGAGGCGTTCGCCGACGCCGAGGCGGGCGCCGCCCACGTCGCCTCCCCGCACTTCACGGCCGGTCTCGCCACCATGGCCGGAGCCATCGCCACCACCCCCGAGATCATCAACGTCGAGGTCCCGCAGCAGGGCTGGGGCGCCATGGCCGAACTCTCCCCGACCGGCCTCTGAGCCGTCCCCCGGCGACCCCGGGGACGCGCCGCCCCGCCTGATAGGTTCGCGTGCACACGCAGGCGGGGCGGCGGCCCGAGGGGAGAAGCGGCACATGGCGGTGAGCGGGCGTCAGACCGGCAGGCCCACCCTCGAGGAGGTCGCGGCCCGGGCCGGAGTCGGCCGCGGCACGGTCTCCCGGGTCATCAACGGCTCCCCGAAGGTGAGCGAACAGGCCAAGGCCGCCGTCGAGAAGGCGGTCGCCGAGCTCGGCTACGTCCCCAACCGGGCCGCCCGCGCCCTCGCCGGCAGCCGCACCGACGCCGTCGCCCTGGTGATCCCCGAGACCGAGGCGCGCCTCTTCGCCGAGCCGTACTTCCTCGACATCATCCGCGGGGTCAGCACCGAACTCGCCGACGCCGACAAGCAGCTGCTCCTGACCCTCATCCGCAGCGAGCAGGAGCGGCAGCGCTTCGAGCAGTACCTCGCCGCGCAGCGCGTCGACGGCGTCCTCCTCGTCTCCGTGCACGGAGACGACCCGCTGCCCGACCAGGTCCGCGCCCTCGGCCTGCCCGCGGTCCTCAACGGCCGGCGCAGCGAGGCCGAGCGCGTCGCCTTCGTCGACTCCGACAACACCGGCGCCGGCCGGACCGCCGTCGCCCACCTCGCCGGCCGCGGCCGGCGCGCGATCGCCACCGTCACCGGCCCCCTCGACATGTACGTGGCCCGCTGCCGCCTCGACGGCTACCGCGAGGGACTGACGGAGGCCGGCCTCACGCCCGACGAGACGCTCGTCGCCAACGGCGACTTCACCGAGGAGGGCGGCCGGAGGGCCATGCGGGAGCTCCTGGACCGCCGGCCCGACCTGGACGCCGTCTTCGCCGCCTCCGACGTGATGGCGGCCGGCGCGCGGAGCGTGCTGCGCGAGGCGGGCCGCCGGGTCCCCGAGGACGTGGCCCTCGTCGGCGTCGACGACTCGGCCGTCGCCCGGCACATGGACCCGCCGCTGACGAGCGTCCGCCAGCCCATCGAGGAGATGGGCCGCACGATGGCCCGCCTGCTCCTGCGGGAGATCGCCTCGCCCAGCGACCCCGACGACCAGCCCCGCCGGATGCTGCCCACCGAACTCGTGGTCCGCGCCTCCTCCTGAGGCCGGACGGCGCCGTGGCGTCGCCACCGGTGCCGAGATGCAGCCGTCCCGGGGGGCCCGGAGAATGGACACCGTACGGGGTCTCTATCCGCGTCCAGGGCGCTACCCACGGCGTCCGACCCGGCAAGGGGGCGGTCGACGATGGCGGTGGGCAAGCCGAACCGGACGCCCGTCATGTCCGGGGCACTGCGCCGCTGGACCCTGGTGTACCTCCTGATCGTGACCCTGCTGACGGTCGCGTACCTGCAGTTCCCCGCCCGCCACACCGTCCTGTGGGCGCTCATCGGGCTCAGCGGCGTCGTCGCCATCCTCGTCGGCGTCCGTCTGCACCGGCCCGCCCGGCGCTGGCCCTGGCTGGTGCTCGCCGCCGCCAACCTCACGTTCGTGGGCGGCGACACCGCCTACAACGCCCTGGAGGCCTTCTTCGGCCAGACCAGACCCTTCCCGTCGGTCGCCGACGCCCTCTACCTGGCGACCTACCCGCTGTTCGCGATCGGTCTCCTCGGGTTCATCCGCTACCGGTCCGCCGGCCGCGACCTCGCCGTCCTCCTCGACGCGCTGATCCTCACCTCGGGTCTGGCGCTGCTGTGCTGGGTCTACCTCATCAACCCGCTCGCCCGGAGCGAGGAGATGAACTGGACCGAGAAGGCCATCTCCATCGCGTACCCCCTCGGCGACGTACTGATGCTCGCGATGCTCGCCCGGCTCCTCGTCCCCGGAGGGCTCCGCTCCCGGTCCGTGCAGCTCCTCACCCTCGGCACCTGCGGCATCCTGGCCTCCGACGTCATCTACAGCATCCTCCAGCTCAAGGGCACCTGGCAGGTCGGCACCCCCTGGGACCTCGGCTGGGTCGTCTTCTTCACCGCCTGGGGCCTCGCCGCCCTGCACCCCTCCATGACCGGCCTGACCGAGCGCGCCCCGGAACCGGCCCCGCGCATCGCCGAGCGGCGGCTCGCCCTGCTCGCCGGAGCCTCCCTCGTCGCCCCCGCCCTGCTGCTCCTGCAGTCGCTGCGCCACGACCAGAGCAAGGACATCGCCGTCATCGCGATCTTCTCGGCGATCATGTTCCTGCTGGTCCTCGCCCGGCTCTGGGGCATGATGAACGACCACGGCAAGGCCGAGGCGCGCGAACGCAGCCTCAGGGTCGCCGCCGCCTCCCTCGTCGCCGCCCTCAGCCCCCGCGAGGTCGCCGGAGCGGTCGAGACGGCCTCCGCCACCCTCTTCGGCCCCGGCACCTCCCACCGGGTCCTCCTCCTCACCCGGGACCGCCGAGAGGGCCTCACCGCCGTGGCCACCGCGGAGCACCCCTGGAGCTGCCGCACCGACGAGCTGATCAGGCCCCGCGGCACCGACTGGCCCGACATGGTCGCCGAGGGCGCCCGGCTGCTCCCGCTGACCCGGCTCGACCCTTCCGTCGCCGCCGAGATCACGCCCGAGACCCACGTCCTGCTCTGCCCCCTGGAGCTCCAGACCCCGGCGGGACGCGAACCGCTGCTCGGCGTCCTCCTCCTCGGAGGGCCCGAGAAGAAGCTCCAGGAGATCTCGGGCCCCGCCCAGTCCCTCGCCTCCCAGGCCGCCCTGGCCCTCGAACGCTTCGGTCTCAGTGAGGAGGTCAACCGCCGCACCAGCGAGGCCTACTTCCGCACCCTCGTGCACAACACCTCGGACGTCATCCTGATCGTCGACGACGACGACACCGTCCGGTACGCCAGCCCCTCCGCCGAGTCCGTGTTCGGCCGCTCCCTCCTCCCGGGCACCCCCCTCGCCGACCTCCTCAGCCCCGCCGACACGGCGAGCGCCCTGCGCCTCGTCGCCGACGCGCGGGCCCGCGGCGCCGCCGACGCGCGGGACGACTGGAAGCTGCTGCACGGCGGCTCCGACGAGCTGGAGGTCGAGGTCCGGTGCAGCAACCTGCGCGACGAGCGCACCGTCCACGGCCTCGTCCTCACCCTCCGGGACGTGACCGAGCAGCGGAAACTGGAACGGGAACTGACCCACCGGGCGTTCCACGACTCCCTCACCGGGCTCCCCAACCGCGTCCTGCTCCTCGAACGCATCGAGCGGGCACTGCTCCGAGGCCGCCGTGAGTCCACCCTGACCTGCATGCTCTTCGTCGACCTCGACGACTTCAAGGTCGTCAACGACACCATGGGGCACTCCGTCGGGGACGAACTCCTCGTCGCGGTCGCCCGCCGCCTCACCTCGGTCCTGCGGCTCACCGACACCGCCGCCCGGCTCGGCGGCGACGAGTTCGCCGTCCTCATCGAGGGCGCCCGCGAGCCCCGGGACGCCGAGGCCCTCGCGGCCGAGATCGTGCACACCCTCAGCCAGCCGTTCCACCTCACCGACGGCGCCGTCTCCGTGTCGACGAGCGTCGGGATCGCCACCGTCCTCGACAGCGCGCACGCGGAGGAGCTCCTCGGCCACGCCGACCTGGCCCTGTACGCGGCCAAGGCCGCCGGCAAGAAGCGGTGGCGGCTCTTCCACCCCGAGCTGCACTCGCGGCTCGTCGCCCGCCACGAGCTCCAGGCGGGCATGGACACGGCCATCGCCGACCACGCCTTCGCGCTGCGCTACCAGCCGATCGTCGAGGTGGACGGCGGCGCCCCGGCCGGACTCGAAGCGCTCATCCGCTGGCCGCACGCCCGGCGCGGCATGGTGCCGCCCGACCAGTTCATCACCCTGGCCGAGGAGAGCGGCCACATCATGCCGCTGGGCGCCTGGGTCCTCGAACACGCGGCCCTCGACATCGCCCGCTGGCAGCGCTCCCACCCCCGCCACACCCCGCTGCGGGCCAATGTGAACGTCTCCGCCCGGCAGTTCCGCGACCCCGGGTTCCTGGAGGAGGTGCGGCGCGCCCTCCACTCCTCCGGGCTCGCGCCCGGCTCGCTGGTCCTGGAGCTCACCGAGACCGTCCTCATGCGCCAGGACGCCCAGATCCGGACCACCATGGCCGCCCTCAAGGAGCTGGGCGTCGCCATCGCCATCGACGACTTCGGCACCGGTTTCTCCTCACTCAGCTATCTGCGCGAGTTCCCCATCGACATCCTCAAGGTCGACAAGTCGTTCATCGACGACATCACGACCGACCCGCAGCAGGTGGCGCTCGTGGAGGGCATCGTGCGCATCGCCGACGTCCTCGGCCTCCAGGTCGTCGCCGAGGGCATCGAGCACGAGGAGCAGCGGTCGCTGCTCGCCGAGATGGGCTGCCGGTACGGGCAGGGCTACCTCTTCGCCCGCCCCATGACCGCCCACCAGGCCGAGTCCTATCTGCACCGCGCCCCGCCCGCCGCCACCCGGCCCGCCGCCCGTCCCCTCGTCCGGGTCGCGGGACCCGACCCGGCCGTCCGCGGTCTCCGGCCTCCGCGTGAGTCCCGCTGGCGCGACCTGGAACACCTCCAGCGGACCAGCCTCATGTGCGACGCGGTCATCGACGAGGTCGAGGGCCGCCGGATCCGCGTCGGCGACGACTGGCTCGTCGACTTCGCCTCCTGCAACTACCTCGGCTTCGACCTCGAACCCGCCATCATCGAAGCGATCGAGCCCGAGGTCCGGCGCTGGGGCACCCACCCCAGCTGGTCCCGCCTCATCGGCAGCCCCCGGCTCTACCCCCGCATCGAGGAACGGCTCACCGAACTCCTCGGCGCCCCCGACACCCTGCTGCTGCCCACCATCACCCTCATCCACCAGTCCGTCATCCCGCTCCTCGCCGGCACCGGACAGGTCTTCGTCGAGGCGCAGGCCCACCGCACCGTGTACGACGGCTGCGTCGGCGCCCGGGGACAGGGCGCCGAGATCCACCGCTTCCGCGCCGACCGGCCGGACGAGCTGGCGGCGCTGCTGCGCGGCGCGCCCGGCGACGCCGGCCGGCTCGTCTGCATGGACGGCGTCAACAGCATGACCGGCAACTTCCCCGACCTGCCCGTCCTGGCACGGATATGCCGGGAGAACGGCGCCCTGCTCTACGTCGACGACGCCCACGGCTTCGGAGTCATCGGGGAGCGCCGAGCCGGCGAGAGCAGCCCGTACGGCTCGCGCGGCAACAGCATCGTCCGCCACCTCGGCGAGACCTACGACAACCTGGTCCTGGTCGGCGGCTTCTCCAAGGCCTTCTCCTCGCTGCTCGCCTTCCTCGCCGTACCGAAGTGGCTCAAGGACCACCTCAAGGTGGCGGCGGCCCCCTACCTGTACTCGGGGCCCTCTCCGACCGCCTCGCTCGCCACCGCCCTCGCCGGACTCGACCTCAACGACGAGCGCGGGGACGAGATCAGGGCCCGCCTGTACCGCATGACGGCCCGCGTCCTGGCCCATCTGCGGAGCCTGGGCATCGCCACCCCCAACACGGACGGCCTGCCCATCATCGAGATCCCGCTCGGCGACGCCGAGGACCTCGACGCCGTCGCCACGTTCCTCTGGGAGCACGGCATCTACGTCACGCTCGCGTCCTACCCGCTCGTCCCGCGCGACCGGGTCGGCTTCCGCATCCAGATCACCGCCGCCAACACCGACGAGGAGATCGAACAGCTGTGCGCCGCCCTCACGGAGCTCGCCGCGCGTTTCGCCCTGCAGCCCGCCACGGCCACCCCGGCCGTCGCGGCGGGCCGGCCCGCGGAGGACTGATGGACCGGACCCCGCCGAGCCCGCCACCGGCGGGCCGGATACGCCGCAACCGGGACGCCGACTGGAACGCCTGGCCCGTCGACGACTACCTCGCCGAGAACTACCGCAGACTCCACCCCTGCGACATCGGCGTCATCCGCCACCACGCCGCCGTCTACCGGCGCTTCCCCCCGGACAGCCTCGCCCGCACCCTGGAACTCGGCGCCGGCCCCAATCTGTACCCGCTGATGCTCGCCGGCGCCGCGAGCCGCGGCATCGACGCCGTCGAACCCAGCGCCGCCAGCGTGCGCTACCTGCGCGAACAGCTCGACCACGGCATCGACGACAGCTGGCGGCCCTTCTACGCCCTGTGCCGTTCCCTCGACCCCGACCTCCCCGCCGAGTACGCGGAGGCGCTCCGCCGGGTGCGGGTGGTCCGGGGCACCGCCGACGACCTGGCCCCCGGCGCCTACGACCTCGCCTCGATGAACTTCGTCGCCGAGAGCGTCACCGAGGACTTCGGCGAGTTCACCGCCGTCTGCGACGCCTTCGTCCGCGCCGTCCGACCCGGCGGTACGCTCCTCGCCGCGTTCATGGAACGCATGCCGAGCTACCGGATCGGCACCGGACCGGTCTGGCCCGCCTGCCCCGTCGACGAGACCGCGCTGCGGGCCGTGTTCGTCCCCCGCACCACCGGATTGCGGGTCGTCCGGCTCGCGAAGGACCGCACCCTGCCCGAGTACGGGGACACGGGGGTCCTGCTGCTCACCGCCGAACGGCCGGGCACTCCCGCGCCGCCGGTTCAGGGGTGACGCCGGATCGTCTCCGCGTAGTCCGCGAGCGAGGAGCCGGGCGTCCCGTCGTACAGCTGCCGGTCGAAGGCCCACATCATGCCTTCGAGACCGCAGGAGGCCATCTGCCGGTACGCCGTCTCCGTCACCCCCTCGTAGTACGGGGCGATCTGCGGCCCCGCGCTCTCCCCCGCGATCCGGCTGAAGCCGGCGCTCCGGGCCACCGCCACCACCCAGCGCGCCGAGGACCAGTCGCGCACCGCCGCGTCGTCGGGCGCCGTGACGTCGACCCGGGCGTCGCCGGGCACGCAGCCGTTGTCCCGGGGGGCGCCCGTGCCGTCCACCAGGGCGGTGGTCACGATCCGTACCGTGTCCCGGTGCGCGACCAGTCCGAGCGTCAGGAAGAAGCCCGTGCCGCTGCCGACGAGCCGGATCGACGGCGTGCCGACGAGCCGGGCGTCGAGGGCCGCACGCAGGTCCGAGGGGTAGAACCCGGAGCCCGGCACCAGGATCTTGAGCTGTCCCCGGTACCCGAGCGAGGTGTAGAGGCCGAGCTGCCAGTTCACGGCCCCGGCGAGGGCTCCCGCGTACCACTCGTACCAGCGGGACACGTCCTCCCGGGTGAAGGAACGCCCGTGGTACGTGCGCTCGCCGGGCCGCCATCCCGGGAACGGGGAGCTCGCCTGCGCATGGCTGTCGTACGCCCAGAACTCCGCCCGTCCCTCGCTCTCCGACTGCGGTGCCGGGTAGGCGAACTCGCCGTTCTCGTTGACGCCGACGCGCACGGCCCAGAAGTTGCCGAGGCCGATCAGCCGGTCCACCGCGCGCGCGTAGCCGGCGATGTGCTCCCGCACGGGCTCGCTGAACACGATGTTCGGCATGGTGGACCGCCCGCCGAACTGGTTGATGTAGACCGACTCCGGGAAGGCGTCCGGCAGCCAGGACGGCGGATGGTTGAGCCCCAGACCGGCCTCGACGCGCAGTCCCGCGTCACGGAAGGCGTCGAGCCGGTCCCGTACCTCGCGCGCGTACTCCTCGTCGTACACGCCCTGCTCCGGTTCGAACCTGCCCCAGTCGATCTGCAGGTGCGCGACCCTGATGCCGTGCTCGTACTCGGTGCCCGCCCGGTCCTGATCGGTCTGGAGGGTGCCGTACCAGTACCGCTCCGGCGGCGGATCCTCGCGCCGCAGCCCCCCGAACGCCCCCACGAGCAGCAGGAGTACCGCGAGGACCACGAGCGCGGTCGGCCCGCCGCGGGCCCGCGGCGGCCACGGCCCCGTCATGACAGCAGCTCCCGGTAGAGCGCGCCGTACCGCGCGGCGAACGGCTCGGGACCGAAGTGGTCCTCGACCAGGGCCCGGCCCCGCTCCGCGAGCATGTCCCAGGAGCGCGGCTGGCCGAGCAGCCACGCCAACTGCTGTCCGGTGCGGCGCCCGTCGCCCGCCGGGGCCCGCAGCACGGCGTGGCCGAAGTCGGCGAACTGGGGGAGGTCGCTGAGGATCGAGGGCCGTCCCGAGGCCAGCGCCTGGAGCACGGTCAGCGGGATGTCCGCCTTCCCGCCGAGTACGGCCGGCGGGAACAGCAGCACCTGGACGGAGGCCAGCAGGGCGTGCATGTCGTCGACGTACCCGAGCACCTCGACGTCGGTCAGCCCGGCGGCGCCGGCCCGCTCCCGAAGCGCCGCGTCGAGGGCCGCGGTGTCCTGCCCGGGCCGTCCCCGCATCGCCAGCACCAGCCGGAACCTGGCCCCTTCGTCGTGGGCCTCCGCCGCCGCCTCGATCGCGGTCTCCGCCCCGCCGTGCCGATCGTGGTGTCCGGCGAACAGGACGGTGGGGACACCCTCGGGGCGCGGCAGGTACGGCCACTCGTCGAGGCCGATCATGGGCGGGACGACGCGGACGTCGCCGAAGTCGGCGGCCCGCAGCCGGCGGGCCATCGACTCGGACAGGGCGACCGTGGTCCCCAGGGGCCGGGTGTGCCGGAGGTAGCGGTTGTCCATCACGCCGGGCACGGTGTGCACGACCGGCCGTCCGCCGATGAGCAGCGGGCGGAGCCAGGAGAAGGCCGGGAAGGTGCGGCCGATGGTCAGGAAGGCGTGCACGAGGTCGACCCGGCGGGCGAACAGGGCTCCGGCGAGCGCGGACTGCACCCGCTCGGGGATGTGCGGCACGCCGTCCCGGGAGAGGACGCGGACCGGTCGTCCCCGTTCCGGAGCGGCCTGCCGGCCCCTCGGCCACTGGGTGAACCACACGAACTCCACACCGGGCAGCGCGTCGAGGACATCGGAGGCCAGCCGCACGTCACAGCCCTCCGACCCGTCCAGCGGACTGCTGGTCAGGAGCAGGACACGGGGCCGCCGCTCACCGTGGCGCATCGGACACCTCCGCGGCGGCCGGTCCCGGCGCCGGGAGCAGCGGCCCGGTCACGGCGGAGCCGGGCACGACGAGGTGCGTGAGGTCCGGACCGGGCAGCGGCGAGGGCAGCCGGTACAGGGCCAGCGTGCCGTACATGGGCCCGTGGAAGGCGACCAGGGGCCGCAGCCCGTCCGTCAGCCGCCGCACCTCGGCCAGGGAGGAACGGCCGTAGCCCTGCTCGATGACCCGCCACGGCACGACCAGGTAGTCGGCGTCCGCCGCGGCCCGCTCGCCGGGCGTCACCCAGTGGCCGAGCCGGTAGGTGCCGTCGAAGACCCAGCTCGTCACGCCCCGGGTCCGCTGTCCGTCGACCGTGACGATGCCGCTGCCCGCCGGCACGTGCGTGAGCGCGTACACCCGGAGGCGTTCGAAGCCGTCGTCGGGTGTCCACCGGTTCTTCGCGTACACGGCGGCGGGCGTGGCGAGCACGGCGAGCAGGACACCGCCGGCCAGGACGCGCAGTCCGAGGCGGTGCCGGGAAGGCACCGGCACGGTCACCGCGAGCGCCACCAGGTTCGGTACGAAGAGCAGGTAGAGGGCCTGTTCCTCCAGGGTCCCGATGGCCAGCGCGTACCCGAGGGTGACGATCGCGGAGGCGTGGAAGAGGGTGAGGAGCCGGTACACGGGCTCCTTGCGCCGCCACAGCAGCACCAGGGCCACCGGGGTGAGGGCGAGCAGCAGGTAGGTGCCCGCGTAGTCCGGGAGTTCGGCGAGGAGCCGGCCGGTGAGCGAGGGCGTGCCCTCCGCGTTGAATCCGGTCTCCTGCACCACCCCGGCGAGCCGCCGCACCCCGGCCGTCTTCGCCTCCCAGAACTCGTCGAAGTGCCCGAAGCCGGCGACGAGCGCCACGTACACGGCGTACGACAGCACCGTCACCGAGAGGGTCAGCGCCACCAGACGCCGGGGCGGGCCCCAGCGGAGGAGCAGGGCGGCGAGCAGCGGCAGCACGGTGATCAGGGTCGCGTGGTCCTTCGTCAGGACCGCGAGCCCGAGGAACAGACCGGCGAGCAGGGCCCGGGCGCGGGGCCGCGAGGGCGGATCCGCGCGGGCCAGTCCCACCAGGACCAGATAGCCGGCGAGGATCCACATCATCGTGGCGGTCTCCAGGAGCACCCGGTCGTTCTGCCGGATGCAGAACTGGTCCAGGGCGAACACCAGCCCGGCGACCGCGCCCGCGCCGCGCGAGCGCACCCGGGCGACCAGGAACACGAGGAGGGCCGCGGTGACCCCGGCGAGCAGGGAGTTGAGCACCCGTGAGGAGTGCACGCCCGCGATGATGCCCGCGTGCTCGCCGACGAGCTTCGTCCAGCCCGCCTCCAGGTAGAAGTAGCCGGGCGGGTGGAGGAAGAACAGACCTTCGGAGGTACGGGGGAAGCCGCCCGCGGCGGCGCTCTCGCCGAGTTGCCGGTAGATCGGCTCGTCGATGAACACGTCGCCCGCCCGCGCGCTCTCCACCAGTCGCAGCGTCACCGTGAGCAGCGCCGCCACGGCCGCGTACACGAAGGCCGGCACCGGCCCGCGCGGCCCGCGCGGACGCGGGGACGCCGACGCCTGCGGTGTGGTCCTGGCGCGCGCACGGACGGTGTGGGGGACGGTCACGGCACACCCCCGGCGGCCCGCGCCCGGGTGCCGGGCAGCCGGCCGGTGGTGCGGGGCACGGTCTCCGGACCGGCCTCGGGCAGCAGGTACACCTCGGGCGCGCAGGGGATGCGTCCGCCGGGGAAGAGCGCGTCGGCCTGCGTCCGGTAGCCCCGGATCAGTTCCGCCTTCCGGTCGAGGTTCCGCTCCCAGGCGCGGGCCACCAGCCGGTGCCGGCGGGTGAACTCCGTGTCGGCGGCGGACGTCTGGTTGTAGGGGAAGTCGCTGTAGTACACGACCCGGCGGCCGCTGCGCTCGGCGGCGGTGCGGACCAGGACGTGGTCGGCGTGCCCGCCCACGCCCAGCGGCGCGAGCACCAGGCCGCCGGAGCGGCTGGGCAGCAGCGCGTCGATGGTCTCCCCGACCACGCCCAGCGTCTCGGCGTCGTGCGCGGAGACCCGGCCCCGGGACAGGTGCAGCCGGTACGTCGGGTACACATGGGTCAGTTCGGGCAGCAGCCGGGCCAGGCGTCCGGTGCCCGGGCGGGGCCGCGGCAGCCGTCGGAACAGCCCGTCGACCAGGCCGACATGGCGCCAGTCGACGCCGAGCAGCTCCAGGACCCGCCGGTCCTCCGCGCGACGGTCGGCGAACAGCTGCTCCGCGTCCCCGGCCCGGGTCTGCTTCAGGTACTGCCGGGCGGAGAGGGTGTACGGCGGTGGCGCGGCCTCCGTGAACAGCGAGGCGACCGTCACCGGGGCCCGCCGCCCCGCCCAGCCGAGGAGCGCGCCGCAGGACAGGACGGCGTCGTCCAGGTGCGGCGAGAGTACGAGCATCGGGACACCGGAGCCGACGACGGTACGGACGAAACCGGTCAGCGGGTCGTCTGCCATGACGCACCCCTCCTCCGCGGCCGCCGCACGGCGGCGGGTGAGTCCAGAAGCCGGTGGGCCAGGGCCAGATAGCGGCCCGTCATCTCGTCCCACGTGTAGTGGCGCGCCGCGATCCCGGCGCGGTGGCCCAGACGGCGGCGGAGCGCCGTGTCCGTGGCCAGCTCGGTCATGCGCGCCCCGAACGCCGCCACGTCGAACGGCGGCACGGCCACGTCGCCGCCGTCGCGCATCCAGCGCAGCGCGGGCAGGTCGAAATGGAGCACGGGCTTGCCGTACGACATGCCCTCCAGGGCCACCAGACCGAAGGTCTCGTGCCGCGACGGCATCACCAGGAAGGCGCTGTCGCGCAGCAGCTGGCGCTTGCGCTCCTCGTCCGCGAAGCCCACCCAGTGGATCCTCGGCTCCGGACCGCGGGTGTGCGCGGCGACGAGCGCGGCGAGCCGGCGTTCCTCGGCGGGGGTGCCGCTGCCCGCGAGCAGCAGGTCGAGCGGGGGCCGGGCCCGGTCGTAGGCGTCGAGCAGCAGGTCCAGGCCCTTGACCCACGTGTCGATCCGGCCCAGGAAGAGGATGAACTGTCCGGCCCCGAGCAGGGACTCGTCGAGCCGGCGCTGCTCCACCCCGTTGGGGATGACCTGCACGTCGGCGCGGGGGCTGAGCCTGCGGATCGCCGATCCGTCCGCGGCGTTCAGCGCGACGATGTGCCGGTAGCAGCGCAGGCCGAGCCGCTCGACCAGGAAGAAGGGAAGGTGGTAGCGCCGCCACAGCGCCTCCGCGCTGCGGCCCTGGTCGATGCCGACCACGGGTGCGCCGGTCGCCAGCGGCAGGAAGCTCGTCGAGAACGGGGGAGTGAAGCTCTCCAGCCACAGGTCGTGGCGGATCCGGCGGGCCACGAACGGAAGCGCCGCGAGGAACAGCAGCTGCCCGGCGCGCGGCCCGGCCCGGCCCACCGGCACCCGGACGTACCGGATGCCGTCCCGGTCCTCGGAGCCGCCGCGCCGACCCGCCGTCACCACGGTCACCCGGAAGTCCTCGGCGAGCCGCCGCGCGACCTTGCCGACCACCAGCGCCCCGCCGCCCCGGTAGTCCGGGTTGTCCGCGTCGTCGTAGATCGACACCACCACGTGCGGCCGGTCCCCGGCCGCGTCGCGCTCGGGCACGGCGGCCGCACGTTCCCTCTCGCGCACCTCGTCGAGGATCCGTTCCAGGGCCGTGCCCGCCACCAGGGACGGGGCCCGTTCGCCGTCGAGCCGCGCGATCCTCGGCAGCCGCCGCGACCAGTTCCGGTAGCGGGCCCACCACGCGGTCGGCGATCCCGCGATCTCCTCCCAGCCGCGGCCCCGCAGCGCCTCGGGCCCGGTCTCCAGCAGCAGGGTCAGAGCGTAGCCGTCGGCGATCCGGCGGTAGGCGGACGCCGCCCCGGACGAGGCCGGCAGGTCGAACTTCACGAGGCCGTCCAGCGGCCCGCGGTCCGTCACGACCACCGCCTGCCCGCCGTGCGCCCGCGCCCGCACGAGCAGCCGGGCCCCGGCGATCCGGGCCGCGAGCTCGCCCGCGTCGAGGAACGCGTGGGCACGGCGCAGCCGGGGTCCCCGGCGCTCGGGATCCGAGGCGCGTCGTGCCCACTCGTCCTCACCCGGTTCTCCCGTCTCCCGCACGTGGGGCGGAACCGGGAACCAGCGGCACAGGAAGCAGCCGTAGCAGTGGGTGGAGACCACGGTCACCCCGCGCTCGCGGAGCAGCGTCGCGAGCCGGCGCACCAGCGAGGACTTGCCCGCGCCGTCGGGTCCCGACACCGCGACAAGGAGTGGACCTCGGAAGGTCGTCATGGCACCCGCCTCCGCAGCTTCTTGGCCATCACCAGGGGGACCCGCAGGGACGCCTCGCGGGTCGCGGCCCGGACCCGGCCCGCTCCCAGGAGGTGTCCGGAGTGCTCGGCCCCGGCCCGGAGGGAGGTCCCCACGGGCAGCGGCAGCGGCAGCGGGACGGGTTCGCCCCGGTCGAGCCGCGCCATCGCCTCGACGGCGACGGAGAGCGCCGCACGGCCGCCCGCGCTCCAGCCTTCGCGGGCGGCCTCCAGGCGGGCCTCCGCGAGCACCTCGGGGCGCAGCAGCGGCCGCAGCGCGAGGAGTTCGGAGAGGTCCAGGGTGAGGTTCTGGAAGAGGGCGTGCGCCAGCCAGATCCGCAGCCGGTCGGACGGACACGGCGTCAGCCAGGCGTATCCGTCGGCCTCGCCGGGGGCGTGCTCCGGCCGCCCGGCGCGCGCGAAGAGCCGTTCGGTGGGCACCACCGGCACCCCGAACCACGAGACGGAGCCGTGCAGATGAGCCGCCGGGCCGTGCGGGGGTTCCAGGAGCACCTTGCTGGTCCGCTCCAGCCAGTACGTCGTGCGGTGCGCGTACCAGCCGTCGAGCGCGGCCTGCGCCGCCCGCAGCCGGCCCGGCGGCACCACCAGGTCGAAGTTCCCGTACACGTAGTCGCCCGCGAGGTCGGCCTTGATCAGCACGGTCGGGATGCCCGCGGCCCGCAGCCGGGCCGTGGACTCCAGGAGGTTGCGCCGGAAGAGACCGGTCGCGCTCTCCACCTCTTCGAGCGTCGCCGCGAGCTGCCGGGGGTACGCGCGGGCGAGCCGGCCCTCGACCTGGTTGCGCCGGGCCGCGGTCAGCGCGCCGTGCAGCTCCTCGTCGGCGGCGGGCCGGACCCGGCCCCGCCACACGGCGTCGACGAGCAGCGGCACAGTCCGCTCGTCGTGGACCGCGGCCCGTGCCACCGGTCGGTCCGACACGACCGGCGTCCATGCCCCCGGCCTGCCGGGGCCGGACTCCGGGGCCGGGACCGGGGGCGCCGGCCCGTCACCGTCCTCGGCGGCGTCCGCCGCCGGAACGGGCGAGCCGCGCCGTCCGAAGAAGCGCCACAGCGCGACGACCGTGACCGCCACGGCGGCGCCGAACCAGGCGAGGGTGTACGGGCGGAGCAGTACCATCGCCCCGGCGAGCGCGAGCAGGGGCAGCACCACCCGGCCGAAGGGCCGCTCGGCCACCCCGAAGCCGTGCCGGCGGGCGTGCCGCACGGCCAGCAGCACCAGGGCGGTGACCGTCCCGCACAGTCCGCCGATCGCCATGCCGAGCACGCCGCCGGTGATCCAGCCGGTGACCAGGGCCGTCACGTACGCGGCGAGACCGGCGAGGAGTGTCCGCATGCACCCGAAGTCGTCGACGGCCTGGGCGAAGGTGACGAGCAGGGCGAGCGCGCCGAGCGCCAGGCCCGACGTCGCCGTGCAGGCCATCAGGGTGGAGACCATCGAGTACCCCGGCGGGAAGATCGCGGTGAGCAGCGCGCCGGGGGCCGTCGCGGCCACCACCGTCAGCGGCAGCGCGACCGTGAGGTACATCCGCAGCGCGCTCGCCGTCAGCGGATCGCCCGCCCGCCGCCGCGACAGCGCGGGCAGGAAGGCGATGGAGACGGCACTCGCGAGGAAGAGCGGGACCCGGCCGAGCATCACGGCGGCCTGGTAACTCGCGGCTGCCGAGCGGTCGGTGGGCAGCATGGCGACGAGGACGATGTCCACGGCGGCGAGCATCGCGACCACGCCCTGGAGCGAGGCGACGCCCCTCGCCCGTCGCCACAGCTGCCGGTCGGCGCTCACCGCCCGCCACGGGCGGCGCGGCACGCCGCGGAACCGGTGCGGTCGGAAGAACACGTACGGCAGGACGGCGATCCCGAAGGCCGCGAGGGCGCCCGTCTCGCCCATGCCGAGCGCGATGACGAAGAACAGTCCCACGCCGAACTTGAGCGCGGCCTCCAGGGCGGTGAGGACGGCGAGGGTCCGCAGCCGTTCGGTGCCCTGGAGCCAGCCCGCGCTGACCCGGGTGACGTACACGGCCATGGTGCCGCCCGCGATGACCAGCGTGGTCGCCGCGCTCGCGAACTCCATGGACACGGCCGCCACCACGACCGCCGCCACGGTGCCGCCGGCGAACGCCGTGACCACGGCGAAGCGGACCGCCTCGCCGCGCTCGGTGTCCGAGTGGGCGCGCGCCAGCGCCTGCGCCAGCATCCACGGCACGGTGACCACGGCCACCGCGGCGGTGCACACGATGAGGCCCTGGCCCGCGGCGAAGGTGGCGTACCCGGAGACGTCGAGGAGCCGCGTGAGGATCAGGGAGTACGCGTAGTTCAGCGCGCCGACCACGACGACGGCGGTGGCGATCCAGCGTGCGCCGTGCACCGCCGTGACCTCGTCCTGCGGGACGAGCGTCCGGGAGGTGACGGAGCCGGCGGGATTCACGGCCGCCGCCCCGGGGCCCGGCCGGCGGCGGACCCGTCGCCGGGCTCCGCCGTACCGAGCAGGACGTCGTGCCCGTTCGCCAGGGAGATGTCCGCCTCGGCGACGTCGAGGCGCTGCAGGGCGCTCAGCGCCCGCACCTCGTCGCAGCCGTGGAGGAGCAGCCGGAAGGCGTCCCCGTCACGCTTCCAGGCATCGGTCTGGCGCAGGGAGCTCCGCACCGCCCGCTCGGTCCCGTCGGGATCGGCGGAGGTGAAGCGGGTGAGGACCGACAGGTCGCTGGCGGAGCGGCGCGAGCGCCGGTGGCGGTGGATGCGCTGGATGTCCTCCAGGACGACCTGGGCGAGCCGCTCGGCGCTGGCGTCCCAGGAGAACGCGGCGGCCCATGCCTGGCACCGGAGCGCGGCGAGGCGCCGTGCCTGCGGCGTGGACAGCGCGTCGAGCGCCGCCGCGACGCCGTCCGCGAGGTCGGCTCCGGGGTCGAGCAGCCAGCCGTTGACACCGGGCCGGATCGCGTCCCGCAGACCGGGTACGTCGAAGGCGAGGGCGGGGGTGCCGACGGTGTTCGCCTCGATGACGGCGAGGCCCCAGCCCTCGGCGACGGACGGCACGACCGTCAGCCACGCGTGGTGGAAGAGTTCCTGCTTGCGCTCCTCGGTGACGTGCCCGTGGAAGACGACGGCGGAGCCCACGCCGAGTTCGGCGGAGAGCTTCCGCAGGCGCTCCGCCTCGGGGCCGTCCCCGCACAGGTCGACGCGCAGCTCCGGCCGGCGGCGCAGCAGCGCGGGCACGGCACGGAGGATCAGGTCGACCCGCTTCTGCGGGACGAGCCGGCTGACGACGGTCAGCGCGGGGCTGTCGGAGCGGTGCCCGGCCGGGGCCGCGGTGGGCGCGGGGCCGGGGCGTCCGTTGGGGACGATGTGGATGGGATTGCCGAAGCCGAGTTCGCGCCGGGCGCCCTCGCGGGTGGAGGGCGAGACGACCACCACCGGCCGGCCCCGGTACACCCGTCGGCTGACCTGCTTCTCCAGGAGCCGGCCCACCGAGTTCAGGGGCCAGCGGAAGCGGGTGTCGAACTGCCGCTGGTGGATGTGGTGGATGACGCAGATGTCGGTGGTCCACCGGGGGGTGAACAGCGGGGAGAAGAACGGGATCCCGTTCTGGAAGTCGACCACGGCGTCGTACGCGTGACGGTTCCGCAGCAGGTGGGCGCCGGCCGCCGCGTACACCCCGAACGTGCCGCCGCCGCGCACGATGCGGATCCCGTCGCGGTACTCCCGGGCACGCGAGCCGGGGTACCGCGACGAGACGAGGGTGACGTGGGCTCCGGCCGCCGCGAACCGCCGGGCGATCTCCCAGCAGTACGCCTCGGCTCCGCCCGCGTCGGGGTGCGAGGGGTCGCGCCAGTTGAGGAAGGCGAGGTCGGTACGGGCGAGCCGGTCGAGTGCGGTCATCGTGATCACCGGGCCACCGAGATGCGCAGGAGATCGGCCATCGAGCGCAGTCCGTCGCGCCGTGCCGAGAACGTCGAGCCGGGCACGTCGTGCCAGACCACCGGCACCTCCACGACGTCCCGCCCGGCCCGCACGATCCGGGCGAGCAGTTCGACGTCGAAGGCGAAGCCGTCGATGTGGCAGTCCCGCACGATCGCCCGGGCCAGCGGCCCGGCGAAGAACTTGAAGCCGCACTGGGTGTCGGCGACACCGGGCAGCGACAGATGCGCCAGCGTGCGGAACAGCAGGCCGCCGCCGCGGCGCAGCAGCGGCTGCTCCACGTCGAGGCGCGCGCCGGGCGCGTGGCGGGAGGCGATGACGGCGCCGTGGCCCGCACGCAGCAGCCGCATGACCCGGTCCAGGGTGTCCACGGGAGTGGCGTTGTCGGCGTCGGCGAAGCCGATGAACCGGGCCGAGGAGGTCTCGATCCCGCGCCGGACGGCCGCGCCCTTGCCCTGGTCGCTGCAGCCGATGGCGTGGACCGGGACGGGGGAGTCGGCGAAGCGCCCGAGGACGTCGAGCGTGCCGTCGGCGCTGTTGTTGTCGACGACGACGACCGCCGAGGACCAGGGGCGCGTGGTCAGGTAGTCGACGGTGGCGGCCACGGTCGAGGGCAGCCGGCGCTGCTCGTTGAACGCGGGGATCAGGAGTTCCAGTTCCACCGGCGGTCGGACGAGCCGGCGGGGGAGCGGTGCGTGGGTGCGTGCGGCGGCCATCACGCCTCGCCTCCTCGGGGGAAGGCGCGGGGCGCGGGGCGCACGGTCGCGCGGGGGATCAGGGCGGGGACGAGGGTGCGGCGGCCGGTGCCGTCAGCGGGTCCGGACGAGCCGGGTGACGCGGATGTGCCGGGTGAGCCCGGTGAACCGGATGAGCCGGACGATCGGCCCGAGCCGCGGCTGCGGCGCGCGCTGCGGGTGTGAGCCGTACGGGCGCGTCGGCGCCGCGCCGCACCGCGCGGCCTGCAGGCCATGCTCCGGGGCGGAGGGGCGCCGCGGCCGATCCGGTCGGAGGCCCGGCGGGCCGGGTGGGCGGTCGGGGCGTGCGGGGAGCGGCAGAGTGAGCGGCGCCGGGCATCGGTGAGGGGCCAGTCGGTCACGCGTCGCAACGGGTGCGGAACGAGTGCCACCGGCATTCGGCTGAGGGGGCTGCAGGTCACGACGAGCCTCTTCCGTCAACCGACCCTGCCGAGGGTGTGCGCTCAGGGTCTGGTTTGTGATGAAATGTTGCTTCCTCCAGCGTTAGCATCCTTCGGCATGGTTCGTCAACCGGAGGAGCCCCGGGAGCCGCGGAAAGGTCCGTGCGCCAGACGCGACAGCGCGTTGTGCGGCCGCTCGTCGAGGAGGGTGCCGAGAATGCGGGCACCGTCGCGGACCGTGCGGGGGTGCGTCGGGCCGTGACGGCTCGGCAGTTCGAGGCTCGGCACCTCGGCGACGCGCAGTCCGTAGTGCAGGGCGTGCGTGACGAGTTCGGCGCCGAGCTCGACGCCGTCCTCGCGCAGGTCGAGGAGGTCGACGAAGGGGCGCCGGAACGCGCAGAATCCGTACCAGAGATCCGTGAGATGCTGGCCGTACAGCCGACGGGCGACCCGCAGCAGAGCGCGCTGCCCGAGACGCCGTGAGAGCGGATAGTCGGCGTAGTCGCCGCCCGCGATGAAACGCGATCCCTTCACGAAGTCGTAACCGCTTTCCAGGTAGTGCAGGTAATGCGGGATCTCGTGCGGCGACATGCTTCCGTCGGCGTTCATCAGGACGACCAGGTCCCCGGTCGCCGCGAGCAGCGCCGCGTGCGGGATGTCGCCCCGTGTGAAGTCCCAGGGCCCGAGCCGCAGCACGTCGATCCCGTCCCGCACGCCCCCCGCCTCGGCGGGGCCGCCGATCAGGACGACCTGGCGCACACCGGCCGGCACCTGGTCCAGGAGCCGGTCGAGTGCCGCGCCCGGACGT
This sequence comes from Streptomyces tanashiensis, assembly GCF_014648895.1. Taxonomy (GTDB): domain Bacteria; phylum Actinomycetota; class Actinomycetes; order Streptomycetales; family Streptomycetaceae; genus Streptomyces; species Streptomyces tanashiensis. The sequence continues at coordinate 61,402 of NZ_BMRZ01000023.1, forward strand.
CCGTCACCGGGGCGGACCGTGAGGACCAGACTCACCGTCCGGATGCCGGAACCGGGCGTCCGGTCGGTCGACCGGCGCAGCGGATGCGAATCGCTGCTCATCGGGAATCGCTACTCATCGGTACGGCCTCACTCGTCGGTTCGGCCTCACGGGCGGCGGGCCCGCCCGATTCAGAATCCTGCGCCCCGGTGATCCCGTCAAGAAAAACGGATGAATATGCGGGAGTCCGCGAAGGGATGACCCGCGGAATGGTCCGGGTTTTCCGGCCGATTCGGCCGGCTCTTTCTGCGCGCGTTCCCTGAGGGGAATACAATCCGGTCATGGCAGGGCGAATTGAAGACTACGCCCTCGTCGGTGACCTGGAGACCGCTGCGCTCATCGGGACCGACGGGTCCGTCGACTGGTGGTGCGCGCCGCGCTTCGACTCGCCCGCCTGCCTCGCCGCTCTCCTCGGGGCGCCGGACCACGGCCGCTGGATCCTCGCCCCCGTCGGCAACACCCGCTGTACGCGCAGGAGTTACCGTGGCGACACGCTCGTCCTCGACACCGTCTGGGAGACCCTCTCCGGAACCGTCCGGATCACGGACTTCATGCCACCGCGCTGTCCGGGCGAGGGGGCCCCGAGGATCGTCCGCGTCGTCGAGGGGATCGCCGGACGGGTCGCCGTCCGCAGTGAGTTGAGGGTCCGCTTCCACCACGGCAGCATCGTGCCCTGGACCCGCGCGACGGACCGGCGCACCGTCGTCTCCGTCGCCGGACCCGACGCCGTGCACCTCTCCTGCGGGCCCGGCGTCGCACTCGACGTCACCCCGGAGCGTACGAGCTGCGATTTCACCGTCACGGCCGGCCGCCGGGTCGCCTTCGTCCTCGGCTGGAGCCCCTCCCACGCCCCCGCGCCGCCGCCCGCGTCACCCGCCGACATCGCCGCCACCCTCCACCGCACCCTCGCCTTCTGGAACGACTGGGCCGCCGCCCTCCGCTACGAGGGACCCGCGCGCGAGGCCGTGATCCGCTCCCTGCTCACCCTCAAGGCCCTCACCTACGCCCCCACCGGTGGCATCGTCGCCGCCGCCACGACCTCCCTCCCCGAGTACATCGGCGGTCGCCGCAACTGGGACTACCGCTTCTGCTGGCTGCGCGACTCGACCTTCACCCTCTCCTGCCTGCTCCGCGGCGGATACCGCGGGGAGGCGCTGGCCTGGACGGACTGGCTGCTGCGCGCCGTCGCGGGCGATCCCGCCGACCTCCAGCCGCTCTACGGGGTCGAGGGCCAGCGGCGCCTCCCCGAGACGTTCGCCGACTGGCTGCCCGGCTACGAGAACTCACGGCCCGTCAGATTCGGCAACGCGGCCGTGGGCCAGTTCCAGCTCGACGTCTACGGAGAGGTGCTCAGCACCGTCTACTCGGCCGTCCGGGCGGGCATCGCGCTCACCCCCGCGGCCTGGGCCCTGGTGGCCTCGCTCCTGGAGTACCTCGGCGAACGCTGGCAGGAACCCGACGAGGGCATCTGGGAAGTCCGGGGCCCCCGACGCCACTTCGTCCACTCCAAGGTCATGGCCTGGGTCGCCGCCGACCGTGCCGTCCGCCTCGCCCGGGTCGCCGGACTGCGCGGCTCCCTCGCGCGCTGGCAGGCGCTCCGCGCCGAACTGCACGCCGAGATCTGTGCCCGGGGGTGGAGCGAGGAACAGGGTTCCTTCACCCAGTACTACGGGAGCCGGCAGGTCGACGCCACCGCGCTGCTGATCCCCCGGCTCGGCTTCCTCCCCGCCGGCGACCCCCGCGTCCTCGGCACCGTCCGGGCGATGGAGCGGCTCGACGACCACGGATTCCTGCGCCGGTACGGGGACGTCCGGGACGGCGGCACGCACGACCTCGACGACCTGGGCGGCACCGAGGGGAGCTTCGTCGCCTGCACGTTCTGGTACGCCGACGCCCTCGCCATGACCGGCCGGGCCGGCGAGGCCCGGGCCGTCTTCGAGCGGCTCCTCGACGTCCGCAACGACGTCGGGCTCCTCGCCGAGGAATGGGACCCGGTGGCCGGCCGCCAGCTCGGCAACATGCCGCAGGCGCTCAGCCATGTCGCCCTGGTGAACACGGCGTTCACCCTGTACGGCACCCGCCGCCACGACCGCGACCGCCCGCGCCACCTCGCTGTGGCATGATCGCGTCGACCTCCGGCGGTGGGCCGGGGGACCAGGGGGGTCGGACATGGACTGGTACGTCGTCGTCCCGGGCGCGATCGCGCTCGTCTTCGCCGTCGGCGGCGTCGCCGCGCTCCGTACCGGCTGGGTCTTCCCCTGGCTGCGCGCCCGCGTCTACCGGACGGGCCTCTTCGGCCGGGGCCAGCTGCTCATGGCCGCCGCCTTCGCCTTCCAGGCGCTCGCCCCGTTCTCCGACGAGCGGGCCATACGCTCCGGACTCGGGATCGCGAGCGTGCTCGCCCTCGTGGCGGGCCTCGTCCTGACGGTCCTGGGCCAGCGCCCGCGCCACGAGCGCTGAGACGCCGCTACCGGCGCCGCCCGTCCTCGTCCGGCAGGATCCAGCGGCCGTCGCCGCCCCGGCCCGGCCGGAACCGGCGGCCCTCGTCCCGGCGACGTGAGGTGGACTCGCTCATCGCCTCCAGCGCCACGAACGCGGCGATCACCAGCGCGATCACGATCGCGCCCAGGACGTACCAGCCGTTCGGCGCCAGGAACCCGAACGCGATCAGCACCAGCAGTCCGACGCCGATCTTGCGCGGCAGCGACATGAGTCTCCCCCCCGGAGCATCCGTGCGGTCTCCCGGGCAGACGCGGACGGCGCCCGCCCCGGTTCCCGTGCTCCGGCGTGTCGTTCGGGTGCCTCCAGCGGGCGCCACGGCCGCGCGTGGGTTCGAATCGGGGCATGGCTTCCAACGACAGGCTCCGCAGCGGCGGCCCCCCGAGGCCGCTCAAGACCGGTGACACCTGGTGGTACGCCGCCGTGGCCGGCGAGGCCGCCGGCTCGTTCAGCGCACGGGTCCGCACCCGGACCCGCCGTGCCTGCCTCGGGGCCGTCCTCCTCCTCACGGTCGTCTACGCGGGACTCGTGCTCACCGCGACCGGCCGCCGCTGGGGCGACGCCGCCGTGACCGGCCGGCGCGCCGACTCCGCCGCCGTCAGGGTGCTCCGCGAGCACCCCTCCCTCGCCGGGCTCACCACCTTCTCCCTGATCCTCGGCTGCGTCCTCCTCCTCGCCGTCGGCCTCATACGCAAGCGGTACGCCCTCACCGGCGCAGCCGCCGGCGCGGTCGTCACCGCCCTCGCCGTCACCGGGCTCCTCCAGCGGTACGCGCCCCGCCCCCGGATCGTCGACACCGCCGGCGCCCTCGTCCCGAGCGGCTTCCCCAGCGCCCAGACCACCCTCGCCCTCGGCATCGCCCTCGGCCTGGTCCTCGTCGTCCCCTACCGGCTGCGCGCGCTCGTCGTCGGCGCCGCCACGCTCTGGGCCGCCGCCGTCGGCGCGTACACCATCGCCGCGGGACAGCACCGGCCCGGCGACGTCATCGCCGCCGCCCTCGTCGTCCTCGCCGTGACCACCGGCCTCCTCGCCGTCATCGCCCGCAGGGGCAAGGTCCGCCCCGGCCCGCGACGCGGTCCCGCGCTGCCCGGCCTCCCCGTCACCGTCCCGCTCGCCCTCCTCGCCGTGGCCGGCCTCGGCGCCGGGCTCTGGCTGCTCGGCGACACCCTCGCGCTGCCCACCGCCGCCCCGTACGACCCGGCCGAGCTCCGCCTCGCCCACCGCTGCGGGCAGGCCCTCGCCGCGGGTGTGGTCGCCACCGCGGGACTGACCCTGCTCGCCCTGCTCCGCCGCGTCGACGTGGACGGCCCCCCGGCCGCGTACCGGCTCGGAGGGCCCTTCGTCGAGGCCGCCGGCGTCCCGCACGACAGCGACCTCGTGGGGCCCTTTACCGAGGACCGCGATCACGAGATATCTTGATGTCGAGCAATCTCGCATACGCAGACGTGGAGCGGAGCACCCGGTGACTGACTCGACCATCATCTACACCCACACTGACGAGGCGCCCGCCCTGGCGACGTACTCGTTCCTGCCCGTGATCCAGGCGTATGCCTCGCAGGCCGGCGTCACGGTCGAGACGCGGGACATCTCGCTCGCGGGCCGCATCATCGCCGTCTTCCCGGAGTTCCTGGAGGAGGGCCAGCGCATCGCCGACGCCCTCTCCGAGCTCGGTGACCTGGCCAAGACGCCCGGCGCCAACATCATCAAGCTGCCGAACGTCTCGGCGTCCATCCCGCAGCTCAAGGCCGCGATCGCCGAGCTCCAGGCGCAGGGCTACGCCCTCCCGGACTACCCGGACGACCCGAAGACGGACCAGGACAAGGACGTCCGCGCCCGTTACGACAAGATCAAGGGTTCGGCCGTGAACCCGGTCCTGCGCGAGGGCAACTCCGACCGCCGCGCGCCGGGCTCGGTCAAGAACTACGCCAAGACCCACCCGCACCGCATGGGCGCCTGGACCCCCGAGTCCAAGACCAACGTCGCCACGATGAGCGAGAACGACTTCGCCTCCACGGAGAAGTCCACCGTCCTCACGAAGGACGACACCCTCCGCTTCGAGTTCACCGCCGCCGACGGCACCGTCAGCGAGCTCCGTGAGCCGCTGAAGGTCATCGCCGGCGAGGTCCTCGACGCCGCCGTCATGCGCGCCGCCGCGCTGCGCACCTTCCTCGGCGAGCAGGTCGCCCGCGCCAAGGCCGAGGACGTGCTCTTCTCCGTGCACCTCAAGGCCACGATGATGAAGGTCTCCGACCCGATCGTCTTCGGTCACGTCGTGCGCGCCTTCTTCCCGAACACCTTCGCCACGTACGGCGAGGCGCTCGCGGCCGCCGGCCTGTCCCCGAACGACGGCCTCGGCACCGTCCTGGGCGGCCTGGACGCGCTTCCGAACGGCGCCGAGATCAAGGCCTCCTTCGAGGCCGAGCTCGCCGAGGGCCCCGCCCTGGCGATGGTCGACTCCGACAAGGGCATCACCAACCTGCACGTGCCGTCCGACGTCATCGTCGACGCCTCGATGCCGGCCATGATCCGCACCTCCGGCCACATGTGGGGCCCGGACGGCCAGGAGGCCGACACCCTCGCGGTCCTCCCGGACCACAGCTACTCCGGCGTCTACCAGGCCGTCATCGAGGACTGCCGCGCGCACGGCGCCTTCGACCCGTCGACCATGGGCTCCGTCCCGAACGTCGGCCTCATGGCGCAGAAGGCCGAGGAGTACGGCTCCCACGACAAGACCTTCGAGATCGCCCAGGCCGGCACCGTCCGCCTGATCGACTCCGAGGGCCACGTCGTCCTGGAGCAGGAGGTCGCCGAGGGCGACATCTTCCGCGCCTGCCAGACCAAGGACCTGCCCATCCAGGACTGGGTCAAGCTGGCCGTCACCCGCGCCCGCGCCACCGGCGCCCCGGCCGTCTTCTGGCTGGACGAGAACCGCGCCCACGACGCGCAGCTCATCGCCAAGGTGGAGCAGTACCTGCCGGAGCACGACACCGAGGGCCTGGACATCAAGATCCTCTCCCCGGTCGAGGCCACGAAGTTCTCCCTGGAGCGCATCCGCCGCGGCGAGGACACCATCTCGGTCACCGGCAACGTCCTCCGCGACTACCTGACCGACCTCTTCCCGATCCTGGAGCTGGGCACCAGCGCCAAGATGCTGTCGGTCGTCCCGCTCATGGCGGGCGGCGGCCTCTTCGAGACCGGCGCCGGCGGCTCCGCCCCGAAGCACGTCCAGCAGCTCGTCAAGGAGAACTACCTCCGCTGGGACAGCCTCGGCGAGTTCTTCGCCCTGGCCGCCTCCTTCGAGCACCTCGCGACCACCACGGGCAACACCCGCGCCCAGGTCCTCGCCGACACCCTCGACCGCGCCACCGGCACCTTCCTCAACGAGGACAAGTCGCCGACCCGTCGCCTCGGTGGTATCGACAACCGCGGCAGCCACTTCTACCTGTCCCTGTACTGGGCCCAGGAGCTGGCCGCCCAGACCGAGGACGCGGAGCTGGCCAAGGCCTTCTCCCCGCTCGCCGAGACCCTCTCCGCGAACGAGCAGAAGATCGTCGATGAGCTCGTCGCGGTCCAGGGCTCCCCGGCCGAGATCGGCGGCTACTACCAGCCCGACCCGGCCAAGGCCGCGGCCGTGATGCGTCCGTCCGCCACGTTCAACGAGGCCGTCGCGTCCCTCGCCTGATCCGGCGCGAGACCGTCGTCCGCCCCGGCGCGCGACCCGTACCGCCCCGGCCGGAATCCCTCCGGCCGGGGCGGTCCCGTCGGTGGCGCATCTCACGTCCGGGTGTGAACCTGGATGGATGAGCTGGGCATCTTGGACGACCGCCGGTGTCTACACCGGGCGAGGTGGGGTGCTGACCGACGAGGCCGGAGTCGTCACGGGCGATCTGACCGTGCACACGACGTTCGCCGAGCGCGAGGCACGCGTGGCCGTGCAGTACAGCGGCGCATCCGACTGGTTCACCATGTCGGGCAGTCCCGTTCCGTGCGGATCGGAGGAGGAGAGCCGCGACCTGCACGACGCCGTCGTGGCCGCCGTCCGGGAGGGGAACGGGGCCACGGTCCCGACCCTGCCCGCGGCACCACCGGTGTAGCCGCCGTCCGGCAGAAAGTGTTATCCCTCCCATGCCCACGGGTCTCCCGTCACGGGGGACTCGGACCAGGGATGAGGGAGCAGACCCATGCACAGCGACGAGCGACGCACCACGGCCCTTGTGGAGGCGGCCAGGGCCGGTGACGCGGACGCGAGGGACGCCCTGGTCCGCGAGCACCTCCCGCTCGTCCACAACATCGTCGGCCGTGCCCTCGACGGCCACGCCGACACGGACGACATCGTCCAGGAGACGATGGTCCGCGCCCTCGACGGGCTCCCCGCGCTCCGTGACCCGTCCCGCTTCCGGTCCTGGCTCGTCGCCATCGCCATGAACGGGATACGGCGCCGCTGGCACGAGCACCGGCGGGGGCCCGTGCCCGGCCTCGACCGGGCCGCCGACCTCGCGGACCCGGCCGGCGACTTCACCGAGCTCACCATCCTCCGCCTGGGCCTGTCCGGGCAGCGTCGCGACGTGGCGCGCGCGACCCGCTGGCTCGACGAGGACGACACCGAACTCCTCGCCCTGTGGTGGCTGGAGGCCGCCGGCGAACTCACCCGCGCCGAGCTCGCCGAAGGCCTCGGCGTCACCCCGCAGCACGCCGCCGTCCGCGTCCAGCGCATGAAGGAACGCCTGGACACGGGCCGCTCGGTGGTCCGCGCCCTGGACGCGCTGCCGCCGTGCCCGGAGCTCACGGAGACCGTCGCGCCCTGGGACGGCCGGCCCTCCCCGCTCTGGCGCAAGCGGATCGCCCGCCATCTGCGCACCTGCGCCGCCTGCGGTGCCCGCGCGAGCGGCCGCCGCGGCCTCGCCCCGGTCGAGGGGCTCCTCGTCGGCATCGGCCTCGTCCCCCCGCTGACGGCCGCGGTCGGCCTCACGGACGGACCGGCGACGGAGTACGTCGCGCACGCGTCCTCGCAGCCCCACGCGTCCCCAGAGCCCCACGGGTCCCCGGAGCCCCAGGGATCCCCAGAGCCCCACGCGTCCTCGGACCCTCACGGGCCCTCGCACTCCCACGGGCCCTCGCACTCCCACGGGTCCTCGCACTCCCACGGGTCGCGCTCCCGCGCGTCCGACGACGCCGGACGATGGACCCCGCTGCGGCGCGCCGGCGTCGCCGGGGTCGCGGCCGTCGCCGTCCTCGGGGCGGCCGCCCTCCTCGTACCGCCGGAGCCGGAGGCACGCGTCCGGCCCGACCGGCCCGCCGCCGCGCCACCGGCGACGACCGCCCCGGCCACGGCCTCCCCGAGCCCGGTGGTCACCGTCGCCGCCCCCACCCCGACGACCGCGACCCCGAACCCCCGGCGCACCCCGCGCCCGAAGCCGACCACGGACCCGGGGGACCGGGTCACCGCGCTCGTCAACCGGCTCCGGGCGGCGGCCGGTTGCGCACCGCTGCGGACCGACCCCCGGCTGGTCGAGGCGGCCCGGGGCTACGCCCGCGACATGGCCGCACGCGGCTACTACGGGCACAGCAGCCCTGAGGGCGACTTCGCGGACGCCCGGATCACCGCCGCCGGATACGACTGGAGCGCCTGGGCCGAGAACCTGGCCCGCGGCGCGACCGGTCCGGAGGCCGTCGTCGAGGACTGGCAGGACGGGTCGATGCACGAGCAGAACATGCTGGACTGCCGGTACCGGGACACGGGCGTGGCGACGGTGCCCGGTCCCGGCGGCAGGATCTGGGTGCAGAAGCTGGCCGCCCCCGCCTCCTGAGCGGGCGCCCGGACCGGGAGCCCTGCCCGGGGGCCGGGGCCTCAGCGTCTGGCGCCGAAGTCCTGCACCCACCAGGGGCCGTTGGCGGCGAGGGTCACCCCGACGCCGATGTCCCTGAAGGAGCAGTTGAGGATGTTCGCCCGGTGGCCGGGGCTGTTCATCCAGTCCTCCATGGCCTGGTCCGGGGTCGTCGGCCCGCGGTGGATGTTCTCCCCCCAGGTCGACCACGTGTACCCGGCGCCGCTGATCCGGTCGCCGGCGTCCCGGCCCTCCGGGCTGTGGTGCTCGTAGTAGTCGCGTGCGGCCATGTCGTCGGCGTGCCCCTGGGCGGCGGCCCGCAGATGGCCTTCGGAGCGGAGCGGTTCGCAACCGGCCTTCTCGCGCTCGGCGTTGGCGAGGGCGACGACGTCCTGCACGTACCGGGCGGCCCTCCCCGCCGCCGCCGTCGCCCGGTGCGGGGCGGACGCGGCGGTGGCCGTGGTGCCGGTCGCGGGAGTGGCCACGTACATCCCGGTCGCCACCGTCAGCGCGGCGGCCGCGGCCCCGGCGAGGGTGACGGCGGTACGGAAGGACGGACGACGGGGGCGCCTGCGCTCCCCGCCCGTTCTGCGGTGCCGGCCGCCGCCCCGCCCCGCCGGGTCGGGGCGGCGGGGGACGGCGGAACGGTCGGAGTGTTCGGGGTCCGGGGAGTGGCCGGGACGGTCGTGGTGCCGCATGGAGCTCCGCTCTCTCGCCGAGGTCGCCGGACGGTCCGGCGCTGGGAGAGCCACCGGGGCGACGGCGGTAAGACTTTCCGGGCCGGGCCGCCCCGACACTCCTCGTCAACACGGAGCGTCAATGCACGTCCGAGACTGTCAGCCCTGCGGGACCACCGCCACCGGACACGGCGCGAGGTGGAGCGCCGCGTGCGCCACCGAACCGATCCGCGGCCCGACGGCGCCGCGCCGGGCCCGCCGGCCGACCACCAGGAGCTGGGCGCCGCCCGAGGCCGAGAGCAGCACCTGCCCCGCGCTGCCCAGTTCGACGTGCTCGACGACCGGCACGTCGGGGTACCGCTCGCGCCACGGGGCGAGCGCCTCGCGCAGCGCCTTCTCCTCGTACGGGACGAGCCCGCCGGCCTCGTCCGCGAGGCGCATCGAGGCCGGGCTGTACGCGTACAGAGGAGGCAGGCTCCAGGCGCGCACCGCACGCACCGCGGCCCCGCGCGCGGCGGCGGTCTCGAAGGCGACGCCGAGCGCGGCGGCGCTGTCCTCCGGGCTGCCGAGCTGCCCGACGAGCACGTATCCGGCGGGCGGTTCGGCCTGCTCGCCGTCGCGCGACCGCACGGCGACGACGGGACGCGTGGCGGCGGCGATGATCTGCTGCCCGTACGAGCCGAGCAGGAAGCCGGTGACGGCGCCGCGGCCGCGCGAGCCGATGACGAGCAGCTCGGCCCGGTCCTCGGTGCCGAGCAGCGCGGCCACCGGGGTGTCGGGAAGCACCTCGGCCGTGAGCGCGAGCCCCGGGTGGCGCTCGGCGATCGTGGCCTCGGCCTCGCGCAGCACGGCGTGGGCGGCGCGCTGCTGGTCCTCGGGGTCCTGGAGCAGGGGGAGGTCGAGCGGTTCCCAGCGCCACGCGTGCGCGAGCCGTAGCGGGAGGCCCCGGTGCAGGGCCTCGCGCGCCGCCCAGTCGGCCGCGGCGAGGCTCTCGGGGGAACCGTCGACTCCTGCGACGATCTCACGACTCATCAGGCTGCCTCCGTGGGTGCGGTGACGGGCCCGCCGGCCGGCCGGCCCTCCTGACTCCAGCTTGGGCCCATCGGCCGCTCGGCGAGAGGGCCGGAGGTCCCGACATGCCGGTCCGTCCGTCCCTTTCCCGTGTAGGCGCCCCGCCGGATCAGGCCAGCAGGGTGAGCCGGGCGTGCGTGCCGTTGAGGTAGTGGTCCCCGATGTCGCGGAGCCGGTGGGCCGCCTGTGTGGGGGCGGTGAGCGCGCGGGCGTTGCGCCAGAACCGGTCGAAGCCGGGTCCGCCGCCGCGGGCCTCGGCTCCCGTCGTGCCGTCGACGAGTTCGAGGATGCGGGTGGTGATGTGGACCGCCGCCCGGCCGGTGACGGTCTCGGCCGCCGCCACGAGGACGGCGATGTCGGCGCGTTCCTCCAGGCCGAGCGACCACTCGGCGAGCAGTCCCCGGGCGAGGGCGTCCGTCGCCCGCTCCACCACCGCGGCGGCGGCGTGCGCGGCCGTCGCCAGTTCCCCGTACGCGAGGAGGAGGTACGGGTCGTCCCCGGATCCGGCCGGCGGCGAGGCGTCCGCGGCCGACGGGCCTCCCGCGCGGTCGGTGGGGGCGGGGCCCGCCTGTCCGGCGCGGCTGATGTCGCGTGCCTCGGCGAGCGCCCCTTCGGCGATGCCGAGACCCACCTGGACGAGCAGCAGCCGCAGGGCGAGCGGTGCGAGGGTGGTGAACGGCGCGACGGCGTGCTCGTCCTGGGGGAGGGTCCCGAGGACGTGCCCGGGCTCCACCGGGACGTGGTCGAAGGTGACGGTGCCGGCCCCGGCCAGGCGCTGACCGACCCGGTCCGTACCGGCGTCCGTGAACACGCCCGGGTGGGCCGGGTCCACGAGGACGACGAGGAGGTCGCCGGTGCCGCCGGGCCGTGCGGCGACGACGAGCCGGTCGGCGACCGTCACGCCCGAGGCGAAGCTGCGGCGCCCGTCGAGGATCCAGCCGTCGCCGGGGCCGTCGGCGGGGGTGAGCGTGAGGCCGGGGCCGGACTCGCCGCGCGGCGGTTCGACGCCGCCGGCCAGCAGCCAGCGCTCCTCGGCCGTACACACGTCGAGGGAGAGCCCGTGGGACCGCGTGCCGCCGGTGTCGTGGCCGGGACCGAAGAAGCGGCTGCTCCAGGACAGCGCGTAGTGGTGGGCGAGGAGTTCACCCACCGAGCTGTCGGCGGCGGAGATCTCCCGCACGACCGCGCAGGCGGCCCGCCAGTCCGCGCCGCGGCGGGTCGGTCCCGGTGCCGTGAGGAGAGCGGGCAGCCCCGCCTCCTGGAGCCGTGCGACCTCGTCGAAGGGGGCCTTCCCCGCCCGGTCCCGGGCGAGGGCGTCGACGGCGAGGTCGTCGGCCAGCTCGCGGGTGACGCGGGGCCAGATCTCGTCGTCGGCGGGCCGGTCGACGGGCCGGCCGGGTGGTGCGGAGGCGGTGCGTATCGCTGGTCTCTTCGGCGATCTCCTCGGCGTACTCACGTCACCTCACCTGATCCCTAGTATCCCCACTGGAATAGTAGGGATACTGACAGAGGCGACCCCGTGCCCCCAAGGGGCGTCCACAAGCTGGACAGGCTCGTATCGATGCGCGAGACACCGTCAGGTTCGCGCAGGTGACGGGAGCTTGACCCGGTCGGTCAGGGGTTGGTCCACGCCTCGGGGTCGTCCGCGAGCGCGACGATCTCCGCCGGCAGCTTCGCCGCCGCGAGCTCCGCGAGGGACACCCCGAGCACACCGCGGACGCTCGCCCGCAGCGCGATCCACAGCGTGAGCAGCGACTCGGCGGGCCCCGTGTACGACAGCTCCGGCGGGCGCTCCCCGCGCACCGAGACCAGAGGGCCGTCCACGCAGCGGATGACGTCCGCGACCGAGATGGACTCGGCCGGCCGGGCCAGCCAGTACCCGCCGTTGCCGCCGCGCTGGCTCTGCACCAGACCGCCCTTGCGCATGTCGCCGAGGATGCCCTCCAGGAACTTGTGCGAGATGTCCTGGTCCACCGCGATGGCCTCGGCCTTCAGCGGCCCCGCGTCCTGGGCTGCGGCGAGCTGGAGGGCGGCCCGCACCGCGTAGTCGGCCCTGGCTGAAATGCGCATGCGCGCATTATTCCGCACGGACGTGACCGGATCCGTGCGGCCGGACCGTGGCCCGTGAGACGAGCCGTACCGCACCCTTGACGTCACCCGTGACCGGCCGGACACTCATGGACGGGAAAACCGAGCGAACAGGTAGGAAACCATGGGACGCACCGGCCGGAGGGACACCTCGCCCGCCGCGTCCCTCCCGCGCTCGCCGGCCCTCACCTCCCGTCGGCACATCGATCTGCTGCGGGTCTGCAGCGCCGCGAGTCGCCGTTCCCGCCCGGGCGTCCCCCCGTCCGCCGAGGCCTGATCCGCAGGACAGGTCCCGGGCGCCCGTCGCGGTCCCACCGGCTCCTCTTCCCGTACTTCTGCTGCCTCCGGGCCCCGTGCGACCCGCGCGTCACAGCGTCGTGACCCGAACCCGCGCGCCGCCCGACCCAGCACCGAGCACCCCCGAGGGAGAAGCATGTCCGTCGTCGTCCCGTCCTCGCTCCTGCCCGCCTCCGCCGCGCCCGCCTTCCGGGGCCGGATCGGCCGCGACGTGAGCAGCGGCCACTACGCCGTCCCGCACCGCTACCGCCTCCATGTCGACCCGTCGGACCCCCGGTGTCTGAGCATCGCCCTCACCCACAGCCTGCTCGGACTCGACGACACGCTCCCGCTCACCGTGCTCCCCGGCACCCCCGACACGCCCGACGGCGGATACACCGTGCTCCGCCCGCTGTACGAGGCGAGCGCCCACCTCTACGCCGGACCGGCCGCCGCACCCGTGCTCAGCGACGGATGGACCGGACGGATCGTCAGCACCCACGTCCCCGACATCCTCCGGGACCTCGCCCTGCGCTTCCGGGGCGACGGACCCGACCTGCTGCCCGAGGAGCACCGCGACGCCGTCGACGCGGTCGCCGACCTCTGCGAGCGGAGCGTCAACCGCGCCGCCCAGCGTGCCGGCGAGCTCGGACTCGACGGCGAGGCCGCGCACCGCGACCCGCTCACCGTCCTCTTCACCGCGCTCGGCTCCCTCGAACGCCGCCTAGCCCACCGCCCGTACGTCCTCGGCGACGCGCCGACCGCCGCCGACGTGCACGTCTGGGTCACCCTCGTCCAGCTCGACACCGTCCACCGCTGGCACCTCGACGCCGCCGCCATGGACCGGGTCGCCGGACACCCCGCGCTGTGGGCCTACGCCCAGCGCCTCGCCGCCCGCCCCGAATTCGCCCGCCACCTCGACATCGACGCCGTCCTGCGCCGCCACCGCGCCCACTGCCGCGGCCGCGAGGCCGCGGGCGCCGGGATACGCCTCGTCGACTGGACCGCCGCCGCACCGCGCTGACGCGCGCGCGGGGTCCGCGCGGCGACCGTCAGCCGATGCGGTGCCCCGCCAGCGGGGCCGTGTCGTCCCCGGACCCCGCGCGGACCCCGCGCAGGAACGCCTCCAGAGCCTCCAGCGAGCTCGCCGCCGGCTCCCACCCCAGCTCCCGCCGGGCCCGCTCGGTGGCGAGCAGGGGCAGGTGCCGCAGCGCGTCGAACAGCCCCGGGGAGGCCCCGGCGAGCCGCAGCCGCCAGGCCGCCGACAAGGCACCCCGCACCGCACCGGCGGGCACCTTCACCGGCCTGGCGTGCAGCAGTCCGCCCAGGACCGCGCCGTCGATCACCGGCTCCGCGGCGAGGTTGAACGCGCCCCGGACGTCCCTCAGGAGCGCCCGCCGGTAGGCGTCCGCCGCGTCCTCCGTGTGCAGGACCTGGAACCGCAGCCCCTCGAACTCCGGGAGCAGCGGCAGCAGATCGGGCCGCACCAGCTGCCCCGGGAAGAACCGCCCGGCGAAGATCCGCCGCTGCCCGCTCGCCGACTCCTCCTTGAAGAGGAACGCCGGCCGCATCCGGACCACCCGGATCAGCGGATGGTCCCGCTCGAAGGTGTCGAGGACCCGCTCCAGATAGGCCTTCTCCCGGGTGTACGCGGCGCCGGGCCAGCCGTGCGTCGGCCACGCCTCGGACACCGGGGCGCCGCCCTCGGGACCGGGGGAGTACGCGCCCACCGAGGAGGCGTGCACCAGGACCGGCACCCGCGCCGCCGCCACCGCGTCGAAGACGCGGACCGCGCCCAGCACATTGGTCCGCCAGGTCTCCACCGGATCGTGGGTCGGCCCGAACCGCCAGGCCAGGTGCACCACCGCGTCCGCGTCCGCCACGTACTGCGCGAGCCGGGGCCCGTCCCCCTCCAGGGAGAGGTCCAGCTCGGCCCACTCCACCCCCGGGAGGTCGAGAGCCGGCCGCCGCCGGGCGAGACCGAGGACCGAGCCGATACCGGGATCGCGGGCCAGGATCCGGACCAGGCTCGTCCCCACGTTGCCGGTGGCGCCCGTGACGACGACGCGCGAAATCGTGCTCGGGTTCATGTCTCCGACCCTCCGCCATGGGCGGCGGAACCGCATTCCGGCAGCCGCTCCGGACCGGGCCCGTCACACAGCGTGTCCGTACGGTTCGCGAGTGTGGCCGGTGGCCGGGAACATGGAGCGACTCAGGAGACAGGAGAACGGCCATGCTGCTGCCCGACAGGAACACCGTCGACCGGCTGCTCCGGCACTTCCGCGCCCAGGAGCGGTCCGTGCTGGACAGGCCGGGCGACCTGTCGGCCCGCCGGCGCTTCGAGGACACGGCGTACACCCTGTGCGTCCTGATGGGAGAACGCACCGCGCGCGAGGCCGCCCTCGCCGCCGAGCGGTACGTGGGCTCCGAAGGAGATCAGGAATCGAGAAGCGTGGCCATCGTGCCGCCACTAGCGTGACGTCATGACCTTCGCGCACGTGCTCGACGCGCTCGGCCACGGCCGCGAGGGCTCACCGTCACGTACCGCGCGAACGCTGGAGACACGATGAGCAAGGCCCCGAGGGCGGACAAGCAGGCGTCCGTACCCCACGCCGCCGACCGGCACGACCTGATCCGCGTGCACGGCGCGCGCGAGAACAACCTCAAGGACGTGAGCATCGAGATCCCGAAGCGGCGGCTGACGGTCTTCACCGGCGTCTCCGGCTCGGGCAAGAGCTCCCTCGTCTTCGACACCATCGCCGCGGAGTCGCAGCGCCTGATCAACGAGACGTACAGCGCCTTCGTCCAGGGCTTCATGCCGACGCTCGCCCGGCCCGAGGTCGACGTCCTCGAGGGCCTGACGACCGCGATCATCGTCGACCAGCAACGCCTCGGCGCCGACCCCCGCTCCACCGTCGGCACCGCCACCGACGCCAACGCCATGCTGCGGATCCTCTTCAGCAGGCTCGGCAAGCCGCACATCGGCCCGCCGAGCGCCTACGCCTTCAACGTCCCCTCGGTCCGGGCGAGCGGCGCGATCACCGTCGAGCGCGGCAACAAGAAGACCGAGCGCGCGACCTTCGAGCGCACCGGCGGCATGTGTCCGGGCTGCGAGGGCCGGGGCACGGTCTCCGACATCGACCTCACCCAGCTCTACGACGACTCCAAGTCGCTCGCCGAGGGCGCGCTCACCATCCCCGGCTACACCACGGGCGGCTGGAACTACCGGCTGTACAGCGAGTCCGGCCTCGTCGACCAGGACAAGCCGATCCGCAAGTACACCAAGAAGGAACTGCGGGACTTCCTCCACCACGAGCCGGTCCGCATGAGGATCGCCGGCATCAACATGACCTACGAAGGCCTGATCCCGCGCATCCAGAAGTCCTTCCTCGCCAAGGACAAGGAGGGCATGCAGCCCCACATCCGGGCCTTCGTCGAGCGGGCCGTCACCTTCACCACCTGCCCCGACTGCGACGGCACCCGGCTCAGCGAGGGCGCCAGGGCGTCGAAGATCAAGCGGATCAGCATCGCCGACGCCTGCGCGATGCAGATCAGCGACCTCGCCGCCTGGGTCCGCGGCCTCGACGAGCCGTCGGTGGCGCCGCTGCTCACCGCGCTCCAGCTGACCCTCGACTCCTTCGTGGAGATCGGCCTCGGCTACCTCTCCCTGGACCGGCCCTCGGGCACGCTCTCGGGCGGCGAGGCACAGCGCGTCAAGATGATCCGCCACCTCGGCTCCTCGCTCACCGACGTCACGTACGTCTTCGACGAGCCCACCATCGGCCTGCACCCGCACGACATCCAGCGGATGAACGACCTGCTGCTCCAGCTGCGCGACAAGGGCAACACGGTGCTCGTCGTGGAGCACAAGCCGGAGGCCATCGCGATCGCCGACCACGTCGTCGACCTCGGCCCCGGCGCCGGTACGGCGGGCGGCACCGTCTGCTTCGAGGGCACCGTCGACGGGCTGCGGGCCGCCGGCACCGTCACGGGCCGCCACCTCGACGACCGGGCCGCCGTCAAGGAGTCGGTGCGCACGCCCACCGGCGCCCTGGAGATCCGGGGCGCCTCCACGCACAACCTGCGCGACGTCGACGTCGACATCCCGCTCGGGGTGCTCACCGTCGTCACCGGCGTCGCCGGCTCCGGCAAGAGCTCGCTCGTGCACGGGTCGATCCCCGCCGGCGAGGAGGTGATCTCCGTCGACCAGGGCGCGATCCGCGGCTCCCGGCGCAGCAACCCCGCCACGTACACCGGGCTGCTCGACCCGATCCGGAAGGCCTTCGCCAAGGCCAACGGCGTGAAGCCGGCGCTGTTCAGCGCCAACTCCGAGGGCGCCTGCCCCACCTGCAACGGCGCGGGCGTCATCTACACCGACCTCGGGATGATGGCCGGCGTCTCCTCCACCTGCGAGGACTGCGAGGGCAAGCGGTTCCAGCCCTCGGTGCTCGAATACCTCCTCGGCGGCCGGGACATCAGCGAGGTCCTCGCGATGTCCGTGACCGAGGCCGAGGAGTTCTTCGGCTCCGGCGAGGCGCACACCCCGGCCGCGCAGCGCATCCTCGCCCGGCTCGCCGACGTCGGCCTCGGCTACCTGAGCCTCGGCCAGCCGCTCACCACGCTCTCGGGCGGCGAGCGCCAGCGGCTCAAGCTGGCCACGCACATGGGCGACAAGGGCGGCGTGTACGTCCTCGACGAGCCCACCACCGGCCTGCACCTCGCCGACGTCGAACAGCTCCTCGGCCTCCTCGACCGGCTCGTGGACTCCGGCAAGTCGGTCATCGTCGTCGAGCACCACCAGGCGGTCATGGCCCACGCCGACTGGATCATCGACCTCGGTCCCGGTGCGGGCCACGACGGCGGGAAGATCGTCTTCGAGGGCACCCCCGCCGACCTCGTCGCGGCCCGCTCCACCCTGACCGGCGAACACCTCGCGGAGTACGTCGGCGCCTGAGCCGTCCGGCAGCGGCGACCCGGGGCTCCCGCCGCCGGGTCGCCGCTCACTCCCGCACGCGGGGGAAGAGCGCACGGGGCGCGTCCACGCAGGTGTCCCGGGACGTGGGGCCGCCGAAACGCAGCCGGTCGTACGCCGTGAACGCCGGCTCCAGGGCGTCGAGCGCGTCCACGCGCGCGTGGAGGGCGACGCGCCACTCCGGCGAGGGCGCCGCACCGGCCGCCGCGAGGCGCCCGGTGATCTCCGCCGTGAGCTCCTCCTTCCTGCGGATGTTCGCCGGGGTCACCGCGTGCAGACAGACGTACCGGCCGCTCAGGTACGCCGCCCACTCCTCGTCGCCCCGGTCCGGATCATCCGGCCAGTGCCCCGTGAACCACGTGCGAAGGCGCTCGGGACCGCCCGCCGCGTCGGCGAGCGCGAACAGATCGCGCGGCACCATCTCGGCACCGTCCGACCGCAGATAGCCGGGCAGCGGCAGCAGCCCCGCGAGCATCAGACGCCGGGCCCCGTCGGCGTCCCGGCCGAGCGCGGCGCACAGCGCCTCCAGCGGGACGAACTGGGCGGTGACGTACGCGTCGTCGGCGGCCGTCATCGGATGGTCCCCGTTGACCTCGCGGAACCGCTCGGCGACCCGCGCCGCCGCGGCCCGGGGCCCCTGCACCGTGTCCGTCATCGCGTCACTCCCTCGGGAAGGCCGTCCGGACCGGTCCCGGACGGCGTTCCCGCAGGCTAGGAGCCGGACCGTGCGGCGCCCACCGAACCGTCGCCGGCACGGCCTCGTCCGGTGTCTCCAGCGGCGCCGCACGACCGGCGGTCCTCG
This sequence comes from Streptomyces tanashiensis, assembly GCF_014648895.1. Lineage (GTDB taxonomy): Bacteria > Actinomycetota > Actinomycetes > Streptomycetales > Streptomycetaceae > Streptomyces > Streptomyces tanashiensis. The sequence goes on from NZ_BMRZ01000023.1 coordinate 79,651, forward strand.
CGGCCGGCGTCAGGCCTGGTGGGCCGACCTGCGCCGCCACCCCCACAGGGCGAGCGCGGCGGCGCAGGCCGAGCCCACCAGGGCCAGCGGCAGCCCGGCCGACGGGCCCGTCGACTCCGCCTCCGGCGACCTCCTCGCCGGCGCGGCCACCACCTCCGCCCCCGCCCGGGGCGCCGTCTCCACGGGCTGCTTGCCGGCGCCCCGACGGGTCACCGACACGGCGCGCGTGCCCGGGTCGGCCGCGGCCTTCGCCCGCACCGGAGCGAGGGAGCCCACCGGCTGCACCCGCCCCGCCGCCTCGAAGCCCCAGTCGAGCAGCGACCGCGCCTCCTCGTACACCGCGAACCCGCCGCCCTCCTGGGGGTTCATTACCGAGACGACGAGCGTCCGGTCGCCGCGCCGGGCCGCGGAGATCAGGGTGTTGCCGGCGTTGCTGGTGTAGCCGTTCTTGATCCCGAGGAGCCCCGGATAGCGGTCCACCCCGTCCGCGCCCGTCAGGAGGCGGTTCGTGTTGGCGATGCCGTACGACCAGGAGCCCGCCGGGAAGTCCGCGTACGCCGTCGAGCAGTACCGGGCGAACGCCGGGTCCTGGAGCCCGGTCCGGCCGAACACCGCCAGGTCGTACGCGGAGGAGACCTGGCCGGGGGCGTCGTAGCCGTCGGGTGAGACCACATGGGTGTCCACGGCGCCCAGGGAACGGGCCTTCTCCTGCATCTGCCGGGTCGTCGACTCCCAGCCGCCGTTCATCTCCGCCAGGACGTGCACGGCGTCGTTCCCCGAGCTGAGGAAGACGCCGTTCCACAGGTCCGAGACCTTGTACGTGTACCCCTCCTTCACACCGACCAGGCTGCTGCCGGCCCCGATCCCGGTCAGCTCGGAATCGGCCACCGTGTGCCGCTCGGACGGCGCGTGACGGGGGAGCGCGGTCAGCGCGAACAAGGCCTTGAGCGTGCTGGCCGGCGGCAGCTTCCGGTGCGCGTTCCGCGCGGCGAGCACCTCGCCCGAGGAGGCGTCCGCCACCACCCACGACAGCGCGGAGACCGAGGGCACCTCGGGCGCCCCGGGCAGCCGCTGCACCTGGGTGCCCCGCCGGTCGAGCCGCGCCGGGTCGACGTGGTGGCGCGCGGGCGGGGTGGGCTCCCCGACCGAGGACACGGCCCCGGGCGCCGGGGCGACGGGAGAGGCGATGGCCGCCGGAACGGGCAGCACGAACAGCAGCGCCGCGGAACCGGCGGCGGCATGACGAACAGCTGACGTGACGATCATTCAGCCACCGTAGGAAGGAGGTGCGCACCGCGCAGATCGGAGTGCGCCGACCGGCCTAGCGGGTGTGGCGTACGGCGGCGCGTCGTGCGTCCGCCCGGGTGGTACCGGTGAGCGGCATCCGGCCGCGGCGCCCGGCGGCGGAGGCCCCGGACCGCTGTCTCAGGCGCAGGGCATCCTTGTGACGTGCCCTCATACCCGAACCAGAGCAACGTCGTTCCGGACCGAGCGGGCGGACCGCCCCCCGCCGCACCGGCGACCGGGTCCGTCCCCGGCCCCGCCCGGCCGGCCGCGACACCCGCCGCCGGCCCGTTCGGCGCGCCCGCCCTCCGGACCGAGCGGCAGTCCCGCACCGCCCCCGCCGGGCACATGATCGTGTGCGGGGACGACGCCCTCTCCCACCGCCTCGCGCGCGAACTCCACGAGGTGTACGCGGAGCAGGTCACCCTCCTGGTGCCGACACTGCCCGACGCGCCGCGCACACCCGCCGGCCGCACCGGCCGGGCCCTCGCCCTCTTCGGGCGGGTGACCGCCGCCGTCACCCGCACCAGCGGGACCGGAGCCACCGCCGGAACCCCCGGGGACGGCGCCGAGCCCAGCGGCACCCTGCGGGTCGTCGAGTCCGCGGAGGCGGACGACCGGGCCCTGACGGACGCCGGGGTGGAGCGCGCCGCCGCCCTCGCCCTCGTCCACGAGGACGACGAGACCAACATCCGCGCCGCGCTCACCGCCCGCCGCCTCAACCCCCGGCTGCGCCTGGTGATCCGGCTCTACAACCGCAAGCTCGGCCAGCACCTCGAAACCCTCCTCGACCAGGCGGCGGCCGTCGCCGAGCCCGGCCTCGACCCCGAGAAGCTCGACGCCGCCACGACGGTCCTCTCCGACGTCGACACCGCCGCTCCCGGCCTGGCCGCGGCCGCCGTCGCGGGCACCAGCAAGGTGGTCCAGGCCGGGGGACTGCTGCTGCACGCCGTCGACCGGCCGCCCGTCGCGGGACAGGCCCCCGACCCCGGGCTCTGCACGCTCGCCCTGCTCTCCGCGACCGCCGGCGACCCGGCGGGCTGCGAGGGCTCGGAGCGCAGCGGGGACGCCGGCCCGCGCCTCCTGCCGGACGACCGCACGGTCGCCGCCGCCACCGGGCGGGCCGCCGTCACCCTCGAAGCGGTCACCCCGGCCGGACCGGCCCTTCCGGCGGCCCGCCTCGCCGCCTCCGCCCTGCCCGTCGCCTCGCTCTTCTCCCGCCGCCTGCGCTGGTCCCTCGCGGGCGCCTTCGGCGCCGTCCTCGCGCTCGCCCTCGCCTCCACCTTCACCACCGGCGACCACCCCCTGCACGCCGCCTATCTGACGCTCCTGGACATCTTCGCCATCGGCGATCCGGCCGTCGGCGAGCCGACCGGACGTCAGGTCCTGCAGATCCTGGCCGGGTTCGTCGGACTCCTCCTGCTCCCGGTGATCGTCGCCGCCCTCCTCGAAGGCCTCGGCACCTTCCGCACCGCGACCGCCCTGCGCCGCCCGCCGCGCGGACTCTCCGGCCACGTGGTGCTGCTCGGGCTCGGCAAGGTCGGCACCCGCGTCCTCGCCCGGCTCCGCCGACTGAACATCCCGGTGGTGTGCGTCGAATCCGACCCGGAGGCCCGGGGCGTCGCCGTGGCCCGCCGGCTGCGCGTCCCCACCGTCATCGGCGACGTCACCGAGGAAGGCGTCCTGGAGGCCGCCCGCATCCACCGCGCCCACGCCCTGCTGGCCCTGACCAGCGTCGACATCACCAACCTGGAGGCCGCGCTCTCCGCCCGCGCCGTCACCCCCGACCTGCGGGTCGTCCTCCGCCTGTACGACGACGACTTCGCCACCGCCGTCTTCCGCACCCTGCGCACCGCCCACCCCCGGGCCCTCACCCGCAGCCGCAGCGTCTCCCACCTCGCCGCACCCGCCTTCGCCGGCGCCATGATGGGCCGCCAGGTCCTCGGAGCCGTACCGGTCGAGCGCCGCGTCCTCCTCTTCGCCGCCGTGGACGTCGCGGACCATCCGCTCCTGGACGGCCGGACCGTCGCCGAGGCCTTCCGCCCCGGCGCCTGGCGGGTCATCGCCCTCGACGGACGGGGCGGCGGCTCCGGCCAGGGCTGGCGCCTCCGGCCCGAGCGGCTCCTCGCCGCGGGGGACCGGGTGGTGGTGGCCGCCACCCGCCGCGGCCTGGCCGAACTCCTCGGCCGGGGCGGCCGGGACGCTCACGGTGCGCCGGACAACTCCGCACGGACAGAGCGTGGTTGACCGTAGGATCTGACCGCTCAGGTGCCGAGTCGGCCCGGATCCGCAGTCAGGAGTCCCTTCCTTGAACACCCCGCACACCACCCCGCCCGCCGGCCGCCCGCCGTACCGGATGGACCCGGCGGGCGGCTGCCCGCACGCGGAGAACGCCCGGCTCCTCGCCGAGGGAGCCGTGGCGCCGGTGATCCTGCCCGGCGAGATCGAGGGCATGGCGGTGCTCGGCCACGACGCGCTGCGCGACTTCCTCTCCCACCCCGACGTCGCCAAGGGACCCCAGCACTTCACCGCGCTCACCGAGGGCCGCATACCCGACGGCTGGCCGCTGCGGACCTTCGCCACCGTGCCCGGCATGACCACCGCCGACGGCGCCGACCACCGCCGCCTGCGCACCCTGGTCAGCAGCGCCTTCACCGCCCGCCGCGTCGAGGAGCTCCGCCCGCGCGTCGAGACGGTCACCGCCGGGCTCCTCGACGGACTCGCGGAGGCCGCCCGCGCCGGGGACGGCGTCGCCGATCTGCGCCGGCACTACGCCCTCCCCCTGCCGCTCGGCGTCATCTGCGAGCTCCTCGGCGTCGACGCGGCCCACCAGGACCGGCTGCACCACCTCTCCAGCCTGGTCGTCGCCACCGACACCGAACCCGCGCGGGCGGTCGCCGCCAACCGCGAACTCGTCGAGCTCCTCGGCTCCATCGCCGCCGCCAAGGCCGCCGCCCCCGGCGACGACCTCACCAGCGCCCTCATCGCGGCCCGGGACGAGGGCGGCGACCGGCTCAGCCAGCCCGAGCTCATCGGCACCCTGCTCCTGATGATCATCGCGGGCCACGAGACCACCCTGAACCTCGTCACCAACGCCGTCCGGGCGCTCTGCGCCCACCGCGACCAGCTCGACCTCGTCATCGGGGGCCGCGCCGACTGGGCCGACGTGGTGGAGGAGACCCTCCGCTGGGACAGCCCGGTCAGCTACTTCCCGTTCCGCTACCCGACCCACGACCTCACCGTCGACGGCACCCTCATCCCCCGGGGCACCCCCGTCCTCGCCGGATACTCGGCGGCCGGCCGCGACACGAAGGCCCACGGCCCGGACGCAGACCGCTTCGACATCACCCGCACCGCGACCGTGAAACACCTCTCGCTCGGCCACGGCCCCCACTACTGTCTGGGCGCCCCGCTCGCCCGGATGGAGGCCGCGATCGCCCTGGAGGCGCTCTTCACCCGCTTCCCCGATCTGGACCTGGCGCTCCCGGAGGCCGAGCTGACCCGGCACTCCGGCTTCGTCGGCAACAGCGTCCGGGCCCTCCCCGTCCGCCTCGGCGCCTGACGGCACGAACCCGGGACGGCGGGCCCCACGACCGGGCCGGGGCGGACGACGCCCCGGCCCCGAGCGGCGCACCGCGTCAACCGGTGCGCCCCCAGGCGGTCGCGGGGGAGGCCCGCAGGGAGGAGACGAGGCGCAGCAACCGGTCCTCGTTCCCCGCGAGGCCCGCGGCGCGGAGCGCCTCGTCGGCCTCCGCCATCGGATGGGTGAGCATCACCCCCGCGTACGGGGCGAGCTGCGGGTCGGTCAGCACGGCCTGAGTGGACTCGAGCAGCCGCAGGTACGCCTGGGCGGCCGCGCGCTCGCTGGCGGTGATCGTGGTCATGTCGGGCTCCCTCTCGACAGTTCGGCGCTCACCACCCTCTCGTACGGGTCTGACAATCGGGCTCAGGCTTGTCCGGCGAGGTGCGTCGCCAGCCGCTCCAGGAAGACCCGCTGCCCGGAGACGAGCAGCGGAGCGGCGGCCTCCGGCGCGAACCAGCCCACCCGGTCGATCTCGGGGAACTCCTCCCGGATCCCGGACCGCGGCGGCCATTCCATGAAGAAGGTCCCCGGCACGACCTCGGCCGGGTCGAGATCGCCCTCGACGGCCCACACGGTGACGAGCTTTCCGTTCCGCTGGCGGGCCTCGCCGAGGGCGAACCACTCGCCCTCGGGGGCCGGGAGACCCAGCTCCTCCCGGAACTCGCGGCGCGCCGCGGCCTCGGGAGTCTCGTCGGGCTCGTACTCCCCCTTGGGGATCGACCAGGCCGACTCCTCCCGGGACGCCCAGAAGGGCCCGCCCATGTGCCCGATGAGGACCTCGACGCCCTCGCCCGGGGTGCGTCGGAAGACCAGAAGACCCGCGCTGCGCTTGTCCGGCATGCCCACCAGTCTGTCCGAATCCCCCACCCGGCGCAGCCCCGCGCGCCGGACGGCCGGCCGATCGACTTCCTGCAGGAGCGGCAGCTCACGACAGGTTGGATCGTCGGCACCTGCTGGAGGATCCCGACGTGGTGATTCACGGCGACCGTGTGATTCACCTGCGCCATCGGGTGCGCCGTTGACCCGAGCTCTGTCACGGGGCCTCCTCGGCGTCGAGCGTCACCCGGCCGCCCGTGAGGTCCACGCCGTGTGTCCAGTGAGCCCCGAGCCGTACCGAGCGCCAGGGGACGAGCGTCCCGCTCAGCCGTTCGCGACGCAGGACGGTGCCGTCCTGGGCGAGGGTCAGGACCGGGCGCACGAGCCGCCGCTCCGGCCGGACGAGCAAGGGGACGGCCTCCGCACCGACGAGACCGGGCGTCACCCATCGCAGCGGGCCCTCCGCCGTCACACGTACCCCGGCGGACGGCCAGGGGTGCCCGGCGAGCCGTTCGAGCACCGCCCCCGCCGCCGTCCGTCCCTCGCCGGCGGCCACGAGTGCCGGCTCCACCCCGCGCAGGAGGTTGCCGACCGCGAAGACCCCCGGCTCGGTGGTGCGGAAGCCATGGTCCGTCACCGGGCCCCGGGCCCCCGGTGCGAGTGGCAGCCCGCGGGCGCGGGCGAGTTCGTGGTCCGGGATCCAGTCGCCGGTGAACACCACCGTGTCGCAGCGCAGCACGGCCGCGCGCCCGTCCCCGCCCCGCACCGCGACTCCGGTCAGCCGGCCGCGTCCGAGCAGCTCCGTCACGACCGCCCCGGTGAGGACCGGGACCCCCGCGAAGGCGACGGCGGGGGAGGGGAGTCCGGTGACGACGGCCGTCACGTCCACCCCGGCGGCGCGCAGTGTGCGCACCGCGCCGCGGGCCACCGGATCGCCGCCGACGACCACCGCCCGCCTCCCGACGTGCTCCCGCCGCGCCCCGGACCGCGCCACCATCCGCTGGAGTTCGCCCGTGGTCAGCACCCCGGCGGGCCGGGTGCCCGGGACGAGCCGGGCGCTGCGGGGCCGTTCGCGCGCCCCGGTGGCGAGGACCACCGCGCGCGCCCGGATCCGTTCGAGTCCGGTCGGGGCGGTCACGTCCAGGGTGAGGGGCCCGGCCCAGCCGGTGGCCGAGACGCCGGTACGGACGACGGCCCCCGCCCGCAGCGCCTCCCGCACCGCGCGCCGGGCGTACGCCGGGCCGTCCAGGGGGCGCCCCAGGGCGTCCGCGCCGAACCCCGGCCGTGCGCAGTGCCGCGGCACCCCGCCCGCCGCGGCCTCCCGTTCCAGGACCTCGACGCGGCCCGCGCCCGCCGCCGCGAGCCGGGCCGCCGCGGCGAGTCCGGCGGGTCCCGCGCCCACGACGAGGACGTCGACCGTACGGTTCACCGGGTCCCCTCTCCGCGCGACCCCCGCTCGCGCGACCGCTCCTCGAACAGCGCCCGCACCTCCGCGCCGCAGTGGTTCCCCTGGCAGCGGCCGCCCCGGGCGCGCGTCCTGCGCCGCAGTCCGTCCGGGCCGCCGGGCGGGATCGTCGAGCCGAGCGCGGCCCTGATCTCGCCCCGGGTGACCCGCTCGCAGTGACAGACGATCGTCCCGAACTCCGGGTCGCGGGCGATGAGGCCGGCGTCGCGGTACGGGCGGGGGAAGGCCTCGCCGAGGTTCGGCATCCGGACCGGGGCGAGCGGGCGGGCCGGTCCGGGGTCGAGGCCGCAGTCGGCGAGGAGGCCGAGCACGTGCTCGGCGATGGCCAGGGAGGCGGTGAGCCCGGTGGAGCGGATCCCGCCCACCGTCACGTACCGCAGCGCGGGGTGGGCGGCGATCCGGTAGTCCTCCTGTCCGGTGGCGGCCCGCAGCCCGGCGTACACGGCGGTGACCTCCTCGTCGAGCAGTGCGGGGAGGATCCGGCCGCCCTGCTCGCGCAGCCCGGCGAGCCCCTCCGCCGTCGTGCCCGTGGCGGTCTTGTCGTCGAGGTCCTCGGCGGTGGGCCCGAGCATGACGTTCCCGTACACGGTCGGCGAGATGAGCACGCCCTTGCCGAGCGGTCCCGGCACGGGCAGCAGGATGTGCCGGACGAGGTCGCGGGCGAACTTGTCGAAGACGAGCAGCTGGCCCCGGCGCGGGGTGACGGTGAAGTCCTCCCGGCCGACCAGTGCGTCGAAGGCGTCGGCGTGGAGCCCGCAGGCGTTGACGAGCAGGCGGGTCCGCAGCACCCCGCGCCGGGTGACGAGCCGGTGGTACGGATCGCCCGGACGCACCTTCTCCACCCGGCAGTTCAGATGCAGGTCGACCCCGGAGCGGACGGCCTGGGTGGCGTACGCGAGGGTGGTGGTCCACGGGCAGATCACCGACTCGCCCGGCACGTCGAGCGCAGCCAGCGCACCCGGGCCCAAGTGCGGTTCACGCGCGGCCAGTTCCGTGGCGGAGAGGAGCCGGGTGGTGCCGTGGCCGTTGCGCTCGGCCTTCTCCCGGAGACGGGGGAGCGTCGCCCGCTGCTCCTCGTTCCAGGCGACGAGCAGCGCGCCCAGCGGCTCCACGGGGATGCCCGCCTCCCGCGCGTACCCGTCGAGCAGCCGGTGTCCCTCGCGCACCAGCCGGGCCTCCAGGGTTCCGGGCGCGGCGTCGAAACCGGTGTGCAGGATGGCCGTGTTGGCCTTCGAGGTGCCGTCGCCGACGTCGTCCGCGGCCTCCACGAGCGCGATCCGCAGCGGATGGCGGGCCAGCGCCCGCGCGATCGCGGAACCGACGACCCCCGCCCCGACGACCACGACGTCGTACGCGGCGGCCTCGCCGGTGGGGAGCGGGCCGGTCCGCGTGACGCTCACAGGGCCCCGCCGCCCGAACCGCCGGCCTTCCCGGCCCGGCCCGCCTCCGCCGAGCGCTCGACGAGCGCCGAGACCTCCGCGCGGAAGCGTCCCAGGCGCTCCGCCGCCTCGTCGGCCGGGATCCGGGGCTCGTACACGGCCGAGGGCTTCCACTCCGGCACGGCCTCGCGGAGCGTGAGCCCCGGGTGGTGACCGAGCCGGGCGACCGCGCCGACCCCGAGCGCCGTGGCATCGGGCAGCGAGGCGACCTCGACGGGCAGCTGCAGCAGATCGGCCTGCGTCTGCATGAGCAGGGCCGACCGGGTCAGGCCGCCGTCGGCGCGCAGTGCGGTCAGGGGCGCGCCCCGGTCCGAAGCGGCGGCCGCGGCGAGCTCCACGACCTGGGCGGCGATGCCCTCGCACAGGGCCCGCACCAGATGGCCGGGGCCGGTGTCCAGGCCGAGGCCGGTGAGCGAGCCGCGCACGTCCCCGCGCCACCAGGGCGCGGCGAGTCCCGCGAAGGCGGGGACGAAGGTGACGCCGCCGCTGTCCGGTACGGCTCCGCCGACGGCGTCGAGCTCCGCGGCGCCTCTGATCACGCCCAGGTCGGTGAGCCACCGCACGGCCGAGGCGACCGTGTACACCTGCCCGTCGAGGCAGTGGGTGACGCTCCCGCCGAGCCGCCAGGCCACACAGCTCACCAGGCCGGACGCGGCGCGCCGGGGCTCGGGACCGGTCTGCGCGAGGAGGAAGGCGCCCGTGCCGTAGGTGCACTTGGCGGCGGCCGGGTCGTCGGCGCTCTGGGTGAGCAGCGCCGCCTGCTGGTCCACGAGAAGCCCGGTGAGCGGGAGCGCGGGGCCGAACGCGGTCGTGGTGCCGACCGGGGTGTCGCAGTCCACGACCCGGGGGAGCGACTCGCCGCCGAGTCCGTACAGGTCGAGTGCGGTCTCCGACCAGGTGACGGTGTCGAGGTCGAGGAGACCGGTCCGTCCGGCGGTCGCCGCGTCCGTGACGAACGCGCCCGTGAGCCGGTGGACGAGCCAGGCGTCGCTGGTGGTCACCACACCGGCGCCGGTGGCGTGGCGGCGGATCCAGGCCATCTTCGGCGCGGCGAAGTAGGGGTCGACCGGGAGGCCGGTGAGCCGGCGCAGTTCCTCCGCGTGGGCGTCGAGGCCGGCGCACACGGAGGCCGCCCTGCGGTCCTGCCAGACGAGGGCGTCGGTCAGCGGCTCCCCGGTGGCGGGGTCCCAGGCGAGCACGGTCTCGCCCTGGTTGGCGAGGCCCACGGCGACGACGGGGGTGTCCGCCTCGGCGAGCGCCGCCCGCCCGGCGGTGACCACCGAGTCGTACAGCTCACGCGGGTCGACCTCGACGAGGCCGCCGGGGAGGTGGCGGGGCCTGACCGGAGCCGTCCCGGTGCCGATGACCCCGCGCTCGGGGCAGAGGACGAGGGCCTTCGTGCCCGACGTGCCCTGGTCGACGGCGAGTACCGCTCCGCCCGTCATCCCGCTGCTCCCGTCGCTCGACCGCTCGGTGATCATCCGGTCACCGAAAAGGGTCAGGGTGCCGTTGTGGCAGGGCTTCGTCAAGCCTCGGCGGGCGAGCACGTCAGGTCGTGCGGCATACCTGACAGTAAGTCAAATTCAGTCGTTGGCTCAATAGTTACTGTCACGAAAGAAAGTGGACCGGTCGCATCCATAGCCCTCTATAGTGATCGCCGATCAACGGCCGGTGACGCCCGCCGGGGGACTGACCACCCCCTCCATCCACCGAGGACCCATGTCATCCACACCACGCCCCACCCCCTGATGGCCGGACACGGATTCCGGCCCGTCTACCACCCCGCCGGCCACGACCACGCCCTGCGCAACGCCGTCCAGGACTTACGGACCGGCCGCTGGGTGTCCATGGCCCGACTGCTCGACGAGACCTCCGACTGGGAGACCTGGACCCGGCGCACCCAGGTCCTCGCCGCCGTCGCCGCGGGCACCGACGTCGTCCCCATCTGGCGCGCCGAACAGCCCGAGAGCCTCGCCGCCACCGTGATGCACAGCCGGGTCGCCGTCGAGCGCGCCGTACGCGCCCACCGCGCCGCCCACGCCCGCACCCGGGAACTCTGGCAGGAGGCCTGGACCGCCTGCCGCGAGGCCTCCGACCGCTCACCCGCCGACCCCGTGCCCTGGGTCGGTCTGATCGCCCTCGCCGCGCTCGACGGACGCCAGCGCATGGCCGAGCACCGGCACACCCCGCCGGCGCCCATGCTGCCGCCCGGACCCTGGGGCCTGCTCGCCGAGGTGGAGAAGCGCGACCCGCACAACCGCGAGGCCCACCACCGCATGCTCCAGTTCGTGTACGCACGACGGCCCGGCCCCCTCTCCGAGGCCGTCAACTACTCGCACTGGGCCGCGAGTTCCGCCCCCGTCGGCTCCGCACTGCACGCCCTCCCGCTCTACGTCCGCGTCGAGCGCTACCGGCGCGAGCGCGGCCACGAGCGCGCCCTCGACCTCCACTGGGTCGCGGAGGACGCCGTCCGCGACGCCCAGCGCGCCCTGGACACCTGGTTCCTCTTCTGCGCCACCGACGAGGCCTCGCTGCTCGATCTCAACTACCTGGCGCACGCCCTCTTCGGAGCCCTCCGCTTCGCCGACGCGGCCCGGGTCTTCGAGGCGCTCGGCCCGTACTACACGACCCTCCCCTGGGCCTACCGCACCGCCCACCCGGACGACCGGGCCCTCGCCGAGGAGGTCTTCCTGCGCGCCCGGGCCCGCTGTCTCAGCGGCTGACGCACCACCGCCCCCGGCACCCGTCACATCCCCCCACCCGCTCCCCCGTCCCCCCGGAGGTCCCCATGTCCCGCACCGAATCCCCGATCGACGCGATACGCAAGCCACCGCCGTCCCAGGACGAGGAGGCGAGGCTGAGAGAGCTCGGCTACCAGCCCGTCCTCGCCCGCCGCATGGACGGCTTCGGCAACTTCGCGATCAGCTTCTCGGTCATCTCCGTCCTCTCCGGCTGCATGACCCTCTACGGCTTCGGCCTCGGCACCGGCGGTCCCTCCGTCATGCTGTGGGGCTGGGTCGGCGTCGGCCTCTTCGTCCTCTGCGTGGGCCTCGCCCTCGCCGAGGTCACCAGCGCCTACCCGACCTCCGGCGCCCTCTACTACATGGCCGACCGGCTCGGCGGGCGCCGCTGGGGCTGGTACACCGGCTGGCTGAACCTGCTCGGCCTGCTCGGCGCCATCGCCGGCATCGACTACGGCGCCGCCCTGTTCACCGGAGCCTTCCTCAACCTCCAGTGGGGCTTCGTGCCCACCCCGGAGTCCACCTTCCTCATCTTCCTCGCGATCCTGCTGCTGCACGCCGGGCTCAACCTCTTCGGCGTCCGCCTCGTCAGCGTCCTCAACTCGGTCAGCGTCTGGTGGCACCTGATCGGCGTCGCCGTCATCGTCGGCGCGCTCGCGTTCGTCCCCGACCGGCACCAGTCCGTCGAGTTCGTCTTCACCGAGTTCGTCAACGACACCGGCTGGGCCAACCCCTTCTACGTCGCCGCGATCGGCCTGCTCCTCGCCCAGTACACCTTCTCCGGCTACGACGCCTCGGCGCACCTCTCCGAGGAGACCTCCAACGCCTCCGTCACCGCCGCCAAGGGCATCGTCCGGGCCATCTGGGTCTCCTGGCTCGCCGGCTTCGCCCTCCTCGCCGGACTCACCTTCGCGATCCAGGACTACGCCGCCACGCAGAACAGCGCCACCGGCGTCCCGCCCGCCCAGATCTTCATCGACGCGCTCGGCTCCGGCGGCGCCGCCGCCCTGCTCCTCGTGGTGATCGTCGCCCAGCTCTTCTGCGGCAACGCCGAGGTGGCCGCCGCGAGCCGCATGGTCTTCGCCTTCAGCCGTGACAACGCCCTGCCCGGTTCGGCGCTCTGGCGCAAGGTCAGCGGCAGCACGCAGACGCCCGTCCCCGCCGTCTGGCTCTCGGTCGCCGTGGCCGCGCTGCTCGCCGTCCCCTCGCTCTACTCGGCCACCGCCTACGGCGCCGTCACCGCGATCAACGTCATCGGCATCACCCCCGCGTACGCCATCCCGATCTACCTGCGGCTGCGCGCCGGGAACCGCTTCGTCCCCGGCCCGTGGAGCCTCGGCAGGTGGAGCAAGCCGATCGGCTGGACCGCCGTCGTCTGGGTGGCGTTCGTGACCGTGCTCTTCTGCCTACCGCAGAAGTCGCCGGTGAACGTCGACACCATGAACTACGCCGCCATCGCGCTCGCCGTCGTGCTCGTCCTCGCCAGCGTCTGGTGGTACGTCGCCCGCCGCTCGTACGGCACGCCGACCGCGTACGGGAACGCCCGCGAGGAGGCGGAGATCGCCGAGGGCATCGTCTGACGCCCGCGCCCCGGCTCCTGTCCCCGTACCGGACAGGAGCCGGGGCGTCGTCAGGCGCTGAACTCGTAGGTCCAGGCGGCCGACTGGGCCGAGAAGTCGATGTCGGTGATCTCCAGGGCGTGCCCGTGCTGGTCGCTGACGACCCGGTGGACGAGCAGCCGGGCAGCACCGCCGGCCGTCGTGGTGGCCGGGCCTGGCGGGACGCCGACCGACTCGCGGTGGGTGATCCGCAGCCCCGCCTGGTGCATCCAGTGGTAGAGGAGCCGCAGGTCGGGCTGTTGACGGCAGTCCCTGCCCCGCCGGTACCGGGAGAGCTGGGGGATCTCGGCGAGGGCCGGCCGGGAGAACCACGACACCGCCCGCTGGAGCGCCGTCCCGTGCGGCCCCAGGACCGTGTGCCGGTGGACGAGCGTCGGTTCACCGGGGGTGAGCAGGAGCCGCGGTGCCAGGGGAGTGGGCGCGGGCTCCCAGGTGAGCGAGGCCCGCACCAGCGCCTCGGCCGCCCGAGGCCCGCCGGGGAACGTGGGCCGGCGGGCCGCGAGGGCCGGCGCGGCCGGCTCGGACTCCGCCTCGTCGGCGGCGGCGAAGGTGCCCCGCCGGTCGGTGACCACGAGCCCTTCGTCCCTGAGGAGTTGGAGCGCGCTGCGGACGGTCTGCCGGTTGACGTGGTAGCGCTGCGACAGCGAGCGTTCCGACGGGAGCCGGCTGCCGGGGGAGATGCGCCGCCGGGCGAGGTCCTCGCGCAGCGCGGCGGCGACCCGGAGATAGAGCGGCGCGTCCGCCACCGCCTCGGAATCGGGCTCGGCCATGATCAACCCTCTCTTTGCTCAGCGTGACAGCGTGGGTCGTGTGGGTGATCAATTCCTATCATTGGTCTAAACCATTTTGCTAGGCCGGTCCGGCAGAGTGGCCGAAACGAGCGTCACGCCGTGTAATGAGGTTCCAGGTGACGGGCCGAGAGCGGCTCGGCAGGAAGAGGCGGGTGAGGCCGGATGACGTCTCCGTCGGAGCGTGCCGCGCGGGGCAAGGCGGCCCGCAAACGTGTCCCCCGTGCCTCCCACGGCCGCTGGATACCCAGCTCGCAGCGACCCGACCCGCTCGGCGTCCTGGAGCGCGAGTCCCTGGACCGGCTGCCCGACCTCGTGCCGCTCCGGTACGCCCGGATGGCGGTGTCCCCCTTCGCCTTCCTGCGCGGCGCCGCCGGAGTCATGGCCGCGGACCTCGGCGCCCAGCGCCACACGGGGCTCACCGTCCAGCTCTGCGGCGACGCCCACCTGCTGAACTTCGGCGTCTACGCCTCACCCGAGCGGACGCTCCTCTTCGACGTGAACGACTTCGACGAGACGCTCCCCGGCCCCTTCGAGTGGGACGTGAAGAGACTCGCCGCCAGCGTCATGGTCGCCGCCCTCCAGAACGGCAGCACCAAGCCCAAGGCCCACCGCGCCGCGCTCGTCGCCGTCGAGGCGTACCGCAAGGCCATGCACGAGCTCGCCGGCCTCGGGGAGCTCGCCGTCTGGTACGAGCGGATCGCCGCCGACGACCTCGTCGCCCTCGTGCGCCGCGACGACCGCGCCCGCCTGGCCCACCGGCTCGACCGCGCCCGCCGGCGCACCAGCCTCCAGGCCCTCGCCAAGCTCACCGACACGGACAAGGCCGGCAACCGGCACATCGTCGACGACCCGCCGCTCCTCGAACGGGTCACGGACGTCGACCGGGTCACCCTCGGCAAGATCTTCAGCGACTACCGCAGCTCGCTGGCCGAGGAGCGCCGTGTCCTCCTCGACCGCTACCACTACGTCGACGCGGCCCGCAAGGTCGTCGGAGTCGGCAGCGTCGGCACCCGCTGCTTCATCCTCCTCCTCGAAGGACGGGACGGCGGCGACCCGCTCATCCTCCAGATCAAGGAGGCCGGCCGCTCCGTCCTGGAGCAGTACCTGCCGCCGAGCGCCTACCCCCACCAGGGGCGCCGCGTCGTCTGCGGCCAGCGGCTGACGCAGGCCGCCAGCGACATCTTCCTCGGCTGGATGACCGGACCCGAGCAGCGCCACTTCTACTGGCGCCAGATGCGCGACATGAAGGGCTCCGCCGAGGTGGAGACCATGTCCCCGGCCCTGCTGAGGGAGTACGCGCGGCTCTGCGGCCGCGCCCTGGCCCGGGCCCACGCCCGCTCCGGCGACCGGATCGCCATCGCCGCCTACCTCGGCAGCTCGGACGTCTTCGACCGCGCCGTCGCCGACTTCGCGCTCACCTACGCCGGCCAGAACGCCGACGACTACGCGGCCCTCGGCGCGGCCATCGCCGCCGGCATGGTGACGGCGGCCCCGGGCGCCTGAACGCGACACCCGGGAGCCGCCCTCACCCGTTCGGCCCTAGGGCCTGTCCGACCCTGATCCGCCGGACAGGCCCTGTGCGCCGCGGTGGAGCGGCGGCTCGGCCGGCGTCTCCGCCACGGGCCCGAACAGCACCGCCTTGGCCACCGCCGGGGAGAACAGGACCGACAGCGGGGCGGTCAGGGTGAGCGCCGCGCGGAACGGAGCCCCCACGGCGGGGTCGCCCGGCGCCCTCTCCGTGACCCGGCCCAGGTACCAGCCGACCGCCTTGTCCATCGGCCCCGGCCGCACCGCGTCACCGGTGGCGCCGGGCATCTTCTTGTCGGCGCCCGCCGAGATGTCCCAGGCCTGCTTGGAGGCGTCGAACAGCGCCCGCTGCACCAGACGGGTGGTCGGGGTGCGCTTCGGGTCGGCCAGCGCCCGGCGCAGCGCGACCGCGCTGAGCGCGGCGACGGCCATGCCCTGCCCGTAGATGGGGTTGAAGGCGCAGAGCGCGTCGCCGGTGGCGAGGAAGCCGGCCGGGCGGCGGCCCGGACGGTCGTACCTGCGCCGGATGTTGGCGGTCTTCCGGAAGCCGTACACCGGGGACTCCGGTTCGGCCCGGGACAGCCAGTCGCTGACCACCGGGTGCGGCAGCCGCTTCGCGTACTCCTCGAACGCGCCCTCCTCGGTCGGCGGCTCGTCACCGCGCAGCCCGGACAGGGTGACCAGGTGCCGCCCGTCGCCGAGGGGCAGCACCACACCGCCGTACACCTGCTCGGGGTTGGGCACGATGTAGTAGCCGCGCGCGTCGCTGTGCGGGTCCTCCTCCGGGGCCCGGTAGACCCGGGTGGCATAGGCGAGACCCGTGTCGAGGGTCTCCTCGTGCGGGGCCTCCGCCCCGATCCCCGCGAGCCAGTCGGCGGCCTTCGTGGACCTCCCGGAGGCGTCCACGACGAGATCGGCGTCCAGGACGCGCGTCTCCTTCTCGCCGCCCGCGCCGCGCTCCCGCAGGCGGACGCCCCGGACGCGCGAGGAGTCGCCGGTCAGGCCCACCGTCTCGTGGCCCTCGACCAGTTCGATGCGCGGGTCGGCGAGGACCCTCTGCCGCACCAGCCACTCCAGCTGGGGGCGCGGTCCGGTGTAGAAGTGCGCGGTCGCGGAGTTGCGGATGTACCACTTGCCGTTCTGCCACTGGACCATGTCCTCCGGGACGCCCACCTTGGGCGCGCCCAGCTCCCCGAGCTCCTTCATGAAGCCGGGGAGCAGCTCGTCGAGCGCCTGCTGCCCGCCCGCGATGAGGACGTGGAGGTGCCGGCCCTGCGGGACCCCCGGCCGTGCGACGGGCCCCTCCGGGTAGCGGTCGCGCTCGACGACCGTCACCTTCTCGGCGTGCTCGGCGAGTACCCGAGCGGCAAGCAGTCCAGCGAGACTTCCCCCGATGACCACCGCGTGACGTGTCGCGCGGTGCCCCAAGTCGTCGGCCATACCCGCCCTTTCGTTTCGTGGAACTACAACTGACCAGTATCCACGCCGGTGCGGGCCCCGTCGCGTGCCCCAGCCCCGGGCGGCCGGGCCTTCAGTGCTCCGCCGGACCCAGCTCGGCCAGCGCGCCGGTCAGCCACTCCACCCAGAACCGCTCCAGGTCCACGCCGCCCCGCAGGACGAGGTGGCGCAGCCGGTCCGGTTCGGTGCGGCGGCGCTCCGCCGGGAAGTCCCGGGCCTCGATGGCGAGGTACTTCTCCAGCTGCTGCCGGTGCAGCACGAGATGGCGCTCCAGCTCGGCCCGCAGCCCCGCCGACCCGACCATGGCGGCGGCCCGCATCCGCAGCAGCAGGGAGGAACGGAGCGGCTTCGGGTCCTCGGTCCTGCCGACCCAGTCGCCGAGCTCCGCCCGGCCGGCGGGCAGCACCTCGTACTCCTTCTTCTGTCCCCGCGCGGGCACCGGAGCGGGCAGGGCGCGGATGTGCCCCGCCTGCTCCAGCTTCCCGAGCTCGCGGTAGATCTGCTGGTGCGTGGCCGACCAGAAGTAGCCGATCGACTTGTCGAAGCGGCGCGTCAGTTCGAGGCCGGAGGACGGCTTTTCGAGCAGCGCGGTGAGGATCGCGTGCGGGAGGGACATGCTCGCATCCTAGGTTCGGCCGGCCACGGTGATCACGGTGCCGCCGTCACAGGGCGGCGGCGAGCCGGGTGCCCTGGTCGATGGCCCGCTTCGCGTCCAGTTCGGCGGCGACGTCCGCGCCGCCGATGAGGTGCGCGGAGCGGCCGGCCGCCACCAGCTGCTCGTACAGGTCGCGGCGCGGCTCCTGGCCCGCGCAGAGCACCACCGTGTCGACGGGCAGGAGCTGCGGCTCCCCGTCGATCGTGACGTGCAGGCCCGCGTCGTCGATCCGCTCGTACGAGACGCCGGCCACCATGGTGACGCCCCGGTGCTTGAGCTCGGTGCGGTGGATCCAGCCGGTCGTCTTGCCCAGGCCGGCGCCGACCTTGGTGCTCTTGCGCTGGAGCAGGTGGACCTGGCGCGGCGGCGCGTTCCGCTCGGGCGCGCGCAGTCCGCCGCGGTTCTCGTACGAGGTGTCGACGCCCCACTGGCGGAAGTACGTCTCGGGGTCCTGGCTCGCGCCCTCGCCGCCGTCGGTGAGGAACTCGGCGACGTCGAAGCCGATGCCGCCCGCGCCGATGATCGCGACCCGGTCCCCGACCGGTGCGCCGTCCCGGAGCACGTCGAGGTAGCTGAGGACGCTCGGGTGGTCCTCGCCCGCGATCCCGGGGGTGCGGGGGGTGACACCGGTCGCGACGACGACCTCGTCGTAGCCCTCCAGGTCGGCGGCGGACACGTACGTGTTCAGGCGGACGTCGATGCCGTGCTCGGCGAGCTGGACGCGGAAGTAGCGCAGCGTCTCGTCGAACTCCTCCTTGCCCGGCACCCGCTTGGCGATGTTCAGCTGGCCGCCGATCTCGGCGGCGCCGTCGAAGAGGGTGACGGAGTGGCCGCGCTCGGCCGCGGACACCGCGCAGGAGAGTCCGGCCGGGCCCGCGCCGACGACCGCGACGCGCTTGGCGAGGCGGGTGGGGGAGAGGACCAGCTCGGTCTCGTGGCAGGCGCGCGGGTTGACCAGGCAGGAGGTGATCTTCAGGTTGAAGGTGTGGTCGAGGCAGGCCTGGTTGCAGCCGATGCAGGTGTTGATGGTGTCCGCGCGGCCGGCCGTCGCCTTGGCGACGAAGGCGGGGTCGGCGAGGAACGGGCGGGCCAGCGAGACCAGGTCGGCGCGGCCGTCGGCGAGGATCTCCTCGGCGACCTCGGGGGTGTTGATGCGGTTGGAGGTGACGAGCGGTACGGAGACCGCGCCCATCAGCTTCTTCGTCACCCAGGTGTAGGCGCCGCGCGGCACGGAGGTGGCGATGGTGGGGATGCGCGCCTCGTGCCAGCCGATGCCGGTGTTGATGATGGTCGCCCCGGCGGCCTCGATCTCCTTGGCGAGCTGGACGACCTCCTCCAGGGTGGAGCCGCCGGGGACGAGGTCCAGCATGGAGAGGCGGTAGACGAGGATGAAGTCCTCGCCGACGCGCTCGCGGATCCGGCGGACGATCTCCAGCGGGAAGCGGACCCGGTTCTCGTACGAGCCGCCCCAGCGGTCGGTGCGCTGGTTGGTGGCGGCGGCGATGAACTCATTGATGAGGTAGCCCTCGGAGCCCATGACCTCGACGCCGTCGTAGCCGGCCTCCTTGGCCAGTACGGCGCAGCGCGCGTAGTCCTCGACGGTCTGCTCGACCTCGGCGTCGGTCAGCTCGTTCGGCACGAAGGGGCTGATGGGCGCCTTGAGCGGGCTGGGGCCGACAAGGGCGGGGTGGTAGGCGTAGCGGCCGAAGTGCAGGATCTGCATCGCGATCCGGCCGCCCTCGGCGTGCACGGCGTCGGTGATCAGCCGGTGCTCGGCGACCTCCTCGGCCGTGGTCAGCTTGGCGCCGCCGTCCCAGGGGCGGCCGGCCTCGTTGGGCGCGATGCCGCCGGTGACGATGAGGCCGACGCCGCCGCGGGCGCGCTCGGCGTAGAAGGCGGCCATGCGCTCGAAACCGTGCTCGGTCTCCTCCAGGCCGACGTGCATCGAGCCCATGATCACCCGGTTGGGCAGGGTGGTGAACCCGAGGTCGAGCGGGCTCAGCAGGTGCGGGTACGGGGTCATGGGAGCGTCTCCTCGCGCAGGGGTCGTCGACCTCAGTTCTAGGCGACCCCGCGCACCTTCTGCAACTAGTTGCAGAAGAATCGGGGAGTGATGTGTACTACTCGGTAACAAGTCCTCCGCGCGACGCGGGACGCTCAGGACGGGCGGCCGGGCCCCGCCACCTCCGCGGTCACCCACGCGTCCAGGTCCTCCGGCGTCCGGGGCTCCGCCGCGTCCGCGCCCAGCAGACCGTGAGCGCGCAGCAGGCGCGCCACCGACGTCCCCCACGGCCGGCGCAGGCGCGCCGCGGTCAGCAGGGCGTCGTCCGCGAGGAGCTCGCCGACCGGGCCGGTGCGCAGACCGGCGGGGGAGAGCACCGCCGCCTCGTCGGCCCACCGCAGCGCCAGATCCACGTCGTGCGTCGCCATCACCACCGTCGTCCCCGCCTCCCGGAGCCGCTCCAGGGCCTCCAGCAGCCGCTCCTGCCCGTGCGGGTCCAGCCCGGCCGTCGGCTCGTCCATGATCAGCACCCGGGGACGCATCGCCACGGCGCCCGCGATCGCGGCCCGCTTCCGCTGCCCGTACGACAGCAGATGCGTCGGCCGGTCCTCCAGGGCCACGATGTCCAGCGCCTCCAGGGCCTCCCGCACCCGGAGCCGTACCTCCTCGTCCGGGAGCCCCAGGTTCATAGGGCCGAACGACACGTCCTGCCCGACCGACGCCGCGAACAGCTGGTCGTCCGGATCCTGCACGACCAGCTGCACCGTGGTCCGCAGCCGGGTCAGCCCCTTCCGGTCGTACGCCACCTCCGCCCCGTCCAGGAGCAGCGACCCGCTCCCGCACCGCAACCCCCCGCTGAGCAGCCGCAGCAGCGTCGTCTTGCCGCTGCCGTTGCGGCCGAGGAGGGCGATGGCCCGCCCCTCCGGCACCGCGAAGTCCACGTCCGACAGGACCGCGGGCCCGTCCTCGTAGGCGAAACCCGCCTTCACCAGCTCCACGACGGGGGTCGGAGACGTCACGGAAGGAACCTTTCCAGTACGAGGGTGAGGACGACGAGCCCCGCGAGGAGCACGCCCGTCGCCGTGAGGAACCGCCGGGAGACCGCGCAGGCGGGCACCAGCACCCGCAGCGTCCCGTCGTAACCGCGCCCCGCGAGCCCCGACTGCAGACGCTGCGCCCGGTCGAAGGCCCGGACGAACGTCGTCGCGCCGAGCCCGGCGAGCGAACGCCAGGTCGCGGCCCGGGTGGTGTGCCCGAGCCGGGCCGCCTGCGCCTGTCGGATCTTCGTCATCGAGTCCAGCAGGAGGAAGATGATCCGGTACATCACGAGCGCCACGTCCACCACCGGCGCCGGCACACCCGCCCGCACGAGCCGGGGCAGCACATCGGACACCGGCGTCGTGAAGGCGAAGAGCAGCACCCCGAGCGAGGCCGAGGCGGTCCGCAGCAGCAGCTCGCCCGCGTGCGCGGGGCCGCCGGGCGCCAGGGCCACGAGTCCGCGCGCACCGCCCACCTCGAAGAGCAGCGGAACCGCTCCCGTGACACAGAAGCCGAGCGGGATGCGGAACGCCCGCCACAGCTGACGGCCCGGCACACCGGCCGGGCCGAGCAGCACCGCGAGCGTGGCCGCCGCCACGAGCACCGCGCCCGGCCACGGCGGCAGGCCCACCGCACAGAGGGTCAGTCCGAAGCCGAGGAACGCCTTCTCGGCGGGGTGACGGCGGCGCCAGCGACTGCTGTGCGCCGCCGCGTCGATCGGCAGCATCGGCGCTACGCGTCCGGCCGGTCGAGCGGGGACTGACCGGTGCCGGACGCCTCGGCGGCCTCCGCCGCACCCTTCGGCCCCGCCGCCTCGGCCTCGGCCCGGGCCGCACCCTGGCGGCGGCCGCGCCGCAGGCCGAAGTAGTACGCCAGGACACCGGCGCCCAGGGCCGCCTGAAGGGCGAAGAGCGCCGACTCGATCTCACCGGACGGCGGCTCGTACAGCGGGCTGAACCACGGCTTGTAGTCCGGCTGGAGCTCCGTGATCGCGGTCTCCGCCTCCGCGTCCGCCCCGGTGAACGGCTCCTCCTTGTGGTCGCCGAGGCCCAGCGCGAGCGGCAGGACCGCGAGCGCCGCGACGACGAGCAGCAGCAGGGTGTTGATCTTCGCGTTCCGGCTCATCGCGCCGCCGCCTCCTCGTGTCGCTCCGTCCGCTCCCGCCCGAGGACCCCGAGCCGGGTCAGCTCGCCCTTGCTGGACTGGGTCAGCAGCCGCATCACGAGCACCGTGAGCAGGCCCTCGCTCACCGCCAGCGGAATCTGCGTCACGGCGAAGATCCCGCCGAACTTGGCCAGCGCCCCGGGCACACCGCTTCCGGGGTCGGGGAAGGCCAGGGCCAGCTGCACGCTGGTGACGCAGTACGTGGACAGGTCGGCGACGAACGCGCCGAAGAAGACGGCCACCATCAGCGGCGCACCGAACCGCCGCAGCAGCAGGTACGTCCCGTACCCCGCCCAGGGCCCGACGATCGCCATCGAGAAGGCGTTCGCGCCGAGCGTGGTCAGCCCGCCGTGCGCGAGCAGCAGGGCCTGGAAGAGCAGGGTGATCGTCCCCAGGACCGCCATGATCGGCGGCCGGAACAGGATCGCGCCCAGACCCGTACCGGTCGGATGGGAACAACTGCCGGTCACCGACGGCAGCTTGAGGGCCGACAGGACGAAGGTGAAGGCACCGGAGGCGCCGAGCAACAGGGTGGATTCGGGGTTCGACCGCACCTCGCGGGTCAGCGCGCGCACCCCGTGGGCGACGAACGGCGCCGCCGCGACGCCCCAGGCGGCGGCGTGCACAGGGGGCAGATACCCCTCGGCTATATGCATGGTTGGGAGACCCTCTCCAGCACCTCGTGGATGGACAACGCACCCTGGCCGGTCTCCTGGCTGACGGTCATACGGCCCGACTCCGCCTTCCCACACCACCGCGGTCTCCCGCGACGGTCCAGTGGCTTCCCCGAGGTGTTCCCCCCAGGGGTGGAGCCGGACCTCCCGATCACAGTGGCGAGGGCCGCACCGGTACTGCACCGGTTTCCCGTACACCAAGGCCCTGCGACATTAATGTGTTGACCTGCTGGATCACAACACGGCCACCACCCCGCGCGGCCCCTCGGTCACTCCACGCACACGGCGCGGACGCTCACTCCTTGCGGTAGGCGTACGCCTCCGAGGCCGCGGCCGCCACCGCGTCGAGGTCCCCGCCGGCGCTCGCCGTCACCAGCGCGGCGACCGCGCCCTCGACGAACGGCGCGTCCACCAGACGGGAACCCTCGGGCAGTTCGTCGCCCTCGGCGAGCAGCGCCTTCACGGTGAGGACCGCACTGCCCAGATCGACCAGGAGCGCCACCCCGGCACCCCGGTCGACGGCCTTCGCCGCCTCGCAGATCAGCTCGGAACTCGTCCCGAGCCCGCCGTCCGGCGTTCCGCCCGCGGGCAGCACCGGCGCCAGATCACCGCCGCCGCACGCGAGGCCGCGGGCCAGATCGGCCGCCGCCGTCGCGAGCGCCGCGCTGTGCGACACGAGCACGATGCCGACAGGGGGCCGGCTCATGCCGCCCCCTCGGCCACCGCCGTGTCGGCGAGCGCCGCGAACAGCAGCGCCGACGACGTCGCCCCCGGATCCTGGTGCCCGATCGACCGCTCCCCGAGATAACTGGCCCTGCCTTTGCGCGCCTGGAGGGGTACGGTCGCGAGGGCGCCCTCCTCCGCGGCGGCGCGGGCCGCCCCGTACGAGCTCCGCAGCCCTTCCACGGCCGGGACGAGCGCGTCCAGCATCGTCTTGTCTCCCACCTGCGCCCCGCCCAGCTGCGCGACGGCGGCCACACCGGCACCGAGCGCCTCGGCCAGCCGCTCCCGGGTGACCTCCCCGTCCTCGCCCAGGGCCTTCCCGGCGCGGCGCAGCAGCGTCCCGTACAGGGGTCCCGAAGCGCCGCCGACCGTGGAGATGAGCTGCCGTCCGGCGGCCGTGAGCACGGCCCCGGGGCTCGCCGGCGGCTCCTTGGCCAGGGTCTCCGTCACGGCGGCGAAACCCCGCCTCAGATTCGCTCCGTGGTCGGCGTCGCCGATCGCCGAGTCCAGCTCGGTGAGCCGGTCCGCCTCCCGGTCGACGTCCTCGGCCACCGCGGCCAGCCAGCGCACCAGGAACCCGGCGCCGATGGTCTCCGTCATGTCGCTCCCCATGGTCATCCCCCGTCTCACCGGCCCCAGCGCAGCGCGGG
This sequence comes from Streptomyces tanashiensis, assembly GCF_014648895.1. GTDB lineage: Bacteria > Actinomycetota > Actinomycetes > Streptomycetales > Streptomycetaceae > Streptomyces > Streptomyces tanashiensis. The sequence continues at coordinate 103,280 of NZ_BMRZ01000023.1, forward strand.
CGTCTGCACCGGAGCGTCCCACAGGCGCAGCAGCTCCTCGTCGACCTCGCACAGGGTCACCGAGCACCCCGCCATGTCGAGGGAGGTCACGTAGTTCCCGACCAGTGTGCGGGCCACCGGCACCTGCCGTTCGGCGAGCACCCGCTGCACCTCCGCGTTGAATCCGTACAGCTCGAGGAGCGGGGTCGCGCCCATCCCGTTCACCAGGGCGATGACCGGCCCCGACGGGCGCAGGTCCTCCACGACGGCGTCGACGGCGAAGTCCGCGATCTCCCGCGAGGTCATCATGGCCCGCCGCTCCCGGCCCGGCTCGCCGTGGATGCCGATCCCCAACTCCAGCTCTCCTTCGGGGAGATCGAAGGTCGGACTGCCCTTGGCGGGGGTCGTGCAGGCGCTCAGGGCCACCCCGAAGGACCGGGACCGCTCGTTGACCCGCCGGGCGATCGACTCCACCCGCTCCAGCGGGGCGCCCTCCTCGGCGGCGGCGCCCGCGATCTTCTCCACGAACAGCGTGCCCCCGGTGCCGCGCCGGCCCGCCGTGTACAGACTGTCCGTCACCGCCACGTCGTCGTCGACGAGAACCTTGGCGACCTGGATGCCCTCGTCCTCGGCGAGCTCCGCGGCCATCTCGAAGTTCAGCACGTCACCGGTGTAGTTCTTGACGACGAAGAGCACCCCGGCACCGCTGTCGACCGCGGCGGCGGCCCGCACCATCTGGTCCGGCACGGGCGACGTGAACACCTCGCCGGGGCACGCGGCCGCCAGCATCCCGGGCCCGACGAAGCCCCCGTGCAGCGGCTCGTGCCCGGACCCGCCGCCGGACACCAGGGCGACCTTCCCCGCCACGGGCGCGTCCCGCCGCACCACGACCCGCCGCTCCACGTCCACGGTCAGCTCCGGATGCGCCGCGGCCATCCCCCGCAGAGCGTCGGCGACGACGGTCTCCGGGACGTTGATCAGCATCCTCACGGATACCTCCTAGTGAGATTAGCAGGTAGGTCGCTGAGCAGGGTTTTCGCAGGTCGGACCAGGCGTAATGAGTTGTTGATCTTGGCGGTTCGTGGTGCCTGGGGGCGGCTGTGTGCGGTGCTGATGCTGACTTAGTGCTGACCTTCCTGATGGGCAGTCAGTTGCGAGCGATCAGGGCAGGCGTTGCGAATGCGCATCACGGCGCAATTATCGACGCAATGTGGCGAGCGCGCAGTAGTGCGTCGCCCGCTGTGCACCCGGCTTCAATCGAAGCTGGGGTCCCTTCGACAACAACAGCTCCAGTGCTGACCACCGCTCATCCGTGAGACCTCCCCACGGCTTCGACGCAGTGGACGGCGACCGGAGCGCCGACGACGGCAACGGGCACGGTACTCACGTCGCCGGGACCATCGCGGGCACCTCCCACGGGGTGGCCGAGAAGGCCAAGGTCGTCGCGGTCCGTGTGCTCGACGACAACGGGTGGCGGTCGATCGGACACGAATGAAGATCCTGCTTTCAATGTCGTGATTCCTGTTCAACGCGATGTGGCGCGGCGCGGGCTCCCGTCGAACGCGCGGTCGGTCACTGGGAGCGGTACCCGTTCGCGGGGGCGCGCCGTGGCTCCAGCGGCTGTCGACGAGCTGCCGGATCGAGGAGTCGACCTGATCGCCGCAGGAGATCCGGCAAACGGTCGCCTCCCCTCTGCAGGGCCGCAGACACGCCTAGTGGCCCGTGACCCACCTGGGTGGTGGAACACGGGCCACACGGTCTTCGCATCACATATCGGTCAGAGCACCCACTTCTGGTTGGCGCTCACCCCACAGGTGTAGAGCTGGAGCTTTGTCCCGGCTGCCGTACCGAGACCCTTGAGGTCGAGGCACTTGCCGCCGATGCCGGAGATAGTGCCGTTGGTATTCAGCGTCCACTTCTGGTTGGCACCGCCGGTGCAGGTGTACAGGATCACGGCCGTGCCGTCGGCCGACTGGCCTCCGCTGGCGTCCACGCACAGGCCGCTGTTGCCGGTGATGGTGCCGTTGGATCCGTTGAGCGTGAACCGTTGCGCAGCGCTTCTGTTGCAGTCGCCGATTTGGAGCTGAGTACCTGAGGTGGTCCCCTCCAGGCAGCGGTTCGAGACGGGGTTGACCAGTGGCGTCGCCCACTTCTGGTTGGCGCTGGTTCCGCAGGTGTAGAGCTGGACCGTCGTCCCGGCCGCCGTGCCCTGCCCCTTGAGGTCGAGGCACTTGCCGCCGATGCCGGAGATGGTGCCGTTGGCGTTGAGCGTCCACTTCTTGTTCGCACCGGTGTCACACGTGGTGATCTGTACGATCGTGCCGTCCGCCGACGAGCCGGACTTGGTGTCCAGGCACTTGCCGTCCTTGCCGATGACCTGCTGCGTGGTGCTGTTGTAGCGCCAGTCCTGCGAGACCGTGTCGGTGCAGTCGGCCAGGACCACGGGCGTCCCGTTGGTGCTGATGCCGCCGGACATGTCCAGGCAGCGGCCCGACACCGGGTTGCGCACCGGACCCGATCCGGCCGTGGGCGCCGTGGTGGTGGTCAGCGAGCCGGACGCCTTGTAGGAGTGGCCGGCGGTCGCGGTGAAGGTGACCTTGTCGCCGCTGCGGGTACCCGTCACGGCCGTGCCGGTGGTGGTGTCGGTCAGCGTGTAGGTGTTCTTGAAGATCCCGCTGCGCAGGGTCAGCGAACCGGAGGACGCCGGCTTGGCGGTGAACTGGGCGCCGCCGTCCGCGGTCCACGACGCGTCGACCGTGACGTTGCCGCGCGCCTTCAGACCGGTGACCGAGCCCGTCGCCCAGGCCGAGGGCTTGGCGGGCAGGACGTGCACGTCGCCGTCCTGGCTCTGCAGCAGCATCTCCGTCATACCGGAGGTGGCGCCGAAGTTGCCGTCGATCTGGAACGGCGGGTGGGTGTCGAACAGGTTCGCCAGGGTGGAACCCTTGAGCTGCTCGGCGAGCACCTTCTGGGCGTGGTCGCCGTCCAGCAGACGCGCCCAGAAGTTGATCTTCCAGGCCTTGCTCCAGCCGGTGCCGTCGTCACCGCGGGCGGTGAGGGAGACCTTGGCGGCGTCACCCATCGGCGTTCCCGCCTTGATCTGGTGGCCGGGGTGCAGACCGTACAGGTGCGAAACGTGCCGGTGGGTGTCGGTCTTGCTGTCCAGGTCCGCCTTCCACTCCTGCAGCTGACCCCACGAGCCGACCCGGGTGCCCGGGTCGAGGTCTGCCAGCGCGTCCTGGATCTGCGTGCGCAGCGTCGAGTCGACACCGAGGGCGGTCGAGGCGGCGATGGTGTCGGTGAACAGGCCCCAGACCGTCTGCTGCGCCATGCCGTCGCCCGCGGTGAAGTAGCCGTGCTCGGGCGAGTAGGACGGGCTCACGACGAGCTTGTTGTCGCGTGGGTCGGTGTGGAGGTTGGCCAACCAGAACTCGGCCGCACTCTTCATGATCGGGTACGCCCGGTCCCGCAGGTAGGTGGTGTCCTTGCTGTAGGAGTACAGGTCGTAGAGCTGAGAGGCGAGCCACGCGTTGGCCTCGGGGAACCAGAACGCCGACGCGTAGTTGTGGACCCCGGTGTACCCGTACACGTTGGTCATGTTGTGCACGGTCCAGCCCTCGGTGCCGAACAGCTTCTCGGCGCTGACCTTGCCGGGCGCCTGGAGTGCCTCGATGAAGGCGGTGAGCGGCTCGGTGGTCTCGGCGAGGTTGGTCTGTGCGGCGAGCCAGTAGTTCATCTGCAGGTTGATGTTGGTGTGGTAGTCCGCGGCCCACGGCGGGCTCGTCGAGTTGTTCCACACCCCCTGCAGGTTGGCCGGCAGCGACCCCGCCCGGGAGGAGGAGATCAGCAGGTAGCGGCCGTACTGGTAGAACAGCGCTTCCAGCGCCCGGTCGTCGGCCGAAGTACCGCCGGTGTAGGCCGCGCGCAGGTCGTCGGTGGCCTTGTTCGGCATCACCTGGCCGATGTTGAGCTTGACCCGGTCGAACAGCGCCTTGTAGTCGTTGGTGTGGTTGGTCTTCAGCGTGCTGTAGGACTTGGCCGCCGCATCGTCCACCCTGTCCGTGACCCCGTCGTGTGGATCGGTGCCCCGGTACGTCGGGTACACGTCGGAGTAGTCCGTGCCCGCGGCGAGCACGAAGACCACGCTGTCCGCGCCGGAGACGGTCAGCTTCCCGTTGGCCGCGGTCATGGTTCCACCGGTATTGATCACCCGGACCTGCGCCTCGAACTTCAGCTTGTTGTCGGCGAGGGTGCCCGCGATGGTCAGGCGATCCCCCGACGCGGTGGTGGTGTAATCGGTGCGCGGGGAGGAGTAGCCCAGGGAGAAGGACACCTTGCCGTTCTCGCTGGCACCCAGCCGGCCGACGATGACCTTGTCCGGGTAGCTGGCGAAGTACTCCCGGTTGTAGGTCACCCCGTTGTCGGTGTAGTTGACCTGGCTGGTCGCATCTCCGATGTTCAGCTGACGACGGTAGCCCGTGTACGTCGTGTCCTGCCCGGTCATGGTGAGATTGAGGTCACCGAACGTCTGGTAGGCACCGAAGGCGGTCTTGGTCTGGCCCAGCTTGCTCGCGACCCAGGTGTCCGTGGCCTGGCCCTTGGCATCGATCTCGTCGATGACCTCCTGCAGCGCGGTGGGCCGCGGCGAGGTCCAGTCTCCGTGGTTGTAGCCGGTCGCACCCGGGCCGCCGGTCCACAGGGTCTTCTCGTTGAACTGCAGCTTCTCCGTCTGCACGCCACCGAAGGCCATGGCGCCCATCGCCCCGTTGCCGATCGGGAGAGCCTGACTCTCCCAAGAGGTGGCCGGCTCGTCGTACCAGAGCGTGTTCGAATCGGCTTCGGCGGCCGTCGCGACCGATGTGATGGCCGGCACCGTGGCGAACCCTCCTGTCACCAGTGCGGCTACGGCCAGCGTGCCTGTGAGTCTGGACCAACCTGATCTCATTGCTTCCTCCTGGGCCACAATGATTGGAGCTCTGCCTGACGATGAACAACTCGCGGCCGCGTGAAGCGGAATGTTGTCAGTCAATTCGGGTGTCACGCAAGACATAGGTCGGATGTTTATCTGCGGGGTGCTCCTGTGACCGGCGCGAAACAGGCCCGTGCTCGGTCACGACGGTGGCACGGAAGACTGTGCCCGTACCGGTGAGGTGGTTCGTCTCGCCGGCCGGTACGAAGACGGACGTGCCGGGGGAGAGGGCCACTCCGGCCGTCACGGGCCGACCTGCGATGGCGAGCAG
>NZ_BMRZ01000024.1 GCF_014648895.1 Streptomyces tanashiensis
CCCCCGGGGGATGCAGTATCACGATGCCGGCTGCGGCGCTGGTCGCCGCGCTGAGCTACCACGTGGTGCAGCTGATCTTCGGCTGAGTGCTTCCGTACGGAAATGGGCCCGGCTCCCCTGTGGGGGAGCCGGGCCCTTCGTCGTGCGGTGGCACCGCCATGCAGCACCGCAGGACGCCACGCGGCGGAGCCGCATGGTCTGAGGGGCTATCCGAAGCGGCCGGAGATGTAGTCCTCGGTCGCCTGGACGCTCGGGTTGGAGAAGATGCGCTCGGTGTCGTCCAGCTCGATCAGCTTGCCGGGCTGGCCGACGGCCGCCAGGTTGAAGAAGGCCGTACGGTCCGAGACGCGGGCGGCCTGCTGCATGTTGTGCGTCACGATGACGATCGTGAAGCGCTCCTTCAGCTCGCCGATGAGGTCCTCGATGGCGAGGGTGGAGATCGGGTCGAGGGCCGAGCAGGGCTCGTCCATCAGCAGGACATCGGGCTCGACCGCGATGGCGCGGGCGATGCAGAGACGCTGCTGCTGACCGCCGGAGAGGCCGGAGCCCGGCTTGTTGAGGCGGTCCTTGACCTCGTTCCAGAGGTTGGCGCCCTTGAGGGACCGCTCGACGATGTCGCTGAGCTGGGACTTCTTGTAGCTGCCGTTGAGGCGCAGGCCCGCCGCCACGTTGTCGAAGATCGACATGGTGGGGAAGGGGTTCGGGCGCTGGAAGACCATGCCGACCGTGCGGCGCACGGCGACCGGGTCGACGTTCGTGCCGTACAGGTTCTCGTCGTCGAGCATCACCTTGCCCTCGACGCGGCCGCCGGGGGTGACCTCGTGCATCCGGTTCAGGGTGCGCAGGAAGGTGGACTTGCCGCAGCCGGAGGGGCCGATGAAAGCCGTCACGGAGCGGGGCTCGACGGTCATCGAGATGTCGTCGATCGCCTTGTGGGCGCCGTAGTAGGCCGAGAGGCCGCTGACGTCGATTCGCTTGGCCATGTGAATCACTTCCAATTTACCGCCGCTCGGCGGAGCCGAAAATTCGATGCCTTAGCGGCTGGTCTTGGGGGCCTTCCAGCGGGCGATGCCGCGGGCCACCAGGTTGAGGATCATGACGAAGGCGATCAGGACGAGCGCGGCGGCCCAGGCGCGGGCCACGGCGGCGTCGGTGCCGACCGCGTACTGCTCGTACACGTAGAGCGGCAGGGAGGACTGGGCGCCTTCGAAGGGGTTCGGGTTGATGAGCTTCGTACCGAACACGAGGAGCAGGACCGGGGCCGTCTCACCGGTGATGCGGGCGACCGCGAGCATGACGCCCGTGGTGATGCCGCCGATCGCGGTGGGCAGGACCACCTTCAGGATGGTGCGCCACTTGGGGATGCCGAGGGCGAGGGAGGCCTCGCGGAGCTCGTTCGGGACGAGCTTGAGCATCTCCTCGGTGGAGCGGACCACGACCGGCATCATCAGGATGGCGAGGGCCATCGCGCCGGCGAAACCGGAGGGGCCGAAGCCCAGCATCAGGTTCCAGGTGGCGAGGATGAAGAGGCCGGCGACGATCGACGGGATGCCCGTCATGACGTCGACGAAGAAGGTGACGGCCTGGGCGAGCTTCCCGCCGCCGTACTCGACGAGGTAGACGGCGGTGAGGAGGCCGATCGGCGCGGCGATCAGGGTCGCGATGCCGACCTGCTCGATGGTGCCGAGCAGCGCGTGGTAGACGCCGCCGCCGGCCTCGGCGTCGAGGACGCCGTTCATCGAGTGGGTCAGGAAGTAGCCGTCGAGGACGTCCATGCCCTTGCTGATCGTGACCCAGGCGAGGGAGAGCAGCGGGACGACGGCGAGGACGAAGGAGACCCAGATGAGGCTGGTGGCGACGCGGTCCTTGGCCTGGCGGCTGCCCTCGACCTTGGTGGTCACGGCGAAGGTGACGAGGACGAAGAGCAGGGCGGCGATCAGGCCCCACTGGACCTTGCTGTGCCAGCCGGCGGCGAGGCCGATGCCGATGCCTCCGGCGACGGAGCCGGCGGCGATGGCGGCCGGGGTCCAGCGGGGGAGCCGGGCGTGGGAGAGGGACCCGCGGCGCGGGGCCACCGAGACCGGACGATCCTGTATGGCGTGGCTCATGCCGCGGCCCCCGAGTACTCCTTGCGGCGGCCGATGATCCAGCGGGCGGCGCCGTTGACCAGCAGGGTGATGACGAAGAGGACGAGGCCCGAGGCGATCAGGGCGTCGCGGCCGAACTCGTTGGCCTCGTTGAACTTCGCGGCGATGTTCTGCGCGAAGGTGCCGCCGCCCGGGTCGAGCAGGTGGCCCGAGAGGACGAAGCTGGGGGAGAGGACGACGGCGACGGCCATCGTCTCGCCGAGTGCGCGGCCGAGGCCCAGCATGGAGGCGGAGATGATGCCGGAGCGGCCGAAGGGCAGCACCGACATGCGGATGACCTCCCAGCGCGTGGCGCCGAGGGCGAGGGCGGCTTCCTCGTGCATCTTCGGGACCTGGAGGAAGACCTCGCGGGTCACGTTGGTGATGATCGGAAGGATCATGATCGCCAGGAGGATGCCCACGGTGAAGAGGTTGCGGGCGACGCCGTCCTGGGCCTTGTCGAAGATGTACGTCCAGCCGAAGTACTCGTCGAGCCACTGGTTGAGGCCGTCCAGGTACGGGACGAGGAAGATCGCGCCCCAGAGGCCGTAGATGATGCTGGGCACGGCGGCGAGCAGGTCGACGACGTACGCGAGCGGCTTGGCCAGCCTGCGCGGGGCGTAGTGCGAGATGAAGAGGGCGATCCCGATCGCGACGGGCACGGCGATGAGCATCGCGATGACCGAGGAGACGACCGTGCCGAAGGCGAGGACGGCGATGCCGAAGACCGGCGGGTTGGCGGCCGGGTTCCACTCGAAGGTGGTGAAGAAGTTGGTGCTGTCCTTCGAGATGGCGAGGACGGCACGGTAGGTCAGGAAGACCGCGATCGCGGCCATGATCACGAGGAGGGTGATGCCGGAGCCTCGGGACAGACCGCTGAAGATGCGGTCCCCGGGGCGGGACGCGCTCTTGGCGCGCCGGCTCCTCTGTATGTCTGGTGTGGTGGTAGCCATCTGCTTCTCCGGTCTGCGGGGCCCGTACGGCGTGTGCGGGCTCCTGGCGGCGGTGCACCGGATGCCGGGTCCGGCCCCTTCACGGGAGGAGAGGGGGCCGGACCCGGCCGGGGGTCAGGACAGGGTGGGGACGATCGCGCGGACCTTGGCCGCGATCTCGGCCGGGAGCGGGGCGTAGCCGGCGTCGGAGAGGACCTTCTGGCCCTCCTCGCTGGCGGTGTAGGTGAGGAACGCCTTCAGGGTCGGCAGGGTCTCCGCCTTGTTGCCCTTGTCGCAGGCGATCTCGTACGTGACCAGGGTGATCGGGTAGGCGCCCTCGGCCTTGGTCGTGTAGTCGAGGGAGAGGGCCAGGTCGTTGCCCGTGCCCTTGACCTTGGCGGCCGCGATGGCCTTCGAGGCGTTCTCCGTGCTGGCGGCGACCGGGGCGGCGGCACCGGTGTTGATGCTGACCGTGGAGATCTTGTTGGCCGTGGCGTAGGAGAGCTCGAAGTAGCCGATGGAGCCCTCGGCGTCCTTGACCGCGGTGGCGACACCGGAGGAGCCGTTTGCGGCCTGGCCGCCCGGGGCGGGCCACGACTTCGTCTTCGGGTCGTACTTCCAGTCGGCCTTCGCGGTGGCCGAGAGGTACTTGCCCAGGTTCTGCGTGGTGCCCGACTCGTCCGAGCGGTGGAAGGCCTGGATGGTGGTGTCGGGGAGCTTCGCGCCCGGGTTCAGCTTGGCGATCGCCGGGTCGTTCCACTTGGTGATCTTCGTGTCGAAGATCTTGGCGAGGGTGGGGGCGTCCAGGACCAGGTTGTCCACGCCGTCCAGCTTGTAGCCGATGGCGATGGGGCCGCCGACCATCGGCAGGTTGACGCCCTTGCCGCCCTTGCAGATCTTCTGCGACTCGGTGACCTCTTCGTCCTTGAGGGCGGAGTCGGAGCCGGCGAAGGTCACCTGGCCCTGGTTGAACTTGGTGATGCCGCCGCCGGAGCCGATGGCCTGGTAGTTGACCTCGACGCCGGAGCACGCGGCCTGGAAGTTCTTGACCCACAGGTCCATCGCGTTCTTCTGCGCGCTGGAGCCGGCGGCGAGGAGCTGGCCCTTGGCACCGTCACACGCGATGTTCGACGCGGCGGCGGACGTCTTGGTGCCGCCGTCCTTGGTCGGGGTCTCCGTGTTGTTGTCCGAGCCACACGCCGAGAGGACGAGCGCACCGGAGACGACGAGGGCACCGATCGCGGAGGCGCGAAGCCCGTTCTTGCGCGAAAGCTTCACTTTCGGGTGTTCCTTCCAGAAGCCGCCTTGTCGCGGACCGTGTGTCCTGAACGTTCTACGGCGGCGTGTGTCGGTTGGTGGGTGCATTGCTGTGCTCCGTGCACCGTGTAAGGCCGAAATTAGGCAGATCAGGTGAAGCGGTCGGCGGGGGAGGGTGAACGGGAAGTGAACCGTGCCGGAAGCCCGGGGGTGGGGCGGCGTTGTGGGCTGCGCCCGCCCGTTGTGGGCAACTGTTCCGCTGGGGCGATGGGGGTCCCCCTGCTCGAGCGAAGCCGAGAGCTTGGGGGAGGGTGGGCACAACGGACGGCGCCCCTTGCCGGGCCTAGGCTCCCGCGCCCTGACCCGCACCCCTGTGCACGGCGCCCGTGGTGCGGGTTCAGGCGCGGAACGCGGAGGCGCCGCTAGGGGCGCCGTCCCGTGTGCCCACCCGTCCCGCCCTGCGGGACGATTGCCCACACGCGGCGGGCTCAGTGGGTCGTCGTCGTGAGGGCCGCGGTCAGGAGTTCGCGGTCTCTCGGTTGGGTCAGGCGGGCGTGGGCCGACGGGGGCGGGAGCCAGAGGAGGGCGTCGACCTCTCGCGTGGGGACGAAGCCGCCGTCCAGGGCCCGGGCCGACCAGTACACGACCTCCTTGGGGCGGCCGTCGACCCAGTAGTGGACCGTGGGCAGGCGGGCGCCGAGCTCGCAGCGCCGGCCCGTCTCCTCCAGGACCTCGCGGAGCGCGCACGCCTCCGCCGTCTCGCCGCGCTTCCGCTTGCCCTTCGGGTGCGACCAGTCGTCCCACTTCGGCCGGTGGACGAGGGCGATCTCGATGCCGTGGCCGGAAATCGCCGGGCGCCACAGGACGCAGCCTGCCGCCAGGATCGGGGTGGTCATGGGACCGGGGCCGTCGTTCTGCGCCAGGCGCGCTGGAAGGCGAAGCGCGCGGCCTCGACCTCGTGGCGCTGGTCGGCGTGGAGGACACCGAGGGCGTAGGCCGTGGCCGGGGCGATCCGCGGGGTGCGGGCCGCCGTGGCCGCCGCGGTCGCGGCCTCGGCGGCGTCGCGGTGCCGGTCCAGGGCCCTGGCCGCCTCGTACAGGACGGAGTCGGGTTCGCCGCCGGTGTGCAGGGCCTCGGTGGCGTACCGGTGCAGGCGCAGCAGGGCCCGGGTGTGGTGCCAGGGCGCGTCCTGGGTCTCGCCCGTGGCGAGTTCGAGGGCGTCCGCGTTGTACGGGTGGGCCGCCCGCGTGAGGGGGAGCGCCGCCACCGCGTCGAGGAGGCGCCGTTCGGCGAGCTCGGCGGGGGCGTCGATGACCTCGACGGCCGGGGCGGCGCCCGCGGGGCCGAGCGGGACCTCGGAGGCGAGGAGGGCGACGGCGTCGGCGATCGCGTGGAAGCGGGCGGAGCCCAGTGCCTGGAGGGAGGCCGAGTGGGCGCGCGTACGGGCCAGGGTCAGCTGGCGTTCGAGGAGCGCGCCCGCCCGGGCGGCTCCGACCGTGAGCCCCGTGCTGTCCGTGCCCCGGGCGGCCGGCACCGGCCCGCTGCCGTTCGACAGGCGGGACAGTGCGTCCACCAGGCGGACGAGCCGCGAGGTGCAGGCCTGCTCCAGGGCCAGGGTGCCGGAGAGCCAGGCGAGCTCGGTGCGCAGCTGGTCGGCCCAGGCCGCGTCGAGCAGCGGCCGGAAGGTGTGGAGGGTGCCGCTGATCCGGCGGGCCGCGCCCCGCAGCGTACGGGCGGCCTCCTCCGCCCCGGCCGTGTCGGAGCCGCTCTCGCCGTGCAGGCGCAGGCCGCGGAGGAAGTCCGCGGCCCGCGCGTGCAGGTAGGGGGCCAGGACCTCGCCCGCCGTGACGTCCTGCGAGTGGTCAGGGTTGTGCACGCCGGCGCCTCCGCGCGTCGATGAGCATCTCCTGGACGTGCCGCAGCGGCCGTCCTTCGGGGTCGGTCGCGTGCCGCGTCCAGTTCCCGTCGGGGCCGAGGTGCCAGGAGGAGGTGGTGTCGGACATCCCGGTCTCCAGGAGCCGGGTGAGTGCCGCCCGGTGCGCCGGGTCGGAGACCCGTACGAGGGCCTCGATCCGGCGGTCCAGGTTGCGGTGCATCATGTCGGCGCTGCCGAGCCAGACCTCGGGTTCGCCGCCGTTGCCGAAGGCGAAGACCCGGGAGTGCTCCAGGAAGCGGCCGAGGATCGAGCGGACCCGGATGTTCTCCGAGAGGCCGGTGACCCCGGGGCGTACGGCGCAGATGCCGCGGACCCAGATGTCGACGGGGACGCCGGCCCGCGAGGCCTGGTAGCAGGCGTCGATGATCGCTTCGTCGACCATCGAGTTGACCTTGATCCGTACGTACGCGGGCCGCCCGGCGCGGTGGTGCGCGATCTCCTTGGTGATCCGGGAGACCAGTCCGTCGCGCAGCGACTTGGGGGCGGTGAGCAGGCGCCGGTAGGTCTCGCGGCGGGAGTAGCCGGAGAGCCGGTTGAACAGGTCGGAGAGGTCAGCGCCGACCTGCGGGTCTGCGGTGAGCAGGCCGAGGTCCTCGTAGAGCCGGGCCGTCTTCGGGTGGTAGTTGCCGGTGCCGACGTGCGAGTAGCGGCGGAGGAGCTCGCCCTCCTGCCGTACGACGAGCGACAGCTTGCAGTGGGTCTTCAGGCCGACGAGGCCGTAGACGACGTGGCAGCCGGCCTCTTCCAGCTTCCGCGCCCACTTGATGTTGGCCTGCTCGTCGAAGCGGGCCTTGATCTCGACGAGGACGAGGACCTGCTTGCCGGACTCGGCGGCGTCGATGAGGGCGTCGACTATCGGGGAGTCGCCGGAGGTCCGGTAGAGCGTCTGCTTGATCGCGAGGACGTCCGGGTCGGCCGCCGCCTGCTCCAGGAAGGCCTGCACGGAGGTGGAGAAGGAGTCGTACGGGTGGTGCAGGAGCACGTCCCGCTCGCGCAGCGCGGCGAAGATGTCCGGCGCGGACGCCGACTCGACCTCGGCGAGGTCCCGGTGGGTGCCGGCGACGAACTTCGGGTACTTCAGCTCGGGCCGGTCCTGCCCGGCGATGCCGAAGAGGCCGGTGAGGTCGAGCGGGCCGGGCAGCGGGTACACCTCGGCGTCGGAGATCTTCAGCTCGCGCACGAGCAGGTCGAGGACGTACGGGTCGATGGACTCCTCGACCTCCAGGCGCACCGGGGGCCCGAAGCGGCGCCGCATGAGCTCCTTCTCCAGGGCCTGGAGCAGGTTCTCCGCGTCGTCCTCCTCGACCTCCAGGTCCTCGTTCCTGGTCACCCGGAACATGTGGTGCGCCAGCACCTCCATGCCGGGGAACAGCTCCTCCAGGTGTGCCGCGATCACGTCCTCCAGGGGCACGTACCGCTGCGGGGAGGCCTCCAGGAAGCGGGAGAGCAGCGGCGGCACCTTCACGCGCGCGAAGTGGCGGTGGCCGCTGACCGGGTTGCGTACGACCACGGCGAGGTTGAGCGAGAGTCCCGAGATGTACGGGAAGGGGTGCGCCGGGTCCACGGCCAGCGGGGTGAGGACCGGGAAGATCTGCTGCCGGAAGAGGGTGAAGAGCCGGGCCTGCTCCTTCTCCGTGAGCTCGGGCCAGCGGATCAGGTGGATGCCCTCGTCGGCGAGCGCGGGGGCGACGTCCTGCTGGTAGCAGGCGGCGTGCCGGGCCATGAGTTCGCGCGAGCGGGTCCAGATCAGGTCGAGGACCTCGCGCGGCTGGAGGCCGGAGGCGGACCGGGTGGCGACACCGGTGGCGATGCGGCGCTTCAGGCCGGCGACCCGGACCATGAAGAACTCGTCCAGGTTCGAGGCGAAGATCGCGAGGAAGTTCGCCCGCTCGAGGAGGGGGGTCGTGGGGTCCTCGGCGAGTTCGAGGACGCGCTCGTTGAACGCGAGCCAGCTGCGCTCCCGGTCGAGGAAGCGCCCCTGCGGCAGATCGTCGCCGAGCTCGCCGTCGTCCTTGTACGTGTCGGGATCCGCGTCCAGCTCGGCATCGAGACCGGTCACGACGGCCCCGTTCGCCACGTGCGCGCGGCGTGCGGTGGCGGAACCGAAGGACGATGATCCCGTGGACGGGACGGACGGCGTGGCGGAGGACTGGACCGGGACCTCGGCGGGCTGCTGGCTCATGGCCCCATTCTTCCGCGCGAAGGGGTGGTCGGGCGCGTCGGAGCGGGCCGTGGGGGAGGGAAGTCTCCCCTTGGGGAGGGCGGACACGGAGCGCTTCATTGCGTGAGCGTCGCAAGCGCGTCTGAATGGCCGGTAACGACGACATGTCGTACGGGAATCGGGGGCGGGGCCCTTGTCAGGGCCCCGTCCCCCTGGGTTTCCCCTTGGTTCCTACGGGTGACGGGCGCGCAGGACGCGGAAGGCGGCGAAGGCGGCGAGGGCGGCGAGGGCGAGGAGGATGCCGCTCTCGATGAGCTGGGTGGGCCAGAAATGGGACTCGGGGTGGTAGTCGACGTACTGGGTGGTCACACCGTGCCGTGCCTGGCACTGCGCCTCCACCTTGCCCCACAGGCCCTCGGTGGCGTCCGTGCCCGGGGTCCGGGCCGCCTCCTCCCAGCAGATGAGCCGGTCGAAGTGGGCGCCGGAGGAGGTGAGCAGCCCCGTTTCCATCGTCAGGCCGTTCTCCGGGGTCCAGAGCGTGGGGCCGGCCGGGGCGGTGGCCGTCTTCACCGCCAGGAAGGACCAGCGGAAGGTGCCGAGGACCAGCACGACGACGCCCATGACGAGGCCCGTGGCGGCCATGGCGACGAGGGTGCGGCGGATCAGCTGGCCGACGAGGGCGCCGACGGCGACGGCCGCGAGGACGTACGCGAAGAGGACGATGCCGGTGGCCTCGTACGATCCGCGGTCGGCCCAGCCGAGGCCGTAGGTGCCGGAGACGCGGCTCCAGCCGATGCGGAAGACGCCGATGAGGGCGAGGGTGGTGAGGAGGGCGACGGCGGTCGCGGTGAGGAGCTTCGAGCGGAGCCAGTCCGCCGGGCTCACCGACTGGGTGAGGGAGAGCTTGTACGTCCCCGACTCGAATTCGCGGGCGACGAGCGGGCCCGCGACGAAGGCGCCGACGAGCAGCGGCAGGAACAGAAGCCAGGCGCTGCCGTATTCGAGGGCAAGGCGCAGGGTCTCGTAGGCGCGGGTGTCGTCGGTGGGGATCCGGTAGCCGTCCTCCAGTTGGATTTCGGGGGTCTGGGCGTCCCAGATCCGCAGTCCGCCGATCACCGCGAGGGAGACGGCCACGGCCGCGACGGCGAGCCACAGCGTCCGCCGGTACTGGCGGACCGTCACCCAGTAGGGGCCCTTCAAGGCGAGGGTGCTCATGCCGGGGCTCCTTCGGTGGTGCGGAGGTGGGCGAGGAGGAGGTCCTCCAGGGAGGGTTCCGCGGTGTCCCAGGGGCCTTCGACGGGACCCTCGTGCCGCACCAGGGCGGTGAGCTGACGGCCCGTCGTGCGGGATTCGACGACCGTGTGCGGGGCGAGGTCGGCGATCGGGCCGGTGAGCAGGGTGTGGGCGGCGAGGAGTTCCTCGACGGAGCCGTCGAGGCGGACCTTGCCGTCGTGGAGCAGGAGGAGGTGGTCGCAGGCGCCCTCCAGCTCGGTGAGGATGTGCGAGGACATGACGACGGTGGTGCCGTGTTCGGCGGCGTCGGCCATGAGCAGGCCCATCAGCTGGTGGCGGGCGAGCGGGTCGAGGTCGGCCATCGGCTCGTCCAGGAGCAGCAGTTCGGGCCGCTTGCCGAGGGCGAGCGCGAGGGCGACGCGGGTGCGCTGGCCGCCGGAGAGTTCGCGCACGAGGGTGTCGGAGGAGAAGCCGCCGCCTTCGGTGATCCGCCGGGCGACGGTGTCGTCCCAGCGGCCCGGGTTGAGCTCGCGTCCCATGCGCAGGGTGTCGGCGACGCTGAGCCGGGGGTGGAGCGGCTTGTCCTGGGCGACGTAGGCCAGGTGTTCGCGGGCCGGGGCGTGGATCGTGCCCTCGGTGGGGCGGAGCAGGCCGGCGGCGAGGGCGAGGAGCGTGGACTTGCCGGCGCCGTTGGGGCCGACGAGGGCGCAGATCCGGCCGGCGGGGAGCGCGAAGTCGCACTCCCGCAGGGCCCAGCCCCGTGTCCTTCCTCCGTATCGCTTGCCCAGGAGGCGGGCCTCCAGGGCGGTGTCCTTCGTCATCGGTCGTCTTCCCCCTCGAAGTGTTCCTTCAGTACGGATGTGAAGAGCGCGGCCACGTCCTCCCGGTCGAGGCCGGCGGCGCGTGCCCGGCGGGCCCAGTCGGCGAGTTCGCCGCGCAGCGGCGAGTCGGCGGGGCCGGTGCCGAGGGTGGCGCGGACGAAGGTGCCGAGGCCGCGGCGGGCTTCGACGAGACCTTCGCGTTCGAGCTCCCGGTAGGCCTTGAGGACCGTGTTGGGGTTGATGGCCGTCGCTTCGACGACCTCGCGTGCGGTGGGCAGTCGGTCGCCCGGTTCCAGGAGGCCCATCCGGAGGGCCTGTTTCGTCTGCTGGACGATCTGGAGATAGGTGGCGACGCCACTGCGCCGGTCGATGCGGTACTCGACCACGATCCCTTCCACCACCCTTTCACTAATCAAGTAGTGAAAGGGTGGTGCAAAGAAGGGGGCGGTGTCAACCGCCCCCTGTCACTTGCGTGTTCGCCCCGAAGGGACCTACGACTCCGTGCGGTACATCAGGTCCACCTCGTGCGTCGTGAACCCGATCCGCTCGTACACCGTCACCGCCGCCGTGTTGTCCGCGTCCACGTAGAGCATCGCCGTCGGCAGCCCCTGCGCCGCCAGGTGCCGCAGGCCGATCGCGGTCAGCGCCTTGCCGAGGCCGCCGCCCTGGGCGTCCGGCAGGATGCCCACCACGTACACCTCCCCGAGCTGCTCCTCGGCGTGCGTCTTCGTCCAGTGGAAGCCGATCAGGCGCCCGTCCTTCTCCGCGAGGAAGAAGCCCTTCGGGTCGAACCACGGCTCGGCCATCCGGTCGTCCAGGTCCCGCTGCGTCAGCGAGCCCTGCTCCGGGTGGTGCGCGAAGGCGGCGGCATTGACGGCGAGCCAGGCCGCGTCGTCCGCGCCGGGCGTGAAGGTCCGCACGGTGACGCCCTCGGGCAGCGCCGGCTCCGGGATGTCGAGCGGCACCAGCGAGCGGCGCAGCTGGCGCAGCTCGCGGAAGAGCGTCAGGCCGAGGACCTGCGCGAGGTGCCGGGCCGCCGACTTGCCGCCGTGCGCCCAGACGCGCAGCCGCTTGCCGGAGGCGTTGAGCAGGGCGGTGCCGAGCGCCCGGCCGTGGCCGCGGCCCCGGTGGGAGGGGTGGACGACCAGCTCGGCGGCCGGGGCCTCGATGGGGTCGGTGTCCTCCAGCTGGGCGTAGCCGTAGAGGTGGGAGCCGACGGTGAGGAGGAAGTGACGCACGCCCTCGCGCCTGCCGTGCCGCAGGTAGAGCCGCCCCTGTTCGGACACGGCGTGCAGGCCGTCGGCGTGGTCGGCGGCCTCGAGCAGCTCCAGTACGTCCTGGATCTGCTCGGGCGTGAGCTCGTCATACGTGTGGATCTGCCGTCCCGGTTCGAGGGCCGGTGCCGTGTCGGAAGTCATGGTGACGAGCCTACGGCGACACTTCGTCAGCCATCGGCAACTGTCTTGTAACCAGCCACCCCCTGTTGCGCTACGCGCGTTGACTCTAGGCTGCACGCGCAACGGGGGAGTAGATCAAGGCCGCGAAACGGGGCAAGGGGACTAGGGGAGAGATGGCAGCGACAGCGAGGAAGAACAAGACGGCACGGCGAATTCTCGCCGCCGGTGCGGGGCTTGCGACCGTCGGGGCGCTCGTCGCCGCGATGCCGTCGGCCGGGGCGGCCGGTGACGACGTCGCCGCCGGGTACGGCAACGGCAAGGGGTGGGGGCGGATGGTCGACGTCCAGCTGCTCTCCTTCAACGACCTGCACGGCAACCTGGAGCCGCCGGCCGGTTCGTCCGGGCAGGTGACCCGGACCAAGGAGGACGGCACCACCGAGAAGATCGACGCCGGTGGTGTCGAGTACCTGGCGACGCACCTGCGCCAGGCGCGTGAGGGGAACCGTTACTCCATCACGGCCGCGGCCGGCGACCTGATCGGTGCCTCGCCGCTGCTGTCCGGGCTCTTCCACGACGAGCCGACCATCGGGGCCCTGAACAAGCTGGACCTGGACGTCACCTCGGTCGGCAACCACGAGTTCGACGAGGGCGCGCGCGAGCTGGCCCGGATGCAGAACGGCGGCTGTCACCCGACCGCCGGCTGTTTCGTCGAGGGCAAGAGGTTCAGGGGCGCCGACTTCCCGTACCTCGCGGCCAACGTGACGAACGAGAAGACCGGCAGGCCGCTGCTCGACCCGTACTTCGTCTGGGAGAAGAACGGGGTGAAGATCGGCTTCATCGGCGTGACCCTGGAGGGCACCCCGAACGTCGTCACCGCCGAGGGCGTCAAGGGCCTCAAGTTCGGCGACGAGGTCGAGACGATCAACAAGTACACGAAGATCCTGGAGCGCAAGGGCGTCAAGTCCATCGTCGCCTTGGTGCACGAGGGCGGCATGCCGGCCTCGGCCTCGTACAACTACAACTGCGACGGTGACGGCGACGGTGACGGCGAGGGCGTCTCCGGCGCGATCGTCGACATCGCCAAGAACGTCTCCCCGCAGGTCGACGCGCTGGTCACGGGCCACACGCACCAGGCGTACGTGTGCAGCATCCCGGACCCGTCGGGCAAGCCGCGCCTGGTCACCTCGGCGTCCTCGTTCGGCAAGCTGTACACCGACACCACGCTGACCTACGACCGCCGCACCAAGGACATCGTCCGCACCGCGGTCGCCTCGGCCAACCACGTCGTCTCGCGTGACGTCCCGAAGGCCGCGGACATGACGAAGCTGATCGAGGACTGGCGCACGCTCGCCGCCCCGGTCGCGAACCGCCCGCAGGGCTTCATCGCCGCCGACATCAACGGCCGCGGCTCCACGGCGTACGAGAAGCCGCTCGGCGACCTGATCGCCGACGCGCAGCTGGAGGGCCTGGCCCCGGCGGACAAGGGCGGCGCGCAGCTGGCCCTGATGAACCCGGGCGGCATCCGCTCCGACCTCGTCTTCAAGGCGTCCGGCGCCGAGGGAGACGGTGTGGTGACGTACGGCGAGTCCTTCACCGTGCAGCCCTTCACCAACATGATGAACGTGGTCGACCTGTCCGGCGCGAACCTGATCACCGCGCTGAAGCAGCAGGTCAGCGGCTCGAACCTGAACTCGATCAAGATCCTTCAGGTGTCGAAGGGCCTGACCTACACGCTCGACATGACGAAGACGGGCGCGGACCGCGTCGTCGACGGCACGATCAAGCTGAACGGTGAGGCGATCGACCCGGCGAAGACCTACCGCGTCGCGATGAACGAGTTCCTCGCGGGCGGCGGCGACGGCTTCGCGGCCCTGGCCACCGGCACGAACAAGCTGGTCGGCGCCTCGGACCTCGACGTCTTCAACGCCTACCTGGCGGCCCACTCCTCGGCGGCCGCCCCGCTGCCGGTCCCGGCCGCGGACCGCATCACGGTCGTGAAGTAGTCCTCGCGGACCCCTGAGGGGGCGGCGAACCGTTCCGACGGATCGCCGCCCCCTTTCCGCTCCCGCCCCTTTCCGTGCCCGCCGCGCCCTGGTGAGGTTGTTGTGGACCTGTCATAGTGCGGGTTCATGGACCGACGACGATTCCTCGTGGGGGCCGCGGCCGCCGGAACCGCTCTGCTCGTGGGAGCCCCCGCCGCATCGGCCGTGGACGCGCGCGCGTGGATGGGGGCGCACGGGGACGGGACCGATCTCCGGCGGCTCACCATTCCAGGGACGCACGACTCCGGAGCCCGGTACGGAGGCGCCTGGAGCGAGTGCCAGAACACGACCATCGCCCAGCAGCTGGACAGCGGTGTCCGGTTCCTGGACGTGCGCTGCCGGGTCACCGGCGGGTCGTTCGCCATCCACCACGGCGCCTCCTACCAGAACATGATGTTCGGCGACGTGCTCGTCGCCTGCCGCGACTTCCTCGCCGCGCACCCCTCCGAGACCGTCCTCATGAGGGTCAAGCAGGAGTACTCCGAGGAGTCCGACGCCGTCTTCCGCTCCGTCTTCGACGACTACCTCGACCGCCGCGGATGGCGGTCCCTCTTCCGGATCGGGGACACGCTGCCCCCGCTCGGCGAGGCGCGCGGACGGGTCGTCCTCCTCGCCGACAACGGCGGGCTCCCCGGACTGCGGTGGGGAGACCCCGCCGTCTTCGCCGTCCAGGACGACTGGAACGCGCTGCCCGACGCCAAGTACCCCAAGATCCAGGCCCACTTCCGCGCCGCCGTCGCCCAGCCCGGCCGGCTCTACGTGAACTTCGTCAGCACCTCCGCCTACCTCCCGCCCCGCTGGAACTCCGACCGGCTCAACCCCTGGGTCCACGGC
Source organism: Streptomyces tanashiensis (assembly GCF_014648895.1). GTDB lineage: Bacteria > Actinomycetota > Actinomycetes > Streptomycetales > Streptomycetaceae > Streptomyces > Streptomyces tanashiensis. The sequence continues at coordinate 14,740 of NZ_BMRZ01000024.1, forward strand.
TTCCTGGACAGCGCCGAACTGTCGGGCAGGACCGGGCTCGGCATCGTGCCCCTGGACTTCCCCGGCACCCGGACCGGTCTCGTCGAGGCCCTTCTCCGGCACAACTGAGGCGTCGGCCGGCGGGAGGTCCTCCGGCCCTCACAGCTCCGGCGGCGGTGTCGGGGCGCCCGGGAGGCGCAGGGTCGCCACCGTGCCGCCGCCCTCCGCCGGGGCGAGCGACACCGTGCCGCCCGCCTGCTGCACCGTACGCGCCACGATCGAAAGGCCCAGGCCCGAGCCCGGCAGGCTGCGGGCCGACGGGGAGCGCCAGAAGCGGTCGAAGACGTGCGGGAGCTCGTCCGGGGCGATGCCGGGACCCTCGTCGCGGACGGTCAGTTCGCCCCGCATCAGGGTCACCTCGACCGTGCCCCGGGGCGGCGAGAACTTCACCGCGTTGTCCAGGACGTTCACCAGGGCCCGTTCGAGGGCCGGCGTCTCCGCCCGCACGTACCAGGGCGCGAGGTCCGTCACGAAGGTGAGCTCGGGGCCGCGCAGCCGTGCCCGGTCCAGGGCCGTCCGCAGGATCGTGTGCAGCGGGACGACCTCCAGGGGGCCGGGCGGCGCCGTGTCCGGGCGGGCCAGCTCCTGGAGGTCGCCGATCAGCGACGCCAGCTCCGTCATCTGCGCCTTCACCGAGGCCATCAGCGCCCGTCGGTCGTCCGGCGGGATCGCCCGGCCGGTCTCGTCGCTGCGCGCGAGCAGCTCGACGTTGGTCCGGAGGGAGGTGAGGGGCGTGCGGAGTTCATGGCCCGCGTCCGCGATGAGCTGCGCCTGCCGGTCCCGGGAGCTCGCGAGCGCCGCCGTCATCGTGTTGAACGAGCGGGACAGGCGGGCGATCTCGTCCTCTCCCTCCACCGGGATGCGGACGGTCAGGTCCTCGGTCGCGGCGATGTGCTCGACCGCGCCGGTCAGCCGGTTCACCGGTTCGAGGCCGGTCCGCGCGACCCACAGACCGGCCGCGCCCGCGCCGACGACGCCGATCCCGGAGACCAGGAGCAGCACCCAGCGGAGCGTGGACATCGAGTTGTCGATCTCGGAGAGCGGCCGGGCGACGGAGACCGCGAGCCCGACGGGGCCCTCCTGCGGGTAGGTGTAGACCCGCATCTCGCGGTCGGCCTCGTCCTTCACCGTGTGCAGGACGTACTCCAGCTGCCCGCGCGCCACCGCGAGGTCGCTGGTCCCCGCGGGGATCGCGGCCTTCCCCGAGGTGCACACGCTGCCGTTGGCGAGGACGACCTGCACCGTGTACGAGCCCGCCACCGGAGGCGGTGTCGTGCCCTGGCGGCACATCGCGAGCAGGCTCTGCACCCCGTTCGGGTCCAGGCGGGTGCTGCGCAGCGAGGAGTCCATCTCGGCCTCCAGCTGCGCCCGCGTCACGAACCAGCAGGCCAGCGACGCGGCCGCGACGGCGACCGCCACCGCGACGGCGGTGAGCAGCGCGAGCCGCGAGCGCAGCGGCCGCGAGCGGAACCAGTTCCTCAGGGGGACCGTCACTCCCCGCCTCCTCCGCGCAGCGCGTAGCCCACGCCCCGTACGGTGTGGACGAGACGCGGCTCGCCGCCGGCCTCGGTCTTGCGCCGCAGATACATCACGTACACGTCCAGCGAGTTCGAACTGGGCTCGAAGTCGAAGCCCCACACGGTCTTCAGGATCTGCTCGCGGGTCAGGACCTGCCGCGGGTGCGCGAGGAACATCTCCAGGAGCGTGAACTCGGTCCGGGTCAGCTCCACGGTCCGCCCGCCCCGGGTCACCTCGCGCGTGGCCAGGTTCATCCGCAGGTCCTCGAAGGCCAGGACGTCGTCCTCGACCGGGGCGGCGGCGGAGGCCGAGGCGTAGGAGCTGCGGCGGAGCAGGGCCCGGATGCGGGCGAACAGCTCGTCCAGCTCGAAGGGCTTCACCAGGTAGTCGTCCGCGCCGGCGTCGAGGCCGGTGACCCGGTCGCCGACCGTGTCGCGGGCGGTGAGCATGAGGATCGGCACGGTCGAGCCGGCGGCCCGGATCCGGCGGGCCGCCGTCAGCCCGTCCATGCGGGGCATCTGCACGTCGAGGACGACGAGGTCGGGCGCGTACGACTCCATCGCGGCGAGCGCGTCGAGGCCGTCGACGGCGTCCCGCGTCGCGTACCCCTCGAAGGCGAGGCTGCGGCGCAGGGCCTCCCGCACGGCGGGCTCGTCGTCGACGATGAGGATGCGCTCGGCTTCGTTCTGCTGTCCGGTCATGGGCTGTCCCGTCATGGGCTCAGCGTCGCATGCCGCCCGTGCGGCGTTCAGCTGCCGCCGCCCGAGCGGAGGCCGTCCAGGTCGGCCTTCACCGTGTCGACCGGGATCGCGAATCCGAGGCCGACGCTTCCCGCGGTGGAGCCGCTCGAAGAACTGGGCGAATACATGGCCGAATTGATTCCGATGATCTCGCCGTTCATATTGATCAACGCGCCGCCGGAATTCCCGGGATTGAGCGAGGCATCGGTCTGGATCGCCTTGTACGTGGTCTTCGAGGAGCCGGTGTCGCCGTTGAACTGCTGTCCGCCGAACTCGAACGGCCAGCCCTGCCGCGGGTCCCACTGCTGCTGACCCTGCTGCTGCTCCTGGCCGTCGTCGTCCTTGGCGACGGTCACGTCCCGGTCGAGCGCGGAGACGATGCCGCTCGTGACGGTGCCGGTCAGACCCTCGGGGGAGCCGATCGCGACGACCTCGTCGCCGACCCGCACCTTCGAGGAGTCGCCGAGCGTGGCGGCCTTGAGCCCGGAGGCGCCCTGGAGCTTGATCAGCGCGAGGTCCTTGTCGGGGTCCGTGCCGACGACCTCGGCCTGGTACGTCTTGCCGTCGCTCAGCTGCACGGTGACGGAGGACGCGCCGGAGATCACGTGGTTGTTGGTGACGATCTCGCCGTCGGAGGTGATGATCACGCCCGAGCCGGTGGACTTGCCGGCGTTCGAGGTCGCGGAGATCTCCACGATGGAGGGGGAGACCGCCTCCGCGACCCCGGCGACGGTGCCCCGGCTGCTCGCCGAGACGTTGGTGCCGCTCACGGTCGAGGAGGAGGCGGTGGTGGCCGGGTCGGAAGAGAGCTGCTGCACCAGCGTCGCCGTGCCGCCGCCGACCGCCGCGGCCGCGATGGCCACGGCCGCCATGAGCCCGACCCCGCGCCTGGCGCGGCGGCGCGGCGAGGGGACGGGAGCGGGGACGGTGGCGACGAGGGGCGGGTCCACCGGCGGCGGCACGTGACCACCCGAGGGCCAGATGGTCGTGCCCGCCTCGGTGGTGATCGGCTGCGTCGGCTCGTACGGCGGCCTCGGCGGGTGCGGTGGGTAGTACGGCTGCTGCGGCTGCTGCTCCTGGAAGTCCGTCATGGGTATGACTCTCGGAGCCGTACATGAGAGCCGTCTGAGGAGCGGCTGAGAAGCCCGACAGAAGCCTGTATGCCCGATATAAAGACTCCTGCGGGGTCGCTCGGTCGGCCGGACTCCTGTGGGACCCGCTCGGTCAGCCGGGTTCCGTGGGGCCGCTCTGCCGGCCGGACTCCTCCGGGACCCGCCCGCTCGGCCCGGGCCGGTCAGCCGCCGTCGCAGCCGCAGGAGCTGCGGACGACCAGAGCCGACGGGAAGAGCTTCACCCGCTCGCGGCGCGAGCCCGAGACGCGGACCGAGTCGTCGAGGACCAGGTCCACGGCCGCCCGGGCCATGGCGGGGCGGTCCGAGGAGATCGTGGTCAGCGGCGGATCGGTGAGCGCCGCCTCCTTCACGTCGTCGAAGCCCGCCACCGCCAGCTCCGACGGCACCTCGATGCGCAGCTCACGGGCGGCCCGGAGGACACCGAAGGCCTGGTCGTCGGTGGAGCAGAAGATGGCCGGCGGCCTGTCGGGGCCGGACAGCAGCTTCAGCGCGACCTGGTAGGCGTCGTAGCGGTTGTACGGGGCCTGGAAGAGACGGCCCTCGATCGAGAGGCCCGCCTCCAGCATGGCCCGCCGCCAGCCCTCCTCGTGGTCGGCGACCGGGTCGCCGACGGCCGGGGTGTTCGGGATGCCGCCCATGCAGGCCACGTACGGGTGGCCGTGCTCCAGGAGGTGCCGGGTGGCGAGCTGGGCGCCGCCGATGTCGTCGGTGACGACGGCGACGTCGTCGATCGCCTCGGGCCGCTCGTGCAGCAGCACCACGCGGGCGTCCCAGGCCTCGATCTCGCTCGCGGCCTGCTCGCTCATGCCCTGGCTGACCAGGATCAGTCCGGAGACCCGCATGCCGAGGAAGGCGCGCAGGTAGTGGATCTCGCGCTCGGTGCGGTAGTCGGAGTTGCCGACGAGGACCATCTTCCCGCGCTCGGCGGCGGCCTGCTCGACCGCGTGCGCCATCTCGGCGAAGAACGGCTGCCGCGCGTCCGGGACGATCATGCCTATGAGGTCGGTGCGCCGCGAGGCCATCGCCTGGGCCACCCGGTCGGGCCGGTACCCCAGCTCCTTGATGGCGGCGAGGACACGCTCGCGCGTGGCCGGGGCGACCGGCCTGGGTCCGTTGTTGATGACGTAGCTCACGACCGCGGTAGAAGTACCTGCAAGTCGAGCTACGTCATCCCGCGTCACCTTGGCCACGCGCGGCAGTCTACGCGGGGGGACCTACCTACCGGCAGGTCGCACTGTGGCATCCGCCACGTTCCTGTCCTCCGCGAGGGTGACGTCCTCCGTGGCTCCCTTGACGCGGGCGCTCGCGCGGGCCTCCTCCTTGGCACGGGCCTCCTCCGCCGCCCGCTCGACCTTCTCGGGGGTGACGAAGCGGTAGCCGACGTTCCGGACGGTGCCGATGAGCGACTCGTGCTCGGGGCCGAGCTTGGCCCGCAGACGCCGTACGTGGACGTCGACCGTACGGGTGCCGCCGAAGTAGTCGTACCCCCACACCTCCTGGAGGAGTTGCGCGCGCGTGAAGACCCGGCCCGGATGCTGCGCCAGGTACTTGAGCAGCTCGAACTCCTTGAAGGTCAGGTCCAGCACCCGGCCCTTGAGCTTCGCGCTGTACGTGGCCTCGTCCACCGACAGGTCGCCGTTGCGGATCTCCATGGGGGAGTCGTCGGAGACGATCTGCTGGCGGCCCATCGCGAGCCGCAGCCGCGCCTCGACCTCGGCGGGGCCCGCCGTGTCGAGGAGGACGTCGTCGATGCCCCAGTCGGCGGTGACGGCCGCGAGACCGCCCTCCGTGACGACGAGGATCAGCGGACAGCCGGGCCCGGTGGAGCGGAGCAGCTGGCAGAGCGACCGCACCTGGGGGAGGTCGCGCCGGCCGTCGACGAGGATCACGTCCGCGCCGGGGGTGTCCACGAGGGCGGGGCCCTCGGCCGGGGCGACCCGGACGTTGTGCAGCAGCAGGCCGAGTGCGGGGAGCACCTCGGTCGACGGCTGGAGGGCGTTCGTCAGGAGCAGCAGAGAACTCATCGCGCCGCTCCTGCCTCGGTCGTCGGTCCGTCGGTCGTAGGTCCGTCGTGCGTCGTCGTTCGCTCGTCCATGACGTCGGTTCCTCCTCGGTCCCTGCGAGGACGTCTATGTGTGCTCACGTGTGGCTCTCGCGCCCTGAGAGCTTTTGTTCATCCATCCGTAACAACGGTCGGAAAACACAAAAGGACCCGGGGGCTGCGTTGCCCGGATCCTCTGGCAAGCAGAATAGCCCACATGAGTTCCGAGGCAGAGGGTCGATTTCACATCCTGGATGTTTCCTCGCTCACTTCCGTCCACCGCCCTATGACCCGGCGCGCAATGCTGCGTACCGATGACGGTGTCCGGATCGAGGCGGTTTACGAACCCTCACGGGCAAGTGTCACCGATACGGCGGTCGTCCTCGCCCACGGCTTCACCGGGTCGGCCGACCGGCCCGCCGTCCGGCGCGCCGCCCGCGTCCTCGCGGAGCGCGGCGCGGCCGTCGTCACCTTCTCCTTCCGCGGGCACGGCCGCTCCGGCGGCCGCTCCACCGTCGGCGACCGCGAGGTCCTCGACCTGTCCGCCGCCGTCCGCTGGGCCCGTGAGCTCGGCCACGCGCGCGTGGCGACGCTCGGCTTCTCCATGGGCGGCTCCGTGGTCCTGCGCCAGGCGGCGCTGGAGCATGGGACGGCCGGCCGCGCCGACGCGGTCGCCGCCGTGTCCGCGCCCGCCCGCTGGTACTACCGGGGTACGGCCCCGATGCGCCGCGTCCACTGGGTGGTCACCCGGCCGGCGGGCCGCCTCGTCGGGCGGTACGGCTTCGGCACCCGGATCGACAGCAGGGCCTGGGACCCCGTGCCGCTGTCCCCCGTGGAGGCGGTCCCGCTGATCGCGCCGACCCCGCTGCTGATCGTGCACGGCGACCGGGACGCGTACTTCCCCCTCGACCACCCGCGCATGCTGGCCGCCGCGGGCGACGCGGAGCTCTGGCTGGAGCGGGGCATGGGCCACGCCGAGAACGCCGCCGACGAGCAGCTGCTCGCCCGGCTCGGGGACTGGCTCACGCGCGCATAGCCCATGATGGGGGGCGGCGCGCACACGAACGAAGGGAGCGCCGCTATGGCAGCGGGAACCATCCGCTACTGGGCCGCGGCCAAGGCCGCCGCCGGTGTCGCCGAGGAGCCGTACACCGCCGGGACCCTGGCCGAGGCCCTCGACGCCGTCCGGGCGAAGCACCCGGGCGAGCTCGTCCAGGTCCTCAAGCGGTGCTCGTTCCTGGTCGACGGCGACCCCGTCGGGACCCGGAGCCATGAGACGGTACGGCTTGCCGAGGGCGGCACGGTCGAGGTGCTCCCCCCGTTCGCAGGAGGGTGAACCCCACAGCATGAGCAACGACCAGTACTACGGCGGGCAGCAGTACGACCCGTACGCGAACGGGCAGCAGAATCCCGCCGACGTCACACAGACGTGGGAGGGCCAGACCTGGGACACCCAGTACCAGCCGGCCGTCTCGTACGACCAGATCCAGGCCGCGCAGGCAGCCCAGGCCGCGCAGCCCCAGCCCCAGGCTCCCGTGGGCCACGGGAGCCAGGCGGACGCCTACCCGCAGCCGTACGAGCAGCAGTACGCGTCGCACGGCGGGCCCGCCGCGTACTACGCGGAGCCCGTGGCCGAACCCGTCGCCGAGCCGGCAGCCGCCCCCGCGGCCCCGCCCGCCCCCGCGGCCGACGCCGGGCCCGCCTACTCCTCGCCCACCACCTCCGGGAACACCCGCGTCACCGACGCCCAGCGCGCCCGTGCCGAGGGCCGCTCGCCGATCATCGACCCCGGCATGCAGCCCGCCGTCCTCACCGCCCTCCTCGGCCTGCTGCTCGCCGGCGGCGCCTCCCTCGGCTCGTACGGGCTCCTCCTCCCGCTCGTCCTGCTCCAGGGCCTCACCGCCGCCGGCTGGTTCCGGCTCAACGGCATGTGGCCCGCCCGGCAGGGCATCGCCCTCGCCTTCCTCGGCGGCCTCGTGGCCGACGCCGCCCTCCTCGCCACCGGCCGGGAGCACGCGGCCGCCGCGATCCTGGGCACGCTCGGCGTCTGGGTGCTGCTCTGCCTCGTCCTCCAGCTGCGCAGCCACGCCGACCCCGACGAGCGGATGTACGGCCTGATGGCCACCATCGCCTCCGCCGCCCTGACCGTCGTCGCCACCGGGCACCTCGGCGCCGCCCCGGACGCGGTGGTCGTCGGCGGGATCGCGGTCGCCGCCGCCGTCCTCGCCCGGGCGCTGCCGCTGCCCGGACCGGTCTCCCTGGTCGCCGCCCTGCTCGCCTCGGCGGGCGCCGGGATCGCCGCCGGCGGCTTCACCGACCTCGGCACCTCCGGCGCGCTCCTCGGCCTCGGCGCCGGCGTCTGCGCGCTCGTCGGCCTGCGGGTGGCCGCCTACGACTACCCGTCGCGCTTCGTCCACATGACCGCCGGCGTCGCGCTGCCGCTCACCGCCGCCGCGCCCGCCGTCTACCTGCTGGGCCGCGCGCTGGCCTGACCCGCGGTCCTTCCCGCCCGGGGAACCAACCGGCCCTCCGACACGTCGATCTTCGTGTCGGGGGGCCGGAACTGTTACAGGAACCAAAACGGGGGGACGCTCAGCCCATGCGAGCACTGCGGATTCTTCTGATCGTGGCCGTCGTGCTGGGCGGGGCCCTCGTCGGGATCGACCGGCTGGCCGTGTCGTACGCCGAGTCGGAGGCGTCGAGCCGGGTGAAGCTCTCGGCCACGAAGAGCGACTCCATCGAGGTCGACATCAAGGGCTTCCCCTTCCTCACCCAGGTCGCGGACAAGCGGTTCGACGAGGTCGACGTGAAGGCGACCGGCGTCACGGCGACGGCGGGCGACAAGGACATCCGGGTCGGCGAGCTGACCGTGGCCCTGCGGGACGTGGCCGTGACCGGCGACTGGGCGGGCGCGAAGGCCGGATCCGCCAGCGGCACCGCCCTCATCTCGTACGCGGACCTCACCGCCGCCTCCGACCGCGAGGCCACCGTCGCCTACGGCGGTGACGGCAAGGTCAAGGTCACCGGCGGCGTGAAGATCATGGGCCGCACGCTGACCCGTTCGGTGCTCTCCACGGTCACCGTCGTGAACGGCGACACCATCAAGGTCCGCGCCGACGAGGTGCCGGGCGCCGGCATCCCGGGCGTGGAGGAGCTGGTCCGTGAGCGGACCGACTTCGAGCGTCCGATCGGCATGATCGCCGGCATGAAGGTGGAGAAGGTCGAGCCGCGCCCGGAGGGCCTGGCGGTCATCGTGACCGGCAAGAACGTCGTCCTGGCGGGCTGACGGGCCCCTCGGAGGCCGTGTTTTTCACATGCTGAGACACGGCCGTCCGATCCGCAGATGGCGAAGCGGACACCTGGGTGCGGAGGCGTCCGGAGCCGACGCGCACCGTGATCGCGTCTCGCATCTCGGACGATCGCGTCTCAAAATACGACACACCGGTGACACGGCCGCCTGTCCGTCCCTACGATCGAGGGCATGAAGCGACAGGCGGATCTCACGAAGCGGCGGGCAGTAGACCTGTGCCGCGTCGCCGCCATGCTCTGTCGCTCAGTCTGAGCGGGACGCCAACTCCCGTATTCCTCAGGCCCGTTGAACTCTTTCGGGCCACCCAGTGCAGCCGTACGCACGTCCGATGTCCGTACGCACGCGACGACGCGTACCGCACCGCACACCCGCACCACCGCAGCACACCCCCGCACACTGCCCCGGAGGAGAACAGCATGGCTCGCAGCGACGTACTGGTCGACGCGGACTGGGTCGAGGCCAACCTCGACAACCCGCAGGTCGCGATCGTCGAGGTCGACGAGGACACCTCGGCCTACGAGAAGAACCACATCCGCAACGCCATCCGTATCGACTGGACGAAGGACCTGCAGGACCCGGTCCGCCGCGACTTCATCGACCAGGAGGGCTTCGAGAAGCTCCTCTCGGCCAAGGGCATCGCGAACGACACCACGGTCGTCCTCTACGGCGGCAACAACAACTGGTTCGCCTCCTACGCCTACTGGTACTTCAAGCTCTACGGTCACCAGGACGTCAAGCTCCTCGACGGCGGCCGCAAGAAGTGGGAGCTCGACTCCCGCGACCTCGTCGCCGAGGTCCCGGCCCGCCCGGCCACCGAGTACAAGGCCAAGGCCCAGGACGCCTCGATCCGCGCCTTCCGCGACGACGTCGTGGCCGCGATCGGCGCCCAGAACCTGGTCGACGTCCGCTCGCCCGACGAGTTCTCCGGCAAGCTGCTCGCCCCGGCGCACCTCCCGCAGGAGCAGTCGCAGCGCCCCGGCCACGTGCCGAGCGCCCGCAACATCCCGTGGTCGAAGAACGCCAACGACGACGGCACGTTCAAGTCGGACGACGAGCTCAAGGCCCTCTACGAGGACGAGCAGGTCGACCTGGCGAAGGACACCATCGCCTACTGCCGCATCGGCGAGCGCTCCGCGCTGACCTGGTTCGTCCTGCACGAGCTGCTCGAGGTCCCGAACGTCAAGAACTACGACGGCTCCTGGACCGAGTACGGCTCCCTCGTCGGCGTGCCGATCGAGCTCGGCGCCAACAAGTAACCCCGGACCTCCCTCCTCCGGACCCCTCGACCGTAAGGACAGAACGACATGTGTGGAGCGCAGCCCGGCGGCCCCGACGCCTCGACGATCAAGCCCGGTGAGACCACCATCCAGGGCTTCGTGACCAAGGACGGCGAGCCCGTCACCGGTTACGTCCGCCTCCTGGACTCGACCGGCGAGTTCACGGCCGAGGTCCCGACCTCCGCCACCGGCCAGTTCCGCTTCTACGCGGCCGAGGGCACCTGGACCGTCCGCGCCCTGGTCCCCGGCGGCACCGCCGACCGCCAGGTCGTGGCCCAGAAGGGCGGCCTGGCCGAGGTCGCCATCGCGGTCTGACCGCCTGACGCGTCCCCCGCGCCACTCGGCGCCGGGGACGCCCACCGAACGGCCGGAGGGCCGTGCCTCCTGGGGGGTTGGACGCCCTTTTTCACCCAGGCAATCGAGGCACGGCCCTTCGTGCCATGTGCGCGTGATGACGAATCGGCCGAATGTGTGACCTTCGTGCATCCGGCTCGTTGAGATATTCGACGAGCACGTGATCGGAGGTGGGGCATGGCCGAGCGTTCGGCATCCGGGCTGCGGGTACTGGCACCGCCGCGCCTGGTCGCGCCGACCGGAGCGCTGTCCGTGCGCACCAGGCTGCGCCTGTCCGGCCGCGACGCCGTGGTCCTCCGAGAACTGGCCGAGTATCTGTCAGGGCTGGCGGCGCGCGATCTTGCCGAGCGGGTGGCGCTGGGAACCCGTCACACGGCAGCCGATTTCGCCCGGCGCAAACGCGAGTTGAGTGCTCTCACCTCCTCGCGGTGGGCGGGCACGATCACACGTGGTTCGAACGAGCAGTGGCAGCTCGCCCGGCGGGCGCAGGCGGCGCATCTCGCGTCCCTCACGACCGAGATCGAGTCGATCGAGCGGCGTCTGGCCATTCCGACAGGCGGTCGGGACGCGGAATCGCGGGTCAAGGGATATGCGACGCGGCGGGTGCGGGCGGCCAAGCAGCAGCGACTCCACGGGCTTCGCGCCCGTACCGCCCGGGTTGCCGCGGATGCGGCGGCCGGCTGGGTGCACGTGGTCCGCGGAGGCAAGGACCTCCTGCGTCAGCGGCTGCACCTGGACCGTTCAGGGCGGTCTCTGCAGGACTGGCAGGACCGCTGGTGGGAAGCGCGGAACCGGATCGAGGCGGACGGAGAGGCCGGGAAGACGTACGGGAACCAGACCCTGCGGGTCGGACCCGACGGCGTCGTCGTGGTCAAACTCCCCGCGGTGATCGCGGAGCGCCATCGGGAGCAGTGCGACCGCTTCGGTCGCTACACCTTGGACGCGCGCTGCCGATTCGCGTATCGGGACGCCGAGTGGCGCTTGCAGGTCGAGGCGCATCGGGCGGTGGGCTACACGATTCGCTTCGATGCCGGTCGGTGCCATCTGACTGCCTCCTTCACCCGGGTGATCGCCCCTTTACCGGTGGGCGGGGACGATGACGCGAGGCTGGTCGCGGCCCTGGCCGGCGGAGTGCTGGGTATCGATCAGAACGTGGACCACCTGGCGTTCTGGCGCCTGGACCCTCATGGAAATCCCGTGGGCCGGCCAGGCCGGGTCGACATGAATGCCGAGGGGGCGACCTCCCGTCGTGACGCCCTGGTACGGCATGCCTGCAGCACCCTGATTCGCGCGGCTAGGAGCTGCGGCGCGACTGCCCTGGTCGTCGAGGACCTGGGATTCGTCACCGGTCGTGAGCAGTGCGGGTGGTCTGGGCGGTCGGGCAGGAGGTTCCGGGCGCAGGTGGCCGGTCTGCCGCATGCGCGGTTCACGTCCCGACTGGTGGTGATGGCACATCGCGCCGGGCTGGCGGTGATCGTGGTGGATCCCGCGTACACCAGCCGCTGGGGTGCCGAGCACTGGCAGAGAAGTACAAGCACCAGGCGTGTGAAGACGTCCCGGCACGAGGCTTCGGCCGTCGTGATCGGGAGGCGCGGCCAGGGACTGGGCGCGCGGCGCAGGGCAGAGAAGTCCGTACCCCGCAGGCAGACGGAAGAGGTCGGGCGGTCGCGCGTAGAGCTGCGCCGCCCGGCTGGTACGGAGACCCATCGCGCGGCCGCGTGGCGCTTTGATTCCGGTTCCGGCCGCGCACTGAGGATCGCCGATGGTCCGGAGGACGGCGTACGGGATGCGTCGGGCCGACGGACGGTGACAGCGGTCCAGGTCGCTCAGGACCGTTCGGGGCGACCCGCCGACGACCCTTCGGGCGGCGGTGTGAAGGGACGGTTGGACGCCTTATCCAGCTCTGTCCGCATCCGGGGTGCGGTCGTACGCTGAAGGTGTGTACGCGCGACGTCGCCACGTCTATTTCTGGATGATGGGCGCCTGCCTGGTCCTGTTCGTGGGCGCCTGGGCCGTCGTGCGGCTCTTCTCGATGCCGGTCGCCATCGGCATGTGCGTCGTCGCCATGGTCATCCCCCCGGTCGCCGCGATGGTCGCGAACCGCAGGGGCCCGGAGGATCGCTGGTGGGACGATCCCTCGGGTGATCCGCAGTCGGACGAGTGGTGGGACGAGCTCGACGGCAAGAAGCGCCGGGAGCGCTGAGGGTGCGGGGGTGCCCCGGAGTCGTCGGACGGAGTCCGGCGCAGCGGGGCGAAGCCTGGGAGGCCCCCTGGGGCCGAGCAGTGCGAGTGGCGCGTGGGGGATGGGGCCGCTGGTGGGACGATCCCTCGGGTGATCCGCAGTCGGACGAGTGGTGGGACGAGCTCGACGGCAAGAAGCGCCGGGAGCGCTGAGGGTGCGGGGGTGCCCCGGAGTCGTCGGACGGAGTCCGGCGCAGCGGGGCGAAGCCTGGGAGGCCCCCTGGGGCCGAGCAGTGCGAGTGGCGCGTCGAGAAGGTCAGTAGACGAGGGCCTGGGTCTCGTCGGTCATCGCTTCCTGGACGAAGAGCTGGGCGCCGGCGATGCGGATGCCGTCCAGGACGTCCTTCTCCGTGATCTCGCGGCGGGCCGCGCACTGCGTGCAGAGCGTGATGCGGCCGGCCGCCAGGATCGAGTCGATCAGGTCCGGCAGCGGCGCGGCGTGAGGGAGTTCGAACTCCGCCGCTCGGCCGGGGAGGGCGAACCAGGAGGACTCGCCGGTCAGCCAGAGCGAGACCTCGACGCCGCTGGCGACGGCGACGGCGGCCACCGTGAAGGCCTGGGAGCAGCGTTCGGGGGCGTCGGCCCCTGCGGTCACCTTGATCACGAGCTTCTTCGCCATATGCCGAACTGTAATGCGCGGCCATGCAACCTCATGCGCCCCTTGCGTGTCAGCTGTGTGCGCGGGTGAGGGAATCCGCGATTCAGGTCTCGTGGGGGGACTCTTGAGTATCGAAGAAAGTATCCAAAATACGGATACAGCATCACCGTCCGAGCCGGAGACGGTCGCGGAAACCGCGCCTCCGGTCCGGCCGCCGCGCCGCCGTGCCCTCCGTACCGTCGGGCTGATCGCCGTCGCCGCCGTCATCGGCCTCGTCGGCGGCACCGCCGTCGGCTACGGCATCCAGGCCGACCGCGAGCCGACCGCTCTCCCGCCGCTGAACCAGCAGGGCCTCGCGTACCCGGCGAAGGCGCTCCCGAAGGGGCAGACGCCGGAGCCGCTGCCGGCGAAGGACGACCGCCAGGCGAAGGCGCAGGGCGATCTGCGGAAGCTGCTGCTGCCGAAGCCCGCGGGGGCGAAGAAGAGCGAGTTCGGCCCCAGCGACGGCTGGATGCCGGTGTACGAGTTCGCCTCGCAGTTCAAGAAGCCGGGCAACGCCCTCGACTACCAGCTGGGCCTCGGTGTCCGCCGGGTCGCGGCCGCGGCCTGGACGGTCGGCGAGTACAGGTCGACGGAGATCCGGCTGATCCAGTACCGCGCGAACGACACCCTCGGCGCGCAGGAGTACGTCGAGGACCAGCAGGCCTACATGCCGGAGGAGGACTTCGCCCGCAGCGAGGGCAAGGAGCTCAAGGGCTCGTCCGACGGCCGCTACTACCTCTTCCCGGTGGAGCGGAAGGCCGGCTACCTGGACTACTACGAGGCCAGGGCCTATTTCCACCGCGGTGACATCGCGGTGGAGATCTTCGTCGGGGACACCGAGAAGATCTCCGAGAAGGACATCCGTTCGCTGGCCGAGCGACAGCTGGGGCGCCTGTGAGTGAGGACCGGAACGACGTGACCGAGCCCGTGGTGGCCGAGGAGCCGGCGGTGCAGAAGCGGGGTGTCCGGCGGGTCCTGCTCGGCGTCGTCCTGCCGTCCGTGGTCGTCCTCGGCCTGGTCGGCGGCGGCGTCACCTACACCGCCGTCACCGTCTCCTCCGCCGACCGCACCGCGCCGACGCAGCTGTGGGGAGCCGAGGAGAAGGCCGAGGAGGGCAAGGACCCGGCCACCGCCCTGGCGCGCGGCAAGGCCGGCACGCCGCTGAGCAAGCTGCTGCTGCCGCTGCCGGAGGGGTACGAGTTCGGCCCCGACGAGGAGCTGTACGGGAACGACGGCGAGCTCGGCGCCGCCGAGGCGACCGCGCTGATGAAGCAGACGGGCGAGGGGCTCTCCGGGAAGAAGCGGCGCGCCTTCGAGAAGGAGGTCGACAAGCTCGGCATCCAGGGCATCGGGGTCCGCTCCTTCGCCGATCTGAACAGCGGCGTCGTCGTCACCTTCGAGGTCGCGAGCATGAAGGACAAGAAGGCGATCAAGAACAGCTTCCGGATCCACAGGGAGGTCATGGACGCCCTGGAGGCCCGGAAGGGACCCAAGGTGAAGGACCACCGGAACGCCGTCTGCTACCTGGCCCCCGAGGACGACTCGCTGGACAAGAAGGAGCGGGCCGCGGCGCTGGAGGAGATGATCTGCCTCGCGTACGACTCCGAGGTCCTCGTCACGATGAAGGCGGCGGGCGCCAAGCCCTTCGACAAGGCGGCCGTGGCGAAGCTGCTGACGCAGCAGCTGGACCACATCGCATCCCCGGGGGAGTACGTATGACCGAGCAGATCCTGACCGAGCCCGTCGAGACCGGGACGTCGGTCCCGGCGGAGACGGCGGAGACGGCGCAGTCCGCCGGGCCGAGGAAGTCCCGGAAGCCGCTGCTGTGGGGCATCGTCCGCTGGACCGCCGCCGTGCTCGTCTGCGGCGGGATCGGGGCCGGTACGGCCATGGGGATCACCGCCATGGAGCGCACCGACGTGCCGGGGCTGGCGACCGAGTCCGACGGGCGCTGGGAGTACCCGAGGCTCGCGCTTCCGGCGCTGCCGGAGGGGGCCCTCCGGCCGTACAGCGACGGCAACGACGGCGAGATCCACCACGCCGACCTGCGGAAGCTCCTGCTGCCCGCCCCGGCGGGCGCCACCGTCGACCCGAAGCTGAAGGGCGGCTGGGCCGGGACCGACTCCTACCTGGCGCTGCTGAAGGAGAGCGACCGGGGCACGGTGAAGGAGTACCTGGCCGACTCGGCGCTCCGGCACGTCGCCGCCCGCGGCTGGACCACGCCGGACGGCACGACCACCCGGATCCACCTGCTGCGGTTCTCGTCGGTGGCGTTCGCGGAGGACTTCAAGGACGAGGTCACGCGCGAGGTCTCCAAGAGCAGCCGGCTGCCGCTCGGGGTCGAGGCGGTGAAGATCGACATGTCCGTCCAGGACGTCGCCGTGCCGGACCTCTCGGTCTACGCCTACCAGGAGGAGAAGCCGTACGGCCCCGAGCAGACCCGCTGGGCCTACATCCAGGCGGGGGACACCTTCGGTGTGGTCACCCAGACCCGGAAGGGCGGGACGCTCACGGTGCCGTTCCAGCAGACGGTCGCGCTGCAGTCGCAGCTGCTCGGCTGATCATCCGCGAGACCCACCTCACCGAGTGGGCCGGACCCCCGCCCACTAAGCTGGGGTCCGGCCCGTTCCGCCTTCACCGCTCAGTCGAGGAGCACCCCGTGATCGTTTTCTTCGAAACTCTCCTGGTCCTGGTCGCCGTCGGCGTGATCGCCTTCGCCGGTCTGACCGTGAAGAAGCTGTACCAGGGCCAGCGGTAACCACTTCTAGAGAACGCCAGAGCTGCTCATGATCGAGATCCCGTCCGACCTCAACCCGGACCTCGTCCCCCTCGCGTTCCTGCTCGGTACGTGGGAGGGCGCGGGCGTCTCCGACTTCCCCGGCGCCGAGAAGTGCAACTTCGGCCAGTCCGTGACGTTCAGCCACGACGGCCGTGACTTCCTCGAGTACCACTCGCACTCCTGGGTCCTGGACAACGAGGGCAACAAGGTCCGTCCGCTGGAGAGCGAGAGCGGCTACTGGCGGATCGACAAGGACCGCAAGGTCGAGATCGTCATGGTCCGTGACCAGGGCATCGTCGAGATCTGGTACGGCGAGCTCGCCGACCAGAAGCCGCAGATCGACCTCGCGACGGACGCCGTCGCCCGGACCGCGGCCTCGGGCGAGTACAGCGGTGGCAAGCGGCTCTACGGCTACGTGAAGAGCGACCTCATGTGGGTCGGCGAGAAGGCGACCCCGGAGGTCCCGCTCCGCCCCTACATGTCGGCGCACCTGAAGAAGGTCGTGACGCCGGAGGAGGTCGCGGAGATGGCCCGCAACCTGCCCGACATGCCGGACGACGGCATCGCCTTCTTCCGCTAGACGACTGGGGGTGGCACGCCGCGCCCTCCTACACTGGAGGGCGTGGTGAGCACCGACTGGAAGAGTGACCTGCGGCAGCGCGGCTATCGGCTGACGCCGCAGCGCCAGCTCGTGCTGGAAGCCGTGGACAAGCTGGAGCACGCGACTCCGGACGACATCCTCGTGGAGGTCCGCAGGACGGCCTCCGGGGTGAACATCTCCACGGTGTACCGGACCCTGGAGCTCCTGGAGGAGCTCGGGCTGGTCAGCCACGCGCATCTGGGGCACGGGGCCCCGACCTATCACCTCGCCGACCGGCACCACCATCTGCACCTGGTCTGCCGGGACTGCTCCGAGGTGATCGAGGCGGACGTCGAGGTGGCCGCCGAGTTCACCGGGAAGCTCCGTGAGACCTTCGGGTTCGAGACGGACATGAAGCACTTCGCGATCTTCGGCCGCTGCCGGGACTGCTCGAACAAGGACGCGGCCGCCGGGTCGTAGGCTCTTCTGTATGAAGAGCCCTCTGTTGTCCCTGCCCGGCGCCGTCCCCGCCGAAGGCCGCGACGAAGGTGTCGCCGCGCACTACGGCGACCTGTTCCGCGAGCAGCGCGCCCTCTCCGAAGGCAACGGCTTCGTCGACCTCTCGCACCGGGGCGTCGTCGCCGTCTCCGGTGACGACCGGCTGAGCTGGCTGCACCTGCTCGTCACCCAGTACATGACCGAGCTGCCGCCGGGGCAGGCCACCGAGGCGCTCATCCTCTCCGCGAACGGGCACATCGAGCACGCCCTGTACCTCGTCGACGACGGCGAGACGGTGTGGGCGCACGTCGAGCCGGGGACGCGCGAGGAGCTCGTCGCGTACCTGGAGTCGATGAAGTTCTTCTACCGGGTGGAGGTCGCGGACCGCACCGAGGACCTCGCGGTGGTGCACCTGCCGGCCGGGTCCATCGCGGAGGTGCCCGAGGGCGTCGTCGTACGGGAGACCCCGCACGGGCGCGATCTGTTCCTGCCCCGCGCCGATCTGGAGTCCTTCGCGGCCTCGCACGGGCCGGCCGCCGGGATCCTCGCGTACGAGGCGCTGCGGGTCGAGGCGCACCGGCCGCGGCTCGGTTTCGAGACCGACCACCGGACGATCCCGCACGAGGTCGGCCTGATCGGGAGCGCCGTCCATCTCCAGAAGGGCTGCTACCGGGGCCAGGAGACCGTCGCCCGGGTGCAGAACCTGGGGAAGCCGCCGCGCCGTCTGGTCTTCCTGCACCTGGACGGCAGCGAGGTGCTGCTGCCCGGTCACGGCACCCCGCTCCGGCTCGCGGCCGACGGCGAGGAGGGCCGCCAGCTCGGCTTCGTGACGACCGCCGTCCGGCACCACGAGCTCGGGCCGATCGCCCTGGCGCTGGTGAAGCGGAACGTCCCCGTGGACGCCCCGCTGATCGCCGGCACGACGGCGGCCGCGCAGGAGACCGTCGTCGAGCCGTAGGACTACACGTCCAGAAGCACCGTGAACGGGCCGTGGTTCGTGAGCGAGACGCGCATGTCCGCTCCGAAACGGCCCGTCTCCACGTGGGCGCCCAGGTGGCGGAGCTGGGCGACGACCTCGTCGACGAGGGGTTCGGCGACCGGGCCGGGGGCGGCGGCGTTCCAGGTGGGGCGGCGGCCCTTGCGGGCGTCTCCGTAGAGGGTGAACTGGGAGATGACGAGCAGCGGCGCGTTCACGTCGGAGCACGACTTCTCGCCGTCCAGCACTCGGACGGACCAGAGCTTTCTGGCCAATTGGGCGGCCTTCTCCGGGGTGTCGTCGTGGGTCACCCCGACCAGCACACACAGCCCTTCGCCGGTGATCTCACCGACGGTCTCCCCTGCGACGACGACGCTCGCGCCGTCGACCCTCTGCACCACTGCTCGCATGCGCACCAACCTACCGAGCGGGCCGCGGGCCGAAGGACGAGGGGCCGAACGGGTGCAGAGCGCCTGCACGCGCGCGTGCAGGAGTGGCACCATGCGTGTCAGGCGGTGCGGTTCCGCACCGGTCGAGGGGACGATTCTCATGAGTGCACCTGGCACCGGACCGACGCCGTCCGGTCCCGTACCGCTGATCCGCTCCGGAACCAGGGGCGGAGGACCGGGCGGAGGACCCGTGACGCGCCCACCCGTGCAGCGGACCGCCGAGCCGGCGGACCGGACGCAGCCCGACCTCGGCACGCTGCGGCTGCCCGAGCTGCGCGCCCTGCGCCGGGACGCGCAGAGCGACGAGGCCGATCTGAGCTATGTGCGCCGGATGCTCCAGGGCCGGATCGACATCCTGCGGGCCGAGCTGGCGCGGCGGACCGATCCGGAGGCCCCGGTCCTCGACCGGCTCTCCGAGATCCTCGCCGACGTGCCCTCGCGGCACCGCAGCTCCGCCCGGCACGTGACGCTGTCGACGCCGCGCGGCGAGGAGTACCGGCGGCTCGCGGCCGAGATGCTGTCGGAGGTCGAGCTGTCGGACCTGACGGCCCGCACGGACGACGAGCTGCACGCGGCGATGGGGCGGCTCGCGGGGTACGAGCAGCAGATCTCGCGGCGCCGGCAGCATCTCCAGCGGACCGCCGACGACTGCAGCGCGGAGATCGCCCGCCGCTACCGGGAGGGTGAGGCGCAGGTCGACGACCTGCTGGCCTGAGCCTCCCGGGGGCGGGGGAAAGTCGCGTGCGGCGGTGGCCGGGGCGTGCGTAGGGTCGGGGGATGAGTGTCGACGTACGCGCGGTGACGGAGTCCGAGTTCCACGACTGGCAGCGGGCGCTGCGCACCGGGTTCCTCAGGACGCCGGTCGTCTCCGACGCGGAGGTCGCCGACCGGCTCGCCCACGCGGACCTCGCGCGGACGCTCGGCGCCTTCGACCGGGACCGGATCGTCGCCACCTTCCGGTCGTTCCGGCAGGAGGTCAGCACGGTCGGCGGCGGCAGTCTCGCCGCCGACGCGATCACCCAGGTCACGGTCTCGCCGACGCACCGCAGGCGCGGGCTGCTCAGCCGGATGATGTCGGCCGACCTCGCGGCCGCGAAGGAGCGGGGCGACGCGATCGCGACGCTGATCGCCGCCGAGTACCCGATCTACGGACGGTTCGGCTTCGGCGCGGCCAGCTGGGCCGCCGAGTGGAGCGTGGACGTGCGCCGGGCCGGTCTCGACCCGCGGCGCTCGGGCCGCCCGGAGGACGGTGGCCGGATCGATCTGACGGACGGCGACGAGATCCGCAAGACGGGCCCCGAGGTGCACCGGCGGCTCGCCGGCCTTCGCGCGGGGGTCACCCACCGCGACACGCGCAACTGGGAGCAGGGCACCGGGCTCGGCCACCAGAGCGATCCGTGGCGGGAGCCGTTCTACGCGGTGTACCGGTCGGCGTCCGGCGAGGTCGAGGGCTATGTCGCGTACACCGCCGACGACAAGTGGGACGACGCGAAGCAGCCGGTGAACACGGCGACCGTACGGGACCTCATCGCCGTCACCCCGGCCGCCGAGCGCGCCCTCTGGCACTACCTCTGCTCCATCGACTGGATCGCCACGGTCCGCTCCGGCTACCGGGCGCCCGACGACCTGCTGCCGCTGCTCCTGCCCGACCCGCGCGCGGCCAGGATGCTGACGTACGTGGACATGCTGTGGGTCCGGGTCCTGGACGTGGTCCGGGTACTGGAGAGCCGGACGTATCCGGTGGAGGGGAGTCTCGTCCTGGAGGTGCGGGACGCCGACGGCCTGGCCGGCGGGCGTTTCCGGCTCGACGCCTCCCCGGCGGGCGCGTCCTGTGTCCGTACCTCCGCGTCGCCGGATCTCGCCTTCGACGTCGCCGAGGCGGGGACGCTCGCGTTCGGTGACGAGTCGGCGGTGCGGCTCTCCCGGCTGGGCCGGGTCGAGGAGCTGACGCCCGGCGCGGCGGCCCGTGCCGACCTGCTGTTCCGCACCCCGCTGCGGCCGTTCTCGCCGGACATCTTCTGAGTCCTTCCGTCACTAGGATGGACGTCTTTCGAAGGAGTTGTTCCGTGGAGAGCGAGCACCCGACCGGACTGCGCGAGCTGAAGAAGGCGCGCACCCGGCAGGCCCTGTCGGACGCCGCCATCGCGCTCTTCCTGGAGAAGGGCTTCGACGGGGTGTCCGTCGCGGAGGTGGCCGCCGCCGCCGAGGTCTCGAAGCCGACGCTCTTCCGGTACTTCGCCGCCAAGGAGGACCTGGTCCTCCATCGCTTCGCCGACCACCAGGGCGAGTCCGCGCGCGTGGTGGAGGCCGGGCGGGCCTCCGGCACGCCGCCGCTGGACGCGCTGTACGCGCACCTCCTCGACGGGCTCGAACGGCGCGATCCGGTCACCGGGCTCTGCGACGCGCCGGCGGTCCTCGCCTTCCACCGGCTGCTGTACGGGACGCCGGCCCTGCTCGCCCGTGTCCACGGGTTCCAGCGGGACTCCGAGGCCGCTCTCGCGGAGGCGCTCGGCGGTGATCCGCTGCGGGCGCGGCTGGCGGCCGGGCAGATCGTGTCCGTGCTCCGGATCCTCGCGGACGACAACGTGGCGCGGCTCGCGGCCGGCGATCCGGTCGCGGAGGTGGCGGCGGACGCGGTGGTGGCGGCGGCGGAGGCGTTCCGGTCGCTGCGCGAGGGGCTGCCGTACTGAGGATCCCGGACCTCGTCGCAACTCAAGTAAAAAATGTAACCCAGTAACGTTTCCGCTAGGCTTGTCGGAATGACGTCACTGGACCTTGAGCTCGCCCGCGAACGCTCCCACCACGACGCCTGCCGCGCCGCCCTGGCCCGTATGACCGAGGACGTGGCCGAGCAGGTCGTCACCGGCGAGGACGTCGCCGCCTCCGGCGCCGACGCCGAAGCACTCGGCTACCACCTGCGCAGCCGCGCCAAGGAGATGGGCGAACAGCCGCCCGGGCCGCTGTTCTTCGGACGCCTCGACCGCGAGGACGGCCAGATCCACCACATCGGCCGCCGCCGCGTCGCCGAGCACCCGGCCGCCCCGCCGCTCGTCGTCGACTGGCGCGCGCCCGTCTCCCGCGCCTACTACCAGGCCGGCGCGCACGACCCGCAGGGCGTCCTCCGGCGCCGCCGCTTCGGCTGGGCCCCCCACAGCCGGGGAGCGACCGAGGACCTGACCGCCCTGGAGGACGAGCGCCTCACGGACGGCCCGACGGGGACGGTGAGCGCCCTCGTCACCGGGGAGATCGAACGCCCCCGGGTCGGCCCCATGCGGGACATCGCCGCCACCATCCAGCCCGAACAGGACGACCTCGTACGCTCCGAGCCGGCCGCCTCCCTGTGCGTGCAGGGCGCGCCCGGCACCGGCAAGACCGCGGTGGGCCTGCACCGGGCCGCGTACCTGCTCTACACGCATCCGCAGCGGATCCGCCGCTCCGGCCTCCTCGTCCTCGGCCCCCACCGGGCCTTCCTCTCGTACATCGCCGAAGTGCTGCCCTCGCTCGGCGAGACCGGGATCCGGCAGGCCACCCTCGACGAGGAGATCGCCCGTCACCCGGTCCGGGCCGAGGACGGCGAGGCGGCGGCCCGGATCAAGCACGACGCCCGGATGGCGGGGGTGCTGCACCGCGCGCTGTACGGCAGGGTCGACCCCGCCCCGGCGGAGGACCTGGCCGTCCCCGACGGCTCGTACCACTGGCGCCTCCCGGCGGCGGAGCTCGCCGCGATCGTCTCGGCGGTACGGGACGAGGCGCCGCCCTACGCGACCGGCCGCGAGCGGGTCCGCGCCCGGGTCGTCCGGGCCCTCCAGCTCCGGGCCGAACGCCGGTCGGGGCCGATGGGCGCGGCCTGGGCGCGGCGGATCGAGCGGGCGCGGGCGGTGACGGCGTTCCTCGACGCGTGCTGGCCGAGGACGACCCCGGAGGAGGTCCTCGCGGACGTCCTGACGAACCCGGCCGCCTTCGGGGCCGCGGGCTCGGGGGCTTCCGATTCCGGGACTTCCGATTCCGGGACTTCCGGCTCGGGGGCGTTCGCGTCCGGGGCCTCCGCGTCCGGGGCCTCCGGCTTCGGGCCCTCCGCCTCCCGGACCTCCGGCTCCGTCCCGGCCGGCCCGGTCGGTCCCGCGGATTCCCCGTTCACCGCGGCCGAGCTCGCGGCGATCCGCTGGGCGCGGCCGCCGCGCTCGTACCGTTCGGCTCGCTGGACCGCCGCCGACCTCGTCCTCCTCGACGAGCTCGCCGGCCTCGTCGAGCGCCCCGAGAGCTACGGGCACGTCGTCGTCGACGAGGCCCAGGACCTCTCCCCGATGCAGTGCCGGGCCATCGCCCGCCGCACCGCGTTCGGTTCGCTCACCGTCCTCGGGGACCTCGCCCAGGGCACCACCCCGTGGGCCGCCCGCGACTGGGAAGAGCAGCTGGCCCACCTGGGCAAGCCCGGGACGCCCGTCGTGCCGCTGACCCTCGGCTACCGGGTCCCGGCGGCGATCGTCGACCTCGCCAACCGGCTCCTGCCGCGGCTCGGTGCCGACGTCCCCGCCGGGCGGTCGGTGCGCCGGGACGGCGAGGTGACGGTCCATCCGACGAAGGACCTGGCCGACGGGGTCCGCGCGGCCGTGCGGACCGCGCTCGCGGCGGAGGGCTCGGTGGGGGTCATCACCGCCGACGGGCTCGTCGGTGCCGTGGCGGAGGCGGTCCGCGACTGCGGGGCCGGTGAACGCGTGACCGTCCTGCCCGCGACCGTGGTCAAGGGCCTGGAGTTCGACCACGTCGTGGTCGTCGAACCCGCCGCGATCATGGCGGCCGAGGCGCGCGGTGCCAACCGGCTCTACGTGGTGCTCACCCGGGCCGTGTCGCGCCTCTCGCTGGTGCACGAGGGGGAGCTGCCGGAGTTCCTGGACCCGGCCCCCCGTACAGGGCGGTGAGTTCGGCGCCGATCCGGGCGAGGGCGGTACGCGCCTCGGGCGGGTCGAGGAGCTCCACGCGGGCGCCGAGGCCGGCCAGCTGGGCGGCGATCACCTCGGGGGAGGGGCCGTCGGCCTCGATGGGCGTCCAGCCGTCCGGGCCGCGCTCCCCGTACCGGATCCGGCCGCCGAGCAGGCCCTCCAGGACGGTCTCGGTGCCGGGGGCGGCCCGGCCCCGGACCGTCGCGGCGACCATCCGGTCCTCCATGCGGGCGGCGAGCGCGCGCCAGGCCGTGGCGAGGTCGAAGCCCTCGGGGCGCCCGGCGGGGGCGCCGGTCTCGGTGACCGAGGTGACGCGGCCGACGCGGAAGGTGCGCAGTCCGTCCGCCGTGTCCGCGAGGAGGTAGCGGACGCCGGACTTCGCGGCGATCCCGAGCGGCTGGACGGTCCGCTCGCGGGGCTCGCGCCCCGGGCGGGCGTATCCGATGCGCAGCTCGCGTTCCTCGACCACGGCCCGCTGGAGCGCGGCCAGGTGGGCCGCCTCCTCGGTCTCCGCTCCCGTCCAGTCGGTGCCGTCGGCGATCCCGGCGCGGGCGGCGGCCTCGGCGCCCGCGCGGAGGGGCGCGGGGAGGGCCCGTACGAGCTTGCGGAGGGCGGTCCGGGTGTGGGGGCCGGCCCCCGTGTCCGGCCCCGTCAGGAGGAACAGTTCGCGGATCTCGGGGGCCGTCAGGCCGGTCAGGTCGGTGCGGGCACCGCCGACGAGCGACCAGCCGCCGCCCTGCCCGGCCTGGGAGTACACCGGTATCCCGGCGCTCGCGAGCGCTTCGAGATCGCGTCGGGCCGTGCGCTCGGACACGCCCAGTTCGAGGGCGAGTTCGGCGGCGGTGACCCGCCGCCGGGTCTGGAGGAAGAGCAGGGCGGCGACGAGTCGGTCGGCTCTCATGCCGCCATTGTCATCTGCCGGGTCTTCGTGGCCGCGGCCGGGCGCAGGACGGTGAGGGCGACGGCCAGGGCGACGAGGAGGAGACCGGCGCCGACGCCGAAGGCGAGGTGGTAGCCGCCCGTCAGCGCCTCGGGGGTGGGCCTTCCGGCCGCCGTGAGGGTCTCGGTGCGGGCGGCGGCCAGGGTGGAGAGGACCGCGACGCCGAGGGCCATGCCGATCTGCTGGGTGGTGTTGAAGAGCCCGGAGGCCAGGCCCGCGTCCGCCTCCTCCGCGCCGGACATGGCGAGCGCCGTGAGCGCGGGGAGCGCGAGGCCGAAGCCGGCGGCGAGCAGCATCACCGGGAGCAGGTCGGTGGCGTACGAGGCGTGGACGGGGACGCGGGTCAGCAGGCCGAGGACGCCGGTGAGCAGGACGAGGCCGGTGAGCAGGACGTTCCGCTCGCCGAAGCGGGCGATGAGGGGTGCCGAGACGCCGAGCGAGACGGCGCCGATGACGAGCGCGGCGGGCAGCATCGCGAAGCCGGTCTCGGCCGCCGAGTACCCGAGGACCTTCTGCAGGTAGAGGGCGACGAGGACCTGGAAGGAGAAGAGCGCGGCGACCATGAGCATCTGGACGGCGTTCGCGCCGGCGACACTGCGGGAGCGGAGGATCCGCAGCGGCATGAGGGGGTGCGCGGCCTTCGCCTGGCGGAGCAGGAAGCCGGCCAGGAGGGCGATGGCGAGGGCCCCGAAGCCGAGGGTGTGCGCCGAACCTGCCCCGTACTCCTCGATCTTGACGACGGCGTAGATCCCGGACATGAGGCCGGCGGTCACGAGCAGGGCGCCGGTGACGTCGGCTCCGGCCCGCAGGTCCGGGCTCCGGTCGGCGGGGAGGGCGCGGAGGGCGACGAGGAGGGTGGCCACGCCGATGGGCAGGTTGATGAAGAAGATCCAGTTCCAGGCGAGGGCGTCGGTGAGGACACCGCCGAGGACCTGGCCGAGGGAGGCTCCGGCGGCGCCGGTGAAGCTGAACACGGCGATGGCGCGGGCGCGTTCGCGCGGTTCGGTGAAGAGGGTGATCAGGATGCCGAGCCCGACGGCGGAGGCCATCGCGCTGCCGACGCCCTGGAGGAAGCGGGCGGCGATGAGGACGGCGGGGGAGGCGGCGACGCCGGCGAGGAGGGAGGCGGCGGTGAAGATCCCGGTGCCCGCGAGGAACATCCGCCGGCGGCCGACGAGGTCGCCGAGCCGGCCGGAGAGGAGGAGGAGCGAGCCGAAGGCGATCAGGTAGGCGTTGACGACCCAGCTGAGGCCGGCGGGGGTGAAGCCGAGGTCGCCCTGGATGGCGGGCATCGCGACGGTGACGATGCTGCCGTCGAGGACCGTCATCAGCATGCCGGTGGCGAGGACGCCGAGGGCGAGGCGGGGGCTGGTGGGCGCGGGCATGGAAATCACTCCTGTTCGTCGGAGGCGACAGGAGAGACGCTAGCAGAAGGTTTTGTTGCAGACTATTTTTTACGGAACGACTTTCGGGTCCTATCCGCGCTGACGGGCCCGGCGGGCGGGCGTCGGGCTCTCGACGGGGGCCTCCAGATGGCCGGTGGCCAGCCGGTTCAGGGCGCGCAGCAGGACCTCCCGCTCGTCGTCGGGGAGGGAGGCGAGGGCGCTCTCGTGCACGCCGTCGACGATCTCCTGGCTCCGGTGGGCGACCTCGGCCCCCGCCTCGGTCACCGCGATGATCCGCGCCCGGCGGTCGGTGGCGGACGGCCTGCGCTCGGCCAGGCCGGCCTTCTCCAGGGCGTCGACGGTCACCACCATCGTGGTCTTGTCCATGTCCCCGATCTCGGCGAGCTGCGCCTGCGTCCGCTCCTCCTCCAGGGCGTGCACCAGGACGCAGTGCATGCGCGCGGTGAGCCCGATCTCCCCGAGCGCGGCGGCCATACGCGTCCGCAGGGCGTGACTGGTGTGGTCGAGGAGGTAGGAGAGGTCGGGCTCGGTGCGGGTGGGGGCCATGGATGTCATGCCTGCCAGCGTAGCGAGGATCGATCCGTCGCGGATCGTCACGAAGCGGACGACCGCGTGCCTCGGCTACAGGCCGCGCGTGCCGTCGATGCGCTCCCGGAGGAGGTCCGCGTGGCCGTTGTGGCGGGCGTACTCCTCGATCATGTGGATGAGCACCCAGCGCAGCGACACCGTCCCGCGCCAGGCGTCGTCGCCCGAGACGTCGAGGTGCGGCGCCTCGGCGGCGAAGCGGTCGGAGAAGTCCACCGCCGCCCGCCAGGCCTCCCAGGCCGCCGTGACGGCCGCCGGGTCGGCCACGGCCTCGTCGAAGTCCCCGTCCGGGGAGTCCGGGGAGGAGAAGAGGGGGCCCGCGTCCTCCTGCCCGGCGAGCACCCGGCGGAACCAGTGGCGCTCCATGTCGGCGAGGTGCCGGACCAGGCCGAGCAGGGACAGCGTGGACGGTGCGGCGGAGCGCACGGCCAGTTCCCCTTCCAGGCCCGCGCACTTCAGGACCAGGGTCGTCCGCTGGTCCGCCAGGAACTCGGCGAGCATCCGCCGCTCGTCCCCGGTGGCGGGGCGGGTGAAGCGGGCCGGCCCCGGAGCCGCCCCCTCGTCGAGGACGTCCGCGCGCCGCCGGGGCGCCGCCGTGTCGTCCCGTTCGTCAACTGTCATGGTGTCCCTCCCTGTTGAGCCTCGGACACATGCTGGCACGGCGGTGCCCCCTGCCCGTGGACGGGGAGGGGGCACGCCCGGACCGGAGGGGTGGAAGGCGGGGGTCAGGCCTTCGGCTGGGCGAAGCGGATCATGTTGCCGGCGGGGTCGCGGAAGGCGCAGTCGCGGACGCCGTAGTGCTGGTCCACCGGCTCCTGGAGCACCTCGCCGCCGGCCGCCCGGACCCGTTCGAAGGTGGCGTCGACGTCCCCGGTGGAGAAGATCACGCCGCGGAGGAGGCCCTTGGCGAGGAGGTCCTTGACCGCCTGGCGGTCGGTCTCCGAGGCGCCGGGGTCGGGGAGCGGGGTCTCCAGCACGACGGCGACCTCGGGCTGCGCGGGCGAGCCGAGGGTCACCCAGCGCATCCCCTCGTAGCCGACGTCGTTGCGGACCTCCAGGCCGAGGGCGTCGCGGTAGAAGCCGAGCGCCGCGTCGGCGTCGTCGACGGTGATGAAGCACTGCGAGAGCTTGATGTCGTCCATGCCGTCGACGCTACGGCGAGGCGCTCGTTCCCGCTTCTCCGATCCTGACCGGTTCGGCGGGGCCGCCGTTCCTCACCGGCCGGGTGAGCACCTTGGCGACGCACGCCGGCATCGCGGCGCCCTCCTCGTGGCCGCGGGCCCGGTAGGCGCTCGGCGTCTCGCCGACCAGTTCGGTGAAGCGCGAGCTGAACGACCCGAGCGACGTACAGCCCACCTCGAAGCAGACCTCGGTCACGCTCAGGTCCCCCCGCCGCAGCAGCGCCTTCGCGCGCTCGACGCGGCGGGTCATCAGATAGCTGTACGGCGTCTCGCCGAAGGCGGTGCGGAAGCTGCGGGCGAAGTGCCCCGTCGACATCAGGGCGACCCGGGCCAGGGCCGGGACGTCCAGGGGCGAGGCGTAGTCGCGGTCCATCGTGTCCCGCGCGCGGCGCAGTCGTTTCAGGTCCTCCAGATCCACGCCCCCCAGCATGGCACGGCCGGCGCCGCTCCGGGGGCGACTTTTGCAAGCGGGTGCTTGCAAAAGTTAGCAGCGGCTGGCATGGTCGGGGCATGGCATCGCTCAACGTCGGCAATCTCGGCGAGTACCTCCGCGAGCAGCGGCGGACCGCGCAGCTCTCCCTGCGGCAGCTCGCCGACGCCGCCGGGGTGTCGAACCCGTACCTCAGCCAGATCGAGCGCGGGCTGCGCAAGCCCAGCGCCGAGGTCCTCCAGCAGGTCGCGAAGGCGCTGCGGATCTCCGCCGAGACGCTCTACGTACGGGCCGGGATCCTCGACGAGACGGAGCGGGAGGAGCTGGAGACGCGCGCCGTCATCCTGGCCGATCCCTCGATCAACGAGCGGCAGAAGCAGGTGCTGCTCCAGATCTACGACTCCTTCCGCAAGGAGAACGCCGCCGACGCCGCCGCGGCAGCCGCCGACGCGGATGCCACACCGCCTTCGAGCTAGTACGTCTCCGAGTCAGTACGTCACATCCGGGAGGAACACCAGCATGGCCATCATCGACGAACTGCGTACCCCTCTCTACTTCGCCGCCGGCACCGCCGACCTCGCCGTCCAGCAGGCCAAGAAGGTTCCCGGCCTGATCGAGCAGCTCGCCGCCGAGGCGCCCGCGCGCATCGACGCCGTACGGAAGACCGACCCGAAGGCCGTGCAGGAGAAGGTGACCGCGCAGGCCAAGGAGGCCCAGGCCACCGTGCAGTCGAAGTTCGCCGAGGTCGTCGGCGGCCTCGACACCGACCTCAAGAAGCTCGGCGAGACCGCCCAGGACCTGGCCCTGCGCGGGGTCGGCGTCGCCGCCGAGTACGCGGTCAAGGCGCGCGAGAAGTACGAGGAGGTCGCCGCCCACGGCGAGGAGGCCGTCAAGGCCTGGCGCGGCGAGGTCGCCGAGGAGATCACCGAGATCGCCGTCGTCGTCGAGCCGGAGCCGGAGACCGCGTCGGACGAGGCCCCGGCGGCCGAGGCCGGAAGCGCCGACCCCGAGGCCAGGAAGGCTCCCGCGCGGAAGACCACCGCCCGCAAGGCCCCCGCCAGGAAGGCGGCCGTCGCCGCCGAGAAGGAGTAGGGCCGGGCACCAATTCGGGTACCCGGTGCGTTGTACCGGGTACCTTGACCGCGAGGCGCTCTCTCTTCATCCCCATAGGCGGTGCTCAGCATGTTGCGCGCGGGATTCGACTCCCTTCTCTCCCTGGTGATCTTCCTGGTCTTCACCGGCTTCGCCGTCGCCGCGCTCGTCTTCGCCGCCATGGCGCGCGAGGACGCGTACCGCGCAGCCGACAAGCAGACGAAGAAGTTCTGGCTGATCATCCTGGGCATCAACCTCGCCCTGAACCTGCTGCTGCCGATGCTGTTCCTGCAGATCGCCGGGCTGGTCGCCGCCATCGTCTTCATGGTGGACGTGCGCCCCGCGCTCGCGCAGGTCTCCGGCGGAGGCCGGGGCGGCCGCCGGGGCGGCGGCTCCAGCAGCGACGGACCGTACGGTCCCTACAACGGCGGCCGGTAGCGGCCGTCCGAGCGGTGCGACGACAGGACCCGGGACCTACCCCCGGGTCCTGTCCCTTTCCAGGGCCAGGACGGCGACGTCGTCCGTGAGCTCGCCGCCGTTCAGCGACCGGACCTCCGTCACGGCCGCCTCCAGGAGGTCCTCGCCCCGCAGGCCCGAGGACAACTGGCGGTTGATCATCCCGACCATCCCGTCCTGGCCGAGCCGGGGCGAGCCGGGGCCCGCCGAGCGGCCCTCGATGAGCCCGTCCGTGTACATGAGCAGGCTCCAGGCCCCGCCCAGCTCGACCTGGCGGCGCGGCCAGCGGGCGCGCGGCAGCAGTCCGAGGGCCGGGCCGCCGTCCTCGTACGGAAGAAGGCGTGCCGCCCGTCCCTGCCGGGCGATCAGCGGCGAGGGGTGCCCGGCCAGGCAGAGGCCGGCACGGCGCCCGTCCGGCGCGATGTCGACGGTGCAGAGCGTCGCGAAGATCTCGTCGCTCTCCCGCTCGTGCTCCAGGACCTGCTGCATCGTCGAGAGCAGCTCGTCCCCGCAGAGGCCCGCGAAGGTCAGCGCCCGCCAGGCGATCCGCAGCTCGACGCCGAGCGCGGCCTCGTCGGGGCCGTGCCCGCAGACGTCGCCGATCATGGCGTGGACGGTGCCGTCGGGCGTGCGCACGACGTCGTAGAAGTCGCCGCCGAGCAGCGCGCGGGACCGGCCGGGCCGGTAGTGGGCGGCGAACCGCAGGTCGGAGCCCTCCAGGAGCGGCGTGGGCAGGAGGCCGCGCTCCAGACGGGCGTTCTCCTGGGCGCGCAGCCGGGACTCGGCGAGCTTCACCTGGACGGCGTCGGCCCGCTTGCGTTCGACGGCGTACCGGATGGCCCGGCTGAGCAGCCGCCCGTCGAGCTCCTCGCGGAAGAGGTGGTCCTGGGCCCCGACGCGTACCGCCTCGGCCGCCAGCTCGGCGTCGGCGGAGGCCGCGAGCGCGAGGACGGCGTGGCGGGGGGCGAGGCGCAGGATGTGCCGCAGCGGGGCGAGCGGGTCGTCACCGGCGGCCGCCCGGGGGCCGGGCAGGGAGAGGTCGACGAGGACGCAGTGGACGTCGTCGGTGAGGAGCCGCTCGGCCTCGGTGAGGTTCCGGGCGGTACGGATGCGGACCCGGGTGCCGGAGGCGTCCGCCGCGTCGAGCAGTTCGGGTACGGCGAGGGCACCCGCCGGGTCGTCCTCGACGACCAGGAGAGTGAGATCGGTGCGGTCGGTGCCTGTGACTGTGCCTGTCATGGGAGTGGCGTCCATTGGGGTGGCGTCGCCGGGTCCCGCAGCGGCAGAGACGTTTCTCTGGCGCGGTACGGATACGGGCATCGGTCCGGGTTTCCTTCCCTCCCCCCGAGGGTGCGCAGGGCGCCGGGTGGCGTCCCGCCCGTCCCGGACCATAGCGGTAGGGGGGTGCGCAGCGGAATGGTGATCAGCCTGTGAGAGCGCGCGCCGGGCTTGGCATATGCCGCGGAAGGGGAGGTACTTGCCCCCGAGCGGTCCGCTCGGGGGCGCCGGGCCCATGAGAAACGTCACGCGGCGGGGGTGGCGCCGGTCACGCGCTTCTCGCCGGCGAAGGTGGCTCGTGTCACGAAGGGCGGGCCACGCGGGGCGCGTCACGAAGGGCGGGCCCCACGCGGGGTCACGTCATGAGGCGCGGACCGGGGGACCGCGCCGCTCGCGTCACGAAGGGCGGACCACGCCCAGGATCTCCATCGAGCCCGCGCCCGCGAGGGTCACGTTCCGCCCCGGACGCGGGGCGTGCACGATCGCCCCGTTCCCGACGTACATCCCGATGTGGCTCGCGTCCTTGAAGTAGACGATCAGGTCGCCGGGCCGCATGTCCTTGATGTCCACGTGCGGCAGCAGCCGCCACTGCTCCTGCGAGGTGCGCGGGATCCCCCGGCCGGCCGCGCCCCAGGCGCGCTGGGTCAGCCCGGAGCAGTCGTACGAGCCCGGTCCCTCCGCCCCCCAGACGTACGGCTTGCCGATCTGGGCCGTCGCGAACTCGACCGCCTTCTTGCCCTCCGCGGTCGCGTCCTTCGACAGGCCGTCGAGGACGCCCGTGCCGAGCCAGGTCGTCTGGGCCCGGAGCTGGGCCTGCTCCTCCAGGCGGCGCAGCCGCTCGCGCTCCTCGGCGGCGAGCTCGGACTCCAGCTTCTTGGCGGCGGCGATCCGGTCGTTGATCTCCTTCTTCGCCTTGGCCTGCTTGACGCGGTTGGCCTCCAGCTTGGTCCAGTTGGTGCCGGCGTCCTTGGCGTACGTGTCCAACTCGGCCTGGGAGCGGTTCATCTCGCCCAGCAGGTCGGTGGTGGCCTTGGCCCCGGCCTTGAGCCGTCCGGCGGCGTCGAGGAAGAGCTGCGGGTCGTTCGTGAGGACGAGCTGCGCGCCGTCCGGGAGCCCGCCGTTGCGGTACTGGGCGCGGGCGGCGGCGCCGGCCCTGGCCTTGAGGTCCTCGATCTTCTCGCGGCCTTCGACGATCATCCGGGCGAGCCGGACGATCTCGGCGGACTGCTCCTTGGTCTTCTCCTCGGCGAGGTTGTACGCGTCGGTGGCGACGGCGGCCTTGCGGTACAGGTCGTCGATCTCCTTGCGCACCTCCTCCAGGCTCTTCTTCGGCGGAGGGGGCGGGAGCGGTGCGGCGGCGGCCTGGAGGGTCAGTGCGGGAGAGGCCAGCACGGTCAGGGCGCAGATCACGGTGATCGCGGCGGTGGCGTGGCGGCGTCGGTTCACGAGCTCCCCCTCGAGTGACCCAAAATCTGATTTACCGTCAGTAACTTGATGGTGACCTGGCGATAGTGCCATGCGAAACCTGAAAGCAACAGGGGAAACCGGGGCCTGTCGGCCGCTTCCCCCCACGGGGGACGATTGATGTGCGTGTGGCGTTCCCCGCGTACGGGAAATTCAGCGGGAGTTGGCGAAAAAGAAGGACGGACGCCCCGTCACCCGAAGGGAAGCCGCACCGGACGCCCCGTCACCCGCCCGCCGCCACGGTCGTGGGCGCTGCTGCCCACCGCCGCGCCCCTGCCGCCCACGCGGCCCTGCCGTTCAGGCGGCCCTGCCGCCCACGCGCCCGTGCCGCCCACGCGGCCCCGTCGTCCCCCGGCGAGCCGTCAGGTCCTCGGTGCCAGCGCCTCCCACCGCACCGTCACCTCGCCCTGGCGCCACCGGCGCGGGCCGTCCGCCAGCGGCCAGTCCGCCGCCAGGTCGCGGACGGAGCGGATCCACCGCTGCCGCGCGCCCAGCGAGGCGTACGGGGCGGCCGCCGCCCACGCCCGGTCGAAGTCCCGCAGGAAGGCGTGCACCGGCTCGCCCGGAACGTTCCGGTGGATCAGGGCCTTCGGGAGCCGTTCCGCGAGATCCGAGGGGCGGTCGAGCGAGCCGAGCCGGGTCGCGAAGGTCACCGTGCGCGGCCCGGCCGCGTCCAGCGCCACCCACACGTGCCGGCGCCCGATCTCGTCGCAGGTCCCCTCCACGAGCAGGCCGCCGGGCGCGAGCCGCCCGCAGAGCCGCGTCCAGACGGCCGCGACCTGGTCCTCGTCGTACTGGCGCAGCACGTTCGCCGCCCGGATCAGGGCGACCCGGCCGGGCACCGGCACCTCGAAGCCGCCGTGCAGGAAGGAGAGGCCCTCCTCCTCGTACGGCTTCGCGGCCTCGACGCGGGCCGGTTCGATCTCGATGCCGTAGAGCCGGGTGCGGGGCTCGGCGGTCCGCAGCCGGGCCAGGAGCTCCACGGCGGTCCAGGGGGCGGCCCCGTATCCGAGGTCCACGGCGAGCGGGGGCTCGGGGGAGCGGCGCAGGGCGGGGCCGTGGACGGCGGCGATCCAGCGGTCCATGCGGCGCAGCCGGTTCGGGTTGGTGGTCCCGCGGGTCGGTGTGCCGACGGGGCGGGTGGTGCGCGGGGCCATGCCATGAGCGTAAGGGGTACGGGGGAGGGCCCACGGCGGCCGGCCCCGGGGCCCCGGGCGCCGGGCGCCTCGGGTGCCGGGGCCGGCTCCGGAGGGCCTCCGGGCGCCCTCCCGGGGCCTTCCGGCCGCCCCCTCCCGGCAACGAATTGGCAAAACGCGCCCACCTGCGGAAATGAAAGGGGTCATTCCGGTGTTGTCGCCGCTGGAGGACGCACCGCGCCCTCCACCTGCCATGCCCGACACAGCTCAGCCCGAAGGCTCCGGCCCGAGGCCACCGAGAGGCCCCAGAGGCCCCCCGAGCGGAAGGACCGCCGACGTGAGCCAGTACGTGTCCCGGTTCGCCGGAACCCGGCACCGGCATCCGGCCCCGGCCAGGCTCCGGCTCCCCGGCCGGCACCGCACCCCGCGGCGCGTGGCCATGCTCAGCGTCCACACCTCGCCGCTGCACCAGCCCGGCACGGGCGACGCGGGCGGCATGAACGTCTACATCGTGGAGCTGGCCAAGCGCCTCGCGGCCATCGACATCGAGGTGGAGATCTTCACCCGGGCCACCACCGGCGGCCTCCCCCCGGTGGTCGAGCTGACCCCGGGCGTGCTCGTCCGGCACGTGGACGCCGGCCCGTACGAGGGTCTGGCCAAGGAGGAGCTGCCGGCGCAGCTCTGCGCCTTCACGCACGGCGTGATGCAGGCGTGGGCGGGCCACCGCCCCGGCCACTACGACCTGGTCCACTCGCACTACTGGCTCTCCGGCCATGTCGGCTGGCTCGCCGCCGAACGCTGGGGCGTCCCGCTCGTGCACGCCATGCACACCATGGCGAAGGTCAAGAACGCGGCGCTCGCCGAGGGCGACACGCCCGAGCCCGCGGCCCGGGTGATCGGCGAGACGCAGATCGTCGCCGCCGCCGACCGGCTGATCGCCAACACGGCCGAGGAGGCCGACGAGCTCGCCCGCTTCTACGAGGCGGACCCCGGCAAGATCGCGGTCGTGCACCCGGGCGTCAACCTCGACCACTTCCGCCCCGCCGACGGCCGCGCCGCGGCCCGCGCCCGGCTGGGGCTCCCGCAGGACGCGTTCATCCCCGTCTTCGCCGGCCGGATACAGCCGCTGAAGGCCCCGGACATCCTGCTCCGTGCCGCGGCCCGGCTCCTGGACGAGGACCCCTCGCTCCGCAGCCGCATGGTCGTCCCGGTGGTCGGCGGCCCGAGCGGCAGCGGCCTGGCCAAGCCGGAGCAGCTGCAGAAGCTGGCCGCCCGGCTCGGCATCGCGGACATCGTGCGCTTCCACCCGCCGGTGGGGCAGGACCGGCTGGCCGACTGGTTCCGCGCGGCGAGCGTGCTCGTCATGCCCTCGTACAGCGAGTCCTTCGGCCTGGTCGCGATCGAGGCTCAGGCGGCCGGGACCCCGGTCGTCGCGGCGGCGGTCGGCGGTCTGCCCGTGGCCGTGCGGGACGACGTGACCGGTTTCCTCGTCCAGGGGCACGACCCGGCGGACTACGCCCGCGCGCTCGGTCGCTTCGTGGCGGACCCGTCGCTCTCGGCCCGGATGGGCGACGCGGCGGCGCTGCACGCCGGTTCCTTCGGCTGGGACACGGCGGCCTCGGGCACGGCCGACGTGTACACGGCCGCCATGCACGACCACCGGCTGCGGGAGAACCGCCGTCGCGTACGCTCGCACCATGGCTGAGGACGTTCGGCGGATCATCGAGGACACGTTCAACGACGCGGAGCTGGATTGGGAGTCCCCGGAGCCCGGCTCGTACGTCGTGAAGCTCCCGGGCACGCGCAAGCTGTTCACCACGCTGTCGCTCCGGGCGGGTCGCCACTCCCTCTCCCTCAACGCCTTCGTCATCCGCCACCCGGACGAGAACGAGGCGGGTGTCCACCGCTGGCTCCTGGAGCGCAACCTCAGGCTGTACGGGGTGGGTTACGCCGTCGACGGCCTGGGCGACGTCTACCTCGCCGGCAAGCTGCCGCTCTCCGCCGTCACGCCCGAGGAGCTGGACCGGCTGCTCGGCTCGGTCCTGGAGGCGGCGGACGGCGACTTCAACACGCTCCTGGAGCTGGGCTTCGCGTCGGCGATCCGGCGGGAGTACGAGTGGCGGGTCTCGCGGGGCGAGTCGACGCGGAACCTCGACGCGTTCAAGAACCTGACCCAGAAGCCGACCCAGAAGTCGGCTCCGTAGCCGATTCGGAAGTCGGCTCAGCGGCCGACCCGACCAGACCGACGTCCCCGACTTCACCGGCGGGTTCCACGCGCGCGTGGAGGCGTACGGCAGCCCGGACACGGTCCGCCCCGGAACCTGTACGAGGCACAGCGGGCGCTCAGCCAGGAGTGACGGTGGCGTCCCGGTAGCGCCCCGGCGTCGTGCCGAACTCCCTGCGGAAGGCGTGGGAGAGAGCGTATGGGGAGGCGTAGCCGACGTGGCGGGCGACCGTGGCCAGGGGGGCTTCGGTGCTGCGGAGCAGGGCGGCGGCGCGGGTCAGCCGCCACCAGGTGAGGTACGCCATCGGCGGGCGGCCCACCAGGGTGGTGAAGCGGCGGGCCAGGGTGGGGCGGGAGACGCCCGCCTCGGCCGCGAGCCGGTCGATGGTCCAGGGCGCGGCCGGGTCGGAGTGCAGCGCGCGCAGCGCGGCGGCCGTCGCCGGGTCGCCCAGGGCCGCCGGCCACGTCCCGGTCGTGCTCTCGGCCGTCCAGGATCGGATCATGTAGACGAACAGCAGGTCGAGCAGGCTGGGGAGCGCGAGGGAGGCGCCGGGGCGCCGTTCGTCGAGCTCGCCCTCCAGGAGGCCGATGGCGGCCCGGAGCTCGGGATGGGCGCCGTCGCGGGCCGGCAGGTGGACGAGTGGCGGGAGCTCGGCGAGCAGGGGGTGCGTGTGGCGGCGGTCGAGACGGTACTTGCCGCACAGCATCTCGACTTCGCGCGCGGTCCCGGCCTCGCGCGCGGTCTCGGCGTCACGCGCGCGTGGGGCCGGTCGGGGTGGGCGCGGGAGGCTTCCGTCGGCCCAGCGGGCGAAGGGCACCGCCCTCGCCACCGTCTCCGCGTCGGCGGGTGCGTCGGCGATGACGTGCCCGGTGCCGTGCGGGAGCAGCACCGCGTCGCCCGCGCCGAGCGCGACCGGTTCGCCGCCGTCGGGCAGCAGCCAGCAGTCGCCCCTGAGGACGATGTGGAAGCCGGCCCCTTCGTACGGGGCGAGCCGTGCGCACCAGCGTCCGCCGACCCGAACCCGGTCGGAGGACGGCCGCCCGACGCGTACGGCCGAGATCGCGTCGCTCACCACGTCCATGGCCGGGAGCGTACCGCCGCCGTGAGCCGCTCGCGTATTCGACAGAGCAGATCAGGCATTGAGAGGCTCGACTCCCCCTCCCTACTGTCGATCGCATGACGAACGAGAGCGCGCGGAGCATCGTCCTGGGGGACGTCGAGATCATCCGGGTCGTCGAGTTGCAGGGGCCGTTCGGGCCCGCCCGCACCATCGTCCCGGACGCCGGGGCCGAGGTGTGGAAGGACAACGAGGAGTGGCTGGCGCCGGACCACTGGGCGCCGGAGAGCGACAGCGCGGTGATGGCGCTGCAGACCTGGGTGCTGCGCAGCGGCGGGCGGACCGTCCTGGTCGACACCGGGGTGGGCGACGGGCGGGAGCGGCCCCACTCGCCGCAGTTCCACCGCCGGCGGGACGGTCTCCTCGGCCGGCTGGAGCGGGCCGGCGTACGGCCCGAGGACGTCGACGTCGTCGTGAACACGCATCTGCACGCCGACCACGTCGGCTGGAACACGCGCTCCTCGGAAGGGGCGGGGGAGTGGGTGCCGACCTTCCCGAACGCCCGGTACCTCCTCCCGGCCGCCGACGACTTCCACTTCGGCCCGCAGAACGCGTACGGCGGCGGCCTCCGGGAGGAGGACCGGCTGATCTACGAGGACAGCGTGGCGCCCGTGCACCGCGCGGGGCTCGTCACCCTCTGGGACGGCTCCCACCGCATCGACGAGAACCTCGTCCTGGAGTCCGCGCCCGGCCACACGCCCGGCTCCGCCGTGCTGCGGCTCGCCTCCGGGAGCGACCGGGCGGTCTTCGTCGGCGACCTCCTCCACAGCCCCGTGCAGATCCTCGACCCGGCGCGCGCGAGCTGCTTCTGCCTGGACGCGGCCGGGGCGGCGGCCAGCCGCCGCCGGATCCTGGAACGGGCCGCGGACGCGCGGGAACTGGTCGTCCCCGCGCACTTCGGTGGGGCGGGCGCCGCCGAGGTGCGCAGGGAGGGGACGGGGTTCGCGGTGGCCGCGTGGGCGGCCTACGGGAGGGGGTGAGTCACGCGCCGACGGGGGAGGACTCGGCGTCCTTGGCCTCGGCGGCGACGGGAGCGGAAGCGGTCCCGACGGGAGCGGCCTGAGCGGCGGTGGCGACGGGAGTGGCGGCTGCGGTCTCGGCGGGCTCGTCCGCCAGGGCCTTCCGCAGGCGGGTGTAGTACCCGGCGGCGGCGACCACGCCGATCGCGGCCGTCGCCGCCCACAGGACGTCGGGGCCGGGGCCGCCGACGATCGCGCCGGCTCCGATCGGGGCGACGAAACCGGCGACGGCCCAGGACATGCCCATCACGCCCTGGTAGCGGCCCCGGGCGTGCTCGGGGGCGAGGCGGGCGGTGGCGGCGGCGTTCGTCGGGACGTGGATCATCTCGCCGACCGTCCAGACGACCACGGTCGCGGCGAAGGCGACGGGGGAGCCGGCGAGGGCGGTGGCGCCGGTGCCGACGGCGAAGAGGAGGGCGGAGAGGGTCAGCAGGAGGACCGGGGAGCGCTTGTCGGTCAGCTTGTTGACGAGCAGCTGGAAGCCGACGATCACGATGCCGTTGATGGCGATGACGACGCCGTACGAGGAGGGCGAGAGGCCCTGGTTCGCCATGGTGAGCGGCAGGCCGATCCACGGGGCGGTGAAGACGAGGCAGACCAGGAGGTTGAGGAGGACGAGCGTCCGGAAGGGCGCGTCGCGCAGCACGGTGAGCATGCTGACCTTCTCCTCGACGACCGGCTCGCCCGCCGTGTCGGTGCGGCTCTCGGGACGGGTCTCGGGGAGCCGGAGGAAGACGATGACGGCGCAGAGGGTGGTGGCGACGGCGTCGACGACGAAGAGGGTGCGGTAGCCGAGGAAGGCCGCGGCGCCGCCGCCGATGGAGGCGATGGCGAAGCCGAGGTTGAGGGCCCAGTAGTTGAGGGCGTACGCCCGGCGCACGTCGTGGGCGGGGACCATGTCGGCGATGGTCGCGTTGATGGAGGGGCGGACGGCCTGCATGGCGACGCCCATGAGGAGGACGGCCGTGGCGATCGCCCAGGCGCTGGTGACGACGGCGAGGGCGGCGGCGCAGGCGGCGGCCGCGAGGTGCATCGTGACCATGGTGGGGCGCCGGCCCCAGCGGTCGGTGAGCAGACCGCCGAGCGGGGATCCCGCCACACCGCCGAGGCCGTGGAGGGCGACGACGAGTCCGGCGAACCAGGCGGAGTGCCCGAGCTCCACGGTCAGGTAGAGCGAGAGGAAGGTGAGGACGAAAGCCCCGGTCCGGTTGACCAGGGTCGACAGCCAGAGCCACCAGAAGCCCTGCGGGAGGCCGGAGACCGTCTCGCGGGCTGATCGTCTGAGCGAATCGATGGACATGTGTGGCGGCCCCCTGCTGTACGTAAGCCCTGCTTCCGGCTCCCGTAACTTACGCATCTCATACGTCGGACGCCAGCGAATTGACGACGCGCGTCAATCGTCAGCGGTCTATTAGGCTCGTACGCATGGCCGACGCACCGTACAAGCTGATCCTCCTCCGCCACGGCGAGAGCGAGTGGAACGAGAAGAACCTGTTCACCGGATGGGTGGACGTGAACCTGACCGCCAAGGGCGAGAAGGAGGCGACGCGCGGCGGCGAGCTGATCAAGGACGCCGGCCTGCTGCCCGACGTTCTGCACACCTCCCTCCAGAAGCGCGCCATCCGCACGGCGCAGCTCGCCCTCGAGTCCGCCGACCGCCACTGGATCCCGGTGAACCGCTCGTGGCGCCTCAACGAGCGCCACTACGGTGCCCTCCAGGGCAAGGACAAGGCCCAGACGCTCGCCGAGTTCGGCGAGGAGCAGTTCATGCTGTGGCGCCGCTCGTACGACACCCCGCCGCCGGCGCTGTCCGACGACAGCGAGTACTCGCAGGCCCACGACGCCCGCTACCAGACGATCCCGCCGGAGCTGCGCCCGCAGACCGAGTGCCTCAAGGACGTCGTCGAGCGGATGCTCCCGTACTGGTACGACAACATCGTCCCGGACCTGCTCGCCGGCCGCACGGTCCTGGTCGCCGCCCACGGCAACAGCCTCCGCGCCCTGGTGAAGCACTTGGACGGCATCTCGGACGCCGACATCGCGGGCCTGAACATCCCCACGGGCATCCCGCTCTCCTACGAGCTGGACGAGAACTTCAAGCCCCTGAACCCGGGCGGCACGTACCTCGACCCGGAGGCCGCGGCGGCGGCCATCGAGGCCGTGAAGAACCAGGGCAAGAAGAAGTAAGAAAACCGATCATGCCCCTGACCTGCGCACACGGCGCAGATCGGGGGCATTTTCGCGCTCTGGGCCCACCCTGGGCCCTCAGTGCGGAGAGCGGTCCGGCCTCAGGGCCCTGCCGAGAGCCTGCCGCGCGCGGTCCCGGCTGCTCGGCATCAGGTGGGCGTACACCTTCAGCGTGAGCCCCGGGTCCGAGTGCCCCAGGTACTCGCTGACGGCCTTGATGCTCTCTCCGGCGTCCAGCAGCACCGAGACGTAGAAGTGCCTCAGGGCGTGCATGCCGTGCTCCCGCGCGGCGGTGTACTCCCGGCCCTTCGCCGTGGGGATGACGCCAACCTTGGCCAGTGCATGCGGCAGTTCGATCGGCTGCTGCGGGTCCCCCGAAGCGGAGTGGGAACGGTCCTGGTGGTGGCCGGCCGTGGTGTTCGCTGCTGGCCGACCGGGTGCTGGTGGTGGCCGTGTACTACCGCACGAAGCTCACGATGAGGCAGCTTGCGCCAAGTATCGCCTCAGGCGCGAGCCCGCTGCGGCCGGTGGTGGAGGACACGACCGCCAAACGGCGGGCGTGTGCCTTCGCCTTGCAGGTCCGTAAGGGGGCCCTCGAGCCGCTCTGGTGTCGGAGGCGGGAGATACACTCCCGCTCACATCCAGGGGGACGCATTCCGCGTGGAAATCCGGTCATGCGCCTTGGCCCCGGTGCCTGTCATTTCGTTCCCCAGGGGGGGGATCTTTTGCGTTCCGCTTCTTCTTGGCGCTGGCGTCGTGCCGTCCTGTCGTGCACCGCGCTCGCTGCCTGCGCCGGCATGGTGATGTCGACCGCTGCGGCAGCTGCCCAGCCGACACCACCCTCGTCGGCCGAGTTCGCCACCGAACAGGCCGCACCGTCGGCGCTGTTCGACCTGAACGGCGACGGTTTCAACGAGCTGCTCTACCGCGGTGTGGACGGAGAACTTCACTCGAGCTCAACCGATAGGGGCCCGTACGAGCTGTATCCCGGCAGCACGATAGACATCGTGCCGATCGGCGATCAGGGCGGCCTCTACCCTGGCGAGCCCGAGCTCCTCACGGTGTCGGAGGACGGCCAGCTCACACTCCTTGAAGACGCCTATCACTACGGTGTCCGGGCCAAGCACCTTGTGGGGGGCGGCTGGCAGGTCTACAACAAGGTCGTATCACCGGGTGACGTGAACGGTGACGGGCTCGCAGATGTGGTCGCGCGTACGCGCGACGGTCAGTTGTATCTGTACCTGGCCACAGGAACGCTGTGGAAGCCGCTCGGAACCAGGATCAGTATCGGTGGCGGATGGGGCATCTACGATCAGGTCGTCGGTGCGGGTGACGCCAACGGGGATGGCCGGGGTGATCTCTACGCCCGCGACTACAGCGGCGTGCTCTGGTTCTACGCCGGTACGGGCAACACTGCCAAGCCGTTTGCCACGCGTAAATCCGTCGGCCGTGGCTGGAACATCTACAACCAGGTCATGCCCTCCGGCGGAGGAGGCCTGTGGGCCCGGGACGACTCCGGCACGCTCTACTCGTACGCTCCCAGCGGGAACGGCACCCTGGCTTCTCGTCAACAGAAGGGGGCCGCAGGCGAGTGGGTCGGCGTCACGCAGTTCGCGGGCTCCGGCAGCATCTCCCACACGGGTAAGGACGAGGTCCTGGCGACCACCCCCGGCGGCTCGGCGTACTGGTACGAGACCAGCACCACCGGAAAACTGGCGCCACGCACGCTCTATGGCGAAGAGGGCATGTGGAAAGGCTTCCCTTACTTCAGCGCGTCCTCCATAGGCACCGACAACGTGTCCGACGTGCTTCTCGTCTGGGACGACCGTCTCACCATCGACAACTACTACATCGGCAGTGGTTGGAGTATCTACAACCACATCGTCGGCCCGGGGGACGTGAGCGGAGACGGTCGGGGGGACCTCCTGGCACGCGATCGTTCCGGCGCCCTGTACCTGTACCAGCGCAAGCCCTCGTTGCCGTTCGAACCCCGCATCCGGGTCGGCACGGGCTGGGGAGTCTACAACGCGATTGTCGGCTCGGGTGATTACACCGGCGACGGACGCAAGGACCTTCTCGCACGGACCACCAATGGCGACCTGTACCTCTACGCCGGCACCGGGAAGGCAACGGCGCCGTTCAAGAGCCGCGTCAAGATCGGCACCGGCTGGAACATCTACAAACGTCTTGTGGCTCCCGGCGATCTGAACTCCGACGGCAAGGGTGACCTGCTCGGCGTCACCGCCACCGGCGAGCTCTACCGCTACCTGAACACCAGCCCGTCGAAGTTCTCGACCCGTATGAAGATCGGTTCCGGCTTCCAGATCTACAACTCGATGACCTGATCGCCCTTCCAC
Organism: Streptomyces tanashiensis; assembly: GCF_014648895.1. Lineage (GTDB taxonomy): Bacteria > Actinomycetota > Actinomycetes > Streptomycetales > Streptomycetaceae > Streptomyces > Streptomyces tanashiensis. The sequence goes on from NZ_BMRZ01000024.1 coordinate 57,128, forward strand.
ATAGCGGTGCTGCGGTGAGGTGTGGGCGTTGGGCCGCCGCCAGAACGTGATGTCGACGGCCAGGACTAACCGGCCGTCGGCGGCATGCGTCAGCGGCACCGAGGCCAGGGCCTGCCGCATCCGGCTGGCGTCGACCCGGCCTTCGGCGAGCGCGGCGTAGAGCCCTTCGTGCCCGCGGCGGTGTTCGCCCACCAGCGACAGTTCGGCCAGCGATTTCACGGGTCCGTCCCCGCACAGAACCGCTTCCGGCAGCTCGAGCAGGGTGTCCGAACGGGCGTCGAGACAGCAGTCGAACTCGCCCCGGAGGCATGACAGTTCGGCTGGCAGCTCTCGTCGGGCATCGTGATGCTGCGGGCTCATCCTCACAGCCTTCGTGCTGGATGTGTGCGTTCCTTGGTGGGAGCGCATGTTCAGACGAAGGCCGCTTCCACGTAAGGCGGTTACGAACCGAGTGATCAAGTACGACGCACTGTTCGGCGGCGCACGTTAAAGATCAAGTTGGCGCTAGCAGCCATGGCGGGCCCGGGGCTGGGCCCTCTCTGGGCCCTCCGAGGGTGACCGGCGACGACCAACAATGACCAACAACAACCGCTCGACCACGGGTCACTTGGGGTGCGCGACCCTCTGGCCAGGGGTGGAAGACGGGCCCGCCAGACCCAGGGCAAGAAGTAACCCTGACCCACGAACGAGCCCCCGCCCCGCCGGTCTCCGGCGCGGCGGGGGCTTCTGCGTGCCCTGCCTCTCGGCCGGAAGGGTGAGGGCGAAACCTTCCGGCTGCGGTGCGCCGCTTACGGGGTGGGGGTGGGGGTTACGGGTGGGGGTGACCTTGGTCGTCCTCACCGAAACGAGAACCCCCCGTGCGTCTCCGCCACTCCGTCGCCGCCGTCTGCGGCGCACTCGCCCTCACCGCCGCCCTGGCCTCCCCCGCCCACGCCGCCACCGGCGAGTTCCACTATCGGTTCGTCGGGATCAGCGGCGACCCGCAGTCGGCCACGCTGCTCGACCCGGCGAGCGGTGAGTGCGTCACCATCCCCGAGGCCGCCGACCCGGGCGCCTCCGAGCCCGCGTTCGCGCCGCACAACGACACGGACGAGTTCGCGATCGTCTTCACGGAGCCCGACTGCTCGGGCGACTCCTGGACCCTCCGCCCCCACGGCCGCCCCGCCACCGACCGGCTGAAGCTGCGTTCGGTGGTGTTCCTCCGGCCGTAGCGGGGATCGGCGGGCTTCCCCGGAGATCTCTCCTCAGAGATCCGCGCACGCGTGCGCGCGGAAGTCCGCCACCGTCGTCGTCCGCACCTCGTCGCCCACCGAGTAGGAGACCTGGTCCGGGGTCAGCTTCTTCAGGTCCGCCAGGGTGAAGGTGTGGTGCGACGTCGCCCAGGAGTTGTCGTCGCTCGTGCCCTGGAGGGTGTAGCGCCGGCCCGGCTCCAGGGCGTGCGGGGGCGCGTCCGGTGTCCAGAAGTTGGTGGCGGTGTCGAAGCCGGGAGGGACGGTCAGGGGCCAGCTCGTGTAGCCGCCGACGGGCGTCGCCGAGGCCCAGGAGTCCGTGTACTCCGGTTCCTCCTCCGCCGCGTCCTTCGCGTCCGCGTCGACGTCTGCCTCCGGGTAGAGCACAGCCCCGTCGATCCGGTCGTGGCACACGAGGATCACCCCCAGCGGTTCCCCCTCCGCGGTCACCGTGACGCCCGTGAAGCCGGCGACCGGGACGGTGCAGCCGGTGAGGGCGAAGAGGGCGGATGCGGTCAGGAGTACGCGGCGCTGCAAGGTCGTCATGGGCCTCATCCTGGCCCGGTCCGATAATCACCGGCGGCGCGCGCGGACAATCGTTACCGTCCTGCACATGAGCACGTCACTCCGCCTGGAGCCGGTCACCCCCGCCACCATCGACGCCGCACTCGACCTGCGCGTCCACCCCCATCAGGAGCGCAACGTCGCCCCCGTCGTGCGCTCCCTCGCCGAGGCCTACGCCTTCGGGGAGAACGCCTGGCCGCGGCTGATCTTCGACGGCGACGAGCTCGTCGGCTTCCTGATGGCCTTCCTCGACATTCCGTGGAACGAGCAGCAGGACCCCACCGACCGCCGCAGCGGCCTCTGGCGCCTCAACATCGCCGCCGACGGACAGGGCAAGGGGTACGGACGCTTCGCCGTCGAGGCCGTACGCGACGAACTGCGCCGCCGCGGCGAGCAGCGCCTCTACGTGACCTGGGAGCCCGGCGAGGACGGGCCCGGTGCCTTCTACGACAAGCTCGGCTTCCGCACGACCGGCGAGGTCAGCGGCGGTCAGACCGTCGGCGTGCTCGACATCTAGGGGGATGGGGAGGGGGTGGGGGTGCGGCTGGCGCACCCCCACCCCCTCTCGCCGGTCAGCCCGAGCAGCCCCCGCACTGGCACGGGGAGCCCGACTGGCAGCCGCAGCCGCAGCCCGAGCCGCAGCCGCAGGCGCCGAGCACCGGCAGGAACACCGCCTCGCGCGGCGCCTCCGCTCCGGATCCGGTCGTCATGGGGGATTCGGCCATGGGGGTCCCTCCCTTTCGAGGCGCGCATCGCCTCCCCCCATTGCATGCCCACTCGGACCGGCGCATCAACGGCGCATCGGCGCCCGTGCGCTCGGGGCCCGCTCGGCCCCGATGCGCCGGACCGGCGCTACGCGCCCTCCACCGGCGCGTCCGCCGCCTGCAGCTCGTCCGCGTGCTCACCCGTCACCAGGTACACGACGCGCTTCGCCACCGACACCGCGTGGTCCGCGAACCGCTCGTAGTACCGGCCCAGCAGCGTCACGTCCACGGCCGTCTCGATGCCGTGCTTCCAGCGGTCGTCCATCAGGTGCTGGAAGAGCGTCCGGTGCAGCAGGTCCATCTCGTCGTCGTCCTGCTCCAGCTGGAGCGCCAGGTCGACGTCCTTCGTGATGATGACCTCCGCCGCCTTCGCCATCAGGCGCTGCGCCAGCTGACCCATCTCCAGGATGGTCGCGTGCAGGTCCCGCGGCACCGCCGTCTCCGGGAACCGCAGCCGCGCCAGCTTCGCCACGTGCTGCGCCAGGTCGCCGGAGCGCTCCAGGTCGGCGCTCATCCGCAGCGAGGTCACCACGATCCGCAGGTCCGTCGCCACCGGCTGCTGCCGGGCGAGCAGCGCTATCGCCCGTGCCTCCAGGTCGTGCTGGAGGTCGTCGACCTTCTGGTCCGCCGCGATCACGCTCTCCGCGAGCTTGAGGTCCGCGTCGAGCATCGCCGTCGTGGCGCGCCCGATCGCCGACCCGACGAGCCGGGCCATCTCGACCAGGCTCTCACCGATCGAGTCCAGTTCCTCGTGGTACGCGTCCCGCATGGTGTCCCTCTCTACGCAAAACTCCGGGGTCCGGGTGGGGCTTCGGACCCCCACGCTCCCACGTTCGGCCCCCTGTGCGTCCGGTTCCACCCCCTGATGTGAACCGGCACTTTCCCCCAGGTGAACTCTGGGCGACACGCGCCACCCGGGCCGCCAGGGCAAATGAACCAACCGCATCTCCACGGTGAACTCTGGGCGACGACTGTTCGAGGAGCCACTCGGACGGCTGGGAGAGTGTCCGTGAGCCCGCATAACCTTGGAGGCATGGACGTGAACGCGGCGGTCGCCGCATTGGCAGCGATCGCCGGCGTGTGCACCGGCGTGATCGCCATGCTGGCGTTCCGCTGGAGCGAACGCGACCAGGCGCGACCGACCCGTACCTCGCTGCACACCGACGCCGTGCTCCCGCCCGGCGTCGACACCGTGCTCTCCGTACTGCGCTCCTCCGCGGTCGTTCTCGACGAGAGCGACTCCGTGGTGAAGGCCAGCTCGGCGGCGTACGCGCTCGGCCTGGTCCGGGGCGGCAAGCTGGCCGTCGAACCCATGCTCAACATGGCCCGTGACACCCGCCGCGACGGGGAGATACGGCAGGTCGAGCTGGACCTGGCCCGGCGCGGCACCGGACGCGGCGAGGCCCTCGCCGTCTCCGCCCGGGTCGCCCCGCTGGGCTCGCGGCTCGTGCTGCTCCTGGTCGAGGACCTCACCGAGGCCCGCCGCATCGAAGCGGTACGGCGCGACTTCGTCGCCAACGTGAGCCATGAGCTCAAGACTCCCGTGGGCGCGCTCTCGCTGCTCTCCGAGGCGGTCATGGACGCCTCGGACGACCCCGAGGCGGTCACCCGCTTCGCCGGCCGGATGCAGATCGAGGCGACCCGCCTCACCAACCTCGTACAGGAGCTCATCGACCTCTCCCGCGTGCAGAACGACGACCCGCTGGAGGACTCCGAGCCGGTGTCCGTGGACGAGCTCGTCGCCGAGGCGATCGACCGCTCCCGGCAGCCCGCCTCCACCAAGCAGATCACCATGGTCTCCGGCGGTTCCGCCGACCTGTACGTGTGGGGCAGCCGGGGCCAGCTCGCGGCGGCCCTGGGCAACCTCGTCGAGAACGCCGTCAACTACTCACCGGCCCGTACGCGCGTGGGCATCGCCGCCCGTCGCGTCGCCGCGCCCGCCGGCGACGTGATCGAGATAGCCGTGACCGACCAGGGCATCGGCATTCCCGACAAGGACAAGGAGCGCGTCTTCGAGCGCTTCTACCGCGTCGACCCGGCCCGTTCCCGTGCCACCGGCGGTACGGGGCTCGGCCTGGCCATCGTCAAGCACGTGGCCGCCTCGCACGGCGGGGAGGTCACCGTCTGGAGCACCGAGGGTCAGGGCTCCACCTTCACCCTGCGGCTGCCCGAGGCGGGCGCCGTACGGGACCGCCGGCCCGCCTCGTCCCCCACCCCAGATCTCATGACCGAACCGCTTCCCGCCCCGGAGGTCCTTCCGTGACCCGAGTGCTCGTCGTCGAGGATGAGGAATCCTTCAGCGACGCCCTGTCGTACATGCTCCGCAAGGAAGGCTTCGAGGTCGCCGTCGCGGCGACCGGGCCCGACGGCCTCGACGAGTTCGAGCGCAACGGAGCCGACCTCGTCCTCCTCGACCTGATGCTTCCGGGTCTGCCCGGTACCGAGGTGTGCCGCCAGCTGCGCGGCCGCTCGAACGTCCCGGTGATCATGGTGACCGCCAAGGACAGTGAGATCGACAAGGTCGTCGGCCTGGAGATAGGAGCCGACGACTACGTGACGAAGCCCTTCTCCTCGCGGGAGCTGGTCGCCCGCATCCGCGCGGTGCTGCGCCGCCGCGGGGAGCCGGAGGAGGTCACCCCGGCGGCCCTGGAGGCCGGCCCGGTCCGCATGGACGTCGACCGCCACGTGGTGACGGTCTCGGGCGGCAAGGTCGACCTGCCCCTGAAGGAGTTCGACCTCCTGGAGATGCTCCTGCGCAACGCGGGCCGCGTGCTGACCCGCATGCAGCTGATCGACCGGGTCTGGGGTGCGGACTACGTGGGCGACACCAAGACCCTCGACGTCCACGTCAAGCGCCTCCGCGCCAAGATCGAACCCGACCCGGGCGCGCCGCGCTACCTGGTGACGGTCCGCGGCCTGGGCTACAAGTTCGAGCCGTAGACCGGCCGGAGCCGAGGCCGCCGGGCGGAGTCCGGCGCAGCGTCCCGAAGCCTGCGAGGCCCCCTGGGGCCGCGCAGTGCGAGGGGCGCGTCCGGGAAGGGGCTCGAACCCGACCCGGGCGCGCCGCGCTACCTGGTGACGGTCCGCGGCCTGGGCCACAAGTTCGAGCCGTAGAGAGTCTTCGGATATACGTCGAAGGGGCGCCCCCCAGGGGGCGCCCCTTCGACGTATATCCGTTCGCCGTCAGTGGCCGGCGGTCGTCGGCTCGCCCGAGGCCGGGGTCTCGGCGCCGTGCTCGGCGCCGTGCTCCGCCTCGCCCGAGGGCGACGCGGTGGCGCTCGGCGTGGCCTCCGGGGGAGCCGGGACGATGCTCGGGCCGAAGTCCTTGAAGTAGCTCTTCGACGGGACGACGAAGGCGCTCAGGCCGACGTCGCCGGTCTTGCTCAGCTTGAAGACGACCTGCTGCGCGTCGCCGTCACGGAGGGCCTGGGCGCCGTTCTCGATCAGGGCGGAGGCGTTGCCCTCGCCGCCGATGACGACGGAGCCGTGGGCCGGGACGACCACCGGGCCGGTGCCCTCGGCGGCCTTCAGCGTCACCGCGGCGCTCATGCCCGGCACGCTGATCGAGTCGATCGTCTGCGGCAGGCTGCCGTTGTTGAAGACGGTCGCCGAGACGGCGGCCGGGCCCTTGGTGCCGGGCAGCGGCTGGGTGATGACCAGTGCGTTCTGGATCTTGACGTCGTCGACCGTGACGGCGGCGTTGTCCGGCCGGATCTCGAGCGTCTGCGCGTCGTTGCCCGCGCCACAGGCGGAGAGCGCGGCGACGGAGAACACGATGGCGGTGGCGGCGAGGGCGCCGCGTCGAAGGCTGCGGCTCACGGCGGCGGCATCTCCTAGGACGTACGGACGGGCGTGGGAACTAAGGGACAGCTAAAGGTGTGTCAGCGCGCTTAGGTTACCGAGCCTCACTCCGCGTCCCGCACCCGACCCGCCCCTAACCGGTCACGGCCGTACCTGGTGGAGCCGGTGGGTGCCCCCGCCGGACCTCCCGCCGCTCACCGCGTGGCCGACCGCGTGGCCGGCGGCGCGGTGGGCGACGTGGCCGGATCACGACCCATTGGCCCGCTGTTCACATAACCGCCTTGATCAATTCGGGGGCACCCCCGCATTCCCCCGAGCCGCCCCCGCGGAAAAGCCCGCGCCGATGTCGGTTGATGTCCACTGATCAATTTCGGGAATCACCCCGACATGCATCCGTACGGGTGGTCGATCCTCGAACGGAGTAGGCGAAGAAGGCCACTCCGAACCCGACAAAACGGGACATCGCCCCTCCCTGGAGGGCCTCCAGGTGTGTGTAACGTGCGCGTTTCTCTCCGTCCACGCAGCCGCTCCGACCTGCGAATACCGCCTTCCGGAAGCCCTCCGCAGCACGTCCGTGTCACCGTTGTCAAGCCCCGAGATATGCCCTGACCTGCGAAAACGCCATTCAGAAGAAGCCGAATCCGTGTTACCCTGGATAGCCACGGAAGGGGTACCTGTCACATGACGTTCAAGGTTGGCGACACCGTGGTCTATCCCCATCACGGGGCCGCGCTGATCGAGGCCATCGAAACTCGCCAGATCAAAGGCGTGGACAAGACCTACTTGGTGCTCAAGGTCGCGCAGGGCGACCTGACGGTTCGTGTGCCGGCGGACAATGCGGAGTTCGTCGGTGTTCGCGACGTGGTCGGTCAGGACGGGCTGGACCGGGTCTTCGAGGTGCTGCGCGCGCCGTACGCCGAAGAGCCGACGAACTGGTCCCGTCGCTACAAGGCAAATCTCGAGAAGCTCGCCTCCGGCGATGTCATCAAGGTCGCCGAAGTGGTGCGCGACCTGTGGCGTCGTGAGCGCGAGCGCGGACTTTCCGCAGGTGAGAAGCGCATGCTTGCCAAGGCTCGTCAGATCCTGGTGAGCGAGCTGGCCCTCGCGGAGAACACGAACGAGGACAAGGCCGAGGCTCTCCTCGACGAGGTCCTCGCGTCCTGAGCCGCGTTTCCAAGTGAAGCAGTGAAGCGATGCCGCGGTGCCCGCTGGCGTGCTGTGATCCACACAGTGCTGTCGTCGGGCGCTGCGGCATATCCGCGTCGTCCCGTTTCGCGTACGTTCGCGGACCGTACGCGCGACCGCACCACTGAAGTAACCCGCACCCCCTGAACTTCTCTACGCCCGAACCCCTGTGCCCACGCGGCCACGCCTCGACCGTCGTCACGGAAAGGGCCCGGTCAAGGCGGTGCGTCCGGCACGGTGAGGCCATACCCATGTCGGCCGCGGAAACAAACCTGCCGGAGTGCAACCGATGTCAGACGAAGTGCGTCCTAGCCGTACCGCCGTGGTGATCCCGGCCGCAGGGCGGGGCGTACGCCTCGGCCCCGGCGCCCCCAAGGCGCTTCGCGCGCTGAACGGCACCCCCATGCTCATCCACGCCGTCCGCGCGATGGCCGCCTCCCGCGCGGTCTCGCTCGTCGTCGTGGTCGCCCCCTCCGACGGCGCCGCCGAGGTCAAGAACCTCCTCGACGCCCACGCCCTGCCCGAGCGGACCGACTACCTCGTCGTCCCCGGCGGCGACACCCGCCAGGAGTCCGTGCACCTCGGCCTCAAGGCGCTCCCCGAGGGCATCACCACGGTCCTCGTCCACGACGCGGCCCGCCCGCTGGTGCCCGTCGACACCGTGGACGCCGTCATCGAGGCCGTACGGGACGGGGCCGTCGCCGTCGTCCCCGCGCTGCCCGTCGCCGACACCGTCAAGGAGGTCGAGCCGGCCGAGAAGCCCGGCGACCCCGAGCAGGTCGTCGCCACCCCGGTCCGCGCCCGCCTCCGCGCCGTCCAGACCCCGCAGGGCTTCGACCACGACACCCTGGTCAACGCCCACGCCACCATCGCCCTCACCGGTGACGGCGCCACCGACGACGCCGGCATGGTCGAGCGGCTCGGCGCGCCCGTCGTCGTCGTGCCCGGCCACGAAGAGGCCTTCAAGGTGACCCGCCCCCTCGACCTCGTCCTCGCCGAGGCCGTACTCGCCCGCAGGAGGGCCAACGATGGCTTCTGACCGACCCGTCCTTCCCCGTACCGGCATCGGCACCGACGTCCACGCCTTCGAGAAGGGCCGCGAACTCTGGTGCGCGGGTCTCCTCTGGGAGGGTGAGGAGTACGGCCTCGCCGGGCACTCCGACGGTGACGTCGCCGCCCACGCCGCCTGCGACGCGCTCTTCTCCGCCGCCGGCGTCGGCGACCTCGGCGCCCACTTCGGCACCTCGCGCCCCGAGTGGTCCGGCGCCTCCGGCGTCACCCTGCTCGCCGAGGCCGCCCGGATCGTCCGCGCCGAGGGGTACGAGATCGGGAACATCGCCGTGCAGGTCGTCGGCGTCCGCCCCAAGATCGGCAAGCGGCGCGACGAGGCCCAGAAGGCGCTGAGCGAGGCGGCGGGCGCACCCGTCTCCGTCTCCGGCACCACCACGGACGGCCTCGGCCTCACCGGCCGTGCCGAGGGTCTCGCGGCCCTCGCGACCGCCCTCGTCTACCCCGTGGGCGCCCCGTAGGGCTCCCGTGGTGCGCCGGGCGCGGTGAAAAACGTCATCGGTGACCCCGATCAGGTCGCAGGGCACTACCACACGCCCACTACTCTGGAGTGGTGACTATTCGCCTGTACGACACCAGCGCCCGGCAGATCCGTGACTTCACCCCGCTCACGCCGGGCTGTGTCTCGATCTACCTCTGTGGTGCCACCGTGCAGGCGGCCCCGCACATCGGTCACATCCGGTCGGGGCTGAACTTCGACATCATGCGCCGCTGGTTCGCGTACCGCGGATACGACGTCACGTTCATCCGCAACGTCACCGACATCGACGACAAGATCATCAGGAAGGGCGCCGAGCAGGGCCGCCCCTGGTGGTCCATCGGCTACGAGAACGAGCGCGCGTTCAACGCCGGTTACGAGGCCCTCGGTTGCCTCCCGCCGACCTACGAGCCCCGCGCCACCGGTCACGTCCCCGAGATGATCGAGATGATGCGGGGTCTGATCGAGCGCGGCCACGCCTACGAGGCGGACGGCAGCGTCTACTTCGACGTGCGCTCCTTCCCGGGGTACCTGGAGCTCTCCAACCAGGACATCGACGACCTCCGCCAGCCCGCCGAGGACGGCATCACCGGCAAGCGCGACCCGCGCGACTTCGCCATGTGGAAGGCGACCAAGCCGGGCGAGCCCGACTGGGAGACCCCGTGGGGCCGCGGCCGTCCCGGCTGGCACCTGGAGTGCTCGGCCATGGCCCACAAGTACCTGGGCTCCGCCTTCGACATCCACGGCGGCGGCCTCGACCTGATCTTCCCGCACCACGAGAACGAGATCGCCCAGGCCAAGGCCTTCGGCGACGAGTTCGCCCGGTACTGGGTGCACAACGCCTGGGTCACCATGAGCGGCGAGAAGATGTCGAAGTCGCTCGGCAACAGCGTGCTGGTGTCCGAGATGGTGAAGAACTGGCGCCCCATCGTCCTCCGCTACTACCTGGGCACCCCGCACTACCGCTCGATGATCGAGTACAGCGAGGAGTCCCTGCGCGAGGCCGAGTCGGCGTTCGCCCGCATCGAGGGCTTCGTCCAGCGCGCCACCGAGAAGGCCGGGACGACCGTCGCCCCCGCCGCCGAGGTGCCGCCGGCCTTCGCCGAGGCCATGGACGACGACCTGGGCGTGCCGCACGCGCTGGCGATCATCCACACCACCGTCCGCCAGGGCAACAGCGCCCTCGCCGCGGACGACAAGGACGAGGCCATCGCCCGCCTCGCCGAGGTCCGCGCCATGCTCGGCGTCCTCGGCCTGGACCCGCTCGACCCGCACTGGGCCGAGGAGACCGGTGGCGGCGAGGAGCTCCACGGCGCCGTCGACACCCTCGTACGTCTCGTGCTCCAGCAGCGCGAGTCGGCGCGCGAGCGCAAGGACTGGGCGACCGCGGACGCGATCCGCGACCAGCTCAACCAGTCCGGCCTCGCCATCGAGGACAGCCCCGACGGCCCCCGCTGGACGCTGGGCAACCGTTAGAAGACGTGCCGCTCGGGCCTCCGGGCGGCACACTTCAGTTACAGACCTACGTACGCAACACCGAGGATTAGGTAGTCATGGCCGGGAACAGCCAGCGCAGGAACCGTCGGACGTCCAACAAGAAGGGTGCGACGGTCGGCAGCGGTGGCCAGCGGCGCAAGGGCCTCGAAGGCAAGGGCCCGACGCCCAAGGCCGAGGACCGCAAGGGCCACAAGGCGTACCGCGTCTCCAACGCGATGGCCCGGCAGGCGGCCAAGCGCCGTCCCGCGCCCCGCCGCGGCGGCCCCAAGGGCGCCAGCGAGATGGTCGTCGGCCGCAACCCGGTCTTCGAGGCGCTGCGCGACGGCGTGCCCGCCACCACGCTGTACGTGCAGCAGTTCATCGACAACGACGAGCGGGTGCGCGAGGCCCTCCAGCTCGCCGGCGCGCGCGGCAACATCAACCTGATGGAAGCCCCGCGCCCCGAGCTCGACCGCATGACCAACGGGCTGAACCACCAGGGTCTGGTCCTCGTGGTCCCGCCGTACGAGTACGCGCACCCGGAGGACCTCACCGCCGCGGCCTACGACGAGCACGAGGAGCCGCTGATCGTCGCCCTCGACGGCGTCACCGACCCGCGCAACCTCGGCGCGATCGTCCGCTCCGTCTCCGCCTTCGCGGGCCACGGCGTGGTCATCCCCGAGCGCCGCGCCGCCGGTATGACCGCCGGTGCCTGGAAGACCTCCGCCGGCACCGCCGCGCGCACCCCGGTCGCCCGCGTCACCAACCTGACCCGCGCTCTGCAGGAGTACAAGAAGGCCGGCATCGCCGTCGTCGGCCTCGCCGCCGAGGGCACGCACGAGGTGCAGGACCTGGAGGCGCTCGGCGGCCCGGTCGTCATCGTCGTCGGCTCCGAGGGCAAGGGTCTCTCCCGCCTCGTCGGCGAGACCTGCGACTTCCTCGTCCGCATCCCGATGCCGGGCGGCGCCGAGTCGCTCAACGCCGGTGTCGCCGCCGGTGTCGTGCTCTACGAGGCGGCCCGCCGCCGCATGGGCTGACCCGAACGAGGGACGCGCCCCGGCCGTGATCTTGACGGGCCTCGGACATTTGGCAACCGTCAAGGCAGTGTCCTAACCGCACATCACTCGGTTAGATGAGTGTGGACACCAGAACGCCCCGGCCGGGGTTCGACGATCAGCCCGCGCTGAGCATGGTCAAAGTGGATTCCGATCCCGCCCAGGTGATCGTGAACCACGCCAGCTTCCGTGTGCGGCTCGCGCCGGCCCCGCAGCCCAAGTTCGGCGCCGGTGCCCGCACCGCCGCCCTCGCCGGAGCCGCCGCAGCCGCGGCGGGCGGCCCGCGCCGTCGCCCCGTGGTGTGGACCGGGAAGTCCACGCCGGGCGCGACCGGCCTGCTCCAGGCCGTGCGCGAGTCGTCCGTCTCCACGCTCGAACCGGCCGTCGGCCGCGGCGGCCACGACCTCGGCAGCACCCAGGCCATCCCGCGCATCGACACCACGATGCCCACGCCCGTGGTGCCCTCCGAGGCCGCCCCGCTGCTGCCGCCGATGCGCCGCGCCGAGGGCGCCTACGACGAGCTGTACGACCTGAGGCCCGAGCCCACCGAGCCGTACGAGAGCGACGCGCCGCACGGCCGGGCCGCCCAGCGGCACGGGCAGGACAACGTCCGGCACGCCTACTACCCCGGCCGCCGGATGAACCTCGGCGTCGTCCTCCTCCCGCTCCGCGTCTTCCTCGGCTTCATCTCCATCTACGCGGGCATGGGCAAGCTCTGCGACCCCGTCTACTTCGACGGCGGCGAGCGCGGCTCCATGGTGAAGTGGCTCAACTCCCTCCACCCCTGGGCCCTCGCCGAACCCCTGCGGGACTTCGCCCTCCAGCACCCCGTCGGCGCCGGACTCACCGTCGCCTTCCTCCAGGTCGTCGTCGGCGTCCTCACCGTCCTCGGACTCTGGCAGCGCGTCGCCGCCGTCGTCGGCGGGCTGCTCTCCGCCGCCCTCCTCCTGACGGTCAGCTGGAAGACCGTCCCGGTCTACGACTCCGCCGACATCATCTACCTCGCCGCCTGGTCGCCGCTGATCATCGCCGGCGCCCCGGTCTACTCCCTCGACGGCCGCCTCGCCGGCGAGGCCTGGCGCACCCTCGGCCCCCGCGCCGAGCTCTGGGACCTCCGCCGCCGCGTCACCCGCCGCAGCACCCTCCTCGCCGCGGTCGTCGTCGGCCTCACCCTCCTCGTCGGCTCCGTCCTCGGCGGCGCCGTCCGCTCCACCGAGATGGTCACCGTCCCGGGCCCCAACGACGACCCGATCAACCACCTCCCCGGCGAGCCGCTCCCGCAGGAGCCGACCCGCCGCGCCCCCTCGAAGGCCGCCTCCACGGCGCCGAAGCCCGCCGCGACCACCGAGGCTCCCGCGCGGCGCGAGGAGACCCAGGAGGCCGCCCGGCCCACCGAGACGACCCGCGAGTCCACCCGGACCCAGGAGCAGCGCCCGACCGCCACCCAGGGCACGACGAGCACCGGCGGCACCAGCAGCCGTACGCCGACGCAGTCGAAGCCGGCGCCCCCGCCGTCCACGAGCGACAGCCCGGGCGGTGCCGGCGGCACGTCGGGCGGCGGCTCGACCGGCTCCACCAGCACCCCGCCCGAGAGCGGCTCGACGTCGGGCGGCGGCGCCCGGAACCCGATCGGCGGCCTGCTGGGCTGACCCACGGGCACGGGAAAGGGCGGCACCGCTTCTCCGGCGGTGCCGCCCTTCTCGTACGTCCGCCCGTCAGGCCTTCTGGGCGGCCAGCTCCTTGGCCGCCTCCGTCAGGTCCTTGGCGGTGTCGATGGCCCTCCAGTACGCGCCCTGGGGCAGCGGGAAGCCCGCCAGGCGCCGCTCGCGCGCGAGGCGGGGGAAGGTGGTCCGCTCGTGGTCGCCGAGGTCGGGGAGGAGCTCCGTGAAGGCCGCGGAGAAGACGTACACGCCCGCGTTGATGAGGAACGGGGACGGCGGCGCCTCGATGAAGTCGGTGATGTGCCCGAAGGTGTCGGTCTCGACGGCGCCCCACGGGATCCTGGGGCGGGCCAGGGCGAGCGTGGCGAGGGCGTCGCGCTCCGCGTGGAAGGCGGCCATCTCGCGCAGCGAGAAGCGGGTCCAGATGTCGCCGTTGGTGGCGTACCAGGGCTGGTCCGGGGCGGGCAGGTGCGCGGCGGCGTACTTGAGGCCGCCGCCGCGCCCCAGGGGCTCGCTCTCGACGACCGTGGTCACCTTCAGCGGCAGGTTCGCGGAATCCAGCCACTCCTGGAGCACCTCGGCGAGGTGGCCGCAGGAGACGACGGCGTCGGTCACGCCCTCGGCGGCCAGCCAGGAAAGCTGATGGCCGATGATCGGGGTCCCGGTGCCCGGGATCTCGACCATCGGCTTGGGGCGGTCGTCGGTGTACGGGCGGAGCCGTGAGCCCTGGCCGCCCGCCAGGACCACGGCCTGCGTCGGAGTGGTGTGCATACGGGGAACGATAGGCGCCCGGTATGCGTCAGGCCGTTCAGCTCGCGCGCATCACGCCGGTCGCGTACGAGGTGTCGCAGACCGGGCGGGAGAAGGACTGGGCGCGCGAGGGGCCGTAGTGCTCGACGGCGGCGCGGCCGAGGGCGCGGGCGATGGAGAAGCAGTGCTTGGCGAGGGAGGGCCGGTTCTCCACCTCGCGCTGGAGGTGGGTGAGGGCCGTGCCGGGGTCCTTCTCCTGAAGCTCTGCGAGGAGCTGGTCGCGGAGAATATCCTGCGGGGCACGGGACTTGGCCCGGACGGAGACCTCCGTGGAGGACGCCGTCAGCTGGGTGCCGGAGTCCTGGCCGGCCCACGGAACGGCGGACACCGCGAGCGTTCCCGAGAGCACCAGGACGACGGGCAGGACGAGGGCGAGAGAGCGGCCGATTCGGCGGGCAGTGTGCGTCACGCAGGCGAGCGTAGCGGCCGGTAGTGATATGGCGACATTTAGTCACTCTCGCGAGGGATGGTTCGAGGCGGCTTTTCGAATCCCGTGTTGACGCGGGGGCTTCGGCGGGGCCCCGAATGCCGGGGTTTTCCGGGGAAAGCCCGTTTAAACGAACGGCCCCGCATCTGCAACAGATGCGGGGCCGTACGGCAGTGCTCGGGGCCGGTCTCAGTCGCTGAGGCGGGCACCCGTGGAGGTCGAGAAGACGTGCAGCTCGTCGGCGCGCGGCACGACGTGCAGCGTGGAGCCCTTGGAGGGCACGTCACGGCCGCCGACGCGGACCACCAGGTCCTTGTCCTCGCCGCCGACGCGGGTGGAGCCGTACACGAAGCCGTCGGAGCCGAGCTCCTCGACGACGTTGACGGTGACGGCCAGGCCGTCCTTGGACGTCGCGCTCTGCACGTCGAAGTGCTCCGGGCGGACGCCGACGGTGACGGTGGTGTCGCCGGCGGCGGAGGCGGCGGCGATCGCGTCGCGGGTCACCGGCACGACGCTCGTGCCGAACTTCACGCCGCCGTCGACGATCGGGACCTCGATCAGGTTCATGGCCGGGGAGCCGATGAAGCCTGCGACGAAGAGGTTGGCGGGCTTGTCGTACATGTTGCGCGGCGAGTCGACCTGCTGGAGCAGACCGTCCTTCAGGACGGCGACGCGGTCGCCCATGGTGAGGGCCTCGGTCTGGTCGTGCGTGACGTAGACCGTGGTGATGCCCAGCCGGCGCTGGAGGCCCGCGATCTGCGTACGGGTCGAGACGCGGAGCTTGGCGTCGAGGTTCGACAGCGGCTCGTCCATGAGGAAGACCTGCGGCTCGCGGACGATGGCGCGGCCCATCGCGACACGCTGACGCTGACCGCCGGAGAGCGCCTTCGGCTTGCGGTCCAGGTACTCGGTGAGGTCGAGGATCTTCGCGGCCTCTTCGACCTTGGCGCGGATCTCGGACTTGTTGACGCCGGCGATCTTGAGGGCGAAGCCCATGTTGTCGGCGACGGTCATGTGCGGGTACAGCGCGTAGTTCTGGAACACCATCGCGATGTCCCGGTCCTTCGGCGGCAGGTGCGTGACGTCGCGGTCACCGATGCGGATGGAGCCGGCGTTGACGTCCTCGAGACCCGCGAGCATGCGCAGGGAGGTCGACTTGCCACAGCCGGAGGGGCCGACGAGAACGAGGAACTCGCCGTCCGCGATCTCGATGTCGAGCTGGTCGACGGAGGGCTTGGTGGCACCCGGGTAGACCCGGGTGGCCTTGTCGAACGTGACGGAAGCCATGGTGATGCGTCCCTTCACCGGCAGGAACGTGCCGGACGATCCGAGTAAAGGAAGGATTGAGGTCTAGTCCACCTGGGTGAACCGCAAGTGACGCTACCTGCCGGTGCCCGATCTGTCAGCACTCACGGGCCAGTGAGATTTCCGACCGTCGCCGGGGCCGCGTTGGTTACACTGCACTCGCTGCCTCCTTAGCTCAGCTGGCCAGAGCACCGCTCTTGTAAAGCGGGGGTCGTCGGTTCGAACCCGACAGGGGGCTCCGGACGAAGGGCCGGCGCAGGGGCGTGATTCCCCGGCGTCGGTCCTTTCGCATGGGCCTGCAACCTTCTGCGGCGTCACGGGGTCGAACGGGTGCACGGGAAGCGGGTCGGCGCTTCCGTCAGCACCAGGTGCCTCCGCATCCGGGGGCCGAGGAGGATTTCGTGGCACGTATGCGTACGGCAGTGGTGGCGGCGGCGTTGATCGCCGCGCTGGCGCCGGTGACGCTCGGGGGATCGGCGGCCTTCGCCGCGCCCGCGACGCCGGCCGCCGGCACCGCGGTGGCGGAGGTCGGGACGGTCGTCCAGAACGGCGGTCCGGTGGCCGTTCCGGCGGGTGAGGAAGGGGCGGTGACGCTTCGGTTCACGGCCTCGCTGCCGGCGGGGGTGCGGGGTCCGGTGACCGGGGCCCTCCACCTGTCCACCAAGCTCTTCGAGATCGCGGGGAACTCGCCGGTGAGCGAGAACGTGGTCCGCTCCACCTGCTCGGTCAACGGCGTCGCGTACGGCGCGTGCCGGTGGAACATGCCCTTCATGCACGACACGCAGGACGCGGATCCGCCGTCTCTCGACCTTCCGACGGTGACCGCCGCAGGTACCCTCGCCTACACCGTCACCCTGGACGCCGACCGGACCGCGGACGCCCTGGTCGACAAGGAGGCCCGGGTCGAGCTGAAGGACAGCACGGGCGCGGTGGTGGCTCGGGGAACGGTCGGCCTCGACTTCGTCCCCGGGACGCCTCCACCGGGGCAGCGCGGCACCGTGCACGCGCGGGACAAGTCCGGCGTGCTGTGGCGGTACGAGGGCACGGGCGACGTCACCAGGCCGTTCGCCGCGCGCAAGCGCGTCGGCGGCGGCTGGAACGCGTACACCGCCGTCACCCCGGTGGACAGCCCGACCGCCGCGGGGTACGGCGACCTCGTGGCCCGCGACCGGGACGGGGTGCTCTGGTACTACACGGGCACCGGCAAGCCCGACGCCCCGTTCGCACCGCGGCGGCGGGTCGGCGGCGGCTGGAACGTCTACACCTCCCTCGTCGGCAACAGCCACTACGGTCTGGTCGCCCGGGACAGGGACGGCGTGCTGTGGTCGTACGACCACGTCTTCGGACAGCGGAAGCGGGTCGGCGGCGGCTGGAACACCTACACGGCGCTGACCATGCCGGGCAACTGGGGCGGGATCCTGGGCCGCGACAAGGACGGCGTGCTGTGGAAGTACGACCTCCAGGGCTGCGCCCCCTGTGCGCCCTTCGAGCCGAGGCAGCGCGTCGGCGGCGGCTGGAACGTCTACACCGCCCTCGCCGGTACGACGGAGCTCGGACGTGACGAGAATCCCGACCTGGTCGCCCGCGACGCCGCCGGGAAGCTCTGGCTCCACCAGGGCGTGCGCAAGTCCTCGCCCTACCACTCCTGGGGCACCACCGTTCCCGGCTCGACCCGCACCCTCGTCGGCGGCGGCTGGAACACCTACAACCTGATCTTCTGAGCCCTTCCGGGGAGAAGGGGAGGGGCGGGGCAACCTTCGGGGTGGGGTGGGAGTCTTCGTGCTGAGTTTCCGTACCGTGTGAAGGGTCCCCGTGTCCTCGAAGAGCCTCGTCGCCGCCCTCGGTGGTGGCGTCATGTCCGCCGCCCTCCTCGGTGGTCTGGTGGTCGTCGCCCCGCCGGCGGCCGCCGCCAGTGTCGTCTGCCCGGCCAACGTCCCCCTGCGGACGTTCTACAAGAACACCTCGTTCTCCGGGACGCCCGTGAAGACCGACTGCGACACCACGGTCGCCGAGAGCTGGCCGGGCAGTCCGGCCGCCGGCGTGCACACGAACAACTTCGGTGTCCGCTGGTGGGTGTCCCGCGACTTCGGTTCCGGCGGGCCCTTCACCTTCACCGTGTCCGCCACCGACGGCGCCCGTGTCTACCTGGACGGCGTCCGGAAGATCGACCTGTGGGCGAACACCGGCGACACCGCGCGCTCCCGGAGCGTCAACCTCACCGTCCCCGCCGGCCGGCACACCGTCCGCGTCGACCACGCCAACTGGAGCGGCGCCGCCAAGGTCTCCTTCAGCTACACGCCCCGGACCTCGGCCACGTACGACAAGGTGAAGCCGCTCGCCCCCACCGGCGTGACGACCGCCTACAACACCACCTCCCGCAGGACGACCGTCTCCTGGGCGGGCAACAAGGAGATGGACCTCGCCGGTTACTCCCTCCACCGCCGGGCCGTCGGCTCCGGCACCTGGACGACCGTCACCGCCTCCACCACCGGGCGCAGCTTCACCGACCCCCTGGTGAACCCCGACGACCGCACGCCCTACTACTACGAGGTGCGCGCCAAGGACAGGGCGGGCAACACCTCGGCCGGCAGCGCCGACGCCCTCGTGCGTCCGCTGCCCGTCGTCACCTCCCTGACCGGCACCTTCGACAAGGCGACCCGCAGGGTCACCCTGAAGTGGCCCCTCAACACCGAGCCGCACTTCGACCACTACACGGTCCTGAGCAACGACCGGGTCGACGGCTCCTACGTCTGGGTCCCGCTCGGCACCACCAAGGGCAGCACCTGGACCACCGCCCCCCTCGCCGCCGACGGCGAGACCCGGCACTACCGCGTCCTCGTCACCAACGACGGCGGCACCACCACGTACAGCCCGAACTGGCTCGACGCCACGGCGCCCCACGAGCTGTGGCTCGCCGTCCCCGACGGCATCGCCCCCGCCTCCGCCCCGGATCTGACCGTGGGGTCCTGCACGGGCGGTGTCCTGGCGACCGCCACCGACTGGACCCCCGCCCCGATCCGTGACTTCAGCGGTTTCGAGATCGCCCGCCGGGCGGAGGGGACGACCACGTGGTCGGTCGTCCTGAACAAGGCGTTCGACCCGCGCCTCGACCCGGCCAAGGTCTCCGTCTGCGCCCCGCAGGCCGCCGACGGGGTCGCCTACGAGTACCGGGCCCGCACCTACGACGACGCCGGGAACTACTCGCCGGCCGGCGCGAGTCATGTGGTGACGCTGCCGCGCGGCTGATCCGCCGTTCGCGTGCCCCGGCCCGCCGCGGTCCCTGACACTTGGGTGTCACGGGGGTGTACCGGTGGCGTGGGTCGTGTGTGGGAGGGGTGTCTGATGAGTCGGCGTTCCGGTGGGCTGATCGGGGTGTGGGCCGAGCAGCAGCGGGTGGCGCAGAGGCAGCGGGAGGGCCAGCACCAGGCGGTGCTGCGGCAGCAGCGGGACGCCGAGCGGACGCAGCGGGCGTACGAGCGGGACGTCGCCCGCATGCAGCGGGAGCAGCGCGCCGCCTACCGGCAGCAGCGGGACGCCGACGCCCTGCGGCGGACGCAGGAGCTCGATCAGCGGGTGGCCCTCCTGGAGTCGCTGCTCGCGGAGGGCTGCCGGGCGCCCGCCTTCGGCGTGGAGTCGCTGCGGCGGGAGGAGGACGTGGAGCCCTTCGCGCCCGGGCCGTTGGGGGAGCCCGTCGCCATGCCGGACCAGCGGTTCTACCGGCCGCAGGAGGCCTGGACCGCGTCCGGGCGCGCCCAGGCCGAGCGGGACGCGCGGGCCAGGTTCGAGCACGACTGGTACGCGGCGCAGGCCGCCGAGGCGCGGCGGGTGGAGCAACTGGCGGCGTACCGCAGCGCGTACGACGCCTGGGCGGCGGCCCGCCGTGCCGAGATACGCGCCCACAACAGCGGGGTCGACGGGACGGTCGCGGCCCTGCGGGGCGGGGAGGCCGACACGGTCGTCGAGTACTTCACCGCGGTGCTCTTCGCGTCGACGGCCTGGCCCGAGGGGTTCCCCCGGGAGGTGTCGGCCGCCTACGACCGGTCCGGGCGCCGGTTCGTCCTCGACTGGGACCTGCCCGGGTACGAGGTCGTTCCCGAGGCCAAGGGCGTCAAGTACCTGCCGAGCACCGACCAGGAGAAAGAGGTCCCGCGGCCGGTGACGCAGCGGCGGGCGCTGTACCGGGACGTGCTGGCGCAGAGCGTGCTGCTCGCGGTGCGGGAGCTGTTCGCGGCGGACCGGTTCGGGTCGCTCGACGGGGTGGCGCTGAACGGGTACGTCGGCGGGGTCGATCCCGCCACCGGGCTGGCCTCGCGCGTGTGCGTCGCGTCGGTCGTGGTGGAGCGGCCGGTGTTCGACCGGCTGAATCTGGAGCTCGTGGGGGCCGTCGAGTGCCTGACCGGTGCCCTGGCCGGGCGGCTCTCGGCCAGACCGGAGGAACGGGTGCCGGTGGCAGCGCTGGTGACGCCCGATCAGGTGGGTTCCGATGTCGTGGTGCAGGGGGACGGGGAGGAGCCCGATCTGCTCGCCATGGATCCGATCGCCTTCGAGGGGCTCGTGGCCGAGCTGTTCCGGGCGCGGGGGCTCCAGGCCGTCACGACGCAGCGGTCGGGTGACGGCGGGGTCGACGTCCAGGCGCTGGATCCCGATCCGATCAGCGGCGGGTCGATCGTGGTGCAGGTCAAGCGGTACCGGAACACGGTGCCGCCGAGCGCGGTACGGGATCTGTTCGGGACCGTGCAGGACAAGGGGGCCAACAAGGGCGTGCTCGTCACCACCTCGAAGTTCGGGCCCGGTTCGTACACCTTCGCCAACGGCAAGCCGCTGACGCTGATATCGGGGACCGAGCTGGTGGATCTGCTGCACCAGCACGGTCTGCGGGGCCGGCTGGGCGGGACCGCGCCGGAGGCGGTGCCCGCGCCGGCCCCGGCCTCCGCTCCCGCCGAGGCCGCCGAGGACTTCAACCTGCTCGGGATGGTGTGGTCGGGGTCCGCCGCCCTGGACGTGTGCGCGCTGGTCTGTGCCGGGAACAGGGTCCTCGGCGACGAGTGGTTCGTCTTCTTCAACAACCCGGCGACGCCCGACGGTTCGGTGGCCATGGTGGCGGCCGCGCCCGGCGACCGTGCGGCCGTGCGGGTCGGCTTCGACGCGCTGCCCGCGCGGGCGGACCGGCTGGTCCTGGTGGCGGCCGTGGACCCGGAGGTGAACCCCGAGGCCGACCTGGGCGGGTTCACGGAGGCCGGGATCCGGCTGCGGGACGACTCGGGTGTCGAGCTCGACCGTCTGGAGGTGTCCGACGGGCGGCCGGGGGAGACGGCGCTCGTCCTCGGCTCGTTCCGGCGCAGGGCCGGCGGCGACTGGGACTTCGTCCTCGGCGGGAAGGGGTACCGGGGCGGTCTGGAGGAGCTCGTGGGGGACTTCGGCATCGAGGTGGAGTAGGTCCCTCCCGACGGATGCCCGTGCGTCCGGGTGGGGGCCGCGTGCCCCCACCCGGACGTCGTTCAGCGGCCGCTCAGGCGGTTCGCCAGGACCGCCACGCGGTCCGTCGCAGCCGAGTGGGCGGTGGCCTCGCGCCGGTCGGCGCCCCGGAACGCGGCGTACATGGTCTGGACGCCGAGCCAGCGCAGCGGCTCCGGCTCCCACTTGCGGACCTTGTGGTTCACCCAGGGGAGGGCGGTCAGGTCCGTGGGGCCCGACTGGCCGGAGTCCTGCTGGATCAGGTCGCGCAGGGTGCGGGCGGCGAGGTTGGCGGTGGCGACGCCGGAGCCGACGTAGCCGCCGGCCCAGCCGAGGCCGGTGGAACGGTCGAGGGTGACGGTGGCGCACCAGTCGCGCGGGACGCCGAGGACGCCGGACCAGGCGTGGTCGATCCCGACCCCGGCGAGCTGCGGGAAGAAGCGGACCAGGATCTCGCGGAGCGCCTCGACGGTCTGCGGCTGGGTGCGGCCGTCGTTGTCGGTCTTCGAGCCGAAGCGGTACGGGACGCCCCGGCCGCCGAGCGCGATGCGGCCGTCGGCGGTGCGCTGGGCGTACATGTAGGCGTGGGCCATGTCGCCGAGGGTCTCGCGGCCGTCCCAGCCGATGGACTCCCACTGGGCGTCGGTGAGGGGCTCGGTGGCGATCATGGAGGAGTTCATGGGGAGCCAGGTGCGGCGCTGCCCCGCGAGGGAGGCCGTGAAGCCCTCGGTGCAGCGCAGCACGTACGGGGCGCGGACCGTGCCGTACGGGGTGATCGCGTGCTTCGGCCTGATCTCGGTGACGGGCGTCGACTCGTGGATCGTGACGCCGAGGGCCTCCACGGCGTCGGCGAGGCCCTTGACCAGTTTGACGGGGTGCAGGCGGGCGCCGTGCGGGGTCCAGGAGGAGCCGACGGCTCCGGCGACGCGGATGCGGTCGGCGGTCTCGCGGGCGCCGTACAGCTCGCGGTCGCTCTCGCCGAAGGCGAGCTCGGCGGCGTGGAAGGCCTTGAGGCGGGCGAGCTGGGCGGGGGAGAGCGCGACCTCCAGGACGCCGCCGCGGTGCTGGTCGGCGTCGATCTTCTCGGTCTCGCAGA
This sequence comes from Streptomyces tanashiensis, assembly GCF_014648895.1. Taxonomy (GTDB): domain Bacteria; phylum Actinomycetota; class Actinomycetes; order Streptomycetales; family Streptomycetaceae; genus Streptomyces; species Streptomyces tanashiensis. The sequence continues at coordinate 79,501 of NZ_BMRZ01000024.1, forward strand.
CGTCGAGGACCTCGGTGACGGTGGCGTTCATGGCCTGCTGGAGGCGGACGGCGGCCTCCTGGCCGTGGAGCCGGGCGTAGCGGTCGCGGCCGGCGATGCCGTTGTAGAGCCAGCCGCCGTTGCGCCCGGAGGCGCCGTACCCGCAGAACTTGGCTTCGAGGACGGTGATGTTGAGGAAGGGGACGGCCTTCTTGAGGTAGTAGGCGGTCCACAGGCCGGTGTATCCGGCGCCGACGATGCAGACGTCGGCGGTGGTGTCGCCGGGGAGCGGTTCGCGGGGCGCGGGGGCGCCCTCCTGCGCGTACCAGAACGATATGCCGCCGTTGACCGTGCTCATGTGTACCCCTGGATTCCGGATGCGTGGGCGGGACGTTACCGGTGGCCTCCGCTTCCTGGATACAGGTCCTTCGGCGGACCCGCGCGCCGGATTCTCGAAGGCGCCGCGCGACGCGGATGTCTAGGGTCGTGGGGTGATTCACGTACCGGAGGAACTGGTCCAGTCGCAGACGAAGTACAACGGTGAGGCGGGGCGGGCGTTCGTCGCCGGGCTGCCGGAGCGGGTCGAGGAGTTCCTCGGCCGGTGGGGGCTGAGGGTCACCGGGCCCTCGATGTACGGGATGGCCTCGCTGGTGCTGCCGGTCCGGCGGGACGCGGACGGCACGCGCGCGGCCCTGAAGATGCAGCTCCTGGACGAGGAGACGGAGGGGGAGCCGGTCGGTCTGCGCGTCTGGGACGGGGCCGGCGCGGTGCGGCTCCTCGACCACGACGGCGCGACCGGGACGATGCTCCTGGAGCGGCTCGACGAGGCCCGGCCGCTGTCGACGGTCGAGGACACCGACGAGGCGCTCGGGATCGTCGCGGACCTGCTCGCCCGGCTGGTCGCCGTCCCCGCCCCGGAGGGGCTGCGGACGCTCGGGGACATCGCGGCCGGGATGCTCGCCGACGTCCCGGAGGCCGTGGCGCGGCTCGGCGCCGACGACGCGGCGGTGCTGCGGGACTGCGCGGCGGCCGTACGGGAGGTGGCCGGGGAGCCGGGGGACCGGCTGCTCTACTGGGACCTGCACTTCGGGAACGTCCTGGCGGGCGCGCGGGAGCCCTGGCTGGCGATCGACCCCAAGCCGCTCGCCGGGGACCCCGGCTTCGACCTGCTCCCGGCCCTGATGGACCGCTTCGATCCGGAGCGGTTTCTGTGGCGGTTCGACCTCCTCGCGGAGGTCGTCGGCGACCGGCGGCGCGCGACCGCGTGGACGCTGGGCCGGGTCCTGCAGAACGGTCTGTGGGACGTCGAGGACGGTGAGCCGGGCCTCGACCCCGAGCAGGTCGCCGCCGCACGAATTCTGCTGGCCAGAAGGGCCTGACCCGGGGCAGGCTGGCCCCATGATCCGTACAGCCACTCCTGCCGACGTCCCCGTCATCCACGCGCTGATCCGTGACCTCGCCGCGTACGAGAAGGCCCTCGACGAGGTCCGCGCGACGCCCGAGCAGCTCCACGAGGCCCTGTTCGGCGAGCGTCCCGCCGCTTTCGCGCACATCGCCGAGACGGAGTCGGGCGAGGCGGTGGGCTTTGCGCTCTGGTTCCTCAACTTCTCGACCTGGCGCGGTGTTCACGGCATCTACCTGGAGGACCTGTACGTCCGCCCGGAGGCCCGGGGCGGCGGCCACGGCAAGGCCCTGCTGCGCGAACTGGCCCGGATCTGCGTCGAGCGCGGCTACGAGCGCCTGGAGTGGTCGGTTCTCGACTGGAACAAGCCCTCGATCGACTTCTACGAGTCCCTGGGCGCCCGCCCGCAGGACGAGTGGACGGTCTACCGGCTGACGGACGGGGCCCTGGCGGAGCTCGGCGGGGCGACGGTGTAGGAAAGAGGCATGGATGACATCGAGCAGCGGTTCCAGCGGATCACCGGCTTCATCGAGGCGCGGCTGACGCCGCTCTTCGACCCCGCGAACGGGAGCGACCACGGGTTCGGCATGGACGACACGTCGCGGGCGCTGCGGGCCCTGCGCTACACCGTGCAGGCCGCTTCGGCGGTGAACGGGCTCGTGGAGAAGCGGGAGACGGCGCCGGAGCTGCGCCAGGTCGTCGACCAGGCGCTGGAGCACAACTGGGACGTGCTGCGTTCCATCGCCCGGATGTGGGAGGACCACCCCGAGTTCGTGAAGGAGTTCAAGGCGCACTCCTGGGACGTCCTCGGGGTGTGACCCTCAGGAGCCTCCGGGTCCTCAGGGGATGAGGACCACCTTGCCCGTCGTGCCCCGGTTCTCCAGGGCGCGGTGGGCCTCCGCCGCCTCCGCGAGCGGGAAGCGGTGGACCGCGGGGCGGAGGGTGCCGGTGGCCGCGGCGTCGAGGGCGGCGAGTTCGAGCGTACGGATGTCGCCGCCCGCCTTCTGGATCATGACGGGGCCGAGGACGGACTCCGAGGTGATGCCGCGCTCGGCGAGTTCCGCCGGGGTGAAGGTGAGCGGTTCGCCGTCGTGGAGTCCTGCGCCGGACCAGCCGAAGACCAGGTGCTGGCCGCCCTTGCCGAGCAGGTCGACGGCGGCGCGGCCGGTGTCGCCGCCGACCGAGTCGAAGACGACGGTGGCGGTGCGGTCGCCGAGGAACGCGCGGACCTTCTCCGGCCAGTCGGGACGCCTGTAGTCGACGGCCAGGTCGGCGCCGTTCGCCTCGACGAGGGCGACCTTCGCGGGGCCGCCGGCGAGGCCGATGACGGTGGCGCCGGCGTTCTTCGCGTACTGGACGAGCAGGGTGCCGATGCCGCCGGCGGCGGCCGGGACGATCGCGACCGAGTCGGGGCCGAGCTCGGTGAAGCCCAGGATGCCCAGGGCCGTGCGGCCGGTGCCGATCATGGCGACGGCCTCCGCCTCGCCGAGGTGCTCGGGCAGGGCGTGCAGGCGCGTGGCGTCGGTGACGGCGAGTTCGGCGTAGCCGCCGGGGTTCATGCCGAGGTGTGCGACGACCCGCCGGCCGAGCCAGGACGGGTCGGTGCCCTCGCCGAGGGCGTCGACGGTGCCGGCGACCTCGCGGCCGGGGATCGTGGGGAGTGCGGCGGGCGCCGGGAAGGGGCCCGTGGCGCCCTCGCGGAGGGCCGTGTCGAGGAGGTGCACGCCGGCCGCCGCGACGCGGACGCGGACCTGGCCGGGGCCCGGCACGGGGTCGGGCGTCTCCTCGTGGGTGAGGTTCTCGGCGGGGCCGAAGGCGTGGAGGCGGATGGCGTGCATGACGTTTCCCCTGTCGTCGTACGGATGAACCGGAGCGGGCGCGCAGCCCTGCGGTCCGGTGCGCACCCGCTCCGGACCGGACCGGCGCGTACAGCCTCCGACCTCAAGCGCGCTTGAGGTCAAGCCCGTGCTGGTGGTGGCGGCCCACGAGGTCCGCGCGCAGGGCCAGCGACACCGCCTCGACGGCGCTCGTGAACGACACCTCCGACAGCACGCCCGGCGCCGCGACCTGGTCGCCCACCAGGTACACCCCGTCGCCCCGGTCGACGGCCGGCCGGTCGCGCCAGGTGGTGCCCGGGCGGTCCACCGCGCCCGTACGGCCCTGGGAGACGGCCTCCCGCCGCCACACCGTCCGCTCGCGCCAGCCCGGGAAACCGAGGTCGAGCAGCCGCTCGGCGTGGGCGACGCCCTCCGCCTTCGACGCGTCGGGGCCGATGGGCAGCTGCGCCTGGATCAGCTGCTGCCCGGCCGGGGCCAGCGAGGGGTCCTGCGCCGTGAACCGCTCGACCCAGCCGGGCGCGTCCAGGTCGGAGACCACGAACGGGTCGCCCTTCCGGGTGCGCAGCGCCAGGTCGAGCAGGACCGTACGGCCGCTCTCCCAGGCCAGCGACGGGTCGCCGAGGAGCCGGGCGGCGGCGGGCAGCGCGGTCGCGACGATCACCGGCCCGCCGTCGAGCGGCAGGTCGTCGACGCGGGACGAGGTCTCGATCCGCACGCCCAGCTCCCACGCGCGCGCGGCCATCCGGTCGATGAGCTGTCCCCAGCCGCCCCGGACGAAGTGCGCCTCGGGCGGCAGGGAGGCGGCCCGGTGCAGCCGCTCCTGGACGAAGCGGGCCGAGAGCGAGCCGGGGTCGTGGTGGAAGAGCGCCACCCCGCTGTACGCGGCGGCCACGCGCGCGGTGCGCTCGCCCGCGAGACCGGTGGCCCAGGTGCGGAAGTCGACGTCGACGGGGGCCTGCTCGGCGGTCCGGAGGGCCTGGCGCAGCAGGCCCAGCGGCGGAACGCGGTGCAGGGCGCCGGCGCGGTGGAAGCGGAACCGGGCCGCCTCGGCGGCCGGCAGCGGGGCGAGCGGGCCGAGGAGGCCGCGCTGCTTGAGCCAGGTCCAGTGGGGGCCGCCGCTGTAGAGGGCGTGCGGGCCCTCGTTGGTGAGGTACGGGCCCTCGGCCGTGCGCGCCCGCCCGCCGAGCGTCCGGTGCGCCTCGTGGACGGTCACCCTGGTGCCGGCCTCGGCGGCCGTGATGGCGGCGGTCAGTCCGGCGAAGCCGCCGCCGATGATCGTGAGCTTCCGCATGTGTCCGTCTCCCTCGTATCGCTTCTCCTGGGGGACGGAGGGCGGGGCCGCGGATGTGACATCGGGGGCACTGTCAGTGGCGTACATCACGATGGGGGCATGGCGACGCGTGCGGATCGGGATCCGAATCGGAAGAAGAAGGTGGCGGGGGCGCGGCGGCCGGAGGTCCGGCTGCCTCCGCTGGAGGCGTACGGGGACGGGCTCGAACCGGACGGGGACTACGACGGCCTCGAACTGGCCGGGCTCGACCTGACGGGCCAGTCGGGCGAGGGGGCCCGGTTCCTGGACTGCGCCCTGCGGGAGTGCGGGCTCGACGGGGCGCGCCTGACGGGAGCGCGGTTCCTCGACTCGGTGCTGACGGGGGTACGGGGGGTGGGCACGGAGCTGGCCGGGGCCCAGCTGCGGGACGTGGAGGTCGTGGAGGCGCGGCTCGGCGGGGCGCAGCTGCACGGGGCGGTCCTGGAGAGGGTCGTCGTCCGGGGCGGCAAGATCGACTACCTGAACCTGCGGGCGGCGAAGCTGCGGGACGTCGTCTTCGAGGGGTGCGTGCTGAGCGAGCCGGACTTCGGGGGCGCGGTCCTGGAGCGGGTCGAGTTCGTGGACTGCGTGCTCACGGGCGTGGATTTCACGGGGGCGCGGCTCACGGACGTGGACCTGCGCGGGGTGCAGCGCCTGGAGATCGCGCGCGGTGTGGAGTCCCTGGCGGGCGCCGTGATCTCCCCGCCCCAGCTCCTGGACCTGGCGCCGATGCTGGCGGCGCGGCTGGGGGTGCGGGTGGAGGAGTGAGGGACGCGCGCCCGCGAGGGCGGGGCGCGGCCCGGTGCTACGGCACGCGGGGGAAGCGGGACTGGAGGGTCCAGATCGCCGGGTTGTCGGCGAGGCCGTCGTGCATGTCCGTGAGGTCGGCGATCAGGTCGTGCAGGAAGTCGCGTGCCTCGCGCCGCAGTTCGGCGTGGTTGAAGGTGACCGGCGGCTCGTCGCCGGGCATCCAGTCGGCCTCGACGTCCACCCATCCGAAGCGGCGCTCGAAGAGCATCCGGTCCGTGGACTCGGTGAAGTCGAGCTCCGCGTACTGCGGCTGCGCGGCGCGGCTGCCGCGCGGGTCCTGGTCGAGCTGCTCGACGATGTCGCACAGCGCCCACGCGAAGTCGAGCACCGGCACCCATCCCCAGGCTGTGGACACCTCGCGGTCCGCCTCGGTGTCCGCGAGGTAGACGTCCCCGCAGAACAGGTCGTGGCGCAGCGCGTGGACGTCCGCGCGCCGGTAGTCGGTCTGCGGAGGGTCGGGGAAGCGACGCGAGAGGGAGTAGCCGATGTCGAGCACGGCACCGATGGTGTCACGGCACGAGACCCGCGTCGTACGCGAGGATCACCAGCTGCACCCGGTCGCGCGCGTCCAGCTTGGAGAAGAGCCGCGCCACGTGCGCCTTCGCGGTGGCCGCGCTGATGTGGAGCCGTTCCGCGATCTCGCCGTTCGACAGGCCCCGGCCGACGAGGGTGAGGACCTCCCGCTCGCGCCCGGTGACCCCGTCCAGGCCGCGCGGGACGCCCCGTACCGCCCGGGGCTCGGGCCGCGCCGCGAACTCCTCGATCAGCCGGCGGGTCACGCCCGGCGCGATCAGGGCGTCGCCGGCCGCGACCACCCGGATCGCGGACAGGATGTCGTCGAGGGCCATGTCCTTGACGAGGAAGCCGCTCGCGCCGGAGCGGAGCGCGCCGTACACGTACTCGTCGTCGTCGAAGGTGGTGAGGACGAGGACCCTGGGCGCGCCGGGGCCGGCGGTGACGATCCGGGTGGCCTCGATGCCGTCCATGCCGGGCATCCGGACGTCCATCACCACCACGTCGGGCCCGAGTTCCCGGGCCATCGCGACCGCCTCCGTGCCGGTGCCGGCCTCCCCGGCGACCTCGATGTCGGGGGTGTCGGCCATGAGGACGCGCAGCCCGGCCCGGACCAGCGGCTGATCGTCGACGAGGAGGACGCGGATCCGGGGGGTCACGGGGCGGGGGGTCCTTCCGGACGCGGGCTTGGACCTGGGCTCGGGCTCGGGCTTGGACTTGGACTTGGACCTGGGCTCGGGCTTGGGCTTGGGCTTGGGCTCGGACTTGGGCTTGGGGTCGGGCTCGGACCCGGACCCGGACCCGGACGCGAACTCGGGCTCGGACCCGGACCCGGGGTCGTACGTGGGCTCGGGCCCGGATGCGGGCGGTCGGCGGGCAGCGGCAGCAGCGCGGTCACGTGGAAGCCGCCGCCGGGGCGGGGGCCCGCGGAAAGGCTGCCGCCCAGGAGCGCGGCGCGCTCGCGCATCCCGACGAGGCCGTAGCCGCCCCCGTGGTCCGCGCCGGGCGCGCCGCGGCCGTCGTCGGCGATCTCGACGAGCAGGGTGTCGGTGCGCCGCTCCACCGTCACCCGGCAGGTGGAGGTGGCCGCGTGGCGGACGACGTTGGTGAGGGACTCCTGCACGATCCGGTACGCGGCGAGGTCGACCTCCGGCGGGAGGGAGACGTCGGGGTTGCCGAGGTGCCGCAGTTCGACCCGTACCCCCGCGTCCGCCGTGGACGCGGCGAGCCGTTCCAGGTCGGCGAGGCCGGGCGCCGGGTCGCGCGGCGCGGGACGGCCGTCGGCGTCGGCGCCCCGCAGTGCGCCCAGGGTGCGGCGCAGACCCGCGAGGGTCTCCCGGCTGGTGGTCTCGATGGTGGCGAGCGCCTGGCGGGCCTCGGCGGGCTGGGTCTCGATGACCCGGCGGCCGACGCCCGCCTGGATGGCGATGACGCCGATGCTGTGGGCGACGACGTCGTGCAGCTCGCGGGCGATCCGGAGCCGTTCGGCGGCGACCGCCTCGGCGGCCGTCGCGGCGCGCAGCTGCGCCGTGTGGTCGCGCCGGATCCGTACGGAACGGCCGAGGAGCCCGGCGGTGAGCAGGGCGAGCGCGAGGGCCACGACGGTGCTGACGAAGACGTCCTGCCCGGAGGTGGTGTAGGTCGCGGCCGCGATCTGCACGGCGAGCACGCCGAGCGCGGTGGGCAGCAGGACGCGGAACGGGCGCAGGGCGGCGATCCGGCCCACGACGGCGTCGGCGGCGAGCAGCGGGAGGGCGAGGAGCGCGGCGTCCGGCCGGGTGGTCGCCACGGCGAACAGCCCTGCGAGCAGCGGTACGAGCGCCGCGAGCGGGTTGCGGCGCACCAGGGGCAGGGTCAGGCCCACGGCGACGGCGCTGAGGAAGAGCCGCAGTTCGGTGGAGTGGTAGGGGCCGGTCCGCACGGCGGTGATCAGCAGGAAGGGGTGAGCGACGGCCGCGCCCCAGGTGAGGGCCGCCGCGACCCGTCCGGGCGCGAGGGTCGTGTCCAGGGAGCCGGCCGCGCCTGCGGCGAGGGCCGCGCCTCGGGAGACGATCGCGCCCTTGGCGAGGGCCGCGCCCCTGGCGAGGGTCGCTCGCACTCGTCCGGGCGCGAAGGCCGCGCCCCGCGCGAGGGGCGGCGGCACCCGCCCGCTGGACGGGCGGTCGGTCGGGGTGGCGGGCATGGCCCCGATCGTAGGCGCGGGCGTACACCGGGACATCGGCCCGCGGGCGTACGCCCCCGGGCCACCCCCGCGCACGGGTTGTGGTCGCCGGGCCGATGTGCCGGGGGCGTGGGTCCCGGCACCGTGGGCCGCATGATCGAAGTCCACGAACTGACCAAGCGCTACGGCCGTCCCGGCGCCGGGCGCCTCGCCGTCGACCGCCTCGGTTTCGGTGTGGGGCCCGGCCGGGTGACGGGGTTCCTCGGGCCCAACGGGGCCGGGAAGTCGACGACGCTGCGGCTGATCCTGGGGCTGAACGAGCCGACGTCCGGGACCGCCACCGTCGGCGGGCGGCGCTTCCGGGAGCTGCCGCGCGGGCTGCGGGACGTCGGGGCGCTCCTCGACGCGCACGACGTGCACGGCGGGCGGACCGCCGAGGCCCATCTCGCGGCGCTGGCCCGCACCAACGGCATCCCGCGCCGCCGGGCCGCCGAGGTCCTGGAGGAGGTCGGCCTCGCGGAGGCCGCCCGCCGGAGGATCGGCGGCTACTCGCTCGGAATGAAGCAGCGCCTCGGGATCGCCGCCGCGCTGCTCGGCGACCCGCCGGTGCTGCTCTTCGACGAGCCGGTGAACGGACTCGACCCGGAGGGCGTGCGGTGGGCGCGGGGCCTGTTCCGGCGGCTCGCCGCCGAGGGCCGCACGGTGTTCGTCTCCAGCCATCTGATGAGCGAGATGGAGCACACCGCCGACGACCTCGTCGTCATCGGCCGCGGCCGGCTCATCGCGGCCGAGAGCGCGGCGGACTTCGCCGCGCGCGGCACCCGCCGGAGCGTGACGGTGCGGACGGCCGACCCGGCCGCCGCCCCGGGCCTCGCCGACGCCCTGGCGGCCGGGGGCGCGACCGTACGGCGGGGGGAGGCGGGGACCCTCACCGTGACCGGCACGGACGCGGACCGGGTCGGCGTCCTCGCCTTCCGGCACGGTGTCCCGCTCGCCGAACTGACCGCGCGCGCCTCCTCCCTCGAAGAGGCGTTCATGGAGCTCACCGCCGACAGTGTGGAGTACCGCTGATGCCCGCCCGCTTCCGTGACCTGCTCGCCGCCGAGTGGATGAAGCTGTGGTCGCTCCGGTCCACGCCCTGGGCGTTCGCCGTCGGCGCGGTCGCCGCCCTCGGCGTCAACCTCAACGCGACCCTCGCCGACCACCGCAACTACCCGGACTACCCGTACGGCATCAAGGAACTCTTCGTGCCGATCTGGGCGATGCGCGACGCGTTCACGCTCGGCGGGGCGATGGTGTTCACGCTCGCCACCGGCTCCATCGGGGCGCTGGTCGCCGGGGTCTCGTTCGCCGCCACGCAGGCCGTGCTCGACGACCGGGGCGTCGGCATGGCGATCGGCGACGCGGGCGTGCTGCGGGCCGTCGCCGCGTCGGCGCTCCTCGCGCCGGTCTGCGCGCTCGCCGGCTTCGGTCTCGGGGCGCTGCTGCGGCACACGGCGACGACGATCGTCTCCCTCACCGGGGTGCTGCTCCTGCTGCCGGCGCTGATGGACGAACGCGACCGCTGGGGAGCGACGTTCCTGCACGCGCTGCCGCAGGGCGCGTGGAAGCGGCTGACGGAGGTGGGGGTGTCGCCGGTCCCGGTGGACCATCCGTGGACCGCGGGCGGGGCGTGGACGGTGTACGCGGCCTGGGCGGCGGTCGCGGTGACGGTGGCCTTCGTGGCCGTCGGACGCCGCGACGTGTGAGACCCGAAGGCCGCGGCGGCGCTCAAGAACGACCCGGGACGTCCCGGGACGGCCGGGACACGGGCTGGGCGGGGCCCGGACCTTACGTTCGAAAGGTCCCCCGTGCTTTCCGCACCCTGGAGCAAGGAGTCCGATGGCCGACGAAATGGTGCTGCGCGCCCAGCGATTCATCAACCTCACCTACATGGACGGCGCGACGCTCGGCATCCCCAAGCTGGAGGAGAACGGCCGCACGGGGTGGGTGGTCATGTACGCCCTCACGCGTGCCCTGCAGTACGAGTTGGGCATCACCGCGCTCTCCAACAGCTTCGGCCCGACCACCCTCTCCACGATCCAGACGACGTACGGGGAGATAGACGACACCCGGCTCCCGTCGCCGAACTTCGCCAAGATCATCCAGTCCGCCCTGTACTGCAAGGGGTACGACGGCGGCGACATCGACGGGACGTACAACTCCCGCGTCCACAACGCGGTGCTGAAGCTCAAGGACGACATGGGGCTGGGCGAGACCTACCCCAACAGTTCCCTCCAGCCGAAGGTGATCAAGGGCCTGTTCAACATGGACGCCTACGTCACCGTCAACTACGGCCTGGACAAGATCCGCGCCATCCAGCGCTGGCTGAACAGCCGTTACATCCACCGCAAGGACTTCTACGTCATCCCCTGCGACGGCCACCACTCCCGTGACGTCGCCAAGTCGATGCTCTTCGCCATCCAGTACGAGCTGGGCATGGCCGACGGCGTCGCCAACGGGGCCTTCGGGCCCGGCACCCAGGCGGGCCTGAAGTCCCGCACCCTGTCCGTCGGCTCCTCCGGTGTGTGGGTGCAGCTGTTCACCGCGGCCATGGTGCTCAACGGGCGGATGGCGCCCTTCACCGATGTGTTCGACACCGGTTTCGAGGCGACGGTCCGCTCGTTCCAGAACTTCTCCCAGGTCCCCCAGACCGGTGCGGGAGACTTCCCGACCTGGGCGTCGCTGCTCGTCTCGTACGGCGACCAGACCCGCGCGGGCGCCGCCTGCGACGGCGTCACGAAGATCACGCCCGCCCGCGCCGCGGCGCTGAAGGCCGCCGGCTACGAGGTCATCGGCCGCTACCTGTACAACGCGTCCACCACCTCCCTGCCGGAGAAGGAGATCCAGCCGGGCGAGCTGGAGACCATCAAGGCCGCCGGGCTGCGCTGCTTCCCGATCTACCAGACCTGGGCGCGCTCGGTCGACTACTACAGCCCCGCGCAGGGCGTCACGGACTGCCGGACGGCCGTGCACAAGGCGCAGCAGCACGGCTTCAAGGCGCGGTCGCGCATCTACTTCGCCGTCGACTACGACGCCATGGACGACGAGGTCACCAGCTACATCCTCCCGTACTTCCAGAGCCTCCGGCGGGAGATGGACCGCCTGGGCGACCCGTACGACATCGGGGTCTACGGCCCGCGCAACGTGTGCTCCCGGGTCTCGGGGAAGGGCTACTCGGACGCCAGCTTCGTGTCGGACATGTCGTCCGGGTTCTCCGGCAACCTCGGCTATCCGCTGCCCGTCGACTGGGCCTTCGACCAGATCGTCACCAAGACGATCGGCTCGGGCGACGGCCGGATCGAGATCGACAACAACCTCGCCTCGCGGCGTGACCGGGGCCAGAGCGACTTCCACCCGACCAGCGCGGAGAGGCTGGACGTCGCCTTCGACCCCGCCCACCTCGCGCTCATGGGCATGGAGGTCGAGAACTACATGGCGGAGATCGGGAAGCCCGGTGGTACGGGACGCGTCTACACCGTGCGCGAGTGCTTCGACGAGATCATGCGGTACGACGACACGATCACCGCGGCGGCCCGCACCTTCCGCATGCGCAAGGCCCTCATCCAGACCTCGGCCTTCTGGGAGCGCTGCCACTACAGCATCAAGGACCAGGTGGAGGACGCCGGCGTCATCCAGTACCACACCGGCATCGTCCCGGACTGGGCCAAGGACCTGCCCGTCGTCGAGAAGTTCGTCGACAGCAGCACCGGCATCGCCAAGATCTCGGGACGCACCGGCATCCTCTCCCGCAACTGGGCGATCCTCGCGGGGATGCTCCAGGGCGACCTGCTCGGCCACCTCCGTGACGAGGACCGGTTCGGGATGTGGCTGAGGCTCAACGGCGACCCCGTCTTCAACCTGACCACCGTCGCGTACCTGCACATGTGGGGGGCCGCCGGAAAGGCCGGTGACGTGGCCGAGCCCGCGATGCGTCTCCCCGCGCTCGACTACACCTTGGACGAGACCCGCACGGTCCTGCGCCGGTACCAGGGCACCCCCGACAGCGTGGCGGTGGAGCACGCGCAGCTGCGGATGCCGCTCTACGCCATCTTCGAGCGCTACAACGCCCTGATCCGCAACCGCTGACGGTCCCTTCCCCGAGCGTCCCACCCACCCCTGCCACCGCACGACACCACGGAAGAAGGGCCGATCCGTTGAACCCCACCGACCTGACCCGCAGGCGCGCCCTCGTCACCGCGGCCGGTGCCACCGCCGCCGCGAGCCTCGCCTCCACCGGGCTCCTCGCCACACCGGCCGCCGCCGCGCCCCGGCCTCCGGTGCCCCCGCCCGCCGGGAGCGACGCGCTGTTCGAGAACGACGAGCTGAAGGCGGCGATCCGCCGCGCCGAGGCCCGGCACCGCCGGTTCGCCACCGGGCGGCCGTCCGCCAACGGCTGGGAGATGCAGAAGGCCGTCGACGTCGAGGGCGACATCATCACCCGGCCCGTGGTCGGCACGGGCCTGACCGTCGCCGTCCGCGCCGGAGACCCCGCGACGCTCCTCATCCACGTGATCCGCCGGTTCCACTACGAGGTCGAGGCCCTCGGCCGCGCCGGGGAGCCGGACCAGCTCGAAGGCTGGGTGCCGCCCGCGGCCGTCAGGGACGGCCGGCTCCCCGAGTCGAACCAGGCCTCCGGCACGGCCGTCGTCATCCGTCCGGGCTCCTACCCGCGGGGTGTACGGGGCGGGTTCACGGCCGGGCAGGTGCTGGTCGTCCGCGACATCCTCGCCGACACCGAGGGCCTCGTCCGCTGGGGCGGCGACGAACGCCGTCCGTACGAGGGTCTGTTCCACCTCGCCGCGCGGCCCGGCGACGCCCGGCTGGCACTGGTCGCGGGCCGGCTCCGGGCCTGGGAGGAGACCCCGGGCCAGGGCGCCGGCGTGATCCCCGACGTGACGGCCCCGACACGCCGGCGGCGCGCCGCCCGCTACGGCCGGTGACACGCGGGGATCGGTGATCCGGGACCGGTGACGGTCCACGGCCGTTCCCGGCCCGGGGGGGCTCAGCGGCGGCCGTGGACCGCCCGGGCCACCCGGGGGCCGAGCCAGCGCTTGAGGCGGCGCAGGGCCTCCAGCTGCTCGGCGGCCCGGTCGATCCGGTAGTACAGCTGCGGCGGGACGTGCGGGAGCAGCGGCGAGTGGCGCTGGCCGAGGAGCGCGAACATCTGGGCGGGCTCCAGGCTCATGTAGCGCGGCAGGTTCTCGTACCACTGGGCGCTGTAGCGGGCGGCGCTCTGCGCGGAGACGAGCTCGGCGCGGCGCCGCTTCCCGTACGCGGTGAGGGCGGCGTCCAGGTCGCCGGGGGCGCTCAGGGCGTCCGCGAGGGCGAGCGCGTCCTCCAGGGCCAGGGTGGTGCCCGCGCCGATCGAGTAGTGCGTGGTGTGGGCGGCGTCGCCGAGGAGGACGAGGTTGCCGCGGTGCCAGACCCGGTTGGTGAGGGTGCGGAAGGTCAGCCACTGGGCGGCGCCGTCGGCGCGCTCGCGGCCGATCAGCTCGTGCCCGTCGAGGAGGTCGTGGAACAGCTTCTCCAGGAGGTTCAGGCTGTCGGCCTCGCCGCGCGTGTCGAGGCCGAGGCCGGTCCAGGTCTCCGGGGAGCACTCGACGACACAGGTCGAGCGCTCGCCGCTGAACCCGTAGGCGTAGCACCAGATCCAGCCGTGCTCGGTCTCCTTGAAGGCGAAGCTGAAGGAGTCGAAGACCTTGGTGGTGCCGAGCCAGATGTACTGGTTGCGGCCGGCGGTGACCTCGCTGCCGAAGTGCTCGGAGTGGGCCTCGCGGAGCACGCTGTTGACGCCGTCGGCGGCGACGACGAGGTCCGCGCCGGCCAGTTCGGGGGCGTCCGGTCCGGGGATGTCGTGCTCGAACTCGACCCGTACGCCGAGCTCCTCGGCCCGGTCGGCGAGCAGCGCGAGCATCCGCCTCCGTCCGATGCCGAAGCCCGCGTCGCCGCGGTGGACGGTCCGCTCGTCGCGGACGATGGCGACGCCGTCGGTCCAGGTGACGGAGGCCTCGGCGACGGCGGCCGCGGACTCGGGGTCGCCCGCGCGCAGCTTGTCGAGGAGCCCGGCCCAGTAGGTGACGCCCCAGCCGTAGGTGGAGCCCTCGGGGTTCCGTTCGTACACGGCGATGTCGTGGGACGGGTCCTGCCGCTTCAGCAGGATCGAGAGGTAGAGGCCGGCGGGGCCGCCGCCGACGATCGCGAGCTTCACGTGCGCTCCCACTGAGACATGACACCGTGCGGTCGAGTGACGACGCACGGTAGCAGTGGGGGCGCTGTGGCGTGGGGGAACGGCACCCCGGACCAGCCCAACGGGCTACTGCGGGCTCAGGCGCCCCAGGGCAGTAGGCGCCCCAGGGCAGCGGGCGCCCCAGGGCAGCGGGCGGCTACGGCAGCAGGCGGCGTTCCTTCGCCACCGCGACCGCGCCCGCGCGGGTGTCGACGCCGAGCTTGGCGTAGATCCGGCCCAGGTGCGTCTTCACCGTCGCCTCGCTGATGAAGAGCGCCCGAGCGATCTCCCGGTTGCCCAGGCCCCGCCCCAGCTGCCCGAGGATGTCCCGCTCCCGGTCGGTGAGGCTCGGCCCCGCGGCGCCCCGCATGCGGTCCATGACCCGGCTGGCGACCGGCGGGGAGAGGGCCGTGCGGCCCTGGGCGGCGGAGTGGATCGCGGCGAACAGCTCCTCGGGCCGCTCGGCCTTCAGGAGGTAGCCGGTGGCGCCCGCCTCGATGGCCCGGGTGATGTCCGCGTCCGTGTCGTACGTGGTGAGGACCAGGACGTGGACCCCCGTGGGCGCGATCCGCCGGGTCGCCTCCACGCCGTCGATGCCCGCGCCGAGCTGGAGGTCCATGAGGACGACGTCCGGCTTCAGCTTCGCCGCCATCGCGACGGCCTCCTCTCCGCTGCCCGCCTCGCCGACCACCTCGATGTCGGGGGTGCTGCCCAGCAGCGCGAGCAGGCCGGCGCGGACGACGACGTGGTCGTCGCAGAGGAGGATCCGTACGGACATCAGGACTCCAGGGAGAGCGGGATCGCGGCGGAGAGCACCGTGCCCTCGCCCGGGGTGGACTCGACCGTCAGGGTGCCACCGAGCTGCTGGGCCCGCACCCGCATCGCGGGCAGGCCGTGGCCCCGCTCGGCCTGCTCGCGCGCGAGCGCCGGGTCGAAGCCGCGGCCGTCGTCGGCGATGTCGAGGACCACCTGGTCGTCGAGGTAGGTGAGGGTCAGGGCGGCGGAGTCGGCGCCGGCGTGCTCGCGGATGTTGGCGAGGGCGCCCTGCGCGATCCGCAGCAGCGCCGCCTGCACGCGGTCGGGCAGCGGCACCGCGATCCCGTCGACCCGGAAGGCCGCCGACTCGCGGGCGGCGAGGCCGCGCAGGGCCTCCTCCAGGCCGCCGCCTCCGGCGAGGTCGGCGGGGGCGAGGTCCTGCACGAAGCGGCGGGCCTCGGCGAGGTTGCGTTCGGCGATGGACTCGGCGGTGCGGACGTGACGGCGCGCGGTGACCGGGTCGCTGTCCCAGGTGCGGTCGGCCGCCTGGAGCAGCATCTGCTGGCTGGACAGGCCCTGGGCGAGGGTGTCGTGGATCTCCATGGACAGCCGCTGCCGCTCGGCGAGGGTGCCCTCGCGGCGCTCGATCGCGGCGAGTTCGCGCCGGGTGCGGATCAGGTCGTCGATGAGCGCCCGCTGGCGGGCGGCCTGCCGGTCGGAGTGGACGAAGACGCCGGTGGCGAGGGCGGCGACGGCCGGCGGGGCGACGATCAGGTTCGGGTCCCAGCCGCCGTGCGAGAGCTGGACCTGTGCGAAGACCACGAAGGCGGTGAGGAGGGTGACCAGGCCGAGGGCGGCGCGCGGCGGGAGGGTGCGCAAGCCCGTGTAGAAGAGCGGCACCGCGCACCAGGCGAAGCTGGGCGCGAGGACGACGAGGACGACCCAGACGGTGACGACCGTGCCGAGCCAGGCGATGCGGCGCGGGGTGGCGCGGGTGCCGAGGACCGGGCCCAGGAGGTAGAGGGAGGCGAGGGCGCCGGTGAGGGCGATGATCCAGGGGCTGCGGGCCTCCCAGTCGTGCCGCAGCAGGAAGCGGGCGAGGGAGGCGCCGAGCAGCAGGAAGAACGCGATGTGCATGACCCGCGCCAGCCAGCGGGCGTCCGGGTCGTGTTCCGTGGGCCGGGTCACCGTGCCGCCTCCCTGCCTTCCTGACCTGGGTGTACTCGTCCATGGTGGCCCGGAGGGACCAACCGGGCATCAACCGATCGGCTGACAGCCCCGTCGTCCGGTGTGCGCGCGGAGGGCAGCCGGACCGTGGACCGTCGGGCGCCGGTTCCGGCAGGAGGATCGATGCAGAGCGAAGGAACGAACCGCTCGCAGGCTTCTCCTCCTCCTTTCCTCCTCACCTCTACGGAGTCCCTCATGAAGAAGATCCTCCTCGGTGCCACCGCCGCCGCTGTCGTCGCCGCCGGTACCTTCGGCGTGGTCTCCGCGAACGCCGCCGCCCCGGCCGCCGCTCCCGCCGCCGTCATGGCCGACGCGGACAACGGCAACACGATGACGTCGACGCACCTGACGATCGAGGCCGCGACGAAGGCCGCGCAGG
>NZ_BMRZ01000025.1 GCF_014648895.1 Streptomyces tanashiensis
TCGCCGAGGTCCGCTACCTCCTGTCGATGCTCCCGCAGAACAACCGCGAGAACCCGCCCGCCGTCGTACCGGACGACTCCCCGGACCGTGCCACCCCCGCCCTCCTCGACCTGGTGCCCGCAGACGCCGTCCGCTCGTACGACGTCCGGGCCGTGATCGAGGAACTCGTCGACGACGAGGAGCACATGGAGGTGCACAGCGGCTGGGCCGCCAACCTGGTGTGCACCCTCGCCCGGCTGGACGGCCGGGTCGTCGGCATCGTCGCCAACCAGCCCTCCGTGATGGCGGGCGTCCTGGACATCGACGCCTCCGAGAAGGGGGCCCGCTTCGTGCAGATGTGCGACGCCTTCAGCATCCCGATCGTCACGCTCGTCGACGTACCGGGATTCCTCCCCGGCGTCGGCCAGGAGCACCACGGCGTCATCAGAAGGGGCGCCAAGCTGCTCTACGCCTACTGCAACGCGACCGTGCCCCGGATCTCCGTGATCCTGCGCAAGGCCTACGGCGGCGCCTACATCGTCATGGACTCCCAGTCCATCGGCGCCGACCTCACCTACGCCTGGCCCACCAACGAGATCGCGGTCATGGGCGCCGAGGGCGCCGCCAACGTCATCTTCCGCCGGCAGATCGCGGAGGCCCCGGACCCCGAGGCGGAACGCCTGCAGAAGATCAAGGAGTACAGGACCGAACTGATGCATCCCTACTACGCCGTCGAGCGCGGCCTCGTCGACGATGTCATCGACCCCTCCGACACACGCCGGGTGCTCGTCCGCGGACTGGAGATGCTCCGCGCCAAGCACGCCGAACTCCCCTCGCGCAAACACGGAAACCCGCCGCAGTGACGACGGAGCAGCCGGGCGCCGACCCCAAGGAGCCGACCATGACCCAGCCCACCCCACGGGAGACCGCCCACGAGATCACCGTCCGCGCGACGGCCGAGCGGCTCTACGAACTGATCGCCGACGTCGGCGGCTGGCCCTCGATCTTCCCGCCCTCGGTCCACGCCGACCACCTGGAGCGCGGCGACAAGGAGGAGCGCATCCGGCTCTGGGCCACCGTCGACGGGCAGGTCAAGCACTGGACGTCCCGGCGCACCCTGGACCGCGCAGGACTCCGCGTCGACTTCCGGCAGGAGGTGCCGAGTCCGCCGATGGCCGCGATGGGCGGTGCCTGGATCATCGAACCCACGGGACCGGGGGAGTGCCGCGTACGGCTGCTGCACGACTTCCGGGCCGTCGGCGACGACCCCGGGACCCTCGACTGGATCGACCGCGCCGTGGACGCCAACAGCCGGTCGGAGCTCGCCGCCCTCAAGCGCCACGCCGAACGCGGCGCCGACGGCCCGGGCGAGGGCGACACCTTCCTCACCTTCGAGGACACCGTCCGCCTCGAAGGCCACGTCAAGGACGTCTACGACTTCATCGACCAGGCCCAGCACTGGGCCGACCGCCTGCCCCACGTCACGGCCGTGAACCTGCGGGACGCCGGCCCGGGCGTCCAGATCCTGGCCATGGACACGCTCACCAAGGACGGCAGCCCGCACACCACCGAGTCGGTGCGCGTCTGCGTCCCGTACGAGCGGATCGTCTACAAGCAGACCACCCTGCCCCCGCTGATGGCCCTGCACACCGGCGAGTGGAGCTTCGCGGAGGACGGCGCCGGCGCCACCGTCGTCACCTCGCGCCACACCGCCGTGGTCGAGCCCGCCGCCGTCACCCGGGTCCTCGGCGAGACCGCCGACCTGCCGGCGGCGCGTCGCTACCTCCGCGAGGCGCTGGGTGCGAACAGCCTGGCCACGCTGAGGCACGCCGGAGAGTACGCCGCGGCCCGCCGCTGACCGTCCCGTCCGAATCCGCACGCGCAGAAGGAACACCATGACCACCTACGTCTGGGACTACCTCCCGGAGTACGAGAACGAACGCGACGACCTCATCGACGCGGTGGACACCGTCTTCCGCTCCGGCCGCCTCATCCTCGGCCCGTCGGTCGAGGGCTTCGAGAGCGAGTTCGCCGCCTACCACGGCCTCGCGCACTGCGCCGGCGTGGACAACGGCACCAACGCCGTGAAGCTCGGCCTCCAGGCCCTCGGCGTCGGCCCCGGCGACGAGGTCATCACCGTCTCCAACACCGCCGCGCCCACCGTCGTCGCCATCGACGGCACCGGAGCCACCCCCGTGTTCGTGGACATCCGCGAACAGGACTTCCTGATGGACACCGACCAGGTGGCGGCGGCCATCACCCCCCGGACCAAGGTCCTGCTGCCCGTCCACCTCTACGGCCAGTGCGTGGACATGGCCCCGCTGGAGCGCCTCGCCGCACAGCACGGCCTGAAGATCCTCGAGGACTGCGCCCAGTCGCACGGCGCCCACCACCACGGCCGGACGGCGGGCACCATCGGCGACGCCGCGGCCTTCTCCTTCTACCCGACCAAGGTCCTCGGCGCGTACGGCGACGCCGGCGCGGTCGTCACCGACGACCCGGAGGTCGACGCCGCCCTGCGGCGCCTGCGCTACTACGGCATGGCGGAGACCTACTACGTCGTCCAGACCCCCGGACACAACTCCCGCCTCGACGAGGTGCAGGCCGAGATCCTCCGGCGCAAGCTCCGCCGCCTCGACACCTACATCGAGGGCCGCCGGGCGGTCGCCCGCCGCTACGAGGAGGGGCTCGGGGACCTCGTCGCGCCGGACGGGCTCCGGCTGCCCGTCACCGCCGAGGGCAACGACCACGTCCACTACGTCTACGTCGTCCGCCACCCCCGGCGCGACGAGATCATCGAGCGGCTCAAGGGCTACGGCATCTCGCTGAACATCAGCTACCCCTGGCCGGTGCACACGATGAGCGGCTTCGCACACCTCGGATACGCCCCGGGCTCGCTGCCCGTGACCGAGCGGCTGGCCGGCGAGATCTTCTCCCTGCCGATGTACCCCTCGCTCTCCGAGGACGTCCAGGACAAGGTGATCTCCGCCCTGCGGGAGGTCCTCACCGAGGGGACCCGGTCATGAAGGCCCTCGTGCTGTCCGGCGGAGCGGGCACCCGCCTGCGCCCCTTCAGCTACTCGATGCCCAAGCAGCTCATCCCCATCGCCAACAAGCCCGTCCTCGAACACGTCCTGGAGAACATCCGCGCGGTGGGCATCACCGAGGTCGGCGTCATCGTCGGCGACTGGGCCGACGAGATCGCCCAGGTGATCGGCGACGGCTCCCGGCTGGGGCTGCGCATCACCCTGATCCCCCAGGAGAAGCCGCTCGGCCTCGCGCACTGCGTCGCCCTCGCCCGGCCCTTCCTCGGCGACGACGACTTCGTGATGTACCTCGGCGACAACATGCTCCCGGGCGGGATCGACACGATCGCCGCCGACTTCACCGCCCGACGGCCCGACGCCCTGGTCGTCGTCCACAAGGTGCGCGACCCCCGGGCCTTCGGCGTGGCCGAACTCGCCCCCGACGGCAGCGTGCTGCGGCTCGTGGAGAAGCCCGAGCGGCCCAGGAGCGACCTGGCCCTCATCGGCGTGTACTTCTTCACCGCCGCCATCCACGAGGCCGTCGCCGCCATCGAGCCCGGCGCCCGCGGCGAACTGGAGATCACCGACGCCGTCCAGTGGCTCGTCGCCCACGGCTCGCACGTCGCGGCCAGCGAGTACGACGGGTACTGGAAGGACACCGGCCGGGTCGAGGAGGTCCTCGCCTGCAACCGGGAGCTGCTCGGCGACCAGACGGCCCGGGTGGACGGCGAGGTCGACGCGGCCAGCCGGGTGACCGGCCGCGTCGTGCTGGAGGCGGGAGCCCGCCTCGTGCGTTCCACGGTCACCGGACCGGCCGTCATCGGCGCCGGCACGGTGATCGAGGACAGCACGGTCGGACCCCACACCTCCATCGGCCGGGGCTGTCTCCTGCGCGACACGACCCTGACCGACTCCATCGTCATGGACGGGGCCTCCATCACCGCCGTGACCGGCCTGCGGGGCTCGCTGATCGGCCGCAACGCCGTCGTCGGCGCCGGCGCCGAGGGCGACGGGCACCGTCTCGTGATCGGCGACCACACCCGTATCGAGGTGGCGGCATGAGGGTGCTCGTCACGGGCGGCGCCGGCTTCATCGGCTCGCACTACGTCCGCACCATGCTCGCGGGCGGCTACCCCGGCTACGAGGACGCGCGGATCACCGTCGTCGACAAGCTCAGCTACGCGGGCAACCGGGACAACCTCCCGGCCGACCACCCCCGGCTGGACTTCGTCCAGGGCGACGTCTGCGACCTCCCCCTGCTCCTCGACGTGTTCCCGGGCCACGACGGTCTCGTCCACTTCGCCGCCGAGTCGCACGTCGACCGCTCCGTGGAGTCCGCCGCCGAGTTCGTCCGCACGAACGTCGGCGGCACCCAGACGGTCCTCGACGCCTGCGTCGAGACCGGCATCGAGCGGGTCGTCCACGTCTCGACCGACGAGGTGTACGGATCGATCGAGACGGGCTCCTGGACGGAGAGCCGGCCGCTCCTTCCCAACTCCCCCTACGCGGCCTCGAAGGCGGGAGCCGACCTGGTGGCCCGCTCCTACTGGCGCACCCACCGGCTCGACCTCTCCATCACCCGCTGCTCGAACAACTACGGTTCCCACCAGCACCCCGAGAAGCTCGTCCCGCTGTTCGTCACCAACCTCCTCGAAGGCCTGCCCCTGCCGCTCTACGGAGACGGCCGCAACGTCCGCGAGTGGCTGCACGTCGACGACCACTGCCGGGCGGTCCAGCTCGTCCTCGCCCACGGCGGAGCCGGCGAGATCTACAACGTCGGCGGCGGCAACGAGATCACCAACCTCGACCTCACCCGCCGGCTCGTCGAGCTCTGCGGCGCCGACGAGTCCGCGATCCAGCCGGTCGCCGACCGCAAGGGCCACGACCTCCGCTACGCCCTGGACGACGGCAAGATCCGGGAACAGCTCGGCTACGAGCCCCTCGTCCCCTTCGACCGGGGCCTCGCGGACACCGTCGCCTGGTACCGGGAGAACCCCCAGTGGTGGAAGCCGGTGAAACACCGGGAGCGGACCGCCCCCGGCCCGGAGACGGGCAGGTGACCGGCACCCCGGACACCGCCACCCGGGCGGCGCTGCCCGGGCCGGACCCCGCGACGGCGGCACTGCGCCGCCGCGCGGAGACCGGCCTGGCCGAGCGGCTCGCCCGCTCGGCCGCCGCGACGGAGGGAGCCGGACCCCGCACGGACGAGGTCGCCGACTGGCTGGCGGACCGCGTGCGGGCCCACCGGTTCCGGGTCGACCGCATCCCCTTCGCCGCCCTCGACGGCTGGTCGTTCGCACCGGGCTCCGGGAACCTCGTCCACCGCAGCGGCCGGTTCTTCTCGGTCGAGGGCGTCGGCGTCACCGTCGACCACGGGCCCTTCCCGCAATGGCAGCAGCCCATCATCCACCAGCCCGAGGTCGGCATCCTCGGCATCCTGGCCAAGGAGATCGACGGAGTCCTGCACTTCCTGATGCAGGCGAAGATGGAGCCGGGCAACCGGAACCTGCTCCAGCTCTCCCCGACGGTCCAGGCCACCCGCAGCAACTACACCAAGGTGCACAAGGGCGCGGACGTGCGCTACCTGGAGTACTTCCTCGGGCACGGTCGCGGGCGGGTGCTCGCCGACGTCCTCCAGTCCGAGCACGGCTCCTGGTTCCTGCGCAAGGCCAACCGGAACGTCCTCGTGGAGACCGACGAGGACGTGCCGGCGCACGAGGACTTCCGCTGGCTGACCCTCGGTCAGATCGGACGGCTCCTCCGGCTCGACAACCTCGTCAACATGGACGCGCGCACCGTCCTCGCCGGGCTGCCGACCTCCTCCGCCGACGACCGCCTCGCCCGGGCGCTGCACACCGACCGCGAACTGCTCTCCTGGATCACCGCCCAACGCGCCCGCCACGAGGTCCGCGTGGAGCGGCTCCCGCTCGCCGAGGTGCGCGGCTGGCACCATACCGCCACCGCCGTCGAGCGCGCGGACGGCCGCTACTTCCGCGTGGTGGCCGTGGCCGTCGAGGCCGGCAGCCGCGAGACCGCCGACTGGACGCAGCCGCTCATCGAACCGACCGGGCGGGGCGTGACCGCCTTCCTCACCCGCCGCTTCGGCGGCGTCCCCCACCTCCTGGTGCACGCGCGCGTGGAGGCCGGCCTGCTCGACGTCCTGGAGCTGGCCCCCACTGTGCAGTACGTCCCGGAGAACTACGCCCACCTCGACCCCGACGACCGGCCGCCGTTCCTGGCGGAGGTCCTCGCGGCCGACCCCCGGCGCATCCGCTACGAGGCGGTCCACTCCGAGGAGGGCGGCCGGTTCCTCGACGCCGAGAGCCGCTATCTCGTCGTCGAGGCCGACCCCGGGACCCCGCCCGACCCGCCGGAGGGCTACCTGTGGGTCACCCCCGGCCAGCTGGGAGCCCTCGCCCAGCACGCGCGCTATGTGAACGTCCAGGCCCGCACGCTGCTCGCCTGCATCAACGCAGGTGCCGTCGGGCCGCTCTGACCTCACGTCAGACCCTGCTCACGCATCCACCGCATCCCCTGAGGACTTCCATGTACGGAAACGACTCCGCCGAGCTCTACGACCTCCTGCACAGCGCCCGGGGCAAGGACTTCGACGGCGAGGCCGCCGCGGTCGCCGCGCTCGTCGACGACCGCATGCCCGGCGCCGCCTCCCTCCTCGACATCGCCTGCGGCACCGGCGCCCACCTCGCCCGCTTCGCCGAGCGGTACGAGCGCGTCGAGGGCGTGGAACTCTCCGAGCCCATGCTGGCCCTCGCCCGGACCCGGCTGCCCGGCGTCCCGTTCACCCTCGGCGACATGCGCGACTTCGACCTGGGCCGCCGCTTCGACGCCGCGGTCTGCCTGTTCGGCTCCATCGGCTACGTCGACTCGGCCGACGAACTCGACGCCACCCTGCGCTCCTTCGCCCGCCACCTCAACCCCGGCGGCGTCCTGGTCGTGGAACCGTGGTGGGCCCCGGACACCTTCACCCCCGGGCACGTCTCCGCCGACGTGGTCGAGGCCGACGGAACGCACGTGGCCCGCGTCTCGCACGCCTCGCTCGCCACGCCCGCCGGCGACGCCTCCCTCATGCGCGTCCACTACGTGGTGGCCCACGCCGACCACGGCGTAAGGCACTTCAGCGAGGACCACGTGTGCCGGCTCTTCGGCGCCGACCGGTACGAGGCCGCCTTCACCGCCGCGGGCTTCGCCTTCGAGCGGGTCGCGAGCCCGGTGTCCGCCCGCGGGTTCCTCGTCGGGGTCCGCAAGTGACGGCCGGACCGCCCACCGTCCCGCGGACCGCACCCGCCCGGCGCGTCATGGTGCTCGGCGGCACGGGCTTCGTGGGGCGGACCGTCTGCGCGGACTTCCGCGCCGCCGGCTGGGACGTCCTGGCCGTGGCACGGACCGCGCCGGAGAGGCCCGCCGCGACCCGGTTCCTCGCCCTCGACCTGGCGGAGACACCGTCGGCCACGCTCGCCCGCGTCCTGGAGGCCGAACGCCCCGACGTGGTCGTCAACGCCACCGGGAGCATCTGGAGCCGGGACGACGCCGCCATGGAACGCATCTGCACCGTCCCCACCCTGCGGCTCCTCGACGCCCTCGCCACGCTGCGGCACCGGCCCCGTCTCGTCCACCTCGGCACCGTGCTCGAGTACGGTCCGCTGCCGCCCGACGGCACCCCCCGCCCCGACCCGGCACCCGAGCCGACCACCCCGTACGGAAGGGCGAAGCTCGCCGCGTCCCGCGCCGTCCTGGAGGCGGCCGCGAGCGGCGCCGTGCGGGCCCTCGTCCTGCGCGTCTCGAACGTGTCGGGCGTCGGCGCCCCCGACGTCAGCCTGCTCGGCAGGGTCGCCGAGCGCCTGGTGACGGGCTCCGCCGGCGGCGGGACGGTCACCGTCGAACTCGCCCCGCTGCGGGCCCACCGCGACTACGTCGACGTACGGGACGTGTCGGAGGCCGTGCTCGCGGCGGCGCTCTCGCCCGCCAGCGGCCGGGCCGTCGACATCGGACGCGGCGAGGCCGTGCCCGTGCGGTGGCTCGTGGACCTCCTGGTGCGGGTGAGCGGGGTGCCCGCCCGGATCGTCGAACGGCCGGCGGAGCCCGGCGCCGCCTCGGAGCGGGACTGGATCCGGACGGATCTCGCCCCGGCCCGTGAGGTCCTCGGCTGGCGGCCGAGGCGCGGTCTGCAGGAGTCGCTCGCCGCCTACTGGGCGGACGTCAGCGGCCGGCCCGCCGCCGTCTGAACGACGGCCGGGCCCTCACCCCCGAACAGACTGGAGTGGATGTGCGTATCGCGGTGACAGGCTCCATCGCCACCGACCATTTGCTGACGTTTCCCGGCCGGTTCGGGGAGCAGCTCATCGAGGGCGAACTGGACAAGGTCTCGCTCTCGTTCCTCGCCGACGAGCTCGACGTGCGCCGGGGCGGTGTGGCGGCGAACATCGCCTTCGGCCTCGGCGCCCTCGGACTGAGGCCCCTCCTCGTCGGGTCCGTCGGCAGGGACTTCGCCGAGTACGGGCGGCTGCTCGCGGCACACGGGGTCGACACCGGCTCCGTCCACGTCAGCGAGACCCGGCACACGGCCCGGTTCATCTGCACCACCGACGCGGACCAGAACCAGATCGGCACCTTCTACGCGGGCGCCATGAGCGAGGCACGGCACATCGCCCTCGCACCGGTGCGCGACCGCGCCGGGGGCCTCGACCTGGTGCTCGTCTCGCCGAACGACCCGGAGGCGATGCTGCGGCACACCAGGGAGGCCGCCGCGCTCGGCGTCGCGTTCAGCGCCGACCCCTCCCAGCAGCTGGCGCGGCTCGGCAGGGACGAGGTCCGGCTGCTCCTGCGCGGGCCCCGCCACCTCTTCACCAACGCGTACGAGGCCCAGCTCGTCCAGGAACGGACGGGGTGGACCGAGCGGCAGGTCCTGGAGCGGGTCGGCACCTGGGTGATCACCCGGGGCGCGGACGGTGTCCGGATCCTGGCGTCCGGCCGGCCCGCCGTCGACGTGGCGGCCGTCCCCGCGGACGGGCCCGTGGAGCCCACCGGAGCCGGCGACGCCTTCCGGGCCGGATTCCTCGCGGCCACGGCCCGCGCGGACGATCCGGTGCGGGCCGCCCGCCTCGGCGCCGCCCTCGCCACCACGGCCCTGGAGTCCGTGGGGCCGCAGGCGTACACGCTCGACGGCGCGCCGCTCCTCGCCCGCATCGCGGACGCGTACGGGCCCGAGGCCGCCGCCGACCTGGAGCCGGAGGTCAAGGCCGTACGCCCGGCCGAAACGGCGGTCGGCGCCGAGCCCTCCTGACCCCCCACCGCCGGTGACCCGCCGCCCCGCAGCGGGGCGGCGGGTCACCGACGGCCGGTCAGGTCGCCGTACGGAACCCCCGGCGGTGCCACAGCAGCGGCCGGGAACCTCCGTCGAGGAGCACCTCGGTCGGGCGCCCGACGAGCAGCTCGTGGTCACCGACCCGCAACCGGTCCTCGACCGCGCAGCGGAACGCCGCGTGCGCGTCGGGGACGAAGGGCAGCCGGGTCCCGGGCCAGGCGCCGAGCCCCTGACCGGCGAACCGGTCGATGCCCCGGGTCGCGAACCTGCGGGCCAGCTCCTCGTGCTGCTCCCCGAGCACGTTGACGACGAACTCGGACGCGGCGTCGAGCGCCGCGGCGCAACTGGAGGTGCGGGCCATGCCGACCATGACGAGCGGCGGAGAGAGCGAGGCGGAGGTGACCGAACTCGCCGTGAACCCCCACGGACGCCCCTCCTCGTCCGCCGTCGTCACGAGGGTGAGCGGCGAGGCGAGCAGGGACAGCGCGTCCTTGAACGTGTCCGCGTCGCGTACGGACCTGATGTCCGCGCGCACGGTCACGACGTGCCTCCGCTCCGGGGCACCCGCCGACCGCACGGCGCCCTCACGACGCGCTCCCGGGCTCGGCTTCTCCGCGCTCCGCCTCGACCGCCGCCAGCGCGTCGAGCACCGCGCGGTGCCGCAGGTCGCGCTCCCGGCACAGGTGCGCGTACGTGGTCCCGCCGAAGAGACGTTCGGCCTCCGAGCCGAGGGCGTCGATCGTCTCCTCGGTCATCCGGGGCGAACCGAGCTCGGCCCAGCTCTTCTCGAGGCCGACGCCGAGATGGCCCAGCCACTTCCGCAGACCGCCCTCCCCGCCCCCGAGATGGAAGGAGTGGAACGGGCCGATCGTGGACCACCGCAGGCCGATCGACCGCGTCACGACGGTGTCCAGCTCCTCCATCGTCACCACGCCCTCACGGACGAGGTGGATGCTCTCCTGGAGCAGCGCGGACTGCAGCCGGTTCGCGACGAACCGGGCGATCGGCCGGCGCAGCACGACGGGCGTCCGGTCCACCGAGCGGTAGAAGCCGACCGCCCGCGCGATCGCGTCCGGGTCCGTCCGCTCGCCTCCGACGACCTCCACCAGAGGAACGATGTGGGGGGAGTTGAAGGGGTGCCCGACGACCAGACGGCCGGAGTCCTTCATCCGCTCGCCCATGGCGTCGGGCAGCAGGGTCGAGGTCGACGACAGCAGCAGCGCCCGCCCCGGAGCGGCCTCGCCGATCAGGCGGTACAGCTCCTGCTTGAGCGGCAGGTCCTCCGGGGCGTTCTCCTGGACGACGTCGACGCCCTCCACGGCGCGGGCCACGTCGGGCTCGAAGGTGATCCGTTCCAGGAGCTCCTCGGGGTCGAGTCCGGCGCCGCCGGGCAGCGTGGGCACGAAGGTCCGCAGGCCCTCCAGGACGACGCTCCGCGCTTCGGGACGGCGGCTGTTCACCCGCACGTCCAGTCCGTGTCCGAGGAACAGGGTGATCCACCCGAGGCCGATCGTCCCCGCGCCGATCACCGCCACGGTGGGCCGGCCGGTTCCGCTCATCGTTTTCGTTCTCCCGTCCTGGTGTCCCTGCGTGCGCTCTCGCACCGGGACATGCTGGCGCGCCGTGCTCGACGGATTCTCGACACGTGCTCGACGGGGAACCCCGACGGAGAACCACCCCAGATCAGTGACAGCCATCCCTTGTCCGGAACCGACCGGAAACGAGACGTCCGAGGTCAGTCAGTGAAATTCCATCTCCTCGGCCCCTTCGAGATCACCACGGAGGACGGCCGGTCGTGCATCCCGCCCACCCCGAAGGCCAGTCAGGTCCTCGCCCTGCTGCTCTCCCGGCCCCGGGAGATCGTGCCGGTCGACGCGTTCATCCAGGAACTCTGGGCCGAGAACCCCCCGCGCAGCGCCCTGACCACCCTGCAGACGTACATCTACCACCTGCGCAAGATCCTGGTCGGCGAGGGCCTCGCCGGAGCCGGGGAACGGATCCTCGTCACCCGCAGCCCCGGCTACCTCATCGACCCCACCGGACACGGCGTGGACACCCGGGAGTTCGAGGAGCTCGTGAAGTGCGGACGGCGGGCCGCCGACCGGGGCCACCTCGAACTGGCCGCCCGCACCCTGGGCGACGCCCTCGACATCTGGACCGGCCCGGCCCTGGCCAACATCTCCACCGGCCGCGTCCTCACCGGCTACACCATGTACCTGGAGGAGCTGCGGGTGCGCGCCGTCGAGCAGCGCATCGAGGCGCTCAAGCAGCTCGGGAACGAGCGCGACCTCATCCCCGAACTGCGCGCGCTCATCCAGCAGTACCCGCTCAACGAGTGGTTCCACGCCCAGCTCATCGAGTCGCTCAACAACTGCGGCCGGCGGGCCGAGGCCCTCAAGGTCTACCGCGACCTGTGGCGCTCGCTCTCCGACGAACTGGGCATCGAGCCGTCGCCCGACGTGCAACGGCTCCATCACGAGGTACTGAACCCGGTCGCGCGGACCGTCCGCGCGGCCTGACGAAGGGAGAACCATGTCCACCCACCGAGTCCAGGGAGACCTGTACAGCCGGGTGCAGCAGTTCCACGCGGCGCAGATGCAGGCGCTCGACAGCGGCCGGTTCGACGAGTACGCCGACACCTTCACCGAGGACGGCGAGTTCCGGCACTCGCCCGGCAGGCCGGCCGCCCACACCCGGGCCGGCATCGCCAAGGAGCTCGCGGCGTTCCACCAGGAGCGCTTCGCCGGCGAACCCGTCCAGCGCCGCCACTGGTTCAACATGCTGAACGTCCAGGAGCAGGCCGACGGCACCATCCACGCCACCTTCTACGTCCTGGCGCTGCTGACCCGTGAGGGCGAGCGCGTCCCCGAGATCGCCCCCAGCTGCCTGGTCCGGGACGTCCTCGTCGAGGAGGACGGCCGCCTCCTCACCCGCTCCCGCCGGGTGGAGCACGACCACCTGCCGGAATCGTGACCGGCCCCGCCCCCGTCCCCCCGCTCCCTTCCGTGGAGGAATGCCATGCGCGCTGTCCGAATCCATGAGTACGGCGGCCCGGAGGTGCTGCGCACCGAAGAGGTGCCGATACCGGAGCCAGGGCCCGACCAGGTGCTGATCGAGGCCGAGGCGATCTCCGTGGGCTTCGCCCAGACCCAGATGCGGCGGAACGTCTTCCCCGCCCCCATGTGGCGCCCCGAGTTCCCCATCACGCTCGGCGGGGACGTCGTCGGCGAGGTCGTCGCCGTGGGCCCCGGCGTCACCGGCATCGCGCCCGGCGACCGGGTCGGCGCCTTCACCCTGCACGGCGCCTACGCCGAGTACGTCGTCGTCGACGCGGACACCGTCCTCCCGGTCCCCGCCGCCCTCGACGCGGCCCAGGCGACGGCGCTCCCCGCCCCCGGACCCATCGCCATGGGCACGATGGGCACGGCCTCCCTCGCCCCCGGGGAGAGCGTCCTCGTGCACGCCGCCTCGGGCGGCATCGGACACCTCGCCGTCCAGCTCGCCCGGCTCGCCGGGGCGGGGACGGTGATCGCCACCGCCGGCACGCCCGAGAAGTGCGCCTACGCCCGCTCCCTCGGCGCGGACGTCGCCGTCGACTACAGCCGCGCGGACTGGCCGGACGCCGTGCGCGAGGCCACCGGCGGCCGGGGCGTCGACGTGATCCTCGACAGCGTCGGCGGTGACGTGCTCCGGCAGGGCGTGGGCCTCCTCGCCCCGTTCGGCCGGCTCGTCTTCTACGGTTCGGCCGGCGGCGGCCTCGGCATCCCCGCCGTCTCGCCGATGGAGCTCATCGGGATGCGGTTCCTCACCGGATTCGCCCTCTCGGCCTGGCGGAACGCACGGCCCGAGCGGTACCGCGCCGACCACGACGCGCTCACCGCCCACCTGCTCGCCGGCACCGTCCGCCAGACCGTGCACGCGACCCTGCCCCTGGAGGACGTCGGCAAGGCGCACGAGATCGTCGAGAGCCGGGCCCAGCTGGGGCGCATCGTGCTCCTCACCGGCCGCGGCACCCGGACCGCGGGGGGTGGGGCATGAGGATCCTCTTCGTCGCCGGCCCCAGCCCGGCGACCGTCTTCGGGCTCGCGTCCCTGGCCGTCGCCGCACGTCAGGCGGGACACCGGGTGATCGTGGCCGGGACGGAGGAGCTCGTCCCGCACATCACCGGCGTCGGCCTGCCCGGCGCGGCGGTCACGCCACGCACCTGGGAGAGCCTGATCGTCACCGACCGGTCCGGCGGCGCGGTGCCCCGGATGCCCCGGGGCGTCGAGCCGGAACGCCGCCACCACGGCGGCTGGTTCGGCAGGCTGGCCGCCGAGAGCCTGCACGGTCTGCGCGAACTCGCCGCCCACTGGCGCCCCGGACTGGTCGTCGGCGGCAGCATGTCGTACGCGGCCCCGCTGCTCGCGGCCGAGCTGGGCGTCCCGTACGTCCGCCAGGCCTGGGACCTGTACGACACCCGGGGGGTCGACCCGTACGCGGCGGAGGAGCTCCGCCCGGAGCTGGCCGCGCTGGGGCTCGACCGGCTCCCCGAGCCGGACCTCCGGGTCGACGTCTGCCCGCCGAGCCTGCGGCCCCCGGACGCCGACCCGGCGCAGCCGATGCGCTGGATCCCGTACAACCGGCAGCAGGAGCTCGAACCGTGGATGTACGGCCGGGGCGACCGGCCCCGGGTGTGCGTGACCTCGGGCAGCCGCGAGACGGAGGCCAACCGGGACTTCCTGGGCCGGCTGGTCGCGGACCTCGCCGCCTTCGACGCGGAGATCCTCGTCGCCGCCCCGGAGGAGGCCGCGGCCCGGCTGCGGGAGACCGCCGGGCGGGTACGGATCGGGTGGATGCCGCTCGACGTCGTCGCCCCGACCTGCGACCTCCTCGTCCACCACGGCGGGGGAGTCACCGGGATGACCGCGCTCGCCGCCGGGACGCCCCAACTGCTGCTGTCCCGCTGGGACATCTTCGCCTCGACCATGCGCCGCACGGCCGAGCGGGGCGCGGCGCGGGTCCTCTTCCCCGAGGACACCTCGCCCGAGGCCGTGCTGCGGGCGTGCCGGGAGCTCCTGGAGGAGCCCGGCCCCCGGAAGAGGTCCGCAGAGATCGCCGCCGAGATCGCCGCCCTGCCCGGGCCGGCGGAGGTGGTCACGGCCCTGGAGCGGCTGGCCGCCTGACCCGGGCGGGGAACGCCGCCGGGGGCGGTCACGGGATCCTCCGTGACCGCCCCCGGGGCGTGACCTGCCTGTGGGCTCGCGTCAGGCGACGTTCGTCGTGCTGAACACGACCGGCGTCGCCGGGTTGGCGTAGCACTGGAACGGGTCCCACTGGTTGTTCACCGGGTGCAGACGGTTCCAGCCGAAGGAGCGGTTCTCGAAGCTCGAACCGCCGGGGGCGGTCGTGACCGTGCCCGCGGTGGAGGGCGCGCGCAGCGCGACCACGAGGGTGGGCAGATCGAACTCGACGCCGCCGGGCAGGGTGTCGGGCGAGGTGACGACGAACTCGGCGCCGCGGCGTTCGACGTGGAACCTGGCCGTGCCGAGGTTGCTGCCGCCGACCAGCTTGTAGCCGAGGACGCGGGCCTCGGGCGACACCTTGTAGGCGACCTCGATGTCGGTGAGCTCCTTGTTGTAGTCGCCCACCGCCAGGATCGGCGCGGGGTCGAACGACACGTTGAACGCGACGCCCTTGCCGACCTGCGCCGGAGCCGTGGTGGTGAAGCCCCGGGAGTACCCGTTGATCGGGAACCACGCGCCGTCGTAGCGGCTCTGGCACACGTAGCCGACGGTCGACGAGGTGCTGGTCCCCGGGCCGGTGGCGTTCGCCGGAGACGCGACGCTCAGCATTGCGGTGGCCGCCGAGATGCTCAGGGCGGCGGCGATCCCCGCCGCGCTCTTCTTCTTCATGGTGCGTGTGGCCTCTCTCGCTGCGGTACGTGGCCCCTGCCTCACGACCGAGAGCAGGGAGGCCGGTGGTGCCGGCGAGACGAAAGCATCGTCACCCCGCTCGAACGTCCGTCGACGTCCCTTCGAGCCGAACTCGAAGTTCCGTTTCCGTACCGCCCCGACGGCCCGCTTCGAGTGCGCTTCGAACGCCCTTCGAGACCCGGGGGCGACCGTCGGCCGAGTCCGGGTCACCGCACGTCCCGGCCCCCGACACCCCCGTACAGCAGACTTCTTGGAGGCCCCCATGACTCAGGCGAACGGCCGTGTGGCCGTGGTCACCGGCGCGACCAGCGGCATCGGATGGGAGATCGCCGTCCGCCTGGCCGAGACCGGCCACCGGGTCTACCTCTGCGCGCGGTCGGCGGACCGGCTGGCCGAGGCCGTCAAGCAGCTCCAGGACCGCGGCTTCGACGCCGACGGCAGCACCTGCGACGTCGCCGACCCCGCCCAGGTCACGGCCTTCGTCACGGCCGCCGTCGCCCGCTACGGCCCCATCGACGTCCTGGTCAACAACGCCGGCCGCAGCGGCGGCGGCATCACCGCCGACGTCACCGACGAGCTCTGGCTCGACGTCGTCAACACCAACCTCAACAGCGTCTTCCGGATGACGAAGGCGGTCCTCACCGTCGGCGGCATGCAGGGGAAGAAGCGCGGCCGCATCGTCAACATCGCCTCCACCGGCGGCAAGCAGGGCGTCCTGCACGGCGCCCCCTACTCGGCCTCCAAGCACGGCGTCGTCGGCCTGACGAAGGCCTGGGGCCTGGAGCTCGCCAAGACCGGCATCACCGTCAACGCCGTCTGCCCCGGCTTCGTCGAGACCCCCATGGCGGAGAAGGTCCGCACCCACTACGCCGGGATCTGGGGGACCACGGAGGAGGAGGCCTTCGAGCGCGTCACCGCCCGGGTGCCGATCGGCCGGTACGTCGAGCCCTCCGAGGTCGCCGCCATGGTCGATTACCTCGTCGGCGACGGAGCCGCCGCGGTCACCGCCCAGGCCCTCAACGTCTGCGGCGGCCTCGGCAACTACTGACCGGACCCCGCAACCAGCACCTCAGGGAGCCCCATGCCTGCCACCCAGCCGACATCACTGTCCCCGGACACCGTGCGCGAGGCCGCCGAGACGGCCGCCAAGCACGCGGCGGCCTCCGAGGCCGAGCGGAGACTGCCGCCCGAGGTCGTCGACCCGATCCTGGCCGCCGGCTTCGCCCGGCACTTCGTCCCGGCCCGCTGGGGCGGCTCGGCGGGCACGTTCGGCGCCCTCCTGCCCGCCGTCACCACGATCGGCGAGAGCTGCACCTCGGCCGCCTGGTTCGCCTCGCTCGCCGCGAGCGTCGGCCGCCTCGCCGCCCACCTCCCCACGGAGGGCCAGGCGGAACTCTGGGCGGACGGCCCCGACACCCCGCTCGTCGCGGCCCTCGCGGCCGCCGGCACCGCCGAACGCGTCCCCGGCGGCTGGCGCGTCAGCGGCCAGTGGCCGTACGTCAGCGGCGTCGACTCCTCCGCCTGGGCCCTGGTCTGCGCCAGGGCGCTCGACGGCGACCACCAGGAGCCGCGCTTCTTCGCGGTGCCCCGCGCCGCGTACGGACTCGGGGACTCCTGGTTCAACGTCGGCCTGCGCGCCACCGGCAGCAACACCCTCGTCCTCGACGGCGTCACCGTGCCCGACACGCGCTCCGTCGCCCTCGCCGAGCTGCTCGCCGGCCGGGCACCCGAAGCCGAGGCCCGCTGCCACCGCGTCCCGTTGAAGGCCGCCAACGGCCTGACCCTCACGGCCCCCCTGCTCGGGGCGGCCCGCGGCGCGCTGCGCCACTGGTCCGGCCTGGTGCGCGGCAAGCTCCAGGCACCGGCCGCCGCCGTCACCGGCGCCGCGGACCGGACTCCCCACGAGCTCACGCTGGCCCGCACCGACGGCGAGGTCGACGCGGCCGCCCTGCTGCTCGGCCGCGTGGCGGAGGTCCTCGACCACGACGCCGTGGACCCGCTCCTGACTGCCCGCAACGGACGCGACTGCGCGCTGGCGGCCGAGCTGCTCGCCGGAGCCGTCGACCGGCTGCTGCGCTCCTCGGGCAGCAGGGGCCAGGCCGACACCGAACCCCTCCAGCGGTTCTGGCGCGACGTCAACGCCGGGGCCGGCCACAGCGGCCTGCAGTTCCCGCCCGTGGCGAGCGCGCTGGTCCGCGCCTCGCGGGCCCTCGACACCCCGTGACCGGCACGCGAGCCGCGTGACCGGCCGGAACACCCGTACAGCAGAAACAAGAAGGGAAGACGCACCCGATGTCGTGCAACCAGCGAACGACGGCAGGCCCCGAGGGCCACGCCCGGTCCCGCTACCCGGCGGGGGGCTCCCGATGACCCGCCGTGTCGTCGTCACGGGCCTCGGGGTGCGTGCCCCGGGAGGCTCGGGGGCGCGGCAGTTCTGGGACCTGCTCAGCTCCGGCCGCACCGCCACCCGCAGCATCACCTCCTTCGACGCCTCCGCCTGCCGCTCCCAGGTGGCCGGCGAGATCGACTTCGACCCCGTCGCCGAAGGCCTCTCCCCCCGCGAGATCCGCCGCATGGACCGGGCGGCACAATTCGCCGTCGTCTGCTCGCGCGAGGCCGTGGCCGACAGCGGCCTCTCCTTCGAGGGCGTCCGCCCCGAGCGGATCGGTGTCAGCGTGGGCAGCGCGGTGGCGGCGGCCATGTCCCTGGAGAAGGAGTACCGGGTCCTCTCCGACCAGGGCCGCGAATGGGAGGTCGACCCCACCTACCTGACCCCCCACATGTTCGACCACATGGTGCCCAGCGTCCTCGGCGCCGAGGTCGCCTGGACCGTCGGCGCCGAGGGCCCGGTCACCGTGGTCTCCGACGGCTGCACCTCCGGCCTCGACTCCGTGGGCTACGCCTGCCGGCTGATCCAGGAGGGCTCGGTCGACGTCATGCTGGCCGGCGCCACCGACACCCCCCTCACCCCGATCGTCGCCGCGTGCTTCGACGCCATCAAGGCCACCACCCCGCGCAACGACGACGCCGAACACGCCTCGCGGCCCTTCGACCTGTCCCGCAACGGCTTCGTCCTCGCCGAGGGCGCGGCGATGTTCGTCCTGGAGGAGTACGAGAGCGCGGTACGCCGCGGAGCCCGGATCTACGCCGAGGTGACCGGCTACGCGACCCGTCTCAACGCCCACCACATGACCGGGCTCAAGACCGACGGCCGGGAGATGGCAGAGGCCATCCGCGTCGCCCTCGACGAGTCCAGGATCGACCCGACGGCCATCGACTACGTCAACGCCCACGGCTCGGGCACCAAGCAGAACGACCGCCACGAGACGGCCGCCTTCAAGCGGAGCCTCGGCGACCACGCCTACGCCGTGCCCGTCAGCTCCATCAAGTCGATGGTCGGCCACTCGCTCGGCGCCATCGGCTCCATCGAGATCGCGGCGAGCCTCCTGGCCCTGACGCACCAGGTCGTCCCGCCCACGGCCAACCTCCACACCGCCGACCCGGAGTGCGACCTCGACTACGTCCCGCTGACCGCCCGCGAGGCACGGCTGCGCAGCGTCCTCACGGTGGGCAGCGGCTTCGGCGGATTCCAGTCCGCGATGGTGCTCCGACGGCCCGAGGAGGCGGCGGCATGAGCGACCGAGCCCTGATCACCGGCATCGGCGTGGTGGCCCCCAACGGCCTCGGCGTCAAGGAGTACTGGAACGCCACCCTCGAAGGGCGGGGCGGCATCGCCCCGCTGACCCGCTTCGACGCGTCCCGCTACCCGTCCCGGCTGGCCGGCCAGATCCTCGGCTTCGACCCGGCGGAGCACCTTCCCAACCGGCTCCTCCCGCAGACCGACGTGTCCACCCGGCTGGCCCTGGTCGCCGCCGAGCAGGCCCTCGCCGACGGCGGCGTCGACCCGGCGGAGCTCGTCGACTTCGACCTCGGCGTCATCACCTCCAACGCCTCGGGCGGATTCGCCTTCACCCACCGGGAGTTCGCCAACCTCTGGTCCAAGGGCCCGGAGTACGTGAGCGTCTACGAGTCGTTCGCCTGGTTCTACGCGGTCAACACCGGCCAGGTCTCCATCCGGCACAAGCTGCGCGGCCCGGGCGCCGCTCTGGTCGCCGAACAGGCCGGCGGCCTGGACGCGCTGGGCCACGCCCGCCGCTCCCTCAGGCTCGGGACCCCGCTCGTCGTCACCGGCGGCGTCGACTCCGCCCTGGACCCCTGGGGCTGGGCCAGTCACCTGTCCAGCGGGCTGATCAGCGACAGCGACGACCCGGACCGGGCCTATCTGCCCTTCGACGCCAGGGCGCGCGGCCATGTGCCCGGCGAGGGCGGCGCGTTCCTCGTCATGGAGGACGAACAGGGCGCCCTTCGCCGGGGAGCCGGCCAGGTCTACGGCGAACTCGCGGGCTACGCGGCCACCTTCGACCCGCACCCGGACTCCGGCCGGCCCCCGGCCCTGCGCCGGGCCGCGGAGCTGGCGATCGCCGACGCGGGCCTCGAACCCTCGGACATCGGCGTCGTCTTCGCCGACGCCGCCGGTTCGGCCGACCTGGACCGGACCGAGGCCGAGGCGATCGCCGCGGTCTTCGGTCCCCGCGGCGTGCCGGTCGCGGCGCCGAAGGCACTGACGGGCCGTCTCCTCGCGGGCGGCGGGCCGCTGGACGTGGTCGCGGCGCTGTTCGCCCTGCGGGACGGGCTCCTCCCGGCCGTCCCGTACGAGGGCGAGACGCCGGACGCGTACGGCATCGACCTGGTCCGCGGGACACCCCGGCCGACCTCCGCGCGGGCCGCCCTGGTCCTCGCCCGCGGCCGCTGGGGCTTCAACTCCGCCGTCGTGGTCAAGGCGGCGGACCGTGGCTGACGACACCTCGCGGCTCGTCGAGGTCGCCGACGGGGTCCACGCGTACGTGCAGCCCGACGGAGGCTGGTGCCTGAACAACGCGGGCGTGATCCTCGCCGGCGACGAGGCGATCGTCGTCGACACGGCCGCTACCGAACGCCGTGCGCTGCGGCTGAAGGAGAGCGTCGACTCCCTCGCGGCAGGTCCGCGGCGCACGGTGGTCAACACCCACTTCCACGGCGACCACACCTTCGGCAACAAGGTCTTCGGGCCGGACGCCACCGTCGTCAGCCACGCCCTCACCCGGACCGACATGGCCGAGACCGGGCTGGCGCTGACCGGCCTCTGGCCGGACGTCGAGTGGGGGGACGTGGAGGTCGTCCTGCCCGACCTCACGTACTCCGGAAGCCTGACCCTGCACGCCGACGGCCGGCGCGTGGACCTGCTGCACCTCGGCCCCGCGCACACGCGCAGCGACACCGTGGTCTGGCTGCCGGAGGAACGGGTCCTGTTCACCGGGGACATCGTGATGCCCGGCTGCACGCCGTTCGTCCTCATGGGGACGGTACGGGGCTCCCTGGAGGTCCTGCAGCGGCTGCGCGCGCTGGAGCCGGTCACGGTCGTGGGCGGCCACGGACCGCTCGCCGGCCCCGAGGCCTTCGACGCCACCGAGGAGTACCTGCGGTGGCTGGAGAAGGTCGCGGCCGAGGGCGCCGCGCGCGGGCTCACCCCGCTGGAGGCGGCCAGGACGTGCGACCTGGGCCCCTTCGCCGGACTGCTCGACTCCGAGCGGCTCGTCGGCAACCTGCACCGCGCCTGGCACGAACGGGACGATCCCCGGTTGGCGAGCCCCCTGGACGTCGTCGGGGTGTTCGGCGAGATGGTGACGTACCACGGCCGTCTTCCCGACTGCCACGCCTGACGGTACGCCCCCGACGCCCGCCCCGGGCCCCCGGGGCGGGCGTCGGAGGTCGTCCGCGGGGTACGGGGCCGGTGGGCGGCCCCGTACCCGTGCGGGTCAGCCGGTGAGGGAGAAGGCCTCGCCGTAGACGCTCCAGTGGAGCGGGGTGTTCAGGTCGAGGTTGCCCTCGTTCAGGAAGCGGCGCTGGGCCGTGCTGACCCGGGTGGTGTCGCTGTGCGCCTCCTCCTTGCGCATCTCCTCCTCACGCGCGTCGAGGAAGGCCTTCAGATAGGCCTTCTCGTCTCCGCCCCGGGACGGCGGCAGGGCGCGGGAGAGGGCGACCGAGCGGATGTCGCGGAAGCCGGACTCGCCGTGCATGACGGCGGCGTCGTAGTAGGCGAACTGCCCCAGCGCGCGCAGGCCGTCCTGCTTGGCCTGGGAGACCGCGGGAGTGAAGTAGACGCGGTCGCGCTCCTCCTCCTGGGTCTGCTGGAACACGGTGTCCTGCGCCGCCTGGCGCCAGGCGTTCGTGAAGCCCGGGTCCAGGCCCTCGTGGGAGTCGGTGCCGTCCACCGCGCGCAGGGCGCCCAGGTAGCGGGCGAGCGGGTTGCCCGGCTTCTTCGCCGTGTAGCGCTCGACCAGCTCCAGCATGTCGCCCGTGCCCGAGCAGAAGCCGATGATGCCGGCGGTGTAGCCGCGCCCGTCGTCGATGTCCTCGATGTACGCGAACTGGGCGCGCCAGTCGAGGGAGGAGTTCTCGAAGGACGACACCAGCTTCATGGCGACCTCCTTCTTGCGCGGGTCGTCGAGGCCGGTGCCGGAGGACGGGGGCGGGGTCGTCGCGCCCGCGCCGTACGCCTCGACCTCGTAGAGCGAGTAGCCGTACGGCGTGCCGCGCTGCGTCCCGAAGACGCGGAGGTAGCGGCCGGTTCCGTTCACGCTCAGGTCGTCGGTGCCGCCGTCGCCGGTGGTGGTGGCGTGGATCTGGCGCCAGGTCGAGCCGTCGTCCGAGAGCTCGACGCGGTACGCCCTGGCATAGGCCGCCTCCCACTTGAGGACGACCCGGCCGAGGGTCGTCGCCGAGCCGAGGTCTATCCGGATCCACTGGTTGTCGACGCCTTCGGCGCTTGCCCAGCGGGTGGAGGCGGAGCCGTCCACGGCCTTGGCGCCGCCGAACGAGCCGGACTCGGTGGAGGAGGTGGTGACGGGGCGGTTCGCGGCGAGGTTGACGGCCGCGGCGGTGGCGGACGTGAGGCCGGCCAGGGTGGGGAGCAGGACGCCGGTGGCCGCGGCGGCGACGAGGGCCGCGAGGCGGCGGCCGCGCAGCGCGTTGATCGTGGGGGGCATGTCACTCCATCTGGTGGGAATCGCGGGGGACTCGGGGACGGCGGAGCGCCAGACTGATAGGAAAGCTTCCTATCGTTTGGTGGACGTGAGGCTAGGGCGCGCGCTGCCGGGGCGCAAGGGCCGCGGAGGAAAAGGGAGTTGGGGGAGACGGCCATCGGCCGGCAGGACGGCGACGACACCGGGGCGTACATCCTGGTCGACGGCGCACGGCGCACGGCGCACGGCGCACGGCGCACGGCGCACGGCGCACGGCGCGGGGTGCGGGGTGCGGGGTGCGCGGCGTACGGCGTACGGCTCGTCGGCCACGGCGAGGGACGGACCCGCACCGACGAGCCGGGCCCTCCGGTGCTCTAGGCCCGGCCCGCCCGGACCGCCGGGGCCGTCGAGTGGGGGAGCAGGTCCGCGGGGCGCTCCGGGCGCAGGACCTCCACCGCGACCTCCTCGCGGAAGCGGTACGGGCGGTGCGCCAAGACCCCCGCCAGGTTCCGCCGCACCCGGGACATCTCCGCCCGCACCGTCACCGTCCGCGTACGGTCCCCGAAGACGTCGTCCGCCAGTTCCGCCGCCGTCCGCCCGTCGCGGTGCAGCGCCAGGACGTACAGGAGCTCCGCGTGACGGGGGCTCAGCTCCTGCTGCCAGCTGCCCGCCACCCCCGAGACCGCCACCGTCCAGCGGCGCGGCCTGCTCAGGTCCAGGACCACCCGGCTCGCCGCCTCCGCGCCCGGCTCCTCGGGCCGAGCCTCCTCCTCGACCCGCAGCAGCCAGCCGCCCGGCAGCGGTTCCACCGCGCACACGCCCAGCGAGGGCAGCCAGACCCGGCCGGCCCGGAACGACTTGGGCAGCGCGATCCGGTCCACCGGCGCGAGCCCGGTCACGGCCGCCGTCCAGCCGTGGGCGTCCACGGCGACCGCCCGGCCGCCCACCCGGCACAGGATCGGCGCGGCCACGGCACGCAGCCGCTCGATCGACCGGCGGTGCCGCTCCCGCATCTCGGCCTCGGCGAGCTGCGCCACCGAGCCGACCAGCGCGAGCATCGCCGGATGGAAGCTGGACGCGGGGCCGCTCACGTCCAGGATCCCCAGGAGCCGCTGGTCGCGCGGATCGTGCACGGGCGCGGCGGCGCAGGTCCAGTTGTGCAGCGCCTGCACGTAGTGCTCGGCGGAGTGCACCTGCACCGCCCGGCCCATGGCGAGCGCCGTCCCGACCGCGTTCGTCCCGGTGGCGTGCTCGGACCAGGCGGCGCCCTCCTCCAGGCAGATGCTGTGCGCCTGCCGCAGCACCGAGAGGTTCCCCTGGCGCCACAGCACCCGGCCGTGCTCGTCGGTGACCACCATGATCTGGAGGGAGGCGTCGGCGATGCCGGCGAGCCCGCCGCTCAGCGTCTGCATCACCTCGGAGAGGAGCGTGGTCCTGCGCCGCTGCTCCAGCTCGTCGCGCCGGAGCAGCACGGAGCTCGTGCTCTGGTCGGGGTCGAGGCCGAGCCGGGCCATCCGCTGCCAGGACGCGTCGATCACCGGGCGGGGCGCGATCGGGGGCCTGCGGCCCGCCAGGGTCTCCTCGCGCACCCGGTGCAGCAGCCGGGTGGCCTGAGCGGCGTCCATGGCGGCGAGCCGCTTCATGTCGAGCTGCGTGTTCTTCATCGGTCTCTCCCAGCCACCCGGGGTGCTGTATCGGTTCTGCACAGGGCAGATGTCCGGAGTGTCGGTGCCCATCGTGCCGTCCGGGACCGCCGGGCGAGGCCCGGTTCGGGTAATCCTGCAACCCTTTGCAACTCTGGCGATCCACCGGCCCCCTGAGTGAGGGTGGTGAGAGCGGCGGGTGGTGCCGTGTCGGCGCAGCACCACCCCCGCTTTTCCGCGCGTACCGGCCCGACCGAACACCCCTCGGGCCCACCCCTGGTACGCGCGGACAGTACTTTCGTACGACTCCTCGGAACGTACGACTCCTCAGACGGCGTACGACTCCTCAGAACTTTCGTGCGACCCCTCAGACCTCCACCCGCGCCCGCTCCACCAGCGCCCGCAGGTCCAGCGTGTGCGGGAGCGTCCCGAACGCAGCGCCGCCGTCCCCGCCGAGCCGCGCCGCGCAGAACGCGTCCGCCACCTCCGGCGGAGCCCACCGCACGAGCAGCGCACCCTGGAGCACCAGTGCCAGCCGCTCCGTGAGCCGCCGCGCCCGCGCCTCGATCCCCTCCAGATCCGCGAGTTCGACGAGCAGCCCCCGGATCGCCCGGTCGAGCCGGTGGTCGGCGCCCCGCGCCGCCCCCACCTCCCGCAGCAGCGCGTCGAGCGCGGCGGGCTCGGTCCGCAGCGCCCGCACCACGTCGAGCGCCTGCACGTTCCCCGAGCCCTCCCAGACCGAGTTGAGCGGCGACTCCCGCAGCAGCCGGGGCATCCCCGACTCCTCCACGTAGCCGTTGCCGCCCAGGCACTCCAGCGCCTCCGCCGCCACCGGCACGCACCGCTTCGTCACCCAGTACTTCGCCGCCGGCACGGCGATGCGGAGCAGGGCCCGCTCCCGGTCGACGTCGCTGCCGCCCTCGGTACCGGCGACGTCGTAGGCCGCCGCGAGACGCATGCCCAGGACCGTCGCCGCCTCGGACTCCAGAGCCAGATCGGCCAGCACGTTGCGCATCAGGGGCTTCTCGACGAGCGGCCCGCCGAACGCCGAGCGGTACGAGGCGTGGTGCACGGCCTGCGCCACCGCCTGCCGCATCAGCGCCGCCGAGCCGAGCACACAGTCGAGCCGGGTCGCCGTGACCATCCCCATGATCGTCCGGATCCCGCGCCCCTCCTCGCCGACCCGGTGCGCCCAGGTCGTCCCGTCGA
Source organism: Streptomyces tanashiensis (assembly GCF_014648895.1). Taxonomy (GTDB): domain Bacteria; phylum Actinomycetota; class Actinomycetes; order Streptomycetales; family Streptomycetaceae; genus Streptomyces; species Streptomyces tanashiensis. The sequence goes on from NZ_BMRZ01000025.1 coordinate 25,155, forward strand.
ACTCCACCTCGGCGGAGGCGTTCGACCGGTTGCCCAGCTTGTCCTTGAGACGCTGGATCGCGAAGGCGTTGCGCGAGCCGTCCGCGAGCACCCGGGGCACCAGGAAGCAGGTCAGCCCCGCCGGAGCCTGCGCGAGGACCAGGAAGGCGTCCGACATCGGCGCCGAACAGAACCACTTGTGCCCCGTCAGGACGTACTCGCCGTCGGCCGCCAGCGGCCGGGCCTCCGTCGTGTTCGCCCGGACGTCGCTGCCGCCCTGCTTCTCCGTCATCGCCATGCCGAGCAGCGCCCCCGGCTTCTCCGCGACCGGACGCAGCTCCCGCTCGTACACGTGCGAGAGGGCCGCCGGCTCCCAGACGGCTGCGAGCTCCGGTTCGGCGCGCAGCGCGGGCACCGCGGCGTGCGTCATCGACAGCGGGCAGCCGTGCCCCGCCTCCGCCTGCGAGACCACCAGGAAACCGGCGGCGCGCCGCACATGACCCCCCGGACGGTCCCACGCGTGCGTGAGCCCCGCCGAGACCGACCGCCCGAGGAGCCGGTGCCAGGCCGGATGGAACTCGACCTCGTCGATCCGGTGCCCGTAGCGGTCGTGCGTCCGCAGCCGGGGCGGATTCCCGTTCGCCTGCTCGCCCCACTCCCGCACCTGCGCCGAACCGGACGCCCGGCCGAGCAGCGCCAGCTCCTCGCGCGCCTCCGCCAGGAGGTCCGGCGCGAGGTGCCGTCCGACCGCCTCCGTCAGTGCCCGGTCGCTCGTGAAGACGTCGTATCCCAGTAGGGGAGGGGCCTGGTTGGTCACGGTGTGGGTGCTCGCTTCCATGCCGATACGGTAAGCAGGTGCAGGCAGCAAGAGAAACACCCGACCGGCCCGAGCGGCGGCCCTGGAGCAGGCTCCACCGCGCGCGCGTCCTCTACCGCAACGTCTCGAAGCGGAAGATGGTCTGGCTGCTCCTCAAGGACACCGTCAACTCGTGCATCGAGTACCGGATCCTCGGCCTCGCCGCCGAAGCCGCGTTCTTCACCCTGCTGTCCCTGCCGCCCCTGCTGCTCGGCCTGATCGCCGTCCTCGGCTACGCCGACGACTGGACCAACACCGACACCGTCGCCAGCATCCGGGAGAACATCCTCCACGCGGCCGGCACGGTCCTCTCCGACCGGGGCGTCCACGAGATCGCCGAACCGCTCCTCGACGACATCACCCAGGGCAAACGGCCCGACCTGATCTCCCTCGGCTTCGCCATCGCCCTCTGGTCGGGATCGCGCGCGGTGAACGTCTTCATCGACACCATCACCGTCATGTACGGACTCGACGGGCACCGCGGCATCGTCAAGACCCGCCTCCTCGCCCTGCTGCTCTACATCGTGGCGCTGCTCATCGGCGCCGTGGTGCTGCCGCTCGCGGTCGTCGGCCCCGACCGCGTCGTCGAACTCGTCCCCTGGGGCACCGAGGTCGTCGCCGTCCTCTACTGGCCCGCCGTCATCCTGCTCTCCATCGCCTTCCTCACCACGCTCTACCACGTGTCCGTGCCCGTCAGATCGCCCTGGATCGAGGACATCCCCGGCGCCCTCGTCGCCCTCGGGATGTGGGTCCTCGGCAGCTTCCTGCTGCGCATCTACCTGACCAGCCAGGTCGAGGGACCGACGATCTACGGCTCGCTCGCCGCCCCCATCGCCGTCCTCCTCTGGATCGGCATCTCGGCCTTCGCGGTCCTCGTCGGCGCCGCCGTGAACGCCGCCATCGACCGCGTCTGGCCCTCCGTCGCCACCGCCGCCGCCCGCGAGGCCAACGAACGGGCCCGCGCCGTCCAGGCCGCCGAGCTCGTCGCCCGCGTCCGGGCCGAGGCGGAGGACGTCGACGAGGACGACCCGGACATGCCCTCCGAGTTCCCCGAGCGCTGGTCCCGGTTCCTCCCCCCGGACGACGTGAAGTCCCGCCTCCACTCGGGCTGGGAGAAGGACTGACCCCTCCGCGGGCCGGGGCGGCATAGGCTCGAAGGATGTACGAGGAGCGCCCCGCCCTGCTCGACGGAGCCGTGCTGTGGACCCGGACCGCCGCCGGACCCACGGCGGAACGGCCCGTGCTGCCCGACGGCTGCATGGACCTGATCTGGGCCGACGGAAGCCTCCTCGTCGCCGGACCCGACACGCGCGCGTACGCGCCGGCCGAGTTCGCCGCACGGTACGCGGGCATCCGCTTCGCCCCCGGTGACGCCCCCGGCCTCCTCGGCGTCCCGGCCCACGAACTCCGCGACCGGCGCGTCGCCCTCGGCGCGCTGTGGGGCGAGGCGGAGGCCCGGAGGCTCGGCGAGCGGATCACGGAGGCCCCCGACCCGGCCGCCGCCCTGGACGCGCTCGTCCTGCGCAGGGCGGCCGGCGTCTTCACGCCCGACCCGCTGCTCCGCGCCGTCGTGGCACGCCTCGCGGCGGGCCGGCCGGTCGCCGAGACGGCCCGGGAGGTCGGGCTCGGCGCCCGGCAGCTGCACCGGCGCTCCCTGGACGCCTTCGGCTACGGCCCCAAGACCCTCGCCCGCGTCCTGCGCCTCCAGCGCGCGCTCGCCCTGGTCCGGGCCGGCGTGCCGTACGCCGAGGCCGCCGTGCGCGCCGGCTGCGCCGACCAGGCCCACCTCGCCCGTGAGACCCGGGCCCTGGCCGGCACGACCCTCGGCGCCTACGCGCGTGCGGTGGGAGCGTCGGCGAAGAGCGAGACCCCGCTGCCGTCCGGGTCGAGGACCACCGCGTAGCGCTGCCCCCACACGGCGTCCCAGGGCTTCAGATGCCCCCGGTACCCGGCGACGACCAGCTCCTCGTACACCGCGTCCACCTCCGCCGGCGCACCGCACCGGAAGGCGAGCCCGACCCGGTCGCCGCCGACGGGGCGGTTCCAGCCGGGATCGAAGGAACGGACGACGTCCTCCGTGTCCCAGGCGATCCGCAGCCCGCCGGGCAGCACCGCCTCCACGTGCGGGGCGGACTCGGCCCCGGCCGGGACGTCCAGACCGAGGCGCCGGTAGAAGGCGAGCGAGGCGGCCATGTCCGAGACGACGAGGCCGACGAGGTCGAAACGGGGAGTGATGCGGGGTGCTGTGTCCATGACGGCACGGTAGGCGCGCCGTCGGCGGCCGGTCTTGTACGAATCGGACGCGTGTCCCGGCCGCCTCCCGCACCGTCCGGCCCGAGGGCTACGGTCGGGCCATGAGCACGCGCGCGTACGGACGGACGTCCTGGCCCTGGGCCGCGGCGGCCGTCCTGCTGTTCTGGCAGACCTGGTTCCTCTTCCACGTGTACGCCACCGAGCACGCGGCCGTCCGCTGGGACTGCGACTCCGAGGGCTGCGGCACGAACGACCTCGCGGGCCCGGCGATCCCCTTCGCGGTGATCTCGGCGCTCCTCGCGGCCGTCCTCGCCGCCCCGTACCTGGGCCTCGGCGGCGCCGGCGTCGGCGCGCTCCTCGCGGCCTTCGGGCTCCTCGTGCGCCGCGAGGACGACCACGCGCTCCTCGCCGCCTACGGCATCGCCGCGCTCGGCGTCGCCCTCGTCCTGGCCGGCGCGGTCCGCGCCGTCCGCCGCGGGCCGACGGCCGAAGCGGAGGGCGGGCCCCCGCGCCCGCGCGGCCGCCCGGCCGCCCGGCCGTCCCGGCCCTGCTGCGCCTGCTGGTCGCACCGGCGACCCTGCTCGCGGCCGTCCCCGGGACCCTCGCGGTCACCGGGCTCGTGCACGGGGCCCTCGACGGGCCGCGCTGGATCATGATGCTCGGCCTCAACGCCACCGTCGCCCTGCTCGTCGCGCTCGGCGCGGCCCGGCTGAACCACCGCCCCGGCGTCGCACAGGGCCCCGTCCCCGACGAGACCGCCGCCCACGCGCCCGCCCGGCTGAACGCCCTCACCACCCGCGGGACCGCCTTCGTCTTCGACCTGACCGTGCGCCCCGCCCGCGGCGCCCCGTACCGGATCGAGGTCGAGCACCCCCTCGACCTCCAGGACATCCGCGTCCACGGCGCGGCTCTCGTCCGCCACGACCCCCGCCGCCCCTGGCTGGTCGACCTGCCCTCCCACCCGTCCGCCGCCGAACTGACGGCCGCCCGCGCAGCCGCCCGCACCGAGGACCCCGAGCCCGCCCCACGCGTCTGGACCCCGCCCCCGGGCGCCCCGGTCCTGCTGCTCACCGGGATACTCACGGCGGTCCTGGTGACCCTGCTCGCCCGGGCCTGAGCCGCGGCCTACGCCCGGGCCTGAGCCGCGGCCCGCGTCATGGCCTGAACTGGCGCCTGCGTCATGGCCTGAACAAATCCGTGGCGCGCGCGGACCGCTCCGTCTACGGTGAACCCCGTACAAGATCGCGAGAAGACGCGATCGCGAAAGACACAGGAGGTGTGACCGATGGCTGTCGTCACGCAGGGCCTCGCCCCCACGCGGAAGTTCATCCACACCACCTCCGCGGCCACCGGCTGACCTCACTCTTCCGTCTTTCAGCGCCGGGGCCGCCCCTTGAAGGGTCCCCCTTGTCTTTCCCGCTTTCCTCCCTCTCTTCCTCCTCCTCTTCGCTCGACGCCCACGGCTGGGACTCCGGCTGGGCCTCCGCCTTCGCGCCCTACGCCGCCCAGGGACTCGTCCCGGGGCGCGTCATCCGCGTCGACCGCGGTCAGTGCGACGTCGCCACCGACGAAGGCGTCATCCGCGCCGACACGGCCTTCGTGACCCCGCACGACCCGCTGCGGGTCGTCTGCACCGGTGACTGGGCCGCCGTCGACCCGGAGGGCGTCAGCGACCCCCGGTACGTACGGGCGTGCCTGCCGCGCCGTACGGCCTTCGCGCGTTCCACCTCCTCCAAGCGGTCCGAGGGGCAGATCCTCGCCGCCAACGTCGACCACGCCGTCATCACGGTCTCGCTCGCCGTCGAGCTCGACCTCGGCCGGATCGAACGCTTCCTGGCCCTGGCCTGGGAGTCCGGCGCCCAGCCGACCATCGTCCTCAGCAAGGCCGACCTCGTGCCCGACCCGGTCGGGCTCTCCTACCTCGTCGAGGACGTGGAGACGGTCGCGCCGGGCGTGCAGGTGCTGCCGCTCAGCTCCACCACCGGAGAAGGGCTCGACGTGCTCGCCGCCACCGTCGCGGGCGGCACCACCGTGCTGCTCGGCGTCTCCGGCGCCGGCAAGTCGACCCTCGCCAACGCCCTGGTCGGCGAGAACGTCATGGACGTCCAGGCCGCCCGTGACGTCGACGGCAAGGGCCGGCACACGACGACCACCCGCAACCTGTTCGTCCTGCCCGGCGGGGGAGTCCTCATCGACACCCCCGGACTCCGCGGCGTCGGGCTCTGGGACGCCGAGACCGGTGTCGGCCAGGTCTTCTCGGAGATCGAGGAGCTGGCCGGGAACTGCCGCTTCCACGACTGCTCCCACGAGTCCGAGCCGGGCTGCGCGGTGGCGGCGGCGATCGAGGAGGGCTCGCTCCCCGTGCGCCGCCTGGAGAGCTACCAGAAGCTGATCCGCGAGAACCGCCGGATCGTGGCCAAGACCGACGCCCGCGTGCGCGCCGAGATGCTCAAGGACTGGAAGCGCATGGGGCGGGAGGGCCGCACGGCCATGGAGATCAAGCGCGGCGGCCGGGGGCGGTAGGCCCCTGCCGGATGCTGTCGGACCGACGTCCCGACCCCCGAGCGCGGTGTCCGAAAACCGCGAGCCGGGTCGGGACGGCTCCCGCACACTGGGAGTCATGAGGGACGACGACACCCGCTACGAGGCGGTCAGCAGCAGGGACGCGCGATTCGACGGAGAGTTCTTCTTCGCCGTCCGCACCACCGGGATCTACTGCCGGCCCAGCTGCCCCGCCGTCACGCCCAAGCGGCAGAACGTCTCCTTCTACCCGACGGCCGCCGCCGCCCAGGGCCACGGCTTCCGCGCCTGCCGCCGCTGCCGGCCCGACGCCGTGCCCGGCTCCGCCGAGTGGAACGTCCGGGCCGACGTCGTCGGACGCGCGATGCGGATGATCGGCGACGGCGTCGTCGACCGCGAGGGCGTGCCCGGACTCGCCGGACGCCTCGGCTACAGCACCCGGCAGGTCCAGCGCCAGCTCACCGCCGAGCTGGGCGCCGGGCCCGTCGCGCTCGCCCGCGCCCAGCGGGCGCACACCGCGCGGCTGCTGCTCCAGACGACGGCACTGCCCGTCACCGAGATCGCCTTCGCGGCCGGATTCGCCAGCGTCCGCCAGTTCAACGAGACGATCCGCGCCGTCTACGCCCGCACCCCCAGCGCCCTGCGCGCCGAGGCGGGCAGCGGCGCGGGAGCCCGGACCGCGCTCGCCGCCGGAGTGCCGCTGCGGCTCGCCCACCGGGGCCCGTACGCGGCCGGCGAGGTCTTCGACCTGCTCGCCGCCGAGGCCGTGCCCCGGGTGGAGGAGGTCGTCGGCACCCCCGGCGGCCGCACCTACCGGCGTACCCTCCGCCTCCCGTACGGCACCGGGGTCGTCTCCGTGGACGAGCGGTCCGGCGGACGCTGGCTGGAGGCCCGGATCCACCTCACCGAGCTGCGCGACCTGACCACCGCCGTACACCGGCTGCGCCGCCTCTTCGACCTCGACGCCGACCCGTACGCGGTCGCCGAGCGCCTCGGGGCGGCCCCCGGGCTCGCCGCCGAGGTGGCCGCCCGCCCGGGCGTGCGCTCCCCGGGCACGGCCGAGCCGGAGGAGTTCGCGCTGCGGACGGTCCTCGGCGCCGAGGAGTCGGCCCGGCTCGTCGAGCGGCACGGCACCCCGCTGGCCACCGCCTGCGGCACCCTCACCCACGTCTTCCCCGAACCGGCCGCCCTGACCGGCCACCCCGTCGCGGGCCCGCTGGCCCGCGCCCTCGCCGACGGAGCCGTACGCCTCGACCCCGGCGCCGACCGCGACGAGGCCGAGCGCGCCCTGCTCACCGTCCCCGGCGTGACCGCCGAGGCCGCGGCGCTGATCCGGATGCGCGCCCTCGGCGACCCCGACGTGCCCCCGAGGGACACCCCGGACACGGAGGACTGGCGCCCCTGGCGCTCCTACGCCGCGCGCTACCTGGAGCCGGCCTCCCCGGCGGTGTAGGGGCTGCGCGGCGGATCAGGGTCGGACAGGCCCTGGGACCCTAGTCCTCCAGGCCCCAGCTGTGGACCCGGCGCGGATGGATCCGGATGACCTCCTCGCTGAAGTGCGGGCCCAGGGCGTGCGGGCCCACGAGGAGCTCCGCCTCGCCGCGGATCTCGACGCCCCGCACCCGCCAGGGGCGGACGCTCGCGAGGTCGTCGACGACCAGCGCCACTCTGGGGTTCTGGCGCAGATTGCGCCACTTCTTCGTCTGCCCCATCCGGAGTCCGCCCACCAGGACGGTGCCGTCCTCCTGCGGGAAGAAGCCCACCGGATTCGCCTGCGGCTGCCCGGACGGGTCCACGGTCGCCATCCGGGCGAGCTTCCGCCCTTCCGTGAGATAGGCGCGCTCGGCCTCGCTGAATCCCTCGAAATCCCTCATGTGTCCAGGATCGCGCGGTCCCGCCGCCGACGGATCGGCCCCGGGACGGGTCCCGACTCGGACCTCCGGCCTAGGAGTGTTCCGGCCAGAGTCCACGGGGCGCCTAGGGCCTGTCTTTCGGATCATGCCGGGCTCGCGGGGCCTGGCACGCACGCTCGCCGCGTTGTCGTCGGTCGCCAACGCTCCGCGTTGACTCCCTCCTCCGCCTTGCGATCGCACGCACCAGGCCCCGCTCCCTGATCCGGCCTGATCCGAAAGACAGGCCCTAGCCCCAGATCACCGCCCCCGCCCACGCGCCGACGATCAGCAGGCAGGCGAAGAGTTCGACGAGCACGCTCGTGCCGGCCGCGCGCATCACGGCCCGGGTCGCCGCCCTCGCCTGGCCGTGGCCGCCCAGGCGGAGCCGTTCCGAGAGGTAGATGCCGCCGACGAAGCCGGGGATCGCGCCGATCACCGGGATCAGGACGAAGCCGAGGGCGGCGCCCGCCCCCGCGTACGCCACCATGCGCCGGGTGATGCCGACGCCCCGGAAGCGGCGCGGCGGCAGCTGCCAGACGATCACCTGGGTCAGGAGCAGCAGGCCGGTCGAGGAGGCCAGCAGGATCCAGGCGAGGTCCGTCCGCTCGTGCAGCGACCACCAGAGCATCGCCGCCCACACCAGCCACGTCCCCGGCACGCCGGGCGTCAGGACCCCGAACAGACCGAGCAGCATCACCGTAGCGACCATCAGGAGCTGCCACACACCCACGCTGCCCAGCGTGCACGACGGTACGGATTTCCGCAGGTCGCACGGGGCGTACGGGGGACGCGACGGGGCGCGCCGGACGGTCAGGCGGCCAGGGGCAGCGCGGCGGCCACCGCGTCGCGCTCCTTGCGGGCGAGCAGGGGGAAGATCAGCTTCAGGCCCGTCCCGCCCTCCGCGGGGCACACGACGAAGGAGGAGTTGACGATCCGCTCCTTGATCTCCGAGCGGACGAGGCCCGCGCGCGCGAGCGTCACGGTGTGCTCCACCGGCTTCGCGAAGACCGGGTCCGCCCGGTGGACGATGATCCGGCGGTCGGTCATCGTGAGGTACATCGGCACGGGCGTGGGTATCACCGCCATCGCACCGGCGGAGGCGATCGCGGAGGCCACCGCGAAGGCCGTCGTCCGACCGACGGAGACGCTGCTCAGGTTCACGACGGCCGTCACCTCGACCCGCTCGCCGGGTTCGAGCAGGGGGTGGACCGTGGCCAGCAGCGCGCGACGACGCCTTCCGTTCATGGGGGCTGAACTCCTGAGGTGCAAGGGGAACCGGACGCTCACCCTCCCACGGGCCCCGGCGTCAGCCGCGGGCGACCCAGCCCTTCTCGTACGCGTGCCAGCCCAGCTGCAGCCGGGTCGTCACCCCGGTCAGCTCCATGAGGCCCTTCACCCGCCGCTGTACGGTCCGCAGCCCCAGGTCCAGCTGCTTGGCCACGCTCGCGTCCGTCATGCCGGCGAGCAGCAGCGACAGGATCTCCAGGTCCATCACGTCCGGGCCCGGCGCCTCGTCCTCGGTGATCTGCGCGCCCGCCCCCAGCCGCAGCGGCAGCGCCTCCCGCCACACCGACTCGAAGAGGCCCATCAGCGATTCGAGGAGCCCGCTCGCGTGCACGACGATCGCGGCGGGCTCGGCACCCCGGCCGGTCAGCGGCACCATGGCCAGGGACCGGTCGGCGACGACCAGCTTCGTGGGGACCCGGTCCGCGACCCGGATCCTCTCCTCGCGACCGAGCGCCGCGGACAGTTCGAGCAGCCCGCTCGGCAGGGTGAGCACCTCGCGCTCGATCACCACCCGGTAGCGGACCCCGCGCCCGGCCGCCTGCTCCTCGGCGTCGTTCTCCATGCCGGAGACCGCGATCGGCTTGCCCGTCACCAGGGCGCAGACCTCCTCCTGGGCGCCCAGCTGGAGCTGGAGGAAGCGGTGGGTCACCGCGCTCGCGCCGGTCACCACCTCCACCAGGTCGTGCACGGCCGCCTCCGCCGCCTCCGCCCGGTACTCCTCGGCGAGCAGCTTGGCCGCCAGCTCGGCCTGCTCCAGCTCGTGGCGCTGCTGCGTGAGCAGCGCGCCGAGCGCGACCCCGGGCGGCGCCGCGACCCACCGGCCGGTGCGGGCGGAGGACTGCGCCGCGAGCCCCTGCGACTCCAGGCGGCGCAGCGCCCGCTCGGTGTCCTGCTCGGGCAGGGCGAGCCGGTGCGCGAGGTCGGTGACCTCGGCCGCGCCCAGCGCGACCAGGGCGCGGTACGCGGACTCCTGGCGCTCGTCGAGTCCTATCGCTCCCAGCATGGATGCCCCACCCCTCGCCGTACCTCCGGCGGGCGTCCCGGACCTTCCAGGGACGTTCACCGGAGGCATTCGTTCCGTTGGTGACCTGGCGGGAAACGGCCACGGCGTATTCCCGCCTCTCCCATCATCCCTGTACCGCCCTCACCTCTGCCAATGTGGCGCCACCGCAGCACCAACAGCCTCCGGAGAAGGGCGTCTTATGCCCTTTTTCCGGATTCAGATGGGGAGAGCGATGCGCCCGATTTCGCGTACGGCCCTGGGGGCGGCGACCGCCGTCGTCCTGGCCGTCACCGCGGTCGCGCCGTCCATGGCCGATGAGCCGCAGGACGACACGGCCGGCAAGCGACCGCTGGTCGGCAGCGAGGCCTCGGCCCGCGCCGGCGACGGAGCCAGGACCGCCACGGTGACCCTCGTCACCGGCGACCGCGTCCTGGTCACCCGCGACGCCGAAGGCAATCCGGCGGCCACGGCCCTGCCGCGCGAGGACGGGACGGTCCCGCTGGTCCAGACCCGCCGCTCCGGCCGAGACCTGTACGTCTACCCCGAGGACGCCACCGCCGCGCTCGCCGCCGGGCGGGTCGACGAGGAACTCTTCAACGTCACCGGTCTGATCCGCCAGGGTTACGACGACGCCGCCACCACCACGCTGCCCCTGATCGCGGTCTACGGCTCCGACCTCGCCCGCTCCGTCCCCGCGGCCCCCCGCGGCGCCCGGCGCGGCCAGGTCCTCAAGGCCGTCGACGGCGTCGCGCTCAAGGCGGAGAAGAAGCAGGCCGCCACCTTCTGGGCCGAGATCAGCACTCCGACCGCCCGCTCCTCCGGCCTGAAGAAGCTCTGGCTCGACCGCAAGGTCGAGGCCACCCTGGAGCAGTCGACGAAGCAGATCCACGCCCCCGAGGCCTGGGCCGCCGGCTACGACGGCAAGGGCACCAAGGTCGCCGTCCTCGACACCGGCGCCGACGCCGAACACCCCGACCTCAAGGGCCGCATCGTCGCCTCGGAGAACTTCACCGACTCCGACACCACCGGCGACCACCAGGGCCACGGCACCCACACGATCTCCACCGTCGGCGGCTCCGGCGCCGCGAGCGACGGGAAGAAGAAGGGCGTCGCCCCCGGCGCGGACCTCCTCAACGGCAAGGTCCTCAACGACTCCGGCTCCGGCGCCGCCTCCTGGATCATCGCGGGCATGGAGTGGGCCGTCGCCCAGGGCGCCGACGTCGTCTCCATGAGCCTCGGCAGCCAGGTCCCCACCGACTGCACCGACCCGATGAGCGTCGCGGCCGAGGAACTCGCCCAGAACGAGGGCACGCTGTTCGTCATCGCCGCCGGCAACTCGGGCCCCACCCTCAACACGGTCTCCTCGCCCGGCTGCGCGCCCAGCGTGCTCACCGTCGGCGCCACCGACCGCGACGACTCCACCGCGTGGTTCTCCAGCCGCGGCCCGACGATCGTCAACCACACCCTCAAGCCCGAGATAGCCGCGCCCGGCGTCGGCATCTCCGCCGCCGCGGCCGGCGGCCGGGGCGTATACGCGTACCAGTCCATGTCCGGTACGTCGATGGCCACCCCGCACGTCGCGGGCGCCGCCGCCATCGTCAAGCAGCGCCACCCCGACTGGACCGCCCAGCAGATCAAGTCCGCGCTCGTCGCCTCCGCCGACAGCGGCGTCCCCGGCGACGTCCGCGAGGTCGGCGGCGGCCGCCTCGACGTCAAGGCCGCCATCGACCAGACGGTCCTCGGCGCCCCCGCCGTCCAGGGCGGCACCTTCAACTGGCCGCAGGACAGGACCGACCGCACCACGGTCTCCGTGCCGTACACCAACACCTCCGACGCCCCGGTCACCCTGAACCTGGCCGTGGAGAAGGTCACCGGCAACGACGGCTCCGCCGTCCGGTCGACCGTCGCCCGCCTCGGGAAGCGCACCGTCACCGTTCCGGCCGGCGCCACCGTCGAGGTCCCGCTCGACCTCGCCCCCGACGCCCGCCTGGAGCGCGCCCAGTACGGCGACGTCACCGGCCGCGTCGTCGCCACCGGCAAGGGCGGCGTCCACGTCTCCACCCCGTTCTCGCTCTACGTGGAGCCCGAGACGGTCACCCTGCGGGTCAAGCTGATCGACCGTCAGGGCAAGCCCGCCGACGGAGCCTCCTCCCTCGACGTCATCGGCACCGACACCGCCAGCGGCGAGCGCCGCTTCAACGAGGGCGCCGCCGACCAGGTCTACCGCCTGCGCCCGGGCAGCTACTTCCTCTCCTCCTTCGTCGCCACGCCCGACGCGGGCGAGGGCGCCACGCTGAACGACTCGCTGAGCTACCTCGGCCGTCCGCAGCTGGAGCTGAAGAAGGACACCACGGTCGTCCTCGACGCCCGCAAGGCCCACAAGCTGTCGATCAGGACCGACAAGGCCTCCGAACTCCGGGGCGCCACCCTCGCGTTCGCCCGCTCCTGGGACGACTTCTGGCTGCACTCCGGAACCGCCACCGGACCGCGCACCATCCGCGGCTACTACGCCTCGGTCGAAGGCGGGGCCGACGACGGCGACTTCGAGTTCGGCAGCTACTGGCGGGCCGCCGCCCCGCAGATCACCTCGCTGCGCACCGCCGACGGTCTCACCCTGCACCCGCTGACCGCCTCGATCGGCTCCGACAACCTCGACGGCACGGGCTCCGCCCGCCTCGTCGACGCCGGAACGGGCACGCCGGACGAGCTGAAGGCCGCCGGGGTCCAGGGCCGTATCGCCCTCGTCCGCCTCCCGGACGACTCCACCGGCGCGGGCACCCTCGCCCGGAACGCCAAGGCCGCCGGCGCCGTCGCCGTCGTCACGTACCACTCGGCCCCCGGCCGCTGGTACCCGACCGGCGGGTTCACCGGCCTCGGCCTGCCCGTCCTGTCCGTCCCGTCCACCGAGGCGACCGCGCTCCTGGGCAAGCTGACCGCCGGCGAGGTCACCCTCGCCTGGAAGGCCACGGCGAAGAGCCCGTACCTCTACAACCTCGCCTTCCCCGAGACCGGCGCCCTCCGCGGCGACAAGGACTACCGGGTCCGCGACGACCGGCTGGGCCGCACGGAGTCGACCTACGGCTCGGCCGGCATCACCACGGACTTCACGGACTTCCCGGCCGCCTACCGCCCGAACGGCGTCGCCGTCTCCTTCGGCTCGCTGGAGACCGTCCCGGCGCCCGGCACCCGCACCGAGTACTACTCCGCCGGTGACACCACCTGGCAGCAGATGGTCAACAGCAGCTTCCCGTTCGGGGAGATCATGATCGGCGCCCGTCACGCCTACAAGCCCGGCGAGAAGCGCACCGAGAAGTGGTACGACGGCGTCATCGCCCCCACCGCGCCCCGCGACACCGCCGGCAGGCCCGTCCTCGTCTCCGAGCGCCAGGGCAACCTCATCGGCTTCGCGAACGCCATGTGGGGCGACAGCACCCACCACGCCGAGCCCGGCTCCTTCGGCGACATCGGCAACCTGAGGCTGAGCCGCGACGGCGAGCTCATCGGCGAGACCGGCTGGCCGTTCGGTGTCTTCGAGGTACCGGCCGAAGCCGGGACGTACACGCTCGAACAGAACACCATGAAGATCGGCAGCAAGGTGTGGGCCCGCTCCACATCCGTCAACTCGGTGTGGGAATTCACCTCCAAGCTTGACGAGAGCGTCTATTCTCAGGGCATCCCGATTCTCTTCCCCCGGTACGACCTTCCGGAGGACGGACTCAAGACCCTCGCCGCGACCGACGGCCAGCACATCGGCCTCACCGCGACGGGTCACGCGGGCTACACTCCCGCAGCGCTCACCTCGGCGAAGCTCTCGTACTCCTACGACGGGGGTACGACCTGGACCGAAGCGCGGGTCTCTCAGCAGGGCGGCGGCTGGACCGCGACCGTGAACCACGCGGGCGCGACCGGGAAGCAGGTCACCCTGAAGACCGAACTGACGGACGCCAACGGCAACTCCGTCACCCAGACCGTGGTCCGCGCCTACGACGTGCGCTGATCACGCCGGTCCGCCGGGCGTCCTTCCCGTGGGGGGTGGGGTCGCCCGGCGGACCACCCATTTGCAGCAGCGGTTTTCCTGATGTCCCGTTTTCCGGCGCCGTGCGCGGTGGACAATAAGGGCATGACTCAGCAGGGGGACAACTGGTGGGACAAGCTCTACGACGAGTCGGAGCCGGACGCGGCCCCGACGGTCTCGGGTGACTCGCTCGACGACCACTTCGACACGACACCCCGCGCGGCGCCGGGCCGGCCGGACCCGTCACCGGCGCAGGTCCCGGTGAACCGGGCCCCGGCGCCCCCGCCCGCCGCACCGCCACCGCCGAGCACCCGGCCGACGCCGCCCCCGGCTCCCGTCGCCGCCGGGCCGGGCAGCCCGCCGCCCGAGCCGAGCGCCCCCCGCCCGCCGTCGCTGCCTCCGGTGGCCGCGGCGCCGGGCAGCCCGCCGAAGCCCCCGGCCCCGCCCGCGCCGAGCCCGCCGCCCGCGCCCCCCGTGGCCGCCACGCCGAGTCCGCTTCCCCCGTCGCCCGTGGCCGCAGAGTCGGGTCCGCCGCCCGCGCCCCCCGTGGCCGCCGCGCCGAGCCCGCTTCCTCCGCCCGCCGGGCCGAGCCCCCGGTCCGTGCCGCCCGTGAACGGGCCCGCGCCCTGGGAGGCGCCCGAGGGGGGTGGGCCGCGGACCTTCCCGGCCCCGCCGCCGCCCCCGCCGCCCCCGGTCGCCCCGCCTGTCGAGACGCCGACCGTCCAGGTGCCCCTGCCCCAGGAGCCGGACCACGAAGAGCCCGGATCCGACGCCCACGACCTCACCGTCGAGGTGGCCGTGTCCGTGCCGCGGCCCAGGACCGGCTTCGTGGGCAGCAGGCCGCCCACCTACGAGCCCGAACCCACCGCGCTGCCCGTCGCCCGGCCCGGCGAGCTCGCCGAGCTGGTCGCCGACACCGTCCTCGACGGCGCCCGCTACGGCACCTGCACCCTGCGCGCCGCCTCCGTACGCGGCGACTCCGCCCGCTTCCGGGGCGAACCCCGCCGGGACGCCCTGCTCACCGCCCGCTTCGGACACGACGAGACCGCGCTCGTCCTCGTCGCCGTCGCCGCCGGCTCCCGCACCGCCGAGGACGCCCACCTCGCCGCCGCCGACGCCTGCCACTGGATCGCCGAGGCCGTCTGCCGCAGCCACGCCCGGCTCTCCGAGGACATCAGGTCCGGCCGCCGGGGCGACCTCAAGTCCGGACTCCACCGGCTCACCGACCG
Organism: Streptomyces tanashiensis; assembly: GCF_014648895.1. Classification (GTDB taxonomy): domain Bacteria; phylum Actinomycetota; class Actinomycetes; order Streptomycetales; family Streptomycetaceae; genus Streptomyces; species Streptomyces tanashiensis. Next base: position 40,189 of record NZ_BMRZ01000025.1, read on the forward strand.
GACCTACGGCAAGCTGCGGGCCCGCGCCGCCGAGCGGGGCCTCGCCCCCGACGAGTACACCGCGACCCTCCGCTGCCTCCTCGTCCCCGCCGACCCCGAGTGCCGCACCCGGGTCTTCTTCGGCATCGGCGGCGGCGGTCTCTTCCGGCTCCGCGACGGCTCGTGGCAGGACCTCGAACCGCTCCTGCCCGGACCGTCCGCCGCCATCGGCGCCCCCGTCGTCGGCTTCGGCTCGCCGCCCGCCGTCCAGGAGGCGACCGAGGAGGGGGACAGGCTCACCATGGACCTCGGCATCACCACCGCGCCGCCCCTCGTCGAGGAGCCCGTCCCGCCGCCCGCCGAGCCCTTCCGCTTCCGTGCCTCCGTGGCCCGCCCCGGCGACACCCTCCTCCTCGCCTCGCCCGGACTCGCCGAGCCGATGCGCGGCGAGCCCGCCCTCGCCCACGAGCTCGCCGCCCGCTGGGCCGAGGCCGAGCCGCCCGGCCTCGCCGCCTTCCTCGCGGACACCCAGCTCAGGGTGACCGGGTACGCCGACGACCGTACGGGGGTGGCCGTCTGGGAGGCGTAACCCGCCGTCTCGTGTGTTGATGGAGCCATGGCCAGACAGAACGTGGCGGAACAGTTCGTCGACATCCTCGTGCGCGCGGGCGTGCGGCGGCTGTACGGAGTGGTCGGCGACAGCCTGAACCCGGTCGTCGACGCGATCCGTCGTACCCCCGCCCTCGACTGGATCCAGGTGCGGCACGAGGAGACCGCTGCCTTCGCCGCGGGCGCCGAGGCCCAGATCACCGGCGGCCTCGCCGCCTGCGCGGGCTCCTGCGGGCCCGGCAACCTCCACCTCATCAACGGCCTGTACGACGCCCACCGTTCCATGGCCCCGGTCCTGGCCCTCGCCTCGCACATCCCGTCGAGCGAGATCGGCCTCTCCTACTTCCAGGAGACCCACCCCGACCAGCTGTTCCGCGAGTGCAGCCACTACAGCGAACTCATCTCCAACCCGAAGCAGATGCCCCGGCTGGTCCACACGGCGATCCAGCACGCCGTCGGCCGCGGCGGCGTCAGCGTCGTCTCACTGCCCGGCGACATCGCCTCCCAGCCGGCCCCGGAGAAGTCGGCGGAGACCGCGCTCGTCACCAGCCGGCCCACCGTCCGCCCCGGGGACGCCGAGATCGACGCCCTCGTGCGGATGATCGACGCCGCCGACCGGGTGACGCTCTTCTGCGGCAGCGGCACGGCGGGTGCGCACCCCGAGGTGATGCAGTTCGCCGAGCGGATCAAGGCGCCGGTCGGCCACGCCCTGCGGGGCAAGGAGTGGATCCAGTACGACAATCCGTACGACGTCGGCATGAGCGGTCTGCTCGGGTACGGCGCCGCCTACGAGGCCACCCACGAGTGCGATCTGCTGATCCTGCTCGGCACCGACTTCCCGTACAACGCCTTCCTGCCGGACGACGTCAAGATCGTGCAGGTGGACGTCCGGCCCGAGCACCTCGGCCGCCGTTCCCGGCTCGACCTGGCCGTCTGGGGGGACGTCCGCGAGACCCTGCGCTGTGTGATCCCCCGGATCCGCGCCAAGACCGACCGCCGTTTCCTCGACAAGATGCTGAAGAAGCACGCCGACGCGCTGGAGGGCGTCGTCAAGGCGTACACCCGCAAGGTCGAGAAGCACGTCCCGGTGCACCCCGAGTACGTCGCCTCCGTCGTCGACGAACTCGCCGACGACGACGCGGTCTTCACGGTCGACACCGGCATGTGCAACGTCTGGGCGGCCCGCTACCTCTCGCCCAACGGGCGGCGCAGGATCATCGGTTCGTTCAGCCACGGCTCGATGGCGAACGCCCTGCCGCAGGCGATCGGCGCCCAGTTCACGGACCGGAACCGGCAGGTCGTCTCGCTCTCCGGCGACGGCGGCTTCTCGATGCTGATGGGCGACTTCCTGACCCTCGTCCAGTACGACCTGCCCGTGAAGGTCGTCCTGTTCGACAACTCCTCGCTGGGCATGGTCGAGCTGGAGATGCTGGTCGCCGGACTCCCCTCGTACGGGACGACGAACAAGAACCCGGACTTCGCCGCCATCGCCCGCGCCGCCGGGGCCTACGGCGTCCGGGTCGAGAAGCCCAAGCAGCTGGCGGGCGCCCTCAAGGACGCCTTCCGGCACAAGGGACCGGCCCTGGTCGACGTCGTCACCGACCCCAACGCGCTCTCCATCCCGCCGAAGATCAGCGCCGACATGGTGACCGGTTTCGCGCTCTCCGCGAGCAAGATCGTCCTGGATGGGGGAGTGGGCCGGATGCTCCAGATGGCCCGGTCCAACCTGCGCAACGTGCCGCGGCCCTGAGGGACTTTCCGGACACTCCGCTCACCCTCCGCCATCACCTCATGAATGCGGACGGTGATGCGGGGCATGCATCCCCGTGAGCCTGTTCGACGCGACCTGTGGGTGGGGGATATGGCCGGGGAGGCACGACAGCCGACTCAACTGCTCAGAAAGGTGGGATGCGCGGATCTCACCGCGGTGCCGGAGGTACGACATGCTCTGCGTGAACTGCTGCGCAAGTGGGGCGGGCCGGGCGCCTCCGACGTGGCCGAACTGCTCACCAGCGAACTGGTGACGAACGCCCTGGTCCACACCGAGCACGGGGCCGTCGTGACCGCGACGGTCGTCCCCGAGCAACTGAGGGTCGAGGTCCGTGACTTCGTGCCCGGACTCACGAGACCGCACGTACCGCCCGCCGACGACGGTACGCACGGCCGGGGACTCGTCCTCGTCCAGGCCCTCGCCGACTCCTGGGGGGTCGAGGACCACGGGGTGGGCAAGGTGGTGTGGTTCGAACTGAACGGCGGGGCCGCCTGAGAGGCGGCCCCGCCGTACACCTTCGTCTTCCCGTGCTCAGCCGAACTGCTGCTCCAGATCCTTGAGCTTGCGCTCCAGGGAGTCGAGGCGGGGCAGCGCCTGGGTGTCGTCCTCGGCGGTGAGGTCCACCGTCCGGGACTCGCCGGGCCGGGGCTCATCGCCCCGTACGGCTTGCAGGGAGGGCCGGGGTCGAAGCGGCAGCTGTCCGGGGTCCGCTATGGCGGGCTCCGCGACGGCGGCCTGCACGGCGGCCGTCGCGGAGCCCGAACCACTGCCCGCACCCGGGCCGGGACCCGGACCGGCCGCGGCGTTGAGCGCCGCCATCTCGACCTGGCGTCCGCCGCCGCGGCCGAGCCCGAAGGCGCGGTGCTGACGGTTGATCGCCTTGAGTCTCGCCCGGTCCAGCTTGACCTGGTCGCGCCGGCGGAGCCGGTTCTGCTCCTTCTCCCGCCGGTCCTCGCGCACCTCGTCGACCGCCTCGTCCAGGGTCCGTACGCCCTCCAGGAGCATCAGGGACCAGGCCGCGAAGGTCTCGCGGGGTGCCCGCAGCCACCGCACGATGCGGATCTGCGGCAGCGGGCGGGGCACCAGGCCCTGCTCGCGGAGCGCGGCCCTGCGGGTCTGCTTCAGCGCCCGGTCGAAGAGGACCGCCGCCGAGAGGGACATGCCCGCGAAGAAGTGCGGAGCCCCGTCGTGACCCATGCCGCGCGGTGCGTGCACCCAGTTGAACCAGGCCGCCGCACCCGCGAACAGCCAGACGAGCAGGCGCGAGCCGAGGGCCGCGTCGCCGTGGCTGGCCTCGCGGACCGCGAGCACCGAGCAGAACATGGCGGCGCCGTCGAGGCCGAAGGGGACGAGGTACTCCCAGCCCCCGGCGAGGTTCAGGTTCTGGCGGCCGAAGCCCACGAGGCCGTGGAAGGAGAGCGCCGCCGCGACGGCCGCACAGAGGAAGAGCAGCCCGTACGAGGCGAATCCGTAGACGGCCTCCTTGCGTCTGCGACGCTCCTCGCTGCGTTCCCAGGAGTCGTCGGCCGCGGCCTGGTCACCGGCGCGCTTCCCGCGCGCGAGCACCGCCACCGCCGTCAGGACTCCGGCCACCATCACGCCGCCCGGAAGCAGCCAGTCCAGCGATATGTCGGTCAGTCTCATGCGGTGTCCCTTGCATCGCAGTAGGGCGTTTGGCGGCCCATACTGGCCGACCCCGTGGGGCGCTCAAGGGGTTTCCGGGCAAGAGCACGCCATCGGGGTCGCAGGGCATACGAATAGGTGCGATCTGGTCGAACGCCCATGCAGGGAAAGGTGATTGAGTTCGATTCCCGTCACTCGAAAGGGTGGCGTAATCGCGGCCGCGGGCCGGGAGCCTCAGGCGGCCGTGGTCAGCCGGCGGACGCGCTCGGCGTCACAGGTGCGCGGGCAGGTGAGGCAGGTGTCCTCGGGGCGCAGGGTGTAGAAGAAGCAGCAGGTGGCCCGGTCGCGGGTGGTGCGCGGAGCGCCGTCCGGCCCCTCGGTGCCGGCCAGTTCCCGGAAGCCGGCCCCGCCGGCGTACGGCTTGTACGGCTTGGGGGTGCCCGGCAGGAGGAGTTCCAGCTCGGCCATCGCCCGCGGCTCCTCGCCGAGCAGGGCCCCGACGTACCAGAGGCCCTCGACGATCTCGTCCGTGGCCATGCCCCACAGGGCCCGGCGGCCCCGCCGCATCCGGGGCCCGAAGCCGTCGAGGACGGCCTCGAAGTGCTCGGCGAGCGAGGCGCGCACCTCGGCCCGCAGGGCCTCCTCGTCGGCGACGACCCGGGCGCCGGGCAGGTCGGCGGCCGGATCTCCCGGCAGGCAGGCGAACTCCTCGATCCGGACCGCCATGCTGCCGAGCGCGCGCTGGAAGGCGACGTTCCGTGCGGGGAGCCGGGGTACCCGGCGGTCCAGGAACCAGGGCACGGTGACGAGGAGACAGGCGGGCCACGCGTACCGGTGCAGTCCGAAGCTCGCGACGACGTCGGGGCGGGCCTGGGTGCCGTAGTCCCGCAGCACCTGCGCGTCGTCCCAGGCGAGGAAGGCGTCGAGGTGGGGGCCGCCGGCCGCGAGTTCGTCCGCGCCGACCCAGCCCGCGCCGCGCGGCAGTCGCTCGTCCCGGAGGGGTTCCTCGATGCGCAGGCCGGCGTAGACCTCGGCGAGCCGGGCGTAGGAGGCCGCGACGGGCGAGGCGGGGGGTGCGGGCAGCAGAGCGGGGACGGTCATGGGGGACCACCGAATCGCGAGCGTGGGCAGGTTAGCCTTACCTTACCCGATTCGGGGTGGCCTCTCACCACCGCCGAACCCCTCCCACCTGCGGGGCAGCCCGTATGCCCCGGATGTCGGTCCGTTCGCCTATGGTGCACAGAGGACCCGGGCGACGCGAGCCGGGCCCGGCACGAGGCCGCAGGAGGACCCGGGTGGAGCAGGGCGCAGCGCGCGAGCGGGCGACGGAGAGGCCGTCCCCGCCCTTCGGCGACGCCGCACGCGCGGAGTCCGTACGTCCCGGGCCGCCGTTCCCCGAGCCGTACACGGAGCCCGTACGCGTGCCCGAGCAGGCGCGCGGCACGGACGCGGCCCGCGGCGCCGAGCACGCCAGGGGCGAGCACACCCACGACGACCCGGCGGCCCTCGGCCCCCGCACCGTGCGCAGACACTCCGTCCGCGGGCAGATCCTCGAAGCCCTCCGCACCGCCCTCGTCGGCGGTGAGCTCCGTCCCGGCGAGGTGTACTCCGCCCCCGCCCTCGCCGAGCGCTTCGGCGTCTCCGCCACCCCCGTGCGCGAGGCCATGCAGCGCCTCGCCGTCGAGGGCGCCGTCGAGGTCGTGCCGAACCGCGGCTTCCGCGTCACCGAGCGCACCCCCCGCGAGCTCGCCGAGCTCGCCGAGGTCCGCGCGCTGATCGAGGTCCCCGTCATGCTGCGGCTCGCCCGCACCGTCCCGGCCGCCCGCTGGGCCGAGCTCCGGCCGCTCGCCGAGGCCACCGCGACCGCCGCCGCCCGCGGCGACCGCGCCCACTACGCCGAGGCCGACCGGGCCTTCCACCGGGCCGTCCTCTCCCTCGCGGGGAACGAGCAACTCCTCGCCGTCGCCGACGACCTCCACCGCCGCTCCCAGTGGCCCCTGATCAGCGCGCCCGCCCTCCGCCACGGCGTCCTCGTCGCCGACGCGGCCGAGCACACGGCCCTGCTCGACGCCCTGATCGCCCAGGACCTGACGGTCGTCCAGGCCTTGGTGCGCGAGCACTTCACCGGATCGGAGTGCTGAGCCGGCCCCGCAGCCGAAGGTCGTCCGGACCCTGGTTCACCGGATCGGAGTCCTGAGCCCCCCGGACGACTAAGGTCGAAGGCGTCAGCCGCCCGCACCGCGTCGCCCGTGAGGTGTCCCATGCCGTCCGCGACCCCGTCCCCGGCATGGGACGGTACGGAAGCCGAGGCCGCCGCGCTGCTCGGCTGGCTCACCGATCCCGAGGCCCCCCGGCTCTGCCTCGTCACCGGCGCCCCGGGCAGCGGCAAGACCGCACTCCTCGGCTGGCTCGCCGCACACGGCCCGCGCTCCGGCCGCTCCCGCCGCCGCACGGCCCGGATGCTCGTCCCGCTCGCCGGGCAGAGCGCGCTCGGCGCGGCCTGGACGATCGCCGACCGGCTCGGTGTCGTGGCCCGCTCGCCCGGTGACCTCGTCCACGCCCTCGCCACCAGCGAGGCGCGGCCCGCCGGCCGGGCCGTCCTCCTCCTCACGGACCTCCACGCCGCCGCCGAACCCGCCGCGGTCACCCGGCTCATCGTCGAGCTCGCCGGCGTCGGGAGGATCCGCCTCGTGGTCGAGGCCCGGAGCGGCACCCCGGCCCCCGCCGTGCTGCGTGCCGAGGGCCGGGTCACCGTCGTCGACCTGGACGGCGAGCCCGAGACCGCCGACGGCGTCCTCGTGGAGCCGGCCCCGCCGCTGCCGGACCTCTCCGACCCGGTGGCCGTCTGCGCGGCCGACCCGCTGCTCGTCACCACGGCGTACGTCACCGGCGCCGCGCTCGCCGGTGTGCCCGGCACCCTCGACGGGCCCGAACCGTCCGCCCGGCCCGGCGAGGGCACCGCCGACGAGCACGGCGGGCTGCGGACCGCCTGGATGCGCGCCGGACAGTCCCTCTGTCGTGAACAGGCCCCGGCGGAGCGGGCGTTGGTCCTTCTCGCCGCGCTCGGCGACGGCGCCGACCCCCGGCTCCGCCCCGCGCTGGCCGAGCTCGCGGAGGGCGCGCCCTGGCGCGTCCGGTGGGCCCGTCACCGCGGCGACCTGAACCCGCCCTGGCCGGGCCCGGTCACGGTGCTCGGCGCGGCGGGCGGCCCGCTGGAGGGCACCCTCCTCGTCGGCGACCCCACCGGCACCGTACGACTGCTGCACGAGGCCGACGCGAGCCCCGCCGGCCGCCTCGCGCACACCGTCCCCGGCCGGATCACCGCGCTCGCGCCCGCGCCCGACGGCACGGTGCTGCTCCTGGACGACCGGGGCCGGCTGCACGCCGTGCGGGGGACGGCGCCCCGGCCGCCGTACCTGGAGCGGCTCACCGAGGCGGTCTCGGCGACCCTGGCCCGCCACCCGGGCACGGCCCTCGCGGCGATCGCGGGCTCGGTGGTGGTGGGGGACCGGCTGGGATCGGTCCACGCCTTCGGCCTGACGGGCCTTTACCAGTCGGCCTCGCACAGCGGCCGGGTCACGGCCGTCGCGGCGGTCGAGTCCGAGACCCCGTTCGTCTGCTCCGGCGGCGCCGACGGGAGCGTCCGGCTCTGGACCCCCGGCCGGGACACACGCCCCGAGCCCCTCGCCGAGCGCCCCTCGCCGGTGGTCTCCCTGCACGCGACGGAGACCCCGCACGGGCCGCTCGTCGCCGCGGCCTGGGCCGACGGCCTCGTCGAACTCCACCGGCCGGAGGGCGGCCCGACGCTCTCCTTCCGCCCGGGTCCCCCGGTCCGCGCGGTCGCCGTCACGGGAGCCGGCTCCCTGCTCGTCGGCACCGACGAGAGCCTGGTGTGCCTCGCACCCCGGTCCTAGGTGAGCGAGTGCGGAACGGAGCTCGGTGACGATCCGTCACCGAGCCCCGTACGTACCGGACTTCAGGTCGCCGCCCGGGGCGTCAGCTGGGCCGACAGCCAGGTCGGTACGCCGCCGAGCAACTGGAAGAGGCGGCGCGCCTCCGCGCGCAGGCGTCCCGCCTCCGGTTCGGTCTCCGTGGTCGCCAGGGCCGTGAGCGCCGGGGCCGTGCCGACCAGGTAGCCGAGCTCCTCGCGGATCCGCAGGGACTCCGCGAAACCGTGCCGCGCCTCCGTCAACTCGCCCTCGCGCAGGGCGAGTCCGGCGAGGTGCCGCCAGGTGAAGGAGAGCAGGAGCGAGTCCCCCTGAGCGGTCGCCCCGGCGTGCGCCCTGCGATAGGCGGCACGCGCCGCCTGCGGGGAGTCGCCGAGGTTCTGGGCGATGAGCCCGCGCCGGAAGTCCAGGAGCGGCCGGCCGGTGGCGGAGGGGCCGATCAGCGCCGCCGCCCGGCCCAGCGCCATCCGGGCCTCGTCGGCCCGGTCGCGCACCCCCAACAGGGTGGAGGCGTAGGCGAGATAGCCGCGTTCGCAGGCCGCGGCCCCGCGTTCCTCGTCGGTGCCGGCCACCGCCTCGGCCGCCCGCAGTGCCTCCTCGGCGTCGGCCCAGCCCTGTTCGGTGTAGAGGCAGCGCTCGATGAGCAGCGCCGCGCGTTCGAGTGCGGCCGCCGGTTCGGTCGCGTGCGGCGCGAGCAGCGCGGCGGCGTCCGTCCAGCAACCTCGGGAGCGGAGCCGCCATATGGCGGTCTCCACGGGTGTCTCCTTGCCGTAGGCGAGGGACGGATCTTCGCCACCCCTTGATTCGGAACCAGACATGGCGGTATCCGCCACATTGCCCTCCCCGAGCGCGCCATTGAGCTGTTGAGTAGGACGGCATCTCAGCACGAACGGCGGCACCCGGCCAAGGGGTCGGGTGAAAAATTTCACAAAGCTCGGTAGGGGGTGGAAGCCTCTGCCCCGACCCCGCCCGGCGGACCCCCGGACCGCCGGCCGGCCCGTGATCACGCCGGTGATCAGGCCCGGACCCGGTCCGCGCGGCCCCGAGCGCGAGGCCCGCCGAGGGCCCGGACGCCACTCCTCCGGACTCGCCCGAAGGAGTGAATCGCCAGGGCCCCGGACGGGCCTCGCGGTGTTCGACTCAGCTCATCCGCAGCGCGGGTCAGCTCATCCGCAGCGCGAGGAAGAAGTCGAGCTTGTCCTCCAGGCGGGAGAGGTCGCGGCCGGTGAGCTGCTCGATCCGGCCCACCCGGTAGCGCAGCGTGTTCACGTGCAGGTGGAGGCGGGTCGCACAGCGGGTCCAGGAGCCGTCGCAGTCCAGGAAGGCCTCCAGCGTCGGGATGAGCTCCGCACGGTGGCGCCGGTCGTAGTCGCGCAGCGGGTCGAGCAGCCGGGCCGTGAAGGCGCGCCGGACGTCGTCCGGGACGAACGGCAGCAGCAGGACGTGCGAGGCCAGCTCGTGGTGCCCGGCGGCGCAGACCCGGCCCGGGCGGGCGGCGGCCACCCGGCGGGCGTGCCGGGCCTCCTCCAGGGCCCCGCGCAGGCCCTCCGCCGAGTGCACGGCCGCGCTGACGCCCAGCGTGAGGCGCCCGTCGTCGGCGAGGCCCGAGGAGAGCGGGGCCCGTACGGAGGCGAGCAGCGCGTCCGCGTGGAGGCCCAGGGCGGGGGCCGGGCCCTCGTCCTCGCTGTCCGGCAGCGGTCCCGCGGCCAGCGGGACCAGCGCGATCGCCTCGTCGCCGCTGTGCGCGACCGCGATCCGGTCGGCCGACTCGGCGCCGACGGTCGCCGGGTCGACGAGGACCTCCTCCAGGAGCGCCTGGGCGACCGGACCGGTGTCCACGGCGGCCTGGCCGGCCTCCTGCTCCCACTCCACGCGGGCGACGACCACCTGCCAGTGCGGGGCCGTGCCGAGCCCGGGCAGCAGCACCGGGGCGGCGACCCGCAGCCGGGCCGCGATCTCGGCGGGCGCGGCGCCCGTCTGCACCAGCTCCAGGACCTCCTGGGCGAGCCGGCGCCGTACCGTACGGGCCGCGTCGCGCCGGTCCCGCTCGACGGCGATCAGCTGGGTGACGCCCTGGAGCAGGTCCAGCCGGGCGGCCGGCCAGTCCCCGGCGTCCGCCTCGACGGCGAGCAGCCAGTCCGACAGGACCGTCTCGCGCACGTCCCGGGAGGCGGGCGCCGCGCCCCGGCCGGTGTTGCGGATCGGGAACAGCGAGTACGTGGATCCGGCGAGGTTCAGCCGGTGCGGGCCGCGCCGGCCGGTCCGGGTGGCGGCCAGGTGCTCACCGGCCAGGGTGGCGGCGAGACCGGCCTCCAGGGGCTCGCCCGCGCCCGCGATCTGGCGGCCGGTGGGGGAGAGGACCCAGGCCCGCAGGTCCAGGTCGGAGCCGAGGAGGTCGAGGACGACCTCGGGTCCGCCGCCCGCCGGTCCGGAGGTCATGAGCCGCCGGTGCCGGTCGACGACGGCCGCCAGGTCGCCGGCCCGCTCGCCGGAGACCTGTCGAACAACATGCTCGGTGATCGTCGCGAACGCAACGGACTCGTTCACGGCGAAGAGCGGAAGCCGGTGGCGCAAACACGCCTCTACGAGATCGTCGGGGATGTCGCCGAGCTCGGCCTCACCCGCCGCCAGGGCGGCCACTCCGGCCGAGGCCAGGATCCGGACGAAGGGCTCGGCGTCGGCCGGTTCCGCCCGCCAGGCGAGGCCGGTCAGCACCAGCTCGCCGCCGGACAGGTACCGGCTGGGGTCCTTGAGGTCCGTCGTCATCACGCCTCGGACGGTCCGGTCCAGCTCGTCCTCGCCGCCGAGCAGGCGCAGCCCGAGCGCGTCGTTCTCCAGCAGTGCGCGCAGCCGCATCGTGTCGCCGCCGTTCCTTCGTTCGGTGATGGTGGGTGTCGCGTTGTCGACGGTGGGGTGGTGCCACCGTTTCCAGGGGAAAACGGCGAGGTTTCTGTTCCCCGCCTTTCGTTCGAATCTACAAGACGACGACGGGCACCAGCCAACTCCTTCATGTTTTCGGTGACTGCACCCGGGCGATCGTGGCTTGTGTACTAGGCCACACACCGCGTGAACAGCACATGAACACGATGTCGAGGGCCGGCCGTCCCCCCGGACCCACCAGTTCGACCCCCGATCACCAGAATCACTAGAAGAGAGCCACCATGGACTTCCTTCGCCCCGCCAGCTGGGAGGAGGCGCTCGCCGCCAAGGCCGAGCACCCCACGGCCGTGCCCATCGCCGGTGGTACCGACGTCATGGTCGAGATCAACTTCGACCACCGGCGCCCCGAGTACCTCCTGGACCTGAACCGTATCGAGCTGCTGCGCGAGTACGAGATCGGCGAGGAGAACGTCCGCCTCGGCGCCTCCGTCCCGTACACCCGGATCATGGAGAACCTCCGCGCCGAGCTGCCCGGTCTCGCGCTCGCCTCGCACACGGTCGCCTCCCCGCAGATCCGCAACCGCGGCGGCGTGGGCGGCAACCTCGGCACCGCGTCGCCCGCCGGTGACGCCCACCCGGCCCTGCTCGCCGCGGGCGCCGAGGTCGAGGTCGAGTCGGTGCGCGGCAACCGCTTCATCCCGATCGACGAGTTCTACACGGGCGTGAAGCGCAACGCGCTCCAGCCCGACGAGCTCATCAAGACCGTCCACATCAAGAAGGCGGACGGCCCCCAGCAGTACTCCAAGGTCGGCACCCGCAACGCGATGGTCATCGCCGTCTGCGCCTTCGGCCTGGCCCTGCACCCGGAGACCCGGACCGTACGCACCGGCATCGGCTCCGCCGCGCCGACCCCGATCCGCGCCAAGGAGGCCGAGGCCTTCCTGAACGCGGCGCTGGAGGAGGGCGGCTTCTGGGACAACGGCAAGATCATCACCCCTTCGATCGCGAAGCAGTTCGCCGACCTCTGCTCGGCCGCCGCCAACCCGATCGACGACGTCCGCGGCACCGCCAAGTACCGGCGCCACGCCGTCGGCATCATGGCTCGCCGCCAGCTCGGCTGGACCTGGGAGCAGTACCGCGGCGCCGGCCGCACGCTTGAGGGAGCTGCATAACCATGCGCGTCAATTTCACGGTCAACGGTCGTCCGCAGGAAGCCGACGACGTCTGGGAGGGCGAGTCCCTCCTCTACGTTCTGCGTGAGCGCCTGGGTCTGCCCGGCTCCAAGAACGCGTGCGAGCAGGGCGAGTGCGGTTCCTGCACGGTCCGTCTCGACGGCGTGCCGGTCTGCTCGTGTCTGGTCGCCGCCGGTCAGGTCGAGGGCCGCGAGGTCGTCACCGTCGAGGGCCTGGCGGAGTTCGCCAAGGAGCGCGAGGCGCACGGCGGTTGCGCCACCGGCGCCTGCGGCACCTCGGTCGACGCCGCGAAGAAGTGGGAGGCCAAGCCCCAGGACTCGCAGACCGGTGAGGGCATCGAACTCTCGCCGATCCAGCAGGCGTTCATCGACGCCGGCGCCGTCCAGTGCGGCTTCTGCACCCCCGGCCTGCTCGTCGCGGCCGACGAGATGCTGGAGCGCAACCCGTCCCCGACGGACGCGGACATCCGCGAGGCGCTCTCCGGCAACCTCTGCCGCTGTACCGGTTACGAGAAGATCCTCGACGCGGTCCGCCTCGCGGCCGCTCGCCAGGAGCGTCAGGGAGAGGCGGTCTGACGATGGCTCAGAACACACGCACCGTTCCGGTGGGCACGCCCACCGACGTCACCCAGAACCACGTCAAGGGCGGCATCGGCGAGTCCACGCTCCGCCCGGACGGCACCCTCAAGGTCACCGGCGAGTTCGCCTACTCCTCGGACATGTGGCACGAGGACATGCTGTGGGGCCAGATCCTGCGCTCCACCGTCGCGCACGCCGAGATCGTGTCCATCGACACCTCCGAGGCCCTCACGATGGACGGCGTCTACGCCGTCCTGACCCACGAGGACCTGCCGGCCGCGAAGAACTACGGCATGGAGTTCCAGGACACCCCGGTCCTCGCCTACGGCAAGGTCCGTCACCACGGTGAGCCGGTCGCCCTCGTGGCCGCCGACCACCCGGAGACCGCCCGCCGCGCCGCCGCCAAGATCAAGATCGAGTACCGGGAGCTCCCGGTCATCACGGACGAGGCCTCGGCGCTCGCCCCGGACGCGATCCTGGTCCACGAGAACCGCGACGACCACCACTCGGGCCACGTCCCGCACCCGAACATCGTGCACCGCCAGCCGATCATCCGCGGCAACGCCGACGAGGCCGCCAAGCGCGCCGACGTCATCGTCAAGGGCGAGTACACCTTCGGCATGCAGGACCAGGCCTTCCTCGGCCCCGAGTCCGGCCTCGCCGTACCGGCCGAGGACGGCGGCGTCGACCTGTACGTCGCCACCCAGTGGCTGCACTCGGACCTCAAGCAGATCGCCCCCTGCCTCGGCCTGCCCGAGGAGAAGGTCCGGATGACCATGGCCGGTGTCGGCGGCGCCTTCGGCGGCCGCGAGGACATCTCCATGCAGATCCTCGCCTCCATCCTCGCCCTGCGCACCGGCAAGCCGGTCAAGATGGTCTACAACCGGTACGAGTCCTTCTTCGGGCACGTCCACCGGCACCCGGCGAAGCTCTACTACGAGCACGGCGCCACCAAGGACGGCAAGCTCACGCACATGAAGTGCAAGATCGTGCTGGACGGCGGCGCGTACGCGTCGTCCACGGCCTCGGTCGTCGGCAACGCCTCCTCCCTCTCGGTCGGCCCGTACGTCGTCGAGGACGTCGAGATCGAGGCGATCGGCCTCTACACCAACAACCCGCCCTGCGGCGCCATGCGCGGCTTCGGCGCGGTCCAGGCCTGCTTCGCCTACGAGGCGCAGATGGACAAGCTCGCGGCCAAGCTGGGCATGGACCCGGTGGAGCTGCGCCAGCTCAACGCCATGGAGCAGGGCACGATCATGCCGACCGGCCAGGTCGTGGACTCGCCGGCCCCGGTCGCCGAGCTGCTGCGCCGGGTCAAGGCCCGCCCGATGCCGCCGGAGCGCCAGTGGGAGACCGCCGGCGAGGGCGCGGACGTCCGCGCACTGCCGGGCGGCCTGTCCAACACCTCGCACGGCGAGGGTGTCGTGCGGGGCGTCGGCTACGCCGTCGGCATCAAGAACGTCGGCTTCTCCGAGGGCTTCGACGACTACTCGACCGCCAAGATCCGCATCGAGGTCATCAACGGCGAGGCCGTCGCCACGGTCCACACCGCCATGGCGGAGGTCGGCCAGGGCGGCGTCACCATCCACGCGCAGATCGCCCGTACCGAGCTAGGTGTCCAGCAGGTCACCATCCACCCCGCGGACACGCAGGTGGGCTCGGCCGGTTCGACCTCCGCGGGCCGCCAGACGTACATGACCGGCGGCGCCATCAAGAACTCCTGCGAGATCGTCCGCGAGAAGGTCCTGGAGATCGGCCGGCGCAAGTTCGGCTCGTACCACCCGGCCTGGGCCAACGCCGAACTCCTCCTGGAGGGCGGCAAGGTCGTCACCGACGGCGGCGAGGCCCTCGCCACCATCGCGGACGTCCTGGAGGACCAGGCCGTGGAGGTCGAGGAGGAGTGGCGGCACCGTCCCACCCAGGCCTTCGACCTCGTCACCGGCCAGGGCGACGGCCACGTCCAGTACGCCTTCGCCGCGCACCGCGCGGTCGTGGAGGTGGACACCGAGCTCGGTCTCGTGAAGGTGATCGAGCTGGCCTGCGCGCAGGACGTCGGCAAGGCGGTCAACCCGCTCTCCGTGGTCGGCCAGATCCAGGGTGGCACCACCCAGGGCCTGGGCGTCGCGGTGATGGAGGAGATCATCGTCGACCCGAAGACCGCGAAGGTGCGCAACCCCTCCTTCACGGACTACCTCATCCCGACCATCCTCGACACGCCGACCATCCCGGTCGACTACCTCGAGCTGGCCGACCCCAACGCGCCGTACGGCGTGCGGGGCATCGGTGAGGCCCCGACCCTGTCGTCCACCCCGGCCGTCCTCGCGGCGATCCGGGCGGCGACGGGCCTGGAGCTCAACAAGACGCCGGTCCGCCCCGAGGCGCTCACCGGCACCCTGTAGGACTCTCCGGGCGGTGCGTGCCTCCCCGGAACGTCACACTTCCCCCGCCCGCACCGCCCGGAGCACTCCCCCGAGGGAGTACCCGCACCACCGCAGGATCCGCGTCACCCGCAGTACCCCGCACCACGGCAGTACCCGCATCACGGCAGTACCCCGTTCGTCTCGGGCCGTCCCCCGGGTCGTGCAGCCAACGAAATATCCCAAATCCCGCAGCTTCACGTCAGAGCTCAGAAGTCTGATGCGGGTGCCCCTTTGAACCTTGGGAGTAGGCCCCATGACCCAGTCGTCTGTGGAGCCCAAGACCACCGCTGAGGACGCGGGCTCCGGCTCGCGCACCCCCGCCGGGCGCTCTTGGCTCGACCGGTACTTTCACATCTCGGAGAGAGGATCCACCGTCGCGACGGAGATCCGCGGCGGCGTCACCACCTTCATGGCGATGGCGTACATTCTCCTGCTCAACCCGATCCTCCTCGGCGGCCCGGACGTCGACAAGCACGTCCTCGCCACCTCCGCCGTCATCACGGCGACCGCCTTCGCGGCGGCGGTGACCACCCTGCTGATGGGCTTCGTCGGCAAGGTCCCGCTCGTCCTCGCGGCGGGACTCAGCGTCTCCGGTGTGCTCGCGACCCAGGTCGTGCCGAACATGACCTGGCCGCAGGCCATGGGCATGTGCGTCGTCTACGGTCTGGTGATCTGCCTCCTGGTGGTCACCGGTCTCCGCGAGATGATCATGAACGCGATCCCGCTGCCGCTCAAGCACGGCATCACCATCGGCATCGGTCTCTTCATCGCGCTGATCGGCTTCAACAAGGCCGGCTTCGTGGGTGCCGGTCCGCAGTTCGGTCCGCCCATCACCCTGGGCGCCGGCGGCGAGCTCGTCGGCTGGCCGGTCCTGATCTTCGCCGTCACCCTGCTCGCGATCTTCGCGCTCCAGGCCCGCAAGGTTCCGGGCGCGATCCTCATCGGCATCGTCGCCGGCACCGTCATCTCCCTGATCGTCAACGCGGTCGCCGACATCCCGGCCAAGGGCCCGGGCGCCTGGGCCAACGGTGCTCCGGAGCTCAAGGGCAGCGCGGTCTCCAGCCCGGACTTCTCGCTCTTCGGCGACGTCTCCTTCGGCGGCTGGGGCGACGTCGGCTACATCACCGTCGGTGTCATCGTCTTCACCCTGGTCCTCGCCGGCTTCTTCGACGCGATGGCCACCATCATCGGCGTCGGCACCGAGGCCAACCTCGCCGACGACAAGGGCCGGATGCCCGGCCTGTCCAAGGCGCTGTTCATCGACGGCGCGGGCGGCGCGATCGGCGGCGTCTCCGGCGCCTCCGGCCAGACCGTGTTCGTCGAGTCCGCCACCGGCGTCGGCGAGGGTGCCCGTACCGGCTTCTCCTCGGTCATCACCGGCCTGTTCTTCGCGGCCTGCCTCTTCTTCACGCCGATCACCCAGATCGTGCCCCGTGAGGTCGGCTCCGCCGCCCTGGTCGTCATCGGCGCGATGATGATGATGAACGCCAAGCACGTGAACTGGGGCGACAGCTCCGTCGCCATCCCGGTCTTCCTGACCGTGGTCCTGATGCCGTTCACCTACAGCATCACCCCGGGCGTCGCGGCCGGCGTCATCGCCTACACCGTCATCAAGGTGGCGCAGGGCAAGGCGCGCGAGGTCGGTGCGTTCATGTGGGCCCTGACCGCGATCTTCATCGTGTTCTTCGCCCTTCACCCGATCGAGGGTTGGCTGGGCGTCAGCTGACGCCCGACCATCATCCTCCGTACACACCCAAGGAGACCGACATGCTGGACATCGCCGAAGAGCTGCACCGGTGGGTCGAGCAGGGACGCACGTTCGCCGTCGCCACCGTGGTTGCGGTCGGCGGCAGCGCGCCCCGGCAGCCGGGCGCCGCTCTCGCCGTCGACAGCGAGGGCACGGCGATCGGATCGGTCTCCGGCGGGTGTGTGGAGGGCGCGGTCTACGACCTGTGCGTCCAGGCCCTCGAGGACGGCAAGCCCGTCGTCGAGCGCTTCGGCTACAGCGACGAGGACGCCTTCGCGGTCGGTCTGACCTGCGGCGGCATCATCGACATCCTCGTCACCCCGGTCCGCGGCGGGGTCTTCCCCGCCGCGCTCGGTGCCGCCGCCACGGGGGAGGCGGCGGCCCTGGCCCGGATCGTCGGGGGTCCGGACGAGCTGATGGGCCAGGCCCTCCTCGTCCGCCCCGACGGCTCGTACGAGGGGAAGCTCGGCGGCCACCCCGAGCTGGACCGCACCGCGGCCGGCGAGGCCCGCGCGATGCTCGACGCGGGCCGCACCGGCACCGTGGAGATCGGCGAGGACGGCAGCCGCTGCGGACAGCCGCTGACCCTCCTGGTCGAGTCCTCCGTCCCCGCCCCCCGCATGATCGTCTTCGGCGCCATCGACTTCGCCGCCGCCCTCGTCCGGGTCGGCAAGTTCCTCGGCTACCACGTGACCGTCTGCGACGCGCGGCCCGTCTTCGCGACGCCGGCCCGGTTCCCCGAGGCCGACGAGATCGTCGTCGACTGGCCCCACCGCTACCTGGAGTCGACCGAGGTCGACGGCCGGACCGTCCTCTGCGTCCTCACGCACGACGCCAAGTTCGACGTGCCCCTCCTCCAGGCCGCCCTGAAGCTTCCCGTCGCCTACATCGGCGCGATGGGCTCCCGCCGCACCCACGAGGACCGCAACGCGCGCCTCCGCGAGGTCGGCGTCACCGACCTCGAACTCGCCCGCCTGCGCTCCCCGATCGGACTCGACCTCGGTGCGCGCACGCCCGAGGAGACCGCCCTCTCGATCGGCGCCGAGATCGTCGCCAACCGCCGCGGCGGCAGCGGCCTCTCCCTCACGGGCGCCCACACCCCGATCCACCACGACGGACCCCGCGAGCCGGACGGGCGCATAGGCTCGGTCGCGTAGCTCCGTTTCCCGGACTGCGCCGACCGCCTCGGCTAGATTCCTGACGTGGACGCGCTCACCCCGGAAGACCCGACGCACGTAGGCCCGTACCGTCTCATCGCCCGTCTGGGGGCGGGCGGCATGGGCCTCGTCTACCTCGGCCGCTCCGACGTCGGACGTACGGTCGCGGTCAAGGTCGTGCAGTCCGAGTACGCCGCCCAGCCGGAGTTCCGCAGACGCTTCGCCCGCGAGGTGGCGGCCGCCCGGCTGGTGGGCGGGAGCTGGACCGCCGGCGTCCTCGACGCCGCCACGGACACCGAGGTGGCGGTGCCCTGGGTCGCCACCCAGTACATCGCCGGGCCCGACCTGACCACCGTCGTCGCCCGCGACTTCGGCCCGCTGCCCGAGCACTCGGTCCGCGTCCTCGCCAACCGCCTCGCCCTCGCCCTGCGGGTGGTGCACGAGGCGGGCCTGATCCACCGCGACCTCAAGCCGTCCAACGTCCTCGTGACCGTGGACGGGCCCCGCGTCATCGACTTCGGCATCGCCCGCGCCATGGACAGCCTGGCCGGCGACAGCCTGCACACCCGCACCGGCATGCTGATCGGCTCGCCCGGCTTCATGTCCCCGGAGCAGGTCCGCGGCCTCGAACTCACCCCCGCCAGCGATGTGTTCTGCCTCGGGGCCGTCCTCGTGTACGCCGCCACCGGCCGGCTCCTCTTCGGCGCCACCGACACCGGTCTGAACGCCCACCTCTTCCGGGTCGCCGAGGAGGAGCCCGACCTCACCGGCGTGCCCGAGTCGCTGCTCGGCCTCGTCCGCGCCTGCCTGGAGAAGGACCCGGCCGCGCGGCCCACCCCCGAGCGGATCGCCGCCCTCACCGACGGCGGCGACGGCGGGGTCTGGCTGCCGGGCGAGGTCCTCGTCCAACTGGGTCGGCACGCGGCCCAGTTGCTCGACTTCGTACCGGCGGCGCGCGCCGAACCGGTGGCGGAGCCCGCCGTCCGGGCGGTCGCGCCTCCCGTGACGGAGACGGCACCGCGCGCCGCGACGCCGGCGCCCCCGCTCGCCCCGGCCTACACTCCGACGGCTCCCGCGCACGAGGTGCCCGCCCCGGCGCCCCGGCGCGGGCGGGGCCTGACGGTGATCGTGCTCGCGCAGCTGGCGGCGCTGTTCGGCGCGACGACGCAGGACCCCTTCCAGCACAGCCTCGGCCGTGACCTGCCCGAGGCGTACGCCTTCGCCGTCCCCTTCGCCGCGCTGCTGCTGCTCGGCGGGCACCTCGCCGACCGGCTGGGCGGCCGACGGACGCTGGTCGTCGGCCTGACGGGTCTCGTGGCGGCCTGTGTGCTCGGCGGCTCGGCCGGAGCGTCCGTTCCCGCCGTGCTGGTCGCGGCCCGCGTCCTCCAGGGCGGGTTCGCCGCCCTGGTGACGGCGGCGGCGCTGACCCTGGTGGCCACGGCCTTCCCCGGACCGAGGGCGCGTGCCAGGGCCTTCGGCGTCTACGCCACGGCCGCCGTCAGCGGGCCGGCCGTGGGGATCGCGACCCTGGAGATGGGCTGGGGGGTGGTTCTGAGCATCGTCGTCCTCCTCGCCCTGATCGCCCTGGCCGGCGCCCGCGTCCTGCCGCAGGACCGCCCGGACCGCACCGGCGCCCGCTTCGACCTCGCCGGAGTCCTGCTCGGCGCCCTCGGGACCGCGGCGCTGCTGTACGGCTCCGTCAAGATGTGGCCGGACTGGGGCTCCCCCCTGGCCCTGGGCCTGCTGGCGGGTGGCGTGGTGCTGCTCGCCGTCTTCCTGGGGTGGCAGAGCGCCGCGGCGCACCCGCTGCTGCCCCCGTACGTCCTCAAGGACCGCAACCGGCTCGGCGGCCTGCTCGCCGTGCTTCTGTCCGGCGCCGGAATCCTCGCCCTGATCCCGTCCCTGGCCTTCATGCTGATGTGGGAGTTCGGGTACTCGACGCTCGTCGGCGGGCTGGCCATGCTCCCCATGGTCGCGACGGTCGCCGTCGGCGCCACCCTGATCTCCCCGCGGCTGCTGGGCCGTGGCGTGGCGCCCCGCGTCCTCGTCGTGGCGGGCCTGGTGATCACACCGATCGGGGTGGCCCTGACCATCGTCGGCCTCCAGAGCGGCGCCGCGTACACCGCCATGCTCCCGGCCATGATGGTCGCGGGTCTGGGGATCGGCCTGGCCTTCATGCCGCTCTTCGCCGCCGTGGTCACCGCCGGCCTCGGCGGGCACACCGGCGGGGCCGCGGCGGCCGTCGTCACGGCCCAGACGGTGGGCACGGCCCTCGGGACGGCACTCTTCGTCGGTTGGGGAGGACCGCCGTGGTGGGCGGTCCTCCTCCTGCTGATCGCCGGGCTCGTCGCGGGCCTGATGGTGACGTCGAGGACGCCTGCCCCCGCCGTGAACTAGGGCCTGTCCGGCGGATCAGGGTCGGACAGGCCCTGGTCCCGGCGCCCGCTCAGCGCGCCGCCCTCTCCCGTACGGTCGACGCCCAGGCCGGCTGCTCCTCCACGGTCTCCGGCTCGGCCCGGCGTCCGCCCCGGGCGAAGAAGTCCGCGAGCGGCAGGATCGCCGCGCCGACCGTCACCGCGTCGGGGCCCAGGGTCCCCAGGCCGATGCCGACGCGGGCCGCCGGGTACGTCAGCGCGTACTCCGTCGCGTACCCCTTCACCGTCTCCAGGAAGCGGGCCCCGAGCTGGAGGCCCGCCCAGCCGCCGACGAGGATGCGCTCGGGCTGGAAGAGGTTGACGAGGTCGCCGAAACCGGCGCCCAGGTACTCGGCGGTCTCCTCCAGGACTTCGAGGGCCGTCGCGTCGGGCGCCGCCGCCGGGTCCGCCGGGTACGCGGCCGCCAGCATCGCGGTCAGGGCCGTCTCCTCGTCCGCGCCCGCCGGAGGCCGCCCGCCCGCCTCTCGCCAGCGCTCCAGCAGCGCCTCCGCGCCCGCGTACGCCTCCAGGCAGCCCCGGGCGCCGCAGCGGCAGCGGCGGCCCCGGACCCGTACCGTCAGATGACCCCATTCGAGCGCCCGGCCGGATTCCATCGGGTCCGTGACCACACAGGCGCCGACGCCCGAGCCGAAGAGCACGACCACGGCGCTGCGCGCGCCCCGGCCCGCGCCGAACCACATCTCCGCCTGGCCGAGGGTCTTGGCGCCGTTGTCGATCCAGTACGGCACCGAGGCCGGGAGGTCCACGCTCTCGCGGAGCAGCCGCTCCAGCGGGACCGCGTCCCAGCCGATGGTCTGGCCGTGCACGACCGCGCCCTCCTCGGCGGTGCGGGCGACGATGCCGGGCACGCCGACGCCGACGCCGAGCAGGCCCTCGACGGGGACGCCGGCCGTGTCCAGCACCTCCGCGATGCCCGCCCGGACGTGCTCGACGACGACCCCGACCTCGTACCGGTCGTGCGGGCGCGGGCTGTCGACCGCCAGGGGGCTCTCCGTGCGGGCGAGTTCGGTCATGGTGAGGTCGAACAGCTCGATCCGGACCCGGGTCTCGCCGACGTCCACGCCGATCATGCAGCCGCTGCCGGGGGTGATCCGCAGCAGGGTGCGGGGGCGCCCGCCGGCCGAGTCGACGCTGCCCGCCTCCTCGACGAGTCCCTCCGCGACGAGCTCGGCGACCACGTTGCTGACGGAGCCGGAGCTCAGTCCGGTGGCGGGGCCCAGCGAGAAGCGGCTCGTGGGGCCGTCGAAGTACAGGCGCTGCAGGACGGCGGTGCGGTTCTCGCGCCGCAGGTCCCGCACGGTCCGGCCGTTCCGCATGGTCACTCGGGCCCCCTGTGAAGTAGTCCTCCATGCAACATACCGCTGCCGGGACCCTCACAGGCTCTTCTCTTGATCTTTAACTCAAGATTTGAAATAAGCCGGGAAAGGCCGTCGGAGCCTTCACCTCCTGAACGCGGGACCGCGCGGGACGCCCACCGGACGGCCAGGGTTCGGCGGGCGCTTCACGGGGTCCGGGGGTCCACGCGGTCAGGCCCTGCGGAGTCCGCTGAGCAGCAGTTCGGCCAGCTGCTCGTACGCCTCGGCGTCGGCGAGTCCGGTCGCCGCGGCCACCTGGCGCCGCTGGATGCGGACCATCACCGAGGAGATCACGTCGGCCGCGAAGGTCACGTGCACCTCGCGGAACACCCCGGCCCGCACGCCCTCCTCGATGAGCTGCTGCACCCGGCCCGCCGCCGCGCGCGTGTTCCGCTCGTACACCTCCGCCGCCGGCTCGAACGCGGCGACATCGTCGAAGAACTGCGGCGAGACGGGCGCCAGCTCGGCCGAGACCGCCCGCAGGTAGGCGGCGAGCCGCTCGGCCGGATCCGTCGCGGCGGCCAGGACCGCCTCGACCCGGGCCGTGGCGCGCCGGAAGAAGTGCACGACCGCCGCCCGGACTAGCTGCTCCTTGCTGCCGGCCAGGCCGTACAGCGTCCGCTTCGAGCAGCGCAGGCGCGCGGCGAGATCGTCGAGCGTGAGCCGGGCGAACCCCTCGCCGACGAGCAGGGCGACGAGCTCCTCGAACAGGGCGGAGCGGCGCGCCGCTCCGCGGCCCGTCAGCTTGGGGGCGTCGGCGGCGGAGGTCTCGATCACCCCGCCAGTATTCCAGGCCGCCCTTTCGGGGGGTTACGGCGGCACCCGTCTGCGCTACGCTAAGCGGTACTGCAGTACCTTCCCCAGTACCACTTTGCGCGCCGCTGGAGTCGCCAACATGGATGTCGACCGCCTGCTTCCCACCCCC
Source organism: Streptomyces tanashiensis (assembly GCF_014648895.1). Taxonomy (GTDB): domain Bacteria; phylum Actinomycetota; class Actinomycetes; order Streptomycetales; family Streptomycetaceae; genus Streptomyces; species Streptomyces tanashiensis. The sequence goes on from NZ_BMRZ01000025.1 coordinate 62,808, forward strand.
GAGGCAGCGGACCTCATCGCCCTCACCCGGGAGATCGCCGACAAGGAGCTCTCTCCGCGGGTGGACGAGCACGAGGCCGCCGAGACCTATCCCGAAGGGCTCTTCGCCACCCTCGGCGAGGCGGGGCTCCTCGGCCTCCCGTACCCCGAGGAGTACGGCGGCGGAGGCCAGCCCTACGAGGTCTACCTCCAGGTCCTGGAGGAGCTCGCCGCGCGCTGGGCCGCCGTCGGCGTCGCCACCAGCGTCCACACCCTCGCCTGCCACCCCCTCCACACCTTCGGCACGCCGGAGCAGAAGGAACGATGGCTGCCCGCGATGCTGGAGGGCCGGACCATCGGCGGCTACAGCCTCTCCGAGCCGCAGGCCGGCTCCGACGCCGCCGCCCTCTCCTGCAAGGCCGAGCGCCAGGCCGACGGCAGCGGCTACCGCGTCACCGGCACCAAGGCCTGGATCACCCACGGCGGCAAGGCCGGCTTCTACGCCCTCTTCGCCCGCACGGCTCCCGGCAGCCACGGCATCTCCTGCTTCCTCGCCCCCGGCGCCACCGAGGGCCTGAGCTTCGGCGCCCCCGAGCGCAAGATGGGCCTCCAGGCCGTGCCGACGACGGCCGCGTACTGGGACGGCGCCCTCATCGAGGAGAACAGGCTCATAGGCGACGAGGGCCAGGGTCTCCAGATCGCCTTCAGCGCCCTCGACAGCGGCCGCCTCGGCATCGCCGCCTGCGCCACGGGCCTCGCCCAGGCCGCCCTCGACGCCGCCGTGGCGTACGCCAACGAGCGCACCACCTTCGGCCGCCGGATCGTCGACCACCAGGGCCTCGGCTTCCTGCTCGCCGACATGGCCGCCGCCGTCGACGCGGCCCGTGCCACCTACCTGGACGCGGCCCGCCGCCGCGACCTCGGCCGCCCCTTCAGCCGCCAGGCCAGCGCGGCCAAGCTCATCGCCACCGACACGGCCATGAAGGTCACCACGGACGCCGTCCAGGTCTTCGGCGGCTACGGCTACACCCGCGACTTCCCGGTCGAGCGCTACATGCGCGAGGCGAAGATCATGCAGATCTTCGAGGGAACGAACCAGATCCAGCGTCTGGTCATCAGCCGGGGCCTCGCCCGGCCGGCGTGATCCCGGCGAGTGATCCCCGCACGACGCGCATGAGGCCCGCACCGGACAGGTGCGGGCCTCGTCGGCAGTCGGTAGGACGGCAGGGTGCCGGAACGGCGCCTGAGGATTTCTAGGCCGCGAGTTCCTGCTCGGCACCCGTCGCCTCGGCCCAGGCCGCCACGAGTACCTGGTAGATCCGCTGCTCGTCGGCCGTCAGCGAGCGGCGCTGTTCGCCGGCTCGGGCCCACAGGGTGCGGATGGCATCGTTCAGGGCTTCGGGGCCAGGGGTCTCTCTGTGCGAATCGGGCATGACGTCAAGGCTACGGCCTGAGACTGACAAAGCCGGTCCGGTGTCGACGTGGGCTCCACCACGCCGCCGAATGTTCGGGGTCCCGGGCGCGGCCCGGGACGGGAGCGCGGTCCGGTCTCAGGTGCGGTTCAGGGTGAGGCCGAGGCGGGCGATGGTCATGGTCCGGTCGGTGACGACCACGTCGGTGTCGGTGAAGCGTGCGGATCCGAGCCGGTCGCGGATGAGGTCGCGCAGTGCGGGCTGCTGGGCTTCGAGGTCGTCGAGGACGGACCGCGGGACCTCGACGGTGCCGTAGAAGACGCGCGGCTGGGAGGTGAGACCGGGGTACTGCACGGACTGGCGCAGGCCGTCGACCGTGTGCAGCGTGACCGTGAGCTCCCGGTCTCCCGCGCGCAGGAGGAGCGGGGTGCTCGTGACCGCGACGGCGAACGCGTCGACGCGGGCGCTGACCCCGCCCCGGGTACCGGCGTAGTCGTAGGGCGAGGCCGGTGCGAGGGTGTCCGCGGAGCGGTCGTCGGGGGTGTTCCGGAGGAGGCGCCCCCGCAGGGGTTCGCCCGTCTCCGTGAAGGACCAGACGGAGTCGGTCAGGGCCTTGTGCCAGAAGCCGGTGCGCCCGTGGTCCCGCCCCTCGACGCGCAGTTCGCGTGCGTCCGATCCCCTGCCGGTCTTGTGGACGGAGATCCGGTCGGTGATCTGACCGGAGGAGGGGACCTTGGGCTGCCGGACCCAGTCGGGCGCGGGCAGCTGGATCTTCGGGAACGCGGCCCCGCGCTGGTCCTCGTAGGAGTAGGAGAAGAAGACGCGGTCGGAGCCCGCGATGTCGAAGTCGTACAGGCGGGTGTACAGGTCGCCGTAGCGATTGACGACGAACGAGGTGGAGGCCGCCGTGGACAGCGCCTCGGCCCGGAAGCGGCCGCGGTGCGGGGTGGCCATCTCGTAGCTGTGGTCGGCGGGGAGCCAGGGGTCCACGTAGGTGATGCGGCTGCCGTCGGGGCTGAGCGCGAAGACGTGGGAGACCTTCGCGCCGCCGACCGGATGGTCGTTGCCCGCGCTGTCGCGCCACACCTTGTCCTCGCCGGGGGAGAGGACCGACCAGGTCCAGCGGGTCGAGCCGTACGGGACGGTGTTGCCGTCGCCGAGCCACAGCGGGGCGCCGTACCGGTACGTCCAGTTCCATGTCCAGGGCGCGTTGAGGGCGTGGTCCATGGTGTGGATGCGGCCGCTCTCGTCGAGCGCGACGAGCTCGTCGTCGTCCACGGAGATGCCGGTGATCCGGCCGTCCAGGCAGTCGGGCAGGTCCATGGTGCGCCAACCTCCGCTCGCGGAGGCCTCCTTGACGTACATCCTGCCGTCGCGCACGGCGAAGGACCATCGCCGGTTGAACGTCTCCGTGGTGCCGCGCAGAGAGATCCGCGCGGGCAGGTCGACGGTCGCGGGCGGCAGCGCGGACAGCCCGAGGGTGCTGTCGCCGGGGACGAGGTCGGCCAGTCCCGCGGTGCCGACCGGTCGGCACGGGCTCTCGGCGGCCACGGCGGGGGCGGCCGCGGCGGGGGCGCCCGGGGCGAGGGCGCCGACGGTGAGGACGGTCGCGGCGAGGGCGTGACGCAGCATGTCGGATCCATCCGGGGAAGGGGAGGGCTGGCCGGGAGCCGGAGTCTCGCAGCGGAGCACCGAAAAGGTGAAGGGTTGTCAACATTACTTTTGAGTAACACGCCGGGTGCCCCGACGTCCGACCCTGACCTCGGGCCGGGGGATCCGGGGGTGCGCTCAGGGCTGTCCCCGATACCTGGGGCGGCGGTCCGCGAGCATGATCGTTCCATGACGAACACCACGCGCCAGTGGGCGAGTTACACCGTCGGTCCCCTCTGCATGACCCTCTACGGAGCCATCCGCCTCACCGATGCCGACCACGGCCCCGGCCTGTCCTGGAGCCTCGGTCATCTCGCACTGCTGGTCTCCGTGTCGGCCTTCGTGACGGTGATGTGGCGGATGAGACGGTGGGCCGGCGCGGGGCGCGGGCCGGCGGCGAGACGGTTCGCCGACACCGCGGCCGTCGTGGGTGTGCTCGGGGCGGCCGCGGCGGCGGCGCAGACCGTGATCGACCTGGTGATCGGATTCCTGTGCGCGGACCGGGGAGCCATGGACGTGCTGTTCGAGGAGGTCAGAAGCCATCCGGGCGTCACGCCTGCCGTCTACACGGTCGGCCCGTCGCTCTTCTACGTCGGCCTGGTCCTGCTCACGGCCCAGTTGGCGACGATGCGGAGGATCGAGGTCTGGCGTCCGCTCGTGGTGGTCGCGGGCATCGCCGTCGCCGCCATGAGTCTGGATCTCCTCCCCCTGGCAGGCCTGTTGCTGCTGCTGGCCCTCGCCCCGCTGGACCGGCGGCAGCGGCTGTCGACACCGGACGCGGGGCCGGAGCGGCGTCATCAGATGCCGCACGCGGCTCCGGAGCGTCGGCCCGCCGGGGCCGATCGTTGATCAGGGGGTTCCCCCGGCCCGCGGGCGCCCCGCCGCGAGCAGCGCCACGGCGGTCGCCGCCGTCAGTGCGGCCGGGAGGGACCAGGTCGCCAGCGGTCCCGCCGCGGCGGCGCCCAGAGCGAAACCGGTGATCTTGAGGCTGGCGCCGGTGGTGAAGATCTGACTCCGCAGATGGTCCGGGGACTCGCGGTGCCGCACCGCGAACAAGGCGGTGAGCTGGGGGCCTTCGCCGATCCCCGAGAGGAGGAAGGCGGCCACCAGGACCACGGGCCGGCCCGTCAGGGCGAGGGCGGGTGCGCCGGCCTGGACCAGCGCGCCGACCCGTACGAGCGCGTCGGGGGAGAGGCGGAGGGGGAACCGTGCGAGCAGGGCGTTGACCGCCAGGGCCGAGATCGCCGCGCAGGAGAAGAGCACGGCCCCGCGGCCGGCTCCGCCGAGGACCTGCTCGCCCAGGAGCGGGACACAGGCCGTCAGCATGCCCTGGGCGACGCAGGAGAGGACCGAGGTGAGGGTCGCCCGGGCGAGCTTCTGGTTCCCGAGGACGGTGCGTGTCCCGGAGACCAGGGCGCCTCCGAGGGCCGGGAGCGGCCGTACGCGCCGTACGCGCGCGGCGCGTATGTCTCGGGTCCGGGTGGCGCGTGCCTCCGCGTCGGGCCCCTTCCCCGCGGGCAGGGCCCGGGTCCCTCGCGTCCCCGTGCGTGCGTCGCCGGTCGGCTGTGCGCCCGTGCGTGCGTCGCCGGTCGGCCGTGCCCCCGAGTGCAGGGCACCCGTCGACTGCGTCCCCGCGGGCAGGGCCCCGGTCCCTCGCCTCCCCGTGTGCACGGGCAGGAGCCACGCCGCGGGTGCCGCCGCGGCGATGAGTGCGGCCGAGACCACCACGGCCGTCGGCGCCCCCAGGGTCTCCGCGAGCCCGCCCGCGAGGGCCGGGCCGGCCAGGGCCGCCGCGCCGAAGGTCATCGTGTCGAGCGCGTTCGCCCGGGGCAGCCGGTCGCTCGTCGTCACCCGGGGCAACTGGGCGGACCAGCTTCCCGAGAGGGCCGGTCCGAGGAGGCCCGTGAGGACCGCCGTCGCCACGGTGACGGCGAACGGAAGCCGGCCGAGCCCGACGAGTACGAGCGTCAGGCCCGCCGCGTACAGGACGACCGCTCCGGCGAGCAGGCGGCCCGGGCGGGCCGCCCCGTCCAGGAGCGCCCCGAGCACGGGTCCGCCGAGCGCGGCCGCGAGGCTGATGCCCGCGAGCAGGGCCGATGCCTCGGCGGTGGATCCGGCGAGTGCGAATCCGGCGAGGAGCAGCGCCGGTCCGGACGTCTCGTCTCCCACACGGGCTGTCAGGGCTCCGGCCAGACAGATGCCGGTCGCGTTCTTGTCTCTCACCGGTGGGACGGTACGGAGGTAACTCAAAACTCCGCAAGATGCGTTACATTCCGAGGGTGTCCGCCATCGAAGACGACTGGTCCACCCGTCACTCCGTCCTGACCACGGCCCGCCGTACCGCCGCTCTCGTCAACGTGCTCGCCGACGACCGGCCGGACCCGGGCGACGTCGCCGCCGTGCTCCTGGCCTACGGGGAGACGGGGCCCGTCGCGCTCGATCCCGGCGAGGTCGCCGGGATGCGCGAAGCCGCGGATCTGCTGCGGGAGGTGTTCGAGGCGGCGACCGCCGACGAGGCCGCCACCGTTCTCAACCGGCTGCTGCGGGAGCACACCGGGCCGCTCCGGCTGACCTCGCACGGCGGCACCGGGCCCTGGCACGCGCACATCGACCGGGACGACGACGCCCCCTGGGCCGAGTGGCTGCTCTCCTCGTCCTGCATGGCGCTCGCCGTCCTCGTCTGGGACCGGCAGCGCCCGCCCGGCAGGACCTGCGCGTCGGGCAGCTGCCGGAACGTCTTCGTCGCGCAGGGCAGCGGGCCGGAGCGCCGGTACTGCTCCCGCCGCTGTGCCACCCGCGAGCGTGTCGCCGCCCACCGGGGGCGGCACTCCGCCGAGGGCTCAGGCGGCTCCGCGCAGGACCCCGCGTGAGCCGGTGCCCGCCGTCCTGAGGAGGGCGGCGATCTCCGTGAGGCCGTGGCGTTCGGCGTGGTGGAGCGCCGTGCGGCCGTACGGGTCGGGGAGTTCGGGGTCCGCGCCCGCACCGAGGAGGAGAGCGACCACGTCCTGGTGGGCGCGGGCGCCCGAGCCGAGGATGACGGCCTCCAGGAGCGCGGTCCAGCCGAGCCGGTTGACGTGGTCGACGTCGATCGCCGTCTCGTGGAGCACGGCGCGGACGTACGGCACGTGTCCGCGTTCCGCGGCGGGGATGAGGGCGGTGCCGCCGTAGCGGTTCGTCAGCTTCGGGTCGGGGCCCGCCGGGAGCAGGGCCCGCATCATGGCGACACTGCCCGTGACGCCGGTGACCAGCCACGGGCTGTCGGACCGGTCGTCCTGCGCGTTCGGGTCGGCGCCCGCGGCGAGGAGCGCCCGCGCGGCGGGGACGTGGTCGCGCAGCGCGGCCCGCAGCAGCGGGGTGCGGCGGTGCCGGTCGCGGACGTCGACGCGGGCGCCCGCGTCGAGGGCCGCGCGGACGGCGACGGTGTCACCGTGTGCGGCGGCCGCCAGAAGGGTGTGGTCGAGCGCGTTCATGGCGGTTTCCTCGTAGGCGGGCGCCTGCGGCGTCGGTTACTTGCCGAGCGTGGCGACGCCGGCCTGGGCGAACTTCTCGTCGAGGTCGCCGGAGGGGGCGCCGGCGACGCCGATGCCGGCGATCGGGGCGCCCTTGGCGGTGACGGGGGCGCCGCCGGC
>NZ_BMRZ01000026.1 GCF_014648895.1 Streptomyces tanashiensis
GCAGCTGCATCTGCCCCGAGCCGAACAGCTCGCCGACGGTCTTCATGCCGTCGAGGAGGATCTCGTTGACGATCTCCAGGGCCGGCCGCTCGGCCAGGGCCTCGTCGAGGTCGGCCTCCAGGCCGTTCTTCTCGCCGTCGACGATCCGCCGCTTGAGGCGCTCGTCCAGTGGCAGCGCGAGGAGCTCCTCCGCCTTGCCGGCCTTGAGGGACTTCGCCGTCGCGCCCTCGAAGAGCTCCAGGAGCCTCTGGAGCGGGTCGTAGCCCTCCCGCCGCCGGTCGTGGATCAGGTCGAGTGCGACCTCGACCTGCTCCGGCTCCAGGCGGGCGATGGGCAGGATCTTCGACGCGTGGACGATCGCCGAGTCCAGGCCCGCCTTCACGCACTCGTCGAGGAAGACCGAGTTGAGGACGATCCGGGCGGCCGGGTTGAGACCGAAGGAGATGTTCGACAGGCCCAGGGTCGTCTGCACGTCCGGGTGGCGGCGCTTCAGCTCGCGGATCGCCTCGATCGTGGCGATGCCGTCCTTCCGCGACTCCTCCTGGCCCGTGCAGATCGTGAAGGTGAGGGTGTCGATCAGGATGTCCGACTCCCTGATCCCCCAGTTGCCCGTGAGGTCCTCGATGAGGCGCTCGGCGATCGCGACCTTGTGATCGGCCGTCCTCGCCTGCCCCTCCTCGTCGATCGTCAGCGCCATCAGCGCCGCGCCGTGCTCCTTCGCGAGCGCCGTGACCTGCGCGAAGCGGGACTCGGGTCCGTCGCCGTCCTCGTAGTTGACCGAGTTGACGACGGCCCGGCCGCCGAGCTTCTCCAGACCGGCCCGCAGCACCCCCACCTCGGTGGAGTCGAGGACGATCGGCAGGGTGGAGGCCGTCGCGAAGCGGCCGGCGAGCTCCTCCATGTCGGCGACGCCGTCGCGGCCCACGTAGTCCACGCAGAGGTCGAGCAGGTGCGCGCCCTCGCGGATCTGGTCGCGTGCCATCTCGACGCAGTCGTCCCAGCGGCCTTCGAGCATGGCCTCGCGGAACTTCTTCGAACCGTTGGCGTTCGTCCGCTCGCCGATCGCCAGGTACGAGGTGTCCTGCCGGAACGGCACATGGCTGTACAGGGAGGACGCGCCGGGCTCCGTGACCGGGTGCCGGTCGAGGACGGCCGCGCCCCGCACCCGCTCCACGATCTGCCGCAGGTGCTCCGGGGTCGTCCCGCAGCAGCCGCCGACCAGGGCCGGGCCGTACTCCCGTACGAACTGCTCCTGGGCGTCGGCCAGTTCGGCCGGCGACAGCGGATAGTGGGCACCGTCCGAGGTCAGCACCGGCAGGCCCGCGTTCGGCATGACCGAGATCGGGATCCGGGCGTGCCGGGAGAGGTGCCGCAGGTGCTCGGCCATCTCCACCGGGCCCGTGGCGCAGTTCAGGCCGATCATGTCGATGCCGAGCGGCTCCAGGGCCGTCAGCGCGGCCCCGATCTCCGAGCCGAGCAGCATCGTGCCCGTCGTCTCCACCGTGACCTGCACGATCACCGGCAGGTCCACGCCGACCCAGTCCAGGGCCCGGCGGGCGCCGATGACGGCCGCCTTCGTCTGGAGCAGGTCCTGCGAGGTCTCGATGAGCAGGGCGTCCGCGCCGCCCCGGATCAGGCCTTCCGCGTTCTGCTGGAAGGCGTCCCGGAGGGGCTCGTACGTGACGTGCCCGAGGGTCGGCAGCTTCGTCCCGGGCCCCATGGAGCCGAGGACCCAGCGGGGGCGCCCGTCGGCGGCCGTGTGGGCGTCGGCGGAGGCGCGGGCGATCCGGGCGCCGGACTCGGACAGCTCGTACACCTGGTTCTCGATGCCGTACTCGGCGAGCGCGGCCAGGTTCGCCCCGAAGGTGTTGGTCTCCACGCAGTCCACGCCGACCGAGAAGTAGGCGTCGTGGACGGAGGCGACGATGTCGGGGCGCGTGAGGTTGAGGATCTCGTTGCAGCCCTCCAGGTTCCGGAAGTCGTCCATCGACGGGTCGGCGGCCTGGAGCATGGTGCCCATCGCCCCGTCGGCGACGACGACCCGCGTCGCGAACTCCTCCCGCAGGGAACGCCTCATGTGAGCCCCCTCAGATGGGTGACGAGCGTCGCCGTGCAGCCGACGCCGTACGTCGTCCTGATCCGGTCCAGGAGGGAGTCCCGGTGCAGCCGGTACTCCTGCGTCCCCACGGAGTCGAGGACGGTCGCCGCGACCGCGCAGCCCAGCTGCGCCGCGCACCGCTCGGGCACGCCCCACAGCGTCCCCGCGAGGAACCCGGAGCGGAACGCGTCCCCGACGCCGGTCGGGTCGACGACCGCGGGGACCTCCACCGCCGGCACCGCCAGCGGGCCGCGGCCCTCGCCGCGGATGCGGACGCCCGCCTCGCCGTGGGTGGTGACCCAGGTGCCGACGCGCCGCAGCACCTCCCCCTCGGTCCAGCCGGACTTCTCCAGGAGGAGAGCCGTCTCGTACTCGTTGGTGAACAGGAACCGGGCCCCGTCCACCAGTTCCCGCACCTCCCCCCCGTCGAGCCGCGCCAGCTGCTGCGACGGATCGGCGGCGAAGGGGATCCCCAGGTCACGGCAGGCGCGGGTGTGCCGGAGCATGGCCTCGGGGTCGTCCGGGGAGACCAGGACCAGTTCCAGCCGGCCGGTGCGCGCCACGACCTCGCGGAGGTCGATCTCGCGCGCCTCGGCCATCGCCCCCGCGTAGAAGGTGGCGATCTGGTTCTGGTCCCGGTCGGTGGTACAGACGAAGCGGGCGGTGTGGAGCGACGCGCTGACGCGCACCGAGTCGGTGTCCACACCGTGGTCCTTCAGCCAGACCCGGTACGGCTCGAAGTCGGCGCCGACCGCGCCGACGAGGGCGGGCCGCAGGCCGAGGACACCGAGCCCGAAGGCGATGTTCGCTGCCACTCCGCCGCGCCTGACCTCCAGGTTGTCGGCGAGGAACGACAGGGAGACCCGGTCGAGCCGGTCGGCGAGCAGCTGCTCGCTGAACCGGCCGGGGAAGGTCATCAGATGGTCGGTCGCGATGGATCCCGTGACAGCGATACGCATGGGTCAGGCCTCCGCCGCCTTCTTCAGGGCCTCCACGCGGTCCGTGCGCTCCCAGGTGAACTCGGGGAGCTCGCGGCCGAAGTGGCCGTACGCCGCGGTCGCCGCGTAGATCGGCCGCTTGAGGTCCAGGTCTCGGATGATCGCCGCCGGCCGCAGGTCGAAGACGGCCGACACGGCTTCCTGGATCCTCTCGTCCGGCAGGGTGCCGGTGCCGAAGGTCTCCACGAAGAGGCCGACCGGCTCCGCCTTGCCGATCGCGTACGCGACCTGCACCTCGCAGCGGCGGGCGAGACCGGCCGCGACGACGTTCTTCGCGACCCAGCGCATCGCGTACGCGGCCGAGCGGTCCACCTTCGACGGGTCCTTGCCGGAGAAGGCGCCGCCGCCGTGCCGGGCCATCCCGCCGTACGTGTCGATGATGATCTTCCGGCCGGTGAGTCCGGCGTCGCCCATCGGGCCGCCGATCTCGAAGCGCCCGGTCGGGTTGACCAGCAGCCGGTAGCCGTCGGACTCCAGGCTGACGCCCTCCTCGACGAGCTGCTTCAGGACGTGCTCGACGACGTACTCGCGGACGTCCGGGGTCAGCAGGCCCTCGACGGAGATGTCGGCCGCGTGCTGCGAGGAGACGACGACCGTGTCGAGGCGGACCGGGCGGTCCCCGTCGTACTCGATGGTGACCTGCGTCTTGCCGTCGGGGCGCAGGTACGGCACGGTGCCGTCCTTGCGGACCTCGGTGAGCCGCCGCGACAGGCGGTGGGCGAGCGCGATCGGCAGCGGCATCAGCTCGGCCGTGTCGTCGCAGGCGTAGCCGAACATCAGGCCCTGGTCGCCGGCGCCCTGGGCCGCCAGCTCGTCGTCCGCGCCCTCCACGCGGGCCTCGTGCGCGGTGTCGACGCCCTGCGCGATGTCCGGCGACTGGGCGCCGATGGACACCGACACGCCGCAGGAGGCGCCGTCGAAGCCCTTCGCGGAGGAGTCGTAGCCGATGTCGAGGACGGCCTCGCGCACCAGCTGGGCTATCGGCGCGTACGCGGAGGTGGTGACCTCGCCGGCGATGTGGACCTGACCGGTGGTGATCAGGGTCTCCACGGCGACCCGGGAGTGGGGGTCCTCGGCGAGCAGCGCGTCGAGGACGGTGTCGCTGATCCGGTCGGCGATCTTGTCGGGGTGGCCCTCGGTCACGGACTCCGAGGTGAAGAGGCGGCGGCTCATGCCTGGGCCTCCGCCGGGGTCTTGAAGAAGTGCTGCTCGATGGCGCCGAGGGTGCGGATGGAGTCGACCTCCAGGGTCTCCATCTGGATGGCGGTGCCGCTCTCCTGCTCCAGGAGGAAGACGAACTCGACGAAGGACAGCGAGTCGATGAGCCGGTTCTCGATCAGGTCCAGGTCGGACGCGATGTCGTCGCGCTCGGGGTGACGCTCGAGGATCCAGTTCTTCACCGTCTGCAGGCCGTCGGCCATGGTTGCTCTCCTTGTTAGCTACTGCTGGATACGTAGGGGGTGGGGGCGATGATCGGCGCGGCGACCGCGACCGCGTAGTCCACGTCGTGGCTGATGGACACGGTGATCTCGGTGATGCCGGACTCCGCCGCCATCTCGGCGGCCGCCCGGTGCAGCTCCACGAGCGGCCAGCCGCCCTCGGAGCGCCGCACGACGATGTCCGGCCACGGCAGGAACCTGCCTCTGACCCGTAAGGTCTTGAACGCCGCTTCCTTCGCCGCGATCCGCCCGCACAGGCTCAGGACGTCGAGCCCCGAGGAGGTACGGCAGTCGGCGAGCTCGCCGGGAGTGAGCATCCGCTCGAAGAACCGCTCCCCGTACTGGGCGAGGAGCCTGCGGACACGGTTGACGGACACGATGTCCATGCCGAGGTTCGCCCACCCCAGGCCGCCCGCCGGCGGGGCGGCGGGACGGGCCGGCACGTCAGATCACCGGCCCGGCCGCGCCGCTCGCGCCGGCCGACGCCCCTCGGGAGGCGTCGAGCACCGCCTGGGTGGCGGACTCCCAGCTGCCGTGGCGGCGGGTCAGCGCCGACAGCCATCGCTCCAGGCCGAAGGCGACGCAGCTGGTGAAGGCCGGTCCGCCGGTCGACGCCAGCGTGATGTCGCAGCGGTCGCCGAAGAAGTTCCGGTGCGTGTTGACCGAGGCGATCGCCAGGTCCTCGTACAGGAACTCGTACTTCACCGGCGTGAGCCGCTGGAGGACCGCCTTGGAGCTGCCCTTGTCGAAGAAGGGGTCGCAGGCCGCCTCCCGGCGCAGCGGCAGGTCGAGCGCCGCCGCGAAGGACTGGATGCGGGTGGTGAACTCGGCGAGGTGGTTCTCGGCGTGCTCGCGGCCGCCGATGGCCACGATCTCCCGCATGCGGAAGCCGAGCTGGCGCCGCATGCCCTCGTAGTGCGTCTCCTTGCGGAAGCACCAGGAGCAGATCGTGACGAGGGTGTCGTCGGCGACCTGGGTGCCCTGGTGGGTCAGGTAGACGGCGTAGCAGGACGCCGAGGGCAGTCCGAGCGCGGCGGGTTCGAGTGCGTCGCTCGGGAAGCGGCCGGCGGTGGTGTCGAAGGGGGTGGTCGCGCGGCGCTCCAGGTCGAGCGGGGCGGCGACGACGGCCTGGTGGGGGAAGTTGTCGTAGTAGTCGAGCTTGGCCAGGTCGGCGGCCGGGAGCAGCGGGGGCATGGTCATGGGGCGGGCGCCCGCTGCCACTCCCCAGCCCTCGAAGGTGTCGTCGAGGAGCCGCAGCAGGCGGGTCCCCTCCGGGCCGAGGGCGGGCAGGCCCCTCGTGTCCCCGATGCTCTCGGGGGTCGTCACGGTCATGGTCGGTGCACCTCTCGGTAGGGAGGTTCCAGGGAGGGGCTCAGACGACGGGCAGGGTGTCGTCGGAGAAGATCCCGGTCTTGAGGAAGAAGGAGAGCGGCTTGCGGATCGCCTTGCGCTCGTGCGGGCGGCGGCTCTCGTCGGCGACCAGGGCGTTGCGCAGGGCCAGCGGGTCGGCGATGCCGGCGTCGCGGTAGACGTGCGGGTTGTAGAGGGAGTTGATGCTGTAGACGACGTACCGCTTGAGGTACGCCTCGACCTCGCGGACCCGCTCGGCGCTCACGGCCTGGCACATCCGCTGGAACAGCAGGGAGACCAGCTCGCGCCCGAAGGCGATGTGGCGGGACTCGTCCTGGTGGTGGATGCGGTTGACCTCGCGGATGGTGTGGCAGAGGGAGGTGTCCTTCGCCATCCGGGAGTTGTAGTGGTCGACGAGCTCCTCGAAGAAGAGGATGCGGGTGAAGACGAGGAAGTTCTCGACCTCGGGCTCCCAGGCGGCGTCGGCGCGCATGGCGGTGGAGCCGTAGATCTTGTGGCCGTAGCGCCGGCAGAACTCGGAGAAGAACCACATGTGTTCGTTCTCCTCACCGATGAAGTGGTGGAAGAAGTCCGAGGGGACCTCGAAGCCCGGCATGTGGATGCGGCCGACGACCTCGATGAGGAGTTCGCGGATGCCGTGCACGTTGAGGCTGTAGAAGTTGATGGACTCCCACTTCGAGAGGCGCTGAAGCGTTTCCTCGCCGAGGGTGTCGTAGTGCTCGGTGCCGTGGACGGTGAGCAGCTCCGGCGTCATCCAGAAACGGTTCTCCTCCAGCGTCTCGGGCCACTGGAAGGTCTGGTACGGGTTGTAGTAGTCCTCGACCGAGCGCTCGCTGAGACGCTCCAGGACCTCCATGAAGCGGTCGGTGACGGGCAGGGGGGCGGTGACGCCCATGATGCGACTCCTTGGGAAGGGGACTACGGCCGGACTTCGTAGACCGCGTTGACCGCGGTCTCGGTGGCGCGCCGCCAGCGGGTGAAGCCGGCCTCCTCGGCGATGCCGCGGAAGGCCTTCTCGCCGGAGTGGTTGCCGAGGGCGTGCGGGCCGCGCTGCGCGACCGCGACCGGCAGGCACATCACGGCGGACAGGGCCATGAACATGCGGGCGGCGGGGGTCTGCGTGTCGATGTCCTGCGGGGAGACGTTGGACTCGACGAGCATCCAGGTGCCGTCCGCGTCCAGGGACTTGTGGACGTGCTGGGCGGCGGCGACCGGGTCGCCCATGTCGTGCAGGGCGTTGAAGAAGCACACCAGGTCGTAGCCGGAGCCCGGGTAGTCGTCGGCGGAGGCGACCTCGAAGACGACCCGGTCGGAGAGGCCGGCCTCCTCGGCGAGCTCCCGCGCGATCGAGATGGCCTCCTCGGAGTAGTCGAAGCCGTGGACGGTGGCGTTCGGGAAGGCCTTCGCGATGAGGAGGGTGGTGTGGCCGACACCGCAGCCGACGTCCGCGACGGTGCCGCCGGCGGCGAGCTTGCCGGTGACCTCGTGCAGGGCGGGCAGCCAGTCGGCGACGAGCTTGTGCTCGTACGTGGGCTGGAAGAAGGAGCCCATGCCGGTGTCGAGGGCCGCGTCGTGCTCGGCCCAGCCGACGCCGTCGCCGGTGCGGTACGCCTCGACGAGCAGGTCCTCGGTCGCGTACAGCGCCTTGAGGGCGGTGAAGAACCCGGCGGCGTAGGTGACGGCCTTCGGGTCGGCGAGGACCTCGACGTGGTCGGCGGGGAGCGTGTACGTGCGGGAGCTGGGGTGCCGCTCGACGTACCCGGCGGAGAGCTGGGCGTGCAGCCACTCCTCGATGTACCGCTCGTTCGTGCCGGTCGCCGCCGCGAGCTGCCCGGCGGTGAGCGGTCCCTGCGCGGCCAGCGCCCGGTAGAGGCCGAGGCGCTCGCCGAGGGCGACGGTCAGGCCGCGGACGGCCGCGCCCGCGTCGGTGATGACCCGCTGGTGGAAGTCGTGGGCGCTCATGCGGCCTTCCCCTCCTCGAACGTGGGCGTGTCGCAGGTGAACAGGAAGGAGCGGGGCATGCGCGGGACGGAGCGGGCCGGCACCGGGTAGGGCCAGCGGTCGAAGGCGGCCCCGTCCTCACCGGGCTGCTTGACCTCCCGTACGGCCCAGCCGCAGTCGGCGAGCAGCGTCTCGGGCTCCTCGGTGCCGAAGAGCCACGGGTTGCCGTCCTCCTCCAGGGCCTTCATGAAGCCGCGGGCGAGGGGGTTCTCCAGGGCGGACTTCGAGATGACGTCGCCGAGCAGTACGGAGCCGGGCGCGGCGTGCGCGGAGAGCGTCGAGATGAGGGTCCGTACGGCCTGCTCGGGCAGGAAGAACAGCAGGCCCTCGACCACCCACAGGACGGGCTCCTCGCTCTTCCAGCCGGCCTCCTTCAGGGGGCCGGTCCAGTCCTGGGTGAGGTCGACGGGGACGGTGACCCGGGTGCGTCCCGCGGGCTGCGGCTCGTCCTTGAGCATCTCGGCCTTGGCCTCCAGGAGGGCCGGGCGGTCGAGTTCGTAGACGGTGACGCCGTCGGGCCAGGGCAGCCGGAAGAAGCGGGTGTCCATGCCGGCGGCGAGGAAGACGACCTGGCGGATGCCGCGCTCCTCCACCGCCTTCACGACGGCCCGGTCGAGGTAGGTGGTGCGGATGGCGAGGAACGGCACGATGCCGCCCCCGTCGTAGCGCGCGAGCAGTTCGAAGCCGGTCTCGTCGGCGACGGTGCGCGCGTAGGGATCGGCGAACAGCCGGTCCTCGCGCTCGGTCTCCAGGGCGCGCGCGGCGGCGGTCCACTGGGCGGTGCGGGATACGGCCTCCACAGGAGGTCCCCCTTCGGTTGGGTTGCGGAGATACGGACGGCCGTGTTCAGGGGCCCGACGAAGGACGGTTCGTCAGGCGCTCATGGCCGGGACACAGTTCTTGGCCGGTCGCACGCAGGCGACGGGGTCCTCGGCCGCGGGCATCGACGACAGATGGCCGGCCTCGGAGTCGGCGGGGCGCCGGCGGAAGATGCTGTGCAGGATCATGCTGAACACGGCCGTCCCGTCGGCGGCCACGAGCGTGCACCGCGGCTTGACGGTGCCGGTGGCGGGATTGAACGGCGACGGGGTGGAGCCGAGGATCTCGACGCGCGCGGTGAGGACGTCACCCGGGCGCACGGGCCGCAGATAGCGGACCTCGTCGATGCCGGGCGAGCCCGTACAGGCGCTGTAGGCGAGCAGTCCGTCGACGTAGCGGCGCATGAACATGGACTGGGTGTGGAACCCGCTCGCGATCAGACCGCCGAACGGGGAGTCCTTCGCGAGCTCGGGGTCCGTGTGGAAGGGCTGCGGGTCGAAGCGCCTGCCGAACTCCAGCACCTCCTCCGCCGTGACGGTGACGGTGCCCAGCTCATGGACGTCGCCGGGCCGGAAGTCCTCGAAGTAGCGCATCGCGCGCCCCCCTTGACCTAGGAGTGGTCTTTTCCTGGCACCTCCAAATCTACGAATCACTCCATTATTTTGTCAACCCAAAAGAAGGGCCCGGAGGGCCCTTCGTCACAGGGCTTGCTCCATGTCCTTCCACAGGTCCTCCACGTCCTCGATGCCGACGGACATCCGCACCAGGCCGGGAGCGATCCCCGCCGCCGCCAGCTCGTTCTCGTCCAGCTCGCGGTGGGACGTGGACGCCGGATGGGCGACGAGCGTCTCGACGCCGCCGAGCGAGAGCGCGAGCTTCGCGAGCCGTACGCGCTCGATGAAGGCCCGGCCCGCCTCCCGGCCCCCGGCGAGCCGGAAGGAGAGCAGCCCGCCACCGCCGGCCAGGACCTTCCGGGCGATGCCGTACGAGGGATGGTCGGCGCGCCACGGGTAGTGCACGGACCCGATCGCGCGGTGCGCGGCGAGCAGTTCGGCGAGGGCGGCGGCGTTGGCGCAGTGCTCGCGCATCCGCAGGGGCAGCGTGGGGATCCCGCGCAGGGTGAGCCAGGCCGCGAACGGGTCGGCGCAGGCGCCGAGTTCGACCGTGCGGGGCCACACCCGGCGGCGCAGCGCCCCGTCGGCGAAGACGGCCGCGCCGCCCAGCACGTCGGAGTGCCCGGAGAGGTACTTGGTGGTGGAGTGCACGACGATGTCGGCGCCGAGCTCCAGGGGGCGGCACAGGACGGGCGAGGCGAGCGAGTTGTCGACCAGGCTCGTGACCCCGAGGGCGCGCGCGGCGGCGAGGAGCCCGGGCAGGTCGGGGACCTGGCCTGTGGGGTTGGCGATCGTCTCCAGGACGAGGAGGCGGGTGGCCGGGTGCACGGCGGCGTCCGTCAGCTCGGCCGGGTCATCGCCGGATATCCGTACGACCTCGATCCCGTACCGCTCGGCCAGGTCCGACAGGACCGCGTGCGTCCCGCCGTACAGGCAGCGCTGGGCGACCACCCGGTCGCCGGGCCGCAGCAGGGCGAGGAGCACGCCGCTGAGGGCGCCCATGCCGGAGGCGAAGGCGATCGCCCCCTCTCCTCCTTCGAGCCCCGCGAGGGTCTGCTCCAGGGCCCGCACGGTCGGGTTGCCGCGGCGGCTGTAGACGTACCGCCCGTCGGGGCCGGCCATCGCGTCGGCGAGGTCGGCGGCGGAGTCGAAGGCGAAGGCGGAGGACTGCACGAGGGGCACGGAGAGCGGCCTGCTGCCGCTCGGGAAGGGCTCGTTGACGACGTGCACGGCACGGGTGTTCAGTTCCACGGCTCTGTCCTTTCCGGATACGGAAAAGGGGCCGCCCGACGTCCGGGGGCGGACATCGGGCGGCCCCTTCGGGGCGGGGTCAGGCGGAGACCTTCTCGCCCTGGGGGGCGGGGGCGGCGGCGGCCTCGGCCGCGACCGCCTTGTCGCCCTTCATGACGAGGAGGGTGACGACACCGCCGACGGCGGCGATGATCGCGGCGCCGATGAAGGCGGCCGAGAAGCCGTCGGTCAGCTTCGGGAGGTTGCCGAGCTGGTCGGCTCCCTGGGACATGGCGACGGCGGTGAGCGCGGCGAGGCCGAGCGCGGAGCCGACGTTGTAGGTGGTGTTGACGATGCCGGAGGCGAGGCCGGCCTGCTCCTGCGGGGCGCCGGACATGGCCGCGATCATCGCCGGGATGTAGGCGAGGGACATGCCGAGCGCGGCGACGAGCGAGGCGGGCAGGACGTCGACCAGGAAGGTGCCGGTGGGCGGGACGGCGGCGAGCCAGACCAGTCCGGCGGCGAGGAGCAGCAGGCCGATGCCGATGAGCGGCTTGGCGCCGACCTTCATCATGAGCCGGGCGGTGATGGCCGTCATGAAGATCATGAGGAGCACGGTCATCGGGAGCAGCGCGGCACCGGAGGCGAAGGCGCCGTAGCCCAGGACCTGCTGGAGGTACAGGTTGAGGAAGTACCACATCGGGATCCAGGCGGCGCCGAGCAGCGTCATCGCCAGGTTGGCCGAGCCGAGGCGCGGGACCCGCCAGACGCTGAGCGGCATGAGCGGCTCGCGGATGCTCTTCTGGATCGCGAAGAACAGGGCCAGGAGCACCGCGGCGCCGACCAGTTCCAGGATGGTCGCGGTGGAGCCCCAGCCGACCTCGGGGGCGCGGACGACGGCGAAGACGGCGAGCGCGAGACCGGCGGTGACGGCGACGGCGCCGAGGACGTCGACGGAGCCGCGGCGGGACTCGACGTTCGGGAGGAGCCTGGTCGCGGCGAGGGTCGCGAGGCCGATCGGGATGTAGATGATGAAGACCCACTGCCAGGCGGCCCACTCGGTGAAGACGCCGCCGAGGAAGACGCCCGCGGTGCCGCCGGCGGGAGCGGCGGCGCCGTAGAGCGCCATCGCCTTGCCGAGCTCCTTCGGGTCGTGCATGAAGAGCATCATCAGCAGGGTCATGGCGGAGGGCGCGATGAGCGCGCCGCCGACGCCCTGCACGGCGCGACCGGCGATCTCGACCCAGGCGGTCTGGGCGGCCGCGGCGAGAACCGAGCCGGCGATCATCACGGCCCAGCCGGTGACGAAGATCTTCCGGGCTCCGACGAGGTCGGAGAGGCGTCCGCCGAGGAGCAGCAGGCCACCGAAGACGATCACGTAGGCGTTGAAGACCCACTGGAGCTCGCCCTGCGTGAAGCCCAGGTCCTTCTGCATCTCGGGGAGCGCGACCCCGATGATCGAGGTGTCCATGATGACCATGAACTGAGCGGCGGCGAGCACGACAAGTGCCCACCAGCGCCGGGGATTGACGGTTGACATTGCCCTGACCCTTCACTCGCTGCTGCATACCCCTAGGGGGTACCTGTGCGGAGCACCGTAGCATACCCATGGGGGGTATGTAAGAGTGAGATGAGGGCGCGTGGGAAGCACTCCCTCCGCACCCCCGGCCGGGCAGAATGCCCCCATGACCGCAGACCAGGACCCCGCACTCCTCCGACGCTGGAACGCCACGCTGCTCGCCGCCCGCGCCGGCCACGAGGGCCCCGACCCCGCCCCGTACGGCCAGAACCTGCTGTCCCGCTGGGCCGAACCGCAGCGCCGCTACCACACGGTCGACCACCTCAGGGCGGTCCTCGACCGCATCGACGAGCTCGCCGACCAGGGCGGGGAGGGCGGCGAGCTGGAGCTCGTACGGCTCGGCGCCTGGTTCCACGACGCCGTCTACCGCCCGGACCGCTCGGAGAACGAGGAACGCTCGGCGGTCCTGGCCGAGAAGGCCCTCGCCGAAGCGGGCCTCACCCCGCACGAGGTGGCCGAGGTGGCCCGCCTGGTCCGGCTCACCACCACCCACGACCCGGCCGCGGGCGACCTCAACGGCGAGACGCTCTGCGACGCCGACCTCGCGATCCTGGCCACCGACCCCGATACGTACGGGGGGTATACGGCTGCGGTGCGCGAGGAGTACTCCTTCGTCCCGGAGGCGGACTTCCGCGCAGGCCGCGCGGCCGTCCTCCGCCACCTCCTCGGCCTCCCCCGCCTCTTCCGCACCCCCTACGGGGCGGCGGTCTGGGAGGAGCGCGCCCGGGAGAACCTGGAGCGCGAACTGGCGGAGCTGACCACCGGCGGCTGACCGTCTCACATCCCGAGAAGTCCGACCTCCATGGAATGACAGCAACAAACCACAGGTTGACGCATGTCATGCCGCCCCCCTCGGCCGAGCGCACGACCGCCACCGCGACCGCCGCCCCGTCCACCCCCGAGGCGATACCCCCCACCCGTATGCCTCTGGCCGTGTACATCCTCGGCCTGTCCGTCTTCGCGCTCGGCACGAGCGAGTTCATGCTCTCCGGACTCCTGCCGCCCATCGCGGAGGACATGAACGTCTCCATCCCCCGCGCCGGACTGCTCATCTCCGCCTTCGCGATCGGCATGGTCGTCGGCGCGCCGCTGCTCGCCGTGGCGACGCTCCGGCTCCCCCGCAAGACGACCCTGGTCGCGCTCATCACCGTCTTCGGCCTCGGCCAGATCGCCGGCGCGCTGGCCCCGAACTACACCGTCCTCTTCGCCTCGCGCGTCGTCAGCGCCCTCGCCTGCGCCGGCTTCTGGGCGGTCGGCGCCGCCGTCGCCATCGCGATGGTGCCCGTCGGCTCCCGCGCCAGGGCCATGGCCGTCATGATCGGCGGCCTGTCCATCGCCAACGTCCTCGGCGTCCCGGCCGGCGCGTTCCTCGGCGACCACCTCGGCTGGCGCTCGGCGTTCTGGGCGGTCGGCGCGGCCTCCGCGATCGCGCTCGTCGGCGTCGTGACCCGCATCCCGCACATCCCGCTCCCCGAGACCAGGCCCCGCCTCAAGCGGGAGCTGGCCATCTACCGCGACCGGCAGGTCCTCCTCGCCGTCACGATCACGGCGCTCGCGGCGGGCGGCGTCTTCTGCGCCTTCTCCTACCTCGCCCCGCTCCTCACCGACGTCTCCGGCCTCGACAAGAGCTGGGTCTCCGCCGTCCTCGGACTCTTCGGCATCGGCGCCCTGGTCGGTACGACGATCGGCGGCCGCGTCGCCGACGCCCACCTCTTCGGGGTGCTGCTCAGCGGCATCGCCGCCTCGACCGTCTTCCTGATCGCGCTGGCCCTCCTCGCCCCCAGCCCGATCGCCACGGTCCTCCTGACCTTCCTCCTCGGCGTCTCCGCCTTCTACACCGCCCCGGCCCTCAACGCCCGCATGTTCAACGTGGCCGGCGCCGCCCCCACCCTCGCGGGAGCCACCACCACCGCCGCCTTCAACCTCGGCAACACCGGCGGCCCCTGGCTCGGCGGCACCGTCATCGACGCCGGCCTCGGCTACGCCTCCACGGCCTGGGCGGGCGCCGCCATGACGGCCCTCGGCCTGGCCACGGCGGCGGTGGCCCTCAGGCTCCACAAGTCCACGTCCCGCGTGGTGACTTCGAGCGCGGCCGGCCACCGGACGGAACAGCCCGCCGAAGCGAGCTGCTGAGGACCGGCGGAAATCGGCTGCGGGTCGTCACCGCGCCCCCTAGGGTGGCGCGGTGACGACACGGATGATCATCCTCAACGGCGGTTCCAGCTCGGGCAAGTCCGGGATCGTACGGTGCCTCCAGGCCGTACTGCCCGAACCGTGGCTGGCGTTCGGGGTCGACTCCTTCGTCGACGCCCTGCCCGCGAAGATGCAGGACTCCGACAGCGGGATCGTCTTCGACGCGGACGGCGGCGTCAGCGTCGGCGCCGACTTCCGGGCCCTGGAGGCCGCCTGGGCCGGAGGGCTCGTGGCGATGGCCCGGGCCGGTGCCAGGATCGTCGTCGACGACGTCTTCCTCGGCGGGGCCGCCTCCCAGCGGCGCTGGCGCGAGGCCCTCGGCGACCTGCCCGTGCTGTGGGTCGGCGTCCGGTGCGACAGCGAGGTCGCCGAAGGACGCGAGATCGCCCGCGGGGACCGGACCGGCGGAATGGCGGCGCAGCAGGCCCTGATCGTGCACGAAGGCGTGGAGTACGACCTGGAGGTCGACACGACGCGCGCCGAGTCCCTGGAATGCGCCCGCGCCATCGCCGCCGCGCTGACGTGACGGCCGGAACCCCGGGTGACGCTCAGGCCGAGGTGAGATCCTGCACCAGCCGCGTCATCAGCGGGGACGGCTCCACCTCCAACTCCCGCCGCAGCAACCGCTGGTACGCCTTGTAACGCTTCACCGCACAGGCCGTGTTGCCCTCCGCGATGTGGATCTCTATGAGGATGCGGTGCGCCGTCTCCCGGATCGGGTCGATCTCCGTCGCCGTCAGCGCCGTCTGCAGCGCCGCCAGATACTCCCCGTCCCGCCGCAGCCGCTGCGCCAGGCTCTCCAGCGCGTGCAGCCGCACCTGGTCCCAGCGCTCCCGCTCCAGGACGAGCCACTCGTCCGGCCACTCCGGCAGCAGCTCCTCCCCGAGCAGGGCGGACAGCGCCTCGGGGTCGTCGGGTGGCGGCCCGTCGCCTATCGCGTCCTGCGCCTGGGACCGCGCCCGGTGCAGGTCCACCTCCACCACGGGCGCGAGCCGCAGCCGGCGGTCCACGCACTCCACCGTGGGCAGGGGACCCGCCCGCCGCCCGTGACACAGGGCGGTCCTGAGGTTCGCCGAGGCCCTGTTCGGGCTGCAGTCGGGCCAGAGCCGCTCGGCTGCCGCACCCCGGTAGACGCCGGCGGCATGCACGGCGAGGAGCGCCAACAGGCGCTGCGCCCCCGAGGGGAGGGGGATACGGCATCCGGCGTAAGAGAGCTCGAAGGCACCGAGCAGTTCGAGGTATACGCCGTTCGATGACACACCCTCACTGTGCAACCGGCCGGTGGATCACGCATCCGCGCAACCGCACGTCACCGCCCCCGCCATCCGCGTCCCCGGTGCCGCCCCGACCGGCCGGGCGGGTATTCGGAGCGCGGTCCGGCGCGCTGTTCCACCGGGGCTGACCGGCGGCCAAACGGCCCCTCGGACGGACCGGCAACGCCCCGGAAACGCTCTGGGGACGCCGCTTGCACAGTCCGGGTGACGAACCGCCGACATCGACACCCCAGGGTCGGACCGAGAAGCCTTTCCGCACGCGGTGCCCTCGGGCACGGAAGGCAGGTCCGAGATGAAGCCTCGGGCAGTCCTGGGAGAACTCCGCCCACGGCCGGACGAGCCGTACGGCGACCCTCGGGTGTGCGTCGCCCTGCTCGACGGCCCCGTGGACCTGTCCCACCCCTGCTTCGCCGGCGCGGATCTCACGCGCCTGGTCACGCTGGTGCAGGAGCCCGCGGGCTCCGGCCCGATGTCGCTGCACGGCACCCACGTGGCCAGCCTTCTGTTCGGCATGCCCGGCACCCCCGTCACCGGGATCGCCCCGCACTGCCGCGGCCTGCTCCTCCCCGTCTTCCCCGACGGCGGAAACGGCCGGGTCCCCCAGATGGACCTGGCCCGGGCCATCGAGCGCGCCGTCGAGGAAGGCGCCCACGTCATCAACATCAGCGGCGGCGAACGGACCGACGCCGGCCAGGCCGACGCCCTCCTCGAACGGGCCCTGCGGCTCTGCGAGGACCAGGGTGTCCTGGTCGTCTCCGCCGTCGGCAACGACGGCGCGGACACCCTCCAGGTCCCCGCCGCCGTCCCCTCCGTCCTGGCCGTCGGCGCCGCCGCGGCCGACGGCTCCCCGCTCGACATCAGCAACTGGGGCGGTGCCTTCCGGACCCACGGACTCCTCGCCCCCGGGCAGGACATCGAGGGCGCCGCACCCGGCGGCGGCCTCGCCTCCCTGACGGGGAGCAGCTTCGCCACCCCCCTCGTGGCCGGCACCGCGGCGCTGCTCGTCGCGGCCCAGCTGGCCGGCGGCGGGACGGCCGACCCGAAGGCCGCCGGGCAGGCGCTGCTCGCGACGGCCACCGCACCCGCCGACTGCGCCGACCCGGACACCCCGGCCTGCCGCCGGGGACTCGGCGGCAGCCTCGACGCCCCCCGGGCGTACGCCCTCATCACGACCAGGAAAGAGGAGACAGCCGTGACCACTCCCGCAGCCGCCCCCACTCCGTCCGAGGCCCCCGCGCCGAGCGTCGCCCCGGCCGCGTACGAGACCCCCGCGCCGTACGGGACACCCGCCGCGCCCGCGGCACCCGCACCCGCGCAGCCCGCGGCACCCGTACCGGTGGCCCCGCCCGTACCGGCGGGCGTCGCTGCCGACGGTGGCGCGCCTCCCCCGCCCCCGGTCCCGCCGGCGCCGGCCGCGCCGCCCGCCCCGGGACCGGTCCAAGCACCGCCCGCCCCGGCCCTGGCGCCCCCGGTTCAAGCCGTCGCCGCGGCCGCCGCACCCGTCGCACCCGTCGCACCGAGCCCCACTGCGCCCCCCGTTCACGCTCCTCACGCCACTACAAGCGCCGGAGTGCGCCCCTCTTGTGGCTGCGGTGGCGACCCCGCCGCGTGCAGCTGCGGCGGCAGTGGAGGCGCGTCCCCACGGCAGTTGATCTACGTCATCGGCACCATCGGCTTCGACTACCCGACCGAGGCGCGCCGCGACAGCTTCCGGCAGCAGATGCCGTACGTCGAGGTGACGGTCGACGGCAAGGCCGTCGAGCAGGCACCCGACCCGTACAGCCCCCGCCAGCTCCGCGACTACCTCGCGAGCGCCCCCTGGGTCTCCGACAAGGTCACCTGGACCCTCACCATGGACGGCGCCACGGTGTACGCGTTGGAGGCCGAGCCCGCCGCCGGCATGGACTGGAGCGAGCCGCTCGTCCCTCCGGTGGAGGC
The DNA here is from genome assembly GCF_014648895.1 of Streptomyces tanashiensis. Lineage (GTDB taxonomy): Bacteria > Actinomycetota > Actinomycetes > Streptomycetales > Streptomycetaceae > Streptomyces > Streptomyces tanashiensis. Next base: position 17,555 of record NZ_BMRZ01000026.1, read on the forward strand.
CCAGAAGGCCCGCAAGGCACCGGCCCGCATCGCCACCGAGAAGGGCAGGACGGACGCCGACCTGTTCAACTTGTTCGCGAATCCGCCGGTGTCGACGGTGTACCGGGTCTTCCGTGACGCCATCTGGGGCCAGGCCCTCGACCCGGACGACGAGCAGGAGCGCGACGGATACATCTCCCGCGTCTCCGTGCCCGGAGTCCTCACCGACCGGACCACACGCCTCTACTCCGGCCAGATCGTGCCGGTGGTCGAGGTGAAGAGCCGCGGCCTGTACACGTGGAACGAGGCGGCACTCGTCGACGCCGTCTTCGACCAGGTCAAGAAGGACTCCGAGATGGAGCAGCCCAAGGACCCGAAGCAGCAGACCAAGGTGAAGGTCCGCGACGAGGCCGAGCTGAAGCTGACGATCCGCGCCTTCCTCGACAAGATCTACTACCAGTTCCGCAACCTGGGGCAGACCTCCGCCGACCGCGCGCTCAACTACATGGGCACCAACGCCTTCCTGTTCGGCGACAAGATCAAGGAAGGGCTGCTGTCCGCGAGCAAGGTGCCGGGCTCCACCAAGAACCTGTACGCGCTCGACACCATCACCGTCACCAAGAGCCCCTACTGCAGGGTCGGTTCGGACTGCCAGGACGTGACCGTGACCTTCTACGACCCGGAGGACGAGCGCAGGTCCCGGCTCTCGTACCTGTTCACCGTCGACGTGAGCGACGAGCTGCCGGTCACCCTCGCCCCGGTCCACACGTTCCTCGGCTCCCTCTGAAGCCGCCGACCCCCGAGAGGAGACACCGCCATGGACACCCGCCGCAACCGACCAGGAGCCATGCCGCTCCAGGCCCGCCCCGTCCGACGCGAGGGCCCCGGAGCCGGAGCCGGGGACACCCGTACCGGCGCCGAGGCAGCCATGTCCTCCTGCGCCACCATGACCGGCCCCGCCCGGCAGATGTGTTACGCCAGCCACGGCGTCTCCGTCTGACGGGAACCCCGCGACCGGTCAGGAGAGAAGAGAAAGGAAACCGTCATGTTCGACGAGACCCACACCACCCCCGACACCGGCGACAAGCCCCGCCGTTCCCCCGCCGGACAGCTCCGGCTGCAGCTGCCGCAGCAGTCCGCACCCGTCCAGCGCGGCAAGCACCCCGAGGGTTCCGACGCCTCCGGCGGCGCGGCCGCCAGCGGCCTGCTGGGCAGCCTGCTCGGCGACATCATCCCGATCTGAGGACCCCACTCCCCGAGTGAGGACCTCCCGTTCCGCGACAGGAGACGAAAGGAAGGGACCGCACCATGTTCGACGAGACCCGGACCCACGAGGACGACGGCGCCGAGACGCCCCGCCGGTCCCCGGCCGGACAGCTCCGGCTACAGCTGCCGCAGCAGTCCGCACCCGTCCAGCGCGGCAAGCACCCCGAGGGCTCCGACGCCTCCGGCGGCGCGGCGGCCAGCGGCCTGCTGACCAGCTTTTTCCCGGACATCCTCCCGTTCTGAGGCCCTCACGCCGCGAAACAGGAGATAAAAGGTAAGGAGCACACCATGTTCAACGAGACCCGAGCCCACGAGGACGGCGGCGCCGAGACGCCCCGCCGGTCCCCCGCCGGACAGCTCCGGCTCCAGCTCCCGCAGCAGTCCGCACCCGTCCAGCGCGGCAAGCACCCCGAGGGCTCCGACGCCTCCGGCGGCGCGGCCGCCAGCGGGTTCCTCGGCGGCCTCCTCAGCCAGGTCCTGCCGATCTGAGTCCCGCGTCACCGGCGGGACCGGGCCGCCACTCCGTGACCGGTCCGGTCCCGCCCGACCCGAGGAAGAACCATGCGACTCGATCTGCCGAAACAGGTCCCGGCGGTGGACCGGCGGGAGCGCTACGCGCCGTACCGCATCGTCGTCACGTTCGTGGACGCCGACGGGCAGGAGCAGCACGTGCACAAGCAGCCGAGGGGCAACTTCGGCGGGCTGCCGGGGGACCCCCCGCCGCTCGTCCACGGCTACGGCCGCGGCTGGCAGTCCGCGCCGACGGGCTGCCGGTGGACCGGCGTCCTGTGAGGGAACGTCCTGTGAGGGAAAGGGAAGGGGACGGGTCGCCCGCCGAGCGGCCCGTCCCCGCAGGAAGGAGCCGAGACCGTCATGACCACGGTGAGGTCGGCCGTCTCCTGGCCGAACGACAAGACGTACCTGTTCCACGCCGACGACACCTACGACCGGTACGACTCGGTCACGGGGGTCCGTGAGGACTCCGGTCTCGCGATCAGCCTGTGGCCCGGCATGCCCCGCTCGCCGGACGCCTTCGTCTGGTGGGGTGCGGGGAAGGCGTACGCCTTCATGGGGGGCACCTATGTCCGGTACGACGCCCCCGCCGACCGGGTCGACCCCGAGTACCTGCCGCCCAACGATCCGTTCACGGTCGAGTTCGGCTGGACCGGTCTGCCCGACGGCTCGGGCGGCGGCCCCGACTGGCGCACCGGCATCGACGCGGGCGTGAACTGGGGGAACGGCAAGGTGTACCTCTTCAAGGGCGACGCGTACGTGCGGTACGACATCACCGCCGACCGGGTGGACCCCGGCTATCCCCGTACGATCGCGGGCAGTTGGACCGGGTTGTTCACCGAGGGCGTGGACGCCGCCGTGTACCCGGGCGGCCGGTTCGCCTACTTCTTCCGCGGCGAGGAGTTCCAGCGCTTCGACGTGGACGCCGACCGGGTGGACGCGAGTGGTCCTCTGGACGCCTCCTTCCGTCTCGCGCCCACCCCCTCCGGAGGCGTGGCCCCGGCCCGGCTGCTGACCGCCGCCCAGGCGAACCAGCTCACGGCGGACCTGGCGCGGCGGGGCATCATGACCTTGAAGAGCCCGGCCTTCGTGGACGGGCCGGGCGGGGTCGTGTCACCGAGACCGGGGCAGCGGGTGGTGGTGAGCCCGCCGTCGTTCGGCAGCGTCCGCTACACGAACCAGATCAACCCGGCGTCCGCGGTCATCGACAACCTCGACCAGTCCATGCTGATCGCGCTGTACCGCCTCACCCGCTGGATCAACGCCTCGGCGCCGGACGTCGCCGAACTCCTCCACCTGGGCATCGGGCACGGCGGGCCGAACCTGAAGGACTGTCACAACCAGGGCCGCGCGCTCGATCTCTCGGGCTTCACGGGGCAGTTGGACGGGACCTCGTTCACCCGGTCGGTGAAGAAGGACTGGGGCAACCTGCCGCGACCGGCCGGTGTGAAGGTCAGGATCGACCCTGCCGCGGACGCGCTCGGGTTCGGGCTGTTCACGACCGCCTTCCGGTCCGCCACCTTCGAGTGCGAGGCGACGGCGTTCGGCCCGGCCAACAAGTGGCCCATGCCGGACCTCGGCGGCACCGGCTTCGTGATCTACCCGGACTACGCCCCGGACGCCGCCCCCGGCAGCGAGAACGCCCGGCTCCGCGACGCCCACACGGACCACATCCACATGCAGGTCGGCGTCACCTTCCTGCCCTGAGGCCGCGCCTCAGGAAGCCGGCCGTCCCTTCGGCCGCCGCAGGCCCGCCTTCGTGAGGTGGCGGAGCAGTTCCTTCGAGCCCACCTCGATCGCGCCGGCCGCCACCGCGTCCGCGTACCGGTCGGAGGGGATGTCGTAGTGGTCCCGCTCGAAGGCGCGCGGCGGGGCGCCGATCCCGGCGGCGAAGGCGTGCAGCTCCTCGAAGGAGACGTCGCTGACCAGGTGCGACCACATGCGGCCGTGCCCCGGCCAGGTCGGCGGGTCGATGTAGAGGCTCACGCGGGGGCTCCCGTCATGTCAGGCCGCCCACCGGGGCCACCACCACGCCCTGCTTGCCGCAGACCCAGTGCGGGTCCGGGCCGAGCTCCGGCTCCACGTCGAGGGCGTGCGGGTCGCCCGAGGCGCAGACCGGGCAGAGCGGCCAGCGTCCGTACCGTTCGAGCAGGGCGTCCTGCACGTCCTGGGCGACGAGCCCGGCGACGTACGACACCCCCTCGGGCCACTGCTCGACCCACCAGCGCCGGTGGGTCACGGCGTCCTCCACCATCGACACGACCTCTGCGGCGGACACCTTCCGGGCCACGAGGTCGGCCAGAACCAGCGCGCGGGCGGCATGCAGCGCCTGCTCCACGGGGTCGATGTCGTCCATGCACTCATTGTCACCCGTCCGAGGGAAAGGGCGAAGGTCCCCTCCGGAAGTCACCGCCGGAAGCCACCGCCGGAGTCCCGCCGGAGTCCCGCCGGAAGCCCCGCCGTATCCGGGACCCGCGGGGTCTTGTCGCCCCACCGGGCCGAAAGTATCTTTCAGGTGTGACCAATGACGTGAAGGAAAGTTTCACCAGCGAGGCGCCGCCCGCCCCCGCCGCCCTCGCGGCCAAGGTGCGGACCCTCGCGCCGTCCATGACCCGCTCCATGCAGCGGGTCGCCGAGGCCGTCGCCGGAGACCCGGCCGGCTGCGCCGCCCTCACGGTCACCGGCCTCGCCGAGCTCACCGGCACCAGCGAGGCGACCGTCGTCCGCACCGCCCGGCTCCTCGGCTACCCCGGCTACCGCGACCTGCGCCTCGCCCTCGCCGGCCTGGCCGCCCAGCAGCAGTCCGGCCGCGCCCCGGCCGTCACCGCCGACATCGCCGTCGACGACCCCATCGCCGACGTCGTCGCCAAGCTGGCCTACGACGAGCAGCAGACCCTCGCCGACACCGCCGCCGGACTCGACACCGTCCAGCTCGGCGCCGCCGTCGCCGCCCTCGCCGTCGCCCGCCGCATCGACATCTACGGCGTCGGCGCCTCCGGCCTCGTCGCCCAGGACCTCGGCCAGAAACTGCTCCGCATCGGACTGATCGCGCACGCCCACAGCGACCCGCACCTCGCCGTCACCAACGCCGTACAGCTCCGCTCCGGCGACGTCGCCCTCGCCATCACCCACTCCGGCTCCACCGGCGACGTCATAGAACCCCTGCGCGTGGCCTTCGACCACGGCGCCACCACGGTCGCCATCACCGGCCGCCCGGACGGCCCGGTCACCCAGTACGCCGACCACGTCCTGACCACCTCGACCGCGCGCGAGAGCGAACTGCGCCCCGCTGCCATGTCGTCCCGCACCAGCCAGCTCCTGGTCGTGGACTGCCTGTTCACCTGCGTCACCCAGCGCACGTACGAGACGGCGGCCCCTGCCCTCGCCGCCTCGTACGAAGCCCTCGCCCACCGCCACTCCCCCCGCACCCGCTGACCCACTCGATCACCGGCGCCGACGACGCCGCCGCACCGAAAGAGCCCCCGTGCCCACCACGTACTCCGAACTGCGCGCCCAGCTGGCCACCCTCACCACCGAGGCCTTCCGCCCCGAGCTCGCCGAGATCGACCAGCTCCCCACCCTGGACATCGCCCGCACCATGAACGGCGAGGACCGGACCGTCCCCGAGGCCGTCGCCCGGCAGCTCCCCGCGATCGCCGCCGCGATCGACGCCACCGCCGCCCGCATGGCCCGCGGCGGCCGCCTCATCTACATGGGCGCAGGCACCGCGGGCCGCCTCGGCGTCCTCGACGCCAGCGAGTGCCCGCCCACCTTCAACACCGACCCCTCGCAGGTCGTCGGCCTCATCGCGGGCGGCCCGTCCGCCATGGTCAAGGCCGTCGAAGGCGCCGAGGACTCCAAGGAACTCGCGGTGGAGGACCTCACCGCGCTCGGCCTCACCGCCGACGACACCGTCGTCGGCATCTCCGCCTCCGGCCGCACCCCGTACGCCGTCGGCGCCGTCGAGCACGCCCGCGCCCTCGGCGCGCTCACCATCGGCCTCTCCTGCAACGAGGACAGCGCGCTCGCCGCCGCCGCAGAGCACGGCATCGAGGTCGTCCCCGGGCCCGAGCTCCTCACCGGCTCCACCCGCCTCAAGGCCGGCACCGCCCAGAAGCTCGTCCTCAACATGATCTCGACCATCACGATGATCCGCCTCGGCAAGACCTACGGAAACCTGATGGTCGACGTCCGCGCCTCCAACGAGAAGCTCCAGGCCCGCTCGCGGCGGATCGTCGCCCTGGCCACCGGCGCACCGGACGAGCAGATCGAGACCGCCCTCGCCGCCGCCGACGGAGAGGTGAAGACCGCGATCCTGATGATCCTCGCCGACATCGATGCCAAGACCGCCGAGCAGCGGCTGACCGCGTCCGAGGGTCACCTGCGCGCGGCCCTGCACGCCTGAAGACCCCCTCGCAGCGGAAGGGCCCGCCCGGAGAGATCCGGGCGGGCCCTTCCCCTCGCGTCACCGGCAGAGGACGTCCTCCGCGGGCCGCACGCCCTCCGTCAGGAAGCGGGTCACCGCACCGTCGCCGCAGGCGTTCCCGTTCCCGAGGTAGACCCCGTGGCCGCCCTTGTCGACGGAGACCAGGCGCGCCCGGTCACCGAAGGCCTCGCGCATCTTCAGGCCGGCGGAGTGCGGGGTCGACGGGTCGCGCAGGTTCTGGATCATGAGCACGTTCGACGGGCCCCGGTCGGTGATCCGGGTCGGCTTCCCCACCGCGCCGCCCTTCCAGAACGAGCAGGGCGTGATGTTCGCCGGCATGCCCGCCGTCAGCGGGTACCGCACGCGGTCCGCCGCGACGGCCCGCTCGTACGCCGGCACGGAACGGGGCCAGTCCACGTCGTTGCAGATCACGCCCACGCTCACCGTCGCCGCCTCGTCCGGCATCGGCCCGGCCAGCTCCGGCGGCAGCACCGGCACGCCCGCCGGGTCGAGGGCCTGGGCCATCAGCCGGGCGAAGGCCGGGAAGGCGGCGTCCGCGTACAGCGTCTGCTGGAGCGCCTGCCGCAGGACCGTGCCCGTCAGGGGGGTGCCGGGGGTCGTCGACGGACGCGGCTCACGGTCGAGACGGGCTGCCAGGTCCAGGAACAACGGCCGTACGTCCTCCGGGCGTTCGGCGAGCCGCAGCCCCTCCTTCGCCCGGTCCGGGTGGGCGGCCCAGGCCGCGAAGTCCGGGAAGCGGTCCTCGGCGCCGCGCGCCATGCCCGCGAGCCAGCCCCGGGCGACGCGCTTCGGGTCCGGGTCGGCGCTGCTGTCGAGGACCCAGCGGTCGGTGCGCTCCGGGAACTTCTGGGCGTACACGGCGGCCACGTACGTCCCGTACGAGACGCTCCACGCCGACAGCTTCCGCTCACCGAGCGCCTGCCGCAGCCGGTCCAGGTCCCGGACCTGGTTGGCCGTGGTCAGACCGCGGACCATCGCGCCGCCGTTCCGCGCACAGGCCTCGGCCATCCGGCGCGAGCGGGCCACGTTCTCGCCGATGCCGCCGTCGGCGGCCGGCCAGGACCGCAGGGTCACCAGGCGCCGGTCGTCCTCGCCGAAGCCGCACCGGGCCTTCGCCGAGCCGCCGACCCCGCGCGGGTCGAAGGCGACGAGGTCGTAGGCGCCGTTCATCTCCTTCGCGAGGGCGGCCCCCTTCTGCCCGAGGCGCTGCACACCGGAGCTCCCCGGCCCGCCCGGGATCACCATGAGCGTCCCGCGCCGCGCCTCGGGCCGGGTGCTGGGCAGCCGGGCGACGGCGAGCCCGATCTGCTCGCCCTCGGGGTCGGCGTAGTCGAGGGGGACGGAGAGCGTGGCGCACCGCTGCCCCGGCAGCGGCTTCACGGCGGGGTCGCAGTCACCCCACTCGAGCCCGGCGGCGGCAGCGGGGGCGACCCCGCCCCCGGCGAGGGCGACGCCGGCCACGACGGCGGCGGAGAGGGTGAGCAACAGGGCCTTGCGTCCACGGTTCGTTGTCATGCGCACAGCCTCGCGGACCGGGCCCCCGCCACCCATCCGGCAGACCGGCGAGTGAGAGGTGGGGCCAACCCCCGCCCGGCCGGGGGGTGTTCACCGGCGGGGAGCGGGGGCCTCGGTCACCGACCACGACCACACCCCGCCCCTGCCCGACTCCGCCCCGACCCCCCTGCCCTGACTCCGCCCCGACCACACCCCGCCCCCTGCCTAGACTCCGCCCATGACGACCACCACACCGCACCCCGCCATCGCCGCCGACCTCGCGCCCACCGGGGTCCTCCGGGCCTCCGTCAACCTCGGGAACCCGGTGCTCGCGCAGGGCACGCCCGAGGCCCCCGGCGGGATCACCGTGGATCTGGCGCGGGAGATCGGAGCGCGGCTCGGCCTCCCCGTCGAGCTGCTCTGCTTCGACGCGGCGCGGAAGTCCTTCGAGGCGATGGCGGACGGCCGGGCGGACCTCTGCTTCCTCGCCGTGGACCCGGCCCGGGAGACGGAGGTCGCGTTCACCGCCCCGTACGTCGTCATCGAGGGCGTGTACGCCGTGCCGCGCGACTCGGCGCTCACCACCGTCGAGGAGGTGGACGCACCGGGCGTGCGGATCGGGGTCAAGAAGGGCTCCGCGTACGACCTGTTCCTGTCGAGGAGCCTCACCCACGCGACCGTGGTGCGCGGCGACGAGGGCGTCGACACCTTCCGGGCCGAGGCCCTGGAGGTCGGCGCGGGGATCCGGCAGCCGCTCACCGCGTACGCCGCCGCACACCCGGACGTACGGCTGATCGACGGCCGCTTCATGGAGATCCGCCAGGCCGTCGGAACGACGGTCGCCCGCCGCCCCGAGACCGTCGCCTTCCTCCGCGCCACGGTCGAGGAACTGAAGGCGAACGGCTTCGTCACGGCCTCCCTGCGCCACTCGGGCCAGGACGAGGACCTGCTGGCCCCGCCGGCGTGAGCGGCGGCGCGCCGCCCGTCGGGCTCACAGCGTCTTCAGGTACTCCGCGAGCCGGTCGTACTGCTCCCTGATGCCCGCCTCCATGCCCGCCGCCAGCGCCTGGTCCCTGCTCTCGTTCGAGGGCCAGAAGGACGTGCTGGTCAGGGCCGTGCCGCCGTCGGGCGTCGCGTCGAAGGTGAGGGTCACCCGGACCGGCTCGCCGTCCGGCATCTGCTCGAAGACCTCCGTGTAGTCGAGCCGCTCCGCCGGGACGACGTCCTCGTACACGCCGGAGAAGACGATCTCCTGGCCGTCCGGACCGGTCTGGCCCCAGCGCCAGGCTCCGCCGACACGGAGGTCGATGTCGACGACCGTGGTCGTCAGGGCGGCGACGCCGTACCACTCCCGGACGTGCTCGGGGCGGGTCCACGCCTCCCAGAGCCGCTCCGGCACGGTGTCGAAGGTGCGGGTGACGACCAGCTCGCGGTCGGCCGGTGTCGTGAGCAGGGTGACCATCGTCGCGACCCCTTCCCGGAGGGAACTCACTCCTCCAGCATCCGCCGAACGCCCGAGGGCGGCACCCCCTGGTGGGGGTGCCGCCCTCGTTCGCGTACGCGAGCTGCGCGTTCAGCGATGAACCACCGATCCGTCAGGATCAGAAGTCCATGTCACCGCCCGGCATGCCGCCGCCGGCCGGCGCGGACGCCTTCTCCGGCTTGTCGGCGATGACGGCCTCGGTGGTGAGGAACAGCGCGGCGATCGACGCGGCGTTCTGCAGCGCGGAGCGCGTGACCTTCGCCGGGTCGATGATGCCCTCGGCGATGAGGTCGACGTACTCGTTGGTCGCGGCGTTCAGGCCGTGGCCGACGGGCAGGTTGCGGACCTTCTCCGCCACGACGCCGCCCTCGAGACCGGCGTTGACCGCGATCTGCTTCAGCGGGGCCTCGAGCGCCAGCTTGACGATGTTGGCACCGGTGGCCTCGTCGCCCGACAGGTCGGCCTCGAGCTTCTCGAAGACGTTGGACGCCTGGAGCAGGGCCACGCCACCGCCGGCGACGATGCCCTCCTCGACGGCCGCCTTCGCGTTGCGAACGGCGTCCTCGATGCGGTGCTTGCGCTCCTTGAGCTCGACCTCGGTCGCGGCACCGGCCTTGATGACGGCCACGCCGCCGGCCAGCTTCGCGAGGCGCTCCTGGAGCTTCTCGCGGTCGTAGTCCGAGTCGGAGTTCTCGATCTCGGCGCGGATCTGGTTCACGCGACCGGCGACCTGCTCGCTGTCACCGGCACCGTCGACGATGGTGGTCTCGTCCTTGGTGATGACGACCTTGCGGGCGCGGCCGAGCAGGTCCAGGCCCGCGTTCTCGAGCTTGAGGCCGACCTCCTCGGAGATGACCGTGCCGCCCGTGAGGATGGCGATGTCGTTCAGCATGGCCTTGCGGCGGTCGCCGAAGCCCGGGGCCTTGACCGCGACGGACTTGAAGGTGCCGCGGATCTTGTTGACGACCAGGGTCGACAGGGCCTCGCCCTCGACGTCCTCGGCGATGATCAGCAGCGGCTTGCCCGACTGCATGACCTTCTCCAGGAGCGGAAGGAGGTCCTTCACGGAGGAGATCTTGGAGTTGACGATCAGGAGGTACGGGTCGTCGAGCGACGCCTCCATGCGCTCCATGTCGGTGGCGAAGTACGCCGAGATGTAGCCCTTGTCGAAGCGCATGCCCTCGGTGAGCTCCAGCTCCAGACCGAAGGTCTGGGACTCCTCGACCGTGATGACGCCTTCCTTGCCGACCTTGTCCATCGCCTCGGCGATGAGCTCGCCGATCTGGGTGTCGGCGGCGGAGATGGAGGCCGTGGAAGCGATCTGCTCCTTGGTCTCGACATCCTTCGCCTGCTCGAGCAGGGCGCCGGAGACGGCCTCGACGGCCTTCTCGATGCCGCGCTTGAGGGCCATCGGGTTGGCACCCGCGGCGACGTTGCGGAGGCCCTCGCGGACGAGCGCCTGGGCGAGGACGGTGGCGGTGGTCGTACCGTCGCCGGCGACGTCGTCCGTCTTCTTGGCGACTTCCTTGACCAGCTCGGCGCCGATCTTCTCGTACGGGTCCTCGAGCTCGATCTCCTTGGCGATGGAGACACCATCGTTGGTGATCGTGGGGGCGCCCCACTTCTTCTCGAGGACGACGTTGCGGCCCTTGGGGCCGAGGGTGACCTTGACGGCGTCAGCGAGCTGGTTCATGCCGCGCTCGAGACCGCGCCGGGCCTCCTCGTCGAACGCGATGATCTTGGCCATGTGAAGTGGTCCTCCCGGACATGGGGTGGATAACGCTCCAGGACCGCGCCGACGCCCGCGACGGACGGCCTGCGTGCCCGATGGTTCCTTGCCCCACCTGGCCGCGGACCTCGTCTGCCCGATCCTCGTAAGCACTCTCACCTTCCGAGTGCTAACGCCAATGATTAGCACTCGACCCATGCGAGTGCAAGCGACTCTCGTGGATCGGGCACCTCACGCACGAGGCTCGGGAACGCACGAGGGGTCCGCATCCCCTCAGGGATGCGGACCCCTCGACGGCGTTGCGTCGGTGGCCGATCGCGCCGCGCTCAGACGGCGAGCTTGACCATGTCCGCCTGCGGACCCTTCTGGCCCTGCGAGATCTCGAACTCGACTCGCTGTCCCTCTTCGAGGCTGCGGTAGCCATCCATCTGGATCGCGCTGTAGTGGACGAAAACATCCGCACCACCGTCGACCGCGATGAAGCCGTAGCCCTTCTCCGCGTTGAACCACTTGACGGTGCCCTGAGCCATGCCTAACTCCCCTATTACTGGCCCTTGCGCGGGACCGCACCTCGCGGACCCGGGTCAGACCCTGCGCCGGAACGCGTCGACCGCCGCTGAATGTATCTGCCCAACTGCCCTCTGCAACAGGTCATTCGACCGAGAATTCTGGGCGCCCCGGAAAGGGGAATTGGGGAGAATCCCCTGAATTACGGGGCAAGTCGGGCCCGGCAAAGCGCGCAGAACGTACACAACGCGCAGGCACTTTGGCTGCTTCTTGTCGCGCGGGGACGCATTCTCATATGCGTCCGGCATGAGCAGCGGAGGGGACTTCCCCAACTCTACCGCGCTCAACCATACAGAATTGCCCCTTCCGCTTATCGCGCGGAAGGGGCAATTCGTACCGACTGGTAAAGGTCAGCAGCCGCCGGCGACGGCGGGGATGATCGAGACGCCCGCGCCGGCCGGGGTGGCCGTCTCCAGGCCCTGCTCGAAGCGCACGTCGTCGTCGTTGACGTAGACGTTGACGAAGCGGCGCAGCTTGCCCTGGTCGTCCAGGACGCGGGCGGCGATCCCGGTGTGGTTCTTCTCCAGGTCCGCGATGACCTCGGCGAGGGTCGCGCCCTCGGCCTGGACCTCGGACTGACCGCCCGTGTAGGTGCGGAGGATGGTGGGGATGCGGACGTTCACGGCCATGTCTTCTTAACCTTTCAGAGCGCCAGGCCGGCGTCGCGGAACGCGTCCAGGCTCGGGCGGATGGTGGCGGTCGCCTGAGAGGTGTCGGCCACCGCGTCCAGGGTCTTGAGTCCGTCGCCGGTGTTGAGGACGACGGTGGTGAGGTCCGGGTCGATGAGACCGGCCTCGACGAGCTTCTTCGTCACGCCGACGGTCACGCCGCCCGCGGTCTCGGCGAAGACGCCCTCGGTCTGCGCGAGGAGCTTGATGGCCTCGACGACCTGCTCGTCGTTCACGTCCTCCACGGCACCGCCGGTGCGGCGGGCGATGTCGAGGACGTACGGGCCGTCGGCCGGGTTGCCGATCGCCAGCGACTTGGCGATGGTGTTCGGCTTCTGCGGGCGGACGACGTCGTGGCCGGCCTTGAAGGCGGCGGAGACCGGGGAGCAGCCCTCCGCCTGGGCGCCGAAGATCTTGTACGGCTTGTCCTCGACGAGGCCCAGCTTGATGAGCTCCTGCAGACCCTTGTCGATCTTGGTGAGCTGGGAGCCGGAGGCGATCGGGATGACGAGCTGGTCGGGGATGACCCAGCCGAGCTGCTCGCAGATCTCGTACGCGAGCGTCTTGGAGCCCTCGCCGTAGTACGGGCGGAGGTTGACGTTCACGAAGCCCCAGCCCTCGCCGAGCGGGTCGCCGATGAGCTCCGAGCAGAAGCGGTTGACGTCGTCGTAGTTGCCCTCGATGGCGACGAGTTCACCGCCGTAGACACCGGCCATGACGACCTTGCCCTGCTCCAGGTCGTGCGGGATGAACACGCAGGAGCGGAAGCCGGCGCGGGCGGCGGCGGCGCCGACGGCGCCGGCCAGGTTGCCCGTGGAGGAGCAGGAGAGGGTGGTGAAGCCGAAGGCCCGGGCGGCTTCGAGCGCCTGGGCGACGACCCGGTCCTTGAAGGAGTGGGTCGGGTTGCCGGAGTCGTCCTTGACGAAGAGCTTGCCGGGGGCGACGCCGAGCTCGCGGGCGAGGTTGTCGGCCTGGACGAGCTTGGTCCAGCCGGGGTTCAGGTTCGGCTTCTCGGCGACGTCGGCGGGGACGGGCAGCAGCGGGGCGTAGCGCCAGATGTTGGCGGGGCCGGCCTCGATCTGCTTGCGCAGCGCCTCGGGGTCACCGGTGGGGAGGTCGTACGCGACTTCGAGCGGTCCGAAACAGAGTTCGCAGGCGAAGATCGGGCCGAGCGGGAAGATTTCACCGCATTCGCGACAGGAAAGTCCGGACGCGGGACCGAGGTCGACGGTGGTGGGTGCGACGGTCTGTACAGCCATGGAGGCGAGGCCCTTTCTCCTCATCTTTCCCATGACGAATTTTTCGTCATGAGACGGATTTGGCACCTTCCCTAGTCGGGGACCTCGCTGGAGGACGAGTAACCGACTGGAGGGTTGCCGGGGCTTCAACGGGCCGTTTCCCTCTGCCCCTCTGGATGAGCGGTATTCGATTGTGAAGCGCGGTGGACTTTCGTTCCTGCGCTCCGGCGCGGGCGGCACCCCGACGTGCATCGGGCATCCGCGTTGTTCAAGACTGTAACCGAAGGCCCGGACGCTTGAACCGGCCGTCCGAACCGCGAGATGGAGATCACGTGCTGGAAGAGGTGGAGCGCTGGCTGGACCGGCGGTCCTGGTCCGTGGCGGACCGGCCGCTGGAGCGGATCCTCGCCGCCAAGCGGAACACGAAGGTCAGCGTCGTCCTGCCCGCGCTGAACGAGGAGGCGACGGTCGGGGACATCGTCGCCGTGATCCGCCGCGAGCTGATGACCGAGGCTGTGCCGCTCGTCGACGAACTGGTGGTGATCGACTCGGGGTCCACGGACCGTACGGCGGAGGTGGCCGCCGCGGCCGGCGCGCGGGTGGTGGCGCGGGACGCGATACTCCCCCGGATACCGGCCGTGCCCGGCAAGGGCGAGGTCCTGTGGCGGTCGCTGATGGTGACCAGCGGGGACGTCGTGTGCTTCGTGGACGCGGACCTGCGGGACTTCTCCGCGGACTTCGTGACGGGGATCGTGGGCCCGCTGCTCACGGACCCGGACGTGGACTTCGTCAAGGCGATGTACGACCGCCCGTTCGGAGACACCCCCGGTCAGGGCGGCCGGGTGACGGAACTGGTGGCGCGCCCGCTGCTCAATCTGCACTGGCCGCAGCTGGCCGGCTTCGTGCAGCCGCTGGGCGGCGAGTACGCGGCGCGGCGCTCGCTGCTCGAACGGCTCCCTTTCCCGGTCGGTTACGGAGTGGAGCTGGGGCTGCTGGTGGACGCCCTGCACACGGTGGGCCTGGACGCGCTCGCACAGGTGGACGTAGGGGTGCGCAAGCATCGGCACCAGGACGGGCAGGCGCTGGGCCGGATGGCGGCGGCGATCTACCGGACGGCGCAGCTGCGGCTCTCGCGGGGTCATCTGGTGCGGCCGAGGTTGACGCAGTTCGAGCGGGGCGAGAAGGGCTTCGAGCCGCGGACGTACGCGGTGGACACGGAGGAGCGGCCGCCGATGGCCGAGATCACGGAGTACGCGCACCGCCGCGTGGCGTAACGCCGCATGATGATCCGTTTTGCATAAATTGCCCTTTTATGCGCTTCAGACAACCTCACCTGAGCAGGGTGCTCGCGGCCATCGGGCTCACGGCGGGCTCGCTCGCGTTCACGGCGGCCGCCCCGGCCGCCGCGGACGTGATCGAGCCCTTCGGCAAGCGGTACGACGCGTCGCTGTACGGCGACTTCACCACGATCGGCAACACGGTCATGGGCTGCCCGACCGCCCCGGCCGACCTGGCCGGCCGCTGCGCGACGGCGGCGTCCGGCCAGGGCTCGGACGACAACGACACCTTCGTGATGCGGCGGATCGACGCCGGCGGCATCGGGGACGACGGCTTCGGCTCCAGCACCGGCCACGTGAAGATCCCCGCGGGCGCCGAGGTCGCGTACGCCCGCCTCTTCTGGGGCGGCAACGACGGCACGTACAAGGGCCCGGGCGGCGCCCCGCTGAAGCGCTGCGACCCCTCGGGCGCGGACGTCGGGCGCTCCCCCGGCGACCCGACGACGACGGCCCCGCTGATCAAGGTCGGGGCGGGCGCGGCGACCCCGGTCTCGATCGACAGCATGGTCGCCGACCCGGCCGACACCGGCGGCCCGCACTACTACACGGGCGAGTCCGACGTGACCGCCGCCTTCGCGGGCGTCTCGGGGACGGACGCGCAGGTGGCGGTCGGCAACCTCTGGGCGCCGAGCGGCAAGGGCTGCGTGGCGGGCTGGTCCCTGACGGTCGTCCACAGGTTCCCGGGACCGGACCCGGTGAAGGCACCCGAGCGGCGGAGCATCCACGTCTACGGCGGCCACATCCTCCAGCGCTCGGCCTCCCCGGCCACCACGATCACCGTGGACGGCTTCCGGCGGGGCCCCGGCACGGTGCGCGCGAGCGTGACCGCGTACGAGGGCGACCGGAACACCCCGGGCGACAGGTTCCTCGTCGACGGCAGGAACGTCACCGAGGCCCGCACCGGCGACACGGACAACTTCTTCGTCGGCGAGGACGACGGCGCGGTCTCCCCGAAGCCGACCGACAACCTGAGCATCGACGCCAAGGCCTTCGACCTCCCGGCCGGCGCCGTCCCGCCGGGCGCGACCTCCGCCGATCTGACCTTCTCCACGAGCGGCGACACCTACGTGCCGTCCGCGCTGGCCTTCTCCGTGCCGGTCCCCGACCTGGAGATCACCAAGACGGCGAGCCCGCGCACGGTGAAGCCGGGCGACACCCTCACGTACACGATCACCGCGAAGAACGTCAGCGGGACCGACCACCCGAACGCGAGGTTCGGCGACGACCTGACGGGGATCCTGGACGACGCCGACTACAACGGGGACGTGCGGACGGACCTCGGCAGGGTCTCGTACGAGAAGCCGAGGATCGGGTACGTGGGGACCGTCCCGGCCGGGAAGACCGCGACCGTCACCTACTCGGTGACGGTCAAGGACCCGGCGACCGGCGACGGAAGACTCCGCACCGGCGTCGAGGCGGAGACACCCCGCTCCAACTGCGGACACGGCAGCCGGGACCCGTCCTGCACGGCGACCCCGAGGCTGGAGCACGAGAGGCCGACGCCGACCCCCACGCCCACCCCGACGGAGCCCTCACCGACCCCGGCGGAGCCGGAACCGTCCTCCCCGGAACCGAGCACCTCGCCCACCGTCCCGGCGACCGCGTCCCCCCCGGCTCCCCCGGCCCCGGGACCGCAGGGCGGCCACCACGCGGGCTCGGGACCGGACCTCGGCTATGACTCCGGCACCGGCTCCGGCACCGGCACCGGCACCGGCTCCATGGCGGAGACGGGAAGCAACGGCGAGCGGCTCTGGCTGCTCGGCGCGCTCGCGGTGGCGCTGGCGGCGACGGGCCTGGTGGCGAAGGCGGCGATGCGCGGCCGACGCGACTGACCTGCGGTGACCGCCCGTGGCCGGATCAGCCCGTCTCGTATACGTACGTTTGAGCGTTTACGGGACGGGCTAGGTTCGCCACATGGCTACTGTGCTCGTCGCATCCAACCGGGGCCCCGTCTCGTACGTGCTCGGCGAGGACGGCTCGCTCGACGCCCGCAGAGGCGGGGGCGGCCTGGTCTCCGCCCTCAGCACCATCGACTCCGCCGAGAGCCTCTGGGTCTGCGCGGCGCTCGGCGAGGGCGACCGGGAGGCGGTGCGGCGCGGGACGGGCGAGCCGGGCGTGCGGATGCTCGACATCGATCCCTCCGTGTACGCGGACGCGTACAACGGCATCGCGAACTCGGTGCTGTGGTTCCTCCACCACCATCTGTACGACATCCCCCGCGAACCGGTCTTCGACGCGGAGTTCCGCCGCCTCTGGGAGTCGTACCGCGCCTACAACCGCGCCTTCGCCGAGGCCCTGGCGGCTGAGGCCGCCGAGGGCGCGGCGGTCCTGGTGCAGGACTACCACCTGGCCCTCGTCCCCGGGCAGCTCCGCGAGCTCCGCCCCGACCTGCGCATCGCCCACTTCACGCACACCCCGTGGGCGTCCCCGGAGCACCTCCGGATGCTCCCGGCCGACATCCGCGGGGAACTCCTCCGGGGCATGCTCGGCGCGGACCGCCTCGGCTTCCACACGCGCGCGTGGGCGGAGGCCTTCGAGAGCGGCGCGGGCGACCTCGGACGCACCCGGGTGGCGACGTACCCCCTGGGAGTGGACGGCGAGGAGCTGCGGGCGCTGGCACACCGCCCGGAGGTGGACGACCGCCTGGCCCGCCTCCGCCAGGAGACCGGCGGCCGGAAGACCGTCGTCCGCGTCGACCGCACCGAACTCTCGAAGAACATCCTGCGCGGCCTGCTCGCCTACCGGGAGCTGCTGACCACCCACCCCGAGTGGCGCGAACAGGTGGTCCATCTGGCCTCGGCCTACCCGTCGCGCCAGGACCTCGACGCCTACCGGACGTACACGGCCTCCGTCACGGAACTGGCCGACGAGATCAACGCCGAGTTCGGCACGGCGGACTGGCAGCCGGTCCTGGTCTCCGTCGAGGACGACTTCACCCGCTCCCTCGCCGCCTACCGCCTCGCCGACGTGGCCCTGGTGAACCCGGTGCGCGACGGCATGAACCTGGTCGCGAAGGAGATACCGGTCGTCTCGGAGGCGGGCTGCGCCCTGGTCCTGTCCCGCGAGGCGGGCGCCCACGAGGAACTCCACGAGGACGCCCTCACGGTGAACCCCTTCGACGTGACCGAGACGGCGGAGGCCCTGCACACGGCCCTGACCATGCCCCCGGCGGAACGCGCGGACCGCACGAAGCGCCTGGCGGCCGCGGCCACGGCCCTGCCGCCGCAGCGCTGGTTCCTGGACCAGCTGGAGGCGCTCAGGAACCAGCGTCCCCGGCCCGCTCCCTGCCCCACGCGGCCAGGGGGCCGAGGGCGTCGTTGAGGCGGATGCCGTCCTTCGTCAGGGTGTACTCCACGCGGGGTGGAACCTCGTCGTACGAGACGCGGTCGACGATGCCGTCCGCCTCCAGCTCGCGGAGGTGGGACGCGAGGACCTTCTCCGTGATGCCCGGGACCAGCCGGCGCAGCTCGCCGAAGCGGCGGTGCGGCTGCTCGTGGAGCGCCCAGAGGATGAGCACCTTCCACTTGCCCCCGATCACCTCCATCGCGGCGTCGATCCCGCAGACGTGCCCGTCGGACGCACCCGGCCGGTTCAGTGTCGCCACGCCCCACCCCTCCTGACCTGTTCGCTCACCTCAGGGTAACCACCCACTCGAAAGTGGGTACTTGAGCAGGTCAGAGCCCCGGAGCAGCCTGGTGGGCATGACAGCGAACACGCCTGCGAAGCCCCCCGTCACCCTCCTCGGCCTCGGCGCCATGGGCACCGCCCTCGCCCGGACCTGGCTCGCCGCCGGGCATCCGCTCACCGTCTGGAACCGCACCCCGGCCCGCGCGGACGCCCTCGCCGCCGAGGGCGCCGAGGCCGCGGACAGCGCGGCCTCGGCCGTCGCGGCGAGCACCCTCGTCGTGGTCTGCCTCCTCGACGACGACTCCGTCGACGCCGCCCTGGACGGCGTCGACCTCACCGGCAAGGACCTCGTCGACCTCACCACCACGACGCCCGCCCAGGCCCGGGCCCGGGCCGTGTGGGCCGAGGAGCGGGGCGCCCGCCACCTGGACGGCGGCATCATGGCCGTCCCGCCGATGATCGGCGTCCCGGAGGCCGGCGGGTACGTCTTCTACAGCGGCTCGCGGGAGCTGTTCGAGCGGCACCGCCAGACCCTGGCCGTCCCGGCCGGCACCACCTACGTCGGCGAGGACGCGGGCTTCGCGGCCCTGCACGACGTGGCCCTGCTGAGCGCCATGTACGGCATGTTCGCGGGCGCCGCGCAGGCCTTCGCGCTGATCCGCGGGGAGGACATCGACCCGGTCGCCTTCGCCCCGCTGCTCTCCGGGTGGATCACGGCGATGACGGGCCCGCACGTCCTGGGGACCGCCGCCCGGCTGAAGAGCGGCGACTACACCACCGGCGTGGTCTCGAACCTCGCCATGCAGGTGGCCGGCACGCCGACGTTCCTGGCCACGGCCGAGGGGCAGGGCGTCAGCCCGGAGCTGATCGGCCCGTACTTCGGGCTGATGCGCCGCCGGCTCGACGCGGGCAGCGGCGAGGAGGACCTGGCGGGCGTGGTGGACCTGCTGCGCCGCTGAGCTCCCCGCCGCGTGCCGGGGGCGTCAGGCCTCCCGTACGGCCCTCGCCAGTTCCGTCAGGAACGCGACCACGCCCGCCGGGCCCTGGACGGAGAGGTCGGCGCGGTCGGACAGCTCCGGGACCTCGGTGGAGCCGCTGCACACGAGAACGCCCGGGGTGCCGTCGGAGCGGAGCTTCTCGACGGCCGCGAAGGCCGGCAGGTCGCCCAGGTCGTCGCCCGCGTAGAGCACGGACCCGGCGCCCACCTCCCGTACGTACTCCGCGAGCGCCACGCCCTTGTCCATGCCCGGCGGGCGCAGCTCCAGGACCATGCGGCCCGGCTCCAGGACGAGGCCGTGGGCGATGGCGAGGTCGCCCAGCGGGCCCTTGAGGGCCTCGAAGGCACCCTCGGGTTCGAGGGCGCGGCGGGTGTGCACGGCGACCGCGCGGCCCTTCTCCTCGATCCAGACGCCCGGCCAGGCCCCGGCCCGGTCCAGGAAGCCGGGGAGCTCGGCGCGGACGGAGGCCACGCCGGGGTGCGGGGCGGCGGCCTTGACGGTGCCGGTGACGGCGTCCCAGCGTTCGGCGCCGTAGTGGCCGAGGACGACGAGGTGCTCCAGGCCGGGGACGCCGGCGAAGCCGCCGTAGCGGACGGCGACCCCGGCGGGGCGGCCGGTCACGACGGCGACGGAGGCGACCTGGGGGGCGAGGGCGGCGAGGGCGGCCACGGCGCCGGGGTGGGCGCGGGCCTGCTCGGGGTCGGGGACGATCTCGGCGAGGGTGCCGTCGAAGTCGAGGGCGACGACGGCCTTCTCGGGCCGCGCGAGGAGCGCGGCCAGACCGTCGCGGCCGGTCGGTGTGGTCGGGTGCGGGAGGCTGTTGACCATGTTTCCGACCCTACCGACGTACGGGGACCCCGTCAGCGTGGCCGGGGTCACTGACCGGAGTCAGCCCTCGCGGCGCCGCTGCTTCTCCTCGCGGACCCGGCGCAGCCGGTTGACCGTGACGGGGTCGTGGGCCAGGGCGCGCGGGTCGTCGAGGAGCGCGTTGAGGAGCTGGTAGTAGCGGGTCGCGGAGAGGCCGAGCCGCTCGCGGACGGCCCGCTCCTTGGCACCGGGGCCGGGCCAGGAGCGGCGTTCGACGGCGAGGAGCGCCTGCTCGCGCTCCCCGAGCCCGCCTTCGTCCGTTCCCTCGCTCACGGTCATACGACCAACCTATTACTCGGCGGCCTCCGCCGCCGTCGCCGCCCGGCCGATCCGGCCGAGGACGTCGGCGGGCCGGCCGTCCGGAGCGACGGCCTTGCCGATGTTCTGCTTGACGTTCTCGCTGACCTTGGCCCAGGAGGTCTTGCCGACGGGCGGGAGCTGCGCGTCGGGGAGGACCTTGAGGAAGACGCGCAGGTTGGCGTGCTCGGGGTCGGTCTCCATGCGGGTGGAGGCGGTGACGGTGACCGGCAGCAGGTCGTTGTCGCCGGCGAACTTCAGGACGTTCTCGTCGCTGAAGACGAAGTTGAGGAAGTCGCCGATCTCCTTGCGGTGACCGTTCTCCTTGAAGCCCATGATCCAGTCGGCGACGCCCATGGACGTCTTGGGCGTGCCGTCGGCGCCGGGGAGGGGGACCTGCCCGACCTGGACGCCCTTCTTCGCGGCCTCCTTGAGGAGCGAGGGGTGGCCGTTGAGCATGCCGACCTCGCCGTTCGCGAAGGCGGCGAAGGCGGCCTTGCGGTTGAGCTTGGCGGGGGCGACCGGTCCGGTGAGGTCCTTGCCGACCAGGTTCTTGCGGAGCCACTCGAAGGTGCGCACGTTGGCGTCGGAGTCGACGGCGTAGCGGTCGGACGCGTCGGTCCAGCCGCCGCCGCCGCTGAGCAGCCACATGAGGGCCTCGGCCTGGGCCTCCTCGGGGCCGAGCGGCAGCGCGAAGGGGGTGGGGACGCCCTTGGCCTTGAGCTTCGCGGCGGCCGCGGTGAGCTCGTCCCAGGTGGTGGGGGCCTCGGCGCCGGCCTCCTCGAAGAGGTCCTTGTTGTAGAAGAGCGGCCGGGTGGAGGCGACGAACGGCATGCCGTACTGGGTGCGCTTGTACTCGCCGGCGGAGACGAGCGGGCCGAGGAAGTTGGCCTGCACGGGTATGGAGAGGAGTTCGTCGGCGGCGTAGAGCTGCCCGGCGGCCGCGTAGTCGGCGTAGGCGCCGATCTGCGCGATGTCGGGGGCCTTGCCCGCCTTGACCATGTCGGCGACCTTGCGGTCGACGTCGTCCCAGGACACGACGTCGACCTCGACCTTGACCCCGGGGTGCTTCGCCTCGAAGGCGGCGACGAGGTCGGTCCAGTACTTCTTGGTGGTGTCGCCACCGGTCAGGTCGTAGTCGGCGGCGACCAGTTTCAGGGTCACGTCGCCGGAGTCACCGCCGAGGGAGCCGCAGCCGGCGACCGTCGTGGTCAGTCCGAGGGCGGCGGCGGCCGCGGTCAGTCCAAGGAATCGTCGCCGCTCCACGGCTTCATCCACCTTTTGCTCGTCGTTGAGCTGTCGTTTTTCCAGAGCTTTCGCCGCATTGATCTGCGTGTTTGCTCTTCTCAGGGCCGTAAGTCTGCCCCGCGCCCGGGTGTGAGGTCTACACCACTCGGATATCACTTCCGCAACTGCGGCGGGACCATGACCCCATGACCGGCCTCGAATTTGTATCCGAGCGCAACAATCCTGCTCAGTGGACTAGACCTTTTGGGTGGTCCCGCGACAGACTGTCCCCCGTGAGACACGTCATCGCCCTGGATGTGGGCGGCACCGGCATGAAGGCCGCCCTTGTCGGGGCGGACGGCACCCTGCTGCACGAGGCCCGCCGCGCCACCGGGCGCGAGCGCGGCCCCGAGGCCGTGGTGGAGACCATCCTCGGCTTCGCCGAAGAGCTCCGCGCCCTCGGCCAGGAGCGGTACGGAGAGCCCGCCGCCGCGGCCGGAGTCGCCGTCCCCGGAATCGTCGACGCGGAGAACGGCATCGCCGTCTACGCCGCCAACCTCGGCTGGCGCGACGTTCCCATGCGCGAACTCCTCAGCCGCCGCCTCGACGGCATCCCCGTCGCCCTCGGCCACGACGTGCGCACCGGCGGCCTCGCCGAAGGCCGCATCGGCGCGGGCAACGGCGCCGACCGCTTCCTCTTCGTGCCCCTCGGCACCGGCATCGCCGGAGCCATCGGCATCGGCGACCGCATCGAGGCCGGAGCCCACGGCTACGCCGGCGAGATCGGCCACATCGTCGTCCGCCCCGGCGGCACCGACTGCGGCTGCGGCCAGCGCGGCTGCCTGGAGCGGTACGCCTCCGCCTCCGCCGTCTCCCTCGCCTGGGCCGAGGCCAGCGGCGACCCCGACGCCGACGCCGCCGACTGCGCGAAGGCCGTCGAATCCGGCGACCCCACCGCCGTGCGGGTCTGGCAGGACGCCGTCGACGCCCTCGCCGACGGACTCGTCACCGCGCTCACCCTGCTGGACCCCCGCACGCTCATCATCGGTGGCGGTCTCGCCGAGGCCGGGGAAACCTTGTTCACACCACTCCGGGCCGCCGTGGAGGAACGCGTCACGTTCCAGAAGCTGCCCGCCATCGTCCCGGCGGCCCTCGGGGACACCGCCGGATGCCTGGGCGCGGGCCTCCTCGCCTGGGACCTTCTCTCCCTCGACTCGGAGGTTTCCGCCTGATGGCCGATCACCAGGTTCTCGCCGGCGCGCACGTCGTGCTGCCCACCGGAACGGTCGAGAACGGACGCGTGATCGTCGACGGCGACCGCATCGCGGGTTCCGCCCCCGAGAACGCCCCCGTCCTCGACCTGACCGGCCACTGGCTCGTCCCCGGCTTCGTCGACATGCACAACCACGGCGGCGGCGGCGCGTCCTTCACCTCGGGCACCGTCGACGAGGTACTCAAGGGCGTCCACACCCACCGCCTGCACGGCACCACCACCGTCGTCGCCTCCTTCGTCACCGGCGAGATGGACTTCCTCACCCAGCGGGCCGGACTGCTCTCCGAGCTCGCCGAACAGGGCGAGATCGCCGGCCTCCACTTCGAGGGCCCGTTCATCTCCCCCTGCCGCAAGGGCGCCCACGACGAGACGCTGCTCCGCGACCCCGACCCGGCCGAGGTCCGCAAGCTGATCGACGCCGCCCGCGGCCGGGCCAAGATGGTCACCCTCGCGACCGAGCTGCCCGGCGGCCTCGACTCCGTACGCCTGCTCGCCGAGCACGGCGTCATCGCCGCCATCGGCCACACCGACGCCACGTACGAGCAGACGCAGGCGGCCATCGACGCGGGCGCCACCGTCGCCACCCACCTGTACAACGCGATGCCCGCGCTCGGGCACCGCGCCCCCGGCCCGATCGCCGCCCTCCTGGAGGACGAGCGGATCACCGTCGAGCTCATCAACGACGGCACCCACCTCCACCCGGCCGCCCTGGAGCTCGCCTTCCACCACGCCGGCCCCGAGCGCGTCGCCTTCATCACCGACGCCATGGACGCCGCCGGCTTCGGCGACGGCCGCTACATGCTCGGCCCGCTGGCCGTCGAGGTGAAGGACAGCGTCGCCCGCCTCGTCGAGGGCGGCTCCATCGCCGGCTCCACCCTCACCCTGGACCGCGCCTTCCAGCGCGCCGCCACCGTCGACGGCCTCCCCGTCGAGGCGGTCGTCCAGGCCATCTCCGCCAACCCCGCCCGCCTGCTCGGCGTGTACGACCGCGTGGGCTCCCTGGAGCCCGGCAAGGACGCCGACATCGTCGTCCTGGACGCCGAGTTCGCCCTCAAGGGCGTCATGCGCAAGGGCGAGTGGATCGTCGACCCGACGGCGGACACGACCGCCTGATCAGGTGTCACTCACGAGGGCGGTTGGCCGGGGGTCTGGGCCAACCGCCTTTCGTTTGGCATGATCGGTGCCCGTCGGAGCGCGCGTTCCGCAGAACTTCACGAGGAGTACGGGGGGTGGACGGGTCTTGATCCTCACGGTCACCCTCAACACGGCACTGGACCTGACCTACCGGGTCCCCGCGCTCACCCCGCACGCCTCCCACCGGGTCACCCAGGTCATCGAGCGGCCCGGCGGCAAGGGACTCAACGTCGCCCGCGTCCTCGGCGCCCTCGGGTACGAGACCGTCGCCACCGGCTTCGCGGGCGGCGCGACGGGCGCGACCCTGCGGGACCTGCTCGCGACGACACCGGTCCGCGACGAACTCGTCGAGACCGCCGGGCCCACCCGCCGTACGGTCGCGGTCGTCGACACCGCGAGCGGGGACACCACCCAGCTCAACGAACCGGGCCCGAACGTCACCGCCGCGGAATGGAACGCCTTCCGCACCCGCTTCACGGAACTCCTCGACGGAACCCGGGCCGTCGCCCTCTGCGGCAGCCTCCCGCCGGGCATCCACGTCGGCGCGTACGCGGAACTGATCCGCCTCGCCCGCACGGCCGGCGTCCCCGTCCTCCTCGACACCAGCGGCGAACCCCTCCGGCGCGGCATCGCCGCCCGCCCCGACCTGGTCAAGCCGAACGCCGAGGAACTCGCCCAGCTCACCGGAGCCCGCGAACCCCACCGGGCCACCCGCGACGCGCGCCGCCGGGGCGCCCACGCGGTGATCTCCTCGCTCGGCCCCGAGGGCCTGCTCGCCGCCACCCCCGAGGGCCTGTGGCGCGCGGCCCCGCCCGCCGCCGTGAAGGGCAACCCCACGGGCGCGGGCGACTCGGCCGTCGCCGGCCTCCTCTCGGGCCTGGTCGACGGGGCCCCCTGGCCCGACCGCCTCACCCGAGCGGTCGCCCTCTCGGCGGCCACGGTCCTCTCGCCGGTCGCCGGCGAATTCGACGCCACGGCCTACGAGGACCTGCTGACCCGGGTGAAGGTGACGGAGTATCCGGTCTCCCCGTAAACATCCTTCGGCCTTGCGACCCTGTCAGCAGTATCCGGCCGGACGAAGTGTCAGGCGATGCGACCGAGCGTCACGCACCTGTCGGCGACCCACCTCTTCACCCCTCCATAGTTCAGAGGGGTCCAGGTGTAGTACGTGGCGGTTTCATTGGCGCACTTGTAAGCGCCAGCGGTCACCCGCCCCGTGCACGTGGCCGTCCAGCAAGGGACCGTGTCCGGGTTCCCAGTGCCCAGAGCGTGAATCCGGGCGATCACGGTAGAACTCGTCGAGGCCGACGCGCGAACGTTCCAGTCGACGTGTCCGTAGGCCCCTGATACGGCCGCAGACGCCGAAGGCGACGCTCCGAAAAGCAGACTCGAAGACAACACGCCGATCGAGGCGATCTTCACTGCAGCGCGCATCCTGGTCCTCCCCTGGTTGTCCCGCATCCCCTCACGTTCGACGAGGGAACGCCTGATCCGTAGTTGATCTTACGAATGCCGACAAGACAGTGGAACGAGTATTCGAGCCGCTTGCGGGATGCGAACGAGCCGCTACTCCGCTGGGGCGGGAGTGACTTCCAGCCAGTCGAGCAGCACGTTGCACTGATTGCCCTGCTCGCACGAGATCTTGATCTCGTTGTCGCCCTTCTGGAGATCGACCGGCGCCCAGGTGGTCTGCCAGTTCTTCTCCAGGTTCGGATCCGTGGAGTGGATGAAGTTCTTCAGGCCGAGCGGCAGGGAGTTCGCCTTGCCATTGACCGTCAGGGTCGCGTTGGCGTCTGCCGCCGGGATGGCATAGCGGACGGTCAGGCGGTACTTGCCCCCCGTCGGCATGCTCGCCTTCCAGGTCACCGAGGCGCCGCGCGCGTCGAAGCCCGACACGTACACACCACCGACACCCTCGGCACCCGCGACGGTCTTCTCCGTAGCGGCCGAGCCTCCCAGCGTCAGCGTCGCCGCGTCCTGCTTGGGGAGCTCCTCCGGGGTCTTCTCGGCGCTCGGCGTGGTGCTGGGCTGCTCGGAGACCGTGGCGGGCGGCCCGCTCGACGGCGAACCGCCGGCCTGACCGTCCTTGTCCTTCTCGCCGCCCGAGTTCGAGATCACCGCGGCCGCGATGCCGATCACGACGACCGCGACGACCGCGATCGCCCCGGTCAGCAGGCCCTTCGTGTTGGGGCCGCGGCCCGAGCCGCCGCGCTGGGACGGGATCGGGGCCGTGCGGGGGCCCGGCTGCGCGCCGTACGTCTCCGGCGCCGCGTACTGCGCCTGCGGCTGGCCGTACGGGGCCTGCTGCTGCGGCGGCACGTACGGCTGCTGCTGGTGGTGGCCGTACTGGCGCTCGCCGACCGTCCTGACCTGGTTGTACGAGGTCCGGGGCACGCCTGGCTGGGCGGGCGCGGGGCCGGGGTAGCCGTAGCCGCCGCCCTGCGGGGGCTGAGCGCCCGCTGCCTGTCCGTCCGCGTACAGATAGCCGAACGGATCGTCGTCCTCGGGCTTGTTCGCGCCGTCGTTACCGGCAGCCATCCGGGTCACCTCTCCATGCTCGCCAGCCGTCGCCGACCGGCCGAGCCTACCCCGAACGGACCAGCGCGCGACTCAGCCCGCCCGCCGGTGGACCTTGGCGCGGGAGCGTTTCTCCACGTACATCCGCTGGTCCGCCGAGTTCAGGACCTCTTCCACGGTCATCCCGCACTCGGCCCAGCCGATGCCGAAACTCGCCCCGACGCGGACCGCCCGCCCGTCCACCCGGATCGGCGGGATGATCGCGTTCCGCAGGCGTACGGCCAGGTCGGCCGCGTCGGCGGCGCCCAGGCCGTCGGCGAGCACGACGAACTCGTCACCGCCGAGCCGGGCGACGGTGTCGCCGTCCCGCACGCCGGTGGTCAGCCGGCGCGCGACCTCGATGAGGACGGCGTCGCCGGTGTGGTGCCCGAAGCGGTCGTTGATCGACTTGAAGCCGTCGAGGTCGCAGAAGAGGACCGCGAGCCCCTTGGTGCCGTCGTCGATCTCCCCGCCCGTGGGCGCGACGATGTGGACGTGGTGGTCGTACGGACCGGCGCCGCCCGCCGGCTCGAAACCGAAGCCGTGCTCGTGCTCGTGCTCGTACGGCCGGGGCTCGTGGCCGGAGTCGTACGACGGGTCGTACGCGGGCTCGTAGCCGCCGTGCCCCGCCCCGTAGCCGCCGTCCCGCTGCGCGTCGTACGTGCCGTACGCGGCCTCGTCCCCCGGCGCCGACGGGCGCTCGCACAGCCGGGCGGAGAGCCGGGAGCGCAGCTCGGCACTGTTGGGGAGGCCGGTGAGGGCGTCGTGCGAGGCGCGGTGGGCGAGCTGGAGCTCGTGCCGCTTGCGCTCCTCGATGTCCTCGACGTGGGTGAGGAGGAAGCGGGGACCGTCGGCGGTGTCGGCGACGACGGAGTTCCGCAGGGAGACCCAGACGTACGTGCCGTCGCGCCGGCCGAGCCGCAGCTCGGCCCGGCCGCCCTCGGCGGAGGTCCGGAGCAGGGTCCCGATGTCCTCGGGGTGGACGAGGTCGGCGAAGGAGTACCGCCGCATGACGGAGGCGGGCCGGCCGAGGAGCCGGCACAGGGCGTCGTTCGTGCGGAGCAGCCGGCCGTGCTGGTCGCCGCCCATCTCGGCGATCGCCATGCCGGAGGGGGCGTACTCGAAGGCCTGCCGGAAGGACTCCTCCGAGGCCCGCAGGGCCTGCTGCTCGCGCTCCAGGCGGACCAGGGCGCGCTGCATGTTGGAGCGGAGGCGGGCGTTGCTGATGGCGATGGCCGACTGCGAGGCGTACATCTGGAGCGCCTCCTGGCCCCAGGGGCCGGGGTGCCGGCCGTTGCGCGGGCGGTCGACGGATATGACGCCGAGGAGCTCACGGCCGGAACCGGAGGCGTACATCGGGGCGTAGAGCCGGTCGTGCGGGTGCCACTCGTCCTCGAAGCGGGGCGCGGGGCCGTCGGTGTGCCACTGGGGGACGTCGTCCTCCATGAGGACCCAGCCCTCGGTGTGCGGGATGAACCGCAGGTCGCCCCAGGAGACGCCCATGGACAGGCGCCGCTCCCAGGAGGTGCGGGAGCCGACGCGGCCGGTGATCAGGGCCTCCGCGGCGGAGCTTCCGGCGAAGGCGGCGACGACGAGGTCACCGTCGGGGCGGACGAGGTTGACGCAGGCCAGCTCGTAGTTGAGACCGGCGACCACACCGTCGGCGACGGTCTGCAGGGTGTCCGCCAGGCTGCGGGCAGTATTGAGGTCCGCCACGACCTGATGCAGCTGCCGCAGGGTCGAGAGACGGACGTAAGGCTCCGACTCGGTCTCCATCGCTCGCTCTCCCCGAGACCTCGACAGCAACTCCAGGGTTCTCATCGGCTTCGTGTTGCACTGTCACCGCCACTGAATCACAGCGAGCTGCGCCCCCGGTACACAGGGTCAGCAAATACTGCCCCGTGTGACTCAAGTCACAGCAGGTCGTGGCGGGTCGGGCGAATCCTCGCGGCGGGTGCCGGGTCCTAGGTCCGGCGGCCGTGACCGACTGGTCCCGGGGCCCGATGCGGGTCGCGGAGGCCCGGGGCTAGCGTGCGGGTGTGCTGCAGAAGACGCCCGCCTCGCCCCCCGTGTCCGATCTCGCCATCCCTCATGCTGAGGGGGTGAGCAACGACGAGTTCCGGGCGGCCATGTCCCGCCTCGCGGCGGGCGTGGTCCTGGTGACCGCGCACGACCCCGACGACGGCCCGCGCGGCGAGGACGTCGGCATGACGGCCACCGCCTTCCTGTCGGTCTCCCTCGACCCGCCCCTGGTCCTCGTCAGCCTCCGCAACGGCTCCCGCATGGACGACCTGCTCACCGACGTCCCGGTCTGGGCGGTGTCGATCCTCGCCGAGGACCAGCGGCACGTCGCCGGGCGCTTCGCGATGAAGAACCGGGTCAGCGACCGGCTCCTCTTCGCCGACCTGCCGTACACGCGCGGCGAGGAGAGCGGCGCCCCGCTCATGGGCGGCGCCCTCTCGGTCCTGGAGTGCCGCACGGAGAGCCGCGTCGTGGCCGGCGACCACACGCTGGTGGTGGGCCGCGTCCTGACGGTCGGTCTGCGGACGGGGAACGGCGGCCCCCTGACGTACTTCCAGGGGAAGTACCGGCAGCTGTCCTGAGCCGGCCGTCAGCTCCAGTCGCGGGACTGGCGGGTGCGCTTGGTCTCCGCGCGCTGCTTCTTCTCGCGCAGCCGGCGCTCGTTGATCCCGCGCGGGATCTTCGTCGGGCGGCGGGGCTTCGGCGGCGGGGCCGTCGCCTCGGCGAGGAGCGCGGCCAGGCGGACGGCCGCCGTCTCGCGGTTGCGCCACTGGGAGCGGTGCTCCGAGGCGCGGACCGTCACGACGCCGTTGACCAGGCGGGAGGCGAGCCGCTCCAGGGCGCGGGCCTTCCACACCTCGGGGAGCGCGTCGGTGGCCGCGAGGTCGAAGCGGAGCTCCACCTGCGAGTCGCTGGTGTTCACGTGCTGACCGCCCGGCCCCGACGACCGCGAGAAACGCCACTGGAGCTCGGCCTCGGGCAGCGAGACGGAGCCGCGGATGGGATACGGACCGGACATGCCCTCCATGTTCCCCGCAGGGGGCCGTACGAGTCATCCTGTTTTCCCGCGGCCGCCTGCGGGAACCGCCGACGGCCGAAGCGCGTTTCTCCAGGCGAGCGACGACATCACGACGAAAGGGACTTTCCATGGCTGTGAGCCTGTCCAAGGGCGGCAACGTCTCCCTGACCAAGGAGGCCCCGGGCCTCGCCGCCGTCACCGTGGGCCTCGGCTGGGACGTCCGCACCACCACCGGCACCGACTTCGACCTCGACGCCTCCGCGATCGGCGTGGACGCCGCCGGGAAGGTCGCCTCGGACGCCCACTTCGTCTTCTTCAACAACAAGTCGACGCCGGACCAGACCATCGTGCACACCGGTGACAACCGCACCGGCGAGGGCGGCGGCGACGACGAGCAGATCAACGTCAACCTCGCGGCCCTCCCGCCGAACGTCGACAAGATCGTCTTCCCGGTCTCCATCTACGACGCGGTGTCCCGCTCGCAGAACTTCGGCCAGGTGCGCAACGCGTACATCCGCATCGTGAACCAGGCCGGCGGCGCCGAGCTCGCCCGCTACGACCTCTCCGAGGACGCGGCCGTCGAGACGGCCATGGTCTTCGGCGAGCTGTACCGCAACGGCGCCGAGTGGAAGTTCCGCGCCGTGGGCCAGGGCTACGCCTCGGGCCTCGAAGGCATCGCCCGCGACTTCGGCGTCAACCTCTGACCCGTCGCGACGCCGTAGAGCCCCGGCCGGGATGCCCGGCCGGGGCTCTACCCTTCTTCCCGTGATCGTCGAAGCCCTCGCCCCCAAGGCCCTGGAGGACGGCGCCGCCCTCCCCGGCGCACTGCTCACCGAGCTCACCGCGCTGTACGCCTCGAACGAGGAGTTCCAGCAGCTCAGCGGCGACTTCCCGGATCCCTCCGACATCCGGCCCGAGCAGGTCGCGGCCGCGCTCGCCGAGGAGCTCGCCCAGCCGGGCGCCGAGGTCCTGCTCGCCCGCTCCGAGGGCCGGCTCGTCGCCGTGGCCGTTACCCTGGGCCGCCATCCCGACCCGGCCGATCCCGACCCGTGGCTCGGGCTCCTCATGGTCCACGCGGACGAGCGGCGGGCGGGCCACGGACGCCGGCTGGCCGCGTACGTCGAGGACCGCTTCCGTGCCGGGGGCCGCACCGGGCTGCGGCTCGCCGTCCTGGAGAACAACCCGAAGGCGCTGGCCTTCTGGACCGCGCTCGGCTACGAGGAGACGGCCCGCCGCCCGGACCTCGCGCACGGCCGGGCGTGCGTCGTGATGCGGAAGAGCCTGAACTAGGGGGTGGACGGCTTCTCGTCGCCGTACAGCCAGACGTCCCACAGCGCGTCGAGGTCGCGGCCCGCCACGCTCTCCGCGTAGGCCGTGAAGTCGTCCGTCGTGGCGTTGGCGTGGCGGTACTTCGCGGGCCAGCCGCGCAGGATCTCGTCGAAGACGCGGTCGCCGACCGTCTCGCGCAGCTTGTGCAGGACCATCGCGCCCCGCTGGTACACGGGCGGGTCGAAGAGGTTCTCGGCGGAGGGCGGGGCGGCGGGCGGGAAGGCCCAGTTGGCGTCCTGGGCGAAGGCGCGCGCGAAGTGGGTGCGCGCGGGCACGTGCTCGTACTCCTCCGAGTACAGCCACTCCGCGTACGTCGCGAAGCCCTCGTTCAGCCAGATGTCCCGCCAGTCCGCGGGCGTGACGGAGTTGCCGAACCACTGGTGGGCCAGCTCGTGGACGAGCGTCGTCCGGTCGAAGGAGGAAGACGGGAAGACGGGCCGGGTCTGGGTCTCCAGCGCGTAGCCGAGGGTCCCGTCCCGGGTGACGATCGCCCCGGCGGCGGAGAAGGGGTACGGGCCGAAGCGCTCCACCTGGCGGGCGAGGATCCCGGGGATCTCGCCGCGCAGCGCGGCGCTGCCCGCCGCGACGGGCGGCTCGGCGGCGGTCAGGACGGGCACGGAGCCGAGGGCGGTCGCCGTCCCGGTCTCGTAGCGGCCGATCGCGACCGTCGCGAGGTAGCTCGCCATCGGCTCGGCCGAGTGCCACTCGGTGGTGACCCGCCCGTCCGGCTCCGTCCGCCGCGCGGTCCTGATGCCGTTGGAGAAGCCGTCGGTCCCGGCCGGGAGGGTGAGCGTGACGTCGTAGGAGGCCTTGTCGGAGGGGTGGTGGTTGCCGGGGAACCAGGTCATGGAGCCGGCCGGTTCGCCGACCGCGACCGCCCCGCCCGCCGTGCGCAGCCAGCCCTCCTTCGAGCCGTCGGCGTCGGTGAGCGGCTCGGGCACGCCCGTGTAGGTGACGGTGGCCCGGAACTCCGCCCCTTCGGGGATCTCCTCGTGCGGGCGGAGGGTCAGCTCGTTCCCGGCGCGGTTGTACGCGGCGGGGGCGCCGTCGACGGTCGCGCCGCGCACGGTGAGGCCGGCGAGGTCGAGGTTGAAGGCGCTGAGGTCCTGGCCGGCGCGGGCGGTGATCTCGGTGGTGCCGTCGAGGCGTCCGGAGGCCGGGTCGTAGGCGAGGGTCAGGCCGTAGTGGCTGACGTCGTACCCGCCGTTGCCGAGCTTCGGGAAGAAGGGGTCGCGCAGCCCGGCGGCCCCGGGGGTGCCCCGGACGCCGCCGGCCTCGGTGCAGCCGCCCGCGAGCACCGCGAGGGTGAGCAGGGCGGCGGCGAGGGTGGCCGTTCTGGTCCGGCTGCGCTGTGACACGTATCGATCTTAAAAGGTCAAAAACGAAAAAGGCGGTGGCGCCCGGCGGGGGATCCGGGCGCCACCACCAGCTGGGGGCGCTCTTTCACGCGCGCCTCCTCGCGGGGGTCACTTCGCGAGGGAGGCGACGCCGGCCTGGGCGAACTTCTCGTCGAGGTCGCCGGAGGGGGCTCCGGCGACGCCGATGCCGGCGATCGGGGCGCCCTTGGCGGTGACGGGGGCGCCGCCGGC
>NZ_BMRZ01000027.1 GCF_014648895.1 Streptomyces tanashiensis
GACAAGGCCAAGGCGCAGATCGAGGACACCTGGGCCCACGAGGGCGGCGACAACAAGCCCGAGGCCTTCGAGCCCGGCAAGGGCTTCGCCATCATGTACATCCCCAAGCTCGACGTCGTCGTCCCCATCGCCGAAGGCATCAGCAAACCCAAGGTCCTCGACAAGGGCATGGTCGGCCACTACGGCGAGGGCAAGCTCAAGACCGCCATGCCCGCCGACAAACAGGGCAACTTCGCGGTGGCCGGCCACCGCAACACCCACGGCGAACCCTTCCGGTACATCAACCAGCTCCGCCCCGGCGACCCCATCGTCGTCGAGACCAAGAGCGCCTACTACACGTACGAGATGGCCAGCATCCTGCCCCAGACCTCGCCCTCCAACGTGTCCGTGATCGACCCCGTACCGAAGCAGTCCGGCTTCAAGGCCCCCGGCCGCTACATCACCCTGACCACCTGCACACCCGAGTTCACCAGCACGTACCGCATGATCGTCTGGGGCAAGCTGGTCGACGAACGCCCGCGCAGCAAGGGAAAGCCGCAAGGGCTCGCAGGCTGAGACCCCACACACTCGAGAAGCGACGGAGGCCCGCCCCACCCCGGGGCGGGCCTCCGTCATGCGCCCCTCAGACCAATGCCTCCGGGGCCTCGAGCTTGATCCCGGCGTGCCGGACCGTGTGCAGGTAGCGGGGCCGGGCCGCCGATTCGCCGAGCTTCCGGCGCAGCCAGGACAGATGGACGTCCACGGTGCGCTCTCCACGGTACGTCTGCAGCCATACCTGCTTGAACAGTTCACCGCGCGGCACGACGACACCGGGACGCCACGCCAAGAACTCGAGGAGATCGAACTCCTTGCGGCTCAGGTCGAGTTGGGAGCCGTCGAGGAAGGCCTGCCGATGCGCCGCGTCGACCACGAGCCCGCCCACCCTCAGGACGTCCGCGCGCATGCCGCCGGCTCCGGAGACCGTCCGCCGCAGCACCGCGGTCATCTTCGCGACGAGAAGCTCGACGGAGAAGGGCTTGACGACGTAGGCGTCGGCACCGCTGCCCAGCACACGCTCGATCTCGTGCTCGTCGTGCCGGGCCGTGACGACGACGGGGATGTCCGAGAAGGTACGGAGCATCTCGAGCACGTCCTGGCCGTCGAGTTCGAGCAGGCCCAGGTCGAGCACCATCACGTCGAAGGGCTCGTCCAGGACGGCGCGCAGCGCCTCCAACGCCGTCTCGCAGCCCCGCACCGTGTACGAGGCGTCGGAGAGACGGCTGTGCAGGGCGGAGCGAACGGACGAATCGTCCTCGACGAGAAGCACCTTTGCCATGCGGCGCACACTACGCGACGCATGTGTCTCCCGAGATGCCGATCAGGTGCCATAAGGGCGGAGTGAGCGTGGCATGTGCAGTCGCACCGGCCTTCGCACGAGGTCAGCGAGCTGCCGGGTCCCACCTCCCGCTCTCCCGGTTAAGGATCTTTAAGACATAAGAAAGTCGACGTTAATCCCGCCCTCCCTCGTCGACTCCTAGGATGACATGTGTCGCCGGCGGCTCGTCGGCGAGAGCGGAGGTACGAGCGAGGATGCGGGCATGGGTTCACGGAAGACTTCCGCCCACAAGTGCCGGGGAAAGGCTGCCGGAGCGGTCGATCCGCTACTTCGCGGGGGTGGTCAAGGTGTAGAAGACGGAGGACCCCTGTTTGTTGCGGTGCGCCTCCCCCTTGGCGACGAGACTCTCCAGGGAGGTGCGTACGACGGTGGTCTGGACGTGGCGGTCGCGGTGCTGCGCGCTCAGGGCGGTCGTCACCTCGCGGGCGGAACAAGGAGTGCTGCTCGCGGCCAGGTAACCGCGGATCAGTTCCACGAGCGTGGGCCTGCCCGTTCCAGAACCCTTGCTTCCCTTGACGGACTTCTGCCGGGGGACCTCCCGGTCGGGTGTCGAGGCACCGGACTGAAGGGCCTTCTGGAGGTTGAGCAGAACCGCATGGTCATGATTCAGCGCGTCGAGCTCCGCCGTCAGACGCGCGACCTCGCCGCGAATCCTCTCCCGCTCCTCCACATTGCGTTCGAGATCGCCGGCGACCTTACTGCTGTAGGCGGACGTGAGTTCCGTTTCTCCCGACATGCTTCTCTCTCCGTCAAATGAGTTCCGACGCGAAGGGCGTCGCTCCGTCAGTGGCGTTGCGCGGCGACAGACTCGTCATTGACTCCGTCGGATGATGTGGGGTGACGTCGGTCGGCGTCGGCGCAAGGTACGGATCTGCGGAACGTCGTTGTGTCCACTGATGAAACGCGCTCCTCTCAGCCTCACGGCAGCGCCGCGGACATCCGCGAGAACGCGGTATCCGAGTGCACCGCGTGGCACGTGGCCCGTGGCGCGACGGCATTGACCGACGCCCACTGTAGGGCATGGGTTCTCGTTGTTGGCTTTCGGGGATCTGCATGCCACAGGACGAGTGCTATTGGCCGTACGACCAATTGGCGAATATGGAATTGCCGGGACCAACGGGGATGTCCGCTACGCCCGGCAGCGCCCCAGGAGGTGGCCTCCTGTCGCCCCCGGGGCCACCCGAAGGACGCCGGTGGAGCTTCGACGGACGGGTCGTCACCAGGGATCAGCAGAGGTGCCGTCTCATTCATCCCGTCATCCCGGGGAAGCCGGGTACGACATGGCATGGCATGGCATGGCCGACTGATCCGAACGTTTTCCTTAAGGAACTCCTAAGCGTGACTGCGAGGAGGCATGAAGTCGTCCTCCATGTGTTTCCATGAGACGGCGGCACAGGGCATGACCGACAGTGAACGGGCAGCGTGGCTCCGACCGATGCCAGGAATCG
This sequence comes from Streptomyces tanashiensis, assembly GCF_014648895.1. Lineage (GTDB taxonomy): Bacteria > Actinomycetota > Actinomycetes > Streptomycetales > Streptomycetaceae > Streptomyces > Streptomyces tanashiensis. Next base: position 2,824 of record NZ_BMRZ01000027.1, read on the forward strand.
CAGGTGAGGAGTCCGCCACCTCTCATGCCCCGGCCTCCAGACGAACGAAAGTCCGTGGACGTCGTGACAGGCAGGAAGAGTCAGCGGTGAACTTCGAGAAAAGCCAAGCGGTGCTCCCTCATGAGGAAGTGGTGGATTTCGTTCCCGACGCCGTGCTGATCGTCGACGACAACGGAACCGTGGCCAGGGCGAACCGGGCCGCGGCGGCCCTGCTCGGGTACGAACGGCACTCGGTCGAGGGACGAGGCGTACTGGACTTCCTTCCGTCCTTCGACTGGAACCTGACACGCCTGCCCTCGGAAACCCGGGACCTCGGGAGCACGCAGACGACCGGGCTCCGTACCATCGCCCGGACCAACGACGGCAGGACCTTCGCCACCGATATCAGCACCATGCGGCTGGACCGGCATGTCCTGTACGCGAACATCCCGTACGGCTCCTCCCTGGTCATCTCCCTGAGAGATGTCACGCGGGAAGAGGACTCCCAGGCGGCGCTCTCCCGCTCCCTCCTCCAGGCCGAAGCGGTCCTGCGCACCGCCTCCGAAGCGCTCATCGGGACCGACACCGACGGCAGGATCGACCTCGTCAACCCGGCAGCGGCCCGCCTGCTCGGCGGAAAGGCCTCGGAGCTGGGGGGATGCGAGCTCCTGACTCGGCTCACTCCCCTCGGGCACGACGGCGAACCCCTCGACGCCGAGAACACCCCTTGGGCCCTGGCTCTCAGGACCGGCCGCACGAGCAGACTCCCCGGCCAGGAGCTGAGGACGAGCGACGGCACCCGTCTGACCGCGGACATCACCGTCCGGCCCGTCACCGAGACGGGACGGATCGTCGGCGCCGTCGTCGCACTCACCGATCGTCGCCCCTTCGAGGCGCTCGCAGACGAGTACCTCGCCGCGCAGACACGCTCCGTACGGCACCACGAGGCCGAACTCGCACGGCAGCAGCAGCGGACCGATCGCGCCGTGGAGCACGCAGGTGAGCTCACCGACTTCCTCTCCGGTCCGCTGATGGGGGCCCTGCACCACCTGCACGCCGAGACGAACCGGCTCGCGGGCGACAGCTCCCGCCCCCTGTGGCCCGAGGCGACCGACAGCCTCGAGGCACTGGCGGCCGACCTGCGCATGACCATGGCGCTCGTGAACGCCAGGTCCCAGCCGTACCGCCCCGACAGCACGCCGGCCGGACCGCAGCGACGCACGGTGCTCATCGACGACGTCGTGCAGGCCGGGCTGAGGGCAGCGACCACCTTCGCAGGCCCGGCCCAGGTGCAGTTCTCCGTCCACGCCCCGAGGTTCGCCGTCCATGTGGACGCCGACGACATGACGACCGCTGTCGGCCGCCTGATCGCCGAGGTCATCCACACCGAAGACGACTCGGCCGCTCTCGGCCCCCACCACGTATTCGTCGCGGCACTCCAGCAGCGCAGTCTCCTGCGTATCGAGGTGCGCGGCCCCTACAGCGGCGGGGTGCGGGAACACTTCGGTATCGCCCGGGGCATCGCCGAAGCCCACGGGGGAACACTCCGCACGCATCGAGCGCCGGGGGACAGCGGCAGCACCTACGTCCTGGAACTGCCTGCGGCCGTCCAGGACGACGCCATCGCCGGACCCGACGCGACGGCCTCGGCCGCCCTCCGGCCCACGGGCCGCCATCGCTCCCTGACGGCTTAGCCGGTTGCGGGGCGAGCCGTTCATCTGCTGGGCCGCGGCCCAGCCGCGTGCCTCCGGGGCTCCTCCTCCAGGGCTCCTCCGCCGCGGCTTCCCGTACCGGCTACCACGCCCTTGCGCGCTGCGGTCCTCCTGCAGTGGGCTGTCCCTCATGAAGAAGAGAAGTATTGCGACGCTGGCCGCGGTCCTGGCCGTGGCACCCCTTCTGGCGGCGGGCGCTCCGGGGCAGTCTGCGGTGGCCGCCGAGTCCCCTACCGATGGTTCCTCCTCCCCCGCCGGGTCGGCACTCCTGCGCGGAGCGGACCTGGATACGGTCACGATCCCCGAGTTACAGGCGCGCATGAAGCGCGGGTCCCTGACTTCGTCGGAGCTGACGCTCGCGTACCTCCGGCGGATCAAGGCCGTCGACCCGAAGATCAACGCGGTGCTGCGTACCAGCCCGACGGCCCTGAGCCAGGCGGTCGCCAGTGACGTCAGGCATCGCCTCGGGAAGGTCCGCGGTCCCCTCGACGGCATCCCCGTCCTGCTGAAGGACAATGTGAACACCCGGGACATGCCGACGACGGCAGGGTCGCTCGCACTGGACGGAAGTCCGCCGGCCACGGACGCGGAACTGGTCGGGAGGCTGCGCGCGGCAGGGGCGGTCATCCTCGGCAAGACCAACATGTCCGAGTGGGCCAACTTCCGTGCGGCGAAGCCGACGTCGGGCTGGTCGGCGGTGGGCGGGCAGACCCACAACCCGTACGTCCTGGACCGCAATCCGTGCGGATCGTCCTCCGGTTCCGCCGCTGCCATCGCCGCGTCGCTGGCGCAGGTGGCGATCGGCACCGAAACGGACGGGTCCATCGTCTGTCCGGCCGGAATGACCGGGATCGTGGGTCACAAGCCGAGCATCGGACTGGTCAGCCAGTCCGGCGTCGTCCCGATCTCCGCCGAGCAGGACACGGCCGGCCCCATGGCGCGCAACGTCATCGACACCGCGATCACCCTCTCGGTGCTCGGCGGTCACGAGGCCGCCGCGGGCGCCGACGACGCCTTCGGACTCACGGAGGCGGTCACGCGCACCGGTGGCCTGCGCGGGAAGCGGATCGGCCTGTGGCGGCTCCCCTCGCTCGGCGCCGACGTGGACGCCCTGATGACCCGGACCGCGGAACGGCTGCGCGCCGCCGGAGCACAGGTCGTGGAGGTGACCCCGCCCTACCAGGGCCGTCTCGCCGAGCTCGAGTTCCCGGCCCTGCTCAGCGAGTTCCACCGGGACATCGACACCTACCTCGCCTCGCGCAAGGGGCCACGCGACCTCGCCGCGCTGATCGAGTTCAACCGCACGCACCCGGCCGAACAGACCTGCTTCGCCGGCCAGGAACTCTTCGAGCAGGCTCTGGCCGCGCCGTCGACGACGGACCCTCGCTACCTGGCCATGCGTGCCGAGCTGAAGGACCTGTCCCGGCGATCCATCGACGAGACCATGGCCGCCCATGACCTGGACGCCATCGCCTCCCCGGCGAACCCGCCCGCCTGGACCACCGACTGCGCGCGGGGCGACAACGACGTGATCCCGTCCTCCACTCCCGCTGCGGTCGCCGGGTACCCCTCGCTGTCCGTCCCCGCCGGGTTCGTCGGCGAGCTGCCGGTCGGCCTGCTTCTGATGGCCGGCAACCGGCAGGACACCGAACTGCTGTCGCTGGGAGCGGCGGTCGAACAGCGCCTCAAGGCCTGGCGCGCACCCCGGTATCTGGCGTCCGCGGCACCGGGACGCTGATCGAGTACGCGGAACCGGCCGGCGCCCGGGCAGAAGGTGTCCCGCCGACCACTCGTTGACGCCCTGCCGGATACCCGACGGTCTCCGACAGGGCGTCTTCGCCTGCTCGTCTCCAGTTCACCTTGAAAGACCTTCCAAGAAGCGACTCTCATGCCCTGCTACGAAGGTCGCAGGGGAGGCGATTCCGCGCGCGCCCCGCCACTACCCTGGATACGACCGCGATGCAGGGAGCAACGGTGAGACGAAAAGGACAACGGGCCGCAGGGACACAGTCCTTCACGGACCTGCTCCGGCATCCGAGCCGCCTCGCCGAACAGCTGTCAGGGGACACTCGGCATCGCGCCGAGGCGGATGCCGTAGCTTTGAACGCCGGCGAGGCTCGCGAGGTCTCCGCGTTCGTCCGTGACGGCAACCGTTTCCGGCAGGGGTCGCTGGTCCTGGATCCTGCCGCAGCGTCGGTGGCGGTGTGGCGACCGTTTCGAGTCCTCGGCAGTTCCGGGGAAGGCGTCAACCTGGTTGCTCCGTTCCACGTTCATGGGGCGGGCCCGGTCGCCGGTCCGGGAAGTGGGGCGGTCGACAAGGGCATGTTCCGTCTGCTGTCCGTACAGGCCGCTGATCGCTACTGGGAACTCGCCATCCCTGCTACGGATCTTGCTCTGGTCCGCGCGGCGCTGCGCGGGGCCGGCACCGGACGTTGGTGCCGCATCAGGCATTGATTGCCTCGTTGTGGTGTGTTGTCTGCTTGCCGTGCTGGTGGGAACGGACGGTGAGTGAGTGATGCCGGTCAGTCGTCCCGTGATCAGGCCGACTGACCGACATCACGTCTGGGATCGCGCCGGTGCGGTCCTTGGACGGGCGGCCTGGGCACGGTTGCGGGCCCGGATGGCCCGGCGTTGCCAGGCCTCGGCGAGCACCGCGGCTCTGGCTTCCTCTCCGGCGTCGAACGCCGCCGGAGAGAAGAGGTCGCCGGCTCTGACGTGCCGTTCCCAGTCGTCCTGCCAGAACTCCACCGTCCAGCCCGGCCACAACTCCGGCACTCGGTACGCCTGTGGCGAGGAGTAGAGGGACCACCAGCCCAGGTGGCGGCGTTCCGGGTCGAGGTGGATGCCGGAGTTGACGTGCAGGTGGCAGACTCCGTGCCCGGGGGCGTCCGTCAGGCGGTCGAGCAGGGCGGCGCCCTCGCGGACAGGGTGGTCGAAGGCGTCAGAGGCGACGTGGCAGCGGCCGGTGCCGACCGTGATCACCACACCGCCCGGGTCGGGCCCGGCCGCGTCCTCGTCGTCGGGGGCGAGGAACGGGGCCAAAGAGGGGTCCGCATCGTGGCAGCGGACGTACTCCGGGTCCAGACCGACGTACTCACGCAGTTCGGCCGGGCCGTCGTACAGCCAGCGGACCTCCCAGCCCGGCCACTCGGCTCGGATCAGCTCGAACATGGCCGCGCGGTGGCGGAGTTCGGTGCTGGGCCCCTCCCAGGCGAAGAACAGGAGCATCTTCCGGCCGAGGTCGAGCAGGATCCCGCCCTGGGACATGGTTTCATCCAACCACCAGCCATCTTGGCGGAGTTCGGGAAGCATGGCGAGAACCGGCGTCGGCCCTTCCAGCAGGTCGAGGTCGATTCCGACCGCCCAGCCGGTCCGGTACAGCTCATGTGTGCCGTTCTCGCGGACCACGATGACGTTGGCTCTGTCGCCCATCGGGTCAGGATGGCCGGGCGGGCGGCTGTCGGCCATCCGTTTTCGGCGGGGTGATCTGGCCGGGGTCGGCTGCGGCGAGGTGGTCGATGTCGCGCTTGACCAGCGACCAGACGCCCTCTTGCGTACTCAAGTGTGGGAACCGAGTGGAACGTCCGCGAGCGGCTGCCCGGCATGGAGCAGGTCAGCCCGGCCATGGACACCCGGCCCGAGCCCCGGCCACGGACCCGCACCACCGGAGTCGAGCGTCTACTCCAGCAGGCGTTCCACGTCATCCGGAACCCAGGGAAAGGGGACGTCGGGCCACCGTGTGGCGGCCCACGTGTCGAGATCGACAGCCAGAACGGCATCGATGAAGGCCTGTGGCGGTCGGTAGCCGTGGGCGGTGACGTAGTGCGTGATCAGGAACGGAGCCGCATAGGCGATGCCGGGCCCGCCCGGAATCCGCACCTCCCCGTGCCCTTCCGGAGCCTCGTCCTCAGGTCGCGCTGTACGGGACGCTGGCCGTCGTCACGGCCTTCGCCCTCGCCGGGGTCGCCATGTTCGCCGGAATCGGGTACGAGCCTCCACGGCTCAACGCGGAACAGATCGCCGGAACGTACTCCGACGGCAAGGGCGGCACCCTCATCCTCACCCCGGACGGCAAGGCCACGGCCACCCGCGTCGACACCTTCGACTTCGACGACTCCATTGACTCCTTCGAACCCCAGGCCCACCCGTGCACCGGCACGGGCACCTGGACCTACGACCCCGCCGACGGCCCCTACTCCCAACAAGTCGACGTCTCCGTCGAGGCCTGTCCGGTCGACATGGACAGCTGGAGCGTCTACGGAACCCGCGAGCACCCGAAGCTGTACGTCTTCATCGGCGACCCCGACTCCTGGGAGCTCTACACCCTGCGACACCACTAGCGCGTGGTTCCGACCTGGAACCCGCCAAGGTCAAGAGTCCGGTCGCGGACTAGGGTCGGCTGTATGACAACACCAGTGCTTCAGGCAGTCGAGGCGGACGGGACGACCTGGGACGACCCGTCCGAGGATCAGCTGCACGACCTGCTTGCCGACATGAACCTCTCCTCGCGATTTGTTGTCGTGCGGCGGCTCGACGGGGAACCTGCCGACCAGCACTACATGCAGGTCTACCTGAACGACGACCTCAGCTATCAGGTGGAGTACCGCGAGGGAGGGCCGGACAGGCACTTCCAGGCGTGGGTGGCCCGCGGACCCGGCGTCTTCACGGTGGAACCTGTGGCTGAGGTGCTCCAGGGCTGGGCCTGCGGGCGACCTGGTTGGCGTGAGGCTGTTTCCTGGGTCCCGTGGTCATCCGCAGAGGCATGCGCCCGTCACCACCCCCTCACCACGTCTCGTTGAGGGCTGCAACCAGAACGGTTGCTCGATCCTCCGGGTCGGACCTCGGCCGCCGGCCACCGCCGGAGCCACGCCGGCGTTCAGCGGCGCTGTCGTCCGGCGAGGGCGACGATGAGCAGTAGCGCCAGGACCGTGGCGACAACCCCCTCCACTCCGGCTCGGGCGTGGAGGAGACCCCCGCTCAGCGCCCCTGCGGCGAGTGCCACCACCGACACCCCTCGTCGTACAGCCGCCGGCCCCGGGCGGTCCGCCGCCAGCCCCGTGAGGGTCCGGGTCATGACGGTGGTGGTCAGATCGGGAACCCCCAGGCGGTGCACAACGGCATTCTGCAGGCCCATGCCGCAAGCCAGAGGCACCAGCACGGCGTAGCGGCCCCCACCGGCCGCTTCAGCGGCGAGCGCGAACGCGGCCAAGAGGGCCTGCACCGCGACCAGCGGTGCGAAGAGCCCGCCCGCCTCCGCGTCCCGGCGCCACGCACCACCCGCGACCGCCCCGGTCAGGAAGCCCGTCAGCGCCACGACGGAGGCCAGGGCCGACAGCTGGGCGACGCCGGACAGGGCAAACCCGAGGAAGACCACGTTGCCGGTCATGTTGGCCACGAAGACCCGCCCGAGCCCGAGGAAGCTCGCCGCGTCGACCAGTCCGCTGACGAACGTCAGCACGAGGAGCAGCGGAGCAAGCCGCGCGTAGGGGTGGCCTTCGGGAAACATCCACCGGGCCGCCGCCTCACCCGTCCCGCCGCCCACTGCCCGCACCCACTTCACCCCCTCAGTGGAACAGAGCCCACGACGGCCCGCGATCGTCCGCGGCCGATCGTGGGCACGCACCTCTCGAACGGCTGAGGTGCCCTCGCCCACACCTCTCCCCCTCGGCCCCCACCGGGTCGGATCGGAGCGCGGCCGGGTCGTGCCCGGTTGCCTTGCGATCGGTGGGTTTCGAACCAGTGGACGGGGACGGGGGCGAGTCAGGGTTGGGCGCGCCACGGGGCCGGCAGCCAGGCCCCAAGGCCGGTCCGGCCGCCGGCGTGGTCGTCGGGGGCCTGGCTCGTCGGCGTGCCTCCCTCTGACGCTCAACACCCGCCGGGGTCGAGAACCCCGCTTCGGCCTTCCGGCGCGCGCCCGGCCGCAGGTTGACGGACGATGAGAGAACAGCCCGCCCGGGAAGCCGTCGCACGTTGCACCGGGCGGGCACTCTCCAGCCCGAGCAGCCGGTGATGGGTCGGTGATCGGCCGTTCGCAGGGAAGCGGCGGACCGCGCTGAGTACCGCAGCCGGCCGAGGGGCAGGCTCGTCGCTCTGGAGCGGTCCGAGGACGGACTCGGGATCGGTCCCGCCCTCGCGGTGACCTCCACGCCGCGCCGAAATCGGAGTGCGGGCCGAGCCGTTGCCTTGTGATACTCCTCCGATGATCAACCTGCCTGCTGCTCTGGACTCGCTGTCAGGGCTCGCCTTCGGCGATGCCTTCGGTGACCGCTGGTTCGGCATCCTGCGCCGCCAAGGCACGGCGGCCCTGGAAGCGCGGGCCCTGCCTCCGGAGCCGCTGTGGCGGTGGAGCGACGACACCGCCCAGGCGCTCGTCCTCGTCCGGGAACTCACCGAGGGCGGCGGTACGGTCGACCAGGACCGCCTCGCCCTGCGCCTCGCCGAGGCCTACGCCGGCGACACGCATCGCGGCTACGGAGCCTCCATGCACGACGTGCTCCGCAGGATCGGCGCGGGCGAGGCCTGGCGGGTGGTGGTCTCCGGGCAGTTCGGCGGCCAGGGCTCCTGGGGCAACGGCGCGGCCATGCGGGTCGCCCCACTCGGTGCCTGGCACGCCGTGGACCTCGATGTCGTGGCCGAGCAGGCCGCCCGCCAGAGCGCCGTATCGCATCACCACCCGGAAGCGGTCACCGGAGCGGTGGCCGTGGCCATCGCCGCGGCGCTGGCGACTCGCAGCCGCGGCATGCCTGCGCCGACCCGTCCGGACTTCCTCCTCGCCGTCGCCGCACGGCTCCCTGACAGCGACGTCCGGTCGGGAGTGCGGATCGCGGCCCGTATGCCGGCACACACCTCGGTACGGCACGCCGCCGAGGTCCTGGGATCCGGCTACCGGATGTCCGGGCCCGACACCGTCCCCTACGCCCTCTGGTGCGCGGCGGGACACCTCGACGACCTGCACGAAGGCCTGTGGACCACCGTCGCCGGGCGGGGCGACATCGACACCACCTGCGCGATCGCGGGTGGTGTGATCGCTGCACGCACGGGCACCGCCGCTCTCCCGCCCGCCTGGCACGCAGCCAGGGAACCACTGCCCCCGCTCGGACCGCGGTAGCAACTCACCGGATCGACATGCCCATCGGAGGAAGTGGACGCCCCGAGGGGAGTCGGTCCGAAGTATTCGGTTGTTCATGGCGGGCTGAACCTGCGACGGTCACCGGCATGAGCGTGGTTCTGGGAGACAAACTCAGGTTCGCCGCAGAGGTCGGCAGGCCGGGCCCACTGTGCCGGGTGACCTCTGGGCAGCTGGAAAATGTCTGACCTGCGACGACAACATGGCGTACGTTCCCCGGTTTCGTCGCGATGTGCTGGACGCCGCCGCCCGGCTGCGGTCCGGCGATGGTTCTCCCCTGCCCTTCGCCGGCTTGTCCGCCGAAGCCACACACCGTCGTCTCACGCAGCGCGCGGGGGACGACGAGTCCGAGGCCGACTACCCGCTGCGCGGCCGGTGTGGAGTTCTGGCGTGAGGAGCACCTGCTCAGCCACCCTGAAGACGCCGGTGCCGTCTTCGTGGCCGAGATTCCGGCCGAGGAGTTCGTCGAGATCCTTGAAGGCATCGCAGCCGCGCTCGACGCCGGCCCGTGCGAGAGCCATTCCTGAATCTCCGGTGGCATCAAGAAGGGCCTCTCCCTCGCGGGGCGCAAACCGTGTGCTCTCGGGGCCTACTCCGCTCCCAGGCCCGCGCGCTCACCCGTACGCTCGGGCCCGTGATCAAGTGCTTCGTCTTCGACATCGGTGAGACTCTCGTCCGCGACGACCGCTACTGGACCCTGTGGGCGGACTGGCTCGGCGTCCCTCGGCACACCCTCTCCGCCCTCGTCGGCGCCGTCGTGGCCGAGGGCCTCGACAACGCCGAGGCCCTCCGTCTCCTCCGCCCCGGCATCGACATCGGCGCCGAGTACGCCGCCCGCGAGGCCGCCGGGCGCGGCGAACACCTCGACGAGACCGACCTCTACCCCGATGTCCGCCCGGTGCTGACCGGGCTGCGCGCGCTCGGCATCCGGGTCGTCGTCGCGGGAAACCAGACCGCGCACGCGGGCGAACTGCTGCGGGCCATGGGCCTCCCCGCGGACCTGGTCGTGACGTCGGGCGAATGGGGCGTCGCCAAACCGTCACCGGCGTTCTTCGAGAAGGTCCTCGAAGTCGCCGACGCCGCACCGTACGAGACCGTCTACGTGGGCGACCACCCCGCGAACGACGTCTTCCCCGCCCGTGCGGCCGGCCTGCGGACGGCGCACCTCCGCCGGGGCCCGTGGGGGCATCTGTGGGCGAACGACCCGGCCGTCGTGACGGCAGCGGACTGGCGGGTCAACTCGCTGGTGGACCTGGTCGGTCTGTTGGACGAGAGCTGACGAGCCGGTCAGAGGGCTTCGAGTGAAAGTCGATCTTCAGGGGACTAGGGTCTCTGCCTGCCAGCATTCGTTGTGTGAAGGGGAGTCACGCATGGACGATCAGGTACGAACCCGCATTTCGGCATACGCGGTCGCGGCGGAGGACGATCGGATGCTGCTGATTCGGCTGTCGGACGCCTCGCCGGTATTCACACCGGGCCTCTGGCACCTGCCGGGCGGTGGAATCGACCCGGGCGAACAGCCCGTGACAGCCCTGGCCCGCGAACTCCAGGAGGAGACGGGGCTTGAACTCACGGATGCCCGGCTGCTCGACGCGCGGACGTACTCGGCCCGGCGCAAGGGAGTGAGCTGGAGCCTCACGGCGCTCTTCTACGGCGTTTCCCTCAAGGGCGGGGCGCCTGCGGTGACCGAGGTCGACGGCTCCACGGACGCGGCGATGTGGATCCCCCTCGCCGACCTGCGGGACGACGCCCTGCTGTCACCGCCGACCGTCGACGCCCTCCGCATCCATGTGGCGGGTGACGGCACCAGCCCGCTCCACTGACCGCCCGAGCACGGCCACCCCGCAGGTGCCTGGAGCAGCCCCGTAAATCGGTGGGGTGATCCGAGGGAATCTGCCACGATCGCCGGATGGGTGCTTTGGATGCAGTGGCAGGCAGGGTGGCCGGCGGGACTGCCGTGACGTTCCGGCCCAGCGGCTCATCGATGGTTCCGCTCATACGCAGTCGGCAGCAGGTGGTCGTAGTTCCGGTCGACCCGGCGAAGTTGGAGGTCGGGGACATCGTCCTCGCCCGTGTCGCCGGGACCGTCTATCTGCATCTGGTGTCGTCGGTGAACCTCGCCAGAAGGCGGGTGCAGATCAGCAACAACCGCGGCCACATCAACGGCTGGACCAGCCACGATCGTGTCTTCGGTATCTGTGTGGCAGTGGACGGTGTCCCCCGGTCGGGAGCTGCAGACAAGGCGCTGTCAGCCAACTCCGCCACCTCCTCCACAATCTGACGCTCTCCCGCGTCATCGGGGTCGTCAGGCCGTGTTCGTGGCAGCACGAGTGCGCTCCGCGAGATCGCTGACGACGGGCGCCGACGGCTACCGCGGATGGTCCGCTGAGGTACGGCTTCGCAGCTGGTCCAATTCGCCGCCGATCGCCTCTCGTAGCACGTCGTGCTGCGGACCGAGCTTGAATCGCTCGTCGCTCCACCGTTCACGCGGGTAGAGCCACACCGGGACACCCACCACGTCTTCCGGCTCCCACTCGAAGCGCGGCCACACATGCGCGTGCAGGAACGGGTCCGTGTTGCCCAGGATCTCCAAGTTGACTCGCCGAAATGCCGGGTCCAGCCGCCGACATGCGCGCTCGACCGCTTCACCGAGCTGGTCCATGTCGGACAGGAACGCCAGCCGCTTCGTCTTCGGCAGGTCCGACAGCCGCTGCACGTCCGGTTCATCCACGAGAAGGACCGAGTATCCGGGCAGGAACTGGACGTCCCCGATCACCGCGAACCCCGACGTCAGCCGCCGCAACACCGTCGGGTTCTCGCCCTTCAGAGCAGTGCCGATCCGGTCCGTTCGCCAGTCATCAGTCATGGCCGAAACCTACACGCGGACTCAAGCCGCTCGTCGATTCAGAGGCCGAGCAAGTGAGCTGAAGGGCTGGGGCGTTCGTCTTCAAGGGCTCTGGCCGCGATCCCGTGTGTCTGAACGTCACCCACAGGGAGGTCACGGTCCGGCGGCCCGCCAGGGAGGAGTCCGATCACCCCGGTCCTCATGTCGTACCGACGTCGAACTAGTCTTCGCACCATGGCTTTGCGACCTGACGAGTTCTATGACCACGCGCTCGCCGCTACGGATGAAGAGCGTCGACTCCCGCTCGCGCGCATGACAGGGTGGGACATCAGCCCGTTCGAATCGGACGGATTGCGCGTCTCGCCCCTGCGCCCTCCGGTTCTGCCCGAGCCTCCGCGACACGGCGAGGACCCGTCGAACTGCGAGGCGTGCCGTGACCGAGGCGAGGGGATCTGGTTCAACGACAGGTGGCGACTCACGTGGATCGCGGGGGTCGGCGTGCCGCTGGTGCTCATGCTGCATCCGATCGAGCACTACGACATGGCTGATCTGCCGGATGAGCTGGCGGCCGAACTGGGGGTCCTGTCCACTCACATCGTCCGCCATGTGCAGGCCCTCCCGCACATTTCGCGTGCCCACGTCTACCGCATCGGTGACGGAGGCGCGCACCTGCACATCTGGTTCTTCGCCCGGCCCGAGGGACAGTCCCAGCTGTACGGCTCGTGGCTGCCCGTCTGGGACGATCTGCTGCCCGAGTATCCGGCAGATGTCGCGGAGGCAGACGCCGCCCTCGTGGCGGACACCCTGGTCGCCTCTGCGGGTGGACGTCGCTCGGCCGCCGGTGCATCGCCGCACGACTGATCCGCTGGCGGACGCCAACCGACTGAGCTCCGGGTCCTCGATCTGGGTGGCTCTGTCCGCGACCGCGAGGTTGTCCGGTGTGTCGGTCAGTTCACCTCGGTCTACTACGGCTCTGGCCATCGAGCTGGGAAGGCCGTCGCCCCGGAGGGGACCGAGTGTTGTTCCAGGGTGTGGACGTGTTCGCGCTTCCGGCCGGAGCGCCTCCAGCGGAGCTCGTGACCGGTCGGTCTGGAGACCAGCGGGACTCGCTTCCGCAGGAGGCCGAAGTCGGCCCGGCCGTACGCCGGAGCGGGGAGCGTGAAGGCCGAGGGTCCTTGATGAATCAGCGGCTCAGGGTCTGTCCGCGATGGCGTGAAGGTCAACCATCACAGCTCTGCCTGTGCCGCAGGATGGGCTTCAGAAGCCTCTCGGCCTCATCACGGACACCGGCATCGTCGTCGGCCTTCAGCTCCTGCAGCTGCCGGACGAGTCGGCGTTCGCCTTCCTCCGTCATCCAGCTGGGGTCGCAGTCCACGGCTGAGCTGAGCTGGTCCAAGGTCCACGTGTCCACCGCGCGGGAGAGGGCCGCCAGGACGGTACGCAGTCCCCAGGTGTCCTCGCGCGCCAACAATGCCTCGGCCGTCTCTTGTGTCACGCCCGTGTCGTGCGCGTCCAGCAACAGCCGGTGGAGAACGTCCGCCACCCCGACGGGTTCCCGTGCTGATGCAAGCCGCCGGCCCGCATCGGCTCTCACCGACCACAACGGCGAGTCCGCGTCCTCCATGGCTGCAGCGAGCTCGCGATCGGGACCTGTCTGTGTCATCGCGCCATCATGACAGGTCACGGTCCCGGTCAACTGGGGCTTTCTCCGCTGTCGGCGCGCCCCCCTCGCGATGGGCACCCGATCGTTTCGGGCACGGATCATCGGGTCCTGGGAGGGTGGTGATTCCTACGGTGAAGACATCAGAAGGAAGGACACGCACCCGTGCTGGAGCAGCTCAACCAGGCTCTCGACCACATCGAGCGCTGCCTCGAGGCCGCGGCGGGCCGGGAGGTCGACGTCGCCGACGTCGCCCGGATCGCGATGACGTCGGAGTACCACTTCCGGCGCCTGTTCTCGGCGCTCGCCGGGATGCCGCTCTCCGTGTACGTGCGGCGCCGGCGCATGACGCTCGCCGGGGCCGAGGTGCTGGGCGGGGAGCGGACGCTGCTCGATGTGGCTGTGCGGTACGGGTACGGCTCGGGCGAGGCGTTCGCCCGGGCGTTCCGTTCGGTGCACGGCATCGGGCCGGGCGAGGCCCGGCGCACGGGTGCGACGCTCACGGCGCAGCCGCGCATGTCCTTCCGTGTCGTCGTCGAAGGGAGTACGACCATGCGGTATCGGATCGTCGAGAAGGAAGCGTTCCGGGTCGTCGGCAGGAAGGCGCGGGTCCCGCTCGTGCACGAGGGGGTCAACGCTGCGGCCGCGGCGCACGTGGAGAGCCTGGACGCGCAGGCGATCGTACGGATGAAGGAGCTGGCCGACGGGGAGCCGGAGGGGGTCCTGTCGGCGGTGGTGCACCTGACCGACAGCCGGGAGGAGGGCGCCGAGGTGGACTACTGGATCGGTGTGGTCGCCGGCCCCGAGGCGGCCGCGGAGGAGCTCGACGCTCTCGACGTGCCGGCCGGGACCTGGGCGGTCTTCGACAACCACGGGCCCTATCCGATCGCCCTCCAGGAACTGTGGCGGGACGTGTTCACGCAGTGGTTCCCGTCGAATCCGTACGCGAGCCGGCCGGGTCCGGAGCTGCTGCGCACGCAGCCGGTGGAGATCGGTGCGGAGACGGACTCCCAGCTGTGGGTCCCGGTCGAGCGGGTCTCGGGGAGCGCCGGGGCGTGACGACCGGTACCGGGACGTCGCCTTCCTCGCGGAGGGCGACGTCCCGGTCCTCGGGCCTGTCCACGACGTGCCCGGAGCCCGACGGCCAGCCCCGGTCGGGTCGGGTCTCACCAGGGCGACACCGAGGATGTCGTGGGCCCGGTGCTGCTGCGCGTGGTCACTCCCTGCGTTGTCGGTAGCGTGATCACCACCGCATGGAGGGACCATGCGCCCGGCAGGTCCGTACGAGGGCCTCCGGAGGAGTGTGACGAGGCCGCGATGAGTGAACCGACGAAGCCCGAGATCGACCTTCCGCAGGGGGACGCCCCCACCGAGCTGACCATCCGCGACCTGATCGTCGGGGACGGGCTCGAGGCGAAGCCCGGCAGGGTCGTCCAGGTTCACTACGTCGGCGTCACCTTCGAGTCCGGCAAGGAGTTCGACGCCTCCTGGGACCGGGGCCTGCCGTTCAAGTTCGCCGTGGGCGGTGGGAGGGTCATCAAGGGCTGGGACCGGGGCATCCGAGGGATGAAGGTCGGCGGTCGGCGCGAGATCATCGTTCCCCCGCGTCTCGGCTACGGCAAGCAGTCGCCCTCGCCGTTGATCCCGGCGGGTTCCACGCTCGTCTTCGTGGTGGACCTGCTCTCCGTCGCGGTCTGAGACGGGCCTTCTGCTGCCCGACCCCTTCCCCGCCTCGCGTACCGCCCGGATCTGCGCCCCGCCGGGCGACCCGCCCGCCGACCACCCTCTGTCGACCAGCAGTTCGATCGGTGGGCAGGGGTGCCTCGTCGCATACCTCTGCGTCATCATGGCGTTCGCGGATTTCCGAGGGGGGAACTCTGTTGAACGGTCGCAACCGTGCCGTACGCGTCGTGACGGGAGGGGTGGGCGGGTGTCTTCCGGGGCGGTCGACGGCCGTCCTGGCGCTGCTCCTCATGCTGGTGCTCGCCGCCACACCTCCCGCGGCGGCCGACCCGGTGGACGAGTGCAGGTCCACGGGACTGGTGACGGCGCGCGTCAGCACCGGGGTGCTGCTGGAACACGGGAAGCGCACGTCCACGACGGTACGGTCCGAGCTGCGCGTCGACGTGCCCGCCGCCTGGGCCTTCGCCAGGGACCTGCTGCTGAGTGAGGAGAGCCCCGAGTACATCCGGGCGATGTCCTGTCTCACCCGCCCGCAGGGCGGCCAGCACCGGCGCTGGTCCGAATGGCGCGACGCCCCGCCCCTGGTCACGGCCGAGAAGGACGGCGGCGTCACGGTCGTCGACCGGGCCCACACCTGGGTCAACGTGTACGACACCGTCCAGGCCGGTCTCTGGAGCGTGCGGGCGGACGGCGACCGGTGGACGATCAGCCTCTCCCCGCCTCCCTCCCTCGCCCGCGCACGGTGGACCGAGATCAAGGTGGACCCCGGTGCCCCGGGCGCCGAGACCGCGTCGCCGACGCCCGACGGGGGTGCGGGCACCACGGCGCTGCTGTGGCATCCGTCGTCATCGGGCAAGGCACCTCCTGCCGGGAAAGGGAAGCCGAAGGCGGGAGTGCAGGCTCCCCCGCCCGAGCCGGTTCCCGCGGTGTCCGTCCGGCTGAAGCCTTCCTGGCAGCGCTCCTGGGGCTCCCAGAGCAACCGCCTGGCAGGTCTGCTGATCGACCGCAGCGGCTACGTGATCTCCAGCGCCGTGACCAGTGCGCTGCTCCTCTCCGGGGTGGCCCTCTACCGCAGGCGGTGGGGGCCTCCCACGGCCCGGCAGGACCGCACACTGCGGAATCTCGCTCAGTGGGGCGTGGCGTCCACGGTCCTCGGCCTGCTGATCGACGGTGGAGCGGTCCTCCAGCAGTACGGGGAGCGGCGGGGCGGCATCTTGTGGCAGGACGACCTGGCCCTCCGCAACTACGGCCTCGCCCTCGCGTTCGTGGCCGTGCTGCTCACCGTGGCGCGACCGACTCGTCGTGTCTGGGCGGCACTCGCCTGCCTCACGGTGGCACCTGTGCTGGTGACGCTGGTGCCCGGCTCGTTCGATCTGCGCAGCGAGGCACTCCTCGGGGCGTCCGGTCTCGCGCTGGCGGCCGAGACGACCGCGTCCGTCTGCCTCTTCGCCCTGTGCTCGCTCACGTTCGCGGCCGCCGCCTGGCGCCTGGCCACGGACGGAGGTCTGCTGCCCGCGAGCCGCCGCTTCCCCGGCAGTCACCGTGTCCTGAGACTTCGCGTCGCCGGTCCGGCCGTCCTGGCCTGGACGATCCTGGTCTCGGTCTTCTTCGCCCTCACCGAGGAACGCGCCTGGCGACGGGCTTCCTGGCTCAGCGACCGCACCGTCCCCGACTACGGCCGCGACCACTGGAACGACTTCGTCTGGGAGGCTCTGCATTCCGTGCCGCGGGCGCAGGACTGGCTCTCCTCGTACCTGTGGCTCCTGACGGCGGTCGCGCTGCTCGCGGTCCTGCGCGCGTGGCGCTCGGCGACCGCCGTCTCCCCGCTCGAAGAACCGGCCGACCGGCTGCTCTTCGTCACCTTCTTCGGAGTGGCGGTCATCCTCCCCGGCGGGTACGTCGCCGGCTTCAGCACGATCTCGGTGCTGTGGCAGCTACTCGGCATGCTGGCCCTGTACGGGTTCGTCGCGCCGTTCACCGGGCGGTCCGCCCTCGCGCAGCCCCTCGAAGGCTCGGGGCGGCCCCTGGCGGCGGTCGCGGACGCGGCCGGCCGGGCGACGCTCCTCCAGAAGTCCCGCTCCTACCGCGAGATCCACGCGGAACTGCGCCGCCTCGATCAAGGGCTGTTCGGCGACACGCCCCCGAAACGCAGCGACCTCGAACGACACCTCAGCGACCTGCACGACTGGCCCGCGAGCCCGCCCCTGTCGGGAGGCACGGAGCGGCTCCCCGCGAAGATCTCCGTGGTGGACGCGGCCCTGGCGCTGGGACCGAGGGACACCTGGTGGGCCAACGGCAGTCGCTGCGCCCGTCTGTCCCTGATTCCGGCGGTGCCGGCGTCCTTCCTCATGATCTGGGTCTGGCAGATCCGTGGCGAGGGCTGGGCGTCGAGCCTCTCCGACCACTTCGGTGTCCCCGGTCTCCTGCTGTCGTTCGCCGGCTGGACGGCGACCTGGACCGGAGCCGCGTTCGTCCTCGGTGCGCTGTGGCGCCGGCTCCCCGGGCAGCGAGGGGCGGCGAAGGCTCTGCCGGTGACCTTCGCGTTCGCACTGCCGGCGGCGGTCGACGGCCTGGTCATGCACTTCACGGACGAGAGCACCGCGGGCCTGGCGATCGCGGTGTCGGCGATGCTCTTCGTCCTGACGGTCACCGGCATCGCGATGGACTTCGACACGTTCCGCACGGAGCGACGGTACTGGCAGAGCAGGATGGGTTTGCTTCTGTCGGTCTATCAGATGCGTTACTACTCACTGCAGTTCGCGTATCTCGTCGCCCAGATCGTCGCCATGATCAGCATCTGGCAGTTCCTCGCCGATCCCAACACCGCCCCGGATCCGAAGGAGTAGGGCGCCTCCCTCACGGGGCGCAGGCTTCGGCGATCGACAGGCTGTTCTCGTAGAGGTGGTGTCGGGTGATCCGGCCGTCCTCGACGGTGAGACGCAGGGCGAACGGGCCCTCGAAGGACTTTCCCGTCGCCCGTACGGTCCCCGACAAGTGCCCCATCAGCACGGCGTCGGCGCCGTCGACGAGGAAGGTGTCGACACTGGCCCGTGCGTCCTGGGGCACGGTGCCCTTCATCAACTCCGTGAACTGGGCGGCGCATTCCGCCGCGGTGGTGCGCGGGCGGATCCACGGGACGGCCGGGTTCTCGGCGAGCAGCCAGTCCACTTCGTCGGCGAAGAGCGCGACGAGCCGTTCGGTGTCCCCGGCCAGTCGGGCGGCCAGGAACTCCCGCACGACGGCCCGGGTGGCCTCGCCCTGAGAACTCTCTGCGGTGGCGGTGGCGGTGGACTTGGCGGGCATGGCGCTTCCCCTTGCTGCGGTCGGATCCCGGCGGGACCCCGCCGGTGTGCTCGATCCTGCGGGATCGGGGCAGGGCCGTCGATTACCTCAGGAGTAAGGGAGGTGAGGCGAGCCGGCGGGTGGTGTTCCGCCCGGTCCTCCTGCGTCTCGGTCCGCTGCCCGTCGTCTTTCGTCCGGACCGTGCGCGAGGCCGGGGCACCCGCACGCGGGTGCCCCGGCCGTTCGGCTGCGGTCCGTCAGCGGCGGACCTGGTAGGCCCGCGTCACGGTCTGGTCGACGGAGTTGCCGTCGGCGTCGGTGGCGGTGACCCTCAGCGAGACGAAGCCCGCGGCCGCCGGGTTGTCGATGGTGCCGTTCAGACGGCCGTCCAGGCGGACCTTCCGCCAGGAGGCACCGTCGTCGTACGAGGCCCACAGCTCGACCTTGGTGATCGCCGGGCCGGCGAGGCCCTTCGGGTGCCGTGCGTCGAGGCCGACGGTCGTGCGGGACCCGGTCCGGGCGCTGTTGGCCAGGTCGGTACCGAGGCGGTAGTCGACCGACAGGACCGGCAGCAGCGTCCGGCCCTCGCCCTGCGCGGAGTGGAAGCGCCAGTCGGTGCGCACCTTCGTCGAGGTGTTCCAGCCGGCCTCGTCCCGCTGGACGTCGGTGACCACCCGGTACTCGGCGCGCTCCGGGACCATCGGGAAGGCGACGTTGGTGGCGGGCGCGGTGCCGAGCGGCACGCCGTCCCGGTAGACCGTGGTCAGTTCCTTGTCGGTGCCGTTGCGCATGACGGCCCACTGCCCGGAGCCGCTGTCGAGCAGCCCCGCGGCGGCGACGGCCCCCACCCCGCCGACGCGGGCGGCCGCGTAGTCCAGGTCGCTCGGCAGTGCGGTGCGGACCACGGCCTTGTTCCAGTCGCGGCGTACCTGCTGTCCGGGGGTGAACTTCGTGGCGGCCGTCACCTGCCAGGCGCCGCCCGCCGACCACACGGGGCCGATCTTCATGGCCTCGTACGTCCGCAGTCCCGTGGTGACGTACTCGGTCAGGGTGCGCTGGAGCGTCACCCGCCCGAAGGAGAAGTTCGCCACCGTCTGCATCGGCGAGTGCATCAGGCGGCTGTATCCGGCCTCGGCTCCGGCGGTGGTGCCGTGGAACCGGCTGTCGACCGAGGCCAGTTCACCGGTCCTGACGCGGTAGTGCTGGTCGGCGGGGATGCTGCCGGCGCGGTACTTGAGCAGTTCGTAGGAGTACGGGCTGACCGCCGTTCCGGTGAAGGTGATCCGGGCGCCCGACTGGGCCAGCAGGCGCTCGCCCTCGGCGCCGGAGACCGTCATCGCGGGGATGCGGGTCTCCTTCGGGCTCCAGTTGCCCGCCAGCCAGCCGCCGGGGGTGTCGTTGTAGACGAGCACGGCGAGAGCTCCGGCGTCGGCCGCCGCGTCGACCTGCGCGTACGTGGTGGTCCCGGGGTCCCGCTTCACCAGTGCGAGCTTGCCCCGGACGTCCTCTCCGGGCTTGGCGACCCGGAGGGTGCGGCTGCCGTCGAAGCGGGCGGAGCCCGTCCAGCCCTGGAAGTAGGAGACGTCCAGGGCACGGCCGCCGTGTCCGGCGAGCCGGGCCGCGAGCGCCGGTGCGCTGAGCGACCAGCCGACGCGCGACTCGAAGAGGGTGGGGTCGGCGGTGGCCGACGGGACGGAGTAGACGGCCGTCTCGCCGCCCAGCCAGACCTCGCGGTTGTGGACGAGGACCTTCGAGGTCGGGCTGGAGGCGATGCCGACGCGGAGGCGGTTCGTCTCCGACGGGCGGGGCGTGGTCATGGTGACCCGGCCCGCCTTGGAGGCGTCGAAGGTGAAGGTGCGGTCCGAGTCGATGAGTGTGCCGGGCCGGGCCGCGTAGGTGTACTCGTGGAGCATGCTCCAGTCGGGGCTGTAGTGGAAGATCTCCGCGATGAAGGAGTGCTCGCCGCGCGGCACCCGCAGCACGACGGTCCCGTCCTCGCCGACCGGGTACGTCTCCGGGATCACCCCTTGGTCCAGGGTGGTGTCGGTGACCGCGGCGATGCCGCCGGTCGGCTTGCCGTCGCGGTCGAGGACCTTCAGCGTGACGTCGTAGCGCTGGACGTCCCGGCCGAAGCCGATCGCGGTCACCGCCGTCGTCCCGTCGGTGGCACGCGCGGTGACGTGAGCGCCGTGCGAGCCGGTGGTGACGCTGCCGCTGTCGAGGGTGACGGCGACCTCGGCGGTGCCGTGCGCGGGGACGGTCACCGAGTCGGCGCCCAGGGCGAGCGTGCCGGCCGGCAGCGTCTCACCGGCGTTCTCCAGCGAGAGCGCCAGCGTGACCGGGGTGTCGCCGTCGTTGACGTACGCGATCTTCTTCTCGACCGCGCCCGAGTCGTCCCAGCCGCGCAGGCCGAAGTCGACGGTGCCGTCGGCGGACACCGACTGGCGGACCGCGCGGGCCACATCGACACGGCCCGCGCCCTGGGCGTACACCGAGGTGTCGGCGGTGGTCTTCGCGGTGCTGACGAGCAGGCTCTTCAGCCGGGCGGGCGACCAGTCGGGGTGGCGCTGGGCGAGGATCGCGGCCGCGCCCGCCACGTGCGGCGTCGCCATGGAGGTGCCGCTCGCGGTGGTGTAGAGGTCGCCGACGGGCGTGCCCATCGTCGTGCCCGCCGCGCGGGCCGCGACGATCCGGACGCCCGGTGCGGTGATCTCCGGCTTGAGGGCGCCGTCGCCGCGCGGGCCCCGGCTGGAGAAGCTCGCGACGGCGTCGGCGGAGTCCACGGCGCCGACCGTCAGGGCTGCGGCAGCGGCACCGGGCGAGCCGACCGTCTTGTCGCCGGGGCCGCTGTTGCCCGCGGCGATGGTGAACAGGACGCCGGTCTTGGCGGTGAGTTCGTTGACCGCGAGCGACATGGGGTCGGTGCCGTCGGCGCCCTCCTGGCCGCCCAGGCTCATGGAGACGACCTTCGCGCCGGAGTGCGCGGCCCAGTCCATGCCTTCGATGATGCCGGACTCCGAGCCGGAGCCGCCGTCGTCGAGGACCTTGCCCACGAGCAGCTTGGCACCGGGGGCCACGCCCCGGTACGTGCCGCCGGAACCGGCTCCGCTGCCGGCGATCGTGGAGGCGACGTGGGTGCCGTGTCCGTGGCCGTCGCGCGCGGTCTCGCCGGGGACGAAGCTGCGGCTCTCGGCGATGCGGTCGGCGAGGTCGGGGTGGGTGGCGTCGACGCCGGTGTCGAGGACGGCGACCTTGACGCCGGTGCCGTCGTATCCGGCGGCCCACGCCTCGGGTGCGCCGATCTGCGGGACGCTCTTCTCCAGGAGTGCGTCGACCTTGCCGTCCAGCCAGAGTCGCTGGACGCCGTCCGACAGGCGGGCCTCGGGGGTTCCGGCGCGGGCGCTGTCGTCGTCGACGGCCTCCCAGAAGGTGTCGCCCTTGGCCTTGTCGGCGGTGACCGCGGCGCCGCGCACGCCGGGGAGCCTGCGGCTGAGACGGGCTCCACCGGGGGTCGCGGTGCCGGCGGAGTCGTAGCGCACGATCAGCGGAGTCGACGCGCGGTGGGCGTCGTCGAAGCCCTGGGCGACGAGCTGGGTGACGTTGAACAGGCGCTTGTCGACCCGGCCGTTGTGGATCAGTGCCTCGACGTCCCGGGGGATCACGTACACGTCGGTGCCGACGGTGTACGTCCGCAGTCCGGAGGCGCTGCCCCGGTACGGCGTGACGTTGACGGCGAGGGTCTTGCCGTCCCTCGTTGCCACCGTCACCTTGTCGCCGGTCACCAGGGTGACCGTCGCGGTGCGGACAGCGTCCCGGGGTGCGGCGGTCACCGCGTCCTCCCCGGTCGCCGGGAGGGGGGTCGCGCCGTACGCCAGGCCGCCGGCGGTCATGGTGGCTGCCAGGGCGAAGCCGAGCAGTGCGGTTCTCCGTCTGCTGCGCATGCTGAGGGCACTCCTTCCGCCGGCGGAGGGGGATCCGTGTCCGGCGGAACCAAGAGTCAACAGGAACGATCACCTTCGCTACAGCCCGCGACTGACGAAGAAGCGACATGTCCACTCACCGCCACCTTGCGCACACCCAGGGGCTGCGACGAATCCCCTGTGGTAATGCGAACCCTCGTTTCCGACGGTCCTGTTGTGGTTTGATCACTTCGGGAGCGGGGGGTGGTCACGTCCAACCAGGGTGGGGGTAAGGCCTAGTGGGAGAAGGGCACATGCTGGCGGCGGCAGGGGTCGGCGCCGCGGAGGAACGGGTGTACCGCTTCCTCGTCGGGGCACGGGAAGCCGACGCCGTGGGAATCGCCGGGCAGTTGGGGTTCGACGTCGCACGCGTCCACTGGCTGCTGTCATCGCTCCATGACAAGGGCCTTGTCGGGCGGGCCGCCGTACGACCGGAGGGCGGTCCCGAACGGTACGTACCGATGGCGCCCGACGCCGCGCTGCGCCCGCTGCTGCTCCGCGGGCACGAAGCGCTCGAATGGGCACGGCGGGGCGTGGAGCAGCTCGCCGAGGAGTACCGGGCCGGCGGTCGGCGGCACGACGCCGGGCAGCTCGTCGAGGTGATCACCGGGGCGAACGTGATCCGGCAGCGGCTGCGGCAGATGGCGTACGGGGCCGACGAGATGCGCTGGCTCTGCAAGGCTCATCCGGTCGCTCTGGCGGCGGCGGAGAACGACGAGGAGTGGGAGCTGCTCGCCCGGGGCGTGCGGTACAAGACGATCTACGAGCGCGAACTCCTCGAAGGACCCGGCATGGTTGACAACGTTGCCCGGAGCATCCGTGCGGGCGAGCAGGCTCGGGCCGTCGGAACGCTGCCGGTGCGACTGGTGATCGCGGACAGCTCGATGGCCATCTGCCCTCTGGTGTACGAGAGTCGGGAGGGCCTCGACGGTGCCGAGCGGGCGGCGGGTCCGGCCGACCGGGCGGGCGAGCCGACGGCCGCCGTGGTCCACAGCAGCAGTCTGCTCGACGCGCTGATCGCCCTGTTCGAGAGCCAGTGGGCGGCGGCGACCCCGCTGCACGTGACCGACTCCGGCGAACTGGCCGACTTCGACGGCAGCCCGCGCCCGGCGGTGCATCTCGCCGACGACGAGCGCTATCTGCTCTCCCTGATCGTCGCCGGGGTCGCGGACAAGGCCATCGCCTCCCAGCTGTGGGTGAGTCAGCGCACGGTGCAGCGCCGCATCCAGGCCCTGATGCAGCGCGCCGGGGCCCTGACCAGGACCCAGCTGGTGTGGCAGGTGGCGCAGCGGGGGTGGCTGGCGTAGGGGCACGAAGCCCGGCGTCCGACAGGGGGCAAGTCCGCGATCGCCGGCTTCAGTGCGTGTCGCCGTACGCGTGGGTGTCGGCACCGCCGTCGGTGTCGCCGGTGTCGGCGCCGGTGTGGGTGCGGTCGGCGTGGTCGGCGTGGTCGGCGTCGACACCGGCGGCGCTGTGGTCGGCATCGGTGTCGGGGCTGGTGTCGGCATCGGTGTCGCCGGCGAGCCGCACCAGGTCCGTCGTCAGAGAGGCCAGCCAGGACACGGTCGCGTAGTACGCGCGCGTGGCGCCGGGCGGGTCGTCGGCGAAGGTGGCGGAGTCCGTCGGGAGGGGGAGCGGTACCGGCGTCTCCCCCGTGTCCCCGCTGGGATCCATGCGGGCGGAGGTCAGCAGCATGCCCGCCGCGACCCGGTCGCCCGCGCGGATGAGGGACTCCGCCGGTTCCCTCCCCAGCGGCGGGACCACGACCGGCTCGGGAGGTACGAGAAGCCGGTCGGCGCCCCAGAGCGTATGGTGCCCGGCGATCAGCGCGGCCTGCCAGTCCTGGCCGACCGGCGGCGGCACCTGCCCCTTGGGTTCGCTCTGGTACTGCGCGTACGCCGACTCCGCCATGACCAGGGCGTGCTGCAGCGACCGGTGGCCCGGCGCGGTGACCACCGGTACGCGCCGCCCGCCCGCCGCGATCTGCGCCGTCGTCGCCACGACGATCTCCGCGGCGATCCGCAGCAGCACCGCGACCGATCGCCGCAACTCGTCGTGGGCGCCGCGCGGCCAGGCCATCAGCCCGAACACCGCGCCGATCGCGCTGCCCGTCAGCACGTCGAGCAGCCGGAACTCGGCGAGCTGCCAGGTGGCCGGCGCCAGCTGGGCGAAGACCAGGGCGACCACCACCGTGAACAGCGCCTGTGCCCACCCGACGCCCTTCACCGGCCCGAGCGTGAAGGTGACGAGCATCAGCGGCGGCAGTGCCACCGCGTACACCTCGATGTCGGTTCCGACCAGGGCCAGCACTGCCGCCGCGACCAGCGCGCCGACGAGAGTGCCGGTCAGCGCGATCCGCTCCGTCCTCCGGGTCTCCCGTACCGTCGTGCGCGTCAGGGTCAGGGTGGCCAGCAGCACCCAGAAGCCGTGCGGGAGCGTGTCGATGCCCGCGATCAACCGGGCCGCCGCCAGGGCGAGGCTGATCCGTACGGCGTTCTGGAAGAACACCGACCGCCCGCCGACGTGGCCCGACAGGCGCCGCCACCACAGCCCCGGTGCCCGCATCCGCGCGTACCAGAACCGGCCGGGCGCCGGTGGGTCGGCGGCTCGGCCCCGTACGGCGATGTCGGCCGCGGTGGACATCGCGAGCGCCGCGTCCGCCACCTCCAGAAGCGCCGCATTCCGGCGCTGCGCGGCGGGAGAGGTGTCCTCGGCCGCTGCCAGTGCCTCACGGACCCGCCGCAGCCGGGCGTGTGCCCGGCCGTCGGCGGTTGCGTCCCGCAGCAGGACGGCGGTCGCCGTCGCCACGTCCGCGACCGCCCGCAGCGGGTCCGGTCCTCCCCCTGTCTCCGGCACCTCGGACACCCTGGCACGGCCGTCCCGGCCCATGTCTCCCGCTGCCGCGCCCGCCTCGGTCCCGGCTTCCCCGGGCGGACCGGCACCCGTGGGAGGCGGCGGCAATGCCGCCAGCCGACCGAGCAGGGTGCGCGTCGCCAGGCCCGTATGAGCCAGGGCGCGGGGCCGCACACCTGCTCCGGCCGGCCGTTCCGCCTCCGGAACGCGGGAGGACCGAAGCTCCGTGCTCAAGACGCGGGCGGTGCGCCGCATGGCCTCCGGCAGCGCGTACGGTGCGGATCGCAGCCGGTCCGCGCAGCGCGCCGCGCCGTCGGCGGCCCGGGCGGCCCGTTCGCTGTAGGGCAGGGCGGGGGGCTCGGGGAACAGCGTCAGCTCCCCGATGATCAGCAGGACGAGTCCGAAGGTGGCCCCCGCCAGCCGTTCGCCGAGCGAGCCGGGGTCGTAGGGCGGGAAGGACGGCAGGATGTACATCAGCTGCAGGCCCGTGGCCGCGCCCGCGAAGCGTGGTCCTCCCACGGCCATGAAGGCCAACGCGAATCCGACGACCAGCATGCCGACGACGGCGCTCCACGTCCGCACCGACAGGTACGTGCCGAGCGTGATCAACACCCAGCACACCGGCACGACGTCGAGCAGCAGCCTGGCCCGCTGTCGTCCGGAGCCGGGGAGGTGGGACAGCCCGGCCATGGCGATCGCGCCGAACAGGGCGTATGTCGCGCCGACCGCCGAGTCGAAGCCGTAGAGAAGGACGTAGAACCCGGCCGCGGCGGCGATCGTGACGCGCAGCGCCCGCCGCCCGGCCGCCCGGTAGGCGGGCGAGGGCCGTCGCAGGAACGCGCCACCCATGCCCCCAGCATCACCCGTCCCTCGGGACCCGGCACGGCGGGGAGGCCGACGGTCCCGGACAGCGGGGCCCGTTCCGGGATGTGCGCCACCGTTTCGAGGAGCAGGCGCTGGGCGCGGCACACCCGGCGTCGACAGGGGGTGCACACTTGTTTACCCTGGGGTGCACACTTGTACACCCCTGCCGTTCCCGGTTCTCGCACCACCTCTGGAGCACGATGACCTCCGCCGCCCCCGCATCCGCGCCCGGCACGACATCCGGGCACGCCCGCTCCCGGCTCGTCGTCCCCGTCCTCGCCTTCTGCGGCATGGTCGTCGCCGTCATGCAGACCCTCGTCGTGCCGCTGCTGCCGCACATACCCGAGCTGACCGGGGCGAGCGCGGGCGCCGCGGGCTGGCTGGTGACCGTCACCCTCCTCACCGGCGCGGTGTTCACCCCGGTGCTCGGCCGGGTCGGCGACATGTACGGCAAGCGGCGGGTCCTCCTCGCGTCGCTCGGGGTGCTCACCCTCGGTTCCGTGCTCTGCGCGGTCAGCTCCGACATCGGCGTACTGATCACCGGCCGGGCCCTCCAGGGCGCGGCTCTCGCGGTGATCCCGCTCGGCATCAGCATCATCCGCGACGAGCTCCCCGCCGAGCGCGTCCTGCCGTCCATCGCGCTGATGAGCTCCACCCTCGGCATCGGCGCGGCCATCGGACTGCCGCTGGCCGCCGTCGTGACGGAGAACTTCGACTGGCACACCATGTTCTGGGCGTCCGCCGCACTCGGCCTGCTCGACCTCCTGCTGGTGCTGTGGGTCGTACCGGAGTCGGCCGTGCGCACCCGGGGGCGCTTCGACGTGCCGGGCACGCTGGGCCTCGCCGTCCTGCTGGTCGGTGTGCTCCTGGCGATCACCCAGGGCTCCGGCTGGGGCTGGACCTCCGCGCTGACGCTCGGCCTGCTCGGCGCCTCGGTCGCCGTGGGTGTGGTCTGGGGCTGGTACGAACTGCGTACCCCGTCCCCGATCATGGACCTGAGGGTGTCCGCCCGGCCCGCCGTACTGCTGACCAACATCGCGGCCCTGCTCATCGGCTTCTCGTTCTACGCGAACTCCCTGGTCACGGCCCAGCTCGTGCAGGAGCCCACGAGTACCGGCTACGGCCTCGGCGCCTCGATCGTCGTCAGCGGACTCTGCCTGCTGCCCGGCGGACTCGCGATGGTGGCCCTGTCTCCCCTCTCGGCGCGGATCTCCGCCACGTACGGGCCCCGCACCGCGCTCGCCGTCGCGGCGGTCGTCATGACCCTGGGCTATGTGGTGCGCTTCTTCACCAGCCACAGCCTCTGGCTGATCGTCGCCGGCGCCACCGTGGTCGCCTGCGGCACCGCCATCGCTTACTCGGCGCTGCCCGCGCTCGTGATGCGGGCCGTGCCGGTGAGCGAGACCGGCTCGGCCAACGGCCTCAACACCCTGATGCGCTCCGTCGGCCAGGCCTGCTGCAGCGCCGTGGTCACCGCCGTACTGGCCCGTGTGACCTTCGTGGCGGACGGCCGAACCGCACCGACGCTCCACGCCTATCTGCTGATCTTCCTGGTCGCCGCCGGAGCGGCCCTCGCCGCCCTCGTCGCCACCCTCCTCCTGCCGTCCGACCGGCCCGGGCGGGACGCCCCGCGCGACGGTGACCAGCCGGGCGGTACGGTCACGGTGTCACCGCCCACCAGCGCCGCCCGAGGGAACGCATGAGCACCGCCGACGAATCCACCTCCCCGGCCACGGCCGACGCGGGTCGAACCGTCCGCCCGCAGGCCGGGGCCTCCCCCATGGACGGAGGGGAGGAAGGCCCTGAGACCGGACGCGATGCCATCATCCGCGCCGCGCGGCGGGCGTTCACGCTCAAGCCGTACGCCGAGGTCACCATGCGGGGCATCGCCGCGGCGGCCGGGGTGAGCCCGTCCCTGATCGTCAAACGGTTCGGCACCAAGGAGGCCCTGTTCAACACGGTCGTCGACTTCCGGCCGGCCGCCACCGAACTCTTCACCGCCCCGCTGCCCGACCTCGGCCGCCACCTCGTCCTGACCATGATCGACCTCCGCGACCGGCTCCGCGGCGACCCGCTCCTGCGCGTGGTCTTCTCCCTCGGCATCGAGGACGAGCGCACGCTGCTGCGCGCCCGCTTCCGCGAACAGGTCACCGACCGCCTCGCCGGCCTCCTCACCGGCCCCGACGCCCGACTGCGCGCGGAACTCGTCGCCGGCCAGCTCCTGGGCCTGGGCGCCACCCTGAGTCTCCACCGCCCCGACGGCGCCACCGCCCAGACCACAGCCGAACGCCTCGCGGACCTCTACGCCCCCGGCATCCAGCACCTCGTCGACGGGGGCTGAGCGGCGACACCCTCGAACACGAGGCGCGCCGGCCGGACGCCCACCGAACAAAAAGGAAGCGGCAGACCTCTCCGATCGCGGTACGGTCCGTCCATGTCCCGATCATCAACCGATAGTGCCCTTTCCCGGCCCCCCGTCACCGCCGACGACCTCGACTCGGCCGTCCAACTCGCCGTGGCAGTCCTCCGCGAGGCGCCCCCAGCCGCATGGGAGGGCAAGGCCGGTTCGCTGGAATGGGACTGCTGGGAAACCGTCGAGCATCTCAGCGACGACCTCTTCGCCTACGCCGCGCAACTGGGCCCCCGAACACCGCCCTTGGACGGCGAGGTGCCCTTCGTATGGGAGAGCCGCCGTCCCGGCGGCCCGGCGAACGCCATTCACGCGGACCGCACGGCGGGGCCCGTCGGCCTGCTGCAGGTCCTGGAAGCGAGCGGCGCGCTGCTCGTCGCCATGGTGCGAACGGTGCCTCCGCAGACCCGCGCCCACCACGGCTTCGGCGTCTCGGACCCCGAGGGTTTCGCCGCCATGGGAATCGTGGAGACCCTGGTGCACACATATGACCTGGCCGCAGGGCTCGGCCTCGCATGGACCCCGCCTGCCGGTCTGTGCTCTCGGGTGCTGGCTCGGCTGTTCCCGGACGCACCGTCGTCCACGGATCCCTGGCCCACCCTCCTGTGGGCCACCGGCCGCGCCGAACTGCCGGGACACCCCCGTCTCACCACCTGGCGCTGGGACGGCACGCCCCGGGCGTAGGCGCGACGGTGAGTGGCGGATGGCCGGAACCCGGTCGGGCGCCCGCGGCGGGCGGTGTCGCGGCGCCCGCCCGCTCAGAGGTGGCCGTCGAGAAGG
Source organism: Streptomyces tanashiensis (assembly GCF_014648895.1). Taxonomy (GTDB): domain Bacteria; phylum Actinomycetota; class Actinomycetes; order Streptomycetales; family Streptomycetaceae; genus Streptomyces; species Streptomyces tanashiensis. The sequence continues at coordinate 31,977 of NZ_BMRZ01000027.1, forward strand.
TCCCGTACCTCGGCGATGGTCATCGGCCCCTCCGAGTGCGCCACCGCCTCACTCTCCTTGAGCAGGACGTAGGACGGAGCGCCGGTGACTCCGTATCGCGTGGTCGCGGCCGGACAACGTGTGATGTCCGTGCGGACGACCGTCAGGCGGCCGGTGTACTCGTCGGCGACGTCACCCACGACGAGGTCCATCGCCCGGCAGGGCTCGATCGCCTTGGGCCATGTCCCGATGAAGTACGCGAGGACCGGGACTCCGCTCATCCGGAGGATGAAATCGAACTCCGCGTCCTCACGGGGTTGGTGAACCCGCTTCGCCATGCAAGCTCCTGACCTCGCGTTCCGTCATTCCGTCCCCCATCATCCCTCGCCGGACGACCTCGGCTGCGACCGGCAGCCCGCGATCAGGTGTCCCTGTTGGTAGCTTGCGGACGTGGACGACTTCTCAACCTCGTGGACCGCACTGCGCGAGACCGTCGCCGGTCTCGCCGACGACGACTTCGCACAGCCGTCGGGCTGCACCGGCTGGCTCGTACGCGACCTGGTGTGCCACCTCGTCATCGACGCCCAGGACGTCCTCATCACCCTCGCGACACCCGCCGACACGCCCCCGACACGGGACGCCGCGAGCTACTGGGAGGTGGCCGACACCCCGCCGACCGGCGAGGACCCGCTGGACGCGCTGACCGTACGGCTCGCCGCGGCGTACGAGGATCCGGGACTCCTGAAGTTCCACCTCGACGACGTCGGCTCCGCCGCCGGCCGCGCCGCCGTGCTCGCCGACCCCGGACGCGCGGTCGCCACGCGAGGCGAGGTGCTCACGGCAGGCGACTACCTCTCCGCGTACGTCCTGGAGTGGACCCTGCACCACCTGGACCTCGTGGCGCACCTGCGAGGGGCGCCACGACCGCCCGCGGAGAGCCTGTCCACCGCGCGCGCACTCCTTGAGCGGATCGCCGGCGCGCCCTTCCCGGCCGAACTGTCCGACACGGACGCGCTGCTCGTGGGAACCGGCCGCCGCGAACCGAGCTCCGCAGAACGGGCCGCGCTGTCCGGGGCCGGCGTGCGGATCCCGCTCTCGCTCGGCTGAACGAAGCACGGCCGGCGCGCTCACCGTGGCGGCGGGGCCGCGCCACGACGGCAGCGCGCCCCCGCAGGCCGTGAGGACGGCCGTGCGCGGGGGCGCGCTGTCGGGGGTCGGCTACTGCGGGTCCCTGTTACGGGCCCACTCGCTCCAGTTTCCGTTGGCGTCGCGCTCGCGGAACCACCCCACGCCGTCCCCGCCGATGACGTGGATGGCGAACTGCCAGGGCAGAGACGCCTGCGGAACGGTGATCACTACGGCGCTCATCGCCACGCCGCCCATCGACAGCCAGTGGCTCCAGTCGCCGTCGGAGTCGGTCCACCGGGTCCATACGGCGCGGTCGGGGGCCACGAGGAAGACCTGCTTGGTCCCGTTCGGGAGCTTCTTGGTGGTGACGCCGAACTCGCAGATGTAGGCCTTGCCGCCACTCGTGCAGCCGCTCGCGGCCTGGGCGGTCGGCGGGACGGCCATGGCCAGACCCGCGACCGCGGCGATCGTGACGACGGCAGCTCGGAGCTTCTTCATGTATCCGGAATTCCTGACAGTAGTACGCGAAAGACAACAACCCCGATCCTGCTCCGCGCCCCTAACGTCTCGCTTACGTCCCACTTGCGCCGCAAGCGACGGCACCGTCCCGCTTCGTCCGAAAGCCACGCAGGGCGCCTGCATGGACTGATCACCATCGATCCCCGCCACCGCGCCTGTCGCCGGCAAATCCAGGCGTCCCTCCGAGGCGGGGCCCCTATGCTGCCGCGGTGACCACTCCCCCCAAGCCCTCACCTCGCGCCGTGATCGTGCTGATCGCGCTGCCCCTCATAGCCCTCGCCGCATGCGGAGCATGGCGGTGGTGGGACCACGCGCAGGACGGCGAGTTCAGCGCGGATCCGAGGTTCTGCGGGCTCGTCACTCCCGAGACGATCCACCGCCTCGTGCCCGAGTCGTACGGGGGCCGCGAGGACGTCGCCTCCTGCACCTGGTCCGCGCCCCGCGAGAAGGGGAAGTACCGGGCCAACGTCCATCTCTTCGCCAGCCGCCTCACCGTCGAACTGGCGCGGAAGGACATCAAGGAGCAGCGCACCGACGACGTGCTGGGCTGGGAGACGGACACCCGGGAAGAGGTGCTCGGCATCGGCGACGAGGCGTTCCTCCGCTTCCATCCGCCCACCCCCGGCAAGAACATCACCGCTCAGGTCGTCTTCCGCCGCAGCAACATGGTGATCTCCCTCGCCTACGCCCGCAGCGACGACGACCGGCAGGCCGCCCGAGCCGGCGCGATCGACGCCGCCCGCGAGGCGGCCGCCCTCCTGAAGCCCTGACGCGCCCCTCTCCCACGCGAAGCGGCCGGGGCTGAGTGTCGTCCCCATCCACCGGGACGGGGAAAGAGCCTCCGGATCGTCAGGTACGCCGTCTACTCTGGTCGCCAGGACAGCTGTTCGGGCGGCGAGGGGGACGCGATGGATCCGATCACTGTGGCAGGACTCGCCGGCACCGCACTCGTCGGCGCCATGGCCACCGACGCCTGGCAGCAGACGCGGGACGGCGTCGTCGCTCTCTGGCGTCGCGTGCATCCCGAGCGCGCCGAGGAAGTCGGCACGGAGCTGACACAGCTGCACACGATCGTCGACGACCAGCGACGGAACGTCGCCGTCGACGCGGCATTGGCGCAGCTCTGGCAGCTGCGGTTGCGCGACCTCCTCCTCACGGACCCGGCCCTCACCGCCGAGCTCACCGCCCAACTGGCGCGCCTCGCCGACGACATCGCCACGCACAGCGCCCGGCCCGAAGGTCAGATCGTCGGCACTCAGCACCTGGAGGCCCACGCCTCCGACGGCGGCCGGGTCTACCAGGCCGCGCGCGACATGACCATCACCGAGCGCTGAGGACGCGCATGTCCATGGAGGTGTCGGAGGGGGCGGAGGACCCCTCTCACTCGGCGGCTCCGGGCACGATGTCCACCGTCCACCCCCCGCGCGTACGCCTTGAGGTCTCCGCGCCCGGCGGACGGGCCGTGCAGGCCGCCCGCGACCTGTACGTGTCGGAGACGCACCACCACGGCAGACCCGCCGGTCCACTGGCCGTCGTCGAACCCGTACTGCCCACCGACGAGGCGGCGGCGGAGGTCTTCGTGGGCCGGAGTGCCGAGACGCGGGACGTCCTCGCCGTCCTCGACCCGACCCACGGCGCCACCGGCATGGTCGTCGCCTCGTCCGTCGCGGGGCTCGCCGGGATCGGCAAGACCGCACTCGCCCGGTCCTGCGCCGCCGAGGCGGTGGCACGGGGCTGGTACGCGGGCGGCGCCGTCTTCGTCGACCTCGACGGATACGCCCCCGACCCCACCGACCAGGTGATGCCCGAGCACGTCTTCGCCCCCATGCTCCACGCCCTCGGCCACCAGGGCCCCCTGGACGCCTCGGTCGCCGGGCAGGCGGCCCAGTACCACCGGCTGCTCGCCGAACGCGCCGCCGAGCGACGCCCGGTCCTGCTCGTCCTCGACAACGCCTCCAGCAGCGCGCAGATCGCCGACCTCATGCCGCGCTCCAGGGTGCACCGCACCCTCATCACCTCGCGGCACACCCTGGCCACGCGAGGCTCCCGCACCCTCGAACTCGGCACGCTGACACCAGTCGGCGCCCGCGCTCTCGTCGCGGAGCAGCTCGTGTTCCTCTCCCCCGACGACAGCCGCACCCGACTGGACGTCCAGGGCACGGAACGCCTCTGCCACCTGTGCGGCCACCTGCCGCTGGCCCTGCACATCGCCACCGCGCTCCTCGCCCGGGACCCGGACCTGACCCCGGGCGCACTCGCGGACGAGCTCGCCCGCGCGCAGCACAGGCTCGACGTCCTGGACGACGGGGAGCGGGCGGTGCGGGCGGCGTTCGAACTCTCGTACCGCCGCCTCACGCCCGACCAGGCCCTGCTCTTCAGGCTGATGCCCCTGAATCCCGGACCCCACATCGCCACGGACGCCGCCGCACGGCTCATCGACAGGGCCGAGGACGAGGCCGCGCGGCTGATCCGCGAGCTGGCCCGCGCCCACGTCGTCGAGCGGGCGGGAACGGGCGTCTGGCGGCAGCACGACCTCATGCGCGCCTATGCGATCGAACTCCTCGGTCGCGAGCGCGACGCCCAGGGCGAGGCGTCGAACCGGCTCATCGAGCACTACATCGCGATGGCGGCCGCCGCCCTGTCGACCCTGAACACCGGCACCGCAACCGCGTCACCGGCTTTCCGCGCCGCGGAGGACGCCCTGGCCTGGTGCGACCGTGAGCAGTCCAACCTCCAGGCCGCGATCTCGATGGCCGCCACCTTCGGTGACGGTGACGGAGCCCTGCGTATCCAGGAGGCCTTGATCGCGGTGCACGCCCACCGCCATCAGACGGCCGAATGGGAGGCCGCCGCCCGGTCGGCCGTGGTCTTCGCGAGAGAGGCGAAGGACTATCCCGGCAGATCCCGTGCGCTGCACGAACTGATGCTCGCCCTGGAATCCGCAGGGCGCAGGGAGGAGGCGCTGGCGGCGGCCGAGGATCTGCTGCGCTTCCAGTACATGATCATCATGGCCGCCCTCCAGGTCGAACGCATCGCCGAATGCCGCCAACTGCTGGAACACGCCCGCGCCGCGGTCGCGGAGAGCGAGCGTCTCCTCGGAGAGGACAAGCGTCGGTTCGTGCACATGCGGCGCGAGGACATCTCACGGGTGGCGAAGGCCCGCGGACTCGACGAATCCTTCCAGGAGCCGGGCCCCCGACCCGCTCGCGGACTCGACGGGATCCCCAAGGAGCACGGCCCCCGAGCCACCCGCTCCAGGGCGGGTGCGGCCACCGCACCTCCCCGCAGCCCTCAGGAAGAGGCCGCGACCTGGGCCCGCAAGGCCCTGACCCGACTGCCGCCGGCACGGCCCCATGCCGGCGATTTCGATCCCTACGCCGGCGAATCCCAGAAGGCGGCGCGGCGCGCACTCGCGCTGATCCCCGAGGACCTGGAGCCGGAGGAAGCGGAGGACTGGCGCGAGGTCTGCGACCTGCTGGCCCGCTACGCCGCGAAGCGACTCACCGGCGGCGAAGAGGCGCGGTACCGCGGCCGGGTGGCCGAGCTGACGTGGACGGACCGAACTCTGCCCCACGTCGCCGCCGCTTACGACATCGCCGTCCGGGCCTACGAACGCATCGGCGAGCCGGCGGCTCAGGCTCGTCTGCTCGCGGACTTCGCACGCGAATGCTTCCAATCGGGGGACTACACGCGGGCCATCCGCTATCAGGGTCAGGTCGCCGATGTCGCCATGGCGGTCGGCGACGAGGCAGGCCACGGCGAGGCCCTCTCCGCGATCGCTCACGCCCATCTGCTGCTCAAGAACCATGAGAAGGCCGTACGGTTCGCCGAGCGCGCCCTCACTCTCCTCACCTACGCGAACCGTCCCGGTGCAGCAAGCCGCGCCCTCACCACCGTGGCCAACGCCCGCCACGGCCAGAACCGCCACGCCGAGGCGCTCTCGGCCGCGCTCAACGCCGAGGCACTCGCCAGGTCGGCGAACGACCTCCAGGGCCATGTGGCGGCCCTCCTCGTCCTGGGTCTCGCCCAGCGCGCCACCGGGAGTGCCGAGGACGCGTCCAGGTCCTGGAGGGCCGCCCTGCTCACGTCGCGGCGTGTCCGGGACCCCTATCTCACTCGCGAGACGGCGGCCTTTCTCACGAGCGTGGGCCACCCGCTCACCTGACGGGCGTCCCCGTGCCGGGATGCATCATGTCCGTCACATCAAGGGCCACGGCGCCGCCGCCATGCATGCGGCGCGCGTCGGGCGTCACTTCGCCAGGAAGGTGAGGAGGGCGGTGTTGACCTCCTCGGCGTGGGTCCACAGCAGACCGTGCGGGGCGCCCTCGATCTCGACGTAGTCGGCGGCGGGGAGCGCCTTGTGGAAGGGGCGGGCGGTGTTCTCTGCGGGCAGGATGCGGTCGGCGGTGCCGTGCAGGATCAGGGCGGGGACGTCGACGGCGGGGATGTC
>NZ_BMRZ01000028.1 GCF_014648895.1 Streptomyces tanashiensis
GAGGTCGAGCAGTGGCTGCGCGGGACCCTCGGCGTGGACGGGTCCGCACGCGCCTGACCCAGCCCGGCGCGGCCGTACCACCCCGAGGCCGTGGCGGTACGACGCTCGTGGCCCTCCAGAGCGCCGATCCCTTCGGGGGCATGGCCGGCTTCCGCCAAAGGCTGCTCGCCCCATCCCCCGACGCGTCACGCTCCGCGTCCGTCCGTGTGCGATGAGTCGCCGCTGCACACCCCTAGACATCCGATCTATTCAATGGAAATGATGGCGGCGCCCTCGATGAACGTAGACGCGGCTGCCACTTTCTCCGCGAAAGAGCCGATGAATTGGCCGGGAGATCTCATCGTGATCCATGAAAACGAACCCAAGCGCAGAAGCCTTCTCAAGTTCAGCGGTGCCCTCGCCCTCGCGCCCTTGGTCACTCAGCTGACCGGCGGTACCGCGGTCGCCCAGGCGTCCGCCGCCGGCATCGACGCGACGCCCCCCGTCCAGTGGCCGGTCCTGTCGCGCAAGGCGCTGAGGTACACCGCCCCCGCCACGGACTGGCAGTCGCAGGCCCTCCCGATCGGCAACGGCCGACTCGGCGCCATGCTCTTCGCCGATCCTCATGTGGAGCGCATCCAGTTCAACGAGCAGAGTCTGTGGGGCGGCCTCGACAACTACGACAACGCCCTCGCGGGTCAGCCGGACAGCGCCTTCGACACCGGCATGACCGGCTTCGGCTCGTACCGGAACTTCGGTGACGTCGTCGTCTCCTTCGCTCCCGCCCCCAAGGTCACGGCCCCGGGGGGACCGTACCGGACCTCCTCGTCGGAAGGGGTCGACAGGACCTACGACGGCGACTCGGGCACCAAGTGGTGCATCGAGGCACCCGGTTCGAGGGTGCAGTGGCAGGTGGAGCTTCCCGAGCCCGTCGCCGTCCCGTCCTACCGCCTGACGAGCGCCAACGACGTACCCCAGCGCGACCCGCAGGAATGGACGCTCTCCGGCTCCGCCGACGGCGCCGACTGGACCACGCTGGACAGCCGCACACTGGCGACACCCTTCGAGAGCCGCTTGCAGACGAAGCAGTTCACCTGTGCCGACGCCGGGGCCTACCGCTTCTACCGGTTCGACTTCGTCCCCAAGGCAGGTGTCAGCCACTTCCAGGTGAGCGAGATCGGGCTGAGCGGTGTCGACCTCGCAGGCGATGCGATGTACGTCTCGTCGCCGAGCGGGCACGCCGAGGGATCCGGCGCGGGGACCGGCCGCCCGGCCACGGACCTCTCGTGCTCGGTGGACCGCGATCCGGCCACCGTCTGGCGGGTCGACGCGGCCGCGCCGGCGGTCGTCTGGCAGGTCGACCTGGCACGCGCGGTCGTCGTCGCCTCGTACTCCCTGACAGCGGCCCTCGACCGTCCGCAGGACGACCCCGGGCGATGGGCGCTCGAGGCGTCGAAGGACGGTGAAGCCTGGGTGACCCTCGATACACAGAACCCGGGAGCGCCGTTCGCCGGCCGCGGCGAGACCCGGACCTTCCGGATCACCGACACCACGGCCTACCGCAGCTACCGGCTCACCCTGACACCCGGCGCCTCCTCCACCGGCCTGCAGATCGCGGACATCGCGCTGGAAGGCGCGGGCTTCGACACCCGCACCCAGCGCGCGGTCGTCGACTACCAGCGTTCCCTCGACTTCGTGGACGGCGTCCACGTCACCCGCTTCGGCGCGCCGGGCCGGCGCGTGCTCCGGGAGGCCTTCGCCGGCAGGTCCGCGGACGTCATGGTCTTCCGGTACACCTCGGACAGAGCCGGTGGACTCTCCGGAGCGATCTCGCTGACGTCCGCACAGGACGAGGCCCCGACGACCGTCGACGCCGACGCCCGGCGCATCGCCTTCTCCGGTGTCATGGGCAACGGCCTCAAGCACGCGTGCACCGTCCAGGCCGTCCACACCGACGGCACCTTCCACGCCGACGGCTCGTTGCTCCGCTTCAGCGGCTGCACGACGCTGACGCTGCTCCTCGACGCCCGCACGGACTACAAGCTCGACGCCACCGCCGGGTGGCGCGGAGCCGATCCGGCCCCGGTCGTGATGCGCACCCTGGGCAGGGCCGCGGCCCGTTCCTACGGCGCACTGCGCGCCGAGCACACAGCCGAGACGCGAGCCCTGATGAACCGCGTCTCGGTGGACTGGGGCACCTCCGACGCCGCCGTCGTCGCTCTGCCGGCCACGTCCCGGCTGGTGCGGTACGCGGAGGGCGGGGCGGACCCGGAACTCGAGCAGACGATGTTCGACTACGGCCGGTACCTGCTGATCAGCTCCTCGCGCCCCAACGGCCTGCCCGCCAACCTCCAGGGCCTCTGGAACGACAGCAACCAGCCCGCATGGGCCTCCGACTACCACACCAACATCAATGTCCAGATGAACTACTGGGGTGCCGAGACGACGAACCTGCCCGAGTGCCACGAGGCGCTCGTCGGGTTCATCCGGCAGGTGGCGGTGCCCAGCCGCGTGGCGACCCGCAACGCCTTCGGGCAGGACACGCGCGGCTGGACCGCCCGCACCAGCCAGAGCATCTTCGGCGGCAACGCCTGGGAGTGGAACACCGTCGCGAGCGCCTGGTACGCACAACACCTCTACGAACACTGGGCGTTCACCCAGGACCTCGACTACCTCCGTACCGTCGCCCACCCCATGATCAAGGAGATCTGCCAGTTCTGGGAGGACCGTCTCAAGGAGCGCGAGGACGGACTCCTCGTCGCGCCGGACGGCTGGTCCCCCGAGCACGGGCCGCGCGAGGACGGCGTCATGTACGACCAGCAGCTCATCTGGGACCTGTTCCAGAACTACCTCGAATGCGAGGCGGTACTCGACGCGGATCCCGCGTACCGGGCCAGGGTCGCGGACATGCAGGCGCGGCTCGCCCCCAACAAGATCGGCCGCTGGGGCCAACTGCAGGAGTGGCAGGAGGACATCGACAGCCCCACCGACATCCACCGCCACACCTCGCACCTCTTCGCGGTCTACCCGGGCCGCCAGATCACCCCGAAGACGCCGGACTTCGCCGCCGCGGCCCTCGTCTCGCTCAAAGCACGCTGCGGCGAGCGGGAAGGCGTCCCCTTCACGGCCGCCACCGTCTCGGGCGACAGCCGCCGCTCGTGGACCTGGCCCTGGCGGGCGGCCCTCTTCGCACGCCTGGGCGACGGGCATCGCGCCCAGATCATGCTGCGCGGACTCCTGACGTACAACACGCTGCCCAACCTGTTCTGCAACCACCCGCCCTTCCAGATGGACGGCAACTTCGGCATCACGGGCGCGGTCGCGGAGATGCTGCTGCAGAGCCACGACGGCACCATCCACCTGCTGCCCGCCCTGCCGGACGCGTGGAAGGCCAGGGGCTCGTTCACCGGCCTCCGCGCCCGCGGCGGATACGAGGTCAGCTGCGAGTGGCGGGACGGGAAGGTGACGTCGTACAGGATCGTCGCCGACCGGGCGCGGAACCGGGGGAACGTCACGGTGCGAATCAACGGAACCGCCCGGAAGGTGAAGCCGCTCAGGCCTTCCAAGTGACACCGGCGGGTCCGGCGCTCCCCCGACACCCGTCATCGCAGGGCGCGGGTCGCGGGAGCGCCGGACCCGATACGCGATTGCACGGCACGGCACGGGCGGTACGAGGTCCTTTCCCGCGACCGGCCAGACCCCCAGCGCTCCGGTGACCGGCCGCACGGGCCGGCCCCGCAGCGCACCACCTGGTGCGACCCACGCGACGAGGACCTCCCCACCGGGGCCCCTCGTCCGCTGAGTGCGCGGGGCTGGGCTCGACGCTCACTCGTCCGCCGGTAGTCCTGTCCTGCGCAGGCGACCCACCATCCGTGCGGAGGCCGCTCGGGGTGCCTGCGACTCCAACGCCGACAGCAGCCCTTCCCAGGCGTCGGTGAGTCCCGCGTCCACGGCCGACCGGTAGGCGGAGCAGGCCTCCCGCGACCTTCCCTGTTCCAGGTACAGAGCACCCAGCGCGGAGTACGCCTCCGTGTCTCCCGCCTCACAGCCGCGTACGTAGGCGCGTTCGGCCGCGGCGGTGTCACCCGTCTCCTCCCGTACGCGGCCCAGTGCGGTCCAGGCGTCGGGGGCTCCGAGGGCGGCGGCCCGCAGTACCGCTCGCCGGGATCCTCCCCGGTCCCCCACCCGTTCCCGCATCCGGGACAGGGCCGCCCAGGCCGCGGGGGAGCCTCGGTCAGCGGCCTGATCTGCAGCGAGCTCCGCTCCCCCGCCGTTCCCCACGCTCTCCCGGTACCGCGCCAGGCCGATCCACGCCTCCACGTCACCGACGCGGGCCGCCTCCGTCGCGGCACGAGCGGCGCCGACGGCCTGGCCCCGTTCCGCGCGGACCTCGGCCAGCGCGCTCCAGGCCTGCGGATCGCCGGTGCGGGCCGCCTGCGCGGCGGCCTCCTCCGCGGCGCCGCCTTCACCGTCCGCGTCGGCGAGCAGGGCCAGTACGCGCCAGGCCGCGCCGACGCCCATGGCGGCCGCCTCGCGATGGGCGGCGGCCGCCCCCGGCACGTCCCCCGCCCGGTAGCGCAACCGGGCGAGCACCGACCAGCCCTCGGGGTTCCCCACGTCAGCGCCGCCGGTGGCCGCTGCCAGGGCCGACTCGTGTTCTCCGAGCGTCCAGTGCAGCCGCACCAGATGTGCCCAGGCCTCACCAACACCCGCGTCGGCCGCCCGGGTGGCGTGCTCCACCGCGTCGGCCAGGCTGCCGGCTCGTTCCGCGGCCGTGCGAGGCCTATGTGCCCCCAGCCGTCACCAGCCCCACCGCTTGCTCGAACGCCGCGGCCGCCGAGGAGCCGTGGGCCGCGCGCATCCGACCGAGCGTCCGCCAGGCCTGCGTCTGCCCCGCCGCCGCTGCCTGTGCGGCAATGGCGTCCGCGGCGGCCTGGTTCCCCTCGGCCTCGCGTATCCGGGCCATGGCAGACCAGGCCCAGGCGTCCCCCGACTCGGCCGCGCGACGGTACGCGTCGAAAGCGGCGCCGACGTCCCCGCCGGACTCCCGCGACACCGCAAGGGCCGCCCAGGCCAGGGGGTCCGCCGCAGCCGCCTCCTCGGCGGCGGCCCGGCCGTCGGTGGTCTCGAGCAGCACGGCCCAGGAGGCCCGGGCCCGGCCGTGGCCGCTCTCGACGGCCTTCTCGAACAGTTCGGCGGCGCAGGCATAGCGGCGCCGCTGCTCGGCGGCGGCCGCGAGGGCGTAGAGGTCGTCGGCGGTCCTGGCGTATGCTGCCGCGCTCCAGAACCCGGCCGGTGGCACCAGATGAGCCCTGACCCGGCGGATGTGCTGTTCCAGGTAGTCGTCCGGACGGTAGCTGTCGGGGTCGCCGACGTCCCTCGCATACCGTTCCGCAATCAGCGGCACCGGACCACCCGTTGCTGTGGTCAGCGTGCTGATGGCCGCCGGGAACCACTCCTTGCCCGCGGCCGCGCGGGCGATGGAGTCCATGAACCCGGCCGCGGCCTCCCTCAGCAGCCGGGCCGGCACGGCGCCCATGTGGCCGAGCCTGCGCGCTTCGACGGCCGCCGTGAGCACGGCGTGCTCGGGGGCGGTGAACCACTGGCCGGAGCCCATCTCCCAGTGGCGGACAAGCTCCGGTCCACCGGTGAGGTGTTGCAGCACCCGATTGCCGGGCCCGGCGGCCCGGACGGCGGCGGCCAGGCGCGGGCCGCTGCCGCGGCGACGGCCGGGGAATCACCCGACAGGGCCCCGATTCCGGGTCTCCGTCGTGGGAAGAGTGGTCCCCGCGCGAGCGGGGGTGCAGGGATCACGACTCGCGGTCCATCTTGGGCATAAGGGGGGCGGGGCTCAGCGACCATCGTCCTTCGGTGCGCACTCCTGGCGATGTTCGAGGACGCCGTTCGTGAGGTCGACTGGACGGGCTTCGACGACGCCCACCCGGACACCGAGGCCGCTCGCCGCGACCTCGGCGCCCGTCTGGTGGCCGGTCCGCCTCCGATGCGGGGGACCCGACCTGTCCCCCGTCCACGGTGTTCGCGGCCTACAACCGATGCCGCGGGACGAAGGACACGCAGGTGCGACCCTTTGCGGACCACGGAGGCGGACACGGATCACTGGGCCTTCGAGTGTCGCCGCAAGCCGACCCCGCACGCCGCCAGCCATGTTCGTCGTGGCCGCGGCGACATCGCGGTGCGTCAGTGCCGGCAGGACAGCCGGACGTGAAGCAGCTCGGTCCGCAGTGCGGGTGTGCCGTCGACCGGTGCCGGGTCCTCCGCCGTCGGCTCGATGCCTCCTGCGGCGACCTTGTCGAGTGTCGCCAGACCGGCGGGTCCGACCGTGCCGAACACCGTGTAGTTCGGTCGCAGCGCGGAGTCGCCGTAGACGACGAAGAACTGTGAGCCGTTCGTGTTCGGGCCGGCGTTGGCCATCGCCAGCAGGCCGCGTCCGTAGAGCCGGCGCGTGCCCGTGGGATCGGTGGCTGCGGGCGGCAGGTCCACCGGCAGTTCGTCCTTGTACTTGTACCCGGGCCCGCCCTCACCGGTGCCGGTCGGGTCGCCGCACTGCAAGACCTTCAGCGTCGGGTACGCCGTCAGGCGGTGACACACCGTACGGTCGTAGAAACCGTGCCGTGCCAGGTGCAGGAAACTCTGGACCGTGCACGGCGCCTTGGCCCGGTCCAAGCGCAGCGGAAGCGGGCCCTGACTGGTCGGAACAGCCAAGTCGACCGTGCCACGAGCAGGGGTGTGCCGCGGGTCGGGCGGCAGCGGAACACGGCGCGCCGGCGGCTCGTCCGGGGTCTGGCTGTACTGGCAGGGACCGTGCGTGGTGCGCGGCGGAGCGCTGTCGGAAGCAGTGGAGACGCTCCCCCCGGACACCACCAACGCCGCGGCCGCGAATGCACTGATCAGTGCTCGTCTCATCTTGCACGCCCTCCCGATGATCTCCAGGTCTTGGAGCGGTCGCAGTCTAGGGCGTGGTGTGGCCTGCGGGAGTGGCATTTCCGGCCGATCAGCGTGACCAGAGCCCCGTCATTCAGGCGACACGTCCTTGACCTTGCCGGGACCGCTGGGGTCCGGTACCGAATCGAGGCAACGTGGAACACCCCGCGAGCGAGGGGAACATCGGTGCCCTGCCGCGGAGCCCGGGAAGGATCCGCCGTCGGTCTGGGCCGGCACCTCTCCCGCGTTCGCCAAGCCGCTCCGCGCCCCAGACCCGTCCCCGCCGGAGCCATGGCGCCGCCGACTCATCCCGCCGCAGGCGCAGACGCTCCTTATCTCCGCCGACGACCACGGGCGGACATACGCAATGCAGCAGAGACCGCGGAAGAGGGCGCCGCGTCGTCTCTCCGTGAACGTGATCACCCGACGTGGTGGAGAGGCCCGCGCTCCGACCGCGAGCCCCACCCGCCTGGCGATCCGGCCTGCCCCGCGATTCAATGGACCACCGAACGGGACGGAAGCCGGTCCCAACTCGTGCAGGAGTCGCGCACCGCACGCGAGCGAGTGCCATCAACGAGGCCGGACCGCGGCACGAAGCCCGCCCTGGCACGCCGCGCGCAGCAAGATCCGGAGCAACCCCGGCCCGCCCTCCTGCACCGAGCCGAACGCACCGCATCCGCTCTGCGCGATGCCCCGCAGGATGATCTGGTCGTACTCGAGGAAGCCCTGACCGTCCCACCCGACCGTGGACGTGCCTGGGGTGCGAGTCCGTCGATCCCACGGCAGCCAAGCAGTGCCCGAACGGGCATCATCGACCTGCCCCTCGCCCTGCATAGGCCGGGGGCACTAGGGACTCGAACGCCGGACGGCGAGAACGAGGCCCTTCCACTGCTGCGTGTGAGCACGTCGAGGGCGATGACCGCAACGGGATGCCCTCGCGGTACGGAAGTCGAGATCACCGGTCAGCACGTGCCTACGCAGGAAGCAGTGCGGCGCAGCGCGGCTGGCACCGGTACCCCAGCACCGGCCGGCACATGGCGAGGGTGCAGGCGACCACGCCCTCCGCCCTCAGTCGTGCCGAGCGGCCGCGCCGCTCTCCCGGGCCGACTTTGCCTGCGGCCAGCATCATCCAGATCACACCACCTACCCGCGTTTGCGTATATCGAGCGCATGCAACTATTGTGAAGGCATGCAAAGGGATCGTTCAAGCAATTCCGGAAGGGGGCGAGCCATGCCGCTCGCTCTGCTCGCTCTTACCGTCGGGGCTTTCGGCATAGGTACGACCGAGTTCGTGATCATGGGCCTCCTGCCCCAGATCGCCGCGGACTACGAGGTCACCATCCCCACCGCCGGCCTGCTGGTCACCGGCTACGCCCTCGGCGTCGTCATCGGCGCACCCCTGCTGACCGTCCTCGGCAACAAGGTCAGCCGCAAACGCATGCTCATGCTGCTCATGGGGCTTTTCGTGCTCGGCAACCTGTTCTCCGCGCTCGCCCCGAACTTCGGGCTGATGCTGACCGGCCGCATCGTCGCCTCACTCGCCCACGGCTCGTTCTTCGGCATCGGCTCCGTCGTCGCGGCGGGGCTCGTCGCCCCGGACAAGAAGGCCGGCGCCATCGCCACCATGTTCACCGGCCTGACCGTCGCCAACATCGTCGGCGTGCCGCTCGGCACCTTCATCGGGCAGGCCGTGGGCTGGCGCACCACCTTCGCGATCGTCGCCGCGCTCGGCGTGGTCGGACTCCTTGGCATCGCCAAGCTCGTGCCCGCGATGCCCCGTCCCGAAGGCGCCCGGCTGCGCGGCGAGCTCAAGGCCTTCCGCAACCCGCAGGTCCTGCTCGCGATGGCCATGACCGTGCTCGGCTTCGGCGGCGTCTTCGCCGCGATCACCTACATCGCGCCGATGATGACGCACGCCGCCGGCTACTCCGACGGCGCCGTGACCTGGCTGCTCGTCCTCTTCGGCATCGGCATGTTCCTCGGCAACCTCCTCGGCGGGCGCTTCGCCGACCGCGCCCTGATGCCCCTGCTGTACGCCGCCCTCGGCGGCCTCGCGGTCGTGCTCGCCCTCTTCACCGTGACCGCGCACCACAAGGTGCTCGCCGCGCTCACCATCCTGCTCGTCGGCGCACTCGGCTTCGCGACCGTGCCCCCGCTGCAGAAGCGCGTGCTCGACCAGGCGCACGGCGCGCCGACGCTGGCCTCGGCCGTGAACATCGGCGCCTTCAACCTCGGCAACGCCCTCGCAGCGTGGCTCGGCGGGCTCGTCATCTCCGCAGGCCTCGGTTTCACCTCCCCGAACTGGGTCGGCGCCGCCCTGGCCGGCGCCGCGCTGCTCCTCGCCTTCTGGTCGGCGGCGCTGGAGCGCCGCGCCCCCGCGAAGGACACCGCCTCCGCCGCAGCGGCCCAGACCGGCGCGGACCGGGCCTCCGCGTCCTCGGCGCCCGCCCCCACTCCCGTACACCACTGACCCCACTCCCGACAGGAGCTCCCTCGTGAGCACTCCCCGCACCCCGCAGGAGGTCTTCGCCGACCACGGCACGCGCCTCGGCACCGGCGACCTGGACCTCATCAGCGAGAACTACACGGAAGACGCCGTCTTCCTCACCCCCGAAGGCGTCCTGACCGGACGCGCGGGAGTCCGGGAAGGCATCGGCCGACTGCTCGCCGACCTGCCCGACGCCGAGTGGCAGCTGACCCCTCGGTTCGCCGCGGACGTCCTGTTCCTCCAGTGGACCGCCGTCGGCGCCGACCACGAGGTCACCGACGGTGTGGACACCTTCCTCTTCCGCGACGGGCGCATCAGCGCCCAGACCGTCCGCTACACCCTCTCCCCCCGCACCACCGAGCGCACCGCGCTCACCCAGTGAAGGAGCACCCGCACACCATGGCACCGTCCACCACCCCCGCCGTCCCCACCGTCACGCTGAACAACGGCGTCGAGATCCCGCAGCTCGGCTTCGGCGTCTTCCAGGTCGCCGACGACGAGACGACCGCAGCCGTCACGGCCGCCCTCGAGGCCGGCTACCGAAGCATCGACACCGCCGCCATCTACGGCAACGAGGCAGGCGTCGGCCGCGCCCTGAGCACCTCCGGGCTGGCCCGCGAGGACCTGTTCGTCACCACGAAGCTGTGGAACGCCGACCAGGGTTACGACGCCACCCTGCGGGCCTTCGACGACAGCCTGGCCAAGCTCGGTCTGGAGTACGTCGATCTGTACCTGATCCACTGGCCGACCCCGGCCCGCGACCTGTACCGCGAGTCCTGGCGCGCCCTGGAGCGGCTCGCCGACGAAGGCCGGATCCGCGCCGCCGGCGTCTCCAACTTCCAGCCCGAGCACCTGCGCCGGCTGATGGACGGCGCCGCGCTGACCCCGGCCGTCAACCAGATCGAGCTGCATCCCGCGCTGCAGCAGTCCGAGCTGCGCGCCTTCCACGGCGAACACTCGATCGCTACCGAGGCGTGGAGCCCGCTGGCGCAGGGCGCGGTCCTCGACGACCCGGCGATCGTCGCGATCGCCGCAGCCCACGGCAAGTCGCCCGCCCAGGTCGTCATCCGCTGGCACCTGCAGCTCGGCAACGTGGTCATCCCCAAGTCGGTCACGCCGGCCCGGATCCGCGCCAACGTCGACGTGTTCGACTTCGTCCTGACGGACGAGGAGATGGCGGCGGTCGCCGTTCTCGACCGCGGCCTGCGGACCGGTCCGCACCCCGACCAGCTGAACTGACCCCGCGCGCGCCCGCCGGGCGCGTCCCCCACCCCCGCCCTGTTGGCTCGCGCTCGCGCGCCGCGGCCCCGTTCCGGGCCGGCCGTCCGGAACGGGGCCGGGGCCCGGGCGCGGGCGTCCGGAAGGACCCCGCCGTGCCCACCCCCACCTCCCTCACCCCCGGCAGCACTCCCGCCGCCGTTCCCTCCACCACTCCCGGCTCCGCTCCTCGCTCCTCGCTCGCCCGGCTGGCTCCCGCCGCCGGGCGCCTGACCATCGGTCTCGAGCTGCCCCTCGACAACGACTGGGGCGTCGAGCGCGGGCGCGCGGACCGTGTGGCCGGCCGTCCCTTCGGTGTTCCCGACCTGACCGAGCACGCCCGGCTCGCCCAGCTCGCCGACCGGCTCGGCTTCGCCGCGCTGTGGCTGCGCGACGTCCCCCTCTACGACCCCGTCGCCTTCGGTGACGCCGGCAGCGTCTTCGAGACCTTCACCCATCTCGGGCACCTCGCCGCCGTCACCGAGGACGCGGTCCTCGCGACCGGCGCGATCGTCCTGCCGCTGCGCGAACCCCTCCTCGTCGCCAAGGCCGCCGCCACCGTCGACGTACTGTCCGGCGGCCGGATGCTGCTCGGCGTCGCCAGCGGCGACCGGCCGGTGGAGTACCCGCTGTTCGGACGGGACTTCGAGGGGCGCGGCACCGCGTTCCGAGAAGGTGTCGAGACGCTGCGCGCGGCCTGGCGCCCCGGCCCGCTGCAGCTGCCCGAGGTGGGCCTCGAGCCGGACCGGCAGCTGGAGGTGCTGCCTCGGCCCGTCGCCCCTGAGGGCATTCCGATCGCCGTCGCCGGCGGGGCCCAGCAGACGCCCGCGTGGATCGCGGAGCACGCCGACGCCTCGCTCAACTATCCCCGCGACCTCGGCGCGCTGCGGCTGCGCACCCGCGAATGGCGTGAGCTGACCGGCGGCGGCAAGCCGTACCTGACACCGATGGTCCTCAGCCTCCAGCAGGACGCGGGCGCGTCGGCGCGGCCCATCCGCCTCGGCCTGAGCACCGGCCGCGAGGCCCTGATCGAGCGCCTGGGGCAGATGGCCGAGGTCGGTGTCTCGCATGTCTCCTTCAATCTGCGGCCCAACGACCGACCGGTGGACGAGCTGCTCCACGAGCTCGCCGAGTACGTGCTGCCGCACTTCCCGGCCGCGACGGCGGCACCGGCCCCCGCTCCGGCCGTTCAGACGGCCGCGCGGAAGGAATCCTCGGCCACCTCTTTGCATTAGCCAGCGCATGCAAGTATTGTCTATGCATGTAAGGCGCGTACGCATCTAAATGCCCGGCGCCTCCCTTGCCCTCCCCCCCCCACTGAGAACCGAGAAGGCAATCTCCATGTCACTCACCGAAATCCTCCCCGGCCGACTCGGCTTCGGCACCGCACCGCTCGGCAACATGTTCCGCGCCATCCCCGACGACGAGGCCCTCGCCACCGTCGAGGCGGCCTGGGACCAGGGCATCCGCCTCTACGACACGGCACCCTTCTACGGCGCGGGCCTGGCCGAGGAGCGCCTCGGCCAGGTGCTCGCCGGCAAGCCCCGCGACTCCTACGTCCTGTCCACCAAGGTCGGCCGGGTCGTCCTCGACGAGCACGAGACCGCCGCGCGCGAACTCGGCGAGAAGGGCGGCCTGTTCGAGCACGGCAACCCGAACAGGATGGTCCACGAATGGACCGCCGACGCCACCGAGCGCTCCGTCGAGGACAGTCTCAAGCGCCTCGGCACCGACCGCCTGGACATCGTCTGGGTCCACGACATCGCCCAGGACTTCCACGGCGACCTGTGGCTCCAGAAGTTCGAGGAGGCCCGCACCGGAGCCTTCCGCGTGCTGTCCCGGCTGCGCGACGAGGGCGTCATCAAGGCCTGGGGCCTCGGCGTCAACAAGACCGAGCCCATCGAGCTGACCCTCGCCCTCGACGAGCCGCGCCCCGACGGCTTCCTGCTCGCCGGCCGCTACACCCTCCTCGACCACGAGCACGCCCTGAAGCGTCTGCTCCCCATGGCCCAGGAACGGGGCGTCGACATGGTCGTCGGCGGACCGTACAGCTCCGGCGTCCTCGCCGGCGGCACCCACTTCGAGTACCAGCAGGCCCCGCCGGAGATCGTCGAGCGCGTCGGGACGCTGAAGGCCCTCACCGACCGCCACGGCGTCTCCATCAAGGCCGCCGCCCTGCAGTTCTCCCTCGCCCACCCGGTCTCGGCAGCCGTCATCCCCGGCGCCACCCGCCCCAGCCGGATCGCCGAGGACGTCGCCGCCCTCAACGAGACCGTCCCGGCCGCGTTCTGGACCGAGCTGCGCGCCGCCGGCCTCGTCAGCCCGGCCGCGCCGCTCCCCCACGGCGCCTGACCGCCCCGCACCCCCACAGGAGAAGACCATGGCTTCCACCTCCGTCTCCCGCGTCGTACCCGCCTCGCCCCAGAAGGTCTGGGACCTCATCGGCGGCTTCGACTCCCTGCCCGACTGGCTCCCCTACATCCCCGAGAGCACCCCGCTCGAAGGCGGCCGGGTCCGACGGCTGAAGAACCCGGACGGCGAGGTCATCATCGAACGCCTCGTCGCCTTCAACGAGGCCGAACGCCACTACAGTTACGCCATCCTCCAGGCCCCGTTCCCGGTCGACGGCTACGTCTCCACCCTCCGCGTCCACGCGGTCCCCGGCCACGACGACCTCGCCGAGGTCCAGTGGTCCGGCCGCTTCACCCCCGACAACACCACCGAGGAGGAGGCCGTCGCCCTCTTCACCGGCATCTACCGCGAGGGCCTCGACGCACTCCACAGAACCCTGACAGCCTGAAGCCGGTGAAGCGGCCGTCGTCGACGCCGGATCGCCAGGGGCGGTGGCGACGTGATCTCCGTCCTCGACACGGCCCCTGATCAGGGAGCCAGTGCCGTGGCCACCTGGGCGAGGCGGTCAGCCGACAGGGCGAAACCGTTGGCTGGGTTGCGGAACGAGTAGGAGCCGTCGTTGATCCGTCGACCGTCCTCGTCCCTGGTCCAGCGCGCGGGACCACAGGGACCTTGGCCGTCCAGCAGAACGGCCGCCAGTCGTTCGGGGTCCTCGACGGCGGTTCGGGCGCGTAGCGCAGCCCCCAGGCGTTCGGCGGCCGCGGCGGGTACGGCTGAGTCTCCGCACGCAGGCAGCAGGAGCAGCAGGCGGCTGTCCGGGTCGGTGGTCGAGCCGCCTGCCAGGCCGTTGTCCGCAACCGCCATCAGCTCGGGCCAGGACAGGCCGGGACCCATGAAGTGGCCGTCGTCCGTGGCGAGTCGCTCGGCGCGGTCCCAGTCGGGTCGGTCCAGCAGGTAGTCGATGCCCCTGTCATCCGCAAGGTTGCGGTAGACGACGTGCAGGCGGCCGGTGGTGACCGGTACGGAGAAGGTGGGCCAGTCCGGGCGTTCGGACATCTTGCGGCAGAAGTCCTCCGTAGCGTCGTAGTCCGCGCCGAACAGGAGCTCAGCGGCCTCCTCGCTGCTCGCGCCGGAGGCGAGGTGCCCCAGCCAGAACAGGGGCTCGTCAAGAAGCTCGGGAAGGTGGACCAGAGGGCCGCCGTCGTAGCCCGGAATCCGGTCCGGGTGCGTGTCTGCGCTGTTCGTCACGGGGGCCATCATGCAGCTGGCCTCTGACATCGCCGTGGACGGGTGACCGAGGAATGCCGCCGCCAGGGTTGCCGGAGCGCCACCGCGGCCGATCACGAAGCGTCCGGGACCAGCCTCAGGCGGCTGAGGCCTTGACCGGCCAGGCCTCGCGGCCCACCAGATCGAGGACGAGCGCCGCGATGTTCCACGCGTCGTCCTCGCCCCGGTGGTGGCGTCCCTCGAGCGGCAGACCGGCGATCTGCAGAGCCTGGGCCATGCCGGGTTTCCTGCGCAGCCCGTACGCCGCGGCGAACACGGCCTTGGCGTTGGTGTGGGTGCGTTCCGTCGGATAGCCGAACGGGTAGGCCACCCCGTCGGCCTGGCTCTGTCGGGCGAACTGCCGACGGTCGTACTCGCCCCAGCTCGCCCACGGGCGCTCCCCCGCCCCGTACTCCTCGACGAGGATCCGACATGCCTCGGCGAAGGTGACGCCCCGGTCCACCTCGGCTTGCGTCAGGCCGGTCAGTTCCGTGCAGAAGTCACTCACCACCGACCGGACAGGGCGGACCAGAACACGGTGCCGGGACACGCGGCGCCGCGCCGGCAGGTCCACGACGGTGAGACCGATCTCGATGATCTCGTTCACGGCGCCGGGAGGTGGCTGTCCGTCCCAGCAGGTGGCTTCCACATCGATGACGTTCAACAGGGCGGATTCAGGGTGCATGGGGCCGAGGGTAGGGATGCGCGCCCGGTTGCGGCACCTCAGTTTCGCCTTGCCCGTACCGCCACCGCCAACGCCCCGGCCCCATCGTGCGCTGTGCTGATACGCAGAACGCGGTGGACGGACGGCCATCCCCCAACACGCAGAAGCAGCAGTCCTATCGATATACGTGCCCGAGGTACGGTCACTCGACCCGTACGAGATCATCGGAATCCAGGTGGCCCGCCACACCGTGAAACGGTCCTCCTCGGATCGCCGGGCATTGAGGGTGTCCTCGCGGGACTGTGCGCCCATCTGCTGCCGGTAGAGGGCCACCACCGCGTCCAGCGGCAACAAGGCCTCATTGCCGGGCAGACACCCCCGCCCGCCGACCCCGTCGTCACCGGACGTCACCGACCACAAGGTTCGCAGGCCAACCGGGATACGGATGCCGAGCTCCCTCTCCAGCCCGTCGACCGACGCGGAGGTCGCGCCGGGCCGGAGGGCCCGATACGAATCAGGAGCGCTGCGCCGCAGCCAACCAGTGATCCGCGCCCAGGCATCAACGAGGGCCGCCCCATGTCAGGCTCATCGGCCAGCCGTCCGGCCAGGACCTTCAGTGCGTAGGGGACGCCGGCCCCGAGTTGAGCGGCGCGCTGCCGTAGGTCCGGGGCTATCTCGATGTTCACAGCCGAGGTCTCCTCGCCGATTCGGATGGATGGTCACGGCGCTGCTCCACCCCATGGGGTGTCCCGCAGTGACCGCTCACAACTTCGGGAACTGCGGCGTGTCATCCATCACCTGCAACAGCTTCCGAGCAGGTGCCGCCTCCTCCGGCCGTACGGAGGAGGCGACCCCCTCGATGACCGACCGGCCTGCGTACACGGCAGTCCTTGCGGCCGCCTCCCAGTCCGTCTGCTGCTGGTAGCTCGCATCGTGCTTGCTGTCCTGGGCCGCAGCAGCGGAGTGCCACTGGCTGGTCCGGCAGATGCTTCCCAGCAGGTCCAGCATCTCGGCCTTGCACGCCGCCTGCGGGGACCCGGCGAGTTCGAGAAGGAACGGGACCGTGGGAGCTGTCGCCTCGGCGACGACGAACCCCAGCGCGCAGATGGCATCGCCCAGGTCGTCGATGGCGATGCGGGCCGTGTCCTCATCTCCATACGCGATCCGTGACAGCAGTGGAGGAATGCCGGCGGCCCCGGCCCCCGTCGCGTCGCGCAGTTCTCCCCAGCGGACCCTGGAGGCGCCTCTCAACAGACTTCCCACACCCTGCTCCTCATCAGATCCTCGTACCGGTCCGGCGGTGCCCTCAGCATGGTGCAACTACGGGTGAGACACCGACCAGGCGGCCTGTGACCGGGCAATTCACTTGCGAATGCCCAGGTCAGCTGGGCAAGGTGCTCCAATGAACGTGGAGAACAGCGTGGCCGAGGTCATCGAGCGGGAGTTGCAGTTGCTGAGTCCGGCCGGGCGGTCGTCCAAGGCACTGGCCGATCAGCTCCTCGATCCGGAGTTCGTAGAAGTCGGTGCCTCGGGGCGTCGGTGGGACCGCCAGGCGATGCTCTCGGCGCTGCCCGTCATGCAGGGTGCAGCAGACGATGGCCCGCAGTACGTGCCGAGCGAGATGACTGGCACCGTATTGGCGCCGGGGGTTGTGCACCTGACGTTCGAAACCGTGCTCGATGGCAGGCGAGCTCGGAGGAGCTCGATCTGGCGGAAGTCGGACGATGCCTCCGGGTGGCGGATGTACTACCACCAGGCCACGCCTGTGCCAGACGCGTGAGGCGGTGAGTCTGTTCCACGCCGGCGGTGCCGACCGCGAGGCGGACAGTCCGGCGCAACAGCGGAGCCCCTGACGGACACGGGTTCCCGACCACGATCACCCGTGTCCGCCGGGAGCGACACCAACGACTCCACCGTCTCTGATGCGGCCCTGGACGCCGTGGGGCGGAACCCGCGCCGACGCCGGACACCCCCGCCGCCCCGGTGCGGGTACTCCCCTCACGAGCGGTCATCCGTCGGTGCGGGTGGCCCGTCGTGTGTTCCACCGGTCGCGGAGGGCGAGACGGCGTCGGCGGTCGGTGCGCTCGCGGACCCGCCGGTCCAGCTCCTCCATCAGCCGGTTGCCCCGGTGCTCGGGGTCGAGTTCGTCGAGGATCCGGTCGACCTCGGTGAGCAGCGCGCCGTACAGCTGCCAGCGGCCGGGGTCGGCGAGGGCGAGGGCGAGGAGCCGGTCGGCGGCGTGGTCCCGGCAGGCCCTGGCCGCGCTCAGCTCGCCCGCCAGGCGGGTCTCGGCGGCCTCGGCGCCCTCGCTGCCCGGCGCGGTGACCAGGACGGCGAAGCTGACGAGGGCGTCGGCCGTGTACTGGGCGGTCTCCCGGATGGCCAGGGCTGCCGGCTCGGGCAGCAGCTGGTGCCCGTCGCGGTGTTTCGCCAGGTCGGTGAGGGTGCGGGCGAGGACCCGCAGGACGACGGCGCAGATCTCCAGGGTGTCGAGGCCGGTACGCAGCACCACCCGGTGCAGGAGTCCCTCCTTCACGCGGGGGTTGAGCCGCAGGCTGTCCTCGGCGGTGCGCAGAGCCCCGTCGACGTCGGCGACGTCGTTGTCGAGGCGGCGGGCCTCGTGGAGCCGGGTGGCGGCCTGCTCGACCCGGGGTGCGCCGGTGAACTCGTCGGCCACGTCGAGGAGCAGCATCCGCATCCGCCGGGCGAGGTCCTCGATGGAGTCCCCCGCGGTGTCGACCCAGACGGGCGCGGCGAGAACCAGGTTGAAGAGCATGCCGACGACGGCGCCGATGAGGGTCTCCAGGACGCGGTCCCAGGCGGTGTCGGATACCTGGGTGACCCCGAGGACGAGCATGGCGCTGATGGCGACCTCGGGGATGAACTCCTCGACCCGGACGAGCCGGCCGACGAGCAGCGAGGCGAGGATGACGAGAGCGAGGCTCCACCAGGAGAGGCCGACGACGGCGCTGAACGCGATGGCGATGAGGACGCCGACGACGACCGAGTTCACCCGGCGCAGGCTGGTGGTGACGGTGGAGTAGAGCGTGACCTGGACGACGAGGAGGGCGGTGAGGGGCGCGGTGAGGGGGACCGGTTCGCTGCTGAGCTGGAGGGCGACGACGTAGCTGAGGGTGGCCGCCGCCGTGGACCGTACGGTCTGGACGGCGAAGGGGTCGCGCCGGAGACGTGCGAGCAGCCCTTCGCCCTGGTCGTGCCGTCCTTTGCCGCGTGCCACGCCCCACCTCGTCCCGTCGCCGCCCCGCAGGGGCCGTCTGGACGGACCGCCTGCCCGGGCGGCCCCGGGCTCATGCGCCGGTACGCCCGGGCGGACGAGAGATCACCCCCGCTACGGGGACAGACAGCCCCGACAGGGACGGCGTTGACGCACCGGCTGCCTAGGCTGTCCCGGCAGCCTCAGCCGCCTGTGCCCTGATCCCGCAGGGAACCTCCGACGGCCGAGCGGCAACGGCGTCGATCCCCGAGGCCCTGAGGCTGCGAGCCGGCAACTCCAAGCTGTGGGCACGTATCGCAACGCCTGTTGAGCATGGCGGAGCGCCCGTCTGTGATCCAGAATGATGGGATGGTCACCCTGGAGACTCCCCGTTTGGTCCTGCGCCGCTGGCGCGCGGAAGACGTTGCGCCGATGGCTGCCGTCAACGCCGACCCCGAGGTCATGCGGTGGATCCGTGACGGCAGCGTCCGTGACGAGCAGCAGACCCGCGACGGGGTGCAGGCCTGGGAGAGCGAGTGGGAGTCGCAGGGCTTCGGCCTGTTCGCCGTGGAGATCCGGTCCACTGGCGAACTGGCCGGGTTCACCGGCCTCTCGGTGCCCCATTTCCTGCCGGAGGTACTGCCGGCGGTCGAGGTCGGGTGGCGGCTGGGACGTGCGCACTGGGGGCAGGGCCTGGCCACCGAGGCCGCTGTGGCCGCTGTACGGTTCGGGTTCGAGGAGCGGGGGCTGGAGCGGATCGTCAGCATCGCTCAAGTGGGCAACGACGCCTCCGAACGGATCATGACCAAGCTGGGGATGCGTCCGGTCCGCGAGACCGTCAACCCCACCAGCGGTCGGCGCGTGCGGGTGTTCGAGTTGTCGTCGGACCAGTACGCCGCAGCCGCTCGTTGACGACAGCGGGCGATCACGGTCGGCCGGCCTCACGGACGCGGACAAGTACCAGGACCTCATGGGCACATGAGAAGCCGGTGCAAGGATTCCTTGAAGTGAAAGCAATCCGATCGATCTTGCGCAAGGCTTGCTCAGCACGGGCAGATTCCCGCTCGTCCTACCTGACCAATTGGGGGAAAACGTGAACTGGTACTTAGAAGTCCTCAAGAAGTACGTGGCGTTCAGCGGACGTGCGCGCCGCAAGGAACACTGGATGTTCTTCCTGTTCAACATCCTCGCGGTGATCGTCGTCGCAACCGTAGACCTCGCGCTCGGCACCTTCCCGCTGCTCTACCCGATCTACTTCCTGGCCGTGCTCCTGCCGCACCTGGGCGTGACCGTCCGCCGCCTGCACGACACCGGCCGTTCCGGCTGGTCGATCCTCTTCGGCCTGATTCCCCTGGTCGGCGGCATCATCCTGATCGTCTTCCTCGCCACCGAGGGTGAGCGCAGCCAGAACGCCTACGGCCCCAGCCCGAAGCCGTCCGCGGCCTACTGACGGACCGAGACGTCCGCGGCCTACTGACGGGTCCGAGAACCCACACCGACACCCCCGAGAAGCCTGTTCCCGGGGGTGTCGCCCTTGCGGGAGTCGACAGGGAGCTCCAGAGCCTCAGGCAGGCACCGCCGAAGCGACAGGTCACCCCAGCCAGGGCCGGGCGAGCCCGGCCTCGGACCAGGACGCTCCTCTCAGTGGCCGGCTGCACCCTGCATGCGGGTCAGCCGGACGACGAAGTACCCCGCCGCGCCCGCCGCGACGACGTTCAGCGCGTCCCCCGCCATTCCCAGCGTCACGGCGTCCAGCACCTCCGCGAGGCCATCCGCCCGTTGGCGGCGGAACCCGGAGTACCAACGGAGCAGGAGCGAACCGGCGAAGGTGCCCCACCAGAGGTTCACGGGCCAGAAGGAGGTGCCGGCCCTCGCCCCGCGGCCGGGCTCCCGCAGGCAGGCGGTCCACATCTCGACAGCGATCCGGTACGGCATCCACAGGAATGCCACGGGAACGAACCAGGCCCCGATCGCCCAGCCGGTACCTCTGCTGAAGCCGTCCGGCGCCAGTGCTCCGGCGGCCCGCCGCATCCGATGGAACCAGGCGACGAAGGCGACGGCACAGGCCAGCAGCGCCGGAGCGTAGAACCGGTCGACCGTTCTGAACAGGGCGTCTGCCTGAGCCAGTTCATCCTGCTGAGCGAACACGAAGCCGACGTCTCCCTGCACCGCGGCGTGGGTCCGGAATCCGGCGTAGACAGCGAACAGATCACATACGGCGACGGCCGCGAGCAGCACGCACACCGCGGCGAGCAGGGCGCGCCGGGGGCCGGGCACCCGAGCAGGCAGGCCAGGGCGCGGACGCAGAACACCGAGTCGGGAAGAGGACATGGCGGTACGGCCCCCACAGGCATGAAACCGGAATGTGCCCGCGGAAGTGCGCGCAGGGGGAAGTTACGCCACGGAGGGCGCGCCCGTCCATGACGTTCCTCCCGACCTGACGGTCAGCCACATGCGTCGCCACCTGGCCGGGGAGTGCCTGCCGTACGCGAGGGCGTTGGTTCGCCCAGGACGGCCCTGAAAGAGCTGAGGCCGCCGATGCCCCTCATCCGCCGCAGTGCCCGCCCTCGCCGGACGAGCTCACACTTCCTCGGCCACGGTGTCACCGCAGGCCGGGACCGCCCTTCTTCTGCGGTACACGACCACCCCGCACACAGCGAGCAGAAGGACGGCCACAGCAGCGACCCCGAGGGCCGTCCGCTCGGCGAAGAGACGTCCCAGCACTTCGAGCACGCCGAGCCCCGCGGTCGCGTAGATCAGCGCCCAGGCCGCTCCGCCCACGAACAGTGCGGGCAGGTAGCGCGGCAACGGCATGCGCATACTGCCTGCGAGGAAGTTCGCGGCGGTCTGGAAGCCGACGGTCAGGAAGGAGACGGCCACCACCGGCGCGCCCCACCGCTGGATCGCGCGCTCGGCTCGCTGGAACCTCGCCGAGGAGATCCGCCCGGCGAACCTGCTGCGCCGGGCACCGGCACCGGCGAGCCACCCGACGGCGAACGTCCCTCCGGCACGGAGCAGGACGATGGCATAGAGGGCTCCGGCCGTGAGTGCGACCTTATCCACGGCGCCTCGTTCCGGACGCCGGGCCGAAACCCGTGTCTCCCGTGCGCCCGCAGGAGCATGCCGTACTGCCGAGTGCGCGACGCGCACCAGCGCGGTCACCGTCTCTCACCCGCACCCCACCTCTGCCCGTCTACTCCCTCCGGGTCCCCCGCAACCGGAACCCGAACCCGTACGCCCGGATCCATACACCAGGAAAGGCCAGCCTAACCTAATGCCCATTCGGCGGACACAGGGCGCCGGGCGCCCCGGGGATCGGCAGGGCGCAGTCCGGACACGGCGTGCCACATGGATGCGGGACCCGGCACACCAAAGCAGCGCGCAGGGAAGGAGCTTCAGCCCTTCGCGCGCCCCGCGATGCCGTCCAGGACCCGGTCGAGCCCCCACGCGTACTGCTCGTCGGAGACGAACCGCGCGATCGTGTCCGCCGCCTCGACCGTACGAGGGTAGCGGTCGGCGGGGACGCCGCGGAGCTGCTCCCGGCGGGTCGCGACCCGCTCGGCGATCGGCGGGGGCGGCAGAGGCGAGGGAAGTTCGGCGGCCTCCAGCGCGATCGCCCCGAGGACCTGCACGATCAGCAGGTACGAGGCGCGCGCCGCTTGGGTCGGGTCGAGGCCGGCGTCCGCGAGGACCGCGAGGAGGGCTTCACCGAGCGCGAGGGCATGAGGACCGTCCATCCGGCCGGAGAGCAGCAGGTTGACCGCGCCGGGGTGGGCGAGCAGCCGGTGCCGCAGGTCGGCGGCGAGCGTGTGGATACGGTCCCGCCAGGGCGTGTCGTGGGCGGTGAGGGCGGCGAGGTCCGTCTCGCCGAGCAGGTGCTCGACGACCGCGCGCACCACAGCGGCACGGTCCGGGAAGTACGTGTAGACGGCGTTCGGGGCGAGTCCCAGCTCGGCGGCGATCCCCCGGATGCTCACCGCGTCGGCACCCCGGGTGCCGAGCAGCCGTATGGCCGCCGCGACCACCTCGTCCTCGCCGACCGCCCGCTTCCGGCCCCGCTTCGCCGGCGGCGTGTCCTGTGCCATCCGTACGCCTCCTCACCCGTCGCGGCTCGAACCCTTGACGATTCATTTTTGCACGGCGTACATTAATTGCACAGCGTACAGAAATTGGAGGTGATCCCGTGCGACGCTCCCGATCGCCGGACTCGCCGGCCGCGCGGCTGCCGGTCCGGTCGACGACGCGACGAGCGCCCTGGTGGGCGGCATCGTGACGGGCGCGGTGATCGGCGCCGGGCAGGCGCTCGTCTCCTCCGGCCGGCTGAGCCCACTGCGCTGGTCCGCGGCCACCGCGGCCGGCGGCGGGCTCGGCCTCCTGCTCGGTGCGGCCCTGGCCGGCTACCGCACCGATCTCGGTTCGCCGGCGCTCATGGGCGCCGTCGGGGGCGTCCTGCTCGGCGTGGCCCAGGCATGCGCCCTGCCTCACACCGCCCGTCAGCCGTGGCTCTGGGCGGCGGCGATGCCCCTCCTGTGGGCGGCGGGCTGGGCGGTGACCACCCTGGCCGGTGTCGGGGTCGACGCGCGGTTCACCGTCTTCGGCGCCACCGGCGCCCTCACGTTCTCCGCGCTCTCCGGCGTCCCGCCCCACCACCTCCTGCCCGTCACCACCCCCGGCCGGACCACCCGCCCGGACTCCCTCCGCGAGGTCGACGCATGAAGCACACCACCCCCCGTCACGTGATCTTCGGTTCCGGCGCCGTGGGCACGGCCGTCGCCGAGGCGCTGGTGCGCCGAGGAGAGTCGGTCCGCGTCGTCAACCGGTCCGGCCGCGCGGACGTCCCCGACGGTGTCGAGGTCGCCGCCGGCGACGCGGCCGACCCCGCGTTCACCACCGCCGTCGCGGCCGGCGCGGCCGTCGTCTACCAGGCGCTCAACCCTCCGTACCACCGCTGGCAGCAGGAGTTCCCCGCCCTCCAGGCCGGCGTGCTCGCCGCGGCCGAAGCCACCGGTGCCCGCATGGTCTCGATGGACAACGTCTACAGCTACGGGCCGCCCGAAGGCCGCCCGTTCACCGAGGAGACCCCCGACGCCGCGACCACCCGCAAGGGCCGGCTCAGGGGCCGGATGGCCCAGGACCTGCTCGCCGCGCACAAGGCCGGGCGCGTGGAGGTGGCGATCGGCCGCGCCTCCGACTACTTCGGGCCCCGAGGCGGCGCCCAGTCCAACCTCGGCGACCTCGTCTTCCCCGCCCTCCTCGCCGGACGCACCGCGACCGTCCTCGGCGACCCCGACCAGCCGCACACCTACACCTTCATCCCCGACATCGGGGAATCGCTCGCCCTCCTCGGCAGCCACCCCGACGCCCCGGGCCGCATCTGGCACCTCCCCAACGACCCCCACACCCGTACCACCCGCGAACTCGTCGACCTGGCCCACCGCGCCACCGGCCGCCCCGGCAGCGCCCGTCTGCGCCGCATGCCGACGCTCGCCCTCTACGCGCTGGGCACCGTGAACCGTACGGTGCGCGAACTCATCGAGATGCAATACGAGTTCGCCGAACCGTTCATCGTCGACTCCAGCCTCATCCGGGACCGCCTCGGCGCCGTCGCCACCCCGCTCGAAGAAGCACTGGAACAGACGGCAGCGGCCTACCGCGCCCGCGCATAGCCTGCGGTTGCGCACGCCCAGGCCGGTGCGCGCTCAGCTCGCCCGAGGTCGGAAATCCGCATCGACACCAAAGGTGCGTACGGCGAGCACAGGGTCGATCGGATCCACAAGCTCCTGGTGGGCCATGGTCAGGAGCCAGGTTGGCACGTCACCCGCGAGCAGCCCGGTGACGTATGCCAGGGCATGCGTCGGGGACAGCCCGGTCACCCTCCGACGAAGAGCACGGGCAGCGGCCGTGCGTCCGCCCGTTTCTTCCAGACGAGCTCGTGCTCGACCACACGCACGACCACGCTGCGCGAGACAGGACCGGCACCAGCGCCAAGCAACGCCTGATGGCCTCGCGCCAGCTCGTCCTCAACAATCCGTACTGCGTCGTCCCGTTCGATCACGACCGCAGCATCACTGGTACGCCACCTCGCCGCCAGAGGTTTTCCCTCACTGGCTCCCCCCACATGCAGGAACCGAGACCCGGGCCGTAAGAACGCCCCCGCTATCGCCGGGCTGACGATCCGCCAGTGCCCCTGGAACGGAGAGCCTGAGTCGATGCTCCGGCGGAATGAGTACCACTACTCAGGCGGCCGGTGGCCACTGGCCTGCAAGGTACCGACATGCGATCGATTCTCTTCCCGAAGCCCCTGCTCACCGCCGCGCTCGGCAGCGTCGTCGTCCTGGCCGCCGCCGGCACCCAGAGCGCCCACGCCGCCACCCCCGCCTCCACCACCACTGCCGCCTCCGCCGCCCACGCCACCCCCCGCTCCTCCGCCGTGCGGACCGCCCGGGCGGTCCCCGCCGTGACGCGCGCCCGCGTGGCCGAGGCACGATTCCTGGAGCTGGCCAGCCTCTTCGCTCAGAGCTGCGAACCGAGGGTCCTCAGCGTCCCCGACCACGTGGCATCGGCACCGACCCCCGACCACACTCTGCCCGTCCTGGCCGACCCGGTGCCGCTGACCCCGACGGAGGAGTGCACCGCTCAGAGGCACCAGGCCTGGATCACCAAGGCGTTCTCCGGGAAGGAGACGGCCACGTACGAGCAGATGCGGGACAGGCTGACGACCCTGAGGTACCCCGGAGCACGGATCTACCGCATGCCGAACTCCGCGGGCGAGCCCGTGGCGAGGCTCGACGTGCGCGTGGGAGCCGATCACCTGGCCCTGGAGGTCACCGACATCGGACACGGCGTCATGGTCCGGGCGTTCGGCGCACCGCAGGACGTGAGCGTGACCGAGGTCCGGCTGAAGCCGCAGCTGGACCGGCCCACCTCCTGAGAAACCTCCTGCCGGGCCGCCCCGCGGCCCGGCAGAGAGGGTGGACGGACTCCGGATGGGAACTTCTCCGCCGACGACGTCAAGCACCGGACCGACCAGGCCTGTCGGGGTGCGGGGCCGGCCCTCCGCGTCCCTTCCGGGGCAACTTCTGGGCGGCTGGCGTCGTCGTCGCGGACTCGGTCACTTCTTGGGGTGTGTGTCGAAGAAGTCCCAGATGAGATCGGTCGCGGTGACGCCCGTCGCTTCCTCGCCCATCCTCGGGTCCTTGCTGCCAGGCCAGTTGTGGCCCATGTCCGGGAGGCGATACGTCAGGATATCCGACGTGTCACGGCACGTCGCACGCGTGCGCGTGTTGTCACCCTCGAACTTCTCGGCTCTGCCCGACTTGCAACCCAGGCGCGGCGACCAGGACTTGATCCCCTCCTCGAACTGCCCGTAGTACGCGTCGCGACCGCCGACGAAGGTGGCCACCGACACCGGGGTCTTCGGCACGTACGCGGGATTCTGCGCGGCCGTGCCGATGTAGCCGCCGCTGACCGGGGCGATCGCGGCGAGCGTTCCCGGCAGCTCGACGGCGAGCCTGAAGGACATGTCCGCGCCGTTGGAGATGCCTGTGGCGTAAATGCGCTGTGGGTCGGCCTTCCACGTGCCGGTCAGGCGCTTCGTCATCGCCCCTATGAAGCCGACGTCGTCCTCGCTGCCGCAGCAGACGAGGGCGTTGTAGCCCTGGTTCATTCCGTTCGGATAGGCGACGAGGAAGCCTTCTCTGTCGGCCTTGGCGTTGAAGCCGGTCAGTTGGGCGGCGTACGCGCCGTCGGCCGGGTAGGGGTGCATGACGACGACCAGGGGAAGGCGCTTGCTCGGCGTGAAGCCGGGTGGCGCGTGGACCGTATAGACGCGCTCCTGCCCTTTCCAGGTCATGGTGACGGTCTGATCGCCGGGACGTGGCACTTCCTTCGCCGGCGCCGGCTTCTTTCCCGAGGGGCTCGGGGACGTCTCCCTTCGGCCCTCGTCGTCATCGGTGTTCGAGCCGCAGCCGACCAGCGGGATGAGCAGGGCCAGGGCGGCGATCTGCAGAGGACGTAAGCGCATGGGGGCATGGTGGCAGCGGCGCGAGGGGCGGTCCAGAGGAATGGAGGGTTCGGAGCGGGGGTGCGAGCGGGGCGAAGAATTCCATATGCACGCGAGGGCGTCGGGTCGTCAGAGCGAGTCGGTCATCGCCTTGGGACACGGTCTGAGAACTCCCAGCGGAATGAACGTCGGGTCAGGATTCGATCTCCCAGAAGAGGTTGCCGCTCTGCGCAAGAGACGTGAGCAGGTGCACGAGAGAGTCGGCGTTGCTCCCCGGTGGGAGGTCGACCGCGAGATAGGTGCCGTGAAGCCATTCGTGAGGCAGTCCGGTTTCTGAGACTTTGGCCTGGATCATTTCGCGGGCCTTCTCTCGATCAACCTCGTACTTCATGACCAGAGCGACGCGAAGGGTCCGGTGGCCGGACTTGTGCACCACGGAGGTGACGAGTTGGTCGTCATCGACCGCGACCACGTCTCGGTGGCAGACGCCTTGGGTGAAGAAGGGAAGGCAGGCCACCTCGAACGTGTCCCCGGCGAGTCTGCGGACGCCGAGCTGCTCGCGCCATCCGTCCTTACGGTCAGGCAGGTCTGCCTGAACCCTGTGGTCGATGAGGTCCTTGCCGATCGGGTCCTCGTGCGTGATGAGGGTGATGGGGTGCCTCCCGTAGTAAGGTTCCGACCCCCTGATCCTGCGACAGCCGTCTGCGCCGGCGCACGGCGGGATGCGATCAGCCGCAGGCGCGGTGCGCGTCGTGGTCGGGTCTAAGCGCAGATGTGCTTGACGGCGGTCGCACCCGGCCGGGCACGGAACTTCACCTCATGACCGGCATCGTCGGTGAAGACGGCCTCCGTCTCGGACTTCAAGGTCATCGTGCCGCGCTGGGTCGGGTTGCCCCACCCTTCGGGCGGGTTGCCCGAGCCATCGGAGAGCGGGGTCTCTGCCTCGAAGTACGTCGAGCCGATGCGCGCCTCGTCGATTCCGCAGTGCGTGTAGAGCTCGAAGGGAATCGTCCGGGCGTGCGGTGTCGCCCGGACGCTCCCTGTGCCCTCGTCGGTCTTGGCGCAGCCCGTGAGCACACCGGCAGCGCCGGCAGCCAGCACGAGGGCGATGATGATCTGTCCAGCTCTCTCCGTCATGGTCCTTCGACGTACGCGCCAAGCCGGCGGTTCCGCACCTCACGGCCGCCGGCCGATGTGCATCCACGGCACCGTCGCCGTTGCCGCGACCCGGCTGCGGCTTCAGACGTGATCCGCCGGACAAAGGCCTCTACCACCAGGTCTGATACTCCAGCCGTAGATCGTGATCTCGATGGTGAGGGGCGCCGAGGCGACACTCGGACCGCGTCGACCATCTGGCCGAGACCGCCCACGCCGTCGGCTCCTTCTCCCTCTACCCGAGTTCGCCGAGACGGAGGGCGTCCCTCATCTCGCTGAGCTTCGCGGTCGTCGCCGGGCTCTGCTCCTGCGCTTGTTCAGCGAGTCGGAGGGCATCGTCAATCTCGCTGAGCTTCGCCGAGGACAGGACGGCCGCCCGCTCCATCAGGTCGTCCCGTGACACAGTGGTCAGCCACGTACAAGGGGTGAAGCCTGGACGCGGGAACGCGAGCCGCAACACGCCTTCGAACGGCAGTCCTTCACCGGCGCCGACCGTCACTTCGATGCCCAGACCGCTGATGTCGACGCCCGCCGGAGCGACGACCTGCATCACCCGGATCCCGGACGTGTCGTCTCCCGACAGCAGTACGACCAACCTCGGCTCGTCGAACTGGACCCACCAGACTTCGCCACGTTGCACAAGTCCTCCAGACACATGACGGCAGGCAGACGCCGCGCGAGCCTGACGCGCTGTGGAGACGGGCGCGGTCACCGTTGCTCATCGGTGTGTGAGGACTGAAGATCACGCGGTGGCCGCAGGTCACAGCGTAAGCCCTGCCGACTGACAGGAGGCGTTCGAGTGCCTGATGAGCCGGAGAGCGGGACGGACGGTTCACGCGGGAGAGGGGAGCGGAAGTCAATCGACGGTGATGTCCTCGTACGTGATCGTCACCTGCTCCGTCGCGAGCCCGGACTCGGAGGCTCCCAGGGACGGTCCTTCCCGGTACGTCGTGCCGGGGAACCCTGTCCCGGACGGGCGGGCCCGCGCCCCAGTCGCTGCCCGTGTTCTCCCCGGGGGCCTTCCTGCCTGCCCTCACCTGCGCGTCCCGTCCTATGGTTCCGGGATGAGCAACTCTGCCGCAGCCGCTGTCCTCACCACAGCCGATCTGCCCCGAGCCATACGTGCGGTACGTACTCTGCTGTCCCTGGCGGACATCGACCAGGGAGAGGTCGACTTCGAGGCCGTGATCAGATCGCCGGACGTCCTGGCACGAGTCCTTCACGTACTGCCCGACCTCGTGTGGTGTGCGTCGGACGGCAAAGAACACGGTTCGTCGGAGGCCGGGGACAACCCCGCGCAGTGTCTGCCGATCCGCGTGTTCGACTGGGGACGTCCGCTGGACCGCGCCGAGCCCTTCATAGCCGCGTTGGGGTCTGATCCCGCGGCTGTTCGGTGGGATCTGGACGCATGGCCGGAGGTTCCCGAAGCCGGGCTGGACGCGATCTCCCAGAAGTACGCCTACCTCACGCTGACGGTGAATTCCCGGGACCTCTACCAGCACGAACCGTCACCCGACCACACCGTCCACGTGCACGCCCGGGACAGGAACGGCGACCAGCTCGCCCGCGTCCACTGGCTCGCCTCCCAGGTGGAAGGCCGGTTCACGGGCCGAGTGGAGCTCGCGCCGCTGTGACTCTCACGAGTCAGGCGGTCCCGCCACCGCGTGAGCGCGGGGGCGGGAACCCAGCACATGCTGTCGTGACCGTGGGATCGTTGCGCCGATTCCGTACGGCGTGGTTCGAGAGCGTCTGTGGTGACGCCCCCCGGCGGTGGTACGGCAGTGGGGCCCCCGCGGTGCGAGGGCCCCACGTCAGCGGCGGTCAACCGTGTCGGTCAGGAGCGGTCCTGCCGTTGCGGGAGACCCTGCGGCGTCGGCAGCGGGAGGTCCAGGCGGTTCTGCGCCTGGGCGGGCGTGGCCCGGCAGGTCACGTCCGCGGCCGGCAGCCTGCCCGTCGTCAGATAGGCGGTGGCGGTCTTGTCGGCGCAGGACTTCGAACCGTAGATGCCGTGGCCCTGGCCGCCGAGGACGGTGACCATCCGGGAGCCCTTCATGCTCCGGTGCAGCCCCTGTCCGCTGACGAGCGGCGTCTGGGAGTCCCACTCGTTCTGGAGCACGAGCGCTCCGACGGAGTTGTCGACCCTGGTGGCCGCCTCGGACCCGTTCTTCCAGAACGCGCACGGCTTGATGTTCGACGCGAAGTCACCGTACAGCGGGTACTTGGCCTTGTCGCGCATCGCGTCGCGGCGGTACTGCTCCGGGTCGCGCGGCCACGAGCGGGTGTCGGCGCAGGCCACGGCCCAGAAGGCCGCGTCCGAGTTGTCCGAGGGGACGGCGCGGGCGAACGACGGCGGTACGGGACGGGGCGAGGTGCCCTGCTTCGACGGCGCCGCGGTCGGAGCCCCGTCGGCGGCCTTCTTCAGCTCGGCGATGGCCTCGGCGGCACTCTTGACGTCGAAGAACATGGCCCGGCCCGCACGGATGTCGTCGCCGGTCAGGGGCGTGCCCTGGAAATCGATCGGCTTGCGGTCCGCCTGGGCGACCAGGTCCCAGAAGGTCTTGCTGACCTTGGCCGAGGTGTCGCCGAGCTTGTACGTGGTGTGTCGCTCGGCGGTCCACTGGCTCCAACGCTTGAACGCCGGCTCCGCGCCCTCCGCCCACACCTGGATCATGCCGCGCCAGATCCGCTGCGGGTCGACCGCGCTGTCCAGTACGAAGCGGTCGGACTGCTTCGGGAACATCTGCGTGTAGACGGCGCCCAGGTACGTTCCGTACGAGTACCCGAGGTACGAGATCTTCTTCTCGCCGAGCACGGCGCGGATGATGTCCATGTCCCGTGCGGTGTTGCGCGTGGTGAGGTGGGGCAGGACGTCACCGGCCTTCGCCCGGCACTTGTCGGCCACGGTCCGCGCCCACCGGACGTCCTTGGCGAACGTCGTTGCCTTGTAGGGGCGTTGCCAGTTCAGCTCGTCGTCGTTCAGACCGCAGCTCACGGGCGAGCTCTGACCGACGCCCCGGGGGTCGAAGCCGATCAGGTCGTACTGCTCCTTCACCGCGGTCGGCAGCTCCGGGCCCATCCACAGGGGCATGTCCAGCCCCGGGCCGCCGGGACCGCCGGGGTTGAGCAGCAGGACGCCGCGGCGCTTCTGAGGATTGGTCGCCTTGATCCGGGACACGGCGACTTCGAGCTTCTTGCCGCCCGGTCGGGCGTAGTCGAGCGGCACCTTGAGCGTCGCGCACTGGAAGTTCGCCGGTCCCTCGGCCTCGCAGCGCTTCCAGTGCGGTGTCTGCTGGGTGTACGGCTTGAAGGGCGCGGTGGACAGTGCCCGTCGGGGTGCCGGGGCGTCCGCGGACGCGACAGCGGGCGTGAGCGCGGGGACCAGCGCCGCGACGGCGCCGATGGCCACGAGGGGTGCTATTCGTGTGCTTCGCACAGTGAGTCAGATCCTTGTGGGAGGTGGATGATCTGTCTCATGCACCCTTGTAGAACGGGCAGTTGTGCGCAATCCCTCCCCCGGACAGCATCATGTGCGACCACAGGAGGAGGGTGCCCGGAGGAATGGTTCCCGAGGTGGAGAACGCGAGGTGCCGTTTTCCCGTCCGCCCTCCCCGGCGACCGCCCTCCCTGACGACCGCCCTCCCTGCCGTCCCGCTCGCCCCGATGTCCGCCCTCGACGACCGGCGTTCTCCGTGTCCGGCCGGTCAGCCGCGCGAGTACCGGCATTCGTATCGGAGCAAATCCCAGACCGGACCAGGCGTCACGGAATAGAGAATCGCTCTTCCGATTGTCGCTCTATTACCGCATTCGAATGAGCCATGATCATCTGGAGGCTTTGCCGTGCTTATCATTCCCAGGCTATGACAGAAGATCAAAAAGGCCTGGTGCCACGTGAATCGGCAGATGTGGTCGTCCTCGGCGCCGGCCCCGCCGGCTTGGCGCTCGGCAACCTCCTGATCGCCGCGGGGGTCGAATGCGTCGTCCTCGAACGTGCCACTCGCTCCCACATCCGGTCCCGGGCCAGGGCAGGATTCCTCGCGCCGAACACGGTACGCATCCTGGACCGCCACGGCCTCGCCGACGGTCTGCACCGCGGCGGACGCTCCCACGGTACCTGCGAGTTCCGTACCGCTGACGGTGGATTCCGCCTCGACTACGGAGGTCTCGGCCGTGGCGAGCAGCACACCGTGTACCCGCAGCAGAACCTGGTGTCCGACCTCCTGGAGCGCTACGAGGACGGCGGCGGGCGGATCCGTTTCAGTGCCGAGGCACTGGCAGTGCACGACGCCGGCAGCGCCCGCCCCTACGTCACCACCCGGGATCCGGACGGCCGCCCTGTCCGGTGGGACGCCCGCTACGTCGCCGGCTGCGACGGACGCCACGGCGCTGCCCGCCGATCGCTGCCGCCGGACGCCGTCCGCCACCATCACGACCACGGCGTGAGCTGGCTCGGCCTGCTCGCCCAAGCCCCGCCCAGCCTCGACGCTGTCGGCTACGCCGTCCACGACCGAGGCTTCGCCGGGCACATGGCCCGCGGACCGCACGTCACGCGCTACTACCTGCAGTGCCGACGCGGTTCCCCTGCCGACACCTGGTCCGAGGAGCGGATCTGGGACGAGCTCGACCTGAGGATGCGCGCCGAGGAGTACGGCCCGCTCCGCAGGGGGCCGATCATCGAGCGCGGCGTCGTCGACCTGGCGTGCGACGTGGTCGAGCCCTTGCGTCACGGCTCCCTCCTGCTCGCCGGCGACGCGGCGAGCCTCACCGCCCCGGCCGCCGCCAAGGGAGCGAACCTCGCCGTCCTGGAGGCGGAGCTCCTGGCCGGAGCCCTCGCCGAGGCCCTCCGCCGGGATGACGGTGCGGCCCTGGACCGCTATTCGGCGCAGTCACTGGCGTACATCTGGCGGGCACAGGAGTTCACGCAGTGGATGACCGGGCTGCTCCATGCGCTCCCCGGGCAGGACCGGTCAGGAGGATCGTTCTTCCACGCCGGCCTGCGGCGTGCCCGCCTCGACTCCCTGCGCACTTCCCGCGCGCATCAGGACTGGTTCGCCGAGAACTACGTCGGCGTCTGACCGGCGCCCTGCCCCTGGCGCCGTCCCCCGTCCACCGGGCTGCGCCCGGGTCCCCACCAAGCCCCCTCCGCCGGGCCGGCCCCGGCCCATCAAGCCGCCTCCACCCGGCCGCGCCCCGGCCCACCATGCCCCCTCCACCGGGCCACGCCCGGGCCCACCATGCCTCTTCCCCCAGCACACTCCTGAGGACACCCCCGCGATGACAACGACACTCCCCGTGGAAGCCCACCTCCCCGACACGGCGGCTCCGCTTCCCGGTGAAACGATGCTTCTCGATGACGCGACGCGCCTGCGCGCGGCGGCAGCCTTCGTCAGGGAATACGAGAGCGCCACCCTGCTGCCCCTCCTCCTGCCCGGCCTGCACGGTCCGGAACTCGCATCTGTGGCCGCGTACTGCCGGTTCGCCCACGTCGGCATCCTGCTCTTTCCCCGGGACCCCCGGCATCTGCGGGACCTGCTCGCCGCGAGCGGGCTCGTCGCCGACACCCCGTCACTCCCCAGCGTGGTCGTACGCGAACGCCTGGCCCGGCGCCACCGCCGCGACGTGGCCGAGCTCGACGTCCAGATCCTCCGCCCCCGCGTCCACGGCCCGGCGGGCGAGCCCCGCGCAGTCGAGGTGTTCACCCTCGCCGTACCCGAAGGATCCGGCCTGGAACCGATCGCGGCGCACGAGCGCGCCCTCGGCCATGAGACCCACCTGGCCTTCGCACTGGAGCACCCTGACCCGCTCGTGCTGCGTGGCCTGTGCGCGGTGCTGACCAGGCAGGGTGCCCGCCCCGACGGCGGCGGGTACAACCCGCACGAGAACGGCACCGTTCTCTACTTCACCACCCCGGACACGACGTGCGGCTATCGCCGCCTGGAGCTCTACGCTCCCGGCGACCACCGCGAGGTTCTCGCCGCCCACATGAGTGAGCACCCTGGTACGAACCGGCACGCCGAAACGCTCCTCCACCTGCTCACCGGAGCGTGGACCACACAGGCCCTCGCCTCGTTCGCACGCCTTCGCCTGCCCGAGGCCATGGACACCACCGTCGCCACCGGCATCCGGGAACTCGCCCGACGCACCGCCACCCACCCCGACAGCCTCGCCACACTCCTGCGCTACCTCACCATGCTCGGCGTCGTGGCCGAGGAAACCGATGCCCTCGACCCCAACGAGCCCGACGGGCCCAGCGACGGACACGGCGCATTCCGCCTCACCCCGCTCGGCCGCCTGCTCCGCGCGGACTGCCCGGACACGATGCGCCCCCTGGCCCTGATGTACGCGGGCCCCTTCTACCGCTCCTTCGCCGCGCTCGACCACTCCGTGCGTACCGGACAGCCGGCCTTCGACCACCTCTTCGGCGAGAACCACTTCGACCACTTCGCCCGCGACCCCGAGCTGGCCGACCTCTTCGACCGCTCCATGGCCGCGAGTTCCCGCATGTTCCGCCCGCTCCCCGCCCACCCGGTGATCACCGCAGCGGCCCAGGCCGCAACCCCCCGGACCGTCGTCGACGTGGCCGGCGGCAACGGAGAACTCCTCGGACACATCCTCACCGCACATCCGTCCCTGCGCGGCACACTCCTCGAACGCCCCCACGCGGTCGAAGCCGCCCGCCGTTCGCTCGGCTCCCTGGGGTGCGGCGCCCGCTGCGACTACCGCAGCGGCGACTTCGCCGATGTGCCGCACGGCGCGGACGTCTACATCCTCTCCCGCATCCTGCACGACTGGGACGACGAGCGGTGCCGCGAGATCCTGCGTCACTGCGCCCGCGCGATGCCCGCCCACGCCGATCTGCTGATCGTCGAACGGCTCCTTCCCACCGACGGCTCCCCCTCGCTGGCCACGGCCTGGGACCTCCACATGATGTGCAATGTCGGTGGCCGCGAGCGCCGTGCCGAGCACTATGCCCGGCTCCTCGCCGACGCCGGCCTGGAGCTCCTCGACCGTAGCCCCCTGCCCCTGGAGGCTCACGTCCTGCACGCCCGCAAGGCCCCGCAGCCGGGGCCGGCGGATGACCAGGGCCACACGCGCGGGAGCGGCGCGGGAGTGTCATGAGTCAGGTGCTCCGACTGGAGCGCGCCATCGGGCTGCTGCCGGGCACCCGAACCGGTGTCCGGGAGTTCCTCATCCCTGCCTGAGCATGTCCTCAAGGAAGCCTTAAGAATCGTCGACCGCCGCTCTCATGTCTCCGTCATGCCATCAGCGGGTGGTTATGTTTCCACCAGCCACCCGATGTGCCACGGACTGCGGGCAGAGCTCGTCTCCCGGCACTCGGCACGGCTGCCGCACCGCACAACCGCTCGGCCTCCCACCCTCGTCACCGCGCAGGTTCGGGTGCCCCGACCGTCCGGCACTGCGCCACGCCTGTCGGTTCCAAGGCCCGGAAAGGAAACGTCGCCATGGTCCCGCCCCTCCCCCGAGACACTGTTCGGCTCACAGCGATACTCGACGCCCTCCCCGACGGTCTCGTGCTCGTCGACGGCAACGGCACGGTCGTCAACGCCAACACCGTCGCCCTCGGTATGTTCGAGACCCCCGGCACCGCGCTCGTCGGGCGCGGCCTGCTCGATCTGCTGCCGGGGGCCGACTCGCGCGGGATCCCCGGCTCGGTGTGCCGCCCTGGCCCGCCCGACGAACGGGGACGGACCCGACCGGTGCGGATGACGGCCCGGCGCAACGACGGCGCTGCGTTCCCCGTCGAGGTGACCGGTGTCAGTCTGGAGGGCGGCCTCGAGGCGTACGGCGCGAGCAGCGGCTGCGGCGGCTACACCGGTGACGGGCTGCTGGTGCTCGTCGTCCGCGACCTCACCGGGACCCTCGACGCCGAGGCCGAACTGGCCCGCTCGCGGCGGCAGACCGAGATGATCCTGCGCGCCGCGGCCGAGGGTGTCGTCGGCACGGACATCGACGGCCGGGTCGTCCTCGTGAACCCTGCCTTCACGCGCATCCTCGGCTACGACGCGGGCGAGCTGGGCGGCGCCGAACTGCATCCGCTGATCCTCGCCCAGCGCGCCGACGGCTCCCCCTTCCCGGACGAGGAGTCTCCGCTCGCCGACACGCTCAGGTCCGGGCACAAGCACCGGGTGCGCGGTCAGGTGCTGTGGTCGAAGGGCGGCGAGCGGGTGCCCGTGGACCTGACGACCGCTCCGGTACGCGAAGGGGACCGGCTCGTCGGCGCCGTGATGGCCTTCACCGACCGCAGACCCTACGAGCAGCTGATCGAGAAGTACACCGCCGAACTCGCGGACCGCGCCGAGCGGCACGCGGCGGAGCGCCAGGAGCAGGAGGCGAGGTACGCGGCCCTCGCCGCCCGCCACGCCGAGCTGACGGCCGCGCTCGCCGACTCCCTGCGCGGCGAACCCGATCAGGGGGTCGAGGACGCCACGGAGCCCCTGCAACGGAGAGCGGCAGCCGTCAGCGTCACCCGCCACCCCACCACTCTGGGCACTGTCGTGAACGCCGGCATAGACAAGGCCTCGGCACTCACCGGCCCGCACCGGACGCAGTACGCCGTGCACGCCCCGCCCGTCGTCGTCACGCTCGATCCCACTCAGACGTCGACCGCCCTTGCCCACCTGATCGCCGACGCCGCCGGAGTCACCTCGGCGGGCAAGGCCCATCGGCACGGCCCCTCGACGTCCCAGGCCGACACCACCGTCGTCATCACGGCGGCGCTGCGCGGCGACGAGCTGCGCATCGAGGTCGCCGGTCCCCGGGCCGTCCACGACCCCGCCCACATGCTGGTGGCGCGCGGAATCATCGACGCGCACGGCGGAGTCCTCACCGCGCGGGAACACCCCCGGGCATCCGGCCTCACCTACGTCGTCCAGATCCCGCACACTCCCCCACACGCGCCCGCCGCGCGCTCTCCCCTTCCGCCCGTCCAGGCGCCGGTCGCCGGCTCCTGGATCATCGGCGCGGCCGTCAGCGCACGCCGCGACCGGGCAGCCGCCGCGGTTCCCGCCGCTCCGCCTTCCCTCTCCGCGGCCTTCCGCCCCACAGCTCCGGCCGGCCGGCCTCGTCCCTACGCCGTTCCCTTCCCGCACTCGCGCGCGCAGCACGCGGCGGCGACGGCTCGTACGGCTCCCCCGACCGCTCCGCCACAGCGCGCTGAGCGCGTCCCTCGGTGGGCGGAGAACGGCACGGAGGATGTCGCCCAGCAGCGCATCGTCCACCTTCTCGCCAGGATCAGGCGCCAATCCGCCTGACAAGCCACACGCTCGAGATGGGTGTGTGTGCCCCACGCACCTCGGGGGTTCCCCTACATGCCCTATCAACACAGGAGACACCAGTACATGCCATGGCGGGTCGACCCCAGCCGGAGCGGCTCGCACGGCAGAGCACGACGCAGACGTCGCACTGCGCGGCCTCCCAGGTCGCGAAACAGCGTGATGCCTTCGGGCGCTCCGAGCCGACAGGAGGGACCGGCTCGACCAGCCGTCCACGGTCTTCCCGGGCCGGGGCGGGCCGAGCGCCGTCGCGCGGCCAAGGGCGGCCGCGGCAGGAACCGGGGCAGCGCACCGGCGAGCCCCACGGCTCCGGCCGGCCGGCCTCTCTCCCGCGTCGAGGCCCGGCGGGCCGCC
>NZ_BMRZ01000029.1 GCF_014648895.1 Streptomyces tanashiensis
CGTTTCCGACTCTATCAGATCTTTCCGATCCGATTTCCTCGGTGCTTTCCGGTCCCTTTTGCTTTCGCTCCGGGCCCTTCCGGCGGTTTCGACTTTATCAGATTCATTTCGGCCGACCTAATCGGTGGCTTTCATGATTCGAATAAGAATCGGGATGACTCCGTGGAATCGAAATCCCCTACCGGAGTGAGTGAGACTCTACCCGGTTGCTGCCGAACTGTCCAGTTCCAGGCAACCGTTTGAATCTACCTCCCCACGAGCGCCGTGTCAACAGCTTTCGCGAGCACCGGAGGAGACTAGCAGCTCAGGGGGGTCGGACGCACATCAGGCGGCGGTGGGGAGCGCGGCGCTGCGGTCGGGCTCCTCCAGGTCGCC
This sequence comes from Streptomyces tanashiensis, assembly GCF_014648895.1. Classification (GTDB taxonomy): domain Bacteria; phylum Actinomycetota; class Actinomycetes; order Streptomycetales; family Streptomycetaceae; genus Streptomyces; species Streptomyces tanashiensis. The sequence goes on from NZ_BMRZ01000029.1 coordinate 376, forward strand.
GATGTCGCCGGCCCGGGCGGCGCGGCCGCCGAGGACGTAGACGTAGACGAGGAACGCCAGCTCAGCACCGACGCCGATGGCGATCCGGGCCCAGGTGGGGAGGCCGGAAGGCGTGACGAAGCCTTCGATCAGGCCCGAGACGAAGAGGACCAGGGCCAGGCCGATCGCCATGCCGACGGCCGATCGGCCCTGCTCCGCCAGGGCTGCGCGGCGGGTCCTGGGGCCCGGGTCGATGACCGTCCAGCCCAGGCGGAGGCCCGTGCCGGCGGCCACGAAGACGGCGGTCAGTTCGAGGAGGCCGTGGGGCAGGATCAGGCCCAGGAAGACGTCGAGGCGGCCGGCGGAGGACATCAGGCCGATGCCGACACCGAGGTTCAGCATGTTCAGGAAGAGGATCCAGAGGACCGGGATGCCCAGGAACGCGCCCAGGACCAGGCACATGGCCGCGGCCTGGGCGTTGTTCGTCCAGACCTGGGCGGCGAAGGACGCCGCCGGGTGGCTGGAGTAGTACGTCTCGTACTGGCCGCCGGGGCGGGTCATCTCGCGGAGGTCGCCGGAGGCGCCGATCGAGGCCTGGACCTCCGGGTGCGTGCCGATCCACCAGCCGATGAGGACGGCGAGCAGGGTGGAGAGGACGGCCGTGGGGATCCACCAGTGGCGGGAGCGGTAGACCGCGGCGGGGAAGCCGGCCGTGAGGAAGCGGACCGCGTCGCGCCAGGAGGAGCGGCGGGTGCCGGTGACGGCGGCGCGGGCGCGGGCCACGAGCTGGGTGAGCCGGGCCGTGAGCATGGGGTCCGGGGTGCTCGACTGGACGATCGAGAGATGGGTGGCCGTGCGCTGGTACAGCGCGACGAGTTCGTCGGCCTCGGCGCCGGTGAGCTTGCCGCCCCTGCGCAGGAGGTGGTCGAGACGTTCCCACTCGGCGCGGTGGGCGGTCACGTAGACGTCGAGGTCCATGATCGGCTGCTGCTCCAGGGCACTGGCTGCGGACGGGTCCGTACTACTGCGGCGCGCTGCGGGCCAGCTTGGCAGACTGGCGTTCGGAGGGGTCGGGAAGGTCGGAGAAGGGTGGGTGCCGTGAGTGGTCTGGTGACGGGCGATGCGGTCGTCCTCGGATTGCAGCCCGCGCGGCTGCCGAGTCGGGCGCTCGCGGTGCTCATCGACCTGGTCGTGGTGTGGGCCGTGTATCTGCTGATCACGCTCGGGCTCGCGGTGGCCACGGCCTCGCTGGACGAGGCGGCGGTGACCGCGGTGTCCATCGCGTCCTTCCTGTTGGTGCTCGTGGGGGCGCCGATCGCCGTGGAGACGCTGTCGCACGGGCGGTCCCTGGGGAAGCTGGCCTGCGGACTGCGGGTGGTGCGGGACGACGGAGGGCCGGTCCGGTTCCGGCACGCGCTGGTACGGGGTGCGATGGGGGTCGTCGAGATCCTGATGACCTTCGGGGTCGTCGCCTGCGTCTCCTCGCTGGTGTCCGAGCGGGGGCGGCGGCTCGGAGACGTCTTCGCGGGGACGCTGGTGGTGCGGGAGCGGATACCCGCGGCGCGGGCTCTGGCCGTGCCTCCCCCGCCGCCGTGGCTGGTGGGGCGTTTCACCGGGGTCGATCTCTCCGCGGTGCCGGAGGCCCTGTGGCTGGAGATACGTCAGTACCTGACGCGGTCGCGTGAGCTGGACCCGGTCGTCGGGCGGCGCCTGGCGGAGCGGCTGGCCGACGAGCTGGTGGCGCGGACCGGGACGCCTCCGCCGGCGGGGGTGCCGGCCGAGGCCTATCTGGCGGGTGTGGTGGCCGAGCGGCAGGCGCGGGACGCCCGGCGGGCGTTCGCCCCGGGGGCTGGTGGTGGGACCGGGCCGACGGGTTTCGTTGCGCCCGCGGGTGCCGGTGGTGCGCCCCCCATGGGTACGTTCCCCGTCGCCGCTCCCCCTGTGGTCGCTCCACCTGTGCTCGCTCCCCCGGCCGTCGCTCCGGCCGTCGCCGACCCGGTCGTCGTCGACCCGGCCGTCGTCGATCCCGTGGTGGAGTCCGGGGCGCGTCCCACCGGGTTCGCCCCGCCGGCCTGAGCGGTTCGGTCAGGGGAAGACCGAGGGCGGGGTCTCCAGGGCTTCGAGTTCGATGCCGGGGGCGGCGAGGACCACGTCGCCGGCGATGTGGACCGTATGGCGTTCGCCCGTGTCCAGGGTGCTGACCTGGTATTCGTCCACGGTCAGGGGGCCGTTGTCAGTGGCGTGCGCTTCACTTCTCAGCAGGGCCCAGGACTGGTCGACCGTGAGGGGGGGCGAGCACCGGGTCCGTGAAGGCGACGAGCCTGACACGGGTCTCGGGGGAATCGGGGGTGAGACGCAGGAGTCGCGTGAGCGCGACGAGGAACGCCGGGGACGTGCCGGTGAAGGCGTGGGCGCGCACATTGCCTTCGGTGGCGTGGGTTCCGGTGGGGTCCGTGCGGACCCAGGTGACGCCGTCGAGGGCCGCGCCGCGGACCTGCCAGCTCGCGGCGTGCAGTTCGAGTCGGATGGGGCGGCCCAGTTCGTCGACGGCCAGGTCGACGGAGCCCCGGTGATCGCCGGTGGGGGTGGTGATCTGCGAGACGTAGCGCCAGCCGGAGGGGCCGGGCGCGCAGTGGAAGTGTTCTTCACCGAGGGGGGTGTGATCGTGCGGATCATGGAGCGAATATCGGCCGCGGGGCATGGGTCAGTCCTCGGGAGGGGGCGCTTCCGGGTGCGGTAGCGGGGGCGGGACGGGGCAGGCCCCCCGGCACGGGGGTGCGGGGGGCCTGCCTGAGTCCTCTGCGGATGTCCGGGACGGCGCCGCGTCAGCGCGCGGGCGCCGCCGGCCGGGGCATCAGTAGCGGTAGTGGTCCGGCTTGAAGGGGCCCTCGACCTCGACGCCGATGTAGGCGGCCTGCTCGGGGCGGAGGGTCGTCAGCTTGACGCCGAGCGCGTCCAGGTGGAGGCGGGCGACCTTCTCGTCCAGGTGCTTCGGGAGCACGTAGACGTCGGTCGGGTACTCCTGCGGCTTGGTGAAGAGCTCGATCTGGGCCAGGGTCTGGTCCGCGAAGGAGTTCGACATCACGAAGGAGGGGTGGCCGGTCGCGTTGCCGAGGTTCAGCAGGCGGCCCTCGGAGAGGACGATGAGGACCTTGCCGTCCGGGTAGGTCCAGGTGTGGACCTGCGGCTTGACCTCGTCCTTGACGATGCCCGGGGTCTGGGCGAGGCCGGCCATGTCGATCTCGTTGTCGAAGTGGCCGATGTTGCCGACGATGGCCTGGTGCTTCATCTTGGCCATGTCCCCGGCCATGATGATGTCCTTGTTGCCGGTCGTGGTGATGAAGATGTCGGCCGTCTCGACGACCTCGTCGAGGGTCGTGACCTGGTAGCCGTCCATCGCCGCCTGGAGCGCGCAGATCGGGTCGATCTCGGTGACGATGACGCGGGCGCCCTGGCCACGGAGGGACTCGGCGCAGCCCTTGCCGACGTCTCCGTAGCCGCAGACGACGGCGGTCTTGCCGCCGATGAGGACGTCGGTGGCGCGGTTGATGCCGTCGATGAGGGAGTGGCGGCAGCCGTACTTGTTGTCGAACTTCGACTTCGTCACGGCGTCGTTCACGTTGATCGCCGGGAAGAGGAGCGAGCCGGCCTGGTGCATCTCGTACAGGCGGTGGACACCGGTGGTGGTCTCCTCGGTCACGCCGCGGATCTCGGACGCCAGCTGCGTCCACTTCTGCGGGTTCTCGCCGAGGGTGCGGTTGAGGAGACGGAGGATGTAGCCGTACTCCTCGCTGTCCGCGGTGGACGGGTCCGGGGCGGAGCCGGCCTTCTCGAACTCGACGCCCTTGTGGACGAGGAGGGTGGCGTCACCACCGTCGTCCAGGATCATGTTCGGGCCGCCGGTGGGCGTGTTCGGCCAGGTGAGGGCCTGCTCGGTGCACCACCAGTACTCCTCCAGGGTCTCGCCCTTCCAGGCGAAGACCGGGACGCCCTGGGGGTTCTCCGGGGTGCCGTTCGGGCCGACGGCGATGGCCGCGGCGGCGTGGTCCTGGGTGGAGAAGATGTTGCAGGAGGCCCAGCGGACCTCGGCGCCGAGGGCGACGAGGGTCTCGATGAGGACGGCGGTCTGCACGGTCATGTGCAGGGAGCCGGTGACGCGGGCGCCGGCGAGCGGCTGCTGCTCGGCGTACTCGCGGCGGATCGACATCAGGCCGGGCATCTCGTGCTCGGCGAGGGTGATCTCCTTGCGGCCGAAGGCGGCCAGGGAGAGGTCGGCGACCTTGAAGTCCTGGTGGGCGACAGTCGTCATGACTGGGCTGCTCCTCGTGTGTGCGAGTGCGAGGGTCGGTTGAGGCGCCTGGCACCACGGCGACGCCCCTGGGCACACGAATGCCCGGGAGGTTCCACGGTGCCGTCGTCGGAGGCCCTCTCTCCCTCGGACGGTCCTCGGACCGCCCGACCGCCATCAGCAGCGACGTCTGGCTGGTCACGAATCTACACCGATCGGTGCGGCGGTCCACAGTCCGCTTCGAGCCTGCGTGGGGCTGCGGGGCCCCTCACCTCGTACGGTCGTGCGCCCGTCCCCCGTACCCCGTACGGATGCGCGAAGCCCCCGGGCCGTGTGGTCCCGGGGGCTTCGCGGTGGTGGGCGGTGTTTCCCGTGGGCGGGCTTCCCGTGGGGTGTGGTTCCCCGTGGGGTGTGGTTCCCCGTGGGGTGTGGTTCCCCGTGGGGCGGGTCGGCCCGGGGGTCAGTGGCCGGTGCCGCCCGGGGTCTTGGCCGGGTTCCGGCCGGCGGAGGCGGCCGCCTCGCTGTAGATGTCGGGTTCGAGGTAGATGACCCGGGCGATCGGGACGGCGGCGCGGATGCGCTCCTCGGCGGCGTTGATGGCGTGCGCGACCTCGGTGGCCGTCTCGTCGTGCTGGACGGCGATCTTGGCGGCGACGAGGAGCTCCTCGGGGCCGAGGTGGAGCGTGCGCATGTGGATGAGGCGGGTGACGGTCTCGCCGTCGACGACGGCCGCCTCGATCTTCTTGACGTCCTCGACTCCGGCGGACTCGCCGAGGAGCAGCGACTTCGTCTCGGCGGCGAGCACGAGCGCGATCAGGATGAGCAGGATGCCGATGCAGAGGGTGCCGATGCCGTCCCAGACGCCGTTGTCGGTCAGGAGGGCGAGGCCGACGCCGCCGAGGGCGAGGACGAGACCGATGAGGGCGCCGAGGTCCTCCAGGAGGACGACGGGGAGCTCGGGGGCCTTGGCGCGGCGGACGAACTCCTTCCAGGAGAGGCCGCCGCGGATCTCGTTGGACTCCTTGATGGCGGTGCGGAAGGAGAAGGACTCGGCGATGATCGCGAAGACCAGGACGCCGACCGGCCAGTACCAGGCCTCGATGGGGTGCGGGTGCTTGATCTTCTCGTAGCCCTCGTAGATGGCGAACATGCCACCGACGGAGAAGAGCACGATGGAGACGAGGAAGGCGTAGATGTAGCGCTCGCGGCCGTAGCCGAAGGGGTGCTGCGGGGTGGCCTCGCGCTGGGCCTTCTTGCCGCCGAGGAGCAGCAGGCCCTGGTTGCCGGAGTCGGCGAGCGAGTGGACGCTCTCGGCGAGCATCGACGACGAACCGCTGAAGAGGAACGCCACGAACTTGGCTACGGCGATCGCGAGGTTGGCGGCGAGTGCCGCCACGATCGCCTTGGTTCCGCCTGACGCGCTCATGGGTGTACGTGGTCCCTTCGTCGATGCTCCGGCTCGATCGCCGCGGTTCGGCCGGTCATTGTCGCATCAGGCCACGACGGTCGCTCGGAAGACCGTGCCCGCTCCGGTCAGTTCGGTCGCCTCGCCCGCCGGGACGAAGACGGACTCGCCGGGGCCGAGGGTGACCCCGCCCACCCGCGGGCTGCCCGCGACGGCGAGCAGGATCTGGGGGGTGGGGGCGGTGAGGTCGGTCGGCGCGGCGCCTTCCGCGCGGGCGAACCGGGAGAGGCGGAACTCGTCGATCGGGGTCTCGTAGACCTCCTCGCCGGAGGGGGAGGCCTCGGGGCGCAGGACGGCCGGGTCGTTCGGTTCGAAGCGGACGACCCTGAGGAGTTCGGGGACGTCGACGTGCTTGGGCGTGAGGCCGCAGCGCAGCACGTTGTCGGAGTTGGCCATGATCTCGACACCGAGGCCGTCGAGGTAGGCGTGCGGGACGCCCGCGCCGAGGTAGAGGGCTTCGCCGGGCTGGAGCTTGACGCGGTTGAGGAGCATGGCGGCGATCACGCCGGGGTCGCCCGGGAAGTGGTGGGCGAGGCTCGCGAAGGGGGCGTGGTCGCCGCCGAGACGGTCGGCCGCGGCGGCGGCCTCGGCGACGGTGTGCGCCATCTCCTCGTGGTCGGCGGTGAGCAGGGCCGTCAGGACCTCGCGGAGCGCGGCCTCCTCGGGGTGGGCGTGGAGGAGGTCCACGTACGGCTTGAGGGAGTCGACGCCGAGCGCGGCGATGAGGTCGGCGGCCTCGGCGGGGGCGCGGAAGCCGCACAGGCCGTCGAAGGGGGTGAGCGCGCAGATCAGCTCGGGCTTGTGGTTGGCGTCCCGGTACGTGCGGTGGGGGGCGTCGACCGGGATGCCGGCGGCCTCCTCGGCGGCGTACCCGGCCTTGGCCTGGTCCAGGTCGGGGTGGACCTGGAGGGAGAGCGGGGCGCCCGCGGCGAGCAGCTTCAGGAGGAAGGGGAGCCGCGGTCCGAACTTCTCGACGGCCCGCTCGCCCAGTTCGCGTACGGGGTCGGCGGCGATGAGCTCGTTCAGCGCGCCGCGCTCGGTGCGGGAGGGGGCACCGGGGTGGGCGCCCATCCACATCTCGGCCTGGGGCTCTCCGGTGGGAGCGACTCCGAGCAGTTCCGGGATGGCCGTCGTGGATCCCCAGGCGTAGGGGCGGACGGTGTTGACGAGGCGGTCCATGGTGCCTGCCAGCTCCTCGGGGTGGTGACGGATCGTGCGGGTGTCGGGAGACAGGTGACAGGGGGCGGGTGACGGGTGGGTGACGGGGTGGGGTCCTGCCGGTGCACCTGCGCCGACGTGGGGGGCCGGTGCCGGTGGGGGCTAGTGCGGTGTGCGGCCGGGCGTGGCCAGGTTGAGGTAGACGGCCGCGAAGTCGGTCACGGCGAGCAGTTCGGCGAGGGTCTCCAGGTCGCCGCCCTCCTCCGGTTCCAGTTCGCTGATGGCGGTCCCGTGGCCGAGGGCCAGTTCGCGGGCGGCCGGGGCGGCGGTGAGGCCGTCCGCGGGGCGGTCGCGGAGCAGGACCACGCGCGCGCGGAGCGCCTGCGGCTCGTCCACGCGGTCGCGGAAGAAGTCGTCGGGGTCGGCGCCCGCCGCGTAGTCGCCCGTGAGGAGGACGCCGTGTGCCGGGAGGGCCTCGGGGAGTTCCGCGGCGAGCGCGGGCAGGCCGGCGAGCTCGGCGAGGACGGCGGCGAAGCGGCGGCCGGCCGGGCCGGCGGCGTACCCCTCGGTCCAGATCAGCGGGAGCGAGTCGGCGAGTTCGGCGGCGAGCGTCTTCGCCGGGTTGCTGTACGTGGCGATGGCCGGGCCGCAGCGTTCCGCCGTGCGGTCGAGACGGTCGGCGACCTTCTCCAGGGTCTCCGGCGGGGCCTCGATGAGGCCGACGCGGTCGAGGAGCGCGAGGAGCGGGGTGAACAGGGCCCAGAGGGCGCCGGGGCTGGCGGCGATGCTCTCGGCGTACTCGTCGGGCGTCTCGTTCGGGGCGGTCGCCATCGGGACGAACAGGCCGTGCGAGCCGTTGACGGTCTCGGCGAGCGGGGAGGCCTTGGGGGCGACGGCCACGACCGTGATGCCCCGGCGGTACGCCTGCTCGGCGAGGACGGCGAGGCCCGGTTCGGCGCCGTCGGTGGTCGGGAGCAGCAGCAGGTCCACGGAACCGGCCCAGCCGGGCAGGGCCCAGCGCAGGGCGCCCGCGGCGGGGGCGACGCCGGTGGGCTGGAGGCGTACGACGGGGGCGGCGGCTCCGGCGAGCGCGCCGATCAGGTCCGCGACGCCGGCGGCGGCGGTGCCGGGGCCCGCGACGAGGACGGCCCGGGGGCGGCCCTCGGGGCGGAGGTCCGCGATGCCGGCCTCGGCGGCGTGCCGGGCGGCGGTCCGTACCCGAGCGCCTGCCTCGGCCGCGCCGCGGAGGAGCCCACGGCGGTCGGCCAGGGCGAGGTCGTCCGGGGCGTCGAGGAGGGTCTCGTCGAGCATGTGCGGTGCCTCCTTGCGGGGCGGGGCGCTGCGCGTGCGGGCGGGTGCGGGTGCGGTGCTGGTGCTGGTGCTGTGCCCTGTCGGGGCGGGCCCCCGTACCCACGGGGAAGCCCGTCGTGGTGCGGGTTCGGGCGCGGAACGCTGAGGCGCCGCTGAGGGCGCCGTCCCGTGTGCCCACCCGTCCCGCCCCAGCGGGACGATTGCCCACACGGGGGTGGGCAGCGCCCGCAAACGAGGGGCTTACGCCGGCTTGCGGGCCTCGTCGGTCAGGAGGACCGGGATGTCGTCGCGGACCGGGTAGGCGAGGCCGCAGTCGGGGCTCGTGCAGATCAGCTCGGGGGTCTCGTCCGCCGTGCGGTCGTTCAGCGGAGCGTGGCAGGCCGGGCAGGCCAGGATCTCCAGGAGGCCGGCTTCGAGCGGCATGGGATGTCCCTTCGAACAGACGGATCGGGCCAGGTCAGCCTACCGCCGGGGAAGGGGGCACGCCCCCGTTCCCCGGCGGTACGGCGGGGTCAGTCGGTCGCCCGGACCAGGGCGAGGACCTCGTCGCGGATCTTGGCCATGGTGGCCTCGTCGCGGGCCTCGACGTTGAGGCGGAGCAGCGGCTCCGTGTTGGAGGCGCGGAGGTTGAACCACCAGTCCGCCGCGGTCACGGTCAGGCCGTCGAGTTCGTCGAGGGTCACGCCCTCGCCCTCGTACGCCGCCCTGACCTTGGCCGCGCTGGCCGCCTGGTCCGCGACCGTCGAGTTGATCTCGCCCGAGGAGGCGTAGCGGTCGTAGGCGGAGACCAGGTCGGACAGGGTGCCCTCCTGGCCGCCCAGGGCCGCGAGGACGTGGAGCGCGGCGAGCATGCCGGTGTCGGCGTTCCAGAAGTCCTTGAAGTAGTAGTGCGCCGAGTGCTCGCCGCCGAAGATCGCTCCGGTCTTCGCCATCTCCTCCTTGATGAAGGAGTGGCCGACGCGGGTGCGGACCGGCTCGCCGCCCTGCTCGCGGACGACTTCCGGCACCGACCAGGAGGTGATCAGGTTGTGGATGATCGTCCCGCCGGGGTTCTTGGCGAGCTCGCGCGCGGCGACGAGGGCCGTGATCGCGGACGGGGAGACCGGCTCGCCGCGCTCGTCGACGACGAAGCAGCGGTCGGCGTCGCCGTCGAAGGCGAGGCCGAGGTCGGCGCCCTCGGCGAGGACGCGGGCCTGGAGGTCGACGATGTTCTTGGGGTCGAGCGGGTTCGCCTCGTGGTTCGGGAAGGTGCCGTCGAGCTCGAAGTACATCGGGACCGTCGTGAGCGGGAGGCCGTCGAAGACCGTCGGGACGGTGTGGCCGCCCATGCCGTTGCCCGCGTCGACGACGACCTTGAGGGGGCGGATCGCGGTGAGGTCGACGAGGCCCTTCAGGTGCGCGGCGTAGTCCGCGAGGGTGTCGCGCTCGGTGATGGTGCCCGGCGTCGCGGCCGCCTCGGGGGCGCCGGTCTCCGTCCACTCCTCGGCGAGGGCGCGGATGTCGGCGAGGCCGGTGTCCTGCCCGACGGGGGCGGCGCCGGCGCGGCACATCTTGATGCCGTTGTACTGGGCCGGGTTGTGGGAGGCGGTGAACATGGCGCCGGGCAGGCCGAGGCTGCCGGAGGCGAAGTACAGCTGGTCCGTGGAGCAGAGCCCGATGAGGGTGACGTCGGCGCCGAGGCGGGCCGCGCCGCGGGCGAAGGCCGCCGCGAGGCCGGGCGAGGAGGGGCGCATGTCGTGGCCGACGACGATCGCGTCCGCGTCCGTCACCCGGACGAAGGCGGCGCCGAAGAGCTCGGCGAGCGTCTCGTCCCACTGGTCGGGTACGACTCCGCGGATGTCGTACGCCTTCACGATCTGCGACAGATCGGCAGTCACGGATCCACCCTCCTGATTTCTCCACACGCGTGTGCGGCGCGTGTACGGAACGCCAAAACTACCCGGAGACCGGCGATACGGGGCCGGGGGTACGTGGAGGGTGGCCTGTTGCCGTCAGTTGTCGGGCGAACGGAGCACTCTGAGGTGCCCGCGGCGCCCGACCTCCATGGGGTCGCCGCCGCGGCCTCCGCCGCCCTTGCCGCCGGCTCCGGCGGCGCGTTCCTGGGGGCGGGCCGCCTCCCGTACCGCGTTGGCCAGCGCTTCGAGGTCGTCGCCGCTGGGGCGGGCGGGGGCGGACCCGTCGGAGAGCCGCACCACCTCCCAGCCGCGCGGGGCGGTGAGGCGCTCGCTGTGCTCGGCGCACAGGTCGTAGCAGTGGGGCTCGGCGTAGGTGGCGAGCGGGCCGAGGACCGCAGTCGAGTCGGCATAGACGTACGTCAGTGTCGCGACGGCAGGGCGGCCGCACGCGGTGCGCGAACAGCGACGTACAGGGCTCACGACGTTGGACGGTACCGCACTCTTGAGCGGGCCGCGACGACTCTCCCTCAGGTCACTCCACCGTGTCGCGGTGTGACCTCCGACACCCCCCTTCGAGTGGTGACGGCTCTGACCTGCGCGGGAGGGGGCGTACGGGGGTGGGGGCGGGGGGCTATCCGGACACCTTGGGATACAAATCCGGTCAACCAGGGCCAGATGGCCGATCGTGACGGGCCGTCGAATCGGGCGCGGGGTCGGCCGGAATGTTCAGGTTTCGACAGGGGCCGCGGCGAGGGCGGGGGCACGCCGCAAAAGTCGGCGAGGATGCGCCACGGTGCGGTGGGACGGATGAGGGTTACGCTGCGTCAGTGATGGACAGTCCTGTGCCGCCGAGCCCCTCGCACCGTCCCACGGAGCCCCCGGCGGAGCCTCGGGTCCGCCGCCGCGACCGGCACGGCCGCGGGATGCGGGGACCTGTCGCGCCGCCGCAGGTGCCGCTCTCCGCGAGCCGGGCCGACACCTTCCGCGATCTCGTCCTCGACTCGGTGGAGCGCCTCGAACGGCGCTGGCCGCAGCTGGCGGACGTCGACTTCATGGTGATGGAGGTGCCGCCGGCCGTGTCGGGCGAGACGGTGCCGCTGGGCGGCTCGTTGCCCGCCGAGAAGAACGAGCCCGCCCGGGTGGTCGTCTACCGGCGGCCCGTCGAGATCCGCTCGAAGAGCCGGGAGGAGCGGGCGCTCCTGGTCCACGAGGTCGTCGTGGAGCAGGTCGCCGAGCTCCTCGGGCTCTCCCCCGAGTCGGTCGATCCCCGGTACGGGCAGGACTGATCCCGGACCGGTACGGGCGGAACCGGTCCCGGACCGATCCGCCCGTACGGGGGAACGCAGGGACTCAGTCGAGTACGCCGAGGTCCTGGTGGGCCGAGGGGACCTCGACCGTGCCCCGGTCGTCGACGAAGGTCTGGACGGTGAACATCGGAACGCCGTCCTCCGGGAGGGCGAGCGTCCGGGCCGCGTGCACCTTGCCGCCCGAGAGCGGCTCGACGGTCAGCGCGTAGGAGCCCTTGAGGCCCCCGGGCACGAGGTCGGTCAGGACCGTCGTCGTGCCCGCCTTGACCGTGACGGTCCTCGACACCGGCGTCCCTCCCGCGGAACCGGCCGAGGCGGTGACCTTGACCCGGGCCTCGGCGCCGGGCGCGGTCAGGGAGAGCGTCGAGCCCTTGGCCCGGTTGTCGGCGACCGTCGCGCGGGCCGAGACGGCCGCGGTCGCCGGGATGAACGCGATCTCGGTGTTCGCGCCCTTGCCGCGCACCACCTGGAGGGCCGCCACGACCGGGGTCGGCTTCTTCGGGTCGCTCGGGGTGAGCAGCAGGGATCCCACCGCGCCCCGGGTGAGGTCCGGCAGGTCGGCGGCGGCCGTCATCCCCGACTTCACGTGGAGGGAGTCGGCGCCCGCCGGGACGATCGTGCCGCTCGCGGTGACCAGCTGGACCTTGAGGTCGGCGTCCTCCTCGCCGGGGGCGAAGGCCACGAGCCGCACGGAGGTGGCGTCGGCCGGGATGCCGGGGAGCACGGCGCTGCTCGCGGGGTCGGCGGCCGGGGCGATCCAGTCGCTGCCGAGCTTGTCGTCCGCCGCGGCGACGGCGGCGCCGACGCGTCCGCTGCGGGTGGTGACGTGGACGGTGACGTCCTTCCGGCCGGCCTCGCTCGTGAGGGTGGAGAGGAGCACCGGGACGGTGGAGCGGGCGGGGACCGGGATGCCCTCGGTGAACTGGGACTTGAGGAGGCCCTCGGGGCCGTACAGCTCGATGTCGGCGACGGCGGCCGTGTCGTCCGGGTTGGTGAGGTGGACGTAGTCCTGGCGGTCCTTGGCGGTGGAGGCGGCCGGGAACCAGAAGTCGGTGTCGGGGACGCCGCAGCCGAGACCGAGGAGACCGCGCGCGCCGCCGGCCGGGACGACGGTCGTCTGCTGGACGGTCCAGCCGGGGGCGAGGGCGCCGGTCGCGGAGCCGGTGAGGGCGGGCACCGAGGCGCCGTCCGCCTCGGCCGTGACGGGCTTGCCGGGGGCGGTGACGGTGGCCGGGGCCTTGGCGGCCTTCGGCGTCTTGCCGGTCTTCCCGGTGCCGCCCGAGGGCGTCGCGCCGGCGGCGGTCCGGAGCAGCGCGGTGGGCGGCTCGGCCTTGCCGGCGGCGGAGCCGGCGCCCGTGCTCGTACCCGTACCCGTACCCGTACCCGTCGGGGTGTACGAGGTGTAGAGCGTCTCGGCCACCTCGGAGGTGCTGGGCACCGGGCAGACGAGGCCGGCGCGCTCCACCGGCAGGCGGGTGGTGGCCTTCGCCTCGGGGGCGGCGGTGCCGTCCGGGGCGGTGAGGGCCGCGAAGCCGGTGACGGCGGCGAGGGCCGTGGCGCCCGCGATCAGGGAGAGGGTCGTGCGCTTCACTGGTTGCTGCTCCCGTCGGGACGCTGCTCGGTCTCGTGGCCCTGGGGGTATCCGTAGCCGTAGCCGTACGGGTCGTACTGCTGCTGGTCGTACTGCTGCGGCTGCTGCGGGTCGTACTGCTGAGGCTGCTCGTAGCCCTGCTCACCGTAGGGCTGGGGCTGCTGCTCGTACCCCTGCTGGGGGTACGCGTACGGCTGCTGCTGGTACGGGTCGGCCGCGTAGTCCTGGTAGTAGCCCTGATCGGCGTACGGCTGGGTCTGCGGCTGGTCCTGGGCCTGCTGCGCCGGGGCCGGGGCGTAGGCGGGGTCGTAACCGCCGTCCCAGTCCTGTTCCTGCTCCCGGGGCTCGTAGGACTGCTGCTCCGGGATCGGGGCCGGCTCGCCCTTCGAGGCCCCGAAGGCGTCGAAGGTGTCGGGGGCCGGCTCGGCGGACCCCGTCTCCGCCTCCGCTTCGGCGGCGGCACGCAGGCGGCGGGCGCGGCGGCCGTCGCCCTCCGTCGCCTGGGCGGGGATCGCGAGCTCCTCCTCGGGGAGGTCGTCGTCGATCTCGCGGCGCCGCCCGGGCAGGGCGAGGACGAGCAGGACGACGGCGAGGCCGGCCTGGGCCCAGATCCACGCGGTGTGGGTGAGCGGCTCGTCGTACGTGAGGTCGAGGCGGCCGCCCTGGGCGGGGAGCTCGAAGCCCTGGGCCCAGCCGTCGACGGTGGTGCGGGTGAGTTCCTTGCCGTCGAGGGTGGCGGTCCAGCCCTCGGCGGCGCGGTCGGCGAGGCGCAGGACGCGGCCCGCGGGTCCCGCCGGGACCTCGGTGTGCGCCTCGACGGGCCCGGCGGCGACGGCGACCGGCCGGGCGGTCTCCTGCGCCTTCTCGGTGTCGGCGGTCTTCGCCGCGGGCGGGACGATCATGAGCCGGGCGATCTCGCGGTCCACGCGCCAGAGCGCGCTGCCGTCGAGCTGGCTGAGGCGGCTGAGTCCGGGCGTGGAGTCGAGGACGCGGCTCATCTGGCGCGGTGCGCCGTCCCGTACGAGGACGTAGCGGACGGCGTAGCCGCTGAGCTCCTGGGTCTGGTCGGCGCCGGAGCCGGCGACGAGGTGGGCGACGACCGCGTCGAGGCGCGGGTCGTCCTCGGCGGCCGCGGTGAGTTCGCCGTCGCCGAGGCGGGCGCCGGAGCCGCGGACCAGGGTGTAGGCGACCTCGCCGGGCGCGCCGCCGGCGAGGACGAGGGTGCGGGGCTGGTCGCGGGTGCCGCTCTCCTCGGCGACGAAGGCCGGGACCTGGACCGGGTCGCGCCGGGTCAGCGGGCCGTCGGCGCCGCCGATCATCCAGCCGACGGCGGCGACGGCGGGGCCGAGGGCGCAGGCGAGGGCGATGAGGGCGGCGACGGGCTGGCGCCAGCCGAAGCCGTGGGCGGCGACGCGGGTGCGGCCGCCCTCGGCGCCGATCATGCCGGCGGCGACGAGGGCCGCGCCGTACACGAGGGTGGCGGGTCCGGCCCAGCCGGTGCCGCCGGCGCCGTTGGAGAGGACGGCGAGGAGGAGTCCGGCGAGGGCGGCGGCCCAGGCGGCGCGGACGGCGAGCTGCCGCTCCTCGCGCAGCAGTCCGGCCAGGCCGGCGAGGACGAGGCCGATCAGGAGCAGGCCGCCGGTGGTGCCGGGCCCGCCCGGGCTGGTGCCGAGCAGGTCCAGCGCGGTGGCCGTGCCCGTGCGGATGTCGAGGCCGGCCTCGCGCAGGAAGGCGCCGGGGTCGGTGAGGAGGGTGAGCGACCAGGGTGCGAGGACGAGCAGCGGGGTGCCGACGGCGGCGAGGAACCGCAGCCCGTACGCGGTGATGTCGGAGCGGCGGACCACGAGCACGCCGAGGCCGAGGAGGACGGCGAGCGGCCAGACGACCGGGGTGAACGCCATCGCGAAGGTGAGCAGGAAGGTGTACGCCCAGGTGGCGCGCCAGCTGCCCCGGTCGGGCCGGTTGAAGCCGTGGGCGGCGACGGCGGCGCGGGCGATCAGCGGGAGCAGGATCGCGAGGACGGCGGTGCCGAGCCGGCCGGCGGCGAGGGCCCCGGTGGCGGCGGGCAGGAAGGCGTACGCGATGGCACCCCAGGCGCGCAGGAGCCGGGACTCGACGATGCCGCGGGCGGCGAAGTACGCGGTGAAGCCGGCGAGCGGGACCGAGCAGACGAGCAGCAGGGTCAGCGCCGTGGAGGTGGAGCCGAGGAACAGCGCGGAGAGCGCGGCCAGGACGGCGAGGTAGGGCGGGGCGGTCTGGGTGCCGCCGGTGCCGAGGGCGTGCCACGCGTCGGCGTACCGCGACCAGAGGCCGGAGACGGTGTCGGGGGCGGGCAGCAGGGCGCCGCCGGCCAGCGAGCCGCCGGCGAAGAGGTTGCGGCAGGCGACCAGGGAGATGAGGAGGAGCAGGCCGAAGAGGACCGGTCCGGGCTTGCGGGCGATCTTCTTGAGCCGCGCGAACTGCTCGATCTCCAGGTAGTCGGCGTCGTCGCCGCCGGGGCCCGACTCGACGACGCCGTGGCGGGAGCCGCCGGTGTCGGTCTCGGCGCCGCCGAAGTGGGAGGCGATCTGCTCGACGGTGGCGCGGACGGTGGCGCCGGGCGGCGGGAAGAGGGACCGGAACTCGCTGTTGAGGACGGCCGGGTTCTTGCGGCGCTTGCGGGCGGCGAGGATCTTCTCGGGGCGCAGCAGGGTCGCGAAGAGGCCCATGACCTCGTCGACCGCCTGGCCCGGTGCCTTGCCGACGAGGTAGGCGAGGGTGCGGAGCAGGGTGCTGAGGACGAGCCGCACGAGGACGTACGGCAGCGCGCGGCCGCGGGCGTTGGCCAGCAGGGTGTGGACGGCGCCCGCCTTGTCGACCCGGTGCGGGTTGGCGGCCGTGCGCCCGGCGCAGTCGACGGTGCGGCGCTCGCGGGCGGAGGCCTCGGCGTGCCGCAGGACGGCGTCGGGGGCGACGAGGACGCGGAAGCCGGCGGAGTGCGCGCGCCAGCACAGGTCCACGTCGTCGCGCATGAGGGGCAGGCGCCGGTCGAAGCCGCCGAGGCTCTCGAAGACGTCGCGGCGGATCAGCATGCCGGCGGTGGAGACGGAGAGGACGGAGCGGACCTGGTCGTGCTGGCCCTGGTCCTGCTCGCGGCGGTCGAGTCCGGTCCAGCGGCGGCCGCTGCGGGCGATGCTGACGCCGGCTTCGAGGAGCTGCTTCCGGTCGTACCAGCCGCGCAGCTTGGGGCCGATGACGGCGGCTTCGCTGTCCGAGTCGGCGACGCGCAGGAGTTCGGCGAGGGCGCCGGGCTCGGGGGCGCAGTCGTCGTGGAGGAGCCAGAGCCACTGGACCGGTTCGCCGTGCGGAAGTTCGGGGAGGTCGTACGCCTCGTCGTTCCAGGTGCGGCTGACGGGGTCCCAGCCGCTGGGGCGCTTCAGATAGGGCAGGTCCTCGGGTCCGAGCGGGGGCGCGGTGCGGGCGGCCTCCTCGACGGCGGCACCGAAGCCGGTGCGGCGGGCGAGGTGCAGGACGCGGTCGGCGCCGATGGCGTCGGCGACGAGCTGCGCCGAGTCGTCGGCGCTGCCGGTGTCGGCCGCCACCACGTTCTGCACGGGGCGCTCCTGGGCGAGCAGCCCGGCGAGCGCGTCGGGCAGCCAGCGGGCGCCGTCGTGGGTGACGAGCACGGCGGTGACGACGTGTCGCGGAAACTCAGGAGTTGAGGACATCGAGCTACGGGCCCTCCGGCCGGGGTCGCCCGCGGGGGGCGTGGGGAGCGTCTCGGACGGAGGCCCACACTAACGGCTGCACGCGGAGCGGTCCGCCGCCCTGTGGACAGACCGTGCGGGAGGGCTTCGTAACGGACACCGGGCCGGACACGCGGAACGGTCCGCCGCCTGTGGAGGTGCACAGGGGGCGGACCGTTCGTCATGTCCTGGTGCGCGCGTCGTGGCGCGCGGGGCCGGGCGGGCTTCTCGCGGTTCAGACGGCGGCCTTCTTCAGGCGGCGTCGCTCGCGCTCGGAGAGGCCGCCCCAGATGCCGAAGCGTTCGTCGTTCTGCAGGGCGTATTCGAGGCACTCGGAGCGGACCTCGCAGGCGAGGCAGACCTTCTTGGCCTCGCGGGTCGAGCCGCCCTTCTCGGGGAAGAAGGACTCGGGATCGGTCTGGGCGCACAGCGCGCGCTCCTGCCAGCCGAGTTCCTCGTCCGCGTCCTCGACCAGCAGTTCCTGGAACAACTCGGTCATGTGCGCCCCTCGTCTGTTCTGTGCGTCCCCGTGATGTTGCCGGGGCGAACCCGGCCGAACGACACGAGTGAAATTACAAGTTCGTGCTCTGTGCGAGTCAAGCCGAGATCTGCTATTGGGCCCCGTATTCACTCTGCGGAACCAAGCCTATGCGGAAAGTGTTCAAATCACCAAAAAACGTGACACATGCCGTCGGCCTGACCGCGCCGCGCCTCCTTCACAGAGGAGGACGTCCGGAACTTGGATCTTGTTGCGATCGGGCCATGGAAGCGATCCGGATCACAGTCCGATCACGCCCTTCCATGTTTACGGGCGCGGTCGAAGCGCCATCTCTCCTGGTCCGCGCCTGAACAAACCTTTCTCCGGGCACGGTAACCGGATGAGGTGAAACATTACCCCCAAATCGGGCATTGAGTTGACAGTCGGGTGCCCCTCCGGCCACCTTTGGTGGCATGCCAGCGACCGCAGCGCCCTCCGCGACCCACAGCCGTGGGTTCCGCCGCGCTGTCCAGGCGCGCTGTTGCTGTTGCTGTCCCAGCTGTTGATGCCGTAGAGCTCCAGCCACCTCTCCCAGCGTCACCCCGCGTCACCCGTGTCACCTCTCTTCCGTGACCCCCCACCGCTTCTGTTTCTGCTGAGGAACCTCCCCATCCCATGAACATGGACAGCGACCTTCAGATCGCCGGCGACATCCTCGAGGTCCCGCACCTCCTGCAGCCCGAGCGCGCCCACCCCGTCACCGTGGCCGAGTTCGCCGGCCTCGCGCGCTCCATCGCCGACGACCGCTCCCAGTGGGCCCCGTACGTCGAGTACGACGCCACCACCCGCTGGTACCACCGCCTGCGCACCGGCCCCGGCTACGAGGTGTGGCTGCTCTCCTGGGTGCCCGGACAGGGCAGCGGGCTCCACGACCACGGCCTCTCCTCCGGCGTGCTGACCGTCCTGGAGGGCGAGCTGACGGAGCGTACGGACCGGGGCGTCCGCACGCTCGACGGCGGCGCCCAGCGCGTCTTCGCGCCGGGATACGTCCACGAGGTCGTCAACGACTCCCTCGAACCGGCCGTCAGCCTGCACGTCTACTTCCCGGGCCTGACCGAGATGCCGATGCACGAGTCGATGCACGAATCGCTCCAGGCCCAGTGCGCCCCGGCCGCGCCCCAGGTCGTCGTCGCCTGACAGGCCCGCCCGTCTCCCGGCCACCACCCCTCATACGATCAGCCCTCGGCTGACAGACTGTCCGCATGCGCATTGTGGTTCTGGCCGGCGGCATCGGTGGTGCCCGTTTCCTTCGCGGCCTCAAGCAGGCCGCGCCGGACGCGGAGATCACGGTCATCGGCAACACCGGTGACGACATCCATCTCTTCGGGCTGAAGGTCTGCCCCGACCTGGACACGGTGATGTACACCCTCGGCGGTGGCATCAACGAGGAGCAGGGCTGGGGACGTACGGACGAGTCCTTCGCCGTCAAGGAGGAGCTCGCGGCGTACGGCGTCGGACCCGAGTGGTTCGGCCTCGGCGACCGGGACTTCGCCACCCACATCGTCCGTACGCAGATGCTCGGCGCGGGCTACCCGCTGAGCGCCGTCACCGAGGCGCTGTGCGCCCGCTGGCAGCCCGGCGTCCGCCTCCTCCCCATGTCCGACGACCGCGTCGAGACGCACGTGGCGATCGAGGTCGACGGCGAGCAGCGCGCCGTGCACTTCCAGGAGTACTGGGTGAAGCTGCGCGCCTCCGTCGACGCGAAGGCCGTCGTGCCGGTCGGCGCGGAGGCCGCCAAGCCGGCGCCGGGCGTCCTGGAGGCGATCGCCGAGGCGGACGTCATCCTCTTCCCGCCGTCCAACCCCGTGGTGAGCGTCGGGACGATCCTGGCCGTGCCCGGGATCCGCGAGGCGGTCGTCGCGGCCGGGGCACCGGTCGTCGGCCTCTCCCCCATCGTCGGCGACGCGCCCGTGCGCGGCATGGCCGACAAGGTGCTCGCGGCCGTGGGCGTGGAGTCCACGGCGGCGGCGGTGGCCCTCCACTACGGCGCCGAGCTCGTCGGCGGCTGGCTCGTGGACACCGTGGACGCGGGCGCGGTCGCGGAGGTCGAGGCGGCGGGGATCGCCTGCCGCGCGGTCCCGCTGATGATGACGGACGTGGACGCGACGGCCGCGATGGCGCGCGAGGCGCTGGCGCTGGCCGAGGAGGTCCGGGGGTGACGGCTTCGCACCCGGGCGGCGCGGGCGGCAGGGCCGGAGCGGCCGGCTCCGAGACCTCGCACGCGCCCGCGTACGGGGGCCCGGACGGCTCCGAGGGCTCGCACGCATCCGCGTACGGGGGCCCGGGCGGCTCCGAGGCCTCGCACGCGCCCGCGTACGGGGACCCGGCCGGCTCCGAAGGCTCGCACGTGCCCGCCTACCGGGTCTGGGCGCTGGCCGGGCTGCCCGAGGTGGCGGCCGGTGACGACCTGGCCAAGCTGATCGCCTCCGTGTCGCCGGAGCTGGCGGACGGGGACGTGCTGCTCGTCACCTCGAAGATCGTCAGCAAGGCCGAGGGCCGGGTCGTCGCGGCCGACGACCGCGAGGAGGCCATAGACGCCGAGACGGTACGCGTCGTGGCGCGGCGCGGCACCCTGCGGATCGTCGAGAACCGGCAGGGGCTCGTCATGGCCGCCGCCGGCGTCGACGCCTCCAACACCCCCTCCGGGACCGTGCTGTTGCTGCCCGAGGACCCCGACGCCTCGGCGCGGCGGATCCGTTCGGGGCTGCGCGAGGCGCTCGGCGTCGACGTCGGCGTCGTCGTCACGGACACCTTCGGGCGGCCCTGGCGCAGCGGGCTCACCGACGTGGCGATCGGGGCGGCCGGAGTGCGGGTCCTCGACGACCTGCGCGGCGGCACCGACGCGCACGGCAATCCGCTGAGCGCGACCGTGGTCGCCACCGCCGACGAACTCGCCGCCGCCGGAGACCTGGTGAAGGGCAAGGCGGCCGGGCTCCCCGTCGCCGTCGTCCGGGGCCTGCCGCACGTGGTCGCCGGGGACGAGGAGCCGGGGGCGCGGGCGCTGGTGCGCGGCGCCGCCGACGACATGTTCCGGCTCGGGACCTCGGAGGCCGTGCGGGAGGCGGTGACGCTGCGCAGGACCGTACGGGAGTTCACCGAGGAGCCGGTCGACCCGGGGGCGGTCCGGCGCGCGGTCGCCGCCGCCGTGACGGCCCCGGCGCCGCACCACACCACGCCGTGGCGGTTCGTACTCCTGGAGTCGGCGGAGTCGCGGACGCGGCTGCTCGACGCCATGCGCGACGCGTGGATCGCGGACCTGCGGCGGGACGGGAAGTCCGAGGAGTCCGTCGCGAAGCGGATCCGGCGCGGGGACGTCCTGCGCCAGGCCCCCTACCTGGCGGTGCCCTGCCTCGTCATGGACGGCTCCCACCACTACGGCGACCCGCGCCGGGACGCCGCCGAGCGCGAGATGTTCGTGGTGGCGACCGGCGCGGGCGTGCAGAACTTCCTCGTGGCGCTCGCGGGCGAGCGGCTCGGCTCGGCCTGGGTGTCCTCGACGATGTTCTGCCGGGACGTCGTACGGGACGTCCTCGGGCTGCCGGACGACTGGGACCCCATGGGCGCGGTCGCCATCGGACACCCGGCGGCCCCGCCGAAGGACCGCCCGGCGCGGACGGCCTCGGAGTTCGTCGAGGTCAGGTAGGCGCGCGGTCAGAGCCCCGCGATGTCTCCCGGTGTCATACGGGGAGCCCTGCGGGGCGGTACGCGGCCGCTGAGGAGGATCAGGCGGGCCGCGCGGTGCCGCTGGCCGGCGTACGGGGCCAGCAGCTCCAGCATCGCGTCGTCGTCCGTCGTACGGTCGCCCGCGAGCGCCCAGCCGACGATGCCCGGCAGATGGAGGTCGCCGGTGGTGACCTCGTCCGGGGCGCCGTTGCTGCGCTGGATCGTCTCGGCGCTCGTCCAGGGGCCGATGCCCGGGATCAGCTCCAGGCGCCGGCGGGCGGCCGGGCCGTCCATCTCCGCGGCCTCCTCCAGGCGGGCCGCCACCCTGGCCGCGCGCACGATCGTGGCCGACCGCTTGCCGTCCACGTTCGCGCGGTGCCACTCCCAGGACGGGATCTGCGTCCAGGTGCGGGCGTCGGGCATCACGTACATGCCCTCGGGGGCCGGACCGGGTGCCGGTTCGCCGAACTTCCGTACGAGGACGCGCCAGGAACCGTAGGCCTCGTTCGTCGTGACCTTCTGCTCCAGGACCGACGGGATCAGCGACTCCAGGACCAGGCCGGTGCGGGTGAGGCGCAGACCCGGGCGGCGACGGTGCGTCGCCAGGAGCAGCTTGTGGCGGGGGACGAAGGCGGCCGGGTCGTCCTCGGCGCCGAGGAGGGCCGGCAGGCGGTCCAGGAGCCAGTCCGCGCCCGGGCCCCAGGCCTCGGCCGCGGCCCGTCCCCCGTCGATCCGCACGCGGAGGGTGCCGGCGCCGTCCGGGGTGCGGCCGGTCCGCCAGACCGAGCCGTCCGGGGTCGCCCGGAAGGTGGGGTCGGCGGGGCCGCGGCGGAGGGGTCCGAGGGTGAGGCCCAGATCCAGGTCCTGCGCGGTGTCGAGGGAGCGGGGGACGGGGACGTGGCCGCCGCGGACTGTGGTGCGGGTGGGTCTGGGTGCGAAGCGGCCGGCCATGCCTACGAGCCTAGCCGGGCGGCCTGTGCGGGCGGGGCCCTTGGCTGCGCCTCCGCCCCATGTGCCCTGACCCGCACCTCATGGCTCGGTGCGTGTGGTGCGGGTTCAGGCTCGGAGCCTCTGGCGCCGGCAAGGGCGCCGTTCCGTTGTGCCCACCCGTTCCGCCCTGGGGGCACCTCCCGGACGAAGTCTGGGGGAGGAACGCCTGCCCACAACGGCGGCGGGTTACTGGTCCGAGGAGAAGCGGACCGCGCCTGCGGGGAGGGTGGTGTCGCACCAGACGCGGACGCCCTCGCGGAGCTCGTTGTCCGGGCCCACCCGCGCGCCGTCGCCGATGACCGCGCCGCTGACGACCGTACGGGCGCCGATGCGGGCTCCCGCGCCGATCAGGGAGTCCGTGATCAACGCGCCCGGTTCGACGACCGCGCCCGCGAGGAGCACGGAGCCCGTGACGCGGGCGCCCTCGCCGACGACCGCGTCCGCGCCGACGACCGTGCCGCCGGTCAGCTTGGCGTCCGGGGCGACGCGCGCCGACGGCAGGACCAGGCGGTCGCCGCAGCGGCCCGGGACGGCCGGGGAGGGCGCGCGGCCCAGGACGAGGTCGGCGGAGCCGCGGACGAAGGCCTGCGGGGTGCCGAGGTCCAGCCAGTACGTGGAGTCGACCATGCCCTGGAGGTGCGCTCCGGCGGAGAGGAGCTCCGGGAAGGTCTCGCGCTCGACCGAGACCGGGCGGCCGGTCGGGATCGAGTCGATCACGGAGCGCTTGAAGACGTACGCGCCCGCGTTGATCTGGTCGGTGACGATCTCCTCGGGCGTCTGCGGCTTCTCCAGGAAGGCCGTGACGCGCCCGGTGGCGTCCGTGGGGACCAGGCCGAAGGCGCGCGGGTCCTCGACCCGGGTGAGGTGGAGCGAGACGTCCGCGCCGGAGGAGGAGTGGGTCGAGACGAGGGCCTGGATGTCCAGGCCCGTGAGGATGTCCCCGTTGAAGATGAGGACCGGCTCGTCGGGGCCCGAGTGCAGTCGCGAGGCGACGTTGCGTATCGCGCCGCCGGTGCCGAGGGGCTCCTCCTCGGTGACGTACTCCAGGCTCAGGCCGAGGTCCGAGCCGTCACCGAAGTGGGGCTCGAAGACCTCGGCCAGGTAGGAGGTGGCGAGCACGATGTGCTCCACGCCGGCGGCGCGGGCCCGGGCCAGCTGATGGGTCAGGAAGGGGACGCCCGCCGCCGGGACCATGGGCTTGGGCGTGTTGACCGTGAGGGGTCGCAGCCGTGTGCCCTTGCCACCGACCAGGAGGATCGCTTCTGTCACCTTGTCGTCTCTGCTTCCTGTTCGGGGCCGGCCGGCTCGCCCGTCTCGGTCGTCCGTGCGATATGACCGGTCAGTTTATGCAGATGGTTGCCTCCCTGCCCCCATCCGCGCCCCCATCAGGGCCTTCCCTGGTACTTGGCCGAGCTCGTGCGGGCCGTGCCGAGCTTGCCGTACAGGCGTCCGCCGGGACATTCCGTGGCGAATCCGTCGCGGTGTCCTGCGATGGAGTTGAAGCGCACCTTCGTGCCCTTCTTGTACAGGTTTCCGCCACCTGAGATGAGGTACGACGTGCCCTTGGGGTTCACCCCGTGGAGCCCGAGTTTCCAGGCCGTCAGGCGGGCGACGGCGGTCACGACGGCGGCCGGCGGGTTGCTCTTGGTGAAGGTGCCGAGGACGGCGATGCCCATGCTGTTGGTGTTGAAGCCGAGGGTGTGGGCGCCGAGGACCGGCTTGGCCACGCCGCCGGCCCGGCCCTCGTAGATGTTTCCGCACTTGTCGACGGCGAAGTTGTAGCCGAAGTCACGCCAGCCGCTGCTCAGGACGTGGTAGCGGTAGATGCTGCGCAGGACGGAGGGGGCCTTGCTGCAGGTGTAGTTGTTGCCGGTGGCGCTGTGGTGGACGAAGGCCGCCTTGATGGTGCTCGTGTAGACGAAGCCCTTCTCCCGGATGCTCTCGTCCGCACCCCAGCCCTTCCGGGTGATGATCTTGGGCTGGGGGCCGATGTACGGCTTCGCCGCGGCGGCGGCCGGTGCCGCCTGCCCCGCCGCTTCCGCCCCTTCCGCCGCTTCCGCCGCTTCCGTCTGCGGCAGGTTCCGGACCGTGAGCTCGGTCTCCTCCTTCGAGAGGGCCGGGATCCAGGCCGCGCCGTACGGGGCGAGCTGGGCGTTCACCGCGCTCGCGGCCGCCTGGGCCGCGCTCAGGCCGGCCGGGGCGGCCGGAGTCGTCGCGCTGCGGGTGTGCGGGGCGGGGGCCTCGGGCTCGGCCGCCCCGCCCCGACTCTGATCCTGACCCGGGTCCTGTCCCGGGTCCTGTCCCGGGTCCTCTCCCGGGGCCACCAGTTCGAGCCGCAGGCCCGCCGGGAGCGTCTCCTCCCCCCGTACGCGGATCTCGACGCCGTCCGAGTCGCCCACCCACAGCGGGGCCGTGGAGCCGCGGAGCGCCCGGGCGGAGCCCTCCTTCGTGTCGGGGTCGGCACCGTGTTCCTCGTTGTGGGTCTCCACGTCCTGCCACGCGGACCAGGCACTGTCACCGGTGGACCGGGTGCGGACCTGCACGGTGCCGTGCAGCGGGGCCGTGGGGTCGTCCCAGACGACGCCGACGAGCGAGAAGGGTCTGACGTCGCGTCGGGTGAGCCCTTGCTCGCCGGAGGCCGTCGTCCCGCCGAGGGCGCGGGTGGCGGCGCCGAGCGGTTCGAGGGGCAGCGACTGGGTGGAGCCCGGCAGTTCGGGCGCGGGTGGCAGGGCGGAGGCGGCCGCGGGTGGCGCCGAGGCCGCCGCCGGCTCGGTGAGGGAGACCGGCAGGGCGAGTACCGCCGCGCAGGTGACGGCGATCGAGGAGGCGAGTGAGGCACGCATGGGCCGATCGTGCGTATCTCCGGGCCGTTCCGCGCGTCGGGAACCCGCCCGGAAACTGACGGGCCGTCGGTCCGACCGGAGGACGGCGTCACCGGTACGGCGGACTCCCGAGCACCCGCCCGCGTACGCTGTCCGGCGTGAACGCCAGCGACCGCACCCCCGCCGACCTGCTGCGATCCGTGCTCGCCGCGGACCCCGCCCGCCCCTTGGTCACCTTCTACGACGACGCCACCGGTGAGCGCGTGGAATTGTCCGTCGCCACCTTCGCCAATTGGGTGGCCAAGACGGCGAACCTGCTCCAGGGCGAACTGTCCGCCGAGCCCGGCGACCGGCTCGCGCTGCTGCTGCCCGCGCACTGGCAGAGCGCCGTCTGGCTGCTCGCCTGTTCGTCCGTCGGCGTGGTCGCGGAGATCGGCGGCGACCCCTCGGGCGCGGACGTCGTGGTGGCGGGGCCGGACACCCTGGAGGCGGGGCTCGCCTGCTCCGGGGAGCGGATCGCGCTCTCCCTGGCCCCGCTGGGCCGCCGCTTCCCGGCCGCGCCCGCCGGATACGCGGACTACGCGGTCGAGGTGCCGAGCCAGGGCGACCGGTTCGCCCCGTTCGTACCGGTCGATCCGGAGGCTCCGGCGCTCGTCGTCGACGGTACGGAACGCAGTGGCGCCGAGCTCGTCGAGCGGGCCCGGGCGGACGCGGCGGCACTCGGCCTCGCCCCCGGCTCCCGCCTGCTGTCGGGGTTCGGCTACGGGGACTGGCAGGGGCTCTCGTCCGGCCTGTACGCCCCCCTCGCGGCCGGCGGCTCCGTCGTCCTGTGCCGGAACCTGGACGCCCTGAGCCCGGAGGGCCTGGAGAAGCGCGTCGAGAGCGAGCGGGTCACGCACACCGCGCTCTGAGGTCCAGCCCGCGAGGGACTCCGGCCACCCTCCACCCGCGGAGGACCACCCGCACCGGCCCTCCACCCGCGGAAGACCACCCGCACCCGCCCGGCACCCGCGGAAGACCACCCGCACCCGCCCGGCACGGGCTCGACACCCCCCACCGGCACCCCCACCCACCTCGGCGCAGGCCCACCCCCACCACCGCTTCACCCGGTAGGACCAGTGCCGCGCCGAGTTCCCGGGTCCTCACGCCTCCTCCGGTACATGATCGGCCCCGGGGGGAGTCGCCTCCTCCGCACAACCATGCGTCGGGTTCGGCCGTCTCCTTCTGTGACCGGCGGACGCCCGGCGCGCCGCCGACGCCATGAAGGACGGACGCAGACGTGACGGACCGTGCAGGCACGCCCGCCGAACCGGATCCCCCGGCAGCGGAGGAGGAACCGCGCCGGCGCCACTGGCTGCGCTGGACGGCCCTCGGCTGCGCGGTCGTCGTGCTGGCCGCCGCCGGGGTCGGCTGGTGGCTCTACCGGAAGCTCGACGACAACATCACCACGGACACCACCGCCGCCGCCGAGCTGGAGAAGTACGAGAAGGAACGCCCGCCCGCGGGCACCTCGGCCGCCCGGAACATCCTGCTCATCGGCTCGGACACCCGGGCCGGCGAGGGCAACCGCAAGTACGGCAGGGACAAGGGCACCCAGCGCTCCGACACGACGATCCTGCTGCACCTGGAGGCGGGGAAGTCGAGCGCGACGGCCGTCTCGCTCCCCCGCGACCTGATGGTGACGATCCCGAGCTGCCGCAAGGCGGACGGGACCCGCACCCGGGAGCAGTTCGCGCAGTTCAACTGGGCCTTCGAGTTCGGCGGCACGGCGTGCACGATCCGTACCGTCGAGAAGCTGACCGGGATCAGGATCGACCACCACATGGTGATCGACTTCCGGGGCTTCAAGAAGATGGTGGACGCCGTGGACGGGGTGGAGGTCTGCCTCAAGGAGCCCGTGAACGACCCGGACGCCAAGCTGAAGCTGCCCGCGGGCCGCCAGACGCTCCACGGGGAGCAGGCCCTCGGTTTCGTACGGGCCCGCAAGTCGCTCGGGAACGGGAGCGACACGGAACGCATGGACCGCCAGCAGCAGTTCCTCGGCGCGCTCGTCAACAAGGTGCAGAGCGACGGGGTGCTGCTCAACCCGACCAAGCTCTACCCGGTCCTGGACGCGGCCACGAAGGCGATCACCACGGACCCGGGGCTCGACTCGCTGCGGGACCTGTACGACCTGGCGCGGAGCATGCGGGCCATCCCGACGGAGAAGGTGCAGTTCCTCACCGTGCCCCGCCGGTCCTACCGATACGACGCGAACCGGGATGAACTGGTGCAACCCGCGGCGAGTGAGCTCTTCAGGCAACTGCGCGAGGACAAGCCCGTTCTGGTGACGCCCGAGAGCGACAAGGAGGACGGGGGTCGGAGCGGGGACGGGAAGCCGGACGACGCGGAGTCGCCGGGACCCTCCACCACGCCGACCTTCACGGGACGCAACGCGGCGGAAGGGGTGTGTGAGTAAAGCGCATGCCAAGGGGAGCGTGGGGAGCGATGAGGTTTGAGCAAATTGCCCGGTTGTAAGGGGCGTGGAATTTGTCACGGACGTCGCCCCACGCTGAACTGGGCGGATAGTGTGACGCGATCCGGTGCACCCCGACCGCGTGGTCGCACTATCCAAGGATCGAACGACCGAGAGAGCGGCGCCCTGTGGGGGAGGCGCCTCGCGTGGCACCGACGGAGGACTCGAGTAACCGTGGACGCGCACAGCCGTGGACGGGCGGACGAGATCGACCCCGCCGACCAGTGGGTCCTCAACCCGCAGACCGGCAACTACGAACTGCGACTGGACCGCTCCGCTGGGCAGCCGCGGACGCAGGCCCCGTCCCGTCCCCGCAGATCCGCCTCCGCCGCACCCACGCCGGCACCCGCCTCCGCGCCGGCCGAGACGCCCGTCCCCGGCCAGCGGCGCCGTCGCGCGCCCGAGGAGGCCGGCGGCGGCCAGGTCCCGCCGCAGCGCCGCCGCAAGCGCAAGCAGGGCACGAGCCGCAAGAAGAAGGTCCTCCTGTGGACCGGCGGCACGATGGCGTTCGTACTCGTGGGCGGTGCCGCCGGCGCGTACGCCCTCTACAACAAGCTCAACAACAACCTCGACGTCGTCGACGTCGTCGGCAAGAACACCGACGCCGGGTTCGCCAAGGGCAAGGCCTTCAACATCCTCGTCATCGGCACCGACAAGCGGACCGGCGAGGGCAACGCGGGCTACGGCGACAAGAACAGCCCCGGCCACGCCGACACCACGATCCTCTTCCACGTCTCCAAGGACCGGACGAACGCCACGGCGCTCTCCATCCCGCGCGACATGAAGACGGACATCCCCGAGTGCGAGACGCGCCAGTCCGACGGGACCATCAAGACGATCCCCGCCGAGACGGACGTCCGCTTCAACGTGAGCCTCGGCCAGAACGGCCGCGACCCCGGCTGTGTCATGCGTACGGTCGAGGAACTGACCGGCGTGGCGGTCGACCACTTCATGATGGCCGACTTCAACGCCGTCAAGGAGATGACGACCGCGGTCGGCGGCGTGAAGGTCTGCGTCGAGAAGGCCGTGAACGACCCGAAGTCGCATCTGAAGCTCCCCGCCGGCGAGTCCGTCATCCAGGGCGAGCAGGCCCTCGCCTTCGTCCGCACCCGGCACAGCTTCGGCAACGAGAGCGACCTGGACCGCATCAAGGTCCAGCAGCAGTTCCTGAGTTCGATGATCCGCCAGATGAAGTCGGACGACACGCTCACGGACCCGGGCAAGCTCCTCGACCTCGCCAACGCGGCGACGAGCGCCCTCACCGTCGACTCGGGCATAGGCTCGCTCACCAAGCTCCAGGGCCTGGCCGGCGAACTGTCGTCGATCGACACCAAGAACATCGCGTTCACGACGCTGCCGGTCATCGACAACCCCGCCGAGAAGATCAGGGCGACGGTCGTCCCGGACCCGGTCAAGGCGCCGCAGCTGTACGCGATGCTCCAGTCCGACACCTCGCTCACCGAGGTGAAGAAGAAGCAGCAGGACGCCAAGAACGCGCAGGCCGCGCTCCTCAAGGGCACGCGGTCCACCGCCGCCGAGGTGCGCGTCGACGTCTACAACGGCAGCGGCATCCGGGGCGCGGCCCAGTCGACCATCAACTGGCTGCAGAACGACCAGGGTGTGAACCGCTCCACCAACAAGAGCAACGCCCCCGAGAAGGCGGCGAAGACCACGCTCACCTACGCACCGAACCAGGCCGATCAGGCCCGCAAGCTCGCGGACATGATGGGTCTGCCGGCCACGGCTCTCCAGCCGGGCACGCAGGACGCCGGGGAGCGCGAGCCCATGACGCTCGTCCTCGGTGCCGACTTCAAGGGCGCGGGGGTGCCCGTCACCGGACCGGCAAAGGCGCCGAAGGATCTGGAGAAGGTAGCAGCTGACAAGCAGGTGTGCGCCAAGTGACCCGGACGCACCGGGACTTGACGTAGTTCTGACTGACGAGGGGACCTGGGGTGGGACAGAGCAGCGTGCGTGGGGAGGGAACGCGAAAAAGCGTTCCGCGCGCCCGTGAACTGGGCTGGGACGACGACCTGTACGGCGCCGGCGAGGCGACCGGCGCGAAGGACGACGCTCCCGAGGAGGAGGCGGACGCCTCTTCGGCGCCGAGCCGTGCCGAGCGCCGGCGCGGTGGCGGCACGGGAGCGGGCGGGCGCGCCGCCGCGCGCCGGCGCGCCAAGAAGACCGGCAAGCGCAAGGCCCTGCGCTGGGTGGCGATCACCCTGTCGCTGCTGATACTCGGCACGGCCGGCGCCGGATACCTGTACTACGAGCACCTGAACGGCAACATCCGCAGCGGTGGCCGCGCGGGCGGCGAGAGCGGCGTGAAGAAGGCCCCGCCGAACGCGCTCGGCGACACCCCGCTGAACATCCTCCTGATCGGCTCCGACAGCCGTGCGGACGACAAGAACATCGCCCTCGGCGGCGGCAAGAACGACCGGGACCGGAAGCCCCTCGCCGACGTGCAGATGCTGCTGCACGTCTCGGCGGACCGGCAGAACGCCTCGATCATCTCCATCCCGCGCGACACGGTCGTCCACATCCCCAAGTGCGAGGACAAGGACGGCACCAAGTACGCGGCCACCGACAACCGGCCCATCAACGAGTCGCTCCAGCGCGGCGGACCGGGCTGCACCCTCACCACGTGGGAGACCCTCACCGGGGTCTACATCGACCACTGGCTGATGGTCGACTTCGCCGGTGTGGTGGCGATGGCGGACGAGGTCGGCGGCGTCCCGGTCTGTGTGAAGACCGGCGTGTGGGACAAGTCGAACGCGGTGGTGAAGGGCGGCTCCGGCCTGAAGATGCCTCAGGGCACCCACGAGGTGAAGGGCGAGCAGGCCCTCCAGTGGCTGCGCACCCGGCACGCCTTCGGCAGCGACCAGAACCGCGCCAAGGCCCAGCACATGTACATGAACGGCATGATGAAGAAGCTCCAGGGCCAGAACGCCTGGACCGACACCGGGCGGCTCATGGGTCTGGCCGAGACGGCCACGAGCGCCCTCCAGGTCTCCGACGAGCTGAAGACGGTGGCGAAGCTCTTCGATCTGTCGATGCAGCTCAAGAACGTCAAGCTCGACCGCCTCACGACGGCCACGGTCCCCACGACCGAATACCCGGCGCGCCCCAAGGAGTGGCTGCAGCTGGTGCCGTCCTCCGCGGACAAGATGTGGTCGATGCTCCGTGACGACGTCGCCCTCGACAAGAACGGCGACAAGGCCGGTGCCAAGCCGAAGCCGGCGGCCTCCTCGAAGCCGAAGACGCCCGCCGACGCGCCCGGTTCCTTCGCCGTGACGGTCGTCAACGGCACCGCGGGCGACGGCGGGTCCCCCACCGAGGGCCGGGCCCGCACGATCGCCGAGGCCCTCCAGGGCAAGGGCTTCACGCAGGCCGACTCCTCCAAGGAGGCCGAGCCCCGCAAGGACACCCTGATCACCTACCCGAAGGCCGACGGGGACCAGGGCAAGGCGAACGCGCAGTCCGTGGCCAAGGCGCTCGGCCTGCCCGACTCGGCCGTCCGCGCGGACGCCGAAGCGCAGGGCATCACCCTCGTCGTCGGATCCGACTGGCGCGAGGGCACCGCCTACAAGAAGCCGAAGACCGTCGCGGGCGACCTGCCCGACGGCGCCGACGACAAGGCGACCTGCATGGACGTCTACTCCGTCTACCGCTGGGACGGGAAGAGCTGACGGCACTCCCCCGACACGACGGCGACGGCCGGGCCCCGGAAGGGACCCGGCCGTCGCCGTCTTCGGAGCGTGTCAGACCGTCTCGGTCTCGCCCGCCCTCACCGCCGGGCGGCGGCTCGCGATGACTCTCTTCGCGAGCGAGCGGGGGCTGGTGAGGAAGCCGTAGCCCCAGGACATGTGCATGGTCGCGAGGGCCACCGGGATCTGCAGGCGGGCCTTGAGCGGGAGGCCCTTGCCCGCCGGGACCGAGCCGACGGTGATCGCGGCGAGGTAGCCGGCCGGGATCACGAAGCCGAGCGGGGTGAGGACCGCGCCCACGACGAGACCGGCGGCGATCACGCAGACGGCGGTCGGCGGGGCCAGGTAGCGCAGGTTGATCGAGCCCTGGTGGTAGCGGGCCACCACGTGGCGCCAGCGGCCGTAGTCCTTGTACTGCTTCGCGAGGGCCTTCACCGAGGGCCGCGGGCGGTACTGGACGCGGAGCTCCGGCGAGAACCAGATCAGACCGCCGGCCTCGCGGATGCGGAAGTTCAGCTCCCAGTCCTGGGCGCGGACGAACTCCACGTTGTACCCGCCCTGCCGCTCCAGGGCCTCGCGCCGGAAGACACCCAGGTACACGGTCTCCGCGGGGCCCGCCTCGCCGCCCGTGTGGAAGGCGGCGTTGCCCACGCCGATCTTCGAGGTCATGGCGGCCGCGACCGCGTCCTCCCAGGCGTTCTCGCCCTCGGCGTGCATCACGCCGCCGACGTTCTGCGCGCCGGTCTCCTCCAGGAGCCGGACCGCGGTGGCGATGTAGTTCGGGGAGAGCATGCCGTGACCGTCGACGCGTACCACGATCGGGTGGCGGGAGGCCTGGATCGCCGCGTTGAGCGCGGCGGGGGTACGGCCGGTGGGGTTCGGCACCGTGTGGACGCGGCGCCGGTCCGAAGCGGTTTCGCGGACGAGCTCGGCGGCGATCTCGTCCGTGCGGTCCGTGGACGGACCGAGGGCGATCACCACCTCCATCTCGCCGTCGTACTCCTGCTCCAGGATGTGACGCACCGAGGTGCGCAGATACCGCTCCTCGTTGAGGACCGGCATGATCACGGAGACGGGGGGCGTGGCGTTCATCGGCCGCCACGTTACCGCGAACGGGGGACACCGGTGCGCGCCGAGCGGGTGGTGCGCGGTTGCGCTGATCGTATGGGCCTACCGTGCTCACGGTTCCCCCTGTCACACCCGCGGAGGTGTCCGTCCGTGCCCACACCGCCCCGCACGCCCCGTCCCCGGCCCGCCGCCCGTCGCGCACCGGTCCGCCGGCGGCGGAGGCGCCCCCGGTGGGGGATGCGGATGGCGACGGCGCTCTCGGTGACGGTCCTCGCGGCCGGCGGGATCGGGCACGCCGTGGTGACCGGCCTCGACACCGGGATCACCCGGGTCGACCCCTTCAAGGACATGAAGAACCGGCCGCAGGCCGGGAACGGGATGAACGTGCTGGTCGTCGGCACCGACGGCCGGGACCGGATCACGGCCGAGGAGAGGGCGAAGTACCGGCTCGGCGGCGCGCCCTGCCACTGCACCGACACGGTGATGCTCGTGCACATCTCGGAGGGCCGGGAGCGGGCGAGCGTCGTCAGCCTGCCCCGTGACTCGTACGCGGAGATGCCCGAGCACACCGACCTGACCACCGGCAGGAGGCACCGGGCGCATCCGGTGAAGCTGAACGCCGCCTACGCCGAGGGCGGGCCCGGTCTGACCGTGCGGACCGTCGAGTCCATGACCGGCGTGAAGATCGACCACTACCTGGAGGTCGACTTCACCAGCTTCATGCGGACCGTGGACGCGGTCGGCGGGGTGCAGATCTGTACGACGCGGTCCCTGAAGGACGCGTACACCGGGCTCGACCTGACCCCCGGCACCCATGAGCTGGACGGCGGCCAGGCCCTGCAGTACGTGCGCTCCCGGCACATCGACGGGGCCGCCGACATCGGCCGGATGCAGCGGCAGCAGCGGTTCCTGGCCGCGCTGATCGACCGCCTGACGAACGGCGGGGTGCTGCTGAACCCGGTGCGCTTCCGTGAGGTCGCGACGACGATGCTGGGCTCCGTGCGGGCCGACGAGGACTTCGGTACGGATCAGCTGCTGGCCCTCGCCAAGGCGATGCACGGCTTCACCCCGGCCTCGTCCGAGTTCGTGTCCGTGCCGATCGGGGACATGAGCTTCCCCGTGAAGGGCATCGGCTCGACCGTGAAGTGGGACGCGGCCAAGGCCCAGAAGCTCTTCCAGTCCCTGCGGGACGACCAGCCGCTCACCCCCGCCGCGCGGAACGACACGAGCTCGGGGAAGGGGAGGACGCCGCGGGCGGTCGTCGTGGACGTCGCGCCGCGGACGATCCGCGTGCAGGTCTACAACGGGACCCGGACCGACGGCCTCGGCCGCAGGGCGGACGACGCGCTGCGCGCGACCGGCTTCGACACGACGCGTACGCCGAAGACCGGTTCCGCCCGGAAGCGCACCCTCGTGGAGTACGACCCGCGCTGGGACCGGTCCGCCAAGTCGTTGGCGGCCGCCCTGCCGGGGGCGGAGCTGCGGGCGGTCCCGGAGCGGGGCGGGACGCTGCGGGTCACGGTGGGGAGCGACTACAGGGGGGTCACTCCGGTGCGGGCGGAGTCCGCGGAGCAGCCGTTCGAGGCGGTCACCGGGGACAAGGTGGTGTGTCCGTGACCGTCTCAGTCCTCGTAGCCCTCGGCCGCCCGGCGTTCCCGTAGTTCCTTGATGGCCTGACGGCGGGCCAGGCGGTGGGTGCGGCGGATCTGGGCTTCCTGGTTGCGGCGCTTGTCCTGCTCGGTCTCCGGGACGACCTGGGGGACCGGGCGGGGCTTGCCCTCCGCGTCGACGGCCGCGAAGACGAGGTAGGCGGAGCCGACCTGGGTGGCGGGCGTGGACTCGTTCCAGCGCTCGGCCATGACCCGTACGCCGACCTCCATGGAGGACCGTCCGGTCCAGTTGACCTGGGCCTTCACATGGAGCAGGTCCCCGACCCGTACCGGCTCCAGGAAGGCCATCTCGTCCATGGAGGCCGTGACCGCGGGGCCGCCCGAGTGGCGGCCCGCGACGGCGCCCGCCGCGTCGTCGACGAGCTTCATGATCACGCCGCCGTGCACCGTCCCCAGGAGGTTGGTGTCGTGGCTGGTCATGATGTGGCTGAGGGTGGTGCGGGAGGCGGAGGTGGGCTTGCCCGGGATATCGCCCTGATCTGTCATGCCCTCCACCATATGCCGGGTCCTGTCGCCGTCGCCGTTCGGTCCGGTTTGCATCAGCTTGGCAACAGCACCGGTCCGATCTTCTACCCGGGCTGTCGCCCGGAAAGGCCTGCCCGGCACACTGGTCCGTATGAATGACTGGCCCGATGACGGCGGATACGGCCGCGGCAACGCGAACTCCCAGCCCGAGGGACCCCGCCGGATGAGCCATGTGCAGCGCCCGCAGGTTCCGCAGCAGCCGCCGCGTTCCCAGCAGGGCCACGGCCAGGGTTACAACCCGAACTTCACGCAGGCGCAGAACCAGGGGTACGACTCCGGTTACAGCAGTGGCCAGGTCTACGGCGGCGCCCCGCAGGGAGGCGGCCCGCAGGGAGGCGGCGGCCGGGGCGGCGTTCCTCCGCAGTACGCGCCCCAGGGGCCCGGCCGGCCCGCGCCGAACTGGCGCAAGCGGATCAAGATCGGCTCGATCGTGCTGGTCGTCGGCGTCCTCGCCTGGGGCATCGGCACGTACGCCTGGGCCAGCTCGCAGATGCGCAACGAGGTCGATCTCTCCAAGGTCATCGAGCGGCCGGAGGAGGGCGACTGCACGACGTACCTGATCGTCGGCTCCGACAGCCGCGAGGGCATGACCGCCGAGGACAAGAAGAAGCTTCACACCGGCTCCGCCGAGGGCAAGCGGACCGACTCGATGATGATCCTCGCGGCCTGCTCCAGCGGGAACACGATGGTCTCGCTGCCGCGTGACTCCTGGGTGACGATCCCGAACTTCGTCGGCTCCGAGTCGGGCAAGGCGTACCCGGCCCGCGGCGGCTCCAAGCTGAACGCGGCCTACGCGATGGACGGCCCCGAACTCCTCGTGCGGACCGTCGAGTACAACACCGGCCTGCACATCGACCACTACGCGGAGATCGGCTTCGCCGGCTTCGCGAACATCGTGGACGCGCTCGGCGGCGTCGAGCTGAACATCGACAAGGGCTTCAAGGACAAGAAGTCCGGCGCCGACTTCCAGGCGGGCACGCAGACCCTCAACGGCGAGCAGGCGCTGGCCTTCGTCCGTACCCGGTACGCCTTCGCGCAGTCGGACCTCCAGCGGACGAAGAACCAGCAGAAGTTCCTCTCCGCGCTCGCGAACCAGGCGGCGACGCCGGGCACGATCCTCAACCCGTTCGCGCTGTACCCGACGCTCGGCGCCGGTCTGGACACGCTGATCGTGGACAAGGACATGTCGCTGTACGACCTCGGGAAGATGTTCTTCGCGATGAAGGGCATCAGCGGCGGCGACGGCAAGTCCATGAACATGCCGCTCGCCGGTTCCGCCCCGCAGAACTCCCTGAAGTGGGACATGCCGAAGGTGAAGCAGCTCGTCGAGCAGATCAAGAACGACGAGAAGGTCACCGTCGAGTCCGACCGCTGACCGGACGACGGAAAGGGGCGCCCTCCCCGGTGGAGGGCGCCCCTTCCGCGTGCTCCGCTACGGGAGGTTGCGGGCCATGACGATGCGCTGGACCTGGTTGGTGCCCTCGTAGATCTG
>NZ_BMRZ01000030.1:0-31484 GCF_014648895.1 Streptomyces tanashiensis
CTGCTCGCCATCGCAGGTCGGCCCGTGACGGCCGGAGTGGCCCTCTCCCCCGGCACGTCGGTCTTCGTACCGGCCGGCGAGACGAACCACCTCACCGGTACGGGCACGGTCTTCCGTGCCACCGTCGTCGCCTGATGCGACGCTGTCCGACTGACGCCGAAGGCTGCCTGTGGACCGCCATGAGGGGCGGCGGTCGACTCGTCCGCCTCGACCCCGAGGGTCGCCTCCTGAAGGAAGTCCCCGTGCCCGTCGCCCAGCCCTCCCCCTGCGCCTTCGGCGGCCCCGGCCTCGACGTCCTCTACGTCACCACCGGCCGTGAGGGCCTCGGACCCCACTCTGCCGGTCCCGCCGGATCCGTCCTGGCCGTCCGCGGTCTCAGCGTACGCGGCCTGCCCGTCAACCGATTCGGAGCCTGACCAGCCATGACATCCTCCCTGTGGCTGCACAACAACCGCCTCACGGTGGAGGTCCGTCCCGACAAGGGCGCCGACGTCACCTCGATCACCGAACGCGCCACCGGCATCGACATCCTCTTCCGCACCCCTCGGGAACGCAGCGACCTCGCCAGCGCACCCGTCACCGGCGACAGCCGAATCGACTGGCTCGCTCGGTACGGCGGCGGCTGGCAGCATCCGGTCCCCAACGCGGGCGACGAGCGCACCGTCGACGGCGTTCGCCTCGCCTACCACGGCGAGGCAGCGATCGTGCCCTGGTCGGTTGTCGACGCCGACGACTCCCGGATCCAGCTGGCCACCGACCTCATCACCGCCCCGCTTCGGCTCACCCGCACCCTACGTCTGGACGGCCCCGCACTGAACGTCCGCGACACCGTGCACAACACCGCCGACCAGCCCGTGCCCGTCATGTGGGTCCAACACCCGGGATTCGGCGCGCCCTTCATCGACGAGCACTGCGTCATCACCACCCCCGCCCGTGCCGTTCTCACCGACGCCGAACAGCCGGGCGATCTGCTGCCACCGGACACCAGCGCCACCGTTCCGCTCGTCTCCACCGCCGAAGGCGCAACCGTCGGCCTCCGGCACGTCCACGGCCCGCACAGTGGACGATCCGTCTTCGCCTGTCTCACGGACTTCGACGCCGGCTGGTTCGCCATCGACAGCCCCACAGCCGGCTTCGGCATCCGACTCGCATGGGACACCACCCCGTTCCCGCACGCCTGGCTGTGGCAGGAGTGCCACGCGAGCCCGGGATTCCCTTGGTTTCGACGCGCCTACGTCGTCGCCATCGAACCCGCCAACGTCCTGTCCGGCGGCCCTTCCCCGGGCTGTCGCACCCGCGGCCGGTCCCCCCTCTTGCCGGCCGGCAGCAACTGGACCAGCGACGTCGTTCTCAGCATCACCGATCTCCCCTGAGGATGAATCCATGTATTCCCTCAAATGAACCATGATCATGCAATTTCTCATGGAATAAGGTCTTCCGCTTTTCGTGCCCGGCTAGTTAGATCACCTCCTGCGTGGTGACGGCCGCACCTTCTCCGCCGAACAGCCGAGGGGCGATCTCCGGCGGCCGGTTTCCCTATACCCCGCACATCAACCCCGGGACGGTCCCGTACCACTGCTCCGTCCTCATCGACCAGGGAGTCTCCATGTCTGACCTCAGTCGTCGGCAGTTCGGCCGGGGCGCGTTGGGCGCCATCGGCTTGCGTGTGGTCACGGCAGCCGTGCCTGCGGGTGCCGGATCGCTGCTGCTCGCGGGCCCGGCCAGTGCCGCCGCCACAGATGTCGTCGCGATCGATTTCACCGGGCTGGTCAAGCCCACTGACACGATCACCAACAGCGTCGCCACAGTGCTGCGCAACTCCAACCAGTTCGCGGTGACCACCTGGTGGAACACCACGAAGAACTTCGACGCGCAGACCGGCGCGTACCTGGACTTCGGCGGCAACGGTGAGAACAACATCCGCCCGGGGGCCGCGCAGGCCTTCGGTCTGGCGACCGCGCTGAGCCTGGGTGTGTACTCCGCGACGCAGACCGGCGTCACCCAGGCAGTGGCGGAGTCGATGACCACGAAGCTGATCCGGTCGCTGGCCTACCGGCACAAGGCCAACCTGGCCGGCGGCTGGGGCGACGCGGGCCAGTCCGCGCACTGGGCGGCATTCGCGGGGACCGCGGGCTGGCTCCTGTGGGCCAAGCTGTCCACCACGGACCGCGAGTACGTCCGCAAGATGGTGGAGTACGAGGCCAACCGCTTCAACACCTGGCAGCCCGACTACTACCGCAGGGTCGACGGCACTTACATCTGGCCCGGCGACACTCAGTCCGAGACCATCGCCTGGAACAACTCTCTGATCGCCCTGGCCGCCTCGATGATGCCCAACCACCCCAACAAGGCGACGTGGATGAAGCAGGTCGTCGCACTGTCACTCAAGGCCAACTCCCGGCCCTCGGACGTCGGCACCGGCGCGGACGCCGGGAAGACCGTCAACGGCTTCAAGCTCGGCAGCATGACCGGCTCCAACGTCAACCAGGACTGCACTGTCGTCAACCACAACATCGTCCACCCCGACTACATGGAGTCGTTCGCGATCAACCTCAGCGGGGCACTCACCCTGGCCCTGTCCAAGCAGGACACCCCCTATGCCGTGCGCCGCAGCTACGACCGCATGTACGCCGCCCTCGTCGACCTCAACCTGCCTGCCGGCACCATGCCCTACACCGACCCGAACATGGCGGGCAAGACGTTCAGGGCGCCCGGCGGGAAGATCTACGCGGGCACCAACACCAACCCGACCGACAACAGCGACATCTACTACCCCATGGGCAACGACTGGGGAACCTCCCGCCGCATGCAGTTCGCCACCATGGACGTCTTCGCCGACAGCTTCAAGGAAGACGCGTTCGCCAGCGTGAAGGGATCCACTTGGGCAGTGCCCCACCTCACCAAGGTCCAGAAGATGCAGGAACGATCCACCGACCGACGCACCTACATCGGCGCAAGCGAGGACTACTACCCCGGCCGGGAGGAATGGGTCTCCCACCACGCCGCCTGGGCCTACCTCGCCCGAGTCGTCGCCGCCAGCGGTAGGTACAAGATCACTCAAGCCGCGTACTAGTACTCCAGCAGGATTTCGCTGTCCGGCCTGGCCTTTTCGCCGAGTGGCGGGCCTGTAGCGGGAATCCGGTCTAGCAGGGGCGGTCTCACGGAGACCGCCCCTCGATCGTGCGACAGCGCCAATGGTGGTGGCAGCGGCGGGGCGGCCTCCGAGGGTGATCACCGAGCACGCCGCGCAGTGGAACCGCGAACTGAACGATCTCTTCCCGGCCGTCGGGCACCGCTTCGGCCGGGTCGAGCTCCGCTGCCGCATGCGTGACGACGTACGCGGTCCGCTCGCCCCGGTAGCCCGCAAGAACAGCTGGAAGCCGGCCGAACAGGCCGGTCAACGCACGCCCGACGGCCTGCGGCACCTGCTCGCCGAGCGAAGTGGGAGCCCGATGACATCCGCGCGCCGGCCCTGTCCGGCACCACCGTCCAAGACGAGTTGCCGGTGACGGCAATGCCGACGGCGGCGGCAGTGAGGACCGTGTCGGCGGCACAGAGAGCGGACACGGACGGCGGCCGGCTCGTCGGCGTGGCTGCGGTGGCACCCGATCGGGCGGGGTGCCTACCCCCCGTCCAGGACGTCGGCCAGCGCACTGCGGATGCAGGCAGGCACCCCCCGACCTGCTGCTCGCCCACTGGAGTTCCGCCGTGGTTTCGAAGGTCATGCCACGGTGATCCGTAGCATCGTGAGTCCGGGCAGGTAGGCGACCTGACAGCCCGACGACCATCGCTTCGGGCCCTGGCCACGGAACGGCATTGCCTGCCTGGACGAGACTCCTCCCGTGCAGGTTGCGCTCGGCTGCGATAGGCACCTTCCCCTACCACCCGCCACATCCGCACCTGTGCGTGAAGGCGGTCAGGCGTCGACAATTCCCCACGCTACGCAGACGCAAAGCCCCTCTGCTCCACGCCGAACTGACCTACTGCCAGAAGAGTCAGCATCAGTACCGTTCAGGACCGCCCTTCCAGACCATGAACCGCCAAGATCCACGACTCGCCCCACCTGCTCTGACCTGCAAAGACCCTACTCAACAGCTCGCCTGCCAGTCTCACCGGGAGGTATCCGTGAGGATGTTGATCATCGCTACGGGGTGCCGGGCGTGGACTCGCTGCCCCTCAACAACCTGGCGTCCACTGCAAAGGACCCCCTGAAGTCGAGTGCCGCCAACGAAGGTGGCACCGGCGGCCTGACCAGTTCCCTGTCCAGCCTCGACATGATCAGCAGTCTGTTGACGAGGCTCCTCAAGGGGGCGCCAATCAGCGACGCAGCCACCCCTGCCCCAATGCCTCGGGCGAGGCTGGCTCCAGCTCACCCCTCGGCTCCTTGACTGGCGGCCTCAGTGGGATCGGCGGCGCTGGCGCTCCCTCGTGAGCATTCCCCCGGAGTGCGAAGAAGCTCTCGCCGGATTCTGGCGGGCGCTTCTTCGCACTTCCAGACCGTACGAGGGGTCGTGGTCTGCCAGCGGGCAGGCTCTCAACCGCCAACGCGATGCACCCGCCGCGGCCGGTTGTCGCCGGCAGCGGCCAGGCTCACCGCGCGATCATCCACCGCGAACGACTAGGGCGAGTATCGGATTGCGAGGGCGTGAGCACGCTCGACAGGGGCAGGCGAGGCCCTCAGGGCGGTGTCCGGCAGCGGGTTCGAGCGAATCCACCGCGGAAGATCCCGTTTCGATTGCGCAGAGTGCGATGCCCCCACAGACATCGTGATGTCAGCGGGTGGCCGGCGGACCGCATGGGCTGCCGCGGGATGCGGAGAGGGAAACTCCCCACCTCCGCATCCCGCGGGGAACCTCAGGCGTGGATCTGCATGCTGTACAGCGAGTAGCCGTAGCCGGTGCCGCGGGTGATGCCCTTCATCCGGACGTACCTGCCGGTGGCGGCCGGGAAGGTGAGGGTGTCGAGGCCGGCGCTGGTCCGGCCGCGTCGCTGGGCCACGGTGGTCCAGGTGGTGCCGTCGTCCGACGCCTGGATGTCGTAGTCCTTGCCGTACGCGCCTTCCCAGTTCAGACGGACCGAGGTGAAGGTCCTGGCGCTGCCGAGGTCGACCTGGATCCACTGGTTGTCGCTGTAGGCGCTGGCCCAACGGGTGGTCTCGTTGCCGTCGACGGCGTTGGCGGCGCCGAGCGTGCTCACCTCGGACGACGACGCGGTCGCCGGCCGCCCCTGCGCGAGGTCGCTGCCGATCACTTCGAACGAGTAGAGCGAGTATCCGAAGGTGGTGCCGCGGGTGATGCCCTTCATCCGGACGTACCTGCCGGTGGCGGCCGGGAAGGTGAGGGTGTCGAGGCCGGCGCTGGTCCGGCCGCGTCGCTGGGCCACGGTGGTCCAGGTGGTGCCGTCGGCCGACGTCTGGATGTCGTAGTCCTTGCCGTAGGCGCCTTCCCAGTTCAGACGGACCGAGGTGAAGGTCCTGGCGCTGCCGAGGTCGACCTGGATCCACTGGTTGTCGCTGTAGGCGCTGGCCCAACGGGTGGTGTCGAAGCCGTCGACGGCGTTGGCGGCGCCGAGCGTGCTCACCTCGGACGACGACGCGGTCGCCGGCCGCCCCTGCGCGAGGTCACCGGGGGTGACCTGGCGGGTGATCGTGTCGGGCAGGTAGCCCGTGCCCGGGCCCTGGCCGACCGTTGCCACCTTGGCGAGGAAGGCCGCGTAGTCGGTTCCGCCCGCCGTGGGGGACCACATCTTCTGGGCGAGCGCGGCGAAGCTCTTCTCGATCAGGCCGTGGACCTGCAGTTCGGTGTAGTCCACCCATGTCTGGTCGTTCCAGACCGCGGGCATCGCGCCGAGCAGGTCGGGGTCCTGCGCGGTGAGGTTGTTGGTGCCGCCGAAGATGTGGGGTGCCCAGCTGTTGAAGATGTAGCTGCCGTCGAGGCCCTGGCCGTGGTAGTAGTTTGCGAACGGCACCACGTAGAGCAGACCGTCGTTGGAGTTGATCACCTTGTAGCCGTCGGCGATGGCGGCCTTGGGTGAGTACCAGCCGTTGTTCCAGCTGTTGATCACCATGTCCTTGTCGTAGCCCGCACCACTTCCGCCCATCTGAGTGAAGCTGCCCCACGCATTGACGCCCTTGCCGAGCGACCGCACGTACGGGGCGATGGTGTTGACGTAGGCCTTGTACTGGCTCGTCATCGAGGTGGGGTACTCGTCGATGCCGATGTGGACACTCGGGCCGCGGAACCAGGGCGTGAATTCGGCGAACACGCTCTTCATGAAGTCCGTGGTGGCGGGCTTGCTCAGGTCGAGGTGGTCGGAGTTGCCGTTGTTGAGCCCCAGCTCGGGCCTGAAGCGGATGAACGCGAGGGAGTGCGCGGGCGCGTCGATCTCAGGGACGATCGTGACCGCGTTCTTCGCGGCCGTGGCCTCGAAACCGTCCCAGTCGGCGCGCGAGTAGGAACCGTCCTTGGCCGCGAGCCCTGCGAACGCCGGGTTGGTGCTTGCGAGCCGGAACGCAGCCGGGGTCTTGGCGTAGTCGTTGTCGTAGTGGCTGGCGAACCCGTTGTCGTTGAGGTGGATCTGCAGGGTGTTCATCTTCAGCCAGCCCATCCAGCGCAGCTGGGCCCGGATGTACTCGGGCGTGAAGAACCGGCGCCCGACGTCGAGCATGAACCCGCGCACGGCGTAGTCCGGGTAGTCGACCGCGGTGCCCACCGGCAGGCTGACATGGTCTGGTGAGGCAACGACCGCCTGCAGCAGGCTGCGTGAGCCATAGTAGGCCCCCTTGTCGCTCCCACCGACGATCTCGACCTTGGTGCCGACGCTGAGCCTGTAGGCCTCAGGCCGCAACTGCGACTTGGCCGACCCGAAGTCGGCCTGGGGGTCCACGCGCAGGGCGATGTCACCGGCCCCGGCCGCCCCGGTCACGACAGAGGGGTGCAGCGTGGTCATCTCCGCCACGTCCGCTGCCACCTGCCCGGCCAGGTCCTTCAGGCCGGCCGACGCTCCCACCGGCACGACGACCCTGCTGCCGGAGGTCAGGACGAGCCGTCCCGTTCCGCCCGTCCAGTTCTGCAGTGCGGGCACCACACCCGGCGGCGCCGAGTTCGCCTGCTCCTCTGCGGCGCCGGCGGCAGGCGCCAAGGCCACCAGGACTACACCAGCCAGGAGCGACTGCGAGAAACGCGCGCGCCATGTGGCACCCATCCGGAACCTCCTGTTTGAAAACGACTGAGTAACGGCACTGTGATTGCGGCTTGTCGGGCCGGAGAGGGGAGACCGGGCCGGTCTCGGTCCTCGCGCCCTGGGCGAGGCGGGATGCAGGCGAATCGGGCGGCCGTGGTCGATGTCGATCACACTGTTCGCCGGCTGCCAGCATGGGCAGGGAGACGGTTGGCATCCGCCGGCGGCATGGTGACCACTTCGGCGCTCCTGGGGGGCCGGGCAGGAGGCGTGGGCACGGCGGCGGTCGGCAGATTCCGGCCGTGCGGCAGCGCAGTTCGTCTCATGATGAGGTTCCTCGCGACGGACCGAACGGGTCGGTGAGGCAGACGTCGGACCCATGCCGCACAGGGGGTTCGCCACTGGCTGCGGACATGTCCGAGGCGTTCATGATGTGTGAGGCCACGAGCCAGTGTCAACAGTGGTCTAGACATGTTTGTGAAACAATCTTGCGAAACCGCTGAGTGGCCGAACCAGGCCGAGGGGGCGTGGCAGACGACGCGCGGCGGTGGACCGTCCGAGCCGTTTGGACGGCGATTCGGCCGCAGTCAACCGAGCGGAGCCGCAGGGGACTTCTGCCGCGGCTCGCGAGTCGGGCCAGGTCGCCACAGGGGTTTCCGTGGAGCTCTTGACCGAGGGGGGAGGCGCACTTACGCTCCACGCCATATCGACATCCCGTGCTTGACCGCCTGAAGCGGAGAGCCCGAGGACTGTCCCGTATCCCCTGCCGCTCGCCGACATCCGGTTCGACGAGATTCCAGGGCCGGCGTCGAGGCGCGAGTCGAGCCGGCACCGGGCAGGTCACCACATCCCTTGCCCCATCTCCCTCCTCTCCGGGCAAGGGGACAACCCTCAGGAAGACATCGCAGGCCATGCCGATGAACGGATGGCGGGCCGAACACCCACTGGGCGGCTTGGGTCCGACCATGTCGACGCCAGGATGCCCGGACCGACGGAAAGAAGTGGCATTGAAGATGTGGACCAATCGAAGTCGGCTGACCGCCGGAGTGGGGATGCTGGCGCTGTTGCTGTCAGGTGTGGGGCTCGGGGCGAGCACGTCCGCCTCGGCCGCGACAGCGGTGAGTCTGTACGCGTCCCCTACAGGATCCGGTTCCGTGTGCTCCCCGTCCGCACCGTGTTCCCTGACCGGGGCACAGAGCGCGGTGCGGGCGAAGCTGGCGGCGACCCCGGACGCGGATGTGACCGTCCTGATCGGGGACGGGACCTACCAACTCGGCGCCCCATGGAAATTCGGCCCGGCTGACTCCGGCAC
The DNA here is from genome assembly GCF_014648895.1 of Streptomyces tanashiensis. Taxonomy (GTDB): domain Bacteria; phylum Actinomycetota; class Actinomycetes; order Streptomycetales; family Streptomycetaceae; genus Streptomyces; species Streptomyces tanashiensis. The sequence continues at coordinate 8,492 of NZ_BMRZ01000030.1, forward strand.
CGCCGGACACCCCGTGGTGTGGAAAGCTGCCGCGGGTGCCCACCCGGTGATCTCCGGCGCGACGACGGTCACCGGGTGGACTCAGGTCGGCACCTCCGGTGTCTGGTCGGCGCCAGTGCCCGCCGGCAGTGAGACCAGGCAGCTGTACGTCAACGGCAAGTCGGCGAAGATCGCCCAGGCGAGCAGGGCCGAGTTGGGCTTCAACGGCGCGTGGACCGGTACGTCGACGGGGTACACGATCAGTGGCGACAGCGCCGCGATGGCCTGGTTCGGCGCTCTGACAGCCGCCCAGGTCTCCGGCGTCGAATTCACCTATCCCGGTGGCAACGGACAGTGGACGGACTCCCGGTGCCGAGTCGCGGGCTTCACGGCGTCAACCGGCGCGCTCACCATGACACAGCCCTGCTGGGAGAGCACCACCTCACGATCGGGGTTCTCGAACGCCAGCGGCTTGCTGCCGTCGATGTCGAGAAACAACAAGCCGACCCTGGTGCAGAACGCCAGGTCGTTGCTGAGCGAGGGCGAGTGGTACCTCGACTCGGCGGCGAGCAGGCTCTACTACCAGCCCCTGGCCGGCCAGCAGATGAACTCGCTCGACGTCAAGCTCCCCAGGCTGGAATCGCTGTTGCAGGGCGCCGGGAGGCTGGCCAACCCACTGCACGACGTCACCTTCCAGGGCCTTCAGTTCTCCTACGCCACGTGGAACGCGCCGTCCGGCCCGAGCGGTTTCTCCGACGTCCAGAGCAACCTGCGTATGTCGCTCGGCAGGAACCAGGGACTCTGTACCTTCTCCTCACCCGCCGGAACCTGCCCGTTCGGCGCGCTCACGCAGCCCCTGGGCAACGTGTCCCTCACGGCGTCGAACAATGTCACTCTGAGGGGGAACAGGTTCACGGCACTCGGCGGCGCCGGGCTGAGCGTCATGTACGGGTCGAAGAACACCCTCATTCAAGGCAACGAATTCACCGACATCGCCTCCACCGCGATCATCCTCGGCTGCACCTACGATCCGACGCCCGCCGATCCGACCCATGCCGACGGGATCAGGAAGAACTGCACGCCCGACGCTGCCGCCGTGAGTGGTGACACGATCGGTGAGAACGAGATCCTGACCGGGACCACGGTGTCGGACAACATCATCCACAGGATCGGGGTCGACTACGCCTCCGCGTGCGGGATAACACTGCTGTTCTCCCGCGGTACCACCATCACCCACAACAACCTCTACGACCTGCCGTACACCGGCATCACCGCGGGCGTGATCCAGGGCCACGTCGATGACGCGAACCACCCGCAGAACTCGACCAACATCAACGCCGACAACACGATCAGCAACAACCTCATCCACCACTACCTGTCCGTCCGGCACGACGGGGGCGCGGTGTACGTGGAGGGCCACCAGGCCAAGTACCACTACAAGCCCGACGGGACCATCGACCCGGTCCAGACCCTCGCGCACGGTCTACAGGTGACCGGCAACGTCGCCTATGACAGCCCCGCCGCGAACTTCACCTACTACGACGACGCGGGCGCCGAGTGGGTCAACTGGAAGGGCAACGTCGGCTTCGCCGGCGGCTCCGCCTCCCAGGGCGGATGCTCGCCGACCGGCCACCTGTGGATCACCGACAACTACTTCTCCAACAAGATCCAGTACTACCCCTGCGGCCAGCCGACCGACACCCACGCGAGCGGCAACACGACCATTCCGGCGTCCCCCGGCCCCACGGACATCCCCAGCGCCATGTTGTCGGGCGCCGGTGTCCGGGAGGCGAACTCCACCTTCGCGAGCACCGCGGCAGCGAAGATCACCTACGTTTCGCCCACCGGCGGTGCCACACAGGTACTGGTCGCAGGCGAGGGCTTCAACTCCGCGACCACGGTGTACGTGAAGAACACGCCGGCGAGCGGTGTCACGCGCCTGTCCACCGGATTCCTCCTCGTGCCGGTCCCGGTCGGCACCACCGCCGGTCAGATCTCGGTCGGCACCCGCGTCGACGACACCGACGCCGGCATCACGTACAGCGGATTCAGCCTCTCGTCCAACCGAACTCATGGCGATCTCAACAACGACGTCCACTACGCCACCGCCAACGGCTCGACCGCGACCTACACCTTCACCGGCACGGGCATCCAGATCTACGGAGAGAAGAACACCGATCAGGGTGACATCGGCGTCAGCATCGACGGAGGTCCGCAGCAGCGGGTGAGCACCACGGACACGCAACGCCGCAGCAACGTCAGCGTCTTCGCCACGGGCGGGCTCGACGAGGGCACACACAAGATCGTCGTGACGAAGCTGTCCGGCTCCTACGCGGTGCTCGACGGCTTCACCCCCACCCACGCTCTGCCCGACCTCGCGGGCCGCGTCGACGACACCGATCCCGCCATCACCTACAGCGGATTCTCGACTGACAGCAACCGCGGATTCGGCGACTACGGCGACAACATCCACTACGCCTCGGCGAACGGGTCGACCGCGGCCTACAAGTTCACCGGCACGACCGTCGCGGTCTACGGCGAGAAGTACACGGACCAGGGCGACATCGGCATCACCATCGACGGGGGAACTCAGACGGTCGTGAGTACCGTGCCCGCCGACGGAGCGCGCAAGGCCAACGTCGTCCTCTACTCGGCGACAGGTCTCACGAACGCCGAACACACCATCGTCGTGACCAAGCTGTCCGGCTCGTACACGACGCTCGACGGCTTCTCGATCAACGGCTGAGTCGACGAGCAGCTCACAGCGCAGCCCGTCACATGGCCTTGGGTTCCCGGCAGTGTCTGACAAACGATCACGGACTGGTTTCGGGGCCAGGAAGACTCGGCGCAGTGGCGGTCGGCGAGCTTGTCGAACCCGGTCGCGATCGCGTGGAACTACTTGAGACGTGCGAAGCGCCGCTCGACCACGTTGTCGTCGCGGTAGACCTCCTTGCCGAAGGCGGGCGGCCGGCCGGCGAGGCGCCCTCGGCGCCGGCGGTCGGCCGCCTGGTCGCGGCGTTCGGGGATCGCGACGGCGGCACCCCGACCCCGCGGAAGATGCCGGATCGCCCGGCTGGAGCAGGCCGCGGTCCGGGTGGCTATCCCCGGCGCTCAGTAGCGAGAACGAACGGGCGATCAGGAAAGCCGCCGCGGCGAACGTCTCCCAGGAACCTCCAGCCGGCGAGAGTACGACACCTGTGAGAAGAGGCGCGGTGCCACACGTGCCACCGCGTCTCCCCGCACTGTTTCCCAGAACTCAGTCCGCGAAGTACTGAACTTGAATTCGTGCTGTCCCGCGCTTGACGGCCCGGGTGATCTGGCCGAGGTCGGTGGCGGCGCACTATCGTGGGCTCGGATGCGGGCTCGCGGGCGTGGATGAGGTCGATGACGGCGCGGCTGACCGTGCCGTAGTCGTGGTCGTCGTTGTCAACCCAGCCGGCGATCCGGAACTCGCGCATCACCCCGACCCTGTCCGCCAGCGTGACCATCTCCGGCAGGTCGCTGGTGATCAGGACGATCGCGAGTCCGTCCGCGGCGAGGTTCCAGATGAGTTCGTGGAACGCGGCCTTGGTACGGACGTCGATCCCGACGGTCGGCTCGTCGATGATGAGGATCTCGGTCTGGGCGGCAAGCCACTTCGCGAGGCTGACCTTCTGCTGGTTTCCGCCCGACAGGGTACTCACCTGCTGACCCGTTCCGGCACTGCGGATGCCGAGCCGTGTGGTGTAGTCGGCAGCCAGGTCGCGCTCCTTGCGTCGCGGAACGTAGCCGACCGCGCGCTTGATGCGCTCCCACACGGTCACCGCGATGTTCATGGTGAGCGACTGGTCGAGGAAGAGCCCTTCCTCCTTCCGGTTCTCCGGAACGTAGCCGATGCGGTACGTGTTCAGCGCGCTGCGCACATCGCCGATCCTGGCCGGTTCTCCGTTCACCCGAATCTGACCGTCGGTCAGGCGGTCCAGGCCGAGGATCGCCCGGGCCAACTCGGTGCGCCCCGCCCCGACCAGTCCGTACAGTCCGACGATCTCGCCCCTGCGCACCGCCAGCGAGACGTCCTGATGGCCGCCCGCGGTGGCGACGCCGTCGAGTTCGAGCGCGGCGGGCCCCTCCGTCGGAGTCGGTCGCGGCGCGAACTGGACCGCGGTGTGGGAGCGGCCGACCATCAGGTCGACGACCTCGTCGGTGCTGTAGGAGGACAGCGGCGCCGCTTCGAGCACCGAGGAACCGTCGCGCAACACCGTGACGGTGTCGCAGTGCGCGAAGATCTCCTCCAACTTGTGACTGACCAGCAGGATCGACCTGCCCTGGTCCCGCAGACGTCCGACGACGTCGTAGAGCCGGTCGGCTTCGGCCATGGTGAGCGCCGAGGTCGGCTCGTCCAGCAACAGCACCCGGCTCTCGGTGGACAACGCCTTCGCGATCTCCACGAGTTGCGTCTGGGCCACCGACAGACCCTTGACCGGCGCATCGATGTCCAGGTCGAGACCGAGCAGGTCCAGGCAGCGCCGTGCCGTGTCGCGCATCACCTCACGGTCCACCAGACCACGACGGGAGGGTATCTGACGCAGCGTGATGTTCTCGGCGACCGAGAACTCGGGGATCAGGTTGCGCTCCTGGTGCACCACGGCGACGCCGGCCCGCACCGCGTCGGCCGAGGAGTTCAGGACGATCGGGCGGCCTTCGACCTCCAACGTCCCTGCGTCGGGCCGGTGCAACCCGGTCAGGGCCTTGATCAGTGTGGACTTGCCCGCACCGTTCTCGCCCAGGAGGGCGTGCACCGAGCCAGCCCGCATGGTCAGCGTCGCGCCGTCCAGCGCCCTGACCCCGGGAAACTCCTTCACCAGCCGCTCGGCGGCCAGCAGCGGCGGCGCGGTCTCCAGAATCCGGCTGTTCGTCATGCTGGGCTCCTGACAGTGGAGTTGGTGCTCTGGGATGCGGTGTCGGGCTTCGCCTGTCGGCTTCTGGTCTGCCGGACTTCCTGGATCCGGCCGATGACGACCGTCCCGAGCACGACAGCGCCCACCGTGAAGTTGACCCAGCTGGGGTCGAGGGAGTACTGGGCCCGGGCCAGGTCGACCAGCCGGACGATGAACGCCGCGAATACGGCGCCCAGGACCGATACCGCACCGCCCGCCAGGGCAGCTCCGCCGATGATCGGCGCGGCGAAACTCGGCAGCAGCCAGTCCCCGCCGATGCTCTTGTTCACGCCGGGAGCCGAGGCGACCGCGACGACCGCCGCGACCGCGATGATCAGACCGGACAGCGTGTGCGCGAGAACCAGGCTCCTGGCATTGGAGATGCCCGACAGCTCAGCGGCCAGCGGGTTTCCGCCGGAAGCCAGCAGCCTGCGGCCGGCAGCGACCCGGCGCAGGAAGAACGCCAGCCCGCCGGCAACGACCAGGGCGACCATGAAGATGGTCGGGACGTTCAGCAGAGACATGGACCCGAACCGCTGCAAGGCGGCCGATCCCGCGTCGATCGTCCGGGTGCCGGCGACCCGGTACTGGAGGCCGAGCAGGATCGTCATCGTGCCGAGGGTGACGATGAACCCGTTGATTCGGGTGACCACCACCAGAATGCCGTTGCCGGCCCCGATCACCGTCCCGGCCAGCAGGGCGATGCCGATCGCGAGCGGCGCCGGAACGCCGTGGTCGGCCATCAGGGCGGCCGTGAACACCGAGAGGAAGCCGCCGAGCGCGCCGACCGACAGGTTCATCTGCCCGGCGGCCAGGACCACCAGCTGGGCCAGTCCGATCAGGATCGGCACGCTCAGGTACGTCAGGATGCCGCGAACCGCGTTGCCCTGCAGGAGGCTGCCGTGGGAATCGGCCGCCAGGGCGACGAATCCGATCACGCCGACGGCGGCCAGGGTCATCTCGGTACTGCGGGCGAATCTCCGGATTCGGCCGGCGCCGGGTGGGAGAAAACGGCCTAGTGTCGTCATCGGGAGGTCCTCGCCTTTCGCTCGGAGAGCACGGTCCTGATCCGCCCGGTGGACAGCGCCAGCAGGAGGATCGCGCCGAGATAGATGTTCAGACTCTCCAACCCGACACCGAGCAGGGTGAGCCCCTGCCGGATCACCTGGGTGAGGGTGGTGCCCAGCAACGTGCCGATCACCGACACTGCGCCGCCGGTGAGCAGGGTGCCGCCCAGCACCGGCCCGAGGAACGAGGGGATCATGAACTCCGAGCCGATGGTGGCGGTGAAGGAGCCCGCGGTGACGGCGAGCATGAAGCCCGCCAGCCCGGCCAGGGTCCCGGACAGCGCGTGCGCGCCGATGACCCGTCGCCCGGTCGGGATGCCGGACAGCTGCGCGGCCTTGATGTTCGAGCCGACCAGCAGCAGCTCGCGGCCCACCCGGGTGCGGGAGTAGAGCCAGCCGACGGCCAGCATCGCCACGACGGTGAACAGGAACAGCTGCGGCACGGCGGGCGACCCGCACACCGGCCCGAGGCACACGTCGGCCAGCGAGTACTTCCGCAGCTCGTCCATGCCTGCCGGCTTGACCGTGAACGCGGCCGACGTGGTGAACTGCGCATAGACCAGGGACACCAGGCCGAGCAGGACGAAGTCCATCGCCAGGGTCACCACGAAGGAGTTCACACCGGTCGCAGAGATGATCCACCCGGTGAGCGCACCGATCGCGGCGCCGACCAGCAGCCCGAGGACCAGGCCGGCGTAGAGCGGCAGATGCAATTCCTGGTAGGCCAGTCCCATGACCATCGCCGACAACGCGGCCATCCGGCCCACGGCAAGGTTCATGTGCCCGATGGACATCACGGCGAGTTGGGCAAGGCCCACCACGCACAGGATCGAGATGTCGCGCAGCAGGGGGAAGATCGTCAGCTGCTGGTCGTAGAAGGCCGAACTGGCCGAGCCGAAGGATATGACCAGGACGGCGATCACCACGAGGAGCCCGAGCCGCTGGGCGCGGCCGGGGTCCAGGCGCCGCCGGGGCTTGGCCCGATCCCTCGATTCCACCTCGACGTCCGTCCGCTCCACAGGTGGTGCGCTCATGAAACCCTCCGGTTTTCGATCGCGTCGCGGTCCCAGTCGATGCCGAGGCCTTCGCCGTCGGGAGCGACGGCATGACCGTCCCGGACGGTCATCTCGGTCCGGGTGATGGCGCGCAGCTGCGGAATGTGCTCGACGTAGCGCCCGTTGGGCACCGCGGCCACGAGTGAGACGTGCAGCCCCATCAGGAAGTGCGGGCAGACGTGGACGTTGAACGTCTCGGCCAGGTGCGCGACCTTCAGCCACGGGGTGATACCCCCGACCCTGGCAACGTCGACCTGGACGATCGACGCCGCACCGCGGGCGAGGTAGTCACGGAACTGGGCGGCGGAGTACAACGATTCGCCGACTGCGATCGGTATCGACGTCGAGCGTGCCAGCGCCACATGGCCCTCCACGTCGTCGGCCGGCAGCGGCTCCTCGAACCAACGGAGTCCCACCGGCTCGAACGCGGCGGCCCGGCGGCGTGCCTCGGCGTGCGTCATCGACTGGTTGGCGTCGACCATGATGTCCAGCTCCGGACCGACGGCCGCGCGCACCGCGCTCAGCCGCTCCACGTCCTCGTCGACGCGCATCTTGCCGACTTCGAGCTTGACGCCCGGCCAGCCTGCGGCTTGCGAGGCGAGCGCGCCCTTGACCAGGTCGTCGGTGGACAGGTGCAGCCGGCCGCCCTCGGTGTCGTACAGCGGCACCTCGCGGCGGAACCCGCCTGCCAGACGCCACAGCGGTTCCCCGGCTCGTCGGCAGCGCAGGTCCCACAGCACGGTGTCGACCGCCGCGAGGGCCAGCGAAGTGATCGCGCCGACCGTGGTGGCGCGGGTGACGGCGAACAGGTCGTGCCACAGGTGCTCGACCAGTCGGGCGTCACAGCCGCGCAGCCGCGGCAGCAGGTGGTCCCTCAACATCGCCAGCACCGAAGTCCCGCCGGTGCCGATGGTGTAGGAGTAGCCGGTGCCGGTGAGCCCGTCATCCGTCCTCAGCTCCACGAATACGGTCTCTTGCTTGAGGAACGCCTGGACCGCATCGGTGCGCACCGTCTCGACCTCGACCAGGTAGGCCGTCGCCTCGAGGATCCTTGTCATCTGCCCGTCTCTCTCAGGTTCCGTCTTTCTGCTAGGAGCAGGAGAGGACGTTGGCCTTGAAGTCGGCGATCAGCTGCGTGGTCTTCGCCTGGCGGGCGACGTCGTAGGTGTCGACGTTCTCGGAGGTCACCACGAAGGAGCCGGAGTCGATCGAGATGCCGGGAGTACGCACGGTGCAGGCCTTGCTCTGCAGCTGGCCGAGCGCCCACGAGCCGACGTAGGCCTGACCGACCGGATTCTGCGTCACCGTCGCGGCGACCGAGCCGTCCTTGATCCCGCTGAGGATCTTCGGGTCGTCGTCGATCGCGACGACCTTGATCGGCAGGTTCGCGGCCTTGACCCCGGCCGCCGCCGCCACCGCCGGGTTGTACGCGGTGGTGACGATCCCGTTGATCTTGCTTCCGTGTGCGGTGAGCAGGTCGGAGACCGCCTTCTGCGCGGTCTGCAGGTCCTTGTCGATGTCGGTCACCGTGGTGAGCAGCGTGACCTTCCCGCCGGTCTCGTCGATGGCCTTCTTCACCCCGGCGATCCGGCGCTGGGTGTTTGAGTCGGCGTTGTTACCGGTGAGGTGGACCAGCGCGCCGTGCCCGCCCATCGCCTTGATCGCCGCCTTGGCCGCGGTGTAGGCGGCCTGCTCGACGTCGGTCGACAGACAGAAGTCCGCGTTGTCGGTGGTTCCGGCCGGGCAGGAGCCGAGGGACCCCACCGCGTAGCCCTTGGCCTTCAGGTCGCTGAAGGTGCTGTTGATGTCGGTCGGCGACACTCCGAACACGCCGAACGCCGTGTAGCCCTGCGCCGCGAGCGAGGTGAGCACGCTGTTCTGCTTCGCCTGGTCCCACTCGGCGGTCTCGTTGAACGTCACCGCGCCGAGCCCGAAGTCGGACCGGGCCTTGGTGGCGGCGGTCTTCCACGGCTGGAAGTACGGGTGCGAGCCGCCCGGAACGAGCGCGATCTTCACTGCCGACAGCGGCTTCGCCGCGGACGGTGCGGCCGCGGTGTCGGACGCGCCTTTGGTACTGCATGCGACAGCCGCCAGCAGGACCACGCCCGTTGCGGCTGCGCGCTTGAGGGACTTTACGGAGGAACGGCTCATGTCATTCACCCAAGATCGCGAGGATCGTATATTTTCAACACGGAGATCGAAGTGGCACACGGCTGCGGTCAAGCCTTGTCATCAAGACAGAACAGGCGAGACCGGAATCGTTCACGCCGACGACCCACCTCCACGCGGAGGCAAACGGACTGCTCGTCCGGCGCTCCCTCGCGGGCTACGCGGCGGCCCCACTGCTGGGCGCCGTGGAGTTCGATGAACTGTTCGAGATGCGCATGATCCTCGAGCCGGCAGCAGCGGGGAAGGCGGCCGGCAGGATCACCGAGGCCGAGCTCGCCTCGCTGGCCGAGGGCCTCACCGCGATGCGGGATACCCGCGACTACAGCAGCCGCGGGCCCCGCCAGTCCTTCCTCGATCACGACGCACACTTCCACGACCGCATCGCCGCCACGTGCGGAAGTGCCTTGATGCGACGGATGCTCGACCGCCTGCACGCCCACGCACACACCTGTACCGGCTGCGCTTTCGGGAGGACATGGCGACCGAGACCTGCCAGGAACACGCGCGCATCCTGGAAGCGCTCGCCGCGGAGGACCCCGACATCGCCGAGTCGGCCATGCGCAGCCACATCCGCCGTTCCCGCGCACGCCTGACCAGCGCCCTTGGGGCCGATCCGGCCGACCCCTCGGGTTCATGCTGACCGGATCGAACGCTGGGCGCGGCGACGAGGTGATCGGTGCATCGTTCGAGGTTCGAGACATCGGGTGCTCCCCTACCTATCGGTTCGGCTTGGTTCGGTACGACCTCGGGCCGTACGACGGGCGGGCCGGATCCCGCGGCCCATCACCGCTCAGGCGATGTGGCACCACACGGTCTTGCCAGCACCGGCAGGGCAGGCGCCCCAGCGGGTGGCCAGCGCATCCAGCAGCTCGAGGCCCCGCCCGTGCTCCGCGTCGTCGTCGGCGCTCGTGGCGACCGGCAGCCGCGGGTCCGGGTCGGTCACCACGATCGTCAGACCGCACCCGTTCCAGTACAGGTCCAGGCGGACCTGGAACGGCTCGCCGCCCACGTCGGCGTGCGTCAGCGCGTTGCTGAGCAGCTCCGTGGCCAGCAGCGCCGCCGTGTCGACGATCAGCTCGGCGCATCCACAGGCCCCGAGGGTGTCGATCAGCCGCCGCCGCATCGCGCCGATGCCCGCGACGTGATCCGTGCTGAGCGTCAGATCCGGCCCGGAGGCACCTATGACACAAGGCCGGGTGTAAACGGCTTCTGCAGTCATCAGGACTCCAAGGGATGAATCGGACGATGTATCCACAGTCGCCAGTTCGCCCGTCCCGCACAGCCGTAGTACTACCTGTTCGCGTACCCGTACCCCCCACGTACTACCTGGGGGCGCCAGATGAGTAGCCGGGGGCGAACCACTGCTCCCAGTGGTCGACGCGGTAGCCGAGGGTCTCCTCGTCAGCCGCTCTGACGGGCGGCCCAGGTGGCGATCTGGGCGCGGGAGGTGAAGCCGAGCTTGGTGAGGATGTGATCGACGGGTCCTTCGACGGTCCGTAGGGAGAGCACCAGGTCCTCGGCGATCTTCCGGTTGGACAGTCCCCTCGCCACCAGCCCCGCGACCCGCTGTAACCGTGCGGTCAGCGGACCGGGCTCCGCGTCCGCGGCGCCCTCATCGGCAGACGGCTCGGGCTCGTCGCCTTCGATGCCGAGCGCGTAGTCGATCGCCGCGTCGAGATCGAAGGCGTAGCCCCCGCCAAGGCCGCCTCGAAAGGCGACCCACCGAGGTCCCCCTGAGCTGCGCGCCGCGAGCCTCGATCAGGAGGGACTCCTCCTCATTGAGGGTGGGGACGCCGAGCTCGTTGCAGATCCGCCGACGCGCTCCGAGGAGTTCGGCGGCGCGTCCGCAAGCGCTTTCGGCACCGGAGGGACATCGCGCGGGCGGGGGTGGGTTCCGTGTCCGCGGCAAGGGCCCTCTCCAGCCACGGCCGCCCCTCACTCGCCTCAGCGCGCGTGCCAGTGCGGCAGCAGCGCGGCCGCGAGCCTGGCCTGCCCTTCCCCCGGCGTCGTCAAGCAGTACTCCACGGCGGACCTCAGATTGCCGTACTCACGACGCAACCACCGCGACCAGTCCAGCTGATCGGGGCCCCACCACTGCGTAGCCATCTCCTCGGTCCGCTCCAAGTACCAGTCGCGGTGCCGCCTGACGAGCGTCTCCTCCTCGCCCGCTGCGCGCAGCCGGGTGCGCCAGTGGTCGGCCAGGGTTTGCAACAGCCGGTACTGCAGCTCACCGAGTTGCTTCTCGGGGACCAGGACCGATTTGTCCACCAGTCCGGCAACGACGTCCAGGACCTTCTCCCGTGGCAGGTCGTCGCCCGAGCAGACGCCCTCGGCCGCATCCGGGCCAAACCTGCCGGCAAACACCGAGGCCCGGGACCACAGCAACCGCTCGTATGGCGTGCACAGCTCATAACTCCAGTCGATCGCGGCCTCAAGGGTGCGGTGCACCGTGCGGTCGAGCGTGGCCATCGGCCCGAGCCGTTCCTCGTAACGCTGGACGAGCTGCCCAGGGGAGAACACCCGGGTCTACATGGCGGCCAGCTCGATGGCCAGCGGCAAGCCGTCCATCCTGCGGCACAGCCGCGCCACGTCCCGCCAGTCCTCCCTGTTCACAGCGGCTCCACTGGCCGCCGCGGCCCGCTCCGCGAACAGCACCAGCGCCGGGTACTGCACCGGCGCCGGCGAACTCTGCGCGCATCCCACTCCGAGATCCGGGTCCGGTACAGGCAGTGAAGGAACCCGCCACACATACTCACCGGTGACCCACAGGCGTTCGCGACTCGTCGCCAAGATCCGTACCCGCGGCGCCCGGCGAATCACCGTGTCGATCAAGGACGCACACTCACTGACGATCTGCTCGCAGTCGTCAAGGAGGAGCACCTGCCGCTCACACAGGAAGTCCAGGGTGATGTCCACGGCCCTCACGCCCCGACCGGTCGTGGATCCGCAGGCCCTCGATCACGGACGCGTCCAACGCCTCACGATTCGTCGCCACGGACAGGTCGGTGAACGAAACACCGTCCGCGAACGCCCTCCGCAGGTCGGCAGCCACCCGCATCGCCAGCCGCGTCTTGCCAACGCCGCCCACACCCGTCAGGGTCACCGCTCTGAACTCTGACAGCGCGCGGCCTTGACCGCAGTGTCCCGGAACCCGGACAGCGCGGCCTTGACCGCAGTGATGTCCTCCCGACGCCCCACGAAGGTCGTCAGCTCCACCGGCATACCGGCACCACCCCAGCGCGTCCGCACAGGATTGACCATATCCGGAACGGTAGGTCGATCCCGGAGACGCGGCAACGTGGCGCGCAGATGGGCTGCAGCCGTAGCGTGTCACGGGCGCAGCACGCACCGTGAGGGAGCCTCCGGATCGCACCGACCGCGCGCCTCCGGGAGCGTCGTCAGCCGAGCGCGGACCCTGCTGCGCCGAGGGTGCCGCGCAGCCACTGTTCCACCCCGGCCACGTGCACCGTGGCCCAGGCCTGGGCTAGGTCGGGGCTGCGTTGGGCGATGGCGTCGAAGATCGCGCGGTGCTGCTCGCGGGTCCGGGCGACAGCGCCCTCTTCGGTCATCCCGCGCCATATCCGCGCCCGCGCGGTCGGGCCGGACAGGCCGTCGACGAGCGAGCAGAGCACCATGTTGCCCGAGCCGGCGGCGATCCTGCGGTGGAACTCCAGATCGTTTTCGATCAGCTCCTCCAGGGAGGCCTCCTCCGGAAGACCGTCCAGGATCGCTCCGAGGGCGACGATGTCCTCGTCGGACATCAGCCTCGCGGCCATCGCCGTGGCAGCGGGCTCCAGGATGCGGCGGACCTCCAGGAACTGGAGCACCGTGTCGTCCTGATGGAAGTCGACGACGAAACCGAGGGCGTCCAGCAGCAGATTGGGTTCCAGGCTGGTCACGTACGTGCCGTCGCCCTGGCGCACGTCGAGGATCCGGATGAGGGAGAGGGCCTTCACGGCCTCGCGCAGGGAGTTGCGGGAGAGGCCGAGCCGCTCGGCGAGGTCGGCCTCCTTGGGCAGGCGTGACCCGGGGCCGAGTTCACGGCTGACGATCATCGCTTTGATCTTCTCGATCGCCTCATCGGTGACTGGCACGCCGATTGCCTCCCTGGTACGGATCCTCGCAGCATAGTCCTCGCAGCAGGTGAGAGGGCCCGTGCCTACGCATTCGAGGATCCAAGCGCCGGTCGATGGCGCCCGGTACCTCGTGTTCGCGGTTCGCCCTCGCCGCCCCTCCCGGTGCCCTCACTCACCCGTGGTGAACCGCCCGGGCGGCTGGAGCCGGTAGACACGGAGCGCATTGCGGCGGAACACCGCGTCCTTCTCCCCCGGGCTCAGCCCCTCGACGAGGTGCTCGGCGATCCGGACGACCTCGAAGTAGTCGGCTCGCAGGGTGCACACGGGCCAGTCCGAGCCGAAGAGCAGCCGGTGGGGGCCGAAGGCCTCCAGGACCACGTCGGCGTAAGGCGCGAGGTCCTCGGGCCGTCCGCGGCCGGGAGCGGCCTCGGTCACCAGCCCGGAGAGCTTGCAGACGGTGTTGGGCAGGGCGGCCAGTTTGCGAACGTTCGCCGCCCACGGCTCGAGGGTGGCGTCGGCGACCGGCGGCTTGCCCAGGTGGTCGAGGACGAAGGTCAGCCCGACGAGCCGGGCAGCCGCGAGCGTGGCGGCGGGCAGCTGGTGCGGCTTGACGATCAGGTCGTACGCGAGGCCGGCCTCGGCGACGGCGATCAGTCCCCGCTGGACATCGGGGCGGAGCAGCCAGCCGGGGTCGAGCTCTTCCTGGACCTGGTGCCTGATGCCCACCAGTCGGTCTCCGCCGGGCTGTCCGCGCAGGGCGGCGAGCGCGTCGGCGACGTCGGGGGCGGTGAGGTCGGTCCAGCCGACGACACCGGCGATCAGGTCACTGCCGTCGGCGAGGGCGAGCAGCTCGGGGGTTTCCTCCGGTACGCAGACGGTCTGCACGACGACGGTGGCGCTGACGCCGGCCACCGCGGCTTCGGGGGCCAGGTCGCCGACGCCGAAGGAGCGGTTCAGCGGGGCGAGGTCCTCGCCGCTGATCCAGGGCTGCGGCCGCGCCGTCAGGTCCCAGATGTGGTGGTGCGCATCGACGATCAGGCGGTCTGTCACAGCTGCCATACCTCCGGGAGTCCGGCCTTGGTGCCGGCTGTGGAGTAGTCGTGGACTACGTCGAGCAGTTCGCCCATCCGGGTCTGCCAGGCGATGTTGACCGGGAGGTGCTCCAGCTCGGCGAGGAGGCGGTCGTAGTCCTCGCAGTCGAGTACGTGGAACAGCTCACGGTCGCTGCGCCAGATCGTCCACGAGGTGACGCCGGCAGCCCGGATGGCTTCGGTCAGTTCGGGGGGCACTTCGCGGTGGGCGGCCTCGTACGCGGCGATCTGTTCGGCGCGGACCCGGGTGTGCAGGGCGACCCTCATGGCCGCTCCGGGTCGGTGCGGTCGACGATGATCACATCCAGGCTGCGGGGGCCGTGCACGCCTTCGACCCGCTCGAGTTCGATGTCGCTGGTGGCGGAGGGCCCCGAGATGAAGGTGAGCGGCAGCCCGGGGTCCAGGCGCGCGAGGGCGTCGGAAACGTCGTCGGCGATCTGTTCGGCGCGGATGACGCACAGGTGGTAGTCGGGGACGAGGGTGAGGGCCCGGCGGCCCTGGCCGGGGCCGGTGTCGAGCACGATGGTGCCGGTGACGGCGATGCCCGCGGCTGCGAGGGTGATGGCACCGTCCAGTCCTACGAGTGCCTCGGTGTCGAGCGGTTCCTGGTGCCACTTCCAGTCGCCGGACGGCAGCAGTTCGGCCGGGAAGCCGTCGGGCAGCCCCAGATGGCTGACACCCCGTGCGGTGAGGGCTGTGGCAATGGCTTCGGAAAGGTGCGCCTGGTCGGTGCGGGTGACGTTGGCCCGGTAGTCGGCCACCCGTTCACCGAACAGGGTCACCGTGTCCTGGCCCGGCTCGGTGTGGCTGCGGCGGTAGGCGCGGGGTACGGGGACGTCGCCCGGCACCTCGTCCGCGGGGACATCGGCGAGTGCGGCCCGGATCCGGGTGAGAATGGCCTCGCGGCTGCTCATCTGTCGCCCTCCTTGTTCTTGCGCCACCAGGTACGGAAGGACTCGGCAGGCGGTGCGGGGGTGTCGCGGGTATCGGACCAGCCGCGCATCGGGCCGGGAAGCCGGCCGATCCGTCCCTTCCGGGCGAGTGCCCGACCGCCGACGGCAGCAGCCATCTGGGCGGCGGAGAGGAGACGCGGGGAGTCCAGCACGGTGGCTGCGGCCTTCATCGCCAGGGCCTCCGCGGTCCGGCCCTTGCCCTCGACGGTCTTGGCGCGCAGGTGGGTCAGCACCTCGGGGATGTTGATCTTCACCGGGCAGGCGTCGTAGCAGGCTCCGCACAGGGTGGAGGCGAACGGAAGGGTCGCCGCGTTCTCCACTCCGACCAGTTGAGGAGTGAGGACGGCCCCGATCGGTCCGGGGTAGACGGAGCCGTAGGCGTGGCCACCCGTGCGCTCGAAGACCGGGCAGACGTTCAGGCAGGCCGAGCAGCGGATGCAAGCGAGCACCTGGCGGCCGACGGTGTCGGCGAGGGTGTCGGTGCGGCCGTTGTCGAGCAGGACCAGGTGGAACGCCGACGGGCCGTCGCCGTCGGTGGTGCCGGTCCAGGTGGAGGTGTAGGGGTTCATCCGCTCGCCGGTGGCGGAGCGGGGCAGCAGCTGGAGGAAGACCTCAAGGTCGGCGAAGGTGGGGACCACCTTCTCGATGCCCATCACCGTGATCAAGGTGTCGGGCAGGGTCAGGCACATCCGGCCGTTGCCTTCGGACTCCACGACGACCACGGTGCCGGTGTCGGCGGAGGCGAAGTTGGCTCCGGAGACGGCGACCTTGGCGGTGAGGAACTTCTCCCGCAAGTGGCGGCGCGCGGCCTCCGCCAGTTCACGGGGGTCGTCGGTGAGGTCCTCGGGAGCGGCTTGTCCCCACTGGCCCATCTCGGCGGTGAACAGGTCGCGGATCTCGGTCCGGTTCTTGTGGATCGCGGGAACCAGGATGTGGGAGGGCCGGTCGTCGCCGAGTTGGACGATGAGTTCGGCGAGGTCGGTCTCGTACGCGGTGATGCCGGCTTCGGCCAGGTGCTCGTTGAGCCCGATCTCCTGGGTCGCCATGGACTTGATCTTCACCACCTCGCGCTCGCCGGTGGCCTGCACGAGCGCGGTGACGATGCGGTTGGCATCGGCGGCGTCGGAGGCCCAGTGGACGACGCCGCCCGCCGCCGTGACGGACTGCTCCAACTGCTGGAGGTAGTAGTCGAGGTGACGGGACGTCCGCTGCTTTATCGCGGCAGCGGTGTCCCGCAGGTCCTCCCAGTCACCCAGCTCCGAGGCCACGGCGAGCCGCTTGTCCCGGATGGTGCCGGTGGCCCGCTTCAGGTTGGCGCGCAGTTGGGGGGTGCCGAGCGCCTCGCGGGCGGCGTCGGGGAAGGAGGGGGCGCCGAGCCAGACCACCCCGCGGTTGCCGGTGTCGCTCATTGTGTGGCTCCTTCCGTAGCGGCGAGGATCTCCGCCAGGTGCACGGTCCGTACGACGGATCCCTGCCGGGACAGCCCCCCGCCGATGTGCATCAGGCAGGAGTTGTCGGCCGCGCAGAGCACCTCGGCTCCGCTGTCCAGGACGGCGGCGTTCTTGTCGGCGAGCATCGCGGCGGAGGTGTCGGCGTTCTTGACCGCGAAGGTGCCGCCGAAGCCGCAGCAGGAGTCGGCGGCCGGGATGTCGACCAGGTCGAGACCCTTGACCGCTCGCAGCAGGCGTTCGGGCCGGTCCCCCAGCCGCAGGCCCCGCAGCGAGTGACAGGTGGGGTGGTAGGCGACCTTGTGGGGGTAGCGGGCTCCGACGTCGGTGACATCGAGCACATCGGTCAGGAATTCGGTGAACTCGTAGACGCGGGGCATCAGTTCGGCCACCTGCCGCTGGAGTGCGGCCGGGCCGTAGTCCTCGGCGAGCACCGGGTGGTTCTCCCGGACCATCCCGGCGCAGGACGCCGACGGGGTGACCACGGCATCGTACGAAGCGAAGGTCCGGGCGAAACGCTCGACCAGCGGGACGGCGTCCGGGCGGTAGCCGGTGTTGAAGTGCATCTGCCCGCAGCAGGTCTGTTCCTGCGGGAAGTCGACCGTGTGGCCGAGGCGTTCAAGCACGGACACCACCGCCCGGCCCGTGTCGGGGAACATGGTGTCGTTGAAGCAGGTGACGAACAGGGCGATGCGCATCAGTTCACCTCCTCAGGCGTAGGAACGTCCGGCGGCAGCAGCCCGCGCTCCTTGAGGTCCGCCCACAGGGCCGCCGGGATGTGATGCTGGAGCATGGCGGCAGAGTCCCGGACCTGATCGGCGCTGCGGGTTCCGACCAGGACGCTCGCGATGGCCGGGTGCCCGAACGGGAAGCGCAGGGCGGCAGCGCGCAGGGGTACGTCGTGGCTCTCGCAGACGGCCTTGATGTCGAGAGCTCGTTGCACCAGGTCGCTCGGCGCGGTGGTGTAGTCGAAGGTGGCGCCGGGCCGGGGGTCGGCGAGCAGGCCGGAGTTGAAGACTCCTCCGATGACGATGCCGACGCCGCGTTCTGCGGCGAGGGGGAGCAGTTCGGTGAGCCCGCTGTGGTCGAGGAGGCTGTAGCGGCCGGCCAGCAGGACGGCGTCGATGTCGGTCTCGCGGATGAACCGGGCTGGCAGTTCGGCCTGGTTCATGCCGACCCCGATCGCGCCGAGCACGCCTTCGGCGCGCAGGCGTTCCAGCTCCGGGTAGGCCTCGGTGAGGGCCCATTCGGCATGGTCGTCGGGGTCGTGCAGATAGGCGACGTCGATCCGGTCCAGGCCCAGACGCTCCATGCTGCTCGCGAGGGAGCGACGCACGCCCTCAGCGGTGAAGTCCCAGCGGCGGCGGTGGGTCGCGGGTACCGCGAAGCCGCCGTCGGCCAGGTCGTCACCGCCACCGCTACCGGGGTCGGCGGGCTCCAGGAGCCGGCCGACCTTGGTGGAGATGGTGAACTCCTCGCGGGGCATGCCGCGCAGTACCGCGCCGAGCCTGCGCTCGGACAGGCCGAGGCCGTAGTGCGGGGCGGTGTCGAAGTGCCGGACACCGCATTCCCAGGCGGCCATGACAGCCTCCTCGGCCTGGGCATCGGTCACCGGGTTGAACAGATTGCCGATGACCGCCGCACCGAAGGCGAGTTCGCTGACCTTCACCTGTCCGCGACCGAGGACGTTCTGACGCAGCGTCATGACGTTGCCACCGGTCGCAGCCTCAGGCCCGCCATGCCGCCGTCCACCGCGAGCGCGGTGCCGGTGACCGAGCCGGCGGCCGGGGAGGCGAGGTAGGCGATGGCTGCGGCGACCTCCTCGGCGCTGACGAGGCGGCCGGTGGGCTGGCGGCTGTTCAGCGCGGCGCGCTCGGCGGCCGGGTCGGGGGCAACATCCAGCAGCCGCCTGACCCACGGGGTGTCGACAGTGCCGGGGTTGACGCAGTTGAACCGGATGCCCTCGCGGACGTGGTCGGCGGCCATGGCCAGGGTGAGCGACAGGACCGCGCCCTTGCTGGCCGAGTACAGCGCTCGCTGCGGCAGTCCGGCGGTGGCGGCGATCGAGCAGGTGTTGACCACCGAGGCGGAGGCGGAGAGGCGCAGATAGGGAAGAGCGGCGCGGGTCATGCGCACGATCCCGAGCAAGTTGACGTCCAGGACGCGGTGCCACTGGTCGTCCGGGTTGTCCTCCACCGTCCCGGCGGCCCCGATGCCGGCGTTGTTGACCAGGATGTCGATCCCGCCGAGGGCCGCGGCGGCCTGCTCCACGGCCGAGCGCACCGACTGGTCGTCGCCGACGTCGGCGGTGAAGCCGCGCAGCGGGGCACTGACGGAGCTCGGGTCGAGGTCCAGTACGGCGACCTTCGCTCCGCGCTCGCTGAGGAGTTGCGCGGTTGCCAGGCCGATGCCGGAGGCACCGCCGGTGACCAGGGCGGTGAGCCCGTCGAGGTCGGTCGTCATGAGCGGGCCTCCGAGTCCGTGGCGTCCTCGGCGGCTGCCGCGTCGGCCACCCAGAACGCACCGCCAGGGTAGGTGTAGGTGTCGATGGTGGCCTGGTACATGGTGGCGGAGAAGCCGGGCGCCGCGGGTGCCCGGTAGTGGCCGGCGTCGATCACCACCGGGTCGAGGAAGTGCTGGTGGAGGTGGTCGACGAACTCGATGACGCGGTCCTGGGTGGTTCCGGACAGAGCGACGTAGTCGAACATCGACAGGTGCTGGACGAGCTCGCACAGGCCCACGCCGCCGGCGTGCGGGCAGACGGGGATGTCGTACTTGGCGGCGAGCAGCAGGATGGCGAGGTTCTCGTTGACGCCGGCCACGCGGGCCGAGTCGAGCTGGAGGACGTCGATGGCGCCGACCTGGAGCAACTGCTTGAAGATGATCCGGTTCTGTACGTGCTCGCCGGTGGCGACCTTGATCGGGTGGACGCCGCGCCGGATGGTGGCGTGTCCCAGGACGTCGTCCGGGCTGGTGGGCTCCTCGATCCAGTACGGGTCGAACTCGGCCAGCGCACGGGTCCACTCGATCGCCTCGTCGACGTTCCAGCGCTGGTTGGCGTCGATCGCTATCCGGATGTCCGGGCCGACCGCCTCGCGCCCGGCGCGGCAGCGGCGGATGTCGTCGTCCAGATCGGCGCCGACCTTCAGCTTGATCTGGGTGAAGCCGTCGGCCACTGCCCGCTTCGCGAGCCGGGTGAGCTTCTCGTCGCTGTAGCCGAGCCAGCCGGGCGAGGTGGTGTAGGCCGGGTAGCCGCGGCGGCGGAGTTCGGCTGCCCGTTCGGTCGAGCCCTGCTTGCCCTTGGTCAGCAGCTCCAGAGCGTCCTGGGGGGTGAGCGCGTCGGCGATGTAGCGGAAGTCGATCTGGGAGACGAGCCACGCGGGGTCGGCGTCGGCGAGCAGCTGCCACAACGGCTTGTCGGCGCGCTTGGCGGCCAGGTCCCAGACCGCGTTCACAACGGCGCCGATGGCCATGTGCATCACGCCCTTCTCGGGGCCGAGCCAGCGCAGCTGGCTGTCGCCGATCAGGTCTCCGTACAGGGATCCGGGGTCGCCGCAGAGCTCGTCGACGCGGCGTCCGACGATGTGCTCGCGCAGTGCGTTGATGGCGGCGACCTGGACGTCGTTGCCGCGGCCGATGGTGAAGGTGAAGCCGTGACCCTCGTGGCCGCCCTCCGACGTGCGCAGGACGACGTAGGCAGCGGAGTAGTCGGGGTCGGGGTTCATCGCGTCGGACCCGTCGAGTTCCCGCGAGGTGGGGAAGCGGATGTCGTAGGTGTCGACGGCGGTGACCCGCGCTGTGCTTGCAGACAACTCAGTGCCTTTCACGCGTTGATGAAGGTCTGGCGCTGGACACCGAGACCGTCGATGGACAGCTCGACGGTGTCGCCCGCGCGCAGGTAGGGGGTACCGGGCAGCCCCAGGGCCACGCCGGCCGGGGTGCCGGTGTTGATGACGTCACCGGGGTTGAGCACCATGTACTGGCTGAGGTACCAGATCAGGTAAGCGACGTCGAAGATCATGTTCTTGGTGTTGCCGTTCTGCCGCGCGTCACCGTTGACGGCCAGGCGCAGGCCCAGCGACTGCACGTCGTCGACCTCGTCCGCGGTGACCAGCCAGGGACCCAGCGGATTGAAGGTCTCGCAGGACTTGCCGAGGTCCCACTGAGTGGAGAACTCGAGCTGGAACTCGCGCTCGGAGACGTCGTTGCTGATCGCGTAGCCCGCGATGTGGCCGGCGGCCTCGTCCGGGTGCCCCAGGTAGCGGGCCTTGCGACCGATGACGACGGCGAGCTCCACCTCCCAGTCCGTTTTGACGGAGCCGCGCGGGATCAGCACCCGGTCGTAGGGTCCGATCATGGTGGACGGGTCCTTCATGAAGACGACCGGCAGTTCGGGAACGGCTGCCCCGGTCTCCTCCGCGTGGTCGCAGTAGTTCAGGCCGACGCAGACGATCTTGCCCGGTCGGCCGACGGGTGCGCCGACCCTCAGGCCGGTCAGGTCGACCGGGGGAAGCACCCCGGCAGTCAGGGCTGCCCGGACACGGTCGATCCCGTCCGAGGCCAGGAACGCCCCGTCGATGTCATTGGTCAGGCCCGAGAGGGCGAATGCCCGGCCGTCCTCGTCGAGGACGGCCGGAACCTCTTCACCCGCCGACCCGACTCGCAGTAGCTTCATGCCCTGTCTCCCATCGTCGCTCCGGAGGCCAAGACACCTCACTGGCATACATCGGATGATTAGCGATGCCCTGACCATACGAGTCGGAGGCACGTCACCGCAAGAAGTCCTCCGATGTTTATTGTTTACGCGGGCCAGAAACCCGCCGAATCTCTCAAATATGCAGGTCAGGGCGCATACGGCATTCGTTCGTAGTGCATCGAGACGGCTCGGATGTCAGATGAAAATTCATCCGAGGTTTCCTCTTGCCAGTCAAGTCTCCGGCTCGTATGGTCCTGGGGTACCGCAAGCCATCCGATGACTGCGGGAAGCGCGATCCGGGGCTTGCCACGGACCGTCGCCACCAGGAACCGGCCTCCCTCCTGGCATGAGGGCCGGCAGGGAGGTCGGTTCCTCCTCCGCTCCGCCCCTCGGGTGGCCCCCCGGCCCACCCGGTCCTGTCGCCGCACCGACTTCCCCCCTCCCAGCAGGGGACCCGGGCATCCCAGTCAAGGAGATCAGCACCATGAAGCCTCGCTCGTGCAGAATCGCGGCCACCGCCGCCGTCGTCGTCGTCCTGGCGGGGGCCGCCACGGCCTGCGGCCGGGGCGACGCGTCCGGTTCCTCAACCGCCGCGGCCAAGCCGGCTCTCGGTATCGACCTGCCGCGTGCGGACTCGGACTTCTGGAACTCCTACGCCCAGTACATCAAGCAGGACGCCGCCTCCCAGGGCCTCAACACCCTGCCGGTGAGCAACTCCCAGAACGACGTCACCAAGCTGGTCGCCAACGTCCAGATCTTCCAGAACACCGGGGCCAAGGCCGTCGTCATGGCCCCGCAGGACACCGGCGCCATCGCCTCCACCCTGGAGCAGCTGTCCGCGAAGAAGATCCCCGTGGTCAGCGTCGACACCCGCCCCGACAAGGGTGACGTCTACATGGTGGTCCGCGCCGACAACAAGGCGTACGGAACCAAGGCCTGCGAGTTCCTCGGCAAGCAGCTCGGCGGCAAGGGCAAGGTCGCAGAGCTCCAGGGCGCGCTGAGCTCCATCAACGGGCGCGACCGCTCCGAGGCCTTCGCCGCCTGTATGAAGGACAAGTTCCCCAACATCCAGGTGATCGAGCTGGCCACCGACTGGAAGGGTGACGTCGCCTCGGCCAAGCTCCAGTCCACCCTGGCCGCCCACCCCGACCTGAACGGCATCTACATGCAGGCCGGCGGCGTCTTCCTGCAGCCCACCCTCGCTCTGCTCCAGCAGAAGGGCCTGCTCAAGCCCGTCGGTCAGCCCGGCCACATCGCGATCATCTCGAACGACGGCATCCCGCAGGAGTTCGACGCGATCCGCAAGGGCGAGATCGACGCGACGGTCTCCCAGCCCGCCGACCTCTACGCCAAGTACGCCCTGTACTACGCCCAGGCCGGTGCCGAGGGCAAGACCTTCAAGCCCGGCCCCACAGACCACGACTCGACCATCATCCAGCTGCCCAACGGCCTCGAGGACCAGCTCCCCGCCCCGCTGGTCACCAAGGAGAACGTCGACGACAAGTCCCTCTGGGGCAACAACGTCAGCTAGTACCCCCCCCCC
>NZ_BMRZ01000030.1:31510-35368 GCF_014648895.1 Streptomyces tanashiensis
CCCCCCCCCCAAAAAAAAAGCTCCGCGGGCGGCGGCCCGAACTCCCCCCTCCAGGGCCGCCGCCCGCGGTTTCCACCCGTGGAAAGGAGCACCACGCCATGGCGGACCCCATCCCCGCCCGAGGCCCCGTCGTCGAAGCCGATGGGATCAGCAAGCGTTTCGGCGCCACCGTCGCCCTGAGCGACGCCCGCATCTCCGTCGCACCCGGCGAGTCCCACGCCCTGGTCGGCCGCAACGGCGCGGGCAAGTCCACGCTCGTCTCGATCCTCACCGGCCTGCAGAACCCCGACACCGGCACCCTGCGCTTCAACGGCGAGCAAGCCCCCGCCCCCGGGGACACCGACGCCTGGCGGTCCAAGGTCGCCTGCGTGTACCAGCGCTCCACCATCATCCCGGCACTGACCGTCGCAGAAAACCTCTTCCTCGACCGGCAGAGCTCCCGCGCCCTGCGCCCGATCGGCTGGAAGCAGCTGCGGCGGCGCGCCACCGAGCTGCTCGCCGAGTACGGGGTCGACGTCGATCCGAGCGCACGCGCCGAGGACCTGACCGTCGAGCAGCGCCAGTTCGTCGAGATCGCCCGGGCGCTGTCCTTCGGCGCCCGGTTCATCATCCTCGACGAGCCGACCGCGAAGCTCGACGCACGCGGCATCGAGCAGCTCTTCGACAAACTGCGCTCGCTGCAGGAACAGGGCGTCGCGTTCCTGTTCATCTCCCACCACTTGCAGGAGGTCTACGACCTCTGTACCACCGTCACGGTCTACCGGGACGCCCGGCACATCGTCACCGCACCGGTCGCCGAGCTCAGCCACCACGCCCTGGTGGAGGCGATGACCGGGGAGCGCACCCGTGGAACCGAGCCCTCCTGGTCGGTGACCGGGGAGAGACACTTCGGTGACACGCCGCTGCTGGACGTCTCCGGCCTCAGCCTGGCCGGCGCGTACCGGAACTTCTCCTTGACCGCGCGCCCCGGCGAGGTCGTCGGGCTCGCCGGGGCCGCCGCCAGCGGCAACGTCCAGATCGGCGAGACCATCGCCGGCCTGCACCGCCCGCGGAGCGGCACCATCACCGTCGCGGGCCGTCCGGTGCGCACCGGACGCGTCCCCGCCGCACTGGCGGCCGGCATCGGGTTCGTTCCCGAGGACCGGCACATCCAGGGCATCATCCCGCAGCGCAGCGTCGCCGAGAACGCCACCCTGACCGTCACCGACCAGCTCGGGCCGTTCGGAACCGTGCTGCCCTCGCGCACCCGGGCCTTCGCCCAGCGGATGATCAGCGATCTCGACATCAAGACGCCCGGACCCTCTGCCCCGGTGTCCGCCCTGTCCGGCGGCAACCAGCAGAAGGTCGTCATCGCCCGGGCGCTGGCCACCAACCCCCAGGTGCTGGTCGCCATCCGGCCCACCAACGGCGTCGACATCAAATCCAAGGAATCCCTGCTCGGCACCGTCCGCCAGGTCGCCGACGCGGGCAAGAGCGCCCTGATCGTGTCCGACGAACTCGACGACCTGCGCGTCTGCGACCGCGTCGTGGCCATGTTCCACGGCCGCGTCGTCGCCGAGTTCGAGCACGGCTGGAGCGATGAACAGCTGGTCGCAGCCATGGAGGGCATGGCCGGCCCGACCGACACGAAGGAAAGTCATGTCTCCCACAACTGAGTTCCGAGCGCCTTCGGCCATGGCCGTCACCGCCCCCGCCCCCGCCGGACGCCGCTTCGACATCGCCCGCTACCGCGACCTGTCGCTCGTACCGGCCCTGCTCGTTCTGGGCGTCATCGGCTTCATCGTCTCCCCCGCCTTCCTCACTGCCGACAATCTCCTCGGCGTCGGCCAGCAAGCCACCGAGCTGAGCCTGCTGGTCCTGGCCCAGGCCCTGATCCTGATCGCCGGACGGATGGACCTCTCCCTGGAGTCCACCATCGGCGTGGCCCCCGTCATCGCCGTCTGGCTGGTGCTGCCCGACCACGGCTCACGGTTCATCGGGCTCGGGCTCTTCCCCGAGTGGTCGGCCATCCTGCTGTGCCTCGCGGTCGGCGCGCTCATCGGGGCGGCCAACGGGTTCTTCATCCTGAAGCTGCGCCTCAACGGCTTCATCGTCACCCTCGGCGCGCTCACCCTGCTGCGCGGCCTCCAGGTCGCAATCTCCGAGGGCCAGTCGATCGTCACCCTGCCCAGCTCCTTCACCTACCTGGGCCGCACCAGCTGGCTGGGCGTCCCGGCGGCGATCTGGATCTGCGCGCTGCTCTTCCTGATCGGCGGCAGTGCACTCGCCTGGTTGCGCCACGGCCGCTCCCTCTACGCGATCGGCGGTAACGCCGAGGCCGCCCGTGCCGCCGGCATCCGCGTCGACCGGATCACCTGGATCGTTCTGATCATCGGCGGCCTGCTGGCCGCCTTCGCCGGAATCCTCTACACCGGCCACTACGGATCCATCTCCGCCGACCAGGGCAACGGCTGGATCTTCCAGGTCTTCGCCGCCACCGTCATCGGCGGCGTCAGCCTCAACGGCGGCCGCGGAACGCTCTTCGGCGCCCTCACCGGCGTACTGACCCTCCAGCTCGTGGTCAACGTCATGACCCTCGCCGGCGTGCCTCCCCTGTGGAACCAGTTCCTCAACGGCGCGATCATCATCGTCGCGCTGATCATCTCCCGCTTCACCTCCGGCGAGAAGCAGGAATAGCAAGCCGGACCCCTCCGAAGACCGCCGGAACGGCGCGACTGGCCATTCTGAGCCGTCGCGCCGTTTCGGCCTTTGATCTTTCCCGGATTTCCGCGGCTTCCCGCGACTGCCCACACGTCAACGAGCCCAGCAGGAGGCGATTCCACCATGGCGGTGACCGACCAGGCCATCGAGAAGATCAAGAAGATGATCGTCTCCGGCAGCCTTCTACCCGGCGCGCGCCTCCCCAACGAGGCCGATCTCGCCGACCAACTCGGGCTGTCGCGCAACTCGCTGCGCGAGGCCGTCCGAGCACTCACCGCGATGCGGATCCTGGTGGCCAAGCAGGGCGACGGCACATACGTCTCCGGCCTGGAGCCGCATCTTCTCCTCGAAGCCATGGCTTTCGCGGCCGACGTCTCCCACGGGCGCACGGCCCGTCAGCTCCTGCAGGTACGGCGCCTGCTGGAGCCGCAGGTCACCGCTCTTGCCGTCGGCCGGCTCACCGCCGAGGACTTGCGAACGCTGCGGGCCATCCTCGATCAGAGTGCCGCCGACATCGGCATCGAGGAGTTCATCGATCTGGACATCGAGTTCCACCGCACCATCGCAGACTCCGTCGGCAATCCGGTCCTGTCCACCCTGCTCGGAATCCTCTCCACCCATACCCAGCGGCTGCGCATCGTGCGCGGCACGCTCCCCCAGACTTCGGGCGGTGGCGCCCCCGCCCGCATTCAGGCCCACTGCGAGCACGAGGCCATCTGGCGGGCCCTGGTCAACCGTGATGCCGCACTGGCCGCAGCTGCCAGCGCGGTGCACGTCGCCGCGGTCGAGGACTGGCTGGCCACCGGACCCGCCAACAGCTCCGCGGACCTCGACACCATCGCCTGACAGCGAGAGGCGCTATCTCGCCACTCGACCAGTGATCCAATGCATTCCGCGCTGTGGTCGAAGCTATTGACTCATCCGCAACGCTCTTACGTAATCCCGGCAACAAACATCGGATGTTCACGTACTACAAGCTCGCCCGCATCGAGGCTTGCAGGCGCACCAGACACCGGCGCCGAACCCAGGCGGCAGTGCACCACCCGCGCAACTGGTCGCCCTCCCGCGCCGCTGAGGATGCGGCCGAGGTCCCCATCGGCGCACCCCACCGCAACTACAAGGACGCGCATCACAAGCCCGAACTGATCTGCGCCCTCA
>NZ_BMRZ01000031.1 GCF_014648895.1 Streptomyces tanashiensis
GCTTCCAGCAGTCCGTCGCCGCACACGAACTCGGACACGCACTCGGGTTCTGCCACAAGGCCGACAACATCTTCTCCCTCATGTGGAAGAACGTCGCCAACCCGCCGGTCACCGGCCCGACCGACGTCGACAAGGCCAACTACAAGAAGATGTGGGGCTGAGCGTGAAGCACAAGCGGACCACCCTGACCGTCCTGGCCGCCGCCACGGTCCTCACCACCGCCGGCGCCGCCTGGTACACCACCCTCGACACCGCCGCCGACAGAACTCCCCCGGCCACCGCGCACGGCATGTGCCTGCCCGCGACCGACACCGACGAGGACAAGGCCGGCTACGCCCGCACGATCGTCCTGATCACCGTCGAGAAGACGGTGGAGTACCGCGAGGAGGACGAGGCCCCCGGCGGAGCACTGCTGTCCAAGGTCACGGTCGTCCAGCCGCTCAAGGGCTCCCCGCCCAAGACGCTGACGATCGGGCAGTCGGTCCTACGGCAGGCCGACGGCCGGTACGCGAAGACAAAGCCCACCTACATGCCACTCGAACCCGGCCACCGCTACATCGTCGGCACCGTCCCCGACCCCGCGTACGGCGACGGTTGGGTCTGGTTCGCCACCGCAGCCGACAACGACCTCACCACCGTCACCAACCGCTGGACCCGCGCCATCGACCACCAGATCGCCCCACACCCCGACCCCGCGTGCAACGACGTCATCGACACCACAGGCAGCCCCTCCGCCCCGTAGAACAGATAGCACCCCCGTACACGCACTGTGCCCCGCACCGTGGTCACCGGAGCGGGGCACAACAGGGAGCGCACCAACGACCAGTCGGCTCACTTCCCAGGGGTTCACCGTAGCGGCGGGACGGGACCCCCTGATGCGGCGTAACGGTTCGCCGCCGCCCGCACGAGGTACATGGTGAGCTCGCAGGTGACGGGCGCGTTGACGAGGCGCGGCGAGGTCAAGCCGCTGTGGTGCGGGGCCGTTCGGTGGACAGCACGGCCCACACTCGGCGTCCTTCGTCGGAGGTGTCGGTGCCGCAGCTGGCGGTGCCGGGGACGGCGGCGAGGTTGGTCAGGACCGTTTCGTCAGGACCGGTGTGGGTGTGGCTGAGGACGACGGCGAGGAGCATGCCGTTCTGGTCGGCGAGGTGGACGCTGATCCGCCGGCCTTCGTCGGCGGTGGCGGCGTCGACGAGGAGCCGAACCGTCTGCTCGAGGACATCGTCCTTGGGGTGCTCGTACCCCCACGCGCGGACCGTCTCGGTGACCTTCCGGACGGCCTGGGCCGCGGTCCACGGGTAGGCCGTAAGCGCCCAGTTCGCGGCGCGCCGGTCCTTGATGGCCATCCGCGGCCGCCGGGTGTCCAGGCGGGCCTGCTGAGGGCAAGAGAGCGGCAGGGAGCTGGTGACGAGCGTCGTCGACGGCCTCGGCCGTGGCGCCTCGACGGGCTTCTTCTGCGGAGGCGGCGTCCAAGGGTGGGCCGGCCACACAGGCCGTCCTGGCCCTCGCACTCACCAGGGCGGTCGCGGAGAGCAGCGCGGTCCTCGGACCATGCCTCCGGTGTCGGCGTCTCCTGCTCCTGATGGGTGTTCGGAACCACTCCAGGCCGCGGCGTAGGGCCCGAGAGCGCGGCCCGGAGGCGGCTCGATACGACCGCGCCGACGGTAGTTCGGATCGGCGACGGCAGGTCCCTGTGGAAATCCACGTAATTCCCCATCAGCAGCATCAGGTTCCCCAGCCAAACGTTCGAGTGCGGCGATGGGTGTCGTCTGTACTCCCGTCCGGATAATCCTGAGACGGCCTGCAGCAACCTCCGTATCTTGGCGCCATGACGGACGAGGCAGAGCCGGGGCTCAATTTGAACCGCTGGGGCGACACATCGGACCCGGTCCCGGAGCGGCGGGGTCCCCGCCAGGACGCGTGCTCGTGCTTCGATCAGTCCAGGCCGCATCCGCGAGCCCGAGTCGGATTCCACGCCGAGCGGCAGGACACCTCCGCTCCGGGCTGGCGCCACCTGCTGGAGCTGATCGACGAGGCCGCCGCCGACGGGCGCGAAGAGTTCCGCCCCCTGACCGGGCTCAGCCCGGAAGAGCGGCGGCAGATCATCACCCTGCCGCCGAGCATCGCCCAGCTGACGGCGGTCAAGCACCTTGTGCTCTACGGCAGCAATCTGGTCCGGCTCCCGCCCGAGATCGGGGCCATGACCAGCCTGGAGGAGTTCACCCCCTACACCTCCTACCGGCTGCACTGGTTCCCCTACGAGATCACCCGGTGCCGGAAACTGGCCCGCAGCACGGTGAGCACGCGTGCGTTGTTCGGCAACTACAAGCTGCGACCGCCGTTCCCGCGGCTACAGCCTTCCCCGGACTCCGTTGCGGACCTCGATCCGGGAGACCTGGATCCCCGACGGTGGGGCGCCACCGTCACCCACAGCTGCAGTGTCTGCGACCGCCCGATCGCACAGAGCGGACTCCATCAGGTGTGGATCTCCCTGCGCGTGGCCACTGACGTACTGCCCCTGCTGGTCAACGCTTGCTCGGCGGCGTGTGTTGTCGCGCTGCCTAGCGGTGCTCGCGACTACATCCCCACATCCCACAAAGGCGGCCGAGTTGACCAGCCGGCGTCCGACTGGGACTGATCAACCGAACCTCGCCTCACCCCCGGTCGGTCGAGAAACGACCACGATGGTGTGACGACGGATCGAACGCCTGGGCGGGGAAGCTGACGCTCGCGATGGGGAAATACATGACCGTCGACAGTCCCGCCCGGCAATCACCTGCCACAGGTGCTCCGGGGCCCAGCCCTCGGCCAGCATCCCCGTCACCGTGAGCCCATGGTCCCGCAGCGTCGTGCCCGTGAGCAGGAACTCGGGGCGAGCAGCACCGATGGCCATCAGCAGCTCGGCGCCCTCGTTGCTGCGATTTTCTGCGGAGCCCTGGGCCTGTCCGTCCCTCCGTCCTCACCATCGGCCGGACGAGCGTCGCTACTGGTGCGACTGTGCCCCGGCCAGAATTGCCCTGATGCCGTTGCGGTCTGGTGGAAGGCCGATGTCGTCGAACCACGAGGTGATGAGCTGGGTGTATCGCCAGCACTCGTCGCGGTCGGCGAGAGCGTCCAGGTAACGGTGCTGGGCCGGAGTCAGCTTGGCACCCTGCTCATAGCCAGAAGGGAATGCCGCGGCAAGCAGCGGTCCCCAGTCCTCGGCGATGGTGAGGTTGCTGCAGAACGGCACGGAAGCCATGGCGGACGGCAGGAGTTCCTCGAAGTCACTGACGCGGTCGATGGCCGTAGTCATTCGATGCGAGGCAGCGGGTCTCCGGCCCAAGGGTCGGCGGCGGTGGGTTCGCGGAACCAGGAGTCGATCGCTGCGGGGTCGAGCAGGGCGCGGAGGATCGTCCGCGTCGCCTTGGTGCTGCTGGCGCATCCCGAGGACAGAGCGGCGCAGGCACGGACCGCAGGGTCGGGGTCGGCGAGCCAGCCGGTGGTGTCCTCGCCCCATGCCCCGATGGTCAAGATGGCGGCGGCGCGTTCACGCCGGTCGGGGCTCTCGGCGAGGAGCCGCCGGAGGAACTGGGTGGTGCCTGAGATCCGATCGGCCAAGTCGGGAGATTGGAGGAGCGCAGCGGTAGCGCTGAGGGCGGCCTCTCGAACGGTGGGGTCAGGGTCCAGGAGGTGCGGGGAAACCGCGTCGTAGATCACGCCGCGGACAGCGCGGACCGCATCGGTGGCACCCGGATCGTTGCCGTCCTCCTCGTCGGCCGTCTCGCCGTAGGCTGCCGAATCCGCGATCTGGCCCAGCCATTCCAGCAAAGCCGCGCGCAGTGGCCGAGGGCGGTCGTCCCAGGTGGAGTAGTCCTCGTGGCGGGCCAGAGTGCGGGGATCGTTCAGCACCGCGGCGACGAACAACGCGGCAGGCGCCGTCGCGCTGTACAAGGACTCCTGGTGCAGGACGGACATGTCCAGCAGTTCCAGCGCTCCCGCTTGAACCTCCGAGTCCTCGTCCAGGAGCTGGAGCAGGCGAAGCGGTGTGTCCTGCGCTGCTCCGTAGGCATGCTCCAGCGCAGCCCAGTCGGTGCCTTTGATCACGGAACGCGGATCAGGCAGCCGGCCACCCATGGCCTGACCGGAGATCGGGTACTCATCCTGGCTCGTCACACAGAAAGCATCGCTCCTGCCGCTGACAAGCCTCACAGGAGGACTCCTCCCCGCCGCATTGTCGGGCGCACGGGGACGAGCTGTGGGCCTGCGACGTGCGGGCTTCCAGATAGGCAGTCCAATTGGTCGCGGCGCGGCGGCGCCACTGGACGGCCGTGATGGGGTGGAGGCCGTGCATGGAGCCGAGGACCGCGGGCGGGAGGTCGCACGCGAGGCTACCGGGGCGTTGAATGCCCGGCCGCAGGTCGGAAGGCCCCCGGCATCACCTACACGAGTGACACCCCCCATCCCCCTCCTGCCCAAAGCCGTCAGCGCTCGGGAGCGGAATGATGCGTCGAGCCCAGCTCCGCCTACTTGGAGTCCCAGACCTCGGCGAGCGGGACCATCCGGTCGATGTCGAGCTTGCCGGGGTCGGTGACCTCCTGGCCGTCGTAGTACGAGATCTACAGGCCGCCGGAAAGCTTGCAGCCGGCCGCGACGGCCGGGGCCTCGACCGCCTCGGAGAGCCGGCGACCGCCACGCGTTCCAGCCCCCGTACGGAGTGCCCGATGCCGCGCTCGGCTGAGCCGGACACCCAGGGCAGAGCGACCAGCACCCGCTCCCGGCCCGACCCGGCTCTGAAACCGACAGAGCAGCGATTCAATGGCCCCACTCAGCGGAAGAGCGCCTGCACGTAGTACACGGCGTGGCTGCGAGTGTGTCGGCAACGACCTGGGCATGCTGAACGTCCGTCGAGGCAGGCGAGGCACATGAGCAGCACATCTCCACCAAATCCACCAGACGATCCTGATGCGGACGGACCACCGGGCGGGACGCCTCACTCGCCCCCGAACGGGCCCCCCAGGCGCCGACGGTGGCTGTCAGGCTCCCATCGGTGGCAAACGCTCATCGCGGCGGTGGTCGCAGGGGTGGCAGCGGTAATCGCGGCCATCATCTCCCAGGACGACCCGACGCCGCCCGAGCCCACGACCCAGCCCCGCACCACCCACATCCAAGCGTCGGCTCAGCCCACGACCAAGCCCCCCGCAGTAAGGCCGGAAGCGCCGGAGCCGGACCCGGAACCCACGGTGGAGGGGCGTGTCACAGGGCAGTCCGCCGATCCTGCCCACCCTCCCGAGGGGATCATCGTGCACTTTGAGGGGACGGTGACCGGTCTCGACGCGGATTCCAAGGTCTTCGCGATGGTGACGCGCGCTGGCCCGGAGTCGCAGTGGCCAGTCGAACTTGCCGATGTCGACCGGCAGAGCGGCACGTGGACCGCGAACGTCGCAGTACCCGAGCCGACGCTTCCACTGGCCTACAAGACGGGTGTGATCTCGGACATCGACGACGGCATCCCTCATGCCGCCCCTCCGCCCACGGCACTTCAAAGGCTCCAGCGACAAGGCCCCGACGCCGCGGGGATCACCACCTCAACTCCGTTCCTGCCCGTATCACCTGCTCCTGCCTCTTCCTGAACCGTCGTTCCTGAGAGTCTCGGTACTCCAAATGCAACCTCAAGGCGCTCAGGCCCATCCGGTCGCCGACGTCGTCAACGCATACGTCGTCGTCGCGGTCCTGGCGTAACCCGTCCCGGTCATCGGTCCCAAGATCCGTCTGTCTGGCGCCTCGCGGCAGCTACGGTGGGTCTGGAGGTGAGCCGACTGGTCGTTGGCGCACTTCGTGCCCCCGCCCTGAGGCGGACTCCAGTGATCGTCGCAAGACGTGATCACTGGAATCTACCGCAGTGGCGTTTAGGCGCATGCTGGCACTGGAAGCGATCGCCAGGTGGGCCCTATGCCATTGGTGTGGGTTCCGGCTGCAGGTACCTGCCCCAAATCTGAGCCTTGCGGTACGCCCCCCGCCATCACTGTCGTGCTGCGGTATATCGAACGAGACCCAGTACTTCAGCTCGGCGGCCTGCGCCTGAGGGTGATCCACAGCCTCGGGGGCACCCATGTCGTCGATCGTGCCCAAGAACCCGGCCCTCCAGGGGTCGTCCCCTGTGCGGGGTCATGGCCACGCCCGACTCCCACCTCCCCAGGGGAGGCCACAGGCGCGAGCCTCGGACTCGCCAGATCACATGCCGGTGCCCCGGCTTCCCCTGTGAACGAGAGGGGAAGCCGGGGCACCTGGGCCCAGGATCAGCGGTGGTGGTGGCGGCCCCAGGACTCGGTGTCGACGACACGGCGGTGGTCGTCGCGCAGCGTCGCGGTGTCGGAGCGGTTGTCCCACACGTAGTTGCGGCGGTCCTGGTACAGGTCGGTGCGGGTGTCGCGGCCCTCACCGGTGTGGATTCGGACGGTGGCACGGCCTGCAAGGCGGAAGTCGTTGAACTTGTAGGTGTTGCCTGCCTCGTCCTTCAGGGTCCAGCCGTCGAGGTCGACCGCATGACGGGTGGTGTTGGTGATCTCGACCCACTCGGCGTTCAGCGACCGGTTGGAGCGGTTGTCGCGTCCGGGGCTGTCGGCCTGGACGGCGCTGATCTCCACCTTCGGCGTCCGGCGGTGGTCACCGTCGTGGGCGGAGGCCGGCAGGGCGACGACGGAGACCATGGCGCCGGCCGCGAGGACGGTGGCGGCGATACGGCGGGCGGTCGAAGCAGCAGACAAGGTGATGTCTCCTCAAGAACAGAGCTCCACCTGCCGATAACAGCTGGTGGGAGCGGTGCGGGTCTCGGTCCGGTGCGGGCCGAGGACCCGAACTCTGCCGCCCCCGCCAGCTGCGGCGGAATGCCGCTCGGGGCCCGTTACCGGGTATGGACATTTCCGTAACTGTCGCCTGTAACCGGCACGCATATGCGGCAGACGTGGCCCTGACATTCACTGACAGCTACACCCACCCGCCCGGTGATCAACGACAAGCCCTTGCGTGCTCCGGCGCACCACCGGGCGCGTCATCCGGCGCACTGGGCCAGTCGCGTGACCAGGCCGGGTAACAGGCGTCCTGCACATTTCTTCGCACGAACCGACCCCCATCGCACGTGTGGACGACTCGAAGCCGCGAAGGAGGCGGCGGCCGCGCGGCGCTGGAGGTCCGCCCCGTTGGAGCCCGCGGTCTGCAGGTGTGAGGTGTGGGGAACGCGGCAGTGGGAGCGGGCTTTGCTCGTGTTGTCGCCTGCGGTTCCCCCCTTCCCGCAGGCGACGAAATCCGTCCGGCGAGTTGTGTGGTCGGTGCCGTTGAGGACACCGGGGACGGACGGAGTACGCGTGCGGGGGACGTTTCCGCTGAATCGGTGATGGGCACGTGTGGCTGCCACCACGATGGGGGCATGAGCAACCAGGGTGTGGGGCCGGGTGGGTGGCCGGTGGTGGTGCGGGCGCTGGTGGAGCCGGTGGAGGCTGCGGTGGAGGCGGATGCCGCCGATGCCGCGGTCCGCAATACCGCTCTCGCGGTGCGGGGCCCGCTGTTCGGGGTGGCCGCACAGCACGAGGACGACGGCCGGCGGTGGCGGGTGGTCGTCGAGGTCACCCACAGCAGTCCGCAGGAGGCCCGTGACGCGCTGAACTCTCTGCTGTGGTTCCGGGCGAAAGACGAAGCGAAAAGCACGCTGGAACGGCGCGAGCTGCTGGCGGCGGTGGCGTGGCTGGAGAGTGAGCGGGTGGATGAGCTCATCGTGCTCGGTGTCCGCTACCGCGTGGTGCGGGCCGAGGAGTACGCGGGCCTCGACGTCCACGGTGACATCGAGATGCCGCGGCCCACCGACCCCGAACCCCTCCACCCCGACTGGAGCCCCGGCGCTGGCGCCCGTGGCCCGAGGGTCGATCAGGACCTGGTGCTGGACCCTGACGCGCCGCTGTCGCCTCTGCACGCGGCGGAGCGGATCTCCCTGCGCGCCCTGGCCTACAGCGGGACCAGGTTCCCCGATGCCGTACTGCGCGATTCCGCGCGGGCCGTCGACAGCCATCCGGACGTCGTGCTGATGCCGGCGGCATTCCTGATCGTCGAGCGGAAGAGCAACGGGTCCTGGACGCCGGGCGGTGGCCTGCAGGCCACCGCCCACGACGCACGCCGGACCCTTGACTCCGCCCTGACCTGGTTGGAGCCCCGCACACGCGGCCTCATCCCCTGCAACGCCGACCCCACTGTCGACGCCCGCACCACCGCCGCCGAGAACACCGGCAAGACAGCCGATGAGCTGGCAGAGCTCGCCCAGGCCGCGGACCGACTGCGCGCGGGCCCGAGCAACGAGATCGAGGCCGGCGACACCCACTACCGCATCGCACGCTCACGGCGCCTGCTGCGCTGGGGCCCCGACGGACCGGAAGGTCCCCGCCCCTCCGACCCCGACCACCACGCCCCCGCAGCCCTGCACCCCCACCTCGACGAGGACGGCACCGTGCACCTCGCCGAGCCCGAACGGGACGAATAAGCACCGCGACCGGCGAACCAGCCGACCCGACACCCAGACCCCAGCCCCGGCATCGGCTGAGACGCAGGCCGGACAGACGGACGGCCTCCGGTCAGTGACCGCGCCGGACACTCCTCTGACCTGGGCGCCGGTCACCGACCCGGTCACGGTCATTCCGCAGGTCACCGTCCCGGTCACCGCGATATCGCCGCACGGCCCGACGGTTCGGACACGACGCTGGTCATCTCCCACTGGCAGTACGCCGGAACCGGCCTCCTGCCCGAACTCGAACACCTCGCCGACCTCCTGGCCGCGAAACAGCAGACTCGACCCGAGCAAACCGAACCGACCCCGACGCTCGAAGCGCTCCGGTGACCGCGCCGGTCACCCGGTCGGTCACTCCACTGATCAGCTGACCAGTGCGGTCCGGGCGGGGGCCGTCGCGTGACCGCCGGCACGGAACTGCTGACGGTTCCCCAGGTCATGGCCCGCCTCCAGCTCGGCCGTTCCGCCGTCTACGACCTGCTCCGCACCCGCCAGCTCGCCTCGATCACCCTCGGCCGCGCCCGCCGCATCCCCGCACACGCGCTGGCCGACTTCATCTGCTACCGCCTCGAACAGGAAGCCGCCTGATGACCACGCCCCGCGACAACCCCGTCTCCCGCCGCACCCGGGCCAACGGCGACGGGGACCGTCTATCAGCGCAAGGGATGGCCGCTGGGAAGCCGCCGGATACGTCCTCGCCCCCGGCAACACCCGTCGCCGGGTCCGCGTCTACGGCTCCACCCGCAAGGACGCCCTGGCCAAGCTCACCGAGAAGGTCGCCGCCAGCAACCGCGGCCTCCCCGTCCTCTACGCGCAGGGCAGCGTGGCCGCGTACCTGACGTACTGGCTGGAGAACGTCGCTGTCCACCACCTCCGCGAGAACACCACACCCGCTACACCGCCTGCGTCGACCGCTACCTCGTCCCCGGCCTGGGCAAGAAGAAGCTCACGAAGCTCTCTGCCAAGGACGTCCGCACCTGGCTCAACCAGCTGCGTGCCACATGCCAGTGCTGCCGCAAGCTGCTCTCTCCGCTGACGCTGACCTACATCCACTCCGTGCTCAAGTCCGCCCTGGAGCACGCCGTCCGCGAGGAAGAGATCCCGCGCAACGTCGCCCGCAACGTCCGCACCGGCATCCCACGCCCCCGACGCTTCGAACCCCTCACCGCCGACGAAGCCCGCCAGTTTCTCGCGGCCACGCGCGGACACCGGTTGCACGCACTGTTCGAACTGGCTCTCCACACCGGACTCCGCAAGGGCGAACTCCTCGGCCTGTGCTGGGAAGACCTCGACCTCAACGCGGGCACCGCCGCAATCCGTCGAACCTTGCAGCGCACCAGCGCGGGCGGGCTCATCACGCTGCCCACCAAGACGCGGGCCTCCGAACGCCGCATCGCCCTCCCCACCCGCTGCCGCCAGTCGCTGAAGTACCACCGCGAGCAGCAGCAGCGCGAACGTGCGAGCGCGGGCACGGCGTGGCAGCGCAGCGGCCACGTGTTCACCACCGCGCAGGGCCGACCGATCGACCCGACCAACCTCACCCGCGCCTTCATCACGCTCCTCCGCTATGCCGGCCTCCGCCCATCCGCTTCCACGGCCTCCGCCGCTCCACCGCCACCCTGCTCCTGGAACAGGGCGTCGAACTCGTCGTCATCAAAGAACTCCTCGGCCACGCCCACATCGGCGTCACCGCCACCGTCTACGCCCACGTCCGACTCCGCCTCCAGCGAGACGCCATCAACGCCCTCAGCACCGCGCTCGACAGCCCGGAAAGCCCCAAGACCGCACGCTCCGACGGCGACGAACCGCCACGTTGCACCACCCGCGTCCGCTGACGTTGCCGTCAACTACTGCCGTCAGAAGCCACTGGAGCCCCATCAGCGACAGCCGATGGGGCTCCAGATTCGCTACCGCGAACGCACATGATGTCAAGAACTGCCCGGCTGTGCGCTGCACAGTTCACGTTCAGCGCGTGAGACCAACTCGCCGAAAGACAGCCGCCGTCCCGCTACATCGGAAATCAGCCGCTCACGCTGCGCAGTGTTCATGCGGCGACCCACAACTCGCTCCGCTTGGCGAAAAGCGGATGACTGTCTCTCGCCAACGCGTTCCTCCCACGGGATATCGGCCAGCAAGGAGTCGACCGGATCGCGTAGAAGCTTCTTCCAGCTACGTTCGATCAGGGCCCGCTCTGCGGGAAAGTGAGCTGAGAGCTTGCTAAAGAAATCCGCGCCGCGCGAACGCAGAGCCTGAAGGAACTCGGACTCATTAGCGATGGCCCTTTTAGTCTCCCCAT
This sequence comes from Streptomyces tanashiensis, assembly GCF_014648895.1. Classification (GTDB taxonomy): domain Bacteria; phylum Actinomycetota; class Actinomycetes; order Streptomycetales; family Streptomycetaceae; genus Streptomyces; species Streptomyces tanashiensis. The sequence continues at coordinate 10,827 of NZ_BMRZ01000031.1, forward strand.
CCCCAGAGACAGTTATCTGTAGCGCCCCCTTAGGCGCTCGATTAAATTCAACCTGGATGGGCTGGTCCGGGAATCTGAAGGAGCCTGCCCCCGTCGCCCGTAGCGTCGAAACAGAATCTGCCAGATAAGCCCACAAGGGGTACAGGTAGTCCCAGAGTCGAGTATCGACCAGAACACAGTCGCCAATAGCAATCTCGACTGCGCCTTCAATCAGGTCAATATCTGTAGAGATATCCTGAACCGACTCGAATTGAACGAACTCGTGGGGACGGATCATCGCGTAGCTCTCGACAACGATCATCGATCATCAGTGCGGGTAGAACTGACCAATTCTGCCATTGCTAATTCCCATCGTATAGGTCACCCCTCCGTAAACGCCTTCCACCTGGTAACTGTCATTGACTCCTCGACTCGAAATCAGTCCACGATTCTGTTGAGTAACGCTGCTAATCGCATCCTCGACGTCTTGGATCGACATGTTCTTCCTGAAGTTCGTCTGCGTCGCCTTGTCCGGCCCCTTGCGGTACGAAGGGTGGTGACGCTCCAGTATGTGCTGCATCCGCTCTTTGGTCAGGCGCAGATGCTGGTCACCCATCTGGAAGTAGCGCGTTTGCCAGCCCTTTAGGGCGTCACCCACACCGCAGTTGCTGTTGTGAACGAGTACCGGCGTGGCCCCCGCCAGCACATAGTACGTGTGCAGGCCGGCGACCGTGAGGTTGTACGTCTCCTGCTGAGCCTTGTAGGTCTGAGCGCTCTGCACCGTCACGGTGGTGCCGTCGGCAGCCCTCAGTGTCATGCCGGGCTTGAGGCCGGCGGCGTCAAGCCACTCGTGCTCGGATTCGGACCAGAAGGGGTGGTGGGCGGTAGTGGTGATGTGGCCAACGCCGCTATCTACGGAAATGGCGAGGTCGACATAGGTCTTGTCGTCCGCCGTGAAGATGGTGGCGGTGACTCTCTTCGCTTCGGTTTCGCCGGTCACTGGATTAGTTGCCAGTACCGTGTCACCAACTTCGACTTCCTCGATCGACTTGGTCGTGCCATCAGCCAAAAGCACTTCCGTGCCCGCTATGAAACTGTTTCCCCCGCACAGTGATCCGTATTTTCCCTTACCTCCGGGACCGCTCAAGCCTCCAATGGGGCCCTCTCCTGCCCCCATTGCCATCCCAGCTGCCAGGAATTCGCTATTGCTCGACACGGACTTGGGGCATCGGAAGCTATCCGCCTGGGTGCAAGCGTGCCATTTCATGAGGGCCACGAAACGGTAGTAGTCGCCTGGCTGGTCCTCGTCTACGGGATCGGTGTACCAGCGCACGACACATGATTCGGGGCAGTAGGTGGCCTGGAGTTGCTTTGACAGGCCGACCTTGAAAGCGGAGGCATTGGACCACGTTGCGGGAACGTGGACTCCGGGGAGCACCATCATGTATCCCGGATATATCTCCGGTCCAGTGGTGGAGGCCTGCCAGCCGCTGCTGGGCCACCAGTTGTTGTTGTAGCTGTTGTTGTCGCAATCGGTGCAACCCCATGAAGCGTCGTTGAGGGGTGCGCCGCCGCTGTTCTGCGTGGGTGTGTTGTTTCCGTATTGTGTACCGCCTCCGCACTCCAGTGGGGTGGCACACGCGGCGAGCCCGCTGGGGTCGGAGAGGGTAACCGGGCTTCCGTTGGCGTACGTGTAGCCGTTCATCTGGAGCGGGTCGGTGAAGTCGATGAGGGGGTCGGCGGAGAGGAAGCGGCCGGTGTTCTGGTCGTATTCGCGAGCACCGATGTGGGTGAGGCCGGTGATGGTGTCGTCGATGCCGACGCCGAGGTAGCCGCGCTTGTTGGGCCACGCAGTCGGCTTGGGGCCGCGGAGTTCGCCGTAGGGCTTGAAGGAGCGGCGGGTGATCTTCTGGCCGGTGGCGAGTGCGACGGTGGTGTTGGCGGTGCCGAGGTGGTCGGTGATCAGTACATCGAGTGTGTGTCCTGCGCTGGAACCGTTGGTGGTGCGGACGACGGTGAGTGCGCCGGCCTGGTCGTAGGAGCGAGAAGCTCGGGTGATCAAGCCGACGTTGTCGGTGGTGAGTTCGGTTTCGCCCAGGTAGAGAGTGCTGCCGGTTCCGGGAGTGTTCTCCAGGATGCGGTTGCCGTCGGCGTCGTAGACGTAGGTGGTGGGTGTGCTTCCGACGGTGTTGGAGGCGAGTTTCTGCTCCCTGGTCCACTGGAGGGACTGGTCCTGGGCGGTGCCGGGGAGGTTGCGGGTCCGGGTGGTGCCGGTGGCGTTGTAGGTGTAGCTGCTGTCCTTGCCTGCCGGGGTGGAGGCAATGGAGGTCAGGGTGTGGGGCTGGTTGGGGTTGTAGGTGTAGCTGTATGCGGTGTTCTTGGTGGTGTCTCCGGCCGGGTCGTGCTCGGTCATGCTGGCGCGGTTGCCGAGGCGGTCGAAGGTGAAGGACTGCCGGTAGGCGGTCGCGCCGGTGGCGACGGTGCCGGTGGCCGGTGCCGTGTCGGTGAGGTTCGTGGGCTGCGTGCCGTCGTGAGGGGCGCTGGCGACGGGTCCGGTGGAGGAGGAGCCGTCGTTGCGGTAGCCCCAGGTGGTGCCGTTGTTGGACTTGCAGCCGGTGCCGCCCGCGCTCTTGATGTCCGCGGGGGTAATGCTCGAGGTCCAGGCGTTGACTAGCTCGCCCATGACGTCGTGGGTGAAGCACTGGTTGTCCCAGGTCGCCCCGGTCGCGTCGAAGAGCTTGCGGGCGCTGGAGGTGATCGTGCCAGCGTCGTCGTAGGAGTAGCGGGCGTCTGCGATCTCGTGGGGGCCGACGGTTTCCCGGTCGGTGACCGTGCGCTGGAGGCTGCCGGTGTGCTCGTCGACGAAGTTCGTCGTCCAGACTCGGTTGGGCTGGGCTCCGGAGACCGTGCGCAGCACCTCACCGTAGGGGGAGTAGGTGGCGTCGGTGGTGTACCAGCTGTGGCCGGAGGTGGACTCGGGCAGGCCGTCCTCGTTGTAGCGGGTGATGACCTTCTCGTTGGCCAGCCCCCCCTTGGCGGGCAGCGTGACGGCGAGGGGTTTGCCTGTGGGCGTGTATGTGTAGGTGTACGCGTAGGTGCCTGACAGGCCCGTTGTCATGGTGTTGCTGGGGATGACGGTTTCGCGGCTGGTCGGCCGGTATTCGGTGTCAAAGCCGGTGATGCGGTTGATGTAGTCGCCGCTGGGGGTGTGACGCGTGGATTCGTAGAGGAGGCCGAGGGCATCTTTTGTGTCGTATTTGTACGACTTCACCAGCGTCTTGGCATCTGCTGCGCCTTCGTGGACCGCGGTGACGCGGCCGAGTACGTCGTACGTCGTGTAGGTCGACTGCTGGAGTGCGTCGGTGACGACGGTCGGGCGGTCGGCGTTGTCGTACCCGGTCTTGGTGGTACCGGTGTCGGGGTCTTTGGCGGCCGTGACCCGGCCCCGGGCGTCGTAGGTGTATTCCCACGTGTTGCCGGTCGGGTCAGTGACGGTGCTGAGGTGGCCGCGCTTGTTATAGGCATATGCAGTTGTGCGGTAGGGGCCGCTGCTGCCGAGCGTGGTGTAGTGGCGGATCGTCGTGACGCGGCCGAGGGCGTCGGAGAACGTCTGTGTCTTCGGGACAGTGTGGCCGGGGGTGTCTACGGTGACGTTGTCGTCGCCGTATCCGGTGTACAGGGTGTACTTGGCGGTGGGGCCGTGGAAGGTGATCTGGCGCGTCGCGCGGCCGAGGCCGTCGTAGACGGACTTGACTCGGCTCGGTATGAGCGTGGCGGACTTGACCTCGAACGGCTTCGTCTCCGGGTCGCCCTTGGCAAGGTAGCCGCTGCTCTGCTCGCCAATCAGGCCCTGGTCGTTGTATCTGGTGTCCGTGATGATCCTGCCCGGGCCGACGGCCTCGGACTGGGTCTGGACCTGGCGCAGCAGGCCGTCGTAAAGCGTGACCTGACGGTCGTAGGTGCCGTCGTCCTTCAGGGTCTTGACGGTGACGGCCGCCGGGCGGGCCTCGCTCGCCGTGGCGATGGCCTGCTGGTACTCGATCTGGACGTTGGGATCTTGTGTTCCGGCGGAGCGGGAGGGAGACCAGCCCTTGGTCAGGCGGCCAAGCGCGTCGTACTCATTCGTGGTGACCCGGTTGTTGGGATCGGTCACCGAGAGGGGCAGTGCCCGGCCCGGGTCGAAGGTCGTCGTTGTCGCGTGGACATTGGTCACAGGGGTCGTGCCTGCGGTCACGACCGTCTTGAGGGTCTTGATGGATGTGACCGGGCCGCCGGCGTCACCAGGGGTGTACTGGGTCTCGGCGGTGCCAACGCCCGGTGCGGTGACGGTGCGGATACGTCCGAGGGGGTCGTAGGCCGTGGTGGTGGTGACCGAGTGTGACGTGCCGGTGCCGTCGATCTCAGACACGGAGGTGGCCAGGCCCCTCGTGGGGGTGGTGGCACCGTCGTCGTAGGTGATCTGCGCCGAGCCCTTGAGTTCGGTTGCGGGATCGGCCGTGCTGTAGTCCGCACAGGAGGTTGCGGTGGTGCGCTTGGCCGTGGGAAGACCGATCAGCCAGGCCGACTGATTGTGTATGTAGGTGGTCTTGGTGCAGGTCTGCTCGGAAAGGGTCTCGCCGGTGCCATTCGGCTCGACGACCGCGGTCTCCACCGCAGTCGGGAGGCCGTAGGCGTCGCGGGCGAGGGTGGTCGTCCGTACCGACCGCGAGCTGGCGTTGACGTTCTGGATGGCGTCGATCTGATCGGTGCTGGTCCGGTAGGAGACCAGGGGATCGAGGTCGGTGTTGTTCTCTGCCTTGCGGCTTCGAGACGCGGTCGGTGTGGACGAGGGAATGTTCAGCGTCCGGCTGACGACCTTCGGCTTGCCGTTGGCCAGCTTGTCGGAGTTGAGGTAGGTGATGGTCTCGAAGGCTGTGCCTGCGTACTGCGGCTCGTCGGTCACGGCCGTGCCGTCGACCGCGCGCAGGGTCTTGCCTTCGGAGTCGCTCACCTGTCCGCCGATGCCCCGGAAGTAGCGGGTCTCGGAGAGCGACTGGGACTGCGGCGTGCTCGGGGTCGCGACGATGCTGCTGCCCTTGGTCGCCGTGACCTTCCGGTAGCCGTGCCAGTCACTGAAGGTGCGCAGCGACGGGCGGATGAATTCGTCGTCACTCTTGGCCCAGGCCGGCTCGTAGTAGCGGTACTTGGTATAGATCGGCTTGGTGAAGGGCGAGGTAACCTTGTCGGTCTCGGTGACGGAGTCGACGACGTACTTGTTGAACCAGGCTATCTTCGGTGTCTTCTCGTCACCGTCGGGGGACCAGCGCACTGGGTAGCAGTACGTGTTGGCCTTGCCCAGGTCCGCCGCCGGTTCGGCATCGCATCCGCCTGCGTACTCCACTTCGATGCTGCCGCCGGCCTCTGTGGCCACCGTGCCGATGCGAGGACGGGTGAAGGCGGGACGCTTGTCCGTGGAACCATTGGGCACCAGGTTACGGAGCTGCCGGTCCTTGAGCCGCTTCTTCAGCGGCGACGTGGAGCCGACCGTGTAGTGGGCGAAGCTGACGCCGTCCTTGGACTGGGCAAGGCTCGTGCCGTCGGGGGCGAAACCGGTGCGGGTGATCGAGTTGAGCCACAGCCCGGGTGACGTGTCGTACCAGTCCTCGGGGAAGGACTGGTGCAGCGTATACGTGTCGACCTTGCCGAAGGTTGTCGTCTTGCCGACTCGGGTTGCCTCCGTCGTCACGGTCTCCAGACGCATCTGGGTCCAGAAGGAGGGGAAGGAAGGGCAGAGGCTGGAGTTCGCCTTGCAGTTGAGGGCACCTGGTGTGTCCCACCAGGCACGATAGGCACCTGGGTCGTCGGTCTTGTCGAAGTTCGTGGCGGCACAGGTCGTGGCGTCCTTGAGGCAGCGCTGCTGTACACCGAACGTGACCTTAGTGGAGGGGTTGGCGAGGCTGCCCGCACGCATCCCGTACTCGATGCTTGTCGGGTAGGCGTAGCGGTCGTACTGCTCGGGTGTCTTCCGCTTCTCACGGAGCGCGTAGTAGTTCGTCTCCTGCTTCCAGTTGACGACCATCACGTTGCCGTTGACGTCGACGATCTTGTCGAGGCCCCAGCGCCAGGCCTGCTGCTCGTCCTTACCCGTGTCTGGGTCTTTGCAGCGGGAGTCGGCAAAGGAGGTGGCGTGGCAGGGCTCACCGGAATGGTTGCCGAAGACGGGAACGGTCGAGACAGAGTTGGTGTTGGCGTGCCCGCCACCGACCTGGTTCTGACCGAAGTAGTACTGAGTGCCATCGGCGGTGGTGACGACCCAGTACTCGCCGTCGTTGTCGTCGTTCGTGCCTCCGACGCGGTGCTCGACGCGCGTGCCGTCATCGCTCTGCGCGTGGTACCTCTCGGTGCCGGCCGCGTCGGCCTTCTCGTCATCGTCGTGGACCAGTTCGGTGGTCGTGCCACCGAACGACATCACCGCGTTGTACGACACCCAGCACAGGTCGCTTGTCTTGTCTGACGTGGCTGTGTTGTTGGGAGTGCCGGTCTTGGTGTCGTCCTTGCAGGGGCGGTAGCGGCGCTCGATGTGGCCGGGGTCGTAGTCCCATCCTTCACCGATCCAGGACGTCTGCGGCGAAGAGACGGCCGTCTTGCCGTCCACTGTCTGCGAGTTGTAGGTGAACGAGATGTTCGGTGCCGGACCGGCCGGAGCGGGCGGGACGGCGAGGGGGTAGTTCCACGTGAAGGCGCCGGAGGATCCTCCGGCTGACCACTTTCCGCTGGAGGGGAGCGGTGTCGCCCTGAACGAGCCGCGATCGCCCGCGCCGGAGTCGACCGCACCGAGGACGGCCGTGTCGCCACTTGTTGCCACGGGCGTGGCGTTGGTGGTGTAGGAGGCCTGCATCACGGTAGGGCCGGAATAGGCACTGTTGCCCGTCGCAACGGCAGGCGTCGTGGTTCCGTCAGCGGCCGTGTCGACAGTCGCGGTGATCTTGTTCGTGCCGGTGTCGTTGGTCGTCTCCAGTTCCTTGTACTGCTGGCACGCCTCTTCGAGCGGCTTGGTCAGGTAGCACTCCGGGAACTGGACGAGCCGCAGACGCGTGGACCAGTCGGCGCCGTAGAGGTTCTCGAACTTGCTGTAGTCGAGCTGGACCGAGAGAGGTACGGATCCGGTGGACGGAGCCTGCACCGTTACCAGCGCACCCACCGTCAGCGCACCCTGGACGCCCTTGCTGAGCTCGCTGGACCGGTCGACGACCGCGGTCTGCCAGGTGCCGGTGGGGGCAGGCTGGCCAGCTGCCTGGCCCAGGCTGATGGGCACGTTGTTGGTCGCCGGCTCAAGGCCGACAGGGTCTGCCGTCGCTGCTGCCGTCGCGAATGCCTGGCTGATGGCCGTCCCGAACGTCACGGTGCCCGTGTTTGCCGGTGGCGCCGTCGTCGTACCGGCAGGCGCTTGCTCCAGGTTCTCGGGGACCTCGACCTTCAGGGTCTCCAGGTCCTCCTCGAACGTCTCGCCCGTGACTGGCTGTTCCTCTTCGAGTGGCTCCAGGGCGAGCGGTTGAGTCTCGAGGGTTTCCCGCCCGGTCTCCGCGGCGGGATCGGGTGGCAGTGCCAGGGACTCGGCGGGCAGCAGGCCTACCAGTAGCACGGCTCCCAGCGCGGGCAGGAGAACGCGCCGCGTGTGGCGACGGGCAGACGAAAGGCGACGGAACAAAACGAGGTCCCCCCGGACCACTTGGAGCGGGACCGGAACGGACCGCGTGTGATGGCACTTCAGACTTGCGCAGATTCTGAGGCCAATCCGTGAAGGAATGCCAGGGAGTTACCGCTTCGCGTGATCATCGTCACGGATCGTATGTGTGCATCGCGACCCCAATGAGGTTCATCAGAATCATTCCGATGAAAGAGAACAGCGCGCCCGAGTGCGGTGATCATGCATCTCTTCACTCACTTGCGGATGAACAGATCGACATCGCGTGCGGTTCACTCATATTTATGACGATATACTAGGGCGCTCTTGTCTCGATCACGCCGGGGTTTCCCCCTTCCCCGCTTCCTTCTCCGCGTGCCGAGGCGTCGGCACCCTTGCCGCGATGCTTCGTCGGCAGGGTGACGGCCCAGGAAGCCGTGGGTCATCATCAGCTGGCTTGACCAAGACTTCCGTGAGCGCGTGCGATTCCCGCTGTCCTCCTAGACGTCACGGTCGGCTTCGTAGTTCCAGCCGGTGCGTGAGAGCCCCGGATTCTGGGGGGAAGGGGACCTCGCTCGTGAGTGAAGAACGACGTCGCATACCTGGCCGGCGTGCGACCGCAGCCATAGTTGCTGGCGCAATTGCGGCGGCTGGAATTGCCTATACGGGACTGCATGTTGAGGACTTTTCGGGCGCCCCCGGGCCGTCCTCCGCTGGCAAGGGTTCTACGAAACATGGCGAGAATCAGGCGGTAGCTCAGGAAACCGCGTTCAACCTCGCTCGTAAGACGGGAAAGCCGGTGGAGATCACCGCGCAGCGAACGGCCCGTTCCACGACCTGGGCACGACCTGACGGATTTACGCAGAAGAAGTTGTACGCATCCGCGGTGTGGGCCAAGGTCGGTGAGGAATGGAAGCCCGTCGACACGGCTCTCCACCGCACAGCCGACGGCTGGGAACCCAAGGCGACGAACACCGGCATCGTGTTCTCCACAGGCAGCAAGGGCGGCTCCGTCGACCGTGCCTCCCGCAAGACCGTACGGCGTGTTTCCCTCGTCAAGGGCACGACGGAGGACCCGGCGGCCCAGACCCCTCTCGTCACGATGACGGTCGCCGGCACGTACGACATCCAGCTCACCTGGCCCGGCCCTGTACCCGCCCCGATAATCGACGGACCCCGGGCCCTGTATCCGGAGATCTTCCCCGGCGCGGACCTGGTTCTCACCGCAGAGGACAGCGGGTTCGCTCAGCTCATCGTCCTGAAGAACCGCACTGCAGCATCGGACCCCCACGTCGCCCAGCTCTCCTACGGGCTGACGTCGTCCACCCTCGGCTTCCGTCTCGACCCGGTCACCGGCGTCGTCGCGGCGGAGACCGCCGACGGCGACGAGGTCGCCATGTCCGCGACCCCGATGATGTGGGACAGCAGCGGTCCCCCGGCCGTCACCGACGGCGCCGCCGGCGCCAGCGCGCAGCCCACGGCCTCCGAGACTCCGGTACCGACCTCCAGCACCAGCACCTCCGCGACGCCGAGCCCGAGCGCCACCGCGGAGGACCTGGCCAACGATGTGACCGATCCACTCGCCGAGGTGTTGCCGACGGCGTCCGACGCTCCGCAGCCTACGCTGAGCGAGTCACCGCTCGCGTCCGCGCCGGCCGAGCCGACTCCCGAGCCCTCGCAGTCGGGCTCTGCGGCGACCTTGAGCCTTCCTCTACTCAACGGGCCCTCGCCCGAGTCCCGAGGGGATCTGGTCGAGGCAGAGCTGTCCGATTCGAAGTGGCTCCTGACCCCGAGCCAGGATTTCCTCGGCGACGCCGCCACCACCTACCCCGTCTTCATCGACCCGTCGGTCACCAAGCACACCCAGGACTGGACCACCGCGTACAGCCGCTTCCCCAACGCCACCTTCTTCAACGGCAAGGACTTCAATAGGGGTGGCACCCACGAGGCCCGTGTCGGATTCGAGTCCGATACGTGGGGCACCTCCCGCTCGTACTTCAACATCGCGTTCGACAAGGACCTCAAGGGCGCGAAGATCATGAGCGCCAAGCTGACTCTCCTGGAGACCTACTCCTGGTCGTGCAGCCCCCGCTCCATGAGCGTCCACGTCACCGGCGCAATCAGCGGCAGGACGAACTGGAAGAACGCGCCCCGGCTGCATGACGGCAACAAGGTCGCTTCCGGCACCTTCGCCCACGGCTACAAGTCCGGCTGCCGCGACGCGTACGAGGCCTTCGACGTGAAGGCTGCGGCACAGAGTGCGGCGGACAAGGGCAAGAACTCCATCACCTTCGGTATGAGGGCACGGGACGAGGACTCTCAGTACGCGTGGAAGAAGTTCCAGGCGAACGGCGAGAACGCCCCCACCCTGACCCTGGTCTACAACCGTCCGCCCACTCCGCCCACCAACCTCGACCTTGGTCCCGACGCCAAGTGCACCACCACCGCACCGTATGTGCGTGTGGGCGCCGAAGGCCTCACCTTCACGGCCAAGTCCACCGACCCCGACGAAAACCTCGACCGGCTCGACTTCGACCTGTGGCCGGTCGGCAAATGGGCCACTACCGGTGACCTGCTGAAGTCCACCGGCACCGTGTCTGTCGGCGGCGACACCGCCGCCGCCCTGCGCACGACCTCCAGCTTCCCCACCAGCGGCCTCGTCGACGGCGCCACCTACTCCTGGCAGGTACGTGCCATCGACGACGCCGGCACCACCTCGGCCTACGCCCCGGCCAAGGTGCCCTGCCGCTTCGTCTTCGACAAAACCGAACCCCAACCGCCGAAGGTCACCTCCGTCGACTTCCCCGACGCCGACAGCAACGAGAACGCCTTCGGCAATGAGGCGGAAGACGCCAAGTGGTCAGAGAAGAGGTTCGGTACCGCCGGCTCCTTCACCTTCCGCGCGCTGGACTCCGACGTCGTACGGTACGAGTACGGCTTCAACGCCAACAGCTACCCCTACCCCGTGACCCGAACCGCCGGCACCGCCACCTCGGTCCCGGCCGCCATCAGCAACGCCAAGCCGCCCGCCGCTGGCCCCAACGTGCTCTACGTGCGGGTCGTCGACGGCGCTGGCCATGTCTCCCAGCCCACGAAGTACTTCTTCTACGTCACCCCCCGCGACCAGGCCGACGCCCCCGGCGACTTCACAGGCGACAAGCTCCCCGACCTGCTCGCCGTCACGGACAACGGGAACCTCCGCCTCTACCCGTCCCAGATCAACCGCAACGATCCGACCAAGGGCACCGGTGACCTCGACTACTCGATGTCCGGCGCCTATCGGGAGAACCCCGCGAAGGACCCCAACGGCGGCGACAAGGAACAGACGTTCATCGCTCCCGCCTCCGGACACTTCAAGGGCGCGCTGATCACCCACAACGGAGACTTCTACGGCGGCGACGGCCTGCAAGACCTCGTCGCGGGCGTCGACGGAAAATGGTGGGTCTACCCCGGCGACGGCTACGGAGCCGTCAACACCACCAAACGCCGCGAAATCCTCCTGCCCTCCAACGCCCCCGTACCCTCCACCTTCGTCTACACCCAGATCCTCGCCACCGGCGACGTCACCGGTGACGGCCTGCCGGACGTGTTCGCCACCGCCGGCGACCAGCTGTGGGCCTTCACCGGCTACAACGGAGCCTCCTTCACCGAAGCCCGCATGCTCACCAGCACCCCCTGGGCCACCCGCGACCTCGTCACCGTCGCCGACATCAGCGGAGACGGCGTACCCGACCTCCTCTTCCGCACCGAGGAAACCGGACGCGGCCTGCTCCTGCGCCACGGCAAGCCCAGCCCCAACGGCGGAGTCGACCTCACTTCCCTGGCCACCGCCGCGAACTCCAAGACCGGCCAGGACGAGGTCTACGGCACCGGCGGCTGGAACAAGGCCTCCATCCGCAAGATCAAGGGAACACCCGACGCCAACGGCGATAAAATCCCCGACATATGGGCCGCTGCATCCGACGGAAACCTCTACTTCTACCCCGGCGGCCCCGACGCGCACGGCACCCGCTTCATCACCAGCAACCTAGGCTGGCTCAGCAGCCTCGCCATTGGCTGACCCGCCAACATAAAGCGCGCGGGGAGGGGGGCGACCACACCACGGTCGCCCCCCTCCCTTTCCCTAGCACCTGCCCTGGCACGCCCGCCGAGCACAGTATCTGCATCCCGGCGAGGTCATCCGCGGTGCGCCTCCCGCCAAGGAGCGGCAGGACCCGATCCAGTGCTGCACACAAAAAGGGACTCACCAACCAAACAGCACCTCGCATCAAAGCCTTCAATGCCGCCACCGGCCTCCTCACGGCGGCTCTCGCGAGCCCGGGCACGGCCACAGTCAAGGAGCCTTGCTGGGGTTGAGTACTCAGCGACGGAGGCGAGAACGACGGCATTTGGCTGTGGGGTCAGGCGTCGCCCATGAGCACGCCGTGGCACACTCCTCCCTTGATCGCGAGGGTGAATAGCCCTTGCGTCCTGGGAGGGGATAACTGTGAGCAGGACGAAGTGGGCCGCCGTGGCAATAGCGGTCATCACGCTTGGAGCTGCAGGCTGTAGCAAGAGCGACGCCAGCACCGGGGCCATCGCTGCTCCCGTGTCGGCGTCGCCACGGCCCAAGGGCACCGGCCCGCTGACGAAAGAGGTCGTGCGCGCTGATCTCGACACCTCGCTCTCGGACGCGGGCGCTGCGGCGAACGACCCGGAGTATGCCCGTAGGCTCGAGGAAGGTCCGGCCAGCTCGCCGCCATCATGCGTCGTTGTTTCCAGAAGCATCGGTAACGAGACGACCCCGCTCGACTTTGCCCGCTACAAGGCGGTGGTGGGTGAACTACGCGAGCGCGCCTGGCAGCAGTCCGGGGGACTGAGGGAGCGTGAAAACCTGGACGGAGTCATCGGCGACGCCAGCGCGACCCTCAGGCAGCGTGGTTGGATCATAAATGCGCAGTACGGCACCGCTCAGGAGAAGAGCGCGATTACTTTGATGGCCTACGACGACGCGTGCATGAAGAAGAGCGGGATCGACGCGAGCCCGCTCGGCTGACCGGTCGCCCCGCTGCTGCATCGGCAGCTTCGCCTTGATGTCCTTCAAGGCATTCTCGCTCCCCGTGATTCGATGCTTCCCCGTTGCCCAGTTTCCTCAGCGCCGGCGATGCTGGGCAACGGCTCAGTTCTTCCCGGACCGTGGCTCGTCTTCACGGGTTTCCGTCAGGGTGGTCGTCGACCCAGGACAGGCCGATTCGGTCAAGGCACCGGCGGGCGCGGGTGACGGCGACGTAGGCGAGGCGGGCTTCACTGTCGTCGATGGGTCCTGGAATGGGTCGTCCCTGGCTGTCTTGCTGATCGGTGTCTTTGGGTGGGGTGAAGTCGTCGGCGACTTGTACGCGTTCCCATTCTCGGCCTTTGGCTTTGTGGGCGGTGGAGATGGTGACCTGGGCGTTCTCTTCGGTGGTGAGGCGGCTGACCGCGGTGAGGATGGCGTCGGTTCCGTGGGTGTCGACGAGGTCGACCAGGGGCTGGAGGTCGCGTCCGCACGGGTCGTGGGCGGCGTATTCCTGGACGGTTCCCCAGGTGGGGAAGAGGACGAGTTCGGGGTGGCTGGTGCGGCGTCCGTCCTTGAGGTCGCGGGCGGCCAGGGCGAGTGCGCGCAGGCTGTCTCCGCCGCCGACGAGGGCGACTCTGGTGCCGGCGGCGAGGTGGTTCATGACGTGCTTCATGGCGCCGACGTTGGTACGGCACAAGATGGCGTCGGGGGTTGCGAGGGGGCCGAGTTCGGTGGGCATGGTGTCGGTGCCGGTCAGGCGGATGGGTGCGCCAGCGATGGCGAGCCAGCGGTTTGCTTCCGTGGCCAGTTGGGGGCCGAAGCGGAAGGAGCGGGAGAGGGTGAGGTGGGTGCCGTCGAAGCCGTTCATGACGTCTTTGGCGCCGCGCCAATGGTAGATGGCCTGAGCTGAGTCTCCGACGAGGACGAGCTGGGCGTGGTCACGCTGGGTGTTGAAGATGTGCTCGACGACTGGGTTGGTGTCCTGTGCTTCGTCGAGGAGGAGGAAGTCGGCGGAGATTCTGGGGCTGGTGAGGGACCAGATCTTGAGGAAGTGGTCGGGGTCGAAGCGGACGATGCCGTCATCCTCGCGCTGGAGGTCTTGCCATGCCTTGCGGGCGTAGGGCAGGGCGATGGTGGCGAGCTGGCTGCGGGCGGTGGGGCTGTCGAGGCCGCGCAGGGGCGGGACGTGGTGGTCGGTGATCGTGGGGTCGGCTGAGTGGCAGAACCGGCTCACGGTCCGCAGGACCGTGTTGGACAGGGTGGTCGGCATGACGTCGTGGCCCTCGATGCGGACGGGCTTGGTGATGCCGAGGTCCCGCCCGGTCTGCCACGCCGGTCGGCGGGGCGCGTCGAGACGGCGTGCGTAGCGGTGGCCGATGGCTGCGTAGGCGAGGGCGTGGGCGGTCTTGCAGGTGACGGTGGTGGGGAATCGAGTGACGGCGTCGCGGGCGATGGCTCGGTTGTAGGCGATGTAGCGGCCGCGGCGGTGGGTGCTCTGGGCGAGCAGGGCCAGGGTGGAGGTCTTGCCGGTGCCGGCGCCGGCTTGGAGGGCCATGTGGTCGCCGGCGTGGAAGCGGTCGGCGGCTTGGGTCTGTTCGTCGGTGGGGGTGAACAACGGGGTCTGCTCCGGATCGGACGAGGGGACGGTTGGGCGAGAGCTTGCTGCCGACGGCTGTCTGTGGCGGACTCGAGCAGGTGGAGAGTCATCGCTTACCGGTGCTGTTGGTCGCTTCCTGGCAGGCGTGTGGCGAGGAAGGCGTGGTGGAGCAGCGGGTCGAAGGGTTCCCATTCGGCGAGGGCCAGGTCGGGTGCGCTTTGGGTGGTGGCGTGGATGGGGCAATGTTGGGTGCGCCAGCGCAGTTGCTCGCTGTAGGGCAGGCGGCCCAGGTCGTAGACGGCGATGTCGGCTGCGGGCAGGGCCAGCTGGCGCCGGGTGCGGTGGAGTGTGGCGGGGGCGAGTGTCCATCGTCCGGGGGTGGTGCCGGGGGTGAGGAGGGGGTGAGGGCACCGGGTGCGGCGGATGGTCTGGGCGACGCATTGGATGTCTTCGACGGGTCTGGCTGCGAGGTAGCGGCTGTAGAGGAGTTGGACGACGGGGCGAGCGGGCCGGCAGATGTCTGGTTCGGCGGTTTCGGGGAGGGGCTGCTCGCCTGGGGTGAAGGCGCCTGTGTCGAGGAGGCGTCGGGTGCGCAGGGCAAGGCGTCGGCGGAGTTCGTCGAGGGCGGGCGTGAGGGTCTGGGGTGTGGTGTGTGCGGGGCACAGGGTGGGGTGGGTGATGCGGCACCAGGGTGTTCCGTCGTCGGCGTGGTGGGCCACGCCGGAGGCGACGTGCCACCGGTCCGGTGCGGGAACGATCAGGGTGGGCAGTTCGGCGGGGTGGAGGGGGATGGGGCGTTGGGTGACGGTGGTGTGCCATTCGACCTGGTTGCCGCAGTGGCGGCATCGGCGGTGCTGCGCTGTGCGCAGGAGGCGGGTGGGGCTGTCGGCGGCTACGCGCAGGGCGCGGCGGCGGCCTTGTGTGTGGGGGCTGCCGTCCCAGTGACGGCCGCGGGAGGTGTGGGTGGAGCGCATGGTCGTGAAGGTTCCAGGCGACGCGCCGTGGTGTTGTCGTCCGCGCCCCGGTCATCCCTCGGTCGGCCCAGTCGGGAGGTACTGGCGTCCGATGGTTCGCTCTCTTGTTCCTGCCCGGTAGCCGGTTCAGGTGATCCGCTCGGGTTCGAGCGTGGAGCTACTTCGGTGTCTCGCCGGGGGGTGTGTGGCCTTCGCAGAGGGCGGCGAAGAGCCCTCCGAGCGGGACGTCGAAGGCGTGGCCGAGGGCGTGCCAGGTGGCGAGGGATCCGATGGTGCGGCCTTGCTCGATTTCGATGAGGGTGCGCCTGGACAGGGCGGTTCTTTCGGCGAGTTCGTCGTAGGTCCAGCCGCGGTCGCTCCTCAGCTGCGCGAGCTGGAGGCGTAGCACGTCGAGGTTCGGTTCGGGCGGCAAGATCGTCACCCGTCCATCCGATGGTGCAGACCCTTGCCCTGTCAGTGCAGAGGTCTGCCCTATTTGTGCAGGTGGCGACTCCCTCCGGGAGGGCAGGGGTCTGCACTACGGTGTGCCGCCATCACCACACTCCCCCGCCGCGGACCCTCTTCGGGTCCGAGCCAGGCGGACAGCACAGAAGGGCCTTCGGTCGATGAGGCTGTGCACCACACGCCCGCTGGCGCCCCGCACGTGGACCGTCGAGCTACGGCCCCAGCCTCAAGGACCTCTGCTCGTGTGCCCCCAGTGCAGCTCGGTTCCCGAATCCCTTCACGGCCGCTCCGCACGCTCGGCCGCCCTCGCACACCTCGCACGCCATGCCCGGCGCTCCCTCCTCCCCCCACACCTGCGGACCTGCCAGTGCCATGAACGCGGCTGCCGCTGGCATCCACGCCACCGCGGCTGCACCGGTCCTCTCCTGCTCGTCCTCTCCCGTGAAAGCGGGGGGCGGCTGTGGCGGCTCGCGGACGCCTGCACCGCCTGCGCCGGGGCCATGCCCGACGCCTCCGTCGTACCGGAGACGACCCTCATCGCCGCACACCGCGCCACCGCCCCCGCTCTTGCCCCTGCCCGGTCACGAAGCAGCAGGCGAGCGCCTACCGATTGGACAGACAGGACGCTGGTTCGGGACATGCTCAGCTTCCTGGCCTCCTCGCTTGCGCCGTGCAGCCCTCAGGCCCGGCTCCTGGCCCTGCAGTGCGCACTGCGTTCGACTCCGCCGGGCTGGGTCCGCATCCCGTCCGGACTGATCCGCGCCATGGCACTACCCCAGGCCGTCGCCGCGTGGCAGGAGTTGGAGGAGATGCGCTGGATCCGCCAGAGCGTCCACGACAGTCCCGTCGGCAGTGCGCAGCTCACGGATCCCCTGATCGGAGCGCCCGGACGCAAGGCGCGTGCGCGGGCTGCGGACTGGGCCCTGCGCGCCCATCAATCCCATCCGGTCCGCGCGGGTGCTCCTGCGGTTCGTCTGGTGGCCCTTGCTCTGGCCGCCCACGGTGCGCCGGATCGCGCGGACAGCATCGCGGAGATCGGTCAAGTGGCCCGCGCAAGTGGCCTGTCGGTAGGCGAACTACTCGACGCCATGGAGTCTTTGTCTGCATCCGGGTCTATCGGCTACTGGAGCCTCGATCCTGTGACCGAGGACCTGACCTGGACAATGAGCTCACCCCTGCCCGCAGCACCCACCAGCGACCCGAGGCGATGAATTCAGAAGGCTGCCGGCACGGGCGCTTCCACCCGCACAGGTTCGCCGTGGTCGCCCGGCCCGGCAAAGTCGCACAGCGCCGCTGCGGCAGGACGGGCCGCTGAACGCCGTTCGCGAATCGAGCGGGCGCTGCCGGGTCCCGGGTAGTTGTCGGTGAGGGCAGCCGCTTCGTCGATCTACTGGCATCTCGCTTCACCCGGGCAGGCCATGGGTGAAGGCGTGCACCATGCGCCGGAGCGTGTGCGGAGGTCCCGCCATCAGGTTCGCCGGCCCGTGCGGGGTAGCTCTTGTGCCGCCCGCGGGACCGCCTTGCAGGCCGGCGTGAATCAAGGACGGCGAACCCCGCAGGAGCCGGACATGGCCACGCGTTCGAGGATTCACCCGATGTGGTGCATCGGGAGCGCGAGGGGGAGATCTGGCGGGGTGGGGACGTCTGGTGGGCGAGACGCAGAACGCGTCCCTGGCCGATAGATGGAGAACCACTTACATGACGCCGTTCTTGGAGTGGATCGGGTGCGTCCCGGCCGCCGTGAGCGCGGTGCACGCGCTGGGCGCCCTGGAGCGCGTACGGCAGAAGAAGGCTGCCGACAGCGAACCTGCGGCGCTCCTGACATCCGGACAGCACCACGGTTGCGACATCCTCGCAGTTACTGGCTGCCAGGGCGATGCCGCGGGTGCGAAAGCCGTCGCGATGCGGGTCGAGTTCACCTTCCGCGCGGCCTTTGGGTGCGGGGCATCCGGTTCGGAGGACGAACCGTGGTGAGCGACGGCACGCCCGGCGAGGCTGTCACGGTGGGCGGGGAGGTCGCGCAGCGCCTGCTGGATGCGTACGCGGACTTCACTGCCAGGCAGCCTGCACTCCTGCAGCGGGAGTTCCGCTCACTGTCACTGGCGACATGTCAGGACATTGCCCAAGAGGCCTTTTTACGAGTGGGTGACAGAGCTACGGAGGGAAGGCTCGCGCCGAGGACGAACGTCGAGGCGTACTTGCGGCGGACGGCGAGGAACCTCGCCGTCGACGTGCTGCGCCGGAGGCAGCGCAAGAGCAGGCGGGTGATCCTGTTCGGCAGCGGGGAGGCGCTGGACTCAGTGCCTCAGCAGCGTGGGCCCGGCGGTGAAGATCAGCATGTGCTGCGCGATCTGGTAATTCCGGCGATCGAGCGGATGCCGGCGGGCAAGCGCCGGCAAGTGGTTGACCTGCAGAGCCGCGGGATGAGCGACGCGGATATCGAACGGATTCTCGGAATACCGCCGAACCGTCTTCACAACCTACGCAACAAGGCGGTCACGCAGCTGAGGAGCTCACTCGCTGGACACATTCGGGACGGACAGCACGGGAAGCAGTGGCAGGGAAAGCAGGGAACCAGGTGACGGATGTGGGCAGGTACGACGAGCGTGGTAGCGAGGCCCGGCTCTCGCAACTACTGGCCCGCCTCGCCAGGCCGCTGGACTTCTGGGACCGGCCTGGGGGCGATTTCGGTCCTCTGACGGCCCTCTACGGGCTCAGCCGGGGCGAGGCGCAGCACGTCAACTCCCTTTATCGGCTGGGCTCGAAAGCCCTGCTGCGAGGTGAGCTTCTGGTCGCGGCGGAGTGTCTGGGCGCGGCTGCGGAAGCAGGACACCCCGGGGCGCTGTTCCGGCTGGGGGTTCTTGCCGCCCGCGCGAACGGGCATCGGGGGGAGAATGTGCGTTTCCTGGTCGCCGAGGCCGCTCGGCACGGGCATGGCGATGCCCGTCGGATTCTGGCCGCGGCCGCGCACCCGCGGCGCGCAGCGCGCTCCGAGCTGTCCGCGATGGAAGATTCCTGGTTCGCGGGCGAGATCCAGGAGGCTCTAGGGTTCCCTCCTGCCCCGTCCGACTGTTCTTGAGTTAGCTCAGGAATGGTGACGAGATCCCGTCCGATCGCAAGATCGG
>NZ_BMRZ01000032.1 GCF_014648895.1 Streptomyces tanashiensis
CGCTGCGCGGCGCCGGGGGAAGCGACCCGGCGGGCCGTCACCTTCGGTGACGGCGGGGCGGTCCCGGTTGGTCCGGGGCCTGCGGGCCGGTGGTGCGGCCGGCGCCGCTGTCTGCGGTTCTCAACACGCCCCCTGCGGGGGCATTTCCACTGGTCAGAGAGCTAATTGGCCGCTGAACCCGGTGTGGATGCTGCTCCGTCCCCTGCGGGGCCGGAGCCACCGGACACGCTCCCACGCCCTCTTACAGGTAACAGTATGTACCCCACACCCCTACCATGTCCACCACGCCGACCGCACCAGGGCCAGTCACACAACGTACTCAGAACCCATCACACCCACGTGACAAGTGGTCTACGCCAAAAAGACGCAGCAAAAAGGGAAGGGCTGGGGTTTCCGGGGCCGGAAAACAGGTGATGACCGCTGGTCAAATACAAAGCACGCAACCCCACATGACGAAACCTCAACCCACCCACAGAAACCCACCCTGACACCCCAACAAAACCCCAGCAAGAAGACGATGATGACGAACCAACGGGAACCGAACGACAAAGCAAAATACGGGCGGATGCAGAAACCACATATGAAGCGATAGAGAAATCGCATCGCGCTAAATACGGAAACTGAATAGGGCTGTATGCAGAAACCGCAAACATCCTGAGCGCAGGGTCCGAGGCCTGGGCGCGGGCGGGGACCAACCCGCCGGCCTTGCGCGACCCCGACCGCAGCCAAGAGACCATGACCACCCCGGCCAAGGGCCGGCTGCTCGGCGAGCCACTCGAAGAAGGTGACTTCCTCCTCGCCGCGCCGCTTCTCCAGGTCCTCGTAGGCCACGGTCTGTGAAGTACACGGTGCGGCAACGGATGAGGTCAGGGGCTTCGAGATGCACCCCGAAGAAGCTGAAGAAGCTCCGGGAGCAGCCCGGAATCATCCGATTTACCCCACCCGGCTGTGGGGCACCAGCTTCTTCATCGCCCCCGGCTGGGTCCTGACGTGTGTCCTGACATGCAAGCCCCGGAGTCAGGAAGAACGTTCCTTTGCCGTCCTGTACGACCATCCCGATCCATCGCAGAACGTCCCAGGTCAGGGCCGCGTGCGCCCGTTGCATAGAACACCGCGGGCCGTCAGTTTGGGGGTCGGCAGGGCATTCAACTTGCCCTCAGGATGGAGGCCTTGCGGGGCTACCCACCAAGCCGCCAATGTGTGGCACCCACTGGAGGACCACCGTGCCCATCTCGATCGACCCGATGCTCGTGCTGCCCCTGCTGGCCGGCGTCGTCGGCATCGCCCTCGTGGCCATCGTCTGCATCGTCGCCCTGCTCCGCGCCGACCGTGCCGACACCGTCGCCGTCATCAAGGCCCTACCCGAACTCGCCGCAACACTCCTACGGCTCCGCCGACGGCCCCGGCGATGACGCCCAGGAGCTCGCCGACCCGCACCCCTGGAGCTCGTTGCGAGTCCGCCAGAACGGCCGCCACCCGCCCCGACACCGTCAACGCGCGGCCGAGCGGCGACTGGTCGGGGCGCTACTCGGCCGACTCGAACTCCACGATCGCGCCCCTCCTCGGCATCATCCCCGCCACCCTCCGGGGCCCACGCCGCTCAGGGGTATCTCTCCTCCGGCACCACCGTCCACGGATCCCTGCTCTGGCCCCGCCACGCAGTCCTCGACCGCCGCGGCTACGCCCCCGGCCGTGGCAAGCGCTACAAGCCACGCGCCGACGGGCTGGGAACGCCTTCTCACCGCAGCCGCAGCAGCCGCTCCGGAGGCTGGCACCGAGCTCTAGACGAAGGACGGCCCGCGCATCGTGCCAGCTCGCCGGGCTACCGCCCGCCATACTTACGTGATGAGCAGTCAGGAAGAGTTAGCCGTGCCTGGTGGGACAATTCGAATAAGCCGAGACCGTGCGGAACCCTCCGAGGCCTTTAGGGTGTGGATCGACGACCTTCGGGTGGGCCTGCTGCGTGCCGGCCAAGAAGCCGTCTTCCCCGTGCCGTCGGGCCCCCACCGCGTGCAACTGCGCGCGGGATTTTCAGTGGTTGGCAGAGCTGGGGACAGCGAGGTGTTGCAGATCCTGGTGGAACCGGGTGAGGTCGTCTGCTTCGATAGCAGAGTCCTTCCGGGGCTGTGGGTGAACAAAATTCTGCTGCACCGCCGGGGAGACCCGTCCATCTCCGAGCCCTCTGGTTCCAGCGCCGCCGACGCCAGGGTCCTGGGGGTAACGCAGATGACGCGCATCGAGGAACTGCTCGGCGAGGACGTGCGGCTGATCGACAACCGTGCCAGCCCTGCCCCCGTTACACGCAGCCTGAAGGCCAGCCGCGAGTGGACCCGAACCCTGACGCTGGGCGAGGACCGCCGCGAAACCCTGGGCGGCAACGTGAGTGCGAACCTTCTCTGGCTCTCGGCAAAGGGAAGCATCGAAGCCGAACTCCAGCGCACCCTCTCCCTCGCAATCGGCAGTACACACCTGTTCGAAGAGGAAATCGGCGTCACGATCCCCGAACGAACGGCCGTTCGCATCGTGCTGAGCTGGAAGCGCATCTGGCAGTGCGGCGAAGCCCGTGTGCTGCTCCCAGACAGATCGGTGCACATCGTGCCGTACCAGGTTGTGGTGAGCGTGACCTTCGATCAGAAGATCCAGGACGTCACCAGCCTCCCGGATGGATAGACCGTCTTCCCATAGGCCTCGGCGCATCCTCACCGGCAGCGGTGAGGATGCGCCAAGCGAGCCAGTCCACGGACGGGCGCCGGCACCCCGTTCCACCCGCTTCGGCGGCAAGGGTGCCGGCCTTTTGCATGCCGCGGTTCAGGCACGCATCTCGGCGGCCCGCTGTCTGGAGACGCACGGCGGCCCGCACCCCTATTGGGGGTGCGGGCCGCCGCTGTGCTCGGGTGATGGGTTCCGTCGTCGCCACCGTCCTCTTGGCCAGCGGTCACGTCACGCTAGCGCTGGCGTCAGTGAGCTTCCCCACAAGTTCCACCCATCACGCGGCTCAATCTCCCAAATCTCGCTGAGTTTGACAGTTTCGTAGGCTGCATTGTCCGGATCCAACTGACTGAGATGAGTGTAGGCAACTCTGCTGTAGGCGGTGAGGCAATCTTGCCAGGAATACCATCCAGCAGCCAGGTAGATTTCCCTCCGGAGCGACGACCCCTGGTCAGCAAATTTCCAGGTGTACCAGCCGGACGCCAGATAGATGCGCCTGTCGATACACGAGCGAGCATCCGGGTCCGGAAATTTGACTATGAATTGCTCGCGTGTGTTATATGCCGTCTCACCCGCAGCTGAAGCTGAAGGTGATCCCGACATAACGAGCGCTGCAGCGACTGCAACCAAGGTCGCGTATTTCAGTTTCCCCATTTTTCGTACCCCCACAGTTGACTCCCCAATTTAATCAACACAGGGATGGCAGCATATCCCATCAAATCTTGGCCTTGGTAGGGCATAGAGTCGTGGCCCACCGCCCGTTTAGGGCATTTCGGTTGGCGGGCACTCGTCCCGTTTTCGACAGACAGTAAGGGTGCCCGCCTTTTGCCCGTCTGGGCTCGGGCAGGGCTACGCCTCCGGGGACGCGGGAGCGGCCGTGTGCGCGTGGCGCAGTGCGGTGCAGCGGGTGCCGTCTGCGGGGTGCCACTCCATCGCGGGTGTCACGGCGGTGCCGTGGTCGGTGCAGTAGGTGGTGGGGATGATGCCGCCGCAGGTCTGCCGTGCGCACCGGCACCAGGTGCTGTGGGCGATGTAGGGCAGCGCGTGGCGGATGACGCCGCCGGTGGTGCGGGGCGAGGCCGTTCCCCGCAGGTGGGCGGGCCACGCCAGGGTAACGCGCAGGCCTCCGGATCCGGCCCGGAACCGGTCGACCACGCGCAGGCCGTCGGGTACGGCGAGCGGGGTGGTGCCGGGTGCGGTCAGTTTCCGGAGGGACGCCCCGGTCTCGGCGACCGTGAGTTCGGCGAGCGTGTCGGCGTCGGTGTCGGTCATCCAGCCGGACAGGAGGTCCTCGCCCTCCGGGTCGTCGGTGAGCTCCAGGAGCGGATCGTCCATGCGGAAGCGCTCGGGCGCCCCCGCGCCGAGGGACGGCTCGACGGTGAGCGTGGCGGCCGGTACGTCTGAGGGGACGGCGATCTTGTCGTGCGCGAGGAGCCACGCGACGACCGCGCTGCGGTCGAACTCGGGATGCACGTCGGTGCCGGCCGTGGGGGCGGGGAAGTCGGGGTGGCGGCGGCGCCAGTTGACCACCGCGGCCCGGCCCACGCGGGCGATCCGCGCGACCCCGGCCAGGAGGAGCCTGTCCTCCCCCTGCAGGTCGGGGGTGAGCGCGGCGAGTGGGGAGCGGCGGCCGGCGGTGAGGGTGCGCAGGGCGTGCCAGTCCACGGACGGGCGGATGACGGGGAGGAGGGCGATGTCCTCGGCGGAGTACAGAGGGATGGTGGTGAGGCCGCCCTGCCGCTTGTAGTCGACATCCACGGAGCCGACCGGGGCGATCCATCCGAGCCGCACCACGTGGTCGAAGTCGGTGCGGCGCACGCCCAGGCGGTGGGCGGCTTGGTCGGGGCCGAGGGGGACGTGGCGGTCGAGGAGGGCGGGCAGGTCGCGGCGGCGGGCGAGCATGTTGACCTGGTCGGGGTGGACGTCGGGGTAGGCCGGCTCGCCGCCGAGGTAGGTCAGCAGTCCGGCGCGGGTGAGGTGGCCGACGGCGGCCGGGGTCACGCGCGGCCGGAACCGCAGCGGCTCCCCCAGCGCTTCCGTCAGCAGGTCGGCCGCCCAGGTGGCTCCGGCGGGGCCGCGCAGGGCGGCGCGGACCGCTTCCGCGTCGGCCGCCTCCACGACCGCCCGGGACCACAGCCGGGGTCCCGCGTCGGCGGCGGGGGGCGACGCCTGTGGCGGTGGCCCAGCGCCAGGCGGCGACCGGCAACCGCAGCCGGCCCGCGGCCTCTGACTCGTCGTACGACTCGCGCATCACTCACTCCGATCTCACGGTGGCGTGGCCCGTGAACCGGGCCACGCCGGAAAGGTGAGTGCGTCGAGCCGCTTCGCGGCATCCCCGGTCGCGTCAAGGACGAGCTGATCCCGATCACCGAAGACGGTACGCGATAGGAGGCTCAGGCGATTGCGGTGGCGATGGAGCCGATGCCCGCGGCTGCGGCCGCAACGGCGGCGAAGCCCAGCCCCACGATGAGGAGCTGTGCCGACAGTCGGAGCTTGGCCATTCCCTCGGCCATCTTCCCGAGGGCGGCGAAGTCGGCCCCGGCATGTTCCTTGACGGGGTTGGTATCTGGTGCGGGTCTCCCGTTACTGCTGCTCTTGCTGCTGTTGTGCTCCAGGAACCCCATCACCGTTCCCACGATGAGGCAGAGCCCCGCCGCGATGAGCGAGAAGATGGTCACTGCTTCAACGAGTGGGGATATGGAAGTCATCTCGACTCCAGGTGCTGCAAGTGGAACGCCGTGGGCCTTGGGATCCGGCGCACGACGACAACGGTTCCATCGATCTCGGCGGGGTACCGCGCGTCTGTGACCTCGGGAGGAACGAAGAAAGTCACTTCATCGGCTTCCTCGTCGAACTGCCACGTCAGAAGCTCTCCAGCGGACATGCGTTCCCGAGCGAAGGAGTCGATTCGCTCACGCGAGGCCGTCATCTCAGCTCTACGTCTGCTTCCCGGAACTGGTACGAGATGTCCTGGACAATGCTGTACAGGCCCTCGTACCCGCCCACGATGACGCCAACCAATTCGTCGGACTGGTTGAAGACGGGAGCTCCGGAGTCGCCGGGTGCCGAGATCGCGTAAGCGGTCATAGCTGCTTCGCCCCAGTCCCCGCCTTCGGGCTGGTTGACGAAGGGGTTCCCCGCGGTGAGCAGACGAGAGCGCTGGCCGCTGGTCACAGCGCCGAAGGCTGTGACTTCGTCCCACCGGGAGGCGGCTCCTAGGGTGGATGCCTTGGGAGCAGCTCGGATGCCGTCCGGTTCGGTCTCTTCGAGGATGATCACCGCCACATCTGCGGTTTCCTGGCGAGGGGCGGTACGGCCACAGTGCATGGACCGCTGGACCTCGCCGACCAACTGAGCTTTCCCGTCATAGGCAAGGACCCCGGCGTTCGGTGCGGCATGGCCAGCCGTGAGGATTCCCCGCTGGCTGTAGGGGTGAATCTCTACCGGTACCCCGTAGGTTGCCGGGCCGACGCCGCAGTGGGCCCGTTCCCCGGGCGCGACCTGCTCCATGGGGGGAGGCACACCGATGACTGAGACCTCCGTGTCCGTCTGGTCCCTCACCTGCTCGTAGACGTCCTGTAGGACAGCGTCGATGGGCGTCTTTGGCTTGTTTTCGGTACCCGCATGCCGCATCCGCATGATGGGAACGGGGATGGCAACGACAACTGCCGGCACCACTTTCTCTCCGGCCGCCTGAGTCAGCGTCACCGACAGTACGGGATACGGGTGCCCCCGCCCGGTGAGGAGGAGCTGGTCGCTCCGCGGCTCCATGGCCTGCATGCCGTAGGCCACTCTCGCTGCAGCCTCGAAGGCCTCTGGATACGCACTTTCCAGCGCCTCGGAAAGGAGCGTGTTCATAGATCCAGGTTCCCTCTTTCGGCTCCACCTCGCACCTCCATCGGATCACCCATTGGTTGCCTCACGGCGAGGGAGCCGGAGCGTTCCTCCGGTGAACCCCGTCCCCCACGCGGGGGACACGCGGCGGGGTCCCGCACGCCGGCACAGCCGGTATGCGGGCCACCGGCCGTCTGCGCTACGCACCCCGAGGACGCGGGAGCGGCCGTGTGCGCGTGGCAGAGCGCGGTGCAACGGATGCCGACGGCGGGGTGCCACTCCATAGCGGGCCAGAGCCCGAAGTGGAACATCTGCTGTCCCGGTCTCGTGAACAGAGCCAGCGGGGTGTTGCGGGGGGGGAGCCACCCATGGCACGGCCTGCCGAACTGGCAGGGCAGTGACCGGACGAAGCGGCTTTCCGTGCGATTGACCTGCCCGTCGTCGGTCGGGCACGTGACCGACGACAAGCCCCGGAGTTCGAGCCGGCGCCGATCCCTGGCGCTCCGGCCCCGGATGACCACGCCCTTCAAGAGGCGTTCAGCGATTCAGGTACCTGTAATGCGCCATGCGGGCGCCGGCCGCCTTCTCCGTCGTACCGAGGGCCTCGGCGAGCCGGGGCAACGGGACGGCATCGCCGGCAATGTACCGGGCGGCGATCGGCCCGAAGTCGGCGACGATCGCCTCCATCTCCTCGGCCGCCCTCAGCACGAGGAGCGGCTCGTCGTCGACGAGCTCGTCCAGGCGCCCGCGCAGGGTTCGCAGCAGACCCGCAACGTCGTCCGGCAGAGGTACCGCGCCCGTGGCGACATCGTCCATGTGCGCCTCCCAGTCCCTCTCGGGCCCGGAGATGTCATAGGCCTCGCGGCCGGCGCGGAGGACCTGTTCCCAGTCCAGTGGGACGGTGCGCTCGCCGCGCCACCCGCACGCGCACTTGCCCCGCATCGACGTCGCGGTCGGCCGGCGCAGGGAGCCGTCGTACACCCACCAGTCGGTCGACTCATGGAAGTAGGCGCCGCTGCCCAGGTCGAAGAAGACCGGGCCTGGCTCACTGCCGTCCGCCAGCAGCACCCCGACCTCACCCTCGTGCGTCTCGAACCCCTCACGCTGCCAGCTCATCGAGCATCCCCTCGTCGTCGGCGGAGGCGGTGCCCGAGGGCCCGCCGCCTCCACGATGGGGCAGCGAGGCGGTCACCCGCAGCAGGGTTGGCATATTCCAACAGCACATCGGGAGCACGCGAGGCGCCGCGCGCCCCGCCGGGACCGGCCCGCGCGCACATGACTGTGCCCCCGCAGGTCACTTAGGTTCTAGTGGTCATCGCAACACCCCAGTTCAGGGGATGCGATGGGCTTTGAGATTCGCCAAGACCGGCGGTGGCAGGGGTCACAGATCCTGGTCCGTGAGCGGGAGGAATACTTCCGGCTCATGGACCAGGGTGTCAGCAGCAGAGAGGCGTGTCGGCTCGTCGGAATCGACCGGCGAACAGGACTGCGCTGGCGGAATGGATACACCCGGTCGGATAACGAAAAGTGGACACCGCCGGTCAATCTGGCGATCCCCGACCCCGGGCCGTCACGGCACCTTCGGGAGTCGGAGCGCGTCCACATCGCCGACCGGCTGCGGGAGAACGTCTCGCTTCGAACGATCGCCGCCGAACTGGGACGCAGCCCCTCCACCATCAGCCGGGAGATACGGCGCAACGGTTCGTTGTGGCGGGGCAAGGGCTGGGTCTACCGGCCGCACGCCGCCCAGTCCCGCGCTGACGCCCGCCGTCCACGCCCGAAGCCCGGAAAGATCGGCCAGAACCCCGAGCTGCGCGACTTCATCCAGCACCACCTCGAACGGCGCTGGAGTCCCGAGCAGATCTGCCAGGTTCTACGGGCACGCTTCCCTGACCGGCCGGAGATGCACGTGACCCACGAGACCGTCTACCAGACGCTCTATGCCCGAGGCCGCGGAGAACTCCGCCGCGAGCTGACCAAAGCCCTGCGCACGGGCCGTGCCATGCGCCGACCGCACCGGCAGTCCTACCGGCGCCAGCCACGCATGTCGAACGACATGGTGATGATCAGCAAGCGGCCGGCTGAGGCCGCCGACAGGGCGATCCCCGGGCACTGGGAGGGCGACCTCATCATCGGCAAGGCCCACAAGTCCGCGATCGGCACGCTCGTCGAGCGCTCCAGCCGATTTGTCGCCCTGGTCCACCTGCCCGACGGCTATCAACCCGCCCGGGGCCGCGACGCTCTCATCCAGACCGTCTCGACGCTACCTGCCCAGCTCAGACGTTCTCTCACCTGGGACCAGGGTTCCGAGATGGCCCTGCACAAGCAGTTCAGCACCGCCACCGACATGCCCGTCTTCTTCTGCCATCCCGCCAGTCCCTGGCAGCGCGGCTCCAACGAGAACACCAACGGCCTGCTTCGGCAGTACTTCCCCAAGGGCGCCGACCTCGCCCGCTACACCCGCGACGGACTCGACACCGTCGCCGCGGAGCTCAACAGCCGGCCGCGCAAAACACTTGGGTGGAAGACGCCGGCTGAGCGCATGGGTGAGTTGCTCATCCCGGAAGCTGAGTACCGAGGGTGACCGTGCCATCAGGACGCCGACGACGGCCGCACTGGGGCACCATGTGAGGGCGGACCGAAGGCTGACGGAGGGGCCGGCTCAGTCGCGTTGGGGTGTCGTACTGCGGGGCGGCCCGTGCTCCGGATTCGAGGTGCCGCGCACGTACCACGGGTCGGCGTTGTGGGGGAGGAAACCCTTGGTGCCGTACTCGTCAGAGATCGAAATGGAGAGGTAGACGCTGCACGTCTGCCCGGTGGCGGCGCCGAGGTAGTCGAGCCTGATTCCCGGCGACTCGTCGGGGAAGGTGTCGAACACCCAGGTCGCCGGACCCGTGTGAAAGCTGCTGTCAGCCTGCCCGCAGCCCGCCCCGGGCTCCGGCACCTGCTTCAGCACTGCGGAACCGTCCGCCCGGACCGTCAGACGCCCACCATCCGAGGCCGACCAGACCCCCTCCACGTCACTGACCGTGAGTGGCGGACCGCTATGGCCCTCGGCCAGGTCCACGAGGAAACCCGTCAGCGCCGCAATGACAAATCCCCCTGCAGCAAGCGACAACCAGACGAATCCCCGTGGCCGAGTAGTCACTGAGACCCTCTCTTCAGACAGGTGACCTGGGCGTCTCCCAGTTCCCCGAGTTTTCGCCTCAATCATGATCCAGGCATTGCCCAGAGGGAACCCGGCAGCGGCTGCTGGGCGGCGAGCTACTGGGCTTGTTCAGCTCAGGTCCTGGCGCGGAAGCCAGCCGACGGTAGCCGATCAGGCCTGCGGGACATACTGAGACAGCGGGTCGACGAGGGGCAACACCGGGCGTGGCGGCCGGGTGCCAGAAGGCCGGTCACTTCCGGCGCCGGTGAAGTACCGACTGACGTAAGGCGAGGCGCCTACGGCCTGACGGCCGCAGACGCCTCATTCCTGTTGATCGTGCTCACCGACACCACCGCGGTAGATTCCAGCGATCACGTGTTGCGACGATCACTGGAATCCGCCATCCTCTGGTTCCCACTCCCGACGCAACGCCTCACCCCTCTCCTCGATCACCACAACGCGACCAAGTTGAATGCGAGCACTACAGAGGCAGGACCAGAACGCCGGAAGCCGGGACAGCCGGCCGTCAGATCGGCTACAGAGAGCTACTTGTCACTTCGCGGCAGCTTCGGGAGTACAGGGCCTACACCTTCAGCATGCAGCGCACCGACAGGGCACACGCCGAGTACCTCGACGCCTTCAAGAAGGTCGCCGACGACGCACTCCACCGCCCCATCGGCCCAAGCGTGCCCATCCACACGATGGACGACGTCCCCGGCCCCACCCGCGTCCGAGCCATGCTCCACGAACTCGTGACGATCCTGCGCAAGCCAGGAACCCAGCTGACCGGATCCACCCGCCGGATCAGAACCTGCGCCCGCCCCTGCGCCACCGTACGGTCATCACGGACTCCGACAGGACGGGCGCAACAGCCGGGCCCGCGTCCCCACACGTGCGCGGGCCCGGCCCGCACCACGATGAAGGGTCGCCACTGCCGAACGGGGCCGGACATGACGGTGGCCCCGCGCACGTCCACGCGGGGCCACAGGGGCAAAGCGTCAGGTCCCGCTCTCTTGCCGCATCAGGGCACGCAGGAGCGCGGTGTGCTCGTTGGGGCCGGTGACTTCGTCGACGAGGGCGCAGAAGCTGCTCAGGGAGTCGTGATCCCGCAGATCAGGAACCCGGTCTGATGTTTTGAGGGCCGCTCGGATGGTTGGCCAACGCTCGGCCCAGCTCTTCAGGTGCCAGGCCAGCAGTTCGTCGAGGAAAATCACGGCGGAGGCAGTGTCGTTCCAGTTCTGCTGTTTGGTGAGGGAGCGTCGGCCGATGAGGATGCGCTCGAAGCACCAGAGCAGAGCGAAATACGCCTGGAGTATCTCGTGCGTCTCTGCGATGGGTGGCGGGTTGTTCGGTCCTGTCTCTCGGTAACGGGTGCCGCTGCGGAAGTGCTCCAGTACGTCCCTGGCTTCGGCCGTGGTCCCGGTGGTGAGGTCGGCGTGCAGGGTGCGCGCCAACTCGTGGGCAGTATGGGTGAAGGTTCCGCGTGCTGAGCGTCGGGCCCAATAGGCCGCGTACACGGCAATCGCCGCCGACACCGCGGCTACGACCGCACTCAACCAGTCCGCCATCCCTACCCCCTGGCTGTTCCCTATCCCGTGGTCCCTCAGCGGTTAGGACCCGGGCATCAGCCAGGCTGGTTCCCCATCAGGTGCTGGGCGATGCCTCCGCTACTCGCAGCAAGCGTGAAGGCCAGCCGGACGCTGCACCTCCAGGGCACCACCGCCTCGATCGCCTCCCACATCGCCGCCAGCGTGGCCACCTTCGGCGCGGTGATCTCCCCGGTGGAGGTGGCCACATTCTCGGCGGTCTCCTCCAGTACGACCTGCAGTGCGGCGGCGAGCGGGCCCGCCTGGCTAGACAAACCATTCATACTCCGGCCTCGGTGCTGGCGGGCTCTCATATTCAGCCAGCCGGTGACCGTATGTGGCTGCGGGGGCGGCTCCAGCGCTGAGGTGCAACGTCAAGCGGGCCCGCCAAGTGGTGGGCCCGCCGTCGGAGTATCGTCAGTGGCGGGCCTCCCACCACAGGATGATCAGGGTCACTGTGCCGCTGCCGAACTGGTATGCCATGCCTCGGAAGAACTCACCCGAGACGCTCCTTCCTTGTTCGTTGAACCACTTCCGCAGGTGGCTTGCGCTCTCCGCGCGTGGCCAGTCCCAGCGGGCCAGGTGCCTCCACCTGCGGTTCGGGTTACTCTCCTCCATACGGAGTTCCCTTCATGTGTAGGCGTGATGGAACACCGCGCAGGGAGCCCTCCCAACATCGTGGCCTAGGAAACCCGTTGGGGACGCAGGGCTCCTTCTGCGCGTTCGCGGAGCGTACTGCGGGCATCGTGTTGTGTGTCCAGCGTGATGCCGTTGGTAGACCCGAGACCCTGGATCGTCAGGTGCGTTCTGGTCCGGATCTCGCAGTGCCGGCTCATCCGGTCGCGCAGCGGGCGCAAGGCGCCTGCGGCCGGGACTCTGGTCCATGAGCTGTGCCGCGTCTCGGGCTGCGAGCGGGGGCCGGTCTCCGCGCATTCTCTGAAAGTGCACAGCGATCACGGAGAGCCGTACCTCCTCGCCGTGACCCACGAGCTGGTGACCGACTCCCGTCTGTCCTCGGCCGACGTGGGGGTCTACATGCGCTGCCGGTGGCTGACGGACATCTGCGCCCCCTACGGGGACCTCGACTGGCTGATCGCCGAACTGCGGATGCGGCCGGAGGAGACCCGGGCTTCGGTCCGGCGTCTGGTCGAACTCGGCTACCTCCATACGGTGGGACAGGCCGAGGTCGAGGCGATCACCGCGCGGGCAGTGGCTGAGCGCGTCCGGGAGGGCATCGAGACGACCATGGACGACCTCACCCCGGCTGAGCGGACGGCTGTCGCCCGTTTCGCGGACCTCGTGGACCGGCGCCGGGATGAGGCCGTGGCAGCGATGGACGCCGAGACCGACCGGGAACTCGGTCTCGGATAATCCAGCCTTCGGTGAGGCCGGACTGACGGTCTCGACGCTAAGCGAGCGCGTCACTGACGGCGGATCAGAACGAGCGTGCCGTTCGAGGTGCGGCGTACGGTCGCCATGACCCCGACAGGACGGGCGTCCCCAGCCGGTCCCGTGTCCCTTCGCACGTGCGCGGGACCGGCTCTGCCCGGTGACGACCTATCCCTCCACGTCCTTGAGGTCGATCACCCCAAAGTCTCCTGCCGAAGATCCGGCATGCGCCGGTGATGAGGCTCCATGGATTTCCCAACCGGCTGCTCGGAGGTTCCACAGACCTGCTCGCCGCGATTCCCCACCTGCAGCACGCTGCGAACCAGTGCCGCTTGGGCGGGACCAGCTGCTGCTGGGCCGCGGAGGCTGTGTCAGCGCCTGCTGCCATCCTTCTTCGATGATCGACGAACACGAGAAGCTGCTGGCGGGGCTGGACGATGTGGACTGGGCCGGCCTGTCGCACGCCTACAGGTCGGCGCATGACGTTCCAGGGCACATACGCACCCTCTGCGGGAGCGACGACGAGGCGCGGGAACAGGCGTTCAGCAGCCTGTTCAGCAGCATTTTTCATCAGGGCAGCCGGTACTCGGCCTCTCCCTTCGCCGTGCCGTTCCTCGCGAGGATCACCGTCGCGGGGCCCGCGGCCGCCCGTGAGGACACGATGCGGCTGCTCACCCGCCTGGCCGTGGACTGGCACGACGAGTACGACGTGACCACCGGTATCAACGTGGCCGGATGGCGTGCGGCCGCGGCGGAGGTCGGGCCGGAAGAGTTCCTGCCGTGGTACGAGGAGCAGCTGGCCGCCGCGACGGATGCCGACAAGCGCGCACAGCTGCAGGAGATACGGGACTGGGTGGCGGCCGGCAACTCGCCCGACTCCCGGTGGTCGGCGCTTCAGTCATACGACGCGGTCCTCGCCGAACTCCCCGGCCTTCTTGTCCTGCTCGATGATGCCGACGCCTGTCTGCGGACCCGGATCGCCTACCTCCTGGCCTGGTTCCCCGAATTCTCCGCCACCTCCCTGCCACGCCTCCTCGCCCTTGTCGCACGCGAGAAGGACCCGGTCACCGCAGCCACCGCGCTGCTCGCCGCCGGCCTCGTCGGCCTTCCTTCCATGGCCGAGGACATCACCCCGTACTTGGATGCCGCAGACCCGCTGATGCGGTGGGCCGCGGCCACCGCCCTCATCCGTCTCGCTGGCCTCGACGGAGCCCCTGTCGGCCCCGGACTGCTCGGCAGGGCTCTAACGGAACTCACCGCAGCTGCCCGCAGCCCTTTCGATCGTGTGACCGACTACTGCGAGGGCGACCTTCACGGCCACATCGAGCGCACCCTGCACGCCCTGCCGTCCGGCTCGGACCCGGCCGCCGTGCGCGAGGCGCTCGACGCGTGCCTGCCCCGCATCGTCTGGGACTACTACGGGTCCCGCACCCGCAGGGCGATCGAGGAGCTCTTCCCCGCTCCGCAGCCGCACCCCGCGCCCCGCTACGCCGACCTGACAGCGGCGCAGCAGCAGCTGCTGGGCGATCTCGCCGGCCACCGGCACCCCTGGCTCATCCGCTCGTCCGCCGACCGGCTGCGGGAACTTGGCCTTCCGCATACGCAGGAAGCCCTGCAGTCCTTCGTCGGAGCGCACCGCACCACCTGAAGCCCCGCAGCACCGCGCGGCGAGCGGAGGAGTGCTCAGAAACGTGAAAGGCGGCCACGGCTGCTCGGCGCGACACACACGCTGAACAAACGGGCGGCCCCTGCTGGCCACCTGTGAGGCGCTCGTTCCCATTCCTCACTCAGTTGAGAAACGGAGCACGTGAAACGAGCAGCCCTGGCCGATTTCAGGGATTCCCATCACCGGGCCGAACCTCGGGGAGGTGGTCCACGTCCTCCGCGAACAGCCCTCCGCGCGGGGCGGGCGCATCCAGTCGGGCAGTGCGGTCATGGCTTCGTCGTAGCGGTGCGTCGGGTCCGGAAGGCGGCGCGCGGCGGGGCTGTCCTACTCGGCCGGCAGACGGAGCATCGGTTCGAAGGCCGCGTCCTCCTCGCCCTCGACCGAAGGGAGGAAGCCGTCCGGGACGGTGCGGGCGGCCGTGGTGAGGAGGCGGGCCAGGACCTCGGGCTCGGTGGCTGGGGGGAGGCGGAGGGCGGCGAGGAGGCGGTCGCGGACCTCGGGGTGGTCCGGGTTGTCCTCAAGGTAGTCGGCGTTGAGCGCGGGGGGACGGAAGCCGGCGAGGGCGTCGTGCCAGGAGGGGAGGACGATGGCCAGGGTCAGGGCCTCGGCGAGGGACTCCGCGATGAGGGAAGCCTGGCCCTCGGAATCGGTGTAGAGGACGGGGCGGACGCGGTCGGAGCCGGCCGGGCCGCAGAGGTAGTGGGTGCCTCCAGCGTTGCAGCCGGCCACGGGCTCCACCGGGAGGCCGGCCGGCAGGGCGATCGACTCGATGGGGTCGGTCCGCATGAGGTCGAACTCACCGTCGCAGGCTAGGTACGCCTCAACCTCGGGGTCGGCGGCGATCCGGCGGAGCAGGGCCTCGTCGGAGAGGGCGGCCGGGTTGAGGCCGCGGGCTGCTTCGGGTGCCAGGGGGTGGCCCGCGAGGACGTGGCGGACGGTGTCGAGGGGGACGGGCCGCCCGTAGTCCTCCTCGAAGTGCGCCTGGACGGCCTCGGGGGAGCGGTCGGTGAGGAGGCGGAAGAGGCGCCCGGAGCCGTCCGGGTCCGGGCTGCCCGAGGGGAACTCGATGCCCGAGCCGGTGCGCCAGGCGCTGCCGCCGGTCTCCCACCACAGGCAGGCGGTGACCCGCGGGGCGCCGAGGCCCTCGTCGACGAAGGCCGGGTCGTCCAGGAGCGGGCGCAGCGCGGCGGGCACCTCGTCGATGACACCGGGCCAGACCTGTTCGTCGTCCGTGGCGTACGGGCTCATCTCCGACTCGTGGTCGAAGCCGCGGACGAGCACACCGGCCGGGGTGAAGAGGACGGAGAAGTCGTCACCCGAGCCGTTGTCCATCAGGGCCACCTCCGTCCCAGGCCCCCAGGTGGTGGAGAAGGAGTAGCGGGAGAACCGCGGGTCGCGGCAGATCGCCTGGTCCAGCACGGCCAGCGCACGCAGGTACGCGCGGAGCTCGGCGGGGTCCGGGAGGAGGGCGGCGGTCGTGTGCACGGTGTCCATGGGCTCATGCAAGCAGCCGGCACTGACATCCAGGGCGGCGGTTCGGTCACACCTGCTCTCTCACACAGGGAACGAAAAGCCCAGCTCACGCAGGCGGGGCAAGCACACTGCGAGGCATTGCTCCACAGACGCGGCATCGGTTCGCACAAGGACGTCCTCGCGCAACGGCGCTCCACTGGCGACGAAGGTCCAAGGCTTGCCTCTCTCTGCCATCCGCTCAGCGTCGGCCTTGAACAGCACCGTTACGCCCTGTTCAGCCAGTGCTTCCATAATCGCGACGACGTCCACCGGCACTCTCCCCTCCCGAAGCGCTTCGAACGCGCCATCGGACGAACATACTCACTCCGGGCCGGACCCTGGACACCGCCCGCATGACCCAAAGTGACCGATCGGGGCGCTCTGAGCTGGAATACGCGACACCTCAACATGCGAGCTCACCAGTCCCGAGGCCGGTGTTCTGGGTCTCCTCCCGCGACGGCGGCGGGGAGCGTCAGGAGGTCGACGGGTGCTTCGCCGCTGGCGTGTGCGGGTGCGGTGACGGCGAGGGAGGCCAGGGCGAGCGTGGCCGCTGCGGCGGCCCGGGTCCGGTAGGTGATCACGTTCCGTAGGGGTAGCGGCTCGGGTGGGTGCGGGTGTCGCGGATCCCGGGGAGGTCACTCGTGGGGGTAGGCAGGTTCACCGCAAACGATCACTGGGGGCTCGTGCTGGTTGACGCCGCGAGCTCCGGCATGGCGCGCGGGGCTGGACGCCTGCGGGAGGGTCAGGTGGGCGCCCAGGACCGTGAGCTTGGGCAGGAGGTGGCTGTAGCCGCGGTGGAGGTGGTAGGTGCCGTGGATGGTGGTGGTGCCTTCGGCCGCGAGGGCGGCGATGACGAGGGCGGCGGCGGCCCGGATGTCGTGACCGGTCACCTCTGCAGCGGTGAGGGCCGAAGGGCCGTGGACGGTGATGGTGGGTCCGTCGGCCCGGACGGCGGCGCCGAGGCTGCGGAGCGGGCTGACGTGGGTGGCGCGTGAGGTGTAGATCCGCTCCTCGATGCGGGAAGTGCCGGGTGCCTGGGTGAGGAGGGCGGTCAGCTGGGGCTGGACGTCGGTGCAGGTGGCGGAGGTGGTGGCCGTGTCCACGGGCCGGGGTCCGGCGGGGCAGCGGGCGAGCGTGCCGCCGTCGGCCGGGACGAGCTCGATTCCGGCGTCGCCGAGCAGGGCCGTGAGGGCCGTGGGGAATGTGGTCGCGGGGACGTTGGTGAGGTGGACGGCTCCGCCGGTGATGG
This sequence comes from Streptomyces tanashiensis, assembly GCF_014648895.1. Taxonomy (GTDB): domain Bacteria; phylum Actinomycetota; class Actinomycetes; order Streptomycetales; family Streptomycetaceae; genus Streptomyces; species Streptomyces tanashiensis. Next base: position 17,094 of record NZ_BMRZ01000032.1, read on the forward strand.
CGGCGGCCATGGCGAGCGTGGTGGCCTCCAGGCGGTCGGGCGGGACGGGGAAGACGCCGCCGGTGACGCGGTCGGTGCCGGTGATGTGGAGGGCGCTGGTGCCCTCCCAGGTGATGCCGACCCCGCCGGACGCGAGGAACGAGGCGGACTCCAGGACTTCGGGCTCCCGGTTCGGGTTGAGGATCTTGGAGGTGCCTGGCGCTCGGGCGGCGAGCAGCATCGCGGTGACGGTGGCTCCCAGGCTGGGGCCCCATTTCTGGGTCATGGCGTCGGTGGTGAACGGGGACGGGGCCCGGCCGTGCAGGCGGGCGTCGACGTGGGTGTCGGTGACGTCGAGGGTGGCGCCGGCGGCGTGCATGGCGGCGAGGTGGCGGTCGATGAGGCGGTGGCAGAAGGCGTCACCGCCCGGCAGGGGGAAGCGGACCTGTCCGGCCCGGGCCAGGAGACCGGCGGCCATGACGGCGGTGGTGCGGATGCGGCTGCCGAGCTGGTCGGGGATGACGGGGTGCCAGACGGCGGCCGGGGTGGTCTCGATGCAGTCGCCGGTGATCGTGGTCGGGGTGCCGGTGAGGGTGAGGATCTCCGCGCAGACCCGGGTGTCCAGGATGCGCGGGATGCCGGTCAGGGTGAGTGGCTCGTCGGCGAGCTGGGCGGCGGCGTACAGGTGGAGGGCGATGTTCTTCGAGCCCTGGACTGCGGCTGCGCCGTGGAGCCGGTGGCCTCCGGTGACGCGGACGGCCTGGACGTCGGTGGCGGGCCGGGGGTCGTTCGTGGTTTCCATGTCTGACTCCTGACGAAGGAGAAGGTCCCCGGCCGGGGACCTTCTCGGCTGGTGCAGGCGTGTTGGCACACGGCTCTTGGGGGAAGGGCACGGTCTCGGCACGCGGGGCCGCTGGGGCCGTGCCGGCGGCGGGTCTAGCGGCGGGTGGCCGTCGTCGCCAGGGGGTGCCTGAAGCTCTCCAGGCTGTGGGCGAGGGCGTCGTCCAGGGGTGTGCGGTCGAGGGTCCCGTAGGTGCGGGTGAACCGGGACAGGTCTGCGGTGAACGAGCTGATCTCGTTGATGCGCGGGGCGGTGTGGGTGATCGTGCCGCGGCCGGCGGCATGAATGACCGCGTGGGCGATGTCGCGGACGGGAACGGCCCGGCCGGAGCCGAGGTTGACGACGGGCAGCAGTTCGGGCCGGTCCAGCACGCGGGTGAGCATGGTGACCGCGTCGTCGATGTACGTCAGATCGCGGGCCTGGGTGCCGTCGCCCTCGATCGTGAGCGGGCGGTCCTCGGTGACGGCGGAGAGGAACGCGGGCACAACGGCGTCCGGCCCTTCCATCGGGCCGAAGAGGTTGAAGAACCGGACGATGCCGAGCTGGCAGCCGTCGTCCAGGAGCGGCCGGTAGATGTCGGCGAGCTGCTCGGTGGCGACCTTGCCCACCGCGTACGGGGAGCGGGGCGCGTACGGCGCGTTCTCCGCGAGCGGGCCGGTCTGTTCGCCGTAGACCTCGCAGGAGGAGGCCATGATCAGGCGGCGGGCGGTCGAGCCGACGAAGGTGGTCAGGAGGTGGCGGTCGGCGGCGACGTTGTGCTCGACGTTGCCGGTCTCGAAGCTGTCGGGGACGGACTTCAGGGCGGCCAGGTGGACGACCGTGTCGACGCCGTCCAGGTCCCGGGCCGTCAGGGTCCGGACGTCGCGGACGACCAGGCCCTTCGGGCTCGGGCGCCGGGAGCTGACGGACAGGTTGTCCAGCGGGATGACCGTGTGCCCGGCGGTGTCGAGGGCGTCGGCGAGGGCCGAGCCGATGAAGCCGGCGCCGCCGGTGATCAGGACGTTCATGGGTGCCTCCGCGCAGGTGCGAGCAGCGAGGCGGCTGGGTCTGCCGTCCGTCTGCTGCCGTCACCCTCGCGCCGTGGCAGGCCCGTTCGGCAGCGCCCGGGGCGTGCTCGCACACGGTGTGCGGGAGCGGCACACGATGTGCTCCCGCACGCCCCTGTCGGCCTGCGGGAAGGGGGATTACTGTCGTGTGTCCCGTCGGTGCACTGGAGGTACCCATGGGCCCGAGCACGGACTTAGGCACGGTGTTCCGCGTTGCCCGCTGTGAGCGGCGGCTGACTCAGTTTCAGGTCGGCCGGATCGTCGGTTACTCGGCCTCGGCGATCTCGCGGATCGAGCGCGGGCGGATGCGCGTAGACCTTGAAACGCGCCTGCGCCTGGCCCACGCGCTGGGGATCCCCCCGGAGCGGGTGAGCGGGTTCCCTGTCCCCGTAGGCCCGGTGATCGATACCGTGGCGGACGTACCGGTGCCGGACGAGGAGGACGCGATGCGTCGCAGGACTGTGCTGACCGGGGCTCTGGCCGCCGGGACAGCGGCCGTCGTCGGCACAGACACAGCCGCCGCGGTGCCGGCCGCCCGCCTGGAAGACATGCTGTTCCATCTGCCGAGCGGTGAGCCCGCGCCGCTCCAGACCCTGGCGACCCGGACGGCCGCCGCCCGCGAGGCGTTCACCGCCGCCCGCTACACCCGGCTCGGTGCCGCTCTGCCCGGCCTGCTCTCCGCCGCCGAGGCGACCAGGGACACAGCCACCGGCCGGGCCCGGCAGCAGGCCTCCGCGATCCTCGCCCGCGCCTACGTCCTGGCCGCCGAACTCGCGGCGAAGGATCACTCCGACGCCGCGTGGGTCGCCGCCGACCGTGCACTGGCCGCCGCACGGGCCAGCGGCATGCCGGTCCCCATCGGCGAGGCCTCCCGCGTCCTGGCCATCACCATGCGTCGCTCCGGCCGCTCGGCCGCAGCCGTCCGCCTCCTCACCCACGAAGCAGGCGGTCTCGACCCCGCCGAAGCCCGCACCGGCGCCGTCCGCACCAGCCTGCTGCTCACCGCCGCGTACTCGGCCGCAGCGGGTCGGGACCGCACCACGGCGCTCGCCCTGCTGGACGAGGCCGAGGAGGACGTCGAGCGCCGCCCCGACGCCCCGGGCGGGCTGTTCACAGTGGAGGCCACACGCGCGCAGGTCGACGGATATCGCATCAGCGTCCACAACGCGCTCGGCACCCCCGACGAGGCCGTGAGCGTCGCGCGGGACCTGAACGTCGGCCTCATGCCGACCGCCGAACGCCGGGCACGAGCCTGGACCGACACGGCCCGCATGTGGCACGCGCTCGGCGACAGCACCCAGTCGTTCGCCGCTCTGCGCCACGTCGAGCAGGAAGCCGCGCAGGAAGTCCGCCGTCCGGCACTGCGGGCCCTGACCTCGAACCTGCTCTACGGCCCCACGCGTCTGCCCGGACTGCGCGAGTTCGCCGTACGCACCGGGGCCGTCCCCGCCTGACCGACACACCCCCGGCCGACGGACTGACCCCGGTCCGTACTCACGGTGCCGGCGCGAACCAGGCCCGCTCCTCGCCCTTCTCCACCAGCGCGATGAGCTCCCGCATCCGCTCACTCATCGGCGGCAGCGCGTCGAGCCGGTGCCAGCCGACCTCGACCGACTCGTCATCGCAGACCCGGGGCACCTGACCCGGGTCTGCCGGACGGCAGGCGAACACGATCTCCAGGTACTGGGCGCGGTCGCCGTTGCTGTGCCTGACCGGCGGGGAGTGCGTGACGGCGGCGAGCCTCTCCACCACCACCCGCACTCCGGTCTCCTCCTCGGCCTCCCGCGCCACGGCGGCCGCCGGGTCCTCGCCCGGCTCCACGATCCCGCTCAGCGGCGTCCACAACCCGGCGGACGACCGACGCTGCAAGAGGACCCGCCCGTACTCGTCCCGGACCACCGCGACGACCCCCGGCAGCCACAACAGACAATCCGGACCGACCGCATTTCGCAGATCTGACACAAAATCAGGAATCATGCAGTCACCCTAGGGCCTGTCTGACAAACGATCACCAGGCCGAGGTTGGTGGGCTCGGTTCAATCGCCGTGCCGTTCGCGCTCGGTCTGCGGAACCATCGGACCGCGACCGAGCCGGAACACCTGCGCGGCCTGCCGCCGCCGGCAGACCGCGGCGACCCGCACCTGCTCGGCCTGCGGCAAACCGGCCGAACTGGACCCCTGCTCGAACTGCCGCCCCAGGCCGACGACCCCATGCGCGCTCTGCCACACCACCGCACCCGTGACCGCACGATGGCCGCTCGGCCCAGTCTGCACCCCCTGCTACCGGACCGCCCGCAGCCACCCCATGCCCTGCCCGGTGTGCGAGCGGACCCGGGTGCTCATCGGCCGCGTCGACCAGCACCGGGTCTGCGGGCCCTGCGCCGGCGTTCTCGACCCCTACGCCTGCGAACGCTGCACCGGACCGCGCTCCTACAAGGTCGGCCGACTCTGCGACCGCTGCGCCGTCGCCGACCACCTGGAAGAGCTGTTCACCGACGTAACCCAAGCGGCGGGCACCGGGCCGCTCGCGGCGATGCGGGCGGCGCTGGCCCAGGCCCCGGACGCGGGAACGGTCCTGAACTGGCTGCGTGGCTCGCGCTCCGCCCGCCTCCTGCGCGACCTCATGGCCACCGGCCGCCCGCTCTCCCACACCGACCTCGATACCACGATCGACAGCCGATCCACGGCGATGACCGCCGAGTACCTCCGCAGCCTGCTGACCGCCTACCAGGTCCTGGATCCCCGCGACGAACTCGCGGTGCGGATCGTCCGGCACCTGGAACGGACCGTCGCCCGCCACCCTGAGCACAGCGCCCTGCTCCGCGCCTACGTCCACTGGTCCCTGCTGCCCCGCGCCAAACGCCACCAGGCCGACCGGGCCGGCGGGGTCAAGCACCGGATCCGCTGGGCCTACACCCGCATCAACCTCGCCACCGAACTCCTCACCACGACCGCCAGCCACGGCCGGACCATCGCCACACTCGACCAAGGCCGCCTCGACGCCTGGCTCGCGGCCAACCCAGGAACCCGCTACGAGGTCCGCGACTTCGTCGTCTGGGCCCACCGCCGCCACCACGCCCGCGACCTCCTCGTGCCGCACCGCCCGAAGGTCGACCCGGTCGGCCTGGACGAGGACTCCCACTGGGACCTCCTCCGCCAGTGCCTCACCGACACCCGCCTCGACCTCGACGTCCGAGCCGCCGGCGCGATCCTCCTGCTGTTCGGCCAACACCTCACCCGGATCGCAGCACTGCCCACCGCCGCCCTGACCACCGGAGACGGGACGACGCTCCTCACCCTGGGCCGAACCCCGATTCCGCTGCCCACCACCCTGGCCGGCCTCTTGACCACCCTCGCCGACCGCCCCGCTCCGCAGGGCTGGGCCGCAAACACCAACGCGGGCTGGCTGTTCCCCGGCCACCTGCCCGGCGCCCACATCTCCGCCACCGCCCTCAGCCGACGCCTGGCAGCCCATCACATCCCCAACAGGCCCGCCCGGACCACCGCCCTGGTGGCCCTCGCCTGCGACCTGCCGCCCGCTGTCCTCGGCCCGATGCTCGGCCTCCACCCGATCACGGCCGTCCAGTGGCGCCGCCGCGCTGCCTCCGACTGGACTGCCTATCTGGAAGCCCGCACGTCGCAGGCCTACAGCTGATCCCCGTGCGCCCGACAATGCGTCGGGCAGCTTCTCCGAACCTGCTGGAGTCCGACTGTGAGGTTGTCAGTGGCAGGGGCGATGCTTTCCGTGTGACGAGCCAGGATGAGTACCCGATCTCCACTCAGGCCGTGGGCGGCCGGCTGCCTGATCCGCGTTCCGTGATCGAAGGCACCGACTGGGCTGCGCTGGAGCATGCCTACGGAGCCGCGCAGGACACACCGATACGCCTGCTCCAGCTCCTGGACGAGTACTCGGAGGTTCAAGCGGGGGCGCTGGGACTGCTGGACATGTCCGTCCTGCACCAGGAGTCCTTGTACAGCGCGACGGCGCCTGCCGCGTTGTTCGTCGCCGCGGTGTTGAATGATCCCCGCACTTTGGCCCGTCACGAGGACTACTCCACCTGGGATGACCGCCCTCGCCCACTGCGCGCGGCTTTGTTGGAATGGTTGGGCCAGATCGCGGATTCGGCAGCCTACGGCGAGACGACCGATGAGGAGGATGGCAACGATCCGGGTGTCACCGATGCGGTGCGCGCTGTCCGCGGCGTGATCTACGACGCAGTTTCCCCGCACCTCTTGGACCCTGACCCCACCGTTCGAGAGGCCGCCCTGAGCGCCACCGCCGCGCTCCTCCAATCTCCCGACTTGGCTGATCGGATCTCAGGCACCACCCAGATCCTCCGGCGGCTCCTCGCCGAGAGCGCCGACCGGCGTGAACGCGCCGCCGCCATCTTGACCATCGGGGCCTGGGGTGAGGACACCACCGGCTGGCTCGCCGATCCCGACCCTGCCGTCCGTGCCTGCGCCGCTCTGTCCCCGGGATGCGCCAGCAGCACCACGGCAACGCGGACGATCCTCCGCGCCCTGCTCGACCCCGCAGCGATCGATTCCTGGTTCCGCGAACCCACCGCCGCCGACCCTTGGGCCGGAGACCCGCTGCCTCGCATCGAAGGCCGCCTACGGCACGCCCTTCTGCTTACGGCCATCGACCGCGTCAGTGACTTCGAGGAACTCCTGCCCTCCGCCATGGCTTCCGTGCCGTTCTGCAGCAACCTCACCATCGCCGAGGACTGGGGACCGCTGCTTGCTGCGGCGTTCCCTTCCGGCTATGAGCAGGGTGCCAAGCTGACTCCAGCCCAGCACCGTTACCTGGACGCTCTCGCCGACCGCGACGTGTGCTGGCGATACACCCAGCTCATCACCTCGTGGTTCGACGACATCGGCCTTCCAGCAGACCGCAGCGCCATCAGGGCAATTCTGGCCGGGGCACAGCCACACCAGTAGCGACGCTTGCTCGGAACCCACCGAGGCGGGCAGGAATACTGCACAGTTCGAATGACGCTCCCCGCCAGCTGGCGCCAGCGCGTGGACGCCCGCCCGGCGGGAGGCGTACGCGAACGACCAGGGCGCCGCGGCGTCGCTCGTCGCGGTCACCGCGCGCACGAACCGGTCCAAGGCCGATCAGGACCCGCGAGAGTGGATGCCGCCGCTGCCGGACGCACACTGCCGGTACGTCTCGGAGTGGGTCGCCACGAAGCTCCGCTGGGGCCTGTCGGCCGACCAGGGCGAGGCCGAGGCACTCAAGGCGTACGCCCAAGGCCCGTGCGAGGCCAGCGTCGTCCACTACACGACCGCCCTCTGACCTGTCCCCAGCGTTCCCGCGCCCCTCGCACCACAGCCTCAGCAAGGAGAGACCCATGCCCAAGCTCCCCCAGGCCCTGGCAGCCGCCGCCTTCAGCTGCGTCCTCGCCGCCGGTCTCGTCGTCGCCACCGGCGCGACCGCCAGTGCCGACCGCTGCCCCTCCAGCCGCTCCCCCAGGATCAACGGCGCCAAGGCCCACTGGACGCTCGCCTGCGACATGGGCGACGTGAAGGTCTACGGGTGGGTCGACGACACCAGCGTGGATGGGAAATGCGCCGTTGTCCGTATCCGTCCGGCCGCGGGCCGGACCCGGGAGTTCGAGGCCTGTGGATTCGGTACGCGGGAGACGTTCAGTGTCACCTTCGACGAGCAGAACGTTGCCGAAGTGACCCTGCGCCTGCGCTGACTCCTGCTGCGTGAGATCCCCGGGACGCGCCGTTGATGCTTCCGCGCGCCGCTCGGGGTGATACCTGACCGGTCCCGCGTCCATCGCGGGGCAGGTCCTTCTACCGTTCCACTCACCTGCCGCAAGGGAACCCCGCTGCTGATGACTCCATG
>NZ_BMRZ01000033.1 GCF_014648895.1 Streptomyces tanashiensis
GCTTCCAGCAGTCCGTCGCCGCACACGAACTCGGACACGCACTCGGGTTCTGCCACAAGACCGACAACATCTTCTCCCTCATGTGGAAGAACGTCGCCAACCCGCCGGTCACCGGCCCGACCGACGTCGACAAGGCCAACTACAAGAAGATGTGGGGCTGAGCGTGAAGCACCAGCGGACCACCCTGACCGTCCTGGCCGCCGCCACGGTCCTCACCACCGCCGGCGCCGCCTGGTACACCACCCTCGACACCTCCGCCGACAGCACGCCGCCTGCCGCCGCGCACGTCATGTGCCTGCCCGCGACCGACACCGACGAGGACAAGGCAGGCTACGCCCGCACGATCGCCCTGATCACCGTCGACAAGACCGTGGAGTACCGCGAGGAGGACGAGGCCCCCGGCGGAGCGCTGCTGTCGAAGGTCACAGTCGTCCAGCCGCTCAAAGGCTCCCCGCCCAGGACGCTGACGATCGGGCAGTCGGTCCTACAGCAGGCCGACGGCCGATACGCGAAGACGAAGCCCACCTACATGCCGCTCGAGCCCGGCCACCGCTACATCGTCGGAACCGTCCCCGACCCCACGTACGGCGACGGCTGGGTCTGGTTCGCCACCGCAGCCGACACCGACCTCACCACGGTCATCAGCCGCTGGACCCGCGCCATCGACCACCAGATCGCCCCACACCGCGACCCCGCATGCGACGACGTCACCGATGACCCCAGCAGCCCCGCCGCCCCGTAGAACGAAGCGGCACCCCGTACACGCACTGTGCCCCACACCGAGGTCACCGGAGCGGGGCACATGAGGAAGTGGCACCAACGACCAGTCGGCTCACCTCCAGGACTTACCGTAGCGGCCGCGATGCGTCGCTCCAGCTCAATCCGCCTGTCGATAACCAGGACGAGCTACAAGCTGCCTGCGACGATGACGCACGTGTTGACCACACGCTGGCAGTCAGCCGACCTCGACGTACGTGACGATGAGGATGCTGCCGAGTGCGGTCGCGTAGAAGATCACGCGGACCCCGTCGTGCTCGTAGTCGCGCAGGGCCGACGCGGTCGCGTGCTGCTTCACGGCGCCCGGGTCGGCCGCGATCGCGTTCAGCGTGCTGTCCAGGACCGCGGTCTGGGTCGTGGACAGCATGCGGACCTGCGTCTCGGCCGGCTCGATGAAGACGATGCGGGGGCGTCGGCCGCGGGTGCGATTAGGCAACGTCGGAGGCCTCGTCGCGCTCGGGCAGGCCCTTCTCGGCCCGAATGTCGTCCCAGTCCCGACACCGGTCCAGATCGATCCCCTCAGCCGCAAGGTTCTCGAGGACGTACGCGAGCGCCGGGTTCCCGGGGAACTCGGCCCGGGCGGCGTCGCGAAGCTCACGCTGCTCGGCCTCGCTGAAGGTCAGGTTCGCCATCGGGTCCTCCGGCGGTTGGGTACAGCCTGAGGCTAGCGCAGTGGCTGGGTGCAGGGGCATGGTCGAGGAATCGTAGGAACCCCGACCCTCGGTCAAGACTCGAGCAAGCCGGCAATGAGCTTTCGTGCAGCTGCCTTGGTCAGCCGTTTAGACGCCGTCGTGGTCCGCTCCCGCGGAGCACGGGGCTTGATATCGGTGCCCTTCACCGCCTTCATGAACTCGGCGTCAAAGCGCTCCTTGCCCGCCTGCTCTGCCAGGCTCGCGAGGTACTTCAACTGCTTCTCGGTGGCCCGCTCCGTCTGGGCCGCCGCCTTCCGCTTCGCGCTCTCCTCACGGATCCGACCGTAGTACTCGTCATTGGCAGCCTTGCGCGCGGCTTCGGCCTCCGGCGTCCGGCAGGTGACGTGGACCTGCTCGTACCAGGTCTGAGTGCCAGGCTTCCCCGTGACCGCCTCCCACAGAGCGTTGGCTGTGAGGGCCTGCTCATCAACGCCCTCGGTGAGACCCGGGCCGACCAGGCCGTAGTAGCCAGTCTTACCCCGAGGTATGACGGTGAAGCCGGCGGGGATGGCGTGGGCGGTAAGCCAGTCCTGTCCGCAGCCGCAGTGCGCGTAGTGGTACCGCGACCACTTGCTCTCGAGCGGCTCGTACACGAGCCGGTCACCGTAGTACTTCGGGTCCCTCGCGAATCCGGACACCGAGCGCCTCCCCGCAGTGACGAGCCCGGCCGGGTGCCGGAGCCGCCGAGTATTCCAGCGGTCACCGACACCGGCGCCCTCTTCTCGCCAACCGGCGCCTGGACCTACCTATCCCTCACCGACACCCGGAACACGGCATCGCCCCCCAGGCCGGACGAGGGCGAGGGGCGGGCCAACGGGACCCTCACCCGAGGGCAGACGACCGCCGGCCACCGCGTCCGCGGGCTACTCCGGGGTGGGCTCCCCGCGGAGTGCCTGGCCGACATGGGCCGGGCTCAGGCCGATCGCACGAGCGATCGTCTCTCTGTCGACGCCGCGCTCGTGCGCGGCGCGCATGGCGGCGTTCCGGCGGGCGACGACAGCCCTGCGGCGGTCCCGGGACGCGACCGTGCGCTGGAGAAGGCGCGCCCAGTGCAGGAGGGCACGGCCGGTCCAAAGGGTGATGGGTCGGAGTGTGGGTGCGGTCGGATTGGCCAACAGGTCCCCCTCGCGATCGACACGGGTGTCGCCACCGAAGGTGACGGGCCGCCATGGCCGGCCACAAGGGCGCAAAACCAGCCGTCGAAACAGGTGGGACGGGTGGGAGGTTCGGCCGTATCAGTGAGTGGGGATCGCCCTGATCGCCGCGGGGTCGGCTACGCGGAGGCAGTAGCCTCAGTCGCCGAGGCCGGATTCTGTCAAGTCGCCCTGTCTCGGCCAGATTCCTGCCGCGGCGTTGTGGCTTGTGAGGCGCGGTGGACGATCACGCGATGGCGATGTTGGAGACGATTCTCGCGACGGTTAGCGGCCTCGGCGGCGCGGGCCTGGGTGTCGGCGGCGCCCTGCTGGTGCAACGGGCGAAGCGCCGTGATGACACCGCACTTGCGGAGTCCTCAGCTCGCATCGACGCCGCACGTGCAGAGGCAACCGCTCGCCGTGTGGAGGAGCAGCTCACTCTGGAGATTCTTGCCACAGCACGTGTAGCGGCCAGAGGTTGGCTGATCGCTGCGGAACGAGCGATCAACGACCTGCAGCACTGTCAGACTGTCGATGCCGAGCGCAACGACGAGCAAATTCAGGCGGAGCTGAAAGAGTTCACCACAGCGCTCTATCGCGTGCCACCCCGATGGACGCCCAACGGCTGGCTTGGAGGCTCCCCCGTCTCGCGACCGCTCGTGGAGCAACTCTCTGAGATGTCGCTGCTCCTCCGGAACGTTCTGCACAGCAGCCAGCCAGCTCGGACGGAACTCGAGAGCACCCTGTCGCGGGCACGGACGCTGCATCAGGCATGATCCGCCGCTACATCATCTGGCGGAACAAGCACGCCGCCGACGAACGCCTTCGGAAGGTCGTCGCCCGGGCGAACGTGGCCTGAAGGAGCTATTCGCCTTCGCCGCGGCGCAGGTAGGAACGGATGTCGTCGAGTCCGTCGAGGGCTCGTCCGTCAACGTCCGCCGGATCGAGTTCGGCCCGGGCCGCCAGAGCCTCGACCAGCACAACCGCTCGATTACTGAGCTGTCCGAACCTGCGGGCCGCGTGCCCCAGGCACAGGCCAGCCAGCCCGAGCAGTTGACTCCCCCTTGCCGCCCTGGTTCCCACTTCGATACAGCAGTGCTCGATGAACGCCCGATCGTCGTCGTTCAAAGCGAGGCCGACCAGCGCGGCCGCTGCCGTGGCTTCCAGCGCGCTGTCGCGAAGTGCTCCTTCCACTGCCTCGGCGACGACGTCATGAGGCAGCGCGGGGGGATTCTCGAAGGTGTGGTGGGAGTGCGTCACGCAGAGAGACTACGCGGCACAAATAGGCCTCGGCGCGAAGCCCTGCCCCCGCCCCGTCAGGGCGAACGTTGGTTGATGCGGCACTAGACAGCTCCCACCTCAGCGGAGGTCTTCGCCATGTTCAAGACCAGACCAGTGTCAACAACGCTCGTGATCAATACACCTAGGTGGTGGTCTCGACCGTCAGGCCCGAGACCACCACCTCGCACGCTGCTACCGGGTCAGCCGTCCTCGGGGCGCCGGGTGGCTTCCTCGAGGCTTCTCAGGAGGTGGGGAGTGCCAGCTCCCGCTTCAGCCGGACCTCGGTCACGCTCACGTCCCGCGGTACGCCGAACGCTTCGACCATGACGCAGCCGCCGAGGTCGGTGACCTCCAGGGCCAGGTGACCGGCTCCCACACGCAGATCGACCCTCACCACAGGCCTGCCCGAGAAGTTCGGCATCCGGTAGATCCGCGCTCCGGGGTACTTCAGGATCGCCAGCCTGTCCCGCAACTGCTCGTACGAGCCCGTCTCCTTCCCGGAGAACGCCCTGAAGATCCGGGCCTGGTGCCTCTGGGCGGCGCACCCCTCCGCCAGGTTCAGCGGCACCGGGTCGACCAGGACGGGCAGGGTGGTGTCGGGGGTCGGTGTGGCTGCCACGTGGCCGGCGGCGCTGAGGACGTTCGGCGCGCAGCTCTGCGCGATGAGGTCGGCCATCTCCAGGAACCGCGCCTCAGCCTCGCGGACACCCGGCACGACGCGGACCGCCCGAGCGGTCCGCACGGCGGAAGAGCGGGAGTCGGCATGGACGGCAGAGGCGCGAGCTGAAACGACGGAGGCGGTACCGGCGGCGGAGGCGTGGCCGGTGGCTGCATAGGCGCTCTGGGTGCCGACGGCGGCCAGAACGACGACGCTGCCAACTGCGGCGGTGAGCAGGGGCCTTGGGAAGAGAATCGATCGCATGTCGATACCCTGCGGGCCGGCGGCCACCTGCCGCCTGAGTAGTCGTACTCATTCCGCCCGAACATCGACTCAGACACCCTGAGCGAGGCCATACGAAGGGGTGGTGGTCTCGCCCGTCAGGCCCGAGACCACCACCCCTCCCGCTGCTACCCGGCGCCGGCCGTGGGGCTGGCAGTGCCCAGCGCCGCACGTACCGCCCGGTTGTGCCAGCGGGCCGCGGCACCTCGCGAAGGCGGCCTTCGCCGACGAGCCGGTCGACGTGCAGGCGGATCACGTAGTTAGACCGGCCCGTTGCGATGCGCAGGTCGGCGCAGGTGAACGGGACGTCGCGGAAGTGCCGCTGGATCTCGCGGAGCATCAGATCCTTCGCCGTGATGTCGGTGAAGTTCTCCTCGGAGGCCACGATGTGCCGGTTCCCCGTCGCCCGGGTCAGAAGCTTCTGACGCTCCAGCTGCCAGAGCCCAGTGGCGACCGCCCACTCTGACTCGTCGTACCTTGCGGCCAGGATCGGGCGCGGCGGAAGCAGCTTGTCGGGTGTGAAGGTGCCGGCGTTGATGTCCTCGACCAGTCGCTCCGCCACCCGCCGACCAGCCGCCTCAGTCTCTTCCTTCGGGATCTGGTCGTTGCTCTCGACTCCACCGGCCGGATTGATGCTGTTGAAGCGGGGCTTCTCGACCTCTCTCGCCACACGCTCGGCCTTCTCAGCGTTGCCTCGCTCGAGGTACCACTCCTCACCGCGGGTCGCGACGAGCGGCGACCAGGGCTTGTCGGCCGCGTGCTGCTTCCAGCGCTCCTTCGGAGCGTTGGAGATCCCCACGTAGAGCAGGGTGCCGTTTGCGTCGACGAGCCGATACAGGCACGTGGGGCCATGGAACGGGGCAGTGGTTCCCACAGGGGCATCCCTTCGGAAGGTGTGCGTGGATGGTGGCGTACGACACTGACAGGCGTACGCCACCAAGCGGTCAGGCGAAGACGTCGTCGGCCATGCAGGCCGGGCAGAGCCGGGACTCGCCGAGTCCCTCGGTGAGCTGGTGGGTCCATAGCTGCTCGCGCCAGCCGTCCTGCCGGTCCGACAGGTCGGCGTGGATCAAGTAGTTGGTGGGGCCCCGGTCCAGGTCGGCATCCTGAAGACCTGCCCGCCCGGCGTGGCTCCCGGTCGGCTGGATCGTTGAACGGGAGCGACGCAGGGGCAGGTAAGGGCCCGAAGCCGCCGAGCTCTGGGTCGGCTCGATTCGGCTACGCGTCGCGCCTGTGCAGCAGCAGGCCGCCGACCAGCAGCGCGGCTGCGGCCCACACGGCGAGTACGCCCAGGCCCGCCCACGGGCCGATAGGGAGCTCGTCCAGATGGATGGTGGCCTGGATCGAGAGTCCGGCGGTCATGGGCGAGATCTGCTGGAGGTGCCGCTGCCACTCCGGGTCGTTGACCACCCGGGTGACGACCGGGAAGAGATAGAGCAGCCCGAGCACGATCCCGATGGCCGTCGCCGCCTCCCGGACCGCCGTCGCCACGCCGAGGCCGAGCAGGGCGATCAGGACGAGGTAGAGGACCGAGCCAACGGCCGCCCGCAGCGTCGGGCCCTCGGCCAGGGAGAGCGAGGCGTAGTCGTGCGCCTCGGTGAATCCGTTGCCGGGCAGGATGTAGCGGCCGGCGAGGAGGGAGGCCAGGACGGCGGCCGTCCCGGAGGCCAGGACGACCGTGGTGAGGATCGCTGCCTTGGCGGTGAGGACGGTGGTCCGGTTGGGCACCGCCGCGAGCGTGGTACGGATCATCCCGGTGCCGTACTCGCCGCTGACGGCCAGCACCGCGAAGACGGCGATGACCGCCTGCCCCACGGTGACGCCAGTCAGGGCGAGCCTGACGACGTCCTGGCCGCAGCCCACGTCCGGGCACTTCACGGCCTTGGCGGTGCCGCAACCGACGGCCACGGTCAGCGCGACGGCGAGCAGGAGCAGCCTGCCCATGTCCCCCGCGGTGCGCAGCTTCGTCCACTCCGCGCGCAGGGCGCGGCCGAAGTCCCCTACCCACCCGCCGTCAGCCGTGCTCGCGGGTCGTACACCGCTCGGGAGGCTCATACGTCCCTCCCGCGCAGCCGCACCACGGCCAGACCGAAGGCGAGCGCAGCGTAGCCGCACAGCACGGCGAGGCCGGCCCAGGGCGGCAGCGGGTAGTAGCCGGTCGACGGTTCGTACACGCTGAGCACCTGCGCGTACTGCGGCAGGGTCTGCTGGATGGCGAAGCCCGCGGCCGGAGTCACCCGCAGCAGCCACTCCGAGACGCTCGGGGGCAGTACGCCGGACGCCGCGAGCAGGAAGGGCAGCACGATCGACGCGATGACCAGTGCGACAGCCGTGCCGCTGCGCCGTAGCAGGGCGCCGACGCCGAGAGCGAGCACGGCGGCGGCCGCCCAGAGCAGGCCGGTTCCGACCATGACGCGCACTTCGGTCGCCGACGTGACGGGGAAGACGAGGAAGCCCCTGCCGCGGGCGCTGCGTTCTCCGATGGGAAGGGTGATCGCGGCGGCCACCAGGCCGATGGCGAACGCGCCGCCCCCGGCCACCAGCGCCTTGGCACCGAGCACCCTGCCCCGCAGCGGAGTTGCCGCCATGGTCGTACGCAGCAGACCGCGCCGGTACTCGCCGGTGATGAACACCGTGCCCACGGCGATCACCACGATCAGCCCGGCGAAGGTGCCGACGAGGAAGTTCTCGACGGAGAAGCCGACACCCATGACGGGGCCGCCGACGACCGGTGCGATGTCACCGGCCCCGGTCACGGTGAACCCGCCGCCGTCGGTCTGGGCGAAGCCGCCCTTGAGGGCGTTCGAGTAGCTGCCGGAGGTGCCCGCGTCGCCACCCACCTGTGTGCCCCTCCACGCGCCCTCGGACCAGCCGCCGGAGAGGACGGGGCGGTCGAACGTGCCGGTGGCCACGGCGGGGTTGAAGCCCGTACCCGCCGCGGTGTCCTGCTTCGCCTCCGGTGACGTCGCGAAGAGCCCGGCCTGCACGGTGCGCGCGAGCCCCGGCAGCTTCGTGTGGCCGACCTCGGTCCAGTGAGAGCCGTCGGTGGAGGCGAACCCGGTGAGACTGTCACCGGCTCGGACCAGGCGCAGCCAGCGCGGGGACTCCTCGGAGGGCATGCCGGAAGGGCCTGCCGCGTCGCGCGTGTAGTCGTACTGCATGCGCACGCCGTGGCCGCCGGTGGCCATGACCGCCGCGTACGGGGATCCCTGGGTGAGGCTTTCCTTCACGATGATCCCCGCCTTCGCCCAGGGCTGGGTGCTCTGGACCGTCTTGCCGGTCGTCCCGGTGTCGGCCATACCGGTCAGTGATCGCAGGGGAACGGTGAGGGTGCCGTCGCCGGTGAGCGTCTTGTGGACGAAGTAGAAGCTGTCGTTGACGGCCTCGCCGCCGGGGCCCCTCGGATACGAGGCGGAGTCGGCGCCGCGCCCGCCGGGGGCGGGGGCGGCCGTGCCGAGCAGGCCGACCACGATCGTCGACAGGAGCGCCCCCGCCATGGCGAGGACCCAACCCCGTACGGTACGGAACTTCGTCCACTCGGCGTGCAGCGTCCTGAGGAATCCGCCCCACTCAGCGCGCCTCGTGGCTGGAGGCGAGGGGTGGGGGGTGAGGGTGGCTGTCATCGCGCGGCCTCCCCCGCCGGGATGCCCCGGTACTCCACCGCGTCCCGGGTGAGCTCCATGTACGCCTCTTCGAGCGTCGCCCGGTGCGCGGACACCTGGGAGAACGGCACCCCGTTCCGGGCGAGCAGGGCCACGATCTCCTCGTCGGGCAGGCCCGTGACCTCGACGGTGTCGGGGCCGGTGGCGAGGACTGTGGCGCCGGCGCCGTGCAGGACCCGGGTGGCGAGCGGAGGGGCCGACGTACGCAGTGCGACCCGGCCGCCGGACGCCTCGGCGAGCAGCTCGGACACGCTGGTGTCCGCGACGACCCGGCCGCGGCCGATCACCACGAGATGGTCCGCGGTGTCTTCGAGTTCGCTCATCAGGTGACTGGAGACCAGGACGGCGCGGCCCTGCCGGGCCAGCTCCGCCAGGAAGCCGCGCATCCACATGATGCCGTCCGGGTCGAGGCCGTTGAACGGCTCGTCCAGCATGACGACCGGCGGGTCACCGAGCAGCGCCGCAGCGATCCCCAGGCGCTGGCGCATGCCCAGAGAGAAGCCGCCGGCCTTGCGCCGGGCGGCCGTGCCCAGGCCGGCCTGCTCGATGACCTCGTCCACGCGCCGGGGCGACACGCCCTGCGAGTAGGCCAGCCACAGCAGGTGGTTGCGGGCGGTGCGGCTCGGCTGAAACGCGGAGGCGTCGAGCAGTGCCCCCAGGTGCCGGAGCGGGCGACGCAGGGTGCGGTACGGCACCCCGCCAACCAGGGCCCGTCCCTCCTCGGCTGCGTCAAGGCCCAGAATCACGCGCATGGTGGTGGACTTGCCCGCGCCGTTCGGGCCGACGAAGCCGGTCACCCGTCCGGGCCGCACCGCGAACGTCATCCCGTCCAGGGCCAGCCGTGGGCCGAAGCGTTTGCGCAGACCGATGACCTCGATCGTCGCCTTCGCACTCTCATCGCTCATGGGTCAAACCCTGTGACGGAGCGGGTTACAGGGGCCGAACGGCCACTGTCATCCCGTTGTTAGGCGCCTCGGCTTAGCCTGGCGTGGCACGTGTAATGGTGCCGTGGCGAGAAGGGAGCACACGGAGGGTCCGACGCCGACCGCCGGCGGACCACTCGTCCCGTTCGGCGACTTCGGTCTTGAACGCCATAGTCGCTCCTGTAGAGACACCTGAGGCCTGCCGCCGCCCGTCATGCCAATCGGCGGCCAGCAGACTGTCGGGTACCGGGTGCGCCGAGCTCGCGCAGATCACTCAGCGTGAGTCCCATCTGGGCTCGGCCGCGAATACGCGACACCTGAGCATGCGAGCTCACCAGTCTCAACCCCCGTCATCGGATCCGCCACCCCGTCCGCAGGGTGCGGACACTCGGGATCGGGGCCATGGAGTGCGGGGCCGGACCCCTGTCGGTTCACCCAGTGAACTCGGATGGCGGCGACAGTCGGTCCCTTGATTCGAGGCGGGGCCTGCGATGACAGAAACCGGATACACCATCATTTTTGTTCCGCCACTACCGTTCCGTCATGACCACCGCACCGCGCCCACGCTTCTCCGTCCGCGCCGGCCTTACCGAGGCACCCGAACACGACGGCTCCTTCGAGAACGTGCCCGAGCACCTGCTGCTGCCACTACAGGAGTGGGTGGCGTACGCGCTGGACAACGAGGCTTTGGTCGACGACTACGACGAAGACGGCGCGGAGCGCACCATCTGCTTGCGGCTGCGTATACCGACGGTCGATGAGCCTCACAGAGGAGGTTCGAAGTGCCACCGCGCCTTGATCACAGCCGTCGGCCCCCGTCTGCTGGACGTGATCGACGCCGTGCTCGCTTACCTGGCCGAGCACGGCGTGCACGACCAGGCCTCAATCCGTCCGCTCACCGACACCCTGAACGAGGCAGGATCCGCCTACCGAGTCACCGAGGCAGGGGACGGACTGGAGGAGCGGGTCACACCAGCTGTGCGCAACGCCGTCCGCCAGACCGTGGCTGATGCAGAGGATGCGCCGGCCACCGGGTCAGCGGGCAACCACCTTGCCGCCGCATGGCAGGCTGCGTACGGACGGAGCCCGGACGCGGTACGGGCGTACAGCGAGTCCATCAAGGCCGTCGAGTCTGCGGCGCACGCCGCCATCCAGCCGAACAACGCCAAGGCCACGCTCGGCACCATGCTCGGCGAACTCAAGAACGTTCACTCAAGACCTGGGGCGTTCAACAGCCTCACATGTGAACATCGGCCCAGCGGCCGTGACGCGCTCAAGCTCTTCAACGAGAACTTCACGGCACGGGAGGTGGTCGGGCGATGACGCCTGAGGAGCGGGATCTGGTCATGGGCCTGGTGTTTGTACCGGGTAGAGGCCGGACGCGCACGCTGGACGAGGTGCTCGCCCACTTCGGCGAGTCCGACGGTGGGGCTCTGGCGCTCCGGCTGCTCCGGGACGCCATGGAGCGCCGGGACGCCGTCGACGTCGAGATGGCGGTGATCGTCAAGGCCGCCGCCGGCGCCTCGGGCGAGGAGTTCCTGGAGCCGTTGATCGAGCTGTCCTGTGCCGACTGGCACACGCGCCACGAGGACGTCGTGCGCATGCTGGGCAAGCTCCGCTCGCCCAAGGCGGTGCCGGCGCTGGGTGAGGCGGCTCGCTGGGTTCCCGAGTACCTGGACTGGGACGAGAACCGGTCGCTCGCGGTGAAGGCGATCTGGGCTCTCGGCGCCATTTCCGGCCCGGAGACCCAAGAAGCCCTCGAGGGCTTGCGCGACGCCGAGAACGAGATCATCCGTGAGAACGCGGTGAAGCAGCTCGAACGCCGCGGCGAGCTCTGACCGCGGAGTCGTAGCCGTTCATCCGGAACGCCCGGCCGAGTTTCCTCGGCCGAGCGTTCCGACCGAGATCAATCTCGCCAGGATTGCCTGCCACCTCAACTACTCCCGCCCGTTACCCCCCCAGCGGGCCGCGAGTGACTCCCAGCGAGCGGGAGATCGGTCAGGCCGTCGGCCTCTCCACCACCTTCTCCGTCGCGCACCAGCTCATGGCGCTGGAACGCAAGGGCTTCCTCCGCCACGACCCTCACCGGCCCCGCGCCTACGAGGGCCCTTCCAGACGAGCAGGTCGTCGCCCTTGGTCCCCTCGGGGGCGAGCCCGAGCGAGGCCCCGACACCGTTGAAGTCGCCGTACGACCGTGCAGGGGCCGTCCGTGGTCACACTCGTAAGACGGGCTGGGGTTGCAGGGCGTTTCCCAAGGTCAGACGCGTGACGCTGCCTTGTGTGACTTCTCGTGTGACCGCACCTATGACTGCGTAGAAAACCTCAGTCCGTCGACACGAAGCCGGGCCCCGGCAGCAGCGATCGCCGGAGCCCGGGGGAATCTGCTCAGGCGCCGATACCGACCGACGAGACGTGCGCGTAGGCGTTGTAGTCGGAGTCGAGGTCGCTGATGACGTCGTCCCAGATCTCGTCGACCGTGTCGGCGTCCTGCACGGCCCAGGCGTCGACGAGGTCACCCCAGATGTACCGGACGGTGATGGAGCGCTGCTGGAGGTTGGGGCGGAAGCGTTCGGCGGGTACGTGGCTCTGGTCGACGGGGTAGATCTCCATCCGCCGGCCGCGGCCGTCGTTGTCGAGGTGGCGCTTGAGCCATCCGGATCGGATCAGGTTTTCCCGTCGGCGGTGCCAGTACGCGCTGTCGATGCGCTCGCGGTTCGCCGCGGTGGGAGTCGAGTTGCCCTTCATCCAGGAGCGGATCGTGCGGGCGGTGACGCCCTGGTCCTTCAGCGCGGCGCGGCCGGCCGGGCTGTCGAGGTAGCGCAGGCGGGCGGACAGCCCTCGCTTGGAGGTGACAGGCGAGGAGATGCCGGAGGAGTAAACGATCCGGTTGAGTTCGAGAATCAGCGCTTCACCGCCCTTCATGCCCCGGGTGTTGAATTTGCCGAATTCTCCCCAGCGGGTCCACAGGTCGGGCGATCCGGCCATCAGCGCTTACCTCCCAGGATGTAGGTGGTCTTTTCCTTGACCTGGTTCAGGTCGCGGCCCTCGGGGAATACCGGGCGCCAGTCTCCCACGACGTGGAGTTCGTCGGTGCCGGAGATTTCGACAACCTGGAGTCCGGCCTTGTGTGCCTTGTGAGCTTTCATCCACAGGTTGGCGAACGCCTTGGCGCGGATGATGTGCATCCAGTCCGGGCGGCGCAGTTCACGGTTCGCGCTCGATTCGCCGATGGTGGAGACGAATTTCGAGTACATGGCCTTCACGTAGGCGATGGTCACCTCGTCGCCCTGGGCGAGGGCGGTTTTCCGGGACTCGGCCAGGGCTCGGCGGAGCTTCTCCAGGAGTGCTTCGGAGGCGCCGGAGACGAGGGAGCGGTGGATGGCCGGGGCGTCGGTGAGGCCTTGGCGGTTGCAGTCGAGGAGCAGGCGGAGGGTGGACTCGGTGACCCAGAGCTCCCCCGGTTCCATGCGGTTGCCGAGCGGGTTGGGGAGGTCGGGGTGGTCCCAGTCGGCGGGGGTGATGAGGTGGACGCCTGCTCTCTTCGGGTTGTGCGCGCCGCTGGTGTCTTCGAGGAGCTGGCCGATCGGGAGCCAGGACTTGAGTGCCGAGAGATAGGCCGCGTTCATGTCGAGGGCGGTCACCTCGATCAGCTCACCCTTCTTCGCCGCTGCGAAAAGGGCTCTGTTACGCCATTTCGGGCGGCCCTCCCAGACATCGTCGGCGCCTTTCTGGGAGCGCTTTTGCAGGATTTCGTCGGTCGGGGGAAATTCGGAGTGCTCATAGCGGCCGCCCACGCGCGACTTCTTCAGCAGTTTCATCACGTCCGGGATCGCGCGTTTGACCAGCTCCGCGCGTGCCGCGTCGACGTCGCCTGAGCATGCGGCGAGGACCTCGTGCACCGTGTCGGTGATCTCCTCGACCAGAGTGGTGGAGGCGTAGCCCGGGGCAGGGCGCAGTGGTCGTGCCGGAGCCGGCTCCTGCGCGGCGGGCGACGTCGGCGGAGCGGGCACGGGCGGCTTGGGGGGAGCGGCCGGCGAAGCGAGCGGTTCGGCGAGTTCCGTGGGTGCGGGGGGCTCGGCCGCGGCGGGGGTGTCCGGGACGGCGGGATCGGCCGCAGCGACCGGAGCGACCGAGGGTTCGGCGATCGGAGACGCGGGAGCCGGGACCTCCTCGGCGGCCGGGGCCGGGGCGGAGACCGGCGTCCGAGCGGGGGCCTGTGGCGTGCCCGCGGCGGCGACAGCCGCCGCACACTCCTCCGCCGTCAGATGCTGCGGGAAACCGTCCAGTTCGTGCTGCGCCGGCTGGCCGCACAGCACGCACGGCCCTGTGACGACTTCGGGTACGGACGCTGGCTGTTGTTGGGGCGGGGCTTGTGTGATCGGCGGGGCCGGATCCGGCGTGGTCGTCGGTTCCGTGGCGGTGAGTGGGGTCTGTACTCGTGGTGCGGGTGGTGCGGGGAAGGTGGGCGTGCCGGCCTGGAGGCTGGGTACGGCGCCGTGCAGGACGCTCACCGCGTGGGTGGGGCCGGCCAGTAGGTCGAGCACGTGGAGCTGGTAGTGCGCGGCGAGGAGGTCGACGTCTTCCAGGGACCAGTGGCTCTTGGCGGCCTGCTTGCGCGAGACTTGCGCCTGCGATTGACCGAGGGCGGCGGCGAGGTCGCCCTGTCGTTCGCCGGTCCGCGTCATCAGCGCGGACACCGTCAGTCTGAGGGTGTCCTCCGTGCCCATCATGGCCGCGACCATAGCACCACGGAATGCGGAATCCGCATAGGGGATGCGTCGTCCAGTACAGCGTGTACCTGGAGTATGCGGACGACGATCCCGATTCGCCTCCCAAGGCCATCCAGGTCGAGGCATTCGGCACGAAGAAGGACCGCAACGGAGACCTGCTGTTCGACGAGGGAACCTTCTTCGACAACCCCGCCCATCTTGAGCCCCGTCCCCGACGCCGTCCTTAAGCACCGAGGAAACCGATGACCTCTCTCACCGCGCTGACCGGGCTGTGCCCGCCTCCTGCCGTCGTTCCCCCCGCTCCCGACTGGCCGCAGGTCGAGGACACGCTGGGTAGGGGCCTGCCCCAGGACTACAAGGACCTCATCACCACATACGGACCGGGCCAGTTCTGCGGATTCATCACCCTCTACCAGCCGCATGCCCCCAGCGAATGGGCCGATCTGACCGGGCCCATGCCGGCGCGTCTGCGTGGGCAGATCGAGGAGGTCCGGCAGGCTGCCCGACACCCCTGGCAACTGCCGCACTCCCCCGAGAACCTTCTCGCCATGGGAGTCACCGGAAACGGGGACTACCTCTTCTGGGTCACCCAGCCCGCCGACACCCCGGACCAGTGGACAGTCGCCGTCAACGAGGCACTGCGCGCGCCCTGGTTCACCTACAACGGCTCCCTGACCGCATTCCTCGTCAGCGTCCTCAGCGGGACCACAAGCGTCCCCATGTTCCCCAAAGATCTCCTCGACCGCGCTCCCGCCTTCACCCCGTCGACTCTCGAAAGCAGCACACCGGTCGCAGCTGCCCGGACGCCGGTCAGCACACGGGCCATCCGCGACTGGGCCAACGCCAACGGATACGACCTGCCCGAACGCGGACGCATCCCGATCGAAATCATCGAGGCATGGAAGCAGGAGAACCCCAGCTGACACGGGAGACCACCAGGGCCGCATCGTCTCGGGGCCGGCACTGGTGGTCCTTTAGCCATGGCCTGCACTGTGCCGAGGCAGACCGCTAGTGTCGCGTTCAGCGCACACGATCAAGGGGGGGACCTTGCCGGGACGGCTGCGGTCGATGCGGAGTTGGTGGCTGGACACCCCGCGGGCAATCAGATGGATCGTGTACACCTGCATCCCGTTGGGCACCGTTGCCATTGGGCTGGGCATCTATGGCGACGCGCATGGCTGGTGGGACGACCGCAGCTTTCTGACCAACCTGGCGTCGAGCTTTGCGAGCCTGCTCTTCGGTGTTCCGCTTGCTCTCGTTGTGCTCACTCATCTCAGTGCCATGCAGGCCGAGGTGGGCGAGCGGCGGGTAGCACAGAGGCGCATCACGGAGGCTGAGCGGTCCTTTGTCCGAGCCTTCCAGCAACCGTTCCCGACCACGGATGTCGCTGCGACGAAGTCCCACCTGGAGACGCTGCAGCCTCAGATCTCAAACGTCCAAGACATCCTTCGGCAGATCGTGAACGCTGCCATGGTTGGAGTTCTCCCCAACTCCGCCGAACCGTTCGAAAGTGCAGTCCAGGAGGCAGTCCGTACGTACAGGAAGGTTTGGCATGCCTCGCCGACCTGGGCTGAGCATGTGGTTCGACAGTGGTCTGTCCTGGATGAGGAGGCTCGCCCATTGGCGGAAGCGACGGGATTGCACTGGTTGGACGCCTCCACAGTGCTGCACATCAACAAGTCGATGGCGGAGCTATCCACCCTCCGCCTTCCGACTCCTTCTCGCCTGGAGCTCATAGCGTCAGAGGTCATCGATGGCATCCGCGCTAGCCATGCTTTGGGCAACGAAGTGCACACGTTGGGCAGGATGCTCGAGGTCGTTCATGACTGGGCACGGGCGTCCAGGCAAGTCGCATCTCTGATTCGAAATACCCCGTCTCTCGCCGCTATCGACGACCAGCAACCGTGAGGGCGGCCCGATCCATGAAGTGCGTCCCCTCGGCGCGGAGGTTGCCCGGATAGACGGTGCCGACCTCGGCCTCGACGACCAGGTGCGCCTGGACGGAGACAGTGACGGTGACCTTCTTCCCGGCGACGACAGGCTGCCCGGTGTTGATGTGCTGGGCGATGCCGTTCGGGTCCCGGTGCACGGTGCAGCGGCAGTTCTTGAGGTTGGCCACTGCCCGTGAGGACTCGTCCTTGGGCCGGATCATGTAGGTGCGGGCGCCGACGCCGCGGTGCTCGATGTCCCAGTCCATGGAGTCGATCTTGAAGCGGAGGTTGTCCGGGACTTCCTGCCCGTTCGCTGCGACGTGGGTGGGGCGGACCTTGTTGTCGCCCATGGTCACCTACTTCTTCACGGGCGGGGCCAGACGCTTCGCCTCGACCTGGTGGGCGATGCGCTGGACGTCGGGCGCGAGCATGCGGGCGAACTGTTCCTCGAGGCCACGTGCCGCTTGGCCATCAGGGGACCTCGGGAGGGTTGAGGGTGGCGGCTGCCTGGACGTAGTCGACGTCAGGGCAGCCGGGGACGGCATGGAGGCGGGTGGTCGTCAGCGTCCAGGAGCGGCCGGCGTCGTCGGAGACGGTGTCGCCGTCCTTCACGGGCCATGCCTGCGGGTCGAGCCATACGGTCCATGAGCCGTCGGGCTGCTCGAGTACCGACCCGGGCCAGGTACCGCGCGGGGCCGGCTTCTGGTTCGGGTTCGGTGGCACGGGCACGCCGTTGGCGTCGCGCTCCCCGGGGGTGGGCGAGCGCGTACACGGTGAGCAGTGCGTTCGGAAGCACGACGGCCATGGCGGGCGGTTCCGTTCGCCAGCGGCGGCCGCGGCCCGGAGGAGTACGGCCACGGTGCGCGGGCGGGCTGGTTCAGCGGCTGGAAGAGGCGTCGCTTCCAGCGCGAGAGGCTGTCGAGCGTGGGGCTCCGGCCTGGCTGGCAGTCGGCGCGGTCTAGTAGGAGATCGCTTACCCCTCCGCGCTGACGGAGGACACGCGCCGGGTCTGGGCGCCGACGCCGCCGGGGCGGTTGCGTTCGCTCTCGGTGGCGTGGGTGGTGACGTAGCGGACGACGGGCTAGACGGCGTCTCCGTCGAGGCCGACGGAGAAGTCGACGTCGTACGTGCCGTCCTGCCGTTCCCGGTAGGCGGCGACGTGAACCAGGTCGTCGGTGTCGAAGGGCCAGGTGTCGACGTCCTCGAGCCGGTCGTGCCAGCGCGGGGTAAGGGCGGTGCAGGTGATGAGCCGGGGAACGATGGCTGCCCGAGGTAGCCCACGTCGGCTACTCCGCCGACCTGCCCTTCGCAGTAGTTGGGACGACGGCCGGATACAGCGGCCCCGACGGCTCGAATCCGCCCTGCGGCGTCATCAACAGCGCAAACAACCCGAGGACTCTCGCGCAGTGGCGCGCCAATGGCAAGCTGTCGCCGTCAGCGTGTTCGACCAGGACAAGTCCCTCTCGGTCGGCCGAGATTTCGTCTCACGCTGTCCCGTCGCCACCGTCACCTCGCCCTGCACCCTGGACTACATGGATGCGGCCACCGGCATCAGGCTCGACTCGGCCAGCTACCTCGAAGGCACCGTCGGGAGCGGCATCTTCGACCGCGTCACGCCGAACCTCACCTACAACCTCAGCTCCACCGCGCACGGAGCGGTTGCAGCACACATCTCCACGGCGCTCAACAACCCGGGCGCAACGACCCCTGTCGTCGTCGGCAAGTCCATCCCCGGAGGCACGGTCGACCGTCCTCTGACGAGGCTGCGTGAGGACTGGGACGCCGCTGCCAGTGCCCAGCGGCAGAAGAACATCACGGCCAAGGACAATGCCTGCGCGCCCATCAAGCCTGCAAACTCCACGGGTCTGGACTGCGATGAGTTCCCGTTCGGAGCAACCTGGGAGGGGCCGGCAGCAGGGCCTAACTTCTCCGTGAAATACCTCGACTCCTCGCAGAACCGCTCTGCCGGAGGGACCCTCGGAAACTGGTACACCAAGGACCGGATCCTTCACAAGGACAAGTTCTTCGTGAAGATCACGCCGTGACGTCCACCCCGATGACGGCCTTGTAGTTAACCGTCCGGTCAGGCTGTGCCCCGTCCGCCGCGGACGGGGCACAGCCACACTCGCACGTCATAGCGCTCGGGATCACCAGGTTTCCGCGGCTCGAGCCGCCAGACCTTCACCTCATGCTCACCCTCGTCCGGGAGCACCAGGACAGGACCGGGTTCCCTGCCCTCCACATTGACGAGCGTGACTTCCCTGTCGGGCGCTGTGATCCGGGCCGTGCCCAAGAGGAGGCCCTGTCCGTCCGGCGCGGGCGCTCCCCAGACCGAAAGCGCCACGGCGATATGCCCAGCGGAAATCTGCGTCGGAATGCCGATCGCTTCGCCGTTGCCCTTCACGGCGTCTCCTTCTGGGATGGCGCTCTCAATGTCGGCACCGGGCCCGGCGCCAGCGACCAGCCAGAACTCGCTGTACGACACCCACAAAGCGTCGAACACCACATCCCAGGGCTGAGCCTGCGGGAAGAGCGCCACGTCAGCGAAAGCCGTCTCAGGGGCCATAGCCGCCACCGTAACGCCCGCCCTCGGAGCGTCGCCGTCCAGTTTCGGGCCTAGATCTGGCCGATCAGCGACACCAGCATCAGTCCCGGACAAGCGCCGGATGCTGGATCGATTCGCCGGTGAATGTACTCCCCCGGACGGCTGACGGCGGGTCTGGTCCCGAGGCAGCCTCTGGGCCTGGGCCGGTATCTCTATGCCCGTGATCAAGAACATGCTGCGCGGTGCTGCCGCGCTCTCTCTTCTCCTGACTCCGCTCGCCCTGCCCTCGGCGGCCGCTGCGGCACCAGCCGCTCCGACGGCCGCCGAAGTCCTCAATGTGGCCGACGCGATCCAGCAGATCCCGATCGCGCTCGAGGACCGCACCGGCTACGAGCGGGAATCCCAGTTCAAGCACTGGAACAAGGGCCTGGACCCCGCCGACGCCTGCCATACCCGCAACGAGGTACTCCTCGCCGAAGCTGTCGAGTCCCCGACGGTGTCCGCCGGCTGCAAGCTCGCCGGTGGCAAATGGCTCTCGTACTACGACGGCCAGGAGGTGACCGACCCGGGGAAGCTGGACATCGACCACATGGTGCCCCTGGCCGAGGCGTGGGACTCCGGCGCCAGCGCATGGACCGCGGCCCGACGTGAGGCATACGCGAATGACCAGGGCGCGGCCGCGAGTCTTGTCGCCGTGACCGGACGGTCGAACCGGTCGAAGAGCGACAGGGACCCGCAGGACTGGATGCCGCCGCTGCCTGACGTCCACTGCCGGTATATCTCCGAGTGGGTCGCCACGAAGCTCCGCTGGGGCCTGTCAGCCGACCAGGGCGAGGCCGAGGCACTCAAGGCGTACGCCGAGGGCCCCTGCGAGGCCACCGTCGTCCACTACACCCCCGCTCTCTGAGCTGTCCCCGAGCGTTCCCGCGTCCCTCGCACCACCCTCAGCAAGGAGAGACCCATGCCCAAGCTCCCCCAGGCCCTGGCAGCCGCCGCCTTCAGCTGCGTCCTCGCCGCCGGTCTCGTCGTCGCCACCGGCGCGACCGCCAGTGCCGACCGGTGCCCCTCCAGCCGCTCCCCCAGGATCAACGGCGCCAAGGCCCACTGGACGCTCGCCTGCGACATGGGCGACGTGAAGGTCTACGGCTGGGTCGACGACACCAGCGTGGACGGGAAATGCGCCGTTGTCCGTATCCGTCCGGCCGCGGGCCAGACCCGGGAGTTCGAGGCCTGTGGATTCGGTACACGGGAGACGTTCAGTGTCACCTTCGACGAGCAGAACGTCGCCGAAGTGACCCTGCGCCTGCGCTGACGCCGCTGCGCGAGCCCCCCGGGACGCGCCGTTGATGCTTCCGCGCGCCGCTCACCTCTCGGGCTGACACCTGACCGGTCCCGCGTCCATCGCGGGGCCGGTCCTTCTACCGTTCCACTCACCTGCCGCAAGGGAACCCCGCTGCTGATGACTCCATGGCGCTGCCTGTCCGCGCTCGCCTGCGCGACGCTGACGGCTCTGACCACCGTGACCGTCTCCTACGCCGCCCCGATCACCAGGCCGAGCGCCGAGCGGGCCGCGCCATGCGTTCGCGGTGAGACGGAGGGCCGCGGCGAGTCGGCGGTCGACGACGGCGAGATCCGCTTCACGGAGGCGAGCAAGTACGACGCGCTGCGCAAGCACGCCCACAAGGTGTGGCAGGCCGGC
>NZ_BMRZ01000034.1 GCF_014648895.1 Streptomyces tanashiensis
CCGCGTGCCTCCCGCGTCGGAACCGGCGCCCGGCTCGGTCAGGCCGAACGCGCCGAGCACCTCACCGCTGCACAGCTTCGGCAGCCACTCCCGCTTCTGCTCCTCCGTGCCGAAGCGGTGGATCGGCATCGCGCCGAGAGAGACCGCGGCCTCCAGGGTGATGGCCACGGAGGAGTCGACGCGGGCCAGCTCCTCCAGGGCGATGCAGAGGGCGAAGTAGTCGCCGCCCATGCCGCCGTACTCCTCGGGGAAGGGCAGGCCGAACAGGCCCATGCGGCCCATCTCCGCGACGATCTCGTACGGGAACCGCCGCTCCTCGTAGTAGGCGCCGATCTTCGGGGCGACCACGTCCTGGGCGAACGCGGCGACGGTGCGGCGAAGGTCCTCGTACTCGGAAGAGAGCCGGTGATCAAGCATGGGAGTCCTCCTGGGGCCCGGTCGGGAGTACCGGGCGCGGGGGTGGCGGGGTGGCCGGGGAGTGGTGGCGGGTGACGGTGCCGGCGCAGTGGGATGCGTACGCCGGCACCGCAGGGGGTGGGGCGGGGTTACTGGGGTCCGCCGTCCACGTGGATCGTCTGGCCGGTGACGTAGGCGGCGTCCTCACTCGCGAGGAACGACACCACCGCGGCGATGTCCTCGGGTGAGCCGACCCTGCGCAGCGGCGACCTGGCGGCCGCCGCCCGCCGGAACTCCTCCGGGTCGGCGCCCGTCCGGCGGGCGGTCTGGTCCGTCATGGCCGTGGCCACGAAGCCGGGAGCGATGGCGTTGACATTGATCCCGTACGGGCCCAGCTCGATCGCCAGGGTGCGGGTGAGCCCCTGCACACCCGCTTTGGCGGCCGCGTAGTTGGCCTGGCCGCGGTTGCCGTCGGCGGCGACCGAACTCAGGTTGACGATCTTCCCCGATCCCTGTCGCCTCATGTGCCGCTGCGCGGCGCGTGAGCACAGGAAGGCGCCCCTCAGATGGACGTCGACGACGGTGTCCCAGTCGTCGTCGCTCATCATGAACAGCATGTTGTCGCGCAGGACGCCGGCGTTGTTGACGAGGACGTCCAGCCGTCCGTACTCCGCGACCGCGCGGTCGATCGCGGCGTCGACCTGGGCGGAGTCCGTGACGTCGCAGCCGACGGCCAGGGCACGGCCGCCCGCCGCGCGGATCGCGGCGACGGTGTCGGCCGCGTCGCCCTCGGTGAGGTCGAGGGCGACGACGGCCGCGCCGTCGGCCGCGAGGCGCTTCGCCGTGGCGGCGCCGATGCCCCGGCCCGCTCCGGTGACGACCGCCGCGCCACGGGCGCGGGGGCTGCCCGAGGTCATGCGCCCTCCATCGACCCGATCAGGCTCTTGGGGCGCATGTCGAGCCACGCGGTCTCGACGTGGTCCAGGCATGCCGCCCGGGCCGCCGGCCCCATGACGCTGCGCCAGCCGGCCGGTACGGCGGTGGGCGCGGGCCAGAGGGAGTACTGCTCCTCGTCGTTGACCAGGACGAGGTAGCTGCCGTCCGGGTCCTCGAAGGGGTGGGTCATGGGTGCACCTTTCTGGGGCTGCGTCGCGGTGCGAACCGCGGGGGGACGGGCAGGTCAGCCCTTGGGCATGCCGCTGAGGTCGGGCTTGAGGGAGACCGGCAGGGAGTGCATGCCGTGCAGGATCGTCGAGTAGATCCAGCTCTCGGGGCCGGTCTGCTCGATGTCGGTGACCATGCGGCGGAGCCCGTCGAGGACCGCCTCGATCTCCATGCGGGCGAGGTAGTGCCCCAGGCAGAAGTGCGCGCCGTGGGCGAAGGTGAGGTGCTTGTTGGGCGTGCGGTTGAGGGCGAAGCGGTACGGGTCCGCGAAGACGTCGCCGTCGAAGTTGCCCGAGGAGATCCAGACGCTGACGACCTCGCCGGCCTTGATCAGCTGCCCGTTGACGACGACGTCGCCGGTGGCGGCGCGGCCTCCGTGGATGGACGGCACGGTCCAGCGCAGGATCTCCTCGACCGCGGTGTCGAGCTTGGCCTCGCCGCTGCGCAGGGCCTTCCACTGCTCGGGGTACTGCTTCAGGGCGAGCAGGCCGCCGGTGATGGCGTGGCGTCCGGTCTCGTCGCCGCCGATCATCAGGCCGTAGCAGTTCGCCATGAGCTCGGCGTCGCTGAGGCGTTCGCCCTCGATCTGGCTGTTGGCCAGGAGGCTGACGACGTCGTCCTGGTCGCTGTGCTTGCGGGTCGCGGCCAGGTCGGCGAAGTACAGCAGGATCTCGCTCTTGGCGGTCCAGCTGTCCTCCGGCGGGGCGTCGGCGTGGTCGGAGCTCCAGGCGCGGGAGGTGAGGCTGAGGAGGTACTTGCGGTCCGAGCGCGGCACGCCGAGCAGGTCGCAGATCGCGCCCAGCGGGACGCTGCCGGAGACGTCCTCCGCGAAGTCGCACTCGCCCTTCTCGATGGCGGCCACGAGGAGGCCGTCGACGGTCTCGCGCAGGCCCTCGCGGATGTCGTGGAGCATCCGCGGCGAGAAGGCCTTCATCAGGATGTTGCGGATCTGGGAGTGGCGGACGCCGTCCGTCACGGCCAGCATCGTGCCGGCCGCGGAGTCGCCGCCGGTCAGCAGCGTGCCCAGGGCATTGCCGCCCTCGGTGGTGAAGTGCTCCTTGTCGCGGTAGACGGTCATGGCGTCCTGGTGCCGGCTGACCACCCAGAAGCCGGGCTGGGAGCCGCGCGGCTCCTGCCAGTACATGGGGCGTTCGGCCCGGAGGTGGCGCCACACCTCGGTCAGGTCCCGTTCCGCGTGGAGGACGGGGTCGGCGAGGTCGAGGCTCTCGAGTTCGGCCGGGTCGACCATCGGCTTGCTCTGGTGCGGGGGGACGGGTGTCTCCGGCCCGGTCCTCGGGGTCTCGGTCTTCGGTGCCTCGGTCGTCGTCATCGGTGCCTCGGTCGTCGGGGTCTCGTTCATCGGGGTCTCCAGTCCGCGTTGCGCGTCGGCGGGTTCGGCAGGGGGCCGGGCATCGCCCTCAGCGCTCCTACGGGGCGTCGGCGCGGCTCGCGACCGCGGCGAGTGCCTCGACGGTCGGGTTGCTGATCATTTCGCGGGGCGAGATGGAGTAGCCGGCTTCCCGCGCCTTGAGGATGACGGTGATGGCGAGCATGCTGTCGCCGCCGAGCGCGAAGAAGTTGCTGTCGGCGTAGACCTCGGACACGCCGAGCAGTTCGCCGAAGATGGCGGCGAAGGCCTCTTCCGCCGGGTTGCCGGGCGCCCTGCCGGCCGTGTCGGCCGTGGTCTCGGGCGCCGGCAGGGCCTGCCGGTCGAGCTTGCCGTTGGGGGTCGTCGGGAAGGCGGTGACGGTGACGACGGCGGCGGGCACCATGTGCTCCGGCAGGCTGCGGGCCGCGTGCTCGCGCAGTTCCGCGGAGCTCGGGGCGGGCTTGCCGTAGGTCTGGCCGGCGATCACGTACGCGACGAGCTGGCGGGTGCCCGGCTGGTCCTCGCGGACGACGGCCACGGCCTGGTCGACCGAGGGGTGTCCGGCCAGGACGCTCGCCACCTCGCCGAGCTCGATGCGGAATCCGCGGAGCTTGACCTGCTCGTCGGCGCGGCCGTGGAAGTCGAGGCCGCCGTCGGGCCGCGGGGAGACCAGGTCGCCGGTGCGGTACATGCGGGAGCCGTCGGCCGCGAACGGGTCGGCGACGAAGCGTTCGGCGGTGAGGCCGGGGCGCCGCAGGTAGCCGCGGGCCAGGCCGTCGCCGCTGACGTAGAGCTCGCCGGTCTCGCCGACGGCGACGGGGCGCAGTCCGGCGTCCAGGACGTGGATCCGGGCGCCGGGGATCGCGGTGCCGAGCGAGGGGGTCCCGGCCGCGGTCAGCGGTTCGGTCATGGTCGCGCAGACGGTCACCTCGGTCGGGCCGTACGCGTTGATCATCCGGCGGTCCTGTGCCGTCCAGCGCTCGACGAGTTCGGCGGTGCACGCCTCGCCCGCGACGAGCAGGCTGCGTACTCCGGGGAGGTCGGCGGCGGGGACGCTGGCCGCGGCGACCGGCGGGAGCACGGCGTGGCTGACGGCCAGTCCGGTGAGGACCTCGGTCAGGGTCTCGCCGGCGAGGGTGCCGGTCGGCGGGACGACGAGGGCGGCGCCCGCCTCGAGGACGGCCAGCAGCTCGAAGACGTACGCGTCGAAGCTCGGCGAGGCGAACTGGAGCAGCCGGCTGTCGGCGTCGACGGCCATCCGCTCGACCGTCGCGGTGGCGAGACCGGCGAGGCCGGCGTGGGTGACGGCGACGCCCTTGGGCGTGCCGGTGGTGCCGGAGGTGTAGATGACGTACGCGAGGCCGGCCGCCGTCAGGGGGGCGTCGAGCTCGACGAGCGCCGGGTTCGCGTCGGGGGCCGCCGCGATCCGGTCGGCGGTCTCCGGCTCGTCGAGGACGAGGCGGTCGATGCCGGGGCCCGGCGGGATCCGGTCGGCCGAGGTGCGGGCGGTGACCACCAGGGCGGGGGCGGCGTCGGTGAGGACGAAGGCGATGCGGTCGGCCGGGTAGGCGGGGTCGACCGGCAGGAACGCGGCGCCGGTCTTGGCGACCGCGAGGGTGGCGACGACCATGTCGACCGAGCGCGGCAGGGCCAGGGCGACCAGCTTCTCGGGGCCCGCGCCGTGGGCGAGGAGGACCTGGGCGAGCCGGTTGGCGCGGTGGTTGAACTCCTCGTAGGTGAGGGTCTCCTCGGTGGAGACGAGCGCGGTGGCGTCGGGACAGTCCTTGGCCCGCCGCTCCAGCAGCTCGGCGAGGGTGACCGGGGCCTGTCGGGGGCCGCTGTCGTTCCTCGGGCCGTGTGTGGTGGTGGCCATGCCGTCCTTCTCCTCAAGGGGGGCGGTCCCGGACGACGCGGCCGTACCGCCCGTCGTCGTGTTCGGCTTCGTCATGTCAGGGGTGCCGGGTTCGGCGGGTGCGTCGGGCGTGTCCGGCATGTCAGGCCACCGGCCAGCCGGCGTCGGTGACCGCGAGCCGCTCCCGGGCCTCGGCGCGCAGCCGGAGCCGGTCGGGCTTGCCGAGGGCGAGGACCGGCAGGGCGGTGCGCAGCTCGATGTCGGCCGGTACGTGGTTCGGCGTGAGCCGCTCGCCGACGTGCCGGCGCAGCTCCTCGGCGTCCGGGGCGGCGCCCGGGGTGGCGACGATCACGGCGCAGATCCGTTCGAGCCGGTCCACGTCCTCGACGCCGAAGACGGCCGCTTCCGCGACCGCCGGGTGGTCGAGCAGGGCGCGCTCGACGGACGCCGGGTAGACCTTGATGCCGTTCGTCTTGATGACGTCGGCGATGCGGCCGTGCAGGTGCAGGTATCCGGCGTCGTCGAGGTGACCGATGTCGCCGGTGTGGATCCAGCCGTCGCGGACGGTGCGTGCGGTGAGCTCGGGCTCGTTCCAGTAGCGCTCCATCGACCAGCGGGAGATGACGCAGACCTCGCCGGGCTCGCCGGGCGGCAGGACGCGGCCGTCCTCGGTGTCGCGGATGGTCACGCGGACGCCCTCGGGCGGGCGGCCGACGGTGGCCCGCAGGGCGGGGTCGCGGTGGTCGTCCGGGAGGAGGAGGCTGATGAGGCCGCTCTCGCTCGTGCCGTACACCTGCATGATGACGGGGCCGAGGACCTCGACGGCCTTGCCGATGCGGTCCGGGGAGGCGGCGCTGCCGGTGTAGAAGAGCTCCCGGACGGTCGACAGGTCGGTGCTGCCGATGGCGGGGTGCTCGGTCAGCGCGTACACCTGGGGCGCGGACAGGACGAGGCGGGTGATGCCGTACCGGCCGATCGCCCGCAGGACCTCGGTCGCGTCGAAGGCGGACTGGAGGACGACGAGGCCGCCGGTGATGACGGTGTCGTCGGCGGCGAAGCCGCTGGAGTGCGTGAGCGGCGCGGTGACGAGGCAGTTCGCGGGGACGCCGCGGGCCGCCGAGGTGGCCACCATGTCGTTCTTCACCGCGAACGACCAACTGACGCCCTTGGGGCGGCCGGTGGAGCCGCTCGTGTACGTGACGACGGCGATGTCGCCGGTCTCGGCGGTCTCCGGGTCGAACGCGTCGGCGGGGGCCGCGGTGAGGTCGACGATGTCGGGGCCGAAGGCGCCGAGGCCGGCGAGCAGCGGGCGCGTCTTCAGCGCGTCGCACAGTTCGCGGCCGCGGTCGACGTTGTCGGCGTCGACGGCCACCAGGGTGGCGCGGACGTCGGTGAGGATGTCGAGCTGGAGTTCCAGCGGCAGTTGGTCGAGCGGGTTGACCGCGTTGACTCCCCTGAGGTGGACCACCGTGGCGCCGAGCAGGTTCGCCGCCCAGCGCAGGATCAGCGTCGCCGGGGTGTTGGCGTTGGTCAGGACGGCGACCACGCTGTCGAGGCCGACGCCCTGCGCGCGCATGGCGTGGGCGGCCGAGGTCACCGAGTCGGCGAGGGATCCGGCGGTGGTGGGCACGTCCTCGCATATGAGGG
Source organism: Streptomyces tanashiensis (assembly GCF_014648895.1). Classification (GTDB taxonomy): domain Bacteria; phylum Actinomycetota; class Actinomycetes; order Streptomycetales; family Streptomycetaceae; genus Streptomyces; species Streptomyces tanashiensis. The sequence goes on from NZ_BMRZ01000034.1 coordinate 6,429, forward strand.
GTGCATTCAGGGGATTGGCACCGAGGGCGTCCAGGATCTGCCGGACGTAATGACTATTGCCTTGCAACCACGTTCTCCATTCGGCTCGTGGGAGCGAGGCCGTCAGCGCATCAGTCAATTGAGGCACGGCGTTCCGGCCTCGCGTATCGGCCCGCTGAAAAGGTCGTTCACCAGATCTCAAGATAGAGGTGGAGCCGAGGCCCCGACATCCCCAGGTCTGGTAGTCGTGAGAATGCCGACGGAATGCCTTGATATTCGGACGACGGCTGTCCTAGCGTCGTACGCCATGGAGATACATACGGTCGAGTCGACACCCGTCACTGTGCGTTCCGGCGTACTCGACCCGGGTGCCCCGGCGGTCGCGAAGATTGAATCCGGCGATGTGGTGAGCTACCCCGACACCTGGACCAACTGGAACAACGAGTTGGCGTTCGGGATGTCGTTCGAGGAGCTGGTCGACGTCCGCCGGCGCAATCCCGGCAACCCGTTCCCGCTCCTGGGCCCGGTGGAGGTCGCCGGAGCCGAGCCGGGCGATGTCATCGAGTGCCGGCTCACCGCCCTCCGCACCCGGGACTGGGGCTGCAACGCCTCGCACCCGGGCTCGGGCGCGCTGCGTGACGACTTCACCGAGCCGTACATGCACTACTTCCGCTTCGACGAGGAGCGCCGCACGGCCACGTACGCGCAGGGGAGCACGATCCCGCTGGCGCCGTTCCTGGGGATCACGGCCGTCGAGCCGGCCGGCGACGAGCCGGTGAGCGCGCTGCTCGCGGGCCCCTACGGCGGCAACCTCGTGCTGCGCGAACTCACCGTCGGTTCCTCGCTGTTCCTGCCGGTGGCCAAGCCCGGCGGGCGCGTGTGGATCGGTGACGTGCACGCGGCGCAGGGCGACGGCATGGTGGACCAGACGGGCATCAAGTCGGCCGCGGAGGACCTGCGGATCCGCTACGACCTGCACAAGTCCGTCGCGCTCGACGCCCCGCTGGCGGAGACCGAGACGCACTGGATCGGCTTCGGCTTCGCCGACAACCTCGACGACGCGCTCCTCGCCTGCCTGCGTGGCCTCGTGGCCTGGCTGCCGGCCGCGGCGGACATCACGGCGGCCGAGGCGTACGCGCTGTGCGGCATGGCGGTGAGCTTCCGGATCACGCAGTACGCGGACCAGCGCGGCTCCTCGTACAGCGCGCTGCCCCCGAAGACGGTCCACGGCATGGTGCCGAAGGACGTCTTCCCGCCGGAGGTCCAGGAGCGGATCGGCGCCTGGCTGCGGCCGTCGGCCCGGTGACGGCCGGCCGGCGAACCCCCACCCCCCACTGCGTATGCCCGATATCGAGAAGGATGCCGCGATGAGCGAGCCGATAACCTATCAGCAGCACTGGGACCGCACGGATCATTTCGATCCGCCGTCGCTCCTGCTGGACCTGAGCCGGGAACGGCCGCTGACGAGAATGACCTACCCGAGCGGCCATGTCGGCTGGCTGGTGACCGGTCACGAGCTGTCCCGCGAGATCCTCAGCAATCCGGTCTTCAGCCACAATTACGGGATCGGCCACTTCCCCATCACCAAAAAGGGCAAGCAGATTCCGCCGCTGCCGGTGATGCCCGGGATGTTCATTCACATGGACCCGCCGGACCACACGAAGTACCGGAAGCTGCTGACCGGTGAATTCACCACCCGCCGGATGAACCAGTGGGCGGACCGCGTCGACGTCCTGGCCGCCGAGCACCTGAAGGGGATGCGCGAGCAGGGCACCTCGGCCGACCTCGTCGCCTCCTTCGTCCGGCCCCTGGTCCTCCAGGTCATCTGCGAGCTGATCGGCATTCCGTACGAGGAGTGCGAGAAGATCGCCCAGCTGCCCGACACCTCGAACGACGAGAGCATCGAGCTGGACGACGAGCTCGCCGCGGGCCGCGAGTCGTTCTTCTACGTGCGCGACCTCGTCCAGCGGAAGCGGGACGAGCCGGGCGACGACATGCTGAGCCGTCTCATCGCCGCCGGCGAGCTGACGGACCAGGAGATCACCAACATGATCCTCCTGGTGTTCGTCGCGGGGTACTCCACGACGGAGGCCGCGCTGACGTGCAGCACGCTGGCGCTGCTGCACCACACCGACCGGCTCGCGGAGTTCCGGGCGAACCCGAGGTCCGCGAACGCGATCGAGGAGCTCCTCCGCTACACGACGGTCAACCAGTACCAGATCTTCCGCACCGCGCTGGAGGACATCGAGCTCGGCGGCGAGACCATCCGGAAGGACGACACGGTCACCGTGTCGCTGCCCGCCGCCAACCGCGACCCGGCCAAGTTCGGCTGCCCGCACGCGCTGGACTTCGACCGTGACACCTCGGGCCAGATGGCCTTCGGATACGGCGTGCACATGTGCCTCGGCCAGAACCTGGCGCGCATCGTCATCGGCGCCGGACTCCGGACGCTGGTCGAGGAGCTGCCCGGCCTCGAGCTGGCCGTCCCGCTGGAGGAGGTCCCGCTGCGGGGCCGTTCCACGGTGGTGAGCATGCTCGAACTGCCGGTCCGCTGGTGACGGACTGACCGGCACGTCGCACACGGCGGAGCGGGCCCGGAGGATCTCCGGGCCCGCTCCGCCGTCTCGTCCCACGGTCATGCGTCCGCCGTCACGCCGTCATCGCGACGTGGACGATCTGGCCGGACACGGCCGAGGCCTCGGCGCCGGCCAGGAACCTTACGGCGTCGAGCGCCCCCGCCGCGTACGCCGATCCACCGGCGGTGGCGGTGGCGGTCAGGTCCGTCCCGGCGGGCTCCGGAGCGACGACGTTGGCCGTGATGCCGAACGGCCGCAGCTCCTTGGCGATCGTCCGGACGAACCCGGCGAGGCCCGTCTCGACGACCGAGTTCCGCGCCGCCGTCGGCCGGCCGCCGCCCACGACGTCGGCCAGCGCGAGGATGCGGCCCCCGCCGTTCTTGATCATCGGGTCGACGACCGCGCGGCTGGTGACGAACACCCCTCGCAGGGGGCCGCCGACGGCCTCGGCCCAGTCCTGATCGGAGAGTTCGCCCAGCGGACCGCGGTCGACGGCCCCGACGCAGGTCAACAGGACCTCAGGGTCCCCGAGTTCGGAGTGGACGCGCGCCAGCGCGCGGTCGACCGATCCCGCGTCGGCGACGTCGGCGGCCACGAACACGCACCGCCGCCCCGTCTCCGTGATCCGCCGCACCGTGTCGGCGTGCGCGGCCTCGTCCGCTCCGAGCACGGCGACGTCCATGCCGTGTTCGGCCAGCCGCACGGACGCGTCGGCACCGATGCCGTGCGCCGCGCCGGTCACCATCGCGACTCGAGCCATGGTTCGTTCCTCTCTCGACGGGGCGGCGTCAGGCCGCGGACACCGGGGCGCGCTCCACGAAGGAGAGCAGGGTCGCCAGGACGTGGTCGTGGATCTCGTCCATCCGGGCGGGGGTGAAGCACTTGGCGCTGTACGGCATCTCGATGCTGAGGCGGCCGTACACGGTCATCGGGGACGCCACGAGCGCGCCCGCCCCGGCCTCGGGGACCCACTTGGAGGAGATGGCGAACTTGCGCATGTCGGTGATCTCGAGACCGCGCGGCGCCGGCGGCCCGGCGACGGCACCCACGTTGGGCATGACGAGGCTGGCCGTCAGCACGGACGGGTTCGCGAGCAGCCGGGGCAGGGCCTGGAGCTCCCGGGCCGGCTCGCCCCGCTCGATGGCGTCGCGCAGCTGCCCGGTGATCCGGCGGCCCAGCTCGATCAGATCGCCGTCGGCGGGCACGTCGACGACGTCGAGGTACCAGGACGCGGCGGGGATCAGCACGTCGCGGCCGAGCGCGGGGGTCAGCCGGGCGCGCAGGTCGACGGGCGAGACGAAGCTCAGCCGGTGGTCGCTCCCGTAGCCGGGCCCGTAGCCGTCCCGGACCGCGGTCAGGAGGGCCGCTCCGACCAGGCCGTGCACGGAGACGCCGGCGCTCTTGGCGAACGCGACGAGGGCGGAGGTCTGTTCGCGGGTCAGACGGATGCGCCGCACGTCCATCAGGGGCCCGTCCTGCGACGATTCCTCCGCCGTGAACGGGAGTACGGCGAGCGGGTGCGCGGAGGTCCGCTCGGTGCGGTCCTTCACGTACGCGGCGAGGTCCTCGTCCGAGTGCGGCGCGAGCAGGTCGTCGACGGCCACCGGCCACGACTCCGCCGCGCTCCGCGGAGCTTCGTACGCACCGTCCTGGATCCCGGAGTACGCGCTCCAGATCTCGTTGCACAGGACGGTGGCGCTGTGTCCGTCGCAGATGACGTGGTCGATGCCGAGGACGAACGTCGACTCGCCGTCGCCGCGGAAGAGGGTGGCGCGGACCAGGGGGCCGCCGGCCGGCAGCGGCCGGTTGAGCTGGTCGGTCAGGTCGGTGGGCCCGGCCGGACGCACCTCCAGGCGCGGCAGCTCGTCCTCGTCGAGGAGTTCGAGGAACACCTCGTCGCCGTCGCGGGTCACCCGGCTGCGGAGCGAGCGGTGCTCGGCGACCTTCGCGGCGAACGCCGCGGCCAGCAACTCCTCGTCGACGTCGCCGCGTATCGTGCAGACGGTCGTCGCGAGGGTTCTGATCTCACCGACGTACAGGATTTCCGACAGTGACAGCTTGCGTCGCATACAGATCATTTCTCCAGACATGACTCGGCGCCGTCACGCTAAAGCCGACCGGGGCGGTTCCACATCCCTCGGCCTGACAGTTCCGCGGGAGAAGTCGGAGAGAAAGAGGCCGGTCCCGACAGGTACCGGCAGGCTCCTACCAGGCTGAGGGATGTGCGGGCCTACCGCCCGGTACTAGCGTCACCGAATGGCATGACAGGACTCCACAGCCAGTGCGTCCAAGAAAGTGCTGCATTCGCCTTTCCCTTGCTGACCGACCACTGCGTGAGGAGATTCATGCACTGTCGCGACATTCCCCCGCCCATTCAGGCACGACGCGAGAGGGCATACGTGTGAAAGCCGTCTACGCAGCCCGCCCGGACGACCACGACCCGCTCTCCGCGCTGGTCATCGGCGAACGCCCGGACCCCGTGGTCCCCGAGGGCTGGGTACGCGTCCGGGTCCGGGCCGTCTCCCTCAACCACAAGGATCTGTGGACCCTGCGGGGCGTCGGGCTGAACCACGACAAGTACCCGCGGATCCTGGGCTGCGAGGCCGCCGGCGAGGATCCGGACGGCCGCCGGGTGACGCTCTATCCCGTACTGGACTCCCCGCCCGGCACGACCGACGAGACGCTCGTCCTGCCGGCCGCGCAGCTCGTCGGGGCACGCCCGGGAACGCTCGCCGAGTACATCGCCGCGCCCGCCCACAGCCTGCTGCCGGTCCCGGACCACCTCACGTGGGAGGAGGCCGCCTGTCTGATGTGCACGTGGCTGCCCGCGTACCGGATGCTGTTCACCAAGGCCGAGCTGCTCCCCGGGAACTCCGTGCTCGTGCAGGGCGCCGCGGGTGGACTGTCCACCGCGCTGATCCAGCTGGGCGCGGCGGCCGGACTCCGGGTCTACGCCACGAGCCGCACCGCCGACAAGCGGGACCTGGCCAAGCGGCTCGGCGCCCATGAGGTGTTCGAGAGCAACGCCGAGCTGCCGGAGCAGGTGGACGCGGTCGTCGACAGCGTCGGCAGGGCGACCTGGACGCATTCGCTGCGGAGCGTGCGCAACGGCGGAACGGTCGTCGTCGCCGGCGCGACGACGGGGGACGTGTCGCCCGCGCGGCTGCACCGGATCTACTTCCACCAGATCAAGATCGTCGGCTCGTTCAGCGGTACGCGGGACGAGTACGCGCGGATGCTCGCGCTGATGAACACGACGGGCATCCGGCCGCTCGTGGACGAGGTGATGTCGGCGCAGGACGCGCACGCGGCCTTCAAGCGCCTGTCGGACGGGGATGTGCGGGGCAACCTCGTCCTCACCTGGCCGTGAGGCGGGCGGCCGTCCGCCGGCCGGCTGTCTGACCGACCGACGAAGAGGCGGTGCCCGGGGAGAACCCGGGCACCGCCTCTTCGCATGGGCCGGCACCGCGGGGTGCCGGCCTCCCTCATGTGCCCAGTGCCCCGAGCAGTTCCGCGGTGTGGAAGCCGAGCGCGACGGCCCGCGGAGCGGTGAGCCGCGCCCCTGCGGCGCTGTCGCGCGGACCGCCGGTCTCGACACGGAGTCCCCCGGGGTGGGTGCCCAGGCCGCGGTGCACCTCGACGAAGCCCGTGACCTCGTCGAACGCCCCCTCGGACGCCGCCGGGTCGCGGTGCAGCGGGTCGCACTGCCAGACGACCTTCCGCCCCGTCGCCTCGACCCGCTCGACGACCGGCGGCAGGAGGTCGCGGACCCCTCGGCTCCCCATCGCGCAGGTCAGCGTCAGACGGCCGGGGACGGCGTGCGGGTCGAAGCGTTCCACGAGACCGGCGGCCTGCGCCGGAGTGGTGTCGGGGCCGATCCGCAGACCGACCGGGTTCGACGCCCGCCGGACGAGGTCGGCGTACGAGGCGTCCGTGCGGGCGGTACGGGCGTCGAGCCACAGGAAGTGCGCCGAACCGTTGACCTCCGGGGCCGCCGGGCGGGCGGCGTCCGGGTGGGGACGCGTCATGGCCCGCTCGTCGCCCGGGGCCGGCATCCGGCGCGCGGTGTACACCTCGGCCGTGCGCGCGGTGTGGTCGGTGAAGCCGCCGGCCGCCATGAAGCGCAGACCTCGGCCGATCCTGTCGACGAGGCCCCGGTGGCGGGCACCGGCGGCGGTGCGCGCGAACTCCGTGTTCCAGCCGTGGACCCGGTCCAGGGTGGGTGCCTCGCCGCGGCACAGTCCCCGGAAGAGGTTCATGGCGGCGGCCGACGGGACGTGGTCCGGCGGGACTGCGCCATCGGCGAGGCGGTGGGGCCGCGCGTACGGACCGCAGACCTGGGCCGTCTTCACCACCGGCAGACCGGTCGCGTACATGAGGACGACGCCCAGCTGGTGCAGCACGCGCAGGTCCGCCTCCAGGCGCGCCTGGAGGTCGCCGGTGGCGGCCCCGGTGCCGTCCCCGCCCTGGAGCAGGAACGCCTCGCCCCGGGCCACCGCCGCCAGCCGTTCCGAGAGCCGTTCCGTCTCGGCCGGCGCCACGAGCGGCGGCGCGGCCCGGAGGTGTTCCCGGACGGCGTGCGCCGTGTCGCGGCCCTCGCCGGCGACGGCCCCGGAACCCTCGTCGACGAAGGCCCCGGCGAGTTCCTCGACGGTCTGGGGAAGCAGGGTCACGTAGGACACGGCGGGCCGATCAGCCGACGGGTCCGGTGAGGATGCCCGCGGCGAGGTGCTCGTACTCGGTGGAGTCGATGAGAGTACGGACCTCCTCGCGGCCGTCCCGGACCGTCAGGTACCGCCGCCCCTTCAGGATGGCCTGGCCGTCCTCCAGAGCCCGGCTGCAGAGCATCAGCCCGCCGCCCGCGCCCGGTTCCGCCGCGGCCAGGTTCGCGTTGACCTTGGCCTCGAACTCCGACCAGGCGGCGGGCTCCCGGACGGCCAGCGTGAAGCGGTAGACGACGTGCCAGCGGCCGCCCTGCGCGCAGCGCCGCAGCACGAGGCTCCCGGCGTCCTCGACGAGCCGGTACTGGACGCCGTACTGGACCTGGATCTCCTCGCCGACCCGCAGCGGTTCCAGGAACGACGGTCCCGCGTAGCCGACGTCGACCAGCCACCGCTCGTCGCCGAACGTGACGAGGAGGAGCATGTGCTCGACCTCGGTGCCGAAGACCTGCGCGCCCTCGACGGTGCTGCCGCCGAGCAGGGCGACGTCGAAACCCAATGCGCGGAGCAGCCGGAAGAAGAGACGGCTGAGCTGAATACAGCCGCCGCCGTTGCCTTCGGCGATCACCGCGTCGAATGTGGCGTCCTCGTCGATGTCGACCAGGTCGACTCCGGCACCCCGCCGCGACGGCGGACGGGTGAGCGAGATGACGCTGTTGTAGGGAATGGCCATGAGGTGTTTCTTGTGCAACACCCGCAGCGTGTCGAGATCCGGTTTCGTCTCTCCCTCATGACCTATACGCCGCAGATATGCGTCGACGTCGAACATTTCTCACCACATTTCTCGTCAGGTGGCCCCGGTGCCGGCCGCCGGAAGGGCGGCCGGCACCGGAGCGGTTCTCAGGGAGACGTCGTCAGCCGGCGAGCCGGTCGGTCGTCCGCTCGTGCAGGAACGCGGCGAGCATCGAAGGGGTCGGGTACTCGAAGACCACGTTGGACGGCAGCTTCGTGCCGCTCAGCTCGACCAGCCTGTTGCGCAGCTGCATCGCCGTCAGCGAGTCGAAACCGATCTCGAAGAGCCCCTGGTCGGCACCGAGCCGGTCGGCCGTGGCGTATCCGAGGACCGCGGCGATCTGCGTACGGACCACGTCGAGCAGGAGCTCCTCCCGCTCGGCGGCCGGCAGCGTCTCCAGCTGGTCCGCCAGCGCACGCCGCTCGTCGGCCGACACCGAGACCTGGGCCGTCGGGCGCCTCCTCCGGGCCGGAACCCGCTGGAGCCGCGCCCGGTCACCGCGGACGGCGGCCGCCCCGATCTCCTCGGCGGAGACGGGCCGCGCGACCACGGACCGCATCGTCAGCACCGGCGTCCCCATCTCGTCGACCGCCGCGAACGACAGCGCGTCGGAGCCGGTCCGGGTGAGCATGATCCGCAGGCTCGCGGCACCCTCGGCGTGCAGCACCACGTCGTGCCACGCGGAGAGCATCCGCGTCTCCCCGTCGGCGCCGGCCACGGACAGCGCGGGCTGCGTCGCCGCGTCCAGCAGAGCCGGGTGCAGACCGAACAGGCCCGCGTCCGCGCGCTGGTCCTCCGCCAGGGCGGCCTCGGCGAAGAGCTCCTCACCGCGGCGCCAGACGGCCCGCAGGGCCTGGAACGCCGGCCCGTGGACGTACCCCTTCTTCGTGAGCACGGCGTAGAGGTCGGTGAGGTCGACGGGCTCGGCACCGGCCGGCGGCCACTGGGCGAGGTCGGCACCGCCGCCGTCACCCGCACCCGCACCCCCGAAGGGCGCCTCGGGCGACAGCGTGCCGTACGCGTGCCGGGTCCACTCCTGTCCGCCTCCCTGACCGGCGTCACGGACGTCCCCGGACGAGGAGTAGACCGCGACGGAACGACGGCCCATCGGGTCCTCGCCACCGACGGCGACGTGCACCCGGACGGAACCCTCCTCCGGCAGCACCAGCGGCACGTCGGTCACCAGCTCGTCCAGCACCTCGCAGCCGAACTCGTCACCCGCCCTGATGGCCAGGTCGACGAAGGCCGCCCCCGGAACCAGCGCCGCGCCGTGGACGGCGTGGTCGGCCAGCCAGGAGTGCGTCCGCAGCGACCAGCGGGAGGTGAAGACCAGCCCGTCCGACTGCGGCAGCTCGACGACGGCGCCGAGGAGCGGGTGATCGGACTCGGTCTGGCCGAACGACCCTGCGGGCATGGCCGACTTCGTGCGCCGGATCCAGTAGTGCTCGTGGTCGAAGGCGTACGTCGGCAGGTCGACCTGGTGCCGGACGGACCCGGCAGGCAGGACGGCCGTCCAGTCGACGTCCACCCCGCGCACGAACGCCTCGGCGAGCGACGTCAGCATGCGCCGCATGCCACCCTCACCACGACGCAGGGAGCCCACCAGCAGGGGGGTGACGTCCGTGCTGTCCGCGATCTCGGAGATGGGCTGGAGCAGGACGGTGTGGGGGCTGACCTCGACGAAGACGCCGAAGCCTTCACTGATCAGGGCACGGACGGCGGGCTCGAAGCCGACCGTCTGGCGCAGGTTGCGGTACCAGTACCCGCCGTCGAGAACACCCTCGGACTCGACCCAGGCACCGTCCACCGAGGAGAAGAACGGAATCTCGGGAGCCAGCGCCGTGACACCGGCGAGCTCGGACGCGAGGACCTCCTCCACGGCCTCGACGTGACGAGTGTGGGACGCGTAGTCCACCGCGACCCGCCGCACCCGGACACCCTGGGCCTCCAGGACGGTCAGCAGACCGTCCAGAGCGTCCGCGTCACCGGCGATCACCGTCGAGGTCGGGCCGTTGACGGCCGCGATCTCGACACCCTCGACCAGCAGGCCGCGGATCTCGGTCTCCGGCAGAGCCACCGAAGCCATGCCACCCGCACCGGACAGAACCCGGCCGATCGCCTGGCTCCGGAGAGCCACCACGCGCGCGGCGTCCTCCAGGGACAGCGCACCCGCCACGCACGCAGCGGCGATCTCACCCTGAGAGTGACCAAGCACCGCGTCGGGGACGACACCGGCCGCACGCCACACCGCCGCCAGCGACACCATCACCGCGAAGCTCGCCGGCTGGATCACATCGACCCGCTCCAGCAGCTCCGCATCGGCATCGCCGCGCAGGACATCCGTCAGCGACCAGTCCACGAACGGCGCCAACGCACGCTCACACGCGGCCACCCGATCCGCGAACACCTGGGACGAATCCAGCAGTTCCCGGCCCATGCCGACCCACTGCGCACCCTGACCCGGGAACACGAACACCGAACGACCCGGAACAGCGGAACGACCCACCACGGACTCGCCACGCGCCACCGCACCCAGACCGGACAGCAGCTCGTCGCGCGAACCCGCGACCACCACCGCACGGTCCGACAGCACCGCACGACCGGAGGCCAGGGCCCCCGCGACCTGTGCGAGCGAGACGCTCTCGCCCGCCTCGACGTAGGCGGTCAGCCGCTGCGCCTGCCCGGCGAGCGCTGCCGTTCCCTTCGCCGAGACGACGAACGGCAGCACCGCATCGCTCTCCACCTGGAGGGGCAGCTCGGCCTCGGCCGGCGCCTGCTCCAGGATCACGTGCGCGTTCGTGCCACTGACGCCGAACGACGAGACACCGGCGCGGCGCGCACGGTCGGTCTCCGGCCACGACCGCGACTCCGTGAGGAGCTCCACGGCACCGGCCGACCAGTCCACCTCGGGCGTCGGCTCGTCGACGTTCAGCGTCGCCGGGAGCACACCGTGCCGCATGGACTCGACCATCTTGATGACGCTCGCCACGCCCGAAGCGGCCTGTGCGTGACCGATGTTGGACTTGACCGAGCCGAGCCAGAGCGGTCGGCCCTCCTCGCGGCCCTGACCGTACGTGGCCAGCAGCGCCTGCGCCTCGATCGGGTCACCGAGCCTGGTGCCGGTGCCGTGCGCCTCGACGACGTCGACGTCCGCCGACGTGAGACCCGCGCCGGCCAGCGCCTTGCGGATCACCCGCTGCTGCGCCGGACCGTTCGGAGCGGTCAGGCCGTTCGAGGCACCGTCCTGGTTCACCGCCGAGCCGCGCACGACCGCGAGGACCTGGTGACCGTTCTTCCGGGCGTCCGACAGCCGCTCAAGCAGCAGGACACCGACACCTTCGGCCCAGCCCGTGCCGTCGGCAGAGGAGGAGAAGGCCTTGACCCGGCCGTCGGCGGCCAGGCCGCGCTGGCGCGAGAAGCCGATGAACGTGTCCGGGCTGGACATGACGGTGGCTCCGCCGGCGAGGGCCATGGTGCACTCGCCCTGCCGCAGCGCCTGCGCCGCCAGATGGATCGCGACCAGCGACGACGAGC
>NZ_BMRZ01000035.1 GCF_014648895.1 Streptomyces tanashiensis
ACCCCCGGACTTTGTCCGGGGGTTGAGGCATTTTTGCGTTCTAGGCTGTGGTCATGCGAGCGAGCCCTGATGGCCGGGTCACGGCGCCGGCGTCACCAGGCCCGTGTCGTAGGCCAGGATGACCGCCTGGACGCGGTCCCGGGTGCCCGTCTTCGCCAGGATGCGGCCCACGTGGGTCTTGACCGTGGACTCCGCCAGGTGGAGACGTTCCGCGATCTCCGTGTTGCTCCAGCCCTTGCCGATGACCGTGAGGATCTCGCGTTCCCGGTCCGTGAGGGCGGCCAGGCGGGCGTCCTCCGCCGGGGCGGGTGCCGGGGCCGCCGCGGGCGGGAGGTGGTGGATGTAGGCGTCCAGGAGGCGGCGGGTCAGGCTCGGGGCGACGACCGCGTCGCCGCCGGCCACCGCGCGGATGCCCGCGAGGAGTTCCTCGGGCTGGGCGTCCTTCACCAGGAAGCCGCTCGCGCCGGCGCGGAGGCCGTCGTACGCGTACTCGTCGAGGTCGAAGGTCGTGACGATCAGGATCCGGGTGCGGTCACCGGCCGCGACGATGCGGCGTGTGGCCTCGATGCCGTCCAGGCCGGGCATCCGGATGTCCATCAGGACGACATCGGGGTGGTGCCGGTCGACCAGGCGGATCGCCTCGGTGCCGTTCGACGCCTCGCCGACGACGGTCATGTCGTCCTGGCTCTCCAGCAGCATGCGGAAGCCGAAGCGCTGCATCGGCTGGTCGTCCGCGATGAGAACGGTCGTCACGAGGGGGAGTCCTCCAGGGGGATGCGGAGCAGGACCCGCCAGCCGCCGGTCGGCAGCGGGCCGGTCTCGAGTGTGCCGTCGTAGCGGGCCGCGCGCTCCCGCATTCCGGTGATGCCGTGGCCGCGGCCGGGCGGGGCGGACGGTGTGCCCGTGTCGGTGACGACCATCTCCAGGGCGCCGGGGCCGTACGAGAGGCTGACGGTCGCCGTCGCTGCGGCGCCCGCGTGTTTCAGGGTGTTCGTCAGGGCCTCCTGGAGCACCCGGTAGACCGTCAGCTGGGCGCCCGCCGAGAGCGCGGCTCCGGGCGGGGGCAGTTCGGCCCGGACCGGCAGGCCGGCTTTCCGTACGCCTGCGACGAGGTGTTCCAGGTCGGTCAGGGCCGGCTGCGGGGAGCGGGTCGCCGCCTCTCCCTCGTCGTGGAGGACGCCGAGGAGGCGGCGGAGTTCGGCGAGGGCCTCGCGGCTCGTCGTGCCGATGGCTTCGAGGGCCTGGGCGGCGCGCTCCGGGCTCTTCGCCGCCGCGTACCGGCCGCCGTCCGCAAGGGTCGTGATGACGGACAGGTTGTGGCCGATGATGTCGTGCATCTCGCGTGCGATGCGGGCGCGTTCGGCGGTGGCGGCGAGGCGGACCTCGTGGGCGCGTTCGTCCCGGCGGGAGCGGACCGCGATGCCGAGGAGGGCGACGAGCGCGTACGCCCACAGGGCGGGGATGACGCGCTGGTCCCAGGTCTCCGTGGGGAAGCGGACCGCGCCCGTCACCAGGGGCGGGACGAGCAGGGCCAGGGACCACAGGAGGGCGCGGGGCGGGCGGCTGAGCGCGATGTGGAAGAGCGGGAGCATCTGGAGGTACGCGGCCTGCAGGAAGGCTCCCGAGCTGTCGCTGACCAGGACGGCGCAGGCCATCACGGCGAGGACGGCCATGGGCCGGCGCCGGCGCCAGTAGAGCGGAACGGAGAGCGCCAGGCTCAGGGTGACCACGAGCCAGACCGGGACGGACGGGTCGCGGGCGGTGTTCCGCCAGCCGCCGGCCGCGTCCACGAGGGCCGCCGCCGCCCAGGTGACGGTGACCGTCGCGTCCCACACCCAGGGGCGCCGGGTGTCGAAGTCCCGGGCCCGGGCCATGAGCCGCTGGGCGTACCGGCTCGGGCCTGTCGTCTCCGTCGTCACTCCGTCATCATCCTCATACGTCCCGGCGGTTGAGCAACAGTGCGGGAATCGCGAGGGCCGCCGCCGCCCACAGGAGCAGGGCCAGGAGGGCCGCTCCGGGCGAGGCCGCGCCGGGGAGCGGGGTCGCGGAGCCGAGCGCGCCGGCCGCCTGGGTGGGGAAGTACCGGACGACCGTGTCCATCGCCTCGTACGGGAGCATCCCGAGGATCTCCGGGACGATCAGGACCCCGCCGACGAACGCGCCGATCGCGCCGGGCACCGAGCGGAGGGCCGCGCCGAGCCCGAGGGCGATCAGGCCGAGGAGGGTGACGCCGGCGGCGTTGCCCGCGACGGCGGCGAGGACGCCGTCGTCGGTGAGGGAGGCGGCCTGGTCGGTGTCGGAGAGGAAGGCCTGGGCGGTGACGAAGGTGAGCAGCGCGGTCAGGAGGGAGACCGTGAGGACGGTGGCCGTGTAGACCGCGGCCTTCGCCCACAGGACGGGGAGGCGGCGGGGGACGGCCGTCAGGGAGGCGCGGATCATGCCCGTCGCGTACTCGCCGGCGGTGACGAGGATGCCGAGGACGGCGAGGGCGATGCCGCCGAGCTGGGAGCCGTACAGGGTGAGGACGACGGTGTCGACGTCGGAGTCGCCGCCGTCGGAGGTGTAGGTGGCGCCCATGAGGATGCCGACGCCGAGCAGCAGTGCGGCCGAGGTGAGGACGGTGATCCAGGTGGAGCGGAGCGTCCGGAGCTTGTGCCACTCCGAGCGGAGGACCCGGGACGGGGTGATCGTGAGCGCGGGGGTGGTCGTCGTCGTGGTCATGCGGAGGCTCCCTGGTATTCGACGGCGTCGCGGGTGAGGTCCATGAACGCCTGCTCCAGGGAGGCGGCCTGCGGGGTGAGTTCGTGGAGGGGGACGGCGTGGGCGGCGGCCGCGCGGCCGATCTCGGGTGCCTCCAGGCCGGTGACGAGGAGGGTGTCCGGGGCCTCCGCGGTGATCCGGGCGCCGGGCAGGAGCGTGCGCAGGCGGTCCGCCTCCGGGGTGACGACCCTGACGCTCGCGCCGCCCGAGGTCCGTACGAGCTCGTCGACCGTGGTGTCGGCGAGCAGCCGGCCCTTGCCGATGACGATCAGGTGGTCGGCGGTGAGCGCCATCTCGCTCATGAGGTGGGAGGAGACGAGGACGGTGCGGCCCTCGGCGGCCAGGTTCCTGAGGAGGGTACGGATCCAGAGGACGCCTTCCGGGTCGAGGCCGTTGACCGGTTCGTCGAGGACGACGGTGGCCGGGTCGCCGAGGAGGGCGGCGGCGATGCCCAGGCGCTGGCCCATGCCCAGGGAGAAGCCCTTCACGCGCTTGTGGGCCACGTGGGTCAGGCCCGCCAGGGCGAGAACCCGCTCCACGCGGGCGCGTGGGATGCCGTGGGTGTGGGCCAGCGCCATGAGGTGGTGGCGGGCCGAGCGGCCGGGGTGCACGGATCGGGCCTCCAGGAGGGCGCCGACGTGGGTGAGCGGGGCGCGGTGGGCGGCGTAGGGGTGGCCGTCGACGGTGGCGCGGCCGCGGGTCGGGGCGTCGAGGCCGAGGATCATGCGGAGGGTGGTGGACTTTCCGGCGCCGTTGGGGCCGAGGAAGCCGGTGACGGAGCCCGGCCGGACGCTGAAGCTGAGGTCCTGGACGACGGTGGTGTCCCCGTACCGCTTGGTGAGGTTCTCTGCTCGGATCATGTCTCCGACGCTAGGGAGCGGGCCGCGGCAGGACGTCGGACCCGGGGAGGGCGTGCGCGGCCGGGCGTAGTACCCGGGTACGACGGGGGCTTGTGGTGAGGAAAAAGACCTTGTCAGGGGGGTCGGGGCTCGTCAGGATCGGCGGCATGGACTATTCGATACGCACCATCCGCGCCGAAGAGTGGGAGAAGACCCGCGAGATCCGGCTGGCCGCCCTCCAGGACCCGGTCGCGCACCTCGCCTTCCTCGACACGTACGAGACGGCCTCCGAGCGGCCCGACACCTTCTGGAAGGAGCGGGCGGAGGGCGCCTCCGAGACCGGCGACGGGAACGTGCGGCAGCTCGTGGCCGAGGGCGCGGACGGCAGTTGGGCCGGCACGATCACGCTGCTCGTGGAGCGCCCTTCGGACGAGGTGCGCTTCGGTGAGGCGGCGAAGGTCGACCAGACGCACATCGTCGGCGTCTACGTGCGCCCCGAGGCGCGGGGGACCGGCGTGATCGACGCGCTGTTCCGGGCGGGCGTGGAGTGGTCCTGGACGCTCCCGGACCCGGTGGTCGCGCGCGTCCGGCTGTACGTCCACGAGGAGAACGCGCGGGCCGCGGCCTTCTACCGGCGCTTCGGGTTCGCCGCGACGGGGGACAAGGTGGCGGTTCCGGGGGCCGACGGCGCGATGGAGCTCGAGTACGAGCTGACGCGTCCCGCGTCCGTCTAGGCGGCCTGCCGTACTCAGTGGCTGAGGGAGTCCTCCGGCCAGCGTGATCTGGCCTGTTCGGGGGAGCGCATCAGGGCCAGGGCCGGGAGGCCCTGGGTGTGGCCCGTGGTCAGGAGCTCCGGGAGCCGGGGGAACGGGGCCACCGCGGCGACGTCGTCGAGGACGAGGGTCAGTGGTGGGTCGAGCCGACCGTCGGATGACCGTGCGGCCATGCGGCGGCCGTGCTCGACCACGCTTGCGGCGAGGGCCGTGAGGAGCGGCATCGCGCCGGGGTGGGTGCGGGGATCCTCGATCGCCTCGCCCACCACGTAGAGGGTGCCCCCTTCGGCGACGAAAGATGCCAGCGCCAGCGAATCAGTTCGATTCGGTACGCACGCCTCGCGGATGTGGATCGACGACAGCGCGCCGAGCGCACGGGCCGTCAGTTCCTGTGCCATGCGGCGGCTTTCCGGGTGGGCGGTCAGCGCCGACTCCAGGAGACCCGCCAGGCCCGAGGCGGCCTTCGGGTGGCTGCGGAGGATGCGTACGGGCTCGTGGGCGCCCGCGCCCTGCGCCCAGCGGTGCACCTGCCGGAAGGGGCGGCCGTCGACGGCGGCGGCGTGCAGCCAGCAGCGCAGCAGCGTCTCGGCGGTGTCGGCGGTGGCCGCGTCGAGGCGGGAGTGCGGACGTACGGGGGCGAGCAGCGCGACCGCGCGTTCCTGCGCCACCGCCGGGTCCTCGCACTGCTCGGAGGGTGACCAGTGGAGCCGGGCGGGGGTGTCGCAGAGGTGGCCGGTGTCGTGGACCAGGACCGGGCCGAGTTTGCCGCGCGCGTCCTTGGTCGAGGACCAGACGGCGGGGTCGGAGGTGACGACCAGGACCGGGCCCTCCGCGTCCAGGATCGCCTCCACGGCGGCCGGACGGCGGGTCTCCGGGGGGCCGTAGACGGTGCGCGGGGTGGTTATGGGGGCCGGTGGGTCGGTGACGGGTGCGACCGCGGGTGCGGGGGCCGGTGCCGACGCCGGTGCAGATGCCGGTGTGGCTACGGGCGCGGGGGTCGGTGCGACTACCGGTTCCGGTTCCGGTGCCGGTTCCGGTGGGAGCTGCTCCGCCGGGCGGCGCGGGGCCGGGGGCGCGGCGGGCTCCTCCCGTACCCGTGCGGGAGTCGTCTCGTACGCCCCCGCCTTCCGGTTGGCGCGGACCGCTCGCCAGCGGGTCACCGTGCCCAGGACGAAGACCGCGAGGACCATCAGGATCATCGCCTCGCCGATCAGCAGGCCCCAGAAGAGGCCGTACCCCGACAGTTGGGCCGGCGGGGTGGCCGGCCAGGCCGCCGCGAGGTCCGTCGGGGCCGTCGCCAGGGAGCGCAGGGCCGACGGGGTGCCCGTGAAGGCGACCCCCTGCGGCCAGGCGCCGTGGGCGAGGAGGCCCGCCAGGCCGGTCGCCGTCCACACGAGGACCGTGAGGCAGAGGAGGAGGGCGAACAGGCTGAGGAGCAGCCCGTCGGAGACCCCTCCGCCTCCCTTCCGCGCCTGTTCCATCTAGGCCACCGTCGACTGCGAAGTGCCGTTCATCTGTTGCTCGATGAGGATGGCGCGCTGCTCGGTCTCCCACTCCAGCTCCGGGTCCGTCACGGAGGACTCCGTCATGGCGCGGTCGGTGTAGACGAGCGGGCGTTCCCTCTCGGTGATGAGGTGTTTGACCACCTGCACGTTGCCGTTGACGTCCCAGACCGCGATGCCGGGGGTGAGCGTCGGGATGATCTCGACCGCCCAGCGGGGCAGGCCGAGGACCCGGCCCGTGTTGCGTGCCTCGTCCGCCTTCTGGGCGTAGATGGTCCGGGTGGAGGCCATCTTGAGGATCGCCGCCGCCTCCTTGGCCGCCGCTCCGTCGACGACGTCGGAGAGGTGGTGGACGACGGCGACGAAGCTCAGGCCGAGGCGGCGGCCGAACTTCAGCAGGCGCTGGAACAGCTGGGCCACGAAGGGGCTGTTGATGATGTGCCAGGCCTCCTCGACGAGGAAGATGCGCTTCTTCCGGTCGGGGCGGATCCAGGTGTGTTCCAGCCAGACGCCGACGATCGCCATGAGGATGGGCATGGCGATGGAGTTGCGGTCGATGTGGGACAGGTCGAAGACGATCAGGGGCGCGTCGAGGTCGATGCCGACGGTCGTCGGGCCGTCGAACATGCCGCGCAGGTCACCGTCGACGAGGCGGTCGAGGACGAGGGCGACGTCCAGACCCCAGGCCCGTACATCGTCTATGTCGACGTTCATCGACTCCGCCGATTCGGCCTCCGGGTGGCGGAGGCGCTCGACGATGTCGGTGAGGATCGGCTGCCGGTCGGTGGTGTGCTCGGTGACGTACGCGTGGGCGACCTTGAGCGCGAAGCCGGAGCGCTCGTCGAGGCCGTGGCCCATCGCCACCTCGATGATCGTGCGGAGCAGCGCGAGCTGGCCCGTCGTGGTGATCGAGGGGTCGAGGGGGTTGAGGCGGATCCCGGCGTCGTTGGCGACCATCGGGTCCAGGCGGATGGGAGTTATCCCCAGCTCCTGGGCGATGAGGTTCCATTCGCCGACGCCGTCCTCGCCCTGGGCGTCGAGGACGACGACCTGCCGGTCGCGGAAGCGGAGCTGGCGGAGCACGTACGTCTTCTCCAGGGCCGACTTTCCGTTTCCGGATTCGCCCAGGACCAGCCAGTGGGGGGCCGGGAGCTGCTGGCCGTACAGCTGGAAGGGGTCGTAGATGTAGCCCTTGCCGCTGTAGACCTCGCGGCCGATGATGACGCCGGAGTCGCCGAGGCCGGGCGCGGCCGTCGGCAGGTAGACGGCCTGGGCCTGCCCGGTGGAGGTGCGGACGGGCAGACGGGTCGTCTCCACCTTCCCGAAGAGGAAGGCGGTGAAGGCTTCGGTGAGGACGGACAGCGGATCTCGCATGGGTCTGTGCCCCTTCGGCCTTAGCGGCGGATGCCGGTCGCGAACGGCAAGGTGTTCACAAAGGCCCGGTGGTGCTCGCGGTCGCACCACTCCAGCTTCAGATACGACTTGCCGGCGGAGGCCCTGATCGTGCGCTTGTCCCGGGCGAGGGCCTCGGGCGAACGCGACGACACCGTGATGTACCCGACGAGGTTCACTCCTGCCGCGCCGCTGGCGAGATCTTCACCCCGCTGGTCGAGCCGGCCGTGGGCGGCGATGTCGCGCGGGTCGACCGTGCGGTTCATCTTGGCGGCGCGGCTGGCGTCCGCCTCGTCGTTGGTCTTCTCGGTGAGCATGCGCTCGATGGCGACCTCGGTGGGCTCCAGGTCCATGGTCACGGCGACCGTGCGGATGACGTCCGGGGTGTGGACGAGGAGCGGGGCGAGGAAGTTGACGCCGACCGGGGTCATCGGCCACTCCTTCACCCAGGCCGTGGCGTGGCACCAGGGGGCGCGGGTGGAGGACTCGCGGGTCTTGGCCTGGAGGTACGTCGGTTCCATCGCGTCCAGTTCGGCCGGCCAAGCGTTTCGCTTCGTCATGGCCTGGATGTGGTCGATGGGGTGGTCCGGGTCGTACATGGAGTGCACGAGGGAGGCCAGCCGGGACTGCCCGAGGGGCTGGCGGACGCGGATGTCGGCCTCGGCGAGGCGGGCGCAGATGTCGGTGAGCTCGCGGGCCATGACGACGGCGAGACCGGCGTCGCGGTCGAGCTTGCGGGCGCCGGAGGCGTGGCGGGCGGCGCGGGCCATGGCGTTGGCCTCGGCGGCGAGCTCGCGGGTGTAGTGCATGCAGGCGACGAGGTAGGCGCGGTGCTGCTCGCTGGAGGTGGAGACCATCGACTGGAGCTGGTCGTACGACTCCTGGAGCCACGCGGGCGCGTGCGGGTCGCCGCGCTGGCCGACGTCCTTGGCGTGCGCGTCGGGGTCGGCGGGGAGCGTGCGGGCGAGCATCTGGAGGCGGGTCACGAAGCCGTCGCCGTTCGCGACGTGCTTCAGGAGGGTGCCGAAGCGGTCGACGAGGGCCTCCTGGTCCTCGCTGTCGCGCAGGCCGACGCCGGGGCCCTCGATCTCGATGGCGGCGGTGACGGTGCGGCGGTCGGCGTGCAGGAGGACGGCGATCTCGTCCGGGCCGAAGGGGGCGGCGAGCCAGCCGACGCGGCCGATGCCGGGGGGCGGGCCGACCTCGACCTCGCGGCCGTCGAGGCGGGTGCCGGCCTCGACGGCGATGGAGCGGTAGGCGGTGCCGCGCTTGAGCATCCGCTTGTAGCTGCGGTTGATCTCGAACCACTTGTAGAAGGTGCGGTGCTTGTACGGGAGGTACACGGCGGCGATCGCGAGCATGGGCAGGCCCGCGAGGAGGGCGATCCGCAGGGGGAGGAGGGGGACGAGGAGTCCGCTCATCATGCCGAGGAAGGCGCCGACGATGATCAGGGCGATCTCGCCGGTCTCGCGGTTCTTGCCGACGATCGCGTTGGGCCGGGCACGGCCGACGAGATACGTGCGGCGGGGCGCGACCGGCTGGGACTGGGTCGTCAACGCCCTGCACCTCCAGAGTTCTTGCGGTTGCTGTGCGGGGTTCCCGCGGTGGGACTGCTGCTACGGGGCGGGGGCGTCGCACCGCCGGTGCCGCCGCCTCCGCCGCGGCTGCTGTGCGCGGCCATGCCGCCCGACATGGGGTTGGCGGGGCGGGGCGCGGAGCCCTGGGCGCCGCCGCCGCTGTCGCGGGTGCTGTGGGTCTTGATGCCCTGGGAGACGAGGGACGCGGGGGAGGAGATGACGGCCGCGGCCGCGTTCTCGCCGGCGCGGTGGAGGCGGTTGTTGCGGGAGGCGGCGATCTCGTCGCCGAAGCCGGGGACGAAGCGGTAGATCATCGCGGAGGCGAAGATGGCGAGCAGGATGATCGAGAGCCCGGACACGACGGCGGAGACGGAGTCGGGGCCGGTGCCGGAGGAGAGCGCGCCGGCGAGGCCGAGGACGATCACGATGACCGGCTTGACCAGGATGATCGCGATCATGATGCCGGCCCAGCGGCGGACGTGGCCCCACATGTTCTTGTCGACGAGCCCGGAGTAGACGACGACGCCGAGGAGCGCGCCGACGTACAGCAGGACGGCGCGGAGGAACAGCTCCAGGTAGAGGACGCCGGCCGCGAGGACGGTCACCAGGGACACGATGATCAGCATGATGGGGCCGCCACCGATGCTGTCGCCCTTCTGGAGGGCCTCCTTGAAGCTGCCGAAGAAGATGTCGGTCTGCTGGCCGGTGCCGGAGGCGATGACCTCGGTGATGGCGTCGGTGGCGTTCACGACGGTGTAGAGGATCAGGGGCGTGAACGCGGAGGCGAGGACCGTCAGCCAGAGGAAGCCGATGGCCTCGGAGAGGGCCGTGGTGAGGGGGACGCCGCGGACGGCCCGCTTGGCGACGGCGAGGAGCCAGAGGAGGAGGGTGAGGAAGGTGGCGGCGGCGAAGACGATGGCGTACCGGCCGAGGAACTGCATGTTGGTGAAGTCGACGTCGGCGGTCTCTTTGACGGCCTTGGAGAGTTCGTCCACGACTTTGATGGCGGCGTCGGCGAAGCCGCGGGCGAGGGAGGAGAGGGGGTCGAGGGCGGTGGGGTCGGCGACGGGAGCCTTGTCGGCTCCGCCGCCGGTCTGCCCCTTCTCGCAGAGCTCGCGTGCCTGCCCCACGATGAGGCGGCACGGGTTGTCACTGGCGCTCGGGGACGGCGTCGGCGCCGTCGGCGGCGGTGTGGGCGCCGCCTGGGCGTTCGAGGCGAGCAGGAGTGGTGCACTGAGGAAGGCGACGGCGAGTGTGGCCGTCGCGCGACCCGCCAGGCTTCGGCTAGCGGGCATAGGTGAACCCTCCGTATCCCTCGACGGCCTCGGCGATCTCGTCGGCCATGGAGGCGCGGTTGTCCCCGTTGACCGGGGTGGGGCCCTCGTTCTGGGTGGAGGACTCCACGCGCCAGTCGCCCCCGACCCACGTGAGCTTCTCCGTGATGGTGAACCAGGTGGACGTGACGGGCTTGGTCGAGCCCGTTCCAGCGAGGCCGACCAGGCCGGTGCACCAGACCTCGACCGTCGCGGACGTGTCCGTGTAGTCCCGGACCTTGGCGCCGACCGGGATCGTGCGGGACACGAACGTCATGCCGGAGGGAGCCGCGCCGTTCGCGTCGAGCCCGATGCTCGCCAGGAAGTCGGGTGAGTACGAGGCGTCCAGCCGCTTCACGAGGTCGTCCGCGATCGCGGGGGCGTGGATGGTGCGCACGATCTCCTCGCGGGGACCGTCCTGGAACATCTCGACCGAACCCAGCGCCACCGCGTAGTTCGTCGCCGCGCTCTGGGCGCCCTGGTCGTCGTGGGCGTAGCCCGTGGGGATCGTGCCGTTCTTGCCGGTGACCGGGCGGACGCCCGTCGCCGAGGTGGGGGCCGTTCTGCCCGGTGTGCCGGAGCGGGGGCCGGCCGCGTCCGCCGGTTCGGTGCCGCCGCGGTTGGCGAAGGCGATGGCGGCGATGAGGAGGACCACCACGCCCACGACCGTGATGAGGGATCGGGAGCTGCGGACGGGGCGGCGGGCGCCGCCGTAGACGTCGCCGCTGTTGCCCTCGGGCAGGCGGGTCCGGGTCTGGCCCGAGCCGCCCACGCCGCCGAAGCTGTCGTGCTCGTCGCCGGGACTCATGCCGGGTACGCCCCCTCACTCGTTCGCGGGTACGGCCGTGCTTCAACATGACTGGGCATCAGGGAACGCATTCTCAGGAGGGTCGGGTCCGACGGGAGATCAGACGGCCATCCCGTACACGATGGTGAACAGCGTCCCCAGTGATCCGATGATGAAGACGCCGGTCAGACCGGCGACGATCAGGCCCTTGCCCTGCTCCGCGCTGAACGTGTCACGGAGGGCGGTCGCGCCGATGCGCTGCTTGGCCGCTCCCCAGATGGCGATGCCGAGACAGAGCAGGATGGCCACGGCCATCACGACCTCGATCATCACCTTGGCTTCGTTGCCCAGGCTCCCGAAAGGTCCCCAGTTCGGGGCGATTCCACCGATGATGGTGGTGATGTCGCCCTTTTCGGCCGCCAGGTACATGTAACTCACCGCCCCTGTTGGGTACTTGGTCGCCCCTGCCGGACGGCATGGGTCATCGCCCTATCTTCGCTGATGAAACCGCTCACGTGTGACGGCTTGACGGCTCTCTTTACCCGATCCCCGCACACTTGACCGATCTGACCGTCTTGACCTGCGGTGGTGTGGCCGGTTTTCATGCGAAGAAGCGTATGGTCACTCTGTGTATCACGGAGAGTGACTCCGGGCAATGATTGTCGTTGTTGCACTCTTGGGGCGGCGTCAGGCGCCCCGGAGCGGAATGAGTACGGGGCGGGCGGCGGGTGAGTAGCCGAGCGGAGGCGGCGGGGGCCGGCCCCGCGGTCCACTGAGGGCATGACGACGGATCAGCGCCCCTGGGTTCCCGCCCTGCCCGACCTCGACCCCGAGCGGGACGGCAACGCGTGCGTGCCCGGCGCGCTCGCCGCCGGCATCGCCGTCGTCGCCCACTTCTTCTGCGTCCTGGTCGTCGGCTTCTCCACCATGGCCACGGACAGCTGCGGCCCCGACGACTGCGCGCTCGCCGTCACCGGCCCCCTGACCGTCATGTACGGGGCGTACTACGCGACCTACGTCCTCACCCCGCTCGCGGTCATCGCCTCCCTGGTGCTGCCGTGGCGCCGGCGCTGGCGGCGTACGCGCACCCGGCTGGCGGTGCTGGCCCTGCTGCCCCAGGCCGTGATCGCCGGTTCCCTCTTCGCGCTGCTCGCCCTCGGCGAGTGACCGCCGTGTCGCGCAACGTCCCCGGAGGCATCCCCTCGGAGCGCCTCGCCGCCTAGACTGGCTCTCCGGGCGTACTGCCATGGGCCGAGGGGTGGTTGACGGTGCGTAGGGCTGGCAAGGCGTGGCTGGTGGCCGGCGGGGCCCTGGGGGTCTGTCTCGGCTTCGTCGCACTGCTCGTCGTCGGCACGTACTCCGCGGCGGCGGGGATCGCCGGCGGTTCGGCCGGCAAGAACGGCACCGTGGCCCTCGCGAAGGGGGCCGTCCCCGCGCTCTACCAGGGGCTCGTGCAGCGGTGGGGGAACCTGTGCCCCGCCATCAACCCGGCCCTGCTCGCCGCCCAGCTCTACCAGGAGAGCGGCTGGAACCCGCGGGCCGTCTCCCCGGCCGATGCCCGGGGCATCGCCCAGTTCATCCCCGGCACCTGGGCCGGACACGGCATCGACGGCGACGGGGACGGCGACCGGGACATCTGGGACCCGCAGGACGCGATCCCCTCGGCCGCCTCGTACGACTGCGAGCTCGCCGGATACGTGAAGGACGTGCCCGGGGACCCGGCGAGCAACATGCTGGCCGCGTACAACGCGGGCGCGTACCGGGTGATCAAGCACGGCGGGGTGCCGCCCATCAGCGAGACCCAGAACTACGTCCGCATCATCCGGTCCCTGGAGAAGAGCTTCGCCCGGCCGGTGGGCCGCGTCGCCCCCTCGCAGCAGGCCGCGGCCGCGATCGGGTACGCGCAGGAGAAGCTGGGCACCCCCTACCTCTGGGGCGGTACGGGAACGGCCGCGCAGAACGGCCGGTTCGACTGCTCGGGGCTCACCCAGGCCGCGTACGACAGCGTCGGCGTGACGCTGCCCCGCGTCGCCAACGACCAGTACAACGCCGGCCCGCACCCGGGCAGGGACGAGCTGCTCCCCGGCGACCTCGTGTTCTTCTCGGACGACCTGACGAACTCCCGGGCCATCCGGCACGTCGGGATCTACGTCGGCGGCGGCTACATGATCGACGCCCCGCGCACCGGTGCGGTGATCCGCTTCGACCGGATCGACACCCCGGACTACTTCGGCGCGACCCGCGTCACCCGGGAGGGCGCGGCGGCGCTGCCCACCCATCTGCCGCAGGCCTAGCGGGAGGAGACGGGCCGTCGGGCGGTCTTCGGGGCGTATCGGGCATGGCTGGAACTCTCCGTCATGCGCAGGCCCTGAGCTGCGGTGAACCGTCACTCTTCGGTAACGTCGTCATGATCCACCGGAGAGAGCGGAACGTGCGCCTCAGGCGGTTCGTTCCCTGATCCGACCGCTCTGACCACGGGGGTTGGAAACCAGACACGAGAGCAAGGGGCCGCAGCAGATGGCTGGACTCGCATCGGACGGCTCGAACCCCGATGTCAGCCTGCTCTACGACATCAACGGACTGGCCAAGGCCGCTCCGCCGTGGTTCGACCGCGTCATGGAGTTCGTGGGCGAGTACGGGATCGTGCTCGGGATGGTCCTCGTCGTGCTCTGGTGCTGGTGGAGCGTCCGCCGCCGCGGCACCCTCGCCGACTCCGTCCAGGCCGTCGCCGGGCTCGTCTGGGCCCCGCTGGCCGCCGGCATCGCCCTCCTCGTCAACATTCCCATCCGCGGCTTCGTCGAGCGCCCCAGACCCTTCAAGGACCACCAGGGCCTCGAGGTCCTCGTCGACGGGAAGACGGACTTCTCCTTCGTCAGCGACCACGCCACCCTCGCGATGGCGCTCGGCGTCGGCATCTTCGTCGCCCACCGCAGGTTCGGCCTGGCCGCCATCGCCCTCGCCCTCGCCGAGGGCTTCGCGCGCGTCTACATGGGAGTCCACTACCCGACCGACGTGATCGGCGGCTTCGCCCTCGGCACCGCCGTGGCGCTGCTCCTCGCCCCGGTCGCGCTCGCCCTGCTCACGCCCGTCGTCTCCGCCGTCGCCCGCTCCGGCCGCGGCGCCCGGCTCGTCCGCTCCCGCCGGGCCGAGGCGGCGCGCCGCCCCGAGACCGTCGGCATCCCCGAGCCGCGGATCGGCGGCCCCGCCCCGAGCAGCGGCCAGAACGACCTCGCCGCCTAGGAGCCGTGCGTACGGACGTGCTGCTCCGCGGGGTTCAGGGGCCGTCCGTACGGAGGTGCTCCGCGGGCCCTACGAGCCGTTCGTACGGAGGTGTTCCGCGGCGTCCGTGCGGGCCTTGTCCCGGGATCTGCGGGCCGGGCCCGTCCAGCCGCAGCTGCACCGTGCCAGCGCGAACGAGCCGCGCTCCGTCGTCGTCGTGGTGTGGGAGGAAGCCTGCGCGTGCACCCCACCACCGTACTGCGCGTGACGGCACGCGCCGACCGTCGTTATGCGGATCGGGTGTCCCCGGGCCCGAGGGCTCCGGGGACAGGGCGGGTCCCGGGCAAACAGCGGTGAGGCGTTGGGGGTTGGCGGCGATGGTGGTGCAGCGGTACGGACGTCCGCACGGTCTCGGGCGCGGGGCGTTCGCCGTCACCGCCGTCCTGGTCGGCTCCCTCGTCGGGACCGTCGCGGTCACGGGCTGCGCCGCCCCCGAGGACCCGAAGCCGGCCGCCGACCCCGCCCTCACCGTACGGAACGCCCCCGACGCGCTGGTGAAGGCCGGCAGTTCCAAGGCCAGCACCTCCATGGAGATGGCCTCCGGCGGCACCCGGGTCACCATCCGGGGCGAGGGCGGCTACGACTTCCGGCGCCGCACCGGACGGCTCGAAGTGCTGCTGCCGAAGGACCCGGCCGGAGCGAGCGAGCACCGGCCGATCACCGAGCTCCTCGCCCCCGGCGCGCTCTACATGAAGAACCGGGGCGCCGGAGTGCCCGCCGACAAGTGGGTCCGCGTCGACACCACCACCCTCGACGACGGGAACCTCGTCACCGGCGGGGCCACCGACCCGGCCGCCGCGGCGGAGCTGCTGCGGGGCGCCCGTGAGGTCACGTACGTCGGCGAGGTCGAGCTCGCAGGGGTGAAAGTCAGCCACTACCGGGGTGTCGCCGACATCGCGCACGCCGCCCGGGCCGCCTCCCCGCAGCTGCGGGGAGCGCTCGCCGCGGCGGCGAAAGGGTTCGCCAAGGACACGGTGCCCTTCGACGCGTACCTCGACGGGGAGGGGCGGCTGCGGAAGGTGCGCCACCAGTTCAGCTTCAGCAACCAGGGCCGGACGGTCGCGGTCGCCTCGACGACCCTGCTGTACGGCTTCGGGATCCCCGTCGAGGTGACGCTGCCGGACCGCCGCGACATCTACGCGGGGAAGATCAAGGCCTGACCTGGCCCGGTGGCGGCGCGGACCATCGGCAAATGGTCCGGACGTGTCATGCGCGGTGCGTGGCCCCGTCCCTACGCTGGGAGACCGCTGGGAGACCGACGCCGGCAGGAAGAGGTGGATGCGCGTGGCCCCGCCCGGTACAGCAACCGTGCCCGCAGACCCGGACTGCGTCGCCCTCGCCGAGATCGAGCTCTGCGGCGAGCTGATCATCGCGGCATCGGCCGCGGACGGGGAGCGGCTCAGCGCCGACCGGATCGACGAGGTGCTGCGGGTGGCGGCGGAGCGGGCCGCGGAGAACCGCTGACGGCACGGACCCGCCCCGCCCGCCTCAGGTGCGCATCATGCGGGCGATGGCCTTCGTGGCCTCCTCGACCTTCTCGTCGATGCCCGAGCCGGTGGCCGCCGCGTCCGCGACGCAGTGCCGCAGGTGCTCCTCCAGGAGCTGGAGGGCGAAGGACTGGAGCGCCTTCGTCGAGGCGGAGACCTGAGTGAGTATGTCGATGCAGTAGACGTCCTCGTCCACCATCCGCTGCAGGCCCCGGATCTGGCCCTCGATCCGGCGGAGCCGCTTGAGGTGCTCGTCCTTCTGCTTGTGGTAGCCGTGCACACCGTGCCCGTGGTCGGCCGGCTCGACGGCCTCGACGGCCTCGGGGGTGACCTGGTCCGCCTCGGTGGTCGTCATCGCGTCCTCCCGTTGTCCAATAAGGGGGTGTATACCCCTCGTGGGTATATGGTACCGAGCTCCGCCGATCCGGGCGGGGGCCCGTGCAGTTCACTGTGCCTGATGGGCGACACTGAGAGACGCCGGTTAGCCGTGGCCGGATGATGCGCCTAGCATCAGCCTGACCGAAACCCAGCACCCCGAGGACCTCACGTGCGATTTCGTCTGACCCCCAGGGAGACGAGCTTCTACGACATGTTTGCCGCGTCCGCGGACAACATCGTCACGGGCTCCAAGCTCCTGATGGAACTGCTCGGAGCGGAGCCTTCCGCCCGGGCCGAGATCGCGGAGCGGATGCGGGCAGCGGAGCACGCCGGTGACGACGCCACCCACGCGATCTTCCACCAGCTGAACTCCTCCTTCATCACGCCGTTCGACCGCGAGGACATCTACTCCCTCGCTTCGTCCCTCGACGACATCATGGACTTCATGGAAGAGGCCGTCGACCTGGTCGTCCTCTACAACATCGAAGAGCTCCCCAAGGGTGTCGAGCAGCAGATCGAGGTCCTGGCCCGGGCGGCCGAGCTGACCGCCGAGGCCATGCCGAACCTGCGGACGATGGCCAACCTCACCGAGTACTGGATCGAGGTCAACCGGCTCGAGAACCAGGCGGACCAGATCCACCGCAAGCTGCTCGCCCACCTCTTCAACGGCAAGTACGACGCCATCGAGGTGCTGAAGCTCAAGCAGGTCGTGGATGTGCTGGAAGAGGCGGCCGACGCCTTCGAGCACGTGGCCAACACGGTGGAGACCATCGCGGTCAAGGAGTCCTGAGCTTCGTGGACACCTTCGCTCTGATCGTGACCATCGGTGTCGCGCTCGGCTTCACGTATACGAACGGCTTTCACGACTCCGCCAACGCCATCGCCACCTCGGTGTCGACCCGCGCGCTGACCCCCCGGGCCGCGCTCGCGATGGCGGCGGTCATGAACCTCGCCGGTGCCTTCATGGGCAGCGGGGTCGCCAAGACGGTCAGCGAGGGGCTCATCGAGACCCCGACCGGTGACAAGGGGATGGGCATCCTCTTCGCCGCGCTCGTCGGCGCGATCATCTGGAACCTCGTCACCTGGTACTTCGGTCTGCCGTCCTCCTCCTCGCACGCTCTGTTCGGCGGCATGGTGGGCGCGGCGCTCGCCGGCGGCACCGAGGTGATCTGGGGAGGCGTGCTCGACAAGGTCGTCATCCCGATGTTCGTCTCCCCGGTGGTCGGCCTCGTCGTCGGCTACCTGGTCATGTGCGCGATCCTGTGGATGTTCCGCAAGGCCAACCCGCACAAGGCCAAGCGCGGATTCCGGATCGCCCAGACGGTCTCGGCGGCGGGCATGGCGCTCGGCCACGGTCTCCAGGACGCGCAGAAGACGATGGGCATCGTGGTGATGGCCCTGGTCATCGCGGATGTGCAGCAGTCCGGCGACGACATCCCGGTGTGGGTGAAGATCGCCTGTGCCGTGATGCTGTCCCTCGGTACGTACGCGGGCGGCTGGCGCATCATGCGGACCCTCGGCCGCAAGATCATCGAGCTCGACCCGCCGCAGGGCTTCGCGGCGGAGACCACGGGCGCGTCGATCATGTTCGGCTCGGCGTTCCTGTTCCACGCGCCGATCTCGACGACGCACGTCATCACCTCGGCGATCATGGGCGTCGGCGCGACGAAGCGCGTCAACGCGGTCCGCTGGGGCGTCGCCAAGAACATCATCCTCGGCTGGTTCATCACGATGCCGGCTGCGGCGCTGGTCGCCGCGCTGAGCTACTACGTGGTGCAGCTGAT
>NZ_BMRZ01000036.1 GCF_014648895.1 Streptomyces tanashiensis
GGCGGGATCTTCGTCGTTTCGGGGGTCGTTCGATGCCTGTTCGGGGTGGTGGGTGGCGGCGTATCGGGTCTGGCGGGCTGTTGGGCAGGCGGCTGGCCGTTGCCAGGGCATGCGAACCGGCCCCGGTCGCCCGGGGCTGGTGGTCGTGATGTGTGGCTGTGACGCTGCTCGATCAGAGATTGGCCGGCGGATGCCGCCCCTTGTCGAGTGGTGTGGGGACGGAAGACAGGTTGCGACCTGGGGCAGGCGGAATGGACTCGAAGTCGGCGTCGGAGAGTCGGCTGCCGGTGCGTTCGTAGAGCCAGGTTTCCAGGATGTCCAGGTTTCCGATAGCCACCATGATCGCGATCAGGATCGTCTGGGCCACCTGGCCCGGCGCTCGGCGGTGCATGGGGTTGCCGATGTCCATGTAGGCGCCCTTGAGGCGGCCGTTGAGGCCTTCGTTGTGGGAGCGGATCGGCTTGTAGATCCGATCCCAGGCGAGGCTGAGGTAGTGGCTGTCCTGTCGGAACTTAGCGATTTTAAGGTCTCCGGCTGCGTCGGCGGGGACGCTGATCGCGGAGGCCCCGCAGACGGCGGGCAGCGCCTCTTTGCTGGGAGGGTCCGTCCACTCTCTGTCAGGGAGCTGGATGGTCGGGCGAGCCGAGGCGTGGCTGGCGCGGGACCGGCGATCCGCCAGTTTGATCACGGTCTGAGGCGTGCCCGAGGCGGTCGGTCGTGCAGGGCGGAGGCGTTCTCGACGTGGACAGTTCACCGAAGGGGACGGTCCGGCCGCCGGGCATTGCAGGCGCACGGTTCCGCGGGCGTCGGCGTTCTGCTTGAGCTTGAGGAAGTAGGGCAGTCGCTCGGCGACCACCGGCTTCAGTTCATCGAGCCGTCGGCGGAAGGTTTTGTCGTCCATGCCGTGAGTGGCCTGAGCCAACGCGTTGGGGATGTGCGGGCAAGCAAGGGAGCCGTCGAGCAGTACGGCTCCTTGCCAGCTGCCCTGGATGCCACGGTCGGCCGCCTTGTAGTCCAGGGCAAGGTGGTAGCCGAGTCGGCGTACGGGGATCTGAAAGTTCTCTGGCGAGCAGCCGGTGTAGGCGCGATCTGCGGCACAGGTACCTGTCGGCAGTCGAAGCTCGGCGAGGTGCTTCAGCACGGTGACCGCGTTCTCGCCTGTACGGACGGTCGGAGTGTCCAGGGTGAGGCCGAGGCAGAGCTGCGGGTAGGAGGGCGCGCGGCGGCCCTTCGCGGCCCCTTCGCTTGTGCGGGAGTGGGCGGCGACGAGCAGACTCGCGCTGTAGCCGAAGATGCCCTTGTCGGAGCCGCCGCTGAAGTGCCAGCCGGCGGTGATCTCGACGGAGGCCGTGCCCGAGTAGTCGCTGTCCGGGTTGGCCAGAACCGGGATCGAGGTGGCGTCCACTCCCACGTCACCGGCCCAGTGCCGCAGGTATCCGCGTTGCTGTGCCAGCCGGACCGGGACCAGTACAAGGTCGTTCGCCAGCCTTTGGAGCCGGTTCGCGGCGGCGCGGCCAGCAGTCTCATCCCAGACAGCGGAGTGGATGTCAGCCTCCGCTTGGTCCAGGCGCCGGCGCCGGTCACAGCGTGCCGGGTCGAGCACGGTGGTGATCCGGTCCAGCCCTCGGTAGAGGCGACGACTGGCAGCTATGCACGCGCGTGCCGTGGACGGTGGCATCTCGGGGATGCCGAGCCAGGTGCGGGCTGCGGGCTGGAGACGGAAGTGCAGGATCCGCCAGGCGTCGGAGACTGTAGCTCGGCCCGTGTAGTACACGGCGAGCATCAGGCCGGCCAACACGGTCCTCGGCCGCACGCCTGGTGGCCCAGGACGGCCTCGCCGCATGTCTTCCAGCTGCTGGGGCAGGCCGGAGCGGTCGAGGACGGTCAGCAGCTGGCCGACCTTCGAGTCTGGGATCTCAGTGAGCCGTCCAGGCCGCAGTCGTGGTCGCGCATGGCGGGCGGCCAGCTGATCGGCTTCAG
The DNA here is from genome assembly GCF_014648895.1 of Streptomyces tanashiensis. Classification (GTDB taxonomy): domain Bacteria; phylum Actinomycetota; class Actinomycetes; order Streptomycetales; family Streptomycetaceae; genus Streptomyces; species Streptomyces tanashiensis. Next base: position 1,981 of record NZ_BMRZ01000036.1, read on the forward strand.
GTCGCGCCCTCACGAGCGGCGGCCACGCAGCAATCGGATCACCTCCGCCCTGGGTAGTGGGGGCACCCAGTGGTGGTAGCCCGCCAAACCGGCAGGGGAGGCCATGCCCGCGGCGGAAGCGACCGCCTCCGGACTGATGCCCTCGGAAAGCCGGCCGACGATCCACGTCGACCGCAACCGCCGAGCGGAGAGCGGCGGCAGACCCGCGTGGGGCCGATGGCGGGCAGGCCAGGACGAGACGAGGTTCTTGGCTGCCGCGACCTTCCGTCCCGGCCGGAAGAGGAATCCGGGTCCGGAGGTCTCTGCCAGCTCGGCCAGCGTGCCTTCCCAGTCGGAGTGGCACGCCACGAGTCGGCCGAGCAGCTTCTCCTCCAGCACCGCGACCCCGCCGGAGGTCACGCGAACATGGCTGCCTCGCATGGGCGGGACCTCGCCCGGCATCAGGCCACACCCGGCTCCGAGCGTCATGAGCGCGAGGCCGTCGAGTCGAGCCTGGTCCGGCAGATGATTCGCCCAATCCCGCAAGCGAGCCAACTCCCCAGCACCATAAGGCGGCTGAGGCGTGCGAGGCGAGGAAAGCCGAGCCGGAGGGGCCTCTCCGCGCTGGACCCACACCAGAGCCTCCCGCGCCCGCCGCAGCCAGGTCCGGTAGGTCAACACCGTCGAGTCCTTCGCCGCAACGCAGCCCGACAGGATGAAGGCGTCGATCGTCTCGGTCCGCAGCCAGGTTCCCGGGTCGCGCGGCAGCCCGCTCCGGTCCGCCCAGACCGCGATCCGGCCGATCACATGCAGCAGATGCTCCGCCGCGTAGCAGGTGGCCGGAGCTGTCGCCGCCACGGTGGCTCTCACCAGCTCGGCGACCGGCGCCCACTGCCGATGCGGCAGTCGGGGCCGGTAGTCGCGGATCTTGCTGGAGACCTCCGAGCTCAGTGTCACAGACCAACAGAACCGGCTGGACAAGCAGCCAGTGAAGACGTCGAAGGCGATCTTCACGGAAAGGAGTGCATCGACATGGTCGGAGGTTTGGCCCGCAAGACCGCGCCGAGAGACCTTGCCCGCGATCCGGAATCCTGGCCCGACTCCGCCGTCGACGACGTCGCCGCCAGAGTCGTCCAGGCCATCGCCCGCGAGCTCGCGCTCGCCCTGGAGCGCGAGAAGCGAAGCCTGCGGAAGGTCTCTACCGGATCCGGGGTCAACCGGCAGGCCATTGCCGACCTGCTCGCCGGCCGGTGCTGGCCGGACGTCGTCACCGTCGCCCGCCTGGAAGATTTTCTCGCCGTCCCGCTGTACCCACGGGACGGAATGCGCAGTACGCATCAAAATCGGCCTTCCCGTCCCCAGGGAAACCTGTCCCAGGGAACGACGAAATAGGCCACGCGCCCCCGAGGCGAGGCGGATTGCTCTAGCCTCGGGGATGCGTGAGCCACTACGAGGGTCCACGTCACTGGCTCCGAAGAGGGTCCAAGCTCAACGGAGCCCGTCCCCTTCTCCCCGCAATGGGAGGAGGGGACGTCTCATGTTCGGGGCGGCGGCGTCAGGCGTTCCCTCCCTGCGATTCCGTGACCCGGCGGGCGGCGAAGGTGCCGATCGGGTGCTCCACGGCACGACCGCTCTTCACCAGCCGCTTGCACGTTGCACGGGTCGTCTCGTTGGGCGCCCGGCCTTCCCCGCCTCTCGCAGGACGGCCAAGCGCCTCGGTGATGTCCTTTACCTTCATCGGCCGTCCAGCACTCACGAGGATCTGCTCGACCGCCTGCATCAGCTGCCCAGACGGCGACCGCGAAGGCCCGCTCTGCCCGGCGCGCGTCTCCTCTGACGGCTTGCTCGGTTCCGACTCGTCACCGGCGGACGCATCGCCGTCCTCGCCCTCCGCGTCAGCTTCCTGCTGGGGGCTTTGATCGTCCTCGGACGGCGCCGAGCGGCCTGCGAGGAGCTCGGCGAGAGCTTCGCTCAGCTGATCGCGAGTGCTCGCGTACTTCGCCGCCTCGACTCGGAGGTCCGCGAGCTCTGCTTCGAGCTCCGAGATCCGCTCCAGCGTCCGATCGGTCTTGCCGGAGTAGATCCCAACAGCCGTCCGCAACCCGGGAGCCGCATCCGGCTCGCCCGCCCCTGTGAAGTCCATCCGCCCCTCCTCGGCCCTCCCGTACGACAGGACAACGGCAGTCATCGTAGGGAATGCCAGTCGTGCCCGGCAGCCAAATGACCAACGAAGTCTGGCAGTTGATGCACAGCGGAGCGTGAGACTGATGTCTGGCGTCCCTGACCTGCGCGTCTGCGATGCCAGTCGTAATCCTTAACGTCGTCAACAGCTATGGCAGGTCACGCTCTACTGCGATTCCTGACGCCACGTCTTCGAGGACGAGGTCCGGAAGGATGGCCATTCCCAGACTCTGAAGATCCACGTTCGGGCTGTCTGCCTTCTCTGCAACGCGAGGCAGCCAGGAGGCCAGACGGTCCAGTGCAGGTACCAAGCTTTCTCGGTCGTCATTGAGCAGGGCTGCCACGAGCGACACGACATCGGCGCGGGAGCTGCCTGCTGGAGCCGGGAGAGCGGCCAGCCCTGAGAGTGCGCGCTGGTCATGAGTGCCACAGAGCGCCGTGAGGGCGGCGAGAGTGAATCGGACGGCATCGCTCTCGTCCTTCCAGCGGGACAGCAGCCTCGGCAGGTCGCTGCCGATGGCCCGCCGTGTCAGGTAGTCAGCCGCAGACTCCTCCCAGGTGCCCCCGAGTGCGGTGATGCGGTCGGCCAGGGAGACTGCTGCCGCCGGCCCCGAAGCAGCAAGCCGCAAAAGGTTGCCGAGTAGAACCAGCCGGCTGCCGGGCGCGACGCTGTCGTCGCAGACCAGCTCCATGAGGAATGGGACAGCCTCGACGGTGGTGTCGGTGCAGGTGCCTTGGTGGGCCACGGCATCCACGAGATCGCCTAGGAACTCACCCGTCGACCCATAGGGCTCGCCGAACGCGAACTCTTCATCGAGTAGCCACCCCACGGCATCCGGAACGTCCTCCGCGCTGCCGTACATGCGCTCTGCGACCGCCACCACGGCCTGGACCACCACTGCGGGCTCACCGACCTCACTGCGCTCCCACGGAGGACCGGCCGGAGGTCGCGCGGGATCCTTGGGCAGAGGACTCGGAAGGGCGACGTCGGCGCCGGCCTGCTCATGGACCAGGCCGTCCCGCTGGAAGACTCTTTCGGCAGTGGCGGCATGTCCCTCGCTGTACCCCTGCTGGAAACCGCCGTGGGAACGGGCCACCTGGGCCACCCGAATCCGTTCACTCCGAAAGAACGGCCCAAGAGCCATGCGCTCGTACCCGTTGTAGACGGCCAGCGAAAAGACCTGCCACCACCCCTCCAGCTCCGGGTCCATCGACGGCTGGCCGTACCAGAAGCTCGACGGAACGAACCGGAAGTGATCGTGGACGCGCACCGCCGTCAGACGGTGCCCCATCCCGGACAGATCAGCCGCGGCGGCGCGGGCAGCGCCCTCACTCGGCAGGCTCAGCGTGTACTGGACTCCCCAAGCGGGAGGCGCCGCGGTCATCAGCTGCACTGCCAGGCGAACATCGCCCGCTCGAAGCGCCGCTCCGCCAGATCCTCTGGGCGGATCAACCAGTACAGGGCTCCGGCATCGCCCCACATCATGTCTGCGGCGTCCTCGCTGTCGAACTGGGCCAGCAGCACCCAGTTGCCCGCCTCCTTGGACAGCCGTGGGTCGGCCCAGGACACCTCGCCGTCCAGGACCGCCTCCGCGATCTCGATCTCTACGGGGTTCTGCACCGAGTGAGCATGGCCGCCGATCTGGTGCCCTACCTCGTCGTCGAACTCCCACAGCGCCTCGAGGAACTCCTGCGAGCAGACGGGGTGGTCGTACCGGTTCCCCAGCGGGGCGCTCGGCGCGAAGGCGGCCCGTACGGACGGATGCCAGGGCTCGGTCGCCGTCATCTCCACCCGAGCGGCCAGCGGCACCACCGGATACGGCTTGAGCCGTGCAGGCGCTCCAAGCTCCGCCACCTCCTCGTCAGCCGCCACATAGAACACACGGGCGCCCGCCCAGCTCTCCCGGTCCTCAGCCAGAACGAGAGCATCGCCGTCGTCCAACTGCCCGTCGAAGTAGAAGAACAGCAGCGTCCCCGCTGCGGGCAGATCGATGTCCAGCGCAGCCGTCGGCAGGCGTGCGCAGTCGATCGAGGCGATGAAGGAGAGCGGACCGTGACCCTCCCATGCCGGCCACTCTGCGGTGGCCGGCAAGGTGGGCAGGCCGCCAAGATGGCCGACCACGTCGTCAGAGCCAGCCGCTATCTCAAGACGCACACCAGGGCGAAGTAGACCGAGCCATTTCTCGGCAACCTCAGGCGACAGATGCTGTAGGGCGAGAGAGCGCAGGGCATCTTGGGAACCATGTGTCATGCGGCCGATCATCCACGGCGTCACTGACAGAACTGGTTTCGGGGCGAGCGTCTCACTGCTCGATGGCACCGCATAGGATCCACCGCCAGCAACGCTTGGCCTGAGAGGTAGCTCACGTGACCGCCCGAATCCTTCTCGCGTCTCCCGGTGACCCGGCTCGTGTCGGCCCGTACCGAGTAGTAGGCCGCTTGGGTAGCGGAGGAATGGGGACGGTGCACGCCGCTCTGGACAGCCGCGGCAATCGTCTTGCGGTGAAGGTCGTCCATCCTGCTCAAGCTGACGATGAGGAGTTCCGTGCCCGCTTCCGGCGCGAGGTGGCCCTGACGAGCAGGGTGAACGGGCCATGTCTTGTGCCCGTGGTGGCGGCGGACTGCGATGACGAGCGTCCATGGCTCGCCACGCCCTACATACCGGGGCCTACGCTCCAGCGGCACATTGCCGTGTCGGGCCCTCTCCAGGGGGTGATGCTGCACGCTTTGGCAGCTGGCACTGCGGCTGCCTTGGCTTCGGTCCACGAGGCCGGTGTGATTCACCGGGACATCAAGCCAGGCAATGTGATCCTCTCACCCGACGGTCCGCGCCTGCTCGACTTCGGCATCGCGCATGCCCTGGACGGCACCGCGGTCACCCGCACCGGAGTGCTGACTGGGACGCCCGGCTGGATCAGCCCGGAGCAGTACCGCACTGGTGCTGCGGGGCCAGAGTCCGACGTCTTCGCCTGGGGTGCACTCATTGCCTACGCCGGAACAGGGCGCCATCCGTTCGGCACAGGGGCACCGGACACAGTCGCCTACCGCGTGATGTCCCAAGAGCCTGATCTCTCTGGTTTGCCCGAGGACTTGCGCTGTATCGCGGCAAGTGCATTGTCAAAGGAGCCAGACGATCGGCCCACCACGCGCATCCTGAGCGAGGAATGCATACGGCTCCTCGAGCTTCAGGACACCCATGTCTTGCCGCAGCAGGTTTCAGCACACACTGTCGTTGACACCCTGGTAGCCAACCATTGGAACGCGCCACCTGCACGGGTAGACGCCTGGCCCATCGCCCGGAGTGACGGCCGGGCCCGCAGATACAGCTTCATCGCGACCGCAGCACTCACCGTCCTGAGCATCGGGGCCGCGGCCATGTATGCAGCCACGCTTCATGCAGGGCAGGAATTGCCGTCCATGGCGTCAGCCAGCACCGCACCCACGGCATCCTTGCCCCTTCCGGTTGCTGCCTCTATCCGCCCGACGAGCGCCACTCCTTCCGCCGCCATGGCCAGCACGCCAGCTCCCACAGAGGCACCGCCGGAGACGCAACCGGCCTACACCCGCAGTGACAACGCCCAGCCCACCGTCGAGGAGTGGTCGGCCGCCCGCGATGCCATGACAGCCTCCGAGAGGGACATCGCCGCCGCCATCAACAAGGAGGTAGGTCCATTCCTCCGCGACGAATGGGGACTGTCCGACGGCGTGCAGGTGACGTTCAACCCCGAGGCGCAGACCATGTTCCTCACCGCCGGCCCGTCGGTAACCGCCTGGGAGAACGGCGGTGACTACACCGACCTGCGGCGCAGCATCATGTTCAGCGGCTGCTCCTACGGCAACGACAAACTACGCACCGACATCAACTGGCCCTACGGGCGAGTGGTCGTCGTCTACCGAGAGTCGATGGCGAAGCCTGTAATCGCTGACTACCGGGAAGTCACCAACGGCATGCGATGCCGTGTCTGAACTAGCGATGGGCCCTCTTTGCTCAGCGCCCCGTTTTTAGCTGTCGCCGTGTCCACAGTTAATGCGCGTCGTTGGTAGTGGAGGGATCGCTGTCTAGTCGTGCGCCGCCGGTTGTGCTGTGGCGGGAGTCACGGCGAGGTCCAGGTCGCCGAACTGCCGGCCACTGCTCGGCTGCGGAGCGATTGGCCTCGTCCAGGGCATCGCTGTTTAGTGCGCGGTAGTCCCGCATGATGCCAGCAACAAACTCGGGGGACAGGTCGGCATGAACCACGAGGGCCGCGAGCAAATGGGATCGATTGATGTTCTCACCAGCGGCGATCCCTGCGGCGACCAGCTGGTCGAGACGCTCATTGACGGCGTCGGGCCATGCAATGAGAGTGTTGCGGCGTTCCGCTCGCCACAGCAACTCCATACTGCGCCCCCTCTGGCCTCAAACCTATACCCGATATATATTGACCTCATGGTGACCACGCTGCAAGCCCGACCGCGGGTTCGCCGGACGGAAGACTCCGAGCTCTCTAAGCCCGTGCGGATTGCGGGTCGTGTGCTGAAGCCCACGCCGGTGTTCGATACCTACTGGCGGTTCGCGGCCGTGCGGCAGCAGGTGTACCTGGCGCGCTTGGGGGAGGCCCAGGCGCCGGCGGTACCGGACCCCGTGCTTGCCCAGCATCGATTTACCAACTGCTTTCGGGCGGCTGATCGGGTCAGTCAGTATTTGATCGGCCACGTGTCTTACCGCGGTGACCAGGCGTGGCAGGAAGTGTTCTTTCGTACGTTGCTGTTCAAGGTCTTCAACAGGATCCAGACCTGGCAACTACTTGAGGAGCACCTGGGCGAGGTCACTTGGCAGGGCTACGACTATCGTGCCGTGGACCAAGTGCTGTCACGGGCATTCGCGTCTGGGGAACGGCTGTACTCCGCTGCGTACATCACCCCGCCCCCGAAGCTGGGGGAGCAGCGCAAGCACCGCAACCACCTACGCCTGCTTGAGATGCTGATGGACCAAGGGGCGCCTGAGCGGGTAGAACAGGCTGCCTCAATGCAAGAGGCTTACCAGGTACTGTTGGGCTTTCCGGCACTCGGCCCGTTCCTGGCCTACCAGTACCTGATCGACCTCAACTATGCGGCAGGGCTGTCGTTCTCCGAGATGGACTTCGTCGTTCCTGGCCCGGGTGCCCGCGACGGCATCCGCAAGTGCTTCGGCGCCGCCGCGAGCGGCATCGAGGCCGAGGTGATCCGCTACATGGCGGACACCCAGGAGGAGCACTTTGCCCGCCTCGGGCTCATCTTCACGGGACTGCGCGGGCGCCCCTTGCAACTGATCGACTGCCAGAACCTGTTCTGCGAAGTCGACAAGTACGCGCGCGTGGTCCACCCGGACATCGCGGGCATCAGCGGCCGCAGCCGCATCAAACAGTTGTATCGTCCTGACAATGCCCTCCTGACTGCCTGGTTCCCACCCAAGTGGGGCATCAACTCATAGTGGCCAGACGAGTTGACGGTTGTTTGTTCCGGTCAGTCCACCAGCCGGGCCTGGCCTCGGAGAACCGGACGCAGGGCTGAGATGTCACGTTCGATCTGGGCATGACCGGCGATCACCGTCAGTGCGCCGGGGGACACCTCGGCATGCTTCGCCAGGTAAGCAAGTAGCCGCCCCAAGCCCAGGTAGTTGCCGTAGGCGCGGGCCACCATGTAGTGGCTGCGGTAGAGGGCCACGGCGTGCAGGACCCGGTCGCGGTCCAGCTGGAACGAGCAGTGGCTCAGGCACGGGAAGCCGCGCAACCCGTTGTCCTTCCCGGCGGCGTGTACCGGCGCAGACCACGTGCCTGTGTCCGCGTCGGCAGCGTGGTCGCCTTCGGTGAGATCGGAAGCGGGCTCGTCGTCGGGATGAGCGATGTCCATCTCGTACGCCGCAGTCATCGGCCCCCTGCCCGCCGCCTGGCGGCGTATCCGGTCGATGAGCGCAGTCAGCTGGTCCACCGGGCCATTCTCGCCGGGATAGGCCACGATGCGCCCGAAGTAGGTGCCGGCCTTGTTCCCGCGGTCGATGCGGCGCAGCCTCGGATACATGTTCCGGTACCGGCGCACCAGCTCTTCCGGGGTGCGGGAGACGGCAGCGAGCTCGGCGGGGAAGAGGGTGTTGGCCACTGTCTCGATCGGCGCATATCCCTGCTCCTTGCGCATCTGGTCGAACTCGGCGCGCACCTGCGGATCCTCTGCCGCGGCGTTGGCGATGCGAACCACGGTGTGCAGGGCGTCTCGCTTCTGATTGCCGGGTACGTCGAGCTTCAGGCAGGCCTCCCGCCAGGCCAGCGACGTGTTCGCCTTTTCAACGATAAAGAGGGACATCACCGTGCTCCTGACGTTGGAGGTGTGCCAGTGGGAGAGCAGTGCGAGGAAGAGCAACCGATACAGGAGGTGCAGTTCAGGCGGGCCACAGGCTCTGGATACCGACGCGTGGGGACTGGCGCTCCAGGGTGAACTCCAACAGCCCGGTGGCCCCGGGGAAGTGCGCGGTGGCCGAGGCTGCACCGGCGAACATGTCAGTGACCTCTGCAATTCCAGAGGCCGAGGCATCGCCCAAGGAGATCTGACCAAAGGCATCCTCGGGGCGTTGCAACGCGGGCGGCAGGGACTCAAACCTTGCCCCGGTGTTGCTCAGGACCACTATGTCGCCCGCATCAACCCGCACAGTGGTGCCGTGTGCGCCGGTGTCGATCAGGTGGACGTGGGCCTTCCCGGGCACGGTGTCGCCCGCGAGGTGCGCCTTGATGGAGGCGGGCTTGACCCGCAGCCACTCGGTCTTCTGCACCCGAGACAGCAGCCGCAGCCGGTGCAGGTGGGTCACCGTCCCGGCGTAGGAAGTGCCCAGAATGCGAGCGATTCGATAGGCGTGCTCGGGGACTAGAGGACGATTCACCCCAACCTGGGCCAGCGCGCTCTGGACAGCAGGCGGGGGCATCAGGAACCAGGCCGCGAACGCCTCTGCCACCTTCTCCTCGTCCGGCCAGGACCCGTCCCCCCACGTGCGAGCGCGGTCCAGCTCCTCGTCCAACGATGTTCCGTGGCCGGCTCGATGGTGCCCCAACTCATGAGCGGCGGTGTGTCGTTGGGCCACAATGTCCAAGCTAGCGTTCAGCAGCACTGCGGGCCCGTTGTCCCGTGGGGCGGCGTACACCCCGAACAATCGCGGCATGGGCCGCGCCATCCCGACCATGCCAGCGCGCAGTAGTGCGCCGTACACGTCGACGTATCCGTTGCGGTCGATAGCTAGGTCGCGGTGTGCCTTTACAGCCTCCATCGCGGCGACCTTGTGGGCCACGTCCCAGTTCACTCCCCGGGCTCCCTCTCCTTCTCGCTTGCCCGTCGGAACTTCAAGAATTCGGCGAAGCTCAACACTTCCTCCCAGTCGCCGTCGCTCAAGCCGACGAGGGCGCGCGGCAGCCCGGCCAGTGCATGCTCCCCCAGGTCGGCCTCCTCCTCTTTTGCGAGGAAGTAGGACACCGGCCGCATGTACAGGCGCGCGAGTTTCTTCAGCTCAAGGCTGTCCACCCGGCGAGCGCCTCGTTCGATGTCGCTGACTGCCGAGCGGGGGATACCGGTCATGTCGGAGACGTGCTGCTGCGACATGCCCAGGTAGTCGCGGGTGTTGCGCAGGCGCTCCCCGAGCAGTTCGAGCTCAGGGTCGCGGCCGCGAAGCGCGGCAGGTTCGGGACTCATTGCTTTTTCCTCTCGTTGATCACTTTCAAGATGGTGGTGGCGAAGGTGCGCACCGACCGGGTGGAGCGGGCGGCCTCCTCGTCTGCGGGGACGCTGATGCCATAGCGCTCCTCGATGCGCGTCAGGATCTCGACGATGAGGATGGAGTCGACTGGCAGCTCCTCGCTGGCCTCCTCCAGCTCCATCCGCAGCTCGTCGGGATCCCGGTCCTGTAGTTCGGCCAGGAACTCCACGACCACGGTGACGATGTCCTCTAGGGAGGGCTCGGTGGTGTTCAGCAGACTCTCCTGTCCGTCTGATTTTCCGGCAGCGCTGCTCTAGTATACGACATGGGTCGGGATTTCCGACCTGCGTGATGGAATTCCCGACAGGAGGAAGCTGTGGACCTCAACCGCTACCAGCAAGCCGCCATCAAGACGCTTCAGGATCCCGCCCCGGGTACTGATCCTGTCGTGGTGCCCCTGCTCGGCCTCATCGGCGAGGTCGGCTCTCTCGCCACCGCCTACAAAAAGCGCCTTCGTGACGGGCCCGGCCTCGCCTCAGGGAAGCAGCACCTTCGCGAAGAACTCGGCGACGTCCTGTGGTACGTCGCTGCTCTCGCCCACCGCTTCGACCTCAACCTCGAAGACGTTGCCGCCGCCAACCTCGTCAAGATCGGTGACCGGTGGCGGCCCACCCCGGCCGCCGACCGCATCGTCTTCGATGCCCACTTTCCTGAGTCGGAGCGACTCCCGCGGCAGGCCACCCTCACCTTCACCGTCCAGCGGCGAGACCGTGACGGGCGTACCGTCGCCATCTTGACCCGCGAGGGCACCCCCTGCGGAGACCCGCTGACCGACGCGTCTCACATCGACGACGACTACCGCTTCCACGACATCTTCCATCTAGCTCATGCTGTTGTCCTTGGCTGGTCGCCGGTCTCTCGCTTCTTGCTGGGCTGCAAGCGCAAGAGCGACCCCAAGACTGATGAGGCCGAGGACGGCGGTCGTGCCATCGCCATCGAGGAGGGCATCTCCGCTCTCGTCTTCTCCTACGCGACCCGTCACGGCTACTTCGAGAACGTCCGCCACATCGATCACGAGTTCATCAAGACCATCACCTCCATGACTTCTCACCTCGAGGTCAGCGTTCTGCGCTCGGCCGACTGGGAGCAGGCGATCATGACGGGGTACGACGCCTGGCGGCAGCTTCGTGCCCAAGGTGGCGGAACCGTGCATCTGGATCTCGATGAGCAGACTCTTACGGTCGAGCCGTAGGTCAAGGTGCTATTGGGTGCCTGGTTCGGTACCCCCGCAGCGGCTTACCGCCAACTGCGGGAAACGATCACTCGCCTGCT
>NZ_BMRZ01000037.1 GCF_014648895.1 Streptomyces tanashiensis
ACCCGCACACCCTGGCCCTCCAGGACGGTCAGCAGACCGTCCAGAGCCTCCGCGTCACCCGCGATCACCGTCGACGTCGGACCGTTGACGGCCGCGACCTCGACACCCTCGACAAGGAGGCCACGGATCTCGGCCTCCGGCAGAGCCACCGAAGCCATGCCACCCGCACCGGACAGAACCCGGCCGATCGCCTGGCTCCGCAGAGCCACCACACGCGCCGCGTCCTCCAGGGACAGCGCACCCGCCACGCACGCAGCGGCGATCTCGCCCTGGGAGTGGCCCAGGACCGCGTCGGGGACGACACCGGCCGCACGCCACACCGCCGCCAGCGACACCATCACCGCGAAGCTCGCCGGCTGGATCACATCGACCCGCTCCAGCAGCTCCGCATCGGCATCGCCGCGCAGGACATCCGTCAGCGACCAGTCCACGAACGGCGCCAACGCACGCTCACACTCAGCCACCCGATCCGCGAACACCTGGGACGAGTCCAGCAGTTCCCGGCCCATACCGACCCACTGCGCACCTTGACCCGGGAACACGAACACCGAACGACCGCGAGCGGTGGCGTCTCCGCCCACCGTCACACCCGGCGCCGACTCGCCACGCGCCACCGCGCCCAGACCGGACAGCAGCTCGTCACGCGAACCCGCGACCACCACCGCACGATCCGACAGCACCGCACGACCGGAGGCCAGGGCCCCCGCCACGCGGGCCGTCGAGACGGTCTCGCCGCCCTCGATGTACGCGGTCAGCCGCTGCGCCTGCCCCGCCAGCGCCCGCGCGCCCTTCGCCGAGACGACGAACGGGAGCACCGCATCGCTCTCCACCTGGAGGGGCAGCTCGGCCTCGGCCGGCGCCTGCTCCAGGATCACGTGCGCGTTCGTCCCGCTCGCGCCGAAGGAGGAGACACCGGCACGGCGCGGACGTTCCGTCTCCGGCCACGACCGCGACTCCGTCAGCAGCTCCACCGCGCCCGCCGACCAGTCCACCTGCGAGGTCGGCTCGTCCACGTGCAGCGTCGCCGGAAGCACGCCGCGGCGCATCGACTCGACCATCTTGATCACACCGGCGACACCGGCCGCGGCCTGCGCGTGCCCGATGTTCGACTTCAGCGAGCCGAGCCACAACGGCCGGCCCTCCTCGCGGCCCTGACCGTACGTCGCCAACAGCGCCTGCGCCTCGATCGGGTCGCCCAGCGTCGTACCCGTACCGTGCGCCTCCACCGCGTCGACGTCCGCCGTCGTGAGACCCGCACCGGCCAGCGCCTTGCGGATCACCCGCTGCTGCGCCGGACCGTTCGGAGCGGTGAGGCCGTTCGACGCACCGTCCTGGTTCACCGCCGAACCCCGCACCACCGCGAGGACCTGGTGACCGTTCTTGCGGGCGTCCGAAAGCCGCTCCAGGAGCACCACGCCCACGCCTTCGCCCCAGCCCGTGCCGTCGGCGGAGGCCGCGAAGGACTTGCAGCGGCCGTCGAGCGAGAGGCCGCGCTGGCGCGAGAACTCCACGAAGGCGTCCGGGCTGGACATGACGGTGGCTCCGCCGGCGAGGGCCATCGAGCACTCGCCCTGCCGCAGTGCCTGCGCCGCCAGGTGGATCGCGACCAGCGACGACGAGCACGCCGTGTCCACCGTCACCGCGGGACCCTCGAAGCCGAAGACGTAGGAGACGCGGCCCGAGGCCACGCTGCCGGCGGTGCCGGCCATGACGTAGCCCTCGACGCCCTCGGGCGCCTGGCCCAGTCGGGACACGTAGTCGTGGTGCACGATGCCGGTGAAGACGCCGATGTCCTTGCCCCCGGTGGACCGGGGGTCGATGCCCGCACGCTCCAGCGCCTCCCAGGAGGTCTCGAGGAGCAGCCGCTGCTGCGGGTCCATGGCGAGGGCCTCGCGCGGGGAGATCCCGAACAGGCCCGCGTCGAACTTCGCCGCGTCGTGCAGGAATCCGCCGGTACGGGCGTAGCTGGTGCCCTGGTGGTCCGGGTCCGGGTGGTAGAGCCCGTCCAGGTCCCAGTCCCGGTCGATGGGGAAGCCGGAGATCGCGTCGCGCTTCTCCGCGACGAGTCGCCACAGGTCCTCGGGGCTCTCCACGCCGCCCGGGAGGCGGCAGCTCATGGCCACGATCGCGATCGGTTCGTTCAGGTCGGACGCGGGCGCCGCGGCTGTCGGGGCGCCGGCCGCGTCTTCTGCACCCAGGAGTTCGGCGAGGAGGTGTCCGGCGAGCAGGGCGGGCTTGGGGTAGTCGAAGACGACCGAGGCGGAGAGTCCCTCGATCCCCGTCGCGTGGGCCAGCCGGTTGCGGAGCTTGACGGCCGCGAGGGAGTCGAAGCCGAGGTCCTTGAAGGAGCGGGTCCGGTCGAAGGCGTCGGCCGTACGGTGGCCGAGGACGGCGGCCGCTCCGGATTCCACGAGGCCGACCAGAAGGCGCCGCTGTTCCGTGGCCGTGAGCCCGGCCAGGCGCTCGGCGAGCGAACCGGCGGCTGCCGCGTCGCGCGTCACCGCACGGCGGCGGACGTCCCCGGCGGCGGGCGCCGCGGCAGGAACCTCAGCCGTTGCCGGCGCGGCGGCCGCTGCCCTCTCCGCCGCCGCTCCCCCGGCCCTCGTGCCGAGCTCAAGCGGGCCCATGGACGCGACGGGCGCGCCGGTCGGGTCCGCGAGCTCGACCAGGTGACGGCCCTGTCCCGCGGGCGTGATCCGTACGCGTACGGATGTGGCACCGGCCGCGTGGACGACGATCCGCGCGCAGCGGGCGAGGTCGCCCGTCTCCGTCGAGCCGCCGGTGGCCGCGACGAGCCTCAGCACGGTGTCGAGGAGGACCGGGTGCAGCGTGAACCGCTCGGCGTCGTCGAGGAGGTGGTCGTCCAGCGCCACCTCGGCGAAGGTGAGTTCGCCGTCGTTCCGGACGGCGCTCACGCCGGGCAGGCTGATGCTCGACGCGTCCGCGGCGGACGACCAGGCCGTGAGGTCGAAGGCGGCCTCGGGCATCCCGGCGGCCAGCACACCGCTCACGTGGCGCGTCCAGGCCGGACGGTCCGAGCGGTCCGCCCGGTCCGCGTCCGTGCCCTGGAGGCGGCTGTACACGTGCACGGTGCGGCGGCCGGTGGAGTCGGCGCCGCCGACGGCCACCTGGACCTGGACGGCCGCGTGCTCCGGCAGCACCAGGGCGTTCTCCACGACCAGCGCGTCGAGGGAGCCGCAGCCGACGGCGTCGCCGGCGTCGACGATCATTTCGAGGAGTGCCGCGACGGGGACGGTGAGGCCGTCGTGGAGGCCGAGGAGCCGGCCGTGACGGCCGGCCGACAGCCGTGCCGTGTGGACGGTCCCGCCGTCGCCGGGCAGCTCCGTGGGGGCGCCGAGCAGCGGGTGGTCCGCGCCGCCCGTCCCGACGGCGTCGGCGTCCAGGGCGCGGTCGAGCCAGTAGCGCTGGTGCTGGAAGGCGTACGTCGGCAGATCGGTCCTGGCCTGGCGCGGCTCTGCGTACAGGGCGTTCCAGTCGAGGGTGATGCCTCGTACGTGCAGTTCGGCGAGGGCGGTCAGGACGCTGACGTCCTCCGCCTGGTCGCGGCGGAGCGTGGCCACGCAGGCGGACGTGCCGGCGTCCGTGTCGGTGTCTCCGAGCGACCCGAGGGCCATGCCGGTGAGGACGCCGCCGGGTCCGAGCTCCAGGTACGTCGTGGCGCCCAGGCCGTCCAGGGTCGCGACGGCGTCGGCGAAGCGCACGGCGTGGCGGACCTGGTCCACCCAGTAGTCCGGGGTGCCGAGTTCGTCCTCGGCGAGGGCCTTGCCGGTGAGCGTCGACACCACGGGGACGGTGGCCGGGCGGTAGTCCAGGCCTTCGCAGACGGCACGGAACGCGTCGAGCATCGGCTCCATGAGCGCCGAGTGGAAGGCGTGGCTGACCTGCAGCCGCCGGGTCTTGTGGCCCCGGGCGGAGAACTCGGCCGCGGCGGCCAGCACTTCGGTCTCGCTGCCGGAGATCACCACCGAGTCGGGGGCGTTGACGGCGGCGACGCACACCGCGCCGGTCCGGGAGGCCTCGGCGAGGAGGGAGGCGACCTCGGCCTCGGTCGCCTGGACGGCGACCATCGCGCCGCCCGTGGGCAGTGCCTGCATCAGCCGGCCGCGTGCGGCGACCAGGGTGGCGGCGTCGGCCAGGCTCAGCACGCCCGCGGCGTGCGCGGCACTCACCTCGCCGATCGAGTGTCCGGCGAGGAGGTCCGGTCGCACGCCCCACGACTCGTACAGCCGGAAGAGCGCGGTCTCCAGGGCGAACAGCGCGGCCTGCGTGTACATCGTCAGGTCCAGCAGGGCCGCCTCGGGCGACCCCGGGGCCGCGAACACGATGTCGCGCAGCGGGCGGTCGAGGTGCTCTCCCAGCCGCTGCTCGACGGCGGCGCAGGCGGCGTCGAAGGCGTCGCGGAAGACCGGGTGGGTCGCGGCGAGTTCGCGGCCCATGCCGGCCCACTGGCTGCCCTGGCCGGTGAAGAGGAAGGCCAGCTTTCCGGCGACCGGGGTGCCGGTCACCGTCCCGGGGGACGCCTCGCCGCTCTCGGCGAGGGCGCGCAGGTCGGCGGCGAGCCGGTCCCGGTCGGTGGCGACGAGGACCGCCCGGTGGGCGAGCTGCGCACGGGTGGTGGCCAGCGAGTACGCCGTGTCGGCGACGCTCAGGTCGGGGCGGCCCTCGACGAAGGGGGCGAGGCGCCCGGCCTGCCCGCGCAGCCCGTCGGCGGTCCTGCCGGACACCGGCACGAGGACCGTCCGGGCCTCCGGTGCGGACCCGTCGGCGGCGTCGGTCGCCGTCTCCGTGTCCGCCTCGCGGCCGGCCGGACGGGAAGCGGTGTCCTGCTCCAGCACCACATGGGCGTTGGTTCCGCCGATGCCGAAGGAGGAGACGGCGGCCCGGCGCGGGTGCTCGGTCTCCGGCCACGGCCGGGACTCCGTCAGGAGCTCCACCGCACCCGCGGACCAGTCGACATGGGTGGAGGGCGCGTCCACGTGCAGGGTGCGGGGCAGCAGCCCGTGGCGGATCGCCATCACCATCTTGATGACGCCGGCGACGCCCGCCGCCGCCTGGGTGTGGCCGAGGTTCGACTTGACCGAGCCGAGCCACACCGGACGGTCCGCGGGGCGGTCCTGGCCGTACGTCGCGAGGAGCGCCTGTGCCTCGATCGGGTCGCCCAGGGTGGTGCCCGTACCGTGCGCCTCGACGGCGTCGACGTCCGACGGCGTCAGGCCGGCGTCGGCGAGGGCCTTGCGGATGACGCGCTGCTGCGCCGGACCGTTGGGGGCGGTCAGGCCGTTGGACGCGCCGTCGGAGTTGACCGCCGAGCCCTTGAGGACGGCCAGGACCTGGTGGCCGTGGCGTCGTGCGTCCGACAGCCGCTCCACCAGCAGGAGGCCGGCGCCCTCGGACCAGCCGGTGCCGTCGGCGCCGTCCGCGAAGGCCTTGCACCGCCCGTCCGGGGCGAGACCGCGCTGGCGGGAGAACTCGACGAAGGTGTCGGGGTTGGCCATGATCATCACGCCGCCGGCCAGGGCCATGGAGCACTCGCCCCGGCGCAGCGCCTGCGCCGCCAGGTGCAGGGCCACGAGCGAGGACGAGCACGCCGTGTCGACGGTGAGGACCGGTCCCTCCAGGCCGAGGTGGTAGGCGATGCGGCCCGAGAGCACGCTGCCCGAGCTGCCGGTGAGCCGGAGGCCCTCGACCTCCGGGGATCGGTGCAGGAGCAGGCTGTAGTCGTTGCTGTTGATGCCGGCGAACACGCCGACGTCCTGGCCGCGCAGGGAGGTCGGGTCGATGCCGGCCCGCTCGAAGACCTCCCACGAGGTCTCCAGGAGGAGCCGCTGCTGCGGGTCCATGGCGAGCGCCTCCTGCGGCGAGATGCCGAAGAACGCGGCGTCGAAGCCGGCGGCGTCGTCGAGGAAGGCGGCGTGGCGGACGTAGGTCGTGCCCGCGTGGTCGGGGTCGGCGTCGTAGAGCCGCTCGGTGTCCCAGCCGCGGTCCGCGGGGAACTCGGTCACCGCGTCGGTGCCCTCGCTCACCACCCGCCACAGGTCTTCGGGGCTCGCGATGCCGGCCGGGAAGCGGCAGGCCATGGCCACGATCGCGATCGGCTCGTCGGCGGACGCGCGGGCGTCCGCACCGGTGGTGGCGGCGGTGCCACCCGGCTCGATCCCCAGCGAGCCGAGGAGCATGACCCGTACCTGCCCGGCGAGCAGGGCCGGGGTCGGGTAGTCGAAGACCATCGTCGGGGAGAGCCGCAGGCCGGTGGCGACGGCGAGGCGGTTCCGCAGTTCCACGGCGGTCAGCGAGTCGAATCCGGCCTCCTTGAAGGCCCGTTCCGACGCGACCGCGTCCGCCGTGGCGTGCCCGAGGACCTCGGCCGCGTGGCGGCGTACGAGCGCCACGAGGGTCTCGGTCTGCTCGGCGGCGCCCAGCGAGGCGATGCGCTCGGCCAGGGAGCCGGAGTCCGCGGCGACCCGGGCCGCCGGCCGCGGCGAGGGGGCCAGACCGCGCAGCAGCGGGGCCACGGGGCTGCTCGCGGCCCGGGCGCGCAGGGCACGGATGTCGAGGTGGGTGGCGACGAGCAGGGAGTCGTCGCTCCGCAGACCGGCGTCGAAGAGCGCCATGCCCTGCGCGGCGGACAGCCCGTTCATGCCGTTGCGCTTGTTGCGGTGGAGGTCGGCGTCGGCGAGGTGCTCGGTCATCCCGCTCACCTCGGACCAGTAGCCCCACGCGAGCGAGAGGGCCGGCAGGCCGAGGGTCCTGCGGCGGTGCGCGAGGGCGTCGACGAAGGCGTTGGCCGCCGCGTAGTTGGCCTGGCCCGGGTTGCCGAGCACGCCGGCGGCCGAGGAGAACAGGACGAACGCCGCGAGGTCGAGGTCCCGGGTCAGCTCGTGGAGGTGGAGCGCGGCGTCCGCCTTGGGCCGCAGCACCGTGTCGATGCGCTCCGGCGTCAGTTCGGAGACGACGCCGTCGTCGAGTACGCCCGCGGTGTGGACGACGGCGGTCAGCGGGTGCTGCCCGGCGGCGACGGTGGCGAGGAGACCGGCGAGTTCCGTACGGTCCGCCACGTCGCAGCGCGCGATCGTGACGGTGGCTCCGAGGGCGGTCAGCTCCTCGGTCAGCCGGGCGGCGCCGGGGGCGTCGGGGCCCTGCCGGCTCACCAGCAGCAGGTGGCGGGCTCCGTGTTCCGTGACGAGGTGGCGGGCGACGATGGCCCCGAGGGTGCCCGTACCGCCGGTGATCAGGACCGTGCCCTCGGCGTCGAGGGGACGGGCGGCACCGGCGCCGCCGGTCCCGGCGGCCTCGCCGGCTCCGGCGCCCGTCGCACGGACGAGACGCGGGACCTCGGCCACGCCGGCGCGGATCCGCAGCTGCGGCTCGCCGGTGGCCAGCGCGGTCGCGAGAGCGGTACGGGAGCGGGCATCCGCGTCGGTCTCCACGAGGACGATCCGGTCGGGGTGCTCCGACTGGGCGGACCGTACGAGCCCCTGGACGGCGGCCGTGGCGGGCTCACCGCTGTCGGCCGTCAGCACGACGAGCCGCGTGTCCGCGAGGGCGGGCCGGGCGAGCCACTCCTGGACGACGCCCAGCGCCGCCGTGGTCGTGGAGCGGGCGTCCGGATCGGCCGGGTCCACCTCGAACAGCAGGTGGGCGGGGGCCGAGCCCGGCGCGGCGGCCACGGCGGCGACCTCGGCGGCCGAGGTCACGTACGGGGACGCGGCGGAGCCGGTGGCGGCGGGCGTCTCCGGCAGCGCGGTCCAGGCGACGCGGAACAGCGCGTCGTGCGTCAGGGCGTCGGCGATCGCCGTCTGCTCGGGCGTGTACGGCCTGCCGGTCACACCCGCGACGGACATCACCGCACGGCCGCTCCGGTCGGCGAGTTCGAGCGAGCCGGCCTCGCCGGACGTGCTCCGTGCACGCACCTTCAGCGCGGAGGCGCCCGACGCCCTCAGCGAGACACCCGTCCACTCGTACGGCTGCATGCCGTCCGCGAGCGCGACGGCGACGGCCGCGTCCAGGAGCGCGGGGTGCAGGCCGTACCGGTCCGCGTCGGTGACGCCCTCCGGCAGCGCGATGTCCACACCGGTGGTGTCGTCGGGGGCCGCCGCGTCCAGGGACGAGCCCGGCGCGAGCATGCCGTCGGCGTGCCGGACCCACTCCTCCCGTGCGTCCGCGTTCTCGGCCCGGGAGTACAGCTGGACCGCACGACGCCCGGCCTCGTCGGCACCGCCCACCGTCAGCTGGAGGGACCGGCCACCGCTCAGCGGCAGAACGACGGGGCGGTCGACGGTCAGCCGCTCCAGAGTGGGCGCGCCGACCTCGTCGCCGACCTTGAGGGCCAGCTCGACGAGGGCGGCACCGGGCACCACGACCACGTCGGCCACGGCGTGTTCGGCGAGCCAGGGCTGCGTCCGCAGGGACCAGCGCGAGGTCGTCACGAAGCCGTCGGAACCGGGAAGCCCGACGACGGCGCCGAGGAGCGGGTGGTCGGTGGAGGCGAGACCGACGGAGGCGACATCGGTGTCGGCACCCGTCATCTCGATCCAGTAGTGCTCGTGATCGAAGGCGTACGTCGGCAGATCCACGCGCGGAACGCCGACCACGCCGGCAGGCAGGACGGCCGTCCAGTCGACGTCGACACCGCGCACGAACGCCTCGGCCAGCGACGTCAGCATGCGCCGCATGCCGCCCTCACCGCGACGCAGCGACCCCACGAGGACCAGATCGGCCTCGGCAGCATCGGCGATCTCCGTCACCGGCTGCAGGATCACCGGATGCGGGCTGACCTCGACGAAGACGCCGAAGCCCTCACCGATCAGGGAACGGACGGCGGGCTCGAAGCCGACCGTCTGGCGCAGGTTGCGGTACCAGTACCCGCCGTCGAGAACACCCTCGGACTCGATCCAAGCACCGTCCACCGACGAGAAGAACGGAATCTCCGGGGCCAGCGCCGTGACACCGGCGAGCTCGGACGCCAGGACCTCCTCCACCGCCTCGACGTGACGGGTGTGGGACGCGTAGTCCACAGCGACCCGCCGCACCCGGACGCCCTGGCCCTCCAGGACGGTCAGCAGACCGTCCAGAGCGTCCGCGTCACCCGCGATCACGGTCGACGTCGGACCGTTGACCGCCGCGATCTCGACACCCTCGACCAGCAGGCCACGGATCTCGGCCTCCGGCAGAGCCACCGAAGCCATGCCACCCGCACCGGACAGAACCCGGCCGATCGCCTGGCTCCGCAGAGCCACCACACGCGCCGCGTCCTCCAGGGACAGCGCACCCGCCACACACGCAGCGGCGATCTCCCCCTGAGAGTGACCAAGCACCGCGTCGGGCACGACACCCGCCGCACGCCACACCGCCGCCAGCGACACCATCACCGCGAAGCTCGCCGGCTGGATCACATCGACCCGCTCCAACAGCTCCGCATCGGCATCCCCGCGCAGGACATCCGTCAGCGACCAGTCCACGAACGGCGCCAACGCACGCTCACACGCGGCCACCCGATCCGCGAACACCGCCGACGAGTCCAGCAGTTCCCGGCCCATACCGACCCACTGCGCACCCTGACCCGGGAACACGAACACCGAACGACCCGGAACAGCGGAACGACCCACCACGGACTCGCCACGCGCCACCGCACCCAGACCGGACAGCAGCTCGTCACGCGAACCCGCGACCACCACCGCACGATCCGACAGCACCGCACGCCCCGACAGCAGCGAAGCGGCCACACCCGCCTGCGACACCGTCTCGTCGCCCTCGACGAACTCCGCCAACCGCCGTGCCTGCTGGGCAAGGGCGGCAGCGCCCTTCGCCGAGACGACGAACGGCAGCACGGCATCGCCGTCGACCGGCGACGACGGCAGCTCGGCCTCGGCCGGCACCTGCTCCAGAATCACGTGCGCGTTCGTCCCGCTGACGCCGAACGACGAGACACCGGCACGGCGCGGACGCTCCGTCTCCGGCCACGACCGCGACTCCGTCAGCAGCTCCACCGCGCCCGCCGACCAGTCCACCTGCGCGGTCGGCTCGTCCACGTGCAGCGTCGCCGGCAGCACACCGTGCCGCATGGACTCGACCATCTTGATCACGCTCGCGACACCGGCCGCGGCCTGCGCGTGCCCGATGTTCGACTTCAGCGAGCCGAGCCACAGCGGCAGACCGTCCTCGCGGCCCTGCCCGTACGTCGCGAGCAGCGCCTGCGCCTCGATCGGGTCGCCCAGCGTCGTCCCCGTACCGTGCGCCTCCACCGCGTCGACGTCCGCCGACGTCAGCCCGGCGGCGGCCAGCGCCTTGCGGATCACCCGCCGCTGCGCCGGGCCGCTCGGAGCGGTCAGGCCGTTCGAGGCACCGTCCTGGTTCACCGCCGAACCCCGCACCACCGCGAGGACCTGGTGACCGTTCTTCCGGGCGTCCGACAGCCGCTCCAGCAGCAGGACACCGACGCCCTCGGACCAGCCCGTGCCGTCGGCGGCGTCCGCGAAGGACTTGCAGCGGCCGTCGGTCGCGAGGGCGCGCTGGCGCGAGAAACCGATGAAGGAGTCGGGTGTCGCCATGACGGCCACACCGCCGGCGAGGGCCATCGAGCACTCGCCCTGCCGCAGCGCCTGCGCCGCCAGATGGATCGCGACCAGCGACGACGAGC
>NZ_BMRZ01000038.1 GCF_014648895.1 Streptomyces tanashiensis
GAAGGAAAAGCTACGTTGCGTTCGAAGGTCCGGCAAGCACTTCATTGCGTGAAAACACTGTTTCCGCAGGTCAGTTGCAGGATTTCATTGCAATGGTTCTGAATCTAATGCAACATCACCCCTTGGGGCGTTGCAATGGATTGCAGGTGAACGCTATGCTGACGACCCCACGGACGACGAAGGAGACCGCGATGCCGGGAGGCAGACTCACCCAGCCCGAACGTCAGCAGATCGCAACGGGGTTGGCGGACGGCCTCGCGTACGCGGAGATCGCCCGACGCCTCGACCGCCCGACCTCCACCGTCACGCGCGAGGTCATGCGCAACGGCGGCCCCACCGGCTACCGGGCCGACCTCGCGCACCGCGCCACCGAGCACCGCGCCCACCGGCGCAAGCCCGCCGCACCCCGGGGAACGGCCGCCGCACCCCAGGCCCACGGGCGGGACGCCGAGGCCGTGCGCGCCTTCGAGGAGACGTTCACGACCGTCATGATGGCCTCGGGCATGCCCAAGATGATGGCGCGCGTGATGGCCTGTCTCACCCTCGCGGACACGGGCAGCCTCACCGCGTCCGAACTCGCCGACCGCCTCCAGGTCAGCCCGGCGTCCATCTCCAAGGCGGTCACGTTCCTCGACAGCCAGGACCTCATCCGCCGGGAGCGCGACGACCGCCGCCGCGAGCGCTACACCGTCGACGACGACGTCTGGTACCAGTCGATGATGGCCTCCGCCCGGGCCATCGCGCAGATCGTCGAGACCGCGCGGCAGGGCGTCACCGTCCTCGGCTCCGACACTCCGGCCGGCAACCGCCTGGAGAACGTCGCCCGCTTCCTCGACTTCGTCTCCGAGACCACGTCCCGGGCCGCCGAACAGGCCCGGGACATCCTCCACACGAAACCCCCGGTCGCGGGGGAGGACGCTACAGCCCCAGGCGGTAGCGGATCTTCTTGACGAGCTCCGACAGGTCCGGCTGCCGGAGCAGGCTGTAGTGGTCCGCGTCGAGCTCCACGATCGCCGGCGGACGGGTGGACCAGCCCGTGGCGCCCTCCAGGAACGAGTAGTCGTCACCCTCGGCCTTGAAGAGCGTCACCGGGCAGGTCACCTGCCGCTCCGCCAGTTCGCGGAAGGTGTACGTGAACTCGAAGGTCTCCTCGACGATCGCGACGATCCGGCCGATCAGGTCCGGGTCCAGGGCCGGGAAGTTCTCCGCGACGTGCGCCACGAAGCTCCGCCGGTCCCCGGCCCGCACGCTCGCGTCGATCGAGCCCGCGAAGACCGAGTAGAGGATCGCCACGAACGCCGGGTTGTCGTACGTCGCGCCGCCCGTCTCCGAGGAGCGGACCTTCGGCGAGCCCGGGGCGATCAGGAACAGGTTCTCCACCTGCTCCCCCGCCGCCTCCAGGAGGTGCGCCGACTCGAAGGCGACACGGGCGCCGAAGGAGTACCCCCACAGGGTGTACGGGCCGGCCGGCTGGCGGCGGCGGATCGCGGCCACGTCCGCGGCGGCCATCTCCCGGATCGTGGCGTACGGCTCCTCGCCCCGGTTGATGCCGTGCGCCTGCACCCCGTAGAAGGGCCGGTCGATGCCGACCTCCTCGGCGAGGTGCCGCAGGTTCATCGTGTACCCGCCGAGCCCCGGCCAGCAGTACACCGGCGACTGCGCGCCGGCCGCGTGGAGCCGTACGAGACGTGACGCGGGGGTGGCGGCCGCCCCGTCCAGCCGGTGGGCGAGCTTCTCGATCGTCGGATGCTCGAAGAGGATCTGGAGAGGCAGCCCCGCGCCGAACTCCCGGTTGATCCGCGTGACCAGCGCGACCGCGATCAGCGAATTGCCGCCGGACTCGAAGAAGTCGTCCAGGACGGAGACCGCCCCGGCCTCCTCGTACTTGAGCGCCGCCGCCCAGATCTCCGCGAGCCTGCCCTCCGTACGCGTACGGGGCAGGACGTGCGGGCGGCCGTGCAGGCCCGCGTTGACCACGGCGAGGCCGGCGAGCGCCTTCGCGTCCACCTTGCCGTTCGCCGACAGCGGCAGCCGGTCCAGGACCACCACCCGGTTCGGGATCATGTAGTCCGGCAGGTGGTGCACGAGGTCGTCCCGGATCATCTCCGCCGGGCCCTTCATGTGGACCGTGTCCTCGTACATCCCCTCGCTCAGCCGCTGCTCCTCGCTCACCCGGCCGCCGACGGAGAAGTACGAAGGGCCGGTCTCCCGTCCCGCCGCCGTCAGGATCTCGTCCACGCGGCGGGCCGCCGGCAGCGGGTGGCCGGACTCGGAGCTGTAGCCGGAGGACATGAACCCGAGGCCGTGCTCGCCGAGCTGGAGACGCTGGAGCACCCTGCCGAGGTCGACGTACGCCCGGCCCGCCGCCGCCGTCCGGCTCACCACGGTGACGCCGAGCGAGGCCCGCTCGTACACCGCCTGGTTGATCGCGATGACGTGCTTCTTCTCGACGAGCGAGGAGCCGATCGGGGTCAGGTCTCCGTCGGCGTAGGCGTACTGGGCCGGGGGAAGGCCCCGGACGCCGTCGCCGTGGACCTGGACGTACAGGTCCGCCTCCGGCTCGGCCCGCGCCGCCTCGTCGTACGGGACGAGCTCCCACGCCCCGTCCTCGCACGCCCGGACGTCGAGGCCGTACCCCGGCAGGACCTCCTCGAAGAGGCCCACCATGTGGCCCGTCTCGATCTCCAGGACCTCCTGGATGTTGTTCCGGTAGACCGGCTCGATCGCGGCCCGCTTGCCGCGGAAGCGGAAGCGGAGGGAGGGTTCGCCGGCCTCCGCCGACGGCTCCGTCAGGTACAGGCGGTGGCGGACCGGGTGGTAGTAGTACGTGCCCGGGTCCAGGCCCGCGACGCCGCGCGCCTCCACGTACAGCTGCGTCGCGTACAGCGCGCCCGGTGAGGCGTAGCCGTACTTCGGGAGGAGCCGCTCCTCGCTCGTGAACTGGCCGAACCAGCGCAGCAGTTCGCCGAGATCGGCCGCCGTGAGACCGCCGACCGGCCGGGAGCCGATGCCCTCGGGGCGGCGGGCCAGGGCCGCGAGGACGTCGGCGCGGGTGACCTCGCCGCCCTCGTAGAAGCGGTACGTCTTGCGGGCGAAGACCGTACGGCGCATCCGCGCGGACGGCGTCGCGCCCGGCAGCTCGACCACCGGGCAGCCCACGAGCTCGGCGTCCTCGCGGGCACCCGCGTTGGACAGCTGGGCCTTGACCTGGAGCTTCGACTCCTTGGACTGGTGGTGGGCGCCGTGGTTGCCCTGGTCCATCAGGGCCGCCTCCTTCGGCGACAGCTCCACGCAGGCGACGAGGTTCTGGAAGCCGGTGCGGGGCTCGTCCTTGACGATGACCGCCGCGTTCTTGACCCAGTCGTGGTTCTCGATGGCGAGCGCGATCTCGTCCAGCTCGACGCGGAAGCCGCGTAACTTGATCTGGTTGTCCGCGCGGCCCGCGAACTGGACCGTGCCGTCCTCGTTCCAGTGGGCCAGATCGCCCGTGCGGTACAGACGCCCTCCGGTGGCGCCGGTCGCGCCGGCGCTGTCGGTGAGGAACTTCTCGGCGGTGAGTTCGGGGCGGTCCAGATACCCCCGCGCCACCTGGACCCCGCCGATGCACAGCTCGCCGTCGCGTATGTGGAAGGTCGTCCCGTGGGCCGGTCTGCCGATCGGTATCGCCGCCGGGCCGTCGGCGACCGTCGCACGGTCCACCGTGTACGAGGAGGCGTTGATCGTGCACTCGGTCGGGCCGTAGAGGTTGATCAGTTCCGCGGCCGGCAGCTCGGCGAGAAGCCGGACCGCGAGGTTCCTGGAGAGGATCTCACCGCCCGAGTACACCCGCCGGAGCCCGGTGCAGGTCCCCAGCCGCTCGGTGTCGACCAGGGCCTGGAGCAGCGTCGGCACGCCCTGGAGCATGGTCACCCCGTGCGCGCGGACCGCGTCGATCAGCCCCTCGGGGTCGCGGTGCACGCCGGGCGGACCGACGGCGACACGGGCGCCGACCGCCGGGGCGAGGATCTCCCACTGCGCGGCGTCGAAGCTCATGGGGGTCTTCTGCAGGACGACGGCGTCCGGGCCGAGGTGATGCTCCGCCGCCATCCACCGCATCTGGGAGACGATCGAGCGGTGCTCGACCATGACGCCCTTGGGCTTCCCCGTCGAGCCGGAGGTGTAGATGACGTAGGCCAGGTGGTGGCCGGCGACGGGTGCGGGCAGGGCCGCTTCCCGGGGTACGTCCCCGAGGGTGACGACCGTCGTCCCGGGCGGGGCGAGCTCCGTCACGCGGTCCCGGAAGCGGCGCTGCGTGACGACGATCCGGGAGCCGCTGTCCTCGATCATGTAGCGCAGGCGCTCCTCGGGGTACTCCGGCGAGAGCGGCACGTACGCGCCGCCGGAGAGGACGACGCCCCACACGCCGGTCATCAGCTCCGGCGAGGGCTCGACGAACACGCCGACGCGGGCGTCCGGGCGGACGCCGAGTGTCCGCAGGTGGGCGGCGAGGGTGGCGGCGGTGTCGTACAACTCCCGGAAGGAGAGCGTGTCTTCGCCGAAGGTGACGGCGGGGGTGTGGGGGTGGGTGTCCGCGGACGCGCGGAGGAGGCGGTCGAGCGTGCTCATGGGGGTCCCTTCAGTCGAGGGGCCCACCCCGTTGCGGGCTGCGCCCCGCCCCGTTGTGGGCTGCGCCCCGCCGTTGTGGGCAATCGTTCCGCTGGGGCGGAACGGGTGGGCACAACGGACGGCGCCCCGCGCCGGGCCTAGGCTCCCGCGCCCTGACCCGCACCACGGGTGCAGCACGCTGGTGGTGCGGGTCCAGGCGCAGAACGCGGAGGCGCCGCGAAGGGCGCCGTCCCGTGTGCCCACCCGTCCCGCCCAGCGGGACGATTGCCCACACGGGGGCGGGGCGCGGCCCACACGGCGGGGGGTGCGGCCCCGCACGGGCGTGGGCGCCGCCCACCACGGGGCGGGCGGGGTCAGCGGTAGATGAGGAGTTCGTGTTCTGTCGCGCCGGTCAGTTCGTAGCGCGTCCTGACCAGCGGACGCCCCGCGTAGATGCGGATCAGCGTCGCCGCCTCGCCGTGGAAGCGGGCCGCCGGCCGGCCCTCGATCTCGTTGCCGAGGGACACCGGGCCGGCGCGGCCGGCGAGGACGCCGAGCAGGCGCGGGGTGTCCCGGCGCCGGCTCGTCACCGACAGGAGCGGGAGGGCCAGGTCGAGCGCGGCGCCGCAGTAGGCGCCGGGCTCGCCGAAGGCCTCCCGTACGTCTCCGGCGTGGACCCACTCCCCCAGCGCCACCGCGTCGAGGCGGCCGTCCTCGCGTTCCGCGATCACCGGGCCCGCCTCGGTCAGGCCGCGTTCGAGTTCGTCGAGGATCCGGCCGATGGGCCAGTCCTGGCGTTCGGCCACGTCACAGGCGTTGGCCTCCGGCAGGAAGACGCCTTCCTCCAGGCGGTCCTCGACGATCCGGACGAGCGCCGCCCCGCAGTGGGCGAGGACCTGCCGCGCGGTCCAGCCGGGGCACGCGGTGCGGAGCTCGTACGCCTCCTCCGGTGTGCGCCGGAGGAGCGGCATCAGCAGGTCCCGTTCGGTGCGGAGGAGACGGTCGGGGAGCCACGGATCACGGATGTCTTCGGTACACATCACACATCTCAGTAGCGGTAGTGGTCCGGCTTGTACGGGCCCTCCACGGGGACCCCGATGTACGACGCCTGCTCGGGGCGGAGCGTCGTCAGGCGGACGCCCAGCGCGTCGAGGTGGAGGCGGGCGACCTTCTCGTCCAGGTGCTTGGGGAGCGTGTACACGCCCACCGGGTAGTCGGACGTCTTCGTGAAGAGTTCGATCTGGGCCAGGGTCTGGTCCGCGAAGGAGTTCGACATCACGAAGGAGGGGTGGCCGGTCGCGTTGCCGAGGTTCAGCAGGCGGCCCTCGCTGAGCACGATGACGACCTTGCCGTCCTCGAACGTCCACGTGTGGACCTGCGGCTTGACCTCGTCCTTCACGATGCCGGGGATCTGCGCGAGGCCGGCCATGTCGATCTCGTTGTCGAAGTGGCCGATGTTCCCGACGATCGCCTGGTGCTTCATGCGGGCGATGTCGGACGCCATGATGATGTCCTTGTTGCCGGTGGTGGTGATGAAGATGTCGGCCGTCTCGACGACGTCCTCCAGGGTGGCCACCTGGTAGCCGTCCATCGCCGCCTGGAGCGCGCAGATCGGGTCGATCTCGGTGACGATGACGCGGGCGCCCTGGCCGCGCAGCGACTCCGCCGAGCCCTTGCCGACGTCTCCGTAGCCGCAGACGACGGCGGTCTTGCCGCCGATGAGGACGTCGGTGGCGCGGTTGATGCCGTCGATGAGGGAGTGGCGGCAGCCGTACTTGTTGTCGAACTTCGACTTCGTCACGGCGTCGTTCACGTTGATCGCGGGGAAGAGCAGCTCGCCCTCGCGGTGCATCTCGTACAGGCGGTGGACGCCGGTCGTGGTCTCCTCCGTGACGCCCCGGATCGAGGCCGCGATCGTCGACCAGTCCAGGGCCGTGCGCTCCAGGAGGGCCCGGACCACCGCCAGCTCCTCGTTCGACGCCTCCGGCAGCACGCCGGTCTTCTGGTACTCCACACCCTTGTGGACGAGGAGCGTCGCGTCACCGCCGTCGTCCAGGATCATGTTGGGCCCGTCGGCGTCGGGCCAGGTCAGGGCCTGCTCCGTGCACCACCAGTACTCCTCCAGGGTCTCGCCCTTCCAGGCGAAGACGGGGATGCCGGCGGCGGCGATCGCGGCGGCCGCGTGGTCCTGCGTCGAGTAGATGTTGCAGGACACCCAGCGGACCTCGGCGCCGAGCGCGACCAGCGTCTCGATGAGGACGGCGGTCTGCACCGTCATGTGCAGGGAGCCGGTGATCCGGGCCCCGGCGAGCGGCTGCCGCTCGGCGTACTCGCGGCGGATCGCCATCAGGCCGGGCATCTCGTGCTCGGCCAGGGTGATCTCCTTGCGGCCGAAGGCGGCGAGGCCGATGTCGGCGACCTTGAAGTCGGTGAACTCAGACATGTGCGGCAACTCTCCTTGCACTGAGGACGGTTCGGTGGATTTCCAGGGCCGCCGTCGACTTGTTGAGCGTGATGTAGTGCAGGCCCGGCGCGCCCTCGTCGAGGAGCCGCAGGCCCATCGCGGTCGCGTGCTCGACGCCGGTCCGGTAGGCCGTCGCCGGGTCGTCCTTCGCCGCTTCCAGGCGGTGGGCCAGGTCCTCGGGGAACGCGGCGTCGCTCAGCTCGGCGAAGCGCCGGATCTGGCGGACGTCGGTGGCCGGCATGATCTCCGGGATGATCGGGGTGTCGCAGCCGGCGGCGGCGACCCGGTCCCGGAGCCGCAGGTAGTCCTCGGGGTCGAAGAACATCTGCGTGATGGCGTAGTCGGCGCCCGCCCGGCACTTGGCGACGAAGTGCGCGAGGTCGGCGGCCGGGTCGGCGGAGCGCGGGTGGCCCTCCGGGAAGGCCGCGACGCCGATCCGGAAGTCGCCCAGCGAGCGCACCAGCTCGACGAGTTCGTACGCGTGGGTGAAGCCCCGCGGGTGCGGTGTCCACGCGCCGCGCGGGTCGCCCGGCGGGTCGCCGCGCAGGACGAGCACGTCCCGGACGCCGGCGTCGGCGTAGGCGCCGATGATGGCCCGCAGCTCGGCGACGGAGTGTCCGACGGCCGTCAGATGGGCGACGGGCCGCAGGGTGGTCTCGGTGACGATCCGCTTCGTGACGTCGATGGTCCGGTCCCGGGACGAGCCGCCCGCGCCGTACGTCACGGACACGAAGTCCGGCTTGAGGGCCTCCACGCGCCGGATCGCGTCCCACAGGGTCTGCTCGCCCCTGTCGGTCTTCGGCGGGAAGAACTCGAAGGAGTACGTGGGGCTCACCTGCGGCCTCCCGCGTTGAAGTAGCTCGCCTCGGGGTGGTGGACGACGATCGCGTCCGTCGACTGCTCGGGGTGCAGCTGGTACTCCTCCGAGAGCTCGACCCCGATCCGCTCCGGACGGAGCAGGGCGGCGATCTTCGCCCGGTCCTCCAGGTCGGGGCAGGCCGGGTAGCCGAGGGAGTAGCGGCAGCCCTGGTACTCGGTGCGCAGCATGCCGTCCAGGGCGGCGGGGTCGGCGGCGCCGATGCCCCAGTCCGCGCGCACCCGGGCGTGCCAGTACTCGGCGAGGGCCTCCGCCAGCTGGACGGAGAGGCCGTGGAGTTCGAGGTAGTCGCGGTAGGCGTCGGCGGCGAAGAGCCGGGCCGTCTCCTCCCCGATCCTCGATCCGACGGTGACGACCTGGAAGGCGACCGCGTCCACCTCGCCGGAGTCCTCGGCTCGGTGGAAGTCGGCCAGGCAGAGGCGGCGGCCCCGCTGCTGGCGGGGGAAGGAGAAGCGGGTCCGCTCGCCTCCGTCCTCGTCCAGGACGATCAGGTCGTCGCCCTTGGACACACAGGGGAACCAGCCGTGGACGACGGCTGCTTCGACGAGGCCCTCGCGCTCGATCCGGTCGAGCAGCGCGCGCAGCCGCGGTCTGCCCTCCGTCTCGATGGTCGCGGTGTCCTTCAGGCCCCACTGGCCCTTGAAGAGGGCGGTCTCGTCGAGCCAGGGGGCGTACGCGGCCAGCGGGATGCCGGTGGTGACCTTCGTCCCGAGGAAGGGGGGCTCGGGTACGGGGTTGTCGGCGGCGACGTCGGAGCGGCCCGCAGGCTCGGGCTCACGGACCTCCACCAGGGGGGCGGCCCGCTTCGGCACCCTGCGCTGTTTCAGCGCCGGCAGGGCGGCTCCGGGGACGCCGCGCTTGACGCCCATCAGGGCGTCCATGAGGCGCAGGCCCTCGAAGGCGTCGCGGGCGTAGCGGACCTCGCCCTGGTACAGCTCGTGGAGGTCCTGCTCGACGTAGGCGCGGGTGAGGGCGGCGCCGCCGAGGATCACGGGGTACTTGGCGGCCAGTCCGCGGCCGTTCAGCTCCTCCAGGTTCTCCTTCATGATCACGGTGGACTTCACCAGCAGGCCGGACATGCCGATGACGTCGGCGCGGTGCTCCTCGGCGGCCTCCAGGATCGCGGAGACCGGCTGCTTGATGCCGATGTTGACGACGTTGTAGCCGTTGTT
>NZ_BMRZ01000039.1 GCF_014648895.1 Streptomyces tanashiensis
GCCTCACGCGGCGAGATCCCGAAGAACCCCGCATCGAACCGACCCGCCTCATGCAGGAAGCCGCCCCGCTGGACGTACGTCGTCCCCGGATTGTCCGGATCAGCGTCGAACAGACCCTCCAAGTCCCAACCACGATCCACCGGGAACCCCGACAGACCCTCACGCCCCTCACTCACCATCCGCCACAAAGACTCCGGACTCGTCACACCACCCGGCAGACGACACGCCATCCCCACGATCGCGATCGGATCGTCGTCCGTGGAGACGGAGGCGGCCGGGGCGAGGGGAGCGGCGGCGGACGTGCGTCCGCCGAACTCGTCGCGCAGGTGGCGCGCGAGGGCGCGCGGGGTCGGGTAGTCGAAGATCAGCGTGGCGGGGAGCTTCACGCCCGTCGCCGTGCTGAGCCGGTTGCGCAGCTCGACCGCCGTCAGCGAGTCGAAGCCGGCGTCCTTGAACGCCTTGTCCGCGTCGACGCGTTCGACCGTCGCGTGTCCCAGCACGGTCGCCGTGTGGGTACGGACCAGATCGAGAAGGGTCTTCTCCTGGTCGGCGGGCGCGAGGCCCGCCAGGCGCTGGGCGAGGGCGTTGCGGTCACCCGCACCGGCCTGGACCGTGCGGCGGCCCAGGCGGACCAGACCGCGCAGCACCGGCTGCACACCGCCGCCGGCCGTGGCCTCCGCCCGTACGGCACGCAGGTCCAGCTTCATCGGGACGAGCAGGGCCTGCTCCCCCGCGACGGCCGAGTCGAAGAGGTCCATGCCCTCGGCGGAGGACAGGGCCAGGACACCGCCGCGGCCCATGCGGGCCTGGTCGGCGGCGCCGAGGTGACCGGTCATGCCACCGGACGTCTGGGCCCAGAGGCCCCAGGCGAGGGAGACACCCGGCAGGCCCGCCGCACGGCGGCGGAGCATCAGGGCGTCGAGGTAGGCGTTGGCAGCGGCGTAGTTGCCCTGACCCGCCGAGCCGAAGATGCCGGCCGCGGAGGAGAACACCACGAACGCGTCCAGGTCCAGGCCACGCGTCAGCTCGTCCAGGTGATGGGCGGCGGCGGCCTTCGGGGCGAAGACGCCCGCGAGACGGTCCTCGTTCAACGCGCCCAGCAGGCAGTCGTCGAGGACGCCGGCCGTGTGGATCACACCGCTCAGTCGGCGCTCGGCGGAGATGCCGTCCAGCAGACCGGCGACGGCGTCGCGGTCGGAGACGTCACAGGCGACGACCGTCGCCGTGGCACCCGCGACTGACAGCTCCTCCACCAGCTCCGCGGCACCCTCAGCCGCCGCACCGCGACGGCTCGCCAGCACGAGGTGACGCACCCCGTGCACCGAGACCAGATGACGGGCCAGCACGCCCGCGAGGGAACCCGTACCACCGGTGATCAGAACTGCGCCCTCAGGATCGAAGACCCCCTCACCGGCACCGGTCACAGCAGCGGCACGCGCCAGACGCGGCACCGACACCACCGCACCACGCACCGCCACCTGCGGCTCACCCGCAGCCAGCACACCCGCGAGGAGACCGGAACCGATCTCGACACCCGGCTCCACATCCAGCAGCACGACCCGGTCCGGATACTCCGCCTGCGCGGCCCGCACCAGACCCCACACCGCAGCACCGGCGGCATCCAGCACACCGGACTCGCCGGCCGCGACCGCACCACGCGTGACCACCACCAGCGGCGACTCCGTGAGCGCGGGATCCGTGAGCCACGTCTGCAGCACACCCAGCACCCGGCTCAACAGGCCGACAGGAGCGCCGGCATCGACCGTGTCGACGGCCTCAAGCACCGCGACCGGCGGGACCACACCGCCCTCGACCAGCGACACGACATCCGCCGCATCCGTCACCACAGCAGCCGGAGCGTCGCCGCCACCGGAGACCGTGACCCCCGACAGCTCGGACCACTCCAGCCCGAAGAGCGAATCGGCACCGGCACCGGCGCCCGCGGCGTCCAGCTGCTCCGCCGACACCGGCCGCGACACCAGCGAATCCATCGTCAGCACCGGAGCACCCGACTCGTCCGCCGCGTCGAACGACAACGCGTCCGGACCACACGGAGCAACCCGCACCCTCAGCGCCGCCGCACCAGCCGCCTGCAGCACCACACCGTTCCACGCGAACGGCAGCGCGATGCCTTCCTCGGACGCGGCGCCGTCCTGGCCGTGGCCACCCACCGACACCGACTGCAGCGCGGCGTCGAACAGCGCCGGGTGCAGCCCGAACCGGCCTGCCTCCTCGCTCAGTTCCTTCGGCAGGGCCGCCTCGGCGAAGAGCTCCTCGCCCCGACGCCAGACCGCGCGCAGACCCTGGAACGCCGGCCCGTACACGTAACCGCGCTCGGTCAGGTCCTCGTAGAAACCATCCATGTCGACCGACTCGGCACCGGCCGGCGGCCACTGCGCGAAGTCGAACCGCGTCCCCACCGAAGCCGGAGCCACCGGAGACAGCACACCCGACGCGTGCCGGGTCCACACCTGCCCGCCGTCCTCCGCCGCGTCACCACGGGACGCGTACACGCCCACCGTGCGACGACCGGACTCGTCGGCACCACCCACGGCGACCTGGATGCGGACCGAGCCCTCCGTGGGCAGCACGAGCGGGGCATCGATGACCAGCTCGTCCAGCACACCGCAGCCGAACTCGTCGCCGGCGCGGACCACGAGGTCCACGTACGCCGTCCCCGGGACCAGGACCACACCGTGAACGGCGTGGTCCGCGAGCCACGGGTGCGTGCGCAGCGACAGACGGGAGGTGAAGAGCAGTCCACCGGTCGACGGAACGTCGACCTTCGCGCCGAGCAGCGGGTGGTCGGCGGCCGAGAGCCCGAGGGACGTGGCGTCCGAGGGGGCGTCCGCCGTCCGCAGCCAGTAGTGCTCGTGGTCGAAGGCGTACGTGGGCAGTGCCACGCGCGGTCCGCCGGCGACGCCGTTCGGCAGTACGGCCGTCCAGTCGACGTCCACACCCCGTACGAAGGCCTCGGCGAGGGCGTCGAGGAGCGTCTGGCTCTCGTCGCGCCCGTCCCGCAGCGCCGGCACGCAGACGACGTCCGCCGCGCCCGCGCCGTCCGCCTCGGCGGCCGATTCCCGGACGAGTCCGGTCAGGGACGCGCCGGGGCCGAGCTCCAGGAAGACCTGGCCGCCGTGCTCCCACGCGGCCTGGACACCGGCGGCGAAGAGCACCGGGCGGCGTACGTGCTCCACCCAGTACTCCGTGGTCCGCATCAGGTCGTCCTCGACGACGCGGCCCGTGACGTTCGAGACGACGGGGATGTTCGCCGGCTGCCACGCGACGGCGGCCAGTTCCCCGGCGAACTCGGCGAGCATCGCGTCCATCCGGGCGGAGTGGAACGCGTGCGACACCGCGAGACGCTTGACCTTGCGGCCCGACGCCTTGAGCTGCTCCGCGAGTTCGAGGACGGGGCCCTCGTCGCCGGAGAGGACCACGGACGCGGGCCCGTTGACGGCGGCGATGTCGACGCCCGTGACGGCCGTGGAGGCCAGCAGGGCGCGGATCTCGTCCTCGCCCGCCGCGACGGCCACCATCGCGCCACCGGTCGGCAGGACCTGCATCAGGCGGCCGCGGGCCGCGACCATCGTGGCGGCGTCCTTCAGCGACAGCATGCCGGCCGCGTACGCGGCGCTGATCTCACCGATCGAGTGGCCCATCACCACGTCGGGGCGGATCCCCCACGACTCGACGAGCCGGAACAGGGCCGTCTCGACGGCGAAGAGGGCCGCCTGGGTGTACACCGTCTGATCCAGCAGACGCGCGTCGGCGCCGTCCTCGTCGGCGAGGACCAGCTCGCGGATCGGGCGGGCCACCCATCCGGCGAGAGCCGCGTCGAGCTCCGCGCACGCCTGGTCGAACGCCTCGGCGAAGACCGGGTAGCGGGCGTAGAGGTCGCGGCCCATGCCGGCGCGCTGCGCGCCCTGGCCCGGGAAGAGCAGGACGAGCTTGCCCGTACCCGTGCGGGTACCGGACGTGGCACCGGCGCCGGACTCACCGGCGGCCAGCACGCGCAGACGGGCGAGGAGTTCCTCGCGGCTCGCGGCCACGACCACGGCGCGGTCCGGGAGGAGGGCGCGGTCGGAGAGGAGGGAGGCGGCCAGGCCGGCGAGCGGGACGTTCACGTCGTCCCCGGCGGACGCGGTCTTGTCGGAGGCCGTCTCGTCGGACTCCGTCTCCACGAGTGCCGTCTCGGCGAACTCCGTCTCGACGAACTCCGCCAGCCGCTGCGCCTGCCCGGCGAGCGCTGCCGCGCTCTTCGCCGACACGACGAACGGCAGCACCGCGTCACCCTCGGGCGCCGGACCCGCCTCGGTTACGGAGGCCGCCTGCGGCGCCTGCTCCAGGATGAGGTGGGCGTTGGTCCCGCTGACGCCGAACGACGAGATGCCCACGCGGCGCGGGCGCTCGGACTCGGGCCACGCGCGCTCCTCGGTCAGCAGCTCGACCGCGCCCGCCGTCCAGTCGACCTGCGGGGTCGGCTCGTCGACGTGCAGGGTGGCCGGAAGGATGCCGTGCCGCATCGACGCGACCATCTTGATGACGCTCGCCACACCGGCGGCGGCCTGCGTGTGACCGATGTTGGACTTCAGCGAGCCGAGCCAGAGCGGTCGGCCCTCCTCACGGCCCTGGCCGTACGTGGCAAGCAGCGCCTGCGCCTCGATCGGGTCGCCCAGCGTCGTCCCCGTACCGTGCGCCTCGACGACGTCGACATCCGCCGACGTCAGGCCGGCGTCGGCGAGGGCCTTGCGGATCACGCGCTGCTGCGCAGGACCGTTCGGAGCCGTCAGGCCGTTGGACGCGCCGTCCTGGTTGATGGCCGAACCTCGGACGACGGCAAGGACCTGGTGGCCGTTCCTGCGGGCGTCCGAGAGCCGCTCCAGCAGGACGACACCGACGCCTTCGGAGAGGACCGTGCCGTCGGCGGTGGAGGAGAAGGCCTTGATGCGGCCGTCGGCGGCCAGGCCGCGCTGGCGCGAGAAGCCCAGCACACCGGCCGGGGATCCCATGACGGCCACGCCGCCGGCGAGGGCCATGGTGCACTCGCCCTGCCGCAGCGCCTGGGCCGCCAGGTGGATCGCGACGAGGGACGACGAGCAGGCCGTGTCCACGGTCACCGCGGGACCCTCGAAGCCGAAGACGTACGAGACGCGGCCCGAGGCGACGCTGCCGGCGATGGCGGTCGTCGCGAAGCCCTCGAACTCCTCCGGCACCTGCTCCAGCGCACCGAGGTAGTCGTGGATGGAGACTCCGGAGAAGACACCGATGTTCGTGTCCTGCGCCTGCGTCGGGTCGATGCCCGCGCGTTCGAAGACCTCCCACGAGGTCTCCAGGAGCAGCCGCTGCTGCGGGTCCATCGCCATGGCCTCACGCGGCGAGATCCCGAAGAAGCCCGCGTCGAAGCGCCCGGCCTCGTGGAGGAAGCCGCCCTGCTGGACGTAGGACGTGCCCGCGTGGTCGGGGTCGGAGTCGAAGAGCCCGTCGAGGTTCCAGCCGCGGTCCGTCGGGAAGCCGGACATGCCGTCACGGCCTTCGTGCACCATCCGCCACAGGTCCTCCGGACCGGCGACCCCGCCGGGCAGGCGGCAGGCCATGCCGACGATGACGATCGGGTCGTCGTCCGTGGACACGGTGGTGCGCGCGGTGGGGGCCACGGCGGCCGTCTGACCGCTGAACTCGTCGCGCAGGTAACGCGCGAGGGCGCGCGGGGTCGGGTAGTCGAAGATCAGCGTGGCGGGGAGCTTCACGCCCGTCGTCGCGCTGAGCCGGTTGCGCAGCTCGACCGCCGTCAGCGAGTCGAAGCCGAGCTCGCTGAAGCCCCGGCCGCCCTGGGCCAGGTCGCCGACGTTGACGCCGAGGACGTCCATGGCCTCGGCGGCGATGATCTCCAGAAGGGTCTTCTCCTGGTCGGCGGGCGCGAGGCCCGCCAGGCGCTGGGCGAGGGCGTTGCGGTCACCCGCACCGGCGGCCTGGGCCGCGCGGCGGCCCGGACGGACCAGACCGCGCAGCACCGGCTGCACACCGCCGCCGGCGGTGGCCTCCGCCCGTACGGCACGCAGGTCCATCTTGATCGGGACCAGCAGCGCCTGGTCGCCGGCCACGGCGGAGTCGAAGTGCTCCATGCCCTCGGCGGAGGACAGGGCGAGGACACCGCCACGGCCCATACGGGCCTGGTCGACGGCGGCCAGGTGACCGGTGAGGCCGGTGACCTGCTCCCAGAGGCCCCAGGCGAGGGAGACACCCGGCAGGCCCGCCGCGCGGCGGCGGAGCATGAGGGCGTCGAGGTAGGCGTTGGCGGCGGCGTAGTTGCCCTGACCCGCCGAGCCGAAGATGCCGGCCGCGGAGGAGAACACCACGAAGGCGTCCAGGTCCATGCCGCGCGTCAGCTCGTCCAGGTGGTGGGCCGCGGCGGCCTTCGGGGCGAACACACCCGCGAGGCGCTCGTCGGTGAGGGAGGCGAGGACACCGTCGTCGAGGACGCCGGCCGTGTGGACGATGCCGGTCAGCCGGCGCTCGTTGGAGATGTCGTCCAGGAGCCCGGCGACGGCGTCGCGGTCGGAGACGTCACAGGCGACGACCGTCGCCGTGGCACCCGCGACCGACAGCTCCTCCACCAGCTCCGCGGCACCCTCAGCCGCCGCACCGCGACGGCTCGCCAGCACGAGGTGACGCACCCCGTGCACCGAGACCAGATGACGGGCCAGCACACCCGCGAGGGAACCCGTACCACCGGTGATCAGAACCGCGCCCTCAGGATCGAAGACCCCCTCACCGGCACCGGTCACAGCAGCGGCACGCGCCAGACGCGGCACCGACACCACCGCACCACGCACCGCCACCTGCGGCTCACCCGCAGCCAGCACACCCGCGAGGAGATCAGAACCGATCTCGACACCCGGCTCCACGTCCAGCAGCACGACCCGGTCCGGATACTCCGCCTGCGCGGCCCGCACCAGACCCCACACCGCAGCACCGGCCACGTCCGACACCTCGGACCCATCGCCGGCCGGCACCGCGCCACGCGTCACCACCACCAGCGGCGACTCCTCGAACCCGGGCGCCACCAGCCACGACTGCAGCACACCGAGCACCCGGCCCAGCAGCCCCACAGCACCATCGGCATCCGCACCGTCGACGGCCTCAAGCACCGCAAGCGGCGGGACCACACCGCCCTCGACCAGCGACACCACATCCGCCGCATCCGTCACCACAGCAGCCGGAGCGTCGCCGCCACCGGAGACCGTGACCCCCGACAGCTCGGACCACTCCAGCCGGAACAGCGAATCCACACCGGCACCGGCGCCCGCGGCGTCCAGCTGCTCCGCCGACACCGGCCGCGACACCAGCGAATCCATCGTCAGCACCGGAGCACCCGACTCGTCCGCCGCGTCGAACGACAACGCGTCCGGACCACACGGAGCAACCCGCACCCTCAGCGCCGCCGCACCGGCCGCCTGCAGCACCACACCGTTCCACGCGAACGGCAGGACGTTCCGGCCGTCGTCCTCGCGTGCCACGAAGGCGTTCGTGTGCAGAGCGGCGTCCAGGAGCGCCGGGTGCAGACCGAAGCGGCCCGCGTCCTCCCGCGGCTCACGCGGCAGGGCGGCCTCGGCGAAGAGCTCCTCGCCCCGGCGCCAGACGGCACGCAGGCCCTGGAACGCCGGCCCGTACGCGTAACCGCGCTCGGTCAGGTCCTCGTAGAAACCCTCGATGTCCACCGGCTCCGCACCGGCCGGCGGCCACTGCGCGAAGTCGAACCGCGTCCCCACCGAAGCCGGAGCCACCGGAGACAGCACACCCGACGCGTGCCGGGTCCACTCCTGTCCGCCGCTCTCCACGGCGTCACCACGGGACGCGTACACGCCCACCGTGCGACGACCGGACTCGTCGGCACCACCGACGGCGACCTGGATGCGGACGGCCTCGTCCTCGGGGAGCACGAGCGGTGCCCCGATCACGAGCTCGTCCAGTACACCGCAGCCGAACTCGTCACCGGCGCGGATGGCCAGGTCGACGTAGATGGTGCCGGGGATGACGACCGAGCCCTGGATCGCGTGGTCCGCGAGCCACGGGTGCGTGCGCAGCGACAGGCGGGAGGTGAAGACCAGCCCGTCCGACTGCGGCAGCTCGACGACGGCGCCGAGGAGCGGGTGGTCGGTGGAGGCGAGACCGACGGAGGCGACATCGGTGTCGGCACCCGTCATCTCGATCCAGTAGTGCTCGTGATCGAAGGCGTACGTCGGCAGATCCACGCGCGGAACGCCGACCACGCCAGCAGGCAGGACGGCCGTCCAGTCGACGTCCACCCCGCGCACGAACGCCTCGGCGAGGGACGTCAGCATGCGCCGCATGCCACCCTCACCACGACGCAGGGAGCCCACCAGCACCGGCGGGACATCTGCGGCATCCGCGATCTCGGAGACGGGCTGGAGCAGGACGGGGTGGGAGCTGACTTCGACGAAGACGCCGAAGCCCTCACCGATCAGGGAACGGACAGCCGGCTCGAAGCCGACCGTCTGACGCAGGTTCCGGTACCAGTACCCACCATCGAGCACACCCTCGGACTCGATCCAGGCACCGTCCACGGA
>NZ_BMRZ01000040.1 GCF_014648895.1 Streptomyces tanashiensis
CGACCATCATGGCCCAGGAGGCGGGCTGGACGACGTCGACGCGGTCGAGGCCGGGGGCGTCTTCCTCGCCGCGCAGGACCGCCGTGAGGGACCAGTCCACGAATGGTGTGAGGGCCGTCTCGCACGCGTCGATGACGCGGGCGAACTCGGGTGAGGAGTCCAGCAGGGCCGTGGCCATGCCGGCCCACTGCGAGCCCTGACCCGGGAACACGAACACGGCTCGGGCGGGGGAGACCCCGTTCTCGCCCTCGACCTCCCGGGAGGCCAGGGCGTCCAGGCCGGCGAGCAGCCCGTCCGGTCCGTCGCTACCGGGCACAACGGCCCGCGACTCGAAGGCGGAGCGTCCGGTGGCGAGGGACAGTGCCACGTCGGCGGGGCTGAGCTCGGGCCGTGCCCGTACGAACGCGGC
This sequence comes from Streptomyces tanashiensis, assembly GCF_014648895.1. Lineage (GTDB taxonomy): Bacteria > Actinomycetota > Actinomycetes > Streptomycetales > Streptomycetaceae > Streptomyces > Streptomyces tanashiensis. The sequence goes on from NZ_BMRZ01000040.1 coordinate 410, forward strand.
CAGCTGTCCGGCGGCCTCGGCCAGCGCGTCCGACGAACGCGCCGACACCAGCCACGGCAACGCAGCGCCGTCCAGACGGACGTCGTCCGCCGCCTCGTCGTCCGGCTGCTCTGCCGGAGCCTCCGCGAGGATGACGTGGGCGTTGGTGCCGCTGATGCCGAAGGAGGAGACGCCGGCGCGCCGGATCCTGCCCTCCTCGGCAGGCCACGGACGCGGCTCGGTGAGCACCTCGACGCCGCCGTTGGCCCAGTCCACCAGCTCGCTGGGCTTGCTGACGTTCAGGGAGGCGGGCAGCTCGGCGTGGCGCAGCGCCATGACCATCTTGATGACGCCACCGACACCGGCCGCCGCCTGAGAGTGCCCCAGGTTGGACTTGAGGGAGCCGAGCATCAGGGGCTGACCCTCGCGCTCCTTGCCGTAGGTGGCGAGGAGGGCCTGGGCTTCGATGGGGTCGCCGAGGACCGTGCCCGTGCCGTGTGCCTCGACGGCGTCGACACCGGCGAAGGTGACTCCGGCGTCCTGCACGGCGGCGCGGATCACGCGCTCCTGGGCGGGGCCGCTGGGTGCGGTGAGGCCGTTGGAGGCGCCGTCCTGGTTGACGGCGGAACCGGCCACCACGGCAAGGACCTTGTGGCCCAGGCGTCGGGCGTCGGACAGGCGCTCGACGACGAGGACACCGACACCCTCGGCCCAGGCGGTGCCGTCCGCGTCGGCCGAGAAGGACTTGCACCGGCCGTCCGCCGCGAGCCCCCGCTGACGGGAGAACTCGACGAAGATGCCGGGCGTCGACATGACCGTCACGCCGCCGGCGAGGGCGAGCGAACACTCTCCGGACCGCAGGGCGTTGACCGCCAGATGCAGGGCGACGAGCGAGGACGAGCAGGCGGTGTCGACCGTCAGGGCCGGGCCCTGGAGACCCAGGGTGTAGGCGACGCGGCCCGAGGCCACGCTCGACGTCGTACCCGTGAGGCCGAAGCCGGTGGCGGCCGCACTCGCCTCGCCGAGGCGCGGACCGTACTCCTGCGCGATGGCTCCGAGGAACACGCCCGTCGACGAGCCGTGCAGCGAGCCGGGCGTGATGCCGGCCCGCTCCAGGGCCTCCCACGAGGTCTCCAGGAGCAGCCGCTGCTGCGGGTCCATCGCCAGCGCCTCGCGCGGCGAGATCCCGAAGAAGGCCGGGTCGAACTCGGAGGCGCTGTCCAGGAAGCCGCCGTTGCGTACGTACGAGGTGCCCGAGTGGTCCGGGTCCGGGTGGTACAGGCCGTCCAGGTCCCAGCCACGGTCCGTCGGCAGACCGGAGATCACGTCGCGCTGCTCGGCGACGACCCGCCACAGCGCCTCGGGCGAGTCGACCCCGCCCGGGAAGCGGCACCCCATGCCGACGATCACGATCGGATCGTTGCTGCCCGCCTCCAGCTCACGGACCCGCTGACGGGACTGGTGGAGGTCGACGGTGAGGCGCTTCAGGTATTCGACGAGTTTGTCGTTGTCCGTTGTTGTCATGGTGATGATGCCCCCGTAGGCGTTGTGGAGCCGTGCGTGCGCGGGGTTCGGGCATGGCTGCCCGTGCGGCGTGCCGGAGCACGCCGCGCGCAGCGATCAGGATGAGAAGGGTGTGGGTCCGGCGTCGCGGACGTGGGATCAGAGTTCGGTGTCGATGAACGCGAGCAGTTCGTCGACCGATGCCGACTGGACGCGTGCGGACAGATCGTCCTCGGCCGGGGCCCGTTGTGCCGGTACCCGGGCGGCCAGCGCCTGGAGCCGCTGGACGATCTCGGCCCGGACGTCGTCCTGCGTGTCGTCCGGTAGCTCGACGAGTGCCGCTTCCAGCCGGTCGAGTTCGGCCAGGCCGGGTGCGGACGTCGAGCCGGCGGAGTCGGCGGCGGATTCCGCTTCGGCCGGGGCCAGTTCGGTGTGGAGCTGGGCCACGACGGCCAGCGGTGTCGGGTAGTTGAAGAGGAAGGTGGCGGGCAGCCGCAGACCGGCACTGCTCTGCAGTCTGTTGCGCAGTTCCACGAGGGTGAGGGAGTCGCAGCCCATGTCCTTGAAGGGCCGGTCGGCGGGGATGCCGGTCGCGGAGGACCGCCCGAGCACGGCGGCGGTCTGCACCCGTACGAGATCGAGGAGGAGTTCCTCCCGCTCGGCCGGGCTCAGCGCGGCGAGCCGGTCGCGCAGGGTCTCCGTCGGCCGGGGCGCCGCCGCGGCCGGAGAGGCCTGTGCCGGTCGCGGGGCGGCCGGAGCCAGATCCCGCAGCACGGTGGGCAGGTGCGCTCCCAGCGCGCCGAGCGCGGCACGGTCGAGGGGCGCGGGAACGAGCGCGGGGGAGTCCACGCGCAGTGCCGCGTCGAGCAGGGCCAGACCTTCGGCCCGGTCGATCGGCGCGAGGCCGGTCCGGGCGATGCGCACCCGGTCGGCTTCGGACAGGCTGCCGGCCATTCCGGCGGCGCCCGGCCTTCCGGCCGTGTCCGCCCACATGCCCCAGGCCAGGGAGAGCGCGGGGAGACCCTGCGCCGCCCGGTGCTGGGCGAGGGCGTCCAGGGAGGCGTTGGCCGCGGCGTAGTTGCCCTGGCCCGCGCCGCCGATGACACCCATGACGGAGGAGAAGAGGACGAAGGCCGCGAGGTCCTGGTCCACGGTCAGCTCGTGCAGGTGACGGGCCGCGGTCGCCTTGGCGGCGAGCACGATGTCGAGGCGCTCGGGGGTGAGCGCGGTGATCACGCCGTCGTCGAGCACGCCCGCCGCATGGACGACGGCGGTGAGCCGTACGCCGGTGAGGAGCTGCGCGAGGGCGTCGCGGTCGGCGGTGTCGCAGGCGGCGAGGGTGACGTCGGCGCCCAGCGCGGTGAGCTCGGCGGAGAGTTCCTCCGCACCGGGGGCGTCGGCGCCGCGGCGGCTGACCAGGAGCAGACGGCGCGCGCCGTGCTCGGTGACCAGGTGGCGCGCGACAAGGCCGCCCAGGGCGCCGGTGGCGCCGGTGACCAGGACCGTGCCCTCGGGGTCGAGGGCAGCCGGCAGGGTCAGGACGACCTTGCCGATGTGACGCGCCTGGCTGACGTGGCGGAACGCCTCGGGTGCCCGGCGGACGTCCCAGGTGCTGAGCGGCAGCGGAGTCAGGGCGCCCGACGAGAGCAGCCGCAGGACGGCCGTGAGCAGCTCGGCGATCCGCTCGGTCGGTTCCTGGAGCAGGTCGAAGAAGCGGTAGTCCACCCCGAGGTGGTCGGCCGCGACGAGCACCGGGTCGCGCAGATCGGTCTTGCCCATCTCCACGAAGCGACCGCCGCGCGGCAGCAGCCTCAGGGACGCGTCCACGAACTCACCGGCGAGGGAGTTCAGTACGACGTCCATGCCGTGGCCCTCGGTGGCCGCGCCGAACGCGGCCTCGAAGTCCAGGGTGCGCGAGGACGCCAGGTGCGCGTCGTCCAGGCCGAGGGCACGCAGCGCGTCCCACTTGGCGGGGCCCGCCGTGCCGTAGACCTCCGCGCCCAGGTGCCGGGCCAGCTGGACGGCGGCCATGCCGACGCCGCCGGCCGCAGCGTGGATCAGGACGCGCTCGCCGTCGGACAGGCCCGCGAGGTCGACCAGGGCGTGGTACGCGGTCAGGAACACGATGGGCGCGGACGCCGCCTGGGCGAACGTCCAGTCGTCGGGCATGACGGCGACCCGCCGGTGGTCGGTGACGGCCACCGGACCGAACGCCCCGGAGAACAGGCCCATGACCCGGTCGCCGACGCCGAGACCCGTGACACCGGGCCCGACCTCGGTGACCACACCGGCCCCTTCGAGGCCGAGCGGGCCCGGGTCGCCGGGGTAGAGACCCAGCGTGCCCAGGACGTCGCGGAAGTTGACACCCGCGGCGCGCATCGCGATGCGGACCTCTCCGTCGCCCAGCGGGGCCAGGGCCTCCGGGAAGGGTTCGAGGGCCAGGTGGTCCAGGGTCCCGCGCTCGCGCACGACCATCCGCCAGGCGGCCGTACCGGCCGGGGGAATCAGGGCACCGCCGGCCGTCGCCGGGACGAGCCGGGGCACGAGCGGGGATCCGCCCCGCACGGCGAGCTGCGGCTCCGTGCCGATCAGCGGCAGTGCGGTACGGCAGTCCTCCGGCGACTCCACGTCGAGGAGCCCGACCCGTCCCGGGTTCTCGGTCTCCGCCGAGCGGGCCAGACCCCAGACGGCCGCGAGGCCGGGGTCCGCGTCGGCGTCCGGAGCCGTGGCCACGGCCGCCCGGGTGACGAGCACCAGGCGCGAGTCGGCGAGCCGGTCGTCGGCCAGCCACGTCTGGAGCAGAGCGAGCGCGCGGTGCGCGGCGGACCCGCTGCCGGACGTCGAGCCGTCCGCGAGGTCCGCGAGCGGCGCGAGGACCGCCTCGGGGGCGGGAACCCCCGCGTCGAGGGCCTCGGCCAGGGCCGCGAGGTCGGCGTACCGGGGGCCGACGCCGAGGTCGGCGGCGCCGAGCGCGGCGGCCGACGGGGACGCCTCCCCGTCCGCGGCGGCCGGCTTCCAGTCCAGGCGGTGGAGCGACCGGGGCACGGCCACGGCGTCGCTCACCGGGCGCAGGACGAGCTCCTCCACCTCGGCGACCACCGCGTGGGACTCGTCGAGCAGGGTCAGCGACACCGCGTCCGGTCCGGTGCCGGTGATCACGGCGCGGACGGAACGGGCGCCGGGCTGGTGGACGGTCACGCCGCGCCACGAGAAGGGCAGCAGACGGCGTCCGCCGTCCTCCAGGGCGGTGATGACGATCGGGTGCAGGGCCGCGTCGAGCAGCGCCGGGTGCAGCCCGTAGGAGGCGGCGTCGGTGACGGAGGCGGGCAGGGCGACCTCGGCGAGCAGGTCGGTGCCGTGCCGCCACGCGGCGCGCAGGCCCTGGAAGACCGGCCCGTAGGCGTAGCCCGAGGAGGCCAGTTCGGCGTAGCGGCCGTCGACGGACAGCGGTTCGCCCTCGCCGGCGGGCCGGGACGCGGCGGGCGCGGGGGCTCCGTCGTGCGGGGCGAGCGCGCCGGTGGCGTGCAGGGTCCACGGCTCGACGGCCCCGTCCGGGGTCTCGGTGCGGGCGTGCACGGTCAGCGTGCGCTGACCGTCGTCGCCGGGCGCGGCCACGACGACCTGCACCTCGGTGCGGCCCTCGTCCGGGATGACCAGCGGGGCGACCAGGGTGAGTTCGGCGACCCGCGGCGCACCGGTCTGCGAGCCCGCGTGGGCGGCGAGTTCGAGGAAGGCGGTGCCGGGCAGCAGGACCGAGCCGAGGACAGCGTGGTCGGCGAGCCAGGGGTGGGTGCGGCGCCCGAGCCGGGCGGTCAGCACGGCCTGCCCGGAGTCGGCGAGCTCGACGGCGGGGCCGAGCATCGGGTGGCCGGCCGAGCCCTCGGTGCCGCGCGCCGTCAGCCAGTAGCGCTCCCGCTGGAAGGCGTACGTGGGCAGGGCGGGCGTCCGGCCGGGGCCGAACACGGCCCGCCAGTCCGGGCTGCGGCCGCGGACGTGCAGCGAGCCGAGCGCGGAGGCGAGGGTGCGGCGCTCGGACCGGCCGCGGCGCAGCACCGGGACGAAAGCGAGCGCGTCGTCGTCCAGAACGTCCTGTCCCAGGGCCGACAGCACGCCGTCCGGGCCGAGTTCGAGGAAGGTGCGCATCCCGAGGTCGTGGAGCGTGGCCAGGCCGTCGGACATCCGCACTTCCCGGCGCACCTGCCGCACCCAGTAGTCGGCGGTGACCTCCACGGGCCGGCCGGTGACGGTGGACACCATCGGGACGCGCGGCTCCGCGTAGGCGACCGCCGACGTGACGGCGGCGAACGCGTCGAGCATCCCGTCCATGCGGTGGGAGTGGAAGGCGTGGCTGACGACGAGCCGGCGCGTCTTGCGGCCTGCGGCGGCGAACGCGGCGGCGACCTCTTCGACGGCCTCGACGTCGCCGGAGACCACGACGGCCAGGGGGCCGTTGACGGCGGCGATGCTCACCTCGTGCCCGCGGCCTTCGAGCAGCGCGCCGACCTCCTCCTGCGAGGCCTGGACGGCCATCATCGCGCCGCCCGAGGGCAGGGCCTGCATGAGCCGGCCCCGCGCGGAGACCAGGGCACAGGCGTCGGGCAGCGTGAGGATCCCGGCGACGTGAGCCGCGGCGAACTCGCCGATGGAGTGGCCGAGCACGGCGTCGGGGGTGAGGCCCCGGTGTTCCAGGAGCCGGTACAGCGCGACCTGGAGGGCGAAGAGGGCGCACTGGGTGTTCTCGGTGCGGTCGAGCGCCTCCGCGTCGTGGAACATCACCTCGCGGATCGGCGGCATGCCGGGCACGGCGGCGCGGCGGGCGTCGAGTTCGGCGCACACCGTGTCGAGGGCGGCGGCGAACACCGGCTCGGCCTCGTACAGCTCGCGTCCCATGCCGACGCGCTGACTGCCCTGCCCGGTGAAGAGGTAGGCGAGGCCGTCGTCGGCGCGTGCCGTGCCGAGGGTCAGGGCGGAGTGCGGTTCGCCGCGGCCGAGCGCGGCGAGCGCCGCGACGGCCTCCGCGTGGTCCTCGGCGGTGACGGCCGCGCGGTGGTCGAGGGCGGTACGGGTGGTGGCGAGGGCGCGGCCCAGGTCGCGGACGGACACCTCGTCGAGGGCGTCCAGCGTGTCGACGAGGGCGGCGGCCTGGGCGCGCAGTGCCGGTTCGGTACGTCCGGACAGCACCCACAGCGGGTCGGTGCCGGTGTCCCCGGCGTCGGTCCCGGGCGCCGGGGGCGCGGCGGGGGCCTCGGCGAGGATGACGTGGGCGTTGGTGCCGCTGATGCCGAAGGAGGAGACGCCGGCGCGCCGGGTCCTGCCGTCCGCCGAAGGCCACGGCCGCGGCTCGGTGAGCAGTTCGACGCCGCCGTCGGCCCAGTCGACGAGTTCGCTGGGCCTGGTGACGTTGAGCGTGGCGGGGAGTTCGCCGTGGCGCATGGCCATGACCATCTTGATGATG
>NZ_BMRZ01000041.1 GCF_014648895.1 Streptomyces tanashiensis
TTCTCCGCGGCGTCCAGCGTCGCCTGCGCGGCCTTCGTCGCGGCCTCGATCGTCAGGTGGGTGGAGCGCGTCGTGTTCTTGTTCCTGGCGTCCGCCTTGGCGACGGCGGCGGCCGGCGCGGCCGCCGTGTCCTCGCCGGTGGCGCTCGCGGAGTAGGCCCCGAAGCCGCCGAGGGCGAGGGCGGCGACGATCGCGCCACCGGTCACGACACGGGTGCGCGAGGAGGCCTTCTTCACGTGCTTCATGGGATCTGCTCCAGTGGACTCGGGGAACCGCGGGGGCCGCCGGGAAGCCGGGGCCCGCTCTGCTCTCCATCCTGGGTGCGTACCCCGCCGTCACCCGTCGGCGTCCCGGCTGCGTCCGCCGCCCGCAACGGTGGACCCCGGGGTCATCCGATCGGTTGACCCTGCGCCTGCTTCCCCCATGAAGCCGCCAGTTCGGTGAAGGCCCCTGCGGCCGCGCTCCGGTAGCCGGCCGCGCGCCGGAGGAGGGCGACGGCACGGGACGGAAGGGCGGGGGAGAGCGGCACCGGGCTCAGCCAGGGGTGGTCCCGGGTGACGGCGTCGGGCAGCACCGTGGCCAGCGCGGTGCGCCGGACGATCTCGGTGAGCGCGGTCACGGAGTTGGCCTCCACGGCGATCACCGGCCGGAGGCGGTGCTCGGAGATGTACGCGTCGATGTGCAGCCGAGTGGCGAAGTCCCGGTCGAGGAGGGCCAGGTGACGCCCGTTCAGCTCCTCGGCCCCGACCGGTTCCGCGCGGCCCGCGAAGGGGTGGTCGGGGCCCACGACGAGGCCGAGCGTCTCGGTGAACAGCTCCGTGGCCTCGATGCCCGGGAGGTGCTCGCCGTGGAAGGCGATGCCGAGGTCCAGACGGTCGGCGAGGAGTTCGGCCTCGATGCGGTCCTGGGGCAGTTCCCGCACCTCCACGCGGATGCCCGGATGGCGGGTGTGGAAGCCCGCGGCGAGGGGGCCGGTGAGATACGCGGTGAAGGTGGGCGTGACGGCGAGCCGGAGGTGTCCCCGGGAGAGGTCCCGCACGTCCAGCACCGCACGCTCGCCCGCCGCCAGGTCCCGCAGGGCGCGCCGGGCGTAGCGCGCGTAGGTCTCTCCCGCGTCGGTGAGCCGCACGGTGCGCCCGGTGCGGTCCAGGAGCTGCGTCCCGAGGGCCTTCTCCAGCTGCTTGATCTGCTGGGACAGCGTGGGCTGCGCGATGCGGAGCTCTTCGGCGGCGCGGGTGAAGTTCGCGTGCTCGGCGACGGCGAGCAGATAGCGGAGATGACGGAGTTCCGGCTGCATGACACCGACTATAGATCCTGCTATAGATCGCATCTATAGCAGACATCGACAGCAGGTCTTGGACGCTATAGGTGATGGTCGTGCACGGTAGGGACATGCCCCACTTCGCCGAGGGAATCGCCCGCTTCCAGCGGGAGGTCTTCCCTGCCAAGGCCGGTCTCTTCGCCCGCCTGGCCACCGTCCACCGGCCCGGCACGCTGTTCATCGGCTGCTCGGACGCCCGCGTCGTACCCGAACTGATCACCCAGACCGACCCCGGCGAGCTCTTCGTCATCCGCAACGCCGGCAACCTCGTCCCCGCCCACACCCCGGGCGCCGACGGAGTCACCGCCTCCGTCGAGTACGCCGTCGCCGTCCTGGGCGTGCGGGACATCGTCGTCTGCGGGCACTCCGCCTGCGGCGCGATGACCGCGCTCGCCGAGGGCCACGACCTGAGTGCCGCGCCCGCGGTCGCCGCCTGGCTGCGGCACGCCGACGCCTCCCTCGCCCGCGCCGCCGCCGGCGGGACGGCCGACGTGGCCGTCCTGGTCCGGGAGAACGTCGCCGCGCAGCTGGCCAACCTGGCCACCCATCCGTCGGTCGCCCGCGCCCTGGCCGCGGGCGAAGTGCGGCTCCACGGCTGGGTCTTCGACATCGCCGACGGCACCGTCGAGGAGCTCCCGGCAGTCGCGCGCCCCGCGCTCGCCGCCTGACTTCCGCAACTCACACCCCTCAGAGAGGACGTACCACTCATGGTGCACGCCCAGTTCGACCCCACCGCCCGCCGCGCCCTCGCGATCGCCGCCGTCGACGCCAAGATCCGCAAGGACCTGAGCTGGCAGCAGATCGCGGACGTCTCCGGCCACTCCGTCGCCTTCACCACCGCCGCCGTCCTCGGCCAGCACGCCCTGCCCGAGGAGTCCGCCCGGGCCGTCGCCGAGCTCCTCGGCCTGGACGAGGACGCGGTGCGGCTGCTGCGCACGATCCCCACGCGCGGCTCCCTCGACGGCGCCGTCCCCACCGACCCGACCATCTACCGCTTCTACGAGATGCTCCAGGTCTACGGCACCACGCTCAAGGAGCTCGTGCACGAGCAGTTCGGCGACGGGATCATCTCCGCGATCAACTTCAAGCTGGACGTGAAGAAGGTCGCCGACCCCGAGGGCGGCGAGCGCGCCGTCATCACCCTGGACGGCAAGTACCTGCCGACGAAGCCCTTCTGACGTCGGTTCAGGCCGTTCCGGCGGCCGGGGCCGGCGCGGCGCCGAGAAGGGCCAGGGAATCGGCCCACAGGGCGTCGAGGCGGCCCGGGTCGTCGTACAGTTTGGCGAAGAGGACCCGGCCCTCCAGCTGGGCGACCAGGGCCCGCGCCGCCGCGCCGGGGTCGGCGACGCCGACCTCACCGCGCGCGCGGGCCTCGGCGACGGTCTCCGCGACCAGGGCGACCTGCTCGTCGAAGATCTCCCGCAGCCGCTCGCGGACGCTCTCCGTACGGGTGCTCAGCTCCAGGGCCAGGTTCCCGAAGAGGCAGCCCGTGACCGCGCCGCAGCTCTCCCGGTCGGCCCGCAGCCCGTCCTCCACGGACTCGTGGAGCCGCCGCAGCCGCCGGAGCGGCGGGACGTCCCCGCCGAGCGCGCGCGTCCACTCGGCGCGCTGCCCGGCCCAGTGCTCCTCGACGACGGCGAGGGCGAGCTCCTCCTTCGACGCGAAGAAGTAGTAGAAGCTGCCCTTCGGCACACCGGCCGCCGCGCAGATCTCGGCCACGCCCAGGGCGGAGTAGCCGCGCGACAGCAGCAGCGTCCTCGCGGCGGTCAGGATGCGCTCGCGCGCGTCACTCGTTCGCCCCATGGCGAGAGTGTACGACCGGTCGACTACTTCTCCCTCCGCCGTGCTCGGCCTCCGCTTCCGGGGGCGCCGCACACGGTTCTATGGTGGGCGGCGCAGATCGCGCGGACCGCGCGGTCCTCCGCGGGCACGCGCCCGATCCGGCGGCCAACCCGGCGGCAGGGTCGCACCCGCACGACACGAACGAGGAGTTCCATGGACATCGCCGGCTCCGCCGCTCTCGTCACCGGCGCCGCTTCCGGCCTCGGCGCCGCCACGGCCGCCGCGCTCGCCGCCCGCGGCGCCACCGTCTACGGCCTGGACCTGGACAAGGCCGTCGCCGCCGCCGGCCCGCTGCCCGAGGGCGTCCGGCTGCTCGCCGCGGACGTCACCGACGAGGACCAGGTGCGCGAGGCGCTCGCCGCGATCGACGCCGACGGCGCCGAGCTGCGGCTCGCCGTGAACTGCGCGGGCATCGCCCCCTCGGCCCGCATTCTGGGCCGCAAGGGACCGCACGACCTCGACCTGTTCCGTGCGGTGCTCAACGTCAATCTGCTCGGCACCTTCAACGTGATGCGGCTCGCCGCCGAGGCCATCGCCCGCCACGAGCCCGACGAGCACGGGCAGCGCGGCCTCGTCGTCAACACCGCCTCCATCGCCGCCTTCGAGGGCCAGGTCGGACAGATCGCGTACGCCGCCTCCAAGGCGGGCGTCGCCGGGATGACCGTCACCGCCGCGCGCGACCTGGCGCAGTTCGGCATCCGGGTCGTCACCATCGCCCCCGGCATCGTCGACACCCCGATGATGGCAGGGTTCGGCGAGGACGTCCGGGCCGGTCTGGCCGCGAGCGTCACCTTCCCGCAGCGCCTCGCGCGCCCCGAGGAGTACGCGCGGCTCGTGACGATGATCGCCGAGCACGACTACCTCAACGGCGAGACGATCCGCATGGACGGTGCCCTGCGGATGGCGGCCCGCTGAGCCTCCGTACCCCCGTGACAGCACTCGGTGTCGAAAGTATCCGGCACCGAGTGCCGCGCGAAGGCGCTGCGAATGTTAGGTTCGGGCCATGGGAACAGCGTCGACGAACTCCACGAAGCCCGCGATGCGGGACTCCCTCATCGCCGCGGCCTTCCAGCTCTTCCTGGAGCGGGGCTACGAGCAGACCACCGTCGACGACATCGTGACGCTCGCGGGCGTCGGCCGGCGGTCCTTCTTCCGGTACTTCCCATCGAAGGAGGACGTGGTCTTCCCCGACCACGAGCAGTGCCTCGCCGACATGACCCGCTTCCTCGCCGCGAGCGCCGACTCCGACGACCCCGTCGTCCGCGTCTGCGACGCCGCCCGGCTCGTCATGCGGATGTACGCCGAGAACCCCACCTTCTCCGTGCAGCGCTACCGGCTCACCCGCGAGGTGACCGGGCTCCGCACGTACGAGCTGTCGGTGGTCTGGCGGTACGAGAAGACCCTCGGCGACTACCTGCGCACCCGCTGGGCCGACCGCAGGGACGGCACCCTGCGCGCCAACGTCGTCGCGGCGGCCGTGGTCGCCGCCCACAACCACGCCCTGCGGCACTGGCTGCGCTCGGGCGGCGAGGGCGACCCGCTGGCCGAGGTCGACGGGGCCCTGGAGTTCGTGCGCGCCACCTGGGCGACCGGCCAGGTCGCGGACGCTCCGGCCGAGGAGGCCGAGGACGTCGTCGTGGTGATCACCAAGCGGTCCACCCCCATGTGGCGCGTGGTGCGCGAGGTGGAGTCGAGCCTCGGCGAGGGCTGAGGGGTCACCGAACGATCACAGGGTTCTCAGTATCTCGAATTGAGGGAACTCAGGTCTTTATTTGATGGCACTCAGTGCCATATCTTTGCTCCATGCACGGTTGAGCCGCCGAGTGCGAGGAGAAGGCATCGTGTTCCACACGGGACTGAGGAGCGGGACCGCCGTCCAGGCCGACGAGTCGGCCCCCGACTCCGAGCTGTACTTCCAGCGCTGCCGCTGGTGCCACACCACCACCTTCCAGCGCCTGCTGTGTCCGACCTGCGGGTCGACCGACCTCGCGCCCGAACTCAGCGAGGGCGAGGGCGTGATCTCCGTACGCCGCGGGGTCGCCGCCGCCGACGCCGACCTCTGGCCGGTCCACATGACGGAGGGCTTCGTGGTCCGCTGCCGCGTCGACGGACCGCCGCACGCGGTGCGCCCCGGAGTCCGGGTCAAGGTCTCCGGCACCGCGGTCTCCGGGCGCAGGCCGGTCGTCCGGCTCTGCGAGGAGGTCCCGCTCGACGGCTGGTACTGAGCGCGAACACGACGAAGGGGCGGGTGGCACAGAGTGCCACCCGCCCCTTCGTCGTGTGCATCCGGCGCCGAGGTCAGCGCGCGCCGATCTCGTCCGTGAGCTGCGGCAGCACCTCGAAGAGGTCGCCGACCACGCCGTAGTCGACCAGGTCGAAGATCGGGGCCTCGGGGTCCTTGTTGACCGCGACGATCGTCTTCGAGGTCTGCATGCCGGCCCGGTGCTGGATCGCGCCGGAGATGCCCGCCGCGACGTACAGCTGCGGCGAGACCTGCTTGCCGGTCTGGCCGACCTGGTTGGAGTGCGGGTACCAGCCGGCGTCCACCGCGGCGCGGGAGGCGCCGACGGCCGCGCCGAGCGAGTCGGCCAGCTTCTCGACGACCGCGAAGCCCTCGGCCGCGCCGACACCACGGCCGCCGGAGACCACGATCGCGGACTCGGTCAGCTCGGGGCGCCCGGTGGAGACGCGCGGGGTGCGCGAGACGACCTTGGCGGCGTTGCCGGTGAAGGCGACGGCGACGTTCTCGACCGTACCGGCGGCCGGGGCGGCCTCCGGGGCGGCGGAGTTCGGCTTGACGGTGATGACCGGGACGCCGTGCGAGACCGTCGAGCGCACCTGGTACGAGGCGGCGAAGACGGACTGGGTGGCGACCGGGCCGTTCTCGCCGGCCTCCAGCTCCACGGCGTCGGTGATCAGACCGGAGCCGAGGCGGAGCGCGACGCGGGCCGCGATCTCCTTGCCCTCGCCGGAGGAGGTCACCAGGACGGCGGCCGCCCCCTTCTCCTTGGCCAGCTGGGTGAGCGCGTCGACCTTCGGGACGACGAGCTGCTCGGTGAACTCGGCGCCGTCCGCGACGTACACGGTGGCGGCGCCGTACTCGCCGGCCGTGGCGGCGATCGAGGCGGCGGCCTCGCCGGCGCCGAGGACGACCGCCGAGGGCTCGCCGACACGGCGCGCCAGCGTCAGCAGTTCGAGGGCCGGCTTGCGGACCGCACCGTCGGCGTGGTCCACGAGAACCAGGATCTCAGCCATGATTCCTTGCTCCTGAGGTGGGGTGACGGTGGATCAGATGAACTTCTGGGTGGCGAGGAAGGCGGCGAGCTGCTTGCCGCCGTCGCCCTCGTCCGTGACGATCGTGCCCTGGGTGCGGGCCGGGCGGGCGGCCACGGCGTCGACCAGGGTCCAGGACCCGGCGAGGCCGACCTCGTCGGCGTCGATGTCCAGGTCGTCCAGGTCCAGCTCCTCGACCGGCTTCTTCTTGGCGGCCATGATCCCCTTGAAGGAGGGGTAACGGGCCTCGCCGGACTGGTCGGTGACCGAGACGACGGCCGGCAGCGGGGCCTCCAGGAGCTCGGTGGCGGCGTCGCCGTCACGGCGGCCCTTCACGAGACCGTCCTCGACGGAGAGCTCCGACAGCAGGGTGACCTGCGGCAGGCTCAGGCGCTCGGCGAGCAGCGCGGGCAGGACGCCCATCGTGCCGTCGGTCGAGGCCATGCCGCAGACGACCAGGTCGAAGCCGGTCTTCTCCAGGGCCTTGGCCAGGATCGCCGAGGTGGCGATGACGTCGGAGCCGTGGATGTCCTCGTCGTTGACGTGGACGGCCTTGTCGGCGCCCATCGACAGGGCCTTGCGCAGCGCGTCCTTGGCGTCGTCCGGGCCGACCGTCACGACGGTGACCTCGGCGTCGTCGGACTCCTCCGAGATGCGCAGCGCCTGCTCGACCGCGTACTCGTCGAGCTCCGAGAGCAGCCCGTCGACGGCCTCGCGGTCGGTCGTCAGGTCGTCGGCGAAACCGCGGTCGCCGGTCGCGTCGGGGACGTACTTCACACAGACAGCGATCTTCAGGGTCACGGCCTGTCTCCTTTCGAGAGGCTGGTGGTTACGGGAGGTTGCGGGCCATGACGATGCGCTGGACCTGGTTGGTGCCCTCGTAGATCTG
>NZ_BMRZ01000042.1 GCF_014648895.1 Streptomyces tanashiensis
GTGGACCTCGACCGGACGAAGCAGGCCGGCAAGGACGGCTTCGACGAGGGGGTGCAGGGGGCGAAGCAGGGTCTGAACCTCGCCTCCGCCGGAGGCGGCGGCGGCAGTAGTGGTGGTGGCAAGGGCTTCCACATCGAGCACGACGAGCACGACCAGGCCGGCACCCGGCTGAACGGTGTGAGCGCCGGCATCCACGGCAGGACCGCGGGCAAGCTGACCAAGGCCAAGGGGCATCAGGGCCGCAACAAGGGCCGGGACGACATCGCCGACGCCCTCGACCCGGTCATCGAGAAGGCCATGGGCGCCCTCGTGAAGTCCGCGAAGACGATGGGCGACCACATCGGTGACACCCTGCCCAAGGCCGTCAAGCAGATCTCCAAGGACCACAAGAACAACGACGACGACACGGCCGCCCGCATCGCCCGCCAGCGCAAGGGCGACCACGACAACGGCAGCGGCGGGGGCGGTGGGGGCGGCGGCAGCGCCGGCCGGGACCGCGACAAGGGCGGGCACCGGTCGCCCGACTCGACCCGGGACGCTCTCGGCGATCCGCGCGGCAAGGGCGTCAGCCTGAACAAGCGTCGCTGCAAGACCGACCCCGTGGACATCGCCAGCGGCGAAATGGTGCTGCCGCAGACCGACCTGACGCTTCCCGGCACCCTGCCCCTCGTCCTGAGGCGGACCCACGTGTCGGGGTACCACTACGGAGTCTGCTTCGGGGCCGGCTGGGCGTCCACGCTCGACGAGCGGCTGGAGATCTCCGTCGACGCCGCGGGGACGACGGCATGGGTACGCGAGGACGGCTCCCTCCTGCTCTACCCGAGGCTCCCCGACGGTGACCGGACGCTCCTGCCGGTCGCGGCGAACCGCACGGCCGCACTGAGCCTGCGTTCCCGGGACGGCCTCGGGGAGGTCACCTACGCGGTGTACGAGCCGCACACCGGGCAGACACGTCTGTTCACCGGGAACCCGTACCACGGCGACCGCTTCTACTGGCTGAGCCGTATCGAAGACCGCAACGGCAACACCATCGGCATCCAGCGGGACGCCGTCGGCACCCCCGTCGGCGTCGTCCACAGCGGCGGCTACCAGGTCGCTGTCACTGCGGACGACCGAGGGCGCGTGACCGGACTCGGCCTGCGAAGCGCCGAGGGCCTGCGGGTCCTCAGCGAGTTCTCCTACGACTCCGAGGACCGGCTCGCCGCCGTCTCCGACGCCCGGGGCAGCGACGGCGAGGTCGCCGCCCTGCGTTTCACCTACGACGACGCGGGCCGGGTCACGTCGTGGACCGACCGCCTGGGTTCGGCGTACCGCTACGTCTACGATCCGCACGGCCGGGTCGTGGAGACCGTGGGCCCCGACGGCTTCCTCTCCTCCCGCTTCTCCTACGACACCACCGAGCGGGTCACCCGCTTCACGGATGCCACCGGAGCGGTCACCACGTCCCGGTTCAACGAACTCGGCCAGGTCGTCGCGGAGACCGACCCGCTCGGACACACCGTGTACCGGCAGTGGGACGCCTACGACAACCTGCTCGCGCGGACCGACCCACTCGGCCGCTCCGCGACGTTCACCTGGGACGAGCGCGACAACCTCACGTCCGTCACCCGCCCCGACGGGACCCGGACGGAGACCTCGTACAACGAACTGAACCTGCCCGTCACCGTCACCGGCCCCGACGGCAGCGTCTGGCGGCAGGAGTACGACGCGCGGGGCAACCGCACCGCGGTCATCGCCCCCGACGGCTCCACCACCCGCTCCGCCTACGGGGAACGGGGCGCGCTCACCTCACGCACGGACCCTTCGGGTGCCACGCACCGCATGACCCACGACTCGGCCGGCCTCACCCTCAGCCACTCCGATCCCCTGGGCCACACGTACCGCCTCACGCGTGACGCCTTCGGCCGACCCGTGAGGGGCACCGACCCGCTGGGCGCGGAGCACACCACGGAGTGGAGCACCGAAGGCTGGGCCACCCGCGCCACGCGCCCGGACGGCGGCACGGAGACGTGGACGTGGGACGCCGAGGGCAACCGCACCTCGCACACGGACCCCACGGGTGCGATCACACGGTTCGAGTACACCCACTTCGGGAAACTCGCCGCCCGGACCGGAGCGGACGGCGCGAGGTACGAGTTCCGCTACGACAAGGAACTCAGGCTCACCGAAGTGACCGGCCCGCAGGGGCTGACCTGGACCTACACCTACGACGTGGCCGGACGGCTGGTCGCCGAGACCGACTTCGACGGCCGCACCGTGACGTACGAACTCGACGCGGCCGGACGCACGACTGCGCGGACGACTCCGCTCGGGGAGCGGGTGACGACCGCCTACGACCTCATGGACCGGGTCGTGGAGAAGAACAGCGGCGGTGAGACCGTCCGCTACGGCTACGACCCGGTCGGCCGGCCGGTCACGCTCACGTCCCCGACGTCCACCGTCGTCCTCGAACGGGACGTGACGGGGCTGCTGCTGGCCGAGACGGTGAACGGCCGTACCACGCGGTACGAGTACGACCCCGCCGGAGCGCTGACATCCAGGACCACGCCGAGCGGAGCGCGGTCCCACTACACGCACGACGCGGCGGGACGCCGAGCCGGGCTCACCTCGGACGGGCACGGCATGGCCGTCACCCGTGACGAGCGGGGCCGCGAGGTGGCCCGTGTCCTGGGCGGAGGCCCCGCGCCCGTCACGCTCGCGTCGGCCTGGGACCGCATGGGCCGGCTCTCCTCCCGCACGGTGACCGCGGGGGAGCGGGTCGTACGGTCCCGCGGCTACGGCTACCGCGCGGACGGTCACCTCGAACGGATCACCGACCGGCTCGCCGACACCGACCTCACCTTCCACCTCGATCCGGTGGGACGCCCCCTGCGGGTCACGGCCGAGGACTGGGACGAGACGTACGCGTACGACGCCGCCGGCAACCAGGCCCACGCCGACTGGCCGGACCGCGTCCTCCGGGACGATGCCCGGGGCGAACGCGCCTACGAGGGAAACCGCCTGCTCCGGGCCGGCCGGATCCGTTACGAGTACGACGCGGCGGGCCGCATGGTGCTGCGGCAGAAGACCCGTCTCTCGCGCAAGCCGGACACCTGGCAGTACACCTGGGACGCGGAGAACCGGCTCACCTCGTGCCGGACGCCCGACGGCGTCACGTGGCGCTACGCGTACGATCCGCTCGGCCGCCGGACGGCCAAACACCGTATGGCGCCCGACGGGAGGAGCGTCGAGCAGTCGGTGTACTTCACCTGGGACGGCACCCGGCTCGCGGAGCAGACGGACACCGCCACCGCCACCACGGTCACCTGGGAGTACGACGCCCATGACCACCGCCCGCTGAGCCAGCTCGAACGCCGCCCGCGGAGCACCGGACAGGACGCCTACGACACACGGTTCTTCGCCATCGTCACCGACCTGGTCGGCGCCCCCACCGAACTGGTCGACGGGGACGGCGACGTGGCGTGGCAGTCCCGGAGGACGACATGGGGCAGCACCCGGTGGAACCGCACGGCGACGGCCTACACGCCCTTGCGCCTTCCCGGTCAGTACGAGGACTCCGAGACGGGCCTGCACTACAACCACCTGCGCCACTACGACCCGGAGACGGCCCGGTACGCGAGCCCCGACCCCCTGGGCCTGGCACCCGCGGCGAACCCGGTCGCCTACGTCACCAACCCCTGGACCCTCACCGACCCCCTGGGCCTCATAGCCAAGGGATGTACCGAGGACGGCGGCTGGTACGGAGGCATGACCCCGGCCAACCTCAAGGACGAGAACGACAAGCCGAAGTACCCGGTCAAGATGGAGATCAACCACATCCCGGCCAAGGCCTCCTACGCCCACCTCGACGAGGAGGGCTTCATCAACGACGCCGGCATGGGCCCGGCGATCCGCATGGAGAAGGCCGACCACCGGGACATGTCCTCGACCGGCTCCTGGGCGCACTCCGTCCAGTGGCGTGCCGACCAGCGGGCCCACATCGACGCGGGACGCTGGGACCTGGCCATGAAGATGGACATCGACGAGGTCCGGGCCAAGTACGGCGACAAGTACGACAAGCACATTGCCGACATGGTCGAGAGCCTCAAGGACAACAGGAAGTTCCAGGCGATGCTGGAGCGCCGGGGCTGGACGATCGACTACGACATACTGAAATGATCGCAACCCATCAGAAAGGTCCCCTCATGGAGTTCGTCCTCGACCCGCCCCGCGGCGTGGCTCCCGTCCGGCTGGGAATGACGCTCGACGAAACGATCGCCGCGGTCTCGGCATGGGGCGCTCCCCGGGTGTACCCGGCCGACGCGGTACGCGACTTCGATCTCGTCTCCGCCGAGTACGACGGCATCGGCTTCCAGGCCGCCCTGGAACGCGACCACCGGGTCACCGCCGTCACCGTCTGGGGCCCCGACGAGGACGAGGACCCCGACGTCCAGGTCCTTCTGGACGGCCTGGACGTCTTCCGCACTCCCGCCGACGAGATCCTCGCCCACGCGGCCCGCAAGGGCTGGACCGTCAACAACGACGACCCGCGAGCCCCCTACATCCCCGGCGTCACCCTGGCCTTCACCCGGGACACCTCCCAGGAGGTGCCGAGGGACGAGAACGGCCTGCCGGTCCACTTCACCTCCGTGCTCGTGGCCGACGAGAAGTACCGGACGGACTGACCGGTCGGTCGTCGGCGGTCGAGTCGAGACCACCACCGCACTCACCGTGGGCGGGCCGTCCGGCGCCGCGGCGCACCGACCGTCAGGAGGGCGTTACCAAGCCGGGCGATCCCGTCAAGCACGCGTCAGTGAGGTGACCGCACCCCGGCCCGGCGGGCATAGCTTCGTCTCGGAGGACGCACGGCCGACCGGCCGCGCGACACCGCACCTCCTTCTCCTTCCGCGAGAGGCACTGCCATGTCCGATGTCGAGTACTCCGAGGACCCCGAGCCTTCCGAACGCGTCCCGGCCGGACCTCTTCTCGTCCCCGTCCGGTCGGGACCCGCGGGCTGTAGCGCCCGCCTCTTCCGTACGCCCCTGGGTGACCGCACGGCCGTCGGTTTCACCTCCGAGGCCGGACTCGCCGCGACCCTCGGCCCCGACCACGCCTGCGTCAGGCTCTCCGAGCCCGCACTGCGCGCCCTCGTGGCACCCCTGGGTGTCACCGCCCTCACCGTCGACCCTCAGTTCACCGCCCCCGCGGCCTCCACGGCCAGTGACGACGACGGCTCCCGGCGGACCTGGGACCCCCAGCACGTGGGCGTCCTGCGGGTGGCGGGTGCCGCCGCCGTCATCGCGTGCATCAACCTCTTGATCGGCTGAGGAGACGTCGTGTCCGTGTCCCTTACGGCACCCCAGGTGCCGCCCCCCGCATCCCACGAAGCGGGCGGACCGTCGATCTGGCCGCGTTCCGCCCGCCCCGAGCACAGCGGGGACGTCACGGTCGCCGGTGTGTCGCTCGCCGAGACCGCGGGTCGGTTCGGCACCCCCGTCTACGTACTGGACGAGGAGGAGGTCAGGGAGCGCTGCCGCACGTATCGCACGGCGTTCCCCGAAGCCGACGTCGTCTACGCCGCGAAGGCCTTCCTCTGCCGCGCCATGGTCCATTGGGTGCAGGAGGAGGGCCTGGGCCTGGACGTGTGCTCGGCGGGCGAGCTCATGCTCGCCGTCACCACCGGCTTCCCGCCCGAGAAGATCGTCCTGCACGGCAACGCCAAGAGCCCCGAGGACCTCGGCACCGCCGTGCGCCTGGGCGTCGGGCGGATCGTCGTCGACAGCGCCTCGGAGATCGCGCGCCTCGCGGCGATCGTGCCGCTCGGCTCTCGCCAGCAGGTCATGCTGCGCGTCGTGCCCGGCATCGCGGCGGGCGGGCACGCCAAGGTGCGGACCGGCACCGAGGACCAGAAGTTCGGCCTGTCCCTCACGGACGGCTCCGCGCAGCACGCGGTCGCCAGGGTGCTCGGCCAGCCCCGCCTGGAACTCGTCGGACTGCACTGCCACATCGGCTCGCAGATCACCACCGTCAAGCCGTACGTCGCCGCCGTACGCCGCATGGTCGGCCTGATGGCGCGGATCAGGGAGCAGCACCGCGTCGAGCTGCCGCAGCTGAACATCGGCGGTGGCCACGGCATCGCCTACAGGCCCGGCGAGGAGAGCCTCGACGTGCCGCAGCTCGCGGCGCGCGTGCGGGCCGAACTGCGGGACGGCTGCGCCAAGGTGAAGCTGCCCGTACCCCGGCTGACGATCGAGCCGGGCCGTGCGGTCGTCGGACCCGCGGGCGTCTGCGTCTACCGGGTCCTCGCCGTCAAGCGCACCGGATCGCACACCTTCGTCGCCGTCGACGGAGGCATGAGCGACAACCCCCGGCCCGCGCTCTACGGCGTCCGCTACGCACCCCGTCTGATCGGCCGGCACTCCACGGCGGAGCCACGCC
The DNA here is from genome assembly GCF_014648895.1 of Streptomyces tanashiensis. Taxonomy (GTDB): domain Bacteria; phylum Actinomycetota; class Actinomycetes; order Streptomycetales; family Streptomycetaceae; genus Streptomyces; species Streptomyces tanashiensis. The sequence continues at coordinate 6,418 of NZ_BMRZ01000042.1, forward strand.
TCGTCACGGTCGTCGGCCGTCACTGCGAGGCCGGCGACGTCCTGGCGGACGGGGTTCCGCTGCCCGAGGACGTCCACCCGGGAGACCTGCTGGCCGTCCCGGTGGCCGGCGCGTATCACCTGTCCATGGCCTCCGGCTACAACCTGGTCGGCCGGCCGCCCGTCGTCGCCGTGAAGGACGGCACCGCGCGCACGCTCGTACGCCGGGAGTCGCTCGACGACATGAACCGCCGCGACGTCGGCCTCTAGCGCCCACTACGCGGGCGAGGGCGGCGTACGCCGACGTGTTGTCGGGTGACGCCGCCCTCGGGCGGGACGGGGCTACGGGCGCCGGCCCGTGTGCTCATCGTCCGGGTCACTTGGGGTCGCGGTTGAACACCGCCTTGGACCAGAAGTAGCCGAGGGTGGCGAGGGCGAGGCACCAGCCGAGGGCGAGCCAGCCGTTGTGGCCGATCTCGGTGCCCAGCAG
>NZ_BMRZ01000043.1 GCF_014648895.1 Streptomyces tanashiensis
ACCCGCACACCCTGGCCCTCCAGGACGGTCAGCAGACCGTCCAGAGCCTCCGCGTCACCGGCGATCACCGTCGAGGTCGGGCCGTTGACGGCCGCGACCTCGACACCCTCGACAAGGAGGCCACGGATCTCGGTCTCCGGCAGAGCCACGGAAGCCATGCCACCCGCACCGGACAGAACCCGGCCGATCGCCTGGCTCCGCAGAGCCACCACACGCGCCGCGTCCTCCAGGGACAGCGCACCCGCCACACACGCAGCGGCGATCTCACCCTGAGAGTGACCAAGCACCGCGTCGGGCACGACACCCGCCGCACGCCACACCGCCGCCAGCGACACCATCACCGCAAAGCTCGCCGGCTGGATCACATCGACCCGCTCCAGCAGCTCCGCAGCAGCATCGCCGCGCAGGACATCCGTCAGCGACCAGTCCACGAACGGCGCCAACGCACGCTCACACTCAGCCACACGATCCGCGAACACCGCCGACGAGTCCAGCAGTTCACGGCCCATACCGACCCACTGCGCACCCTGACCCGGGAACACGAACACCGAACGGCCCGGGCCACTGCCCCCGCCAGGGACAAGGCTCTTCACCAGCGTCGCGTCCGACTCACCGCCGGCCAGCGCACCCAGGCCCGACAGCAGCTCGTCACGCGAACCCGCGACCACCACCGCACGGTCCGACAGCACCGCACGCCCCGACAGCAGCGAAGCGGCCACACCCGCCTGCGACACCGTCTCGTCACCCTCGACGAACTCCGCCAACCGCGCCGCCTGACCCGGGAGCGCCCCCGCGCCCTTCGCCGAGACGACGAACGGGAGCACCGCATCGGTCTCTACCTGGAGGGGCAGCTCGTCCTCGGACGGCGCCTGCTCCAGGATCACGTGCGCGTTCGTCCCGCTCGCGCCGAACGACGAGACGCCCACACGGCGCGGACGCTCCGTCTCCGGCCACGACCGCGACTCCGTCAGCAGCTCCACCGCGCCCGCCGACCAGTCCACCTGCGGCGTCGGCTCGTCCACGTGCAGCGTCGCCGGAAGGACGCCGTGCCGCAGCGACTGCACGGTCTTGATCACCGCGGCGACGCCCGAAGCCGCCTGCGCGTGCCCGAGGACGGACTTGACGGAGCCCAGCAGCAGCGGCCGGCCCTCCTCGCGCCCCTGCCCGTACGTCGCGAGCAGCGCCTGCGCCTCGATCGGGTCGCCCAGCGTCGTCCCCGTACCGTGCGCCTCCACCATGTCGATGTCGGTGGTGGTCAGTCCGGCGTTGGCGAGGGCCTTGCGGATGACGCGCTGCTGCGCCGGACCGTTCGGGGCGGTGAGGCCGTTCGACGCGCCGTCCTGGTTGATCGCGGAGCCCCGGAGCACGGCCAGCACGCGATGCCCGTTCTTACGGGCGTCCGAGAGCCGCTCCAGGAGGAGCACGCCGACGCCCTCGGCCCAGCTGCTGCCGTCGGCGGACGCGGAGAACGCCTTGATGCGGCCGTCGGCGGCCAGGCCGCGCTGGCGAGAGAAGCCGACGAAGCCACCCGGCGTCGCCATGACGGTGGCGCCACCGGCCAGCGCCATGGAGCACTCACCGCGACGCAGGGCCTGGGCCGCCAGGTGCATGGCGACCAGCGAGGAGGAGCACATGGTGTCGACGGTGACCGCCGGGCCTTCCAGACCCAGGGTGTAGGCGACGCGGCCGGAGGCGACACCGCCGGCGGTGCCGAGGGCCCGTTCGAGGCTGAGGTAGCCCTCGAAGCCGCTCAGGTCCGGCGCGTAGTCCTGGTGCACCATGCCGGTGAAGACGCCGACGTCGGCGCCCCGCAGGGAGGTCGGGTCGATGCCGGCCCGCTCGACGGTCTCCCAGGACACCTCCAGGAGCTGGCGCTGCTGCGGGTCCATGGCGAGGGCCTCGCGCGGCGAGATCCCGAAGAACCCGGCGTCGAACTTGGCCGCGTCGTGCAGGAAGGCGCCTTCGCGGACGTAGGTGGTCCCGGGGTTGTCGGGATCCGGGTCGAAGAGTCCGTCGAGGTCCCAGCCGCGGTCGGTCGGGAACTCGGTGTAGACGTCGGCACCCGCGGAGACCACCCGCCAGAAGTCCTCGGGGTTGCTGATCCCTCCCGGGAAGCGGCAGCCCATCGAGACGATGGCTATGGGCTCGACGGCAGCGGCAGCGAGCTGGCTGTTCTCGTGCTGCAGCCTGGAGTTCTCCTTGAGCGACGCACGCAGTGCACTCACAAGCTGCTCGTCGGGCGATGCCATTTCTTCCTCCACGATCTGATGTAACGGGTCAGCTTGCGTCGTCGCCGAGTGCCAGCTGAATCAGGCTGGCGACGTCCATTGCGTCGATGAGTTCCGAGTTGTCCTCGGACGGCGCCGATGTCTCGGGGACGTCCGTCTCGGCAAGTTCCAGAAGGGCGTCCAGGACTCCGGACTCCTTGAAGCGGGCGAAGGGGACGGTCGCCAGGACACGCCTGAGGTCGTCCTCCCGCCCTTCGAACTCGTCTCCGGTGCTCCGGAGGAGTTCGGCGCGCAGGTACTCGACCAGCGCGTCGGGGGTGGGGTAGTCGAAGAGCAGCGTCGCGGGCAGGCGCAGGCCCGTGGCCGCTTGCAGGCTGTTGCGGAGGCCGACGGCCGCCAGCGAGTCGAATCCGACTTCCTGGAAGGCCTGGAGCGGCCGGATGGCCTCGGCACTGGTGTGCCCCAGGACGGTGGCGGCGTGGCTCCGGACGAGCCGGAGCAGGATCCGCTGCTGCTCGGTCTCCGAGGCCGCCGTCAGGCTCGCGACCAGGGACGAGTGGGCGTCGTCGGCGCCGGTGCCCGCATCGGGCTGCGTGGACCGCAGCGCCTCGCGTGCCTCGGGCAGTTCGCCGAAGAGGGGGCTCGGCCGGACGGACGTGAAGGCCGGGATGAAGGCCGCCCAGTCCATGTCGGCGACGACCACCGCGTTCTCGTCGGCGCGCAGGGCCTGCTCCAGGGTGCTCACGGCGACGTCGGGAGCCACCGGGAGGACGCCTCGGCGGCGCAGCTGGGCGAGCGCGGCCGGGTCGGCGCCGACACCGATCTGGTCGAGTGCGCCCCAGGCGAGGGAGGTCGCCTTGAGTCCGCGTGCGCGGCGGCGTTCGACGAGGGCGTCGAGGACGGCGTTCGCCGCTCCGGACGGGCCCTGCCCGCCGCCGCCCCAGACGCCGGCGATCGAGGAGAAGGTGACGAAGGCGTCGAGCTCGGTGTCCTTGAGGTGCTCTTCGAGCCAGACGGCGATCTCCACCTTCGCCGCGAACACCTCGGCGAGGTCGGCCCTGCGCGTGTCGGCCAGGGAGCTGGTCTGCATGACGTCGGCGGCGTGGATCACGGCGGTCAGCGGCCGGTCGGCGGGGAGTCCGTCGAGCAGGCGGGCGAGTGCGTCGTGGTCGGCGGCGTCACAGGCCACGACGCCCGTACGGACGTCCAGGCGGGCGAGTTCGGCACGCAGCGTCTCGACACCGTCCGCCGGGGAGTCCGGGGTGGTGGTGACGATCAGCGCTTCGGCGCCGCCGAGGGCGAGCCAGTGGGCCGCGTGCCGGCCGAGTCCTTCGGTACCGCCCGTGACGAGGACCGTTCCGCGCGGCTGCCACTGCTCCGTACCCGCCGTCTTCGGCAGGGACTTGCGGACCAGTCGGCGGGCGAGGACGCCCGTACGGCGGATCGCGAGCTGGTCCTCGTCGCCCGCGGCGTTGAGGACACCGAGCAGGCGCTGAACGGTCCGGCTGTCGATGTCGGCGGGCAGGTCGACGAGGCCGCCCCAGCGGTCCGCGTACTCCAGGCCCGCGGCACGGCCGAGGCCCCAGTGCGCCGCCTGTACCGGGGAGGTCACGGTGTCCTGCGCCCCGGTGCTCACCGCACCCGTGGTCAGGCACCAGAGCGGCTGGGTGGCACCCGTGTCGGCGAGGGCCTGGAGAAGCACCAGGGTGGTCTCGGCGACGGCCGCCGCGTCCTGCGACGCCTGCCCTCGCTCCAGCGCGTGGAGGGACAGCACGCCGGAGAGGTCGTGCTCGGCGAGGACGCCGCTCAGCGACCCGGCGAGCGACGCCCGGTCGCGGAGCCCGGCCTCCGGGACCTCCAGCAGCACCGTGCTGAGGCCCTGGGCGGCCAGGACGCGCGCCAGGTCGTCGGCCGAGCCGGCACCGGTCCGCTCGGCCGGGGCGATCACCAGCCACGTACCGCCCGGGATTCCGGGGGCCGACTGCGGCAGGGGCTGCCAGGTGACGGCATAGCGGAGGCCCTCCACCACGGACCGCTCGCGGCGGCCCTCCCGCCAGCCCGCCAGCAGCGGGACGACGGCGCCCAGAGCACTCTGGCGGTCGGTGGTGTCGGCCTTCAGGAGCGTGGCCAGCGCGTCCAGATCGGCGTCGTCGACGGCCGTCCAGAACTCCCGGTCGGCGTCGTTGACCTGGAGGTCGCCGTCGGCGGCACGGTCGGGAGCCTTGAGCCAGTAGTGCTCGTGGTCGAAGGCGTACGTCGGCAGGTCGACCTGGTGCCGGACGGACCCGGCAGGCAGGACCGCCGTCCAGTCGACGTCCACCCCGCGCACGAACGCCTCGGCAAACGAGGTCAGCATGCGCCGCATGCCACCCTCACCGCGGCGCAGGGAACCCACCAGCACCGGCGGGACCTCCGCAGCGTCGGCGATCTCCGTCACGGGCTGGAGGAGGACGGGGTGGGAGCTGACCTCGACGAAGACGCCGAAGCCCTCACCGATCAGGGAACGGACGGCGGGCTCGAAGCCGACCGTCTGGCGCAGGTTGCGGTACCAGTACCCACCATCGAGCACACCCTCGGACTCGATCCAGGCACCGTCCACGGA
>NZ_BMRZ01000044.1 GCF_014648895.1 Streptomyces tanashiensis
CCCATCATCACCACCGACGCCCGCCACCGCGCCGACGCCAAGAGCGCGCTCATCACGCTCGTCGAGCACGCCCTCATGGCACGCCTGAAGTAGAAGAACGGGCGAGGGCGGTTGTCATATGCCTCTGCCGGGGGCGGTCTGTGTCCTTCGACACGACCGCCCTCGCGTTCATAACATTTCGACAGAGAATTGGGGCGCCCCGGACACCCGACGCATCCGATCGGTGTCACTGCGCTCACATGAGCCCCGCCATTTGGCGGGGCTCGCTCTTTATGCCCGTTTTATGTGAGGCCTGGACCACTGAAAGAGGTCGCTTCCCACTGTTTGGAACGGACCCCCTTCACGTGCTGCAATTCATGAACTCCCGAGTAGTACGGCCCTGAACGAAACACCGGCACAACGTAGGTGCCGACGCCGAGAGGTTGTTGGTCGAGTGAGGCGAAGCAACGAAGGCTCCGCGGAGCAGGAGACGCGGGGCAACTTCACGCCGCCGTCGCGTACAGCGATGTCACCCGCGGACGTGCCCGTGACGCCGCCCCCCACCGAGGCGCCCAAGGGGAGCTCCAGCAAGCTGTCGCCCCGCAACTGGCGGGTGCCCACCCGTCTGAACGCGATCCTCTGCATACCCGTGCTCGTCGGCCTCGTCATGGGCAGCTTCCAGGTCAAGGCGGCGATCGACACCTGGCAGGAGGCGCAGGACGCCGAGAAGACGGCGCTCATCGTGCGCGCCGCCTCGGAGTACAGCACCGCCCTGCTCAACGAGCGTGACCTCACCGCCGGCCCCCTGCTGATCGCGAAGAACCCCGAGGACCGCAAGGTCGACGAGGTCCAGCGGGCGTACGCCGCGACCGACGCCGCCAAGGCCAAGTTCGACGAGGCCGCCAAGAACCTGCCCTCGGGCCAGGGTCTCGAGCGCCGGCTCCGTCTGTTCAAGGACGAGGAGCCCAAGCTCGAAGCGCTCCGCAAGGCCGCGTACACCCGTTCCCTCGACCCGGTGAACACCCAGCTCGGGTACACCGGCGTCCAGCACTACCTCACCGAGTTCTCCAACGAGCTCGGCCTGGGCACCGGCAACATCACCAGCTACGGCCGCAGCGTCTACGCGATCCAGCTCTCGAAGGGCGCGGAGTCCCTCCAGCGCTCCATCGGCACCCAGCTGCTCGTCCGGCCCAGCCAGGACGAGGGCGTCTTCGCCCAGCAGTCCGTGGCGTTCAACTCGTACAACTACCTGGAGCAGATCGCCCTCGGCGAGTTCTCCTCCGGTGGTATGCCCGAGGACGTCGAGCTGCTCAAGAAGGTCATGGCCGGCAAGGCCGCCGAGGGCGAGAAGAAGATGTCCGCGGCCGGCGTCGAGCTGCCCAAGGGCAAGGACGGTTCCGTCTACTCCGGCCTGGCCTCCCAGATCGGTACCGCCAAGAGCCCCGAGGGCATCAAGGCCCTGAAGGCCAAGGCCATCACGCCCGAGACCTGGATGGCCGTCTCCACCGCCAAGTTCGACGGCTACAGCGAGGTCGAGAAGGCCCTCGTGGACAAGGCCGTGAACGAGGCCATCCGCGTCTCCGACGAGGCCAAGACGGACGCCTGGGTCAACGGCGGCATCGTCGTCGTCGCCCTGCTCGCCGCCTTCATCCTCGCCGGGATGATGGCCCGCCAGATGAGCCGCTCGATGCGCCAGCTGCGCACCGCGGCCTTCGGCATCGCCGAGCAGCGCCTGCCGATGCTCGTCGACCAGCTCTCCCGTACGGAGCCGGGCCGGGTCGACACCCGCGTCCAGCCCATCCCGATCGACTCGCAGGACGAGATCGGCGAGGTCGCCCGCGCCTTCGACCAGGTCCACCGCGAGGCCGTCCGGCTCGCCGCCGAGCAGGCCATGCTCCGCGGCAACGTCAACGCGATCTTCACCAACCTCTCGCGCCGCAACCAGTCGCTGATCGAGGGCCAGCTGACCCTCATCACCGACCTGGAGAACAACGAGGCCGACCCGGACCAGCTGGAGAACCTCTTCAAGCTGGACCACCTGGCCACCCGTATGCGCCGCAACGGCGAGAACCTCCTGGTCCTCGCCGGCGAGGAGCCGGGCCGCCGCTGGGACCAGCCGGTCCCGCTGGTCGACGTCATGCGCGCCGCCTCCTCCGAGGTGGAGCAGTACGAGCGCATCGAGCTGGCCGGCGTGCCGGACGCCGAGATCCACGGCCAGGCCGTGACCGACCTCGTGCACCTGCTCGCCGAGCTCCTGGAGAACGCCACCACGTTCTCCTCCCCGCAGACCAAGGTCCGCGTCACCGCGACCCGCCTCCCCGACGGCCGCGTGATGGTCGAGATCCACGACAAGGGCATCGGCCTCACCGCCGAGGACTTCGCGGACATCAACCACAAGCTGGCGAACCCGCCGACCGTGGACGCCGCCGTCTCGCAGCGCATGGGCCTCTTCGTGGTCGGCCGGCTCGCCGACCGGCACAACATCCGGGTCCAGCTCCGCCCCTCGGGCGAGCAGGCCGGCACGACCTCGCTGGTCATGCTGCCGGACGCGATCACGCACGGTGGCGGCGGCGAGCAGCCGCTCCAGGACGACTTCACCGTCTCGCAGATCATTCCGCAGCAGCAGCAGCAGAACGCCTTCGAGGCCGCCCCGCCGCAGCAGATGCTCACCGCGGCCGACCTCGGCTTCGACGACTCGCGCTACGAGCAGCCGGCCGAGGAGGAGCGTCAGCTCGACCCGGTCAACCGCTCGCTGCAGCGCGAGGGGCGGCGTGCCGCCCTGGAGGCCCAGGCGCAGGGCGGCGACCGTCCGCTCTTCCGCGACGAGGCGGAGCCGGCCGAGCAGTACGGCCAGGCCCAGGAGTACGACCAGGGCCAGGAGTACGGGCAGCAGCAGGCCCAGGAGTACCCGGCGGAGCAGTACGGGACGCAGGAGTACGGGCAGCCCCAGCAGGCGCAGGAGTACGGCCAGGAGTACGCGGCCGGCTACCCGCAGCAGGACGGCTACGGCTACGCGGAGCAGGGCTACGAGGCATACCCGCAGCAGGGCTATGCGGAAGCCTCGTACGAGACCCCGACAACCGAACACCAGCAGTACGGCAATGCGTTCGATCCCCAGCCTCACCAGGCACAGTGGCCGGATCAGAACACTTACCAGGGTGGCTACGGACAGGAATTCGGAGCGGAATCGGAATCTGCTCCGAGCGCTCCCGAACAGGCCCCCGACCGCGTAGGCTTCGACCGTCCGGGTCCGACCGCGAGTCCCGCCCCGGACGCCGGACACGCGCTGACCGACGCCGGTCTGCCGCGCCGCGGCAGCGTCGCCCCGCAGACGCAGCAGGTGCCGCAGCAGCCGAAGCCCGCGCAGCCGGTGCAGCAGCAGGACGAAGCCGACGGCTCCGACGCATGGCGCTCGACCAACGACGAGCGCTGGCAGCGGGCCGGCAAGCTCAAGGACCCCAAGGCGGGCGGGGTCACCTCGTCCGGTCTCCCCCGACGGGTCCCGAAGGCCAACCTGGTCGAGGGCACGGCTGAGCAGACCCCGCAGGGCGGCCCCCAGGTCTCCCGCGCACCCGAGGACGTACGGGGCAGGTTGAGCAACCTGCGCCGGGGCGTCCAGCAGGGGCGCAACGCGGGAACGGACACGAACGGATCGGGCCTCGGCCCGGGCAGTACCTACAACCAGGAGCGTTAGTGTGAGCATGAGCCAGGCGGCGCAGAATCTGAACTGGTTGATCACCAACTTCGTGGACAACACCCCCGGGGTGTCGCACACGGTGGTGGTCTCCGCCGACGGACTCCTGCTGGCGATGTCCGAGGGTTTCCCTCGTGACCGCGCCGACCAGCTGGCGGCCGTCGCCTCCGGACTGACCTCGCTGACCGCGGGCGCGTCCCGGATCTTCGAGGGTGGTGCGGTCAACCAGACCGTCGTGGAGATGGAGCGCGGCTTCCTCTTCATCATGTCGGTCTCGGACGGCTCCTCGCTGGCCGTCCTCGCCCACCCCGAGGCCGACATCGGTCTCGTGGGCTACGAGATGGCCCTGCTCGTGGACCGCGCGGGCACTGTTCTGACCCCCGACCTCCGGGCGGAACTTCAGGGAAGTCTGCTCAACTAACAGACGGACAGTGCGTTTCGTGCCACCGCACCGTAAGGTGCGGTGGCGCGGTTCAAGGGACATGGACCGCGAGGCAGTCGGAGGAGGAGACGTGGGTACACCCCCGGGCGCGAGCCCTTACAACGGTTATGACGCGCACCAGGCGCCATTGGGCGACGCCGCGCAGAACCGGTTCAACTTTCCCTCCGCCCCGAGCAGACAGGGCGTGTCGCAGCCCTACGCGCAGCCTCAGGTCCCGTCCGCCGCGGGTTCGCCGTCCGCCTCGCGCGGGCCGTCCGCCGCGGGCGGTTCCGGCGGGCACAACCCGCTGGTGCGTCCTTACGCGATGACCGGCGGCCGGACCCGGCCGCGTTACCAGCTCGCCATCGAGGCACTGGTCAGTACGACGGCCGATCCGGCCCGGCTGCAGGGGCAGTTGCCCGAGCACCAGCGGATCTGCCGGCTCTGCTTCGAGATCAAGTCGGTCGCGGAGATCTCGGCACTTCTCTCCATTCCCCTCGGCGTCGCCCGAATCCTCGTCGCCGACCTGGCCGAGGCCGGACTTGTCGCCATCCACCAGCCGGGCGGCGACGAGGCCGCCGGCGGTCAGCCAGACGTGACACTGCTCGAAAGGGTGCTCAGTGGACTTCGCAAGCTCTAGCGGCGGCGCGGCCCGTTCAACCACCAGCGCGAAGATCGTGGTGGCGGGCGGCTTCGGCGTGGGCAAGACCACGTTCGT
>NZ_BMRZ01000045.1 GCF_014648895.1 Streptomyces tanashiensis
CGACCATCATGGCCCAGGAGGCGGGCTGGACGACGTCGACGCGGTCGAGGCCGGGGGCGCCCTCCTCGCCGCGCAGGACTGCGGTGAGGGACCAGTCCACGAACGGGGTGAGGGCCGTCTCGCACGCGTCGATGACGCGGGCGAACTCGGGTGAGGAGTCCAGCAGGGCCGTGGCCATGCCGGCCCACTGCGAGCCCTGACCCGGGAACACGAACACGACCGGAGCCCCTGACCCGCGGCCCGGCTTCGCACCGGAGACGGCCGCGGTGACGCCGTCGGTCTCCCGGGAGGCCAGGGCGTCCAGGCCGGCGAGCAGCCCGTCCCGTCCGTCGGTGCCGGGGACCACGGCCCGCGACTCGAAGGCGGAGCGTCCGGTGGCGAGGGACAGTGCCACGTCGGCGGGGCTGAGCTCGGGCCGTGCCCGTACGAACGCGGCCAGCTGTCCGGCGGCCTCGGCCAGCGCGTCCGACGAACGCGCCGACACCAGCCACGGCAACGCAGCGCCGTCCAGACGGGCCTCGTCCGCCGTCGTGTCCTCGGCGGACACGTCGATCGGTGCCTCCGCGAGGATGATGTGCGCGTTGGTGCCGCTGATGCCGAAGGAGGAGACGCCCGCGCGCCGGACCTTGCCCTCCTCGACGGGCCACGGGCGTGCCTCGGTGAGGATCTCGACGCCGCCGTCGGCCCAGTCGACGAGTTCGCTGGGCTTGCTGACGTTGAGCGTGGCGGGGAGTTCGCCGTGGCGCATGGCCATGACCATCTTGATGATGCCGCCGACGCCCGCGGCTGCCTGGGCGTGGCCGAGGTTGGACTTGAGGGAGCCGAGCATGAGGGGCCGGCCGTCGCGCTCGCTGCCGTAGGTGGCGAGGAGGGCCTGGGCCTCGATGGGGTCGCCCAGGACCGTGCCCGTGCCGTGTGCCTCGACGGCGTCGACACCGGCGAAGGTGACTCCGGCGTCCTGCACGGCGGCGCGGATCACCCGTTCCTGGGCGGGGCCGCTGGGTGCGGTGAGGCCGTTGGAGGCGCCGTCCTGGTTCACGGCGGAACCGGCCACCACGGCAAGGACCTTGTGGCCCAGGCGTCGGGCGTCGGACAGGCGCTCGACGACGAGGACACCGACGCCCTCGGCCCAGGCGGTGCCGTCCGCGTCGGCCGAGAAGGACTTGCACCGGCCGTCGGTCGCGAGCCCCCGCTGACGCGAGAACTCGATGAAGGTGTTGGGCGTCGACATCACGGCGGCACCACCGGCGAGCGCCAGCGAGCACTCGCCCGACCGCAGGGCCCGCACCGCGAGGTGCAGGGCGACCAGCGAGGACGAGCACGCGGTGTCGACCGTCAGGGCGGGGCCCTGGAGGCCCAGGGTGTAGGCCACCCGGCCGGTGGCGACGCTGCCGGCGGTGCCCGTCAGGAAGTGGCCCTCGGCCTCCTCCGGAAGCCGGCTGCCGGCGCCGTAGTCGTGGTACATCACTCCGGCGAAGACACCGGTGTCGCTGCCGTGCAGCGAGCCGGGCGCGATGCCCGCCCGCTCCAGGGCCTCCCACGAGGTCTCCAGGAGCAGCCGCTGCTGCGGGTCCATCGCCAGCGCCTCGCGCGGCGAGATCCCGAAGAAGGCCGGGTCGAACTCGGCGGCCTCGTGGAGGAATCCGCCGTGCCGGACGTACGACGTCCCGGAGTGGTCCGGGTCCGGGTGGTAGAGGCCGTCCAGGTCCCAGCCGCGGTCGGACGGGAACTCCGAGATGACGTCGCGCCCCTCGGCGACGACCTGCCACAGCGCCTCGGGCGAGTCCACCCCGCCCGGGAAGCGGCAGCCCATGCCGACGATCACGATCGGATCGTCGTCCGTAGGCGGGGCGACGGCGGCGACGGGCAGCGCCGGGGCGCTCTCGGCACGCTCCCGCGCGAGCGCGAGCGCGAGCGTGAACTCGACGACGGCCGTCGGCGTGGGGTGGTCGAAGACCAGGGTGGCCGGAAGGCGCAGACCGGTCGTGGAGTTGAGCCGGTTCCGCAGCTGCACCGCGAGCAGCGAGTCGATGCCGAAGCTCTTGAACGGCTGGTCCGGGTCGAGCCCGTCCGTCGACTCGCTGCCGATGACCGCGGCGAGCTGGGTGCGGACGAGGTCGAGCAGCAGACGGCGGCCCTCCTCCTCGGACATCCGGCCCAGCCTGCTCCGCAGGCCGGACTCGCCGGAGCGCCGCTGCGGGATCCGCACCAGGGAGCGCAGCACCGGGGACATGGTCCCGGCGAGCGCGTCGGAGCGCAGCGAGGCCGGGTCGAGGCGGGCCGGTACGAGCACGGCGTGGTCGTCGGCGAGCGCCCGGTCGAGGAGTTCGAGGCCCTGCTCGGTGGAGAGCGGGGCGATGCCGCGGGTGGAGAGGGTGCTGTCGTCCAGGTGACCGGTGAGGCCCGTGCGCTCGGCCCACAGACCCCAGGCGAGTGAGGTCGCGGTGCGGCCGGCGGCCCGGCGGCGGGCGGCGAGCGCGTCGAGGAAGACGTTGCCCGCGGCGTAGTTGGCCTGGCCCGGGTTGCCGAGCACGCCCGCCACGGAGGAGAACAGGACGAAGGCCGCGAGGTCGTGCTCCGCGGTCAGTTCGTCGAGGTGCGCGGCGGCGTCCACCTTGGGCCGCAGCACGGCCGAGAGCCGGTCCTCGGTCAGCGACTCGACCACACCGTCGTCGAGCAGACCGGCGGTGTGGACGACGGCGGTGAGCCGTACGCCGTCGAGGAGCCGCGCGAGCGCGTCGCGGTCGGCGGTGTCGCAGGCAGCGAGGGTGACCTCGGCGCCCAATTCGGTGAGTTCGGTGGAGAGTTCCACGGCACCGGGGGCGTCGGCGCCGCGGCGGCTGACCAGGAGCAGACGGCGCGCGCCGTGCTCGGTGACCAGGTGGCGTGCGACCGAGGCGCCGAGCACGCCGGTGCCGCCGGTGACGAGCACGGTGGCGTCCGGGTCGAGCGGGGTGGCGCCGGCCGGGTCGGTGACCGAGGTGTGCCGGACCAGGCGAGGGGCGAGGAGCGCGCCCGCCCGGAGGGAGAGCTGCGGCTCGGTGAGGACGGCACCGGGCACGGTGCCCGCGTCGTGCGCCTCGTCCGAGTCCAGCAGGGCGAAACGGTCGGGGTGTTCGGACTGCGCGGTCCTGATCAGGCCCCAGACGGTGGCCTGGGCGGGGTTGTCGACCTCGGGGCCGGCGGCGCCGTCGGTCAGGACCAGCAGCCGGGACCCGGAGAAGCGGGCATCGGCCAGCCATTCCTGGACCAGGCCGAGCGCCCAGAGCGCCGCCCGACGGGCGGCCTCGGCGAGACCGGCCCCCGTGCTGTCGGAGTCCTGCGACGTGCCGGGACATCGCGCGCCGACCGGACATCGTACGGCGACCACCTGCGGCACCGCGTCCGGCACGTCGGCCAGCTCGGAGACCAGGCACGCGTCGACGTCGGCCGCCCCGGCGGGGACCGGCTGCCAGTCGAGGCGGAACAGCGCGTCGGCGCCGCGACCGGCGGTGAGGTCGGCGGTGAACGGCCGCATCGTGACGGCCTCCGCGGACAGCACGGGCTTCCCCACGCCGTCGGTGACGCGCAGGGTCACCCCCTCGCCCCGCGGGCTCAGCCACACCCGGAGCGCGTCCGCGCCCTCGGTGTGGCGGGTGACGCCGGACCAGGAGAAGGGCAGGACGGTGCCGGCGTCCTCACGGAGCAGGCCGACCGCGTGCAGGGCCGCGTCCAGCACCGCCGGGTGCACCCCGAAGCTCGTGGCGTCCAGCTCGGCGGGCAGGCCCACCTCCGCGTAGACGTCGCGACCGGTGCGCCAGGCGGCGCGCAGGCCCTGGAAGGCGGGGCCGTAGTCGTAGCCCGCCTCAGCGAGGGTGTCGTAGCGGCTCTCGACGTCGATCTCCTGGGCGCCGGGCGGCGGCCACTCGGCGAGGTCGAAGTCCGCGCCCTCGTCGTCGAGGTCGAGCACCGCCGCGGCGTGCCGTGTCCACGGGGCGCCCGCGTCGGCGTCCTGCGGCCGGGAGTGCACGGCCAGCTCCCGCTGCCCGTTCGCGGCCGGCGGTTCGACGGTCACCCGCAGCTGTACGGCTTCGTCGGCCGGGAGCACCAGCGGCGCCTGGAGGGTGAGTTCGGCGAGCCGCCGCCATCCCACCCGCGCGCCCACGGCCATCGTGAGCTCCAGGAACGCGGTGCCGGGCAGCAGGACGGTGCCGTGCACGGCGTGATCGGCGAGCCATGGCTGCGTGTCGAGCGCGAGCCGCCCCGTGTACACCAGCCGGTCCTCCTCGACCAGCTCGACGACGGCACCGAGCAGGGGGTGCCCGGCGGAGGCCAGACCGAGTCCGCGGGCGTCGGTCGAGGCGGGCTCGGGCTCCAGCCAGTAGCGCCGGCGCTGGAAGGGATAGGAGGGCAGTTCGACGGCGTGGGCGCGGTAGGACCGGAGAAGGGCCGGCCAGTCGACGGTGACGCCGTGGGACCAGGCTTCGGCGGCGGAGGTGACGAAGCGGTC
>NZ_BMRZ01000046.1 GCF_014648895.1 Streptomyces tanashiensis
CCGCGTGCCTCCCGCGTCGGAACCGGCGCCCGGCTCGGTCAGGCCGAACGCGCCGAGCATCTCACCGGCACACAGCCGCGGCAGCCACTCCCGCTTCTGCTCCTCCGTGCCGAAACGGAAGACCGGCATCGCGCCCAGCGAGACGCCCGCCTCCAGGGTGATGGCCACGGAGGAGTCGACGCGGGCCAGCTCCTCCAGGGCGATCCCGAGCGCCAGGTAGTCGCCGCCCATGCCGCCGTACTCCTCGGGGAACGGCAGGCCGAACAGGCCCATGCGGCCCATCTCGCGGACGATCTCGTAAGGGAACTCGTGCCGCTCGTAGAGGTCGCCGATCTTCGGCGCGACCACGTCGTGCGCGAACGCCTCGACGGTACGGCGGAGTTCCTCGTGCTCTGCGGAGAGCCGGTGGTCGAGGGACATGTCTTTCGTCACTCCTTGTGGGAGAGGGCGCGGACGGTGCGGGAAGGGCTGGGCCGGCCCAGCTGTTCGGCCATCCACACGCTCGTGGCGGTGAGGGCGGCCAGATCGACGCCGGTCTCGATGCCGAGACCGTCGAGCATCCACACGAGATCCTCGGTGGCGAGATTGCCGGTCGCGCTCTTCGCGTACGGGCAGCCGCCGAGGCCGCCGGCGGAGGCGTCGACCGTGGTCACCCCGTGGCGCAGGGCCGCCAGGGTGTTGGACAGGGCCTGTCCGTACGTGTCGTGGAAGTGCACGGCGAGACGGGAGGTGGGCACACCGGCCTCGTTCAGGCCCGTCAGGAGGGCCTGGACATGCCCCGGGGTGGCGACGCCGATCGTGTCCCCGAGGCTCAGCTCGTCGCAGCCCATGTCGGCGAGGGCCTTCGTGACCCGCACGACCTGCTCGACGGGGACGGCGCCCTCCCAGGGGTCGCCGAAACACATCGAGAGGTAGCCGCGCACCTTCAGACCGGCCTCTATGGCCCGGGTGACGGTCGGCGCGAACATCGCCAGCGCCTCGTCGACGGTCCGGTTCAGGTTGGCCTTCGCGAAGGACTCCGTCGCCGAGGCGAACACGGCGACCTCACGGGCGCCGAGGGCGAGGGCCCGGTCGAGCCCCCGCTCGTTCGGCACGAGCACCGGGAGCCGGACAGGGAGGTCCCGCACGAGCGGGAACAGCTCCTCCGCGTCGGCGAGCTGGGGCACCCACTTCGGGTGCACGAAGCTGGTCGCCTCGATCGTGCCGAGCCCGGCGGCGGCGAGCCGCCGCACGAACTCGGCCTTCACCTCGGTCGGGACGGCCGTCTTCTCGTTCTGCAGCCCGTCCCGGGCACCGACCTCGTGGATCCGGACCCGGGCGGGCAGCGCGGGGTCGGGGACGGTCATGGGCAGACTCATTCCGCGTCCTCCTCGCGAGGCGTCACCACGGCCAGGATCTGGTCCATGGCGACGGTGGTGCCGGGTGTGACGTCGAGTTCGGTGACGGTGCCGGCGTGCGGGGCGGAGATGACGTGCTCCATCTTCATGGCCTCGACGACGAGCAGGCTCTGTCCGGCCTCGACCTCGTCCCCGACGGCCACCTTGACGACGGTGACCGTGCCGGGCATGGGCGCGGCGAGCGTGTCGGCCCCACCGTGCCTCGCCCCGCTGAGCGCGGCCTCGACGGGGTCGTGGTCGAGCACGTGCCAGGAGTCGCCGTCGCGGCCCAGCCAGGAGCCGGCGCGCCGGAAGTGATGGGTGATCCCGTCCAGCGTCACGGTCACCGCGGTGTCCGTGACCCGCGCCCCGGCGGGGGCGTCGACCGTGACGGGTTCGAGCCCCGGCACGCGGAAGGGGAAGGCGAGCCGCTTGGGCGCACCGCCGAGCCGGAAGCCGTTCGGCACCGAGAACGGGTCCGTCCAGCCCTCCCGGGGCTCCGGGGCCAGCCCGGCGAGCCGTACGGCAGCCGCGGCCGCGTACACCTCGTCGGGGACGCCCTGCGGGACCAGGCTCTCCGCGTCCCGCTCCACCAGACCCGTGTCGAGGTCGCCCGCGATCACGTCCTCGTGGGCCAGGAGGCGGCGCAGGAAGCCCGCGTTCGTCGGGACGCCGAGGGTGACCGTCTCCGCGAGCGCCGCGCGCAGCTTGCGGAGGGCCGTCGGGCGGTCCTTCGCGTGGACGATGACCTTCGACAGCATCGGGTCGTAGAGGGACGAGACCTCCGTGCCCTGCGACAGACCCGAGTCCGTGCGGACGCCTTCGCCCTGCGGCTCGTTCAGCGCGAGGACCGTGCCGCCCGAGGGGAGGAAGCCCCGTGAGGGGTCCTCCGCGCAGATGCGGGCCTCGATCGCCCAGCCGTCGAGACGGATGTCGTCCTGCGCGAAGGGGAGCGGCTCGCCGGAGGCCACCCGCAGCTGCCACTCCACCAGGTCGATGCCGGTGATCAGCTCGGTCACCGGGTGCTCGACCTGGAGACGGGTGTTCATCTCCATGAAGTAGTACGCCGACGGGTCGACGCCCGGCACGATGAACTCGACCGTGCCCGCGCCCACATAGCCGCAGGACCGCGCCGCCTCGACCGCCGCCGCGCCCATGGCGGCGCGGATCTCGGGCGTGAGGAGGACGCTCGGCGCCTCCTCGATGATCTTCTGGTGGCGGCGCTGGAGCGAGCACTCGCGCTCGCCGAGGTGCACCACGTTCCCGTGGGTGTCGGCGAGGACCTGGATCTCGATGTGCCGGGGCCGGTCGATCCACCGCTCCACGAGCAGCGTGTCGTCGCCGAACGAGGCGCGCGCCTCACGGCGGGCCGCCGCGATCTCCTCCTCCAGGACCGACAGGTCCCGGACGAGCCGCATGCCCTTGCCGCCGCCGCCGGCGGACGGCTTGAGCAGGACGGGCGCGCCCAGTTCGCGGGCCGCCTCGACCAGTTCGGGATCGGCGGCGCCGGGGACGACGGGCACGCCCGCCGTCTTCACGGTCTCCTTCGCCCGGATCTTGTCGCCCATCAGGGAGATCGCCTCGGCGGTCGGGCCGATGAAGACCAGACCGGCGTCGGCGCAGGCCCGCGCGAAGGCGGCGTTCTCCGCGAGGAAGCCGTAGCCCGGGTGCACGGCCTGCGCCCCGGTGCGGGCGGCGGCGTCGAGGAGGGCCGGGACCGACAGATAGGACTCGGCGGCCGGCGGCGGACCGATCCGTACCGCCGTGTCCGCCTCACGGACGTGCCGGGCGTCGGCGTCCGCGTCGCTGTAGACGGCCACCGAGCGCACGCCGAGCGCCCGCAGGGTGCGGATGACGCGGACGGCGATCTCGCCCCGGTTGGCCACGAGGACGGTGTCGAACATGCTGTGCATCTCCTGAGGGCCCTTCACATCCGGAAGACGCCGAACTGGGGGTCACCCAGGGGCGCGTTGGCACAGGCGGTCAGGGCCAGTCCGAGGACCTGCCGGGTCTCCAGCGGGTCGATGACCCCGTCGTCCCACAGCCGGGCCGACGCGTAGTAGGCGCTGCCCTGGGTCTCGTACTGCTCGCGGATCGGAGCCTTGAAGGCCTCCTCGTCCGCCGCGCTCCAGTCGTCGCCGAGCTGGTCCCGCTTGACCGTCGCGAGGACGGAGGCGGCCTGCTCGCCGCCCATGACGGAGATCTTGGCGTTGGGCCACATCCACAGGAAGCGGGGGGAGTACGCGCGGCCGCACATCGAGTAGTTGCCCGCGCCGTACGAACCGCCGACGACGACGGTCAGCTTCGGGACCCGGGTGGTGGCGACGGCCGTGACCATCTTCGCGCCGTGCTTGGCGATGCCGCCGTGCTCGTACGCCTTGCCGACCATGAAGCCGGTGATGTTCTGGAGGAAGACGAGCGGGATCCCGCGCTGGTCGCACAGCTCGATGAAGTGCGCGCCCTTCTGGGCGGATTCGGCGAACAGGATGCCGTTGTTGGCGACGATGCCCACCGGATGACCGTGGATCCGGGCGAAGCCCGTGATCAGCGTCTGCCCGTACTCGGACTTGAACTCCTGGAAGCGGGAGCCGTCCACGACCCGGGCGATCACCTCACGCACGTCGTACGGGGTGCGGGAGTCCACCGGCACCGCGCCGTAGAGCCCGGCCGGGTCGACCTTCGGCTCCTCGGCCGGCTCGACCGACCAGGGCAGCGGGCCGCGCTCGGGGAGCGTGGCGACGATGTTGCGGACGATCCGCAGCGCGTGCGCGTCGTCCTCGGCCAGATGGTCGGTGACACCGGAGATCCGCGAGTGGACCTCACCGCCGCCCAGCTCCTCCGCCGTGACGACCTCGCCGGTCGCCGCCTTCACCAACGGCGGACCACCCAGGAAGATCGTGCCCTGGTTCCGTACGATCACGGCCTCGTCGCTCATCGCCGGGAC
>NZ_BMRZ01000047.1 GCF_014648895.1 Streptomyces tanashiensis
CCCATCATCACCACCGACGCCCGCCACCGCGCCGACGCCAAGAGCGCGCTCATCACGCTGGTCGAGCACGCCCTCATGGCACGCCTGCGGTAGTCCCGACGGACGCACGGCGAAGGGCCCCGTACCGACATCGGTGCGGGGCCCTTCGCCGTGGGCACCAGGGACGGACGCGCCCGCACGGGCCGCCGTTCCGTTCTGCCCACCCGTTCCGCCCTGCGGAACGATTGCCCCCCCAACATGCTGAAGGCCCCGCACCGGCATGGTGCGGGGCCTACGTACAGCGGTGGCGTCAGCGCCAGCTGTGCGGCGCGCGGAAGCCGTGCTCGCGCTCCAGGCGGCGCCAGCCGGCCGCGGTGCGGCCGTGCGAGGCGGTCTCGGTGGGCTGGGCGGCCGCACGGGCGAGCAGCACCGCGGTGATGGCGGCGAGCTCCTCGGGGTCGGCGGTGCCCTTCTCGACGCGGAGAAGGTTGGCAGGGCTGGTCACGTGGATGACTCCTCTTACTGAGGCGGGTTGCCGTGCTTGCGGGACGGCAGGTCGGCGTGCTTGGTGCGGAGCATCGCGAGGGACCTGATGAGCACCTGGCGGGTGTCGGCGGGGTCGATGACGTCGTCGACCAGGCCTCGCTCCGCCGCGTAGTACGGGTGCATCAGCTCGGCCTTGTACTCCTTGACCATGCGGGCCCGCATGGCCTCGGGGTCCTCGGCCTCCGCGATCTGCTTGCGGAAGATGACGTTGGCGGCGCCTTCGGCGCCCATGACCGCGATTTCGTTGGTGGGCCAGGCGTACGTCAGGTCGGCGCCGATGGACTGGGAGTCCATCACGATGTAGGCGCCGCCGTAGGCCTTGCGCAGGATCAGGGAGATCCGGGGCACGGTCGCGTTGCAGTACGCGTACAGCAGCTTCGCGCCGTGCCTGATGATTCCACCGTGCTCCTGATCGACGCCGGGCAGGAAGCCGGGTACGTCCAGAAGGGTGATGATCGGAATGTTGAAGGCGTCGCACATCTGCACGAAGCGCGCCGACTTCTCGGAGGCCTCGATGTCGAGGACGCCGGCGAGCGACTGGGGCTGGTTGGCGACGATGCCGACGACCTGGCCGTCGAGCCGGGCCAGGGCGCAGATGATGTTGCGGGCCCAGCGCTCGTGGATCTCCAGGTAGTCGCCGTCGTCGACGAGCTCCTCGATGACCTTGTGCATGTCGTACGGGCGGTTGCCGTCGGCGGGCACGAGGTCGAGGAGGACGTCGGAGCGGCGGTCGGCCGGGTCCTCGGAGGCCACGGTGGGCGGGTTCTCGCGGTTGTTCTGCGGGAGCATCGACAGGAGGTAGCGGACCTCGGCGA
>NZ_BMRZ01000048.1 GCF_014648895.1 Streptomyces tanashiensis
CCGGTCAGCTCCACCCATTACTGGGCTTCCACATCCGGCCTATCAACCCAGTCGTCTACTGGGAGCCTTACCCTCTCAAGGAGGTGGGAATACTCATCTCGAAGCAGGCTTCCCGCTTAGATGCTTTCAGCGGTTATCCCTCCCGAACGTAGCCAACCAGCCATGCCCTTGGCAGGACAACTGGCACACCAGAGGTTCGTCCGTCCCGGTCCTCTCGTACTAGGGACAGCCCTTCTCAATATTCCTACGCGCACAGCGGATAGGGACCGAACTGTCTCACGACGTTCTAAACCCAGCTCGCGTACCGCTTTAATGGGCGAACAGCCCAACCCTTGGGACCGACTCCAGCCCCAGGATGCGACGAGCCGACATCGAGGTGCCAAACCATCCCGTCGATATGGACTCTTGGGGAAGATCAGCCTGTTATCCCCGGGGTACCTTTTATCCGTTGAGCGACGGCGCTTCCACAAGCCACCGCCGGATCACTAGTCCCGACTTTCGTCCCTGCTCGACCCGTCGGTCTCACAGTCAAGCTCCCTTGTGCACTTACACTCAACACCTGATTGCCAACCAGGCTGAGGGAACCTTTGGGCGCCTCCGTTACCCTTTGGGAGGCAACCGCCCCAGTTAAACTACCCATCAGACACTGTCCCTGATCCGGATCACGGACCGAGGTTAGACATCCAGCACGACCAGAGTGGTATTTCAACGGCGACTCCACCATGACTGGCGTCACGGCTTCAAAGTCTCCCACCTATCCTACACAAGCCGAACCGAACACCAATATCAAACTGTAGTAAAGGTCCCGGGGTCTTTCCGTCCTGCTGCGCGAAACGAGCATCTTTACTCGTAGTGCAATTTCACCGGGCCTATGGTTGAGACAGTCGAGAAGTCGTTACGCCATTCGTGCAGGTCGGAACTTACCCGACAAGGAATTTCGCTACCTTAGGATGGTTATAGTTACCACCGCCGTTTACTGGCGCTTAAGTTCTCAGCTTCGCCCTGTCGAAACAGAGCTAACCGGTCCCCTTAACGTTCCAGCACCGGGCAGGCGTCAGTCCGTATACATCGCCTTACGGCTTCGCACGGACCTGTGTTTTTAGTAAACAGTCGCTTCTCGCTGGTCTCTGCGGCCACCCCCAGCTCAGGAAGTAAATTCCATCACCAGGCGTGGCCCCCCTTCTCCCGAAGTTACGGGGGCATTTTGCCGAGTTCCTTAACCATAGTTCACCCGAACGCCTCGGTATTCTCTACCTGACCACCTGAGTCGGTTTAGGGTACGGGCCGCCATGAAACTCGCTAGAGGCTTTTC
>NZ_BMRZ01000049.1 GCF_014648895.1 Streptomyces tanashiensis
TCGCGGAGGCGAAGATCGTGCCGTTCGCGGCGGCGGTGGACGAGGAGGGCCGGTTCCCGCAGGAGGCCCTGGACGCGCTGGTCGCCAACGACCTGCACGCCGTGCACGTGCCCGAGACCTACGGCGGCGCGGGCGCGGACGCGCTCGCGACGGTGATCGTGATCGAGGAGGTCGCCCGCGCGTGCGGTTCGTCCTCGCTGATCCCGGCGGTCAACAAGCTGGGCTCGCTGCCGGTGATCCTGTCCGGCTCGGAGGAGCTGAAGCACAAGTACCTCGGCCCGCTCGCCAAGGGCGACGCGATGTTCTCCTACGCCCTGTCCGAGCCGGACGCGGGCTCGGACGCGGCCGGCATGAAGACCCGCGCGGTGCGCGACGGCGACTTCTGGGTCCTCAACGGCGTCAAGCGGTGGATCACCAACGCCGGCGTCTCCGAGTACTACACGGTGATGGCCGTCACCGACCCGGAGAAGCGGTCCAAGGGCATCAGCGCCTTCGTGGTGGAGAAGTCCGACGAGGGCGTGTCCTTCGGCGCCCCGGAGAAGAAGCTCGGCATCAAGGGCTCCCCGACCCGCGAGGTCTACCTCGACAACGTCCGCATCCCCGCCGACCGCATGATCGGCGCCGAGGGCACCGGCTTCGCCACCGCGATGAAGACGCTCGACCACACCCGCATCACCATCGCCGCCCAGGCCATCGGCATCGCCCAGGGCGCCCTCGACTACGCCAAGGGCTACGTCAAGGAGCGCAAGCAGTTCGGCAAGCCCATCGCCGACTTCCAGGGCGTGCAGTTCATGCTCGCCGACATGGCCATGAAGCTCGAAGCCGCCCGCCAGCTCACCTACGCCGCCGCCGCCAAGTCCGAGCGCGTCGACGGCGACCTCACCTTCTTCGGCGCCGCCGCCAAGTGCTTCGCCTCCGACGTCGCCATGGAGGTCACCACCGACGCCGTCCAGCTCCTCGGCGGCTACGGCTACACCCGCGACTACCCCGTCGAGCGCATGATGCGCGACGCCAAGATCACCC
>NZ_BMRZ01000050.1 GCF_014648895.1 Streptomyces tanashiensis
CGCAGGTGCTTCTTCACCGTCATCGGGTAGTACGTGCCGCCCTTGACCGTCGCGTCGTTGGCGACGATCACGCACTCGCGGCCCGAGACCCGGCCGATGCCGGCGATGACCCCGGCGGCGGGCGCCTGGTCGCCGTACATCCCGTTCGCCGCCAGCGGCGCCAGCTCCAGGAACGGCGAACCCGGATCCAACAGCGTGTCCACCCGGTCGCGCGGCAGCAGCTTCCCCCGCGCGGTGTGCCGCGCCCGGGACTTCTCACCGCCTCCCAGAGCGGCGGCGGCGAGCTTGGCGCGCAACGTCGCCGCCAGCTCGTGATGAGCCGCCTCATTGGCCTGCCAGGCCGGCGACGCGGGATCCGCCGCGCTCGTCAGCACAGGTGCCCGGCCTGTCATCGCGTGTCGTCCCGGCCCGTCGGTGTCCGCCTCCTCATGACGTCATTCCGAGTTCCCGCGCGATCAGCATCCGCTGGACCTCCGACGTGCCCTCGCCGATCTCCAGGATCTTGCAGTCACGCCAGAACCGGCCCACCGCCGACTCGTTCATGTAGCCGTATCCGCCGTGGATCTGCGTGGCCTCCCGGGCGTTGTCGACCGCGGCCTCGGAGGAGTAGAGCTTGGCGATCGCCGCCTCCTTCTTGAACGGCTCGCCGTGGAGCAGCCGCGAGGCCGCGTCCCGCCAGGCCAGGCGCGACATGTGGGTCCGGGTCTCCATGTCGGCGATCTTGAACTGGATGACCTGATTGGTGCCGATCGCGCGGCCGAAGGCCTGCCGGGTCCCCGCGTACGCGAGCGACTCGTCCACGCAGCCCTGGGCGAGGCCCGTACCGAGGGCCGCGATGGCGATGCGGCCCTCGTCGAGGATGCGCAGGAACTGGGCGTAGCCGCGGCCCTCCTCGCCGACCAGGTTGGCGAGCGGGACGCGGACGTCGTCGAAGGAGAGCTCGTGGGTGTCGGAGGCGTTCCAGCCGACCTTGGAGTAGGGGGCGGCGACGGTGAAGCCCGGG
>NZ_BMRZ01000051.1 GCF_014648895.1 Streptomyces tanashiensis
TTTTAGATATCAATTAAGTCATAAAAAAGGATTAATTAAATTAATTAATGCTATTAATGGTGAAATAAGAAATACTAATAGATTATTACAAATGAATAAATTATGTATAAAATATAATATTGAATTATTATATCCAAATAAATTAAAATATAATAATGGTTGATTCAGTGGTATGTTAGATAGTGATGGTTCTATATCTTTAAATGAAAAAAGTGGACAAATATTAATAAGTATAAGTCAAAAGAATTTATATTTATTAGAATATCTTAGAGAAATATATAATGGAAAAATATATCCAGTATCTAAAGATATAGATGCATTTAGATATGTAATATATAGAAAAAATGAATTATATGAATTAATAGATAATTATTTTAATAAATATCCATTAAGATCTAAAAAGATAAATAGATTAAATTTAATAAAAGAATTTTATTTATTACGTACTTATAAAAGTAAAAGTAATAATAATGTAATGAAATATATAGATTGAACAAATTTTAAAGAAAAATGAGATAGATATTTAGATAAATAAATAAAGAAATGGTCCAATTATATCTTCTATAATAAAGATAGAAGAATATAAGCAATTAGCAATGATGATGTTAGCAATAGGATCTAGTGCTTATGATTTAGCAATATATCATTTATATTGTCATGCTTTCTTCAAAGCATTATTATTTATGTCAGCTGGTTCTATTATTCATAGTTTTATATCAGAAACACAAGATATGCGTAAATATGGTGGTTTAATTGAATATTTACCTTTCAGTTATACATCTATGGTAGTAGCTTCATTATCTTTAATGGCTATACCAGGATTAACAGGGTATTATAGTAAAGATATTATTATAGAATCTTTATATGGTACTTATACTGTTAGTGGTTATATTATGTATTATATTGCTACAGCTTCTGCTACATTGACTGCTATATATTCTATTAGAGTTTTATATTTAACTTTCTATAATAATCCTAGAAGTAATAAATATACTTATAA
>NZ_BMRZ01000052.1 GCF_014648895.1 Streptomyces tanashiensis
TATATTATATTAAAAAGACCCTGAGAGATATACAGGGAATAAAAAAAAAATAAAATGATATTTTCACCTTTAGATCAATTTGAAATAAAACCATTATTTACAATAAATAATATATTAACATTAAGTATAACAAATTATGTAATATATATAGGATTAGTAGTATTAATAATATATATGTATAACATAATATTAAATAAAGCACATTTAGGATGAAATAGATGAGGAGTAGCAATATTAGCTATATATGATACAATATTAAATATGGTAAAAAGTCAAATAGGAGTACGTGGGGGTTATTATTTCCCATTAGTATTTACTTTATTTAACTTTATATTAATAGCTAATTTAATATCAATGATTCCTTATTCATTTGCTATATCAGCACAATTAATAGCTATTATTTCATTAAGTTTTAGTTTATGATTAGGTGTTACTTTAATAGGTTTAGCTAAACATAAATTAGGATTTTTTGCTTTATTTGTTCCTACTGGAACTCCTTTACCTTTAGTTCCTATTTTAGTTTTAATAGAAACATTATCATATAGTTCTAGAGCTATTTCTTTAGGATTACGTTTATCAGCTAATATTTTATCTGGACATTTATTAATGTTAATATTAGGTTCTTTAATATTTAATTTAATGGGAACTTCTATTATAGGATTCTTAGGAGGATTTATACCTATTGCAGGAGTTATTGCTATAGTTATCTTAGAATTCGCTATATCTATGATACAAAGTTATGTTTTCTGTATCTTATTTAGTAGTTATATAAAAGATGCTATAGAATTACATTAAATTTTATATTT
>NZ_BMRZ01000054.1 GCF_014648895.1 Streptomyces tanashiensis
TATATAATAAAATATATTAATTTAATATATTTATAGAATACATATATTATTTATAAATAATAAATAAATAAAGCATTAGTAGCTTAATTGGTTAGAGCCTTATATTGTCACTATAAGAGATGTCAGTTCGAATCTGATGTAATGCGTAATGGATAGTTGGGCATTGGTAAGCCAACCTACTTGCTACGTAGTTAGCCTAGAGCTTTCAGCGTTCGAATCGCTGACTATCCGTATATTTTATATATATTCTATTATAATAAAATGATTTATATTTTGAAAAATATAAATTTAATGGTATATAACATAATGGTTAATGTATATTACTACGGATAATAATATGTAAGTTCGAATCTTGCTATACCATAAAATAAGCAGTATAATGTAAAGGAAACATATAAGGCTCATGACCTTAAAATGATAGTTCGAATCTATCTACTGCACTTAAATATTTTTAAAAATAATATATAAATTTTTATTATATAAAATATATTTCTTTATAGAGAAAATTAATTCCCCCCCTATGGGGGGATTCATATATTATTTTCATAAATGAATTTTATCGTAGGAAAAATTTATCTCTTTCCTTCTCTAAATAAGAGAAGGAGAAATGAATTATAGCTCAATGGTAGAGCAGTCCACTCATAATGGATGTATCTCAGTTCAATTCTGAGTAATTCAAATATAAATAAAATAAAATTAAGAGAACATGATGTTGGTTCAGAAC
>NZ_BMRZ01000056.1 GCF_014648895.1 Streptomyces tanashiensis
ACTCCGTTCACCGGTCTGTGTGGCTTCCGTACGACCGCCGAGGCCGCGAACATCATCGGCGCACTCGGCGTCGACTCACTCAAGCCCTACGTCGACGTGCTGCGCACTCACCCGGAGGAGGCGGCGCTACGCGAGGTCATGACGACCCTGCTCACCGCCGATCGCGAACAGATGGCGCACACGGTCGCGGAGGCCGCGGCAGCCGCCGCCCGCCTCGGCGGACCCCATGCCGCGTACGCCACCCTCGCCCGCCACTACCCGAGCGACCCCGGCGTCATCGCCGCCATGCTGCTCAACCAGGTCCGACTCCAGCCCGGAGAAGCACTCTTCCTCGGCGCGGGCGTCCCCCACGCCTACCTCGACGGCCTCGGCGTCGAGATCATGGCCAACTCCGACAACGTGCTCCGCTGCGGGCTCACGCCCAAGCACGTCGACGTCCCGGAGCTGCTGAACGTCGTGCGCTTCGCATCGAACGAACCGGCCGTCCTACGCCCCAGGCCCCTGGCATCGGGCGAGGAGATCTACGACACCCCCGTCGAGGAGTTCCGGCTCTCCCGATTCGTACGGCCCGAAGGCGCCGCGCCCATCGACCTCACCGCCCCCACGCCTCAGATCC
>NZ_BMRZ01000057.1 GCF_014648895.1 Streptomyces tanashiensis
CACCACCAGTTAATCTATTAGTTAATTTCATTTGATATGAAGCAGATAATAAAACAGAAATAGCAGCTAATGAACCTAATATAGGAGATTTATTAATAGCACCTGTTAAAGATAATAATTCACCAATAAAGTTTATAGATAAAGGAGTACCTACATTACAGAAGCTTAAAATTATTAAATAAACAGATAATCAAGGCATAAAAGAAATTAAACCTTGGAAATAATGTATTAATCTATTATGATATCTATCATATAAGATACCTCCAACAATAATAAATAAACCAGGAGAAACAAATCCATGAGCAATAGATAATAATAAACTACCAGTAATACCTGTTACTGTATTAGATAAAATACCTAATATACATACAGCCATATGACTAATAGAACTATAAGCTATAATAACTTTTAAATCAGTTTGTCTTAAAGTTATTATAGAAGTATATATAATAGTTATAACACATAAAACATAAATTAAAGGAGTATATAATATTGTTGCATCAGATAAAGTAGGTAATATTAATCTAATAATAGCATATACAGCTAATTTT
>NZ_BMRZ01000058.1 GCF_014648895.1 Streptomyces tanashiensis
ATATACACCTTCAATATTATTAACAATATTATGATTAAGTGGATTTACAACATTAATAAGTGGTTTAATAGCAGTAGTAACAAATGATATAAAAAGAGTTATAGCATTATCAACTATGAGTCAATTGGCTCGAAAATATATTTTATATATATTTAGGCACCAAACTATATGCGTTGAAATTATATTAAAAAATATAATAAATTCGCAGATAACCAAAGCTCATGATATTTATTATCATATTAATAATAATATTATTAATTCATTTTCCTTAAATATATATACCACCTTTATCAATAGTGGAATATATCCCATCTATGGGAAAATATATTTATATAAAAATATATTTTATATTATAAGGCAGTACTTATATTTTATATTAATGTCAGATAAATGAAATATTATTATTAACAGTAAGTTAGTAGGAATCTCAGAGGCCATACGTTTGGTATTTATTTATTTAAATATCTTTATATTTAATCTATATAAAAATATATATCTATTATTAATTAATCATATATTAAAAAATAATTATTTA
>NZ_BMRZ01000059.1 GCF_014648895.1 Streptomyces tanashiensis
TATTACCATTAAATATATTTTTAAAATATTCTATATCAATAGATAACTTATTAGATACACTAATAGTTAATTGAGGTATATTATTTTTTATTGACATAGTTATAGTACCATCTGCATCAAAAAAACCTGTAAATCAACTATTATCTTTATCTAATTTAATAGGTAATTTTATAGGTATATTTAATATAGAACATACTTGATGTAATTGTAATAATCTTTTACTATTACGTATATTTCCATTTATAGCATTAATTAATTTAATCATACCATCTTTATGATGTAATCTATATCTTATAGAATTAGAACCAGATCTTAATTTAATTGAACCACCGAATTGTTGTTTAATTAAATATAAAGCTTTTTGATCTCTTAAATCTAAAGTTATTTCACAAGATGTATAACCTTTTTTACTTATTCCTAAATATCCATCACCGTCTATTAATCCTGCTAATCATTGATTAAATTTATTATTTTTAGATGTTTCGCGTGTAGTCTCTGAGATTCCTACTAAATAAGATTTTAATCTATT
>NZ_BMRZ01000060.1 GCF_014648895.1 Streptomyces tanashiensis
GCGTGCAGGAGGTTGCGGCGCAGCATCGTGGACGTGTCGCGGGCGGCGAGGGCGAGGGTACTCATCGGACGGACTCCTTGGACGGGGCGGGGACGGTGGCGGTGGCGGTGAGGGCGAAGAAGACGTCGTCCAGGTCCGGGGTGTGGACCGTGAGTTCGTCGGCTTCGATGCCGGCCGTGTCCAGCCGGTCGAGGATGGCGCGCAGTTCGCGCTGGCTGCCGTCGCTGGGCAGCTGGAGGGCGAGTGCCTCGTCGTCGCGGGCTGCGTCCGCCAGGGCGGCTGCGGCGTTGCGGTAGGCGTCCGGGGCGGAGAACCGCAGGCGGATGTGGCCGCCGGGGATCAGGCGCTTGAGCTGTTCGGCCGTTCCCTCCGCGGCGATCTTGCCGTTGTTGAGGACGGCGATGCGGTCGGCGAGCTGGTCGGCCTCCTCCAGGTACTGGGTGGTGAGGAAGACCGTGACCCCGCCGGTGACGAGTTCGCGGATGATCTGCCACATGTTGTGCCGGGAGCGGGGGTC